>JACJYG010000005.1 GCA_020636215.1 Lewinellaceae bacterium
CGGTGGAGCGGGTGCAGGAGATTATTGCAGAACTGGAAGCGGAGTAGGAATCAGTATGCCAGTTATCAGAATGCCAGTACTTCAGTCTTCAGTTGCAGGGACAGGAGAGTCAGGGAGGCCGGGCTGTTTCTGAACCGGGATTTTTAGGATTAATAGATTACCAGGATTTTTTAAGGTTGTTTTTTCATCTTGGCCTCCTTTACCTGCGGATGCGGGCCTCCTACCCTTAGGGTAGCAACAAACTACTATCCCCATAACTTAAGAAGCGGAAATCATTGTCCAGTGCGTACTGGTAGATGCGGCGCCAGTTGTCGCCCACCATAGCGGCGATGAGCAGCAGCAGGGTGCTGCGCGGCTGGTGGAAGTTGGTGATCAATCCACTCGCCAGGCGGAAAGTATAGCCGGGGGCGATGAGCAGTTGGGTGTGTCCTTCCAGGGCCTCCTGTCCGTTGGCGTCCATGGCGTCGAGTAAAGCTCGCAGGGCTTCTGCGCCGCTTAGTTGAGCCTGGGCTTCGTATGGCGCCCATTGGGAAACGCGTAGGGCTAAGTGGGAAGTCGGAAATGGGATGTCGGAATGTACGGCGCCCTTCCCCCTTCCGCTTGTTCCCGTCTCTTGGCCGGGTAAACTTTTCGCCCGCCCACTCGTTGCACTCGCGTTCGGGTAAACCTTCCCACTTCTAATCCAAGCTCCCCCCCAGAACAGGCTTTCCAACACCCGCAAACTCGTCGTACCCACCGGGATGATGGGCCGGCGGGCTTCCACGGCTTCGAGAATAAGCTGCAGCGTGTTTCGCTGTACAAAGAGGCTCTCCTCGTGCATATGGTGGCCGGCCATGGTTTCTGCTTTGACCGGCTTGAAGGTGCCGGCGCCGACGTGCAGGGTAGTGAATGCCCGTTGGATGCCCTTGTCATCCAGGTCCTGAAAAACAGCTTCGGTAAAGTGGAGTCCGGCAGTAGGCGCGGCCACGGAGCCTTGTTCGCGGGCGTAGACGGTTTGGTAGCGCTCTTCGTCGCTGGGCGCGTTGTCGCGCTTGAGGTAGGGGGGCAGGGGGATGATGCCGGCCAGAGCGAGCAGTTCGCCGAAGGATAGGGTAGGGGCATCCCATTCGAATTGAATATCGAAGGCATCAGCGCTGCGGCCCAGGCGGGTAGCTTCCAGGAGCACTTTCCCTTGCGGGGTATCGATCTCCTTTTTCACTGCACCATCTTTCCATTTTCGGTTGCCGCCTACCAGGCATTTCCAGCGCACTGGTACGCTGTGGCTGAAGTTCAGCTGGTATTCCGCCGGCGCCAGGGTTCCAGGCAGAGGATCTCCAATGCCGCGCCATTAGGCAGCTCAAAGTGCAGCCGAGCGTGGATGACTTTGGTGTCGTTGAACAGTAGAGCGCACCTTCCGGCAGGTGGTGGTGGAGTTCCCGAAATCCGGTATGCCCGAGTTGGCCGCCTTTGTAGAGTAGCAGCTTCGAAGCGTCGCGCTGCTCCAGGGGGAAGCGGGCGATGCGCGCGTCGGGTAGCTGGTATTCGTACTCCTCGATGCGGATAGCTTTGGGGGTAGATGGTTTGGTGTTGGCCTGGTCCATGTGATCTTTTTCCTTGTCCAATTAGAAGCTGTTTGAATTTGGCTTTTGAAATTTGTTATTGATGATTTTTGAGCCAATCGAGGCGGCAAAACCGGAGTTTAGCCGTAGCTAAATGAGGATTTTGCCAACGAAGAGTGGCTCAAAAAGGGCTATAACAAAATCGAAGTGTCAGATTCAAACAGCTTCTTAACCACTGAAAGGGGAAGTGGTTCGAATGGAGGGCAAAGATAAATAATTTGGCCTTGGCTGTTCCGAACCAGGATTAAAGCCCCTCCCTAGCCCTCCCCGAAGGGGAGGGAATTGCCAGGCGGCGCGGAGGATCAGGGACTGTCTCCCCCTTCGGGGGAGATGTCCGTACCCCCCGGATTGAGCCTGGAAGGTACGGACAGAGGGGGCTACTCTTTGCGGAACCGCACCACCTCCGCCGCTGATCCTTGCCGAACCTCCAGCAGATACAAGCCCGCCTGCAGCCGGTCCAGCGGAACCTCAAAGTTGGCCGTACCCGCCGGCGCCTGATACAACGCTATTTGCCGCCCCATCATATCCAGCACCCGTAGCGTTGTCGGCTGCTCGGTGGAGCCCAGCCAGCTCGTGTGCAGCATCTCGTTGGCCGGATTGGGGAAGGCCGACACGCCAATGGCCGAGCCCTTGCCGTAGAATTCTACGCTGATGACCTTGTGGTACTCCACTGCCCCGTCAAAATCCACCTGCCGAAGCCGGTAGTAGTTGAGGCCGCGCAGGGGCTTTTCGTCGAGGAAGCTGTAGTCCTGCGGCTCCAGCGTAGTGCCGGCGCCTTGCACCCGGCCGAGTTCCTGGAAGGTTTTGCCATCGGCGCTGCGCTCGACGGCCATGTAGTCGTTGTTTTGCTCGGTGGCGGTGGACCAGAGGAGGAGAATATTTTGGGCTTCCTGCCTGCCGCTAAAGGAAGTGAGTTCGATGGGCAGGGGGTTGACGGGCAGGGCAAGAGAAGAGCCCAGGGTGTACAACCAGGTAGTATTGTCATTTGGGGAAGTGGCCGTACTGGTGATCGTACCGGCAGCTGTCGTACCTACCCCAAAGCCACCCATATTTGCATAGTTTGTTCCGCTGAGGTACCGGGCAACCCGCAACGCAGTCAAGTCGGTGACCAAGCCGCTACGCTCGGCGGAGTTCCAACTCAGGGTGACAGTCACCTGGTTTCCACCATTATTACGGGTTAATTGCCAATATTCTGTACTGCTGACGTGATCGATCCCGGTACCGCTGCCCTGAGTCGGGGCAGTGTTAAAATATTGTGCCGTGAAATCGGACGAACTTGCAGAAATTGTGATCGGCGCATATTTACCGGCATTTCCGGTAGGGAAAGTAAAAATGCTGTTGGAATTTCTTCTTACCGGCCCATTAACATGGCTGTTATTGCTACCACCGGAGACGGATCCGTTATTGCCAAAGATAAGGGTATTTGCAGCCGTTGAATTTACGATGCCGAGGTTGAATGTACATACCCTGTTTACAGTAGTGGTGCCCGCCAGTGTTTTTAAGCCACCACCCGAAAAGGTGAGATTACCATAAGTATCTCCTTTGACACTTTGCGGGCCGGCGCCATTGTAATTGACCGTGCTGCCGTTGGTATGGATAAAATTTCCGCCGGCCATACTGCCGCCGATGTTCAGTGTTCCGGCGCCGGAATTGCGAAAACGCATAGCATTTTCATCAGAGGCGCCATTCATCGTAATGTCTCCGGAAACGGTCACGGTGCCGGTTGTTATTCTGACATCACAGTCTCTGTTATTGTTGCCGGTAGCCGCCATGGTAATGGAGGCGCAGCTCAAAGTGGCGGTATTTACATTTAGTCTTTTTCGCCTGTTATTGGCCGTCGGGGCTTCGAGTACTATCCCTCCGGATACGGTGAGGCTTTGGCCGTTGTCGATAGAAAGTATGGTGTTGTTTGGGCCACTTTGCAGTAAGAGGCTCTTACAGACGCCAGGAATATTTACGTTTACGGTAAAATTATCGGGAATAATGACGTCATCCATTGCAGTAGGCAAGCCATCGGGGTTCCAGTTAGCGGCGTCGCTCCAGTTGTTGTTGCCGCCGCCGCGGTCCCAGGTTTTCTGTCCAAGGGCGGCGCCCAGAAATAACAGATTAGCGATCAGGAAAACAAAAGCAGCGCGTTTTGGGATGATAAGGCTCATCCTGATAAGTAGTAGTTTTGTCATGGTATGATTATTTTAAAAGTCGTAGTTTTCTCCTTTGGGTTGCCCGTTACTTTGCTCAAGGGCATACGTTTTTACCGCTCTTAAAGGCTTCCCTCTATGCCTGGGAAGCCATGTGAAGTCAATTGGTTAACCGGATAAGCTGTTTTCTGGAATTAGGTTGATGTGCATTTTTGCGAAAAGGAAATTCGCTGCAACGCAAGGATCAATTGGATGCCGCTGCAGGTTGAAGGGGATACCTGCATTAATATCCAACGGCCCGGATATTGAGCTGTGTCATACCTCGTCGATGCCAGGATAAAATTAAGCTGGAAAAGTGGAATTGTAATGCGAGAGGGTGTGAATTATTTTGGGCGCAAGGGCGCTGCTTTTCCAAACCGGGCTCAAGCCCCTCCTTGGCCTTCCCCAAAGAGGAGGGAATTGCCAGACGTCAAAGCCAATCCAGGCTTGTTTCCCCCTTCGGGGGAGATGTCCGTACCTCCTGAGCTTCAGCCAAGCAGGTACGGACAGAGGGGGCTTAAGCCCCTCCCTAGCCCTCCCCCAAGGGGAGGGAATTGCCAGGCGGCGCGGAGGATCAGGGACTGGAGGCTGTCTCAAAAGTCGCTACCGCCGGGGCTCCCCCAGCTCAGGGCAGCCATGGTAAGAGGTGACAGCAAGTTCATTGAAAATTGGTCAAAAGTCGAAAAAGCTTTGGGAAAGGCCATTTTTTCAAAAAACAGCTGCCATTGGCTCGTTTTTTGGCCCATTTGGTTGGCTTGAACGCTTTGAGCTGGCGGCAGCGGCGCATCTTGGACAGGCTTATTCAAGGTTGCCCACCATTTTCTAAGGTTATGGGCAATAGCCAACAGGCCCGACTCGGTGCTTACGCCTTCCAAGCCAGTCAGCAAGAAGCGCCGGAAGCCTCGGCACTGCTTGATGTGGCCGAAGACTGGTTCTGTATCAATGCCTCGTTTTGGCGCATTCGGATTCCTCTGAGCGAATTCAAGCGCTGGCGTGCTTGCTGGCGGTATCGTGCGTTTCGTTGATTAACCCGTATGATACGGTCCGTTTTAGCTTTATGGCACATGCCTCTCAAAGGGCAGCCCTCACAGCGCTGAGCTTGGTAAACGTGAATTTTATGCGGATAGCCTGCTTGCGTTTTTTCCTCGCACACTTGTACAAGAGCCATGCGTTGCCCCATTGGGCAGACATAGTAATCCTGTTCGGCGTTGTAGTATAAGTTCGTGTAATAAAAAGGGTTGGCATCTGCCTTCCCGTTTTGTTCCCGGTCAAAGCCTGGGTATTTGAGGTAGGCTTCAGGTACGCTTTTCTTCCAGGTATTCATAAGCCTGTTCACAGCCGTAGCCGGCATCGCCGCCAATCCTTTTAGGCTGTGGGGCGCCGATGGACTCAAGACTTGGAACGTGTCGTCCATATGCTCGGTGAAAACAGCCATGTCGGAAGGTGTCTGGTGCACCGTGTAATTGATGACAAACTGGTTCTCCGTACCCAGTTGCAAGTTGTAGCATGGCTTTAACTGGTACTTGCCCAAATGATCCTCTTTAGTGCGCATGAAGGTAGCGTCCGGGTCCGTCTTTGAATAGGAACTGCGGGCCGCTAATATCGCTTCCTGCTCCTCGTAGGATTGCAGTTTGGGCAGGTGCTCCTGCTGGAGCTTTTCCAATTGCTTGCTCAGCTTTTTGTTTTCCCCAGTTGCTCCTTGAGCGCTTTGTTTAAACGTTCAATTGTTTCTTGAAGCGCCTCACTATCACTAACAGCCGGCTGGGCAGCCTTGGCTTGTTCCTTAGCTGCTTCTGCCTCGGTATGTTCATTGGTACTTCTATTTGTTCGATGACCTGGGCGATCTTCTCCAGCAGGTACGCTTTGTAACGCTCGACATTCTTTGCCCATACATAAGTGTACCGCCCGGCAACCGACTCTAGCTTCGTGCCATCAACATAATATTCTTCCAACCGGACGTAGCCTTGTTCCACCAGCATTGCCAATACATGGGCAAATACAGCCTTGACTGTCTGCTTGAGCCGGGAATTGCGAAAACGGTTCAAGGTGTTGTGGTCGGGCTTTTGCATCCCGCATAGCCACATGTAGCACAGGTTCTCTTGTAGCGCTTTCTCTATGTCGCGCGATGAATAACGCTTGTCAACATAGCCATACACCAAAGGCCCTTTGAGCATCATCCGAGGGTGGTAGGTGCTGCTACCCCACCTTCATAGGTATTCAATATAGGCTCCAGGTCCATGCCTTCTATCGCATCGTTGACTAAGCGCACCAGGTGCCCCTCCGGAATAAGTTCTTCAAGCGTGGGGGGCAGCAGCCAGGCTTGATTCTGGACATAGGGCTTGAAGGTCACCTGGTTGTGGCGCTTCTTTTTTCCATGAGGAGGAGTTGGCTCTTTCATGTCTTTAAAATACGGACTTTTGACCGATTTTCAGCACCGGCAGGCGACTTTTGAGACAGCCTCATGTCCGTACCCCCCGGATTGAGCCTGGAAGGTACGGACAGAGGGGGCTCTCTCAAGCCCCTCCCTAGCCCTCCCCAAAGGGGAGGGGACTGCCAAGAGGAGCAGAGAATCGAGGGGGCTTCTCCCACCCCCCCTTCGGGGGGGACGGGGGGGGCTTTTACCCCTTCCGAAACCTCACCACCTCCACCGATGATCCCTGCCGTACCTCCAGCATATACAAGCCAGCCTGCAGCCGGTCCAGCGGAACCTCAAAGTTGGCCGTACCCGCTGGCGCCTGATACTGCGCCACCTGCCGCCCCGTCATATCCAATACCCGCAGTGTAGCCGGTTGCTCCGTGGAAGCCGCCCAGCTGGCGTACAGCATCTCGTTGGCCGGATTAGGGAAGGCCGACACGCCAATGGCCGAGCCCTTGCCGTTAAATTCTACGCTAATAACCTTGTGGTACTCCACTGCCCCGTCAAAATCCACCTGCCGGAGGCGGTAGTAGTTGAGGCCGCGCAGGGGCTTTTCATCGAGGAAAGTGTACTCCTGAGGCTCCAGGGTAGTGCCGGCGCCTTGCACCCGGCCGAGTTCCTGGAAGGTTCTGCCGTCGGCGGAGCGCTCGACGGCCATGTAGTCGTTGTTTTGCTCGGTGGCGGTGGACCAGAGGAGCTGGATGGCCTGCCCTTTGACGGAGCCCGAAAAGTTGGTGAGTTCGATGGGCAGGGGGTTGGCGGCGGTGGTGGCGCCAAAGGTGAATGGGCTGAAATTCGAAATCGCATTGAAAGAGGTGATCCTCCCGGAGATCTCGTCTCCAGTTCGGAAAGATAATCCTTCATTTTTCCATTCAGCAGGCATGCCCATATCATCATATCGGGCAACAACGAGGGTTGAAATATCCGTAATGCCGCTGGTCGTGGACCCTTTGTCCCAGTGTAGGGTAACTTTCACATCGCTAGTTCCGGCGGTACGGTCCAGTATCCAGTGTTCTATTTTGCTGACCCGGGTCATGGTCATTTCAAAATTGTCCACATTCGTATAAGGTACCCGAAAGTATTCAGCGGTGAATTCATCGGTGATAGCTGCCGGTGCACTAATTCCCAGTTGCGCAAACTTACCGGCATCTCCGATAGGGAAGGTAAAGGCATCATTTCCCACCTTTTTTAGTGGCCCATCCACAAAAGAATCCGCGGAGCTGTTCTGGACGGTGACGTCATCACCCAAAGTCAGGAGGTTCGGAATAGTGATCAGATTGCCATCCGTCAGATTGAGGTGGCCGGGGTGAGAGATGGCTGTGGCGGCAGTCAGGGTGGTGCCGGCGCCGGTATTATTGATCTTCAGTTCTCCTGTGAGGGCGGTGGGTAAGCCGGTGCCGGTGGACTGGGCTGCGGTGCCGATGTAGGTGTAGTTGGCGCTGGCGTTGAAGGTGCGTGCACCAGTATTTTGGATATTGCCTAGGGCTCCACTGGCAGAAATGCCATTTATTGAGCCTATTTCCAGTGTAGCGCCTGTGCTTAATGTAAAGACTCCAGCACCATCTAATACACTGTTGCCGGCCATAGAAAGAGCCCCACTAGATGCGACGTTGATGGAGGCTCCGGCATCCGTATTGATCCTTCCCCCAGGTTCTACACTGACAACCACTCCAGAATTGATACCCACAGGAACATTCGAAAAATTATAGAAAGTACCGAAAATTTGGAAATCGGTACCCGAGCCATTATTTATGGTCAGTGCAACCATATTCCCCGTTTGAAGCGAACCGCTTGCTGTGATGACAAGTTGATCCAGTGTTTTATCCTGATTTAACTCCATAACGTGAGAAATGGTGATTACACCATCGGCAGAAGTAGGAGTGGCGCTTGCATCTTCCCAGGTCATGGTTGTTCCATTATATGTTTCCCAATGCTGTTTGTTGCTGAATGCACCAGCCGTTTTTGATCGGAAATCTCCTGCCGATTGTGCGTGTATTAAAACGGGAAAAATTCCAATACAGATAAGTAGTAGTCTTAGTTTTTTCATAGTTGAATGTTTTGAATTAGGTTGAAAAAAAACACCGCTCTCCTGAAGGAAATACCTGGCAGCAGGCAAATAGCCTGCCTTCGGGCGCCACCGCCTTTTTTAGTTAGGAGAATTTTTTTCTATCCGATTATCTCATACCGGAACAGCAGCCTCCATGGCTGTCTGAATGGGGGCGGGGAATCTTGTCAAAAGGGGAATTCAAAAGTGTATCAGACCTTTTTTTGGGAATGCTGAAGGCGTTCCGCATTCTCATGGCATATTTGGATGGCTCCAATAGATTTGCAAAATAAGATAGAATTGCGGAAATGACAAGGAAACGGTGGGTTTTTATCAGAGAACGGTTAGGTAGCTGACAGGGGCGGGGTATCGGCTTGGCTGTCTAAACCGGGATTAGGCGCTGCTGTTCCGAACCGGGATTTATCGGATTAAGGGATTACTGGGATCAGAGCTGCACCAATATCGCCGTACCTCCTGAGCTTCAGCCTAGCAGGTACGGACAGAGGGGGCTCAAGCCCCTCCCTAGCCCTCCCCAAAGGGGAGGGAATTGCCAGGAGTCATAGGAAAGCCGGGCAATTCTCCCCCTTCGGGGGAGATGTCCGTACCCTCCCGGATTGAGCCTGGAAGGTACGGACAGAGGGGGCTCTCTCAAGCCCCTCCCTAGCCCTCCCCAAAGGGGAGGGGACTGCCAGGAGGAGCAGAGAATCGAGGGGGCTTCTCCCACCCCCCCTTCGGGGGGGACGGGGGGGGCTACCCCTTCCGAAACCTCACCACCTCCACCGCTGATCCCTGCCGTACCTCCAGCAGATACAAGCCAGCCTGCAGCCGGTCCAGCGGCACCTCAAAGTTGGCCGTACCCGCTGGCGCCTGATACTGCGCCACCTGCCGCCCCGTCATATCCAGCACCCGCAGTGTCGTTGGCTGCTCGGAGGAGCCCAGCCAGCTCGTGTGCAGCATTTCATTGGCGGGATTGGGGAAAGCCGAGACACCAATAGCCGAGGACTTGCCTTTGTATTCTACACTGATGACCTTGTGGTACTCCACTGCCCCGTCAAAATCCACCTGCCGGAGGCGGTAGTAGTTGATGCCGCGCAGGGGCTTTTCGTCGATGAAAGAATACTCTTGTGGCTCCAGGGTCGTGCCGGCGCCTTGCACGCGGCCGAGCTCCTGGAAGGTTCTGCCGTCGGTGCTGCGCTCTACCTGGAAGTAATCGTTGTTGAGCTCCGTAGCGGTACCCCATTTTAGCCTTACCTGATCGCCTTCGGCCCGGCCGTCAAAATAAACCAGGTTAACCGGTAGGGGCGACCTGATTTCGTTAACGGAGGCCAGGGTGATGATGTACGATGTTCCATCTGTATAGGTCATTGCCGAGCCGGTAATCGTGCCACTGGGTAAGCCTGGCGCTGTGCCGCCCAGGTTTTCCCAGGTAACACCATTATCGGAAGTACGCGCTACCCGCAAGTCGGAACGGTCGCCGATGAGGCCGCTTTGGCTTCCTGACGAGTAGGGCAGGGTGACGGCCGTATTCGCAATATTGGTGTTTATGGCCAGCAGCGTCCAGTGTTCCGCCTGGCTGACGGTTTCCAGGGGCGATGCAGGCGTGCCCGGCGCCGCGGAGTGGATATACTGCACCGTGACCCAGGGTGTGCCCCCCGCATTGGAGGTAGTAAAGGAGAGGGGTGCGTAGAAACCATTGTCGCCCACATGGTAGGTAAAATTAGTTACGGAGGTTTGCCCTCGCTTTTGTATAGCGCCATCGATAAATTTGCCGGCGCCGGCGCCGGAAATGGAGCCTCCGGCAAACGACAGAACGCTGCTTCCTCCCATGGTGACGATGCCGGAAGTGAAGTTTAGGGCGCTGGTAATGATAAGGGAGGGGTTGATGGCCAGGCCGTTGCTGTTGTCCAGATTCAGGGTGGGGATCGTCCAGCCGTCGACGCCGGTGATCTCTTGCGCAGAAGAGCCGTTGAAAGTAACCGGCCCGTTGGCGCTGCTGGCATTACCGTTGAGCGCCAGGTTGCCTTTGAACTGAGAGTCGGTATCCGAGAAATAAAAACTTCCGGAGTTATTGTTATTGATCGTCACATTACCTTCGAATGTATTTCCAGTGGTGACGCCCAGCCGCCAGGCCGAACTGGAATTTCGGTTGAAGGTGACCTCATGGTTAAAGGTATTGCCGCCATCCCAGGGATTGTTGGTGCCGGTGTTTTTTGTGAAAGTGGTGCTGCCGCCGTCCCCCGGTGTACCGAACACAGAGGTATTCACTTCAGTGATGTTATTCGCCGTAAAGGAATTGGCCGCGCCGGCAAAGGTAGAGCCGGTAATACTGCCCACTGTGGTGGCCGACACGGAAAGGTTGGATTTAAAGGAACAATTATCCGCATCGAAATTGGATAACCCGCTGAGGGAAATGTCGGCGCCGGCGGTTCCTTCGGTTAAATTGTTCAGTAGTACTCGGCTGCCGGAAGTGGAAACGGAGAAGGCTCCGCCAACCGTAGCGCCGCCACCGGACGTCCCAATTAATATCTGGCCGCTGCCGGTATGGTTGACGCTCAGGTTCCCGTCGATGGTGCTGGTGAAGCCTTCGCCGACATAGAGGTCTCCTCCGGCAGAGCTAAAGGAGGCGTTCCCCAGATAGGTATTGTACGCATCCCGACCGAAGCGGGTATTTCCGCCGGCATTGGTAAAGGTAAAGGCGCCTTGATAAGTCATCCCATCGCCAAGGTTTGCCGCGTTTCCTGTGCCGGTTTTATTAATGGTGACATCCGTAGTGAAGATAGCGCCTTGCAATTTTGAAAAATTTCCCGTATCGATATCGACTGCAGTGAAGGTTCCGCCAGTTATAGTTAAAAACCGCTGGTAGCTAATTTTACATTCATCATCGCACTGCCGTTTATAGTTCCCCGATATCACTATTGAAATTGATGTTGAAAGGCTATAACTGTTGAGGTCAGGCTCCACCGGAGATGGTTAGCGACTGTATGTTTACCGCGTTGGCTAACATAGGAATGTCATTTGGCGCGCCGGAGCCGTTGATGGTTACGGCATCTCCAGCCCCAGGCAAAATGGCTGTTAGACTGCCCCTCTCAGCCAATTACCCGCTATATTCCATTGATTGTCGACCGAGCCGGTCCACACATAATTGGCAGCCTGCCCCGTGGGGCTTAAAAGTGTAAGGAAAGCCAAGGAGAACAAAAGAGTCGCTATTCTTTTCATTTTTCCGGTTTTTGTTTTTATGTAATTTTCTCCGTCAGTTGCCCCGGACCTATTCCAAACAAAGATACATTTTCGATGTACACCGAAAAGACAAGGCCATTCCAGAGAAGGGATCTGGAAGATAGCAGAGGGCTGTATCGCAAGGAATGAGCCTTACCAAAGAGGCGGTTAAACATTCCTGATTGTTTACCTGCATCTGCATTGGTGCAGGAAAGGCTTTAGCGAATGCCATTACGAAGATAGTATAAGCCTTAATTAGGAATAATTCTTATGAAAAATGCCAAATGCTACATCGGTAAATCCCGCTTCTCCGAACCGAGATTCTCCCGATTCGCATAAGCCCTCGCCCTCCGCCCGCTGAAGTTTGTAACGAAAGCGGTAAGGCTTCGGCTTACGGTGGATTACCACGATTTAAATTACCATGATTAGGACGTAGCTCCAGGCATTTCCCCTCTTCCTGGTACTCTAAAGCGACAAGAGGGGACAGGGGAGTTAAACCCCTGCTGTTCCGAACCGGGATTAAAGGATTGATCGGATTACCACGATTTAAATTACCAGGATTGGAGCGTAGCTCAGGACAGCTGCTGTCCCATCCCGCTAATCAAAATCCAGGTAATCTTCTAATCCTGAGAATCGGTACAGACAGCGTGGATATCCTTCGGGGGCTAGGGCTAGGGGCTTACACATCGTAATTCAACACCGGCGCCAGCCACCGTTCCACCTCCTCCACGTGCATCCCTTTGCGTTCCGCATAATCCTCTATCTGGTCCTTGCTGATCTGTACAGTAAAGTATTTGATTCGGGTGGCTGAAGTACCACCGCTGACCGAGTAGCCGGGTACATGGCGCAGCTTTCCGTCAGGATCATACCGTATTGTTTTCCACGTCCAGCAGTTGCCAGAGAGTCCGCTTCTCGGTGTGCTCCGGACAAGCCGGGTAGCCCGGGGCGGGGCGGATGCCCTGGTACTTCTCGGAGATGAGCGCATTGTTATCTAAAGCCTCATCGGCGGCATAGCCCCAGAACTCCCGGCGCACCCGCTCGTGGAGGCGCTCGTACAGTCTCCGCCAGGCGGTCCGCCAGGCCTTCAGCAGGATGGCGTGGTAGTCGTCGTGCTGCTCCTCGAAGCGTTTGACGTGCGGCTCAATGCCGATGCCGGTGGTCACGGCAAAGGCGCCTACGTAGTCAAGCCCCAGCCTCCCGACCCCTCCGAAGGAGGGGGGGGAGTTGCTGCTGTTAGCCCCTCCCCAGCCCTACCCAAAGGGGAGGGAGTGCCGAAGCGGAACTCCTCCCCTGTAGCCGGAGCGGAGCCCAACTCCCCCTCCTTTGGAGGGGGCTGGGGGGAGGCTACCAATGCTGCCAAGATACTTTTCAGCACCCCCTCCATATTTCCCAGCACTTCTTCATTCGTAAAGCGCAGCACGTGGAACCCCAACTCATTCAGTCGCAACGTCCTGGCCTCATCGTTCCATTTGACATCGGGTAACTGGTGTATTCCGCCATCCACCTCAATGATCAACCGTTGCTTCAGGCAGATAAAATCGGCAATAAACCGGTCTATGATATGCTGCCTGCGGAATTTGTACCCTTCAAGCGCTTTGTTCCGAAGGTTTTGCCAAAGTGCCTTTTCAGCATCCGTTGGATTGTCTTTTTGCTGCTTCGCAAATTCTTTTAGGCGCCCATACGCGATAGGGTCTGCCGTCTGATACCCAGCCCCCCCCGTCCCCCCCAAAGGGGGGGAGAAAAGCCCCTCCCTGACCCTCCCCGAAGGGGAGGGAACGCTTGGGAAGAGCATCCCGGAGAGCGCTACAGCGGCACCCCTCGCACTCACCCCCCCTTCGGGGGGGACGGGGGGGGCTGGAGCAACGAAGTCACTCAGCGCATAGTTGGCCAGCCCGGCGCCTTCTGGTTCTGTTGCCGCAGCATATGCAGCCGCGCTTTCACTTCCATGCGCTGCTCATCCGTATACACCTCAATATCATCGTCATTGACCGTATTGGCAGGAAAAGGTGAAGACCGCCCGGTCTGCAGCCAGCCCTCGTCGATAATCTGGCGGAGCATGCTCCGGGCGTCGTTGTAGAGCTTGCGGTATCGTGGTCCACCACCTCGTCGTCGAGGATGGCGGGAACTTGCGACCAGTTGCCAACTACTAAAGAAGGGCGTCCAGTCGATGTAGTCCGTCAGCTCTTCCAGGGGTAGTTGTCGAAAACCTTGACGCCCAGGAATTTGGGGCGGGGTGGGGTGTAGTTATCCCAATCGAAAGTAAGCTTGTTGGCGCGGGCTTGTTTGAGCGTAAGGTATTTCTTAGATGACTGCCGGTTGCCGCGAAGTTCGCGTACCCGGGCGTAGTCTTGTTTAATGTCCAGGATGTAATTGCTGCGGCTGCCCTCGTCCTCGCTGAGCAGGTTGCTGGTACGCCGACGGCGCGGAGGCGTCGGTACGTGCACCACCGGTCGGAATACTGGGGCTCTACTTTCACAGCGGTATGCGTCTTGGACGTCGTAGCGCCGCCGATGAGCAGCGGATGGTGAAGCCTTCGCGCTCCATCTCCCAGCACGTGCACCATCTCGTCGAGGAAGGGGTGATCAGGTGCTCAGGTCGATGATGTCGGCGCCCACCTCGCGGGCTTTGCGGAGGATCTTATCGGCGGGCACCATCACGCCCATGTCGATGATCTCGTAGTTGTTGCAGCCAGCACCACGCCCACGATGTTCTTACCAATGTCGTGTACGTCGCCCTTCACCGTAGCATCAGGATGCGTAGCTTTGGTGTTATTGCCGTCGCCGCCGTCCAGTGCTTTCTGGGCTTCAATGTAGGGGTGAGGTAGTACCGCCTTTTTCATCACGCGGGCGCTTTTCACCACCTGTGGCAGGAACATCTTGCCGGAGCCGAAGAGGTCGCCCACCACGTTCATGCCGTCCATCAGCGGGCCTTCGATGACAGCAGGGGTTGAGCAGTTCCTGCCGGGCTTCCTCAGTATCTTCTTCAATAAAATCGGTGATGCCGCGCACCAGGGCGTGCTCGATGCGCTGCCCAGGTACCAGTCGCGCCATTCCAGGTCCTTTGACGGTGCGGTGCTATCGCCTTTGAGGTGCTCGGCGAATTCGGTGAGGCGCTCGGTGGCGTCGGGGCGGCGGTTGAAGAGCATCTTCCACCCGTTCCAGCAGGTCTTTGGGGATCTCTTCGTATACTTCGACCATGCCGGCGTTGACGATGCCCATGTCCATCCACTGTATGGCGTGGTAGAGGAAAGCCGAGTGCATGGCATCGCGCACCTTGTCGTTGCCGCGGAAGGAGAAGCTGATGTTGCTCACCCCGCCGCTGATCTTGGCGCCCGGGCAGCGGGCTTTGATCTCCCGGGTGGCGTCGATGAAGTTAAGGGCGTATTCGTTGTGCTCTTCGATGCCGGTAGCGACGGCGAAGATATTGGGGTCGAAAATGATGTCCTCGGGCTTGAAGCCCACCTGTTCGGTGAGGATTTTGTAGGCGCGCACACAGATGCTGACCTTGCGCTCGACGGTGTCTATAGGCCTGCTCGTCGAGTCCATCACCACGGCGGCGCCGTAGCGGCGCACGAGTTTGGCCTGGCGGATGAACTCCGCTTCCCCTTCTTTCATGGAGATGGAGTTGACGATGCATTTCCCCTGCACGCACTGCAAGCCCGCTTCGATGACCTCAAACTTGGAGGAGTCGATCATGATGGGCAGCTTGGCGATATCGGGTTCCGACATGACAAGGTGCAGGAAGTCCACCATTGCCTTTTTGGAATCGAGCAGGCCTTCATCCATATTGACGTCAAGGATCTGGGCGCCGCCTTCCACCTGATGCTGGGCCACGCTGAGGGCTTCGTTAAGGTCGCCCGATTTGATGAGGCGGGCGAATTTCCGGGAGCCGGTGACGTTGGTGCGCTCTCCGACGTTGACGAAATTGGTGTCGGGGCGGATGATGAGGGGCTCCATGCCGCTGAGCATGGTATATCCCGGCAATGCAGGGATCTGGCGGGGCGGCAACCCTTCCACTGCTTCGGCCATCAGCTGGATGTGGGCGGGTGTAGTGCCGCAACAGCCGCCGATGAGGTTGACGAAACCGCTTTTCGCGAAATCGCGGATGTATTCCCGCATCTGCTCCGCCGTCTGGTCATACTCGCCGAATTCATTGGGCAGCCCGGCATTGGGGTAGGCGCTGACGTAGCAGTTGGCGATAGCCGATAAATCTTCCAGGTACATAGCATTTCCTCGGCGCCGGGGCGCAGTTGAGCCCCACGCTCAGCAGCGGCATGTGGCTGACGGAGATCCAGAAAGCCTCCACCGTCTGTCCGGAGAGGGTGCGCCCGCTGGCGTCGGTGATGGTCCCCGAGATCATGATGGGCAGCTTGCGTACCTTTCTTCAAAAAGGGTGTCGATAGCGAAAAGGGCGGCCTTGGCGTTGAGGGTATCGAAGATGGTCTCGATCAGCAGCAGGTCGGCGCCGCCGTCCATCAGTCTTTGCCTGCTCGTAGTAGGCGTCGCGCAGATCGTTAAAGGAAACGGCGCGGAAGCCGGGGTTGTTGACATCGGGCGAAAGGGTAGGTGCGGTTGGTGGTCAGGGCGCCAGCGACGAAGCGGGGCTTGTCGGGCGTTTTTTTACTATACTCCTCCACCGCCCGCCGCGCAATGCGGGCCGATTCGAGGTTGATCTCGTAGGCTAGTTCCTCCATGCCATAGTCCGCCAGGGAGATGCGGGTACCGTTGAAGGTGTTGGTCTCAATAATATCCGCCCCTGCGTCGAGGTAGAGCTGTGGATGGCTCGATGATGTGCGGCTGGGTGATGGATAGCAGGTCGTTGTTACCCTTGATGTCCTTATGCCAGTCGGCGAAGCGCTCGCCGCGGTAATCTGCTTCGCTGAGGCGGTACTGCTGGATCATGGTGCCCATTGCCCCGTCGATGACCATAATGCGTTGCTGGAGGATTTCCTGGATTGACATTTTGCTATGGTGAATGGTGGTTAGTTGGTTGTTTGCTCGAAAGTTTGTTTACCGGAGCCCGTACGGGCGAAACGGCTGAACCTGCAAGTCTCTAGTGCTGCGGGAAAAATCAATATGTTCTTGAGCTGCGTCCCGAAACGGCTAAATACAAGTCTCTGATTGGAATTGCACGATCGCCAGTGGATGACGGTCGTTGTCCCCGCAGCCGGAGTCTGGCGAAAGGCTGCAACTCTCTGACTTATCGTGAAAAAGACGCAGCCTTCGCTTATTAATCTTAACCCGCAGCCGAGAGATGTCCCTTACGCCTGGTGTCAGATGGGCACAGAAGATTCTGACTTAAGCGGAGCCAAGCTCCCCCTGGCATGTGAATAGCTATTATAAATCCTCAACCTGCGGCGCTTGGGGCTGTGGATATCATTATAAAAATGCTAAACACGGCATTTAAAGAACGGTTGAGGGGGTGAAAGGTTAAAAGTTTAGAAGTTTAGAAGTTTAGAAGTTTATAAGTTTATAAGTTGAGGGGGTTCCCTCAGGGTTTCAACCTATAAACTCCTAAACTTATCAACCCGCCCCATCTCTGCGAGCCGGACAAGCGTTCCAGCAAAGGTAGGCAATTCAAAGCCTTTTTCCACAACACCTCCAAAGCGGGGCAAAAAATGACAAAAAGCCCAAAAAACAGCCCTATTTTAGCGATTTTGGTGAAATAATGTCCTCTCCCGGCTGGTTTGGTAGAGCAGAAAACCGGACATTTGTAAGGAACCTTGGGGGAATGGCGGACTGTCTCTGATGAGCCGGTTAAATGGCTGGATGGCTAAATGGCTATCTCAGAAGCGCCCAACAATATAACAATATAGCCCTACAGCTAAGGATATCAAAAGCAGCAGATATGGAAATCGACGTTGGCGCCTACATCGGCGATCTGTTATTCGACCACAATTCGGTGAATATACCTGGATTGGGGGGCTTTGTGGCCCGTTACAAGCCCGCTTTTTCCGACCAGGTGCAGGGCGAGTTGCACCCCCCGGCCAAGGGCCTCAATTTCAATGGCAACCTGGTGGTGGATGATGGCCTGCTGGCGGAATACATTCGCGACAAGCATCAGCTCTCCCTCGGGGAGGCGAGGCAGGCGGTGGACGACTACGTTCAAAAAGTCCGTGAGGCGATTGCCCGGCGGGAGATTGTCGTTTTTCCCAAAGTGGGCCGTTTGTATAAAGATTATGAAAACAACCTGCAGTTTCTGGCCGACGGCACCAACTTCAATACGGATTCCTATGGCCTCCCCATCGTACATTTCTATCCCGTATCCCGGGCCGAGCGGCCGGCGGTAAAGCCGGTAGCTACGCCCAAGCCCCCGCCCCGGCCGGCGATGAAAGACATGCGCACCTTCTTCAGCCGGCTTTTCGGCAACGGGCTGGCGGTTATCATCGGACTGGCGGTGGTAGTGGTGGTGGTGGCCATCTACTTTCTTTTATTCAACCGTCCGGGCAAAGATCCTGAAACGGGGACTTTACCCACCTCCCGCATCAACGTCAGCCCCTCGATGGAACAACCCGCCGATACTTCCGGCGAAGACGATGACCTCCTCATTGATGACAGCTATATCGGCGAGGACCCCACTACTGCCCCTGCTGAACCCGATACCGAAGGGCCCACCGCTGCTCCCGGACAGCGCTATTTTATTATTGCCCTGGGGGCTTATGGGAATGAGCAAAACGCCGAGGGCATGGTCAAGCGCCTCTTCGAGGCCGGCTATGAACCCTATACGGAAAAAACGGGTAATCTTACCCGCGTAGGCATCCAGAAAGCGTACACTTCCGATTCGGATTTGCAGGCTACTCTGGAGGTGATGCGGAAGAAATTTTCGAAGGATGCGAAAGTGTGGAAGGTGAAGCGGTAGCCCCGGTCGTCAGGGTGCAATTTCCTATTGCGCCCTGACTTCTCTAGGCTCTTGGATAACTCAGGGGGTAATGGGAAATTACCCCCTGAGAGCCAAGCTGGCCTAACTCAGGGTAATGCAGCCTTCGCTCAAAGCTTCGGCTGCCGGAGAGGAAATTACCCCCTGAGAGCCAGCGTTCAGGATAGCCGTGCCTATTTGCCCTTTTACATTTAATCCATTATTTTAGGGAAAATTATCGAACCCCTTCAGGCCAATGAAATTTTACTCCCAGCAACTTTTTCATATCTATAACCAAGGTAATAATCGTCGGAAGGTCTTCTTTACAGACGAAAACTATAAGTTTTTCCTCTGGAAAATGAGAGCCTACCTCCTGCCTTTTGGTCATCTGATAGCCTGGTGTTTAATGCCTAATCATTTTCATTGGCTATTTTACGTAAACCAAGTTGAGATCGCACGCGAAGAATTGTGGTTGCATGCTGATAAGGTGGAATTCGTGCGCAGGATGAAAAAATATGGTTCGAAAGCCCGCGCAGTAGATCGAACTTATACTAGGAAATCGGGCGAACAGAATATGGTTTCCCTGAACGAAGCTATTGGTATTTTGCAAAAAGCATATGCTCGCGCCATAAATGAAGAGAAGGGATGGACAGGTAGTTTATTTCGGAAGGAATGCAAATCTAAAGATGGATGGATAGATGAATTTATAACCTTGAATAAGCCCGATGGGAAGCTAGATTCCCGCTTTCTTCCGGGAAATGGTTATGCCTACCAATGCATGTGTTACATCCATGATAACCCTGAGAAAGCCGGGCTGGTCAAATCCAATGAAGAGTGGATTTACTCTTCTGCCAGGGATTATGCCGGTTTAAGAAATGGCGCCTTGTGTAACTTGAGGCTTGGTAGGGAACTGATGGATTTTTTATAAGGTGCTCCAATGCCCGGTCGTCAGGGTGCAATTTCCTATTGCGCCCTGACTTCTCTAGGCTCCTGGATAACTCAGGAGGTAATGGGAAATTACCCCCTGAGCACCAGGCTGGGCTAACTCAGGGGGTAATACCGCCTTCGCCACCGGCTCGGCCTCCGGATAGGAAATTACTTCCTGTGACAGGCCTAAGATCGAAGGAGCGGATGTTTGAAGGTGCTCTTTAGCCTCAACCCCCCAAACACCCAAAATACCTACCATTCAGTACATCGCAACCACTATTTTCTTCATACTTTAGGGCGTAAATCCCGACTTATGAAAAATGCCTGTTGCCTTAGCTTATTGGCCCTTCTTTTAGCATCCTGTGGCCCATCACAGCCGCCATCTGAAAAGGAAGCAGTTCCTGAGCTGCTGGCCTATTTCGCACCAGCCGCGCCGCTGCCGGACACCCTGTACATCTCGTCGGAGGAGGATACTACGGCGGCAGCGAAACTGATCCCTGATTCGCTGCTGCTGGCGGCCTTGGATTCGGCCCTGATCGAGCAGCTTACCTTCGATGGGAGCCTCGAAGAGACGGAATGCCACGCCCTCCTCCGCTTCCCCCTGGACGAAGCGCATGAAGCCTGCCTGATGGAAATCCGGCAATACTGGTTCCTCTACAAGCCCCTCTTGATCTACGATCGCGCCAACCGGCGGTTTACGGGTGCGGAACTACTGGCCTACCTCTATGGCGGCGAAAGCGGACAAATCGCCGCCGAAAGCTGGCTGCTGGACCTCAATGGCGACGGCAAAAAAGAGCTGCTCACCCGCCATCAGGAGCACTGGCTGGAATGGGCCGAAAACCAGGAGGACGTCACCGACCACTTCAGGGACAGCGTCTCCGCCCGTGTTTGGAATGGCGCTGCTTTCCAGGATTACCCGCTCCCCGATACCGCCGCCTACATCCGGGCTTTTCCGATGGGCCGGCTGAGGTGAAATGTGGAGGTGCGGGAATGTGGGAATGCGAGAATGTGGGAATGCGGGAATGCAAGAATGCGGGAATGCGAGAATGCGGGAATGCGAGAATTTTGGGCATTCAGGCATTCTCGCATTTACCCATTCAACTCCCCAATCTTCCCCCGGAGCCATCCCTTATTGGCGAAAGGTTTGGCGCTATCCAGTTCCCTGGCCAGTTGTTCGAGTTGGAGCGGTTGGGCGCCGCGGAGGCGGAAATTGAAAAGTCGGCTTACCAGTTTCAAAAAGTTGGTGTTCGATTGCTTTTGGTAATCCGACAACTGGCGGTTGCGTCGGATGTATTTACGGGAGGCCTCGATCAGCGAAAAGAAGGCCTCCGTTTCATCGAGCTCGTAATAACTTTTGAGTTGGATGAGCTTGGCCGCCATGTGGTAAAAAGCGTCGGAGAACTCTACGTCCTGCAGGCTTTGCAAGGCGCGGGCGAAATGCCCCTGCTCGAAGTAAAGCGTTGCGAGGTTGTAGGCGTACACATTATCGCGTACCTCCGGGTCTAGTTGTTCGCGGTAAGTGCGGATGAACTGCTCCGTCCACTCAAACTCCCGAAGCCGGATGCCGGCGGTGACGATGTTGATATAAGACCACTGGGTGAGATAGCCCTGGCGGAGCAGTATCCGGCGATCCAGCATTTCCTTGTACTGGGCCAGTATCTCGGCATAGTACTGCGTTTGCCCCGAGTTGATCTTTTTGACGCAGAAATTCTGGGCGTAGTCGTAAAGGTCGTAGAGTTCCTCCCGGGGTAGGGGAGGCTGGCTTTGAAGCAGGCTGCGCAGGGCCCGGTAGTGTTCTTCCGCTTCGGTTTCCAGCATTTGCAGGGCGGTGAAATAGGCCTGAAGCGCCGGCTGTTGTTGCAGCACCGGGGGCGCCTGGCGGTAGGCTTCCTGGATCGTTTCAATGAAATGGCACTGGTAAGCGGCGCTGATGGCCTGGTTGCGGCTGGCCATATCGCAGGCGATGCGGAGTTTGCTGCACCAGTAGTAGCGGTCGAGTGCGTCACTCATGTCCTGTAGGTAAGGATTGAAACTACGCGTTTCCCGGATGAGGGCGAAGCGGTCCTGCTGTTCGGCCAGCCGGTGTTCCTGGAGAAAGTAGGCCACGCTGCGGCTCTCTTCCTGTTCCAGTAGTTGGTGGTTGCGGCGGATGGCTTGTGGCAGGTGCCGCCCCAGGCGGCGGGCGATCAGTTCCTCGATGAGAAAAGTACGCCGGGAAAGCGGCTCATTTTGTAGCCGGTGCTGGGCCAGATACTCGTACAACAACTGTCCGGCGTCCGAGATAATGTTGTTGAGTTTATACTCATCATAGGCTTTCCCTTTTCCGAAAACCACTGCAAATACAACTCCTTTGTCCAGGCCCGGCGTATCAAAATCAGGGGCAGCTTTCAGAATATGGCCGACCAGCCGGCGCACCTTTTGGTTCTTGTTGAAAAAAGGCGAACAGGCCAATTCTCCGTATCGGGTGCGCTCCCGCGTGGATAATTGACGCAATGCATCGATGAGTTTGGTTTCTTTCATAGATAAAAAATCTATAACAAAACTAATTAAAGGCATTAAAATAAAGGAATATTGTCAATATAGAGGCTATAAAAAATCTATAACTCTGTAATAATGTACTTTCCCGAAGCGAGGCATGGAGTTACATTTGTATTGTTCAAATTATAATTCCATTAACAGGTACAATGCATCACCACATGAAGAACCTATTTTTTACCTTATTCGCATTTTTCAGCCCACTCTGGCTGGCCGCTCAGTCCTCTGATTGTTTCTCTCTGTATATGGGGGCTACCAACGCCCAGCCCGGCGATACGGTTTGCCTGGAAGTAACGGCCGATGGGCTGGCCGGCCTTCTGAGTATGCAGTTATCGATGCGCTGGGATCCATCCGGCCTTCGTTTTGACCGGATTGACGATATCCAGATCCCCGGCTTGTCTTCGGATCTTTTCAACATCAGCCCGGCGGCCGTCGACAATGGCTTTCTGACGATGTCGTGGTTCGACTTTGCCCTCGTTGGTATTACTCTGCCTGATGGCAGCCCTTTGTTCTCGGTTTGTTTTGAGGTGTTGAACGATGCCGATTTGCAAGAGGAAGTGCGCTTTGCCGGAAGCCCCACGCCCATCGAGTTCGTCCGGGTTCCGTCAGAAGTGCTTTCTACCTTCAGCCTGATTCATGGCGGGGTGTATTCAGGCGGCGGAACTGCGCCGGCCATTACCGGCGCCTGTGCGCTGGCCGGTGATTGCCAGGCTGGGCAGTCCATTGATATTACAGTCAGTGGCGGGCAGCCAACCTACAGCTACGCCTGGATGAAAGGGGCGCAACTGATTGCAAGCACGGAAGGCCTCTCCGGCAACATTGGGGGTTCTTATGAATTGACCGTTACGGATGAAGGAGGCGCTACGGCTTCTGGCCTGTTTGTCCTGACGCCCGATGGCTTGCCTTATGTGCTGGGCGCCAATGTGGTGGACGCCACCTGCTCCCTGGCCTCCGACGGGGCTATATCCCTTCAGTTGTCAGGGCCCACTTCCGGTTTAACATTCGATTGGAACAACGGAGCGACGGGCTATTTTATCAGCGGCCTGAGCCCCGGGCCCTATACGGTTACGATTTCCAATGCTTCTAATGGCTGTTCTATTTCCGAATCTTTTACGGTTGGTATGGCAGGATCATTCCAGAGTTCCTATTCTTTTGAATGCACCGGCGACAATAACAATTATACTGCGGATATTACCTGCACGATACCCAATGGCAGCGCCCCTCCCTACACTTTTGCCTGGAGCACCGGGCAGGTGGACAACAGCCCAACGGCCAGCACTCTTAGCGGTGCGCAGAGCCCCGGGGCATTCAACGTCACCATTACCGACGCCAATGGCTGTCAGCAGGTGGCTGATTCTTTCTACCTCGATTGCGGGGCCACCGTTGATTTTATCTCTTCTTATGCCTATGACTGTACCCTCTATCCGGATGGGTCCACCCTGGGCGCCCTGTCGCTTGGCATCTGGTCAGGCGGTACGCCGCCTTATCATTTTGAGTGGAGCACCGGGCTGGTGGAGGTCGATACCTTTGTGAGCGTCGCCCAGGGCCTGGCGGATGGCCTGTACACCGTCACGGTTACGGATGCCAATGGCCTGGTGTACTACCCGGAACCCCTCGTACTGGACTGTGGCGGCAGCGTTTCGGATTTCCTGGTCGGGTTCAGCTATGAATGCGAAATATTTACGGATACGGCTATCGCTACGGTTTCCGCTGTTGTATGGTCCGGAGGAACACCACCTTATACTTTTGAATGGAGCACAGGGGAGGTGAATGTCGATACCCTGCTTTCCCAGATCGTTGTCCCGGGGCAAGGCATTTACAGCCTGACCATTACGGATTCGGAAGGTACGCAATATGTTCCCGATCCGGTCGAGGTGGATTGCTATGCCAACCCTGGGCCCCCAAGCCTTTCGATAGGAGAGGGGAGCGCCCCTGCCGGCGGCGCCATCTGCATCCCGGTAACAGCCGAAAACTTTAGTAATCTGGATTCCCTGCAGTTGGCCATAAGCTGGGACCCTGCCGGTTTACAGTTTGTTTCGGTGCAGCCGGGCCTGATCGCACAAGGTTTTAATTATTCCTTTACCGGTAACGGTAACCTACTGTTGGATTGGAACAGCGGCGGGCAGTCGTTGGCTATCAATGACGCGTCCGTCCTGTTTTCTCTTTGTTTTAACCTGCTGGGCAACCCTGGGCAGTCCGTTCCGCTGTTCTTCAACGATAGCCAGGCGCCACTGAAGGCATACTCGGACAGTGGGCAGGAAATTACCGGGATACAGATTCAGAATGGCGCGGTGCTGATCGAAGACGCCACCGGCGATGGCCTGCAACTTAGCGTTGGCAGTGCAGTAGTGGAAACAGGGGATGCGGTATGCGTACCCATTACCGTGCAGCAGTTCGTAGATATGATCGGTGCGCAATTTTCCGTACGTTGGAATGCCGACAGCCTCCATTTTGATTCCCTTTCCCTGGGCGCTCTTCCCAATCTTGGCCCGGTCAATTTTAACCTGACTACCACCGATGACGGCTACCTCTCCTTCCAGTGGCTGGACGCTACCCTGGCTGGTGTCACGCTGCCGGATGGTGCGGCACTATTCTCCCTCTGCTTTACAGCGGGCGATCAGGCCGGGAGCAGCCCCGTGTCAGTTTCTTCCGTACCTACTTTGATCGAATTTACTAATTTAGGACTGGAGGTGGCGCCGGTGAGCCTAATCAACGGGCTGGTCACCATTCTGCAACCTGATGTCTGGCCCGGCGATACGGATGCTGACGAGGACGTAGACCATTACGACCTGCTCAACATTGGCCTGGCTTATGGTGCGGTTGGCCCGGCGCGGCCGGATGCGACTACCATTTGGGAAGCACAGGTTGCGCCAGGCTGGCAATTGAGCACCCCCGCTTCCGGGATCGATTACAAACACATCGACACCGATGGCAACGGGCTGGTCGATGCGGCCGACACCCTGGCCATTGTCCAGAACTGGGGCCTGACGGCCAACTTTGCTAACCCCGGGCCTCCACCGACGCGCGCTCCCAACACGCTGCTTTATGTTCGGCCGGACACGGTCGCCCTTGGCCAGGATGCCGTTTTTGACATTATGCTCGGCGAGGCGGGCCATCCTGCTGAGGAAGTCTATGGCCTGGCCTTCACCATCGTTTATGACACCGCCGCGGTGGAGCCAGGTACGACTTTCGCTTCCTTCGGTAATTCCTGGATGGGCCAGCTCTACACCAACCTTCTGGGCCTCAACCGCGACCGCTACGAAGACGGCCGCATCGATGTGGCCCTGACCCGGATCGATGGAGAGAATATCTCGGGCTACGGCCCCATCGCCCAACTGCACATCACTATCCAGGATGTGATTTTCATGCGCAGTGCGGATTATGAAATGTTCTTCCAGATTGAAAACGTGCGCCTGATCAATAAGATGGAGGATTTCCTTCCTGTTCAATCGCCCCAAACGATTGCGTTGGTGGAAGATGCTGTCAGTTCTACTGCAAAGCTCGAAGTAGCCGACGGGGTAGAGGTATTTCCGGTACCGGCGCGGGAGGTAGTCTATCTCCGCAGCCCGGAATCCCCCATTCAGGCAGCCGAATTGCTAAGCCTGGATGGCCGGAGCCTGGCTCGCTTCCAGCAACCGAAGGAGATACCGCTGGCCGGCCTGCCCGATGGCGCCTACCTGTTGCGTGTCTGGACGGAACGTGGGCTGAGTATCCACCGGGTGGTGGTTGCGGGGTGGTAGGTTTAGAAAGGTTTAGAGGGTTTAGAAGGGTTTAGAGGGTTTAGTGTTATCTGGAGGGCCCAATCAATTGTTTATCAATCCAAAATCACAACACCATGAAAAAGATATTCATTCTTCTTTCTTTCATATTGTCCGGGTTTGGCCTCATGGCTCAGTCCGCTTCCATCTCCGGCAGGATCACAAAGGTTGACGATCAGCCCATGCCAGGTGTTACCGTACAGGCGCTGGATGACAGCGGGGCAATTGTAGCGGCTGTCCAAACCAACGGGGCGGGAGAATTTGTCCTGAGCGGCCTGCCCATCGGCGCTACCTACACCATTCAACCGCTGTTGGACGTCTGGCCCCTCAATGGGGTCAGTACCTTTGATATGATCCTTGGGGCCCGGCATATTCTGGGCCTTGAACCCCTGGATAACCCCTATTACATTCTGGCCGGTGATGTGAACAATTCCCAGAACCTTACGACCTATGACCTGGTCATTATGCGGCAGGTAATCCTGCAGCTGGCTGATGCCTTCTCCGACAGCCCGTCCTGGCGCTTTTACCGCAATGACATGGGATTTCTCGATCCTTCCAATCCCTGGATGGGCTACATGGGTGGCGTCAACTTTGTTCAGTTAAATGACGACCTGGCCGGTTTTGATTTCATCGGAGTGAAAATGGGCGATCTCAATGGGGATGCGCAGCCGTAGGTTGGTAGGTCAGTAGGTCTGGAGGTCAGAAGGTCAGTAGGTCTGGAGGTCGGTAGGCCTGATTCCATTAGGGAGTGTTCAAATAACTGTGTCAAATCCTCCGCCATGATCAGGGACGCCCTGATTTTACTGGGGCTTCAGGGAACTCGAACTTTACCCGGCCCTCAAGGACGGACTCGATAATTTACCCGGCCTCTAGGGACGGGACACGAACTCCTGAATACTCCCTTCCATTAACTGCACCAGCCTCTGAGATGTTGGCTTCACTTTACGAGAAAGCACCGTTACAGGTTAGAGCGGTGCTTTCTCGTATCAAAAAGTCGACTTCTGGGGGGCGCTTGGAGAAGGCGGAAGAATGCCACCCAAAAGCCAGTTGCCGTTTATCAGGAAAGAACTGGCCTTCACAAGCCGAAGGCAGCCTTCACCTTATCTACATAATCCAGTTTTTCCCAGGTGAAAGTCTCCACTTCCATTTCTTTTACATTCCCCGATCCATCCGTAAACCGCACCATTTTCTTCAGGGAGGGCCGGCCCATATGGCCATAGGCGGCCGTTTCGGAGTAGATTGGGTTGCGGAGCTTCAGGCGCTGCTCGATGGCGTAGGGGCGCATATCGAATAGCTGGTAAACTTTTCGGGCGATATCGCCGTCCGTCATCTTTACTTTGGCAGAGCCGTAAGTATTGACGTAGATATTGGTCGGAGCGGCGACGCCGATGGCGTAGGAAACCTGGACCAGCACTTCATCGCATACCCCGGCAGCCACCAGGTTTTTGGCGATGTGGCGCGTGGCGTAGGCCGCTGAGCGGTCAACTTTGGAAGGGTCTTTGCCGGAGAAAGCGCCGCCGCCGTGAGCGCCCTTGCCACCGTAGGTATCGACGATGATCTTGCGGCCGGTCAGGCCGGTGTCGCCGTGGGGGCCGCCGATGACAAATTTGCCGGTGGGGTTGATGTGGTAGGTGATGTTGCCGTCGAACAGCTTTTGTAACTCCGGCCGCAGTTGCTTTTTGATGCGGGGGATAACGATTTCGATAACGTCTTTCCGGATACGGGCCTGCATAGCCGCTTCATCGGCGAAGTCGTCGTGCTGGGTAGACACCACGATGCTGTCGATGCGCTGCGGAACGTTGTCATCGCTGTATTCGATGGTCACCTGCGATTTGGAATCGGGGCGCAGGTAGGCCATTTCATTGCCCGCTTTGCGAATGGCCGCCAGTTCCTGGAGGATCTTGTGGGCGATATCAAGGGCCAGGGGCATGTAATCGTTGGTTTCGTTGGAAGCGTAACCGAACATCATGCCCTGGTCGCCGGCGCCCTGGTCTTCCGGGTTGGCGCGCTCCACGCCCTGGTTGATGTCGGGCGATTGTTCGTGGATGGCGGAGAGGATGCCGCAGGAGTTGGCCTCGAACATGTATTCCGACTTGGTGTACCCGATGCGCTTGATCACTTCGCGGGCGATCTGCTGGACGTCCAGATAGACGGATGATTTGACTTCGCCGGCCAGCACCACCTGCCCGGTGGTTACCAGGGTTTCACAGGCTACTTTTGATGTGGGGTCGAAGGCAATGAAGTGGTCTACCAGAGCGTCGCTGATCTGGTCGGCTACTTTATCGGGATGCCCTTCGGAAACAGATTCAGAGGTGAAAAGGTATGGCATAATTCCTTATTGCTTGTGGTTAATCAAAGGGAGAGGCGAAAAGGCCTCTGGGAAAAACGCTGCAAAAATAGAAATTGTTTGGGACTATTTCACTTCGCAACTCAGTAAGTGCTTCACCGTTGTTTTGGTATGTAAATAACCTTCCAGCTTGTCACCGATCTGAACCGGCCCCACCCCTGCCGGGGTGCCGGTATAAATGAGGTCGCCCATCTGCAATTTGAAAAACCGGGATACGTAGACGATAATGTCTTCAAAAGAAAAGATCATGTCCTTGGTGTTGCCGTGTTGTACGGCCTGTCCGTTTTTTCGCAGCTCGAACTCGATGGCCTGCCGGTTGACCGTATCTATGGGCACGAAAGGGCTGAGCACAGCCGAGCCGTCGAAGGCCTTGGCGATTTCCCAGGGTTGCCCTTTTTCTTTGCACTCCTGCTGCAGGTCGCGGGCAGTGAAATCGATGCCTAGTGCGATTTCCCGGTAGTAATCAGCGGCAAAGGCCGGCTGCACATGCCGCCCGTTTTTGGCCACTTTCAATACTACTTCCAGTTCGTAGTGCAGGTCCTGGGTGAACTCCGGGTAATACAATGGTTTTCTGTTGACCAGCAGGGCGGAGGCTGGCTTCAGGAATACCACCGGTTTGGTGGGCAGGGGGTTGTTGAGTTCTTTGGCGTGTTCGGCGTAGTTGCGGCCGATGCAGATGATCTTCATGGGCGCTCTAGATTCTCACATTCATCAGCCCCGTCAGTTCCTTCACCTCGCGGACCGTCTCCTGCGCCCGTTTGCGGATCTCGGCTGAAGAAGCGCGGATCTGATTTTTGACGTCCTTCTTGTTGGCCAGCAGTTCGGTTTTGCGGGCCCGGAAGGCCGTGCTCAGTTCCACCAGGGCGTCGGCCACGGCTTCCTTGAGGTCTACATATTTGAGGTTGCCGGCCTGGTAGGTATCCATCAGGCTGGCGTGGGCTTCCGTTTTGCCGGCGGCTTTCAGCAGCAGGAAGAGGTTCTCCACCCCGGGGCTCATCTGGCCGGCAGGGGTGTCGCCGGTATCCGTTACGGCCGAGCGGACCTGTTTGCGGAGGCGGTTTTCTTCCTCAAAGACGTTGATATAGTGCTTGGGCCCCAGGCTTTTGCTCATCTTGCGTTCCGGGTCAGCTGTGGAGCGGACTTTGAGCACTTCGGTGTAGAGCGGCTCGGGAAGCACAAAGTATTCTTTGCCCACCTGGTTGTTGAAGCGCTGGGCGATATTGCGGGTCAGTTCCAGGTGCTGCTCCTGGTCCTTGCCAATGGGCACGTAATCAGCCCGGTAGATAAGGATGTCGGCCGCCTGCAGCACCGGATAGTCGAACAGGCCGGCGGAAATGAAGCCTTCGCCGCTTTCTTCCTGGCTCTGAGCGCTTTTATCCTTAAACTGCGTCATCCGGGTCAGCAGGCCATAGGAAGTGAAACAATTGAATATCCAGCACAATTCTGCATGCTCCGGAACGAGCGATTGTATGAAAAGGTACTCCGGCCGGACGCCTACCGCCAGCAGGTTGAACACCAGGTCCCAGCTACTTTCGGCCAGCTTTTTCGGATTGTAGGGCATCGTCATGGCGTGGTAATCCACTACGCAGTACACGCAGTCGTATTTTTCCTGCAGATCCACCCAGTTCTTCACCGCGCCGAAATAATTCCCGTAATGCATGTGCCCCGTCGGCTGAATACCCGAGAGCACCTTTTTTCTTGGCTCCATCGTAAATCTTATTTTTCCCGAATGTTCTCAAAATGCCCGTAGGCCGGTAAAAGTTCCGCGCGAAAATAAAAAGAATGCCTAAATGCAACAATGCCTAAATGGAATATCCCATTCTCCCATTCTCGCATTCTCGCATTCTCGCATTCTCGCATTTCCACATTCCCGCATTCCCGCATTCTCGCATTTCCACATTCTCGCATTTCAATCCCCGTCCGCCCTATAGATCCAGCTGAGATATTTGTTCACTTCATCGTAGAGGAAGCCTTCGCGCGCATCGAGCAGTTCCGCCGTGCCGGGGGTGGGGTCCCATTGGTTATCCAGCCAGTATTCCAGTTTGCCGTGAATGAAAATAAACTTGGCGAAGGGTTGTGCGGCGTAGAACATTTCGTCTCCGGAGAAGTAGAAGGCGGATTGCATTCTCATTTCCCCGCTGTCATCTGGTTCGGAGACGGCCAGCTTTAGGGCTTTGTTGTCCTGCATCCAAAGTTTCAAAATGCGGATGCCTTCTTCATTGGACAGCGTGTCGACGATGGGCTCCTGGCCGGACAGTACATCATCGGTCGCCTCAACGATGCGTTGCACTTTTTCAATGGTCCAATTGGCCAGCTCCTCTTTGGTCTGCGGCCGGTTGTCCTGTCCCGGAGACGGGAAATAGAATTTTAGCATCAGTGCAAGAATTAAAACTGTTCTGTACATATGGCTGTGAATTTTAGGGATATACGATTGTAGGGCAAACTTCGGAAGATTCTCTGAGACAGGGGGTAAACTTCGGAAGTTTCTCTGAGAAGCAATGGTTAAACTTCGGAAGTTTCTCTAAGAATCAAGGGGTAAACTTCCGAAGTTTCTTCAAGAGGGCAAGCCATTCAACCATTTTTAACCGGCTCGGTAGAGACGGTCAACCCTTCAACCCTTCAACATCCCCAGCCACCTGTCTGCAGTTTCCTTCAGCTCGGCTTCCTTGGCTTTGCGCACCGTTTCCGTTACCTGTTGTATCGCCCAGCGTTCATCCAGCCAGTACTTTAGTTCCGGGCCGATAAAGATAAACTGGCCGTCATTTTGACTAACGAAGAACAACGCTTTGTTGGCAAAATAGAAGTTGGATTGCTGTCCCTTTCCCGTGATGGCGATGAGCCGCACCGGATTGTCGTTTTCCATCCACAACTGCAGGCTGGCGCCGGCGTCCTGCTCCTCCGATGCCGGCAGCTCCCGCGAAACAGGCTGCCGCCCGGTCAACTGCTCGTCCGTCGACTGTATCACATCACGGACTTCCTGAATGATGGCGCGGGTCAATTCCTCTGCTGTCTGCGGCTTTCGCTCTGCTTTCTTAGGCTCTTGTGTGCAGCTGCTGGCAGCCAGGAGTAGGAGGGTGGCGATGAAGATGGTTCTGGTCATGGTGTGTTTGAATGTCTGAATGTCTGAATGTCTGGTGTGTCGAAACGTCGGAATGTCAAAAGGTCGAAAGGTCGAAAGGTCGTGAGGTCGTGAGGTCATTAGGTCGTGAGGTCGAAAGGTCATTAGGTCGTGAGGTCGTGAGGTCGTGAGGTCATTAGGTCGTGAGGTCATTAGGTCGTGAGGTCGTAAGGTCGTGAGGTCGTGAGGTCGTGAGGTCATTAGGTCGTGAGGTCGTGAGGTCAGAAGGTCGTAAGGTCATGAGGTCGTAAGGTCATTAGGTCGTGAGGTCATTAGGTCATTAGGTCATTAGGTCGTGAGGTCATTAGGTCGTGAGGTCGTGAGGTCGTGAGGTCAGAAGGTCGTAAGGTCGTGAGGTCGTGAGGTCGTAAGGTCGTGAGGTCGTAAGGTCAGAAGGTCGTAAGGTCGTGAGGTCGTGAGGTCGTAAGGTCATGAGGTCGTGAGGTCGTAAGGTCATTAGGTCGATAGGTCGAAGGGGCTTTGGTTTTGGATGCTGGTGAAATACTCCGGTTGTCCCCTTGCTGGAAATAGAGCCGCTTGGGCAGCCGGCTAAAAAAATCGGAAGTCAGCAGCTTCGGCCTTCGAACAAGCTCTGAGACGAACTTTTAATCAAATGCGGCAATCACCGATATCTCCACATTCACCAGTTTAGGGAGGTTAGCCACTTCCACCAGTTCGCGGGCGGGGGCGGTAGCGTCGTCGAAGTAGGAAGCGTAGACTTCATTGATGCGGCTATAGTTGTTGATATCCGATACGAAGATGCTGCATTTCACGACATCGGTGAACGACAGGCCTGCTTCTTCCAGGATGGCGCGGATATTCTCCATCACCTGCCGGGTTTCTGCTTCGATATTGTCGGTCACGAGTGTTCCCGTTGCGGGGTCGATGGCGATTTGCCCGGAAGCGTAGAGGGTGTCGTTGTGGATGATGGCCTGATTGTAGGGGCCTACCGGCGCCGGCGCCTTGTCCGTTTTAACGATCTTCTTCATACAGTTTTTTTTTAGGCCCGTCAGGTTGGTAGGGCCTACCAAGACAAAAAGCCCCACATCACTACAGTTGGATGGGAGCTTCTTATATTTTCCACGCCGAAGGCGTTAGACTTCTTCTTCTGCTTTGATCAGCAGGTTGCCGCGGTAATACATATTGCCATCTGCATCGCGGTAGGCGCGGTGCATCAGGTGCTTCTCACCGGTGGTGGGGCAAGTGGCGACATTAGGGGCGACAGCTTTCTTATGCGTCCTGCGCTTATGCTTCCGCTGCTTTGAAATTCTACTCTTAGGATGTGCCATCGTTATTGAAATTTTATGGTATTAGTATTTGAGTCACTTTTCGGTGGCGCCGGGGCCTGGCATTAGAACCCCGCCGCTCAGTTGTCATTCGACAGTTTCTTCAATTCGTCCCAGATCGGGTTCGGCTTTTCTTCCTTGCTTTCTTGTTCTTCCTCTTCCGCTTCGGCGGGCGCTTCCTGCTCTTGTTCCTGGCTGTTGCTCAGATAGCGGAGCATGTCATCGTCACAGGGCCGGACCGCCTCGCTTTCGCAGTCATATACTTTGATCATCGGCATGGACAGGCAGATGAACTCGTAAATGTACTGCGCCACGTTCAGCTTAATAGTTTCCGGACTGATGTAAACCATTTCGGCTTCATCGACTTCCTCTTCCAGGCTGAACTTCACCAATAGCATTTGGCTATCGCTGATGGGCAGATTGATCTCCGCCAGGCAACGGTCGCACTCGGCCCGGACAGTGCCCTCGAAGTCGAATTGCAGCACGAACATGTCGGGCCGTTTGTCAAACTCCAGATGCAACCGTATGTCGCCGTCCGAAATGGGAGAGTTCTCAAAGTTGTCAAAAAAGGAGCGATCAATCTGAAAGTCAAATTGGTGGATGCCATTGCGCAACCCCTTTACCGGGATTGAATACTGGATTAACGGATCCATTACAGCTCACTTTTGAACCCTACTGTTCTCCACTTTTGAAGAGTAAGGCTTCATTTTGTAAAAAGCGGATGCAAAGGTAAAATTTTCCGGAAGGAAAGCAAAGCGCCGGCTGTATTTTTAATGCCGTAAAAAATGGCGCTCGCCAGGGATGCCCTCTTCTTACCTTTAGCTGCTGAAGTTAAGCAAAATTTGCTTGCCGCAAAAGAAGGAAGCGCCTTTTCAGTTTTCAGCCCCTCTGAGGTGCAAATGTGCGACGTCCTGACGGGCGATATCTGACATGCCACATGCGACATTTGACGTTCGGCGTTCCACCCCCCACAATTAATCTCCACTTTACATCACATCCCTTTCCGAATACAAATTTTCCCTTATTTTTGTGCTCATCCTGCATGTGCGCCCCCGCAAACCCCTAATCCATTGAATGACAATCTTATGGGAATATAACCATATAGCCATGCAGCCATTTTTAACCGGCTCAGTAGAGACGGTCAGCCATTCAGTACCAGCACCTATCTCATCCCAACCCCTGCACCCAATTGGATTACAAAAAAAAACAGCATTCATGACGCAGTTTACGTTTCGTAGCGCCTTTTTCCAATTCATCTATACCGCCATCGCCCTTGCCAGCCTGCTCAGCCCCAGAGTGGGGTGGGGGCAGTGCCCGACGATACAGGCGATCATGGTGGATGCGTGTGGTAATGACAATCTTGGAGGAGAATTTGTTATTATCAACTCTGGTTCAGCAGGGTTCAATACAAATAATCTTTTTTTTGACTTCGATAGCAATAATAACAATATTGGAGGACAGAATAATGACATTAACATTAATAATGGTAACTGGCCCGCTACTCCACCTTGTGGACTGCAGGTTGGTAATCCTGCCTTAATCACTGGTTGCTCGAATGTAATACCTATTGGACCAGGCTTTAATGTCCCTCCTAATTCAACGATAGTGTTGCAAACAAGTGCAGGTGATAGTCAGGTCTATGATTTTTCTGCAGTTTGTGGCAGTAACCAGTGCATTTATGTAATACAAAATAGTTGTACACGGACGGCAGGCGGCTTTACTAACTTTGGATCTTCAGCATTTAGGACTTCAATAGTCGGACTTACTTCCCCAAATTGTTCAAATGCATATGTTTATGACCGGGCACAATTAGTAGGGGCCGATGGCGCCTACTTCATCCCATTCTCCACCTATGGCAACGGAGGCTGCGCCGCTCCCCCCGTCACCCTCCCATCCCCCCCCACGCCCAACCTCACTCCCATCGGCCCGTTCTGCCAGACGGATGCTTCGGTAATTTTGAATAACACCCAGGATGGCGTAATGGGTACCTGGATGGGCCCCGGCGTGACCGGTACTACCTTCAACCCCGCCACCGCCGGAACCGGTACTATTACCCTAACCTTCACCCCCAACGCCAACCAATGCGCCAACTCCAATACTCTCGACGTCACGGTCAACGCTGCCACCGCGACTAACCTGACCCCCATCGGTGGCCCCTTCTGCCAGACAGACGCGCCCGTAAACCTCAACCCCACCCAAAGCGGCGTCACCGGTACCTGGTCGGGGCCTGGCGTCACGGGTAATACCTTCAACCCCGCTACCGCCGGAACCGGCTCTGTCACCCTCAATTTTACACCGACTGCCGGCCAATGCGCCCTTCCCAACACGCTGAGTGTCACCGTCAACGCCGCCGTCACCCCGGCACTGGACAACTTAAACCCTTTCTGCCAGACGGATGCGGCGGTAGCCCTCAACACCACTCAAAGCGGCATTACGGGTACCTGGTCGGGGCCTGGCGTGACGGGCGGTAATACTTTCGACCCGGCCACAGCTGGAACGGGAACCATCACCCTGACATTTACCCCTACTGCCGGGCAATGCGCGAATACCAATACCCTTAACGTCACGGTGGTCGCTGTTACAACCCCAGTCCTTAACCCCATCGGCGGGCCTTTCTGTCAGAACGATCCCTCTGTCGCGCTGTCCAATGTCCAGGGTGGCGTATTTGGTGTCTGGTCGGGGCCTGGCGTAACGGGGGGCAATGTGTTCAACCCCAACACCGCCGGTACTGGTTTGATCACCCTGACGTTTACGCCCAATCCGGACGAATGTGCTAATATCGGCACCCTCGACGTAACGGTCAGCGCCAACACCACACCGGCCCTGACGCCCATCGGCCCATTCTGCCAGACAGATGCCGCTGTGCCGCTCGACCCCAGTCCGGATGGGATTACCGGAACCTGGAACGGCCCCGGAGTAATGGGCGCCAACTTCAATCCCGCTATCGCCGGAACGGGTTCTATTACGCTGACTTTTGTGCCCAATCCCGGACAATGCGCCAATCAAAATACGCTCCCCGTCACTGTCAACGCCGCCACTACGCCGGCTCTGACGCCACAGGGCCCCTTCTGCCTGGCCGATCCTCCAGTAAACCTGCCTACTAACCAGGGAGGCGTCGATGGCTCCTGGTCCGGTACCGGGGTCACCGGCGGCAATACCTTTACCCCTGCAACAGCGGGCAACGGTACCTTTACGCTGACGTTCACCCCCAACCCCGGCTTGTGCGCCAACTCCAATACCCTGAGCGTTACCGTCGCCGGCCCCATGGCCAATACCCCCTCTCAGCCTTATCAGGTTTGTTATACGCTGATCCCCTTTTCCTACACCGACAACCTGACAACCATTATCAACCAGATCAACGGGGGCAATGGCGCCCTGACGGTCAATTGGTATCTCGATGCGGCGGGAAATAATGGTATTGACCCCACCGACCCCAACGATCTTCTGGCCCTTATCGCCGGCGGCCCAAATCAGACGGTCTACGCCACCGTTTCCGACGCTACCTGCGAATCGGCTACGGTTCCTGTTAACGTTATCCTTACCGCCAGCGTTACGCCCAACCTGACGCCCATTGGGCCTTTCTGCCTGGGGGATGCTCCTGTTGCTTTATCCACTACCCAAAGCGGCATCAGTGGTACCTGGTCGGGCAACGGGGTAAGCGGTAATAGTTTCAACCCCAACACCGCCGGCGCGGGTACCTGGACACTGGTATTCACGCCCAATGCCGGGCAGTGCGCCAGCCCGTCTAACTTGTCGGTAACAGTATCTAATTCCACTACGCCTGCCCTGACGCCCATTGGCCCGCTGTGTCAGAATGACGCCCCGGTTGCCTTATCGACGACCCAAAGCGGCATCACCGGCAACTGGTCGGGCAACGGTGTGAGCGGCAATAGTTTCAATCCTGCCTTTGCCGGCGTGGGCGTCTGGACACTTACGTTTACCCCCACGCTCCCCTGCGCCAACCCCAATACCCTGCAGGTGGTGGTCAACCCGGCCACCACGCCGGCTTTGGCCCCGATTGGCCCCTTCTGCGCCAGCGATGGGCCGGTTGTTTTAGGAGCCAACCAGAGCGGGATCAATGGAAACTGGTCGGGGCCTGGTGTAGGGGGAAATACCTTTGATCCCGGCCTGGTGGGCAACGCGGTAGTTACCCTCAACTTTACTCCCGCACCCGGCCAATGCGCTTTGCCCAATACCCTCATTGTAGAAGTATCAGATGTACCGGCCAACCCTGCCGGGCCGCTCTTCGCCTGCCCCGGCGCCTCCGGCCAGGCCAGCTTCGACCTCACCAGCCTCGACGCGATGATCACCAACATCGGACTGGTCAATTGGTATGTGGACCCCAATGCCACAGTGCCGCTGCCGAATCCATCGAACTACGTCCTTAGTGCTAATACTACAGTTTACGCTACTGTTTTCGATGGCTTTTGCGAGTCGGCCAACCCCGTGGCAATTCAACTGATCCTGCTGGCCCCGCCTCTGGCCAATCCCGCCAGCCAGACAGTCTGTGATTCCGGAAACGGCACGGGCGTCTTCAACCTCAGCCAGTTGGAGGGTACGGTCACCGGCGGGCAACCCTACAGTGTGTCCTGGTTTTTCGACCCGTCAGGCAATACGCCCATCCCCAACCCCGGCAATTTTGTTTTTGCCGGCGGAACCGTCTACGCCTTTGTTTCGGATGGTAATTGTGACAACAGCGCCATGGTGACGCTCACGCTGGCCGCCACGCCGGATATTACGCCTATTGCGGATCAGGAAGGCTGTGGCGCCTTCGTACTGCCGCCGATCAACGGTACAAACCTGAGTGGCGGGCAGGGCTACTATGCCGGGCCGGGCGGTACGGGCGCTGTCTTCAACCCGGGCGCTTCTATCACCGCCAGCACGCAACTCTACGCCTTTGACGGGGCAGCCGGTTGTTCGGATGAAGAAACCTTTTTTGTAACGATCAACCCCTTGCCAACCCTGCAACTCCAGGTAGCAACCCCTGTCGACTGCAACGGGAATGCTACAGGTAGCCTCGATCTGACGGTAAGCAACGGCACACCATTGTATACTTACGACTGGAACGTAGATGCCCTCGACGGTACGGAAGACCCCAATGGCCTGGTAGCAGGAACCTATGCCGTCACCGTTACCGATGACGCCGCTTGTTCTCAAAACGCTTCTATCCTTCTTACCCAACCAGAGCCTATTGTGGTCAATTGTATGGCCACCAATCCGGTAATGACACCCGGTGGCAATGAGGGCGAGGGCAGCGTCAACTTCAGTGGTGGGACGGCGCCCTATTCCATCAGCCTCGCTGGGCCGGTGAACGATAATGGCACTTCGCCAACTCCCGGTATGCTCCTCTTTTCTAACCTGGAACAAGGTGCGTATACCGTTACAGTGGAGGACGCCAATGGTTGCCTGGAAACCTGCACCTTCGTCATCAACGGCCCGGGCTGTTCTATTTCGCTTGGGTTCGATAACCTTCAGCCCGCCTCCTGCCCTGGTTTGACCGACGGCTCTGTGGAACTGTTCATCAATGGTGGGACGGCGCCTTTTAGCATTAGCTGGAGTGATGCGGTCATGGATGTGACGCTCCGCAGCGGCCTGGCGGCCGATACCTATGGCGTTACAGTTACGGATAATGGTGGTTGCCAGGCCACGGGCAGTATAGCGATCGACAATGCCAATCCGGCGCCGCAGGCTACTATTTCCACCGGTGGCGCCCTTTGTGAAAACAGCTGTTTTACGTTCGATATCCAGTTTTCCGGAACGCCGCCCTTCCAGTTGGAATATGAAGTGGATAATGGCGCCGGCAGCCAGGCCTTCCTGCTGGCCAGCACTATGGCTGATACAGTGCTGGACATTTGTGCGGCAGATTTCGGTTTGTCTTCCGGAAACCTGGCAGTGCTGTTCACCGTGTTGCAGGATTCGAACTGCATAGACACCCTCAACCAGTTGGAGTCCTTAACCGTCACCCCATCAGATACCGCAACCCTCGATGTCGTACTTTGTGTAGGGGACAGCCTTTTGGTGAACGGCACGGTTTATAACCAAACCAACCCCATGGGCACGGAGCTTTTTGTCGGGGGCAGCGCTACGGGCTGTGATTCATTGGTGAACGTCAGCCTGAGCTTTTTCCCGGTAGATACCTTTTTCCTTTCGCAGCAGTTGTGCACCGGCGATTCGTTGGTGGTGAACGGCACGGTGTACAATGAGGGGAACCCCAGCGGCATTGAATTGCTGCCGGGAGCAACGGCCAATGGCTGCGATTCGGTAATCAGCGTAAACCTCCTCTTCGTCCCCCAGCTTAGCGGTGATTTGAACCTAAGCCTTTGTCCGGGCGATTCGGTAGTGGTGAACGGCACGGTTTATAACCAAACCAATCCCATGGGCTCGGAGCTTTTTGTCGGGGGCAGCGCAGCGGGTTGTGATTCATTGGTGAACGTCAGCCTGAGCTTTTTCCCGGTAGATACTTTTATGTTGTCGCAGCAGTTGTGCAGCGGTGATTCCTTGGTGGTGAACGGCACGGTGTACAATGAGGGGAACCCCAGCGGCATTGAATTGCTGCCGGGAGCAACGGCCAATGGCTGCGATTCGGTAATCAGCGTAAACCTCCTCTTCGTCCCCCAGGTTAGCGGTGATCTGAACCTAAGCCTTTGTCCGGGCGATTCGGTAGTGGTGAACGGCACGGTTTATAACCAAACCAATCCCATGGGCTCGGAGCTTTTTGTCGGGGGCAGCGCAGCGGGTTGTGATTCATTGGTGAACGTCAGCCTGAGCTTTTTCCCGGTAGATACTTTTATGTTGTCGCAGCAGTTGTGCAGCGGTGATTCCTTGGTGGTGAACGGCACGGTGTACAATGAGGGGAACCCAAGTGGTATCGAATTGTTGCCGGGAGCAACGGCCAATGGCTGCGATTCGGTAATCAGCGTAAACCTCCTCTTCGTCCCCCAGCTTAGCGGTGATCTGAACCTAAGCCTTTGTCCGGGCGATTCGGTAGTGGTGAACGGCACGGTTTATAACCAAACCAATCCCATGGGCTCGGAGCTTTTTGTCGGGGGCAGCGCAGCGGGTTGTGATTCATTGGTGAACGTCAGCCTGAGCTTTTCCCGGTAGATACTTTTATGTTGTCGCAGCAGTTGTGCAGCGGTGATTCCTTGGTGGTGAACGGCACGGTGTACAATGAGGGGAACCCCAGCGGCATTGAATTGCTGCCGGGAGCAACGGCCAATGGCTGCGATTCGGTAATCAGCGTAAACCTACTTTTCGTTCCCCAGTCCAGCGGTGACCTGAACTTAAGCCTTTGTCCGGGCGATTCGGTAGTGGTGAACGGCACGGTTTATAACCAAACCAACCCCCTGGGCTCGGAGCTTTTTGTCGGGGGCAGCGCAGCGGGCTGTGATTCATTGGTGAACGTCAGCCTGAGCTTTTTCCCGGTAGATACTTTTATGTTGTCGCAGCAGTTGTGCAGCGGTGATTCCTTGGTGGTGAACGGCACGGTATACAATGAAGGGAACCCCAGCGGCATTGAATTGCTGCCGGGAGCAACGGCCAATGGCTGCGATTCGGTAATCAGTATAAGCCTCCTCTTCGTCCCCCAGGCCAGCGGTGATCTGAACCTAAGCCTTTGTCCGGGCGATTCGGTAGTGGTGAACGGTACGGTTTATAACCAAACCAACCCCATGGGCACGGAGCTTTTTGTCGGGGGCAGCGCAGCGGGCTGTGATTCATTGGTGAACGTCAGCCTGAGCTTTTTCCCGGTAGATACTTTTATGTTGTCGCAGCAGTTGTGCAGCGGCGATTCCTTGGTGGTGGACGGCACGGTGTACAATGAGGGGAACCCCAGCGGCATTGAATTGCTGCCGGGAGCAACGGCCAATGGCTGCGATTCGGTAATCAGTATAAGCCTCCTCTTCGTCCCCCAGGCCAGCGGGGATCTGAACTTAAGCCTTTGTCCGGGCGATTCGGTAGTGGTGAACGGTACGGTTTATAACCAAACCAACCCCATGGGCACGGAGCTTTTTGTCGGGGGCAGCGCAGCGGGCTGTGATTCATTGTTGACCATCAGCCTGAGCTTTTTCCCGGTAGATACTTTTATGCTGTCGCAGCAGTTGTGCAGCGGCGATTCGTTGGTGGTGAACGGCACGGTGTACAATGAGGGGAATCCCAGCGGCATTGAGCTGCTACCGGGAGCAACGGCCAATGGCTGCGATTCGGTAATCAGCGTAAACCTCCTCTTCGTCCCCCAGGTTAGCGGTAGCCTGAACCTAAGCCTTTGTCCGGGCGATTCGGTAGTGGTGAACGGCACGGTTTATAACCAATCCAATCCAAGTGGCACGGAATTGTTCCCGGGCGGTAGCGCAGCGGGCTGTGATTCATTGGTGAACGTCAGCCTAAGCTTTTTCCCGCTTGACACCTTTATGCTGTCGCAGCAGTTGTGCAGCGGCGATTCGTTGGTGGTGAACGGCACGGTGTACAATGAGGGGAATCCAAGTGGTATCGAATTGCTACCGGGAGCAACGGCCAATGGCTGCGATTCGGCAATCAGTGTAAACCTACTTTTCGTTCCCCCAGTCAGCGGTAGCCTGAACCTAAGCCTATGTCCGGGGGATTCGGTAGTGGTGAACGGCACGGTATATAACCAAACCAATCCAAGTGGCACGGAATTGTTCCCGGGCGGTAGCGCAGCGGGCTGTGATTCATTGGTGAACGTCAGCCTGAGCTTTTTCCCGGTAGATACCTTTATGTTGTCGCAGCAGTTGTGCACCGGCAATTCGTTGGTGGTGAACGGCACGGTGTACAATGAGGGGAACCCCAGTGGTACGGAAATCATCGAGAACGGTAGTGCGAATGGATGTGACAGTATCATTCAGGTTTCGCTCACTTTTCTGGAACAAATATACGGTAATGTTGAAGGCAGCACTGCCATTTGTCCGGGCGAGACAGTCCAGCTAACGCTGCATCTCCAGGGGGCATCGAGCTTTAACGTAGAGCTTTCCGATGGCCGTACTTTTTTCAACGTCAGTGATGGCCATACTTTCCTGGTAACGCCTCTGGTGACGGCCACTTATAAGATCACGCTGCTGACGGCTGTCGGCAGCCTATGCCCGGTAGAGATCGGGCCGGGCGCTACCGTAACGGTCAGTTCGTTGTCCCCTCAAATTAATACTACCAACTACGATGGCTTTGGGGTTAGCTGTGCCGGCAGTGCGGACGGCGCGGTGCTGGCCATGGCAAGTGGGGGAATTCCACCCTTGAGCTTTTTGTGGAATACAGGCGCAACAACTGCGGATTTATCGGGAATTCCAGCTGGCAGTTATACCGTCACTATCACCGATGGAGTTGGTTGCAGCCGTGTGGCGTCGGTAGCGCTCACTGCTCCTGAACCTATTACGGTAGTGAGCAGCGGCCAGGCGCCTGATTGCTTCAATGAGACGGGCGGCCGCATATTGCTGGATAGCCTTGCCGGCGGTGTGGCGCCTTTTGAGTATTCGCTCGATGGGCAGTTTTTTCAGAGTTTAGGTGGCCTGCCGGATACTATTTCCGGACTGGCCGCCGGCAGTTATAACCTTTGGATACAGGATGTCAATGACTGCCAGGCACAGGTGGCGGTGGGAGTGCCGGAGGCCCAGGAGCTAATACTTGAATTGGGTGATGATCAAACCATTAAGCTGGGGGATAGCATTCGCCTGGAGGCTCAGGCGAATTTTACCATCGAATCTTTCAGCTGGTCGCCAACGATTGGTTTTTCAGATTCTGCTTCGCTCGCTCCTCTGGCCAGCCCCCTGCTGACGACGGCGTATACCCTCACTGCTCAGGATGCCGCAGGGTGTAGTGCCACAGACAGGATAACCATTTTTGTCGATACCAGGCGCGAGCTCTTTGCCCCAAATGTATTCAGTCCCAATGGGGATGGGAATAATGATTTTTTCACCCTTTTCGCCGGCCCCGATGTAACAGAAATTCGCATCTTCCGCATCTTCGACCGCTGGGGTAATCAACTCTTTGAAACCGGCCCCATTCAGCCCAATGACGAAACCCTGGGCTGGGATGGAACCTTCAACGGACAGGAGATGGACCCTGCTGTTTTTGTGTTCTATGCCGAAGTCGTGTTTGTTGATGAGGTTGTGAAAGTGGTCAAAGGGGATGTAACGCTGATTAGGTAGGCCCCTCCCTTCGGTTTTCCAGTTGGAGCAGGATGACAGGGCTCATTCAATGAGTGACAACCTGAGCATCCTGCTCCAGTTGAAGGCTTGGAGGTATGGCTTACCGGAGCACAACCTTTGCCCGGAAAGAGCCGGCTGCACTTTCTCCTTGCAGGAGATACAGGCCTGAAGGAAGCCCTTGCGTCCGGATAGCCTGTCCGGGCAGCCCTTGCCCGGATTGAACAAGCTGGCCCGTATGGTTGAACAGGCGATAGGTAAAGGAATACACCGCCTCAGGCAGTTGAACGACGAACTCAGCATCACTCGGGTTGGGGGAAATGCCTACTGGCAGAGCGGCTCCGGCTTCGGCGGTACTGCTCACAACGCCCCACAGCGCCATGCTGTTTACGGCTGTGCCACCGGCTGAGGTGAAATCTCCGCCCACCAGAATGCCCCCCTCATAGGGGATAATCGCTTCTGATTCGCCGCCAAAGTTGCCGCTGAGGCCGCCATCCATTCCGTCCCAATTCATACCGTCGTAAGAGAGAATGCCACTGCAGGGAACGTCTTCACCATTGTCGTCTGTACATTCATTGAAGCCGCCCAGGGCGTAGAGTTTATCATCGATGGTTTTGAGGGTGTGGACAAAAGAATAGGGCGGTTCGGGGTTATAGTCTACTCCGATGCCAGGAGACAGCCATTCGGCCCCGTTCCATTTGGCGATGTTGGCCAGTTCGGTATCGCCCGATTGGGTGAATTGGCCGCCGGCGTAGAGCTCGCCGTTGTAAAAATCCATACCTAATACAGCGTCATTGAAGCCGGCGCCCAGCGCCTCCCATTCACTGCCATTCCAACGGGCGATGCCATTGACTTCAACTCCTCCCGCCATTTTGAAATTGCCGGCCACATATAGGTAGCCGTCGTGCACCAGCATTTTGTGGGGGTACATAATTTCATACCCGTCATCGATATATCCCGAAAGGCCGCTGCCCAGGGGCAACCACTGCACCCCATTCCAGGTAGCGATGCCACTGATGGCTGCCCCGCCAACGCGGTCGAATTCTCCGCAGACGACAAGTTGGCCATTGTAGTCCACGATATCATATAAGGAAGGTGTATTGGAGAAATTGGGGATCGCTGTCGTCAGGTAAAAGCCAGGCCCCAGGATGCTGAGCACCCCGATGTCGCTGTTCCAGCGGTAGACGTAGTTGGAGTCTACATTGAATTGGTAGATCGCCAGATGCAAGGCGCCTTGGAAGGAATGCATGGCATGGCCGGCTTCGGGTAGGCCAATGCCGGCCTGATTCCATTGCTCCCCATCCCAGCGGGCAAGATAACGGGCGTTCTTTCCGCCGATGCGGGTGAAAAAACCAGTAGCGTACAGGTCTCCGTTATGCTCATCGAATTCGACGATGAAACCATTCGTTGTGCCGGTAGAAAAAGCAGACCACTGAGCGCAAACAGATGTGGCAAAGGCCAGAGAAGCCAATGCAAGCAGCGTAAAGTTTTTTTTCATCCTAATCCGTTTTAGAATTGTGAAATGATTGAGTGCAAAACCCAAAGAGGAAATTCTGTCGGTTCCAAAAAAAAGAAAAAACAAGAAGTGCACAAAAACTATTTGTCAAAAAAAGTCAGGTTCCTGAATCTCAAAATAGAGCTTTCCTAGAGCATGTTCAGAGGTGGTTTTTGTCACGAAAATCCTTGGTTTGTCCGATACGGTCCACGGGCCCGTATGGGCGGTAGAAAGGGCCTCCAAACGATCTCTAAGATGCTTTTTCCAACAAGAAATCGAGGGCTACGCGGTTGAAACGATCGTATTGTTCGATGTTGCAGACGTGGCCGCACTGCTCGAAAACCCTTAGTTGAGCATTGGGGTGTACAGCGGTGAAACGCTGGGCGGCCTGTAGGAAAATATGGTCCTGTCCTCCCATGACGACCAGGCTCAGGTGCTGGAGTTCCCGGTCGAAAAAACGGCGTAGCATCCGGAAAAAATCCTTGTACAGCGCTACCCACTTCAGGAATTCCTGTCGCGGGACTTTGCGGGATTGCAGTCGGAAAATACGGCGCGAGGGCCGGTGGTTGTGGCGCGGCAATACGATCAGGGAGAACAGGTTGTACAGCGCTGGGTAGGAAAGAAAGTAGCTGAGAAACTTGGCCGAATGCACAAATAATTTGATCGCGATCGTCGCGCGAAAAACCCCTCCGGCCATCACCATCTTATCAACGAGTTCCGGCCTTTTTTCATACAACTTTTGCAATACGACGCTGCCAAGCGAAACCGATAAAAAGTGAGCCTTTGCAATGCCCAGGTGATCCACCACTTCCAGTACATCGTCGGCAATGATATCGAAATTGTAGGCCTTGTACTCCGGTTGGATGCCCTGTGATTGGCCGTGCCCGCGAAGGTCCAGCAGCAATAGGTTGAAAACAGGCTGGAATGCCTCGACCTGATATTTCCAGGTTACCATACTGCCGCCTGCGCCATGAATGAATACTACCCAATCCGCTTCAGGCCGGAGCAGGTGCGTTTGAAAATGAAGCATAATTCAGACTTTTTGGAAGTGCTTTCTCTTTAAGTCAAAAGTAGGCCGGATAGTTTAGAGAATGGACATTTATTCAGGAGACAGGCCCTTAGAGGCTTCCTGGTTTTTTACCCGGCTGCGCCAGCAGACGTGCGAAGACGGGCCGATTTTCCCCTTCCGCCCGTCCTCGTCCCTCGGCCGGGTAAACCTTCTCATCCCGGCCTCCTTCGTCGGTTCGGGCCTTCGCCCGCCAAAGCGGCTTCGGCCCGTGGCGGCGGGACTCCCTTCGGCCGCTTCCGCCTTCCGCCTTCCGCTTTCCCACTTCCCACTTCCCACTTCCCACTTTTTACCCGGCCGAAGCATGAGGACGGGCCCACTTCCTCCCCCTCACCTTACAATAGCCACCGGACGGGTTTCCACCCCTTCGGCCGATATCACCTGGAGCAGGTAAGCGCCTGTCGGCAGATGGCTAACAGGAATTTGTATCTGCCGGGCTTCCGTCTCCAGTTGTATGACGGGGCGGCCCTCAGCGGTGAACAGGGTCAGTTTTTTCAGGCCATCGACTGGCAGCTTGGCCTGGAATTGAGTAGGAGCAGGGTTGGGAAATACCGATATTTTTCCCACTGGGGTTGACGTCGGCGTCGAAGGCATTTGCAATTCACTGGTCCCGTAGTTTCCCGGGAGGCAATCTTCATCGATTTGCAATTGCAGGGTTTCAGTAAACTGGCAGCCGCCCGGAAGGCGGACGCGGATGCGGTACAGGCCGGCGATGTTGGCCGTGGGGTTAACGAATTTCAGGCAACTACCAGTGGTGATGAAGCCGATGGGGCTGGTCCAGAGGTAGTTATTCTCCGGCGGCAGGCAAATGCGGAAAGCCTGGCCTGGGCAAAAAAGCAGCGGTTCATCCGGCAATACATCCGGCGGCAGGCTGCTGATGGACACCGTCATTTCCTGGATTGAGGTGCAGCCCAGGGAATCGGTTATGGTGGCAGAAAAGGTGGTCGTCGAATCCGGCTGTGCAATAGGATTGAGACAGTCCCCGCAACTTAGAGCGGCCGAAGGGCTCCAACTGATGGCCGAACCCGTTGGGGCCTCTACCCAAAGTTGTGCCTGTCCGCCCGGACAGATCACTGTGTCATTGGCGATGGCTGTAGTTTGACAGGGCCAGGCCTGGCAAGTGGCCTCCGTAATGGCCATCGGACAGAGTCCGTCTCCGTAAGATGATAATTCTATATCAACTGCTTCTCCCGGCACCAGGCCTTGCACCCGGTAGGAGTGCGGTGTAAGCCAGTCCCCACTTTGCCCACTTAATACCAGCATTACGTAAGCCGTATCCTGGGGTAGGGGCTCCCAGTTGAAGATGATGTGGCTGCTGCCGGTTTCACAGGTTATTTCAGGAATGGTCGGAGGGACCTCAATGTTCAGGGGCTCTCCCTGGCAGTTATTGGAAAAGGGGTGCAAAGTATAGGTTCCAGGCAGAGATATTTCCGGCGAGGCAGCGCTGGAAAAGAAATTTTCTGGGCCAGTCCAGAAATAGGATACCGGGCCGGAGGCATTAGTTGTTTCATTGAGCACCCGCCCGGGCGCTCCAGCCGTACAGGATGGAAGGTAGTCTAATTGGATAGAAGGGAACGGGTGTGGCGCCAGTTCCACTAATGCAGATTGCGTGATATGGAGAGAGTTGTTGGTGATGTTCAGGCGGTATCGGCCTGCACAGAGGCCCGCCAGGGTGAAGGCGCCTGCCTGGGCGTTGGTGCTGAAGATGGTATTTCCCGTTTCGTTGAGCAGGTTATACGCCCAGTCGCTGCTGAGGTTGCCGGAGATGGTGAGTACGCCATCACAACTGCTAATGCAGGGGGATTGTAGGATATCTATGGCGGGCATCAGGCTTGCCGCCGGCGCCGCCGTGGCCAGGAAGTGGGTGGCCGGGGCGGGCGGGCAACTGAATGGCATCCAGGAACCGGAATTGCCATCTCCCAACAGCGTGATTTCGAGGTTTAGATTGCTTTCTTCTGTATTGCTGAAATTGTTGCTCACCTGCACCGTCCAGCAAAACTGTAGTGGTAATGGGCCCGAGAACAGCGTGCCGCAGGGGCCATCTCCAAAATTGTTGCCCGGATTGCCGTCCAGCGTGTTTCCTCCGGGGCAAAGCAATCCGAGGGAACTGTCATAGGCAAATCCCGGCCCGAAGACTGCTCCGCTCATGCAGCTTTCCCAGCTATCGTACCATGCCCATTGCCCTGCCGGAACAGAACAGGCCGACGGGGGCGAAGGAGCCAGGGTGCTGAGGTCCCAGCCAGGTGCGAAGGCTACCTGAATACTGTGTAACCATTCCAGGGAATTACCCGGGTCCCAGTTGGTGACTTCGTAACAAAACTGTACCGTTTGGCCCGCTTCATAAGAGCCGTTGACCGGCGCGGGGGATGCTTGCAGTATGCCTTGCCGCTGGCCACAGGTGCTACAATCCTTAAAACTCTCTACGTTGAGCGTGAATGGGCCCTGGTCGGATAAGCTCGCTCCACTGACCAGCAGCAAATAGGGCTGTCCCGGCTCAACGATGACTTCCAAAATGCCGGTTCCCCGGGATAGGGCCACCGGCGTTTTTTCATTGCAGTTGTCCGCCTGAAAAAGCACCAATATGGGCTCCTCCAATTCACCAACCAACTGGATGGAAAGGCGGTTGGCGGCAGGCAACAGGCTGAACCAAACGTCCGCTACCGGAGCACCTAGTTCTTGCCCGCTCCCGAAATAATCGTTCAGGATGATATAGGGCGTACTGGGCGTCGCCCCCTGATTAGTCCCGGAAATGCTCGTGGTAAAGCTGCCGGCTTCCTGGCAAGCCGGTGGAGGCTCCAAAGGAATTGGAAATGCATTGTCACAATGATCGTTTCCCGCTTGCCCCCAAGCCATGGCTAAAAAGGAAACGTTTAGAAATAGAGTGGTCAGTCGTCTCATTCTCCAAACGGATTTAGGCCGTTAAATGCGAAAGCTAAGAAATAAAAAGGGGGGCACAGATAGATAGTTTTTGTGCCTGGTAGTCTTGTATGGGCTGTTTTGACGGTGTGTTGTTCGAAAAGCCTTGATTTCGCGGCCGTATGTTTGTTTGTTAAAAAGACGCCTGCTATCCCTGAATCGCTGCCTGGAAGCGCCTATTTGCACTTCTTTTGTGAAAAAACAGGAGTCATCCCGAATTTTGAACCACCAATCAGCGATTCTATTCCTGCCCGCCGCTGGCAGCAGGCGGGGATACTCCTCAAAGCCCGCATACGGGCTTTGAGGATACTTTGGCCCTGCGGGCCGTTGATACTATGGATGAGGAAGCTCCACAACAGAAAGAACTTTAATGGGCGGCTTCTCTTATCAATAGCATCAACTTAGCATCCCTGTCGGCCTGCGGCATAGCAGGCGGGCTCCGCCGATCAGGCGTAGTATCGGCCCCGGCGCGAATGGGCCGGGGTCGAGCATCTTCCGGGATATTCTACGAAAATTCGGGATGATCCATGTTTCATCTGCTTGCTAACCTTTAACAATAATATCGCATATCAATATAGCGGTATAGATCACCGGGCAACTACGACCCACCCGGTATGAACGCCCGTTTCGGTTATTACCCGGAAAAGATAGCTCCCAGCCGGCAGGCCTTCTACCGATAGCTGCGCAAAAGCGTCGGCCGTGCGCAGGCTCCGGACGATGGCGCCGGAAGTGTTCATCAGCTGTATCGTCTTGACACCTTCCACAGGCAACTCGGCCTGAATATTGGAGGAAGCCGGGTTGGGATAGAAGCGTATGCGTTCCAGTCCGGAGGATGTTTCTTCTTCCGATTTTGGAAGGCTGCGCAAGGGCTGCGGACTACAATCATCCACAAATACAGTGGCCAGTTCGGTTGCAGTACAACCGTAGGCATCCGTCATGGTCAGGCTGAAGGTAGCGGTTTGAGGAATACTCCCTTTGGTTTCCTGGCAATCGGGGCAATCCAGGTATTCGCCGGGCGACCACAGGTAGCTGACGGCATGCTCCGCGTCTACCGCAAGGGTGAAAATGGAATCCGGGCAAGTGACTACAAAATCGGTAATGGCGTTCACCTCGATCGGCAGGGCCATCTTCAGCTCGATCCGCTTATATATCCGGCATCCGCCAATCCACAGCAGTCCGTAGTAAGGGCCGGTGTTTTCGGCAGTGGCGGAGTCAAAATGCAGGCATTGCGACTGGTCCAGGAAACCATTGGGGCCTACCCAAAGGTATATATCCCCGTTTGGCAGACAGATATCAACTTCATCTCCCTGGCAGAAAATAACCGGGTCGTTGGGAAGGTAGGCCGGGGGTATCGTATTCACATAAACAGTAACCGTGGCGGTATCTGAGCATCCGGCATTGTTAGAGGCTACCAGCGTGTAGGTTGTAGTAGTGTACGGCGTAGCAGTAGGGCTCGCACAGTCATTACAACTCAGTTCATTGCCCGACCAGTGGAATGTATCCCATCCGGCCGCATCAGTGGTAAGTACTACGCTGCTGCCAAGGCAAATGAAGGTGTCGGCGCGAACACTCACCGGCTCGCACAGGCTTGCCGTACAACTGGCCGTGACAACCACATCACCGCAGGCCTGAGAACCCAGGGCGGTAATTTCTATCACCACCGTATCGCCGGCCACCAGGCTATCCACTTTGAAGGCGCCGGGGCCTGCAAAACTTCCCGTTTGGCCGGTAAGCACCTGCACCGTGTAGCCGGTATCCTGCGGCAGAACAGGCCAGTTGAAAACGACGAATGACGGCCCTGATTCACAATCGACCATCGAGGCGTCCAGGGGTTGTTCCACCGTGATCGACAAGGTATCGTCCAGGGTACAACCGGCTTCCGAATAAGTATAAACCAGGGTATGGGCGCCAGGCCCGGCCACCAGGGGGTTAAAGGTGGCGGCTGCCGTGTCAACACCAGGGCCTGACCAACTGCCTATACCGCTGGCGCTGCCATTGGTAACCGTTGCGAAAAGGCCTACCGGCCCGAAATCGCTGCAAATGGCATCCGGAACTCCGGTGATCAGCTCGAGGATGCTGCAGTCCGCTGCACTACAGGTAGCAGTGGCTGAGGATGTACATCCGGCGGCATTACTGGCCGTAAGGGTAATGGTTATGCTCTGTCCGGGCGTGAGCCCATCCACCTCATATTGGTTGCTGCCAAGGAAGGCGCCGATAGGCCCGTTGCTGAGGTAGATATTGTAGGACAAACTAGTATCGATAACCCAGGTGAAAAGCACACTGCTCAGGCTGGATTGGCAGGTAATCACCGGCGTTGCCGGGGCATCGGCCTGTATGATGGTAATGGAATCCTCCGCCTGGCAACCGAAAGCATTGGTGGCAGTCACCGTATATAAGGCCGTATCCACCGGAGTGACGTAGATGCTGCTGCTGGTGTCGCCGGTGCTCCAAAGGAGATCGCCATCGCCGGTAGCGGTGAGCAACAGGCTGTCGGTCCCACAAATTGTAGTGTCCCCGCTAATGCTTACCAGGGGCGTAGGGTTTACCGCCACAGTGAAGGCGCCCAGGCTAAGGCAACCCAGGCTGGCTGCTCCCGGGACGGAATAGGACGTGATCTGTGCAGGGCTTACCAGGGTGTCCCAAAACAGGGTATCCGCCACAAACGCCTGCAGGCTGATAGACTGGCCCTGGCAGATTGTGGTGGTGTCTGAAGGCGACAATGATACATCCGGGGCCGGGCTGACAGAAACTGTAGTAGTTAGCACATGTTGGCAACCATTGTTGTCACGGATGGTGGCGGTATAGATTGTTGTATCCGTTGGTGAGACGGTAATGGGAGCGCCAAAATCACCGGTGCTCCATTCCACCGAGCCGCCGCTGGCAAAGAGGCTAACGGTTTCACCCTCACAAATCGATGCATCAGGGCTGATGAAAAGGGAAGCGGGGTTGGAAACCGTCACGGTTGCACTCAGGTTGGCAATGCAGCCGTTGCTGCCGGTTATGGTTACATAATAAATACTGGAGGAAGTAGGGCTGACGAGGATATTGGCCGTACTGTCGCCGGTGCTCCAGCTGAAAGTTTCTCCATCGCTTACCGTTATCATTACATCCGTGCCCGGGCAGACGATGCCGCCGGCATCCGTTTCAATGAAAGGCGTAAAAGGCACAATAATGGTAACTTCGTCAAATCCGCCACAGCCGAAACCATTCGTTCCGGTAACGCGGTAAACAGCGCCATCTACTGGGTCGACAGTAAGGGTAGGGCCTGTGCCGACAATTTCGGCAGTGGCCATATCGTACCAGGTGAAGGTTGTGGCAGTACCCGTTGCTGTGATCGTGAGTGGTTCGCCGAAACAGGCGCTGATAGTGTCTTCTGCGATACTGACGACCGCATCTTCGATTGGCGGAACTTCCAGGATGAACGGCAAAGAGGCGCATCCGTCAACGGTTACCACCAGGGTGTAGGTTCCGGAATTTACCGCCAGTGGGTTTTGTTTATCAGAACTAAAGCCATTGGGGCCGGTCCAGCTATAGGTTGCTCCGGCTTCCGGCGTTGACAAACCGTACAGATAGATCGGCTCGCCGGCGATGCAGGGGAGTACGTAACTGGCGTTGGCCTGTGGGGCCTGCCCGGCGCCGATCGTCACCTGCAGGTAACGCGTTTCTCCGGCGGGAATACTATAAATGGAGATATTGTATACGCCGAAACACAGATCGGGAATGGTGTCCGGGCCGGTATTGTTGAAGCTTTGGTAGAGGGTAACGCCACTGGTATCGCCCACCAGATAGTTCCAGGGGCCTTCTCCGCCGCCGGTGATGGTGATACTGCCGTTACAGGTGTTGCTGCAGCCGGCGTCGGTAGTGGTGACGGTAGGCGCCAGGGGGTCGGGACAATAGAGGGAAGCCTGGAATCCGTCGGTGGTGCCGTTATAGCAGGCGGAATAGCCCCATGATCCGGAGGCGCCATCGCCAAGCAAACGGGTGTTGATACTCAGGTCGGCCTGATGGCCGTATTGTTCGGGCAGGCATTCTTTGGGTGCGATGGTCCAGCAGAATTCAATATTAGGCGCTGAGATGCCGATATTGGAACAATTCGGGCCGCCCATGCCGCGGTTGTTGCCGGGGTTGTCATCCAGGAAGCCAAAGTTGGATCCGTCAAAAGCGAATCCCGGGCCAAACTGATTTCCATTGGCCGAGCTGACCCAGTTTTCATACCAGCCCCATTCGCCGGTTGGCGTGCAACTGGCTGGAATAATGGGGGAGAAGGTTGCCATGTCCCATCCATCACCGAAGTCCAGCTCCAGTGCATGGATCAGCTCGCCGGTGGCGCTGGCGTTCCAGCGGGTAACGACATAACAGATCTGTACGGGCTCGCCGCCGGGGAGGGTGCCGTTATCCAATGCCGGCGAAATGACGAAGTGCCCACGCCGCTCCAGCTCGCAGGAAAAACAATTATTAGTGGTGCGGATTGCCAGTTGGAAGGCGCCCTGGTCTTCGATGCTGCCACCCGAAATCATCAGGTAGTAGGTGCGGTTCGGGTCTACAATAGCTTGAAGTTCCAGTGAAGTTGTTCCGGAACCACAGGCTACCGGGTACATATTCTCGCAGCCTGTGCCTTCAAACAGAATGGCATGGATTGATTCGAGATCACCCTGCAACTGCAGCTGTATGGAGTTGCCATGGGGCACGAAACTGTACCATACCTCCGCGGCACGCTGCGGGCCTCCGCAGGAGGGTGGGGCAGGGAAAGGGTCAGTCGGTGTGGCGCCGATGTTGCTAAAGGTAAAAGTATCCACCACGGTAGAAGTGGCCGGGCAGGACGCAGGGGTTTTTAGTTCGATTTGTTGAGCGGTGCTACAATTGTCGTTGGCAGGGGGTAATTGTGCGTAAAGTTGGGTCATAAGGCTGCAAAAAAGCAGCAGAAAGAGAACCTTTCTCATGTTTAAAGTTTTTAGGATTATAATTCGTATTAAAATTTTCTACCTGTAAAAATAGCAATATTTCCCTGATTCCCGAAGGGTCTATTTTGTTATTCCGTCAAAAAAGACTGGAAAAGTGAAATTCTAATTTTTTTTCCTTTCCCCACTTTCTACATCGCAATCCGGGCTGCTGTCAAAAAACAAAATGACTTCCCGCTCCAGGCGGCAGCCTCCCGGAAGTAAGGCTTCTACCCTGTACATTCCATTGATGGCCGGCGCCGGTTGCGGGAAATACAGGCAGGGGCCCAGCTGTAGGGCGCCATGCGGGCCATGCCAGCGGTAAGTTGCCTCGCCGGGCAGGCAAAAGAGGAACGGCTGGCCGGCACAGGCTCCCAGGGTGTCCGGTAGCAAGCTTTCCGGTAAGGCTCCCACCGCAACGGTAGTGCTGCTGGTATGCATGCACCCATTAGCTTCGACGATGGCCAGGGTATAAGTAGTGGCAGCAGCAGGGGTGGCGATGGGGTTCGGGCAATCTCCGCAACTCAAGCTTGTTGTTGGCGACCATTGGTAGACAGCACCGGGTATGGAGGCTGACTGCAAACTAACGCTTTCTCCCGGGCAGATGATTTGGGTGAGCGGGGCGGCAGTGGTGTGGCAGTCTTCCGATTGGCATTTTTTTGTGGCGGCCACTATGCCACAGGGGGCTTCGCCATGGGCTAGTATCCGTAATTCAACGGTTTCGCCAGGCAAAAGGCCCTCAACGAAATAGGAAGTATCCGATAACATTAAGCCTGCCTGGCCGCTCAGCACTTCTACTTCATACAGGCTGTCTTGTGGTAGCTGCGGCCAACGGAAGGTAAGGCTGTTGGGGGTGCTTTCGCAGCCTATGCGTGGGGCAGACAGGGGACGGTCAACTAGCACTTCCAGGTTGGCTTCCAGGAGGCAGGGGCCCTCCTGGTAACGATAGGTGAGGGGGTGCAGGCCCGGCCCGGCGATGGCCGGCGCGAAAGTAGCTGTTGCGCTGTCTACCGCCGTTCCGTCCCACCATCCGTTACCAGGCAAAAGGCTGCCGCTGACCATTGCGGAAAGGGCCACTGGAGGGCTGCCGGGGTAAAGGCAGATGGGGCTTATTGTATCCAGTTCAGCCTGCAGATTACACATGGCGGCCAGGCAACTGGCCTCTACGGGAATGCGGCACCCCATGCTGTCTGTAGCAATAAGTAGGAAGTTGATTTCCTGTCCGGGCAGGAGATTGCTCACTTGCAGGCTGCTGTCGCTGAGCGCCTGGCCTGCCTGTCCGCTGAGCACCTCGAAGGTGTAGGCCAGGCCGGCGTCGAAGTTCCAATGGAATGTCAGGGTTTCATAAAGCGCTTCACAGGCGATGAGCGGCGTGTCGGGTAATGGATGTACCCATACCAGGCTGGTATCCGCAGCGATGCAGCCCGTAAGAGTATCGGTGGCGCTTACCCAGTAGGCCTGCTCCGGGCCTTCCGGAACCAGGCTGAGCAGGCTATCTACTGTTCCCGTATTCCACTGGTATTCCAGCCCGCTGCTGCTACCCTGTGCTTCCAGAGTGATGGATTCTCCTGCGCATACCTCATCGGGGCCGGCGATGGATACCGTGGGGTTTGGGTTCACGGTAAGGGTTGCGGCTATTTCGGCAGTGCAGCCCCTTTGTTCAAGCTGGAAGGTATAGGTGGTGGTGCTGTCGGGGCTGGCCATTAAATTGTAGAAAGTGGTATCCGGATTGGCTACCAGAATTCGGACGGAGTCTCCCACACAGATCTCAGCCGGCAGGAAGCTGATGTCAGCTTCCGGTGGAGGGATGATGCCTACGGCGATCGTTTTTTCCACTACACAAGCTTCTGCGGTAGTGATGCTGAGGTGAAAAGTGTCCGGGCTTTGCAGCACAACAGTCCGACTGCCTAGGGTGTCGCCGTTTTCCCAAAGGTAACTGGCCCCACCAGCGGCCTGTAGAAGGGCTGTATCGCCTGGGCAAACCATAGAGGGTAGGGCTTGTATGCTAACATAAGCACCATTTTGTATGTAAACGGCCTGGCTGCCCGAAGTGGTGCAGCCGTTGGCGTCCGTAACGCTTACGGTGAAAATGCGGGCGCTGTCGGCAATAGTGTGCAGAGTGGCTGTCGTGTCGCCGGTATTCCAAAGAAAGCTGCCGGCCCCGGTGACGGATAGGATGAGGCTGTCGCCCGGGCAGTCGAGCACCGGAGTACTGGGCGTGACGATGCCCTGCCGCATCAGCAATACCGTGTCCATGCCTTCACAGCCATATGCCCCGTTGGCGGTTACCAGTATCCGCTCCATGACATTGCCCAGTTGACTGCCGCTGAAATAGAGGTCCGGCCCGCCGCCTATGTATTGGGAACTGCCGTTGGGCAGCAGGCGGCGCCAAAAGAGTAGCGGGCTGTTGGCCGTGGCGCTGAGATGGATGCTATCTTCCGTCGGGCAATAAAAGGGTGAAGTGGCGTTGATCTGCACCATTGGCGGTTCAAAATACTGAATGTGAATGCTGTCCGGCATCGAGGGGCAATCGTTGACGGTGACGATCAGCTGATACCAGCCGGTATCTGGAGGGGTGAAGCTCTGTTGGTTGGCCGTAAAGCCGTTGGGCCCCTGCCACTGGTAAACCGCTGTCGGGTTGGTGGGAATGACGATGCCAAATACGGCGCCCAGCCCTCCGGTTGTACAGTTGGGGCTGTAAATGATGTTGCCATTGGGCGGCGTCAGGGTGTCAGGCTCACTGGCATGGCCATAAGTGGTGGCAAGGACGCAGAATAGTACGGGGATTATGATTCGCATATTGCAAGCAGGTTTGGCGCAAAGTTCCGCCAAACTCCAGTTTGGCGTCATGTAAGCATCACATTTACCACAAAGTTCCGCCAAACACGAGTTTGGCGCAAATAGCATCACACTTGGCGCAAATAATCCTCCAAGATAAAAAATTGTTGTCACCTGAGAAGCGAGGCTTTACCAAAATGCCTGCCGACATCCTTCCAAAATCTTTTACTTTTGCGTGAATTTTAAAACACATCAGACATGCAAAGGATAAATGCACTTCTGCGGGCCGGCTTGTTCTTGTTGGCCGGTTTTCTGCTTTTTAATGCTCCGACCCAGGCTCAACCCAGCCTTCCCTATTGTTTTTCAGACCACATGGTGTTGCAACGAGGCCAGGCTATCCCCGTCTGGGGGTGGGCGCCTCCGGGGGGGACGGTCACTGTGACGCTGGCCGGACAGAATGTTAGTGCCCAGGCCGATAAGCAAGGGCGTTGGAAAGCCCAGTTGCCGGCCATGGAAGCTGGTGGCCCCTATGAATTGAAAGTGGCCGACGAGCAGTTCAGCATCAGCTTCACAGATGTACTCGTTGGCGAAGTCTGGATCTGTTCCGGGCAATCAAACATGGAGTTTCCGGTACAGCAGGCCAATAATGCCGCTGAGGAAGTTGCTCAGGCCGATTTTCCTCAAATTCGCTTATTAACCGTGCCCCGCAATATGGCCAACCTGCCCCAGAAAAATATCCTGGCTGCCGCCTGGGAGGTATGCCAACCGGCCACGGTGAATGACTTCTCGGCAGTGGGGTACTTTTTCGGCCGGGAGTTGTGGAAACAATATCAGGTTCCGATCGGCCTGATCGATGCGTCCTGGGGCGGCACCGTGGTAGAAACCTGGATGAGCTCCGATGCCTTTGCGGAAGACTCCCTGATGGCGCCGGTGGCCAAATCCCTGCCCGGTATCAACCTGCAAGGCATGATGGATAGTGCTCAAATGGCCTTACAGGCCTGGGAAACATCAATGGATAGCCTGGATGTCGGGCTGGCCGGCGAGTGGTATCAGAAGGAGTACGACTGGAGCCAATGGAAAACAATGGCGCTGCCCCAAAGCTGGGAATCCGCCGGCCTGAAAGGCCAGGATGGCGTAGTCTGGTTCAAACACACTTTCCAACTCACCGCTGAAGAAGCCCAAAACCCGGTGACGATCAAGTTGGGGGCCATTGACGACAGCGATTACACCTTTCTAAATGGCCGGGCCCTCGGCAAAACGATCAATCAGTACAGTGTCCTTCGCACTTATCCGGCGCCCCTGGATTATTTGCAGGAAGGGGACAATACGATCACGGTTCGTGTAAAGGATACCGGTGGGGAAGGGGGGCTTTGGGGCGATCCCGAAAACATGAAAGTCATTACTGCAGAACGGGAAATTCCGCTGGCCGGCGAGTGGGCTTACGCTATAGGGACTGCGGAAATGCCTCCTATGCCAAAAGCCTCTATGGGCCCCAATAGCCTGCCGGCGCTGCTATTCAACGGCATGGTCCACCCGCTGATCCCCTACGGCCTTCGCGGAGCCATCTGGTATCAGGGAGAAAGCAATACAAGCCAGGCCTATCTCTACCGAAGCCGGTTCCGTGGCCTGATCCGCGATTGGCGGCAGCAGTGGGCGCAGGGTGATTTTCCCTTCCTCTTCGTACAACTGGCCAACTTCCATGCGGCGCCGGAAAAACCCGAAAACAGCCAATGGGCAGAACTGCGGGAGGCGCAAACCCTCGCTCTGGCGGAACCCAATACCGGCATGGCGCTGGCCATCGATATTGGCGAGGCCAACGATATCCATCCCCGCAACAAACAGGAGGTAGGCCGCCGCCTGGCCCTCGCCGCCCGGGCTGTAGCCTACGGGGAAGAACTCTTGTACCAGGGGCCGGTTTTTGAGTCTGCTAAAGTGGAAGGCAATAAGCTTACTTTGAAATTTGGCCAAACAGGGAAGGGGCTCAGTAGCCGCGCTGGCCGCAAATCGCTACGCGGCTTTGCCATAGCCGGCGCCGATGGCACATTCCATTGGGCTACCGCCCAAATTGTGGATAAAAATACCGTGCAGGTGTACAGCGACAAAGTAAGCATCCCTAAATACATCCGCTATGCCTGGGCCGACAATCCGGGCGAACTGGACCTCGTCAACTCCGAAGGGCTTCCTGCCGGGCCATTCCGGACGGATGGGGCGGAGTAATCGGTATTTCTTTGTTTAAGGCTTACGTTGGATGCCCATCCCGCTCATTCGGGCGGGATGAGCATCCAGAACAGCACTAAACGGATACACGGAACACCAGCCTCACTCAATTCCCAACGCCTGGGTTGCTTTGCTTAAAGCTTCGGGGCGGATATAAAGGATGTACCCATACCCCTGGCTACCGGCAGATACACCACTGGAGGCATAAACATTCACCCCTGCTTCGTAGATGGTTTTGTGCACCTCCGCCAGGGCGCCGATCTTATCATGCCCTTGCACGAGGATGGCGTGTTGGGGGCCATCGATTTTTAGGCCGATGTGTTTGGCCATGTCAATGAAATCTTCCTCGTCTTCCGGAAAGAGGGTTAATTGTGTGGTATTGGGGCCAACAGGAATAGCTGTGAAGGCGAGCAGGTTCATGCCGAGTTCGGCCAGGCGTTCCAGCAGGCGGTAGGCTTCCCCTGGCTGGTCCTTGACGGTCAGGTAGAAATACGCTACACTTCGAATACGGGCAGCCATATCTAATGTTTTTGTTTGTCTTATAAGCTGTTTGAATTTGGTTTTTAGAATTTATTATAGGCTATTTTTTCGTCAATCAAGGCTCTTTTTGAGCCTCGTACCCATAGGTACGGGGCGAAAAAAAGCCGCAGAGTGGCGGAAAAAGAGGCATAATAAAACTGAAGGACTAAATTCAAACAGCTTCTTATAAATCTGTCCTTTAAATGTACTGGATTCTGGCCAGAATTGCTAATGAATTTGGGGCGTGTTCAGGTGTTTGTGTTTTAGCGTATTAGAGTTTTCCTGAAGCAACTCCAACACTCGTGCCACAAACACCTGCTCCACTGACAAGTCCTTCCTACTGCCGAATAACCCCCTGCAACCAATAAGTATCCTCCATCCAGGCTTTCAGCCAATACAGGCCGGTTTCTTCGGCCTCGAGGTCCAGTTCGAGGCGCTCATTGGTATAGCCTTCTCCCTGTTGTATTATTTGCCCAAGGTTGTTGAATAAAACCCAGTGGTAGGCCCGTCGGCCGGGGGCGTCCAATTCGGCCCACAGCCGGCCCGAACTAGGGTTGGGAAAGGTGTGTAAAACGATTTCCTGTTTTCCTGCCGCCTGAGTTTCGTTGATAATGACTTCTAATTCCTGGCAAGCAGAATCAATCCCACAGGGGCTGGCTACATATAGACAAACCTCGTAGACGGCTTCTATCGGGAAGTCATGGTTCGGGTTGGCTACTCTGGAGGTATCGCCGTCTCCGAAAACCCATAACCAATCCGTGGGGCCGTTGGCAGACTGGTCTTCGAAGTTGATCGAAAGGCCGTCTTGGGTGAAGTTGAAAGCAGCTACGGGCCCCGGACAGCTCACGCTGATCGTATTACAGGCCTGGGTGCTGCCACAGATATTGCTCACCGTCAGGCATACCTCATAGTCGCCGGCCATGGTGTAGGTATGCTGCGGGTTGGCCTGGGTGGAGGCCCCGCCGTCGCCAAAATCCCATAACCAGGCAATTGCACCGGTAGTGGAAGTGTCCTGGAAGCTGATCGCCAGTTCATCGGCGGTAAACGTAAACCCAGCCTGAGGAGGCGTACAACCCACTTCTATCACCTCGCAACGTTGGGTGTTGCCACAAGGGCTGGATACAAAGAGGCAGGCCAGGTAATTTCCGGGGAAATTATACGTATGGGCAGGGTTTTGTTCGGTAGAAGTAGCCCCGTCTCCAAAGGCCCATTGCCAGCTCGTCGGGCTGTTGGTAGACAAGTCGGTGAACTGCAGGGCCAGTTCATCGGCGGTAACGGAGAAGTTGGCCTGTGGCGAATTGCAGGTTAGGGTAAGGTTCTTGCAAAATTGCGTGTTGCCACATGCACTGGAGGACGTCAGGCACACCTGGTAAGTGCCGGGCAGGAGGTACGTATGTTGTGGGTTAGCCGTTGTAGCGGTATTGCCATCTCCGAAGTCCCACAGCCATTGAGTGGGCATGTTCGAAGACTGGTCGGTGAAAGCTACCTGCAATTGGTTGGTAGTTTGGGTAAAACTGGCTACCGGCGCCGGGCAGTTAAGCGAGATGGCCTGGCAGGTTTGGGTCGTTCCACAAATACTGCTCACTGTCAGGCAAGCCGTGTAGGCCCCGGGCTGGCTGTAAGTGTGTTGTGGATTAGCGGATGTGGAGGTGGCCCCATCGCCAAATTGCCAAAACCATTGAGTGGCTGCCGGGCTGGAGTTATCGAAAAATTGTACGGACAACTGGTTTACCTGACGGGAAAAGGCCGCTTGCGGAGCCGTACAAGTCACTTCTATGGACTGGCAGCTGGTGTTGCTGCCGCAGATGCTGCTCGCCTCCAGGCATATCTGATAACTGCCCGGGCTGCCATAAGTGTGTTGAGGGTTGGCCACTGTCGAAGAACTGCCATCTCCGAAGGTCCACAACCAGGAAGTAGGGCTGTTGGTGGAATTATCGGTAAAAGACAGGCTCAGTTCATCGGACTGGAAGCTGAAAGCCGGCTGAGGCGCTGTACAACTAACAGTGACCTGCTCGCAGCTTTGGGTGCTGCCGCAAACGCTACTCGCCGTCAGGCATACCTGATAGGCGCCAGGTTGGCTGTAGGTATGGACCGGGTTGGCAGTGGTAGCCACATTGCCGTCCCCGAAGGCCCACATCCAGCTGGTAGGGCTGTTGGCCGACTGGTCGGTAAAGGACAGGCTGAGCTCGTTGGCATTGGAACTGAAGGCTGCCTGCGGGGCGGCGCAACTGACCGTCACCTGTTCGCAGGCCTGATCATTGCCACAGATATTGGTGGCCAGCAGGCAGATGATATAAGTGCCCGGGGCGCTGAATGTGTGCTGCGGATTTTGCACGTTGGCGTCCATGCCATCGCCAAAATTCCATAGCCATTGGGTCGGCAGGAATTGAGAAGTGTCAGTAATACTAACGGAAAGGCCGTCGCTTTGGATCTGGAAGCCCGCTGCCGGTTCTACACAAACAATTTCCACCGTTTGGCAAACCGTATCGGCCCCACACACGCTGCTGGTGATCAGGCACACTTCATACATGCCCGGAGTGCTGTATATGTGCTGCGTATTCTGATTGCTGGAACTGCTGCCGTCGCCAAAATCCCATTGCCAGGAGGAAGCCCCGCCACTGCTGGTATCGGTGAAGGTGACGGATAAAAAACTATTCTCGAAAGTAAAGCCAGCATCCGGTGGAAGGCAACTTACGCTGAGTGTCTGGCAATATTGACTGCTATCACCACAGGTGTTGAACGCAGTCAGGCAGATTTCATAATCACCGGGTTGGGTGTAATTATGAGTGGGCGAAGCGCCGCTCCCGCTGTCGCCATCACCAAAACTCCATTGCTGGCTGGTAACGGTTGCACCGGAGGTGTCGGAGAAACTGAGCGTGAGGCCGTCTGCCTGGAAATCGAAACCGGCCTGAAGGGGCGCACAAGCTATTGTTATCGACTGGCAAAATTCCGTCATACCGCAGATGCTGCCGGCCTGAAGGCAGACCTCGTAGTCGCCGGGCGCCGGGAAAGTATATTCCAGGCTAGGCCCTGTGGTGCTGTCCTGTCCTTCCACGATCCACAGCCATTCTGACGGCTGGTTGGTGGAAGTATCAGTGAAGGTGACAGTAAGTTCGTTCGGAGTAAAAGCGAAACCGGCCTGCGGTGGTGAACAGGATACCTCCAGGGCTTGGCAAATGGTGTCCCCTACGCCACAGGGGCTACTGGCCGTCAGGCATACCTCGTAGGTGCCGGGAAGCGCGAAGGTGTGGATAGGGCCCTGCTCATTTGCGGTGCTGCCATCGCCAAAATCCCATAACCAACTGGCCGGGGTATTGGCGGAATTGTCCTGAAACTGAACGGTCAGTTCGTCGGGAATGGAAAGGAATTGGGATACCGGTGGAGGACAGGAAACATCAACAGTTGTACAGGAACTACCCTGGCCACATATCCCATTTATCGACAGGCAAACCTCATAAGTGCCGGTGGCGGGGAAATCGTGCATTGGGGATTGTTCCATAGAAGTGGAACCATCGCCAAAATCCCACATCCATTGTGTGGTGCCGGAAGAGGAGAAGTCTTCAAACTGAACACTCAGGCCATCGGCCTGGAAGTTGAAAGCCGTCGTCACATTGTTGCAAATCGCCTGCACAAACTGGCAGACTTCAGCATTGCCGCAGTCATTGGTGATGGCCATGCAGACGAAGTAGTTGCCAGGGGTATCAAAACCGTGGTTGGGGTTCTGCTCGGTAGAGGTCGTGCCGTCGCCAAAATCCCATAGCCAACTGTCGGGGTTGCCTATAGAGAGGTCCTGAAAGGAAATATCCAGCCCGTCGGAACCGAAGACAAAGCCTGGAATGGGCGGCTCGCAATCGACGGTTATCTGCTGGCAGTATTGCGAAGGGCCGCAGTTGCCGGTTGTCGAAAGACAGATCAAATATTGGCCCGTGGCGGGGAAGGTGTGCATGGCTTGCTGGCCGGAAGCCGTGGCGCCATCTCCGAAGTCCCACATCCAGTCAGAGATCCCGATATCCCCGATACCGGAAAAATTCACTTCCAGGTCCTGGACCGTATACTGGAAAGATACCTGTGGCAGGCAAAAATCCCCTTCCTGGAGGAAAACCATAGAATCGGCGGGCGGATTGGCCCAAAAATCCACATTGCCCGAAGGCCAGCGCACGATGAGGCTGTCGATGCTGGTGGCGCTGCCCAGGCCGAAGTGGCCGGTAAAAGAGTTCATGATGCCGTAGCTTTCTCCGCTCCGTACCTCGCGGATCTGTTTTCCCCAACTGCCGTAAAGCTCCAGGCGGGCGCCGATGCCGTTGATGTTGGAGTTGACGCCCTGCAGGCGTACTTTGAAGTAATGGTTGCCGTTTCCATTGTTGAGGAACAGGCGGTCCGATTCATTACTGACCTGATTGTAACCAAAACCGAAACCGGCGTATACGTCGAGGAAGCCATCGTTGTTAAGGTCGCCTACTGCCGCAGTATGCAGGTGCGCGCCGCCGCTGACGGGAAAGGCATTATTCACTTTGCTGAAGGTGCCGTTCCCATTATTGCGCAGCAGGACGTGGCTGCCGCTGATAGAGGTGTACAGCAGGTCGATGAAACCGTCGTTGTCAAAATCGGCAAATTTGGCCTGCAGGCCGGTACCGACCCCCTGGAAAGCCGTGATCAGGCCACTGGGGAAGGAATAATCGGTGAAAGTGCCGTTGCCGTTGTTTCGGAACAGGACGTTGTTGATGTCGTGGTTGATGATGAAACAGTCCAGGTCGCCGTCATTATCTACATCCCCGAAGTCGGAGGCCCAGGATTGGGCAAAGGGCTGGATGTTGGCCTGTGCCGCCACTTCGGTAAAATGGTTGTCGCCGTCATTCTGAAAAAGCAGGTTGAGGCGGCGGCCATCGGTGGGGTCGTCCACACCGAGGCGGCATTTGGAAATATACAGGTCGATATCGCCGTCGTTGTCGTAATCCGTCCAGACGGAGCCATAATTGCCAGAATTGTCGGAAGGGACTGTGGAAACAGCCATGATGAGGCCGTAATCGGCGGCGAAACTGCCGCTGCCGTTATTTCGGAAAGGGACGCTCAGGCCGTCGTCGTGGCAGGCAAAAATGTCTATCGCTCCGTCGTTATTGATATCCACAAAATTGGAACCCTGAAGGAAGATGGAAGGGTCGTTGATAGTGCTGACGGTGTAAGTGGCGCCATCGGCATTGGCTTTAACCAGGTATAGGCTGTTGTACTGCCCGCCGGTAAAAATGTCATTGTAACCGTTCTGGTCAACATCTGCAACACAGAGGCTCCAATTGATGCCGTTCAAATCGGCAATAAAAGCGCCCACGAAAGCGCTGGTGTCCGCTTGTTGATATTCGATGTACAAAAATCGCCGGTCATCCAGGCGCACAATATCATCCAGTCCATCGTTGTTCATGTCCACTACGCCCACGGGCGCACCGCTGCGCAGCGTGTTGAAATCCAGCTCGCTGCTGGCGTCGATGAAGGTGATCTGGCCCAGTATCAGAGTGGGAAGAAGGGAGAAAATAGATAGTAGCGCTTTTCTCATAATGCTTGTGTTTTTCTGCCTTAGGGTTGCATTTCCCTGTAGCAGCTTGGGATTATTTGTTTTAGTCAAAAGGTCAAGACGTCCACGGCCCCCAAAGATCAAAAGGCCAGATTGTCAGGTTTAAAAGTTAATGGAGCATTTTAGTTCCACCGTCCTCTCAGCCTAATAAGCTCAAGGCCTGATAGCCTGCCAATGTTAGGCCGACAGGCCTAATAAATCCGAAATTTACAGCTTTTTGAACAGTCTCACTCAATTTTTGGCCGGGCACTTATTCACTTTACATTGCCCGGACATTTTGCGCCGGGATTCAAACCAAAAACCATTTTTTCCGAAAAGGATTTCCAAACCCCCGTAAAAGGCTTATATTTGCGGAGTTTTTCTCCAAGAAAATGTCAGAAAGCTGTGTTTTTCAGCAGATTATGTTTTTTGGAGAGGGCTAAAGATGCTCATTTTTTTAACCTTCTAAAAGTTTGTTCGAGTATGCAAGGCAAAGGAGTAGTGAGGTTCTTCCTTGTGGTAATGACTCTGGTCACGCTCGTGCAATACTTCTTTATCCTTCCCACCCAGAAGGTAGAGAAGAAAGCAGATGCGTTCGCCCGTTCGGCGACCCAGAACATGCCGGAAGACGTCCAGAAGGCTGCCTTCAAGATGAAGCGCGCGGAATACCTGGACTCCATGTCGTCGGAAGAGGTTTTTAAGATCCCTCTTCTCAAATCTTACACCTATCAGGAGCTGAAGTCTCAGCAATTGGCGCTCGGCCTCGACCTCAAAGGCGGGATGAGTGTGGTGTTACAGGTTGACCTACGGGAGTTTCTTAGAGCACTGGCCAATGATAGCAAAGACCCAACATTTTTAGAAGCGTTAGACCGAGCATCTCAAGCGCAAAAGAACGCCCAGGACAATTTCGTTTCCCTGTTCGCTACCGCCTGGAATGAAATCTCCGGCGAAAAGCGGCTGGCCCCGATCTTCTCGCTCAACGAATCGTTGCGCGACCAGATCAACTACGAAACCTCCGATGGAGAGGTGATCCGTATCATCCGCCAAAAAGCGGACGAGACTGTTGACCTGACCTTCAAGCTGCTGAAAGAACGTATCGACAAGCTCGGGGTAACCCAGCCAAACGTTTCCCTCGACGCTGCCCGCGACCTTATCGTTGTGGAACTACCGGGTATCGACAACCCGGAACGCGCCCGGAACTTCCTGCAGGCAGCCGCCAAGCTGGAATTCTGGAATGTATTCCGGATCAATGACCCCAGCGTGCAGGAATCTTTTGTTCAGGCCAACCAGCGCCTGGCTCAAACTCTGGACAAGGATTCAGAACAGGAACGTACTATCCTTCGGATCGATACCACCTACGCGGTCGATTCCATTGGCAATGTCGACAGCACTCTGATTGCCGGCGTCGATACGGTGTATAATGACGCCTCCCTCACCGGAGGCCCGCTCTTCGATGTCTTTACGTTGAATACCACCGGTGCGCAGGGCCTGGCCGTATTAGGCACCGCCAAGAAAAACCAGCGCCGGTATATCGATACCCTGCTCGCCAGGCCCGATGTGCGGGCGCTCTTCCCCCGCGATATGGTCTTCCGTTGGTCTAAGGACCCTACGAAAAACTATGAAACGGGCGAGCTGACCGATGACTACGAACTCTACGGCATCAAACTGGGCCGCGACGGCAAACCTGCCCTCACCGGCGACCACGTAGTGGACGCCAGCGCCAACCCGGATTCCCGGACCAACCAGGTGGCGGTATCCCTCAAAATGGATAATACCGGCGCCAAGATCTGGGGCCAGTTGACCACGGAAGCCGCCCAGGACAATAACCGCGAGATCGCGATTGTGCTCGATGATGAGGTGGTGTCCGCCCCCCGGGTTATCAACCCAATCCTGACCGGGGACTCCCAGATTACAGGTAGTTTCTCTATCCAGGAAGGCAAGGACCTTGCCAACATCCTGCAGATCGGTAAACTGCCGGCTGAAACGAAGATCATCCAGGAGTCACTGGTTGGCCCTTCCCTCGGTAAGGAAAATATCGTCAGCAGCGCCAAGGCGCTGATCATCGGCTTTATGATCGTGCTGGGCTTCATGATCTTCTACTATGCTGGTGGCGGCCTCGTTTCTATCTTCGCCCTGGTGCTCAACATCTTCTTCATCTTTGGCGCCCTGGCTTCCTATGGAACCGTACTGACCCTTCCGGGTATCGCCGGTATCGTACTGACCATCGGTATGGCCGTCGACGCCAACGTGATCATTTTTGAACGGATACGGGAAGAATTGCGGGATGGCAAGTCGCTGCTCATGGCCATTAATGACGGCTTCAAGCAGTCCTATTCTGCTATCATCGACGCCAACGTTACGACCCTGTTGACGGCCTTCGTTCTGGCTTACTTCGGCCTGGGCCCTATTCGCGGTTTCGCCGTGGTGTTGATCATCGGTGTATTGTCGTCCTTGTTTACCGCAGTTTTGGTCGGCCGCCTGGTGATCGAATGGTGGACCAGCAAAGGGCGCGACATGACCTTCTCCACCAAACTGACGGAGAATACCCTGGCCAACCTCAATGTAGACTGGTTGGGCAAACGCCGGATCGCTTACGTGGTCTCCGGCATGTTAATACTGGCCTCTGTGATCTCATTTGCTACCCGCGGCTTCGAACTGGGGGTAGACTTCAAAGGCGGGTATTCCTATAACGTAACCTTTGATACGAATAAGGAAATTAGTGCGCCAGAACTGCGTCAGGTGCTCACTACTGCTTTCGAAGGTAGTGCGCCCATCGTAAAAGTGGTAGATACGGAGAACACCTTCAATGTGGTGACGGATTACCTTATCGATGACGACAGTGAAGATGCTCCTGACCGCGTAATGGCAAAGTTGTACGAAGGGGTTAATACGGTTGCCGGCGGCAACGTGGACTTCGAGCAATTCAAAGCGCCTGACGGGGACGGCACACACGTGACCAGTTCCAGCCAGGTTGGCCCCACTATTGCCGACGACATTCAGAACAGCGCCTTCTACGCCACGGTATTTGCCCTTTTGCTGATCTTCCTCTACATTTTTATCCGCTTCAGCAAGTGGCAATTCAGTATGGGCGCCGTAGCGGCTTTGTTCCACGATACCATCATCACGATGGGGATGTTTTCGCTCTTCCACGGTATTCTGCCTTTCTCTCTGGAGATTGACCAGGCCTTTGTGGCGGCCATCCTTACCGTGATCGGTTATTCGATCAACGATACCGTGGTGGTTTTCGACCGTATCCGGGAATATCTGGCCAACTATACGAATAAGCCGAAAAATGAAGTGCTCAACGAGGCGATCAGCAGCACGCTGAGCCGTACGGTAATCACTTCCTTGACTACCTTGTTCGTGGTTTTTGTGCTCTTTATCTTCGGTGGCGCCAGCATCAAAGGCTTTGCTTTCGCACTGCTGGTCGGTATTGGCGTAGGTACCTACTCTTCCATCTTTGTCGCAACCCCGATTATGTCTGACCTGACCGGGGAAGAACTCAAAGGGAAGGCTGCCAGAAAAGAAACCAAGGGCTTCTCGAAAGCAGCCCAGGCCCGATAAGGTTTTTTCCCTTATTGGATAATAATAAGAGGAGCCATCGCCGCGTGCGATGGCTCCTCTTTATTTTTTTCCCTATTATTCGTTATTTGAAAGCAATTATTACCTGGTCAAAAACTCAAGATCATGGAAAAACAACTCATTTCTTCCGGCGCGCCCTGGGAAAATGTCGTTGGCTATTCCCGCGCCGTGCGGGTAGGCCAACACGTCTTTGTTTCCGGCACTGCCGCCGTTGATGAACAGGGGCAGACGGTTGGCGTTGGAGATGCCTATGCCCAGACAAAATTTATTTTGGATAAGATAACGAAAGCATTGCATCAGGCTGGCGCTACACTCGAACAGGTGGTGCGCACCCGTATGTTCGTCACCGATATCAGCCAATGGGAGGCGATTGGCCGGGCGCATGGCGAGTACTTCCGAAATATCCGCCCCGCCACCTCCATGGTGGAAGTGAACCGGCTCATCGAACCGGAAATGCTGGTAGAGATTGAAGTGGACGCCATACTCTTTGAGCAAGCGCTCTAAAAGTAGAAAACCAAAGCACCTTATATTTTTTTGCATTAAATTGCCGGAAATCAAAACCAGATCATCATGGCTAAATCAAAATCTCCTGCGAAGGAAAAAAACAAAAAGGCGCCGGAAAAAAACCTGAAAGAAAAACGCGCCGAAAAGAAATCGAAACGCGCTGAAAAGAAATCGAACCAATAGGTAGCTTTTTCTCGTCAGTAGCGTAACCCTCAGGTAGTAAGCCAATCGGCAATCGTCGTCCGGGAAATTGCTGGCGACAGGCAGCAAAAGAAGCAGATGCGGTAATTGGATGACATTCCAGCCTTTCGCTAAATAGAGCCGACAACAAAAAAAATGGCCCCGGCGTTTTTATTGCTGAGGATAAAGAGATGAGGTGGCCCCTCCAAAAGAGGTGTCATCTCATCTTTCAAATCGGTTCATCCTCACCAGAGGTTTGGGCTCCCAAAGGGATGCCGACATCTCGGGTGAAGATGCCCCTCTCCAACATAATAGCCTGTATCATTTTTACAAAGATTAACAGCATGCTTAAAAACCTGACCATAGTCGCGCTTCTATTCACTTTTCTTGCCGGATGTACCTATACACAAAAAGTGCGCGATGGCCGCACCGCCTTCGAGGTGAAACAATACGCCGTGGCGACGAAAATGCTGGAAAAGGAGTACGAGAAAGCCAAAAGCCGGGTGGAAAAAGGAAAGATCGCTTTCCTGATCGGAGAATCTTATAAACACCTGAATAAAAGTGATCAGTCTATCCGTTGGTATGGCATCGCTTATGACAACCAATACGGGGTGGATGCCCTGAAGGAATATGCCTTTGCCCTAAAACGGGCCGGCCGCTACGAAGACGCCAAGAGCGCCTTTAAGGACCTTGGTATCGAGATCGGCAGCCCTTATGAGTATCGCCGGGAAATAAGCGCCTGCGAGATCGCCATGGGCTGGGAAAAGCTGCCTCCGGAATACAAAGTGGAAGTGATGGCCTTCAACTCCGGTAGCTCTGATTATGCTCCAATGTTGTACAAAGACAACAAGATGGTGATCACTTCCGACCGCGCCTCCAGTACCGGTGATGCCGTGTACAAGTGGACCGGGGCGGCCTATTCCGATCTCTTCCTGGTCGACCTGGGGTCCAACAGCATCACCGGTTTTGATAGCCAGATCAATACCGAGAATAATGAAGGCACGGTTGCCTTCAACCGGGATTTCACCGAGGTGTTCTTTACGCGCTGTTTTGGTGGGAAAAAGGATGCGGCCGACTATTGCAAGATCATGGTCAGCGAAGGGAGTGGCGACAGCTGGTCGACTCCCCGTGTGCTCAATTTCTTGAAAGAGGGTGTCAATTATGTTCATCCCAGCCTCTCAGCGGATGGCAATACCCTTTATTTCGCTTCCGATGACCCTGAAGGTTGGGGCGGCTGGGATATTTACGCTTCCGAACGTCTGACAGACGGCGAATGGAGCGAGCCGATCCTGATGAGCCGCGTGATCAATACCCAGGGAGATGAGAAGTTCCCCTTCATCGATGCCGATACCCTTTATTTCGCATCGGACAACCATACAGGCCTGGGGGGGCTCGATATTTTCCGAACCTTCCAAATGGACAACGGCTCCTGGGCGCCTCCTTACAATCTGAAAACGCCGATCAATTCTGCTGGCGATGATTTCGGATTTATCATCGATTACAACAGCCCGAAAGAAGAAGGTGTCCTGCAACAGGGGTATTTCACCTCCACCCGCGAAGAAGGTATTGGAAGCGACGATATCTACCGCTTTCAAAAGATCACGCCCCCTCCGGCGCCGCCACTCGTCGAAGAACAGCCCAAACCGGAAGATTACAAGCTCATTCTGGAAGGCTATGTGCTGGAAAAGATATACAACAACCCTACCGACCCCAACAGTAAAATCCTCGGCCGTAAACCCCTTCCCGGCGCACAGGTGGATATCCAGTTCGGCCGCCAGAAAGAAACCGTAACCGTGGGCGAAGATGGCCAGTTCCGCCTCGAACTGGAGGAAGAGACAGACTATGACTTCCTGGCCTATAAAGAGAATTATCTGAAAAACGCGGAGGTGTTTTCCACTAAAGGCATCGGGCGAGATCCTAATAACCCCGTCCAGACTTTCGAGATCGAGATCGTTCTGGATCGTATTTTCTTCGATAAGGAGATCCGCCTGGAAAATATCTACTACGACTTCGACAAGTGGGACATCCGTGACGACGCCAAGCCTACCCTCGATGAACTGGCGCGCAACCTGCAGCTCAATCCCACCATTCGGATTCAGTTGGGCTCCCATACCGACTGCCGTGGCGCCACCCGCTACAACGAGGAACTTTCCCAGAAACGCGCCCAATCCGCCGTGGATTACCTGATCTCCAAAGGCATCGACCCGGGCCGCCTGGCCGCACGCGGCTATGGGGAAAGCCAACCCGAAGCCGATTGCCTTTGCAACCGTTGTACAGAGGACGAGCATCAGCAAAATCGCCGTACCACTTTTAAAATTATTGAGTAGTAGTAGTTATAAAAATGCTTTCCGGAACCCACCAGATTGGCTCCGGAAAGCATTAATATTAGCCCATAGGCGACATTCAACCATTCAACCATTCAACCATTCAACCATTCATTTCCCCTACCGCCCTTTCACAAACCTCGCCGCATAAACCAGCCGTCCTTCCGAGTGGAGTAATAACCAATAGATACCGGCGGGTAAAGCCTCAATATCCATTGGAATGCGTTCCGATTGAAGGGCGTCCCGCCGCTCTTGCAACAAGGGCTGCCCGAGCAGGCTTGTGACCGACAACTGAATGTCCATAGATTCCAGGAGTTGTATGTCAAGCCACAGCCGGCCTTGAGCCGGGTTGGGGTAGAGGCGCGCGTTTTGGACGGCCGTCGCTTCGAAGGTTGGCGTTGCGTAAGCCTCGGCCGTTGCCAGACAGTTGTTGCCGTCGGTAACGGAAAGGAAATAGGAGCCCCCTTCTTCCACCTCGATGGTTGCCGTCGTATCACCGGTATTCCAGAGCAGCGAATAGTCGGGAACGCCGCCGCTGATTGTCGCAGTAGCTGTGCCAGGCGACGACGGATCAGGAAGCGATATGGCAATGTCGATCGTCAAAGCCTCGGGCTGGGATAGATCGAATTCGTATACTTTCAAACAATTGTTGGAATCCCGGAGTGATAAGGTATACACGCCCGCCACCAGGCCGTCCAGGTGGTTGGTATCGGGAATGGGAACAATCTGTCCCTGATAGGCCCATTCATATCGGTATGGTGCATTCCCGCCACTCACCGCCACCGTGATGGCCCCTTCCGCTGCACCATAACAATCAATAGAATCGATGGTTTCAAAAGCTACCAGCACCGAATCAGGTTCTGACACGATGAAATCGCCAAAGCTCACGATGCAGCCGTAAAGGTCGGAAACGGTGAGGCTGTAGGTACCCGCCGGAAGGCCATTGATATTTTGTGTCTGGGCGCCGTTGCTCCAGGAATAGGTATAGGGGGAAGTGCCGCCGAGAACAGACAGGCTAATAGCGCCGCTGCTGCCCCCTTTGCAGCGCACCGCTTGAATGTTTACCAGAGTGTCCCGGATCTGGGTGCTGGAGAAAGGCACGGTTCCGGTTACAGAGGCAGAACAGCCGTTGGCGTCATTGACATAACCGGTGTAGAACCCGCCGGGAACATCAACGAGGTCGGCAGTAGCGCTTACGAGCTCCGACTGGCTATTGAACCAGGTGTAGTAATAAGGCGGTGTTCCACCAGTTGTAGTAGTGTAAACAGCGCCATCCGTTCCATTATAGCAGTTTACCGCTTCGATGCTGTCCCGCTTAAACAGCAGTTGAGGGGGCTGGCTCAGCAGCCGGAATGGCGAACTGACACTGCAACCGGTGTTAAGGTCTAGTACGGTAACCTTGTAGTTGCCCGGGCCCATCCCACAGCGGGTGATGCTGTCGGCTGCAACATTGGAAAGGACGTAACCATCGCTGAAATGATAAGTGTACCGGTGCGTCCCGCCCGAGACCATCACAGTAGCGCATCCGTCAGCAGCACCAAAACAAGTGAGGTTGCTGACCAGGAAAGTGTCCAGCCGGAAGGCCGAGGCAAATTCGGGCACTTTCACCGAATTGGACTCCGCCGTGCATCGGTTTTCGTCGGTGACGGAAAGCACATAATCCCCTGCCGCCGGATTGGGTATGGCGCTGATGGTGTCGCCGCTGCTCCACAACAGGCTGTAGGGCGGCGTCCCGCCAGCTACCTCGCTGAATAACAGTTCCACCGTCCCGCCCTGGCAAATATCCTCCGCTTCTTTACCCACATCAACGGTAAGCACTGGCGGCTGATCCAGGATAAAGGTCGTATCGATGGGGCAAGAGTTCGCATCATGGGCGAGCAAACGGTATATGCCGGCAGATAGGTTGAAGAGGTCTTCGGCCGTAATATTCTGCCCGACCCATTCGAAAGCATAGGGCGGCGTACCGCCTCTGAGTTCTACTTCAATAAAGCCGGTGGAATCACCATAGCAAAGGATAGATCCAATAGATTCTACTCCCAGGTCCAGTTTTGGTGGGCTTTCAATGGCGATACTATCAATGGTAAGGCTACAACCGTTATTGTCAGAGATCGTCACGCAATACAAGCCGTCGCCAATCCCAATCAGCGTGGGTTGAATACTACCGTTACACCAATTGAAATGGATAGGCGGCGCTCCCGATTGGATAATCGTTGGAACGATGAGGCCATCTGTTCCACCGTGGCAGCTAGGTTGGGCCACATTGAGATTGACGTTAAAGACTTGCGGTGCATCCACCACAATGACCGTGTCGAACTGGCATTCCTGGCCGTCAATGATGCGGACTCCGTAGGAGCCCACTCCAATATTGGATAGGTTCGAACTGGTATCGCCGGTACTCCATTCATAGGTAAAGGGCGGCTGGGCGCCTGGGTTGGGCAGTAGGTTGATGCTTCCATTTTCCCTCCCTACGCATGTTGGGGGACTGACCGATATGGATAGGTCCAGTACGGAAACGGCCGACAAGATCACTTCAAGGCTATCGGCCGGGCAATTGTTGGCGTCAGTGGCGTAGGCTACATAAGTCCCGACCGGCAGATTGCTCAGGATGCTGTCGGTACCGGGGTAATTCCAACTGAATTGGTAGGGCGGGGTACCGCCACTGGCCTGTACTTCGATCTGGCCGTTTTTATCCCCTACGCATTCCGGTTCAAAAATAGCCCCCAAATCGAGTTGAACCGGATCCGGAGACTCAATAGTAAAAGCAGCGGCCTGTTGACAGCCGTTGAAGTCGGTGATCGTAATGGTATAGGCGCCCTGGCCCAGGTTGACGATTAGTGGAGCATTGCTGCCGGTATTCCAGGCATACTGGTAGGGTGGGGCGCCACCCTGGGCGCTTATCTTAAGCGACCCGTCCTGGAAACCATTACAGCTGATGTTAACTTGTTCTTCGAGGGTAAAACTGACCGGACTGGGAGCCATTAGCGAAAAACTCTGGCTATAAGTGCAGTTCCGTGCGTCAGTAACAGTTACTGTGTAATTGCCGGCAGTGAGATTGCCCGCATTTTTAGCCGTGCCGGAATTGCTCCAAAGGTAGGAATAGGGGGGAGTGCCGCCAAATACATTCAGTTCAATACGGCCATTGCCGGCAGTTGTACAGGTGGGTGGGAACAAGTTGGCTGCTAGCCCCAGGGCAGCGGGTTCGGGCACCACAATATCCGGGATGATGGTCTGGCATTGGTCGGTCAATGTGACGGAATAGGATCCGCCTGCCAGGCCGCTGATACAGGGGGTGGTGTCGTTATTGCTCCACTGCAGTTGGGGCGAGCCGCCAAAAATATCGAGGCATATCTGGCCATTGGCCGATCCGGCGCAACTAACCCCTTGCACATCGATGCCCTGAACAACTGCTCCCGGCCCATTGACGATGACCTGCCTCAGGAAAATACTGCAGGCTTCCGGCGAATTATCCGTTACCGAAATCCGATAGGCGCCCTGGGGAAGGTTGGCGATCAGTAAAGTATCACTAATGCCCGAACTGTCGCCGGTAATGCCGTTGGAGCCCTGCCATTGATAGGTGAACGGCCCTTGTCCGTCGAGTGGCACTAGTAAAATGCTGCCGTCGGAGCCATCGCAGGTGCTGACATCGGTTACAAAGCGGCGTAGGGAGTCGATACTCACCGTAGTGGTGACCAATACACTATCCCGTGAAAAACAACCTTCGTTGTTGGTGACGGTTACGTAGTACGTATCGGTAGCCCCTGCCGTAAAGTTGGATTGCACTGTAATGTTGTTGGTCGTCGAGCCGGTGCTCCAAAAGTAGGAATAGGGCCCTCCTCCTCCACTGGCCAGGACGCTGATGGTGGCGTTATTCTCCCGGCAGAGAGAAAAGGATGAAGCAGGAGTGAACGCCAGGTTGGGGCCATTTTTAACCTGAACCGTAACGCTTCCCACATCGAAACAACCATCCGGGCTGGTGACCTTGAAATAATAGGTTGTCGTTTGTGCCGGGCTGACGATGGTGCTCGGCAGGCGGTTGGCGTCTGTTGCCGGTAGGCCGGAGTGGAAGGTAGCCGTCCCTCCGGTGAAGTTGAGGTCCTGAATATCGACGCTGGCAAGGTCAAAAGAAGTACCCTTGCAGATCGATGGCTGGCTGGCCGTGCTGACATCCGGCAGGGGATTTACTACGACAATGGCTTCCGACCGGCTACCGGATCCACAAAGGAAGTCAGTCTCTTCGGCGTAAAAACTGTAAGTGATAGGTACCGGCCCGTCGTTGATTAAGGGTGGGTCAGGGATAAAGGTTTCACCGAAACCGATGATGTCATCCCCATCGGGAGCACTGTACCAGAAAATAAAGCGATCATAAGCGATGGTGGCGGTGAGTACAGCTGTTTCGCCGGAACAGATGGTATCAAATGTGACAACGGGCGGCGGAAGGATGGAGTCGTCATCGTTGCCATTGCAATTTTCATCGATATCGTTACAGGGTATTTCTGCTGCATTTGGATGGATGGCCGGGTCGTTGTCGTTGCAATCACCGCCAGTGACGGCGTAACCGGGCGGTGGTAGCTCCGCACAACTGCGAAGTGAAATGGCGGGATTGCCGTAGCCGTCATTATCCGCGTCAGCAAAGTATTCATAGGCTGGGGGGCCCAGGCTGGTAGAGCCATGGAAAACGATCTCGTCAAGCGCCATATCGCCACGTGAGTTATTGCCTTCCCGCCCGGAGAAACGGAATTGAAGGATGCTGCCATCCGCATAGCCTGCCAGGCCGACGTAAGCCTTTCGCCAGGCATCGCCCTGATTGCCGGACTTTTCCCAGAGGGTCGCCCAACTTTGTCCCCCATTGTCGGAAACCTGCAAGCGCAGCCGGCCGATGCCGTCACCGAACATGTGGTAGTAAAAAGAAAGGTGGCAGGTATCTGTTCCTTGTTTGTCGAGCTGTATACAGTCGGATAGCAGATAAGCCGTTTTGTTGGGTTGGCAAATGTCGCCGGAAGCTTCCAGGTAGATATACTTGCCTCCACCGCTGACATCGTCGGAAGGGCCGGTGCCAAATGTGAAGGTGCCGCCGCCATCGACCAGCCAATCAAATCCATCGTTCGTATCGTTGTACCACACTTCCCCTGTGAAATCGCAAACCGTGCTGCAAAGGCTGCCACAACTGGCCTGGTTGTCGAAGTGGGTGCGCAGGCTGGGTGGCGGAGGCTGGCAGCCGGTCATAAAGCTGGCCGGGCAGGAGTTGGCGGAAAAGGAACCGCTACAGCTCTTGCGAACGTAAACGTCATAGGCGGCCTCTCCTTGTAATCCGGTCAGGGTAAAAGGAGGACAGCCATTTACCACCATCACCGTCCCTTGGCCCGCAGTGAGGCCGGCGCCGGGTTGGAAACCCGCCGGGCCATACTCGATAATGGATGTGCCGCAACTGTTGGCGGGCAACCAGTTTAAGGTCACCGCTGTGGTATCAACTTGCACAACCTGTATCGTTTCAACCGGCAGACAGGAAATAGGCGCAAAGACAAGCTGCACGAATTCAAGCCGCCCCACATCGTCAAAGGCGTCATCGCAAATGATCAGCGTCCAGGGGGCATTGGGGTCGGTAGTGCCGTCATTGAAGGCATACAGGCTGCCCTGCGGGCGGTACGGCTGGTCGATAAACGGGGCCTGCCCTTCCGTGATGGAGGTGCAGCTTTCCATCGTGAATCGAACGTAACCGCTACAGTCCAGCCCATTGGGGTCTCCGTAGTTGTCGTCCTGATCTCCATTATCCAGGGAAAGGGGGACCATAATGCCTCCCGGAGAGCGCAAATAGATGTCCAGGTCATTGTCCCAGGTATGGCGAATGATCAAACGAACCTCCCGGAGATAAACGTCGACGCCCAGAGCCGTGCCCGGAGCATTATTGACATTGATGACAACCTGGTCCGGGTCAGGGATTACAGTGGCCGGGTCGCATCCGCCGTCCTTCAGGTTTAGCCCGATGCGGCATTGGGAAGGGTTGTTAACAACTACACTCTGGGCGGAGGGATAAAGCGGCGCCAGGAAAAACAATATTATCAAGAGGGAAAATGGGTGTTGCAGCAATTTTCTCATCAGTAAATAGTTGGAAACTTTTTGGGATCTGCGCCAGCGCTACCAACAGGCTTACACTGAGCCCCGCCTGGCATTCCGTAAAATAACCAATTCTGTGTCAGATACGGAAAATTTTTTTGGCAATTTGCCGGGCAAGTGGGCCGTCTCTAATGAGCCGGTTAAAAATGGTTCATAGCCAGATGGCTGAATGGCTTTTATCCGGCCGATTCCGTGAGAGGCGTTAGGTAGGACGGAAAAAAGCTAAATTGGTATCAGTGGCTGGCTAAGGTTGGAATACCATCTGCCAGCCACTGATTCACATTAATACATCACCGCCACATCACCGCCCAAGGTCACCACCTCTCCGTTCTTCAGTTCCAGTTGGATGGCAAAGGCGTATACGCCGGCGGCCACCCGTTTACCATTGAAACTCCCATCCCAGCCATAAGCCGGGTCATTGGGGGGGAATTCATCGCGGCTGAACACTAGGTTGCCCCAGCGGTCCATGATGTGTAAGGTGCGCACTTGCAGGAACTCGGGCCCTGCGTTGGGGAAGAAGATGTCATTACGCCCATCTTCGTTGGGCGAGAAGGCGTTGGGAATGAAGTAACGGAAAACCTGCTCGACGAATACCGTCAGGTTGGCGGAAGCGGAACAGCCGTTGATGTCCGACACCGTGACAGTATAGGCTTGGGTTCGTTGAGGGCTGACGTAGGCCTGCTGGCAACTATCGCAATTGGGTAGGGCCGGGTTCCAGCGAATATTATCAATCTGCCCGGCCGGGAGGTTGATGATGGCGTCGAGCAAAAGGCTGTCACCCAGGTTAATGCGGGTGCTGCCACCATTGGATTTGGCCTGCAGGTCGACGGTAAGTTCTTCCGGTTCCGCCAGCATGACCTCCACGGCGCCTTCGCAATTATTGGCGTCTATCACGAGGATGGTATAATCGCCTGACGCCAGGCCGGTGAACTGTGCGTTGGGGCTGAAGTTGGCTCCATCTATGCTGTACAGGAAGGGCTCCTGGCCGCCAGATACCGAATCGATGCTGACCGAGCCCTGATTCTGTCCGAAGCAGGCGCCGGGCATAACGGATACCTGGGGCTCGGGAAAGGTGACGGACTCCACCACCACCACGGTATCCCGGCTGAAGCAGCCAGTGGCCTGGTCGAGCACCGTGAAGGCGAAAATGCCGGGCGATTGGGTAACGGGATTGGGAATATCGGTGGCGGAAAGGCCGTCGCCCTCTACTACTTTCCAGCTGTATACAATACTTGCCCCGCTGGTAGTGCCTGGGCCTCCCAGGCTTACTTCGGAAGTGCCGCAGTCGAGCACCTCATCGGCCCCGGCATTGGCGGTAGGCTCGGGGCGGATATCTATGGCTACGACGGCGCTGCTGTTGGGGCAGCCCGCCGGGCCGGGAATGTTGTATTCAAACTGATATTGGCCTGCCGGCAGGTTACCGGCAGAAAGGGTAGCTGCGGAAGCATTGAAAGCACTGCCTGAGGAGGAAGCAGAAATATCTGTCCACTGGCCGCCGGCATCGGCGCCTTCCAGCAAATTGGCCAATTGGAAAAGGCTGTCGGTTCCTGCACAGAGCAGGCCCTGGCCGCCTTCGCCGGCCTCCGGCGGCGTGTTGACCTCCACGGATAGGGTAGGGGTGGGGGTGATATTGAACACGCAGTTGGAAGCACTCACATCCACTAAGGACAAGAGATTAAGTGTAAACGATTGAGTGGGCAGAAACGAAAAGGTGTACTCGCCTGCTTCGATGCTATCGATGGTGATGGGCAAAGGCCCGTTACTCAGCGTGACATTGAACGGCCCGGCGCTGGCCCCCGAAATGTTGACCGAAATCAAGGCCTCCTCGCCAAAACAGAGGGCGCTGGGGCCGTCGAGGTTTACGGCTATCTGCGGGCAGGGAGCTGTGTTGCAGGTCAAAGTGGTGGTGGGGTTGCCACAGGGGTTGTCAACCAGAGCAGTTATTTCAATATCTACCGCCTGATCGGGCGCCAGCCCTTCGATGAGGTAGCTGGTGTCGGATAGCATGGTAGCCGGCGGCCCGTTCACCACATTGACCTGATAGCCGGTAGCGCCCGCCACTGGCGGCCAGCTCAGGCTGATGGTGCTGGTGGTGCTGCTGCAATCAACTACTGGAGGAAGTGCGGGTTCGGCCACGACGACGGTGACGGAATCCACGTATTCGCAAACCTGGCCGAAGGAGATGTCGTCGATGGCGAAGTCATTCCCGGAGGCAATATTGTTGACGTTGGCGATGCAGATATCTACCGAAGTATTGGAACCGGAATTCCACATTTCGGCGAATTGCTCCCACAGGCAGGTGGTGGAAGAGGCCTGAAATTCACTGCCAAGTAGCACACCGTTGAAAGAGAATTGCAGGCGCGCCGGGTTGGTGGGGAAAACGGAGGTGATCCAGGCGCTAAAGAAGTAATTGGTATTGGGGCTCACGGTTATGGTTTGACACCAGACGTTGGCTGGGTTTGCAGAGCTGTTGACGACCATCATATTGCCGTTGCCGGTATGGTCGGTGCAACTGGCAAAATTCTGGTGCGTATCATTGGCATTGCTGGCGATGGCGTAACGCCCTTCATTGTGGAGAATGCCGTTGGGGCCGCCGTTGCCATAACTGTAATCGGTTGAAAAACCGACATCGCCCAGGCTAAAGTTACCGTTAAAGATCAGATTCTGGCTGGAGGTGGAGGATACCTGCACCGTATAGGTGGTGGTAGCCGTTGGGGAAGCCGTGGTAGACAAGCTGTTGGGCGTTCCCAGCCCCTGGCTTGGCGACCAACTGGCGCTCAGCACCGGGCCGTTGAAGGTTGGATTCAGGTTGACGCTGGCGCCAGGCTCACAGATCGCGGCGTCCGGGCCTGCGTCGAGGGTAAAGGTGTTACAATTTTGTGCGTGGAGGGTTGGCAGGGTAAGAAATGCCACCACACTCCAAAGAGCGGTCATGAGCTGCTTCATGGATACAAATGGTTTTAAAGGCCGCTTATCATTCCGGTAATAACAACTAACGCGTAGCTTCCAACATAGGGTGTGGGCGAAGGGGCAAAGTGTGTAGATAAAGGCGTGGCGGCGTAAAAGCCTGCCCGGAAAGCAAAGATATTAATTATTGGAAATTATTTTGATATAGTGGGGGAAAAAGAAGGGGCGTCAATGCAAATTGGCGCCCCTTCTCTTTTCAGCTTATTCGCCAGCCGTTGTGACAAACAGCTGGCAACAAACAGCTTCCTACGGATTCTCCGACAGCGGGATCGGGAACTGCGTAAAGATCTGGTCGCCGGGGCGGTCGGTCGGCAGGAAGTTCGAATTCAAACGGCCGTAGCGGCGCAGGTCGAACATGCGTTGGCCTTCGCTCCAGAAGGAGTAGCGGCGCTGGTACAGCATCTCATCTGTCAATGCTTCTTTCGTTTCTGCCCCACTGTAAGTATCCAGTCCATAACAGGACAAAAGCGAGACAGGCCCCGGCGGAATGCTGCAGCTGTGATTACAAGCGGCCCGGGAAGCGCCCTGGAGCAGCCTCCTGCATGATCCGATAAATCGCTTCGAATACATCCTCCGCATTGGGTTTGGTAAAGTAGTCGCCATCGGAGCCGTAAGGTGGGCGGTGTGCTTTTGCCGTCAGGGTGGCGGGAGCGGAATCCAGGTATTGGTAGCCGCCCTGGATTTCGAGGGCCTCCCGCATCATGTAAGCAGTAGCGCCCCCGGGCACATCTTCGTCCAGGAACAGGATGCGGTTGGTTTTCTTCAAAGACTCCAGGATGCGTTGCTCGAGGTCAAACGGCAGAAGGGTTTGTACATCGATAAGCTCCACAGAGATACCCTTTTTCTCCAGGAGAAGGATCCCGGCTTCGGCAATGCGCACACAGGAGCCATAGGTTACCAGTGTAATGTCGGTTCCTTCCCGAAGCACTTCCGGGACGCCCAGGGGGACGGTATATTCGCCGATATTTTCCGGCATTCGTTCCTTGAGCCGGTAGCCGTTGAGGCATTCAATAATGAGGGCAGGGTCATCAGATTGTAACATGGTATTGTACATGCCGGCAGCCTGAACCATGTCGCGGGGCGTCAAAACATACATGCCACGGAGCGTATTGAGGACCATGCCCAGGGGAGAGCCGGCGTGCCAGATGCCCTCGAGGCGGTGCCCCCGGGTTCGGATGATAGCCGGGGCCTGTTGTATGCCGTTGCTGCGGTATCGCAGGGTTGCCAGGTCGTCCATCAGGGGTTGAAGGCCGTAGATAAGGTAGTCGAGGTATTGGATCTCAGCGATGGGGCGCAAGCCGCGCATGGCCATGCCGATCGCCTGGCCCATGATGGTCCATTCCCGAATACCGGTGTCAAAGACCCTTTCCACTCCATACTTTTTCTGCAGGCCGGCGAAGCCCTGGTTGACGTCGCCAATGTGGCCTACATCTTCACCAAAGGCAAAGAGTTCAGGATAGCGGCCGAGGGCTTTGTCAAAGAATTCATTGAGTATCTCAAACCCGTTTTTCAGGGGCGCGTCTTCGGAATATTGAGCCGGTTTTACGGGCACTTTAAGGGCGGAACGGGGCGAATCACTGTACAGGTGTGTATGGTACCGCTGATGGGCGAGTTGGTCCGCCTGGGCAATCCAGGTGGTTAGTGCTGCTTCGGCGGGAAGGTTCGCGCCCATAATGTGAAAGTGCATCCGGCGGGCATTTTGCATGACTTCGCTGAAAAGCGGGTGCGCCAATGTATTCAATTCCTTTCGCAGCTCGTTGGTTTCCGGGTCCGCCGGAATGTCCGCATAGATCGCCTGGAGCGATTTAAGGCGCTTCTTGTTGGGTTCGTTGAAAGCTTTCCAGGCGCGGTCGCGGCACTCTTTCACATATTGCCGGGCTTCTTTGCGAATGCGGCTGGTTTCTTCCTGAGTCGCAATTCCTTTCCGGATCATCCACTGTTCCATGCGCAGGAGGCAGTCGTGTTCACGTTCCCATTCCAGGCGTTCCTTGGATTTGTATCGCTCGTGGGAGCCAGAGGTGGAATGGCCCTGCGGCTGGGTCACTTCCTGAATATGTAGCAGCGCCGGAGTCTGCGTTTGCCGAACTTTTTCGATGGCGTCGGCATAGAGTTGGACGAGGGCAGGATAGTCCCACGCTTTAGCGGTGTAGATATCCAGCCCATTGGTATGCTTACCGATCTGGAAACCGCTCAGTACTTCGGAAATGCTGCCTTTTGTGGTTTGGTATTCGATCGGTACGGAGATGCCATAGCCGTCGTCCCAAACGGAGATAGCCAGCGGGGCCTGGAGTACACCAGCGGCGTTCACCGTTTCCCAAAATATCCCTTCGGATGTGGAGGCATCGCCAATCGTACAAAAACAGACCTCATTGCCCTGCCGGGAAAAAAGGCCGCTTTCTGCCAGTTCGGGGTTATTGCGGTACTTTTTGGAGGCCAGCGCCAGGCCTAAGGCCCGGGCCATTTGGCCGGCGGTACTGGAAATGTCTGCGCTGATATTATAGGAGGAACGATGATCGGACCAGTTGCCCGATTCATCGATGGTGGGGGTTGCGAAATGGCTGTTCATCTGGCGGCCTCCGGAAAAAGGGTCGTTTTCCGTATCGGCATAAAGTTGAGCAAAAAAAGCCTCGACGGTGGAAAGCCCGAGGGCAAAGATAAAGGTCTGGTCGCGGTAGTAACCGCTGCGCCAGTCCCCTTTGCGGAAAGCCCGGGCCATGGCGACCTGTGGCACTTCTTTGCCGTCGCCAATAATGCCGAATTTGGCTTTGCCGGTGAGCACCTCTTTACGGGCAAGCAGGCTGGACTCCCGGCTGATACAGCAGATTTCGAAATCGCGAAGGATGGATGCTTTGGAAAGCTCTTTTTCAGTCTTGGCAGTTTCTTTAAGGGTAAGGTTGTCTAACATAGGCATACCACTTAATTTGGTTAGGATTTGGCAGGGCTTTGCAGGTTTGCGAAATAATATTTCAATGGGCAACGTAATTCACCCGCGAATATAAAAAATATTCGGCAAAAACGCCTTTTATTTCTATACAATTATGTTGGTTAATAGTTCATAATGAATGCATTGCAGAAGGGCTGCTAATTGTCGCCAATGAGAATAGTGGAGCAGGCTGCGGGCCTCACATAGGATTATCGCTTACGCATTTGCCTGCCAAAAGGCATTTGGTTTAACGAATCGTTAACCCAATTCGGATTTATAATACTTTTTTTTTGATTTAGATAACTGTATTTTTGCCAACAGTCATTAAAAACAAAAAAAAATCGTGATGAAGAAATTACTTTCTGTATTGGCAATGTTGTCGCTGGTCGTTGCCCTGGGATACAGCCAGAATGAAACGGCTACTCCGCAAGTAGTAGCAGAAACCGAACAAGACGGCCCGGTTATGGCCTTTGAAACCGAAACGGTTGATTATGGCGTGATCGAGCAGGGTTCTGAACCCTTCCGCGTTTTTAAATTCACCAATACCGGTAATGCTCCGCTGATCATCACCAATGCCAAAGGTAGCTGTGGTTGCACCGTGCCGACCTATCCGAAGGAACCGATCGGCCCGGGTGAAAGCAGTGAGATCAAAGTCCGTTATGACACAAACCGCCTGGGCAAGTTTACCAAGCGGGTAACATTGACTACCAATGTTGGTACAGAACAAAAAATGCTGACCATCACAGGCGAAGTAATTAAGAAGCCGGAAGAACCAGCTGGCTTGCCCGCCAATGAAGGTAGTTTGTTCAACAACAATTAATATCCGATAGATGCAGCAGCTCAAGCCGCTGCATTTCAGGTTAATCAAAAAAGCCAGGAAAGCGTGTGAACGCGCTCCTGGCTTTTTTTTATCTTATGAATAATCTTCTCCACTCAAAAAAAAAACCCTTGCTTACCAGAAGCAAGGGCCTCTAACCCAAACAAATAAACACAAAAACTACTTTTTAAGATATGATACAAACTTAGCCACTTTTATCATTAAAGACAATAGTCTATATGTTTTTTTGTGACATTCATTACGGGTTTTGAAGGTGAATACCCCTTTTTAGTAAAGGATAGTAGTCTTTTTTGTGTGACAAGATTGCAAAAAAAAAGTAAGCTTATTGCAGTCACATATTCGAGTACTTTCTGAATGTCATTGTTCTTTGCAATAAATGATTTTTTTGTGACAGTATTATGTCTGAGTTTTTACTTTTTTATGCTTTTATTGATCGGTTTTTAAAGGGGGGGTGACCTCCTTAAGTGTGACATTTTCAACTTTTGGCTAATTGACTTGCAAAGAAAGCTTGCCTTTCCAGATTATGACAATCAGCATAAAAAAGGGAGAATGCGGATTCCCGCCTTTTCCAGTCAACAAATGGATGATAAATGGATGTCACAACTTATTTTTTCCCCGGGGGGGTACTTGTGCTGTCAATATTAAGTTTTTTACTATCCTCGCCTATGGCCTGATTTTTCATGATTTTTGTGTTATTTTCATTCTAATACCATAACCGGAGTTACGATTCCATTTCATCGCCTAAATGCCGGCATGGCTGGAATTTGAACAAGTTCTAAACAATACAATCCTTAGCAGATGCGGATTCTGAAATTTGCAATAGTTGCCTTGATAACCGGGGCTTTAACCCAACTTGCCAGTCAGCACCAACCACTCGGCACGGCTTTACCGGCCCTGGGGCCATTGCTCAGCCCCTTTACCGGCTTTTGGCAGAATGCCGAACCAATGGCTTCTCCGCCGGATGGGGTCCTGGCTTCCCCTCATCTGAAAGGAAAGGTGGATGTCGTTTTTGACCAGCGCCTGGTTCCCCACATTTTTGCAGAGAGCCTGGAAGATGCCGCTTTCGTGCAGGGCTATCTGGCCGCCAAATACCGCCTCTGGCAGATGGATATTGCCATACGGGCCACGGCTGGCCGCCTGGCGGAGGTGGCCGGGGAGCGCGCCCTGGAGCGCGATCGCCTGCAGCGCCGAAAAGGGATGTTGTGGGCAGCCGAAAATGCGCTGAAAGGCTGGCAACGCAACCCACAGGAATATGCCCTTATCGAAGCCTATACACAGGGCGCCAATACTTTTATCGATGCCCTTCGCCCGGCAGACTATCCGCTTGAGTTCAAACTGATGGGGTATCAGCCGGAACCATGGTCGCCCCTCAAGTCCGCCATCTTTTTCAAGTCCATGGCCGAAACCCTGAGCTCCCGCTATGAAGACCTGTCGGCCACCAACTCCCGCCTGGTATTGGGCGACAGCCTCTTCCAATTCCTTTTTCCGGAATACAACCCCAGGCAGTCGCCGGTCATTCCTGCTGACGTACAATGGGCTTTTGCGCCGGCGCCTTTGCAGCACCAGGCTACTGATGCGCCGGAGATGATCGGGCAACTTATCCCACATCGTCAGCTGGCTCAGCCCGATGATGGATTGGGCAGTAATAACTGGGCCGTGGCGGGCAGCAAAACGGCAACCGGCCGCCCCATGTTATGTAATGACCCTCACCTCAGGCTTTCCCTGCCTTCCATCTGGTATGAAATACAGATTCATACGCCCGAAGTCAATGCTTATGGTGCTTCCTTCCCCGGAGTGCCCGGCATTCTTATCGGGTTCAACGACAATACCGCCTGGGGGGTTACCAACGGTTCGCATGATGTGCTGGACTGGTACCGCATCGATTGGACAGATGAACAGCGGGAATCCTATTACTATAATGGCGCTCCCCGGCCGGTAGATAAACTGGTGGAGGTGATTAAAGTCCGGGGAAGGGCCGAACCCTTGCTCGATACGGTGCGCTATACCGTCTGGGGCCCGGTCGTCTATGAGGACCCCGCCGCCCCCTACTTCGATATGGCCATGCGTTGGGTCGCTCACGACCTGCCCGAAGAAAAACCATTTACCGAGGTCGGCACTTTCTGGAAACTGATGCAAAGTAAAAACTATGATGATTACTGGGCCGCTATGCGAGGCTTTGACAACCCGGCCCAGAATTTTGTCTTTGCCCAAAAGGATGGGGATATCGCAATCACAGTTGACGGCAAGTTGCCCCTGAAACGGCCGGAACAGGGGCGCTTTGTACAGGAAGGTTCCTCTGCGGCCAACGCCTGGTATGGCTTTATCCCGAGAGATCAGGTGCCCACCGTGCGCAACCCTGAACGGGGCTTTGTCTCTTCCGCCAATCAACACAGTACAGGCCCATCCTATCCTTACTATTATAACGGTTATTTCGACGATTACCGCGGCCGGCTGATCAACCGCCGCCTGGAGGCCATGAAGGATATTACCGTGCAGGATATGATGGCGCTGCAGTTGGAAGACTACAGCCTCAAAGCGGAGGAGGCGCTGCCTTTGCTTTTTGCTTTGCTGGATTCCTCGGCAACGGCCTTAGGCGCACGGCCGGAGGTAAAGGCCTTACGCGACTGGGATTACCATTACGCCGGGGATGCACAGGCTCCGGTGTTGTTTGAATTATGGTTGGAGGAAGCCCACCAAAGCACCTTCGATGAACTATTGGCGATGAAGGATTCTCTTGATGTATTGCTTCCGGAAACCTGGCGGTTTCTGGAATTGCTCAGCCAGTATCCACATCACGCCGTTTTTGACCTTCAGGGGACCCCGAAAGTGGAGCAAGCTTCGGACATTGTCACCCGGGCTCTGGAATCGGCGCTGTCACAAGTTGATGGGGAAAGCTGGGCCAGCCATAAGGATACGCATATCAACCACCTGGCTAACATTCCTGCTTTTTCGCATCAACACTTGTCCGTTGGGGGGTGGCGGGATGCCCCCAATGCTATTTCTGAGCAAAATGGCCCTTCCTGGCGTATGGTGGTGGCATTAGGAGATGAAGTGGAAGCCTATGGTATTTATCCCGGTGGACAGTCCGGTAATCCCGGTAGCGCCTATTATGATAATATGATCGATGATTGGGTGGCCGGAGAATATTATAAACTGTATTTCATGAAAGGGCCGGCTGACCGTCGGGAAGCAGCTATATTTACCCTGTCCTTTGAAAGTAGAAAATAAACTGGGCGCCTTAAGGCGCCATAAGCGCGTATGAAAACGAAAATGATCCTTTATGTCATTGCCCTTATCCTTACTGGAGCGGGCATTCAGATGGTGTTGCCGTGGTGGATATTGCCCTTGTGGGCAGCGGTGCTGGCCCTGGGCTTCAACCTCAAGGCATGGCCTGCTTTTTTAGGAGGTTTTCTGGGGGCTGCGCTGCTTTGGGGTGGGTATGCCGCCTACATCAATTCGGTCAACCAGGGCTTGCTGGCCGGGCGCATCGGCGAGCTATTTGGCGGGCTGAGCGCTCCTTTGATGGTGTTGGCCACTGCCCTTTTCGGGGGGCTTTTTGGTGGATTAGGTGGCCTTGTGGGCAGCCTGGCCCGTAATATGTTGCCTTTGTCGGATTAATTTGTATCCCAGGCCGAAGGCGGCTATCTTATTCCCAGATAAAAAATATTGGACTATGCCTACCAACATGCACCGAGAAGCCCGACGGAGGGTGGACGAAAAGCGCAAATTTTACCGCCACCTGAGCACTTACCTCATAATGAGCATTTTCTTTTTTCTTCTAAACATCTTTTCCGGGTCAGGCCATTTGTGGTTTATTTACCCGGTGCTGGGATGGGGGATCGGAATAGCCTCGCAGTACTTCAAAGTATTTGGTTTTCCCGGTGTCGGCCCCACCGATGAAGACTGGGAAGCCCGCGAACTGGAAGATGAAATACGCCGCCTCGAATCCGGCGCTTCCTATAGCGATAAGGAGGATGCACTCGACCTGCCGGAAATGGAACGGCCCGCCCGGAAACCCTGGGATGAAGATGAGCTCGTCTGATCTCTTAGCCCAATCCCTGTAGCTCCCCGCCTTTTGCGAACAAGCCATTTACCTTTTCCTGCACCTTCTTATCCGGAATAAGTGGTGGGGCATGGTGGGGCTTGATGCGGGCGTCAATAACCAATGGCCCCCGGCAGCCCCAATGTTTGTGTTCGACAAAAGCATCTACTCCGTGCAGGTCGTGCGAGGGGTTTGCCCTGGTAAAGGTAGCCCATAGAAAATTGTTGAGCGTGGCGCTTAGGAAGGCGCTGTCATCACACAGGACAATCATTGGTATGCCTGAAATCTTTAGCGGTTCGAGATGCCGTGTAAGCTTTTCGCAATCGGCATAGGAGTCCTCTCCGGAAAAAGCCGGGCCCTCGATTCCGAGGATGCCAGCTTGTACAAAACGAGGGTTGGAAAATCCAGCAGGCAATGAAAAATTAGCGGGTAGTTCAGTAGTCGGCTCCCGTTTTTTATCCCCACAACAAGCTACTACCACCTTCGAGCCGGCGTTCCAACCGGAGCCGGAGTAGTCGAGTGTATCGATCGTCGTTTTGGTATGGAAGTGCAGGTCGCGCGTCCAATCCACCCGTTCCAGGATATGGCGGAAAAAGGCGCCGATGTCATGGGTTGTCAGATGGGGCACATCGCCTTTGGCGGCAATGAAGAGGAATTTAGCCAGGGAAGTCTGTCCGGACCCCAGGATGTGGTTGGCCTGGGTGAGGATCTCTTCGGGTTGCCGTTCCCGAAATGGCATGTACCGCTCGCTGCCGATCGCCAGCAGCAGGGGGTGCACCCCGGCAGCATCCACTGCCTGGATCTCTACGATGCCGGGAAATTCCTGTGGCGTCAGCGGCTCCACCAGTTCATGGATGAGGTAGCCAAAGCTCGAGTCTTCCTGGGGAGGGCGCCCAACCACGGTAAAGTGCCAGACGGCATCCTTGCGATGATAGACGTTTTCGACTTCCATGACCGGGAAATCGTGCGCCAGGCTGTAATAACCCAGGTGGTCGCCAAACGGCCCTTCCGGTTTCTTTTCCCCCTTCCGGATGATCCCCGTGATGACGAAGTCGGCATCGGCAGACAGCACATGGCCGTTGTGCCGCAGATAGCGGAAGCGGCGGCCGCCCAGCATGCCGGCGAAGGTAAGCTCCGATAGCCCCTCCGGCAGGGGCATGATGGCGGCAAAAGCGTGGGAGGGCGGCCCTCCAATGAAGATAGAGGCCCGGAAGGGTTCCTCGCTTTCATTGTACATAGTATGGTGCACCCCTATGCCGCGGTGGATCTGGTAATGCATGCCCACCTCTTTATCCGGAATGTATTCGTTGCCCGACAACTGTATGCGGTACATACCCAGGTTGGATTGCATGATATTGGAGGCGCCCGGTGGTAGTGTGAATACCTGAGGCAGGGTGACAAAAGCGCCGCCATCCATGGGCCAGGATTTTACCTGCGGCAACTGGCTCACCGTGGTGCGCCCGTACAGGATGGGCGCACTCAGGCGCTTGCGCATGGGCAGCGCCGAGAGAGCGGTGAAGGGCGCCGAAAGGTATCGCAAGGGGCTTTTGAGAAAGTTGGTGGGGTCGGCTTTCAGTTCAATTACTTTCTGCACCTTCTTCATACTGTGGCGGAAGAGGAAATCTGTCCGCTCAAAGGTTCCGTATATATTGGATAGGGCAGGGAAGGGGCTTCCCTTTACCCGCTCAAAGAATAAGGCGGGGCCCTTGGCGTCATACACGCGGCGGTGGATCTCTCCCATTTCCAGATCGGGGTCCACTTCAGACCTGATCCGTATCAGGTGGCCATGCTTTTCCAAATCGCGAACTGCGGCCATCATGCTGTTGTATGCCATGGGGTAGAGGTTTTGCGGTTTTGAGCTTGGAATGGAAAAATGCTTCAGGCTTGCCTTTTGCCTTTTCCAAACTATCATCGATCCAAACAAAGATAGCAAAGGAAGGTTGGTGAAAGGGATATCAGATTACCGGAGGAAGCTTATTTTTACCAAAAAAACGATGCGGTTCTTATCCCTGTATATGCTCCTGGCCCTGTTCCTCTCTGCTTGTCAACCACCAACAACGCATGAGGAAGAGGTGCAAACCCGAGGCATCTGGCTCACCAACGTCGCCAGTGAGGCTATGTTTTCCCGGGAGGGCATCCGGGAGGCAGTGGCCACCTGTAAAAAGTACGGCTTCAATACCATCTTCGTCGTTACCTGGAACCGGGGATATACCCTGTATCCCAGTGCTGTGATGGAGCGGGAATTCGGTCTAAAGATCGATCCGGCTATGGCCGGGCGCGATCCGCTACAGGAAGTCATCGAAGAGGCTCATGCCCAGGGCATCCGCGTTTTTGCCTGGTTCGAATTTGGCTTTTCTTCTTCGTATCAGGAGGAGGATGGCGGCCACCTGCTGCGGAAGCACCCGGAATGGGCGGCTATTGGCCCGGACGGAAAACTGGTGTCTAAAAACGGATTCCAGTGGATGAATGCATTCGACCCGAAGGTGCAGGATTTTATCCTAAGCCTGTTGGTGGAGGTGGTGGATAAATATCAGGTGGATGGCATACAAGGCGATGACCGCCTTCCGGCGCTGCCTTCCCTGGCAGGCTATGACCCTCTTACGGTATCCCTTTACCAAAAAAGTCATGACGGAGCGCTCCCCCCCTCCGATTACCTGGATACCGCCTGGGTGGATTGGCGCGCCCAACGGCTCAACGCTTTCATGCAGCGCCTGTACGACACTGTTAAGGCTGCCAACCCCCATGCGATTATTTCCGTTTCCCCCAGTATTTATCCCTGGAGCAAAGAGCAGTATCTGCAGGACTGGCCCACCTGGGTGCGGCAGGGTTGGGTGGATATGGTGTGCCCTCAGGTGTATCGTTATGACATAGATAAATACCGGGCGGAACTGGCGAAGATCGTCAATGAACAAATGCCACGAGGCAAGCTGGATATACTGGCGCCGGGTATCCTGCTCAAGGTGGATGACTATGTGGCGCCGGATTCTTTATTGGAGCAAATGGTGGCGGAAAACCGGAAGTATGGAATTGAAGGGGAGGTGTTTTTTTATTATGAGGGAGTGAAGCTTCGGCCAAAATTTTTTGAAAGTTGGGCAGCTTTGCCTAAAGAGTGATTATATGTTCCTACTGTGGTAAAAGAAGAACCACCTAGCCAATAGTGGTGTTTGCCCGGACTATGTGCCTATGTGCCTATGTGGTAAGAAAACCACCTAGCCACATAGCGCACAATAGTTGGATATTCAAAAGAGGGACGTTAGGAAATGTCCAGATCCCGTCTTAAAGTCACCTGGTCCGGGTGTTTGGGCAGGCTGAGGCGCAGTACGCCATCTGTGTAGCTGGCTTTGATCCCCTCGGTATCGATCTTCTCGTTGAGACTGAAGCTGCGCTCGAAGCCGCCGGGCTGGTACTCTCGCCTAATCCATTGGCCGGAGTTGACGATGTCCTCTTCCTGCGCCTTGGCGGTGATGGTGAGCACCCGGCCTGCCAGTTGAAGCTGAAAGTCCTCGCGGCTGAGTTCCGGGGCGTATAGATGCAGTTCGTAACGATCATCGAATTCGATCACATTGGCAGGCGCCTGCCAGAAAGCGGCGCCAAAACGTTGTCCGTGCTGGCCGTGCCAGTGGCGGCGGCCGTGTTGGGCATAAGATCCTTTACACATAATAGATTATTGATTTTTAATGGTTAAATGCATTTACTTATTCTACAACAAAGGTTCGGTAGTCTTCCAGTGGTTCAGCCTGGCGGTATGGAGTGTGCCCAAGGGGGGCCTCCATCCGGCTGCTCCAGTGCCGGAAATGATGGCCATGCCAGTGAGCCCGGCGGTAGGGGGCGTACCCATAACCCGCCATCCGGCGGATGCCGAATACAATAGCAGCCAGCAAGGCAAAAGGCGCCAGGAGCATCAGGCCGAAGACCAATATCTTGGCTACAAGGAATAAGAGGGCTACCCCTGCCACGATGGACAGGGCGAACATTAAAGGTCGCATGATCAGTTGATTTTAGATTAAGAGTGAAATTTTACCCGCCGAATTCAGCGTATCGGCTTTTCAGCGGCTTTACAATTAGGTAGACGAAACAGGCCAGTAATTACTTTAAATAAACTAGTTTTTTTTCTACGCTTCGGCCAGACTGAGGAAAATAGTCCCATCCTCTGAAACATATTCTTTCCATTCTGCACTATTTCTGTTCTTCTTTCCCGCACTTTCTCCGCCAGGCCTCTTTAAACTGAATCCGTTCCTCTTCGCTCATATTTACCCATTTTTCCCGCCAGGCGCGGTATTTTCCCGGATGGCCGTTTTTCCAGCCGGGCCGCCCAAAGCGAAGGCCGCCGAACAGGATGCGGCTCAGCACCAGCAGGCCAATAGCCTGCCAGTAAGACAAGGGTTTGGCCGCGGTAACGGCCGGCAGAATGGCATTCCACAACAACATGACAATGGCGCCCATTAAAAATACGGCAGCGATAAAGAAGCCGCCTCTAAGGAACCGGTGTCGGCCGGGCGTGTTTCGGTTTTGTGGATATTGGCTATACATGGCAGCAGTTTTTAGTAGTTGATTAATTCTTCATACAAGTTCGCCAGGCGCCGGCGCAGGTGCTGTACCGCGTAGCGCTTGCGGGAGATCAGGGTCTTGATATTCTCACCCGTGCGGTCGGCGATCTCCTGGAACGTCTGGTCTTCCAGTTCGTTCCAGACAAACACATCGCGTTGCGCCGCCGGCAATTCCTCCAGCGCAGCGAATAATTCTTCCCAGAATAATTCGCGGAGGTGTTCCGTTTCCGGGGTGTTGAAGTCGGCCAGGAGGATCTCCTGAAAAGCCGTTTCTCCATCCTCGTTCTCGAAATTCATGTCCTCCAGCAATTCCGTTTGCCGTTTGCGGTAGCGGTCGGTAACTTTATTACGGGCAACGCGAAAGAGCCAGGCGTTGATGTTCTCAATGTCTTCCAATCCGGCCAGACGGCTGAGCTGATACCAAACCTCCTGGAGGATATCCTCCGCATCGGCGTCATTGGCGGTACGGCCCCGGATGAAACCGTACAGCCGCTGACCGTAGCCTCGTATGATTTGTCCCAGGGTTTGGTCGCGGGTGGTCACTATATTTATGCTGTTTTACAGGGGAAGACGAATGAGATGGGAAATTACGCTAAAAAGGATGGGAAAAAACGGAACAAGGCGTCATAATTTCTCTTTTGCATAGGGATGCTGTTGATACTTCTTTTAGGCGCAATGTACCTTTTTGCACAACCCTTGATGCTGTAGATGCCGGGAATGGCTTACCCATCTCCCTGGCGCAAAAGGCTTCTCTGGAGCACATTGGAAGCCTGGAATCGATAGTATCCGCTGCCCCGATGGGGGGGGACATCTTTTCTGGCCCGATTTCAGGCCAGAAAAGAGTATCCTTAGCATCCATCCCGGCTTTGGCTGGAAGAGTGGATGAACATCGAAAGATAGCAGGAAACAGTTGGGTTACCACCGAAAAATGAGCAGTGCTTCCTTACGCGAATGCACAAACCACCCCACCCATCAGCGCCAGGCTGATGATCCAGTATCCGCCGTTGAGCAGGATGTATTTCCAGCCCTTCCTTTCGAACAGGGCATTAATGCCCAGTACCGGCAGGGCGAAGAAGATGCCGTTTAGCGTACCGTGGAAAGCCCCGTGTTTGAAGGTGCGGAAGTTCTGCCCGTACTGATCCATAAAGCCGGTGAGCATTTTCATGACTTCTGAGTTTTCATCTCCAAAGCCCGGCTCGTCGACCAGAATGGAATAGAGGTGCACCTGATGAATGACTATGGCATATAATGCCAGGGCAATGAGTAAACTGAAGACATAAGTTAATCCAAAAATCACGGCCATGTTGGCGCCTTTGATCTTTTCGTCGGTCATGTCCGCGGCTTTCATCCAGGCCGTTCCCAGCACTTTGGGGTTGTACCAGACGGCGCCGACCACCATTGGAATGAGTGCGGCGGCGAGCATAATTAGGAAATTGGGTGCCATGTCGCTTGGTTTTTGTTTGTGATGAAAATTTTTTGTTTGATAAAGATAAATTTTTTGTTTCAATTCTCCTAAACCCTTTAAATTATGTTTAGCGTAAAATTCAAAACCAAGGGCCGTAATAAATCCTCGCTGCGCTCAGCCGGGTAAAAAACCAGCCCGTCCTCCCCCGATAACCGTCGGAATCGGCCGGGTAAAAAACCATGAAACTTCTAAGGGACGGCCTACTGCCACTGCCCTGAAGCATCCACGGCTTTGGCGTGAAAGGGGTCGAGCAGCACATCCAGCAGCACGGCGATCTCAATCCGGCTCAGGGGACGGGTGGCGTCAAACTGGCTCAGTTGGTAGGGCGCTGAGGCCCAACGCTCTTCCAGGTATCCCAGGAGGTGATCTGTCGATTCCAGAGGGGCGTTCTCGCTGCGTAATTCCAGGGCCAGGGCCACCAGTAATGGGGCTATGTTTTCCAGGCTGGCCAGAGCATTGGTGTCGGCGGGTGTTTCTTCCAGGCCGGGTGCAAATGCTATCAATGCCTCCCGTAGATTGCCCAGGGTAATGGTAGAATCCGGGTAGAACCAGGTGCGGTTCGCCCAGGCATGGGGCTCGCCCCGGCCTTTGAGGATGCCCGTGGCGGCAATGCGCTGCAATGCCTGGAAATGTGGATCTTCCGGGGAGATATCATAGGAAGGAACGAGGTAGCCTCCATAGGCCAGTACAGCGTCCTGCAATTCCCGAATGGGCACGTCCTTGGGGAGTTTCCCCTTTTTCATAGCCAGTGCGGCCAGCGCTCCGGCGGCCTGCCCCACCTGCAGAATGACTGGCTGGAGCCGGGTGGAGCCATTGGCGATGTTAGTCACGGAGATGGCTTTGTCGGCGACCAGCAGGCCATCCACAGTTTTAGGGATTAGGCTGCCGGCCGGGATATTGAAGGATGGAATAGGAGGAAATTCCAGCTTCGGGGCATCGGGCCGTTCCTTGTGGTGGTGGTCGACTGGGTAATCCCCAACGGCGATGCCGGCGCGATAGAGGGGCTCTCCGGCAGCATATGGATCCAGTATATGGTTGAGGCTCAGGCGCGCCAGGCCCTGGATGCGCCTTCCCTCACGGTGGTAGGGCAGGAAAGGCAGGCGGTCGGCGGTGGGGAATTCGTCATCCGCCAGGCCCAGTTGCGAGAAGCCGAGGTCATTTTGGATGAAATAGAGGAACTGCAGGGTGCGTTGTTTGGCGGCTTCCAATGCTGTTTCCCGTTGTTCCGGCGCCATTTCCACTACATTGAGATAGTAATCGTTGCCGTGTGACGGCCAGTTGATCATGTATTTGTTGTTGGGCAACCTGGCGTACGTCATCATGGTTTCGCAGGGATGGGGCTTTTCTTTCTTGTCCTGGCAGAGCGTTTGACAGGAACAGGCGAACAGGGAGGGGTCGTATCCGCTGGGGCGGGGGATGCGGTGGGTTGCACTTTCCGGCCCAAAATCCTTCAGGATGGCGGCGTAGGTAAGGTCCTGGATGATATCGTTAGCCCGTTCGGGTGCAATACTTTCGCCCGTCTCAGAACGGGCGTCCATTCCCAAACTGTATTCGGCGCCAACGGCTGCAGCGGCATCGCCCAGGTCGGTGCCATCGATGAGCAGAAATGCCCGCACCAGTACCGGCTTGCCGTTGTGGTTGACGCGTACTTCCCACCGGCCATCTGTTCGTTCGATGTTTTGGAACCGGGATTGGAACCATACTTGCAGTTTTTCCTCTTTTTGCGCCAAATCTGCGAAAATGCCGGCGCCTACATGGGGTTCGAACTGGGTATGGCTCACCCAACCAGTGGCCAGGGCTTCAGGGCCGCCATAATAGTCGCGAAGCTGTTGCCGGAATTCCCCCCAGATACCGGCCGGCATGGCGTGGTTGCCGTCGATAGCGCTTACCCCGGCCGCGGTCAGCATTCCGCCCAGCCATTGCGAGGGTTCAACGATAATCGTCTGGACGCCCATCCGGGCAGCTTGAATACCCGCCGCCGCGCCACCGGCGCCGCCACCCAGTACGAGCACTTCGGTTTCTACCGTTTCCACTTCTGGAGAACAGGACAACAGGCTTGTCGCGAATAGCAGGAATATCCAACGGAATTGCATATTGCTAGTGTTTTAGGCAAAACTCTGAAACTTTTTATTAGTTAGGGCACTGAATTCCGATTTTTATTCTAAATTTTCACCTTCAGTGATGCGATCCTCCGGATCGTAAAAATAATACTGTTAATTTATGCGATCCGGAAGATCGCAATACGGACACAAAACGAAAAACATCATGCAGTTATCCGGCTTAGACATCTCCATTATCTTCCTGTACCTGGTCGCTACTGTTTACATCGGGTTCTGGCTTTCGAAGCGGGCTTCCAAGAACATTCAAACCTATTTTCTGGCGGGCAACGACCTGCCGTGGTATTTCCTGGGCCTGTCCAACGCCTCCGGTATGTTCGACGTTTCCGGGACCATGGTCGCGGTGGCCTGGTTGTTCGTATACGGGATGAAGAGCGCCTGGATTCCCTGGCTATGGCCGGTGTGGAACCAGATATTCATGATGATCTTCCTGGCCATCTGGATGCGGCGTTCCAATGTACTGACCGGAGCGGAATGGATTACGTTCCGTTTTGGGCGGTCCAGAGGCAGCACCTTATCGCACATCATCACAGTGGTGTTCGCCATTATTATCGTGATTGCCTTTATGGCCTATTTTGTGGAAGGGATCGGCAAATTCGCCGTGCAGTTCCTGCCCTGGGACTTATCCTGGTCGATAGGCAGTTTTCAGATGTCGAGTGAGGATAGTTATGCGCTGCTCATCATTGGCATCACCACTTTGTATACCGTTAAGGGCGGTTTCTACAGCGTGGTAGGTACCGAGGTGATGCAGTTTTTTATTATGACCATCGCCTGCCTGGTGGTGGGTTTCATTGCCCTGTTCACGACTACCGGTGATCAGATCGCTGCTGCGGTGCCGGATGGATGGAACAGCCTATGGTTTGGTTGGGAATTAGGGCTCGATTGGGTGGAAAAATTGCCGGCAGCAGACCTCCGCATTCAGGAAGATGGCTACTCGCTCTTCGGTTTTATCTTCATGCTGATGCTCTTTAAAGGCGTCTGGGCCAGTATGGCCGGGCCGGTGCCCAGCTACGACATGCAACGAGTGCTTTCCACCCGCACACCCAGTGAAGCGGCCAAGATGTTTGCCCTGACGCCGGTAGTGTTAATGGTGCCCCGCTACTTCCTCATTGCCGGCATCACAGTGCTGGCGCTGGTCTATATGGACCCGGCACAGCTCACCGACCCGGTGACGGGCCGGCTCGATTTTGAGGAGGTGCTACCTTTTGCCATCAGCCACTATGTTTCCACTGGGTTGAAGGGCTTGTTGCTGGCGGGCCTGCTGGCGGCCTTTATGTCCACCTTCGCCGCTTTCATCAATGCAGGCTCCGCTTACATGGTCAACGATATTTATAAGCGCTACATCAATGCCCATGCCCCGGATCGCAACTACGTCTGGCTGAGTTATACTACTACCATCGGATTGGTAGTAGTAGGGGTTATCTTTGGCCTGGTGGGCGGTAACATTCAAGCCCGTACCGACTGGATCGTTGGATTGCTGTATGGCAGCTATGTTGCTTCCAATGCGCTGAAATGGATCTGGTGGCGCTTCAACGGCTACGGCTTCTTTTTTGGAATGCTGTCCGGAATGATTGGGGTGGCGATTATGCCCCCTATCCTTGCCGGTATGGGCTACCACCTGCTGGCCATCGAGCAATTTCCCTTACTCTTGGTCATTGCCCTGGCGGGCAGTTTACTGGGAACCTACTTTACTCCGCCCGACAATGAAGAGACGCTCAAGAAATTTTATAAACAGACCCGCCCCTGGGGCTTCTGGGGCCCGATCCGCGATAAGGTGATGGCGGAAGACCCTACGTTCAAACCCAATAAAGACCTGGGGAGGGATAGCTTTAATGTCGTGGTGGGCATCATCTGGCAGATGTGCCTGGTTATTATCCCGATGTACATCATTATTCGAAAGATGGATGGCTTGTTCGCCTCTCTGGCCGTGCTGGCCATCACGAGCTGGCTGTTGAAGAAGTATTGGTACGACCGCCTGGAGGATTAGCGTACAGTGGGCAGAGCCTTAGTAGTTTTAACTGTGCTTTCGCGTAACGAAAGGGGGGCTTCTGGGGCCGCATTGAGAAGCGAGAAGCGCTCACTTAAGGTTTGGGAGCCTTATGCTCTTTTGCTTCGCCAGGAGGAAAATTTCTTCGTACTTTTAGTTCACTGCCTTGTTGTTGTTTTTAGCGGCGTTCATGAACCTCCTGCGTCGGTTTACCTGACTCCGCCAATGCGGCGCGGAAATTCAAAACCCTTGTACCAGCCAATGGCGCGTATGCTTGGACTGCAAAGTATCATTGCCGTCCGTAAGGTTCGGGCTTACCCTTTTCCCAGGCGCTGTGCAGTATGCTCAAGCTGAAAAGCTGGGCATGGAGAATATGCTCCTTGGCAATTGTCCTTGCATGAAGTAGTAGTATTGCTCTCGTACCGCATCCTGCAAGGCGCACCTCCGCCCTTGGTTTTACGGTACCGCTTTTGGTTCGGATCCAGTACTTGTCAGGAAGGTAGTGTGGGAAAAGGGTGTTTGGCTACCGCTTTGGCTGGTACTAATCCTGGCAATCGCCGAGTAGCGCCTCAGAGCCAATGGATAAATCCTTATAGTACAAACGCCCTTTTCCCATCCACGAAGCAGCCCGTGGCAAAAGTATAGAAGAAAAGGCTGTTTCCTGCACTGGAGGGCAGAAAATGTGCCTTGGCGGTTTCATCCCAAAAGCAGGCAACAGATAAGAGCTATGGAATCCGGTACTTTTGGCGAAGGGCCGGTACTTAAGCTCCAGAACTGAAACCGGCACAGCACCTTGAAAAAGGGCAAACCGGAACCATAAGGGTATCCGATTGAGCTCCGTATCCGAAGCACCTATGGGTTGAGTCGCCGCATAAGGATTTTCCGGCGTTTTCCCGACCTGCCGGTACGGGACAGGTTTGGCCCTTTTTTGCGCTACAAATCGACGGAGGAGATTCACGAGCACCATTAAAAACAACAAAATGGCAGCGAGTAAAAAAGGGCGAAAAGTTTCCTCGAAGCGAAGCAGAAAAAGGTTATGCACTGGCCCCAAGGGGAATTTCTAATCACATAGGGCTAAGGTTTGAAACAAGGCTACAACAGAAGTACCAGCTTAGGTTGCAGCGGCCTGTGAGAAGTCGACCTCGCCTTACGCGAAAGGACCGTTTTAAGTTTCCATGTTATCTTGGGCTTCAAGAGGTAACTCCGTAGCCTAGAATTTGTAACTTGTAACTGCTTTGGCTTTATCCTTTGACAGCAATAAAAAACAAAAAACATACTCCATCATGCGTTACCTAATCATTTATGGCCTGTTTGTCGTTTTCACAATGGCGGGCTTACCACAAGCTCTCGCTCAATCCACCGCTGAGGGCATCCTCGAAGCTCATTACGTCGACCCCTTGGAAAAAGTGTTCCGCGAAACCGCCTTTTTTATGGAGCGGGACGCCCGGGCGGAAGTGGCCCGGGGCGAGCACGCCAGCCTGCAGTTCGCGCTGCGCAGCAGTCAGCCGGTCAAAGGGCTGAAAGCGAAAGTGGATTTCATCCGGATGAGTGGAGCTACCCTGCAGCCTGATAAAGTGGGCTTTGTCGGGTACGTCAAGGTAGGGCGCAGCACCCCGCGGCCCTCGCGCGACCGCCTGATGCCCATGTCGGGCCTGTACCCGGACCCTATTCTTGAACAGGAGTCTATCGGCCTTCCTGCCTTCGCCACCCAACCTGTGTGGATCAGTGTGCCCATTTCTCTGGATGCGAAGCCGGGTGTATACGAAGGGCAGGTCACTTTTAGTGGATCCGCCGGTGGCAAGGCCATCAGTCTCAGCCGGCCTTTTCAGATCCAGGTTTATCCCGTCACGATTGAAAAAACCAGCCTTTGGGTGACCAACTGGTATACCCTCGCGCCTAACGTGCTGGCGCACCTCAATGGCGGCGAGCCGGTAGAAACCTATTCTGATGCCTACTGGAAATACGCCCGTTTGCTGGCCAGAACTATGGCGGACTACAAGCAGAACATGGCCATCATCAACCCCCTGCAACTGACGCAGTACAGTATGAAAAAAGGCCAGTACGAATTTGATTTCAGCCGCTTCGACCAGACGGTGCAGTTGTTTATTGAAGAAGGCGTGATCGGCCGAATAGAGGGCGGCCACATCGGCGGCCGGGCCACCAACTGGACCAGCCCCTTCGTGGTGGGGGTGCCGGTGGTGAAAAAGGATACCTCCTACTTCGAGCGCCTGCCCATCAGCGATGAAAGAGCGGCCGGCTTTTACACCCAATTCATCCCTGCCCTGGTCAGCCATCTTAAGGACAAGGGCTGGTACGGCATTTATACTCAGCACATCGCCGATGAGCCCATTGACGAGAACTTCGAATCCTACATCGAGATCAGCGAATTCGTTAAGAACCTGGCGCCGGACATCAAGATCATCGAAGCGACTCATAGCAAGAACCTCAACAACCTGGTGGACGTGTGGGTGCCGCAGCTTAACTTCTTCGCTGACTATTACGATTTCTACATGGAGCGTGCGGCAGCCGGTGATGAGGCCTGGTTCTACACTTGCCTAGCTCCACAGGAGGAGTACGCCAACCGCTTTATCGAGCTGCCGCTCATCAAGACCCGCATCCTGCATTGGATCAACTTCCGCTACAACTCGCCTGGTTACCTGCACTGGGGCTTCAACTTCTGGCGCGGCGATGACCCCTATGGAGAAACTACAGGCATCATCACCGAGTCGGGCAATGTGCTGCCCGGAGGCGACGCCTGGATCTGCTACCCTGCCCGAGACAAAATCCTCAGCTCCATCCGCCTGGAAGCTATGCGCGACGGCATCTATGACTACGAGCTATTGAAAATGGCTGCCGCCAAGGATCCGGAAAAAGTCAAGGAAATGGCCCGGCAGGTGGTGTACCGCTTCGATTTATACGATATGAATGTGGAGGCCTTTCGGGAGAAGCGGCGGATGTTGCTGGAGATGGTGAGTGAATAGGATGGTTGAGTGATGCTGTGGATACAGTGGATACTGTGGATGCTATTGATGCTATTGATGGATTTCCCCTTACCTTGCCACTTAGATGACATCAGCGAATTATCCTAAACCCGGGCTATGGACCTTAAAAACATTCAATCCGAACTCAAAAGCAGAGTAGCCAAGGGGCTGAACTTCGGCGTTGAGGCGGTGGAAGAAGTACTGGAGCCTTCTTCCGAGCTTTATAATGAGTACGTATTGCTCAAAAGCAAGTACAATGACCTCATGTATGTTTCTTCCCTGAACACCTTGCCCTATGAACAGATCGAGATCGGCCTGAACCGACTGCGAAGCCATGTGCTGGCGATCATTGAAAAATTGGAACCTTCTGACCTGAAAAAGCAGGATGTCGATTCCGATTTAAAAATAATGGCGCTACCCACCCGGCGGACCAACTTTTTCAAGCTGCTGGACATCCACTTCAACAACCTGGAGGCGATCCGTTTTATTGAAATAGATGAGGATAAGGAAACCATTATGTCCGGGAGGGAAGCCATTTTTAACATCTACCAGATGAATCGCCGCAGGTTTAAAAACAGGGAAGATGTTCAAACTGAAGCCGGCCTCCAGATATTAAAATCACATTTCTACGAGCTATTCAGCAACGAGACAGGCATGCTGGAGGTGTATTTTAAGAACATCAAACACCTGCTCTCCTATACTCTCGAAAGTGAGGTGGAAAGGCAGTTTTTTCTGGATACGGTCAAATCCCTGTTCTCCAGGTTCGAACTGGCGCTGATTTTTTATTATGCTATCTGCGGTGTCGATCCGGAGTTTGAGGGCCTGGTGAAAAAGAGTCGGCTGATAGATGGGGTAGATGAGGATACCCTGATCGTCAAAAATCACCTGAGCCAGTGGAGGTAAACCAAGGGGCCTGGCTGGACAATGAACCGGCCCGGGCTTTTTATAAGGAGCTGGGGTTTAAGGGGTATTTACTTTACATGGAAAAGGATGCCTTCTAATACAGGCCGGCAGCAGGTATTCCATTTTTCCCCACCTTTCTCTACCTTGCCGCAACATTTGGTTGCAGCCCTCTAATGTTTTGCGATCAGCCATTTAACCATTCAACAATCAGCCATTCAATATGCATATCACCGGCACCTTCCTCGACGAGATCTCCCATGATATTCCCCACCAGAACTGGAGCAGGCGGGAGTGGGACGCCGATTTTGCCCACATGAAACGCATGGGCATCGACACCGTTATCCTCATCCGCAGTGGTTACAAACGGTGGTTGACGTACCCATCGGAATATCTGATGGAAACCGAAGGTTGCTTTCATCCACCGGTAGACCTCGTTCAGCAATTTCTGGAGTTGGCCGGCAAGTATGGCATGGCTTTCTACTTTGGTTTGTACGACTCCGGAAAGTACTGGTGGGAGCAGGGTGATTTTCAGAAAGAGGTGGACATCAACCTCAGGGTCATTGATGAGGTTTGGAAACGGTATGGCCATATGCAGGCCTTTAAAGGTTGGTATCTCTCGCAGGAAGTGAGCCGCCGCACCGGAAAGATCGTTGGGCTGTACCGGCAGCTGGGCGAGCATTGCAAAAGCGTTTCCGGCGGCCTGCCCACCCTCATCTCCCCCTATATAGATGGCACGAAGGCCATTCTGTCCAGCCAGGCCGGCCTCAGCCGGGAGCAGGCCATTACCCTGGAGCAACACGAACGCGAGTGGGACGAGATATTTGAAGGCATAAAAGGAGCAATAGATATCGTCGCTTTTCAGGATGGCCATGTAGGGCTCCACGAGCTGGCGGATTACTTCGCTATCAACAAAAAGCTGGCCGATAAGCACGGCATTCGATCCTGGACCAACGCCGAGAATTTCGACCGCGATATGCCCATCAAGTTCCTGCCCATCAAGTGGGAGAAGCTGCGGCTAAAGCTGGAGGCTGCCCGGGCCGCCGGGGTGGAAAAAGCCATTACTTTTGAATTTTCCCACTTCATGAGCCCGCAGTCGGCTTATCCACAAGCGGGCCACCTATTTGACCGATATATGGAATACGCAGCGGAGCTGAAAGCCCGGAGTGGGCGCTTGGTGATGCCCCGGACAACCGATGAAAAGCCGGATCTGGCCCAATATGCTCAGCTCTACAGGGACGAACTGCTGGAGCGGGTCGTTCCGTTCTGGATGGAGCATTCCAAAGATGAGGCGCATGGAGGCTACTTCACCTGCCTGGAGCGCGACGGCAAGGTATTCGATACCGATAAATTCATCTGGCTGCAAGGCAGGGAAGTCTGGACGTTCAGTATGCTGTACAACCGAATGGAACCACGCCCGGAGTGGCTGGACATGGCTGAACACGGCGCCCGTTTCCTGCAGCAACACGGGATGGATGAGCAGGGCAACTGGTACTTTTCCCTCAACCGGCAAGGCCAGCCTTTGGTACAGGCCTACAATATTTTCTCCGACTGTTTCGCCACCATGGCTTTCGGGCAACTCGCCATCGCCAGCCAAAAAGAAGAATACGCCACTCTGGCAAAACGTACCTTCCTCAACATCCTGCAACGGCAGGGCAACCCCAAGGGCCAATACAACAAAGCTTATCCCGGCACCCGCCCCCTGAAGAACTTCGCCTTGCCCATGATCCTGTGTAACCTTTCCCTGGAGATAGAGCATTTGCTGGAGCCGGAACTGGTGGAGCGTACTATCCGGGACTGCATCCACGAAGTGATGGAGGTGTTTTATGATGAAGCTACCGGCCTGACGCTGGAAAACGTTACGCCTGAGGGCCGGCGCTCCGACAGTTTCGACGGCCGGCTGCTCAATCCCGGCCACGCCATTGAGGCCATGTGGTTTACCATGGACCTGGGCGAGCGGCTGGGAGACAGGGCCCTGATCGAAACCGCAAAAGACCGAATGCTGAAGATGCTGGAATACGGTTGGGATGAGGAATTCGGAGGCATCTTATATTTCCTCGATATCGACGGCCGCCCGCCTCAGCAACTGGAATGGGACCAAAAACTCTGGTGGGTGCACCTGGAAACACTGGTGGCCTTACTCAAAGGCTACCGCCATACCGGCGACCCACGCTGCTGGCAGTGGTTTGAACGCGTACACCACTACACCTGGCCCCACTTCTCCGACCCGGAATTCGGCGAGTGGTATGGCTATCTCAATAGGAGAGGGGAGGTGCTGCTACCCCTGAAAGGAGGGAAGTGGAAAGGGTGTTTCCATGTGCCCAGAGGGTTGTATCAGTGTTTCTCCGAACTCCAGTTCGGAGGTAATGTTACTTCGAACTCCAGTTCGAAGAGAACTGGCAATACGCCGTCTTATAAGAAAGTGCAGGTTCGGAGGTAATGTTACTTCGAACTCCAGTTCGAAGGCTGGCTAATGGCAACTGCGTAAAAAGCTTGGATAGGAATGTTGGAACGCATACCTGCCGCCGCAGGAGGCCTTCGTAGATTTTTTTTGTGATTGTCAACGCACCACGTTCCGGTGTTTCTGCTTTTAAAATACTATACACACCAAACAGGTACCAAACTGGAGTTTGGTGAGACTTTTTAATCCTGGATAAACGCCAGCTGCGCTTTTTGGTATTCCTCTTTTTTTAACATCTCCTGCATCCCTTTCACCGTATTGACCGGGCCGTTGTCGATGGCGAGATTGACCAGCCAGGCGGGCAGAGAGCCCCCGGGATCGGAATGGAGCTGGTACAGCATTTTTACTTTACCGTTGGACATTGGAATGAGTTCGTAGTGGTAGCTCATTTCAGTTATGCGGACGATGCCCTTCTTTTCACTCAGGCGTTTGGGCGCACCGGTTACATCGATAAAAATGTGTTTGCTGACGGGGTCTTGCCGAAGCGTACTGCGGGCGATGAAGTCGCGGTCATCCATAGGCCAGGGGAAGTCGATGATACAATAGTAAAGGCTGGAAGTGTTCTGAGGCGGTTCCAGCCGCTCCGCATGGCTGCATTTGAAGATCCAGTTATGGTAAGCAGGCACATCTTTCAGCACCGATACGACGGAGGAGAGGGAGCCATTCAGGATGGCCTCTATTTTGAGTTCGTTAATATTGGAATGATCCACCTTGCGATAGTAGACCTTTAGGCCGTCTGTTTCTTTTTTCAGCTTCCAGCCGCCGTCCTGGCCTGTCAGCGGGCTCTGGAGGAAACAAAGGGTCAAAATGGCGATGGCGGTCAACAGGTGTATGCGCTTCATTTGGTGTTATTTTGATCTTTTTTTACCGACGGTTATAAAACTGGCTACTTACCAGATTATTTTAACGCCTTATCCCTAGGCTGGTTCTCAGACATTGCTATTTTTGCAGGAACTTTTTAGCAATTACCACCCAATAAACGTCCATTCTCCCAACTGAATATATCAAGGCAGGCAGGTTTTTCAATGTTTTCTGCTGCCATCTGTAAACTGTAACCCCGCACCCATGCGTCAGTATCACGATTTGCTGCAACACATTCTAGATCAGGGCATCCGGAAAGAAGACCGCACCGGAACCGGTACCATTAGTGTGTTCGGTTATCAGATGCGAATGAATCTGCAGGATGGGTTTCCGCTGCTCACCACCAAGAAAGTCCATTACAAGTCGATCATTCATGAGCTGCTATGGTTTTTGCAGGGGGATACTAATATACGCTATTTAGTACAGAATGGGGTCAATATCTGGAACGACTGGCCCTATCAGCACTGGCTGGAAGCCAACGGGCTGGCCGGGCAATTCCCCAAATACAGCCCTGAATGGAAAGACAAGATGAAAGATTTCGTGGAGCGGGTAAAATCGGATGAGGCCTTTGCCCGGCAATGGGGTGCGCTCGGCCCGGTCTATGGGCATCAGTGGCGGGATTTTGAGGGGGTCGATCAGATCAGCAAAGTGGTGGAAGATATCAAAGCCAAGCCCGATTCCCGCCGGCTGATCGTTTCCGCCTGGAACCCAAAGGATATCCCGGTGATGGTGAAATCCGGCCTGCCGCCCTGTCACGTGTTGTTTCAGTTCTACGTGGCCGAAGGGCGGTTGTCCTGCCAGCTTTATCAGCGTTCGGCCGATGCATTTCTGGGGGTGCCCTTTAACATCGCTTCTTATGCCCTGTTGTCCATGATGGTGGCCCAGGTATGTGGCCTTCAGCCAGGCGATTTCGTGCACACCTTTGGGGATGTACATCTCTATTCGAATCATATCGAACAGGCCAGATTACAACTCAGCCGCGACTTCCGGCCATTGCCCCAAATGCACCTCAATCCGGCAGTGAAGGACATTTTTTCCTTCCGTTACGAAGATTTTGAACTGCGGGGCTACGATCCGCACCCGGCGATACGAGCACAGGTTGCGGTTTGATTTTATCGGCCGGATGAGGGAATTGTGAAATTAATAGCTGTATATTCGCAGCTTTAAGGAATTTAACACGGCGTTAAAAAGTGTTAAAAAATATTTGCCTTTTGAAAGAAAGCCCGGATTTGCCAAGCTTATTTAGACGCGATCTAAATAATTGCGGGTTTTTGAGTTTTTTTGTTAAATAAGGGCCGCGAATTTTATCTTTGCGCTGACTTTAAAATGACAATTGTACATAGCTGATTTTACGTATTAAACGACACCTTGACATGATATACAAGCAGTTGATTAGCCGACTCTTGCTATTCCTTGCTGTAGCGTTGTTTACGCTCCCCCTGTCCGCTCAGGATGCGGCGGCCACCGTGAACGTGGATGAAGGGAAGACCCTCTTCCGCAATAACTGTGCGACCTGCCACAACAAAAACATGAAGGATAAGCTGACGGGCCCGGCTTTGGGCGGTGTTCAGGAACGTTGGGCAGAGTATCCCAAGGAGGACCTCCATTCCTGGATCCGCAACTCTCAGGCTCTGATCCAAAGCGGCCATCCGCGGGCAACTCAACTTTGGGACGAGTGGAAACCCGTTGTGATGAACAACTTCCTGAACCTGACGGATCAGGAGATCGATAACATCCTGGCCTACGTCCAGTTTGTCTATGAAGGCAAAGATAAGCCGGCGGGTGGGCCTACAGTGGCTGGAACTCCGGTTGCGCCCACCAAGCCCAATAATACCCCCTTGTTCATCGCCCTGTTTGTTATTCTTGGCGTTTTGGCCATTGTTCTGGCCCGCATCGTGGCCAACCTTAATTATATGCTGCAGGTGCGCGATGGCAATGCTCCTGCCCGCCGCAAGACGCTGGTGGAGATTCTAACCAGCAAAGGCATCATCGCTTTTCTCATCTTCGCCCTGGTCGTGTTGGGTGGGTATAAGACCGTTAATAATGCTATTATGCTGGGGCGTCAGCAAGGCTATTCCCCTGAGCAGCCCATCAAGTTTTCCCACAAAACCCATGCAGGCCTGCAAAAGATCGATTGCCAGTACTGCCACGACGGCGCCCGCCGCTCCAAGAGCTCTGTCATTCCGGCCGCCAATACCTGTATGAACTGCCACGCGGCCATCAAGGTTGGCTCTCAATACGGCACCGCCGAGATCAGTAAGATCTATGCTTCTATCGGATGGAACCCGAATACGGATAAGTACATTGAGAACTATGACCAGATGAGCGAAGCCGATATCGAGCAGATCTTCAAAAAATGGATGGAAGATAGCTACAAGAACGACAAAGGCTCCCTTGACGATAAAGGCGTCCAACTGGTGGAAAGCCAGTGGGAAGGCATCAAGACATCTCTTACCAACGACATCAAGCCGAACATTCCCGGCCCCATCGAGTGGGTTCGTATTCACAACCTGCCCGACCACGTCTACTTCAACCACGCCCAGCACGTATCGGTGGGTAAAGTTGAATGTCAAACCTGCCACGGGCCGGTCCAGGAAATGGAGCTCGTTCAGCAATATTCGCCCCTCTCTATGGGCTGGTGCATCAATTGCCACCGCCAGACAGAAGTCCAGTTTAAGGACAATGATTACTACAAATCCTACCAGCGCTACCACGAAGAGATCGCCAAAGGCGAGCGCGACAAAGTAACGGTGGAAGAGATTGGCGGCCTGGAGTGCCAGAAATGCCACTATTAATTCTTAATTGATCATCAGCCTGCTTGAAACAGAAATATAGTAAGATGAAGAATAAAAATAAAGGGGTTTGGGTCGGTGTAGACCAGCTGTCCAACCACCCCAGCTACAACGAAATAAGCCAACAGGAATTCGTACCCTCCACGATCGTCGGCAAAGTGGCCGATGAGTCCGTCCTTGAACATGGTAACGCCAGCCGCCGGGATTTCCTCAAATACCTGGGCTTCGGCATCACCGCCGCGACGCTGGCCGCCAGCTGCGACATTCCGGTCAAACGCGCCATTCCCTATGTGGTTAAACCGGATGAGATCGTACCTGGCGTTGCCGCTTACTATGCTTCCAGTTTCGTACAAGGTGGCGACTATTGCGCCGTCCTTGTGAAAACGCGCGAAGGCCGCCCTATCAAGATAGAGGGCAACGGCCTGTCGAAGGTGACCATGGGCGGCACCAGCGCCCGTGCTCAGGCCAGCGTGCTGAGCCTGTATGACACCAGCCGCCTCGACGGCCCTTATCGCGTTGCAGAAGGTAAGATCGATTTACCGGCAAAACGCAACAAGTTGGGCCCTTCCTGGGAGGAGATCGACCAGGAGATCATGGGCAAACTCAATGCCGCTTCCAACATCCGCATTGTGGCCAATACTATTCTGAGCCCAACTACGAAGAAGGTTTTGGAAGACTTCAAGGCCAAGTTCCCGAATGCTCAGGTTGTGATGTACGACCCGGTGTCCAGCTCCGCTATTCTTGAAGCGAACCAGGAGAGCTTCGGCCAGGCTGTAATCCCCGCATACCACTTCGATAAGGCCAAGGTGATCGTCAGCTTCGACGCCGATTTTCTGGGCACCTGGATATCCCCGATTGAATTCGCATCACAATACGCCAAAGGCCGTAAGATCCAGGATGTGAAGAAACCGGAAATGTCCCGTCACATTCAGGTGGAGAGTCAAATGAGCCTTACCGGCTCCAATGCAGACAACCGGATACTGGTCAAACCATCCGAACAAGGCGCCGCGATCGTGGCGCTCTACAACGAGTTGGCGGGCCTGGCCGGCGGTAACCGCGTGAGTGGCGGGCCGCAACTGGAGGGTGAAAAAGCCGCCAAGATCAAGAAAATAGCCAAGGAGTTATATGATCACCGTGGCCAGGCTTTGGTCGTTTCCGGCTCTAACAACGTAGGGGAGCAGGTGCTGGTCAACGCGATCAACGACATGCTGGGCAGCTATGGTGCTACGATTGACTTTACCAACGCCTCCCTGCAGCGGCAGGGCATGGACCGGGATGTCCAGAACCTGATTAAGGAAATGAATGCCGGTGGGGTCAACGCGCTCTTCGTAATGGATGGCGCCAACCCGGCTTACGATATACCTAACGCCGATAAGTTCCGCGAGGGTTGCGCCAAAGTCGGCCTGAAGGTCTCCTTTGCTGGCGTGCCCAATGAAACAGCCTTGCTGTGTGATTATATTACGCCAACACACAACTTCCTGGAGAGCTGGGGCGATGCCGAACCGAAGCGCGGCCATTACAGCCTCCTTCAGCCGGCTATTGCGCCCATTTTCGCCAACCTCGGCCGCCCGGGCACCCGTCAGGCGGAAGAGAGCCTGCTGCGTTGGGCTGGCGTCCCGGCTGCAGCCCCGGCTACCGCTGCTCCAGCCGATACGACGGCTGCCGCCGCTGTGGTGGATGACAAAAAAGTCTATCAGGAAAAACTGGTGGCGCAACATACCAGCGACTATTACTATGATTACCTGAAAGCGCACTGGCAACAGCGTTTCTTCCCGCAGCAAAGCGCATTTGCAACTTTCCAGGCTTTCTGGGACAGCACCCTGCACGACGGCGTATTTGAAGTACCACAGGCTACCATTCAAACGGCCTTCTCGGGTGATGTTAGCTCGGCAGCCAAGCGCGTACGCCGCCCGGCGAATTCCGAACTGGAGATATCCTTTTTCGAGACCGTCAACATCGGCAATGGTGTTTATGCCAGCAACCCCTGGCTGCAGGAGATGCCCGACCCGGTTACGCGTTGTACCTGGGGCAACTTCCTTGCCATTCCGGTAGGCTGGGAGGGCGGCAATAGCTTTACTGCTTTCAAGGACCTGAACCAGGAAGAGATCAAGCGAAAAGCCGACCAGGTGAACGTGACGGTCAATGGCAAGGAACAGCTTTGCACGGTAGTACGCCAGTTCGGCCAGATGAACGGTACGCTGGCGCTGGCCGTCGGTTATGGCCGCGAGGCCACCGGGCTGATGGGCAGGGCGCTCGGCAATAAGATCGGCACCAATGTTTATCCCTGGCTGAGCCTCGATGACAACGGTAACGTACAGTACTATGCAACGGTAGAGGCAGTCTCCGACAAGGTTGGAGAAGACGATCAGTTCGCCTGTGTTCAATACCACCACTCTATGGGCCTGAAGGGGATTGACCCCGACAGCGGAGAAGAGATCAACGTCGACGAAAAGACGCTTATGGCAGTAGGCGAAGGTTTCCAGGGAGGTTTAACCAACCGTTCCATTATCTATCAGGGGCACCTGGAGGAAATGGGCGAGTTGATCCACCACATCGAGGAGAAGCGCGCCGAAGCCGCCAAGCTGAATGCCAATTCGCTTTATCCTTACAACGAGTACAACGAAAAATTCTATAGCCAGGGGCATCACTGGATGATGCACATCGACCTGAACGCCTGTATCGGCTGCGGCGCCTGCCAGGTAGCCTGCGTTGCCGAAAATAATGTTGCCGTTGTGGGCAAGGCCGAGGTGGCCCGCCACCATGAAATGGCCTGGTTGCGCATCGACCGCTATTTCTACGGCGATTTCGAGAACCCGAATGTGGTTTACCAACCGATGTTGTGCCAGCACTGCGACAACGCTCCCTGCGAGAACGTCTGCCCTGTAGCCGCTACCAACCACAGCTCGGAAGGCCTCAACCAGATGACTTACAACCGCTGTATCGGAACGCGTTACTGCGCCAACAACTGCCCCTACAAAGTGCGCCGCTTCAACTGGCTGGACTACACGACCGCCGACCTGTTCGCCGCCAACGAGGTGGACGTCAACGGCGAGGAAGTACCGTTCGGCGCCGACAACCTCACCCGCATGGTGCTCAACCCGGATGTGACGGTTCGTTCCCGTGGCGTGATCGAAAAGTGCAGCTTCTGCGTACAGCGCATCCAGGAAGGCAAACTCACCGCCAAACGCGAAGGCCGGCAGTTGATGGACAACGATGTGAAGTCAGCTTGTCAGACCGCCTGCCCGACCGGCGCCATCACTTTTGGCGATGGCAATAATAAGGATGGGGCAGTGGCCAGCCGCCTCGAAAATCCGCTGAACTATCTGGTGCTGGAAGAAACCGACGTCCGGCCTTCCGTCAACTACCAGGCGCGGGTTAACAACCGCAATGAAGAACTCGACGCTTAATTCAGAAATAGGAGCAAGGGCGGCTCTGCCGCCCCTATCCATTATATAACTATTAATGCTTCAACGATAATGAGTGCAGTAGTATCTCCGATACGAGAACCGTTAATCGAAGGTGGGAAAAGCTACCATCAGATCACCGAAGACATCTGCTCGCCAACAGAGCGGACGCCCAGTGTAGCCTGGGTGATGGCCTTCATCGTCGCCGTTTCTGCGCTGGCTTTTTACGTTTTTTGCGTAGGCTGGACCATTTGGATCGGTATTGGTAGCTGGAACCTGAACCGTACCATTGGTTGGGGTTGGGACATTACCAACTTCGTCTGGTGGGTCGGTATTGGCCACGCCGGTACCTTGATCTCGGCCATCCTTTTGTTGTTCCGCCAAAAATGGCGCACCGGGGTGAACCGCGCCGCAGAGGCCATGACCATCTTCGCCGTAATGTGTGCGGGCCAGTTCCCGCTCATCCACATGGGGCGCCTCTGGCTGGGCTTCTTCATCTTCCCGTACCCCAATACCCGGGGGCCGCTTTGGGTGAACTTCAACTCTCCGCTGCTGTGGGACGTATTTGCCATCTCAACCTACTTCACGGTCTCTCTGCTCTTCTGGTATACCGGCCTGGTGCCGGACTTTGCCACAGTGCGCGACCGCGCAAAGGGCATTCGCCGGAAGATATATAACTTCCTGTCCTTTGGATGGACGGGATCAGCCAAGCACTGGCAGCGCTTTGAATCGCTGTCATTGGTTCTCGCCGGCCTGGCTACTCCGCTGGTGCTTTCTGTGCACACGATCGTATCCTTTGACTTCGCTACTTCTGTCATCCCGGGTTGGCACACGACCATCTTCCCGCCCTACTTCGTTGCCGGTGCGATCTTCTCCGGCTTCGCCATGGTGCAAACGCTGATGGTAATGACCCGGAAAGTGTTGAAGCTGGAACAATATATCACGCTGGCGCATATCGAGAGCATGAACAAGGTGATCCTGGTAACAGGCACTATCGTGGGCGTTGCCTACCTGACAGAGCTCTTTATCGCCTGGTACTCGGGTTACATCTACGAGCAGTTCGCATTTGCGAACCGGGTGCTGGGGCCGTACTGGTGGTCGTATGTGGGAATGATGTCCTGTAACGTGCTGTCTCCGCAGATCTTCTGGTGGAAGAAAATGCGCCGCAGTATTTTCGTGACCTTCGTCATGTCCATCTTCGTGAATATCGGCATGTGGTTCGAGCGCTTCGTGATCATCGCCACGACCCTGGCCCGCGATTACCTGCCTTCGAGCTGGAGCTACTACACCCCAACCTGGGTGGAGATTGGCCTGTTCATTGGCACCCTGGGCCTGTTCTTTACGCTGTACCTGATCTTTGCCCGCACGGCGCCGGTGGTGGCCGTAGCCGAGGTCAAGGCTATCCTGAAAACGGCGGGTGACCAGTACGTTGGCCCGGGGGCAAAAGCCCATGGAACGTCGAAAGAAGCCAAGGTGCACGAATAAATCCGGATTGATAGAAGCAAAACAAATTTGAAAAAATTTAATCTTCATATACAATGAGCAAGGAAAAGAAAGATGTGCTGTACGGCCTGTACGACGACGAGGAGATCCTCTTGAAAGCTGTTGATCAGGCCAACGCCGGACACCTTGATATTATGGACGTGTTCACTCCTTTCCCGGTACACGGCCTGGACCCCAAGCTGGGCCTGGCGGAGAGCCGCCTGCATATCGCCGGTTTTGTCTATGGCGCTATCGGCACGCTGACTGCCTTCCTGTTTATGACCTGGGTATTTACGCGCGACTGGCCGATCATTTTTGGGGGTAAACCCTATTGGTCGGTACCGGCTTTTATACCTATCACCTTCGAGGTGACGGTGCTCTTTGCCGCCATCGGTATGGTGGTTTCCTTTTATACTGTCTGTGGCATGGCGCCGGGTATCACCAACCCGACGCTGGACGACCGGATCACCGATGATAAGTTCTGCATTGCCTTTGATGTGACCAGTGCAGATGATGCCGCCAAAAACCAGTTGAAGGGTTTCTTCAGCCAGTCGGGGGCATCAGAGGTGAATACGAAGACGATTTAATAGCCTTTCAAACCAAGGGTGACGATGAAAAAAATGAAAAACATCATACTGGCTTTTGCCGCCGCGATCATTCTGTATTCCTGCTCACCGGCCGATCAAAATTTCGCTGGCACAGAATACATGCCGGACATGGCGCACTCCATTGCTCAGGAAGCCAACGTCTATAACTATTATTATTACAATACCTGGGACAGCGCCAGCACTTACCGCCTGAAGGACCTGGCTATTCCCGGCCTGCCGGTGGAAGGTACTGTGCCGCGGGGTTATGCCGGGGTGTACTACGCCGATATGCAGGGCAAAGCGGCCAGTGACGTGGTCGATGAATTGCACGGCGCCGACGGCCTGAATAATATCGCTGTTCCGTTGAATGGCCATGTACCCTTTCACTACGGGGATAACGAAGACGAGCGCCTGCGTGCAACAGCCGAGATTATCGCCAACCCCTTCCCGATCACTGCAGCAGGCCTTGCCCGCGGGCAGGACCTCTACATTAAGTTTTGCGGTATTTGCCATGGTGAGAAGGGGGATGGCCTGGGCTACCTCGTCAGTGATGAAAACCCCAACGCCAAGTACCCTGCTGCTCCGGCCAACTTCCTGCAAGATCAATTCCTGACTTCCTCCAATGGCCGCTACTACTTTGCCATCATGTACGGAAAGAACGTAATGGGTAGTTACAAAGACAAGCTGAGCTATGAAGAGCGTTGGGATGTGATCCACTGGATCCGTTCGCTGCAGGCCAAGGAAAAAAAGCTGGAGTACAGTGAAAAAGCCAATACGCTGAACCCGCAGTTCGGCGTTCCGGGCAGCCAGGCCAGCACTTTAGCAGAAAGTGTATCGGATAGTGGGACCGAACCGGAAGCCGCTCCCGATGCCGGTGAAGCTGCTCCGGCAGAGGGGGGCCACCAGAGTGGTGATTCTCACAGCCAGGGCAAGAAATAAACCGAGATTGACCGGATAAGGCGGATTACCGGGATGGATAGCCCGGATTTCGGCGATTGATTCAACATCCGGGATAATTAATGCGAAACCTGAATCGACAATTTTCAAACAAAGGCATAAAATGAACCAATTTACCTTCGAGAGCAGATATAAAAACGTCCTGATCGGGTTCATGGTGCTGGGGCTGGTTTGCCTGGGCATCACCTTCGCCATCGATGATGGCCTTCATACCCGCTTCTGGACCAATTACCTGCACAATAGCGTCTTCTTTACGGGTATTGCCTTAATGGCCTTGTTTACCATGACGGCCTTCACTACGGCCATGGCCGGTTGGCACACGCTGGTCAAGCGGATATGGGAAGCCTACTCGATGTTCCTTGTGCCCGGCCTGATCCTGATGCTGGTCGTCGTCGCCGGGGTGGTTGGGCATTTTCACCACCTGTACCATTGGGCGGATGCCGAGGCGGTAGCCAATGATGAGATCTTGGCCGGAAAATCCTCCTTCCTCAACAGCGCCTGGTATGGTTTGGGCACTGTGATCATCGTCGGAATCTGGATATTCTTTGCCTGGAAGATCCGCCAGTTGTCTTTGGATGAAGATGTAAATGGCACCCCGGAATTCAAGCACCATCAGCGCATTCGCATTTGGTCGGCAGCTTTCCTTCCGATTGCAGGCTTCTCCAGCGCTGCTATTATCTGGCAGTGGGTGATGTCGGTCGACGCCCACTGGTACAGCACGCTTTATGCTTGGTATGCCGGCGCCAGCTGGTTCGTTTCTGCTATGGCCCTGACCATCCTGACCATTATTTTCCTGAAAGGCCAGGGGTACCTGGAGAACGTCACGGAGGAGCACCTTCATGACCTGGGGAAATACCTCTTTGCTTTTAGTATCTTCTGGACCTACCTCTGGTTTTCCCAGTTTATGCTGATCTGGTATGGCAACGTGGGCGAAGAAACGGTTTACTTCTTCCACCGTCGGGAAAACTATCCGGTGCTGTTTTATGGCAACCTGCTGCTCAACTTCGTTGCGCCTTTCTTCATCCTGATGCGTAACGATACAAAGCGCAAATACGGTACGATGGCCTTTATCTCTATCGTAGTGCTCTTTGGCCACTGGTGGGATTTCTTCCAGATGATCAAGCCCGGCGCCCGCCTTACGGCAATGGAAGCTCTGGCGCACCACGGCGCCGAAGGGGCGGAACACGCTGCTGAAGCGACCGGACACGCCCTGGGCTTTGCGATGGGGTTCACCATACCGGGCCTGCTGGAACTGGGCACTATGCTTGGCTTCCTTGCCTTCTTTATATTTGTAGTGTTTAATCGCCTGACGAAGGCTTCGTTGATACCTAAGAATGACCCGTACCTGCAGGAAAGCCTGCACCACCACGTGGAAATTCATGGGGAAGAAAGCCATTAGCCTCCGACTTGTTTAGACTGATTCTAAACAAAAAAACGGAGTAATCACTTTGCCGTCGTCCTTTGTTAGGAAGATGTAATTTTGAAAACAGAAAGTGTTTCGTTAACAACATAAACTTGCAAACGAATAATGACAGTCTTACTGGCAATACTCTGCATAATCCTGCTCACGGTCATTGTCGTTCAGATCGGTAGAGTTACCGAATTGGCGGCTAAGATCCGGGGAGAGGAAGAGATACAAGAAGGCGCCAATCGCCGGCATGGGGCTCTTTCTCTGCTTTTTATGATCGTGTTTCTTTTGGGCACCATCATTTCGGCAGGCTACTACAAGAATTCCATGTTGTGGTATGGGCCTAATCACGCAGCCTCCGCCCACGGTGGTAGTCTGGACTATATGTTCAATGTCACCCTGTTTTTCACGGGCATCGTTTTCGTGATCACGCATATCCTGCTGTTTTATTTCGCCTGGAAGTACCGTGGAGAAAAAGGTAGAAAGGCCAACTTCATGCCGCACGATAACCGGCTGGAGGTCGTCTGGACGGCCATTCCGGCGGTGGTGATGACCTTCCTGGTGGTTGGTGGCCTGGATGCCTGGAATGAGGTAATGGCCGATGTCAGCCCCGACGAGGAAACCCTCGAAGTAGAAGCAACGGGTTTCCAGTTCGCCTGGGCGTTGCGTTATCCGGGTGAAGACGGCCTGTTGGGCACCAAGAATTATCAACTGATCAATGCGATCAACCCACTTGGGCAGGACTGGACCGATAAAAAGAACCTCGATGATTTCCAACCCAGTGAACTGGTATTGCCGGTAAACAAGCAGGTACGCGTTCGCATCACCGCCCGTGACGTTTTGCATAACTTCTATTTGCCCCACTTCCGCGTGAAGATGGATGCAGTGCCGGGCCTTCCGACTTATTTTGTATTCACGCCAACGACTACGACGGAGGAATACCGCAAGCAATTGGGCGCGCTCAAAGCAGACGGCACCCCCAAGTACCCGGAATGGCATGAGCTAACAGACCCCAACGACCCGGAGAGCCCGAAGCGGTATGAGAACTTCAATTTTGAGTTGGCCTGCGCGGAGCTTTGTGGCAGCGGCCACTACGCTATGCGCCGGATCGTACGCATTGTTCCGCAAGCGGAGTACGATGCATGGGTCGGCCAACAGCAGTCCTACTATATGTCCAGTATCCGGAATGGCGAAGAAGACCCCTGGAAGGATATTCTGTTCGATTCCGAGATCAAGGAACGCGCCGCCGAATTTAACGACCGCGTATCGAAGGCCTTGTCGTCCGGAAATGCTGCGGATAAGGTGTTGACCCTGGATCATGTCAGCTATGAGCCGGGTTCTGCAGAACTGACCCCCCTGTCTCGTTACCAGCTCGACAATCTGGTTTCGGTGATGAACAACTATCCCAATATGGTGGTTGAACTCAGCGGCCATACGGACAATACCGGCGACCCGGAATCCAACATGGAATTGTCGAAGCAGCGTGCCGGGAAGGTGTCTGAATATCTGGCCAGCAAAGGCGTTGCCGCCAACCGTATGTCGGTGGTAGGGTATGGCCAGACGCGGCCTATAGAATCGAATGACACGCCTGAGGGCCAGGAAAAGAACCGCCGCACCGAACTGCGGATCATTACTCAGTAGGCCCTGGCCTTTTAGAAAAGGATATCAATAGCGTTGTACCTTTTAGTATAATAGGATAACAATAAATTTTTCAGCAGATGGCTAATACAGCAATCAAACCGGTAGTTACAGAAGAGGAACTCTTGATCGAGGAGTACGGGTATGATGACCACTTTCATGAGCATCATCATGGGGATAAATACCAGTCCAACTTTATTACAACCTATATTTTCAGCCAGGACCACAAGATAATCGCCAAGCAATTCCTGATCACGGGGATGTTCTGGGCAATTATCGGCGCATTGATGTCGCTGGTTTTCCGCCTTCAACTGGGTTTCCCGGAAGAGAACATGGCCTGGCTGCGGCCGGTCCTGGGCAAATGGATCACGATCAATGATGCAGGTATGGGGTCGTTGGCGCCGGAGTTTTACTACGCTCTGGTGACGATGCACGGCACCATCCTGGTGTTTTTCGTATTGACGGCGGGCCTGAGCGGTACGTTCAGTAACCTGCTCATCCCCTTACAGATCGGTGCGAGGGACATGGCGTCGCCCTTCCTGAACATGCTGTCCTACTGGTTCTTCTTTTTGGCCGGCATGATCATGTTCTTTTCCCTCTTCCTGAGTACCGGGCCGTTCGCAGGTGGTTGGACCGCCTACCCTCCGCTAAGTGCGCTGCCTCAGGCTTCTTCCGGATCAGGAGCAGGTATGACCCTGTGGATATTGAGCCTGGTCTTTTTTGTCGTCTCGGTGCTTCTGGGGGGTATTAATTACATCACCACGGTGCTTAACCTCCGGACGAAAGGTATGACCATGTGGCGCTTGCCGCTGACTATCTGGGCTTTCTTCGTAACGGCTATTCTCGGCCTGTTATCCTTCCCGGTTCTGGTCTCCGGTTTTTTGCTGCTCATGTTCGACCGCAGCATGGGAACGAGTTTCTATCTGAGTGAAATATTCACAGGAGGACAGGCCCTCGATAATGTCGGCGGTAGTCCGATCCTGTATCAGCACTTGTTCTGGTTCCTTGGCCACCCGGAGGTATACATTATCATCCTTCCGGCGATGGGTTTGGTATCGGAAGTACTGTCGGTACATTCCCGCAAGCCGATCTTCGGCTATAAGGCCATGGTGTATTCTATCCTGGCTATTGGCTTCCTGTCCTTCATCGTTTGGGCGCACCACATGTTCATGTCGGGCGTTAACCCGTTCATCTCCAACTTCTTCGTGATCTTCACGTTGATCATCGCGGTGCCATCGGCGGTAAAGGTTTTCAACTGGATTGCCACGGTTTACGGGGGTAATATTCGCTTTACGGCGGCGAGCTTGTTCGCCATTGGCTTTGTTTCGATGTTCATTTCCGGTGGTTTGACCGGTATTTTCCTGGGGAACTCCGCCATTGACATACAGTTGCACGATACCTATTTCGTAGTGGCGCACTTCCACATTGTGATGGGGGTTGCGGCCTTCTTCGGCATGTTTGCCGGTATTTATAACTGGTTTCCGAAGATGTTCGGCCGGTTTATGAACGAAACGCTGGGTAAGCTGCACTTCTGGGGAACCATGATCGGCGCTTATGCAGTGTTCTGGCCGATGCACTACCTGGGTATGGCCGGCGTGCCGCGCCGTTACTACCGTTTCGATAGCTTCGAAGCTTTCGGGCAGTTCTCGGCAATGAATCAGTTCATCACCATCGCCGCCATTATAACTTTCGCATTCCAGGTGATCTTTGTGGTCAACTTCTTCTATAGCATCTGGAAAGGGAAGAAGATGACGACCCTTAACCCCTGGGGCGCCACCACACTCGAATGGACTACTCCGATCAACCCCGGCCACGGCAACTGGCCCGGCAAGATCCCTACGGTTCAGCGTTGGGCTTACGATTATGGCAAGGATGGCAAAGAGTTCATCTCACAGGTCAAACCTTTGGAAGAAGGGGAGTCGGAAACCCATTAAGGAATTCGGAATTCGGAAGTGGGCCCGTCCTCATGCTTCGGCCGGGTAAAAAGTGGGAAGTGGGAAGTCGGAAGTCGGGGTCGGAAGTTTTTTTTAAATTAATGCCTAGGGAAGTCACGGGCTGACTGAACGAGGTTCTAAACTAAGGCGAGCCACCTCGTGACTGGCTCATAAAAAGGAAAAGTGCAGACGAAAGTAATAGCGAGTAAGCCGATCAGCCTGGCCTGGCAGAAGGTTCAGGATTACAAAATGCTGGTGAAGTTCAGGCTTTCCATGACGGTGGTTTTTTCCTCCGTGATGGCCTACCTGATCGCTTCGGCGGGGCCGGTCAACTGGTTAGCTTTGGTTATCCTGGCCGGAGGAGGCTTCCTGGTGACAGGCGCAGCGAATACGTTGAACCAGGTTTTGGAAAAAGATTACGACCGGCTGATGCAACGAACGGCCAACCGGCCATTGGCTGCCGGTCGGATGAAAGTGAGCGAGGCGGTGATGTCGGCGGGGCTAATGAGCCTTTTTGGCATTACCCTGTTGGCGTTGTTTAATCCCTGGACGGCATTTTTCGGCACCTTTGCGCTGATGACCTACGCCTTTCTGTATACCCCGATGAAGCGGCTTTCGCCATCGGCGGTGGCAGTTGGGGCGGTGCCGGGAGCGCTGCCGATGCTCATCGGCTGTGTGGCGGCGCAGGGAGAATTGACGATGCTGGGGCTGTCGCTCTTTGCCTTGCAATTTTTCTGGCAGTTTCCTCACTTCTGGTCGATCGGTTGGCTGGGATATGAGGACTACGCCAAGGCGGGCTATAAGCTTATGCCGGAGCGGCAAGGGGATCGCGACCGCAACATCGGGTTACAGGCATTTATCTACACCCTGTTATTGTTTCCGGTGAGTGTAGCGCCTTACTTGCTTGATGTGACGGGGTTGATATCCCTGGCCATCGTATTAGCCCTGAGCGTGTGTTATGCCTATTTCAGTTGGAATTTTTACAAAGTTGGCGGGCGGAAAACGGCCCTGAGGTTGATGTTCTTTTCATTCCTCTACATCCCGGTTTCGTTGATTGCCTTCTTTGCAGATAAATTATAAGAATAACCATGGAAGCGGTTGTGGCGAAAGAATTTAGCAGAAATAAGATCCATCCCCGGAAATTCGCGTTGTGGGTGGCCTGCGCAAGTATCATGATGATGTTTGCGGCTTTCACCAGCGCCATCATTGTTCGCCAGGCGGCGGGCAACTGGCTGGAGTTCCGGTTGCCGGATATTTTTTATTTCAACACGATAGTCATTCTGTTGAGTAGCATCACTTTGCACAGTTCGTATCTGGCGTTCAAGCGTGGGAATACGAACCTGTATCGGGGCATGTTGGCCGCCACGTTTTTTCTGGGGCTGACTTTCCTGGTGTTACAGTATCAGGGGTGGCAGACCCTTACGGACATTGGCGTGGCGCTAAACACCAACCCATCCGGTTCTTTTGTTTACGTCGTGTCGGGCGTACACGCTGCGCACATCCTCGGTGGGGTAGGCGTTCTCGTTGTGGCGATGCTGCATGCCTTCCTGCTACCCCATAAAGTAACAGCTGCCCGGAAACTCCGCTTTGAGCTGACGTTGACCTACTGGCACTTTGTGGATTTTCTGTGGATTTACCTGCTGTCTTTCTTTACCCTATTGTATTAATCGAATAACAAACAAAAAAGCGTATATCTAATGGCGACAACTGATACCGATACCGTAATGGAACATCACGATGTGCATGGCCAGGAGGGAAGTGCCTGGTCAGGTGGTGAAGCACCGTTCCGGACAAGCTACGGCAAGTTGATGATGTGGTATTTCCTTTTGTCTGATGCCTTCACCTTTGCCGGCTTCCTGATCGCATACGGCGCGCTGCGTTTCAGCAGCCCGACCTGGCCGGTTCCGGATTTTGTTTTCAAGACGGCGCCATTTATGGGGCACAGGGAACTGCCGTTGATCTTCGTCACCTTTATGTCATTCCTGCTGATTATCAGCTCGGTGACTATGGTCCGTGCGGTGCAGGAAGGTACGCGGGAGAATAAAAACGGCGTAGTGTTCTGGATGCTGCTGACTATTCTCGGTGGCGCCGGCTTCCTAAGTTGCCAGGCCTGGGAATGGACCAACCTGATCGGTGGCGAACATATGTCAGTGACCACTAACCCCTTCGGAACGCATATCGAGGGTGGCGTATATCTGACGGCCGATGGCAAAGAATCAAACGAAACCTTTCTGGCGGGTTCCAGTTTTCTGATGCATAAAGCAGGCGCCGGCCACGAGGGAGAACATGCCGAGGGCGAAGCGGATCACGCCGCCGATTACAGTCAGGGCGACCACCCGGGCTATTTTGTGGATGAAAAAGGATTTATCCACCGCAAGTTCAAAGTCACCGAAGGCCCGGATGCAGGGATAACCAAAATGGAAGAATTCGGCCCCAGGGCTTTTGGCGCGCTGTTTTTCTTTATTACGGGCTTCCACGGTTTCCACGTATTCTCTGGCGTTATATTCCTGTTTATCATCATGATCAACGCTGCCAGCGGGCTTTATGTGCGCCGGAAGAACCAGTATGAAATGGTGGAAAAGATCGGCCTGTACTGGCACTTTGTGGACCTGGTGTGGGTATTTGTATTCCTGGTGTTCTATCTCCTTTAATTCAGGTAGAAACCATCCTCAATAACAAAAACAAGCTTAATACAATGAGCCATATAAGCTACGAAGAAGCCAAAAAACTCGTCTACAAAGGCCTCGCCATCCTGGCGGCTGTTACGCTGGTAGAAGTAATCTTCTCCCTGCTGGCCAAGGGCCACATTATCGAAAGCCTCAAGCATATCACCTGGTTGCATTACACGGTAGGCTTTCTGATCATCTGCCTTTCGCTCTATAAGGCCTATTTCATCATCTATGAGTTCATGCACATGCGCTACGAGGTGAAAGGCCTGGCCATGAGCGTATTGCTGCCTACCGTCCTGCTCATTTGGGCCATCATCGCCTTCTTCCAGGAGGGCGGCGCCTGGAAACACCGCCGGGAACAGATCAAAGAGAAAAACGAAATCCCGGCAGACGGCCAGAACAGCCAGCAGGGCATGATCTCCGATGATACCTACCGGCTGGAGCTGAAGTCCTAATCAGCTTTCAGTATGATTAAAAATACTGGAAAGGCGGGGGAGTGGATCTTCCGCCTTTTCTTGTATGGCTCAATGCTCAACAAAGCCCGGCCATAATATCGTCAAAGCAGGATAGGATAATTCAATGAAGCCCCTGAAGCCCTCAACAATCCTCAACAAGGGCTGTTTCAATAATCGACAACGAACAAGCAAATCATGGCTAATAAAAAGTTCGCGGGGAAGAAGGGCGTATTCGGCGCCTTGCTGCTGCTATTGCTGCTGGTAGGCCTGCCTATCGGTTCCTGGTATTACTTGCAAACCGGGCTGAATTACCGCATTCAGACGAGGGCGGAAATGAAGGATTATGCCCGAATGCCGGGCTTCACCCTTCAGAATTACAATGATAGCCTCGTGCAGTCCAGCCAATTCCAAAACGGCCGGCTGGTGGGGTATTTCTTTTCCGAACCTTATGCGGAGCAGTACGGCAAGATCCTGGCCCAACTCCACGATCAATACGATGAACGCGACGATGTGTTCTTCCTTACTTTTAACCCCGACACTTCGGCTGCCGCTCGTACCCGAATGGCGGCATTTGTCGAAGAATATCAACTCAAGGACCCGCAGCAGTGCTTTTTTCTCTCCGGGGAAGAAGGAGCCATGCAGTCTCTGGCGCAGGCCTGCCAGTTGCCTTTTGCGGAAAAGGAGATGAGCCTGGAGGACAATAGCCTGTTGTTCTTTGCCGATAGCCTTATGGTGCGCGGCTTCTACGACCTGCGCGACCCGCAGGAACTCAAGCGGCTGATCCGGCATATCACGTTTAATATTCCCCTTAAACAAGAGAGGGAGGTGGTCGTTAAAAGAGAAAAAGAAAAGTAATTCGAAGTCGGAAGTGGGAAATCGGAAGTCGGAAGTTTTACCCGGCCGAGGGACGAGGACGGGCGGAAGTCGAGAAAAAGAAAAATAAGCTGATGGAGAAGAATCTACAATTAGCCAGGCGAATGAACATCGGAGCCTGGATCATTACCGGGGCGGTGTTGCTGCTGGTCGGGTTGATGCGGCAAGTGAAAATACCACTGCCGGAGGGCTGGGATTTCAGCTTTCTCGCCCCTTTCCACGCTACCGTCAATGCCCTGACTGCTGTGGTGTTGCTGATCGCCTATTATTTCATCAGGCAGAAAAACGTGAAAATGCACCAGCGGATGATCTATGTGGCTATCGGGTTGTCGGTGCTGTTCCTTTTATCCTATGTGGCGTATCATTTTACTACACCGGAGACGCTCTTCGGTGACATCAACCACGATGGCATCGTTAGCCCGGAAGAAAAGGCGGCGGTGGGTAGTACCCGGACGGTTTACCTCTTGTTGTTACTCAGCCATATCGCCCTGGCGGCGTTGATCCTGCCGTTTATTCTTTTTACCTTTATCCGCGCCTATACCGGCCAGGTGGAACGGCACCGCAAAATGGCCAAATGGGTTTTTCCGATTTGGTTGTATGTAGCCGTTACCGGGCCGATTGTGTATTATATGTTGATGCCTTATTATTGAGGTGGAGAGGGTTGAGAGAATTACGCCGTTTCGGAGTTACAAACCGGACTAGCGGGTTGAGAAGGTTGAGAGGGAGTGAGTTGTTCGCCCTACGATTAAAAGCATAGACGTTGTAACTTATATACACTGAAAAGACATGAAATACCACATCACCAAATGGTTAAGTATCATAGCACTGGCGTTCACACTTTCCATTACCACCACATCTGAGGTACAGGCGCAATGCCCCATGTGCCGCATGTCGGCCGAGAGCAACCTGAAGAATGGCGGCACCGATGGGCGCGGGCTCAACAACGGCATCCTCTATATGCTGGCTACCCCTTACCTGTTGGTCGGCCTGGTCGGTTTCCTCTGGTGGCGCAACCGCCGGAAGGAGGAAGAGGGAGAGGAAATCGGGGCGTGAAAAGGAATGGTTATGTAAGCCAGTGGGCAGGCCCATAGAAGGCTTAGGTTTTTTGGGGTATTACCCGGCTAATCCTGACCGTTGTGTGGGGTGGCCGGGCTAGTTCCTGGAGAGAAGCAAAGCCCCAGAAGGACAATTAATGAGCTACCAGACTTTGGATTTGTTAGTTAAAAGTGGCGGCTGATCGGTTTTCGCTTTTCATCTTTAGGGCGACAGCTTACCTTTAAGGCCACATCAATTCCACAAAAAACATGTCCAAGCTTCTAAAGCGCCGCTCTTCCATTGTATTTCTCGTCTTCGCGCTGTTCCTCATGGGCTATTTCGCCACCTTTCTTCAAAATTGCTCTGCCGGCTCAGGAAACAGCGCCAGTAGTGATCTGAGAGGGGAATACATCGGCAATAAGCTTTGCAAGAGCTGCCATGAAGAAGCGTACAAGGATTGGCTCGGCTCGCATCACGACCTGGCCATGCAGGAGGCCACCGCGGAAACGGTGCTGGGTGATTTTAACGAAACTACTTTCACCAGCAATGGCGTAACCTCCCGCTTTTTCAAAAAGGATGGCAGGTTTTACGTCAATACCGAAGGCCCGGATGGCAGCTATCAGGATTTTGAAGTGAAATACACCTTCGGCGTTTTCCCCTTGCAACAATACATGGTTCCTTTCCCCGGAGGGCGGCTCCAATGCCTGCTTACTGCCTGGGACAGCAGGGAAAATAAGTGGTTCGGCCTGATGCCGGGCCAGCGTATTGCCACCGACGACTGGCTGCACTGGAGTAGGGGCAGCATGACCTGGAATGCGATGTGCGCCGATTGTCATTCCACCTACCTGGAAAAAAACTTTGATGAACAAACCGATACCTACGATACGCAGTGGAGTATCATAGATGTTAGTTGCGAAGCCTGCCACGGGCCTGGAAAACAACACCAGATCTATGTCAATGCTTCGGCCTACAAGCGAGGGGAAAAAACACCAGGCTCTTATCTGCACCTTACCGCTGCCTTAAACAATAAGCAGCAGGTGGAAGAATGCGCCCGCTGCCATTCCCGCAGAGGGCAAATCTCGGAAGTTTTTGACCATTCGGGTGTATTGATGGACCATTACGTACCCAGTACTTTGGCTCCCGGCCTGTACCATGCCGATGGGCAGATTCTAGACGAAGTCTATGTGTATGGTTCTTTTCTGCAGAGCAAAATGTACCGCCGCAACGTAAAGTGCACGGATTGCCACAACCCGCATAGCCTGAAACTGAAGGCTGTGGGTAATGAGCTCTGCGGCCAATGTCATGTCAAGGAAAAGTACGATACCCCTGAGCATCATTTTCATGCTCAGAATACCGATGGCGCGGCCTGCATCAACTGCCACATGCCCGGCAAATACTACATGGGCAACGATTTTCGCCGCGACCACAGCTTCCGGGTGCCGCGCCCCGACCTGAGCGTTCAGTACGGCGTCCCAAATTCCTGCAGCGGCTGCCACAACGACAAATCGCCTGAATGGGCGGCGGAAGCCGTCCGGCAGTGGTACGGCCCTGAGCGTGCCCCGCACTTCTCGACGGTGCTCGCTGCCGCTCGCGCGGGAGACCTGTCGGCCATCCCCGGCCTGATAGCTATGGTGGGGGATACCAGCCAGCCCGATATTGCACAGGCCACCGCGGTTGAGATCCTGGGTGACGTGCCGGCCCAGGAAACGAACCAAAAGGTGATAGAGGCGCTTCAGAACAGCAATTCACTCATCCGTTATTCGGCCGTCAATGCCATGGGCCGCTTTTCCTTAGAAGATCGCTTACGTTACCTCACTCCTCTACTCCGGGATTCTGTCCGGGCTGTCCGCACACAAGCGGCTTATCAATTGGCGGATATAGACGAAGCGCTGTTCCAGGGAGACGAAAGAAAGGCTTTTCAGCAGGCCAAAAAGGAATTTGAAAATGTGCTTAAAGTCCAGGCTGATTTCCCCGCCGGGCAGTTGATGCGCGGCCAGTATTACCACAAAATGGGAGAATTGGAATTGGCCGCCAAGGCCTACCAGGAGGCTATCCGGCAAGACCCTTACCTTCCCCAGCCCCATTTCAACCTGGCCAACCTCTATTATGCGCAAGGCAATGTTCAGGAAGCAAAAAAACAGTTCGAACGCGCTATTCGGGCGGACTCCAACTACGTAGAGGCGCATTATTCCCTGGGCCTGCTGCTGGCTGAAATGCAGATCATGTCCGAGGCGGAGGCCCAGCTGGGCATAGCCGCCAGCCTGAGCGGCAACCCCCGTTATTACTATAACTGGGGCCTTACCCTGCAAAACCTGAACCGCCCGGCAGAGGCGGAAAAGGCTTTCCGGCAGGGGCTCGCTATCAGCCCCGAGAATGAAGAACTGCTCTACGCGCTGGCGGTGCTTTATATCCAACAACAGCAAGGGCCCAAGGCTCAACCCATCGTTTACCGCTTATTGCAAATAAACCCGGAAAACAGGGATTACCAGAATTTGCTGAGGGGAATACGTTGATGAACGCCTTCAAGTTGAGGTTAAGGAGTGCCCGGCTTGGAGAGAGGGAGGAAGCAGTACGGCCGGCTTGCTTTTCTCAGTTCAGGCGCCTATTCCTCTCCCCGTAGCCTCTCCAGCAATTTTACCAGCCCCCGCACCTCTTTTTCTGTCGTCGCATAATTGGTAATACAAGCCCGCAGCGTATTCACCTTCCCAATCCGGTACACCGATATCCAGGCTTGTCCGGATTGCAACACCTTATCGCAGATATGCAGGGCGAAGGCATCATCCGCTTCGAAAGCGGGGGCGCTGAAACAGGCGATTGGCAAATCCGTATCGTTGTACAATTTCCAGCCGTTTTCCCGAAGCAGTTTTTTCAATAACCGGCCCATTTCCGTCTGGTGACGAACGGTTTGGGCAAAGCCTTCCCAGCCGAAGATCAGCAAAGACAGATATAGTTTCAGGCCGATAAACCTCCTGGACCATTGGATAGAATGGTTGAAGGGGTCCGTTACGTTCATGGCGCTGGCTTCCTTGGGCATGTAGTCAGCCGTAATGCGGAAAGTATGGTGTAGGATGTCCTTTTCCCGGGTGAGGAACATACCGGCGCCCATCGGCGCCGAGAGCCACTTGTGCGCATCGAAGGTGATGGAATGCCCCAGTTCAATGCCTTTTAACAAGCCCTTCAATGAAGGTTCCAGGATAGCGGCGCCGCCATAGGCGGCATCCACGTGAAGCCAAAGCCCGTGTGCCTGAGCAATTTCAGCTATTTCCGGAAGTGGGTCGATCGCCCCGGCGCCGGTTGCGCCGGCAGTAGCCGCGATCATAAAGGGCGTCAGGCCTTGTTTTAAATCTTTTTGGATCTGCTGTGCCAGCCCGGCGGCGTCCATTCTTTGCCGGCCATCGACAGGAATAGCCCGCACCGCATTTAAGCCCAGGCCGGCAACCCTTGCCGAACGGATGATGGAATGATGGCTTTCGGCCGAGCAGTAAAGGATGGGGTGTTTTTTTAGGCCATGCAGGCCAACATTGGCGTATTCCGGAAAGTGATGGTTTAAAGCGCAAAGCACGGCCGTCAGGTTTGCTTCCGTGCCGCCGGTGGCGAAAACGCCGTCAATGCTTTCTTCCGGATAGCCAAACTGTTTTCCGAATTCCCGGATGAGATATCGTTCCACCTCATTGGCAAAAGGGTTGTGGCTCCATGCGGCCATTTGTGGATTGAAAGTGGCGGTAATGGCATCCGCGAGAATGCCGGGAAAGGTAGCTCGGGGGTTAAACAGGCCATAATAGCTGGGGTGAGGCGTGTGGACTGCGTAGCGGCTCAGCCCTTCGATGACGTGCTCCACTGCTTTCCCGGCAGATACGGGCTGCTCAAAGGGATATTTTTCAACCAGCGCCAGAATATCGGATATATTCAGGCTGGGCGCGACATTTAAACCGGATGTATTGGCGTAATACTGTTCCAGGGCCGTGATGAGGTGCTGCCACAGGGCGGCCCGTTCTTCTGCATTCAAATCAAAATTGACCATAAGCTGTTTCGTTTGCTGGATAGGCCACGGGGTGACTGTACCTGTTTAGCGATGCTATGGATATCCTTTTCTGGCCCGAATTCAGGCCAGAAAAGATGCGGGACCCCTATCGGAGCAGCGGATACTATCGATTCCAGGCTATGTGCTCCAAGGAATCCTTTTGGTGGAGGAAGGCAGCCATGGAACGGGCAAGCAATCTATTCCCCCATCCGGATCTCTACGGCCAGTATTTCTTTCAATACGGCGGCCGCTTCGCGCCAATCTTTACCGGCGGGAAAGGAAATGGCTTTCCCGTCGCTGTAAACCAGGATTTTTAGTTCGGGGCCGGCTTCCAGGATTTGCTGAAGGGTGGTGTAGGGCAGGGGCGTGGAAAAGCGGCTGTGCCATTTGCCTTTTTCTTTTTGTAAGAACATGATTTCCGGGGAGGCAGCGGCGTCTAAACGCCTTGAGCCTGCAAAAAAAGCCAGGCTATCGAGGCTGCGCAGGGCGGTTTTGGAAAACAGGGAGAATTTCATATCCACTGAAGCAGGCATCTGTTTGTAGTACTGGAAGGTGTAATCTGCTTCCAGTCGCACCTTGCCGGGTTTTGACTTAAAGGCAGTTGGGGAAAGAAAATAGAGGTCAAATCCTTCCTGGGGTAATTTTTTAAAATATTTGTCGGAATCCTGGGCGTGAAGGCCACCGGCAAGCAGGGCCAAGGCCAGGAAAAGGAATAGCTTTCTCATAGACATTTTTCGATGGATTGAATGAGTTGATCCGTTTCAAAGCGCCGGGCCAGTGCTGCACTATCCCGGCTGAATTGGTCTACCATTGCGACAACCTGGAACTGAGGGTCGTTGATCAGGCGGCGTAAGAAGAAGACGCCATCCGGACGCCGGGCCAGGGCAATCTGGAAAGTGAAATCGGGGTTTTTAGCGCGGTTTTCCTGAATATTTTCAAAACCAGCCAACTGAAGGGCTTCCTCTGCCCGCCGCAGCGAGGCATTGTTGAACACGCTGGCGAACAAGGTGTCGCCTGATGGGCTGAGCAGTGTTTTGGAAAAATACTGCCCGGTACTGTCCGCCCAGTAGTTTTGGGCATAGAAGACCCGGGCCAGGGTATCGTTGTCCAGCACCCGATAACCGGCATCCGCTTTCAGACAGATGTTATAGCTTAGGTTGACCTTGCCCTTATCGGAAGCACTGACACCTTCCTGCCGGCTGAGTATCCAAAAAGCAGCGCCTGCGATAATGATCAGGGCGCCAATCAGCAGCTTCCAATTCATAGCGTTAGATTTTTCGAGACATTGAGGTGGTGTAAAAATGGCTCGGAAACAAAATTAGCCTCAAGTGCATACGCTCATGAGGCTAATTCCAGAAAAAGAAAAGAATCAATTATTCTCCGTAGACATAAACCGTAAACTTGGCGAAGATGCCAAGGATGCTGGTCGAGTGGTAGTCAATGTGGGAGATTTTCTTGATACCGGCTTTTTGAGCTGCAGTGTTGATGCTGGCGTCACCCGTAGCTACCAGGCCGAGGATAGAGGTTGCTTCCGCAGTACCTACCTTGGTGGCAAGAGGGTTATCCGTAGCGGTCAGAGGTGCTTTAACATCGGTGTAAATGGCGCCAAGGACTGGAGCTGTAGAATAAGCTGCACATCCGGAGAGCATCACTGCGATGGCCGCAATAACCATTAAGTTCTTCATGTTGGTTTGAATTTTGCTTTAAATAATATGGCTTTAGACGGGGCTAAATTAATGGAATCCTGGAATTAATAAAAGAAATTTGGACTATCCTTCGATAGTTCTACTATTTTTTTGAGGCTGTAAAATAAAGGCTTAGTAAAATGTTGCCGGAAGCCCATTTTCTTTGTAAGCGAACTATAAGCCTTCAAAAGCGGTCAAAGTGCGCGAGAGCCTATTCCTGCTGCTTGCTCCGATACATTTTCTGATTCTCCTGGTAGGTTGAGGCCAGGAACAGGCCCCACCCCAGTATGAAAAACGTGCCGCCGATTGGCGTCATCGGGCCCAGCAAGCTTGTTGATAGTTGAAGGATATCATTGACTGCCAGCAGATACAGCGAACCGGAAAAAAGGAAGATTCCGGCCAGGAAGGACCAACCCGCCCAGGGCAGGAGCGGGGTTTTGCGGAAATAGAGCAACAGGCCGACTGCCAGGAGGGCCAGTGCGTGGTAAAACTGGTATCGCACTCCAATCTCGAAAGTGTTGAGCTGTTCGGGCGTCACCGCTTCTTTTAAGCCATGGGAACCAAAGGCGCCGAGGGCAACGGCCGCCAGTGCTGCGAAACTACCGAGGCGAAGAAATGTTTTTCTCATGTTTTGCTATTATTTTAGCCAGCCTAATATTATTTTATGAAAGAGAGATTGTTCCATTTTCTGAAAAAATACCGCTGGTGGCTGGCATTTGTTCCGGCTCTAATCCTCCTGTCAATATCCGTATATCGTTTTCTGATATATCCCTGTAAGCCTGGCGACGCGGTTCCGGAAACCACCGCCCTGCTATTTCATTTTGGGGAAGGCAAAAGTAAGGATTCCGGCATTGATTCCACAGCTCTGCCCGCCTTTTTAAATGCATTTCCAACGCTTTCTTCCGACTACAATGTTTTGAGGGGTTTCATGGGGGATGCCGGCGCCTCTTTGGCGAAGGATGGGCTCTGGATGGTACAAAATCTCGGTAAGGGTGATCTGGCCCTGGCGGTGGTATTGGATGCTCCATCTTTTCCCTGGGAAGAACGGCTGTCCGGCTTTGCCAAAGAGGAGGCCTCCTTCCGGGGCCATTCCGTTTTTCGCTTGTCTTTGCCGGGGGGCAAGGCTCTGGCGGTAGCCCGTTACCGCAACCTTATACTGATCGGCCGTTTGCCAATGCAGGTGGAATCCAGCATTGCCCAACTCAAAGAAGGGCATAACAGTTGGGATCTTGTATCGGCTCAGGCCGGCTGGGCATACCTGAGGCCCGAAAACCTGCTGAGCCTCGGCACGGGCATCGTTTCTCCGGAAGCACGCCAGGCGCTGGGCCGTCTGGAACGCTGGAATAGCGGGATAGCGTTGCAGCTTGGAGATAATGGGGACACCCTGTCCATTAGTGGCCGTATGGAATTGAACCCCGAGGCCGGACGCCGTTTTTCCATCCCTGCACAGTCGCGTGGAGAAGGGGTGCTAGCGTACCTCCCTTCAAGCCTCGCCTGGTGTTACCGCCAGTCCGCCCCGGAAGTTAGTGAGGCGCAACAATCGGAGCTGTTCGAAAAATACATCCGCCCCTGGATTGGCGGCGATATGGCCTGGTTGTCGCTGGGCCTTCCCGGTAAACCTGCCGACAGCCAGCTGTGCCTTCTGGCAGTAGAAAGCCCCGACAAAGCGGAGGAGGGGCTGGAAGTATTGGCCGAAGCGCTGGGAAGTTTACAGGTTTACGATTACCAATCCTTCCGGGTATACCAGATCCTGTCCGATGGCCTGCTGGACCCGCTGGGTTTTAAGGCCCCTAATCCATATTTTGTAATTATGGGGGATTATCTGGCCATCAGCAGCACTTCCGTGGCCATCGAGCAATTGATCAGCAATGTGATCGTCAACAATACCTTAAGCCAGGATACGGCATTCCTGGGGCTGTATGCTCAACAGGGCGCCGGCGCCAAAGCCTGGTTGTATGTTCAAACCGGGTTGAGCACGGCCCTCCTGCCGGCCTATTTTCAGGCTGAAGAAGATGCTTTTGCGGCGCTCCTGCGCACCTATGACGCCTATTTTCTGTCTATTTCCCCCAATGGCGCCTTCGGCGGGATGGCGGTCAAAGGGCAGGCTGCTGCTGAGCCTCCTGCTGCTTTGCTGGCCTGGAAAGCAGCGCTCGATGCGCCGGCCACGGGAGCGGTGCAGGCCTTTCCCCTCGATGAAACGGGCCCGGGCTACCTGGTGCAGGATGAGGCGAACGCTTTGTATCTCCTGGGCGCCAATGGAGCGCGTCGGTGGAAAAAATCGCTTGGCGGGCCGATCTTGGGGGAAATACAACTGATCGACTACTTTGGCGGGGCGCTTCGCGACCTGGCTTTTGTTACCCCTCAGGGGATCGAGGTACTCTCCGGAGAAGGGGAAGCGCGCGGGCATTTCAGCATTCCTCTGGAGTCGCCGGCGATCAGCCCCTTGTTGGTGGCCGACTTCGAAGGCCAGGGACAGTACTGCTTTTTCGTAGCCTGCGCCAATGGCTATCTATTCGGCTGGGACCGGCAGGGGCGGCCCTTGCCTGGCTGGAACCCACAAACATTGATGGATAGCACGGTGCACCTGGCAATGGCCCATTTTCAATATGCCAATAAAGATTTTATACTGGCCCTGAGCGATGCCGGTACGCTCTGTGCATTTCAACGCGATGGGGCTTATCGCTTTGAGCCGGTGAAGCTGGGCGCGGTTTTCCTTTCGCCGCCATTCTATCAGGTAGAAGGAGATATTAGCCGCATTGCTCTGGCCGACACAGAGGGTTTCGGGCACATTGTCAACCTGGAGGGCGCTTATTTCCGATTGCGATTGTTGCCAGAACCCGGCTCCGGCGCGCGCTTCTTGTTTGGCAATCTTACCGGTGATGAACGCAAGGATTATCTGTGTTATCGTGGGGCGGAAATGCGGGCGTACTATTACGAGGGCAATAATTTCAAACCTTTTTTTTCCCGAAACCTGGGCGCCGCACCCGATACGGCCTTCCTTATTGCCCGTCCGGATTACTGTTGGGTGGGCTTGCTGGACAAACAGGCCCAAAAGATCAATTTGCTGGATAATAAAGGGGATCCGGTATCCGGTTTTCCTCTGGCGGGTAGTACCCCTTTTGTCATGGCGCCTTTGCCGGCCGGCGGGCAGTTAGTGGTGGTGGGATATGGCGCCAATGTCTATGCCTATCGGCTCGGCCTTTGAAAAATGACACCGCTCCAACAAAAAAACAGGCGGGAATCGCATCTTTTAACCATGTGGCCAGTTCAACTGTTGTAGAGTAGGGTTATTTTCGGCCTTTTATAATATTCTGTCGAAATAACAGCCGGATTAAGTGTCTTGCCGCTTGCTTTGCAGTCTCATATAGCAAGAAAAAGAATTAAGTGTATAATGGCCATTTGGATCGGTTTTTTTATTCTCATTTTTATTTTATTGGCGCTGGACCTTGGAGTGTTCAACAAAGACCCCCACGCTATCACAGCCAGAGAAGCTCTGGGGTGGACCGGAGTGTGGGTGTCTCTCTCGTTATTGTTCAGTGTTTTCATCTTTTTTACCTATCAGGAGGGCTGGGTGCCCAATGAGGGAGGGCTCAGCGGGCAGGCTGCTGTGCTGAAATACCTGACCGGATATCTGGTAGAGCAGTCCCTTAGCATGGACAACGTCTTTGTGATCGCGATGATCTTCACTTATTTTAAGGTGCCCAAGCAATATCAACACCGGGTGTTATTTTGGGGTATTCTCGGCGCCCTGATCTTCAGAGGAGTAATGATCGGCCTTGGGGTGGTATTGATCAAGCGTTTCGCCTGGATTACTTATATTTTTGGCGCTTTTCTTTTGTATTCCGCCTACAAAATGCTGGTGACAGATGAAGGCGTACACCCTCAGAAGAACCCTGTGATTAAATGGGCCAAGCGCTATTTTCCTATTACCAAAGGGTTTGAGGAAGAACGCTTTTTCGTGCGGCGCCGACACCTGTGGGCGGCTACCCCTTTATTTATTACCCTACTGGTGGTGGAAACCACCGATATCATGTTCGCTTTTGACAGCATTCCCGCTATTTTTGCGATCACTACGGACCCATTCCTCATCTTCACCTCCAACATTTTTGCTATTCTTGGCCTTCGCTCCTTATACTTCGTGCTGGCGGCCGTCATCGATAAATTTCGCTTCTTACAATATGCCCTGGTGTTTATCCTGGCCTATGTAGGGGTGAAAATGCTTCTGGTTCACCATGTTGATATTCCTGAATGGCTTTCCCTGGTGGTGATCGCCAGTTCGCTTTCCACAGGAGTATTGGCCTCCCTGCTCATCGAGCCCAAGCAGGAAGCTTTGGCCACGATGGAGGCAAGGGAGGAACCCGAAACAGAAGAAGTTGAGAAATAGTTGCCTATTCTCTCGAGTGCAGGGCCACGCGGTTGCCTTCCGTATCCAGGAAAACGCCCATATAACCATAGCCCTCTGCAATGAGCCTTTTGGGTTGGAGGACCTTGCCGCCATTGGGCTCAACCCGCGACAGTTCATTGGCCAGGTCCCCGGAGAAAGCCGTGAAATAGACCAACGCACCCTCGGAGGAAGGTTTGTAGAATTCTTTGTGACAGACCAGAGAGCCGCCTGACCCTATGCTTTTTTCCACCCAGGGAAACCAGGCCATCTCCAAATCGCCCATCTGCTGGTGATCTAGTTTATAACCCATAACGGCTTCGTAAAAGGCCGAAGCCCGTTTCATGTCAGTGACTGGAATCTCGAACCAGCCTACTACATTGTGATCTACGTTCATTATAACAGTATTTTAGGTGATAAAAACACTTGAATTTCGGCTAATGATATCCCGGACGACCCCCCAGACACTGAACCCCATTTCCGGTTCTACCTCCAGCATTTCTTCGTCTGATTGCAGATGAGGATGGCCGTCTTTGATCTTCAAACGCCGGATAGTAAATTCTCCTTCCAGAAAAGCTATGATGACATCATTATGGCGCGGCGTTGCCTGCCGGTCCACTATGACAATATCACCATTGGTGTACCCCTCGGCAGCCAGCCGGCCTTCGGTCAGCATTACAAAAAAGGTTTGCGCCGGGTTGCGGATCACTGCCCGGCTCAGGTCAAAGCGCATGAAGCTGAATTCTTCCCCTGGCATGGGAAAAGACTGGGCGCTGCCTTCTGAAAGCTGCATGTAGGGGGTCATGTCGGACAGGGCCACCACCGGCACCGTTTGAAATGCTTCAAAAACAAATGCGTTGGTCATTTTTTGTATAATTTGTTTTCAAAGAACAATTATAAAAACATTTTGTTGTTTTTGCAACATTTTTGTTGGTTGTTTTAGCCGGGTATTTGGAAAATACGATAAATCCTTTTCATTTTTAGCCGGACAGTGCGCCTGATTCGATACTTTTGAAGCCTGATTTTCAAATTAAAACCATCCGTACGACATGCCAAACCAAGACATGAACCTTACCCAAAGGGCTGCCGACAACATCCGTATTCTGGCAGCAGCAATGGTGGAACGCGCTAATTCCGGCCACCCCGGCGGAGCCATGGGGGGCGCCGATTTCATACACATCCTGTTCACGGAGTTTCTGAATTTTGACCCGAAAGACCCAAAATGGCCGCTTCGCGACCGTTTTTTCCTGGATCCGGGGCACATGTCGGCCATGTTATACACCATACTTCATCTTTTTGGCTTGTACAGCACCGAAGACCTTCAGAATTTTCGGCAATGGGGCAGCCCAACGCCAGGACATCCTGAACTGGACCTGGAGCGGGGGGTGGAGAACACTTCCGGGCCGCTGGGCCAGGGCCACACCTTTGGCATTGGTGCGGCTATTGCGGAACGATTTCTCGCAGCCCGTTTCGGAGAAGCGGCGGCTCATAAAACCTTTCTCTATATTTCTGACGGAGGCATACAGGAAGAGATCTCTCAGGGTGCTGGCCGTGCCGCCGGCTTTCTGGGCCTGGGCAATGTCATTATGTTCTACGATGCCAATGACATCCAATTGTCCTCCGAAGTTTCGGAGGTGATGGACGAAGATACGGCAATGAAATACGAATCCTGGGGCTGGCACGTACAAACGGTTGAGGGTAACGCCCCGGACGCCATCCGGCGCGCTTTGCGGGCAGCCATTGCCGAAACGAAGCGGCCTTCTCTGATCATTGGCCGGACCATTATGGGCAAAGGAGCGCTTACCGAAACAGGGGCTTCTTTTGAAGGAGAAGTGGAGACACACGGGCAACCCCTGAGCAAAGCCGGGGCTTCTTTTGAAAAAACAGTGCTCCACCTTGGCGGAGACCCTGCAACGCCCTTCCAGGTTTTTCCGGAGGTAGCTGAATATTATACCAGGGTGCGCCAAGAAAAACACGAAGCGGCTACCCGCCGCCGCGAGGCCTACGCAGCCTGGAAAGCCGCTCAGCCCGAATTAGCTGTGAAGTTGGAAGATTATCTGGCGCGTCGGTTGCCGGCCCTTGATTTCACGGAGATCAAGCAAAAGGCTGGTACCGCTACCCGCAATGCTTCCGGTGCGGTGTTGGCCTTTCTGGCTGAAAAACTCGGCAACATGGTCGTCGCTTCAGCCGACTTGTCCAATAGTGACAAAACCAACTCCTTCCTCAATAAAACCAGGCCTTTCAGTAAAGGTGATTTTTCCGGGGCGTTCCTGCAGGCCGGCGTTTCAGAGTTGACAATGGCCGCCTTGATGACGGGCATGGCTCTGCACGGTGGTATCATTCCGGCCTGTGGCACCTTCTTTGTGTTTTCCGATTTCATGAAGCCCACGATTCGCCTGGCCGCATTGATGGAACAACCAGTCATATTCATCTGGACGCATGACGCTTTCCGGGTGGGGGAAGATGGCCCGACACACCAGCCGGTGGAACAGGAAGCGCAGATCCGTTTGTTGGAACAGTTGAAGAACCACTCTGGCCACAATAGCTTCCTGGCGCTGCGTCCTGCCGATGCGGACGAAACGACCGTCTGCTGGCAGATGGCCCTGGAAAATGCACATGGCCCTACCGGGCTGATCCTTTCCCGCCAGGATATCGCCAGCCTGCCCGCCCGCCCGGGCTCGACCCGCCTGGAAGATGCCCAGCAGGCCCGCAAAGGGGCTTACATCGTTCAGGAACCTAAAGGGGGGCAACCGGACCTCATCCTGGTAGGGAATGGTTCGGAAGTCGCCACATTAGTGGAAGGTGCTGCTCTGTTACAGGAGAAAAAGAAGTTGAAAGTACGCATCGTCTCCGCTCCTTCGGAAGGCTTATTTCGCAACCAGTCGCTCGATTACCAATGGGAGGTGCTACCGCCCGATATTCCCACTATGGGCCTGACGGCCGGCCTGCCCGTTACGCTGCAAGGCCTGGTTGGCCCCCTCGGCAAATCCATCGGCCTGGACCACTTCGGCCAATCGGCGCCTTATAATGTGCTGGACGAAAAGTTCGGCTTCACCGCCCAGAACGTCTACAAGCAGGCATTGGAATACCTGGAGGAAATGGAGGACTGAGTGTCAGTTCATCAGTAGGCGGGGTGTGGGGCTGATAATTGTCATTGCAGCTTTGTGCAAAGCCATTTAGGTTGGAAGATAAGCGGGGAAACCGGTTATTTTGAGAAGCTGTTTGAATTTGGTTTTTAGAATTTATTATAGGCTATTTTTTCGTCAATCAAGGCTCTTTTTGAGCCTCGTACCCATAGGTACGGGGCGAAAAAAAGCCGCAGAGTGGCGGAAAAAGAGGCATAATAAAACTGAAGGACTAAATTCAAACAGCTTCTGAAGCCACCAAAAAATTAGAAAAAAGACAGTGGCCTTTTCACCGCATGCCGTCTACATACCAATTTTTTGAAGGAGCTTTTATATTATGGAAGAATCCAAAGAAGGGGCAATAGCCAATGGTGCAAGCCATTATAACCTTCAGGCCGAATTGCAGCAACAATACGAACTTTTGCTGGATAAGTCGCAGCGCCTGGAAGACCGCCTGGAAGCCTTTGATTTCATCACCGATAGCGAGATAGGGGACACCCCGCTGCTACGGGCCCGCAACCTGGAACGCGAGCTGGGGTTCCGGCAGATCTATCTGAAGCTGGAAGGCGGGAATCCTACGGGCACCCAGAAAGACCGTATTGCTTTTGCCCAATGCGCCGACGCCCTGCGCCGTGGTTTCGACGGCATCTCCCTGGCTACCTGCGGGAACTACGGCATGGCCTGCGCCCTGGCTGCCAAATATGCCGCCCTGGATAGTGTGATCTTCATACCGGCTGCCTACCACACCCGCCGGGGCGCGGAGATGGAAAAACTGGGCGCCAGGATTATTACCGTGGATGGGGATTACGAAAAAGCAGTGGAAGCCTCTGTGGAATACGCCGCCAAAATGGAACTATATGACGCCAACCCTGGTGGCGATAATACCTCTCTTCAGCTGAAGGCCTACGGTGAGATCGCGTTGGAGATCTACGACGAACTCCGGGATGCGCCGAGGGTCGTTGCGATCCCTGTCTCCAATGGAACGGTAGTAGCAGGTGTGTACAAAGGTTTTCTGAGCCTGTTCCGACGGGGTAAAACTTCGCGGATGCCCCTGATCGTAGCGGGTTCATCGGCCCATAAAAACCCCATCGTGCAGGCTTTCCTGCAGGGCAAGGAAAGCTGCGAAGACCTGGAACCAGGAAGCATCAAGGAAACAGAGATCAACGAACCGCTGATTAACTGGCATTCCTTTGATGGGGACCTGGCCCTCAATGCCCTTCGGGCTACCGGCGGCTGGGCAAGTAATGTGACCGACCGGTCTATGTTGCGGCTGGCCAAAATACTGAAGGAGAAAGAAGGGCTTAATGTACTGCCGGCCGCTACGGCTGGCCTGGCGGCCCTCTCCACACCCACTGACCCGGAAATGCTTCAAAATGACCGCTTTGTTGCTATTTTGACCAGTAGGAAATAATCAAGGGCCCAAACCTTTGAGGTTTCCAAAACCTCAAAGGTTTGAGATAGGCTAATAGTTTCATTTCCAGGGAAATATCCCAGAAATCATTATACTTTACACCATACATTATAAACATTAATGGAAAACACACCCGTGCTGGATGGCAACACCATCGTATACTGTGAAGGCGCTTTCAACACTCCGAACGGCAAAACGGCCCATGGGCTGGTGCGCCACACCCGGCGCTACAAGGTTTTGTCGGTGGTCGATAGCCGATACGCCGGGCAGGACGCCGGCGAGGTGCTAGATGGCGCCGCCAAAGGAATTCCTGTTTTTGCATCAGTGGAACAAGCTATAAAGGCCAGTCGGGATGCCGGTGCACCGGCCAGTTTTCTGGTCGTCGGCCTGGCGCCGGATGGAGGCCGCCTGCCGGCTCCGGCGCGCGAGCACATCCGCATTGCCATCGAACACGGTCTGCATGTGGACAGCGGCTTGCACGACTTCCTGTCAGACGACCTGGATATCAGCACCCTGGCGCAAGCTAAAGGGGTGCGCATCCGCGACGTACGCAAAACGCCGCCACGCAGTGTGCTGCATTCTTTTACCGGCAATATCGAAAAAGTAGAAGCACTAAAGATCGCTGTGCTGGGCACGGATAGCGCAGTAGGCAAACGAACCACTGCCTGGCTTATCGTAAAGGCTTTCCAAAAGGCGGGCTACAAAGCTGAGATGATCGGCACCGGGCAAACCGCCTGGATGCAGGGCGCCCGCTACTGCCTCATCCTCGACTCCCTGATCAACGACTTTGTAGCCGGTGAGTTGGAGCACGCCACCTATCAGGCCTGGGTGGAGCAACAGCCCGATGTCATCGTCATTGAAGGGCAGGGCAGCCTGATGAACCCCGCCTATCCGGGCGGCCATGAGATACTAGCCGCCTGCCGGCCCGATGTGGTGGTCCTGCAGCATGCCCCTAAACGCCTGGAATATGACGGATTCCCTGGCTACGCCCTCCACCCGCTGCCTGTTCAGATTGAAGCCATTGAACTACTGTCGGGTAAGCCGGTGGTGGCCATCACCGTCAACCATGAAGAGATGACTCCGGAAGAAGTGCCGGCGGCCTGCCTCGAGATCACCCGTACTACCGGCCTGCCCGCCTCGGATGTACTGCTGCAGGGCGCCGATAGCCTGATGGAAACCCTGGCGGGCTATCTCAGGGAGAAGGTGTAGGGGGGATCTGAATGGCTGGATGGCTGACCGTCTCTATAGAGCCGGTTAAAAATGGTTGAATGGTTGGACGTCTCTAAGGAGCCGGTTAAAAATGGCTGAAATCCAGGAGGAGACCCACCAGACGAGACGCACCAGACGCACAGACGCACCAGACCGACCAGCCCCGTCCGTCTAGCCAGCCGGATAAATCTCTGCGAGCCGGGCAAGCACACCAGACACATTAGACACACGAGACACATTAGACAAACGAGACAAACGAGACATACCAGACACACCAGACATACCAGACATACCAGACCCACCAGACATACCAGACCCACCAGACACACCAGACATACCAGACACACCAGACATACCAGACCCACCAGACACACCAGACATACCAGACACACCAGACATACCAGACATACCAGACATACCAGACATACCAGACCCACCAGACATACCAGACATACCAGACGCACCAGACGCACCAGACGCACCAGACACCCCAAACATTTTGGAAAAAAAAGCATCCTCATACGATCAGTTGGTAGTCATAGATGAACTACGCGTAGGGCCCCTTCGGCTGGAAAAAAGCCGCCTGGTAGCCCCATACACCGTACAGGCAAATGGCGTGGAAGAAAGTACGGAATTGATCTATTCTTTCGGAGAACCCGTATTTGATCCTAAAGATCCAGCCGCCCAGAACCTGGCCAGCGTGATGGCGGCGCAGGTGGCGCTTAACTATGGGCTGTTCTGCAAGCGCATCGTCCTCGATGGCTTGTATGATTCGGCCGATCGCCGTTTTCTTCGGGCCATGCTGGAGAATACTTCTCGCGAGATCTATGTCAAGAAATTTCTACAGCCCAATCTTTTCCTAATCGGGCCCTTGGCCAGCCTGCAAGCAGAGAAACGCGGGCATTACACTAATGCCGAGCTTGCTTTTGTCAATTCCAATTTTTCAGATACCCTGCCGGATATGGCCTGGGAGCAAAACCAGGACGCCTATTGCGTGTTGTCGAGTGGCGGCAAAGACAGCCTGCTGAGTTACGCCCTGCTGAAAGAGATGGGCAAGGAAGTGCATCCCATCTATGGAAATGAAAGCGGCCGGCACTGGTTTACGGCGGTCAATGGCTATCGTTATCAACAGTCAGTAGAACCCAATACCGCAAAGGTATGGATGAATTCCGACCGGCTCTTTGCCTGGATGCTGCGCCATCTGCCATTCGTACGGCCGGATTTTGCCAGCCTGCGGGCCGATGATTACCCCATTCGCCTCTGGACAGTGGCGGTATTCCTGGTGGGGGTGTTGCCGCTGATGCGCAAGCGCGGCATCGGCCGCCTGCTGATCGGCAATGAGTATGATACGACCCGCCGCCTGCATCATGAGGGCATCCCCCATTACGATGGCCTATATGACCAAAGCCGCTTTTTTGATGAGGCGTTCAGCCGGTACTTTGTGGACAAAGGTTGGGGCATCCGCCAATTTTCCATCCTCCGGCCTATATCCGAATTTATGATCCAAAAGGTGCTGACGCAGCGCTACCCGGAACTGCAGGCTCAGCAACTATCCTGCCATGCCGCACACGAGCAGGATGGTCGTATGCGCCCCTGTGGGCGTTGTGAGAAATGTCGTCGTATTGTTGGTATGCTCCGTGTCATCGGTGGCGACCCCCATCGCTGCGGCTATACGGATGAACAGATCGCGTACGCTCTAAAAAGCATTGATGCCGGTAAGATCAAACAACTTGGCCCTGACGCCTCTCAGCTTTTTTACCTTCTGAACCAGGCCGGACTGGTGGATGCTCCCAAAGCTAAACCCCACCCCGAAGTACTTCACCTGCGATTCGACAAAGAGCGCTCCCCCCTGGATGTTGTGCCGGCCGATATTCGCCAGGCGCTTTATGAGATCGTGCTGCCCTATACGGAAGGCGCGCTGATAAGGGAAGGCGGGCGTTGGGTGGCGTTGCCCTCCTTGTCTTAACCGGGGTAGTTCTGAAATCCTTCTAGCCGCAGAGGTGTTCGATTGGTAATCAATTTTGAGCTATCCTGGCGCTTAGTTGTGATTTTTTCCCTAAATTTCGTCATTGACAGCCATAATTAAAAACCACCGCCATGTCCGAACGGATACTCCGGGAAGTGTCAAAAACCGCGATCGGCCTCCTGTTAAAGGAGCCCTTTTACGGCCATTTCCTGACGGGCCTGTCCAAGGAAGTGACAGCGGCGGTGCCGACAATGGCCGTGGCGCTGTCCGAAAACAAGCTTTTCAAGCTATGCATCAATGCGCGCTTCTGGTCGGAGGAACTTTCAGAAGAAAAACACCGCTACGGTGTAATCAAACACGAGATATTGCACCTCGCCTTGGGGCATTTGCTGGCGGCTCCTAAATTCCAGAACCGAACCCTGTTTAACATCGCGGCCGATATCGTTGTCAATCAATACATCGAGCGGGAGCAGTTGCCCCAGGGGGCTATCCTGCTGGAGCAATTCCGGGATCTCAAACTGGAGCCCAACCAGGATATCGGCTACTATTACCGGCGCCTGATGCAGGCTGCCCGGGAGGGTGGGGGCGCAGGCCAGCCCGCTGGAAATCCTCAACAAGGTACAGGTAGTAGTGAAACATCGGGTATGGATATGGATCGGCTAAAAGAACTCCTGGAGCGCGGTAGTAGCGACTCCTGGCTGGAGCGCCACGAGCAATGGCAAAAACAGGCCCGGCAGCTTTCTGCCGCAGAGCAAAGCAACCTGGAGCAGGTCCGGGAATCCATGATCCATTCTACCGTTCAGCGGCTGCAGAACCGCGATTTCGGCAGCCTGCCCGGCGAATTACAATCCTACCTGCGGGATATAACAGAGCGGAAGGCTTCTTCGGTCGACTGGCGGCGCGCCCTGCGCCTCTTTGCGTCCAGCAGTAGCCGCACCCATTTAAAAAACACCATCCGCCGTCCTTCCAAGCGCTACGGCACTACACCCGGTATCAAGATACAGCGCAAACAAAAATTGCTGGTAGCCATCGACACTTCCGGCAGCGTACCTGACCAGGATATCCAGCGTTTCTTTTCCGAGATCTATCAGATATGGCGCCATGGCGCTGAAGTATTGGTCGTAGAGTGCGATACCGAGATCAAGCGGCAATACCCTTACCGGGGCCTCACACCCGACTTTATCATGGGCCGGGGCGGAACCGACTTCAATGCGCCCCTCCAATTTGCAAACCGGCATTTCCTGCCTGACGCTATTATTTACTTTACGGATGGATATGCTGCGGCTCCTCGTGTGGAAAGCCGGCGCCCAGTGCTTTGGATGGTCACGCCCGGCGGGCTGAAGGAAGGGGAGGGGATATGGGACGCCCTTCCGGGGAGGAAGGTGAAGATGAAAGTTTAAAAAAATTTAGAAGCTGTTTGAGTTATAAAGCGTATGTTGAGGAGCCGAACTGGCTTTTGGAGCGTTTGGCAATCTGAAGTGATTTCTAACCAGCAACCAAGCCAATTCCTCATCATGACAAATTCAATCGTTCGTTTCCTGAACATCTTTATGGCTGCATTGGTCGCAGGCGCCATATTCGGCATTTGGATAGGGTACAATCCAGCGTCTTTGTCGGCTACTGCCTATTTGGAGCAACAGCAAAACGCCATCCGGTCGCTGAATGTGCTGATGCCCATCCTTGGGGCAATTACCATTTTGCTAACCTTGCTTTCCGCTTATTTACAGCGTAAATCCAGGGCTGTTTTTATCTCCTTGTTGGTTGCTGCTGCTTTTTTTATCATCAGCGGGCTGGTTACGAGGTTGGGCAACCAGCCTATCAACGCCATTGTCATCAAATGGCAAGCAGATTCCATTCCTGCCGAATGGACGGAGCTCCGTGATCAATGGTGGCAGTTTCACATCCTGCGGGCCTTATCGTCGCTGGTGGGCCTTGCACTGGTGATTTGGACAAGCATTCGGAAAGATTGAAAGTTTTTTTTAAGCCTACTTTTTATTTGCTGTTTACCCGGACTTTGAGGTGGCCCTGGATTAGTCACGGGGTGACTGAACGCTAGAAAAATCAAGCTGAGTCACCCCGTGATTACCCTGTAAAGTATAAAAATAGCCCTTAAAAGTGGGAAAAAAGAGTGGCCATTGCCCCTGCTTCATTCTTTACCTTGCAACAGAGCTGCTGAGATACTTTTGCCTTGAAAAAACGAAAAGCCTGTTGCCTGGCAACAACTATGAAAAAAACAGTCCATTTCCCGAAGCTACTCCCCTTCATCATAGCCCTGTTTTACCTGCTGCTGTTCCCCGCCATGGCCAATTTTGGCGCTGGAATGCGGAAGCCCGAAACGCCTGTTTCGCCGGCAACCACCGTTGCGATTCAAACCGATAGCTTCACCCTGGCCCCATTCGGCAAATTGCACCTTTATCAACCAGCGGGCGCCCTTCAATCGGTTACCCTGATGATCTCAGGTGACGGGGGGTGGAAATACGGGGTCATCGATTTTGCAAAGACTTTTGCTGCGGAAGGGAGCCTCGTGGTGGGGGTCGACATTTTGCAGTACTACAAAAGCCTGAAGGCCAGCTCTGACAAGTGCTACCATGTGGCGGCCGATTTCTTGGCGCTGGCGGCGGCAGTGGAAAAACGAGCAGGATTAAAGGCCTACCAAAAACCGGTACTCATGGGCTATTCGAGCGGCGCTACACTCGTGTATGCCTTGCTGGCGCAAGCCAGGCCGGGTGCTTTTCTTGGAGGAATATCCCTCGGTTTTTGCCCGGAGTCGCCCCTTTCCAAAAAATTCTGCGAGCTGAACGGCTTGACGGAGGAATCGGTTTCCAAAGGTTTTGACCTGGACCCAGACCTCCAGTTGGGCAACCGATGGATCGTCCTGCACGGCAAACTGGACAAGGTGTGCGACTTCCCTTCCACCAGCGATTTTGTGAAAAAAACGAGTGACGCGGAGTTTATCCCCTTGGAAAACGTTGGCCATGGTTTCAGCCACTACGCCGACTTCATGCCACAATGGAAACAGGCTTATCATGCTATTCTCGCCGATGCCGTCAGGGCGGAACAGGCGCGGCGAGCTACTATGCCGGCAGCGGCCAGCGCCTCAAAGCTTGCTGGCCTGCCCCTTGATATCACCGAGGCCAACCCGGCCAGGAAAGGTGGTCGATTCGCCGTTTTCTTTTCCGGCGACGGCGGCTGGTATAGCTTTGAGCAAAAAATAAGCGAACGGATGGCTGCCGATGGTGTTCCAACAGTAGGGATGGATACCCGCTCCTACTTTTGGAACCAAAAAACACCGCAGCAGGCCGCTCAGGACCTTGCCCTGATCATGGATGTCTATTGCGAAAAATGGCAAAAGGAGGAAGTTGTGCTGATCGGCTATAGCATGGGCGCCGAGGTGCTGCCGTTCATCCTTAACCAACTGCCGCTGGACAAGCAGATGATGGTCAGGGAAACCATTTTACTTTCCCCGGCCGAAAATTGCGATTTTGAAATACACATCGCCGGCATGCTCGGAATTGGCAGCAGCGACTACCCCTATAAAGTGCTGCCCGAGATCCAAAAAATAGCCGCCCCCCTGCGGAAGCGCCTGCTGCTCATTACCGGCAGCGAGGAGAACAACCCCATGCCCGCCCAGCTAAAAAACTCGGGAGTGGATACCGCCACTGTGCCTGGCGACCATCATTATAATAATAATTCGTCGGCCATTTATGAACTGCTGAAACGCAAGGGAGTGGGGGGAGTCCCTGGGCTTTGATTGCTTGGAGAAATCTCCTGTTATCCTTGTAAAAGTGGGAAATCGGAAATCGGAAGGCCGAAAAACAGACGTTCCCGGGCCGATACAGGCTCTTTCCCACTTCCGATTTCCGCCTTCCCACCTCAAATCACCCCCGCCAGCCCCGTCCATCCCGTTTGGTGGGAAGCGCCCAATCCTCTTCCCGTTTCCGCGTGGAAATACTCGTAAAACAGCATCAGGCGCTTAAATTCCGCCTGGCGGAACAGTGGGTTATCTCCATGTACCGGGCGGACGCCATCGGAGTTTTCTTCAAAAAGGGACAACAGCCGGAAGCCGATTTCTCCGGCCGCTTCTCCGAAAGAAAGCTGTTGGCCGGAACCGGTGGGGAATTCCATTTTTACACTGTCGCCATAGAATTGCTGGTACGTTTTCAAGCCGTGGAGGAGCAGGAAATTCATGGGGAACCAAATCGGGCCCCGCCAGTTGGAGTTGCCGCCGAAAGCGCCCGTTTCCCCTTCTCCCGGCTCGTAGTGCAGGCCAAAACTTTGCCCATTCACCGACACTTCAACGGGATGTGCTGCGTGGTATTTCGATACCGATCGGATGCCGTGGGGGCTTAAAAATTCTCCCTCATCAAATAGGGAGCGCAACAGCCGTTGCAGCCGCTCTGGCGGAACGAGCGAAAGCAGGATGTCGCCACCCTCATTCGATTGTTCGAAGACGATATATTCGTGGTGGGCATGGCGTTGTTCCCGGAAATACTGCAGGCGCTCGGCAAAGCCGGGTACGCTCGCTAATTCCGATTTATCCAGAACCGTCACTCCGAAGAGGGTGCTGAGGCCTACCAGGGAGCGGACGCGCAGCGGCAGCACCTCTCCTTCGTGCCGGAGGTGGTCGTAAAAGAAGCCTTCCGCTTCATCCCAGAGCGCATCGCCGAGGGTATTGAGCGAGGCGGCGATCCGCACGAAGTGCTCGAAAAACTTGACCGCCATGTCCTCGTAGGCAGGGTCTTTAGCGGCAAGCGTAAGCGCAATTTCCAGCATGTGCAGGCAGTAGAAGGCCATCCAGGCTGTACCGTCCGCCTGTTCGAGGGAGCAGCCGGCAGGGATACCTCTTTCCCGGTCGAACAAGGCAATGTTGTCCAGGCCGAGGAAGCCGCCTTCGAAGACGTTGTTGCCGTCGCTGTCCTCCCGGGTGACCCACCAGGTGAAATTGAGGAGCAGCTTTTGGAATACTTTTTCCAAAAACAGGCGGTCGCCCTTCCCCGTCATGGTTTTTTCCAGGCGATAAACCTCCAGGGCCGCCCATGGGTGAATGGGTGGGTTGATATCATCGAATGACCATTCGTAGCCAGGGACTTTGCCCTTGGGGTGCATGTACCACTCCCTCAAAAGCAGCAGCAGTTGTTTTTTGGCAAAATCAGGGTCGAGCGCCGCCAGGGGTATGCATTGGAAGGCCAGGTCCCAGGCAGCAAACCAAGGGTATTCCCACTTGTCGGGCATGGAAATGATGTCGGCTGCGTTCAGGTGCCGCCAGTTGGTATTGCGGCCATTGCGGTGGCCCTCCGGGGGCGGCGGCTGTCCGGGGTCGCCATCGAGCCAGGCAGCTACGTTGTATTCGTAGTATTGTTTGCTCCAAAGCAGCCCGGCGAAGGCCTGTCGGCGGATGAGTTCGCAGTCTTTCCCCAACAAAGGGCAGACCGTCGGCACGGGCAAGCTATCGTAAAATTCGTCTGCTTCCTTTTTCCTTTTTTGAAAAAGGCCATCGAAAAAAGCCGGATCAAGCGGTTTGTCTACTTCCGCATCGGCGAGGCGCAACCGGATTGTGACGGATTGGCCGGCCTGAAGGGTGAAATGATAAACCGGGGCGCATTTCGTCCCTTCGTTTTTGCCGTTTAAGAAATCAAAATCCTGCCCGCAGACGGCCCGGTGAAAGGCATCTTTCACGAAAGGCGTGGCATTGTCCACCCCAAACAGGCGCGCGTCATTCGTGTCATTTTCGGTGAACAATAAATGTTCCGGCGGGCCGAACCAGAGGCGGTAGGCGCCGAGTTCCGGGTGCTGCGCCTCCACACCCTTTTCCACTGCCCGGATAGTCGGCCGGGGCCCGCCCACCGCCCAGGTGTTGCGGAACCAGAGTGTCGGGAGTATCCAAAGCGTCTGTTGGGCCTGGCTGCGGTTGGTTGCCTTGATGCGGATGCAACAATCGTCGGTATCCGCTTTGGCGTATTCGGTGAGGATGTCGAAACAGCCATTTTCCCTCCAGGCCTCCGTATCGGACAGCTCCAATTCGGTTTGCTGGCGGCTGCGCTGTTGGTTTTCTTCCACGAGTTGTTGATAGGGGAATTCCGCACAAGGATAAAGGTAGCGGTGTTGCATCCAGGAATGCGTAGGCGTATTGTCGAGGTAGAAATACAGCTCTTTCACGTCCTCGCCGTGATTCCCTTCCTGGTTGGTTAGGCCGAACAGGCGCTCCTTTAAAATGGGGTCGCGCCCATTCCAAAAGGCCAGAGCAAAGCAAAGGCGTTGCTGCTCGTCGCTGATGCCGGCGATGCCGTCTTCTCCCCAGCGGTAGGCGCGGGAGCGGGCATGGTCGTGGGGAAAATAATTCCAGGCGTCACCGTCGGCGGAGTAATCCTCCCGCACGGTTCCCCATTGGCGCTCGGAAAGGTAGGGGCCCCAGTGGAGCCAGTTTTTCTTGCCGTTGTAGTGGGCGGCGAGGCGTTGATTTTCAGCAGTATTCATCATCATCCATTGTCTTCAAAACCAGGATAGAGGGTCATTCCTCCGTCAATAAAAATTGTCTCCCCGTGGATGTAGTCGCTGTCGTCGCTGCAAAGGAAAACGGCGAGCTTGCCGATGTCTTCCGGCAGGCCGACTCGTTTGTAGGGGATAAGTTGGAGCAAGTGTTTTTCCGCTTTGGGACTGTCCCAGGCTTCGTGGTTGATGGGTGTTTTGATGGCGCCTGGAGCGATGCTGTTCACCCGGACTTTCAGGTGGCCGTGCTCCTGGGCGATCGATTTCATCAGTAAATCCACCCCGCCTTTCGATGCGGCGTAGTTGGCGTGGCCCGCCCAGGGGATGATCTCATGAACACTTGACATACAGATGATCTTACCCAAAGCCACCGACACATCGGGCCGCGGCCCCCGTCGGATGAACTCCCGGATGGCTTCCCGGGCGCAGAGGAACTGGCCCTTGAGGTTGACATTGAGCACCAGGTCCCAGTCCGCCACGCTCATGTCCACGAAAGGGCTATCCTTTTGCAGGCCGGCGTTGTTGATCAGAATGTCCACGGTGCCGAAGGCAGCCACGGCTTTTTGAAACAGGGCAATGACCTGATCTTCCTGGCTGACGTCACAGGCTACGGTCATAGCCTGGCCGCCGGAGGCGCGGATCTGGGCGGCAGCCTCTTCGGCTCCGGTGGGGTTGCCTACATAGTCGAGAACGACATTAGCGCCGGCCTGTCCGAGGGCAATGGCGCAGGCTTTTCCGATACCGCTCGACGCGCCGGTGACGATGGCCGTTTGCCGGGCGAGGGGTAAATTAGTGCTTGGCATAGTCCTGTTGGATGGTTTGCGAAAAATTGGATGGAATAGACATTTTATGGAGTTTATGAGGCAAAGACCAGATGGTGCATTTTGGCCACATTTGCTACTCCAAAGAAATGGGACGGGAAAGGGCAGGCCTTTTTATTAATGACAGCAATGTGATTCTGCATAACTTTCTTCGACGGGCGCATGCCCCTCAGCCCGGAAATTCCTTTTCTAAAAAAACCACCGTCTCGTCCCGCATTTTTTTCACCTGTTCCAGGAATGCTTTCAAGGCCGCCGTATCCGGCGATGGGCTTCTCGCTTCCAGTTCCAGTTTTTTTAAGACTTCACCCAGCGTACTGGCAAAGCCCATGTAGGCGGCGGTGCTTTTCATGCTGTGGGCGGCAGTGGCGGCTTCGCCGAAGTTGTTGGATCGCAGCGCCTTTTCCATCCGTTCCAGTTCTTTGGCGGACTGGCTGACGAAAAGGCCGGCCATTTCCTGCAGCACGGCCGGTTCGCCTTTAGAGATGTCGAGCACATATTGCCGGTCGAAGCCTTCGGGTGATTTTCCAGTGGGTATGGATGGGGTGCTTGCTCCTTTTTCAGGACGGCCTTGTGGGGCGTAGCGCACAATCAGGGCATAGAGTTCGGCCTCCTTGATGGGCTTGGAGATGTAGTCGTTCATGCCATAGCTGATGCATTTTTCCCGCTCGCCGGCGAAGGCGTGGGCGGTGGTGGCGATGATGGGCACGTCGAGGCGCAGTTTCTGACGGATAGTGCGGGCGGCGGTATAGCCGTCCATTTCAGGCATTTGGATATCCATCAGCACCAGGTCGTAAGCTTTTCGGCGGAGTAGGTCGAGGGCGGCCCGTCCGTTTTCAGCATAGTCGTAGCGAAAGCCCCAGCTTTCCAGCATCAACTCGGCGATGCGGCGGTTCATCGGGTTGTCTTCTACGATGAGGATATTCACCTTTTGATTTTTGAAACTGCCGGCTTGCTGTTGGCCGCCATTCCCGTTGCCAACCGTGGCTTCGGCAATGGAATAGGGGATCTCGAAAATGAAGTTAGCGCCCTTTCCTTCTTCGCTTTCCACGGTAATGCGCCCGCCCTGCAGTTCGACGAGCTGTTTGGAAATGGTGAGCCCCAGGCCGGCGCCGCCAAAACGGCGGGTAGTGTCGGAGGTGGCTTGCCCGAAGCGGTCGAAGATGGCTTCCAGTTTATCGGAAGGGATTCCGATGCCGGTGTCCTGTACGCTGAAGCGAATGAGCACGTTCTTGTCTTCCCGGCTCACCTGGCCGACCTCCAGTTTGACGCCGCCAACGCTGGTGAACTTAAAGGCGTTGCCCAGGAGGTTGACCAGGATCTGGGTCAGGCGCGTGGGGTCGCCCAGCACGGCTTCCGGCAGGGTATCGTCCGCTCGCACTTCAAATTTCAGGCGTGTTTCCTCTGCCCGGTAGCGGAACATATTGTCTATCGAGTGAAGCAGCCCCGGCAGGGAGAAGGGGATGCGTTCGAGGTGCAGCGCCCCGGCTTCGATCTTTGAGAAGTCCAGGACGTCGTTGATGATGGCGAGCAGGTTTTCGCTGCTCGTTCGGATGTTATCGGAAAATTCCTTTTGGTTGGGGCTCAGTTCGGTGCGTTGTAGCAGGTTTGAAAAACCGAGAATGGCGTTGAGCGGCGTGCGGATCTCATGGCTCATATTGGCTACGAACTGCTCTTTGAGCAGGCTCGAACGCTCGGCGGATTGAAGGGCCTGTTCGAGTTTGTCTTCTATTTCCTTCCTTTCGGAAAAATCCATGAGGGCGGAACGGGCGTATAAAAATTTTCCGTTTTCATCAAACACGGCTCTGCTGCTGGCGATTATGTTCATAATGGAGCCATCTTTGCGTTGCAGCGCCCACTGTTTACTGTCCATCCGGCCCGTATTGATCAATTCGGTTCTGAACTCATTGGCTTCCTTAAAACGATCTTGCGGCAAGAGGTTGGTGATTTTAAATTTCCCCACTACCTCCTCCCGGTTGTAGCCGAGCCAGTCGAGTTCCGTCTGGTTCATTTCGAGGATGTTGCCCTCGGCGTCGGTGGAATGGAATCCAATGGGGGCATTATCGAAAAGGTCTTTGATAAAGGTGAGGTGCTGCTCCAGTTCGTGTTGCTTTTGGCCTTTATCTTTTTCGGCCCGGTACCGGCGGCGGGCGGTTTTTACTAAATAAAAAATGGAAAAGGCGGTGATGGCCAGCACGGCCAAAACACTAAGCCAGCTGATGGTGCGCAACCGGCCGGAAGTTTTGGATTTCTGAAGAAAATAGTTTTCCAGGTGTTCCCGGTGGCGCTGCCGGAGGGAATCGGTCAGGGCAGTGATGCTGTCGCGAAGCAGGATACCCCGGCCGCTGCTCAGCATTTGAGCGGCGGCGACGCTACCCCCCTGATGGAAACTGTCCAACGCGTTTTTGTTGAAGCGTATCTTCTCGTCAACCAATTCCTCCAGGTGCTCCAAATAGTTTTCCTGCGAAGATTCATGGAAAAACCGGCGGATGGCGACGATGTCCTGTTTGGCCATTTTCAGGCCTTCTTCCGCGGAGGCGGCATATTTTTCATCTTCCAGGATTACAAGGCTTCGCAGGGAGCTTTCCACCTCTACTAAATGGTGGTCGAGGTTTCTGAGCAGTTCGTTGGCATCATAAGATTCCTCGATGATGAGGGAGGACCCCTCGTACTCGTCCAGCGTTTTGATTGCGAAAAGATGGGTGAAAATAATCAACGCCAGCGCCAGCAGCAGCGTGATGGCCACCTGCCAGTCTTTTCGGTCAAGGTTAAATATGCCGGATTTTTTCATATTAAAACCGCTCGTTTTTGCTACGAACGCCCCCTATGTTGAGGCGCTTTTTTGAAAAGCGCAGGCCAGCGTAATTGGAATTTCAGGGAAAGACAAATTGTGATTGATAAGTCACTCCTGTTGATCATAATACGTTTAGCTTGCGTATCAACTCCCCTTTGGCGGTTTCAGCTACCGGCACGATGTGTTTACCGACCTGCAGTGAATTCTGTTCCAGGTTGGAAATTTTATCCAGGGCGACGATGTAGCTGCGATGCACCCGCAGGAAACGGTTGCTGGGCAGCCGCTCTTCCAGGGCTTTCATAGTCAGATGGACGGGATGTTTCTTGTCCGCTGTCTGGAAGACCACATAATCCCCCAGGGCCTGGACAAAGAGGATATCGTCGAAATCGATGCGGAGCAGGCTGTTATTTACCCGGGCAAAGAGATAACTAGGCCCCAATTCCTGTAAGGTGGCCAGTTGTTGGGCTTCATAGCGTTCTTGAGCCCGTTGAATGGCTTTCAGCAGCCGGGGCAGGGCGACAGGTTTCACGATATAGTCCACCACCTGAAGGTCAAAGCCCTCCACGGCGTAGTCGGCCTTAGAAGTAATGAGGATGGCCAGCGGTTGATGTTCGAGGTTTTTGAGCAGCTCCAGCCCGCTCATTCCGGGCATCTCCACGTCGAGCAGGAGTAGGTCGGCGGGGTCTTTTTGTAAAAAATTGAAGGCCTCCATAGCGCTTTCACATTCTCCGGCGAGCTCCAGTCCTTCAATTTCCGAGGCCATGTTGCGCAGCGCAAGGCGAGCGAGTGGGTTATCGTCAATGATGAGGCAGGTCATGTACAGAGCTCCTTGGTTTGAGCTCTAAAGGTAGGGAAAGGATTGGAGAGTTGGAAAAAATACAGGAGCCATGCGAATCCTTGGATGGTATCGCTGTTTCGCATGGCTCCTGTTCCAATAAACCTCAACCGGCGAGCGGTTTGTCAAAAACCAGGCTTACCTTCATCGGGATATTGGGCGGGACCAGGTCGAAGGGCGGCGAAGTGATGAAATAATCGCGGATGGGAAGGTTGAACGTTCCATGGAAGATCAGCTCCTTATCGGTTTTGGAAGGCGTGAATTCAATGGTCACCGGTGCAAAGCCGCCGCGGAATTCCATTGTTCCATGAACGCTTAGGCCCTTGTGCGTTTGGATGATGTTTTTACTCCGGAAACGCATAGTCGGATAAGTCCAGCTGCCGCCTACCCAGGCGAGGTAACCGGAATTCTGCCCGACAAAGGAGTTGAGGGGCACTTCGAAGTTGAGCTGCTCTACCGCCCCGGTAGTGTCGTTTACGGCAATTTGCCCGCTTAATTGATTACTTTCCCCTTCAATGGGAAATACAGGGCCAAAGGACACCTCATAAGATATCTTGGTGCTGGTTGCTTCCTGAGCTACTGCGGAGCGGGGATGGCCGGCCAACCCGGCTACCAGCAAAAACAGGCTTAAAAAGAGAGTGTTTTTCATGGCTTTAATTTTTACATTTATGAGAAGCTTTTTGATGGGCCCTCGCCGCCCGCTGACTCCCTGTCGCCTATGTGCCAAAGCCGCTTCGGCGACGGCGCGAAGGGAGAGCCCCATACCTGCAACCTCCTGATTTCATTGAACATAACTCATGTTTTCTTTATCCGCCGTTTCTTACTTTACTGCGGGTTGTGCTTTCTTCAAAAAGGCGCTTCCTCCATCCGCGCCGGTGCGTTTGCATTACCACGAGGCCTGCCTGTAATAGTTTGCGCTACATTCACAAAGAACATATTCATCAAGTGTTTGACCAGGGCTGCCAGGAAACCGTCATCGGTATCCAGAAAGTTGTCATTTCCAAAATCGATCGCCAGGGAAAAGCGGGTGGTTGGTTGAACGGCTAAGGGATCTTGCTGAGCACCCAGTGGTTCGATCAGAAGGTAAGCATCCACGGTATGCTGGCACAAATTCGGCCAATATAGGCCCGTAGTATGGTATTCCCTATCCACACCATCCACCTCGGTGGTAACCGGTGGGCGGGGCTGGTCTTCTCCGGGCTGAACCGGCGGGAACATCAGGTAGGTAAAAGCCTTCCATTCACTGAGCACCAGATCCGGATCCACACCGGGCAAGCGCATGACAAAGCCCTCTTTCTCCCCTTCAGAGAGGGATAGGGTGGCCAATGCTATCTTGGGCAGGGGTTGCGCCCCTAGGCCATGGAAAGCGAGCAGAAAAATTATGGGTAAATATTTCATCGATCAAGCAGATTGGCGGTTATTTAATTGTTTGGAAAGACCAAAGGCATGGAAAAAGTCACAGCTCAATTAATGCACCGAAATACTCCCGGGTACAGCTTGCGTTTTTACCCGCTTGATCAAAAAAACAATGGGAATGCAGATCAGGAAAAATACGCCGAGAGTCATGAAAACATCTACGTAAGTGGCCAGGTAGGCTTGTTTCGCCAGCAGGCCGTTCAAGTTCATGTAGGCCTGTTGTTTGGCTTCAAGGGCATTGGCGCCGCCGGCAATGCCCTGGAAGAAACGAAAGAGCACCAATTCCCAAATGCTGGTGGATAGCCCGCAAAAAACCGAAGCGGTGGTGAAAACGATGACGGAGGTGATGAAACAGTTGCGCGCTCCGCGTAAGGCGATGTTTTCAGAACGGGTAGCCGATGGCCAGGTGCCACACCAGGTTGTCCGAACGCCATTGCTTGTTCAGGAAATCCAATTGGTTGAGGGTCCATTCGAAGCCTTTATTGAGGATCGGTTTACGGACGGGAAAGGCGGCGTCGACGCGAATGACGAAGTAGTCAAAATCGGCCCTTAACCCCAGGCCGGCGCCTATGGCAATTTCTTTCAGGAAGCTGTTCCATTCAAACTGCCCTTCCTGATTGTCTCCAATCGATTGATTGAGCAGCCAGATATTGCCGGCATCGGCGAAAACAGCGCCTTTCAGGTAAGAAAACAGGCCAAAACGGTATTCCGTATTGAGTTCCAGCATAATATCGCCGGTTTGATCGAAGAAATTGACCTGCTGGAAATCCGGGTTGACATAAGCGCCCGGGCCGAGTTCCCGCAGTTGAAAGGCCCGCATGCTGTTGGAGCCTCCAACGAAGAACTGCTCACTGTAGGGCGCGATATTCAGATTGCCATAAGGCGCCACGATACCGGCCGTCAAGCGGTTTGCCCAGGTGTGGGTTCTGCGTTGCAGGTAATAGCGGGTATCTACCACTATTTTTGCGAACTGACTAAAAGGGCTGCCTCCTAATCCGTAAGGTTTTTTCCCATTCCCCAGGGCGCCGGCCAGGGCGGAGGGAATATTGCCCGCTAATCCAAAGGTGGCCGCGCCATAAAAATAGGGTTGAATTTTGTCCAGATCCTGGGTGGAATAGGTAAACTGATACTCTCCGCCCAGAATTAATACGTTTTCCAGGCTGTTTTTCAGCCGGCTGTCCTGATCCAGTTTTTTTTGAAAATCCGGATCGATCCGGAAGGTTTGGCTTTGCGTGATGGACAGGGGCGTCCATAGGTGCCGGAGTTTGCGGTTGGCCCGCCAATCGTAGGCCATTTGGGCGGCCAGGCGGTTGATGGTAAAGAAACCGGTGCGGATCTGATAGGTGTTTGAAAGGCTGAAGCGGGTGCGGGCCACATAATCGCGGTATATTCTGGGAGCGCTGAAGGGCAGCAGCAATTTAGGAATCGCCAGAGCAGCCCCGGCGGTTATTTCCAGGGTGTTGATAAAGCGATCCTGATTCCCGAGCTGGGTTTCACCTCCAATGGACAAATTGATGGCAAGGTTTTCGGCTCCGCCCAGCCAGTTCTTGTTCGTAAAGTTGGCCGCCGTCAAAATGCCGAGATAGCTGCCGGACCGGGTATTGGTTTCAAAATCAAAACGGACACTCCTAAAGGTCGAAGGGGTCAGGTAAAAAGTCCGGTCCAGGTAATTCCGGCCGTTTTCCAATCGGGTTTCCGTCTGGAGGTTGATGAATTTAAAAACATCGAGATCCTGCAGGTAATTGAAGGTGCTCGTTTGTAGCCGGCCGTCATACAAGTCTCCGGCTTCCCCCCGGATGGCCTTCCGGAGCAGGCTTTCTTTGAAGAAATGGGTGTCTTCGATGATGGAGAGGCCTTGGTGCCCGGTGGTATCCTGCTTTTTGCCGCTGGAAGGCGCCAGGGAGTAGCTCGGATATACGAAAGTGCGGCCCAGCCAATATTTTTTCAGGCTGGTGCTGTCTTCATCCGGTTTCCATCGGACGTATAGGTCCAGGGAATCGGCATAGCCCGTGGTGTCAATATAGTAATAGACGTCGTTGGCGGTTACACCGAAGTAGCCATTTTGGGCCGCGAGGGTAGCCAGGCGCGAGCGCTCCATTCGGAGGTTCTCCGCCTGATAGGGCTGGCCTGTTTTCAGAAAGGATTGTTTTTGATTATCGCGGGTGAGTTGATCCAGAATGGCGGAACCCTCCGGTAGAAAAATGTTGTTGAGCCGGAATAAGTTGTTGGCGGTGGCCTCATATACCGCCTTCACTTTTTTAGCCTTATTGAGGGTATCCATTCGGACTACCGAATTCAGGTAACCGTTTTCCTTTAAATATTTTTCGAGCACCAGCCGGTTGCGATCGGCGGAATCGAAATTAAACAATACAGGCGGCTCCCCAACTTTGTATTTCAGCCAGTATTTGAACCCTTTCCGTTTTTTGGGTTCCCCGAATAAATTGTAAACCCATAATCTGATGGGGTTATTGGCGGGCGGGCGGACCAGGCTCAACAGCTCTTCCTTTAATACCTTTTTGTTGGCCGGCGCAGTGGGCTTGGTGAATTGGATGGTTGCTTCTTCAAAGAGTTGCTGGCCCGGAGCCAGCCTTCGGGTAGGCGCGCAGGCGCTCAGAAAGAGAAGCCCCGACAGAAGGAGGTATAGGTTCGCCGCTTTCATTGTTTTCGCTTTCTTTCCTTGTTCTCAAAGGTTTTTCGGATAGAAATACCCGCTCCGGCCTTATTGACATTCCCTTCATAGAGGGCGTCATAGTCGCTTCGCTGATACACGCGCAACAGATAATTACCGTCAGGTGTCAGTTGGTATTCCAGTGCAAAATCACCGGTGATGGCGGTCAACGCTTGTTGTTCCTGGCCGTTGGCGCCAACATTGAGGTTGCCGCCCACTTTTACCGTAAGCCGGTCATTGAGCAGGCGTTTGGACACCCCCAGTTGTACTTCGGTCGTGATGCCGCCCTGGCCAGTGGCGGGGTCTACGCCCGGCTTATAGGCTTCCACCCCGAGGTTGATATCAACCCCTTTCAACAGGCCGCTGGCCAGGCGGTTTAATTCATGGGTCACCAGCTTACTCACACTCGAGAGCAAGGCCGTTTCTCCGGCATTGGTCACCGAAAGGTTGCTGCTGCCGGCGTTGATGAAACTATTGAACAAAAGCAGGCCAAAGACCTGCGTGTTTAAGGCGGTTTCATCCTGTCCCAATTGTTGCAGGCGGGTTCGGGCGGCATCCGCTACGGCGCCTTGTGGATTACCCAGCAGGACGATGTCAAAACTGATGGCCGGTTCCGACAGATCACCGCTTATTTTCATTTGGAGCTGTACATCCGCGCGCTGGCCGGCCAGCGAAACGTTTTCCCCGCTTAATTGACCCTGAACCAGGTCGGCCAGCGGCACTCTCGTCTGATAGGCGGCAGTAACATCGAGCTTGGCTTTCAGCGGATCTCCATTAAAACTGATCTGGCTGTTGGGCAAGATCGAAAACTCGCGTTTTAGCAATTGTTCATAACTAAACTCGTATTTTCCTTCCGTGATCTGATAATTCCCGAGAATGTTCACATTGCCATCGGTGTCCATGTCGATCGTCAGGTTGGATTTGCCTTTGCACACCAATTTATCACCGGTCAGCGGGTCAATGATGATTTGTAAAGCGGCGTCCGGGGTCATCTCCAGGTTGAGCTGGAGGCCTATTCCGGTAGAAACCGTGGGGTGGTTATCCCAATAGCTGGTGTCTCTGCCCAGGCTGTCCAAAGCCGGCCGCCCGAAAATGATAAAGTCATCCTGGGCAAGGGCTTGTTCATCGGTCAGTGGCGCCACAAAAAATTGGGTGCCCGGCTGGGTTTTGGCATTGATAAAAAAACGAGGTTCTTCCAGCGGGCCCTGGATGGCAACATCTGTTTGCAGGATCAATTTGCCGTAATACAGGCCATTATCCTTTTCCGTAGTGTTCAGGAACTGAAAGCGGGCGGCCTTAAAATGGAGGCCCATAGACATATTCTTGAAAAAGCGATGGTTGATCACCCCACTCAAAGTGGCCTTCTGGCCGTTTGGGTCCAACATCTGGATCTCCCCAAAATCTATTTTATCTTCCGAGAAGGAAATGGCCCCATCGGTTATACGGTATGGAATGTTGACATAATCGACTACCGTTTTGATCTGGTTAAGCTGAAGCACGCCATTCAAATCAGGTTCGTCGGGGCTGCCCTTCAGGGTAAATTGGCCGGATAAGTATCCTTCACTATCGTGGATCAATTCCTGCAAAAAGGGATCAAGGCTATGCAATTCCAATCGGTTGATATCTGCATTGGCGTTAAAATACTGCTGTTCGATATCATAGGTTCCTTCCACTTTCAACTGATTCTCCGCGCCGGCCAATGCTGCCGAAAGCAAAATGACCGGCTGGCCATTCCTTTGCCTGGCCTGCAAATTCAGGCCACCGATCAGGACGGAATCTACCGTCCAATTTTCCAGGCCCAGGTTGGCGGTATAACTTAAATTCGACAGCACATTGCGGGCCTCCAGGCTCCCGTTCAGGATGCCGCTCATGTAGCCGTCCGGCAGGTCCAGCAATGGCGTCAGGGCGCCGATGTCAAATTGCTTGAAAACCAGCGTGGCGCTACTCGTACTGTCGGTGGCAGTTCCCTGGCCATTCAACAGGATGGATTCCACTCCTTTTTTCAGGCTTAGCTGATTGATGGCCCATTGATTATTGATCGTATAAACCAATTGATGGGCTGGGTTCACCGCCCAGTCCTGGCCGTTGAGGCGGATCTGCGGGTCGAACTGTAACTGTATTTCTTCGCCGCTAGTGGCCAGTTTTCCGCCCATTTTCCAGGTGACGCTATCAGCGCTTTCGGAAGACCGCACGGTGAACTGCAGGCTGTCCTCCTTTAACAAAGTATAAATAGTGGGCCGGGGAATGATGGTATTGCTTCCAGCCTGAAAACGCCGGGCGCTGAGTATGCTGGTTACTTGATTTTCTTCATAGGTAGAGCTTAGGCGGAGGCTGTCTATCTGATAATTGGCATATTGCACCAAGGGCGCCACGGCATCGAGGTTCCACTGCGCTTTGGCCCGGTCAAATTCCAGGCTCAAGTCCAGGGTATCCAGTTTTTTGAGGCCGGGTAAGAGTATCCTGGCCAGTGCCGAGGGATTACCCATGCGGAGATAAGCCTTGACATTGGTTGGCGGCGAAGGGAATTCACTCATTTCGGTTCCCATCGCGATCTCCGTCGAATCAAAGGGAAACAGAATGTCGTGAATGGGGAAGTCCTGATCCACCCAGTCGGTGATCTCCCGGGGAAGCTGGCTCAGGATATATTGGCCTTCCAGACAGAATTTTAAAAAATCACTCTTGAGCGTCAAACGCCGGAAGCCGGCCGTATCAACCGTACTGGCCAAGAGGATGGAATCGGCATCAAATTTATTGATGGAGTCGCGGATGGATAAATGGGACAGGGCCAAACTTCCATTCAGGTCGTCTGTCCGGGAATCCCGGATATCTACCTCCAAATGGGCGCTCCCGCCGAGCGGGCTGGGATAAAAGCCCAGCGGCATCAAATTTACGGTATCCAATTGCAGGGTGAATTTGTAATCGGGGATAGAATCTTCAAGAGGGAGCCTGCCCTTAAAGGCAAATTGCAAATTGGGGTCTTTCATGGAGATATCCCCATCGAATCCAGCGGCCTCCAAACGCCCGTTCAACCGAAGGTTGTCATATTGATAATGATCATACACCAGTTTGCTCAAAACAGCCTGGATATCCGTGTCCCAGTCATTGGCCTGTATCCCTTTGCCATCCAGGCTTACGGCCAGGGCCACCCTACCCAGTAAACTGTCCTGGATAAGGGCGCCCAGGTCAAAATCCTGTAGTTGAAGCCTTCCCTGGTAGCTGGCATTGGAATAATCCTGGCTGAAGTCGAAGCGGGCATCGGCCAGGAGGCTGCCGGCCTTCGAATCCAGTTGTAAGGCGGTTTGGAATTGGTAGATACTGCCGTCGAAAGTACCTTGAAGCACCATTTCACCAAGATTATCCAGGACTGCCGGCAGGGTGTCCTGTACAAAACCACTCCAATCCTGGATGGCCGTTCTCAATTGATCGAGGCGCAGATGGTATTGTGCGGCACTGCCATCCGGCAAGCCGGTTATTTGGATGTCGCCCAGCAGCCTGGGGCCGTGCTGGGCGATAATGCGGAGGTTTTGTGCTTTGAAATCGGCAAAGCTGCCTTTGAAGGTACCGCTCAGGTTTACCGTACCCCATTGGCGGAATCCCGGAGGTAATACGCCATCTGGCAATAGGGTGTTGAGATGGGTATAATTGGCTTCCAGGGTATCGATCGTCAGGTCAAAGCGGAGTTTTTTGATGTCCAGCGGCTCCTCCAGCAGGCCCCGGGCCGCGAGTTGTAGGTTTAGTCCGGGTTGGGAAAGGCTTTCCTGGATGGTGAGCCGCGAAAGGGCGCCGGCGGCGGCGGCAGTTAAAGTAAAGGCTTCATTCAAGGAGGCCGGCAAAACATTGGGAAAAAAGCGGTTGATATCTTCCGGGGCGATGCTCATGTCCGTTGAAAAGGCGGCTATCCGGATGTCATCCGTGCTATATTTCTGAGACGGCCCGGCGAGCAGCGCCAAGGCTTCGAAGGCGGGGTATTGGACGTTGATGTCCTGCCGGATTTGAGATCCGGGCGTACTCAGTTGAAAATTTTGAAGCGATGCGACAGTATCGCTTAATACAACATCTGTATTGAACCGCGTGATTTGGAAACCGGAATGATCCATCAAGGAGAAGGCGCGAATTGAAGCTCCGATCCGGGAGCTATCGATGGCCAACTGGCGAATATCCCAATGCAGGGCCGTCAGGGCGATGTCGGAGGCGTTGAAAGCCCCAGGTGAGCCTGGGGCGCTTTGGGTTTTTTTATAAACAAACTGGCCGGCTTCCAATTGGGAGCGGCCCAACCGGACCGTCCAACCCAGATCGGGAAAGGACCGCGCTGCCTGAGCCGTATCTGACGGCTTGTTAAAATTGGGGTTGGCCGGCGCCGAATCGAGGTATCGGGCTATTGGCCGCCCGATGTCCAACGAGGCCAATGCCAGTTCGTGCCTGTCCAGATCCAAAGACTCCACTTGGGCATTCAGCGATTCCAGCTTAACGGAAAGTTGGCTGGCAACTAAGGCATCCGCATAATCGAGCCGAATTCGCTGCAAATGGATGAGGTTGGGCTCAATACTCCAGGAGGAGGCATTCGTGCTGGTGTCCGGACTGGGTGGGAAGGCTTTTAAAACAAAGTCATAGTTCCAGCTGCCGCCCGGATCTCTTTGGAGGCGTAGCAGCACGTCAGACAGTTCCACCTCTTCCACCACCAACTTATTCTGCAACAGCCTGAAGGGGCTGAAGTGGACGGAAAGGTGCTCTGCCGCCAGCAAGGTGTCGGACTGAAGGTCGCGGATCAACAGCCCATTGAGTTCCAGCCGTTGGAAATTTTTCCAGCTGATATCCTCCAGTTTCACCTCAGTTTTCAATTGATCCGATAACCAACGAACGGCCTTTTGAGCGACGGCCCGTTGCACCGGCCTTAACTGAGACAGTAAGATGATAGCCAGCAACAACAAGATCAGGCTCGGTAAACTCCAGATAACTCCTCTTATTAGCTTTTTTTTATTCACCTGAATTAATGTTGAAAACAATTCGGCGCCGCCAGCCTGCCGTAAACGGTAAAGAACGGTTTACAGGCAAAAGTCACTGCTTTGGCTTTGGCATCGTCTGTAAAGCCAAAACATACGGAATTTTTGGCAAGAAAAAGTGACTTTCAGGGTAAGGATGGTCTTTGCCCTGTAAACAAAATGATACGCCATGCTAAAGATCATCAATCATTTGCCCGACAATGTCCTGGGTATTTCCGCAGAAGGCAAAATAAGTGGAAGCGATTATGAAACGGTATTGATTCCTGCGGTGGATGAGAAAATGAAAACCCATAAAAAGATCCGGATGCTCTATCATCTCGGCCCCAAATTTACGGGCTTTGATATGGCCGCTATGTGGGATGACACCAAGATCGGCATGAAATACTTTTCCGCCTGGGACCGGGTCGCCCTGGTCACCGACCATGAATGGATCAATACGTTTGCCCGGTTCTTCGGCCATATGTTCCCCTGTGAGTTCAAAACTTTTAAAAATGACGACTTGGCCGAGGCAAAGCAGTGGATTGCTGAAAAATAGGGATTTATGAAACTCAAAACCAAGCAGGTGGACATTTCAAGATCAAAGGACGATCTGAAAACCATGCCCTTGCCTGCCTTAGAACAACAATTGGGAACTTCGGCCGACGGCCTCAGCCAGGCCGAAGCCGAGAAACGGCTGGCCCAATACGGGCCCAACGAGTTGATAGAAAAGAAAACCAATCCGTTCCTGAAGTTCCTCACATATTTCTGGGGGCCTATCCCCTGGATGATCGAAGCGGCAGTGATCCTTTCGGCCATCGACCGGCACTGGCCGGATTTTTGGATCATCCTGGTCTTATTGCTGTCCAATGCCGTGGTCGGATTTTGGGAGGAAAACCAGGCGGGCAATGCGATCGCTGCCCTGAAGGCCAAGCTGGCCAATAAGGCGCGGGTAAAACGCGATGGCAAGTGGGCCACGCCGCCGGCGCGAGAACTGGTGCCGGGCGATATCATCCGCCTGCGCCTGGGCGACATCGTACCCGCGGATGCGCGCCTGCTGGAAGGCGATCCGGTTGAGGTGGACCAGTCCGCCCTGACCGGGGAATCGCTGCCCGCAGAGCGCAAATCCGGCGAAGCCGTTTTTTCCGGTTCTATCCTTCGCCGCGGTGAAATAGAAGCGCTGGTCTATGCTACGGGGGCGAACACTTATTTTGGCAGGACGGCGCAATTGGTGCAGGAAGCCCAAACCGTCAGCCATTTTCAAAAAGCGGTGCTGAAGATCGGCAATTACCTCATCGTTTTGGCAGTAGTGCTGGTGGCCATTATCATTACTATAGCCCTTTTCCGCGGCGACCCCATCCTCACCACCTTGCAGTTTGCCCTGGTGCTGACCGTTGCCGCTATACCCGTGGCGATGCCGACTGTGCTGTCGGTGACCATGGCCGTCGGGGCCCGCCTGCTGGCTCAGAAAAAGGCGATTGTCAGCCGATTGGTGGCCATCGAGGAATTGGCGGGTGTTGACATACTGTGTGCAGATAAAACCGGCACGCTGACCCAGAACAAGCTTACCTTAGGCGATCCTTTCACCCTGGATGGCCTATCCGCCGATCAGGTGATCCTCAACGGCGCCCTGGCCTCCCGCGAAGAAAATAACGATACCATTGACCTGGCGGTGCTGGGCGGGCTGAAGGATAAAGATGCTTTAAAGGCATTTCAAATAACCCATTTCCAGCCATTCGACCCGGTGCACAAACGCACCGAGGCCACGGTCAAAACCCAAGACGGAAAGGCCTTTAAGGTGTCCAAAGGCGCTCCTCAGGTGATCCTGGAATTATTGGCAAACGCCGCGCCGGTAAAAACGGCTGTCGATAAAGCCGTCGACGAATTTGCCGCCCGGGGCTATCGCTCGCTGGGGGTAGCCCGGGCGGAAGGGGACGGCCCCTGGCAGTTTGTCGGGGTATTACCCTTGTTCGACCCGCCACGGGAGGATGCTAAAGCAACCATCGAGACGGCAAAAAAAATTGGCGTAAAGATCAAGATGGTGACGGGGGATGCGCTGGCCATCGCCAAGGAAACGGCGAAGAAGTTAGGCCTGGGCGCCAATATTCTCGACGCCTCAAACCTGGGCGACGCCCAAAAAAAGGAGGCCCCTGCCATGGCCAAATCTATTGAACAAGCCGACGGCTTTGCCCAGGTGTTCCCCGAACACAAGTACCATATTGTGGATCAGTTGCAACAACGCGGCCACATCGTCGGCATGACGGGCGACGGGGTGAATGACGCCCCGGCGCTGAAGAAGGCCGATTGCGGTATCGCTGTTTCGGAAGCGACCGATGCCGCCCGCTCGGCGGCCTCCATCGTACTGACGAGCCCCGGCCTTTCCGTCATTATTGACGCCATCAAAGAGAGCCGCCGGATCTTCCAGCGGATGAACAGCTATGCGATCTATCGCATCGCCGAAACGCTGCGGGTTTTACTCTTCATGACTCTTTCGATCCTCGTTTTCAACTTCTACCCCCTGACAGCAGTAATGATCGTCATCCTGGCCTTGCTCAATGACGGCGCAATCTTATCCATTGCCTATGACAACGTCAAGTACAAAAACCAGCCCGAGGCATGGAATATGCGAATCGTGCTGGGGGTCGCCACCGTGTTGGGCGTTATCGGGGTGGTTTCCGCTTTCACCTTGTTCTATCTTGGCGAGCGGGTTTTCCATCTGGACCGGGAACACATTCAGACCCTGATGTATCTGAAGTTGTCGGTGGCGGGCCACCTGACGATCTTCCTGACGCGCACCCGCGGCCCGTTTTGGTCGATTCGCCCGGCGAAGATCTTATGGATAGCTGTGCTCGGCACCCAAATCGTGGCGACCCTGTTTGCCGTGTATGGCGTATTTATGACGCCGATCGGCTGGAGCTGGGCCGGATTCGTGTGGGCTTATGCAATAGTCTGGTTTCTGTTCAATGACCGCCTCAAACTGCTCGCGTACCGTTTTTTGGACCCTGTTAAGGCCCAATAAGCTTCTGATGCCAAGTGTAATGTCGTCAACTTAAGATTTTCATAGCAGGCCTGTCAGCGTCTGGCTAAGCAAGGATTACTCGACGCGAGCCAGCCGCTGACTACTTCCGCGTCAGTCAGCGGCTGACTCGCCCAGGAGAAGAACCAGGTTTAGTCAGTCGCTGACAGCCTTAAGTTGACGACATTAGATGCCAAGTGGCCTTCCAAACGCAAATGGCATTACATTTGTAAAATTCTTTGGACATGGTTATCATCCTGTGCGTTCAAAATTTGAATATGCTGTCTTGGACTAAACAGGAAAGAGATTGTTCAATCATTAGCTCTGAAGTCAAGCCGTTTTAAAAATGAACATGAGATACCAAGCCTATCTGCTTCCGCTGGTTTTTATTATCCTGGCGGGATCCTTCCTCTCCGCCCAAAACAGCCTCTCTGGTACGGTCACCGATGCCCAGGGCATGCCCCTGATCGGCGCGAACCTCTTCTTTCCGGACCTGAAAACCGGGACGATAACCGATGAGAACGGCCATTATGAGATGAAGCAATTGCCTGCCAAAAAAATGCTGGTGCAGGTGAGCTATGTGGGCTACAACACCTTGTTGCGGCCCGTGGAGGTGCAGGGAAATGTGACCGCAGATTTTGTCCTTGAAGAGGGGCACATCGAATCGAAAGAAGTCGTGGTGACCGGATTGAGCATGGCCCAGGAAAAGCGCCGCAACACCGTGTCGATCGATGTTTTAAAAAAGGATTTTTTGCTAAGAAGCACCGGTACTAACCTGGTGGATAACCTGACCAAGGTAGCGGGAATAAGCGCGGTCACGACCGGCCCGGGCATTTCCAAGCCGATCATCCGGGGGCTGGGGTACAACCGGGTATTGGTGGTGCAGGATGGCATCCGGCAGGAAGGGCAGCAATGGGGCGATGAGCACGGCCTGGAAATAGACGGCTATGCCGTGGACCGGGTAGAGGTCTTCCGGGGCCCGGCCACTTTGATGTATGGCTCTGATGGCCTGGGTGGGGTCATCAATCTCGAATCTCCTCATCCCGCCCCGGAGGGCACAGTAAAAGGATCGCTCCAAACCGCTTATCACACCAACAATCAACAAAAGGAGGTGTCCGGTTTTGTAACCACTACGGTCAAAGGTTGGAACGGCTATTTAATCGGAAGTTATCGCGACGCCGGTGATTATCAGAATGCTTATGACGGCAAGGTCTTTAATACTGGGTTTGAAGAAAAGAATGGGAGCGGCATGTTTGGGACTAACCGCAAATGGGGCTATTCCCAACTCCGATTCAGCACCTTTAACCAGACACTGGGCCTGGCGGAAGGCGAACGGGACGAGAATGGCCATTTTCTGACCGATGAGGCGCCTTTTCAAAAGATCAGCCATCAAAAGGTGGGATGGAACAATGCCTTGATCTTCAATAAATCCAGCCTTAAAACGGTTATTGGATTTCAAAAAAATCAACGTCGGGAATTTACAGCCCCCGATGAACTCGGCTTGTTCTTTGACATGGGAACCTTCACCTACGATCTAAAATATTATGTGTTCGAAAAGAAAAACTGGGAATATACTTTCGGCTTTTCGGGCATGGTGCAGGACAGCAAAAACAAAGGCACGGAGGTGCTCGTGCCCGCTTATTCCCTTCGGGATGAAGGCGGCTTCGCCTACCTGCGGCGGATATTGGGGAAAATGGAATGGAGCGCGGGCATCCGCTACGATCAGCGCCACTTCCAGGTGAAAGAGCTGGCGGAAAACGGCGAAACCCGGTTTCCAGCACTTAGCCGGAATTTTGGCCAAGTATCCGGCAGCGTGGGGATGAGCTGGTTCCCTACGGACCAGTTGGTGCTGAAACTGAACCTGGCCCGGGGCTTTCGTAGCCCTAACATCGCGGAGCTTAGTTCGAATGGGGTGCATGAAGGCACTTTCCGCTATGAACTGGGGAATGCCGGCCTGGACGCCGAGACGAACCTGGAACTGGATGGCGGCATCGAATTGGACCTGAAACACGTCACCCTTTCTCTTTCTCCCTTCTTCAACCGGATCAACCACTATATTTTTATTGAGAAAATAGGGGCCGCCGATGGCACGGATTCTCTAACTATTGTTGACGGAACCGCCTTTCCGACTTTTCAATATACCCAGCATAATGCGCAGTTGTACGGCGGAGAATTCAGCCTCGATTTTCATCCGCATCCATACGACTGGCTGCATGTTAAAAACACATTTTCCATGGTGCTGGCGGAACAGTTGAACAGCCCCAATAAATACGTGCCGTTTATCCCGCCCTTTAAATACCAGTTGGAACTGCGCACCGATATTCCCACGGAATGGGCTTATTTTCGGGCTTTGTCCATCGGGACGGCTTTTGATTACTTTTTTAAACAGGACCGCATTCTCTCCGCCAATGATTTTGAAACCCCAACCCCTGCCTATGGGCTATGGGACGCCAACATAGGCGTGGATTGGACCAATAAGGCAGGGAAGACGCGGGCCACGGTACTGTTTGCCGCAACCAACATTCTCGATAAAACCTATCAGGATCACCTCAATCGCTTGAAGTATGCCCCGCTTAATCCCGCAACCGGCCGGCAGGGGATTTTTAATATGGGCCGGAATTTTACCCTGAAACTGGAAGTGCCTCTGGAGGGGCAGATATCGAAAAAATTATAAGAACGTGTTTAAATTTAGTTTTTCAGTTAATATGAGAAGGATCTCAAAGCCGCGCGAGGCTCATTTTTCGGCGCATACCTGGAAGGTACGTGCCGAAAAATAGCCGAAGCCCGGCAAAGAGAGGCGCTCATATTAGCGAAAGGATTAATTTTAAACACGTTCTAAAAATTTCCGTCAGGCATAAGTCCCGTTCCAAACCTTCCTGCCGGTAATCCACCTGACCAGGTACATGAAACCGACCAGGATGAAAAACAGCGGCCCGAGGAAGCCCAGCAGAGCGATAAACTTCGTCCCGTAGAATTTTGCCATCGGGCGCTTTAACCGCTCGGCAATAATGTACATGCTGGGAATCATCAGCAAGGTAAGGAAGAAAGAGAAAAACAGGCCGAAGATGATCGTCCATGCCAGTGGCCCCCAGAAAACGACACTGTCTCCACCAATCCAGATATGAGGGTTAAAATCGGACAACAGGGTTCCGAAATTGATGTTGAAGCCGATAGCCAGAGGGATCAACCCCAGGACGGTGGACACGGCGGTGAGCAGCACCGGAATAATACGGACCTTACCGGCTTCGATGGCGGCCTCTCTGATTTTATAGCCCCGCTTTCTAAGTTCGTCGGTAAATTCTATCAGGAGGATACCGTTTTTGATCACGATACCCGCCAGGCCAATGATGCCGACCAGTACCATAATGGTAGGCATTGTCATACCGGTGATGGCGAAGCCCAGGAATACACCGATTACCGAAAATAGGATTTCAGACAAAATGATAAAAGGCTTACTCAGGGAATTGAACTGCAGGACCAGGATCAGGAAAATAAGGCCTATGGCAATCAACAAAGCTTTGCCCAGGAAGGCATTGGTTTCCTGCTGTTGCTCACTCTCCCCGGTTTGGGTGATCGTGACGCCTTCCGGCAGCGGATAGGAGGACTTAAAGCGCTCGATTTTTTGCGCCAGTTCCTGGTTGATTTTTGGTACTGCGGTAAGGTCGGTAACGCCGGATTGTAACTGTATGGTCCTTTTGATGTTTTTTCTTTTCACCATGCCCGGCGTACTGGTGAAATCAAACTTGGCCACGGAACTGATGGGCACTTGTTTGATCCTTCCGGTATTAAAATCCCGGAAGGTGATGCGCATATTTAACAGGCTTTGCAGGTTGTTCCGCTGGTCTTCCTTGTACCGGACCATGATATCGTATTCATCTTCGCCATCCTTTAATTTACTCGCTTCATTGCCAAACAGGGCCGTACGGATGGCGCCCCCGACCTGGGCAGTACTGATGCCTTCAATAGCCGCTCTTTCCTTATCCACGGTAATGGCTACTTCCGGATTGTTCAGGTCTACATCTATGGCGAGGTTTTCAATTCCATCCACTTTGCTGGTATCCAGGTAATTGTATAGGTTTTTGGCTGTTGTTGTAATCGCATCAAAGTCATCGCCGGCTATTTCGATGTTGACCGGCGGGTCGGTCGGCGGCCCGGCGGCTTCCTGTTCGACGGTGACCTGAGTGCCGGGAATCCCTTTGACCACGGCCCGAACGCTGTCGAGGTAGGGGAGGGTAGGCTGGTTGGGGCGCTTGGCAAATTCCACAAAAGAGATCTGTATCCTTCCTAAATTTGATTGGACGCTCCGGTTGTTGTCCATGGGGTTGTTGGCATTCACCGCAACATTAGAAATGATACTTTCCACAATAGAACCGGGTTCGCCGGGCTTGAGGCTGGCCAGGGCCTGGTACGTTCTGGCTTCTAATTGTCTTAAAACCCGGTCCGTCTCCTCGGCTTTCGTACCGATTGGCATTTTCAGGTAAACATAAATGAAGTTCGGCTGGCCGCTCGGGAAAAATGGCAAATCGGGTTTTCTTAAAATCAAAGCGAATAAGGAGACGAAGAAAAGAATAAAAACAGAGACAAACGCCCAGGCCGGCCGGCTTCCTTTCAGCAACCAGTTCAGCAGGCGTTCATACCCATTCATCAGTTTCGGCAAAACCCAACTCTGAAAGAGGTAGATGAGGTCCTTAATGACGAAACGGTTGAGGATCTGGAGAATGGCAAAAATAATGAGGAAGCTTCCCACCGCTTTTAGCCCCGCTATCCTGGCTAAAAAACCCACGATAAACAATCCCCAAAGCCACCATTTTTTTAAAATATTTAACTTGCCTGGAGGCGCTTTTTCATCCGGCTTCATGAAGCTTGCGGCAAAAACCGGGTTGATGATAAAGGCTACGATGAGAGACGCCCCTAAGGTGAAAATTAAAATAGTGGGCAGATAGATCATAAACTTGCCGACGATACCCTTCCAGAACAGCAATGGAAAGAATGGGGCCACCACCGTGGCCGTCCCGGCCAATACGGGAAGGAATACTTCTCCGGCAGCCATTTTCGCTGCTTTTATGATGGGGATCTTACCATTTTCAAAGATGCGGTGGGTGTTTTCGATGACCACGATGGCGTCATCGACGATGATCCCCAGGCCGAAGAGCAGGGCAAACAGTACAATGAAATTCAAGGTGACATTGCCACCGACGATAATGTCTGCTGCCGGTAGGAAAAGAAAAGCTACAAATACACTCAGGGGGACGCTCAGCGCCACGAAAAAGGCATTGGTTACCCCCATAAAGAACATCAATACCACCAACACCAGCAGGAAGCCGATAATGATGGTGTTGACCAGTTCGTCGAAGGAGGTGGCAGCCTGTTTACTCTGATCGCCGGTAACCACTACGTTCAGGTCTTTGGGTAATTCCGACCCTTGCATCTCTTTTACGATGGCTTTTACCTTGTCGGCGCAATCGATGAGGTTTTCACCCGACCTTTTTACAATGTTGAGGGTGATGACATTTTTGCCGTTGAGCCGGGCAAAGCTCTCTTGTTGTTTGAGTGTGTCTTTAATTTCAGCAATGTCCTGTAAACGGACATTGCCGCCGGTTGGCGTTTTCACCACAAGGTCAAATAACTGCAGGCTACTGGCCAATTGGCCTTGTACCCTCAACGCCCGGTCCATGTCTCCCACTTCGAGCTGCCCCCCGCTGATGTCCATATTCTCACTGGAGATGGCATTGGAGATGTCATTGAAGCTCAACATCGCTTTTTCCATGGCGAGCGGGTCCACATTGATCTGGATCTCTCTCTCCGGCGCCCCCACGATTTCGGCCTTGTTGACTTCCGGTAAGGCTTCGAATCGATCCTTCAGTTTATCCGCAAAGCGTTTCAGCTTCAACCCGTCGTAATCGCCGCTGAGGTTGACGAACATGATGGGCATATCACTGAAAGAAAATTCTACGACATCGGGTTGGCTGGTAAGGTTGGTGGGGAGGTCGGTTTTGGCTTTATCGACCGCATCTTTTACTTTTTGCTTCGCAATTTCCGGCGTGATATCGGTGTCGAATTCCACGATGATGATGCTGTAGTCCGTCATCGAGATAGAATTCACTTTGTTGACCTTTACACCCGAGATGGCCTTGATCTGTTTTTCGATGGGCCTGGTCACCAGGTTTTCAATATCCTGAGGAGAATTCCCCACGTATACGGTCGTCACGGAAATGGTAGGGACAACAATGTCTGGAAATTGTTCTTTGGGCAAAGTCGTAAATGTATAGAACCCAAACAGCGTGATGATAATGGTGATGATGTACATCGCCGTTTTGTTATCCACCGCCCAACTCGTAGGTTTGAATTCTTTAAATACTTCCGGTGCTTTTTTTGTCCTTTGCATGGTTTTATGCATTAATTATCAGCCGTCCCAAGCCTTAGTTTAAATATTTTTTACAACCTGGCCATCGTACAGGTCCTGATACCCTTTGGTGATCAGCTTGTCGCCCGGTTGCAGCCCACTGAGAATCTCAATCTGGTCGGCGTAAAGTTCCCCCAGGCTTACGCGTACTTTTTTGGCCGTTTTCTGGCTGTCGTTTTCGGCCATTAAATAGACGTATTTGCCCTTTTCATCAGACTGTACGATGTTCACCGGTATGACAATAGCCTTTGCGTTAGAGTGCCTCAGGATTTTGACCGATGCAGACATGTTGGGCTTCAGGCCGGCCGCTGAAGGGATCTTACAGACCGCCGTGAATCCTACGGAAGCTGTGTTGACGGATTGGCTGAGCCGCTCGATGGTGGTCTTAAATGTTTTATTGACGGCAGGGATTTCAACCAAAACTTCGGCGCCAACTTTAGCATCCGTTGCATAATTTTCGGGTATATCCACTTCAATGGAGAGGTCGTTATTGTTGACGATCTGTATCTGTGGGCCGGCGGGGCCTAAACCAGTGAACAGTTCGCCTGGTTTTATATTCACAATTTCCGCAGTGCCGCTTTGGTCCGCATATACGAGATACGTTTTTAATTGCTCCTCTTGGATAGCGATCTGGTTTTTAAGGGCGTCTACATTGTTTTTCGCGTTCAGCAGCTGCACTTCCGTACCGATTTTCTGGTCCCAGAGGGTTTTTGTCCTTTCGTAGAGATCCTGGGCAAAAGCAAGCTGAGTCTTGGAAGATTCAATGGATTGCCGCAACACCTGGTCATCCAGTTTGAGGATCAACTGCCCTTTTTTTACGTATTGCCCTTCTTTGATGTACAGTTCTTTTACATAGCCGCCCATGCCGTTCCTTGGCGCTGCGTAGGAGATGTTTTCGGAACTCACCGAGCCCTGAAGGTTAATATAGGCTTCAAAGCCTTCCGGCGCGATTTCGGCAACCGAGACCAGCTTGGGCTGGATGGCTTTGGACGGGTCCAGTTTTATGATTTCCGCTTCCAGCGCCGTTATTTTTTTCGCCAGGTCTGATTGCTGGTTTTTTAATTTGGCCAGTGCTGCGTTTTTAGCCGCCAGGTCATTTCCGGAAGGGCTGGAATCTTCCTGTTTATTGCAGGAACTTAGCAGGCTAAAAAGGATGAAAGCATATAGTAGCGTCCGCATTGTAATGTTTTTTAGATTATGGGAGCGTTTATAATTTGCCAAGGGATTTGTTCATGGCGATTCTCGCAATGTAGCAATCGTACAGGGCCTGGAAGTAGGCGCCCTGCGCCCGCTGCAATTCGGTATCGGCCTGTATCAATTCGAGGCTTGATCCGACACCGGCCTCATATTTCTTTTTAGTGGTTTCAAATACTTCTCTGGCCAGGCCTGCATTGCTTTGCTGCACCTCGAGGTTAAGCAGTGCATTGCTCAGCGAGTTCCTGGCAATGTTTTGCTCCATGTCGATAGCCCGTTTTAACTGGCTGAGGCTATTGTCAACTTTTATTAGTTTTAATTTCGCCTGGTCAATTTTGTTTTTGGTCTGAAACCCATTGAAAATCGGCTGATTCACATTCAGGCCCAGTAAACCGGTGGTGTACCAAAACCAGGGGCTGCCTCCCGGCGGAGCGAAATCAGGGTTGCGCTGGCCGGCCCGCTGCAATTGATAAAAGGCCGATACCGACGGCAGTTTGCCCGATTGTTGTCTTTTTAAATCAATTTCCTGCAATTTTCTGGCGGTGTTCAGCAAGGCAATTTCACTTCTGTTTGCGTAATTAAAATTATCGGGGCGCTCGATTAGCATTGCCTTCAGGCTCTCCGGGTCCAGTTTTTCAGTGAGGTTGATCTCATCGTTTATGGGCAGGCCGATTGTGTTTTTCAGCAGCGCTTTGCTAATGTTGATGGAATTCACCAACTGGTTGATAGCGGCATTGGTGTTGTTTTTGCTTACGGTGAGTTTGTCGATGTCCAGTTTTTCTGCAAAACCACTTTTGTACATCTGGTTCATTTCCGCGATGAGTTGATCCAGCCTTAAGGCCGTTTCATCAAGGACGCGCTTTTGTTCTTCAGCAATCAGCACCGAATAATAGGCTTTTTGCACGGCCTCTTTGACGTTTTCTTCCGACACCTTGAGGTTGTCCTTATTATACTGCAGCACCGTTTCCTTCGCTTTCAGGGCGATAAAGATATCCGCTTCAAAAAGTATCTGGCTGGCGGTAATCCCAAATTGAACGTTCAGCGGCGCCACAAAACTGATGGCCTGCGAAGTGGTGGTCGCGTCGCTGGTGCTTACCGGATTACCATTCCCATCTTTTACCCCTAAGTCTTGTAATACCTGATAGATTGGAAAATTGGAAGAAGGGAACTGGATCTGCGGTAGGTTGGTGTAATAAGACCCCTGGCCCGATGCGGAAATCTGCGGATAGGTCAGGCCGGATATTTCCTTGTTGTTCAGTTCCTGGATCGCTACATCTAATCTAAGGTTTTTCAGATCCTCAGCGTTTTGTAAGGCGAGGTCAACGGCTTGGCTCAGGCTCAGGTCATGAACGGCCTGGGCGCTGACAAACCCCCACCAGGCAATGGCAAGGGTGGTTAAAAATATTCTTGTTCGCATGAAGATAGCTTGTTGTTAACACTGTTTCAACGTTTGCCAGAACCCTAAGTTCAGGCCGGCCTTCTTACGGAGCACAAAGGTGAAAAAAAACAGAGAACATGGAAACGGATTCCGGTATATTTTAGGACATTTTTTACGTCCTCAGATTACGGCCCAGCTGTCTCCAGGGTTCCATGTGGCTATAGCGCCTGGCCCAGTCTTTGCTTTGCAATCCTTATAGGAAACGCCTCATGAGGGCTATGGTTTCAAAAATTCAATTTCATGCCATCCAAATCATTTTTTTTAGCACTGCTGCTTTTGTTCCCGGGCTTTTTCACCCAAGCACAAACCATAGACAGTTTGGCTTCGGAAGTAAGCTTTTTCATTTCCAACACGGGGTTGAATACCGCTAATGGGGCGGTTCGTGGAATGGCCGGGCGCACCCATTTCAATGCCGATAAGCTTGGCGAGTCCTATAAGGACGCACTAGCAGAGGTTTTTTGTTGGTAAAACGGTATCGGCTAAAGTGGTTTGTGTGGTTAGCGCTATCCTTTTTTCGTGCTTTTAGGAAGAGAAAACCAATGGAATCCATCTCTAGCAATGAGCGCTTCGGCCAATTCCGGGCCCCAGGAATCTGCGGAATAATTGGGGAAATCGAGGCTCGATTTGGTTTGCCAGGAGTGCAGCACGGGCATCAGCAATTCCCAGGCTGCTTCTACCTGGTCGCCGCGCATGAACAGGGTTTGATCCCCCTGCATGGTGTCGAGCAATAAGGTCTCATAAGCCTCGGGGGTTTCCTTGCCATAATTATTATCATAATCAAAAACCATATCCACCGTATTCAGGATCATCTCCAGGCCTGGCTTTTTGGCCTGCACCTGAAGGCGGATGCTCATTTCGGGCTGAATGCTGATGATGAGCCTGTTTTGCCGCCAGTTGTCAATGGCTTCATCCGGAAAAACCAGATGCGGCACATCCCGGAATTGGATGGAAATAATGGATGCGGATTGATGGAGGCGCTTTCCGGACCGCACATAAAATGGGACGCCATGCCAGCGCCAGTTGTCGACAAAGAACTTGATTGCGGCAAAAGTTTCGGTATTCGATTTCGGGTCTACATCGGCTTCTTCCCGGTACCCCGGCACTTTTACGCCTTCTATCCAGCCTTCCCCGTATTGCCCCCGCACGGCGTTCCTTTTTATTTCTTCGGGCTGGAAGGGGCGCATGGAACGCAATACATCCACTTTCCGGTTGCGCACCTCATCGGCCTGAAAACTGATGGGGTTTTCCATGGCGACCAGGCAGAGCAATTGTAATACATGGTTCTGGATCATGTCGCGCAACACGCCTGCGCCTTCATAGAACTGCCCCCGGCTGCCAACGCCAATTTGCTCGCTGACCGATATTTGCACATGCTGGATATAATTGCGGTTCCATATTGGTTCTAGAATGGAATTGGCAAAGCGGAAAGCCATAATATTCTGCACGGCTTCTTTCCCGAGGTAATGGTCGATCCGGTAGATCTGATTTTCATCAAATATATCGCACAACAGCTTGTTCAATGACCGGGCGGATTCCAGGTCATTGCCGAAAGGCTTCTCCACCACTATGCGGGTTTTATCCGGATGGCCGGAAGCCAGCTTGTTCTTTTTAATGTTTTTGGCAATAACCGGAAAAAAATCGGAAGCAACCGCCATGTAAAAAATGACCGTCGGTTCTTTATTCCATCCTTTTTTTAATTCCGCTATTTTTTCGCCTATTTCCTGATAGGCTTTATCGTCATTGATATCGGCAGCCTGGTAGGTAATGTTTTTTGAAAATTTTTCCCAATCACCATTGTCCGCCGCTCCCTTTCGGGAGAACTTATTGATGCCGTCCAATAGTTTATTCCTGAAATCAGTATCTGAATATTTTGACCGCCCGGTGCCCAAAATAGCAAACTGTTCGGGCAGCCAATTGTCCAGGAACAGATTATAGAGGGCCGGGTTGATTTTGCGCCAGTTCAAATCGCCGGTAGCGCCAAAGATCACAAAGATAACGGGTTGAGGCTTAAGGTCTAGCATGAGTGTTTTTTTGATTTTGTATTGTCAAGGCTTCAACAATGCCCATCGCAGAAGAGTTGACAATATTACAAAAAATAGGCTTAACGCTGAGCCTCCATTGTTTTGGCGGCCTTGGTTTACCTGCCTTCCTGTTTAAAATTAGGCTCCTGCCGGGGGTTGCCATATTCTTTTCCCATCATTTGCCAGAACGTTACAAAGAGCGCAGCGATCATCGGCCCGATTACAAAGCCTGTAATGCCGAACCAGGCCAGGCCGCCCAGTGTGGATAATAAAACCAGGTAGTCCGGCAATTTGGTGTCTTTCCCCACCAGACGGGGGCGCAAAAAATTATCGATCACGCCGATCACGCCAACGCCAACGACAGCTAATATTACACCTTGGCCGATGCGCCCCTCCAGCATTAAAACAATGGCCCAGGGCGCCCAAACCAAAGCGCAACCAAAGGGGAGCAGGGAGGCTATGATCATAAGCACCCCCCACAAAAAAGCAGCATGGATACCCAAAACCCCAAACGCCAGGCCTCCGATGACTCCCTGAATGAAAGCCACCATCAGGCTTCCCTTGACCGTCGCACGCGCCACACTTTCAAATCGGCTTAAGAGTTCCCTTTCCTCTTTGTCATGCATGGGGAATACCCAGAGCAGCTCATTGATCAATAGCTTGCCGTCTCGCAGGAAAAAGAATAAAATATAAAAGGTTAGTACTAAACTAAAGAGTAGCCCAAATACATTCTGGCTCAGCCTGATGGCGTACGTCGCAATAGCATGGGTGCCATTGGCGTATAATTCGGAAATTTTATCTTTGATCTGCTGTGCGGATATTCCAAGTTTAGCAAAGGCGTTATTTTCAATAGCAACCTGTTCCTGCAGATTCGCAACCTTGTCTTTGATAGCAATGTTTTCTTCGTTTATCGTTTCTACTATTGCACTGGCCTGGCTGACCACCGCCACGCTGACCGCCGTCAATGGGGCCACCACTAGAATGAACAGATAAACCAAGGTCAAGCCTGATGCCAGACTGGGGTTGTTCGTTATCCTGGATTTGATTTTTTCATACCTTCCGGTAAATAAAATGGCCAATATCGTTGCCCAAAATACCGATATAAAAAACGCGCCGATGAGCCTGAAAAAGGCAAGCGTAACCAATACCACCAGCAGGAGGAAAAAATACTGAGGAACTAACTTTTTCATGATCGGTTGACTGACGGTTATTGTTTCAACAGCAGCAATATCTCGACAAATGTTCGGGAAAGACCTTCGGCCTTTAAAAGGCCACAAAAAAAGTACGGCACTACAGAGCCGTACTCTAAATCATAGAACACCCAAAATTAATTGTTCCTATTCGATCCTTTCCGGATCATTCCAACCCGAAAGCATGGTAAAATATCTCCGGATTATCGGGGTAAACCCTCCCGGGCCGTTTAGCCAGCGATATTGAAGTACTCGATCGGGAAATATCCGGAATACGATATTGAATTCAATCCCTTTCGCATCAAATCGGGCCTTGATGTTTTTCAGCAGTTTCAGATTGGGAGGCGTTGAGTATGATCTCACTGCCCATCACGGAATTGGGGACAATGATCCGGTTGTTGTCCAGATCCCGGATAACGGTGTGGCGGAGCGTGATGTCCTCCACAGTTCCCGTGAGCTTGTCCCGAATGGTAATGCGGTCGTGGATGCGAAAGGGTTTGAAAATAACTATAAAAATACCGCTGGTGATATTGCTCAGCGCCTGCTGAGAGGCCAAGCCAGCGACGAGGGCAACGATGCCCGCACCGGTGAGCAGGGTATGCGCCACCGTTTGGAACATAGGCAATACCAAAAATGCCCATCCTACCCCTACGAGGTAGATCAATCCGATGAGGAAATGCTTGAGGAATTGGTAGTTGGTCGGGTCGGCCTCCAGTTTGGTGATGGTGCGTTTTATCGCGCGGTTGAGGAAAAAGTTAAAGGCTGCTGCAACGATGATGGTCGCTCCAATAATGCCCAGGAACAGCATCACTGTCTGGATGTCGCCGAATATTTTTTCTTTCATACTGGTGGAAATTAGGTTTAGTCGCAGATGGCCTTCTGGGAGGGCCCCTGCAAACTTACAGATTTTTAGCTGTTTTGGAAGCCCGCGCCCGATAGCAGGTTGGGACATGGGGGAGGTTGAGCAGGCTCAATGGGCGCACTAAAATGTTTTTGTAACAGGCTTCTCCGGCCATTGATCGGTGAAAGCCGGAAATCCATCGGTGGAAGTGGTAAAGGGCTCGGTTTGGAGGGTGTTTCTTTCGTTAAATCCGGTGGCCGTAAGGATAGTGCTTTGGCCAGCGCATTGCCAGGAATAGCAGTGGAATTGAGGCTTCTGGACGGGCGCCGCTTAAGTTGGGTGAAAACGATTTTGATAAAGGATGTGGCCCCTTTTTACGGGCTCGTCTTTGCCTCAGATTTTGAATTATTAACCCATTAAAACTAAAATTTGCTATGAAAAAGCACATCATTCTTTTCTGCCTGGCTTTGTTAGCCAGTGGCGCCTTATCTGCCCAGGAAGAGATATTCGTAGCTAAGCTTTCAAAAGAAAAGGTGCCGGCCGTGGTGATTGCCTCCGTTGAACAAGATTTTCCGGATGCTGTGATTACCGAATACAAAGCGCTTCCGATAACGGTACTCGAAGATGGCTGGGTCATTACCAAGGAAAAACCCATGGATGGCAAGTACGATACTTATTATCTGTCGATCAAAGGCAAGAATTTTGAAGGGGAGGCTACCTATGACGCCAACGGGAATCTGATCTCGTCTCAGGAGTATGCCAGGAATATTGAGGTGCCCCAAAATATTGCCCGAGCCATCGGCGTCCGTTATCCTGGTTGGGGCATTGGCAAAGACCACATGGTAACAACCTTCTACAAAGACGGCAAACAGAAGGCCTATTACCACATTGACCTCATGAAAGGCGCCGAACACGAAAAGGTGGTTTTCGATGGCCACGGAAATGAGGTGAAGCATGGGAAGACACGCGGTAAGGAAAGAGAAGAACGGAAAATGAGGGAAATGAAGGAAGTGAATTAATGAACAGCTTCCTTTAGTCTTGACGCCCGGCTGCGGAACTGAAGAAAATTCGGTTCCGCAGCCGGCGTTTTAGCTTGGACCCCGGCATAGTCAGTCGCTGACAGGCTATGCCTGAAAAGCAAAAGTTGACGACATTAGTTTGAAGCCTATCCACCTGGGTTTACCTGGAAATCCCTAAATTGGAGGCCTAAAGCAGATATTTGATGGCCAAACAAGCCCAACACGATTATATTTACTACGGCACCCGCGCCAAGGCCGGAGAGGTAAGCGACTTCGTGCAGCATGTGCTGGCCGCTAACCTGCGTGCGGAGGCGCGGGGGCAGCGCAAAACCCCGATCTGCATCTGGGGCCGCCACGGCATCGGCAAGACGGAGATCGTACAAAGCCTGGCCCAGGAGCTGAATTATGCCTTCCGATACATTGCTCCCGCTCAGTTCGAGGAAATGGGCGACCTGGTGGGCATGCCCGCTATCGAAAACGGGCGCACTGTTTTCCGCGCTCCGGAATGGGTGCCGGAATCGGAAGGCCCTGGTATCCTGCTCATCGACGACGCCAACCGCGCCGACGACCGCATCCTGCGCGGCATTATGCAACTGCTGCAGAATTTTGAGCTGGTGAGCTGGAAACTCCCCCCCAAGTGGCAGATCATCCTGACCGCCAATCCCGACGGCGGCGACTATTCCGTCACCCCCATGGATGACGCCATGATCACCCGGATGATGCACATCACCCTGGAATTCGACCCCCAGGAATGGGCCAGATGGGCCGAGCGCAACAAGATCGACCATCGCGGCATCAGCTTCGTGCTCACTTACCCCGAAATGGTAACCGGCATCCGCACCACCCCCCGCACCCTGGTGCAGTTTTTCGAAAACATCGCCGCCATCGATAACCTGGGCGCTAACCTGGGCCTGGTGCGCAGCCTGGCCGACTCCTGCCTCGACGACAATACCGCCACCGCTTTCATCGCCTTTGTCAACCAGGAGCTGCGCGCCCTCATTACCCCCGAGCAGATCTGCGACACGGCCGATTTTCAGGCTGAAGTCCGCCGGCCCCTCGAACGCATCGTTCAGCAGCGGGCGCTGCGGGTAGACATCCTGGCCACCATCGCTACCCGCCTGGCCAATTTCCTGTTGGCGGATGGGTTTAACCCCACCACCAACCAACTGAAAAACGTCGCGGAATTCCTGAAGCTGAGCCTGCTGCCCAACGACCTTCGCCTGACTTTGCTCCAGGACCTGGCGGGCACCGATCTGCTCACCCGCCTGCTGGAGGACCAGGAGATTTCACAGATATTCCTGGATGGGATGTAACCCGCAATTTTTATCGTGCGGTTCTAAAATTCTACTTCTACCAGAACCGTATCGCGGGCTGGACAGAAAACGGAAATCGATTCCCCCCAGAAGGAAGTAGGAGGATACATGGAATAGGCTTCCTGGCTAAAAGCGGCCATGGTCAGGGAATGATCGGTATGGCCTTTCAGCGGAAGCACAAAAGTGGTGTCCAATGGCCTGGTAAAGTCGAGGCGACAGATGCTGTAGCTGAAAATGTCATAGTTATAAAGATCGGCCGGCGGGGCGAAAATATGGAATACACCCTCAGTGGGTTCCGGTGAAACGGCCTGAATGTGAAAGCGGACAAGGCCTTCCGTGAATACCTGTGTGTGTATGGACGATGGGAACTCATCTGGCAGTCTGATGAAGGTGCCGTCGTAGTAACCCCCTCCTGATAACCCCAGCGCATACTGGCTTTTCAGAAAGTTGGGATCGGGTTCGGGCCACCTGAAATAACCCTTGATATCCGTTTTGCCGAGTACCTCCAGCAGGGTGTAGAATTCCTGGTAGGTTGGGGCAGAAACAGTTTCTACTTCGTAAAGGCCAACGGTGACGTCAGCCGCGGGCTGGCTTGTTCCGGCTACTTTGACGAAGAGCAGCAGGTCCTTTGGCGCGGCATCAGGGTTGTCGTCTCCACTGGGGCGGCAGCTTGGAAGCAAAAGGAAAGAAAAGATTACGGAGAGGTGAATGATCGCCTTCATGGCAAAGGAGGTTTGGTGTTGGCCATCAGGCCAGATGCGACTATTTTGAATAGATGCTAAAATTAATTTTTTTCATTGAGTAATTTAGTATTTTGACTGGCTTTGTCGCCGGCCTGGCCATCGCAAGGCTTCAGTGATTTTTAGACTTCAATGTACCTCCACGAATAATTGCAAAGCCATCAACTATGCCCACCAATTACTGGCCCCGCCTCGAAAAAGCCGCTTACGCCTTCGCCATAGTAGCGGTGCTAAGCTATCTGGGGCTGTCCGGCTACTACATCTTCAGCCTGCCTGCGGCGCCGCAAAAGCAGACGCTGTATTACCTGAAAAATACAGGCTCGGGCGCCAGAGATTCCATCCAGGTGGCGCTGCCGGCCCGGCCGGGAACCAGTCCCATGCTGGGGCGCATGAAACGCAGCGGTATATCAGTAGCGGGTGGGGTGGCGCTGGTGATAGTGGTGTCGGTAGTGTTTTTCCTGCTTTCCTGGCTGTGGCGCAAACACTCCGCAGTGCGGGTATTCATCTCCTACCAGGCGGGCCTGCAGGAGAAGGCGCAGAAAATGGAGGCCCTGCTTAAAGCTCAGGGGCTCAAAGTGAACATCGTGCCCTTCGATGCCCAGGCCCGGCACGATGAAGTATTGGAACGGGTGCGCACCCAACTCAAAAGCGCCGATGCGGTAGTGGTGATCCCCCACCACGAGCACCCCTCATTCGTCAATGCTGAAGTGTGGGGAGCAGTAGTCCTCGGGCTGCCGCTGGTGTTCCTCAAATACCAGGACGAGCAGCGTTTGCCGGATACCGGCTTTACCGGCTTCCCGGTGTTCCGTTATGATAAGGTTGTAAAACAAAAAGGCCGCCCCCTGGCGTATTACTTCAACTTCGCCTGCCACCATCGCCGCGATTACCGGCATGTCTTCTACAGCCACCTGGCGGATTTCTGGGAATCACTCCGGGAAGTGGTGGGGGAAACTGCCGGGCAGCTTTCCTTCGGAAGCCTGCTGCTCTTTGCCGGCGCTTTTGCCGCTGCCTGGTACAACATCGAGATCCCCCGCGCTACGGCCGTCCTCTACATCGCCATGGCCATCCTGTTGCTTGCCTCCGCCGGATGGCTATTCCTCGTGCTGCTCGGCATCGGCCTGAACTTCGTCAACAACCGAAAGAAATTCGACATCTCCCGGCAACGGGTGCTGACCGGTGCGGCGACCTACGATTCTCTTCAGGAATTGCTGGCCGCCCATGATGCCTCCCGTGAGATACTGGGGGCTATAGATCCGAAGGGTTTAAGGAATGTGCATGGCTGAATAGTTGGATTTTTGCCCGTTTCTATTGAGCCGGTTAAAATGGTTGAGCGTATTCCAGCCATTTTGCCATCCAACCATTCAACCATTTCTAAGACATTCCGTAACTTCCCCTTTCATCAAACTCACCCTTTTAAGTATGAAACAGCTACTTTCCCTACTCTTTTTATTCGCAACCTTTTTCACGCTTACCGCTCAGGAAGCCGTCATCACCGACACCATCCCCATCCGTGGGTTCTGTATCGCGGCGCCGGCGGCGGATGGCGTGGATGACTTTGTGAAATTTATTAATGAAGAACTCGCACCCCGACGGATCAATACCCTGGTGTTGCGCTTCGATTACAACTACCAGTACACCTCCCATCCGGAGCTGCAGAACGAAAATGCGCTGTCCCGCGAAGATGTGAAAAAACTGGTGGGCGCTTGTAAAAAACACGGCATCGACCTCATTCCGCAGATCAATCTGCTGGGGCATCAGTCGTGGCATAGCACCTTGGAAAACCTGCTTAAAGTATACCCCCAATTCGACGAAACCCCGCATATACAATTGCCGGAAAATTACGTTTGGCCCAATTCCGACGGCCTGTATTGCAAAAGCTATTGCCCTTTACATCCGGAGGTACACGAGGTGGTGTTCGCCCTGGTTGATGAATTGATGGAAGTGTGCGAGGCCAAGGCCTTTCACGCCGGTATGGATGAAGTTTTCTATATTGGTGATGATAAATGTCCTCGCTGTGGGGGCCGGGATAAGGCCGAGCTGTTTGCCGGTGAAGTGCGCACCATCAACAACCACCTGCTGCAAAAGGGCTGGCGGCTCTGGATCTGGGGCGACCGCTTGCTGGACGGCAAAACCACCAACCTGGGGATGTGGGAAGCCAGTATGAACAACACCCACCGCGCCATCGACCTTATTCCCCAAAGCGTAATCATTTGCGACTGGCACTACGACCGGGCGGAGCCTACGGCCGCTTACTTTGCCATGAAGGGCTTTCAGGTCATTACCTGCCCCTGGAATAAAGCGGATGTGGCGCTCGGGCAGGTGGCCGATTACCAAAATTTCAAGCAACACGCCAACCCGGCCCTGGCCTTCCGCTATCGCGGCCTGATGGAGACGATTTGGGTGCCGGCGGCAGATTTCTTTGATGCTTATTACGGGCGTAAGCAGCTTTCAGGGCGCAACCAGGGCCAGGTGGAGTGTTTCAAGGCGCTGTTTGACGCCATGGAGTAGGGCTGTTTAGCCTTCTACCGGCGGCATTTTTTTAAATAATTCCAACCAATCAACTATTTTTAACCGGCTCATCAGAGCCCTTCAACCCTTCAGCCATTTTTAACCGGCTCATTAGAGACGGGCAGCCCTTCAACCATTCAACATATGCTCCAGTCCCCCTCCACCGCTCCCCGCATCGCCTCCATCGACATCTTCCGGGCGCTGACGATGCTGCTCATGATCTTCGTCAACGATCTTTGGTCCCTGGAAGGCGTGCCGAAGTGGATGCTCCACACCAAAGCAGCTGAAGATGGCATGGGCCTGTCCGATGTGGTCTTTCCGGCCTTTCTTTTCATAGTAGGCTTATCGATCCCATTTGCCATCAGCAACCGCCTGAAAAAGGGCGACAGTACCTGGCAAGTAGTGTGGCATATTGGCGAGCGCACGCTAGCCTTGCTGGTGATGGGCTTTTTTATGGTCAACCTGGAGAACATCTGGGCGGAAGGCCTGCCCTTTAGCCGCTACTGGTGGCAAATATTCATGGCGTTGGCCATTTTCCTGATCTGGAACCGCTACCCTAGTGGGGATGGGAGGGGGAACCTTTACCTCGGCCTTAAGATATTGGGCGTATTGATCCTGCTGGGCCTGGCTTATATTTACCAGGGCGGCAGCGCCGAGCATCCTACCTGGATGAAACCCCACTGGTGGGGTATTCTGGGGCTCATCGGCTGGGCATATCTGCTCAGTGCGCTGGTGTATCTCCTTTTTCGCGATAACCTTCCGGCGATCGTTCTGGCCTGGTTGTTTTTTAACCTGTTTAACGTTGCCGCCTTTGCCGGTTGGCTGGCGCCCCTGGAACCGCTGAAGCAATACGTCTGGATCGTGGGCGATGGTTCTATGCCGGCGCTTACCATGGGTGGAGTCGTGGCCTCGGTTATTTATCGCAAGTATTTTCAGGCGGAAAAAGCCAAAGGGCTAATCTGGGTGTTGCTGCTTCTGGCCGTTCTCGCTATGGCATACGGCTTCGGCCTGCGCCCCTTCTGGGGTATTTCCAAGATCCGGGCTACGCCTGCCTGGATCGGCATTTGCACCGGCATTAGCTTTGCTGCTTTTGCTTTCCTTTACTGGTTGTCCGATATCCGCCAGCAACGCAGCTGGGCCCGCATCATCGAACCGGCCGGCACCAGCACCCTGACCTGTTATCTCATTCCTTACTTCGCCTATGCCATCAGGGAACTCGCCGGCCTTACTTTACCGATGGCGCTGCGCACGGGCGGCCTGGGCCTGTTGAAATCCTTGCTGTTCGCCCTGATGATCGTATGGATAACCGGCCTGTTGAAGCGGTTCAGGATACAGCTGAAGATATGAGATCCCTGATGGACGGAGAGAGATACTGTTGATGCTATGGATGTTTACCCGGCTGACCCCGACAGGTGGCGGGGGAGGACGGGCTGTAGATACTATTTGATACTATTGATACTATTGATACTATGGATGTTTACCCGGCTGACCCCGACAGGTGGCGGGGGAGGACGGGCTGTAGATGCTATTGATGCTATTGATGCTATTGATACTAGTGATGCATTGCCCTCTATCCATAGTATCGATTAGCCCATAGGGCTACAGCATCCTTTTGGCCCGTACGGGCCAAAAGGAGTATCATAGCATCGCACAGTTAGACAATTTGTCTTCTATTAAAAAAATTAGGCATGAAAGCATACTTACCACATCTCCTTCTCCTGCTCTTCTCCCTCACCGCCTGCCAGCCTCAGCCTGAACCGGCGGCCGAATGGCAGCCCGCAGTAGGCCCTCTCGCCACCCGCTGGGCCGAGGATGTAAGTCCGGAAAATGCCTGGCCAGCCTACCCGCGCCCCCAATTGGTGCGGGAGCAATGGAAAAGCCTTAATGGCCTTTGGGACTACGCCATTCTACCCAAAACACAGGAGAAACCAGAAGCCTTTGACGGCAGTATACTGGCGCCTTACCCGATAGAATCCGCGCTGTCAGGCGTGATGAAAAGTGTGAGTCCGGAGCAAAAGCTCTGGTACCGCACTACTTTCACTTTGCCCGAAGCGTGGAAAAGCAAAAACATCCTGCTGCATTTGGAGGCTGTAGACTGGGAAACGGATGTCTGGCTGAACGGACAGCTGCTGGGCCAGCACCGCGGTGGATATGACCCCTTCTCCTTTGACCTTACGCCCTACCTGCGGGCCGGCGACAACGAGCTTTTGCTGAGCGTTTGGGACCCCACCGATACCGGCTGGCAGCCTGTGGGTAAGCAGGTGCTGGAACCCGGCGGTATTTTTTACACGGCCGTCACCGGCATCTGGCAAAGCGTTTGGTTGGAACCCGTACCCGATACCCACATCAGGTCCCTTAAACTGACGCCCGATGTTCCGGGTAGCCATTTGCAGGTGGAAACGGAGCTGCTCAACCCCCAGCCGGGCGACGCCATTTATGTCAAAGCATTCTTCAGGGATGAACTGGTGAGTGAAGGCACTGCGCTAGCAGGTGAAATGCTGGAGCTTCCGGTTCCGGATGCTCAGCTTTGGGCGCCCGGCCACCCGAACCTTTACGATCTGGAAATAGAGGTGCTGCGCGAGGAGGAAGTGGTGGACCGCGTACAGAGCTACTTCGGCATGCGCCAGGTGGCCCTGTGGAAGGACGAGCAGGGGTTCACCCGCATCCTGCTCAATGGAGAGGCCCTTTTCCAAAATGGCCCTCTCGACCAGGGCTTCTGGCCGGAGGGCATCTATACGCCCCCTACGGAGGAGGCGATGAAATACGACCTGGAAGTGATCCAAAAGGCAGGTTTTAACATGCTACGCAAACACGTAAAGGTGGAACCCCGCCGCTTTTATTACTGGTGCGACCGCATGGGGTTGCTGGTCTGGCAGGATATGCCCAATGGCGACAAAAAGATCGGCCCCGGTGAACCCGATATTGAACGGACAGAAGAGTCGGCGCGGCAGTTCGAATATGAACTGAAGCAATTGGTGGAAAACCATTACAACCACCCCAGCATCATTATGTGGGTGCCGTTCAACGAAGGCTGGGGGCAATACGAAACCGGCCGCATCGTCGATTATGTCAAAGGGCTGGATCCCACCCGCCTGGTGAACAACGCCAGTGGTTGGGCCGACCGCGGGCTGGGCGATGTGCATGACATTCACAACTATCCGGAACCCCGCTCCCCCGAACCGGAAGCAGGCCGCGCTATTGTGCTCGGCGAATTCGGCGGCCTGGGCCTGGCCGTGGAAGGACACCGCTGGCAGGAAGAGAACTGGGGCTATCAAAGCCTCCAATCAAAGGACGAGTTGGCCCAGAAATACGAGGCGTTCTACGCCGATGTGTGGCGGTTTAATGAAGAAAAAGGCCTGAGCGCCAGCATTTATACCCAAATCACCGATGTGGAAACCGAAGCCAACGGCCTGATGACTTACGACCGGGCGGTATTGAAGATCGACTCGGTTAGCCTTCGTAAGATCAATACCAATAATTTCCTGCCCGCACCACGCATCCAACCGGCAGGTGGCTTGTTCAACCCCGGAGACCTGGCAATGCTTACATCCATCCGCAAAGGGGCGATTCGCTATACCACTGATGGCAGTGAGCCTACGGACAAGTCCGACGTTTATACCGCCCCCATCCAATTGTCGGAGGATGTGGTATTGAAAGCCTGCTTGTTTGCCGGGGAAGAACAGAGTAGAGTAGTGTCTGCTGCTTTCACCCGGACGGACACCCCACGCCCCAAATATGCCATACCCTATAGCCCTAAATATTCTGCCGGTGGAGACTTCGGCCTGGTAGATGGCCTGGTGGGCAGTACCCGTTTCTCCGACGGCCGTTGGCAGGGCTTCCAAGGAAACAGCCTGGACGTAGTACTGCAGTTGAAGGAACCGCAATTACTGGAAAGCGTGAAAGCAAATTTCCTGGAATCTACGGCTGATTGGATATTTTTCCCAGCCGAAGTAGTGGTATTATACTCCTTGGACGGAAAAAACTATATAGAACTGGGCCGGCAGGCGCTGGATATTCCTGGGGCCGACAGGCCGGCTTCGAGCCGTACGGTGGAAATAAAAGGTGCTGCAGTTAAAGCAAGGTATATTCAGTTGAAAGCAACCAATTCCGGTACTTGCCCAACCTGGCATATCGGCGCCGGGCAGCCATCCTGGATTTTTGTGGATGAGGTAAGGGTGCAGTGAGATGCTGGTGTGTCTCGTGCGTCTGGTAGGTCTGGTGTGTCTGGTGTGTCTGGTATGTCTGGTATGTCTGGTAGGTCTGGTAGGTCTTGTGCGTCTTGTGCGTCTTGTGCGTCTGGTGTGTAAGAACGTTTATTAGTCGCAGGCCGGTATTAAGGTGGCCGGGAATGTCGGTATGTCAAGAAGTCGGAGTTGCTAGCGGCCACGAGTTGATGATTCCAGGAAAAATTTAAATCGTCGTCGTCATGAGATTGGCTGGAAGCCATTGTCGGAAATGAATATCACGATTAATCCGGATGGTTCTATTTCCGTATTCATTTTTCAGTAAGCAGTACCCTCGATGTCCTTCCAACCGTCTACTGCTAACTGCCTACTGAAAACTATTCTTCCAAAATATACCACTCAATAGCCTCCAGGTTGAGGTTGGCCCGTCGGCCCATCTCCTGGGGGGCGTAGTTGGCCGCGAGGTAATCGAGAATGACAGCTTCCTTGTCGCCAAGTTGCCAAAGGCCCTGGGTGCGCTGCATCCAGCGGATCATTTCCTGCCAGCCATCGCGGGTAGCCCGGTTCTGGGCCACAAGGTGGCCACTGTGGCAAACCGTGCAATTGGCGCGCACCACTTCAAAGCCTTCCGCAACGGCCAGTCCGGTGCCCAGGTGGATACCGTTCTCGATGCGCTCGTCCATTTCCGCCACTGCTATTGTCTGGGAGGCCTCGGTGTTTTTCTGGGCTATTGTCTCGGGCTTTTTCCAACTGGCAAAAGGATTACCTGTCAGCCCGTAGTAAATCAGGAAGGCGCTGAGCACTACCGCCATCGAGGCCAGGAAAATCAGGGCATTGTACAGCTGGCGTAGTACTTTGTCATAGTCTTGGGTGTAGTTGGGTCGCTCCATGGTTTCAGGTTTTTTACCCGGCTGATCCTGACAGTTGTCGGGAGAGGACGGGCAGGTTTTTTTGCCCTAAACCACTTTCACCGCTATCCGGTGACAGGCGTTGTTCAGGTAGCCTTTGGGGTTCCAGCCCGGCACCAGCATCGGTTGCATAATGCCTTTAGAATCGGTAGCGCGGGCCCATACTTCATAATAGCCCTTTTCTGGGAAGCTTAGTTCCGCCCGCCAGTGTTGCCAGGCCAGGCGGTTGGCTGGTTTGTCAAGCTGGCAAGGTTGCCAGGATTGGCCGAAATCGATTGAGCAATGCATTTCTTTCACTTCCAGGTCGCCGGCCCAGGCGTGGCCGCGGAGTTTAAGCGTTTGCCCTTCCCGGATCATGGCCCCTGATTTGGGGTAGGTAATCAGCGATTTTACCGGCATGGATTCGATAATGCACATATCCTCATCGGCTACTTTGGCGCCGGGGGCCACCGGCTCGCAGGGAACGCGGTAGGATTGCCCTTCCATCTTGGGGCCATCGTGTACTTTATTTCGAATAAGGATGCGGTCCAACCATTTGCCCGAACAACTGGCTGGCCAGCCGCCGATAACCAGGCGCAGAGGGTAGCCGTTGAGCCAGGGTAGTTCCTGCTCGTTGATGCTCCAGGCGATCAGCGATTCGGCTTCCATGGCCTTTTGAATGGGGACGCCTCTGGAAATAGGGGCTTCCGGCCCACCGTTGGGGTGGCGGTCCTTGCCGTAGTAGCCGATATAGACAGCGTCGCTTTTGAGCCCTACATCCTGGAGGACATCGCGGAGGCGGACGCCGGCCCAGGCGGCGCAGCCCACGGCTCCAACGCTCCATTGGTTGCCCTTGGCAGGTGGGTTGTACTCTTTACGGCCGTTGCCGCCGCATTCCAGCGTCAATTCCAGGCTTACGTTTTCAAAACGCCGTTTCAGTTCGGCGAGGGTATAGCTTTTTTTCTGCCGGGCAGATTCTCCTTCGATAGTCAACGTCCATGTAGCCGGATTGATCGTATTTCGCTCCGGCGGAATACCGTTATTGCGCACGAAGAGGACATCGGCGGGTGTCTGCGCCGGGTCCAGCAGGTAGGCCGGCGGCTCAGCATTGACAGGCCGGTCGTTGAGTACGATTAGCTCAGGGTGCTTTCCGGGAAGTTCAAAGGGTTCCTCCGAAAAGGCCAGGCCGGCTGGGATTAGCCCTTCCGGGAAGTGCCGGGCAAATACCATCCGTCCACCCAGGGCGAGGCTCATGGCCGCCAGGGCGCTTTTCTGTAGGAATCCCCGCCGCGTCAGGGGGTTGGCGGTGCGGCCCCAAAGCAGTTCATCGGCTTTTTTGGGGTCTTTCGCGTAGAGTTCGTGGATGCCTTTTTTCATGGTTGGTGTCTGGTGTGCTTGCCCGGCTCGCAGAGATTTATCCGGCTGGCTAGACGGACGGGTCTGGTGTGTCTTGTGTGTCTAATGTGTCTCGTTTGTCTAATGTGTCTCGTTTGTCTGGTGTGTCTCGTTTGTCTCGTTTGTCTCGTTTGTCTAATGTGTCTCGTTTGTCTGGTGTGTCTGGTGTGTCTGGTGTGTTCGTCTCCAGGTTATCTCAGAGCCGGCAGCCGCACCGATTTCAAATTCTGCATCTGCCATTAACGCAGCCGAGTTGCCAATCGAAGATGCCCTGGAAGAGCATCACAGCGCCAAAGGCGAGCACCGTCCATTCGTGGGAGAAGAACAAGAAATCGCCCAGGCAGAAGGCGCCGAAGGCCAGTTGGAGGATGCGGACGATATGCCAGCGCTGGCGGCCTAGCCAGGTGGATGGGGTGTGGGAAGCTTTGGGCGCAGAATCCGGTATTTTGACCATAATTGGCAGTGATTTTCTTTCGGCAGCCTATCGGGCATGCAAACTAATGATGTTCAAATAAAAGAATTTCCACTGAATTTTTTACCTTAATTCGCTGATCAAATAAGCTTCGAATGGCAAGATCGTGGACATTTATTCTGCTCACCTTCGGGTTTAGCTGGGCCCTGATCCTGGGCTTCTATCTTGCAGGTGGGGAATGGGGAACGCTAGCTTCCACTTTTGTGGCGCTGGGTATGATGTTTATTCCCGCTCTGGTGGCGATCTACCTTCAAAAAGTTAAAGATAAGCAACCGCTCCGGGATATTGGCCTGCGCTGGTCGTTCAATCGGTGGTGGTGGGTAGCCTGGCTGGCGCTGGTATTCAGGCAATTCGACATTTTTTTACTCAACAATTCATTAATCCGCTAACCCATGCCCACGCAACTTCCCCGCCCGCACATCGTCGCCCTGGACGGCCGCACCCTCAATCCCGGCGATCTGAGCTGGAATAAGCTGAAGGCCCTGGGACATTTGACGGTCTATGAATTCAGCAAAGCTGATGAGGTCTGCCAAAGAGCCAAAGAGGCGGAGATCCTGCTGGCCAATAAAGTGATCCTGGATGCGGCTCAGTTGGCCAAGCTGCCAAAGCTGCGGTGCATCTGTGTGACGGCTACCGGCTACAATAATGTCGATCTGAAAGCTGCCGGCCGGCGGGGTATTCCCGTCTGTAATGCGGTGGGATACGGCTCCGACTCCGTTGCACAGCACGTTTTCGCCCTGCTGTTGGCGCTCACCAACCGTGTGCAGGCCCATCATGATAGCGTGCAGCAAGGCCGGTGGGGCGCTATCGACGATTTTTGTTATACCCTTACTTCCATCCCCGAACTGGCGGGCAAAACTATGGGTATTTATGGCTTCGGCCGAATCGGGCAAAAGGTAGCGCAGATTGCTCAGGCCTTTGGGATGGAAGTGATCGCTACACACAAACACCCGGATCGGGACGCCGCCCCTGGAGTAGAATTCGTTTCCCTGAAAACGCTTTTTGAACGCAGTGATGTGGTGAGTTTACATGCACCGCTGAGCAATGAAAACAAAGGGATTGTCAATGCATCCCTACTGGCCGGGATGAAACCTACCGCCTATCTGATCAACACCGGTCGGGGCGGCCTGATCGATGAACCCGCCCTTAAATTGGCTCTGCAATCTGCTCAATTAGCAGGCGCCGCCCTCGATGTGCTCTCCGTTGAGCCCCCGAAACATGGCAATGTCCTCCTGGATGCCCCCAATTGCCTCATCACGCCCCATATGGCCTGGGCCACCCGCGAAGCCCGCCAGCGCCTTCTGGATATTACCGTGGAAAATGTGAGCGCTTTTTTAAGAGGGGAGCCGATAAATGTGGTGAATACAGTCGGCAATCGGCAGTAAACAGTGGAACAGGCTACAGGACTCCTCGCGGCCTCTTACTGCATACTGCTCACTGTAATACAAATCACCGCCTCCCTAACCATACACTGCCTCCCCCAACGATTTGCCCGTTCTGACTGGCCACTGCGAAGTAAATGCCCGGGGGTAAGGGGGGGAGAGGCATCCTATAGTCCCAGGTAGGGTTGCCGGACAGTTGGATGGTTTGGGTAGCTACCCCGCCCCCTCCGGAGTTAAACAGTTCTATGGTGAGTTCCCCGGAAAGGTTTGAGGCTTCGCATTGAAGAATGATGCTATCATACGCGGGGGCTGCAAAGATATTGATAGGTTCCGACGCTTCTGCTTCCCGGCTGGCTGTGGGGAAAAGATAAGGATATTCCGTCCAGCCAATCCCTCCATTATTCAGCAGATTGTTTTGAAAATCGAAGAAAGTGGCGTTTTCATAGTGGGACCCCTGGCCCCAGGGCGTGTAGCAGGAGGAAGAAACCCAGGCGGGTTCCCAGTACAACACCCCTGAACCACCGTTGTCAATGACCGCCTGGGACAAATCGACCAGCCACTGTTTCTGGGTTTCCGGACTGACGGGCAGGTAGCCGGGGTTCGGGTCGTTAAAAAGGTTGGCGGCGCTATCGTTGTAGTTCTGGGTCCATATATAGCCCGTTTCAAAAATCATTACTTCGTATCCTGGATGGGCGGCGCGCAATTCCGCGATGATCTGGCCGGTTTGGGCAATGGTAGTGGGCTTGTGCCAGGGCCAGTAGTAAGACAGCCCCATGACATCGAAGTCGGTAACGCCATGTTGAATGAATTGGTCGAAGTACCAACTGGCATTCGATGGGCCGGCGATATGAATGGCAATTTTTATTTCGGCTCCGGCTGCGCTCTCCACATCCCGTACGGCCTGTATAGCGGTGTTGAACAAGAGGCTGTTCCGTTCCCAGTCCAGCACCCAGCCGGAGGCGTTAACTTCGGGAGAAAGCAGGATGCCCCGGTTGGTTTCATTGCCGATCTGTACCATTTCCGGCAGCAGCCCTTCTTCGTCCAGCTCCATTAAGGTATTGTAAACATAGTGATAAAGGGAGTCCTGCAGGATAGGCAGGTTGTCCACTACATCCAGCCAGGCGGCGGGCGCGAGTTGGCGGGAAGGGTCAGCCCAGGTATCCGACAGATGGAAATCGAGCAATACCTGCATGCCGGCTGCTTTAGCCCGCTGAATGCTGTGCCGTACATCAGCCAGATCGGAGTAGTGCTGTCCGGTATTGAGATTGTCGTACCAGGAAGGGGTGTGCCAGAGCCGGAGGCGTACCATGTTGCAGCCATGATCGGCAAAGATCTGATAAGGGTCTTTAGGTTGGCCCTCCTCCCGGTACACCACTCCACAGTCTTCCATTTCATTGACATAAGAGAGGTCGGCGCCGAAAAGGAAAGGCTGGGCCGGGACGATAGGAGGAGAAAGAACAAATGAGACCCATACCGCCAGTAGGGTAGAATACTTCATTATGAAGAGCGTTTGTTATCAGTTACTCGTTATTTTTAAGCGCAAGCTCTAAATATGCTCTAAGGGAATGAAAAACTTCCTTAGCATTTTCCCAAGTGTTGTTAGCCTTTTGGCCTGTACGTACCTGTTTAGCACTCCTGCAAGATGCTCATCCCGCCCGTACGGGCGGGGTTGATGCTACGCCCTTAGGCGGTAGATACTGGGAATGGCTTGCCCGTTTCATCTCTGCCTCCCTGCCCCAAAGAGACTCGGAAGCCTGGAATCGATAGTATCCGCTGCCCCGATAGGGGGACAGCATCTTTTCTGGCCCGAATTCGGGCCAGAAAAGAGTATCCATAGCATCACTAAACAGATACGCCTGTACAGGCCAAAAGGCCAACAACAGTATCGTTCAATCGGTAAAATCAACCAATAACTAATAACCAGTAAAATCAAGCCAAGGGCGGTATGCGTAACACCTGGCCGGGATAGATGAGGTCCGGGTCTTTGAGCATCGGCTTATTGGCCTCAAAGATGACCGGGTACTTCATGGCGTTGCCGTAGAACGCTTTAGCGATCTTGGACAGGGAGTCGCCCTTTTTTACTTCGTAAAATTGAGCTTCTGGTTCTGGTTCCTGCGCCCTAACGGTCATTCGGTCATCAACGGAGGAAACCCCTTCGACATTACCCAGGGCCAGGATCACTTTTTCTTTGGTCGCCTGCGAATCGGCTTCACCAAAAACCACTACGGTTTCACCTTGCAATTCGACCTGCAGGCCCTGTACTGGCAGGCCCAGGCCCTCCACAATGTTGAGGAGCAGTTTGGCCTTCATTTGGTTTAGTAGGTCGTTGGTAACTTTGCCTTCTGGTGTTTTGGGAGCTTCTTTTTTGGCTTCTTCTTCAGCTTTGTTGAAGAGCTTTGCTCCTGCGTTTTTGAGAAAGGAGAACAAACCCATTTTATATTGTTTGTGTTGGTTAATAAATACAGCCCACCGGTTAAATATACCTTTTGGCTGCCTGTAATTTAGTGAAATATAGCCATTTTAGCCAAGGTCCGTGGCTATATATTATTGAAGCAAAACCCGGGCAATGAAACGGCTCCCAGGGTGGACGGAGTTAAATTGTTACATATTTGGAGGGTAGTGCGGCGAGTTGGAGATGGGGAAGTATTTTGTTATTGGTTTAATTTGTTATTTTCCAGTATTTTATATATTGTTTTTTATTTTTTACAATTACTTTTTTTCTAAAGTAGTAGTGTTTTGTGCTAAAAGCGGCGTCACTTTTTTTGAAGTTGATTGGGAAAAAATTTGGAAGGTTGCTATAAAAAATAGTACATTTGGATACTACCAAGAATTTTCTTCACTCTATCAGAGAGAGCGCGTTAGTGAGAGGCCCCGATATCCTCTATCGGGGCTTTTTTCATGCCTGTTGCAGCGGTAATTCCACAAAAAAGGTTGTGCCTTTGCCCTCCGCGCTTTCAAAGCGTATTTCCCCGCCCAGTATATCCAGATAGCGTTTCACAATATTGAGCCCCAGGCCGGTGCCTTGTATATTGATCGCGTTGGCAGCCCGGAAGAAGCGGGTAAAGAGGTGCCGTTGGTCCTCTTCGGGAATGCCGATCCCCTCGTCGCGAATGCTGGCCAGCAGTTGGCTATCCTGGAGTTGGACTGAAAAGTGGATGGATGCGCCTTCCGGGGAGTATTTGATCGCGTTGGAGAGCAGGTTGATGAACACGTTTTTGAGCATCTTTTTATCCAGCACTACTTCCTGTCCGAGCTTCTCGAAATTCGTATTGATCTTCTGTCCGTTTTTCAGAAGCCCCTGTATGTCGTCAACGATCTCTTCCGCCAGGTCAAGCAGCAGGAACGTCACTGGTTCAAGCCGGATCTTGCCTTCTTCGAGTTTGCTCAGTGAAAGGAAATCGCCGAGTATTCCGGTAAGGTTGGTCACTGCGGATCGGATCCGGCGCAGGTGTTTGGAACGTTTATCCTGCTGGCCGGACTCGGTGTACAAGCCGATTAGCTCGGAGGAAGAAGCAATAGTGGTTAGGGGCGTACGGAACTCATGGGAAGCCATCGAGACAAAGCGGGATTTTAGTTCACTCAGCTCTTTTTCTCTGTTCAGCGATTTGCGCAGTTCTTCTTCGTTGTGGCGCAGCGCTTCCACGGCAGCTTTGCGTTCCTTAATCTCCCGTTCCAGCTTCAGGTTGGATTGCAATAGCTTATTGACCACTTCGGTCAGTTTTTCGGTGCGTTCTTCTACTTTTTGTTCCAGTTCCCGATTGAGGGCAAGTATCTTTTCTTCCGCTTTTTTCTGTCCGGTAAGGTCATGAATAACCCCACTGAATAGCACCCGTCCTTGTGACTCCACCCGGCTGACGCCTAGTTTGAACGGGAAGAGGCTGCCGTCTTTGCGGCGCCCGTCCACCTCCCTGCCGATGCCAATGATTTTACCGATACCCGTTTGGTGATAGTTTTGAATATAGCTGTCGTGCTTTCGGTGGTGAGGAGCGGGCATCAACATATTGACGTTTTGGCCTAGCAATTCTTCCCGGCTGTAACCAAAAAGCCGGCTGGCCGCTTCGTTGGCCAGGATCATGCCCCCTTTGTCATCGATGATTATGATACCGTCTACTGCCGTATTGATGACGGCCTCCAGGGTATGCCAGCTTTCGCGGAGTTTTTCTTCCGCTGCTTTGTGCTCGGAGATATCCTTGAACAAGAGCACCATCAGATGCTCATTGAGTGCGGGGATAAGGGCGGTGGTTATCTCAAAGTGCTTTTCCCCTCCCTTCAAGGTGTGCAGGCGCAATTCAAACTGTTGCCGTTCCTGCCGGCTAAGGCTTTGGATGTGGGCCTGAAGTTGCCCCAAATCAGCAGGCGTTCCCGGATGATTGGAAAAGGGGCCGTCATTTAGTAGCGCCTGTTCGTTTTCAGCTTCGAATAGGCGAGCCAGTTCCTGGTTGCATTTCAGGGGCCGCTGTTGTGGCAGGTTGTAAATGAGGATGCCTACCGGAATCCATTCGAACATATGCGCATAGAGCTCCAGGCTCTGGGCAATGGAGGATTTGCAATGGACCAGCAAAAAATAGGCGGGGCCGTCATTTTTCCAGGCCTGCCGGAGGGTGTAGGAAAGGTGGATGCTTTGCCCATCCTGTTTCCGCCCAAGAGTGGAACCCTGAGCCTGTTCTACACCAGCTGCTTCCGACAACTCCAGTAAAGGAAGAACCTCTGATAAGTAAAGGCCTGGCAGGGCTTCTTCCTCATAACCGAAGAGACGGGCGAATCCCTGATCGGCTGACAGGATCAGGCCATCTTTCCGAACGGCCAGCAGGCCATTGATGTGCGTGCTCAGGAAACTCTCGAAATCGTAACCCCTGCTCAATAAGCCAATGATCTCTTCGGTAGATTTCATATTTTCTGTGAATGATAGGAGAAACCCGCTCTGAAAAAAGGGTTGCGCTAGCTGGGTTTAAAGTTATGAATTTACGGAAAAAAACAATCAAAAGCGTTTGATGTTGATAAAACTCAGGTGGCTTTCTGATAAAAATCATTTATCCCCCACCTGAAATCCCCCACTTTGCTTCTTGAAAAAAAGCCAAAGTGAAGATGGTCCATATTCAAGTTTTAGGTTTGGGAAATAGCCAGCATCGGCAACTGAGCCACAACCTCCTGGCCGCGCTCGATAGCGTCGGCCTGCGCGCTGAGATAGAACAGGTGACGGAAGTAGATGACATTCTACGTTTTAGAGTGAGTGCTATTCCTGCCATTATTTTCAATGGCCACATTTTTTATGAAAATGGCCATACCCCAAGCATAGAGGAATTGCGCAAACTGCTGTCTGCTCAGGCAGTGGAACACTGACGCCCATCCGGCCATCCCCTCAACGGCCTTGCTCGGGGCCGGGCAAAGGGGTAGCCTTTCAGCCATTCAATATCCCCTCCAGGTCTGCCGGGGAATAATTCACCGACTTCAGCGTCTTGTTATCATCGCTGCGGTAGACGAGGAAAACGCCTTCGGATTCGACTACATAACTGTCGAAGCCACGCGTTTCCTTGTAGTGGCGCATGGTGGCTTCAGCTTCTTCCCTGGTTTTGCAGGTTTTGCTCATGTTGGAGCGCTGCACTTCATCGAAGAGCGCCCGGAACTTCGGCCCCAGGCCAAATTCCAGCACCGCACCGGATAATACGTATTGCAGGTCGCACAAAGCGTCGGCGATCTCCACGATATCCCGGTCGTCGATGGCTTGCTGTAATTCCCGGAGTTCTTCCGCCAGTAAAGCTACCCGCAGGCGGCAACGGCGCTCATCGGGAATGATGGGCTGAGGTTCTATGGGGTGCCGGAAAGTCCGGTGAAATTCCGCCACCTGATTGAGGGCGTCTAGCTTATCCATAATGATCCATGTTTTTTTTGGCGCCGCCAAAATAATAATTTGTCCCGGCCTTCCAGCCATATCTTTTCAAGTAGTGATAAATCACGGGCCGGATGAATAATTCAGAGGCTCAGCTCTGAATTTCTCAATATTTCCCTATACTTTTGCAGCGCTTCGCTTTCTGCCTCCTAGCCAGGCTGGGTGGAGTGTTGTTCTTACAGAACTTTCATTATGGTTGGACTCTAAATCTTAGGCGCAATTGGCAGTTCCCAACAGATACTTTGACCTCATCGATCAGACCTTTTACTTTCCACAGGAAGGATTTGACATCGAGGACGGATACCTGGTATTCAACGGCGTTCCGCTCATTTACCTGATCCGTAAATACGGCACCCCTTTAAAGCTGACTTATCTTCCCAAGATCGGCTCCCAGGTTAAAAAGGCCCGCAACCTGTTTACCCGGGCTATGAAATCCGTGGGATACAGGGGTAAATATTACTACTGTTACTGCACAAAAAGCAGTCATTTCAGTTATGTGCTCAACGAAGTGCTCAAACACGACGTGCACATTGAAACCTCCTCGGCTTTCGACATCGACCTCATCCGGCGCCTGCACAAAAAAGGGCGCCTATCTACCGATACGATCATCGTCTGTAATGGCTTTAAAACGGAAGGCTATCTCGAACGCATCGCCGCCCTGATCAACGACGGCTTCGAAAACGTCATCCCTATTTGTGACAACATGGGCGAGATCGACTACTATGAGCAACACGTCAAAGGGAAGTGTAAGATCGGCATCCGGGTGGCCACCGAAGAAGAACCGAATTTTGAGTTCTATACCTCCCGCCTCGGCATCCGAAATGCCGATGTTTCCCGCTTCTTCCACGAGAAGATCAAGGACAACCCCAAGTTCGAACTCAAAATGCTCCACTTTTTTGTGGATACCGGCATCAAGGATACGCTCTACTATTGGGGTGAACTGAAAAAGGCCATCAAGCTGTACGGCGAGATCAAACAGCATAGCAAGAGCCTGAACGCCATCAATATCGGCGGTGGCATGCCTATTCGCAACTCCCTGGGCTTCGAATTCGACTACAAATACATGGTCAAGGAGATCGTCAACCTCATTTTGCAGGCTTGTGAAGAGGATGAAGTGCCCGAACCGGATATTTTCACGGAATTCGGAAAATACACCGTGGGGGAAAGCGGAGCGGCCATATTTTCCGTGCTGGCGCAAAAGCTGCAGAACGATTCCGAGATGTGGTACATGATCGACAATTCCCTCATGACCACCCTGCCGGATACCTGGGGCATCAGCGAACGCTTTATCCTGCTGCCGATCAACAAATGGCAAAGCGACTACCGCCGCGTCAACATCGGCGGCCTGAGTTGCGATAATTCCGATTACTACAACTCTGAGATACACGAAGGCCAGGTCTACCTCCCGGCCTATGACTCCAACGATGCCGAGCCGCTCTACCTGGGCTTTTTCCATACCGGCGCTTACCAGGATTCCATCAGCGGCTACGGCGGCATAAAACACTGCCTTATCCCTTCCCCCAAACACGTAATCATCTACAAGAACTCGCAGGGCAATATCGTGGATAAGCTCTACCAGCCGGAACAGACGGCGGAGGAGATGCTGAAGATTTTGGGGTATTAGGGGATAGGTTTAGGAGTTGGGAAGTTTAGGAGTTTAGGAGTTTAGGAGTTGAGGAGTTGATAGGCCCTGCATACTTGCATATACCCAATACATACCCACCTATGCGCTCATACGCAAATACACGCCTTTTCTGTCAAAGGCTTATCCTGTTATGGTTGTTGCTGTCCTGCTTCAGTTGGTCAGATGCTTCGGGCCAGTCGCGGCGGCGGGCGCCGCAGCAGCGCTTTCGGGCGGGCCTATTGCTCGGTGGTAATTTTTCGCAGGTCGATGGCGACAAATACAATGGGTACCACAAAGCCAGCCTGCTGATGGGCTTGCAGGCATCGGCCGTGCTGAGCCGGCAATCGGAATTGGGGGTGGAACTGCTCTATCTCCGCAAGGGCAGCAAAACGGAAACTTCCTCCAGCCTAAGCAGCGTAAAGGGCTTACGCAACCGGCATCTCGACTTTCAATACGCAGCAGTACCACTTTATTTGCGCTACCGATGGAAAAAGGAAGGGCCTTCTGGTTTTGTGGAAGGCGGCTTTTCCTACGCCCGGATTGTGGGAATTCGCATTACCGAACCGTCGAGCCCAACGGATGGCCTGCTTTTTCGGGATATTGAGGGAGATTTGCAGCGCAATGAGTTTTCCATACTGGCCGGCCTGGGACAGGAATTCACCAAAAACCTGGGCTTGAAACTGCGGTACAGCATCGCCCTCAACAAGCTTTACGAAAACCCCGAACCGCCACCGCCCCGGACGCTTTCCACCGCCCCGCCCCGCATTGATTATCTCCGCAATTATTACTGGGCCCTGATGGTATTTTACCGATTTTAGGGATTTGGGGAGGAGCAGGGCTATTTCATTGATCCAGATCCAGCTTCCACTCCTCGCCGGTCTGGGTGTTATACAATACCATATTCGTCGTAAAAAAAACCTGGCTTAATTCAGGATATGTGTAGTCTCTTCGGCTTATGGCCAACCAACTTGGAGACGCTGGAAGTATATTTGGATAATAATAGAAGAGATTATCACAAGTTTTTTCTAGGGTTTCTATTTCCCCTGTGGAAACATGGATACGAAATAGCCCTAAAGCAAAAGCACCAATTATTGTTTCATCGCTTTCCCATGTCAAAGCCAAAGGCCATCCTTTACCCATTCCATTCAGTTCAACAATATTGGTCAAATATCCGTTATCAAGGTTCAAAATCACTATTTTGGAATATGCCCCTGAAATTTCGCTTTTCAAATTCATGGCTATTCTGTTCTTCCGCCCGGCGATTGCATAACAGTCTAAGTTAAAGCTATCCAGAACAGTGCCCTCAACGGATACCAGATATGCAACCTTTTTAAACCGCGCCCGGTAGAAGAATGCTTCGCCATTCATACACCAATCAAAGGTAATATTATTAATTTCTGATGAGACTGGTGAAAGGTTACTCCCTGTTTCATTTATTTTATACAATAAGCCATCTTGATTGTTCATGAAAAGTATCCATCCATTCTGATTAATTTTGGGTTGAACATAAACATTGTCGGCGAGCTTTTGCTTTTTCCCTGAGCAGGTGTCGACTTTCCATAATTCTGCGCCGATATTACTGCTGGCACCCTCTGGGTGGAAGGTATACAGCCACTCATCCAAATTGATAGAGCTTTTGCCTACTAATGCATAGCCCGGTCCGATTCTAGTAGAAATATATAAGTTTCCAGACGATATCTCCGGGAAAATCACACAGCTATCGGTAGGTAATGGATTGGCATAAAGCGTGCTGTCGCATTGTTTGCCGTTGGGCGGGCAGAAGGTGTCTTTGTCCTTGGTGCAAGAACAAAACGTTATTGCCAGCGCAACAAAAACACTCAGCCTGGTCATGGTTCGATATCTATTACCCATTCCTCTCCCGTGTTGGTATTGAATGCAATAAAAGACGTGATAGATTTCACCACCCCTGGCGTCTGCGGATAGTTTCGGTCAATACGCCCCAGAAACATCCAGGGTTGCCCATCTTCGGTTATCACGGGAACAGTATATGCGGCATTGTCGCAACTTTCCTTCAATTGAGCCATCGTCCCGTTGGAAATGTCAATCCGGAAAATGCCACTAGGGTTCACCCATATCACATGGGATGGGCCCTGCCATTCCAATTGTTTTAGAGGGTGATAGCTGACATTTCCCAAGCCTGGGGGCACAGAGAAGACTTTTGTTAATTCCTTGTTTTGCAGGTTTAGAATGGCCAAGGTATCCGAGTGTTCGCCAATAGATACCGCCAGTTGGTCCCCCCTCGCTGCAAGCGTACGATAGTCAAGAAGGAATGTGTCCAGAATGGCTCCCTGTTTTAGAATACAGGAAAGTAGTGTCTTTCCACAAGTCCTTTGTAACGAAGTATTCTCCATCCATACACCAATCAAAATAATAATGCGTGATTTTTTCGGATACCAGGCTGAGGCTATCGCCGTTTGTTTTGACCTTATAAAGCTTAAAATCATTGGCATCTTTGAATAATACCCAATCCTGGTTATTGGCTTTAGGCGGTCCCTCCAAAGCCGGGGCCAATATGTTTCTGGTGTTTTCACAGGTATCTATAACCCATAACTCACTATCCCTACCCGATAAATACCGCTGATAAATAAATAGGTGGGCATTGGCAGGGCTCTTACCAACAGGGACTATGCTTGGTTTAAGGGCGATAAAAACATAACTAGCTCCAAATTCCGGCAGCATCCAGCAAGTGTCTATAGTGCTGAGCCTTGTAAAGAGTGAGGTATCGCAGGAAGAGTAAATGGGAGGGCAGTTTTCTCCTCCAAGGCCGTCTTCTTTAGTGCAGGAAAAAGCCAGCAAGCACAACAGAGAAGCGAAGAAAAAAAATGGTTTCATGGAGTTAATGTTAAAAAGCTTGACCAGCTTTCATTAAGCAGTAGCATTGGTAAATTTACAAAACCTATTGTTACTCAAGATAACAACCTACGGAGAATGAAACAACCAAGCACCCGAAAAACCTTATCTTAGCCGGCCTTAAAAACCGACTCTTATGCGATACCATTACCCGCCATTGGTTGGCTATTTTGTATTAATCTTGTTGGGCCTCGCGCCATTCACCCTGGCGGCGCAGGGCAGCGGCCTGCCTCTGGGCAGCCCCGCCTACCACATCCTGGACCGCCTGGAGATCAAGACGGGCCTGGAGGCGCCCTATCATGCTTCCCTGAAATACTACCTGCGGGGCGATGTGGCGGCTTACGCGATGGGCATCGATACGGCTGCCGTGAGCCTCTCGGCCGCCGACCGCCGGGACCTGTATTATCTGTTCAAAGACAACAACGAATGGCTGGTGACGGCACGCTACCCGATCCGCATTGCCGGGCCGCGGGAGCTGATCTATTCCGATACCCTGATGACCCAGGTGGAGGCCAGCATGGCGGACCCCCGCTATATCATGCGGGAGAAACCCTACCTGGGCTTCCTGTACCCGACGCCGGCCAATATGCTGGAAGTGAACCAGAAATTTTTCCACCTCCGCGTCAACCCCTTGCTGGACTTCAAGCTGGCCAAGGAGCAGAACGACCAGGAACTGATCTTCAACAACCTGCGGGGCATAGAACTGCGCGCCGGCATCGACGACCGCATTTTCGTCTACTTCAGCATCCTGGAAACCCAGTCCCGCTTCCCGGATTACGTCAACGAGCGCATCAAAAGGGATAAGGCCATCCCCGGCGCCGGACTTTATAAAACCTATAAAAGCGAAATATTCGACATTACCAACGGCTATGACTACCTCAACGGGCAGGGCTACCTGGCCTTTAACGTGACCCGGCATGTGGGGCTGCAGTTCGGCTACGGGCGCAACTTCATCGGCAACGGCTACCGCTCGCTCATCCTGTCGGATTTTTCCAACAATTACCTCTACCTCAAAGCCAACTGGAAGGTTTGGAAGCTGCACTATCAGAATATTTTCGCCGAGCTGGCCGCCGAATCCAACGCCAACGTTTCGGGGGACAAGGTGTTGCCCAAAAAGTATATGGCGGCGCATTACCTCAGCTACAACGTATTGCCCAACCTCAGCTTCGGCATCTTCGAAACGGTAATGTTCAGCCGCGAAAACGGAGGCTTTGAACTGCAGTACCTCAACCCCGTGATCCTCTACCGCACCATTGAACAAGGCCTGGGGAGCCCCGATAATGTGCTCATCGGGATGGACGCCAAATGGAATATCTTTCATCGCGTTCAGCTATACGGCCAGCTCATGCTGGATGAGTTCAAGTTCGATGAACTGTTCATCGAGCGGCGCGGCTGGTGGGCCAATAAGTTCGGCATTCAGGGCGGCGCCAAGTACATCAACGCCTTTGGGGTGGAACACCTGGATTTACAGGCCGAATTCAACATCGTGCGGCCCTACACCTATACCCACCGCGACAGCTCCGCAAGCTACACCCACTACAACCAGCCCCTGGCGCACCCGTTGGGCGCCAATTTCCAGGAAGGCCTCCTCATCGCCCGCTACCAGCCGTTTAAGAAATGGTTCCTCGAAGGGCGTTTCATCCGCGCTGAATTCGGGGAGGATGGCCCCGGGCAAAACTGGGGCGGCAACCTGCTGCTATCCCACAACAACCGGGAACAGGATTTTGGCAATACCATCGCCCAGGGCATCAGGGCCAATACCAGCATCCTGGGCCTGGATGTGAGCTATATGCTGGCCCACAACGTCTTTATCGACCTGCAGTATTTCTACCGGAAGAAGGATAGTGAGGACGACAAACTGGATCTCACCACCCAATACCTCGGCGGCGGCGTCCGCATTAACGTCGGTAAGCAAAGGATGGATTTTTGAAATGCGAGAATGGGAGAATGCAAGAATGCGAGAATGGGAGAATGCGAGAATGCGAGAATGGGAGAATGCGAGAATAGATTTCCTATCTCAACTTTTCTTACCTTTGCGCCTTTTATGTGAAGGGCTACGAGCCACATTCTACATAATTGTACTAAAAATCAGAATTATACCATGCTAACGGTCCAGGGATTAGGCCTGCAATACGGCAAACGCGTGCTCTTCGACGAAGTCGACCTCAAATTCACCCGTGGCAACTGCTACGGGGTCATCGGCGCCAACGGCGCAGGCAAGTCCACCTTTTTGAAAATATTATCCGGCGAGTTATCGGCGATGCGGGGCAGCGTGTCTATCGAGCCCGGCAACCGCATGGCGGTGCTCAAGCAAAGCCACTTTGAGTTCGAAGAAGAAGAAGTGCTCAACACTGTGATGATGGGGCACCGCGAGCTGTACGACATCAACCTGGAAAAGAACGCCATTTATATGAACCCGGAGGCCACCGAGGCCGATGGCCTGCGCGCCGCCGAGCTGGAAAACCGCTACGGTGAAATGGGCGGCTGGACCGCCGAAAGCGACGCTGCCGAATTGCTGAGCAACCTCGGGGTAAGAGAAGAGCTGCACTACAAGCAATTGAAGCAACTCAGCGGCCCGGAAAAAGTGAAGGTGCTCCTGGCTCAGGCGCTGTTCAACAATCCCGACATTCTGTTGCTGGATGAGCCGACCAACGACCTCGACGCCGAAACCGTGACCTGGCTGGCGGAATTTCTCGCCGATTTCAAAAATATGGTCATCGTCGTTTCCCACGACCGCTATTTCCTGGATATGGTTTGCACCCACATGGTGGACATCGACTTCCAGCGCATGCGCATCTTCACCGGCAACTATACCTTCTGGTACGAAACCAGCCAGCTCATGGCCCAGCAGGCCGCCAATAAGAATAAAAAGGTGGAGCAGAAGCGCCAGGAAATGATGGAGTTCATCCAGCGTTTCAGCGCCAACGCCTCCAAGTCGCGCCAGGCTACCGCCCGCAAGAAAGCCCTGGAGAAACTCAACCTCGACGAGATCAAACCCTCCAGCCGCAAGTATCCCTATATCAACTTCCAAATGGAACGCGAACCGGGCGACCAGATCCTGAAGGTGGAAAAGCTCAGCTACCGGGCGGAAGACGGAACCCTGCTGTTTGGGAACGTGTCTTTTACGATGAACCAGGGAGAAAAGATCGGCCTCATCTGCCGGGAAGCTTCCGCTATGACCGCTTTCTTCAATGTGCTTGCTGGCAAGGCGGAAGCCCATTCCGGGACCGTTGAATTCGGCAAGACGATCAAAGTCGGCTACCAGCCCAACGAAAACCAGGAGTTCTTTTCCAACGCCCACGACCTCGACCTGATCAACTGGCTGCGGCAGTATTCCGAAGAAAAGGACGAGCAGTTCATCCGCGGGTTCCTCGGACGCATGCTGTTCTCCGGTGATGAGGTCTATAAGCAGTCATCTGTGCTGTCAGGTGGAGAAAAAGTGCGCTGCATGTTGTCCCGGATCATGCTCAACCAGGCCAACTTCCTGCTGTTGGACGAACCGACCAACCACCTCGACCTGGAATCCATCACGGCCCTCAACAACGCTATGCGGGATTTCAAAGGCAACCTGATCTTCACTTCCCATGACCACCAACTGATGCAAACCGTGGCCAACCGGGTCGTCGAGATCACGCCGAACGGCATCATCGATAGCCTGATGAGCTTCGAAGAGTTCATGCAATCGGAAGACGTTAAACGGCAGCGCCAGCAATTGTACCAGGGCGTAGCGGTTTGATCTTCTGATTATGTATATTTAGGGAAACTCAAAAAATAAGTTTTCACTTTCGTTGATCAGGTGAAGGCCGCAAGCCATTGGAATGGCTGAAGGGCAAGCCTGATCAGCGAAATGCAGCGTGACAACTTATTTTTTGAACACTGCTTAGCTTCATGATCCACATCGGCCTATACAACCGGCTAATTGCCGCCCGGGACACCCCTCATGGAATGGTGCTTCAGGACGAAGAAGGGGACGACGTCCTGCTTCCCAACAAGTACGTGCCGAAAGGCCTGGCGCCCGGCGACCCCATCGATGTATTTGTATATACGGACTCCAACGACTGGCCGATAGCTACTACCCTTCGTCCCAAGGCTATTGTGGGAGAATTCGCCTTTATGCAGGCGAAAGAGATCACCCCCATAGGTGCTTTTATGGATTGGGGCCTGGAAAAGGACCTTTTCGTCCCCTTTTCCGAGCAAAGCCTGAAAATGACGACGGGCAACTGGTATTTTGTCTACCTCTATCTCGATGAACAGACCGACCGCGTGGCGGCTTCCAGCAAACTGAATAAATACCTGGATAAAAGCGAGCCCGAATTAAAGATAGGGGAGGAGGTGCAGTTGCTCATCGGCCCGCAGACGCCCCTCGGCTTTAACGCTTTCATCAACAACCGCTACAAAGGGCTTTTGTATAAAAGCGAATTTTTCCAGCCGCTAAGGCCAGGAATGCGGGTCAAAGGTTATGTCAAGCTCATTCGCCCGGATGGCAAGGTCGACCTCAGCCTGCAACCTCAAGGCTATCAGCAGGCCGTGCCCACCCAGGCCGAACAGATCCTGGAAGCCCTGAAAAAAAACAAGGGTTTCCTGCCACTCACCGATAAAAGTGATCCGGATGAGGTGGCTTCCCTCCTTAAAATGAGTAAAAAGGCCTTCAAAAAGGCCGTAGGCGCACTCTACAAGCAACGCCTGATCCGCCTGGAAGAAGCAGGGATATATTTGGAAGAGGGGGATTCCGGGCAATAGCACCTCAAAAAGACATTGTTCCTGATGCTGACGCCCTATGGGCGGTAGATGCTAGATTGATCCTGCTGATCCCTCCCCTAACATTCATTCCTCCATTTCAACCTGGAGCACCAGGCTCCCTCGAGCCGCCTCAACTCCTCAACTTTTGCCCAAAGTGGGAAAGTGTGTGAACATTTTTTCAAAAATATCTTCTTTTTGGCTATAAAGTCATCATTTTTTTGATGACAAATGAAGTAATTTCCACTTTGCAGTGGGATTTGTGGAACTTTTTTATATAAAATGGTGGTAAAAAGTGGTAAAATGTGTCAAAAAGTAATACTTTTGAAAACACTATAAGGTATAGAAGTGCAAATTCAACAGCTATTAGGCGAATATGAGTGCAAAATTGACGCCAAAGGGCGCATGCGGATGCCGACTGGGTTGATTGCCCAGCTTGGAGAAGGCCAGGCTCATAATTTCGTCATCAACCGGGGCTTTGAGAAATGTCTCATGATCTACCCGGAAGCTGTTTGGGAACGCATTTCCAACGAGGTTAACCAATTGAACCTCTACAACAAGAAAAACCGGGACTTCGTACGGTACTTCTACCGCGGAGCTCAAAAGGTGGCGCTGGATAGCGCTGACCGCATCCTGGTTTCCAAGCGGCTGCTGGAATACGCGGGTATCCAGAACGATGTGATACTCTCCGCTTACAACGACAGAATTGAAATGTGGGCTAACGACCAGTACGAGCAACTCCTTGGAGAGGAGCCGGTCGATTTTTCTGACCTTGCTGAAGATGTACTTGGCAGGGCAAACGGTAACCCTGAGTTGTAATGGCTTACCACCTGCCGGTACTGGCAACCGAAAGCATCGACGCGCTGGCAATTGCGCCGGACGGCATTTATGTGGATGCTACCTTCGGCGGCGGCGGGCACTCCCGGCTCATTCTGGATAAGCTGGGCCCCAAGGGGCGCCTGCTGGGGTTCGACCAGGATGAAGACGCGCTGGCAAACGTGCCGGATGACGAGCGCTTCACCTTTGCCCACCACAACTTCCGCTTCCTCAAGCGGTTCCTGCGATTACACGGCATCCGGGAAGTCCATGGCATATTGGCCGACCTGGGTGTGTCGTCGCACCAGCTGGATGTAGCCGAAAGAGGCTTTTCCTACCGATTTGAGGCAAACCTTGACATGCGAATGAACCAGCAAGGCGAAAAAAGCGCTGCCGTATTGCTCAATACCTATGAGCCGGAAGCACTGCAGGAAGTGTTCAGCAAGTACGGGGAAGTACGCAACGCCCGAAGCCTGGCGCAACGCATCTTTGCAGAACGCCACCACCGGCCCATTCAAACCATTGGCGAGTTTGTCGGCATTGTGGAGCCCCTTATACGCGGCAATCGCGCCCGTTACCTCTCCCAGGTTTTTCAGGCGCTCCGCATCGAAGTGAATGATGAAATGGGCGCCCTGCAGGAATTCCTGGAGCAATCCCTCGAGGTACTCCGGCCCGGTGGGCGTATCGCCATCATCGCCTACCACTCGGTGGAGGACCGCATGGTGAAAAACTTCCTGAAAGCCGGCAATGTGGAAGGGAAACAGGAAAAGGACTACTACGGCAATATTAACCGCCCGATTAACGTCCTGACCAAAAAAGCAGTGCAGCCCTCAGAGGAAGAGATCGCCCGGAACCCGCGGGCCCGCAGTGCAAAACTCAGGGTAGGGGAGAAGGTGGGCAGTTGATAAATTGTACTACAACCTTACACCCCGGACTGGATTAAAATTGATTGAGAAACAAATAACAGATACTAAATAACCTATGGCCAAAAAGGATTTCAGCACGATGTTCGATGTGGGCTCCTGGACCTCCTGGATAGTCCTGAACAACCTTGCGTTTGTCCTTTTTCTGGGATTCCTGGCCACGCTTTACATTGCCAACGCCCACATGGCGGAACGCAATGTTCGGGAAATTCAATTGCTGCAAAAAGACTTAAAAGAAATGCGCTGGTATTATATGTCGCTGGAAGCGGATAATATGTATAACGCCAAGCGGTCTGAGGTAGCGCGCCGGGTTCGGGAAAACGGGCTCTTTTCCCCTTCGCAGGCCCCCAAACGGGTCATCGTGAAGGAAGAATGAGCCGAAAAGATATGGTCTGGAATAACAATTTATATAATGGACATTAAAAACGAAGTGCTATACAGGGTTTATTTCCTGCTCTTCGGCATCGTTGTACCGGTGTCCATTGTATTGTTGTATAAGACAGTCGTGATCAGTTACGTGGAAGGCGATAAATGGCGCGACAGGGGCAGAGATAATTACCTGGAATATCGGTCGGTGGAAGCGGACCGGGGCAACATTCTCGCAGAGGATGGCAGCCTGCTGGCAACCTCCATCCCTTATTTCAACCTGTACTTTGACCCTCATGCTTCTTCCGACGAGGCTTTCGCTAAAAACCTCGATACGCTGGCCCAATGCCTGGCTACTTATGTGCTGGAGGATTACACCCCCGGAGGCGCCCGAAAGTTGTTGGAAGATTTGCGCGCCGGTGGAGACCGGCACGTGGTGCTGAAGCGCAAGGTGTCTTTTGCCGAAAAAAAGTTCATTGAGGATTTTCCTTTATTCCGGCTCGGCCGTTTCAAAGGTGGGTTTATCGCTGAAAAGACCAGCGAACGCAAACGCCCCTTTGGGTTACTGGCTCAGCGCACCATCGGCTACGTTCGGGAAAACGCCAAGCCCGTCGGCCTGGAAGGGCAATTCGACCCCGTACTTGGCGGCGAACCCGGCCAGAAACTGATGATCTGTGTAGACCCCCGCGCTGACCTGTGGATGCCCGTCGACGACCTGACCGTCATCGAGCCGGAAAGTGGGAGCGATATTACGACTACCCTGGATATCAATATTCAGGATATAACGGAGGAGGCATTACTGCGTGCAGTGAATTACCACGACGCGGAATGGGGTACTGCGGTGGTTATGGAAGTCGAAACCGGAGCTATCAAAGCTATCGCCAACCTGGGCCGCACGGATGAAGGTTGGTGGGAAACTTTCAATTATGCCGTTGGCGCTGCTGTTGAACCTGGTTCTACCTTCAAAGCAGCTACCCTCATGGCCCTGCTGGAAGATGGCCTCGTCGACCTCGATGATTCTATCCGAATCGAACACGGCCGCACGACCTTCTACGACGAAGTCCTGGAAGATGCATCGCCTTATAGCGCCAAACTGGACACCATCCGCGTGCGGGACGCTTTCGAGATGTCCTCCAATGTTGGGGTGGCTAAAATGGTGCAGGAACACTACGGGGAAAAAACGAGGGAGAATGGCAATGAAGGCCCTGCCCGGTTCATCCGCCGCCTGAAGAGTTTTAATCTCAACATGCCTACGGGAATCGAGATCGGGGGGGAAGCCAACCCATACATCAAAGAGGCTTTCAGCAGTAAAGATGACTGGAGCGGTACAACGCTGCCGTGGATGTCAATCGGCTATGAAATCCGGCTCACGCCCCTGCAGTTGTTGTCTTTTTACAACTCCATTGCCAGTGGCGGCAAAATGATGAAACCCTACCTGGTTTCCTCCGTTCAGCGGTTTGGAGAAACGGTAGAAACATACCGCCCCACCGTGATCAACCGCCGGATTGCTTCTGACAAGACCATCGACAAAGTACAGGAAGTACTGGAATCGGTGGTAGAGAGCGAGCGGGGTACGGCTCATAAGCTGCGTTCGGACCGCTATCGATTTGCTGGAAAGACCGGCACGGCACAGGTCAATTACAGCTCCGGTAATCGCGGGCGGCGCATCGGCGGCTATCAAGCCTCCTTTGTCGGGTACTTCCCGGTTGAAAAGCCCAAATACTCCTGTATCGTCGTGATCAATAAACCCCGCCGGGGTGGATTTTATGGTAGTGATGTGGCCGGGCCGGTATTTCGGGAGATTGCCGATAAAATATTCGTGACCGTGGAAGACCTGCACCAGCCGATCAACAGCGGCGCAAGGCCGGCCTACACCGCCGAAAATATGCCGGGCTTTACCATTGGTGACAAAAAGGAATTGGCCACGGTGCTCCGCTACCTCGATATTCCGTATTATGGGGCCCCTTCTACAGAACTAGCCGTTCTGCGGCCCCGTTCGGATAGCCTTATTATGGAAATGCGGTCCCTGACCGATGAACAAGTGCCCAATGTCGTTGGACTTGGCTTGCGCGATGCTGTATTTGTCCTGGAAAACCGGGGCCTGAAAGTAGAAGTAGAAGGGTTTGGAAAAGTAGCCCGCCAGTCCATTTTGCCCGGAACCCGGGCCAGAGGGCAAAGCATCCGGCTCTATCTGCGATAAGAAAATCACCTGCGCTTACCCCCCCGCGCTGTGAAACACTATAAAAAAATCAGGCTATTGGCCTTTTGCCAAAAGCTGGCCGCTACGGGAAAATGGCATGCACTGGCCGACTGATGACAAGGCCTGTTATGCCCAGCTGCCCGGCGCAAAAGCTAATTGCACATACAGCAGGATCCGTATGGAGTTGAAAGAACTATTAGGCGCAATTGAAATCCAGTCTTCCGAAGGGGAGCTGTCGGCCCAGGTGAAACAGATCGATTTTGATTCCCGGAAAGTGGCCCCCGGAAGTGTTTTCGTGGCCATTAGGGGGACTCAGGTAGATGGCCACAATTTCATCGGAAAGGCCATCGAACAAGGAGCAGCCGCTATCGTAGCGGAACAGCTTCCGGAAGAGCGCCCCACCGGAGTCGCTTTTATTCAGGTAGCCGATAGTGCAACGGCACTCGGCAGGATGGCCAGCCGCTTTTTCGGCGAACCCTCCAGGCAGTTGAAATTGGTAGGTGTAACGGGCACCAACGGGAAAACAACAACCGCGACCTTGCTGCACGAGCTGTTTACGGCCCTGGGCTACAAAGCCGGCTTGCTGTCAACCGTTCGCAATAAGGTCGGGCAGGCCATTCTCCCGGCAGCCTATACTACTCCCGATGCGGTTGCTGTTCAGGCCTTATTGCGGGAAATGGTAGATGCCGGTTGCGATTACGCGTTTATGGAAGTGAGTTCGCACGCCGCGCATCAGAAGCGCATCGAAGGGCTCTATTTCGCCGGCGGTATTTTTACCAATATCACCCATGACCACCTGGATTACCACAAAACTTTTCAAGCTTATATAGAAGCTAAAAAAATGTTCTTTGACATTTTGCCCAAAACAGCCTTCGCCCTTGTCAATATCGATGACAAACGCGGCGGGGTGATGGTTCAGAATACCAGGGCAAAGAAGTATACCTACAGCCTGCAGGCCATGGCTAGTTTCCGGGCCCGGCTGCTGGACAACAGCATCACCGGCCTCCATCTGGATTTCGGGGGGCGCGAGTTCTTCAGCCGACTGATCGGAGAGTTTAATGCATACAACCTGTTGGCCGTTTTTGGCGCAGCTATCCTGCTGGGCCAGGACGAAGTGGAAACCCTCACCGCCCTCAGTCAACTGGGTGCAGTGGAAGGCCGTTTCGACTACGTGGCCGGCCCGCAAAGCAGCCGTATCGGCATTGTTGATTATGCCCATACCCCCGATGCGTTGGAGAAAGTGCTCAGCACCATCCATCAGCTTCGGCAGGGCAACAGCCAGATCATAACTGTGGTCGGTTGCGGCGGTGACCGAGACCGGGCCAAGCGCCCCAGGATGGCTAAAGTAGCCTGCGACTACAGCGACCAGGTGGTGCTCACTTCCGACAATCCGAGAAGTGAAGACCCCGATGCGATCATTGCCGAAATGCAACAAGGTATACCGCCCTATGCCGTGAGAAAAGTGCTGTCCATCACCAGCCGCAAAGAAGCCATCCGTACCGCCTGCCGTTTGGCCCGGGAAGGGGATATCATACTGGTTGCGGGGAAAGGGCACGAGAAGTATCAGGAGATCAAAGGCGTCCGCCATCCCTTCGACGACAAGGAGGAACTGGTCCAGGCGCTTGCGGAAGCATGAGCCAAAGATTTCTGAACTTCTTTTGCTCCTGTATGGGGAACGCAGTGCTTAACGCCGGGGAATTTTTATTTTTGGGCCCATAATCAGGCCCATAAAACTACAAACATGCTCATTAAACTTGTTGAATGGCTTACCGAAAACTTCGGCCATATTAAAGGCGCCGGCCTTTTCCAGTATATCACCTTCCGCGCTGGTGTCGCCGCAATCTTGTCGCTGGTCATTTCCCTGATCTTCGGCGGGCGCATCATCCGGATTCTGCAGCGCATGCAGGTCGGAGAACATGTGCGCGACCTCGGCCTGGCCGGCCAGAAAGAAAAAGAAGGGACTCCAACGATGGGTGGCGTGATCATCATCATGGCTATTCTTATTCCCTGCCTGTTGATGGCCGACCTGGATAACGTCTATGTGATCCTTATGATCGTCAGCACCATCTGGATGGCCGCCATCGGATTTGTCGATGACTATATCAAAGTGTTTCGGAAGAACAAACAAGGCTTGCGTGGGATTTTTAAAGTGCTTGGCCAGATTGGCCTGGGCCTGCTCATCGCCCTTACTATGATCGTCAACGATCATGTAGTGGTGCGGATGGAGGTCGAAGAGGCGGAAGACCTGGGGTATACAGAAATGATCGGAGACACCATACAGATCCCGATCGAATTGCAACCCCTGGAAGTGGCGGTGGAAAAGGGAGATTACAAGACCAATCTCACCAACATCCCCTTCCTCAAAGGCAACCGGTTCGACTACGCCTGGGTGCTGCCCCTGAAGCCCGAAAAAGCCGCCCATTGGGTATGGATCATCTTCGTGCCCCTGGTCATTTTCGTCGTGACGGCCGTTTCCAACGCCGCCAACCTCACCGACGGGATCGATGGCCTGGCCACCGGGGTCTCCGGCATTATCGGCGCGACGCTCGGCATCTTCGCCTACGTCTCCGGTAACGCCATTGCCGCCAACTACCTGCAGATACTGCATCTGCCCGGTACCGGTGAACTGGTGATCTTTTCGGCCTGCTTTGTCGGCGCCTGTATCGGGTTTCTCTGGTATAACGCCAACCCCGCACAGGTATTTATGGGGGATACCGGCAGCCTGACCCTGGGTGGCATCATCGCCGCCCTGAGCATCCTGCTGCGTAAGGAATGGCTGATCCCCATCCTCTGTGGTATTTTTCTGGTGGAAAACCTCTCTGTCGTGCTTCAGGTGTCTTATTTCAAATACACCAAGCGCAAGTACGGAGAAGGGCGCCGCATCTTCCTGATGTCGCCCCTGCACCATCACTACCAGAAAAAAGGCATGGTCGAAGCTAAGATCGTCACCCGATTCTGGATCGTAGGGATCTTGCTGGCCGTTTTCACCATCATCACCTTGAAGATCAGGTAAACAGCCTGCAGTTGGCAGTCGACAATTAACAGTATAACAGCATAACAATAAAATGATCGTAGTCCTCGGAGCCGGTGAAAGCGGCGTAGGCGCAGCCATATTGGCGAAACAAAAAGGGCATGATGTATTCGTCTCCGATAAGGGGGCGATCAGTGAAAGATACCAACGCGAGCTGGAAAGCCACGGTATAGCGTATGAGCAACAGCAGCATAGCTGGGAGCGCATCGCTCTTGCCGACGAGGTAGTAAAAAGCCCCGGCATCCCGGATCGCGTTCCGATAGTACAACAACTGGTAAGCAAAGGCATACCAGTGATCTCTGAAATTGAATTCGCGGGCCGTTACACCACGGCAAAGCTGATCGGAATAACCGGCAGCAATGGCAAAACCACCACCACCAAACTGACGTACCACCTGCTGGCCACCGCCGGCTTCGACGTCGTGATGGCGGGCAATGTCGGCAATAGCTTCGCCCGGAGCATCAGTGAAGAACAGCACGAATATTACGTGCTGGAACTCAGTAGCTTCCAGCTCGATGGCATCGAAGCATTCCGGCCGGATATTGCCATGCTGCTCAATATTAGCCCGGACCACCTCGACCGATATGATTACAAAATGGAAAACTACATCCGGTCGAAGTTCCGCATAACGAAAAGCCAGCGCCCCAACGATATTTTCCTCTTCAACGCAGAGGATGAACATATCGGGGCATATCTGCAGGAACACCAGCTGCAGGCAAAGCTGGCGCCGGTCAGCAACAGCAGTATCGAAGATGCACGGCTACATGTTGCCGGTAGCACTTATGACCTGAGCCAGAGCAGCCTGCGGGGGCGGCACAACTACATGAATGCCCTTTTCGCTATCCAGGCCGCCAGGATTTGGGGGGCAGCAGAGGAAGCCATTCAGCAGGGGCTCAACACCTTCGTCAGTGTGGAACACCGGATGGAACAAGTGGCCCTCATCGATGGCGTAACGTACATCAATGACAGTAAAGCCACCAACGTGGATGCTGTCTTCTACGCCCTTGAAGCCATGAGCCGGCCCACCATTTGGATCGTGGGTGGACAGGATAAAGGCAATGATTACGGCCCGCTGATGGAACTCGTGAAAACAAAAGTCCGGGCAATGATCTGCCTGGGTATTGATAACCAAAAGCTGATCGGTGCTTTTAGCAGCATCGTCAGCACGATTGAAGAGGCGCGTAGCGCCGAGGAAGCGGTGGCGAGTGCATTCCGGCTCGCCCGGGAAGGAGACATCGTCCTCCTTTCGCCAGCCTGCGCCAGTTTCGACCTCTTCAAAAATTATGAAGACCGCGGGCGGCAGTTCAAAGACGCCGTCCGGAAACGAATAAAAACGTAGATATGTCTCTAGGCACGAGATTGTACGCAGAATTGAGGGGGGACCGCACCATATGGGCCATCATCGCGGTGTTGGCGATCTTCTCCGTGCTGGTAGTATACAGCTCGACGGGGACGCTGGCGTACCGAAAGATGGGAGGCAATACGGAAGCTATCCTCATCAAGCACTTTGTTATCGTAGCTGGCGGGCTGTTTTTGACTTATGTGGCGCACCTGACGCACTACATGAAGTTTTCCCGCTGGGCGCCCGTATTGCTGATCGTTTCAGTGCCGCTGCTCCTTTACACAATTGCGTTTGGAGCCGACATTAACGATGCGCGCCGGTGGATTGAAGTGCCATTTGTTGGGGTCACTATTCAGACCTCCGACTTTGCGAAGTTGGCGCTCATCATCTACGTAGCCAGGGAGATATCCTCAAAGCAGGATTACATCAAGGACTTCAACAGCGCCTTCCTGCCGATCATTGTCCCGGTGCTCATTATTTGTGCGCTAATCGCGCCGGCAGACTTGTCGACTGCCATATTGTTGTTCTTTACTTGTGTTGCCATGATGTTTGTCGGCCGGGTGGCGCTGCAATATATCGCCCTCTTATTGTTGCTGGGCATTGTGGTGTTCGCAATGCTCATTTTGCTGGGTGAATTTTTTCCGGACGTTGTCCGTTCCGAAACCTGGGTAAGCCGTGTCCGGGAGTTTATCGAAGAACCGGATGGAGGCTATCAGGTGCAGCAGGCCAAGATCGCCATGGCCAATGGCGGTTGGTTGGGCCTGGGGCCGGGCAATAGCATACAGCGCAATTATCTGCCATCGCCCTACTCGGATTTTATCTACGCCATTGTAGTGGAAGAGTATGGCACCCTGGGCGGCGGACTGCTAGTATTCCTGTATGCGCTCTTGTTCTTCCGCGCTACGCGGCTGGTGACGAAAAGCCCCAAAGCTTTTGGCGCCATACTGGTTATCGGGCTGAGTATCAGCCTGGTCGTTCAGGCTTTCATCAATATCGCCGTATCGGTGCACCTGGTGCCCGTCACCGGCGTTACGCTCCCCATGATCAGTATGGGGGGGACGTCCATCCTGTTCACTTGTATTTCCTTCGGGATGATACTGAGCGTGAGCAAGTATATTGAATCGGTGAGTGAATAGGGCTATGGATAGGAAGGAAACCAAAAGAAGCCGCCTCCGCGCCATCATTTCCGGTGGTGGAACCGGCGGCCATATTTTCCCCGCCATTGCCATCGCCGATGCGATAAGGCAGGCGGAGCCCGATGCAGAGATCCTTTTTGTTGGAGCAAAGGGCAAGATGGAAATGGAAAAAGTCCCGAAAGCGGGATACCCCATTGAGGGCTTATGGATTAGCGGTTTTCACCGCCAATTGACATTGCGGAACCTGTTATTCCCCCTAAAGCTGGCCAGCAGCTTGTGGAAGGCCTGGCGTATCATCGGCCGGTTTCGGCCGGATGTGGTGGTCGGTGTCGGAGGCTTTGCCAGCGGGCCTTTGCTTGAGGTGGCCACCCGTCGCGGCATACCTACCCTGATCCAGGAGCAAAACTCCTACGCCGGGGTGACCAACCGCCTGTTGGCGCGTAAGGTGAATAAGATTTGCGTGGCCTATCCGGGAATGGAACGTTACTTTCCGGCCGAAAAGATCGTCCTGACGGGCAACCCGGTGCGCAAAGCCATCGAAGGCAGCCAGGCGAGCCGCGAAGAAGGCGCAGCGTACTTTGGCTTCGACCCGGCCCGCCCGATCTTGTTCGTCTTTGGCGGTAGCCTGGGGGCCAAGGCGCTCAATGAAGCGATGGCTGCCAATGCTTCCCTGTTGCGGGAACGCCCGGAAGTGCAGGTGCTCTGGCAGGTCGGCCAGCTTTACGAGGCGGACTTTTTGGCCTGTGAGGCCGCAGGGCTGCCCAATGTGGAAGCCCGGGCTTTTATCGACCGCATGGACCTGGCCTACGCCATGGCCGATGTTGTCCTCTGCCGGTCGGGAGCATTGACGATATCGGAGCTCTATTTCGCCGGCAAACCGGCCATCTTTATTCCTTCGCCAAACGTGGCGGAGGACCATCAGACGAAAAATGCGAAAGCGGTTGTAGACGCCGGAGCAGCCTGGATGATCCGCAACAGCGAGGCCCGGGAGCAACTCATCCGCAAATCATTTGAACTGCTGGATGATGAAACAACACGCCGGCAATTGAGCGCCAAGATCCGGCAATTGGCCATGCCCGACGCGGCGGTGCACATTGCCGCCGAAGTCAGTAAACTGGCCAGGCATTAAGGGTAACGAACATGAACTTAAGTGACATTAAAAAAGTGTACTTCGTCGGGATCGGCGGCATCGGCATGAGCGCCCTGGCCCGCTATTTCCACGGAAGAGGCGTAGCCGTACACGGATACGATAAAACAGAAACCCAGCTCACCAAAAAGTTGGTGGAAGAGGGCATGCACATACATTATGAGGAGGCGGTGGAAAAGATCCCCGAAGGCATTGACCTGGTGATCCTGACCCCAGCCGTTCCGGCCAGCCACCGGGAGTTAGTATACTTCCGGGAGCATGGTTTCCCGATTAAAAAACGGGCAGAGGTACTGGGCATCATCAGCCGCGGCATGAAAGCCGTTGCGGTGGCCGGCACTCATGGAAAAACGACGACCTCCTCTATCTTGACATACCTGCTGCGCAGCGGCGGAATCGACTGTACCGCCTTTTTAGGAGGTATCGCCCTGAATTTTGGCTCCAACTTCGTGGAAGGCCATTCGGACTGGGTTGTGGTGGAAGCGGATGAATACGACCGTTCCTTCCTGCACCTGAGCCCGAACATCGCCATTATCCTGTCGATGGATGCCGACCATCTGGATATTTATGGCGACCGGGAAAACCTGCTGGAGACTGGTTTCCGGGCCTTTGCCCGAAAGGTGGAACAAGGCGGCAGTCTTTACGTACAGTATCAATGGCGGGAATTGCTGGGCGAAATGCCCAACCTGCATAGCTTCGGATTGGAGGGCGGTGCGTATCGCTCGGAAAACGTCCGGGTGGAAGACGGTATGTTCACCTTCGACTACCGTAGCCCTTCCCACAATTTCAAAGGGCTGCAGTTTGCCTTGCCGGGGCGGCACAATGTGGAAAACGCCACCGCCGCTATTACCGTGGCTACGCAGTTGGGGGTAGGGGAGGACGCTATCCGGCAGGCGCTTAGGAGTTTCCGTGGCATTCGCCGCCGCTTTGAATTGCTGTACCGGGACGGGCAGTCGGCTTATATCGATGATTACGCCCACCACCCGTCAGAGCTCGAAGCCGCGATCCGTGCTGCCCGGCAACTGTTTCCGGATAAGCGGATAACGGGGGTTTTTCAGCCGCACTTGTTTTCGCGTACGCGCGATTTTGCCGACGGCTTTGCCGCCGCACTTGACGAACTGGATGACATTCTGTTGATGGATATATACCCGGCGCGGGAATTGCCCATCGAAGGGGTGGACGCTCAACTGTTATTTGACAAAATGAAAAACCCCAGCCGCCGCCTGGTTAGTAAGGCCAGCCTGATGGCGGAGATCGGGCAAAACCGGCCCGAAATCTTGCTGACGCTAGGCGCAGGGGACATCGATACTTTCAGAGAACCAATAAAAGCATATTTCGAAAAACGAAATTAACATGTTAAAACGCCTGCAAATCACTTCAGAACAACAACAGATGCTGAGACGGCTTAGCTGGCTGGCTGTGCTGTTCGTGGCCGCTGGCGTGGTGATCTCGGCGGTAGAAAAGAAAGAGGAAAGTATTGCTCAGGACTTGTCCATCAAAATTGAACCGCTGGAAAACGGAGAAAGCTTTCTTAAAGAAGAAGATGTCCGGCTGGCAATCGAACGGAGCTTCGGCTATAAGTTGGAAGGGCGTACGCTGGCCTCCATCGATGTGGACCGCCTGGAGCGCACCCTCGAAGAGGACCCCTTCATTCTGAATGCCGACGCATATGTAGGGGCCAATAACCGGGTGAAGGTAAAGATTGAGCAGCGCGAGCCGATCCTGCGGGTGATGGACAATAACAAGCTGAATTATTACCTCGACCGAAATGGGGTGAAGATGCCGCCTTCTCCTCACTTCACCGCCAAGGTGCTCGTGGTGACCGGCAACCTGCCTCCCCACGAGCCGGGATTTCTGGAGCGCAAACGCAATTCATTGAAAGATGCGTTCCGGCTGACGGAAATGATCCTGGCGGATGAGTTCCTCAAAGCGATGATCGAACAATTGCACGTCACCAATCGTGGAGAAATAACGCTCGTGCCGATGGTTGGGAACCAGAAGATCATTTTCGGGAAATTTGAACAGGCGGCGGATAAGCTGCGGTACCTGAAAACATTTTATGAAGAAGTGGCGCCCCGCGAGAACTGGCGGAAGTATTCGGAGATCGACCTGCAGTATAAAGGCCAGATCGTTTGTAAACGATAAGGATTTTTTGCCGGCATGGCTCTTTGGATGTTGGCTACATAATATTTAGACGCAAACACAAAAAACTGAATGCGCATGATGGAACAGAACTTCAATAAATCGGATGTAGTGGTTGCCCTGGACATTGGGACGACCAAAATCTGCGCCATTGCCGGCCGACGCAACAAACACGGCAAGATAGAAGTATTGGGCTTCGGCAAAGTAGCTTCTGAAGGCGTACTCAGGGGAGTGGTCTCCAACATCGAAAAAACGGTGAATGCCATTTCCGAAGCCGTCGCTTCTGCTCAGCGCAGCGCGGGTAAAGAATTCCGGGTCGTACATGTCGGTATTGCCGGCCAGCACATTAAAAGCCTGCAACATCGCGGTATCCTTACCCGGGATAACGACCATACAGAGATCAGCCAGCGCGATATCGACCGCCTGGTCAGTGATATGTATAAGCTGGTGTTGCCTCCGGGGGACAAGATCCTTCACGTCATTCCTCAGGAGTATACCGTGGATAATGAACAGGGCATTATCGACCCCATCGGGATGTCCGGCATTCGCCTGGAAGCGAATTTCCACATTATCACCGGCCAGATCTCGGCTTCTAATAACATCTACCGCTGTGTCGAACGCACCGGACTGAAGGTGTCCAACATGACGCTGGAACCCATCGCCTCGGCTGCGGCAGTGCTCAGCGAAGAAGAGAAGGAAGCCGGCGTGGCCCTGGTCGACATGGGCGGTGGCACCACAGATATTACCATCTTTGCCGATGGCATCATCCGGCATACGGCAGTCGTGCCGCTGGGTGGCAATGTCATCACCAAGGATATCAAGGAAGGTTGTACGGTGATGGCCCAGCAGGCTGAAAAGCTGAAGGTCCGGTTTGGCTCGGCTTTGTCCGAGGAGGTGTATGATAACCGCATCATTACCATTCCCGGCTTGCGGGGACGCGACCATAAAGAGATCTCGGAAAAGAACCTGGCTCATATTATCCAGGCCCGGGTGGAAGAGATACTCGACTATGTGTTGTGGGAGATCCGCCGATCCGGCTACGAGCGCAAGCTTATCGCCGGCATCGTCCTGACTGGCGGTGGCGCCTTGCTGAACCACATCGACAAGCTGACGGAATACCACACGGGCATGAGTACGCGTGTCGGTGTGCCTGTTGAGCATCTGGCCCATGGTTATCACGAACAACTGGGCAGCCCTATCTACGCTACCGGCATCGGCCTGCTGATGAAAGGCCTGGAAGACCTGGAAGCCGGCCTGGTTTATCAGGAAGAACCCGTTCCGCAGCAAGTGGAAGCGGATGAAGAGGATGAAATGATGGGCGGCAAGTGGTACGAACAATTGTTCCGCCGGACCAAGGAATGGTTCGAAGCGGAGCCGGATAGTGAGTTTTAAGTTCCTTTGAATGGAAGACTGTTCGTGTCGGAAAGCCAACAATGAACAACTTTCAACCGATAACAAAAACAGCTGATACTAAAATTCCAGCTTGGGCTAAACCAAAAAACAAGCGCTATAAAGTAAGGAGGCCCGGCATAACATTAAAAACTAGCAGTTATGGTATTTGATTTGCCAAGAGACGAAAGCCCGATCATCAAGGTCCTGGGCGTGGGGGGCGGTGGTAGCAATGCCGTCACACACATGTTCAAGCAAGGGATTGTGGGGGTAGACTTCGCGATCTGCAATACGGATGCCCAGGCGATGGAATGGAGCCCGGTGCCTACCAAAATTCAACTTGGCCCCAACCTCACCGAAGGCCGGGGCGCGGGTTCCAAACCCAACATTGGCAAAATGGCCTGTGAGGAATCCATCGAAGAGTTGAGAGGCTTCCTGGAGAACAATTGCAAAATGCTGTTCGTCACCGCAGGAATGGGGGGCGGCACCGGCACCGGCGCAGCGCCAATCATTGCCAAAACGGCTAAAGAGATGGACATCCTTACGGTGGGCATCGTTACCATGCCCTTCCTCTTCGAAGGGCGCCGCCGGATGATGCAGGGCTCGGAAGGACTGGCGGAGTTGAAGAAAAATGTGGATACCCTCATCATTATTTCCAATGATAAACTGCGGGTCATCCATGGCAACCTGTCCATTTCCGACGCTTTTGCCGAAGCCGACGATATCCTGACCACTGCCGCCAAAGGCATCGCCGAGATCATCACCGTTCCGGGTTATGTCAACGTCGACTTCGAGGACGTCAATACCGTTATGCGGGATAGTGGCGTAGCCATTATGGGCACGGCTTCCGCAGCCGGCGAAGACCGCGCCAAGCGGGCAGTCGACGAAGCGCTCAACTCGCCGCTGCTCGAAGACAACAACATCCAGGGCGCTCAGCACATCCTGCTGAATATAACCTCCGGCACCAAGGAAGTGACCATGGATGAGATCTTCGAGATTACGGAGTTCGTCCAGGAGGAAGCCGGTTTTGGAACCGACCTCATCTGGGGTAACTGCTATGATGAATCACTGGGTGAAAAGATCAGCGTAACGGTGATCGCCACCGGCTTCGAGCATAAGCAAGGCAACCCGCAGCGCAAAGCGCCCACCAGCGACCGCATCGTGGTATCGCTCGACGATGAAACAAAGGACAAGGATCAAAAAAAAAGGGGATTGGCTGATATAGGCTTCGAGGAAGAAAAACCTTCCGCCAATACTTTCGAGTTTGACGATGTCCGCTCTACTATCGATAAGTACCAGCGTAGCCGCTACGCTTATGATGAGCCTTTCCCGAAAGATGAAAGTGCGGAACAGCGCGAAGAAGAACGCCGTCAGCGCCTGGAAGAGGAGCAGAAACGCCGCGAGCGCCTGCGCAGCAACCGCGTTAAACTGAGCAACCCTAAAGCGGTCATCGACCTGGAAAACGAACCGGCCTACCTACGCCGGGGCGTCCAACTGGATGACGTGCCCGATTCTTCGGAAGAGTCTATGTCCAAATGGACGATCTCCGACGAGGAAGAACCGGAACTTCGCAGCGGAGGAAATTCCTTCCTGCATGATAATGTGGACTAAGAGCCTGTTGGGGAGCTTGCTCCTATTGCAAATCAAGGACATATGAACCCCGCAATCCTGCAGGGCAGGCTCTGATGCGGCCGGTCGAAGGCCAGTCTGGAATTTCCGGGCTGGCCTTTGTATTTCTTGTGTATGCTGTTTTATTTTTATACCCCCCAAACCTTTAGGCGGAGGCTAATGTATTGGCCGTATCGAAATTTACGATATAGTTTGAAAAGGGGTGGGGAAAAGCTAAGAAATCGTTTCGCCTTCCTTCGGCTACTTTTCCGCTGGCCAAAGGCTTACCATGCCCTATTCCACACCGTACGCTCCCCGGCAGATGTAAAGGCGCACCGCAGCTTTGCATCTGACAAGCAGCCGACAAAAAACCTCACTTTTAACATACTCTTAATCTCCTTTCCGGAACATTCAAGGAAAATCAAAGTTATAACATGTAACGCTTTCGAAAATCCCAACATTAATAGGAAAACCCATTAACACGATCTAACATGAACATCCGTCAAATCAAACTCGCGCTTACGGTCGGCTTACTGAACTCCGACCAGAATAATTTACTGAACGCTATTAAAGACCTCATGCTCGGCTTTAAAGAAGTGGGCGCCTATCTAGGCCTGGCGGTTATTGGAAAGGATCGGCTGAATAAGGCGATCGTCAAAGAAACTTACGCCATCCGATTCGAAAACTGCACTCTTGATGTCGACCTCGTGTCCAACCCCCTTACCCGAAGCCAATCGGTTCAGGGGTTTCAGTTGCACTAGGCACGTCAGGGTATCGGCGCCTCTCATGCAGCCCATTCTGTTTCGGTTGCATTTAATAATATATGAATCTATCCAAAATCGCAGCGGCTTCCTTCAATAAGGATAGCCGCTGTTGTTTTTTTTAGGAGAACTACCTACGCACTTAAAATTCCCGTATCTTTGCGGCTTCTTTTCGAAACCACCTTGCCGGAAGGTTTGTTCTCCGGTACAGAATGTGTTAAATCTTTTTTATGCAACTCAGAAATATTGCCATTATTGCCCACGTCGACCACGGCAAGACGACGCTGGTAGACAAGATGATCCTGGCCGGCAAGCTCTTCAAAGAGCACGAGCGGCCCGGCGACCTGATCATGGACAGCAACGATCTGGAGCGGGAGCGGGGCATTACCATCCTGGCCAAAAACGTTTCTATTCACTATAAGGACGTCAAGATCAACATCATCGATACCCCTGGCCACAGCGATTTCGGCGGCGAGGTAGAACGTGTGCTCAACATGGCCGATGGAGTGTTGTTGCTGGTGGATGCCTTTGAAGGCCCCATGCCGCAAACGCGCTTCGTCATCCAGAAAGCCATCGAACTGGGCCTGAAGCCCATCGTGGTGGTCAACAAGGTAGACAAGGAAAACTGTACCCCGGAAGAGGTGCAGGAAGCCGTATTCGACCTGATGTTCAGCCTCGACGCGACGGAAGATCAGCTGGATTTTCCCACGATCTTTGGTTCGGCCAAGCAGGGCTGGATGAGCACCGACTGGCGCAAACCTACTCAGGATATTATTCCTTTGCTGGACTCCATCGTGGAGTTCATCCCGGCGCCCAAAATCGAAAAAGGGACCCCTCAACTCCTGGTCACTTCGCTGGATTACTCGCCTTATATCGGCCGTATTGCGGTGGGCCGCCTGCAACGGGGCTCCTTGCGGAATGGCCAGATGGTTTCTCTGATGAAGAAAGACGGCAGCGTGCAGAAGAACCGCATTAAGAACCTCTTCGTATTCGAAGGCTTTGAGCGGGTAGAAGCGGAAGAAGTTCAAGCGGGGGAGATCTGCGCGATCTTCGGCGTGGAAGATTTCGAGATCGGGGACACTATCGCCTGCCCGGATGTACCGGAGGCGCTGCCCACCATCTCTATCGATGAACCGACCATGAGCATGGTCTTCACCATCAACGACTCTCCTTTCTTCGGTAAAGAAGGTAAGTTCGTTACTTCCCGCCACCTCAAAGACCGCCTGTGGCGGGAACTGGAAAAGAACCTGGCCCTGAAGGTGGAGGAAACGGATTCCGCCGATACCTTCCGCGTTTTCGGCCGTGGCGTACTGCACCTTTCGGTGCTGATCGAAACGATGCGCCGGGAAGGCTACGAGATGCAGATCGGACAACCTCAGGTGATCACCAAGCGCATCGACGGAGTAGTACACGAGCCCATAGAAGAACTGACTATCGACCTGCCGGAGGAAATGTCCGGAACAGCGATCGATATGGTGACGCGCCGCAAGGGCATGATGCTGCAAATGGAACCCAAAGCCGGCCGCGTGCAATTGCGCTTTGAGATCCCTTCCCGCGGTATCATGGGGCTGCGCAGCCAGATGCTGACCGCCACCGCCGGCGAAGCCGTTATGACACACCGTTTCCTGGAATTCCAGCGCCACAAAGGCGACATTCCCGGCCGGATCAACGGTTCGCTGATCGCCATGGAGACGGGCACTGCCATTCCCTATAGTATCAACAACCTGCAGGAACGCGGCAAATTCTTTGTCGCCCCCGGTGATGAAGTGTACGAAGGCCAGGTAGTCGGCGAGAACAGCCGCCCCGGCGATATGGTGGTGAACCTGATCAAGACTAAGAAACTGACCAATATGCGGGCTTCCGGCTCCGACGACAAAATGAGACTGGTGCCACCCCGCCGTTTCAGCCTGGAAGAAGCCCTCGAATATATTCAGGAGGATGAGTTCGTGGAAGTAACCCCGCACTCTTTGCGCCTGCGCAAGATCTACCTTAAAGAACACGAACGCAAGCGCTCCAAGAACAGCGCGCTGGCATAGGCTTAAGAGACTAACATGAGTCATGCGAATCAGGGGCTAAAGGGCAAGGTAGTGGAATCCCAATAGCCCCCGGGCTTTGCCTAAAAGGCAAAAACGAGTACGAAGCCGGCGGAGCCTCTGATTTGCCTGAAGGGCAAAACATCTTACCCCAGGGCATCGCCCTGGGAGAGCCTGACGCCCGCTCCCTGAAAGGGCGAAACCAAAAACCAGGCTATACCCCTCTTAGAGGGCTAAGGCCTGGCGTGCGCTGCTCTTCTTTGCCCCGGGCAAAGCCGTCTGTAGCGCGCCACCCTGCCAGGCAAAAAACATGGAGGATAGCCTCACGGATTTAGCCCCTGATTCGCATGACTCATTTTTAAACTTAATTCTCGCTCAGAATGACGTACAAGGTGTAGATCAGGCCTGGTACGTAAAACAAGAGCCATAGCACCAGAGAGATCCAGAACCGGTTAGTGGCCGCCCCTTCGTACAGGTACATGCCCAATGGCGGCAACAGAATCGTCACGAGGACCAGCAACAGTAAGCTATCATCCATTGTGTCCCGCATTCCCTTGAACCATTCCTTGATCTGCTGCCGGAACTGTCGGCGTGTTTCCCGCTTTTCTTTCCGCTCTTGTTTGCGCAGCTCTTTTTTGCTCAAGGCTGCTTCATTCACTTCTGTTTTTTCCACTGCTGCTTTTGGTGTTACCACAACAACAGCCAGCGCCTCAGTTGTACTCAACAACATCAGAAAGCTAAGACAGGTGAGTAAATAGCTCAGTTTCATAAGGTATTTAGATTGTAATGATGAAAAAATCGGTTTCTTCAATGGCTAGCCAGCATTGACAATATGGCAAAATGGCAATATAACCTTACACGCTTTTACCCCCTTGGCTCCCAGCCTGGTTCATATTCCCGCCCCCAGTAATTTTCCATGGCCTCCTTATCCCCGATGATATGGCCGTTGCGCTGATCGACGTGCAATACGCGGCCAGTCGACCAGGCGATGTTGGCCAATTGGCACATCAGCACACTTTTGTGGCCTTCGTTGATAGGACTGGTAACCGGCGTGCCGGAGCGCATGCCGTCGAGAAAATTCAGGATATGAAGGCCGTCGAGGCTGGCGTTGGGGCTCGTGGTATTGGTGCTGTCGGCCGGCTGGTTTCCGCTGTCTTTCACCTCCTTGATGAGGGTTTGCTCCGGGTCATTGGCGTACACCTTGTACTGGTGGCCAGTCTGGATCAGGGTTCCTTTTTCACCATAAAAAATGACACCCCGGCCATCGCCTTCCATTTGGTGAATATTGCAGGACCGGCCTTCCCAGCTAATACAGCTTCCGTTTTCGAACTCGAAGTTAGCGACCATGGTATCCGGGAACTGCCAGTCATCCTGGTAGGCGTACCGGCCCCCGGAAGCCACTACGCGAGTTGGATAATCGACACCCAGCCCCCAGCGCATCACATCGATCTCATGGGTGCCATTGTTGAGCGCTTCGCCGGTGCCCCAACGATGAAACCAGTGCCAGTTGTAGGGATGCACATTATCCCGGTAGGCTGTCCGGGGCGCAGGGCCCTGCCAGAGATCCCAGTCGAGGAAATCAGGCACGGCGACCTCCTTGCCGAAGCCGATGGGCTCCCGGTTGTTGGCGTACCAGCCTTTGGCGAAGTACACCCGGCCGATGATGCCGCTGTGCAGGTCCTGGATGCATTGCACCACGTTGGGCCAGGACCGCCGTTGGTTGCCCATTTGAAGGACCCGCTTATAGCGCTGCTGGGCTTCGATGAGTAATTCCCCTTCCCGGGGGTTGTGGCTACAAGGCTTTTCCAGGTACACGTGTTTGCCGGCGGCCATACTCATAAGCGCCGCCGGGGCGTGCCAATGGTCCGGTGCAGCAATGGCGATGGCGTCTACGTTTTTATCTTCCAGGATTTTCCGGATGTCTTTCTCTCCTTTGGGGCGAGAAGCCTGAAGGGAGCTCACTTCCGCAATGGCATTATCGAGGAAGCGTTGGTCGACATCGCAGAGATAGGCCACTTCGGTATCTTTCATACCGGCGAATTCTTTAGCCAGCGCCAGGCCCCGGCTCCGGACGCCCATTACTGCTACGCGGACGCGCTCATTGGGAGAACCCTGTGAAAAAATGGAAAAGGGGTGTATTGTCATTGCCGCACCGGCCAGCCCTGCTTTTTTCAGGAATGTACGTCTCGTTTCAGCCATGATGGATATCGATTTACGATTTTCGATTAGATCTTATCATATTCTTCCTGCCAGGAAGTCATCTGCCGGCCGCGCAGCGCATCGATGGCCATTCGGACACTGATGGCTGCCCGTGCGCCGGTGTGGACATTGGATGAGGGTTCCTTTCCGTTCAGGATGCAATGGTGGAAGTCCTCCAGTGCGTAGTGGGAACCTTCCCAGCCTTCTTTTTTCAGATAGTGAATAGGAATGCCCTTGCCCGCATTCATAGACTCGATGGTGGCTCCGGTAACACCGTCCACATCTCCCCATTGGGGGCTGGTGGGCTCCGGGTAGATCCAGGCCTGGTCCATGGACAGTTCGATGGTGCCGTCACTGCCTTTGAATTTGAAGAGATAGCCTTCGTGGGCGTTGGCCGTCAGGGAGATAAGGTTGGCCTTCATGCCGTTGGGGTATTCCAGAATGGTGTTGACGTTGTCGAAGGTTTCCCGGCCATCTTTCCAGAAATCGATCCCACCAAAACCCACTGCATTGATGGGGTGGCTATTGAATACCCAGTTGACAAAGTCAATTTGGTGGGAATGCAGCTCGGCTGTAAGGCCGCCGGAATACTCTTTGTACATGCGCCAGTTGATGATCCGTTCGTATTGGGGGTCTGGAACCGGCCTCCGCCAGTCGCCATTGCGGTTCCATTGAATATAGACGTTAGTGATCGTACCGATGTGTTCATCCTGGATGAGCTTAGCAACCTGAGGATAGATCGGCAGGTAGCGGTACTGATGCCCGACCTGAAATACTTTACCTGCTGTTTTGACCTTTTCTACCAGCTGCATCGCTTCCTGGATCTGGTAGGTCATCGTTTTTTCACAATAGACGTGTTTACCACTGTCGAGGGCATCCACGGCCATATCGTAGTGCATGGAAAGGGGCGTGGCGATGATAACGGCATCTACATTTTTATCGGCAAGCAGATCCTTGTAGTTGGGGTATGCTTTACAGCCTTTCCCGGCAGCTTCAACCGCCGGCTCCAGGCGGAAGGGCAAAATGTCGGAGCAGGCTACGACCTTGAACTGGGGCAAGTCCTGCATCAGGTGTATGAGCCCGCCGCCCCGGTCGCCCGTGCCGATCACGCCGATGTTCACCACATCATTGGGGGACATCGATCGGGAGAATGCCTGTGCATAGGGTACACTCAGCGCCATGCCGGCGCCGGCAAGCATGCTGTCTTTCATGAATTTTCGCCTATTCATAGTTCTTCCTTTTGCCGATGCTAAATATAGGAAATTCGAGAGAATATGTTATTCGTTACTGGTTTTCCTTCAACAAACCAATTAAGCATGCTCCGGCCGAGGGACGAGGCCGGGGAAAACCCACTTTTAACCGGTTCATTAGAGACGGCCGGCCATTTATCTGCCCTCATTTTCTCCAACCGCTCAACAGCCGGTTGAGCCATCCCATCCAGGAAGGAGGGTTGGGCATCTGTTGGCTACTGGCGCCGGAGGGGGATTCGGATTTTGCCGTTTCGGCGCCATAGAGTTGTTCAAAGAGTTGCCGGACGTTGTTGGCCACCATACTCCGCAAGGGAATACGGGCCATCAGGCCATAGAGCGCAGCATTGCCCCGGGCTTTGGCATCCGGGTTGTTTCGGGCATAGGCGATCGCCTCCTGAAGATCCTTTAGATACGGTTCGATGGCGGGCAGGTTGTGTTGCATGACGGTCAGGTGGATGGAATTGGGACGGTGCTGCCGGTCCACCACCCACCCTTTTTCTTCCAGGAAGTCGGCGATGACGAAGATATCAGGTTTGTTTTGCCGGGTGGTAAAAGCCAGGATATTCATACAAGGCTCCCCCAGGATGGCCAGTTCGGGAAGGGCTTCAATGCCGAGTCGCAGGCGGGCGCAGCCGTCCAGGATGTTGCGGGTGATGCCGAGGTAGCCTTCCTGGCCCAGGCTGTGCATGGCGGCCCATGCTGTGGCGATAGGAATAGCGGACCGGGAACCTAGCAAGGTAGCCGAAGCGTAGATGCCGCCGGCCCAATCGGTTGTAATGAAAAACTGATGCCGCAGGTAATCCATACTGCGGAACAGCAATACCGAGCTTCCTTTGGCGCCATAGCCGAATTTATGGGTGTCGGCGGAAATAGAGGTGACACCGGGCAGGCGGAAATCCCAGGGGGGGATGCTACCAGGAGATAACTGTTCTACCCAGGGTAAAAAGAAACCACCGATACAGGCATCGACATGCAGGGGGAGTTTGTATTGTTGCGCCAGTTCGGAAGCAGCCTCCACCGGGTCGAGTGTGCCATGAGGGTAGGAAGGGGCGGAAACGGCCAGAAGCAAGGTTTTTTCCGTGATCAATTTTTCCATTTCCTCAATACGGGCGCGGGAAAGGTGGTCCACCGGAGCTTTGCGGACTTTGAGCCCCAGCAGGTGAGCCGCCTTCTCAAATGCAGGATGGATGGTGGCCGGCGCCACGATTTCATTCTTTTTTTTGCCAGTCCGGCTACTGTGCGCCCATTCCCGGTAGGCGTAGAGCGCAAGTAGGATACTTTCCGTACCACCGGAAGTTACCGTACCGGTTGCAGAGCCTTCACCATTGAGCAAATTGGCGGTCATGCCGATAAGGCCGAGCTCCATCCGCTGAATGCTCTCCACGGCAAAGGGGTTGGCGTAGCTTTCTGAAATGAAAAGTTGGGCGGTTTTTTGCATCAGCGCACGGTGCTCATCGTCTACATGGTAGACCAGGCTCCAGGTGCGCCCATCCGCCCAGTTGGGGTCACCGGATTTCATCTCCTTCATTTGGGCCAGAATCGTTTCCGCCGGCTGGCCGTGGCTGGGTATGGCCTTTCTTTTGTTCATGGGGGGAAGATAGGGGTTTTTGGTTTTTGGGGTTTCTGGTTTTTGGGGTTCAAACCATAAACCATAAACCAGTCCCCCTAGTCCGAGGCACTAGAACAAATTAAAGGAAACGCCCAGGAAATAGCCGAGCTCGTAGCCGGTTCGGGTGGGCACCACATCCCCTTCGGAGCCGATGGAAGGGCCGGGTTCATACACGTAGCGGTCGCCGACGGCATAACCCTGGCCGAGGCGTTTGGCCTTGCCGCCCATCAGGCCGGCGTTGAGGGTGATGCGTTCTCCTTTGCCCATGATGAGGCTGGGGCCCAGGAAAAAAGAGATCGACTGCGCTCCGTTCTCGCTACCCAGGGGCAGGCCCACGCCAAAGGCGCCGCCAATAGAAACGTTGCCTGCGCTTTGTGGGTAGAAATGGACAAAGGACGTAATGATCGGCAGGAACTTATCCTTGTCTTCGGCTACGATGGTGGAGTCTTTGATGAAATAGGCCTGGGGCTGTTCAAAAAAGCCACCGAAGCTGACCCCTACGCTGGCGTTGACTCTAAATCCGCCATAGACCGGAACCTGCAGGGTGGGCAATTGCCGGGGGCGTGCGCCCAGCGCTTCGGCTGAATCGACGGGTTGAAGGGCGAGCTGCAGGGAAAGGGCGTCCCCCTCCGCGGTCGTGCGGTAGGTATAAGAGAAATCATTGGCGTCCAGTTCTTCCAATTGGTAGCGCAGGGCCAATAGGGTTGGCACACTGAGGTCCTGTACTTTGGGAAGCTGTTCCTGGGCGGTTTTGGCGGTCTGCCGGTATTGGGACAGGCGCTGGTTGCCGGCAGCATGATAAGCTGCGATGCTTTCAACGAAGGCTGGCTCTGCCTGCAATTCTTCGAGGGCTGACTGCATAGCGCCCACTTTGTCCATTTCCACCGATAGCGTATCAATATAGGCGGAGTAATGCTCCAGGCTTTTAGGCAATTGCTGAGCCGCGTCCGCCTTTTTCAGGACCTTGCCCAGGGAGAGCGCATCAGCCTGCTCCGTCCCGAGTATCGTTCCGAGATATTCCTTCGATAATGTTTTGATCTTTTGTGGAGGGATACTGGGGTTGAGTTTTAGTTTTTTGATCTCGTCGACAGCAATACCACTGATCCGTTGGCTTTCCAGGCTGTGTTGGATATCCTGGCCATTCTGCTGGAGGTCCTCCTCCAGTATTTTGATATAAGCGGTGGTGTTTTTGAATTCCCTGGTAATGTTTTGGATGGCTGCTGAGGCATTGCCAAAACCGCTGCCTCGGTCGGCTGCGTTGAAATTATCCGGGTTAAAAGACAGCGGAACTGGCGCATTAAAAAGGCCCATTAACATTCCAAGCGGCGAGCCGCCACCTTCACTACTACCGGGCGCCAGTCCGTTGAAATTGCCAACGGCAGGGGCAGAGGAAGCTTTTTCATCCTTGGCCGTTACGGTAGCCTGGTAGAGATAATTGTTGTAATTCATAATGCGTAGGGTGACCATCTCTCCGGCCCGGGTGCGCGGTTTTTTGGTGGGTGTTCCATCCAGAAGATAGACAATGGAGTCGTTTTGTGCATAATATCGAATCTCCAGTTCCTGCCCAAAGGCCATAGTGGAGGCTAATAGGAGGCCAGCTAATAAAGGGAGGCGCTTCATACTTTAAGGTGTTTAAATTATAAAATTCAGCTGATATCAGGTGTCCTGTTTCAGGGATGTCTACTTGCCTGATAAAAAATTAAAAGATATTCCCAGGAAGTATCCCAACTCATAAACCGATCGGGTAGGCACGACATCGGCTTCTGAAATGAACGAATCGCCCAGCTTATAACCTTTACCGAGGCGTTCCACTTTACCCCCCATTAGCCCTCCGCTGAGGGTCAGGCTTTCATTCTGGCCAAAGATGAGGCTGGGGCCAACAAAAAAGGAAGCGGACTGCAGGCCGCCGCCGTCTCCAAGGGAGATCCCCAAGCCAAAAGCACCGCCAACGGAAAGATTTCCGGCGCTCTGGGGATAAAAATGGATAAAAGAGGTAATGATCGGCAGGAAGCGGTCTTTGTCTTCGGCAACGATGACGGAGTCCCGGAGAAAATAGGACTGCTGCTGGTCGAAGAAGCTGCCGAAGCTGACGCCGAAACTGGCGCCTATTTTAATATTACCGGCAACCGGAACATCGATCGAAGGGAGCTCGCGTTGGGAAACGCCCAGGATTTTTGCCGAATCGATCGGATCCAGGGTCAGGTCGAAATGCATGAGGCTGCCCTGAGCCGTCGTGCGGTAAGTATGGGTGAAATTGTTGGCCTCCAATTCTTCCAATTCGTACCGCAACGCCACCAGTTCGGAGACATCCAGCGGTTTGGCATTAGGCAGTTCTTTGGCTGCCGATTGAGCCACCTGGCGATACTGGGCCAGGCGCTGACTGCTTTCGTCGTGATAGGAACTGACACTTTTTACAAACTGGCTGTCGACCTGCAATTCGATCAAGGCCGACTTGACCGCCGCCATGCGGTCCAGTTCCTGGGCAAGCGTGTCGGTATACTTTTCATACTGCTGGACTTTTTCGGCGAGCTTTTCCGGCGTTTCGGCTTTGTCCACGAGGCTGCTCAGGCTGATCTCTTCGGCTTTTTCCGTACCAAGTATCGTTTCGAGGTATTGGGTTGACAATTCCTTGATCCGGTGAGGGGGGATGCGGGGGTTGAATTTGAGTTTCTGGACCTCGTCGGCGGCGATGGTCTTTATCTTCTGGCTTTCTATCGTCTTTTGAATAGCTTTGCCCTGTATCTGAATATTTTCCTCAAGAGCTTTGACATAGGCAGCACTGGCCTTGAATTCCTTGACCATCGCGTCTCCCTTATTGGCAAAGCCAAAGCTGAAATTCAACAGGCTGAAAGCCTCCATCGGGAAACCGGTAGGGTTGGGGGTGCTGAACAGGTTCATCAGGGGGTTGAAAGAAGAGCCGCCGGATTCATCCAAACTCGGCATAAGGCCTTCCATGCCGTTACTCAGGGCCGGCGCCAGTTGTTCCTTGCCTTCTTCCAGTTTGATGGAGGCCTGGTAGAGGTAATTGTTGTAGTCTATCAAGCGCACCGTAACCGGCCGCCCTTTACGTACCCGGGGTTTTTGAACAAGCTTCCCATCCAGGAAATAGGCGACGGAGTCATTCTGTACAAAATAGCGGACTTCCAGGCCCTGGCCAACCATCAGGCTGGCGCTCAGAAGTGCAGGAAGAAGGAGTTTTAGGCTTTTCATTCGTTCGCTGTTTATTGTGTATGGGTGTATATTTGAGCAAGTGGTAAAAGATTACTTGCTTATTTAAGGAAAAAGCACAATCCCCCTGCTTTCTCCTAAAAATTTTTCTAATTTAAGGACAATTTTTAAAAATAAAGGCCTTTTTTGTTTTCCCTGTACTGCCCTGTCCGGGGTAAGAAAATGATATTGGATCAAGCTCCTGGAGCGAAATGGGGTAACCAAAGCCGGTTTCGGGAAATACAAGCTAAAAAGACATGAGAGAACGAGCTTTTTTTATCCTACTACTTTCCCTTTTGCCATCCCTGATCTTTGCCTGCTCAGAAGAGGACGGCATCTTTGCTTATGTCATCAACAGCAGGGGAGAGGCGGCCCACAAGAATGTGGCTGGTTACAAATATGAAGTAGCGGCAGAGGTCTTCAACCGCCTCGTTCAAGCTCGGGGTGACTTCCAGCAACCGGCCCCCGAGTTTGTCATGAATGATGGCCGTTTGTACATGGCCTGGATGAACCCGAAAAAAAAAGAGATCGGGCTGGAAGCTGCGGCTTATGACCTCTGCACCACCTTCGGCGCGGATTCCCTCAATGCCCTGGCTGCGCTGCTGGCCCACGAGATGACGCATTATTACCAAAAACACGACTGGACGCGTCAATTTGCCAATGCCAACCCCAACACCGAAGCGGCCAAAAAGATTGGCCAGGCCCTGGATGGGCTTTCCCTGGAAACACAAGCCGATTATCTGGGCGGCTTTCTGGCCCTCTCCGCCGGTTTTGATACCTACGGCGTCAGCCCTGAACTACTCCCCAGGATATACAAGGCCTACACCCTACCGGAGCAGATCCCCGGTTACCCTCCACTGTCGGACCGCATTTCCTTTGCCAATAACGCCGTGAAGCTGCTGCAGGAGCTTAGCGCCGTCTTTCAAACCGCCAATTGCCTGACGGTGGTTGGCGCTTATGACGATGCTCTGGCCTATTACCAAATGATCCTGAAGGATTATCAGAGCCGGGAACTGTATAACAACCTGGGCGTACTGGATGTATTATCCGCCCTGGACTATTTCAGCCCGAAGGATATGCCCTACGTACTGCCGTTGGAATTAGATACTGAATCCCGCCTCAGCCGCTCCAGCCGGGGCATCGATTCGATAGCGGTTCGGAACGCCTTGCTGGAGCACGCTCTGGCGCAATTCAAGCGGGCTGCTGACCTGGATGAAAATTACCCGGCGGCGCTGCTCAACAGAGCCTGCGCCTATCTGCTGTTAGACGAACGGGAAGACGCCGCCTTTTGGGCAGGTAAGGCTAAAAAGTTGGGTAAGAAAATGAAAATGGCCGAGGAAGCCGCCGATGCCGATGTTCTTCTGGGGATCATCGCCGCCCTGAATGGAGAGCCGGAAGATGCGAAGGCCATCCTACAAAAGGCCGCCGCGGGCGGCCATCCACTTGCCGGGCCTAATCTGGCGGTTCTCACCGGGGAAGCGGCTAAGCCGGACGGCGTTCTTGGATTTACCAACAACGGTGGCGGCGTCGAACGCCTCGACGGCCTCCTTCTGAGCGATTTTATGGCGGCTCCGGATTTTGATTTGCAGGTGGAAGTAGCTAAAGATATCTTTTGCGGGTTAAAACAACGGCCGCACTCTAAAATAGCAGCCCATTATGCTGATGAGCATCATTACGCCTGGTTCCTCATGAGCGCCGAAGATTACGACGGCGCTACCGGCAGGGGCATCCATCTGGGCGATGAATTGGATGCACTATTGGAAAAATATCCCAGCGGCCATCGGATTGTATCCAGCCGCCAGGGAACATTCCTGGTTTATCCAATTGAAAATATTATCTTTCTGCTCGGTTCGGATGGGAAAGTGAAGCAGTGGATGGTGTACCGGATGAAGCGGGGGGTGGATGGTTGAATGGTTGGATGGTTGGATGGTTGGATGGTGGGGCTGTTCAAAGTTACAGGTTTCAAGTTACTTTGATAACCAGGCTTTTACGAGGCTGTTGACACAGTAAAATGAACACTCCCTGAATGGTTGAGATCCAGGGAATCCCACGAGACCCACGAGACCCACCAAGAAAGAAAAACAAACACAATTATTACTTAAAATAAAACCTGAGATGCCATGTTCCGCAAACAAATGCTCACAATTATTGGCTTGTTGTGCTTTATGGGTGCACAAGCGCAGGGCGACATGCCCGTTCTACTGACCGACATTTATAAGAAAGTAAAGTACGCACCGGGAGAAAACGCCAAATTCTCGAAAGCTAAGCAAGGCCAGGCCCTTCAGGCGGATGGCGTGTTGAAATTGGGTGGGAAATCCACTGCCAAATTATACAGCAATGGCCAATTCGTGGAAGTAAAGGGAAAAGGGAAACATAAGATCAGCCAGGAACTAGGGGACGCCCTGAATGCTTCCGGTTTCGGCTTCGCCAGCCGCTTCAATGACTTCCTGATGGCGGCGAATGAAGGCTCGGGTACTACGGATAAGGTGAATCCTCCGGGCTCCGGCTCTGGTTGGGGCAGCAAGGATAGCAAGATCAAGCCAGGGATCCGCCTGGGCGCATTGACTGGCGACGAAAAGGTCGTATTCAGCTGGGTTAGCGATAAACCGGCTACCGCCTATTCCTTCCAGATACTGGGCAAAGGAGACAAAGTATTGTACCAGGCCGAAACAAAGGGGCCAGCCCATGAAGTCGACCTGAAGGAACTGGGGTTGAAACCGGACATGACCTATTACTGGCAGGCGATGGCTAAGGATAACAGTGAACTCAGTACGGGTAAGCTTGATTTTGATGTAAAAAGCCCTTTAGCCAAGGCCAAGGCCCTTGCCGGATTGAATAACACCCCCGCTTATGAGCAGGCCGGGCCAGCCCTGAAAAAGCTCATGGAAGCGGCTGCTTTTGAGGATGGTGGCTTCTACTACGATGCCCTGGTGGCCTATACCGATGCGCTTAAAATGGATACGAAAAATAGCGCAGCCCAGAAGATGCAGCAGGCTTTTGTGAAGCGCATGGGGCTGAAGTGATAGCTGGCCTGTAAATTATTTGGAAATCCTTGATCCAGCACGAAAGCGGGTCAAGGATTTTCTGTTTTCTACCGGCTTTTTTGTGTGAACAATTAACCAGTAATTATCTCCTACTCTGGCTCGGAAAGCCCACTTTCTGTTATTATCCCAGCTTTCCCAATTCCTCCTCCAGAAAGGTTTGTAAAGGGCAAACCCTTAGCCCTTCTCCACGGTTGAACGCTTCTCCGGCGGGAGTAATAACATACGAATAATCCGGTTTCAGGTCTGAGATACTCTGATAAAAGCCTTTTGAGATCGAGGGGGAGATAGAGAATTTTATTTCAATGCAGGCAATTTTCCCATTCGGCGTGATCATCAGCAAATCCACCTCCGCCCCATTGTGGGTGCGATAAAAATAGAAATCCGAAAACTCCGGCGCTTCCCTGATAATCTGTTCGATGACATATCCTTCCCATGATGCGCCGATGATAGGGTTGCCCCGCAATTGTTCCATGTCGGATATGCGCAGTAAATGATGGTGCAGGCCGCTGTCTCGGAGATAAACCTTAGGAGATTTGACTAGCCTTTTTCCGATATTTTTGAAATAGGGCGGCAGGCGGCGGATCAGGAAACTGCCTTCGAGCAACTCAATGTACTTGCTCACGGTTGGGTGGGTTACCCCGATGGAATTGGCGAGCGAACTGGAATTGAGCAGGCCGCCATGCACATGGGCCAGCATGGAAAGCAGATTGCGCAGTAATCCGGCGGGCACCTGAAATCCTAACCGAGCAAGGTCGCGATGGATAAATGTTTCAATAAAGTCGTCGAGCCATTTTCTGGAAATGAAGGGCTCGGGCGCCAGTAAAGAGCCAGGGAAACCGCCTCGGAGCCAATGCTGTTCCTGCGTGTATCGGCCTTTTATTTCGGAAAGGGAGAAAGGTGGCAACTCATGATAGGCGATCCGCCCCGCCAGTGTTTCCGAATTGAGTTTGACAATATGTGGAGAAGAGGAACCCAGCAAAACAAACCGGGCCGGTACCCGGTGCTGATCAGTTAATGCCCGAAGTAAAGCAAAGAGCTCCGGACGCACCTGTATCTCATCAATGATGACACATTTGTCGGTGTGGTCGGAGAGATAGGATTGGGCATCTTCGAGTTTGAAAAAATCTTCTTGTAATTCAAGGTCGAGATATAGTGAAGGTTTTGTTATCAGTGTTTGAAGATGCCTGACAAGTGTCGTTTTACCAACTTGCCTTGAACCCACCAACCCGACAATGGGCGACCAGCTTAGATCCCGAAGGATTTGTCTCGTGAGCAATCGTTCTATCATGTAATAAAAATACAAATTATCCATGAAAAATGAAAAATCAATTTTCATTTTTCATGGATAAAAAGACGCCGACGCTGGTTATGGATGCTTAATTCGTATATTCCAGGCCGATAACCGTTGTGAAAGAGCGGTTTCGAAAAACGGTTTCGGGCGGGAAAAGGCCTTTCGCTATTCTTTTCGGTCAAACCATAACAGAAAGTCATTTTGGGGGTTCTCAATTCCTATCAGCCCGAATTCATTATTGTAGTAAAGGATATATTTCCGCCAGGGCCCGAAATCTTCATCCCAGTAAACCTGATGGAAAGTTCTCAGGCCCAGGGTTTTTTCTTCGGCGAAACTGGGGGCGGCAAAATAGAACGGCCCGTGATTCCGCTGATCGAGCACCACATGAAGGGCAACCGGGAAAGAATTGTCGAAAAAGGGCTCTCTTTCGAGGATGTAGAGAACATCAGCCACTTCCTTTTTTTCTAACTCTTCCTGGTTTACAAGCGTATATAAGTCCACAGTAAACCCCAAATTCAGCGAATCATGCCAGAAATCTATGGATTTGGATTGAGTCGTGAATTTGTATATGATCGTATCCCCTTCCGTATTACAAGCTTCTTTTCTGCTACCAAGGCCTATTATAGTGTGCGCCTTATTAACGGCCCTGAACCTGTATTCTTCTCCCTGAATGTTTTTGAAAACAAACACGGAATCAGTAGGGGTATAGGGGAAAGCCGCTTTCGAGGCTTCCAGCAACTTAAAGGCTCCGATTTCTATTTCACTAGGGCAGATGTTTTCCTGGTTGCAGGAAAAAAAAGCCAAGCCTAAAAACAGATAATAAATGAGTTTCATGAGAACAATTTTATTTTTCATCCTTATACTCAAACGTGATAAGCACTGTGGATTTACCTTCGCAGCCCCTGGCCCCGTACACCCTGAAACCGCTGCCCAGCCTTTGACGGGGAGCCTCACTCCCCAAACCGCTCCAGTAAAACCTGGAATTCCGGCCTGTCCCTCAGCCCTTCAAAATTGGAATTAGACCTCAGATTGCTGAAGTTCGAATACCCATTTCCCAGGGCCTTCTCCAGCCATTCCAGGGCCGGGCCGAACTGCTCCTGTTGGGACAGGGCCGCAGACAGGCCCACCATGCCGTCCGCATCTTCGGGCTTCAGCTGGAGGTATGCCCGGAAGGATTCTTCTGCCGCCGGGTAGTTATTCTGTATCAAATACAGCTCCCCCAAATTATAATAAGCTAAAGAAAAATTGGGGTCTACAGCCAGGGCCTGGCGGTAGGTGGCCTCCGCCTCGGCGTAGTTTCCGGTTTTTTTGGCGATGGTGGCCAGCAGGTTGTACGCGTCAAATTTGGATGGGCTCAGCTCAATCGTCCGGAACAGCGCTTCCCGGGCGGGGCCGTAGTTATCTTCCGCCCAGTAAACATAGGCCAGGGCATAGTAGGCGTCCACATAAGTAGGGTCGTATTGGACGGCCTTCAGGAATTGCTCCCGGGCCGTTTCGTTATCCCCCTGCCGCAAGGCAATGATGCCCAGATTGTAGTGGGGCACCGGATAGCTTTCTCTTATGGCGATCGCTTCCCGGGCTTTTTCGATGGCTTCCTCTATTTTACCCATATCCTGCAGAGCGGTGCCCATGTTAGCGATAGGGATGACCCAGGCGGGGGATAGCGTATGCGTTTTTTGAAAATAGGCCAGTGCTTCCTCCTTTTTTTTGAGCCTCAGATAACAGAGTCCCAGCTCGTTGTAAGCATAAGCCGCCATGGAGTCCAGGGCCAGGGCTTCTTCCTGTTTTTGGATGGCCAGGTGTAGCAGGGAATCCCGTCGTACTACCTGGTCGGCTAGCAAGCGCAGGTTGAGCCCTTCGAAATAGGCTTGCCGGGCTCGTAGGCCTTTGTATTGAAAGTTGTCCGGCCCCAGCAGGGCTGCGGCTTTGCCCAGGTATTCGGGGTAAGCCTGATAGGTGTCGCTGAGTTTCCAGCGGCGGGCCATCTCCTGGGGGGAGGACTGAATGTAATCATTGATGGCCTGTTGGGCGTCATCCTGCAGGCGGGCGGCCAACTTGAGGCGAACATCATTCAGCAGGGGCTGCAGGCTTTCTTCGTTCTGCATTTGCTGGAAAAGCGCATAGGCAGAACCGTCTTCCGGATACAGTAGCTGGCCCCTGTCCAGGGCTTGCTGAAATTGCCGGTAGAGCGGGTGCGTGATGGTATCGGCAGTGATGCTGCGGCTGCGGCTGTCGATAGAGGCAAACATAGGCGTAGCCTGATTGCTTCTATCGAGCATGGCCATTAGGGTGTCTTCGTTCACCCGGTAGAGGACGCTAGACAAGTCGCCCTCAATTTTGGGGATCTGGCTTTTGCCCTTGAGTGCGGCTTGCACCGGGATGTTCTGGAACAGATAGAGTTGTAATTCCAGTAAGTTGACGGACAGATCTTTGTTGTTGTCGGCCAGGCCATCCGCTAAGCCTTTCAAGCCATTGATCAGGTAGTAAGAGAACAGGCCGCGGCCGCCGCCCCAATCGGCGCCTTCCAGCGAGAATTGGTTGGGTTGACAGGAAAGGATCTTGACCTCGTTGGCGAATTGTTCGGCCAGGCGCTCGGCGGTGGCCTGCACGCCGGCATCACCTCCCGCCAGTTTACCCGCCCGGCAGGCATCGGTGATCAATAGGACCTTTGCGCCATTTTGGAGGGCCAGGGTTTTGACCATCGATTTCAGGTAGATGATATCGAAGGCGCCGCCGAGCCAGTAATTGGCATTGGTGGCGTCGTAAGCCAGGAGAAATCCGTGTTGGTCAATGGTGATGTTTTCCATGTCGCCATGGCCGGCAAAATAGATGATGGCCTGGTCCCCTTTCTTTGTTGCCTGGATCAGCCAGGTGAGTTCGGCGCCCATTTGCCCTTTGGTAGCCTTCTCGTTGAGCAGTAATCGGATGTTTTCCGCCGGCACCTTTCCGCCGGCATCTGATTGGAGGAAAGCTGCAAAAGCCGCCGCATCGACGTCGGCGAACTGCAGGTCGGGGATCTGGTCGTTCTGATAGTCAGAAATACCAATGATGACCGCCCGTGTTGTGCCTTGCTGGCCAATGGATGGTATCTGGGCGTCGGCAGCCCACCCCTGGGATAGTATTAAAAAAGCCAGGAGCAGGTGAAAAGCGCTTTTGTTTTTCATGAGGCAGGGTAACCATTGGTGTTGTTGAAAAATATACATGTCGAGCGAGGTATTTTCAAGGCTGTAATTTGGTGAATGGGGTAAGCGTTACCCAAATAATTGCTAAATTCGGTAAATCAATCCATATTTTCCAATTATCCTAAACCCGCAACAATGAACATTAAGAACATCCTCTTTGGCCTTTGTCTTGTTTTTTTGCTTCCGGCGGTGCTTTTACAAGCACAAAATACCTCCTTTGTATTCAAACCAGGACCCGATGAAACACCCACACTCCTTCCGCCGGAGAACAGTAGTTATAAAGCGGCCTACGAGGTGTATCAAAGCCTGGTGAAAGCCCGGGGGGATAACCGCTTTCCCGCGCCTCGCTTTGAAATGACAGGGCGGGAGCAAAAAGTAGCGGAGATGATGTACGACGAACCCCTCATCCGCCTGGAGGAAAAGGCCTATGATATATGCCGAGGTTTCGGCCCTGATTCCACCAGCGCCCTGGCCCGCCTGCTGGCTCACGAGTTGATCCATTATTACGAAAAACACGGCTGGAACCAGGATTTTTCCAGTTCCTTCGCCGCCAGCAACCAGATAAAAGACAGCCTGGCCGTGGCCATTTCCCTGCTCAACGAAACCCAGGCCGATTACCTGGGCGGCTTTCTGGCCTACTCCGCCGGGTATGATGTATTTAAAGGGGGGGCTGCTTTCCTGGAAAAGGTATATAAAGATTACCCCATCGACCCATTTGTAGAGGACAGCCATCCCAACCTGGCGAAGCGCACTGCGATGATTGATGCTTCCGCCAAAAAGCTGGCGGAATTCATCGAGATCTTCGAAACGGCCAACTTCCTGGCGGCGGTAGGTTCCTACGCCGATGCCCGCGCATTTTACAAGTACATCCTCAAAACTTATCAGAGCCGGGAAATATTCAACAACCTGGGCGTGCTGACCGTTTTTGAGGCCTTAACCTACTTCAATGAATCGGAAGTCAAGTACCGCCTTCCCCTACAACTGGATCTGGAGCCCCGCAGCAGCAAAGGCAGCGGCTTCGCCGATGCCCAAAAAGCACTGCTGGAGGAGGCTATCCGCTATTTTGACAGCGCCATCAGCCTCGATGAGAGCTACGCGCCGGCCTACCTCAACAAGGCTTGCGCTTATACCTTACTGAAAGACTACGAACGGGCAAATTTTTACGCTACCCGTGAGGCGGCCCAACGGTCGCAGGAGAACCCGAAATTCGCCAAAGCCGCCACAGACGCGATGGTGTTGCAGGGCATCATTGCCGGCATGCAAAACGACCGGATTAAGGCAGAGGCTTTCTTCGACATGGCGATCGCCCAGGGCAGCAGCCTGGCTCAGTATAACAAGAACGTGCTGCTCAAACTGGATCAGGGGGAGGAAGAATCAACCGGCTTTTCTCTTTCCGCACCAGAAAAAGTAGATGGGTTTGAATTGTCCACCTTTAGCCGCCGGCCCTTCGGCGCCCAAGCCTATAATGAGAAAATTGGAGATAAGCTGATGTTCTTTGAGTTTGCCGGTTCGGCGCCCAACAACTCCAAGGTCCTGATCAGCCAGTACAACAATGGCGAACGCAACGCCTTTTTTCACATCACCGGGGATGGCTATCAGGGCTCAAGCGGCCGCGGTATCAAATTAGGCGATTCCCTGGATAAGATCGAGGGTGAATACAAGAAGCCTATCCGTACCCTGGAACTAACAAACGGCCAGATCCTGGTCTACAACCAGGTTATCTTCCTGATCGGGATGGATAAGAAGGTTAAAAAGTGGGCGGTTTATGTGAAGTAGGTCTGAAGGTCGGTAGGTCTTTAGGTCTTTAGGTCGGTAGGTCTGAAGGTCTGAAGGTCGGTAGGTCTGGAGGTCGGTTGAAAAGGTGCACCGCAGCTTTTCATCCCGATGAGATCCAGTGGATCGAGATCGGGAAGGTCTGAAGGTCATTAGGTCATTAGGTCTGGAGGTCTTTAGGTCTTTAGGTCTGGAGGTCTGGAGGTCGGTTGAAAAGGTGCACTGTAGCTTTTCATCCCGATGAGATCCAGTGGATCGAGATCGGGAAGGTCTGGAGGTCATTAGGTCATTAGGTCTGGAGGGCGGTTGAAAAGGTGCACTGTAGCTTTTCATCCCGATGAGATCCAGTGGATCGAGATCGGGAAGGTCGGGAAGGTCATTAGGTCATTAGGTCTTTAGGTCATTAGGTCTTTAGGTCTTTAGGTCATTAGGTCGGTAGGTCTGGAGGTCATTAGGTCTTTAGGTCGGTAGGTCTTTAGGTCGGAAGGTCATTAGGTCTGGAGGTCTGGAGGTCGGAAGGTTGCAAGTCCAGGGGCTTCAGGGAACTTGAACTTTACCCGGCTCTCAAGGACGGGACACGAATACCCGAACACTCCCTTTCGGCCTGCGGCCTTCCGCCCTACTCGCCTCCAGTCTTGCTAATCACCTCCAAGGCTGCCTGCATCACTTTACTGGCCAGGCCCGGCATATCATTTTTGCTGCCTTCAGCTGTGAAAGCATCGACTTTTTGACCGCCCTTCACCACAACCCCATTCAGTGAGATCTTGCCTCCGGTGTCGGTATAAAAGCCATTGAGTTGGTATCCCTCCTTGTATTTGGAGGCATCGATAAAAACGATATCCGCATTGGGGCCCCGGGCCGTTATTTCCTTGAAGAAGGTAGCCATCTGATCGTTGAGGGAAATATCGTCGAAGCCGGCGTTGAGGTTGAGGAAGTTGCTATTGATAAAGACCGGTTTTTTGCGGGCCAGGGGGATTTTTACCGTTTCGTCCACCATACCGATGTAAATGCTGGCGCCGCCTTCGGGAAGGGCCATCTCTGGCTTCTGGATGCCGCCAATACTTTCCGCAAGTTCAGGAACTTCATCAATGGCGTGTTGGAAAAGGCGGGTGACATCCACGATCTTTTTATCCAGCAGGACTTCGGGGTTGGCCATGCCTTCCAGCAAGCTGAAGGTGAGCAGCCCCTGGCCGTACTGGCTGGCCTCGTAGCTCACTGCATTGGCCGCACTGCCGGAGAGGATATAAGTACCGGTGCGGTCTTTCATGCGGTCGAGGGCCAGGATCTGGTCGGTATTCAGCGATTTTTTAGCGCTGGAGATTTCTTTCACCGCCCTGCCGGAATTGCAGGCGTCAAAGATGAGAACCTGTTTCAGCGCCTTCACCCCTTTGATCCATTCCGTGAGGGTGTCGACCGAAATAGCATAGTTGTTTCGCATCTCATCGTCTTTCAGGTCCATGCTCACCACGTCTTTGGTCAGATAGTAAAAAGTATTGTCATCCCCGGCGCCGAAGGTGATGCCATGGCCGGAAAAGTAGAGCACAAGGATGTCCTCAGCCCTGGCTTGCCGGCCGATTTCCCTTAAGGAGGCGCGGATGTTTTCTTTGGAGGGCGCTTTTTCCGCAACGGCAGGGTCCGTATTGAGCAGGTGAGCCTGTACCTTACCGGTAGTTTCTTTCAGGAGGCGGTTGCCGGCTGATTCCAGGGCTTCTTTCATATACTGGGCGTCTTTGTCCGGAAAGGTAAGGGACAGGCCCTGTCCTTCATATTTGGAAGTACCTACACAAAGAATATAAAGGTTGGGGTCTGTGACGCTGACAAATGCAGGGCTGGGGGCAGAGTTGTCTGTTTCTCCTCGTGCGGCAACAAAGGCCGTCGGCTTCCAGGGTATCGTATAGGGCTGGCTGGCCAACCAACCACCGGCATTGCGGGTCACCACCGAAACGATATTTTCCTGGCCAGGCAGGCATAGGCCCTGATGCGGAGCCAGGCCTACCGTTATTTTAAGTTGCCGTTCGGGATTGGCGTCCGCCACTACCTCCCGCTGGTTGACTAATACTTTAACTTCGCCAATACCGCCATTGCGTGGGGTGAGGGTAATAGATAATTGATCACCATCCAAATCAAGAGCGGCTTCCGGGAACAGGCTGACCGTATCGAGTGCGGCGGCGCCGGTGACTTCCTCGCGTTCCAATCCAAGGAGCTTCTGCACCAGTCCGGGTTTGTAATAACGGCCCTTGAGTTGTTTCAGTGCGATGATCTCCAATCCGCTGACGTAGTACATGCCTTCCAATGCACCAGGGGAGGCGTCGAAGAAGCCGCGCGGGGTGATGGCCACCCAGTCTTCCGTGTCCAGGGCGATCAGGCTGACCACCTGCTCGCCGGTAGCGGTATCCCAAACTTTGGCGGTGTTATCGTCACTTCCGGTAATGGCAAAGGCGCCATCCGAAGAAAAAGCAGCGGCGAGCACCTGGCCGCTATGGTCGGTTAAGGTTTGTAACAGCGTGCCATCAATATTCCACAGCTTGGCCAGGCCATTCTGATAACCTACTAAGATCTTTTTACTATCGGGAGAAAAAGCCAGGGCGCTGATGGTGGCGTCAAAGGCGCCAGATTTCCATTCCTGTCGGAGCTTGCCATCCGCTGCCCATAGTTTGAGGCCGCCATCATCGTCGGTAGCGATGAGCAGGCTATCGGGGGAATAGGCCGCGAGGTGGCAGCTCGACCCCAATTGGCCGATGCGTTCGCCGGCGATATTCCATCGGGCAATTGGTTGCCCGCGGTCCATAGGGTCGAGGCTGAAGTCAATGTCCTGGCTGCCCTGGGCGTATTCGGTAGCGCCCTGGCCGCCGAGGCCCGTTTGCCCGCTGAGCAGTTGTTGCCCGTCGGGCGAGAAGCAGAGGCTGGAAATCGCCCGTTGATGGGCTGGTATTGGCTTGCCCAGTGAGGCGCCATCGGGCGCCCATAGGCTAATCTGGCCGGCGTAGTTGCCCACGGCCAGGTATTGGCCATTAGGCGCGTAAGTGATAAAAGCGGCGCTGCCATCGTTGGGGCGTTTGTATTCCTGCAACAGTTTGCCGGTCAGGCCGAACAGCTTAATGGTTTTGCTTTCGTCGGCAATAAGCACGGCTTTCCCATCTGGCGTCAGGGCCGCCGGCGCGTTGTAGACGGAAGTGATCGGAAAAGCCTCAACAATGCGGCTGTCGGTAGACCAAACCCGCACTTGCTGAGCGTTGCCGCCGGTGAGCAAATGCAGCCCATCGGGCGAGAAGGCAACCGAACGCACTGTACTGGAATGGCCGCCATACCGCCGGACGATTTCACCGTCCAGGTTGAGCAAAACGGCATCTTTTGCAGCGCCTCCCGCGAGCAGGAATTTGCTGTCGGGCGACCAGGCGATATCATTGACTCCAAAGTCAAATGGTTTGGCTTTGCCCTGGCTTTTGCCGTTCTGGTCCCAAATGAAGATGCTGCCATCTTCACTGGCAGAAGCGAAATAAAGGCCATCGGGGGAAAAGGCGGTGCTTTTGATCTTATCTCTGTGGCGGTTGATCTTTTCCAGTTTTTGGCCTGCGCCGCCCCAGAGGATGACCTGCTCGGCGTCGCAACCGGTCGCAATGCGGCTTCCATCGGGCGAGAAGGCCGCGGCATTGATCGTGTCGCCATGGCCAGTGAGGGTTTTGATTAGGGCGCCATCAGCCTGGTAGAGCCGGGCAGTACGGTCTTTGCCGGCTGCCAGCACCCGCCCATCGGCATCCATGGCCAGGGCGGAAATGGGGCGGCTGGCGCCGGGGTAATTGCGCACCACCGGGAAACCAGGGTCGTCGAGGCTGATCAGCCGCACCTCCCCATTTTGGTGGCCAGTCAGGATGTGCCGGCTGTCGTTGGCGAAAATAGCTGCAGTGATGGGGGCAAAATCATCGGTAAGGGTATCCGTAGGGTTGCCTTCCTTGTCCCAGAGGCGTAGGGCTACTCCGGCGCCGCTTTCCAGGGTCATCATTCGCTGCCCGTCGGGGGAGAATGCCACTTTGGCTACGGGGTTGTTATGCCCTTTGAGCACTTTGATGAGTTGCCCGCTTTGGGCGGCCCACAGCCGGGCGGTGTTGTCCATCCCTCCGGTGAGTACATATTGCCCATCTGGAGAATAGGCTACGGAAGTGACTTCAACAGAATGCCCGATGGGGATGACGAGCTCCGCCTTTTGGGCGTTGGAAAAAAAGGACAATATGGCGGCGGGAAGAAGAATAAGCAGTTTTCTCATCATTATGGGTTTGGGTTGTTCTTGAACAAGAGGTGGAAGTCATGGAGTGAAAAAATTGTTTTATTGGAGGTCAGTCCCCCCCCTTTCTGTTCCATGTTTTGAGTCTTATTCAAAAAGTATTTCACAAAGGTAGAATGAATATAGGAGAAAAAATACCAATGTAAAACCCCCACCTGATTTTTTAATCAGGCAGGGGGTGTCTGTTTTTGTGATTATCTGGGCTGGGCTGTCTCTTTTTTATTGGCCGCCGGGCTGGTTGGCCGCCAGGCGGTTATCCTCAGCGATCAGGCGGCCGTCGCCCTGGCTGGCCAGTTGCCCGGCCTGGCCGTCAATTGGGGCCTCCGCTGTATTGATAATGGAAACCACCCCACGATTCTGGATCGTACCGATGAGCAGAATGCCGGAATTATGAGTGTTGCCGCCGTCTATGGGCAGGTACCCCTTTTCGGTAATGCTCAGGCGAGCGCCCCCTTCTACTTCCAGGTGGGCAATAGCCGGTACAGGCCGGTTAACTTCAGGGTAATAGTCGTGCCACAGGTGAGGGATCATTACATTGTCTTCCCAGCCCGGTACGCGCTGGTCTTGCCAGTTGCGGGGTTCCATCCAGTCGTTGGTGCGGCCTGGTGCGCCGCCTACCCAAACGGATTGTGCGAAAGTAGCCAGGCCAGCTATCAGGAAGATCGAAACGAACAGCAGCTTTTTCATGATCGTAAGGTTTTTATTGGTTGTTCGAGGGGTATATTTGGGGAGATCCGGAGAGGTTACCCGCTGAGAGGATTTTTTTTAATCAATCGGCAGAGTAGATACCCGTTCGCAGGCACTCCACCTTCGCCTGGCTTCGGCGGACAGGGTCCGTCCCGATGCGGAATAACGAGGCAGTCTCTAGTGCTGCGGGGAATCTTTTTATAACCGTTCGAGAGCCAGGGACGAGCCCAACTGCGCTCAAGTCAGAAGGCCACTGAAAGTGCCCATCTGACGCCAGGCGTGAAGCGGACACTTCAAGTGGCCTCTTCACTTCCCCTTGACGCAAAACTAATGAGAGCTTGTGACTCCGTTCGCTAGAGACTGTGTCTCGATGCGGGATAACGAGCAAGTCTCCGACTGGTGGGGATAGGTAGGCCAACAATTCGCAAGTCAGTAGTGCTGCGGGGAAAAAATCAATATTTTCTTTTTCCAAGCTTGCCATAGAGCCTCGAGAACTCAGGGCGTAATAGGAATGTCGTGCGCATTAGGGTTCTAGTGAACGAAACGCAATAAAGATACGTGAATTCAAGGCTTCAAATCGGGAGAAGCTACCCGGCTATAGCCAGACAGTTAAGCTTTAAAGCCTGGTGGAGCGAACTCACCCCCTGCCCCCTCTCTTTTGAGGTAAAGAGAGGGGGGCGCAGGAACCGCAGCCCCCGGTATTCCCCCCCTCTTTCCTGGATTCCTCAAAAGCCACAAGAGGGGGGCAAAGGGCATAGCCATCAGGTTTAGTATTTAACGATGTGTAATTGATTGTTTAATAAAGATAAAGGAGCCTCATTTTGTTATAAGATTGGAACAAAAACATAACATTATGAGACTCCTTATCAAGCAATCTAAAATTAAGCAGGTTGAGCAACAATTGCAAAAATTATTTGACAAAACGGGACTGGAAGAGGAAGCACGAAGGTTAGGTTTTGTACAACGCGAACGAAAACTCGGCGGGCCGGCTTTTGTCCAGTTGTGCATACACGGAGTTAGTAAAGACGGGCTAGTTAGCTCTTTAACCGAATTATGTGCTGTGGCATTAGACTTGGGCATAGAGCTGTGTGGCCAAAGCTTGGATGAGCGTTTCAACGAACGCGGCGTGGACTTTATTCAAAGGTTTTTCGAGCGGGTATTAGATAGCGCTTTGGGTGCTGGGGAGAAGCTAGCTACGCTCAAACAATTCAATGGGGTCTACCTTCAGGATGCAACCATTTATCAGTTGCCAGAACGGTTAAAAGAAGTGTATAGAGGTAGTGGCGGTGGCGGCAGCCCGGCAGCTATTAAGATAGATTGCCTGACGGACATCCAGGCCGGTAAATGGTATCTGCATTTCAAGGATGGGGCATCCAGCGACTCAGGGGCTTGCCTACTAAGCGTGCCTCGGCAAAGCCTGTGGCTGCGAGACTTGGGATACTTCAAGTTGGATGACTTCCAAACCATAGCAAGCCAAGGGGCCTATTTCGCCTCTCGTTTGCGCTGCGACATCGTTTTGGAACAAACCAGCGAGCCGGCTCAACCCATAGATTTACTACAGTGGGCTCAAAACATGAAAGAGGGCCAAATCAAAGAAGCTCAGGTGTGGGCCGGCGGCGATGGCCGTAGAAAGGGCCCATTCCGCCTCATCGTACAGAAAGTACCCAAAGAAGTAGCCGATGCCAAACGCCATAAACTGCGCACTGATAAACAAAACAAACGCAAGGGCTTGACTAAACGTAGGCTAGCCTTATGTGATTTGAATATTTACCTGACTAACCTGGATGCTGAAGAATGGCCTGCCCGCTTAGTCATAGTCCTATACCGCATTCGCTGGCAGGTTGAAATCCTGTTTAAGGTATGGAAATCTATTCTCAAAATAGGTGCCGTACGCCCAATGAAACCTCATCGGTTTCTATGTCTGATGTACGCACAAATGGCCTGGGTATTACTGAATGCAAAAATATTTCAGTTCTGCAAAGCCACTTTTTGGAATAAAGCAAAAGTTGAACTCAGCGAGCTTAAGGCTTTTAAAATCCTAAGAAAATTCAGCCACCGCCTTTTGAAGGCATTGGCCGAGAATACAACGGGATTATACCTGGAATTCTTCCAATTGCTATTCAATGCATTAGCCAGGCTTGGTGCCAAGCACCCCAAGAAAACCAACAGAAATGAATTACTTTGCATTTGTTAAAAATAAACCTGATGGCTATGGGGGCAAAGGGGGGAGTTCCAAAAACCTGGCCAGCAGATTACCCTGTATGTTGTGCAAATTGAGACGGTTAGGCACTGGGTATTCAGTTAATCTTTATTGCGTTTTACTCTTTAGAACCCTAATGCGCACGACATTCCCACTGTGCCCTGACTTATCTGAGAAAAACCCAGACCCCTTCCCTCGGGTTTTATTAATTCTTAACCCGCGGCACTAGAGACTTGCAGATTGAGCCGCATCGCGTCATAGCCGCTCGCGAACAGAATAGCGTTTATAAATTTTCTCCCTACGGCACTACTGGGCCGCAACCCCAACCGGACCAAGCATGGGGAATTTCCCGTCAATAGGCAGTTTACGGAAGAAAAGGCCAGGTTAATGGAGTATATTGAGGGGTAATAATTCAAGTTGCTTGTTGCGTAAAGAATTTTTATCGGCCGTTGGACAAAATTCTGGCATATGGACAAACAACATTTGAAAGAAATGGTAGGCAATGGAGACCTGGAACGCGTATTCCAGGCTCTGCTCGGCTATAGTAAAGACCAGGGCGAAGCCTGGCAAAATGCCGTTTGGGTGCAATACAACCGCTATAAAGAGCTGGAACAGGAAGAACTTCAGGGCACCTTGTCCAACGAAGAGGAGGGCCTGATCAAAAACCGGATTCTCTCCTCCCTGTTGACTTTGATCGATGGCTTGCCGGAACCTGGAAAGGAAGAAGGTATTTCAGCGCGCCCTCTCTACAGTCATCCGGAACAAAAGCAACCCGGGATACTCAGCCGGGCCAAATGGCTGATCACCGGCGCAGTTTTGCTTATTATTTTGATTTTAGGATACACCCAACTAAATCCCGCGGGGAAAGGTGATAGATCCAGCCCTTCCTCGCCAACACAGGTGGCCACGGAAGAAAATCAGGCCGAGAGCCATGCCCTGCGTTTTCCACAAGGCAATGAGGTAACTTTCCTTTTTTCAACTGGAGGCGAAACAACCTATAACCTGCTGAGCGGCCAGTTGAAGGATGCCGGGGGTGGCGTCCAACATCTGTCCATTAGGGTGCGATGCTCCCCCCGCACGGGGAATGGCGTGAACTTCTGGGACGATACCTTTCGCCTGGAAGTAGGCCATTCCGGCGCTCTGCTGGCCCCCTCAAGCGGGTTGAATGAAGTGGTGGAGGATAACAGTTACAAAGACGGCGCCCTGCTCTTTGAGTTGAGACAACCCTTTTCCAGCCTGAGCCTCGCCATCATTAATCCCTGGGATAAGGCCGATATCCGGAAACTGGCTCTGGAGGTGGAATGAACGGTTTAAAACTTCAACATCATGTTAAGAAGAAAATTTTTTCTGTCGGCGCTTGCGCTGTACCCTATGGCTTTGTTTTCAACCATCAAAACCCGTATTCAAATGGCCTCAGGAGATCGCTAAGGTTTTTGCAGGCCACGATATGAAGGTGGTAGGGCCACCGCTGAAAGTGAGCTAAAATTTTCACCTTTTCAACTCATAAAGCCGCTATTCCATCTTTTCAATATAAGAATCCAAATAACCAAAGCGGCGCCCTTTGAGGATGCGCGGTAACGGCTGTGTCGGCAACGACAAAATGATTTTTGGCTGTGCCTATCTGTTTAGCTTCTTTATTAGGGCCTCCGATTTCAAAGAGATACCGCCCCTGAGGGCTGGAAAAAACAAAATCTCCTTTTGGGGGTAACTCAATCCGGGCGGGCAGGGCGCCAGTGTGGGTGAGAGATGCCAATTGATTGTAGAAAAAAGTTTCCCGGATGGCGCCGATATCCGCCTGCTGTGGCGCCAGTGCATACACCAGGTTGGGATTATTTAAAAAAACCTTGTCTGGCTTTTGCAGGGACGAGACCCCTTTGGATTCCATACGCAATGTACTGATGAGTTCTGCCCGCTCCAGCAATTGAAGGTATAGAAGTAGTGTGTTTCGGCTGAGTTCCAGCCTTTCCGCCAACTTGGTGATGTTGGGTTTGAATGGCGGGGAAGAGGCTATGGCGAATAACAAGCGGCCGATCTTATCCTGCTTTGCCGCCGCTGCTCCGGTGGCATGGGGGATGTCCTGGTCGATCACCAGTTGTATAACCAGGTTTAGCCTTTGGGAATAGCCTTTCAGGTCTTCCAGGAAAAAAGGATAATAGCCATTGCGCCAGTAACTGTCCAGATGTTTTTGAGGAAAAAAATCGATCCCGGCTCCCAATTCCCGGGCAATCGAATGGTGCTCTGCCAGTATGGTTTCCAGAGGGAATGAAGGCAAAGCCATATCCTCTTGTAGCAGCAAATATTCCCGGAAGGACAATCCCTCCATTCGGTAAAACCGTACCCGCCGGCTCAGGTCGGCTTGTTGGCTCAGTATGTTGATAACGGAAGAACCCGAGAATACTACTTTTATCCGATGCCGATAAAGGTCATAAATAGACTTGAGTTCCTGTGCCCAGGATCCGAAACCATAGCGGTGTACTTCATCCAGGAAAAGAATCTTGCCGCCTTGCGCGGAATAAGCTTCTACAAAATCCAGCAAATGGTTTTCCTTGAAGTATAGATCCCCAAGGTCTATGTACAAAGCTTCCTGGGGAGGGCGCTTTAATGACTTTAACCGCTGCAACAGCAGCGTGGTTTTGCCCACCCCGCGGGCGCCCAGGATGGCGATCAGCGGATTGTCCCAATCAATATTTTGGTAGAGCGGCCGGTGATATCGATCGGAAACGGTGGTTAAGGCAGCTTGGGACCTAAGATAAAGTTTTTCCATTTTTGTTTAATTGATTGATCAAAAATAACCTTTTTTGTTTAAAGGTTTTAACAAAAATGTATTCGGAATGTCTTTATCGCCGAGGGTTGCACTGCTTTTATAAGGAGTAGGAGCTAATTTGGGTTTCGATCGGTGCTTTCGCGTAACTAAAAGGCGACTTCTGTGCCCCCCTGGGAGTAGCTTAGGGAAGCCAGAAGCGCTCCCTCAAGGTTTGGTGGCCTTATGTTCTTTGGCGGCATCCTGCAAGGCGCACCTTCGCCCTTGAGGAGTACCGGCCACTGATGGTTCAGAGCCTTGCCCCTGTTCGGAGGATAGGTTGGGAAAAGGGTGTTCAAGGCCGCTTTGGCTGGCCCAATCCAGGCAATCGCCGAGTAGCTACCTCCGAGTCCGTGGTTAAATCCTTTGCGGCTCCAATCGCCTTCGAACTCAGCTTCGTCTTATGCGAAAGGGCCGTTCGATCATTCAACTGCTTTAGGGCCTACCGTTATTTTAATATTCTAAAAGCCTGTTGCAGGATCTGCTCGACCAGGGCATTCAGCTCGCCCGCTACCCCCTCGGCCTGTATATCGCCCAATGGGGTGTCGCCCTTGAATAATTTGGCCTGCAGGCTTACACCTTCTCCTTTAAGCTGGTACCTGCCTTTAATAGAATAAGCATCCTGATACTCCGGTACATCCACATAGATCAGGCTGGCCTGGGCGCCTTTGGCAGTGATCTCCTGTAGTTGGCCCTGCAACAATTTGCCGATATCCAGCACATCATCGAAAGCGGATTCTTCCTGGAATACATTGCGCACAAAAACCGGCTTAACCTGGGCCAGGGGTATTTTCACTTGCTGGTTGACGATGCCGATATCGAAGCTCTGGCCACCGCCAGGGAAGGCCATCATCGGGGTTTGGATGCCGCCGATGGATTGGGCCAGCTCGGGCACCTTATCGCGGGCGTGCTGGAAGAGCGTCATCACATCCACGTACTGCCCTTCGCGCAGGGCCAGGCCGCTCATGCCTTGCAGCAGGCTGAAAGTAAGCAGCCCCTGTCCGTATTTGCTGGCTTCGTAGCTTACCTTGTCGGCGGCGCTGCCAGAGAGTACGAAGGTGCCGGTACGGCCTTGCATGCGGTCGAGGGCGCGGATCTGGCTGGAGTTGAGTTCGCGGGTTCCGGCACTAAGGGTTTCCACGACTTTACCGGAGCTGCAGGCATCGATGATCATGACCTGCTTCTGGGCAGGGATGCTGTTGATCCGTTTGGTCAGCTCCGTGGTGGAGATCGTTCGGGAATTACGGATGGCCTCATCGCTGAGGTCGTCGCTGCTGATATCCTGTGTAAGGTAGTAGAACTGGGCCTGGCCGGGGTCGCCATAGGTTACGCCATGGCCGGAGAGATAGACCAGCAGGATGTCTTCGGCTTTGGCCCGGCCTTCGATATCCTGAAAAGCAGCGAGGATGTTCTTTCTGCTGGGCTGCAGGTTTACATCTGAGGTGTCGGTGCTGAGGAGGTATACAAATACGTTGTCTTTCCCAAAGAGCTGGCCGCCGGCCTGCCAGATGGCCTGGGCCATGGCTTCGGCGTCTTTGCCCGGGTATTTCAGGTCCAGCTTATCACCGGCGTAGTTGGCCGTGCCGATGATGATGGCGTAGAGGGAAGGGTCGCGGATGGGTTGGAAATTAAAAGATGGGGTGGAATCTTCCCCTCCTCCTTTGGAACTGGCGAAGCGGGGGCGGTAAGTTACCGTGTGCGCCGGGCTTTTCAGCCAGCCGGCTTCGTTGTAGGCGCGCACGGTGACGGTGTTGAGGCTGTTCTGCAGGAAAAAGCGGCTGTACTGCGCCAGGTTGACGTTTATGGAGGTATTTTCTTTTCTTTCAAATCCCCGGGACGGTTTTAGGTCTTCGATGATTTCCTTGCCGTTAATGAAGACGCTGACACTGCCAATGCCGCCGTTGCGGGGTGTTAAGCTCACCTCCAGTTGATGGGATAGGGTGTCCAGTTTCAGGGAAACGGCAGGGTATAGGGCCACGGTGTCGAAGCCTTCGACCGAGCGGATGGGCTCGTCGGAAAAGCCTAGCAGTTTTTGCAGCAGGCCGGGCTCGTAGTAGCGCTCTTTGAGTTGTTCGAGATCAATGGCTTCTACACCCACGACAAAGTACATGAGATTCATGGCGCCCGGCGAGGCGTCGAAGAGGCCCGAGGAGGTGGTGACGACCCAGTCGACGGAATCTAAGGCAATGAGGGTAGCGATTTCTTTTCCGGAATCGCGCTCCCAAATTTTGGCGGTGTTGTCGCGGCTGCCCGTCAAGACGAACTTGCCACCTGACGGATCGCTGGGAGTGGCCGGGGAAAAAGCCACAGCAGCCACATCATTGGCGTGCCCTCGATAGGTTTGGATTTCGCCGCCGATAAACTCGCTGCCAATGTGGTCTTCCACGGGCCGCGCACTCATCTCTTCCTGTTTCACCACGTTGTTGTCCGAATCCCAGAGCTTGGCGGTATTGTCGTCGCTACCCGCCAGGACGAACATGCCGCCCCGGTCCGTAGGGGCCACCGCCAGGCTATTGACCTGCTCATGGTGCCCCCGGAAGCGGTCAATTTCTGCCCCTGTTTGAGCATCCCAACGGATGATAGCCTCCCGGTCGGTGGCCAGTACCGATTTCCCATCCGGAGAAAAAGCTACAGCTAAAGCTTGCCCAGGGCCTGTGCCAAAGTCAAAAGGGTCGGCATCCTCTCGAAAGACCCGTACTGGCCTTAGCGGGGCTTCGCGCTGCCACATCCTGACCCCCAAACCACCCGTAAGTTCATACTGGCCATCCGGCGAAAGAACAGGAATACTTTCCTCTTCGCCAATCTGAATCAACGCCCCATTCAAGTCCCATCGCTTGACGGGGCCTTCCGGCCCAGCAGTCAGCACCGCTTTCCCATCGGGCGTGAATGCCGCCGTGACGGGAAGCTGCTCCTCTCCCTGAAGCAACTGATCACCCCACCAATCTCCAAGTCCCAGCGACGAACAGTCCCGTCGGCGCTGCCAGTCAGGATTTGCCTACCGGCATCGGCAGGGGAAAAAGCGGCGGAGACGACAGCCGCAGAGTGGTACCTATAGGAATGTATCTTCTTCCCATCCAACCCTAATAAGGGATACCGTGCTCCCTGCATAGTACCAGCGTGAAATTCTTGCTGGAAACTTGATGGGGCCCCTCTACAAATGGCGGTGGTTCCTGATTGGGGTTGTCAAATCCTCTCCGGGTGAAAGCACACTCGTACACTGGAGGTAATTACGGTATCCACGCAAAAGTTTTTGCCGTCAGGCGAAAAGGCGACCTTAGAAACCCAATTTTCACCGTGCCGATAGCCAGGGGAATGGTCAAAACGCCGCAGGTGCTCGCCACTCAACGTCCATTGGTGTACGTTGCCGTTGCCATCGGCAGTTAGGGCATATTTGTGAGGGCCGTAGTATAGGAAAGCCACCGCCTGGATACTTGCTGTATGCCTCCTGAAGGTGTGTATTTCCTTTCCGTTTATGCTCCAGAGAATGACCGTTTCATCCATGCTGCCCGTAAGAATGTATTGCTCATCTGGAGAAATGGCCGCAGCCGTGATGTCGTCAGCGTGGCCTGTAGGCACTACCAACTTCGGCCCCTGCGCCGGCAAGCTAGCCGCCAAGGCCAGCAACAAAAGAATGATGGGTGTTTTTCTCATGATTTTTATGTTGAGTTGAAGTTATTTCAGCATCCCGTCTACTTGTGCCATAATGGCCTCCACCAAGCCCGGCGCCTCCTCTTTTTTGCCGGTGACGGTGAAGGCTTCGCCCACCACCGTTTTGCCTTTGAAGAGGCGGGCGCGCACGGTCACGGCATCGCCTGCTACGCTATACAGCCCTTTGAGGGAGTAGGCATTTTTATACTCACTCACATCCACATAGATCAGCTCTGCCTGCGCCCCCTTTGCAGTTACGCTACGGAAGTAGTCGGCCAATGCCTGCCCCAGCCCCAGCTCATCGTCGAAGCTGTCCTCGTTTTGGAAAACGTTGCGGATGAAGACCGGTTTCATCTGTGGCAACGGGATTTCTACCCTTTCATTGATGAGGCCAACGGCAAAACCGCCGCTGTTTGGCGTCGCCATTGTAGGCGTCTGTATGCCGCCGATCTCGGAAGCCAGCTTCGGAACCCGGTCGCGCGCATATTCGAACAGGCGCACCACATCGACCGTGGAATCCCCCTCCAGCGCACGGTATTTCATCCATTCCAGGAGGCTGTAGGTAAGCAGCCCCTGCCCGTACTGGCTGGCCTCATAGCTCACCTTGTCCGCTGCCGAGCCGGCCAGCACGAACATGCCGGTGCGGTCTTTCATGCGGTCGAGGGCGCGGATTTGGGTGGAATTGAGGTTTTTGGTTCCGCTTTCCAGTAATTCCACCACCTTGCCGGAATTGCAGGCGTCCAGGATCATGACCTGCTTCTGAGCGGGGATGTCGTTGATCCATTTGGTGAGCTCGGCGGTGGAGATCGCCCGTGTATTGCGGACGCCTTCATCGCTGAGGTTTTCGCTGGCGATCTCCTGGGTGAGGTAGTAAAACTGCGCCCGGTCGGCGTCGCCATAGGTGACACCGTGGCCGGAGAGGTACACCAGGAGGATGTCTTCGGCCTTGGCGCGGGCTTTGACGGCCTCGAAGGCTTTCCGGATATTGTCCTTACTGGGATGCATACTCAGCTCTGTGGTATCGGTAGTGAACAACCGGACCACTACGCTATCTGCCCCAAAGAGCTGGCCGCCGGCCTGTTGGATGGCGCTGGCCATGGCTTCGGCGTCTTTGCCCGGGAAGTTCAGGTCCAGCTTATCACCGGCGTAGTTGGCGGTGCCGATGATGATGGCGTAGAGGGCCGCGTCGCGGGTGGCCTGAAAGGCAGGGGAAGGCGCGCTGTTGTTTCCCGTACCTTTACTTAGGGCGAAACGAGGGTGGTAGGCCACTGAATGCACCGGGCTTTTCAGCCAGCCGGCTTCGTTGTAGGCGCGCACCGAGATGGTGTTGAGGCTGTCCTGCAGGAAATAGCGGCTGTACTGCGCCAGGTTGACGTTTAGGGAAGTGCTCCTTTTCTTTTCAAACCCCTGCGGTGGATTGGCGTCTTCTATGATCTCCTTTCCATTAATAAACACGCTCACTTTGCCCAGGCCGCCGTTGCGGGGCGTGAGCCCGATCTGCAAGCGATGGGACTGGGTATCCAGTTCCAGGGAGACGACAGGGTATAGGGCGACGGTATCGAAGCCTTCGACGGAGCGGAGGGGGTCGTCGGAGAAGCCGAGCAGTTTCTGCATCAGGCCGGGCTCGTAGTAGCGCTCTTTGAGTTGGTTCAGTTCGATGAATTCGCTGCCAACCAGATAGTACATCCATAACATGGCCTCCGGAGAGGCATCGAAGAGGCCGGAGGGATGCAGGGCGATCCAGTTATTTTGGTCCAGCAGGTACAACTTGAACAATTCTTCTCCGGTATCCATGGCCCAAAACCCGATGGCGCCATCTACCAGCCTGAGGAGCAAAAGGTTTCCCTCCGGATAGTATTGTACACTTCTGATCCCGGCCTCGTCCACCAGTTCATGGATCAGCTTTCCGGTATGGGTATCGTACACTCTGGCGACGTTATCATACTGAGTTATGGTGGCCATTTGTTTTCCGTCCGGGCTGTACTGAAAAGCCTGTCCCGGAACGAGGAAAAGTTCTTTTCCCGTTGCAGCGTCCCATACCTGAACGTAATCCAGGGTTACGGTGGCAATTTGCTTTCCGTCCGGGCTGTACCCTTTTCCATTGAACCAAAGGTCGACGTGGATGCTGTCATGAACCAGTTCCCCTGACCAGGCATCGCGCACCTCGATGCGGTTGTTCTCCGAGTTGTTGGCCAAGAAATACTTCCCGTCAGGGCTATAAAAAAGGGGGGCCGCGTCAGGGGGGGTAAAGGTGTTTAATAGCGCGCCGGTTCGGGCGTCCCATACCTTGGCCATAGGGTCTTGTAACTCCAGGGCAAAGATGTCTTCGCGCGGTTTCCAGCGCCCTTGTAACGTCAGCACCGATTTTCCATCCGGGTTGAATTGGGCGGACGCTACGCCCCGGAGGCGGAACAGGAACTCTCCGGAGCGGGCATCCCATACTTTGACTGTACTGTCCTGCAGCGTCAGCACCGATTCCCCGTTCGGGTTGAAATGAGCGGACGCTGCGCCCTGGAGGTTGAACAGAAGCTTTCCAGTATCAGCGTCCCACACTTTGGCCGTTGTATCTTGTAAGGCCAGGATCGATTCTCCCCCCGGGCTGTATTGAGGGGCTTCCACGCCCTGGAGGCTGAACAGGAGTTTTTGGGAATGAGCATCCCACACTTTAGCCGTGGCGCCTTGTAAGGCCAGGATCGACCTTCCTTCCGGATGGTATTGTACATCGCTTAATGCTTCCCCCTGTCCGGCATAAGCGTGGAGCAGGTGGCCGGAGCGAGCATCCCACATTACAGCGGTATTGTCGTGGACGGTCAAAAGCCGGGCCCTGTCCGGGCTGTATTGGGCGGCCCGGACAGGTTTAATAAACCCGGTAAGGTGATGAATGGGCCGGCCCGTAGCGACATCCCAGGTGATCGCGCCGTGCTCGCCGCCGGTTACAATTTGTGTTCCATCCGGATGGTATTGGGCGGCCGATAACCCGGCGGCATCCAGGCGGTGGATGATCTTTCCGGAGCGGGCATCCCAGATGATGCCGTTTCCGTTATGGAGCCCCAGGATCTGCCTGTCATCGGGACTGTATTGAATGTCCCGAAGCTGCAAACCGGTTTGCCCCTCGAGTTCGTGGCGAAGCGCTCCGGTAAGGGCATCCTGCACCTCGATCCTGCCATCTGCATTGTAACCCAGGATCCATTGTCCTCCCTGGCTATATTGAGGTTGCCGGGTTCCCGGAATAGTTCGAACCGGATTACGGGTGAGCGCATCCCATGCCACGGCTGTACTGTCATCGCTCATGGTGAGCACCTGAGTTCCATCCGGGCTGAAGTGGCCGAAGCGCCCGGGGAGGAGGCCGGCGAAGTTACCCGAACGGGCATCCCAGATCATGGCCGTACCGTCGCTGAGGAGGGTAGCGATCTGCATACCGTTGGGATTGTATTCGGCAAATCGGAAATACGCTGGTTCCGGCAGCTTGTAAAGGAGGCTTCCGGAAAGCGGATCGCCGACGGCCACGGTTCCATCCTCGAAAATGGCCAAAGCCTGTTTTCCGTCCGGGCTGAAAGTCATAAAAAGGACAGCGTCCCAGTGCCATTTGTCGGGCTGAAAAATGCTGGGCTCTCCGGAAACGGCATCCCAGGCCCAGGAAGACGAGGCATGCGCCTTCCACAGGATTTTCCCATCCGGGCTATATTCGGGGGAACATCCACTGCAGGGGATGTCAAAAATGAGCTTTCCGGTTCGGGCATCCCATACTTTAGCCGGCCCGTCCAGGCTTGTGGTGAGCACCTGCGTTCCGTCCGGGCTGAACCGGGCTCCTGTAAAATAGCTTATGGGCCCTGTGAAGTCGTGCATGAGCCGGCCGGAGGAGGTATCCCATACTTTTACGCTGTTATAGCCTTGAGTAAGTATTTGATTTCCATCCGGGCTGAACTGTGCAGAGCTGATCCCACTGGTATGCCCCTTGGGAATGACCAACCTGGGGGTGTAGGCATTGGCATCTGAGCCGTGCTGCCCCCACAGGCGATGCACGGGAAGGAAGACGATCAGGGCAAGAAAGAATGGTAAGTGGTGTTTCATTAAATATATGTGTAGTACAGGAGGTTCATTTCTCTCAATGCTACTCATTCTGCAAAATACCAAAAGCCTGCTTCAGGACCTCATCCACCAGCTCCTGCAACTGGCCGGCCTGGCCCTTGGCCTGAATATCTCCCAAGGGTGTTCTGCCTTTGAATAGTTTAGCCTGGAGAGACACCCGCCCTTCCGCCAGCCCGTAAAGGCCTTTGATGGAGTAGGCATCCTTATACTTCGGAATGTCCACGTAGATGAGGCTGGCTTGTGTTCCTTTAGCGGTGATCTCCTGCAGTTGGCTTTCCAGGAGTTCTCCAATGTTGAGCACATCGTCAAAAGCGGTTTCCTCCTGGAAATAGTTGCGCACAAAGACCGGCTTCTTCGGAGATAGCGGGATATGCACCTGCTCATTGAATATCCCGATATCGATACTGCCGCTGCCAGGGGTTAGCATGGTTGGCGTTTGTATCCCGCCGATGGACTCCGCCAGTTTGGGCACCTCGTCCCGGGCGTATTCGAAGAGCAGGGCGACATCGACGTATTTATCCTCCCTGAGTTTGAAGCCGCTCATGCCCTGCAGGATGCTGTAGGTGAGCAATCCCTGCCCGTACTGGCTGGCCTCGTAGCTTACCTTATCGGCCGCCGAGCCGGCCAGCACGAACATGCCGGTGCGGTCCTTCATGCGGTCGAGGGCGCGGACCTGGGTGGAGTTCAGGCTTTTGGTTCCGGTATTTAGGGACTCTACCACTTTTCCGGAATTACAGGCGTCCAGGATCATGACCTGTTTCTGAGCGGGGATGTCGTTGATCCATTTGGTGAGTTCGGCTGAAGAGATGGCGCGGGTGGTGCGAACGCCTTCGTCACTCAGGTCTTCACTGCTGATGTCCTGGGTAAGGTAGTAGAATTGCGCCTGTTCGGCATCTCCGTAGGTGACGCCATGGCCGGAGAGGTAGACCAGGAGGATATCTTCGGCTTTGGCGCGGGCTTTGATTGTCTCGAAGGCTTTCCGGATATTGTCCTTACTGGGATGCATTTCCAGGCTGGTAGTGTCGGTGGTGAACAACCGGACCACCATGCTATCTGGCCCAAAGAGCTGGCCGCCGGCCTGTTGGATGGCGCTGGCCATGGCTTTGGCATCCTTGTCCGGGTATTTCAGGTCCAGTTTTTCGCCGGCATAGTTGGCCGTGCCGATGAGGATGGCGTAGAGGGCCGGGTCGCGGGTGGCTTGAAAAGCGAAGGCCAGCGCGCCGCCGCCCGGCTCTCCCTTTGCACGGGCGAAACTCGGGCGGTAGGCCACCGTTTGGGCCGGGCTTTTCAGCCAGCCGGCGGCATTGAAAGCGCGTACGGAGATGGTGTTGAGGCTGTCTTGCAGGAAATAACGACGGTAGGGCGCCAGGTTGACGTTTAAGGAAGTGCTTCTTTTCTTTTCAAACCCCTGGGGCGGATTGGCGTCTTCGATGATCTCCTTTCCATTGACGAACACACTGACTTTGCCCAGGGCCCCGTTGCGGGGGGTGAGGCCGATTTGCAATTGATGGCTTTGGGTATCCAATTGCAGCGATACGATAGGGAAGAGGGCAATGGTATCGAGGCCTTCCACGGAGCGGATGGGCTCGTCGGAGAAGCCCAGGAGTTTTTGCATCAGCCCGGGTTCGTAGTACCGCTCTTTGAGCTGCTCCAGTTCGAGGGTTTCCAGGCCGAGGGTAAAGTACATCTGTTCCATGGCGCCCGTGCTGGCGTCGAACAGGCCGGAGGGGGCGACGACGGCCCAATCGGCCTTTCCGTAGGGGATAAAGGTAAGGGCAAGGGTATCTCTGGCGATATCCACGATCTCTACCGCATGGGACTGGAGCAGGAAGGCGTAACGCCCATCTGGAGAAAGGCCGATGAGGGGGTTTTGCAGGCCCGGGAAACCGGCCATCCACCTGCCACTGTCAATATCCCAGATACTTGCCGAATAGCCCGTTTTACCCATCGATCCACCCAGGTAGTCCAGCATACCGTAGCTGCTCTGCGCGATGAGGTACTTACCGTTTGGCGTGATTTCCAGGCTGCGGATGCGATTAGATGCTGTCAGCGAATCTATGGGGATCGTTCGGAGCAACTCCAGTTCACCGTTTTGTGTATTCCATTCAAAAAGGGAAATTTCCGGATTTTGCCAGCCAGAGGTTTGTCGCGCTGCGATCACCCGTTCCCCGGATGGGTTGGCCCAGCAGGCGGCCGGGCCCTTACCAGGCAGGGGCGTGTCAATTACAGGCTGCAGTTTGGGAATTTCCCAGCCCTGTAATCGTCCGTTTGCGTAACTCACCAGCCGGCCGGGCTGGCCTAAAAATTGCACCCAATCTATTTTTTGGCCTTCCACCCTGGCGCTCCAGTAGGGAGGCGCGGCCGTATTGGCCTGCCACAAAAACAGATTGCCCCCTGGGAGGCCTGCTACCAGCCGATTACCGGAATCGTCCAGGTCACAGGCAATATTTTGGTGGTTACCCCAAGAATCATTAGAGTCCGTATTTATACGCCAAAGCGTATCCCCTGTAACGTGGTTTCTCCAGGCCAGTGCGCCATCGTCATAGGCGGACTCCCAAAAGCCGATGTTTTCATGGCGGGTGAATTGGAAGTGGCTGCGCTCGTGTTCTGCCTCTTTAAACAGCAGCTTTACGCCATCCAACTGCCATATCTCGGCCAATCCCGGGGCAGGTTCCATGTAATTATTGGACCCCAGGTACAATTGTTTGCCCTGCGGAGAAAGGCCCGCTTGGAGATAAGTTCCACTGGCCATTAAATGGGGTTGTTGCTGTCCTGTATTGGCGTTAGTAAACCACAATTCGCCCATCGGGCCAATGCTGTTGTCCAGGTAAGTGCTCAGCAGGAGGGACCCGTCGGGGGAAGCGTAGGTTTGGGCATAGGGGTCATCCACCGGGTCATCATCCATGAATTTTTGCTCCCGGAGCAGGCGCCCGCTTTCAATATCCCATTGGCGAAGCGTATTGGATGCCGGCAATTGAAAGAACTGAAATACCTGGGCGCCATCGATGGTGATCCATGCTTTCCAGGCGGAGCGGGCTTCGCCATTTTCATCATTCAGCACAATCGGGAATTGCCGGATCACTTTTTTGTTCCGGATATCGTAGGCCAGGGCTTCTGTATCGGTTAAAAGGGTGAGCTCGGTATCCCTCCTGAAGCGGGCCTGCCGGACGGTATCTTCTCCCTGATACAGCAATTGCTTATCGCCGGAATAAGGGTCCATCAAGTACAATTTTTCGCTGCCGGTGATCAGCTGCTTGGGATTTTGCTGGAAGGTGGCGCAGCTAGCCTGCCATTCCTGTAACTGCCTGCCGCTGCTGGTTTCCCAGATCTGAAAATGCCGGTTGTCTGTTTGCGAAAGTAGCAACCGGCCGTCTGCCGAGAAAGAGAGGCCCACGATCCGGGTGAATTGCACCTTGTTTTTCCAAATGGGCTGGCCACTACTGATGTCCCAGACTTCGATGGTACAGTCTCGGGAAGAACCCGCGATCAGCCGGTTATCCGGAGAGATGGCCAGGCCGGTCAGTTCGATAGCGGAGGAAAAGTGCTGCAGTTCTTTAAGGGATCCTATTTCCCAGAGAATGATACGGCCGGATTCATCGGTTGAAACGAGGTATTGTTCGTCCTCCGAAAAGCTGCAGGCCGTTATTTTTTCGGCATGGCCGGTAGGGATGATCAGCTGTGGGCGCTGTGCCTGTAAAAGGATTGGCAGAAAAGCCAGTAAATAAAGGTAAAAGCGAAAGTTTTGCATGTTGTTCGGGCCTGAATATCGGTTTTTTCTTAGTGCGTTGGGCGCCACCGGCTTGAATGAGATCAATAGCGGCAGAATGAAGTTAAAGAAAAAGATTGGATTGTCAGCAGGCCAAAAGGAAGCCTCGAAAAAGCCATCCAACCATTCAGCCATCTTTAACCGGCTCGTAAGAGACGGTCAACCATTCCTTTTATCCCCTAATTCGCATTCGCCAGGCTATGCCCGTCATCTTTCGGGATCGGCAGGGCATTGGCCAGCGTGACGTGCCCTGCGTCGGTCACTTGAGAGCAGACGCCGTAGTTGTCCAGCTTGTCCATGTCGCCTTCGATCGCGGGGCCGGCCGTTTCGGTGATGATCAGGGCGCCTTCGTTGTGGATGTTGCCGGCCAGCATCAGCCCACTACCGTTTTTATAGCTGCCGTCGATGATCAGCACACCGGAGCGGGCGATCATCAGAAAGGCGCCATCTTCCACCTCCAGGCGGCCGATCGTTGGCGCTACGCTGCTCACCTCCGGGTAGTAGCCGTGCCACAGGTAAGGGATCAACACTTCATCCTGCATATCGGGCACTGCTCCGGTGCTCCAGTTGTGGGCTTCCATCCAGTTGGTTTCCTGTCCCGGCGCGCCGCCGATCCAGATGTTCTGGGCGAAAGAAACGGTGCAGCTTATGATGGTGATGGTGGTGAACAGCAGCTTTTTCATGATCGAGTAGTTTGAATGAATCGTTACTGCTTTATTTGGGAAGGAATGGGAAGGTTACCTTTCAGGGAGAGATTCTAATGGATGCTGTTGATGCTGTTGATGCTGTTGATACTGTTGATACTGTTGATACTGTTGATGCTATGGATGCTATGGATGTTAACCCGGGAGGATGCGGAGGACGGGCTGTGGAGGTCGTAGCGGTGTCTGAACCGGGATTTTCGGGATTTTATTGTGGGGATTGGGGGGGGCACATACCGATGATATAGCACCAGGGGGGCTAGTATGGAAACACTTCGGAAAGAGGGAGAGAAAAACCGGGGAAGACGCCAACGGGCGCTTCCTCGCCAAGAACGAAGGGCGTAATGCGCAACAGTTCATATCGGCCTTGCTCATTCAGGCGATAGGCCAACACGGTGCCTTCATGGGGATGGACGATCCAGTATTCCCGAACCCCTGCATGTTGGTATATGTCGTATTTATCGGTGAGGTCCACCTGGGAAGTACTTTGGGAGAGGATCTCGATAATCCAGTCCGGTGCTCCATTGCAGCCCCGTTCGTCAATTTTTGCCGGGTCGCAGATAATACTCAGGTCGGGCTGGACCACCGTGTCGATCTTATCGTCTGATTGTTTGTAAGGAGTCAGCGGAAGGCGAACATCGAAAGGGGCGGTGAATACCTCGCATTGATTGCCGAGCAAAAAAGTGGAAATGATCCGGTGGAGGTTGCCGGAAATCCTTTGGTGGGCCGTACCCGGAGCGGGAGGCATTTTGACAACCTTACCCCGAATGAGCTCCACCCTCTCCCTGAACTGCCAGGTCAGGTAGTCTGCATAGGTATACTGCTTACGCAGGTCAAGCTGGTTGATTTCTGTGATCATTCGCGGGGTTTTCTTTAAAAATAAAAATTTCCCATAGAAAAGTTATCATGAAAAAACCATGCTACCTCTTCAACCCCGGCACTTCCCGAGGCTGAGGGAGAGGGGAGAATCGGAAAAAAGGGGGGATAACCATGCCGGAAGAAACAGTTGGAGATGAGATAGGCAGGAGCGCCAATGAAATACATGTCAAAAAAACATCTTGAGCCGTAGGTTCTTTGTTGGAAATATTTAAATTTAAGGCACAGGAGTGAAGGCCCAACCCATAACCATAATGCCATGACGGACCAACAGAAGCTCTTTCGCGTTTTCCGGTTGATACAATTGCTGAGCCAGCCGCCCTATCGCAGGGTTGATCGGCTGGCGGAAATACTGGAAATTACCCCTCGGACAGTTTACCGGTATATTAATTTATTGGAAGAACTGGGGTATCAGATCGATAAAAAAGAAGGCGATCGCTACTTCCTGCATATGGAGTTTGCGCAGGATGGGCAACTGATCGATACGGAAGAGGCTGGCTTTATCCAGGACCTGCTTTGGCAGGCGTCCAGTGGACATCCGCTGCGCGACCGACTGCTGCACAAGCTCAACCGGCAATACACCCTGGCGCCGATGGCTCAGAGCCTGGCCAAGTTTGCCGTATATGAGCATATACGCGCCATTGGCGCCGCTATAGAAGGAGGTCGGCGCATTATGTTGCATAACTACCATGCCCCCTCCAGTGATACTTTGGGCTCCCGCAGCGTGGAGCCGGTAGAGTTTATGCAAGGCTACACCTACCTGTGGGCCTTCGACCTCGATAAACAGGCTTACCGACAGTTCAAGCTTGACCGCATCGGCGAAGTGGAGGTGCTCGATGAGCCCATCGAAGGGGAACATGAAAGCCACGCCCTCGACCTCTTTGGGTGGACCGGCCCCCAATGGCTGCCGGTGAAGCTTCGGCTGAGTTCCTACGCCCACAACCTGCTGCTGGAAGAATTTCCGGACGCCCGCCCCTTCGTGCGCACCTCCAAGGGCCAGTCCCTCTTCGATGGCATGGTGCGCGACTGGCGCGGCATCGGCCGCTTCATCCTGGGCCTGCCCGGGGAAGTGACTGTGACGGAGCCGGAGGAACTGAAGGATTATTTGCGGAAAAGGGTGGGGGAGGGCGGGTGGTGAGCCGTACCTCGAAGCTTCTGCTTCGAGCAGCCGGCGGAAAAGCCCCCTTCCGGCACCCCGTACCTTCAAGCAGAAGCCTGCAGCCGGAGAAAGTGTCCGCTTCACCCCTGGTGTCAGATGGACACTTGCAAGTGGCCTTCTGACTTAAGCGGAGCCTGGCTCCCCCCGGCTTATGAATAGTTTCTATAAATCCTCAACCTGCGGCGCTAAGGGGGGAGGGAAGGGAGTACCCGGCCTGGCTGCGGGGAAAAAAGAAACGGGCACTTTTGTGAGCGCCCGTCGGCCCGCGGATGCAATCGGCGGGGAGGTGCTGAAGAGATTTGGATGATGGAATGGCAGGGCAAGATGTTTCTATGGACTAATCTTTTTTTATAACCCTTTATTGTTGATAGTCAGTGTTTTATTGGTGGTTTTTGATGTATTTAGCGATCAATTTCAGAGATTGACTTGACAATCATAGTAATTAATGATTACTTTTGCGATGTATTTATATTTTAAAGATTATGGATGTAAAAAATGATCTATGACCTAATTTTAGAAAAATAAAAATTGAAACAAGATCATGGAAGTAGGGATTGATTAAGACTTCCAATAAAATAAGGTAAATTTTTCAATCCCTGCACTTTTTGTTTATAAAAATTAGAAAATGAAAAATTATGTACTAATAAAAACTCTCATAGAGAACTTCCCAGTTTTAGGGTTTACTGTTTGCATGGTATCAATGCTGCTCATTGGGTATACTATTCATCTTGGAAGTAAAGCGAAGCATTTTCTATTAAAGAGCAAATGGCTAGGAATAGAGATAAATATAGAAAACTACAATGCAAAAATGGAAGAGGGCAGAGGAGCTTTGACTGAAAAGGAAAAAGTTGGAAGGATAGTATGAAAATTTCTAACCAGAATAAAAAAGAAACGCACCTTTCGGTGCGTCGGTCCGGAGATGCTATCTCCGGAGATGTTCTGGTGGCACAAAGTTAAATATAATTTATGAGCAAAACAAGTTTTACCCCCAAAGAACGAGTTGCCGTCTATATTGATGGCTTCAATCTGTATTTCGGCATGACTAAGAAGTGGAAGGATATTAAGTGGCTTGATGTGCAAAATTTGTCTGCTAGCTTTTTGAAGCCGAATCAAGAGTTGGTTAGTGTAAAATATTTCACCTCTAGGGTCTCCAATGACCACGGGAAACAAAAAAGGCAGACTATTTATCTCGAGGCCTTAGAATTAAGAGGTGTCAAAATAATATATGGACAATATCAATCTAATACAGAAGAATGCAAAAGGTGTGGCAATGTATGGACGAGTCCCAAAGAAAAAATGACAGATGTAAATATTGCAACTCACCTACTGATTGATGCACTTCACGACAGGTATGATACAGCCTTACTAATATCCGGGGATAGTGATTTAGTCCCTCCTATTAGAGCCGTTCATCAAAATTTTACTGGTAAAAGAATAATTGTAGGATTTCCTCCTAATAGACAAAATGTCAGTGTCCAAAAAGTGGCAAGGGGGAGCTTTACAATAGGCCGGAAAAAACTCAGAGAGAATCAACTGCCTTTGAGGCTTACAAAGCCCAATGGATATATCTTAGAAAAACCTTCAGAATGGAACTGATACGCCTTTTTTGAAACTGATTTTGAGGTGGTTTCGTACAAGAAAGTTTGCAAATCTTATAGTATGCAGTCAAGAGGGTGGTAGCCAGAAAGAAGAAAAGGCAGAGGCGGACGCCCACCCAAGCCTCCGGGGAGTGAAGCCGGCTTTAAAAAAAAGTCTTTGAAGCAGGGGAGTGACGGTAGTTGTCACTGTGAGGGGGGATATTTGTGAATAATCGAATTCAAGCAATATGATCAAGAATCTATACAGGTTGGGCAAAGCATTACAGACGGATAATAAGTTCAGCGCTTATTTCACTCCCTGGCAAAATCCTTTCCCCAAAGTAGATCCGGATAAAGCGAAGGTTATCTATTTTAATATCCGGGATGGAAAAGTGGATGGCGCTTATGAAATAGAACCTTTTAAGCCAGCCCTACAGAAAAATTATTTATATCGTAAACCCCAAGGGGCAAGAGGTGCGCCTCTGGTGCCAACTGACTATTTTTATCCTTCTGGAAAAGAGGAGGATCATTTAGAGAACGTCCGGAAACTTATAAGTAGGCTTGGCAGGGCTTTTCCCGATGGCGAAAGCCAGTATTTCTTTTCTCAGGGACAGAAAGAAGAAGCCCTTAAGCATATCGAAGAACAGTTGGCCACATTTCGCGGAAATCCAGATGACCGATATTTACTGACCTTCCGAATAAATGGTAAATGGCTGGGAGAATTCGAAGAAAATATCGCCTTGTTTGAAGCAGAGGCTTACAGTAAATATTATGAGAAAAGCCATGCAAAAGACCGTTTGTGCGCGCTCACATATGAAAAATCACCAGAAGTATGGGGGCGGGTTGACACCCTTGGGTTTACCATAAATGATCTTACCTTTTCGAGAGGGGGCTTCAATCCTACTGATTCCTATAAAATGTTCCCCGCTTCACCCGACGCAGTCAAAATATTGGAAGGGGCGCGGAGGTTTGCATTATCCAAGCTTACCCGGAACTTTTATTCCATGCAATATTTCATTATTCCCCATTTTATTCAAGATGATGATGAGGCCATGTTGGAGGCAATAGCGGGCTTGGTTAGGGGTAATCAGGATGATAATAGCCTGCAAAATCAAAGCAGGTCGATTTTCAATAACGAACAAGTCATAGCAGATATAATAGAGGAAAAAGGATTAGCGAAGCAAGGCGTTTTTTATGACATTTTCTTCTTTCAAAAGAAGCAGGCCCAATTCGCTATCAAGTTACACCTGACGGACATTTTGCCTTCGCGCTTCAGCCGAATATTTGAAGCGAAAGGAAAAATTGAATCTCGTTACCGCCGCGTCAATAGGATTACGACGAAAAAAGAAACGTTTGAGTTTTTTGTTACTTTTTCCCGGATACAGCGATACTTTTCAAATAAAGCAAATAACGAAGTGGTCTTTCACCCTTTTTTTTATCGAATACTGGAATCTGTTTTTTACGGTCAGCCTCTGGACGATGCCTCAGTTGTCAAAGCCTTTATGGATGAGATCAGGCAATCTTTTAAACAGCGGCACGAAGATAAAAACCGATATCAGTTCCAAACCAAAGACGCTTTTGCGCTATGGCATTTTTTCCTGGAATTAGATCTTTTCAATTACCAAAACAGACATGAAATGGAAGAAAAACCTGTTCCCTTAACGCTCGATGAATTTATCGGCGCTCATCCGGATTTTTTTGTAGAACCCTATAAGAAGGCGGCATTTTTTATGGGGTGTTTGACGGAGCTGCTTCTTCAGGCTCAAAGAGAGCGGTTAAAAAACGAACCCTTTCTGGAAAAGCTAAGCGGCTTGAACCTCGATGATCAGGGCCTGAGGATTTTGTTTCCCCGACTGCAGGAAAAGATGGCCCAATACAAGGATCATATCTATAACTACGAGTATAGTGCTTCAAAGGGCGATATCCAACGATTACGGGCCACTGTTGCCCAAATTTTGATGGAACCTTGTAACGCTAGCCGGGCTGATATTTCCTTCGCTTTTACATCAGGTTTGGTCATGCAGAAGGAATTTACCCAATATCAAATTAAACTCCGTAAAGCTGCAAAGGCTGAAGCCACTTCCGAAGAATAACCTTTTCATTAACCAGATAAAATCTATTGTATCATGTCCAATATTGTTTCCCAACGTAGCGAACTCCTATTTCTTTACGACTGCAAAATGTGCAACCCCAACGGCGACCCGCTCGACGCCAACAAACCGAGAATTGATGAAGGTTCTGGCGAGTGCCTGGTAACCGACGTTCGGCTGAAACGGACCATTCGTGACTATCTGATGGAAAATGGGTTTGACGGTTCCGACCCCAATAGCGACATTTTCATTCGAGACGAAGATGGAAAACCTGTGACTGGAGAACAGCGCAGTAAATCTTACAAGAACAAAGAGGAATTCGTCGAAAAATTTATCGATGTGCGCCTCTTTGGCGGGGTATCCGCACCTAAAGACAAAAAAAAGGTATTCAACCTAACTGGCCCGGTGCAGTTCGGTATGGGGCGTAGCCTTCATCGGGTAAACGTCAACTTCATTAAAGGCACCGGCGCTTTCGCGACTTCGGAGGGCGCCCAGCAACGTACATTCCGGGAAGAATACAACATTACCTATGGCCTGATCGGATTCCATGGTGTCATCAATGAGAATGCAGCCCGTCATTCCCAACTCACAGAAGAAGATGTAGAGCTCTTGATTTCCGCCATGTGGAATGGGACTAAAGGTTTGCTTAGCCGTTCTAAGAAGGGGCACATGCCTCGCCTCCTGGTCAAGATTGATTACAAGGAACCTCAATTTTTTATTGGCGACCTTTTGGAACGGCTTGGTATGGAGTATGACCAGAATGTAAAACCCGACGCCATTACCGATGTAGAAGATTACACCTTAAACACTGACCGGCTAAATGGCCTGCTAAACCAGTTTAAGGACAAGATCGATAAGATTTTTGTGCAACAGGATGACCGGCTTCGATTGTCTGCTCCCATTTTCCAACCCAATAATTAAGCATAATGGATCGAATCATAGCTTTCGATCTGTGGGGGCGTCAGGCGCATTATAAAAAGATCTATGCCACAACTACCGCGCTTACTTATCCAATACCGGTTAAAACAGCGGTATACGGAACAGTGGGTGCTATTATCGGCCTTGACAAAACGGACAACCGCTATTTAAGCCACTTTAAGCCGGGTAGCTGCAAAATAGGGCTACAGATAATGCGCCCGTTGGCCTTTCAACGGATCAATATCAACCTGCGGGCTGTTTTCGGGTCTATGAAGCCTAATGACAACCGTAAGCCTACATTGATGGAATTTGTCCACAAGCCTCATTACCGGATTTATTTTACGCATGAAGATCATCAGTTACTGGAGGACCTCAGGCAATGCCTGGAATTCAAACAATGTGTCTATACCCCTTCATTGGGCCTTGCGAACTTACTGGCAAGTTTCTCTTTTGTAGGTCAGTGGGAATTTAAGACAACAATCCCGGCCGGCGTTCAGCCCATACATTCTGTGATCCCCCGGCGAAACCTACTTGCTTTGGATAAAAACCAAACTTTTGATGGAGGTAACCGCATCATGGAAATATCTCAGTATGCACTGGAAATGGACGAAGATAGAAATGTGCTGGACCGGGATGATATCATACTGGATCAAAACGGGAGGGCCATTTTTGCAGAAGTAAAAGAGTTGGTATCCCTGGATTCTTCTCAAAACCCAACCAATGTCGTCTTATTCTAATCTGATCTCTCATCCGCACCAGCCGCTCTCCAAGCATTTGGGAGAAGTGGATAACATTTCTGCTCAGGCTTTGAACGCCAAGTTTATTGCCAGCTCTTTTGCTTCGGCCGAACAACTGGAATTCTGGCGGCGCCTGCTTGTATATTTCCACGATTTCGGAAAGTCAACGGCTTTTTTCCAGCACAAAATTATTAAAGCGGTCTATGAGGAGAATCCGGACATGAAGGGTATAAATGCAGATTATGTCCAAAATTTTTACCAAACCATTTCCCGTTTCGAGATCGAAGAAGAGCTGGCTGACGATTCTCGCCTCGGATCTCATGCTGAACTGGGGGCTTTTGTGCAGCAAGCAAATCTTAAGGACGAGCCAATTTTACATCGGTCTATTCTCTTGGAAATAGTCAAGCGGCACCATGGAGATTTACACAATTTTGGGGAGGATGAATTTCTGCTTGATCTTCCACGGGAGCGTCAATTAATCAAACAGTGGGAAAAGGCGGATAAAGAAGATTACTACCGGATTATCGAAAACTTTGGTTTTTCTCTAACTCAGGAGATTAATCCTTTACTTACTTCCTATGGCAATGCCCGTATGATCAGGAAGCTGAACAAGGAATTGCCCGCGCCGGATATACAGCCTTATGTATTAACGCTTTTCCTGTTCTCACTTCTCCTGGCTGCCGATAAAGGAGATATGATGCTTAACATCCGGGAAGGCATCGGGGGGGGGCACTTATTCGATTCTAATGCCGTCTCCAGTTTTAAAAAGAAGGAATTCGGGGATAAGACTTCCAAGCCGATCGACCTTATCAGAGAAGAGGCTTACCAGCGAGTTGAGCAAAATATACTGAAATATAAAGCTTCCCCTTTCTATTCTATTACTTTACCAACTGGATTGGGAAAAACCTTGACGGCTTTCAATGCTGCGTTGAAGCTACAAAATTCGTTGGCAGAAGAATACCGGGAAATGGGGTACTCTACGATCCCACGAATTATTTATTGCCTTCCATTTACTTCGGTTATCGATCAGAATGCGCTGATCCTGGAAAAGATCCTTGCTGTTATTGGAATACCTGATGGCTATCTGGCGAGGCACCATTATTTGTCAGATTGGCCGGAAAAGAAGGAACAAAACGACCACTTGGCTGATTCGGAAAAAGAGTATTTCACTGAAGGATGGGAATACCCTTTCACTGTTACCACCTTTGTTCAATTGTTGGAGACCCTTTTCTCCAACCGTAACCGGAAATTGCGAAAATTTCACAATCTGGCCAACGCTATTATCATTCTAGATGAGATTCAGAACATACCAGCAAAGTACTTTGAAACGGTTGAAACGATGTTTAAAGCATTGTATGACTACTTTAATACCCGTTTCATCTTCGTTACTGCAACTCAACCATTCTTGATCTCAGGTAGTGAGGTCTTAGAATTAACAGATCCAACTCGAGAACGCACACGCGAGTTTTTTACAGGTATGGATCGCATCACACTTGATCTTTCCCTATGGAAACAAGGAACCTTGCCACTTGAGGAGTTAACTGCCTGTTTTCAGAAATCCATTGCTGAAAGCAGGGGCCAATCTTTTTTATTCATTCTAAACAAAGTGAAAGACTCCCAGGAAGTTTTCAAACGGCTTAAGGATCAAAACCCAGACGCGGAACTGGAATATCTGTCAGCAGCGGTGTTACCGGTTTTACGGAAAGAACGAATTGAAAAGATTAAAAATCCTCCGAAAGATAAACAACTGATTGTGGTGACTACCCAGGTAGTAGAAGCCGGCGTGGACATTGACCTGGATATTGTCTACCGTGATTTGGCCCCTTTGGATAGCATCAACCAATCGGCCGGAAGATGTAACCGAAACGGGATAAAAGGGAAAGGGGAAGTACGGTTATTTGCAAGTGAGAAAGGCAACAGTATTTATGACAAGGTTTTGATCAATATTACAGAAGACGTGTTGAACCGAGGGATTGAAAGAGTTGGGAACGTCCGGGTGCCGGAAAGCGAATTCTTTTTTTTAAATGAAGCATATGCCAAAGAAATCAGGACAAAGATAGCTGACCAGAACGCTCATTCACAGATTATTGATTGGATGAAAAACATGCAATTTGAAAGCGTTGATAAAAATTTTAAACTGATCGATCAGCAATTAAACCGATATAGTGTCTTCATTGATTACTGCGAAGAATCGAATCTTATCTGGCAGGAATATCAACAGATAAGAGGAATAAAAGACCGGTGGGATCGGAAAAAAGAACTCCGGAAATTAAGGCCCCGCCTTTTACAATATGTTGTGCAGTTTCCGGAAAAAGCCTTGCCGGTCCATTTTCAAAAAGAAGAGCGCTCCTTCATTTATCTCGGCAAAGAGGAATATCCATTGTATTACAGTTTGGAAACTGGATATGGGGTTTATGAAGAACCCGGAACAAATCAAGCTGTAATTGTTGACTAACCCCCTACCCCCATGCCCAAAATCACCCACCTCACCTTCCCCGAGCTCAACCTTCCTACCCGCAGCGCCCATCACCTGCGCGGTTATTTCGGACGCCTGTTCCAGGAGCACAGCCCCTTGCTGCACAACCACCTGGAGGGCGGCGGCTTGCGGTACGCCTATCCGCTAGTACAGTACAAGGTGCTGGATGGCCTGCCCGTGCTGGTGGGCGTCGGCGAAGGCGCCGAATTGATGCTGGATCTGTTCCTGCGCGTCCAGGAACTGGATATCGAAGGCCGTATTTATCCTTTGAACCATAAAGGGCTGAAGTGTGAGGAGGCGGAAGCCGGTTATTCCGAAAGCCTGCACACTTATACCTTCCGCACCTTGTGGATGGCCCTCAATCAGGCTAACTACGCCAGGTTTATTCAATTGCCTGAAGCGGGGCGCCGGCCAGAGCTTGAACGCCTGCTACGAGGGCATATCCTGGCCGCCTTCAAAGGAATGGGCGTTTGGCTGGAACCGGAGCAGCGCATCCTGGCGCAGGTGCAGCTGCGCCAGAAGGAAACCCGCTTCAAAGACCAGCGCATGATCGCTTTCGAAGGGCAATTTACCACCAATGCAGTGTTGCCGAGGTGGATTGGCATTGGCAAAGCAGTATCGAGAGGATTTGGGACGGTGGAACGGGTGGGAGATTAAGAGAAGATAGCTCGGGTCCTTAAAAAACAATTGGTTATATTTCGTACTTTTGAAAGGCGTCTGAAATGAACAGTAAAGTGTCTATGAACCAACAAAGCCGAATAAAACTGGATTCGATAACTCTACACGGATTCAAGTCAATCAACAGCGATGGGCAAACCATTTACTTTGGAGATATTACGGTCCTTCTGGGCGCCAATGGGGCTGGAAAAAGCAATCTTGTCTCCTTTTTCTCCATGCTGAATTATATGATGACGGGTTCCCTGCAAACGTATATTGGTGAAAGTGGGTTTGCAGAGGCTTTATTGTATTATGGGGCCAAGGTTACCAACAGGATAGAGTCCACCATTCGCTTCTCAAACAACCAGGAAATGGATAAGTATCATTTCAACTTGTCTCATGCTGTGGGAGATACTTTGATATTCACGAATGAGGCCTTGTCCTATTGGAAAAAAGGCAAAGAAAAACCGCTTGAATATTCTCTTTCCCCCGGCTCAAAAGAATCAGGGTTGCTTGCTGAAATTAAACAGAAGGATAACAAGTCCAAAACCAGTAGAATAATTTATAGATTACTGAGGAATTGTCAGGTCTTTCAGTTTCATGATACTTCCAAAACCTCAAAGATCAGAAGCAAGGGATACATAAATGACAACAGGTTCCTTAGGAGTGACGGTGGCAACCTTGCCGCCTTTTTGTATGCCATGAAAAATAAGGAAGGCGGGGAAAGGTATTATCGAAGGATCATCCGCCATATTCAACAGATCATGCCTCAATTCCAGGATTTTGAATTAGAACCAAGCCTCCTGAATAAAGATTACGTCATGCTGAATTGGTATGAAACAGGCGCGGATTATTTGTTTGGCCCTCATCAGTTGTCGGATGGCTCTTTAAGGTTTATGGCTCTAGCTACTTTGCTTTTGCAGCCGCCTGAAGCCCTTCCTTCCGTGATCATCCTGGACGAACCGGAACTGGGTTTGCACCCTTCGGCTATCTCTATTTTGGCGGGAATGGTCAAGCAGGCCAGCCGGAAATGCCAGGTCGTGATGGCTACTCAATCCCAAAGGTTAGTCGACGAATTCGAAGCAGGGAATATTGTGGTTGCAGAGCGAAATGAAGCTGGAAATTACAGCGAATTTAAGCAACTGAAAGAAGAAAAACTGATAGAGTGGCTGGAAAGATACAGCTTGAGCGAACTTTGGGAGAAAAACGTTTTGGGTGGTCAGCCATGAGTTTTATCCGGTTAAATATCACAGCCGAAGGCCAGACGGAAGAGCGCTTCGTGAAGGAAGTCTTGTGCCCTCATTTAGTCGCCTTCCGGGTTTCCGCCGATGTAAGGAGGGTTCTTACCAGCAAGGATAAGATAAAATCTTACCGAGGCGGGTTGTTAAGCTATGGCAAGGCCAAAAAAGATATTCAAACCTGGCTCAAAGAAGATAACAGCAGAGAAGCCCGCTTTTCCACCATGTTTGACCTCTATGCCCTTCCAAATGATTTTCCGGGTTTCCAAGAGACTCAGCGATTTCGCGATCCATACACAAAGGCTGGACCTGGAGGAACAATTAGCCAGGGTGGACAACAACCCGGAACTGATCAATGAAGGCAGAGAGACGGCGCCTTCGAAACGAATTATCAAGCTCATCCCTGAATATGACAAAGTCAGTGTTGGAGCTGATATTGCGGCAATCAATGGGGTAGAGTTTCTAAAGAAGAAATGCAGGCATTTCAACGATTGGATAACTATCCTCGAAAATTTAGCACCCAGCGAAGATTGACGCTAGTTGTCACTGCCCTACTTTACCTTGCCGGCAAAAAGCCCTCATGCAATTATACCTCAACACCTACGGCGTGTATCTCCACGTCAAAGACGCGCTGTTTGAAGTGCGGATGCCGCAGGACGGCGGCGGCCATCAAAAGCATCATTTTGCCGCACAGAAGGTCACTTCTATTATTATGACCACCTCCGGCGCGCTGAGCACCGACGCCATCCGATTGGCTTTACAAAACAATATCGACATCATCTTCGCCGACAGCAGCGGCTTTCCGCTGGGGCGCGTCTGGCACAGCAAGTTGGGCAGCACTACGAAGATCCGCAAGCGTCAACTGGAAGCCAGTATCGGGCCGGAAGGGGTGCGCTGGACCATACAGTGGTTGGCGGCCAAATTGGACAATCAGATCGAACTCATTAAAAACCTCAAGAAACACCGGGCCAGGATGGGGGATTTCCTGGACGAAAAAGCCGCTAAAATTGAGAACCTCCGCCAAAGTATGCGCCTGCAGGAGGAAGCGCCATCCGTTGATACTATTGCCGAGACCCTGCGCGGCCTGGAGGGCGCCGCCGGCCGGTTGTATTTTGAAACCCTCAGCCAGGCTCTGCCTCCGGAATCCCGCTTCACCGGTAGAAGCTTCCGGCCCGCTCAGGACCCTTTCAATGCTTTTCTCAACTATGGCTACGGCGTCCTGTACAGCCGTGTGGAAAAAGCGTTGATGATCGCCGGGCTGGATCCCTACGTCGGTTTCCTGCATCGCGATGACTACAATCAGAAGAGTATGGTCTTTGATTTTATCGAACCTTACCGCATCCATGTGGAAACGGTGGTGTTTCGCTTGTTCAGCGCCAAAAAGGTGAATCAGGCGCATACCGCGTCCCTCGCCAATGGCGTCACCCTGGTTAAGGAAGGCAAGCAATTGCTGATCGAAAAGCTCAACGATTATCTGGAAGTGCAGACGATCCGCTACAATGGCCGCAACCAAAGCCGTGGCAACGGCCTGCAGATGGACGCCCACCGCTTTGCCAACGAATTGATTGGAAAGTAAAAGCTTATGATCTGCTGGGTATTATACGACATCGAAAACGACCGCGCCCGCACTAAGGCAGCTAAATGCTGCAAGCAGGCGGGCTTGTACCGGGTGCAGCTTTCGGTTTTTCTGGGGGAGATCAGCACTACCGGGAAGGACGCCTTGCAACTGCAATTGGAAGAATTGATCAATCCGGATAAAGACAAGGCGTATATTTTTTCCATGTCGCGGGACGAACTGCGACAAACGGCCTTGCTGGGGCAGGCCTTTGATAAGAAACTGGTTTCCGGACAGGTAAAAGCATTATTCTTATGATCAGTATTACGCCATCTCATATCATCCAGTATTTGTACTGTCCGCGCTTCACTTATTTCGAGTACGTGCTGGCCATCCCACAATATGAAACCCGCCATTACAAGGTGATGCGGGGCCGCCACTTGCACGATGAGCGCCTGGAGCAAAACAAAGGCTACCTCCGCAAGCGCCTGGGGGTGGTGCGGCGTTATGACGACCAGTATCTCACCAATCCATTGTTGCGTGGCCGGGTGGATGAAGTGCTGGAATTACAGGATGGTACGATGGCGCCCCTGGATTACAAATTCGCGAAGTATGAGGAAAGGCTATTCAACACCTACAAAACGCAGCTCTATTGCTACGCCTGGCTGATCGAAGAAAACTTCGGCCGGTCGGTTTCGCGGGGTTACCTGGTGTACACCCGGAGCCAGAACAAGTTGGTGGAAGTGCCAGTAGAGGAAGCGGACAAAGCCGCCGTACGCGCCGCCGCCGAATCCATCCGGCGGATTATCGATGGAAATAGCTTTCCAAAAGCTACCAAATCCAAGCGGAGATGTTTAAATTGCACTTATCGTAATGTTTGCGTGCAGTGATTGGCCCTTCCGGGCGCCAATTTATTTCGGATAGCTTTGAAAGCTATCGTATCTATTTGAATTTTAGTATTTTGTGTTTTCGGAAAAGGTGTTCCAAAACCCGGAAAATGTTCTTTGACAGGCTGACGTCGTTCTGTTTTTCAGGGCTCAAAAATTGGGTTATTGTCTTGAAAATGTTTTCTTTGCAGAGAGCGACGGCTTCCAGAACGACTTCCACGAAAAGTAGGATTGAAACCCAAGATGACGGCGCGTTAACCGCTGCCATCAAGCAGCTTCCAGAACGACTTCCACGAAAAGTAGGATTGAAACTCCTGTTCACTATCTGTAAGGCTTAACTCAAATTGCCTTCCAGAACGACTTCCACGAAAAGTAGGATTGAAACCTTTAGCAAGAATTGACCTGAGTTTGAAAACCGGGCTTCCAGAACGACTTCCACGAAAAGTAGGATTGAAACCAAAAGAGTTCCTGAACTGGCTAAGTACAGACTTCTTCTTCCAGAACGACTTCCACGAAAAGTAGGATTGAAACATACTTCTGGGATCAGCCCGAACCTTGGCGACGCCTTCTTCCAGAACGACTTCCACGAAAAGTAGGATTGAAACACCCAGGGTGGTCTTTCAACATCAACAATAACGAGTTCTTCCAGAACGACTTCCACGAAAAGTAGGATTGAAACAAAAAGCAACGCAGGATGAACCTGCACCCCCGGCCCCTTCCAGAACGACTTCCACGAAAAGTAGGATTGAAACAGCATTTCGATTGTGAACACCCCGCCAGTGCTGCCAACTTCCAGAACGACTTCCACGAAAAGTAGGATTGAAACCCGGCCGTGTCGCCTGGCTTGACAACTACCTGGTGCCTTCCAGAACGACTTCCACGAAAAGTAGGATTGAAACCTTGGAATTAAGTGGTATGATGCGTCGGGACGGCTATTCTTCCAGAACGACTTCCACGAAAAGTAGGATTGAAACAACGTCACCTCCTTATCTGCCGTATCGCTGGAAAACGTCTTCCAGAACGACTTCCACGAAAAGTAGGATTGAAACCAACGCTGATCCTGGAACAGAAAAACCTGTTTGCCACTTCCAGAACGACTTCCACGAAAAGTAGGATTGAAACGCGGAGGTCTTCGATGGTAGCATCGGTGAGCGTTTCCTTCCAGAACGACTTCCACGAAAAGTAGGATTGAAACTAAGAATAGATTGCCGCCATCGTCCCGGCAATGGTTCTTCCAGAACGACTTCCACGAAAAGTAGGATTGAAACGGATGGGCTATCCTTCGGACGGCTCGCGCCTCAAACTCTTCCAGAACGACTTCCACGAAAAGTAGGATTGAAACACGAAAGAGCTAATCAAGGGGCAGAAAGCTCTCGAACTTCCAGAACGACTTCCACGAAAAGTAGGATTGAAACTAATTATGCTGGTGGCTTAGCGTCGTGTACCATGGTCTTCCAGAACGACTTCCACGAAAAGTAGGATTGAAACTTGCTGTTTTGAATTTTATATTCCGTCTCGAAAACTTCTTCCAGAACGACTTCCACGAAAAGTAGGATTGAAACCGGAATAGTGATAATTGCCGGGCTATCGTCTTAGCCCCTTCCAGAACGACTTCCACGAAAAGTAGGATTGAAACTTGACCGCCTGAGCGCCATAGGCGACACCCTGCGTCTTCCAGAACGACTTCCACGAAAAGTAGGATTGAAACCAAATACCTTTCCCGCACTCGTCTAATTCAAAGCGGCACTTCCAGAACGACTTCCACGAAAAGTAGGATTGAAACATATACAGCTGGAGCACTGAAAAAACAGAAAACGGGCTTCCAGAACGACTTCCACGAAAAGTAGGATTGAAACTGTCCCTCAATCATTACCCTACAAACATACGTCATAACTTCCAGAACGACTTCCACGAAAAGTAGGATTGAAACTTGCCCACCGTAAGGAAGCAAACAGCCAACGCGCCATGCTTCCAGAACGACTTCCACGAAAAGTAGGATTGAAACGGGCAATTCCTGCTTCAAGATAACACGAAAATAGACTCTTCCAGAACGACTTCCACGAAAAGTAGGATTGAAACGTGTCCCGTCGGGGGTGATTATTGTAATCCTTGCGACTTCCAGAACGACTTCCACGAAAAGTAGGATTGAAACGCCTATCGTGTAATATCATATTGATAGGCAGCTCATTCTTCCAGAACGACTTCCACGAAAAGTAGGATTGAAACTTGGTATCCGGGCCGTCCGGGCGGGCCTGGGTTATCACTTCCAGAACGACTTCCACGAAAAGTAGGATTGAAACTTTCAGCGCAAATACTCCAGCGGGACTACCCTTAATTCCTCTTCCAGAACGACTTCCACGAAAAGTAGGATTGAAACGTAATCGACAGTATAAAGGCAGAGTACAAAGTCAAACTTCCAGAACGACTTCCACGAAAAGTAGGATTGAAACAGGAAATAAAACAATAGGGCCAGGCCGGCGAAAGTCCTTCCAGAACGACTTCCACGAAAAGTAGGATTGAAACGGCATAAAAAAGGGGCGCAACAATAGCGCCCCAAAGCTTCCAGAACGACTTCCACGAAAAGTAGGATTGAAACATGCCACAAAAACTGCAAAAGCTTAAAAACCATATTTTCTTCCAGAACGACTTCCACGAAAAGTAGGATTGAAACTTCGGTGCTTGCGCTAAGATACTGCAATATTCTTGACTTCCAGAACGACTTCCACGAAAAGTAGGATTGAAACAAATTGCCCTTCCCAAACTTGCAAAAAATTCCACACTCTTCCAGAACGACTTCCACGAAAAGTAGGATTGAAACCATCTTAAGCCTGGATAACCGCCCTCTAGTTGCGGCACTTCCAGAACGACTTCCACGAAAAGTAGGATTGAAACCGCCTTCCTCGCTGATCGTGATACCGGGGCTTTCGGCTTCCAGAACGACTTCCACGAAAAGTAGGATTGAAACATGTCACCCCAAAAAAGGTAAATAGCAAGGGCCAAAACTTCCAGAACGACTTCCACGAAAAGTAGGATTGAAACACGCCTTCCTGAAAGGCGGTGTAATAGGTCAAAAAGCTTCCAGAACGACTTCCACGAAAAGTAGGATTGAAACATCCGGGTGGTATTTTGAAGTTTGCCCAAAACCAATCTTCCAGAACGACTTCCACGAAAAGTAGGATTGAAACCAAGGTTCTCCGGTTCCTTGCGTTTCTTCTCCGTTTCTTCCAGAACGACTTCCACGAAAAGTAGGATTGAAACCTCAAACTCCACAAGAGTATAGAGGAAGAGATCAAAACTTCCAGAACGACTTCCACGAAAAGTAGGATTGAAACCGCCGGAATTGGAGGAAATAGAAAGCTTTGGAGCGACTTCCAGAACGACTTCCACGAAAAGTAGGATTGAAACACTACTTAGTCCAAAGCAGGATAACCAACTTTGCCAACTTCCAGAACGACTTCCACGAAAAGTAGGATTGAAACAAAAATTGATTACCGGACAATGATTGAACTACCGGCTTCCAGAACGACTTCCACGAAAAGTAGGATTGAAACGCATCCTTTTATAGCGGTTCTGGTTTTCACAGTCTGCTTCCAGAACGACTTCCACGAAAAGTAGGATTGAAACTTACTATCCCAGTATTGACGGCCACCCCATAAAAACTCTTCCAGAACGACTTCCACGAAAAGTAGGATTGAAACACGCAAATAAACTATAACATGGCATTCTCTATAGCAAACTTCCAGAACGACTTCCACGAAAAGTAGGATTGAAACGTGCGCGTCTGCTTAGTAGCCCTGGCAAGTGCGCTACTTCCAGAACGACTTCCACGAAAAGTAGGATTGAAACCTATTGGGTAAACATGCCAAGCCAAGGGGTTATCCTTCTTCCAGAACGACTTCCACGAAAAGTAGGATTGAAACTTCTCCCAACTTATATTACTATCCCAGTATTGACGGCTTCCAGAACGACTTCCACGAAAAGTAGGATTGAAACATAACCTGGGATATGAGGTAAAGGAGAAGAAATACCGTCTTCCAGAACGACTTCCACGAAAAGTAGGATTGAAACACTGGGGAAAAGTAATTTGCTCAGAAATTTCTTTTGTCTTCCAGAACGACTTCCACGAAAAGTAGGATTGAAACTAATTTGGCTTTTAACCAAGCTCATTTGGTAGAGTTCTTCCAGAACGACTTCCACGAAAAGTAGGATTGAAACTCCGCAACCCCTAAATTTCTGTTAAATTCAAATCTCATCTTCCAGAACGACTTCCACGAAAAGTAGGATTGAAACGCTTTTGTTATTTGTTTCCCTCTGATGGAAGAAATTCCTTCCAGAACGACTTCCACGAAAAGTAGGATTGAAACACACAAACAGCAGCAATTTTCAAGGAATTCAAAACAGCTTCCAGAACGACTTCCACGAAAAGTAGGATTGAAACTAACCCAACTTTGTCTGTAAGGTACCACCACAGGCCACTTCCAGAACGACTTCCACGAAAAGTAGGATTGAAACTTAATTTTTTTGTATTCCTGAATTCATCAAGGAGCTTCTTCCAGAACGACTTCCACGAAAAGTAGGATTGAAACAAGGAGCAAATGATTTCACTGCCAGCTGCTCCCCCAACCTTCCAGAACGACTTCCACGAAAAGTAGGATTGAAACAAATCAATGCGCTCCTGATAAGCCTTGAAAGCATCACTTCCAGAACGACTTCCACGAAAAGTAGGATTGAAACAAAGTTCATCGTTAATTACTAAAAAAAAGAGATGCAAACTTCCAGAACGACTTCCACGAAAAGTAGGATTGAAACTGAAATAAAAGATTGTCAATTCATCAGTTTATCAATACTTCCAGAACGACTTCCACGAAAAGTAGGATTGAAACATACTGTCCTCTTACAAGAAGAGGGGATGCAAATTGCTTCCAGAACGACTTCCACGAAAAGTAGGATTGAAACCCTGCTTGCATGCCATCCGCGAGAAATCGCCCAAAGCCTTCCAGAACGACTTCCACGAAAAGTAGGATTGAAACCAATCCTGCGCACTTTTGCTTCGATTGTTTCGCCTTCTTCCAGAACGACTTCCACGAAAAGTAGGATTGAAACGTACTCCCAGCTTTCGATCGTGTCGGCGCCGAATAGCGCTTCCAGAACGACTTCCACGAAAAGTAGGATTGAAACGAAAAAAGCGCGAAAAAATGCCAGTATTAGAAAGTATCTTCCAGAACGACTTCCACGAAAAGTAGGATTGAAACATACCACTTGAGTGTTTTTTCGTATTCTTCATCATTCTTCCAGAACGACTTCCACGAAAAGTAGGATTGAAACGTGTACGCTGCTCCTATGCCTGGTGATGTCAGTATCTTCCAGAACGACTTCCACGAAAAGTAGGATTGAAACATAGCTTGCCTCGTCCTGCCAGTGTACCTAGTGGCTCTTCCAGAACGACTTCCACGAAAAGTAGGATTGAAACATTTTCAAATAGTTAAAGCACTATTACCCTATTTTGCTTCCAGAACGACTTCCACGAAAAGTAGGATTGAAACATATTTTTCATAATATTTGCTGGTTATTCGTGGCTATCTTCCAGAACGACTTCCACGAAAAGTAGGATTGAAACTGATGTCATAGCTACCGCCGTCACGCTGTATGATGCCTTCCAGAACGACTTCCACGAAAAGTAGGATTGAAACTTGAAACCCTTATGAATAAAGGCTTACAGCTGTCCCACTTCCAGAACGACTTCCACGAAAAGTAGGATTGAAACGAAATAGGCACATGGTCTTATAATTAAGCCGGCGAGTCTTCCAGAACGACTTCCACGAAAAGTAGGATTGAAACCTCGCGATTGCGAAGTTTCCGTATGTCCTGTTCACTCTTCCAGAACGACTTCCACGAAAAGTAGGATTGAAACAATTTAGTTAATTGTGTTTCGATTTTTGCCAGCCAGTCTTCCAGAACGACTTCCACGAAAAGTAGGATTGAAACTAAAAAAAATGGATAAAGTATTAGGTAGGCTAAGGGCTTCCAGAACGACTTCCACGAAAAGTAGGATTGAAACTTCATTGCTTACCCCACGGCCTATTTTTTCGTTCAGCCTTCCAGAACGACTTCCACGAAAAGTAGGATTGAAACGCCGGCATTACGGGTATGAAGACGGGAAAGGAAGCCCCTTCCAGAACGACTTCCACGAAAAGTAGGATTGAAACCAATTGGTTGGGCAGTAACCCGGAGGGGCAATTCATCTTCCAGAACGACTTCCACGAAAAGTAGGATTGAAACCGAAACTTGTTAACTGAATCGACACCGACAATAGCTCTTCCAGAACGACTTCCACGAAAAGTAGGATTGAAACAATGATTTTACAACGAATCTCGCCTCGCTTGTTGTCTTCCAGAACGACTTCCACGAAAAGTAGGATTGAAACGACAATTCCCTATTTAACCCCTTGTATTGTTTTTGGCTTCCAGAACGACTTCCACGAAAAGTAGGATTGAAACAACTGCTCAATTTCTTTTGAAACGTAGTCCGGCCCGTCTTCCAGAACGACTTCCACGAAAAGTAGGATTGAAACTGCCGATGATCGTTAAATTCAGGCTGGGTAATGAAGCCTTCCAGAACGACTTCCACGAAAAGTAGGATTGAAACTGGTTCTTCAATTTCCATCGGCGCCATGCCGCCTTCTCTTCCAGAACGACTTCCACGAAAAGTAGGATTGAAACTCAAGACGATATAATTACTAACTAAAAACCACAACACCTTCCAGAACGACTTCCACGAAAAGTAGGATTGAAACAGAATCCTTCTATATTCTCCCACTTCCCATGCTCGGCTTCCAGAACGACTTCCACGAAAAGTAGGATTGAAACGTGATATCGGTTATTCCTTTTTCGCATGGCCCGCATTCTTCCAGAACGACTTCCACGAAAAGTAGGATTGAAACCCCGTCTGGTTTTCCCGGCTAAACAGCACCAGGATCCTTCCAGAACGACTTCCACGAAAAGTAGGATTGAAACTTTTTCTAATAAGTTTCAGGGCGGCGATCAGCTCGTCTTCCAGAACGACTTCCACGAAAAGTAGGATTGAAACTGAATCCTCATTTCGACCTTATTAGGCTCTGGCTTCCTTCCAGAACGACTTCCACGAAAAGTAGGATTGAAACTCCAGGAAGCCGAAAAGGTGGTATCCATCGTGCCGTCTTCCAGAACGACTTCCACGAAAAGTAGGATTGAAACACAACCAAAAAAAACTAACTCAAAATGGCTGCATCCTTCCAGAACGACTTCCACGAAAAGTAGGATTGAAACCGGGAAACTGCTAACCGGCTGGAAAGCCGTGAGGATCTTCCAGAACGACTTCCACGAAAAGTAGGATTGAAACGCAGGAATACCCGCATCGTTCTGCGCCTCTATGAAGGCTTCCAGAACGACTTCCACGAAAAGTAGGATTGAAACTTAGTCGATTCAAGTTGGAACCTATGTACTTGCCCGCTTCCAGAACGACTTCCACGAAAAGTAGGATTGAAACAACACCTCCGGCGAACAGAGGATGTTCATTTCGGCCGTCTTCCAGAACGACTTCCACGAAAAGTAGGATTGAAACGGCGTTGTTCCAAATGGATTTCATGCGGGCAAGTACGGCTTCCAGAACGACTTCCACGAAAAGTAGGATTGAAACTGTAAATAAGGTGTTCCAGTAGGTTCATGGCTTAATCTTCCAGAACGACTTCCACGAAAAGTAGGATTGAAACACGCCGATGAACTGGTAGGCGCCAATGCCTGTAATGGCTTCCAGAACGACTTCCACGAAAAGTAGGATTGAAACATCCTATTCACTAGGGTGGATCATGGCAATTTGATTCTTCCAGAACGACTTCCACGAAAAGTAGGATTGAAACACACATAGTGCAAGTGGGCTAAATCAAAAATATGAAGCTTCCAGAACGACTTCCACGAAAAGTAGGATTGAAACCCAGCTAGGATTTAATATTGTAGACACCGCCGGAGCTTCCAGAACGACTTCCACGAAAAGTAGGATTGAAACCGAGGTAGAAAATGCTGGCCGGCCTTTGGAGCTTCGCTTCCAGAACGACTTCCACGAAAAGTAGGATTGAAACCACACTACAAAAAAAAGAAACGATGAAACAGAATTTCTTCCAGAACGACTTCCACGAAAAGTAGGATTGAAACAAACGTAGTCTGGGCCGTAGACACCAGCCATTCCGGCTTCCAGAACGACTTCCACGAAAAGTAGGATTGAAACTTTAGTTGCAAAATAAATGCCGGCCGCAATCAGCCCCTTCCAGAACGACTTCCACGAAAAGTAGGATTGAAACAGGCAGATAGATAAAGGTGATTTCGTAGGCCGTTCCCTTCCAGAACGACTTCCACGAAAAGTAGGATTGAAACAGGTTGGCTTTGATCCAGGCTTCATGGGCTGCCACATCTTCCAGAACGACTTCCACGAAAAGTAGGATTGAAACTCGTGGCAACTGACCGTTTTATAAGTCCGCTTTCTTCTTCCAGAACGACTTCCACGAAAAGTAGGATTGAAACACACTTTTCCTAAGCCTAAGCTTGATTGCTGGTACGCCTTCCAGAACGACTTCCACGAAAAGTAGGATTGAAACTTTTTTCCGTTTGTGCTTCGATCAGTCCCCGTTGAGCTTCCAGAACGACTTCCACGAAAAGTAGGATTGAAACCAGATATTCTCTCACGTTTGTGTTTGCGTTGCGGCTTCTTCCAGAACGACTTCCACGAAAAGTAGGATTGAAACGTAATTCGGGCTGACCTTCTGCATCGCATAGGCGCCTTCCAGAACGACTTCCACGAAAAGTAGGATTGAAACTAAGCCCGCTTCTGGAAATTACCGTTTCGCGGCTTTCTTCCAGAACGACTTCCACGAAAAGTAGGATTGAAACGGCACTTATACTACTTCTTCCCCTTTCATTATGCTTCTTCCAGAACGACTTCCACGAAAAGTAGGATTGAAACTATCTGGGCAGTTGTTAAAAGATGGCCACTGGCGTCTTCCAGAACGACTTCCACGAAAAGTAGGATTGAAACACCTTCGACTACTTCAATTATAGCACGAAGGCACAAACTTCCAGAACGACTTCCACGAAAAGTAGGATTGAAACATATTCGGTTAGATGACAGAGGTTTCAAGGTCGGCGCTTCCAGAACGACTTCCACGAAAAGTAGGATTGAAACTGTCTTGTTATGAAATTAATTTCAGTCGCGTCGTTACTTCCAGAACGACTTCCACGAAAAGTAGGATTGAAACCTCATTCGGCAGCGGGATAACCACGCCAAGAAACTCCTTCCAGAACGACTTCCACGAAAAGTAGGATTGAAACTTTTTTCCGTTTGTGCTTCGATTAGTCCCCGTTGAGCTTCCAGAACGACTTCCACGAAAAGTAGGATTGAAACGGCGATTGCCCTGCGGGCACCGGCGCTCTCCGCGATCTTCCAGAACGACTTCCACGAAAAGTAGGATTGAAACACAGCAGAATGAAAAATTATTCTGATAATGGGATGGTCTTCCAGAACGACTTCCACGAAAAGTAGGATTGAAACCCAGGCAGCTAGGGGCGTACCAATTCGGAGTTACCGGCTTCCAGAACGACTTCCACGAAAAGTAGGATTGAAACGTCGCCGGGCCGGGCCTGGGTGGAGGATTAAACAAACTTCCAGAACGACTTCCACGAAAAGTAGGATTGAAACGGATTCATCGGTGACTACCAAGCTTTCGGCGATGGTCTTCCAGAACGACTTCCACGAAAAGTAGGATTGAAACCGGCGGGTATTTGCTCAATAAAAAACAAAGCGACAATCTTCCAGAACGACTTCCACGAAAAGTAGGATTGAAACCATCGACATCCAACTTCTTTGCGGACATTACCAGGGTCTTCCAGAACGACTTCCACGAAAAGTAGGATTGAAACTGCTGCTTCCAGTAGTCATAGTAAGCAGTCCGCGTCCTTCCAGAACGACTTCCACGAAAAGTAGGATTGAAACTACTCTGTTGATTCCAAATAATAAGGCAAAAAACAACTTCCAGAACGACTTCCACGAAAAGTAGGATTGAAACTTTCCGGGCGGCTTATGGCCGACGCTATTGTGGAAGACTTCCAGAACGACTTCCACGAAAAGTAGGATTGAAACTCCCCCGCTTCCTGAACATTCGGCGGATGTTATTAACTTCCAGAACGACTTCCACGAAAAGTAGGATTGAAACAACAAAAGCTAATTGGCTTTTTCTGGGGTGTCATTTTCTTCCAGAGCGACTTCCACGAAAAGTAGGATTGAAACATAATTGCCTGGCCAAATCCGGTTGCGTTTCAACGCCTTCCAGAGCGACTTCCACGAAAAGTAGGATTGAAACGAGATTAACGATTACTTTCGGCGTGCTCAGATTGCAGCTTCCAGAGCGACTTCCACGAAAAGTAGGATTGAAACATAGGAATAGCTCAATTATAGAGGCTGAAAACATTCTTCCAGAGCGACTTCCACGAAAAGTAGGATTGAAACTACCGGGACGGATGTTGAAGCAGCGTTGCAGGAAGTCTTCCAGAGCGACTTCCACGAAAAGTAGGATTGAAACGCTTTGTCATATTAAGACACTTTCAATTCGCTTGTACTTCCAGAGCGACTTCCACGAAAAGTAGGATTGAAACCAATAGATTGTTGTCATCAATAAAAGGAAAATAAAGACCCCTAAGCGGGTAATCTTTTCACCCGAATATTCTGGTAGAAACCGTAACCATTGCACCTGCGTTCAGGGCTTCCTCTAAATTTTCAAGATGTTGAGACATAACCTGACTGAATAGCATGGGCGTCATGATATCCGTTCGGAAGGTAATGACGGATGGCAGCTGGAGATGGTAAACAGCTACCAGGCGTGAAAAATCGAGGTCGAAAGTGACGATAATTTGTTGGTGCTGTTGCGCGTAGGATAGGATAAGCATCATTTCTAACCTACGTCGAGGCTTATCATCGCCTGTTTAGCTTCCAGAACGACTTCCACGAAAAGTAGGATTGAAACACTCGCCCCCTTTTCTTAATTGGTTCAACCATCATTTCTTCCAGAACGACTTCCACGAAAAGTAGGATTGAAACTCTCAAAAGGTTTGGAGATATAATTGTAAAACATATCTTCCAGAGCGACTTCCACGAAAAGTAGGATTGAAACGAAAGGTCGGCGTGCTCCACAGTAACAACGTACTTTCTTCCAGAGCGACTTCCACGAAAAGTAGGATTGAAACAAGCGTGGGTAAGAGTTTCAACGGCTCAGGCTCGTGCTTCCAGAACGACATCCACGAAAAGTAGGATTGAAACCCATTATGTTTCCACCGTTCATTTTATGTCTTTTTACTTCCAGAGCGACAGTTTCAATTTCCACGAAAAGTAGGATTGAAACGGGCGATCCCCTGCGGGGCCGGGCTCTCCGCGATAAGCTTCCAGAGCGACTTCCACGAAAAGTAGGATTGAAACCAATAGATTGTTGTCATCAATAAAAGGAAAATAAAGACCCCCTAAGCGGGTAATCTTTTCAACCGGATATTCTGGCCAGAAACCGCAAAGGACAGCGGCATATTTTCATCCATCAGAAATTTCATCAGGCAGCTATATCAACGGGGAAATACTGATCCTGCAGTTGGTTGGAAGCGAAAGCCAGGGCCTGCAAAATGTCAGCTTGCTTCAGGCGTGGGAACTCCTTTAGCACCTCTCAGAGAAGAAATCTTGTGATAAGCCCTGCTAATTTTGTAAAACCGGGAGTATCCCTTTAAATTGGGCGCCGCCTTTTACTGCCAAAAGTGGCGGTAGAATATCGATTAATTTCATCGGAAAAAGACATTGAATAAAGAGCGGTACCCATGAAAAAGAGACATACGAAAGGCATTCTGTTTCAAATGCTATTGGTTGTTTTTTCCCAAGCGGGATTTGCCCAAACCAACTTCGGGGCCATCAAAGGGGCTGTGGTGGATCAAAACGGCTCGCCCGTTGAAAATGTCAACATACTGCTTTCCCCCTTAGGCCGGGGCACTGTGACGGATGAAGAAGGGCAGTTCGTACTTGGCCGAATCCCGGCAGGTGAGTATACCCTGATTATTTCGCACCTGGCGTATCGGGAATTGCGGGTGGGCCTAGCCCTCGACACGGGGGCAATTATTACCCGGCAATTCGTCCTGCGCCCTGCTTCCCAGAGGCTTCGTGATGTGGAAGTCATCGGCAATCGGGCGTTTCGGGCCTTTTCATTTCTGCCTGAAGTGGCGGGGGTGGATATTTTCGCCGGTAAAAAGAATGAAGTCATCAACCTGCAGAGCCTTGACGCCGACCTGGTAGAGAACTTGCCGCGGCAGGTTTTTTCCAAGGTGCCCGGCGTAATGGTTTGGGAAATGGACGGCACCGGCAATCAGGTTGGAGTGGCGACGCGCGGCCTGAACCCCCACCGGTCCTGGGAATGGCATGTACAACAGAACGGCAATACCACGAATTCCGACCTGTTCGGGTACCCGGAGAGCCATTACAACCCGCCAATGGAAGCGGTTGGTTCGATAAAGATCATTCGCGGCTCGGGGGCGCTGCAATACGGCCCGCAGTTCGGCGGTTTGCTCGATTACGAGATCAAACAACCCGATACTACAAGGCAGATCTCTCTGGAAACCCAGCAGAGTGCGGGTTCCTTCGGCCTATTCAGTTCCTTTAACGCCCTGGGAGGGAAAGTTGGGAAATTGACCTACTACGCCTACTATGATTTTCGACGTTCGGAGGGGTGGCGACAAAACAGCGATTATCATTTCAATGCCTGGCATGCTTCGCTGAAATATGACATCAATCCCAAAATGAACCTGATTGCGGAGCTTTCCCACATGGAGTATGTGAATCATTTTGCAGCGGGCCTGACCGATTCCCTATTCGAAGTGGCCCCCCGTTATTCCAATCGGCCCAGGAATTATTTCAATCCGACGATCTATGTCCCCGCCCTGCATTTTTCCTGGCAGCTCAGTAAGAACACCCTGTTCAGGGTTAAAACCTCCGCCATCCTCGGCGAGCGCAACAGCGTACAGTTCATTACGCTGCCAACCATCAATGACACGATAAACCCGGCTTTAAACAGTTACAATCCGCGGCAGGTAGACCGCGATTATTACCACAGCTACGCTGCCGAAGCAAAGCTGTTGCAGCATTATCGTTTTTTGAATAATGAAAGCCACTTTTCCGTTGGCATAAAATACAGCAACAGCAGGACCTTACGCAAACAAAAAGGCAAAGGTTCCGTCGGCTCTGATTTTGACCTTTCACTGATCGAGCCGTACCGGATTGACCTGGTTTTCAGAACCTATAACTACGCCTTGTTCGCCGAAAATGTGTTTAAGCTGTCCAGGAATTTCTCAGTCACGCCGGGTTTTCGGTATGAAATGATCCATACTGATAGGAGTGGAAATATCCTGGATATTCCGGATTTGAGCCTGCCGTTTAAATTGAAAAGGAATTTCCCGCTTTTTGGCGTCGGGCTCGAATACAAGATCACCCCCGCTTTGAATGCTTATGCCAATTTTACACAAAACTTCCGGCCTGTATTGCATTCCGATATTATCCCGCCTACCGGCCTGGACCGAATCGATCCGGATTTGAAAGATGCCAAAGGCAATAATTCCGAGATCGGCCTACGGGGTACATGGAGAGACGTAATACAATTTGATATCAATTATTTTCGATTACAATACGACAACCGCATCGGTACGCTGGTATTGAATGACAATTCCGGGCCGTATTTTTATCGCACCAACATCGGCAACATGCTCAACCAGGGCGGTGAGTTTTACGTAGAATTTCACCCTTTCAACTTGATGGGATCGCCGTCCAAATTTCTGAATTTTGCATTATTCAGCTCAACTGCCTACAATTCGGCTCAGTACACCAAAGGCGCCGTTTCAGTTGCTACCGGCGAAAATGTAGACATCAAAGGCAATGCCGTGGAAAACGTGCCACATTGGATCAGCCGCAACGGTATTACCTACCGCCTCCAAAGGCTGTCGGCGACGCTGCAATTCAGCTATGTCGGTGAAAATTTCTCGGATGCTTTGAACACGATCTCTACGCCTTCGGGAGTAAATGGCATCGTGCCATCCTATTTACTGACCGACCTCAATTTTACCTATCATTTCCTGGGCAGGTATAATGTGAGATGTTCCGTCAACAACATTACCGACGAACGTTACTTTACGCGGCGCGCCACCGGTTACCCGGGGCCGGGCATTTTGCCGTCAGATGGCCGGAGTATCGTAGTATCATTCGGCGCTAAATATTAGCCTTTGCCGGTTAAGAGCAAGCAATGTAGGATGCTCTAAGGGATTCTTTACAGGATAAGGCCATCCAATCAAAAAGAGCTTCCCTCCAAACGGAGAGAAGCCCTTTTTGATTTGGAAACCTTATTCCCCAGCTTCGACAGGCCAAGGCTGACCTACTGGAAACGGCCAACTGTTGTACTGAAAACCTACGCCACAGCCAGCTGTGCGCTGATCGCCAGCTTCACCTCTTCGGCCACCAGCATGCTGCCGGCCTCGGTCAGGGCGTTCCATACCAGGCCGAAATCTTTGCGGTTCAGTATGCCGGAGATTTCGAAGCCCGCCTTGGCATTGCCCCAGGGGTCTTTCACGGTGCCGTTGTAGTCGACGGCCAGTTCAATTGGCTTGGTGACATCGCGGATGGTCAGGTCCCCCGTGAGTTTGTAGTCGCCGCTGGTTGTTTTGCGCAGGATGCCGTTTTCGAAAGTGATCTTGGGGTATTGGTCCGCCGCGAAGAAATCGTTGGATTTCAGGTGGTTGTCGCGGTCGGTATTATTAGTGCTGATGCTGTTGACATCGATGCTGAAGTTGACCTCGGCGCCGTCGAAATCGTCATTTTCGGAATATACTTCGCCGTCGAAGGCGCTGAAGGTGCCGGAAACAGTGGTGATCACAAGGTGCTTCACCTTGAATACTACTTCGGTATGGGCCGGGTCGATGGCCCACTTCTGGGCTACAGTTGCTTCCTGATTAGTCATTTTCTGAATTTTTATGGATGATGGAATCGTTTGCAGCATTCGGGCTTTGCCTTTCCTGCAATGCATACTGCAAAGTAAAGGGGGATAGAGGAGAAAAAAATTGATGTAGGTTAAGAAATCGGCTCGGTACGTGCGTTGGCAGTGGGCTGTTTGAGGAAACACGCTAAAACGGAGCGAAATACGGCCCATCTCTGCGAGCCGGAAAGGGCGTTTTCAAATAAGGGTGTCAAATCCAGCGTCAGGATCAGGGAAGCCTTGATTTTACTGGGGCTTCAGGGAACTCGATAATTTACCCGGCCCCCAGGGACGCGACACGAACTCCTGAACACTCCGACTCGAACTTTACCCGGCCCTCAAGGACGGGACCCGAACACTACATATCAATCCTATTTTTGACCATACGCGTTCGGCTCTTCAAGGATGTCTTGAAAGAAAGCGCCAATTTTCGGTATCCTGTGTCAAATTATTTCAGGACGGGGCACACTCCTCACTTCACCTCCAACTCCACTTCCCCCTTCTGCCCATCCTTCTCCACCACCACTTTGTATTTCCCCCTGTACAAATAAGCCTTCCCGTCTTTCGCCGGCTTAACATTGGCCGGCCGCTCTTCTTTTTTCTTGTTTTTATTTAGAATTTTATTGTACTCAGTTAGAGTTTTCTCGCTGATTATTAAATCATAAGGCAAAAAATTCAGGCCTTTACGGCAATCGGCCTCAAAGCTGCGCAACACCAGTCCTGCTCCATCGATGATGCTCACCTTGGCCTTCCCTGCGGTAGTGGTATATAAAGGAATCTCCACTTTCGGGGGTTCGGGCTTGCGGTAGGGGCCGGGGTTGCCCCAGCGGGAGCTGTAGCGGATGCTTTCGGGCGCAAACACATGCAGGGCTTCGGCCAGCACCTCAGGGGTCAACTGTTGCAATTCTCTGACGCTGGCGATATAAATGGACCGCCCGTGGGTGCCGACGGCCAGGTCGTGGGCCCTGGGTTGGATCACCAGGTCGTGCACGGCTACAGCGGGTAGTTGGTTGTTCAGTTGCATGAAACTTTCGCCGCGGTCGAGGGAAACGTAGAGGCCGTGGTCGGAACCTACGTACAGAATGTTGGGGTTATCAGGATCTTCCTTTACTACATTGATCGGCTCCAGGGGCAAGTCTTGGCCGATGGCCCGCCAGCTTTGGCCATAATCATCCGAAACGTAGAGATAGGGTGTGAAATCATCCCAACGATAGCCGTTGAGGGACACATACACCCGCCCTTTCTCATGGGCGGAGGCCTGCACCCGGCTAACCCAGCGGTTTGCCGGCAGCCCGGCGCTGATGTTTTCCCAGCTATAGCCGCCATCGCGGGTGAGGTGCACCAGGCCATCGTCGGAGCCGGTATAGATCAGCCCGAATTGCAGGGGGGATTCGTGGATGCTGGACAGGGCGCCGAAGGGGACATCACCGGGCAGGCCGCCCTGGGTTAAGTCGCCGGAGATCTCTTCAAAGTCCTTACCCTGGTTGAGGGAGCGCAACAGTTTGTTGGCGCCCATGTAGAGGATATCCTGGTTGTGGACGGACAGGTGGATCGGGGCCTGCCAGTTCCAGCGGTAAGCCCGCTCTCCGAGTTTGGGCTTGGGCGTAATGTAATCGCTTTTGCCGGCCTGGGTATCGATCCGGAAGTAATTGCCGAACTGATAGCCGGTATAGACGGTAGTATTGTCGCGGGTATCCACGGCCACCTGCATACCGTCGCCACCCTGAATCATGCGGTAGGGGTAACGGCCGGAGTCGTGCCAGCCGGCGCCGGCCCGGTAGTTGCTGGGGCCCATCCAGACACCATTGTCCTGAAGGCCCCCGTATACCCGGTAAGGCTCCGCCATATCAACGGCAATAGCGTAAAACTGGCCTACCGCCGGGGTATTGCACTTGACCCAGCTCTTACCGTAGTCATAGGAAATATTGACGCCGCCGTCGTTGCCGAGGATCAGGTGGCCCGCTCGCCGGGGATTGATCCACAAGGCGTGGTGGTCGCCATGCACATTATCGCCGTCGATGCTTTCAAAGGATTGGCCGCCGTCATCGGACCGCAGTACGGGCACCCCCATGACGAACACCTTGTCGGGCGCCTGCGGGTCGACGCGCACCTGCCCGAAGTAGTAGCCGTAAGTGTAGTAGACATTATCGAGAAAATCCTCGTGGGTGCGCTTCCAGCTTTGGCCGCCGTCATCGGAGCGGTACAATTCCAGGCCGGTCACCGGCACATCGAACAGCATGGCGTTGGCGTCTTCCACGTAGTCGACCAGGGTTTTGGGCTGGATTTCTCCTTTTTCCACCATGCTGCGCACTTTGTCCGCATCGTAGCGCTCGGGAAAATCGTATTGTTGCAGGTATTCTTTGAGGAGGTATTTTTCCAGCTTCAGAAACTCCTCCCTGCTCATGCTGCGCAGTTCCTCTTTGGTAAGTTTGCGTTCTTCTTCCTCCTTTTTTGGGCGGCGGTTATAATTGTCGATAGCGGCAAAGAGCACCAGGCCGTTTTCGGTTTTCACGGCATCCAGCCCGATGCGGCCGGCGCCTTCGCCGGTAACGAAACCGCTGGTTTCGGTGGTGAGCAAGTCCCAGCTTTCGCCTCCATCGGTGCTTTTGTAAATACCGGAGCCGGGGCCGGATTCCACGAAATTCCAGGCGCGGCGTTCTCGTTGCCAGGTAGCGGCATAGAGGGTATTGGGTTCCGTTGGGCTCCGGATCAGGTCGACGGCGCCGGTATGCTCATCGATATAGAGGGTTTTGGACCAGGTCAGGCCGCCATCGGTCGTTTTAAAAACGCCGCGTTCTTCATTGGGAGAGTAGAGGTGCCCCAGGGCGGCCACCCAGGCGATGTTGGGGTTGTCGGGATCCAGCACGATGCGGCCGATGTGATGGGTTTCCGCCAGGCCGAGCTGCTGCCAGCTTTTGCCGCCATCGGTGCTTTTATAAACACCGGCGCCGGCGTAGGAAGAGCGGCTGGAATTAACTTCCCCGGTGCCCACCCAGATGGTGTTGCGCGCCCAGTCGACGGCGATATCGCCGATGGTCATCACCATTTCGTTGTCGAACAGGGGCTCGAAGGAAGTTCCATTGTTTTCGGTTTTCCACAGGCCGCCGGAGGCGTAGGCCACATAGAAGTAGGTAGGGTCATCGGGCCGTACATCGAGGTCGGCCACCCGGCCGCTCATAATGGTGGGCCCCACATTGCGGAACTCGATCGCATTGACGATGGATTGCTTCGCCAAGGCTTGCCGCTGGGGATAGCTCGCCATGCGTTCGGCGGCGGCGGTAAAGGGTGGATGCTCATTTTGCGCGAAGAGCGTAAGGGCGAAAGTGCAAAGCAGGAGTGTAAAAAACAGCCTCATTTTTTTGCCCTTAAACATAGGGAATTTTTTGGCTAAACTTCGGAAGTTAACCAGGGTATACCTGGAGAAACTTCGGAAATTTAGATAAACTGTTCCCGGTTCGCCATAAAACTTTTGGGCGCCACTCCGGTCAATTGCTTGAAGTCACGGATGAAATGCGACTGGTCATAATAGCCACAGTGGTAGGATAGTTGGGCCAGGTTGGCGAACTCTGGCTTTCCAATGAGTTGCTGGGCTTGCCGGAGGCGGGCGATGCGGATATAGGCCTTGGGGCTGAGGCCGATAATGTTTTTGAATTCGCGTTCCAGTTGCCGGGAACTGATAAAAGCTTTTTGGCTCAGCTCATCTACCTTTATTTCGCCGCCTTTTGTACGAATGAGTTCTGCTGCAGAATGAAGGTAGGAATGCCCCCGCCCATTTTTCCGAAGCATGGCCTGGAGGAAGTCCTCAGTACATTTGATTTTCGCTGGAAGAGAATCGGTTTCGCGCAGGCGGCCGCAATAATCCTGGAAGGCAATGCCCAGCACATCCTGCATATCGGTTGAGCGATGTGTAAACTCGGCTGCAGGGATGCCAAACAAGGCGAAAAATCCATCGGGCTTAAACCGGATACCGAGCGCCTCCACCTTTTTTCGAAAGCGGACTTCATACGCCTCCGTCCACAAACCGATCAAGGTGAAATCGGGGGAGGCCTCCCATTTATCATCGACTATCAGGTCGCAATGAAAATCCGATAAGTGGATAACTAATTCCACCAATCCTCTCGGCACCACTTTGAAGTCCAAAGGCCTTGGGGCGTTGCCGCTGTTGAAGGATGCGCGCCAATAGCCAGCTACATAGGGTTGTAAGGCTGGGGAGGGAGCGGTTTCCTGAAATTTTACACTCATTTTTCGGGTGATTTTAAAGATGATGCAAGATGTCTGAAAAAACAGTGCTTGTCCAGGCCATTCTATTAGTTGGGAGGATATATCTATTAACTGGTAGTTTCCGGAAACCCATGGTGCTGGCGTTCGGCCATATAGCATTGCAATGATGCGATTTTTTAATCCGGACATTTGTTTTGCCCTTATCCACCTCAGGAAAAACAATCTAGCCATCCCGTTTCTATCTTCCGGATCAGCTTGTCGGATTTTTACAATATTCCCGTCTCCACGCCATCTAATTTTGTCCTCGTAAAGCTCAATTATTTATCAGTTGTAACGATTTAGGTGCTTTTCATGGAGCGCCGAAAATGCCAGCGCCCCGGAAAGCCTAAATAGTTACGATCATTTATCATTTAAAAATCTAAAGAAGATGGAAAGCACAATGAATGCTTTGGAAAAAGCAGGAATCACCACCCAGAAGATGCTTTTTTCGGAAACTGTCTATTTGACTGGAATAACCGAATATGGCGTCAGCTGGCAGGAATTGACAACAGGGCAGGTTCGCCCGCCATTGGAAGGCGCCCGTTTTGATATCGCCTTTGCCGGGACACTGGAAGGCGCAAAGCTCAGCGGTTCCATTGAAGGCGTTGACTACCTGACCGTTCGGGCCGATGGCCGTTTTATGCTGGATTTACACCTTACAGTCACCACGGAAGATGGAGAGAAGATTGCAGTGTATGAAGATGGCCAGTTGATCCCTCCACAGGATGGGAGTGGAATAGCCCAACTCCGACTTTGTATGCAATTCACAACCGCTTCCCCCAAATATTCCTGGCTGAATAAAATCCAGGCATGGGCAGTGGGTGAAGTGGATTGGAACACGGGCAAAGTTACGGTGCAGGCTTATCAGGTGTAAGCCCACCCCGCCACAATTCTCATAACATCTTATAATTATTCACCAAAAAAAGAAGATCCAAATGATCACTGTTAATTTGAATCAGCTGGAGCTGAATGAATTCACCGCCAAAAATGATCCTTCCCAACATTGCCGAGCCACCTTTCCCCTGTTAGGGGCGCATGGGGCCAAACAATCCGCTACGGTTTATATCGAGCTGGAGCCCGGAAAAAACCTGGGGCGCCATACCGATAGCGCCGAAGAATTACTACTGGTCCTGGAAGGCGAGGTCGAGGTTCAGGTGGGAACGGAACAAGGCAGGTTATCGAAAGGCGAGATAGCGCTCGTTCCTAAAATGGTTTCCCACGATTTGCGGAATATCGGAGATAAAACCGCAAAGATACTGGGGTTCTTCGGCGGCGCCAACAACATCGTCGCCACCTTCGATGAAGTCTGGCTGCCTACTAATACCAATGTGGTAGATACGGCGCAGGCCGGTTGAGGGATGATCTCAGCAGTAACCCTTTGAATATAATGAACAACATGAGCCATGCGGATCAGGGGCTTAAACCAGGGCAAAGAAACTATTGGAGCGCCCGGAACACCAAAGATAGCGGCCCGCTGGGCCGTTGCTTAGGCATTTCTATCCTGAATCGCATGACTCATGTCTGTTTTTTGATGGGTATTTTTTCTCCGGCCAACAAATAAGCATTCTCCATCCTCTTGCGGCGGGGCCTCTGTTGGATCAGCCGGTTAAAAGCCATCCCACCATTCCGCCGTTTTTAACCGGCTCCCTGGAGCCGGCCATCAATCACGCTCTGGGCACATCCTTCTTTTTCTCCGGGAGCTTCTCAAAATGATTCGCGCCTTCCACATCGATATGCAGGTCGTTGAGGTCGCTGAATTTCAGCAGGCCTTCGAGGCTGAGCAGGATGAAGCCGTCACTGCCGTTAACCAGCAGCACTACATCGGTGATGGTGTCGCCCTTTTCGCGGATGTAGAAGCCGATATCGTCGCCGCCATCGCGTATGGTCAGCAATTGTTCGAACTGGCTTTGGTGGATATCCTTGACCAGCCGGCGGTATTCATCGGGCTGCACGAGGTTCCCTTCTTCCATGACCAGCACCCGCAGGTAGGTGATCTTGTCCAGGATCTTAGTGGCTTGCTCCTCTTCCGTGAAGTTGGAGGCGATCTTCAGCAACCAGCCCTGCAGCTTGACGTCGGTGACGTGCTCATAGGTTTTGTACTTTTCGTAAAACCGGCTGATGGCTTCCGGCTGAGCAGAGGCAAATATCGGACTGATGGCCAGCACGGCCAGGAATAGGAAGGTTTTCATGGTTGAAAGTTGAAAGTTGAAAGTTGAAAAGTTGAAAAGTTGAGCCATTTAGCCATTCAGCCATTTAGCCATTCAGTTACGCCCGGGGCCCCACCACCTCGGCCTCCTCCGCTTCTTTCTGGCGTTCCTCCTCCTTTTTCTTCCGGCGCTCCCCACTGATGATGTGGTTGACGATGTCCGTAATGTCATCGTATTTCAGCCGGGATTTCAGGTCGAAGAAGAACAGCTCGCCGTCATCAAAGCCGAGGATAACCAGGTTTTTGAGTTTCTGGTCCTTATCGCGCACCAGGATGGTGAAGTTGGACTCGGCGTCCTTTACCTGTAGCAGGTCTTCGTAGCCGTTTTGGCGGATATTGGCCAGGAAGGCGTTAATCTCATCGGGGGCGATGGCGGTATCATCTTCGGAGGCCATGAACCGCATCTTGCCCACCTTGCGGGCCAGCCGGAGGAACATTTTGGCCTCCTCGTCCCGCACCGAGTTATAGGCGATACCGCCGCCCAGCCACACCAACCATCCCGGCATCTTGAAATTGGTAACCCCTTCCCGGTGCTTGTATTGCTGATAGAACTGGGCAGTCGTTTTGGGGCTGCTGCAGGAAGTAAAAGCGAAGCCGCTCAAGAGGCATGCAAAAAGGATCAGTCGCATGATTATGGGTTTAATTGGTTTTACGATTTGATGGTCTCACGGTTTCATGGTTTCACGGTTCCTCCTAACCATTCACCTATCAGCCATTTTTAACCGGCTCCTTTGAGACGGCCATTCAGCCTCCCTATTGCTTTTCCTCCTTTGGCAGGTTCTTCTCACTATCATCAAACTCATTGATGAGCTTGGATACCTTATCGAGGTCGATCTTGCCGACGAAGCTCATAAGGACAAAGTCATCTTCGCCGCCGACCAGCAGCAGCAATTCGTGGATGGTTTTGTTGCCGTCATCTTTGATGAGGAACTCGACGTTATCGCCTTCGCTACGCACGGTCATCAGCACTTCGTATTCCTTGGTGTTGATCTTTTGCTTGGCCTCTTTGTAGAATTGGGCGGCATTCTCTTCGGCTACCAGGATGCGGATACCTTCCAGGTCGCTGGCCAGGTCGATAATGGCTTTGGTTTCCTTGTCGTCCATATTCACGCCTTCGACATTCAGTTTCTGGAACATGCCCAGCAGTTTGGAGCTGATGTACACGACGGTGAAGCGGTCATCATCTACATACTGCTGGAAGTACTTGTCGATGGCGCTGGCGGCGGGTTGCTGTGCCTGGGCGAAGGAAACGATGCCCAGCATCATTACGGTGAAAAAGAATTTAATCGATTTCATGGCTTGAGTTTTTAAAGTTATTAAAATCGGGTGATTATAAGCTGTTTGAATTTGGTTTTTAGAATTTATTATAGGCTATTTTTTCGTCAATCAAGGCTCTTTTTGAGCCTCGTACCCATAGGTACGGGGCGAAAAAAAGCCGCAGAGTGGCGGAAAAAGAGGCATAATAAAACTGAAGGACTAAATTCAAACAGCTTCTTAACTATCATTTAAAGAATTTGCCCATTTCCCCCAGGCTTTTCATCTGCCGGGCGGCGGTGGAGGCGCCGCGGTTGAGCTCTCCGGAGGCCTTCAGTAATGCGGCCTCTGTGATCCGGAAGGCTTCCTGCGGATCCTGCACTTCGTATTTGGACCAATCGATTCCTGCCGTTTGTGGCGGGGTAGGGGCGGTTGGGAATAAGAGCCAACCCAGCCCGATGCCGAGCACCACGATGGCGGCGGCGCGCAGGGCCCAACTTTGCAGCCTGAGGCGCCGTATGGGGGTTTCCCGTGGCTGTACCATCAGTTGATGGAACAGCTTCTGGTCGAAGTCGTCGCCCAGCGCTTTCCTGGCCTGTTCCTCTTCAAAATAGCGGAACAAGGGTTGGTAGGCCAGCAGGTGCTCCGGCACTTCCGTTTGCTGGAAGAACTCCCGCAGTTGCTGCTCTTCGGCAAGGGACGTTTCCCCTTCGAAGTAGCGGTCCAATAGCTGTTCTATGAATTCGTGGCCCATAATTGCATTAATTTCGTTCGGATACTTTTGCGAGCTCTGAAAATATTGGTTTTAACTTGTTGCAGGGGCATGCCCAGGGCCTCGCCGATCTCCTGGTAACTCAACCCTTCGATATCGCGCATCTGCATGGCGATCTTCTGGTTTTCGGGCAATTGGCCCATCAGTTGCCTGACCTGGCTCACCGCGTCATTCAACTCGGCCTGCCGGTCGGGGGTATGGTTGCCGCTGCTCAGGCCATAGGCCGTATTCAATTCTTCTGACTGATTGAAGCGCAGGCGGCGCTTGTCAATGGATTTGTTTTTGGTCAGTTGCATGCACCAGGCTTCGATGTTGTTTACTTCTTCCAGGCGTTCCCGCAATTCCCACACTTTGATAAATACTTCCTGCACGACGTCTTCTGCTTCCGCCGGGTTGCCCGTGATCCGCAGCGCTACCCGGTAGAGCTTGTTCTTGATCGGCAATATGTCTTTTTTAAATGCTTCGAGGTTCATGACATCGCTTAGGTGTGGGAATGCTTAAATGATTGAAGGTATAACTGTTTTTTAAGTGGGCCCGGCAAACCGCGTTCTCATTCTCTCATTCCCGCATTCTCTCATTCCCGCATTCCTGCATTCCCGCATTCCCGCATTCCCGCATTCTCTCATTCTCGCATTCTCGCATTCTCGCATTCTCGCATTCCCGCATTCTCGCATTCTCTCATTCCCGCATTCTCAAGAGGGTGACGGCTTGAAAAAAATAAAGTTACAACAGTTAGAATTTTTTTTTCAAACCTTCTGGCAGCGGGCACAAAAGGCCAACAAAAAACCAAAGCCTCCCATTGTTTAGGGGTGTTAAAATTTCAACCTATCTTTGCCGTTAAGTTGTTTCCCGTGTAGAGAGACAGGCGCTATATGAAAAAGATTGACCGTTTACTGATCACGAGTTTTGTACCGCCCTTCTTCGTCACCTTCATGATCGCTATGTTCGTGCTGGTGATGCAGGTGCTGTGGTTGTATATTGATGATATTGCGGGAAAAGGCCTGGGGTTCTTTCTCATCATGGAATTGCTGGCTTACAAATGCGTGGCGCTCATTCCTATGGCGCTGCCGCTGGCGGTGCTCATCTCTTCGGTAATGGTGCTGGGCAACCTCGCGGAGCGTTACGAGCTATCGAGTTTCAAGTCGGCCGGCGTGTCCCTTTTGCGTGTCCTCCGGCCAATGATCTTTTTCGGCATCTTCACCGTTGGCCTTTCTTTTTTCTGTTCCAACAACCTCATCCCGGTGGCCAACCTCAAATTTGGCTCCCGCATGTACGACATACAGCGGCAAAAACCCTCTTTGCGGCTCGATGCGGGCATTTTTAATGACGATTTCGATGGTTATGCGATCCACATCGGTAAAAAAGACCCGGATGGGAAGACGATCGAACACGTTCTCATATACGATCATACGGATGCGACCAAAGGCCGCCTCAGCCAGATACTGGCCGAATCCGGCGAAATGTACGCTACTCCCGACGGCAGCTATTTCGTGATGAATCTTAAGAAAGGGCATCAGTATATCGAAACCGAGCCCAGCATATCCAGCGGCGGCAGGTCCTACCCATTTGTCCGCACCAATTTTGATAGCTGGACCAAGGTGTTCGACCTGAGTGAATTTCAGCTCAACCGCACCAATGAAGATCTCTTCAAATCGAACCGTAGCATGATGACCAGCGGCCAGCTTAGCGAAGCCGTTGATTCCCTGGGTGGCAAGATCCTTCGCCGGCAGAAAGGGCTATCGAACCAAATTTCGGGCTACTTCTCTTTCATGAAGCCCGACAGCGCTTTCATCAATCTGCCGGATTCCGAAGAGGAGGATGAGCCGGCAGACGCGCAAGCGGCGCAAAATGCAGTTGCCTCAGCCCCGGCGTCTGACACCACTACCACCCCTGCCGAGGATACTACCCGGGCTACTGCCTCGCTTGCTGCAGATAGCACGCAGGCAACTGCCGACACTTCCAAGCCGAAAAAACTGATCTTGACCAGTGATAGAGCCATTGCCGAATACAATAAGCGCAAAGCCGAGCAGCCGCCGGCCAAGATTTACGAAGGGAAACCCCTGGAGCAAGTCCGGGACAAACCTCTGGAGCAGGACACTTCTTTTGTGCAGTTGTTCAAAAAAGCCGATCAGCGGCGCTTGTTCAACAAGGCTAAATCCGTTGCGCGTAGTATTCACGCGCATTCCGAATCGGCCGAACGGTCGCTGGACCGGCTGCTGGAGACGCGGGTGAAATTTATTTATGAACTGCACACCAAATACAGTATGGCCCTGGTCTGTTTCATCTTTGTTCTGATCGGCGGCCCCATGGGCGCTATCGTGCGGAAAGGTGGTTTTGGTTATCCCATTCTGATAGCGATTATTTTCTTCATGCTGTTTATCGTCCTGACCATTTTCTGCCGCAAGATCGCCGAAAGCTTTGTATTGCCGGCCGCCATGGCCGCCTGGATACCTTGTGGGCTGCTGTTTCCCATTGGGCTATTGCTAACAATCAAGGCGATGAATGACAGCAAGGTGCTGAACCCGGACCGACTGGTCAGCTTCTTCTCAAAATTATTTAAACGCCGCGCTGCATGAACGAGGCTCCTTCCTTTAAGGGCTTGCTCCGGGACAACCGTTGGTATCTGACTGCTTTTACGCTGGCTTTGCTGCTGGGAGGCGCCATCTTGCTCCGGATACAAACTGGCGATGAGATCTTTTTCTTTAGTGACCGCCGCAGTTATTGGGGCGACTGGTTCTTTAAATATTTTACTCAAATGGGAGAGGGGCTGGCCTATGTGCTGGCCCTGGCCGGCCTGCTTTTCCTGCGCTATCGCAGCGCACTGGCGTTGCCCCTGCTGGGCTTCAGCGTGAGTGTGGTGAGCTTCCTTTCCAAATCCTTCTTTGCCCACGACCGCCCCGCTGCTTTTTTCCGGAAGTTGGGCATCCTGGACCAGATCCATTTGGTGGATGGTGTAACGCTGGCCAACGGCTCTACCAGTTTTCCTTCGGGCCATACCATGTCGGCTTTTGCCCTCTACTCCTTTCTGGCGTTTTGCCTGCCGCGCAAACGCTGGACAGCCTTGCTGCTGTTCGCCATGGCCTTGCTGGTGGGCGTCTCCCGCATTTACCTGGTGCAGCACTTCCTTCAGGACGTCTATCTGGGCGCCATCATGGGCATACTGATCGCTCTGATCTGGTACTACCTGCAGTTCCTGCCCAAAGCTCACTGGATGGACCGAAACCTGCTATCCGGGCGCGGGCCCCTGGCGGAGGAGTGAAGGGGAAAGGGTATATTGTTGAAGACTAAGATCATGCCGCTTGTGGGTTTTCACAATAAGGCTTAAATTTAAACACGTTCTAAATGTTCTGCTTGGGACGCGTCCAAACTCCCCAACTAAACTTAAATGCCATTCGATTTTCCCGAAATACGCACCTTCCGCCTCCTCCTTCGGGAGGTCAACCCCAGTATCGTCCGGCAATTGTTCGGGCAGTATCCGGATGCGGAGATATCCCGGCTACTGGGCTGTCGCACCGGGGCCGACTGGGATTTCTTCGAGCAACGATACCGGCATTTTGAAACATTCGATAAAAAGCTGTCTTACCGGAACTGGTTGCTGATCGATGCCCGGGACGGCGGGCTCATCGGCGATTGCGGTTTCCATAACTGGTGGATAGGCCAGCATAAGGCTGAACTGGGCTACGGCATATGGGATGCTGCCTACCGGGGCAAAGGGCTGATGGCGGAAGCCATGCAGGAGGTGATCCGCATCGGTTTCGAAACAATGGGCTTGCTGCAGATGGAGGCTTTTGTCAATCCTCAAAACGAGGTGTCCGTCTACCTGTTGCAAAAATTCGGGTTTAAGGAAGAACCGAAAATGTCAGATACCCGAACTTTCGCTTTGTTACGCCAGGATTATACGGGCGCGAATCCATAGGAATAAAATAACGAAACAACCAAGAGGAAATGATGGAAACAGAACGGCTGATCCTGATGCCATTAACCTACAGCCAATTATTGAAGTATATTAGAAATGACAGCTCTCTGGACGAGGAGTTGAACCTGGCCCACAGTTCAAGGACAATCTCTGCGGAGCTCAAAGAGGCCCTCGAGCAAACCATTCTGCCCAATGTCGCCGATACCACTAAAAACTATTTGTATTCCACCCTTTGGGCGGCTATTTCAAAAGAGGAGAAAAAAATAGTGGGAGACCTTTGCTTTGTGGGGGAACCCAATGCTAACGGTGAAATTGAAATTGGCTATGGAACCTACGAGGAATACAGGAGAAAGGGCTTTATGACCGAGGCGGTAGGAGGGATGATCCGGTGGGCGGAAAAGCAACTTGAAGTGAGGTCTATTTTTGCGGCTACCGAGAAAGGCAACATTGCCTCCCACACCGTTCTTGAAAAAAATAACTTCAGTAAATTCGGAGAAACGGAGAAAATGATATACTGGCGGCTGATGATTCCAAAGGCAAGAGTATAGTGTTTTGGGGCCCATCCTTTTTTCAAAACCTGCTCCAATTATCTTCCCTGTTAGCGTCTATCAGTTTTGAATAAGGATCTACCGCTACCTTTAATGGTTTTTGGCCTACTATAAAAGACATCTCATTATTGATTTGGCTCACCTTATGTTTTTGAAGATATAAAACGCGCCCTTCTTTCGAGCCACCTTTGTCGGCTTCGCCGAAAACGCCGATCTCAATGTAGTCTGCCAATGGTAGAGACAACAGCGGGGCGCTGCCAGGATCCGGCTGGTAGGATAGGCTGTCTTTTCCATAAGTGCGATGGCCCTTGGCCTGACTGCGGTATTTGCGCGCCAGGAATGCCACATCCACCCGATACTGGCCTTTGGGCAATGGGGTGAAATGAACGGCCGTCACCTGATTGTCGTAAAGGGTAATCGTTTCAAACAGGTCTTCAATCAGGTAGGAAAGGGAATCGGGCGTTGCATTCCGCAAGTAGGGCAACATTTCAAGGGAGGTGGTATAGGGAGCTTCCTGAAATTTTACTTTTTCCAGATACGCCTTTAATGCGTTATTCAGCTTTTCTTCGCCGATATAGTCACTTAAGGTATAAAATGCCAGGCCCCCTTTTCGGTAATTGACGTATTCCTGATTGGGATGGGCATACATCAAGGGGCGCTCTTTGGCGCCGTCCTCTGCTCTACCGCTTAAATAGAGATCCAGGTCGAACTGCAGAAAATACCGAAGTTTGTTTTCCCCATATTCCTTTTCCAATACCTTGAGGGCCACATATTCCGCCAGGCTTTCGGTCAACATCTTTGAGCCGGCTACATCGGCGGGAAGCAATTGATTGCCCCACCACTGATGCGCGATTTCATGTGCCGCAACGTAAAAAGGAAGCCCGATCGCTTCTTCCTGGGAATCATCTACATCCAGGATGAAGTAGTTTTCGGAGAATGGAACGGAATTGGCAAAGGTAGTGGCGTAACGGCCATAGGTGGCCGGAAATTCAATGATCCGGGCCTGTCGGTGTTGGTATGGGCTAAAATGTTCTGAGTTATAGGCTAATGCTCCTTTCAGCCCGCTCATCATATGGCCCAGGTTTTGATCATGCCCCTGGTGATAATAGATCTCCAGGCTGACGTCATTCCATTGATCTCGCTTTAGCTCGAAACGGCCGGAGTTGAATCCATAGTAATTTTTAATTTTGCTATCCATTTTATAATGGAAGTATCGCCTTCCATTCTCTACCCACTCTTTCTGCAAATAACCGGGGGCAATGGCCGTCTGATCTTCGGAGGTGCTAACCGTAGCTTCAAAAGTGATCCAATCCGAATCATTGGAAGTGTACGAGTTACTCAAAGCCAGGCTATCCGAAGGGTGTGGAATTTCCTGCGCGCTCGGTGACAGGCCGTATTTTGCCCGCTTGCCGTTGTCTGTCAATTCTAAAGGGCGATAACCCAGGCCCGGGAATAGGTTGTTTTTCACGAATGTACCATTGGATTTTACTTTAGTGTGGCTATCCAACAAGCTACGGCGCCGGCTTTGAACGTCAAAGTTCATAGCCAGGCTATCGCCGGGCGCCAGGCCTTGCTCCAACCGGAGGAGGTCAAAACGGATGGCCGTGTCCCGGCTGAGGAGTCGAACCGGGCGGTTGAAGCGGTAAGCGGTTGCTTCCTCAAAGCTGTAATGGATCAGTAAGCTATCAATCGTGTGAGGCGATTTATTGACCAGGATATACGTCCCCCGTGCGTTGAACGCCCGCGACTCCGGAAAAATATCCATGTTGATCTGGACGGAAACGATCCGGGGCTGTGGGGTATATTGGTACTGCTTATATTTCTTTTCATTTTCGGCCATCCACCGGTCCTCCTCCTCTTGGGAAGGAAGGGGGTTTAAAATTTCCGTTTCATAATAGATTCGGGCCCCCAACGTCAGGAAAGCGGCCAGCAATACGGCCATGGCCCATCCCGTTTTTCCCTTGGCCCGCCCGAAGGCGATTCGGAAACGTTCCGGAAAGGTGAGCGGCAAGCCCCGCGTCCACCAGCACAAAGCCCCCGGGAACAGGAACAGGCCCAACAACAGCCAGTATATTTTATAATACCAATAGGGCAGCAAAGTAGCCCCGTAACCATCCAGGTCAGAATAGGCCAACTCAGGCCCCATATTGAATCTGAAAACATAGGACTCAATGCCCAGTTCGGGGAGCCCGGCCATTCCCATTGCCCCCAGGATCAGCAGGAATAAGCCTAAATAGGGATTGGTTAGCAGCGTCTGAATGAAAAGGGCGGCAAACGCCCAGATGGCCAGCCTGATGAAATGTAAGCCATACAATTCAAACAGGTAATGCCCGATCTCAAAGTGGTAGTACCCACGGTATAGCTGCACTGCTATTCCTCCGATGGCGATCAGGGATAAGAGCAGCAGTTGCATTTTTACCAGCGCTAAAAACTTGGAAAGCAATAAGGCCCAGTTGGGGATGGGGTTGATGTCCAACAGTTGGTTCATGCGGCTTATCCTTGCGCGGAACACCAGCATTCCGGCATACAAAAAAGTGAGCACCTGGATGATCTCCAAAAACAGAAATGCAGGCGCCCGCAGCATAGCCCAGGTTACCGGCAGGGCCTTGATGCCATAAGGCGGATTGAACTGTGCCTGCTGGAAGAAAATGAATAAAATGCCGGCCAGGAGTATACTGATAAATAACCAGCTGGTGGTGATATACCGGAAGTCGCTTTGGGATAAAGCCCAGCTTGTTTTCAACTGCTGGCCAAAGGAGAAATCATAGCTGACTTTTGGTAAAGAGACAGTCGTAATGCTTCCAAAATTGTGCTTTTTTGTTGTGCTTTCCTTACCCCTTTTTAGCCGAATGGAAATGGCGTTTTGCCCAAAGCTGAAATATTTGTACACCAGCCCGATAATCAAAGCCGAAATACCCAGCCACAGTAAGCGGTTGTAAATGAGAACGCTTTCCACCGGGAGCAGCCGTTCGTTTCGTTCGGCCATAGTCCAGTAGCGGGTGGAATAATCGATCGCCCGCTGTCCAAAAGGATCGAGTATCGCCGCCAGATATTGCTGACTGGGATCTCCATGTATTCCGGCAACAATGCCTTGAATAAAAAGTAGCAAGAGTACGGTAATGAAACCCGCATAAATGTTTCGGGTAAATGTCACAATCGCAAAGACGATCGCCCCAAACAATAAAATATTCGGCAGGATATACACTACATAGGCTTGCAAATAGGCTGCAAGATGGAATGGCCCGATCCGTTCTGCCTGCACCCCCGGCATCCGGGCGCCAATGAACAGGCCAATGCCTATGGTGCTGATGATAAACAGAACGACGATCAGTGCGCTCGCGAATTTGGCGCTCAGGTAGCTGTTTTTGGTGAAGGGGTAAGTGTACAGAATGTGGTGCATATTACTCTGAAAATCCCGATAAACCGACAACCCTATAATTGCAGGAAGTAGGAATAATACTAATTTGTGCAAGTAATTGAGGATGAAGTTGAGCTCGAAAGGCGCATTGAGTATCCTCCCCGAATCTCCGCCGCCTGCTTCACTGGCCGTCCCCCACATTATTCCCGCGGCCATCAAAAAGAAAACGGCCGCATAAATATAAACCGAGGGCTGCCGCGCCCAGTGCTGGAGTTCGTATCGGAAAATAGTGGTGAACATGGCTGGCCTGTTTTTTTAAATTGAGTCAGGCCGGGTTGAAATCGGAAGCCGGAAATCGGAAATTCCGCCTTCGCCTTCCGCCTTCCGTTTTCCCACTTCCGCCTTCCCGGGGCCTTCCCTCAGCGCGATGAAATAGACATCCTCCAACTGTGGCTGGGTGGGCGTAAATTCAGCGGCCGGCCGTTCTGCGGCATGCACCCTGATCTGTATGGAATGGTCGTGCTGGTATTGAGCGGAAAGAACAGGGAATAAGGCTTCCATGCTTTCCAGTTCTTCCCGGCTTACCGTCCTGGCCCATATCTGGCCTGCCAATGCTGCTGTGGCAGCGGTAGGTTTGAGGTGTTGCAGGACTCGCCCGCCATTCATGATGGCCATATCCGTGCACAGGTCCTTGACGTCGTCGACGATGTGGGTGGAAAAAATGACTGTATTTTTCGCGCCGATCTCCCGCAGAATATTCAAAAAGCGATTGCGTTCCGCCGGGTCTAATCCAGCCGTGGGCTCGTCTACAATGATCAGCTTGGGGTTGTTGAGCAATAACTGGGCGATGCCGAAACGCTGTTTCATGCCGCCGGAAAAGCCATCCACATGCTTTCTGCGTACCTCGCTTAGGTTGGTGGTCTCCAGTACAGCCTCGATCAGTTTGCTGCGTTCCCGTTTCGAATGTATTCCCTTTAGCCTGGCCAGATAATCTAGCAAGTTCTGGGCGGAAATTTTGGGGTATACGCCAAAGTCCTGAGGCAAGTAGCCCAGTATTTTCCGAAGGCTCATGGGGTCTTTCTGTACATCGATGCCCCCAAAAGTGATGCTACCCGAGTCGGGGCGCTGCAAGGTAGCGGCCGTTCGCATCAGGGTGGACTTCCCGGCCCCGTTGGGCCCTAACAAGCCAAACATGCCCGGCCCAATTTCAAGGTTGAGGTTATCGATGGCCTTTACGCCATTGGGGTATACTTTCGTGAGCTTTGTTATATTTAAATTCATAAGGCCCGCTTTTTTATTCCAAACAGCTTCTAAAGTACGGAGGAAAGCAGCCTTGCTCAAAAGAGGATGATGAAGGCGCCCCGGGCCATGACAAAAGGGCCAAATTCCCTTGCCAAATGATTTTGGCCGGTTTACCACGGCAAACAGGGCGTTGGCCATTAAAATTGGGAACTGGCGTTTTCTTTTTAGTTTATTTGACTATGAAAAAAATCGAACACTTCCTGTTATCCAATACGGTTTGGATGTTCTTTACGGCCATCCTTCTCCTAAGTTATATTATGATGGCAGAGGCCGGGAAGTATTCCTGGAGCCTCTATGGCGGGTACACCCTTTCTGTTAGTGTCCTGTTTGCGCCGGTGCTGGCCTTCAGTGGATTCCGGCGGTGGTTGAAAGAGCATTTGGGGCGAATTCAATATAATATGCTCTGGCTCTTTTGTTTTGTAGCGCTTCCTTTACTGCTGGCCTGGGGGAGTTTTAACCTTTTTGAGAAACTGCCGTTGATGCCCGGCGATTATGAGTCCGGCCCCGGCCCTGGCGGCCAGATCGTCAGGAGTGTAGGGATAGCCCTGTTGTTAGTGGAAATGATGATCCAGTTGAATGGCTACTTGCGGAAGCAATTCTACTCACGCCAGTGGTTAAAGCGGCTCAGCCTTGAAAGAACCATCCTTAGTGTATTGTTGCTGATAGCAGTGCTCGGCATTATCAGCAATAACCTTCTTATGGAAAACACCGGATTGCTGAAGAGCAGGACGATCCTCCAGTTCATTAGCTATACCATTCAGCTATTCCTCATCTTATTGGGTTACTATTTCTTCTATTTTGTAAACCATTATTTCCTGATCAATAAACTGCTTCGCCAAAAAGGCATCCTTTACTATCTTTTTGGGCTGGCCGCAACCATTTTGCTTTTTTATCCGATCATAAGCCAATTGACCACCTTTCTGCCCATTTTCGATCAAGAGAATGGCGGGCACGGATCAAAGGATTCCGTTTTTCAGGAAGATACTTACGCGGTCATCCCCATGATGATCATGTTGTTGAGTATCCCAATGATCCTGGCCATACAGTGGTTTAAACAAAGCAGCGAAATCGCCAACCTGGAAAAGGAAAAAACGGCCACGGAACTCAGCTTGCTGAAGCAACAGGTCAACCCCCACTTCTTCTTCAATACGCTGAATAATTTGTACGCCCTGAGCCTGACAAAGGATAAGCAAACGCCGGAGGTGATCCTGCAACTGTCGGAGTTGATGCGCTACGTGATCTATAAAGGCAAAGAAGAAAAGGCCGCCCTGGCGGAAGAGATTAAGTATATCGAGGACTATATTCACCTGCAACAGATCCGGTTGCATAAAAAGCTTGACTATCAGTTTGAACAGGAAGTTGCCGATGGCCATTTGCAGATCCCGCCCCTTTTATTTATTATTCTGGTGGAGAATGCCTTCAAGCACGGTGTCGAGCCGGCTGAGCGGGATAGTTTTCTGCACCTTTCATTGAAAAGTGACAAAAACAGCTTGCTGTTCACCTGTGAAAATTCGGTAGAAGAAAACGCAGCGAACGAAAAAGGGATCGGCTTGGACAACCTCCGGCGCAGGCTGGCCTTACTCTTCCCTGGCCAACACCAACTGATCGTGGAGAAAGGCCAGCATACCTTCAAAGCAATGCTTAAATTAGCACTATGTTGAAATTGCGTTCCCTTATCATTGATGACGAGCCTCTGGCGCATAAAGTGATCCTGGAATATGCACGGGAGGCGCCCTTCCTGGAAATCGTCGGGCAGTGTTATCTGGCTACAGAAGCCTTATCCTTTTTGAGCAGCCAGTCCGTTGATTTGATCTTTCTGGATATACAGATGCCTAAACTGAAGGGCCTGGATTTTTTAAGGACGCTGCCAAGGAAACCGATCGTAATTGTCACCTCGGCCCATGAGGAATACGCTTTGGAAAGCTATGAGCTGGATGTGTGCGATTATTTGCTGAAGCCATTCCGCTTCAGCCGCTTTTTAAAGGCCGTCAATAAAGCGCAACTCCTGGCCCAGCAATCGCAAAACCCGGCCCCGCTTCCCCCGTCCAGTCCGTTGGAGGAGGAGCCCCGGCAGTTATTCATTAAGGCAGACAAGCGCTTGATACAGGTCGAGCTGACAGAGGTGTATTTCCTGGAAAGTTATGGGAATTTCGTCAAGGTTTGGCTGGCGGATACTTTTCATCTGACCGCTCGCACCTTGTCTGGTTTTGAAGCAGAACTGCCGGAAAGCGACTTTTTTCGCATCCACAAGTCCTACATCATCAACCGGAAATATATCCGTTATGTGGAGGGCAATACCCTGGCCCTGAAAAATGATAAAACCCTGCCGATAGGAAAAAATTACCGGCAGGGCTTTATGCAGTTTATTTCATGAAATCTCCTTAATCATAGGACTTGATCTCCCCACTCCGAATACCTCCAAGGTACTTCTGCACCTCTTTGCGCACCACCGGAAGCAGAATGACCAGACCGATCATGTTCGGCACCACCATAGCAAAGATCATGGCGTCGGAAAAGTCGGTCACGGCGCCAAGGCTGGCGGCGGAGCCCAGAATGACGAACAGGCAGAACAGCACCTTGTAGGTGTAGTCGGCGATCTTGGAGCGGCCAAAGAGGAATAACCAGCTTTGCAGGCCATAATACGACCAGGACAACATGGTGGAGAAGGCGAACAACACCACCGCGACGGTCAGGACGTAAGGGAACCAGGGGATCACCTCGGCGAAAGCCAGCGAGGTGAGGGTAACCCCGCCGACGCGCTCACCGGTAGCGGAAAGCATGACGTTGTTGTTCACTACATCACTGTATACGAAGTGGGCGTCCATATTGTATATGACGATAACCAACGCGGTCATGGTACAGACCACCACGGTGTCGATAAAGGGCTCGAGCAGGGCTACAATACCTTCACTTGCGGCATATTCCGTGCGCACAGCCGAGTGGGCGATGGCGGCGGAACCGACACCGGCCTCATTGGAGAAAGCTGCGCGGCGAAAGCCCTGCACCAGTACACCAACAAAACCGCCGCTGATGCCGGCGGCGGAGAATGCGCCGGAGAAGATTATACCGAAAGCTTTGGGAATCAGAGTGAAATGCCCCAGGACGATGATCAGCGCCGCCAGTACATATATGCCGCACATGAAAGGTACTACCCGCTCCGTCACCGATCCGATCCGCTTGATGCCACCGATGATCACCAGGGCAACGATCGATGCCATTACGACTCCGAACACCAGGCCGGCCGAGCCGGAAGTGGCGCCGATCATGGCATTGAACTGTTCCGCTGCCTGGTTGGCCTGGAACATGTTGCCGCCTCCGAAAGAACCACCGATACACATGATAGCGAAGAAGACAGCCAGCACCTTGCCTAGTCCGCCCAGGCCTTTTTCCTTCAACCCCTTGGTCAGGTAGTACATCGGGCCGCCATAAACGGTGCCGTCCGGGCCTACATCCCGGTATTTTACGCCCAGTGTACATTCTGTAAACTTGGAGGCCATACCCAACAGGCCCGCCAGGATCATCCAGAAGGTGGCGCCCGGGCCCCCGATGGAAACCGCGATGGCTACTCCCGCAATGTTGCCCAGGCCCACGGTGCCCGACAAAGCGGCAGTCAGCGCCTGAAAGTGCGAAACCTCGCCCTCATCATCCGGGTTGGAGTATTTTCCGCGCACCGTATCGATAGCGGTTTTGAATCCCGTGAACTGGATGAAACGGAAGTATAGGGTGAAAATGGTCGCTCCGGTCAGCAACAGAATAATCACAATAGGCATGGCTGTTGTCGCCGATTCGCCCAGTTGAACAGAGTAAAAGACTATGCCGGCTACCGCATCGGTGAAAGGTTGGAATTTCTCGTTGATCAATTGATCCCATCCTTTTTCAGCCTCCTGGGCTAAAAGAGCCAGTGGTGTCAGTAGGCTTGCAAAAAGTAACAGTAAACTTCTTCTCATGGGTGTTATTAATTAACGTTTTTGCCAGGGTAAAAAAAAGACGCGTCAATGTATCGGTTTATTCGCATTTATTCAAAAAAATGCCTTTTTTATTTGGGGCTTGGCAATTAACTGCTCCTTTGTTTTGGGATGTATTGAAGGGAAATGCTAATTTAGCCATCGCGCTGTCGGATCTGACAGCCATAATAGGTAATCCCCTTGCAGCAAGAATATACTGACCAGGAATTGCAAGAGCTGTTGGCCAGGGATAGCGAGCAGGCTATCATCCTCATCTTTCAGCGCTACTATAGTTTTCTTTGCCAGGCAGTTTATAAAATCATTCCCGACGAAAATTTGGTGGAAGACCTCGCCCAGGAGGTTTTTTTCGAACTGTGGCGCAAACGGGAAAAACTTCAGGTGAACACTTCCCTGAAAGCCTATCTGCGAAGGGCAGGCGTCAACCGGGCCCTCAACTATATTCGGGATCAGAAGATTCGCTTTGATGTTGATGATACAGAGACTCCACTGGCCAGCAAGGCCCCAACCGCCGGTCAACTCATGGAGGCCGAAGAGTTACAGGCAGCTATCGATCAGGCCGTTGACCAATTGCCGGAACGATGCCGCATCGTCTTTGCCCTGAGCCGCTTTGAAGATATGTCTTATATTGAGATCGCCACGCAGCTCGGCATCTCAGTGAAAACGGTGGAAAATCAGATATCTAAAGCACTCCGGCTACTGCGGGATGCCCTGGCGGGCTACCTTGGGGAGCGATGAATACAATGCTTAAATGCGAGAATGCCTAAATGCGAGAATGCTTAAATGATCAGGATGGAAAATATTCATACATTCACGCATTCTTGCATTCTTGCATTCACGCATTTACTCATTCTCACAACCCCCCAAATGTAAGACGCCTGACAAACGCGGCAATACAATTAAAAAGTTTCCAACCCGGTAGGGGAGGGTGGGCGGAACAGTGTCATAAAAGGGAAGAAAAAAGGAAATGGAGATTTCGAAATACATACTGCTCTTTCACAAGAAGCTGAAAGGCGAGATCAAACCCGAAGAAGACCAGGCGCTTACGGAATGGATGTCCCGTGAGGAAGGCCAGGTTTTTGCCCGCCAAATGGAAAAAACCTGGGAAGCCAGTGGCCGCTACAAACAAGGCTATGAACCGGACACTGCCGCCGGCCTGGCTCGTTTCCGGGAACGCCTGGCGGCTGAAAAAAGCCGGCCGAGCCCGCTGCGGGCCAGCGCAGGAAGCCGCTACCGCTGGATGGCCGCCGCCGCTGCCGTGGCCCTGCTGTTGGTCGCCGGCTGGTGGATGTTGTCCAACCGGGCAAGCGAAGGAGCTAACATCCTGGCCTTTTCTACTGCCATTGGAGAAACCCTCGAAGTACCCCTGCCCGATGGTTCCACAATAATACTGAATGAAAGTTCGCTGCTCACATTGGCAAAAGATTTCCGGACTGCCGGCAGTAGGCAGGTAGAACTGAGTGGCGAAGCATATTTTAAGGTGGCCTCAAACCCAAACCGCCCCTTCGTCATCTCCACTTCAGAAACCCAGGTGGAGGTGCTGGGCACCGCTTTCAACCTGCGCGCCTATCCCGACGAAGCTTTTACCGAAGTGGAAGTGGAAGAGGGGCTGGTTCGTTTTAAAGGCCGGAAAAGTGGCGAAACCATGAAACTTTCCGCCGGCCAACGGGGCATCTGCCGCCACGGAAAAACTTTGGCGGAACGGCCTTCTCCTGAATTGAACGCCCACTCCTGGCGCACCCACCGCCTGGAATTCCGGGATACCCCCCTCCAACTGGCCCTGCCGGATATCGAGCGCTACTTCAATGTGACACTGGAAGTGGAAAACAGCCTGTCAGCCGATTGTGGCCTGACTATGGCTTTTGAACAGGACTCTCTCGATGTGGTGCTGAAAGCCCTCCAACTCATTTACCATTTTGAAATAAAGGCGCTCGGTAATGGCCACTACCTCCTGCAAAAAGGAGGCTGTTGATTGAGGGTATCTTTTTTTAGAATTTTAACCCCCAGCTGGACCCGGCCGACCAGGCCCGCAAGCCGTCGCTCCGGCGGTAATGTACCACCCGTAAGGTGATTTGGCTAAGCTCGTTTCCCCGTCCTTGACGCAAAACACGTCTTTTCCACAATGGCGTAAGCTGAATGCCTAAGCCGAATTTCTGGCTCTCCAGATCTCCCAGGTCATAGTCCGAGGTGTAATAGGTAGCTGCCATATCATGCCCTTCAAAAGGTGCAAAAAAGTCAGCTCCCTCTTGCCGGTGGTACCGGTACAGCGGCGTGAGAGCAAAACCCTGCCCTAATTTGATCGGCGCCTCAAATTCCAGGCTATGCGCCCGGATGCCAAAACTGTCCAGATAATAGCGGTAAAAAAGCCGCAATACCCAGCGGCTTCCTGTAAAATAGTTCACCCGCAGGCCCAAGGGCCATTTCCACCGTTGCCCGGGTAGCCGTTCGATTCGCGGCAGGGCTTCACCGGGGAAATATACCCGATGGAAAGGGGTGGATAACAGGCCTTCCTGCAAGGATACGCCGCCCGACAGCGCTACATTCATCCGCCGGTTGATGATGCGCTGGTACTGAAAATCGAATTGGTAGGAGAAACGGCGGTCCGTCTGAATGAATGGCTGCACGGTGTCCCGGAGTTCCTCCGGAAAATAAAGGACCAACCGGTCAAAAAAAGCCTGTCCACTCAGATAGAGGGCGCTTTGTCCCGCACCAAAGGGGCGGTACCACCCTCCACCAAGGTTAGTGGACAGGTAATCTGATTCGATGGACCCGCCCACCTCCCAATTGAAAGCGGAACCTTCAGCTTGCTGCTCCTGTTCCCACCCCAACTGAAGCGCTGCCCGGATATCGCTGCTTGAGGCCGAGGAAAGCCGGCTGTCTATCCGGTCGGTGGAAGCAGAAGAGTATGTGTTTACCGCTGCATCGATGGATAGCTTTCCTATGGTATCTACCGGAATAACCAAAATCAGCCGGCTGTCGTAGTCGGTAAGTTGCTGGGTGCCGATACCTCCGGTCACCGCGCTGTGGTCGCCATCCTGCTGATAATAATGGAACAGGAAATTCACATCGATGGGCGCTCGTGAAGTGGAATCTATCGCTGGTTGGGCATGGAGCACCCCACTGATGAGGGCGAGAAATATGACGATCTTCAATTGCATCCGCATCCACCTCCTGATTTTCCTCCGTTAGCGCCGGCCGCTCCTTCCCGATAGGATTCAAAACTGACTTCATAACCCGCCGCAGCCGGGGTGCTCAGTTGCATGTCGGGGTCATTGAGGTATACCCGTTGATAAGGCCGCACCGTTTCACAGGAACAGAACAATATCGAAACAAGGCATAAGAACAGCAGATATTTTGCTTGCATAGTTTACTTAAATTAACCATTTAACCATCCAGCCATTTTTAACCGGCTCAATAGAGACGGTCGGCCATTCAGCCATTCAGCCATTCATTACGTCGCACGTCAGCGCAATCATTAGCCCAACCATACAACCATTTTTAACCGGCTCAATAGAGACGGTCAGCCATTCCCACCATATATCCATTTTTCATAAGAGCCATCTCCAGGGGCTCGCAAACGGGGCATTAGGTTCCCTATTTACCATATGTACCGCCAACCCGCCAATATCCCCAGGGAAGTGATTGTATGCTGCGCGTCAGTTCCATTCCCATTCGCAACGTTCCATTGATAAACGGGATTGATCGTGAGCCATCCATTGCCGAGGCGCAACAGGCCCACCATCCCTGCTTCCACAAAGTAGCGGCGGTGAAGTACTTGGCTTTGTGGGTAGCCGGTAGTCGGGGAAAACCACCCCGCCTGAAGGCTGGGCCCCAGGCGAAAACCTTGTCGGCGGATAGCGTAGCCTTCCAGGCGGCTGTAGAGGTGCAAAAATTGTGCGTAATGGCCCGAGATATCGTAGATGGTAGGCTTTCCAGGCTGCTGGTTTTGCTGGACTCTCATTTCCTTATCATAAAAAAGCGTATAGCTTGCACCCACCCCCAGGCTAAAAGCCTTCCACTGGCGCCCGGCCTGCACGTATACTCCGGTAAAGGGGGAGAAATGGGTATAGTGAAGGCCGTTTCCGGCATAGACACCATTGGCATCCTCCCCGAGGTCGTACTTCCAGATGCCGCTACGGAAGCCGGCGCCGCCCTCCGCCCACCAGTTTTGAGCCAACAGCCCCAAAGGCGCCCACAGCAATATAAAGATCAGGGTTCGCATATGGGGTCAGGGTTGTAGGGCTATTCTATCTTTTTTTGGGAAAGTCATGGCCCAAAAGTATAGAAATATTTTGCTCAGGGCAACCGCACCAGCCGGGTTTTCCAAACTTGGCCTGCTGCTTCTACGGCTATGGTGTACACCCCCGCTGGAAGGCCGGCAAGAGAGAGCAGCAGCCGGTTATTCCCGGCGCTCATCCAATGCTGCGACTGGGAAACCAACTGGCCCTGCAGGTTAAAACAGCGTACCGACGTTTCGGCGCTTCGGCCCAATTCCAGGTTTATCCAAACCGCTGCTCCGGCAGGGTTGGGGTATAATTGGAACGTCTTGTTCTCATCTTGCGTGTCTGTTCCCGAAACCAGCCCTTCACTACCATTGAGGTAGAAAGCAGAAAATCCCGGTATTTCGAAATCAGCATAAAATCCCTGTTCATTGAACGGCCCACTGGCCAACTGCGGATAAAGCTCCCCGCCAATTGAATAGGGGCCGCACGTCCCATCCGGTACGCGGGTCAGGTAAAGATCTTCGAGGTTTTCAATACCGGCGCCGGCGCTTTGCAGGGCCTGAAACTCAGCCTCGCTAAAATAAAGGCGAAGCCGCACCGGGCTGGCCGGCGGGTGCTCCACACTGATGGCCCAGTTCCGGTCGAGATAAGGCTGCCCGGTGCCGTCCATGCGGATATCGCCATCGTTTGTCTGGTAAGAAATGTCGACGCTGCCCAGCTCATTGCCCATCTCGGCGATGGAGGCAATGAGCCCCAGATTGTCGTCGAAGAAATGGCGCCAGCCCTGATGGCCGGTAACCTCAGAGGGGTAATTGAGGCTCATGCATTCGGGATTATCCCCGGCGGTCAGGCAGTTCAGCCCGGCATCTTCCAGCAATAGCTCGAACGTACCGGTAGCGCCGGCGTATCCATCCACTTGCAGGTAATACGTTTTACCGGGAATCAGGCAACCCGCTTCCAACGCCGCTTCTCCCAACCCACTGCCACCGGCGTCGTCATTGGCGGCAACCAGGATGGCGCCACCCGTTGTGGCCGCCTGGCAACTCTCCGCTTCCCATAAGGCCATCTGCGTGTTGAAATAATTGGCGTGGATGCGCACACTACCCGAAGCCGGCGCCTCAAACGTATACCAAACGGACTGTTCTGCACCCTGTCCGTCGCACCAGGCATCCGAAGCGCTACAATCCCCGTCCGGAGGGCTGGGCTCGCCGGCCTGCGCCGTAGCGCCGATGTTGGTTCCCACCAACGGGCAGCCCGTCACCGGTAATGCTATTGCGTCGCATATTTCGTCATTGGAAGGCGTAAAGCCCGTCTGAGTACAGTAATCGTAATTGTCCTGGAGCAGGACATAAGTCGTGGAGGCGCTGTAACTGCCGTCCGGTACAAAGCCAAAGATATCGACCAACAATTGTGCGACGCCGCCACTGAGTTCGGTACAATCTACCACCAGTAAACTGTCGGCGGGGTCTTCGGAAAAGGCGTAAGTTTTGCCATCGCCGCAGCAAGGGACAAAATCTGAAGCGCGCAGGACGATCTGTTGCTGGGGCGGCAGGCTGTATACCAATCCATTATAAGTGGCAAAGCTTTCCGAGCTGTTCCCGGCATTACACACACCGGATGGATCGGTGAGTTGCGCATATGTTTCGGTAAAGGTGCTGAGGCTGCCCTGATCGTCATGGATATAGATATTGTAAATTTTAGTCAGGCCGACATCACTGCAGCTAAGGGTGCGGGTATTGTCCGTAGGGTCGGCAGAAAAAGAGAATTGGGCGGTCCCGCCGTTGGGTAGGGTATAGGCTGCAACAAAGTCGGAGGCCTGGATTTGTATGTCTGCTCCGCCATCGGGGCTAAACGTAAGCCCGACAATGGCCTGAACCACCGGAGCTTCAATAGTCGAGCTGCCTCCTCCGCAAATATCGAGGTTATCCTGGACAATGAGGTAGGTCTCAAAAACAGACCATTGCCCCAGGAAGTTACGCACCCAGATATGGACGAGAACAATGCCCAGATCGTCGCAGTTGACGGCCAGGAACGGGCCGGCGCCCAGGGGTGGTTCATTGCCCGGCGCCCCGCTGACAGCCCGGTTGATCCGAACATCATCCACCGAACAAAGGTCGCTGGCCAGGAAGCAACTGGCTGGTACAAGGGCTGTTCCGTTGGGTTGCAGGTTGACGCCGATGCCATTCAACACCACGGGGGTGCTGTTGGCAAGGACGAAGGAAGCTGGCTGAAAAAAAGTAAATGTTAGTACGAGAAGGGAGAAGTGTAGGTGTTTTTTCATAAAAAAGGGTTTGAAATATAGAGGAGCAGATTGTCATATTTAGACCCTTAGCGAGCCGCGGAATCCCCTGGCGGCATAGTAAGATTCAGCACCGTTGTGATACACGAAGACATGGCTGTAGCGAAAGTCGGCAAAGATGGCGCCGCCGAGTTTTCTGATCTCAGGAGGTGTTTTCAACCAGCTCGATGTTTTCGTATCAAAATCCCCAAGTTGCTGCAGCGCCCGATATTGTTCTTCCGTCAAAAGTTCAATACCCATGGCCGCCGCCATATCCATCGCGTTATTTTCCGGTTTATGTTCTTTCCTTGCCTCCCAGGCGTCCCGGTCGTAACAAAGGCTTCTGCGGCCTTTAGGGCTTTCCGCGGAACAATCATAAAAAATGTATTCGCCAGTTTTTATATCGTGGCCGACAACATCCGGTTCACCGCCAGTTCGTTCCATTTCATGGAGCGCCCAGAGTTTTTCGGGATTCGCTTCCAGCTTTGCTTGTACTTTAGCCCATTCAAGGCCTTCATGGTGGTTCCTGTTTTTCTCAAAACGGGCTTTCAATGCGCTGATTAGTGTTTCCCCTTGTTCTGGGGACAATGCCTTTTTATGAGTCATGGCCATCGTGTGTTATGCTGTATTTCTGTCTCGTGTTCTTTTCTATCTCGGATTTACCCAAAATTGATTTGGATTATTTGTTTTATATGTTTTGAACGTCACCCCTGATTTTTCGTAAGTTAATTCAGATATTTTAGGTGTTTGATTATAACCGTCAAGAGGGATTAATTCTACATATTCCCGTGTTTTACCCTGTTGATTGGTTTCATAATCATACTCACTTCGAAGTGGGCAACTAAATCTGTATAAATTTTTTGCCATGTATTCAAAAAGGTAATATTCTTTAACTGTTGAAGCTTGATTATTCCAATTGGCGTCTGGATTGAGTATAATCGTTTCTCCTTTAATTAGCCTTTCTCTCACTTCTGATAACCCCAATAATTCTCCTTTTTCGTCCATAACATAGGCATCATTTGTTGGGTCTATCCATATCCATTTGCCTAATTGCTCCGAAAAAACCATATTAATTACATGACAATCATTGAAAATAGAGTCTTTGGGCATACAGGTAACAAATCTTGATTTTATTCCTAATGACAAATAACATTCATTCAAAACAGTTGCTAAACCCCGGCAATTCAGTCCTCTGGCTCCTTGTTTGCACTCCGCTATCATGCTCATTGCATTCTTGACAATTGGATTTTCGTGATTCCCGTCATGTGGAATCAAATCATGTATCCAATGCATTAAGTTAAGGATTTTTGAAACTTCATTTCCTCCACCTGCAATTGAATCAAGATTAAACTGCTTTCGAAGTGTTCTTAAAGTCAATTCTGATGAATCCTGATAGTAAAAATCTGGAATTTCAACAATTTCACTATAATTAAAATCTTCTGCTCTTTTCAAAATATCTAAATACGTCGGAGCATATTTGATTTGAGTATAGGCAGAATCCCTACCATTCAGCAGGATAATAAAATTATAAATTGAATCAGGATGAATTTTATAGCTTATGGAGTCCAAATCCGTATAAAAGGTAACAAACTCGCCAATTTTATTCGAGGTGTAAATATCAGGTTTAGCTTCGGGAGCTAATGACCAATTTCCTTTAATGAATTCATTCCCGTCTCTTATATCAATTACGTCTATTCTGGAATGAATAACAGGTAATTCAGATTGCGATTTTGCCTGTAAGGCCAATAAAATCATTACAGTTAAGCTTAACAGAATTTTTATTTTCATCTTTTTTATTTTTTATTCATGAAACAGACGGCAGGCTGTGGAAAAACGCCGACATCCACAAATTTCAAGCAGGGCTGATCGGCTTTCAAAAAGAAAATTTTGGCGCCCCAACCCACCTGCGTAATATTCGCCCTAACACTACGCTTCCCAATTTAAAACATTTTTCCTTCAGAACAATGCAGGGATGTGATTTTGCCCCCCTGTTCTCCTGATCCACCGGAGCTTGGCGGGATGAAAGATGAGTCGTGCAAATTAGGAGGGGCTAAAACCAGGGGCGAGACACTATTGGAGCGCCCGGAACACCAAAGGCTTGAGGCTGTCTCAAAAGTAAGGAACTGAAAAATAGCGCCAAATGACGTTCGTGAGGGACTGCGTCTCGAAACAGCTAAACCTGCCAGTCTCTGACTTGCGAATTGCTGGCCTGCCTATCCCCGCCAGTCGGTAGTGCCGCGGGTAATCTTTTTATAAGTCATCGGGGCAAAGTGAAGAGGCCACTGGAAGTGTCCGCTTCACGCCTGGTGTCAGATGGACACTTACAAGTGGCCTTCTGACTTAAGAACTTGTTTAAATTTCATACTTCGGGTTGAAAATGCCCCTTTTTCGGTGATACTTCGTTCCTTTTTTTGTCCATACCTTCCAGGTATGCACTTCAAAAAGAGCCTTGTCTCACCAAAAAATGAATCCTTTTCATTCCCAAAAACGAATTTTAAACAAGTTCTAAGCGTAGGAATATTAATTCTTAACCCGCGCCACTAGAGACTGGCTCATTATTCCGCATCGAGACAGAAAGCTGGACACAGCCACCAAAAGCGCCAGATGCGATGGGCAGCGCGCCATATCTACGAACCCAGTTACAAACCCTCTCTTTAGCCCGCCCGGGCGACACGCGCTCCTGTCAAAATTCGGGGCCATCGGCCAAGCCGGTGGAAGGGGGCTCTTTTGCGCCGCTTTATTATCTTTGCGTGGCTCCGGCGCAATGGCAGCGGAGATATAAATCATTTTTTTTAGAAATTCACTCCGAAGTAAAAATTGGGCTCAAAGAGGAAATAATTTCTCCATTTATCGTCCATTACTTTAAACTCATCTGGTGTATTGGTATCAAATACCCAAGTTTGACAATGAACTTGAGGTTCTATGAAAAACCGTTTATTTTTACCAAAAGAGAGATGATAGCCAAGATGATAAGAGGTATATAGCTTAAACCCATTTCCTAATTTGGATTTATTCTCATCCAGGTAGGTTTTGTATTGTGGTAAGACTTCAACTGTAGCAAACAGCCCTTTCCATAACATGCGTTGATAGGATATTCCTAAGCCTGTTTCTCGCACATGTCCGGGATAGAACTCACTTCCGGAATCTACTTTATCCAGGAGTCCATCCCACCAAAGAATTCCCATAGGTTGGAATAAGCGCCAGGTGGCAAACTTTACCCCAATGATGTTCTTATTATCTAAATTACGTTTGACATGAAATTCTATGTGCTGCGTATGTGTTCTATCGTCCCACGCTTTTTCAAATAACTGAGGTAAAATAATCACAGGGAAACTAGCCCTGTACTTATGCGTAACATCGCTTCCCTTACCTGTTTGTTGGTTGCGCTGGCCAATAGCACTAAACGTAACAAGTGTTAAAATGAAAATTAATAAGTTTTTCATTGTTGAAAATTTTAAGTGGTGAAATAAATGGTAATATGTTCCTCAGTCGAAGCATCCATATTAGTCATTAAGGGATACCCTGAATAGCCGTTTTTATCGAATTGTAAATTACAGGCCGTGCCTGGGCCGCTCCCATTGTGCTTAATATCATTGCCATTCAAAAACCAGAAGAGGAATGTTTATCAAGAGCTTGTTCTGAAAATTCTTTTGCCGAATTGACAAGGCAAAGATGGGGAGGGTAAAGAGGTTAATCGTCCCGAAATGAAATTGCGGACGTTTTGGTGAGATTTGGTACTTTTAAAACGGTGGAGGCGTTTTCAAATAACTGTGTCAACAGCCTCGTAAAATACTGGTTATCAGAGTAACTTGTAACCTGTAACGGTGCTTTCGCGTAAGGTGAGGCCTACTTCTCACAGGCTGCTACTTCTTAAGCGAGCGCCGCTATCGCAGCCCTGTTTCCAAGCGTAGCACTTGGTGGTTAGGAATTTCCCCTGGAGCCTTGTGTATAATCTTTTTCTGCTTCGCTTCGAGGAAACTCTTCGCCCTTTTTTACTCGCTGCCATTTTGTTGTTTTTAATGGTGCTCGTGAATCTCCTCCGTCGATTTGAAGCGCAAAAAAGGGCCAAACCTGTCCCGTACCGGCAGGTCGGGAAAACGCCGGAAAATCCTTATGCGGCGACTCAACCCATAGGTGCTTCGGATACGGAGCTCAATCGGATACCCTTATGGTTCCGGTTTGCCCTTTTTCAAGGTGCTGTGCCGGTTTCAGTGCTGGGGCTTAAGTACCGGCCCTTCGCCAAAAGTACCGGATTCCATAGCTCTTATCTGTTGCCTGCTTTTGGGATGAAACCGCCAAGGCACATTTTCTGCCCTCCAGTGCAGGAAACAGCCTTTTCTTCTAGGCCTTTGCCACGGGCTGCTTCGTGGATGGGAAAAGGGCGTTTGTGGCCGCTAAGGATTTATCCATTGGCTCTGAGGCGCTACCCGGCGATTGCCAGGATTGGGGCAGCCAAAGCGGCCTTAAACACCCTTTTCCCACACTACCTTCCTGACAAGGGCCGGATCCGAACCAAAATCGGCCGGTAAAACCAAGGGCGGAGGTGCGCCTTGCAGGATGCGGCCCCGAGAGCAATACTACTACTTCATGCAAGGACAATTGCCAATGAGCATATTCTCCATGCTCAGCTTTTCAGCATGAGCATACTGCACAGCGCCTGGGAAAATGGTAAGCCCGAACCTTACGGGCAATGTGGCCTGTACTTTGGCATACGAAGCAAATCAGCCTGTCCGCGCCGCATTGGCTGGTACAAGGGTTTTGGCCCTTTTTACCCGGCCGTAGCCCGCAGGGCGGAGTCGGGTTGCCCTCAAACCGACGCAGGAGGTTCATGAACGCCTCTAAAAACAACAACAAGGCAGTGAACTAAAAGGGCGAAAGAATTTTCTTCTAGGCGAAGAAGCAAAGAGCATAAGGCTCCCACACCTTGAGGGAACGCTTCTGGCTTCACCAAGCTGCCTTCAAGAGGCGGATGAAGTCGCCCTTTCGTTACGCGAAAGGACCGCTGTAACCTGTAACCTGTAACCTGTAACTTGTAACCCTGAAACCCTGTAACCTGCCCGCCCTCCCCTGACAACTGTCAGGATCAGCCGGGTAAAAAACCTCCTAAGATCCTATCCCTGCAACCCTAGGGAATCGGCTTACTCAACCGAAAAGCCACCCTGCGGTTTTTCAGTCGCCCGCCGGGGGTGTCATTGGAAGCGATGGGATACAGTTCGCCAAAGCCTTTAGGGCTAAGCCGGTGGCGGGGGATGCCTTTGCCCATCAGGTAATCGGCCACAGCATCAGACCGGCCCTGGGAGAGCCTTTGATTGGAACTGGCGCTTCCCACATTGTCGGTATGGCCGAAGATATCGAGGTTGAGGCCCGGGTGGTGTTTCATCAGCAGCGCCAGATAGTCCAACTCGGCCTTGGAGGAGGGAAGTAGTATGGCGCTACCACTTTCAAACTGCAGGTTGTCAAGTGTGATGATCTCGCCCTTGAGCAGGCCTTCCGCTTTTTTGCCTTTCAGCTCAATAGGGGCGGCTTCCTCCACCTTGGTGAATTCCAGTTTTTCAAAACAGATGGCGTGGCGGTTGTTGAAAGCGCCGGTGGCGGCCGTCACGCCCCAGTACACCTTGCTATTGCCTTTGAATATCTTATTGATGATGTCTCCCTTGTACGTTAGCACAGTTTTGCCATCTAACACGATACTCAATTGATTGCCGGCCGGCGACCAGGCGACCTTCATGGGATGCTGCCGGCAGTCCTCGATATTGGGGATGGCCACCGGGCCTTTCAGGTTGAAACGGTGGTTGACCTGGCCGTCGCGCAGCAGGGCGATGTGGTCTTCGTAGGGGTCGCCCAGGTGGTCGTTGAGCCAGGTGTCGATCTCGATACCCAGAGAAGGTTCCAGGCCGGCGAAGCCCATGCCTTCCCCCTGATAGCCGGTGCGGTGGGCGTAAGGGTGAAACACAAAAACGATGCCGTCGGCGCCATCCCGGTCTTTACATCCCAGCATTACCTTGAGTTCCATTTCAAAAGGCGCGCTCAGGTCAATGGCTTCTTTGTACCAGATGGAACCGGAGGCCCACTCCCGGTCGGGGGTCAGTTGGATACAGTTGTCGCCGGTGACGATGGCCTCGCCGTCGAGGCGGAAATCGGAAATGTCAGCCGGCTGGGCAAAAAGGCTGGACATAAAGAGGCAAAAAAGCAGGAAGAGCGGGTAGTGATGCTTCATGATCGCCGGGTTTTGGGTAAGTAGCTAATATTTTTTTAAACGGAAAAATTCCTGTTTGAGTTGCAGGCGCCAGGCAGCAATTCCCCCTTTGGATGCCTCCTTTTTTATGGAAGTATGCCTAAAATCATTCGATATGAAAGTTGTAAATATGCTTAAGACATTAGCGCTCCTGCCGTTTTGCCTGGCCTTTGCGTTCCATCTTGGCGCCCAGGAAGTAATCTGCGTGGATTCCACCCACTACAATCCGGACCAGGCCTGTTTGGCGATCTTCGACCCTGTTTGCGGTTGTGACCATTCTATTCCTTCCAACTCTTGCTACGCTTTTGCCTACAACGCCCTGAGCTGCTGGACGGGCGTCTGCCCTGAAGTGAATTCCGGCTGTGAGGTTAAGTTCGAATACGCTATCGATGGCGATGAACTGCACCTGACGAACCAGTCTATCATTGGGGTTGGTGATAGCATTACCACTTTCATTTGGAACAATAATTACGAGCCTTTTTCTCAGGAGGAGAACGCTGTTTTTTCTCTTCCGGATGGAGAAACGGAATTTAAAATCAGCCTGCAGATACGGACACAGAACGGTTGCGATGCCTATTGCACCTACCGCATCACCCGCTCTATCGATGCTGTGGAGGAGTTGGCTAAAGCTGCCGGGCCCGACGTTTTTCCCAATCCGGCTTCAGGGACGCTTCACATTCGGTTTCAGGAACCGCTGGAGCATCTGAGCCTGTTCAGCCTCGATGGAAAGGAGCGGCTCCGCCGGCCGTTGGGCAAAGTGCAAGAGGCGGAAGTGGATGTTGCCAGGCTCGCTTCGGGCGTATACGTGCTTGTTTTGTTCGATGGGGAAAGGAGGTATTACCGCAAAGTGGTGTTGCAGTAGCAGGCTCATGCTGCCGGATTTTAGAACCGTCTTCCATTCCTCCAATCCCCTCTATTCCACCAGTATCTCATCCAGAAACACCCAGCACGGCTGTCCTGGATTAGGGTGCCAGCCCGGGTTGCGCAACTGGCTTTTTACTTCCACTTTCACAAAACGCGCCTCCACGGGCTCAAAAGATTGGGTGAAGTTGCGGGTGTGCGCGTTGGTGGGTTTCGCCGTTTCCGGATAATCCGTTGTGGCGGCTTTCCGGTATTGCTTGCCATCGATTGAAGTCGAAACCGACATGCCGCGGGGGAAGAAAATCCAGGCGCCGGTATCTTCCAGGGCGCCTATAGTCACTGCCGAAACCGGAGCGGCCTTACCGAGGTCGATGATAGCGGCCATGCTTTCGCCTTCCCAACCGATCCATTTGCCGTCGCTGAAACGCTCGCTGCCCTTGGTGAAGTCATAGAGCGTCCGATTGCCTTCACCGGCGTAGCGCTCGTTGGGCCGGTTCACCAGCTTTAGCGCCTGAGGCCGGTAGCGCACCCGTACGAATTGCTTTTCGGCAATCTCGCTGGGGCCCCAGTTTTTCTTGTAGGCGCGGGTGCGCAGATGGGTGCTTTGGGTCAGCACCAGAGGGGCGTCATATTGCAGTGCGTTGCTGTCGGGCTCGCTGCCATCGAGCGTGTAGCGAATATCCGCCTGGCCGAAGCTGAGGTCCAGGCTGACGATCAGGCTGTCTTCGAACAACTCCTTTTCGGCGGTGATGAGGGGGGCTTTGAGCTGGACATCCTGAAAAGTAGTGTCCTGCTCCAGTCCGTTCCATATCTCCAGCCCGGGACTGGCTTCCTGCAGGGCGGCAATGCCAGCGGGCGTCACCTGGCTTTGCCAGGTATACAGCTTTCGCAGGCCAGGCAGGGCTTTTAGGGCCTCCAGGCCGGCATCGGTAATGGCGGCCCCATAGAGGTTGAGCGATTGCAGGTATCGGGCTTTATGCAGGCGTTGTAAGCTTGCATCGGTGATACGGGTATGGTTCAGGTCCAATTCGATCAAATTGGGCAAGTGGGCGAGCACACTGAGCATGTCATCATCGACGGCGGTGTGGCTCAGGTCCAGGCGTACTAGTTGGGGGGCTACTTTGCGCAGCAGCTTCAGCTTTTGGGCGGTGAGGGCGGTATCATAGGAGAGATCGACTTCTACCAGAGGGCTTTCCTGAGCGATAGGCTTCGCCGGAACGCCGGCTTGTTGCAGCTTTCGCAGGGCGCCGCTGGATGGGGCCTCCACCTGCCGGGCAAGGGTACGCCAGGCATTGTTCGTCTTGCTTTCCAGAAGGGTGCGCAAGGCTTCGGGTACTTCCAACTGGCCCACCCGGACGGTTGTGTCTGCGCCGGTGGCGATCCACCATTGGAGCAGGGCCAGTTCTTCGGCTTCCAGCTGCGGCAATCCTTCGGGTGGCATGTGTTCTTCTGCACTTTTGGGAAGGATGATGCGTTGCACCAGCAGGCTCTCCCAGGGCTTGCCGGCCAATATCGCGGAGCCGTGTTCGCCGCCTTTCAGCAGGGCGGCCGCTTCATGCATCATGAGCCGGCCCTTGGTTTTATCCGGGTTGTGGCAACTGACGCACTTCTTACCAAGGATGGGTTGAATAAAAGCGGTATACACCACGGCGCTGTCCAGGTTGTCAATCACCGCCTCTTCGGCAGGCTGCCCGGCGCCCATTAGCCGGCTGAGGCCAGCCGGGGCGTGCTCCCATAGATAATTTTTCCCGTGGGTCAGCATGCCTCCATAATGGCCTGCCAGGATTAGCACAGCAATATTGAGCGCCAAAACGGGAAAGGCCAAACGGGGGTTATTGCGCTGCCACCAGGCCACCACTGCCAGTGCGGCAACGCCAATGCCGGCCCATTGATGCCAGCCGAGCATGCCGGGCTCGTATCCGCCTTCCAGCGAAAGTAAATAACCCAGGGCTGCTGCCAGTACCGCACTAGCCATACCCAGGAGCAGGGCGAATCGTACCGGCGTCTCCCAACCGTTGGGCCGCCGCCAGCGCCGCCAGGCTTCCATACCGAATGCCAGTAGTAGAAAGCCAATCGGCAAGTGGACAACAAGTGGGTGAAAGCGTCCGAGGAAAGGTAAGATGTTCATCATAAGAAAAAGTCAAAAGGTAAAAGGTAAAAGGGGCTCAGCTAAGGCTGGATAACCCGATTGCTGTTCAGAGCCCTCACCGAAAGATTAGCTCGTCAATAAATAACCAGGCCGGCGTACCGGCCCCTTGATGCCAGACGGGAAGTAGGCCGAAATGGCGTACGGCCACTTCCCAGAATTGCGCCCTTGTGGGAGGAATAGCAATTTTATAAAAATGCATGCCACCCTTGTCTTCTGCGCCGGGAGGGGCAATTTCCAGGCGGCCCAATTCCTGATAATTAATACCGTCTTTACTGGCCCGCACTTCAATAGCGGAAGGCGGAAAGATCCAGGAACCAGCATCTACCATGCTGCTCACCAGCAACTCATGGGCCTCTATAGGTTCTTCCAGTTGGAGGTGCAATACGGCATCCGCACCGTTGAAGCCCAGCCACTCCCCGTCGCGGAAATTTCCGCTGCCTTTGCGCCCGTCTACCAAGCCGGCAGCACCCCGGCCGGCATACTGTGGCGATGGCGCCTCGGCCAGGCTTGCAGCCACTACCGACAGCGATAGGCCCCGGCGGACAAACTCCGCCCCAATGCTTTCACTGGCCTGGAAGGAGGGATGAAAGGCACGGGCATTCAGCTGCCCATCCTGCCGGATGATGACCGGGCTTTCGTATAAGGCCGACTTTTCATCGGGCTCACTGCCATCCAGGGTATAATGGATTTGCACTCCTTCCCACCCCAGTGAGAGTTGAACCAGCGTACTGTCCTGAAATAACGGTCCCTCATACTCCATCTGCGGGGTTCCGAGCTTAAATTCCATGCCTTCTGCGTAGTGCTGAGCCTGGAGAGGGAATAGGAGGAATAACAGGCTGAAAAGGCTGAAAATATTTTTGATCATTGTCTTTTTGCTGTGATATTATATCAGGTTCTGCTGATCTGGAGATCGGCAGAACTAAACTCTTTCCAGTTTGATCGGATACGTCTTACCCGAATTCCACTGAGCAACATATAAGTTCTCTTCATCATCCACACATACATCATGCGGATGCTGGAAAATTTTCAGCACCTGGTGGAGAGGGCTTAACTTTCCCTTGTTATCATATTCCGGCGCACTGCCTCCAGGAGCGGAAACCACTTTGTTATCCGGCCCGAGGATGGTGACGAAGCCGGTGCCGGAGTTCATAGGAAGCTGCGAAACAAGGGTAGCCAGATAGACGTGCTTTCCGTGCACCACCGGCCGGCAGATGTAAGCGCCCGGCAATGGGATCACTTCCATCAGTTCGCCGCCCAGCGAGAAGCGCTTGAGCTTGTTTTGCATGCGTGCGGTGATGAGCAGGGTAGGGGAGCCTGCTTCTCTGGTATCCAGGCAGATCCCGTGGGCATTGTCGAAAAATTGATCTCCCTCACCGCGGCCGCCAAACACGTGGAGCAATTCGCCTTTGGCGTTGTAGTGCAGGATGTACTGCAGGCCGTAACCATCCGCCACGAAGATATCACCGTTGGGGGCGATGGCTGTTTCGGTGGGGATATACTGATCCGCGCGCTCATATTTTCCCGATTCGGCCGGCCAGGGCAGCACCAGCACCACTTTCCCATCGATGGTGGTTTTGATCACTTCATGGCGGCTGTTGTCCGAGATATAGAGAAAATCCTCTCCGTTTTCCCGATTCAGGGTCAGGCCGTGGGCGCCGGGGTATTCGGTGCCCCAGACTTCCAGCAGCCGGCCGGATTTGTCATACACAATTACGTTGTTGCGGGTGTGGTTGGTCAGCAGCAGGATGCGCCCTTTGGAATCCTGCACCATCTCATGGCAGTCATTAACCGGGTAATACTGGGCATTCAGCGCCCCCCAGTTCAGGTCGATGCGGTAGCGGTGGCTGTTGTGGCCGATGATCAGCTCGCGAAAGGGCTGCCAGTCGCGCCAGGCGGCCCCGGGAAGCAATGCCGCGCCCATTAAAGCAGCGGCGCTATGTCGGACGAAAGTTCTTCGTTTCATATCAGGCGAGTAAGTCTTTGACCAGTTTACCTTCCACATCTGTCAGGCGGAAGCGGCGGCCCTGGTATTTGTAGGTCAGCCGTTCGTGGTCGATGCCCAGCAGGTGGAGCAGGGTGGCCTGGAAATCGTGTACATGAACCGGGTTTTCGGTGATGTTGTAGCCGAAATCATCCGTTTCTCCATAGACGATGCCTGGTTTGATGCCCCCTCCGGCCATCCAGATGCTGAAGCAGCGCGGGTGGTGGTCGCGGCCGTAGTTGGTATCAGTCAGGATGCCCTGGGAGTAATTGGTGCGGCCGAACTCTCCGCCCCAGATGACGAGGGTGTCATCCAGCATGCCCCGCTGTTTGAGGTCCAGGATCAGGGCAGCAGAGGCCTGGTCGACATCTTTGGCTTGCCGGGCCACGGCGGAAGGAAGGTTATCGTGCTGATCCCAGCCCATGTGGTACAACTGGATGAAGCGCACGTTGCGTTCCGCCAGGCGGCGCGCCAGCAGGCAATTGGCGGCGAAAGTGCCGGGCGTCATCGCGTCGGGGCCGTACATGCGGTAAATGTATTCGGGCTCGTCGGAGATGTCCATCACTTCCGGAACCGAAGTTTGCATGCGGTAGGCCATTTCGTACTGGGCAATGCGGCTGCTGATCTCCGGGTCGCCGAATTGATCGAGTTGCTGCTGGTTGAGGGCGGCGATGCGGTCCAGCATCTCCCGGCGGCTCTGCCGGCTCATGCCATCCGGATCCTGGAGATAGAGCACCGGGTCTTTTCCGGAACGAAATTGTACGCCCTGGTGCAGGGAGTGCAGAAAACCGTTGCCCCACAGGCGCGAGTACAAAGGCTGGCCATTGGGGCGCCCCGTGCCCCGCGACAGCATTACGCAAAAGGTAGGCAGGTTCTCATTGGTGCTGCCCAGGCCGTAGCTGAGCCATGAGCCTATACTGGGCCGGCCGGGCTGCTGTGATCCGGTCTGAAAAAAAGTTATCGCCGGATCGTGATTAATGGCCTCGGTATACATTGACTTGACGATGCAAATGTCGTCTACGACCTTCGAAGTGTAGGGCAACAGCTCACTGAGCCAGGCGCCACTCTGTCCGTGCTGGTTAAATTTGTAAAAAGAACCAGCCAGTGGGAAGGAAGACTGGCCAGAGGTCATCCCCGTCAGGCGCTGGCCCATTCGTACAGATTCCGGCAGCTCCTGTCCCCGCAATTGGTTGAGCAAGGGTTTATGATCGAACAATTCCAACTGTGACGGCCCGCCGCTTTGGAAAAGGTAGATCACCCGCTTGGCTTTAGGTGCGAAATGGGTGAGCCCCAATACGCCGCCACTTCCCTCACCGGCAGCCGTGATCAGGCCATTTTCGTTGGTGCGAAAAAGATTGCAGCCCAGGAGGCTTGCCAGCGCCGCCGTCCCCACGCCAATACTGGCCCGGGACATAAATGCCCGCCGGTTCATCAAATGTGATCTTTCGTTTATTGGATCAGACATGGTGTTGTTTTTTTAGGTCAGATAGATTGCCCGGCTCGCAGAGATTTATCCGGCTGGCTAGACGGACGGGTCTTGTATGTCTTGTATGTCTGGTGTGCTTGCCCGGCTCGCAGAGACGGGTCTGGTGTGTCAGCACGACTGTACACTGCTTACTGCCGACTGGAATCATCCTTTGGTAATTGCTTCGTCCAGGTTAAAAATAGTGTTGGCCAGCACGGCGTAGGCGGCCATTTCCGGGGCCGGCAGCAGTTCTTTTTGTGGATATTGGCCCACGGACAGAAAACGGCTGGCAGCTTCCGGTTCTGCTTTGAACCGGGCCAGTTCGTCATCGAAGTATCCGGCCAGGGCCTTGATCTCGCTTTCCTGCGGCTGGCGGGAGGTAGCCAGGCGGAACATAAAGGCGATGCGCTCCCGGGCATTGGCGCCGCCCTTTTCCACAGCCCGGTAGGCCAGTACCCGGCAAGCTTCCACGATCTGCGGGTCGTTGAGCAATACCAGGGCTTGCAGTGGCGTGCTGGTCTCCTGGCGTTTAACGGTACAGAAATCACGGGTGGGCGCATCGAAGGCCATCATACTGGGTGGCGGAACGGTTCGCTTCCAGAAGGTGTACATACTTCTCCGGTATAGTTTGTCGCCTTCGTCCATCACATAGGTAGAAGTGCTGCCGCCGCCGCCGCCGGTGGTTTCTTCCCACAGGCCCTGGGGCTGGTAGGGTTTAACACTGGGGCCTCCGACTTCCCGGTTGAGCAGGCCGCTGATGGCCAAAGCATGGTCACGGATCATCTCTGCGGTAAAGCGCAGGCGTGGGGCTCGCGACAGGAGGCGATTCTCCGGGTCGCGCTCCATCATGCCGGGCCGCAGTTCGCAGGATTGTTGGTAGGTGGCCGACAGGGCAATATATTTCAACATGGCTTTGACATCCCAGCCATCTTCTTCCAATTTGACGGCCAGCCAGTCCAGCAATTTAGGATGGGACGGTAAGGCGCCTTGATTGCCGAAGTCATAGGGCGTCGCAACGATGCCGGTTCCAAAAAGCTGTTGCCAGAAGCGGTTGACCGTTACCCGGGCCATCAATGGGTGCTCGGGGTTCAACAGCCATTCCGCCAGGCCGAGGCGGTTCGGAGGGAGCTTGGCGGGAAGCGCGCCCAGAGATTTGGGCGTGCCGGGGCTTACCGGCTTGTCCGGGTGGTCATATTGCCCCCGCTTGAGGATGTAGGCCTGTCGGGGCGTTTTCATTTCCTGCATCACCATGAGGGGGATATCATCCAGGGTATCCGCATTGTTGATGAAGGTGAGCACCTGGCTGATCTCCTTTCTGCTGAGTTTAATGTAAGGCTCCGGAATGGCGCCGTAGGGCTCGATCAGGCCGTTTTCCGGTACGTTATTGAAGAAGCTGAACAATTGGTAGTATTCCTCCTGTTTGATGGGGTCGTATTTGTGGTCATGGCAGCGGGCGCATTCCATGGTCAGGCCTAGAAAAGCCGTGCTAAAGGTCTGGGTGCGGTCTGCGACATACTCTACCCGATATTCTTCCGGGATGACCCCGCCCTCCTGGGTGATCTTATGGTTGCGGTTGAATGCCGTAGCGATAAGTTGCTCCCGGCTGGGGTTGGGCAACAAGTCGCCGGCCAGTTGCCACCGGATAAATTCATCGAAGGGCATATCCTGCCGGAAAGCGTGGATCACCCAGTCGCGCCAGGGCCACATCACGCGCTCGAGGTCATCCTGGTAGCCATGGGTATCGGCGTAGCGGGCCACGTCCATCCATTTGGCCGCCATGTGTTCGGCGTAGGCGTCGGAGGCGAGAAGGCGGTCAATAACTTTTTCGTAGGCATCCGGGGATTGATCAGAGAGGTAGGCATCGATCTCCTCCAGGGTGGGCGGTAAGCCGGTCAGGTCGAATGTAAGCCGGCGGATGAGCTGTTCGCGGGGCGCCGGGCCATTAGGTGTCATCCCCTGCTGTTCCAGCCGAGCCAGAACAAAGCGGTCGATCTCATTGTGCACCCAGCTTTCGTTGCTGACTTTGGGTAAAGCTGGCTTTTTTGGAGGTAGGAACGACCAGTGCTCTTTCCAGGTGGCGCCCTGTTCAATCCACTTCTTCAGGATGGCTTTTTCGTAATCTTCCAGAGCCAGGTTGGACTCCGGGGGAGGCATCATGAAATTGGGGTCATCGGAATAAATGCGCTGGATAAGCGTGCTGTTGTCCGGATCATCCGGAATAATAGCGTGGCGGCCGCCAGCCTCGCCGAGGGCGGCAAAGGCGCCATCCCGGGTATCGAAACGCAGGCCTCCTTCCCGGGTGCGGTTGTCCGGGCCGTGGCATTTGAAACAACGGTCGGAAAGAATGGGTTTGACGTGGAAGTTAAAGTCTACTTCTTCAGGTACGGCCTTCTGTCCGCCGGCGAATGCAGGCTCTTCTTCCGCATTGGCATTGTGGCATTGCGGAAGCAATATTGCAACAGAGCACAACGCTATTGCTGCGATTGCCATGGCCAGCCGGCCTTTGCTTACCTTACTGCTAATTGACGATTTCATACATTTTTTTTTTGGTAGCCAGCTATTCAATGTTTCAAACGTTCTTATTTTGAATCCGGATTTTTTGATTGCTGATCCCAACCCCAAGACTGTCCAAAGTTCAACTACCCAAACTTATGTACCAATACCTTCCCTTTATCGAGCTTCCCAAGGAATTGAATAGTTCCTGGGAGGGATGGGATGCAATTCACCAGGAGCTTCAGGAAGTCGCCGGCCAAGTTGCCGGGCCTAAAGTGGTTATCGCCGTGGAGTGTTACCATGGCACCCTGGATGAAGCCAACTTTCAGGAGCTCAAAAAGCGCCTGCAGCCCAACGCCAGTTGCAAGACTTCGCACCTCTTCCAGGAAAGTGAAGTGCTGCGGGAACTCATTCGCCGCCGCATGGCCGATAAAGGCCGCCCCGGCAAATTCACCGGACTTTCAATCAGCGATTACTTCGATCCCCAGAAGCTGCTTGGCATTCAGCACAGCATCAATTCGATCGAAGAAGGTGTTGTGCTCATCTATGGCGCCGGCGCCAGCCTGGTCTGGACGCCCGATATACTCATTTACGCTGATATGTCCCACTGGGAAGTCCAGCAACGCATGCGCCGAGGGGATATCGGCAACATCGGGTTGAACAATGTCAAAGCGCCATTTGAACAAAAATACGAGATCGCTTTTTTCAACGACTGGCAGGCCTGCAATCAACTGAAGCGGGAACTCATCGGCTCCTGTGATTACTTCCTCGAAACCAATAACTGGGCAAAACCCAAACTGGCTTCCGGGGCAATCGTGCGCCGCGGCCTGGAACAGGCGACCCGTCAACCCATCAAAATGGCGCCATTCTTTGATCCCGAATTGTGGGATCATCTTCCCCCCCACAATGGCCATTCGAAAAAAAGCCCTCCTTTGGAGTGGTGGTTCAGTTGCGTACCCGAGGAAGACAACCTGCTCTTCCGCTTCGGAACCATGCTCTTCGAAGCACCTTTGCTCAATCTCGTATTCTACAAGCCCGAAAGTTTTCTGGGCATGGAAGTAGTCCGCAAATTCGGTGCTTATCTTCCTGTTCGCTTCAACTTTATTGATACCACCGAGAGCCAGGATACAGCATTTCAACTCAACCCCATCACTCAGGAAATCGTGGATAGCCTTGGCTGCCGCTATCGGCAAGCCACCGGCTACTACCTGCTTCAGGCGCAACCCGGCGCTAAACTGGAGCTGGCCGACCCGGAGCAACATCCTCAAACTTTAAAAGTCAAAGAACTTGGGCTTCAACAGCACGACTTCGTGCAAATCCCTCCCGGTATTCCCTACCGGGCCGGAAAAAAACTGACAGCTGTGCAAATCAATACTGCGCCGCAAATTTTTTCGGTCAAACTTCCTCCGGCTCCTGCTGAAGAACGGCTAGCGAACACCTTTCCGGAGATCGTCCACCATCCCCTTACGCCTACGGATCCTTTTTTCCTCCAGGAGGAAGTGCTTAGTAATGATGTTATTCTGCTTACCCGCAATTGGTTTTCGCAGGTTACCAGTTTCCATACCAATGGAGCGATCAATATCCTGCTGTTGGTGGCCGGCCAGGCTGCCGTGGTTGAAAGCCCCTCCGGGTTCTTTCAGCCCTTCCTGGCCCGTTACGGCGAAACCGTTATCATTCCGGCACAGGTAGGCGCTTACCGGCTCCGCCCCCTGGATAAGAAGCCCCCAATGCACGCACTACTTCGGGCCACCGTTGTGCCGAGGTAGGGCATTGTTTTGGGGGGTATGGTTTCTGAGGTTAAAGAGTTATCCAGGAGCCAGCCCGTGCTCTCCCGACAACTGTTGGGATCAGCCGGGTAAAAAACCCGAAACCCGAAACTTTTCCACCACCGGCATATTCCCTTCGATAAGGGCCTTTCGTTGCTCGACACAGGCAAAGGTTCGCCCGGCGTCCTGGGGCGTATTCAACGTATAATCCAGTAATTTTTCCATAGTAGTCGTAGCAACGTGCATGCGCGTATCGGATGAAGCGTAATAAATAAATACGTCTCCGTTCTCGCGGGCGACCCAACCATTGCAGAACACGACATTGGAAACATCTCCAACCCGCTCGATGCCATGAGGGGCGATGAAATGGCCGCCCGGCTGGTGGGTAATGCGCCAGGGTTCATGCAGGTCGCAAAGGAAGCAATATAATACATAGCGCAGGCCGGCGGCGGTCCGGCGGACCCCATGCGCCAAATGCAGCCACCCGTATTCCGTTTTCAGCGGGGCCGGCCCCATGCCGTTTTTCACTTCCTTGACCGTATGGTATTGTTTGGAATCGATGATCCTTTCCTCGTCTATTCGGGCGTTTTCGATATCCGGGCAAAGGCCCCAGCCAATGCCGCCACCGCCGCCTGTGTTGATGAAACCATCCATGGGCCGGGTATAAAAGGCGTATTGGCCGTCCACAAATTCCGGGTGTAACACGCAGTTGCGCTGCTGGGGGGAATGGCTGACGAGGTCGGGCAGTCGCTCCCAGTTTATGAGGTCTTTGGTGCGTGCGATACCATTCTGTGCAATTGCCGCCGAAGTGTCGTGGGGTTGGCTCTCGTCCTTGCGTTCTGTGCAAAAAGTTCCGTATATCCAGCCATCTTCATGTTGTACTACACGGAGGTCGTAGACATTCATATCCGGATCGGTGGTTTCCGGCATGGTAATAGGATAGTCCCGGAAGCGGAAATTGTCAATCCCATTATCACTTTCCGCTACGGCAAAGAAGGACTTTACATCATGGCTTTCAATGCGGGGTATCAACACGATTTTGCCGTTCCATTCTATTGCCCCTGCATTGAAGACGGTATTGATGCCCAACCTTTCCAGCAGATGGGGGTTCGTTCCATAGTTCAGGTCGAAACGCCAGAATATGGGGGTGTGTTCCCAGGTCAGTATCGGATGCTGATAGCGGTGATAGATCCCGTTACTGGATTCCAGGCGAATGTTGCGGCGGGTTAAAAAGGCCTCCTGCCTTTCCAGCAGATGGCGTACTTCCTGTTCGAAAGTTATCCTGTCCATGTTGTTGAGTCTTTTGCTTGTTCTGCTATGTTTTTGGGTGTTCGGGCCCCGTCCCTGCGAGCCGGGTAAAGTTTGAGTGTTTGAGTGTTCGGGTACCTCAAACACTCACTCCTCAAACACTCACTCCTCAAACATCCCTTGTTCCCACAAAGCCTTATTCGGCTCCGGCCCCATTACCAGTTCCAGCTTGGCGCCTTCCATCAATTGGGCATGAGTGAGATAGGGATGGCCCAATGGCTGGCCGTTGAGGGTAGCAGATTGAATAAAGGGCTGGCCGTAGTTCTTGGCGGTTAGTTCGAATGCTTTGTCGCCGCCAACGGGAATCCTGACTTTTTCAAACATTGGACTCCCCAATACATAGATACCGGAAGCCGGGTTGACCGGATAGAAGCCCATAGCACTGAAGACATACCAGGCAGACATCTGGCCGCAGTCCTCATTGCCGCAAAGGCCGTTGGCTTGAGCATTGTATTGGGTTTCCAGAATGTTCCGGACGCGTTCCTCCGTCTTCCAGTGAGCGCCGGCGTAGGCATACAGATAGGCAATATGGTGGCTGGGTTCGTTGCCATGTGCATACTGCCCGATCAGGCCGGAAATGTCGGCTGAAGCGTTTTCACCGGTAATCTCGGAACTAACGGTAAACAGCGAATCGAGTTTGGTGATGAAGGGGGCGTTCCCTCCGTGCAGTTCGATCAGCCCTTTTACATCCTGGGGAACAAACCAGCTGTGCTGCCAGGCATTGCCTTCGGTATATTCTGCTACATCAAAGTTGTGGTCTGAGAATTGGGGATCGAAGGGGGCTTTCCATTCGCCATTGCTCAATTTGGCGCGCATAAAGCCTGTGGAGGGGTCGTACAGCTGCTGGTAGCTCTGGGCCCGCTTCATAAAGGTATCGTAGTCCTCGGTTTTACCAAGGGCCTTGGCCATCTGGGCAATGCACCAGTCATCAAAGGCATATTCCAGTGTTTTGGTGACCGATTGGCCATCTTTATCATAGGGAATGTAACCGTATTCGCGATAGAAATTCGTGCCCCGGATATCCTGCATGGCGCTGGCCTTCATAGCCTCGAAAGCTAGTTCAGCGTCATAATCGCGGTAGCCTTTGAGGTAGGCATCGGCAATGACAGGAATGGCGTGGTAACCGGTCATGGTGTTGGTCTCGTTGCCCAGAAGCGACCACACCGGGAGCAGGCCGTACTCTTCATAGTGGGCCAGCATTGAACGGACAAAATCATTGACCTTATCGGGTTGCGTGATGGTATACAGCGGATTGGCCGCCCGGAACGTATCCCAGAGGGAGAAAATATCGTAGCGGTTATATCCATTTGCTTTGTGGATGTTCCCGTCGCAGGCTTTATAGTTGCCGTTGGGGTCGGAGTAAACGACTGGCGCCAGGCAGGTTCGGTAGAGGGCGGTGTAGAAAATCTTCTTCAGGGTTTCGTCCTGGGTTTGGACTTGAACTTTAGCTAATTCCTGTTGCCAGCTTTCCTGAGCATCGGCCTTCACCAGGTCGAAATCTTTATCGGCAACAGTGGCGAGCGCGGCGCGGGCGCCCTGTTCATCGGCGGAAGAGATTCCGGTTTTGACGATCAGTTCGGTGGTTTCTGGTGGGAAAAGGAAAAGCATTCGCAGCTTTTTTCCTCGAACTGTGGTTTCGGTCAGTAGCACGGTGGAATCAGCAACGGTGATGCCGGTAGCGGGTACGGAAAAATCAAAGGCGAAGTGCACCCTTTGATCTTTGGCCCAACCGGTGGAGTAGCGGTAGCCGGTGAAGCTTTTGCCTTTTTCCTGCATGTGAATGCTGGTTTCCACCGGGGCATCCCAGTTGATGGCAAATCCCAGGTCGAGTAATACGAATTTCTGCCCTCCTTCCGGGAAGGTATAGCGTTGCACGCCGGCATGGGAAGCGGCGGTGAGCTCTACCTTTACACCATTATCCAGTTGAACGGAGTAATATCCAGGCTCGGCGCTTTCGTTCGCATGCTGAAAACGGGCGGCATAGGCAGCTGTTTTGGGATCTTCCGGCTGTGTGTTAAAATCAACAGTGGCAATTGCGGGCATCATGGAAATATCGCAGAGGTCGCCGATGCCCGTACCACTGAGGTGGGTATGGCTAAACCCAACGATAACATTATCGGCGTAATTGTAGCCGGCACACCAGTCCCAGCCTTGGGTGCCGTTGTCTGGGCTGAGTTGCACGGCGCCGAAAGGAACGGAAGCGCCGGGATAAACATGGCCATGGTCAGCGGTGCCGATGAAGGGATCGACATATTGAAGGAGGTCGTCGGCTGCTTCTTCTGTCTGTGGCTGGCAGGCCAGTAGGCATACCATTAAGGGGAGTAGGATGGTGGTGATAGGTAATAGCCTCATAGGTGCGGGAAATGATTGAGTTTGATGATATAGGGCTTTCATCCGGCTTGTCGGGAGCTGATCCTGTTGCTGCCTGCGGCAGGCAAGGATACTTCATTTGAAACCGTTCGAGCTCAAATGGATACGGCCATTTGATACTGTTGATGCCAGATATTATTGATGGGGAATCCCAGCATCCATAGCATCCATAGTATCCATAGTATCTACAGTATCTACAGTATCTATAGTATCCATATGGGCGAAACAAGGACGCCCCAAATGATGTGTTTTGGGGCGTCCCGCTGGAGTGTAAAAAATATTACTTTAAGAGCACTACTGCTTATCCCACCACACCGGCACTTTCAGCATCTGGCCGAAGTCGGTCGGCATGCCCTGGCGCTGCAGCGCTGCGTCGAGATTAGCCGGGTTGCTGGCACGTTCGCCTTCGAAGTAAGCCAGGCGGCGTGGAATAGTGCCGCCCGTCACGTTGCCCGGATAGTCAACTGGCGTGAGGGCCGGGAAGCCGGTGCGGCGCCAGTTGGAGTAAGCTTCGTATTCATTCAGGAAGTTGGCAGCCCAGTGCTGTGCACCGATCATAGCCAAGGTGCCATCGAAGGGATGAGCGGCCAGATATGCGTCGATATCGGCATCGGCAACGACTGCACTTCCATCAAATAAGTCGCCATATTGCTTCATGGCGGCGCGAACGCCGGCATTGTAGTGCGTGGCAGCATCGCCGCCCCAGTTACGGACAGCAGCTTCAGCCAACAGCAATTCAACTTCTGAGTAGAACATGAAGATCATCGGAGAAGCGGTGGTAACCAGGCTACGGTTGACAGCGCTCCACTGGCCCTGGTCTACATCATCGCTTGGGTTGAGGCCCAGGAAATCCTTGATGGTGGTGGCGTCATAGCCATTGGGCAAGCCCTTGGGGGCGGTTCCATTGGGTACGTAGCTGATCGCGTTCAGGCGAGGGTCGTTGTTGGCTACCATCCAGTCGATGAACATCTTGCTCATTTTCTGGTTGTCGTCCGCCAGCCATACTTCGCCGATGCCGTTGCGGTTGATGCCTTCCGGCCCATCGGTGTGCTCTATTTTGGCCGTATCGTCCTGGCTGGTCATAACACCACCGGCGATGGCCTTTTTAACCCATGCTTCGGCAGCCGCCGGGTCCACCTTCGTCAGGCGCATGCCCAGGCGCAACATCAGGGAGTAGCCGAATTTTTCCCACTGTGCGATATCACCGCCGTAGAAGAAGTCGGCAGCGCCGTAGGTCGGCTGGCCGGCGTCAAACTGGGCGCAGGCCTCTTCCAGTTCCTTCAGCATATCGAAGTAAATATCCGACTGCGCGTCGTACTTCGGGAAGTCGATGCCTTCCAGGAAACCTTTGCCGGCTTCGGAGTAGGGGATGTCGCCGTACAGGTCGGTAATGCGTTGGAACATGAGCACTCTCAGGATGCGTGCGGCGGCCAGCTTGTTAGCTACCTGTTCTCCTTCCGCCAGTTTTTTCTCCAGGGTGTTGATCAGGTCAACGGCCTGCAGTACTTGCTGCTGGTAGCAACGTTCCATCAGCGCGCCGGAGTACTGGGAATTGTAGAGGTACTTGTCGCCCGACCAGTAAGTGGGCAGGGCAGCCAGGTGCTGGATCATGGTGGAAGAATAGATCAACACGGCCCGCCAGTTCTCGTAGCGCTCACCGGAAATCCGGAGTTGCAGGAAAGAGAACTGGAAGTCGGGGTTGATCTCATTAGCCGCCAGCGGGTCGATGTTGGTGTCACCGAAGTCGCTGCAGGATTGCAGGGCGAAGGTGAGCACCACCATTGAAAGGATGAGTCTTTTAAATATGTTTTTCATTGTCAGTTGTCTGTTTTGAAAATATGGTATTAGGTATCAAGTGCAAGGTACAAGGTACGTTCGGCCCATGGGCAAAGCCCGGCGCACCAGATACCTGGCGCCTTGTACTTGGTACCGGAATTTAAAACTTCACATTCAGGTCGAGGCCGAAGCTGCGAGTCTGGGGAACGCCAAACATTTCCAGGCCCTGCGCATTGGCATTGGTATAGGTAGATTCCGGGTCGATGTTATCCACTTTCTTGTACAGGATAGCCAGGTTGCGGCCTACCAGGCCTACGCTGATGCCGGAGAAAGGCGTCTTCGCCAGAATGGAGCGCGGCAGGCTGTAGGATAGCGTGAACTGGCGCAGCTTGATGAAGCTGGCGTCTTGAACAAATTCTTCTGCAATACCGCTCACACGACTATAATAGTCCTGTACGTTCTGTGGCTCCAGTTTGGTGACGTTCCCATCTGGCATCACGATTTCGCCGGTTTCGCGGCCTTCCAGCGTATTCTGGTGCAGGCCCCGCAGGTAAGCAAAGGAATTGGTGGCTGCATAGATATCACCACCGAACTTGCCGTCGAGCAGGAAGCTGAGGTTGATATTTTTATACCCGAAGGTATTGCGCAAGCCCAGGGTCAGCGGGTGGATGCCTTCGCCAAGGTTGATGATATCGCCACTCAGCGGCAGGCCATCACCGTCCAACAGGATGTTGCCATTTTCATCGCGGGCATAAGCGTAACCTCTGATGGTGCTATAAGGCTGGCCTTCCACCTGGTAGATATAGGCCGTACGGGTGCGGCTTTCATCCGCGTACAGCAATTCCTCATCGTTTTCCGGATCCAGCAAGCTCACGACTTCGCTCTGGTTATATCCCATGTTGAAGGACAAGTCCCAGCGGAAGTTGGTGGTGCGAACCGGGGCAACAGACAACAACAACTCGACCCCTTTATTCGTGATCTCACCCACGTTGACCAGCTTGGTGCCAAAACCAGAGGTGCTGGAAACGCCGGCGTTGAGGATGTCATCCGTCGTTTTGCGGTCGTAGTAGGAGAAATCCACACCAATGCGGTTGTTGAACAGGCGCAGGTCAAAGCCGGCTTCAATTTCTGTATTCAGGTACGGCTTCAGGCCCGTAGGCGGAATCGTACCGGAAGTAATGCCTCCGAGCGATTGCCCCAAGTGGCCCTGGCCAAACAAGCCATAAGACAGCAACAGCTGATAGGGATCCGGAGCGCCGCCACCAACCTGAGCCCAGGACGTGCGTATTTTGGCGAAAGTAATTTCAGAAGGCAGCTTAACGGCGTCAGACAGTACAAAGCTAAGCCCTACCGAAGGATAGAGCACCCCGTTGTTGTCTGTAGGCAGCGTGGAGTACCAGTCCTGGCGAGCCGTACCGGTGAGGTACAGGTAGTTGTTGTAGGACAGTTCAACCGAGCCATACAGCGAGTTGATGCCGACTTCCGAGATGTCATATTGTACACTGCGGTTCTGAGTATTGGTGATCTGCTCCAGGAAAGGAATACTGAACTGGCTGCCCGAACCACCAACGGTCTCGGTATGCTGCTTCATCTGGTTGCCGCCCACAAAGGCGTTCAGGCCGACAGAGCCGAACTGCTTGTTGGCGCCCAGCATGAAGTCCATGTTGTTTTCCGTGAAATCGAAGCTACGTTCGGTGATCGATCCCAGCGGAATATAATTTGTTCCGTAAGGTTCGAGGCTTGTACGGCGCTCTGTATAAGAGTCCGTACCGATGCGGCCTTGCAGGAACAGCCAATCGAATATGTCGTAGCGCAGGGTCAGGTTACCCAGGATACGATCTTTGTTGTTGTCTGCCCGGAAGTGGTAGGCGGCAAAGTAAGGGTTGGTTACGTAAATGTTGTCGTTGAAATCGATTTCACCGCCGGTTTCATCGGTACCGTCCCCATTGGGGCCCTTCAGGGTTTCGATGTCTATGTTGGCAGGCATAGACCATGCCGTGTAGTTGGCGTTACCCGGAGAATCGGACAGGCGCGGGCGGTTCTTTACATTTTCTTTGATGTAGGAACCACTCAGCGTAGCCGAAAGGCGGTCGAAAAACTTGGCGTTGATCTTACCGGTGAAGTTGTTCCGGTCCAGGCCGGAATTGGGTACGATGCCTTCGTTCTGCAAATTGGTCACACCAATGCGGAAGTTGTAGTTTTCGTCGCCGCCGGTGAGGCCCAGAGAGTTGGTCCAGGTAGTACCGGTGCGGTAGAAACGATCCAGGTTGTTGCCTACGTCAGAGTAAGGACGGCTTACGCCATCGTACTGGATGACCTGCGAGCCGTCGAGCTGATCGCCCCAGGCGTACAGGCCAAATGCGATGGCATCGCCGGCGTTGCCCGGCTTAGCGCCCCGGTCGCCGGAGCCATACTGGTTCTGGAAATCGTAGGTGTTGATGATATTCTCAGCCGTGAAGTTGCTGCTCACTTCCACGCCGATGCCTTTGCGCTTGGCTCCTGACTTGGTGGTGATCAGGATCACACCGTTGGAAGCGCGGGCGCCGTAAAGCGCGGCAGCTGTGTTGCCTTTCAGGACGGTCATCGTCTCGATGTCATCCGGGCTGATGCTGGAGATACCGTCACCCCAGTCTTGGCCACCCCACATACCGGCGTTGCCGAGGTTGGAGTTGTCGATCGGGATACCGTCAATCACATAAAGCGGCTGGTTGTTGCCGGTCAGGGAGCTGTTGCCCCGTATAACCACGCGGCTGGAGCCGCCCGGGCCGGTAGCCGGTTTGCTTACGTTCACCCCGGCTACTTTGCCGGCCAGGGCATTGGCGACGTTGAGCTCACGTGCTTCCGTGAAATCGTCGCCGGACACTTCAGTTACCGAGTATCCCAGGGCCTTCTTATCCCTTTCGATACCCAGAGCGGTAACGACCACTTCGTCAAGTTGTACACCCTCCTCCAAAGTAATATCGATGGTGCTCTGGGCGCCAACTTCTACCGTTTGGGAGGAATAGCCGATGAGGGAAAACTGAAGGCGCGCGCCTTCTTTTACCTCCAGGCTGTACATACCATCAATATCGGTGATCGTACCATTGCTGGTGCCGACCTCCAGGACGTTGACCCCGATCAGGGTCTCTCCGTCCTCATCAATTACTTTGCCTGTGACCGTACGCTGGGCCCAGGCCGACATTGAGAGGAAGAGAACTAGCGATGTAAAGAGTAAAAGTCGCTTTTCCATAGTTTGGACCGAATTTTGTATTAGGTGATGATAAACTTCGTCAAAGTTACGGAAACTTTTTTCAGATTAAAGCAAAAAACCGGCAAAAACACGCAAAAGAAAGCGGCTTTTTAGACTTTACCTGCTTTCCGGTATTTTAAAAAGATTGCGATGGATTATTTTGTTTAAACATTAAATTGTTTATATTTCTTTTAAACACTACTATTTATTGCGAATTTACTCTTACCTTTCTAGTTTGAAACACCTAGAAGGCTTTAGGCCTAAAAACACGCAAAAAGCAGCAACTTGCCACAGGTTATGTGCCGGTTTCGGAAAACAATTACCAGGGCTTCGCGTTAAAAAATAGGCTGTAGCAAAGAAATTTTAAGGGCCCAATGCTGAAAGAAGAACGCCATCAATTGATCCTGGATGAAGTCACGCGGCACAATAAAGTCCGCTCGGCGGAGCTATGCCGAATGCTGAAAGTATCGGAAGATACTGTGCGGCGTGACCTTAAGGAACTCTCCGACCAGGGCATCGTTCGCAAGGTTCATGGCGGGGCCGTGGCTAATTCGCTCATCCCGCCGGAATACCGGGAGCAACATATCAATCATATCGGGCAAAAACGAGCGATCGCCGAAAAAGCCCTTAGCCTTATTCAGGACGGGCAGGTTATCCTCATCGACGGCAGCACCACCAACCTGGAATTTGTTAGGCTATTTCCGGAAGGCCTTCAGGCCACCGTCTTTACCAATTCCATTGCTATTGCCAATGAACTGTGCTCCCATCCCGGCATCGAGCTGTTCATCTTTGGCGGTAAGATACTCAAAAATGCCCGGGTAGCTGTGGGTATGGACGTGCTGCACTTTCTTTCCGAACTCCACGCTGATGTCTGTTTCATCGGCGTACGCAGCCTGCATGCCGGCCTGGGCATTACCACCACCCGCCGTGAGGAGGCTCAGGTTAAACGAAAACTGGCTGAGGTTTCCGCCGAAATTGTCGCCCTCGTTACTTCCGAAAAGATCGGAACCATCCAGCCCTTCCGGGTGGTTGAACTGGAACAAATCCACACCATCATCACCGAACTCCCCCCCAATGACTCTACCTTGAAGCCCTTCCGGGATAAGGGGATTAGGGTCTTGTAGGCCTAAAACGTCGCAGGTCGCAGGTCCGGCTCGGCGGTTTCTGAACCGCGATTTTCTGGATGATAAGATTACCTGGATTTTTATTGCCAGGATCAGCCCCAAGCCGTTTTGTCTCCCCTTGGAATAACGCGCTCTCCTCAACTCAACCCCCTCAACCCTCTCACCCCCCTCAACCCTCCACCCATTCACCCATTCAACCATTCAACCATTCACCCATTCAACCATTCACCCATCCCCAGCTACCTCCTGGCCTTCAGCCCTTCAACGCCTCTCTCAGCACCGCCCAATGTTCGTCCTTTAGCGAACTATAGTCGAAAAGGGAAATGCCACTGGCGCCGGCCTTTCGGGAAACGGATATTGCCTGGGCCAGTTCTTCCGGGCCGAGTTGGGGGATGAACAGGCCGCTGAAGATGGGTTTTTTGTTGTCGAGCCGCTTCAGGCCCGCATCTACCTGTTCGCCGATCCAGTTGATGTCTTCATTGTAGAACCCTTGGTAGAGCATCGGCAGGAAACCGTCGAGATCCCATTTGTGCCACTGTTGGCGCACGCTTTCCCAGTTGGGGAATACCGCAGCCGTGATCTTTTTGCCGTATTGATGAGCAGTGGGCGCTAAGCGGCCGTTCACCAGGTTCGAAACAGCGTCGTAACGGAACTGCCGCCAGGCCTCATTCTGGGAAGGATCCTCCAGGTCGGTGAGTGGGTCGATGCCCGTCTGTGCTTTGAATTGTTCGCGGCAATAGGTAGAGTAGCTGTAGTCGTACTCCGGGTATTCCCGGTCCTGAACGATATTATACTTAGGCTGCAGCCCTTCGGCCAGGATGACATCGGGTACCCGAATATAGTCGAGGTGGATGCCGTCCAGGCCCTCGATCTTTCCAAGGGATTCCACCCGGGCCTGCACGAAGTCCTGTACTTCGGGATGACAGGGGCAAAGGAACTTGTAGTAATCCACGTAAGCTGGTTTCTCGTTTGCAGACTCCCCTTTCCCGTTGACAGCGTACCAGTCGGGGTGCTTTTCGATGATTTCCGGGATGTTGCAGGGCATGCTCCACATCCAGGCATGGATCTGCAGGCCGGCCTCGTGGGCCAGTGGGATGAGGCGTTCCAGAAGTGGCTCTTTGACGGGCACCCCTGGTACATCGATCTGGAAAAGCGCCTCATGGCTATTGAATATCTGCGGCAAAACAGCTTCGATGCCGGCTGCACGTATCTTGCCAAAGATCTGCTTCCATTCGTCATCGCTCAACCCCAGCTGGGGCCGCAACCAGATCCAGTTATTAGGTAAGCCTTCAACCAAAGGGTAGACAGGGGGGCGGCTGGTGTCGCAGGAAGGCAGGGCCGGCAGCGCCATCCATGCCAATGCGCCTTTGCCAAGGGTCTTGAGAAATTGTCTTTTGTTCATATTATCGCAGTTTCTTTGTTGATCATTGTTTTGAGTCTCGTCCCTGCGGGCGGGAGTCTTCAAAAAACTGTGTCAAAACCTCCGTCCCGATCAGGGAGGCTTTGGTTTTACTGGGGTTTCAGGGAACTTGAACTTTACCCGCCCTCAAGGACGGGACTCGAACTCCTGAACACTCCCCTGCGGTCACAGTGTCACCTCAAACACTCACTCCTCAAACACCCACTCCATTACTTCAGGAACACCTTCAGCCTCCCACCTTTCACCAACTCCTGGTGGGGGATAAAGTAGGATTTATGCCTTCTCCCGTTCCACTCCATTTTATCGATGAGCAGGTTTTCATCTCCTTTGGCGTTCACCGCCTCGATGATCAGTTCTTTTCCGGAATAGTATTGAGTATTGAGGTGGATAGCCACTTCGTCGAAGACGGGGCTGGTAAGGGTGAAATCCATATCACCCGGACAGTCTGGATAGATACCCATCATACTGAATAGCAGCCAGGCGGAGAGGGTGCCGGTATCGTCATTGCCTGGAATGCCGGCCGGAGCATTAAAATAATACTGCCGCATCAGGCGCCGCACCGTTTGCTGTGTAAAGTGTTCTTTGCCGGGGATGTAATTGAAAAGGAAGGGGTAGGTGATGTCCGGTTCGTTGGCCATATCAAAGTTATCGGTATCGAAGCAGGCCTTCAATGCCTGGAAAAAAGCCTCGTCTCCCCCGAGCAGCGTCTTCAGGCCTTTGATATCGTGTGGGACATAAAAGCGGTATTGCCAGGCGTTGCCCTCGACAAATCCAATGACAGGTTCGAAGTTTTTGCCGGCTTCCGGATTGAAAGGGTCGAGCCATTGGCCATCCTCCATACGAGGGCGCAGCATGCCCGTTTGCAGGTCGAAGTAGTTGCGGTAAGAATAGGAGCGGCGCAGATACCGCTGGTAATCCTCATTTTTACCCAGGGCTTTGGCCAGTTGCGCCAGGTTCCAGTCAGAGATATTGTACTCCAAAGTAGTGGATACGGTTCCCCATACTTTGGCTTCGTTGTTCTCCGGGATGTATCCCAGTGAATCATAATAGAGCAGGCCGGGCCGCAGCTTGTTGTCCTTCAGTTGGGTGGCCGCTTTACGCGCTGCTTCGTAGGCCGTATTGATATCAAAATCATGTAGCCCGCGCAGCCAGGTGTCGGCAATGACCGGGGTGGCGGGGTCTCCGACCATTACGCCGGTTTCCATACTCAGCAATTCCCACTTTGGCAGCCAGCCGCTTTCGCGGTACATTTCCACCATGCTGTTCACCATGCCCAGTTGCAGTTCCGGATACACCAGGCTGAGGAAAGGGTGTACGTTCCGGTAAGTATCCCACAGGGAGAAGACGGTGTAACGGTTTTTTCCACCGGTGTTTTTAATGGCGCCGCTCTCCATGGCCCGATAGTCGCCATTGGCGTCTTGGAGTATATTAGGGTGTAGTAAAAGGTGGTACAGGGCCGTGTAAAAGATCGTTTTATCTTCCGGGGCCCCACCCTTCAGTTCGATGCGGCTTAGCAACTCGTTCCACGCCTGATAGGCTTTTTGCCGCGTGCCCTCGAAGTCAAATCCGGCTTGTTCGGTATCGAGGTTCAGCCGGGCATTTTCGATGCTGGTGTAGGAGATGCCGACTTTAACTTCGATGATGCCGCCCTCGGGTAGGCCGTAGGAAAAGTAAGCGCCGATGTTATCGCCGGCTATTTCCTGACGAAAGTCCGGGTAGGGCTTGTAAGCATCATTGTATTTCGTCCAGTCGGCTTCTGCGCCCTGGTATTTCGGCATTTTCTTCCAGGCGCCAAAATTGGAAGCCGGCTGGCTAAGGCGGGCTACGAAATAGACTGGCCGGACATCTTCCGGGTTATAGCAGAAGTCGCCGATCATTTTAAAACCTTCTACTTCCTGATTGGAAACGATGCGCAGCATGGCGCCCGTTTCATTAGTCAGGCCCAGGCCGAGGTTGAGCAGCACGTTGGCCTGTCCGGCAGGGAAAGTGTAGCGGCTGATGCCACTGCGCAGCGTAGCGGACAGTTCAACTTTTACACCATACTTATCCAGCGTATGGGTATAGTAGCCGGGGCTGGCCTGTTCGCTCTGATAGGTGCTCCCGTACTGTTCCGGGTCTAATTCCAGCTCGCCGGTAGTGGGCATCAGCAAAATACTGCCCAGGTCAGGACAGCCTACACCGCTGAGGTTGATGTGGCTGTAACCGGTTAAAAAGCTGTTCTCATGCACATATGGGCGGGAATGCCATTCGCTGTCTTTTTCGAAAACATTCCCCTGCCCCTTTTTGTATGCTACATTAAAAGGGCATACCGAAGCCAGTCCTGCCGGTAGTACCGGCCCGGGATGGGTAGCCCCGAAATTGGAGGTGCCAATAAAGGGGTTGACCAAGTCTGCCGGTTCCTGGGCGGCAATGGCGGAGGAGAGCAATAAGGCCAGGTAGAGAAAGGGCCTTCGGCAAATGGTGAAATGGAGTAAGGGCATAATGAATGGTTATACATGCGGGCGCCTGCCGCACAAAGTTTATTGCCAGGGGCGGCATCAGGCCGTACCTGACAATAAGCGGATGAATTTAGAAAATATCTTGCCGATTTGTGCAGGATTTCACTAATTTTCCCATCTTATTATGGTGGAAACCCTGTCGAATGCGACGGAATGAACAAACATAAAACATTGAAAGAAAAGTTGTTATGAGGCTACAAACCAATCCTTCAAAAACCGGCAAAAACCAGATCGGCAACAATTGGCTTCCCTTCTTGCTAATGGCCTCCATCGGCCTGTTTGCCGGAGCCGGCTGCGGTAAGAAAGCAGGGGAAGAAGCTGCTTCAAAGGGCGGAGCTACCTATTTCGAGCGCCTGGAGCCTGCCAAAACCGGTGTCACTTTCACTAATCAACTGACGGAAACAGAGGAGCTAAACGTACTGTCCTATGAATACCTCTACAACGGTGGAGGGGTGGCCGTTGGCGATATCAACAATGATGGCTTACCCGACCTGTACTTCTCCGGCAATATGACCCCCAATAGGCTCTATCTTAACAAAGGGAACCTGCAATTTGAGGATATCACCGAACAAGCCGGGGTGGCCGGCCGGCCCGATGGCTGGAATACCGGCGTTAGCTTTGTCGATATCAACGCCGATGGCTGGCTCGACCTGTATCTGGCTTATTCCGGTGATAAACCCGAAGCGCTCCGCCGAAACGAACTGTATATTAATAAAGGAGACAACACTTTTGTAGAAAAAGCTGCCGAATACGGCCTGGACGATCCGGCCTACACTACCCACAGCCTTTTCTTCGACTACGACCGCGATGGAGACCTCGATTGTTTCCTGCTCAATCATTCCATTGATGAATACCAGAACTTCGATGCCGCTTTCGTAAAAAAAATGACTGACGAGTTTGCCGGCGACAAGCTGTTCCGCAACGACGGCGGCCGGTTTACGGAAGTGACCAAAGCTGCCGGCATCCGGAACAATCCCCTTGGCTTCGGCTTGGGTGTGGCCGCTTCCGACCTCAACGGCGACGGCTGGCCCGACCTTTATGTGAGCAATGACTACACCGAGGAGGACTACCTCTATATAAATAATGGAGATGGCACTTTCCGGGAGGACCTGAAAAATTGCCTGGGGCATATCTCCAATTTCTCTATGGGCAATGATATCGCCGACGTCAATAACGACGGCTTGCCCGACATCATGTCCCTGGATATGTTGCCCGAGGACAACCGTCGGCAAAAACTGCTATATGGCCCGGACGAATACGAGAAGTTTCAGTCCCAACTGCGCAATGGCTATTATCATCAGGTGATGCGCAATATGCTGCAGGTAAATAACGGCGACGGCACCTTCACCGAGCTGGGCCAACTGGCCGGGGTATCCAATACGGACTGGAGCTGGGCAGCCCTTTTGGCTGATTTTGACAACGATGGCTGGAAGGACCTCTTTATTTCCAACGGCTACCTGCGGGATTATACCAATCGCGACTTCATGTCGTACTATGCCGCCCAACGAATCAAGGAGGCGCGCGGTGAAACGGGCGACGCCCTGATGGATATTATCGGCCATATGGAATCGACCAAAACGCATAACTATATCTTTCGCAATGAAGGCAATCTACAGTTTAGCAATCAGGTGCAAAACTGGGGGTTCGATACGCCTGTCCTGACGAATGGCGCAGCATACGCTGATCTCGATAACGATGGCGATCTCGACCTGGTGCTCAACAATGTCAATGAGCCTGCTGGCATTTATGAGAATAAGAGCCAGCCGGGGAATTACCTTAACGTTCAACTTCAGGGTAGCGGTGGCAACCGCTATGGTATTGGCGCCCGCATAGAAGTATATGCCGGCGGGCAGGTGATGATGCAGGAATTTATTCCTACCCGCGGTTTTCAGTCTTCCATGCATACCCCATTGCACTTCGGCCTGGGTAAGGCTACCCGTGCAGATAGTTTACTGGTGCGTTGGCCCAGTGGGCAGGCGCAATTGCTCACCGGGGTAGAGGCCAATCAGCTTGTGACGTTTAAGGAAACGGAGGCATCCGGCCTAAAGGCGCAACCCAAGGTTGCTGCCTTGTTTAACCCCACGCCAACCCTCTTGCCCTTCACTCATATTCAGAAGCCAACGGTGGATTTCAAGCGGCAAGCCCTGCTGCCTTATATGCTGACGGGCCTGGGGCCTGCTATGGCCAAGGGCGATGTGAATGGTGATGGCCGGGAGGATGTTTTCATGGGGGGCGCTAAGCTGCAGGCCGGTGACATTTTTCTGCAGCAAGCTGATGGAACCTTTCGCGCCAGTGAGCAGGAAGCCCTGAAAAAAGACCTGGTCGCCGATGACGTGGACGCGGCCTTTTTTGACGCGGATCAGGACGGCGACCTCGACCTCTATGTCGTCAGCGGGGGCTATGATTATTTGCCGGAAGACCTTGCATTGCAGGACCGTTTATACCTCAATGACGGGAAAGGCGGGTTTACCCGCGCCAAAGAGGCCCTTCCTCCGATGCTGACCAGCGGTTCCTGCGTTGCTGTAGCAGATGTAAATGGGGATGGCGCTTCCGACCTCTTTGTAGGCGGGCGCCTCATCCCGGGAGAATATCCGAAGACACCGGTGAGTTATCTTTTGGTCAATGATGGCAAGGGCCAGTTCCGGAATGCGGCCGATGAGTTGGCGCCTGGCCTGGCCGATATCGGTATGGTAACGGCTGCCTGCTGGATGGATGGAGGCCAAACCCTGGTGATTGCCGGAGAATGGATGCCTATTACTTTTTTCCGCAAGGAAGGCGGGCAGTTCAAAAACGTCAGTAGCCAGGCTTTGGAATCGCCTAGCTCCGGCCTGTGGTGCTCCCTGGCTTCTGCCGACCTTGATGGCGATGGTGATGAAGACCTCATTGCCGGCAACTTTGGCGCCAATAGCCAGATGAAGGCCAGCGAGGCCCAGCCGGTGGCCCTGTATTATGCCGACTTTGATGACAACGGCGCCGTCGATCCCATTCTTACATATTATATTCAGGGCAAGCCTCACCCGGCTTTCAGCCGTGATGAGATCTTCTCCCAGATGGTTTTCCTGAAAAAGAAATTTACTGATTATGCCTCTTACGCTGATGCCGGGATCGAAGACATCCTCAGCCCGGAACAACTGAAGATGGCTACGCAACTTAAGGCAGTCGAACTGCAGTCGGCCTGGCTGGAGAATCAAGGTGGTGGCCGATGGGCGCTGCACCCTCTGCCGGTGATGGCCCAGGTAGCCCCTGTATACGCTATCCAACCGCTTGATGCAAATGGGGATGGCCGGATGGACCTGCTTCTGGCAGGCAACTACGAACGCACCCGCGCCAATTGGGGCCGCTTCGATGGCAATCACGGCGTATTACTGCTCAACCTCGGTGGCGGCCAATGGGAATATGTACCCCAGTACCGGTCCGGCTTCCACATCCAGGGCGATGTTCGGAATATCTTGTCCTTTGATCAGAGCGGCCGGCAATTGCTGCTATTCGGGCAAACGAATGCCCCGGTGAGCGGGTATGTGCGGGAGCAGGCGGTGCAATAGGATGATTGAATGGTTGATGGTCAAATGGCTGAATGGTTATTTTGTTAGCCTAACCATTCAACCATCTGCCATCAGCCATTCAAATAATCATCCCCGCCGCCACCGTTTCATTCGTTCCTTCATCCACGAAGAGGACGCTGCCGGTGATACGGTTTTTGCGATAGCTATCAAAGAAAAGGGGTTGAGTAGTGCGGATGGCAATGCGGGCGATGTCGTTCATGCGGATGTCCTGGTCCTCTACATTGCGATGGAGGCTGTTGATATCTAGTTTGTAGCGGATATCCTGGATGATGCAGCGGGCCTCGCGGGTGGTGTGCAGGATGGTATACTTGCCGCGCAGTTGCAAGGGGCGTTCGTTGAACCAGCAGATCATCACTTCCAAATCCTGAGATACCTGGGGGTGGTTGTTTTCCCGCACGATCATATCCCCTCGGCTGAGGTCGAGGTCGTCTTCCAGTAAGAGAGTGACCGACATAGGGGGGTAAGCTTCCTCCAGTTCTCCCTCATAAGTATCGATCTTGGCGATAGAAGAAGTAAAGCCCGAAGGCAGAAGCATGACTTTATCTCCTTTCTTGAACACACCACCGGCTATGCGGCCGGCGTAGCCGCGATAGTCATGAAATTCGTCGGAATAAGGGCGTATGACATATTGGACCGGAAAGCGGCAGTCGATGAAATTGTGGTCGGAGCCGATATGCACATGCTCAAGGTAGTAGAGTAGGGTAGAACCTCCATACCAGGGCATGTTTTTAGATTTTTCGACCACATTATCGCCTTTTAGTGCAGAGATAGGGATGAAGTGCACGTCCTTCACGTCCAGCTTATAGGAAAACTGCTCAAAGTCCTGACGGATGGCCTCATAAGCCTCCTCCTTATAGTCCACCAGGTCCATCTTGTTGATACAAATGACCAGATGGGGGATCTGCAGCAGCGAAGCGAGAAAGGCATGCCGGCGGGTTTGCTCCACCACCCCGTGGCGTGCATCGATGAGGATGAGGGCGGCATTGGCCGTGGAAGCCCCCGTCACCATGTTTCGGGTATACTGAATGTGCCCCGGAGTATCCGCGATGATAAACTTGCGGCGTGGGGTGGAGAAATAGCGGTAGGCAACATCGATAGTAATTCCCTGTTCGCGTTCGGCTTTCAGGCCATCGGTCAGCAGGGCCAGGTTTACTTCCGGCTCTCCCCGCCGTTCACTGGTTAGCTTGACGGCCTCATATTGATCCTCAAAGATCGACTTGCTGTCGTACAACAGCCGCCCGATAAGAGTGCTTTTGCCATCGTCAACGCTGCCCGCCGTGGTGAAACGGAGCAGTTCGGTATGTTTGGAATCGGACATTATTTATTGCTGTTTTTTATTGCTTGTAAAATGGATATTCATATTTGGGTGTACGGTGTACGGGCCTGGAGCTGGCTTTGGGTGTACGGTGTACGGGCCTGGAGCTGGCTTTGGGTGTACGGTGTACGGGCATGGAGCTGGCTTTGGGTGTACGGTGTACGTACCTGAGCTGGCTTTGGGTGTACGGTGTACGGGCCTGGAGCTGGCTTTGGGTGTACGGTGTACGGGCCTGGAGCTGGCTTTGGGTGTACGGTGTACGGGCCTGGAACTGGCTTTGGGTGTACGGTGTACGGGCCTGGAGCTGGCTTTGGGTGTACGGTGTACGGGTGATTCATTATCGTTGGGATTTAATGGAATTCACAATTATTCCCAACAAGCGGTTGCTTTCTGTGGATAATGGATCAATCCGCTCTTCCCAATTATTGAGCAGGCGGTTCAGCATATCCAGCCAGAAAATAGACTCATCCAGTTCTTCTTCAACAATTTTCCTTTTATTAATAAGGTCAGGCTTCGATTTTGCTCGATTACTTGCTGAATAATTAGCTGCCGCTGAAGTTGATGACTTGATCAGCTGAATTTTGATGATATTGAATTCCTCTGCCTTGGGAAGGTCACGGCATAGAAAAATGATCTCTAAGGCCCACTTTTTAAACCTTTCCAGTAACTCATCTTTATACATAACCTGTTCATTATTATCCTTTCTCTGCCTATCCCACAACCCGTACACTTCCAAGCCATCCCCATGGCCCCGTACCCGTCCGCTGCCGCAGCCGGGCAAGCACCGTACACCGTACATCAAAAATACCCCTGCTTCTTCCTATCCTCCATAGCCGTTTCCGAGCGTTTGTCATCGGCGCGGCCGCCGCGTTCCGTTTTTCGGGAGGCAGCCACTTCGGCGATGATCTCCTCAATGGAAGAGGCGTTGGATTCCCATACGCCGGTGCAGGTCATATCTCCGATGGTGCGACAGCGGACCGTCATCTCGTGGATGGCGGCTATTTCTTCAGGCCGTTTCGGAATGAAGTCCGTATCGGCCAAAAGCATGCCGTCGCGTTCGAAAACCCGTCGTTGATGAGCAAAATAGAGGTTCGGCAGTTCTACTTTTTCCGCTGCCAGGTACATCCATACGTCCAGTTCCGTCCAGTTGCTGATAGGGAAGACTCGGAAATGCTCGCCAAAGTGTTTTTTGCCGTTGAAAAGGTTCCATAGTTCCGGCCGCTGGTTTTTGGGGTCCCACTGGCCGAACTCATCGCGGTGGGAGAAAAAGCGTTCTTTGGCGCGGGCCTTTTCTTCATCGCGGCGGGCGCCTCCCAGGGCAGCGTCGAAGCGGTTCTTTTCCATTTCTTCCAATAACACCGCAGTCTGAAGGAAATTTCGGCTGGCGTTGTACCCCTTTTCTTCCCTTACAATACCACGCCGGATCGCATCCTCCACCGAGCCTACGATCAGCCGGGCGCCCAATTTCTGGACCATATTATCGCGAAATTCGATCGTTTCGGGAAAGTTGTGGCCCGTATCGATGTGCAGCAAAGGAAAGGGAATCCGTGCCGGATAAAAAGCCTTCATGGCCAAGTGGACCATCAGGATGGAGTCTTTCCCGCCGGAAAACATCAGTACCGGGTGCTCGAACTGTGCTGCGACTTCGCGGATCACAAAGATGGACTCGGCTTCGAGTTCTTTCAGGTGGTGAAGATGGTAGCTCATGGTATAGTGGTGGGTTGTACTTAATTTAGTTGATAGTTGTTAATCGTTGGTTGCTGGTTTGACGAAGGTGATTAGAGGGAGGAGGTATTCAAAGATCAGCTCAACGCTTTGTTCCAGAGGAAGTTGATCGGTGCGTACTTCCAGCGCCGGTGTTTCAGGAGCCTCGTAAGGGGCGTCAATGCCGGTGAATCCTTTGATCTGGCCGGCGCGGGCCTTTTCGTACAACCCCTTGACGTCGCGGGCTTCACACACTTCCAATGGAGCGTTAATGAACACCTCTATAAAATCTTCATCGCCAATGATATCACGAGCCATTTGGCGGATATCGCGGGTAGGGCTGATAAAAGAGTTAATCGTGATGAGGCCGCTTTGCACATACAATTTTGCAACCTCTGCGATGCGGCGGATATTCTCCTGACGGTCTTCTTCACTAAAGCCCAGATTATTGTTGATGCCATGGCGGATATTATCGCCATCGAGCACCTGGGCGAAATATCCTTCATTGTAGAGGCGACGTTCCAGGTGTTGAGCGATAGTACTTTTACCGGAACCCGACAAGCCCGTCAGCCATACAACTTTGCTGCGTTGGTTGAGTCGGCGCTCGCGGTCTTCGCGTTGTAAAAGCCTATCAAAGATGGGATGGATATGATCTGCCAAGGTTCTTTTTTTTGAATAGCTGCAAAGAAACGGCAAATTGCCCTATTTGCCAAAATCTGCTCTGGCCGTTGGATGATCCAAAGGCCAGGTGGCTTTCAAAATGCCGCTTTGAGTAGATACATTTTCTTTTTGCCTTTTGTTTTTCGCGGCAAAGATGGGGAATTAGTTTGTAAACCCTACTATTTTAATAGGGTATTAGAAGCATTATTCAATTTTAGGTATAGAGTAAAAAAAAACAGCTCTTTGGCAAAATATCACCCTAAACCGGATAGAATAAGCTAAAATTGTTTTAATTGAATTAAAAACACCAGCATGGAAGACGAAAAGCAAAGATTTGAAACCCGCGCCATCCGCGGTCAAATGGCGCGCACGCCTTACCGGGAGCACAGTACGCCGATGTTTCTCACTTCCAGCTTTGTTTTCCCGGATGCTGGCCTCATGTCGGATACTTTTGCCGGCGATGCCGAGGGTATTATCTATTCCCGTTACAGCAATCCCAATACGGATGAGCTCATCCAAAAAGTTTGCGAAATGGAAGGGGTGGAAGACGGCTTTGCCACTGCTTCCGGAATGGCTGCCGTATTTGCCAGTATGGCCGCCTTCCTGAAGGCCGGAGACCATATACTGGCCTCGCGGGCGGTATTCGGGTCCACCCATCAGATACTCACCAGCCTTTTCCCCCGTTGGGGCATCACCTTTACTTATGTCGATCCAACCGACATCGGCCAATGGGAAGCCCACATTCAGCCCAACACCAGGATGATCGTCCTGGAAACGCCTTCTAACCCGGGCCTGATGTTAACCGACTTGGAAAAAGCCGGCAGCCTGGCTGAAAAACATGGACTTATATTGAATGTTGATAATTGCTTCGCTACCCCTTTCCTGCAGCAACCGGCCCGTTATGGCGCCGGATTAGTCGTCCATTCCGGCACTAAGTGGATGGATGGCCAGGGGCGGGTGCTCGGTGGGTTGGTCGTAGGCAAAGCGGAACTTATCGAACAGCTGCGCTTCTTCTGCCGGCACACCGGCCCGGCTATGTCACCCTTCAATGCCTGGGTGCTCTCCAAGAGCCTGGAAACGCTGTCGGTGCGAATGGAACGCCATTGCGAAAATGCCCTGCAATTAGCCCGTTTTCTGGAACAACACCCGGCGGTTGCCCGCGTTCATTATCCATTCTTACCATCCCATCCCCAATATGAACTCGCCAAACGGCAGATGGCCCTGGGCGGTGGTATCCTGGCTTTTGAACTGCCCGGTGGTTTCGAACAAGGCAAACAATTCCTCAACGGCTTGCAACTCTGCTCCCTCACCTCCAACCTGGGGGATTCCCGCACCATCGCTACGCACCCGGCTTCTACTACTCACTCGAAACTTTCGGAAGCAGAACGCCAGGCAGTGGGCATCACCCCAGGTATGGTACGCCTCTCCATCGGCCTGGAACATATCGATGATATTCGGGCGGACGTGGCGCAAGCCTTGGGGAGAACCTAGGGGCGTCGCATGTCACCTGTCAGCACGCAGACACACCAGACACACCAGACGCACCAGACGCACCAGACATACCAGACGCACAAGACGCACAAGACACACAAGACGCACAAGACCCGTCTCTGCGAGCCGGGCAAGCACACCAGACGCACCAGACATACCAGACGCACCAGCCCCGTCCGTCTAGCCAGCCGGATAAATCTCTGCGAGCCGGGCAAGCATACCAGACGCACCAGACTCACAAGACACACCAGACGCACCAGACACACCAGCCCCGTCCGTCTAGCCAGCCGGATAAATCTCTGCGAGCCGGGCAAGCATACCAGACATACCAGACGCACCAGACGCACCAGACATACCAGACGCACCAGACATACAAGACGAACCAGACGCACCAGACACACAATATTCCCCCAGTGGCCATCGTATTGATAACCGTCTAATAATAAATAACGAAATATCAATAAATTATGAAAGTCTCTAAAATGGCAATCTTGTTATTCACCCTGCTCCCCAGCGGGTGGCTGGCTGCCCAGAATACCTTTTCCGGGCTTTTTAAGCAGTCGAATGAAGAATACCAGTATGTGTTTCAGTATAACTGGGAAGATTTTGTCGCTCGTCAGCTCGAAATGGATTCGTTGGGGTATAGCCTGGTGGATGTTGAAACCGGTACGGAAGGGAAGTACCGCCTTTTCTGGGGGATTTGGAAAAAGGACGGAGGGCATACCATACTCAAACGCCTGGAAGGCTGGGAAGAATTAGTCCAAACGAAGCGTATGATGGCCGCCGATGGTTTTGTCATGGACGATATTGAGGCCTACCGCGAGGGATCCAAAGAGTACTATGTGGCCGTGTGGGCGCCGGGAACCACTCCGCATAAGGTCCGGCAATTGACTTCCTGGGAAGGCCTGACCAACGATTACGATGAACTCGTTTTGCAGGGGTTGCAGATTGTTGACCTGGAAGGTTTTCAAGCAGAAGATGGCAAGACGCATTACCTGGCCCTTTACCATCAGATGGCGCCGGGGGAGCGGACCCATATGTACCGCTCGCCGGATATGGAGAGCTTCCTCGTGGACAAGAGCTACCGGAATAAAAGTGGGTATAGGTTGTTCGACCTGGAACGCTTCGAAAAACGGGGTACGGACTTTATCACGGGCCTGTACAGAAAGGAAGACAATATTGACGTCATCCTCGATCAATTGCCATGGGAGGAATTCAATCGCCAAATGAAAGAATTGATAGGCGAAAAAGGGCTGGTTTTGGTGGATATCGACATTTATCCTGCCGGAGAATAAGCCCATGAAAATTCCTATCTTGACCCCCAAATCCCAGCCATGAACATTCGGACGGCCTTTTTTGCTTTTTTGATATTGATGATCACAGATATTGCCGCTGCTCAGGAAACAAAAGTAGTAGGATACCTGCCCTATTACCGTTTTGGAAACCTGGATCAGATCGGGCTGGAACACCTGACCCACCTTTGCATTGCCTTCGCCAACCCCGATGCTCAGGGAAATATCAGCATGGATGGCGTTGATATTTGGCCCGTCGTGCAGCGGGCCCATGAGGCGGATGTCAAGGTGCTGGCATCGCTGGCAGGAGGCGCCCTGAAACCGGAATGGGCCGAGGCCTGGGCCCGCCTGACCCAAGCCCGCTACCGTTCGGGCTTCATCCACCGCATCATCCAATATACACTTGCCAATGAACTGGATGGCATCGATATAGACCTGGAATGGAAGTACGTTGATGCCCAGTACAGCGGTTTCGTCCTGGAACTGCGCGATTCCCTGCACGCCCATGGCAAATTGATGACGGCCGCCCTGCCGGGGATACACCGCTACAAACATATCACGGATAAAGCGATGTTGGCCTTCGATTTTATCAACCTCATGGCTTATGACCTCACCGGCCAATTTGACCCGCAGCGGCCGGGCCCTCATTCGCCTTATTCCCTGGCAGTAGCTGCACTGGATTATTGGAAAGGCCTGGGGATGCCTGCCAACAAATTGGTGTTGGGCCTGCCGTTATACGGTTGGGATTTCTCTACCCCCGGCACTGTCCATTCCGTCAATTACGGGGATATCGTTGCTTCCAACCCTGCTTATGCCCACACCGACCAGGTTGGGCGGCTGTATTACAACGGCATCCTGACGGTAGTTGCCAAAACGGAATTAGCCAAACGCGAGGGCGGCGGCGTGATGCTATGGGAACTCGGCAAGGATGCACTCAATGAATTTTCACTGCTTAAAACGGCCTACCACACGATCCATGGTGAACCGGTAGAGCCGGCCACGCCTGCTTTTTCACCCCTTCCGGATTCCATAGGCGTGATTGCCGAATCGGATTTTTCCCCAGATGTCATCCTCCCCGGCGCCCCTGCTGATCCCGATATGTTCCGTCTGGAAGTAGAGATATTTCCCAACCCCTTCCAGGATACGCTCCAAATTACCAACAAAGAAGAATGGCCCCTCCAACTGGTGCTTTCCGATAAGAAAGGCCGCCCTCTCTTCGAAACATTCCTTCGGCCCAATTCCACCATCAACTGGGAAACGGCCAGCTTCCCCTCCGGCCAGTATACCGTTTCAGCAATGAAAGGCAGTAAACAGATGTCAAAGACGTTGAGAAAAATGTAGGCATCCGTCTTTCAGGCTATATGAAGGGTACTTTGGAAAAAAAAGAGAGGGATTTTAAAGAAATCTTAAAAACGGCAGGATTTTTTGGATACACTTGATTATTTTTGTTGCAAATAGATTCCTACTTTAAAAAGTTAGCACGACTATTCGTCAATCGCTTTCTGGTTGTATTTCCCCATTGTTGCAAAAACTCAAACCATTACAGGGTTAGAAATCGAGGCTGATGCCTCCGTATTTGCTATGATAGCAGTTCGGCGGTATATCCTTTATTCTTTTCCTGTTACCTCCCCCCACTCCGGCCAGGACGGCAATGCAGCCTTTGTCCGGTTAGGATGTTTACTGGCTGCATTTGACCTGTAAACCGGTTACTGTTAAATCCAGGTTTTCGAAATCAATCTATTAGTTAAAAAATGGTTGAGTCTACTTCTTCACCTAACCCAACATTACTGAATTTTCTAAAAGCACAGGTTCGCGCTCAACGCCACAAGGAATGGTTGGATGCCGTTCACGCTGCGGTGCTGGCAGGGCTAGGAGAGCCGTCAATGGTGATCAACGACATTGCCAGCGCAGTATTTATCAGCGAACGGCAGTTCTACCGAAAGCTAAAGAAACTCACCGGGCTGACCCCTAATCAGTTCATCCAGCAAATTCGAATGGAACAGGCGCAAAAACTGCTGCAGGGCCAGGAGTATGATTCTGTTTCCCGTGTTGCTAAAGCCGTGGGTTTCCTGAGCTCCGATTATTTCAGCCTGCTTTATGAACGGTATTATGGTGTCAAGCCTGCTGTTCTGCTGGAGCGGGCTTGAGCGGTTTTGGCAGGATATTAGGGAATTTTGGCAGAATTGTAAGTTTCAAAGAATTTATATTTGTATTGTGATTTTTAAAGAGCGCTATCTTTCTCATACATCTTCTTTTCATTCGCCGAAATGCCGATAGTTTCCCCCTTTTAGCCTGAAGGATCAGGCCTGAAATGCAATAATAATTTTCAATCGCTAACCAGCCTTTTCCCGGCAACGGGAGGAGTTGCTACTCTGTTGTTGTACGGCCATTGGCGCCATTACAACAGATGGATTATTGTCTCTTGCCTGCTTGACGCCAGGCAAGGTGAAGGGGGGGCTATGCCCATTCGCCAGAAAAAGATTATTTATTAACCTTTTATAAACTCCATTTCAAGTCATGAAAAAATTAGTTTTAACCCTATTCGCTCTGGTGCTGGGTATCAGCTTCACGCTGGCTCAGAGCAATTCGAGCACCATCAACACCAATGGGAACGGCAATGCCGCCACCGCTACCCAATCCGGTGACACCAACAGTTCTGACATCGGCCAGGACGGTGATAGCAACACTGCTGGCACCAGTCAATCCGGTGACCTCAACACCTCCGTCGTTGGCCAGTTGGGCGACGGCAACTACTCTGATGTTGGCCAATCCGGCTCCAGCAACAGCGCTGAGGTGGCTCAGGATGGCAGCAACTCTTCCTATGCCTACCAGTCTGGCGCCGGCAATAGCGCCGACGTGGCTCAGGAAGGTGACAACTCTTCAACCACTTACCAGTATGGCGACGGAAACGCGGTCAATATCGCTCAGATCGACGGTAACTCCTCCTACGCCTACCAGTATGGCGACGGTAACGAGGGCAATGTCAGCCAGGATGGTTCTAACTCATCTTACCTTTCCCAAGGGATCAGCAACAACCTGGCCAATGTTACCCAGGTGGGGGCTAACTATTCTGATGTCGGCCAGGACGACAGCGACAACACGGCCGACGTCAGCCAGGACGGAGACGGTAACTCCTCCTACGTTCACCAGTGGGATGGCGACGGCAATGCCGCAACCACCACCCAGATCGGCGATGGCAATTATTCGCACACCGACCAGTATTCCGAAAGCTTTTCCAATACGGCTACCGTTAGCCAGGATGGAGACGGTAACTCCGCCTACACCTACCAGGGCTATGGTAATGGCAACAGCGCCACGACGAGCCAGGAAGGCGCTGGCAACTACTCCAGTGCTAACCAGTACTATGGTGATGGCAACAGCGCTGATGTTGGCCAGTTGGGTGACAACAACGGTTCCGACCTAACCCAGTTGGGCAGCAGCAACACTGCGGGTATATCGCAGGACGGCGCATCCAACTTTTCCGATCTCTATATAATGGGTGATAGCAACCTGACTACGGTTACCCAGGATGGCGCCAGCAATACTTCCGAAATAGATGTAATCGGTAACGGCAACACCCAAACGGTCAGCCAGAGCGACCTATAATCAATCGATCCGCCCTTGGGAAGGGCTACTCCAAGCGGCATGGGAACAGCTATTGTTTCCGGCTTCTGGGGAGGAACCTGCCGAGACAGCAGGCTCCTCCCCTCCTGAGTAAGCCTTGGAAGCTTTCGGCTCAGTACTGTCGGGATAGGAGTTTCTGACGAATCCATTATTTTTTTTAATTCAAAACCAATACTTTATCATGAAAAGGTTAGTATTAACGATTTTTACTTTGGCATTAGGGCTAGGCATTGCTTTGGCCCAGTCCAACAATAGCACGATCGATGTGCTGGGCAACAGCAATGCCCAGGCCGTTGATCAGAAAGGCGCTTCCAATTCCTCTGATGTTAACCAAAAAGGCGATAGCAATATCGCGGATGTAGCTCAGGACGGCAGCAGCAACACCGCTTCCATCGACCAGGGCCAGACCGGTGACAATGGCGATACGCCTGGTGTTTCCAACTATAGCGAAGCCTATATCCAGCAGGCCGGCGCCAACAACCTGGCCGAATCGAACCAGAACGGCGAAGGCAACTATTCCTGGCAGTCTCAGGATGGCAACGACAACACGGCCACGATTACGCACCAGCGTGATTTCAACGTCGGTTCCGGTACGACTGTTCCGGATGGCAACTATCATACACAGGAACAAATTGGGGACAATAACTTCGCCACTGCCCGCACCTACAACGGCCCCAACTCGGGAAGCCAATATCAGGAAGGCGACTGGAACTACTCCAAGGTCGACCAGGGCGGAGCCGGTAATGAGGGGAACCATGCCGAAACCGATCAGGAAGGCAACTACAACAACGCTTTTGTGGATCAACTTGGTGGTGGTTTCACCGATAACGAAGCATACGTAAGCCAGGAAGGCGATTATAACGATGCCGATGTCGAACAGTCGGGTGACGACAATGACAATGAAGTCGACCAGGAAGGCAATTATAATATCGCTGCTACTGTCCAATTGGGCGATGGCAACGATGCCGATGTAGAACAGGAAGGCGATGAAAACAACGCTGTCCTGGGCCAGACGGGCAGCTACAACGATGCCGATGTCGACCAGGATGGTGACAACAACTACGCCTACACCGGCCAGTCGGGCGACGACAACGATGCTGATGTAGATCAGGAAGGCGCCGAAAACATGGCCGATGTACTGCAGTCGGGCAATGCGAACGAAGCAGACGTCAACCAGGACGGCGGATCGAACGACGCCGATGTGGCCCAGACGGGTGACGGCAACGAAGCAACCGTCCGCCAGAACGGCGCCGCCAACATCGCTGATATCGATCAGCTCGGTAATGGCAACAAGTACAGCGATTACATGACTGGTTCCGCTAACGACGACAACCAGATCTATGCTACCCAGGACGGGGACAATAACAACGCCCGCTATGAAATCCAGGGTGACAGGAACCTGATCAACTCTGATCAAACGGGTACCGGCAACCAGATCTTCATGAACCTCGATGGCAACGGCGGCCTGGCCGGTGGCCTGGGCGGCTCGGGCGAAAGCAGCGATAACGTCCTGGACTTCGACCAGTTGGGCAACAGCAACATCATCTCCGGCGGCCTGGGTGATGGCAGCAACAACAACCTGATCACCGTCAGCCAGACGGGCGACGCCAACCATGTAACTTCCAGTAACGCATGGACCCAGGACGGCGTCCTGATCGGCGGCAACGACAACACGATGACCATCACGCAGGACGGTATGGACAATACCTCCCTGAATACCATCATCGGTAACGGCAATACGGCTACGGTTGATCAAAGCGATTTGTAACTGGGCCCTTGTGAACAAGCTCTAATCCAAGAAAGTAGGGAAGGCGCGGCAGTGGTGCCGGCCTTCCTCCCTTTGGGTTATGAAGGTTCATTAGTCCAAACTCTATCGAAAAGTTAGCACTGCCATTAGTGGCGGGTAAAAAAAATCACAATGAAAAAAATAGTAATGACAATTGGGGGAATAGTCCTGGCTGCCACCGTGCTTGTCGCCCAAACCAGCGGTAACCGTTCCGATGTGAACGTCCTTGGGGATGAAAATACCGTTGAGGTGGCCCAGCATGGCGTCGGAGATAATTCTTCTACGGTGCTACAGGGCCAGGGCGCACTGGGCTATTCCGATAAGGGCAAGGCGCTGGTCACGCAGGACGGGGCGCTGAATGAAGCTTATACCGCACAGGACGGTTTCAGAAACACCGCGAATACCATTCAGAACGGCGAAAGCCATCACTCTTCTATACAGCAGGAAGGCAGCCGCAACTGGGCCAAGGCCAATCAGCAGGCTCAGGGCAATAACCCCAGTTTCGAAAACGAATCCACCATCGATCAGCAAGGCTTCAAAAACCGGGCTAATATCACTCAGCGGGGAAGCTACAATACTTCTCTGGCCGTACAATCGAATGGGGAGGATAATGACGCGAAATTGCTCCAAAGGGGCGATGGCAACGAATCGCAGATCTTCCAGGCCAACGGTGATGGCAATATGGCTGATGTATCCCAAAAAGGCGATGGCAACAGCTCTATTATCGGCCAGGGTTCCTTGTACGAAATCATCCCGAGCAATGATAATCAAGCATTTGTAGAGCAGATCGGCGATGGTAATGAGTCGGCCATCGGCCAGATCGGGGGTAGCCGCAATTTTGCCGATGTGTACCAGGAGGGCGATGGTAACAGCTCCCTGATCGGCCAGTTGCTTGGAAATGACAATGCTGCTTACGTGGATCAACAGGGCGACAACAATGTGTCTATCCTTGGCGAGATCGGTGGCGACCGCAACCTGACCACGATCATACAGGACGGAACCGGGAACCTTTCCCTGGTCGGCGAATTACTCGGTAGCGATAATGAAACCCTTGTCGATCAGCAAGGGGCCTTCAATGTATCCAGAGTTGGCGTGGCCGGAAGCACCAATATGATCTCGGTGGAACAATCCGGTTCGCTCAACAACTCCGATATACAGGTGATCGGGAATGGCAATACCTGTACCGTGAAACAAGGCGGATTAACGCCTTAATTAGACCCTTTCTGTGGAGCCATTTTTAAGGTGGTTCCACAGATAATTTTTTGCGTTCAAAACCGTGTTCTATGCGTACTTTAATTTTTGCTCTATTGTGTTTCCTCGCCGGCCCGGCTTTCGGGCAGAATGATATTCCCGCCCCGAATGACCTTTTCGACAGGGGGTTGAATTTCAATGAACTGGGCCTGTCCAGCAACCGCCTTGGCGTACTGCAACAGGGAGATAACAACACCATTGATGTGCAGCAACGCCAGCCCGAAATGCAGCATGTTGAACTCCAGCAGATCGGAGATTACAACCACCTGGAGTTTACGGTCAGGGGCCAGAACAACGATGTGGCGATCCAGCAAAATGGAAGTTTCAACCAGGCCAGCCTGGGAGAAGTAGACGGGATCGACAACCGCTTCATCGTCAGCCAGCAGGGCAATGGCAACGTCTATACCCGGGAATCGGCCTTTGGAACGGATGGCTACCCGGTAGACGGTGTGAATATGGTCGTCGGCCAGCGGGGAGATGGCAACCAACTGCTGCAACTGGAAGACGGGCTAACCCCCGCTACCACCAACCCTATCATCATTGAACAGACGGGCGGGGCCAATATTCAGATCCAGTTTTCTAACTTCCTTTCCGGCAGGGATGGGCAGTGAACCGAAGTGGCCCACTTATCTAATGCATTAAAATTTTGGTTGTTATGCGCTACCTATGCTCGATTGCCCTGTTATGGGGATGGATACCGATGTTATTAAATGGCCAGCCCGACAGCGGCATCGTCGCCCGCCTGGAGCTGAATGTGCAGGACGGGCAGATGGAACTAACCGGCTACTGCGATAACCAGTCTGGCCGGGACCGGTCGTTGGCTTACAAACTGGCCTTCCTGCGCGTAGACACCCGCAATAACCGCTCTTCATCCGCCCAGGGCGGGGCGTTCGAATTGGCCGATGGAGCAAGCCGTTCTCTTTCTACCTCCAGGATCAATATCGATGAGGAAAGTTATTTGATAGCCACCCTCGAGATATTGGAGGGCGATAAAGTGGTGGCCCAGCAGAGCCGGACGGTGGGAAAGGCCATCGAATCGGAGCAAGAAGCCGCCCCCCGGAAAAGCCGGAACCAAGCCGTCCCCCGGCCGGAACCTGGCCCGGGGCAGGGCAAGAACGGTTTCGGGCCCTCTGGCGACGATGTCGAGATCGGCGCCGGCTTTATCATTGATGAGACCCGCACCCGGTCCGGACGCGATTTCTACGACGAATTTTACCGCAATTGGGAAGAACCTCAGGGCGCTACCGATTATATCATCCGTATTGAAGAAAAGCCCTCACCCGGCCGTTCCACCCTGGTGTCCGTTACCCTCAACGGGGAACAGATCTTTGCCCGCATGTTGCAACCCAAGCCGGAATACATCAGCGAACTGGCGGCGGCGGTGGCCGGATATACGCAGGGCAAGGTTCAGGAACAGATGCAGCTCGAGGATGGGCTGGAGGCAGATGGACTGAGCGGAAGCGGTATTTATTAGCCGCTCCGGACAAATATTTTCCAAACTCTATTTAATGCTAAAACAATGAAAAACTTTGTACACTACATCGCATTTGTATTTTGTGTTCTTTTCCTCAACACCGGCCAGGCACAGGACTTTTCCTACCAGCCCAAGAACCCTGCCTTTGGGGGTAATTACCTCAACTACAGCTGGTTGCTTAACTCCGCCAATGCACAGAACAGCCTGACGGATCCCAACCAACAGGCTACGGCCCGGACTACCACCTCGCGTTCTTCCCTGGATAATTTCACCGAATCCCTTAACCGGCAACTGCTCAGCCAGATCTCGCGGCAATTGATCACCAACCAGTTCGGCGAGTTCGGCCTGGAAGAAGGCACCTATCAATTGGGCGATTTTGAAGTGACCGTAGTGCCGGGACTCGATGGGCTGAGTATTACCATCATCGATTATGCTAATGGTGGGCAGACGCAGATCACAATTCCTTATTTCTAAGAAGATCATTGTACTTCAGCACTTTTGGCTGGAGGCATGCTAGAACTCCTGAGATAGAGTTTGGATGGCTTGGCTGCCCATGCCCAAGGGTGGGGCATGCCCTGGCTTGTCACTGGCTTTGATGCTGTGGGTAGCTGAGCTTTTTCCAACTCTTTTCGGAGCGAAAATTATCCAAACTCTAGGGAAATGGACAAACAAGCTATTCAAATGGTGGCTGGCCTGGGGCTCGCTTTCCTGCTCAGCGGGTGCGCAGCCTATATGAACCAGCCTTTGCAGTCTTCTCCGGCGCGGCTGGGAGAAGAAACGACCTTGACCTCGCAGTTGCGGCAATTACCGCCGCCAAAGGAGAAAGTAGTGGCGGCTGTATACAAGTTTCGCGACCAGACGGGCCAGTACAAGCCGGCTGAAGTGGGCGCCAACTGGTCGACGGCCGTTACCCAGGGAGCGACCAGCATTCTGATCAAAGCGATGGATGATTCCGGTTGGTTCGTTCCGATCGAACGGGAAAATGTAGGCAACCTGCTCAATGAGCGCAAGATTATTCGTTCCAGCCGGCAGCAATATGAACAAGGCCGGGAAGGGCCCCTCATACCGCCGCTGCTTTTTGCCGGCATCATTCTGGAAGGGGGCATCATTTCCTATGACGCTAATATCGTTACCGGTGGCGCCGGCTTGCGATACTTCGGGGCCGGCGCTTCCGGACAATACCGGCAGGACCGCGTAACGGTTTACCTTAGAGCAATCTCCACCTCCAATGGCAAAGTCCTGAAAACGGTCTATACCTCTAAAACCATCTTGTCTCAGGCCGTAGATGCAGGATTGTTCCGCTTCGTTAAATTCCAGCGGCTGCTGGAAGTAGAAACGGGTTTTACCTACAATGAGCCCTCGGAAATGGCGGTGACGGAAGCCATCGAAAAGGCGGTACAGACGCTTGTTCTGGAGGGCATCATCGGTGGGTTGTGGCAACCCGACCCTGAAAAGCAAAGCCTGACCCAGGCGGCAATTAACGCCTATAAGCTGGAAAAAACAGAAATGGCTCAAACCAGCCTGCTCAATCGAAGATACCAGGATTATAAACACATTTCCTCTTTCCAGTTTAGTGTGGCCAGCCTGCTGTACGATGGCGATTACCCGCAGGGGGAGCTTCGGCCTGGGGCCGATCTGGGTATTGGCCTGTTCCTTTCTCCCCGGCATCAGCTATTGCTGAACTTTGGAGCCAGCCAGCTGGCTGCCGAGCGCTTTTACCGGGAAGATGTCCTCTACGCCGACCTCAACCTGTCTTTTCGCTTCCTGCCACATGACCGAATGACACCATACCTGTTCGGCGGCGGTGGCGTGCTCATTGGGCGGGGCAATGCCGCAGCAGGCGGTAATGCGGCCAGGCATTTTTTTAAAATTAACGGCGGTATTGGCTTTGAGTACCACCTGAATAACTGGCTGGGGATTGACCTGGGGTTTGACCACAATTTTATCTTCAGCGACGAGCTTGATGAAAGGGTGCATGGGAAATACAATGACTATTTCTGGCGTACCCGCCTGGGTGTGAAATTATTCCTCAACTAACAAAGAATCCCATAACAATGAAAATATTCCATTTATCTAAGCTGGCGTTGATCCTTGGCATATTCGCCCTGCTGACGGGCTGCCAGGAAGACGCCCTGGAAATAGACTTGTACGGTAGCCTGCAAGGCGTCATACTCGATGAAGAATCTTTTCTGCCCATACCGGGCGTGATCATTACGACCGTTCCGGCCACCGAGATTGTTTTTTCAGATGAGGAAGGCCGTTTTTTCATCGATTCCATGTTGGTGGAGGGATACACCATTCGCGCCAAAAAGGAAGGTTACCGGGAAGAGCTGCAAACGGTAACGATTGAAGATGGAAGGGTGAAAAAGCTGACCATGCTGATGTTGTTGGCGCCGGAAGAAAACACTACCCCTGGTTTGCCATACGGGCCATCCCCTTTTGATGGGGCTCCCAACCAGCCGACCGAAATCACGCTTTCCTGGACTGCGCTTAATAGCGACGCGCAGGACACGCTGTTTTATGATGTTTACCTTTATTCTGATGAAAAACCGGGTGGGGAACTGGTGCTCAGCGCAAGCAGAGATACTTTCGTCACCCTGAATGATTTAGATTTCGGTACTACCTACTATTGGCAGGCTGTAGTGGATGACCGGATTTTTGACCCGGTCTATGGGCCGGTCTGGCAATTCTCGACCATCGTTTTTCCCGATTTTCGGTATCATTATGTTCGGGCCGAAGAGAACGGCCAGTGGGGAATCTACACCGGCGACCCTTCCGGAGGAACGATTGCCGAATACCCATTGACCAAAGGCTTGGGTAATTGCTGGCGGCCAAGGGTTAGCCCCAACCGGCAGAAAATAGCCTTTATTTCCTTCGATGGCATCGAGTCCCACCTCTATACTATGGACCGGGATGGTGGCAACGTCCGGAAAATCACCGGGAATGTACCTGTAAAAGGCTACGATAATGCAGAAATAGACTTCTGCTGGTCCCCGAATAGCGGGCAATTGCTGTATATGAATTACAATAAACTTTATAAGGTCAATGCGGATGGTTCCGGTTTGTTACAATTTGCCGTGGCCCCTGACAACCGGGTTTTTGCAGAGGTGGACTGGTCTGATAATGAGAACAAGGTGGTTGCCCGCACCCGAGGCGCCAATCACTACGAAGATGAGTTTTATTTGATCAATAATCTTGGACAACTATCGGTACTACTTGCGGATTCGGCTGGCGCGCTGGGCAGCCCAACCTTTTCGGTAAATGGCGATAAGCTATTGTATACTTATGATGTGTCGGAAAGCCAGAATGCCAGTGGGCGGCTGATCGATGTCGAGATATTTATTCTGGACCTTCAGACCGGCCAACGAACCAATCTTTCGGCCAATAAGCCGCCGGGAACCAACGACCTGGATCCCAGGTTCTCTCCGACAGGCGGCAGGATTGTTTTTGTCAATGCGCCCAATGACGGAGTGGGCCCGCCCGCCATTTATGAAATGGGCCTGGATGGCAGTGATCGGCAGTTGTTGTTCGATGATGCTTTTATGATCGACATACAATAGCGCTTAGCGCTCCAGCGGCAGCACCCAGGCCTGTTGGCGGTCGAGCCAGAACCGGGCTTCGGCCAAGTGATAGCAGGCGCGTTGGCGATATTCTTGTAAAGTTGTGAAATCATTTTTGGGCGTCCAGTTCTGTTTGTTTTCGGCAGCGTCAAAAATGGTGGCTAACTGATCCTGGCAGCGTTCCAGCCAGACATCGGCCAGGTCGAGGTGCATGCTGGCGGAAGCGTAGGTGAAATGGCTGAACGGTTGCTTGTTCAGTTGCTTCAGTGGGGCATCGAGGCGCCGGTAGCTGGTATGGTAGGAGCGGAATTGCATTTGGGCCTGCGTTAGTTGGGCATGGCAGCTCTGTATGCTTTTTTTTATTTGCTTGACCCCTCCCCTGCGGTAGAGGTTATTCAGGCAAGAGGCCTCCGCTTGTTGAAAGGCTCCGTTTATCACATTCATCAGGTCCGTCACCTGGGCCAGCCCGAGCCGGATGTCGGGCAGGGTTTGACAAATAAGCCCACTGGAAAGCCGGCCCTGACAAGGATTGTCGGGCAGGCTCTGGAAGTTAATCCGGCAAAAGGGCGGATAGCGCCGGCAAATATTTGTGGTTTCGTTGGAAGCAATCCGCTCCGGCAGAGACAGGCGGTAGCCGGACTGGTTGACGAAGCTCACATGCTGCCAGCCCGGTACTTCCACGACGAGCATCAGCGCATCCGGAGGGGCAATGCCGTCCGGGGTGCATGGCGTTTCGAAGCTGGCGTTTAATTTGGTAAAGCAGGTGGAGTATGCCGTTACGTAGGCCAGCTTTTCCACTTGGGCCCCGTTGCCGGGCAGGTAGCTCATCCAGCCGGGGTTGCCCCAGTACCAGACGAGGTCTTCCACTTCGCCCACCCAGCGAATGCCGCAGAAGCCATCCGCCGGTTGCGGGCTGTCAAAATCTTCTCTGAAATAGACAAACGAACCTTCCGGGCTATCGATATGGATCTCACCGGCCTGGGCGCCGGCGGTGAAAATTCGGAAAGTGACCGTAGCATGGGCCGGAAGGATAAAGCTGCTTAGCAGCAGTAATAATAGCCCCTGCAGGGGCGTGTTTTTCGTGTAGGTTCCCATAGCGTGTTTGAGTTTGTCAGGGTTGCGTTCTTAACAAATATATGGAAAACTGGCCGCTGGAAGTAGATGAAGCGGAGGGAAAGTTTGGGCAATGCCCATAACCGGAAAAGTGTCCGAGTGACTAATCAATCACGATACAGCATCCGCCGCAGATCTTGGCCAGTTTTTTATAATTTTGATCCGATACCTTGCCCTTCGCGCTTTTTAATGTCTCGCAGGCTTTAGTGCTATTATTCAGCTGCAGGTTCCCAACGATCAAAATTTCATACGCCTGATACGTTTTGTCGTTTAATTCCAGGACTTTTTGGGCTGCTTCGCAGGCTTTGGGCCATAGGCCCAGCCGGGCCGGCATTTCCATCAGCAGATAGTGTACCCGGAAGTGGCTGGGGTTGATCTGTAGAGCCCTCCTGGCATATTCCTGGGCTTTGGCATAGTACATTTTTGCGTTTTTTGAGCCAATGACCAATTGGGCGCAGGATTCTATGGATACTTCAATAGCTCTCAGGTGTTTAGGCTCCAATTTCAGGAGTGCATCAGCCGTATTGATCGCATTTAACCATTGTTTGTTCTGAAATTGTTGTTCCATTGTTTTGACCAATTTGGCCTGCTGTAATTTCTTTTCCATAACGCCTTTTTCCATTTGCAGGACGCTTTTCTGTTCCGCACCGAGTTCCATATTCAGCAAGCGGTCGATATCCAGGATGGCACGGGTAAAATCGCCGGCCCGGCGGTGCACCCTCCAGCGGAATTGAAGTAAGTCTGTGGCAAGGGCCGACTCCGGCATCCGGTTCAAAGTATTGGATGCTTTCTTGAATTCCGCCTTTTCTACATAACACAGCCCGAGATTGCGGATGAGGGGTGGAGCAGCATATACCAGCCCCTCATACCGATTGAGCAGAGCAATGGCTTCGTCGGTTTTGTCATTCCTGATGTAGTATTGGGAAGCGATCCGAAGGCGGGCGGTGTTGGTGGTGTCCCCCCAGTCTTCCTGGGCGATACTTTGTTCCATAGCCTCGGCCGATTTTTGGTCATAACAATGGAAGTAGCCGTCGATCAGCAAGAAGATAAAGGTGGATTGGGCTTCCAGGGAATCCAGGAAGGTAAAGCCATCGGTATCGTCATACGGCAGGCGGGTATTTTCATCAATGGCTACGTTTTTAGTACTGCGTACGTTGAGTTGTACACTGAAGATCTGGCCGGCATGGGTGGAGGCGTACCCCCAAATAACCATGTTGGCCTGGCATTCCTTCCCCAGTGAATCCAGGGTGGCTTCGTTGACGTAGGGCTGTTTTTTTGCCGAAATAGCCGCTTCGGCGTAAAAAAGGCTCCTGCCTGGATGGCGGGACCGGTGCTCTCGGTTTTTGCGGTTCAGGGCATCAGCGATCTCTCTTTCCGATTCCAGGCTGCCTTCAAAGGGTAAAATCACCACTTTGAAATCGGCGCTATCGGTAAAGGCCGGGCAGAGGGGAACTTCCGGTAAGGATGCGTCGCTGGGGCCTGTTGGTGGTGGGTTGATCCTGGACAACAGGAACCAACCCAGGAACAGGAAGATGAAGAAGAGGGGCAGGAGGGCCCAATACTGCCATTTCATAGTTTTGTTGGGCAGCCGCCAATCCAGAACCGTCGGGTCGTCATTGTGGTATAGGCCCCAGGGCAGGCCTTTAATGTTACTGCGTAAAGCCAGCCCCCCTCTTTCTTGCTCCGCCGCAGGAGAAGGGGCGAGGGAGCGCCAGGAAACACCGTTCTCCTGAATTTTTGTATTAAGTTGTTTATCCGCCAGAAAGCTACGGGCGGTTTTGAAGGCATTATTTACAGTTTTCCCTTTAGCAAGGGCATCGTAAAACATTGTGGCAAATTCAATGGCGGTGTCATCCTTTATGTTGGCCTCTGTTGCGACTATCCCTTTGACTCCATTTCGGAACAATTTGTCTACCTGCCCCTGGTTGGCGCATCCGTTGAGGAACACGAGCCTCAGGCTCTTTTCCTGCCCGATCAGCGCCGAGAGGTTGCGCGCATCAGAGCGGCCGTCTTCCAGGGACAGAAACTCGCTATCGGAATGGCCGCCGTAATGGAAAAGCGCGACCCGGCCGTGGGCATTATTAAAGGCATTATAGATATCTTCGATCCCGGCATTTTCTAACAATTCTACCTTGATTAACCCCTGCTTTTCGGCAGGTTGCAATATTTTTTTTAATTCCTTAGCCTCCTTGGAAAGGTGCCGCAGAGAATTCTCCTTGTCATTCGCGAAAGCAAAAAGTAATATTGGGGGGCTAGCCATAAAGTTGGGTTTTGGTGAACGGGTTCCTGTTTTTAATGAGTGTTACTCGCCTTATTGTTACTGGGTAATTGGTGTTTTTACCTGCCCCAGGCGTTAGAATAAGCCGAGCCTTTAAAAATACTGATTTTTAGGATATTTCTTGTGTCTCCGCCCTTTCCTGCTGCCATGTATCGCATTAGAAGATAACCATGATTAGGGCTTACCAGGCTTACAAGATATTGGTGGCAATTCAAATCCTGCTAATCCCTCAATCCGGAAAAGCGCCCTTCAGGCCGCTTGGCCCGTAATAGATAAAAAAAGCCGGCGGGACTTCCGCCGGCGGCATTTGGGGTTACACAGAGCTATAGGTCAGATGGATTCTAGGTGTTTGTGTTTATTCATTATCTGTTACAAAGATAGGCCCTGGCGGAGGGAGGTTCTATCCTCAGGAATTGGGATTTTGAACTACTTATTTTTGAGTAGGCTCCGGGCTTCCGCCGGGAAAAAGCAATAAAAAAACCTTCATTGTGGTAACGTCTACTCAGAAATGAGTAATAAGTTAATACGCCGGCTTTGTAATATTGCCTGAAAAGTGGTACAGATAGTTGGGTAGCAACCCTGGCTTTCTGCTTAAAAAAAAATTATATTTATAGTTCATTTATTTCGAGAAACCCCATGCCACAGGAAAACCGCCCCCCCGCCCGAGGTCTGTCTCCTCGGCGCGAAAATGCCCCAGCTGCTTCCGGCAAGAAAGGAAGGAGCATGTTGTTGGCTATTGGAGTCGACCGCTACCAACACATTAGCGGCCTGCACAATGCCGTTCGGGATGTGGATTATCTTATCGAAGTATTGAACTGCCGGTATCAGTTCGACAAAAAGTGGACAATCAAGCTCGTTAACGAAGCCGCTACCCTGGGTAATATTTCTCAGAAATTCCATCATCTGGTGGAGGAAGCTAAAGCGGAAGACGAAGTCCTGATCTATTTTTCCGGGCACGGATCCTTCAACCGGGCCATCGACCGTGGTTACTGGATCCCCTACGATGGGAAACCGGATGAAACCCATACGCTCTTTTCCAACGGCGCCTTGGTTGACTTTATCGCCTCCATACAGGCAAAGCATGTGGTGCTGATGGTCGATTCCTGCTTTTCCGGCGCGTTTTTCGGTGGAGTCCGGAAATTTGACCTACCGGAACGCCTGGGCTCCATTCCTTCCCGTTGGGTGCTCACTTCGGGCCGAAATGAGGTGGTTTCCGATGGCGCCCCCGGCCAAAACAGCCCTTTCGCCGAAAGCCTGATCTTCCATCTCAACGCCAATGAGGAAACCAGTTTCCGGATCACGGAACTCTTTCCGCGCATCATTGAGCAAGTAGGCGCCAATACAGAACAGCTGCCTCAATGTGAACCCATACGCAATGTGGGGCATAAAGGAGGGGAATTCATTTTTCGCTTGAGAGGTGTCCCGACAGAACATCTGGCCTTACCTTTGAATTACCAGAGCGCCGTGACACCTCCTCCTCAGGCCCCGTCGGCGCGTTTCAACTGGAAGATAGCGGTAAGCATCTTAGCAGTCCTCATTACTATTTTGGTGATTTGGAGAATAATTACCCTGATGCCGTATCAACCTGCCAAGGCCCAAAGTTGGCGGAAAGATTACTATGAAAGGATTCAGAGCATTGAACAAGGCTTTATTGTTTCCAAAAATGGGTTGTTCGGCTATGCAAAAAAAGATACCACAGATTGGATACTTCCGGTTTACCAGGAGGCTTATGCTTTCACTGAAGGCCTGGCCCGGGTAAAACGGGATGGGCGATACGGCTGGGTTGATACCACTGGCAAGGAAGCTATACCCTTTCAGTACAGTAAGGCGAATGACTTCCAGGATGGTAGTGCACAGGTATCCCTCGACGGCAGCAGCTTCTACATTGGCCTTGATGGCAAGAAGATCGTGGAGGCAGTGAAGCCGTCGGACAACATAGAAACAGATACCAGGAATAGAAGCCAAAACACCAATGATCAGGCCACTTCACCGGCGCCACCCCGCCTGCTCGCCGGGCAGGAAGTAATCGATTTGGGAATTATGGAATTGGGCGCTTTGAAAGAGTTTAGCCTGTCCTTCCGCAATACCGGAGGGACAACAGCCGTGGCCCTTCGAACTGAAAGCAATAATGGTATTGAGGTGCTATCGGGAGGTTCATTCAGCCTGGAGGCCGGAAAAAGTAAGAAACTTCCGTGCCGGTTAAAAACTTCCAATTTGCCGTTGGGGAACTACTCCGGTATCATTAAGGTTGGTGGAAATAACGTTTCACGGGCTATAGAGGTGGCGGTAACAGGCAGGGTTGTGGCTCCTTCCCCGCCGCCAGTTACTGCGCCAACAGAATCGATGTTATCCGCCCAATGTTACCTGGGCCCTCCGGGTTGCCAGGTGAGCTTCTATGACAGGTTGCAGAAAAAAAACGTAGCGTTTCTTACGGATCTCAACGGTTATGCCCAATATACCATTTCCGAAGGTTTGGTTGGAGAAACGGTGGAGGTGCGCTACTGCGGCAGCACAAGCTCACTGACGGTCAGAGTGAAAGAAGGCGGTTGTATTTCATTACCTCAATAAATCGAATGGCCATGACAACAAGAACGCTTCTTCAGGTTTTAGGCCTGATAATTCTGTTTACACCATTACTATCTCCAGCATCATGGGGACAGGGTGTTGAGACAGTCAATCTCTCTTTTTCCGTCCTGGATATTGATTCCGGCAGCCCATTGACCAACGTCAATATTTTTGCCTTTGACGAGAACAATAAGTTCGTCTTCGAAGGAACGACAAATATGATTGGCGTATATACCGTCGGCACCAAACTGCGGCCCGGTCAAAAGATCCGGGTGATGGTGCAGAAGGAAGGTTATAAAGTTTTTACCAAAGACTTTGAGATCACGAACCCAAGTCGCCAGGAGAACACCTGGGAGATCAAGCTGATCCCTAAAGAACGGATACTCATCCCGGACCAACCGGATCAAACGGTTACCGGAAATGATTTTGACGATCCTCTTTCAGGCCATGTGTATGACGCCCGCGCCTATCGGCGAGGCCGGCAGGTTCCCATCAGAGGGGTAAGGATTGACTTACTGGTGGAGGATGAGGACCGGCGCATACCAAAAGGCCAGACTGACGAAAAGGGATATTTTATCATTTACCACGATTTAAAAGCCGGCCAGGGGGTTACCCTGTTTCTGGAGAAAACGCCTGAATACCTGGAAAAAGAGTACCTCTATACCTACCGGGATTATGGCAATGTGTTGCCGCTTCTCTACCTGGAACGGGATCGTAAAGTACCCTGTAAGTGCTGGTTCTGGGCCGGAGGGGCGGTGGTTGCAGGAGGCAGCTACTTTTTCCTGTATCGGGAATACCAAAAGCGCTGGGATCGATATAACGACCTGGATAATCTGGATGTCCACTATTCCTCGGAAGCAGAGCGGCAGCAGGATCTCGATAAAGCAGGATTGTTTAAGGGGCTGGGTATAGGCGGTATGGCTGTCGGTGCAGCAGCTATCATTGGCGGGCCTTTCTTGTGCAAATGGATGGCGCCCAAAGAGGCCGGAGGCGATGTTAACGGCGTCAGGATACGCCCTGGCTTTTATGGTTATAACGCCAATGGCCCCGGCCCAGGGCTGAGCCTGGTGGTGAATTTTTAACTTCAAATAATACCATTATGAATAAGTATAGTTTTTATATAGCCCTGTTGGCCGCCTTCTACCTTCTGGCTTTGCCTGCATGCCATTTGGAGGGGGAGTACCTGGATTGTCCAGTTATCATAAAAATCAGTATACCAAGGGCAGAAGCCGGAACGGAGGTGAGGGTGTCAGTGGATGATCTGTTGCTAGGTGAAGTGAGCTCCTATGAGCTTCGGGTAGGGGACAGGATCGTCCCGATCCAATCGTTGGACAAAATTACCAATCAGATTGTTTTTGAGGTGCCGGAGGGGATGCTGTCGGGCGAGGTGACGGTTAGCCTGAAGCAGTTTTCGTGTAAAAGTTCTGATGCCCTCCCCGGCACTAAGACAATCGAATATGTACCGTCTATAGACCAGGTCAAGTCTGGCGTTTTTATTAACATGGGCTTAAATTCACCGGGTGGTTTGGCCGTTGACACTGTTTCCGGGAATGTCTTTGTGGCGGATATGAATAACCGGCGGATCAGCGTAGCTGATCCAATGGGTAATGTATCCACCTATGCAGGTAGCGGGGAAGAGGGCTGCCTGGAAAATAGCGACTTCAGGCTGCTCGCTAAATTTCAAAACCCGGCCTGGTTGGCATATAACCATTCCAGTCGAAGCCTTGTGGCAACGGATCGCAGTTGTAATCTGATCTTTGAAATCAATGCCGGAGTCATCAAACTGTCCGGCGGCGGTACGGCAGCAAGTGGATGCCCTGGTATTTTGGATGCCAGTTTTTTGGAACCTCAAGGCCTGGCGCTAAGTGCCAATGGGGAAATATTTGTAGTCGATTATGGCAGAAATGCAATAAAGCGTATAGCCAATGGCCAGACATGTACCATTTTTAGCAATGTTACAGGGTTCGAACCTTTCGCAATTGCATACGACGATGCCAATGGTGTAATGTACTGTTCTGATTTTACGCCATCCCCTTCCGGATTACAAGGAGGCCTGTTTGAACTGGATCCGGAAAAACTAACCCTGGCCCCGGTTTCCTTTTCAGCTGGATCAACCAGCCTGACAGCCCCATCCGGCCTGGCGCTCGACGGTGAAGGCAATCTTTTTATTGCTGATGCCGTCGGAAAAAAAGTTCTGAAATATTATCGCAGGTCAGGGTTTTTGGATGAATTGGAGCTACCCTTTAAAGACGATCTGTTTGAACCACGTGGATTGGCCTTTGACAGCAAACGGAACAGGCTTTATCTCAGTGACCGCCAGCGCCACACCGTCTATGTGATCTATTTTCGGTAGATAATATATTTTACAAAAAAGCTCCGAAATAAAACCAGGCCCTGCGAAAATCTCCGGATCATCGCAGGGCCTGGCCTTTTTAAATCTTTATTTTATGGATATTACTCCGACAGCGTGCATTGCAGTGGTAACAGGCTGCTGGGCAATCCTGAGATCTGAACAAACAGGCCTCTTGCAGAAGTAACGTTCGTTCCGGTAATGTTACAATCATAGCTGCCTCCTCCTGTGCCGGGGCAAGCGGCCCCTCCACTACTTATGCATTTCCGGATGACGGTAGAAGAATAGACCGGTGAAAGGCTCAGGTTTGAGGTAAGGTCAGGGCCACAGGCTGTAAAAACACGCGTGCTGTTCTCCAGGGTGAATTCCACATTGGTAGTCACCCCGCCTCCGTCTACAAACGGAATCTGAAACCGGTAATCGGTTCCGCTGACCAGATGAGTCATTTTGGCGACCCCATTGCTGTTGAAATATCCGGCCACATTCCAGGCGCCGCCGGAAACAGGCCGGTAATATAATGCATCCTGGCAGAGGGGGACCGCAGTAGCCGAACCACCGCTACCCGAGGTGAAAGCGACCTCTAACCCAAAAAGGTCGCAACTGGTGCCGGCCACGGAGGGCGAAATGGTGATTTTCCCAACTGAGGGGGCACAGCCATTGAGCGAAACAGTTTCCGGGAAGGGGTTGACAGGCGTAACAGGGTCGTTATCGTTAAAAACAGTAAAGGTTAGCGTTCCTCCGCCTGCAGCGATATCGGGAATATTCAGGAGCTCTACCGGGTGCACACCAGCAGGATAGTTTAGCAACCTGGTGCGAATGAATGGCGGTGTACCTCCACCACTTCCGGTCAGGCTGACCTGGCTGGCCAGCAGGACTTCGCAGCCGGTATTTTCAACATCGAAGGTAACAGAGGAACAGATATTTGTTTTGAAATCCAGATTCCACGTCGAAAGATGGGTAACCTTGAAACGGGCCACGAGCGGTTCATTCTCCCCCTGGAATTCCAACGGGCTGGACAGTTCCTCTCTCCAGATTCCAGTTTGTTCATCGAGACTCCAAACCGGCACAGACTGGCCGACTGCATACGGTTCATTGGTTTCCGGGTTGATTTGTTCCCGGTTGATGGGTAATGTAATGCTCATTGAGTCGGAGAACCCGTTTACTTCTCCGTACTTGGTTTTGATATCTATTGTTATCCAACCCAACGTTTGAAAAAAGATCGGGGATCTCGGACTGGCCAGCACCGCTCCATTCCGGCTCACTGCATTAGTTACTATTGGGCCATTCGGAAATGCCAGGGAAGCAGCTTGGCTGAGGGGATCCCCATAGGCAATCCTGAGGTAGCCGGCATCTCCTTTAATGGGTATTCCGTCGCACAGCAGTTTTGTGCCTTGGGGTATATTGAGCTGAATACCTCCCCCGCTGGCCACAGGTATATTGAGGCCCAGTCCCTCTGAAAGGCTGGAACCGGAGATTGCAAAATCCTGAACCATTGTTTCTACACCGGGAGGTGGTGAATTCAAATTTGCCATATATATGGGAATATGCATGGGGTTGTCTGCTGAAACAGTAATGGTCTGGACGATATCGGAAAAGCCGGGAGCTTCCGCCAAGATGGAAAAGCTATACGGGGAGGCAGAACTAAGGGATGTTCCTTCTTTAATACCCAAGGTCATTATTCCTTCCGAAAGTTCGATTTTTGAGAGCTTGAATCCACCGGAGGTCCGCACTTGTTCAAGGGGATCAATGATTGAAACAGTTACGTTCTGGACATTTTTGTTATCTGGTGTAGCTACATCGTAGAAAACAAACGAAATGGGCGCAATAATGGGATCCCTGGTAGTAGGTTCTTCTTCGACAGGAGGGCATCCTCTGAGAAAGTAGATCAAGACCGCGATAATAATCGCGATCAGCAGCAAAAGCAAATTTCGGTTTCTCATAAAGCAGGGGTTTTGATATGAAGGAATGAAATGATCCGTTCGGATTGCCGGTGAGGGCACGGTGGCTTGTCGGTAGCCAGCCCTTTGGGCATGTGGCTCTCTAACCGGCTGGAAATGCTCATAAAGAGGGGAAATCTTTGGAAATCGAAAGGGCAGTTTTCAGCTCTATAAACATAGTAAATTTTACCTGATATAAAAAATATTTAAATAAAAAAGCGGCTAGTGAGCTGTGCCATTACCCACACAGTCTATGATCCAGCACATACTTCACCAACTGCGCCTTCTTATTCAGGCCCAGCTTGCTTTTGACGTTCCGGATATGGGTTTCCACCGTAACGCTGGCAATATTCAGCGCTTCGCCGGTTTCCCAGGAGGTGAGGCCCTCGGCCAAAAGGCATAGGATCTCCTTTTCGCGGCTGGTCAGGTTAGCTGTTTCGGCCGGTTCTTCCGCTGCTCCGGAAAAAATGAGGTCCAGCAATTCAGGCGGGATGTAACGGCCGCCGCGGAAGACGGTATGAATGGCGCTGACAAGGGCCTCCTTACTGCGGTCTTTAAGCACATAACCGTTGGCTCCTATTTCGAAGGCTCCTTTGACAAAGGCTTTTGTTTTGTACATGCTGAGCATCAGCACCTTGACAGCCGGGTATCGCTGCCGGATGGCCCGGGTGGCCTCCAGGCCGTCCATGCCGGGCATCTCGATGTCCAGGATAGCGACGTCGACGGCTTCCTTTTTTAATAACTCCAGGACGCCTTCCCCATTGCTGGCGGCGCCGACGACTGTTATCTCCGGTTCTTTTTCGAGGAAAGCCTGGATGCCATCGGTGGTGATTTGGTGGTCGTCGGCGAGGATTACTCTGATCATGGGTTCAGTTTTTTGATTCCGGAGGAATAGGAATATCGATCATGATGGTGGCGCCCCGGCCGGGCGCGGAATCGATCGTCAGGGTGCCATCCAGGCCATGCACCCGGGAGGCGACATTTTGCAGGCCAATGCCGCCTTTGTCTTTCACTTGCTCTGGGGCGAAGCCGATGCCGTTATCTTCCACCATTACATTGGCCATATCTTCGAAGCGATTCACCTGTATGGTGAGCTTGCTGGCCCGGGCATGTTTGACGACGTTGTTGGCCAATTCCTGGATGATTCGGTAGATGCGGACCTCCAGCATATTGTCCATTCGTTTTTTCAACCCGTGGGTGGATAATTCCACCTGAAGTTGCCGGGTGTCGTTGTAATCTTCGGCCATGGCTTCCAATTGGGCTTTCAGGCCAAATTTGGCAATGATACCGGATTGCAGGTTGTGAGAGATGCGCCGAACTTCTTCGCAGGCTTCGTCCAGCAGGGTATTGGCTTTCTGGTACTGTTGCCGGTTCTCGGATTGGATCTCGTCCATTTTGGCGTCAACCGCCGCAAAGTTCAGCTTAACCATTGAGAGCATACTGCCCAGGTGGTCATGCAGCTCGCGGGCGATGCGTTTTCGTTCGTCGTCCTGCCCTTCGATAAAAGCATAGGCCCGGTCCAGTTCCTTATCGGTAAGCACCTCTTCCACCTCCTGTAGGGCGATCTGTTCGTTCTGCTCGGCGATCCGCCGTTTTTTGCGGTTGTTGTGTGCATAAAGGAGGGCCACCATCAGGGACAGCCACAGGATAACCAGCCCGGCAATGGTGAGGGTTATAGTTTTCTCGCGTTGGCGTAATTTATTCAGATGCAGGGCTACTTCCTGTTTTCGCCGGCCTTCCTCGAGGCTCAACTGGAAATTAAGGGCTTCGTTGGCTTCTCCGCTCAGGTTGCTTTTGGCCTGGTTGAACTGGCTTTCGTAATAGCTGGCCTGCCCGGCGTCTTGTTTTTGGGCGAAGGCCTGCGACAAATTATATAGCAACTGTGCCTTGAGGCGTGGCGCGGGCAGGGTATCGAGTTGAACCAGGCTTTTTTGATATTGCTCAATGGCCTTGTCAAATTGGCCTTGCATAAAATAGGTGTGGCCGATTTCGAGTAGGATGCCGGCGGCTTCCAGTGGGTTTTTCAGTTGTTGAAAAGTTAGAAGGCTGGACAGCAGGCCCTCGCGCGCCTGGCCATATTGCTGAAGCTCGGCCTGAATGCTGGCGCGGTTGCGATAAAGAACTGCCCTTTCATGCTCATTCAGGGCCCCTTCCAGGCCGAGGGCCTGGCCATACCAATCTGAAGCAGACGGGTAGTCGCCTTGCAAAAAAGCATTATTGGCCAGTTGAAGGAAACATTTGGCCTGCCCCTGCTGGTCACCCAATTGCCGGTATGCGGACAGGCATTGGATATAGCATTCTTCTGCTTTTGGATAATTGTACAGTTCCTGGTACAAGTTGCCCCAATTGAGGAGGGTGGCGGCCTGGCCGGCCTCATCTTCCAACATTGACCGGATCTCCATACTTTGCTGGAGTTGCCGGGTGGCTTCTTCGTATTGCCCCAGGCGGGCGTAGATCATTCCCAGAGCGTTATGGAGTTTGGCTTGCTCATTGCCGGGTGCTGCCCCAGCTAATGCATCCAGGCCTTCTGCGTAATATTGGCGGGCTTGCTCATAGCGGCCCATCAGTTTGTAAAGGTTGCCAAGATTGTTACATGCCTGGGCGATCCTGTCTCCGGCGCCGGCCGATTTTCGGGCTTCCAGCGCCTGGAGATAATAGAATTCGGCAGTATCATATACTCCAGCGTTTTTAGCCAATACCCCCAAACGGGAATAGCTGTCGGATTGCCCATCGCTGTAAGCGATCGAATCTGCCAGGGCAAGTGCAGATTCGGCATAAAATCGGGCCTTTTCACTGTCGGCGCTGCGGTATTGGAACGCCAACTCGTTCCAGGCATCTACGCGTTGAGCATTCCTGCCCAGATGGGGGAGGGCCTGCAGTAAGCTGTCCACTACCTGCACATCTTGTGCCTGGAGCAGGGCCAGCGGGCCCAGAGCGGCCAGCAATAGGCATTTCAGGTATTTCATGGCGCGAACGGCTTTACGCGGGGAACGCTTGCCAGTAGGCATTAAGTAGTTTACTGAACAAACATTTTCCTCCGAAGATGAGTAATTTGAACACGAAGGCCGTCTTCCAAGCTCCGGAGGGTCATCTGCCAATTGGCCTGGAGTCCTCGTCGGCATCGACCGAGCTGACCGTTGTTGTGGGGTCGCCCTCCGAGGTAGTAGACCGGGAGGCTACTCCATCAGAAGCACTGACTTCGACAATAAGCTCCTGCCCGTTCGCTACTGGGCTTCCCAGTGAAATAGTATGAACGACCGGCGTAAGGTACTCGAAGTCCGGCAGTGCCGGGTCCTGAACGATAGCCAGCGAAACGGACAACACACCATCGGCATCAGCCTGTTCCGGGATCGGGCTGTGTCCGTCGGCGCGGTAGCTGGTGCGGCCACAGAAGGTGACGGAATGAAGGTAATATTCGTCCGGTTCATCCAGTTTGCGGCGGCGGACAAGCTGCACCTGAGGTTTGTATAGCTTCATGGCTATTTTGGGTTTTTATGGCGATTAGATAGTTCAAACCAAGTTACCAAATCCTTTTGGGTTTTCTGGAAACAAAGCTCTGCTTTTTGTTTGGCGGCGCCTATACTCAGAAATAAGGATATGCAGGTACCGGAAAATGGAGAGGAAGGTTAAGGGGAGGAAGGCATACCTTTGAATGGAACAAATAAGGCCGTCTTTTTAGGATTATGGCTATTTTTGAACAGAATCCGTATTTTACATTACAAAAAAACACGATGCCCACCCTTCACGCCCTGCTCATCGCCATCAACGATTACCCGGACCCGAAGCATCGCCTCAGCGGTTGCGTCAATGACCTGGAAAGTGTCCGGCAATACCTGGAAGTGCATAGTTCGGTGTCCGGTTTGGGATTCAATGCCCGGGTGCTCACCGACGAGCAGGCCACCCGCGCTAACTTTATTAAAGGCTTCGAGCATTTTCATGCGGCTCAGGCCGGCGATACCTGCTTGTTTTACTACGCTGGCCACGGCGCCTACTGCGATGCGCCGGAGGTATTCTGGCACCTGTCGCCCAGTCGGAGGGTGGAGTCTATCGTTTGCTGGGATAGCCGCCAGGCAGGCGGCCGCGACCTGATGGACAAGGAATTGTCCTTTCTCATCTGGCAGGCCACGCAGGGAAAAGATATCCACTTTGTAGCCATTACCGATTGCTGCCATTCAGGCAGTATTACCCGGGGGGTTAAGGAGCGGCTCATTCGAGAGATCGGAACGGCTGTGCCACCGGAAGAATATCTGGGCTTTGAACAGTACCGGCCGGCAGGGGAGGGGCGCTTCAGCCCACCGCGGGGGCGCTACGTTCACCTGGGTGCAGCACGGGATAATCAGACGGCTAAAGAAGTACAGGTACAAGGGGCCCCTCGCGGTGTATTTACCCATTGCCTGCTGGAGGCCCTGTCCGGTTCGAACGGCCAGATATCCTACGCTGAACTGGCCAACCGGGTGAATATGCGCATCCGGGACGTAGTGGCTGAACAATCCCCCCAAGTGGACGCCCTACCCACTGAAGATAAGGATCGCTTGTTCCTCTCCGGGGTATTGGCCACTGGTAAACGGGCTTATCTGATCGGATTTGACAACACTATGGGCTGGTTTGTCAATGCAGGCGCTCTGCATGGCATACTGGCAGGGGATGAGCAGTCCCCTACGGTTTTCCAGTTGGTTGATGACGAACACAGTGTCCGGGCTACCGAAGTCCTGGCGCAGCGCACCAAAGTGGAAGGCATGGATGGGTTTGACCCCAAAAAACAATACCCGGCAAAATTAACCGAGCTGGCCGCTCCCCGTCTTAGGCTTGCTACAGCAGCGGAGAGCCAAGCTGAAGCTATAACCTTGTTGTCAAACCTGCTTGGCCGGAAAAACTCCGATTTCTTTCAACTGGTACCGGATGCCAATTCGGCGGATTTCCTGGTGCATGCCAAAGCAGGCGCCTATTTTCTTTCCCGCCGTTTCGACGAACAGCCCCTTTTTCAAAAGGTAATGGGTTACGAAGAAGCCTCCGCTGTCGATTTTGTCAATAAGCTGGAAAAAGTGGCCAACTGGCTACAGCTCCTGCGCCTGTCCAACCCCGCCACCAGTATCAATGCCGAGGAAATTACCATCGAGTTGTACCGGGTGACGGAGCCCGGCAATACGGAAGACGATGCCCCTGTCGAATTGGTAGATTGGTGCAGCCCCACCCGGTTTGAGTACGTCGGACGCCAGGGGAAATGGGTCCCGCCGGGCTTTCAGTTTAAGGTGAAAAATACCGGGCAACGAGCTTTGTGGGTGAGCTTACTGTTCCTCGCCGATGATTTTGGCATCACCAATCAGATATTGCCCAAGCAGGCCCTGGAACCGGGCCAGGAGGCCTGGGCTGCCGATGTGTTCGAAGGCTACCCCTACCGCACCTTGTCCCTGGATATGGAGGATTATTACCTTGAACGGGGCATCCATACGCTAGATGAATACCTCAAACTGATCATCTGTACGGATGAGTTCGATACGGACAATTTCAACCAGGAGGGCCTGCCGCCGGAGGGCGCACTGTTATCCCACCGTAAGGTAGGCTTCCGCCGGCAAAGTATTCGGAAGCCGGATTGGACGGTTCGAGAAGTGCATATGCAATTGCATCGGAAGGGGTAGGGGATGGGGCCCGAGAAGGCCTTAGTATAGCGCCCATTTGGGTTCTTCAATAAAAATCTGGCTTTGGCTTCAGCGCTTTCCCGAAATGGGGTAGCGCCTACTCAACAGCCACCCCACCAGCCCGCCAAAAATGAAATTGGAGGACACCGTCTCCACAAAATGAATTCTGGCTACTTCCGCCGGCATGTAGGGGTTGGGCATCCAAAGCTGCGTGCTCCAAACGGCGAAAAATAAAGCCATCAGCAGTCCAATCTCCCATGGCTTCCCTTTGAGCATCCGGATTATAGGAAGCACCAATAACACCCATAATAATGCCCGAAGAGCCTGAAAAGGAAACATCCAGGGGGTGGAAACCCAGATATCAGACAATTGAGCCAGGAAACTTCCCGGGTCACTCCCGCCGTAGTAGGTTTGTACCGCCGGGTTCTTCCAGGCTACATAATACCCAAAAGTGTAGTACAAAATCAGATAGGCTATTACGATGAGCATTAACTTCCATCCCCATTCGCTAATGGAAATCGCCGATCGGCCTTTTGCCGTTTCTACGGCCCCTCCTCGTCGCATTTTGCCTAAAATGAAAACGCCAGAAAGGGAAAACAAGGCCGCCACAATGGCGCCCATTACCAATATTTTAGGGACCATACCCGGGGGCAGTTGGCTTTGTAAGTATACAACTGATTCTACTTGAGGAATAACGGCCATGGAGCCATAGAATGCGAGGAAGACAGCCCCCGTCAACTTCCAGCCGGCCTCACGCGAACGAAGGATGATGATGGAAAGGATGATGGCCTGAAGGAGGGAGCTTATAAGTAAAGCGCCCATCATGCTTCCGGCTTCGGAGGGCGTTGGTTCAGCTCCGGCTGCCGGCTCCGATAAGCCAGAGAGAAACGCTCCGAGTATGAAAAAGAATACCAGCAGAATAGTCAAAAGGAATACTTTGCCGGTAAAAAGGGCTATTGATTTTACATTCATTAGCGTAAAATTTATCCCCAAAGGGGAAAATCCAATAAGGCCAGGGGATGAACAGGTATCCATCCCCTGGCCTTATCTTTCAACCATTCATCGCTTCAACTTTTCAACTATTAAATGCACCTACTCCCCATACCCCTTGAGTTCCTGCATTTCTTCCTCCGTTGCCGGGATCAGGCTGATGGCGGCGCCACCGCCGGGCGCCAGGCGCAGTTCCATTTCTGTACTGCTGTCCACCAGGAACTTTTGGATAGTGAAGTTGATGGGATTGTCATTCCAGTGCGCGGTAGGCCCGTCGGCATAAAGGGTGGCTGTGTATTTTTTTCCGGCGGACAAGAAGTCCAGCTTAACCGGAAGCGTGCGGGCATTCTCATCGGTGATGCTGCCCAGGAACCATTTATCGGCGCCTCTTTCCTGCCGGGCGATAGTCACAAAGTCGCCCACTTCGCCGTTGAGGACTTTGGAGGTTTCCCAATCGACACCTACATCGCGGATGAACTGCATGGCAGGGTTGCCTTCGTAAAATTCCGGCAGGTCGGCGGCCATTTGTACCGGGCTGTAAATGACGACATAGAGGGCCAGTTGCTGGGCCAGGGTAGTATTCACCTGATTGTTTGGCTTGTAGGGGTCCAGCTTGATATTAAAGATGCCAGGAGTAAAGTCGATGGGGCCGGCCAGCATACGGGTAAAGGCTATGATAGGCAGATGCTCCGGCGGATTGCCGCCATCGGCTGACCAGGCGTTGAACTCCTGGCCGCGCAGCCCTTCCCGCGAAATAAAGTTGGGCCAGGTGCGGCGGATGCCGGTATCCTTGATCGGCTCGTGAGCATCGACCGCGACCTCGAAACGGGCGGCGGTTTCCAGCACCTTCTGGTAGTGGTTTACCATCCATTGTCCGTGGTGATATTCTCCCTCGGGGATGATCTTGCCAACATAGCCGGTCTTAACGGAATGGATACCCAGCTTTTTCATCAGGGCGAAGGCGGTGTCCAGTTGCGCTTCATAGGTGCGCGGAGCGGCCGAAGTCTCGTGGTGCATAATGATTTCGACCCCTTTTTCTTTGGCATAGCGGACGACCTCCTGAAGGTCGTAATCGGGGTAAGGTGTCACGAAATCAAATACCCCCTCCCGGGATCCCGGATCTCTCCAGTGTTCCCAGCCGGTGTTCCAGCCTTCTACCAACAAGCCGCCGATGTTGTTGTCGGCAGCGAAGTCGATAAAGCGTTTGGCGTTTTCAGTGGTGGCGCCGTGGCGCCCGCTGGCCATATCCCAGGTAGACTTGTCGAGGTGCATTTCCCACCAGATTCCGACATATTTTGTGGGCTTGAACCAGGAGACATCCCCTAGTTGGTTGGGTTCGTTCAGGTTGACAATGAGCCGGGATTCGATCAATCCGCCGGCATTTTCACTAATTTGCAGGGTGCGCCAGGGGGTGTGGAAAGGCGCTTTTCTTTTTGTTTTGTAACCCAGTCGGGCCGAACCAACCAGTTCGCTCTGCAGCAGTAAGGTAGCGGGATCTACTTTCAGTGTCATGTCGGAATAATCGTATAAGGCTGCTTCGTGGAAGCTCAGGTAAAGGCCATCGGCCGTTTTCAGGGTGAAGGGCGTATTCACCGCATTTTCAGGAATATAGGACTGCGCCAGGTTGGGGTCACCCTTGCTGGTAGCATCGATTTCGGAAACTTTAGTGGTGTTGTAGAGGTGCTCATAGATGTCCCAATCGCCGGGTTGCCACCAGCATTGGTGATCGCCGGTAAGCTGGAATTGCGTGTTTTCATCCATGATGACGGCCTCTTTCAGGTTCGGCTGTTCAGGGAATTCGTAGCGGAAGCCCAGTCCATCGTCGTAAACCCGGAAAACGATGCGGTAGGATCGCTCGGGAGCGGCGGTTTCCCGGAAGGTGGCCGACAGTTCGTTGTAATGATTCACCACTTCACGTTGTTCACCCCAGGGCATTTCCCAGGTTTCATTAGTGCTGCTGGTGGCTTGTTCCACCAATTCCATGCCTCCTGCCAGGGGAGTTGCATCCTGGAACTCAAACCCCAGCGTAGAGGTATCGATCACAGCCTTTCCATCGTAGGTTATCAGGTAGGCAGGCTGCCCTTCGGTAGTTAGAAAGGACTGCACTTTCAGTTTACCCGAAGGAGAGCTGACATCCAGGGACTGTTCCGGGACGGGAGACTGGCAGGCGGCGAAGCCCAATACAGCGAGTGTAAAAAGGATGAAGTTGGGTTTTCCGATCATTTTGGTAAGAATTTAAGTGAGATAATACATTACAAAAACACCTGCAGGGCTGAACCGGATGATAATATTAAGGCTTTTTGGAATTATTCCGCTTTTTCCGCCTTGTTCTGGCTTTTTAAAAAATTAAAAAAAAACATATCTAATGTGAAACCTTCAGTAATCGTTTGCGTAAAGAATGATATCACTGCGCAATTGATAGGGATTCTTTGATGATAAATGAGTAAAACGGATTGCAGAAATCATCAAGTAAGCCTGATAGTAAAAGAATGACATCATCCCCCCCTTATGTTTTCCCAATAGCCGATCCAAGTTTTTTTGTATCCAAATTTGCTTTCAGAGGCTGGGCTTTGAGCCCGTTACATATTTAATCCATTTTTTTTCAATGCCAATTCAGCGCTCTTGAGGAAGCCCGAAACGAAGTCCATTCTATTCGGGCAACCTGTTGAAAGTACTGCCCCCCTTGGCTGGTATGACATCAATTTTTTATCGGAACTATTAAAAAAATCCTGGCAATGAAAAAATTGTACATTTTAGTAATTGTGCTGGCCCCTCTTTTGGGAATGGCGCAACCAGCCCTGGAAGGAGGCCTGTTTCTGGGAGTATCCAACTATCAGGGTGACCTTACCCTGAAAAAAGCACCCAATTTTGGAGAATCCAACTTTGCCGCCGGCCTGTTGGCCCGAACTTATGTGGACGAGACTACAGCCATACGCGCCAACCTGCTGTACGGTAAACTGAGTGGAAATGATAATAATTACGCGGACCGCATCAAGCGTGGCTTCAGCTTTACAACTACACTCGTGGAGTTATCGGTGGTGGGAGAGTGGGAGCCTTTAGGGGCTAATCGCTATAAAAATTACGATAAAATGATCAATCGCTTTTCGCCATATCTTTACGGAGGATTGGGGATGGTTTTTATTAATCCCAAGCCAGTTTTCGGTAATGAAGGCAACGAAAAGGTTCAACAGGATCTTTCTTCCGATTATTCCAAATTACAGTTTTCCGTGCCGATTGGGATAGGGGTGAAGGCCTATATCAACAAGCTGTGGTGCGTAGGGCTGGAACTGGGCACTCGCACTACTTTTACCGATTACCTCGATGGGATAAGCTTGTCAGGTGAACCGGGTACGAAAGACTGGTACCTCTTTGGCGGGGCAATGGTAACCTATCGCATCAAGTAGTTTTTTTCATAGTATAGGGAGTAGAGCCGTGCCGCCGTTTGGTGTGCATGGCTTTTTCTTTTTTCTGGCTAATTCAAACCAACTGCCAACAGCTTCCAACAAGAATTACCCCAGCAACTCATCCACCACTTTGCGGACTCCGGTGGTGGCCGGTTCGGCAATGACCGACAAGCCAGGAATAAGGCTCAATTCGTAGTTGATGGAAGGCTTGGGGTCGACGTAGTAGATTCGCTCCGCTTGATCGGCAAAACCAATCAGGCTGGCGGCAGGGTACACCTGCATCGAAGTACCTACAATAATCACGATATCCCCGGTGCTGGTTTCCGCCGCCGCGTGTTCGATCATGGGCACTGCTTCGCCAAACCAGACGATGTGGGGCCGCAGTTGGCTTCCCAGTTCACAAGTATCCCCTAAAACGAGATCTTCCGTCCAATCATAAACCAGGTTTGGGTTTCTGGTGCTGCGTACTTTCCGCAACTCTCCATGAAGGTGGATCACCTTTCGGCTGCCGGCGCGTTCATGCAGATCATCAACATTCTGAGTGATGACGGAAACCTTAAATCGCTTTTCCAATTCCACCAATGCGTGATGGGCGGCATTGGGCTCCACCTCTTTTAGCTGACGCCGGCGCTTGTTATAGAAATCAAGAACAAGGGCCTGGTTTCGGCGCCATCCTTCCGGAGAGGCTACTTCCATGACATCATGCCCTTCCCATAGTCCACCGGCATCCCGGAAGGTGCTGATCCCGCTTTCTGCGCTTACTCCTGCGCCGGTTAATACGATTACTTTGTTCATGCCTTGTATGTCTTGTGTGCTTGCCCGGCTCGCAGAGTCGGGTCTTGTGTGTCTTGTGTGTCTTGTGTGTCTAGTGTGTCTTGTGTGCTTGCCCGGCTCGCAGAGTCGGGTCTTGTGTGTCTTGTATGTCTTGTATGTCTTGTATGTCTTGTATGTCTAGTGTGTCTAGTGTGTCTTGTGTGCTTGCCCGGCTCGCAGAGTCGGGTCTTGTGTGTCTTGTATGTCTTGTATGTCTTGTATGTCTTGTATGTCTAGTGTGTCTTGTGTGTCTTGTGTGTCGGAATGTCGCAGGGCAAAACCTCCAAGGGTGCTGTCCAGACATCGGAGGCCTGGCGTTCGACGTTTGGAGGTTTACACCGCCTCCAAGGCTTTTCCCAGATCTTCAATCAGCCATTCCGGATCTTCTAAACCGATATAGAGCCGGACTAAGTTCCAGGGCAGGGGAGAATTTTTCCGGCCGGGAATTTTGTAGAAAGCTGCGGCAGGGAGGATGAGCGATTCGTGGCCACCCCAGGAGACAGCCAGGAGGAAATACTGGAGGCGTTCGAAGAAAGCTTCCGCTTTTTCGATGGCATCCGCTTTCAGGTAAAAGGAAAACAGCCCGCCGGCTCCCCGCATTTGTTGTTGCGCCAGTTCATATTGGGGGAAGGAAGGTAGCAGTGGATGCAATACCTTATCCACCTTCGGGTGGCCTTCCAGGAATTGAGCAATTTTAAGGCTGCTGCTGTCCGAGCGGTGCATCCGTAATTCAAGGGTGCGCAACCCCCGAATAGCGAGGGCGGCATCATGAGGCGACAGAATACCCCCGAGGGTCATGTATTCCGTTTCGAATATCTTTTTTACCATCGGCTTACTCCCGCACAACACCCCCATAACCACATCACTATGGCCATTGAGGTATTTGGTGCCCGAATGAACCACCAGGTCAATCCCCAATTCGATCGGATTCTGGAAGATAGGAGAACAATAGCTATTGTCCACACAGGTAATAATGCCATGGCGCCGGGCTATTTCAGCGCAGGCTGCCAGGTTTTGTAATTCGAAAGTCAGAGAATTGGGGCTTTCCAGATAGATCAGGCTGGTCTGAGGGCGAATAGCCTGCTCGATGAGGCTTAGGTCGCGGCCATCGACGAAGGTGTGTTCGACCCCAAAGCGGGGAAGGTAGTCCTGCAGCAGGATCTTGGTCCAGGAGTAAGGGGATTGCACACAGACGACATGGCTGCCGTTGCGGACATTGGCCATTACTGCAGCGGCGATGGCGCTTACGCCACTGCTAAAAACCAGGCAATCTTCGGCTTTTTCCAGGGCCGCCAGTTTTTGGCGCAGAATATTAACAGTGGGATTGTTTCCGCGGGAATATACGTGGTGCGTCAGTTCATCGGTGAAAGCTTGCCGGAATTCCGCCAGGCTTTGGAACGCAAAGTTGCTGCTTTGGATGACCGGAGGAGAAACAGCATTAAAATAGTGTTCTCTTGATTCACCCAGGTGGTTCAGTATTTCACTGAGGTGCATTGGTTTTTTACCATAAAGCTAGAAAAAATTTGAATGACGGATGAGCGATGAAGGCAGGAATCAACTTAGCCGTGGCTGATGTTGGACGTTCGGAATACACCAGCTCTTAAATAGCAATAAACAAAATAGTACACTCCCGGCAACAAAAGACAGGAAAAACAAATAACTAACAAGAAGTAAGAAACACATACACTCAGGCGCCCATAGCCTTGCGCGCCAGTTGTACCAGTAACCAACGGATAGCGGCTACAACGGCAGCAACGGATGCTGCAGCAGCGATGGCCTTACTCTTCCAACTCTCGTTTTGGTGATGCTTGTTCGCCATGATATGGTGCTTTTTGACAATGAAATCTGGTTCTACATCCTTTTAAATTTAGGCAAAAAGGGAAGGGGTGTAAAGTTCTTGTAGCAGAAGGCAGGCTTTTTGTAGTAGAAAGGTATAGGAGAGGCCCGGGCGCCCAGCCGGGCTATCGGGTAGAAGTTGTTTTTAGCACATTAGCTTGTTTATCATCCGGAAAAAGCCAAAATTAGCGGGATGGCAATGCCGCAATCCACTCTCAGAATTACCAAGGCGCAGGTACAGGTGTTTCAGATCCTGCGTAAGGACGTTGTCCAGCATCTGGCATTCGGCGGCCTGGTTTTTGTAGTCGTATTTTGCTTTTTTGCCATCCACGCCTGGTATCAGGGCAAAGCCGAATTGCTGGAAGCACTCGATTACAAAAGGAAGGCTTTCTGGATTGTTTTCCGGGAAGCCTTGTTGTATACTTTTATGATGGGCGTGCCGGTATATTTCAACCTCATATTTATTTATAAAGGCCGCGTACAGGCTTTTCTGGAAAAGCGAATCTTTACCAGGACAAGGCTTCAGGGGTGGGGATTTCATATTTTTCTTACCCTGAGCTTCTTTACCTCTATTGCTTTTGCGCTCCTGTATGCTCCCCTTATTCATGCCTATTTTGAGATTCCGGACCAGAAATGGTATGAACTCAGTATCGTTATCCTCTTTCTGATCATTTGCACCACCGGGGTCTCCTTTACCAAGGAAGCCATCGAGCACAGCCGGGAACTGGAACGAAAATCGCGTCAGGAAGCTATCCGGCGGGGGCGGGAACTGGAACGGGAACTTAATTTTATCAAGAAACAGATCCGGCCTCATTTTCTGTTTAATACCCTGGCCAACCTGCAGGTGCTGGCGCGCCGAAAGGCAGACAACCTCCCCGAACTGATCGGTGAATTGTCGCGCCTGCTCCGGCACCTGGTATATAAAACAAACGAAAAACTGGCCCCGCTGGAAGACGAACTTAACTTCATAGAGAGTTATATCAGCCTGCAACGCCTGCAATTGTCCCGCAATACCGAGCTACTGTTGGAAACGGAGGGCGAGGTAAAGGCCCTCCACCGTATCGCCCCCATGATTTTGTTGCTTTTTGTTGAGAACTGCTTCAAGCATTATAACAGTAAGGGGCCGGGAAAGAAACTCATCCATATTCACTTTCAAATTGAGGAGGATTACCTTTACGCCACCATACGCAATACTTTTAAACCTAACGCCCGCAATGAAGATACCCTCCACGAGCGCCGGGAAGAAGGCGGAGTTGGGCTCGCCACTGCTCTGGAGAACCTCAACCTGGTCTACAAGGGCCGTCAAAAAGTGAATATTGGCCAGGACGGCCAGCTGTTTACGGTTCAACTGCAAATTCCATTGTTATGAAGCGTAAATACGGCTATATCGTAGTTGAAGATGTTGAATTGCAGTTGGAAAACCTGATACACCTGCTGGATACCCGCCTGGACCTGAAACTATTGGGTAGTTTCGATAATGCCGAAGATGCCTATGATTTTCTGACCGACGAAAAGCAGCCGGCGCCCGATATCATGTTCCTCGATATTGAAATGCCGGAGCTGAGCGGTTTCAACCTTCTGGAAGCCCTCCGGCAGGCGCCCCTCTCCATGAAGGTGATCATAACGACCGCTTTTCCGAATTATGCAATCAAAAGTTATGATTACTCCATTAGCGGCTACTTGCTTAAGCCCATTGAACTGGGGAAGCTCAACAAATCTGTGGATAAAGCGATTGATGAACTGCATTCCGGCCAACCAGCACCGGCTCCTGAACTCAAGGAACACCTCCTGATCAAGGAAAAAAAACGTTGGATCAAGCTGTCCTACGAGGAGATCCTCTATTGCGAAGGCGCCAATGTTGATGTCCGGATCATAACTCCAGAGACGACTTACCTCACCCGGGAAAGGGTTAAAAACCTGGAACAGGCGCTGCCAGCCAACCGCTTCCTGCGTATCCACGATAGCTTTATCATCAACCTTTCCTATATCAAAAGTTACGCCAGCAACTTCACCTCTGTAAGCCTGTGCTTCCAACCGGGTAGCCCTCTGCATACGCTCAATATTGGCCCCAAATACCGGGAACGTTTCCGTCGGTTGATGCAAGGGTGATGAGCAGCAGGCAGTTTCCAGTGTGCAGTATCCTACCCAATACCTGATTTTAACTGACAAATCCCAAATGCGGCCTACTGCCCATTGTACATCACCCCCGAACTGGGCGTTTCGTACAGCTCGATGCGGGATAACAGTGGCAGCACTGGTTTCAGTTGTTCCCAGGCCCAAATGGCAATGTGCTCGGCAGTAGGGTTGGAGAGGCCTTCTATATCGTTGAGTACTTTGTGGTCGAGTTGTGGCTCTATCCTTTTCCAGGCCTTTTTCAGGTCGGCAAAATCCATAACCCAGCCCAGGAGCGGGTCCAGGGGCCCTTCCACATAAATCCGAATACGGTAAGTGTGGCCGTGCATGTTCCGGCATTTATGCGTTTCCGGAACATTGGGTAGAAAGTGGGCGGCGTCAAAAGTGAACTCCTTAAAAACGATCATTCTTTCAGATATTATTAAAAAAAAGTAGTTTTGAGAGAATTAGCTCTTAAAATTAAGATATATCAAGTGAAAGTCTTGTCAAAAAGTTGCGTCTATGGGCTGCGGGCGCTGCTTTATATCGTATCGGAAAAGCCCCGGGGAGCATTCGTCAACATCCGGGAAATATCGGAACAATTGGAAATTTCCTTTCATTTTCTGACCAAAACTTTCCAGGTACTAACCGAGGAAGGGATGCTGCGGTCTTACCGCGGCCCAAATGGAGGCATCGCCCTGGTTAAAGAACCGGAAGATATCTTCCTGATTGACATCGTTTGCGCGCTGGATGGCCCTGATTTTTTCGATAAGTGCCTGTTGGGCCTGGCCGGATGTGGGGAAGCAGCTCCTTGCCCGGCCCACGATTTTTGGATCAGCCATAAGGCGGCATTGCGGGAAGAATTCAGCACGACCTCTCTGGCCAAAATGGGAACAAAGATAAACAAAGAAAAGCTGAGGTTGGGGCCCTAGGCAGTTGGCAGTCGGCAGTAAACAGTGGGCAATGTGCTGCAGCAGGCGAGAGGAGCCTGTCCTCGTCCCTTAGCCAGGGCGGCTTTCCGAATTCCAATCCATTCCTCTTAAGTTTTTAAATAAAAAAAAGTGTTATTTGTTGAAACATATTTAAGATAAAATAGTATTAAATCTTAATGCAGTGGCTGTACACCTTGCCAACTGCCGTGCTGTACCCCCCACCATTATCGATTCATTCATTCACCAAAAGCAATTCCCATGAGAATTACTTTACCCCGAATTTGCGTATTGTGTTGGGCTGCCCTGCTTGTCGGCGGCTTCCAGAACCTCACCGCCCAGGAGTACCGGGCCATCGATGGTGCGAACAACAATTTCCTCAAGCCGTACTGGGGGGCTGCCGGTGTGCAGGTAGTATCGGCCAGCACTATTGCCTATGGAGATGGCATTTCGACGCCGGCTGGTGCTGACCGGCCCAACCCGCGGACGATCAGTAACGCCCTTTTTGCCCAAAACACGATGGCGGAAGACCCACGAGGCCTGAGCGCTTATACCTGGGCCTGGGGCCAGTTTATCGACCATGATATAACCCTGGGCCCCGACGATCCAACGGAGACGATGAACATTGCGGTACCTCCCTTCGACGCCTTTTTTGACCCGCAGGGGACAGGTTCGGTGGTGATCCCTATGCACCGCTCTGCTTATGACCCTACGACCGGGACCAGCCCCGACAACCCCCGCATCCATATGAATGCTATTACAGCTTTTATTGATGGGTCAGGGGTATACGGTTCCAACCAGGAGCGGGCGTACTGGTTGCGCTCCTTTGCCGGGGGGAAGCTTCGGGTGTCGGCTGGCAACCTGCCGCCATTTAACACGACGACGGGCGAATACGATGCCCCGATTGAAAGCACCGCACCGGAAATGGCTATGCCTTTACCTTATGTACAGAAATGGTTTGTACTGGGGGATGTGCGGGGCAACGAAAATCCCTTTCTGCTGGCAATGCATACGCTCTTCATCCGGGAACACAACCGCCTTTGCGAAGAACTGGCGGAAGCGAATCCCAGCTGGACGGATGAGCAACTGTACCAACACGCCCGCAAACTGGTTGGCGCGCTCATCCAGGCTATTGTTTATGAAGAATGGTTACCCACCCTGGGCATGAGCCTGGAGCCCTTCAACGGCTATAATCCCTATGTTGACCCGGGCATCATGAACGTATTCTCGGCGGCAGCCTACCGCTACGGGCACTCCACCATCAATAATATACTGGTCCGGATGGACGACGGCGGGCACGCCATGCCCCAGGGGCACATTCAACTGCGCGATGCTTACTTCAACCCGCAGGCTACGCTGGAGGTTGGGGGTATCGAGCCGTACTTCATTGGCATGTCTACGGTAGTGGAACAGGATTTTGACTGCAAGGTTATTGACGACCTGCGCAATTTCCTGTTTGGCCCTCCTGGCGCCGGCGGACTCGACCTCGTGGCCCTGAACATCAACCGCGGGCGCGACCGGGGCCTGGCGGATTACAATACTATCCGTGCGGATTTTGGAATGGCGCCCCGGGAAAGCTTCCAGGAAATATGTTCCGACCCGCTGATGAGCGCTGCGTTGGGAATGGTGTATCACGATGTCAACCATATCGACCCCTGGGTTGGGATGTTGGCTGAGGACCACATGCCCAATGCATTGTTTGGCGAAACGGCCATGGAGATCATCGGCCGGCAATTCCATGCCCTTCGGGAAGGCGACCGTTTCTACTACGAAAACGACCCCTGGCTTTCGTTGGAAGAGAAGGCCTGGGTCAAAGGCAACCGCCTGGCTGATATTATCCGCCGCAACTGCCCGATTACCTGCCTGCACGATGACGTCTTTATTGCTAAGTCCCTTACGCCAAGCCGCGAGGTGGCTGCGGTGGATCAATTGCCCTTTACGGTATTCCCCAACCCGGCAACGGACCGGGTGAATGTGCGCCTGGGACAGGAGGCTTCTTCGGAAATACTGGTCCGTATTACCGACGCTTACGGCCGGGAACTGATGTACCGGGAGTTCGACAACCTGGCGTCAGGTGAAGCCATTTCATTCGAGTTGAATGATGCTTTGCCGGCCGGCCTGTACCACGTAGTAGTGATGATGGGCAATCAGGTGGGGCATCAGGCTTTCGTGCGGATGAAGGACAAATAGGAAGGAAATGTTATTCAAAAAGGGAGTGCTGCCGAAGCAGCACTCCTAAAACCCCAAAAAACCAAATGAAAACAAATTTTTATACTACCGCGGATAGCCAGTTTTTAAGAGTAGCCATCCCATTTTACTTATCCCGCCAAATTTTGAAGTTGACGGTTTCGTATTGACTCTTAGCCATTGTGGTTACGCCTATTAATGCAACCAATGCCAGGAATAAGTTTTTCATTTCTCGTGTTCTTGAGTTATTGGAGTTGGGTAATCAGGGTTTTCCTTTCCCGATCCCGGAGATAGTGGTGCGGATAATGGCATTAGGTGTAAACAGGCTGAATACGCTGCCTGGAAAGTGCAAAAACCGGTGCGGGCAATAATAAATAAAACTCAAGGGGAATCTGCCCGCACCCGGTTTTTTAAGACCCTATTATTCAATGATCTTTACCTTGTTGGTAAGCAATTCATGGGCCGGAATGACGACCTTTTCATTTTGCTCATTTTTTATAGTGGCGGAAATATTGCTGACCTGGATGATCTGGCCCTTTACACCGTTCACTTCTATTGTCATGCCAACTACAAAAGTGCGGCGATTGAAAAAACCCGCCAGCAGGTTGGATAAGATTTCCCGGGAGGCAAAACCATAGGAAATAGCCGCCGCCGCCAGTATGGCGCCCATGATTAGCAGTAGGTTAGAGGTGATGATCGTGGTGTCCATGCCTGCCTGTTCCAAAGCAGTCAGGGTAATGATAATGAGCAATAAGTAGAATACAAAAGCGCCGATGATCTTTCCACTGCTGATTCCCAGCGAATGGGTGGCGCTTTGGATAAAATCCCGCACAAAAGTAGCGATATAAGTACCCACGATGAAAAAAACAATGGCGATCATCAACTTGGGCAAGTAGCCCAGCAAATTCGAAACCTCCTCTGAAACGGCATGCCAGCCCAGTGTATCCGAAGCGGTGATGACCACCAGTAAAATAAGGATCCAATATACAAAGCGGCCGATCAGTTTACTTGGGGCTATTGTAATATTGGCCCGCTTTAGGAATTGATCCGCTTTCACTTTTTCAGCCAGCGTATCAAACCGCGCTACTTTTAGCAAACGAGTGATACCCCCGGAAACCAGGCGCGCAAACAGCCACCCCAACAAGAGCACTACAATTGCTCCAATGATACCTGGAATAGCCCCCATAAAGGTTGCACCAAACGCCCGCAGGGATTCAAAAAAAACATCAGGCCAGTTGGTTAGGTCCTCCATTATCTTGTTCGGTTGGTTCTGTTTGCGGAATATAGACCGGATTTAGGAAAAAGGCCACACTTCTTTTAGAATCATTTGCTATTCTTCTTCCTCCGGCTCCGCTGCGGTCAGAGGCGCCCCGACCGCTTCCAGAATGGACAAATTAGCCAGGGCGAATTTGCCTGTAAACAAATCGGCTACTTCTGAAAAGAAATCCAAGGCGTCCAACGTAGAAAAAACTGCTTCCTGTAATTCCTGGGGCGGCGCAGTCTCCCTGGGTAGGGCCAGGAGTTTTTCTCCCAGGATGTTATCATGGAACAGGTCTTCACCATCATGCATCTTTCTCATGGGTTGACTTTTTTATCAATTCGGCCAGATGGGCCCGGCTTCTTTGTAATCGCATTTTTATGGCGCTTTCGCTACTCTGCAGCAAACTGCTAATCTCTTTGATCGGCAGCCCGTCCTGATAAAACATCGTCAGGAGTAGCTTTTCTGTTGGCTTCAGCTTTTCAAAGGCAGCTTCCATACTGGAGAGCTGTGCTTCGCGAAACAGTTTATGTTGTAGCTCCCAATCATCATCCGCCGGTTCGTTCGGCAATTCAGAAATGGGCGTTGAGTACATTCTCTTTTTTTTGTTGAGATAGTCAAAACAGTGATTGTACACGATAGCGAATACCCACGAATAAAAGGGCGCATCCCCTTTATACCGGCTGATGTTGACAAAGATCTTGATGAAAATATCGTGCATCAGGTCTTTGGCCACTTCTGTGTCGCCGGCCAGGCTGATGCACTTGTGATAGATCTTGCCGGCATAGCGTTGGTATAACTCCGCCTGGAAAAGGCGCAGTTCTTTTTGGTTTTGGGCCTGTATGATGCGGAGTACCACTTCCTGGTCGGGAATCTCTTTGAATTGGGATGTCTTGCCTTTTGAAAAGTCCATTTAATAAGGTGGAGCCACTTTTTTGTTGCCAGTACAAATGATGTAACAGAGGCGTGTGCGTGAAGATGGCTTGGTGATGCTTTGACTTAAAACACAACAATGCGTAAGGGCCCCTGAAGGCAAAAGTGCGATTACTGCAAGAGGCTATCAGCTTTAATGGGATAGGTGATTTGTACATGCCCTGTTACCTTATCGTTGGCCATGTTCACCACTTTGAGTTTCCAATCGCTACCTCTGAGGGTATCTCCTTCGGTTACTTCATACACCAATTCTGCCGGGCTGCCTCCGTCGGTACGGGCAATATAATTCATTTGGCCGGGCCGGAAAAGGATCAGCGAAAGCTCGGTTTTCCCCGGGCTCCATTCGGCAAAGGCCCGGATCTCACCCGTTTGGACAAGGTTGAATTCAATCGTCTCCCGTTCCCCAACGGCCAATGAAAAGTCCTTTTCAATAATACCTTCCGTAAGTGTTCGGGAAGCACCCATGAACAGGAAAATGAGCACAATCGCCACCAGTGCATTAGTCACCATTCCCAATACCGGATAAATGCGATTCTTTTTCATCCTTTTAGCTTTGGTTGATAGAATTTCAGGCTCCCATGCCCTCGCTTCCCTCCTGGGTTGGAAGGCATGGGTTTCTATCCATATTATAGGATGCTTTCTGCTATTTCTCAATGATTTTAGTCACCGTTTTTTTGCAGTCTAATGCCCATCAGGCCGACTACAAACTGCTATACCGGAAATCACGTCCAGATCTTCCCCTCCAGGTAAGTAATGGCCTGGCCGGCAATGGCTACGCGTTCTCCCAGCATGGTGCACTTCAGGTCTCCGCCACGAGCGGAGATCTGTCGGGCGGACATTTCCTGTTTGGACAAGCGTTCTGCCCAGTAGGGCGTCATGGTCGTATGGGCGGAACCGGTGACGGGGTCTTCGTCGATGCCGGCGTTGGGAAAGAAGCAACGGGATACAAAATCCACTTCTTTTCCCGGTGCGGTGACGATAACGCCACGGCCTTTCACTTGCCGCAGCAAGCGAAAATCGGGCCGTAATTGGGCGACCTGCTCCTGGGATTCCAGCACGACCAGGAAATCCTCCCGGCCCAGGAACACCTCCACCGGATCGGCTTGCAGGGCCTCCAGCAATGGCCTTGGCGCCAGAGCGGGCTCCAGTATATCTGTGGGGAAGTCCATGATGTAATGTTCTTTTTCCCGGGCAACGGAGAGCAGCCCGCTGCGGCTGTGAAAATTAATGCTATTGCCACGGTATCCCAGGTGTTGAAAGAGAATGTGGGCAGTTGCCAGCGTGGCGTGTCCGCAAAGGTCTACCTCGATGGCAGGAGTAAACCAACGAAGTTGGTAATCCTGCCCTTTGGGAATGAAAAAGGCGGTTTCAGAAAGGTTGTTCTCGGCGGCTATAGCCTGCAGGGTGGCGTCTGGCAGCCATTGCTTCAGCGGACAGACCGCAGCAGGGTTGCCGCGGAAACGTTCGTTCGTAAAGGCGTCGGCCTGATATAGGGTGATTTCCATGGATCGTCTGAATTGATTACTGATAATTGCTAAACGCCCGGGAGCTGATTTTTGTTAATTGGAAATCGCCTATGGCCATCTGACGACTGGCATACTGATTTACTGCCTTTTAACTACCAAATCCCAATTTTGGTAGTCAATTGTTATCGTAAAGGCTTTACCTAGCCCCAGGAACCAGGCCCGTCCTCCCCCGACACCCGTCGGGATCGGCCGGGTAAAAAACCAGCCCGTCCGTCCGTCTAGTCAGCCGGATAAATCTAGTCAGCCGGATAAATCCTTGCTACGCTCGGCCGGGTAAAAAACCAGAAAAGCTAAGCCTTCTAAGGATCTGCTTACTCCCTGCCTTTCATCTGCTCCTCCACCCGCTCCTGTTCGTATATCCTCTGGCGGAGGACATCAATATAAGAACGAGCGCTTTTGTTGCCAAAATCGGTATAAGAGGCTTGCGCCCAATCGAGGGCTAGGCCCAGTTTTCCAGCCCGTTCGTAGGCTACCGCCATATTTAGGGCGGCGCGGCCACGGGTTTTTTCATCGGTTGCGTTGTTGACCAGGGTGTTCCAGATATCCGCGGCCTGGTCCCAGTTGTCGGCGCGGGCGTAGCGGGCGGCGCGTTCCATATCGGCTTTGGCGCTGCCTTTGCCTTTGGTGTACCAATTGCGGCTCACTGTGATCCAGACGGGTGCGATGCGCATACCGTACAACTCGCCGGCAGCGTGGCTGACGGTTTGGGTTACGCCTTCCTTGGAGGCGAGGTTGCGACGGGCTTGCTCTTCACTATTGCCGCGGGCGTCACTGTTTGCATCTTCGACGGTGGTAAACTCATCGATGATGCGCCGCTGTTTGGGGTCGTATACTCTCCAGCCAATGCGCACCTGGGTGCGCATATCCGCTACGTAATAGGTCTCGGTATACTGTTTTCCATCCTTGTCTTTCTTTTTTTCCGTGCGGGCGCCGGTGCTGACGTAGTTGTCACTATCGTACATCTCGATGGTAATGAGGGCGTCGGCGCCGTATTGCTGGCAGATCCGTTCGACTTCCTCCCATGGGATTGGGGGCTCGAAGCTGTTGCCGGAAGGGCTCCCGGTCATCTCTATGCCGGTGGATTTGACGGAATAACGTGGGGTGCGGGTCAGAATGTTGGTCAATCCTTCCTGAGCACGTTGACGCCCGCGGCGGTCCTGTCCGATATCCTCTCCGGTAAACAGGCCTTCCACTACGTTGGCAAAGCCCTTGGCCGGCTTGCTACGGTCGGCGATAGCGATCACTTCAACATGGTCGGGAAGTACGATCTGGGCGGGCTGTAGTACCTGCAACTGGGTACTTGAGGTGCAGGAGAAGAGGCCGGCGAGGCAAAAAAGGGTAAGCGGGAGAATGAGCTTTTTCATGGATGCGGGTTTTGGTTTGACGCTCGAAAGTTAGGGAGGATTTTGTAAAATGTGCGGCATAGGTTGTAAGTTGTGGAAAACATAGGGGATTTAAAATCATAGGTAAGCTAAAAAGCTGTTTGAATTTAGTCCTTCAGTTTTATTATGCCTCTTTTTCCGCCACTCTGCGGCTTTTTTTCGCCCCGTACCTATGGGTACGAGACTCAAAAAGAGCCTTGATTGACGAAAAAATAGCCTATAATAAATTCTAAAAACCAAATTCAAACAGCTTCTAAAACAATAGCATGAAAATTAAAGCCATCATTACCGGGGCCACCGGCATGGTTGGAGAGGGCGTGCTTCACGTAGCTCTCGCCGACCCCAGGGTCGAAAAAGTGCTCGTCATTAACCGCCGTTCCTGCGGGGTACAGCATGAGAAATTGAAGGAGCTCCTCCACAAGGATTTTCATGATCTTTCAGCTATTGAATCGCAGCTCTCTGGCTATAACGCCTGCTACTTTTGCCTCGGCGTTTCTTCGGTAGGGATGAAGGAAGAACAATACCGCCATCTCACCTATGATCTCACCCTGCACGTCGCCCAAACCCTTGCCCGGCTTAACCCGGACATGACGTTCTGCTACATCTCCGGCGCCGGTACCGACAGCAGCGAACAGGGCCGCAGCATGTGGGCCCGGGTGAAAGGCAAAACGGAAAACGATTTGCAGAAACTGCCTTTTAAGGCCGTGTACAACTTTCGCCCCGGTTACATCCAGCCGATGCAGGGCATGAAAAACACGCTGAAAGCGTATAAGGTGCTTGGGTTCCTTTATCCGCTTTTCAGGTTGATTTTTCCAAAGTATGTGGTACGGCTGGAAGAGATTGGGCGGGCGATGCTGAATGCTACATTGGAGGGCTACACAAAGCCGGTGCTGGAGTGCCCGGATATCGTGGAGCTGGCTGCTTAAATCTCCACCACCACCCCCTCTCCCGGCAGTAATTCCTCCAGTTGAATTTGCTTTTCATTTCCATTTAACAAAGTGCCGGCCGCGTTTTCGCGGTGCGTGGAATAAACAATCCTCGGCAAGGGTTGCCTCGCCTCCCGTGGCAGGCGGGGGATTTTGATATTTACCGCCTTTTCCTCCACATCCAGGTTAACGATAAAAATGTACCGGGCCGGGTTGCTCTGCGTCCAGGCGATCACCCTGGCGCCGCCGGTAGGGTCGGGGGGAAGGAGCCAGTGGGTTTCGGCATCTACGATCTGGGGCAGGATCTCTTCCGCTTTGAGCCGCAGGCGCGTCAGGCGGGAAAAGAGCTGGCTATTTTGCCCCCAGACGTAAGGGCCTTTGGTGGCCTTTGGCCCATCGCCGAGCTGGAACACATAGAGTTTGGTATAATGTTCATTGGGCGCAGGAGTGGGGTGGGGGTCGCGGCATTCAAAGCCCAGAGCCATGTAGCTGGGCATGTCGGTCAGGAACAGGGCGATGAAAAGCCGCGCCTCGTTGCCGCCAAGGTAAAAATCGTCGAAGCGTGGGTCGTCTTTGTCGCCGGTCATTAGGGTGAAGTTGGGGGCGAAGCTGCGGGTTTTTAGAATGTCCAGGTACCAGCGGAAATTCTGAAGGAAACGGGGGCTGCCCACCACCATACTTTGCAGGTCTCCCAGGGTAGAGTCGGCGTCGGCCTGTTCCAGGTGGTCCACCTCGTTACCGTAGGCGATGACGTTCGGCCCGGCGAGGAAGGTTTCGGCAAAATACCCAAAATAGGGTTTGGCCTTGCGGATGTAATTGCGCACCGCCTTGTGCAGGTCGTAGTAGTTGTCTACTGTGGCCGGTACGCCCTCGGGGCGCATTTGCACATGCGACATGTCGCCCCGCATGAAATCGAAGTTGAAAGCCAGCTGCAAGGCGTTATAATGCTGGCAGACGTAGTCCCAGGTAGCCTGCCGGGGCCGTTGGAAATCGATGGCCCAGTTCCGGTTATCGTCCAGGCGTTCGTAGAGTTTGTAGCGGGTAAGTGGGCCAAAAACGCGGGACATTTCCTGCGGCTGGCTGATCTTGTAGTCGCGCCAGATGCGGCCGTCCTGGTCTACGGTTTTGGCCTCGGGGCGGGTGTCTACCTCCAGCCCGCGGTAGGGCGGCCCCATAGTGGCGGGAGCCGGTTCATAGCCCTTTTTATAGAGGTGTTGGACCAGCCAGCCGCGGCGCTGCTGTCGGCGGCCATAGTCCTCGCGGCCGCCAAAGAGCAACTCAATCCGGGCGCCTTCCGGATAATTGTCGGAAAAGAAGTGTTCAGCGTCTTCCGGCAAGTCAATTCCCGCCTTAGCCGGGCCTTGTTCCCGGAGGAATTGATAGACATGTTGCTGGACGTCCTCGTGTAGTTGCGCCCGGTGGCTGGTGATCCGGTCGTCCTGGCGTTGTAGCCATTCAAAGTGCTGCGGGTTGGCCAGGGCGATTTCCGAGTAGCGGTCGGTATGCGGGATCACATCCATCCCAACGAGGCGGCCGGTAGCATGCAGGATATTGACTACCACCTTCAGCTGTTTTTCCACAGTATCCAGTTGAGGGAAGCTCTCCTGCAACTCGGAGCTAAAGAATTCGGGGTTGATATTCCAGCTGGACATTCCGTACAGGCTGGCCACCACGCCAGGCTCCCAAATGGGCAGCAGATGGATGGATTGCTGGGCCTGGGGCAGGGTCAGGGAATACTTGATGATATTCCAGAAATTTTGGATAGTCCGCACATTAATGCCTACCATATTGGTTTGTTTGATCCAATTGGTGGTGCGCAGGCCGGCGAGCGGGCTGGGGATAGTTTGGGCAGGGTCGAGCGCTTCCTGCAGCAGGCTTTTGCCAATTCGGCTGGCCAGCAGCTGCAGTATTTTGGGGGTGGGGAGCTGTAGCGCTGATTCGGGTAAAAGATAGGGTATAAAAGAGTGTTGTCCTTCGCTGAAGGCACTAAGGAGCGGGCCGGCATTACTTTGCCAGTGGGATGTAAAGGCGGGATAGTCCATCGGTGTTGGCTTTGAGGGGAAAGATACGGAATTTATAAGCCCGAAAATACAAAATTCCCCTCGGGCTTACTCCGCCATCACAATGAACTTATTCTTCTTTCCATTTTCCACCATTATATACTTCCCGTGCAGCAAGGCCTCGTGGTTGACGGTTTCCTCGTGGCTGTTCACTTTGTCCTTGTTCACACTGATGGCCTTGCCCTGAATGGCGCGGCGGGCCTCGCCTTTGGAGGCCAGGATTTCGGTATGCTCGGCCAGCAGGTCGACGATGTTGACGCCATTGGCCAGCAGTTCGCGAGGCACGGAGAAGCTGGGGATCTCAGCGGCCACTGTTGCCAGTTCGCCCTTAGCCAGTTCGAGCAGCTGTCCTTTGGTGGCGCTGCGGCCAAAGAGCAGTTCGCTGACCCTTAAAACGGAGCGGTAGTCTTCTTCGGAATGAACCCGTATAGTGAGTTCTTCCGCCAGCAGGCGCTTGAGTTCCTGAGGGTTGCCGGCCAGTTCCTGCTCCCGGGCTTCTATTTCTTCCCGGCTTTTCAGGGTAAAATAACGCGTGAACTTGGGCGTATCGGCATCGTCGGCGTTGATCCAGAACTGGTAGAATTGGTAGGGCGAGGTCAGTTCGGGGTCCAGCCAAATGTTGCCGCCCATGGATTTACCGAATTTGGTTCCGTCTGCTTTAGTCAGCAGGGGAGTGGTTACCGCATAGGCCTTTTCGCCAAGGTTGCGGCGGATGAACTCGCCGCCGGACGTGATGTTGCCCCATTGGTCGGAGCCGCCCATTTGCAGGATGCAATTGTACTTTTGGTACAACACCTGAAAGTCGTAAGCCTGAAGCAACTGGTAGCTGAATTCGGTAAAGGAAATACCCGAATCGAGCCGCTTCTGCACCGACTCTTTCGATAGCATGTAGTTGACGGTCAGGGTTTTACCTACATCGCGCATGAAGTCCAGCACATTCATGTTCTGGTAGAAGTCCAGGTTGTTGACCATCAGGGCTTTATTGGGGCCGTCCTCGAAGTTGAGGAGGTTAAAGATCTGTTGCTTCTGGTGTTCGAGGTTGGCGTCCAGCTCTTCGAAGCTCTTCAACTCACGTTCGGTATCCCGCCCGGAAGGGTCGCCGATGCGGCCAGTAGCGCCGCCCATGAGCACCAGCGGCTGATGGCCGGAGCGCTGGAAAAGGCTGAGCAGCATGATCTGCACAAAATTGCCGATGGTCAGGGCCGGGGCAGTGGGGTCGAAGCCGATGTAACCGGTTACCTTGCCTTTGGCCAGCACCTCATCCAGGCCAGGGGTGGCGTCATGCAGCATGCCCCGCCATTCTAGTTCCTCCAGAAAATTCATGATCCTGTTTTGGTTTTGTTCCGTTATTTCTTTTTGCGACGGGCAAATTTAGTTTTTTTGCGAGGTTTTTTTGGAATTTTCATCGAGGCTGTCTCAAAAGTAAGGAATTGAAAAATAGCGCCAAATCATGTTTCGCTGCCCGGCCTAGCCCCGCAACCGGCCAGGCAGCGAAAAACAGAATATTATTGGACTATAAAATCTTAATCTTATCTTTTTACACAACCCCAAACGCTACCGCTTCACAAACCGCCCGCTCCACAGCAGGCTTTCCCTGTCCAGGTATTGCAGCAGGTAGGGCCCGGCCGGCAGGGCATGTACAGGTATCATGTGCGTCGCTTCTTCCAGTTGCCCGGCGGAGTAGGCGGCCAGCAGCCGGCCCTGGGTGTCGAGGATGTGGAAAGCAGCGCCGGCGCGGCGCGGCAGGGCGCTGTCTTTGAGGAATACATTGAGGAAGTCGTCCGCCGGGTTGGGGTAGAGCAGCAGGCGGGGCCCGGCGGCGGCCGCTTCGCTTACCGGGCTGAGGTGGCAGCCCTGCACGAGGCAGCCGTGCTCGTCCACTTTGATCAGCCAGCCCTGCTGGCCCTGCCAGCCCCCGTTGATGTCTTCCGTCTGGCCAACCATGATATAACCGCCGTCGGCGGTTTCTTTGATATCGTATAAGTGGTGCCAGTAGTATGGGTCCTGAGGCTCGAAGAACCGCAAAGCGCGGCTCCAAAGGCTGTCGCCATCAGGTGAAACTTTGACCAACCAACCGCTCAGATCTGCTTCAAGTGATTCTGGGATGCCTTGTACAAATAGCCCTGCAGCTAAATAACCACTGCCATCACTGGCCCTAATGATTTTATTAAAACGGTTATAAAAAGAATTAGGTAACGGCTCAATGAACTCCACCTCCCACTCCAACTGCTGCTGGGCATCGAGTTTGTACACCAGGCCGCTGTGCCAGCGCAGCCCGTTGCGGCTGGGGTTGATATTAAATTCCTCGCCCCGCCCGCTGGCGACTACCAGGCCTCCGTCGCCCGCAGGGGACAGGGCTGTGGCGCCCCGTCGCAATTCGCCGGCCGGGGAGAGGTATTGCCATTCAATGTTCCCGGCGCTGTCGACGGCGAAGAGGTAATCCCGGCAGGTATAGTTGAAATCTGCTACAATTGTATTATTGAATTGTGCGCCGATGATAAAACTTCCATCTTGCCATGAGATTGCAGAATGGGGGATTTCATTGAGGTTGTTAGAGGTAAGCCGTTTGCGCCATAATATTTCTCCATTTTCGCCTATCTTTGTCATCACTACATCAGCATCATTTAGCGACTCCGATTCTACCTCTTCAGTGGCTAGTAAATACTGGCTTTGTGCCTCATCCACTGCCATAGCCTTCAATTTAATAAATAGGCCGTCCTGCCCATAGTTCTCATAACGCCTTGTAAACAGGGTATCCCCTAATGTATTATATTTAATCAATATAGCCTTTGTTGTGGAATCCCTACTTTGGCCCGAAAGCAGAAGGTTGCCTTCTGATATCCCCTGCAAGACGGGAGCCCAGGTGGAATAAGAAACTACAGTATCCCGAAGGGCTTTCACAAGTTCCGGTTCTCCATCCAGGGTAAATTTGATGAAAATACTGGCGTCATTATATGGCGGCACTGAATCTGTGATGATTCCAGTAACGTAATAGCAGCTATCGGTAGCTATAATACTCGTAAAAACAGTAGAAGGAAACCCCAGGTGCATCCGCTTGTTAAACGTCTGCTGCTGGGCAGAGGAAGGCGTGGAATGCAATAACAAAAGGAATGCAAATATGGGTAATAATGATTTCATGAGTATTGGCATTGGTAAAATGCCTGGCAGCGTCAAACATACGCCGCCAGGCAAAGAAAATATCATTATTTCATCACAGCGAACTTCCCCGTTTCGGCCTGCCCGTTGGGCAGCAGGAGGCGGTAGTAGTATAGCCCCGCCGACAGGGGCCTTGTGTCCCAGCTCAGCTGGTTTTGGCTTTCTGCCAGGTAGAAGGCGGCCAACAAACTGCCGCCAGGGTTGAACAGCGACAAAGAAGCCCCTTCGGTTCCTTCCGGCAGCCGGCAACGAAACTGTACCTTTTCCCTTGCGGGGTTGGGGAAAACTTCCACCAGGCGCTGCCTGTCCATAGGGGCCCTTTCCTCCTGTTGCCTGGGCGGTTGCGCCCGTAGCTGCTGGCCGACGGTAATGATGGGGTTGTGATAGTATTGGTTGCCGCCATCCACCGCCATGAGGATATTTTCGGCCTGCACAGCAGCCCTGCCCAGGCTGTTGTCCGCTACTGCTTGTACCCAGGCTTTTTCCTGTGCGCTTATATGCTGCCAGCCCCGGTTATCAGCAACAAGGGTAGCCTGCAATTGTTTGAGCTGCGCGTAGTAGGCGTGTTCCTGTATCTGGGCTTCCGTAAGTGCAAAGTTCCCAGGAATGGAGGCTAACCCCTGCATAGCACTGGCCGTATCCCGAGCCTGCAGGAAGGCATCTACACGCTGATAAGCGCCTTCCAAACTGAGCTTGCCTGCAAGTAGGGAACGCACTGTATCCAAAGCCACTCCTGCCGTATCACTTAGATAGTGCTGAATAAGTTTGTTGCCGGTGCGGTGGAGCGCCCCGTACGTTGCGGCCATTTCTCTTTCCAGAGAATCACGCGGGCTGCTCGTTGCGCGGGCCTGTTCCAGTTCACCAAGCTGTTGCTGGCTAAAGGTTGTTTCTGCCAGTATGGCATTCCATACTGCATCTCTGTATAGAAGTTCCGGATTGGCCGCCAGGATGTCCTTCTTCTGGGCTGTAGTAAAATTCTGTTGCGCCAAAACCGCTATAGCGGAAGCCTTGGAAAGAAATGGTGAATAGGACAGCAATTGACCTTTGTGGGATTCGCTATTAACTGGCGTAGTACTTTCAATCATGCTCAGTACACCCTGTTTATCCCCGTTATCAAGCAAACCCTGGTAATAATTGTCCAGCCCCTGGAATTCCTGTTTCAGGCTTTGGAAGAGCTGCAAATGGCTGGCAACCTCTTCATCCGGGATTTCGCCGCTTTCGGAGCATTCATTTCTATCTTCCTCAATTCTAGTTACCTTAAACCCCGGCGAACAAACCGGCTCTTCATTGGCCCCTGGCGCCCAGTAATAGTAGCGGATGGAATTGCCCAGCAGGTTGTCGATATGGGTGAGGCCCGACTCGCAGGGGGTGAAAATATTGCCTGCGGCAAAATTCCCAGGGTCTATCTGATGGGATGCGATATTTCCCTGGTTCACGCGAATATCGTTGGAGAATGCCGTATTTGCATTCTGGTTGCAGAGGTATGTCAGGCCACCACCTATAAAAGCACCCAAATTATTCCCATTAGCCAGGTTGCCGATATCCAAACCGGAAAAGGTGTTGTTGTATATCTCGTTGTAGTCCGCGTGTTGGCCTTCGCTTCCTTCGGGAAGGTTGGTGTCTTTGGCGGTGATGCCGATGGTGGTGTTGAGGGCGCCGTCCTGGGGTTCAAAGGCGTTTTTTTCAATCCCGAAATTAGAAGAGCGGTCGACAAAGATGCCCGAATGCATGGCCGGGAAATCAATGCCGCTGTCTACCGGGCGGTTATACCCACCGATGGCAAAGTGGGAATCATTTACATAGGAATAATCTACCCCCCGGATGCTAATCCCTGCGTAGCAGCTTGTGAAAATGCACTCCCTGGCGGTGAAATTACGCGCCTCGCCAAAACCGTTGGCGTCAATGCCGTATAGCAGGCTGTCAAACCGGCAGGCTCTGGCGTTAAACCTGGCGCCTTCGCTGCGTATGCCCCGGGCCAGTTGATAATCGTTGGTAAGCTGGCTGGCAGGGCGTTCATCATCGAAAGTGCAATTCCAGAAATCGACGCCGTTGACAAAGCCCACGTAGGCATGAGCGAAGAACTCATCGAAAGGGTATTGTTCGGTAAGCTTAAAGACACTGTTGTAAATATAGCTTCGGTTATCCAGTTCTACGCCATTTAATTGATAGGCGTAGTTATAAAAAACAACACCCCAACGGTTATCGGAAAACTCGGCTGAATCCACTCTAAGGATGCCTCCTGTAGTTTGCGCGGCATTACCTCGTTCAAAGAGGGAGACCCCGATTTCAGCAAATTCGATCTTTGCTCCATTCTTCAACTGCACTGCGCCCTGCTGGCTCGCGTAGTATTGGTGGGTATTGGGGTTGCCTATCACTTCGATGCCCTGCCAGGTTTCTCCACAAGGGTTTGTAACCTCTCCCTCATCCACGATCAGTTTGCCTCCCGGTTTAACCGTAATGACGCTTCCTTTGGGCATTCCCACCAGGCACCGGATGGTGAGGCTAGCCCCATTTTCGATTATCAGGTTGCTTCGAAGGTATCGGGTGCTCTTCCATACGATATGCTCCCCTGTGTGGATAATAATATCCGGTTCGCTTAATTCACAGAAGTCAAATTCAAGGTAACCCGGCTGGTTCACCAGTAAATGGTATTGGATGATGCCCAACTGGCATGGAGTAATAGCCGTTGCGGTAACGCCATGGCGCATGATGTTATTGGTGGGGCTTGTTGAACGCCCTGCACAACCTCCCGTAACGCCGGGGGTGGAGTTTCCATTTAAAAAAACGGAGCACGCTTCGCCCGGAGTATTGCAATCGGCTTCCGTATTCAGGTCGACAAACCTGCATTCATTAACACATACAAAACTGTGATGTAACCCCAGGTTATGTAGTATTTCATGGACAGCCACACTCTTGTAATTGACAATGTCTCTTTCGCCTCCATTATAGTTTGAAGTATCAAAAATATGGTCGGAGTACATGCCTGCTACTATTGCAGACCCTAACAAGGCGCCAATGCCAGGTGCACTTCCTGAAATATGGGTAAAGGGCACAGCCATGGAGTCTGTGGGGTTGTTTTGTTGTTCAACGAAAAAAATATCCAGCACTCTTTGGTTATATTCTGTGAATTCCGTTTTCAAATTATTAGGGTTATTATTATCGTATCCCTGGTTAAAAAAATCATCCGATTCATGGAAGAAAATGCCGCCATAGGAGTCATTGGGGTTGTTTGGTTCAGTATATAGTTTGAACCTGATGCCGGACTCTGGCACATGGGCCGCACTGCTTTGGTTGTATTTTTCAAAATCGCCCATCCTTACATTCATATGCCCCAGGAGGTTTGCGGCGGCAGCCAGCCCATCCAACTCTCCGGGCAATAAAGGTTCTCCTGGTTCTTTGAAGTTGCCTGTGCCGTCAGCTCTCCTGATAAAATGAAAATTAACCCACACCAAAAGTTGAGGGTGGTGGCTTAGGTTTTCCTGGTCTACAACATAGTTTATTGTTTCGTCACAGTCAGCGGGCAATACACCGGGCGGGTTAATGACTGAACCACTGCTGTCTACTACAACGCACTGTGAAATTTGTCCGGCCAGTTGATGGCAGGCACAGAGGCTCAATATCGTATCCAGATAGTGATACACCCTGGCGCCCTCCTGGCACAACACCCATTCGTCAAGGATGTATTGAGCTCCATTCGTGCCATAGAGCGTCCTCTCCAAAACGCTGCAACTCATGCCGTCAATTACAGTGTCGCGCACCACTTCATGGACTTCCCCGGTACAGGTGACCATATAACACCTTTTATAGATCCATTTTGCGCCAATAGGCGCAAAATCTGCCTGGGCGCCCAGGCCAGCGGGCAACAAGAGTTGGAACAGAAGAAACAGCAGGATAAGGTGAGCGCGTTCAGGTACTGCCATAGAGCTGTTTTTGGAATTAACCAAATGGGTTATTGTGTTGCATTTTAGCTCTTTTGCCAGTGTTTGTATCGTTATGAAGCCTAAGTTATTTTTTTTTTTTTTGACATTCCAAAGAGCGTCAGAATTTTTTCCAGGGTTCTTAGCTAAAGCAGTGAAGTCGCTTACGGAATGAATGTTGATTGCCAGCCTTTCAATACACACATCCAGACTTTTTCTATCTTTGCCCCGCATGAAATTCGAAGCCCTCATAGCACGGCGGGTAGCGGCCACCGGCCAGCAATCCTTTTCCAGGCTCATCCTGCGAATAGCGGTGGCGGCAGTAGCCCTCAGCGTAGCGGTCATGATCTGCGCCAATGCCCTTATTGCCGGTTTCAAGACGGAGATCAGCTCCAAGATATTTGGTTTCTGGGGGCATATCCATATCACCGATACCGACATCAACCGCTCTTTGCTGGAAGCCTATCCCATCCGCAAAGACCAGCCGTTTTATCCTTCCCTCGATACCGTCCGACAGGTTCAATACCTGGCGGAGGAAAAATGGTTCGGCAGGAAGGTCGACCGGCTTCGTCAAACGCGCGGGGGTATTCGCCATATCCAGGTATTCGCGATCAAACCCGGTATTATCGAGGCCGGAAAAAAAAGCGACAAAGAGATCGAGGGCATCATCCTCAAAGGGGTAGGGAAGGATTTCGACTGGGAGTTCATGGACCAGTACATCAAGCGGGGGCGGCGGCTGGAGATGCCGGACTCTGCTATGTCAAGGGAAATTTTGATTTCCCAACAAACGGCCAACCGCCTGCAAGTCGATACGGGGGATTCTTTCATTGTACACTTTGTGGAGAAAGGAGAACAATTGCAACGGCGCTTTCGCGTCAGCGGCGTCTATCGAACCGGACTGGAAGAATACGACCAGAAGTTTGCCCTGGTCGATATCCGCCAGATCCAGCGGTTGTTGGGCTGGACGGAAGGCGAAGTCAGCGGCTTCGAAGTCTTCATCGACGATATCGACGACCTGCAACCCTTAACCGAATACATTTATTTCGAACAACTACCTAATAACCTATACGCCGAGTCCATCCGCGATAAACTTCCCGAGATATTCGACTGGCTCGACTTGCAGGATATCAATGAGGTGGTTATCCTCAGCCTTATGGTTATGGTGGCCATTATCAACATGATCACTGCCCTGATGATCCTCATCCTGGAGCGGACCAACATGATCGGCATCCTCAAAGCCCTGGGCACAACCAACTGGAGTATCCGGCAGATATTTCTTTATTATGCCGCCTACATTATCATTCTGGGGCTATTCTGGGGCAACTTCATCGGTATCAGCCTTTGTTTGTTGCAAGACAAATTTGAGTTCATCAAGCTTAGCGAAGAAAACTACTATCTCTCCACGGCTCCTATAGCCCTCCATTTCTGGCCTATATTTCTACTCAACCTGGGCACCCTCGTCGTCACTCTGTTATTCCTGGTCCTGCCTTCTTATCTGGTGACCAACATCAGCCCGGTGAAGGCCATTCGGTTTAAGTAGGGAATGTGAGAATGCGGGAATGCGGGAATGCGAGAATGGGAGAATGCGGGAATGCGAGAATGCGAGAATGCGAGAATGGCAGTTACGCATTTTGGTATTTCTTCCTACCTTGTAGAGTGTTCTATTTCCTAAGTCATCTATCATTCTTTCCTATGAAGCAGCTCATTACTTTTCTCAGTGCTTTTTTACTATTCGTGAACCTCGGCAGAAGCCAGGTGGCCATTACTGTTGCGCCTGATTTCACGGTGACGGACATTCACGGAGAACAACACCATTTGTATTCCCTGCTCGATGAGGGCAAATACGTGATGATCGACCTGTATGCTTATTGGTGCGGGCCCTGTTGCCAGACGGCGCCGGAGATTAAAAAAGTATATGAAGATTACGGTTGTAATACCGGTGATCTTTTTGTCATTGGTTTGGAAGCCGACGGCACCATCGAACAGTGTGAAACCTTTGAAACCAACTGTGGCAGCGCAGGCGGCCACCCGGTGGCCAGTGGGCTGCAGGGAAGCGGCAGCGAAGCAGTGGATGCCTTTGCACCCCTGGCATTCCCGACTATTATCCTGGTTGCTCCCGACCGCAGCATTATCCAACAGGATATCTGGCCCTTTTCTTCGGCCGTTGCCGACAATATCCTCTCGCAACTCGAATTGGAGAAGATGGAGTGCGGTACGGTTTCCGGACAATCCAGCCTGGCTCCTGAGTTCTTCGGCCAGGTAAAAGTTAGTCCCAATCCATTCCGCAGCCGGTTCCTGCTGGATTTCGAAATGGAGGAAAGCGCGCCTCTGCAACTGCAAGTAACTAATGCTCTGGGGCAGGTGGTGCTTCAGCGTAATGAAGGGGCCCATACCGCTGGCCGGCAACAGCTTTGGGTCGAAGCGGAGGCTCTGCCCAATGGCCTTTATTTTATACAGATTAAAGCCGGCGATAAAATTTCCCGGGCGATGCGGATTACCAAGTCATAAGCCGCAGGAAGAACCTTTGCTAAGATTAGGAGTAAGCGTTGAATGGCCAGGCATGAAGGTTTCATTTAAAAAAATCCTGAGGGGCATCAACGGGCGTTATTTGTTGAGGCTATTGCTTTACAAGCTGGTAGCGATGGCCTTACGCGCCGTGGATGCTGTCCGCTATTTTCCGGGGCGCGTGAAACGTCTGGCCCGGCACTTTCAGGAGGGCTGGGGCAGGCTTCGGGCGGTGCCCCAGTCGGAATTCGTCAGCCAGACAGCCGGCGGCTCCGTCGCCTGGTGGTGGCTGGAGTTCGTTCTGATGGTGCTCGATTGCCTGGCTTTCGGGGAGTTATACGAGGCCCTCATGGATTTGCTCAAATTCAATACCCGCCCCCTGACCATCCGGGAAAAGCAATTGGCCCGGCCCATTTTTGGTAAAGCCATCAACTACGAACGGGTGCGCATCGATACCTACGCATTTGCCGGCCCGCGGCAGTTCAAGCTATGCTATGTCAGCTTTTACCTGATCAATAGCTGGGGCCGCATGGACGATGCCCTGCTGGTGCACGAATTAGTTCATGTCTGGCAGTACCAACGTCTGGGCATCGTATACATCCCCCGTGCGCTGCACGCTCAGCGAACAAAAGAAGGCTATAACTATGGCGGCGCCGAGGGGCTGCAGGCCGCTTTGTCTGACGGCCGCACTTTGCACGATTTTAACCTCGAACAACAAGCCGATATCGTGGCCGACTACTTCCGAATCCTGGAAGGAGGCTCCCCTCATTGGGGCTATGCCGACCCCACCGCCTTGCCATTGTATGAGTTGTTCGTCCAGCAAGTCAGTAAACCTGCAGGCCGTGGGTAGGCTCTCAGGAGGTTTCAGGTTTTACCCGGCCAATTCCGACGGTTATCGGGGGAGGACGGGACAAGTTTGAGGGTTTCAGGTTTGGGCTATGCAAAGCCTCCACGAGAACAAAAAACATGAGTCATCCCGAATTTTCTGGATGCATTCAAAGCAGGAAAACCCCACTCCTTTAGGGGTGAAATATCGGGAGAAAGCTACCCAAAAGCCAGTTGCCGTGCCGTCAGGTACGGAATATACCCCTAGCCAGGTGAATATATTCCGTACCTAACCTGCCGGCCATACCGGCACGGTAGGCGGGCGGCACAACCTTGGGTATGCTGCAGAAACAATTTTCAAAAATTCGGGATGACTCATGCGAATTAGGGGCTAAATGCATGCTATTGTGGAAGCCTGAGATAAAACCAGAGATGGGTAAGCTTTACAGAGCTTGCTGTCCCCCTCACCGAGGCTTGCCCGGCTTGAAAAGACGGGGGCGCGGGGGAGGTAAAGGTTTTGAAAAGGGGGCAAGAATATTAATCGGACAAGCAAAAGCACCGGCATTTTTTCAAGGAGCATACCACCCCTCCGCCCTACGGGCGCCTCCCAAAGGGAGGATAGGCTTGGGAGCTCCCAGAGAATCCCGGGATTTAGCCCCTAATTCGGATGACTCATGTTTAAAGTACATGGTAGGGCCAAACGGCCTGCCAACTTCACACTGAACACTGACCCACTGACCACCCGACCTAATGACCCACTGACCACCCGACCTCCCGACCACCCGACCTAATGACCTAAAGACCTCCCGACCTAATGACCTAAAGACCTCCCGACCTAATGACCTCCAGACCTAAAGACCTTCCGACCTAATGACCTAATGACCTCCCGACCTTCCGACCTTCCGACCTTCCGACCTCGAGACCTAATGACCTAATGACCTCCAGACCTTCCGACCTAATGACCTAATGACCTACTGATTTGCTAAGCCAACGTATTAATCGTATGTTTGTGGCGAAATTTCTCAACCTCATTTTTATGGTCCGATGATCCGATATTACGCCAAAGTGGACGGGAAGCTCAAGGAGCTGGAAGAGCCGAAAGCGGGCTGTTGGATCAACATCTCGCCCCCTTTCAGCCATGAGGAGCTAGAGGAAGTGGCCATGCAGTTTGATATTCCGCTGGACTTCCTCACGGACTCTCTCGACATCGACGAACGCTCGCGCTATGAGCGGGAGGACGATGTGCGTTTGATTATGGTCAATACGCCTATACTCAACGAGACAGAGGAAGAAAACGACGCGATCTATATTACAGTGCCGATCGGTATTATGATCACCATCGACCACATTCTGACCATCACTTCATACGAAAACCCGGTACTGCAACTCTTCCTGGATGATAAGGTTAAGAACTTCGACACAACGGACGAGTCCGGCTTTGTCCTGCAGATCCTCGAACAAAATGTATATCGTTTCCTGACTTGCCTCAAAAAACTGAACCTCAAGCGGAATCTCATTGAGCAGGAGCTTTATGATTCCAGCCGCAATAAGGAGCTCAAGCAATTGCTGAGTATCGAAAAAAGTTTGGTTTATTTTATGAACTCTCTGAGCGCCAACGAATTGCTCAAGATGAAAATGAAGCGCACCGATTTCCTCCAAATCAAAGATGATGAGGACAAATCGGACCTGTTCGAAGATATCATCATTGATAATAGCCAGGCGCTGGAAATGGCCAACGTCTATACCAATATTCTCAACGGAACCATGGACGCCTACGGCTCCATCATTTCCAACAACCTGAACATCACCATCCGCCGCCTTACCCTCATTACGATCATCCTTATGGTCCCAACTTTGGTGGCCAGCTTCTATGGTATGAATGTGCCCTTGCCACTTGAGAAAAAAGAATACGCCATTTATATCATTATGGCCCTGTCTGTTGGCGTTAGCTTGCTTGTCGCCTGGTACTTCCAACGCAAGCGGTTGTTCTAGGACGTCCGAAGGCCTCCTTGAAGGCAGAGCCTACCAATTTGGGCTTGGCAGCTATTCAGCCATTTATACTCCTACTATAGCCACGACCTATCTGATTTTCTTAAAGTTATATATAGTTTTCTACCGCCCCTACCACTAATTTGGTGATGAATGGCCATGTTTTCCACAATGAGTTTTCCACAGTGTGGAAAAAATAACTAACATTTGATTATTTATGATTATCAGGTGTTTATGTAATTTATCAACATCGTGTTAATAACTTTGCCTCCCCTTTTTTGCGTATCTTATTAATTTAGTGCTGACATCAGTAAGTGCGACGGGAAATCACAGCCAGTTGTTTGCCCATGCCCGAAAGTTAAGATAAGACAGTCGCCTTCCAGGCCTTTTCGGTTCGCCGAGGCCGGTACAAGGGCCAGCCCTTAAGAAAATTCTATCTACAGCAGGAAGCCACAAAAACAGAAGGCCATACCGCATTTCTGTGGGAACTTTTTTTGTCTTTTATAACCCTTAACCATAAAAAATTTCAGAATAAAAAATGCAGAGTAAAATGAACGCGCAAGTGGAGCCGATCCTACAGGAAAACCCCAACCGATTCGTCTTGTTCCCTATTGCCCATAGCGATATCTGGGCATTCTATAAAAAAGCGGAAGCCAGTTTTTGGACCGCGGAGGAGATTGACCTGTCCAGTGACTTGTCTGATTGGAACGATAAACTCAATGACGGAGAACGCCATTTTATTAAGCACGTACTGGCGTTTTTTGCTGCCAGTGACGGCATTGTCAACGAGAACCTGGCTGAAAACTTCGTCAGTGAAGTTCAATATACGGAAGCGAAGTTTTTTTACGGCTTCCAGATCATGATGGAAAACATTCACTCCGAAACGTATTCTCTGTTAATCGATACCTATATAAAAGACCTGAAGGAGAAGGACTTTCTCTTCAACGCCATCGAACACCTGGATTGTGTCAAGAAAAAGGCGAACTGGGCCCTGCGCTGGATCGACAAGGGATCCTTTGCGGAACGGCTGGTCGCTTTTGCAGCGGTGGAAGGCATTTTCTTCTCCGGTTCTTTCTGTTCCATCTTCTGGTTGAAAAAGCGGGGGCTGATGCCGGGGCTGTCTTTCTCCAACGAACTCATTTCCAGGGATGAAGGGATGCACTGCGATTTCGCCTGCCTGCTCTATAACGAACACGTGCAGAACAAGCTCTCCGAGGATACTATCCGGGAAATTATTATCGATGCGGTGGAGATCGAAAAGGAATTCGTCTCCGATGCGCTGCCGGTGGCCCTTATTGGTATGAATGCCGAGCTGATGTGCCAGTACATCGAGTTTGTCGCCGACCGTTTGTTGGCCGCTCTGGAACAGCCCAAGATTTTCCACGTGGAAAACCCATTCCCATGGATGGACCTGATCTCTCTGCAGGGCAAGACCAACTTCTTCGAAAAACGCGTGGGCGATTACCAAAAATCCGGCGTCATGTCTACCCGCGAACAACAGGTCTTTAAGCTGGATGAAGACTTCTAGCCGTTTTCGGTAACCGTTAAACTCCAGGGAATAACAAATAAATAACAACAAACAACCCAAAATAAAGCCAATCATGCAAGTAGTAAAGCGAGGCGGAAAAACAGAAGATGTCAGTTTTGACAAAATTACCGCCAGGATAAAAAAACTCTGCTACGACCTCGACACGAGGTACGTCAATTACATCGAGATTTCGAAAAAGGTCATCCAGGGCTTGTTCGATGGCGTCAGCACGACCGAACTGGATAACCTGGCCGCGGAAACAGCAGCCACCATGGCGGCCGATCATCCGGATTATGCGATCCTGGCGGCTCGCATTGCCGTTTCCAACCTTCATAAAAACACCAAGAAGTCTTTCTCCCGCACGGTAAAGGACCTCTACCACTACATCGACCCCAAGACCGGCGAACCGGCCGGCCTGATTGGCGATGAAGCCTACGAGATCATCTGGAAGCACCGCGATGAACTGGATTCTGCCATTATTTACGACCGGGACTACAGCTTCGACTATTTCGGATTCAAAACCCTGGAGCGCTCCTACCTGCTGCGCATGGAAGGCCAGGTGGTGGAACGCCCTCAGCACATGATCATGCGGGCGGCAGTGGGCATCCACGGGGCAGATATCGAAGCGGCAATCGAGACTTATCACCTCATCTCGGAGAAATGGTTTATCCACGCTACGCCTACGCTGTTCAATGCCGGTACGCCTAAGCCACAGTTGTCGTCCTGTTTCTTGCTTTCCATGACTGATGACAGTATTGGCGGCATCTTTGAAACCCTCAGCCGCTGCGCCAAGATCTCGCAGTCGGCCGGCGGTATCGGCCTGAGTATTCACAACGTCCGCGCTACGGGTAGTTATATCAAAGGCACAGGTGGGACGTCCAACGGGATCATCCCCATGCTGAAAGTATTTAACGATACGGCCAGATACGTAGATCAAGGGGGAGGGAAGCGCAAAGGCGCCTTCGCGATCTATCTCGAACCCTGGCATGCCGATGTGTTCGAATTCCTGGAACTGAAGAAAAACCACGGTAAGGAAGAACTGCGCGCCCGCGACCTGTTCTACGCCATGTGGATCCCCGACCTCTTTATGGAGCGGGTAAAAGCCGATACGGAGTGGTCGCTGTTCTGCCCCAACGAGGCGCCGGGCCTGTACGATTGCCATAGCGGCGAATTCGAAGCCCTGTACCACAAATATGAAAAAGAAGGCCGCGCCCGAAAGGTCGTCCGCGCTCAGGAGCTCTGGTTCGCCATTCTGGAGTCACAGATCGAAACCGGCACGCCTTATATCCTTTACAAAGACGCCGCCAACCGCAAGTCCAACCAGAAGAACCTGGGCACGATCCGCTCCAGCAACCTCTGCACGGAGATTATGGAGTACACCGCACCCGACGAAGTGGCCGTATGCAACCTGGCCTCCATCGCCCTGAACAAGTTCGTCGATGAAGAAACACGGGAATACGACTTCCAGAAACTGTTCGAGATCACGCGGGTCGTCACGCGTAATCTCAATAAGGTAATTGACATCAACTACTATCCGGTGCCGGAAGCCCGCAATTCCAATATGCGGCACCGGCCCATCGGGATCGGGGTACAGGGCCTGGCCGATGCCTTCATCCTTATGCGCTATCCTTTCGATAGCCCGGAAGCACGCCAGCTCAACCGCGACATTTTCGAAACCATTTATTACGCCGCGTTGACAGAATCCTGTGCACTGGCGCAAAAAGAGGGGCATTACGAGACATTCAAAGGCTCTCCGGCGAGCCAGGGCGAACTGCAGTTCGATATGTGGGGCGTCCAGCCCGGCAACCGCTGGGATTGGGCGGGCCTGAAACAAAGCATCAAAAAGCACGGCCTGCGCAACAGCCTGCTGGTTGCGCCCATGCCCACTGCCTCTACTTCACAGATATTGGGCAACAATGAATGCTTCGAACCTTATACCTCTAATATCTACAGCCGCCGTACCCTCTCGGGTGAATTCATCGTGGTCAATAAACACCTGTTGCACGACCTGATCGGGCTGGGGCTTTGGGACGAGGAAATGAAACACCGGCTTATGGCGGCTAACGGTTCCGTTCAGGAGATCGACGAGATCCCGGACGAACTCAAAGAACTGTACAAGACTGTCTGGGAAATCAGCCAGAAATCCGTCATCGATATGGCGGCCGACCGCGGCGCCTTTATCTGTCAGAGCCAAAGCATGAACCTCTTCCTGCAGGACCCGAACTTCGGAAAGCTGTCGTCCATGCACTTCTATGCCTGGCAGAGCGGGCTGAAAACCGGGATGTACTACCTGCGCAGTAAAGCAGCTACGGACCCGATCAAGTTCACGGTCAAACAACAAGTGCAGAAGCAGCAGCTTGTCGAAAATACAAGCGTGCAGCAACCATCCGCCATCCAGCCGGATCCGGAATCAGTAGAAGGCCAGGTGTGCAACCTGGACGACCCGGATTGCCTGATGTGCGGCTCATAACCTGGCTTTTCTCTCTCTCCACGCAGGCAAAACCTGCGATATTTTAACTTGCTGATGCTAATGGTGGACAACGAAAGTTGCCCACCATTTTTTTATGGAACACCAAAAAAATGAATTTTTCATATTCTTTTTTTGAGTATCGGTACAAGAGGCTTATCTTAGTTCGAGTTTAGGATGTAACCCGTCTCTTAGAGCCGGTCAAGCTTTGGACAGCCCCACTTTTACCCCCCGGTTATTTTGCTTGTGTTATTGGCGAGGCCCGGCCCCTTCAGCCGCCGGCAGGTATGGCGCTTTTTCAGCCGCCGGCTCCCTCTCGGATTTGCGCCTTTGCGGGCGGCTATTGCCTGTTTCATCAGAATGGGCTGGCTTCTCATACTATTGAGGTTACTACATAAACCACCGCCAGATGAGGCTACACATTTATTGTTTAGGCATTTTTATGTTTATGCTGCCCTTTTCCCTATTGGCGCAACCCCATTGGGAAGGCGGATTTGCTTTTGGCGCAGCCGGATATCAGGGCGAACTGGCGCCTCGGTGGTATCCTGAACTCTCGGAGAAAGGAGTTGCCTATGGCCTGTTTTTCCGGCGCCACCTTTCCCGCCAACTGGCGCTTCGGCTGGATCTGGAGTATGCTGAAATATCCGGGAACGACCGGAATTTTAATCAGGAGGGATTTGATATCCGTAATTTCCGGTTTAAAAGCCAGCTGGGCCGTGCGGGCCTGTTATTGGAATGGGAGCCTTTAGGCCAGCGTCGCTATCCTAATCCCTATCAATTTAAGGCATTGGCCTTTTCCCCGTACATTTTTACTGGCGCCGGCCTCCTTTATACCGATGCCAAGGCGGATTTTTCCCAGTCCAGAACAGATAAGCTCACCCACCTGATCCTGATAGATCAGGCTATCCCCATGCCTGATACCCGCTTTTACGTGCCTTTTGGAGTAGGCTTCAAACTCGACCTGAGCCAGCGGGCTGTAATTGGCCTGGAAGCGGGTACCCTGACAGCCTTTACCGATTATCTGGATGGCATCAGCCAGTCCGGAAACCCCGGCGCTAAAGACTGGATGTCTTTTGCTCAGTTGACCTTCACCTTGCGCATAGTTGCCAAGGATTCCGACCGGGACGGCATTGCGGATAAAGAGGACAATTGCCCGTTGGTGGCAGGCAACTGGACTGCATTGGGCTGCCCCGATGAAGATGGGGATGGGGTAGAAGACCTGGAAGACATATGCCCGGCTGCTGCGGGTTCCCGTCAGCTCAATGGATGCCCTGATACAGATGGTGATGGTGTCGCGGATTGGGAAGACCGCTGCCCCAATCTCAGAGGAACGCTCGCCACCATAGGTTGTCCCGATTTTGACCACGATGGCCTGGCCGACCAGGATGACAAATGCCCCCGTCTGCCCGGCCACAAAGGGCAGCTCGGCTGCCCTGTTCTGGATACCGATGCCGATGGCGACCTGTCCGATGAACCGGAGATGTGTATTCTTAGCCCGACCGAGGTTTGCCTGCAACTATCGGAGGAAGAAACGAAGCAACTATTCGCTCTGCTCAAAGCTTTCCGGCCCCCAGTTTCTATACAACCCCTGGTTGAAGAAGCTGCACCCAAGGAAAAAATGAAAGGAGTTGGGCTTTTTTAGGCCGCAGGCCTTCCGCCCACCCACTCCTTACACTCGCGTTCGGGTAAACCTTTCCGCGTTCAAAACCAGGAACGTCCCAAGCCCAAGTGGGCTAAGGGCCTATTGAACCACAATCTCCCCTACAAAAAGCCAGGCAGGATGCCCGGCGCCGGGCGCCCCATCCGGGATGATACCGTATGGTTGGACAGCCAACCGGATATACCTTGCCCGGGTATCCGGAAGCTTCAGGATACGGGCCTGGCTACGGCCTCCTGAACCCTCCACTACTGATTCTGTTACATCAGGGATTACTTCGAAATTCACCCCGTCAGTGGAAACGCTTAGGCTGACGGCCGACGGCAGGTAAATCCATACACCCTGGTCTTTAAAGAAGTTCAGGGTAACGGATCCAATGGGTTGGGAAACGCCGAGGTCGATGGTGGCTTCCATGGGTTGCTCCTGCCATGCCAACCATTCCCCATCTTTAAAACGGGTTTCGCTGGCCGGCAGTCCATTCACCAGCACATCTGCCGGCAGGTGCCGGTAATCCGAATGCGGTGGGAAAGCCAGGCTAATTGCTTGGCCTACTGCCCGGTGCACCAGTACCGGTTGCCGGAGAATATTGCTGATCCGTTTGTCGCCGTCAAATGTAGCTGCTTGCAGGGTGCCTTCCGTTTGTATATGCACTGGTTCGGAATACAGCGGAGATTGCGCCGTGGGCTCCGCCCCATCCAGCGTGTAATGGATAGCCGCCCCTTCACTCAAAGTGCTGAGGCTGATTTGTACGCCGCCACCCTCCGCCGGAGCCGTTGCGATCCGCACGCCAAAAGCGTGTTTGCCATAACTGACGCCCAATGCATCCAGGCGTTGAGTGTGATGGGCCAGACGCCTGACAAAGTCTTCGTAATCCCTTTTATCCTTTGGGCTCCAGGTAAGTTCCGCCAGGGCTATGGCTCGGGGGTAAGCCATGTACTCTACTTTTTTTCCATCGGCTATATACTCGGTCCAGACATTACCCTGAGCACCGAGAATATGTCGGGCTTCTTCCGCCGTCAATTCGTCCGACATGGGCTCATAGCGGTATACATTTTCCAGGGGTAGATACCCCCCGATAGCGAGGGGTTCTTCATCGCTGAGGGATTGATAATAATCGAGGTAGCAATAAGCAGTAGGCGTCATAATGACATCGTGGCCCTGTCTGGCAGCTGCAATGCCGCCTTCGGTGCCCCGCCAGGACATGACGGTGGCGTTGGGCGCCAGGCCGCCTTCCAATATTTCGTCCCAGCCGATAATATCGCGGCCTTTGGAGTTGATGAAACGCTCTATACGGGTGATGAAATAACTCTGCAATTGGTGCTCATCTTTCAAGCCTTCCTCTTTGATGCGCCGCTGGCAATCGGGGCAGCTTTTCCAGCGCACCTTCGGGCATTCGTCGCCGCCGATATGGATGTAATGGCTGGGAAACAACTCCATGACCTCGGAAAGGACGTTTTCAAGGAATGTGAAAGTGGTGTCCTTGGTGCAGTATACATCTTCGAAGACGCCCCAGGTAGTGGCGGCATCAAAGGGGCCGGTAGTACAGGCCAGTTCCGGATAAGCGGAGAGCGCTGCCAGGGAATGGCCTGGCATTTCGATCTCGGGGATGATGGTCACAAATCTGTCCCGGGCATAGGCGACGATGTCTTTCACTTCTTCCTGAGTATAATAGCCCCCGTAGCGCTGTCCATCGAAGCGACGGGGTTGGTCCGTATAATGGCCGATCATGGTTTCTTTGCGATAGGCCGCTATTTCCTGAAGTTTGGGGTAGCGCTTGATCTCGATGCGCCAGCCCTGGTCTTCGGTGAGGTGCCAGTGGAAGCGGTTCATTTTATGCATGGCGAGCAGGTCAATGTACTGCTTGATGAAATCCGGCGGAAAAAAATGGCGCCCCACATCGAGATGCATGCCACGGTAGGCGAAGCGTGGTTCATCTTCAATTTCAACACAAGGAGCCATCCACTGTACATCGGATGCAAGGGCTTTTTTTTCCAGCGCTGGCGGAAGCAATTGCCGCAGGCTTTGTACGGCGTAAAATGCCCCGGCCGGGCTCCCTGCCTGGATGGTGATGCCGTCGGGGGTTATCCGGAGCCGGTAAGCTTCGGGATTGGTTATGGCTTCATCTTCAACCAGGGCAATGCTCTTTTCGGAAGGGCCCTGGGCGCTCACCGGCCAATCGAAGCCAGTGGCCGGGCGCAATAAAGCCGCCAGGTAGTTGCCCGCCAATGCCCATTCGGGGCCGGCGCCCTGGTAGGTGATCTGGTAATCCGCGTCTAGGCGGCATTGGCCCGGCAGCGGCTTCAGCGTCGCCGGCTGGGGGAGGATAGCGTATGTATTTACTGTTTCCTCCGGTTTGTCTTGGCAACTCATATTAATAACAGTGGTTAGGATAAAAAGGAAGAAAATTTTAATTGTAGTCCGCATGGCTCGAAATAATTGAAGTTTTATTTAGTTAGGAGTGGCAAGTTTAGATTTTTTCTTAAAATTACGGCCAACAATTTTAGAAAAGCCTCCATCCAATGACCACCAGAAGAAAATTTCTTGCCCGTTCGGCCTTTAGCGCCCTGGGCCTGGCCTTTGGCAATGTCGCCTGTGGGAATACTTCCACCGGGCGATCCCGGGAAACCGACACCATTGACACCCCCATCGTTCCTACTGTGCTCTCCACCTGGAAAAACTTTGCGGCCAATGAGGCTGCCTGGCAGGTAGTCAGCCAGGGCGGCCGAGCCCTCGATGCTGTCGAACAAGGTGTTCGGGTAGTAGAAGCCGATCCCGAAGATATGTCTGTTGGCTATGGCGGCCGGCCCGACCGCGACGGCCATGTCACGCTCGATGCCTGTATAATGGACGAGCACGGAAATTGTGGCTCCGTTTGCTTTTTAGAAAATATCAAACACCCGATCTCCGTGGCGCGCCTGGTGATGGAAAAAACACCACACGTGATCCTGGCCGGAGAAGGCGCGCTTCAGTTTGCCCTGGAGAATGGCTTCCAAAAAGAAAACCTCCTTACTGAAAAGGCAAAAGAGGAATGGGAAGCCTGGAAGGTGACCTCAGAATATAAACCCGTGATCAATATCGAAAGCCACGACACGATCGGTATGCTGGCCATTGATCAGCAGGGCCAGCTTTCCGGCGCCTGTACTACCAGTGGAATGGCTTATAAAATGAGGGGTAGGGTCGGTGATTCTCCCATAATCGGCGCTGGTATGTACGTTGATAATGAAATCGGTGGCGCCGTTGCAACCGGATTGGGCGAAGCCGTGCTCAAAACCCTGGGCTCATTCCTTATCGTTGAACTGATGCGGCAGGGGATGTCCCCCCAACAGGCCTGTGAAGAAACCGTTCACCGGATCACCCGCAAACAGAAAGGCTTTGAAGATTTTCAGGTGGGCTTCCTCGCCTTGAATAAGAAGGGAGAAACCGGCGCCTACGGCATTCAGCCCGGCTTTTCTTACGTGCTATATCAGAACGGTGAAAATAAAGCCCTGGAAGCTGGTTCGGAATTGTGATTTCAGTAGTGGAGGCGCCGCCGTGTTGTCAAAATATTACCCTCTCAACCTTCAGGGTCTTATTTCCCGGCCAGCAAGGATAGCGATCCCCTACTTCAAAATTTAACACTCTTCCCCAAGCGGCCCAATAATAGCGTAACAAAAAGAGCAATGTTAAATAAGTAAGTGGAAGTGTATGGCTTATGAATAATTGTATTTTATAATGGCAAAAAATGCATAAGCCCCTGTGGCAGCCTTCTAAACAAGTGCCGGAAAAATCTCATAGATAAAATACCTTAATTCGAATGCAAAGCCCTAACTTTGACCTCGCTATAAAAGGCCTTCCTTTTGATCGCAGGCCACCCCGGTAACCAAAAGAGCTTTGAGAGGTACACCTATCTGAACGGAGCATAGCCGGGTCCAGGCTTGTTTCCTCACTTTGACATCACTTCGGGTCGTGTGTATCGCGTAACAAATCATAAAATAACTAATAGGTTTAATTTCTATTAAAGTGTGGAATAGTATTTCACGGAAATTAAATTTTACTATTTTTGCCCATCTCAAAAACTTATCCCATGACTCGATCAGTTTTACTACCTGTCCTTTTGCTTTTGATGGCCTACAGCCTACAGGCGCAACAGCTTTCCCTGTTTACCCAATACCGCGATAATGCTGGCATCATCAATCCCGCCGCTGTAGAAAGCGACTGGCTTGGTTTTGGCCAGAACATTACGTTCGGGGCTTCCTACCGCGCCCAGTGGGTCGGCTTGGATAATGCTCCGCGCACCTTGGTGGCCAGGGGATCTTACCTTTATGCCGATGGGGCCGGAGTGACCCTCATGGCGGGTGGCTACCTAATGAATGACCAAACTGGGCCAACCGGGTTTACTGGCCTGTATGGCCGTATTGCCGGTATTGTTACCCAGGACCCCGAAGTGGGAGGGTTTTCTATTGGGCTGGGCGCCGGAGCGGTCAATTACCGCGTGAAAGCTTCTGAGATTCGCCTCCGGGAGCAGGGCGATATTGTAGGAACGACCGACCAGTCTCAATTCTTTCCCGACGTGAGCCTGGGCCTCTATTTCTACCACCTTATCGGCCGTAATGACGACTATTTCTACGCTGGCCTCTCCGTCCCACAGGTGATTGGGCTGGACCTCACCTTCCAGGATGAGAACGGGGAATATACCACCAAGCGGGTCCAACACTTTTACGGCATGCTTGGCTTTTACAAATTTTTCAACAACGATAGTTTTCTGGAACCCTCCGTTTGGGTCAAATATGCGCCAGGCGCTCCCATCAATGCCGATTTCAACCTGCGCTACTACCTGCCGGTTAACCTTTGGATCGGCGCGGGAGGGTCTACTGCAGGGTCAGCCCATTTAGAGACGGGGATTGTTCTTGGCGATACGGCTGGTTTTGACCAAACCTTCCGCATTGGTTATGGCTTTGGCTATTCCTTCAGTTCTTTTGGACCGGCAGCCGGGACCAGCCATGAGATTAACCTGGCTTTCTCGCTGTTTAAGTAAGCCAAGCCTGGCGCAGCCGAACGCGCTTGTCTTTTTTGAGCAAAAAGTTTTCAAACCGAACCGGCCTGATAAAAAAGAGGCTTAGACTAATGAGCGAAATAATCATAGCTCCCAAATTCATTATCTCCATGAAAAAGATATTAATAACGCTGGCGGTAGGGCTAGCCTGTACTGTAGCCGCTCTGGCCCAGCCGACTATCAACATCGTTCCTCCCGACGGAGATCCGCCTTGTACCGGCGACCAGGTGTGTGTCGATGTCGTCGTCGCTGACTTTACGGACATCCTCTCCACTACCTTCTTCATCCAGTGGGACCCTGCGGTGCTCCAATACAACCAGACCCAGGGCTATAACCTGCCGGGTTTGGGAGGAGGTAACTTCACGCAGACTACGGATAGCACCTTATTGGTACAGTGGGTTTTTGGAGACTGCGCCAACCCCGCGGCCAACGGATATACTATTTCCGACGGCACCTCCCTGTTCCAGGTATGTTTTACCGCCCTGGGGCAATACGGAGCAGCCTCAGATATCATCATTCCTGCCACGGCTAGCCCCCTGACGCCCGACATTAAACGGAAGGGCGCTGGATGTACCAATATCGGGATCGAAGAGGAAAATATTGACACGGCGCTCGTATCCACTTGTGTCCGTCCTTTCATCGTCGATATTTCAGATGAATTGGGTAATGAGGGCGACCTGGTGTGTATCGACTTCCGGGTTTCGGGCTTCACGGATATGCTTAGTTTTCAGTTTCCGGTAGTTTGGGACTCTACGAAGGCGGAATACGTCGACCACATCGTTCCGGGCAATTTGCCCAACTTCAACAATAATAACATAGGCACTCCCCTCAACGCTATGGGCGTCGAACCAGGGAGCATCACCGTCTCCTGGAGCGCGCCAACCCCTAACAATGGTGTCACGGTGCCGGACTCGACGCTTGTTTTCCAATTGTGCCTCCGCCTTAAGCCGGGTTCCTGTAATATGAATTTTGGAGTCAGTATCGCCGATGAACAACCCGGTCAGGAATTCTTTCAGCCCGAAGCAGCCAACAATTTTCAGAATGGTTTTAACCAGATCGCGGTGGGCCAGTTCGCCGGCCAGATCTCTGTTGGGCCTTGTAACCCGACCGGACTGCAGATACAGGCCGACTGCGGCGCCCCCGTCAACCTTAATGACCAGATTTGTGTGAAGGTGCTGGCCGGCAGCAACTTCCAGAATGTGACCACGCTCCAGTTCCTCATGGAATGGAACCCGGCCATTCTCTCCTATACCAATACCCAAAACCCTGGACTGCCCAACGGTATTACCTTCAACGCCGCCAACGCCGCCAACGGCATCCTGGGAATGTCCTGGAGTGGGAACCCTACCAGCCGAAACGCCGGAGACGTGCTCTTCGAAGTATGTTATGATGTTACCGGACTGGGCGGCAACAGCCCCTTTACTTTTATTAATCAGGATAATACCCTTGGGGTCGATGTGGCCATCATCAACAATGGCGGCAACATCGGCATCAACCCCACCAACTGCGAAGTCGAAGTCAACCAGCCGGATGGCGTGGTCATCAATATTACGGACGGCCTCGAAGGCCGGCCCGGTGATACCCTTTGCTATGAATTTGCGGTAAGCAATTTCAACGAAGTCACGTCCATGCAATTTTCGCTGGCTTTCGAACCGGCCAAGTTCAAATACATCCTGGCCGGTGGCCTGCAAAACCTCAACCTGCCCGGCGCATCGGCCGCCAACTTCAACTTCCTGGGCGCCGGAGGAGGACAGATTGCCTTCAGCAACTGGAACCCTGCTTCCCCTGTGACCCTGCCCGACGGCTCCGTGATCTTCACCCTCTGTTTTGAGGTCGTCGGGGATCCTGGAGAGTGTGACCAACTAATCGTAACGGATGTGCCCATTGTCACGAATGCTACTACCGCTTCTTCCAATGGTGAGAACGTCGGACTGGTTGGCCTGGGCGGTAATGGCTGTATCCTTAGCCCCGAAGGGTTCTACCTGGAAGGTGGCAATATCACCGGAGATATTCAGGACACCGCTTGCATTCCTTTTGTCGTGTCCGATTTTGACGGGATCATCAGCGCTGATTTTACGCTCAACTGGAATCCCGGCGCTATGGAACTGGTGGAGGTTCAGGACCTGAACCAAATTACCGGGCTGAACATCGATCTGGTGGGGCAACCGGTCGGAAGTGTTGCCTTTGACTTCAACGTGCCCGGCGGCCTGACCCTGGCAGATAGCACGGTTGTGTTTAATCTTTGCTTCCAATTGCTCGGCCCGCCCGATACTTGCTATGCCGTGACGGTAAGCGAATCGCCGGCGCCTACCGTTACCACGGTCAACGGCGATGGCAGCCTGCTGGATATTCCTGGCGAGGCCTGCATCAATGATAAATTGTTCATCGTCGACTATATCATCACCCCCGAAAGTTGCCCGGGTGCGGGCGATGGAAAAGCTCAGGTCATTGTGAGCGGTGGTGTAGGGCAATACATCTATAGCTGGCAAACCCAACCGCCACAGTTTACGCCGGAAGCGCGCTTCCTCTCGGAAGGTTTTGTAGTCGTTACGGTTCTGGACCAATCTGCTCCGCCGCTTAGTGTAACGGACACCATTTACGTTCCTGTATTGGGGGCTGACCTCTTCGTTAACGCTGGCGCCGACAAAGTCTCGAGTTGTGAACCGCCTTGTACCTTTATCAGCCCGCAGGCTTCCCAAGGGGCAACCATCACCTATAACTGGACGGCGGCTCAGGGCGGCCAGATCTGTAGTTCGCCTAACGACCGCGTGTTGTTGGGTCGCGGCCCGGGTTTGTTCTCCATCAAAGTGACCGACCAGGCTACGGGTTGCTACGTCACAGATACGATCAGGCTGCTTCCGCCGGTATTGCCGGCAGTTGAGGCTGGTTCGGAGCAAACCTTGACTTGCGCGGTCAATGAAGTAATGCTGACGGCCTCTGCTCAGGGCGATTCGGTTCGCTATACCTGGTCTGACGGCGGCGGCACGCTTGCCGGCCCGGCCGTTGGCCCCTTGTCTTTTATGGCTACCGATCCCGGAACGTATTACCTGGAGGCCACCATTTTAACCACTGGTTGTACGGCCATGGATAGCGTTGTGGTGGTTCAGGATACGATTCAGCCAACTGCAGTGGCCAGCCCTGGTACGGATACGACCCTACTGGGCTGCAACGATATGGCAACCCTGGTCGGTTTTGCCGGTGATAATACGGATGGGTTGACTTTCCGGTGGTTGGACCAGAACGGTACGGTGGTCGCCACTACTCAGGATTATATGACCAACCAAACCGGCGTATTTACCTTCGAAGTGACCAATAATAATAATGGATGTACGAATTCCGATAATACCACCGTGGTGCCCGATTCGGCGGTGCCGGTAGTAGAAATACAAGGTGGCCCATCCGGAATAGGGTTCAACTGCAATGGCGATGATGTAGAGCTGCAAGCGGTGGTTTCCAATATCAACCCGGATGCCGTCTCATACCTCTGGACTGCTTCCGGTGGTGCTCAGATTCAGCCGGGAACAGAAACGGAACCTTTGGCGGTGGTTACCGCCCCCGGTACTATAGGCCTGCAGATCATCAGTAACCTGAATGGTTGTGAAGCCAATTCCATTATCGAAGTAGGTTTCGATACCATTCCGCCGGTGGCCAGCATCGCCATGCCGGGAACCCTCAATTGTGATATCGAACAGCTGACCCTCGATGGCTCCGGCTCCGACCAGGGCGGCTCATACACCTATAGCTGGCGCTATGTGGAACAAAACCTGGACGTGGACCCCAACCCGGGCAATCCCCTTCAGGTAGATGTCGCCCTTGATGGAACCTACACCTTGCGGGTAACGGATACGCTCTCTGGTTGTTTTTCCATCGCAACGGTAGAGGTTGTGCGGGATACCACGCCACCTGTGTTCGATGTGATCGCTACCAGCGATATCAACTGCCTGAACTCCACGGTGGTAGTGCGCGCCAACGTAGACCAGCCCTTGGGCACGTATTCTGTCGACTGGCAGGCGCTCAACGGCGGAAATATTGTGGAAACGACCGATACCCTTATCCGGGTAGATGCCGCCGGCACCTACTTCGCTACGGTAACCAGTTTGCTCACCGGTTGTACGGATACACTCTCGCGGCAAGTGGAGGCTTTCCTCGGCCAGCCGGAGATTGTGATCCCGGCTGAAGACCGCAACCTGTTCCTCAATTGCCTCTCTATTCAGGATACCATCGATGCGACCGGCTCGACGATGAGCGATTCCACCACCTCTATTGTCTACGGGTGGAATGTACTGCAAGGATCGGCAATCGGAGGCACCGATACCTATACCTTACTGGTTGGTGAAGCGGGTACTTTTGAGTTTTTTGTAACCAATTCCCAATCGCTCTGTACCGTTCGGGATACGGTGGTGGTAGAAGGGAACTTCGATACCCCCGTTGCCAATGCAGGGGACAACCAAACCCTGGTGTGCAGCGAAAATAACGGCCAGTTGGATGGTTCTTTATCCACTTCCGGCCCAGAGATCTATTACATATGGGAAATAATGGAGAACGGGCAACCGGTCGATACTTTTGCCCAGGGGCCTAATGCAGCTGTTGTGCCGGTCGAATTACCGGGCTTGTATCGCCTCAAAGTGATCAATACAGTCAGTGGTTGTTCCAGTGTCGATTTCGTTCAGATTGATGCCAACGGCGTGCCGCCGCAAATCGTATTCGGTGATCCGACCAATGTCGGGGTATTACCTTTTGATTGTAATTCCGATACCATAACCGTCAACCTGAGCATCCTGCCGGATACCCTTAACTTCGATAACCTGAACTTTGCCTGGGATGGTGATATCCTCACCACCAACGACCCGCTCGTAGTGAGAGTATACACCCCGGGCGTGTTTACCCTTACCGTTACCGATACCAGTAATGGTTGTGACGGCACCAATGAACTGGTTGTGGAAGACTTGCGGGTATTGCCTACGGCTCAGGTCGTGAATGAAACCAGCATTATCGATTGTGATACGGACGTGGTGACGCTCGACGGCGCCGGCTCTTCCTCCGGGGTTAACTTCCTGTATGAATGGACCGACCCCAACGATGGCGCGATCGGCGATGCCTTGCAGGTGGATGTCATGACGCCGGGTGAATACAAACTGCTGGTTACAGACACTACCAATGGTTGTACTGCCACGGCGATTGCTACCGTTACGGAAGACAGGCTGCCACCGGCCATCACTTTCGAAGAGGCGCCTGCCTTCCAGTGCCGGGATAACTCCCTGGACATTAGCGCAGCGCCCTCCGGCAATGCAGCCGACTTCTCGACGATTCAGTGGACTCCGGTTGCCGGGGGCCAGGTCAGCGGAAATGCTGGTACCCTTACCGCCAGTGTTGATGGCCCGGGCGCCTACCAACTGACGCTGGTCAGCGCCCTGAACGGTTGTGATTCAACTGCTACCATCGAAGTGGCGGCTGATACCATCGCGCCAAACATCCAACTGGAGCTACCGGCCATGTTCGGTTGCGCCGGCCAGACCGTATCGATCGATGCTTCTCTAACCGGCGCCCCTGGCGATTTCGAGTCCATCAACTGGACCCCGGGTAGTGGTAGCGGTAATGTAACCCCGGCCAGCGGTTCTTTGCTGGTCGATGTAGACGGCGCCGGTACTTACCAGCTTACGGTGGTGAGCGCCGACAACGGTTGCGAAGCCAGCACGGAAGTCACCGTTGAGCAAGATCCCAATACGCCTTCTGCCCTGGCCACTGCTTCCGATAATATCATCAGTTGCGGAGAAAATATCACCCTGGATGGTTCGCAATCTTCTCAGGGAAGTGTCTTCAGCTTCCAGTGGGTGGTGCTTTCCGGTACCGGTACGGTTTCGACGCCCGATGCGGCCACCGCTACTGTAAATGCCGCCGGCGCCTATCAGTTGATCGTAACGAACACCGATAATAACTGCGCCGATACATCCGCAGTGCTTGCTATTGAATTGGATCCGAGCCTGGTGTCGGCCAGTGCGGTTCAGAACGAAGCCGCTTGCGGCCTGGAAGCTTCTGTGACGGGCAACGGCGGCGCATTGCCTGCCGGCGTATCCGGCCAATGGATACCGGTCGGCGCCGTATCGGTAGCGGACAATACCAGCCCCACGACTACTGTTGGCAACCTACTGCAGGGCGCCAACCTCATAGTCTGGTCGCTGTCTCAGGATGGCTGCCCGAACTATAGTTCCGATACGCTGTCAATAGTACCTGAACAAGCGCCGGTCGCCAACAATGATATCCTGACCATTCCGGAAGGAGATGTACTGGCAACCCTCAACCTGGCGGCCAATGACGTACTCGATGGTGTTTCTGAATTCACGATCAGCATCGTCAACAACCCTGCTTTGGGCGATTTGGCAGATGATGGCAACGGTGACTATACCTACAGCCTGCTCACCAACTTGTTCCAGCCGGCAGGAGACGAATTCACTTACCGCATCTGTAACGCCCTTTGTCCGGAACTCTGCGACGAAGCTTTGGTCCAGGTGATGATCGAGCGCGATACGACCCTTGAGCTGGAACTGCCCAATGCCATTACGCCCAACGGCGACGGCCTGAACGATGCGCTCATTTTTGATCAATTGCTGCTCAACCCTGATAAATTCCCGGACAATGAGTTGATCATCTTCAACCGTTGGGGAGATATTGTCTACAAGGCCAAGCCATATACCAACGATTGGCAGGGCGTCAACATGAGTGGCGAGGACCTGCCAGATGGCACCTACTACTACATTCTCCGCCTGGTCATCGGTTCCGGGGAGATTATACGAGGAGATGTGACGATACTGAAGTAAGTATAGATTCCCCATTACAATAAAGAAGCGCTGCCCTCGAATGCGAAGGCGGCGCTTCTGTCGTTTATGGGCGCTATTTGATTTTTATGGATAGAAAAATATCCGAAAAATGTTAAATTTGTCCTATTACACCCTTCTTACTTATGGAATAATGCCCTGAACTATCTCCTCCTTAGAAAAAGTGGGGTGGGAATCATGTTCTTCCCTTCTGTTTTTTATAGCTGAACCATAAACCATAGATTGGCATACATGAAACGTATCGCATTCTTATTCCTGCTGCTCCAGGCTACATTGGCCACGGCTCAGATCCAGGTAACCCTGACGGTAGACAACGGCAGTTCCGACTCCGATTGTGACGATATTTTCTCTCCCCCCGACCTGCTCTGGCAGGTCAACGTGGAGAATGAAGGCTGGGTCACTTATCCGGATGACGGCCCTTGCTTCACGGCTTTCCCCAACCAACAATACACGGCATCCTATACCTGCCCGGTTGATGTGCCGGCTCAATTGGAGCTATGCTTCCGGGCCTTTGAAAACGACCCACTCATTCCTGTTGGATGCTTCATCGTTCCTTCCTGCGAGGAAACCATTTGCCAGAATTTTGATATACCCCCTCCCGGGCAAAGCGTTTCCTACAACCTGGTGCTGGCCGGAGGCGCTTCCACCGGGGAGGTTAATTTTACGATCAGCACTTCCGAAGGGCTCTCTTCCAACGACGCCCTGTGCAATGCCGAAGATATGGGCCTGCTGCTCCGTGGCGATACACTCGGCGATTATTCGATGGGCATTTACGACAATATCTGTGCGACGAACGCCAACGAACCCAACCCCATCACCCAGGGTGGGTTCGGCAATGAGAACGGCGTCTGGTTCCAATTCACTACCGGAAGTGATATTGGCTCGCTCCTCCTGGTGGAAGCTATTTCCGACCCTGAAGGAACCGGGGACGAAATCGATATTCAAATGGGGATTTACCTATCCGACAATAATGCCTGCGACGGAAACTTCACCTTGCAGGCCTGGGATTACACCGCCAGTTCTCCTGATGCTTTCCTGCAGATTCCCTGCCCATTACCCAATACCACCTATTTCATTCTGATTGACGGCGCCATCTCCTTCCCTGGTTCCGAAGCGGGCGTCTTTGGGATTCAAGTCAGCAGTGTAGATGTGGATGATGCACCCGATTTCCGCTGTGACGCCCTGATGATCGGGGAGGTTCCGGAAAATGGATCGATTAGCTTGCCGCAACCGGTTTCCAACTACTGCGCGACCAGTGTGAGCGACCCTTACAGCCCCAATTTCGTGATGCAGTCTTCGGTTTGGTTCCAGTTTATCACCCCGCCTTCCGGCCACGTGCTGATCGAAGGTATTTCCAGCCGGACGATTGACTCCATTGGGATTCAACTAGGCATATACCGGGCGTTCAACAACAATTGCAATCTGTTTTTTCAACACATTACCAGTGAATACACCGAGGAGGGCCTGGACGAAAGCCTGGAGGCCACCTGCCTTTTTCCCGGCCAGATCTACTACCTCGTCGTAGATGGCGACGCCTATAATAACCGAGGTATTTTCACGATCAACATTTCCGATGCCGGCGATATTACTCCGGTGACCAATCAGGACGTGACCATCTGTTTTGGAGACAGCTTCCCGGTGGGCAGTTCCACCTATACCGCTTCCGGCCTCTATGCGGACACCCTGACGCTCTTTCAGGGCTGCGATAGTATTGTGAACACCACACTCACCGTGCTGGACCCCATTGTGATCGACCTGGTACAAACTCAACCGGCTGTCGGGCTGGGCAACGCCAACGGCATTGCCCAGGTAAGCGCCAGCGGGGGCGCCGGTAATGGTTATTCCTTCTCCTGGTGCGACGGCAGCATCGCAAATACCAATAATACATTGGTAGGCGGCGCCGTCTGTTGCGTCACCGTTACCGATGCGATGGGCTGCACGGCGGATACCTGCTTCACCGTAGACTACATTACGGATATTATACCCTCCTTTCAGGGGGATACGCTGGCTTGTTTTGGCCAGGAGGATGGCCAGATTGTCTTTTCGGCTATCAACGGTTATCCGCCCTATTTGTATGAATGGCAGAACGGCGATAACTCTATCAATGGCTCGGGCATCATCAACGCCGAAGGAGAGGAAGTTATCCTGCCCGACCTGCCCGCCGGCGCCTACACGATCATGATCATGGATGATTTCTTTGACACCACCTTCACCGTGCAGGTCCTGGAACCGGAATTGCTGGTACTAACCGTTGACGATAAAGTAGATGCAAGCTGTTTTAGCTTTTGTGACGGACAGATATCCGTATCGGCCAGCGGTGGGGTAGGGGGCTATCAGTTTGCCTGGAGCAATAACGAAACTACAGCTGTTGTCAGTGGGCTGTGCGCGGGGCCTTTTCAGGTGACCCTCACCGACGCTAATGGTTGCCAGCAGACGCAGAATATTGCCATCGCGGAGCCGGAAGAATTTATCGCCACCGCTTCTGAGGTGCAGCCCGTATCCTGTTATGAAGGTAGCGACGGCATTGTTTCCGTGGAGACGAATGGCAATCCGATGGCTTACGAATGGAGCACGGCGGCTACTACCCAAACCGTCAATGGATTGCCGGCCGGTAGTTATTCCGTGCTGGTGACCAACGCAGACGGCTGCCAGGACAGTGCAACCGTAGCCGTAACCCAACCGTCCGGCCCGGTGATGGTAGCGGCAGTGGTGGAGGAACCGGTAAGCTGCAAAGGGGAAGCCGATGCCGTATTGCGCGCCATCCCTTCCGGCCCTGGACAAAGCTTTACCTTTACCTGGTCGAATGGGGCAATGGGCGCTGCCGCCTCGGGCATTGCCGCCGGTGCTTATTCGGTGATAGCGGCCAATGAAAAAGGCTGTGAAGCGGCCGCGCAGATCATGGTCAGCGAGCCGGATTTCATACAAGCTACGCTTTCCGCCACCGATGTCACCTGCGTGAGCGGGGAGAATGGCGGCGCTATTCAGGTGGATACCACGCTTGGCGGCACGCCGCCCTATGAATACGCTCTTGATGGGGTGCTTTTTGCCGATTCTCCCCAATTTCCCGCTCTTTTTCCGGGAGGGTATACCGTCACCGTCCGGGATGCCGCGGGTTGTGAGGCGGAATTTAACGCCACGGTCAACGATGCGCCGGAATTGCTGGTGGAACTGACGGGAGATCCTTCCATGCAGTTAGGCGATTCGCTCCTTCTGACCGCTCAAACCAATAGCCTTAACGTGGTGTATACCTGGACTTACCCCGATTCCAGTGGCAGCAAAGCCGCCGGGCAGTCGATCTGGGTCAGCCCGTTGATCTCCTCCGGCTACCGGGTAGCTGCGCTCGATACGGTGACCCTCTGCCGGGCTTCCGATGATTTCTTCGTCACCGTGCGCACCGACCGCCGGGTATTCATTCCCAATGCCTTCAGCCCCAACGAGGATGGCCGGAACGATACCTTTATGATCTATGCGGATAATGCCGTAACCAATATTAAGTCATTCCGCATTTTCAGCCGCGCCGGCAGCCTGATTTACGAAGACACCGGCTTCCAACCCAATGACATCGGCCACGCCTGGGACGGTACATTCCGCGGACAGGAACTGGACCCCGGTGTTTTCGTCTACGTAGCGGAGATTGAGTTTATAGACGGCAGGGTGGAAGTGTTTAAAGGGGATGTGGCGCTGGTGAAGTAGCGCCGGGCCTGATCTCCGGATCGGGTCAAAAAAAATGAACGAGCGCTTAAAACAGGAAGGCAATGAAAACTATCTGCTCACCTGTACAACGGCCCTTCAGGAATTTGAGGCCCAATTGGTTCAAAAACTGGATAGCCTGCACCAACTCGATGTGGAATTAGGCGCCGATAGTACTTACATGGATAGCTTGCTGAGCCAGCGCCGGGCGCTTCTTGATAGTGTAACTTCCATCGATTCCCTGGGCAGGCTAAGCCTGAACCCTCTGCTGGAGAGCCGCTCTCTGGCCATTGAAAATGCCTGGAATGTGAACCACCATCCGCTTTCTTAGATACTTCGGGGCTCCCCGCTGGCCTCTATTATTGTGTACTGAAAGGAGTGGATACCACTCAAAAGGCGGAAAGACTGGTAATTATTCGATAATAAAATGGGTATTCCCGGAGGCTTGATTCCAGGGAATGCCCATAATGATTTTTCACAAATATGGGAAGCTTGATTTTTTTTTTCTTACTAGCCTTTACAACTTCAATTGGGAAAGCCCAGAAGTATGATTATATCTGGTTGATGGGCTATGAAAGTGATTTAAGCATGGAAGGTATTGAAGGCATTGAGTTTGACTTTAATACAACAACTGTGTCCATTTCTCCTGTATCTATTGGAGCAAGCCTTGACATTAGCAGCGCCATTATTTCAGACAGCGCAGGGAATCTCTTATTCTATACAGACGGCTGCCGCATAATTGGTGCTAACCATCAGATATTGGAGAATGGAGAAGGAATTAATCCCGGGGAAGTGCATGACATTCAATGCGGGGAAGATGGTTTTGGATATACTGCCTGGGTACAAAGCTCAATAATATTACCCACTCCTGGAAATGGTATGGTTTATTACATCCTCCATAAACATATCATTTATCAATACCAACCTGAATTTGAAGTCATTACTGATGGTTTATATTACACCAAGGTGGATGTCTCTTTAAATAATGGTGAAGGAAGCGTTGTTGAAAAAAATATCCCATTAATTTCAGAGCCATTAACTGCCGGGCAATTGACAGCTGTAAAACATGCTAATGGCAGAGATTGGTGGATAATCACGGGGGGTAGGAACAATAACATGTATTACCGTTTGTTACTAGGCCCAAACGGAATCGAGGTATTGCCGGCACAAATGCTCGGAGAATCGTCGGGAGATGGCGGGCAGGCGTGCTTCTCCCCAGATGGTGAAAAATATGCCCGTTTTTTCACCCCAGATGGTTTGTTCCTTTTTGATTTCGACCGGCAAACAGGATATTTGAGTAACTTTCAGCAATTTGAAATCCCGAACGAAAGCCAACAAAGTGGAGTGGCTTTTTCTCCAAACTCCCGTTTCCTCTATGCCTGCACACGGGATACCATATATCAATATGACCTTGACAATGAAAATATTGAATCCTCTCGGCAGGTAGTTGCCATTTATGACGGCTACCAATCTCTTTTCAACACAACCTTTTTTAATGCACAACTAGCACCTGATTGTAAAATTTACATCAATACCTTTGCATTTGTAGATGTACTGCATGTCATTAATTTTCCAGATGAACCAAACGAAGGATGTGGGGTATTACAGCACGCCATTCAATTACCATATTGGCATTCGAGGGCCCTACCATCCTTCCCCAACTACCGCCTCGGCCCTCTTGTAGAAGGCGAAGACCCGCCCCCCCCTTGCCAGCCGGTAGTATCTGTGCAGGAAACAGTGAGAGGAAACACCCCAAAGGCGTACCTTTTCCCCAACCCGGCCCCGGGTTATTTCAAGGTGGCTTTCGATGCGGCGCCCCTGTGGCCCGGGCAGGTGTTACTGTACAATACCCTGGGGCGCCTGGCCTACGAGGGCTTGCTGGCGCCCGGCCAGCGGGAGCAGCGCTTTGAGGTACAGGGGCTGCCGCCGGGCATGTATTTTTATGCTGTGGCGGTGGGCGGCCAGCTTTGGCGCAGTGGGAAGGTGGTGGTGGGCCGGTAGGGATGGCATCCCGACATCCCTACAACAACTCAAAGATCCCCGCAATGCCCTGCCCTCCGCCCACGCAGGCAGTCACCATCCCGTATTTATTGCCCCGGCGGCGCATCTCGTTGAAGAGTTGGGTGGACAACTTGGCGCCGGTGCAGCCCAGCGGGTGTCCCAGGGCGATGGCCCCGCCGTTGACGTTGACGATCTCCGGGTTCAGGCCCGCTTCCTGGATAACGGCCAGGGCCTGGGCGGCGAAGGCCTCGTTCAGTTCAATCAGATCGATATTATTCAACTTTAGCCCGGCCTGCTGCAAGGCTTTAGGGATAGCGGCGCAGGGGCCGATGCCCATGTACAGCGGCTCTACTCCTGCCACCGAACAAGACGCCAGGCGGGCGATGGGCGTCAGGCCCAGTTGTTTGACCATCTCTTCGCTCATCACCAGGGTAAAAGCAGCGCCATCAGAGGTCTGGGAAGAGTTGCCGGCCGTGACGATGCCGCCGTTGGCAAATGCCGGGCGCAGTTTGGCCAATACCTCGGTGGTGGTTTCGCGGCGCACGCCCTCATCCGTATCCACTACAAAAGACCGCTCCACGCGCTTGTTGTCTTTTACCAGCACTTCCGGCACCTCTACCGGCACGATCTCGTCCTTGAATTTCCCTTCGTCGATGGCCTGAGCGGCTTTGCGGTGGGAGTGGTAGGCGAACTCATCGGAAGCCTCGCGGCTGATGTTATATTTCTTTGCTACCGCCTCGGCCGTCAGGCCCATGCTCGCCAGGTAGTTGGGCGTACTGGCGGCTACTTTGTAGCTGGGCGCCAGCTTATAGCCGGTCATGGGGATCATGCTCATATTCTCCGTTCCCCCGGCGATATAAACCTGCCCCATGCCCGCGCGGATCTTAGCCACAGCGATGGAAATAGCTTCCAGTCCGGAGGCGCAGTAGCGGTTGATGGTCATGCCGGGCACTTCCTTACCCAGGGCGCGCATGGAGATCTGCCGGCCGATCTGCAGGCCCTGCTCCCCTTCCGGGTTGGCGCAGCCCACAATGAGGTCGTCCACGAGTTTGGGGTCCAGTTGCGGGGTCTGTTGCAGGAGGTGCTGAATGATGTCCACTGCCAGGTCGTCGGAGCGATAATTCCGGAATCCACCTTTATTGGCTTTTCCGACGGCGGAGCGATAGGCTTTTATGATGTAAGCTTCCATATTGTTTTTGTTATTAGGTACGAGGTATTAGTTCCTCAAAGGCTTATTCGTCTGCAACATATGCTGTATCCGTTCCTGCGTTTTCTTTTCCCCGCAGAGGCTGAGGAAAGCTTCCCGTTCCAGGTCGAGCAGGTATTGTTCGGAGACCTTTTGGGCGCCGGTCAGGTCGCCGCCGCAGAGCACCCAGGCGATCTTATGGGCGATCTTGATGTCGTGTTCGGAGGCGTAGTTGCCCAGGCGCAGCTCGTTGGCGGCGGTGTAGAGGGCAGCCAGGCCCTGCCGGCCGAGCACCGTGACGTCTGTGCGGGGAATGGGTTGGGTATAGCCAGGCGCCAGTTCCAATACCTTCTTTTTCGCTTCGGCGATGTTGCGGTTGCGGTTCAGCACCACGCTATCTTTTTGAGGCAACAGGTAGCCGAATTGGAATGCTTCCGGAGCGGATGTGGCCACACTGGCGAGGGCGATGGCCTTGAATTTTTCAACCAGAGTCGGGATCTGCACATCGCCTTCGAAAAACTGGTTGGAGGCGCGCAAGGCGAATTCCTTGGTGCCGGCGCCGCCCGGAATGAGGCCCACGCCCACTTCCACCAGCCCGATGTAAGATTCGGCAGCGCATAGTGCGGCGTCGCTGTGCATCATGAATTCGCAACCGCCGCCAAAGGTGTAACCCTGCGTGGCGATCACCATCGGGATGGCCGAATATCGGATGCGCATGGAAGTCTGCTGGAACAGATTGACGGCCAGGTTCAGCTCTTCGAATTCCTGTTCGTAGGCCATCATGGCGATCATCATCAGGTTGGCGCCCACGGTGAAGTTATTGGCGTTATTGCCGATAACGATGCCGTTCCATTTTCCCTCTTCCGCCAGCTGGATAGATTCCTGGATGCCGCGCAGTATCCCTTCGCCGATAGCGTTGTGGGGGCTGGTAAATTCCAGGCAGAGCACCCCGTCGCCAATGTCGTGCAGGGCCATCTCATTGTTCTGGTGCACCGGTTTCTGATCCCGGTAATTGTCGAGGATGATAAACTCGGTGGAGCCGGGAACAAGGCGGTATTCCCCGCTTTCGATATCGTAATATTTCAGAGCGCCTCCTTCGCGCTTGTAGAAGCTTTCGTGGCCGGCGGCCACCATATCCTTGACCCATTGGGCCACCTTCCCCCCATTGTCTTCGGCCAGTTGCAGGCCTTTTTTGAGCCCGATGATGTCCCAGTATTCAAAAGGCCCGAGTTCCCAAGCATAACCCGCCTTCATGGCGTCGTCGATGCTGTAGAGATTGTCGGAAATTTCCGGGATGCGGTTGGAGACATAGGCGAACAAGCCTAATAGTGATTTTCGGATGAGCTTTCCGCCGCGGTCCTCGGTGTTGAAAAGTACGTTGATCCGCTTTTTCAGGTTGTCTACCTGTTTGGCGGCTTTTAAGCTGGCTAGTTCTACTTTTTGCTGGGGCTCGTATTCCAGTGTTTGCAGGTTGAGGGCATGGATAATATTTTTGCCCTGTTCGTCCTTCTCCTTGGTCTTTTTGTAAAAACCCTGTCCGGATTTGTTGCCCAGAAAATTGTTGTCGAGCAGGAATTGCAGAAAAGGAGGAATTTCAAAAGTGGCGGCCTGTTCGTCATCCGGGCAATTTTGTTTCAGGCCCATGATCACTTTGGCGGCCGTATCGTGGCCGACCAGGTCGCCCAGCCGGAAGGTGCCCGTTTTGGGCCGTCCGATCGCCGGGCCGGTGAGGCGGTCAACGGTTTCGATGCGGACGCCTAGTTCGGTGGCGAGCTGGTAGACCCTGGCCATGGCGTATACGCCGACGCGGTTGGCGATAAAAGCCGGGGTATCTTTACATTTAACGGTTTGTTTGCCCAGGTATCGATCGCCATAGTGCATTAGGAAATCGGTGACTTCGGGGCTGGTATCGGGGGTGGGAATGACCTCCAGCAGGCGCATATAACGGGGGGGGTTAAAGAAGTGGGCCCCGCAGAAATTCCGGCGGAAGTCCTCGCTGCGCCCTTCCGTCATGAGATGGATGGGGATGCCCGAAGTGTTGGAGGTCACCAATGCGCCTGGTTTCCGGTATTGGTCCACCTTTTCGAAAACCTGCTTTTTAATGTCCAGGCGTTCCACCACCACTTCAATGACCCAGTCGCAATCGGCGATTTTCGGGAAGTCGTCTTCGAAGTTGCCCGTTGTGATGCGGGAAGCGAAGCTTTTATTATATAAGGGCGCCGGGCGCGATTTCAGGGCCTTTTGCAGCGCTTCGGCGGCAATGCGGTTGCGGGCCGCCGGATGGGCTTTTTCTTTTTCTGAAAGTTGGGGAGGCAGGATGTCCAGCATCAATACTTCCAGGCCGATGTTGGCCAAATGGCAGGCAATGCCGGAGCCCATGACACCGGAGCCCAGTACTGCTGCTTTTCTGATTCTTCTGCTCATTGGATATCGGATTAGTTTTATGGTAAATGTGGGGTGGAAATGTATCGTAGTTCCAAAACAACCCAGCTTGGAGCTTGGTTAGCGAATTTTCGCTGGAAGCACAAAAATATAAATTAACTGTCAATGCCCTAACATTTTCGGCCCGGATTTAGGAGATTTTCGGGGCTTTGTCCGTTCTTGCCAACTTGTAGGAAAGTGACGCAGGCATTATCTTGCGCTCGTTTAAGCCCAACAAGCTATCGACTATGAAGCCAGGTGTATCCGCTATACTTCCCAAATTGGCCTTTGGCGTGTATCTTGTCCTATTGTTGCTGACGGCTGATGTGCAGCACACCCTTTTTTATCGCCCCCAGAGTGTGCATCAGTGGCGGCAGGCGGATTGCACCTCACAGTCGCTGAATTATTACCAAAATAAAGTAAGCTTCTGGACGCCACAGTTGCATACCCGGCAGGGAAAAAACGGGTATGCAACCAGTGAATTTCCCTTGCTCTATTATGTGGTGGGGAAATTATACAGCTTATTCGGCTTCCACGAGTTTCTGCACCGGGGGCTAAACCTGTTGATCGCAGTGCTTAGTTGGTGGCTGTTGTTTCTGTTTTCGAGCCGCCTGATCGGGAATGCCTGGCTGGGCCTGATCCCTGCAATATTTTTAAGTACGGCGCCATATTATTTTTTTTACGCCAATAATTTCCTGCCCAATGTGCCCGGCATTTCCTTCGCCCTGATGGGCTGGTACGCATTTATTCGATACCGGGAAGGGGAAAAGGCCGGTTGGTTATACGTTTTTGGCCTACTTATGCTATTGGCTGGCCTGATCAAGGTTTCGGATGCCATCAGCTTCGTTGCGGTACTTTGCCTGGTTGCCATCAGCCAGCTCAACTGGAAGGGGCTTCCCGGACAATTGTTGCCGAAGCGCCACTGGCTGCATTTCGCTCTGGTTATTGTAGCCGTAGTGGGCCTTACCACCTGGTGGTATCAATATTCCCGCCACTTCAACGAAGTGCATGGCAATAAACAGAGCCTGTTGGGCATCCTACCCATTTGGGAGATGAATGAGGAGGATTGGCGCCTGGCCGATTACATGATCCTCAAGATATGGTGGACGCATTACCACCATCAGGTTTGGACTTACCTGTTGGTATTCCTTTCGCTGGGTTGTGCGGCCCTATGGCGCAAGCTGGACCCTTTTTTAAGGTGGGCCACTCTGATCCTGTTTCTGGGCGTATTGGCCTATTCCGTGCTCTGGTTTAAGGCCTTTCCGATGCATGATTATTATACGATCACGCAACTGATCTTCCCCGTATTTCTGTTGATCACGGTGCTGGAGTTCCTCTACCGCTGGCAGAAAGGCAAAGGGCGCGTTTATTCCTATGCATTGGGCCTGGTGCTGGCGGGCCTTGCGATCCTGGGGGTATGGAATAACGCCCGGGTGCAGGATTTACGGTACAATACCTATCAGTTCCAAAGCCATTTGCCGGAAGGCATGTACGATCTGGAGCCCTATCTCCGTTCGATCGGAGTAAGCCGGGAAGCACTTGTTGTCAGCGTGCCAGACCCCAGCCCCAACATCACCTTGTACCTGATGAACAACCCCGGGTATTCAGAGGCCTTCCACGGCCCGGACTTCGATATGTCCTGGCTTCAATCCCAGGGGGCGGAGTATCTGGTGGTCAATGATAGCAGCTATCTGGAAAAGGAGCGGTACCAGCCGTACCTGAAAAAAGAGATCGGCCATTACAAAGGCATACTGATATTCGATATCCGAAAGGAGTAGGCCCTGGTCAAACAATTCCATTCCCGGCAGTTGCGTTATAGTCCAATTATTGGACCGCCCAGCCAGGAATGAAGACGGTATAAAGTCGCTGAGCAACCAGCTATTTTTAACAAATGCGATAATTTGTTAATTTTATGCCTGGCTTTGATAACTTTCCGATATATGCTCCCTAGGTGCATTACAGGAATGGGTTATCTTTGGGAAGCAAATCAACGCTCTTTCGTAGCGGAAGGGCGGATTAAAAGCATCAAAACTAAAAACCATAAAATTCATGCTGCAACAAACCTTATTGTTGTTTCAGGAAACCGAGGGGCTGGAGCGCTCGGTAGGCACTCAAAGCTTCTTTGACGTTCTCATGCAAAGTGGCACGATGGGCATTCTCATCATTTTGGTGCTGCTCGTCCTTTCCGTTATTGCCCTCTACATCTTTGTAGAGCGTTACCTGACAATCAAGCGGGCCGCCCGTATTGATGAAAGCTTTATCAACAACATTCGCGCAAACGTTCAGTCAGGGAATATCCCGGGCGCCAAAGCGCTGTGCCAGGCTACCGATTCGCCGGTGGCCCGAATGGTGGAAAAAGGCATACAACGCATCGGTAAGCCTCTGCGCGATATCGATGCCGCGATCGAGAACGTCGGCAACCTCGAGGTTTTTAAACTCGAGAAAAACCTCTCCACCCTGGCCAGTATCGCCGGCGCAGCGCCAATGATCGGCTTTTTTGGCACGGTAACGGGTATGATCATGGCCTTCTACCGGATGTCTTCCGAACAGAACGTGACCCCCGATGTCCTGGCCGGTGGTATCTATCAGGCTCTGCTCACCACAGCATTTGGCTTATTCATTGGGATTGGCGCTTTTATCGGCTATAACATCCTGGTGGCCAACGTGGAAAAGGTGGTGTTCAAAATGGAGCGCACTACCGTTGAGTTCATGGACCTGCTGCAGGAGCCGACGGCGTAATCTTGTTATTCGTTATCCAACCAATAACGAATAACCAACAATTCCCAAACCCCTGACATTATGGGATTAAAGAAAAGAAGTAAAGTCAGCGCAGAGTTCAGCATGTCGTCCCTTACGGACATTATCTTTCTATTGCTGATCTTTTTCATGCTGACTTCAACGCTGGTTCGTATTCAGCCCTTTGAATTGCCCAAGTCAGATTCAAAGACGGTGGCCTCCACTTCAATGGTCGTGACGATTGAAAAGAGCGGCAAGTTTACGGTCAATGGTAAAGAGGTGAATCCCAAAGACCTCGAGCGCGCCCTACGCCTTGATGTGCGCACCTCCGATAACCAGGAAAATGCGGTGATCACTATTGTGGCGGAAGTAGGCACGCCCTTCGACGAAGTTGTCCGGGTGATGGAAATCGCCAACCGGCTGAAGATGAACGCCATCATTGCCACTCAACCAAAAACCTAAGCAGCGATGGGAATCAAAAAACGCACCAAAGTCAGCGCACAGTTCAGTATGTCTTCATTGACAGACATCATCTTCCTGTTGCTGATCTTTTTCATGCTTACCTCTACGCTGGTCGCACCCAACGCGTTGAACCTGAAGCTGCCCAGTAATTCCCGTACTCCTGCAACATCTTCCCAGCGGATAGATGATGTCAGTATCAATCGTAGCGGCAATTATTATTTCAACAACAAACGCCGGACGCTGGAAGACCTGGACCTGGACCTGCAACGCCTGGCGCGCAGCAGTAAGCCAACGATGACCATTACTCCGGAGCGCGGTACGCCTACGGAATATGTGGTCGCAGTCATGGATATCGCCATGCGTTATCAGATCAATGCTGTGCTTGCTACGGAAAAGGACTAGTGGGCATTTGTTAAGGAATTGATAAAGGCAACGGCAGGGGAATGTAAAGCGTTGATTTTCCGTTTTAAAATATAGCCCCGGCGCTAAGAAAACTTAAAAACAGAGTTATGGCAGACGACACCTTTGTCACCAAGAAAGATGCCGAAAATAAAAAGCGTGGAATGATGGTCAGTGTGGCCTTCCACGTAGCACTCATTATGTTAGCCATATTGCCGTTGCTTACTTTTCCCGATCCACCTCCTGGCCAGGCTGGTATCCTGGTCAATCTCGGCCTGCCGGATGTAGGGCAGGGAGATGAAAATGCCGGCCCTTCTGAGCCGGTTGTGGAAGAAACGCCGGACCAACCGGTACAGGAAGAGACAGCGCCTCCGGTTTCGGAACCTTCGAAAACCAAACCGGAACCCAAACCAGAAAAACCAGTACTGACTACCGAAGACCCCAGCGCGGTTGCGCTGCGTAAAGAGAAAGAACGGAAGGAAAAGGAACGACTGGACCAATTGGAGAAAGACCGTCAGGCGCGTGCGGCGGAAGAAGCTAAAAAGAAAGCGGCCGCTGATGCAGCGGCAGCCCGGAAAGCAGAGGAAGCCCGAAAGCAGCAGGAAGCTGCTGACTTTGGCAAAAGCCTTGGCCTGGAAGGCCTGGGCAAAGGGAAAGGCGAAACTGGTAAACCCGGTAATCAGGGCGACCCTGGGGGAGACCCCAATGCCGACAGAGTCACGGGTATTTCAACCGGCTCCGGCGTAGTGGAGGGCCTGGGGGGCCGCGGTGCGACTACCCGGAATACACCACAGGATAATTCTTCGGAAACCGGTACGGTGGTCGTTAGGGTCTGTATAGATAAAAATGGAAATGTGGTTGAGGCTAAGTTTAGCCAGAAAGGAGAAAAAACATCCTCTACCGTTACTTCCGGCCGCCTGGTCAACCTGGCTGTAGAAAGTGCTAAAAAGTGGAAGTTCAGCCCCGGTGAAGTGGATAAGCAATGCGGTTGGATCATCTTCAACTTCAAAGCAAAATAAGCGAGGCGTTTTAGGCCTTTTTGCATGCAAAACCGGCTTCCAGGGAATAAGATGGCCCTGGAAGCCGGTTTTGTTTGGAGCACCTTAACAAATGGGTTAAACATATGTGAATCCTCCTGTGAGAGGGTGGCTGCGGTGCTTTAAATGCGTTTAAAGGAGGAACGCATTGCATAAAATTTACGCCCATGGCCCCAAAACAAGCAAACAGACAAATCAAGAGTTGGCGGATCGCCGCTCAATGTACGCTCATCGGCCTTTCCTTTTTGCCGATCTGGTTGATGCGCCCTGCTGTTGAAGCCCGGGCAAAAACGCCGGTTCCAATTGAAAACACCGAGCAGTATCCTGTCTCGCCGGCTTTTCCGATTCCCTGAGGGCAAGCCATATATTTCTTTAATTTTTCTCATCTTCAAACTGCTCCGGAAAACTTAGTTTTGCACTATGACGGAGCAAGAGCAATACCAGCAAACCTTAGATTTTCTGTTTAGCCAGCTACCCATGTTCCAACGCATCGGGCCGGCGGCTTTCAAGAAAGACCTTTCGAACATTCGAGCGCTATGTGCTGCCCTGGGGCAACCACAGGAGCGGTTTCCAAGTATTCACGTTGCCGGCACCAATGGTAAAGGGTCAACTACCCATATGCTGGGGGCAGCCCTTCAGGCCGCGGGCTACAAGGTCGGCTTGTATACTTCACCGCACTACCGGGATTTTCGGGAGCGCATCAAGGTCAATGGCCGTTATGTAAGCCGGCGGTACGTCATTGATTTTGTCCGGCAGTATCAGCATTTGTTTAATGAGATCCAGCCTTCCTTTTTTGAGATCACCGTTGCAATGGCTTTCGACTATTTTGCCCGGGAGGGAGTGGATGTGGCCGTGATCGAGGTAGGGCTAGGGGGACGGCTCGATAGCACCAATATTATTCGCCCCATGCTGAGTGTGGTTACCAACATCAGTTTTGACCACATGGATTTTCTGGGAGATACCTTACCCCTCATCGCAGCGGAGAAGGCGGGCATCATTAAAGAGGGGGCGCCAGTGGTGATCGGGGAGACCCATCCGGAGACGGCGCCGGTGTTTCTGGAGACAGCCCGGGCAAAAGGGGCTCCCATTATTTTTGCCGATCAGCATTACCGGGCTGAGCGAAGGTCGGTGTCGGTGCAATTTTCAACTTATAACATCTTTCGGGAAGATCGCCTGTACCTGGAGGGCTTGCAACTCAATGCTCATGGCCCTTATCAGGGGCTCAACCTGCAAACTGTTTTGCAGGCGCTGGAATGGCTTCCGTCGGACTGGGAGGTTACGCCACCTGTCTTGCGGGAGGGGCTGTCCAATCTGCGCCGCCTCACCCGCCTGCTGGGCCGTTGGCAGGTGTTAAAGGAAAATCCCACCATCCTTTGCGATAGTGCGCACAATGAGGCCGGCATGGAACTGGCTATGGCCGAATTGGCTCAAATGTCTTTCAACAAGCTTCATATTGTGATGGGAACCGTGAGCGACAAGAACCCGGAAAAGTTGCTGCGTCATATGCCGGTGGACGCTGCCTACTACTTCGCCCGGCCAGCGATTCCCCGGGGAATGGATGCGCAACAGTTACGTGAACAAGCAAAAGAAATGGGGTTGATGGGCAGGGCGTATACTTCCGTGCGCAATGCGCTGAAAGCCGCCCGCCGGCAGGCTGGGCCGGATGACCTGATCTATGTAGGAGGCAGTATTTTTGTAGTGGCGGAGGTGGTGCCGGGCGGCTAAGGTTTCTGGGGTTTATGGGGTTTATGGGGTTTCTGGGGTTTATGGGGTTTATGGTTTATGGGGTTTATGGTTTATGAGCTATCCAGGAACCAGAAACCAGGAACCAGGAACCAGAAACCAGGATTAAATGAACACTCCCCCAGAACCCTCCTAAGATGAACTACTCCGCTTCCTCTTCTGCCGAAGCTTCCGGAGGGTCATAGATGCGGGAGACGGTTTCGATCATTTGTTCAATAAAGAGGAGCCATTGGGGTTTATCGCCCTTGGTGTGTTCCTGGTTGAAAACCAGGGTAGTCAGGCTTTGAAGCCCTAGCGGCAGGAGAATCCCATAGATAAAAAAGCGTTGAGCGCCCATTCGGGTATGTTGGAGGCGATGGTCGAGGGCTTGGCGGGTGAATTTCATTTCGAGTTTCAGCTCTGCTTTGCGCCGTCGGAGGGCTGCCAGGTCTTTTATCGTGTGTTGGCTCATTCGAAGAAGATTTTGATGATTTGGCTGAGAATGGGGTTGGTGATCAGCACGCGGCGAAAGAGGAGGGCGGCAATGGTGAAGACGGCATAAATACCACTAATAATCAGGAATGCCTGCCCGGAAGACCCCAGTCGTTGCGCCAGGAAAAAACCACCGGCTAGCGACAGGAAGCCCAGCACCATAAGGAACAGTAGGAGCACAACAACGGTGGAAACGGCAGTGGAGATAGCGACGGAGATTCGCTCTACGAGGTCGAGTTTAGCGTATTCCACCTGTTGCTCGATGTAAGCTTTAGCATAACCGTAGGCTTCTCCCGCAGATTCGAGAATAGTATCAGATGATTTCATTAGGCAGGTAAGCATTGATGATAGAAAAAAAGCTGTTCACGCTCAAGATATCTATTTTTTGGCTTTATAGAGGCCTGTAAATATGAAAAAGGGCAGACGGGGAATTTCCCGGCTGCCCTTTTCACCGCCCTGCGGCTTATTTAGAACCGTTGACTTTGACGTCTTCCAGTTCTTTAGCTTTTTTCTGGATGTTGCGCAAGGCGTACTTCATGCCAGCTTTGAAGTCTTCACTGGCGCTTTCGATAGAAGCTTCTGCCCGATTAAACTTTTTTTTTAAATTTTCACCAACGTGGGTCAGGTATTCTTTTCCTTCTTCCACAGCATGGCTGATAGAAGTGGAAAATGCATCAGCCTTTTCCTTGGCTTCTTCGGTGTAGTGGGAAATGCGTTCACTGGCTTCCTCGCCGAGTTTAAGGGCTTTTTCATTGACATCCTTGCGGACTTCTCTGCCTTTGTCACTGTTCAGGAAGAAACCCAGGGCTGCGCCGGCCATAAGGCCTAATCCCAATGCTACTCTTTCTCTGGTCTTGTCTTTCATGGAGGATAATAGTTTTAAGTTTGGAAATTGAATATATATAAAGTAATCTCTTAGTATTTTATTTTATTTTGAGGCATCCTGCATACGGATACTCCTATTTTGTGAACGAAAATAAAGGCCCTCTAGTTCGTTTTTTGTAAAAATTATGCTCTTTTTGAAGTATTTTCCTATCTCTTCCTGAAACTGTGCTTTTTTTTCACCAACTTTAACCTGATATAAAAACCTGGCAAAAAATCCGATCCATGGAAGCGGTCAATTTCTTTTCAAAGAACATTCGGTTTTTGCGGAGGGCCCGGCAATGGAGTCAGGAAGAGCTTGCAGTCCGATTAGGTGTAAACCGCAGTAATATTGCCGCTTATGAAAGTAAAAATGTGGAACCCCGCCTCGCGCTTGCCCTTGAGATAGCCCGGCTTTTTGGAGTGGGCCTGACGGAGCTGATCCAATCGGACCTGGAAGCGGATGCTAGTAAAAACAAGCCTTTTGAGGGTGAGGAAAGTGAGGGAGGAGTTGACAATGGAGCAGTACCGCCCAACGCTAGTAATATCGATCAGCAGGCTCTTAGAGAATATGTACAACGGTCTATCAGTATTCGAAAAATGCTGGAAGGATTTCGGATTTTTTATGAACTCAGGCGCGAAAAAAATAAAGATGAAGATCCGTCTTCAGAAAGAGCGCTGGCCGATATTGATAATTTCACCCATCTCATCGACCACATGCTGGCTCTTAATGAATCGCTGGCAGACCTGCTTTCCAAATTAGAAAATTAAAGAATTGTGCTTTTTTTGAACTTTTTTGGGCTTTGGCGTTTTATATACTACGATGCCTTTTTTTTAATGTGCAAATATTTCACTTTTTGGTTTTTTATAATGAAGTGAAATCTGTTCATTTCATAAATCTTATTTCCCTCTCTTTATGCAATCATTAGAATTCAGTAGACAATTCTCCAATCTTGAAAAAATCCTTTATTCTTTTGCCTTACGATTGACGAGAAATCAGGCCGACGCCAAGGACCTGGTTCAGGAAACGGCCTTTAGAGCATATAAAAACCGGGATAAGTTTGCGGTCGGTACTAATTTTAAGAGTTGGCTGTCCACTATAATGCGGAACACTTTCATAAACGAATACCGGAAAGCAAAGCGCCGTCGTAATGTAAATGAGCCGGTTGAGAGTTTCCTTTTCGCGGTAGAGGACAAAAATGTGATCCCCAATCAGGGAGAATTGAACATTCGCATGCAGGAGTACGGCCGCATATTTGCAGAACTAAGCGATATTTACCGTATTCCTTTCTTAATGTATTTCCGGGGCTATGAATACAAAGAAATTGCCCGCCAACTCAATATCCCAATCGGCACGGTCAAAAGCCGTATTTTCCTTGCCCGCAAAAAGCTAAAAACCTGCATTCGGTCCTTGAATAGCTAATGCTTCAGGGGCCTTTCCGCTCCTCTTTGAAGTAATTGCCGATCCGGTATTTATCTTCATCATATTCCTCCAGGAACTTGTCCTTTTTTTGATACAGGTCGCTGCTCAATAATTCGCTGAATGGTTTCAGTGGAGTGACATGCTCGAAGATCACTTTTAATACTGCTGCCGCTGGCAGGGCCAGGATAAGCCCGGCAATACCCCAGATCATACCTCCCAGGAAAAGAGAAAGTATGGCCGCCATGGGGTTGATACTAACGCTATTGCCGACAATTTTCGGGGTGATAAAGTTACCTTCCAGTGTCTGTACGGTGCTATAGAGCATAACCACTGCGGCAGGTTGCCAAAGTGTGCCGGTAGTGGCCAGCGCATATATAAAAGGCAACACGCCTCCCAGAGTGGTGCCGATATAGGGGATAATAGCCAGGCAAGCCGCCAGAGACCCCCAAAAGGCAGCATATTTTATCCCGATGATCCAAAGGCCAACGCTATTGAGTACGCCCAGGATCAGAATAACCAACAGCATACCATAGAGATATTCCTGAACCAATTTTTTGACTTGACGAACTATGAAATTCGCTTCATCCCGGTTTTCCGGTTGTATCTGCGCCAACATGAAGTTCTTAATGCTCGTTCGGTAAAGCATCAGGAAGAAGGTGAACAAGGCGGTAAGAATAATACTTCCCAGCAGGTAAGTTGAGGAGCTAAGGCTTTCTCCGAGGATGCGCAAGGGCATATCCAAAACTGTGGTTAGATTATTGCCCAACCATTCTTCCAGGCTTTGCGCTTCCATGTTCAGGAATTGCTGTCCACCAATAAATATTTGTTCCACTCCTTGTTGCAGGTTCTCTGTGATGACGGGCAGTTCTCTCAGTACGGTAGAGAACTGGAAGGAAAAAAAGGTGATGGCCAGGAATACCGGGATGAGGGCAATAAGCATAGATGAAATTATGGCGATGGGCCGGTAGGGTATAAAGCGCTCGATCCGGCGGCAGATAGGATGTATCAGGAAGGAAAACAGCGCCGAAAATGCAAGTGGAGCTAACATGCTTTGCCCGGCAATGATAAGATAACCACCAGACAGGAGGATAATCATCAAAAAGGCAATGCGCTGCAGGTTGATGGAAAAATTTGTCATTTTCAATAAATAGGAGCATCCTTCCGCCTGCGGTCGATCTCTTCAACGATGATCCGTTCGATCTGATGAGCCTGTTTGACGGACCTGAATCTACGATTGACCAGAATGGTGCCGGTGGTGAAGGCCGCAATCGATATGGGCACAAGCCCGAATGTGATAATTATTCCGGGTTGGAAATGGAGCGTTTGGAACAGAAAATTGAGCGCAATCCAGAGCGTAGTAGTAAAGCCTACCAGAAATAGGATACGCCGATAGTGGGAAAGCTTTTGCACCTTCTGGTCCAGCTGGCGCAGCAGGTAGTGCAGTTCTTTGGTAGAGTAACAATGGGCGCCAAAAGACAGGATCATCCGGAAATCGTCATTGGCTTCCCGTTCGATTCTCTCCAACTGGCGATTGAGGAAAAAATCTTTCATTAAGGACTTTGGCTTTGACTGTATTTTGTTGCTTTTCTCTAGAGCTAACAAATTTAATGATTTCAGTCTTCAAAATCCTGCTTGAAGCAATTCCTTAACACCTTCTTAAGGAATACATCGGGCAAATAGATTTTTTTGGACAAGCGGGGATTACTTTTTTCTTCTTTCCCGTCCTTTTGGGGATTGTTTTAATTATACCAGCAACCTCAACGCTTATGTACCTGTTTATCCCCATTGTTTTCCTTCTGGGTTATACGATGATCGCCTTGGAGCACCCGCTTCGCCTTGATAAATCGGCTTCGGCCATCCTTACTGGCGTCCTCTGTTGGGCTTTACTGGCCCTGGACAATGGCGCTACCCTGCATCTTGCCGGCGAAGGCGGGCCTACGGGGTATTCGGTAGAAAGCCAGTTGCTGGAGCACCTCAGTTCTATTTCCAGCATCCTCTTCTTCCTGTTGAGCGCTATGACAATCGTGGAGTTGATCGACGCCCATTCGGGGTTTAGCCTGATTACGGATAAGGTGAAATCCACCAACAAGGTGGCTTTGTTGTGGGGAATGAGTTTTTTAGCATTTTTTCTTTCCGCCATGCTCGATAACCTGACAACAGCTATTGTCATGTCTGCCTTGTTGCGCAAGCTTATCAAAGACCGGGAGGACCTATGGTTTTTTGCCGGTATGATCATAGTGGCGGCCAATGCCGGGGGCGCCTGGTCGCCCATTGGTGATGTGACCACCATTATGTTGTGGATCGGCGGGCAGGTGACGACCCTAAATATTATCCGGGAGGTCTTTTTGCCTAGCTTGGCCAGTCTGGTGGTTCCGCTGGGTGTTGCCTCTTTGTACCTCAATGGAAAGGTGGAGCGCCCTGAAACGGAGGTTGAATCCGGCAATGGGAACGGCAATAATCACCCTGTTTCGGTGTTCGAGCAACGGCTGATCCTTTTCTTGGGAATCGGCGCCCTGCTTTTTGTGCCGGTTTTTAAAAGCTACACCCATCTGCCGCCATTTATGGGCATCCTGTTTGGGCTTGGCATTCTTTGGGTTGTTACAGAATATTTACATGGCGGAAAGATCCATCGAAGCGAACAAAAGGTGGTGTCCGTGCTACGGCGCATCGATGTGCCCAGTGTGCTCTTTTTTCTGGGTATCCTGTTGGCGGTAGCGGCCCTGGAAACGGGCGGGTACCTTTCCCAGCTGGCAACGGCTATGGACCGTACTTTTGGGAACATTTATATCATCAATATCCTTATCGGCCTGCTTTCCTCTGTAGTAGATAACGTACCACTGGTAGCGGGTGCTATGGGCATGTATCCATTGTCTACCTTCCCTCCCAATCATGACTTCTGGGAACTGCTGGCTTATTGCGCCGGTACGGGGGGCAGCATACTCATCATTGGCTCCGCCGCCGGCGTAGCGACGATGGGTATTCTCAAGATCGATTTTCTGTGGTACCTCAAACGCATCAGCTTGCTCGCCGCGCTGGGTTACTTTGCGGGAGTAGGAGTGTATTATCTGATAAATGTGCTGCTTTAGGATTATTAGTTTAGCGATGCTATAGATACTCCTTATGAGCAACAGGCTCATAAGGATACTATTGATGGTTACCCTCTGTGAAGGTGCCAAATAGGCTAAGGAGCTCCGCGGTGCTCCGGCTAATTCTCTATTGGCGGAGTTTGGCTTTTTTCCTGTTCCGAAGCTGCGATATCCAGGATCATGATCTTTTGCCAGATCTTACCTGCCAGGCTGTGGGCCAGCCCTTCCACATCATCGACGGCGTTGAGTACGATGGGGTCGTTGAGGTATTGGGCGTGGAGGGCGGCCAGTTTACTGGTGATGGATAGCAGCTCTGAGCAGTAATCGAGGTAGCGGGCCAGTTCGAAGGTGGTGAGCAGGCGCTCCGGGGAGGAGGCGGTAGGAGTAGATATAGCCAGCACATAGGCAGGGTCTTTGGCCAATTGGTGCATATCCACCACGTGGGCGATGCTGCGCAGGCGGTGCAGTGCCTTCAGGGCGGTGCGGCGTTTGATGCGCATTTCCACTGTGCCCAGGAAATACAAGGCTATAGAAAGGAAGATGATCTCATTGATAGCGGACTCGATGCCTTGAAGCAGGTCGGAAACACTACTGGCCTGTGGGCCCGCCTGAAGCGTAAGCTGGATAGCCAGAGCAAAGATGGTCAACACCGCCAATCCGGCGAGTATGGCCAGCGCCCGGATGGGCCACAGAGGGCGTGGAAGCCATTGGCAAAGCTCTTCCACGCGGGCGGCCACATCCTGTAGTCCATTGCTCACCTGGCTCAGCCCCGAGCCGGGAAAGCGTTCGCTGATGCGGTGGGTAAGCCGCTCGAGGGTGCCCCGGATGCGGGTGGCGTTGAGCTCACTGTATTGGCTTTCCCCATTTGGTTTGAAGAAGAGATTAGATAGCATAAATTTCATGGATAGTGCGGGATGAAGGTAGGGAATTTTGGGGTAAAATGTCTGGACGTCGGCACCTCACAGGCCGCAGGTCGAAATGCCTGGGCGTCTGAGAGGATTGGGCTAGTGTAAAAAGTTTGGAGTGCTTCTTTCCTGAGCTCCACCGCTGTGATGGTGGTATCTGCCAGGCCGGCTGATAAATGGCCGGCCCCGGGCTGGAAATTTTCAAAAAACAACCACTGGGATTTTGATTTTCCTAATGGGTTTATATAAATTTGCATTCGCTTTGAAAACAGGCGATCTTTGTACTTCCAAATGAGGGAGTTTTCGGGGTGTAGCGCAGCCCGGTAGCGCGCGTCGTTCGGGACGACGAGGCCGGAGGTTCAAATCCTCTCACCCCGACAAAGTCCGCCCTAGCTTAAGCGAAGGCGGGCGCTTTTTTGCCACCCTAGCTCAGTTGGTAGAGCAACGCATTCGTAATGCGTGGGTCGGGAGTTCGAGTCTCCTGGGTGGCTCCACTTTTAGAACCAATATATTTGCGAAAACGCCCTGGATGCTTGCATTCAGGGCGTTTTCGCTTTAGGGGCCTGCCTTTCCTATTCTTGCATTTTTGTGTTTTTTTGGGTGTTTCCAGAGGGCTTTCTCTCAGAAGCTGTTCAATGATTTGGGCAGGCTATATGAGAAAGACACTACGGCTTATTGAATAATACCAACGCCAATCTTTTTGAGGCGCTAATGCAATGGCGGAGCAATAAAAAACAAATCGGGCTTGCTTGAATCAAAAAATTTGAATAAATTTGTTTTAATGCTTTTGGCTGAACGGTGGCATACATTGTTCGCTGAAGGATCATTCCTTAACCAATACCCCAAGACCATGGTAAAACAACTGCTCGAACAACTGCGCCAAAAAATGGCTGGCTCTCCCAACTTCTCTCAAACCATGAATTTCTTCATGGATACGGTCGCCCCCCTTCCCGCTTTTCTGGAAGAGGGTGAGCTTTCTGCTCCGGATCCGAAGATCAGGGCCGTCCTGGAAGCTACGCTGCAAGCGGCGCTGAAAAGCAAAAAGTTCAAGCTCCAGTATTCGGAAGATATCCGCCATCCTGTGCACCAATTCTCCCACGGCCCCTTTTTATTTTCCGGCAATGTTGGCCTGTATTTCTTTTTCCACGATATCGGCCAGGGGCTGGCTATGTTTCAGGGAGCCGGGGGGCAAACTTTGTGCGCGCGGATCTCCGCCACAGCAGTGCCTAAAGGCAACTGGGCTGATCTCAGTACTTATGATAAGACTTCAAATTGAAAGCCTGCCCTGTTTTTAAATTCATCTTCTAAAATCAAACCCCCATATTATGGCCAAAGAAGACATTACTCCCTACAAGCAAAACCTCGCCCTAAAGCTAGAATTCACTCGCCTTGAGCTCGATATTACCGAAGTGATGGAGTTCACCCCACTCGATCTGGACCTGGAAAACCGCCGCCTGCATAACCTGCTGGATTTTGTAAAGCAGTACCAACAATGCGGCGGCCGGGAAGCTATGCAAGCGATCACGGGAGGATTTCTCTTCCCGCCCATTTTTCCCGGCATTTCTCCAGACAGCGACTGGTATCGCTTTGAAAACTGGATGCAGGGCAAACCGGTGCGCGGCAGGCTGTCCGAACAATTGCCGGAAACGCTAACGCTCAGAAAACCGGAAGAAATCGAAGAGCACGAGATCGAAGCAGCACTCGAGAGCCTGGAATCGGCCCTGGATCAGGCCGGCTTTGGCGTGAGCCTTAATGAGGGCATTCCCGGCCGGCTGATGTATGCCTTCCTCTACGAAAGCCTCGGCGAAACCGTTGAACTGGACGGTGGCGGCTGGTTTTTCGACGGCTGCTCCGGCTACTGCCCCGGCTGCTTTCAGCGCCCCTGGTGCAGTTCCGGAACGAGTTCCTGCTGGCCGGAAGACGAAGAATCGGGAAAAATGCACCTCATCCCGGAGCTGAAAGCTTATGTCTCCGCCGGCCCTCAGTCGCTGGAAATTCTACGGGAATTGCAGGCAGAGAAGGACGAGGCCTTTGAAGATTTCAGAGCTGAAAACCCGGGCCCTGGCTTCGGAAGCAGTGACGGCGGTGAGGAATGGAAGAGTAAGTATAACTGAGGAGGCTGCTCCGGCTGGAATAGCCTGCTCCAAGCCGAATAGCTTTTCCCGACATGGCCCGGGATTGGAGGTATGGGGCTGCTCCGCTATGCCATTCCCATCCTTTGAAGGGGCTAAGGGGGGCTGATTAGAAAGCTTGGGCCGGGAACGAGGCATCAAGGTCATTAAGTTAAGGCCAAGAGAAGCCGCGCTATCAACTGGCGACTAAAGCTCGCCTGTTGATTTTAGTGGCTTCTCGAAGTCGAAAGGCGAGCTTGAAGTCGCCTTCCGACGAGCCCTACCGCTTAACTTAATGGCATTGAACGAGTCAAGGCCGCGGCGCCACCAAAATGATCATCTGTTACTGCTTGCCGTCCAGGATGGGGAAATAGTAGCAGCAACGCCACGAACAATTTATGGCCTTGTCAACTTATATTCTTTGTGGGTGAAAACACTCGCCCCTTAAGAAAGAAAGCCTAAGCGCTCCATTTTTACACGGCATAAATTAAAACCAACCGTTTATGGCCAGAACAAGCCTCTTTCCAAAGTTAAGAACAGCTGCAGCACTGATATTGGTCTTTTTTTTGATTTATGGCACCAATCGCCTGGATAAGCACCATTTTGAAAATGTACAGTATATAATGGATACTGTGTACGAAGACAGGATCGTTGCTCAGCATTACATATACCAACTCAGCAACCTGTATCGCCAAAAAATGGAGAGCTTTCCCGCTTCATTGAACGAAACGGCTGGAAAGGACATTAACCGGCAGATAGAGGAATACATCCAGCTTTTTTCTTCTACCAAGTTAACCAGCAAGGAAGCACAGGTTTTCCAGCTGCTGGAAAAAAATGACCAGGAACTGAGAACCCTGGAAGCCAATCTGGCCTCCATGCCGGATGACGGCTTGAGTGAGGAGCACATCAGCCGCTTCCGGGCGAAGGCCGATATGGTATTTGAAAACCTCGACGGCCTTTCTGACATTCAGCTGAATGAAGGAGGCCGGCTGCGAAATATCGCTCAGGATTCTCTGGATACCAACTCCTTTTTCTCTCAGTTGGAATTGTTCGTTCTTGTTTTTATCGGGCTTCTTGTTCAGGCCATTATATTCTTTGCCCCCAAGGCTGATTGAGCGCTTGTTTGGAGGTAAAACAGCACACAGTGGAGCTGGGCTATCCCTTCATCTAGCTGGAGCTATCGGAATTCCGGAAAATGGATGGGGGGGTGACTTGTTTGTCTTTGCTGTTTTGAAAAGGAACAAGTGTAAAGAAATCCAGGTCAACTGAGTAACGGTGGCCAATTTGCATGGCAAGAGCAGTCCCTCCGACCAAAAAAAATTGGTTTAGCATGGGGTCCTTCTGAAGCCTGGACAATAGGCTCAGCGTTTCAGGTAAAATAATATTGTCGCCTTTATGCAGCATAAAGAAGGGTAGAGTGGATAAAAATTTCAGTGAAGCCTTTATCCTTTTCGGAAAGTTGTTTACTCTGGCGGGCAGTCAAAAGAACCTTTTCTTCTCCATAATAACGAATCATCTCCCTCCAGTCCTCCAATGTCCCCCTTTCAATGACACGCTCGATGACTATTCGCTTCGATTTATCGAAATCAAAGGAAGATAAGTCATACTCCCACAGTAAATGAGGGGAGATCAGGGGAATATTTTGGTCTGGTTGCCTGCTCATAAGTTAATTATTGTAAATATAACGAATTGGTGCTGGTAATGGATTCTTTACACAACTGTTTTTATCTGCCTCCTATCTTTGAGGAACACGGCCCAGATATCCCCACTTCTTTCCTAAACCAATAGCCTGTATTCTGAATTAGTGGAAAGCCAAATACACCTGAGCCGCTGAACCGCCATACTCATAGCGATTCCAGGATACGAAAACCATAGGCCCTGATCCTGCTTTTCCCGTCCACATCATTCATTTTCGGGTGATGTGGGCTGAAGTTGGTTAAAAGGACTAAGCCCGTTTTGTGCTCATCATCAAATGCCACAAATGCCCGAAAGGCCCCGGTGGCGCCATCGTGCCAGATGATCTGTTCGCTATCGGTAATGCGGTGTATCCAGGCGTTGCCCATGTAGTTGTTGGCCCAACCGGTGGAGAGGCCGTAGCGCTGTTTCATGTCGTAGAAAAGGCTGCCTTCTTCGGCTTGCAGATGAGCCGAGATCCATATTAACAGGTCATCTGTACACGACTTGATGGAACCCGCCGGATTGATGAAATCCATGTCCCAAAGCCCCGCCGGTTTTCCCTTTTTATCGTATCCCTGCACCAGCAGGCCGGAGGGTGCGCCTTGGCCAGTGGGATAGGAATTATTCATCCCCAGTGGCGCAAACAGGCGCTGCCTTACCAGCTCTTCCCAAGGGGTCTGCGCTTGTTGGGCAACCATATAGCCTATCAGGGAAATCCCGCAGTTGTTGTAGGCCCACTTTTCTCCGGGGGGGGCATCCAGCTTTTCATTGCGCAGGTATTTCCGGTAGTGCTTCCACTTCATATATTTATTCGGATTGTCAGGGGAAAATAGCCGGGCCCGCAAATAGGGTAGGAGGAAACTCGCCGGCCCATTGCTCAGGCCTGAAGTATGCGTCAACAGCTGTTTTAGGGTAACCTGCCTTGACTTGTCACTGTGTACCTTGTCGCGTGCTGGTAAATAGGTGGTGATGGGGCTGTCCAAATGCATATTCCCCTTTCGTACCTGATCCAGTAATAAGGCGCCGGTGAAGGTTTTGGTGATGGAGCCGATCTCAAATACATGCCGGCTATTATCGATCGGAACGCCTTCTCCATCTACAAGCTGGTAGCCCTGCTTGTAAATGGTATCCGGCAGGATGATGCCAATGGCGAGCTCCGTTTTATCCGGCAGGGTGCGTATGTATTCGTCAATCAGGGCCTGCGTGGCGGCGCTCTGGGCTTGAAGCAGGTGCAAAGTTAACAGGAAGGGCAGCAGCAATAAGGCATTCTTCTTCATGATCTATTGATTTTTTCCGCAAGATCAGCCTCATTTGCTCTGGTTGAAAATTTGATTGGTGAAGGCAAGCAGATATTTGATGGGAGGCCAGTTGGCGCCCGCTTATCAAGCGATCGGGGCTATTCGTCAATCGCAGAATCATTAGCTGTTATTAATCTATTATCTTGGCAGTGATCGTTGCAGCCGACAGAGGGGGAATTGATGCGATGCGTTCCCCAAGCGCGTTACCCTTTAGCTGGCCTGGTTTAACCCTATCAATGCCCGGATTAGAACATGAACTGGAACAAACTCTTCATTATTACCAAACACCTGTTCTTTTGGGTTTTGTCCATTTTTATTTTGAGAAGTTTCGATCTGAAATGGGGGTGGACGATCTCTACGGCCTACGACACGCTGATCCCGCAGTCATATGGAGCACTGACGAACGCCGCTGTTTTCTACGGCACGAGTTTCTATTTGATCCCGCGTTTTTTCAACACTCACCGGAAGCGGCTATTCTATGCCTATAGTGTCGGTTTGCTGTTGGGCGTCTCTTTGATCGAAATGGCAGCGGATCAGTACTTCGGGAATTGGTATCAAAACCAGGCCTATCTGATGGTAAAGGAGCTACCCCTGGGAGCGTATATCCTGGAGGGCCTGATCTACATCCTTCCCATCAACCTTTTTTATTATATCATTGCCTTCGTGTACCGGATCCCATTCGACCGGAAACAAATGCACGAAAGGGAGCTTCAGCTGCAGCGGGAGAAACTGGAGGCGGAACTCAAATTTTTAAAAGCCCAGATCCATCCCCACACCCTCTTCAACGGGCTGAACAGCATCTACCACCTCATCGATTTTGACCCTCCCAAGGCGAAGGAACTCATCGTGAACCTGTCCAATGCGCTTCGGTACCAATTGTACGAGAGCTCCGGCCGCTTTGTGCCGCTGGACAAAGAGGTTGCCTACCTCCAACAATACATCGCTTTGCAGGAAGTGAGGATCGACGAGGATGCCGTGGTGGAGGTTTCTTTCCCGGAAGCGGAAGCGGAATATCTTGTGGCGCCGCTTATTTTTACCCCATTTATTGAGAATGCGTTCAAATACATCAGCCATCATCCTGCTAAGGAGGACAATAAGATCGGGATCAAATTGGCTATTGAGCAAAATACCCTCATCTTTGAATGTGTCAACACCGTGGATGCCGATGCCGGCAAGGCCTCTGAACCGGGAGGCATCGGATTGGAAAATGTCCAAAACAGATTGCGGCTGTTGTACCAGTCTGCCTGTAGGCTGGAGTTGAAAAAAGGCAAAGGCGAATTTGTAGTAAAACTCCTCATCCCGCTAACAGCATCGAAATGAACCCATTGAAGTGTGTCGTCATTGACGACGAGGCCATTGCCCGGAGAGCCCTGAGCGCCTATATTCAGAAAGTGGAGGAGCTGGCCTTGGCCCAAACCTTCAAAAACGGCCTGGAAGCCAAAGCCTACCTAACAGATCATTCAGTGGATCTGCTCTTTCTGGACATCAACATGCCCTTCCTAAACGGCCTGGAATTGTTGAGGGTCGTTCCAAACCATCCGCCGGTGATCTTTACCACTGCCTATCCCGAACATGCGCTGGAAAGCTTTGAATTCAACGTGGTGGATTACCTGGTCAAACCGATCACCTTGGAACGCTTTTTACAAGCCGTCAATAAAGCCTTAAGGAGGGTAGAACAAGTATCGAAGCCTGAAGATAAATTCCTGATCCTTAAAGAAGGCGCCAAGCTGGTGAAGGTCAGCATAGAGGCTATCCATTTCATCGAGGCGATGCAGAACTACATTCGGGTGCACACCGAAGCGCGCAATTACACCATTCTGATGACCATGAAAGAGGTAATGGCTCAATTGCCCGAGGCGGATTTTTTTCAAACCCACCGATCCTATATCGTTCAACTCGATAAAGTGGAACAAGTCAAAGGGGACCAGTTGCTGATCGGATCGGAGCGGATTCCGGTCAGTAAACGGAGTAAAGCAGAATTTATGGAAAGGTTCAAGAGGCTTTAACAAACACCCCGGCGGTCAACACCGGAACCTTTGCCGCATCACCTCCAGAAACTCCTCCTTCCGCCGCCGGGCGATGGGTACCTTACAGCCATCTTCCATCAGGGCAAAGCCGCCTTCTTCGCGGAGTATTTTTTTGACAAAAGCCAGGTTGACCAGATGCGATTGATGGAGCTTGAAAAATTCGTCCTCGGGGAGCAGTTCTTCAAATTCTTTCATCGGGCGGGAGACGACGTGGCGCTCCTGGTTCAGGAGGTAAAAGGTCGTATAGCTGCCATCCGATTCGAGGCGGACGATCTGGTCGAGGCGCAGGAAGGCCATACCTTCCTGGCTGGTGAGGGTGATTTTGTTCAACTGCCCGCTTTGGGCGCTTTCCAGCAGGTTGTTGATCCGGGCGGAATAATCTTCAGGGGGGCTTACTTTCACCCGGTCGATGGCCTGCGCCAGTTCCACCGGGTTGATGGGCTTGAGGAGATAGTCCAGGGCGTGGTAGCGAAAGGCCTTCAGCGCAAATTCGTCGTGGGCGGTGGTGAAAATGGACTGGAAGTTGGGATGGGGGAATTTTTCCAGTAAGTCAAAACCGGTCCCGTCTTCCATCGATATGTCGAGCAAAATACCATGGGGCTGGGTTTGACGGATCAACACGTAGGCACTTTCCACGCTGTCGGCTTCGCCGCAGATGTCTACATCGGGGCACAAGGTGTCAATCATGGTCCGCAGCATTTGCCGGGCATCCGGTTCGTCGTCGATGATGGCGATGCGTTTCATTTTTTTGTGCTGGTTGTTTCTTTATCGGGAAATTCCTCTTTTAATCCGATCCGGATCGCGACCTGCGTGCCGCAAATCAGGCCGTTCTTATCGTAGAGGGCTCGGATGTTCACCGCCTCGTTTTGCTTCTTATCCGACAGCAATTCCAAGCGGTTCCGGGTGATGGACATGCCGAAGGACTTATGGGCTTTGGGCTTTTTGGCTGGGGTGGTTTCTCCACCTATGCCTGCTCCATTATCCCGGATGGACACTTCAATATAGCCGTCTTTTTTTTCAAAAAAAACAACCACTTTCCCGCCGCTTTCCTTACCGGTAATACCATGCAGCACGGCATTTTCTACATAAGGCTGCACCAGCAAGGGGGGGATCTGAACCTCATAAATATCCAGGCCAGCCGCCGTTTTGACCTCGTAGTCGAAGCGATTCTTAAAACGCAGTTTTTCCAGTTCCAGGTAATTATTCAATAATTTCACTTCCTCCGCCAGCAATATCTTTCCACTTACAGATGCATTGAGCATCGTTCGCACCAGGCTGGCGAAGCGGCCCAGGTACATGATGGCCGCCTCTTTTTCATTCTGCAGGATATAATTCTGGATGGAATTCAGGCAGTTGAAAATGAAATGCAGGTTCATCTGCGCCTGCAGGGCCGATCGCTCCAGTTCGCTGATCTGCCGTTGAATTTGATTTTCCTTTTTTAATTGGCCGGTTCGGTATTTGTAAAGGGCGAACCCCAGGGAAAGCAGCGCAATAATAGCCCCGGTTCTGACCCACTTGCTGGCCCACCAAGGAGGGAGGATCACGAGTTGCAGGCTTGATGATGCGCTCCAGGCGCCATCCTCGTTTTGCGCTTGTATTTCAAAAAAGCGTTCGCCGGGCGGCAGGGCTGGAAAATTAAGGGAGCGGTTCATGGTCTGCGCCCAATCTCCGCCGTCCATCCGGTAGCGATAAGGGATTTTGCCCTTCATTTTGTAGTTGAGCGCCAAATAACTGATCGCCAGGTTGTTCTTATTCCAATCTAATACCAATGGTTTACCCAGATCGAGCGGATGGTTGTTGGCCAATACGGAAGCCAGGATGGGGGGAGGGGAGAATGGGTTGGTTGGTTTGTTGGAAAAATGAACCAGGCCTTTGCTGGTCGCCACCCAAACGGTTTCGCCCCTGCTGCATACGCGGTTGATCTCATTGGAGGGCAGCCCGTGAAAAGTGGTGATCGGCTCCACCTTCCGATTGCCCCAATCGCCGCTGATGCGGTTCAGCCCGTTGAGGGTTCCGGCCCAGAGGACGCCTTTTTCATCCGCGTACAGGCACTCCAGCATGTCGGCCGTCAGGCCCTGTGTGGTGGTTATTTGTTCAAACTGTCCATCTTTCCAGAAGACTATGCCTCCGCCTTTGGTAGCCACCACCAGGGTGCTGTCGGGCAACAAGGCGATGTCTTCCACCCGCAGGGCAAAAGCGGGGTGCAGGTTTTGGCGTTCGTGTAGTACATTATCTTTCCATTCATATAAACCATTGCTTTGCCCCACCCAAACCCGCCCGGTGAAGTCTTCCCGGACGGCATAGGTGCGCTGGCCCGTTCCGCTATGGACATTGGCAGGCAGTTTTTGCGGCAGTTCAATACTCATAAACCCGAACGCGTTGCACACCCACAAGCGTTGGCCGCCAGGGCTTTCGGTGATTCGGTTAGCTGAGTTGAGGACTCCAACCTGATTGGCAGCTGTACTTACAATCCATTTGTTATTTTGCAGAAAAACCAAATTGTCCCGTCCGGCCCAAAGCTGCTGGCGCTGTTGGTCAAAATAGAGGTCTTTGACAAAATCATTCCCTGGAATTTCCGGAAGTTCGGCCCATCGTCCCGGCTCCTGGCCGAAGCGCCAGGCTTCTCCGTTTCCCAGGCCTGCATACACTTCCCTTTCGCCCTTGAGGGCAAGGGCCGTCACTTTTTCATCAGGCAGGCCCGTTTCCCGGCCATCTACCAAAAAGGCGTCAGCAGGGGTGTAATAAATGCCGTTTTCGTTGGTGGCGAACCACCGGCCCCCTTCCCGGTCTTCCATAAAGTAGCCCACACTCTGCCCGGGGAGCCAGTTGTCTCCTTCTCCGGTTCGGAAAGCTTCGATGGAGGAATAAACCCGCAACCCCTGATGCCGGTGGAGGCCCACGAACAATTGCCCGTTTGGCATCAGGCGGGCATGGAGGATATTGTAAGGGAAATGGCGCTGCCATCGAACCTGCCCGTTTTCGATGAACCAGACATCGTGGTACAGTTGGAAGAAATATTTCCCTTCACCTAAGCGAAAGGCTTCCACAACAGGCTGGCCTTCTATTTTGGAATAATACAGATCCCGGAAAACCCAGACGCCTTTCCCGATATGAAAATAAACCGGGTAGCTGCGTTTTTGCCGGAGCAACTCCTCCTGATAGGCTTGCTGTATTTCAGGCCCGGCGCTTTCAAATCCGCCATTGATCGCGATCCTGTTTTTTTCAAAAACCTGTCGGGAAAAAGGTTCATCCTGGGGATAGGTGGTGGTGGCTCCGTCTTCGGCGATGGTAATCACCCCATATTTATAAGTGGCAATATGCACCGTTTCCCCAGCGCCTTCGACGATAAATCCCTTGATGTAGTCCGGCCGGCCTTTGAAGTCCTGAAGCACCCCATTGTTCCAATACGGACGGATCGTTTCTCCATCCATATAATACAGGTTGCCGCTCATTGCCTGCATCCAAACCCGTCCCAGGGTATCGAGCTGCATCATGAAAATGACGTTCTCCTTCAGCCCGTCTTTCAGCCCGTAATTGCGGAATTCGTATCCATCGAAACGGCTGACGCCATTGTCCGAAGAGATCCAGATATAGCCCTGCCGGTCCTGAATAACACAATAGGTTTCCGAACTGGCCAGGCCGTTGTCGGTGGTGTAGTGGTGGAAGGCAGGGTGGGGGGCGGTTTGGGCGGAGGCCAGGGTAGGGCAGAGGAGGGCTGCGAGAAGCAGGGCGATCCAGAGCGCTTCCAGGGGGAATGGCTGGCCGTCTCTAATAAGCCGGTTAAAAATGGTTGAATGGCTGTGAAGTTGAATGGCTTTTAAAGGTTGTTCTGTAAAAGCCTTGTCATCAGAGTGGCCTGAACCCCTGCAACCTGCCCGTCCTCTCCCGACAACTTTCAGGATCAGCCGGGTAAAAAACCTGAAACCCGTCTCTGTGAGACCGGGCAAGCTTTGAACAGGCCCATACCCAAACCCTCGAACACTTAAATACTTTTCCCTGAATGGCGCCTTGACGGCCGTTGTTCTCACGTTGCCGGAATTTGTAACTAAAGTAGGGAATGTTTCCGGGATTCCATGAATGCCTTAACTTGGCTGTCATCGGAGGTAACGCTTATCTTCCTTATATTTCGGAAAGATTTGAGCGCTTAGCCGCTTAGGTTGCCTTAATTAACTTATTTTTAACAGAGGGGAAAACCATAAATAACGGCCCTATACTGTTACCATTTAATTAATAAAGTTCTTGGAAAAAATTGTGCACCAATGGGAATATTGGGGTAGCCCGTACATCGTACACCTCTCATGCCCTTTCCCGGGTCGTACACCGTACTTGCCTGGCGTTTTTGTTTCATTATTTTTGCCCTAGGATTAAACCTAATATAATGAACATAGCAACTCGTTTCTTCCCGTACTTTTTAAGCCTATGCCTTATCCTCCCCTATACTTTGATCAGCGCTCAGGCTGATGTAGCCTGGGAAACTTCCTTTGAAACGGCAAAGGCCCGGGCGGCCGAAGAACAAAAATTAATCCTCCTTAATTTCTCCGGTTCGGATTGGTGCGCCCCCTGCATAAAAATGAAGCGGGAGATTTTCCAACCCGAGGCATTCTCCTCCTTTGCTGCGGATGCGCTGATCCTGGTGAACGCAGACTTTCCCCGTTCCAAAAAGAACCAGCCTCCTGCTGAGCAGCAACTGCAGAATGAACAATTGGCCGAGCAATACAACCGTAAAGGCAGTTTTCCCATGACTGTTTTATTGAAACCGGATGGCAGTATCCTGCAAAGCTGGGAAGGCTTACCTAAGATGACACCCGCCGAGTTTGTTGCTTCCATTCGGCCGTTTCTGGCAAAGGAAGATAAGAGAAGCGGGGCGTTAGAAGTTTTCAACAGAACGCTTCTGCTGATGGGGAGCCGATTTGTAATCAGCGTAGTAGGAAGCGACCAGGAATTGGCCGACGAGCAGATCGATGCGGCCATTGCCGAGATCCAACGGATTGAGCATTTGATCTCCAGTTGGGATGAAACAAGCCAGACTTCGGAGATCAACCGGCAGGCCGGTATCCAGCCGGTAAAGGTGGATGCGGAATTACTGGGCCTGATCAAGCGGGCCCGAAAGGTCTCTGAGCTTACGCAAGGCGCATTTGATATCACCTTCGGTTCCATTGACGAAAAGATCTGGCATTTCGATGGAACCATGACGGCATTACCGGATTCGAACCTGGCCCGGCAAGCCGTTCGATTGATCAATTACCGGAATATTATCCTGGATGAGGAAGCCCAAACGGTTTTCTTAAAGGAAAAAGGGATGCGCATTGGCTTTGGAGCGATCGGCAAAGGCTATGCTGCTGAAAAAGCCAAAGCCTTATTACAGCAGGCCGGTGTTGCCGACGGGATCGTTAACGCCGGTGGGGATCTTGCCGTTTGGGGCCATCAGCCGGACGGCTCACCCTGGACGATCGGCATCGCTAATCCGGACAGCAAATTGGAGGCTTTTTCCTATTTGGAAGTTTCCAATACCGCTGTAGTCACTTCCGGGAATTACGAAAAATACGTTGAGATTGGCGGTAAACGCTATACCCACATCATCGATCCCCGCACCGGGTACCCGGTATCGGGCTTAAAGAGTGTCACCATCATTTGCCCTAATGCAGAGTTGGCCGATGCTTTGGCCACATCAGTATTTGTATTAGGGAAAGATGTAGGGCTGGACCTGATCAATCAATTGCAGGGGATACATTGTATTTTGGTGGACGATGCCGGCGCCATCAGCACTTCCAAACAAATTGAAATCAATTAATCATGAAGGGATTCCTCTTTAAAGGCTTTGGTATGCTGGCTCTGCTGGCGTGTTTCTCCTGTACCCCCGTAAAAGAATACCAGAAAGCCTACCTGAATGACGCGGAAATGAGTTTGGCGAATCGCCCCGCCGAACAGTTCGAATCTTACTTTCAGTTTTACCGGGAAGGCGCCGCCGGCGCCAATGGTGGAAAGACCGGAGGAGGTTGCGGTTGTAATTAATAGGGTGTATGGGATAAAAGTCACGGGGTGGTAGCCCCAAGAATTTGACCTGATGAATAAATACCTTTCTTTTTTAGCCGTTTTAGCCTGTCTGGGAAATGCGGTTTTTGGCCAGGCCGACACCAGCGCCTACCAAAAAAAGCCTTTACAACTGGAGGAGGCGAATCTGTTGTTTAGCTACTATCAACAAGATGGAAATAATTCTGCGGTGACCGGAGGGCTTGGCAGCGAAAAATTGTCGGATGCGGCTACGGTGATCAAAGTGCAGCTCAGTAAGCAGGGGCAAAAAGGCAGGGAACACACTATTCATTTCGATCTGGGTATCGATTATTATACCTCTGCCTCATCGGATAAAATAGACCCGTCTACGGTTTCTTCCGCGTCCTCCAGCGATACGCGCATTTATCCCAGTGTTTCCTGGCAGGTGGCCGATGAACAAAAAGGCTTTAGCCTGGGAGCCGGTACTTCTTTTTCCAATGAGTATGATTACACTTCTTTTGGCCTGGGCGTCAACGGGTCCTGGTTTTCTCCGGGCCACAACCGGGAATTAGGACTGAACCTCCAGGCCTTTATCGACCAGTGGCAGGTCATTTATCCCATCGAGCTTCGACGGCAGTATGAAACGGAAAATCCATTGGGGCTAAACGGCTCCGGCAGGAATTCTTTTTCTGCTTCCCTGGTGTATTCGCAGGTGGTCAGCCGCCGGTTACAAATCGCTTTATTGGCGGATGGCGTCTATCAGCAAGGCCTTTTGTCCACCCCTTTCAACCGGGTTTACTTTCAAGGCGAAAGCAAGGCGAAGGTAGAAAAACTGCCGAGTGGTGCTGGAAATTACCCCTGGGGATCCGGGCAAACTATTTCTTTGGCGATTTTCTCATCGCCCGGGCTTATTACCGCTATTACATTGATCAATGGGGCATTAAAGCCCATACCGTCAGCCTGGAATTACCGGTCAAGCTCAATTCTTTCTTTTCGGTCTATCCTTTTACCGGTATTATACTCAAACCCATAGTAGATTATTTTGCGCCATACGGAGCGCACCTTCCCAGCGATACTTTTTTACCAGCGACTACGACATTTCCGGCTTTGATAGCCACTTCTACGGTGCAGGCGTGCGCTACTACCTCGAACGGGATCTTTGGCGTAAAGGCAATGGATGCCAGCTATGGGCTGAAGCTGATCGAATTTCGCTATATAGTACTACCAACGTAGCACCAACTTGAATTCCGATATTTTTTCCATTCAGTTGAAGTTTGGCAGGACTTAGGGGTTGGGGTAACCGCTTGCTTTTCTATCGCTCCGTTACACCTTTAGGTAGGAGAAAATAAGTTCCTCATTTCAGGCGAGCTATTTTTTCGCCAGGAAAGGCGCGAGGAGGGAAGATAGCCGTAGCTACCTGACCGACGAGCAACGCAGCATGGCGGAAAAGAGCCGTATCAAATGGGGAAGTTATTCTTCTCCAAGTACTTAAGCCTAAAACCTTTCCAGGATTATTCCCCTTCGCCAGGATTGGGAGCCTCCAGAGAATCCTTGGATTTAGCCCCTCATTCGCATGAGACAGCTTTCGGTGCGCCAGCTTGGATTTTACCGAATTTAGGAAATTTTCTGCCGAATTCGGGGCAGAGAGTACCCGAATTTAGGAATGGGGAGCGGGGGGGGGAAAGGGTATATTTGGGAGTGCCAACCCTGAAACCCTATTGCCATGCGCCAGGAAAAGGAATCAAAAACGGAACGCCGCCCGCCAGAAACAACAGGTGGCGGTAATCGCACTTCCGCTAAGGGCGATGACAAACCCAAGGGAACGGCTTCTCCGGTTCAGTTTCCTACCCTTTCATTGCCCAAAGGCGGTGGCGCCATCCAGGGCATCGGCGAAAAATTTCATACCAATCCAGTTACCGGTACCGGAAGTATGAGTGTGCCACTCTACCTGTCTCCTGGGCGGAATGGTTTTGCACCACAGTTGGCGTTAAATTATGATAGCGGATCTGGAAACGAAGTTTTCGGATTAGGCTGGGATGGTACTACCCAGCATTTCCCGCAAAACGCAGAAAGGTTTACCCCAATACGACGGCTTGCCGAAATACCAGGATGTCGATGCGATAGACAGCGATGTGTTTTTGCTGAGTGGCGCCGAAGACCTGGTGCCGGTTTTGGATGCTGACGGAAGCCGTAAGATCTTGGAAACGGTTACGGGTTTTAAAATTTATTCCTACCGTCCTCGCATCGAAGGTTTATTTGCCAAAATTGAAAAATGGGTTCATACAGCCGATAAGGAGGTGCACTGGCGAGCTACCACTAAAGATAATCTGACCAGCATATACGGTACCAATACGGCTTCTCGGATCACTGATCCCGACAATCCCTACAAGGTGTTTTCCTGGCTGCTGGAACGCACGCTCGACCACAAAGGCAATGTCCAGGTTTATGAATACAAGCAGGAGGATACCTTGGCGTAACGAAATCCATTTTTGAAAAAATCGCCATGCTTATTCGCAACAGTACCTCAAACGGGTATTGTACGGCAATACTATCCCTTATTTTTCCCAGCAAGACCAGCCGCTTCAACCCTTTAATTCCGGGAATGAATGGCTGTTTGAATTAGTGTTCGATTACGGCGAACACGCTACCACCGAGTACTTTCCCCAATATACCGCCACGCAAACCTGGGCTGCCCGCCCGGACGCTTTTTCCACTTACCGTTCCGGTTTTGAGATCCGTACCTACCGCCTCTGCCGGCGGGTGCTGATGTTTCACCGCTTTGCGGAATTATACCCCCAGCCCTTGTCTGGTAAAAAGCGACGCTGCTTGATTTTGATGAAAACCCCATTGCGACACAACTGAAAAGCGTCACCCATGCCGGATACCTTACCGAGAATGGTGCGACAGACATCAAAACTTTCCCACCCCTGAGCTTCCGCTATACGGAGCAAAAAATTGATCCTGCCATCTACAGCATCCAATCGGAAGATCGCCCAACGCCCCTGAAGGCATCGGCGGCAACCGCTACCGCTGGGTGGATCTGGAGGGCGAAGGCATGAGCGGCATCTTGTCACAAACAGAAGGTGCCTGGTACTACAAACGCAACCTCGGCGACGCCACCTTCGGTCCGAAAGAATCAATACGCCATCACCCCTCGCTCGCTGGTGGCGCCGGGGTAGCGGACTATGAGGGCAACGGGCTGAACGATTATGTGTTGCAAAACGGTATGCTCAACGGCTACTACGAAATGGATAGCCTGGGTGACTGGCAAAACTTCCGCGCCTTCAGCGATATCCCGAATATCGACTGGAATGATCCGAACCTCCGAAGCCTCGACCTCGACGGCGATGGCATTGCCGACTTGCTCCTTACTGAAGATGACTGCTGGGTTTGGTACGCCTCAAAAGCCAAGGATGGGTTCGGTACGGCCCGGCGGGTAGCTAAAGCCCTGGACGAAGAGCAAAGGCCGCGCATTGCCTTTCAGGAAGCTTTTCAAACCATTTTTCTGGCGGATCTGAGCGGTAGCGGGATGACCGATATCTGCCGCATCCGCAATGGTGAAGTGTGTTACTGGCCCAACCTGGGTTACGGGCGTTTTGGGGCAAAGGTCACAATGGCGAATGCCCCCCATTTTGATCTTCCCGATGCTTTTGACCCTTCGCGTATCCGGCTGGCGGATATCGATGGCTCCGGCACGACGGATATAGTCTATCTGAGCACACAGGGATTGGTTTACTGGATCAACCAATCGGGTAACCGCTGGGGAGAACAGCAGGCCGTACCTTCTTTCCCGGTGATGACGGCGCACCATAGTGTACAGGTCTTTGATCTGTTGGGCAATGGCACTTCCTGTGTGGTGTGGTCATCGCCGCTACCGGGCGAAGCGCATACGCCTTTGCGCTACATCCAGCTGATGGGCAAAACTGAGACGGAGGGCAACCACCCCTACCTGCTAAAGGAGGTGAATAATAACATGGGCGCCATCACCCGCCTGAAATACGAATCCTCTACCCGTTTTTACCTCGACGACCGGAAGGCCGGCAAACCCTGGATCACTAAACTGCCCTTCCCGGTGCAGGTGCTGGCGCGGCAGGAAGTATATGATGCGATTACCGACACGCATTTCGTTTCCAAATACGCCTACCACCACGGCTATTTCGATCCGGTGGAACGCGAGTTCCGGGGTTTCGGTATGGTGGAGCAATGGGACACGGAGGATTACGGCTCTTTCAAAGAAAAGGCGCTGTTTCAAGCCCAGGCATACAATTGGACTGAGGGGTCGTACATCCCGCCCATCTACACAAAAACCTGGTTGCACACCGGGTATTACCGGCAAAAAGACAAGATCACGCGCCAATACGAGGTCGAGTATTATGGCGCCCGCGATGCCAATGGTAAGTTTACCGAATGGACGCTGGAAGACACTCTACTACCAGATGGATTAAGTGGAGAGATGGCCCGCGAAGCCGCCCGTGCGCTAAAAGGCCGCCCCTTGCGGGTAGAAGTGTATGCCCTGGACGGCAATCCGGACCCCTATACAGTGACGGAAAGCAATTATCAATTGCGCGTCCTTCAACCCAAAGGCGGCAACCGCCATGCGGTGTTTTTCGCCGCTGAAAATGAGACATTAGCCTTTCAGTACGAGCGTGACCCGGCCGATCCGCGCATTGCCCATTCGTTGGCATTAACCATCGATGATTTTGGAAATCCTACCCGCAGCCTGGCTGTGGTATATCCCCGGCGGGCCGGCACAACCCATGCCGAGCAACAACGCCTGTATTGCACCTACACCGAAGCGGATTTCATCAATAAACCGGACGAGCCGGATTTTTACCGGGTCGGGGTTCCGTATCAGCAAAAACTGTATGAAATAACGGGTTTGGATGGCCCCTGGTGGAGCCCGGCGCCGGGGCATTTAATACCATTTTCCAAAGAGGATCTGGAAGCCTATCTGGCTGCCGCCACCGAAATTCCTTTTGAAATGCAAGCCGGCTCCGGTATCCAAAAACGCCTCGTCCAATTGGCCAAAACTACCTTCTACAATGCCAACCTAAGTGGGCCATTGAGCGAAGCTGAAATTGCCCACCATGGCTTGCCCTTCAAGGCCTTGGAAGCTGCCTATACCGATGCGCAATTGCAAGCCTGGTACGGCGCAAAATTGCCCGCCAACGCTATGCAAGACGGCGGCTTTGTGCAGGAGGCCGGCTATTGGTGGCGGCCGAGCGGGCGTGTGGTTTTCGATTCGGCGCGTTTTTACCTGCCGGTAAAGCAAATAGACCCCTTCGGGCAAGCAGTGGAAGTGGAGTACGATGCTTACGCTCTGGCGCCCAAACGCAGCTTTACCGCCATCAACGGCGTAACCTTGGAAACCAGCGCCGAATACGACTACCGCAGCCTGCAACCTACCTTGCTCACCGATCCCAATGGCAACCATAGCGCCGCCATTTTTGATGCCATGGGCATGGTAATCGCTACGGCAGTTTACGGGAAAGTAGCGATGGGAGGCAGTACCCCTTTAGGGGCTGGGGGCTGGGAAGGCGATTCGCTGGATGGCTACCTAAGGCAAGTTATTTCGGAAAGCACCGATGCACGCGCGGCCATTTTCGCCAACCCCCGCGCTTACCTGCAAAACGCTACGAGCTTCTTTTACTATGATCTGCACGCTTACCGGCGCACGGGAACTCCCAATTGCGCTTTGGGGATCATGCGGGAAATTCATGCCTCGGAAGAGAACGGTACGCCTTCACCACTGCAATTCAGCTTTGCCTACTCCGATGGCTTTGGGCGCGCCATTGCAATTAAAGTCCAAGCAGAGCCGGGCGATGCCCGGGCCCTGGACAGCCAGGGTAATGTCATCACCGTACCCGCAGATCCGCGCTGGATCGGCAACGGCCGCACCCTGTTCAACAACAAGGGCAAAGCAGTGAAGCAATACGAACCCTATTTCAGCAATACCTATGACTATGAAAGTGAAACGGCGCTGGTGGAATACGGTGTGACACCTGTGCTGCACTACGACCCTGCCGGCCGCGTGATCCGCATGGATATGCCCGACGGTACTTTTACCAAAGTGGAATTTACGCCCTGGGAGCAGCGTACCTTTGACCAGAATGACAACGTGTTGGAGAGTGCGTGGTATGCACGGCGGACCGATTCAACTCGCCCGGATTATATCAATGATGCCAAAGAGAAAACTGCTGCGACTAACGCTCAGGCTCACGCCGATACGCCTGGAGTGGCGCATTTGGACACTTTAGGCCGCGTTTTTCTGACAGAAGAGGACAATGGCCCGGCGGGCGTCTACCAAACCCGGCTAGAACTGGATATCGAAGGTAATCAGCGCAGCATGACGGATGCACTCGGGCGAAAGGTCATGGAGAGCACCTTCAACCTGGCGGGAGAAACCGTACACACCAGCAGTATGGATGCCGGCCAACGTTGGATGCTGGCCAATGCGCTTGGGAACCCGGTTTTTTCCTGGGACGAACGGCAGCACGAGTTTCAATATTTTTACGATGCGCTGCAACGCCCCACGCACAGCAAAGTGCGGGGAGGAGATGGCGATACCCCGCTGGATCACCTCTTTGACCGCGTGATATATGGCGAATCGCAAGCCAATGCCCAAAGCAAAAACCTGTTGGGGCAGGTTTTTCGCCATTACGATACCGGAGGATTGCTGGAAATGCCGGCCTACGATTTTAAGGGACAACCGGTTTCTACCACCCGCCGATTGTTCAAAAAATATAAAGAGGCCGCCAACTGGGCTGACGCCAACCTGGACATTGATCTGGAAGCGGAGCTTTTTACCTTCCTCACCGAAACCGATGCCCTGGGCAGAATCAGCCGGCAGGTGGCGCCGGACGGCAGCGTCATCATCCCGTCTTACAATAAGGCTGGGGTTTTGAACGGCGAAACCGTCACCCATCCCGATCCGGCCGTCACCACGACTTACCTCAAAGACATTCGCTACAATGAAAAAGGGCAGCGGGAACGGATCAAATACGGGAATGACGTCATTACAAACTTTTACTATGACCCGGAAACCTTCCGCCTAAAACGCATCCAAACCCTCTCCCCTTCTGGGGGAGTTGGAGGGGGGCTCCAGGATTGGTATTACACCTACGACCCGGTAGGCAATATCACCCATATCGAAGATCAAAACGCGCCGCTTGTGTTTTTTGACAACCAAAAGGTAACGGCCGTTTCGGAATACACTTATGACGCCCTCTACCGCCTGCTGACGGCGAGCGGCCGGGAAAACAGCGCAGCCCTGACTTTTTCGGGCAGCGACAACTGGAACGACGCTTCCTTCCTACAGCAAATGAATCCGGGCGATCCAATGGCGGTGCGGAATTACACTCAAACTTACCAATACGACGCCGTCGGGAATATCCAACAAATGCGGCATCAGGCCAATGGCAATAACTGGACCCGTAACTATGCTTACCAGACGGCCAATAACCGCCTGATCAGCACCCAGGTGGGGACGAATACCTATCGCTATCCCCACCATGCAGGGCACGGTTTCATGGTTACCATGCCGCATTTGGAAGACATGGGTTGGAATTTTAAAGAACAGATCGTCAAAACCATCCGCCAAAGGCGCACGGATGGCGGTACGCCGGAAACGACCTACTATCAATACGATGCCGAAGGGCAACGCATTAGGAAAATAACCGAAAACGCAGCCAACCCTGGCAGCATGCCTACGAAGAAAGACGAACGCATTTACGTCGCCGGTTATGAATTGTACAAAAAGCACAGTGGCGCCGACGCTGGCCTGGAACGCCGCAGCCTCAGCCTGCTGGAAGAGGGCCACCGCTTCGTGATGGTGGAAACCCGCAACGACATAAACGACGGTACCGAAAAACATTTGGTGCGCTACCAGCTACACAACCACCTTGGCTCGGCGGCACTGGAACTGGATGCGGGGGCGCAGGTGATCAGTTATGAAGAATACCACCCCTATGGTACGACGGCTTACCAGGCTAAAAATGCAACGATTCGCTCTGCGGCAAAACGATACCGCTACACGGGTATGGAAAGGGATGAGGAGACGGGACTGGAGTATCACTCGGCACGGTATTATTTGCCGTGGCTGGGAAGATGGTGTAGCGCCGATCCGATAGGGGTGGGGGATGGGGTGAATGTGTATGAATACTCAAAATCCTCACCTATCAATAATTATGATAAAAATGGAATGCAAACAAATGAATTGAATAGACCGACAAGAAACAGAAATGAATTAAGAGGTAATGCCGGATACTCAAATTATTGGTGGTATGCAACACCATCACTTGCAAAAGCGGGAAGAAAGGTTGAGTGGAATGGAGCTATATTGAATTTTGTTGGTCAGCCAGGGTCTCCAGGTGAACTAATGGTTTTTTGGTGTCCAGATTGTTATGGATATCAAGCTGAAAAGGGGCAGTATATGTGGCAAAAGAAAGTGAATACTTCCGCAACTACACGTAATTCAAATACTGTTGTTACCAATACTCCATGGATTAATACAACTAATCCGCCACCAATGATTACTCCTACTGGCCCAACTGGATCAGCAGGCGTAACTACAAATGCCTTTGTTGCCGGAATAGGAACCCCCACTCCACAACTTATTAATTCAATTAATAATGCTTTAACAGCACTTGCAACACCATTGCCTCCTATTGTTCCAACGCCAGTTGGGGTACCTATTGTAATGAATAATCCCGCAATCACAACTCCCCCTGTTATTACAAGTTCAACGCCAATTAATACAACTACTCAGCAAACTACAACTCAGATTAGTTCTTCAACCCAAACATTTCAAAGGGTTGTCACCCAAAATGTATTATTTGTATCATTCAATACAACTTTAACAAATTTGCCTGCCAATAATCTTGTTTTGCAACAAAGATTCAATGCAATTACGGCAAGTTTACCAGCTGGGTCAAATATTGTTTATGTACCAGCCAATAACAATTATAAGATGTCAAATGCAAGCATGGGCGGACCTAATAATGTTAACCAAGTAGTCCTGACTCCCGGTATACAAACAGTTACACAGCAGTCCGTTAGAACAACAACAACAACAACTAATACCATTGTTACCAATATTTCTGGTTTTTAGCCCGCTGGGCAAAAGTGCCTGCTGGGCGCAAGTGTTTGGTAGAAAAAAATAAAACGAGCTCTGCTCGTAGGGTCTGAGACCCGAAACGTAGCGCAAGCCAAACTCAACCACCCCAAATCCAAAAAATAAAAAAATGAAATCCTTCCTTCTCCATCTCATCAATCCACCAATCCTGGCAATTTCAAGGTTCAGGATTGGATCAGCGATTAGAGAGTAAGCCAAAGGCTGGTGAAAAGTGCTCGGACAACAGTCCGAATTAGAAAATTTTCAAAGTTGAGAAGATGCAAAAATTACAAAAACGCTGATTCAATAAAAGTACACCGAGCACCCAATAAAAAACCATTATCAACTAAAACCAAAAAATAAAACCATGCCAGCCTTTTTCCTCAACCTCCAACTCCTCAACCAACAAAGCCAACCCCTACCCAACCTCAGCGTCCAGCTTTGGGCCAACGAGCAGAAAATGGGGGAAGCCCTCACGGATGCGGAAGGCCGGTGTATCATAACGATCGAGCTGCCAGCAACCGGGGGGAGAGCGCCGGTACTATTCGGGATTGTATTGGTGTACGATGACGAGACGCAGATATATGGCGGGGCAGATACGACCCTGTATGCACTGGAAGGTACGGGATTAAGTGTGTTGCTGACCATTCCCTATGCAGTAAGTACCCGGCGAGCCGATAGGATACCCTTTCGGCTGGCGGAACTTCGCCGGCCGGCCACGGCTATGGATGGGCTGACTGGCGTCCAACAGAATTATGTGGTGAATAAACTCAACACCGCGCTCCAGGCAAGGGTGCAGCGGGTGCTGGGGGAGACCGATTCCCGGCTGAATGAAGATCCGATTGCCCTGTCCCTCGACTACACCAGCTGGCTCGATAGCACCTTGGGCGATGTGTTGAGTAAAGTGGTGGCCGATAATGCAGGCCCGCGCACTTTTATTGAAGGATCCAACCTGGGTGAACGCCTCGCTCAGAACCCACGCCCGGTGCGCGAAATCCTGCACCTGGACTTGCCCCTGATCCAAAACCCGATCTTTTGGGAAGAAGTACAGGTACTGCGCACCACCGAACTGACGGATATTCTCTTGCCGGGCTATCGCGATCTACCGGATCAAATGCTGGAACGCGCCTGGGATTGGGAACGCGCCGCTGCGGAACAATGGGATGCCCTGGGCCTAACGGAAGCCGATAAAACCATCCTGCAACGCGGCTTTGCGCTCTCGCGCCTCACCGGCGGACTGTCGGCTTTGGTGGGTGGGTTGATGCCTGAAATAACGGACCTGAGCCAGCTAGCTACCTATGATACGGGCCATTTACTGGAAAAGATCATAGCTTCCGGAGGCGAAACGCCCAATGGCGAAACCCCGGAGGAGTACGCTGCCAACTTAGTCAGCCTGGCGCAACGTAATTTCCCATCGGCTTTTTTTCTGGAGCGGAAAACCGCCCGGGATATCCAGTTGGCAAACCTGGATGATACAGCCAAAAACCGCCTCTATGCAACCTACCGCCACCTCGGCCCAGCTGATGAACTGGGTAAGCCCAATGTGTTGAATAACCGGCGCAAACTGTTGCATCAGTTCGTGGCCGACAATCCCGGTTTTGACCTGCCCACGGCCGACTTTTTTAAAAAAGATGAAAACGGCGAGTGGGCGCTCCGATACAGCGGTTTACCGCCAGAGCGCCGCGAGCATGTCCGGCAGCAATTCCTGTCTTTCCAACGGACGATGCGCCTGGCCGGCTCTTACGAAGCACAGGATGCCCTGCTCGCAGCGGGCATCGATTCATCTGCCGAGTTGATGCGCCGTAGCCCGGCTGAGCTACAGGCGCAATTAGGCGAGGCACTCGATGTGTCAACCATCAACAGCATCCTTCAGCACGGGCAGCAACAATTACAGCAGTTGGCCAACACCGCCGTGGCGCTGCAGGGCCTTGGCGTCGCGAGTACTATCGGCTTTGCCGTGGACAACTACCCTGCCGATCTGAAAAATGAGTTGGAAAATATCTACGGCTACTCCGATCTGTTCGGCTCGCAGGATTACTGCGCGTGCGAGCACTGTAAGTCCATCTTCGGCCCGGCGGCCTACTTTGTGGATTTAATGAAATTTGTGGAAGATCATGTGGCACTGGTACCTCTACCAACGCCCAACCCAGAGGCACATCCGATTGCGCTCCATACGCGCCGTCCCGATCTTTGGAACCTGGAACTGACCTGCGAAAATACCAACGCCGCTATTCCTTATCTCCAGATCATCAACGAGATCAAGCAGCACTACATTGCTGAAGTCATGGGCGCCATCCTTGGCGGCAAAGCGGCCAAAGACGTGGATATCTGGGCGGAATTTGCCCGTCTTCCGCCTGAGGGCAGTACCACAGATCTGGTTGGCCTGGCCCTCAACATCGGTAATACCTGGAAGAACTCTTTCCGCCTGGCCTACAACCGGCCTTTTGAGGAAAGCCAGGCCCTGTTGGAACACTTCGGGATGCGCTATGCCGATATCCTTCAGGCCTTGCGAGTAACGGATCTCTATCGCATGGATCAGGCCTATCTGGGCCTATCTGCCGAAGAATGGCGCGTGATCACCACCCCGGATACCAACCTGGGTGATTTGCGCAATTTGCGGTTTGGGTTTCCAGCCGACTCTCTACACGATCTCGAAGACGAGCCCAGTTATTTCAAACTCACCAAATGCCCGGTAACTGTTTTCCTGCGCGCCACCGGCCTGAGCCGGGCCGATATGGAGTTCCTGCTGTCGGATAAAAGTTATTTGCACCGGGTGAATTCCGCCATAAAATGGGTTCGAGTAGCCGTGACGGACGAAGTCCAGGCCTACCAAGAATGGATCGAAGGCCTGGACAATGCTGCGGTACTGGACCATATCCACCGCATTTTGCGCCTGCAACGCCACCTGCCCTGGACCCTCCGTGAGCTGGACCTGGCCGTGCAAGCACTGGGGGGACTCTCGGCCGATCATATCGCCGAAATCGCCCGGATGAGAGAGATGCAGCGCGTGCTGGGCCTCACCGTTGAGGAGACGGTTGCTTTACAGCATGGTATCCCGGATACTCCCCTGTATACCCGTACGGTGTACAACGAGTTGCTCAACAGTTCGGTAGAAATGCCGGTGCCGGGCATGCTCAGCCGGCTGTTCGATCCGGCCAGGCTTCCGCTCAATGGCTCGGGCCTATTGCGGGATCCCGAAAAAATGCCCTTTTTACTGCAGGCATTGGGGGCGGCGGAGGAAGATTTTGATGCCTTATACCGGATGTTTTTCGGTACCGCCGATGTCAATCTGGATTGGGGATCCGTGTCCTTGTTCTATCGCCTCCTTCGCCTGGCAAAGGCGCTTGGCATCACCGGGGAGGAGATGATTTATCTATTGCAATTGAGCCATCCGAACCCGGGCGATTCTGTTGCAGGCTGGATCCTGGATTTGGCCCGGGCTATGGAGGTGGTGCGAAAGATGCCCTTGTCCATACAGGAGATCTGGTTCATCGTCAGAGGAGAAAAGGCCTCCAAAATTGATTTCAAATACACAGGTGATCCAGAGAGGAAAGAAACAACGAAGGGAAAGGTGCTGGAATGGATCGGTGCTTTCGTACAGGATAAGAGGTTAACGGGAGCCGATGCCATGGCGCCTGCCGGCGTATTCCAGGAACACCTGGCGCAGTCTCTTACTGCTACCAGGGACATCTTTGCCGGCATGCAAGCCTGGTATGCGGGCTATGCCAAAGTTTGGGACGAAGCCCAGGATAATTTTGGCCGGGACAACCAAAATTTCCAATTTGATGAATTGATCAAAATGTTGCCGGTTTTCGAGCGCGTCAAGCTGCTGATAGACAAACTGGAACTGGATGCTGCGGACCTCCTATTCCTAAATTCTACTCAAGGCAGTGGAGGTGATCTGTTAACCAAGCTGGAAAATATTTTCGATCTACAACAGCTGGCCACCTACGCTCGCCTTAAAAAACAGGGAAGTGGGGCGCTGGATATCGATGCTTTTCGGAGCCTGTGGTCCGCCGACCAAAATGATAGCCAGAGCGAGGCTATTGCCGCGCTGCTGAATTGTGAAAGTAATCAGGTGAAAACCGCCTTCAAGCTGGACGCTGTTTCATCGCCCAGGCCGGTGTCTGATGTGCTTGTTCAGATCGAAGGGCTGCTTGGGGTGTTTGGCCGCTTGGGTATTTATGAAAAAAACACCTTGGAGGCTTTTGCCCATAATGACTACAGCCATGCCCTCCAATACGAAACCGCCCTGCACGCCGCCTTCCGCGCCAGCTATACCACCGACGAGGCCTACGAAAAAGCCTGGGAGCCCATCGAAAACCGTATCAACGAACAACGCCGGGATGTACTCTGCGCCTTCCTACTCGCCCTCGACCAGCAAAATAATTTTCACGATACAGGCGATCTCTATGCCTACTTCCTGGTGGATGTGGAGATGAGCGGTTGCGCGCGGGTATCGCGCATTCTGGCAGCTACGCTGAGCTTGCAATTGTATATCCATCGGGTGCTGATGGGATTGGAAGTGTCGACCGATGATGGCACTGGTAAAGTTCGGGCCATAATGGATGAGCGGGCTAAAGTGCAATGGGAATGGCGCAAAAACTACCGTGTATGGGAAGCCAACCGCAAGGTATTCCTCTACCCCGAAAACTGGATCGAACCGGAATTGCGGGATAATAAATCGCCGTTGTTTAAAACGCTGGAGGATGAGTTGTTGCAGCAGAAGATTTCACTGGAATCGGCTGAGCAGGCTTATGTGCAATACCTGAAAGGATTTGCGGAGGTGGGGCAGTTGGTGATTGCGGGAGCATATTACGAGCCGGAAAAGGAAACCTATTACATATTCGGGCGGACGGCGACGGACCCGTATCAGTACTACTACCGTAAAATGCGGGTGCTGCCCATGGATTCGACTACTAAAGTGCGTGCCAAACAATGGACGGCTTGGGAAAAGGTGGAATTGGCGATTGATGCGCCGTACGTGTCGCCGATTATGCACAACGGGAGGTTGTATTTGTTTTGGGTGGGGGTGGTGACTATGGAGAAAAATAAGTTTGAGGGGGGGGATTCCAAGTTTAGTCACTATGAACATGCTATCTCTCTGGCCTATTCTAATCTGACTGAAAATGGGAAATGGCTACAGCCGCAGAAAGTTAAAAATTTCTGTGCCATCGCCCCCGGTGTTCCACCGGGTTCAGGACGTGGTGAGATAGATGAAGTAGATCTGCGTGCTTTTGAAAATAGCAAAACTCGATTGAGGGTTTATCCGTATCATGATTTGCAAAATGAATTGAAAGCAGATTATTTCAAGTACAATGGCTTACGGTTTTCTTATCACAATCACACCTTAAATTTTTGGCAAAATTATGCAGAGGGGAACCAATATTTAGCTGAATTTTCTATTCAGGTGCCTAAAATATTGTGGGTGATAAATCATCGAGATAACGATAAATTATTTTCTCTTGGATCATTGATTAATGAGAAAAACTCCGCCGGTGCAGCAAGTATAGAAGGCCAACAGCAACTGGCAGGGTCTTATTTAGTAAGTGATCTTTCTGCCAAGGATTTAGATCGTGACCTACGCTTGGTTTTTAACAAGGATGGTGATTTTATTTTCAGAAATAAGATGCACCAATTCTTGATTCGAAATACCGATGCAGGAGAAATTGTCAAGGGGTTAAATCAGAATAATCAAGTAGAATACCTCGATTCCAATCGTGAGAGTATTTGGTTAACCACAACAGTTGCTGAAGATTTGGCTAAGCAGCTAACCAAAGAAGGATTAACCTCATTTTTAAGCCCGATTACACAAAATATCAGTGAACATGCTCATTTGCTGGATTATAAATTACCTTCTCAATTATCCCCGCCATTTGTAGAACCGGAAAACCTCGACTTCTCCGGCGCCCACGGCCTCTACTTCCGTGAACTTTTCTTCCACATTCCCTTCCTCATTGCCGGCCACCTCAAAGCTGAAGGCAAATACCAGGAAGCCGACTACTGGTATCGCAAAATATTCGACCCATCGGCTGCTTATTATCCGTCTGCAGCAGCGGGAGACCGCTACTGGCAGTTTTTGGAATTCCGCGGCCATACCTTGCCGAAGTTACTGGAAATTCTGAAAGACCCGGCGGCTATTGAAGCTTATGAAAGCGACCCTTTCAACCCGCACGCTATTGCGCGGCTACGCATAGGCCCGTACCAGAAATCCATCGTAATGAAGTACGTGGACAACTTGCTCGATTGGGGCGATTCGCTCTTCCGCCGCGATACCTGGGAATCCAATACCGAAGCCATGATGTTGTACCAACTGGCGCACGACATCCTCGGCCCGCGTCCGCAAAATACCGGCCCCTGTGAATCGGCCGTCGATACCGACAATTGTGGTTGCGCTGACCCGAAAACGACCTACGCAAAGCTGAAAAATGAAGCGGATTCCCCCTTCCTCTACTACCTGGAAAACTGGGTTTTCAAGCCCGGTGCCTCCGGGCCGATCGGCACGGTGACGGCACACGGTACCGGTGGGCTGGTCGGTTACAATGACCTAAGCCTTAGCGGTCCCGATACCGCTGCCCCCGCTACGGCCGGCTCGCGGGTGGAGCAGCCGGTTTCGCAGACAATCAAACTACCTGCACCGTCCTATGCCGCCGATTTGGGCCCACAATTGTTTCGCCGGCAGGTTTTCTGTATCCCCAACAACGAAAAGATGTTCGATTACTGGGATCGCGTTGCCGACCGGCTCTTCAAACTCCGCCACTGCATGAACATCGACGGAGTCAAACGCAGCCTCGCGCTTTTCCAGCCACCTATCGATCCTGCCTTGCTGGTGGCCGCCCGAGCCGCCGGCCTGAGCCTCAATGATGTACTCAACAGCCTGTACGGCGAGTTGCCTGCCTACCGCTTTTCCTACCTGCTGGAAAAAGCCAAAGCTTTTGCCGGTACGGTGCAAGGTTTCGGTGGGGCCTTGTTGAGCGCCCTGGAGAAAAAGGACGCCGAGCAGCTTACATTGCTGCGCTCTACCCACGAACAGAATATCCTGAAAATGACCCGGGAGATCAAGAAAAAGGCCGTAGAGGAGGCCAAGGCGAATTTGCAGGGGACGCTGGAGGGAATGGTGAATGTGGTGAATCGCCTATTGTATTATCAAAGTTTAATTGATGAAGGACTGACAAGTTGGGAAATAAAGCAACAAAAAGCAATTCATAATGCCTCCAACTATCAGATAGCCTCCGGGGTGTTAAGATTATCTGGTTCAGTTTTACATCTACTGCCTCAATTAGGAAGCCCATTTTCGATGAAATGGGGTGGTAAAGAGCTTGGTGATAGTGCAAATAGTGCAGCGGGGTATTTGGATATTCTTGCTTCCATTCAAAATGCTATTTCATCTTCAGCTAGTATTGAGGCGACATTCCAACGCCGCACCCAGGATTGGAAACTCCAACTAAAACTCGCCGAACAAGAGATCAAACAAGTCCAGCAACAGATCATCTCCGGACAGATCCGCCTCGCCATTGCCGAAAAGGACCTCGAAATCCACGAAAAGCAAATCGAGCAGACGGAAGAAGTACATGATTTCTACAAGAATAAATTCACCGGCCTGGGCCTGTACAATTACATGGCCACCACCCTCAGCCGCCTGCACCGGATGGCCTTCAATGCCGCCATGGACCTGGCCCGGCAGGCGGAGGCGGCCTATCGCTTCGAGACCGGAAAGGATAGTTATTATGACGTTTCCAGCGGCCCCTATTGGGATGCTTCCCGCGCCGGCCTGCTTTCGGGTGAACAACTAAGCCTGGCTCTGCAAAAAATGGACGCCGGCTATCTGCAGTGGAATACCCGGCAAATGGAGATTCGGCAGTCTTTCTCCATGCGTATGCTGGACCCGGAACAATTGTTGGAATTGAGAGTAAAAGGTAAGTGTAAGTGTACCTTCAAAATTCCCGAATGGGCCTTCGATATGCAATACCCGGGGCATTATTGCCGGCGCATTGCCTCGGTGCAGATCACCATACCTTGTGTAACCGGCCCCTATACCAATGTCGCCGTTTCGCTTGCTTTGACAAAAGGTAGCTTGCGCAAGGAAGGCAACACAAATGAGTACAAGAATAATCCCATTGCTGCCGGCTTTCCCTTTCAGGGCAGTAAAATGATTGCCACCAGCAGCGCCAACAACGACGGCGGCCAGTTCGAGCTCAACTTCCGCGACGAACGCTACCTGCCCTTCGAAGGAGCGGGGGCAGTGGATAGCGAGTGGGTGCTGGAATTGCCAGGCCAGTTCCGTTCGTTCGATTATGACACCATTTCGGACGTGATTTTCCATCTGAGTTACCGTTCGAAGTATGGCGATGAAGTATTGTTTAGGACAACTGTAGAAAGCGGCCTGACGACAAAAGTGGGCCCGCTGAAACGCTTGGTCAGTCTGAAAGAAGAATTCCCGGATGCCTGGTTTCAGTTAGAAAGTGGAGCGGCTGATACAACGATTCGCTTAACGAAAAAGCACTTTCCGTTTTTTGTCCAATCAGGATCAGGGGCTTTTCAAATTGGGAATGCCACTCCTTATGGGGCAAATGGCCCTATGAAGAATTCGATCCAGCCAACAGTGGACGGGGACTTTACCATTACCGCCGCCCATAAAAATGGGAAAGGAGATGATGTTTGGTTGCTGGTGGAATATTTTGTTAATGCATCGTAGTTCTGGTATAATTAATCCTTGAGAGGTGGGCATGAAACAAATGCATTGGTTAAGAACCTTCCGAGTATAAATCAGGAGGCCACTTGAATTGTAATGTCGTCAACTTTAGAATATCAAGCGTGGTTGTAAGGGGATGACTTCCCGCTCATCCCCTTACTTTTCGGGGCTTCCAATTTAGGAGGTGAACTCGAAGTCACCTCCTAAAAAGCTCACCATTCCTTAAGTCTACTTTGGCACTTTAAAACAGCCGCGTAGCGGTGGCAGATTCTAGCCGGGGGCGTTAGCCCCCAGCTAGGCAATCAGAGGCAATTAAGCTCCGTACGCCGTCGGCCGAAGCCTTTGGCGTAGGGACGAGGAGCGACAGCTAACCCTTTATTTCCGCTCTGTCGCTGCTACGCAGCTCAAATGCCCGCTCATTTTTGCAAGGGGCTAACGCCCCTCGCAAAAAACTATCGCCGCTACGCGGCTAAATCTAAAAGTGCCAAAGTAGAATTAAGTTGACGCCATTGCACTTGAATTGGCCGCCTGACGCCGCGGATGTGAGGCGCCCTCACCCTGGAACTGCCGCAAGCTGCAAGCCCAGGCACGGCCTTCCGCATCATCAGCCTTACCGGGCAGTTGCTACTGGGCCAACAGGCGGCAATCCCTGGATGTGAGCCGGCTGCCGGCGGGATTGTATTTCGTTCAGGTGTTATCGGCCGGCAGGGTAGTGGGCCTGGGGAAGGTGGTGAAGCAATAAGGGGCCAGTGGCCTCCATATCTCCATCTGCCGATTATAAAAAACTTCCCGCCGAATCCGGGGTAAGGAAGAGCCGAATTTAGGATAGAAAAGCGGGGAAAGGGAAAAAGAGAGATATTGGAGAGCACTTAACAGGGGGGCGTCCATAGCCCTGCCTCCTCCAGAAAATGATCACTTTTCGCTAAACCCTGAACACTATGAAGGTAAGCTCTTCCTCTTTGGCAATTGGACAATTATCCGCCCTTCTTTTTTCCTTGTTGTGCTGCTTTTTCCTTTTGCCGCCCTCCGGCTTCGGACAGGCAGGGTTTCAACGCCAGTTCGGCGCCAATTTGGACGAATCTTTTTCCAGGGTTGTTCCTAGCGGGGCCGACTATTACGTGCTGGGGCAAGGGGAGATCACTGACGGCCAGCCGGCCCGGGCCACTGTGACGCGCCTCAATGCGCAGGGTGAACTGCAGTGGACGTTGGGCCTGAACATCGCCTCGGTATGGAATGACGCTGTGCTGACGCCCTCCGGCAATCTGCTGGTAGTGGGCCGTTCGCTACCCGCTGATGATTCCAGCTTTGGCTTGATGGGGCTGGTGACGGCAGCCGGTTCCTTTTCCTGGGTGCGTGCCTATAACCTGCCGGATGAGGATGGCTTCCTGCGGATCGTGCGTAGCCCCGCACCCCAGAATCCCGTTTTCCCCTATTATGTGCTGGGGTCGCATAAGGACACCGGCGCCTCGGCCACCAGGATTGCCCTGCTGAACCTGAACGAAAGCGGAACATTCAACTGGAAGAAGATCTACACCGGGCCTCTGTTTTTCAACGGCGACGCCATTCCTCACGATATGGAAGCCTTGCCCAATGGCGATTTGCTCATCGCGGCCAACTTCGGCGCGCAGGGGGTAGTGATGCGCACCGACAACAGCGGGCAGCCTTTCAATGGCGTTACTCCGGAGTATCCCTTTGAAGTTCAGGATATTGCCTTTGGCAATGGCGGCAACATTTTCGTCGTCGGAACCGGGTTCCTGGACGGAAAGGCCCACCTGATGAAATTCGATGGCAGCCTGCTGGGGCTGTGGGACGCCAAGCTGCAGGGCATGGCGGCTGTCAGCCAGGTTTGGCAGGAGCCGCAAAGCGGAGCTATTTATCTCATTGGCCGGAAGGTGCGGGAAGCTGTCGCCCGCTTTTCTGATGACGCAGACGGCCCTACGCTGAGCTGGGTGAAGCGCCTGGATAGCGGCGTAACCGCCAATTACAACGCCTCCACCACATTCTTACCTCCCGGCCAGATCGCTTATGTCGACAGCCGGATACTGGCATCGGGCGGTTTTGGGCAGCAGTGCGCGTTTATTTCCGTGAGCGATTTAGCGCTGAGCACCTGCCTCACCACCAGCGATAACGATGTCCTGGTGCTGGAAAATACCTTGTTTGACGGGCCGCTCTTGCCGGATATTGAACTTTACGATGTGCCGCCTTCCACTAATCTGACGGGAAGCCTGAAGGCCTGGCAACAAGGCGATGCCTGCAGTTCCGAGGCCTGCGTAGCGGATTTTACCTTTGATTTTCCAAATTGTGACCCAACGGTCAGCTTTACCAATACTTCCACCGGCCCCGCCCCGCTCAGTTATTCCTGGGATTTTGGCTATTCCCCTGGCGGCATCCCGCAAACCTCCATCGCCGCCAACCCGTTCCATACCTTCCCTGCTCAATGCGCCACTTACAATGTTTGCCTTACGGTAAACGGAAATGGCTGCAGCAACACCATTTGTAAAAATGTAATCATCAAATATCCCCAGTTTCCGGTATTCAGCTGTCCGCCCAACATCACGGTAAGCTGCAATACCGACCTTGCGCCTGCCATTACCGGATTTGCAACCCTGACGGGAGCCTGCTCCGGCGTTGCACCCGCCATTACCTATTCGGATGCCGTCAGCGGGACGATGCCCTGTGACGCCAGTGTGCTGCGCACGTGGTCTGTGACGGATGAATGCGGGAACCTGCATACTTGTGTGCAGACGATCACGGTAATGGATAATATTCCGCCGGTCATCAACTGCCCGGAGGATCTTACCGTCAATACCAACCCCGGTCAATGTTATTACACCGGCGTTTTGCCGCAGCCAACGGCCACGGACAATTGCAACCCCAATCCTGTCGTCACTTGCTATTTGGTGGCCAATACCGGCCTTGTGCCTATCACTCCACAAACGCAATTTCCCAAAGGGGCGAACACCATTTGCTGCATTGCGGACGATGGTTGCGTGGATGTCAGCGAGCTGATTTGCACCTACCCTTGTACTGCAGGGGGCAATTTTCAGGAGCCGGATCTGCCGCTGCAGTTTGCACAAAACCCCAGCAACAGCCCGATCCAGCAGCTGGTAACAACCCTTGGCGTGCAGTCCGGGGTTTCTGGGGATGTGCTGGTGAAAGAGGTGCTGGTTGGCGGCAATTGTTTCGACATCAGCAATGTGACTACCCAGGGCCAGGCAAGCCAGTTTGGCGCCTTTTCCAATGGCCAGACCAATGTCGGTTTTGATTCGGGCGTCATTTTAGCCACTGGCCCGAGCACCTTAGCCATTGGGCCAAACAACAGCGATGGCGCCGGCAGTGGTGTTGGCGGCCTAACCCCCGATGCCGATTTAGCCACCCTGTCCACAGGAACGCTCTACGACCGGGCAAGTCTTGAGTTCGACTTTATTCCCACGCAATCCACGGTCAGCTTTCGTTTTGTATATGCCTCGGAGGGGTATTGTGAGCAGGTCGGCAATCCGCTCAACGACGTGCTGGGCTTTTTCATCTCCGGCCCGGGAATCCCCGGCGGAACCCAAAACATCGCGCTCGTTCCTGCTACGACAACTCCAGTCAATACCAATACGGTTAACCACCAGAGCAATTCAGGATTCTATGCCAACAACCAACCAGCTACCAGCGCCAACCTTTGCGGACAGCCGGCTTCCACTTTGCCGTCCGTAACAGAATTGCAATACGATGGTTACACCCGGAAATTTACGGCGGTAGCCAACGTACAACCCGGCCAGGCTTACCACCTCAAATTGGCCATTGCCGATGTCGGGGATGGCCTCTACGATTCGGCTGTTTTTTTAGATGCCGGTTCGTTTGATGCGGGAGGTAATGTTGCGGTGGAATGGGCCGTGAACAGCACCCCCGTGTCCGCAGTCGCCTACGAAAACTGCGGCACGGCCAATTTGGTTTTTGACCGGGTGGGGGGAAATATCAATATCCCTTTAACGGTTGCTTATACCATATCGGGAAGCGCTACGGCAGGCCTCGACTATGCCCCTTTCGCTTCCAGCATCGTCATCCCTGCAGGCCAGAGCCAATTCATTTTGCCCGTCAGCATCCTCAACGACGCCATCCTGGAAGGGGACGAGACCATCGTCGTTACGCTTAATGACGTGTGTTCTTTTTTGACGCCACAAAAAACCTTGACGATTAAGGATAAGTCTTTGTTGCAGGCGAAGTGTACCTACACCTTGACGGTGGAAGACCACGAACTGCCCATTATTATGTGCCCACCCAATGTAAGCGTTTCCGGAATATCAGATGGCGCGGGAAGCTGCACCGCGGTGGTTTACGCCATTGGGCCAACAGCCTCCGATAATTGCCCGATGCTGATGGTGGATTATTCCATTACGGGGGCAACAACGGGAACGGGTGTGAGCAATGCCAGCAACACGGCCTTTTCGGAAGGGACTTCCACCGTGGCTTACACGGCAACAGATATGAGCGGAAACACGGCCACCTGCCAAACAGAGGTTACCGTCGTGTGTGATTTCGGAAGTTCCTGTGATTGCCCTGCGGGTGGATTTCAGGGGCCCAACCTGATCGTAAACGGAGATTTTTCAGCCGGAAATTCAGGATTTACTTCTGATTACAATTTTAGCGGGACAGTACCATTCGGCCCAAATACTTACGCGATTTCAAATTCAGCCATTCAAAATGGTGGCTTTTGGAATTGCCTGGACCACACCAATGGAACCTTGGCCGGCCAATTTTTAGCCGCCGATGGCAGCTTAACACCCGGACAAGCCGTGTGGCGGCAAAATGTGAGCATCAGCCCTTCGGCCGAATACCAATTTTGCGCCTATGCCAACAATCTTTGGTTGTTTTATTCCAATTCGAACGACCCCGATGTGCAGGTTTGGCTGGTAGACGGCAACAACAACGCCACCCTGCTGACTTCTGCCGTATTGCCCGAAGTTCCGGATTTCTGGGTGAAACTGAATGCCTCCTGGACAGCACCTGCCGTTCTTGTCAACCCCTACAGGTTGGAAATCCGGGACGGCTCTACCATACAAGGCGGCAATGATTTTGCTGTTGATGACATCAGTTTCAAAGCTTGCTCTGCGCCGCCCCCCTGCGAGGCTTCTTTTATGGTAAATTTTATAGACAACTGCGGCCATGTACAGTTGGTGAGCACCAGCACAGGGCAGCAGCCCATCTCTTACCTGTGGTCGACCAGCGAATCCACGCCTGCTATTGACCTCGTGCTACCCTGTGGGCCGCACACTTTTTCAGTGTCCATCACTTGTGCCGACGGCAGTATGTCGAGCGCTACGCAAACCTTCAACATAACCGACAACATCCCGCCGACCATCAACTGCCCGCAGGATATTAGCATCACCGCTTTCTATCCGGATTGTGATGTTGCTGTTGACAACATCTATCCGCTTGGCGCGGCCGACAATTGCGGCACGCCCTCCATCACTTACGGCATCACTGGCGCTACCCTTGGCTCCGGCACAGTGGATGCGAGCGGTACGGTGTTTAGTTCCGGCCTTTCCATGGTCGCCTATACGGCTACTGATAATTGCGGCAACACGGCCTCTTGCTCTTTTGAGGTAAACATTGTGTGCGACACCTGTTCCTGTTTGGGCTTCCAGGACCTGGTGTTTAACAATCTTCAGGGTTCCCCCGACATACAGGTATCCTGCGATAGTACGCCTGTTGTGTTGCCCTGTATTTCGTCCGATGGGCTGTACTGGCTCCAGTGGACGCTGCTTTGCTCCGACCCCTTATGTATACAAAGCGTCGATTACGAGGTCGTTTCTGCCAACGGCGGGCCTGCGCTGATCTCGGGGACAGCGGTGCTGTCTACGCTTAGTTTTGGCTACGGCCAGCTTTCCGGCCCGGGCAACTACCAGTTGATCCTCACGGGGCACTGCGGCACGGATTCGTGTATCTGCACGGTCAACTTCACCCTGCCCACCTGTTGCAGTTGCGGCGGGTTCTCCGATATGACCTACCGGCCTGCCCAGGGCGCCATGAACCAGCTATTCCTGTGCGGCGATACGCTGGGAGTGGCCTGTGATCAGGCCTTTGAACCCCAGGTTAGCGGGCTTTTTCAGTGTATGGGCGTCGCCTGCCCCGGCAGTAGTATTATTCAGTGGGTATTATCCGATCCGCAGGGCAACCCCGTACAGAGCAACCCCGCCCCTGTATCGGCAACTCCCGGATTCCTTTTTACACTGAACCCGAGCTGGTTTATTCAGCCCGGCATATATACCCTGGCCCTTACCGGCCAGTGCGGGGGTCAGCCTTGCCCGCCTTGTGTGTTGTACCTGGAGTCGGAGGGATGCCCTCTCCCCGGGGAAGATTGCTGCTTAGAATGGGCTGCTAAATATGATGGAACCAATTATGATGAATATAGCAGAAGATTGAAGGTGGATGGGGCCGGCAATGTATATGCTGCCGGCTATATCCTTCCGTCTGGGCCGGGCAATCCTATTGGTTCATTCTTAACGAAATTTTCCGCTTCGGGCAGCCCCATTTGGGATTTAAGTATTGCGGCAAGTATTACCAGTATTGATGTGGATGTTTCCGGGGATATTTTTGTTTCCGGTACTTTTACCGGCACGGTGGATTTCGATCCCGGCCCTAATGTTTTCAACCTCAGCACAAGTGCAAGTGGCGGTGCAGCTTTTATATTAAAACTGGACCAGACAGGAGGTTTCTTATGGGCTTTTCAGATCAATATCCAAACCTACGATGTGTTCTCTAAGTTAGATGCAGGGGGAGATTTAATTATTTCATGCAGTTTTAATGGAACAGTAGATTTCGATCCCGGGCCAGGCAGTTTTGTGCTCACTAGTCCAACCAGTACGAATGCTTGTCTGGCAAAATACGCTTCCAATGGCGGGTTTTTATGGGCAGAACAGTTGGAAAGCCAATCCTCTATTAATCCTTTCGCGCTAACGGTTGACCCCTCCGGGACGATATACCTGGCCGGCTTATTCAATGGATTGGCCGACTTTGACCCCGGCGCTGGTGTTTTTAATTTATTCGGAGGCGTATTCATTCAAAATGACATTTTTGTGGCTAAATATGGCCCGTCCGGATCATTTCAATGGGCCGCCGAATTCGATTATAGTTCGGGAACTTCCTTTTCTGCGCCGTATTCCATAGCAACTGATCAGCAGGGCAACGTATTTACAACGGGCATTTTGATTGACGCCATGGATTTTGACCCCGGGCCGGGAGTGGCTATCTTAACGCCAACGGGATCGATGGATATGTTTGTTTCCAAACTGGATCCTAATGGGAACTTTGACTGGGCCATTCAGGTAGGAGGTACCGGCGGCGGAGATGCCGTTGTGGGTTATGCTGTGACAACCGATGCTCAAGGCCAGGTATACACAACTGGCTATAAATCTTCATTGAGTGCTATCGATTTTGATCCGGGGCCCAATGTGTTTGGGCTCTCCACATCAGGTATTTCTACTTTTATTCAAAAGCTGGATAATGCCGGGAATTTTATTTGGGCAAAGCAACTCGAGTCAGGAACTTCCTTCAATAAAGGCGCCGATATTTTTGTAGAAGGCAATGGCTCCATATACTGTACCGGATATTTTGGTGGAACTACCGATTTCGACCCTGGCGCAGGCAATGTTTATTTATTATCGGCAAATTCAGGGTTGGATGCTTATGTATTCAAGCTAAGCGCCTGTGAACTAATTGACACCTGTATTTGCCAAGGTTTTTCGGATATGTTTGTCCGCGGCCCGCAGAGCGCCATGAGCCTGCCGGTGGTTTGCGGCGGCCCGCCTTTAAATATCGGTTGCGCACAGTCTGGCGCCGGTTTCGTATTCACCGGAATATTCCAGTGCGTTGGCACCGATTGTCCGCCAATGGCAGATATTGACTGGGACCTGCAGGGCCCCACCGGTGGCGCCGTGGCTTCGGGTATGACACAGTCGGGCCCCCTGTTCGGCATCAGCTTGCTGCCTTCCTATTTCACGCAATCCGGCGTCTATACGCTGATCCTTACGGGGCATTGCGGCGGCGAAACCTGCTCCTGCCTGATCACCTTTTTGGTGGAGGATTGTCCTGACCCATGCCCCTGCGATATTGTCGATTTCAACAATGATGTCAGCCAGGGATTTGCCATGGGGTTCTCCACCACCTCTTGTAAAGGTTGCTTCACCCCGCTGGCCCTTACCGACTGCGACGAAGTCTCCTGGAGTGTCAATTCGGCCTTCAGCCCGCCCGTAGGAACCAGCCTGGGCAACCAAACCTTCTGCTATACCTTTCCGGCCGGCGGGACGTATACGGTGTATATGACTGTAACCCGCAGAAAGACGGACGGCAGCATTTGCGAATCTACCTATATGAGCCAGGTGGCCACGGTGGCCTGCCAGGCCCGCACTGTATGTGAAACTTCGGCTTTCCCCAATCCCGATTTCGAAGAAGGGGCCGTAGAAGGCGTATTGGGAGAAGAGGGCATGACGACGGGTTGGACACGCCACTGGGGCGATCCGCATGAACACCTGAGTAGTGATAACAGATGGCGGGTTCGCCTGGCCGGCAACGCCTCCAATGCTGATGTGTTAGGCACTATCGATCCTGTATGCATGGCCAAGGATACCGGCACGATTAGCCTGCGCTTTGGAATCAAAGAAAAAGGTATAAAAAGCGTGATCGTTATCCAGTTCTTCACCGGCGACAATTACGAATTTGGCCAATGCGAAAGCGGAAGCTGTTATGAAGTGGCGCGGGTCGAATTGCCGGATTCAGATGATCCTTCGGAGGAATTTGACCTGTTGATCCCCTACGATCTCGGTGGTTGGGATGTGGCTTTGGAATGTGACGGCCAGACAGGCATCCAGCTCCGGCCAGCCATCTTTGTGGCCAGCCCGTTCAGCGACGAGCAGGGCCCGGGGTCGCTCACAGCCATCGATCTGGATTATTTCTGCGTGGATGCCCGGCTGCCCAGTGGGCTGCATGACGGAGCATCTTCCCAGCGCCTGCGCCTCTACCCCAACCCCAATACCGGGGCATTCACCCTGGAACTGCCGCAAGCGGCTTCTCCCGGCATGTCCTTCCGCATCATCAGCCTTACCGGGCAAATACTGCTGGGCCAGCAGGCGGAGCCTGGGAACAGGCGGCAATTCCTGGACGTGAGCCGGCTACCGGCGGGATTGTATTTCGTTCAGGTGTTATCGGCCGGCAGGGTAGTGGGGGTGGAGAAGATGGTGAAGCAATAAGCACCGGAAGTGACACCTTCCCTTAGGCGTAAACCTGGTGGGAAGGTGTCCCATCCAGAAAATAATTCAACCATGAAAAAACAGTTTTTTTCTATCCTGGCCCTCTTCCTGGCCCTCTCCGCACGCAGCCAGTCCTGCCTGCCCGATGGCATCACTTTCAGCACGCAGGCGGAGGTGGATAACTTCCCGCTCGACTATCCCGGCTGTACGGAAGTAGAAGGCGATTTAGAAATATTCGGAGCAGATATCCACGACCTCAGTGGCCTGAGCGGGCTCAGCTCGATAGGGGGATTCTTCAGGATTTATAACATTCCATCAATTGCTAACCTGGAAGGGTTAAACAATCTTGGCTCGGTGGGGGGCAGTTTTTATTTGGATAATAATTATGCCCTGACCGACATTACTGCATTAAATAATCTCCAAACCATTGGTGGTGATTTTGAAATAGTGGGCAACCCTGAACTGACAAATTTAAGCGGACTCGGCAGCCTCGCGACTATCGGGGGATGGCTTGCCTTAGACGACACCGCTCTGTCCGACCTGAACGGATTGGGCCAACTGTCATCTGTCGGCGGTAATCTTTTGATCCGGTACAACGGCGTGCTGACGAGCCTGGCAGGCTTAAATAACCTTCAGGCTGTCGGTGGAGAGGTGGAAATCCAGGGCAATGAAATATTGCCTGATATGAATGGATTAGCCGGCCTCACTTCCATCGGCGGCAACCTGCTGATCGATGGGAATAATAGCCTGTTGCATTTTACGGGTTTGTCAAACCTCCGGACAGTGGGCAAGGGTTTTGTCGTTTCCAATAATCCCGCGCTCCAGCATTTCAGCGGCCTGGACAGCCTCCGCACCATTGGTGACAGTTTGTTCGTTCTTTCCAATCCTTCGTTGATTGATCTGGGAGGCATGGCCTGGCTGGATTCCATCGGCGGTAAGTTACACCTGAAATACAACAATGCGCTTACGAATTTCGGTAATTTTGGCCATCTTTCGTATATAGGCGGCCATTTCATTCTGGAATCCAACCCCCTGCTGGCTCAATTGGCCGGGCTGGAACAGCTCGTCACCATCGGCGGAAATTTTTCCATCGGCAATGTGGTAACGAGCCTTCAGGGCCTGGACAACCTGACTTCCATCGGCGGCGATTTTCGCGTGACGCCTTCCCTTATGGGTTTTAGCGGTGTTGACAACCTCACCAATATCGGCGGCAGTTTAACCATCATTTCCAACTACCACCTGGCCAATTTCAACGGGCTGAACCAGCTCACAACTGTCGGCGGCGATGTTTATTTCAATATTTTGCCTCAGTCGGCCAGCCTGAGCGGCCTGGAAAGCCTTACCACCATCGGCGGAGACCTGCGCCTCGACAACCAGTCAGGCCTGACAAGTGTGCAGGAATTGGTGAGCCTAACCTCTATCGGGGGCAGCCTGTCTTTTCCTTATACCTTAGAAAGTTTTGCCGGCCTGGAAATGCTGCAAACCATCGGGGGCAGTTTAGCCATCGAGGGGTGTTGGTACCTGGAAGATTTTAGCGGCCTGGACAATCTCACTTCCATCGGCGGCAGCTTGTTCGTGCGTGTTGCTCCGGTATTTACCAGCTTTCACGGGCTGGAAAAACTCGACTCCATCGGTGGGTTTCTCCGGATCGAAGACAACCCGGAACTGGCCACCCTGGAGGGACTGGATAATCTTACCTTCATTGGAGGGCCTGATTTATTCGTCACCGGGAACCCTCAATTGTCCGACTGTGCCATCTATGCTGTTTGCAATGCCCTTTTCGTGAACGACCCCAATCTGACAATAGCAATTGGGCAAAATGGGCCCGGTTGTGCTACTCCTCAGGAAGCCAGAGCATCTTGCCATACCATTCCTGTTGAGGCCACCGTGCGTATCGACACTAACGGTGATTGCCTGCCCGATGTGTCGGATACGCCGGCCGAAGGCATTCAGGTGCGCCTTTCCGGAAACGGCCAAGTGGCGCTGCGCCCCGGCGATCAAAACGGGGTATCGCTTTTCCAGTATTTCAACAGCGGCCCTTTTACGCTGAGCCTGCCGCAATATCCTTCGGCCAACTGGGCGGTTTGCCAGGATGATATCCTCATCACACCCGGCACTCCCTTTATTCAGGATACGCTCAAAGCTACTTTTCTGCTCTCCCCCCTGCAACAGGAATGCGCTGAACTGACCGTCGAATTGGGCCTGCCGTCCATTTTTCGGAGCTGTCTGGTAGCTTCCGATCTCGAAGTGTCCGTCAAAAACACCGGAAGCGTGATCGCGGAATCGGTGATACTCGCCGTTGTCAAACCACTGGAAATGGACTTGTTGAGTTCCAACCCGCCACTCTCTGCACAATCGGGCGATACCCTGTATTTTGAGTTAGGCGACCTCGCCCCCCTGGCCGATTCGATCGTGAAAATAAAAGTGAAAACGAACTGTAATTTTTTTCTTTTTGAACACACCCTTTGTTTCGAGGCTTTCGCCCGAACGCTAATTCCTTGCCAGGCTACCTTCCCGCCAGCTTCGGAAATTAAACTGTCCGCCCAATGCCTAGGTGATACCACCGTGCGTTTCACCCTGAAAAATATCGGCAACGCTCCTACTCAAAATCCGCATGAATATGTCATCCTGCGGAACGAGGAAGTTCTGGATAAGGAAAACTTCAACCTGAATGCCCAGCAAAGTATGTTCGTAGATTTCCCCGCCGACGCTGCCACCTACCGCATGGAAGCCACCAAATTCGACGACGGTACGCTCACCGCTACGGCCATCGAAAACTGTGGAGGGCTGACGCCTGGCCTTATCACCTCATTCTGGTTAGATAAAGGGCCCATCGATTATGATTTTGACTGCCGGGAGGTGCTCGGCTCTTTCGACCCCAACCAGAAAACGGCTGTGCCGGCAGGCACTGGAGCGGAGCATGCCATCGTCCCCAACCGCTCACTGGAATACACCATCGATTTCCAGAATACCGGCACAGACACCGCCTTCCGCGTGCTGCTGCGCGATGTGTTGCCGCAGCAACTAGATATCAACACCTTCCGCCCCGGTTTCGCCTCCCACCCCTACACCTGGGAGATCCGTGGCGCCGATACATTGGAAGTGCTGTTCTTCCCGATCATGCTGCCCGACAGCAACGTGAACGAACCCGCTTCGCATGGTTTTTTTAGTTTCACCATGGATCAAAAACCCGACTTGCAGGATGGCCAAACCCTTGAAAATAAAGCCTCTATTATTTTCGATTTCAATCCGCCCATTGTGACCAACACCGTTCTGCACACCATCAGGGAGCTGCTGATCGTCAGCGTGGATGGACCGCAGGTACAGCCACCATTATGGAGGGTGTTAGGTAACCCGACACATGATGTGGCCACTTTTCAGGCTACAGCCTTTATGGCAGGCTCCAAACGATTCGAATTGTACGATGCGGCAGGACGCCTGTTGCGCTCGGTACCGTTCGAGGGGCAGCAATTTGACTTTCAGCGGGACGGGCTACCGGAAGGTTTGTACTTTTTCAGGATTAGCGATCTGCAGGGAAAGTCTTTTACTGGCAAGATCGTGATGGGGGGATAATGAAAAGCGCTGCTCGAAAACAACTTCTGGCCGGTATAGTAACGATTACCCTATGAAAAAAAAACTCCACACTCCAATCTTCTCCACGCCCGCCTCCCTTTGGGACGGCGCCAGCCAACTCTCCGGCAACCTGGAGCTTTGGGAAACGGAGGTCGTATTCCGCCTGGCCGATTTTAAGGACAGCCACCTGAACCTCCGTATCCCCCTGGCCGATATTGAGAAGGTGGAGGAATACCTGGTCTTTAATGTGGCCAAAAACGGGCTAAAGATACAGGACAGGGAAGGCCGGTATGACCTCTTTGTGCTGGAGGATGTGCGGGGGTTTAAGCTACGGTTGCTGGCGGCGTTGGCGGGGTAGTTTGCAGCGGGGTAGGGAATAGGCCCTTAGGTAGAGCTAATGTGACAATGAAACCGGGGCATTTTTGCGTTATTGAATTTTTTATGTAAAATTGAAATTGTAATGCGAAATCACATAAAAAGTAACATGATTCCCCGTTGACTGAGCGATCATATCCATAACCTTAGGCGATATTTTCCGGTGATTTACCTGGGTGGGCCCCGGCAATCGGTAAAGACGGCCTTATTGCGGAATCTTTACCCAGAATTAACCATAAGGCATCCCTACTTCGCCCGCATCTCCACCACTCCGGTCCAGCCGGGAGGTGCGCCTTCGGCAGCCAGGCGGCGGGCTTCTTCCATGAAAAGGTGGGCTGCCTGGTCCTGGGGGTGATGGGCCAAAACCTGAAGCAGGCCCTGCAAGGCCTGGGTGAAATCCTGCTTGAAGTAAGCCTCCACCGCCGCTTCGAACTGTTCCCTGGTTTCCATTTTTAGCTGCCTGTCCTGCGGCTCATCCCCACTAAAACATTCGTAGATGCCCAGGGGCTTTTGTTTTCCCATGACCTGCACCTTGCCCAGGTAGCGGAAGAACAGCTCTTCGCCAGGGGCGATCTGGAGATAACTGTCTTCACTCAGTAACATGCCGGCGCGGTAGTATTTGGTCAGGTTTTCGATGCGCGATGCGGTGTTGACCGTGTCGGCAATGGTGGCGGCGTCCATCCTTTTGTGGTCGCCGATGATGCCCATGATCAACGGCCCGGTATGGATGCCCATGCCCAGCCGGACTGGCTTACGGCCTTTCTGCCGGCGGTAGACATTGTACTCCTGCAGGGCTTGCTGCATGGCTATGCCCGCCCGCAGGGCGTCCCCTGCTTTCTCCGGAAAGATGGCCATGATGGCGTCGCCCAGGTACTGGTTGATGAACCCATGATTGTCGCGGATGTATGGGCCCAGCCGGCCGTTGAGCGTATTGACGAAGCGGAAGTTATCCGATGGGCTCATAGACTCAGACAGAGTGGTGTACCCGCGAATATCGGAGAAAAAAACCGTTACCTCGCGAAGCACCTGATCTCCCAGGCGGACCTCTGTAATGGCTTCCCGGCCCAGCGCGTGGAGAAACTCAGTAGGTACGAATTTCCCGGTGGCCATATTGATGCGGTGCAGGTACAGGTGGGTTTTCACTCTGGCCAGGAATTCTTCCCGGCTGAAAGGCTTGGCCAGATAATCATTGGCTCCTACGGCCAGGCCCTGCACCAGGTCGTTGACCTGGTTCTTTGCGGTGACCATGATGACCGGCAGTTCGGAAGGCAGGTATTGCTCCCGGATCTTTTGACATACTTCGTAGCCCGACATGCGGGGCATCATCACGTCGAGCAGCACCAGGTCGAAAGGGGCTTCGGATTCCACCAACTGGAGGGCCTCCTGGCCATTCATCGCAGGGGTGATCAGAAAGTGTTCTTTACGCAGGTGGTTCTGTAATACGCGCTGGTTGATGGGCTCATCGTCGACCAGCAGGATGCGGATCTGTTCTCCATTGACTACTTCCTTGGCAATGGGAGAAAGCGTTAGTTTGTGATAACGGGGTGCTTCCTGTCCACGCACATTGGGGTATGGGCGCACAACGGAGTCGGTACCGGACTCGTGCGGCGCAGTTTTTTCCTTACTGAGTGGAATAGTAAAAAAGAAGGTAGAACCTTTCCCCAGAGTGCTTTCTACCCACATGGATCCACCGTGTACTTCCACCAATTTTTTGCTGATGCTTAACCCCAGGCCTGTTCCGGTAAATTCCCGCTGAATGCTGCCATCGGCTTGCTCGAACTCCTGGAAAATAGCCTCTTTTTTGTTATCAGGAATACCGGTGCCGGTGTCCTGAACGGCGATCTGCAGTTTTCCATCTTTGGGTTCGGCCTGTATGCGGATGTACCCGCTTTCCGTAAACTTGAGGGCGTTGCCAACGAGGTTGTGCAGAATTTGGGCCAGGCGGTTCTCATCGCCCAGCACTACTGATCCTGTTTTTGGTACTCTGTTCGACAGGCGGAGGTCTTTGCCCTTTGCCATTGGGGCATGAATACGTAATACGATATCGGCCAGGGCGTGTACATCCACCGGTTTGGGATGGAATTCTATCTCTTTGTTTTTGAGTTTGGAAAAATCAAGAATATCATTGACCATACTGCTCAGGCGCTTGCCGGAAGAGATGATCATGGTGAGGTCTTCGATATTCTCGGTATCCTTTTCCTGTTCTAACAGGCCTTCCGCCAGGCCGATGATGCCGTTCAGTGGAGTACGGAGTTCATGGGAAGTATTGGCCAGGAACTGGTCCTTGAGCTTATCTACCTGCCGGAGCCGTTCGTTCAGTTGCTGTTGCCGCTCTAGTTGGGCCTGCTTTCGGCGCATTTGCCGCCGGTGCCGGGAGGAACGTTGCCAGAGGATGGTTCCGAAACCCAGGATACCTAACAGGGCCATGCCGAAATAGGCGGCCGGGGTGCGCCACCAGGGGGGATTAATGCTGAAACGGAACCCTGCCGGTGCACTGATATTGCCATATACGTCGCGGCCCTGCACCTGAAATTCGTAGCTGCCTTCAGGCAGGTTCGTGTATTCCTTGATAGGCTGATCCGACCAGTCCGTCCAGCGGCCGGCGAAACCCAATAAACGATAGCGATACTCATTTTTATCAATATCATCATAGCCTTGGGCCGCAAAGCTGAAATAGATGGTATTGTAGGCAAATGCAAGGGGCTGTTCCAGGCTAAGCGTATTGCTTTCGGCTGCCTGAATACTACCGCCAACCACTGGTGAACCTGCGAAAATAAGGGAATCTTCTCCGACTCGTATGGTTCGAATGTGTACCTCCGGCGATTCGCCGGGCCAGGGGGCTGCCTGCCCGGGGTCGTAGCGGTAAAGGCCTCGGTTGGTGCCCAGCCAGATGATGCCATCCGGCTCTGTATATTCACAGGATAGGATTGCCGGCAGCCGCTTCCGGGATACCGTATCGATCTGAAAAGAGTCGGGGAAGCCGGCGGGCTCACCACGTCGGATCGCCAGCCCTTTTACCTGATAGCGATGGGCTTTAAACTTCAAAAGCTGCAGGTTGCCGCCGTTATCTGGTATGAGATAGTCTACATCCAATTGCGCCATCCAGGCCGATAAGGCTGGGGCCGGTATAAAGCGATCCTGGACAGCATCGAAACGACAGGCGCCGGCTTCGGTTTCGAAGTAAAGCGTTCCCAAAATAGGGTAGGGGGCAGTGAAATTACTGGAAGGCAACCCCTTTTCCGTACCGTAATAGACAGTCCGGCTGCCATCTAAGCGTCCGTTGGAAGCAGGATAGAGACGGGCAAAGCCATGGTAGTAGGTGCCCACCCAAAGGCTCCCGTCCTCGTTTATCGCTAGCGCAGTAGGTTCCCTGACGGATAGCCTGCCGTCCTCCACCCATTGCGCTCCTTCCAGTTTTAATGCCCGAACCTCATTATTGATTCGGTTGAGTATGTAAAGATGGCCTGGATAGGCCGAAAAATGGTACAGAAATTCGGAATTTTGCTCGGTGTCTATTACCTGCTCCCGCCATTTTCCGGAGCCATCCAGGCTGATCTCCGCCAGGCCGGAAGTGCCGCCCACCATCATCCGGTTTTTACCATCCGGGCCGCGAATGTTCAGCAGGCATATGGGGTTGATTAACCGCCCCAGTCGGCCGAAATTGGAAAAGGGGGCATCGGGCCTGGCGACCGGGTCAAACAGAAGGAGTTCATTATAGCTGGCGAGGAATAGTTTCCCGCCGTAGCGGCAAATGCTGGTCAGACGGCTGCTCAGGCCCCGTTCCTGGCTCCACTTGCTAATGGGAAGCCTGGTTTCCAGGCGGGTAATGCCGTTTTCAGAAGTGAACCATAGCCCTCCTTGCCGGTCGATAACCATCCCTTCCACTACCCGTACGGACAGGTCGTCGAGCTGGTGTATAATACGGATGCACTGCCCTTTCTGATTGAGGATGACAAGGCCACCGGTAAATGTTCCGATTGCAACATTTCCATTGGGAAGAACGAGCCCATTATAACATTGGTGTTGCCGCAAATAGTCATCCGCCTCCGTTGGAAAGGCGCGAAAAGCCTTGTCGTTTTGTAAGGAAGGGTCAAAACGGAACAACTTTCCCTCCATGGTGCCTACGAGTAGTTCTTTCCCCAGCGATTCCATAAAATACACATGAGTGCCGGAAAATCGATTGCCCCCCGGTACCGGAACGAGTTGGTTGCCCTTCAACACCATCAGGCCCTGGTCCAGTTGGCTGACGTATAAGCGGCCATCAAGGTAAAAGGTGCCCCGCCAGCCATTTACCGGCCAGCTGCGGAGCAAACGACGGCCAGCCAGTTCGACAAGGTATCTTTCACCACGTAGGTATACCGTGTCTCCTTGTGCTGCAACAGCATCCCGAAAAAAACCAAAGTCGCGCTGCTCTTCGGGTAATTGGCCCAACAGGGAGCGGAACTGAAGGCCGCCGCAGGAGTCCGAATCAAGATAACCGATGTTTTTTACGCCACCCGTGTAAAGAGTACCATCTCCGCCTTGCGCCAGGGCTTGCACACTATGCCCGGTGGGCACGGGAATCAGCTTCCAGTTTTCCCCATCAAACTCCAATACCCCTCGTTCATTGGCAACATAGATCATCCCATGTTGGTCTTGAAGGATGGAAATGCAATTCGGGTCAGATTGGAATTCTTCCGGAAAAAAGTGCCGGATCAGGGGTTGCCCTTCTTCTGCATTCTGGATCTGCGCGGGAAGGAATATCGGAAGCAGCATTCCAATTGCCAGGAATATCAGATAGTTGGGAAATGGCGCCGGGAGCGTTTTCATGTTTTGGGCCTTTTACCCAAAGTTAAGTAAACCTCAAAATATAGCTTTGAAATAGCGCATTGAGATTTCAGCCCCATTCCCATCACACCACTTCCCCTGTCCCCGGGCCGAAGAAATACAGCTTATCCAGATCGACAAACAAGGCCATTCGGGTGAGCGGTTCCACCGTTTCTTCCGGTGTAAGCCGGGCTATGGCCTGCTGCTCTCCCAGGGTGGTGAAAGCAAAACTCTCGTGCCCCAGGCGCTCCACGAACTGGATCTCGGCCTGGAAGGCGGCGTAGTTCGAAGCTCCTTTTACCGGATGCGCATGGATGTCCTCCGGGCGGATACCCATGGTAACCTCCTGGTTGACATAAGCTTCTAAAGCCGGCCGGCCGTTGGCCGGAACGGACAAAACCTTGGAATGATCCCTGAAGAAGAAGCCCGCTTGTTCTTTTATGATCCGCCCTTCGATGAAATTCATGGGCGGCGTGCCGATAAAGCCGGCGACAAAGCGGTTTTTCGGTTGGGTGTACAAATTATGCGGGGTGTCGATCTGCTGGATCTCCCCTTTGTTGATGACGGCGATCCGGTCGCCCAGGGTCATCGCTTCTACCTGGTCGTGGGTGACGTAGACGACAGTGGCTTGCAGCTTTTGGTGCAGGCGGGCAATTTCGATCCGCATCTGCCCCCGGAGCTTGGCGTCGAGGTTGCTCAGGGGTTCGTCAAACAGGAATACTTTGGGGTCCCGGACAATGGCCCGGCCAATGGCAACCCGCTGCCGTTGCCCCCCCGACATGGCTTTAGGTTTTCTATTCAACAGGTCTTCAATATCCAGGATACGGGCCGCTTCCAGCACCTTTTCCTTGATCGCTACTTTTTTCAGGCCCCTGATCTTCAGGCCGAAAGCCAGGTTGTCAAAGGCCGTCATGTGTGGATAGAGCGCGTAGTTTTGAAAAACAATGGCAATATCCCGTTCTTTTGGAGGCAGGTTGTTGACTAGTTTGCCATCGATGTAGAGCTGGCCGGAGCTGATCTCCTCCAGCCCGGCGATCATCCGCAGCATAGTGGATTTACCGCAACCGGACGGGCCGACGAGCACCATGAACTCCTTATCCCTGATCTCGAAATTGACGTCTTTTACCGCCGTTACTTTGCCAAAGGCCTTGGTAATATGTTCAAATTTAATTACTGCCATGGTTCCAGGTTAGTGTTGAGGGTTGGTTAACTGAGGCGCTTTCTCTCTTTTTTCTAAAAATGCCTTCACCACCTTCCAGGCTTCCGGCACGGCTTCCACCGCTTGCAGGCAAAGCAGCGCTTCGATGGTGGATTCGGCGCCGGAATTGTGGTTGACATCGGTAGGGGAGTTGATCCCGTCAAAAGTACGGCCGCTCAATGGATCGTACATTTCTTGTTCAGCCGGGTTGTTGCCAAACAACCAGCTGGCCAGCCGGCCGGCCGTGACGGCATAAGTAGTGTCGCCCGTTATGGAAAAGGCCTCCAGAGATGCGAAGGCCATCGGCCGGATGGCGTAGGCGATCTGCGGAAATTGTTGGTATTCCTGCATCAGCAGGCTATCCGCTTCTTTTACTACTTTAAACCCATTGAGGAAACCCTCCTCCAAACAATAGGGGTAAAAATACCGCACTTCGTTCAGGCCAGCTTGTATAAATGGTTCATGCCGCAAGGTACGCCCGCTGTACAACAGGGCATACGCCTGCGAGTTGCCCCAGGCGTGCCAGTAGTTGCGCCAGCTCGGGAAGGCATAATACGGCCAGTTTTGGGCGTCGCCCTGCTGTGTATCGAGCAATTGCTCCCCAAAAGATAACAATAAGCGCTTGATCGCTTCCGAAGGATTTACCCGGTAATAATTGGCCAGCCCGATCATGATCACCCCTACCTGATCGGCCCCCAGATCCGCTAAACAGGCCGGAACGGGCAAGCCGTCAAAGGCAATCGGTTCGCCCTCCGCCGGGCATAGCGCCTGCATTTTTACAACTAGTGTATCCAGCACCGTCCGGTTCCGGCTGTGCAAATCGGCCAGCCCATCTGCTGCTACCAGATTCACCTCCGACAAAGCCCAGAACGCCCGCCACGACCACCAGCCGGCTACCGCCTCGCTGTTGCGGTGCGTTTTATTTACTTTCGGGCCAGGCAGCAGGAAATTGTAGAAAAATCCATTGTCCGCCTGCATATACAGCAGGAATTCCGTTAGCGTGCGGATTTTATCCAGAACTTCCGGTGGAGGATTGGATGGATACCGGCGGCAATAAAAGACTAAGGCCCGCGCCACATCATCCACACAGGTGAATCCTTCGTCCGCATCCGCCACCAGCCGGTAATCCGGGGCTTCGCTGTAGATCCAGATGGCGCCCAGCCGGGTGTCGCCGATCGTATCGGCTTCGTATAAATGCTCCAGGTGGGCCGTGTTTACCAGGCTGTCGGAAGGCGGGTCTCCCGGTGCGGAACAGGCCGTAAAAAAGAATGGAAGGAAGTATAAGAGTAGCAGTTTTTTCATTTTTTGTATTATGGTTAGTTTTTCAGCACTCCTGGCGCCTTTCTTGCGAACTCCGTTGCCTTTACAGCAATTTCGAGACTTGCCAGGCCGGCTTCCAGAGGAGCCGTGAGCAGATGTGCCGGGTCGTCGATCTTTCGGAGCACGTCCAGCAAAGACGCCCGGACGGAGCTCGAGTAAATATCCTGCTTTGACCGGCGGGTCAGCAATTGCCCGCTGACCATTTCATCCACCTCGTAGCGGATGCCGCCGGAGCGAATGAATCGTTCTGTTGGGGGGATGGGGCTATCGGGAGGCCCCCATCCGGCCGGCCTCGATTCATCGGCCGCCTCTTGTATAGGGATGGCGCTGCCCATTTCAAAAAGAGCGCTAGATAGCAGTTTTTGTTTAGTGCTTGGGTTGACCAGCGCTTTTAGCTCGGCCCGGAGGGGGATCCAGCCATGCAACTCGAGGTCGGCCAGGTCGTAGGCCAGCTTAATTTTGGTGGCTTCGAAGAATCCGGGGCGGGAAAAGGCGTGGTAGTGGGTAGCGAAGAGCCCGCCTTCGTATAGCACGTTGGCTATGGCCTGGTCTTCCTGCCGGGGAGTCCGGTTGTGTTTCAGCCCGGTAACGGAAAGCGGTTTGGCCGGGTTTAAAAAGTGAACCAGATCAATAAAATGGACGCCATGTTCGATCAGGATGCCGCCGGAGCAGCCGGGCCGCCAAAACCAATGATCGGGCGGGAGCAGAGCGTCCTGCGCATAGTTTTCGACACTCACTCTTCTGAGTTTTCCAAAAACTTCCCCATGGGTAAGGCTTTGTATTTCCTGGAGCAGCGGATTGAAGCGCATCATGAAATCAATGGCTGCCACCACTTGGGTTTGGTTTCGGGTTTGGATGATCTTTTCTGCTTCGGTAAGGCTGATGGCAAGCGGTTTTTCGATCAGGATGTGTTTGCCTGCTTCCATACAGGCCGTTGCGATCTCTTCATGCGTATCGGGAACGGTGGCGATAGCTACCAGATCGATATCCTTTTCCAACAGAATATCCGGCCAGTGGGTATAGGTTCTCACCGATCTCAGGCCCTGTGTCTGTTGGGCCGCCTTGTCTGCGACTGCAACAACCCGGGCATTTTCAAGCTTTGTCCAGCTGTTGTGCAGGAATTTTCCGAATCCGCCGTAGCCGATGATCCCTATGTTGTGAATTTTCATTACTCCGCTTATGAATTAGTTTCCGCACCGCTCTAAACCTCTTTACTTTTAAATCTGGTTAAATCCAATTCCCTGATCAGCGCCTCCGTTTCTACTACCGCGAAGCTCACGGCGCTATCTGACATTGCGTAGGGAATGATCAGGTTCTCCCGGTGTTGGAGAAGCCCGCAGGTATAGAGTACATTGGGGACGTAGCCATTCCGCTCTTCCTCATTGGGGCTCAATAATGGCTGGCTCAGGCTGCCCAGAACGATCTCGGGTTGATGCAGGTCGAGCAAGGTGAAGCTAAGCACGTATTTGCGCATCGGCCCCACTGCGTGGGTGAGCAATAACCAGCCGTAAGGAGTCTTCAACGGGCTGCCGCCATTGCCCATTTGCAGAATCTCCCAACTTCTGGCAGGCTGCTGCAATAGTTTGTGTTCCTCCCAGAAATGTAAGTCATCGGAATACATGACCGTTAAATTTCGGCCGCCCTGGCGGCCGATCTTGGCGTATTTTCCGTTTATCTTTTCCGGGAATAAGGCCATCCCTTTATCTGTTGCCGCTTTGCCGTACAAGGGGCGGATACGGAAGTACTGAAAATCCTTGGTTTCGATCAACTGCGGGCGGATAGCTCTACCGTTGTAGGCCGTATAGGTACCCAGGTAAACTTTTTCCTCCCCGTCGGAAAAGAATACAAAGCGTGCATCCTCCATTCCATTGGATTCGGAACGGGAATTCGGAAAGATCACCCGGCTGCTGATGGGCGTATCCGACTTGAATTTCAGGTCGTAGTTATGATCAAAGATGTGGCTGATATGCTCTTTGTCCGATGAAAGCTCCAGTTTATGGGCTTGTTCCAAATGATCGATCAAGGCCAGTGCTTCTCGTTCCGTAAAGCGTTCCGGCAGCTTATCGCTGACCAGGCTGTTTATTCCCCCTTCGCTTTCCATCCGCCGTAGAACAAAGGATTTGTCCAGAGAAATATCTTCCACTTTCTGTCCGGTGTGTAGCCGGTGGTCTGTCGGGTCCATGCTTATTTGCCCGTCGGCGCTGATCAGGCCGGTTTGAAAGGTGATGGAAGAAATGTGCCCTTCCCCGGTTGACCGCAACGTCAGGATAAAGCGCAGCTCTCCCTCCTTGAGGCCCTGCTGATCCGGGTGTGGGACGATGGAGGGATTAAACAGCGCCGCCGCTTCGGTGGCGTATTCATGGGTAAAATAGGCGCCGATCAGCAGTTTTTTCGCCATCGGGGGTTCCTCCGTAATGAAGAAGGCCAGTTTCTCGTAGTTTTCCAGGAAGGCGGCTTTCAGGTCGAAATGCCGGCTTTGGAACTCGGCATAGACCTCCTGAAGCTGGGCTTCCACCACTGCGTCTTCCAGTCCAAGCACATAGTGCACCACCGATTCAAAGCGATCGGGGCTGGCAAATTTCAAGAACCGAAGTACTACTTTTCGAGGATCGGCTTTAATTCTTAGGTTCGTCCTTTTTATAGGAATCATTTCTGTTCATTTATTGGGTAAACACTCAACCCTTCAATCCGGATGAGGCCATACTCCGGATAAAGTGTTTCTGGAAGATGGAATAGGCGATGATGATCGGCAAAGCCAGCAATACCGCTGAGGCCAGTTTGACCCCAAGTTGTGCTTCCGCCCGCCCGCCAACGGCGAAGAGTGTGACGAGCTGCGGCATGGTCATCAGTTGTTCGTCCCGGATCACGATGAGTGGCCAAAGCACATCGTTCCAGGAGTTCATAAAAGTGAGAATGCCAACAGTAATGATTGTAGGAATAATATTCGGCCACAGAATTTGATAAATAATACGGAGTTCACCACAGCCATCCATCCGGGCGGCATCGATCAGGTCGTTGGGTATGCTCTTGAAAGCCTGTCGGAATAATAGTATGGCAAAGGCGTTATTCAAAGCCGGTATGATCAGCGCCGCCAAAGTGTCCACCCACCGGAATTTTACCATCAGGATGTAATTGGGAATCAGCGTGATCTGAAAAGGAAGGGTCATGGTAAAGATGATGATAAAAAATAATAGGTTCTGTCCTTTAAACTGAAGTTTGGCCAATGCATAACCGGTCATAGAACCAAACACCAATACGCCCAGGGTCGACAAACTGGCTACGATGGTGCTGTTCAGCAACGACCGCCAGATGGGTATCTTACTGAACATGAGCGTATAATTGCTGAAGGTCAGATCCAGCGGCGCCATTCCCAGTTCGCCGATCTGGCTTTCCGGTGTCAGCGATGCCAGTACCATCCAGTAAAAGGGATAAAGGAAGGACAGGGCGGCGCCGGTGAGTAGAATGAAAAGGATGATTTTGGATGGTTTCATGATTTCGTTTCTTTTTTCAATCCTCCGATTCGATCGTATACTTCTGCACCATAACCACGATCAGGATCAGCAGGGCGAAAGACAGGCCCAGGGCAGCTGAATACCCCATATGGTAGTACTCGAAAGCCTGCTTATAGATGTAAAGCATGGCGGAAAGTGTACTGTTCAGCGGGCCGCCGCCGGTCATGATATAGGGTTCGATAAACAAGCTGAAGCCGCCGATCGTCGAGAGGATGACCACCATAAAGATCGTTGGATTGATGGCGGGCAGCGTGATGTACCGGAATTGCTGCCAGGCAGTGGCGCCCTCCACTTCTGCCGCTTCGTAATAGCTGGCCGGAACGGCCTGCAGGCCCACGAGGAACAGGATGACGTACAAGCCCACATTTTTCCAGGTAGCCATAATGGCAATGGCCGCCATGGCGATCCTCCAGTTCGTCAGCCATTCCACTCTGCCCAGGCCCAGGCTGATCAGCACCCGGTTGATCAGGCCGGTGTCCAGCCCATAGAGCTGTTGCCACAAAATAGTGACTACCACTCCGGAGATCACGACCGGCAAAAAGAACGACGCCCGGAAAAAACCCCGGAAAAGAAGCTTTTGATTCAGGAAATAAGCCAGCGCCAGTGCCACTACAATCTGCAGCGGAATGTGGACCAGCAGGAAAAACAAGGTGTTGAGCAGTGCTTTCCAAAAAAGCCGGTCCTGAATGAGCCGCAGAAAGTTGTCCGCCCCTACATACTCCATCGGAGAGATGATGTTCCACTTGTGAAAAGTGAGCACAATTGAAAAGGCCACCGGAAAAAAAACAAAGAGCAACAGGTGGATCAGATAAGGCGATACGACGAGGTACGGCAATACCTTTTTTTGAAGCTGTTTGTTTTGTTTTTGTTCGCTTGGCATTTGCTTTGAATGGTTGGTTTTTATTGGGAGTCTTCAAAAAACTGTGTCAAAACCTTCGTCCCGATCAGGGAGGCCTTGGTTTTTCTGGGGTTCCAGGGAACTCGAACTTTACCCGGCCCTCAAGGACGGGACTCGAATACACGAACTCCTGAACACTCCCTTTTTATTGTTCATCCGCTCCCGGCCTCCTACGTCGGTACGGGCTTTCGCCCGCCAAAGCGGCTTCGGCCCGCGGCGGCGGGACTCCCTTCGGCCGCTTCCGCCCGTCCTCGTACCTCGGCCGGGTAAACCTTCCGCCCGCCTACTCGTTACACTCGCGTTCGGGTAAAATTTCCCACTTCCCACTTCCGATTTCCCACTTCCTATCTGGCTCTCAACAGCACATTGACCGCCCGCTCCGCATCTGCAATAGCTTCTTCCGGGCTTTTGACCTGGTAGAGCACACAAGCTTCATATTCCTGGGAGATGATATCGAATACTTCAGTCAGCACCGCGCAGTTGTCGACGCCTTTCACGTGCTTGGCCTGTTCGGCAAAAACCTGGAGTTGGGGGTTTTGGGCAAAAAAAGCCTGAAAGCCGGGGATCGTATCGATGCCCTGCCGCCGGGGCAACTGGTTGGTGGCTTGTAAAAACTGAAGGTCGCCTTCTTCGTCGGCCATTGTTTTAATAAACTCGAAGGCCAGCTGTGGGTTCCGACAGGTGTTGAAGATCACGATACTTTTGGGGTCGCAATAGGTATAAATAGGCCCTATATGATCATCCGGCGCCGGCATTGGATAAAAACCATATTCGAATCCCTCCCGTTTATACCGCTCGAGATACTGTATCTCCCAGGGGCCGGTCCATTTCGTCGCATATTTTTCGGCGACAAAAAGATCCTGCCCGGCAGACTGTTCCTGTTTGGAAAAGTAATTCTTCCGGTACAACTCCTGCAAAAACCGAAACGCCTCGATAGCGTATTCGTTATTAAAATTAGCCCGGTTGTCTTTGATCAGTGGCATACCGCCGGATGCGGCCAGATAGAGGGGATAGAAATTGAACAAGCGCTGGTACCAGGCCAGTTTGGTCGAAGTATTTCCAAACCACTGATCGATATAACCGTCGCCATCGGTGTCTTTTTTAAATTTTTCTGCAGCTTGAAGGTAGGCAGAATAGCTTTGGGGAGGGGTGTCCAGGCCCAGCTCGGCAAAGATCCGTTTGTTGTAGATGGTCATAAAGGGGTTGATCTTCCAGGGCATCTGGTAGATATGCCCGTCACCGGAGGTGATCTCCTGGATAGTGGCCGGGCTACAGCGCTGCTGGATGAATTCCAGAAAACCATCGAGGGTATCCAGTGCGACCAAAATGCCGGCATTGCTGTAAAATTCCACCGTGCCCTGCCAGATGTTGGAGTAAATGTCGGGAGTGGTTTTGGCTACCACCGCCGCCAGAATGATCTCTTCACTCGATTGCCCCTCCGGCACCGGCTGATATTTGATCGGGGCATCCGGATGTGCATTGTTCCAGCGGCCGACCGCCCACTGCGAAAACTGGATCTCCCCGCCGTTGTTCGACGACCAGTATTCCAGGCCAGCGCCACGGGATAGATGGCCTTCCCGGCAGGAGGGGAAAGCCAATACCAGGAAAAGAAAAAGAAGAACGGCCGCTTGTAGATTTTTTTTAGGCATCATTAAAAATATCTAAGTTTCGCCAGCAGGCCGGATATTGACGTCCGGGCGCCACAGACGACCTTATCGGAGGCCCCGTAATAAATCGTCAGCTCGTCGCCATCTACAAGGTGGCCGTTCATAAAGACCACATTACCGAAAAAACCTTTTTTCTCGTATTCCGCGGTGGGCTCCATAAAGGGCTTTTCTGACCGGGCGATAACTTTCCGGGGGTCATCCAGGTCGAGTAGGGCAGCGCCCAGGCAGTATCGGCTGGTTTCATCAGCACCGTGGTAGATCACCAGCCACCCTTTCGGCGTGCGGATCGGCGCGGCGCCAGCTCCTACGCGCTCACAGTCCCACATGCCCTTTCGGGTGTGCATCAAACAGTGATGGCCGCCCCATTTTTCCAGATCATCCGATTCGGATAACCAGATATAATTGCCACCCAGGCCTATACCGGAAGGGCGGTGCAAACAAAAATAGCGGCCGTTGATCTTTTCTTCAAATATCGCGCAGTCCTTATTGTGGGGAGGAAGGATCATGCCATGCCGCTTGAAATGAGCCCAATCCTGGGTGCTCATCAGCCCTACCCCGACGCCGTGTTCCGACACCTGGGTATAGGTCAGGTAGTACCGGCCTTCGATCTGGCTCACGCGGCAGTCCTCAATGCCGAAAGTTTCCATCGTTCCCTCGCCGAAGATTTTTCCCGGTATGAAATCGGGGCTGCGAAAGTGAATGCCATCCTCACTACAAACTAAGCCCAGGTGTGAAAGCGTGGAGAGATACACCGTCTTTTTGTATTTCACCAGCCTGGGGTCAGAAAGGTCAATATCCGGGTCGCCTTCCTCAAACTCCAGGATCTTGACGGCCCCATCTGCTCCGATAATCGGGAAAGTTACTTTTCCTGCTACCTGTACGGGCCGCTCGGCAATTCGCAACAACAACCAGGTCAGCCCACGGAAAGAAAAAACTCCGGGATTCAATGCCCCTTCAACGACCATGTCCGGCCGGCTGGGCGCTACATCCTGAGTTTTTATGATGGGGTTTTCAGTAAACCGTGCTACCATTTGGGGAATTTGATATTTGCCCGCCCTCGCGTTTCGGGCTTGGGCGGATAAGGAAATGCTTGCTGTTAGGCTTGCTTCGTCAGATAAGCAGGGGATCAAATTAAAGGTTAAGGCTGAGGCTGAGGTTGAGGTTAAGGCTGAGAAAAGTTCAAAAAGAACTGAGCCTCAACCTTAAACCTTAACCTCAACCTTAACCTTGACCTCAACCTTAACCTTGACCTCAACCTTAACCTTGACCTCAACCTCTTTTATCTAAAGCCGTTCATTCCAAAAGCTGCTTACTCCTTCGTCAACTTAGCCGAGCCACTGTTCTGCCCGTCTACAACAAAGTTAATGAAGTAGGTTCCTGCCTGGTAACCAGACACATCCAGAGTGATCAGTTCACCGCTGGCCAGGTCGTATCGGTTGAAGCGGCGGGCGTCGATTTGGCGGCCTTCCACATCAAATACCCGGATCAGCAGCGACTCACTGCCCTGTAGCTTGTGTACAATATGCACTTCGTCCTTACTGGGGTTGGGGTACAGCACCTCGATAGCACCTGCCAGTTTTTCACTCAGGTCACGTGTTCCGGTGACGCCGGTTTGGTACAACCTCGATACTTCCTCTGGTGTCAGCGCTTTATTGTAAACCTTCACCTCATCGAGGGCGCCCTGGAAATACTGTCCGCCTTCGATCGGGTTGCTGCCCATGCCAAAGGGCCTGCCCGTACTGTTCAGGGTGCCTGGCGCCGGAAGGTTGTTTGCCTCCACACCATCCAGGTAGATGATGTCGTTTTCCCCGTCATGCACCATGGTGACGAACCACCAGAAGCCGATAACCAGTTCATTGCCATCCTTGGAGTCCATATCGTGGATGGCGTTCGGGAACTGGGCGTTCGTACTATTCGTCGTCCAGACGATTCTCAGGTGCTGGGGCAGGGAGATTTTCCATCTTTGGTCCCAGTGGCCAAAATCAAGCACATAGGCTTCTGCATCCTGGATATTCTGGCCATCGACCCGGATCCAGAAACTAACCGTGGTGTAATCCGAGATCAGTTGCACGGCATTGGCCGCCAGTACCGAATCCTGGTCGCCGTCGAAGACAATCGCCATACCGGTCGATCCGGCCGGAGCATTGGATGGCCCCGGCGCAAATGTCGGATTCCCTCCGATTACACCGTGATTCTGATAGCCTGTCGCATCATCGGCATTATTCTCAAAGCGGTACCAGGCCACCAAACCAGGCTCGGCGGTTTGGACCGGCGGCGTGGTTGAAACAGTGATCTCCGCAGTGGTAGAATTGTTGCCGGCCATATCATAGGCGTAGACCTCAAAAGTATACAGGGTTTCCGTATCCAGGCCGCCAATAAATACAGAGGTGCTCGTGCCGGGGATGGAGTCATAATACAGCCCGTCCACCAGAACGACGTAACCGGCAACCCCGCGGTCATCGGTCGAAGCTTCCCAGGACAAAACTGCGGAATTAGCACCCATATTTGCCATCAAATTACCCGGAGCAGTCGGCGGGGTAATATCAGGTGTTTCTTCTTCTCCGGTGGTGACGATCAGGGTCGTCATGGCGGATTCATTGCCGGCATCATCTACAGCGGTGACGCCAAAGGTAAACTCGGTCAGTTGCGGCAATCCAGACAAACCTGCCGTCGTGTTGGCGGTTGTCATGATCTTTTCCCCATCCTGGAATAGGTTGTACCCGGTTACGCCAACATCATCCGTCGAGGGAAGCCAGGAAAGGCCTACGTTGGTGTAGAGCACATCGGCGACAAAGTTCAGTGGGGCCGATGGCGGGGCCACATCAGTGGGTGTCGGCGGGGTGGATTGCGCTGTGTACAAGTCGGCGACTTCCTGGTCGGTCAGCGCCACATTGTATAGCTGCACATCATCAAGGGAGCCGTTGAAATAAGAACCGCCGTCGACGGGGTTGTAGCCCATGCCGAGTGGGAAGGTGGTGCTGTTTAGTGTGCCGCTTACATCTTTCTGGGCAACCATTGCTCCATCCATGAAAATTTTGTCTTTGGCGCCATCGTGTACCATCACGACATGCGTCCAAACCCCAACCTGGAGCTCGTTGCCATCACCGGAATCCATATCGGAAATACCGGAAGATCCGTTGGTCGTCCAGACAGGCTTTCCATGCGGAGGCAAGGAGATTTTCCACCGCTCCTGCCAACCTCCGAAGGAGAGCAGGAAGGCTTCGCCATTGCCCGGAAGCTCATTGACGTTGATCCAGAAACTGACCGTTGCGTAATCGGAATTCAGCTGAGTGGAATTGGCGGCATTGATCTCATCGCTTACACCATTAAACTGGTAGGCCTTGTTGGCGCGGCCGAAACGGTCGTCATCCAGCTGGGCTCCGCTAGCGCTGGCATTGTTCCGGTAAGGCGTCATATCGTTGGCATTGCCGTTGAAAGGATAATAAGCCACCAGGCCATCGGCAATAACCGGAGCGGTGCTTTGTACCCCGTACAGATCGGCTACCTGCTGGGCAGTGAGCGCTACGTCATAGAGCTGCACATCATCCAGCTCACCAGTAAAATAGGAGCCACCGTCAATGGGGTTGTTTCCAATGCCGAAGGGGAGTATGGTGCTGTTGAGATTACCCACGACATCCTTCTCATTGGCCAAGGCCCCATTCATATAGATCTGGTCTTTGCTGCCGTTGTGGACCATCACGACATGCGTCCAAACCCCAACCTGGAGTTCATTGCCATCACCGGCATCCATATCGGAAATGCCGTTTTCATAATTGGTGGTGAATACCGTCTTTCCGTGAGAGGGCAGGGATATCTTCCAACGTTCCTGCCAGCCACCGTGGGAAAGCAGGTACACTTCGCCTTGCGCCGGCAGTTCTCCGACTTTGACCCAGAAGCTGATGGAAGCCAGGGGCGAATTATACTGTATGGAATTATCTACATAAATCGAATCAGCGCCGGAAAAGGCATAGGCATTGCTGCCAAAACCAAAACGATCGGTAACCAGTTGTGCACCGCCCGGCAATCCGTTGTTCTCAAACTGAGTGGCGTCATGGGCATCACCCGCAAAGGGAAAGTCGGCCACCAGGTCTGTCGGTACTTCCGGTGAAGTGGATTCTGTAGCATACAGAGCCGCTACTTCCGGTGCGCTTAGAGCGACATTATATAACTTCACTTCATCTAATGCCCCGTTAAAGAAATTGCCATTGTCGATCGGGTCATAGCCGATCCCGAAGGGGTGTACCGTGCTGTTAAGTGGCCCAACCACGTCTTTCATGTTGGCCAGCACGCCATCCTTGTATATAAGGTCCTTGGCCCCGTCGTGCACCATGACGATATGCGACCATACTCCCGGCTCCAGTTCATTGCCATCGCCGGCGTCCATGTCCGAAATGCCGTTTTCGTAATTCGTGGTGAATACCAGCTTGCCATGCGAGGGCAGGGATATCTTCCAACGCTCCTGCCAGCCGCCATGGGAAAGCACATAACCTTCACCGCTTGCCGGCAGCGCATTTGCTTTTACCCAAAAACTGATAGAAGCCAGGCCCGAGTTCAACTGCAGGGAGTTGGGCACATCGATCTTCGCCCCCTGGCCGTCGAAGTTGTAAGCGCTGTTGCCAAAGCCAAAGCGGTCGGTGGTCAACATCGCGCCACTCACCTGGCCGTAATTGCCATAGGCCGTGCCGTCGGTGGCGTTGCCACTGAAAGAATAGTTGGCGACCATGCCTGCGGGGAAAGTTGGTGCTATGTTTTGAACAGTGTAGAGATTGGCAATTGCCGCATCATTGAGCGCGCCATTGAAAATCATCACTTCGTCCAGGGCGCCGTTGAAAAAGAGCGCCCCGCCAATTGGATCGTAGCCGATACCAAATGGACTGGTCGTACTGTTCATGGCGCCCGCTACCGCTTTGGTATTCGCCAGAGCGCCATCGATGTATATCTTGTCGTTGGCGCCATCGTGCACCATAGCGACATGCCGCCATTCGCCGACCGTTAATTCATTGCCATCACCGGCATCCATATCGGAGATGCCGGATGCGTTATTGGTGGTCCAGACCGCCTTTCCGTGGCCCGGAAGGGAAATCTTCCACCGTTCCTGCCAGCCCCCGAACGATAACAGAAATACCTCGCCTTGTGCCGGCAAGCTGGCTACATTGATCCAGAAACAAACGGTGGTGTAATCGGAGTTCAGTTGTGCGGCATTGGGCGCGCGCAGATAACTCTGTTCACCATCAAAGTAAAAGGCGCTATTGGCCACCCCGAACCGGTCCTGGGTAAGGACGGCGCCGTTAACTACAGCGTTGTTGTCATATCCGGAAACATCATTGGCGTTCCCGTCAAAGGAATAATGGGCAACCAGGTCCTGCGCCTGCGCCAGAGAAAAGCAGGCCATAATCAGGAGGGTAATGGTTAACCATCTGGATATTAGTGCTTTCATAACTTAATTGTTATTTTGATTAGGTAATACTCAATTGATCTCAATACTTTACAAATTCGGTGGCCAGGTACCTGTCTTCCAATCGCATGACCAGAAAACAGAGGCCAGGAGATAAGTCGCTAATGTCTAAGTAGGTCGTGACGCCATTACGGTGCGGTAGTAAATCTCTTTGCTCCTGCCGGATCAACCGGCCCAGAGGGTCGTACAGGAAAAATTGAACCTTTTGTCCGTCCAGGTTCGGGATAAAAACGGTGAGTTGATCGTGGGCAGGGTTGGGGCTGAGGGCCATCGCCTCCGTTGCTCGATCAAGCCGCCGCAGGCCGGTTGTCAGCCCTTCTTCGTACACTATTTTGAGCTGTTCGGGGGTCAGGGCATAGTCGTATATCTTTACTTCATCAAGGACGCCCCGAAAATTGTAAGTCGTAATACCGGGTAGCATCTGGCCCATCAACAGGGCGTAATCCGTCGTCCGGATCGGGCCGCTCATCGGGCGGTAGCTGTGCAACTTTCCGTTGATATACAAAGCCATCAGTTCTCCGTCGTAGGTTGCACCAATGTGGTAAAAGGAATCCACTTCCAATTCCATTTCGGAATCCAGGTCCCCTATAGGGCCAGCGCTCGAGTTGACTGTCCACCGGACCTTATGTTCCGGGATGACGGAAATTTTCCAACGGCTCTGCCAGCTTCCGTGAGATAGGATAAATAATTCATTATCATTTAATTGGGCGGCTTTAGCCCAACAAGTTACCGTAATAGCCCCGGTAAAGTTGAGCAGGTTATCGTTAGGCACCAGGATGTTATCATTGAGGCCATCGAAAAAATATGCCCGGGAAGCATCTCCGTTTACATCCTCCGTGGGAAGCGCCCCGCTGACAGCGCCGTGCAGGTTGTTGCCGCTCACATCATTGGCGTTTCCTGTAAAGGGATAATAGGCTATGAGGTCGCCCGAACCTGCCGAAAAAACCTTGACGAGGATGTTGGTGGAACGTTGCGCCGAGGCGCCGTATTCATCCTCCACTGTCACGCTAATGGTATAAATACCTTCTGTGAGTGGACTGGCCCATTCCACTTCACTACCTTGCCCTGTGATGCCACCGGCGTCGGCTGTCCAGGTATAGGTAAGGGCATCCCCGTTGCCATCGAAGGCCTCGCAGGACAGGCCGAGGATTGTTCCCGGCGCTACATAGTCCTGATCTTTGACCAGGCTGATGATCTGCGGCGCTACGTTGATCTCCGGTACAACCTGCAGTTGTAAAGTGTCGGAATCACTGTTCAGGGCGGCGTCAGTTACAGTTAGTATGATCTCATAAGCGCCTTCTGTATCCGGCGCCTGCCAATTGACGGTTGCCCCTGTTCCGTCAATCGTTCCTCCGCTAACAGTCCAGGTATAGGCCAGGCCGCTATCGTCCGGGTCAAAAGCTGTACCGTAAACGGGGACCGTCATCCCAATCTCAACTTCTGCAGCGGCTGTTGCCAGGGCCTGAATGCGGGGCGGGTAGTTGTAAGGCACGGCTGATTGTCGGTAATCTACTACTTCACCATTCACCAGCATCTTATTGTGAACATATGTTATTGACCCACCGGCTGGCGTGAGCACAAGCAGAAGGGCTTCATCAGGTGGAATGGTGAGGTTCACCGTCTGGCTGACATTCGTTTGAATAAAGGACTCCGAGAGGGCATCATAGATATCAACCGGTGTATCTCCTACTTCCAGGGCTACGGTTTTTTCCAGATTAAAAGGGTTGAAGAACAGATAGGCAGGGTACGTATCGTTACTGAAAAAATCTGTTTTCCGCAGGTCGATCTTCAGGATCTTGTCCACGTTGGTCTTTTCAATGATAGCGCCGAGATAGCCCACTGATGAGGAACCATAGAGCGCCAGATTGGTAGCCGCCCAGCCGCCGTTGATCGCATCACCCGTAGAGAAGGGAGATAATCCATTGTAGGTTTCCCGCAAGGCTTCATGGGAAATCACCCGTTGTGGATCATAAGTATTAGCCCAGACGTAGCTGTCCTGGTAAGCGCCCGGGAGGAAGCCAGGATACAGCAGGCGGGAGGCATTAGCCAGATTGAGGATCCATTTAGCGATCGCCCGGGCAAATCGTTTGTCATAACGCACCATCGGGGCCAGGGCTCCGGCCTGTTGCAGGCCGTTCATCAAAAAGGCGTAATCGTTGCCATTATCGTTGGCCTCACCGACCAGGCCGGAAACATCAAAGCCTCCCCAGTTGCCAACGATAGTGCCCCAGCCCCGCAACGGGCCCCGGTCGAATGACCAGTTGACCATCTTTTCCAGGTCGTAGTTGGTTCCCAGTTCCGCATTCATCTTGGCGGCCACGTAGGCGCCATAAGGGAGCTGTAACTCATAGGAAGGGTTGGTGGCCAGTTGGTTGAGGTATTCGATGCTCCATTCGGCGGCCTTTAGGTATTCCCGATTTCCGGTTTTCTTGTAGGCGTGGTACAACACCCAGGCGTAAGCGCCGGCTGCTTCCGGTTCGGGGACGCCCTGGTCATTGGGTTGCATATCCACAAAATCCCAGGCCCGGTAATTCATGTACGCTGGCGACCATGGGGTGTCGCTGCCACCCATGGCCCGTACGGCTGCGGCAAACTGATCGGCGACACTGTTGAACTGGAACTCCGCTTCGCCGAATGGAGGATACAGGTCGTACAACTGATAAAAATAAATATTGGGCATCAGGTCGTACCACCAGTCGCCCCCGCTACCGCCGCTACGATTGTTGAGGTAGATCATTTCCCCGTTGGCCTTATTGAAATAATCCTGGCTCATCAGCACCCAGTTGCGGCCATTTTGGTTGCTTTTGTCGATGCCGGCGAGGGTGGCGCTCACTAAAGAAGGCAGTACGTTGATGCCTTCTCCTGCCGTTGGGTTATTGGTGCCTACGTAGGAGTGTAAACCGAAGCTTTGGTGCTGCGGGTAGTTGATCCCATTGTTGTTGACAAACACCAGGGGCAGGTATTGGCCGCTGAGTTGTAGGTCATAGACCAGTGCGTCGTACTGTTGAGCCACCTGTTTCCAGTCGCGAACGTTATAAGGCGAAGGCTCGTTGGGCATCTGCCCGATCCGGTTCACTTCGACCTGCCCGGCCTGGCTGAAAGCGGCTTGCCCGCCAAATACCATCAGGGTGAGAAGGAGGAGAAGTGAAGTTGCTATCTTAGTAAAAGTCATTGGCGTTGGCATTCAAATTTAGTTCAGTAGACAGGAGGCGTCAATACCGCTCCTGCTTAATAACCCTGGTTCTGAACGAGCATAGGGTTCAGGTCCATTTCGGTTTGAGGTAGAGGGAATACCTCGTTTTTACCCGGCACGAAACCCGGCAATTTTTCCGCCGCCTGTCCCCAACGGACCAGGTCGAAGAAGCGGTGCATTTCAAATCCCAGTTCTACTCTTCTTTCATGGCGGATCGCCTCCAGCATCTCCTGCTGGACAGTGGTGGTTACCACAGGTAGGGTATTATCCGGATCATCGGCCTGCGCGCGGGCTCTGGCGCGCACTTCTTCCAGGGGCGCCTGGGCTTCCTGCACCTGCCCCAGATTGGCTAAAGCTTCTGCCTCCCAAAGCAGGACCTCCGCATAGCGGATGGCCCCGTAGTTGATATCCCCATCGGATTTCTGGCTCACTTCCGCATCCGACTGCAGGTATTTCCGGACGCCGTAACCGGTACTGGAATAGGAGGGCTTATAGACCAGGCCGAAATACGGCTCATTGTTCATGGCTACGGTAAACTTTCGGCGGGGGTCGCCGGGTTCAAAAGCATCTACAAAGTCCTGGGTGACTTCGGCGAAACCGTAACCGGTGCTGAACTTTTTGGAAGCCCACCATTGGTTGAGGAAGTTGCCGACGCCCAGTTCGAGGTTGGCGTGCTGGATCTCCCAGACCGACTCGCTGTTGTTTTGAGTGTCTTTGCGGAAGTTGTCCTCGTAATCCGTCACGAGGGCATATACGCCCAGGCTTTTGACTTTTCCGACGTTTTCCAGTACGCTGTTCCAGTCTTTCTGGTAGAGCGCAGCTTTGGCGGCCAGGGCATAAGCCGCGCCCCGGGTCGCCCGGCCGATATCGGCATTTGCCGTGTACTGAACCGGCAGCAATTCGGCCGCCGCCTTACAATCGGTGGATACCTGATTGAGGATTTCTGCTACGGGAGTACGCGGGATCTTTAGCTCGTTCGGAGGTAGGATCTGCGTCATGAGCGGCACATCGCCGAATACCTGGGCCAGGTTGAAATAGTAATAAGCCCGGAGGAACAATGCCTCTCCAAGTATCTGGTTCTTGAGGCCTTCGTCCATATCGATGACAGGGACGTTCTCCAAGACCGAATTACACTGGGTTATGCCGGCGTAATTCACCCGCCAGAAATCATTAAATTCCTCGGTGCGAGCCGTATGGGTGAGGAAGTCAAGCTCTACAATACCGGGCCGCGATCCGTCGCCGCCGGCAATGGCGTCATCGGAAGTTACCGTGCCGAATGCCCAGTAGAAATTTTTGTTATCATTGTTAAAAAGCAGGTATTGATAGGCGGCATTAATACCCTGGACGGCGTCGTGCGACGTCTGGAAAAAGTTGCCTTCACTCAACTGCCCTAAGGGTTCTTTATTCAGAATGTCTTCACAGGCAGTAAGGGCCAGAAATGTGATTAGAATAAGGAGTAATCTATGCATAGCCATGCTTTTTAGAAACTTAAGTTAAACCCTGCGATAATCGTGCGGGGCGCCGGTACAGTCCCCCAGTCGATGCCCACTGCCAGGTCGGAAGAGATATTAAAGCCCTGCGTGTCGTTGGCATTGGCCTGGATCTCCGGGTCAAGCCCGGGGTATTTGGTGAAGGTGAAGGCGTTCTGCACGCTGACATAGGCCCTCAGGCCGGTAATGGCTTTCGCGTTTTTCAATAAGTTGTTGAAGGTGTACCCCAGAGTGATGTTGCGCACCCGCAGGTAGGAGCCGTCTTCCAGAAATCGGGTGGAGATGCGGCGGTTCCCGTTGCGGTCGTCGATACTGACCTTGGGGATCGAGCCGTTGGGGTTGTCAGGCGTCCAACGGTCCAGGATCTCCGCATAGCTGTTAAAGCCCCGGGACTGGGTTTCGTAGGCGAAGTTGCCGTAGAGGAAATACACATCGTTGCCCTCCACGCCCTGCACCAGCACCGACAGGTCGAAGTTTTTGTATCCAAAATCGGCATTGAGGCCGTAGATGAAGTCTGGGAACGGATTTCCGAGGTGGGCCCGGTCCTCATCATCGATGGCGCCGTCCTTGTTGAGGTCGGCGAATTTGACATCGCCGGGCCGGGTAAAGTCACTCTGGAAAGGGCTGGCGTCGATCTCTTCCTGGCTCTGGAAGATGCCTTCCATCTGATAGAGGTAGAAAGAGCCGATCGGATAGCCCGGCTCGGTTTTGGTAATGGGGCCGTCGGCTAAACCAAAGCCACCCAGGATGGGTTCTCCTTCGGCCAACGACAATACCTTATTCTTTACGGTTGAAATATTGGCCCTAATGCTGAAATTGAAGTCGTTGATGTTTTGCTTGTAAATGAGCGCCAGGTCCCAGCCCTGGTTTTCCACTTCTCCGGCATTGACGAAAGGCGGGTTCTGTGAACCGCCCGCCTGTGGGATCGGGATGCGCACCAGAACATCCGAACTTTTCTTATAGTAATAATCAGCCAGCAGGGAAATGCGGTCTTCAAACAAACTCAGGTCCAGGCCAAAGTCTGTTTGGGTAGTCGTTTCCCATTTGATCTTGTCATTCCCGGTCTCGACCAAAGCCGCGCCGGTCGCTATCTGGCCGCCGAAGGGATACACCAGCCGCCCGGTTTCTACCAGCGAACTAAAGGGGTAGTTGCCGATTTCCTGATTGCCGAGTACGCCCCAGCTGGCCCTAAGCTTCAGTTGGGAAATAAAATCCAGTCCGCTGAAAAAGGGTTCGTTCGACACGTTCCAGGCTACCGATACGGACGGGAATGTACCATAGCGGTTGTCTTTCCCGAATCGGGAGGAGCCGTCCCGCCGTACCGCTGTGTTGATGACGAAGCGCCGGTCGAAGGTATAGCCCAACTGCCCGAAATACGACAAAAGCGCCCATTCTGTGACAATACCGGAGGCGTTGATATCCCCCAATTCCTGCGTGAGGCTGGCGTCGATATAGCGGAAGGCCGGGTCGGTGAGGATAAAGTTGTTGGCGGACCCTCCGAGATAATTGGTTTGATTCTGGATCGCCTCCATGCCCAGCAGGGCGGAAATGTGGTGGCGCCCCAGCGACTGGGAATAGTCCAGGGTATTGTTCCAGATCAGGTTCTGGTCGATCACCCTGCCTTCATTGAGCGAAGTGGGGTCGTAGATGGCCTGGGAGAGCCGTTTTTTGAATAGTTTTTCATTGCGGAACAGAAAGTCGCCGCCCAGGCTGGTCCGGAATTTCAGGTTTTCCAGGAGCTTGAGTTCTGCAAAGACACTGCCAAAGAAACGGTAGCGCTTGATGGTCCAGTCGGTCGCATCGATAAAAGCCAGGGGGTTGGCGTTGCCGTCGCCAAATAGGGTGGGTTCACCGAGTTCGATAGTCGTATTGTAGTATTCCCCGTCGGGCCTTCGGATAGGGAAAACCGGTGCGGCGATCAGCGTATACCGAATGCCACTCAGCTCATTGCCCGGCCCGGCGCCATCGCCGGAACTGTTGATCGCCTTTTGGTCGGTAAAAGAAAAGGAAAGGTTGTTGCCAATGGTGAGCCAGTCGCCTTTGATCTCACCGTTGAAGCGCAGCAGGTATTTTTCGAATCCCTGGCCCTTGAATACCCCTTCCTGGTTGAGGTATTCGCCGGCAATGTAGTAGCTGCTGTTGCCGCTCCCGCCGGTTGCGCTAAGCATATAGCGCTGAATGGGCGCCCGCCGGAAAACTTCATCCAGCCAATTGACATCCGGTAAGGTGTCGAGGATGGCCAGGTTGAATGTGTCGAGTTGACGGGGCAGGTCCCGCAGTGTATTGGCGTTTTTGATCGCTTCATTGCGAATTTCCAGGTATTCCCGGGAATTTAGCAGTTCGGGCAAGTTTACAGCGTCCTGGAAACCGTAATAGCTCTGGAAGCTAAACTTCGGCTTTCCCGACTGGCCTTTCTTGGTGGTGATAACGATGACCCCATTGGCCGCCCGGGCGCCGTAGATGGCGGCGGCGGCGCCGTCTTTTAATACCTGAACCGACTCTATATCAGAGGTGGAGAACATGTTGACGTTGCCCGTCGTGGGCACACCATCAATAATATACAAGGGGTTGTTATTGCCTAAGGTGCCGGCGCCACGTATCCGCACAGCGATGGCGTCACCAGGTGCGCCGGTGGTTTGGGTTACCTGCAGGCCGGGCACCTGCCCCTGAAGGCTTTGGTCAAAGCCCAGGACCGGCAATTTCTCAATGTCTTCGGCTCTTACCGTAGAGATAGAACTGGCTACATTGGCCCTGATCTCGGTCCGGTAGCCGGTGATCAACACCTCGTCGAGTAATTGACCTGTTTCAGAGAGCTGAATATCCAGGATAGCTCGCCCCTCGACTGGTATTTCCAGCTTGTCATAACCAATATAACTGACGATCAAAACCGCATCGGGTGGAACGGTAATACTGTATTTCCCTTCCCAATCCGTAATGGTGCCGTTTGATGTTCCTTTCTCCAGAATGTTGGCTCCTATCAGCGTCTCCTGGTTGGCCTCAGAACTTACCGTTCCCCGTACCGTAATCACGCTGGTATCTTGTTGGGCGTTCAGAACGTTGGCCAGTGTCGGAAAGAAAATAGTCAGCCCTGAAAACAGGAGGAAGGACAATAGTACGCGATAGGTAGAAGTAAATGTTAGCTGCCCCATAAAAATCGATTTTCTGGATGATCTTGTCAGGAATGCCCGTAATGATAGTGGCGCTTTTCAATGCCATCTATTTCGGCTGATCCTGAAGAAATGGCAATAAAAACCATTGCGAACTCAGTCTGCCTGGATTAGCGTTAGTCGGAAATATTATCTAGCTAGATTAGTTTTTCGAACTAATTAGACGTGAAAGATTATTCTTTTCTGGTTGTTAAATTTACCAATATTCCAGTCGTGAATTCCACACTTTAATGCAAAAGAATGGTACTTTTATGAAATATCGAATTCAGAAATTGCATTTCAGCCAATAATCATTCGGAAATGAAAGTCTATCGTGAGATTACTCCCCTGCATTTTGATGACGCCTTTGTTCTCATCGATTCCATAGACAACGGCTTTGATTATCCGATCCATAGTCATCCTGAATATGAGCTGACCCTGATCATGGGAAGTTCGGGCACCCGCATCGTTGGAGATTCTACGGAAGGGTACGTCGGACACGATCTGGTGCTCCTGGGCCCGAACTTGCACCACAAGTGGGATGGAGACGGCAAACCAATAGACAACACCGCCTCCTGCCGTGTGATCACCCTTCAATTTGAGATGAATTTGTTTGATGCACAGCTATTCCGGAAAAAGCCCTTTTTTGAGATCAGAGACTTGTTGGAGCGGTCGAAGCGGGGGATTCGTTTTACCGGCCAAGCGTTTCGCGCTGCCCGGCGCCTGCTCCTTGACATGACGGGGCTCAACGGCATGGCCGGCATCCTGAAGTTCCTGGAACTAATGGATTTGCTGGCGCAATCCCAGGAACAAACCTTACTGGCCAGTGAAGGGTTTACCGGCCGGCCTGTCACGGTGGAGAGCAATCGGATCAAGATTGCCTATCAATATATTCTCAACAACTTTACGCGGCAGGATTTGAAGATGGGCGAGGTGGCTGCCCAGGTTAATATGTCAGATTCCGCCTTCAGCCATTTTTTCAAAAAGAGCACCAACAAAAGCTATAAGCAATTCCTCATCGACTTACGTCTTGGTTACGCTTGTAAGTTACTGATCGAAACGGACCGTTCCATTAGTGAGATCGGCTACCTGTGTTTCAACAACCTCACCAACTTCAACCGCTTGTTCAAAAAGCACCGATCCTGTACCCCTTTTGAGTATCGCAAATTCTATAAAGAGAAAAGCACCTTCGACTGGACGGTCCAGAAAACACTCAACCAGTTCCTCCCCTCTGGCCAGGTGGTCGGCGACAGCCAGAAGCCGAGGGTGTATGGGGCGAAGCTGGTGCATTCCTGAGCAGTTGTGGCCTTAGGGGCCGGCGAAGAATAACTTCCCCATTTGATACGGCCCTTTTTCCGCCATACTTCGTTGCTCGATCGGTCACGTAGCGCTGCTATGCTCCCTCCTCGCGCCTCGTCTGGCCAAAAAATGACTCGCCTGAAATGATGAACTTATTTTTCGCCGGCCCCTTATTCCGCCACACTACTGATTTTTCGGTGCACGCCCAGATACTCATCATCTTCCTGCCCATCGCCATCCCAGTCGAGCAGGGTGCGGAATTCAGCCAGGCCCTTGTCTATAGTCACGATGTATTGATAGGTCGCTTTGGGCTCCACCATCAGCAAGGTGTCGCTAAAAGTATTCCACATGCCGCGCGCAACGCTGATAATGGTGTCATTGCCGGCTGTGAATACCTGCCTGTACTGATTGTCCGGCTGGAAATAAGCCTTGATAGGCCGCATACCGGTACGCTCCAGCCATTCCTCCTCCCGGATTTCGAATACATAACTGGAGTCTGTATTTTCTGCTGTATTGACGGCCACCCGAACCAGGATGGATTCCCAGGCGCCAGGTAGCGCTTCGGCCAGAGGAACCGGGGTTTCTGTTGCCGTTTCCGGTTTGCCAGATGGCTGGCATTGGGTGAGTATCAGGCTAAGGAACAGGAGGGTGAGCAGGCTTACTTCTTGTATCCGCATACGTTTTTTGGCGGCAAAAATAAACCTTTTTCAGGCCTTTTCACATGGGGGACAGAAGTCATCAGGGCAATCGCATTTAACTATTTTTGGATCAGATGCCTGCATGCGCATACTGAGGGGAACCCTGGTTAAGTCGTCAGACGACTGCCATTAGGCAGCGATTCCTGGGGTGGTAGGACAGAATGCGTCCAGGGTTCATAATCCTGCTGCCGGTTTGTTTTAAATGCGATTGCCCTGCAGAAGTCATGTGAATTAGGGGCTAAAACCAGGGGGAAGACGCTATAGGAGCGCCCGGAACACCAAAGGCTTGGCCCTGAAGATAGCGGCCCGCTAGGCCGCGAACAATCGTATTTTGCCGGTTTCTACAAAAGATAACGGCCCGCTGGGCCGTTGCTTAAGCATTTAGCCCCTAATTCGGATGAGTCCGTCCTCCCGGATTTCGGACAATTCCCTACCTAAGGGCTGGAGTTACGATACGCATTCCACCCGCGGGCGGAATGAATGCTGCGCCTTATGGGCTATGGATACTATCGATGCTGCAGATAGTATCCACAGTATCCACAGCATCCATAGCATCCACACTATCTACAGCATCCTCAACCCCTCCTCTTCACCTCTCCCGAGCCACTAACCTTCTGTTCCACCTGTGGCTCGCCGGTGTAGTAAACGTCGCCGGAGCCGGCGATCTTTACCTTGAGCGACCCGGACACATCCACGCTGCAGTCACCCGAACCAGCGATGCTAACCCCGGCAGAGCGGGTTTTCAAGTTGGCGGCATTGATATCGCCGGAGCCCATAATACCGGCGTCAAAATTGTCGGACTGTCCTGCCAGTTTTATGTCTCCAGAACCGGATATGCGCGCTTCCAGGGATTTTGCATTCAGTTCCAATTGAATGTTACCCGACCCGGATACGCGGGTTTCAACAGACTCACCCTGCAGGCCCAATTGAATATTACCCGACCCGGAGACGCCGATGTCAACAACGCCCAGCCCTTCAAAGGTATTGGCGCCACGGACATTGCCCGATCCACTGACGTGAAGGTTTTTCAAGCTAGGCATTGTGATGTACACTGTCAGCCCTTTGTAATTGCGAACGTTTTTGGTAAGCCTTACCTTCCAGGTATTCCCGTCGACGGCTGTATTCAATAAGTCGATGATATTTTCCTGGCCTTCTGCCTCCACCAGGAAGCCATCGCCTTGTGTTAGTACGATATCCATGCTGCCCTGTAGGTCGATGGACTCAAAATCCCTGACATCCAGTTTTTTCCGGATCATTTCTCCTTCGCCGTTAACTCCGCCGCCAAAGAAATTATTGGCCCCAACATTTCCATTCCCGGAATAACAGGAAGGGAGGACAAAGCCCAGGATGGCCATCCATAAAATGAGTTGGATCTTCATGATAAATTTTGGTTTGGTTATAGAATGTGTCTAATCGTTTCGAAATTCCGGATTTCAAAAGTTTTTTCCACTTCCGACAGCCCTTGGCCGGGCCGTCATTATATAAGGTTACGATCATCACTCAAATGATTAAAGATAAGGCATTCAACAGGCCCGCGCAAATCCAATGGATCAATGGCCGGTTGGATTCGGCCAGATGGGGGAGTGGGGTTTGAGAAGGGTGTGTTTTGGCGCCTTGGGTACTCTGCAAATTAAAATTTTCCTGGCCTGACGTTTGGTTTAAGAGGGCGTTTGAAGTTCAGGGTTGAAAGTCACTTTAAAATTCAAGGATTACGGACAGGCTGTTATCTTTGCTCATCAATGTCATCAAAGACAACCCTTGGAAACGGAAAACTACTCCCATGCGAACCACTATCAATCTGTTGTGTGCTCTGGTTTTTCTTGGTGCGGGCGCCTGCCGGAAGGATCCTGGCGTTAACAGGGCTCAGGATTACCTTCATCTTCCTGCTTTCACCGAGCGAGGCCTTCAGGTGGTCGTAGAGATCCCTGCCGGTACGAACCATAAAATAGAATACGACGAAGCGAAAAAAGCTTTTGCCGTGGATCAGCGCGACGGCCGCGATCGGATCATTGATTTTTTGCCGTACCCGGGCAACTATGGCTTCATTCCCTCGACCTTCATGGACCCTGCGCGGGGTGGGGACGGTGGCGCGCTCGATGTGCTGCTCATCAGCGAGGCGGTTCCTACCGGCACGGTATTGGAGGCCCGCCCGATTGCAGCGCTCCTTTTGATGGATGAGGGCCGGCTGGACACCAAGATCATCGCCGTGCCGGCCGATAGCAGCCGGCAGGTGATGAAGGCGCAAAACTTCCAGGAATTCAGCATCACCTATGATGGCGCCAAGCACATTATTGAGAATTGGTTTCTCTATTACGATGGTTTGGGCGCCACGGCGTTCAAAGGCTGGCGGGATGAACAATTTGCGTTGGAAGCGGTGCGGAAGTGGATGGTTGTTCAGGCGCCGGAATAAGTTGCGGGGGCATTCAACTTTTATCCCTTTTTGCCTGTTGAGGAAAATGTAAACTCCGACACCTACATGAAGTACAACACCCTAGGCTATACCCCAAAGTGCCGTATTTATGATTCTTTGCAACAGTTGTTGTCTCCTTCATCTGTTGATGACCTGGCGCCGCCGCCTCATGCCGCCGCGTTGAAAGAAACGCCCATCTCCCTTTCTTTACCAGATTTTTCTATTGCTGTTTTCCGCAATGCAGAAAACCTTCCGGCCGAATGGGATAGCCTGCTTCCTAAAGGCCAATTGGTGTTAAGCCGCGCTTATCTCAATGTGTTCGCTCAGAACCCGCCGGAGGGTATGGGGTTTGCCTATCTGCTGTTTTACAAAGGCCAACATCCGGTAGGGTTGGCCAGTTGCCAGTTAATGGAATTCAGGGCTCTGCGCCAGATACAGTCGCTTCGCCAACCGGTGAATGGCAAAGCCTCGGAACGGGTGCTACATTGGCTCAAGCGGAGTATTGCCCGCCGTATCAACACCCGTATTATCATTTGCGGGGCCGCTCAATTTTCCGGGGAATATGCCTTTCTCTTCGATGATCGTAGGGTGCCCCCAGCTGAACAGGCTGGACTGTTGGAGCAAGCTCTTGGCGAATTGGCCCGGCAACTGGAAGCAGATGGATGGAAACCCAATGGGATAGTGGTCAAAGATTTCTATTCGGAAACGCGTCCACATCTGAAACCGTTGTCTGATAAGGGGTATACCGCTTGTGCTTTCCAACCCAATATGGTGTTGACTTTGCGGCCTGAATGGCAGTCTTTTGAAGATTACCTCAACGCCATGTCTTCAAAATATAGAGTCCGCGCCCGCAGAGCTATAAAAAAGCGGAAACAGGCCCGCTTGGAGGAACTCGATATGGATGGCGTGCGCCGGTATTCGAAACAGTTGCATGAGCTGTATATTGGAGTAGCCGCTCAGGCAGATTTCAACCTTCTGCAGCTTCCTGCCGAATACTTTCTATCCCTGAAGGAGGCGTTCCCTCAGAAGTTTAGAGTTCTGGCCTACTTTCAACAGGATCAACTCATAGGGTTTTGCACTACGCTGCGCAACGGGCAGGAACTGGAAGCCCACTTTATAGGGTTCCGCCAGGAAGAAAACCGGGAGTTCCAGTTATACCTGAATATGCTCTATGATATGGTTCGCCTGGCCATTGAAGAAGAAAAGGTGGAACAACTTATCTTTTCCAGAACGGCTATGGAGATCAAAAGCTCAGTAGGAGCGGAACCAAGAGACATGTACTGCTATCTCCGTTACCTGAATGGGCCTGTCAATCGTTTGGCGCCCGCCATTGTTCGTCAACTGGAACCCCAAACGGAATGGCGTCAACGCCATCCATTTAGCCAGCAGGAAGACTAGATGCCATTTGAAATGACTGCTAGCTAAAACGCTTGCCTCTGATCATTACCTTAAAGCCATTGTCATGCTGATGAATATCAATTGCGGCCTGAATGCGTTGGGCGCGCATGCGGAGATTGGATAAGCCCTGTCCGGATTTGCCATTGATTTTAGCCTTTGGTTCTGCCGCCGTTTTACCATTGTCCTGGATGGAGAGGAAATATTCCTGCCCGTCGTTAAAGAAACGAATGGTGGCCCGGGTTGCCTTCGAATGTTTGGCGATATTGTTGATCGTTTCCTTGAAAATGAAGTAAAGATTCTGGCGTAAGGTCACTGCCATTTTTCGCTGGCGGTCCATTTTACCAATATGCATCTCAAAGGTGATCCCCAGCGGCGTCAGGATCTCGTCGGCATGTTCCCGCATCCGGTGGATCAGGTCTTCGACCTTATCTTTACGGGAATCGATGGACCAAATCACATCGCTCATTTTGGACATCGCTTTCCGGCTAACCTCTCCAATGTTCTGCAGGCGTTCCCGGCTTGGTTCGTCCGAAGCGGTGGCCTGTAAAACATCGGTTTGCATTGCGATGCCAGACAGCAGGCCGCTGACCTCATCGTGCAGGTCGCTTGATAGTTTGGTGCGGATGCGCTCCATCTCCAGGCGCTGTTCCAGCCGGTATTTGAAAAAGAGATAACCCAGGCCAATAATGCCCAGGGCGCAAAGGAGAAAAAACCAGGGAGTTTGAGTAAAAGCCGGTTCTACGCAGATGGGCAGGACAAACTCTTCCGTGTTCCAGTTGCCATTGGCGTCGGCGCCCAGAATATGGAGGGTATATTTTCCGGGCGGCAGTTTGTTGAGTCGGAGGCTGGGCGTCCTGGTGGGATGGGCCCAGGTTTTGTCGTAGCCTTCCAGCCAGGTCCGGTATTGGTTGCGGCGGGGGCTTTTGTAGTTGGGCAGCGTGTAATGAATGGTAAAATAGCTGTCACCGGGATGGATGGTTAATTCCTGAATGCTGGATAGATGGGAATCCTGCACGATGGTGCTGTCCAGCCGGGAATTGTAGCGGGTGATCTTGGTGAGCACTACCTGCGGCGTCTCGCTATTGATCAGCAGGTCTTCTGTGCGAAAGGCATTGATGCCGTTGACGCCGCCGAAGTAAAAACGGCCATCGGGGCCGTGATAGTAGGAAAAGCGGTTGAATTCGTCGTGGCTCAAGCCGTCTGTGGTGTAGAAGTTCCGGAAAAGGTTCCGCTTTCGGTCGAAGTAGGAAAGGCCATTGTAGGTGCTGATCCAGTAGTTGCCATCATCGGTGGGTACAATGCCGCAAACCGTGTTGCTGGCCAGGCCCTCGTTTCGGCCGTAATGCTGAAAGAGGCCCACCTTGGGGTCGAGGATGTCAAGGCCATCGGTGGTGCCCAGCCACAACATGCCGGCTTCGTCTTCATGAATAGTGTAAATGATGTCGCTGGAAAGGCTATTCTCCCCTTTTCGGGCCCGGTAAACTTTTGTGAAACGGTTCTCCCGGTTAATTTGATACAGGCCATTCTCCGTTCCGATCCAGAGTAAGCCTTTACTATCTTCCAGCACAAAATATGGGGTGGCGTTACGAAGGGGGTTGTTACCCTCCTTATCGGTGAAGGGGTCAAACTTTTCTGTCTTGGGGTTGAAGGAGACCAGCTGTCCTTTGGCATCCGAGGGCTCGGCGCAGAGCCATATAATCCCCTGCCGGTCGATGGTAATTGCACTAAACCGGTTCTCGAAATCGTAGGAAGTTAATTTACAGGTATTGGTATTGTATTTATGGAGCTGCCCACCCAGCGAAGTGAGCCCCTGGCAGGATACCCCCCAAAGGTTGCCATTGTGATCCAGGTGCAGGCCGGTGCCACAGGACATGTCTAAAGGAGCCCCGGTTCGTTCATCAATGAGTTGAAGGGTGTCCAGAAAATCGGTTTCAAGGTCTAGCTCATACCATTCTTTTATTTCCCGGGCGAAATATATGAACCGCTTCCCATCACTATCAATCCCGCGCATTACCGCGCCGCGCTTGTCCTGGCTAAAATCTTCAGCCAGATAGGTTTCTACTTTCGACTGCCGGTTTTGGACAATCTTCAGTCCGGTATCGATCCCGAGAAACAAGGTTTGAAAAAAATCCTTGCCATATAGGCTGACGATGTAACGACTGACATTCAGCAAATAGCTGAAATCGATTACCTGGCCGTCTTTTCGGACACAGGCCATCTTCTGAAGTGGGTATATATCTTTGGCCTGATCGGAGGCGGCCAGGATGATGTTGCCCTTCTTGTCCTCCCATATACTTGTGTAATAGGTGTTCTCAGAAAGGCCGGGCGCCAATTCCATTCGGTTTTCCTCGGGTTTATACAGGAAGACTCCGCGCTGGCCCTGCAAAGAGAACCATACCTTGCCATTTTGGCCCTGGTGTAAAAAGTAAGCCGTGCCGGGGTAAGTATCCGTGAAATCCAGGCCATCCAGATCCTCGGACTTGAACAAATGCAATAACTGGCCATCGGCAGAGAGCAAGCGTAGCCCTTTTTCACTATCGTTGATCAGGAACTGGCCATTCTGAAGCTGCAATAAATGGACAACGACACTCTTTTCGTGGTGATGTTCATTAATAGAGGTGATCTTTGCGAAGCGGTTGCCATCCAGGTAGCGGTAAATGTTGGTGGCTCTTTCACTGATCGACACGATCAGGATTTCACCCTTGGGGTTAACCGTTACCAAGCGAGGAAAGCCTTCGATCCCGGACTCAGGCAGTAGGGTGACCGTCTGCCTTTGGAGGGTTTCCGGATTGAGGATGTCGAAAAGGCCATAGGTCGAACGGTAAGTAATGACAATATTGCCTTTTTTGTCGAGCTTTAAGCGGCGGATATTGGAGTCGGCAATTTGCCGGTTGTTGTTGGGGTGGTTGTTAAAAACGATAAACTCATAGCCATCAAAGCGGTTCAACCCATTGGGAGTGCCCAACCAGACGAGGCCCTGGTCGGTCTGTAAAATATCTGTTATCAAGCGGTCGGACAAGCCGTCATTGACGGAGTAGTATTCAACCGGCAACACCCTTTCCTGTGCTGCCAGCTTGCTTGCTGTCAGGCATAACGATAGAAAAAGGCACAGAAGAAGCGCTATGCCTTTAGATATTACCTCCCTACAGTATTGCATTGGGCCAGATGCCAAATAATTATGATTGCTACCTCAGTCCGCAATTTATTAAAAATTAAGCTAAATTTCGCCATCCATACGCTTGCGAATGACTTCTGCCTTACTATTCACCTGTAATTTGCGGTAAATCTTTTTGATATGGTCGCGCACCGTCTCCACCGAGATCAGGTATTTGTCGGCGATCAGCTTGTAGCTCAATCCGTCGACCAGGCCCTGAACGATCTGCTCCTGCCGCCCGGTGAGTATCTGGTCCTCATCGGTATCTCGTTTGGGGGAGAAATGGTCGATCACTTTGCGGGCGATGGAGGGGGACATGTACGAGCCGCCCTGATGGACCGTAAGGATGGCTTCTTTAACGGAATGAATACTGCTGCGTTTTACAAGATAGGAATCCGCACCGGCGCAAAGGGCTTTAAAGATCCGGTCGGAATCGTCGTAAGATGTCAGCATGATGATATCGGCGTTCGGGCGTTTTCCTTTGAGCAGGCGGATACCCTCCAGCCCGGATAAGCCGGGCAGCCCAATATCCAGCAACATTACGTCAACTTCAAGCCCGCCTTCCAACAATTCCAGGAATTCTTCCACCGACCCTGCCGACTGAACCTGCTGAAACTCTGGTTGTGTGCCGAAAAATTGCTCCAGGCTTTCCCGGAACATTTTCTCATCTTCTATAATTCCAAGATTGATCATGGCTTATACCCTTCCTTTTTTGAATTCAGGCATTGGATGTTAAACCAACCCCTGGCCTATTACAGCCAGCACAAGTAATAATGCGAAAATTACAATTTTTTCACCATTCATAATGGCGCCTGCCCGGCAAAACGAGTTCTGTTAACAGCCGTCCATGGATGCCTCTCTTAAAAATAGTAACCAAAAACATTTATTTTTGCGACAATAGCCAGGTGCAGTTTTGCCATTTGGAATAAAATTTCGATTTTACCCTCCAGGGTTGAAAAATTCTTCGCGTCGGTAGATTTCAAAAAATACAAAATACAAATCTATGTTGCGTTCAAAAATCGGTGGCATCGGCTACTACGTTCCCGAGAAGGTGGTCACCAACCATGATCTCACAAAAATGATGGACACGACGGATGAGTGGGTCCAGGAGCGTACCGGCATTGTGGAGCGCCGTTATGGGAAGAAACACGAGGAAACGACCACGACCATGGCTGCCCGGGCGGCTGAAATTGCGATTGAGCGGGCGGGCATCCAAAAGGAGGAAGTGGATTTTATCATTTTCGCCACCCTTAGCCCTGATTATTATTTCCCGGGCTGTGGTGTCCTGTTGCAGCGTGAATTGGGCATCACGGGTAACGAAGCCGGCGCACTGGATATCCGCAACCAATGTTCGGGCTTTCTCTACGGCCTTTCGGTGGCTGACCAGTTTGTCCGTACCGGCATGTACAAAAATGTATTGCTGGTCGGTGCGGAAATGCATTCGATGGGCCTGGACTTCAGCACCCGCGGCCGCAACGTTACCGTTATCTTCGGCGATGGCGCCGGAGCAGTAGTGCTGCAACCAACAGAAGAAGACAACCAGGGAATACTCACCACCTGCCTGCATTCCAATGGCGCATATGCAGAAAAACTGGCCTTTATTAACCCCGGGGCGCATGGCGGCTACCACGCCAGCTATCAGGAAGAAGAAGTTGACTATGGTTACCCGGACGTGGAATTCGGGGAGATGTTTATCACTCAGCGCATGATGGACGAAGGCATGCTCTTTCCCTACATGGATGGCCCGTTCGTATTCAAAATGGCGGTACAGAAATTTCCGGAAGTCATCATGGAAGCCCTGGAAAAAGCCGGGCAGAAAAAAGAAGACATAAATATGTTCGTTCCGCACCAGGCCAACCTCCGCATCAGCCAGTTCGTCCAGCGGCGCCTGGGCTTGCGCGATGACCAGGTCTGGAACAATATTCAAAAATTTGGCAATACGACGGCCGCTTCCATCCCTATTGCGCTGTGCGAAGCCTACGAAGCCGGCGCCATCAAACCAGGTGACCTGGTCTGCTTGGCCGCTTTTGGCAGTGGCTTCACCTGGGGCGCAGCACTGCTGCGCTGGTAACTCAGGCCAATCCTTACGAAAGTTGTATTAACTTTTTCATAGCACATTATTTTTGGCGCCCGCCTCTTCCGGCGGGCCTTTTTATATCCCCCACTGTGCTGCGCATCCGCTTGATTCCAGAATCTGATACAATATTTTAATTTTGCAGGTAGTTCTATGGACGATTAACCTCGCCATCGGGCAATACCCCGACGTTTATCCATAGACACAACGATTAACGACAAACATCATGAAGGGAAAAATGTGGTTTGCATTGCTGGCTTTGGTATTCCTGATAACCGGCCAGTCCTGGGGGCAGAAACCTCCGGAAACGGAAAAAGAATTTGACGAAGGGTATCAGAACCGTATTGGGCTGGAATACATCGACGGGGTATATATCCCCAAAGACCTGAGCGACGCCCTCGTCCAACTCAATAAGCTGGTCGACCGCGATTCCAAGGCCAGTTTCAAGAGTGTTCCCGAAGAGGAGGCCGTCCACAAACTCTTTTTCAGCCTCGGCCGTTGGATCACCCGCAACTGGGGTTTTTACGAAGGCTCCCGCCTGTCGAATTCCATTCGGCAATTGGGCGTCTACCACCCTGAAGATATGGCGGTGCTCATCATCCGCTCCTTTCACCGCAGCCTCAACCAGCAACCCATCGACGTTAAAGGGCAGGTAGCGGCCATTCAGGCGGAACAAAAAAAACGCCTGGAAGAACGCATCCATAATGGCACTATTCTTTACGAAGAAAAGAAACAGTTGAAGAAGGATACGTTGGACCGGTGAGGGGTGAAGGTGTAAATGTGGGTAAGGCCCTGGGCAGAAATACATAGATACCCATCGAAATAGGCAGAAATGCTTTGGAAACGTGCGCTATGCCTGGGGCCGGACTGCATGCTAAGGCCTCAAAAGCGACAGGGCTGCCTTCATATACCCCATGGCGTAGGCCATGCCCGCATACCATGGTGCATCGCAGGCCATCTGAGGTGTATGGTCGGGTATCAATACCCCATCGAAATTGTTCTTCTTTAAAATTTTCAGAACCTCGATCATATCGATGTCGCCATCATCCACAAAGGCCTCCCGATAATGGGGCACTTTGCCTACAACATTTCTGAAATGGATATAAGCGATTCTACCCTGTTGGCTGTAGATATCGGTTGCTTCATATACATCGCCCTCGGTCATTTCAGCAATAGAGCCTAAACAGAATTCCAGATTGTTCGAAGGGCTGGGGTTCATATCAATCAATTTTTGGTACATACCTGGTTGATAGACCAATCGGGGCGTATTGCGTATATATGGCAATGGCGGGTCATCTGGATGCGCCGCCATTTTCACCCCGGCTTCCTCCGCTACGGGCAGGATCTCGTCCAAAAAGTATTGCAAACGACTCCAAAGCTCCTCGTGGCCGATTTTAGGTAAGGCCCCTTCAGGAGCATTTTCGTCATAGGCCATGTTCCATACCATCCCGTTGGGGATGGGGGTATCATCGCCACCCTCCATACCCACTGAAATCGCTTCGCCCCGGGCATAGGGCCCTTTAATTCTGCCAGCCACACCGGCCAATGAGAAATTATACCCGAAAATGGGGATGCCTGCCTTACCTACATTACGAATCAGTTGTTTCAGGTTGGCCATCTGATGTTGTTTCTTGGGGCCGTCCAATAGGATGTCGTGCCAATGGGCGGGATCAAAATTTTCAATGGCCTCCAGTTCTAATTCGTGGCCGTTGATGGCCTTTTTTATGGCCGCTAATTCTTCATAGGGCCAGATCTCGTCGGGGTTTCCTGCTCTTCCCCAACCGGCTTTGCCACCAACAGGTTGGTCGGCGCTGTCTTTGTTGTGGCCGAAATAGTCCACCAAATGAATTACTAAGTGGGTAGCGCCACATTGTTTTGCAAACCTGTAATGCTGGCCATTCAGCATGTGCCGGTATAAACCAAATCCTAATTTCATATAACAAGCTTTAGCATTTAAGCACATTCCCTCCTTTTGAGCCCTACTTCACAATTACCTTTTCACCATAAAACTTCGTTGCAATCAATCGCTCCCCTTCATAGGCCGCAAAAGATTTAGGGTCCAGTTGAATGCCGAACGTACGGTTGTTCCATCGCATAGTATTCGGGGTCGGCTGGCGTGTAGCTTTGCTGCCCATACAGCGGGCAACCTAGTGCAATGAAAACTATTGCTGCCAAGCTCAGCCAAATTTTGTCAGGGTTGATTCTCATGGTTGCATTAAATTTAGAACGTTCTTCCGTTGTATGAGCACTCCGTTTTAAACCAACTTAACCGGTTTAGTAAAAAAGTCAGGAAAAGTAAGAACAAGCGAGCGACAATCTGCTTATTCTTTTCTCGGTGGACGTGGGTCGTATTGTATCGTATGGTTCATATAGGCCCCGTCAATATAGATATCAGTCCCGTTGATGTAGTCTGCCAGATCGCTTGCCAAAAAAACCACGGTATTGGCCACATCGGAGACCTCACCGATCCTTCCCTGAGGAATCCATTTTTCGAACTTATCCTTCCCGAACCTGGCAATTTCCTCGCGGTTCATATTCGTTTCTATAGCGCCGGGCGCAATGGATACCACTCTGATTTTCTTGTCCGCCAACTCTAATGAGAGGCATTTAGAGAACATTTTCAACCCCGCCTTGGCGGAACAATAATGGATCAGCCCTTTTCTTGGAACGGCATCGTGAATGGAGGATATGTTGATGATGACCCCGCCGCCGTGGTTCTCCATACGCCGCGCAGCTTCCTTCGAACATAAGAAGGGGCCTTTTAAATTCACGTTCACCACGCTGTCCCACTCCTCCTCTTCCATATCCAACACATGGTTCACGGTCTCGAAACCTGCATTGTTCACCAGAATGTCAATGTTTCCGATTTCCTTATCCATCTGAAGGAACATCGCTTTGACTTCAGTAGCATTGGCCACATTGGCTTTGCCACAAGTGGCATTGGTTTTATACGCTTTCCTGATCTCTTCAACCAAAACCTCGGCTTTTTCTTTACTCCGGTTATAATTGACAAAAACATCGGCTCCACAAGCGGCCAGATGTCTGCAGATCTCCGCGCCGATGCCCTGGCTGCCACCGGTGACCAGCGCTTTTTTCCCTTTTAGATCAATTGTCTTCATTTTTATTATTTTTTTACGGCTGCATTTAGTTCAACCCCTGTTCCGGAGCGAAGTAGCACCTTGACCTTAGAACGAAGTTCGTTTATCTGTGCTTCGTTCAGTTCAAAATGCTCAAAATCGGAAACGTGGGTGTTCGACTTTTCAACGATTATCGTTTCGCATCCTTCGGTCATGGCTATGTTGTGCCAGGTGCCTTCAGGAATATTATAGGTAACATTGGCCCTCATCAGTTCCATCTCGAAATCAACCTCACCGTTGATAATAGTTGCGGCAATCAATACCGCGGACCCTTTCAGCAAAATGAAGGCCTCATCGGTCAGATGATGCACATCCAATCGGGTGATGTTGTCGATGTGCTGTTCGGGCATGTAGTTCAACTGTGCTACCTGCCAGCCTTCCCGGATCAAAAAGGGATGGTAACCGTTTTCCTTTATTTGATAAGTCTCTATCATGAATTCAAGTGTTAATTTTTTTAATGTGTTTTCGAGTGGCTTTTAGTGCGCCAATATTTCTCGATTTGGTTGGCATGGTTCAGGATGGCCATGACACTACATAATTCCGAATTTGTGAAATGCTTCTACCGTACTCATGCCTTCCTGCAGCGCTTTTTTCACCAATTGCTCTCCACGCGCTTTTTCGATGGCCCCGGCAAAGGCTTCATCGGCCGCTTCTTTGGGCACGATCAGCACGCCATCCAGATCACCGTAGACGATGTCACCGGGATTAACCCGTATCCCTCCGAACTCTATAGGTACCTGATAGTCGATCACTTTTCCACGCGGCCCCTGATCCTGCGCGTAGCCGCCCAAGGAAAAGGTGGGGAAATTGAGGTTCAATATTTCTTTGGTATCCCGCGACCAGCCATCCACCACAGCTCCGGCAGCCCCCAATTTGATGGCTCGGGTACTCATTAATCCGCCCCACAGCGCATATTGCGGCGATGCACCCGAACAGATATACACCTCGCCTTCTTTTAAACTGTCCAACGCTTCGAACATGATGCCGAACGGCTTTTTCATTACAGGGTTATGGCCGTTTTGGGAGGACTCTTCGAACACATCGGCTTCAAGTACGGGCATCGCCCTTCCGATGACCACAAAATCGTCGTTCAGGGGTTTTATGTTCGGCGGAAGAAACTGGTGCAGGTAGCCCATTTTGTCCAAAATATCGCCTACGAGCGCCACGAAAAGCTCTTTTTTCGCGATCTCGTAGAGTTCATTGTCGTTTTTCCAAGGTGTTTTCATGCATCAATTTTAATGGTTAGGCCCAACAGCTTCTTAGTTGTCAACATCCAGGCTAAAGGTTTCAATGGAGTATTTTCCTACTTTTAACTCTGGTGCGGCCGGTTTGGGGTTCTCTTCAATAATATTGACCTGCTTGTAGGAATTGATATTGAAATACGAGGAAACGCTTACCTCTTCTTCGCGATCATCTACATTATACATTCGCAAAATGATTTCATCAGAATCTTCTGCTTTTTTTATGGTGGAGATTATGATATTTTCCGAATCAATCGAAAAGAAACTCAACGCCTCGGGCAAGTCGGCATCATTGGAAGTATCGGGATAGAAAACAACCTGCAAAGGCTCGTTTTTTTGTTTGGCGACTTTCTGGCCCTGGATGCTCCCTGCTTCGTTTGATGTCAGTACATTGTGGAAATCGTGATGGCCGGCCTGAGAATATTCGTTGCCCTCCCAATGGCAAGACACCCGGCTGGCCAACAACACATGCTGGAGCACGGCTTTACCTCCACTCTGCTCGGTGGGGTCAATCCAATCAGCCGCAGCGACCGATGAACTCAAGGTGACTGAAACCTCATCATCCGTGGCCGAAATCCAATCGACAATAGCCCTTGGGTGTACATCTTTGCAAAGAGGGGTATAGCGTTCACCGGCTGTTTTAATCTCGTCTTTGCCTACCCTTACCCGGCCGAAAGGAACCTCATGGGCGATCTCGGCCCCATCCATATTGATGGGAAAGGCTGTTCTGAACTCCCGGAATAATTCTCCGGTCCAGTTCCGAAGGCCCGTGTCAAAATAGAGGCGTTTTAAATCGTGGTAGATCGTAACATCTTGTTGGACAATAGCATGCAAGATCTGCTGCTGCAAACGGTATTTCGTGTAAACCGGGCCATTTTCCAAAATCTCCCAATCGTCCTGATGCTCGCTTACCTTATCGAAACCTACCATTTCAGGCTGCTGCACATCGCCGAATTCACCGGCTCCGTTCCCTACGGATTGCAGCGTGAAAACGTCGCCGGCCTTGAAATTATCGGTCCGGAAAAGGGCTTTATCCAGCTCCTTATCGTAAACCTGTGCAATCCCTCCCTTTTCGAAGCTCACTTTATAGAAGGCATTTTCATACACGGAGGTACTCGCTGCTTTCGCCCTTGCATCAGGGGCATTCTTATTATCTGAAATGTAGTAAGTCGCATAGCCGATGGGGGGGATGTTTTCAGCAATAAAAGTAATATCGGCGCTTTTCAGGCTTCCGTCGTCATGGTAAGTTTGGCCGCTGGTTTGAACAGCTACTGGCGTATTATCAGCAGTAACTACCGAAATATTTTTAATCTGCCCTTTGGCAAAACTGACTGATGTGGTTACCGGGTCGGTCCGTTCCCATGAAAGGCTGTTGAACAGTACGAGGGGAATACCCAGTTTGTCATTTTTCCTGATCCTCCGGGCGATAAAGCCAACCCCTTTGTTCAAAAGGCCCTGGCCCATAGTTCTCGACTTCACCAGGTTTTCTTTGAAAAGGTTGTCGGTAATATCGCCATCGTGGCCTCCCCAGCCGTGGTCGGGATAGATCTTGGCCTGCCAGGCTTCATCGAACTCCTCAAAAGGGTATTGCATTTTCCTGGGGTCGATGAGATTGGCCACCGAAAGAAACTTTTCCGCAGCGGGAAGCAACTTTGAAGCTTCCCTGCTCGCCGTGAGCGCATCATGATGCCCGGGGCCGTGAATGTAAACCCATACGTTGGGGCGTTCGCCCATAATGGTGTCTACCTCGGTGGCGGTCTTTTCCGCTAAGGGCATAAACTCATCCATCGTCATGAGCTCCATATTGGGAAGGAATACCGCTTTGGGGTTTCCCTTTTCATCTTTCAAAGAATCGAGCCCATTCCAGGCATCTATAAACTCAGAATAATCGATGGCCGGAAGCATATCCTGACTTGACAATAAGGGCGTATGTATTTCACTTCCTTCAAAACTTTTTTCCCAGTACAACACCTGTTCCGCTCCATATTTCATTTTTTGGTTCAGGTTCCTTGAAAGGTAAAGCAGGTCATTGCCGTAATGCCCCGGAGAGTAGGTGAAGACAGAACTGCCATCAGGGCTCGCCCAATGGAACAAGCCTTTGCCGTGCCTGCTGATAACCATATAATCGACTCCGGCCTTTTTCAGAATTTGAGGGGTTTGCAATGATTTGCCCGGTACGTCAACATTCCAGTATACCCTGGAATCGTAGCCGCCAAAGGTGTTTTTAACCCATTTTTTTCCCAGGTACAATTGGCGCACCTGGTCTTCCGCATCATACATGTCTTCGTAAGGGCAGTTATAAGTGGCGCCAACGGATATCAATTTTTTGTTCAGCAGTGTGGTCAACTGCTCCCTGGACTCGGGGTGTCTTTCCAGATATTCACGCAGCATCAGCCCATCTTCAATATCAAAGCCGTAATCCTCGCGAATAAAGGCATCTTTGAGTACGGGGCTTAACAATAAAGTGTCCCGCAGCATAATACACACCTCGGGGCGGTCGACCCAGGCAATGTCCTGGTGGCTGGAGTTCATTACCGACACCAATCCTTTTTCATACCTCCTGTCGAAGAAATCACTGTAAACCTCAAAAAACTCGGGTTTGTACAACTTGGCCAGCGAAGCATGCCAGCCATCTTTATAGTAGGTTTGGTGGTGGTATAAATACGGCCCTTCAATATCGGTTGCGGACAGCGTTCCATCATTATGCTCAAATTCGAGCGCGATTTCTGAATCATCATAAACAATGGAGAAGTCCTTTTTAGGAGGTTTTATGTTGAAGGAGGCCTTTGACAAATCGCCCAGCGATTTAAATACCTGGGGTTTGCTTTTTTGGCCATCACTGATCACATAAACCGGTTTGCCGTCGAAATGAGTAGGCGCATCAACATAAAGCACTCCATTTTTTTCTGTTATCTCAAAAGCAGCTTCACTCGAAACCGATTTCCTGATCCGCTCAATAAGGTCGGTTGCCTTGAAGATCATGACCCACGAGTTGGAATTCTTTTTGTGCCCAACGAATTTAACCTTGGCGCTTTTTCCTTTTTCCAACAGAGAACCAGGTACTGTTAGACGAAATACACCGATACCATCCCCATTGGCATCCCTTCGGATCAGAATGAATGCTGCATCGCCATTACCTGGGTTTTCGGTAACCGATAGGGTGCCGTCTTCGTTGGAATGAAAGGTTAAAAGGAGTTTGTCGTTCAGGTGGATATCAAAAGGCTCTCTTACATTCAGGTCGATATCGCTCAACATTAGAAAAGTCACTTTGTCAGAGGCATAATTGACAGGCGCCTCCCCGGTAAGGAATTCAAAGCCCATCTGGCCCGTTGTCGCCCTGGCGATCATCGATACACCAATATCGTCACGGAGCGATGGATAAGAGAAAAATTCTGATCCCGATAGCATTTTTTTATAGCCCTCTATGTCATTTTTCCCAATGTTGTATAAGCGGTAGTTTACGTTGAGCTCTTGAATATAGCCGTTTCCGTTGCCTCCATGGAAAAAGGCGCTTTCCGGCCAACGGGTTATTGGTTTACTTAGATCTGCAGAGGCATAGCTTGAAAAAAGGAAGAAAAGGCAAATCCCAAAGGCTACTTTCAGGGCTGAAATTCTACTGGTATGTTTCATTTCGACAAGGAGTTTTATTAACCTAAACCGGTTTATCAGCAAGTGTTTCCGGGAATTCTTTGGAGTACTGCCATCCTAATACGGCCAGCGAAAAAAATAGCTAATGCCGCCCGCTTATCCCACGAACTCCCTGATTGCTCCGGCTATCCTTTCCGCACATTCCCATTGCATAAAATGCCCGCAGTTGTACAGCATGGTGAGCTGGCTGCCCGCGATCTGGCTGGCGCCTATTTCTCCGACCATGCGGGTAGTGAGGGTAGGGTTCACCATCTTATTGGGGATGAGTTGGTCGTTCTGGCCGAAGAGGATGAGCGTCGGGAGCTTGATCTCCTTAAGGCGTGGAAATACGGGCTCGTCCAGCATGGCGGCCGCGCAGCGGGGGATGAGCTTACAGTAATAATCGAAGGCATCCGTTTGCATCATCGACAGGCGGTCATCGATCATAAATCGGGCGTCGGAGGGGAATTGATAGAAATTGGCTTCAAAATTAGCGATGGTCTGTTCCATCGACATCCCTTTAAGCACCATTGGATTATAGATGTTGCGCAGCCACTGATGCCCGGTATGGTTGAATGTCTCGAAGCCAGCCGGTGCAATGAGCACCAGTTTTTCAAAGAGTTCCGGGCGTTGCAGTACAGCGGCCATGGCTACCTGGCCGCCCATAGAGTGGCCCACCAGTGTCAGGTTTTTCAATTGCAAATGCTCCACCAGTTCGAGGACTGTATTGGCAAAAAACTTCATGCTGATAGGGAAGTTCCCTTTGCTGGAGGCGCCATAACCGGGAAAATCCATTGCGATACAACGATATTTGCCGGAAAGGGCATCGGCCAGCTTGCGCCAGCCTTTATAGTTGCTGCCCAGCCCATGGAGAAACAGCAAAGTTTGCCGTCCTTGTCCCAGTTGCATATAACCGATCTCAATCCCTGTGGATAATTTTACAGAGCGGTGTAGGTCAGCCGGCCCGGGAGGCGGGGCTTCTGCTGTGTTAGCTTCGGCAGTGGGGTAGAAGGAGGCCTCCGTTTCCAGGTTTTCCGGAGCGGTTTCTTCGCGCTTTCGCAACAAGAAATACAAAGAAACCCCAACTACGAGGGAAGCCAGGATGGCAAAAGTAACGGCAATAGCCGGGTTGCGGACCTCTGCCTGCATATACCAGCCAATGCGGCCGTAGTAAATTCCAAAGTGCACCAGCACTGCTGTAACAGAAGCAGCAATAGGGGCAACTTTGGGCACGTCCCGGAAAAAAATGCCCAATAGGACCGGTACAAAAGCAGCCGAGAAATAGGCATAAACGCCATTTTGTGCAAAAATGCCCACGCTCAGGCTCGGGTTGACCAATTGGTCGTAGGATAAAAGAATCGACACAACAGCCAGGCCAACGATCACCACTTTGTTGATGGCAATGAGCTTGCGGGTTCGGCCATCGCCCTGCCCCAGCCGGTGTCCGGCAATATGGTCGATAATGTCGGAAGTGATAGTCGTCGATACAGATTGGATGAGCCCTTCCAGGGTGGACAGGCCGGCGGAAAGCAAACCGAGTATGACAATCAGCCCTATAAATACCGGGAACTCCGTGACTACGTAGGCGGGAATGATACCGTCCATTTTTAAGGGCTGGCCATCCACCATCAGGCCGGGGAAACGCAGCCGGGCGTAAAGGCCTGCCAGAACGACGGAAAAGAAAATGGCCTCCACCAGAATGCCGGTTACCAGATAACGGTTTACATCCCGTTCTTCCTTCAGTAAGAGCGACTTGGTGATGATATGTGGCTGGCAAACGATAGCCACTCCTACCACCAGATTGCAGAATACTATCTCAAAATAATCGCGGAAAAGGAAACTGCTGGGGTTGACCGGTTTGATCAAAAGCGGGTCGATAGCCGCGAGCTTATCCATAAATCCGTGTACGCCATCTCGGAAATGTTCGTAGCCCGAGCCCAGCAGAATAAAAGCCACCACCAACATCAGAACAGCCTGGATTGAATTGGTGTATACCATGGAATTGGCCCCGCCAAACATCATGTAACCGAAAACAAAAGCCACCAGGCCGATCAGGATGTATAACTCATCCGCATTCAGCGCCTTGGCCATCACCTTGGTCATACCCACACAAATGAGCACGATAAAGGTAATGAGCAATAAAGAGAGGAAACCGAAGAACAGGGCGTATCCACTGCTCCCGTATCGCTTGCCGATCCACTGCGCCATGGTCAGCGCCCGTACCGAGGCGCCGTGTTTTCGGAAACTCTTGGTCAGAATGATCAGCGAAATGTAAACCCCCAGGGGCATGACGATCGCAAAGGCCAGCAAACCGCTGAAGCCATACAAGGCAATGAAACCAGGATTGATGATGAAGGTTGCAGCACTGGTAATGGAGGCGGCAAGGGAAAGGCCGACCACAACTGGCGAGAATTGAATACTCCCCACCGCATAGTCCGAGATAGAGGTGGTGCGCCTGGCGCCACGAATGACAAAGTAAAGCAGGACAGCGCCGTATAGGAGGAGTAGGCCGGTGGTTGCCCACACTAGTTCCTGTGATGCCATAATTGGGTGACTTTTACTGAAAGCTGAAAATAAGGAAATTAAAAGCGACAACTCATTTTTTCAAACCTTCTAAATCTTCTTGGGGTAAATAAATTCGGGTTGACTTTGGCCCAGCTGGCATCTGAAATTGAAAGGTAAAAAAGGAATCTGCCTGTATTGGATTGAAAAACAGTTTTTTGTACCTTATCTTTAACTGTTGCACTACCGGCCATCCATTCCTTGACCTGGCTCTGCTCAAGAAAGAAAAAAATAAGCAAATGTTTAACAAGATTAAATATCTAAACATCTATATATTTGTTCTGAATCAATCGCCTAACTAACAGACAAAAAATGGTATTATGAAAAAGGACGAAAGAAAGTACGTTGCTCTGGTAACCGGCGCTACGGGCGGCCTTGGAACCGCAATGGTAAAACACCTGGTAGATGACGGTTATCTGGCAATTGCCAACTATCACACCCGCTCGAAGGCTGAGAAATGGAATGAAGAGATGAAAGCCGCTGGTTATGATGTGCCCTTGTATCATGCCGATGTTTCTGATTATGACTCGGTGGGGGCTATGATCGAAAAAATACAAAAGGAAATCGGGACGGTCGATATTCTGGTCAATAACGCCGGTATCACGCGCGACGGGGCTTTTAAGAAAATGAGCTTTGAAAACTGGGATGCCGTATTAAAGACTAACCTCTATAGCGCCTTCAACTGTTGTAGCCATGTGATCAACCCCATGATCGACCAACAGTACGGGCGCATTATCAATATCTCCTCGGTCAATGGGCAGCGCGCCCAGTTTGGCCAGGTCAACTATGCTGCCGCCAAGGCCGGCATGCATGGCCTGACCAAGACCTTGGCTATCGAAGTGGCCAGTAAGGGCGTCACGGTCAACACCATTTCTCCGGGTTATATCGGCACCGATATGGTGATGGCAGTGGCGGAAGAAGTCCGGGCCCAGATCATTAAAACCATACCGGTCGGGCGTCTCGGGGGTACCTATGAGATCGCGCACCTGGTCTCTTTCCTGGCCTCCAAAGATGCCGGCTTCATCACCGGCGCCAACTACGCCATTAACGGCGGTCAGCACGTCTATTAGCATAGAGCATAGGGCATAGGGCATAAGGGGGAGCGTGGGGCCAATGTCGTCAACTTTAGAATATCAAGCGTGGTTGTAAGGGGATGACTTCCCGCTCATCCCCTTACTTTTCGAGGCTTCCAATTTAGGAGGTGAACTCGAAGCCACCTCCTAAAAAGCTCACCATTCCTTAAGCTGACGATATTGGAGCGTGGGGCCTTCCTGAACTCGAACTTTACCCGGCCTCAAGTACAGAATTACTGATACGCCGTACACCGCGTTCCCTGCCTGTCTGCTGCCGTAGCCGGGCAAGCATCGAAATCGTAAACCTCGCAGTTACTTAGCCTGAAATGGAAGAGATCCATGGATACATCGAGCGCATCACTTTTCAGAGCCCCGATAACGGGTTTACAGTGGCTCGCCTCAAGGAACGCGGCAAGCGGGAGCTGACGGCTGTTGTGGGAACCATGCCCAGCGTTCAGGCGGGGGAAAGCGTGCGTTGCCGGGGGCAGTGGAAGGAAGACAGCAACTTTGGCCTGCAATTTCAGGTGGAAAGCTATGAAGTGGAAGCCCCGCAATCGGTAGAAGGTATTAAGAAGTACCTGGGGTCCGGCCTGATCAAAGGGATCGGGCCGGTCTTCGCCGAGCGCATCGTCGAATACCACCGGGAACAAACCCTGGAGGTGATCGATACCCAACCCGACATCCTGCTTCAGCTCGACGGTATCGGCCCCAAACGGCTGGAGCGTATCAAATCCTGCTGGGAGGAACAAAAAGCTATCCGCGAACTAATGCTCTTCTTGCAGGGCTATGGCATCAGCCCTACCTATGCCCAAAAGGTTTTTAAAACCTATGGAGCGGACAGCCGGCGCATCATCGAAGAGAACCCCTACCAACTGGCGCGTGACGTTTGGGGGATCGGTTTTAAAACGGCTGATCAAACAGCACGCAAACTGGGCATCGACCCCCAATCTGATATCCGCATCGATGCCGGGGTGGAGTATGTTTTGTCCAAACTGGCGGATGACGGGCACACCTGCTATCCCCGCGAAGCCTTCCTGGAAAAATCCCGTGAATTGCTGGAAGTTGAACCGGAGCGCATCCAGGCGCGCCTGGAATTTATCGAGGCGGAAGAGCGCATCGTTATTCAAAACAAGGAACACCAGGGGCAGGATGTGGAATTCCTCTGGCTCAAGGCTTTCCACGTGAGCGAGCAGGGCATCGCGCGGGAATTGCGCCGCCTCATGCAGCAGCAACTCGCCTTGCCGCTTCAGGATGCCTACAGCCGGATCCAGGCTGCTGAAACCCAGATGGGCTTGCAACTGGCCCCCAATCAGCGCCGGGCCGTTGAGGTGAGCCTGGCAGAAAAACTGCACATTATCACCGGCGGCCCGGGCACCGGAAAAAGCACCATTACCAAAGTGATCCTGCAGGCTATGCAGGCCCTTTCCTCCCGCATCCTGCTGGCGGCGCCCACCGGCAAGGCCGCCAAGCGCCTGTCGGAGATCACCGGCCGGGAAGCTTCGACGATCCACAGCCTGCTGGAATTCGACTTTAGCATCAACAACTTCCGCCGCAACCGCGACAATCCCCTGGATTGCAGCCTGCTGGTCGTGGACGAAGCCAGCATGATCGACACGATGCTGATGTACAACCTCCTGAAGGCTGTTCCCGATGGCGCCCGCCTGCTGCTCGTCGGCGATGTCGACCAATTGCCCAGTGTGGGGGCCGGCAATGTGCTCAACGACTTCATCAAAAGCGGCCGCGTGACGGTTACCCGCCTGACCGATATCTTCCGCCAGGCGGCGCAGTCCCGTATCATCACCAACGCCCACCGGGTCAACGCCGGCCTGTTCCCGGATATCCGCATTGACAAACAGAGCGACTTTTTCTTTATCGAAGACAACCAGCCCGAAAGCATCGCCCAAACCATTATTGGCCTGGTAAAACATCGCCTGCCCAAAACCTACGGCTTCCGGCCCATGCGCGACATCCAGGTGCTCAGCCCCATGAACCGCGGCCTGATCGGCAACCGCAACCTCAATCAGTTGCTCCAGCGCGCCCTCAACCCCAGCGATGAACCCCTCGTCAAGATGGGCAGGGCTTTCCACCGCGGCGACAAGGTGATGCAGGTGCAAAATAATTACGATAAGGAAGCCTTCAACGGCGATGTCGGCTTCCTCACCCGCATCGACCGTATCGAACAGGAGGTAACCGTTGAATTTGACGGCCGCCCGGTCAGCTATGATTTTGCCGACCTCGACCAGCTCGTGCTGGCCTACTCCGTTTCTGTCCATAAATTCCAGGGTAGTGAATGCCCCTGCGTAGTCATTCCGGTACACACCACGCACTACATGCTGCTTTTTCGTAACCTCCTTTATACCGGCATCACCCGAGGCAAAAAACTGGTGGTGCTGGTAGGCAGCAAGCAGGCGCTAAACATCGCCGTGCGGAATAAACAGGCAGTGGAGCGGTTTACCGGGTTGGAGGAGGCCTTGAGGGCGGGGCAGTAGCAGTTGACAAGGTGCCCCGCAGCTTGTCATCCCGACGAGATCCGGTGGATCGAGATCGGGGAGGCAGTAGGCCCGTACCTCCGCTCTTCCGGCCGGAGCAGAATTGACAGAGCCCGGTACTATCGGCTATTCCAACGGCAAAATCCCCTCTAGGTCAAAAAGCCGATAACACTATAAGAAATGACATTGGCTAACCCGTGCGAGATCCAGCCAGGAATGATGCTCCCGCCAGCCATCTTCTCGTTGATGTAAACGATGGTGTAAGCGCCGAGGGCTGTAAACAAGAAGATGAGGGCCAGAAAAAAGATGCTGGAGGTTATCGAAAGGAACAACAACAGATGAATCGCCCCAAAGACTAGGGCCTGTAGGATGTTGCCGGCCTGGAAGCCTAGCCAACTGATGAGCCGTTTAGCCAAAAATCCCCGAAAAAGGATCTCTTCTGACAAGGAAGTTTTGAGTAAGGCCATGATCAACACCAGGATCATCGCCTGCGGGCTAAAGCCCATAGCCCGAAACTTGCCGGTAATGCTTTCCGGCGCCGTTAGGGCTTCCCAGAAATCAGTTCTAATAAAGGCCAGGGCCACCATGCTGAGGAAAATCAGAGAAGAAACAATGGCCCAGACAACTGCCCTTGTTGGAAGTGGTTTCAATCCGATATAATCGAAAAAGCCTTTGGCGGAGCGGGTTCGGATCACGAAAACCAGGAAGGGAATGAGCGTGAAAACGAGGATTTGCAGGATGGATGAGAGAAGTTCTGATGGTATCATAGGAAGCCGGGTTTCTTAGAAGCTGTTTGAATTTGGTTTTTAGAATTTATTATAGGCTATTTTTTCGTCAATCAAGGCTCTTTTTGAGCCTCGTACCCATAGGTACGGGGCGAAAAAAAGCCGCAGAGTGGCGGAAAAAGAGGCATAATAAAACTGAAGGACTAAATTCAAACAGCTTCTTAAAGATAAGAAAAACCATAAAATATTTTGGGTTCAGCAGTAAGCGTGCGGGAGATCGTTGCAGCGCTGGAAGCAGAGGAAGAGCGCGAGGGCTGGCCATTTCAAAATGTTTTCAATTTTATTGTTCTGATGGAGCTTTGCGCGCATACACTAAAATAGCAAGCTTCGGGCTTTATGTTTTTTTGTGTTTTTCCCCTATTTTGCTCCCCCAAAAGAACATGCCTGTCGTTTTCCGTTTCGCCCTATTATTTTTGCTATCGCTTTTTTTTATTCACCCCACCCCAGCCCAACCTCCTTCCTGGTTCAAAACCATCCCCCCAATTACCGAAGAAGTACCCGGTTGGGCGCAGCTCATGTACGCCGACAACCCCAATGTGCGACTAGTGGATAGCGCCTACGAAGCTTATTACAGCACCCATCTTTTTGAAAAAAATACACACACTCAGAACTACAAACACTGGCGCCGGCAGGTGGAGCCCTACCTCAACGCCCTGGGCTATATCGAATGGCCCACTGTGGAGGCATTGCAGCAGGACGAAAAGCGCTACCGCCAACTGTTGTCCAATTCAGCTCCCACCCGGCAGCCCGGCCCCTGGACGAACCTCGGCCCCTTCGAGACCTACAATCAGGGCTCGGGCCAGTTCGAGGTATCCTGGCAAGCCAATGTATACACCATCGATGTGGCGGATACAGACCCTAATGTGGTGTACTGCGGTACCGAAAGCGGCGGTGTCTTTCGCTCCCTGGACCAGGGGCTCAGTTGGAGTCACATTTCCGCCAACACCATGATGGCGGCCGTGCGCATCGTGCGGGTGAGCCCCAATGACCCGGAAACGGCCTATGCCGGCGACGGGAACCGGCTGTACCGCACCACCGACGGCGGGGGTAGCTGGGAGGTGCTCCTGGACATCAGCGGACTGGACGTGAATGGCATCGCCATCAGCCCGGCGATAGAGCAGCGCCTCCTGGTAGCAGGGCAAAAGGGCTTATGGCGATCGGAAGATGGCGGCCAAAACTGGCAGCAGTTATTCAGCAACCCGGTTTATGATATCGAATTCAAGCCTGATGACCCCCAGGTATTATACCTCGTTCGAGGCAATACGGCAGAGAAGCGCTGCGAATTCCTGAAATCGGAAGATGGCGGCCAGAGTTGGGTAATCAAAGATGCCGGTTGGTACCTGCCGCCCGATCCGGGCTACAGTGGCTTGTCCGATGGAGGCGCCAAGCTGGCGGTTTCGCCATTGGAGCCTGATTTGATAGTGGCGGGACTGATCGGTAACTCCAAAGCAGGCGACGATGGCTACCTCGGCCTGTGGAAAAGCCAGGATGCCGGCGAAAGCTGGGCCCTGCAGGGCCCCCATGTGGGCGGCCCTTATGAGTACAGCGGCGGCCCGGCCACGCATAAGAACGTCATGAAGAACGAGGGTGGGGGAGGCCCCTACCAGGGATTTTACGATTATGTGCTGGCCATATCCCCTTTCAATGCGAATAACGTTTACATCGGCGGCGTCAGCCTCTACAAATCCACTAACGGAGGGCAAAGCTTCAACGTCATCGGAGGCTACCAGGGAAATACCTGGATACACCCCGACATGCAGGAGCTGGCCGTCAGTCCCAATGGTATCTGGCTGGCCAATGATGGAGGCGTGAACTTTACAACCGACGAATTTGCCACCGTCGAATCCCGTAAGAAAGGTATTACCGCTTCCGAGTTCTGGGGCTTCGGCAGTGGCTGGAATGATGGCCTGCTGGTGGGCGGCCGCTACCACAATGGCAACACCGCCCTGCGGTCCACTTTCCCGGCCGGCGAGGCCCTGCGGCTGGGCGGCGCCGAGGCGCCTACCGGTTACGTCAATCCCGGCCGCGACATCGCCTACTTCTCGGATATCAGTTCCCAGGTGGTTCCAGATGAAATAAGCGGCACGGTAGTCGGCCTACCACAATTGCAAGTGTACCCCGGTGAATCCTACTATGCCGCCCACTCCAGCGAGCTGGAGTTCGATCCGCGTTGTTACAACCACATTTATGTAGGGCAGGAGCAAAAGCTTTGGAAATCGGTAAATGGCGGCGCCTCCTTTGAAACGATTGCTACCTTTGGTACGAATACGGACCGGCCCGTACTGCAATTTGAAGTTTCCCGGAGCAATCCGGATGTGATCTATGTGTACCAGCGTACTTCCTTCTACGGCGCCGTGCTCTGGCGGACGCAGGATGGTGGCGGAAGCTGGCAGGTGTTGGACTTTCCTTCCAGCCCTAATTCCCAGCGCGCGGGCGTGATGGCGCTCAACCCTGAGGATGAGAATGAGTTATGGGTTGGGTTTTCACAAAATAATAATGATGGCGCCAAGGTATTTCGCACGACTGACGGCGGGCAGTCCTGGCAGAACTTCACTTCACCCACACTTGATGGACACGCCATTCACGCGATGTTCTATCAGGCAGGTACGGACGGCGCCGTTTACATCGGCACCGATAAAGCTGTTTTTTACCGCGACAATAGCATGAGCGATTGGGCGCTATACAACGATGGCCTCCCGATGCGCACCAACGCCAACCTTTTCCGTCCCTATTACCGGGAAGGCAAACTGCGGCTGGCCACTTACAGCAACGGCATTTGGGAAACGGAACTTGCGCTGCCTTCGGCGCCGCTGGCGCAGCCAACTGTTGATAAGCTTGTCGCCGGTTGCGAACGCGACACCTTTTATTTTGACGATTATTCCGTCCTGCGCCATGAGGGCGCCAGTTGGGCCTGGAATTTTGAGCCGGAACCGGATTATGTCAGTGCCCTGGATGTGCGCAACCCGCGGGTGGTTTTCGGTGCAGAAGGTAGCTACACCGTCAGCCTTACCGTAACCCAGGCCGATGGGCAGAGCAGCAGCCAGACGATCGAAAACATGGTGGCCGTGCAGGCCTGCCGGGCAGATACCATCCCGGGGCTGGCGCTCAACCTCCAACAGGACGGAGACTATGCCTCGGTTGAAGGCATCCCCATCAACAGCAACGAACTGACGATAACCGCCTGGGTGCGCCCGCAGGGTATACAAGGCGAATACACCGGAATTGCGATCACCAGCACCGGCCCGGCGGCGGGTTTCAACTTCCGCCCAAATATGGAGTTGGGGTACCACTGGCCCGATGGCGCCTGGTGGTGGAGCAGCGGCTTGACGGTACCCGTCGACGAGTGGTCTTACGTAGCCCTGGTGGTGCGGCCAGATGGCATAACCGTTTATCTAAATGGGCAAAGCGCTACCCACAACTTCAACGTGCCGCCGGTAGATTTCAGCAGCCTGGCCACTTATCTGGGGAGCTATCGTGGCTGGGACGGCCGTAATTTCACTGGCCTTATGGATGAAGTTCGCTTTTATAATCGGGCACTTAGCACGGAAGAGATCCGCCGGCGCCGCCATCTGGTGAGCAATCCGGACGAAGAGGAGAATCTGGTGGCCTACTTCCAGTTCAATGAGCTGGCCGGGCTGGCGCTCAATAAGTTGGGAAATCAACACGCCCAGCTGGCCGGTTATGCCGGGCGCAGCCTTTCCACGGCTCCGGTGGGTAGCGGGGAGAGTAGTCAATTGCTGATACAGTCTCCAGGTAATTATTCTTTTGGTGAAACCGGCCTGAGCCTGGCTTTCGGGGCCACAGCTACCTTGCCGGCCGGCCCGGTTGTAGCAAGCCGCCTCAATGTGCCGCCCGATTACCAGCCGGGCCCGGATGTACTGCCTGCCTCGGGTTACTGGATCCTCAACAATTACGGCGCGAATGAGAATTGGGGCCCGGTGCAGTCTCTTACATTAGGGGGCATTCCGGTTCCTGCCGCCGCCGAAGGCCAGCCGGACGCCTTCACGCTGCATCATCGGGCGGATAATGCCGAGGGAGATAGCTGGAGCTCGGCAATTGATGAGGCTGACGCCGCGATAGCCGGGGATACTGATGGGACGCTAACCTTCAGCGCAGGTAATAGCCTTTCTGCATCCGGGCAGCTTATTATTGGGGAGGGGGAGTTGGTGGGAGCGTATACGCAGATCCTGCCGGACAGTTATGTATTGTATCCCAATCCGTTGCGCCGCCATAGCGAATTGAATATCCGTACCGATCTGCCCGGCGCTTATACGTTTGAGCTATTCGACGCCTCCGGCCAGCTGGTGTATAGAGCCAGTCTTCAGGGCAATGTCCATTTTCCTCTGGCCGGTTTATCGGCCGGCGCGTATGCCTACCGCGTGGTGGGAGCGCGGCACATGAGGTCGGGAAGTTTGGTAATATTCTAGCTATGCTAACACCCCACTAACTCGGAACGGGAAGCGTGGGGTGATAAGCGGTGGGTACCTGCAGGTTATTTATCTTAGAGGTGTTTGGAGGCCAGCCCTTGCTGCCTTAAGGCTGGGCTCCAAACATGCTCTTGAAAAAACACACCATTATCTGGGCACCATCCCAACACCAAACAGAACGAACGTATGAAGGAACATCAATGGGCCGACGAAGCACTAATCTCGGCGATTACCGGCACATCGGAATCAAGAGAAAAGGCTTTGCAGTATGTTTTTCATCAGACGGAGTGGAAAGAGGTGGTCCTCCGGTTTGTACAGCAATATGGCGGCAACGAGCAGGATGGAGAGGACATCTTTCAGGAAACCATCATCCTTTTTGACCGCAATCTCCGGCAGGCTAAATTCGAAGGGAAGAGCGCCCTGAAAACTTACTTTATGGCTATCGCCAAACGTCGTTGGTGGAAGCAAGCCGGCAAGCGCCGTCCGCAGGAGGAACTCACGCCTCAGCATTATGAAGCAGCAGAACCCAGTGTGGAATGCCAGGTGATCAGTGAAGAGCAGGCCAGCTATCTGGCACAGGCGATGGAGCAGGCCGGAAGCCGTTGTAAAGAAATATTGAAATTGTACCAGTTGGACTACAGCATGGAAGAAATCGCCCGGGCTGTTGCACTCAGTAGCGCGGCTATGGCTAAAAAGGAGGCATACCGCTGCCGTCAGCGCCTGCGCCAGTTTTTGGAGAATAACCCTCATTGGAAGGCCCTAATCAAGTAATAGATATGGACAACAAAGAAGAACTTTTCGATAAAATAGAGGATTATCTGCGGGGCAAACTTACAGAAGAGGAATCCCGAGCTTTTGAACAGCAGATCGCGGCCGACTCAGGATTGGCCGAACAAGTGGAGCTGCAGCGCTTCGAACAGTTGAGCCTGGAATTTTTACTGGAGGAGGAACTGAAACAAAAAATGGAGGCCTGGAAAAAAGAAGGGCCGCCATCTGGGACGCCTCCAAAGGGAGGCCCCTCTCGTTCGGGGCTTTGGTTGGGCCTATTGACCGTAGCTATTGTAGCCAGCTTCTTTTTTTTTCGCAAAGGGCCTGTACAGCCGGCTGAGGAAACTCCCCGGATAGAGGAGCAACAAGTATTTCCTTCCTCCGCTCCTTCGACCGGATCAGAAAAGCCGGCCGCTCCTTCCGGGCCGGTAGCGGAAAAGGCGAAACCGGAAAGCATCCCAAAGCAACGGCCCGCAAAACCGGAACCGGAAAACCAATTTCTGGCGGTAGTTGACGCCTTTTATACGCCACCGGCCAACTTTACCGAAACCGGCCTGAGGGGGCAATCCGGCCAGGGAGGGCAATCCGTCCTGGAGCAAGGCATTCAGGCCTTCACTACCGGCGATTATAAAAAAGCGATCCGCTTGCTCCATACTATCCGTCCGGGAGAAGGGGAGGAGGCCTATGAAACGGCGCAGGAGTGCCTGGCGCACGCCTTCCTGAAAGACAAGCAGTTTAATAAGGCGGCCAGTATATTCCAGTCCATTCTGGAGAAGGGCTACCTCGCTTCTATCAACGACCAGGCCGAGTGGTACCTGGTGCTCAGTTTATTACCTGATTATGCCGCCCGGCGGCAGCGCATAAACCAACTGGTGGATAAAATGACGGGCGACCCTTATCATAGTTATCACGAAAAAGCGGTGGAGCTCAAAGCCCGGCTGGATGTGCTCCGGGATTGAAAAAAAACGGTGAGGTTTTCAAAATCTCACAATTTTTTTTGTCTCATGGGCACCATTTCCATTCAGATGGGAACAAATAGCCAAAGATTTTACCATCAAAAATCAATCATCCATGGAGAATCATTGTGCTATTTGTGCTCTGGCAGGATCGCTTGTCAAAGCCCGCCTGCTGGTATTATTCCTGCCATTTATTTTTGCCATCCACCTGTCCGGGCAGAATGCGCCGGCGCTGCCCCCGGACGGCGGCGGCGCGTATCAGGTGGACTCAGGCCCCTGCCTGTCGGCGGTGCAGAGAGCGGAAATTGCCGCCGGGCTTGTCGCCAACACGGCAGCTCTGGCGCGGGAAGGCAAGCTGCCTCCCGTCTCCAGAAGCGTTGTCCAGTTTGACTGGCCGGTACAGATGGCGCCCGGCCTGGGGTGGAATAACTTCTATACGGTAAATAATTTTGTCGACCATGAACTGGTAGCAGGGGTTCGGGAATACGAATGCGGCCAGCGAACTTACGACGGGCATCTGGGCATCGATATTGATCTCTGGCCCTACCCCTGGTATCAGAAGGAAAACAATCTGGCCCGGGTGGTGGCTGCTGCACCAGGTGTGATCATCGGAAAAGAGGATGGAAATCAGGATGAATCCTGTTCCTGGGGTAATGGTGGGGCCTGGAATGCGATTTACATCCGGCACGCCGATGGATCGGCAGCCTGGTACGGGCACCTCAAGCGCAATTCACTGACCGCCAAGCCGGTAGGGGCGAGCGTTGCCAAAGGCGAGTACCTGGGCATAGTGGCCAGCTCCGGATATTCCACCTGGCCCCACCTGCATTTCGAAGTCTATCGGGCAGAGCCCTACGTGTATGACAACCTGATAGACCCGTACTGGGGAGAGTGCAACTTTACCAATTTCGAATCCTGGTGGGCTGATCAGCAACCCTACCGGCAACCTACGGTCAATGCGGTGCTGACCCACAATGCGCCACCGGAAATAGGCTGCGTCCAGGATGAAAACCCTTATTTTTCTGATTATTTCACTCCTGGCGATATGGCCTACGCCGCGGTTTATTTTCGCGATCAACTGCAGGGAATGGTTTCCACCCTACGCATTAGGACGCCCAACGGAGCCATTTGGAACGAGTGGACGCATATTTCTCCGGAAGACTACACCAGTTCCTGGTGGTATTGGGGTATTGGGCTCCCTACGAGTGGCCCATTCGGAACCTGGAGTTTTGAGGTAACCTTCAATAATGAAACGCATGCACACTTCTTCGAATATGAAAGCCTGGTGAGCACGGCTTCCGTAGAAGCCTCTCCGGTTGCCGTATTCCCCAACCCGGCCCGGGAGACGCTTTCCATACAGGGCCTTCAGGAGCGGCCTGTCATCGTTGAGATATATAGTGCTGCGGGCCAACTGTTGTTCAGGCAGGAAGCAGGGGAGGAGGGTATCCGCTTGTCGGGGCTGGCGCCCGGAATGTATCTGGTCAAAATAATGGACGGTGAAGCAGTTTACACAAGCCGGGTTGTAAAAGCGGACTGACGGATCAGTCCGAAGCCAGGTTTTCCATATCTCCGATCCCGATAAATCCTGCCCAGAAGAAGGGGTGCGCGCCCTGGCCGCGCCCCTTCTCCTTTTCCAGATAGCTCAGCTTGGCCTGGCGCAGGGCCTCATCTTTGCGCTTGCCGGCTTTGAGTTGTGTATAGAAGGCTATTGTCAGCTCTCTGGCTTTTTCATCATTTACTTTCCAGAGGGTGGTGACGATGCTCTTGGCGCCGGCGTAGGCAAAAGCGCGCGCCAGGCTGACAATGCCTTCTCCACGTTGCAATTTCCCAATGCCCGTCTCACAGGCGGAGAGGAATACCAGGTCCGCATTCAGCGAGAGGTTGTAGAGGCCGCGGGCGTAGAGTTTGTCATAAGCGCCTTTTTCGCCGGGCGCGCCAAAGGCCAGATAGGCATAGTCGCCCCGGCGGTCATCGGCCTGACCATGGGTTGACAGGTGGAGAATGCGGTATTGGGGGGCCCGTTGCTGGAACAAGGCCACGGAAGCCTCAGCCCCGTAGATGGGTGCGCCATCCCAGATCTTGGCTACTGCAGCCACTTCTCCTCCACTGGCGGGCAGGGCGGCCAGCGAATCGCGCAGAGCGAAGCTGGTTTGAAAATCAGTGGTGTCCATATGGATCGTCAAAGCCTGGACGTCGCCCTGGAAGAAAGGGGCCATGGCTAGTAAACGCCCCTGCGGCGCCTGCCGGTGCTGCTTTTGCTGCATCTCCCGCAACAGAGTGGCGGAGTAGCAGTAGCTGATCTGGTGTTGATGGATCAGATAAGGGTAGGTCCAGAATACGCCCTCCCGGGGTGGTGCATCTGTGAGCAGGGCCTCGAACGGCAGATAGCCGAGCACCCCATCCGGAATAACGATCACCTGTTCGGTGAGTTTGTCTTTTACCGGAGCCCAGAGCTTGTCGTATAACTGCCGGGCGGCAGTGGTATAGTTCCGGATGGTTTCCGCTTCTTTTTTGGCGCTCTGCTGGCTTCGGGGCAGGGTGTAATAGCCATAAAGGCCGTCCTTTGTCATTTGCTGTACCCATTCTTCCAGAGGGAAATCCCTTTTCACTTCCACCACTTCATAGTGTTCCGGCTGGAGAAGAAAGATGTAGATGGCGCTGTCCCCCACGAGGTATTCCAGCATCGACTGCCCTGGTTGCAATAGTTCCCGCCGGGCTTCTTCCACGGAGATGGTGGCCAGGTTGTATTTGGCGTTGAAGTACTGCGGATAGTCCTGCTCGAAACGGTTCTTCAGCTCCTCATAACTGCGGTTGAGCCCGAAAAGCCTGCCGGTAATGTCCAGCACAGTCGAATCGGTTTCGCTCTCCCCTCGGGCAAGTTTTTCCTGGCGCTGGGTATCGTAGTAGGCGATATCGACCCGCAGGTTGTACTCCTGATGCAGTAAACTGTCGGGGATACCGGCGATTTGAAGGGCCTCCGTTTCCTGCAGGGCTTCGAAGAGCAGCATCGCCTTGGAGCGTTCGGCGAAGGAAAAGGCCTCGGTAAGGTAATGGAGGCTGTCGGTGCTTTGATGAAGGAGAAGGTTGGTGGCGGTGGCGTTGGTGTAAATATAGTGCGCTTTTTCAGCCAGCGTTGACTTGGAAGCGGGGCTTAGTTTTGGAAACTGGAAGCCGAGAGCTTCGATGGCCTGTTGGGAAAATAGCTGCGAACTATCCAGGAAATTTCTGTTTAGAGAATTTTTGAAAAGATTCCTGTAAAAGGAAGCAAATTCAGGAAGTACTTTCAAAAGCGAATTCACGGCATTAACACGCTCAAAGTTGGCTGGATAGTTATAATTCAATACTTCCAGAGCACGGTTAAAGTTCCTTTTGGCTTTCAGGGGTTGATGAAGTTTCTCCTGGCATTGGGCAATATTGAGATAAGTGTGGGAAACTTCGGGATGTTTATCTCCCAGAACTTTGAGTTTGATTTCGAGGGACTTTTGAAGGTATTCCATCGCATTGTTATAATCCTTGGTTAGGAAATAGGAGACTCCTATATTATTGTAAAGGGTTGCTGTAGCGTAGCCCTCCTCTTTAAATACTTCATTAAAAACATCTAGCGCCTTTTGATTAAAAATGAACGCCTTATTATAATCCCCTGAGTCATTATAGGCGCTGGCCATATTCTGGTATGCCGTTCCCATGCCTATAGTTGCTTTTTCGGACAGTTGTTTTTCAAGGTCAACAGCGGCCTGATGATATTGAATGGCCTTTTCATATTCCTGTATTTCCTTGTAACTGATTCCAAGATTGTTGTAAATAGAGGATATGTAAAAGTGTTTATCACCCAGCAATTCGATGAGAAGTTTGAGCGCATTCTCATAATATTCAATTGCTTTACCATGTTCGCCCAGATCTGCGTAGGAAATGCCTATGTTGTTGCTGAGCGCAAGAATGGCGAATTTGTTGTCTTTACCGGATTGCAGAACCAGGCCAAGGGCCGTTTCAAAGTAGGCAAGCGCCTTTTTGAGGTCTCCCTTTGTATTGCTGGCTCTTGCCAGGAAATCGTATGTTTTCAGGGTTTCAAAAAATAAAGTTTCAGGATGTTCCTTACAAATCTTTAAAGCCGATTCCAAATATTGGAATGCCAAGCCGTGTTGTCCAACATTGCTGTAGCAGTTGCCGATGTTGTTGTATATTTTAGCTACATCCTCAACTTTCTTTTGATCCTGTAAATTCAGAATGGCGACAGCTTTTTCAAGGAGCTGGATAGCAGTAGTGTAATCCCCCCGTTTTTCGTTGTTCAGTCCAAGGTTATTATACACCCACATGGTCTCATAACTCTCCTCTCCCCGGACCTCTTTTAAAATTTCCAGTGATTTGGTAAAGGCCTCATGGGCCTCCTCAAAACGGTTTTGAGCATCATACAGATTGCCTGTTTGATTCCATACCCTGCCAAGGCCATAAGATTTTTCTCCAAAAACCTGAGCATAAATGTTTTTTGCCGAGTCGAGTTTTTCGAACGCCTCATCATACTTTCGTTGATTTCCCAATGGGATGCTTTCTTCGTACAAGGCCCTGGCCCTGGCCGTATCCGCCAGGGTATACACAGGAGCACCATCTCCATCCTGAGCGGCGAGAGGCATGGGTGCGATAAAGAAAAACAAGGCAAAACAGAGGAACGCTATCGAGCGGGAAAGTGGGTAGTGCATTGGGTGTTGGGTTTAATTTTTTTCGAACTCAAAATAAAAACCATAGCCCGGTAGACAAAATTTCCGGGCCGCGTAAATTTTTTTCTGCTTCGCTGGGTACCTCCCTCCGCCTGAAAGGAACAAACAGCCGAAATCAGATTCATCATCACCTAAAATGAATAAAAAGATGGAAACACTGAATTGGCTGATCGACGCAATCCTGAATCAAATTTCGGAAGCCTTCTGGGCAGTGGCTGGCCAAAGCTTTCTGTTCGCTGCCGGGGGACTGGCATTGGGTATCCTGCTGGTGGTTATCGCCGGGCGGAATCGGGTTTTTAAGCGGGAGTTCAGACTCTGGTCCTTTATCGCCGGCCTGAATTATGTTTACATCCCTTTGTTGTTGATGGTGTTGGGGGGGGGCCTGGGCGGCTTCCGGGGCGCACACCTTGCCGCCAGCCGTTTCATCGACCAGGCTTCCGAACCCTTCGTGGAATACGGATATCGTTATGCCAATCACTTTAAAAATTACCTACCGGAAATTCCCTGGGATCAGCAGCAGGACAGGACTATCGATGAGGCTATTGCCTATCAGCTGGCCCAAGAGGGAGGCATCCAGGAGGGTTCCATCGCTCACTCTATGGCCAGCATGTTCAACCTGGCCATCGTCAACTACACGCTCGATGAAATGGGCGTACCCGAAATGGCGCGCGACCCTTTATCCTTGGCCCGTGCGCTTCAATCCACCCCGGTGACGGAAAGCACTTTCCTTGCCCTTCCGAATTCCCTGCATCAGGTGTGCGATCAGTTTTTCTATGCTAAATACCTTTTCCTTTTGGGATTGTTCCTGCCCTTCCTGCTCTTCCCGATGGCCGAGTTTGGCCTGCATCTGATGGCCCGCTGGCTTCGGCGAATGTCGAAAGGCGCCGACGGGCAGGCAGATTGGTCTCTGGTATAACCCCTCTACAGTTCCGGCAGTTCAAGAATTGCATAACGTTCGCCCCCCTGGCGCTAAGCCGGGGCCAAGCCAGTGGTTGCGCTCTTCAGTGCAACTCTGGCCGGGCTTTATCTGAAACATTGTATAACCTTTAAATAGAAAAAAATGAAAAAGCTGATTTTTTTCTTTGCCGTTTTCACTTTATCAATGGTTTTCACGCCAACTGTTCATGCACAGGAGTACCGCTCCGCAGTTGGGGCCCGACTGGGTTACCCTTTGTCTATTTCTTACAAGCATTTCATCAACGACTCCCACGCCTTTGAGGCCTATGCCGGCGCCCGTTGGTTTTCCGGTTACAGCTGGATGAACGTCAGCGCCGCCTACCTGGTACACAAGCCGCTGGAACTGGAAGGGTTTGAAGGCTTGCAATGGTACTTCGGCGGCGGCGCCTCGGTATATTTCTGGAACTTCGGGGCCTTTCTGGGCGAGAACTACTCCACCACTACAGTAGGGGTCCAGGGTTACATTGGCCTCGACATTGCCCTGCCCAACGTACCCCTTAACGTCACCGCCGACTGGGCGCCCACACTCTTTGTCAATGGTTATGGCTCTGGTTTTGGCGGCGGCTATGGCTCGGTAGGGGTGCGCTATATTCTGGCCAGATAAAGGCTTGTTCCTTTCCATTTCTTATTTACATCACATCATCCACGGCTTTCGTCGTGGCCAAACACAAGACCATGAAATCTTACCTCTGTCTTTTCCTCCTCTCCTTGCTGCTTGCCACAATGGGCCAGGCTCAGGGAACGACTATTTACGCTGACGATTTTGAAGCGGCGCAACTCAATTCGGCCCACTGGACGGCCCGGCCCAGCTTAAGCGGTAGCGCGGGGCTGGTAGAACTGGCAGACGGCATCGGCTTATTGGGCAGCCGGGGCATTCAGATGGGCAAATCCGTCGACGGCAGCTTCACCACCAATGCGCTGGACCTGAAACTCAATCTGGCCGGCCAGGAGCACGTTAAGCTTTCCTTCTGGATTTATGACAACCAGGATGAAACGCACCTGGAAGATGGACTTTACTTCAGCAACGACAACGGCGCCTCGTTTAAAAAGGTACTGGATTTTCGGCCGGCCGACTGGTGCGATTACCGCTATGGGCAGTTCCCGCCTATCGATGTCAGCCAATTGGCTGCCGGCAGCGGACTCGCCCTCACCAGCCAGTTCGTTATCAGATTTCAACAGCATGATGACGGCGATTTCTACGGTAGCCCCGATGGCATATTTCTGGATGATGTCCGGGTATATGCTCAGCCACCCGTATACGCATCCCTGCCCTTTTGTGATGATTTTGAAACCGGGCAACTGGGCGATACCTGGGCATGGCGGTTTCCCGGACAGACAAATACGCTGGCGAGTGTGCCGGCCCGGCCTTCCGATATCGTAGGCGTCTACAACGGTAGCGGATACAATTCCGAGTACGGCGTGGCCATGGGTAAAGACTGCGATGACGGATTTGCAACGACTGCCCTCGACCTGCACCTCAACCTGGCCGGCCTGTCACAGGTAGAAATGACCTTCTGGATCTATGACAACCAGGATGAAACTCAGGTTGATGATGGTTTGTACTTCAGCAACGATGGCGGCCAGGAGTTCGTAAAAGTGCTGGATTTTCGTCCGGCTGATTGGTGTGATTACCGCTATGGCCAGTTACCTCCGATCGATATTGCCCAACTGGCTGCAGATGCCGGGCTGTTGCTGACCAGCCAATTCGTTATCCGTTTTCAGCAACACGATGACAGCGATTTCTACGGCAGCCCCGATGGGTTTCAGTTGGATGATGTGTGCGTCTATGTACCCGATCGGGCCTATGCCGTTGTTACACCCACAACCCCTTTTTGCGACGACTTCGAAACCGGGCAATTGGGGAGCGCCTGGGCCTGGCGGTTCGCTGATTTGACCAATACCCTGGCGGCCGTTCCGACCCGCCCTTCCAATCTTGTTGGGGTGTATAGTGGCTACGGCCATAATGGCTCCCAATATGCCGTAGCGATGGGCAAGGATTGTGACGATGGTTTTGCGACCAACGCCCTGGACCTGCACCTCAACCTGGCCGGCCTGTCACAGGTAGAAATGACCTTCTGGATCTATGACAACCAGGATGAAACCCAGGCTGATGATGGCCTCTATTTTAGCGACAACGGCGGCGCGTCCTTCAAAAAGGTATTTGACTTCCGGCCGGCCGATTGGTGCGACTATCAATACGGGCAGTTTCCTCCTTTGGATATTGATCAACTGGCTGAACAACATGGCCTGGAGTTGACCAGTACGTTCATCATTCGTTTTCAGCAGCACGATGACAGCGATTTTTACGGTAGCCCCGACGGGTTTTACCTTGACGATGTTTGTGTCTACGTGCCGGAACTGGTGTATGCGCCCCTGCCATTTTTTGACGATTTCGAAACCGGGCAGTTGGGTAAGGCCTGGGCCTGGCGGTTCGCGGATCAAACGGCGCTGCCGGCTGAAAACGTGACCAGGCCCTCTAATATCGTAGGAGTGTATAATGGCATCGGCAATAATTCCGAGTTTGCCGTTGCGATGGGTAAGGATTGCGATGACGGCTTTGCCACTAATGCCCTGGACCTGCACCTCAACCTGTTTGGGGCATCCGATGTGGCCTTGACATTTGATTTAAACAACTGGAGTGAGGAGACCCAGATTCAAGATGGCATTTATTTCTCGGACAATGGCGGGATCAACTTCATCAAAGTGTATGATTTCGATTTCAGTGCTATTCCGTCCTATCAGTACATCGCTTCTCCGGTGTTGGATGTTGATGCTCTGGTGTCGGCTCATGGACTGGAATTGACCGGCCAGTTTGTCATCCGCTTTCAGCAACATGATGACGGTGATTTTTACGGTAGCCCCGACGGGTATTACCTGGACAATATCAACGTATCAGGGATGACTACTGCAACGCCGGATGTTTCTGACCCCAACCCAATAATGGCCTTTCCCAATCCAGCCGCCGATCGGCTTTTCATCCGTGGTTTACCGGTAGATGGACACCCCATAGGGTATCGCATCCTGGATGCTCATGGAAGGATGCTGGGGCATGGCGAGTTAACTGCCTCTGAAGCTGATCTGGATATATCCGGATTACCTGCAGGGCTGCTGGTACTCGAATTCCGCCAGGGAGAAATGTTATTTCACCAGAAAGTACTGAAGCAATAACATTCACCGCTTCAGGGATGGGCAAAAAAAACTGGCCGCAGGAATCTGCGGCCAGCTCAGCCCTAACCAAATTAAAACCAGGTATTTACCAGACGAACAAAGTTTCGGTAAAATAGCTGGGGTTTGGAATTCTATCTTCAAACCCCAGCTTATCATCACTAATACAAAATACTATTTATCCCTCTCCGCCAGCCACTGAGCGATGGCGGGAGCCAGTACCTTCTGAGAGCGGCTGCCCACGAAGACACCAATATGGCCGCCGGGAAATTCCATCAATTCTTTATCTTTAGAGGAGACCAGTTCGTTGATCGGCTTGGTTGTATCCGGGGGAACGATATGGTCTTCTTTGGCGTAGATCGTTAAAATCGGAACTTTGATATTGTTGAGGTTGACCTTGCGGCCGCCCAGTTCAAATTCTCCTTTGACCAGTTTATTTTGCTGGTACATTTCCTTGATAAAGCGGCGGTAGGTTTCTCCTGCCTGAGCAGGGCTGTCGGCCACCCAATGTTCCATACGGAGAAAATTCATCAGCTTGCCCTGATCGGCCATGGTTTCGGGCAAGGCCAAGTACTTCCGCGTCTTGTTCATCGGCTTGAGCAGGTCGAAACCGGTATTGAGGAAATCACCGGGAACGATGCCACCAAAGCCATCGACAATAGCATCAACATCCATATCTTTAGCCCACTTGAATAGCAGCCCTTCCTTGTTATCGAAATCGACTGGCGTAACCAGTGTGATCAGGTTTTTGACCTTTTCCGGGAACAGGGCCGAATAGATCAGGCTGAACGTACCGCCCTGGCAAACCCCCAACAGGTTCACCTGGTCGATATTGTGTTCGCTGCGGATGAAATCCACACAATCATTGATATTTCCGAGGATATAGTCTTCCAGGGTCTTATAGCGGTCAATTCGGGTAGGATATCCCCAATCGATGAGGTAAATGTCCATTCCTTCACTGACCAGCTTACGAATTAAGCTGCGGTTGGGCTGGAGGTCCATCATTTCCCAACGGTTGACGAGGGCGTAGGAGACCAGTACCGGGGTGCTGATCCTGGATTTGTCCTCGCGTTCGAAATGATACAGTTTGACCTTGCCATCTTCCCACACCGTTTTTCGCGGTGCAGTGGCGATATCGACATCTTTTACCCCCGAAATGTTGCGAAGGGCATCAGATACGGTGTTCACCCGTTCTACGATTTGATCGCCCAGGTTTGTGCTTTGGTTATTGCTCATTGCTCTAGTTTTTAGCCTGTTCTGTACAGCTCGGAATAAATGGAGGGCCAATGCCTTCGGCTTTTTTCAAGCCGTTGGCATTGGCTGGAGTGTTTGCGCTAGCGTCCGCTCTTATTTCTTCTTTGAAGCCGTGCTGGCCGTACGGCGGCCGGAAGCAGTTGTTTCTTCCTTTTCTTTAGCTACTGCCGGTTTGCTGGCCAGAAGAAGGGCTTTTTCCATATCGGCGATCTTTTGCTCGAGCGTGCGCACCTTGCGGCGCAGGGCATTGACTTCTTTGGCAAAATCATCGCCATCCGTTTTCGTCAGGAAAGGCAGGTCGGCGCCCATCAGTTCAGTGGCTTTATCGGTCATGGATTTGATCTGTGTACCGATGGCAGCTACTTCACTTTGCAGCTTGGAATAATCGTCGGCGTGCAGGGTTTCCAACAGGGAATTTTCCAACTTGTTGACGAAGTGCTGGAAGAACTCCTGATAGTCCACCATTTCCTGCTTGTCCTTATATTGCTTGTAGAAATCGCGGAGGGTATCCGGCAGTGCGAACTGTCCGGCTTCGTAGACCTTGCTCTGAAGTTCTGCGGATTTCAGTACGAAAGCGATATAGGCGAACTGGAGGTCGCGCATCAGCTTGGCCATCTCCGTTTGACGGCCCTGAGCCATAATATTGTAGAAAGGCAGCATCTGGTCGCGCAGGCGGTTGTTGAAGTCGGATGCCATTTCAAAGAAAGGCAGGTTGCCCTTGCTCATATATTCGCGCATTTTCTCCTTCCAGGCGTCGCTAACGGTGCCCCATTCGCCGGCTCCCTGCTGGGCGAAAGAGAAATAGTTTTCAAACCACTGATTGATATTCTCGATCAGTTCGCTGACGTTGCCAATGGGACGGAAGCCCATCATCTGGTTGACCACCTTTTGGTAGGCATCGGGTGTGAAATATTTATCCACCATGTCTTTGGTGAATAAGCCGTTCTGGATCAGGCGCTGCATAGGCTCCCAATACCGGCGCATGAAGTCAAACGTCTCCATGAAGTTGGTGTAGTGGGGGCGCATGTTGAACGGCATCTTGTCCAGAACCTGCTGGCTGGCCCATTGGTTGCCTTGTTCCATCCAGTTTTTCCAGTTCTTCACCCCTTCCTCGAAAAACGTGGAAGGTTGGTAGCTGCCTGGAAATTCCGGCATTTTCAGCCCCATTTTTTCAGCATTCTCCCGGTAGAAATCCACCCAACGTTTGGCGAAATCATTCTGCATTTCCATCCATTGCTGGACCTGCTCCGGAGCCTTTTCAAAAGCCTGCTGAGGGTTAGCGCCGCTCTGCATGGCTTGTTCGAAGAAGGCCTGCTGCTTTTTGAACCATTCGGTAAAAAGGTCCTGGGCTTCTTCCTTTTCCTTCTTGTTATCGTGGCCGTTGGTCTTAACCGACTCGGCCATCTGGCTGGAAAGGTTATTCCAGAACTCCATGGCCTTCTTTTGGCCTTCAAAAAATATATCAAATTGATTTTTCATGTCGCGATTGGTTTTAATAAATTGGCTTATTCAAAGTAGTGTTCAACGACCTTTGCATTGGCCGTGTTGGTTTCGTAAATGGCCTTGACGGAATCCTGATACAGGTTGGTCAGCTTTTTGACCCGGTCCTGCTGGGTTTCGATCACATCCTTGGCCCAGATATTGCGGAAATACTCGAGGGTCTTCTTGTACAAGTCCATCGAAAGTTCCATGTTCTTGGTATAGTCATTGGTGAAACTGGACCAAAAGTCTTTCTGATAAGCTTCCAGGTGTTCTTTCGCCGCCATTTTTTCAACCAGCTCGTAGGAGCGGGTGAAGTATTCATTCAAAAGTTCACCGGCTTTGTTGGCTGCTTCCTTATTGGGCGTCGCCGCTTCAATAACAGCGTTGGTATAATTGGTAAGTGTGGAAAACAACTTGTTCTGATTTTCCAGGATTTGGTCAAAATAATTCTTGGTGCCAGCCATGATCGTACTTTTTATGTTGAAAAATATTTTTTGCCTTTTGATGCTGTAAAATTACTTTCAACTGGCGGCCCGATCAATAGGGGTTTCTATATGTATAGGGTTGACTTAAGCGATTTTTTTGTGGATAAGCATTTTTTAAAAAATTGATAAACAGTGTTTTAAGTTTAAAAATAAGGGGGTGGACAATTTGTGTTTTTCTTCCCCCCCCCTAAAAATATTCTTGGCTAAGAAGCTGTTTGAATTTGGTTTTTAGAATTTATTATAGGCTATTTTTTCGTCAATCAAGGCTCTTTTTGAGCCTCGTACCCATAGGTACGGGGCGAAAAAAAGCCGCAGAGTGGCGGAAAAAGAGGCATAATAAAACTGAAGGACTAAATTCAAACAGCTTCTAAACCCTCTCAATAATAATAGAAGAAGCGCCGCCACCACCATTGCAGATGGCTACCAGCCCACGCCGGCCTCCCTTTTGGTGCAGTACATTGTTGAGCGTGGTGACGATACGTGCTCCGCTGGCGCCCAGGGGATGGCCGAGCGATACAGCGCCACCGAAGACGTTGACCTTTTCCACATCAACGCCCAGCAGTTTATTGAAAGCGAGGGTGACTACGGCAAAAGCTTCATTCACTTCAAAGTAGTCGATATCTTCCAGTTTCAGGCCGGCGCGTTTCAGGGCGATAGGCGCCGCCTTAGTTGGCGCGGTGGTAAACCACTCCGGTTCCTGAGCGGCGTCGGCAAAGCTGAGGATGCGCGCCACCGGTTGTAGCCCAAGCTCTTTTACCTTTTCGGCACTGGCCAGCACGAGCGCGGCAGCCCCGTCATTGATGGTGGAGGCATTGGCCGCAGTAACAGTGCCATCTTTGCTGAATGCAGGGCGAAGGCCGGGGATCTTATCAAAAAAGACGCGCTTGAATTCTTCATCTTCGCTGACCACTACCGGGCCTCCTTTGCGTTGAGGGACTTCCACCGGAACGATTTCCTTGCCGAAAGCGCCGCTTGCTGTACTTTGGGCGGAACGCTGGTAGGATTTTATGGCAAAAGCATCCTGTTCTTCGCGACTGATGTTATATTTCGTAGCAGTCTGGTCTGCGCAGGTGCCCATCAATGCATGGTTGTAGGCATCCGTCAGGCCATCCTGGACCAAGCCGTCGATCACCTGGCCATGGCCGTAGCCGTAGCCGTAGCGCCCCTTGGGCAAGTAGTAGGGCACCATGCTCATGTTCTCCATACCGCCTGCCACGATAATGTCCTGATGGCCAAGCATAATGGATTGGGCTCCAAACATGATGGACTTAGCGCCGGAGGAACAGACCTTATTGACAGTAGTGCAGGGAACCGTATTCGGGATTCCAGCGAGCAAAGCCGCCTGCCGGGCCGGCGCCTGCCCCAGATTGGCCGAACAGACATTGCCCATAAACACTTCTTCTACCTGTTCTGCCTTTACCCCAGCTTTTTCCAGTGCGCCTTTGATGGCTGCTGCCCCTAATTGTGGAGCGGGAACCGTCGACAAAGCACCGCCGAAGCTACCCAGGGGGGTACGTACCGCAGAAACAATATATACTTCTCTCATGTTTAGTAGGTTTTATTGAAGGTTAGTTGAAATTTTAGCATTCGGATACTGAACAGTAAAGATCGCAATTTAATCCTTTTTTACCAAGCTATGCCTTTCCGTCAGCCATTCTAATTAATTGTCTTAATAGTCTGTATCCCATGTTTTTACAGGTGTCTGGAACGGTGTTTTTTTATTGGGTCAACCCATTTGAGCTTCTGTCTTCACTCCATTGCTAAAGGCTGTTTTCCTACATTTGAATGGGTATCTTCCTGCGTGTTGCCAGATAGCTGGCAATGGGTCCTATGTACAAATAATTCCAAAAAAAAAAACAATGAATAGACTCAGAGACAAGGTAGCAATCATCACCGGGGGAGCTAGTGGCATTGGTAAGGCGACAGCAATCCGATTTGCAGAAGAAGGCGCAAGAGTTGCCATATGGGATATCAGTGAGGAAAATGGCGTGGCCGTGGCCGCTGAGGTGAACGAAATACTGGCAGTACGTTACGCTGAAAAAGAGGCCAGTGTTGGCTCCTGGCACAGCGGCGAGGCCAACGGAAAAGCTATTGCTACTGCGCCTTATAGCAAGTTTTATAAAGTGAACACGACCAGCCTGGAAAATATTGAAGCGGCTGCGGCTGCAGTGGTGGACGATTTTGGCCAGATCGACATTCTGATCAACAACGCTGGCATTACTCGCGATGCATCTATGAAAAAGATGACGTCCGCCCAGTGGCAATCGGTCATTGACGTCAACCTGACCGGAGTTTGGAATTGCACTAAAGCGGTGGCTCCTTATATGCTTGAACGCGCTTATGGCCGTATTATCAGCGCTGCTTCGGTTGTTGGGCTTTATGGCAATTTCGGACAGGCTAATTACGTGGCTACAAAAGCCGGCGTGATCGGCCTGACCAAGGTGTGGGCGCGGGAGTTTGGCCGCAAAGGTGTTACCGCCAATGCGATCGCACCCGGCTTTATCGCGACCGATATGATGCTCACTATCCCCGAAAAAGTACTCAAAATGATGGAAGAAAAGGCGCCTGTCGGCCGCCTGGGCCTGCCCGAAGAAGTGGCAAATGCCTATCTTTTCCTGGCGTCCGATGAGGCCGCATTTATCAATGGCGCCACCATCAGTGTTGATGGCGGATTGACCCTCTAAGAATAGCTGGTATACTGCTTATCCATTTTGTAAGGATCTTGGGCCGTAGCGCATGAATTGTGCATTACGGCCCAATTTTATGAGAATTGAGGCAGACGGCCTTCCCGCATTTCGGCCAGTTAAGCTGGTTCGCGATTTTTTGACACTTCTCGTTTGCCATTACAATGGATAGCCGATAAACCATCCATTTAACATCCCCCTCGGCCTGATTCGTATCTAGCTATCTATATGTTTTTATGTTTTCTTAAAAAATCCGTACCTTTAGAAACTATTTGAATTTGGTTTTTAGAATTTATTATAGGCTATTTTTTCGTCAATCAAGGCTCTTTTTGAGCCTCGTACCCATAGGTGCGGGGCGAAAAAAAGCCGCAGAGTGGCGGAAAAAGAGGCATAATAAAACTGAAGGACTAAATTCAAACAGCTTCTTAGAGGGGATCTATCCCGTGAAAAATGAAATTGAAGCCGGAATGAGGACGAAACTGCAAAAGTTTACGGAATTTGCCAATACACTGCTGCCACATGAAACGGCCTACCTGTTGTCTGTACAACAGTTTGAGGATGACATCAAACTCGGCATTCTGGAGCTAATCGATTACAACTGCCGCAATATCAGGCAGTTTACACCCTATGATCAGGAAATAGACAAGCGTAAGTACTCCAACCTGAAGAGTTGGATCGTAGAGCGATTGGAAGCCATCGATGTCGATGTTCGATTCGATTGGATGAGCAGGATGGAACGTCAGATCATGACAGATTCTATTCTGCCACAAGAGGAAAAACAATTATTGCGCGCCATCCGGGAATACGAAGCCCTGGATTTTTACTTCACCAAATTCTATGAACTGGCCGAAATCTACCGGCACTTCCTGCTCATCCGGATGCGCTATGCCCATCACAAGGTAGCGGATGACTTTCTGAAGCGGTATCGCAACCAATACAACCAATCCCGGGCTGTGTTTGAGCGCCTGCACGAAGCTACGCTCGATATTGTCAACCAATACTCTCAGAACTCGGCCCAGTCATTGCATTGGGAAAACTGGCTGACCGAGATTTTTTACAACGAAGAATTGGATGGGCTGAACCGCTATCTGGCCCTGGTGCGCCTCACTTTTATCTATTTTAATTACCGGCAATTCGAAAAGCTGCGGTCCAAATACGATTACATCGACGAGCGATTCAAAGAGGGGGCCTATTATTCGCGCCGGCTGCTATTGAACTACTATGGCAACCGGGTGCTGCTCCACACTAAATTCCACGAATACGATAAGGCTGAATACTTTGGTTACCTCTCCGTCAGGGAAAAGAATAGCGATTATATCCACTACGTGAACAACCTCAGCGCCGTCTTATTGCGGCAAAAGAAATACCCGGAGGCATTGCAACTTATGCGTGCTGCCTACCCGGAGATGAAAAATACGCCGAGTTTCCACAACCGCATTGGTTTTGTGGCATTCTACCTGAAGTGCCTCAATTACAATCAACAATACCGGAATTCAGAAAATTACGCGGAGTCCTTTTTGCAGGCCTATAAAAAGGAGATATTCGAATACCGCTGGCACATATTTTTCTCTTCCTACCTGGAAGCCCTTTTACAGCAGGAAAAATACAGTAAACTTCTAAAGGTAGTGCGCAAGTATAACTTGCTGGATCGCGAACGGCAGTACCAGAAGAATGCCAATTATCTGCCTACTATCTTGTGGTATAATGCGGTGGCCCAGTACAAGGAAATGCTGATTCCCAAGGAAGAAATAAGCAGCCTCATCCAGCAATCCATCACTCAGCTGGACCGCCTTGAGGTTAAGCAGTTCCAATTGCGCGATCTGTTGGAAGAGCTACGCCCCTTCATTCCAGGCGTCATCAACCGAATACAGGACAAAATGATGACATCTTAGAGCTTGTTCAAATTTCGTTTTCAGCCCAAAGGATGAAATTTGAACAAGCTCTTAGCTTTTTACTTACTACCTGATGAATGAACAGCTTGCTTTGGGTATATGCGTGGCGAAAGTTTCCGCAAGCAGCATTCGCCTTTAAACATACTCCTATACTACCGTCTTAATTGATTGAACCGATGGTCCTGGCCGTCCAATACTGCTTCGTAATGCTGGATCAGCATGGCTTGTTGTTTGGCCATTTTATTGAGTAATCGGAGTTCTTCATTAAGGCTTTGTTCGGCGTCAGATGGGTTGCGATGGTAAGGCAAGCGCTTTCGGTTTTTGTTGATGTCGAGAATTTTTTCAACAATCTGATTGAGAATAACACGGGCTCGAATCAATCGGTGTTTCATGGATCGTTTCGTCATTCTCTTTTAGGTTTTGGTTAGGAATTTGGAAGTAAACTTAGTTTAAGCCTACTTGCTTGGGCGATGGTTTCTGTACTTTTAGTGTCTCCGAAAGAATAAACGATAGCAGTATAATTATAGTGTAACGCTTTTTACTATCCCCGCTATTAGAACTTTTGTTGGATTGGCGTCTGGTTTTAAAAACTAAATTTCTTTATTGGGCATTGCAAAATTACAAAATATTAACAACACGAGTTTAGATTTTGATCGCGTTGTGGACTGTTAAATTAAAAAAAAATGCCGGTTTTCGGAATAATCCCAAGGAATTGCCGACGCCCTATGGGCCTGTATGGAGAGCGGCAAAAAAGAACTCCCCGGAGCCTAAAAGGCAGCCGGGGAGCGTATGAAAGGTAATTGACACAAGCAATTTTGCCAGGCCACTATTGGATGTAATATTCTGATAGGATTAGAAGTAGGCTTCAAAACATATTTAGTTGCACATTGGTACGTTTTGAAGATCCTGCCAAAAACGAAAATCAACCGGCACCTCAAAATTCAGGCCCCGAAGAATGAACAACAGGGCAAAGGCCACCAGAAATGCTGGCAGCAATCGGCGCAGGCGTACCCGCCAATGTAGTTTGATAAATTGGCCTGCCATTGCAGTGCCAAGCATTAGAGGGATAGTTCCAAGTCCGAAAAGCATCATGTACAAGGCGCCCTCTATCATATGATTGGTAGCTAATGCCCCGACAATGGCCATATATACCAGCCCACAGGGTAATAAACCGTTCAGCATGCCGATCAGAAATAACTTACCCGGCCCACGCTGTCTTAGTAGTCGCCCCAACTGCTGTTTTACCCATTGGTTGAGCCGGTTCATCAGAGGTATACGTAGTATGTGTTGCTCAACATCGATAGAGAACACGGCAATCAATAACAAGGTGATGCCCAGGCCAATCGAGATGTATGACTGAAAGCCGGCCAGAAAAAAACCGCGCCCGAATAGGCCTATTGCCGAGCCCAACAGGCCGTATGACAGCACCCGGCCCAGATTATACAACAGGACATTTCCCACCGCATAATACCGCTTGCTTCCCTGATAGGGGAGGGACAATGCGATTGGGCCGCACATGCCCACGCAGTGAAGACTGCCCAGCAAGCCGATTGTGAACGCGGTCCAAAGCGCCATTATCAGAGGGTTATGGTTTCTTCTTTGAAAAAGCCTTTGCCTTCAGCCTGCCAATCAACTTTTACTTTCCATAGGCCACGCCTAAGGCCATGGGTTGGAATCCTTTGTACCCGGTCTGGCCCGGGTTGAACCATCAGCCTGAAATCGCTTTTGGCGTCTGAAGGGCAGAAAAAGTATACTTCTCCCATCACTTCCGAAAATTCGGAAGGAAAAACCAGTTCTATCTCTTCTTTCTGTTTCTTGTTCCATATTTTCAGGCCTTCCTGCAGTTGCTGCGTGTTGACCAGCTTGTCGTAGTGCTGCTGATAGGCCAAATCGTCGGCATAATAATCATTTGAAACCAGGCTGTGGTCAAATTTGGTGGATTCATAGACCTGGAAGACCAGGGCCAGAACGAAAATGGTGAAAAAAATGGCTATTCCTGTTCCCCAATTAAATTTCATGGCTTTTACTTTTTTCCTTCTTGAATGATCGTTTACATTACTTCACTGGCCCGAGGAAGTTCGTCTTGGCCTTATCGATTAGCTTACCGTTGGAATAGACTTCGATGTATATCGTGTTTTTGCGGCCATTCAGGCTTTTCCGATCCAGGTCGATGAAAAGGGCTCCCTTCACCACAGAGCCGGGTTTTACCGTTGGGCTTGCGCCGACCAGCCGGATGCGGCCAGTGGTGTTTCCGGCAAGGCGAAATTCAATCGGCAGCGTCTCCTTGGCCTTGTTGATGACTTCGTAGTTATAGAGGTTGCTAATATAAGTATCGTCTACTTCCTGGTATAACATTCCAGGGGTTCGGAGCAACAAGGTCTCTACTTCTGAGCGAGTGCCCAGCAGAACGATATTTACCAGGATCAAAACGGACAATACGGCCGTGTAGCCGATCACCCGGGGCGTGAAGAGCTTCTTGCGGCTTTCGACAATACCGTTGTAGCTATCGTAGCGGATCAGGCCCCGCGGGCGGCTGACCTTGTCCATGACCTCGTCACAGGCGTCGATACAAGCCGTGCAGTTGACACATTCAAGTTGGGTGCCATCGCGGATGTCAATTCCTGTAGGGCATACCTGTACGCACAACTTACAATCGATGCAATCGCCGAGGGCTTTTTTCATGCCTTCAACGGGGTCGCCGTTGGTGGAAGGGTAGGCCACCGGATCCGCCACCGGGCCTTCCGGGCCTTTGGCTACATCAACCTGTATCTGGGCCACAGGGGTATGCGGTTCTGCCGCTTTGGTTCCTGCACTGCCGGATTTTTTGTTCTTCTGGATTTTCCCTCGTGGTTCCCCCCGCACAAAGTCATAAGCAACCACGATGGAATTGCGGTCCAGCATTACGCCCTGCAGACGGCCATAGGGACAAATGGTTACGCATACCTGTTCCCGCAGGTAAGAGAAAACGAAATAGAAGGCGCCGGAAAACAGAACCATTGCCAGGAAGCCTTTCCAGTGCAGGGAAATGGGTTCTGTAGCAATCTTGATCACTTCGTCGATACCGATGATGTAGGCCAGAAAAGTGTTGGCCACCAATACCGCGATCAGAAAAAAGATAAGTTGCTTGGAAATCTTTTTGACAGCCTTTTCGGTAGTCCAGGGAGCGTTGTTGAGGCGGCGCTGAGCATTGGCGTCTCCTTCGATCGCATATTCAATCTTCCGGAAGACCATTTCCATAAAAATGGTCTGCGGGCAAACCCAGCCGCAAAAGAGGCGCCCCCACACTACGGTGAATAACACGATAAACACCACCAGGGTGAGCATAGCCAGGACGAAAAGGTGGAAGTCCTGCGGCATAAATTGAATGCCGAAAAGGATGAACCTTCGTTCCAGAACGTTAAACAGTAGCAGCGGCGCTCCATTTACCTTGATGAAAGGCATTCCGAAAAGGAAAGCGAGTAATACCCAACTTAAATAAGTACGGGCATTGGTGTACCGGCCGGCCGGCTTCTTTGGATAGATCCAAACCCTTTTGCCCCGATCATCAACGGTCGCGATCTTATCGCGATATTCTTCCGTATCCTTGATTGGCTGTGTTGCGCTCATGGTGAAAAATTCAATTAAATTGAAGGACTTAGGGCGTTGGGTATTTATTGGGTAGAGGCCTTCATCGCCTTTGAAGGAGTTTCGGCTTTTGAATGCCGGGGCAATCCAAAAACCGAAACTCAGAACACTATCTTATTCATTCATACCGATCGCACCGCTTTCGGTTTTTGGTTGTTCCGTCGAGGTGGAATCTGCTGCTGGTGTGGTGTCTTTATCCACCTGCTGCTGGTAAAGGTCGCCTTGAGGCTCTTTAGGATTGGGCGGGTTGGTGCCCTGCAGAGTAAGAATATAGCTGGCAACCTCATTCATGTCACTGGCGCTGAGCTGTCCCTTCCAGGAGATCATCCCTTTCTCAGGAACCCCGTATTTGATGGTTTTGAAAATGCTCTTGATATCGCCCCCATGAATCCAATACTGGTCCGTCATGTTGGGCCCAACGCCGCCTTCGCCCAACGCACCGTGGCAGGCTGCACAGTTGGCGAGGAATATCTCCTTTCCTCCGGCAATGGCCTGTTCGTCGGTCAGTACTTCCACATTGGTTTCATCCACCAGGTTGGATTGAGTGGCCCGATACGCCTGAATGGCTTTGTCGGCGCGCTCCATCTCCATTTTATATTCTTCTCCCGAGCTGGGGCCAGCGCCGGTAAAATGGTAATAGGTATAGTAGATCACGCCAAAGCCAATAGAGAGGTAGAACATGGCCACCCACCAGGGGGGCAGGCTGTTGTCCAGTTCGCGGATACCATCGTACTCGTGGTCAAAAAGGATATCTTCCTCTTTCTCCACCGGCACCACTTTGGTCCACTGCTTGTACATGCGATCCCAAAAGGATTGCTTTGGTTTCTTAACCTCTTCCAGATACGCCTCCAGCCCTTGTTCCTGGTAGATTCGGATCTGCTGGACTTTCACCATGACGTTGAGCAGGTGCACCAGGGCCAGAATAGCTCCCAGCAGTACGATGCCGGAGACGATCATCATAGAGTTGGAGAACAAACGGTTGTAGAAATAAGGATCGGCAGGGGCCTCGCCGCCTGCGGCGTCCTGAGCGCCGGCCACCATGGAGAACAGCAGCAGGGGCAACATCAGGAGTAGGAATCGCAAAGTTTTATTTTTCATGACGATCAATTTCAGCGTTAACAGGATTAGAGTCATCAAGAGGCATATTCGCCATTTTATTGATAAAAGCCGGATCACGCTTGAAGGCCAAGACCGCACTGACAACGAAGATCACAAAAAAGGTTAGAAGAGCGGAAATGGCCATCCAGTTGATATTGCCCGCGCTTTCAAGAATATATTTGAACATGGTGTTCGATTTTGGATTTACGATTTTGGATTTACGATTTTAGATGTACGTGTACGACATCCAAAATCGTAAATCACACCTCAAATCAATTGCCACCTGCCTGTGGTTTGGGTTTGATGTCAGTACCTAAGCGTTGCAGGTAGGCGATGAGGGCAATAATCTCTTTGTTTTCGAGATTTTCGCCTTCGATGCCGTCCTTGCGGAGGCTGGCTGCTACCTGGGCGGCTTGCTTTTGCAGGTCTTCCACGGCAATCTGGTCATAACCGCTTTGATAGGGCGTCCCCAGGGTTCTCAGTCCCCGGATCTTGGCGGCCGTCTTACTCGTATTCAGGTCGCGTTTCAGCAACCATGGGTATGGAGGCATGATAGAACCCGGCGACATGCTGGTAGGCTCAGCCATGTGGTTGTAGTGCCAGCTATCGGGATATTTGCCGCCGACGCGGTGCAGGTCTGGCCCGGTGCGCTTGGAACCCCAAAGGAATGGGCGGTCATAAATGAATTCACCAGACTTGGAGTATTCACCGTAGCGTTCTGTTTCGGATCGGAAGGGGCGCACCATCTGCGAGTGGCATCCGAGACATCCTTCGCGAATATAGAGGTCGCGGCCTTCCAGTTCGAGTGGCGTATAGGGGAGCACCGATTCAATCTTGGGCACATTATTGTCGATCATGAGCATGGGGAAGACTTCCACCATTCCACCGATCAGGATGGCGATAGTAGCGGCAATGAGCATCTGAATTGGGCGGCGCTCGATCCAGCGGTGCCAGTGTTCGCCGGCGTGTTTGGCCATCGGTGGGCGCGGCGGGGCTTCAGCTGCCTCGTCCCGAACGAAGGAACCTGCATTAATCGTTTTGATGAGGTTGTACACCATCACGAAGTAGCCTGCAACGTAGAGCGTGCCGCCCAGGGCGCGCAGTCCATACATTGGAATGATCTGCGTTACCGTTTCCAGGAAGTTACCGTAAGCGAGGAAGCCGTCCGGTGTGAATTGCTTCCACATCAGGCTCTGTGTCCATCCGGCCCAGTAGAGCGGAATGGCGTAGAAGAGAATGCCAAGCGTGCCGATCCAGAAGTGAGCGTTAGCCAGTTTCAGAGAGTGCAACTTGGTATTGAATATTTTGGGGATCAGCCAGTACAGGATGCCAAAGGTCAAAAAGCCGTTCCAACCCAGCGTTCCAATGTGTACGTGGCCAATAGTCCAGTCGGTGTAGTGGCTAATGGCGTTGACGGATTTGATGGAAAGCATAGGCCCTTCAAAAGTGGCCATACCGTAAGCGGTTACCGCAACAACCATGAATTTCAGGACAGGATCCTGCCGCACGCGGTCCCAGGCGCCGCGCAGGGTAAGCAGGCCATTGAGCATACCGCCCCAGGAAGGAGCGATGAGCATGATGGAAAACACAGTGCCCAGCGATTGCGCCCAGTCGGGCAGCGACGTATACAAGAGGTGGTGCGGGCCGGCCCATATGTAGATGAAGATCAGGGCCCAGAAGTGGATGATGGACAGTTTATAGGAATATACCGGCCGGTTGGCGGCTTTGGGCAGGAAGTAGTACATCAGGCCCAGGTACGGGGTAGTCAGGAAGAATGCTACAGCGTTGTGCCCGTACCACCATTGGATGAGCGCATCCTGCACCCCCGCAAAAACGGGGTAGCTTTTCCAAAGGCTCACTGGTAATTCAAGGTTATTGCCGATATGCAGCACCGTTACCGTCACCCAGGTGGCGATGTAGAACCAGATCGCCACATACAAGTGTTGTTCCCGGCGCTTCAGAATAGTACCGAACATATTGACGCCAAAAGCGACCCAAACCAGCGCAATGGCCAGGTCGATCGGCCATTCCAACTCGGCGTACTCATGGGCGCTGGTGATGCCCAGGGGCAGGGTAATAGCCGCCGCCAGGATGATCGTTTGCCAGCCCCAGAAGTGGAACTCGCTCAGGACTTTACTGTACATGCGCGTTTTGAGCAGGCGCTGAAGGGAGTAGTAAACCCCCATAAAAATGCCATTGCCCACAAATGCAAAAATGGCTGCATTGGTATGCAGCGGGCGAATGCGGCCGAAAGTCGTCTCCGGTATCCCGAGGTTGAGCCCCGGGAAAACCAGCTCCAGGGCAGCCCAGAGGCCCACCAGAATTCCTACTACCCCAAATAAAATCGTGGCATAGGCAAACTTCCGGACGATGGCATTGTCGTAACTGAATTTCTCAACTTGTGCCATTAGGTTAAGATTTTGAAGTGTTATGGTTGGTTTCTGTTTGCGGTTTGTCGTCATCGAAAAGGATTCGAATGGCCGGGCTGACGTCGTCGTCATATTGCCCGCTGCGGACAGCCCACAGGAAGGCGCCTAGAAAACCAAGCGCAACAAGGAGGCTTACTATAATGAGCAGGAAAATGATTTTCATACCTTGTGTCAATTGTTACCTTGTGTCAAAAATAATTGGCTGCAAGATAGAGCGAGCAGTAGGGGAGGCGGATGATCATTATCAAGTTTGGGGGGTGACTTTTGTCATTATTTTGTCAGAGCTAATTAGCAGGGTGGTTTTTTGTGCATGTAAATTAATTGTTTTTTTAAACAAAATCATGTTGTGAAACGATCGTTTTTGGAAAAAACATGGATCTTTATGAGCGGCCGGCTGGCTGTTTTTTTCTTCATGATCCATCTTCTGGGCGCCTGTCACGTTCGGGAAGCGCCTCAACGATACCTTTTTTTAGGGCATCCTTATGATTGGGCCGATACGAGCCAGGTCGATCCCCGTCTCGAACGGCTCGATTATTCGCCTTATAAAGAGATTTGGCTGGGCGGCGACGTCTGCGCCCGCACCGGCCGAAAGCCCGGAAATATGGAATACCTGGATAGCCTGTTTGACTTTCGTCGCACCCAATGGGCGCTGGGTAACCACGACTATGATTTTGGCGATCCGGAAACGATCCTTCGCTACCTGAATCGCCCTTCCTTTTATGTTGCCTGGGAAGGCGGCTTTTGCTTGATGGTGCTCAACACCAACTTGTTTCATTTCTTCATTGAAGACCCGCCGCAGCGCAACTGTGCTGAAAAACAGGCCCAATTGGATATGATCCGCGCCGTAACTGATACCATACAAAAGGCCTCCCATCTGGTCATCCTCCATCACCACGGCCTGTTTAATGAACTTAAGGTGGATGAAATGGGAGATACCCTGAAAGCCTTCAACTTCAACCCTATGCTGATCCGCGCCACCTGCAGCCCGGAATCTAATATCACTCGGTTGGTATATCCCTGGTTGGAGTCCGTACAGAAAAGAGGCATACAGGTTGTGCTCATCGGCGGCGATGTGGGCATGCAGGCTAAGGCCTTCGAATTCCAGACTCCGGAGGGTATCTGGCTACTTGGCTCAGGCATCAACAATTCCGTTAACCGGGATTACGCCCCTGATTACGTTAAGGATTTTAGCCCGGACAAAGTGCTGGAGTTGGATTATGCGCCACATGAGCGGCAACTATCCTGGCGGTTTGTGCTATTGGAGGAATTGATAAAGAAACAGGAGTGATAAAGTCAGGAGAGCGTGAAAAAAAAAGCCCAGGCCTCTGGGTTAGCCCAGGAGCCTGGGTTTTCTATCAGGGCATCAACTTACTTGCCCTGGAATTCTTCGAACGGCATGGTTTTGTAATACTCACCGCCAATAAATTTTAGCTCCTTCACCATCATATCCGGCGTTTTATAGCCCGGGGATATGGTGATGCGATCCTGGTTTTCATCCAGGTAGACGAAAGAAGGGTAGCCCAGGCGGCCGTCGAGTAGCGATACGGCCAGTTCGTGTACCCCGCGGCGCCCACCGGGGCGATAGCTCAGGGTAGTGCCTTTGTATAGAATGTCCTCATGTTGTTCGGCATTGAATTTCACCGCGTAGAAGTTCTCATTCATGTATTTGGCCACTTCGGCATCGGTGAAGGTTTCTTTGTCCATCCGCTTACACCATCCGCACCAGTCCGTGTAAACATCGATGAATATTTTCTTCGGCTTTTTCTCCATCAGTTGCTGGGCTTCTTCCCAGGTATGCCAGGTGATGGTTTCGGCCGCAATATTGCCAGCCTTGGCAGGCGCAGGGTTGTCCAGCGTAAAAGAGTAGGCTATTAGCGCAAAAACGGCCAGGATGCCGCCGATCAGTAATTTCTTGGTCATGGATATTGCGTTTTTTGTTTCTATTCAAAGATACTTTCCAGGCTATCCTAAAGATATGCAGGCTTTTCCGTTTAAGATATATTTAACTTTTAGACATTGGGCCAGAAGATTGGGAACGGCAGTTGGCCTTCACCGGTATAGGAGGCTACGATGGGGATTCATATAATTTTCCGATATTCGTATCAACACCTTAATTCCATGAAGAATACGATACTTGGTTTATACCTCCTAATGGCTATTCTATTGTTTGTGCCATTATCGCTACTTTTTTCCCAGCAGATCCTCAACGGGAGTTTCGAGATGAACGATCTGGATTGTGGCATCAACTTGATGAACAGCCAATTTAATACTCATGTGTTTAATGTTTCGGCCTTTGGGGGGCAGAGTGAGGTTGACCTGTTATCTGATTCCTGTGATTATGATGATGCGATCGACGGAGATTATTTCGTAGCCCTTTACAATAATACTTTTTCCGATGCAATTTCTTTTGAGCTGACCCTGCCACTTCAAGCCAACAGGCTTTACAAACTTAGGTTCGCCAGAAAAACCGGCAGTGGTATTGTCAACCAAAACAGTAAAGTGGAAATCGGGTTATCCAACTCAAGCGGCCTATTTGGTGAATCCATCTTTATTTCGCCTTTGGTAAGTACAAATTGGCAGTATGATGAGGTGCAATTTTCGCCTTCGGAAACTTATGAATTCATTAGTGTTCGAATAGTCTCCACTGAAGAGACCTGGGTTTTTCTCGATGACTTTTCTCTAGATTGCCCTACCATAAACCTGGGAAATGATACGGCTTATTGTGTGGTGAAAAATATCGTCCTGGAAGTGGATGATTTTTTTGAATCATATCAATGGAGTGATCTGTCCACCGGAACAAGAATTGAGGTTAATGAGCCAGGAACATACTGGGTAGAGGCACGGGACGGCTATTGTACCATAAGAGATACGGTAAGAATTGATGAAATAGATTTCAATTGCGATTGCGGCTTATATATCCCCAATAGTTTTTCACCGAACAATGATGGGAAAAATGATGGATTCCATCCTTTTTCACCCTGCGAATTATTGGATTTTCAACTAACGATATTTGACAGATGGGGGCAGATGGTTTACCGTTCTTTCGATGTTAATGAAAAATGGGATGGATACAGGAAAGGGCAGCCGCTTGAGCGGGGCGTCTTTACCTATGTACTCCAATATCGGTTCTTTTACCAAAGCACGGCTAACATAGCTTATGGAAATATAGCGATCATACGATAGAATGTTCAAGATGTAACACATAGCAAGCGTGTTTAAGTGTTTGTGTCCCGTCCCTACGGCCCGGTAAAATATTGAGTCCCGTCCTTGAGGGCCGGGTAAAGTTCGAGCATCCCTGAATCTCAGTAAAATCAAGGCTTCTCCGACCTGGGCTCGGGATTTGACACATTTATTTGAACAGTCTCCACATAGCATTGCCCTGAACTTTTTCTCTCCAAAATCCTTTTGTCTTTGTACTGGAAGAACACGCAGAAAACTAACAAGGATCAACAAATAACGAATGAACCACCAACACAAATTCGCTATCGGCATCGGGGGCTCCAGCGGCAGCATCTATGCCAAGGTCCTGCTCGACCGGCTGGTTCAATACCAGGATCAGCTCGACGCCGTGGGAGTTGTGATGAGTGATAACGCCAAGTTCAACTGGGAGTATGAACTGGGGGACAAAAGCTATGAAAATTACCCTTTTACGTTTTACGGTAAGCGCGACTTCATGGCGCCCATTGCTTCCGGTTCTGCCCGTTACGACGCTGTCATTGTCTGCCCCTGCTCTATGGGCTTACTGGGCCGCATTGCTAACGGCACTTCCGACGACCTGATCACCCGAGCTGCGGATGTGGCCCTCAAAGAACGGCGCCGCCTCATCCTCGCGCCCCGTGATACGCCATACAACCTCATCCATATTAACAATATGAAAGCTATCACCGAGGCTGGCGGCATCATCTGTCCGGCCAGCCCTTCCTTTTACAGCAAACCACAAACTTTCGAAGAACTGGCCGCTACCGTCGTTGACCGCATCCTGGACCTGGCAGGCCTTCAGGTGCAGTCCTATCGTTGGGGGGAGGAGAAGTAAGGGGAGAGCTTGGAGCCTGTTCAAAGCTTGCCCGGCTCCATGCCCACAAGACAAATAAGACACACCAGACATACAAGACACACCAGACACACCAGACATACCAGACGCACCAGACATACCAGACATACCAGACATACCAGACGCACCAGACGCACCAGACATACCAGACCCACCAGACATACCAGACATACAAGACCCACAAGACCCACAAGACAATAAATTTCCGCAATAATTTTCTTTTCTTCGCATCGTTTTATTCGCGATTCTTTAATTTTCAAAACAATAACCCATGCAGAAGACAAAAATAACGGCGCTCCTTGTTGGAGGGCTTTTCCTTTTTTCATTTGTAAACGCACAACAAAATATGGATTCATTGAGCTACAGCCTGGGCGTTTTGTTGGCCCAGAACCTGAAGAGCCAAGGGTTTGGCAAGGTTGACGAGGCGTCTTTTCAGGCGGCTTTCCACGATGTTATGTCGGGCAAAGAACCGGCTATTGATGTACAGCAGTGTAATACGGTTATCCAAGAATACATGCAGGAACAGCAAAAGGTAAAGGATGCCGAACAGCAGAAGCAGTTCGAATCGGTCATTGCCGAAGGTAAAGCATTCCTGGAAGCGAACGCCAAACGGGAAGGCGTCGTCACGCTTCCCAGCGGACTGGAGTACGAGGTATTGGTTGCCGGCGACGGGCCGAAACCTACCGCCAAAGACAAAGTTACGGTTCACTACCACGGCACCCTGATTGACGGTACCGTGTTTGACAGCTCTGTAGAGCGCGGCCAACCGGCAACTTTCGGGGTGGGCCAGGTGATCAGCGGCTGGACCGAAGCCCTTCAGCTGATGCCACTGGGCTCCAAGTGGAAACTCTACATTCCCTACGACCTCGCTTATGGCAGCCGCGCTGCCGGCCCTACCATCGGCCCGTACTCCACCCTGGTCTTTGAGGTGGAATTGCTGAAGATAAACTAGTTTTATTTGTTGTGGGTTGTTCGTTGTTGGTTTGCCGACAGTGAACAACCCACAATCAACAACGCTCCCCAATGAGGATCGATATCATCACCCTGCACCCCGAATTGTTGGAGAGCCCTTTCCAACATTCGATCATGAAACGGGCCCAGGAAAAAGGCCTGCTGGAGGTGTGCGTACAGGATCTGCGCCCTTATGGTTTAGGCAAGCATCTCCAGGTGGACGACTATCAATACGGGGGAGGCGCCGGCATGGTGATGATGATAGAACCCCTTTCCAATTGTATTGAAAAACTTCAAAAGGAGCGCTCCTACGACGAGGTCATCTACATGACGCCTGATGGCGAGCGCCTGGAGCAACCCCTGGCCAACCGGCTTTCCCTCAAAGAAAACCTCCTGATCATTTGCGGCCACTACAAAGGCATCGACGAGCGCATCCGGGAACATTTCGTCACCATGGAAATTTCTATCGGTGATTACGTGCTTTCCGGTGGAGAACTGCCTGCCGCCGTCCTGGTTGACGCTATCGGCCGCCTGCTTCCCGGCGTGCTCAACGACGAAACCTCCGCTCTCTTCGATTCCTTTCAGGACGGCCTGTTGTCCCCTCCCGTGTATACCCGGCCCGAAGAATTCCGCGGGTGGAAAGTGCCCGATGTGTTGCTAACCGGCAATTTTAAAAAGATCGAGGAGTGGCGCTACGATCAGGCGCTGAAGCGTACTGTGGAGCGGCGGCCCGGATTATTGGAGGAAGAGTGAATTTAAAAATGCGTAAATCGGCCACTTCACCCTCGCACTCTCGCATTTATGCATTTCCACCAAAAGTGCCTTCCCGTTCATACTAAATTCCTTTTCTTTGTAGGAAACATTCGCTATTCCTTATGAAAAAACGCTCCCTATTCCTGCCGCTGTACCTGTTTGCCCAGCTGGCCATGGCTCAGGCGCCACACACTCATGCACACCAGCGCGCCATCGAGTTTCCCGATGTCCCTGCTTATCAGACCCTGGTTTGCGACTTTCACCAGCACACCGCTTTCTCGGATGGAAGCGTCTGGCCGGACATTCGTGTTCAGGAAGCGCTCCGGGATAGTATAGATGCTATTTCCCTGACCGAACATCTGGAATACCAACCTCATAAAGCCGATATTCCCCACCCAGACCGCAACCGCTCTTACGAACTGGCCGAAAACAATGCCCGGGCCTACGGACTGATCGTGGTTAAAGGTTCCGAGATCACTCGCCGGATGCCGCCGGGACACACCAACGCCATCTTCATTCAGGACGCTAACAAATTGTTGATCCAGGATTCCATAGAAGTCTTCCGCGAAGCCAAAAGACAAGGGGCCTTTACCTTTTGGAACCACCCTAACTGGACCGCCCAACGCCCCGACGGCATCGCCCGTTTGACGGCATTTCACCTACAGCTGATTGAAGAAGGCCTGCTGGATGGGATAGAAGTAGTTAATGACCTGACTTATTCCGACGAAGCCTTGCAGATTGCCCTGGAGTACAACCTCACCATCATGGGCACTTCCGATATCCACGGACTGGTGGATTGGCAATTTCAGATACCCGAAGGCGGGCATCGCCCGGTAACCTTGGTTTTCGCTACCGAACGCACCAAAGAAGCCATCAAAGAAGCCCTGATGGATCGCCGTACAGTCGCCTGGTTTAATAATACCCTCATAGGCAGGCCGGCACAACTCTTGCCGTTGATAGAGGCTTCCCTGTCAGTAGTCAAAGCGACTTACTTTGGCCCCTCTTCGGTGGCAGTTATCACCATCCGCAATACCAGCGATGCGGAGTATGTGCTGCAAAGCCAAAGCGGATACACTTTTCATACCGGCACCGACCTGATTGTGCTGCACCCTCAGGCAGAGACGGAAATTCAGGTAAAAACCCTGGAACAATTAGAGGAATTTGATTTGGTGTTCAGCGTACTCAATGCCGTGACGGCGCCGAATGAGCATCCGAGTATTACGCTGCGGGTGGACATGGAGTAGCTTTACCGTTTTACTTTTCCGGAAACAATTGCTCCAACATATGCACCTGGACATCCTCCGGGATGCCCTCCATGATCTCGTCCCTGGAATAGAAATAAATATTTTTATCGACATTATCCATCACCTGAAAGTCGTACTTGCCTTTATCTCCGATCACGGTGGAATAGACGGTACAAGGGTCTTCTCCGTCCGGACAGATGGAGTACACGATGGAAAATGCCGAGCCTATTGACGGGAGGTTGACTACTTTAGTCCGATCTTCATTCAGGCTGGCTTCCGAGTAAATATTTGGGGCTTCCGCTTCGAAAGCCTTGCGGCTAGCCACCTGTCCATTCAGGATTTCATACAAGTAGATATGGAGCCGAGACACCCAGCCCGGGCTAAAGAATTCCCCCTGCTCATATTTTGATACCAGGCCATAGTAGGTAACGCCCTGGCTCTCCCAACGAGCACCCTGCAGGAATTTTCCCTCAAAGCTTACGCCTGCAGGTAGCTGGCCGGCGTCGGTAAAAACCAGGGGCTGTCCGGTTGGCGTATTTTCCGCTGGTTGCGTATCCGCCTGTTTATTAGACTGCTCCGGCTGGCCGGAAGAAGGCTGATTCTGGCAGGAAGCCACAAAAAAAGTGGCTGGGAATAGTAGGGGTAGAACAAGGTGTCGAGCTTTCATATCGTAGCTGTTTATGGAGTGAAACCCGTACAAATTAGGTTTTATTATTAAATCAGGTCAAAATCAAAAAACCGTGTGGAAAACTAATCAAAATTGCCACCGCAGATCCAGAGCGTTTGATAAAGACACTCGTGAACACTTGCTGTCTTTAATGGCCGGCTGAATCTCATTGACAGATCAGCTGCTTTGTCCCCAGCATCCGGCCGGTTTCATCCTCTACCAGAAGCCAGTACAGGCCAGGAGTTAGCCCATTGCGGGAAATATAAAGGCTGGAAGCCTGGTGTTCCACTTGATAGTACCGCACTGTGCTTCCATCCGGGCCAATGAGCCGCACCCTTTTGACTCCGGCCAGATCGTCGAGTTGCAGCGTGGCGCCCACGGTGAATGGATTCGGAAACACAGTGATTTTTTCTGCTGCTTTTGCTTCTGCCAGTCCGGAGGTTAGCCCGGCCAATTCTACGGTAAGGCTTTCCTGGCTGCCTTCAGCCAAGGTAACGGTGGCCGATTTAGGGGTGTACCCGGGCGCAGTAACCGTAAGCGTGAAATTACCGGGCAGATAGCCTTTTTTAAAGCGCCCTTCAAAGTCCGATTGCAGTACATCGCCGGCCCCTTCTATCGTTATAGTAGCGTTGAAAATCGGCTCGCCGCTAAGGGAGTCCACAACCAATCCATAAAAGCGCCCGGCTCGGGCGTTGTTAAATGTCCAGACGTAGAGGCCGTCCTCCCGGTTTCCGCCGATGATCCGGCCGGAGGGCAGGTAAGGGCAGCCTGACCACAAGCCATTGAATCCGCCGCTGGAACCGGAATAAGTATCGTAATACCCCACTTCCACAGGTACGGCGGGGTCGGCCATATCGACGACCCGCAGGCCTTCCGTATTGTGGGTGATGAAAGCGAAATCCCCCCGGATGTAAGGGTTGTGCACCAGGCTGGCCAGGTTGGCGGTATAGGTGGCCAGCTGCACCGGGTTTTCCAGGTCCTGGATATCGAAAATGCGGCCCGGCAGGCCGTCCTGCTCATCGGCCAGGAAGAGGTATTGCATATCTTCAGTGGTAGAAACACTGTGGGTCTTACCGGCCGGATCGTCCAGGCGGTAGAGTAGGGTGGGGTTGGATTTATCAGAAATGTCGACTATATCGACCGTACCTTCATAAAAGGCGGCGGCAAAGAGCAAATCCCCACGCACATGGCAGTCGTGAATGTAATAACCTGGCTGATATAGGCCTACCTGCTGCGGGGCCGCCGGGTTGGAAACGTCAATGATATGTACGCCCTGAGTAGTGGATGTACCACACACGTAAACAAAAGGCGCTTCCTCGAATATGTCTTTTTGAATGATGTGCCCCCGTCCAAAGGTGGCGGAATAACTGTTTAGCAAAAAGGCCGTGTCCGGCAATTGCCCCAGCTCGATCACCTGCATGCCATAATGCGGGGAGCCCGAGCCTTCCGTCACCACATAGGCTTGCTGGCCCACCACAGTCACCTCTCGCCAATTGGACGAATAGCCAGGGACAAAGCCCACTTCTTCCAAATTATTCGGCCCGTCAATACGGATGATGGCCGTGCCCGTTTGTGCGCCTAAAATAGCATATTCTTTCCCGTCCGGTGCGGCATAGTACCAGCAACCCGAGGCCCGCCCATCGCCACGGTTGTACTGGGCGTAAAGGGAGACGTTGAGATTGTCCTGGGCTACGGAAGGGCCTGCTATCAGGAGGTAAATTGAAACGAAAAAGAGATACCGCATTACTCGATCTTTTTTTGAAGAGGGCAAGATACGAAAAGTTGAAACGTCGCAGGCCTGAACGTCGGAAGCCCAAAGGGGCTGACGTCCAGCCTGGCTAAAAAACGACCTTATACCGCAAATCAAACAACAATTGGACCTGATATTCAGTAGTGATCTTGTTCGCACTGGCGTCGAAGAAATACCCCAGGACGTTGCGTTGGTTCAACAGGTTCTGGATGTCGATAGACAGGCGGTGGGTGGTGCGGGGGTTATTGACGGTGAAACTGGCCAGCAGGTCGATCCTACGGTAGGCGGGCCCTTTTTGGCCGTTGACCTGATCCGGATATAAAACGGTAAAGCCACTTTCCCGGGAAGCTTCCTCATCGATCAGAGAATAACGGTTGCCTCCGGCGTAGATGAATTTGACATTAATACCCAGGGTGTTATTATTGTTCACGGTAATTTCCCGCCCGCCCATCAGGTTGAGGATGTAATTGCCATTAAAGCGGGTGCTGAACATCCTGCCATCTACTGTTGAGTAACGGGAGTCATATAGGGAAAGGGTGAAAAGGCTGTAAAAGCCTTTGGAAAACAATTTTTCCGTAGTTAACTCAAAGCCAAAGTTTCTGCCCATGCCCTTATTGACAATGGGGGCCTCGGAGATATCGAAAATGTCATAATTGTTGAGAATATTGACCACGCTGACCCAGGTTTGAGAAGGGTCGCTACTCACAGCCACATCGAAGAGCCTTTGATAGTATATTTCGGGCCGGATGTGCCATTGCGAAGATAACTGCAGGCTATAGCCCAACACAGTGTGCAGGGATTTTGGAAGCTGACGGTTGCGAAAAGGCTGAAGGGCGAAATCAAATGGCGGATGGATGAGGTAGCTGGAGATATGGCCGACATAGCTGTGGAGGCCCATACCCAATCGCAGTGATTGCCGATTGTCAATCTGAAAGTTGAGGCCGAGGCGGGGTTCCAGGCTAAAGGTATTATTCAGGTCAAAGTAGAGCAGGTGCGCACCGGCATTGGCCGTCCAGCGGTCCTGCCAGCGGTATTTCCACTGGGCGTATGCCTGCAGTGTGGTGGCGGCGCCGGTATCATCCAGAAAGGTGCCTTCCAGTCCGGTGCGTTCGTTGTTGAACCGATAGAACAGATCGTAGAATTGCCGGCTGGCGATTATGCCCGTTCGTAGCCCAAGCCTGGCGTTAAACTTCTGATTGTACTGGACACTTAGCCGCAAAGCGGATTCTACATGCCGCTCCCGTTCCCGGAACAAAACTTCGGAGGGGTCTATCTCTAAAGAGTCCTGATAATATTCAAAATCATAGCGGTAGGTATTGAAACTAAGGGCGGCGATGGTCTGCAGGTAGGCTTCCTCGGAGAGTTGGAACGTGTGTTTCAGGCCCAACAGGCCATACTGCGCAATCTCCTGATGTGCAACGGGAATATCGAACCGGCCATCGGCCTGAAGGGCCGGAACCCGGCCTATTTCATTCTGTGCTCCCAGGCCGAAAAGTGCGAATGTACCCGCCTTGGCAGTAGGCAAGAGCACCTTGAAGGATAAATCCTGGTAGCGGGGGACGCCATCTTCCAGTGCAGGATTGAGATTGACTTCTTCCAGGACGGCCAGGGTCGAATAGCGGTAATTGGCCAGATAGGAGCTGCCACGGCTCTTGTCGATAGGCCCTTCGGCTGAAGCTTCCAGGCCCAGCACGCCGGCGCTTAGCGCGTATTCGTGCTGTTCGTTGTTGCCGTTGCGGAACTTCAGGTCGAACACTCCGGAAATACTGTTGCCATACTCTGCCGGGAATGCACTGGTTAGAAAATCAGAAGTGGTGAGTACGGAACTGTTCAACATGCTGATGGCGCCACCAGTGTTGCCAATGGCGCTGAAGTGGTTGGGCGTTGGGATCTCGATGCCTTCCAGCCGCCACAACAGACTGGTCGGCGCATTACCGCGAATAATGAGGTCATTGTCCAGGTCGCTGACATAAGAAACACCGGCGAAGGAACGGCACATGCGGGCAGGGTCTTGGAAACTTCCCGGATAACGGCTGGCCTCTTCCACCCTGAACTGCCGCCCGCTGACCGAGATCATATCATTGAGCGGCTGCAATTTATCAATATTGGAGGTTACCACTACTTCTTCAAGAAAGGTAGAAGACTCCTGAAGCTCAATTTCCAAAACGAGTTCCTTTCCGGAAATAATAATGAGGTCCCGAACGGTCAGGGGCTGATACCCCAGGTAGGTAATTGTAAAACTGCGTCGTCCGACGGGAACATTGGGCAATGTGAACCAGCCTTCCTGATCGGTTGAACTACCCAGGAAACGGGTGCTGTCGAGCAACTGGATATTGGCGCCAATGAGAGGCATGTGGGAATCCCCATCCACAACCTGCCCTCTGACGGACTGGGTGAGGCGTTTCGGGCGAGTCTCACTCAATACCGGAGGCTGCCGGTTTTCGCGCAGCGCAATTTGCTCGCCAATGGCCCGGTATTCAATACCCGTTTCCCGAAACAGTGCATCAAGTACGTTATTCAGCGGCCGGCGACGCGCGTTGAGGGTCACCCGCCGTGAAAGTGAAACGAATTGATCGCTGAAAACAAAATGGATATCATAGCGGGATTCGATATCCTCAAGCACACTTTTGATGGGTTGCTGGCTACAGTTAACACTTACCCTTCGGCCCAGCACATCCTGTGCAAACATGTGGGCCGTCAGAAGTAAAAAAAGTGTCGGGAGAATGCAGAGCTGCTTAGCCATGGGGGCAAAGTTACCTTTGGATACTTCTCTGCGCAATGGCCTATGTTTTCTTTTCGGCCATCAGCTCTTTTTTTTCGCAGGATAGGCCCTTGGGGTAGACGGGGGAGGCATTAGCCAGTAGGCCAGTACTCTAATTCGGAATACCGAACTGTAGTGCACCCCGAGAACTGACGCCCAGAACTACGGTTTCTTCAACGCTTCCAATGTCTTGAAAAGAGCGCCATCCCGGGAGATTAGGGCCCCATTTTCCATCATTTCGAAAAGCTCCAGTTCCCGGCCACGGCTGTAAGTTTTTTCGGCAGTATATAATTTGAGCTTTGCTCCCGAGCGCTGAATCTGCTGGAACATCTGCTGGGGGCTTTGTTCCAGGGTAAAATCGAACGAGGTATCTCCTTCCACCAAAAGTCCGTTGAGGATGATTTGGCTTTCCAGGCAATGGAAGGCCTTAATGTCTTTGGAGGTTTTGAATTCCAGGTATTGTATGTCCTTTAACACCCTTTCAAATACCAGGTCGCTGAACAGTCCAATCAATTCTTCTGCTCTTTCGGGTTGCTGGCCTTTTATCCGCACCCATTCTTGCCCGGTAATGCTGTTGGTGGCCAGAAACCGAATGAATGCTTGTTCCAAATCATCCAACTCTTCTTGTCTGAGGCGGCGGTATTTCATTGGAGTTGATTTTCTGGTTTTAAATTTCGGGCAAAGGTAAGGATACTTCTGTGGAATGGGCAATGGGGGTTGGGGAGGTGTGAATGCGAGAATGTGAGAATGTGAGAATGCGAGAATGTGAGAATGTGAGAATGCAAGAATGCGAGAATGTGAGAATGTGAGAATGTGAGAATGCGAGAATGTGTGAATGCGAGAATAGAGAAATGCAGAGGATGAGGTGGTATTTTCACCATTTCGCATAGAAGCATTTACGCAATCTTTGTAAACTTGCACTCAGTCTGAGCCATTGTTGCTTTGCTGTGGCAAATATGCCCTTAAGAAATTACTACAACAGAAAATCAGAAATATGGAACTTGTACTACCCGATTTCGCCAGCGCCAGTGTATGGATGAGCTTGATCACCCTGACTTTCCTGGAGATCGTGCTTGGCATTGATAATATTATTTTTATTTCTATTGCATCCAGCAAGCTGTCTGAAGAGGACCGGCCGAAAGCGACGAACATTGGGCTTCTCCTGGCTATGGTCCTCCGTATCGTCCTGCTTTTTGGGATATCCATTCTGGTAGCCATGGAAGAGCCCTGGCTATCCATTGATACTTCCTGGATTCAGGGTGGTTTTTCCGGGCAAAGCCTGATCCTCATTGCCGGGGGGCTATTCCTGCTCTATAAGAGTACGACGGAGATCCGGCACAAGCTGGAAGAAGATGACCGCCTCAAAGTAGATGGAAAGAGCAAAGGGGGGAGCAGCTTGTCTAACGCTATTATAGAGATTACCGTTATCAATATCGTCTTCTCTTTTGATTCCATCCTGACTGCAGTAGGGATGACCAATGGCCTGTATGGGGCGCTCGTTATCATGATCCTGGCGGTCGTTCTGTCTGTTGTTATAATGATGCTGTTTGCCACACCGGTGGCCAACTTCGTCAACCGCCACCCGACCATTCAAATGCTGGGCCTTGCTTTCCTTATCCTCATTGGTTTTACGCTGATTGCGGAGGGGGCTCATCTGGCTAATCTCACCATCGCCGGTGCGGAAATCGGATCGGTGCCTAAGGGATACCTCTATTTTTCCATTGCCTTTTCCTTGTTTGTCGAAGTGCTCAATATGCGGTTCCGCTCCAGGCGGCGCAAGTCGCCTGTGCAATTGCATGGGTACACAGAGGATGCTGTGCGGGAGGGGATTTTGAAGTAGGGTCAAGGATGTAGCCCGCATTCCGTCTTTCCGGTGCCTTTCCATCGGCCTTCACGGCCTTTTCCCATGGCGGTGCAGTGCTCACATCCAATAGACCCATAGCCTTTTGATTCCAATGGGTGTGGAGGTAATTGGTAGAACGACATATGGAATAGGAACTCCCCTTCGTCAATATCGATCAGCGGATAGAATTTCAGAATGCCGTCTTTTTTTTCAAACACGCGCAATCCGGAGCGGAACTCCGTTTGATAGGCCATCAATCCGGATATCCATACCTTATGCCTGGCTTTGAGGGGCTCAAGGGGCGATAGCTTATTGACTGCGCAGCACAAGCTGGGGTCGACAGACCATAGCTGTTCCATCCGGCTGACTTCATGCTGGTTGGCGTCAGGGGTTACATCCACTATCCTCAGTCCGAAAGCATGGGTAAGCTCGTCCTTATAAGCCAGCGTCTCCGGAAAATGAAAACCAGTGTCGATAAAGTGTATCGTTTGCTCCGGTTGGATTCGGGAAAGCAGATGTAAGAGGAAAACTGATTTTGTTCCGAAAGAAGAAGTGAACAGAACTGCTTCTCTGGGAAAATACCGGTACAACTGTTTAAGGCGCTCTTCAAAGGTGAGCGGCCCGAATAGCTCGTTGAGAATTCCTACTTCAGTCCGCGCCAGTCGTTTACCATCAAGATAGGTCGTCATAAGCTTTGACGTTTGGTTTATTAAAAAGAAAGCCTCTCGCAGAAGTGTTCTGGAAAGGCTTTTGCACGTTGCGTTATATTGGGTAATATTCAGGAATAACAAGCCTTGCCAGAGGATATACTATTTTCGGAACAACAACAGCTTAATAAGAAAGCATGTCTCATGGCAGGGCAGGATTTAATCCTGACACAATAATAAAGAGAATTATTGAATAAACAATACTAATTCTATAGGGATTAAATGAAAAAAAGAAAAAAAATCAAATTTTTTACATAAAAACTTGTTTTTCAATAACTTGTAAAAAAAGAGGGCTGAACCACTAGGCCCAGCCCCCAAATCCCAATCCACAACTAGTGTGTACTGACAAAGATAATAAAAGCAGTACGAAACTAGTGCTTCAACACTTTCAATACTTTCTCACCGGTTTTTCCATAGCGGAGCTTCAGAAAATAGGTTCCGGAGGGGTATTGAGACAGGTCTATTTCAATGCGCTTGACATCCTTGGGCAGGTTTTTCGACCACATCCTGGCGCCATTGACATTGAATATTTCGGCATTTACATCGGTATCGAAGGTCTCAAAAATCTCCAGGGTCGCCACCTGGCTCACCGGGTTGGGGTAGATCATAGCGATCTTCGAATCTCCATAAATAATAGCTTCGCCGATCTCGGAGTAGAACACCTCACCATCGGGTGCTTCTACCCGGATCCGGTAGTAGTTGCGGCCAAGTTTGGCCTCAAAATCTTCGAATTCGAAGTAACTCATACTACCCAGGAATGCTCGTGGGGTATTCGTTTGGCCCAGAGTCTGGAAGTTTGTGCCGTCTTTGGAGTGTTCGACTTTGAACATCAAGCCAGGCAGGCCTTGCTCGGCCATCCAGCTGATCAGTACTTCTCCGGGATCCTGGTTGGTAACCTCAACCGTGATTGGCAGCAACTGCGCGCAATAAATAGGGCTGTTCGTGGCCGTCAGGGTTTCCACGTCAGTGGAGGTACAACCATTCTCTGTTACGGTCAGTGTTATATGGATCAGGCCGAAGTTATTGGCGGTGATCTGTACCGGAGAACCGGTAGCAGACAGCGGAGAAACCGGCCCGCTGAAAGCCCAGTTGATTACAGCGTTGGGGCCTGCCTGCGCCGCAAAGAAAGTTTCTGTCTCGCCGACGCAGATATAATCCGGCCCCTGAATATCGGCCACGGCTACACTACCAACCTCGATGGTTACGATGTTGCTCTCCAGGTAGATATCACAACCTTCGCGGCGGACACAGCGGGCGTAGTAAGTCGTTTCATACAGCACCGGAGGGTCGTAGGATGGGCCCGTTGCGCCCGGTATGGGCGACCAGGTCTGAACATTGAACGGCCCCGGTTGGGTGCTCACCATCCAAAGGTATTCGATTGGGCCGGAACCCCCCGACGGGAACTGCACGTTAAGGATAGGATCAGGGTCATTACCTGGCCCACAGAGGAACTGGCTCGGGCCGATGAGGCCAGGGTTGGTGATGTTTTCACATTCGTTGTAGAGGCCGGCATCGATAGTCAGGTTGGTTTCTCCCGGGCCGATGGTGTATACGCCCGTCATACCCATAGTAGGGTCTACGTCACTGTCCAGTGCATCGTTTGGCCCCTGGTTGGAGTCGGTGAACACCAGCCCGCCCGGATTGATGAACAGCACTTTGTAATCACCAGGGATTACGTCAAAGTAATAGTAGCCATCCCCGTTGGTGAAGGTGGTGTCAATATTGGTCGGGTCGGAATCTCCCGGAATCTGTAAGATAACCATGACCCCAGGAATACCGTTTTCATTTGCATCCTGGATGCCGTCACGGTCGGTATCCAGCCAGACGTAATCGCCCAGGCGGGCCGGCGGGGCCAGGGTTACCGTACAGGAACTCTGGCAGCCGTTGTCGTCCGTTACTGTAGCAGAATAGGCGCCTGGCGTCAGGTTGGTGGCATTCGCGCCGGACTGGCCATTGCTCCACGCGATTGCGAAAGGTGGTGTTCCGCTACTAACCACCACTTGAGCGGCGCCGTCATTTCCGGCCGGGCTCACTTCATTCGTAACATTGATGGAACAGCTTGGCGCCGGGAATGACTGAATGGTAATACTGGCGCTGCCCGTACAGCCCTTGGCATCAGTAACTGTAACTGTGTAGGCGCCGGCCGCAAGATTGGACAGGTTGGCGCCGGTAGCTCCGGTACTCCAGAGATAACTATAAGGCGGTGTGCCGCCACTAGCGGAAACACTGGCGGCGCCATCGGTGGTATTGCTACAGGTGCCAGAAGTGGAAGCACTGGCGCTGACCATCAGCGCAGGCGGCTGAGTAATAGTTACCATGGCGGTATCTTCACAGCCATTGGCATCCGTCACCGTGACGGTGTAGGAGCCCGCGCTTAGGTTGGAAGCCGTTGCCGTTGTTGCGCCATTGCTCCAGGAATAGGAGTAGGGCGGTGTGCCGCCTGATACGGTGATGGTGGCCTGGCCATTGGCAAAACCGTTACAGCTTACATTCGTCACATTCGTTGAATTGATCTGGGCAATCAGTTCTAGGGGTTGTGTGACCCCTACCACTACTGTTCCGGAACATCCGGCGGCATCCATTACAGTTACGGAATAAGCGCCGGCTGGGATGTTCAACAGCTGAGCATCTGTGCTACCGGTATTCCAGAGGAAGGTGAAAGGCATTGTGCCGCCAGAAACTATTACGGCTGCTGCACCATTCATCTCACCGAAACAATTCGGCGAAGTAGCAATAGGCGTCAGCATCAGGCCAGGAAATTCCTGGACTGTCCCAGTTGCAATTGCCTCGCATTCGTTTACGTCGGTTACGGTTACCGTATAGGCGCCTGCAGACAATCCTGAAATTGTCATTCCACTGGCGCCGTTGCTCCACTCAAAGCTGTAAGGTGGTGTTCCACCCACGGTATTAGCTGTAATGGAGCCAGTTCCGGCAGGGTCGCAGAAAATATTGGAAATAGTAAGAGCGACGATCAACTCCGGTGACTGGCTGATCGTAAAAGAGGTGGTAGTCGTACAATTGTGCGCGTCGGTTACGGTCAGGGTATAGTTGCCTGCGGCCAGGTTGCCAACCGAAGAGCCCGAGCTACCATTACTCCAGGCATAGGTATAGGGTGGCGTGCCACCGGAAACGGTAGCGCTGGCAGAGCCGGTAGCTTCCCCATTGCAAAGTACATTCTGGGTAGACAGGGTTACCTGCAATGAAGCCGGTGAGGACAGGGTGACAGAAGCTACATCTGTACACAGGTGGGCATCAGTTACGGTTACCGAGTAGGCGCCTCCCATCAGGTTGTTGATGGTAGCAGTTGTACCGCCGTTGCTCCACAAATAGGTGTAAGGCGGGGTACCGCCTGTGGTGCTTACCATTGCGGAACCGGTAGGAGCGCCCGCGCAGTCAGGGTTTGTACCACTGGCAGTCGCTACCAGTTCTGTGGGCTGTGATACAATGAATGCCCGCATCACCTGGCAGCCATTGGCTTCGGTAACGGTAAGCATGTAAACGCCAGCATTCAGGTTGGAAATATTGGCTGTGGTAGCGCCATTGCTCCAGGAATAGCTATAGGGCGCAGTGCCGCCCACCGTTGTGGTGCTGATGGTCCCCGTTGCGCCTCCGAAGCACAGTACCGGTGTGATCATTCCAGTGACGTCAAAGTCATCGATGATATCCACATCGAATTCGGCGATAGCGACACAGCCATTTGCGTCGGTCACAGTTACGGAAAAAGTACCTTCGGGGATATCGATAATCGTTTGCGTGGTAGCGCCCGTGCTCCATAAGTAGGAGTAGGGGGCGGCGCCTCCATCGGGCATAGCCGTAGCCTGGCCACTGGTTTCGGGGCTGCAGACTGTTTCGGTCCCGATAATAGAAACCAGGAAAGGAGGAGCCTCAACGATCGTAGCAGATCCACTGGCCTGGCAGCCGAAAGCGTCCGTTACGGTGACGGAATAGGCGCCGGCTGGCAGGTTATCGATACTGGAGGTAGTGGCGCCGGTATTCCAGAGATAACTGAACGGGCCGGTACCGCCGCTAACGATGGCGGCAGCCTGGCCATCAGATGTACCCGGGCAGATGGTATCGGTGGCGATGACCATCACAAATACATCGGGTGGTTCGTTAATAATGGCCGTACCGGTATCTGTGCAGCCGTTGGCATCGGTCACGGTAACGCTATAAGTACCGCCCGTCAGGCCGGTAATCGTCTGCGTATTGCCACCATTGCTCCAGGAGTAGGTAAATGGGCCGATACCTTGCAGGATATTGGCGGTGGCGGTGCCGTTGGCAGCATTACAGGTTGTAACATTGGTAGCAGAAACATTGATGTTGAAAGCGGGGGCTTCGGCAACCGAAGTACTGGCTGTAGCCATGCAACCGGCGCCGTCAATAATAGTGACGCTATAGGTTCCGGGAACCAGGCCGGAAATGGTGGCGGTATTGCCTCCATTACTCCAAATATAGGTATAAGGAGGAACGCCGCCGACGGGTGATGCAGTGGCGGTGCCGTCGTTGGTGTCGGGGCAACTCTCTGGCATAGCACCGGCTACGGCCATAAGGTTGGAAATAGGATTGAGGATCACTATATCCATCGCCACACAGCCGTTGGCATCGGTTACTGTGACGGAGTAAGATCCGGTGGTGAGGTTGCTGATGGTTGTGGTCATCGCTCCGGTGCTCCATAGGTAGGTATAGGGCGGGGTGCCGCCGGATGCCAAAACGCTGGCCGAGCCATTATTCCCGCCCGGGCAATTCGGGCCGGCGCCGGTAGCATCGACAATTAAAGGAGGAGGAGACAGTACGGTTCCGCTGGCCGAATCGGTACAGCCTGCTGCATCTGTTACGGTCACGGTATAAGTACCGGGTGCGAGATTGGATTGCGAGGCAGTAGTGGCCCCGTTACTCCACTGATATGTATAGGGCGGATTGCCTCCGGTTGGTATGGCTGTTACCTGCCCATCATTACTGCCGGTGCAGGTCAGGTTATTCGTCACTACCGATACGTTTAGCGGGTTGTAGGTAACATCAATACAATCGACGGCTCCACAAAGGTTCTGGTCGGTCATGGTTACGCAGTAGGTGCCGGAGGTAGCCACGGTGATGGTGGCGCCCGATGCCCCCGTACTCCATGAGTAGGTGTAGGGGGGTAACCCTCCATTGCCGTTGGCGGTGATGACAAACGGAACCTGGCAAACGTTGGCCGTCAGGTTTACCGTTACCAGAGTAGGCTGGCTGACGGTAATGCTGCCGGATGCGTTCGCTCCGCCGCTGTCACTCACTGTTACGGAATAATTGCCTGCCGGTATCGCACTCAAGGTGGGCCCCGTCTGCCCTGTGTTCCACAGGTAGGTGTAGGAGCCGGTTCCTCCGCTGGCCATAGCTGTGACGCTGCCGGTAGGCAGGCCGAAACAACTGGGCTGGGTTACGTTGAACGAGATGTTGATCTGTGCGTTCGCAACAGGAAGCAGGAAGAACAGAGGCAGGAATAATAATAATCGGTCAATCGGATGCTTTAGCTTCCGGGATGGGCGCTTTAAGGCCGTCTTTGGTAGATTTCTACACATTTGGATCTATAATTTGTTAGCTAAAAAATACTACTAATGTACTGGTATACGAACACACCAGCGATAAGACGCTATTTTTCGGATAAGTAGCTTAAGATGCCTAGTAAAAGTTTAAATATTGACCTGGAAAACAAAAAAGCACCCTACCTCACGTGAGGTAGGAGGAGGAGGGGGGGAATTTGAAGGGTTTCTCGCATAGCAAAAAGCTATGGCAAAGGATTTGGTGGAGTAGTGTTTGTGTAAGGACTAGTAAATACTTTTACAAAGTAACAAATTTTACCCTAGACTTACAATGAATTGGCCCAATCAAATTTTTGGCAGAAAAAAAAAGCCGTACCACAGGGTGTGATACGACTCTACTACTAACAAATTATAATCCCATGAACATGATTAAACTTTAAGCCTAAAACGAACTATTTCACCGTTTTTGCTAACTCAATAACAACCTCATTACTTCAAATAGTTGCATTTACCTGCAATTTAACGGTTCTGTAACAAAAAACCGAGCGGTGTATGTTACTTTTTGCAGCAAGAGCGTCATAAAGTAGTGGGTTGAAGATTTTGTGGAGGTTCATATGGATATAAGGGGCAAAAAAATAAGTCGCACCACCTGTCTTCGGTAATACGACTTATCATAATTATAATCCCATGAACATGTACGAAAAAAACTAGCCTAAGCTAGAAATAAAAGAAGAGTATATCTTTATAGCTTAATCCTCGAAGGAGGAGCTGTTGGTTACTTTCAAGTTTGGGTGGCCTTAGAATTTGTCGATAGCAAGTCAGATTTTTCCCAGAAACCTGACTTGCTATTTGACAAACTTAAATCCCATATAAATTATCCCAATTTTGTTGGCCGGTTCTTTTACCGGCGCTATCTTCGTTTGACATTACAAACATCTTAAGATTATCAAGGGAAAACAAAGACAAAAATAGGGTTTTGTGAAAAAAAATTAAACGATATCTGAAGACAAGTTTGTTTTATTTAATTGATTTATAGTTATTTAATGAAGCAGGAGGACTGCATATTGTGAGAAAACAATCTATTTCACTGAATAAAAAGTGAAGATATTTTTTAGAAAAAAGCTCTAACAAGGGCTTTTTTTTTTGACAAACAGGAGTCATCCCGAATTTTGAGCCGCCAATCAGCGCTTCTATTCCTGCCCGCCGCTGGCAGCAGGCGGGGATACTCCTCAAACCCCGCATACGGGCTTTGAGGATACTTTGGCCCTGTGGGCCGTTGATACTATGGATATGAGGAGGCTCCACAACAAAAAGAACTTTAATGGGCGGCTTCTCTCATCAATAGCATCAACTTAGTATCCCTGCCGGCCTGCGGCACAGCAAGCGGGCTCCGCCGATCAGGCGTGGTATCGGCCCCGGCCCGAATGGGCAGGGGCCGAGCATCTTCCGGGATATTCTACGAAAATTCGGGATGATCCATGTTTGTCTTTTACAATAGATACCAAAGGGCTTATTCGAAGGGGTTTTGGAAAGCCGGATTATTGATATAAGTGGTATCTGTCAGCATTTTCAGGAAGGAAATGAGATCCTGCTTATTTTGTTCGGTAAGGGTGAATGGTTGAATGTTGGCGTCTTCGTTAATCACACCATGCCCCCCCGTGGCGTAATGGTCCAATACTTCTTCCAGCGTATTGAAGCGCCCGTCATGCATGTATGGGGCGGTCAACTCAATATTCCGGAGGCTTGGCGCTCTGAATTTCCCGTTATCATAAATATTTCCGGTGATGCCGCCGAGGCCTTTGTCGGGGAAGCCGTTCAGGTCATTCACATTGGAGATGCCATTATTGAAATATCGGTTTTCCGTGAACAGCGCACTGCCATGGCAGTGGGAACAACCGGGGTGGTCGTTGGTATTAGTAGCAAATTCTACGAAAAAAAGATCGCGGCCGCGCTGTTCTGCATCGGTAGGCCAGCCTTGCTGTTCCCAAACCACTTTGTCAAAACGGGAATTGTAACTGATGAGGGTTCGTTCGAACTGAGCGATAGCTTTTACAGCGAGCTCCCTGGTAAGCTCGCTTTTGCGTTCAATGCCGAAAGCTTGCCGAAATAAGGCTGGATATTCGGGATGCTGGCGCAGCTTTTCCTCCACATTGTCCCAGCTTTCATTGAGTTCTAAATGGTCTTCCACCGGCGCCAGCGCCTGGGCTTCCAGGGTAGCGGCGCGTCCATCCCAGAAAAAGCCGTTGGCGTTAAAGGCCAGGTTGAAAATGGCCATGGAAGAGCGTTTGCCCCGCATGCCCAATACCCCTTCACTGTTGGCCTGTCCGTCGGTGAAACTAAGCTGCGGGTTATGGCAACTGGCGCAGGACATGGTGCTGTCACTCGAAAGGATGGGGTCGTAAAACAGGTTTCTGCCTAAAGCCACGCCCGCTGCAGTCATGGGGTTGTCTTCCGGAATAATCGGTTTTGGGAAGCGCTCCGGGTAGTCCAGTTCAATTGGCTGTGGGTCATATACGGCCTCGATGAGGTCATTTTCTGTGCAGTTGCAGCCACTCGGGCCCTGGTCATCCTTGCAGGCTGAAACCACAAGAAGGGCGGCAAGCGCCAATAGGGATAGAATTTTTATTTTCATAGTTCCGCTTATTTTATGGTTTGAACGGGTTAGAGAAGCCCGGATGGTTAACAAATGTACTATCGGTAAGGGTTCGTAAAAAAGCGATCAAATCTTCTTTGTCCTGTACTGAAAGGTGAAGGTTCCGTATCTTCGGGTCGACATTTTCGGCGTAATGCCCACCACGATTGTAGTGTTCCACTACTTCTTCCATCGTTGCGAACCGCCCGTCGTGCATATAAGGCGCAGTTAGCGTTAGGTTGCGAAGGGAAGGAACGCGGAAGCGCCCGTTGTCATACCGTTGGCCCGTGGTTGCACCGCGGCCGGTATCGCTGAAATCTTCGAGGCGGCTGGCCGAGTCCAGGCCATTATTCATATAGCTATGGTCCGTAAAGAGGGGAGGAGTGTGGCAATGGCTGCACTCTCCGGCAGGGAGTGTTTCGGAAGCGTCAAAGAAGATGTCCCGTCCTCTTTTTTCGGAAGGAGTGAAACTCGCTTCTCCCCGCAACACTCTGTCATACTTTGCGTCGGCGCTGATCAGGGATCGCTCGAACTGAGCGATGGCCCGGGCGGCCAGTTCCCGGGTGATCTGGGCGGTGTCTCCAATGCCGAAGGCCTCCGAAAAATAAGTCGGGTAGAATGGATGGCGGCGAAGGGCCTGTTCTACCATTGCCCAGCTATTGCCTAATTCATTGGGGTCCTCTACCGGTATCAGTGCCTGCTCCTCGAGGGTGGCGGCGCGTCCATCCCAAAACAAGCCTTTATAATAATACGCACTATTGGCCAGGGAAGGGCTGTTGCGGCGGCCTGGCTTATCGTCTATTCCAATGGCAATAGCCTGCCCATCGGTGAAGGCATGCTCCTGCAAATGGCAAGAGGCGCACGATAAACTGCTGTCAGCGGAAAGGATAGGGTCGTAAAAAAGACGTCTTCCCAGTTCTACGCCGGCCAGGGTCTGTGGGTTATACTCCGGCAATCCCAGTTTCGGGAAATGGGCCGGCGCCGCCAGCTCATAGTTGTTTTCAGACAATATCGGTTCTTCTCCTTCCGGAGTGCAGGCTACTACGAGGGCAGCCTCAATAAAAAATGCAAATACAAGCCTAAGAGACATTTTCTGAAATATAAGGCGGCTGTTCAAGCTTATCCCAACCTTCAACCTGGCAACCATCCGATTTCTCACCGCTTCAACCTTATTTTACGCTCACTGCCTGCGGCACATTATCGGCCATAAAGATAGCCGCCGGTGAGGTGTTGGAGTGGCTCTGCTTGACCTGCCGGAAGTCAACATACGTCCCATCGGAGGCGATCAGGATTTTTTTCAGGTCGACAACTACCGGAATGGTGACTTGGCCGTTTTTCTCAACGGTGAAATTTTTCTGAAAGGACAGCTCCCGGTAGTTATTATTCCCACCGACGTGGAAGGTGAGCTTGTCGGTAAATTCGCCGTTAGGCTCAAGGTCGGCATTGCCTTCGACTTTGAAAAATATATAGCTTTGGGCGTCCTCCCAGTAATTTTCCGAGAGCGGATGGCCCAGAGGGTAGTCGGGCGGAATAGTGGCGTTCAGTTCGGGAGAGACGCCGAAACCCAGGCGAAGGCCGGTATAGGTTCCAGCCGGGATACTGACTGCAGCAGTATTGATGCCTTTGGCGGCATCGGCGTCATTGTATACATTGCCGAAGTTGATCAGGCCTATGTCGAGCACCGGCACCTCCTCCGTGACACCATCTTTATCGTGCAGCAGGCGGACATCAGAGATATAAAACTGGAGGAGCTGCATCTTAAGATCCATATCCGCCTCATAGTTATAGGTGCGTTCGAACATCACCAGAGGGTCATTATCGTAGTTAGCGGTGAAATTGAGCACCACTTCAGCTAATTCGGACTTGTTGTCGTCCTTGTTGTCACAGGCGGTGAACAAGAGGGTTGACAACAGAATGGATGCAAAAATAAATTGCTTCATGTTTGGACTGTTTTGGTGAGCCGGAAGGGATTCCAACTTACTTGTCTTTAAGTTCTATATCAAGAATGGAAAAGCCTTGTGCCTGATTCGCGACAATTTTGTCGATCAGCGCCATCGGGCTATCCTGCCGGGCGTCGATATTTTGGAACCAATAGCTATAGTCTGCCTGCATATTGACCTGAATATGATAACCGCGGGCTTTGGTGAAACTGACGGGAAGCCGCACTTCCCGCAGGTAAGGCGTGGTGCCGATCCGTAAAGTAGCTGGGACGGTATCGGCAGCAATTGTATCCCGGAATAGTTCTATGTATTGAAACACATAACCGGAGTCCTGGTTGAAATAAAGGCTACTATCGATCAGGCCGAGCGGGTGGTTGTCGGGAAAAGAGGCGGGGCCGGCCTGGTTGGCCAGGCCCGCAACGCCGAGGTCAAAGCGGATCTCCCGTACTTCTCCGCTCTTGCGAAGTGTTCCGATGGTATAGTTTTGGGTAACCCGCGGGCTGGCCAGCGAAAAATTGTCTTCCACCTCGCGGAGCAGTGTACTGCCATCGGGCTGAGGGATCTCAATTTCAATAGTTTCCGCTACTTCAGCTTCCTGTCCATCGGCGAAAATGAGGTGGAAATTGGAAAGGTAATAGCGAATGGAATTGATGCGGAATGGGTGGCCCTGACTGTCATAATAGACCGAATCGGCCAGCCCCAGGCGGTAGGTTGTATCCGCCTTGCTGTAGACATGCCGAAGGGACAGGCGCAGTTGCGGATAGATACATTCTTCGTTGTTGCTCTTATCGGCCTGAAGGTCATAGTTGACCGCTTCTACATCGAGACAGCCTTCCTGTGGCTCGTAGCAGGCAGCTAATGTGGCCAGCAGGGCCAGAGCGAAAAAGACAGCTCCTTTAGCGGGCGTTGTTCTGCTCATATTCTTTCACCAGCTTTTTGACGATCTGTTTAACCTGAGAAGAGAATTCCTTGTTGAGGATCCAGTTGTAATATTGTTTGTCGCGCGACAAGGTTTCTCCGACGGGTTTGCCAACATATTTACCGAAGGTGAATACGATTGTTCCGTCAGTGTCATATTTCATTTTTTGCGTGGCGTCTACGAAGCGGGTGTCGTTGGTGAATTCGTGTAAGGCCTGTACATCATTGATGATGGGAGCGGTAGCTTTGTTGCCGTCCTGGTCGATATAATCTACCCCGCGATAGCGCTGTAGCTGGCCTTTGAAGACATCGATAGTGGCCCGAACATCGGCCAGGGCGTCGTGGGCATCCTGCATTTCCTGGTTGCAGTAAAATTGAAGGGCTGCTTTGAGGGTACGGGGTTCCATTTTGTAGAAGATGCGCTGTACGTCAATGGTCCGCCGGCGGTCCATATTGAGTTCCATTCCTACGCGGGCAAATTCTTCCATTAGCATGGGAATATCGAAGCGGTTGGAATTGTATCCTGCCAGGTCGGCATTGCCGATAAAGTCGTAAAGTTTTTGGGCGACTTGCTGAAAGGTGGGCTTATTGGCCACATCCTTTGGCTGAATACCGTGCACCTGCATGGCCTCCTCCGAGATGGGAATGCTGGGGTTGATCAGCATCGATAACTCTTCGGGTTCTTTGCCGTTTTTGAGAAATTTGACCATGGCGATCTGCAGAATGCGGTCGCGAACCACATTGAGTCCGGTGGCTTCCAGGTCCAGGAAAATGAGGTCGCGTTCGAGTTTGAATTCCATCAGTCTGTTTTTGGTGTAACTATTATACGTTGGTGTGTCTAAATTGATTTTTCCCTGTCGCCGGGGGTTATTCCTGGCTTGTGTTTTCATCAAACAGCGGGGTAAGCCCTGCAGTATAGCGAATACCCATTGCGCCATCTGGGGTGCTGAAGATAAAATAGGCTTCCACTTCGGGAAGTTGGCTGGCCAGGGCGAATGCCTTATCTACCCCCATGGCCATGAATGCGGTGGCATAGGCATCGGCCGTCATACAATCCCTGGCGAAAACGGAAGCGCTCAACAAGGTATTGCGTTCCGGGAATCCTGTTTTGGGATTGATCGTGTGGCTGTACTTTACCCCACCTGCTTCGTAGAAGTTGCGATAATTGCCGGAAGTGGCCACGGCCTGGTTTTGAAGTGGTACGGCGGTTTGTATATCATCCGGCGCGGCATCTTCGCGAGGCGTGTTGATGCCGATCTTCCAATAATCGCCCCGGGCGCTTTTACCCCGGGCGATGGCTTCTCCGCCGATGTCCACCAGATAATTCTCCACGCCCCGGGCCGCCAGGAATTCCGCGACGAGATCTACGCCATAGCCTTTGGCCAGGGCGCTAAAGTCGAGTTGTACACCAGGCAGCGCTTTGCGAAAGAGGGTGTCTTGCCCGGCGGCGGCCATTTGTACCTTGTCGAAACCGACGAAGAGCAACATAGTGTCTACCCGGGAGCTGTCGACTGCTTCCACTGGCTTTTTGGGAGTGTAGCCAAAACCCCAGTAGTTAACCAGGGGCATCACCGTAGGGTCGAAGTAGCCGCTGGTTTTGGCGTAAACATCTTTGGCTTTAAGGAAATTGGCCAAAAAGTGCTGGTTGCGGTAACCGTCTTCCTGGCCGGTATAGGGATCCAGGAAAAGGCTCAGGCTGCTGTCGGCCCGGTTGAAGCGGGAAATAGTGGCATCCTCTATATAGGTGGACACTTCCATATTGAGCGCTTGCAGCAGGGAGTCGATCCCGGGCTGGAAATTCCGTTGTTCGGAGTCGCCATAGGTTATCCGATAATAGGTGCCCATAGTTTGCCCTTCCAGAATGAGATAGGGCAGCTTCTGTTGAGGTTGCCCGGCAGGCTTACAACCTACGAGCGATAACAGTAGCAGTAAAATTAAATGGAATTGCCTTTTTGTACGCATAAGGAAGTCTTGTGTTTTCAGCAGGATGGCTGGCGAAAACCACCTGCAAGGCCCAAAGTTAACGAAATTTTTTGCCCCCTACGAGGACGGCGCGCTTCCCCAAGCGGGATTCTTTTGCCATTTTTACGGGGGGTTAGGGAGCAGGGTTGGCTTGAGAGCTCAAAGGGCCGGGGCGTTTTTAATTTTCAGGCGGCCCTATACCTTGTACGCAAAACCTTCAACCTTTTCCTCTTCAATTTTAATTTACACTTTTTCAACAAGAACCAATGCCCAAACTTACAGCGCCATTCCCTCAAGATCAACAAGGCCTCATGGGGTTGGCGGCAATACTGATACTGGTAAGCCTTTTCCTCAACCTGGGGCGGCAACCTGTGTACCTGGAGGAGCCACGCCGGGCAATGATCGCGATGGAAATGGAGGAGAATGGCAACTTCATCGTTCCGACGCAGTTGGGGGAATACTACTATGCCAAGCCGCCGGTATTCAACTGGGTCGTCTGGGCCAGTTCCAAACTCGTGGGTGGATATAATGCCTGGGCATTGCGGCTGCCTACCGTTCTGTCGATGATCGCAACTGCTCTGTTGCTCTTCTGGTTGGGGCGCCGGTATGTAAATATCGAATTTGCGTGGCTGGGGGCCTTATTGTATCCCACCTGCGCCGGCCTGTATTTTTACTTTTCCCTGTTGGGAGAGATCGACCTGTTCTATACACTAATCACGTTTGGCAGTTTTGCCACCCTGTTTCACTTTCAGCAAAAGGGCCAGTACGGGATAATGTTTATCACTACTTATGCACTGGCAGGGCTGGGCACGCTAACCAAGGGGCTGCCTTCCATCCTCTTTCTGGGCTTGTCGGTACTGGCCTGGTTGTGGTATACCGGTGAGTTAAAACGCTTATTTTCCCTGAGCCATCTGGCGGGAATCCTGGCCTTTGGCAGTATTGTCGGCGGGTATATGCTGGCCTACCATCAGTATAACGATATTGGGGTTTACCTCCAAAATTTATTGTCGGAATCGAGTGAGCGGACAGTCGTTGAGAATGGCCTGTTAAAATTTGTGAAACACCTGTTCACCTTCCCTTTGGAAACGATCAAGGATCTGCCTCCGGGCTTGTTTATTCTGGTATTTGCTTTCCGGAAGGACTTGCGAAGCCTGTTGCGGGCCAATCCGTATCTGGCTTTTACCGCCCTGATCCTCGTGGTAAATTATTTGCCTTATTGGCTTTCCCCCGGGGCGAGACAGCGGTACATCTATATGTTGTACCCATTGATTTTTCTGATCGGGGTTTATGCCTATCAACACCGGGATGACGCGCCGGCCTGGCAATTCCGGGCTTTCCGCTTCCTTTCCGGCCTGGTGGTCGGAGCCCTGGCGCTGGGCAGCCTGGCCCTCAATTTCGTGCCGGAGCTTGGTTTCCTGCCTTATCTCCTTCCTTTATCATTGGTGAGCTTTGTATTGCTGGCCGGTATTTTCTGGTACTATCGCCGTCGCCCGCAGTGGACACTGGCCTTGTTGCTCATCGCCACCGCAATGGGCCGTCTTCTGTTTGACCTGACTATATTGCCCCAACGCGCCCACCAAAGCGCTGCTCAGATTGATATTGCAGTTGCCAGAAATATCGCAGATATCGTCGACGATACACCATTATATATATACGCCGATGGGCGTATCTCTTTTTCCACCATTTTCCACCTCAACCTCATCCGGGGCAAAACACTGCACCGGAGCTGTGAAATGAAGCCAGGTGCGTATTACTTGTACCGACAAAAAGAGCTGCCTACTGGTTATCCGGTGCTGATGGATGTTCCTTATGAGGATACGATGTATGTATTGACGCGGCTTCCGCTAAAGGAATGAGCATGGGGCATGGGGCATAGAGCATGGAGCATGGGCGACCAATTTTACTATAAATCGATGGAGTGAATAAAATTACGGAGTTTATTATTATCGGTGAATTGGTTAGTTTTGGTGGAGCCGGAGAAAAGCCTTCCCGGCCCCTAAACCCATAAACTTGCTGCATGGCGGAAAATCAGGATCACATCAATCAGCTGCTTCTCAAGCTGGACGCCTTACTCAAAAGGCAGGACGCTTTTGCCAAAGAGATCGATGAACTTCGGGGGGACATTCATCGGCTGCAGACGGGAAGCGCTCCGGTTGAAGCGGGTGCTTTAAAGGAACGGGAACCGGTGAAAGCCCCAGTTTCCTCGCTGGCGGCGCCCGTCATGCAGGAAGAGCCCCTTCCATCGCCTGAAGAAAAAACCGTTAGGAAACGCTGGATCAGCGTAGGCCTGGAGCAGTTCATTGGTGAAAACCTGATCGGGAAGATCGGAATTGCGGTTACCGTGATTGGGGTAGGGGTAGGGGCGAAGTATGCGATCGACAATCAGTTGATCAATCCGCTAACCAGGATTTTGCTGGGGTATCTGGTCGGGCTGGGTTTATTGGGTTTTGCCATTCGGTTAAAGCCGTCCTATAAGAACTTCAGCGCGGTTTTGCTGAGTGGCTCCATGTCTATTCTGTACCTGATGACCTATCTGGCCTATAGCCTGTATGGGCTTATTCCCCAGTTGCCGGCCTTTGGGCTGATGGTTTTTTTTACCGTCTTTACGGTGGTAGCTGCCATCAATTATAACCGGCAGGTAATCGCTCACATCGGGCTGGTTGGCGCCTATGCGGTTCCTTTCCTGTTGAGCGAAGGCTCAGGAAACATGGCCGCACTGTTTGGCTATATGGCCGTGATCAATACGGGTATCCTTGCTATAGCTTTTAGAAAGTACTGGAAACCATTGTATTATAGCTCTTTTGTTATAACCTGGCTGATTTACCTGGCCTGGTATTTCCTGGAATATAAGGCGGCTACTCAATTTGGCCTGGCGCTGGCTTTCCTGGGCATTTTCTTTGCCTTGTTTTATGTGACCTTCCTGGCTTACAAAATGATCCGTTTAGAGCAATTCGGGAGGGGCAATATCCTGTTGTTGCTGGCCAATGCATTTCTGTTCTATGGTGTAGGGTATGGCCTTTTGGCGGATCATCCCGCCGGAGAACAGCTACTGGGGTTATTCACGCTCGGGAATGCCCTAATACATTTTTTGGTCAGCCTGTTCATCTATCAAAAAAAGCTGGCCGACCGCAGCCTGTTCTACCTCGTCTCAGGATTGGTCCTGATCTTCATCACCATTGCCATTCCCGTACAGTTGGATGGGAATTGGGTTACTATGCTGTGGGCCGGCGAGGCGGCGCTGTTATTCTGGATTGGCCGAAGTACAAAAGTCGCCGCCTATGAAAAGCTGGCCTATGTATTAATGGCCCTTGCCTTTGTTAGCATTTTGCAGGATTGGGAGGCCAGCTACTACGCTTACTATCCCGGTAGTGTCGAAACCAAAATAACCCCACTACTGAACATCCATTTTCTGGGCTCCCTGCTGTTTTTGGCCAGCTTTGTGTTTATCTACCGCACTAATAAAAAATACGAGCCGGTGTTGGATCCACAGCACCTGTTGTCACAAGCAGCTCGTTATGCGATCCCTGCCATTATTATCGTCGCCGCCTATTTTTCCTTGAGAATGGAGATCGAAGCCTTTTGGCAGCCACGGTATCTCGATTCAATGATCGAAATTGACGAGGCCGGTTATCCCACCTACTTATACAATGAAGACCTGAACAGTTATAAGATCATTTGGATACTGAACTATTCCCTGGCCTTTTTTTCAATCCTTTCCTATCTAAATATCAGCCGGTTTAAGAATCGACAATTAGGATATGTTAATTTGTTGATGAATGGAATATTGGTTTTTACTTTTCTGGCCCAAGGCCTTTATTTCCTGAGTGAACTTAGGGAAAGCTACCTAGAGCCGGCCTATTCCGAATATTTCCAGGCGGGGGGATTTAATATAGGTATCCGCTATATTTCCCTGGTGTGCCTGGGCCTGCTGGTCTTTTTTAGTTACCAATATATCCGCCAGGAATGGATGCCTGCCGCGCTGAAGGTGCCTTTTGAATTGCTGTTGTGTACGGCAATCGTCTGGGTCGCCAGCAGTGAGTTGATCCATTGGATGGATTTCTTTGATTCTGCACAATCGTACAAGCTCGGCCTTAGTATTTTATGGGGGGTAATTGCGCTATTGTTCATTGCGGTAGGTATCTGGAAAAATAAAAAACACCTTCGAATCGGGGCTATTGTCCTGTTTAGTATAACCCTGATCAAACTCTTTTTCTACGATATATCCAACCTTAGTACTATAGCAAAAACAATTGTGCTCGTTTCCCTGGGCATACTGCTATTGGCCATTTCATTCCTGTATAACAAGTATAAGCAGCAAATTTTGGATGAAAATGAAGCATAAGATCAGCCTGGCCTTTGTGCTCCTCGCTTGCAGTACAGTTGCTTTTGGACAGATGGAGCAATACAGCTACCAGCGGAAATTGGAGGGCATTACAACCTCCTGGCACAAGCTCGTTTTACCCGATTCTGTTTTTGGGAAAGTAAGCCCCAGCCTGGCGGATATCCGTATCTTCGGCATTACGGAAGACGGCGACACGACAGAAGCGCCATATCTTTTAGAAATAGCCACGGGGAGACATCAGCAGCAGGAGGCCGTTTTTACCCTGCTCAACCAGTCTCAGAACGACAGGGGCTATTTCTATACTTTTCAACTTCCACCGGAAAATCCCGTAAATCAGATCAAACTGGCCTTTGGCCAGCCCAATTTCGACTGGAGGTTAAAGTTGGAAGGCAGCTCCAATCAGGAGGAGTGGTTTACGATAGTGGATAATTACCGGATACTGTCTATCAAAAACGGCTTGACTGATTACGCATTCACCACCGTCAGTTTCCCATTGTCGAACTACAGGTACTTGCGGCTGCTGATCAACAGCAGTGAAAAGCCCGCCCTGCAGAGCGCCAGGCTAACAGCTCAGGAGGCGGTCGAAGGCGCGTACAGGAATTATGCCCTCCGGGGAATGCAGGCCGAAACGGAGAAGCAATCCAAGCAAACTGTTATTGATGCCCGCCTGAAATTTCCGGCGCCGCTATCTTACCTAAAGATCTTTGTCCGGGATACTTTCGATTATTACCGTCCCATCACTATTAATTATGTGCGTGATAGTATTAAAACCCAAACGGGCTGGAAGTACCGTTACGCTCCCCTCGCCAGCGGGACCCTGAGCTCCTTTGAAGAAAATGAATTTTCCTTCTCCAGTACTATCCTGGACAGGCTTCAAGTCATTATCAATAACCAGGATAACCAACCGCTGCACATCGATTCCATCTCCATCAAGGGGTACGTACACGAATTAGTGGCCCGCTTCAGCCAGCCTGCGGCTTATTATCTGGTGTATGGCAATCCAGGTGCAGGGAAGCCGGAATATGATATTGAAAAGTTTCCGGAACAAATTCCCAAGTATTTGACGGCTTTACAGATTGGCCCTGAAATAAGCATCAGACAGGAAGAAGCGCCTGTGCCCACGCCTTTTTTTCAACATAAAGGCTGGCTGTGGCTGGTGATGGCCCTCATTATTCTATCGCTGGGCTGGTTTAGCCTGAAGATGATGCGGAATGTTTGAAAGTAAAGGCAATTAATGGGCCTGTTCCTTTGTTCTGAAAATGCTAAAGGCAACTCCACTTTTGATATTTGCCCTTTCATAATCGCCTGGTTCCAGAGGGATTTCCCGAAAACCTATTTTGCGAAAAGTAGAGAGGGGAAAGTTGAATAGATTAGGTTCTCTCAGCCTTTCCTATGCCAACTACGTTTGCCCCCTGAATTTTTAAGCCATCGCCTATGGTGAAGGCTAAAGTTCTAAGAGAAAAGAAGCTCACTGCCTACTGTTTCTCCCGGTACTGCTGAAAGAACCGCTTTCCTTTTTCAAACTCCTCCTGGAATACTCGTTTGATCTCTTCGATATCGAATTGATCGAGGGAGCCGTATTTGGCAAGCAGGTGGTCGAAGACTTTGCCCAGGCTATAGGTGTTGGCAGCGGAGAAGGCAGCCATGGAAAGGCCTCCCAGCAAGCTGCCGATACCCGGCACCATTTTGAAGAAGCTGGAGGAAAATCGGGCCATGATGCTACCACTGAGGGCGGAGATGATGGCTTTGCCCTGTAACTCAGAATAATCAACATCGTGCAGGTGGCAGAGGGACTTCAGCATATCGAGCTGCACGAGGGTCACCGCTCCGATATCAAGCAGGGGGATGGGGATGGCGCCGCCGGCAGCGGCGAACAAGGCGTTGTTCTGGATGATATTCTGGGCGGCGGTTTTTTTGTCTTGCATTGGTATTCGGTTTATTGTGGATTGTAAGGAGGCTTAGGCAAATTACCGCTATAATTTACATTAATTTAGCTTATGCATCAATCTGCCGTTTCAATCCTCTGATGGCGCAGCCGCTTCATCCCATAACTGACGGCTATCATGACTATCAGGCCGATCAGGTAGGCGGAGATGGCCATTAGCCATTCGTAATGATCCTTAGCAAGGGCTTCCCGCTTACTGGCTACACCCCAAAGATTAACCAGCCTTTTTTTTACAAAGAATTGAGAGACCAGCGAAGAGGCGGTCAATCCGGCGAGGTACCCTACTGCCAGGTTGAGGGCTTCCTGAGCGAAGAAAGAGAGAAATTTTGACATGAAGGGTTAGTTGTTTTTTCAGGACCAAGCTACTATCTTTTTGGCATATCTGTACTCTGGCAAGCTTCACAAATATCCTTTCAGCCAGTAGGCGCCATACCCTATCCATTCCTTGAGGAGCAATTCCCACAAAAAAAAGGTTCGGGCATTGGGCATCAGCAGCTTATCGGGTGTAAAGCGCCATTGCTCACTGAGATAGTCGACGGGGAAAGGAGTGGCGAAAAGGCCGGCTTTTTCGAAGCAGCCCCGGGCGCGGCGCATGTGCCAGGCTGAGGTGAGCAACAGGCATCGGGCGTTGGGGGCCTGCTCCTTCAGCAACTGTTTGGTGAATCGCGCATTTTCCCAGGTATTGCGGCTATCCGCTTCGATGAGGATGTCACGCTCAGGGATGCCGAGGGCCAGCAGGAAATCTCTGGCTTCGACCGCCTCCAGCGGCCCATCAGTGAGCAACTGTCCATTGCCTCCGCTAACCAGGATCTTTCGGATCTTGCCGCGCCGATACAATTCAAGGACATTGACGAATCGGTTGGCTCGGTCGTTGAGGTTGAAGCGGTCGTGGCCAGGCAGGATGTAAGGGTTGGAAAAACCACCCAGCAAGATGCCGATATCATAGGGTTCGGTAATCTGATCGGCCGTCAGCAGGTCGGGTTCCCAGGCGCGGACGGCCAGGTTAAAGAGCGCTTGATTGGACAACAGGAACAACATTGAAAGTGCAATTGGCAAGGCGCGTTTTTTCCATCGCGCCCGCCGCCCCAGCCAGGCATATGCCAACAGGAGGATCAGCCAGGTGATGGGCCTGAGGAAGTATACCAGTATTTTGGATAGAATGAAAAACATTTTTTTGCTTTTCAAAAGTTCGGCATACTGGGCCCCTGTAGCAATTGGTCGATAAAGAACCGCAGCAAATTCGGACTGAAGAGGGCGGCCAGCACTACCATAAATACGATGCCGTAGACGGCGCCCCAGAGGTGAGCGTCATGCGCGATATTATCTCCCCCACGTTTGGCCATATAGGAAGAATACCAGAGGTAGGCCGCAGCGAACAGAATACCCGGTAAAGGGGGGAAGATAAACCAGCCCCAGGGTTGGAACAGTACATAGGCTGTTACCATGGCGGAAGTGGCGCCTGAAGCACCTAGCGACCCATAGCCTGTGTTATTCCTGTGTTTAAAAAATGTGGGGATATCGGCCACAACAATGGCGCTGAGGTAGAAAAACAAAAAGATCAGCCGCCCCGATAAGGGGCTGAAAATGCGTTCCGTGAAGAGGTATTCCAGCACCTCCCCAAATTGATACAACACATACATATTGATGAGCAGGTGCGCCCAATTAGCGTGTACAAAGCCACTGGTCAAAAAGCGGTACCATTCGCCAAACTCAGCCACCGAAGCGGGGTGAAAGAGTAGCTTATGCCGCATGGCTACGTTATTGAAGGACTGGTAGGAGATCAAGGCGGTCATAAGGACCAGGAGGAGGGTAATACTAATGGCCATATTTCAGGAGTTGTGATAGGGTTCGTTGTTTAAAATTGTCATAGCGCGGTAGAGTTGTTCCAGAAAGAAGAGCCGAACCATTTGATGGGAAAACGTCATTCTGGATAAAGACAGTTTTCCATCAGCGCGCTGGTATACGTCCGGGGAAAAGCCATAGGCTCCGCCAATCAGGAAAAGCAGCCGCTTGTAGCTCAGGTGAAACTTGTGGTTGAGAAAGTCCGCAAAGCTTTCGGAACTGTACTGTTTGCCATTTTCATCGAGCAGGACCAGGAAATCTCCGGGCTGCAGGCGCTGCAATATCGCCTCGCCCTCCCGGGCCTTAAGTAGCTCCGGGCCAAGCTTGCCGGCATTTTTGATATCGGGAATAATAGTCAGTTCGAATTTCAGATAGTGCCCCAGCCGCTTCTGGTATATTTCCATGCCCGCTTCAAGATAGCGTTCGTTCGTCTTTCCGATAGCCCAGAGTTCGGTCTTCAATAGCGATATAGTTGTATGGTTATTGTTATGTTTTGATAATCAGGTATTTAGTAGCGCCAGTTCTTCCATCAGGGAGTGTCGGTCGGGGTATTTGGAGCGAAACTCTTCCACCAGTTCTTCAGCCAGGGCGCCGGCGCCGATCTCATACAGGTGAGCCAGCACTTCCCGGATGCGCTGAGAGGTTTTGCGGCCGAGGTGGTTTTTCAGGTGGTCGGCCAGCAGGCGGCGGTACAAATAGAAGAGGCGATCCTGGTAGGGTTCCACCAGGTATTTGCCAACGAGCAGTAGCAGGTCGAGCGAGCCGGCTTGTTCCACGTAGTCCATAAGGGCTTCCAGGCGGCCTTCTTCGGCATAGATCCGGCCAATTGTATTGCGGCGTAAAGTTGAATAGGGCTGTTCCAGCAGCTGTTGAAGGATGTGGCCTACTTGTTCGGTCCAGCCAGTGGAAGCTGTATGGCGCGCCTGTTCAAAATAATGGTATTGGAGGGTATCCAGGAAACGCGAAACGGCATATCGGTTGGCCTCTTCCCAATCCTGTTCCGCTTCAGCCAGTTGGAGTAGCATTTCTTCCAGGCTGCCCTTTACTTCAGGGGGCATGCCCAGTTTTAGGCCGGTAATGGCCAATGCCTTGACCCGGGGAATCAGCCCTTTGTCGTGAGCCTGGTTGATAGCGTATTGTAGAATGTCCGGCTGGCTAAGGTTGTATTCCATCAAATGCCGTGCTTCGGCTGTCCGGCCGGCCTTTTCCAGGGCATTGAGTTGGAGTAGTAATAAGGGGGCTTGCGGCCGGTTTTCTTCCTTGTATTTTTCTTTTTGCTTTTCCAGGGCATCCAGTAATTGTTGTTCCTGCTGCGGCTCCTGGCACAGCAGCAGCAGTAGTTTGAAGAAAGCCTGGTCGATGCCATTGGAGCGGTATACGAGTTTGCTGTGCTCGGCCAGGGCATAATCCTGAAGCGCACTCAGCAGAGAGGGCGCCGGCCGGCGGCTTACCAGGCGGTGGAGATTCTCAAAAGCTTTGTTGATGAATTTTCTGATTTCCTGTTCCCTGCCTCTGGTTTTTTTGAGCACAGGGGTAGCTTTTTCAATGATGCTTTGGGCGATGTTGGCCGCTTCAGTAAAATCAGCTTCATCGATGGCCTGCACGCTTTGCTGTTGAAGTTCTTCCAGTACACTGGCCAGCCTTTGACTACCCCGCAGCGTAATACTACGATCGGGTTTGCGAACAGCATTGATAGTGCTGTCCAGCAATTGAAGGTATTTTTCTTTGGAGGCAATTTCCGAAACGGAGGAAGCAAAACGCGCCTTTAGAGCAATGGCAAAGTTGCGGTTGGCGCGGGCATAGTCCCGTACGAAGTCAATGAGTTCTTCCTTGGATACATTATCCAGGACGATGCCGGTGGTCAGTTTTCGGGGAGTAGATTGTTGTTGTTGTTTCGCTTTATCGCGTTGCTCCTGCTGCGTCTGCTGCTGCCGGCGTAGAGCCATCAGCACGGCGGCGAGGTGCTCACACATGCCGGCCTGCCGGAAACGCTTACAGTCGCAGGTGGCTCCGATGACCCGGGTGGGCGTAATCTGAACCTCCACTTCCTGTCCCTCCACAACCGAGAGCCAAAGGTGTTTTTCCAGTTCGGACAAAGGCCCGGCTGCCCCGGCTTCGAGTAGTTCTTCTCCTCTGATCAGGGACGCTTCATCAATATGTGATTCCAGCTTATGGAGTGGAAAGTTCATACATTCCTCCTGTATACACCAAATACGATTTATTTCACGGCCTTGTAACAGCTGATTGTGCACGAGGCAAAGCTGCAAAGTTAAGCTTTATCTGAATATGCTTCAAGGCATGAAACTTATTAGACTTTGGACGTTCCTGGTTTTGAAAGCCGGAAGTTGGAAGCGGAAGTCGGAAGGCTTGTAAAAAGGCTCCTGCCGTTCAATATTTTTTCTTATTGAAAAGCCGATCGGCGAAGGCGGCGAACAGACTGCTGTTGATGGGCGTCCGCCTGGCCAATTTGTTGGTTCCGGTAGATGATCGCCATCCCTTCCTGGCCATCCCTGCGAAAGATGGCCTGTTGCGGGAAATCCAGAGACAGGTTTTCAAACACGGCTTCTTGTTCCGTCAGGGACAGGAGGGTATAGAGGTTGGTTTCCCTGCCGCCGAGGTCAGTGCTGAAATACAGGCTGCCATTTTCCTGGAAAATGCGCAGGTGTTCCACCCTTTGTTGTGGGCCTTCGGAAGTAGAAGTACCTTCTATAGCGCGTGGGCTCAGGCGTTTCCAAACGTCCACCGTTGTTTTACTATTAGCGTTGGACTGCCATTGGCCGAGCAGCCAGTTGAAGGAATTGAGCGGAGCATGGCCGGAAGACTGATTGGAATTCTGACTGGAGACTACCAGCTTTTTGCTGGCGTCCCCCTCCGAAATAGGCCGGCGGAGTTGTTGCTGCGCTTGTTGGGTTATCTTCACCGTTTGCAGCTCGTAGGGGTCGGCATCGGTATGGCGGAGGTCTTCCAGCGCAGAAGGAGCGGCTTTACCATTGCTGGCCAGGAAACGGTTATCCCGCCCACCGGCCAATAGGGAGATCAGGCTGACGAGCACGACCAGAACCAATACGGCAGCGGCCATGCTCAGTGTGCGGAACAGGGAAAAACGGCGTTTGGGCTGGTAGGCATCGAGGCGTTGCTCCAACCGCTGCCAGGTTCGAGGGGAAGGAGCCTGGTTCAGCTTGTGCTGATTGTCTCGAAACAATTGAAAAAGATCTTTTTTGCGTGTCATTTCTGGCTATGAATTTGGGCCGGTGGAAAAGCTCCGACAGGGTGCTTGGTGATTCTCATTCTTAAACTGAAACTTTTCCACTGGCTGCTGAATTTTAATGTGCTCAACCCGCTGATTCTTCCACGCCCGAATACCCGGCCTGTTCCAGTAAATCCTGCAGGCGTTTTTTGGCAAGAATGAGCTGCGATTTTGAAGTATTGATGCTGATCTCAAGTATTTCGGCAATCTCGCGATGCTTGTACCCTTCCAGTACGTAAAGGTTGAATACCGTTCTGTACCCGGTGGGGAGTTGGTCCAACAGTTTAAGTATATCCTGGGCCGCTAGTTCATCCACGACTCTTGATGGAGTGGCAGGAGGATCAATGGCGCTAATTTCCACTGTCATATTAAAATTATGACGGCGTCGGAGGAACATTAAAGCTTCATTGACGACGATGCGGCGAATCCAGCCTTCGAAACTGCCCAGTCCATGGTATTGGCCGATATTGGTTAACACTTTGAAGAATGCTTCAATCAGTACGTCTTCTGCCTCTTCCCTGGTTTTGACGTAGCGCAGGCAAACGCCGAACATGGCCGGGGAATAACGGTCGTACAACAACCGCTGAGCGATCCGGTCATTGTTTTTGCAAGCTTCTACGAGCTCTTGTTCCGTCACAGGCAGTTTTTTCCGGTTGATCACTTTCATTCTATTCATTACAGATGCAAATAAAGGGTGTTTTGGTGGGCGTGTCGATGTTTTTCCTGCTTATAAATTTGAAGAGCAGGCATTTCGTTACCCTTTGAATCCAACTTCACCCGAGAAATCTTTCCCGCCATTCCGGCCTGGGTATCATGCATTGGCTTTTTTTTCCGAACCAACGGTATCGGTTTCGGGCCACCCAATCATAAACGGCATTTCGGAGGGGGCGGGGAAGAATGATGAAACCATACAACAGGGGCCAAAGCCCCGATAGGTATCGCACCGCCCGTAGGGCTGCGTCTGACTTCACGTACAATTGTTGTTCCTCAAGCAGTACTACTGTGTCTAAATCATCTGAATTTTTCTTGTGCTCAGCCAGTGATTTCCTGGCAAACTCCGATTGAAGAGAAGCAAAGCGAAAAACAGCATTTGGATCGCGCCGGATGATGAATTGCACGGCTCCGTTGCAAAGATTACAGACGCCGTCGAAGAGTAAGATGGGATAGCCGGAAGTTTTTTTCATGCCAGTAGAACGTAAAAAAGCTAAGAGCTTGTTCAAATTTCGTTTTTGGAGATGAAAACAGTCAATTTTTTGCTTAGACGAGGCGGCAAAATGGGAACGTACCCATAGGTACGAAGCCCATTTTGCCAACGAAGTATAAGCAGAAAAGGGGCGTTTTCAGCCCGAAGGATGAAATTTGACCAAGCTCTAAGCCCAGTTTAGAAATGAATTTCAATTTTAGGGCCTTTCATTGCTGAAAAATGCATATATTAATTGCACTTCATAATTCTACGAATTTTTTCCTTTCCAAAAAATCACATTTTTTCCCTCGAACGTATCGACTTCCGGATGGAACTTTTTTCTGAAAAACAGGCATCCTGAGTATCCTGTAATCCAACGACTTTAGATTATTCACTCAAATACATGTTTATGAAACAGCTGTTACTTATGGCCTTTGGGCTATTTCTGGCGATCAACCTGAACGCACAGCGTTCTGTTTCCGGTATGGTTACCGGTGAAGACGGAGACCCCCTGATCGGTGCAACCGTACTGGTAAAAGGCACAACGGCCGGTACGGTAACTGACCTTTCCGGCAAATATACGGTCAACGTACCGGAAGGGGGCACGGTACTGGTAGTCTCTTTTGTTGGATATGCAACGGAAGAGGTCCAGATCGGGAGCCAAAGCACTATCGATGTCGTTCTGAAAACCGGCGAGGTGTTGGGCGAAGTCCTCGTTACGGGTTCGCGTGGGGCCGGCCGGACCAAACTCACCACTGCTGTACCGGTGGATGTGCTGGACATAAAGGAGATCATGGGAGAGTCGCCTCAGATGAACATCAATCAGATCCTCAACTATGTGGCGCCCTCCTTTTCTTCCAACACTCAGACCATTTCCGATGGTACGGACCACGTCGACCCGGCTTCTTTGCGTGGCCTGGGGCCCGACCAGGTGTTGGTGCTCATCAATGGAAAGCGCCGCCATACCAGTTCACTGGTCAATGTGAACGGCACCTTCGGCCGGGGTAATGTCGGTACAGACCTCAATGCCATTCCAACTGCGGCTATCGACCGTATCGAGATCCTGCGCGATGGTGCTGCCGCCCAGTATGGTTCCGATGCCATCGCCGGGGTGATCAACATCATCCTGAAGGATAGCTACAACGAACTAATGGTCAGTTTTACCAACGGCGCCTACGCCTCGGAGGGTTCTAATTTTTTCACTGGCGGCCTGGATGGCGAGCAGTACGACCTTAGCCTCAACTATGGCTTGCCCGTAGGGGATAATGGCGGTTTTCTCAACTTTACCGGCAACTTTGAAAGCCGGGGCTGGACCAGCCGGATGAAGGAATATAGTGGCTCCATCTTCAATGCCTACAATGGTGTGGAGCGCCTGGCCGACGCCCAGGGCCTGGACATTAGCCGCCTGACCACTGAACAGATCCGCGATGTAGCGCAGAACCTTCCCTACCTTTCTGCGGAAGAAAAGGACATTATCAAGAATGCCGATGAAGCTACCCTGCACAAGCCAGATGCGGCAGTCAACCCGCTGTTTAAAAATGTCACGGAGGAAGAATTGAACGCCCGTGGCCTGGAGCGGACCGATTTCAACATGCGCGTCGGCCAATCGGAAATCCGCGGCGGCAAGTTTTTTATGAACTTCGAATACCCGGTTGGCCAAAATGCTGCCGTATATGCTTTTGGCGGCCTGAGTGCGCGCGACGGCCTGGCCACCGGCTTCTACCGTTTGCCCAACCAGGAACGCACCTATTCGCCGGCCTTTCCCAACGGTTTCCTGCCGGAGATACATACTGATGTGCTCGACCAGTCTGTCGCGGTTGGCATTCGTGGCAAGGTCAAGGGGTGGGAGACAGACTTCAGCAATACCTTTGGCCGCAATAGCTTCCGCTACAATATTCGGAATACCAACAACGCCACCCTGCAGAATGCGACTCCTTTCGAGTTTGATGCCGGTGGCTTTGCGTTTGTCCAGAATACGACCAATTTCGACCTGCGCCGCTACTATGACGATATACTCTCCGGCCTAAACATAGCCTTTGGCGCCGAATACCGCCTGGAAGGCTATAGCATCAATGCCGGAAATGAGGATTCTTACGCCAATTACGACGTCAACGGCGAAGTGGTGACGCCTACTACGCCGGATTCGCAGCTGGTCCGGGATTTCTTCGGCCGTGGCCGTCCCGGTGGCGCCCAGGTATTCCCTGGTTTCCGCCCCGATAACGAGCTGAATGAATTGCGTAACAGCGCTGCCGGTTATGTGGATATCGAAGCCGACCTGACGGACGCCTTCATGGTGAATGTTGCCGGCCGGTACGAAAACTACAGTGACTTCGGTTCAACTTCCAACGTAAAAGCAGCGGCCCGTTATAAGGTGGGCAGCAATTTGTCTTTCCGGGCGGCGGCCAGCACCGGCTTCCGGGCTCCGTCTCTGGCGCAGATATACTTCAACTCTACTTCCACCCTTTTCGTCGATGGCGTGCCATTCGAAGTTGGCACATTCTCCAACAACTCGCGTATTGCCCGTATTCTGGGTATTCCGAGGCTGAAAGAGGAAACCTCGGTCAGTTTCTCGGCTGGTTTTACGGCCGTAATTCCCTCTGCCAATCTGGATATTACGGTGGATGCTTTCCAGGTGGATATTGATGACCGCGTGGTGCTGACCGGCCAGTTCGCTCCGGGCGATAATGCGGAATTGCAAAAGCTTTTTGCCCAGGCCAATGCTGAGCGGGCAACTTTTTTTGCCAATGCAATCGATACCCGGACACAGGGCATCGATGTGGTCCTTTCTCATAATGCCCGCCTGGGGGCCAACGCGACGCTGCGCACCAGCCTGGCGGCTACCTTCTTCAAAACGGAACAGCAGGGGGATGTAAAAACCTCTCCGGAACTGGAACCGGTGAAGGATACCTACTTTGATGAAACGAGCCGGATCTTCCTGGAAGAAGCTGTGCCGCGCACCAAAGCGAACCTGACCTTCAGCCTTAATGCAGGCAAGTTCTCAGCCTTCCTTCGCAACGTTTATTTCGGCGAGGTGACGGAGGCCACCAATACTTTGGCGAACCAGCAGGTATTCGGCGCCAAAGTGGTGACCGACCTGTCTGTAGGCTACCAATTGTTACAAGGCCTGCGCCTGAGTATCGGCGCCAACAACCTACTGGATGTCTATCCGGATGAGAGTATCCCTGCCAACCAGGGGTCGGCGCAGTTCCTGTACTCCCGTCGTTCTCAGCAGTTCGGCTTCCAGGGGCGCTTCATCTTCGCCCGCCTGGCGCTGAACCTATAGGTTCCTCTTGAGGCTGATGCCTTATTTATAATGATGGGCCCTTCCAGATTTTCTGTTTGGAAGGGCTCGTTTTTTCGTTAAAAAATTCTTTTTCATGGGAATGCAGGCTAATAAAGTTACCTTTGAGTGGGTAAAGAAAGAATTGTTAAATTTAGATGTTGAATGCGCGCCCTGTCCAAAAAACAGTTTGGAGATAGGGTGATAAGCGGAAAACCGGCATCATATAAATGTCTAACGCACTCAGCAATTCATTTTTTGGCATTCCAAGCCCCTCGTTTAGCACTTCTCAAAGAATAATCACCACCACTAAAATGCTTGTTAACATCAATATAGCGCATATGCTAGGATGCTATCTTTTATTCAATTCAAACCAAATTTAAAGTAATGAAGCACTTATGGTTTATTGTATCGCTGGCTGGAATGGCCTGGCCTGCGGGCGGGCCCTCGCATACTCCTGCAGATACTTCCACCTTATTGCCTGTGGCGGAGGACAATTTTAAGCTGGTCAAAGTGGATGGGGCTGTGAGCTTGTACGAGCGTTGGCTGGAGGTGGAACCTGGCCGGGAGGCTCGGGAAATGAAAGCGGAATTTACAGCGCCGGGCGACCCTGATGAAGTGGTGGCTTTGTTGCGTAATGAAGTTAAGGCCATGGAATGGATGCGCCGGGCCGGCGCCTGCAGGATTATGGCAGACGGATCCGCCCAATCCTGGCTGTCCTACGTACGCTACGATATCCCTTGGCCGGTTAGCGACCAGGACTGCCTGTTGCGGTATGAGCTTAAAAAAACAGGAAACCAGATACATATTCCCTTTCGGTCAGCTATCGACGACAAAATCCCTCCTAAATCAAAGGTAAAGCGCATGAAAGGTATTACCGGGTCCTGGTTGCTGGAACCGCAAGCCGGTAATAAGACTTATGTTACCTATACCATCATGACTACCGAAAAGCCCACGCTGCCCCGTTGGATTACTGATCCGCTCGTGCAAGGTAACCTATTGGATACGATGAACGCCTTCCGGTCCCAGTTGAAGGGATAGGCCTCAGTAGGCCAGCATTAGCAATTTTGTCGGCTAGATTGTCTTTTTTCAAAGGAAAAACCTTCTTGTTCTTCCACAATTTGGGTATCTTTAATTTTAGCCAATCATCATCACATTCAATGGAAGGCCATTTTTAGGCCGCTTTATTTGCAGGCAACAAATACACTTAGTTTGCTGTGCCCTCTCCTAGCCGATTTCAACCAAAGCAGAAATTCAATTGATCACTAAAACTTTATATTATGGTTAACATTTACAGAGTTTTTGTAATGCTTTTGGTCGTTCTGCCCATTTCCCTTGCGGCGCAGCTATTGGTGGACACCCTTGTTTATGAAAACTTTCAAGGCAATTGGCCGGAACGTACGCTTCAGTTTTACGATGAAGACGCCTACGGCTCCGACAGCATTTGGATCAACCTGGATATTGACGGGGCGGAGAATGCGCAAAATAACCCCCAGGATTGGTATATCAGCCTGGATTTTGCCTCTCCGGATTCTATTCCTGCCTCGGACACCAACTTCGTGGCGGCCAGCGTCTCCTGGATGAACGATTTTACCATTCAGAACCTCAACTGGATGGTTCTGCCTCCTGTAGTGGTCGGTGAAGAGGACGTAACTACGCTGTACTGGAAATCGGCTCCCTACCAGGGGCCGCGGTATGTGGATGGCTACAAGGTGTTGCTTTCCACTACCGAGGTCGATCCCTTTTTTGATTCTTATACCGATACCTTATTTGTGGCGGCAGAGATGATCCCTCCGCTGCCCAATGGCTCCAGTGATCCGGCTATTAATGCCCTAAATGTGGATAGTTTTAATTTTTCCATGGGGTATGTCCATGCCGACCGCTATACCCTGGAAGAGTATTATTATCTCGATCAACCTGGTGATAATCTTTATGTAGGAGTCCTTGAGCCGCATAGTGTGAGCCTGGAGGATTATCATGGCCAGACGGTCTATATCGCTTTCCTGCATGACTCTTTTGATGACAACATTGTTTCAGTGGATGACATCTTGGTGGTTAAAGAAATTATTGATGCTACAAAAGGACCGGAACTGGAAAATATCCGGTTGATGACCTATCCCAACCCGGTTGACAATTATCTCCTGGTCAGGTTCTGGTTGGAATCTCCCGCCGAGGTACAACTGGAACTGTATGATATGAACGGCAAACGCATGCTGTCCATGAATGGGCAGGGCCGTGTAGTAGGGGACCAAAACCTGCAGCTCGACCTTCGCCGCCTGCCGGCCGGCGCCTACAATCTGGTGTTGAACCTCGATGGAGCTAAGTATACCCGGAAGGTGGTCCGGAGGTAAGCCAGGCTTGCGGAATGGAATGGGTAAATGCGAGAATGCGAGAATGTGAGAATGCGAGAATGTGAGAATGGCAAAATGATTATTACATTTAAGCATTTAAGCATTTAAGCATTTAAGCATTTAAGCATTTATTCATTCACCATGATCGAAGCCCGGGGCCTCACCAAACATTTCGGCAATTTCACTGCTGTTCACGAGTTATCCTTTCGCCTGGAGGAAGGGGACACCCTGATGTTGATCGGCCCAAGCGGTTGTGGAAAAACGACTACGCTAAAGATGATCAACCGCCTGATCGCGCCGAGTGCAGGAGCAGTTTTTGTAGATGGCCGCAACATTCTGGAGCAGCCGGTGGAGGCGATGCGCCGCCGAATGGGTTATGTTATTCAGGATATCGGACTTTTTCCCCACTATACCGTTGCTGAAAATATTGGGGTGGTTCCGCGCTTGTTGAAGTGGAAGCCGGCGCGAATACAGGAGCGGGTAGGGGTATTGCTGGAACAATTGGGATTGCCGCCGGCCGAGTATGCCCACAAATACCCCCACCAGTTGAGTGGTGGGCAGCAGCAACGCGTCGGTATTGCCCGCGCCCTTGCTGCAGAGCCTCCCATTGTACTAATGGATGAACCCTTTGGCGCCCTCGACCCCCTCACGCGCCAACAAGCCCGCCGCGACTTTCGGGAGATCGAGGAACTGAGGTCAAAGACGGTAATTATGGTCACCCATGATATCGAGGAAGCTTTTGAGATGGGCAGCTTTATTGGCCTGCTCGACAAAGGGGAAATGCAGCAATTGGGGCGCCCACAGGAACTGCTGCTCCAACCGGCCAACGATTTTGTCCGGGCCTTTCTCGCTGAAAAGGCGGCCCAGCTAGAGTTGCAGGCCGTTACACTGGCGGATGTCTTTCCGGAGCTATCCATTGGAGAACGGCCGGATGGCATATTCCTGGAAATTCCATCCGAAACGCCCCTACTACAGGCGCTCTACCAACTGGCCCGACAGGGGGCGGCAACCGTTGTTGGATTGACGGCTCACCATGGCCAGGATCGCTGGTTTCAACTCGACGCCCTGTTTGAACTTTTCCGGAAAACCCTCAGGAGATGGAACAATTGAGTGCTTTCTGGCAATTTCTGGCCGACAACCGCAGCAAGCTGCTGGAACTGCTGCTGGAACATATCGGGCTTACCTTTCTCTCGCTGGTATTGGCGGCGGTAGTGGCCATACCGCTTGGCATTTACATTACGCGGCATAAGCGGCTTGCCGGTGCAGTATTGGGGATAGCCGGCATCCTGCAGACCATCCCCAGCATTGCCTTGCTGGGGTTCATGATCCCCCTGCTGGGCATTGGGCTGAAGCCGGCAATTTTTGCACTGTTTCTGTACGCTTTGCTGCCTATCATTCGCAATACCTATACCGGTATAGAAGAGGTAGATGTTTCAGTCCGGGAGGCCGCCCTGGGCATTGGCCTGACGGGCCGGCAAATACTGCGGCAAGTGGAACTGCCCCTTGCGCTACCGGTCATTTTTGCCGGCTTGCGTACTGCGACGGTGATCAATGTCGGAGTGGCCGCTCTGGCGGCCTATATCGGCGCCGGTGGGTTAGGGGAGTTTATCTTCGGAGGAATTGCCCTGAATAATTCCGTCATGATCCTGGCTGGGGCTATTCCGGCCGCTCTTCTGGCCGTGATTTTCGACCAGTTGTTGGGTTTACTGCAACATTCCAGGTTGGGAAATGCAGGGAAAATGGGCCGGGTGGCCCTGATCCTGATCCCGCTTTTATCTTCTTCTTATTTCTGGCCACAAGCCTACGGCCCCGGTTGGAAAGCTGGCTTCGATCCCGAATTCATTGGCCGGCCGGATGGCTATCCCCATCTGGTGGATACCTATGGGTTATCTTTCAACACTACAATCCTCAGTAGCGCCCTGATGTACAAAGCGGTGGAAAGAGGAGAGGTAGACTTTATTGGTGGTTACTCCACCGATGACCGGATCAAAGCCTATGAGTTGGCCATGCTGGAAGATGACCGTCATGCTTTTCCGCCTTATTTCTGTATCCCGTTGGTTGGAGAAGTTGTTGCACGGGAACATCCTGAAGTCGTTGACGCTGTTAATTTACTGGCCGGGAGGATCAGTGATTCCGTTATGACAGAGCTCAATTACCGGGTTGACTTTGATAAAGTGAGCCCGGAGGTAGTGGCCCGCGAGTTCCTGCAATCGCTTCAACTGTGGCGGCCCGACCGGGCGCAGGGAGGAGAACGGCTGGCCATAGGTTCCAAAATATTTACCGAGCAATACATTCTGGTAGAACTTTTCTCCCAGCTGATTAACGGCTATACCGATCTGGATACGGACCTTAAACCCGGCCTGGGCGGTACCAAGATATGTTTCGATGCACTGCGTGCGGGAGAAATAGCGCTCTATCCTGAATACACCGGCACCGGCCTGCTCGTACTTCTGAGCCCTCCCCAGGATACTATTCAGCAGGTTATTACGGAACCTGATGCCGTGTACCATTATGTACAACGCGAATTGGCGGCGCAATATGGAGTGAAATGCCTGGCTCCTCTGGGGTTCAATAATACCTACGCCCTGATGGCGCGAAAGGAAATGGCTCAGCGCCTGGGGTTGGAAAAGATTAGCCAGTTGGCAGGGTTCAGTGGGCAGTAAACAGCGCATTTGGGAAGGTAGGTGGACATTTGATCGGTGCTTTCGCGTAAGGTGAGGCCTGCTTCTCACAGGCTGCTGCTTCTTAAGCGAGCGCCGCTATTGCAGCCCTGTTTCCAAGCGTAGCCCTTGGTGGTTAGGAATTTCCCCTGGGGCCTTGTGTATAATCTTTTTCTGCTTCGCTTCGAGAAAACTCTTCGCCCTTTTTTACTCGCTGCCATTTTGTTGTTTTTAATGGTGCTCGTGAATCTCCTCCGTCGATTTGAAGCGCAAAAAAGGGCCAAACCTGTCCCGTACCGGCAGGTCGGGAAAACGCCGGAAAATCCTTATGCGGCGACTCAACCCATAGGTGCTTCGGATACGGAGCTCAATCGGATACCCTTATGGTTCCGTTTTGCCCTTTTTCAAGGTGCTGTGCCGGTTTCAGTACTGGGGTTTAAGTACCGGCCCTTCGCCAAAAGTACCGGATTCCATAGCTCTTATCTGTTGCCTGCTTTTGGGATGAAACCGCCAAGGCACATTTTCTGCCCTCCAGTGCAGGAAACAGCCTTTTCTTCTAGGCCTTTGCCACGGGCTGCTTCGTGGATGGGAAAAGGGCGTTTGTGGCCGCTAAGGATTTATCCATTGGCTCTGAGGCGCTACTCGGCGATTGCCAGGATTGGGGCAGCCAAAGCGGCCTTAAACACCCTTTTTCCACACTACCTTCCTGACAAGGGCCGGATCCGAACCAAAAGCGGCCGGTAAAACCAAGGGCAGAGGTGCGCCTTGCAGGATGCGGCCCCGAGGGCAATGCCATAATTCCCAGTACGGGCAATGGCCCATGCGTACCCTCCCACTGCTACGCTTCACCGCATGAGCATACTGCACAGCGCCTGGGAAAAGGGTAAGCCCGAACCTTACGGGCAATGGCCTGTACTCGGCATACGAAGCAAATCAGACTGTCCGCGCCGCATTGGCTGGTACAAGGGTTTTGAATTTCTATTATTATGCAAGCACCTTTTTGAAAAACATGAAAAAAACTTCTATGCATAACTGTTCTTCTCGGCCCCTGGTTCTCAGGCTGCAAAAGTGTGCCTGTTTTCATAAGGTGAATTTCTCTTGATTACGGCGAAAGCCCGGCTGACGATCTTGTTTCGTATTACGTTTTTAATACTGTTCTCGTGCTTTCCTTTTTTGAGTTGTTTCTCAAAATAAAGCCGGTAATCAGGACAACGCCTTATGCTATTAACTACCGCAATACTTAGCAGCGTTTTCATTTTTTTGTTGGCTTTATGAGACACCTTGGACCTCGATTTTATGCTTTTCCCTGAGTCAGACTTAAAGGGCGCGATCCCGGAGTAAGCCGCAAATTTTTTGGGGCAATTAAAACAGACGAAATTTTGAGTACTTACAATTAGGTGTAAAGCCACCTGCACGCCAATACCCGGGACAGACAATAGCAAATCATAATTTCTTTTGAGCTCTGGGTGCTGCTTTATTAGTTGATCAATGGCCTCTTCCAGTTGGCTTAGCTCATCATTGATTTGCTCGATCATCAACTGAGACCCTTCAAAAATCCTATTTGAGACCTCCTCTGTTTCATGAGCTTTTAGTTCCTTAGCTGATACCATAAAACCATGCCTGCTTTTAATCAGACGGTCACGGTAGGACAAGCAAGCTTTCAGCTTTCGGACCACTTCAGTAGGCAGCGTATGAATCCTCATGAAGTCCTTGTTTTTGTAAGCATACTGTGCTATCCGTTTGGCATCAACCTGGTCGCTTTTGCCACGGGTAATACCTAAAGATTCTTTGATTTCACTTCCGGGGATTAGCGAATAATTTGCGCCCTTTTTTGATAGAAACCGGCAAAATGGGACGCTATAAACTCCCGTGTGTTCCAAGCAGAAAAAGGCTAGGGAAAGATCCTTTATCCCTTTTCTCTTTAGCCAGTTCATCAACGCCTTGAACCCTTTTTCGGTATTTTCAAACCGCTGGTGGTCCGTCTTCCTTGGTGTTTGGGCATTTAATACCGCAACGTCAAACCATTCTTTGGAGATGTCGTTGCCGATGTAAAAGGAATAATCCATAACTTTAAGTTTAGGTTTTTAAATAGTGTTGAATAACATTGACACCTTTAGTTAGGCCTCGAGCCTGATTTTCTATTTGATGCTTATTCAACCATGGAAGCTGGAAAGGACTAATTCAAAAGATAAGCCTTAAGCTTAGGCCCTTTTTTAGTTCACCTTCCCGGCTTGAGATCGGTAGCCAGCCGGCTACCGATCTCCTCCATTTATAAAGATAGAAATTCCTAAACTGTCTATTTTTACTGTGCTGGCAATATAAAGGCCCTTTTGCCCTCAAAAGGGCGAAAGAATTTTCTTCTAGGCGAAGAAGCAAAGAGCATAAGGCTCCCACACCTTAAGTGAGCGCTTCTCGCTTCTCAATGCGACCCCAGAAGTCGCCCTTTTGTTACGCGAAAGCACCGTTTGATGTGTTGATGCTCAACTTACCGCCTTACTTCACATGCATCACCTGATCTGCTTCCAGCAGGGGCATGCGCTTAAATCGGAGGAAGAGCTGGATGGTGGCCAGAACATCTTTTTCACAATAGAAAGCAATACGGTCCAGGCCTTTTTCCTGCCAGTAGACGCGGCCGACGTCACTGCCGTCCATATCATCTTTGGGGGAGGGGAAGCCGAGCAGAGCGGCCAGCAGCTTTAGGGAAGTAAAGTGTTTGCGGTCTCCAAATTTCCAGAGTTCGAGGGTGTCAAGCAGGTGTTGGGTTTCCCATGGCTTTTTGCCAAAGAGGCTGAGGGCCGTTGGCAAGGGTAGTTGGTTAACAACCATTCGGCGGCATATATACGGGATATCGAACTCTTTAATATTGTGGCCGCAGAAATAAAACTTGTTGGTGTTGTTGTAGTATTTGAAAACCATTTGTGAGAACTCGTGGAGTAATTCCGATTCATTTTCGCTGGCGAAGGACTTCAGCCGGACTTTCAGGAGCTGGTCCTCTTTATCCCGGTGGACTACGCCAACAGAAATGCAGACGATCTTGCCGAATTCTGCAAAAATGCCAGCGCGCGCCTGAAAGAGTTCTTCCAGCTCTTCTTCGCTGGTTTCTCCCTCCTGGTGACGGGTGAACTGGCGGGATTTGAGGGCCCAAAGCTCTTTGAAATCGTCACTCATGCTCTGGTAATCGGGTTTGGCTGAAACCGTTTCGATATCTAGAAACAGGACATTGGCAATATCGATGTTGTCAATCATGGTAATTTCTTTTTAGGAAAAAGGGCAGCCCCCATTTTCTCAAAGCTAACAAAAAGCCCTGAAACACTGTGGGTAAAGGGAGCGTATGGTCAAAAAAAAACTGACAGAGGCCTTTTAAAAGTGTTAAGAAAACCATAACTTTCTTAGTTAGGGATACAATTTTCCCAAATATGGGGCCGTTAAAGTCGCAACTCAAGACACGCTTCCGGAATGGCCAGCCGCCATTTCAAACTGTTAACCAAAATCCTTTGTAAATCATGTCTACTAGCAGTCCAAGTCCAACACCCCCTCCGTTCAATTCAGGCCCAGGCAAGCAAGACAAATCGCAACAACAATTCAAAGTTGGGGCGATCATTGCCATTGTTTTGTTGGCTGTTGTCGCTATTGTCTTTCTGGCGCTTTGGAGAGGCGCCGCCAGCAAAGGCGACAACCTTACTTATGAGCTGAACGAATCAGAGCAACTGAAAGCTGAACTGGAAAAGCAATACTACGAAGCCCTATCTGAACTGGAGGAACTTCGTGGCAGCAATGAGGAACTCAATGCGCTGATCGAACAACAGAAATCAGAACTGAAAGACTCCAAGGATCGCATCGACGCCCTGTTGCGCGATAGCCGCAACTTAGGCAAGGCCCGTGAGCAGATCAAAGGGCTTACGGCTCAGGTGGAACAATACCTGGCGGAGATCAACCAACTGCGGCAGGAAAACGAAGAACTTACCGTCCGCACGGTTCAGCTTACCGAAGAGAATGCTTCTCTGGCCACCAACCTGGATTCTACCCGCATGGCCAATCAGGAGCTGTTTTCCGCCAAATCCGCTCTGGCCAGCGAGCGTGACGCCATCGACGCCGAGCGTTCCCGCCTGGCCAAGAAGGTGAACATCGCTTCCGTTATCAAGGTCAACAACCTGGAAGTAGATGGCCTCAAGCTGAAAGGCACGGGCAAGGCTGTGACTCGCCGCAGCGCCAAGAACGTCGAGCAACTGCAAGTATGCTTTACCACTTCCGCCAACCAGGTGGCCGAAGCCGGGTCGGAGGTCTTCCTCGTTCGCATCATTAACCCCTTAGGGGAAACGATGGCTATCGAGAACCTGGGCTCTGGTGTTTTCACCAATGGCGCCAATGGCGAGCAAATCCGGTTTACGGTTGCCGAAGAGACCGACTACAAGCAGAATGAACAAAAGCTTTGCTCCGTATGGGCGCCCAATCAACCTTTCCAGGAAGGTAACTATACCGTGGAAGTCTACAACAAAGGCTACCTGGCCGGGAGCACAAGCTTCGAGCTCAAGTAATTTCCTGAAACCGCGATAAACGAAAACTGAACCGGGGTTGCTCTTGTAGCGCCTCGGTTTTTTAATGCGAGAATGCGAGAATGCGGGAATGCGAGAATGCGAGAATGCGAGAATGCGAGAATGCGAGAATGCGAGAATGCGGGAATGAGAGGAATGCGGGAATGCGAGAATGCGGGAATGCGGGAATGAGAAGAATGCAAGGGATGCGAGAATGCGAGAATGCGAGAATGCGAGGGATGTCTAAGTGAACAATTCCTTCGTTCATACATTTCCATCAAAGAACGTTTTTCGTAATTTAAACCGAATTCAGAACCGGGCCATGGAGAAAAAAGAACAGGAGCAGCCGGAAAATTCCTGGGCCAATCCAATTGATATAGACAAGGTCGCGGAAAACCCGCACCTATTGCCTTATGCTCACACAGTGGGAGGGATGCCGATCAAGCCCATTGATAAAGGGAAGGTAAAAGGACGGGCTGTAACAGCAATGTACAAGCAAACGGATATGCAGTTGGGGCAGATCAAAGAACAGATTGAACTGCTGGCCAAACAGGCTCGTGCTATCCAGGAACGGATATCCATTTCCGAACAGATCTATCAGGCGGAAATGAACTTCGAACCGCTCATTGGTTTTACCTACCACCTCTACGAACGCAGCAACGGCAATTTTGTCCTATCGATGGTCGCGCCCCGGGAGTGGGGCCCCAACCCGCCCTATCAATTTATCGCCACGGTAGAGTTGCTCTCCGATCATACCTGGGATATACTGGAAAAGGCGGAGGTAGGGGGAAACGGCTAGATGGTTTAATGGCTTAATGGTTGAGGGAGGCTTGTGCCGGCCGACGTTCGGCGTGTTGGCAAATAAAAACAAAAAAATGAACATACGATTCCTTATCCTCATTCTGCTGGCTGTTTCTATACTGGCTTTCCGTCAGCCGGCCGCCGAATCCAAAGTTGAATGGCTGACTCCGGATTCTTTTGATTTTGGTGATGTTACTCGTAACAAACCGGTGAGCCACGAGTTTCGCTTTCGCAACCTCAGTGGGCAGGCGCTTATTGTTGATAATGTGCGAACCTCCTGTGGCTGCACAGTGCCCGATTGGGACAAAGCCGCGGTGCCGCCGGATTCTGTTGGGATTATCTCGGTAGAATACGATGCCCGGAGCCTCGGTTATTTTCTTAAAAAGGTCAAAGTGTACTTTAATGGCCAACGGCGGGCAGAGGTATTGTACATAGAAGGAGATGTGGTGGGCGAGTGAAAAAGGATACGCGGAACTGTAAAAAAAGCAAAGGAGGAAAATCGTTTGGGGTAGAGTCCTGATAATTAAATAAAAAAGGTTCCCGTGTTTGTTTATTCCCTCCCTTGCAGGTTTTTGCACCAACTCCAGCAGAGCAAACCCGCCGGATTGGAATTTGGTTTTTTGGGGCGGAAGCCCCGAAAGAGGAATGATTGTTTTGGGATAGCTGCCTTCGTTCGTGGAATGCGCTTCCATTTATGAACGGGCGTTTGATATTGAGGCGCTTCCAATTGTAAATATGCAGGTAAAGCAGCCGCCGGTTCTTCACTATTATTCCGAAAAGCTGGATTATTCTTCATGATCTGGCAAAACCCAGCCCTACTTCCGTATTTCTCTGGGACTTTTCCCAAATTCTGCCTTGAAGCAGCGGGAGAAGTAATTCGGATCTTGAAAGCCGGTATTATAAGCAACGTCGGAGATTGAAAGCGAAGGATCCCCTTCCAACATCTGTTTGGCAAACTGGAGCCGGATGCCACGGATAAACAGTCCGGTAGAGCGTTGGGTCAATGCTTTCAGCTTGTTATGGAGTTGAGTGCGGCTCATGCCCAGGGCTTTACACAACTCATCGATGCCGAATTCGATGTCAGGCAGGTGCTTCAATATTACTTCCCGTGCCCGGGCCAGGAATTGTTCTTCCTGATTGGAGGGCGCTTCCGGCAGGCTGAGGTATCGATAGCGTTCCTGTAATATCCGCCGGTTGTCGAGCAGGTTCTTTAGCCTGATCTGTAACTCTTTGAGATCGAACGGTTTTTCAAGATAAGCATCAGCACCGGTTTGGTAGCCTTCTTTCCGGGATTCTGCATCTGCCCGGGCGGTTAGCAGCAGGATAGGGATATGGCTGGTTCGTTCGTCCTTTTTAAGCCGCCGGCTGAGTTCCAGTCCATCCAACTCCGGCATCATAATGTCGCTGATGATAATATCCGGTACGAGTTGAATGGCGGATTGTGCTCCTAAAAGGCCGTTTTCGGCAATATGGATGGTGAAATCATCTTCCAGACAGGCGGTGAGATATTCCCTGACATCGGGATTATCTTCAATGATCAGTAGCTGTGGCCGGTTTTTTGCATCAGGTTTTTGGGTAGATTTGGAACCGGTGGGCGCTAGGCTTTCCCCGGGCCGGTTAACAGGAACCACCTGCGGAGCAGCCTCATTCCGAATTGGAAGGAAAAGCGAGAAAGTGCTCCCTTTACCAATTTTACTTTCAACCGTTATGGCGCCGCCCAAAAGTTTGGCCAGTTCACTGGCCAGCGCCAGTCCAATACCGGCGCCTTCCTCTTTTCGGGTAGGGGAGTCATCCGCCTGAAAAAACCGGCCGAAAATAAGCGGCAATTTTTCCGGCGCAATTCCTTTGCCGGTATCGACAATCCGGACCAGCAGGTGGGACGCCCTGTCCCGTTCTACTGTTTCGGCGATCAAGGAGACTGATCCGCCTTCATCCGTAAATTTCAAAGCGTTAAACAAGAGGTTGGTGATGATTTGCGCAAATTTGTCGGGGTCGTAGTCCATTTTCAGCTGTCCGGAGGCGTATTTTGTAGAAAACTCAAGCCGTTTTTTAGCCGCCAGCGACTGAAAGGGTTCCACTACATTTTTCAGAAAAAGGATCACATCGCCATTCACGAAATGGGTAGGCAGGGATCCAGCTTCCAGTTTGCTAAGGCTGAGCAGTTGATTGACCAGGCGAAGTAAATAGCTGGTGTTCTCCTGGATCATTTCTATGCCACGGGCAGTCCAATTTGACGGATTTTCCCGAATGCGTTCGGCAATCCCGGTGATAACCGTTAGTGGAGTCCGGAATTCATGAGAAATATTGGTAAATATCCTTGTTTTGGCTTCATCCAGTTCCATCAGGCGTTCGGCTTCTCTTTTTTCCTGTTTTAGCCTGGCTTCCAGGCGCCAGCGTCGCTGTATTAAATGGAAAGTGAAAAACAGTGCGCCGATGACGGCAAGGAAGTAGCCCAGATAAGCGAGGTTTGTCCGGTACCAGGGGGGCAGGATAACGATCCTCAAGCGGCTCGGTTCAACCGCCGATAGGCCATCGCTATTACTAGCCTTTACCAAAAACTCATAACTTCCAGGCGGCACATTCACGTACCTTGCTGTCCTTCCTGCTCCTAAATAGTTCCATTTCTGCTCATACCCGTCGAGTTTAACTGCATACGTAATGCCTTTGTTGTCGATCGTTTCCAATCCCACGAACTCCAGGGTAAAAGGTTGCTGGTGGTAAGAGAGGCGCGCCTCAGCGGCGGCTTCAATGTTAGCCTCTATTTCTACCGGAGCCATGGCGCCGGTTTCCTGTTGGAAAGCTTGCAGGCTGGTAAGGATGGCCCGTGGCGGATAGGGGTTGTTCAAAACAGTATTGGGGTCGAATAGCTGCAGCCAGCCGTTAATGGAGCTGTAAATCAATTGGCCATTAGCCAGTTTGAGAAAAGCTCTGCCCGGATCTGTGTCGAGGATACCGGACTCCTCCTGGAAATTGTGAATAGCGCCTGTTTTTGGATTAAAACGGCTCAATCCCAGGGAGGAGAACCAAATCTGCTTACTGCCATCGGCTTCTATTCCCAGCACGCTGTTGCGGCGCAGTTTGTTTTCCATATTCAACAACTGATACTTTCCATTCTCCGGGTTGAACAGCACCAGGCCATAATTCATGGCAGCCAGCCAAAGCCTTCCATCTTCCGCTTCATAGATATCAACGATATACATCCCTTCCAGGTGGCAGTCAAAAGTGTAGTTATTATCGCTTCCGGGAATGGCCTGGCATAGGCCGCCCATGCCGGTGGCCACCCAGTTTCGGCCTTTACGATCGGTAAATACCTTGTTGATATAGGGCGTGTTAATAGAGCCGGAAGCTGGATCGCCCGGGAAAAACTGCCGGATTAGCTGCTTTGTCTCTGGGTTGAATAACAGCAATCCTTTCCGGGTCGTGCCCAGCCAGAGATGGCCATCCGGGCCCGGGGCGATTTCTGTAATAGGTTCAGCGGCCGAAAATAGATCCAGGGTTTGGTGCTCAAACACCAGATTTTCGGATAAACCCTGAAGTACTGTTAGCGGCGCCCAGTCCAGGCCGCGCTCGTGGCCAATCCAAAGCTTGTTACTGGGCTCATCTACATACAAGGAAAAAACGTTGTCGGACCCGATCGTGCGGGTTTGTTTCGGATCGTGCCGGAAATGCTGTAATTGCCTGGTGCTGGGATCAAGGCGTTTCAACCCTCCTTTGAAGGTAGCTATCCAGACTGAGCCATCTTTTAATTCTACACCGTCCCAGGCGGTGAGGTTGTCCATCGTTTCTCCTGTTTCCGCCAATCTGATATTGGAAAAAGCGGGGGTGGTATGCAGGCCGGGCAGGGTGTTTTGTTTACGGTAGAAGCCGGGGCCGCAACCGAACCAAAGGCCGCCCTGCCGGTCTTCGCTTAGCCCGTATACCATGCCGAAAGCAGCGCCGGATTGTACCGGGTTTTCCATGATCCTGATCAATTCCTTTGAACCAGCATCCAGCAGGTAAGCGCCGCTACGGATGTTGTACTGTTCACTGCCCCGAATATGGCCCACCGGATTGTAGCCGAGTGGCAATACCCACAGTTGCCCGTTGCTACTGAGGTAGGGGTAGAACAGCGAATCCCGCCGTCCCTGCCATAAAGCTGAATTGTTGGATAAGGCCGGAGTATACACCTGGCAGTCGTCGTTTTCCAGGTTGTACTGGAATAATTCGCGGGAGCTTAGCCACAACACATTGGGAGCATCAGCTGATTGTGCGATGCCCACCGGGGCATAGGTTAGGGCTTTTGGCAGGTTCAGCCGGGTAATGGCGTGGGAGTGCATATCCAGACGGTAGATATGGCCGCTGCGGAGTTCCTCGTCGGCCGTCAATATCCAGATCAGTCCCTTTTTAGCTGGAGATTCATACAACTGAATGGGGTATTCCACGCCCATGCGCCAGGGCGCGGCAATCGCCCTGAAGTTATCCTCCGCCGATTGATACAGAAAAAGCCCTCCTGTTGTCGCCAGCCATATCTGCCCTTCTTTATCCTGAATAATGGGCCGGATCGTCGTTCCCGCCATCGCAATGACCGCAATGGTATCGCTGGAAAGGTGGCCGGCGCCGGAGGCGTTTTTCCGGAAACGCATTACGGCGCCAGTGGCGGGGTCCAGACGGTCCAGCCGGGGCGTCTGTTCCTGTTCTTCGGTGATGGCCCAGGCCATCCCATCGCGGGCGATCATCAGTTGAATCACCTTTTTGCTACTCAGGCTATGCGCTTCAGCCGCTTGAGGCATAAAATAGTCAAAGCCTCCCTTTTGGCGATTCCATCGGTTCAGTCCTCCGTCGTAGGTAGCCAGCCATATGTCGCCATCCGGCCCTTCCTTGATGTCGAATATGAAATCGGAGCTGAGGGGCTCGTGGTGCGTGACATATTTCTTATAGCTTTTGAAGGAATAACCATCGTATCGGTATAAACCATTGGAAGAGGCGCACCAGAAAAAGCCGTTCCTGTCCTGGTGGATTTTGTGAAAGGACATCCCCATGCCTTCTTTGGGCCCAAAGTATTGCCATTCCTGGGCCAGGCCGGGGAGGCTGCAGCAGAGAGCGAGGCTAAGCGTTAGAATGTATGGGCGGACCTTGTTCTGGCAAGCATCCGTTATTGTTCGAGTTAGTCGTAGCACAGTTCAGTTTTCCTCCATTGGTGGAAAAGGTAAGATAGGACTTTCCTGGCATTGTTTTTTAAATAGGTAGAGGGAAATCGCGGGCTAAACAAAGCCATGCCCGGCTTTGCTGAGCCCCCTTAAAACATGCTCTACACCTACCCAGGCAAAAACTACCGCAGGAGCGTCACCGTTCCTGTATACGTCCTCCTGTTCCCATTGACAAAAGTGACCTTTGCCATCCAGGTAAAAGACCCCTGAGGCAACAGCTGGCCATTAAAAGTGCCATCCCAGGCGCCAACCGGGCGGTTATTTTCCAGTTCCTCCGAATACCAAACCTGTTGTCCGTATGGGGTATAAACACTGATCTCATACGCTTCAATCCCGATCCCCGTCGGCCGGAAGACTCTAACATCTGCTTCCCCGTATTCGGGTGCGAAAGCATTGGGGGCAAAGAAAGTAGTGATCCACTCCGGGTCGATATATTGTAGGGTATCGTCGATACAAGTGTACTGGCCCCCGTTGTCATTGTAGGCGGTCAGGAGTACCGGAATAGAGCGGTTGATGTCATACTCGTGGCTCAGTTCGAAGGCTTCGGTGATTGTGCCGTCGCCCAGGTCCCATAAATATCGGCCGGCATCTACAGAAGTGTTGAAAAATTGAACATCTCCCAGGATGTTTTCCTGGTTGTCGACTTCAAAGTAAAAGCTTGCGGTTGGAGAATTGTAAACCCGTATTGCATCGCTTATCCTCAGCGTATCTGTGCAGACATCGTTATAAATAGCGATCAGTTCAACATCGTATGCCCCGGCCTCCTGAAAGATCCATTGTGGCACGGCCTCGGTGGAAGGCGGTTGGGATTCCACATTCCAGACATAAGATACTGCCTGAGAAGACTGGTTATCGGCTAAGACTGTCAGTGGCTCACAGCCAAAGCGGGGAGAGAGTTGCAGGCCCGCTACCGGTTTTCCGAAAATATCAATCAGCTGGCTGCTGGTATCCTTACATCCAAATTCATTTTCCACGAACAAGCTAAGCGGGTATACGCCCGGCTCCTGGTACACATGAGTGGGCTCCGGGAAGGTAGTGCTGTCAGTATCCCCAAAATCCCAGAGATTATTGAGGTTGCCGGTGGATAAATTCAGGAAACTAACCTCGGCGGGAGCGCCGCATTCCGCTGGTTTTTGGTATTCAAAGTTGGCCACTGGCTTGGGCCAGGCAGTTACCATTGCAATTGCGGTGTCATTGGGGCATCCGTTGAAGTTGGTGGTGATCAGGCGAGGCTCAAAGGTTCCATTACCGGAGAAAGTGTGCACGGGAAATGGTGAGGCGGAGGCGCCGCCGTCTCCAAAATACCAGCTATAAGTATCGGCAAAGGAAGAAGTATTATTAAACGCCACCGTTAAGGGTTCGCAGCCGGCTGAGGGCGATAAGGTGAAACTGGCGGAGGGAGAAGGAAGTACTTCTACTACCTGGCTAAGGGTATCATAACACTGGAATATATTCTGTACAATGAGCTCAATGGTCGATGAGCCGGGCTGTGTCGGCACAAGGGCAAGGTTTTCGCTAGTATAGGTATTTCCCTCGAAGGCCCAGTTATAACCCACTGCGCCCTGTGAGGTGTTCTGCAGGAAAAGGGTGTCATGGCCCAGGCAATAGCCCTGGCCGGCAAAAGTGAAACCAGCCACCGGCTCATCGTAAACAAAGATATTGAGCAGCGAAGTATCGGCAAAGCAGCTGTCTGCATCATAGACCGTCAGGGTGACGGCGTAGTTGCCGGATTCGTAAAAGGTATGGGATGGCGAAGCCTCAAAGGAAGGGCTACTGCCATCACCAAAGTTCCAGGCGTACTGAAGCGGCCCCTGTCCCTGGCTGCTATTTGAGAAATCTACCGATAAGGGCGGGCATCCGTTCAGAGCAGAGGCTCCAAAAGCTGCTGTCGGATTGCCCACTACAGTGATCGTGCTGGTGACGGTTGCCGGGCAATTGTTCTGCAGGGAGAAGCCCGTCAGCGTAACGGTATACTCACCGGGAAGATCGTAAAGGTGTACCGGAGAAGCTTCAGTTGAACTGCCGCCATCGCCAAAATCCCAGCTGCTACCGCTAAGCCCCAAAGACGTATTGGTGAAGGCCACCGGCTCGCCCTGACAGATAAATGGGCGGTGGGTGAAACTGACGGGTGGGGCAGGCAGCACCTCGAAATAGGCTGTATCGCTATCGGATCCACAATTGTCGGCATACAGAATAACGGTGTGCACTCCCGGGGAATTCAGCACCACCAGCGGGTTGGGTTCCGCACTGCCGCTCAGGCTGCCGTCGGGGTCAATGATCAGCCAGCTGATGGTAGCGCCGGGCGTGGAGTACTGCTGCAATTGCACCGTAAAAGGCTGGCAACCTTCCAGGGTATCCTGTTCGATGAAAGCCCTAACGTCCGGCGGGTACACGGTAATTTCCCGGGAAAGGGTGTCGGCTCCGCACTCATTGGTTGCAATGAGCGTAACGGTATAGACGGAAATAGCCGTATCTGAGGTCGTGTAGATCTGATTGGGCGGCAGGCTGTCGGTGTACACATTGCCGTTGCCGGTATCCCATTGGTAAGTGTCCGGATTACCCAATACCGCATTGGCGAACTCGATCTGCAGCGGCGAACAACCTTCGTCCACATTGATGCCAAAGTTGACGAGGGGGTAGGGATGTACCAGTACTTCCTGCTCCTGCACTACCTCTCCGCAGAAATTGCTCACGTGGAGTTCGACCGGGAAAATGACATCTGTGGTGATGCTGTCCAGGAAAATATCGGCCAGGCCTGCTCCGGGAATGGTGTCGCCGGCCACTATCCAATACTGCATGATGCTGTCGCCATAGCTGTTATTGGTTACCATTACCTCAAAAGGAGCACAGCCTTCATCGCTATCCAGGATGAAGTCGGCAACGGGTGGGGTGGTGACATACAATGCCTGAGAAGCAATGCTTTCGCAATTGTATATGGAGGCGCCAGTCAGGGTGATCGTGTAGGTTCCCTGCTGGGTATAACTGTAGGTGGGTGAGTTTGCCGTGCTGGTGTTGCCATTGTCGTCGAAGTCCCAAAGAAAGTCCACTGCTCCACTGGAAGTATTCATCAGGGTGAAGGTTTCCCCGATGCAGGGTAATCCTTCAATTTCAAAGCTCACCTCCGGATTAGAGTGAATGATAAAAGTGCGGCTGTCGCAGGCGCTGCAGGAACTGACGATGTTGCTTTCGATACAATACTGATAGTTGTACACGCTGTCCATTTGCAATTGGCCCAGGTCGATCGTCCCGTCGGAGGAAATGCCCGGGCCGGCCCAATAGCCGTTGGCCGGCGCAGCACCCTGCATCGTGTAGCTGGCGGGCCCTTCACAGATCTCCACATCCGCCCCGGCGTCGACGAGGGAACTAAGGTCTATTACTTCGACGGCTACTGTGGCGGAGCGTTCACAACTGTTGCCCTCGGCATAGGTGTAGGTGTAAGAAAAGTTACCTCCGCCTGCCTCGCTCAGATCGATCAGGCCGGTAGCCGCATCGATGCCGGGGCCGCCCGACCAGGTTCCGGGCATTAGATTGGCTTCTAATTGTAAAGTCCCGTCGGAGATACAGGCCGAGGTGTCGGGAGTCACTATGAGTACCGGGGGCGGAATGAGTTCCACCACGGCGCTGTCGGACACGACACAATCGTTGCGGCGGTATTGCAGGTAGACGGTATAGAAGCCCAGGGCCAGGTTGTCTTGGGTAGGGTTAAAGATCCCATCGGCGTCGATTATGCCTGGCCCCTGCCAAACAGTGGAGCCACCAACCGGATTGGCCTGGTAGGCCAGAAGATCATTGAGGTCCGCATCGAAATCGGCCAGGCATAGCTGAACGGCATCCAGCAGGCTGATCACTGGCAGGGCTTCCACCAGGACGGTGGCCACCGCCTGTACTTCACAACCGTTGGCATCGGTATAATCGTAGGTAATTGGATAACTGCCGGCCATGCCAAGCTGTGACGGGTCAAAGACCCCGCTGCTATTGACCCCTGTTCCACTCCAGCTGCCGGTGGCGGGGCTGGCTTGTAGCTGCACCGGCCCGCTATCGATGCAAAGAATGGTGTCCTGTACGCTGACTGCCTCCGACTGCACTACTACAATATCGATGGAGTCTAAGGCGCTGCAAGCACCGTTGTTGAGGGTGTAAGTTATGGTATGGGTTCCCGGGCCTGCTATAGCCGGGTTAAAAGTACCTAACATCTGGTTGGTGATGCCGGTTCCGGACCAGGTTCCACCGTTTTCGTTAACCTGCAGGCTAAAAGGAGAAGTGCCGGTGCAATAAGGATTGTTCACCGGGCTGATGGCCAGGTTGACATTCTGCTGGATAGCTATAGTAACGGTATCGGAGTCGACGCCACAAAAGCCGGAAACCTGCACAATCGCCTGTACAGTATCGGGAGAAGAGAATACAATGCCGCTGGGATTAGCCGCCGTAGAGGAGGCCGGGGCGCCGCCGGGAAAGCTCCAGGAATAGCTGTCGATGTCGCCGGAATATTGGACGTCAGGTGTGAAAGTTAGATTGTCGCAGGCCGGCGGGGCCTCTGTGAGTTGTACGTCAACTGCTTCCAAAATGGTCATGTCAATGGTGGCTTGGTTGGGGCATAAGGCCGAGCCGGTTGCATAGGTGAAAGTGTAATCACCCGCACTGAGAAGGGAAGGAGTGAGCAGGCCCGTTGGGCTCAGGGCAATGCCGCCGCCACTCCATTCGCCGTTTGGGGGTGGGGGGTTGGCCTGAAGTTGAACCGGCGCGCTATTCTGGCACAGGGCGGTAGGATTGTTGCCGAAACTGATCGGCTCGGTATTTGAAATAATGATAGGAACCGTTTGCGTCAACGGCCCGCAGGGGCTGCCGATGGACAGCGTGATGGCGCCCGATTGGGTGAACGTTACGTTCGAGAATTCCGCCCCTGAAAAAGTTCCTGACGTGGCGCCATTGAAGGTCCATAGAAAACTGTCAATTGCGCCGCTGTAAAAAAGGGCCACATCATCAGACGAAATCGTCACCGAGTCACAAAAGATACCCGGAGAACTGATGCTGATAAAGGGTGGCTGGTAAATTTCCAGGCTGAGTGATTCCTCCTCCATACCACAAATGTTGCTGGCAGTGAGGGTGATGTCATAAGTTCCCGCCTGCTTGAAAAACAATTCAATGTCCGTGCTCAATACGCTCATCAGGGTGTCGGTGAAGCACCATTTCGAGGTGTCATTGGGCAGGATCTCCCAGAGGGTGCTACTGAATGGATCAGACTGCCCCGTTAGGGAAATGGTCACAGGAAGACAGTTGTTCGGAGAGCTGGAATCCAATGTAAATTCAGGGACTGGCGGCCCGACCACTTCTATGGTTTGGGCATAAAAATCAGTAGTACAATTATTGGAAACCTCCAGGGAAACCGTATAAATCCCGGGCACGGTAAAGGTATGATTAGGGTTCTCTTCGATAGAAGTGGTGCCATCGCCGAAGTTCCAGAAATAATCATTGGCATTGCAACTTACATTGGTGATGGCCAGTTCGTCTTCAATACAAATCTGCCCTTCGGAAGAAAAGAGGGCTTTGGGCCGATGGATTACGCCTACCGGTTGTTGGGTAGAGTGGCAACTGATATTGCCGTTCCCGCAATCCCGGACGGCCACCAGGCAAATGACGAAATTGGTCTTGTCATCTGAACAAACGAGGCTGTCCGGAATAGTATAAGCATGGGAGATACTGCTTGCGTCGGTAACTACATCCACTGTGCCATCTCCCCAATCCCAGATGTACCGGTCTATACCAGGGCTGGCCGTAGTATTGAGGACGGTGAATTCATATCCGTCGCAAACCACCGAGGAATCCCCGCTGATCATGAAGGAAGAAAGCACATCGCCACAATCATCTTCCAGGCAGGGGCAGGTCGGGTTGCTTTGGGAATAAGCCAAGAAGGCTGACAGCATTAGGATGAATAGCAGTATAGGTTTTGGGGAGCGAATCATTGGCGTCTTATTTATACCAGATATTTTCATACATTTTTCTTCGGTTGGATGCAGCGATGGAAGGGCATCTGACGACATTCATGTATCCCACTTCATCTTCCCGCCCCATTAGCCGGCAGCCGGGGCTGGAGGCGAAATGCAGGGCTACCGACACTTCCAGGACCGGCCCGACGACATTGCGCAGGCCGCTGAAATTGTTGGAATAGGACAGGCCCAGGTCGATGCGTTTACTTTGCCCCAGCACCTCGCCGAATTCCAGGCTGAAGCTAAACCAGTTGGTGTTCTTGCCTTGCTCCGGGGATTGTTGGTTGAAATGGTAGAAAATGCCGGCGGAGAGTAGCCGGTTGATCCCAAAGCGGGCGCCGGTTTCAACGTATTGCAAATTGCTCTGACGCTGATAAACGGCCAGTGGGCGGATGCTAAAGAACGTCCTTCGGCTGTAAAAAGGGATGAACTCGGCTTCCAAAAAAGCGCCCCACCGTTGTGGTATCCGGGTGCCGATGCCAAGGATAGATTCCTCATTGCCCAAATGGCGGGCGCCCAGAGAGTAGGCATTGTGCAGGCTTAAGCCCCAGGTAAAACTCGTCGATCTTTCGGAGCGTTCGTCCAGCAATACCTGATGGACGATCCCAACCGAAGGGGTGAAAAACACCTGAGAGCGGCCGTCATCAGGTGCTTCGAAAGCGGAGGGCAACACCGCCCCGTATTTAGGGTCCAGTTCATCCGAGAAGATGAGCCGGCTGAAGTCGATGGTTTTGTAGGACCATTGCAGCGAACCCCCTATCCGGATATTATGCAATGAATTGCCGACATTGAAGGGTGCTGTGCCGGCCACCCTGAAGCCGGCGTCGTAAGTCCGGAAGCGCCCGGCGCCTTCTTCGTCAAAGTTGAAATGGAAACCATAATCCAGGATGCTGCAGGGCAGGCTTTCTTCCATGGTGGCGGAACCGGAAATATAGGCTGGCGCATCATTGCCCGCCCATTGGGACTTGTACTTGGCGGTAACACTCAGTGCGCCCTTTTGCCCGGTCATCGCCGGGTTAAAGTCTGATTCATTGTTGAAAAAATGGGTGAAAAACGGGTCCTGGGCTTGAGCACACAGGCCAATTGCTACAAGGGCTATGATAAGTAAATAGGGCTTCATCGGTTTTCAGTTGAGTGTAAAGCTCGATGCCATCATGGTGTTCGACCGGCAATATCGGGAAATTTCTGGGAAGGAACGGTAAGTCGGTTGTTACAAAGAATGTTAAGAGGAGTGCGTCCCGTCCCTGCAGGCCAGGTAAAGTTTGGGGAGTGTGTGTTTGTGCCGGGCATTGCCCTAAGTGTCTTTGACAGGAAAGCGATTTCCAGTATTAGTTTTCATGGTTTAACACATAGGCACATAGGCACATAGTCCAAATAGGAGGCTGAAGTACAGCGAAAAACTAATGTGCGCTATGTGGCTATGTGTTAAAATAAATCTACATATTGCCTGGCCTCACCAACACCTCCACCCTTGCCACTTCTCCCGTCCGCTCAAAGATCCGGGCGCTGTCTTCTGTCCCGATCTCTAAACCATCGATATTTTTTATATTCCCGTTGGCCATCACCAACCGGATGCCCGGCTTTTCCGACAGATGGTAAACCACCGGCGTTTGGCAGTAGGTAAAGCCCAGGGCGCCTTTGGGCAATTCCAGCGACTGGGCCTCGCCCTGCAGGTTGAAGTAATCGAAAGTGGTGGACTGGCTCATGAATTCACTCTGGCGGAGCAGGGAAGGTTGGAAAGTGATCTTCCCGTCCTTCACCATTACCCCTAATTCCCCAAATCGGGCGAGGATGTCTTCCTTGACCTGGCCGGTCATACCCGGCTGCTGGGCGCCGGCATTGCCGGGGGTGTGTGAGTAGGGGTCACTGGGGAAAGCGCCGTATTCCTCCGGAGATTTATTGAACCCGATGCCGGCGCGGACATCGTAATACTGGGCGATCAATTTCTGTAAAGTGGCCCCTTCGGCTTGTTCTTCGATAGCCCGGAAGCAGTTCTCCTGAGCGGCCAGCAGCAGCTTCGACACCATGTGCCAGTATACACAGCCCAGGCCTTCATACCCGAAGAAAGTGCCGGAACGGCCGGTGAAGGATTTATGGTCGAAGATCTGTTCGAAAGTATTGAGGATAAGGGCCTGTTCTTTTTCCACAAGGGCTGCATACCCTTCTGCTTTGAGTTGTTCCAGGGCGCTTTTGACGCTGTTGGCGTTGTTGAAGGCGCCGTTGAAGTGATATTGTCCGGAGATATCCCGCACCACCAGGCGCTTGTCGCCATCGGATACCAGTTGGCGGATCAGCTGGGAGCGCTCTACCGCTTCCGGAGGAATATTATTCTTGTCCACAAAACGCGGCAATTGCCGGTCGGGGTAGAGCAGGTAGGTGTGCTGGTCTTTCCGGTACAGAGCGCTGTGGCGCAGGGCTTCCAACACTTCCGCTGCTTCTACTGGGGAGAGGTAGCCGGCGCTGAGCACCGCCACCTGGCCTTCCAGCATTTCATAGAGGTGGCTGATGGAAACTTCCTTGTCGTTGTCAACCGACATCAGGTTGTAAGCGTGGTAAAGCTTGTCGCTCCGTTTATTGGCCCGGATGGAATGATCGACGTATTGCAGGGAAAGCCTGAAGAAGCGGATCAATTGATCGGTTGCCACCGGCTTTTTCTTTCCGGAAAAGCCCGGTTCGTACACCTGCGCCCGGTAGCGGCTACCCGCCTGCCCCAGGCCATCGAGGATGGTTTTTCGATCCTGGTTGGAGATGGGGGCTTTCAGCAGGCCGGAATGGTTTTCAAGCGTGCTGGTGATCGCCGTCAGCAGTGCTTCCACTTCTTCCGACAATTCGGCGGTTTGCAGGCCGGCTTCCTGGAAAAGCCCGATCGCAAAAGCGAAGAATCGGCGCATGTAGTAGAGGGTCACCATAGAGACGCCATTGCCCACCAGAGCATTATTTGCATCGTTCCATTCCGGGCGTTGGGTGTTGAGCCAGATGCCGCCTTCCGGAATGAAATTCGACATTTTAGCCAGCACCATGACGAGCAGCTTTTCTGTCAGGTTGGCCAGGTAGGGTTGCCCGTTGCTGTCCCAGAAGAGTTTGCCGTCGGCGCCTTCTTGTTTCACCCGCTCTTCGATGATGGACTCCAGTTCGTCATCGAACAGGACGGTATCATTGGGGTCTTTCAGCAGGGATTCATAAGGTTTGATGCGGTAGGGGACGTTGGCGTAGGCGAAGCGGTTTTCGCCCAACATTTTTTTCAGCGCTCCCGGATGGAATTGGTGCGATAATTCCAGCAACTTCAACAGGTAGATGATCTGGTGGTCACCCCAGTAGCCGATATAGGACCAGGGGTCGTCCGGTTCGATCACTTCCCAGTCGATGCCATCGCGGGTAATCCGGTAAGGGTTGTAACCGTCCGGAGTAGAAGCATTGACAAATTTGGATATCATGCTTTCCAGGAAGCTGGGGTAGGAAAGGCCCAGGGCTTCCCAGTTCTGAAAAATATCTCGCCAGTTGCCCTGGTAGTAAAGTTTCTGGCTTCCGTCTTCCTCTTTGATGTCAATGGAGAAGCGATTCCAGGGGCGGCTGGGGTCGCCGTGGCGGCGGCTGAAGGTGAGTGGGAGGTATTCGTAGCATAGCCGTTCCAATTGTGGATCGCCTGTTTCAGCGGCCCAGGCCAGCAGGCTGGAGTAGGGGAGGGTTTCGGGTAAAACGCGCAGGCTGTCTTGTTGTGCTTCAAACACCCGGCGGTTGGCATTTTTCAAATGCTTGATAAAATCGGCCTTCCCTACTTGATAATTGTTAACGAAAATGCCGCCCCGCATCACGTTAAAGAGCACATTGGAGTAATGGCGGTAGGCGGCCGGCAGGCCGGCGGACAGTTGCAGGCCATCGGCGCTGCCCACGATGCGGCCCAGGTTTTCGGTGCCTTTGGCAATATCCGCGTTTAGTTGGTTTTCGATATCGTTCTCTTCGCGAAGCATGCGCTGGAGTTCCGCGACTTTTTCCGGCCCCTGGTTGAGTTCCGCTACGAGGTACCATTGCCTGGATGTCGAGGGCGTTAGTCCAAATTGGCTGTTGAGGAAGTAGGCGCCTCGTTCTGCCCGCACATTTTCCTCCTGTGCGATGGGCTGTCCTTTTCGGAAAGTGTCGAGTTGGAGGGAAGAAAGGAGCCTTTTGGCGCCCTTAAGGCCATGCGCCCATACGGTGGTGGCCTTCAGGGCTTCGCTCGGCTCCGCCCGGTCGACGATAATGGCGCTGAGCAAGTACAGGCCCAGGCCTGTATCCGGCAGCAATTCATTTTTTTTGTAAGCATCTACCAGTGTGCTCCGTTCGTTCTGCATGCCGGTATTCACTCCATAAGGCAGGATGTTCTGGATGCCATCCAGTATATTCACCTGCACCTCCTGTCCACCAATATTTTCGAGACTGGCTTTTCGCACCAGGCCGAAACGTTCACTGTTGTACCAGCCATAGCGAAAGCGCAACCCCAGGCTTTCGTTGACCTCTTCAAAGATCAGCTTATTGCCATGCACATTTTTGTACAGGTTTCGTTGCAAAGGATAAAGGTGGGCATAGCGATCGGAGAAGGGTTCCCAGAGGTAGGTTGTTCCGGCCTTTTCGGCCAACACGATCGTTTTGCTCCCTGTAATCTCATTGGAGTCATGGATCTTGTCATCCGTATAATAAGGGAATAGCGCATTTTCCGGATTGCGGCGCCCGGCAGTTAGCGCGCCGTTGCTGGAGATGAACAGCCAGTGGTCGGAGTCGCTGACGATGCTCATAAAAAAGGGGCGCATCTGATCGTATTGACTGATCTTATAGAAATGCTCGCCATCGATCCGGATATATGCTCCGCTGACGTTTTTTGAGTTTGGTTGTTGCGGGGTATTTCCGATTTGTATTGCTCCGTTCTTCATATTTGGTGGACTTTAACGTGACTAAAGAAAGTGATTGGATTTGCCCCACTGATCAGTGCCCATTCGGGCCGTTCTCTAGTGGGCGCCAGCTCCGGAAATAATATCTTGTGTCAGGCTGAATTCTTGGGATAGCGGGCCAATGGCCACTACAAACTGGCCGGCCTCGGCGATCCATTGGTTGGACGGGTTGACGAATTTCAGCGCTTCCGGGCCGAGGGTGAACTGTACCGTTTGGCTTTCCCCTGGCGCCAGGCTGATCTTCTCAAACCCTTTTAGCTGCTTGACCGGCGGAGATACGGAGGCCACTTTATCCGTCAGGAAAAGTTGGACGCATTCCATTCCTGCTCTTGGGCCACTGTTGGTGACTTGCACCGAAATGCGCAGGCTATCCTCAGGGCTCATCTCTAATGGGCTTACTTCCAGCCCCTGGTAGGTGAAATCGGTATACGAAAGGCCGAAGCCGAATTCGAACTGCGGATTAAAAGCATTGAACCCCCAGTTGACATCTCGTTCCTCCGAGCGGAGGTGGTCATAGGCGTACAGGGAGCCGGTATGCCGGGGATAGGTGTAGGGCAGTTTCCCGTTGGGGTTGTAATCACCCATGAGGACTTCGGCGATGGCCCTTCCTCCTTCGTTGCCGGGATAATAGGCCATCAGGATGCCTGCTGCCAGTGGTTCGATATCGCTGATGACCCGGGGGCGCCCCTCTAGCAGCACCAGGACAATGGGCTTTCCGGTTTTAGCCAGGGCCTTCACCAACTCCCTTTGGGCGGCAGGCATAGACAAGTCTTCGATATCGCTGGGCTTTTCCGTCGCGGGCTGCTCGCCCAGACAGGCAATGATGACATCCGCTTCCCCGGCCAAACGGACGGCCTCAGCGGTATTGATGTCTTCTTCATAGCCAGTACCCTGAGCATAAGATACCTTGTCCTTGCCTAATTTCGTCTGCAGCGCCTCCAGTACCGTGAGTTTTCCTTCGTCGTTATAATCCGTCTCCCGCCCGCTGAAGGTTCGCGACCAGGCGCCATTGAGGTAGTTCAAAGAGTTGGCGGCTACACCGGTTACCAGTACTTTTTTCTCTTTAGATAGCGGCAGGATGCCCTTTTCGTTTTTTAGTAAGGTCAGGCTCTCCAGGGCGGCCTGAAAGCTGGCCTCTACAAAAGCCTCCGAGGCGAAGTCCGGATACTGGCTTTCGGGGTACATCGTTTGTTCAAACAGGCCGAGCTTCATTTTGAGGGTGAGGATGCGCCGCACGGCATCATCGACCCGGGATGCAGGCACGCTCCCTTCTTTTACCAGCTCCACCAGTTTTACGGCAAAACTTTCATCGTAGGGCTCCATGCACATATCAATGCCGGCATTGACAGCCAGCCGGACGGCTTCTTGCTCATCTTTGGCTACCTGGTGTACCTCAACGAGGTTCATGATGTCGGCCCAGTCGGAGATGACTACTCCCTCGAAGCCCAGTTCTCCTTTGAGCAAATCAGTGATAAGGTATTTATCGATGTGGCAGGGCACCCCGTTGAGAGAGCCCGAATTGATCATGATTGATGGGGCCCCCTTTTGGATGGCCGATACGAAGGGCGGCAGGTAATACTGCCGCAGGATGTGCTCCGGCAGGTAAACCGGGGAGCGGTCCTTGCCGTTGAACGGCGTGCCGTAGCCCAGAAAATGTTTAGGGCACACGGCAATCTGATAAGGGCCTCCCAAACCCTCTCCCTCTGCGCCTCGAATGTAGGCGTCGCCCATTACCTGAGTGATATAGGTATCTTCACCAAAGGTTTCGGAAATACGCCCCCATTGCAGTTGTTTAGAGACGTCGAGGCTGGGCCCGTATACCCAGGGTATTCCGGAGGCCATAGCTTCATAGGCGGTTATCCGTCCAGTGGCCTCTGCCAGCTTGGGGTTGCGGGTGGCGGCCAGCCCCAACTGATGAGGGAAGAGCGTGGAGCCAACCGTATAGTTGGCGCCATGCACCCCGTCGATACCATAGATGACTGGAATACCCAGGCGGGTTTCTTCCCGCGCCACTTCTTGTATGCGCCCGATAAAGTAACGCCACTCTTTAATCGTCAGCGGGTATTTGCCCATATTTTGCACGGAACCGATGTGGTAGTCCCGGATCAGGCGGTACAGCTTTGCCGAGTCGAACCGTATGGTATCCTGCCCACCGTAAAATTCCCCCTCGCACAGGGCCATCAGGCCGATGTTGACCATCTGTCCGGCTTTCTCTTCCAGGGTCATCCGGGCGAGCAGGGCTTCTACCTTCTGGCTGGTTTCAGTGCCTGTTGCCATCCTTTTTTCCTGACCGATACCATATTCCGGCAGCGATGCCAGAGCGAATAAGCAAAAAAGGATTCTACCTCTCAGAAACATGATGTATGGTATTGTTTTATGAGTGCCGAATCGCGTCATAGACGCTCGCGAACGCTACGACTTTATGGGTAAAAAAATGTGTCCGACTACTTAGAAGCTGTTTGAATTCTGTTTCCAGTATACGCGCCACCTTCAAGTGGCGCGTCCGGTTACTCCTTGACGAAAAACGGGATATTGGCGTGGGCCGCGTGCCCCTTTCCGTCGAACACGTAGACAAACAGCCGGTAAGCTCCTGATTCGGCAGGCGCTTTAAATGGAGCTTCAGCAGCTGGTTCTCCTTCAAAAAGGCCTGGAATAGCCTCGGGGGTGGACTCGAAATCACCGCCGTCGCCCAGGTCTTTGCTTTCCGGCATGATCTCCCATTTATAGGCCAGGGCGTCGCCGTCCGGGTCGGTGGAAGCCACCTGAGCCGAATACATTTTGCCTGGTTCCAGATAGACGTTATCGTAGGCGGTTTTACCTTCCAGCAAGAAAGAATCCAGCCTTGGTGTGCGGTTCTCAGGCCACTGTCCATTCCAAATATAGTGCATCACATCTACAGATTCGGTTTCTTCGCCCGATTCCAGAAAGATACCGTACCAGGTCGGCGTGCGTTCCTGCTTCTGCCCCCAAAGGAAGACATAAGAGCCTATACATTGATCCTTATAGGGCTCAATAGCTTTCTGATATCGCTCCAGGTAGGCATCCGCTTTGGCACTGCTGTTGAGCTCGATTGGCGCCTCCCATTCTGTCTTGGGCACTTCCCAATGGTAAGTGGTACTTCATTCCGTGACCATGTATGGTTTCTCCCAGTTAGATTCTTTAATATAGCGCGGCAGGTTGGGCAGGTCGGCATACATCTGTACACTGAGTAAATCGATATCGGGGGGCTCTTTCTTTAATGTCGTCCACCAGTTCCTTGCTGATACCTACCAAGGTGGTGGTGGTCAGGTGGTTGGGGTCTACTTCGTGAATATATTCGGAGATCTGGTTGACCGCATTCCACACTTTGGGGTTAGTACCTCAGGTTGAGTTCATTGCCAATCGCCCAAATGATAAGAGCCGGATGATCTTTGTACAACTGTATCTCTTTTTGATCCGTTCGAACTGCTCGGCGACGGCAGCCTCATCATTGTAGTCGAAACCATGGCGCTCACGGGCTACTTCAATGCCCATGGTGACGTATAGAAGTACTGTTTACCTGGGCGCGATCGAGGACTTCTTTACCGGAATCTTTACCGTTGTCCGTTCGCCAGGTGCGGAAGGAGTTGCCGCCGTGTTCGGTACCAGCTTTTCCACATTGCCAAATTTCATACCGGCGCCCTTGATCCAGAAGGGTTCACCGCCGACGTAGAGTTGGTATTTGCCGTTTTCTTGTTTGATCTCTGCTTTTACCGGGTCTTGAACCTCCTCCTGGCTCGTATTAGAAGTACAGGAAAGGAGCAAGGAGGAAAGGAGGGTAAGAAATATTGTTTTTTTCATGATTTTTTATTTTTTCAGCAGATTATCCCTTCACCAATATTTTCTCCAGTTCCTCCAGCGATTTGCCCTTGGTCTCCGGCACAACAAGCACGATGAACACGAAGCCCAGCACTGCAAACATACCGTAGATAAGAAAAGTCGTGGCGCTGCCGAAGGTACTAGCTCCCCAGGGGAAAACCAGCTGTACCAGAAAACTGACGGCTGAGTTGATGAAGCCGACAAAAGAAATGGCGACCCCTCGGATCTTATTGGGAAACAGTTCTGAGAACAGCACCCACATGACCGGTACCCAATGGAGATGGCAAAGGAGGCTACGAAGCCGAGGATTCCCAGCAGAATGACAATGGGGTTCATGCTGATGGCGCTGGTGATCAGGTTGGATTCGTAAGTCTTGGAAACGTCTTCTCCCAGGTTTGTCCAATATCGCGGCTTTGAACTCCACGTCGCTGTTGTAAGTTTGTCCCAGCATTGGAAGAAGAGTGGTGCGGTCGATCTCCTGAGGCAGGGTTTTAGTGGATTCCTCCGTAAGCGTGTAGGTTGCCTGGTTGAAACCGTAGGACAGCAGGAACATGCAGATGGCAATACCCGCCACCCCGCCGATGAGTAGCGGTTTACTACCAGGCGGTCGATAAAGGCGATAGCCAGGATCGTAAACACCAGGTTGATAACACCTACCAGGATGGTACTGGGAAAAAGAGGCGTCTGTACCAATACCCGATTGTTCAAATATCATAGGCGCGTAGAAGAAAACGGAGTTGATGCCGGTGATCTGCTGCAGCACCGCCACCACAAGGCCAATGCTGAGCACCAGTTTCATTGCTGGTTTGAACAATTCGGTAACCGGCACCTTTTCTTTTTGGGTTTCTTCATCTATACTTTTCCGAATCATCTCCATCTCCTTGATGGCTTCCTCATTTCCACTGGCTTTTTTTCATGACTTCCAGCGCCTCGTCGAACTCTTCCTTCATGATCAGCCAACGGGGGCTGCGCGGTACGATGAATAGGCCAAAGAAATAGAGTAAGGCCGGCAACGTTTCCAGACCCAGCATCCAGCGCCAGTTGTATTCGTCAAACTTGAGCGCCTGTGCCCAGGAAGCATCTGATTTCCCGAACTGTAGAATGAGGTAGTTGGTGAAGAACGCTACGGTTATACCCACTACAATATTCAATTGGTTGAAGGACACCATCCGTCCCCGCATTTTGGGCGGAGAGATTTCGGCGATATACATCGGCGCAATAATGAGCGAGGCTCCTACCCCAGCCTCCAATCATGCGGGCGATGACCAGTAAAATAAAGTTTGGAGCCAGAGCGGAACCGATGGCGGAAACGGCGTATAAAACAGCGGCATAAGTCAGTACTTTCCGTCGCCCGATCCGGTCACTCAACTACCCGGCAAGGATCATGGTACCGTAGTGGCGGAGAGGGTCAATGAACTAACCGACCAGCCCAGTTCCAGCTTGGTGAGGCTGAATTGAGATTCTATAAACTTGACCACTCCGGAGATAACCGAAGCGTCGAAACCCATCAGGAAGCCCCCAGGGCGACGATCAGGGCAGTTTTGATGACGTAAAAATTGGAATTTTTCATGATCGGAAGGCTTAAGTTGATTTTTCGTTTTATCGGATCAAAAAAGCTGATAACAATTGCCCGGGGCAATATACCTCTTGTATATTATAAGTTGTTCGTTGCCCATCATTGGCGATGAACAACGAACAACTATCAACGAACAACAATCAGTGAACCACGCTCCTTACTGCACAATTATCCTGGCAGTGCCTTCCTTGCCGCCCATGGCCACTTTCACAAAGTAAGCGCCCGGCTTCAGCGCGGAAAGGTCGAGCTGGCTTTGGCTGTATTCCGGCCGTTCGAACAGCAGCTGCTGGCCCAGGAGGTTGAATACCCGGATCTCATCGATGTTTTCCGGAGCATTCACCGTCAGGAAATCTGTAACCGGGTTGGGGAAATACGAAATGCCCAGCTCTTTGAAGTCAACAGTTCCGCTGGTGCCTTCCAGCTTGATGTCATCGAAATAGAAGGTGTAGTCGGTACTGCCATCACCGACGGCGCCCAGCTCATAGATGAGGGTAACGGCATTGTAAACATTGCCGGTGAACCCGGTGACATCAAAGGTCAGTTCTTCCCACGCATTGGCTACCGTAGTGGGGACAATGATATCCCCCGTTGCCCCTGAAGTACCTTCCAGTTTCAATAAAACATTAGCACCTACCCGGTTTACCCATACCTTCATGTTGATGGCAGTGGAGGTTCCAAAATCAATGGTACCGCCCAAAGTGAGTTTACTGCCGCCGAACACTTCACCGGCGTTTTTGACCATCTGGTACCCACTTTGGCGCTGGTGTTGATGCCGGTTGGATCCGGGTTGTCGATAATGGTCGCCACGCCGCCGCCAAAATCGGACCAGACGTAGTCGAGGGTCGTCGATTCAAAGGTGACGGGCAGTTGCACGCCGCCCACAACCGTCGTCAGTTCAATATCATCGAACAGGAGGGTGAAATCAGGTATGCCGTCTCCAACGACACCCAGGTCATAGATAAGGGTGATCTTGTTAAATACACCGCCGGTGAGCCCGGAAAAATTGAAAGAGAGTTCTTCCCATTGGTTCGCTACCGTCGTACTAGCAGAAATTTCAGCCGGGCGCCAGGCCTTCGAGTTTTAAAAGTACAGGCGCACCTGTTCTGTTGGCAAAAACTTTCATTTTAAGCCATTGTTGGCGCCAAAATCAATCGCTCCGCCCAGTGCCAGAGTGCTTCCGCCAAAACTTCTCCTGCAGATTTGACCATCTTACCTACTTTAGCGCTGGTGTTAATACCGGAAGATTGAGGATTATCAATCACAGAGGCTACACCGCCCGCAAAATCCGACCATGCGTAGTTCAGGGTCGTCGATTCGAAATCGATGGGCAATTGCACGCCTTCTGCAGCCGTTGTGAGTTCAATGTCATCAAACCAAAAGGTGAAGTCTGGGCTACCATCTCCTACAGTTCCCAGTTCGTAAATGAGGACGATAGAATTATATTCGACCGAAGTGAGTCCCGCAAGGCTATAGGTTACTTCTTCCCATTGATCCGCTACCGTGGTGGTGGCAAAGAGATCCCCCGTCGTCGCCCCACCTGGGCCTTCCAATTTTAACAAAACAGAGGCGCCTACCCGGTTTGCGAGTACCTTCATTTTAATGGCATTGTTATCCCCAAAGTCAATGGAGCCATCTAATACCAGGACGCTTCCGCCATAGACTTCTCCAGTAGACTTGACCATCTGGCCGACTTTGGAGCTGGTGTTGATGCCGGAAGATTGAGGGTTGTCGATCACAGAGGCCGCCCCTCCTGCGAAATCGTTAAAGGTGTAGGTAATGGTAGTCGATTCGAAATCGACCGGTAGTTGTTGAGCAAAGACAGCTGTTGCCAGCAGCAAAAACGTTAAAGATGTTAGTATCTTTTTCATAAGCTAATGAGTCTGATTAAAAAAATGATGAAATATTGTTTGTATTCCTGAAACAATTGTTGGTTCGGCTGATCAACGCTAACGTAGTCCGCTTCCGTGGTTTGCGGGAAGGCCGTAGTCCCATCATGCGGGCACGAACATTTATTCGCCCATATTTCCAGTCTCCCTTATTTTTGGTAACCAGCCGGGCAGAGGTGTAGGCATATTCCCCTTGAAAAGCAGGTATTTCTCCCCGAACCGGAATGACTGGAAAGCGATAAAAAATAAAATAAGACCGTAAACCTTCAGTAAGAAATTTCCATTGTTTCAAATTACTGTTTTGAAACAATGGGTTCTACAAAATTAATATTCTGTTTCACAATATACTTACATCACAATTACATCTCAAATACTTTTCACTACATCATTACTACATCAGAAAGAAAAAATGTACTTTGCTGAACTTTCCCAGCACCTTAATTGGATGAATGTTAGTCAAAGAAACAAAATCATTAATTGTGACGCATTCCGGGCCGAAGTATTTTTTTGTTATTTGTTGGGTTTACTTGTTTTTCTCTTCCCTGATTGAGGCCCAGATACCCCACTTTGGGTATCCATCTGTAGCTAATTATACCAAATCCGATTACGATGGAGGGACCCAGAATTGGGCTGTGGTGCAGGATGGCCGGGGAGTCATGTATTTTGGAAATAACAAAGGCGTGTTGGAATTCGACGGCGTTCGCTGGAACACCTATCCGCTTCCCAACCGCACCATTGTGCGTTCCCTGGCCATTAATGACGCGGGCAGGATTTACGTCGGTGGGCAGGATGAGTTGGGCTACCTGAGAGAGGGGGAACGGGGCGAACCGGAATACGTAACGCTGACGAAACATATTCCAGAGGCTTACCGCAGTTTCGAGGATGTGTGGCGGGTTTTTCCAATAGGGGAGGAGGTGTTTTTCTGTACACAGCGGACGATCTTTTTATGGAAAGCAGGGGAAATGTTGCCCATTGAGCCTGCCGGGCGGTTCGATGGCTTTTTTGAACTGGAAGGCAGCGTTTATGTTCGGGACACTGAGCTGGGGCTGTGTTTCTGGAACGGGCAGGAACTGGAACTTGTCCCAGAGGGGGCGCCCTTCAAGGATACTCTTGTAGTAGCAATACTTCCATACCAGGAGGAGCAAGCCCTGCTGGTTACCGCTGAAAACGGGCTTTTTCTAATGGATGATGGGAGCATTCGTCCTTGGAAGGCAGCAGTCAGTAATTTCCTGGAGGAATACCGGGTGTATTGTGCCGCCCGGGTATCAGATGGCCTTTATGCCCTGGGTACTATTACCAACGGCTTGTTGCTCATGGATCAAGAGGGCAAAGCCGTTGCCCACCTCAATAAACTGTATGGCCTGCAGAACAATACCGTCTTGTGCATCTATGAAGACCTTTTGCAGAACCTGTGGCTGGGGCTGGACAATGGGCTGGATTACGTGGAGTTGAGCGCGCCCTTTTCGATCATTGGTTCAAAGCAAGGGGTAGAAGGAACGGGATACGCTTCTATTGTTCACGACGACAACTTGTTCCTGGGCACCAATCAAGGGCTTTTTCATACTCGGTGGACGCTAGGTGTAGACCCTTTTCACCCTCCGCTATTTGAGCGTGTGGAAGGCGCCAACGGGCAGGTATGGAGCTTGGTGGAGGCGGGTGGACAACTGATGGTTTGCCATCACGAAGGCTTATTTTTTTACCAGAATGGAAAAGTCTTTCCAGTAGGGGGCGTTAAAGGGGCCTGGAAGTTCCTGGAATTGGAAAAACATCCCAATTATGCCATCCTCGGCACATATTCCGGCTTTTATTTATTTAAAAAAAGGACAGCATCGAAAAGGGAGGCTGCCTGGGAATTAGTAAAAAGACTCCAGGGGTTCGATGAATCGGCCCGTATTTTTGAAGAGGATGAGGAGGGCAATATCTGGGTATCTCACGCCTATAAGGGGCTCTACAAGATTGAACTTGATATGGAACGCCTGGCTATTGGCAGGACTCAGTTGTATAACTCCAAACAGGGCCTGCCCACTGACCTCTACATTGGCGTTGTCAAGATCAGGGGAAAACTGGTTTTTACTACCGTCAAAGGCGTTTATTCCTTTTACAGAGAAAAGGGCTGTTTTATAGAAGATTCCGAGTTATCCCCGGTCATCGGAAAGGGCAAATCAGTACATGCTTTGCTGGAAGATGAGTTGAAAAATATCTGGTTTTCAGCCGATGAGGAATTTGGCGTACTGGAAGTAGAAGAAAAAGGCCTGTTCAACGAAGTGAACAAACGCTATTTCAATGCGTTGCAGGAAGAATTAGTAGATGGCTTTGAGCACGTTTTTGCTTTCGGCCGACAGAGCGTTTTCATCGCTTCGGAAAGAGGGTTTATTCAATATACGCCATTGTCCAAGCCTCCGAAGGCATACCCTTTTCAAGCCTTGATTCGGAGTGTACTCCAACTTAATGGGGAAGAAAAACAAATACAAGGAGGGAAGCTCGTTTGGGAAAAAGAAGGCTCGGATAACCGGCCGCCTGCTGTTTTCTCCTACCGGAACAATTCATTCCGCTTTTCCTTTGCCGCGCCTTTTTTCGAAGAACACGAGGCGGTGCAGTACCGGTATCGACTGGAAGGGTATGATTTAAGTTGGTCAAGTTGGGCATCTAAAGCAGAAAAAGATTATACCAACCTGCCTCACGGAAAGTACACCTTTTGGGTGGAGGCTCGTAATGCTTATGCCCAGCGCAGCACAAAAGCTGCATACCGGTTAACCATACGCCCCCCCTGGTATCTCACGGTGCTGGCTAAAATATTGTACGCTTTATTGGGAATCGCTTTTGTTTTTGGTGCTTTTCACTATACGGGACAACGTATAGAAAAACAGAGAAAAGCGCTACTGCTGGCACAGGAAATGGAATTGAAGCAACAGGAAGAAGCGCACCGACAGCAAGTGGCGCAATCGGAAGCGGAGATCATTCGCTTGCGCAATGAAAAGCTCAGGACGGATGTTCAGCACAAAACCAGCAAACTAGCCTCTGCTACCATGCACCTGGTGCAAAAAGGGGAAATCCTGCTGGAAATAAAAAACGGGCTGAATAAACTCCTGGACAATGCCTCCCCGGAAAACAAAAAAAAGATCAAACAACTCATCCGGGTCATCGATGAGGATATTCGCCTGGACGACAATTGGGAGCAGTTCGAACTCCATTTCGACCAGGTGCATGAAAATTTCCTCAAACGCCTGAGGGAAAAATTTCCTGTGCTCACGCCCAAGGACCAGAAACTGTGCGCTTACCTGAGGATGAACCTCACCACCAAGGAGATCGCTCCGCTGATGAATATATCCGTGCGCGGCGTCGAGATCAGCCGCTACCGGCTTCGGAGAAAACTGGACCTCGATCCGGATACCAACCTGGTGGAATTTATTATGGGGCTTTAACCCATGCAACCCTCTACTCCTTTGATGTAGCAGGGCTCTCCCCTTCGGCATAGATCCCATTTTCGATTTTCCTGGCGGCTCCCCTCTTTTACAGGCCCTTCACCTTGCTGGGCAGGCAGCAACCGATAAGACAGGCAATAGGATATGTTTCAACTCTTTCATGATGGCTCGAGCTTACTGGTTGAAAAATCAGCAAGGAACTAAGTAAACAGCTCTTAATGGGTAAGTAAAAAATAGTATGATGTAGTAAAGATGTAGGCCTGGACAAAATGATGTACTGGTGCTGTAGCCCTTTATGCATTTTTCTGTTCGGCTGTAATTAAATTTGATCCAGACGCCTGTAAAGATAAAAAGACAAACCTTTTGGCTACCCGTCTGCCGTTGGACAAAGAAGCGGGAATATGGATTTCCGCGTCAGCACAGGAATGTATATTCCCGCTTCTCTGTCCAACTAGCATGTCCAACCTTAGACGGGTACCCCAACTTTTCATTAACTCACTATATAAATAGATGTTATGAAACGACTTTATTTTCTAATTCCCTGTTTCCTGCTCTTTTGGAGTGTGGAAATGGGTGCACAGGAGCGCACGGTCACCGGAACGGTGACTTCCGCCGAAGATGGCCTTGGCATTATCGGGGCCAATATATTGGTAAAGGGGACATCTTCCGGCACCATCACTGATTTTGATGGAAAATACGAGTTGAAGGTCTCCGGTAATGATGCGGTACTGGTGTTCTCTTACACAGGGATGGAAACCCAGGAAGTACCTGTGGGTACACAAACCGTAATCAATGTGACTATGGGTTCCGATGTCCTGATGATTGAGGAGGTCGTAGTTGTCGGTTATGGTGTTCAGAAAAAAAGTGTCGTCACCGGCGCTATTGCCTCCCTTGATGCTGAAGACATTGGTAAAACACCGGTGTTGCGCATTGAACAGGCCCTGCAGGGAAAAGCAGCAGGGGTGCAGGTGACCAACAGCTCAGGCCAACCGGGCGATGCGATCACGGTTCGCATCCGGGGAGCCGGGACAACCGGCAATGCCGACCCCTTGTACGTAGTCGATGGGCTTCCGGTCGGGGGTATTGATTACCTCAACCCGGGAGATATCGAGTCGATTGAAGTACTCAAGGACGCTGCTTCCGCCGCTATCTACGGCGCACGTGCCGCCAACGGGGTGGTGCTAATCACCACGAAATCGGGGCAGGAAGGCAAAATGCAGCTGAGCTACGACGGATACTATGGTATTCAAAACGCCTGGAGGCAGCTCAGTATGCTCAATGCCCGGGAATATGCCCTGATCCAGAACGAAGCTGCTGCCGCCTCAAAATTATCCATTCCATTCGCCGACCCCAATTCGCTGGGCGAAGGGACCTATTGGCAGGATGAACTCTTCACCGAGAATGCCCCCATCATGAACCACCAGGTTGCTGTCACCGGCGGCAACAAGGTTTCTACCTACGCCGGCGCCTTTTCCTACTTCTCTCAGGAAGGGATCGTCGGGGGCGACAAGTCGCAGTTTGACCGGTATACCGCCCGCATCAACTCCGTCCATGAGGTCAGCAAGCATTTTACCTTTGGGCAGAACCTTTCTTTTACCCATATCGACAGAAGGTCGGTAGACAGCAACAACGAATTTGGCGGGCCGCTCATGAGCGCCCTCAATATCGACCCGATCACGCCGGTATTCGAAACTGATCCGGATAAATTGGCGGCCTATGACCCCAATGCAGTTAAGGATAAGGATGGCAATGTATACGCCATTTCCAAATATGCCACCCAGGAGGTGGTCAATCCTCTTGCCCGACTGGAAGTGACCAACGGCAAATACAAATTGGATAAGGTGGTCGGTAATGCCTACGGAGAGTTGGAACTGCTCCCCCGGTTGAAACTGCGCAGCAGTTTCGGTATTGACCTTGCCTACGGGACCAACAACAGCTTCCGTCCGGTATTCTTCCTGAATGCCGCCCAGATCAGCAGCGAGTCGAGAGTGGACAAATCCGTCGACCGCTGGTTCAACTGGATATGGGAAAACACGCTGTCTTACAACATTGGCCTGGGCAGCCATAATTTCGCTTTCCTCGCAGGTACGACGGCACAGGAAAATAACTATGAAAACCTTGCAGGCGGAAAATCCGGCCTGGTTTTTAGCGATTTCGGCAATGCCTTTCTCAATACGGCTGTAAATGAAGAGTCGGCAACTGCCGGTGGCGGCGCGGCCCAATCTTCCCTGCTGTCCTATTTCGGAAGGGTAACCTATGATTTCCAGAGCAAGTATCTGTTTACAGGTATTATCCGGGTAGATGGTTCGTCTCGATTCGGCGCCAACAACCGCTTTGGGGTATTTCCGTCCTTCTCCGCCGGCTGGGTCGTTTCCCAGGAACCTTTCCTATTGAATAATGAGGTGCTGGACTTCTTCAAGATCAGAGCATCCTGGGGCCAAAACGGCAACCAGGAGATCGGTGATTACCGCTGGGCCTCCACCATTGCGACCGGAGCCGGCTATTCCTTTGGCGATGGCACCGTCTTTACCAGTGGTTCGGTGCCGTCTACGGTTCCCAACCCGGATCTGGAGTGGGAAACTTCCGAGCAAACAGATATTGGCGTAGACCTGCGCTTTTGGAGGGGTAAATTGGCCGTCACTGCCGATTACTACATCAAAAAGACCATTGGCCTGCTGGTGGACGCTCCTATTCCTGGCATCGTTGGCAATAATGCGCCTACGGTAAACGGAGGTAATGTTGAGAATAAAGGCGTTGAACTGGCTATTGACTACCGAAATAATGCAGGCGCCTTGGATTATAACATTGGCGTCAACTTTTCCTACAACAAGAACGAAGTGACCGCCATCAACAATGCCGAAGGGGTGCTTGTGGGCGCCGGCTTCTCGACCTACGGAAGTGTGTCGAGGGCGGCTATCGGCTTCCCGATCGCTTACTTCTGGGGCTTGCAAACCGATGGCTTGTTCCAGACAGAGGCTGATATTGAAAATTATGTCAACGGCGACGGCGGCCTGATTCAACCGAATGCTGCGCCCGGCGATATCAAGTTTGTAGACCTGAACGGCGATGGCGTCATCGATGATGATGACCGGACGATCATAGGCAATCCGACTCCGGACTGGACTTATGGCGCCAATTTTTCCGCCAATTACAAGGACTTCGACTTTGGCTTGTTCCTGTTGGGTACGGTTGGCAATGAGCTTTTCAATGGCACCCGCCGCCACGACCTGACCACCGCCAACATGCCTGCCCGCTTCCTGGACCGCTGGACCGGGGAAGGAACTTCCAATGATATTCCACGCTCCACGGCCACCGACCCCAATGGAAACTTCTCCAAGATCTCCGATTTCTACATCGAGGATGGTTCTTTCTTACGGGTTAAGGATGTTCAATTGGGTTACTCCCTGCCGCAAAGTGCATTGAGCGTACTGAACATTCAGCGGGCGCGAATCTACATTGCTGCTCAGAACCTGCTGACCTTTACCAATTACAATGGGTTTGACCCCGAAATTGGCGCCAGGTCTGCTTTGGATATTGGCATCGACCGGGGCATCTATCCTCAGGCCAGATCCTACCGGATGGGCGTCAACATCGTATTCTAACCCTTTCTCACTATAAAATTGTATATAATGAAGACCAAGATATATAATCCTATTCTCCTGCTGACGCTGGCCTTTTTCCTGGCGGCTTCCTGCTCGGAGGATTTTCTCGACAAGCAACCACTGGATCAGCGGGTAGAATCCAATTTTTACCAGACTCAGGAAGATGCACAAGAGGCCCTGATCGCCGTTTACGATGTACTGGGCTGGAACACCGTGGTGGGTTTCCACCCTTTGCCCATGTTTTCGGATATCGCTTCTGATGACAGCTTTGCCGGAGGAGCCAGCCGCAACGATGCGCCCAACATCATCGAGGTGGATAAGCACAACATCCGCACAACCAATGGTGAGGTGCTGGGCCTTTGGAAGAAGTACTACATTGGCATCTATCGGGCCAACCTGTACCTGGAAAAAATCGAAGGCATTGACGCTGACCCCGACTTTATAAGCCGGACGGTTGCCGAGGTGAAATTCATAAGAGCCTATTACTATTTTGACCTGCTACGGGTTTTTGAACACGTTCCGCTGCTGACGGAGACCCTCAAAAGCCAGAGTGAATACAGCCAGCCGCAAGCCAGTCCGGAGCAGATCTACAATCAGATTGCAACCGACCTGACGGAGGCCATACCCAATCTTCCGGATGTGATCCCCGCCGTCGAAAACGGCCGGGTCAGCAAATGGGCGGCTAAAGCGTTGCTGGCCAGGGTATATCTGTACGTCAATGGTGTTTATGGCGCCAATCTCAATGGAGGTGGCAAAACCATTGACAAGGCGGCGGCGCTTGCCGAGCTGGAAGACCTTATCGCCAATAGCGGCCACCAACTGCTGACAGATTTCGCAGCCAATTTTTCGAAAGCAGGCGAATTTAGTGTGGAATCTGTATTCGAGATATCCTATTCCGATGCCAGGCCCTGGTACGATTGGGGCTATATTCAGGGTGGCGAGGGAAATATTGCCATTCAGATGCAAGGCCCCCGGGTAGATGACCCCGGCCTGGAATTGTACGAAAGAGGATGGAGCTTTGCTCCGGTTACCCAAGGCCTCTACGACGCCTTCGAAGAAGGAGACCCCCGGAGAGCTGCAACGATCCTTCATCAGGATGAGTTTGTCGGTGGGCTCACAATCGGGTACCAGCATACGGGCTATTTCAACAAGAAATATACCACCAGCAAAGAGTACAAACCTGCTGAAGGGCAGTTGGAACTGAACTGGGGTAACAACTACCGGGTCATTCGCTATTCGGATGTACTGCTGATGGCGGCTGAATTGGGAAGCCCCAACGCTCAGGCTTACCTCGACGAGGTGCGCGGCCGGGTAGGCCTGCCCTCTGTTCCCGCAACCCTTGACAACATCTACCAGGAGCGCCGGGTCGAACTTGCCCTGGAAGGGCATCGCTATTGGGACCTTATCCGCAGAGGCTTAAATGTCGCCGAAGCCGCCATCTCCATCAGTGGCCAAATCGGGCCTTTGTATCAGGGCGATGCTCAGGAGTTTGACGTGGCCTTCAAGCCGGCCAATAAGGGGTTGTTCCCCATCCCACAGACAGAAGTGGATATTTCCAATGGCGTCTATCAACAGAACGCTGGCTATTGATGCGAGGCGCATCAGGTTGGTATTATCTTGAAAATTGAATCTTATAAAATGAAATGTCATGAAATTTAGAAAGATATTTTTCTGGTCTGTTATAGGTGCAATGGGGGCCTTTCTGGCTGCCTGTAGCCCCGAGTTGGACAACAAGCCGGACCTGGGCTTGCCGCCAACTTCCGAGGATGTAACCTTTACCTATGAGTATGATGCCGACAACCCCAACATCGTGCATTTCACCAATACCACCGAAGGTTCCTTTATCGCCAAGTGGGACTTTGGGAATGGCGCTAGTGCGGATGGTAATCAAGCTACGGGTGCTTATCCGCTCAAAGGGGATTACACGGTAACCCTTCTCGTCTATACCCGTTCGGGAAGCGCTTCCAATTCGATGGTCGTCAATATTGCAGAGACGAATCCCAACATGTTGAATACCCCGGAATTCATCCTGCTCACAGGCGGCGCCGACCAACTGGACGGTAAAACCTGGGTGATCGATTCTACCCGCGCCGGGCACATGGGCGTTGGCCCTTCCTCTTCTATGACCCCGGAATGGTGGCAGGCGCCGCCTCTGGATAAGGCAGGCCTGGGCCTTTACGATGATGAGATGACCTTCAAGCTGCTGGATTTTGTGTATGTATTGAATAACCATGGTGATATTTTCGTGAACGGCGCTCATGCCGGCGACTTCGGTGGAGACCCCGCTGCCGGGGACCAGAAGTTTCCCTACACGCCTCCACAGGATATGAACTGGTCATTGGTAGATCAGAATGGGATATTGACACTTTCCATCACCAAAGGGGGAACCATTGGATTCTACACCGGTGTTTCTACCTATCAGGTCCTTAAGCTGGAAGAAAATGAAATGTTCATTCGTTTTCTGGACGCTAAGAACCCGGACCTGGCCTGGTATCACCGCCTGATCCCGAAGGGCTACACCCCGCCTCCGCCCCCTGATGAAGGAACAGAGTTTCCGGTCGATTTTGAAACGGTGGAACCCAAATTTACCGGCTTTGGCGGTAGCACCTATGCAGTGGTAGGCAATCCGGACCAATCCGGTGTGAATACCAGCGCCAAGGTAGGGGAAACCGTCCATGGTGTTGAAACCTGGGCCGGGATTGTTACCGACCTGAAGGATGCGCTCGATTTTTCCGTTCTCAACGTGATCAAAATGAAGGTGTGGTCTCCGGTAAGCGGGATAGCGAAGCTGAAGATCGAATCTCAGGCCGACGCCGGTAACTTTATTGAGGTGGATGTTGATATGACAACGCCGAATGCATGGCAGGACCTGGTGTTTGATTTTTCCGGTGCGGATGCCGGAGTCTACGACCGCATGGCCTTGTTCTTTGACTTTGGGGGCCCGGAAGGTAATACCTTCTACTTTGATGACATTCGGCGGGAGGCCTTCACGCCAGGGTTCTCGGAATCTGTGCTCACCGGAGGCAGCTCCAAGGTATGGAAGCTCAAGCCGGTAGCCGGTTCATTGGCCGTTGGCCCTGCCAAGGGCAGCGCCGAGTGGTGGTCTGTTCCGGAAGGGGACATCACGGGCTTGCGCGCCTGCTGGTTTGATGATGAGTACATTTTCAACGCGAATGGAAGCTATGTGTATGATTCCAAGGGCGTTGTTTATGCGGAAGCCTATATGGGCGTTGCCGATGGCTGTATTGCCGAAGGCGACCTTCCTGCTGATGCGCAGGCCTGGGGCTCTGGTACGCATTCCTTTACTTTCACCGAGGGCAATGACGTAGACCCCAGCTTTATTACAGTAATGGGCACCGGTGCTTTCATCGCCCTGCCGAAGGCCTTCAATGGCGGGGAATATACGGCTGCTCCGCCCCAAATAGACGGTTCGGTCACCTATGAGGTGCTGAGCTATGTGAAAGACGGTGATACCGAAACTTTGGTGATTACGATCGATATCAGTGCCGGCCAAGTTGGGGGCTCCTGGTGGACATTCACCCTGGAAGCGGCTCAATAAGCCAATCAGAACTATGGGCCAGGCGGTGTTCTCCGTTTGGCTCATAGTTCTTATCTTTATATTCTTCCCCAAGAACCGATTTTGTAGAAACTGTTAACCCCCAGCGCTCATGAAATTTGCCCTGACACTAGCTTGCTTTTCTTTATTAGGTTTGATTATCCCGTATTCCTCCCCGGCCCAATGCCTGGAGTTGGTATGGTCCGATGAATTTAATACCAATGGCCCACCCAATCCTGAATACTGGGGGTATGACCTTGGAAGTGGGAATGGATGGGGCAACCAGGAAATACAGGCCTATACCAATAATGCTCAAAATGTAAGAGTGGAAGACGGGAAATTGAAAATTCAGGCGATCAAGCAAAATAACGTCTGGACTTCCGCCCGTGTAAAATCGCAGGGAAAGAAAAGCTTCAAATACGGGAAAATCCAATTCAGCGCAAAACTGCCCGCCGGTTCCGGCACCTGGCCCGCCCTCTGGATGCTGGGTGAGAATATCAGTTCGGCAGGTTGGCCGGCCTGCGGGGAGATCGATGTAATGGAACATGTCGGCAAAACCCCCGGAAAAGTCCATGGATCCATTCATACGCCTTCCAGCTCTGGCGCCACCGTCAATACCTCTACTATAACCATCGCCGATTTCAACCAGGCTTTCCACGATTATGAGATCATCTGGACTGCCGACGAGATCACCTTTAGGGTGGATGGCAATGCGTATTACACCTATGCCCCTGCTTTTCAAAATGCGGATACCTGGCCGTTCGATAAGAACGCTTTCATTATCATGAACATCGCCATGGGAGGTATCTTTGGAAGCGACGACCAATACGAAACAGGGGGCTTGCAGAATGGCGTAGACCCCAATCTCACCTCTGCGCTCATGGAAGTGGATTACGTCCGGGTTTATCAGGAAGTAGAATCGATTGCTATTGAAGGCCCTTCTATGGTTGAGCCTTACTCCACCGGCCTTTCCTATCAGGTTACCAATCTAATTGAGGGAACATTCAACTGGACGGCGCCTCCGGGCGCCACCATCACTTCGGGCCAGGGGGGCCCCGCTATCACCGTAGATTGGGGCAATACGGACGGGGAGGTGTCGGTAGAAGTTATTGGCCAGTGTGGCGCCTATTCTGCCAGCCTGAACGTCGAAAATGTGACGGTCCCTCAGGGCGCTTCCTATATACTCGATGATTTTGAAGATAATAACCATGAACGGTGGACGGCTGAGCCGGGCAATGGCAACAGCTTTGTTTTTACCGAAAGCGGCGGCGCATTGAATATCGCCTATTCGGTAACAGCTCCCGGAGCGAACCCTAAGGCGGTGCTCCATCTGGAACAAGTGGTTGACTTGTCTGTCTACAGTAAGATGCGGGCCCGGGTAAAGACACTCAACAACAGCGGCACAGTAAATATGCGCATCGACCTGTTCGACCTCAATGGTGCGGCGACCAATGCCACCCCGGTATTCAAGCTGGAGCCGTTGGTTGATAATGGGGAATATGCCGTATACGAATTCGATTTCAGCGGACAATGGGGTTCTAGTTTTCCCAACGCCGGGGCATTGGTGGACTCCAGCCGGGTTGCGGGCCTGAACCTGTATCTGGATTATGGTATTTTCGGTTCACCCGGGAGTGATGAAGTATGGCTGGATTACATCGAAATGGTCGATCCCCAGGGGATAAGCGGCTTATCGGAAGTTTTAGAAGATGCTGGATTTGCGATTTATCCCAACCCGACAAAGAATACGGTTATCCTGAGTATGAATGCCCCCCTCGGGCAATGGAAGGCAGTAGACTGCCAATTGTATAACCTGCAGGGTGTGCGGCTCCTTTCTCAGCAATGGGCAGATCCCACCATTGATTTGCAACTCAATGTTGAAGGCTTGCCGGCGGGAATGTATCTGCTGGCATTGCGCGCCGGAGAAAAGGTAGTGACAAAAAAACTTTTTATTGAATGACGGCCTATGAGCATTCCCGGTGTCGCGGGAAGGCCATTGCTGGCTGTTTCTAAGGCCGTACAAGATTCCGAACGGCCATTTTGGGCGTGCGGTCCTCCTTAAATAAACCCCAATGTTTTTCGGGTTCCATCGGGTCGGGCGATCCTTTCCACGGTTCGTCGAAGGCCTCGAAGACAAAGGTGACAATACGCTCGGCGGTGATCCATTCCATCAGGTCATCGTAATAGATCTTCTGCATTTCCTCATTGACGTGCTCGGCGTCGATCCCGCGTCCATTGGAATTGGTCGTCCAACCGGCTTCCGTGATCACGGTTGCTTTATCGGGGTATAAGTTGGCAACGGCATAATAGTTGTCCTTGGTGTATTCAAGTGCTTCGTGGATGTGCTTGTATTCCCAGACCGGATAAGTATGGATCGAAATAAAATCGACTACTTTGGCTAAAGCCTTCAGCTTACTTAACCAGGGGACGTAGTTTTCGCAGAAGGTGACGGGCTGTTTAGCCCCCTTCTTGATCAGCTTAACGTATTCTATCACACGATTGGCCGGTACATAGTGGTCGGTCCAGTCTACGCAGGCTTCATTGCCGGCCGACAGGGCGCAAATGATCTCCGGATACTGATTGGCCAGTTCGATCAGGTGATTGATGCGCTGCAGGTTTCCGGTACGGTTGGTTTCCAGCTGCTCCTCTGAATAAACGCCGCCGCCCCACGGGCAGCCGAAATTATTCATTTCGGCTTCGATGAATGCGCCCAACATCACTTTAAAGTCCAGCTTTTCATTCCGAATTACCTCCAATACGATCTCACTGTGCCGGTCGCAATCATAGAGGCGTAAATATTTCCAGTGCCCCTGAAGGATCAACAGGTCTTCTTTGACCTGTTCATAAGTGGGATAGCTTCCTCCTGGGTGTTGCCCTTCCCGGAATCCCGAATAGCAGATGGCGCTTCCATACGGGAAGGGCAGTTTTTCTGAATGATCCATGTGTGACTTCTTAGAATTTGAGATTCTCCCGGGCGTCCCACAGGCCCCAATAGGCGCCTACATCGCCTTCCGCCCCGACTTTCCAGGCTTCGTCAAAGGAGGAAAAATAGAACACCTCAATGTCGTCCTGAGCCGACCATTGCTGAATATTCAGAAAATACCTCAGTGCATTTTCCATTGAAGGTTGGGCGTCGTTCAGGCCCGTGCCCTGGCTGGGCCAGCCGGTCTCGGTAATGATCACTTTCTTTCCCTGGCCGGCATGTAAAGCCTGATAGTACATCTGTTTGGCATGCATCAAGGAATAGTCGATATGGCAGCTTTCCCAGTAGGGATAACAATTGGCTAAAACGACGTCGCAGGCGGTGGTAATGTTCGGGCGGGCGCTGAATTCGTAATAGGCGTCCACATACCCTACCGTAGTGTCTGGCAGCGCTTCCTTAACCCGGGCGATGTATCCCAGCAGCTCTTCTTCCGTCAGGTCCTTTCGGTACATCACCTCATTGCCAACGGCGGCAATATCCACATAGCCTTCTTTTGCCAGTTTGATCAAGCCGGCTATTTCTTCTTCGATTAAGTCCTTATCATCGCCCAGCCAGGCGCCTACCAGGGTTTTCAGCCCGAATTCGCGAGCGACCACCGGGATCAGTTCGTTGCCCTCAATACAGGAAAAAGAACGGATCCATTTTGTGTAAGGCGCAATAATGGCCATGCGGCGCCGTATCTGCTCCTTGGTCAGTATGGAGCCCGGTTTTTGCCCTTCTTCATAAGCGCTGTAACACAAACCGTGCATGCCGTTGTTCAACGTTTCACGGAATAAGGCGCTCAGTTCCTCCTGGTTTTTGTTGGAGAGGTCTATTCCTTTTAACCCTTTGATTTCACCTGATCTGAAAGACATATCGTAGTTGATTTAAAGTTGGCTATGTAATATTAGGGCTTCTGTTTTCGGTGGTTAGAAGACACCTCTGCAATTTTCTTTTAAAGACACAACGATCCTGTCAACCTCCTTAGCACCAGTTGGAATTTCTTCAAGTTCTAAACCGGGATAAGATAAGGCTTCTTTCCAACTTTGAATGGTAGTGCTAAAAAATTGAGAGGCTAATGAGTCCGTTTCATAAACGATAATATCATACGATTCCCCTTTGTCTCCTCCAAACCTGGTGATGACCTGCCATTCCCCGTTTCTTTTGAAAGAGGTGTTGGTATAATCCGATTGGGGATAATATTTGTTATTGGAGGGTTTTAACAGCACCCAGATATCTTTATCATCCGATTCCGGATAAACCCCCATGGTTAAAATCCGGCATTTGACGGAGTCGCCTTCAACCGGCGATATTATCTGTACCTTCTTTACCGGTAACTCTACCTGTAATTTGTTCCCTTCCGCCACCTGTTCGATCTGGCCGGGCATCGTAACCATTCCGATCGAGTATCCACCAAAAATGATCAATATAAAACCAATTATCGCCAGTGGAATTTTAAGTTTGAGATCCATCAGGCCAAGGGAGGAATCATTAATCTTTATGCTGTCAACGATCGCAATCAGGATCAATGCGGCGCCAACAATTATGAGTACTGTTTCTGCAGACATATTCTACAATTTTAGAAATGGCATAATGAGTATTTATTAAAGCCAAATTCAAAGAGCTATTCCGTGTTGTAAATTTACAATTTTCCCCTGCGCGCTTCCAACTCTGCTTTTATTTCTCGCGCCCGATCTTCGGTCAGGCTGTAATTCCACATCACCAAAATGGCCAATCCTGCCGTAAATGCCGGAATGACGATATCCGCAATTCGCAAATTGGTCATCGTTTCAGCTGTTTGCAGCGCTAAGGTTTGGTCAAATCCCACTATTTTTAAAACTGCTCCTCCCAGGACCAACGCCAATGCCTGGCCCAGTTTCACCATCCACCAATAGATGGCGCCAAAGGTTCCTTCTTTGCGGGGCATACCGTTACTCAATTCATCCAGGTCACACACATCTGCCGTCATACTCATCATGAGCGTAAACAAACCGCCAATGCCGAAGGACATTAAGGGAATGGGCATAAAGATCAAAAACGGATTGCTTGGGTTGAACCCCCACCACTTTAGCCCATACCCCACAATGGAAAGAGCGGTTGAAATGATAAAAGCTTTTCTCTTGCCCCATTTGCTTGCCATCCATGAAACAATGGGTATGATCAAAAATGCAGTGACCACGGCGCTGACGGTGGAAAACCACGCCGGCCAATTACCGGCAAGGCCGTAGTCGCCCTTGAACATGTAGAAGACAATGATGAAAAAGCTGAAGGACGCCACCATTTGAAACCCGTTGAAGACCAAAAATGTAGCACCGCACAACTTAACAAAGGGCTTGTTCTTACTGACCTGGACAATCCCCTGGAAAAGGTCTTTCAAATTGGAAAACAACGTTTTAAAAGAAATTTCTTTCCGGTTCGCCATGTGTGAGGCATCAAGCCCTCTACAGAAAATTGCGGGCAGTACCCCAAAAGATACATACCCCACCAACAATTATGGAAAGTTTACGAACGCCGACGGTACCTGTGATTCAAACAGGTCAGGGTCTGCGATGAGCACCCAAAACCAGGGAACGATCATCCAGGCGACCTGGTATACGGTTTGCGAAAAGTACCATCAGGCGGGTGCGCTCATTATAATCGGATGTCATCTCATAACCTAATCCGATCAGGGGAGTGGAGAAAATGGTGTTTCCAACTAAATACACCAGGGATAAAATGAGGAAATACCAAAAGTTGTAATTCTGGGTGTTATTCTCATCGAGCTGCCACAGCACAGCGAACAATAGCCCGCTTAAAATGGCGCCAACAAAAATATAGGGCCGCCTTCTTCCCCATCTTGAATTGGTGTTGTCTGAGATAAACCCCATAATGGGGTCTGTCAGGGCATCAAAAATCCTCGGCAAACCACCTAATAAACCTGCCAGAAAAGGATCCATGCCAAAGGCAGTTAATAAAAAGAACATGAAAATCCCCAAGGCGCCCGGCAACAAATTATTCACCAGGTGGCCGGCGCCGAAGGCAGCCTTTTGCACTATAGGAACTCTTTCACTAGCGGGAGTTGTATATTTTGACATGATTCTTCGTTTTGATTATTGACTTTTATTTGACAATATCATTTATTGGGAATTACAACGGTCTGTAAGGCTTGGGCGCTAATGTTTATCTGTGTGGTTCTTTCTCCCAGGGAGATGGTGAGGTTTTTTGCTTCTTCTCCCTGATTTAAGATCACTAAGGCTATAGAACCATCCGGATTTTGGGCGGCAGTGGCCATAAGGGAATCATCTGATAGTGCGTATCCTATTCTTTTTGCTCCCGGCCGGATATACCGGCTAAAATGAGCCATTGTGTAATAGATCGGGGTGAAGTAGACTTCATCCTTTTCCGGATCGACGATCACCGGCGCCACACACCAGTTCTTAAACCAGTTGGGCCCGCCCTGCCGGTCCAGCACCATATTCCAGTCCACCCAGCCGTCCACCCAATTGTTGAGGCAACCGATGATGTCACGAGCGTAGCGATAGACGGGAACGTATTTTGGGTGGAGCGGTTTGTCTTTCTCCGGCGCCCAATCCCAGCCCCAGTCAGTCGCTTCCTTGCTCCAGTACCAGGCATCGTCCTGCCATTTGGGCGCCTCTGCATCCACACAGGCTTCGGATTGGATCAAATGTTTGTCGGGGGCTTTGTTGTGGGCATATTGCAAGGCTTCCGGGAATACCTCGTAAGTGCTGGCGTACCAATGAATAGCGGCGCCGTCGTAATACTTTGATGAGGCCTCATCTTTGAACATCACATCCACCCATTCCTTCAAATGCTCCCGGTTTTGATCGTAGCCCAGGATCTTTACGTCACCTTTACCGTCGGCCTCCAGTCTGGGCCCCAGGTGGTTTTGTACAAAAAGCGTCATTTCCTCCGGGCTGAAGTGCATGCTCTCCCAGTTGTTGCCGTTGCCCAGCGGTTCATTCTCCACGGTGACCCCCCAGATATCGATCCCTTCGGCTTTGTAGGCATCGATGTATTTGGAGAAGAACAAAGCCCAGGTATCGTAATATTCGGGTAATAATTTGCCGCCCACCCAGTTGGTGTTGTCTTTCATCCAGGGGGGCGCCGTCCAGGGCGAGGAGATGATCTTGAATCCGTCTTTAGATACCGCCATGGCCTCTCTGATCATTGGAATAAGATCGTCGCGGTCTTCTTCAATAGAGAAATGCTCCAGGGCCGTATCGCCTTCCACCGGCGCGTAGGAGTAATTGCCCAGGGAGAAATCACAGGAATTCATGTGGGTGCGGGCCAGAGAATACTTCGCTCCGCTTTCTCCGAAATAGGCCTCTAAAATCCGGCTGCGGTTCTCTTGGCCCAGTTCGTTTAACAGGTAAGCGGACGCTTCGGTAAAAGAGCCGCCGAATCCGGTGATGGTTTGAAAGGTTTCATCGGGCGATAATTGGAGGGTTACAGGATCTTCACCGGAAGAAAATTCCGTTAATTTTTCGAGCTGATTGCCACTGGCAGAGGTTTCAAAAACCTCTATTTCCAGCGCATTGTCGGAGGCGCAAGCACTGAACATGATCGCAAATAAGAGGGTGAAACTATAGGGATAGAACCTTTTCATTTTTCATATTTTGGAATTTACCGGCCAGGAAGATGTACTACTTATTACTCTTGGTTCTTTAACAACCTCTGTCCAAAGGATTTGTCAAAGAAGGTTACTCTTTTACAGGTGGCGCCAGGACTTCTTCGAGCAGGGCGGCTTCGTCTCCGCCGTAGGTCTTTGAAATCGGTTGGCCTCCTCTGCCCAGGCCTTCAAAAACACCTTTATCTACTAAATCCCATACCACGTATTTGGCCTGCCCGTCAATCGTAAAGAGCCCAAAGTGATTTTCCGAACCGCCCGGGTTCTGGGCGTCTTTCCAGAGCTCATCAAAAGCCTCAAAGTAGAAACAGGATATGCCGGCTTCATTGGTCCAGTCTCGCATGTACTGATAGTAAAGGGCCTCCTTATACTCGTCAGTGGCTTTAGAGCCCTCCGGCCCGTAGTGCCCATTCGAGGCGCTCGCCCAGCCCGTTTCACCGATGTGGATCGGTTTGTCTATGCCCAGGCTTTTGATATAGTCTGCTGTATTTTGATACTGCGCGACGGCGTAATCCCGAGCCCGTTCCATGGCCAGGGCGATCTGTTCCCGCTTGGACAGGCTTTCTTCCGCTTTGGTAATACCCCAAAAATCAGGGTTGTAGTGGGTGTCGTGCATGGGGTAAGTATGCAGGGACACAAAATCAACGGCCCGCAGCAATTTTTCCAGGTCTTGGACGTGGTATTCCTCCCCGCCGCCACCCCAGGAGGCAAAATTATCGGAACTGGTGATCCAGAGGTCCTTCGGAAGTTGGCCGGATTGCTTTAAGCCTTGCAGATGATTGACCCATTTCAGGATTACCCCGGGTTGAACATAGTAGCTGGCGGCCCACTTCACCATAGCTTCGTTACCAACGGCCACTACTTTTACAATATCCGGATACTCATTTGCCAAAGCGGCGGCAGTTGCAATTTCAACTTCATTTCTTTCGCTTTCCGCATTGTGATCAGGTTCCTGGCCGGTCCATGCATTCTTACAATCGATCCAGGCGCCCAGCATGACATACATTTCGAAGGCAGGGTCTTCTTTCTTGAGTTCGCTGATGGCTTTTAATACATTGGAGGCATGCGGCAGGTGAACTTTGTAAGTACGTAAAACTTTAATCCCCATCGCCGATAAGATCTTCATGTCTTCTTTGAGCTCCTCTACAGTTGGCTCAATATCGTGATCCCGATGTCGGTATCCTCCGTACGAAATAGCTAAATAATCCGGATTCCCCAGAATGTCTTTAGCAGTTACCGTTTTAATTAATTGGGATTGATCTGAATTTTTGTTAGACTCAGCATTTTGACATGAAAAGCAGAACAAAAGAACTATGCCTATTCCGAAAAATTGAATAAAATATCTTATCCCATTCGATTTCATTTCCCCGGTTTTATTTGATATAAAAGTAGTCCTGAGGCTGTCTCAAAAATTCTGCCGAAGGCGACTCACCCCGCCGATCAAGCGGGATTGAGACGGCCTCCGAACATGCTCTTGGTAACCGATTTAATTAGGCCGGCTATAGACCCTCACATAGTCCACCAGCATCGTCTGTGGAAAAATGGTATTGGCGCCTACGGGCCCAACAAAATTTCCTCCCACTGCAAGATTTAAGATAATATAAAAAGGCTGATCAAATACCCATTCACCATCTACATCTTCAGGGGTTATTTGACTGTACAACACATCATCTACGTAAAAATTGATATAATCCGGCCCCCACTCAATTCCGAATATGTGGAAACCAGTATCAAATCGATCTTTTTCCAGGTTGTACTCTTTGCTCACTGCCTGTCCCGCAGAATACCCCGGGCCGTGTACCGTTCCGATGAGCGTTGAAGGAGCTTGTCCACGGTATTCCATAATATCTATTTCGCCGCATTGTGGCCAACTCACTTCATCAATATTACTACCCAATAACCAGAATGCCGGCCAAAGGCCTCGTCCCCAGGGTAATTGTATTCGTGCTTCAAAGCGTCCATACTGTTGTTCCACTTTACCCTTTGAAGATATCCGGGCGGAGGTAAAAGCAGACCCCATAAAAGATTCCTGGAGTGCTGTGATATGCAACATACCACCTTCCACTTTAATGTTTTCCGGACGATCTGTATAATACTGCAGTTCATTATTCCCCCAACCATTATTTCCTGTTCCCATTTCAATATTCCAGGAAGCAGCATCAACCGGGCCATCCGTATCAAAGTTATCCTCAAAGGTGAGGTTTGTGAAAGTGGTCACTGTTTGTGTTTCATCTGTTTCACAGCTGATACACAAAAGCACTAAGCCCATTGATAAAATGATGTTTACAGCAGATCTATATGGTTTTAAAAAAAATGGTGTCCGCATTTTATTATTTTTTATTGGTTAAGTATTATTCAAAAAATTGAATCTCTTTTCGATTTTCATTTTCGAGCAAAACTTCCTCATTTTTAATGATTCCATATTTACCCGAAAATGAAAAGTCGAATTAATTTTTTGAATGATGCTAAAAATTATTGTTGGTAGAAATAAACATTGTCCACATAGACCGTAGTAGCGCCGGTTGGCTGCCCCACCAGGATGTACTGCGCTATATTCGACCGGGTGGTCAGGCCGGTGAAGTCACTCAGCGGAATATCGTAGCTCACCCAACCGCCCTGCATGGGTGCGTCGTAATTGATCTGGTGTTCCACATCGTCGCCGCCGCCAAAAGCGCCGTCGGCCCCGAAATCGACTAGCTTGATGGCGAATAAGGTAAAATCAGCTGACCAGACATCGATGTGGAAATGCGTCATTCCGGTAGCGTCGATGGTGTTGGAGACCGTTTCGATACCCACAAAATCGAGCATGGAGTACTTCTTGGTGGGATTTCCATCCACGGTTACGTCCTCCAGGGTGGCAGCCGACCAGTCTGTGCGCCAGGTATCCACCGGCACATTGGTATAGGCCTCGCTGAACAGGGAGATCACATTCGCCGCCGCCTGGGTGGGAGTGGGCGCCGCCTGGGTGGGCTCGGTGGCTACTCCGCCTCCAGTATAGAAATAAATGTTATCCAAATAAATATCCCCGTTTCCATCAAATTTAAGCTGAATGATGTCTGCCAGATTCACTGGAGAAAAATCACCCAAAGGAATATCTACACTTGCCCAGCCTGATGTTGGTACGGACAATATTTTTGCTGTTTCAACCGGGCCAGTACTGATCAAAAATGCATTCAGGGCAGAGGAGTTTGCCGTCCAATAATCAAGGTGTAAAAAATCCATGCCACTCACATCTGTGCTACTTCCTAATTCCAAACCTTGATAATTCAGTCCTGCATAAAGCAACGTATTATTACCACCAATACTGACTTCTGAAACTTGAGTGGCTTGTCCCCAATCTGGATTTAAATTAGAATTGATATTAGTATAAGCATCACTGAAAACTGAAATTACATCGGCCTGGCTTTGCGTTGGCGTTGGAGCGGCTACTGTTGGCCCCATGGGCCCTGTACCTCCATCATTGTAGAAATAGATATTATCGACGTAGATACTGGATATGGTCGCATCTGAAACAAACACGACCTGTGCTAAATTGGATCGGCCGGTCAGGCCGGTCAGGCTTGAAAAAGGAACATCGAGGCTATACCATTGGCCATTTACTAACTTGGAGTTGTCAAGTGTAATTTCGCCGGAAGAGTCATCGCCGGTGCCAAATGTATTATCCGGGCCAACATCAGCAACTCTTACGATCAAATAGTCACCAGGCCCTACATCTTCTCTAGGCTGAATGTCTACGTGAAAGTGCGTCATTGAAGACGCATTAATCGTCGGAGCATTCTCTAAAAATTGGATTCCTACAAAATTCAACTGTGTGTATGAAATAATATTATCACCAGCAATATTGATATCATCCTGACCTTGGGTAGTTTGAAATGGCGCCCAATAGCCGTTATAATAATCTACAGGTTCATTGATGTAAGCATCCGAAAAGATAGAAATCACATCAGAGGGATCTTGAGTAGGTGTTGGAGCGGAAACGAAACTACCTATGACCGTAACTCTGGCTGAACCTTTCGCATCCACACCACCTAATGTGGCTGTGATAACCGCTTCCCCCGTACCTACTGCGGTAATCATACCTTTTTCATTAACGGTTGCTACGCTGGGGTCAGAAGAAGTGAATTCGAAATAGCCTGGAGCGACACTAATGGTTTGGTCCTGGCCATCTCCTAAATTAAAAGTTTGCTTTAAACCAGAAACAGGAACAGTTACGCCGGCAAAAGTTTGAATAGGAGCATCCTGGCCATCAAAAATAGAAGGCCTCGGTTGTGCTACCGTTCCTAATTTTTCAAATTGTAATTCATCTACCCAAAAGCTATACCCCTCGCCATCTTCAGGCCCTTCAGCATACCAAAATAAACCGCTTTCCCGAGTCAATTTAGAAGGATCGGGAATGGCAATGGTATATTGCTTCCAATAAGTGCTTAGTTCCAGATTATTGAGTGTAACCAGATATTTATTTTCTCTAAAGTCTTGTCCAAAACCGATCTCATTGATGGTTCCTGTTTTGGTTGCTTTCGCCCAAAAAGTAAGCGCATCAAAACCGGAAAGGTCACGTCCGCCATAATCCGGAAAAATTGCCCCGGCATAAGCTCCGTCTGGATCACCTACGTTAGGTACATCAAATCGCATAGCTGAAGTTCCAGCGTACTTGGTTTCATTATCAACAGAAAAAGCTGCAAAATAAGAATCTCCGAATGGCAGATATTCCAACCCAGCGCTGAATCCGTCAATGTAAACCTCACCATTTTTGGGAAAAGTAGCAATTGTTGCATCTTCAGAAAGATCTCTTGTACAATTGCTAATGAGTAATACAAATCCAAATAAGAGTAGGATATTTGATTTCATAACTATATTTTTTTTCACGATGTCTTCTATTTACCGATGTTGATGTGAATGTAAGTTCTTAATTCCCATTCCGTTCCATTGTCAAAGCCTACCGGGCTAATGGTTGGTTCTGTAGCAAACTCAGAAGCTGTTTTATTGGGAAGATAACGAGGTGAAAACCGATCTAAAGAACGCCATGTCCAGCGCACGCCCATTTGAGTACTTGGTAAGATAAACCAATCTGGTTTAGCCAAAGTAGTGGATAGATCAAACATTAACTGTACGGGGTAAGTGAGGTTGAAATCGCGATGGTAATCAAAGGGTACAGTCATTGATCTTGAAGTGAGAAGTTAACTTCAATTTTTTATAGATAGCCCTTACATCCATGGCGTAACGTTCAAGTAATCTGTCGCTATCACCGTTTGCCTGAGCCGTCCCGAATAAGATGTTGGCGATAATGCCCAAGTCTGGGTTTACTTTAGAGACCATTCGGATATTGGTTTCCCATAGATCTTGTGCGGGTGCTGCCCTGGAAACGCAAAGGAAGTACGATTAGCTAAAAACCGATCGCTGCATCCTGGGAAGTAGGCAGATGCCGGTAAACAAAACCCGCGCTCATAGCAAATTTAGCATCTTCCGCACGGTCGTTGTCCCATTCATACATCCAGGTGCCCGGAGTAGGGTCGAAAGTAATCAGTAATTCTCCGGCGACGGTTTCTCTGTTGCCGCCTCTTACTGCGAATGGATCATCTATGATATTTCTAAGCCGCCCTGGCGCTGGAACCCCATTGGGGATCGGATCAACAAGCGGCTTCTGCCATAAGAAATTCGGTGCGATCTGGAATTTCCCAATAGTGTAAGTAAATCCGGTTAAGAAATTGTTGAGGTTTCCGCTGCCGCTATCCTTTAACGTCCATCCCGTAAAAGTACGGGTTGCGTCGGCTCCACCATTGGCAACAAGCCCCATTACGGCGCCCTGTGCATACCAATTGAATGCCCCTTTTGAAAATTTGATCTTTGCTTTTCCTCCCCAATTATCGGAGGGTTGATTTGATCCTGAAATACTTCATACTTTCCTGCTTCCCCTTCTACGATCTGGAAGGTTCGGTATTTAGAGGGGATCCGCCCCAGATCCTCCTACTTCAACTTCCACCCACCCTATTTCTCGTTCTACATGAATGGTCGCTCTTCGGGTTTTAGGAAGTGGAACAGCTATAGAGCTTACAAATTCGGGGGCATCATCAATATCTTCATGAAAGACACCGGTTACTTTAAAGTGGTTGATTTCCCGGCCGTATTTCACCAGGACCGCAGGGTTGGCTCCCCACCACAATTGAGGGTAAAGGCAGCATGCAGCCCGTTAAATGCCTTTTTTCCATCCAATTCTATCCTAATATTTCTCCATTGTAAATATCCAGGTTAGGGCCGTAATTCGCTTCCGGATATAACCCAAAAAAGTCGCCTTCATAGCCCCAGTGATAATGGCCGGTCCGGTAGAACCCTCTCACATCAAAATCCTTTGCCGTCCAGTTAAAGTCAGCATTGTAAAGCCTTAAATTGCCATCACTCCTGTTACCGATGCGATCGCGGACTATATTTTCGTAAAAAATTTCATCAATAGGATTATTCGCTACATTGCCAACTAAATTGAAACTCGCACTGGCTCTCAGGTTAGGGGTAGGATTAGCTTCCACACCAAAAAAGAAAGACTGCATGTGGTCAAAACCAAGTTCATCCGGATAAGCAGCCTGATTGGGGTCATTTTGAACAGCTGGGTCAGGTGAATCCGGAGTGGTGATCAAAGTCCCGCCGGTATTAAAGGTCTCAAACTCAGCTCTAAAGTTGCTCAACCGGATCTTCTGGTTGCTTTCCAAAGCCGCTTTGTCCCCTCGTGCTCTGAGCACCGCATCGATGAGCTGGATATTGTCAAAATAAGCATCGACAGACGCCAAAGTCGTGCCGGATGCATAGGGGTTCAAGATGATGCGCTTCTTTCAAAGCATAGTAAGCCGCTCTTGGATAAAGCGTATATAAACCTCGCTCGTTAGTCGGCCCCTTTGCACAAATCCCAAACCACTCTTCGTTCATGTTATTTTCCCCCTGAACGAAATCTTTGAAGTAACCGCCGTTAGACCAGGAAGCATTATTGTCATGTACATCTGCATTTTTCCGGTCATCAAATCCGAACTTCCACCAACCATCACTAAACTGGAAAGTGAAGCCACCAATAGAATTGCCTGCTTTCCCAACTCCGGCAGCGTTCTCATAGATCTCTTTCCAGTTCCCCACCAGGTAATAAGCTTGCGACTCCTGGTCTTCGGCATTTTCTATAGCGTTAAAAGCATCTGCCCCAAACTCGGTAAACATAAGCGGTTTGTTAAGCTTATCTTTCACTACCTGGAACATATCGCCAAATGAAACACCCCGGTAGGTATTCGTTCCGTATATATCTACATCTTTACATTCTTCGGCTATGATATCGATAAATAAAACATCGCCATTACAAATACCTACAGGGTGGGAGGAATCAAGAGACTTCATTGCCTTGGCAGCGTCATTCATCAGCTTATACATGGGCCTTCCCGGGATTCTCCAATGAAATTTATCCTCCCTTGATCATCGGGGAAATCTTCCGTTTCCGCTCCCTGCCAGAAAAGGCCATAATTATTTTCATTACCCAGGAGATACAACAAGAGCCCCGGCGTATTTTTATACTCTTCTACCAGTGTTGTTACTTCATCCATCAAGAACTTTTGAGTTCTTGGTTCATCATAATGTGTAACAGGGGTCCAAACGCCATCTAATGTGAGTCCATACCTACCAAAAGAATGGTTTAGCATGGTGTAGATGCCATAGTTCTCATAAATATATTTAATCCATTTGGCCGGAACACCTGTGTATTGCCTAATCACATTGACGTTCATGTTCTTCAAAAGAGACATCTCTGCGTCCAGTCCGGCCTTAATTACGTCGTCTGATTTTTCCCAAAAACCAGCGTTTACGGTATTTGTTCCAATAGGGATATAATCCCAATTCATTCCATTGATCATGAAATCTTTGCCATCGACTACCAGTTTCTGCCCATCGCTATTAGTGACGACAGATACCCGAGCAGTCTGGGCAAATACCGATGAGGTGAACGGGAAGAGCAAAAGGAGTAGGAGTATGTTCTTCATTTTATCCATAGTTTGTTGACTTTAAGTCTGTTTTTGAGCCTGCTGCTTGCAAGGCTTGGATGAATGCGCATATTACCAAATTTTATAGTGCTATTTTAACCAAATGTAGTGCTATTTTATCCTCTGAGGTAAAAAAACACCTCATCAATTCTTTCACGAGCCTTTTCGGAGATTACGTCAAATTTAGGGTCGTTTATTCATAAATGGCTGGTAATTAAATATATTTACTGTCATATTATTTGCACATGCTCCATTTTGAATACAACATGCGGTACATTTTCTTTCTGATCCTTTTGCTGATGGGATCTCAGGCCCTGGCCCTGTCCGGTAAGTATCCTATCCGAAATTTCGTGCCGTCAGAGTACAAGGCCGGCATTCAGAACATCGATTTTGCCCAAAACCGGGATATGGCCATTTTTGTGGCCAACAACCTGGGCGTACTTTCCTTCAATGGGAATACCTGGGAGAGGCATGATTTCAAAACCGGCAAAAAGAAAAGGTCGCTGGCCTTCGATGAAAATACGGACCGCTTGTATGTGGGGTCTCAGGGGGAGTTTGGTTTCTTTGAAGCGGACTGGGAGTATGTCTCTCTGATCGATAAGATCCCACAAGGTTCCAGAGATTTCGATGAGGTCTGGGATGTTTTTCTGGTAAATTCCAAGGTTTATTTCTGCACCTTTCAGGGTATTTACGTGTATGATGGGCAGAGCATTGACGTAATCGAACAGGAGGGAGGTTTCGGCCGGTCGTTCCTGGCCGGCGGAAAAATCTTCACCCAGAGCCAGCAGGGCAGGCTGTTGGAAATAGAGGGCTCAAAGCTGATTCAGGACTATCCTCAGGGCCAAACCGGAACGAAAATTGCCGGTGTAATCCCTCACGAAGGAGGGTATCTACTGGTTTACAATTCCGGGCAAATTGAGCTGGCCACCCCTTTTGGCGTGAGCCGGAAATACGATGCGCTCAGCCGGGCCCTGCTAGGAACGTATATCAACCATGTGCTGCAATTATCAGATACGCGCCTGGTTATCGCCACTCAGACGTCAGGATTGTTCCTGTACGATCTACAGGAAGGGGATCTGGAAACAATAACCAGGGAGGATGGCCTGGAGTCCAATGCCTGCCTGCGTTCCTTCCAGGATTATTCCGGCAACTTATGGGTGGGTATGCAAAACGGGATCGCCCTCATTCACCTCAATTCTCCCATGCGCTTCCTGAACCAGGAAATAAACATACAGGGAAGTGGCTATGAAGTTTTTGAAACCGTAGATGGCACTTATTTTACTACCTCGAACGGGATTTATTTCCTGGGAAAGGACGCCGCGCAGGGTGCATTCCTGCCCGGTACGGAAGGGCCGGCTTACGGTATTAAGCAAATCGCCGGGAAATTATATGCAGGGCACCACACAGGCTTATTTCTTCTGGAAGATGGCCGGGCCCAGCGCATAGCGAGTACAGATGGCCTATGGCAGGTAAAACAATTGCAGTTGCAGCCCGAGTTTGTGATCGGCGGCACTTATTCCGGCCTGTACCTTTTCAGGATTGACGAAAACCGGCGATTGAAGGCAGTGCAAAAGATCCGGGGGTTTAACGCCTCGAGCCGTTTTTTTGAAGAAGACCGGTCAGGAAAGATCTGGGTCGGACAGTACTACAAGGGCTTGTACCAATTGGAGCTTTCCGAAGACATGTCCCGGGTAACGGTCCAAAACGTATCCGAGCGTTTCGCCCCGTCTTTCAAAGAGCAAATTGTTTTAAGCCGTGTGGACGATGGCCTCTATCTGGCCACCAACTCCGGCCTGTTTCAATTGGACCCGGCTGATGGCTCCGTTAGTAGAAGCGAGATCTTTTCCGGTGCCATTGGCGAACAACCCATTTATCTGCTGGCGCAAGACCAAAAAAATAATGTTCACGTAGTGGCGGAGAACGTCATGGCCCTTTTCAGGCAGATCAGTCCTCATAACTACATCTTTATTCCCTCTTCCCTGTATCAATTGCGCTATTACCTGAACAATGACTTGTTGCATGCCTCGACGAATACGAACCACGGCATCTTTTTTTCCGCCAATGAGGGCTTTATTCATTATGATCCTGCATTGGAAGTTCCTTCAAAAGAGGAAAACCCACTTCTGGTGAGCCGGGTATATAGCGCCACCCAGGGCAGTGCGCTATACGTTCGGAAACCATTTGGTGTAAAACCAGGCGTTGAACGCCTGGAGGTTGGCCCGGGCGCCAAGGTTTTAAAGATCGATGTGGAATACTTTCTGTTCAATGGCCTGGGGAATCAGCAGTTCCGGTATTTTTTGAAAGGCCTTGACGAAGATTTTGGAGAATGGACTGCTACTGCATCCAAAGAATACACCAACCTGAAGGAAGGAAAATACGAATTCAGGGTGCAAACCCGGAATTACCTGGGAAAAGTCACAACCAGCCCGCCCTTGTACCTTACTGTGAAACCACCTTTTTACCGTAGCCCTCCCGCTAAATTATTGTATTTGTTGCTGGGCGTTTTGGTGCTTTTCCTCAGTTTTAAGCTGCAAAAACGGTGGTACAATGAAAAAGCGGAAAAGATCGAAGAGACCGGCCAACTCCAACTGGCTAAAGAACAGCAGAAACTTGCTGAAGTGGAACAACAAAAGGAGCAGGAACTATTGCGGCTGAAAGAAGAAAAAATGCAGAGCGAATTACAGCATGTCAACAATCTGCTAGCTGCTTCAACCATGAATTTGGTGGTCAAGAATGAGTTTATCGAAGCCATAAAAGAAGAGCTGAAAGAGTTGAAGCAAAAGGGGGAAAACCCGGAAACGAAGCGTGCGCTGGAAAAAATGGTAAAGGAAATAGATATCACCCTCCGGTTGCAAGAGGACTGGGAACAGTTCGAATATCATTTTGGCCAGGTGCACGGAGATTTTTTAAATCGCCTGAGAAATGATTATCCGGACCTTTCTCCGAACGAACAAAAACTCTGTACTTTCCTGCGGCTTAATCTGAATACCAAGGAGATCGCTTATTTGTTAAGTATTTCGCTCCGGGGAGTAGAGGTGGCGCGTTACCGCCTGCGGAAAAAGCTACGCCTGGATAAAGGGGAAAATCTGTCGAAGTTTATTTTGGAGTATTGACCTTTGTGCATCTTCACCGTTTCAGAATACGCGCATCCTCACATTTTCGTTTATATTTGCAGGTCATAAAATCTAACCATCAACCCGATAGCTACTTATACAATGGGATTCTGGACTTTCCTTCTCGTTCTTTACATTGTGCTCAGCATCAGCCTGTTCTTTTTGTTCCCCAAAGCCGGAGAACCTGGCTGGAAAGGGCTGGTTCCCGGCCTCAACTTCGCCGTCTGGTGCAAGCTGATTGGCCGCAACCCCTGGTATGCCGCCTGGCTGTTGTTCCCCATCGTCAATATTTTCATCTACGCCGGTATGGCTGTCGATATGGTGCGGTCCTTCCGGAAATACAGCTTCGGGCACAGTGCTCTGGCCGTGTTGTTTTCGCCATTTTATTTCGGCTACCTGGCCTTTAAAAAAGAGGAAACCTACGATGGGCCCACGCTGATCCGGGAACGGGAATACAAGGCACAGATCCAGGAAGCCAAGGAAAAAAACAGTACCCGGCAGTTACAGAAGCTGTTGGAAAAAAATCCCTACAAAAAATCCGCCGGCCGGGAATGGGCCGAGGCGGTCATCTTTGCTGTTTTTGCCGCGGCCTTCATCCGCATGTTCCTCATTGAAGCTTACGTCATCCCTACCAGTTCCATGGAAGGGTCCCTGATGGTGGGCGACTTCCTGTTTGTCAGCAAGGCCCACTACGGCATCCGCATGCCGGAAACCGTTCTTATGGTGCCGTTGCTGCACAACCGTATACCTGTTCTGAACACGGAGTCCTATCTGAAAAAGCCGAGGCTGAAGTATTACCGCCTGCCGGCACTGGAATCAGTCGACCGCAACGACCCGGTGGTATTCAACTTCCCGGAAGGGGATAGCGTCTATATCTTCCCCGGCCGGACCTGGACGATCTACGACTACCGCCGGGGCGCAGTGCCACCCCAAATGGCCCAACAGATCGAATCAGGCGCCAAGGAACTGGTGACCCGCCCAATGGATAAAAAAGACCACTACATCAAACGCTGTATCGCCATTCCCGGCGACAGCCTGGAGGTTCGCGACCGGCAGGTTTACATCAACGGCCAGCCTGCGAAGAACCCCAAACACCTTCAGTACATGTATATTGTGTCTTTCCCCGAAGGCGCCATCAATACCCGGAATTTCTCTGACTGGGGCATCTCAAAGGAAGATATCATCGTGCAACAGGGGCCCAATACTTTCATCATTGTACTCTCCGAAGATCAGAAGGAAAAAGTTCAGGGCCTGGACCCCAATATCCAGATTACTAATATTGATATGGGGCAACTGGATAACAACCCCGGCAAGCTCTTTCCTCACGACCCCGAGCACTTTCCCGGCTGGACCGTTGATAACTACGGGCCGGTCTATGTGCCGAAAAAAGGGGCAACCGTTAAGGTGAGCCCGGAAAACATTGCCCTCTATCAGCGCGTCATCAGCGTGTATGAAGACAATAAACTAGCCGTGCGCGATGGCAAGATATTCATCAACGGCCAGGAAACAGATAGCTATACCTTTAAACAGGATTACTACTGGATGATGGGGGATAACCGCCACAATTCCGAAGATGCCCGCGTTTGGGGCTTCGTGCCGGAAGACCACATCGTTGGTAAGCCGGTGATCATCTGGTTTTCCACCCGGGAAGGCAGCATCCGCAATGGTATCAACTGGAAGCGCATCTTTAAGCTGGTGGGCAACCTGGAGTAATCCCTGGAAAGCGGGCCCGTCCTCGTTCCTCGGCCGGGTAAAAAGCCGGAATGTTTTTCCGAACGCCAGTGCAACGAGTAGGTGTTGGGCGGAAAGGGAGAGTTGGTTTTTCCAATACCGGTAGGAGGAGATGGAGATCGGAATATCTGTTTCTCAACGAATTCTTGTTCGTTCTGCCAGCCATAGTTGGGATAAATCGTAACTTCATTTATATTTGACTTAAGTTGTGCGTGAAACCACGGCACTTATAAACGGGTGTATTGCCCAAGTCCACAAAAAAATCCCTTGCCCATGTTTTCCAAGATATTAGACGCTATTCGCGGTTTGTTTTCAAACCTTTTCGGTGGCGGAGGTTCCTCCAAGCCTTCCAAGCCCACCAAGCCAGGTATAGACCCCGAACTGAATAAAGACCTGCCTCAGGACGGTTCGGAAATCCGGCCGGATACCATCATTGTCATTGCGGATGAGATGGAACACGTCGTCATTCCTCCCGGCCAGATCGATGAAGGGTTCGACGATGACATTTTCAGCCCCTCCCCCAAAGAGGAAGGCCCGATCATTGTGGCCCCCGACCCGCCACAACCAAAGCCGGACCCGAAACCCGAGCCAAAACCAGAACCAAAGCCAGAACCAAAGCCAACGCCGGACCCGAAACCATCGGCTACGGGCCACAAAGCGCGCTACCTTTGGTGCCTTGATAACGGCCATGGGAAGCAGACTCCGGGCAAACGCTCGCCGGTATTCGATGATGGCAAGACCCAGTTATTCGAATACGAGTTTAACCGCGATATTGTCGCTCGCATCAAAAAACAGTTGGATGAAAAGGGGGTATCTTACTTCATCACTGTGCCGGAGGTGGATATCGATGATTTCCTGCAAGGCCGCGTTGACCGGGCGAATGCCAAGAAATCGGACCTGCCGAAGATCTTCGTTTCAATTCACTCCAACGCCGCACCGGCCCGCAGCGCTAATGACTGGGCTGCCGATAGCATCAGTGGAATCGAAACCTGGTTTTTCCATAACAGCAAGACGGGCCAGAAAATCGCCGGCATTTTCCAGCAACACCTTGTCGATCATACCGGCTTTGTCAACCGCCACCTCAAATCTCGCCCCGATGGGCAGTTTTATGTGCTCCGGAAAACGAATATGCCTTCGGTTCTAACGGAAAACGGCTTTTATAACAACAAAAAACAAGCCGCTGAACTGATGAAGCCCGAAGTGCGCCAGAAGATCGCCGACGCCCACGTGGCCGCTATTATGGAGATCGAGGAGAATGGACTTTAGGGAAAGGTTGAGGGGGTTGAGAGGGTTTAGGGAGACTGTTTAAAGTTCCAGGTTTAAAGTCCCCCTGATAACCCGTCTTTTACCGGGCTGTCGACACAGTTATCTGAAGATACCCGGTTTAGGAAGGTTTAGTGGTACCTCCTCAACCCTCTCAACCTCCTCAACTCTCTCAACTTTCTCAACCTCCTCAACCTTATCCATATGCCTCGATTTTTACTGCTTCTTTGCCTGATACCGTTCTTATCCACAACCCTGCCGGCGCAGGATGAATTCAAAGTGGTTGGCTACCTGCCGTACTACCGCTTCAATTATGCCAATCAGATTAACTTCAGCCAGTTGACCCATTTGAATATTGCCTTTGCCAACCCCAATGCTACGGGCCTGCTGGATGTTGGGGGGCAGGACATCGCGCCGATCGTGCAGTTGGCCAAACAACAGAACCTGACGGTATTAATTTCTTTAGCCGGCGGAGCCCTTACGGACGAATGGGAAGCTGCCTGGAATTACTGGATGCAGCCTAATAAGCGCTCTATTTATATCCACAACATCGTGGAGTATGTATTGGGGCAGGAATTGGATGGCGTGGATTTCGACCTTGAATGGAGCCATGTCAACAGTCTGTACAGCCCATTTGTACTGGAGTTGCGCGACTCCATGGACGCCCACGGCCTTTTGCTCACGGCGGCCCTGCCCGGCACCCACCGTTATCCGGAGATCACGGATGAGGCCCTGGCGGCCTATGATTGGGTTAATATGATGGCCTATGACCTCACTGGCCCCTGGGCGCCCAATAGCCCTGGCCCGCACTCCCCCTATTATTTTGCGGTCAATGCGATCAACTACTGGCGGGCGCAGGGCGTGCCTTCTGAAAAGCTTACACTGGGGGTTCCGTTCTACGGCTTTGATTTCGCCACCAACCCGGTATCTTCCTTTACCTATCGGACCATTGTCAGTCAAAACCCGGCCAATGCCTATGCAGACCAGGTGGGGCAGGCCTACTATAACGGCATTCCCACCATTCAGCAAAAGACAGAACTGGCCTTGAATGAAGTGAGTGGTATCATGATCTGGGAGATTGGCCAGGATGCCTACGACGAATTATCTTTGCTCAATGCTATCGACCAGGTGGTCCATGCTACGCCGGTGCGGCAAACTGATGCGCAACCTGATTTGGTGCAAGCCTACCCCAACCCCTTTGGCGATGCGCTTACCATCGAAAGCCAATCGGATAGTCCACTGGAATTGCGCCTGCTGAGCCTCGATGGCCGGCCTCTACAGCAATTTAATCTGCCGGCCGGTAGCCAGCAATGGATCAGTACCGCATCGTTGACGCCGGGCTTTTACCTGCTACAGGTGATTGGCGGGCATGGGCGCCAGGTATACCGTCTGTTGCGGCAGTAGGTATTGCCGGAATGTACTTGTATGATACTATTGATACTATTGATACTATTGATACTATTGATACTGTGGATACCCTAAAGCATCCACAGTATCTAAAGCATCTACAGTATCCACAGCATCTACAGTATCCACAGCATCTACAGTATCCACAGCATCTACAGTATCCACAGCATCTACAGTATCCACAGTATCCACAGCATCTACAGTATCCACAGCATCTCTAATGAACAAGCCTGGCCGTCCGCACTTCCTGTCCCAGCCGGACGCGCAGCAGGTAGGCCCCTGCAGGCAGGCCCGGGAGGTCCAGCACAGCGTGGTTATTACCGGCGGACCAGGATTCCTGGCTGCGGTGCAGCATTCTTCCATTCATGTCGAATACCTCCAGCATAACGGTTTGAGCACTTTCCACTACCATATCTACCTGAATCTGATCGGCAAAAGGGTTGGGGTATACCTTTAGCCCATCTTCACTGATGGCCTCTGTTGTACCTACCCAGGGCCGGAAGCCATTGGCGAACCAGCCTCCCCAGCGGGCGCCGGCATTATCGGAAATCAGAATAACGGCACTGCCAACGGAGTTGATCTTATCGTTGGCCAGGTCCGCAACACCGATGACCCGGTTGCCGGAGTTGTCGAAAGCGTCAAAAATGATCTGGTCGTCCTGTACCGAATAGTTGGGGTAACCGAGGATACCCTGGTCAAAAATGCTGCCTACATCGCCCGTCTCAAGATTAGTAGCCATAATATGGTATTCATTCGTAAAGGTATTGATCCGGTCAAAAGCGATGATGTAAGGTGAATTTTTCGCAAAGGAAGGGTTGCCGACACTGGTGTTTTCCGGTAGGGAGCTGAAAAGCTTGGAAACGAGGCCGTCGCTGAAATTCTGAGTGTTGTTGTTCCACACCCGGATAAAACTGATATCCCAGTACTCGATACCGCCGAAATTGTTTTCAATGCGGTTCAGGGCGTCATACATGACCCACTGGCCGGAATGGTCCCATTCCAGCACATCCGGGTATTGGACATCACCTGTTTCAATGCCCTGGGCAAAGGTGGGGTTATAGAGTTCATAAGCCACCGGTTGGGGAGAGGCCTCGGTCAGGTCAAAGATATAGAGGAAGTTGTCGTAATCATCCGTCAGGGCGGCCAGGCGATTGCCGTCTTTGGAGATAGCGGCGTTGCGCCAGATGGGATTGGAACTCAGGCTGCCGGAAGAAAAGTTGTTCTGTTCCCAATTGATAACTATATAACGTAGCGTCTGATCATTGGCCACATAAACGATGACATTACCATCATCCGAAATACTGGGCTTGCTGAGTGGGCCTATCGTGCTGAGCGGGGTAGCAATATCCTGCCCATCGGGAGTGACGATATTCAGCACATTATAATTTTCATCCGTGTACAGAATAAACTCCTCGCCGGGGTTGGCGGTATAATCCTGTTGGTAGTTGCCGCCTTGGCCGGCGCCGATACCCACGGCATTGAAGGCCGTGGCGGCGGCATTGGCCTCGGTGGCGGAGTACAGGTCCTGGGCGGCAGCGATAACGGCGATGCGCAGGTCGATAAATTGCGAAGAGCGGCCGAGGTAGTTGGCCAGGGCGCTGTAGTAAACTTTTTCCGCCTTGTCTTTTCCAACTGCTGTGGCGAAAAGTTGGAAGGCTTTATTCGGGATGCCGCTATTGATGTGTACGCCGGCGTTATCTTCTCCGCCCAGATACTGTTCCGACACATGATCCGGTTGCCAGCCGGGAGTGTTCAGGCTGCTTCCGCCATTGTGAGGATTACTCAGGTCACGCAGGGCGCCGGTGGGGTAGAAGGCGGTATTGACGATATCTTCCCCAATCTTCCAGTCGTTGCGGTCGATCATGGTGGCGAAGACGTCGGCCATGGATTCGTTGATCGCTCCGGATTCGCCGAAGTACTCGAGGTTGGCGGTGCTTTGAATTACGCCGTGGGTCAGTTCATGGCCGGTGACGTCGAGCGCCTTTGCCAGCGGCGCATTGAAAGCCTGGCCGCCATTGCCGTAGAACATAGCTGCGCCATTCCAGAAGGCGTTGTCCATATTGCCGCCATTCTCGTCGGCTACGTTGATAAGCGAAACGATATTGCCCCCCTGCCCGTTGATAGAGCTTCGGGAATGGGTGTTTTCGTAGTATTTATAAGCTATCCCTGCGTTGTAATGAGCAGAAACTGCAGTGGGGTTATTCCAGCCGTTATTGTTGGATGTGATATGGACGGCGCTGAAGTTGTTGTTCTGAGGAGAAGTGTTTTGCGCATTGATGGTCCAAATCACTCCAACCGGGTCGTTGGGAAAGGATGATTGTGCGGAATTGTGCATGCTTTTCGCGGCATCGATCAGATAGAACAGGCCGCTCTTTTCGTAAGTGTCGATGGTGCGCGGCTGTCCGAAGAGGTCGTTGGCCACAGCGGTAGCCGGGCCATCGGGTGGAGGAGGCAGGGAAGTACTTTGTTTCCGGGCCGGAGTGGCGGTAGTGGATATACCTGGCTCGTAGTGGTGGTGGCCTTGTATTTTGCAGATCTCATCCATGGCCTGTAGTACTTCCCCATTTTGCGCGTCGATCAGAAGACTCCAGCGTTCGGCAAGGTTGGGCGCGAGGCTGAGTTCCCAGGCCAGGTGGGGCGGTTGGGTAGTTTTCTTAGGAAAAAAGACAACCAGCCTGGCGCTAGCCGCCGCCCCGGGTAGTAGGTGCTGCTCCCATTCTGTCAGGTTTTTGACAGTTGTTCGTGTTTGCAGAAAGGCCCAGCCTTGTTCGATTGCAATTTCCTCCGATAGTGATGGATCCAGATTGCGGAGGGTAGGGGTGGGGTAGGAGCGGCCGGTGAGCATGGCTACTTCTCCATTGCGGGTATGCAGGCTGAGCATAGCCCCATAGATAGGGATGCCCTGGTACTGTTGCTGCAGGCGGATGTGATGGTTCCCCTTATCATCTTTCCCGACAGCGATCAGGGTGAATTCCGTCAGCGGATCCTGGCAGTGGAGCAGGCTTTTCGCTGCTTCAAGATAGGTATAAGCCTGGATCTCTATGGAAGAACGGCCGGGCAGGTTCAGTAGGGGGATAGCAGCTTTGCCCTTGATATAGAGTGGCTGCCCGCTTTCCGGGTCCAACAGGGCCTGCAAGGTTTGCCCGGCAGCAGGCGGCAAAATCATTTGTGGCCGGCCGGCAAAATCGTAAGAAAGTTGGCTCAACGGCCTTGTTCCGGGAGGGATGGCGGTTGTGGGAAGCTGGCCCAAACGCAGGGCTTCCATCTGATGTGGGCTTCCCTGATTAGCCGGTATTTTTTGAAGTAGAGGTTTGAGGTTTTGCTGGGCCTGCAGGGAGAACACCAGTGTGGAAAGGAGAAGGATGTAGCGGATTTTCATAATTGTGTGGTGGTGATTTTGGAATTTGCGGAAGTACCAACGACGAAGGCCATGGGCATTTAAGAGTATGTTAATCTTTCTATAACACCTAAGTTGAGTAATCTTTTCTAATTTTATCCGATATTTTTTAGCCGCCACTTTTACTTATGTAGTGTTCAAAAAAGCAAGTTCTTTTTTTGAGATTTTGAAATGTGCCTTATCTTCCGGCCTTTTAAAGGCTTCCAGCCTCCACCACATTTCAAAATCGGTGATCTTTTTTTTGAAAATTACTTAACGGGTAAAGTAAATAAATATGAAGCAATTATTCTTTCTAACCGCTATCTTCGGTTTGCTGGCCGTGGCCAATGTTCAGGCGCAAAGCTGTGCCGGCGCGAGGGCTGCTTGTTGCACTCCGGCAGAAGCCGCTGCCAAGGCTGCTGCTCTGGACGCCAATATTGAGCAGCGGACCGACCGGAAAACGGGTGAGGTAAGTTACGTTCGCAAAAACGTCTGTGAAGGTAGTGGCAAGGCTACTTATTCCAAGGTTGAATACTGTAGTAAGTCTGGCAAGTTTGTCAACCTATCTCCGCGGGAGCAATCCTGCACCAAGTCCAGGCTTTCCTGCACCAGGAGCGCCATGGCTGCCAAAGCCTCTAAAAGCTCTGATCATACTATCGCTCAGAAAGCAGCCTGTGCTAAGGCCTGCTCTCCGGCCAAAGCCTCCAGTCAACCTTCCAGTAATGGAGCCAGTGCGAAGCTGGTAAAGAACAAACAGTGAATCGAAGTGGGAAGTGGGAAGTCGGAAGTCGGAAGTCGGAAGTCGGAAATTCCGCTTTCCGACTTCCGCTTTCCCACTTCCCCTCACTTCCCCTTTCCATCCTTAGGTTTTTTTTCCGCTGGTGGGTTTCCTCCTTTCGGTAGCGTATTGGGATTCACTTTTTTAAGTGGTGAGGGAAGTGGGGCAGGCTTACTTACTGTATCGGAGAATTCCGAATAGAGGTGGCCTTTGCGGTATTCCTCCAGCACGTGCTTGACCGTTTCGGTGAGGTTTTTGGGCAGTTCATCCAGATAGAACCATTCCGCTTCCTTGAATTTATGAGTTTCGCGTGCTTTTAGCTTTCCTTCCCATTTATAGGCTTTAAAATAGAGCACGATCCGGTGCTGGCCGTGGTCTACTTTATGGCGTACGTGAACCAGTTGCAGATCTTCTTCCCGGAGGGTAATACCCGCTTCCTCGTAGCTTTCCCGAATGAGGGATTGCCGGGCAAATTCATGAGATTCCACATTGCCGCCTACCAGGGAATAATTGCCGCCATTGGGTTTGGTCTGCTTGAGCAAAAGTATTTTTCCCTTGTAGTATAGAATAAGGCGCGCTTTAAGAGAAACAGTCTGTTTAGCCATCTGATCACTGGTTACCGAGAAATTCAATGAGAAATAGAGTCAATGCCTGGGTGGTGTTCAAATTCCTGAAAGCCAGGCGCCCGATTTATAAAACCCTACCTTTTGGGCGGGATTTCTTTTTTTTTTGGCCGTTCATTAGTAATATTGCACAGCTGAATTTACTTTCTGAGTAACACCCAATCGAACGGCCAAGCGCCCAAGCCCCCTTAAACTACTCTTGAAGGTAGCTATGAACACTGGTTTTGAAAATTATTGAGGCGAATTTATGATTTTGTTTGCTTCAATAATACCACAGTACGAAGTAAACCTGTTTCAAAACCAACTTGTTGAGCAAAACAAGCCAGCATTTATGCGATACGATAATGTTTTAGCAACTATTGGCAACACGCCGCTTATTGAATTGAGCCGCATGTGTCACGATTTTCCCGCCAGAGTTTATGGGAAAGTAGAGGCCTACAACCCAGGCAATTCGGCTAAAGACCGCATTGCTTTATATATGGTTGAGCAGGCCGAAAAGCAAGGCCTGATCCAGCCCGGAGATACGATCATCGAAGCAACTTCCGGCAATACCGGTTACAGTCTTGCAATGGTTTGCAGTTTGAAAGGCTACCACTGCGTACTGACGGTATCGAGCAAAGCTTCTCAGGAAAAATTGGCTCTGCTGCGATCTATGGGCGCCGAAGTGATCGTCTGTCCGGCCGATGCCGAACCGGAAGACCCGCGTTCTTACTACTCCCGTGCGGAACAACTTGCCCGCGATCTGCCTAACTCTTTCTACCTGGGGCAAAATTTCAACCTCGACAATTCCGCCGCTCATTATTACTCCACCGGCCCAGAGATCTGGCGCGATACGGAAGGCCAGGTGACGCATTACGTGTGTTGCGCTGGTACAGGTGGTACGCTCTCCGGCACGGCCCAATACCTGAAAGAGCAGAATCCCAATGTTCGGATCGTAGGTGTGGATGCTTATGGCTCCGTTTTAAAGAAATACTGGGAAACCGGCTTGTTCGATAAGGACGAGATTTATTCCTACAAGGTAGAAGGCCTGGGCAAAACTATCATTCCCGGTAACGTTAATTTCGACCTGATCGACGAATTCATCAAAGTAACGGATCGCAGCAGTGCCCATCGCGCCCGTCAACTGGCTCATCTGGAAGGGCTGCTCGTAGGATATTCTAGCGGCGCTGCGATGCAGGCCGTGTTCCGCATCAAAAGTGAACTGAAACCTACCGATGTAGTGGTGGTGCTTTTCCCCGACCACGGCACGCGTTATCTGGGCAAGATTTACAATGATGAATGGATGAAGCAACAAGGCTTTATGCCCAACACAGCTGTTTCGGAAGATTCCTACGCCCGCTACCGAAAAATTTACCGCGCTTACCGGATGAAGTACAAGCGCTACTTGCGGCAGACGTTGCGTAATCTAAGCTAGCACCAAAGGGTTGTGTTTTGCCTGGCCTCAAAACAGGCTTCTAACCTATTTGGTTTAGAAGCCTGTTTTTTTTTACCTATATAGAACTTGTAGCGGATAAACGACGTTGCCATAATTATACTCAATTCATTTTCTGTTTCCAATAGCAACCCCCTGGTTGCATATGGCTGGATTAAAACACCATCTATAAACCTTTTTTTCAATGAAGCAGAAGAATTTTATTTCCAACACCAACACTTCAGTGGACCTTTTTAAGAACCGCTGGCTCAATTACCTCACGCGCAGCCACATATCTGTTCCCATTAGTATGATGGTCATTTTTTCTGGCTGGCTTTTCTACCGTTCCCTGGAGGTGTCGGGTTTTACAACAATGGAAACCATGGGTTTATTCGGGGCCGGAATTTTTTTGTTCTCCTTTGCGGAGTATGTCATCCACCGGAATTTGTATCACCTTGAACCGAAGTCGGAAAGGCGCCGGAAGTTCGCCTATCTGATCCATGGAGTGCATCATGACTATCCGAAAGATAAGTCTCGCCTGGCAATGCCGCCGGCGGGCCTTATTATCTACCTGATCATTTTCTACGCCTTGTTTCAGCTCCTTTTCGGGAAATATGGATACGGCCTGTTCTCCGGTTTTGGCATTGGATACGCCTTATACCTGACGGTCCATTATTCCGTCCACGCTTTTCGCCCGCCCCGGAATTTCCTGAGGGTGTTATGGACCAACCACGCTATCCATCATTATCAGGATCAGAACGCCATGTATGGCCTGACTTCTCCCCTGTGGGATTATGTTTTCGGAACGGTAGTGGAAAAAAAGAGCCAACGCAAAGGCCCTGTGGAAGTAACCGTTGAGGAATCCTGAATGCTATTGCCCCAGCCTGGGATTGTTGCGAGCTCTAATATAGATTCCCTTGCCCTCAAGGGTGCCGAGGGAATCTATGTCGTTGTGGGACGCTTCCAGCCATTTCAGCTTTTCAAGCTTTTCCAGAGACGAAATGGTTTCGAGCCCGCAGGCGTTTAGGTGGAGTTGCTCCAGGTTGATAAGATGGCGGAGCGGCTCAATGCTTTCGAGCGGATTCCCTTCATCGTACAAACCCAGGGTTAGGTCGGTTAACTGGATCAGGCCGGCCAGCGGTTCAATGCTGCTGATCTGGTTGTTCCAGCAGCACAAGCCCCGAAGTTTGTGGAGCGCCATCAGCGGCGAGAGGTCGGTGATGCGGTTGTTGTCGCACCAGAGCACTTCCAGGTTTACCAAATGGCGAAGCGGCTCCAAAGACTCGATCAGGCCATTGAAGTCGCATTCGATCCGTTTCAGATTGGTCAGGTTTTTCAGGCCCGACAGGTTGGATAGCTGGAAGGATATATCCGGGGGGTTGTTCCGGTGCCGAAAAGAGCCGCTTCCGGTAATATTCAGCTCATCCAAATCAAAGAGGAATTCCAGTTCCTCGTCAGCTGGTTGGTAGCGCTCGAAATTCGCCATCCTTTTGAGCTGGAAAACAGCTTCCAGGAAAGCTTTGCGCCATTGTGGTTCGAGGTCGAGCCACCATTGAGCGCGCTTTTCAGGCGTATCGAACCACTCCGCCGGGCGGTGTTCCCCTTCCTCCAGCATCTGGTTCGTCAGGGCCAGAGCCTTATCGAAGCGTGCCAGGGCATTCTGGTCGATGCGTTTGAGCTGGTTTTTCATAAGGTATTAATATTGAATTCGGTTAGTCTGGGAAACAAGCCGGGCCTGTTTGATCTTGCTTAGTTCTGAGAAGTGTGAAGTAGATGCCACTGCTCAAGTTCTTCGATCTGACTCCGCAGGTTGTCCGCCAGGCGCTGTAAATAAACATTCCAGTCTTCCGAGATGCTTTCAACAGTCCTGTAGGCTTCCGAAGCCTGTATTTCCAATATCTCAGCTTGTACTTCTTCCAGGTGGATCAGGATGCGCTCGATCTGAAGGCGAAGGGCATCGGCATCGTCCATTTTTTCGTACAGCGGTTCAAAGGACCCCGTCTTTTCCAGTAGTTCGGCAATCAGGCGCACCTTTTTCAGGTCGTTGTGCATATAGGCTTCGTGAAGCTCTTCAAACATCGCCTGCGCCTTTTCCTGATGTTCGGCAGCCACGCAGTCCGGATGGCAGATCAGGGAAGCCTTTCGGTAGAGCCGTTTGAGTTCCTTCTGTTCTTCCTCCTTGAGGTTGTACAGGATGCCCTTGATCGGCGAGGTATGGGCATCGTGGTAGTCTTCATAATCCTGGACTGCCGCTTCATAGATTTCCTTCAGTTTGGGGTTGGCCAGGGCCTGTATCCGCAGCTTTTCCTTGCGCAGGTAGAGCATCCGGTCGAGCAGGGAACCCAGCACAGCATGGTATTTGACCTGGAAGTTGTCGATCTTCTTGGCCATTTCATCCCGGTCGGCGCGCAGCAGGTTCAACTCGTTTTCCTGAAAATGCATCTCGATCTTCAGGGCCGAAACGATAGGGTCGTAGCGTTGGGCCACCTGCCGCATCTGCCGCTCGAAATCTTCTATGAGCAGAAGGGCATCGTCAAAACGATGGGTTTCCAGTGCTTTCAGGACATGAGCAAGTGCATCTGCCGATTCCGACACCTGCATTTTTCGCACCATCAGGCTGATGGCCTCCCGGTCTTCCAGTTCGATGAGCTGTTTGATGACCGCCAGCGTTTTTACGGATTCCTGCGTCATTGTTCTGGGTTAATCGTTTTTTTGCCCTACCGGCTAAAGATAATAAACCTTCGAAACATTACTTTTTTTGGAAAAGTTCCGGGTTGCGTATCTTGCGGTAAAACTTCCCCAACAAGCTCCAAGGGGCTATTGGTAGTATTCAATGAGGCGGAAGCAATGGAGCGCCTTTAACAGAACCAAAGCGATACGGACAACATGAAGCCCATACTCGAAACCGAGCGCCTCACCCTCCGGGAGGCCAATCTGGATGACGCCGCTTTCCTTTTGGAACTGCTGAACAGCCCCGGCTGGCTGCAATATATTGGCGACCGGGGCGTAAAAAACCTGGCTGACGCCCGGCAGTATTTGTCCAACCGTATCCTAAAAAGCTACACCGATCATGGATTTGGCCTGTACCTGATGGTGCGGAAGGAAGATCAGGTTTCGCTCGGCATGTGCGGCCTGATCAGAAGGGAGGGGCTGGGCGATATCGATATCGGGTTTGCGCTATTGCCTGAATATATGGGCCAAGGCTATGCTTTCGAAGCCGCCGCTGCAGTAATGGCCTACGCCAGAGATGATCTGAAGCTCGAGCGCATTGTTGCTATTACCTTGCCTGTTAATACTAACTCCATCCGGCTGCTGGAAAAGATAGGGCTGCAATTCGAGCGGATGTTCCAATTGCCGGGGGATGGAGAGGAGCTGATGTTGTTTGGGAGAAGTTTTGTAAGTTGAGGAGTTGAAAGCCGAAAAAACGCATCCCTACTACCGCTTCGCAGACAGCCTTTTTCAAAAATGCGATTGCCCTGGGGTATTTTCCCGGCCTGCTGCATTTCTCCACTTATATCCTATCTTTGCGTTGACAAACCCAAACCTTTTATGTCCATTACTTCACCTGTAGAATTAGATGGGATGCAGGCGGTTAGTGAAGCCGTCGGCCTGACGCTGAAGCAGATGCGGGATTACGCCCGGCCGGGAATGACCACTTTGGAACTGGATGAATACGGTGGTGAATTGCTGCGGCAATACGGCGCCCGTCCCGCGCCGAAGCTGGCCTACGATTTCCCGGGAAATACCTGTATCAGCCTGAACCATCAGATCGCCCATGGCATTCCTACCGATAAGGCTATCCTGCAGGAAGGTGACCTGGTCAACATCGATGTCTCGGCCGAACTCGACGGCTTTTGGGGAGACAACGGCGGCTCCTTTGTACTCGGCAATGACCTGCACGGCCACAACGCACTGGTGGAGGCTTCCAAACACATTCTTCATCAGGCGATACAGCAGATCCGGGACAGTGTGCGGATCGCCCACATCGGGCGCTTTATCGAATCGGAAGCCCGGAAAATGGGGTATACCGTCATCCGTAATCTCGTGGGGCATGGGGTAGGCCGAAGCCTGCATGAACCGCCGGGGTCCATCCCCTGTTTTTACGACCGCTTTCTGCGCACCCGCTTCCGCGAAAACTCCGTGGTGGCCGTCGAAACCTTCATCTCCACCGGTGCTCGCTTCGCTCAGGAAACAGCCGATGGGTGGACCCTGGCCACCGATGATGGCAGCTTCGTCGCCCAACATGAACATACCATCCTGGTGACAGACGGCCTTCCACGGATTCTGACAACAGCGAATGGGATTTGACAGTCGGGGCAGTAATCAGTGGGCAATGTTGGCCTTTAGAGGTGTAGCCCTACCGGCCTAAAGACCTTTAGACCTAAAGACCTAAAGACCTAAAGACCTTTAGACCTAAAGACCTAAAGACCTAAAGACCTTTAGACCTAAAGACCTAAAGACCTAAAGACCTTTAGACCTAAAGACCTAAAGACCTACAGACCTTTAGACCTAAAGACCTACAGACCTAAAGACCTACCGGCTTCCAAATTTTGAACAAATGGCAAAAGAAATCCAAAAGATCGAACTGCGCAACCTGGAACTCAGCGACTACCTGGAGCTGAAACAATCCATGACGAAAGCCTATCCCGATTGGGAGGACGCGGCCTGGACGGAAAAGCAAATACGCTCCTTACTGGGGAAATTCCCCGAAGGGCAGATTGTCATTCTGGCGGATGGCAAGGTAGTAGGCAGCGCCTTGTCGCTCATCCTCAATTATGATGATTTCAGGGATGATGAATCGTATATGGCCGTTACCGGCAATTACACCTTCAGTACCCACAATCCGAATGGCGATGTGCTGTACGGCATCGATGTGTTTATCCATCCGGATTATCGCGGCCTGCGGCTGGGGCGGCGGTTGTACGACGCCCGCAAGGAGTTGTGCGAGCAGCTCAACCTGCAGGGGATCCTCTTTGGTGGGCGCATCCCCAATTACAACAAATATTCAGATGAGCTCGATCCCAAGCAGTATATCGAGAAGGTGCGCCTCAAGGAGATCTATGATCCGGTGTTGTCATTTCAGTTGAGTAACGATTTTCACGTCCGGAAGATACTCAAAGGGTACACGCCCGAAGACGTGAGTTCCATGGAATATGCGGTGTTGCTGGAGTGGAACAACATTTACTACACTCATTCGCAGAAGCTGATCAACCTACCCAAGCAGTCGGCCAGAATCGGGCTGGTGCAATGGCAGATGCGGTCTTTCAACCGCCTGGAGGCCCTCTTCGAGCAGATGGAATTCTTTGTGGATGTAGTGGCCGGCTACAAAGCTGATTTTGTGCTATTCCCGGAAATGTTCAACGCGCCGCTGTTGGCCGACTTCAACCACATGCCCGAAGCGGACGCCATTCGGGAGCTGGCGGAATTCACCGAGCCGATCCGCGATAAATTCCAGGAATTTGCGATTGCTTATAATACCAATATCATTACCGGCAGCATGCCCTATATCAAAGACGGCGCGCTTGTCAATGTGGGCTTTCTTTGCCGCCGGGACGGCACCCAGGAAGTGTATGAGAAACTGCACATTACGCCCAATGAGGCCAGCTATTGGGGTATGGTGGGCGGCAACCGCTTGAAGGCTTTTAACACCGATTGTGGCCGGATCGGTATCCTGATCGGTTACGATGTTGAATTTCCGGAGCTGTCGCGCCTGCTGGCCGATGAGGGCATTCAGATATTGTTCGTGCCCTTTCACACCAACACCCAGAACGAGTTCACCCGGATGCATTTCTGCGCCCGCGCCCGCGCCATCGAGAACGAGTGCTATGTGGCCATTGCCGGAAGTGTCGGCAACCTTCCCAAGGTGAACAATATGGATATTCAGGTAGCTACCTCCGGCGTGTATACCCCTGCCGATTTTTCCTTCCCGGTAACCGGTACAATTGCCGAGGCCAATCCCAACACCGAGATGACCGTGATCGCCGATGTGGACCTCGACCTGCTGAAGGAACTTCACACCTACGGCAGCCTCCGCAACCTGACTGACCGGAGGGATGATATCTATGAGCTGAGGAAGAAGTAGGGGAGGGGAAATGGCTATATGGTCATAAAGAGGCTTCTAAAAGCCAGGCGTTCTGTGTAAATTTCTTCCGGCAAAACAACATAGCCATGAATCACAGAATACTATTTTATTGCACTATGCTTCTTGCTCTTTTTTCCTGCACGGGAAAGAACAAGCCGGCTGTTACTGCAGGCAGCTCCGGGCTTTCCAAGCTGATGCCCGCTTTGCAGGGCGGGTGGGTGAACACAGTTTATATGCAAAGCATCCGGGAGACGCGCTCGCCAATCCGGGCTTTCGAAAAGATTGGGGAGTTCTCGGCCATATATATTCCTTCCGGTAACCTGCAGGGCGACAGCATCCTTGCGGAGTTAAGCTATAACAACCACGAAGGTGGAGAATTCACCATTTTCGATCGTGCCGGTGGGCAGCCTCATGCTTTCCAAACCAATCTTCAAGATCCTGAAAAACCGGCTAACCATTACGAGCTGGGGTACGAGGCAACGGAATCCGATACCACCCTTTTTCTATTTCATTGCAGTAATGACAACAGGGTATTAGACCGCTTTCCATTTGGGAAAGTGGCCGGCGCCGAAAGGGTGGACAATGCGGGGGTAGCCCTCAATTACTTCGTCAACCAAGCCTTGTTTTCCGGCACCTACCGCTTAGCCGATGGAAGGGACAGCACTGTAGTCCTAACCTCTGATGGCGCCCTGTCGGGCCTTGAGCCCTATGCTTCCTACTGGGCCTCTACTGATTTTGTGATCCGGATGAGCAATAATATCGATAACCTTTGTTTTGGCCTGCGGGAAGCCGATATGGAGTGTTTCCCCTTTGAAATAAAGGGCGATAGCCTGGTAGTGTACGAATCGGATATAAAAGAACAGGATGGAGAAGAAGTGCTGGAAAAAGGGCCTGTGCGCTTGGTGCTGGTGAAGGTGTTGTAGGGCTTTAGAAATTGTGAGGGGCTGGAGTGGCTCCTTCCCACGCTTCTATTGAGCTGGATGGCGTGCTGGCGGGCCTGGTGTACAACCGGATAGAGTAGGGCAGGTGTGCCGCCTCTTCCTTTACAATAAAAAGCCTATTTTTAAGGGGAACAATGGCTGTTTAAAATGGAAAAAGAAAAGCACATCCTCCAATCCTGGGCGCGCAATGCCGATAACTGGATCGACGTCATCAGCCGGGAAAAGATCGAAAGCCGGAAGCTGGTGACCAACCGCGCCATCGTGGAAACCATCCTTAAATATCATCCCCGAAAAGTGCTAGACCTGGGCTGTGGCGAAGGCTGGTTGGCGAGGGCTCTGAATCAGCATGGGATCGAAACCATTGGGGTGGACGGTACAGAAGGGCTCATCCGCAGCGCCCGGGAACAGGGGCCTGGGCAGTATGAGGTAGTTTCCTATGAAGAAATTATAGCGGGAAGGCTGCTACCCGGAGCGCCATTTGAGGGCATTGCGATCAATTTTAGCCTGTTTACGGAAGAGCGCACCGGAACCCTGCTACAGGCCCTAAAGCGGAGCTTAACCCCTGGTGGACGAATCTTCATTCAGACTTTGCATCCCTATTTTCAGATCGATAAGGGCCTTTCTTATACGAGCAAATGGTTCGAAAACAGCTGGGATGGCCTGGAAGGTGGCTTTACCGATCCCCACCATTGGTTTTGCCGCACCATGGGGGACTGGCTGAACCTATTTGTGAACCAGGGTTTCCAACTTGTAGAACTCCTTGAGCCACTGAACCCGAAAACGCAAAAACCGGCCTCGGCCTTGTTTGTAGTGCAATGAGGCGATACTATGGATGCTATGGATGCTATGGATGCTATGGATGCTATGGATACTATGGATACTATTGATACTATTGATGCTAGCATCTAAAGTATCAGCTCCTGACAGGAGCGAGTATCAATAGTATCAAGCCAGGCCGGGCATCCTGCTTAAATTCTACCAGGACACGCCGCCGCCGCCACCGCCAGAGCTACCCCCGCCCCAGGAGCCACCACCACCGCCGCCGCCGCTACTGCCACCGGAAGAGCGCGTCTTTTGGGGGATGGTAATCAATTTGCGATCCTGGAAATTGCAGTTTTTACAGGAATAGATCTGCTCCTGTAAACCGGAATGGGAGTAGGTCGCTTGTTTTAGAGTGCGTGTCTGTGCATGGTAATAAGTTCGGTAGCTGCATTTGGGGCAGGCGGAGTATTTGGAAAAGCGCTTGGCGTAACGCAGAATGAGCGTCTCGTCGCCATCGTCCGTCACCCAAACGTCGTAGTCGACCGAGCCGATCTCTTCCTCGGTTATTTGTCCGGATTCCAGGAATGCGTCGTCCGCCTGCTCATCAAGTTTGTGCATGAGCTTGCCCGTTTCTTTTCCATAACGCGGATGGTTGCGCAGGTAATTGAGCCGGTATTTGAGGTAAAAATAGACCAACAGGTAGGGTAGGGGGAATAGGATAATGAACACGAAAAAATACACCCGGCGCACTGCCCGGTAGCGGTCGTAAAGGTCTTGTTTGCTGTAGGTGGTGTACAGCAACCATAGCAGCAGGAACAAGTGGAAAAGTCCATTGACGAAAATGTACCAGCCCAGCGCTGCCGGCAGGCCTGGCACGGGCTGGAAAGCCTTACGGCCGTATTGTTGACCGCCACCGGAGCGGATCTCCTCAAGCGCTTCCGGGTCCTCCAGTGTGGTTTTGATTCGGATCAGGGCGGAGAGCAAGCCCTGTCCGTATTGCTCCTGTTTGAAATAGGGCACCAGTTCCTGCATGCCGATCCGGTAGCAAACGGCATCGGGCAGCACCCCTTCCAGGCCATAACCCGTCTCAAACTCGGTGCGCCGCTGGTCCATCACGGAGAAGATGAGCAGGCCGTTATCCACATCGGCCTGGCCGATACCCCAATGGTTAAACAGGCGGGTGGCAAAATCCTTGGGGTTCTCCTGGCCAATGCTATTGACGATAACGATGGCCACCTGGGCAGTGGAATTTCCCTCCAGTTGGCCCGCTACGCCATTGAGCTGCTGGACTTCTCCTTCCGACAGGATGCCATCCGGATTGCTGACAAAACCACCCCCTGTACGCTTGGGGTCGGGGATGGATTCGATGGTATAGGCCGTTTGGGCCCGGGTGGCGGTGCTGGCCAGTAATGCCAGAAAGAACAGCAGGATTCTAGTAAGTCGGAGCATTTTAGGTAGCATGAGTTGGCGGTGCATTTCAGCTGTAAGGTAGCGGATTTGTGGAATATCTTTCTATTAAATAAGCATCTTTCCTTGTTTGGCCAAGCGGCATCCGGGAAATTGTTTTAACGAACCAATGCCGTTATATTCTGTTAAAAACTACACCATCTCTCTGGCAATGCCTATTTTAACCGTCAAATAAAAGAAAATGTCAGATCCGCATTCCAACCCACAATACCCTCCAGAACCTCCACCTCCGGTTTTCAAAACCTGGAATCAGCTCTATGCTTTTGTTCTTATTCTACATGCCATCATCATCACCCTGTTTTATATCTTTACGAAATTATATTCCTGAGTAGTCGAGGCTTTTCTATGCCGGTTGAGGAGGTGGAGAGGGGGGAGAAGGTTGAGTTGTAGACACTCAACTTCTTCAACTTCCTTAACCCTCTCAACCTGTTCAACAGAGATATAGCCACACATCACACCCAATTAACATGAGTACACTCGACTGGATCGTTATGCTGGGCGCCCTTTTGGGCATCGTAGCTTACGGTGTCTGGAAGACCCGGCATATCAACACCGTTCAAAGCTACCTGCTGGGGGATAATGACCTGCCGTGGTGGACCATCGGTTTATCGGTGATGGCTACGCAGGCCAGCGCCATTACCTTCCTTTCAACACCCGGCCAGGCTTATGAGGACGGCATGCGTTTCGCGCAGTTTTACTTCGGCCTTCCGGTGGCGATGGTCATCCTCTGTGTTTTTGTGCTGCCCTACTACTATCGTCTTAAAGTCTACACCGCTTATGAATACCTGGAGGGGCGGTTTGACCTGAAAACCAGGACCTTAACGGCGATCCTGTTTCTCATCCAGAGAGGCCTGGCTGCCGGGTTGACCATTTACGCACCGGCAATTATTCTGTCTACCATTCTGGGCTGGAGCCTGAACTGGACGATCCTCTTTATTGGCCTGATGGTGATCGTGTATACCGTTGCGGGCGGCACCAAGGCGGTGAGTATGACCCAGAAACAACAGATGGTTATCATCTTGAGCGGCATGTTCATTGCAGCCATGATCCTGGTTTTTAAGTTGCCGGAACAGGTTAGCTTTGGCGATGCAGTCGGTGTGGCAGGCAAGATGGGGAAGCTCAATGTGGTAGATTTTACTTTCGACCTCAGCAACCGCTACACCTTCTGGTCAGGTATGCTGGGTGGGGTATTCCTGTTCCTGTCTTACTTCGGCACCGATCAGTCGCAGGTGTCGCGCTACCTTGGGGGAAAGTCGCTGACGGAAAGCCGCCTGGGGCTAATGTTCAACGGCATACTAAAGGTGCCAATGCAGTTTCTCATCCTGTTTGTTGGCATTCTCGTTTTTATGTTTTTCCAGTTTCAGCAACCGCCTATCCATTTCAATAGCGCAAACCTGCAGAAACTGGAAGGCACCGAGTATGAAGCGCAACTGGAGGGCTTGAAGTCGCAACACAATACCCTGTTCCTGCAACAACAGCAGGAAGTAGCCTATATGATAGGCGCCATCCGCCAGGAAAACGAGGCGGCAATAGAGGAGTCGAAAGAGCGGGTGCGGGAACTCCACCGCATCGACAACGAGCTTCGCGAAGAAGTAAAGGGCCTGATCTTAAAGGCCGACCCGGTGGCCAAGACGAGGGACACGGATTACGTTTTCATCACCTTCGTAATGAATTACCTGCCTATCGGCCTGGTCGGCCTGTTGCTGGCAGTGATCTTCTCGGCAGCGATGTCTTCTACTTCCTCGGAACTCAACGCCCTGGCCACGACTACTATCGTTGATATTTACCGGCGCAGCATTGTCCGGACAAAGAGCGACCGGCATTATCTGAGGGCCTCGAAATTTTTTACTTTGTTCTGGGGCATCGTTGCTATGGCTTTCGCCGCAACGGCCGGCCTGTTCGAGAACCTCATTCAGGCGGTAAACATCATAGGGTCCTTATTTTATGGAACTATTTTAGGTATCTTCATGGTGGCTTTCTTTATGAAAAAAGTAGGCGCCCGCGCCGTTTTCATCGCTGCCCTGATCGCAGAAGCGCTGGTGCTTATGATCTACTGGCTTAGCAGCCATGACACCTGGTTTCTGGTAGGGGATAGCTGGTATTTGTTCAAAATAGCCTACCTGTGGCTCAATCTTATTGGCTGCGTGTTGGTGATGGGCTTTGCCGGGCTGCTGCATGTGGTGTGGCGGGAATAGGGTCAATATCTAGTACGATGTCATTAACTTCTTTAAGGACGCTGTCTGAAAAACTGGAAGAGCAGGACGTGAAAATGCCGATGCTCTTCGTCGGCCACGGTTCGCCGATGAACGGTATTGAAGACAACGAATTCAGCCGCCGTTGGCGGCAGATGGGGCGGGAGATCCCTCAGCCCAAAGCCGTTCTTTGTATTTCCGCCCACTGGCTTACCCGCGGCACTCATATCACTGCCATGGAAGCGCCCCGGACGATCCACGACTTTGGCGGCTTTCCCCGGGCCTTGTTCGAAGTAGAATACCCTGCGCCCGGCGATCCGGTGCTGGCAGAGGAAACAGCCGCCCTTTTCACTCCTACTGAAGTGGGCCTGGACCACGACTGGGGCCTGGACCACGGCGCCTGGACGGTAGTGCGCCACATGTACCCCGAGGCGAACATACCCATCCTGCAATTGAGCATTGACTTTCACAAATCGGCGGAATATCACTATGAATTGGCCAAAGCCCTTGCGGTTCTTCGTAAGAAGGGCGTGCTCATTATTGGCAGCGGTAATATGGTGCATAACCTGCGTATGGTAGCCTGGGACAAGCTAGACGCACCATTCGGCTTCGATTGGGCCCTGGAAATGAATGATATTTTCAAAAAGCATATCGCCGATGGCAACCACCAACCCCTGATCCATTATCAGAACCTCGGAAAACCGGCCCAACTGGCAATCCCTACGCCCGACCACTACTATCCGCTACTCTATATTCTGGGCCTGCAGGACAAAAACGAAGCGGTGTCTTTTTTCAACGATACGCCTGTGGGCGGCTCCCTGACGATGACTTCGGTGCGGGTAGGGGAAGAGGTAGGGCTTTAAGTAAGTTGAAAAGTTGAGGAGTTGAGGAGTTGAAAAGTTGAGGAGTTGAGGGGGTAATACGTTCAATAATAGGGCAAAAACCTACCTTTGTTGTATACGCAAAAAATCACAAACCGTAAGCAACCGATGTCGCAACCCGAGATATACTTCCACGTTGGCCTGGGCAAAGTGGCCTCCACTTATTTGCAGCACCGATTTTTTCCGAAGTTGCAGGGCCTCTACTATATTCCTACCAACCGCTACCGGCGTTCCCCCGATATCATTGCCCGGGGGCAGTATGGCCGTTATTTTATTTCCCGGGAATTCGACCAGCAACTGGAGGAGGAAGTGAAGTGGTTTTCCTCGTTTTATCCCAACGCCAAACCCATCATTATCCTGCGGCGTAACGACAGTTGGATTGCTTCCCAATACCGCCGTTATGTCAAGAACGGAGGGCATTTACCCTTTACCGGCTTTTTTGATGTGGAGGGAGATACGGGGCTCTGGAAGCGCAAACACGCCACTTTCTATACCAACCTGGAAGTGTTGGAAAAATATTTTAATACCCAACCGCTGGTGCTTTTTTACGATGAACTTCGGGAAAGCCCCTGGGTTTTCTTTGACAGGATCGCCCGATTTTCAGGAGCCACTTATTGTCGGGAGGAAATATCCCTTTCAAAAGTACACAGCTCTTACAACGAGAAGCAGTTAAAGATCATGCGTAAGGTGGCGCGCTTCCTGTTTGGCGAAAAGCCTCCGGTTTTTTCCAAACATCCCGTTCTGTTCTGGCTGCAACGCCGCAGCCGTATGCTGGCCTGTTACGCCATTCTGTATCCCTCTTTGCTGCTCCCGGAGTCCTGGGTGAGCCCGGAACCCCTGATCCCCAAAACGGAACTGGACAAAGTGCGCGCCTATTTTCAGGAGGATTGGGAACGGTGCCGGGCGTATGCGGAGGCGCATAAGGTGGCGGAGTGATCCCCGGGTTAGGTATATTGTTATTCGGGGCTTAAAGCTTCCTGGCCTACTCCTGCGGTATCCAGTACCCCCGATTTCCTGCAAACTGCCCTCCCGATCTCGATCCACCGGATCTCGTCGGGATGAAAAGCTGCCCACTGTCCTAATAGCTCGTCTCATCCAGTTTCACTTTCCCCCGGAAGGTCCAGAAAACAAAAGCTGTATAAGACAGCACCAATGGCGCCCCAATAGCGGCAATGGTCAGCATGATGCCGAGCGACTTGTCGGAAGAAGCGGCGTTGTAGATGGTGATGCTGTAGGCCTCGTCCATGGTGGAAATAATGATGACCGGGTAGAGCTCAATAGCTACCGTAAGTAGCATCAGGGCCATGGTGAGGCTGGAGAAGAGGAAGGCCTGCCGGTATTGGTGCTTGGAGATCAGCCGGGGGATATTGGCAATGCTGAGAAAGCCCAAAAGCGGGACTACGAAAAGCCACGGCAGTTCCCGGAAGCGGTCGGTCAGGTGAGGGAGAAAGGCAATAGAATATACGGTAACCGCTATGAAACTAATGAGGAATCCCCCCATCGCCTGCCTGGCCAGAATGGTGAGCTTGTCATACAATCGGCCTTCGGTTTTCATCAACAGGTAGAGCGCCCCATGAGTGGCGAACAGCATCAGGGTAGTGACACCCACCATCAAGGCATAGGGGTTTAGAAACTCCACCCAATTGCCTTCGTATTCCTGGCTGGGCCCAATCTTCATTCCCAGCAGCACGTTGCCCAGTACAACCCCCAATAGTACCGCCAGCATGGCGCTCGAGATATTGTAACTGACATCCCATAACTGCCGCCACCAGTGCATTGGCTCCTTACTGCGAAACTCGATAGATACCGCACGGAAGATCAGAAAGGCCAAAAACAGCATGAACGGAATGTACATGCCGGAAAAGAGCGTGGCGTAAACCACCGGGAACCCGGCAAAAAGCGCCCCTCCGCCAATAACCAGCCAAACCTCATTGCCGTCCCATACCGGGCCAATAGCGTTGAGGGCAATCCGCCGGCTCTCCTCCTTGCGGAAGAACAAATGCAGCGCGCCTGCTCCCAGGTCAAACCCATCCAATATTGCGTAACCGCTGAACAGCCCGCCCACTACTAAAAACCAAAGGGTTGGATAATCGATGCCGAGTATGGTGGCCATTGTTGAAGGTTTAAAAGTGTAAAAGATTTAAAAAAGCCTGCTCCCTGCCCTAGGCTCCGCCTAAGGCATCCGCGATGCCCTCCTGGCGATGCCGTTCCTGGATATGTTCCTTGCTTTCCGGTCCGGCTTTGATCTTTTTATCCAGCAGGTAAAGGAAAAGGGCGAAAAGCAGAGAATAGATCAGCGCAAAAAGGATGAGGGAGAACACGACCTGATTGGCCTTCACGGCAGCAGATAGTGCGTCGCTGGTGCGCAACAAGCCATAGACGACCCAGGGCTGCCGGCCCATCTCGGCGGTAAACCAGCCTACCTGATTGGCTATATTCGGCAGCAGCACTGCGAAGACAAATACCCATAGCAGCCATCGCTGGCGGAAGAGTTTGCCTCTCCACCAGAGGAAAGAAGCATAGAGCGTCAGGGCGATCATGAATAGGCCGATGGCGACCATCAGGTGGTAAAACTGGAAGATGGCGTTGAGTGCCGTGGGGCGTTCGTTCTCGGGGAAATCATTCAACCCGCGTACGGGCGCTTTAAAATCATTATGCAACAGGAAGGATAAGCCTCCCGGAACTTTTAGGCCGGTGATTTCCTGTTTCTCCTTGTCTACCCATCCAAGAACGTACATATCAGCAGCAGCGAGCGTGTCAAAATGGCCCTCGAGGGCGGCTAGTTTGGCCGGTTGGTTTACTGCTACTCCTTCCGCAGACCGGTGCCCGGTAAGGAGCTGGCTTAGGGAAAAAACAGTTGCTACGGCCAGAGCGATCTTGAATGCTTTTTGGGACAATTCCACATAACGCCCTCTAAGAAGGTAATAGGCATGGACGCTTAATACCAGGAAGGCGCCGGCCAGAAAAGCACCCACCCAGACGTGGAGCAGGCGGTCGACGCTGGATGGGTTGAATACCATGGCCCAGAAGTCGGTGATCTCGGCGCGGGCATGCAGGCCCTCTCCGACAATATGGTAGCCCGCCGGGGTCTGTTGCCACGAATTGGCCACCACGATCCAGACGGCGCTGAACATCGAGCCCAGCCACACGCCCAGGGTGGCAATGAAATGCACCCGGGGGCTGACTTTGTTCCAGCCAAAGAGCAGGATGCCTAGAAAACCGCTTTCCAAAGCAAAGGCGAAAATGCCCTCGGCAGCCAGCGCACTTCCGAAAACATCGCCGACAAAACGCGAGTAGGTAGCCCAGTTGGTGCCAAATTCGAATTCCATCACAATGCCGGTGGCCACCCCAATGCCGAAAGTCAGGGCGAAGATCTTTGTCCAGAAGCGCGTCATCTGTTCATATTGCTTGTCTTTGGTGCGCAGGTATAAGCCCTCCATGATCACCATGATCATCCCCAGGCCGATGCTGAGCGGAGGGTAGATGTAGTGGAAGGCAATGGTAAAAGCAAATTGTATCCTCGACAAGATTTCAACATCCATGGTATCGGATTTGGATTTTTTTTCGAAATTGTCCGGGCGTTAAGCTCCCGTATGCTGGAGTTCTTGTAAATGCATTGCTAAAGTTAGGGCAAGCTCCGGTTTTTTCCCTTGTCTCAAATCAACTTTTCATGAAATATTTCCACTTTCTTTTTTTTACAGGATTCCTGCTGGTAATGGGCTGCTCCCGCCAATCAAGAGGTATACATTTTTCCACTGACAATCTGGAAATGAGCCTCGACGAACAAGGCTTCCTCACCCACTTACTGGACCGGCGCAGCGGAAAGGACCTAATGGCCAAAGATACCATCGCGCCCCTGTTATCCATCCGGGCCGGCGGGGAGCTATTCCTGCCGGAATCCCTGGACTACCAACGGGAGGAGGGCTTTCTCCAATTATCTTACCCGAATGGGATGACGGCAAAAGTCAAGGTGGAAGAAAAAAACGCCCACCTGGCTTTCGAGTTGGTGGAGTTCAGCGACACTGCTTCGGTAGAGCTCGTCATCTGGGGCCCCTACCCACTGGCCATGGATGAGGTGATCGGCGAAACCATTGGTGTGGTTCAGGAAGGTGATTTCAGCATCGGTATTCAGGCCTTGAACCCGAAAACCCTCGGCGGGTATCCCTGGCAGGAAAATGACTGCATGCCTCAGATCGATATTTTTGACCAGGAGGATTATTCCGACCTGAAAGAAGGCGAAGGCAAGCGCTATGTGCTTTACCGCGTGGAAGCCGCCAAACCGACTACTTACGGTAGTAGCATACAGGCTTACTGCCGCAACCGCAATCGGGAACGGGTGATTGAAAACTGGTACCACAAGTACTACACCGCTCCACCCTTTGAGGATGGCGGGGTAATAGGTTCGCGGATCGCGTTGTTCGGCTGCCCCCGGGAAGCTACGTTGGCTACGATCGGGCAGATCGAGTTGGCGGAATCCCTGCCGCATCCGATGATCGACGGTGAATGGGGTAAAATGGCGCCGACGGCTGCCGCCGCTTATATTATCCTGCCCTTTACGGAAGAAAACATCGAACAAGCCCTGGCTATCACCCGGCGGGCAGGGCTGCGCTACCTGTACCACCCCGGGCCATTCAAAAACTGGGGCCATTTCGAACTCGATGAAAAAGCCTTCCCATCCGGTTGGGCTGGACTGAAGCGCTGTGCACAGATGGCCCGCGACAGCGGCATCTTCCTGGGCGTCCACACCCTGTCCAACTTTATCACCACCAACGACCCCTACGTGACGCCTGTGCCCGACCCCCGGCTGGCGGCAGTCGGCGCCTCATCCATTACAGCGGCCATCACTTCGGAAACCAGCGAAATACCTATTGCCAGCCCCGTTTTTTTCAATCAGTTTACCAACAACAATTTAAAGACGGTGCAAATTGGAAATGAGCTGATCCGCTACGGCGGCGTCACCGAAAAAGAACCCTGGGTGTTGACGGATTGCCAGCGTGGCGCATTTGGCACTGCCGCCGCTGGCCATCCCCAGGGCGAATCCATCCGCATGCTGGCTGACCACGGGTATAAGGTTTTCCTGACCAGCCCGGAGCTGGGTAAAGAAATGTCGGAAAAGCTCGCCGAACTTTTCAATTACTGCGATCTGCACCAGATCTCTTTTGATGGCATCGAGGGCAACCGCTCCACCGGCATGGGCAACTATGGGGAGATCCTTTACGCCAACTGGTGGTATGCTGCGCTTTCCGAAGCGGAGAAATCCCACCTCATCATTGACGCCAGCCGGACGAGCCATTACTTCTGGCACATTTACTCCCGCATGAACTGGGGCGAGCCCTGGTACGCAGGCTTCCGCGAAAGCCAGACGGAATACCGGATGGCCAATCAGGCATACTTCCGCCGCAACCTCATGCCCGGCATGTTGGGCTGGTTCCAGCTTAGCGAAAGCACTTCCCTGGAAGATGTGGAATGGATGCTGGCCCGCTCCGCCGGCTACGACGCCGGCTATGGCTTTGTGATGAACCTGGAGAATCTGGAGAAAAATGCACAGTCCGATGCCATTCTGGCTAAATTGGGGGAATGGGAGGCTGTCCGGATGAAAGGGGTATTTTCCGACGCCCAAAAGGAACGCCTGCAGGATATCAACAACGAGTTCAAACTGGAGAAAACCGGGGATGGGCAATCGGTGTTGCGGGAAGTATTCGTTTCCCATTTTCGCCACGACTATAAAGTAAGGCAACCCGGTGAGCCCCTTTATTCTTCTTTCACCTTTGAATGCCCTCAGGATGAACAGCCTATTTCCTTTTTGCTAACACCCCAGGGCTCTGGCATCAAAGATATCAGCCTGGAACTGGACAACTATAAAACGATCGCGATTGCCGGACAACTTAAGAAAGGAGAGGTACTTCGGTATGAGGGTGGAGACAAGGCTACCGTATATTCCGCCAACTGGAAAAAACTTCGGGATGTCTCAATTGATCTAAACGGGTTCAGCCTGAAAAAAGGCCAACACCAGCTCCACTTTGATTGTACTTTCCTCGCGCCGGAGGAAGGCGCAGCCGCCAAGCTGGAGTGGCGTTTGGCCGATCTCCAGATCGGCCTAAAGGAATAAATAAAAAGCAACACTTCCTGGGATTAGCCGGCCTGGCGCCTCCGGGTCAACTCCTCGCTGATCATCTCTCCAACGCGGTCGAGGTGGCCTTTGCCTTTGAAGAAGGAGCGCATGAAGATCAAGCCACCGAAGAACAGGAGAAAGGACAGCGGAACAAGCGCCATCATCAGGAAGGCGGGGTAATTCCAGTGCAGAAAATACAGGATAAAGCCCATGGATATCCAAACTGCCGTGAAGGCCGCGATTCGGATCAGCAGCCTTTGAAAAATATGGAACAGGGCATTTTTGACCTCCCATTGCCCGCGCAGGCGCAACAGTTGTTCGGTGGAATAGTATTCCACGCCTACGGATTCGAGCAGGCCTAGCTCGTCGGCAGCATTGCCTTCGAGATGTTGGAGGAGCCGGTCGGTGTTACGGATGGGCATATTGTTTTGGAATGCGTAAATGCAAGAATGTCTGAATACATAAATGTAAAAAAAGCCTTCAAGTTCATTCCCGCATTCCCGCATTCCCGCATTCATGCATTCATGCATTCCCGCATTCCCGCATTCCCGCATTCCCGCATTCCCGCATTCCCCCGCTACCCCTCCTCATTCGTCTGCAGCACATACGACTCATACCGCTGGGTATCCTTCTCATCGAAGGAATCCACGGCGTGCTGGACGCGCATGAAGAAGTGTCCTTCGCCGATCTTATCGATCAGGCCGCCCTTGACCAGAATATCCCGGACCGGGCCCTTCACGCTGGCCAGGTTGAACTCCACGCCCAGCGTATGGCAAAGTTCTATGATTTCCTCCAGGGCGTGCATACCACTGCTGTCCATACCGTTGATGCTATTGGCATCCAGGATGAACAGTTTCAGGGCTTTGCCTTTCTTTTCGATCTGTTCTTCGATCTTGTCCTTGAAGTAGGCCACATTGGCGAAGTACAGGCGGGCGTCGAAGCGCATGATCAGGATATCGGGGCGGACCTCGAGGTCATCGAATCGGTCGATGTTTTTGTAGTGGGGTTTGTCCGGTATTTTACCCAGCACAGCGAAGTGGGGCATGGTGGTGCGGAAAATGATGATGCCCAGGGAGAGGGCTACTCCGATGAGGATACCCAGCTCGATGCCCAGGGAGAGTGTGCCGATAAAGGTGACGGCCAGCATCCAGAAGTCGGAGCGGTCGGCATGCCAGAGGTGCACGGCTTCCTTGATATCGATCAGCCCGAATACGGCTACCATGATCACCGAAGCCAGGATGGCGTTGGGCAGGTAGTAGAACAGCGGGGTGAGGAATAACAGTGTCAGGGCAATCAGCAATGCGCTGATGATAGCCGCCATTCCGGTATTGGCGCCGGCCTGATCGTTGACGGCTGTGCGGGAGAAGCCGCCGGTAGTGGGGTAGGCCTGGAAAAAGGACCCACCGATGTTGGCGACGCCCAGGGCGATCAGTTCCTGGTTGGCGTCAACCTTATAATTTTTATGTTTGGCTTGAATGGCTTTGGCAACTGCGATGCTTTCCATGAAACTCACCAGCGCGATGGCCAGGGCAATGGGCAGCAGGGCGTCGAAGTTCTCCATGGAGAAGCTGGGTATTACCAGTGATGGTAGGCCTTTGGGTACTTCACCCACAATCTTAACGCCTTGTTCCGTCAGGCCGAACCCCCAGACGGCCAGGATGCCAAATATCACGGCAAGCAGCGGTCCGGGAATTGCTTTATTGATGCGCTTTATTCCGAGAATCAACAGAATGCCGGCCAGGCCAATGGCCAGAGTGGCCAGGTTGGTTTCGCCAATCCGCCGGCCCGCTTCGATCAGTATTTCATGGATGTGCTCACTGCGCCCCAGTTTGATACCCAGCAGGTGCTTGAGCTGCGACAGCCCGATGATAAGCGCCGCTGCTGAGGTGAAGCCACTCACTACCGGGTGGGAGAGGAAGTTCACCAGAAATCCCAACCGGAAAGCGCCCAGGAAAAACTGAATCAGGCCAACAAATAAAGCCAGCGCAATGGCCAGGGTAATATAGGTTTCTGTTCCACCCTGAGCAATAGCGCCTATGCCCGCTGCAGTCAGCAAGGATACCATGGCCACCGGGCCGACCGCCAGTTGCCGGGAAGTGCCTAAAATGGCATACAGGATCAATGGAATGGTAGAGGCATATAAGCCGTATATAGGTGGTAGGCCTGCGATCATCGCATAGGCCATGCCTTGCGGAATGAGCATAACGCCAACCGTTAGCCCGGCTGATAGATCGCCTTTGAGTTGTTCACTTTTGTAGGAGGGTAGCCAGCCCAGAATGGGTAGAAATTGCTTGACGCGCATTGGTAGTAATATTTTTTGCAAAGGTCCCGGCTTCCGGGCAGACTGGCAGTGATGAAGGTCACAGTGGTGTTTGGTGGGTCTTGTATGTCTTGTTGGTCTGGTGGGTCTTGTATGTCTTGTTTGTCTGATGGGTCTGGTATGTCTTGTTGGTCTGGTGGGTCTGGTATGTCTTGGTCTAATGTGTCTGGTGTGCTTGCCCGGCTCGCAGAGATTTATCCGGCTGGCCAGACGGACGGGTCTGATGTGTCTGGGTCTAATGGGTCTGGTTTGTCTGGTATGTCTGGGCCTGGTATGTCTGGCGAACGGGAGAGACTGTTCAAACAACTGTGTCAAATCCAGCGTCAGGATCAGGGAAGCGTTGATTTTACTAGGCTTCCGGGGCAAAGCTGCTTTTGAAAGCGTACTCGCTGATTCGTCGTACTTTCCCACTGACCTGGCTTTTGAGGACCTGCTTTATGTAGCCGCCAATGCCTATGAACGCAAAACCGGTAAGAAATTCCTGTCTATGCCTGCCTTTAACTTCGAAACCGGGAGTAACAAACAAGGCTGGCAATAGCCTTCAACGCCGACATCCGCAAAGAGATAGCCAGAAACGATTCCTCGAATAAAACTATTAACTTTATGTGCAGAATAAAGTCTCACCCAATAGTGGACTCCTCCTTTTCACTCCACCTCCCGCCATTCACCCTTTTCCTGATACAAAAGTACTGCCCCAGGTTGGATACTATCCAATGTCAAGTGATAAAAATGCCCTTTGCTCTCCACCGAATATGTATCCGCATCGTAGCCCGGGCCCATGCCGATGCCGCGGCGCCACCACCAGTTGCCCCATTGGTTGAACTCCACCGTGTAGTGCAGGGCAGAATCCCGGCGTACCGAAACGCCGTCGGTGGGGGTAGCGAGGTTGTATTGGGCTACTTCGTAGATGGCGCCCTCGTACGGTTTCCCTTTGATGTATTTCAGTGCATCTCGGAAGGCTTCGCCTTGTCCTGAGAAATCACGGAAGAGCACGGCGCCCTGATAGTTGTCGGGCAGGTTGAGCAGGTAGACGGCAGGGGCATCGTACCAGTCGAAGCTGTCCATCAGGCGGTAGTAGAGGGCAGTGGATTGCTTCCAATACTGATTGGTGCGCCACAGGAAGAGGGTAGAAAGGATGATGAATCCAATGGACAGTGAGAGATACAGCCAGCGCGGCAGCAAGGAGAGCAGAGAAGACAGCCCCAGAAAGAAAAAGGCCGAGGCCAGGTAGCCGTAGCGGTCATTTTCAATATAAAGCAGGTAGTTAAAGTACAGATTGATGGCAGGGGCCAGCGCAAAGATGAAGAGCAGCAAAAATAACAGGCTGGCTTTGCCTTCCCCTCGCCAGCGACTGAAGCGGGCCAGGGCGAATAGCAAGCCAAGGACGGTGAATAAGGCCAGCGGGTAGAGCAGGGCAGGTTCCTGCAGCCACCCCGACAACCCTTCCTTCCAGGGGTGCGGCCAGTAGCGATTGAATGCCAGGAATTTAAAGCCGAAGCGGTAGTAATTGGCCAGAATCTCGCCGAGGCGAAACTTCAGGTGCACCGCTGGCCCATAATGCCCCACCCAGGCGCCCAGGATCAGGCGGTTGAGCACAAAGTAGGCGATCAACATACTGAACTGCGGGATCGATAGCCATTGCAGTTGCCGGGCCAGCCCTCCACTGCTGCGTTGTGTGGGTGGGAAGAGCAGTAATAAGGCCAGGCAGGCCAAGGGAACTGCCAGTGCCAGCTCGAAGGTGAACAGCGCCAATGCGAAGAGGCTATGAGCGGCCCACAACTGTCTCCGGCGGCCTTGCTTCGCCCAGGCCAGGGCCTGCCACAGTACGCTCAACACCAGAAAAGAGGAGAGCAGAAAGTTGAAGCACACCCGCCACGTTACTACTTCCGACTGGTAGGGCGATAGCAGGAAAAAAAGAGCGCCGAGAAAGGCTATCAGGCGGGGCGCTCGGGCGCTGTAGGTTTCCAGTAAAGCGGCGCCAAAACGGTAGGCCAGGAAGCCATTTAGCGCGTGCAGGCTGGTGAATACGAGGTGCCAGGGCAGCGGGTTGAGGCCAAAGGTTTTATAAAAAATGAACAGAAACGCATTCAGCACCGGCTGCAGAGCCGGGAATCCGAAACTGTCGAGAATGCCCAGGGCATCACTGCCCTCCAGCCGCCAAAGCAGGCCGGTGAAGTCGGTAACAAAGCCGGCGTTCCAGGTGTCTCGGTACAGCAGTTGCACCATGCCCAGGAAGGAGAAGAACACATAATAGTCCCGACGGTGGAAGTCCATAGCGGCGGCCGTTTCGTTTAATGGCCAAGATAGGGAAATATTCTCAGCGTTGACTCTCGGCACGTGTGCAGCTTAGCAACTGGAATGTTGCGAAAAAAATACTATTTTTGACCTGTAATTCCATTCTCCCCCAACTGGATAGTACAGTCTCCATTAGGGATTAGCCATTAAATATTAGTATTTTCCTTTATGATGAAATGGTGGAGAACGATCATCAATATTGGCCTTCATGAGGGGGTTGCAGAACGGGAAAGAATCAATATCCGCCTTCTGAACCAATTAGTCCTGCTATCTATGGGGATACATCTCCTGGCAGGATTATTCCAGTTATTTTTTACTGGACGGATTTCCAATGGGCTATTGTTATGGTTTCCCATCCCTTTATACGCCCTGACGATATTGTGCCAGCATTGGCGGCGATATCACCTGGCCAGAATACTACAAGCGCTTTTCGGGCTGGGGGCTTTGGCCTTTTACGATTACCTGTATGGGCCCCAACTAGAATCAGCGCCGGCCTATTATTTTATCTTAATCCTCGTTATCGTTTTTATAGATTCCAAATGGGAACAATTGTTTTTCCTACTGCTTATTGGTAGTGTATTTTTGTTCAATCGCTGGTTAGAAAGAAGCCTTTCTTTCCCTGATGAGGCTATTCCACCTTTTTCCGGCGAGATTATTTATTTGGCCATCCTGTTTTGTATGATGGCCGTCCTGCGGATGTTTAAACAGGGTAACTTGCGCTATGAAGACCGCCTCAATGCCTTGTTGGGGGAACGAAAGCTGCAAAATGAGTTACTGGAAAAACAAAAAGCCCAGATTACGGCGCAAAACCGGATACTGGAACGGAATAACCAGGAATTGGAGCGCTTTGCCTATGTAGCTTCACATGACCTGAAAACCCCCCTGCGCAATGTCACCAGCTTCCTGTCCCTCATCCGGCGTAAGTTCGGTAGGGAACCCGATCAGGAGATGATAGAATACCTGCAGTTTGCAGAAGATGGCGCCCGGCAGATGTATGCCACGGTCGAAGCACTACTGGAATTTTCCATGATCGATAAGGGAATCGAGGAACGGGTAGCTGTCGATTTGAATCAGGTGATGCAAACGATCCATTTTAACCTTCATGATTTTATAGAGGCCCGTGGCGCTACGGTAGAGTGGGACGAATTGCCCGCGATCATTGCTAAACCGGTCCACATGGTTTCTTTATTTCAAAACCTGGTGGAGAATGGCATCAAATACAATGAAAGTGAGGCTCCACGAGTGGAGGTTCGGTACAGGCCTGAAGAGGAGGCTTATTATTTTGAATTCGTGGATAATGGCATCGGCATTGCGCCTGAGTTCCACGACCGCATTTTCGATATCTTCAAGCGGCTGCATACCATGCAATCATATCCCGGAACCGGAGTAGGGCTGGCCTTGTGCCGGAAGATACTGGAGGAATACAGCGGCCAGATATGGGTAGAATCCCAAGAAGCGGAAGGTGCACGGTTTTGCATCCGTATTCCCATCGAATCCTCCATTACTCCTCCAATGTATGCTTCATATCCTCCAGCTTCGGCTCGGCAATAAGTATTAACTTACCAGCTTCGTTGGCTATTTTCTGCACTACGATACCGTCCCAAAGTTCCCCACAGGCATTGTGGAGGCGGGCGCCATCCAGAATAAGCATTCCGCCAGGGGCAATAGTGATGATGCCTCCCGGTGGCATGGATACCCGGCAGCGAATGGTAAGCTGGCCACCGCGTTCGATTGTCAAATGCCCCTCCAGGTCTTTGGCGCCATTCCATTCTACCGTATCCCTGATGACAATTTCCATGCTATCCTTTAGGGTGCACCAGGTTGGAAGTAAAAATTTGCGCTGAGTACTATTCTCAGTAGCCAGCCGCTGATGGATACGCCCGATCTGGCAAGGGCTCCAGGCATTCTGTTCGGCGGCATAATCCATGACATTATTGGACGTAGCCGTATCACAGGGGGGCGGTTGTTTGATGGAAAAGCACTTTTGGTCGTGCTGGGGAGTATCATCGCAGCCGTCGTTAACCCAGGCGTGGCTGAGGCTCAATATGTGGCCCACCTCGTGGTTCCAGATGCCGCGAAAGCCCCAGTAGTCGTCGTATTTTGTGTGGTTGGCGTATATGCCGGCTACCTTCACCGCATTACTAAGTGCTACTCCTACTCCGAAGGCGCTGTAGGTAGGGGAGGCTATGCTGTCGGGATGATGGGGCATAATGAATATGTTGAGAACGGTATCCATCTGCACCCCGTATTTTTCAAAAACGTCCCTTTTGTAAAGGTTGCGGTTTTTACCCCGGTGTACGTAGTAGTACAACTCGTCATCGTAATGAAAATAGATGCCATCGTCATTGGGGTCATCGGGGCGCGGCGTCAGCAGGTAACGGTATCGGGTGGGTAGCACCGGGGTCTCATTTCCGTAAGGAAGGTACATGCTCCGATTCTTTTCCAGGTCGTAATTGGCGGCCCGGATGAGGTTTTTGGCATACACTTCGGCGTCCTTCCCCGTGAATTTGAATAGGGTGTCTGCACTATTCATCCAATGTACGTTGACCCGAATGTAGCGCATCGGCGTATGATCCAGATGGCTGGTGTCGGGCAGGTAATCCGCCCATTGGCCGCAAGGCAAGGCCACATTGCGCCTTTCCAACGGAGCGTCATAGCTTTGCGGTACGCGTTCTATATCTGCAGCCGTCACATAACGGCTCTGTAAAATCGGAAAACAGGCTCCGGCAAGGGTTGACAAAAGAAAAATTAGCGGGATGTAATACTTCATCATTTATTTCAAGGTCAGAAGGTCGTTAGGTCAGAAGGTCGTTGGGTCGTTAGGTCAGAAGGTCGTTAGGTCAGACGGTCGTTGGGTCAGAAGGCCGGGCCTACCATCCTCCTCCTGCGCCGCCACCGCCGGTCAGGCCGCCGCCGAAGCCACCGAAGCCACCGCCGCCGAAGCCGCCAAATCCGCCTCCGCCGCCGCCACCGCCGCTGGTCCAGCCGCCGCCGCCGGGGAAGAATATCCATCCACCGCTGCGCCGCCGCCGTCGCCGGTTAGGGTCCATATCATAACGGCCATCGCGGTAGTAGCCGCCATCGTCGTCGTCGTCATCTCCTCCCTGGCCCATATTGGAGAACACAACGATCAGGAAAATGATCAGCGCAATGACCATGATAGCCGGGATGCCGCCTTTAGCCTTCCGCTGGCCGCCATCCTCATTGGTGTATTCTCCCCGGCCCAGCTCCATTATAGCATTGGTGGCCTGGTCGATACCCTGGTAGTAGGCGCCCTGCCGGAAAGCCGGCCTTAGGATGTTGTCGATAATGCGTTTGGCCATGGCATCAGGCAGGAAGCCCTCGGCGCCGTAACCGGTCATGATGTAAATCTTGCGGTCCTGTTGGGCGATGTATAACAACACGCCGTTGCTTTTCTCCCGACTGCCGCCGATCTTCCATGCCTCAAAAATACGGAGGGCGCGATCATACTCATCACCGCCCTCTAAAGATGGTTCGGTGAATACAACGATTTGGGTGGAAGTTTCCCGGGCATAAGCACTCAGCTTTTGGTCGAGCTGCAGCTTTTCCTGCCGGCTGAGGATATCCGCGTAGTCATTAACAAGGACATTGGTCGGTGCGGGGATGGCTGGCTGGGCGTAACTCAGCGTGGCCAGGGCCAGGAAAAAAGAAAAGAAAAAAGTTCTCAACATGATAAGTCAGCTATATGAAATGTCGTCGGGTAATTCATTGGTGTCGTCTTGCTGGTAGGGGAAGAACACTTTTAGTTTTTCGCCTACCTGTCCGATTGCCTCGCAGACGCCCTTGGCAAAAGCGCCCTGGCGAAAGTGTTCCAGCATGAGGTCGCGTTCTTCCTGCCAGAAATTTTCGGGCAACTGTTCGTTGATGCCCTTGTCACCAATAATGGCAAACTCCCGGCGTTCGGGGGCAAGGAAGATGAGCACGGCGTTACGGGCTTTGGTTTTATGCATGCCCAAGCGCCGGAAAGTGCGCACGGCCTCCCGCACAATCTCTCCTTTACAGTTGGCCTCCAGATGCACACGCACCTCACCGGAAGTATTCAATTCCGCTTTGCGGATGGCTTCGATGATGCGCTCTTCTTCTTCGGGCTTGAAAAATTTGATCATAGTTACTGCTTGTTGGTTGATAGAGTCCCATTGCTGGTTGAAGGGGTACTCCCCACTTACAACCAACAATGGACAATTATCAACGCATCTCTTTAGAATTCCACCTTCGGCGCATTCTGAGCGCTGGCATCAGCTTCGAACTGGGCTTTCTGGCCGAAACCGAACATCCCGGCGAAGAGGCTGCCGGGGAATCGGCGGACTTTCTTATTGTATTCCGTGACCACGTCGTTATAGCGGTCGCGTTCCACCTTGATACGATTTTCGGTCCCTTCCAGTTGTACCTGAAGTTCTTTGAAGCTTTCGCTGGCGCGCAGTTGGGGGTAGTTTTCAGAAACGACCAGTAATCGGCCGAGTGATTGGCTCAGGCCAGCCTGGGCATCCTGGAACTCCTTAAGCTTTTCCGGCGTCAGGTTGGTGGGGTCAATATTGATGCTGGTGGCGCGGGCGCGGGCATTGGTCACCTCTGTGAGGGTGCTCTTTTCAAATTCCGCCACTCCCTTTACGGTGGATACGAGGTTGGGGACGAGGTCGGCCCGGCGCTGGTATGCGCTCTGCACCTTGCTCCAGGCATTTTCGACATTCTCTTCGCTGTCGACGAATTTGTTGTAGCTGCTGCAGCCACCGACAAAAAGGATCAGCCCCAGGCCGATCAGGACCACTGCTGTGATTAAAGATCTCATGGACGTTTACGGTTTTGTTTTGATCTAAAGTTAATAAAGATCACCACTATAAGAATGCGGTTGACCTATCTTAGGTTCGGTTTTTTCTGCGAACCTCATGCTTTTGACGGCCATCACCCTGGAAAGTCTCTTTTTTTAAGGAAAAGCGCCAACAGTTCCTCCGCTCCCTGGAAAGAAGTTTTCTGTCCGGCTAATATGGCCGCCTCAATGCTTTTTAGCTTTTCCCGCACGGCCTGGTCCTGGAAAAAGGCCGCCCGGAGTTGATTGTCGATGGTTTCATAAAGCCAGTAGCGTGCCTGCTGCCGCCGATGTTGATCCATATAGCCACTTGCAGAGGCCATTTTCCGGAAAGAAAAGATATGCTGCCATATTTCTGGAATGCCCATTCCGGTGGTAGCTGAGCAAATTTCGACGGTAGGCGTCCATCCACTATCCTTTGGGGGAAAGAGGTGCAAAGCGTTACGGTATTCCTGCATAGATTGTTTAGCCAAGGCGAGGCGCTCCCCATCGGCTTTGTTTACGGCGATCAGGTCAGCCATCTCCACGATGCCGCGTTTGATGCCCTGCAGCTCGTCGCCACCACCGGGTAGTAAAAGCAGCAGGAAGAAGTCGGTCATGGAATGCACCGCTGTTTCCGATTGGCCTACGCCAACTGTTTCGATAATGATGATGTCAAAACCGGCGGCCTCACAAAGTATAATCGCTTCACGGGTTTTGCGCGCCACCCCGCCGAGCGATTCGCCGGCAGGGGAGGGGCGAATAAAGGACTGTTCGCTGGCGGCGAGCTTTTCCATGCGGGTTTTGTCGCCCAGGATGCTGCCGTGGCTCACCTGGCTGGTGGGGTCGATAGCCAGCACTGCCAGCCGGTGTCCCTGGCCCAGCAGATGCAGGCCGAAAGCTTCGATGAAACTACTTTTGCCAACCCCCGGGGTGCCCGTAATACCAATGCGCACCGATTGCCCGCAATGGGGCAGGCAACCTTCGGTTATGCGTTGCGCCAATGCCTGGTGCTCCGCCCGTCTGCTTTCAATAAGCGTGATGGCCTGGCCAAGGATCACCCGGTCGCCCCGCCTTATGCCGGCCACGTACTGTTCGGCGGTCAACTGAGGCCGTTGCCGCCGTTGTAGCTGCGGGTTGAGGTTGCCTGGTTGTGGTACACCGGGCTTTACTTCGGGTTTTGTCTTTTTTGGGCCGTGTGGCATTCTAGCTTGCGGTGTATTTGTGTTGTGGAAAGCTCCGGAAATTGGGGATAGCCTCCTTTCAGTAAGTGTTAAAGTTTTTAGCGTTGAAATATTAGCATTTTAACAATATTAACAAGTGATTGATTTTTAAATATTTATGGATGTGTTTGAAATTAACACATGTCGTTGGTTACCCTCCTGACTGGTTAAACTCTCCTAATTTGAGTTAGGCAGCGGTGGAGGCTATTGACGGTTATTTTCTTTTTGCGCTTCTTTGTACCGAATGAATGAAAACAATCTACAATTACTTTGACACCTAAGAACCCTGTATACCTGGTAACAAAGAACCGTTGAAACAATCTACCATTAAGCTGAACCCCAGTTTTTCTTTAGTTACGCTGTTAGTACCTTCAAAACCGGATGAAAACATTGTAAGCTATGAAAGCTATGGAGGGGAAGATGATCGTTTTTCGTTTTCCCCTCATTTTTTACATAGCTGTTACCATTGAATATTGCTTCTTTAAATACCGGCCTCTCCGGAACGCGCTTAAACTCTGAAAATCCTGTAAAGCTATTCACCGTTTGCCTGCCCGGCCATGGCAATTATTTGGTTGAACCAGTGATTGCCGGACTCTCTAATCCGAACCGGGCTGGCGGCGGTGGATTTTTGGGGCGTCTGCAAGCCTGCAAGTCGCACGTCTGCACATGGACTCCGTTGAATGTTTGCCTACTGATTCACCGCCCCTTAAAGACGGCTGTTCTTTTCTCCAGAAAAGCCTTCACCCCTTCCTTATAATCCTCGGTTTGGCCTGCAGCGGACTGCAATTGGTCCTCGATGGCCAATTGGGTGTTCAGGTCATTGGTCAGGGAGTAGTTGAGGGCGCGTTTGATGTAGCCGATGGCTTTGGTCGGCATTTGGGCCAGTGTTTCAGCCAGTTTTATGGATTCCTCCGGAAATTTTTTATCGGGAAAAACCTTATAGATCATCCCCATTTGTTCGGCCTCCTTGGCCATCACCTTTTCGCCCAGCATCATCAGTGCGGAGGCTTTCTGGTAGCCAATAAGGCGGGGGAGAAAAAAGGTTCCTCCACTGTCGGGGATAAGGCCAATTTTGCTGAAGGCCTGAATGAAAGATGCCGACTCGGTGGCCACCACTACATCACAGGCCAGGGCGATATTGGCGCCGGCGCCGGCAGCCACGCCATTTACAGCTGCGACAATGGGCTTCTCGATCTCCCAGACGCGCCTGATGATGGGGTTGTAATGTTCCGTCAGGATGGTAGACAGTTCCGGCCCCTTTTCCGCAACGACTTCCTGCAGGTCTTGCCCGGCGCTGAAGGCCTTGCCCGAGCCGCTAATATAAATAGCGCGTACTTCAGGATTTTCTTTGCACAGGTCGAGGGTAGCCTGCAGGTTAAGGGCCATTTCCCGATTGAAACTATTATATACCTTGGGGCGGTTGAGGGTAATGAGGCCTACCTTGTTTTTTATTTCAAAAAGGATACTGTTTTCTTCCATGCTGGCACTGTTTTTTGCAAAGCTAATGGATTAATGGCACTTGAAGTAATCAAATGGCTCCAGGCAATCCTTGCATTGATACTGCGCTTTACAGGGCGTGGAGCCAAAGTTGCTGACCATTTTGGTGTTGTCTGAGCCACAGTGTGGGCAGTTTACCTTTACTTCTTCGGCAAAGAGCGTCCCCTTGTCTGCCGTGCCATCGACCGGGGGGGCAATGCCGTACTTCCGGAGCTTGCGCCGTCCTTCTTCACTAATCCAGTCGGTCGTCCAGGCCGGGCTGAGGACACTGGTCACTTTCACCTCGTTGACCCCCTTTTCCTGTAGTGCGGCTTTGATATTGACTGTTATCATGTCCATGGCCGGGCAACCGGAATAGGTAGGCGTAATGACTACTTCTACCGCGCCGTCTTCATCGAGCACTATGTCCCGAATGATACCCATGTCACCAATGGTTAAAACAGGGATCTCAGGGTCGGTGACCGATTCGAGAATATCGCGGATGGTGTCTTTGGATTGAAGCATGGCAATGAATGATTAAGAAGCTGTTTGAATTTAGTCCTTCAGTTTTATTATGCCTCTTTTTCCGCCACTCTGCGGCTTTTTTTCGCCCCGTACCTATGGGTACGAGGCTCAAAAAGAGCCTTGATTGACGAAAAAATTGCCTATAATAAATTCTAAAAACCAAATTAAAACAGCTTCTAAGTGGCAACATGGTTTTATGGTTTGGAGCCCGGATGGGCTTTGGGCCGGCAGATCTACTATAGCGAAATTTGCACTATAGCGCTATTGCACTACAACTGTAGCCTCCTCAAGCTAACACCTGTTCTCCTCAGTCGGTTTTGACCATATCGAGATCGCGGACCATGAGCAGGAAAGATTGGGCAAAATCAGGCAAGCTGTCAAAGTTGAGGGAGCTGGAGGCGGGGTTCAGGCGAGAATAAAAGGGCTTATTGTTCTCCACAATCCGCGTAATCGCGCGTTTGATCGCCCGTTTGTCAAATTGCTTACTATCCGTATCGTAATATTGGACAGGGAAGCCCAAGGCTTTGAAATAATCCGATTCTACTGTTTGGTAGTAGAGGTGAAAGAGTTCGCGGTCAGGTTTAGGCACTGCGAAATTGAACATACACTGTCCGACGATGAAGCCTGGAATGGCCAGGGCCACTGCCTCATAGCCGTGTTCCTTATACCAGTCCATATGGGATAGCTGGGCGTCAATGAGCCCGGCGACCCGGTCATGGGTGACGCTATGGGTGATGCCGAAAGTTGACTTGACGCGGTACATTTCCTTGAAAAATTCGCTTTTGTCACGCTCCAGTAAATGGCGGAAGCCTTTACAGAGCACCTGGTTTTTGGCTGCTGTGGGCAAGTTGTCGTTCTCGTAGTATTGTCGGTGCAGGTGCTCAAGGGTTTCCATCATAAAGCCTTCGGGCTTGATGAGGTAATCGAGCCGGTAAATCAGGTCTAACAGCAGATAGGCCATGCTGCCGGCATACTGGTTTTTATCGAGCTTGCCGTTATCGATTTCATACAGGGCCTGTTCAATCTTCTTCCGCAGGAAGCTGTATTTGGCTTCTTTTTCCGACAGCGGCAGGTCTTCCATATGAGAAGCATCGACGGCTTGCAGCATTTGGAATTCTTCCAGCAGCAGGTCATCCTGTTTGTCGGCTTTGGTGGCCAGTTCTTTGAGGGCGTAGTATAACTTGTAGGGAGAGCCGTCGAGGGTATAGGTATCGAAAACAATGGTGATATTGCCTTCATCATCGAGGGCGAAGCGGCTATAACGCAGATTGTAATTCTGTTCCATTAACCGCCGCATAAACCCCACGTTGAGCGCTTCGGCCCGGACGACTCTGGCTTCTACCCAGACTTTTTGCGGGCTAGCCAGGCCGGTAATTTTTTTCGATCCCTGATACAACTCAAACTTCAGGCCGCCTTTCGCTTCTTCATAGCGAACGTTATCCTCTTCTTCATCTCTCAGGTAGTAGAAGAACTGCTTATAACTTTCCAGGTATTCTTTTTTCTCGAATTGCTCAAGCGAGGTATCCCACGCCGTATAACGGGATCGGTCCTTGTAGGAGTCACTATAGCGCCCGAAGCTGATCTTCGGTTCTTCCAGTTCTTCTGATTTGGCGCCAAACAGGCGGTCTAAGAGTCCCATTCACTCGATATTTTTGGAGAGAAAAGGTGAAAAAACAACGCAAGTTAACAAAAAGAAAAAGCAAGCGAAATCAGCTTTGGTTCTTTCCTTCATTCCAGGGCTTTTTCTTCTCATTCTGCCGCTTTCGGGCGAAAGTTGATGATCCAGCCGAAACTGGCCCAGACAAAGCCCGGAGAAAAGGGGTTTACCCTGAATGCTTCTTTTGGCATGCCTGCGATCTGCTCGAGGTCAAGCCGGTTGCTGCAGACATGCGCATAATGGCTCAGTTTGTAGAGGATGAGCACATACATGGCGTGGAAACAGAAGAGAAAATAATGGCGGCGCCAGTGGGCAAGGGTCGGCGCCATGAACGCCTCAAAAGTAGCCCGCCGTTCTGCACCTAGAAAACGGGCTGCATCCTGGAAATTTTCCCGGAACCGGATAAAAGTCGTGACGCCATCCCGGGCGTCCCTGGGCAGGTCCTGAGCGTCATTCAGGAACTGGATTAAACCACCCAGTCGATAGATTGCGCCTTGCAGCGGCTCCTCCAAGGCGGGGAACAGTGCGGCGCACAAGCGCAGGGACGCGCCCCCTTTCCCCCGGGTGATGGCCTCTGTCTCCTGCTCGCTGAGGCGGGCATCGAACTGCCGCAGGCTGGCAATCTGAAAATGAACCAATGCTAACAAGCCCTCCTTCAGCCTGGCCGCTTTGTCGGTATCCAATTCCGTCAATAGAGCCTGGTAATACAGGCCGAAGATCTTCTCGATGGCGCTGTTTTCCGCTCCGGGGTTAAGTAACAGCGCTTCTATCCTGGGGCCTTCCAAATGGTAATCATCCACCAAGATATCCGATAAACCGATCAAGGCGCCGAGGAAGCAAAATGCCCCCTCTTCCTCTTGGCTGATTTTGTGGCCGGCCAGTATTGCGATCAATTCACTCATAAATAAAGTGGACACCATGTACCATTGCATCTTGAGGAAAGCCCTTTCCGAAACAGTGCCATCATTAAGTTTTCTGGATTGGAGGATCACTGCTGAAGCCTTGCGCTTCACCCGCCGGTGGAAACGGCCGTTTTCCCGGTTGGCCTGAAAGGCCATCAAGGTGAAACGCAGTAAAAAAAGGATGTTGATCAAGTATCTCACGACGCTAATGTTGGAGGAAAGGGTGAGGTTTAAGGTTGCAAGGTAGTAAAAGGTTGATGTCCTAAATGATTTAGAATGCCCTTGTTTGCCTTTAGATAAGGCTTAGGGAGGTTAAGTTTCTGCATGTACGCCTGCTCCTGAACCTTCTCAACCCCTCAACGGGTTCCAGCCCGATTTTTTTAGAATAAATTATATGACAAATAAATACGAGGGATGATAAATCGCCATGTAAAGAACTCATGATTTTTCTGCGGTGTTAAATAAATAGAAAAGCTAGCCAAACGAGGCGCATAGCAGTACGCCCTGCGCTGGTCAAATCCCGGGAACCATGAAACATCGAAAGCAGCGGTTACAGGCCAGGCAGCAGAAATGGCTTCAGGAAGTGGACCGTTATTTACGGGACAATCTTGACAACCATAATGTAGTCGTTGCCGATATCGCTTTTGCCATGTGCATGAGCGAACGCAACTTTTACCGCAAGCTAAAAAAACTGACTGGAATTACCCCCAATCAATATATTCAGGCCTTTCGGCTCAACAGCGCCTTTGAGTTGTTGAACAGTGGCCAGGTAGATACCGTCAAGGAACTGGCCGGCCGGGTGGGCTTCTACCATACCGATTATTTCTCCCGATTATTTGAAGCGTGTTATGGGCGCCGGCCCGTTGAATGGATCCATGAGAATACAGAAATGGCCTGATGGCAGGATTGTGTGCTCTTTTGGCAGGATATTGCGTTTCGATAGCCATTATCTTACCACCAAAGTTAGGATTTGCCCTTATGGCGGGGGGGTTATCCCCTCTTTTCGCAAAAGCGCTTAGTTACTATTGTAAAGAAAAAAATTTCTAGTATTCCTTTGTGGGCCAAACTCTAGAATCTCATCAGAAGAACCGGGAAGTAAAACTAATACGCAGGGTTTTACACTGCGTAGTAAAATTTTTACAACACTAAATATCCAGCTGATGAGAGCAGTTGTACCCAAATGTAAAACCAAAAAAACATACCATGAGAAAGTTAGTGATCCTTATCGCGGCTTTATTGGTTGGTGTTACGATGGCCTTGGCCCAGGCCAATAAAAGTACCATTAACCAATATGGCAAAGACAACGTAGCCGAAAACCAACAGTTTGGCAATGCCAACGTGGCTGACGTTTACCAGAACTTTAATGCCAACACCTCTATCAACTATCAGAGTGGTGTAGCAAACGAATTGAGCAGTCATCAGGAAGGGGAGTACAATAATTCCTACACGACCCAGTATGGGGAGAGCAACAAGGCTGCTACGAGCCAGGAAGGTGTGTACAACTATTCCAATGTGATGCAGCAAGGACAGGAGAATGAAGCCGGCATTAACCAGATCGGTTCCAACAACAGTTCGATGGTCGATCAGTGGGGCTATCAAAACAAAGCTGGTGTAGGCCAGGAAGGAGAGGGCAACAGCTCTTCCATCTATCAAGGCAACTGGAAGAACGAAGCCCAGGTCGGCCAGATCGGTGATGGCAACTTTTCCGATATCGTCCAGATGGGCGATAATAATAAAGCCGGCATCAGCCAGGAAGGCAATTACAATATGTCCTTTGCCAACCAATGGGGCAGCGGAAACGAACTGCTCGTCAATCAGCTTGGCGATTACAACATCTCCAGCGCCGCCCAGAGTGGTTGGGTCAATAAAGGAGAAATTATCCAGAACGGCAACTCCAACCGGTCCGGCCTCAATCAATTCGGCGACCATAACGGCGCCAAGGTTGAGCAATACGGCAATGGCAACGAATCTTATGCTACGCAGATCAATCGCTACAACCAGGCCAAGGTCTATCAGGAAGGCGAAACCAATAAATCCACCATCCACCAGGATGGTAGCTGGTTAATGGGAGGGTTCAATAATGCCGATGTGACCCAGGTTGGTACGTCCAACAATTCTGATATCACCCAACTCGGTGATATGAACCTGTCCAAAGTAGCCCAAACGGGCGACTCCAACGACTCCTGGATTTATCAGGAAGGTATGCTCAACCAGGCTGACGTTCTGCAGGAAGGCGCCGGGCATATTTCCACGATCAACCAGTTGGGCGTTGGACACAATGCGAAGGTGGTGCAGAAGGATTAGAATAGCTGATACGGTTGAGAAAAGTTGAGAAAGGGGCGATAATATTCTGCTCTGTCTTAGCCTCAACCTCAACCTTAAAAGCACTGTCAGGGAAGAGCGGGCTATGCCATCTGGGTTAATTCCCGCTCTTCCCGAAGCGCTAAACAAAACAATACTATGAGAAAACGGGAAGCATTGACCCTGCTGGCTTTCGCCGTATTCAAGGTTTTGGCCTTCACACAGGCGGGGGAAGAAGAAATTCTCCTGCGGCAGGTGAGTGAACAAGGCGCCAATACCGCTTTCATACAACAGGCAGGCTCCTTCAATCAGGCTTACCTCTTACAGATCAATAACCAGGCGGCAACTATCCGCCAGGCAGGCTCCGACAATGGGGCTTTTTTAATGCTGGAAGGTTCCGGCAATAATGTTTGGGCCATTCAGGAGGGGGAAGGCAATTTTTATCAGCTAAAGCTGGAAGGCGAAGATAATCGCCTCAGCCTGTCTCAAAAAGGGCGCAATAATACGGTCTTACAAGAACTAAGCGGCGCCCGGGAGGCCTACCTCATCCTTCAGCAGGATGGCGACTACAACCGATTGGAACAGCGGGAGGATGGCGGGTATGGCCGTACGCTGCCGGTTCGGATAAAACAGCAGGGCGACGGCCTGCGCCTGATCATTGAAAGCATCTACCCTAACTGACAGAATGATGAAATACTGGACAATATATTACCTCATAGGAGCTCTTTTCCCAACGCTGGCCGGGGCCCAAAGCAGTAGCCTGAACCAGGATTCCATTCATGTCTGGATGGAATGTGTTGGCGAGGAGGGCGGCGCCAGGCTGGAAGTGTGGGCAGAGAACCTCAGCAGCCGGGAAAGGGCAATGTCCTATGAATTGCGCCTCGAGCGGCAGGATGAGAGCGGTAATATTTCCAGCAGCGTACAGGGTGGCAGCTTTAGCCTTCGCTCCCAGGAGCTGAAGCTGGTCTGCACTTCCGCTGTTAACCGTGCCGAGAAGGATTATTTCATGGCCCATCTGAGGGTTTATGAGTCGGCCCGCCTGGTCGCTTCGGCTTACCAGGCAGAAGGTCAGCGCTTATTCGGCAATCTGCCGCCTGCCGCACAGGAAAAAGTGAAAACCCGTCAGGAAGAGGAAGCCAGCAGCGCCGAGGTTCTGGTGGTTGACCAAACCCGCACCCGCGCCGGGCGTGAATTTTATGACTTGTTCTACGATGCCTGGCAAACGCCCCCTGGAGTTGGAGACTACATCATCCGAATTGAGGAGTTACCCTTCCGGGGAATAGCGACCTGGATACGGATATTTATTGATGAAGAACAAGTGTTTGAATACGCGCTGCAACCGCAGGCCCAGTATGTCGAAGAATTGTCCCGGGTGGCGGTGGCCACCGTAAGTGGAGCGATAGAGCAAAGGGAACTGACGAAAAAGGGACTGGAGCAGGAAGATAAAAGTGGAAGCGGATTGTATTGAACGATAAACCCCGACACCTATGAAAATGCTAAGAATTATCTGTGTTCTGTTCGTTACAATGGGCTGTTGCTCCCTGGCCCGGGGACAAGACCTGATCTATCAACCCAAGAATCCCGCCTTCGGCGGCCATTACCTCAATTATAGCTGGTTGCTGAGTTCCGCCAGTGCTCAGGACACCACCAAAGACCCGGAGGAAGGCCAAAACAAGGAAGGGGAAGGGCAGTTGGATGTCTTCAGCGAGTCGCTCAACCGACAATTACTGAACCAGCTTTCCCGGCAGATCATTGAGGGCCAGTTTGGGGAAAGCGGCCTGGAAACGGGCTCCTACCTGCTGGGCGATTTCCAGGTCGATATCGTCTCCGGGCTGGATGGGATTTACATCACCATTTTCGATACCAATACCGGCGGACAGACACAGATCACGATACCCTATTTCTAGGGGACGATACAAACTTCCCGGATTTAGAGTTTGGTTAGGCCCGGCCGCTCCGCCGATCAGGCAGTGGGGCCGGGCATTTACCCGGGATTGCCCCGGGAACCAGCGCTGAATACGGAAAACCGGGAATCCAAACTCTAAAAACCATGAAACGGAAATACCGCCTTTTTTTCGCCTTACCTCTTCTGCTGTTCCTGGGATGGGGTTGCGGCGCCTACCTGCACCAGCCTCTGCAAACCAGGAGCGCCCGCCTGGGCGAAGAAACAACTGTTACCCCTTTGTTGAGAACACTGCCAGCCCCCCGCGAAAAAGTGGTAGCGGCAGTCTACCGCTTCCGAGACCAAACCGGCCAGTACAAGCCCTCCGACCTGGGCGCCAACTGGTCGACTGCGGTGACCCAGGGCGGCGCCAATATTCTGATCAACGCCATGGAAGAGTCGGGCTGGTTCATCCCCATCGAACGGGAGAATGTAGCCGACCTGCTCAACGAGCGCAAAATTATCCGCTCCAGCCGCGCCCAATACGAACAGGTGGAAGGAGAACAACCCATCCTTCCGCCCTTACTATTCGCCGGCATCATCCTGGAAGGCGGTATTGTTTCCTATGACGCCAATATTCTTACCGGTGGGGCCGGGCTTCGGTACTTCGGCGCCGGCGGCTCCAGCCAATATCGGCAGGACCGCGTGACGGTTTACCTGCGCGCCATTTCCACCAGCAACGGTAAGGTCCTCAAAACGGTCTATACCTCTAAAACCATCCTATCCCAGGCAGTCGACGTAGGGATGTTCCGATTTGTACGTTTCAAACGCCTGCTCGAAGTCGAAACCGGCTTCACTTTCAATGAGCCCTCAGAAATGGCAGTGACAGAAGCCATTGAAATGGCCGTTTACAGCCTGGTCATCGAAGGTGTGATCGATGGATTGTGGAGGGTGAAAGGGGGGGAAGAGGAAAAAGCTATTCGCCTGGTGCGGGCTTATTCCCGGGAGAGGGATCAGATGCAGCAGACAGATGTTTTCGGGCGTGAGAATCAGGGCTATCGGCCAATAGCGAGCTTTGAGGTAAACGGCCTTGGCTTGCTCTACAACGGTGATTATCCGGATGCACAGCCCGAACCCGGTATCGATGTCGGCGCCAGCCTGTTTCTTTCTCCACGTTATTCCCTAGGCCTCAACTGGGGCATGAGCCGCTTATCGGCCCCGGAAAATTATCAGGAAAAGGCCAGTTATGCCGACCTGAGCCTAACGATGCGCTTCCTGCCGCAGGATCGTTTTTCTCCTTTTCTCTACGGCGGTGGCGGTATGTTGTTTGATCAGGCGCACGGTTTTCAGGGCAGTGGCAATGTTTACTGGAAAGCTCATGCCGGTTTTGGGCTAGAGTACCGTTTCAGCGATTGGCTCGGCCTCAGTCTATCGGCTGGCCAAAATTTCATCTTCAGCGATGAAGTCGACGATATTAAACACGGGAAATACGACGATATGTTCTGGCGGGCCCGTCTTGGCCTGAAGGTCTTTTTGAGTGATTGAACGCCTGATACCTGTTTGGATTTTTTAACCCTAATCTCCGGGATGATGAAAACAACGATGCGATATAGTTGGATGGTGAGCCTCCTCTTACTGGCCTTTAGTTGCCGGGAGGACCCCCTCGAATATCAGGCCTTCGGCCGGCTCACCGGCCTGGTGCTCAGTGATTCCCGCGACACCCTGGACAATGTCCTCCTGTCGACCAACCCGGCTACACAAGTAGTATCGTCTGATATGCAGGGGCGGTTTGTGATGGATTCCATTCCCGTGGGGGAATATGCGCTGCGGGCCAAGCGGGACGGTTTCCGCGAAGAAATTACCGCTATTTCCATTGAGGATGGCCTGGCAACGGAAGTAACCCTTATCATGACGCCGGCATCGCCCGACAACCTCCCGCCTTCTGAACCTGCTAACCCCATTCCGGCCGATGACGCTAAAGGCCAGCCTTTGGCTGTGCAGCTTTCCTGGCAATCGACCGATCCAAATGAGCAGGATACGCTCACCTTCGGCCTGGTGTTGTACTGGGATGATGAAACGGATGGAGAACAGATCCTGACGGATTACCCCGACACCACCTACCTGCTGGAGGGCTTAGACTATGCAACCGACTACTACTGGCAAGTGATTGCCGATGACGGGAACGGCGGCCGGGTGTATGGAGAGATCTGGCACTTTCAGACGGAAGCTTTCCCCGACCTGCCGATTTCCTTTGTCCGTAAAAACGGCGGCAAATACGACATATACGGCGCTGACCTGGAAGGCCGCTTGGCCCGCCTCAGTAACCGTACAGAGAGCAGCTGGCGGCCACGGATGAGCCCACAACGCGACCTGATCGCATTCCTGTCTTTTGAGGATTTGGAGGTACACTTATTCACCATGGAGCGGAATGGTGAAAATGTCCGCAAAATCACATCCGGAGTACCAGTCGCAGGCTTCAATAACTTCGAGCTGGATTACTGTTGGTCGCCCGATGGGGCGCGGCTGCTGTACATGCACGACAACCAATTGTACGTGATCAACCGCGACGGCAGCGGCCTGAAGCTACTGGCAGAGGGGCCTGCTGATCAGTCCTGGGTGGAAGTAGACTGGAATGGCCCGGGCAACTACATCGCCGCCCGCCGAAGGGGCGTGCAACCTTATAACAGCGAGCTGTTCAAGCTCCGTCCCACGGATGGGGCGGTTCTGGACACGCTCGTCGCCGGCGCTCCCGGTACTGAGGGAGGCCCTGCTGTGTATATCGATGGCGGAAAGTTGTTGTATACCTATGATGTCTCCGGTTTCGAAACCTCCTCCGGCCGGCAACTCGATGCCCGGATCTTTGCCCTTTCCTTGCAGGACAAAACCAGCCTCCCCCTCTCCGCCGACAAATTGGACGGCGCCAACGACCTCGACCCTCGCTATTCTCCGACCGGCGCACAGGTGATCTTTTCCAATACCCCCAACAACCCCAATTCCCGAAAGGACCTGTGGATTATGGACGCCGACGGTGAGAACCGGCAGCTGTTCCTGGAAAATGCAGAGATGGGGGACTGGCATTGAGAAATCCGCTTACTCTATACCAATCAATATTTCAAGTGGAATAGCGTAGGGAGTAACCAGCTCCAATAAGTTTGCCCGTTCCACCCTGAATTCTGCCAAAACTCGACGAAGCGAATGGCGCGGACGAGCAAGGTTGGCGCAGGCCGCAGGTCGTCATGTCGCACCTTGGCCTATCAAAGCCGAAAGCCGAACCACAGCCAATCAACGATCATTCATTCCCCCCCTGGCCACCTCCTGGATCAACCTCCATCCATTTTGCACATCTTCCAGTTTCGTTTCGACCTGCCCGGCCACCAGGCGGATGGTGTACTTCCCGTTTAGTTTGGTTTGGGTCAGCAGAATCTTCCCGCTGTCGTTGAGGGTTTGGAGCAATTGCTCGTTGATCCGGTTGAGCTGTTCTTCAGAATAGCCGCCTTCGGGGTGGTAGCGGAAGCAAACCAGGTTGAGTGGAACGGGCGCCAGCAATTCAAAATCGGGTTCTTTTTCGATCTCCGCGGCCAGCCACTGTCCGATGCGGATGTGCTCGCGCAGTCGGGCCTGCAGGCCTTCCAGGCCGTAAGTGCGGATCACGAACCACAGCTTTAGCGCGCGGAAGCGGCGGCCCAGTTGGATACCCCAGTCGCGGTAGTTGTTCACCTGTTGGTCGAGAGGCGTTTTCAGGTATTCGGGCAGGATGCTGAAAGTGTCGGTGAGCAGTTTTTTATCCTTGACAAAGAATGCCGTGCAGTCAAAATTGGTGAACAGCCACTTGTGGGGATTGAAAACAAAGCTGTCGGCCAGTTCCATGCCCTCGCTCATCCAGCGCTGTTCGGGCAGCAGTAGGGCCGTGCCGGCGTAGGCGGCGTCGACGTGGAAGAACAGGCCATACTTTTGGCAAAGCTCTCCAATGGGCCGGATGGGGTCGATGGCCGTAGAACTAGTGGTGCCGATGGCGGCCACCACGCAGGCCGGTTGAGATCCAAGGCTCAGGTCGTGTTCAATCGCTGCTTCCAGTTTGTCGGGCAACATCGCAAAATTTTCATCAGTAGGGATGAGCACCAGGTTCTCTTCTCCGAATCCGGCAATGCGCACGCCTTTGGGGATGGAAGAGTGGATGTGTTCCGAGGCATACACCCGGAGGCGGGGCTGGCCGTACCATCCTTTTTGGTTGACCTGGAAGTTGCTGATGCGTTCTCGGGCCATCAGCAAGGCGGCCAGCGTGGCGGCAGAAGCAGTTTCCTGGATGGACCCTGCCCATCCGGCCGGCAGGGCCAACATCTCGCGCAGCCATTCCATACAGCGTTCCTCCAGTTCTTCCGCTGCCGGTGAAGTGTACCAGATCATACACTGCGCACCGATGGCGGCGGTCAGCATTTCCGCCAGCACCGATGGGGCCGATCGGCTGGCTGGAAAGTAGGCGAAAAACTGCGGGTGCTGCCAGTGCGTCATGCCTGGCATAATGATGTGTTCAAAATCCGCCATGATCTGCTCAAAGGCTTCGCCTTCCAGGGGCGGCCCGGCCGGGAGTTGGCTTTTGATATCGCCCGGTTGCACCGGCGGCTTGACGGGGTATTGTTCGATATTTTCAAAATAATCGGCCATCCAGTCGGCCAGTTGGTGGGCGTAGCGGCGGAAGTCGGCGGTCTGCATTTTTTAGGGGGAAAGATAGGGGTTTGGGGCTGAAGTTCTTTGGGGTTGCCTTGGCAAATTCTGCATTCACTGTCCTTTTGCGGCTAGGGCTCGTAGCTAGCCTTCAATCTATGGTTATGATAGAAGTCTGTGACAACTCAATGACAAAATTTGTTTCGAGCTGATTGATTATCCTTTCTAAATTCTTTTCAAATATGGTGAGCAAGGCCTTATTCGAAATATTACAGTGGTTAGGTAGAGTAGTTTATATGGTTCAAGGGCCCTGAAAAACCTGTCGTAAAAATCGCTGTCTTTGGAGATCACAACGCGTCTCTCTTTGATAGAGATTTCATTGATTATTGAGTCATCGGTCGCATTCCTTTCGGGAAGGTCCAGAGTATGAATGGCGTCATGCCCTTTTTCATTCAAGAACCTGGACAAGGATTTGGGGAGTTGCGCATCGATAATAAATCTCATGCCACTAGCCGTGTAATATTTTTGACCTTGGCCAACCTTGCGGCATAAGCCAGGCAAGCTTGTAAATCCTCAGGTTCCAGATCCTCATAATCCTCTAATATCTCAGCAAAGGACATTCCGGAAGCCATCAGTTCCAAGAGGTTCTCCACCGGATACCTCAATCCCCGAATGGTGGGCTTACCGTGGCATATATTAGGATTCACCGTTATCCTATTCAATAAATCTTCGTCTTTTTCCATTAGCTGGTATTATTTCTATTTCTATGAAGGTACACACTAAAGTAACCATTAAAGGTGATAGGTTAGTTCAATAATCGCAATTTTCTTCTGGGCGGTCAAGGAAGATACGATGTCCTCCTCAACTTCTCAACTTCTCAACTTCTCAACTTCTCAACTCTTAATCCCTTACCTTTGCCCCATGCCCAATTTCCACACCATCGTCCCCCTTCCGGAATACCCCTTCCGGCTGGCGTATCAGGATCAGCTTCTGAGCCTGGGCTCCTGCTTTGCCGAGCACATTGGCCGGCGGCTGGAGGAGCGCCATTTCTATAGCTTGCTCAATCCTTATGGTATACTCTACAATCCTGCTTCCATTGCCCAGGGCTTGGAGCGCTTGTTGCAAGAGGCGCCTTTCCGGCCAGAAGAGTTATTCGAACACCAGGGCCTATGGCACAGCTTCTGGCACCATGGGGCTTTTTCGTATCCCGATATGGAGCAGGCATTGGCGGGAATGAACCAGGCTTATCGGCGCGCCCAAGGCTTTCTGTTGTCGGCCAACCGGCTGATCCTTACGCTGGGCACAGCTTTTGTATTTGTGAACCGGCAAACAGGAGCCGTAGTGGCCAATTGCCACAAGCTGCCGGGCAGCCAATTCGACCGGCGCCGCCTGAGCGTGCGGGAGATCATCGCTGCTTTGGAGCCCGTACTGCAGGAGTTCAAGTTGCGCCTTCCTGCATTGGAGGCCATTCTTACCGTGAGCCCCGTGCGCCATATCCGCGATGGGCTAGTGGAGAACCAACGCAGCAAAGCAGCCTTGTTGCTAGCTGTAGAGGAACTTTCTAAACAACATGACTTTATCCACTACTTCCCTTCCTACGAGATCGTAATGGATGAATTGCGGGACTACCGTTTTTACGATGTGGACATGATCCACCCCAGCTCCGTTGCGATAGACTACATCTGGGAGCGCTTTAGCCAGGCCTTTTTTACGGCAGAAACCCGGCAACTGATGCAACGGGTCGAACGAATAGTTACGGCCAGCCGCCACCGGCCTTTCCACCCGCAATCGTCAGCCCACCAACAGTTTTTGACGCAGCAATTGAAGCTTATCGATGAACTGGAGCGGGAATTTCCGTTTTTGAAACTGGCGGACGAACGCGCTGGTTTTGAATCGCAGTTGATAGGTGGAGTGTAAACAAAATCCCTATTTTTGCATTCATGCTAAAAACAAAATAAATGAAACGATTTTACACCCTCTACCTCACGCTCTTTCTTTTCGGAACCCTGCTCAACGCTCAGGATCTGGTGAGTGTTACCTACAAAGGCAGCCGCACCAAAGCTCAGATGGTGGCGGACTATGGCTTTTTTATGCAGTACGGCATAGATCGATACAAGTTCCAGTACACCACGCTTGATGTCCACGGCAATTTAGATACTGCTTCCGGCCTTTTCGTCCTGCCCAGGGTGGACGCCGCCAACCTGCCGCTGCTGGTTTATCAGCATGGAACGGTCGGTTCAAAAGAAGAGGTGCCCTCCAACCTGTCTGGTGGCTACGAACTGGCCGAGGTTTACGGCGCGATGGGGTACGCTACGGTCGCTCCCGACTACCTGGGCCTGGGCGATGCCCGGGGCTTCCATCCCTACCTGCACGCTGCCACAGAAGCTTCCGCGGCGATTGATATGTTGTACGCCGCCCGGCAATACCTGGAAAATGATCCTGATTTTGAAGACAACGGCAAGCTCTTTATTATGGGCTATTCCCAGGGCGGGCACGCCTCGGCCGCATTGCATCGGGAGCTGGAAGCCAACTATGCCGCCGAGTGGCCCGTGACGGCCGCCGCCCACATGTCGGGGCCCTATCGATTGTCCGGTACTATTCAGGAGTTCGCCAATAATGAGGAACCCTATAGTACGCCGGGCTATGTGCCCAATATGATCCTGGGGCTGAACGAAGCCTACCAGCTCTTCACCGATCTTGCTCAAATATTCCGGGAGCCTTACCTCAGTCCTATTCGGGACTTCTATAACAATGATATCGACCTCTGGAATTTGAATCAGACGCTGATCGATCTTTTGACAACGGAACAAGGAGCGGCCATCCCAAAGTATATGTTGCAGGATAGCGTCCGTATGGCTCTGGCGACGAACCCCAATCATCCGATCAACCTGGCCCTGGCGGATAACGACGTCTATGATTGGGCGCCGCAGGCTCCAACCCGGCTTTATTATTGTACTGCTGATGAACAGGTTCCTTATACCAACAGCGTATTTGCCGATTCGGTGATGAACGCGAATGGCGCCCCTGATGTAATATCGATCGATGTGAATCCCACCGCCAGCCATACTGAATGCGTAGAGCCGGCTGTCACCAGCGCTATTTTCTTTTTCTTGCCGCTGCAAGGCCTGATGGTCAGCTCGGAGGAAGTGGCCGCCCTCAAGCCGGTCCAGGTTTACCCCAACCCTGCCAGCCACACAATTTGGGTGGAAGGCCTGCAGGCTGGTGACGTACTGCAACTGCTTTCACCAACCGGCCAGTTGCTTGAACGGCGGCGGAGCGGCGGCAATCTGGAAGAATGGCCCCTGCAGGGCTATACCCCCGGTGTTTACTGGATGCAGGTGCTCGGAAATAAAGGCGTTTCGGTGCAGAAGGTGGTGGTGGAGTGAGGAGGAATGTGAGAATGCGAGAATGCAGGAATGCGAGAATGCGAGAATGCAGGAATGTGAGAATGCAGGAATGCAGGAATGCGAGAATGTGAGAATGCAGGAATGCGAGAATGCAGGAATGCGAGAATGCAGGAATGCGAGAATGCGAGAATGTAGGGTATTATGAAAGATGGAGAGCGGGGGGGCAAGACAATCCTGCTTTCGACCGTTATCTATTAAATTGTTCTAAACTATGAGACTGTTCAAATAACTGTGTCAAATCCAGCGCCAGGATTAGGGAAGCCTTGATTTTACCCGGTTTCCTCAGCACTCAAACTTTACCTGGCCCATAGGGACGGGACACGAACTCTTGAACACGCTCTTAACCATACCCAATGCGCCTGTATCTTCTTGCACCGCTTTTCTGTATCTTCTTTTCGATTAACGCCCTGGCTCAAAACGCCCTTCAGCAGATTGAATCGGCTGATTACGAATCGGCTGAGGCTGGCTTGCGGGCTGCTTTGGAGCGGGCCCCGGAAGCGGCGGACGCCCACTTCGGCCTGGCTCGCTTGTATGGGGAGCCGGGCTATGCGCGCTACAACCCCGATACGGCCTATACCTTCCTTCGCAACGCGCAACGCTATTATCGCAAGTTGAGCAAAGGCCGGCAGAAAAAGCTGGACCAGCAGGAGATGGGCGCCGGGGCCATGCGCAGCCTCAAAAGTGAACTCCGGGAGAAAGGGCTCGAATTTGCACTGGAAAAGGGTAGGAGTGAGGCCCTGTTGCAGTATATGGAACATTACAAGCGGCTGAACCAGGAATCTGAGTCCCGGGCAATGGCCGCATTTCTGGCGCTACGGCTTGAAGAATTGCAACAATTGGGGCGGTACGATTCTCTGAAAAATTTTGCGCTGGTGCGGGAATCGGATCTCCGGGAATATCAGCCGGAACTGATGCCGGCCCTGCAGGACGCCATCTTTGCCGCTTTTTTCAGCGAACGGGATAGCACCAGGCTGGAAGACCTTTTTGTTCTTTTGAAAGACTACCCGCCGGCTGCCCGTCGGCTGGACGCTCCCCTAAGCGCTGCCCTCTGGAAAAAGCCGCTCATCACCCGCGCCGAAGGATTTATGCGAGGCGCCGACCACCGTTACCTCCCCCGGACGATAGAAGCCGTTTACTATTATCACTTTATCACCGGAGAATGGAGCGACCTGGTAGGGTTTCAAAACCGCTACCCGGAGTATGTTGATTCTTTCAACCTGCCGCGGGCTTTTACCGTAGCCCGTTTGGCTCCCGACCTTAAAATAGGTTATACCGATGACCGGAAGGAGGCATACGAACACTATATCGAATTGGCCGCTCCGGTTCAGAAGGCTTTTACAGCCCTCCAGCAGCTCATTGCCCGCGACCTGGAGGCGGAGCGATGGGAAGATGCCATCGCTACAGTTGAGCGCTTTTCACCCTATTTTGGGGAAGAAGATCCACGTGTACTGGGCTTGAAGGAAATACTGCAGCGCCCTCTGGAAGGGCTTGAGCCGCTTAGCCTCGGGGAAGCGGTTAATACCTATTTGGGGGAATACTCGCCGGTCGTCTCCGCCGACGGGCAGCGGCTTCTGTTTTGCCGAAACCAGGGGAACAACGAAGATATTTATATGGCGGAACGCCAGGAGCAAGGCTGGGGAGAAGCTATGGCAGTGGAAGCCCTCAATACCACGGAAAGCCATGAAGCACCGCTGGCCCTTTCCGCCGACGGCACCACGCTGCTGATGTATGATGGCGGTATCGTGAAGTTCACCAACAAAACCCGGGAAGGCTGGTCGGCGCCCCGGAATTTCTTTTCCGAGGCGAATACCCCTGACTGGCAAGGGACCACTGCTTTTGCCGCCAACCGCGAGGCCGTCATCCTCGCGGCCCGCACATTTGATGTAGTAGGCGCTCGCAACGACGACAACATCGACCTTTTCGTTTCCTTCCGGCAGCCCGATGGCAGTTGGGGCGCTCCTGTCAACCTGGGGCCCACCCTCAATACGCCCTTTGAGGACCGCTCTCCATTTCTGCACCCGGATATGCGGACCCTGTATTTCAGTTCCAGCGGCCATGGCGGCCTGGGAAAGCTCGATGTGTTTGTCACTACCCGAATCGGGGATGGCTGGCTGGACTGGACCCCACCCGTCAATCTGGGTAAGGAAATCAACGGGCCGGGCAATGATTGGGGGTACCGCATTACCACTGACGGCGCCACGGCCTATTTTTCCGGTGGGGTATTTGGTGGAAAAGAAGACCTTTTTCAGGTGGGGGTGCCCGAGAAACTGCGGCCGCAACCCGTTTCTACTATTTCAGGCCGGCTGGCCGGATTGAACGGGCGGCCCGTCGCTGCTACCATTGTCCTGGCTGACCTTAGTACAGGGGAAGAGGTAGGCATCGCTGAGCCCGACCCGGAGACCGGCGCGTATTTCATTACCCTGCCTTCCGGAAAACTATATAGCTACACTATTCGGGGGGAGGGGATGTATCCCACAAGCAACAACATCGACTTGCGGGAATCCACCACCGGAATTGCAGTAAAAGAGAATATCACGGTGCCCACTATTCGGGAAATTCAGGAAGGCGGTATTACGCTGTCATTGAAAAACCTCTTTTTCGATACGGACCAATACAATATTAGGCCGGAGTCCTATACCGAACTCAACCGTCTGGCTGCTCTGGTCAAAACTTATGGCCTGACGGTGGAGATCGCCGGCCATACGGATAATGTGGGTACGCCGGCTTACAACCTGGAGCTGTCCCAAAACCGGGCCAAGGCTGCCCGCAGCTACCTTCTGGCCCAGGGTTGCGCTCCGGAGCAGGTTACCGCCCGTGGCTACGGCCTGTCGCAACCCATCGCCGATAACGATAGCGAGGAAGGCCGGGCCCAAAACCGAAGAGTAGAGATCCGCTTCAGGGGGGTGAATGAGTAGGCCGGCCCGTTGCAGGTTACAGGTCACACGTCGGTCCGTTTCAGGTTAATCCATAATGGGTAGCTTGTTGCCTTTACGCATTCTTGCATTCCCGCATTCTTGCATTCCCGCATTCCCGCATTCCCGCATTTACCCATTCCCCTGTATCTCCTCCAGCAGCGCCTGTGTTTCCCGGGAGGGCCGGGCCCCCAGTTTTTCCTCCAGCGTTTTACAGCAGTGGTGATATTGGCGCAAAGCCATCCTACGGCCATGCATATGCACATAACAGTGCATCAACCGACGGTGTGCACTCTCGATGCAGTCGTCGATCTCGATGATGCGTTTGCAGGCATTGATTGCTTCGGGATAAAGTTTTCGTTCCACCAGTAGTTCGCTCATGCGGTCGAGCATGGAAAGATGGATTTCCTTGAGTTTGCTGCGCACGGATTCCACCCAGATAATATCCCGGGAGATACATTCCATGAACTCTCCCTTATAGAGCAGGTTGGCGCGCCGGTAAGCGTTGAGCGCCTCGTCCAGCCGATTGGCGCGTTCCATGGCCTGAGCGTGCGTCCAAAGGCGGAGGAACTCCTGAACGTCGGTGAAAACAGGCTGGCTAAAGTCGAAATAATAGGCATTTTCCCGGAAGTTGACCTCTGGCGCATCGGCCACATTATCCTTCAGGTAACGGCGCAGGCTGCTGATGGCCACATTCAGGCAATTGCGGGCGGAATCCTCCGAACTATCCGGCCAGAAGCCATCGATGAGTTTGCGGCGCAGCATGCGCTCTGGATGGTGATAAAGAATATACGCCAGCATGGCCCGGTTCACTTCGCTGTTGATCCAGGGTAAGGGATTGCCGTGAGCCTTTAGTTCACAACTCCCGAGAAGCCTTGCCTCCAGGACGGGCTGCACTGGTTCGGCCAATCCGGATGGCAATTCCAGGGGCAGGGATAATTCCGGTTCTTTGCGCTTTTTCTTCCTGTTTTTTAAGTTTAATAATGTCTGTTTGAACCTTAGCCAAAAGCCAGTTCGCGGGGCTTCCCAGCGCTGGAGATAGGCCTTCAACTGAGCCAATCCATCGGGCCAGGAGAGGCAATCCTCGACGCCACCTGGCCGCTGGGGCCAATGGCCGTATTCCGGAGAGGAAGAACAGATCAGTACGGGTGCTTTGGGTTGGAATTGGCGCAGACGAACCAGCCGGTGCAACACCTCCTGTCGGGGGCTGCCGTTCTGGTGAATGACCACTGCCAGGGGCTTGAACCAGGCAATCTCCTTTTCCAGCTTTTCAAAAACCACAACCTGATAGGATGTGGAAAGGGATCGCCTGATCTCCTGTACAGTATCGCCATCTTTGCCAAGTAGGAGCACAATTTGGGGGGGTAACATGCTTTCTTGGTTTTTTGGCATTACTCAATCATCTCCGTAACCTGATTTCCATCCGTTTTTCAAGAGATGTTATTATTCCCATAGAGCTTCCGGCCTGCTCTGTACAGGCAGATTCAAAGGCGGAAACCAGACTTCGGAAAACAAACAGGGGAAATCTCGTTTTAATGAAAATCGTGAGCAGACAATTGACTTTTATCCTTACTGCAGCTAAACTTCAGCGTTATCAATGTGTATTTAATGCCTGTCTACACTGCGTACGTTACCTAAAGAGAAAGATATTTTTTTAAATGCCCGCCTGGCCATAGGCTCATTGTCATAGGTTTGAGCACAAGTTCTTGTAAAACAAAGCTTGTGGCAATACCTGGAAATAAGTAGAGAGTAGCGCGTTTGGGTGTTTGAGTGGGAGTCTTCAAAAAACTGTGTCAAAACCTCCGTCCCGATCAGGGAAGCCTTGGTTTTACTGGGGTTTTAGGGAACTCGAACACTCGAATACACGAACTCCTGAACACTCCCGTTTGAGTACACAAGACGTGCCCCAAACACCCACTCCTCAAACACCCGCTCCTTGTCCACTCCTCAACCTGCAATAGCTTCCACAGCTGTATCCGCCAGAAGGTGAAATAATGGGCTGGTGAAGGAATGATTGAGGTCTGATCTTTCCAGGTGGACAGTTGCATGTAGCCGGTAAAGGCCACCCGGCAGGCCGCCGAGAAAAACATTGAGGCGTATTGGGCTGCCCTGGCCGCGTTGCCGGCCAATCAGCCTTTGTTCATGGCCTTCCAGCGATTTGGCGTAAACAAAAGCTTCATAGGTTTCCTGTTCGGTTATGTCAACCTCCAATTCGACTCCAAGTGGGCGGTTGGAAGAAAAGACGGTTTGAGTAGAGGTTGTTCCGTCTTCCAGAATGAGAATCTTGTGCTCTGTTTTCCGGGTACCGGGTGCTTCAATTTCCTGGAGGCGCCTCGCCACGAAAGAGCGGACAAAATCCATATCCAGTCCGTGAAAAGCGGCGCTTTCCTGTGTGAGGGAATATTCGATGCGGCCACGGGCCGGCGCGCCCCTTTCCGCTTTGTAAAAATCGAGCCGGAAACTGTAACGAGGCGGTAGACCGGATGCCTCTGAAGGGGGCTGGGGCATTCGTGCTTTTACAGGCTCCGTTTCTACCGGTAGTTGCCTTTCGGCTGAGCTGATTTCTCCGGGTTTTAACGCCGCTAATGCCTGTGCGGCCTCTGCTTCGGCCTTAAAGGCAGGGCTGGTGGCGATTGGTTTACCCCCTTCGCTTTTGATTTCCAGGAACCATCCTTGTTCAGTTTCACTAATGGCGCCGGTGAATTTACCCTCCTTGAATCGTTGCAGCGCATTTTCTACATACCGCTCGGCCGAATAAGCCTTGCTAAGTAGTAGTAAACGGCCATTTCCATCGATGAAATAGGCAAAGTGTTTTTCCTGTTCCGGATCTGTATAAACGCCGAATGCCGGGCCGGCCGGGGCGCTTTGTTCAATAGCGGATATGATTTTATTATCGGTCATGATCTCATTTGTTTTTGGAGTGAAAAAATGGTATGAAAAAGGGGCCACCGATGGCAGCCCCTCTTTCAAATTCAGGTGTATTCCGTTGGGTAAAAGCTTTTCCAGGAACGCGGAGGATCAAGTCTGTTTATCCTGGCCGTACCCTGGACGGCTTCCGGCGGAAAAAACCATTAATCTTCATAAACCTGAAGGACACCAATGTCTTCAAAGGCAGCGATCGGGGTGGGGCCGAGCGGGCCATGCAGCATCAGGGTAGCGATCACCTTGTAGGCGCCTTCCGGCAGCGAGTAGGCCGGGATCGTGACGACACCATTGTAGCTGGCGCTACCGGCGCGCTTGAAGGAAATGCTCACCGGGGCAGGGTTGCCTACTTCACCGGCGCCCATTTGCTCCAGATAAACGCGGGCTTCCCACTTGCAGCTGGAAGACAACATCTTACCCAGCCAACCGGCCTGGCTCCATACGAAATGGACGAATACGTTCTGGTCGCGCTGAACGATATTCACCGGAGAAGCGTCAGGAAGGTCGGCGGTGGAAGGGCCTTCGTGCAGGTGTACATTACCGGTAATGGCGAACAATGCCTTTGGAATTACATTTTCAACAGTTAACATGACAAATTTGGTTTTTGGCGCCTTCATCAGATGGGTCCTTGGGGTAGATCGTGAATCCGGACGCCGGGGTTGATTAATATAAATGGTTTGTTTTTAATTCGGTTGTTTCAAGAACCTGATGCAAAGAAACCCTTCCTCGCTTAATGCTGGCTAAATCCATACTAAAGGGGGGGTAAATGCGGCTTAATGTGCGCTTAATTGTGGCTTAATTGACTCGGTTGCCATCATAAAAAGCGATTCTAAAAAGAAATAACAGGCGCAGAAAACAAGGCAAGGCAAAAAAGCTATATTTGAACAAGCTCTAAGTCTTGACCCTAACAAATAAAGTGAGCATGAAAAAGTTATTCATGATCCATAAGGTTCTGATAATCTTATTATTTATATCCACATCAGCTTGTGCTCAAAACCGGCCCGGGCCAGAGTCCAAGCCGAATATCATCATCTTTCTTGCGGATGATATGGGCAATGGAGATATGAGCCGGAATGGTACCCTTTACCAGACGCCAAACATTGATGCCCTGGCTGCCGGTGGCGCCTATTTTGACCGGTTTTATTCCTATCCTGCCTGTACGCCTTCCCGGGCAGCCTTACTGACCGGCCGATACCCCTTGCGATATGGACTGTGGCAGGTGGTTATTGGGAAATATGACGATTACGGCCTGCCGCAAAGTGAAGATGAATACCTGCTCCCTAAATTGATGAAAGAGGCTGGGTATACCACAGCAATGGTTGGGAAGTGGCATTTGGGGCATATCTACCCGGAATACTTACCTCATAATCGTGGGTTTGATTACTACTTTGGCACTAGCTATGGCCTGCTGGACTACTATTTGTGGGAATTTGAACATGCCAAAGACGTGCAGGAAAACGGCCGGCCGGTAGAGCCGGACGGCTCCTATTTTACGGAAAAGATCACTGAAAAATGCCTGGAATTTCTGGATCGGCAACATACTAATACGCCGGACAAGCCTTTCTTCCTGTATGTGCCGTACAATGCCCCCCATGTCGGCCCCTACGGAACGGGTGCAGATCGTATTCAGATCCCGGAGGATAGCCTGGCTCTGGCGCCGCCCTATCTCACGCCTATCCAAAAAAGGTATTGGGTAATGATGAAGATACTGGATGATTCTGTGGGAGAGATCTGGCGGAAAACGAGAGAACTGGGCATTGAAGAAAACACGATCATTATTTTCGCCAGCGACAACGGAGGGGATATAGACTATGCCGCCAGTAATTTTCCATACCGGGGAGAAAAGGGCGGCTTGCTGGAAGGCGGAATCAGGGCGCCGCTCATCTGGTATCACAAAAACACCATCTCGCCCCAAGTTGTATCGGAGCCGGTACATATCGAGGACTTACACCCCACTTTGCTGATAAGAGCCGGATCGGATATTTCGGATATAAAAGGGGCCCTCGATGGAGAGGACATTTATCCTTTGATAACAGGCGGCAGCATAGCTCCCCGGACATTTATGGTTTATTATCAGCCGATCAACAACCTGATAGACCCCAGCTATGCCGTGATAAAAGGAGGCTTCAAGCTTTGTAACAATTGTGGGGAGTACCAAATGGAGCTGTATAAAGTTGATACCGACCCTGGCGAAATCAACAATATTGCTAAAAGCAATCCCAAATTGACGGCTCAATTAGAGCATTATGCCAATTCTTTTTCCGGTTTTGTGAAAAGCAGGACGAATCATTACGCCACCAGCCCTCCGCCGGGTTGGCAACCTATTACGCGATGGGCGGTTCCGAGCACCTTTTATTCTCCGAAGTATTATTATTACCGAACGCCTCATTGAGGCTGGAGAGCAAACTACCTGCGCTCTAAGCGAAACATGATCCGCGAAGGCTTTCTAATGATCCGGTTGGCCAGCCGGTCGGCCAGGCGCCAAAGGGCGAAAGGAAGGAACCGCAACAGGACATGCGTTCTCAATTTGATCAGCGCTTTATTCCCGAATGTGTAGATGCGGTGGGAACGAGTCAGCTCCATTGGAGCCAGGGCCAGCATTTTTTTCATAGTGAAGCTGTGAATATGAGCGTGCTGTGGGGTCGGGCGGTTGCAGTGGATGCAAAGGTAATACTGTATTTTCTCGTTGTAAGGGGTGGTAATGATGAGCTGGCCGCCCGGGCGCAGCACCTGCAGCAGGCTGGCCATAAACTCCGCAGGGTCCGGAACGTGCTCGATAATCTCAGAGGCGACGATGCAGTCGAAGGCTCCTTCGCGGAAAGGCAGGCGATAGGCGTCGGCCACCACTCCGAAATGGTTGTCAAACGGATAGCGTTCTACCGCTCTTTTGGGGTTGATGGTTGAAATGTCCATCGAAAAAACCGAAACGCCTTTCGGACAGAAATGCTGCGCCACCCAGGCCTTGCCGCAACCCACATCCAGAATTGACGTCGTGCCTTTCTGTACTTCCGAAATAATCGTCTCATGCAGGCGCCGCATCTCGTGAATCGCGCCGCCATCTTCAAAATCCTCAAAGTAGTCGAATAGCTCGGCATCGGCCTGGTAATGGTCGACATAGAAAAAGCGTGAGCCGAAGCGCTCGTGTTGTTCGGCGGTGCGGAAGGATTCCTTCGCTTTTTGTGGTAACAGGATGGGCACTCCGCCCTCCACTTCATAGGAAAATCCATTGTCGGCTGCCTGTAACCGGCCTTCTGCCCACTCTAAAGGCTGGCCGTTGTCGGGGCTGAGCAGGATGTTCAGGAAGGGAGGAGCGAGTGCTGGCATGGCGTTTTTCTTTTGCTTCCGGCCAAAAATAGGGAATGAAACCTTGTCTGCCTTGATTTTGGATGCATTTCCTACCTTTGCTTTTATGAAAAAACGCGTCATTATCATCGGCGGTGGCGCCGCCGGTTTTTTCGCTGCTATCCGTTGTGCAGAACTCAATCCGGAGGCGGAAGTCACTATTCTGGAGGCCGGCCGGGAAGTGCTGAGCAAGGTCAGGATATCGGGTGGAGGGCGGTGCAATGTTACCCACGCTTGTTTCGTGCCCAAGGAACTGTCGAAGTTCTACCCCCGGGGGGAGCGCGAACTCATCGGGCCTTTCCATCGCTTTTGTTCGGGCGATACCGTTGATTGGTTTGAAAAGCGGGGCGTGCCCACTAAGATCGAAGAAGACGGCCGGATGTTTCCCGCCTCCAACAGCTCGCAAACGATCGTCGATTGCCTATGGGGTAGCGCCCAAGCGGCAGGAGTAGAGGTGCAAATGCAGCAGCGCGTACAACAACTGGAGCCACCCGCGGAGGGCAGGCCCCATTGGCTCGTTCATACCAAAGAGAACAGTTACCCGGCGGATGCCGTGATGGTGGCCTCCGGCAGCAGTCCGGCCATGTGGAAGCTTTTAGCCGAGCTGGGCCATTCTATCGTTGAGCCGGTTCCATCATTGTTTACCTTCAATATTAAGGACGCTCGTATCGAAGGGCTGCCGGGTTTGTCGGTGCCGAAGGCTACCGTTCAGGTGCAGGGCTCTAAACTTCAGGCCAGTGGCCCGCTGCTCATCACCCACTGGGGCCTGAGCGGGCCGGCGATCCTGCGATTATCGGCCTGGGGCGCCCGCGAGCTGGCAACGCGGAAGTATCAGTTTACCCTTCGCGTCAACTGGCTGAGCCTGAGCCTTGAATTCGTGCGCGAGGAACTGGATGGCCTGCGCCGGGAAATGCAGAAGAAACAGCTCATGGCCAATACTCAGTTTGGCCTGCCCACCCGACTGTGGCGTAGCCTGGTAGCCGGGGCCGGCATCTCCGAACAACTACGCTGGGCGGAACTCAGCAACAAGGGCCTCAATAAGCTGGCCGAAGAACTGGTGAACGGCCAGTACGCCGTCAACGGCAAAAGCACCTTCAAAGAAGAATTTGTAACAGCCGGGGGCGTAGACCTCCGGGAAATCGACTTCAAAACTTTCCAGAGCAAGCTGTTCCCCGGCCTTTTCTTCGCCGGCGAAGTGCTCAACATCGACGCCATCACCGGTGGCTTCAACTTCCAGGCTGCCTGGACGGGGGGGTGGATCGCCGGGGAGGCGATGGCAGAGCCTGCAGGTTGTTAGGTCGTTAGGTCGTTAGGTCGTTAGGTCGTTAGGTCATTAGGTCATTAGGTCGTTAGGTCGTTAGGTCGTTAGGTCACAAGGTCGTTAGGTCGTTAGGTCATAAGGTCGTTAGGTCATAAGGTCGTTAGGTTGTTAGGTCGTTAGGTCATAAGGTCGTTAGGTCATAAGGTCGTTAGGTCATAAGGTCGTTAGGTGGTTACTGGCGTATGGAGTTGCGGCCGTGTGTATAACAAATTGCACAGTCAAGCCGCAGCGGCGATAATATCCTTGACGATGTTCCAGGCCGCACTAGGCCATGGAGCCATCTACCATTACATAAACCTTATCCTGCCCCTGGACAGCTTCCAAACGAGGAATGACAGGCCTACAATTAGCTTTCACCAATGGGCCAATAGCATTACCATAGTGGGTGCAAACCCGCTGGATCTGGGGTGCCGAAATTTCAACCCCCATCATTTCTTCAAATAGTTCGCAGGCTTCGTCATACACCACCGATTGCCCAACCAGGCACAATAGGCCTCGCATCCGCTCACTGATGCCGAACTTGGAAGTCCCTTTCAACAGCGTATGGCCTTTCTTCAATTCAACTCGGCCCAAGCTTGTCAACACTTTTTTTTGAATTGCGGCTCTTGGGCATCTTCCCTTGAGATTTAGCGATTAATCCCAAGGCAAACTGCTTCGACAGCTCAAGCACCCGTTCTTCATATTCGGTAGAAGAGGTAATTTGGGATTCCTGTTCCACAAATTGCTTTACCTCTTCTCGCATCGATTCGAATATGGCATCTACTTTCTCTTCGGTGTTCATAACTCAGTCTTTGTTGGTTCACACTAAGTTACGACTTTATGCCAATCCAAGGCTAAATGCTTGCGCAACCCCGAAGGGGTGATAGGCCATTGCCTGGGGCAACGCCCCAGGCATACGATGGTAGTTGGTTTAAGCCCTGTAAGGGCGGCACCCTGCTTGGTTCGCCCTTTCGGCTCGACGCCAAAGGCAATGGCCGGTCGTGGCAGGCCTCAGGCACCGGCCTTATCCTAACTGGCGGCTTTGCCCCGGCTGGAAAGGCCCCTCCCTTTCAGAGAGAAGCCCAGATTCGCAGGACTCTGTGCAATTTGTTATACACACGTGACTTACGGACCCACTGGCCTAAGAATTTTGATATCTTTATGTAGGCGGAGTTGCCTGTCAAAGTGATTTTTTAAAAGAGAAAGATGAGACACCCAAAATTATTTCCCCTAATTATCAGTGCGGTTATTTTTTTGAATCCCTTTTCTCTACAGAGCCAGATGCTGGGATTTACGGAGGAGAGCGCAGTTGTTCAGAAAAAACTGGAAGCCCAATTTGATGGCCTGCTCCAGGCCGGCAATCTGGGCGAATGGATGAAACAGTTATCTGCTCATCCTCATCACGTAGGATCACCCTGGGGGAAAGCGAATGCGGAATTCATGGCCGCCCGTTTTCGCGAATGGGGTTTTGACACCAGGATCGAAACCTTCCAGGTCCTATTCCCAACGCCAAAGTTGCGCCAGTTGGAATTGCTTGAGCCCATACCTTACCGCGCCAGCCTGGAAGAACCCCCGGTAGTGGGCGATGCCCATAGCGCCCAAACGGACGAGATGCTTCCTCCCTATAATTGTTTCTCGGTTGACGGAGATGTTACAGCGGAATTGGTGTTTGTAAACTTTGGCGTGCCTGCCGACTATGAGGAACTGGAAAAAATGGGGGTTGATGTGAAGGGTAAGATCGTCATTGCCAGGTACTATGGTTCCTGGCGGGGTATCAAGCCAAAGGTTGCGGCGGAAAAAGGCGCCATTGGATGCATCATCTATTCAGATCCTCATGAAGATGGGTATTTCCAGGGGGATGTGTATCCCGACGGTGCGTTTAAAAATGAGTATGGTGTACAGCGTGGTTCCGTGCTGGATATGCCGCTGTACCCCGGCGACCCGCTTACTCCCGATTATGGGGCCGTAGAAGGCGCTCCACGCCTGGCCCGCGAAGATTCACCTACACTAACCAAAATACCCGTACTGCCGATTTCCTATAAGGATGCCCAGCCATTACTGGCGGCCATTGGAGGGCAGGTAGCGCCCGCATCCTGGCGGGGCGCCTTGCCATTAACCTACCATGTAGGCCCCGGCCCGGCTAAAGTTCGCTTGAAGTTAGCGTTTAACTGGGAGCTCCAACCCGCTTACGATGTCATTGCTGTCATGAAAGGCAGCACTTATCCGGACGAATGGGTAATTCGCGGCAACCACCACGATGCCTGGGTGCATGGCGCCAACGACCCCATCAGTGGTATGGTTGCTGTGATGGAGGAAGCCAGGGCGGTGGGAGAACTGGTAAAAAGCGGTTGGCGCCCCAAGCGAACCCTGGTGTATTGCGCCTGGGATGCCGAAGAACCAGGCCTGCTGGGCTCAACGGAATGGGTGGAACAACATGCCCAGGAACTAAAACGAAAGGCCGTAGCCTATATCAATACCGATTCGAATAGCCGAGGCTTCCTGGATGCCGGCGGCTCTCATACCCTGGAATCTTTTTTTGACGAAGTATCCCACAACGTTCAGGACCCGCAGACGGGCCTGTCGGTTTTCGATCGCTGGCGGGCGCGTCAAATGGTTGATGGTAAACCTGAGCCCAAAGAATTCAGCCTGGATGCCCTGGGCTCCGGTTCTGACTACTCGCCTTTTTTTCAGCATTTAGGCATTGCCTCTTTCAACCTGGGGTTTGGCGGCGAAGGCCGGGGGGGCGAATACCATACCGCCAACGATACTTATGAACACTACGTCCGGTTCAAGGACCCGGGCTTTCAATATGGTATTGCCCTGGTTAAGTTGGCCGGCCGGTTGAGCCTGCGCCTGGCCGATGCGGACATCCTTCCTTTTGAATTCGGACAGTTCACTGCAACGGTATCGGGTTATGCGGAGGAGGTTATGAAAATGGCGGACAAACAACGGGAACAAACTGAAAAGGAAAACCGTCTGATCAGGGAAGGCCTGTACAAGGCCGCGGCAGACCCTGCAAAAACTTTCATTACACCGGCGCCTAAAGCGGAGGTTCCTTATTTCAATTTTGCACCACTCCAAAATGCGCTGGCCAGCCTCCAAAAAAGTACAACCGCCTTTGAAAAGGCCAGGAAAAATGTTCTGGCCGTTCAACAGCAAGCCGCCCTCAATCAGGCCCTTATGGGCATGGAACAACAACTTCTCCGGAAGGAAGGCTTGCCCCGGCGCTCCTGGTATAAACATCACATCTATGCGCCGGGCTTCTATACTGGTTACGGGGTCAAAACACTGCCCGGTATTCGGGAGGCCATTGAGGAACGCCAGTACGAGGAAGCCCAGGAGCAGATACTGATCCTGGCTGAAGTATTGGCCAGCTTTACCGGGCAAATCGATCAGGCTACGGCATTGTTGCAACAAGGGCAGCCTCCAGCGGAAGCATTAGGGAAATAGGAAGCGGCCGCCAGAAACCGGAGCTCCCTTCAGGTTGAGAAAGTTGAGAGTGGGTAGCAGGGTTTAGTTGTATGTACTGCCCACTGCTAACTGCTAACTGCTATACTGACAGCCACCCGATTCCGGTCCACCCAATACGCCCAAATGACGAAGAGCCATTGCAGGTGCCCTGCCCAGGCAATGGATTGGACGTCCGGCGGCGGCGGCCCGAACAGGTTGGCGATGTAAATAGCAGCCAGGGAAACAACCAGGCCCCAGAAGGCAAATCGGCCCACCTTGTTTTTGGCCGTTGTGGTGCGCAGATAAAGCCAAATCCCGATTACAAACAAGAGCCCCTCCGCTATCAGGGTAGCCGGCAGAGAATTCCAAAGCCCTATTCCAAGGCGGGTAGCGCCTCCGGGAATTAAGGGGAGGTCGGGGCGGTGAACCAGGAGGTCGAGGAACCAGTGGCTGACAACGCACAGGCCAAGGACAATGGCGCCCCTCTTATTTTTTTGAAAAAGCCAGTATACGAGCGTAAACAGCAACCCCCATACGGCCGCCATGAGCAGGCTGTGGGTGATGGGATAATGCTCAAAGTCAAGGGGTGTGACGGTGGTGATGCCGGGTACGATCTTAACCCGCTCCACACCGAATAAGAGTAGGGTAGGCCAGAGCAGATCGACAAACTGTGCGGCCAGGAAGAGGCTTCCCAAGGAAACCCGGGGCGCTGCCGCTTTTGCCCCCATGCCAACGGCGAAGTGTCCTATGAACATGGTAATGAGTGTTGATTGGGAGCAAAGCTAAACTTCCTGCAACAAAAAATCAATGGGCCGCGCGCTGTACTGCTCGTAGGACTAAGGCATAGGATAGGAATTCATGTATATGATCTTCCACTGGCCCTTGGCTTTCTCCAGGATGCGCACGCCCCGCAGCGCCTTGGTTTGCCCGTCCAGCGTCTGGTATTCGTCGAAAGTAACCCACAGGGCTTCGCCGTAAGGCTGGAACTGAAAGTTTTCGCGGCGAAGCTGTACCGGGATGGGCTCCGGGTTAGCCTTCAGGTAATCGCCAACGAAGGGGCCCAGCTTGTCCCAGCCGTAAGCTTCCAGCACCACGTCGCCCTTTTCGATGCACGACCAGCGCACCCGCTCATCTTGCACATAGCAGTTGGCCCAGGCGTCGAAGTTGCGCTGGTAAAAGTATTGCGATTCTTTGGCCAGCAAGACTTTTGCCGCTTCGATATCGCTTGTGAATTGTGCCAGCAAAGGCGCTGCAGCCAGTAGGGCCACTGAAAAAACGATTAACTGTTTCATGGAATTTTATTTGGATTCATTCACAACAACGGGATAGGAAAATGGTTCCATGGCTTGTTTGCTGTTTAAACCTCACCGGGGGATAAAACTACCTCAGCACAAATAAGCTTAATAATAAAAGAGGGAGGCTTTTTCCAAAGATTTAAAACCAAAATTCATGAAGCTATTACTCCTTGGCGCCACCGGCCGCACCGGCCGATATGTCCTGTCGGAAGCCCTTAAAAGAGGGCATACCGTTCACGCTTTGGTGCGCGACAAAGCGAAACTGGGCGCTGCTTCCGATCAGTTGAAACTCTTTGAGGGCTCCCCACTGGAGCAGGAGGCGCTGCAGCAGGCCATGCAGGGCTGTGATACGGTGATTTCCACTCTGAATATTTCCAGGAAGTCCGACTTTCCATGGGCGAAGCTCGTTTCTCCGAAGGACTTACTCTCCCGCGCCATGCTGCATATCGTTGCTCTTGCCCCGGGGGCAGGGGTGCAGCACGTGCTCACCATGTCGGCCTTCGGAGTGCACGAGAAGAAAGAAAATCTGCCCTTCCTGTTCCGACTCCTCCTCCGTACCAGCAATATAGGCGTCACTTACCGCGACCACGAGCGGCAGGAGGACATCCTGCGGGCTTCCGGCCTGGACTGGACTATTGTCCGCCCGGTCGGGCTGACCAATTCGGAAGAACCGCAGCAAGTCCTTGCGCTTACCGAAGCCGGCGGCGATGGGCCCCGCCTTGCCAGGACGGTCAGCCGGCTTGCCGTAGCGCGCTTTTTGATGGATGCAGCGGAAAAGGGTAATTATGTGGGAAAAGCGGTGGCGATTTCGGAGAAGGTCGTAGGGTCGTAAGGTCATTAGGTCGGAAGGTCATTAGGTCTTAAGGTCATTAGGTCGGAAGGTCATTAGGTCGTAAGGTCTTAAGGTCATTAGGTCATTAGGTCATTAGGTCATTAGGTCGGAAGGTCATTAGGTCGTAAGGTCATTAGGTCGTAAGGTCATTAGGTCATTAGGTCATTAGGTCGTAAGGTCTTAGGGTTAAAAGGGTGGAGGTGGAGGGGGGGTGCGTAGCGCCATGGTTGTATCCTTGAGATAATCCAGCAGTTCCTGCCGGCCTTTGCCGGCGAGGTTCTCGTAGGGAATGGGGTTGCCGATATTGATGGAGATGGTCGTCCCGATCTTATTGCGGATCTCGTTGAGCAGCAGGCTGAGGCGGAGGGACTGGTTGATATGGCTGGCAATCTGGAACAATTGGCTATTGCGGCCGTGAAAATAGAGCGGTACTACCGTTGCTTTAGTGAGCTGGATTAGTTTGGCGACAAAGCGCTTCCACTCGAGGTCCTGTGCGGGTTTCCAGAATTTTGGGGAAGTGGCCACCCCGCCGGAAGGGAAAATAGCCAGCGCCTCGCCGGCTTTCAGGCGTTCCGCAGCCAGTTGCCGCGTCAGGATGTTGGTGCGGGCAGCAGCAGCGGTTTCCCGGAAGTCGATCGGGAGCATGAATTTTTCCAGGGGATTGTCCCGCGTGAGGACTTCGTTGACTATGACAAAAAAATTGGGCCTTACCAGCGATACGAGGTAACCCAGGATAAGCCCGTCCAACACGCCGAATGGGTGGTTGGCCACAAACACGACCGGCCCTTCTCCGGGGGTGAGTGCAAGCTTGGCCTGGTCGAAATCTAATTGTACTTCCAGTTTTTCCAGTACTGCTCCCCACAGCTGTTCTGGCGCCAGATGCTGAATTTCGTGATAGTAGCGCTCCAGCCGCCGTCGCCCGGTAGCAAGCTCTACCGCGTTAATCACCACCTTTTTCAGCAATGGGTCATCGGGGGAAGCGTAGGTAAGTCTGTATGGCATGGCCATTAGAGGGTCTTATTAGTGCGGGTTGCTGGTTGCTTTGTTCTTCCGTCTATGCAAGCCGGTTAGAGGTTTCTGTTTTTATGGCCCTGTTTGTACATCCCTTCGCCAAATCCGTCCGCTGCCGTAGCCGGGCAAGCACCGTACCCCGTACATCGTACATCGTACATCGTCAAGGACAGCCTGAAGCCTACTCCCATTGGTTGGCAAACAAACGCCAAATCTGGTCGGGGTTAGGCGGGTCGGCGGTAATGGTGACCGGGGTTTTCTGTACAGGATGCTCGAAGGAAAGGGAGCGGCAGTGCAAGTGGATGGAGCCATCGGGGTTGGGCGTAGGGAATCCGTATTTTACATCCCCCCGGATAGCGCATCCCAGGCGGGCCAGTTGTACCCGTATTTGGTGGGGACGGCCGGTCAGGGGCCTCACTTCCAACAGGTGGTGGTCGCCCAGTTCGGCCAGCAGTTCATAATCCAGCTCCGATAATTTGGCGTCCTTGCTGCGGGGGCGCAGGGAAGCGCGCGCCACATTCCTTTCCCGGTCTTTCTCGATATAGTGCACGAGATGTCCGTTGAGCGGTTCGGGCCTTACCGTGGTGACCGCCCAGTAGACTTTCTGCACCAGGCGGTCGTGGAACAATTTGTTCATGCGTTCCAAAGCCTTGCTGGTGCGGGCAAATACCACCACCCCGCTGACCGGCCGGTCCAGCCGGTGAATGGTGCCCAGGAAGACGTCGCCAGGCTTTTTATAGCGGTCCTTGATATAATCCTTGACGTATTCGCTCAGTGGCTTATCTTCCGTCACATCTCCCTGCACCAGCATCCCCGCCGGCTTGTTGATGGCGATGAGGTGGTTGTCTTCGAATAGTATTTGTAAGCTTTGCGAGGTGTTTTTCATCATCATTTTGGTCAAAGGAAAGGATTATCTGGCAAAAGTAGCCAATTAATTAGTTTTGATAACTGCTTAAGGTGAATTTATACTCGAAACGAGCGCAGTTGCGGTTTGTCCCCAGGAAATGCAGGCTACTGGGGAGCTTGTTTTGAGAAAACCTCACCTTGAATTGTAGCCAAAAATCCATAAGGCCGAATGTCCACGGAATGGCAGCGATGGAATAGACAGTCACAACCAGGCAGCCATCCCCAAGCAAAGGTGTCCGCCCTTAGCAGATTCGGCGTCAAGAAACGGCTCCACAGAGCTTTCATGTGCCGAACCCCAGGAGGGCCGTTTTAGCCGAAACTGCGTCAGGCGGCAGTTTTTTACCCGGCTGACCAGACGGGTGGCCACCTTTGCTGCCAAAAGGTGGAAGAAGGATTTCTCCAGGAAAAACCCGCCGGCCTCCTCACCATCCTAATCATCACCATAAACCACGGCATCCCCGGCACCGCCATCGCCTTCCCCGTCGGTATGGCCCTCTACACCTGGCTCAACACCTACATCCGGAGGTGGGAATACCGGGAGGACCTAAAACGCTACGCCGTGATGATCGAAAACATCTATGAAACTTCCCGCTACCCAAGCGACCGCCACGTCCGAAAACGGGCAGAATACCACCGCCGGATGCTTAAGGAAAGCAAAAACCCTGAACCTCTGAAGGTTCACGAGTTCTATTTCCGCCACGGCGAGCACTGCAACGAAAGCTGGGAAGAATTCGAAGCCCGTGTCGAGGCCTTCCGCCTGGAAGACCGCCCATAGTGAGCGACCAATTTGCGGATGTCCTCAAAATCATAGCCTTTATCAGCGCAAAAATGCTGAGGATTCTCCTCGCAAGGTAGCAGCGGTAATAAAGGCATGCTTTGTAAAACATCCTCTACCTTGGTCTTATCATGAGCGTGGGCACCACTGACTACCAAGCCAATGGGTAAGCCCTTGGCTTCGGTCAATAGATGCCGTTTGGTGCCCGATTTACCTCGATCGGTAGGATTGGGCCCCGTTTCCTGGCCTGCTAAAGGCGCTTTGGTCATACAACCATCGATGCTTTGCCAGGTAAAGTCAAGCTGGCCTTCCAGGTAGCATTGCAGGAGCCTTAATTCCCATAGGGTATGGAAGACCCCGACGCGCACCCAGTTTTGAAAGCGATCATGCACCGTAGAAGGCGCGCCTAATAACCGCGGAAGCGCTTTCCATTGGATGCCCGTTCGCAAGACATAGAAAATGGAAAAGAACATCTGCCGGTCAGGCTTTCGTCTACGACCGCCTTTAGGCTTGGGCGGTTCGAGCGGCAACAAGGGTTCAATGGCTTGCCATAGGCATTCCGGTGGCAAAAATTCGGGATTTATCCCATATTCGCATTGGGAAGACTTCATCTGCGGAGTGATTTTGTGGTTTGGTCACTCCAAAATTAACTCCTGCAATGGGGTCTTCCTTCTCTTTTTACCCTGCCTCGCTTAAAGGGGCTGCCCAGAGCGAGGTTTTCGGATAGGCTCTTAATCGAGTCCAATAAGATTCTATGGTTTCACATTTGACCGGCTTTGTTGCATGAATCAATTCGACACAAATTTCCTATTAAATTTCCAGCTTAGGCAATTTCGACTTTCACAGCCTGTGGCATACCTTGGGCTGTCATGATATTCAGCGTTTTAATTTTAATTTTTGTTTCGGTTTGTTGGGTTTTCATTTTTCGAGAATAAAGGGCTCTTCCGTGAATGGTTTTGAAGCGGTACATGGCTGTTTCCGACAAACTTCGCCGATGGTAACCACTTTGCTCCTTCCATTCTTTTCGCCCCATTTCCGCTATTTCAGCCAGGGCAATATTTCTCGGGTAACCGGGCATATCACCCCCTTCCTCTTCATACCATTGCACCGCATTACTCCGAGGAGGAATAATAGGGTTTACTTCCCTGTCCAGCAATTCATCCCAATCTACTGTGTCGTATGCTCCGTCCAGGCATGCATCGTCAATATCAGGCTCCACTTGATCCAGTAAAGGCTTAAGCTGAGAACCATCATCGGTGGCGTGTATGCCAGCTTGAAAACAACCTTGAGCATCAAAAGCGTCTCAATGCAAAGGCCGCTGTATACAAATTGGCCGCCTCTTTGCACCGGGCCATCATCATACCAGTTCTTGATAGCTTCATCGCTGAAGTAAATCGTGATGTTGCCCCGGTTAACCAGGGCCTTATTATAAGCGCTCCAATTGATGACACGGTACTTTTCTTTGGGCTTTTCTGCCGGCTTCTGGGTGTCCTTTGCTATCTTTGACATGGGCTGGTTGGTTGCGTTTTTAGTTGTCGTAAACCAAAGATACAACTCCAGCCCAACTTTATCCTAGGCCCGATTCATGCAACAAAGCCCATTCCTGCAAGTAATATAAATATTGAACTGACACCTGTACAATCAACACCAAAGATAGAATTGGGACAAGCCTATCCCAATCCTGCTACAAGTCAAATTACTATCCCGTTCACTCTTTTGGAAAGCGAAACCGTTGATTTAGAGATTTATAGCAGTATTGGGTACTATTACTCTACCCAATCTTCATTCAGTGCTGGAGTACAAGCATTTAATGTCACAGGCTTTTCGGACCTGCCTTCTGGAGCTATATTCTTTTTTAGGCTAAAAACGGATGAAAGTACTGCGTTGGGCAGCTTTATTAAGCAATAACGAAATCATGGGGTCTGTTGCCACAAGCTAGTAGTCCCAGTTTCCATATCTTAACATAAAATAATGTTGAAATATCATGTAGCCCTCTTTTGTTCCTTAATTACTCCTTTCCTTGGTTCTGCTCAGGAGGGCCGCATTTATGTCAACCAGGCTAATGGCAATCCTATGCAAGATGGCCAAAGCTGGGCAAGTGCATACTCAAACCTCACGGAAGCACTGCAAGCTGCCCAGGTTGGTGACAGCATTTGGGTGGCTGCAGGCACTTATTACCCCACTGATGGCGCCAACAGAGAATTGTCTTTTACACTGAAAACGGGCGTACAGCTTTATGGGGGGTTCAACGGGGATGAAGAGGGGGTTGAAGCGCGCGATTACCTGGAGAACATCACCTTGCTCAGCGGCGATATTGGTATACCAGGTGATAGTACCGACAATTCCTACCATGTCCTGCGCGCTATTGCGCCTGACAACAATACGGTGCTGGATGGCCTGCACATCCGATACGGCAATGCCGACTTAAACGGCTTCGACAGCCGCTACGGCGGCGGCCTGTTTGTAAGCACCCCTGGAGAAAACACGGATACCCCTGCCCATATACAGATTCGCAATTGTTTTTTCACTCGGAACAATGCCAAAGACGGAGGCGCCATTGCATTCAACAGCCCTACCAACAAGGGCATAACCCCAACCATTATCAATTGCACCTTTACCAGCAACCGTGCCTATGCCAGCGGTGGCGCCATACACCGAAATGATGACAATGGCATAGGTGATACTGTCCTGTTTCAAGGATGCCTTTTCTTACAGAATCGGGCATTGGTAGGCGGTGGGGCCATTGATTGGGGTGTCCTGGGCCAGCCAATGGTGCTGCGCAATTGCTCAATAGCTGAAAACACCTGTGTGTCTAGTGGTGGTGGAGTAAATTTTACGTATATGAAGGGCAATTCAAGCCTAGCTTTTGAAGGCTGTAGCATAGTGAAGAATACTGGAAATACTGGAGGAGGGGTATACCTTTATTTCTCAGCTAATAGTCTTAGTGATAGCGCCACTGTTCACATTAAGCAATCGGAGTTTAATGGAAATATTGCAACATCTGATGGCGGAGGAGGATTAGCATTCCTAATCATTGGAATCGCAAAGCAAAGCCTTTTTCTGGAAAATACGCATTTTATAGACAACCGAGCCCCGGACCGAGGTGCTGGCGTATATGTTGAGCTCATGGATGATATCAAAAGCCGACAAACGGTAAATGCCTGCACTTTCATTAGGAACAGAGGCGCCTCGCCGTTGGGAGGCGCCTATTGGATACGTGGGTTCTTAGGAAACATCAGCCAGAATTACAATACATTTACCAACTGTATTTTCGCCAACAATACAGGTGTCGCATCCATAGCAAGTGGTATACCAGGGGTTTCGGAATCCCTTTTTCTCAACTGTACATTCTACAACAATGGCAGTTATGATATCGCCAAAAACTGGGCCCCGGATTTTGATTATCAGGAATACTACAACCGCATAGCGGTGCACAACTGTATCTTTCAGTTGCAAGGCCCAAATATCACGATGTATAACCACCTGCTTAACGGTTATCTCGAAGGCTACGAAGACAACCTGTTTGACTATACCATTAGCCACAGTATGGTTTCCACCCCTGATTGTGACCTGCTTGGCGGCGGCTTGGCCTGTGGCCAGGGCATGCAATATGCTGTTTCACCCCAGTTTGTAGACCCGCAGGATGGGGATTTCCGCATTTCCGCCTGTTCTCCCGCCATCGATGCCGGGCGGGATTCACTTTTGCTGGAGCTAGGCATTACGGAGAGCCTTGATGGAAGCCCCCGGTTTATTGGGGCCAATGCGGACCTTGGGGCTTACGAACAACCGGCCATCTCCCTTCAGCTCGACAGCATACTACCGCCAACCTGCCCTGGTGGCGAGAATGGTATACTTTGGCTACAACCTACCGGTACGCCGCCCTTCCAGTATGAATTGGAGCGAATAGGGGTTGGCTTAGTGCCCCCAACTCTTGATAGCCTTGCCGCCGGCGAATACCACCTGGCCCTTATCGACCGCATGGGGTGCAGGGATACAGCCAACTTTGTCATCACTGGAGTAGATTCCATACTGGCTGAGGCCATCACGGAACCTGCGACACAATTAGCTGGAGGCAGTATAAGTATCACTGGCTTGAACGGAGGAACGCCCCCTTACCAGCTCGAATGGGATAATGGCCTGCATTCCCACACAATCGAAGGACTTCAACCAGGGGAATACACCCTGATGGTTACCGACAGCAATGGCTGCCAGGCTGTTTTTGCTTATGAAATCGACTACATCGATGGGCTATCCGCTAAACAGGGAGAACAGTTTTTCCGGCTTTATCCCAACCCCAGTCAAGGGGCATTTACCCTGGCCTATGATCTGAAGCAAGAAGCTCTGCTCCATTTGTACAATTCTATCGGCCTGCCTGTACTTATGCAAAAGCTGCAGGCAGGAAGGCAAGAGATACATTGGGAACCAGGTGTAATAAAAGCCGGTTTCTACAATATGTGTATCACTTCTAATGAAAGAAGAATGTTGTTCACGGAGAAGCTGGTGTTGATAGAATAAAAACACAACCGCACCATCTTAAAAATCCCATAATGCCCCCCATCCCCCTTCAGCTTCGCCTTCTTAAAAACCTCATTCACCTCATGCTGCACCTCGATGATCCTATCGGCGCTATGGGTGCGCGCCTGGCTCTTGTCCACTAGGCTATCCGTGGCACCGATCCAGGCCATGGATGCCCCAGCGGCGTGGCGGTGCACCGGAACCATGTATACTAATAAGGAACAGATTTTCCCAACTCATCGTTATCTTTCGGTAAACTTTGGCAAAATATGAGTATACACAACCAAACTGGAACTGATCAGAATCATCCTGGATACCCAAAGCAAAGAGCCTTTGGAACGGGTCATGCAATTTCTTAAGGAAGCAGAAAGGGAATCGGAAACTCCAGGAAAAGCGCCTTCCTTTAGCAGGGAGGAAACGGAACTGTTCCTCAAAATCAATGAAGGCCTTCCGGAAGAAGTCCAATTGAGGTACAATGAGCTACTCGAAAAACTGGCCGATGAATCGATCACGGAAGAGGAACACCAGGAATTGATTCAATTGATCCCTCAAGTGGAAGCCAATAATGTGGAACGCCTTAAGCACCTGGCACAGTTGGCCCGGCTTTGGAATACATCTTTAAGAGAGGTTATGGAGCGCTTGGGGATCAAACCGCCGGGTATCCTTGGGATTGAATAGAGCCCCTGCAAATCAAGCCGCCTCTTGCTGCAAATGCCCCATCAATTCCCTCCAGGCCTCCCGCAGTTCTTCAGCGATTTCTTCAGGAGGGTTTCCGCTTAAGCCAAAAGCCACCATGCGCTCTGCCTGACGGAAATGTTCATCGGAAGGAAAGGGAAGGTTCAAAATTAGACAGGCAGCGCTCCGGAAAAGCACAGAACGGGTAGGTTCCTGGCTGTATTCGTTGACCAAAAGCATAGCGGCTGATTTCTCATATTCAAATGCTTCGAGGTATTTGGATTGAGCTGTTTCCAATTCACCTCTACCCTTGGCATAAAAAGCCTCATCGGCCAGGGCCATGGCTTTTTGGTGAAGTTCGTCGATGACAATGCTCATTTTCTGGAAAGTTTAGCCGGCAGTTACGGGGGGAATGGATTCTAATTCATACTCTGGCAAGAAGCCAAGGATGATATCCGAGGAAGGGACTCCTTTTTCCATCAGGAATACTTTGATGCCTGGGTCGGTCATGTCCTCGTATACCCATATTTTATCACCTTTGAGCTGGAGGTGAAAGATCCAGTTATGGATAAAATCGTTGTTATGCCAACCCACTGCCAGTAAAATAAACTGAAGCCTTTCTTCATCAATGATCAACTGGTACTCCAGTTTAGGGCGGTTTACCGGCTTCCTGCTGGCATACTGGTGGAGGATTTCTTCGATATAGCTTTTATAGCGGCTCAGTGTATCCATTGCGTTTTCACTTGCACCTGTAAAATAGGCCTTTTGGCTGTTTCTTACAAGCTGGGCTATAGATATTTCCTTGCCCCAAGGCTGTGGTAAAACCGGCACAGAGGCCGGTTTTACCACAGCAAACGCTACAACCGCACCATCTTAAAAATCCCATAATGCCCCCCATCCCCTTGTAACTTCGCTTTCTTAAAAACTTCATTCACCTCATGCTGCACCTCGATGATGCGGTCAGCGCTATGGGTGCGCACCTGGCTCTTGTTCACCAGGCTATCCGTGGCGCCGATCCAGGCGGTGGAGGCGAAGCCCCAGAGGCGGGGGGGGACATCGGAAGGCGAGTGCACCACGAAGATCATATCCAGCATGCGGTGGCGGAAGTCGAGGATCAGCTGGCGGAAGTATTTGTTGTTGTCCACCGCGCTGTCGATGTAGCCGCGGCAGTCGTCCCATATGATGATGCCGTTGTGGAAGTTGGTGTAGATGTGGCGGAAAACCTCGTTCTTGCGGCTGCTCTCCTCATAGCGGGCGGCGATCACCTGGCGGATGCCCTTTTTGAATTTCATCGCCCGGGCGCTGGTGATGTCCACCTCCTTGTAGGGGCGCCAGATCTTCGGCATGCCGTTGTAGGTCACCGCCAGGGTGCGCTGGCTGAGGCCCTTCACCAGCTTTTCGCAGAAAGTGCTCTTGCCGGTCCCGTTCCGGCCCACGATGATCGTGACTTCCGCATCCCTATGCTGCATCCTTCTCCTTTTCGGCTTTGGCTTCCTCCAACTTCAGCTTCTTCCGGTCCTGCACCGCCTTGGCGTACATGGGCGAGTAGCGCATCAGAAAGGCCATGCCGAAGGCGAACTCCAGGCTCATTCGGAGCTGGTATTTCTTCAGCAGTGCGGCGGCCAGCTCGGCTTCGTAATCCTCGCCCTTGGGCTTTTCCGTGCGGGTGCGGTAATCGTTCATCGGTTTCCCGGAAAGGAAGCTGAAAACGAAGGCCATGCCCTTATCGATCTGGATGAGCATAAACTCGGCCGTCATCCGGTGCTCGTCATCGTAATCGAGGTAGGCCAGGTTCTGGCGGTCATGGTCATCCAGCGCCGCCTCCTTTTTAGGGCCCTTTTCCGGCTCTTCCGGGCCGATCCCGATGTCCGGCATATCCACCTCCTCCCGAGGGCGCTTCATGTGTTCCAGGAAGGCCTGCATGTCCGAATCGGTGTCGATGTTTACCGAGAAAAAGTCATCGGCGGATGCGGCGGGCTCATTCTTCTTCGTCAATTCCTCCGGCTGGGTGGCTTCCATCTTCTTCCAGGATTTTGGTCAAAAGGATCTTGTTGGAGATATACATGCGGGCGCTTGCCGGGTCGTAAGCCAGGGTGAGCACGTAGGGCAGGTAGGTGGTTTCCTCGCCCTCGCCCTTCCGGACTTTGGTAGGCACGATGCCGATGCAGCAGGTGTGGTCGCCTTCCTGCAGCAGGCCGCCCTCCTCTTCCGGCTGGTTGAATTTGCCCATAAAGTTGTCGAGCATAGGCACGAGCAGGCTAAGGGCCTGCGACATCATCTGCTGCGGGTTGCCGCCAAACAGGTTCTTCATTTTGAAGTACTTCGCGATGTTCATAATTCGGCAGGTTTGAAATGTTGAACCGGAATCTTATCGGCCAAGGCCCACTCTTTGGATACCAGCCCCTCGGCTTCCATCGCCTTGAGGGCATTGCGGACGCGCCGCTCCAGGTTACGGCGCTCCCGCCCCTCCAGCCCGTGCCCGATATCGTCCATGACCGCCTTCACCGTCTTGTTGCCCCTCCCGACCGCTTCCAGCACCAGGTGGCACAAATAAGTCCCATACAATCGATACATACATTTAATTGTTTGAAACAAAAAAATGCAACACCAACCAAAAAGCCGTACCTTTACGGGAAAAGCCTAGCAGCCATGGGGGTAATCCTTAAGGAAAAAAATTTCTCCAGCACCCGGAAGCGCTTCGACTTCCGGGTAGAAAAGCGCGGTTTCTTCGGCGACATGGAGATGGAATTCGGCATGCGCATCGTGTCGAATATCGAGTTGTCCGGCGATGAGGTGCTGAAAATCGCCGAAAAAACCTGTGATAGGTGGGCCGAAAAAAGGGAAACGAAAAGCGGGAAATGGTATGTCCTAGGCTTCCCCAACGCCACCGCCTACATCGAAAAAGAAAAAGAGGAAGCCGAATGACCGCCGAACAATTCAAAGCCGCCTACAACGCCCACTTCTTCCCGGATGGGCAACTCAACCCGGCCGCCACCGCCACCATTACCTTAACGGTCACGCTCAACGGCCAATCCTTCACGCTCCCCGAGCTGGAGGCCACCCCCCACACCCGCCTCCACGATATCGCCACCTGGTTTGCCGCCCTGCCGGTTGATCTCCACTCTCCTGAAGATTCTCCTCACCCCCAGCCCTCCGAGCCGGCGCCCCCGAAACGGACTTTGGAGGCTATCCAGCACATCGATTACCGAAACACGGAATACCTCCTCCAGCACCTCCGCGAGGAGGGGCAGGACCGCTTTGTGATCCAGAACCGGAAGACGGGCAGGTTTATTGGGGCGGGGACGGTGACGGGGAGGTCGATTTTGAAGGTTTATCGAAATTATTCCAGTGAAGAGGAGGAATGATTGGGAGGAAGTGTGTAACTACCCCTAGGTGAAAGCCCCACTACTGAGATGCTTCTTTTTCCAAATATTCTTGGTTACTTGTTTCTAAGTGTTCCAGTATATATTCGCCTGGAAAGCCTTTTGATTTAAGCCACCTAACTTTATCTTTTTCAATTGTAATTAACTGGTGAGCTAAATAACCTTCTGCTATATCTCCTGGACAAGAAAAACGATAAGCCCATTCATATAACAAGTTCCCAGGCTCTTTTTCCATAGCTTTCTTTTGGAGCTCTATAGCTAACTTACTATCGTCTAAACCAAAATACCATTCAGCAATGTGAAGTATTTTACCAATAAAAAATAAATACTCTCCATTCTCCGAAAACCTTGTGTACGACTCATTAAAATATTGCTTTAATAACTCGGCCATGTGGTCGTGTTCAGATTCGGGATAATCTTCCTCTACCAAAATATTATGCAGTAAATAAATTACTCTTATATATGCTTCAACATCCTCAGAATTATTATCAATTACTTTCCGAACCAGTGCAATAACTGGTTTCCAATCAATTTCAGCATGTACACCAAAAAATTTTTCATATTCCTCAAACTGTGCTTTCCAGTTCATATAACCTCCTTTATTTACAATAGTCCGTGGCGAATTTGACGCATAGGTAAAAAAAAGGGCAAAAGCCGTAGCTTGGGAGTTCCTACACAACCGAGCTAAACTTTGCCCTATGAGCGTCAAGACACTCACAGAACAAATATTAGGAAAAATTTCCAGAGTCAAGCGTTGGCAATATCGATTTATGGTGCATTTATTTCCATTGTGGCTATCCATCCGAGGGCGATACAACTTCGCCAACTTGTCTCGCTGGGGTGAGCTGGGCGAAGATACCTATCGCCAAAACTTTGGCCGCTCTTTCGATTGGCTGGGTTTCAACGCCATACTGGCCGGTGAAAACCTCAGCCCACACCAGGCTATTGCCTTTGACCCTTGCTTTATCCCTAAGAGCGGCAAGCACACCCCGGGCATCGGCTATTATTATTCGGGTTGTGCGGGCCGAGAGTTGCGAGGGTTGGAGTTTTGCGGCATTGCAGCCATTGATTTATCCGATAAGGCGGCTCTACACCTGGAAGCTGTTCAAACCCTAGGCTTGCAGGCGGAGGAAACCCTACTAAGCTTTTACGCCCGTATCCTTCGTGAGCGGAAGGAGGCTTTGTTAGCGTTATCCAAATATGTGGTTGCCGATGCCTTTTTCGCTCGCCAGCCCTTTGTGGATGCGCTGCTGGAAGAGGGTTTTCACCTCATCACCCGCTTGCGTAAAGACGTCCGGCTGCGTTATCTGTACCATGGCCCACGCCATAAAGGCAAGGGGCGGCCCAAAACTTATGATGGGCGTATCGACATCAAAGCCTTGCGGCCTGATTACTTCACCCCCTGTGCTCAAGCCGAGGATGGTTCTTGGATCGCCTACCATGCTGTGGCTAACGTGCAATCCTGGAAGCGCAATGCCCGCGTGGTGATCGTTCACCATTTGGATCAGCAGGGAAATATCAAGTCGGCCAAAATCTATGCTTGCACAGATTTGGACCTCGACGGCGCCGAAGTATTGCATGCCTATCAATGCCGTTTCCAGATCGAATTCCTCTACCGGGACGCTAAGCAATATGCAGGGTTGGCCCAGTGTCAGGCTCGCAGCGAAAAAAAGCTTCATTTCCACCTCAATACCGCCCTGACGGCGGTGTCGCTGGCCAAAGTGGCGCACCACTTGCACAGGCCTGCACACGAGCGGGGAGCTTTCTCCATGGCCGACATTAAAACCCAGTATGCCAACGATTTACTGCTGAGCCGATTTATTGCCACGTTTGGCATCGGCTCACAGATGTCAAAAATTAATTCTATCCGCGAGCGCCTCAGAAAACTCGGCAGCATCGCCGCCTGATTCGCCACGGACTATTGTTATTTAATGAACATTGTACAAATTCTGGGAACACCATTAATAACATTTCCTCTTAGGAAAATTGTTTGCCCACCAACGTTTACAGGGATATTGTTAAAGACACCACTTGCAGGAAGCTTGCCATTTGCTGCATTAAGTACAGTTCTTATAGTGTTTTCCTGTCCGCCAAGTTTATTTACCAATGGACCAAGATTATGTTTAGCAGCAAAGATGTGTTTAACATCATTACTGTTCTTCATTACAAGACCTACTGCCTCATCAATTGTACTGGTAGAAAACTGGCTGATTAACTTCGTACTCGACTTAACAGCTCTACTGACCCTTACCCATCTGACCGCCCAAGTCCCAACTTTCACCAAGGCCCATTCACCAAAGATGAACAGTATCCCTTCCTTTGCCCCTTCTAACCCCGCTCTCGATTCAGACTCTGACAACTCCAGATAACTACTTTCATAACGCTCTCCCGTAGTTTCAGCAATAGCCTGTGCATTTTGTGACCTAGCCTGTGCTCCACCTATGCCTAACCCCGGGCAACAATCTTCATCTGTAGATTTTTCTTCGTTATTATCCGGCAGAGGGGCAAGATGCCCTTCGTCGTAGGCTTACGTTCCATCGACTATAAAACGCCAGATGAAATGGAGCTGCTAAATCAGAGTCTCTACTTTAAACCGGTTGCGCAATAGGGGAAGAGGACACCCCACCGCCGGATCATACCACCTTGCCCCATAATCCATGAGGTTGATGCCGTAGTCTTCGTTTAACTCCTTGCCATTGTACAAATACCTATTCTCCGGCGCCACCGTCGCATACCCCGCCTTCGCCTCAGGGGCTACGGCGGACGAAGCAGGGCCCAAGGTGGTTCATGCCAAATGGGGTAGTCCCCGATAGGCATCGGGGGTATTATTGTAATAATATTGGTGTGAAATTTGAGGTTACAATAGTACTATCATTATATACGTTGATAACAATCCATTGAACAATGGGATAGGTTTTAGACACACTAGACTTAAGGCTATCCCGATGAACTTTCATCACATCGAAAGAAAAGTTATCATATGCATGTCCGCCGATCACTAATTGTTCTCTATCTAATACAAATTCTTCATACTTACCTTCATATTCAATAATTACTGTTTCCGAACTGTCACTAAATACTCTTTCATCTTGTATGAAAAAGACAATGTTACCCCCTTCTATAGAATAGTAATACACCTCAAAAACAAAAAAAGGCAATATGATTGCTAAAATTAACTTTAGTGTTTTTTTCATGTCCTTTAGTTCATTTTTCAAACAGCTTAAATACAGATATATGCTTTATCTGTAGCCATTTAAACCCATAACCTCAGCTTTTTAGAATGCTGTAAGTGTAAAGCTCAAAAAGAGTTTTGTCTTAAACTACATGTATTTTCAATCTTCATCTTTGAACAACTCCTTTACAAATCTAAAAGGATATAAAGCCATTCCATATTGCCTGTTATTACCATGATTCAGACGCGCAGAAAGAAAGGTTGGAGATATTAAAGACTTTTGAATAGTCAATAGTTGCGTGGAGTTAATATCATTACCTCTTTTATATGATTGACCTTGTGCCATAAGATTACTTGTATCATGATTACGATGTCCAAGTCCTAAAAGATGTCCCATTTCATGAGCAGAAGTCCTAGGTCCTTCTTGACCTATGTATCTGTCATAAAGCCCAGTAAAATAATCCGCATCCACAATTGCTACGTAGCCTGCTACACGTGAATTGGGATCCCAATCAGAAGCACCGGGAATCTTTTTATTCCAACTTTTTGGTTCTGCGAGAATTATCAAATGATCAGAAGGGGAAACATCCTCCCCTGATTCAGCTATTGTAAAATCAAAATTCAAGTTCATGTCGTATCCGTTTATGTTCTCTCCTTGAAAAGAAGACTCCATAACATACTTAATCCTACTTAATGCACTTTCCATATTGACGTTATTCTCAGACATATTTATTAATTCAAGTTGCGATGAATAAGCTCAAGCCATAAAAAAGTGAAGTCCTCCAATAAATAGTAAGTTGTAGTCGCCAAACTCAATTTACTATGGAAGACTTCACCATAGCAATTTACTGTTTTGTTGACGACTATCTAAAAGTTGGGCACCCAAAAGCGGGAGCCAGGCGTAAACTGAACGATGCCCAGGTCATTGCCACGGCGCTGGTAGCGGCTCGGTACTTCTCTGGGAACTTTGCCAGATCTAAGGCTTATCTTAAGGAAGTCCATCAGTTTGACTTCCCGGATAAATCCAACTTTAACCGGCATTTACATCGCTTATCGCCTACTATTTCAAGCCTGTTTTTGGCCCTGGGCCAAACGCTAAAGGCACTCAACGTCAGCAGCCAATATATGATTGACTCTTTCCCGGTGGCTGTGTGCAGGAACATTCGCATCGAAAGATGCAAACTGCTTAGGCACAAGGCTTACAGGGGTAAGAATGTGTCCAAAAGAGAGTATTTCTACGGCTTTAAAGTGCAAGTAATCACTACGCTGGAGGGCTTGCCGGTTCAATACTTCATTTGTGCAGGTTCTTATCATGATATCACGGCCTTTCAAAGCATGGATATCGATTTACCTACCGGAAGTGAGCTCTATGCGGACAGTGCCTACACAGACTACAAATTGGAAGGCTATTACAAAGAACTTGAGCAAATTCACCTGCTCGTGGTTCGAAAATCAAATTCCAAAAGGCCGGATCATCCGGCGATGGATTTTATAAAAAAGGCTATGCGAAAAAGAATCGAAACTACCTTCTCCGAAATAGCGGCTTTCTTACCCAGTAAGATTCATGCCGTCACCATTCAAGGGTTTCTTTTGAAGGTCGTTCTTTTCATTTTTGCATTTGCTCTTGATAAATCTTTATAGATCGCAACTTGAATTTATTAGTCTTCCGGTGATATTGATCGTTAGAAGATCTCTTCCATCTTTCCCTCCTCCAGGAGTAATTATTGGAGTAATGCTGTCACCCTTCATGTCAATAGCATTTAATGGATTATTACCAACATAATTATAAGGCGACAACCCTGGATATTTCTCTGCCAGCGGATCCACCGCCATCCACCTCCCGATCGCCCCATCATACCACCTTGCCCCATAATCCATGAGGTTAATGCCGTAGTCCTCATTCAACTCCTTGCCATTATACAAGTACTTGTTTTCTGGAGCCACCGTCGCATACCAGGGGCCCATATGCCCCATACCAAAAGGATAATAATGCGCCTCTTGAGTAATCTCCAACTCATTCTCCGGCGTACCAGGGTCCTCCTCTGTTAGCTCAATATAGCCATTCTGGTTGAAATCAGAGAAGGCCAGGCGGGTGTTGCCTAAATGGTCTTTGTGGAAGTACTCCGCCCGGAAGCGGGTAATGCCAGGGCCGCCACTGTACTCCGCCACCAGCCGGCCGTCGGGTAGGTTGATGGCCTCCAGTTGGCCGTCGCGGTATTCGATGCCGCCGTCGTAAAGAACTGCTCCAAACTCGCCGTCCTTTTTCCACTTTCGCCCTGTAGCGTCGTAGGTGAGGGACATGGCGCCGATGGAGGTAGGTAAGTTAAGGAAATTGTACTGCATCGTCAAACCCTTGTGGGGGTCATATTCGAGGTTGCCGTTGTCGTCGTACTGGTACAGGGCGGTGAAGCTGGCGCCGGGCTTGAAGCCATATACCCGGCTATCTATGGGCGCCTCGTCTTTGACATTGCTCATCTGGTTCGGGCGCTCCCCGTTGTAAAGCATTGTCAGCCGGTCTATCTCCCGGGGCACGAAGCAATCTCCATCGAAAACCAGGCCTTTGCGGGTGATGGACTTGATGTTGCCCACTGCGTCATAACCGATGCCTGGCACGCTAAACTCCTCAGAAGCTACGGCCTGAGGCCCCTGGCCGGGGGTGGCGTTGGCCGGCAATTCCAGGAAGCCGTGAACACTTCGGGCAGGGAGAGAATCAATTATTGTGTACTATACCTTTGAATAAAGTTTTTAATACCTCATTGTTCCCATTTACTAGTAATACTACGATCACAGAAGTGCCAAATTGCACTATTTGATTAGATGGATATTCTGCATCATCAGTGATTTCAATTATTACTACATCTCCAATCCGCTTTGACATATAAAGATATAACGGATAAGCTTCTTCTGATGAATTAAATATCTTTGGCCGCAACTCAATGTTGCCATGATAGTACATGCGTAAGCCTACGACGAAGGGCATCTTGTGCCGCAGCTCAGGGGCAGCTAACTTTGTCAGTTGCCTGCGTAGGTTCGCTTATTCCGCTGCCGGTTTCCAGTTCTGCGGGAAGAGTTCATGCAGTCGGCTGGCTTTGTGGTTGTGGATGCGGTTAAGCACGTCTGTGAGCCATTTCTCGGGGTCGATGCCGTGGTGTTTGCATGCGGCGAAGAAGGTATAGAACACAGCCGTACGCTGAGCTGCTTCGTGGCTGCCGGCAAATAAGTAATTCTTGCGCCCAATAGCTGCCGGGCGGATAATATTCTCCACCAGGTTGTTGTCGATCTCTATATTGCCATTGGCCAAAAACGGGGCCATGTTCTTCCAGCGGTTGAGGGCATATTGGATGGCTTTGCCGATGGTGCTGGAGGGAGTAACCTTGTCGTATTCGGTTTGGAGCCATTGCCCAAGGGTATCGAAGACAGGCTTTGATTCTTTGAGCCGCAGTTCGAGGCGCTGTTCAGCGTTGAAGCCCTGCAGGCGGGCTTTTTCTTCCACCAGGTAAAGCAGCTTGATCAGCGTCAAGGCAGTTTGGGCTCGTTCAGCGTCGTTGCCCTGGGCATCGAAAAATTCCCGGCGGATATGGGACATACAATTCATCAGGGTGATGTCATCCATCTTTTTGTTCAGGGTTTCATACACGCTGTAGCCATCGCATTGCAGCACGCCCGCAAAACGTTCCAGGAATTTTTTCGGCCCTTCGTGATCCCGCCCTTTTTCGTAAAAGAAGAAGGGCAGGTTATCCATGGGGCTGAACACCGCCCACAGATACCCAAGGTGCGCCTTGCCCCTCCCATCTTCCAGCACTTTCAGCTTAGTTTCATCCATTTGGAGGTAGAAGGCCTCAAAAATAACCTTCTGGTAGGCCTCATAGAGGATCATCAGCGGAGCAGCCCCGGCTTTGACCCAGTTGCCTATCGTAGGAGGCGGGACTTTCAGGCCGCTGCGGGCAAACCGGGCGATAAGCCGGTGCAGCGGCAGGTGCTCTACGTATTTGGAGATGAGGATGTGCACGATGAGGCTTACCCCGGCTTTTGACCGGCCGAAGGGCAAGTCCTTGGCAGGCGCTTGTACGATTTGGCCCGGCCCTGCGTCTTCGTTTACCTCCTGCCGGGCGTATTTGGGCCGCACGATGCGCCGCACCCATACTTTGCCCGGCGCGTATTCCAACACTTCGGTTATGTCTTCCCCTATGCGCTTCATCCCACTGGTATCTTCCTCTGGCTCAAGCACCTCTGTTACTCGCGGTAAATCAAGAGGGATGGGCTGCCGGCCCTTGTGAGTATTCTCTTTCTTGGGCGGGGCATTACGCTCGTGGGCGGCGATGAGCTGCTTCACTGAGGCTTCTACCTCCTGAGCCAGTTCCGGGGCAAAGGCCAATTTCAATTGCCCCTCCACTTCCTCAGCCGGCACAAAACGCTCGCTCTTGCGGCCAAACATCATCCGCTCGAACCACGCCAGGCGTTGTTTCAACTCCTGCAGCTCCGATTCCAGTTTCTGGTAATCGGCCAACGGTACCGTCTGTTCGCTTGCGTTTTGCATAGGATAAAGGTAGTGGCTTAGCCTCTATCCCACAAGCACTTTTTCCCAACATCCCACCGCCTGCTTTTGTGGATTTCTTGCGCTTTTTTTCGGAACGCCCCATAAAAAAGCCTTTATCAACACACCCGCTCTCAAAACGGTGGATAACTCCGATATTTTTTACACTGCCGCTTTTTCCCGGCTGTAACGCTTGCGCCGCTGGACGCTGCTCAGGCGCACCCCTTCCAGGATCATCACCAGTTCCTCCCAGCTAAGCGGCACTGAAGCCCCGGCCTGCGTATTTCGCGGCAGCTCGAACGTGCCCCGTTCTAAGCGCTTGCTCCAAATCACAAAACCGCTACGGTCCCAAACCAGTATCTTGATCATGGTCCGGCGGCGGTTCAAAAAGATGAACACTTCTCCGCTCAAGGGGTCGCGGCCCATGCCCTGGCGCACCAGCCCGCTCAGGCCGTCGTAGCTCTTTCGCATATCAGCTGGCTCCCGGCCCAGGTAATAGCGCTGCGCGGGGGTAAAGCCCATCATTGGCTAAAGCTTGAGCTTAGGCTGCGCAAATATGCTGCCGGCGGCAACTCGCTAAAGCGCAAGGACACCCCGCCCGGTAATTCAACTTCAACTACTATGCTGCCTACTGGCTTCGCTTCTATCTCTATTGGGCTGAACCCCATGCCTTCTTCCTGCTTCAACCGGTTTTGCCACCGGTAATAGGAGGCGGCGCTTACGCCTTGAGCGGCACAATACTCTTTTACGCTCAGCCCGCTACCTTCATGGCCTGACAGCAACCGCGCCCACGAGCCAGCATCCCGCCACGAACGGCTTGTCCTTGTCAATGGTCTTTTCATGTCTGCATTTTAGGCAAAGGTCGGCATTGCAGCTATGACGGGCAAGATGCCCTTGGTGGTAGGCTTACGTACATGCTTCTGAAAGTAGCATTAGAGTTAAATGCAGAAGAATCGATTCCATATCTTGGATTAAATTCACCTTCAAGAACAAAGTTGATATCAATAAACATTAAACTATCTGCGATATGGTATGTCACAGGGCTCTTTTGCTTTTTAATTACATAAGAAAATGTTGATTCAACTAATTCATTCACTTCAACATCATTCTCAATATATCGGATTATATTGTAGTAATCACATGAATTTTCTTGGCAATATAGCTTTGCTAAGATTAGCATCAACATAAAAATTAAGCAAGGCTTCATCATATTATTGTTTTTTTTAATACTTGTCATCATTACATTAACAATAAGTTTACAAAGGTCCATGATAGCTGGATGTTGGGGGTTTTCCTTCCTGGATTTGTCTCAAGGCTTGCTTACTAAATGGCAGATATTTGGAAGGACCAAATTCGGTGTTAATTATCGTATGATCATAAGCCTTTCTTTGACCATATGATGGACCAAGTTGCCTTCTTATTTTATTGGGAATTATTTCTATTTCACCAGAAGTAATTTTTGCTTCTTCTCCTCCTGGATCGGCGAGTCCTCCTCCATATGCTGTGTGACCTAATTCATGAAAGAACGTTATACCTGGACCAAAGGCTTCCTTATGTAAATCTTGAGAAAGATATATCTGTAAAAAATCTTGTTGCCCTTGATCATATCGGATTTTATTTTCATGATTTACTACTTTAGTTCCTCCCCCTTGATTATCGACAACACTTATCGTTGTAGAGCTATTAATTAACTTTTTTAGAGATTTTCTTGCAAGCCTACTACCTTTTACTTTTTTACCGTCAGCATCACGTAACCTTCCAGAAATTGAAACATTTCCAGTTTTATTAACTTCTAAATCAAATCCTGTAACATATTCAAGACTATTTATTAACTTATCGTTTGCAGCAGAATTTTTGGTCATTAAATCAGATACATTTAATGAATCTCCATTGACATCAATGAATTTTATTGGGTTATTAGCTGCATAACTATAAGGTGAGTAGGAGTTATATTTTTCAGCAAATCGATCGATAGTTGTATATCTCCCCAAAGCCCCATCATACCACCGCGCCCCATAATCCATCAGGTTGATGCCGTAGTCTTCGTTAAGTTCCTTCCCATTGTACAAGTACTTGTTCTCCGGAGCCACCGTCGCATACCAGGGCCCAAAATGCCCCATGCCGAATGGGTAATAGTGCGCCTCCTGCGTTATCTCCAGTTCATTCTCCCCTGTACTCGGGTTATCCTTTATTTCAATGAAACTGTCTTCGTTAAAGTCCGCAAAGGCCAGCCGGGTGTTGCCTAAATGGTCCTGATGCCAGTACTCCGCTACAAAACGGCTGATATCGCCTTCGCTTCGGTTGCCGCCGGACGGGTATTCCGCCACCAGCCGGCCGTCGGGGGCGTAGATGGCTTCCAGTACGCCGTCGCGGTACTCAATGCCGCTGTCATAAAGAACTGCTCCAAACTCGCCGTCCTTTTTCCACTTTCGGCCTGTAGCGTCGTAGGTGAGGGACATGGCCATCGGTTGTCTTTTGGTTCGCGCCCAATTTAAACTTTACCGGCGGTACCTGGAAAACATGGGGTTACCGCATGCTTACAGCCGAACGGCAAAAAGACTCTACTCCTATCGTCGACACGCTTTTTGCCGTTCGACTTTTCTAAACTGGGCGCCCACTTAAAACCGGTGGTTTCAAGCGGGTTTGGCGTTCAAAAATACCGGTACCGACGTTACAAACGTCGGTCAGCGGTCGAGTGGTCAGTCTGCTATTCTACCGACAGCGGCGCTCCGACATTCTACCTGCAGCAGGAGTTTGTGTCCAATATCTTCATATCTGGTCGACGTTGCAAACATCGACCAGCGGTAATGAGATGCGATCTGCCATTCTACCGACAGCAGGTTAGCGGTCGGTTGATGTGCTTGCTATACTACCGACAGCGGGGGTCGAGTGATCAGTTTGCTATACTACCGAAAGCAAGGGAAAGAATCCTATTTACTCAGGCTATCCAACCATTCTTTGATCCTAATACCTTCAAGATCAATACTATCTACAATGTTCTCATCATATGGACCTGATAATTTGTTTTCTTTGAGGAGATTATATATGACACCAGATGTAACCAACTCTCTTGTTGAAAGATTATTCCGATAAATAAAATAGTCAATCAACGGTTTCGCATTCCTTTGGACATATAGCCAAGATCATATCCCTGGTTAGCTCTTTTCAGGTGAAACAAATACAGTTTCAAAAGTACCATATATTTGTGATGCTATCTAAGGTTAAGCTGTCTTTTGAGCCGTAAAAGTCCTCAAGATCACCTTCAGATAATAAGCTGTCCAAATCCTGTGAAAGATCAATGCTATTCGGAACATATTCTAAAATATTTCCTTTAAGGATTTCCTCTTGACTGCCTTTATCTTGTACTTGATCCTCACTTGTTTCGTTACCACACCGAGCTAATAAAATAGCGATCAGAGCCATTAATAAAACTACTCTCATGTCCTATTGTTTTGATGGATCGATGATATTACCTAAATCCGTTTTCTTTATCCGAGATTGGATATTTACATTGTAACTTCCATCGTAATTGAATCCATTAGCAAAGGCTTGAGCTAACTGGCTTGTGGGGATTACACGTTTGATTTCTGTTCCATCAGAAGCTGTGAGAGTAACATCAAAACCTTTTCTGTCTTTACAAATTTCCCCTGAGTAGTTAGTCTCCCGGTTTCTTTGCCATTCTTTATCTCAGGCTCTACGATGTCAGTGGCTCCAATGGTAGTTACACCTGTCTTATCCGTAATATCATAAGCTAAATCACCCGATGCATTAGTAATTCCACATGCCCGACAACTTCCTAGTACCCAAGTCGCATCTGAAGAAAAATTGATTGACCCATCTTCCATTGCAGCTACAATATCATCAACACTAGCTGCATCAGTGTTGTAGCCATCACTATTGGTGTAAAATCCAGAATTATTATTTAGAATGATTCCACTATCAGTACCATGAGCAAACGAAACAACTGAAGATACGTAGCCTTTTCGGCGTGTCTCGCTTTGAAGAGCATTAACTATTCCTTGGCCATTGCTTACTCCGACAGTCCTATAGCCATTATTTCTTGATAAAGCTAAGGCTCTAGCCTGAAAAGAATTGTTATCGGATGAGGTATATGCTGATCCTGCACCACCAATTCCATGAATTGATAATTTCTGTAACCCCCACAAATCAATATGTGCAATCGGCTCATCCTCCGCATAATTATACGGCGTCACCCACGCGAACTGGTCGGCAATCGGATCCACCCCCGTAAACCTCCCCAGCGCCCCATCATACCACCTGGCCCCATAATCCATCAAATTGATGCCGTAGTCTTCGTTAAGTTCCTTGCCATTGTACAGATACCTATTCTCTGGAGCCACCGTCGCATACCAGGGGCCCATATGCCCCATACCGAATGGGTAATAATGACTCTCCTGCGTAATCTCCAACTCATTCAACGGCGTACTGGGGTTCTCCTCCTCCAGGTCAATACGCCCATTCTGGTTAAAGTCCGAGAAGCCGAGCCTTGTATTTCCAAGGTGATCCTGGTGGAAATACTCCGCCCGGAAGCGGGTTATGCCAGGGCCGCCGTTGTACTCCGCCACCAGCCGCCCGTCGGGCAGGTTGATGGCTTCCAGTTGGCCGTCGCGGTATTCGATGCCGCCGTCATAAAGAACTGCTCCAAACTCGCCGTCCTTTTTCCACTTTCGCCCTGTAGCGTCGTAGGTGAGGGACATGGCGCCGATGGAGGTAGGTAAGTTAAGGAAATTGTACTGCATCGTCAAACCCTTGTGGGGGTCATATTCGAGGTTGCCGTTGTCGTCGTACTGGTACAGGGCGGTGAAGCTGGCGCCGGGCTTGAAGCCATATACCCGGCTATCTATGGGCGCCTCGTCTTTGACATTGCTCATCTGGTTCGGGCGCTCCCCGTTGTAAAGCATTGTCAGCCGGTCGATTTCCCGGGGTACGAAGCAACTTCCATCGGAAACCAGGCCTTTGCGGGTGATAGACTTGATGTTGCCCACTGCATCATAACCGATGCCTGGTACGCTAAACTCCTCAGAAGCTACTGCCTGAAATTTTACTGGGTGGTGGTGGCGTTGGTAAAGCAATTCAGGAAGCCGTAGTTGGCGGAAATGAGCCGGTTGAGGGGATCGTAGCTGTACTGATAGTATTTCGGGCCCGGCTGGTGATTTTCCAGCGCAGTTCCTTGATGTTGCCGTTGGGCTCATACTGCTCGAAACGCATGGCGAACAGGGGCTTGCGCTCCGTTACCACTATGGTGAACACCTGGCTGTTGGCTGTGATTTCCTGCTCATCGAGCACCAGGTGTAGCCCGTCGAGTTGGTTCAGCAGGCTGTCGCCGGGATGTACATAGTGGAGCCGTCGCACAGTTCTACCAGGTACAGCGTGATGGGGAGCTCATAATTGTTGGGGTACATGTTGCACATCGCATTCTGTATCTGGGCAACGGACGCCTCCTGTTTCTTTTTGTCCTGGTACGAACAGCCCAGACCCGGAAGGTTGCATTCTTCCGGCCCTGGCTGCCATCACGCAAACCACTCCCTCAGCACCCTCGCCAAGATAGCCCGCCAGTCCTGTCCTCGCTGACCCGCTGCTACAGCCGCCACAACGCCGCTGCGGAGGCCTGCCGGGCAGGCTGCGGCTACGGGCCTCCACTAGCCGCCTCACCACGGCTTTATAGTGCCGGGCGCTCACGCCCCTCCATGCCGCCTACCCACAACACCCACCACACATTCCGGGTCTGCTCCCTATGCGCCCCGACACTATGTGTACGGGGTAGACTGCTGCTTTCTCCTCCTCAGTCGCCATGCCAACACACAAATCCGACCCGATGGCCACTTCGTCGGGACGCGCACGCTGCGCGATAACTGCGAGCCAACACCACACCCAACACGCCCCACCACGACTCGGGAGCGAAAGCCAGGCAATGAAAAGCCCAACTCCTTCGTCGACTCGCTTTTCATCGCCTGACTTTCTAAACACCAAGGCCCACTTAAAACCGTTGGTTTCAAGCGGGCCTTGGCGTTCAAAAAATATCGGCCCCGATGTTTCAAACATCGGTCAGCGGTTGATTGATGGGCTTGCTATACTACGGGCAGCAGGGTTAATTTGTAATTAGCATAACTACGTACCCAATTAACATAAACAGTGAGGTGAAGGAAATTAAACCCACTATTGAAATCAAACAACCTTTTCCAAATTCCTCTCCTTCATGGGCGGCAGCTTCATTTAACCAATCTGCACCTTTCTGATTATTGGTTAACTTGTAAAATGCAAGCAAGGTGTAAAATCCGAAAACACCTACTATAATTCTTCGGAATATCAGTTCTATGAAAAATTCACCTATTATATCCATTACTCTTCTTTGTTAGCAGCATTACCTGCCATTTTAGTACCTTGAAACAGAACATTTCCGGTTTGTACTCTGGTATTTACCTGATCAACGCCTTTATTTAAAAGTCGATTTAGCCTTCCTCTTATTCGAGGATGAGTTCTGGCCAGAATTGTGCCTTTGAATCGCTTACTGAATTGTGCGGCATTAAGCCTCTGCATCAAAGTGACTCCCGTAGGAGTAACCGCTTTTACTGTAGTTGTTGCTCTTCCCACGGGGACAGCGGTAGCAACCGTATTAACAAATCCCATGGTGTATTCATCCTTCGAAGCGTAATGCCCCGCTAAATGGGTGGTGTGAGTATCGAATGGATTGAATCTTTGAGTTGTCAGCCAGGCATCATTAGCTAAACCATAAATGAAACTACCGACAAAACCTGAGTTTTGTACATTCTCAAAAAAGTTCGGTTCATAAGCTCTTATAGCGGGACCCGTATAAGATGCCCCTGCCACTGCGGCATACTCAATTTGTCCTTCTTCATTTCGAGTAATCGATCCACTATCACCGTATCTGATCGAAAATGTGCCATCATCATTCTTCTTTATCTTCCCATGTCGAATATCATCATCATCTTGTTTTCTCCGATACCGCCTTGCTTCCCGTCTTGACTCGAAAAGCCCAAATGGATCCAAGTAGCTATTAGGGTTATTGAATCCAAATCTATAGGGTGTCCAATCAGGAGCCCAATCTGCTAATGGATCCACCTGATTCCACCGACCGATAGTCGCATCATAACTCCTAAACTCCGCCAGATCCCAATTCAACCCCAGGTCTTCATTTCTTTCAATACCATTGAACAGGTACCTATTCTCTGGAGCAACAGCAGCATACCATGCCCCATATGCCCCATGCCAAACGGGTAATAGTGGCTCTCTTGCGTAATCTCCAACTCATTCTCCCCAGTACTCGGGTTATCCTTTATTTCAATGAAACTGTCTTCGTTAAAGTCAGCAAAGGCCAGCCGGGTGTTGCCTAAATGGTCCTGGTGCCAATACTCCGCTACAAAACGGCTGATATCGCCTTCGCTGCGGTTGCCGCCGGACGGGTATTCCGCCACCAGGCGGCCGTCAGGGGCGTAGATGGCTTCCAGTACGCCGTCGCGATATTCTACACCATTGTCATATTCTACTTCCCCAAACTCGCCATCCTTTTTCCACTTTCGCCCTGTAGCGTCGTAGGTGAGGGACATGGCGCCTATGGAAGTAGGTAAGTTAAGGAAATTGTATTGCATCATCAACCCCTTGTGGGGGTCGAAGGTGAGGTTGCCGTTGTTGTCATGCACATACTCGGCCGAGGGGCTTACCCCCGGTTTGAAGCCATAGGGGCGATAGGGGGTTGGAGCCAGGTCTCCCACCCTTAACAGCCGGTTGCTGGGCGTATCGTAAACCAACGTCATCCGGTCTATCTCCTGCGGCGTAAAGCAGTTTGCATCTGGAACCAGGCCGCGCCGGGTAATGGACAGGATATTCCCCACATCGTCATAAGACGCGCTTACCTGATAGTAATTGTTCATATCGATAATGGGGTAATATCGGTAGGGCTTGCCAGGCGCTCTTCGCCATAATTACCGCTCAACAGGCGGTTCAGAGGATCATACCCGAACTCATAAAACTTGACAACCCGGCCCGTTACCTTCCAGCGCAAACGCTGGATATTGCCGTTGGGCTCATACCTGTCGAAGTGCATGGCAAACAATGGCCGCCGCTTGGTGATCACCACATCTATCTGTTCGCTGGGCGATGAAACCACTATTTCATCCAGCAACAGGTATGGGCCTTCCAGCATGCTCATCAACGTATCCGGCACATAAGCCGTTGAACCGTCGCATAGCGCAATGAGCTTGATGGTTAAGGGGTAGGTAAAATCGCCGGCATCCATATTGCAGATGGCATTGTAGATTTGGGCCAGCGATGCTTCCTGCTCCTGCTTTTCCACTTCCGTACAGCCCAAATCCGGCGGCTGGCAGCCCTCCTCTGGTGTTGGCGGGGAGCAATCCGGCAGATCTACCAACTCCTGGGCACGGGTGGCAATGAACCCGCTCACATCCAGGGGCTTCGCCAGCTATGCCGTGCTTTACCTCCACATGTTCTACGGCAGCAATTGCATCATCCGCCTCAAAAAGGATTTTAACCCTACTGTCGTAGCTTTCCTTAAAAGCAGGGCCCCAGAACTGCTCGTCGAAACCCCTATGCCCGAAAGGGCCACGCGCTGCCTGCGCAAACTCGGACACAAAGTTAGCCGTAAGGACACCATCCGTTACCGCCTCATCCGTGTTGAACTGCCCAACGGCGAGGTAGAGGTGCTCATGACATCCCTGCTCCACCGCCGAAAGTACCACCGCCGGCACTTCGCCGGCCTATACAACTCCCGCTGGGGCGTGGAAACCTGCTTCCATATCCTCAAAAGCTACTTCCAGGCGGCTGTCTTCGCTTCTTACACCAACGAAAGCATCCGGCAGGAAGTGTGGGCTATGTTCGCCCTGTTCAACCTGCAGAGCATGTGCCAGTTCGCCCTGGAAAAGCAAGTGGGGCAAAAAACGCAAGGCAGAAAGTATGCCTATCAGCTCAACCGAAATGTCGGCCTGGGCTATCTCAAACGTTTCCTGCCGGCACTCTTGCTGGACGGGCCTAAACGATGGTGGGCCAGAGTCAAAGAACTCCTGGCCCTACTTCTTTCTGTCCTGGAGCCTATCCGGACGGACAAAAACCGCGTCCGCAAAAAGGGCCTGATGCGAGGAGCAGAGCGCCATATCTACGAACCCAATTACAAACCCTCGCTTTAGCCCGCCCGGGCGACACGCGCTCCTGTCAAAATTCGGGCCATCGGCCAAGCCGTTGGGAAGGGGGCTCTTTTGCCCCGCTTCATTATCTTTGCATTGCTCCGGCGCAATGGCGGCGGAGCGGCGGGTTTTTAACCTTTGGTTTCGGTTTTGGGGCTTAACTTAATGGGGTTGCCGCCATGTTCTTCCGATGAATTTCCAAGGCCTTTCAAAGCCCTCCTTTGCGTTGCTTCGTTCGCTTATACATATAAGAGCCTCGGGCGCAGTTGTGATTTGTCCCCCGGCTTGAAATAGAAAAGGTGGCGAGGATTGAGCATCTTTAGGGTGCTTAAACCAAAAAAAAATGTCGCACCTCACCACCCTTTCAAAGATACAGAAGTTCATTGAAGAAAACGTCATCAGTAAAGCTAAAGGCATGGGCGCAATTGTTAAGAGCAGGGCATCTGTACGCCTACGAAACGGAAGCTCTTGGCTGTATCCATGGGCTTTACGATTTTATCAGCGAGCAGCTGCTACCGGAGGCAGCCCTTCAAATTGCTGATCAACTGGTGGATCAAGGTACCGGGCGTCAGGCGGGCGCAAGATTGAAATACAGTACTTTAAGCTGCGAATAGCCACTGGTACCAGCAGCTTGAAGTTCAAAGCCCATATGTCAAGCAGCCGGGAAAAGGCTGGAATGTACTCGGCAATTACTGGCTGTCCACTGGAATATCATCGATGGGTACCAGCCCGGCATTATATGACAGAGTCGGCTATTGCGCTGCATTAGGGGCCTCGTACGAGATACCCATCAGACGCTGGGCAAATTTGGCGTACAGCTATGCCTTAGCTCCGTGCGCGATATTACCAACCGCCTGGCGAACCATTGTTTTGAATCGGGCGAAGAAAATGTAATCGCTGGGTACCAGGCGAGACACTAGAGGGTAAGCGGGTAGTGATCTCCATAGACGGATACCGGACGCGAACCCGAAGCTATGATGACAACTATAACGATTCGGGGAATGCCACTTACCAAACCGCCTGGTGTGAGCCGAAGCTATTCGTCATCGATGTGCTGGATGAAAAAGGGCAGCCAGAGCGCCACGAATTACCCATTTATGGGTGCCGCTTTGCCGAAGCTGATGTGCTGGCTTTGCTGGAACGCTATCTGAAGCGGCTCCATATAGCGAAAGCCAAACAGGTACAGATTATAGCAGATGGCGCTCCCTGGATATGGAATAATGTTAAGCAAGTGCTGTTGAGCCTGGAAGTACCGCCAGGGGCGCATTGTGGAAACGCTCGACTATTATCATGCCTCGCAATATGTCCATGGTACTTGGTGGAGCAAATGCCCCAACGGGTGGGCAAAACGCAGCGCAATGCGTATTTGCAGCAGTTCAAGGGCTGGCTGTGGAACGGGAACGCCGGGCTTATCGCCGAAACTTGCCGGGCTGTGTTCAAACGGTACGGAAAAATCGTCAACCGGTGGCTGAATTACCTGGAAAAGCACCAGGACAAAACCCGGTATGCGGAATTTGAACAGGCCAAACTGATGTGCGGCAGTGGCATCATCGAATCGGCTATCCGCCGCGTCATCAACCTGCGCTTCAAGAATGCTTCGACATTCTGGGACAAACAGGTGGTGGAAAAGCTATATTTTCTGCGGGCGGCGCTACTGGCTAAACGATGGGATATTGTCATGGAAAACCTCACAAAATAAAATTGATCCAGGGGGACAAATCACAACTGCGCCCAAGAGCCTCTTATTCCTCACTTTCATAACCGCTTGCCATAAAAATGAATCAGATGTGATGGGTTATTGGCGATCCGGGCTTCGGTATCCCAGGAGATATTGGAGACATATTTCACCATGGCCGATTTATTTGGAAATGCGGCCACATAGACAAGTCCAGCGGTTGAACCTTGAAAAAGCCTAGTCAGTTCCTGATGCTTTTTGGGATCGGCCGGGCCATGACTGGCCACTGCCTGATCAGCATTGCGCCGGGGGCAAAGCGAGGAGCAAATTCCTCAATAATTTCCTTAATAAACTGACTATGTTTGCCAGGACAGATGTAGATGTCTTGCCATCCCCGTCCACCTCAACTTCCAAGGCACTATGCCCAAAACTCCCCCCCCTCCAATCTTCATCACACCCTTGTTTCCCTACCCGCCTTTTCCAAACCTTGCACCCATCAAACATCAATTCACGTCAATTTCGACACTCAATCAAAACACATGGTACGACGCGACCGAATTCCGTACTACGCACAAGCAGCCGCTGCTGCCCCCGCCGCTCCGGTAAACGGCAATGGCAACGGCAATGGCGCTGCAGCGGAAAAGAATGTCATCAACGCCGGCAACATGCTCGGCCGGCCGACTGTAGCCGTATCGGAACGGGCGGATGCCCGGGTGATCCAGTCCATACAGACCGACCCCTATTTCTCCATCAAGGTCAGCACCGTGGGCGCTACCCAGCCCGAGAAGGTCATCCTCTTCGACGGCTCCAAGGGCTACCAGTTCGGCTACAACGATTTCAACGGAGCCAACGTGGCCATCGAAGGGCTCAGCGCCCATTATCAGTTCATCCTCAACGACCTGGTGCACAATGCCAGCTACCAAACAGGCGAAACCTATTTTTCATTTTCCTTGAATAGAATAGCCGAACCCGTCCCCACCCCGATAATCGTGCGCATGGCATCCTCCGGGCGGGTATCCACAAAGCGGACCCGTTGCTCCGGGACATGGAATATAAAACCATTGGTCGGATTAGGCCCGGTAGGCACAAAGATAGTAATATAGCCGTTGCCCAATTCATCGTCAGTGACAAAGCCGGTCATTAGCATGCCGTTGTTAAACACATCGGCCAGCACCACTTGAGAGAAGGGCGTTTTTTTGGCGCCGAAAAATTGGCGGACTGTTTCCCGGAGCACCGAGTAGAAAGGCAATTGCATGAGCCACCGCTCTTCAAAACGGGTAAACATCCGGCTGCCAAAGCTCGTCCGCACCACCAACCCGATCATGAAAAAGGCCGTGATTACAATGGCGAAAGACAGCAGGTCGATGATCCATTCCGCTACACCTTGAGAAAAAGGAAACAGAGGCCGAATGGGCGCCAGGATGCTGGAGAAAAAATTGACGATAAAGCGAACCAGCATTATTAAAATGGTGAAAGGCAGCACCACAGCGATGCCGCCAATGACTGTGGTGAGGAAAAAGCGGCGCAGGCGCCGGAGGAATACCTTCAAGCGTTTGGGCATCATAGTTTTTGGTTTTTTTACAAAACATCTTTACGCCCAGTCAAAGTTGATCCCTCCTTTCAGGCGATGAAAAAAATATTGCTTCGAACTTGTGAGTAGGCTGTTATAATATGCTACAATTTTCTCAATTTCAGGACATGCTAAAATATTACGGTTATGATCGCTAAAGCTCTGTCCCTCCGTCTCGACCTTTTCTTTTTTGGCCTGTTTCTCCTGGTCGGCCTCATTATGCGGTTCACTGCCAACCCGCAGCCCTCCATCGTTGCGTTTGAACTGGCGGGCAACCTTGAAAAAGCAAACAGCCTAATCCAACAATGGGGGCCGGAAGGGCAGCGCCTGGCCCGCCGGAGCCTGTATTGGGATTTTCCTTTCATCCTGGCCTATAGCCTCGGCCTGGCCCTACTCCTCTTTCGCGCTTACAACTGGAGCCTGCACCTTTATTTGCCTTATTTGTTGATCGCCGCCATCGCCGCCCTGCCCCTGCTGGCCGGCCTGCTGGATGTGGGGGAAAATCTCTGTTTACTGCAATTACTGAATGGTAAACAAGCTGAATGGTTGCCCTTGGCCGCCCGCCGGCTGGCCCTCATCAAGTTTTCCTTTGTTGGGATTGCCGTACTGGTTGTTTTGGCTGGGAAGGTGGCTCAACAGTGCGTCAGTCGGTCGTGATCAGTGCGCCAGTTGCCTGGATGTGGCCCGCCCACTGCCCTCCCGATCTCGATCCACCGGATCTCGTCGGGATGCGAAGGTGTAAGCCCCTCCGCAGCTGCGATGCATCGTTTCAACTGCCCACTGCCTACTGCTCACTGGCATACATTTCCTCATAATATTGCTGATACGCCCCCGAGGTCACCCGTTCCAGCCATGCCGTATTTTCCAGGTACCATTGGGCAGTCCGGCGCAGGCCGTCGGCAGCTTGGACCGCAGGTTCCCAGTTAAGTTCGTGTTTCAGCTTGGAGGCATCGATGGCGTATCGGCGGTCGTGGCCAGGGCGGTCTTTGACGAAGGTGATGAGCTGGCGGGAGGCGCCGGCAGGGCGGCCCAGCAATTCGTCCATGATATCGCAGAGCTGGTGTATCAGGTCGATATTTTTCCACTCATTATTGCCGCCGATGTTATAGGTTTCGCCGGTTCTGCCCTGATGGTAGATCAGGTCAATGGCGGCGGCGTGATCCCCCACCCAGAGCCAGTCGCGGGTATATTGGCCATCACCGTAGACGGGCAGCGGTTTGTTGTGCCGGATGTTGTTGATCATCAGAGGCAGTAGCTTTTCCGGAAACTGGTAGGGGCCGTAGTTGTTGGAACAATTGGATACGACCACGGGCAGGCCATAGGTGTGGTAGTAGGCGCGCACCAGATGGTCCGAACTGGCTTTCGAAGCCGAGTAGGGAGAGCGCGGGTCATATGGGGTTTCTTCGGTGAAATAGCCAGTATCGCCCAGGCTGCCGTAAACTTCATCGGTGGAGATATGGTAGAACCGCTTGCCTTCGGCATCCTTCCAATGATGGCGGGCGGCATTGAGCAGCACCACCGTACCTACAATATTCGTCTCGATAAAACTCATCGGGTTGGCAATAGAACGGTCGACATGCGATTCGGCAGCCAGGTGGATGACGCCATCGAAGCCGTACTGTTCGAATAACTGTTGCATCTGCTCCGCTTGCGTAATATCTCCTTTTACGAAGGTATAATTGGATTTATCCTCCACATCCTTGAGATTTTCCAGGTTGCCGGCGTAGGTGAGTTTATCCAGATTGATAATGTGGTAATGGGGGTATTTATTCACCATCAGCCGCACCAGATGGGAGCCGATGAAGCCGGCGCCACCAGTGATTAGGATTGTTTTTTTCAAAGCCATATCACAATTTTTTATGCCGCAAAACTAAACATTTCCACCAGCCCATACCAATCTGTTGTTTTGAATCGGCAGCAGAAAACAGAATTCCTTACATTTGCTACCCGATCGCGGTTTTGAAGTAAGAAACCATAATAGAATAAAGCTATGCGAAACATTTTATTGTTCTTCTTTGTACTCCTGCTGCCTCTTTTGGGTGGTGCACAAGGCTACGACAATGCCCTCAACAAAGGCAACGGGCTGCTCATCCACCTGAGTTATGGCGGCCACTCACCAGGCGGCGACCTGGCCGATCGCTTCGGGCCGGCTTTTGCCGTAGGGTCCGGAATCGACTTCATTACCACCAAAAATAACTGGATCGCCGGGCTCGATTTTTCCTATTATTTCGGCTCCAATGTAAAGGAAGATGTACTGGCTTCCCTGCGCACCCCAGAGGGCTTTATCATCGGGAACGATCGTTCCTATTCGGATATTCGACTGCGCATGCGTGGGTTTTACGCCGGCGGCCACATCGGAAAGGTCTTCGGACTGGGCTTTGCCAATCCGCGTTCCGGTATTCGCCTTACCCTGGGCGCCGGGCTGTTACAACATAAGGTGCGCATACAGGATGACCCTCAGAGCGGCGTCCCCCAACTGTCGGACGAATACAAAAAAGGATACGACCGGCTATCCAATGGCCTGGCGTTTACGGAGTTTATTGGCTATCAAGTGCTTAGCATGGACCGCCGGGTCAATTTCTATATCGGTATGGAATTTACCCAAGGTTTGACGATGAGCCGCCGGGATTATAACTTCGATACCCGATCCAGGGATGAAACCGAGCGCCTCGACCTGCTCTTTGGCTTCAAAGCGGGATGGATTCTGCCGATTTATTTTGGGAAGGGGTCGGAGGAGATATATTACTAGGGATGGCGGGGGAAGGTAATGGTTGAATGGCTGACCGGTCTCTAATGAGCCGGTTAAAAATGGTTGAATGGTTTTTACCCGGCTGCGATAGCAGACGTGGCGAGGACGGGGAATGGCGAATGGATACTCGGAACCTCTCCACTCAAAGCCATTCTTTTTATTGCAATATTGCAATATACTACTTCCCACCATACAGGTTAATATCAAGCAGGAGAGGCAGGGATTACTGCCTGAATTGAAGAAAAACGAGAAGAGATGCGGTTCATTTATCTGGCGGCCATCCAACTGTACGGCCTGGCCCTTCAGCTGGCCGGTTTGTTCAATGCCAAAGCAGGGCTATGGGTGGCTGGGCGGCGGCAATGGCGGGCCCGGCACCGCGCTTTACTGGAGGCGAAGCCGAGGCAGGGCCTTCCGCTGGTGTGGGTGCACTGTGCTTCCCTCGGTGAATTCGAACAAGGCCGGCCGGTGATCGAAGGCCTGAAGGCTGCCCGTCCGGAGATTCAGGTATTGCTTACCTTTTTTTCGCCTTCCGGTTATGAGGTTCGAAAAAATTATTCATCAGCTGATTATGTGGTTTATCTTCCCCTGGATACACCTGCCAACGCCCGCGATTTCATGGCGATTTGGCAGCCTGCGCTGGCAGTATTTGTCAAATACGAATTCTGGTATTTCCATCTGAAAGCCTTGCAGCAAAGAGGGATTCCCGTTTTTTTAGTTTCGGCCCTTTTCCGTCCTGGGCAGTTGTTTTTTAAGCCTTACGGGGGGCCTTTCCGGCAATTGCCCGGCTGGTTTCATCATATTTTTGTTCAAAACGAAAGCTCCGGCGCCTTACTTCGGGCGCAGGGCCTGCGAAATTTCTCTGTTGCCGGCGATACCCGTATCGACCGGGTACTACAAATTGCCGTCAATGCCCACGCCTTTCCTGTCATTGCAGCCTTCAAAGGCGATGCGCCCTTGTTGGTGGCGGGCAGCACCTGGCCGGAAGATGAAGCTTTGCTTGTTCCCTTTCTAAACGATCACCTGCCGAAAGGCTGGAAGGCCATTATCGCACCGCATCAGATCAGCGATTCGCATATTCAAGGGCTGGCGAAGCGGTTGCAGGGGAGGGTAGTGAGGTATTCTGAGGCTACGACATCTAATCTTCCAGAGGCTCGCATACTCCTGATTGATAATGTCGGTATGCTCTCCGCTTTGTATCAATACGGCCGCCTGGCGTACATTGGCGGTGGTTTCGGCGCTGGAATACACAATACCCTGGAGCCTATAGCCTTTGGCTTACCCGTGTTTTTTGGCCCGAAGTACGATAAATTTGAAGAGGCGCGCTATCTGGTTCAAAGTGGAGGTGGTTTCAGCATCCGAAACCTTCAGGAATTGAAGGCTGCTTTTGATCAGCTGATACCGGAAACGCCCTATTTGGCCGCTTCGGAAAAAGCGCGTCAATATGTTTTGGAAAACCAGGGGGCGAGCCGAAAGGCAGTGGGGGCTCTTTTGAAAGCAATAGGTTAAAATGTTTGGGTGTTTGGGGCCCCACCTTTTTCGTTTTGGATGCCAAACAATGCGCTCCCTTCGCATTGGCTTACTCTGACATTTCTTACCTTTGCAAAAAAAAGTTCAGCATCAAATTTACTGTCTCTCGAAAATGATCCAAGCCAGCCAAGCCTTTGACGCTTTCCACAAGCAGAATATACTGATCATTGGAGATGTGATGATCGACCGGTATTTAACGGGGAAGGTCAGCCGTATTTCTCCGGAAGCACCGGTGCCGGTTGTTCATCTTCAGGATAGCGACAACCGCCTGGGCGGCGCCGCCAATGTCGCGCTCAATCTCAAAGCCCTGGGGGCTACGCCTTACCTGTGCAGCGTGATCGGGGAAGGCAGTAACGCAGACCGTTTTCTTCAATTATTGCCGGCCCAGCAGCTTTCCGGAAAGGGGGTCATTCGATCTGCTGAACGCAAAACCACGGTGAAAACCAGGGTCATCGCCAGCAATCAGCATCTGCTTCGGGTCGATGAAGAGGATACGCATCCGCTTTCTAAGTCAGAAACAGCAAGCCTTTTGGAGCATATCCGGGATATACTGGACACCCGCGAAATTCACGCTATCCTCTTCCAGGATTACAACAAAGGTGTACTGTCTTACCAATTGATCCGGGAGGCTATGCTGGAGGCGATCAAACGAGATATCCCCACTGCGGTAGACCCCAAGTTCGACAACTTCTGGGCCTACAAACACGTGTCGCTTTTTAAGCCCAACCTGAAAGAGATCCGCAGTCAGCTTTCCTTCCGGGTGGAATCCGAATTGCCCTCCCTTCTGAAAGCCGCCGAACACATCAGGAGCAAGCTGGGGAATCAGCATACCCTCATCACCTTGTCTGAAAAAGGGTTGTTTTATGACAGCAACGGCCGCAGTGAGATCCTGCCAACTCACCCTCGCACCATCGCCGATGTGTGTGGCGCCGGAGATACCGTGTTTGCCATTGCCGGCCTGGGCCTCTCCCTTGGTATGGATATTCGCGAAATTGCCCTGCTGGCTAATCTTGCCGGCGGACAGGTCTGCGAAAAAGTGGGCGTTGTGCCGGTCGATAAAGCTCAACTGGAGCAGGAGTATCAGACGGTGTTGGCCAATGGGGTATTGAATGGCTGATGGCTGAATGGTTCTTGGCTCTTAGCCTTTCGACTGTCCTTTTGCAAGCCCCCTGCCCAAGCCGGGATTATCCTAAACAGCTTAGGGCGATTATGCTTATTTTTATGTGGTGAAGTACCAATAAGCTATGAAAAAACATACAGCCTGCCTTAATTTTTTATTTTTTCTAATCCTATCCTCGGGCCTTTCCGCTCAGGAGTTCTGGTCAGAAGACTTTGAAGGAGGGGGCATCCCTGCCGAGTGGAGCAATGAAGACGCTTCAGGCAATGGAGCGCTTTGGGTAGGCTGTTTCAACCCGAACGGCTGTCCTGATGGGGAGGACTTTCCAGCCGAGTTGTGGCCTTTTACTTCCACCTCAGCCGCCAATGGTTTTGCGGTGCTCAATTCTGGTTCCTACGGCAATTTGCCCGGCCCCGGCCACATCAGCCGGCTGACTACGCCTCCGATCAACTGTTCCACTTCCGGACAAGTCTTTTTGCAATTCCAAACGGCCATCGGCACGGATCAGTCCAGTGGCGCCGAAGATGCCATCCTGCGCGTTATCACGCCGGGCGGGACCGCCAGTTTTGAGATATTTCCTATGCTAAAGGAGGACGACGGCCAGTACTTCGTCCCTGTAAAGCGATTAGCCCATGGACAGGCCTATTATGTAACCCTGGACATCAGTAGCCTGGCGGCGGGGCAGGACAGCGTGTACCTGCAATGGGAATGGAAGAGCGAATTTCAGTTCGCCTGGTGCATCGACGATGTGTTGCTCAGTTCTGAAAACCCGGCCCAACCGGAGGGCTCCATTTGGTTTGAAAGTTTTAGCAACGGCATCAATAACTGGGCGTCCAACCCTTTATCCATTCCTGATTCGAACTGGTTGTGGAAGCCGGGCGGCGATGTTAGCAATGCGCTGTCTGCAAATGCTTTTGGTGATTTGATCTTTATTCATTCCCAGACAGGCAATGACGGCGCCATGGCCTTCAACGCTGATTTTTACAACACTCAGGGGCAGATCCCCACCGGGCCGATCCGTTACTACGTCTGTGAACTTATATCGCCTTCTATTGACCTGTCGGAGGTGGACAATCCCGTGGCGGTGCAGTTCAGCCAGTTGGCCTGGCTGGGCAATATTGCACCCGGCGCCCCGCAAACCGAGCAAGGGGCCAAGTTTATCGCTTCGCTGTCCTACAGCACAGATGGCGGGCAGAGCTGGAGCGAGCCCATTAACGTCAACCCTTATTTGACGCCGGTTACCAGCTACAATGCCGGAATAATGCCGCCGGCCAGCAATACCCAATACGTTGCCCTGCCCGATGCAGCGGGTAGCCCTGATTTTCGCATCAAGTTCACCTGGGCGGCCGACCTCTACTTCTGGGTGCTCGACGATATCGCCATTGTGCAACGCCCTGCCCTTGACATGAAGGCCAATCGAAACTTCTTTGCGGTATTGCCCAACGCTATGACGCCCCAAAGCCAGTTGGAAGACGAACCCCTATTGGCCGATGTGGTCAATCAGGGCGGCGAAACGGCATCTGATGTACGCCTGGAAGCCTTCATCCGACGTAAAGCCGATGGAGCCGTGGTTCATCAGGATACGCTCTACTATGGGAATATCTCAGTTGATTCCCTGGTTGAAAACAACCTGTTTGGTGGACTGCTTGAAGCGGAAAGCCTGGCCAGTACAGGAGACTATGAAGGTTTCTACGCAGTGGGGCATAGCCAGCCTGACGGCAGGCCCCAGGATGATACGATCAAATGGCGTTTCCTGGTGACGGACACTACCTTTGCCAAGGAACTGGGCCCTACCCGGGACATCGCTTCCGGCGATAACTTCAATTATACCTTTGGCAATTGTTTTTATGTGCCGAATGGCGCAGGGTGGTTTGCCCGATATATCAGCTTCGGAGTGGCCAATGCTAATCAACTTCATGCAGGGGGTAAAAGCGTGACGCTCTTGTTGTACAAATGGGAGGGCGATCTTAATGAAGACGGCCTGGCCAATAAAGAAGAATATCCTGATCTGATAGCCTTTAATTCCTATTTTTTCCAGGGTGATGAAAGCGGGGGCCTGATCACAGTCCCCGTATCCGAAGATAACATGGGCAAGCCACTGGAGGATGACGCCTACTATCTGGCCGTAGTGAGTTATGACGTTGGCAGCCCGCCCTTCATCCCCTGTTTTATGCTGGCAAGCGACACGATCGATTATCAGGCCTGTTGGTTCGCCCATAATGAATTGGGGCGTCCGCAGTACGGCAGCATACTGAAAGAAGGGTTGGAGGAAGATTTCAGCCTGTTGGGGTTTGGTTACAACATCGTGCCGGTGGTCCGCCTCCATATTGGGAATTCACCGATACTTTTGGCAGCAGAGGAGCCCGGTGCTTTGCAGCCCAGGCTCCAGCTTGTCCCTAACCCTGCCGGCGACTGGGTACAGGTTACTTTTCCCGACGACGGGCGGCTTCCCACCGGAAGCTGGCTGAAAGTATCAGATATGTCGGGCAGCATCGTATTTGAAAAAAAGTTGGGCATTTTTACCGAAAAACGCTTTACCTTTGACGCCCGGCAATTAGCCCCAGGTTACTATAGCATTCAATTGATCACTCCAGTATATACCACATCGGCGCCGCTGATCATTAATCGGTAAATCATCGAACAGATAGTATGGAAAAACCACCAATGGCCGTTGCAGCCATGGGAGTTGATATACTTATTTCTTGAGTTTCATTAAATCAAACTATAGTTATGAACATTAGAATTTTTACGCGACTTACCCTAAGCTTATTGTTAAGCCTCGGCTTCGGCGCCGCCGCCCTGGCCCAGAATGCCTTCTACACCGAAGATTTTGGCGGAGGATTCCCCAGCGACTGGTCGACAGTCGAGGTAGTGGGCAACGGCCAACCCAGTTCTGTTTGGGTTTACACTACCGATGGGCCCCAAGGTGGTTTCGCTATTGCAGGATTAGAGTCCACCACCTCCGCCAACGGCTGGATGATGTTCGACTCCGACCTCAACTGTAATCACCCGGAAGGGCAGGATGCCTGGCTGATCTCTCCGGCTATCGATGGCTCTGGCCAGACGGATGTTTGGTTGCAGTTTGAAACCTTCTACGAAAGTTACAACGACCTCCCGCAGGTACGGGTCGGAACCGATCTCAATAACCTGGATAGCTGGGCTGTCCTGGAGGTATTCCCTGGCATTGGAGCCAATGAATTTGGTGGAATCCTCGTCGGTGATGAAGGTCTAAATCCTCAGGTCATTAATCTTAACCTGACTGATTTTGCCGCCGGCGTGAATGGTTTCCATATTGCGTTCCAGTTTCTGTCGAATTCTGGCACTGCCAATGGCGGCAACCTTACTGGTTGTGGGTATGCCTGGCAGGTGGATGATGTCAGATTGCTGGATGCCAACCCGATCCTGCTGCACGACCTGGTGCTTTCCCGCCCGCGTTTGGCGCCCAACTTTGCACAGCCTTATACCCAGGTCGATACGGTCCGCATGGCTGCCCGCATTGATAATATCGGACAGTTGGACCAGACCAATGTCTCTATCACCGCCGAAATTTCAGGAGACAACGGCGACAGCTTCAGCACCACCGAAATGACGGATATCCTGGAATCGGATTCTTCTGTCCTCTTCCTGTTGGATGAAACCTTTGTGCCTTCCGGAACGCAGGCGATCTATAGCCTGAATTATACCGTAGTCGCTGATTCAATGGATCTTCGGCCAAGTAACAATGTCATTGAAACGGAGTTTGTTATCTCCGAAGACCTCTTCCAAAAGGATAATGGCAACTTCAGCTTCTCTACCGGCCCGGCCGAAGTGGATGGTGAAACCTGGGAAGTGGGCAATTATTATTTTGTTCCCAATGGAGGCTTTGAAGCCTACGAAGCAGAATTCTCTATCGCCAGCGATAACAACGCACATCAGGGGCAATCGGTCAATGTTTTCCTGTATGAGATCAATGAAGACAATGATCCCGCTAGTTTTACCGATGAAGATGTTGATGTGCTTGGCTTCGCTACTTATACCTTTGCCGATGAAGTAAGCGGTGATCTGATAACCGTGCAGCTTACTGACCTGATTACTGGAGAAGAAGGGGTCGAATTGCAGGCCGGCGGCGAATACCTGTTAATGATCGAGTACCAGCCTGATATGCGCGGTGTTTTCAGTGATATGCCATCCGACTATGATGTTGCGACAGTCGTTAAAAATGGCGGTTGGTTCCTGGGTGGTTTCACAGGCGACGCTATTGTATGGGCCCGCATGCGCATCCGCTCGGTGGACACCGGCCTTGGCAATGTGCAGATCGCTAATGCGAACATCGCTCTGTTCCCGAATCCGGTTACGGATTATGTCACTGCCAATATCGAGCTGGAGAACGCCAGCAAACTCATGGAAGTGCGCATCCTGAATACCAACGGCCAAATGGTGTCGACCCAAACCTTCGACAACACCAAAGGTGAGAACGTTCGCTTCGATGTACGGCAGTTCGCTACCGGTACTTACTTCCTTCAGATCCGCACGGATGAAGGGGTGAAGACGGAGCGCTTTGCGGTGCAGCGGTAAGGAATGGCTGGCCGTCTCTAATGAGCCGGTTTAAAATGGCTGAATGGCTATATGGCTATAGTGTTATGCGAATCCAGGGCTAAATCCAGGGTGACTCAGCGGCAGCTAAGGCTGTCCTCCCCTTGAGGGGAGGTGCCCGCAGGGCGGAGGGGTAAAGGAATCCCGGCGCAAGCACTGGATAAAAACAAAAGGCAGAAGCCAGGAAATTGGTAAGTTTGAAAATGATGCAAGACAAACTTATCTCCCTGTACTTCCACCTTTGCCAATTATACGACAAAGAGTTGAAATGGGACTGCCAAAGGTTTACAAAAAACCAAGCGGACCCTAAATTCTCAGACTGTGAGCTGCTGACGTGCTACCTTTTTGCAGTGTATGAAGAAGGTAAACGCCAAGTTAGCGAAGTGCACAAGTACATCTTGAAATACTGGCATAGCTGGTTTCCGCAGCTTCCCAAGTACAATGCTTTCAATAACCGGCTCAATCAGCTTAATGGGCTATTTCCCAAAATAGTGGCGAATTTGCTTACCGCATGCCCCATAGAGGGTATCGATGATCAAATTAGCCTGGTGGACTCTCTGCCTATTATGACTTGTAGCGGCAAGCGGCGAGGCAAAGTTGCCCTTGAGTTGTGCGATAGAGGATACTGTTCGGTTAAAGGTATCCACTATTGGGGGGTAAAGCTGCACAACATTGGTTTTCGCCGCCCGGGAACCATGCCCTGGCCAGAGTACTTGATGCTCAGCCCTGCTTCTATGCATGACTTAGCTGCACAACGACAGCTGTTAGAACAGTTGACAAGCCGCGCCATCTTTGCAGATAGAGCCTTGGCGGACAAGGGGCTCCATCGCAGGCTGATGCAACACAATGATTGTGAACTGCTCACTCCGACCAAATTAGTGCCTGGACAGAGCCAGTTGTTCAGAAATTGGAATAAGGCTGCTGATACTTTATATTCAGCTGCCGTTTCCAGCATCCGCCAGCCAATTGAATCGTTTTTCAACTGGCTGATTGAAAAGGTTGATATCCAGAATGCTTCTAAAGCCCGCTCTCGGCAGGGGTTGATCGTCCACACTTTTGGGAAAATCGCCGCCGCCCTGTTGCATTGGTTCTTTTAGCCCTGGATTCGCATAGAGTGTTATATTGTTAGGAGAATCTGGGGCTAGTGAGTAGTTCTGGTTCAATTTCAGGGGCCCGGTGGAGTTTTGCTTCGCCGGGCCCTTGTGGTTTGGAGAATTAGAGGTGGCATCTCCGCAGGAGGGCGCCTGATTAGCGATGCTATGGATACTCTTTTCTGGCCCGAATTCGGGCAGAAGAGATACTGAACCTCTTTCGGGGCAGCGGATACTATTGATTCCAGGCTTCCGATTTTGCCCATCAATCCTTATTTTTGGAAAAATCAATAACCTAAAATCTTTAAAACCATGAGCCGAAGTATGCTTCTAACGCTTTCTTTCTCCCTCTCTTTTCTGATTTCAACCCTTTCTGGCCAGGAGGCCAATCCGCTGAAGATTCAGGCAGACAGCCTTTTGCAGGCAGGCGATGTAGCGGAATGCATTCCCCTCTATCGCCAGGTGCTGGATAGCGAGCCTGAAAACCAATCCACCAGTTATAACCTGGCCTGCGCCTACGCTTTGTCCTGGAAACGGGATTCGGCTTTTCATTTTCTGAACTTAGCCCTGGAACGCGATACTTCTGTCCGGGCGCTGACCGACCCCGACCTCCTCGGGTTGACAGCGGATGAGCGCTGGGCAGCTATAGAGGATGCACAGGTGGCCAAAGTGGAAGCCAAGTATGGCGCTTATCCCAATCAGGAACTGGCGCGGGAACTGTGGCGCATGAGCATGAAAGACCAGGCCTATTACTACCACATCAAAGTCGCCGAAAAAAAGATAGGGCGGGGGTCGCCGGTGGTTTGGGCGCTTTGGGACCTAAAGGAAAAACTGAATGAAGAAAATGTGCGGCGCCTGGAAGAAATTATCGCCGAACACGGCTGGCCAAAAGAATCGGAAGTTAAAGGCTCCGCTGCCCAGGCTGCCTTTCTCATCATCCAGCATGCGGATCTGGAAAAGCAGAAAAAATATGTCGGCCTGCTGAAAGCAGCTTGCGAACAAGGGGAAGCCGATTGGTCCGGCTACGCGCTGATGTATGACCGCATTGAAATGAGAGAGGGCCGCCCCCAACTCTATGGCTCCCAGGTCCGCTTCAATAAAGACTCCCAGCAGTACGAACCCCATGAGATCCTGGACCCGGAGTACGTCAACAAACGCCGGAAAGAGGTAGGCCTGGGCCCCATCGAGGATTATCTGTCCAGATGGGATATCAAGTGGGACGTGGAGCAGCGGGAGTAAGGCTTCGTTGGTCTAGTACGTCTGGTAGGTCTAGTACGTCTAGTAGGTCTCGTTTGTCTCGTTTGTCTCGTTTGTCTCGTCGGTCTTGTTTGTCTCGTCGGTCTTGTTTGTCTCGTCGGTCTTGTTTGTCTTGTTTGTCTCGTTTGTCTCGTCGGTCTCGTCGGTCTAGTTTGTCTTGTTTGTCTCGTCGGTCTCGTCGGTCTAGTTTGTCTCGTTTGTCTCGTCGGTCTTGTTTGTCTAGTCGGTCTTATTGGCCTGGTAGGTCTCGGACGCACCAGACATACCAGACATACCAGACGCACCAGACATACCAGACGCACCAGACGTACCAGACGTACCAGACACACCAGACGCACCAGACGCACCAGACGCACCAGACGTACCAGACGTACCAGACACACCAGACACACCAGACGCACCAGACGCACCAGACGCACAAGACGTACCAGACGCACAAGACATACCAGACATACCAGACATACCAGACGCACCAGACATACCAGACATACCAGACATACCAGACATACCAGACGCACCAGACATACCAGACATACCAGACATACCAGACATACCAGACACACCAGACGCACCAGACATACCAGACATACCAGACATACCAGACATTAACATCTCCTTAGCAAAAAGCCCGGGCCCTCCTATTGACACCATCCGGATATTAGAGGATATTGGGCGAAACGCCAGCTTATGCGCCCAAGACACTTCCTCCTTCTTCTTATAGCCCTGTCCTTTTGGGCATGTCAACGGCCTGCGCCGGAGGAGGATAAAGCGGCGCCCTTACCACATCGGCAGGACATTCTCAATATCAACAAGCAGCCGGCGGGGCGGAGTGAGTTTGTAGTTGAATGGGGAAAGGTGAAGATTCCGCTTTTGAAGTACGCCAATCCGGAAGTGTATGGGGGCATGGTAGAGATAGGCCTGGAGGAATTCCAGCAATTGGTCCAGGAGGAGCTGCGCCTGCTGAAAAAAGATAAAGTGCTGGCGGCCGAACTCGTCAGCATTCATCGTGAATCACAAAGCCAGGCTGACCCTTTCTGGTATGCTTATCCTGGTTTCGAGAAGGGCCGTTTAGCGGAAGACATTGTTTCCACCTTCCGGCAGGGCGTCCGGCGGGGCGATGTGATCGCCCTGCGTTTCTCTTCCGGCCGGGAGAATATCATCGTTCAATCGGCATTGATAAAAATTGCCGACCCTTTTGAGGCTTACGAGCCGGCGGTACCCGTGCCTCGCCCGCGTTACGATGGCGATGTGTATGGGTTCCAGGTGATCCAGGAACCCGGCCGACGGCCTCTTTTGCGCATTGATACTACTGCGGAGGCAACCCGGCATATTTACGATATGTATCGGGACAACCGACAGTACCGTATCATTCAGATCCCCGGTTTCCAGACGCGCCACCGATTGCTGACCGAACGCGACCGATTGTTTCGCAACAGGGAGATCCGCCAGTCTGTGCTGCTGGGATGTGGGCACGATTGCTTATCCCTATCTGATTTCACCGATTTTGGAGACGCTGAGGTGCACCTGGAATGGGGAGGAATGAAGGCCAGCCCTTCGAGTGAGAACTACTGCCTGGAGGATTTCCGGGCTAGCATTCCTGCCCCCTTGCACCTGATGGTAGGCGAGCGCGAATTGCCCATTCGGAGCTTTCATTTATTCACCCATGGGCGGGAGCGTCAACCGGAGCATTATGTGGCCGATGGCCTGCAAACACCGGCCTTACTAAAAGTGCTCTATCGTTTACAACCCGCCAGTACGGCCTATTTTGACAAGATCGTGGTAGAGGATGAGCAAGGGCGGCTTCTGGTATTCCCTCAAGCCTTTGCTTTTAATATTGGAGCCGACTAAGTTAACCCGAACTCCAGTTCGGGGCGAGAATCCTCCCGGTAAGAGGTGCCTGCTGGGTGAAGGACTGAAGGGGGGGCCTTTGCGCCAAACTGGAGTTTGGCGGGACGTTTCCTTTTCCTACCTTTACCTTGCTGAATTTAGTATCATTTGCAACAGAAACCTTGAGGCACCTTCTTGCTATATTATTGCTCCTTTCTCTATTGCTTCCCTTCGGGGGGGCTTATGCCGTGTTGCAGTACGGGAAATACCAGGCCCGGGAAGAAGCCAGGACTAAGATCCTTGCCGGGCTGGATAAGGAAGCACTCCAGCACTTCCAGTTCACCCGACAGGAAGCGGCGGCTCAACTTCGATGGGAACATGCCGGTGAGTTCAAATACCAGGGCGAGTGGTATGATGTGGTGGAACAAAAGATACATGGCGACACCCTTCTTTTCTGGTGCTGGCCGGATCAGGAAGAAACGCATATAAACCAACAGCTCAACCAACTCGTTGCCCGGGCTTTGGGGCAGGATGCGCAGCATCAGGGAAATGCATTGCGGCTAGCCAATTTTCTCATCTCCCTCTGTCTGCCGGAAACAGGCCCCCGCCTGGCCGTTCCGTCTCCCGTCGAAATCGCTCCGTCGTTCGTCTATCATCCTGGCCTACCCAACCTTTTCTTTCCTCCCCTAATTCCTCCGCCCAAAGCCTGAACGCTCCATTTTGCCTGTAATATGGCTGATCGCTATCTGCCGGCTTGGTGGTTTTTTCGGGTATCCGAAAAAAACAATGTTCTGTCCTATGGGGAGCATCCATATCTCGTCCTTAGCGCCTTCGGCCGGGTAAATAACAATAGGATCCGCAGAGACAGCATCCTCGTCTAAGCTTCAGCTCTGGAACGATGTCCTACAAAATGCATGAAAAAACATGAAGCACCTTCTATTAATCACCCTGTTTTTGGGAACATATATATCCATCTTTTCCCAGGCCATTACGATCAAAAGCCAGGAGAACGGCCAGCCGCTTGAGTTCGTCTTGTTGTCGAGCAATGATCCAAAAGCCTCTGCTATTACCGATGTCCGCGGGCAGGCCGATATGTCTACTTTTCGGGGGGCTGAAAAAATCGAGATCCGATTGATCGGCTATGAAACGCTGGCTAAAAGCTATCGCGAACTGGAGCAGGCGGATTTCCTGCTTTCCCTCAGCCCTTCCAGCTTTGCCCTCGACCAGGTGGTCGTTACCGCCAGCCGCTGGAACCAGTCCCGCCGGGATATTCCCGCCCGGATTACGACCATTACCCAGCGGGAGGTTGCCCTGCAGAATCCGCAAACTGCCGCCGACCTGCTCGGGTCTTCGGGGGAAGTGTTCATCCAAAAGAGCCAGCAGGGTGGGGGAAGCCCCATGATCCGCGGCTTTTCCACCAACCGCTTGCTGATCACCGTGGATGGGGTGCGGATGAATACGGCTATTTTTCGCAGTGGCAACCTGCAAAATGTCATTTCCCTCGACCCTTTTGCAGTGGAAAAAACAGAAGTGCTCTTCGGCCCTGGTTCCGTCATCTACGGCAGCGACGCCATTGGTGGAGTGATGGGCTTTTATACACTGACGCCACAGTTTGCCGCCACTGATGAAACTCTTGTAAACGGCAGCGCAGTGGTTCGTTACGCCTCTGCCAACAACGAATTTACCGGCCATGCCGATGTTCGGGTGGGATGGAAGAAGTGGGCTTTGGCCAGTAGTTTTTCCCACAACAAATTTGGTGATTTGCGCATGGGCAGCCACGGGCCGGAGGAATACCTGCGTCCAGCCTATGTACAGCGGGTAGACAGCCTCGACCGCGTCTTCACCAATGATGACCCGCTGGTGCAGCGCCCCTCCGCTTATGAGCAAACGAACCTGATGCAAAAGCTGCGCTTCCGTCCTAATGACAACTGGGAATTCAACTACGGCTTCCACTATTCCACCACCACCGACTATAGCCGTTACGACCGCCTGCTCCGCACCCGCCGGGACTTGCCGCGCAGCGCCGAATGGTACTATGGCCCGCAGGTATGGTTGATGAACAACCTGAACATTACCCACCACGGCCGCAATGGGTTCTACGATCAGGCTACGCTGCGCCTGGCCCAGCAGTCCTTTGAGGAAAGCCGTATCGACCGCGATTTCAACGATGTGGAGCGCAGAAGCCGCCTGGAAAAGGTTGACGCCCTTTCCGCCAACCTCGACCTGCAAAAAAATATCGGGCTGGAACACCGCCTGCTCTACGGCCTGGAAGCTATTTATAACGAGGTGAACTCCAGCGGCACAGATGAAGATATCAGTAGCGGGAAGATAATACCTGGGCCGGCGCGATACCCTCAATCTACCTGGGCATCGTATGCGGCCTATCTCACTTACCAATACCGCGCTTCCGAACGGCTGTTGCTGCAGGCCGGGGGGCGCTACAACCAATTTGCACTCGACGCTGCTTTCGATACGACTTTTTACCCTTTCCCTTTTACCACGGCCCAACTGAACAAGGGGGCGTTTACGGGAAGCGCGGGTGTCGTATACAGCACCCCTGGCCTTTGGACCTGGAGCGCCAACTTATCCACTGGTTTCCGTTCCCCCAACGTGGACGATTTAGGCAAAGTATTCGACTCTGAACCAGGGGCGGTAGTAGTGCCCAACCCGAACCTGAGCGCGGAATACGCCTACAATGCCGAGATCGGCCTGGCCAAAGTAGCCGGCGATGCGGTAAGGGTAGACCTGAGCGCCTATTACACCATGCTCGATAACGCTTTGGTGCGCCGCAATTTCACCCTCAACGGGCAGGACAGCATCCTGTATGCCGGTGAATTAAGCCGGGTGCAGGCCGTGCAGAACGCCGCGAAAGCCCATGTTTACGGACTACAGGCGGCGGTGGAGGTGAAGTTTTCGAGAGGCTTCAGCCTCTTGTCCCGCTTCAACTACCAGCAGGGGGAAGAAGAGCTCGACGATGGCAGCACCAGCCCCCTGCGCCACGCGGCGCCCTGGTTTGGAATGACCCGCCTGGCATACGCCAACCAGAAATTGAAGCTGGAGCTTTCGGCAGTTTACAGCGGCGAGGTGTCCTATGAGAACCTGGCGCAGGAGGAACGGGGCAAGGATTACCTCTACGCCCTGAATGAAAACGGGAACCCTTATTCGCCGGGTTGGTACAGCTTGAATTTTAAAACCAGTATTCAATTAACGGAACAACTGTCTATTACAGGAGGGGTGGAAAACCTGACGGATCAGCGCTACCGCCCTTACAGCTCGGGCCTGGCGGCGGCGGGCAGGAATGTGGTGTTGTCGTTTCGGGCGGGGTTTTAGAGGAGTGTATGAATGTGGGAATGCGGGAATGCGGGAATGCAGGAATGCGGGAATGCAGGAATGCAGGAATGCGAGAATGCAGGAATGCGGGAATGCAGGAATGCGAGAATGTGGGAATGCGAGAATTCGGGAATGCGAGAATGCGGGAATGCGAGAATGGTTAGCAGGCTTGCATTTCCGCTTTCTCACTTTTAGTTATCGGAGATTTTGGATAAATTGAAATGGGCTAAACTTATTCTCTATATGAAATTCCAAGACAATGAAACACCGCTTTTTCTTGCCACCGCTCTTGTTTTTTATGTTATTTAATTCCAGTCATGCTTTGGGGCAGTTGTGGTTCAGTGATGATGCGGAGTGGGTTTTTGGGTTTTTCGGGGGCTCCGGCCAGGGGTATGAACGAATACAGGTAAACGGGGACACTTTAGTAGATGGCAGGTTATGCCGGGTGTTGAGCCGTTCGGCCGCAGCGGTGGATTATCATACTAACTTTCAAGACACTAGCTATTTTGATCTCGACCCTTATTTCGTATATGAGGAGCAGGATAGTGTATTTTACTATATAGACGGAGAATTCCGCCTGATGTATGATTTCAGTCTCAGCCCCAATGAAATCATGTTCCTGAGCGGCACAGCGCTGAACGGCGGCCCCTGCGCGTCTCCTATCCTTCTTGTGGTAATGGATACGGGGTCGGTGCAGATACAAAATGAGCAACGCAGGTTCCAGAAGGTGCAAGCTTTTACATTTCATACCTTTGAAGAATTGGGCAAGTTTCTCCTCATCGAAGGGGTGGGCATGGCCGGCCGTTTTTATACCGGCTCCAACGGGCAGGAAACAATAAATCCGGAAGCTTACTTTCTTCTCGACACTTATTTTAATTGCTTTTCCGATGGGCTCGGATGGCGTCTCCGCTGCTATTCAGAGGGGCTCTTTTCTTATAATCCTTATGATGAGGATTGTTTTGCATTACCCTTGCCCGTTGGCCTGCATTCGGCAAGAGCGGGCCAGGCCAATCTTTTTCCCAATCCGGCCAGCACAGCCATTTTCCTGGATATGCCTGCTTTTATACAGTTGCAGCGCGTTGAAATTGTTGATCTTTCAGGATCGGTGGTGCAAAGAACCGTGGGGCCGGCCAATAGGATAGAAATAAGCGGCCTTCCTGTTGGAGTATATTTTGCCCGGTTGTATACTTCAGAGGGGCTCATCGTGAAAAAGGTAGCAAAAGGTTGGTAAAGATATGATTCCTGGTTAAAAGGGTATATAAGGCGGATGAAATGTCAGGGGGTGGCTGATCCGGAGTAAAATCAGGGTGAACCACCCCGTGACTGGAGCCAAGTTATTCACTAAACAACACCTATCCGATTGACGTGCGCCTGGGGCTGGACGATAGCAAGATCGGAGCGCTCGTGGGCAGTAATCCGGATAAGTTTGGCCCCTATATGGGCGGCCTGGAAATGATGGGGGGAGAGCATCAGAGGGGCCCTGGATACTGGCCTGTGAGCAGGAAGATCCCGGATCCTGCGGTTATAAAGATGCGAAGGATAATATCCGGATAGCCTTTGGGAAATATCCTGTCTGTTTTACGGATACCTTCAACCAATACGCCATTGTGGTAAAACCGGAGGTGGGGTTTGTTGGGATTGACCGGACGGAGAAGGTCCTTTACGAAGTTTTCCCTTACGATGCTGGCCCGGATTATCCAAGTGAAGGATTATTCAGGATCGTGGAAAATGGAAAGATCGGCTACGCTGATTTGGAGCATGGGGCCATTCGGATAAAACCGGAATACCCGGCGGCCAGCCCATTTCAAAATGGTTATGCCCAGGTATGCCCGGATTGTGAAACCCTTCAGGATGGGGAACATTCGAGTTGGGTAAACGGGAAATGGGGGCTGATCGGCCGGGATGGGGAACTGGTACTTGCGCCGCAATTTGAGGAGATAAAGCAGATTGAGCCCGATGGGCGGGTATTAGTGGTGAAAGATGGAGCGGAGCAGTGGGTGGAGATTAAATGAACCAAATTTTTGTAATACCTGAAATGCTTTATTGATGGACTTTCGTCAAAGCCGCCAGGCTGCCGCACTCATGTTGCTCGCCGTTCTGCTTGTCCTTTGCAGCTTCCGGCGGGAAGCGGTGGAACAATCCTTCCTGCCCAAAGCCGTTCGCCGGGGCATTGCCCTTTACTTTATTGCCGTCGTGCTGGTGCTGACGCCCATCTGGCTGATGCTGATGATGGGCGATGTAGAAAAGCGCGCACCCGGCGACACCTATGCCGTATTTTTACTGGACCTTTGCATCGTTTTTCCAGCCTTTGCCATCATTTCTGCGATGTTGCTGCGCAACCGGCCTTACGGCAATCTGCTGTCGGGCGTGGCCCTGGTGAAGGGCGCCACCATCTGCCTGTCGGTGGGTTTCGGCGAATGGTTCGTGGCCTTCCGGGGCGGCTTTCCGCCGAATTACGGGATGCTGGGGCTGTTTGGGGGGCTGGGAGTGGTAAGTTTAGCTCTGTTGTTGGGGTATTGGAAGGGAGTGAGGATTGAGGGTTGAGCCTTGTAGTGTTTTTTTTTGGAGAACTGCAGACGCAGAGATTTTCTTCGCGTACTTCGCGCAGCCTTCGGGTCCTTCGCGGGAAAACCCTTATGGCAGGTTCCCGCAAAGACGCCAAGAAAAGCGCAGAGGGTGACGAGTGACCCCGGCCTGGCCGGTACTGGATTTCGCTGCGCTCAACTTGGTGACGTGTGACGTTCGACATCCGACGTTCTACGTATTGCGGTCTCCGCGTTCACCGCCCACCAAAGCATTTATGCGGAGGTGGGGCTGCGGTTCTTTTTACTGCAAAATTTCCACCAATGGCCATAACAAAACATCTTTTTCTCCTTCTGTTCGTTTTTGCCGCCCTTCCGGCCCTGACTGCCCAGGTGGATACTAGCCGGCCCGCTCCACCGCCGCCACCTCCTCCTTCGGAGCCTTCCTGGGCGGAAGAGACGTACAGGTTGGTGGGAGAAATGTCCCGCTTTCCTGGTTGTGAAGATATGCGCGGTGAGGAGCGCCGAGGCCATTCGGGCATTGCTTACCCTCAATAAAAGCTCCTTTCGCTTTGTTCCCGGAAGGGCTGGTTCGCGGACGGTGAAGGTGCAGCTGCGGCTGGAGGTGGAATTTATGGAGGAGATTATGGGGAATTGATTATTTGTAAAACATTATATTGCTATGCGAATCTGGCGCCAGGCGTGAAGCGGACACTTCCAGTGGCCTCTTCACTTTGCCCCGACAAGCCTAAAGCGCCTGGGCCAATTCCAGGCTATTTAACCCCAAATTCGCATATTGCAATAGTTGATTTTGGAGGATAATTAAATTTCACATACCATCAAAACGCGTGAGGATAGATGAGGAAAATGTACATAGCCTTTTTTCTGCTCATGGTGGGAACAGCCTTCTTTTCATGCAAGAAGCAGTCGGTAACGCCGGAAATAAATACGGTAAGGTACCTGAAGAAGGTTTTTTTTAATGAATTGGCCTATGAATTCATTTATGAAGACACCCTAGTCGTTGAAATTTTGGAGTACCGGGATTCAGATGAGGCTCCGGATTTTGTAATGAAAATTGAATACGACGATAATAATCGGGCCGTTGGAGGGGAAAACATGGTTGTAAGCCCGGATTTTTTTGGATATGCCCAATTTTCCTTTTTATATGATGAAATTGGAAGGCTGGCCGGCTATCACAGAACGTCCAAATTGCTTCCCTCAAGTGTTTCACTAACTAGCCAGCAGAAAGTATGGCTGGGCTATTTCGATTCGGAAGCCCAAATCAGGAATATTGTGGATACCATATGGCAATACAGTACCGATCAAATTGTGGTGCAGAATCAGGAGGTCAACATTTCAGGTAATATCGAAGAAAGTGAGCGGAAAGTTTTCAAGAACAATGAACTTGTTTCCGTCTTCTGTTCCTCTTTTCTGGAATATGATAATGGGGAATTTCCATATACGGATTTAGCCATTGGCATTTTATTTGGTGATTATTCAAAAAACAATTGGTTGTTTTTTTTAGGGGATTACCAGTGCGATTTGCTGGAAACAGAACTGTTAACTCAGGAAATAACCTATGATGATTTGGGGTATCCTCTTTTGCGGGAACAATTCTTTAATGGGGAATTGATCGGAACTGTGAGGTTCGAATACGTTCAGGAATAAGTTCTAGGCTTAATTGATAAAAAACCACCCACTCATGGCTGAACTCAAAACCACCCCCAATGACGCCAACGTCCAGGCTTTCCTCGACGGCGTTGAAGATGAAAAAAAGCGGCAGGATGCTTACGCCATCCTGGAACTGATGAAAGAGGTAAGCGGAGAACCACCCAAAATGTGGGGCCCCAGCATCGTCGGCTTTGGCGCTTACCATTACAAATACGACAGCGGCCGGGAGGGCGACTGGTTCCTCACGGGTTTCTCGCCGCGCAAGCAGAACCTTACGCTGTATATCATGGCCGGCTTCAGCCGTTATGACGATCTCATGGGCCGGCTGGGGAAATACAAAACCGGCAAGTCCTGCCTCTACATCAAAAAGCTGGAAGATGTGGACCAGGGGGTGCTGAAGGAGTTGGTGGAGGAGTCGGTTGGGTATATGCGGGCGCGGTACGGGTGAATGTGGAAATGCGAGAATGTGGAAATGCGAGAATGTGGAAATGCGAGAATGCGAGAATGCGAGAATGTGAGAATGCGAGAATGCTTTCAACCGGCTCGAAAGTCGTTTTTGCCAGGCTCCAAAATCATAAAACATTAAAATGCCCACAGCCAACCCGCCTGACGCTTTCCCCGCCCCCTGGACTCTTCGGGGCGAGGGCGCGATGTTATTTTATCGTTTCCCCCGATCCTTTGTACTGGAGCAAGGTTTTGTTCCGGAAGATCTTGCCGATTCCTTTCTGGGGCTTGTCGGCTGCGTGATGCTGGTGGATTACCGGCAATCGCCGGTGGGGCCGTACGGGGAGTTGTTATTTATTCCAGGATTGTTCCGCACGTCAAGGGGGCGTCGTTTTTCTATCACCCGCATTTTCGTAGATTCGGTGGAGAGCATGGACTGGGGGCGCCGCAATTGGGGGATTCCCAAGGAACTGGCGCAATTTCAATGGAAGCGGACCGGCCCCTATTCGGACCAGGTTCAGGTCAACCGGCAGAAAGAGGGAGGGCCGGAACAATCCATGTTGGAGGTAAGCCTCAGAGGGGTTGGGCCGCGCTTTCCCATCAGTACGGCACTGATTCCTTTGAATATATATCAGCAGTTGGATGGAAAGGCCTTCGAAGTGTCGCCCCGGGGGAAGGGTATGGGGCAATGGGCATCGGGCCCCCGGCTACGGGTGCTTTCCAGTGATTTTCCAGATATCAGCGCTTACCGTCCGTTCGCCGCATTGCGGGTGTCCAATTTCCAGATGGAATTTCCAGAGGCTTTGGAGCTCAAAAAAAACTAGCCCTTAAGATGTGTAAGCAGTTTCAATTTTTCTTTGAAGCCGGTTACACCCCCCAGGGCCAGGATTACAGTAAGCTCTAATTAAAACTAATACTCAAAGTTTAAAGTTAGCTCATGCCCTGCATTTAATCGCAGCGTATTATAATCTGGGCGTAATTTTACAGTGGTTAAAGGTTGCAGATTATAAAATGGTACTTTAAAAGCGACACGAAGCAGGAAAAAACCCTTTAGCTGTAACCAAAGGATCATTTCGGCATTTTGTTAAAAAGAGCAACCCATCCGGCCCGGAGCCGGGTTAGAACGTTAATTTCTGTAATTGTTAACGATAAAATCCAATCATGCTTAGAAAAACCTCCACCCTCCTGGCAGCGCTGCTCCTGTGCACGCTCGCTGTGGCCCAACCCGCCAAAACCATTACCAAAACTTCCGCCGACGGGAAATACGCCTGGCAGGAAGTTGAAAATGACCCTACGCACACGCGCTTTTACACGCTGAAAAACGGCCTGACGGTAATCATCGCCGAAAACCATCTGGAGCCCCGCATCATGACCCTGTTCGCCACCCGGGCGGGCAGCAAAAACGACCCGGCGGATAATACGGGCCTGGCCCACTACCTCGAGCACATGCTCTTCAAAGGCACCGACCGCTTTGGCTCGCTTGATTATACCAGGGAAGCCATTGAATTGGCTCATATCGAAGCCCTCTACGAAACCTATCACGAGGCCACCGACCCCGCCCTGCGAAAGGCGATCTACCACCAGATCGACTCGGTATCCAATGTAGCTGCTCAGTATGCCATTGCCAATGAGTACGATAAAATGATGTCTTCCATTGGCTCGAATATGACGAACGCTTTTACCTCTTTTGAGAATACGACCTATATGGAGAACATCCCCTCCAATAATCTCGAAAAGTACCTCACCATCCAGCGGGAGCGTTTCCGCAATCCGGTGCTGCGCCTTTTTCATACAGAGTTGGAAGCTGTTTATGAAGAAAAGAACATCAGTCTGGATGATGGGGATAGCAAAGTCTTCGAATCTATGTTCGCCAGCCTGTTTAAAAACCACCCCTACGGAACGCAGACGACTATTGGCACCATTGAACACCTGAAGAATCCTTCACTGAAGGCGATCCGCAATTATTACAACACCTATTACGTGCCCAATAACATGGCGCTCATTCTGGCCGGCGACGTGAAAGCCGATGAAGCCATTGCTCTAGTCGATCAGTATTTTAGCGACTGGGCGCCCAAACCGTTACCCCCTTTCACTTTTGAACCCGAAGCACCTCGCAGGGCGGTGGAAGAGATTACCGTGATCAGCCCGGATGAAGAGCGGGTGGCTATTGGTTATGTCATGCCCAGCGCTTTGTCTAAAGAAGCGGTGCTGGCCGACCTGGTGAGCTCCATCCTCTACAATGGCAAAAGCGGCCTGATCGACAAAAACCTGGTGAAGCAGCAGAAAGTCCTGGAAGCATTCGGTTTCAACTATCTTCTCAAAGACTATGGCCTGATGTACTTCGGTGGTAAGCCCCTGGATGGACAGAGTATGGAGCAGGTAAAGGCGCTTATTATTAATGAAGTAGAAAACCTGAAGAAAGGCAATTTCGATGAAAGCCTCATTCCCGCTACGGTCAATAATCTTAAAGTGCAGCGCATCCGTGAACAGGAAAGTGCCATGAACATGGCTTTTGTCCTGCATGAACAGTATGTTGTCGGCAAACCCTGGGCGGAATATCTGGCCGGAGTGGAAGCGATGAGCCGCATCACGAAGAAAGATGTGGTGGACTTCGCCAATAAATGGTTCGGCGATAATTATACGGTGGTGTACAAAAAATCGGGCGAAGACCCCGATGTGCAAAAAGTGGAAAAACCGGAAATCCACCCGGTGGAAGTCAATCGCGATGAGCAGTCGGACTTTCTCAAGGCAATTGTCAATTCGCCCAATCCGCCGCTTACACCTGTTTTTATTGATTATGAAAAAGATATTCAGAAAGCCGAACTGCAGCCTGGCTTGCCGGTATGGTGTGTAAAGAACGATATCAACCAGCTCTTTAACCTGTATTATGTGCTTGATATGGGGGGGAACCACAACAAAAAACTACCCCTGGCGATCGAATACCTCCAACTGATCGGCACCTCTAAGATGAATAATGAGCAGATCAATAAGGAACTGTACCAACTGGCGGTCAACCTGAATATCTTTAGCAGCGACGACCAGGTGTACGTCTCCTTGTCGGGCCTGCAGGAGAATCTCGCTCCGGCTGTAAAAATACTTGAATCGCTGCTCAATGATCCTAAGCCGGACCAGGAGGCGTTGAACAAAATGATCGCTTCTATGATCAAAGCCCGCAACGACGCCACCCTGAACAAGCGCACTATTTTCTGGGAAGCACTGGGCAACTATGCAGCGTACGGCGCCCAAAACCCCTTTAATGATGTGCTGAGCAACGAAGAGCTGCGCAACATTAAACCGGAAGAACTCACCGATATTATCCGCTCGATACCTACTTACAAACACCGGGTTTATTACTACGGCCCGAAGGAGTTAAAAGACTTTACCGCAGAGATCCGCACCCTGCACCAAACGCCGGCCAAACTGATGGACTATCCGGCTGAGCGGGAATATGTGAAGCAAAGCCCTAAAGAGAATACGATCTATCTGGTAGACTATGACATGGTGCAGGCTGAGGTCGGGATGAAACGCTGGGATGCGCCATTCGACCCGGATATGCTGCCGTTAGTAAGCGCCTTCAATGAATACTACGGCGGCGGTATGGGGTCGGTGGTTTTCCAGGATATCCGGGAGTCAAAAGCGCTGGCTTATTCGGCTTTCTCCTCCTATATTCGGCCCGGTAAAAAGTCCGATCCGTATAGTTCCCTTTTTTACGTCGGCACCCAGGCGGATAAGTTGAATGATGCGATGAGCGCCATCAACAACCTGTTGAATAATATGCCGGAATCGGAAAAACTATGGGAGGTGGGCCAAAGCTCCATTAAGCAAGGTATCGAAACCCGCCGTATCACCAAAACCGGCATTCTGTTCAACTACCAGAATGCTATGCGGCTTGGACTCGACCACGATTTCCGAAAGGATATCTATCAGGCTGTTGATAGCATTACCTTAGCGGATATCAAAAAATTCCACGATGAGCACCTGGCGAACAAAGCCTGGAATATTTCTCTCATCGGCTCCAAAGACAAAATTGACCTTGAGGCGCTGAAGCCTTATGGCAAAGTAGTGGAACTGAGCCTGAAGGATGTATTCGGCTATGAAGTGGAGAAGGTGGTAAGGCCGTAGGGAAGTAGGTCGGAAGGTCGGTAGGTCTGTAGGTCTGTAGGTCGGAAGGTCTGTAGGTCGGAAGGTCGGAACGGAAGGTCAGTAGGTCAGTATGCAGGCGCTTAAAGGCTGCAAAACTGGCCTACTGACGTACTGTAAAACTACAAAACTGACGTACTGGCCTACTGATTTATATGTTTGGCGACCAAACGGTGTAACTCTTGGGGGGGCACTGTATTTGGACCCATCCGCCGCCTTGTGTAGTGGGGTACCAGTTGGAGTGCCCGGTGAAATCCTTGATCTGGGTGTTGTTCCAGTTAGTCGGCACCCATCTTTGCTGCCAGGAGTTGGAATTGTTGAGATAAACAATCAGGCCCGGGCCGTTATATCCGTTTCTTCTGGCCACATATTCGTCGTTATCGGCATACAGAATAGAAGTTGTACCCGTCGCTTTATTGTTGTGTATCCAGATCAGATTGTTCAGCCTTTCTTTATTCAGCCATTCCTCATAATCCCGGTAGAAGATAGTTGGGTATCCCTCATGGGTGAGGATGTAGGCGTAGGCCAGCATTTTATTCCAGATCTCATCCGTATCGTGGTTAGCCACAAACGTAACCGCTCTGTAGGGATTCCTTTTCCACATCATATCATCATAAAGCACCGCGAGGTTGTTGCCGTCAAAAGCGTCGTTCATTTTGTAGTAGCAGGCGAAGTCAAAAACGCTGCTGTTAGCCTCGTTGGCCCACCAATTGAGGTAATCGACGTTGCCGTCCCATAGTTCTCCGACGGAAAAGCCGCCCACGTTACTGTTCCATTCCCGGACGACCCAGGGGGCAAAGCCTTTTACATAATCAAAACGCCAGCCGTCAAACCCAATGGTGTTTTTGTAGTATTTGCCGACGCCATCGGCCCTTTTCCACAACCAGTCCTGAACAAAGGGCACTTCGTGGCATAGGTCAGGGAAGCCGCCAAAATAGCCATCGTCATTGCTGTGTACCCAATTGGCGTGAAAATCATGTTGCGTCCGGAGGAATTTGCCGGATGCCACCTGGGTGAAATCTGTCCAGGTTTGCGTTCCGGTATATTGGTTGTTTTCCAGTTGCCCGCCACTATTATGGTTGATCACGATATCGGCGTATACTTTCATGTTCTGTGCGTGCGCTTCGTTGATCAGGCTGACGAGTTCAGTTTTAGATCCGAAACGGGTTTCTACCGAACCGTTTTGATTGTATTCGCCCAGGTCAAAATAATCGGTGGGGTCATAGCCCATTGAAGTGGCGCCCCCCTGTGCTTTGGATGCGGGCGGCAACCATACGGACTCAATGCCGGCGCTTGACCAGGCTTCCAGTTTGCTTTGGATCGTATCCCACCATACGCCGCCGGCGGGTGGATCCCAGTAAAAAGCCTGCATCATCACCCCGCCTCCGGGGCCGCTGGTAAAGGAGCGGGTGGCCACGGCCTCGCCGGGAGTTTCCGTACTGAAAGGGGCGCCGTCATGCTGGGTGACGTGAACGATATTTAATTCTCGTTCTTCGGTAAGGCTGGTTTGCAGCGGGTCCTGATTACAGGAGAAAATGAAAAATATCAGGCTAAAAAGGTAGAGGGCAAATTTGTTCATTTCAGGCAAAGTTTTGGTTAACTAGTCTCCGTACTTTCGGATCGGAATTTTTTTAAATCATTCTGCAATGTTATGCTATATTAACCATCTGGTCGTGGCAAATTATAATTTGAAACCAGTTTTGCGCGGAGTAGTGGGGGCAAATTATGAAGTGATACCTTTCAGGTACTCTCGCGGGGTACAGTCCTCCAGCTTTTTGAAGGAACGGTTGAAGGCGGATTTGGAGTTAAAGCCCACGAAAAAGGCAATGGCGAGCAAGGTATGGTTTTGGTATTCTTCTAGAAGGGCCAGCCGCTTGAATTCCTCCACCCGGTAAGAATTGATGAAGTCGTTGAAATTCATAGCGAAGCCTTCGTTGATAACGCGGGAAAGGGAATGGGCGTTGGTGCCGACCATTTGGGCCAGTTCGAATAGCGTCAGGCCCGGGTTGCGGTAGGGCTTTTCGGCCAACATGAGTTGTTCCAGTTTTTCTTTCACGCCCCGCATTTCTTCCTCTCCCATGGCGGCGGCAGCCTTCTCTTCGGCTTCTTCTTCCGGCAGCTTAGGGGTAGCCGGGTCGGGGTCGGGTAGTTTGAAAATCTCCGGTTGGCGCATGGTGTAGTAGCCCAGGAAAAATACCGTCAGTGAAAAGGCGGCCCAAAGTGCGTCGGTCGTTTTATCGGTGAGGAAAGAAAAGTCCTGATGCAGTGCCAGCCCCAGCCCGCCTATGAAATAAGTGGCGGCCCACAAGCCAAGGCAGGCGGCTTTGAGCCACATGACCACCCGCAGGAATTCGAGGTTGGTTTCGAAGGCATGGGTATTGCTGGCTTCTTTCTCATAGCGGCCGATGGTGCTGCGGCAGGCCCACCAGTAAGCGGCATTATACAGCAGCGCCAGGCCACCTGCCCAGGCAAAAAAAGGCTTCAGGCCGAGGTTGACCACCTGGTCGATAAAAGCCCATTTTGGCATGGCCAGCAATGGGAAGTAGGCCAATAATTGAAGCACAAAAGGAACAAAGTGCCAGTAGGAATGCCCAGTCTTTTTGCCATGGGCAGGAACGTGCAACAGGCGTTTGACGTACAGGAAAAACACCGGGGCATACAGGAAATATATGATATCCGGCAGCAGCAGGAGGTGTGGCATGCGTTGAAACATCTCCCGGTCATAGGTCGATACCCTTCCTGCCAGTGCCACGGATATGAGCAGAATGAGCACTGAAAGGATTCGGTTGGCTGCCCGGTTGTTGTTTTGCAGGCTATTAATGGCAAGAATAAGCAGCAATCCCTGGATGGCCGCCAGTAGAAGAAGAATAGTGTATATGTTGATCGGATTACCGGAGAGGTCTTCCCAGGACTCGATCTCCACCCGGATGGGTGTGGCTATCGCTTCTCCCGGCTGCAGGATGAGTTGCCGGTTGACCCTTGCCCGTCCGTTGGGGCGCCCTTCAACGGTTTCCCAGGCGCCGCGGGAAAACTTGTAATGGGTGGTGTCCTGCCAAAGGGGGATACGAATGGAATAGCTGCCATCCGGCTCTCGTTGCAGCTTGTAGTTCGGGTCTCCTGGATGCCATTTATTGAAGCTGCCCACAACATACAAGGACGCATCCGGCGGGGTGTTTTCCGGTATGGCTTTCACCAGGAGAGTGGCCCATCCATGCGTAGGGGCGAGGGGCAGGCCCTCCCAGCTTAATATTTGCAAGTGGACGGTGTCGCCCTTTGCGCTGCCATCATAACGCCGGTTATCGGCCTGTTGTCCCAGGGCGTCGCCTTCAACGCGCTTCCAGCTACCCCGGGTGATTTTAAATTCAAAAGGTGGTTGAACCTGGCGCAGGGTGAGCGATAACCGCCCCGTACTATCAGTTGATAGGCGGAATGCCGAATCCCCCGGCTGCCAGTCGTTGAAAGTGCCCGCCACAAATAGGCTGTCTTCCGCTGGGGTGTTGGCTGGCAGAGCGTCTACGACGAATGTCACCTGGGCGCAAAGGGGTAACGCCAGCCAGCAAAACACCAGGATAGGGAGGCTCTTCTGTAACATGGATCGGTTCCTTCCAATAATTTATCCGCGTTAAATTTAAGCATTTATTATGGGTTGGATATACCCCCAAAGAAGAAGCCAGAAGTCTTTCCCTTATTTTCCACTGTTTCGAAGTTGAAAACTTGAATGCTCCACCAGGATACTGCAATTGGCTTAGTTCATGTTTGGAGCTTGCTACTATTGCAAATCAAGCTCTTAGTGAACCACAACTCCTTGATTTTTATGACGGACCCGCTCCAGACATCTTCTTAAGCGTGTATTTCCTCTTTCACAAAAGCCCTCACCGCTTCTTTCGCCTTCTGGTAGCCGTGATCTATCCGCCGTTTGGTCAGTTTTTCGTTGGCGCAAAGCATATCGCCCAGGACGCCCTCGCCAGGTTGGCTTTGAGCTTTTCATAGAGGGGGGTGTTGTCGGCAACGCTACGGAAAGTAGCCATGGTTTTTCCGATGCTATTGGCGGCTTCCGCCATCGTTCTCTCCATAAACTGCTCGCGCGCTTTTTTGGAAAACAACATTTTGGCGCCATGGGTTACTGTCAAAAATCACCATCACTCGTTGCGGTTGGTCACCGTAAGGACCGCAAACTGGCGCTATCTTGAAAGGGAAAAAACAAAGGCGGCCTGTTCCGCCTTGCCATTTCATTACAAAACTGTCCGTCATATGTATCTGTACGTCGAATTATGGAAGCCCCGCCCCGAATGGGATAACCTCCCCTGTGAGCAACGCGAAGAATTCCTCTCCATGCTGGCCCCCAGTGTAAACCGCATGAAGAAGCTCGATGTCGAGTTGGTCGGTTTTGCGGTTTGTGATGCGGAAACACCTGCCGATGCCGAATACCGTTATATGGCCATCTGGAAAATGCCCAATCTAGGCCACGTACATATGCTTGAAAAAGCTGTGCTGGAGGAAGGCTGGGCAAACTACTTCCACATCACCAATGCCCGTGGCCGGGTAGTTCCGGTTAAGGATATGGTAGGGGATATGATGAAGGTGTAGGCGCGTCGCACGTCTACAGGCCTTACCTCAGGAGACAATCCGACGTGCGCCGTTTAATGTGCGCCGTTCCGCCCTTATTCCCGTTTCCAGTAAAACAAGGGCTGAAAATATTTCAATTGGCCATATTCATCCGTAATGGCAATGGTGGGCGCCACGGCTTCCGGGCGGCACTGCAATTTACCCTGGCGGGGGTCGAAAAACAAAGTTTGTTTGAGGCGGTAATTTCCAACATCTTCAGGGTTGAAATCCCATTGTACCACTTCTATTGTTTCTTCGTAGGTTTCCGGGTCGAAGGTGATGATGGTATCGACGGAAGAAAACAGGGTCGGCACCTGAGCGGGAGGAATGGCTTGTCCCGCCCCGTCATAGCTATTGATCCGGCCGCTTTTCACATGGTCAAACAGGATGGCTTTGAGCGGCCTATCGGCTCCTTTCAATACCGTTAGATCCCTTTCTGAAAGATCGAGTTTAAGGAAAGTGGCATAGGGCACCGCTTTGGACTCAAGTTTGAACAGCTTCTTTTCGGCAGCCGGCACCTTGAACCAGGCCAGCGGCCGGTAATCGGCCTCCGTGTCCCCTCCATCCCAGGTTGGAGCGATGGCGAGCACCAAAGACTCGAGATTGTCGGTGCGGCCATTGTAATACCAAAGCTGTCGTATGGCAAATACAGAAGTACTTCCCAGCATTTCGTTGCGCACTACCATCATCTTTTCCTCATAGGTTTCCGGGTCGAAGGTGATGATGGTATCCACCTGCGCCATTTGCGCCCGGGCAGCTTCCCGGGACAGGGGCTGAGTTAAGCCGGCATCGGCAAAGGCGGGCCAGCGTCCCGCTTCCATGAGTTCGATCAGGCCTTGGGTAACAGGGGAAGGGGAGGGGTTAAAATTTTCTTCCTGCATTAATTTTACCGGAATGGCCTCAAGAAAACCGGGAATGTTGGCTTCAGTCTGGGGTTCAAAACTGACCAGCACTTTTGCTTCGGCCGCCCACAGAATATCCTTATTCTGGAGCAGCTTGTCATATTGGGCTGGGGAGAGGAATGGGAGCAATAGCACCAAAAGGAAGAAAGGAATGCGCATTGAATGGTCGTTTTATATTTCAGGAAAATACATATTATTGAATGGCTTTTGTATAAGGCATTCGTAAGGCAGATTATTGTGTAAGCACAGGTAAGAGTTTAGGGGGGATAGGAAGTCTTTTAACAAAACTTTAAGAATCCTGCTTTTTGATGTGAGCCAACCATCTGCCATTGTAAACCACCCTTTAGTGTGGACAAGTAGGCCAGAAGGGGAGTGGGAGTAGCAACAGCCTGGACTGGAGTTATCATAAATTTAGTAGCTTTGCGGGATCGTTAAAACAGGAAATACGCATGTCCGTTACGGTACAGAATCTGACCAAGATATATGGCGCCCAGAAGGCAGTCGACGATATATCCTTTCAGGCCCATCCTGGAGAAGTACTGGGCTTCCTGGGCCCCAATGGGGCAGGTAAGACGACGACTATGAAGGTCATTACCTGTTTCCTGCCCCAAACCAGTGGGAGCGTCAGCGTATGTGGTTTCGATGTGGAGAAACAGTCTATGGAGGCACGTCGCCAGATCGGTTATCTGCCGGAAAACAACCCCTTGTACAAGGATATGTATGTAAGGGAATACCTCGCCTTTGTTGCCCGCTTGCATCAGTTGTCTCGTCCGCGGCAGCGCATCGACGAAATGGTTGAAATGACTGGCCTGGGGCGCGAGCAGCACAAACCCATCGGCGCATTGTCCAAAGGCTACCGCCAAAGGGTGGGCCTGGCCCAGGCCATGCTACACAACCCGGCAGTGCTCATCCTGGATGAGCCTACCTCGGGCCTCGACCCCAACCAACTGGCCGATATCCGCCTGCTGATCAAACAACTGGGACAGGAAAAAACGGTCATTTTTTCCACCCACATCATGCAGGAAGTAAAAGCCATTTGCGATCGCGTCCTCATCATAAATAAAGGGCGCATCGTGGCCGATGATACCGTGGAAAAACTACAGCAACGCATTACTGCCGAATCGGTGGTAACGGTAGCGTTCCTGGGGAAGGCCCCCGGCGATGCCCTGAAAAAGATCCCCGGGGTGAAAAGCGTGCTCGAACTGGGTAAAAACCATTATCAGCTGACTGCCGAAGGCAAGGTAGACCTTCGGCCGGCTATTTTCGACTTCGCCGTGGAAAAAGGGGTGAAACTTTTGGAAATGAAAAAGGAGGTCTACGATATCGATGAGGTGTTTCATCGGTTGACCCGGTAATGAAATGAATGGTTATATGGCTAAATGGCTATATGGTTTTTGCTGGGCTTGCGCCGGCAGCACCGGATTTGAACCCTGTACATTAAATAGATGAATTTACAGATCAATATAGGAGGCTTCCTGCTCTTCCTGGCCACAGCTTTGGCTGCCCAGCCGGATAGTGTCCTGTTGGACAAAAACTTCCAGTTCGAGGACGGGATATACCTTTCTTTTGAAGAGTTTCGGGGCAATGCGCCGGCACTGGGTTGGGATGAGGTGGACGCCCAGGTGGTATCCAATATGCAGTCCTTTTCTGCCCAGGCGGCGTATATTCGCCATAAAGGAGGGAGCGCTTTGCCATTGGATTCCATCTGGGGCTTTAGCCTGAACGGGCTCCCCTTTGTACGCCTTCCGGATACGGCAACGGCCAGTAGCGCCATGGTGTTTGCCGGTTTGCGGGTGCGTGGCCGTATTTGCTATTATACCTACGAAACCCAGGAAACGCAAATGGTAGAGATCGCGGCTTACAATCCTCTGACCGGAAGGCCCTTCCGCAGAGGGTGGGTGCCGCGAACCCAAACGCTGGTGCGCGAGCGGATGTTGCACTTTGAAACCGGCAAAATTCAACCCTTTGGCCGGGCCACCTTGCAGGCCTGGATAGAGGATGATGCTCAGCTCTGGCGAACGGTTTCTGAATTGACCGAGGCGGAAGCAGCCGAGAAGCTGTTCAAATGCCTGTTGATTTATGATGACCGCAACCAGGTGCTGGTGCCCCAACGGGATTAGAAGATTAATAAATTCAAAATGTAAAGTACTGATGCTAAGCATCTTTTTCAAAGAAGTCAACGCCTTTTTCACTTCCCTGATCGGGTATATCGTTATTGGCGTCTTTCTGGCGGTAATGGGGCTGGTGATGTTTGTCTTTCCGGACAGCAGCATCCTGAACTACAATTACGCCACGCTGGAGCAACTCTTCGACAATGCGCCGAGGATATTCCTGTTCCTCATTCCGGCCGTCACCATGCGCTCTTTTGCCGAAGAGCAACAGAATGGCACGATCGAACTTCTCGTGACCAAACCTTTGACGGACCTTCAGATCATTTTGGGTAAATACTTCGCCAGCCTTTTGCTGGTGGCCTTTGCCTTGTTGCCGACAGTGTTATATTACTACACCGTTTACCAGTTGGGGTCTCCCAAGGGCAACCTCGATTCCGGCGCCATTTTGGGCTCTTATATCGGGCTTTTTCTCCTGGCTGGCTCTTTTGCTGCTGTCGGGCTTTTTGCCTCCAGTTTGTCCGTCAACCAGATCGTTGCATTTATTCTGGCCACTTTCCTTTGCTTCCTGCTGCATTGGGGCTTCGATTTCTTTAGCCGCCTGCCCGTTTTTGCCGGGCGGGGTGAGGCAGTAGTACAAATGTTCGGCATCGATTATCACTACGCTTCCATTAGCCGGGGTGTCATCGATACCCGTGATGTGGCCTACTTCCTGTCCCTTATCAGCTTTTTCATTATGATGACCGTCGTGTCATTGGAAAGGAGGAAGTGGTAGTTAAGGGTTTGAGGAGCGAGTGTTCGAACACCCGAACACCCAAACACCCAAACACTTCCATAAAAAAGCCGTTGTAAACGAAATATGACGAAGAAAAAAAATAGCAAGAAAATTCAGTCGCTGATCCAGTTGGGATTATTGCTGGGGATTGTTCTGTTCCTCAATATTCTGGCCAATGCCCGCATAAATGGCAGGGCTATGTATACCTATCTGGATATGACGGAGGAGAAGCGCTTCACTTTGACGGATGCGTCCCGCCGCCTTCTGAAAGACCTGGATGATGTGGTGTATGTTAAAGTATTGCTGGACGGGGATTTTCCCGCGGGCTTCCGGCGCCTGCAATCCGCCACACAGGATATGCTCGACGATTTTCGTTCGGTCTCGGGTTTTGTAGAATACGATTTTGAAAACCCCAATGATGGAAGTGTAAAAGAGATCAATGCCCGTCGGGAGCAGCTTGCCAAAGATGGCATTAACCCGATAAACCTCCGGGTGAAGGGCGTGGAAGGCACCGAAGAGCGGCAGATCTACCCTTATGCCGTTGTTTATTACAAAAATCGGAACATCCCCGTCAACCTACTGGAGAATGAAGTGCCGGGCGTACCCCCGGAAGTCATCCTCAACAACTCGGTGAGCCTTTTGGAGTACAAGTTGGCCAACGCCATCCAAAAGCTGCAGGCCGCCCGTAAACCCAATATCCTGTTCACCAAAGGCCATGGTGAACTGATGAGCCTGGAAACGGCGGACCTCGAAAAAACGCTGCGCGAATTTTACGAAACCGGCCGGATCGACCTCGACAGTGTGGTGGCCATTGGGCCGGAAGCATCTGCCCTTGTCATTGCCAAACCGACCCGGCCCTTCTCAGAAAAAGATAAGTTTAAGCTCGATCAGTATGTCATGAATGGAGGTAAGGTTTTGTGGTTGCTCGACCGGGTCCGCGTGGATCTGGATAGCTTGCGTGGCCGCAGCAGTTATTACCCCAATGAATATGACCTCAACCTGGATGACCTGCTCTTCCGCTATGGCGTCCGCATTCAGCCCGATCTGGTGTTGGATGTCCAGTGCTCCCGCATTCCGCTGGCGACCGGCATGGTAGGCAACGCACCGCAGTTTGATTATTTTCGTTATCCTTACCATCTGGTGGTCGCCCCAAGGATAGACCATCCGATAGTGAAAAGCCTCGGGGCCATCAACCTGCGCTACCCCAGCAGCATCGACACTAGTGTCATTGTCAAAACCAATCTAAAAAAGACCGTGCTTCTGGAGTCTTCTCCCAATTCGCGCCTGCAGTTCCTGCCCGTGGAAATGAACTTTGAGTTCCTCCGGGAAGACCTCAAGGAAGATAAGTTCAACAAACCTCCACAACCGCTGGCCTTATTGCTGGAAGGAGACTTTCCCTCTATGTACGAAAACCGCGTGACGGAAAGTTTGCTGGAAGGATTGAAGGACTTGGGCCTGGAATACAAGGCTCACAGCGGCCCCAATAAAATGATCGTTGTATCAGATGGCGATATTGCCAGGAACAAGGTCAACCTGGTTGAGCAGTCCTACAGCCCGCTGGGCTACAACGAGTTTGAACGCTATTTGTTTGCCAATAAGGACTTCATCGTAAATTCGCTGGAATACCTGTTGGATGATAAGGGCGTTATCGAGGCCCGTGGTAAGGAAGTCCGCCTCCGCCTTTTGGACACCGTGCGCGCCAAGAAGGAAAAGGGCTTCTGGCAAGGGCTCAACATCATAAGCCCGCTGGCCTTTCTGGCTATTTTTGGGCTGATATTTAACTGGTTAAGACGGCGTAAATATGGGAGGAAAATTTAAGAACGTGTTTAAATTTAGCTCTCAGCCGAAGTTGTGGGCCTCAAATAAGAAATCCTGAACAATGAAGCGAACAATAATTCTATTAGCCCTCTTCCTTCTTCTGGGCGGCGGGGCTTTTTGGTACCTCAACACAAAGGAGGATGAGAAGACGACTTTAGCCGGCGCCGACCGCCGCTTTGCCGTTGAAGATATTAATCAGGTTTATAAAATATTCATTGCCGACCGGGAGGGCAAACGGACTACCCTGGAGCGCAAAGACGGCTATTGGTTGTATAACGGCAAGTACAAAGCACGCCCCACCGTTATGGAACCCCTCCTGGAAGCCATACAGCGGATACAAATCCAGTATAAGCCGCCGAAAGCTGCGGAAGAAAAGATGGTTAAGGCACTGGCCACACAGGGCCTGAAAGTGGAGCTCTACGATAAAGCCGGGGGGCAGCTCAAAGCCTACTACCTCGGAGGGGCCACCGCCGACGAACGCGGCGCATTTGCCATCATGGAGGGCGCCGAGCATCCCTATGTGGTCGAATTGCCGGCATGGGAAGGCAACCTCACGGTCCGTTTTGACCGCTTCGGAGATGATGTGCGCGATAAAAACATCTTTTCCGAGCCGGTGGAGAACATCCAATCGGTATCCATCGAGTATCCTAAACAGCGCGACCAATCCTTTCGCCTGGAGGCTACTGCGGATGGTTACGAAGTAAAGCCTTTCTTCGATTACACCCCGGTGATCCGGCGCCCCTATCGGGATGGTGCTGCGGAAACCTTCCTCGTCAATTTCGAAGGGCTTTCGGCTGAGGAATTTAGTAATAATTACCCGGCCCGGGACTCCATTCTGCAACTGGTGCCCTTCAGCGTTATTACATTGGTCAATAAACAAGGCGACACCACGCAGGCCCGGTTCTTTCCCATCATCCCGGATCAGTATATCACGCAGGATGTCAAGTCCGGCGGCATTATTGAGGTGAGCAGCGATATTGAACGCTACTACGTCGGCCTGAATGAGAAGGACCTGCTCGTTGCTCAGCATCTTTTGCTGCGAAAGGCTTTCTGGAGTTACAGCTCCTTCTTCCAGGACAAAAACTTGTTGAACTGATCCGCGATTATCATGAAGAAAGCCGTTGTTGTCCTCTTTTTATCGGTTGGGGCTTTTTTGTTTTTAAGCCTGACGTATGGTGAAAATTGGGGGTTCTGGGCGCACCGGCGCATCAACCGGATGGCCGTCTTTACGCTGCCGCCGGAGATGATCGCATTTTACAAAAAGAACATCGAGTACCTCACCGAACATGCCGTGGACCCGGACAAGCGCCGCTACGCCACCCGCCACGAAGCCGTGCGGCATTACATCGACGCCGACCACTGGGGCGTTTATCCTTTTCCCGAACTGCCCCGCGATTGGAATGATGCTTTGATGAAGTTCACCGAGGTGGGAATGATTACGGCTTCCGGCGATACAGTGCGCCTGTTGCGCGATACCGTTGCAGGAGGCAATGCCGATAGGGGAGAGATATTCGTTGCCCTGCCCATGGAAGGCTATCGTGTTGCCGCAAATTACTGGAAAGCTTACCGGGGATTTTTCGTTCGGAACATTCTCCCGCAATACTATGAAGAGGAATGGGTGGTCGATTGTGACAGCCTGGCGGCCCTGTTTGGCCTGGAGCCCGATGCCTTGGACTGTCAGAGCGCCTTTGCCGTGGACCACCTTTCGGAATTCGGTATTCTGCCCTATCACCTGCAGGCCATGCAATACCGGCTGACAGAAGCTTTTCGGCAAAAGGATGAAGGGCGAATCCTTCGCTTATCGGCAGAGATGGGCCATTACATTGGCGATGCGCACGTACCCCTGCATACTACGGAGAATTACAACGGACAGTTGACAAATCAGGTAGGCATTCATGCCTTTTGGGAAAGCCGTTTGCCCGAGTTATTTGCAGATGAAACCTATGATTATTTTGTGGGCAAGGCCGAGTACATTAGCAAGCCCCGGGAATATTTCTGGGACGTGGTGCTGGCCAGCCATGCCCTGGTGGACAGCGTATTACTGATAGAACGCCAGTTGAGCCAGGAGTTCCCCGCCGACAAGCAGTTCTGTTATGAGGAGCGGCTTGGAACTACTATTCGCACCCAATGCCAGGAGTATGCAGCTGCCTATAACGAGCGCCTTTCTGGTATGGTGGAAGCCCGGCTACAGCGTTCAATACGGGCTATCGGTAGTTCGTGGTACACCGCCTGGGTAGACGCAGGGCAACCCGATCTGTTGAATCTGGGGGAGCATCGCCCCACTGTTGTCGAAGTGAAGGAAAACGAAGAGCTGGAAAATCAGGTGCGGCAAGGAGAAAAAAAGGGAAGGCCCCATGAATAAACAACCTGCCTGCCGGATTGGAAACCTTTGGGTCAAACAGGAAGTAAAGGAATAGCAGATTGATCGCCGATCGCCTAATGCCAGGGTGCGGTGATTGCAGTGACATTTGAAATTTCTTTTTTGTATTTTTGAGCACAAAATGTTTGTTCAAATTTCAGGATTCACCCGAAATGCGAAATAAAAATAGGCTCGGAAACACTATTCTTCCTTTAAAACCCAATTCATGGCAAAAGAGGTAGGCAAGAAAAAAGGCATTGATATACACGAGGCGGCTTCGCATATCCGGAGAGTTCGTTCCGCCTGGTTTTTAGGTTTTGGCATCGATAATTATCCAAACTTCCCCAAACTGGAAAACGCCTCCCGGGACGTTAAGCAAATCGCGGCAGTGTTGCAGGAACAATACCAGTTTGACCCTGAACATGTTATTCTGTTGTTGAATGAGGAGGCTACCCGGGCTGGCATTATCAACAAGCTGGACGAGATGGTGGGGCTGCTTTCCGCCGAAAATGACCTGATCATTTACTACTCCGGCCATGGCCACCTCAACCCCCAAACCCAGAAAGGATTCTGGATTCCCTTCGATGCCCAGCCAGGCTCCACAGCGGATTTTATACCAAATTCTACCATCAAAAGCTATATGGAGGACATACCGGCCTTCCATACCTTTTTGATCTCTGATGCCTGTTTTTCCGGTTCCCTTTTTGTAGAAGGTAAGATGCGGTCGGCGGGAAATGAGGCGATCGAAGAGTTGGACAGCCGGGCCTCGCGCTGGGCGCTCTGTTCCGGCCGCCACGACGAGGAGGTCTACGATGGCAATCCCGGAGAGAATAGCCCTTTCGCCAATAGTATCCTTAGTGAGCTTCGGCAGAGCAGGAACTCGGAACTGAACGTCGGCCGCCTGATCGATAATGTGGTCATGCAGACGCGGGCCCATTACCGGCAACTACCGGAAGGAAACCCCATGTTCGACGTCGGCCATCAGGGCGGGCAGTTCATCTTTCGCCTGAAATTCGATGACGCCCGGGACTGGGCGGCTGCCGAAGCCGAAAACGCCATTCCTGCCTATGAAAATTATCTGGCGCTCTATCCGGAGGGCCAACATATGCGCGAGGCTAAGGAAAAATTACTAGAACTTAATGATGAAGCATCCTGGAAAGTTGCCCTTGAAAAAGACAGTATAGTCGCTTACGAAAATTATCTGGAACAGTTCCCCAAAGGCCGGCATGACATTGAAGCCCGATCGCGTATCCAAACCACAAAAGAAGAACAGGAATGGGGTGAAGCACAACGGGTAGATGAAGTATGGGGATACCAGAGTTATCTTGAAAAGTATCCGAAAGGGAAATATGTACCGGCCGCCAACAACCGGATCACAGCCCTGCAGCAGGGTGCTTCGCATCAGGCCTCCGGAGCTGTTTTGGCCAAAGAAGACCAGGTAGCAGATATTGTGCGGATACCGAGGGGCTATCTCATCGGTGGCGGCCTATTAGTGCTCGCCATCGTGATCGCTGTTTTTTCCTGGCTGCTCAATGGGAGTAAAAAGGGCAAGCTCAGTTACGATCAAGTTTTAAAATCAGAGGAATACGGTGATTACTGGGGCGTCCGGCAAGGCAAAAAATGGGGGTATTACAACCGCGTCACGCAATCCCTTATATTGCCCCAATATGACGAAATACAGCCCTTCGTCAAAGAAATGGCCCTGGTGAAACTGGATGGAAAATACGGATGGATCAATAAACAGAATAGCCCGATCATTCCAATTCAATATGATCAGGCCTCCCGGTTCAATGATAAAGGTATGGCCGTCGTTGAATTGAAGGGAAAGTCTTTTAGTATCGACCGTAGCGGCGCCCCCATGGATTCGAAGTCCCCTGAGGATCGCCAGGAAATGGAGCTGTACGAAACCGCTCTCGGCAAGAATACTGTCCCTGCTTACCAGTCTTACCTGGATTCATATCCCAAGGGCAGATTTGTGCCGGATGTCCAAAAGTACATCGCCATCAAACAGCAGGAGGAACAATCGGCCTGGGAAATGGCCCTGAAAATGGACCGGGGCGAATCGTACAATAAATACCTGGCTGAATATCCCGGAGGAAAATATGAAACACAGGCCCAGGAAGCGCTAAAACGCTTTTACCTGGATACCCGCGACTCGCGCTACTATCGTACCGTTGAGTTAGGCGGCCAATTGTGGATGGCTCAAAACCTCAATTACCAGGGCAGCGGCCTTTGCTACAATAAACAGGACACTATTTGTGAAAAAACCGGCAAGCTGTATACCTGGGAGGAAGCCATGAAGGCCTGCCCTGAAGGTTGGCGCGTGCCAACCGATGACGAGTGGTGGAGCATGACGGCTCTTTACGGAAAAGCGTTTTCCTACTCCAGAAACAAAGCTTCGGATGCTGGCCAGAACGCCTACCAGAAATTGGTGAATGATGGAGATACCGGCTTTAAAGCTGAGCTGGGCGGCCAGTTCAGTGGCGGCCAATTCTCCCAACTGGGCCAGGCTGGCTATTACTGGTCCAGTATCCGGGATTCCGGCTCCGGGGAAGCCCTCATTTACAGCTTCGATAGCAAAAATGGCGTGGTTGCCAGAACTACAGATGCCCCAGCGAAGGCTTTCTCCTGTCGTTGTGTGAAGGAGGAGTAGTAGATTGGAATGGAAAACGTCGGCAAGTCGCACGTCAACTCGACGCACGTCTGGATGTCATGCGTCAGTGAACAATCTGACATTCTCTTATCTCGCTCTACTTTTATATTAAATATTTCAAATGTTTCGCGGGCACATTTCTTAGCTTTGCGCCATGGAGAAATGGACTGAAAAACTGACGCTTGCCCTGAAGGGCATGGCAATGGGGATTGCGGAGGTCATTCCTGGAGTTTCCGGGGGGACAATCGCTTTCATCACCGGTATCTATGAGCAGTTATTGAATAGCATCAAGAACGTGCTGGGGCCAGAGGTATGGCTGTCGCTGCGGCGTGAAGGCCTGGCGGCTGCCTGGCAAAAGGCTCATGGTACTTTCCTGGTGTTTCTGCTGGGCGGGATGGCTTTGGGAGTGGTGATAGGGGTGCTTGGCGTCGTTCATTTGATGGAACATTATCCGGTACTGCTGTGGGCGTTCTTTTTTGGGCTTATCATTGCTTCTGCCATTTTTGTGGCCAGGCAAGTAGGCCGTTGGGGCATGGCTGAGGCGATAACGCTTATCATAGGTACCGTGGGGGCCTACATCATTACGGTTGCCAGCCCTGCGGAAGGGAACACCGCCCTTTGGTTTGTCCTGATTTCAGGCATGATCGCTATTTCGGCGATGATCCTTCCCGGTATTTCTGGAAGTTTCATCCTGCTGCTCATGGGAATGTATACCTACATTATTCCAACCGTGAAAACGGCGCTGAAAACACTGGCGCCAGAAAGCCTGATCGTGTTGGGAACTTTCGGCATCGGTTGTCTCATTGGCCTGGGCACTTTTTCCCGCGTTCTCTCCTGGACGTTCAAACATTACCATAACCCCACCATGGCCGCCCTGACCGGTTTCATGCTTGGCTCTCTGAACAAGATATGGCCCTGGCGCAAACCCGTGCTTGGACTCACTCCCGACGGCTTACTGGTGAATATCGAGCCTGGAACCTTGATTGATAAGATAATCAAAGAAGTCAACCTGACGCCTGGCCAGTATGCTGCTGAAGTAGGTAACAACTTTTTGCCCGGCGCACTACTGGCTATGGCCGCCGGTATTGCCATCGTTTTTCTGCTGGAAAGGATGGACCGGAGATAATCGTCAGTACGGCTCTTGTGTCTCATTCGTTTCGTGTGTCTTGTTCGTCTTGTTCGTCTTGTTTGTCAGACACACCAGACATACCAGACACACCAGACGTACCAGACACACCAGACACACCAGACACACCAGACATACCAGACATACCAGACGTACCAGACAACCAGACATACCAGACATACCAGACATACCAGACAACCAGACGTACCAGACAACCAGACATACCAGACATACCAGACAACCAGACATACCAGACGTACCAGACATACCAGACACACCAGACGTACCAGACACACCAGGCATACCAGACGTACCAGACATACCAGACACACCAGACGTACCTGACACACCAGACAACCAGACGTACCAGACACACCAGACACACCAGACCCGTCCGTCTGGCCAGCCGGATAAATCTCTGCGAGCCGGGCAAGCACACCAGACAACCATGAACCCATCACCAACCATCTCCCATCTTTACGGCCTGATCGGCTACCCACTTTCGCATTCTTTCTCAAAGCGATATTTTACAGAAAAATTTCAGCGGGAGGGTATTCAAGGCTGCCATTATGAACTGTTTCCTTTAGAGCAGATCGAAGCCCTGGCCGGCTTGTTGGAGCGATATCCGAACCTGAAAGGCCTGAACGTAACCATTCCATATAAACAGCAGGTGATGGCCTATTTGAATGAGCTGGACAAAGAGGCCGCAGCCGTGGGAGCAGTGAATACGATCCGGATAGAACAGGGGCGTTTATCGGGTTACAATACTGATGTTTACGGTTTTGAGCAATCGTTGTTGAATTTTTTGGAGGCGCAGGGGCGCCGGGCGGAAGGCCTTCAGGCTTTGGTGTTAGGTACCGGCGGGGCTTCCCGGGCAGTAGTATATGTGCTTCAGAAACTAGGGATTGTCTATCGGATGGTTTCCCGACAGGCAAGCGAGGGCCGGCTCTCTTATGGGCAGTTGGATGCGACACATCTGGCTCAGCACCATCTGCTCATCAATACCACTCCTCTGGGTATGGCCCCTCAGGTGGATAGTTTTCCGGATATTCCTTACTACCTTCTGGGGCCGCGGCACCTCCTTTTTGACCTGGTCTATAACCCTGCACAGACAGCCTTTATGGCCAGGGGCCTGGCCCAAGGCGCCGCAGCCTGCAATGGCCTGGAAATGCTCTATTTGCAAGCCGAGAAAGCCTGGGAGATATGGAATTCCTGAAGATTGGACAGCGGGCATATTTTTTATATCTTCCAGATGTGGGAAGAGGCCCAGCGGCGAAAAAAAATGTGGGGAAAATACCTTGCATTTCCCACAAGGGGTATAAATTGTGGCAAGCTCTAAAAACGATCAGAAGATGGATAATGCAGGCAAGCCTGTCAAGGATGTAGAACATATCAAAAAGGCCGTTCAGGCAGTGATGGATGGCGTGAAGGAACCGGTTATCGATTTTTCCAATACCGAAAACGCTTTTGCCGGTAAAACAGATAAGGAGTTGAAAAAAGCGGCCTGGTTGTTCGGGCTGATGAACAATCACTGGCTGGTGGGTATTGGTTCCAAGGTTGGCGTTACCGCCATCCGGCTGCACCTGCCTTTTGTGGAAGGGGTCGTCAAAAACACGATATTTGAACAGTTTTGTGGAGGGACCACCCTCCTGGAATGCGATAAAACCATTCAACGGCTGGCCCGGCAAAACACGCTTACGATTCTCGATTATGGGGCGGAAGCCAAGGAAAAGGAAGAAGATTTCAACCATACGATGAATGAGTCCATTCGGGCTATTGAGTTCGCTTCCCATTCCAACTCAATTCCGGTGGTGAGCACCAAAATTACCGGCCTGGGACGTTTCGCTTTGCTGGAAGCCGTTCAGCGGGGCGAAGCGTTTACGCCAGAGACCCGGGTGGAGTACAAAAGCATCCTCAAACGGCTCGACGCTATCTGCCACGTCGCTGCCCGCAATGGGATCGCAGTCTTTTTCGATGCCGAAGAAAGTTGGATACAGGATGCCATTGATCACCTTGTTACGGTTATGATGCGTCGCTATAACCGGGAGAAAGTGGTTGTCTACAACACCTTTCAACTGTACCGAAAAGACCGCTTACAATTCCTGATCGATTCTTTCAATCAGGCCAGAGAAGGCGGTTATTTGCTAGGGGCCAAGCTGGTGCGTGGCGCCTATATGGAAAAAGAGCGCGAACGGGCAGAACGACTGAATTACCCTTCTCCAATCCATCCCAACAAAGCAGCAACCGATGACGCCTACAATACGGCGCTGCGGTTTTGTGTGGACAATTATCAGCATATTGCCTCTTGCAATGCATCCCATAATACAATCAGTACGCTGCTGCAGGCCGAGTTGATTAATCAAAAGGGCATTCCCCGCAACCATCCCCATCTGAATTTTTGCCAGTTGTATGGCATGAGTGATAACCTCACCTTCAATTTGGCCAAAGCCGGTTTTAATGTGGCCAAATATGTACCCTACGGGCCGGTTCGGGAAGTCGTGCCGTACCTTATCCGCCGCGCCCAGGAGAATAGCTCCGTTACCGGTGATATGGGCAGGGAATTCCAATTGGTACAGGAAGAGATTAAACGACGTGGCCTGGCCTGAACGGAACCGGATAATACTATCATCAAAAAAAACAAGAGCTATCGGGCAGCACTTTGAGCTTCGCCAGTGTCTAATGATCATACCACAAACACTAAAAATGCCTTTGGGACTCGGCCTCTCCCGGCAAAACACCAATTTTTCTTCCACTAAGAACAACCACAAAGCAATCTTAATTTCGGTTTTTTCAAGACGAGCATACCGGAAAAAGGTTTTCTCATTCAGATCATTAGGCTAGTATATATTATTTATTCAATAAAAAATTATCTTTGTTTATTATATCTGTAATGATAGACACCCAGTGGCCGCTATCCCGCCATTCCTAACCCTTTCCCCCCCATCGGGATGGCCCACAACAAACTGGGTAGGTTTGCTTCGTATCAACAAGCGCTTGAACCATTATAATCCCATGATGCATAGCATTGAATCATTGCTGGCATCCGTTGCCGGCTAAGCCGGAATGAAAAAAACTATCGAAATGTGGTGCAGGACGCTCAAAAACCGTTTATTGTATTGTTTACTTCTTCTGCCTCTGTTGGGTAATGCGCAGGTTTCCGCCGATTGCTCCGGCGCCATTATCCTTTGTTCGGACACTACCGTCCTTATCACGGGCAACAGTACCGGGGAGCCGGACTTCGCCGATTCGGATAACGATCCGGGTTGTCTCGAAACCATTGAGACCAGAGGCCGGTGGTTCTATTTTGAGTTTGAGGATAATATGCCCGCCAACAGTTCGCTGGAATTCGTACTAACGGCATTGGAGGCATTCCCCCCTGATTATGACTTTGCCCTTTACGGCCCCAACTTGTCATGCGATAGCCTGGGGCACCCCGTTCGCTGTTCGTTCGCCTGGTTTGTCGCCGGGCCCGCCACCGGCTTGGCCAGTGGGTATACGGATACTACGGAGACCTTTGACTCCGATGGTTTCCTGGCGCCATTGCAGGTTCAGCCGGGCGAAGGCTATTACCTTTTTATAAACGATTTCTGGGGTGGCTCCGCCGGCTTCGACTTCGATTTCAGGGGCTCTGCCGCTGATTACCTCAACTGTAATGCCAATCCTAACTGTGATCTTATGGTTGTCAATGCCGGGCCCGACAGTACGGCCTGCAGTGGTGAAATACCTTATCAACTAAGCGGAACAGCCACCTACACGAATGGCGCTGAGACCTATTCCTGGCGGGGCGTCAATGGCGAGGAGGCCTTCCTCGATGACCCCAATATCGCCCGGCCCACCATTACTTTTCCCGATAATTTTTCTGGTACGGCCCAATACATCCTGGAAGTTCAAAACGGAAGTTGCATTCAATCTGATACCCTGCAGCTCGTCGTATGGCCTGCGCCGGTTCTGTCCATCGCCGGGCCCGATACCATCTGCAGCGGAGCAGCAGCTACGCTTGATGCGGGGGCTGGCTTTGATACATATTTATGGTCAAACGGCGATCAAACTCCCGAGACCTTGGCCGACAGCAGCGGCGCCTACAGCATTACCATCACCGACATCAATGGTTGTATCGCCGCCGATACCATAATGGTAACCGAACTTTCGCTTCCCTCGCCAGGCCTTCCGGATGTGGTGAATGTGTGCGAAGATTCTACCGTTGTCCTTTCCGCGGGAGGACAGTTCGAAACTTATGAATGGAGCACTACTCAAACCAGCTCCGATATTACCGTAAGCCAGGCGGGCTGGTATTATTTGACCGTTACGGATACTAATGGTTGCGAAGGCCAGGACTCGGTATTGCTGCAAACATTGTCTGCACCCGACCCTATGTTGCAAAATAGTTATTCCGTCTGCACCGGAGCAGCTATATCGATCGAGGCTGCCCCCGGGCTAAGTAGCTATGAATGGTCCACCGGCGATACGGTTACCGCCATTTCCATTCAAATTCCTGGCGATTATACCTTGACCGCCACCGATTCTAATGGTTGCCAATCCATAACCACCTTTTCGGTGTTGAATTTTCCAGAACCGGAAGTAGCCATCATCGGGCCAGACAGCCTGTGCCAGGGCGCGGCTGCCCTATTGGATGCCGGCGACGGCTTTTCCAATTATCAGTGGCAGGATAATACGCCCAGCCAGCAAATATTGGTCAACAATGGAGGAACGTACAGCGTCACTGTGGCCGATGGTAATGGCTGCACCGCTTCAGATACGCTGGAAGTGGCCTTGCTCCCCCCTCCGGATATTAATGTTCCTTCGGCCTTATCTTTTTGTGAAAACGGGATGCTGGTGATCGATGCCGGGGCGGGTTATTCGGCTTATCAATGGTCGGATACCAGTACGGGGCAGAGCTTACAGATCATGCAAGCCGGCCTTTATGGGCTTACAGTGACGGATGCTAACGGTTGTCAGAATAATCTGGGCATTGCCGTTTCCCAATTGCCGGCGCCTGAGATCACCCTTTCCGGTGAATTCTTCTTTTGTCCGGGAGGATCTACCAGTATTTCGCTGGATACGGCCGGCCTGGCCGGCTTAAATTGGTCAACGGGCGGGATATCGCCTACGGAAACCTTTGACACTCCTGGGCAGTACACCGTTTCCGTGATTGACACCAATGGTTGTGTGGCAGATTACGCTTTTCAGGTTCTGGAACTGGCGCCTACACAGGTTAGCATTTCCGGAGATACTGTTTTTTGCGAAGGGGCATCCACTTTACTCGATGCCGGCTTCGGTTATGTTTCCTACCATTGGTCAACCGGTGCTGTTGGCAGGGCCATTGTCGTCGACAGCACTGGCGAATATATTGTCACTGTGACCAATGCATTGGGTTGTGAAGGGCAGGATACCCTGGTTGTGGCCAGCCAGGCCCCCCCATTTTCTGTGCTGCCCGATACGGCTTTGCTTTGTGAAAATGGCTCCCTTCTGCTCGATGCAGGCAGCGGATTAGCAGCGTATTCCTGGTCTACCGGTGCAACGGGCCCTGCTATTGAAGTTGATCAGGCAGGCCTCTATTCCGTCATTCTGGCCGATTCATTGGGTTGTATGGCTCAGGCGGAGGTAGAAGTTTTGGAAGTATCCGTTCCCGTACCCAATATTGACGGAGGCCTTAGCCTTTGCCCCGGCCAGTCGTCAACACTTACTGCTGCCGGGGACTATGTGTCCTATCAGTGGTCAACAGGAGAAACAGAATCCTCAATTGTGGTCAATCAGAGTGGGGCCTATGCCCTTACCGTGACGAATGCTTTCGGCTGCCAGGGTGTTGATAATATTCAGGTGGACAGCGTACCGGGCCCTACTGTCGACATTACAGGCGCACAGAATTTCTGTGAAGGCAGTTCCGTATTGCTGGATGCCGGCTTACAGGATTCCTATCAATGGATGGACGGTAGTACCGGCCCGCAACTTTTGGTAACGGATAGTGGGCAGTACAGCGTCACCGTATGGAATATTTTTGGGTGCGCCGCAAGTGATACCGTATCTTTAGTAGCTTTTCCGATTCCCGATCCGAGCCTTCCTCAGGAGGCGGTGCTTTGTGAAGGGAGTACAGCTAACTTACAGGCTCAGGCAGGGTATGTCGATTATGTGTGGCAGAATGGAGCTTCCGGCCCGACTCTTGAAGTGGATGCCCCGGGTTGGTATTCCGTTCTGGCGACCGATGCCAATGGCTGTATGGGGCAAGACTCTGTTCTCGTATTATTGTCGGCGGCGCCGGCTCCTGAAATTGCCGGAAACCAGAATTTATGCCCCGGAGATTCTACAATCCTGACCGCTGGCCCGGGATTTGTTTCTTACCAATGGTCGACAGGAGATACCCTATCTACTACGGCTGTTTTTGGAGCCGGAAATTATTCCCTTACTGTTATTGATACGGTTGGTTGCCTGGGGACAGATGATATTGATGTCTCTGTGCTTCTGGCCCCGTCACTGCAAATTAGTGGAGGAAATGGATTATGTGAAGGGAGTTCTCTGACGCTTGATGCCGGCCAGCATACTTCTTACTTGTGGTCAGATGGCAGTATGGAGCGACAACTCACGATATTTGAGCCTGGTGAATTCAGTGTTACAATTACCGATCTGCAAGGCTGTACCGCGAGTGAAACGGTGCAAGTGGGCTATTTCCCGCCTACTCAGGCGTTCATTATTGGAGACACTACTTTCTGCGAAGGAAGCCGGACAAACCTTGCAGCATCCGGTAGCCCCGGTGCTTACGAGTGGTCTACTGGTGAAACCGGGCCTGATATCGATGTTGAACAGGCAGGGGAATACAGCCTGGTCGTGACCGATGCCAATGGATGCAGGGATACAGTCAGTGTGATGGTAGAAACCATATCCCTGCCACAGGCCGATGCCGGTTCCGGGCCGGATATCGATTGCCAGGCGACAGTGGTGATGCTGGGCGGTGGAACAACACCGGCCGACAACCTGGTATACCAATGGAGCGGGCCTGGCATCAACCTTACCAATGAACATTTGCCGGCGCCTATGGTGAATTTACCGGGGCTTTATACCCTGGTAGTTACGGATACAGCCAGTAATTGTGTTTCGGAAATGGCGGAAGCCCTGGTAGAAGACCTCCGTTACAGTCCACCGGTGGCGCTAACAGTAGAGGACACCCTGGATTGTGTGACGCCGTTGGCCAACATCAATGGGCAGGGGTCTGCGGAAGGGCCGGCTTATGTGTATCAGTGGTTTGACGGAGCCGGACAGCCGGTTGCCGGTGTTACTGGCCTTGCATTTGGGGCAGCGGCGCCAGGTGTTTATATATTACAAGTCCTTGATACAATAACCGGTTGCCAGTCGCAGGCAGAGGCAACAGTGTCTGCCAATTTTGAGCTCCCGGTTGTGGAAGCAGGAGAGGGAGGATGGCTGACCTGTGCAGTAGAGCAGTTGCCGCTCTCTGCTACGGTACAAAATAGTGAGAACCAGCCATTGCAGTGGTTTACGCCAACAGGCCATATTCTGGAGGGAGCAGAGACGCTATCTCCGCTAGTGGACAAACCAGGCTGGTATTTCCTGACGGTGGAAAATCCCGGCAATGGTTGCCAGGCTACCGATTCCGTTTGGGTACAGCAGGATATCGCTCAACCCGTGGCGGATGCCGGCGCCGAACAACAACTGGACTGCACGGCCCAGGAAGTACTACTCGACGGAACAGCCTCTTCCCAGGGCCCGGGCCTGCGCTATGAATGGGTTTCTGATAATGGCATAACTGCTTCCGGTGCTCTTGAACTGGTGGTTGATCAGGCTGGTAGTTATGTGCTCACGGTCATTGACCTGGAAAATGGCTGTAGCAACAGCGATACTGTTTTGGTGGCGGAACTGGACAATTATCTTCGTGGGATCAATACGGAAATATTGCCGCCGCTTTGTTATGGCCAGAGCAACGGCGCCATCGTGATTTCCGGGGTGCAAGGAGGGACACCGCCCTATCTATACAGTTTCAACGGAGAAGCATTTTCTACCGTTCAAAATTTTTCCAACCTCAGCGCCGGCCAGTACGATATTCAGGCCCAGGATGCTCTCGGCTGTGAATACGAGTTGAGCATCCCTTTGCCAGAGGGCAATCAGGTGTTACTCGAACTGGGGGAAAGCCAGGAGATCCGCCTGGGCGAACAGGTTTGGCTACATGCCATAACCAACCTGGCGCCAAATGAGATCCAGCAATTCCAATGGATACCCGGCGAGGGCCTACCCTGCGATACCTGCCTGTTGGTCAGGTTCCGCCCCCTGGAATCTACTCTTTTTAAAGCGACTATTGTGGACACCAATGGGTGCAGTACCTCCGATATCGTGAGTGTTATCGTCAGGAGGGATCGGGAGGTATACATCCCCAACGCCTTTTCCCCGAATGGAGATGGATCCAATGACGAATTCGTCATATTCGCCGGGCCAGATGTTACCCGGATCAGGCACCTCACCATTCTGGACCGCTGGGGGGGGCTAGTGTTTGAGCAGAAAGATTTCCCACCCAACAACCCAACATATGGCTGGAATGGAACCCGGAACGGCCAGCCTTTCGACCCTGCCGTTTTTGTTTACATGGTTGAAATAGAGTTCATCGACGAAGCAGTGGTCCTATATAAAGGAGATGTCAACCTCCTGCGCTAAGCACTGCTTTCCGGCCATATATCAGACAACATGGATCATCCCGAATTTTCGTAGAATATCCCGGAAGATGCTCGGCCCATGCCCATTCGGGCCGGGGCCGATACTACGCCTGATCGGCGGAGCCCGCCTGCTGTGCCGCAGGCCGGCAGGGATACTAAGTTGATGCTATTGATGAGAGAAGCCGCCCATTATAGTTCTTTTTGTTGTGGAGCCTCCTCATCCATAGTATCAACGGCCCGCAGGGCCAAAGTATCCTCAAAGCCCGTATGCGGGCTTTGAGGAGTATCCCCGCCTGCTGCCAGCGGCGGGCCGGAATAGAATCGCTGATTGGTGGCTCAAAATTCGGGATGACTCCTGTTTCCTGGTTTTTTTCCTTCAAATGCCTTTTCGCTACGGGCCGCTTTTTTTATTTCTTGATTTATTTGAAGGTATGCTATCTTTGCAACACCATATTCCAGTATTCTTCAATAAAGGCAAATAGTATCCTTTTGCAGGGTGGGATATTGGAATAATTAAAGCAATAGCTAAACCCTCCCGCCGAACTATTTACCGGCTTACTTACCCTAAATTCCCAGATGAAAAGTAGTGGCCTTTTTTAGAACGACTGTTATTATTAAAACTAAGCCTATGCATCGATATTTCTACCTGTCATTTTCTTTTGTTGCAGCTTTTCTTCTCTTTTCCGTCTCTAATAGCCTTAAGGCACAAGGTGACCCCGACTGTGTCAATGCTATTGTATTGTGTAGTGACGCCAACATTTCTTTTAACCCTACCGGGATTGGAGCTGTAAATGATTTTGCCTCCGGGAGCAACAACCAGGGGTGTCTATCTACTGGCGAACGCAATACGGCATGGTATTACTTCGAATTCAACAATACCATGCCGGCCAACAGCCAGATATCGTTTACCATCGCTCCCACCAACCCTGCTGACTATGATTTTGCGCTTTACGGCCCCGGGGTCAATTGTAACGCTCTGGGTAACCCAGTTCGTTGTTCTTATGCAGCAGGCTCTGGTTTGACCGGACTGGGGAATGGCGCCACCGACTTTTCAGAAGGCGCCGGCGGTGACAGCTGGGTAGCCCCGCTGACCGTGCAACCCGGGCAGGGTTTTTATCTGGTCATCGATAATTTCTCGGGAAATGGTGCTGGTTTCAATATGTCCTGGGGTGGTAGTGCTGCACCCTATCTCAACTGCAATGCCAATCCCACTTGTAATATCGCGCCAAATTATACCCCTAGCTATACAGCGTGCGCCGGTGGAGCTGCTTTCCAGCTTCAGGGCAGTATTACTGGCCTGGATCCTACGCCGGCCCCGGTTTACAGCTGGACTTCGCCTACCGGCATGGCCTATCTCAGTAGCTCATCGGTAGCCAACCCGGCCTTTACACCGCCAGCCAATGCCAGCGGCACCTTCCAGTATACGCTTACGGTTACCCAGGGTACTTGTATGGAAACTACGACGGTTAGTATTACCGTCGGCCCTACCCCTGTGGTGGCTATCACTGGCCCAACTCAGTTTTGCCTCGGGAGCCAGATCACCCTGAACGCTACACCGGGCTTTCCGTCCTATTCCTGGTCCAATGGCGCTTCCGGCCCTAGTGTGGTGATCAATACGCCAGGAATGGTTTCCGTGACAGTGACCAACTCCAGTGGCTGTACAGGAACGGCTAGCTATAACGTGGCCGGCATCCCCCCACCTGCCCCAGTGATTAGCGGCCCACTTCAGATCTGTCCTAATGTTCAGGACTTCCTGAGTGTTGGCCCTGGCTATAGTTCTTACCAATGGTCGACCGGGAGTACTTCGCCTTCAACGGCGATCAGTAATCCCGGCACCTACATGGTGACCGTTACTCAAAACGGTTGTACGGGCACGGCTTCCTACACAGTTTTGCTGGACCCCGGCCCGACGGTGTTTGTCTCCGGCGATCCCTTTATCTGCCCCGGCGGCTCGGCGATGTTGTCTGCTGATGCCGGATTTGATGCCTACAACTGGTCTAATGGAGCTACCGAGCCAGACATAACAGTATCGGCTCCGGGCAATTATTCGGTTACGGTTACTGATGTCAATGGCTGTCATGCTATAGCTTCTTACCTGGTCACTCAGGTCCAACTGCCCATGCCTGTAATTACAGGGGATTTTTCGATCTGTCCCGGAAATTCAGCTACCCTTGATGCCGGAATAGCCTATGATAACTATCAATGGTCGGAAGGAAGCACCTCCTCTATTATTTCGGTTACTATTCCCGGCCCTTACTCGGTTACGGTTACCGATGCCAATGGTTGCACCGGAACGGCGACTGCCAATGTTTCGATTACCCCCGGCCCTGTTCCAACTATTAGCGGGCAAACTGCCATTTGTCCGGGGCAAAGCACCTCGCTAACCTGCGGGCCCGGCTTTGCCAGTTACCAATGGTCGACGGGCGGTACCAGCCCCACCATTCAGGTTGATCAACCAGGAACATATACAGTTACGGTTACGGATGCCAACGGATGTACCGGTCAAAATTCTATTGCGGTCACGGCTCAGCCGGAGCCCACTCCAATGATTACCGGGCCTTCTGAGATTTGTCCAGGCGCTTCCGCCACGCTGAATGCAGGCGCCGGGTATAGCAGTTATCTTTGGTCGGATGCCACCGGTGGGCCTACCATCAATGTATCCAGCCAGGGAAATTACAGCGTAACAGTGACTAATTCGGCCGGTTGTCAGGCTTCCGCCAGCTTTTTTGTGGGCATTCTGCCGCCTCCCAGTCCGCAGATTACCGGCAACACTACATTCTGTGCAGGAACCAGTACTACACTGAGCGCTGGTAGCGGCTATACTACTTATAGCTGGTCGACCACCAGTTCAGCTCCGCAGATCACCGCCAGCCAGGCCGGAACCTACTCGGTGACGGTTACCGATAGCTTCGGGTGCCAGGGTTCCGCCAGCGTTACCGTAAGCACCACGCCTAATCCGACGCCGATGATCCTGGGAAATGCGCAGTTTTGCGAGGGGGCGTCCACCACGCTGCAAGGCAGCCCCGGATACAATAGCTACACCTGGTCGACGGGCAGTAGCGGCGCTAACCTGTCGGTTAATGCCGCCGGTACCTACATCCTTACGGTGACCGATGCTAATGGATGCCAGGGCTCCGCTTCTCTGGACGTACAGGCCCTACCCAATCCGTTGCCGTCTATCAGTGGGAACCTGGAATTTTGCTCAGGGAGCGCTACCCAGTTGTCCGCTCCTCCCGGCTTTGTTACCTACCTTTGGTCGAATAGCCAGACAGGCCCGCAGATCACGGCCAGCCAGCCGGGCGCCTATAGCGTCACAGTTACGGATGCCAACGGTTGCCAGGGGTTCACTTCGGTGAATGTTCAATCCTATAGTAATCCCACACCGGTTATCTCCGGTGACGCCAATATCTGCCCGGGAGGAAATACGACCCTGAGTACTTCGAATACCTATCAGTCCTATACCTGGTCTACCGGCAGTAACCAGGCCAGCACGGCAGTGTCCGCCGCAGGCGCCTATTCACTGACTGTAACCGATGCCAGCGGCTGTGAAGGATCAGCTGCCTTCAATGTGGCGCTTTGGCCAGCGCCCATGCCTCCGGTGAATGAAGCAGTGGATTTTTGCCAAGGTGACGCGGCCATCCTGCAAGCTCCTTCCGGCTTCGCTACTTACTTGTGGGGCGACGGCAGTTCCAACAGTTCACAGGAGGTCAACACGCCCGGGACTTACAGTTATACCGTAACGGACAACAACGGCTGTTCTGGTGTAGGCAGCTTTAACGCAATTGCTAATCCGGTTCCTGACGTAGCGATCACTGGACAGTTTGACTTTTGCAGCGGGACGTCTGCCTTGTTGGAAGCTACCTCGGGATTGGCAACTTATCTCTGGAACGATGGCAGTACTGCGGACAATTTAACGGTGGATGCACCAGGAATTTACGCCGTCACCGTTACCGATGGGAATGGTTGTACAAATAATGAAAGTGTAAGCGTTGCGGAGTTACCATTGCCCAGTGCAGCTATAAGCGGTTTGCCGAGTTTCTGCACCAATGGAACCACCACCCTGAGTGGCCCGGCCGGAATGGCCAGCTATTCCTGGTCTACCGGAAGCAGCCAGCCTTCCATCAGCGTGAATCAGGCCGGTACTTTCAGCCTGACCGTAACGGATAATTTTGGATGTTCAAATACCTCCTCCGTTTCTGTTACCGAAGTGCCGCAGTTACAGCCCGTCATCAACGGCGATCTGTCGTACTGCGCCGGCGCTGGCGCCTCCCTTGATGTGGGTGGGGGCTACGCTTCGTATACCTGGTCGACGGGGAGTTCCGCCCAGGCCATCAATGTGAACGCTCCTGGAGCATATAGCGTGACGGTACAGGATGTCAATGGCTGCCAGGGCTCGGCCAGCGTGGCGGTGGTGCAAAACCCCCTGCCCGTTTTTACCATCAGCGGGGATACCGATTTCTGCGCCGGCGCCGGCACGACCCTGAACGCCAGCGCGGGCTTTGCCTCTTATAATTGGTCGAACAATGCCACTGGCGCTTCCGTTGCGATTTCTACTCCAGGCGTTTATAACCTGACCGTGACTGATGACAATGGATGCAGTGATGTCGCTTCGGTTACTTTGGTGGAATATCCACTGCCGACGCCGGCCATAACCGGTGCGCTGATGTTCTGCCCGGAAGCTTCCACAACATTGGGGTTATCCACTAATTACGGCCAGTACGCCTGGTCGAATGGCGGTAGCTCAGCTTCCATCAGCACCAATCAGGCGGGCGCCTACAGTGTGACCGTTACGGATGCGAATGGCTGTTCCGCTGCCGATACTGTTCAGTTGGCCCTGTTCAGCACACCCGATCCACAGATTAGCGGCAATCTGGAATATTGCGATGGCAGCAGTACGACGCTTCAGGCTAATAGTGGTTACGCCAGCTATACCTGGTCAACTGGGGCGTCCGGGCCTTCCTTGACGGTCAGCCAACCCGGCGCCATTAACCTGACAGTAGTAGATAATAATGGCTGCCAGGGCCAGGCTAGCGTAAATGTTGCGGAAAACGCATTGCCACAGCCTACGATTAATGGCATTGATTTCTTCTGTGAAGGAACTTCAACTGGCCTTGACGCCGGCGCAGGCTACGCTTCTTATGCCTGGACGGACAATAGCACCACCCAGCAGATCAACGTAAGCCAGGCGGGAACTTATTCTGTAACCGTCACGGACGCCATCGGCTGTCAGGGAACAGCCAGCCTTGCGGTAACGGAGATTCCCAGTCCGGCTCCACAGGTCAGTGGCCAATTGAATTTTTGCCCCGGTACTTCTACAGAATTGGCTACAGGCAGTAATTTTAGCACATATCTCTGGTCTAACGGAGGGACGGGCGCTTCTATTCAGGTTACGCAACCCGGCGCCTATGGCCTGACGGTGACCGATGCCTTCGGGTGCCAAGGCCAGGCCAGTGCTACGGTAGCTACCTTTAGCACTGATGTCCCGGATATTTCCGGTAATCTTAATTTCTGTCCCGGAACGAGTACAACCCTTAACGCAGAGAGTGGCTTCGCCAGCTATTTGTGGTCTACCAATGCAGTTAGCACTTCCATAACCTTGAATACTAACGGGGCGTATGGCCTGACGGTGACGGACAACAACGGTTGCCAGACAAGCAACACGGTAAACGTGTCGGCCTGGCCGGTTACGCAGCCGATGATCACTGGTAGTAGCGCCTTTTGCGCCGGTGAGTCTACGAGCCTTAGTGCGAGTTCGGGTTTTGCTGCCTACAACTGGTCCAACGGAGCGACAACGCCTTCAATTTCAGTGAATACCGGGGGCCTCTACCGGGTGACGGTGACGGATGCCAATGGATGCAGTACGAACAGCAGCCTTTCCGTTACGCAAAACCCCTTGCCCCAGGTGATGATCGGTGGGAGCACCAGTTATTGTATTGGAGGTTTTACGACTTTGAACGCCGGTGCAAGTTATGCCCAGTACCAATGGTCGACCGGGGGCAATACGCCTTCCATACAAGTAAATCAGCCCGGCTCTTATAGCCTGACCGTTACCAATGCCAATGGTTGTGTGGGTAGCGCTCAGGTCGCCGTCTCCGAAGATATAGAGTTGACACCGGTGATCTCAGGGCCGCTGGCTTTCTGTCCCGGTGAGTCCACGCTATTGGATGCCGGCGATGGTTTTCAAACTTATAACTGGTCGGATGGAAGCAATGGACAGTCCTTGCCGGTGAGCAGTCCGGGCAGTTATGCCGTAACCGTAACTGATGCTTCGGGTTGTATTGGCGATACGGTTGTAACGGTGAGCCAATTTCCAGCGCCAAACCCGGCTATAGAGGGTGTGCTTTCTTACTGTGCCGGCGCTTCGACGCAGTTGGTTGCAGCAGGAGGTGATTTTGCTCAATACAGCTGGTCGACCGGCGCCATCGAACCGGAGATCACCGTCACCCAGCCGGGGGCATACGGCCTGTCTATTGTCGATGTGAATGGCTGCCAGGAAACGGTTTCAGTGAGTGTAACCGAGAACCCCTTGCCGGTATTCAATATCAGTGGCGCGCTGAGCTTTTGTCAGGGAACGGGAACCTCCCTGTCGGCCACCCCCGGTTTTGCCGGCTACCAATGGTCCAATGGCCAGCAGTCGCCTAGCATTACCGTGAATGCAGCAGGGACCTATGGCCTTACCGTTACCAATAGCTTTGGATGCAGCAGCCAGCAGGCGGCAACGACTACTCAGATCCCGCAGCCACAGGCCGATGCCGGCAGCGTTCAGGTGATCAATTGTTATGACCCGGAAGTGGTGATTGGCGGCACAGGATCCAGCCAGGGCAACAACATTCAGTACCAGTGGGCCGGGCCGGGTATCGATGCTACAAATGTTAACCAGCAGTTCCCATCTGTAGCTGTGCCCGGCTTGTATACCCTGACGGTGGTGAATACCGTTTTGGGCTGTGCTTCTATTCCGGCTACCGTTTCTGTGGGAGACGATACCAATGCCCCGTTAGTTGTGTTGCAGGTGCTGGATGTGCTGGATTGTACGACCTCCTCCGTTGTGATTGACGGCTCCAGTTCCCAGAGTGGAAACAACATCATATACCAATGGTACGACGCCAATTTGAACCCTATCGGCGGCGCGATCGATCCCACGCTCGAAGTGAATGAAGCAGATCTATACTTCCTGCTGGTAACAGATACCCTCAGCGGTTGTGGAGCAATGGATAGCGTTCAGGTAGAAGAAGATATCGAATATCCGGTGGCAGTGGCCGGCCAGCCCCAGCATCTCGATTGTGAAACGACGGCTGTTACGCTGGACGGAGGGGCTTCCCAATCCGGGCCGGTTATCACCTATACCTGGTCGACTACCACAGGTAATATTATCAGTGGTGGGCAAAGTATCAATCCGGTTGTCAATGAGCCTGGCCTCTACATACTCACTGTTGTGGACACGTTCAACGGCTGTTCCAATACGGATACGGTGCTGGTGACGCAAGATGTCAACGTGCCACAGGCGGATGCCGGCCCGGCGCAGGAGATTGACTGTGTGAACCCCACGGTTACGCTTAGCGGTTCCGGATCTTCAGGCAGCCAGTACAGCTATCAGTGGGCCTTTGGCAATGCGGACAATATTGTAGGCAGTGGGCCGACGATTACCGCTGCTCAGCCTGGAGCTTATATTTTTATCGTGACCAATACTACGAATGGCTGCGCCAAAACGGACCTGGTGCAGGTAACCCAGAACAATGCCCAGCCCAGCGGGCTTAGCGTGGCGCTCGACAACCCTACCTGTTATGGCGATACCGATGGCAGTATTATCATTGCCGGTGTAACGGGAGGCACGCCACCTTTCCTCTATAGCTTCAATGGCCAAGCGCTGAGCCAGCAGCAAACTTTCTTCAATCTGCCCGCCGGAAATTATCCGATCCTGGTTCAGGATGCCCTGGGCTGTGAGTATGAACTTGAAGCCTTTCTGGAAGAAGGCAACGACCTGATGGTAGACCTGGGCGTCGACCTGGATGTCAAGCTCGGCCAGAAAGTGGAACTGGAGGCTGCCGTGAACATCCCTGAAAACGAGTTGGCCAGCATCAGTTGGACGGCGGCCGATAGTTTGTCCTGTTACGATTGTCTGCGGCCAGTGGTTCGGCCCACGACTTCGGGCAGTTACCTCGTCCGGGTGGTGGATGAGAACGGTTGTGCGGTGCAGGACCAGTTGATCCTGTTCCTGAACAAAAAACGAAACATATTCGTCCCCAATGTTTTTTCGCCTGACGGCGACGGCGCTAATGATATCTTCCTTGTTTTTGCCGGGCCTGATGTGGTAAAGATCCGTTCTTTTCTGGTGTTCAACCGTTGGGGCGAGAGTGTTTTTGAAGTGTACGGCCCGCCCCCCAACGACCCGGCATTTGGCTGGGATGGTACTTACCGTGGTGAGCCCTGCAACGGCGCTGTTTTCGCCTGGTTCGCAGAGGTAGAATTTGTTGATGGTGTAGTGGAGCTCTTTAAGGGAGATGTGACCTTGTTGCGCTAGCGGGAAAATAGAGTCATATTGCTATATGGCAATATATCCATCCCCCCGTTCCCTAGCGCAGTAGCACCACCAATCCATCCATCATGTATTGGCTCCGCAATGTGGCCAGAAAGCTTTGGGCGCTGGCCTTGCTGGCAAAAGTGGCTACTACTACCTTGCTCAGGCCTGCCTTTTGCCAGATGTGGAGGTTACTGATGCCACGAGCCTGGAGCTCTTGTGCCTGTCGGTTAGCATTGTCCAGGCTTTGATAAGAGCCCAGTTGGACGGCGTAGCCGGAAGCCTGCGCCGGTAGAATGGTGATGGCCGGGCCCGAACTGCTTGTTGCCGGCTTACTATCCGTAAAATTATAATTGGAAGGCGATGCGGAAGTAGCGCCGCCTCTGGGGGTCAGGCCATTATTGGAGTAGGTAGTAGCCGTTTTGACTGTATTTGGCCGGGGATTGGACGAGGAGTTGCCGACTACCTCCAGTTTTACGCGGGCGCGCCCGTCGCGCACCAGCCCAATATCGAGTGCAGCAATACGGGACAAGTCGACGATCACGTCAGAATCATAGGGGCCACGGTCGTTGACGCGCACAACAACCGACTGGTTGTTATCCAGCCGGGTTACTTTCAACAGGGTACCTTTGGGGTAGGTTTTGTGAGCACAAGTGTATTCATCCATTCGGTACACCTCCTCAAGTGCGGTTCGCCGGCCTTGCATGTAATCGGCGTAGAAGACAGCAATGCCATATTCGGGTGTGTTGCCGGTACTACTGTAGTAGTATTGAGCGGGAGCCAGAGTTGGGTAGAGGAGTAGGAAAAACGTCAGGAGGGACAATAAATCCTTCATGGGACTTGGTTTTGCATATTTGGTGCTATATCGCCCTTCAAAATCGTCATTTTCCGGCATTTTGCCAAATTGGGGTGGATATCGCCCAGGGCAATCGCATTTAAAACAAACCGGCAGCAGGATTATGAACCCTGGACGCATTCTGTCCTACCAACCCAGGATATCGCTGCCTAATGGCAGTCGTCTGACGATTTTGAGTCGTCGGACGACTTAACCAGGCAGTAGTCGGACGACTTAACAAGGGTTCCCCTCAGTATGCGCATGCAGGCATCTGATCCAAAAATAGTTAAATGCGATTACCCTGGTATATGGCCATATTGCTCTACCAACGCAAGGTGCTGGAACTAGAAAAAAAACAACAATATAACAATATAATAACATAGCTCTAATCGGCTCCCTCTACCGCAGCTGCACCACAATCCCATCCATATACTGCTGACGCAGGCCGGAGAGGTAATTGAGTGCACTGGCCCGGTCGGGGAAGTCACCGAGGACTACTCTGTTTTTACCATCCTTTTGCCAGAGATAGGCATTAGTAAACCCCTTGTGCAACAGTTGGTTGACGTGTGATTGAGCGTTGTCAATTTCCCCGTAGGAACCCAATTGGATGGCGTAGCCATTGGTGTTGGCTGGCAGGGATTGGCCGGTGGAATAAGCCGTTGCCGGGTTGGGGGTGTAGCCCCGGGCAGTGAGGTTAGGTTGGTTGTATTGAGCAGGGGTGGGGTAGGAGGAAGGGGGAGTAGTAATGGCTGCATTGCCCTGGTTCCGGGGCGCCGGGTACTTTTCTTCTTTGAACAATTGAGCAGCCCAATCCGGAGCGCCATTTTCTTTGGGGTTATAAATCTTTTGCTGTTGTGGCGTCCATCCTTTAGCGGTTTGTTGGGGGGCCTGGCTGGCATAAGGGGAACGGGCAGCCAGGCTGGAGCTGATGCCACTGTTCGTTGTAACGGCCGATGTGTTGGGGTTGTTCGTTGCGTAATTGCCGGAGTAGGCAGGAGCCGTGCTTCCGCTAATTCGTTCCACGCGCACCCGGGCGCGGCCGGCGGTGAGCATTCCCAGCTGATAGGCAGCGGCTTTCGATAAGTTAAGTATCCGGTCGCCTTGAGCGGGGATGCGATCATTGACGCGCACTTCGATCATGAGGTTGCGGTCGAGATTAGTTACTCGGAGCATGGCGCCCATTGGATAAAAAGTGTGGGCAGCAGTAAAAGCCTCCATCCGGTAAGGCTCGCCCGATGCGGTGGCAATGCCTTCCATGACATCGGCGTAATAAGTTGCAGTGCCGGTTTGGGTATCCGTGATGCTGGCCCGTGCGTCATACTGTTGGGCATGGAGGGCCAGATTGACAAGGCAGAGTAAGCTGATGAGGAGCGTGGCCGTTTTCATTTGCTTCATGTAAATGCTATTTTTTATGCTTTGGACGTAGAAACCGGCGGAAAGGTTCTAAAAATTTTCTTAATTAGTCAATAGCTGGCTGCCGCGGAGTATGGCTGGTTTGTTTTGATGCGTAATAAACTTCTCAGCTTCTCAACATCTCAACTAGTTCCTCCACCTTTTCCAGCAACCAGCCTTTGTTAAAGATAGCGCCGGCGCGGGTGATGCTTTCCTGAAGCTTTTGTAGCTCCTTCCGGCTACGGTCGGTGCTAAAGTAATCCAGGTTGCTGCGCAATTGGGCGGCGCGGCGGGTCAACATAAACAGGTTGTAATAGCCCTGGCGGCGCAGGTCGGCCATGAGTTTATTGCGGTGCAGGTATTGTTTGAAGGATTCGGTGAGGGAGTGCAGGGCTTCGTATTCTTCCAGGTCGTAGTAGGTGCGCAGCAGCAGGGCTTTGGCGCCCAGGTTGTAGCGCAGGTCGCTGTACTCAACCTGGGTAAGGAGGCGGAGCACTTCGCTGTATTGCCGGGCCGCGTAGTAGAAAGAAGCCAGGTTGAAGCGGTAGGCATTATCGCGCACCTCCGGGGGCAGTTTTTCCCGGAACGCTTCGATGAACTGCTGTACCCATTGCATTTCCTGAAGGCGCAGGGCGGTCGTAACGATGTTTTTGTAATGCCATTCGGAGAGGTGCCCGCTTTCCAATAGCAATTCGCGGTCCAACTGCGCCTGATAGAGTCGGAAGATCTCTTTAAGGAAGGCTTCTTCCCCTTTGTTGATCTGCTGGATACAATAGTTCTGAAGATAATTATAAATGGCCTTGAGTTCCGGTGCAGGCAGGAAGGCCTGGTAATCCTCCAGCGCCTGCCGGGCTTCGAAATAGCGGGTGGTTTCCCCTTCCGATATCATGCGGTACAAGCGGTAATACATGGCGATGGCCGGTTCCTGGCTGTAGGTTTCCAACTCACGCTCTACCTCCTGTACCGCCCATTCCGCCAGGGGATGAGCATAGTGGAGTTTCAGAATGTGACTGCGGACTTCCATTTCGCAGGCATCGCGCAGCTTCTCGGCCAGATAGAAGTGGTCGAGGGCCAGCTGTTTTTGTTCCAGGCTGCTGTCGGTGCGGCGTTCGGCGGTAAGGGTGTAGAAATAATCCGCTTCGGTCGCCAGTTGATACTTGTGGTAATACCAGTTGCTATCCCGGAAAGCTGCTTGCCGGGCCTGTTCTTCGGCGGCCTTAAGTGCTTTTTCGTAGCGCTTGTACTGCTGGCGTGCCCGGAGCCGCCTCAGCAACAGCAACTCCTGGTTTTGAGGCTCCTCTTCCAGTTGCTCAATAGCGAGGAATTGTTCTGCCAGACGACTGGCGTAAGTGAACAATAAAGCTAGTTGCGATTGAACATGAGGCTGGCCCGGGAAGAGTTCCCTGAAAATGACTTCCCGATGGCACCGCCGCTCGCTGAAATCGGGGAAAATGGTGCTCAGGTACGCTATCAATGCCTGTACGCCTTCGTGTTTGTTGAAATATGGCGAGTGAGAAAATTCCAGGAAGCGCGTCATTTCCCGGCGTTCAAAAGATTTTAAGAGTATAATGAGTTTGTTGTTATGCATGAAAAATTCAAATTTTCAGCTGAATGCATTTTTTATAATATACTGGTAAACAGTGGTTTTTGTAGGAAAAATGATAATTCATCTAACAAAAAAAATCAAAAAACTTTAAAAATAGTACTTTACGTTCAGCTTTCGTTTGAGCATTTTTGTATCATGTTCAATACCCTAAAACAAAACGCTGCCACCATGAACAAAAGCATACTGCTGATTTGCCTTTCCCTGGCGCTTTCCTTTCGCGCTGCCGCGCAATTCGACTATTGTTTCGGATTCGAAGACTTTACCCTGGAAACTCAATTTGGGCCGGCTACTGGTGTTAGCCCCGGCGATGTCATTTTTTCCGCCGAAGATGTCAAGGTGAGCCTCCAGGAGATACAATATCTAAATGGGACTACCGGCTTTCTCAACGCTATGATCTACGGCCCACCGCAGGTTGACTGGCTCGATGGGCAGTTCATCTTCCTTGGCAACAATAGCCTGTTGTTCGACTTTTCGGCTTACCCCAATGGTGTGTCGGAAGTGTGTTTTGACTTTTTTGACGGTGGCGGAGAGGAGAATTTCGCCGTCAATGGCTCGGCAGTGTCCGTGGTTCAACTGTTTTCGGAAATCGGCCAGCTGTCTATCCCCGGCGTCAACATACAGCTGACCGGGGCCGACCCTAGCAATGTATTACAACAGGGTACGGTTTGCATCACCGGCAACATCCAGAGCCTGCTCATCGGCGGGCAGGAATTTGGCGTGGATAACGTTTGCTTTCGAACGGCGCCTCCTCCTCCATGCCCAATCGAAAACCTGCAGGCGGAGATCGTCAGTTGCGATAATGAGGGCAACTTCAATATCGAAATAGATTTCGACTGGACGAGCCCGCTCACCGTTATCGCCCATTTCGATATTTTCGTGGATGGGGAGCCGGTGGCCTACATTAGCCAGACAGACCTGCCCTATCTGTTGGAGGGCGTTCAGCCGCTGACCGATGCGCTGGAGTTTAACCTTTCTGTTTGCCAGAACGACCATCCCGACTGTTGCGCCTCGGTTGTTCTTCAGAAGCAATGCCCGGAAGGCAGTTGCGTGGAATTCGAAGGCCTGGAAGAAAGCGTTTATGGCAGCAGCACCGGCACGCCTCCTGGTGTAGCGTTTTATAATGAAAGCAATGTTGGCCTGCTTCTGATCCCGTTCCAGAGCCTGTTTTGGACCACCACCTATGGAGACCTTGTGGTGCTCAACACCGCCGATGACCCCGCCATGATGGCCGCCAGCGGCCAGTATCTCAAGTTCGAGAGTATCAACGCCGTTTTCGACTTGACCGCATACCCTGATCCTATAGATAGCGTAATTGTCGATTTTTACTATAATGGCGGCGCCATCAATATCGCCGCCAACGGCGCTTCCATCCTTATTCAGAACAGCCTGGCGGCGGGCTTGTACGCATTGGCGCCCACGGTTACCCTGCAGGTAGTGTTTAACCCGGGCAGCGCCACCGAAGGCCAGTTGATCTTCAGGGGTGATGTACAGAGCCTGCTCATCGGCGGCGGCGGCGATTTCCGCATCGACAATTTCTGCATCAATCCCATACAGGAGCCTTGCGAGTTATCCAACCTCGATATTAGCCCCTTACCTTGCACGAGCGTTGACCCTGATAACTTCTTTGCAGCGGTCGATTTTGACTACCAGGGCGTTTCTGATAGCTTTGAAATTATTTCCGACGGTGGCGCAGGCGGCCATTTTGCTTACAGCGACTTGCCGGTAACCATCGGCCCCATCCCGCTAAACAACATAGGCGTTTATGCTTTTTTTGTAAAAGACCTGGGCATGGGGGGCTGTACCCTCAGCGACACTATCCAGGCGGTTGCCTGCACGGGCTGCGCTTTCCAGGGCCTAACCATCGATTATCAGGGGGTGACGGATGCCGGACAGACGCTCATCGAGCTGGACTTTACCATCAACAACCCCTCCCTGGCCAGTTTCTTTACCGTTTATTTCAACGGCGAACCCTACGAACAGTATGGCTGGGATGCGGTGCCGGTACAGATTGCTGTACCCTGTATTCCCAACACTACGGACCAGATCCCTCAGATCACTGTTTGCGAAGGGCAGGACCATTGTTGTGTTACTCTTCCATTACTGTACGCCCAGCCTTGCCCGGCCAATTGCGAGATATACGACATGGAAGTGCAGGCTGGCCCCTGTAACCCCAATGGCGTGTTCAACGTCAAGCTCAATTTCGAGCATCAGAATGTATCCGATACCTTCCAACTATGGCTCAACGGCAACGCTACCGGCCAGTATTACGCTTACGATGACCTGCCGATCACTCTAAGCCCCTTCGTAGCGCCTACCCAAGCTTTGGAATTTAAGGTGGTGGATGGGGATAATCCGGATTGTATGGCTTCGGTGGTGCTACCGCCGCAGAACTGTAACCCCTGCCCACTGGAAGGCTTGGAAATTCTGGCCGGGCCCCAATGTAATCTTGCCGGCGGCTTTTACTACCTGAAGCTTCGCGTCCTTGGCGCTGAGCAAGGCGATACTCTTTCGATTCGGTCCACCGTCACCGGCGCTATCATCAATGAGGTGTACCACGATGGTTTTGTGGAGTTGGAGTTCCCGGCCAACGGGCCGTTTTTAGAACATCTGTTGGTCTGCCTCCTGAGCAATAACACAGCAGCTTCACCCTGTTGTGAGGATATCAGTTTTGACGTGGCCTGCCCGCCCTGTTGGATACAAAATGTGGATTACCATCTGACTCCCTGTACCGATGCCGGGAACTTTAGCATCGTTATTGACCACATCAGCCCCCCAGCCTCGAACGTTTCGGCGATATTTTACGCTTTCGTCAATGGCGAGCCGTATGGCCCCTTCTCTGCAGTCAACCTGCCGGTAACCATAGGTGCTTTTCCGGCGGATCCAAACCTGGTGTACGAGGTAGTATTGACCAATAGCAATACCGGAAACTGTGCTTATACTTTCACGGTGGGGCCGGTGAATTGCAATGGCCCCTGTTCGCTGGAAAGCGTCCAGTTGGCGGATACCCCCTCTTGTACTCCTGGTAGCGATCATTATGTCGTTCCGTTCTTTGTCGATGGCGCTCATGAGGGCGACGTGCTGACGGTACAATCCCAAATCACCGGTGCGGTGGTTACCGGGGTCTACGAAGGGTTGTTGTTAGTAGAATTGCCGACAACCGATGTTGGCTTCGATCGAGTGTTGATCTGCGACAGCCAATCTCCCAACTGTTGTGTGGAAATCGATTACGATATTTATTGTCCACCCTGTGCGATCACCGATTTCGTGGTGGAGCCTCACCCCTGTAACAACGATGGCGCTTTCCTGATCGATGTCGATTTTAATGTAGCTGGTAATTATAGTGATACGTTTTATCTGTCCTTGTCCACTGGCGTAACCTTCACCTTTTCGGCGCAGGATCTGCCCGTGACGCTGGGCCCGGTGTCCGGCGCCGCCGGCTCTGGCCAGATTTTTGTCTGGTTGAATGACGGTAACCAGGGTTGCGGGGCAAATGCCACTTTCCAGGCGCCGGATTGTAACAACAATGGCGATTGCCTGTTCACCAATGTCATTGCCGAGCCACATGCCTGTAATGCGGATGGCCAGTTTCTGGTGGACATCGCGGTGCAGGTGAATAATCCCGGCGCTATGGGATACCTGATCTTTGCCGATGGGGAGATCCACGGGCCATACTCCTATAACGAGCCTTTTGTGGCCCTCGGGCCCTTTGCCGGCGATGGGGTGACAGTATACGACTTCCTGATCCTGGACCTGGAGAACCCCACCTGCTATGGTTATGTGGAAGTAGGCCCTATCGATTGCAGCCAGAACTGCGAGGTCTTCAACCTGACGGTGCAAACGCTGGATTGTAACCCCGATGGCACCTACGGCCTGGTGATCGATTTCGATGTGGCTAACCCGGGTAACGCATTCTTTGATGTATACGGCGGCCCTAATAATACCTTCCTGGGGTATTACCCGATTGCGGAACTGCCGGTCACGATCTCCAATTTCCCGGCTAGCGGCAATGATTTTGACCGTATTAAAGTGTGCATCAACGATCATCCGGACTGCTGCCGTGTGAAGGAATTCGCGGCGCCCGACTGCTCGGGTACAGGCGACTGCAATATTTACGACGCCACAGTTAGTCTGGCGTACTGCGATAGCACCGGTTTCTACGTGCAGCTTCATTTTCAATATGATAATGTCGGCAACGACGGATACAAAGTGCAGGGCAACGGGCAGGTTTACGGTACTTACAGTTATAACGAGCCATTCCCCGTTCTCGGCCCATTCCCACCCGAACTGGACATTGTCTGGGAACTCGTAGTACGGGATGTCAACCATCCGGATTGCAGCGATTTTGTGGCCTTCACTTCCATGTATTGCGATGATATGTCGGACAGCTGCATCGGGTTCGACCCCTTTGACGCCTTGCAGGACACCGTTTTTCTGGCGGATTTCGGAGATATTAACGATTCCATTTATTTTGAAGATGGCGTGCTGATCTGGACCCGCCCAATCACCTGGAACAACAATCCTGATTATTTTGGCGGGGCGATCGTTTATCCTTATCCCAACTGCGGATTCAGCCCCGATGGCGCCTATCTGTACGTCAGTGGCGCGCTGGAATTCGACTTCAGTGCTTATGCCGTACCCCCCAACGCCGTTTCCTTTGACCTGGGGTACTGTTCGCCAAATGCCATTCCGACTATATTACTCACGGTGAATGACGAAACCTACGAGGGGAGTATTTTTGACCTGCCCGATGCATTAGGTGGAGTGGAAGTACAATGGGTGTCTACCTCGGCTTCCGGCTCACAGCTAATGATCAGCCTGAATGGCGTAGTTAATGCCTTTACCGTTGGCAGTATCAGTGTCTCTATCGACAATATTTGTTTTGAAGGCGCAGAGCTGGAAGTTGTCGATAACTGTCTGGAGTTCGCTATTTTCGACGACCCTGCCATTGATACGCTGGCCGACTACGGCCACCCTGAACAAATGGACTACACTGAAGCCGGTGTGCACGTAACAGCGCAGGCCATTGAATGGAACGGGGTGAACAACTACTTTACCGGGGTTTATGCGACTGATGGTTATCCTTGTGGCTTCGGCGATGTCGATGCGGCCCTGCAATTCGGGGGGGCGTTGCGATTTGACTTCAGCGGCCTTGGCGATCTGCCTAATCGCATTAGCTTCGACCTGGCCTTCTGTGCCGGGCAAGATCAGTACCTTCGTTTGAAGGTCAATGGGGAATCCTACGCAGGTAGCATTTATAACCTGCCGGCAACATTGCCAAACGGCATCGGCCTGGCGGCTATGCCATCGGACGATGGAGAGGATTGGCATATCGTGGTAGAAGGCCATGTGGAGGCGCTGACTGCCGGGGGCATCCTCACAATCGATAACCTCTGCTACGAACTGGGCCAACAGATGGAAGAAGTCTGGCCCGGCGACGCCAACCACGACAACATTGCACACCATGTCGACTTGCTGAACGTGGGCCTGGCCTTCGGCGCCCAGGGCCCCGCCCGGGCAACCGACAGCGATAGCTGGATGAGTTTCCTGTCCAGCGACTGGGATTCGGCTTTTACCAACGGCCTCAACTACAAGCATGCCGACTGTAACGGCGACGGAATTGTCAACGAACAGGACCGCAATACCATTATTCAGAATTACGGCCTAACCCATGGCCCGGCAAGCCCTATCGAAAGCCTGCCCGGCACAGATACCGACCCCCCCATCTACGTCGACTTCCCGGCGCAGGTGCCCGCCGGCGCGGCTTTCAACGTACCCATTATCGTCGGTTCGGCGGATGAACCGGTGGAGGATGTGTATGGCATCGCCTTCACGGTGGAATTTGACCCAACGATCATCAATGGTACCGACATACAGGTGGTTTATCCCGTGAGCTGGTTCGGCGAGCCCGGCGTCAATACCATGTCGATCGACCGCACCTATGCTGCAAATGGGCAGATCGAGATCGCCCTCACCCGCATTGACCATAACAACGTCTCCGGCTACGGACAGGTGGCCTATATCATCGGCATCATCGACGATATTGCCGGCCTGATCGATTCGCGGGTGCGTGTAGGTAAGATCCGGGCGATCCGCAAAGACGAAACGCCGGTTCCGTTCAACGCTCCGGTGCAGTCCTTCACCGTGGTGGTGAAAGATGAGACACCCAATGAGGATGAGGTCAGCGGCATGTTCTCCGTCTTCCCCAATCCCGCCAGCGATTGGGTGACGATCACTTCCCGCCACGGCTTCGTCGCCGAAGAACTCAGCCTGATGACCGCCAGCGGAACGCTACTGAAAGCGCCACAGGAGGGCAATACCCGCATCTCACTGGAAGGCCTTCCCTCCGGTACTTACATCCTGCGTATCCGGACGGGCAAGACGCTGGTGCATAAGATGGTGGTGAAGTATTGAATTGGAGTAACTGACACCCTATAACTGATAACGTAATCCCGAAAACTGCGTGTATGGCCGCCTCCTGGAATGGGGGGCGGCCTTTTTTTGACTTTATCACCCCTTCCCCTTCCTGATCAACTCATCCAACCCCAACTTCCGGTAGGCCTCCGGGTCGCGCTCCTTCAATTCCCGGGCCACTTCTTCCAGTTTTAGCACCAGCAGGCGGTTGTAGAGGTCCTGATCCGGAGTGGCTGGCGTTGGGGGTGGGGGCGGGGTTAGGCCTTCCGGGCCTTTGGGAGGCGTGCCCTCCCACATCTCTCCCTGGCCGGTGATCAGCCAGCGGGCGTTCAGCTTGGGGTAAGCTTTTAAGATCAATTCAATGGTATCGGACCGGGCCTGAGACCCTCTGTTGATGATTGCCGAAAGGGCCGCCTGTTTAATTCCGGTCTTCTCCGCAACTATTTTTTGCGAGCCTTCGAATCTGCAGATCGTTTCAATTCTTTCAGCAACAGACATTTATATGTTTATTATAAATAATTATAACTTTAGTGGAGGCTAATTAACTACAAAAGTTGTTTTTTCAACTAAAGTTTTGTATTATTGTGTTATACAACAGCAATAAGTGCAATTTAAAAAACTAAACACTACAATCTACCATTGTAGTGCCTGAAAAATCTTTGCCTCCTCTTTGAGGGGCTAACAAACAGAGGGCGGTATCAACAGGAAGCTTTCATTTTTTGCAGGGTAAAATCAAACACCGAAGAGGTAGATAACACTTTGAACAACGCCACATCAACTTGGATCAATGTTGAAGTGGGCCTGTCCCCGCCACGTCTGCTGTTGCAGCCGGGTAAAAAGTGGGAAGTGGGAAGTGGGAAGTGGGAAGTGGGAAATGGGAAGTGGGAAATGGGAAGTGGGAAATGGGAAGTGGGAAATGGGAAGTGGGAAATGTGGAAGTTGGAATAACGGGCGTTCCACTGCTTTTTCGGATGCCAGGCATCCTTCTGAAACCAAAGTATTAGGTTCAAATCTCAAATCACAAAAATAATAGCCACATGCCATTCGCCTTCAGAACAATGCGGCTGGAAGCAAAAAGCTTGTACAGCCTGATCAATACCTGGGTGGAAATGAACCTGGCCGTCACGGAAGAGGCAGCCATCATCACCGGCTTCGGGTTTGCGCAAGATATTGCCTGGGCCTTTACCAATCTGGTATTTGACTGGGAAGCCTCTATTTCCTTGCCCAGGGGTGGGGTGGGCCTGGAAACCGGGGAGTACAAACTGATTCGATTAGGAGAAGCGCTTTACGCCTGCCGCGACCAACAGAAATATTTGCTGGCCGACCAGCCGGTAGTGGTGGAAGTGAAATCGGCGCCGTAAGCATCCCCAATAAGATACGGGTTTTCAGCATTTCAATACGTCAGCCCGAAGGGCGCGGGAAAGACGGAGGAGCGTCTGGAAGGCTGGCATTTTTGTCGTATGGACAGGATACAGAAGTTTATAGGGCGCCAGGAAATTTAATGTTCATTTTCGTAATATGGTAGGGAGATATGGCCTATTGGCGCACTTATATTCAACCGCTGGTTGATAAAGAACCTAAACGTTACCGACATTTTACAAGGGCATTGAATGAAGTCGGCAACCGTTTCTATGGATCGGAATTTTACCTGCAGTTTAGTATTGCTGTTTTTCAGGCTTTAGATTGTTTTCCTGCAGGGGCCAAGTCGGACATAGCATAATCATTTAATTTCCATTTGAACCTGGCGATTGTTGTGTGCATCCACGCTATTATCTGCTATCCTACCGGATTTCTGTACAGATTTCCCGCTGGATTTTAGTTTAATGCGTCCTGCGCCCCGTCCGTCCGTCCGTCCGTCCGTCCGTCTAGTCAGCCGGATAAATCTAGTCAGCCGGATAAATCTCTGCGAGCCCGGCAAGCCCAACCAACCCCATCGACCCACCAGGCCCACCAGACGTACCAGACATACCAGACCAACCAGACGTACAAGACATACCAGACATACCAGACATACCAGACGTACCAGACATACCAGACATACCAGACATACCAGACATACCAGACATACCAGACCCACCAGACAAACCAGACCCACCAGACAAACAAGACCCACCAGACAAACAAGACATACCCCTAAAACTGACTCCTCGCATCCGCATTATTTCGATTATACGGAACCTTGAGGAAATCCAGGGAACCGGGGCGGACGCCGATATTGAAGCTGTAGGTGCCACGAGTGGGTTGCCAGTTGATGCTCATCTGCCAGCAATGGAGGTTGCGGCTAAAGCCAACAGAAGGGTAGGTGAGGCCCTTGCGGACAAAGTCGTAGCCGAAGTTGCCAATGTTGACCCCCCAGTTCTCGGTGAGCTGGATATTCCCCTGGCAGTTTATGGAGTGGGTTTGGATGAAAAAGGTATCCCTTCCATCGGCTTGGCCCTGCCAATTGAGCACCAGGTTGTGGCTGATGCGGAAATTCTCGAATAAGCTGAGAAAATCGGTCTCCTCTGGCTGCCGATTATCCGTTTCTAAAGGGTCCTCCACCACTTTCTCTTCTTCGCCCATAAACAAAGCACGGATCTTACCCACCGTAATATTGGTATTGAAGCGGGCATTGGCATTGACGAAGCGCAGCAATTTACCGTCGCGCCGCCAGGAGAATTCGTTGATGCGGCGCAGGGAGTTACCCACCTGTACGGCAGCGTAAGGGTCAAATTGCGCCTGGGCGGAAAAGGTGGTCATTCCTTTAAACAGGCGGGTAGTTCCATTTACATTGACCGGGCTCCAGTTCAGGGAATCGGCGGCGAAGTTGTAATTGCCGTTGACGACCAGGTTGTCGAACAGCTTTAGCTTTTTTTCGGTGGAATCCTTCTTTGACAAAAATTTTGCTTCGAAGATATTGTTGAGGCTATAGTTCAGCGCCATTTGCCGCCCGCCTTGGGGTGGGCCGCCGTAGATAGAGCCCTGAAAAATGGAGTAATCGTTGAACGCTTCAGGGTCGGTGGTGCTCTGTACACTTTTGGTATAACCCAATGAAGGGTTGGTATAATCGGGCGTATAACTGAAGGAAAGGCTGGGTTTAATCACGTGGCGGACGCCGAGCAAACGGCCGCGGTTGAAGCGCAAGGTTCCAAATATCTGAGTATTCAGGCTGATGCTGGAGCTAAATTGCCGGTAGGATTTGAAACCGGGGATCAGCGTATCGTTCACCATGCCGTAGGATAGGGTATCGTAGGTTTCAACTCCGTTGTTGAACATGGTGTCGATATTCAGTTCCGGAATAAAGTCCTTACGCAGGGATTTGAGGTACCACACCTCGCTGTAGTTGACCCCGGGGTTGAGGTTGAAATATTTGAGCACCTTGAAAGACGTACCGCTGCTGACGGATTGCTGGACGCCAAACTGCGCGTCGTCCAGGGTTTTCTGGGTAAACAAGGTGGTATCAGTCGCTTCGAAGCGGTTGCGGGCTTCCCCCTGATAGCGCATGGTGATATCTTCGTACCAACGTTTGGGGCCGACGCGCTCCTTCTGGCGGAAAGGATACAGGGCCTGGGTCTGGAACTTCACGTTGGGAAAGTTGATGGTCACCTTTCGGGTGGCGGAGTTCTGGTTATGGCTGAAGCTGGCGTTAAGGTTGATGGGCTTGTCGCGCCAGCTTTTGCTGAAGGCCAGGTTGGAGTTCAGCTGGTTTTGGAGGACGTTCTGGGCGTCGTTGAACACCCGGCTCTGGTAGTTGTTGGTCTGGATATTAATGGAGCCGCCGAAATTATTGGTCGGGTGGGCAGTGCGCTCCTGGCGGTGCGACCAGGTGAAGCGGTAAGATTTGGGCCGGGTGACGACGCCCTCGTCGTCTTCGCTGCGGCGCTGGTCAAAACCCAGATCAAAGCCTCCAGAATACTTATAGCGCTTTTTGTATTGTGAAGAAGCCTGGAGGCCCCAGGTCCCCTTAATATAAGCCGTACCAGTAAGCGAAAGGTTGAAGTGTTCGCTTAAAGGGAAAAACCAGCCGATCCTTTCCAGTCCGAAGCCCCATTGCGGGGAGTACTGATAATCGCTGGGGAAGAGCAGTCCTGTGCGCCGGCCCGATGAGATGGGAAAGAATCCGAAAGGCAACCACAGAGGAGTTGGCACCCCCATGATCTCGAGGTTCGACGGCCCGACTACTACCAGCTTGTTGGGGATAACCTTCTGCCGGCGGCTTCGGATGCCGAAGTGCGGCTCGTCATGGGTACAGGTGGTGAAAATGGCGCCCTCGCTGAAAATAATGTCCTGGCTTTTCTCGGTAGTGTCTCGGGCGGCATTGCTAATGAATTTAGACCGCTCCCCGTGCACGATGACGTCGTTCTGCTGCGTTGTCACGTCGTAAACTACTCCCTTGCGGGTCACAAAGTCATAGCGCATGCTGTCGGCCGTAAAATTCTGGCTTCCATCCGAAAACTCCGGCAGCGCCGAGGGGCGGCCAAGGCTGTCTGGCATACCTTCCGCTTTGACGATATTGGAACTCCAATCAAAAATAATGTGGCCCGCTTTCAGGTTGATGGAGGAATAGGAGACCGAAGCATTGCCGTAAAGGTGAATCTTCTGGCCGGCTATATCATAAATCATGGAGTCCTGGGCGTTGTATTGCACCGGGGAATCCAGGGAGTCTTTGGAGTAGGTAATTGCTTTTAGAGATACCGTAAGGCTGTCGGGTTGTGGCGGCAAGCTATCGGTAGACGCAGCTGGCGGAAGGCTGTCCAATGGCAGCTCCAACAGGCTGTCCGACACAATAGGGGGGATGGTGTCAGGCCTGGCGGCGGCATCGAGCTGTGCATACAGCGGAAGCAGCGGCCATAGGAGGGAAATGATTATTATTAATAACTTTGTGCTCAAGGAAATAACTACGTTATACTACTATGACGAAAGCGGTAACCTTTCTACAAACAACGATGTTGCTCATTCTATTGCCGTACTCCGGGGAGGGGATTAACCTTTCATTATCCTTTCCTGGATTCAGAAGCCCGGCGCCTGTGTATTCCTCTGCCGGTTCGAAGCAGGAGTACGCCGACACCACACTTGCCCCTGGGCGGAAGATGGGCAAAGTTATCAAAGAAAGCATAATTGCGAAAACGGATTACCAGATAAAAACCGTGGTCATCGATCCGGGCCATGGCGGCCACGACCCCGGCTGCCTCGGCGGTAGTTCACAAGAGAAACACCTGGCCCTGGCCATCGCCCAAAAACTGGCGGATGGCATTCAGCGCCGTTTTCCCAATGTGCGGGTCATACTAACCCGCGATAAGGATGTATTCATCCCGCTCTATGAGCGGGCGGCCATCGCGAACCACAATGAGGCGGACCTGTTCATTTCCATACACTGCAACTTCATGCCGGGCTCCCGCGCTACTCAGGGTACCGAAACCTACGTGATGGGCCTCCATACCGCCGAACACAACCTGGAAGTGGCCAAACGGGAAAATGCTTCTATTTTGTTGGAGGACGATTATAAGAAAAATTATGACTACGACCCCAACTCTCCGGAAGGACACATCATGCTGAGCATGTTCCAGAACGCTTATTTGGAACAGAGCATCCTCTTTGCTGAAACAGCGGAACAGAAATTTGCCAACTTCGCCCAGCGTAAAAGCAGGGGGGTCAAGCAAGCCGGTTTCGTAGTGCTCAAAGAGACGGCGATGCCCAGCGTGCTGGTGGAAGCGGGCTTTCTCAGCAACCGTGACGAGGAGGAATTCCTGAAGGATGAGAATGGGCAGTTTGCTATCGCTGGCGCGATCCTTTCTGCTTTCGAAGAATATAAGGTGGCCGTGGAAAGTGGAACACTGGCCATTACCCCGGCTGCTACGCCCACTCCGCTCCCCGTTCCGGCTTCGGCGCCTACCTATTACGTACCGGATAGCCCCCCCGCAACGGAAACCCAGAGCCGCGGAACTAAAACCATCCCCAATACGCCTCCGCAGTATGCTGTGTTGGAGGCTCCTACCTACACCACCGCCAGCTCCAGCGCTCCTGCCAGTCAGCCGTCTGGCAGCAAGGAAGGAACAGGCATTCAGTTCCACGTCCAGTTGTCGGCAAACTCTAAACCGTTGGATACCAGCGACAGCAAATGGCGCAATACCGGCTATCTTATTGAAGTGGTGCAGGAAGATAACCTCTATAAATACCAGGCCCGAAACTTTTCCGACCTTCAACAGGCTTTCGAGGCCCGCCTGTTGCTGCAGGCCCGTGGGTTTCCTGATGCCTTTATCGTGATCTATAAGAATGGCCAGCGCATTTCTATGGAACAGGCTAAACGAGAGTTGGGGATTCCTTAAAGAGCGGCAAATTTAAATCCTAATTTTATACCTTTGCGTCGCTTAAAACTAAAACGCTTATGTCGAACGAAGTAAAGGTAGGATTGCTGGCAGTGGTCGCTACAGTCCTTTCCATCTGGGGTTTCAAATTCATTATGGGCAAAAACCTTTTGGTCAAGTCTAATACATATAAGGTCTATTACCCCAATGTAGACCGCATGCAGGTGGGAACGCTTGTGGTGATCAACGGTGTAGAAGTAGGCAGTGTGGCCAAGGTAGAATTGATGAATGACGTCAACCGGACTGTAGAGGTCACGATCGACCTGAAGCGTGGGGTGAATATTCCCAAAAGCACCAAGGCAGTGATCATCTCTACCGGTTTCATGGGGGGGAAAGCCGTCGTACTGGAGTATGATAAGCCCTGTAACGGTGACGATTGCGCCCAAAGCGGCGACACCCTGCAGGGGGAATTGCGAGGACTGGTGGGCTCTATGCTCAGCGGGGAACAGCTGACCGGTTATATGGATATTCTGAAATCGGGACTGGAAGAGATCATCGATACGCTTAACCGCCAGGTGTTGAACAATCCGGATTCTCCGCTCGGCAAAAGCGTGGCCAATCTGGACGCCACCATGGCCAACCTCAAATCGGCTACCGGCCAGCTCGATGGCCTGCTGCGGTCCTCCTCCGGCAGCATCAACGGTACCCTCGATAACCTCGATGCCATCACCGGCAACCTGAAAAATAACAATAGCAAGATCAACTCCATCCTCAATAATGCGGATTCTCTTAGTAGTCAACTCGTAGCAGCCGACCTGGAGCAAACCCTGAAGGAGGTCAATCAAGCTATCGCCAGCCTGCGGACTACACTGCAATCGGCCGACCAGGCCCTGGGGGGCGTCTCGGATGTGGTCGGAAAGATCAAGCAGGGCGAAGGATCTCTCGGTAAGCTCATGCAGGATGAGGAACTCTATAATAATATCAAATCCCTGAGCGAACGTGCTGATTCTCTTGTCAATGATATCCAGGACCGCCCCTACCGCTATATGCCGCTGAAGAGCCGCCGTAAGGTGCTGAAGTATGATGCGAAGGATGCAGGGAATTAGGGTGTAGGCAGGTTTGGTGTGTCTGGAATGTCTTGTTCGTCTGGTGTGTCTTGTGTGTCTTGTGTGTCTGGAATGTCTTGTTCGTCTTGTGTGTCTTGTGTGTCTTGTGTGTCTGGTGTGTCTGGTGTGTCGGGTATGTCTTGTTCGTCTGGTGGGTCTTGTTCGTCTGGTGTGTCTGGTGTGTCTTGTTCGTCTGGTGGGTCAGCAAGTCGAAACGTTGGCGCCTTATAAAGCCAGCAGGTGGGAAGCTCCGTTCTTGTTTCTAAGGCAAGATATCGATAACCCGGACCGTACCGGCCACGGGGCTCTCTAAAGATTGACTGGCTTTGTAGATATGCCCCAGTTGGTAAGATTCTCCGATTGGTTGTAGATATTGTTCGACCTGACGGGCGGGGATATTGACGATCCAATATTCGGTAATGCCGGCGCTGGCGTAGGCTACTTTCTTAAAAGTCCGGTCTTTTTCTACGGTGGAGTCAGCAACTTCCACCTTCTCCTATGCGGTGGTATTCCTCCACCGTCCAACGGTACAATTCTATAGTAGTTTCCAAAGGGTATGCCATACCATGAAAATAATACTTTTAGATGAAAACAACAAGACTGCTCCTACCGCTATCTCTCCTGCTTATCTTTTCGCTGGCAGTTGCCACAAGCTCCCTTACCGCTCAACCTTCCGCCAAGCTGCCCTGGCAGCGCGAAAAGATCGCTCCGGGACTGGTGTGGCAATCTGTGCGTACCGATCAGTTGTACGGCTCCAAACAAAGCATCAACCTCTTGAAGGTCAATACCCGGAAACGCCAGTTGTCACTTGCATATGTGACGGATACACTGGTGCGCACCAGCGATCTGGCGCAAGCCGGCAAGGCGCTGGCGGCTATCAATGCAGGCTTCTTTAAAATCAAGGAAGGCGCCGGCTCGGCGGCCTACCTGCGGGTAGCCGGCCAAACGATCGATGATCTGCCGGTCGAACAGGATCGGAAAAGCTTACTCAATGGTGCTATGCTGCTCTCGGACGAAGGAAAGGCCGGTATTGAATATGCCCGAAGCCGCGAAGCATACAATTCCTTCGAATCGGATCAAACAGTGCTCGTTACCGGCCCGGTGCTGATATTGGATGGGAATAAACAACCGCTGGCCGACGATGCGTTCAACAGTAACCGCCACCCCCGAACCTGCGCCTGCCTCCTGCGCCGCAACAAAGTGCTGCTCCTCACCGTAGACGGCCGAAACGCCGAAGCCCAGGGGATGTCCCTTCCGGAATTGTCCGATCTGCTGCGCAGCCTGGGTTGTAAAGCCGCTATCAACCTCGACGGCGGCGGCTCCACCACGATGTGGATCAGCGGAAAGCCGGATAATGGGGTGGTGAATTATCCTTCCGATAATAAATTGTTCGACCATTTTGGTGAACGGCCGGTGGCGAATGCGGTGCTGGTAGAGTGAGGAAAAGATTTCCGCCCCAATTTTCCTTCTGGCGACTTGAATTTTATTACTATTGCCTTTCCAGCCAAAATGTAATCATGAAAAACCTTATCTTTTTACCCATCCTGCTTGTCCTTTCTTCCTGTAAGCAAGCCCCACCCCCCACTTTCTCCACCGCAATCGACGCCTATTATTCCTGCCAGTTCCCTGAAGATGAACCGGGCGCTGCAGTGCTGGTGATGAAAGGGGAGGATATCCTGTTTTCCAAAGGCTATGGCCTGGCGGACCTGGGCACGGGGGAGAAGATCACGCCTAATACGCTGTTCAACCTGGGCTCTATCTCCAAAACTTTCGTCGCCAACGGCATCCTGATCCTCAAGGATGAGGGCAAACTCACGTTGAATGACAGCCTGTCTATGTACTTTCCCGATTTCAAACATCCGGAGATTGCCGACAAAGTACAGATCAAACACCTCTTGTCCCACACTTCGGGCCTGCCTGACAACCGGGCGGTGGATGAGGACAGCATTTTTTACCTGACGGCCAAGGACGAAGAGAATTTCGCGCCGATCAAGCAAAACGATTCTCTGCATTTCGAACCGGGGCAATGGTTCGAATATTCCAACCCCGCCTTCAACGGCCTGGCGCTGATCATCGAGCGGGTGTCGGGTGAAAAATGGCAGGACTTCATCCGGGAAAGGATTCTTGTGCCTTCCGATATGCCCACCAGCACTATCACGGACGGCCCATACCCGGAGCGGGGCGTTTCCCATGGCTATGTGCTGAAAAACGGCCAATACCAGGAATATGATTATGGCGAGTACCCCACTTTTGCTGCCGCCGGAAACGGCGGGGTGTGGAGTTCGGTCAACGAGCTGGCCCATTACGAGCTGGCGCTGCGCCGGGGCGCCTTCCTGGATAAGAGCAGCATTACCGTCTCCCAACGCCCCTATGCAACTGATAACTGGGCGGATACCCTCGCTTCCAAAGTGGGCTACAGTTGGTTTATCGAGCAACCCATTCCGCCGCTGAACCTGAAAAAAGTGTACCACACCGGCTCTCAGGGTGGCTTCCGGGCTTTTTACCTCGCTATACCATCCAGGGAAATACTTTATGTCGGCCTGTTCAACCGGCCGGTGGAAGTGGAGGAATTTATGGAAAAGGGCCTGACGCTGATGAAGGAATTTGGGTTGCTGGAATAGGGGAATTGGGAAATCGGAAGTGGGAAATCGGAAGGGTTCACCCGGCCGGGGCATGAGGACGGGCGGAAATTGACCCGGACATCTCAACCCTCTCAACCTTCTCAACTTATTACCTCCTCAACTATCAAACCACATTCACCTCCGGCGCCAGGCGAATCCCAAACTTTTGTTCCACTGAATCCACGATTTGCTGTGCCAGTTCCAGTACTTCCGGCCCGCTTGCTGTGCCATAATTGACCAACACCAGGGCTTGTTTTTCGTAACAACCGGCATCGCCGATCCGTTGGCCTTTCCAGCCGCACTGCTCGATCAGCCAGCCGGCGGGTACTTTTATCAGGCCCTCACCGGCAGGGTAATGGATAATATTCGGAAAACGGGCCTGTAGCGCCTCGAACTGTATCAGGGGGATTTCCGGATTTTTAAAAAAACTGCCCGAGTTGCCGAGCACGGCCGGGTCCGGCAGTTTGCTGCTGCGGATGGCGGTGACGGCACGGCTGACGTCCTGAATGGTTGGTTCTTTTATGTTCCAGTTTTCCAGCGTCTCCCGGATAGCGCCATAGGAAGTGTTGAGGTGATGGGGCCCGGTAGTGAGTTCCACCATGACCCGGGTTATGCAGTATTGGCCTTTTAGCGGGCCTTTGAAAATGCTTTCCCGGTAACCGAACCGGCAGGCTTCCCGGCCAAAGGCATGCTCCATGCCACTGGACAATTCCACCGCTTCGAGGCTGTGGAAAACATCGCGTAACTCTACCCCATAGGCGCCGATGTTCTGTATAGGCGCCGCCCCCACTGTACCAGGGATGAGCGAAAGGTTTTCGATACCACCCAACTCATTTTCCAGGCACCAAAGCACGAAATCATGCCAGTTCTCTCCTCCTCCGGCCGCTACCCAGGCTTTGCCGTTTTCCTTCCGTACAATCTCCCGCCCTTTAATACAATTCCGCACCACCAGCCGTCCCAGATCCCCGGTTAACAGGATGTTGCTGCCGCCGCCCAGAATAAAGGGGGCGCCGCCTTTCCATTGTTGCAGTACTTCCTGAAGCTCGCTGGTGCTGTACACCTCTGTATAATGCCTGGCTTTAGCCTCGATGCCGAAGGTGTTGTAATGCCGAAGGGAGATGTTGTCCTGGATGATCATGGGGTGCTATATTGTCATGTTTTTGTATTGCTATATTGTTGGCGTGGGGCAGCCATATACCAGTATAGCCATGTAGCCATTTTACCTGGGGCTATCTTGTTCTTTCATTACCACTTCAAGTCCCCAAAGCCCTTTCTGCATACGCAACATGGCTGTCTCGCCCCGCTGTCGGCCAGAGAAAAGTGGCGTTTTATTTTTGATGCGCCGTAATTTCCCCTCATAATAGAAAAAGGAAAAATAGCCGGTTATTTTCGGTTTTTCCCCCACGATCAAACCGAAGGGTTCGGATTTGGAGGCTTGTTCCTCCATCACCATTACGGCTTGTGTACGAACAGGGTAAGGGCTGAGCAACCGGTTGCTGAGGCTGCCGGCCAATGGCGCAAAGATCACACAAATGATGATGAAAAAAACATAGAGTTGTACTTTTTCCGTCAGGTCCTTCGCGCTTTGGCGAAAGCGCCAGCCCAGGGCCAGGCCAGGCAAAGCTCCGATAGCCATGCTCCACAACACCAGCCGCCGCACATCCAGCGTCCGGTCGAACCAGGAGAACTCCAGGGCATAGAGCACTACCGTACTAAAGACGGCTATAGTGATGGCCAGATATTTAATTCTTTGCATGGGAAGGGTCTTGTTTGTCTGGTATGCCGCACGTCTGCGTATCGCAGGTCAAAGCGCCTTGTGTGTCTGGTGTGTCTGGTGTGTCTAGTGTGTCTAGTGTGTCTAGTGTGTCTAGTGTGTCTAGTGTGTCTGGTGTGTCTGGTGTGTCTGGTGTGTCTGGTGTGTCTGGTGTGTCTGCACGTTGGATGTTCCGACATGCGACGTTCGACGGCCAACAGGCTGTCCTAAACTGGTTCAAACTGCAATTTAGCCAGGGATTTATAAGTTCCATCTTCGATGAGGGACAACTCCTCGTGGGTGCCCTGCTCGATGATCTGGCCTTTATCGATGACGTAGATCTGGTCGACGTTGCGGATGGTGGCCAGGCGATGGGCGATGATGATAGAGGTGCGGCCTTCCAGCAATTTGTTGAGGGCATCCTGGACCGTTTTCTCTGATTCTGCGTCCAGCGACGAGGTTGCTTCGTCGAGGAGCAGGATGGCCGGGTCTTTCAGGATAGCGCGGGCGATGGCGATGCGTTGCCGTTGGCCGCCGGAGAGTTTGACACCCCGTTCGCCCACGATGGTATCCAGGCCATCCGGGAAGGATTGGATGAACTCCCAGGCGTTGGCTTGCCGGGCGGCTTCGATGACTTCGGCGTCAGTAGCCCCGGGCTTTCCATAAAGAATGTTTTCCCGGATAGTGCCACCGAATAGGATAACTTCCTGGGGTACAATGGCCATGTTGCGGCGGTAAGCCGTAGTGTCCATATCATAAATGCTGCGGCCGTCCACTTTGATGTCTCCGCCATCGATCTGGTAGAATTTGAGGAGTAATTGTACGATGGTCGACTTGCCTGCTCCGCTCGTTCCCACCAAAGCGATCTTGCTGCCGGCTTTTACCTCAAAACTTAGTCCCTGGAGTACTTGGACATCTTTTCTGGTGGGATAGCTGAACTGAACATTTTGATAGCGGATGTTACCTTTCAGCGGAAGCCTTTCAGCGGTTTTGGCATTCGCCACACTGACTTCTTCCACTTCATCCAGTATTTCCCGGATGCGCTCGGTAGCGCCGATAGCCCCCAGTATCTCCGTGTAGAAGTTCCCCAGGCCGGCAATAGCACCGCCGAGGATACCCGTATAGACCACAAATTCGATCAGCCGGCCTACGGACATGGTTCCATTCTGGACCATATAGGCGCCTTCCCAAATGATGAAGAACAGGGCGCCGAAAAGGAAGGTGACGATAAAAACCGAGAACAGGGCCCGCCAGCGGGCGTAGTTCAGGGCAATTTTGACCATCCTATCTATGGAGCGCCCGTAACGCAGGGCCTCAAAAAATTCGTTGGTGAATGCCTTCACCGCCTGAATAGCCTGAATAGTTTCGTTGACCACCGTATTGGAGCCGGCCAGTTCCTCCTGGCGTTCTTTGGAGAGCTTTCGGATGAAGCGGCCGAAGAACATGGCGCCGATCACGATAATCGGGAAAGTCCCCAGCATGATGAGCGAAAGGCCCGGCGCCCGCAGGGCCAGGAAGAGAATGCCGACGACCAGGATAATGATCTGCCGGAAAAATTCCGCCAGGGTGATGGAAAAGGCGCTGTACAATTTTTCCACATCGGAGGTGAGCCGGCTGATAAGGTCGCCAACCCGGCTTTGCTCGAAAAACACAATAGGCAGCGACACCAGCTTTTGATAGAGGGCCTGCCGAAGGTCGGCGATGCCTTTTTCGCTGACGATGGCAAAGAGGTAAATGCGGGCATAGGAAACAAAGCCCTGTGCACCCAAAACGATCAAAAGTATCCAGCCGATCTGCTTTAAGGTGATGGGATACTGGGCTTTTCCCTGCGCTGTATCGACCATTAAGCCGGTGAGGAATGGAAAAAGCATGAATACTAAGCTGGAGAGAAAAAGTAGAAACATTCCAAAGATGAAGGCCCAGCGATAGGGGCGGATAAAACGAAAGATCCGGGCAGCCTGAACCAGTTTTTCTCTGGACAGGCGCGGGCGTTTATCTTCTTCTTCGGCATTGTTGCGCCGGCGCATTCCCATGGTTTTGGTTTTGATTTACAAAATTACTTTTTGAGGACTACTTAATAACACAATTCCGGGCAGGAAGTTAAATGTGGATTTATCCTATATAAACTACTTGAAAAAAAACGTAGTTTTGCGCTGCTTTTTGAAACTCAAGCGAAAAAACACACCAATATTTTACCGGAATAATTCGCAAAAAATCCCAAAATCGTATGCAGAAGATCATAATCCCCCTTCTGGCCCTGTGCTCATTTTTGCCGGCACAGGCACAGGTAATTGACATTGGTTTCAACTTTGGCGCCGCTTTCTACGGTGGCGACCTGGCCACCAACGACCTGCGGCAGATGATCCAGGAAAACCGCCCCGCAGTAGGCCTTTTCTGCCGCTTGTCCAACAGTCGTTATTTTTCAACCCGATTCAACTTTAATTATATGAGCCTTCAGGGCGCTGACGCCCGCACTCAGAACAAAGGCCGGGGGCTGAGTTTTCAAACTCAGGTCTGGGAGTTTAATGTGGTGGGAGAGTGGCACTCGTTTCGCATTCGCCATACGGAGTCCAGCTTTACTTTTCCCTACCTTTTTGGGGGGGCTGGCTTTTTTCATTTCAACCCCAAAGCATCGGTAGACGGGGAGTTGGTGGAGCTACAGCCCCTGGGCACGGAAGGCCAGGGGCTGCCCGGATACGGTAGCCCCTACAACCGGATGCAATTCAACCTGCCTTTTGGTGCGGGCATCAAGTTTGTCAATCGAAAATTCACTTTTGGCCTGGAAGCCGGCGGCCGCTATCTTTTTACAGATTATCTCGATGATGTGAGCAATACGGTGGTCAACCACCGGGAGGTCTTCGAAGGCAACGGGCCATTGGCTGCCCAACTGAGTAATCCCAACCTGGGAGGAGGAGAAGGGGTCGACCAGAATTACCGCCGGGGTGGGGAAAGGAAAGATTGGTATTATATGATGAACATTACGGTATCCTACAACTTCGGCCAGGCCATCCAGAAAATGTTGAGAGATCCGGTGCCCTGCCCCCGCTTCTGAAGCCATCCAAAGAACTACCCAGGCGAAAATTTTTTCAGTTCAAAAATCGTTTAATGAATGGCCGGCCGCCCTCTATAAATTTTGTGGCGGAGCAAAATTATTTTGCTTATTTTGCTGGCTTGTTTAATTAAATCCCATTGAGCTATGAGAAAATTTTTCCGCGCGGCCCTGCCGCTTTTAGCCTTCTTCCTTTCCTTACAGCTTGCTGCACAACGCGGAGTCGAAATCGGCATTTTAGGCGGCGCCTCCCTGTATAGTGGCGACCTTTCGCCTAATGAGTTTGGCTTGTATTTTAAGGAGATCAAGCCCGCCTTTGGCGCCTTTGGCCGGTTCAACCTTAATTCAACCATTGCTCTGCGCCTGGGGGCAAACCTGGGTACTGTAACTGCCGATGACGCCAACCATAAGCGGGAAGACCGGGGGCTCAGCTTCCGCTCTAAAATCACTGAATTTTCGCTGGTCGGGGAAATCAACCTTTTTCGCTTAGGGGCTTATGAGGATAGGGGCATAATCCCTTACGTCTTTGGCGGAGTCGCGGTCTTTAAATTCAATCCCGAAACAAAATTTGACGGGGACTATGTCGAGCTTCAACCTCTGGGTACCGAAGGGCAAGGGCTGCCCGGCTATGAGGCGCCCTATAACCTTACTCAGGTGAGTATTCCGCTTGGCGTTGGCCTTAAGTTCCTTGTCAACGAAACCATTACGATCGGCCTGGAATTCGGAGGCCGAAAATTGTTCACCGATTACCTGGATGATGTCAGCTCTACCAAGGTTAACTACTTTGATATACTGGAAGGCAACGGAGAACTGGCAGCCCAATTGAGTAATCCAACGCTGGTGGACCCCAGCCCCGAAAATTCAACCTACAAGCGTGGCGGGGATTTCAAAGACTGGTATTATATTACCGGCATTTCAATTTCCTTCCGCCTGCAGGGTAGTGGGAGTGGGATAGGCAGCGGCCGGGGTATTGGCTGCCCAACCTTCTAGAATAGGCCATTTTTATCTTGTTGAAAAAAGCATTAGGCTTATTTTCACAAATATGCTTAACTTGCGTTTTTACTTTGATAAGCGGCGAACATACGTTTTAATCCCATCCGAACCTAAACCAACCATTGGGTTAACATCCTTAAGCTTTTATAGAAGATTAAACATATTGAGTTTAATAAAATAACTTCTGATGAAAAGGGTCTTGGTGCTTTGCACCGGTAATTCCTGCAGAAGCCAGATGGCGGAGGGCTACCTTCAATTTTACGCTCAAGGGAAAGCTTTGGCATTTAGCGCCGGGCTGGAAGATCATGGGGTTAATCCCTACACTCTAAAGGTCATGGCGGAAGATAATATCGATATCACGAGCCATTATTCCAAGCGCCTCAACGTTTTCCGGGGGCAGCACTTTGATTATCTCATTACCGTTTGTGACGAAGCAGATAAAGAGGTGCTCAAAGGCATATCGTTCCAGCATAAATTACATTTCAGCATCCCCGACCCCGCCGCTTTTGAAGGCCCGGAAGCGGAAAAGATGGAAGAGTTCCGCCGGGTGCGGGAGTTGGTAAAGAAAAATGTGCTCAAGTTTATCGGGCAGGTTTTATTCGAAAATTCCGAGCTTGTTGTTTAACGCTTGTTTCTTAACGCATCAGAGAAATGGGGAAGGGGTTGTTCAATGCTGGACAACCCCTTTCTCATTAGGAGCCTTTGGGCCGGCGGTCAGGAAGAATTAACGCAGGCTTGGCTCCTTTTTTTTTGGATTCCCTGAGTAATACCCTAATTTTCAGCCCCATTTGAATGTACGATGCTTGCCGAGGCTGTCTCAAAAGATAAAATGAAAACTTCGCTGCCCGGCCGGTTCTCCCCTTCGGGGAGCTAGAGGGGCTGGGGCGGGCGGCGAAACATGATTTGGCACTATTTTTCAGTTCCTTACTTTTGAGACAGCCTCGTACGATGTATCTCTACCTAAACCCTTGTCGCTAAACTCAAAAGATGAAAGACCCAATATTCTTCAAACGCGATCTGAGCTGGTTGTCCTTTAACCACAGGGTGCTTCAAGAGGCCCAGGATGAAAGCGTTCCGCTTTACGAGCGTATCAAATTTCTCGCCATCTACAGTTCCAACCTCGATGAATTTTTCCGGGTGCGGGTAGCTTCATTACGCAGTTTCCGCGCTTTGAAAAAAAAGGCGCGCAAAGAGCTGGAATTGGATGTCAAACCGAGAAAAGAGCTGAAGGAGATCCGCAGGATTGTGGGGCAGCAGCAGAACAGTTTCGGCCTAACCTTTCGCGAAGAGATCCTGCCGGCCCTGGCCCGGGAAGGAATTTTCCTGGTCAGGAACGAGGACTATAGTCCGGAGCAACAGGCATTTGCCAGGAAATATTTTTTTGAAAAAGCCTATCCTCATTTGAATCCGGTTTGGCTGCGGCCGGAAGAAGAACCTCCTTTTCTGAAAAACAAGGGCCTCTATTTTGTGTTGAGCCTGGAAGGGGAAGACGCTCTGGCGCTGGTGGAAATCCCCTCCGAAGCATTACCCCGTTTCATCCCTTTACCTGCTTCGGATGGCGTTCACGCCCTGACATTCCTGGACGAGATCGTCCGTTTCAACCTGGAAGAATTCCTGGGGCAAAAAGTGATAGGCGCCTATGCCATTAAACTATCCCGTGACGCCGAACTGTACATCGATGACGAGTATTCCGGCGACCTGGTGGCCAAGATCCGGGAAAGCCTGGAAGCCCGCAATGTAGGGCTCCCCACTCGTTTTCTCTACGACAGTACCATGCCGGAGGATATTTTGGCCCAGCTCAAGGAGGCCTTTGAACTGAGCCGAAACGACCTCATCCCCGGAGCCCGCTACCATAACTTCAACGATTTTTTTAGTTTTCCCGACCCTGCCGCCAAGGCGGAACTGCACGATGCGCCAATGCCGCCGCTGCCCCATCCGGAATTGGAAAAAGCACCTTCTATTCTGGCATTGCTTAAAGAAAAGGATGCCATCCTGCACTTTCCTTACCAAAAGTATAACTACGTCCCCCAACTGATCGAAGAAGCGGCGAATGACCCGGCCGTACGGACTGTTAAGATCACGTTGTACCGGGTAGCCTCCCGCTCGGCCATCGTGGATTCCTTGTTGAAAGCCCGTCGAAACGGCAAGGCAGTGACAGCTTTCATTGAAGCCAAGGCGCGCTTCGATGAAGCGTCCAACCTGTTCTGGGGCCAGGAACTGGAAAAGGCCGGCGCGGAGGTTCATTATAGTTACCCTGCGATCAAGGTGCATACCAAGCTGTTGCTCATACAGCGCGAAGAAGCGGAGGGTTTGTGCAATTACGCTTATCTGGGTACGGGCAATTTTAACGAGAAAACTTCCCGTTTGTATACAGACCATGCCTTACTGACTGCCGACCCCCGCCTGGCCGATGAAGCCGCCCAGGTTTTCAGCCTCTTGGAGCGAAAAGTACTGATCCCGCATTGTAAGCACCTGTTGGTTTCGCCCTTTTCAACCCGATCAGGCTTCGTGGGACTGGTGGATAAAGAGATCGAAAATGCGCGAAATGGCAAAGAGGCCTATATGATCCTCAAGATGAACAGCCTGGAGGACGAAAATATGATCGCTAAATTATACGAGGCCAGCCGGGCTGGGGTGAAGATACAACTCATTATCCGGGGCATCTGCTGCCTGGCGCCCGGCATCGAAGGGCAAAGTGAAAATATTGAAGCCATCTCCATCGTTGGCCGTTTTCTGGAGCACGCCCGGGTTTATATTTTTGCCAACGGCGGCGAGGAAAAAATGTACATCGCCTCCGCCGATTGGATGAGCCGCAACCTCGACCGCCGGGTGGAAGCAGTCATTCCTATCTATGATCCGGTGATATCCCAGGAGATCCGCCATATCATTGGCCTTCAGCTGGCGGATAATACCAAAGCCAGATGGATCGATGCTAAGCAAATGAACTCCTACAAGCGGGAGGATGGCCCCCAGCGGGAAGCACAGAAGGAAATATATCATTATTTACAGGAGAAGTTAAAGTAAGGAGGTAGCGGTTGTTTGCTTCACCAGCATCATCCCGGTGCTCTCCCGACAACTCTCGCGATGGCCTGGAAAAGCCATTCAGCCATATACTCCTTCCTGTCATCCAAGGCATTTAACCTCTCCTTTACAGAAACTTAGCATATTAGTAATTTAGCTTATTGCTTCCTCGCCTGGTGCGGCCTGTATCTTCGCTTGAAAAAAAGTGGAAAAACTCAATCCTTTAAGAGACTGGATGTTTCGGAAAGTCCATTCCAACAACCTGGTATATAATACTTGCTGGGAGGATCCTCGTTGCGACCGGGAGTTGCTGGAACTAAACAACAGCAGCGAAGTGGTCATGATTACGAGTGCTGGGTGTAACGCGCTCGATTATCTGCTCGACCAGCCGGCGCAGATCAATTGTGTTGATGTCAATCCCCGCCAGAATGCTTTGTTGCAACTGAAGCTGGCCACTTTCCACAAAGGAAGTTTTGAGGACTTGTTCCAGCTTTTTGGCAAGGGTGCTCACCCTGAGGCTACCGCCTTATATCGGGAGCAGTTGCGCGAGGCCCTTCCCGAATATGCTCAGGATTATTGGGATGGGCGCCTGAATTTTTTTAGCGGAAAGGGAGTCCGAAAGAGTTTTTACCATTACAGCACTTCGGGCTCCTTTGCCTGGGTAGCGAACCAGTACATTCGTGCCCGTCGGAGCCTGCATAGGCAAATACAGCAACTTTTTGAAGCCGATACGCTCGACCGGCAGTCTTCTATCTATTTTCAGATCGAACAGAAAGTCCTCAATGGGCTGGTAGAATGGATGGTCAACCGCCACCTTACGATGTGCCTGGTAGGGGTGCCCCGCAGCCAGCAGGAGTTGTTCATTACCAAATATGAAAAAGGCGCCTTGGGTTTTATCCAGGAATGCCTGCGCAAGGTCTTTACCCAGCAACCTATTCAGGAGAACTACTTCTGGCGGTTGTATATGAATGGATCTTATACGGATACTTGTTGCCCCTCCTATCTACGCCCGGACAATTTTGAACCGATCCGTTCCCAATCGGATAAAATCCAAACGCACACTACTACGATCAGTAACTTCCTCCGGGAAAATCCCCGGCCTTATTCTCACTATGTGTTGCTTGACCACCAGGACTGGCTGGCCGCCAACAACCGCCCTGCGCTGGAGGAAGAATGGCAACTGATACTGGAAAACAGCCGCCCTGGCACCCGAATATTGCTGCGCTCTGCCGCCGAAGAAGTGGATTTTTTCCCGGAATTCGTTATGGAGGCCGTAGAATTCGAAAAGGAAAAAACGGCCAAAACGCATCAGCGCGACCGGGTAGGAACCTATGGTAGTGTCTACCTGGGAATGGTCCGGTAACTTTTATTAGGCCCTGCATCAGCCTGTTGTGGATGCCCTCTGATTTTTCCTGCTCCTTCCGGGGTGGCCCTAGGTTAAAACACTGTCTAATTTACAAATCTGATTGAATGTCGGAAACTGAATCCACTGTTGATCGCCAAAACCGCACCATGCAGCGGTATTACGTTTGGCAATCCAAAATATATGACGCCACCCGTTGGTCTTTTCTCTTTGGCCGCCGGGAGTTAATCCGGGCGCTTCCTTTCGGGCGGGCGGCCAGGGCATGCATTTTAGAAGTCGGTTGCGGCACCGGTTACAACCTCAGAAAGATGGCCTTGTCCTATCCCCAGGCCCAACTCATTGGCCTCGATGTATCGACGCATATGCTGAATAAAGCGCGCCAAAATACCGCTCCGTTCGGGGATCGCGTAAGCCTGGAAGCTCGGCCTTATAGCCTTGGCGATCCATTCTTTCATTCTAAACTGGACGCCGTCGTTTTCTCTTATTCGCTCACCATGATCAACCCACAGTGGCGGGAATTGCTTCAACAGGCCAAGACAGACCTTAAACCTGGCGGCTTTATTGCTGTAACGGACTTTCACGACTCCCGCTTCGCCTGGTTCAAACGCCATATGGGCAACAACCACGTGCGCATGGACGGCCACCTCCTGCCGGTGCTTCGAACGGAATTCACTGGCCTCTACGATCAGATCAAACCCGCCTATGGCGGCTTGTGGAGTTATTTCGTATTCGTTGGTAAAAAACCTGGTGGCAACGGGGCGGTTGCTTGGTAGAACGTCGCAAGTCAACAGGCCGTACGTCAGAATGTCGGCCGCCAAAAGGCAGAATCCTTGCCGCTGACGTGTTGACGTGCGACATTCGACGTTCTGACGTTCCGGTCTTCCAACATTTTTCCTATCTTCCGGGAGCAATTTCAATCCATTCCCTAAACCATTATCCCTATGAAGAACAGGAAAATATTGCTCAGTGAGCAGGAAATCCCGGAAAAGTGGTACAACATCGTCCACGACATGCCTAATAAGCCTTTGCCTCCCTTACACCCGGGCACCAAAGAGCCGATTGGGCCGGAAGCGTTGGCGCCGCTCTTCCCAATGGAACTGATCAAGCAGGAAGTAACCACTGAAAAATGGGTGGATATTCCAGAAGAGGTGCGCGATGTGTACAAGCTATGGCGCCCCACGCCCATGTTTCGGGCCTACGGCCTGGAGGCGGCGCTCGACACGCCGGCAAAGATCTATTACAAGTACGAAGGGGTGAGCCCCTCCGGTTCGCACAAGCCAAATACAGCTGTGGCGCAGGCCTACTACAGTAAACAGGAAGGGGTCAGGCGCATTACTACTGAAACCGGCGCCGGACAGTGGGGTAGTGCTTTGAGCTTCGCCTGCCAGCATTTTGGTATCGAATGCGAGGTGTACATGGTAAAGATCAGTTACGAGCAGAAGCCCTACCGCAAGGTCATGATGAATACCTGGGGCGCCACAGTGCACGCTTCCCCCTCCAATCTGACAGAGGCCGGGCGTAAAATCCTGGCAGAAGACCCCGACTCGCCAGGCAGTCTGGGCATAGCTATCTCTGAAGCGGTGGAACGCGCCGCCAGTGATGAAAAAACGAAATACGCCCTGGGCAGCGTGCTCAACCACGTGCTGATGCATCAGACGGTCATCGGACTGGAGGCGGTCAAACAGATGGAAAAGGCAGGTGATATGCCCGATATTGTGGTGGCGCCTTTTGGTGGCGGTTCTAACTTTGCAGGCATCAGCTTTCCCTTCCTGCGCCTCAACCTGGAAGAAGGCCGCAACATCCGTTGTATCGCTGCCGAGCCCTCTTCCTGCCCAAAGCTGACCCGCGGGGTATTTCGCTATGATTTTGGAGATGCCGTCGGCATGACGCCCCTGTTGCCCATGTATACCCTGGGGCATACCTTTGTGCCGGCGCCTATTCATGCCGGTGGCCTGCGCTACCACGGCGCCGGTGTGGTGGTCAGCCAGTTGCTGAGGGATAAACTGATCGAGGCCCGCGCTCATGACCAGGTCGAATGCTTCGAAGCCGGCGTACTTTTTGCCCGGGCCGAGGGCATCATTCCTGCACCGGAAACCAACCACGCTATTGCTACTGCCATCCAGGAAGCGAATAAGTGCAAAGAGGAGGGCGTCAGCCGCACTATCCTGATCCACCTCTGCGGGCACGGTAATTTTGACCTGGCTGCATACGAAAACTATCTCAGCGGCAAGCTGGTCAAACATGAGATCACCAGTGAACAGATTGCAGCAGCCCTGGCTAAGATCGATACACCGGTTATTGATTAGAAGTAGCGCCTTATTTGGGATTGTACTTCGAGGAGTGCTGTAAAACTCCCTTAAACCCTGAATATGGCTGGCATTTGGGCCTGGCTTTCCTGGAAAGCCCTGGCTTTGATTTCGGAGAACCGCCCAAAAAAGATGCCAGGGAAGCTGCCCGGAACGTATCTTTACCGACCGCATTGGTAACTTTGCATTTCGGCCAGGATTTTCCCAGATATGCCTGTGCTTTTAATATGCAAAGCGCCCCTAACCATGGCCAAGGATAGATCCAAAAGAACCCTTACGAAATAAGTATTATTCACGGTGGTCCCTCATCACCTTAAACTTTATTCAAAAAACATTTAGGAATCATGGCAAAACTCAATTTTGGAGGAGTAGAAGAAAACGTCGTAACCCGCGATGAATTTCCCCTGGAGAAAGCACGCGAAGTGCTGAAAGATGAAACAATTGCCGTAATCGGCTATGGTGTTCAGGGGCCGGGCCAGGCGCTTAATCTGCGCGATAATGGCTTCAACGTCATCGTAGGCCAACGGCAGGGCTCCAAAACCTGGGACAAGGCCGTTCAGGACGGCTGGGCGCCGGGTGAGACCTTATTCCCTATCGAAGAGGCCGTAAAACAAGGTACGATCATTCAATACCTGTTGTCGGATGCTGCGCAGATTGCCGTCTGGCCTACTATCAAGCCACTTCTGACGGCTGGCAAGGCCTTGTATTTCTCTCACGGTTTCGGCATCACCTATAAAGAGCGAACCGGTATTGTGCCACCGGCCGATATTGATGTCATTCTGGTGGCGCCCAAAGGTTCTGGCACCAGCCTGCGCCGCTTGTTCCAGGCAGGGAAGGGCCTCAACTCCAGCTATGCCATCTTCCAGGACGCTACCGGCCGGGCATACGAACGCGTTGTTGCGCTTGGAATTGGCGTGGGGTCTGGTTATCTGTTTGAGACCTCTTTCAAAAAAGAAGTTTACAGTGACCTTACCGGTGAACGCGGCTCCCTCATGGGCGCCATACAAGGTTTGTTCGCCGCTCAATACGATTGCCTGCGTAGCCGTGGCCATAGCCCGTCCGAGGCTTTTAATGAGACAGTGGAAGAACTGACCCAAAGCCTCATGCCCCTGGTAGCTGAAAACGGTATGGACTGGATGTACGCCAATTGCTCCACCACTGCTCAGCGTGGCGCCCTCGACTGGTGGAAGAAGTTCCGTGACGCCGTCGCCCCTGTATTTAATGAACTGTACGATAGCGTTGCCGCCGGCAACGAGGCCCAGCGTTCCATCGATTCGAACAGCCAACCTGATTATCGCGAAAAACTGGAGGTTGAACTCCGCCAACTCCGCGATAGCGAAATGTGGCAGGCTGGCCGAACGGTGCGCAGCCTCCGCCCGGAAGCTCAACCGGCCAAAGTGCACGAAGAGTAGTAATTCCCCCCTACTTGGAGCGCTGGGCGGTTTACCGTCTGGCGCTCTGTTTTTTGGGTTGATAGTTGTTCGCATTGGGGGGGAACAACCATCAATCATCTACTTTCAACTGTCAACCAACAGCCACCCATGACGACACAATCTGCAAAAAAAAGCCCGGTGATCACCGTTGAAAATATCTACAAGGCCAAAGTGCGCTTGCGCGGCATTGCCGAGCAGACCCCACTGATGTTCAATTACCACCTTTCTGAATACTATGGCTGCCGCCTGTACCTCAAGCGGGAAGATATGCAGGTGGTGCGCTCCTACAAGATCCGGGGGGCGTACAACAAAATGGCAACGGTATCTGCGGAGGCGCTGAAGGCGGGCGTAGTTTGCGCCAGCGCCGGTAATCATGCACAAGGGGTGGCTTTTGCCTGTCAGAAGATGAAAGTGCACGGCAAGGTCTACATGCCGAGTGTTACCCCGCAGCAGAAGGTGCGCAAAGTCAAACTCTTTGGGAAAGAGTGGGTGGAAGTTGTACTTGTGGGAGACACCTTTGATGACGCCTATCTGGAAGCCCGTAAGGATGCAGATAAGAATGGAAAGATCTTTATCCACCCATTTGACGATGAGCGGGTCATTGAAGGCCAGGGAACCGTTGGCCTGGAGATACTGGAGGACTGTGACCGTTCGCTGGACTATGTATTTGCCGCCGTTGGCGGAGGCGGCCTCATTTCCGGGCTGGGTAGCTATTTTAAACAACTGAGCCCCAATACAAAGATCATTGGCGTAGAACCAGAAGGGGCGCCCGCCATGTATGAATCCCTCAAGGCCGGCGAACCCATCACCCTGGCGCAGATCGACAGTTTCGTCGATGGCGCGGCTGTGCGCAGGGTAGGAGATACTACCTTCCGCATCGCAAAAGAGGTGATCGATGATATGATCCTGGTGCCGGAAGGAAAGGTGTGCAGCACTATCCTGCAACTCTACAATGAGGAAGGCGTCGTGGTGGAACCAGCCGGCGCCCTGACGGTAGCTGCACTGGATTTCTACAGAGAACAGATTAAAGGCAAAAACGTGGTCTGTGTGCTTAGCGGCAGCAACAACGACATTACCCGCACCGAGGAGATCCGGGAACGCTCTTTGTTGTATGAAGGGTTGAAGCATTACTTCGTCATCCGCTTTCCGCAGCGCGCCGGCGCCCTGCGCGAATTCCTCAACAATGTGCTGGGCCCCACCGATGACATCACTCATTTTGAATACACCAAAAAACACAACCGGGAATCCGGCCCCGCGCTCGTTGGCATCCAGGTGCAAAAGCGAGGTGATTACGAAAGCCTGGTCGAACGCATGGACCAACACCACATCAACTACCAGACCCTCAACGACAGCCGCATGCTGTTTGATTTGCTGATATAGTTTTTCCGAACTGAACTTCGGGAAAACTATATATCCGTCTCCCCCATCTCCAGTATCTTCTGGAACTCCGCTTCCTCCAAGGGCATAACCGATAGCCTGGGGTTGCGCACCAGGCCAATGTTCTGTAGCTCAGGCGTGGCTTTGACGGCTTTCAACGTAACCGTTTTATTCAATTTCCGGAAGGGCGCCAGGTCCACCACCGACCAGTCGCCTTTCTCAGCGGTGGGGTCGGGGTAATGTTCGGTGATGACCTGAGCGATGCCGACCACTTCCAGTCCTTCGTTGCTGTGGTAGAAGAGCACCAGGTCGCCTTCTTTCATGGCGCGCAGGTTGTTGCGGGCCTGATAGTTGCGCACGCCCTCCCACATGGATTTTCCTTCGGCTACCAGGGTGTCGTAGCTAAAAACAAAGGGTTCGGATTTTACGAGCCAGTAGTTCATTGGTTGTCTGTTTTGAACTGCGGCAAATATAGCCCTTAATCAGACATTTTCATTATTACTCCAACGTCCTGCGGCTGTACACGAAGGCGGCTAAAGAAGCAATCCAGTAGGGCAATGCCAGGAACGGCAAGTAGGCCCAGATAATCCATTGGGGCTGGCTGCCGTTTAGCACCATGGTGCACGGTAAAAGGGTAAAGAATACCGTAAGCGCAAGTAACGTAGCCCTGCTGAATAGGCGAAGGCTTAGCATAAGGGCCAGAGCTGAAAGGCTGGCGGCCATCAATGCCCAAAAGGGGGCATCTCGCATCATAAAGAATATAATCTCGCTTCCTTGAAAACGGAAGGCGAAGGGGAGGAGAGAAAGCCCCAGAATGAAGGTTAGCATTAATTTTTTCATGGTTTTTTTCTGCAATATGCTGGGAATGGAAAGCGGGATGCAAAAAAAAGGGGGTGGGATAAAGTTGGAATTTTAAGTTCCTGGCTTGTTTCCTATCTTCTTTAATAGGGATATAGCTTCCCGCCGGTTGCGGACTTCAAGCTTTTTGTATATGCGGTTGAGGTGGGACTTGACGGTACTCAGTTCCACGAAAAGCTCCCCGGCTATCTCCTGGTTGGACTTTCCAGTCCTCAATTTCCCGATGATCTCCAGCTCCCGGCTGCTCAAGCGTTCGTAGCGGGTTAATAACGCATTTTCTTTTTCCTCAGTGAACTGTTCGAAATGTCGCCGGCGTTCCGCTTGCAACCAAAAGTGGCTTAACAATATCACTAGAGCAATCAGAAAAGTCCCGACAAGTGGCATGTCATACCAGAACCAGAGTATCTTTCCGCTCTGGAAGGAAAAGCCCACGGCCAATAATACGGCAAAGAGAATGATTGCAGTGCTCGGGCCGCGGTGTACGTAAAACCAGTCGGATAATTTTTGCTTTATGGCATTCATAAGGGTTTCATTCCAATCACAGCCAACATCCTGCCGGTAGTTCCATTTTCCCGGCGATGCGAAAAATAATGTTCATTATCCATGAAAGTCGAATAGGGCGATATTTCAATCTGTCCATCGGGAACCCCAAACGCCAGAAGCTGAGCCTTGTTCGCACTTTTTAGGTCCACCTGCCATTTTCCTGCCGCCTGGCCCGGCCATTTGTGGGCTAATTCGAAGTATTGGGCAACCTGGTCATCCACTTCGTAGTTATCCCCGTCGATACAGGTGCCAACGTAGGCATGGCAATCGGTTGCCCGGGTATTAAAATGCAGGGCCATGGCATTCAGGGCCTCGAGGACTATTTGCTGGGAGGTACCTTTCCATCCGGCGTGGATAGCCGCCACGGCCTGGTTTCGGGCATCGTACACCAGTATGGGAGTGCAATCTGCCACAGTGACCCCAATGATGACACCCTTTTGTCGGGTAATGATGGCATCGTAGCCTTCGTGCCGCCCAGGTTTTTCCGCCAGCAACACTTTGTTGTCATGCACCTGATAGGAAGAAGCCAACTGTTCCTTAGATAGGCCCAAGGCCTGGAAGAAGCGGCGGCGGTTTTCCGAAATATTGGCTTCCGCATCACTTGTATTGATGCCCATGTTGAGGGAGGCGTAAGGAGACGGGCTAATACCGCCGTGGCGGGTGCTCTCGGCTGCGATTAGGCCGGGAAATTGCTGGAAGATTTGAGGACGCTGGAGTATGGTGTGTTTCGTGTGTCTCATTTGTCTCGTGTGTCTCGTCTGTCTTGTATGTCTTGTGTGTCTCGTGTGTCTTGTCTGTCTTGTGTGTCTTGTGTGTCTTGTGTGTCTTGTGTGTCTTGTGTGTCTTGTGTGTCTTGTCTGTCTTGTGTGTTTTGTGTGTCTTGTGTGTCTCGTGTGTCTTGTATGTCTTGTATGTCTCGTGTGTCTTGTATGTCTTCTGTGTCTCGTATGTCTTGGGGCTTACCAGGCTTATCAGGCCATACCCCCGAATCGCCACTTCCGGAAAAACTCCCATACTACGATGCCGATACAAACCGATATATTCAGCGAATGCTTGGTTCCGAACTGTGGTACTTCAATGCAGCCGTCCACCATTTCCATCACGGCATCGCTGACGCCTTCCACTTCATTGCCGAAAACCAGGGCATATTTTTGATCCGGTTGTACTTGTACCTCCTGCAGCCAGTTGCGTTTGTCGGCCTGTTCTACTGCAAATACCTTATATCCTTCAGATTGGAGCCGCCGGGCCAGGGTTTCGACATCCTTTTCATAAGCCCAATCCATGGATTCGGTGGCGCCGATGGCTGTTTTGAGGATCTCCCGGTGGGGAGGGGTGGCGGTGATGCCGCAAAGATAAATCTTATCGAGGGCAAAGGCATCGGCGGTGCGGAAGGCGGAACCGACGTTGAGGGCGGAGCGCACATTATCCAGCACCAGAACGATGGGCGCTTTAGGCAGGGCCTTGAATGCTGTAATATCAGGGCGGTTGAGTTCTTTAAGGCTGAGTTTTCGCATCGTGAAGTCAATATAGGGTTTTCTCTGCTTTTCTGCGATATAGTACCAGCCGGAGGCCGCCATTCTGAAGGGTTTTCACTGGCGCCCAGCTTTCCTGTAATTCTCCGATCTCTTCGTCCGAAAAATCATTCATAACATTGGAATACAAGACATACTCATCGGTGGAGAGGTCCTTTGCTTTCATGCCCCTCCAGTCGCCGTTGAGGTCGTGGAACTCCAGCGGGCCGATCTCAGGGAAAGCGGCCCCTACGGCTTCCAGGGGAATGTCCGCTTCATCCAGGTAGGCAATCATTTGTTTCCGGAGCGGGTAATAAGGCAGGTGCGCCAGGGTGCTGTCCCAGCCCTGTGAGATGGTGTCGGGATAGATCCAGAGGTTGCCAGTGAGCAGGCCGGCGAAGGCAATGCTGAAAAAAGCATGGCGCCAGCGCAGCGACAGGGAGCTGTGCACCAGCAGGGTGTAAAAGAGAATAGTAAGCGGGAGGAAAACGGGCAGCAGATAGCGGTGGCCATGCAGGCCTTTGTACAGCAGGAAAGTCACACTCATCAGGGGCAAGGCCAGCGCGAACAGCCAAAGAGCCTGTTTAACCGGTTCGCTGAGTTTGCCCTTACGTTTCCAAAGACGGTACCCAAGCCAGGCTAATAAGGGCCATAGGAAGACGCGCCCATAGTCCAGCATCCGCCAGGCCAGTACGGCCGCGTTCTTGAGGAATTCAAGTGGCGTAGCGCGCGCAAAGAGCGTCGCCCATGGCGCATCGGCATGGTAACCCACCCAGCCTTTCTGCTGATAGTGGTAGGCCAGGAATGCCAAGGCCAGCAACCCGCTCGGCACATAGGGTATCGCCTTTCGGATAGGGAAATCCCACCGCCGCTGCCAGTGGATGGCCAGCTCGAAAAGGTAAAGCACTACCACCGTCATCATGCCCCGCGTGCTGATGGCTGCCAGCAACAAGGCTCCTGCTATTTTGGCCCCATCTTTTTCATAGAGAATACTGCTGAGCACTAACAAGAAAGCAAAGGCCAACACAATATCCGGGCTCACCAGCACGGCCTGCCCGGCCAGCACCGGGTCGGCGAAAGCCAGAAGGGCCAGCATCCAACTACTGTGGCGCCCGCCAAAATAGTCGCCTACCTGAAAAAGCAGCACCACCATCCCCAGCAGGAAGGGCAGCATAGCCAGATGGCTGACTGCGAGGCTTTTGCCGAAAAGCACCCACATAGCCGCCAGGTACATTCCAAAACCGGGCGGATGCCCGCTGTCGATCTCATCCGGCAACAACAGATAGCGGAAATTGTGCTCAAAATACCAATGCGCATGCTTCGACCCCAACTGCACGGTATCCCAGAAAAAGGCATGGCCGCGCACCTGCCAGGTAGCCAGCACGGCGCCGAGTAGGAGTAAGCTGAGAATGAGGTAGCGAGGCATTTTCAGTGGGCAGTTTGCAGTGGGCAGTTTGCAGTAGGCCAGTTTATTTAATAAGCGAACTGCCATACTGGGTTACTGGCGTACTGGCGTACTGGTTTCATATTTTCGTTCCAAACAAGCCTTCACAAAAGACACGAACAAGGGGTGGGGTTTTTCCACCGTGCTCTTCAATTCCGGATGGAACTGTACGCCAACAAACCAGGGGTGGTCTTTTAACTCCACGATCTCCACCAGGCCCGAATCGGGATTGATGCCGGAGGGAATCATGCCGGCTTTTTCCATGCCTTCCAGATAGTGGTTATTGAACTCGTAGCGATGCCGGTGGCGCTCGCTGATGCGCAGGTGGCCATAGCTGTGACTGGCCTTGCTGCGGCGGCGCAGGTCACAGGGGTAAGCCCCCAGGCGCATGGTGCCGCCTTTCTTGGTGATCTTCTTTTGGTCCGGCATCAAATCGATAATAGGATGGGCTGCCTTGGCATCTACCTCGGTGGAGGAAGCGCCTTCCAGGTTCATGACGTTGCGGGCAAATTCCACCACAGCGCATTGCATGCCCAGGCAGATACCGAAAAAAGGAATATTGTTTTCCCGTACATAGCGGATTGCCCGGATCTTGCCCTCAATACCCCGTTCGCCGAAACCAGGGGCTACCAACACGCCGTCCAGGCTTTCCAGCCGCTTGGCCACATCCTCGTGATCCCCCTCCAATTGCTCGGCGTGAATAGGTTCCACCCGGATATGGCACTCGTTTACAGCGCCGGCATGTACAAATGACTCGTGAATGGACTTATAAGCGTCCTGCAACTCGTTATACTTGCCCACAAGGCCGATCGTTACTTCGAAAGTCGGGTTTTTTAGCTTACCCAGAAATTCTTTCCAGATGCGCAGGTCCGGTTCTTTACGGTCTTTGAGGCGAAGCTTGGTCATCACCACCGCGTCCAGCTTTTCGCGCAGCATCAATAGGGGGACATCGTAGATACTTTCCGCATCGATGGCCTCGATGACAGAACCGACATCTACATTGCAGAACAGGGCGAGCTTGCGACGGATGTCCATGCTGATAGGATATTCCGTGCGGCAAACCAGAATATCCGGTTGGATTCCGGTATTGAGCAGCTCCTTGACGGAGTGCTGCGTGGGTTTGGTTTTTAATTCTTTGGCTGCCCGGAGGTAGGGAATAAGCGTAAGGTGGATAACCAGGCAGTTGTCTATTCCCAGTTCCCATCGCAACTGGCGCAGGGATTCGAGATAGGGTAGGGATTCGATATCGCCAACAGTACCCCCCAACTCGGTGATGACAATGTCATATTCATTGGAAACACCCAGTAACTGCACGCGGTGTTTGATCTCATCCGTAATGTGTGGGATCACCTGTACGGTTTTGCCCAGGTAGTCGCCGGCCCGCTCTTTCTGGATAACGGTTTGGTAAATACGCCCCGTAGTGACGTTGTTGGCCTGAGAGGTTGGCGTGTTCAGAAAACGCTCGTAGTGTCCCAGGTCAAGGTCCGTTTCGGCGCCATCATCAGTGACGTAGCACTCCCCATGCTCATAAGGGTTGAGGGTGCCGGGGTCGACATTGATGTAGGGGTCGAACTTTTGGATGGTGACGGAGAAACCGCGCGCTTGCAGCAGTTTGGCCAGAGATGCGGAAATGATGCCTTTACCGAGGGATGAAGTCACGCCTCCCGTAACAAAGATGTACTTGGTCATTAAAGTAGCTTTTGGCTTGTTGGCTGTGTTTTTTAACTATTTGCTGCCTTTTGGCTCCTAGTTAAAAGTAAATTGCCTAATCATCATTACGGGACTCAAAGATACAAATTGAAATCTGGAATAAGAGGGGATGGAACGCATTTAAAAAAAGTGCAATCCTTTCTGGCTCATTTTGCGGAGGTAGGGTAGGGCCACCTTTATTGCTCTCCTGTCTCATTCAGCCAGCCCGAGCCTCGGGGCTTAATGACGGGCACTTGCTCTATCTTTCCTTCTGAAGTAATGGAATAGGCAAACATCAAGGGATGCCGGCTGTCATCCAGATAAACCCTTTTGGTGCGTATCTTCCCTTTCGCATCCATACGGGCGCTTTGCTCGTAAGAATCGCCTGCAGTTTCCGCCAGGGTGAGGGTGTCCAGCAATTGTCCGGAAGGAGTATAAGTGTACAGGCGGTAATCGTATCCAAAACCATGGGAGATGGGAAAGGCAATGGCGGTGAACTTATTTTTTTTCATCACTATCAAGCCCTGATGGTAATGGTACTGTGGCTCTTCTTCCTGGAAATAAGTTGGATTTAAAAATTGGACAACAAAGGCGCTATCTTTTAAAACGGGCGTGGCCGGCGGTGGCGCATCCGGCCCTGCCGGAAATTCTGCAGGCAATTGAATAACAGGCAGGCCCGCAAAGGGGCCTCCGTTAGTCTCCTTTTCTCCAGAAGTACAACTCCAGAGTAGGGAAAGGAAAATAATACTGTATCGACCGACGATCCTCATAAGGAAAAAACGACAGCCCTTATGCTTCCTCCTTTTTCCTCAACGTGCTCAATCCGAAGGGAAGGTATAGCGGGCAGAAGCTGATGAAGCTGGTCGCCAGGAAAACAACACCCAATACCAGTAAGACAATGCCCAGGGTGCCGGTAATGACTTTGGTGAAAAACAATATCGCAATAACAGCGGCGATGATAATCCGCACGATGCGGTCGGTTGAACCCATATTCTTTTTCATGATTTCAGAATGTTTTTAAAGACTGCTTAGTTAAAGAAATATTGAACCAGAAGCACCAGTCCTGTCACCAGGGCCAGGCAGAGCAAACATACCAGAATGAATTTCAGTATATTGGATCTCATATCGTAAAGTTACCTTTATTCGGTGGCTAATTAGAGTGATCTTTGTCACACTAAGGGGCCGGTGAATTTTTAATGCCGCACCACCTTCATTACCCTCGTTCCCACTTCCGTAGTGATCAAGAGTTGGTACAGGCCCGTCGGCTGGCTACTGAGATCAATAATCTGAACTAGCCCCGGCCATCCATCCCGTTCTCCGGAATCGTATACGAGTTGGCCGGAGAGATTGTAAAGCCGAAGCCGGAGATTTCGGGCCATGCCCATTTGCTCAATGCTAATACTGCCGGGAGTGGGGTTGGGATAGACGCTGAATTGGAGGAATTCTTCCCTGGGTTCCGGCTCGCGGGCGCTGGCCAGCACGTTCTGCTCAATGGGCTCATTGCTGTACGTTACCAGGTTGGTGGCCATCACGAGGTGGGGATTGAATCCATCGTTGCAATTGGGACAGGTAAGGCCGGAAACACAGGTGGGGTTGTGAGGGTGGCAATAGTCGACATAGCCGGTGGACATGCGGTAGAACAACTCCAGCTGCCCTTGGCCCAGGTACGGCGCCATATCGTAGGATTCGAAAGGAGAAATAGCGCCGGGGCACCAGCCCGCCCGGTTGTAGAACCAGGTGCCGTTTTGGGGCTGGCAGGCATCGGGATTGGGGTCGCACTGCCGCCAATTGTGATGGGCGAAGGCTACCTGTCCATTGATGAGCACATGATGGGTGGCCTCATAGAATTCCGCTGCGTTACTGGAGTTGTTTTCTCCCCAACCATGGCCGGTGCCGACCAGATAAAGCTTCGCATCCTGAATGTTGGGCTGGAAGCTGACCAGGAAGGTGTCGGCCGGTTGCCGGTTGGTGGGGTCTCCAAAAGGAAGATAGCCATACCAAAGAGGTTCCACTTTACTATAGCGGTAAGGCGCCGGCCCGGCTTCAAAATCGAAATCAAGCGTGAATTCCCAGCCTCGCTGGTAGGTTTCGATGCGCATCCGTACCTCCGGGTTGCCTTGTAATAAAGAAGCATAAGGTGTCACATCGGCCGTGTGGCTGCACTCCACACCATAGGGCGTGATATATCGGATAATCTCCACCCAGTTCCCTTCCGGTGTGCGTACGTCTATATGGGCAATGCGGTCCCAGGAATCGCAACCGATCTCAGGGCAGGTAATGCTCAGGTTGGCCGTGATTTTATCAAATGCACCAAGGTTGGTAGGCATTTGGTAGTGTTTCTGGTATGAAAAATTGACAAATGCGATGATCTGGTCCTCATCAAAAGTACGCAGGGATACGTCATCGGTTGTCGGCACGACCTCAAAGTCCAGCGTCTTTTCCGTGATATTTCCGGTGCTGCCGGTAACCCGGACGGTCAGGGTATGCATGCCGTAACTGTCAGCGGGCCAGTAGTTATAGTAGTGGCCATCAGGCCCCGGTTTAGCTGTAACAGGCTGGCCGTCGATCTCCATTTCTGCTCCAGCAATAGAGAACCATTGAGGCCGTTCAATACGCCCGTGTACGCCAATGGCAATCTGGCCAAGTTCTGGCATGACCACTGGGTAGGCGCCGCTGGGGCTGGTGATGATGGCTTCCGGAAAAATGTCTTCGGGATTGACGGCTTCGAAAGAACGCTCAATGGGCTCTGCCGGGTTGAAATCCACATTGCCTTCCTGGCTGGCGCGAACGACAACCGTGCCTCCTTCACCCGTTAGGGTGAGAACGTTGCCGGATATAGTAGCCGGCCCGGATACGATGTTGAAGCTAACGGGAAGGCCGGAGGTGCTGTTGGCTTCCAGTTCGAACGGAACATCGGTCGACAACCGGTCGGGAAGGGGCGCAAAGCTCAGTTGCTGGTAGGGCGCCTCAAGGGTGCCGAATACCGTTAATTCCCGAAGCTTGTAACCTTGTAGTGTGTCGGCGCGGCTTTGGCCGTACAGGCGCACATAGCGGGCGTCCCAGTCCAGGCCATCGAGCAGGAGCTCAGGGATGTCATTGTCCTGGAATACTTCGGTGGCCTCCCAATTGTCTCCATCATCAGAAAGTTGTATTTCAAAATCGCGGGCGTAGGCTATTTCATCCCATTGCACTACCAGCGCACAGATATTGTGGACAATGCCCAGGTCGACATAGATCCATTGGGGGTCGGCAGCGTCACTGGCCCACTGGCTGCCGACATTGCCATCGACAATGCTTCCGCCGGACCCGGAAGTTGTGCTCGAGGCCGTCACTGGCTTATACAGCGATATGTTCTGATCAAAACACTGATTGAAGGCTTGTCCGGGGAAGAGGACAGCACATAGCAATAAAGGGTAGATGAATTTAGCCATAATTACCAGTTGAGTGTTTTCGGCAAGTTGAAAAATTCGGGTTTAGGCCAGCGGCCGCAAAGCAATTTACTACTCTTTCTTCACGGCTATGTCCTTTACAATATCGTCGGTGGTAACCTCCAATAAGTAACCACCCTTTGGCAGGGGCGCTGGCAAGGGCATGGACACGGAGCCCGCCCTTCTTTCCGGTTCGAGTAATGTATATCTTTTTCCGTTAGGCGCCTTCAATTCAACGGATGTTTTGGTGGAATCAACCAGGCTGATCTCCAGTGCTGCCTGATCATTGAGCCAACCGGGCCAGGCCCAGGATTCACCAGGTTGGCTGGCCAGGCTTAACTCGGAGGTCCAGGGTAAACCAGAGTGATAACGGCCCAGGAAAAAGTCATAACCGGTATAATAGCTGTTGACGCCGGCAACAAGGATCCGGCCATCAGGTTGCAAGGCCACCGCACTGGCAGAAGAGTAACCATTGATAGATTCAATTACTACTCCGGCCTTTCCGAAATCTTCGTCCAGCAGCCCATTCGTTTGCAGGCGAATGAGAGAGATGTGGTTGATGCCATTTGGGTCAGCCGATTGGCCGGCTTGAAGGATTTTTCCATCCGGTTGGATGGCCAGATCATTTCCAACATTGGCAACACTATTGGTCATTTTGTTTAGAGTGGCAATAACTACTTTGCCGTCGGAGCTGAATGAGGGGTCTAACGAACCGTCGGGCAAGAGGCGGGCTAAAGCCTTGTCTGTCGACTTTCTTTCGGGATCCAAGGAATGGTAACCGCCCAATAAGATTTTTTCATCTGCCTGAATGGCCAGGCTGTTGGCGCGGTCATCATAATCGCCGAAGTCGATGACCGTATAGCCCTTGCCGTCGAAATTTCGGTTTAAACTTCCATCTTTTTTATACTGCAAGGCTACAAAATCCCTATCTGATCTGTTATTCACCTTGTTGAAATTTCCGGCGACGAGAATTTCTCCATTTTGGTTGAGACATATAGCGTTAGCAAAGAGGCTGGCGCCGGGGATTTCAGTTACTACCTTACCTTTATTGCCAAAAGCGGCATCCGGTTGTCCATCATCGTTGAGGCGCACCAGCAATATTTGGTAAGAGAGACTATCTTTTTTTTGAAATCCCGCCAACAGGATTTTTCCATCCGGTTGAATGGCCATAGCATTGGAACCTTCTTCCGGGCCATCTGGGCGAATCACCTGTAAGCCATTCCCGTTAAAATCCCGGTCGAGCTCACCGGAAGAAAGATATCTGGCAACGGCAATTCCCCCCGTTCGCTCTGAATTCGCCCCTTTGCGGTAACAACCAGCCATGACGATTCGCCCATCTTTTTGCAGAACCAATGCCCTGCCAAGCAGATCCGCCTCTGGCCCTAAAGTTGGAAAAGGAGTACTTACTTTGCCTTTGTTTCCGAATTGGGGGTCCAGCTTCCCATCAGGGAGGAACCGCATCAATGCAAATTGGAATGGTTTATTCTTTAGGCCGGTGCGGCCTCCTACCAAGATTTTTCCATCCGGTTGCAATGCCATTGCATTGGCCTGGGCCCATCGGTCACCACCGCCGCCGAAATCCACCAGGGTGTAACCTTTTTCCGCAAAGGAGTCGTCCCGGGCGCCGGCTTTACCGCTTGGGGCATTTGTCAGCCGGATACTGCTGATGAATGATTCCGTATTAGCTGGTTCTTCACCTGTTTTTTTCTGGCCTGCTATTGTGGACTCCCCCTTCGCCTTAGAACGGATCGCGGAGACACCCCAGATCAACAGGGCTATTGCCAATAGCCCCCCAACTGCAAGGAGGAAGGTTTTGGCCCTGTTTCCGGCGCCTGGCACCACTGTTGCCGGCTTTTCCCCGGCCTGGTAGGCCAGGTCTAAAATCGCATCGTTAATCTTCGCTTTTTCAATGGCAATTTCCTGGGCGGACAGTATCCCTTTTGCCTCTGCCTGACGCGCTTCCTGAAGCCTACGCTGTAATTGGATGGCTACTTTTTCCATCCGTACATCCCGATGCACCTGTGCATAGTTATAAAGCTCGTCGAGCGCCTTTCGGCTTTCATTCTGGCCAACGAATTTTTTTATTTTTTCAGTAATCATAAAAAGAATTAGGGGTTTTCTAAGTAGGGTTGCCTGTAAAGATAGAGTTAATTGTGATTTTTTGTAAAAACAGGCTGCCTGAGGGCATTTCTCCAGAGCTAATGCAGGTAAATGTTCCCCGATCGCACTTTTATAGGTCTAAATCGGTTGTAATAGAAGGAGCGCTTTGAATGGCGCTTTTTCACCTAATCTTAACCAGAAAAAATAGAAAAATGTCCGAACAATCATTGAAAGAACAATGGCAGGAACGCTTGAAAAACTGGAAAACCAATCTCGAAGAATTGCAGGTGCAATTCCACCTGGGCCGGAAAGAGGCCGAAGAGAAACTGGAAGAGCAGAAAAAAAGTGTCCGCCAATGGATGGATGAGGCCGGCGAGCGGCTTCAGGAAATCGGAGAAGAAGCCAGCGAAGAGGCGCAGGAACTAAAAGTAGCCATTGAGAAATTACGTGAAAAGCTGAATCGCGGGCCCGCCCAAACCAAGGAAGAACACCAACAACAGGAAGATGAACTTTCTGCTTCTATTGAAGACCTCCAAGCCAAAGCCGAAGCAGTGGAAGAAAAGGCCGACGCCAAAACTGCCGGAATGATGGAAGACCTGAGCTTCCGGATGGGCCAGTTCCAGGCTCAGCTAAAGGTGCTCTCCGCCAAGTTGAAAGAAGAATCGGCCGAAGAATGGAGCGAATTCCGCGAGGAAGCCAAGGAAAAACTGGACGCTCTTAAAAAGAAAACAGATGTTTGGGCTGCTGAGGCCAACAAAGAATGGGGAGAGATAAGAGGCGAGTTAAAAAAGACTTTCGGTCAAATAATGAACACCCTCAATAAAGATAAAAAAGGCCAGGAATAGTGGCCTGAGGCCATCTCCTGCTTTTTTAGGGCTTTAGGGTTCGAAGGATTCTTTCTCTGGCTATATAATGCTTTGTTGAAGTATTACTTTTCCTTCGCGTCTTGAAGCCCTTTTTATGTCGGAAGGTCAGGAGGTCAGGAGGTCGGTAGGTCGGTAGGTCGGTAGGTCAGGAGGTCAATAGGTCAATAGGTTAGTAGGTCAGTAGGTCGATAGGTTAGTAGGTCAGTAGGTCGATAGGTCAGGAGGTCAGTAGGTCGATAGGTCGGTAGGTCAGGAGGTCGGTAGGTCGGTAGGTCAGTAGGTCAATAGGTTAGTAGGTCAGTAGGTCGATAGGTTAGTAGGTCAGTAGGTCGATAGGTCAGTAGGTCAATAGGTCAGTAGGTCAATAGGTCAGGAGGTCAATAGGTCAGGAGGTCAATAGGTCAGGAGGTCGGTAGGTCGGTAGGTCGATAGGTCAGGAGGCCAGCGGGTCGACAAGCCATTTAACCAAACCGCTCATCCAGGCTAAATAACTCCGGATATTTGCCTTTAATATTCCGGTAAAAATCCATGATCTTTCGCATATCCGCTTCCAGGTTTCCGGTGGGGTAGAGCGCCGGGCCAACGCCGGCTTCCTTTTTGGCGTAATCCAGATAGCCCAGGCAGATAGGCACTCCGGCTTTGAGTGCAGCATAGTAAAACCCCGTCTTCCATTGCGTGCGGCGCGCGCGGGTGCCTTCCGGAGTGATCATGACCGCAATACGCTGGTGTTTTTCAAACAATCCCGCCATGACATCCACATAACTCGGGCGCTCTCCCGTATCCGGCCGGGGGCGCCGGTCGATCGGCAGCCCACCCATGGGGCCAACCAGGAGGTTGAACGGAAAACGCATCCACTCCTGTTTGATCGTAAAGCGCAGCGGCACATCCATGACGTAAAAGCCCAGGCGAGCGTACCAAATGTCCCAATTAGACGTGTGTGGTACGGCAATAATAATGCAGCGCTGCACTTCCACGGGGATTTCGGGGGCAAGGCTCCAGCCGGACAGGCGTAAAAGTAGTTCAGCAATTCGTTTCCACATGGGGCAAAGGTAGGATTTTGCGGGCTTTTCAGCTTCGAAAACAAGTGCGCTATTCGGTAAAAGCAAGTTGCCGGAGAACTAATCACGAAAAAACATCGTTTCAATGTTAATTTAATGTAAACTAATCATTAAATTGAAGTTAACTTAGCGTGTGGAAAATTAAATTGGAATGATGATGAAAGGTACAGTAGTGATGATGACAATAGTGCTGTTGCTGGTTTCAGTGAAAGCAGTCCCTCAAGATGGGGATTTCCAAAAGATACCCTTTGAACTGGCCAATGGCCTGATCCTGGTGGAAGCTTCGGTCAATGGTGATACTGGAAGTTTTATACTGGATACCGGCTCCCCAATGGTGGTCGTCAACCCGAAAAATATCAGTGACCTTCAGATAAGCCGCACGCAGAGTGAAACGGCTTTCCGCGGCCAGCCCGTTTTGGTAAAACACTTCGCCTGGGCCGGCATCGAGCGGGAAGGGCTGGAAGCATTGGCCATGGATATGAGCCACCTGGAAAAGGCTTCTCAACGCAAAATCCTTGGCGTGATCGGTTATGAAGTGCTGCGCAAATACGAATTAATGTTCGATTGCCGCAATCAGGTGCTCTTGCTGTACGAACCCAAAAATAGCTGGGTTCACCTCCAACAGGCCCCTCTGTTCAGCGCCCGGTTTACCTTGCAGGACGAGTTGCCGGTGATCACCGCGCGCATCGGCAAAAAGAAAGTGCGATTTGGCCTGGATACCGGCGGCACCAGCAACCTGATGTCACAGGAACTACTGCAAGAACTTCCGGCTACTGCCCACGGCGCCCTGGAAAAGGAACAAGTAGCCGGTTTTGGCAACCTGCCGGAGTATAAAGACGCGGCGAGTATTTACGGCATCCAGATCGCAGACAAGACTTTTCGCAATTCCCGCTTCATTTTTACCGACTTGTCCCACCTGAAGCGATTGAAGGTGGACGGCCTGCTGGGCATGCCTTTCCTTTGCCAGTATCGCTTTTCTATCAATTACCGGAAAGGTGAAATTTACTTCTGGCCCCACGGGGAAGAGATCAATTACCGAAGGATTTAAACCCGGAGGTTATAATACTCCGGCAAAGATTAACAGATAATACAGCCCGGCCATCACAAATATCCCTCCGGTGAGGTAGCGAAGGGCCTTCTCCACTTTCTGAATAGCGTTGAATGCCTCGCCAATGCGGCTGGCGCTATAAGCCAACAAGCCGGCAAAAAGCATGACCGGTAGCCCCGTTCCCACTGCAAAGACAAGCGGTAAATACAGGCCTGAAGGGCTGCTGATCGATAAGGGTATTAACATACCGAAATATAAAGCTCCACTGTAAGGGCAAAAAGCGAGCGCAAAGAGTATGCCCATCACCAACGCACCCAGAGCACCTTTATTTTTAAGCTTTTCAGCAAGGCGATCGGTAAAATTCCCCAGGCCCTTAATATTCAACTGGATAACCCCCAGCATGATTAATCCCACCACAATGAGCAAAGGCGCCAGCAATAATTCCCCTTTCGATTGGAAAAAGCGGGCGAGGTGGAACTTACTGGCGCCCCAGTACAGCGCTAATCCTATGGCAGTATAGCTAACCCCTCTACCCAATGTGTACAAAAAGCTGCTCCAGAGAACCGCGCTTTTGCTGTTCAGTGTTCTCGACAGATAAGCTGTAGCCGTAATATTGGTAGCCAAAGGGCAAGGGCTGATAGCAGTGAGCAGTCCCAGCGCGAGGGCCGAAAGCCAGGGCAAGTCCTGACTTTGCGCCAGTGATTGTAGCCAGTCGGTCATGATCTGATCTTTTTCAGGGCGGCATCAATATGCTCCTTCATTCCCGTAGTGAATTTGGCCTTGTCATCGGCATTCATGAAAGCAAAACTCGTTAGGTCAATATGATTTTCCTGGCCGTTGTGCACCGTATTGATGACCAGGGTAGTACCAAAAGCCAGGTATTTTTCCACAATAGCCGCATTCGCCTTGTCGTCGGCATTGATGAGGCGGAAAGTGATCACCCCTTTTTCCATTTCGCCCGCATAGGATTCAGCCAATAGTTGCCGGGTGAATGCTTCGATCTCCAGGCAGGTTTTGCATCGGTGGGTGGTGTGGAAGTCCAACACTTCAATACGGTCGGTGGGCGTGGCCGCCTCGGCTTTTGGGGCTTCTTTGGATTGGGCATTGCCGGAACAACTGCCGATGAACATCAGTACCGCTAATGGCAGCATATGAGGGAATCGTAATTTCATAGTAGCGTGTTTTTTGGTTAAAGAACTGTTCAAAGAGCGCATTTACCGTCCCTACGGGAAGATTGCACCATAGATCAGGCCGGAGGCAGTAGCCATGACGACTACCAGCAGTACATACACCAGGGTTTTCTGCGTTCCCATTACATCCCGGATCACCAACATATTCGGTAAAGACAAAGAAGGGCCCGCCAGTAACAGGGCGAGGGCCGGCCCTTTGCCCATGCCGGCAGCCATGAGGCCCTGCAGGATGGGGACTTCCGTAAGAGTGGCGAAGTACATAAATGCGCCTACCACCGATGCGAACAGGTTGGAAAAGAAGGAGTTGCCCCCAACCAGCCACATCACCCACTCATTGGGTATAATGCCTGCCATTTTTGTATCACCGTGCGTGGACCCCAACAGAAAACCCGCTGCCAGCACACCTAAAGCCAGCAAAGGCAGGATCTGCTTGGCAAAATCCCAGGAAGCCATCGTCCACTCCCTGTTGTCAGGGTCTACCTTGTCCACTATAGTAATGATGCTGAGTGCAGCCATACCTACTACCATTGGGATAAGAGGGGAAGAAAAAAAGATTGCAGCGGCGGCAGTAAGCAAAGCCCCGGCCAAAACATACGGCCAGCGAAGCTTCAAGATGAAGAGCAGGGACACGAGTAGCAACAGGGCAAAAAAAGCGGTTATTAGCCATTTATTGGACCAAATCCAGTACCACAGGCCGCTATTAACCTCCTCGCCGGGCTGGCCCCAATTGGCGAATATCAGGATCATCACCAGGGTGAAAAAGTGAAAGGCCGTTTGCCAAAAAGGGCGTTTTTCCGGGACGTCCGGAAAAGTCAATTGCTCGGCCTCCTTAACCTTTTCTTCTTTCCGATATAAGAGTGCCATCACCATGCCGATAACCACCGAGAACAATACAGCGCCTATGACGCGGGCGACGCCCATTTCAAATCCAAGAATGCGGGCCGTCAGAATAATGGCCAGTATATTGATGGCCGGGCCGGAATAGAGGAAGGCGATCGCCGGCCCCAGGCCGGCTCCTCGTTTGTGGATGCTCGAAAATAGTGGGAGAATGGTGCAACTACATACTGCCAGTATGGAGCCGGAAACCGAAGCAACTGTATAGGCTACCCATTTTTTGGCCCTGGCGCCAAAGTATCGGATAACCGCTCCCTGGCTGATGAATACGGAAATTACTCCGGCAATAAAAAAAGCCGGTAGCAGGCAGAGAATGACGTGTTCGCGGGCATACCAACGGGTGAGGTCAAACATCGCCAGGATAGCTTCCCGGAAACTTGCTTCGTTCACCGGCATGAAAAAGGCGAACAAAAAAGCAGCGATCATCCACGCCAGAATACCCAATTCCTTTTTCCATCCCATTGCTCCTCGTTTTTTAGTGGCTTTGGGCAACAGAAAGAACCCCTGGAATTAATCTTTTCCTGGCGCTCAATTCAGAATGGCTTTCAGCTCTTCCAGGCTTGGTATCCGCCCCTTGATCCGGACTTCCTCGTCGATTACCACAGCAGGTGTGGATAGGATGTTATAAGCCAGGATCTGTTGCATGTCTTCCACTTTTTCAACCTTGGCTTCCACACCCAATTCCTCCAATGCTTTGAGCACTAATGCTTCAGTCCGTTTACATTTCGGACAGCCGGGGCCCAGAATTTTGATGTTTTTCATGTCTTATAGTTTATAGGCGAAATACGATGAAAGCCCGCAAAAAAACACTGATTTTTATCATCAGTGCAGGAGATTTTTATCCCTCTTCAAAAAAGGCCGCGAACATAGCCCGGGCTTCCCGCCAGTTTTCCCGGTTGATACAGTATTTGACTTTGGGGGGTTCAACTGTGCCCTGGATCAAGCCTGCATTTTTCAGTTCTTTCAAATGCTGAGATACAGAAGATTGCGCCATAGGTAGTTCCTCAACGATATTTCCGACATAACAGGCGCACTGCTTGTCCAGAAAACGGAGGATATAAACTCTTGCCGGATGGGACAGCGCTTTGGCATAGCGGGCGATTCGTTCTTGTCCGGCAGTATATGGAACTGTCTTGGTGGGCATGGTTTATAGTTTATCGTAAAAATACGATTGTCTTAAAGGAGCTGAAAATTTTTTAGATGTTTTTTTTGGGAGGCCTTATAGCTGTTTTGTTACGGCCAAACAAGAGTTTGGCTGTGCCTTCCTATCTGCCAAAATCCAGTCTGGCAGCCCCTTTTCTCCTCTTTACAGAAACTTAACACAAGCATAACACCGAGTTTATTTTTGCTGTCGTCCTTTGCACCATCCAAATGAGAGGAGAAAAAAATGCTCTTGTGTGGTTTTTAGCAATTATAAAACAAAATCAGAAGTTGTAATGAAGAACTTTAAGCTATTCTTTTTCGCAATCCTGCCCATTGTGGCTGTTACGGCATTCTCCGCCTGTAATAAGGACAATAATCCGGATCCTGTGGTGACGGTCATTGATATCACGGGTACGGTTACGGATCAGGACGGTGCTGCACTTGATGGTGTAGCTGTCGCTTCCAGTAATGGGCAAAATGCTACGACTGCCGCCGATGGCAAGTACACGATCACGGGTGTTGAAAAGGCAGGCGCCTTGACTTTTACGAAGGATGGGTATGTTGCAAAAACGGAATTCGTTAATAACCGGACATCTATAAATGTACAGTTGGTTACCACGGCTTTCACCGAAACCACTTATGAAGAAGTCACCTTTGAAAAGGCTTGTGACGCTGGTGATATGGACATTACAGAAGTAACGGTTACAGACCGTGGCGAAGGCACTGGTACCTTGACCTGGACTAAAAATAAGGTATACATCCTCAACGGTTTCGTTTTCGTTAACAGCGGCCAGACGCTGACTATCGAAGCAGGCACTGTTGTAAAAGGCGCTTCCGGGCAGGGCGAGCGCGCTTCTGCACTCATCGTTGCCCAGGGAGGCAAACTGGAAGCCAAAGGTACGGCTGACCTGCCGATCATCTTTACTTCTGAATCAGACGAACTCTCCCGTGACGTAGATGGCAACCTTTGCCTTGGCACCTCTCTGCCGGCTTCTGCTCGTGGATTGTGGGGTGGCGTCATTGTATTGGGTAAGGCAGATATCACAGCTGCTACCGAAACCCGTAACATTGAAGGTATTCCGAGCACAGAGCCGCGCGGCATATATGGTGGTTCCGACGATGCGGATAACAGCGGTACGATCGAGTATGTTTCCATCCGTCACGGTGGAACGGACATTGGCGCCGGCAACGAGATCAACGGCCTGACGATGGGCGGAGTTGGCAACGGCACCACGATTAACTACGTTGAAGTTTTCAGCAACAAAGATGATGGTTACGAATGGTTTGGTGGTACGGTGAACACCAAGCACCTGGTTTCTGCCTACTGCGGCGACGACTGCTTCGATTACGATGAAGGCTGGCGTGGGAAGAACCAATTCTGGCTGGCCTATCAGGCAGATGATACCGGCGACCGCGGTGGCGAACATGATGGCGGCCCGAGCGATTGCGAAACTTGTGAGCCTTACGCAACGCCTATGATCTATAACGTTTCTTCTCGTGGCAATGGGAATGGCCGCGCCATCACCTTCCGCGATAATGCCGGTGGCGAGTATCACAACTCCATTTTTTGGAACTGGCAGCGCGGTGTGGATATCGAAGTACGCGCCAGCATCGCCGATTCTTACGATCAGTTTGTGGCCGGCCGCCTCAAGTTTACCGATAATATCCTTTTCCAAATTCCGGATCGTTGGATGACCATCGGAAATGAAGACAGCGGCGATGTTACCGCAGAGCAGGCTGCCCTGGATGCATACTTCAACGATGCCGCCAACAACATCAAGGTGGAAGACCCGCAACTGAATGCCGATCTCTCTCCGGTAGCCGGTGGCCCGGCAGCTTCGGCGACCCTTGCCGCCCCGAGCGACGGTTTTTTTGAAAATGCTCCGTACAAAGGCGCTTTCGCTCCGGGTGTAGACACCTGGATCCAAGGCTGGACGCGCATTGCCGATGAACTTTAATTTGAAGATCGAAATTCGATAAATAGGCAAAAGCATTCCTGATTTTTTCAGGAATGCTTTTGTCGTGTAATTTTAGCCAAACTTTAAGCACAACCAGCTGTTATAGCGCATTGTTTTACATCACTACTTTTATATTATGAAAAATGTACTGCTTTTCTTGCTAGTTGCCCTGGCTGTTTCCCTTAATGCCGAAACCGGGATCATCCGGGGTAAGGTCATCGAAGCGTCTACAGGGCTCGAAGTCATTGGTGGAACCGTTCAGGTTGATGGCGCTGCCGTCGGCACGATAACTGACATTGACGGATCCTTCAGCCTTAAACTGGAGCCAGGCAACTATTCCCTGGTATTTTCCTACGTCGGCTTTGCCGCCAAAAGAATGGAAGGTGTCGAAGTAAAAGCCGGTGATGTTACGGTTTTGGGAGACATCCTTCTGGAAGAAGCATCGATCACTATTGATGAAGTGGTCGTGGCGGCAAAAAAAATACAGACGAGTGAAGCGGCGATGCAAACCCTGCAGCGCAAGAGTATAAAAACCCTGGACGCCATTTCCAGCCAGGCTTTCAGCCTGCGCGGCGATAATGACGCGGCCTCCGCAGTGCGCCGCGTACCTGGGGTGTCGGTACAGGATGGGAAATATGTCTACATCCGCGGCCTGGGCGACCGCTACAGCAAAACTACGCTGAATGGCGCTAACATCCCCGGCCTGGACCCCGATCGCAACACCGTGCAGATGGACTTGTTTCCCACCAACCTGCTGGACAACATCGTCATCTATAAAAACTTTACCCCTGACCTGCCCGGTGACTTCACCGGCGGACTGGTGGATGTAGCCACCAAAGATTTCCCCGAAGACTTCACCATGGCGGCCACTCTGGGCTTTGGCTACAACTCACAGGTTACTTTCAACAACAATTTCCTGACCTACGCCGGTGGAAATACGGATTGGCTGGGATATGACAATGGTAGCCGCGATTTCCCCGCCCAATTGAATAATAACCTGCCCACCTTTGGCGATGCCCTGAGCAATCCGGCTGCCGCCAGCCAACTGAGCGCCGCCACCCTCGCCCTGAACAATGAACTGGCGCCTTCGACAGAAGCGCCAATGCCCAACCATAATTTCTCATTTTCTATCGGAAATCAGAAAAGCTTGTTCGGTAAGCCTTTCGGCTTTATCGGCAGCTTGACTTATCGCCGTGATTTTTCGGGTTATGAAGACGGCTTTACGGGCCGGTATACGCTGGCCCAGGCGGGGGTGTCAAGTTTGACCACTCAACGGGAACTGAAAGACAGCCGTTTCTCGGACAACGTAGTCCTGGGCGGTATGCTGAATGGCTCCATCAAATTGAACAGCTTCAATAAGATCGGCATTAACCTGCTGCGCAACCAATCCGGGCAATCGGATACTCGTTTCCAGGAAGGCCGTGTTTCCGGCGGCTCTTCCGATGGCGTATACCAGGAACGCACCCTGGCCTATCAGCAGCGGGATCTTTCCTCTATTCAGCTCAAAGGGGAGCATGCGCTGGGGGAGGCTCAAAAGTTTAAAATCGACTGGATCTCCTCTTATACGCTTTCCGGAATGAAACAACCGGACCTGCGCTTTGTCAATAACTTCTTCGAAGCCCCGGACCGCTACATCATCGACCCGGCGGAAGACATTCCGCCCACCCGCTTCCGCCGGACTATGGACGAAACCACTTTCGACAACGTCCTGAACCTGCAATATGATTTCACCAATTGGACGGGAAAGAAGGGTAACTTCAAATTCGGCGGCGCTTATCTGATGCGCAACCGGGAATTCCGCGAACAGACATTCCGCTACGAGAATTTCGAAGCCGGAAATATCAGTGATTTCAAGAATTTCGTGGACGATAAAAACGTCTTTTCCACCGAGAATTATTCCGGCGTTTTCATTGCTGACTTTTCAGAAGGCCGCAACCAGTATGACTCTGATATGAGTATCCTGGGCGCTTATGGTATGACGGAACTTCCGGTAACAGCCAATCTGAAGGCTATTCTGGGAGCAAGGGCGGAGCAAACGATCCTCAACTTCACCAGTTTTAGCGAAGTCAACCCGATCAATGATGAAGAATTCCTGAATGAGTGGAATATTCTGCCTTCCGCTTCTTTGATCTACGAACTGGTAAAAGATAAGATGAACCTGCGCCTGGCCTACGGCCATACCATTGCGCGGCCTACCTTCCGTGAAATCGCCCCGATCTCCATTTTTGATGAGATCCGCAACGTAATCGTTTCCGGAAATGAGCAGCTCAAGATCACCGAAATTGATAACTACGACTTGCGCTGGGAATACTTTTTTGGCCGTGGTGAAATGATCTCCGTCAGTGGTTTTTATAAGCAATTTTCCGACCCGATCGAGTTGATCGTAGTTTCTACAACGGGAGGAGGTACGCCGGAATTCCGGTATCGGAACTTGGGTAGTGTGCTCAATCCACAAACCGGCGAGCTGATCTTTACCGGCGATAACCAGGCGAAATTGTATGGCGCAGAATTGGAAGTGCGCAAAGACCTGGCTTTCCTCAACCTGCCGGAACTGAGTATTGGAGCCAACCTGGCTTACATTTACTCTGAGGCGCCCATTCCACAGGATGAACTGGCGCCCAAGCAGGTGCTCAATCCAGAGGTAAGTGATACACGCCCCTTGTATGGCCAGTCTCCTTACATCGTAAACGCTTACCTGAACTACATTACCGAGTCTGGCCGCACCAAGGCCAGCCTGAACTTCAACGTGCAGGGAGAACGCCTCTTCCTGGTGTCGGTTGGCGCAACCCCCGATGTATACGAACAACCTTTTCCTTCCCTGGGCTTCAGGGTCTCTCAGATGGTCGGCCAGCACCTGGATTTGAGCTTGTCGTTGAACAACTTGCTGAACCCGGAGTTCAAGCGTACTTACGAATTTGGTGGACAGGAATATTACTTCCGGCGTTACCAGTCGGGCAGTTCGATTTCTGTTGGCCTGTCGTATAAGATTCAGAATAACTAAACCGAAAAGGGCGGATAAAATATAGGAAGCCGGGAGTCTGGTTCCCGGCTTCTTTCCCGCCGCTCTTTCGTGGGACTGGTAAAATCCTCGATGTCCCTGCTTTTTCCTATTTTGGGCATCGAAACAAAACCAACTGCACACCTAATGGACGCTTCCCTCGTGATTATGTGGCTCGGCTTTGCCCTGGCAGGCTATTCTGTTGTTGGCAATGACAGCATCCAAACCCTCGGTACCTTTTTAAGCTCCAATGAACAACGTTCCTGGGTGGTGCTTTGGCTTTTCGCCGGGAGTATTCTCACCGCCACCATGGTATATGGATGGTACCATTATAATGGGGATGTTTCTTACGACCGCCTGGCCAAGTACCCGCTTCCCGATCCTTTTGCCTGGTATTACCTCTTGCCGCCCCTGGTGCTCATGGCCCTGACCCGCACCGGTATCCCGGTCAGCACTTCCTTTATGGTCCTCACCTTTTTCAATCCGGAGAACCTGCAGAAAATGATCATGAAGTCGGTCTATGGTTATGGGCTGGCTTTTGTAGTGGCCATCCTGTTGTACCTGGCTATTGCCAAAATTGTAGAAAAGTATTTCATTGAATCGGAGCCTACCCCGAAGGAATTCCGGATTTGGGTGCCCTTGCAATGGCTATCCACCGGTTTCCTCTGGTCGCAGTGGCTGATTCAGGATTTTGCCAATATATTTGTTTACCTGCCCCGTTCCCTAAGCGGTACAGGTTTGGTGCTTTCCCTGCTATTGTTGCTGGTTTTGCTGGCCTACATTTTCTATAGCAAGGGTGGAGCGATCCAGAATATCGTAAAATCCAAGACCAATACGGTTGATATCCGCTCGGCTACGATCATCGACTTTACTTATGGCCTGGTGCTCTACTTTTTTAAGGAACTCAGCAACGTCCCGATGAGCACCACCTGGGTATTCGTAGGTTTGCTGGCTGGCCGCGAGATCGCGATCCATTTCCAACTGGAGCGAAAATTCTCCAAAAAGATCGGCCGGATGGTGCTGCTGGATATGGGCAAGATCTTCTTCGGCCTAATGGTGAGTATTCTGCTGGTCTTTGTGATCCAGTTTTTGTCGAAGTGAACAAAGTGAATGGGCTGCATGGCTTATTGTTGAATGGCTGCCCAAGAGTGCGCCTTTCAACCATTCAGCCCACCAACTATTCAGCCGTTTTTCTGGCGCACCCTAGATGATCTCCTCAAACTCATCCTCTTCCTCCATCGGGTTGAGGCGCTCCAGTGCAGCAGTGTGTATCCGGCGCATGGTGTTCATTTGCTCGATGGCAGCCTCGATAAAGGCATCGTCTGCCAGGCGGTAGATGTCGTCTACATTATTGATAGGGCCACCCGTGCGAAATTTAAAGGCCAACTCAAAAAGCCCCGATTCAAATTTAACGATGAACTTGTTCTCCAACTGGAAGATGGTGATCTTTAATGTAGGATGGTCGATGTATCCGGCGATGCGCATTGGAATGGTTGATTGTTAAATGGTGTAACTATTCAGTCTCCCGCTATAGTTGAATGGGGCGCCTATGGGTAAGGTTCTAAGGCTCCGGGTTGCCAAACCCTTCAACCCTTCAACCATTCTTCCAGGATTTCCCGGGTCAACACCTCATATAAGGCCCTAAATTTCGGGAATTTTTTCAAATAGGCAAGATGGTGTTCTATGGTGGCCAAATCCCCGCGGCGGGCAGGGCCGGTTTGCATCTCGCGTGCCGGATATTCCTGAACTTTTTGGGCTGTTTCCAGAATGAGCGGCTGTAGCAGTCCGAAAGGCAGCTGTTCCTGGCCCAGAATTTCCTGGCCAATTTGGAATAGGTAGTTGGAAAAGTTGTTTACAAATACGGCGGCCACATGGAGTACAGCGCGTTGTTCGTCATCGATACGGTGCACACTTTGGCTGATCGTCCGGGCAAGGCCCAGAAGTTCCTGCTCCAATTCTGACTGAGGGCTGAAAATACAAATAGGAATGGAATTAAAATCAGGTTCTCTTTGGCGGGAAAAAGTCTGAAGGGGGTAAAAAATACCGTATCGTTGGAAGTAAGGGGCGAGTAAGGTAGAAGGGGCGGCGCCGGAGGTATGCACTACGGTTTTTCCTTCAGGAAGATGCTCGCTAAGCCGTTCGGCTACCTGCTCAATGGCGTCATCACTTACCGCCAGGATATAAAGATCGGCATTTGAAGAAACCGCCTTTAAATGGTCAATGGGCTCCGCACCAATCTGCTCCGCCAAATTCCTGGCTTTCTTCTTATCCCGGCTGAATACCTGTTCGACGGCGCATCCCTTTTCCGCCAATCTCCTGCCAAGGTGGTAACCGACATTCCCGGCGCCGATAAGGGCTATTCTAAGCATGGCTGGGGTAAAGGTTTAAAGCTTATACGTTGTGAATCTTATGGGGTTTATAGGGTTGAGAAAGGTCAGAGGGGTTTAGTGTTGCGGTGCCCCCGGCCTACCCTCCCGATCTCGATCACCGGATCTCATCGGGATGCGAAGGTGCAAGCCCCTCCGCAGCTGCGGTGCCGACCTCACGACCTACAGACCCACAGACCTTCTGACCTCACGACCTCACGACCTCACGACCTACAGACCTACAGACCTTCCCGACTCAGCCCACCGGGCTTCGCCGGGATGAAAAGCTGCGGTGCACCTTTTCAACTGACCTCCCGACCTACAGACCTCCCGACCTTCTGACCTCCTGACCTACAGACCTCACGACCTACAGACCTACAGACCTACAGACCTACTGACCTCCTGACTGATACCTGTCCAATCCTAAAGAACATACTCACCAGCAGGCCGATCATCATCAGGCTGGCGCCGATCCAGAACAGGTTAATACCCGGGAATTCGATCGCTTCCAGAACGATATAGTCGGAGCGCAGGGAATTGGTCGCCACTTCGAAGGGGATCACCATGGGTTTGGGGTCCGCCTGGGCGATCATCATTTCGATGGTTTCGGTGGCCGGGTCGATACCGGTGAAGCGGAAATGCAGGCCGAGCTCGGGTATCTCGTCCTTGAGGTTGAAGGGGCGGTTGCCACGGATTAGATAGACGGGTTGCGCCGCGTAAACCTTCCCGTCCGGCGCCTGTACGCTCATCATTCCGCTTACGGCGATGTCCTCTTCCTCTGGCTGATAGTTAGGGTGTTTCGGCTTTCGGTTAAAGCCCTCAAATGTAATCTGGTAACCGTTGAGATTAATTTTACTCCCCTGCTGGAAGGAGAATTGTTGATAATTGAGTTCCGTTTCCGGAGTGAACACGGCATCGAAAACACCCTCGTTGAGCCGTACACGGGTGCTTAGTTCATTGATCTGGGCAGGATAGCTATAGAGCAGTTGGCCGCGCAGCACCAGCACGGGATGGACTGTAAATACACTGTCGTCATCGGACCGTTTGATCTGTACGGACGCGCCAATGGCAATATCGCCCTCCTCAGGATGATAATCGGGGTGGGTAGGGTGCCGGTCGATCCCGCTAACCATAGCGCGATAGGATTTCACTACGAAGGTGTCCATATCGGTGAGCGGTACGGTATCCAGGAACGTTACCGTTTCTCCGATAGCCCCTTGATGTAGCCGGTAGTTGAGGCTGTCTTCGCGTTGCCGGCGATATTCCATGTCGATCTCTACCTGAGGAAGGGAGGCGATGTGGGTGAAAATATCGCGGTCCCAGTAGCGTTTGGTGGACGGGTTGGATGCCGCCACTTTGGTAAAGGATTTGTCGTAGAGGATATTGGGGTGGAGGTCGAATGCTTCAACCACTTCGCCTTGCTTATTACGTCTTTTATAATGTACGGTGAAGGTGCGGGTGAAGGTGTCGATGGTATCTTTGGTATAAGTCACCTCATAGTCCTCCATGATCAGCGGGGAGTCTTTGAAGAGCAGGATATTGCGCCGCATTTGTTCATTAGAGGCGCCCTCGATCAGGCCGTCCATCACGAATTGGTTGTTGGAAATGACCCGTTGGTTCAGCCCGGAAGCCAGGATGCCAATAATCATCAGCCCAAAGCCGATGTGGGCGAAGGAAGAACCCGATTGTTTGAGATTGCCCCGGATGAAGGTGATCAGGTGGTCGATATTGGTAATGATAGTAAACCAGCCGAAAAACAGCAACACGAGGTATTGCCATGCAACGACATCGATCCAGAGCGTGGTCAGGTAAGTGAACAGTCCGGATACGGCCAGGGCGATGCCCGCATGGAGGCCAAATCGGCTGGCGTATTTCCGGAAGTTGAATTCTTTATAGCGCAGGTATTGTGAAATACCCGACAGCAAACCGATGAAGACAGCAATCCATATCTGGTATCTGTTGTAGTGTGGTATCGGATCGGTGATGACGCGCCCTTCAAAAACAGGGTCGAAATACTGCACGATTTTATTGTATACCGGCAGGGAGGTCGAAGCCGTAATAATAACAGCAGAAAATAACAGGACCAGTGTGCCGATAAACATCCAGAACTCCTTGGAGCCCGCAGCTTCCTCCTTGGGAGGGCTGGGAATACCTTTGTAGCGAATGCCCAGCAGGATGGCGGACAGCAGTAGAAAAACCGCGATAAAGCCCACCAGTTGCCATTCCAGCCCCATCTCTGTAAACGCATGTACAGAAGTATCTCCTAAAACGCCGCTGCGGGTCAGGAAGGTAGAATAGGCAATGAAGACAAAGGTCAGGATATAGTAAATGTAAGTGCTGCGAACAGAATGCCCCGTATTTCGTGCGATTAGATTGGCGTGGATACCTGCGATGAGGATGAGCCACGGCACCAGCGACATATTCTCTACCGGGTCCCAGGCCCAGTAACCGCCGAAGCTCAGGGCTTCATAGGCCCAGGCGCCACCCATCAAAATGCCCGTACCCAGGATGCCCCCGCTGAACAACGCCCAGCGCAGTGCAGGTTTCAGCCAGTCCTTGTGTTCTTTGATCCATAGGCCGGCGATAGCGTAACAGAACGGGATGGAGGTAGAGGCAAAACCAAGGAATAGGGTGGGCGGGTGGATGGTCATCCAGTAGTTCTGCAGTAAGGGGTTCAGGCCATTGCCTTTGATTTGAGACGCATAATCCGCGCTGGCAAATATTGGTGCGTCCATCATATCGCGTAACAACATCAGCGGATTGCTGCCGATGCGGACAGGATCATCGCCAAAGCCCACATAAATCCCCAGGATCATAGAACCGATGCACACCTGGATCAGCGATAAGACCGATAGGGTAGGAGCCTCCCATCGCTTTCCACTGAATAGGATCACCAGCCCCAGTATGACGTGCCAGAACATCCACAACAGAAAGCTGCCTTCCTGCCCCTCCCAGAAAGCGGAGAAAATGTATTTCAGCGGCAGTTCATCCGATACATGGGCCTGCACGTATTGGTACTCAAAATAACGGTTGGCCATGGCGAAGAAAATGGCGCCGATCACCGTAAAAACAGCAACGCCATGCGTCAGAAAAGCCCCGCGGCCGATTAGTGTCCATTGAGTTGCCTCCGCCTGGCCGCGGCGTTGGGTTGCGAAGAAGTAGGCAAGGCTTGCCAAAAGGCTGGCTACAAACCCCAGGACGATGGCCAAATGGCCGATCCGCCCCGGCATTAAATGCTCTCCAATGTATTGTATCTCCTGCATCAGGGATTATCCTTTTTTTCTATTTGTGGGCCTCCGAGGGAGAATGGGAGAATGAAAGAATGAAAGAATGCGAGAATGCGAGAATGCGAGAATGAAAGAATGCGAGAATGAATGTTCGAGGTATTTACGCATTCTTGCATTCTTGCATTTAGGCAATTACGCATTCTTGCATTCTTGCATTTACACATTTACACATTTATTCCCCCTCCTCCTTGATGTACACCTCTTCATCCTTATACTTCGAGGGGCACTTCATCAACATGTCAGTCGCTACAAACTCATCGCCTTTCATTTGCCCGGTGAGTACGATTTGTTCGGATAGTTCGAAATCCTGGGGCTTTTCAGAGAGGAGGACTACCTTGCGCTCTTCGCCCTTTGTGTCGCGGATGTAGAAGCTGAAGTAGTTTGGGTCTTCCTGTGGGTTGTAGTACATCTCTTTATCTTTGGACAATTGCCCGGCGATCTTGACGCGGTCGCCGGATTTGGTGGCGTCCTTGAAGTTGGCGTAGGTGCTCATGTCTTCTGCTGCCGTTGTCAGCAATACGATTGCAGCGGCAATCATGACAATGGCAATGATATATATCTTCTTCATGGCTGAAAATTGTTTGTTTTTGTTTTTTGCTTGTTACGGCATAATTTAGAGTACAAAAATAAGACATGTTTGTTCCCCATGCTTAATAATTGACGGTCAAAAAGTTGTCATTATTATTTCACGGGAAAGCAGCTTACTGGCGTTAAAGGTATTCACTATGGTTGAATATCCCTAACTTTGGGCCGCCTCGAACTTTTTACTATCCAATCATATGAACGACCACCTGATCGTCCGCCTCAGTGGCGCCAATATATACCAGAAAGACCACCGCATTCTCAGCGAGGTTAATCTGCGCATCAACCGCGGGGAGTTCGTCTACCTCATCGGGAAGACCGGCAGCGGCAAGTCGAGTTTGTTAAAGACGCTCTATGGCGCGCTGCCGCTGGGAGAGGGCAACGGCCAGGTGGCCGGCTACAACCTGAATGCCCTGGACCGCCACACCATCCCCCACCTGCGCCGCAAACTTGGGATCGTTTTCCAGGATTTTAACCTGCTTTCCGACCGTAGCGTTGAAGAAAACCTGCGCTTTGTCCTGCAGGCTACCAATTGGAAAGATGAAACCGCTATCCGCGCCCGGATGAAGGAGGTGTTGGAACAGGTCGCCCTCCAGGGACAGGAACGCAAAATGCCGCATCAACTCTCCGGCGGCGAGCAACAGCGCATCGTCATCGCCCGCGCCCTGCTCAACCGCCCGGAGCTCATCATCGCCGACGAACCTACCGGCAACCTCGACCCGGAAACTTCCGATGACATCCTCCTGCTTCTCCGCCGGCTTGCCCAGCAAAACAATACTGCAGTGCTCTTCGCCACCCACGACTACCGCATCCTGGAGAACTTCCCTGCCCGCATTATCCGCTGCCTCAATGGCAAAGTGATGGATGAGGAGGGATTCGCGGTGTAGGCGCCCAGGAACGTCGGACGTGAAAGAGCAATACGGAATTCGGACTCCTTACTGACGTACTGAAAACTGAACAACCGCTTCCTCCACGGCCTTCACCGGCAGCTTGCACACCTTGTTCCGGCAAACGTAGATAAAGGTTTCTCCATCCTGCAGCTTGTTCTTGAGCAATTCCAGGCTTCCTTCCGAGGCCCCCCCCAGTAGCAAAGCATTGGGAAGATACCGGCGCCGCAGCTCGTCGGTGGGCTTTTGGTAAGCAGGGCCCACAACAGCGATTTCATAAAAGGGGTAGGCCAACTCGCCGTACAGGGCACACCAGTTGGCGAAGAAGTTGGGTTCGGCCGTTGCGCTGATGCGAGGGGCCATTGCCTGGAGCATGTTCTCCGCCCGGGTCAGGTAATCCTGGCGGTAGAGCAGGGTGCCGAGGTGGAAGAGCGCCCGTCCCATGGCGGAGTTGGAAGCGGGGATGACATTATCTTCCGTTTCCATTTTGCGGGCCATGAGGGGTGGGTCGATATCGGAAGTGTAAAAGAACAGGCCCGTCGATTCGTCGGAGAAATGCTCGAGGGTGTAATCGGCCAGGCCCTCCGCCCGCCGAAGCCATTTTTCTTCAAAAGTGGCTTCGTACAGGGAAACAAAAGCCTGGATGGTGAACGCATAATCATCCAGAAATCCATTGATCGTGGATTTGCCGTCTTTGTAGTTGCGGTTCAGGCGGTTACCTTTTTGCAGGGCATTGTCCAGCAGGAACTGAGCATTGCGCTTTGCGGCAAGCAGGAAGCCAGGCTCCCCGAAGGCAGCGTAAGCATCGAGGTAACCCTGAAGCATGAGAGCGTTCCAACTGCTGAGAACTTTGTCGTCCAGGCGCGGACGTTCCCGCCTGGAGCGGGTTTCAAACAACTTCTGCCGCGCTTTGTTAAGAATGTTTTTTAACTCATCTTTAGTAATTTTATACTCAGTTAAAATTTTCTCAACATTTTTTTGACGATATAAAATATTACTGCCTTCCCAATTGCCACCCGCCTCCACGCTGAAATAGGCGTTGAAGATGGCGCTTATGCGGGAATCGCCCAGGATGGAGTCGATCTCAGCTTGCTTCCAGACATAGAATTTCCCCTCTTCTCCTTCGCTATCGGCATCGAGGGAAGAGTAGAAGCCGCCTTCCGGCGAACCCAGTTCCCGTTCAACGAAAGCCAGGGTTTCAAATACTACTTCGCGGTAGCGTTCTGATTTCGTTACCTGGTAGGCTTTGCTATAGAGACTCACGAGCTGGGCGTTGTCGTACAACATTTTTTCGAAGTGGGGCACTTTCCACTCCCCATCAGTAGAATAACGGGCAAAGCCCCCGCCAAGCTGGTCATAAATACCTCCTTCCGCCATATTATCCAAGGTAACGGTGACGGCATCCAAAGCTGTTTCATTGCCCGTCAGGTAGTTGTATTGGAGTAAAAATTCATAGCTGTTAGGCACGGGGAATTTGGGAAATCCTTTCCTGCCGCCATGCTCGAGGTCGACGTTCGCGAGGAAGTTTTTGGCAATGTCGTCCAGTTGTTCCGTGTTAAAAGGCAGTGGTTTCGCCACCGGTTGTGGCAGGCCGAATTGCCGCACTCCATCGGCTAGTTGGGCAGCATAGCCTTCCATCTTTTCGCGGTCTTCCTTATAGGCTTTGACGAAGTATTGAAGGATCTCCACCCATTGTTTTTTCGGAAAATAAGTCCCCGCCCATACCGGCCGTCCATCGGGCAGGGCAAAGGCGTTGAGGGGCCAGCCGCAGCCGCGTTCGCTGGCCAGTTGGCAGGCAGACATGTACACCGCATCTACATCCGGCCGCTCTTCCCGGTCGACCTTAATGGGCACGAAATACTCGTTCATGATGCGCGCTACAGCCGTATCTTCAAAGGATTCTTCCTCCATCACGTGGCACCAGTGGCAGGCCGCGTACCCTACGCTAATGAGCAGCATTTTGTCTTCCTTGCGGGCCTTTTCCAGCGCTTTTTCTCCCCAGGCGTTCCAGTCCACCGGATTATGGGCGTGCTGCAACAGGTAAGGGCTGCTCTCGTTGATGAGGGCATTGGTGTAGGGGTGCTGCTTGCCCGTCTGCGCCTCACAGGAAAAGAGGAGCAGTAAGAGCAGGGAAAGCAGGAGTGGAGTATGTCTCATGTTGTTTTGCTTTTTCCCAGGCAAGGTAGGGCTTTGTCGGGAGTTGATACTATAGATACACGCCCCTGTCGGGAGCTGATACTATGGATGCTCGCTTACAGCCCTGATCCACAGTATCAATAGGAGACTGTTCATTAAAGTGTGTCTGCGTATCTTAACGCACAAGACACAAAACTTATGACGAAGAAAAAAAAGAAAGACTCCCTAGCCGACTTGATACCGGACGCGGAGCTACGGGAACGGATGGTGGCGCACCTGTATTCGAAAAAGCCGCTGCTGAGCGAAGGAAGCGTTTTCAGCGAACTGTTACAGTCTATGGTCAACAAGATGCTGGAAGGAGAAGTGGAGGATTTTATGGATGAAGAACGCGCCTCGAACCGGGAGAACAAGCGTAACGGCTACACAGCAAAGGAGCTTCTCTCGGCGGCAGGCCCTCTATCGATTCGCACACCCCGGGACCGCAATGCGGACTTCGAACCGGAGTTGGTTGAAAAGGGGCAACGAGAGTTGTCCAGTGGGGTAGACGAGCAGGTCATCGCTTTGTACGCGCAAGGCAACTCGGTGGAGGATGTACGGCGGCTGTTGGGGAAGCTTTATGGGCTATCCGTCTCGGCGGGTAAGATCTCGGCCATTACCGACAAAGTGCTGCCCGAGATCCAAGCGTGGCGAACGCGGCGTTTGCGCTCTTTGTATGCGGTCATATATTTAGATGCGGTGCATTTTAAAGTACGCTACGAGGGCCAGTATAGTAGCCGGGCTTTCTACACCGTATACGGAATCGATGCCGAGGGCCAGCGCGACTTACTTGGCTTGTACGTCAATGAAAGCGAGGGCGCCAGCCGTTGGGGCCTGGTTTTGGAAGATTTGAAAGAGCGGGGCGTGGAAGACGTTTTGATCTTCTGTACCGATGACTTGTCTGGTTTTAGCGAAGCCATCTCAGAGGTATATCCCTTGTCCGTTATCCAGAAGTGTATCGTGCATAAAGTGCGTAGCTCAACTCGTTTTGTTGATGACAAGGATAGCAAGGCCGTACGCAAGGGGTTACGTACTATCTACACGGCTACCACAAGGGAAGCAGCTAGAACTGCGATGGAGGCATTTACAGTGGCCTGGGGCAGCAAATACGGCCGCCTCATAGCGAGTTGGGAAGAGGATTGGGAAGAGCTGATGGCCTTTCTGGATTACCCCAAAGAGCTGCGCCGGATGATCTATACAACCAACCCTGTGGAAGCCCTGCATCGGATCATTCGCAAGCTCATCAAGGGTAAAGCTGCTTGGGCCTCGGATACAGCACTCATCAAGCAAATCTACCTCTGCCTGATGCACAATGAGAAGTCCTGGAAAAGGAGTGCTTATGGATGGAAAGCCATCCAGAGAGACTTGGCCAAAAAGTATGGCGAACGGTTCTCCCGGCACCTGGTAGAAAAATGAGCGCGCTTCGCGCCGCTTTCCGGCCTACGGCCGGAAAGCGGCGCGAAGCGCCTCCCAGGGAAGCAAAGCTTCCCGATAAGGTAACCTAATTATTAACCTTAGACACACTTGATTGAACTATCCCATCAATAGTATCCATAGTATCTACAGTATCCACAGTATCCATAGTATCCATAGTATCCACAGTATCCATAGTATCCATAGTATCCATAGTATCCATAGTATCCACAGTATCCATAGTATCCATAGTATCCACAGTATCCATAGTATCCACAGTATCCACAGTATCCATAGTATCCATAGTATAGTATCTTCGTCGGCCTGAGAATATCATCAAACCCTGCCAATAAACCCCCAATGCTCCGAATTTCCCTCCAGGTACTGCCGGTAATCCCCGGAAGAGATTTCCCTGAAGTGATCTCCGATATGGGTAAGCACGTAACACCAGCAATCCACTTCCTGTCCATTGATTTGGGCTTTTACCAGTTCCCGGCGGTATTCCGTCACTTCCGACTCTGCCGTGCCGATGCCTTCATAGCGGTCCAGGGCCAAAAGGGTTTCGTCCGGCTGGATGAGCTCCAGTAAATGTCCATAGACCAGGCGTTCGCTTTTGGGTTCATACCATAACCCTGGATAGCGTCCCAGGTCATATAGTAGGCCAGGAACGGTGGCTTCGCCGAGGAAGCGGCTATTCTCGTGCAGGTAGCCGGCTATCCGGGATTGGATGCCGAGCATCAGGGTGCCGTAGACGAAGAGGGGTGGGTGCATGGATGTGTCTTGTGTCTTGTACGTCTTGTGTGTCTTGTACGTCTTGTACGTCTTGTATGTCTTGGGTGTCGAAGGTCAAATGTCAGCATTTTTGTGGAGGCGGTTCAAAGCTTGGCATTCTCGCATTCTTGCATCTACGCATTCTCACATTCTCCCATTTCACCCCGTCACCATTTTCGCCAGAATTTCCCTCAGAAACTTTGCCGCCACCATGGCAGTCACGCCATTGATGTCGCGGGCGGGATTGAACTCCACGATATCGGCGCCTACCAAAGGTACATCGATGTGGTGGATGATGTTCAACACCTCGCGAACCGACAGGCCGCCGGGTTCGTAGTGGGAGATGCCGGGGGCGAAGGCCGGGTCCAGTATATCCATATCGAGAGAGAGGTAGAGGGGCCCTTCTAATGCCAGTGCTTCCGGGACGCCATGTCTCATTTCGTGTACTTCCACCCCAAACCGCGCGGCCTGTTCCCGTTGATGGGTGGTCAGGGTACGGATGCCTACCTGAACCAGGCGGCGGGCCAGCCCTTCCTCCATAATGCGGGCAAAAGGGCAGGCGTGGGAATAGCGGTTGCCCTCAAACTCATCGTACAGGTCGCTGTGGGCGTCAAGTTGCAGGATGGTCAGAGGGCCATGTTTTTGGAAAAATGCCTTTATGATAGGATAGGCGATGGAGTGGTCTCCGCCAAGGCTGAGCACCCGGGCGCCTTTGTCCAGCAACCGTTGCACCTGGGCGGTGATGTCCAGATAGTCTTTGAACGGCAGCGGGCCAACGTCTACTATTTCGGGGTGATCCTTGATATCTGTTCCGTCCTCGGCAAAGGTGTTGGCGGAATCCGAGTAGAATGCCTCCCAAATCTTGCGCGGGGCTTTGGCTGCGCCAGTCAGGTAGGAGGAGTAGGCATCGAAGGGTACACTGGCGACGGCAACCTGTCCGGCCTGTATTGCTTCTACTTTCCGGGAAAAGCTGGGCATGTGTTTTTTGGGGTAAAAGTTAAGCGTTATGGTGGGAATGTGGAAATGCTTAAATGCAAGAATGCGAGGAAATGTCACGGGGTGATTGAACGGTAGTATAATCAAGGCGGGCCACCCCTTGACGGAGCCCAGGGTAAAGTAGAGCTGCATGTGCATAGCTTGTACTGGAAACTGCTGAAGAATGCTTGGGCCTTATTGTATTGAACTGAAAATCAAAGCCTTGTACGGCAGAGCTGGTAGGCCGGCAAAGCATTGTTAATAAAAAAATTTGGTTGAGGGAACCTTTCGCTTTATCTCAGGTGTTTAAGGAATTATTAATTGAAAATTAAATTTGGTTTAATTTTGATAATGCCATACCGTTATTCTTTTGAAAATTTTTAATTTTAGTAAAAATCACTGAAGCGATGAATTGGCGAAAGCTCAACGGCCAAAAGATCGAGATACCGATCAAAGCCGCAGTGGAAGAATCCATTATCCGGGAAAAAAAGCTCGGCCACAAGCTCAAAGTATGCATTGGCTCCGATTCTCAGGTGCGAAACGGGGTGGTAGAATTTGCCACCGTGATTGTTTTCCTTCGGGAGAAAAAAGGCGGCTTCATGTTCATCTCCAATTCCCGGGAGTCCAGTAAGATGGGATTGCGGGAACGCATGATCCTTGAAGTGGCCAAATCGGTGGAAGTGGCCTACGGCCTGTGCGACCTGCTCGATCAGCACGATGTCGCCCTGGAAGTGCACGCTGATATCAATACAGATCCGCACTTCCAATCTAATACTGCCCTCAAAGAAGCCATGGGCTACATCCTTGGGATGGGTTTTGTCTTCAAGGCCAAACCAGAGGCCTTTGCAAGCTCTTCCTGCGCGGATAAGGTAGTATAGAAAGGCAGGTTGTTCTGATTATTCTTAACTATTCGCCTGGTAAGGCCAATAAATTCGGCGCCACTCCGCAACGAAACGGGGTGGCGTCGCTGTTTATCTTTGCTTTCGCTGTATCTCTCATTAAGCTTCCATAATCCTTATCTTCGCCAAAAAAAGCATGACTCGCCAGGAACTCTACGAGCAGATCAAAAGCAAACAATCCTACCTCTGCGTGGGCTTAGATACCGATTGGGAAAGGCTCCCCAAGCATCTGTTGAAATACAAGGATCCGGTTTTTGAATTCAACAAGCAAATTATCGACGCCACCCGGGATCTGTGCGTGTCTTATAAGCCCAATTTGGCCTTTTACGAAGCACAGGGCGTGCGGGGATGGGAGTCACTGCACAAAACACTGGAATATATTCCCCGGGAACACTTCACGATTGCCGACGCCAAGCGGGGCGATATCGGCAACACTTCCACCCAGTACGCCAAGGCTTTTTTTCAGGAGCTGAACTTCGATGCGGTTACCGTAGCCCCCTACATGGGCGAGGATTCCGTAGCCCCCTTCCTCGCCTTCGAAGGCAAATGGGTGATCCTGCTGGCCCTGACCTCCAACGCCGGCAGCCGGGATTTCCAAATGGATAAACAGGAAAACGGCCAGCCGCTCTACGAAAAGGTCATGCGCCGGGCTATGGAATGGGGCAGTCCCGATAACCTAATGTTCGTGCTCGGCGCCACCCATCCCGAAAAGTTTGCCGAGTTGCGGGCTATCGCTCCCGAGCATTACTTTCTCGTTCCAGGTGTCGGCGCTCAAGGTGGTGATTTAGAAGGCGTTAGCCGCTATGGCTTCAATGATCATTGCGGGCTATTGGTCAATTCTTCCCGAGGTATTATTTTCGCCGGAAGCGGAGAAGATTTTGCGGAGAAAGCGCGGGAAGCGGCATTGGCCGTACAGCGGGAGATGGCGGGGGTGCTTGGGGTGGGCTGAGGTTTTCAGGTTTATAAAAATCGATAAAACGCTCATCTCTTCTGACTTGTCCACTCTCCTCATAATACCCAAAGCTCAGGGCATTTAGTACTCTGTAAAATAAATAACTTCCAATTTTGGCAGTTTCTTTTTGCGGGCCTTCAACTTAACAACCAATTAACTTTCTCCGCTTTTCCTTAACCCAAATTTAAGAATCCTTTAATGTTCAATTTCCGATTGTCGAAAATGGCAGGGATATCTTTGGACGTTCACCCATTTCTAAGCTCAAAACTATTCCGAGTATGTTTAGACAATTTACCCTTCTTCTTTTTCTTACCCTTCTCACAAGTCTGGCTGCTTTCGCTCAATTGCCCCGCAATGGCTTCGAAGGCGATGCCACGGACACCTGGAACTACACTGCTGAACCTGCCAACTACAATGTACCTGCCGAAGACGACATCTGGGACGACACCACTGTCGTTTCCGTAATGGAACCCTTTGCAGGCAGCCAGTTCTGGTTTATGCGCGATCTCGATAATCCCAGTGGTGGAGGGGCTTTTTTTCACACGCTAACTTTCGAGACGGTCGATATCAGTGGCGCCAATGCCGGACTGGTCAGCTTTGGATGGAACTCTTTTGAGTACGAAGCCAACGACAGCATCGGCTACCTTATCGCTTTCGATAATGGTACGGATTGGGACATGGCCAACTACGTTGACCTGAACCGAAACACCGGTTCCTGGCAATTCGTACAGGTACCCATTCCACCCGGCAGCCAGTACGTGCGCTTGCGCTTGATGGCCAAGCAGAACGGCAACGGCGACTACGCCGGCTTTGACGAAGTGCTGATCGAAGAAGGCGCCCCCCCTGCCGTTATCGAATTTGCCAGTGAACTCCAGCAAGTCAATGAAGATGCTGGAACGGCATTGGTGCAGCTGAACATCGCCAACCCCGGAGCTTTCCCCTCTTCGGCGAAAGTTTCCGTCAACGGTTTTTCGACAGCTATCAACGGAACCGATTACACTTTTATGGATTCGACCTACACATTCGACAGCCTGGCAGATTCCATTTTGATCGAAGTGGAGATCCTCGATGATGTGCTCGAAGATGCAGGCCGCTACCTGATCCTGACCCTCAGCGATTTCGATAATGCAGGCCCTGGCGCGACCCTGGAACATATTATCCTGATTGCCGACAACGATATCAAAGGCCCGGAACCCCTTTCGGCGTCTTTTGTCAAAATGACCCACCTCGGCAGCTTTGCCGGTAGCCCGAACGGTGGCTCGGCAGAAATTTCCGCATTCGACCCAGAATCGAAGCGTCTTTTCATCACCAACATCACGAACAATACCCTCGACATCCTCGACCTGGCCAACCCGGTAGCCGCTGTCCAGGTTGCCAGCATTGATATTGGTGTTTACGGCAGCGGCATTAATTCCGTAGATGTTAAAAACGGCGTGGTTGCCTGTGCTGTGGATGCTGCTATTCCGACCGAGGATGGCAAAGTGGTTTTTTTTGGAACCGACGGAAGTTTTATCAATGAAGTCACCGTGGGCGCCTTGCCTGACATGGTCGTCTTCACCCACGACGGCGCCCGGCTTCTCTCCGCTAACGAAGGGGAACCCAATAACAACTACGACGTGGACCCACTTGGCTCAGTCAGCATTATCGACCTGGCTCCTGGTGTGGCCAACCTCACCAATAGTGACGTGACTACGCTGACGTTTGAAAACTGGGATGGCCAAATAGCTGACCTGATAGCCGCAGGTGTGCGCATCTTCGGGCCGAACGCTACCGTAGGCAGCGACCTGGAACCGGAGTACATCTGCGTCAGCCCCGACGACAAAACGGCCTTGGTAACCCTGCAGGAAGCTAACGCTGTGGCTGTAGTCGACCTCGAGAATTTGCAGATCACTGCGATCAACCCGCTCGGAACAAAAGACTATTCGCTCCTATCCAATTCCTTTGATGCATCCAACACTGCCCCCGGTATTTTCTTCGCGAACTGGCCGGTGAAGGGATACCTGCTCCCCGATGGCATCGAGTGTTTTGAAGTGGATGGGGTTACCTACGCCATCACAGCTAATGAAGGGGATACCCGTGACTACGATGGCTATAGCGAAGAACAGCGGGTGAAGGACGTCGTCCTGGACCCCACTGTTTTCCCGGATGCTGCTTACCTGCAAAAGGATGAGTTACTGGGGCGCCTGCTCATTACCTCCTCCGCAGGCGACACGGATGGCGACGGCGATTACGATGAATTGTACAACATAGGTGGCCGCTCGTTTTCCATCTGGAATACGGCTACCGGCGAGCTCGTCTGGGACAGTGGCGACCAACTGGAGCGCATTACCGCCGAAGACCCAACCTGGGGCTCTGTTTTCAACTCCAGTCACGGTAGCACCCCCAGCTTCAAGAACCGCAGCGATGACAAAGGCCCCGAACCTGAGACTGTTATCGTGACGGAAATCGAAGGCCGCTGGTATGCCTTCATTGGCCTGGAGCGCATTGGCGGCGTCATGTTGTACGAAGTGACCGACCCGGCAAATCCCGTTTTTGTACAATACCTGAACACCAGAAACCCCGTTAACGGCGGTGACTTGGGCCCTGAAGGCCTGATCTTTATCAAAAAAGAAGACAGCCCCAACGGCCGCAACCTGCTTATCGTAAGCAACGAGGTGAGTGGTACGGTGAGCATTTTCCAGATCGACCTCGATCGCTCCAATGGTGGTGATATCACCCTCGACGTGTACGATTATACACCCACCGGAACCATCGTTGATTACCAGGGTGAAACGATTTATGACGGCGGTATCAGTGGTTTGCATTATATTTCCGGCACCGATCTCGAATTCTATGGTGTGAGCGACCGTGGCCCGAACGCTGATGCTTCCGGCCATCCGAATGCCACCGGCGCCACACTCGTATTCCCTGCCCCTGACTATGCCCCGCTCATTACCCGGTTTAAAGCCGAAAATGGCGCCTGGACGGTACAAGACATTGAACCGATCCTGCGTCCGGATGGTACGCCCATCAGCGGCCTTCCGCTCCCTGCCAATGCCGGTTCGACAGGTGAAACGGCTTGGGCCGACACCACACCCGTTGTGCTGAACCCCGACATCTGGGGTATGGACAGTGAGGGCATCGTGGAAGACAGCGAGGGTAACCTCTGGCTTTGCGATGAATACGGTTCTTCCGTTTGGAAGATCGACGGAACGACTTACCAGGTCATTAAGCGGTACACGCCCTTCCCCGTGGAAGCCGAAGACGCAGCCCTGCCTGACGAGATTGGCAAGCGCCGTCCAAACCGGGGCTTTGAAGGCGTAGCCGTGGCTCCGAACGGCAAGGTGTACGCTATTCTCCAAGACCCTGCTTACAACCCCAGTTCCGCCACCAGTTTCAACAGCCGTCTGACCCGCATGGTAGAGATCGACCCGGCGACCGACGAGGTAAAAACCTTCGCCTATGAAATGAACGACGATTTTGGCCAGATCCGAAAGCGCGATTGGAAAGTGGGCGATCTTGTTGCCGTGAACGATCAGGAATTCCTATTGATCGAACACGCCGAACGCAATGGCTGGAACGTGAAGAATATTTACAAGATCGACATTTCCGAAGCAACGGCCATCGATACATTTACGTTCGGAGGCCAGGCCATGGAACAGCTCGTCGATGCCGCCACACTGGCAACTTTTGGAGCTAATGCCGTCAAAAAAGAATTTTTCTTCGATCTGCTCGAAGCCGGCTGGGACCTGAGCCATGACAAGCCGGAGGGCCTCACGATCGTCAATGACTCGACCATTGCCGTGGTGAACGATAATGACTTCGGTATTGACTCGCCGACAGGTGACGGATCCATTGTTTATACCGGTAAATCGACCCGCCTCTATGTGTACGGCCTTTCGGAAAAATTGGATATTCGCCCGCTCGTTACTTTTGCAAATAACGTGATCGCTGTAACCGAAGGCGACGGTGATGTGAATGTTGGCCTGGAAGTTAGCGAAGGCAGCCGTTTCGGCGGTTCGCTCACCGTGAGCGTTGTGGATGCTTCCACAGCGGCTGAGGGGGATGACTATGTACTGGGTACGGCCACCTTTGACATACCTCCCTTCACGGAAGGTAGCCTGAACCTGACGGTTAATTTCCCTGACAACGGAAACCTCACAGGAGGCAAGTATTTGATCCTTAAGATCGATGAATCCTCGAATGTTCGGACGGATGAGAACGAACTGATCGTTCTGATCACTGATAACGATCTCGAAGCCCCCATTGCTCAGGCGAATCCCTACGTGGAAATGTCGCACCTCAACAGTTTCTCGGGCAGCCCGGATGGAGGCTCAGCGGAAATCTCCGCTTTTGACCCGGTTTCGAAGCGGCTGTTCATCACAAACATCACCAATAACACCCTTGATATCGTCGACCTGTCAGATCCCACAGCTGCTATGTTTATCCAGAGTGTGGACATTTCCGTATATGGTGGCGGCATCAATTCGGTAGACGTGAAAGATGGAGTAGTAGCGGCTGCAGTTCAGGGTTATTCCACCGGCGAGAACGGCAAGTTGGTTTTCTTCGATGCAGACGGTGCGTATATCAATGACGTGACGGTGGGTTTCCTGCCCGACATGGTTGTCTTCAGCCATGACGGTACTAAAGTGCTCACTGCTAATGAAGGCGAACCTAGCAGTGATTACGCGATTGATCCCGTCGGTTCGGTCAGTGTGATCGATATGACACCGGGCGCAGCCAACCTGACCAACGCCAATGTAGTCACTTTAGGTTTTGACGCTTTTGACAGCCAAATTGACGCCCTGAAAGCTGCCGGCGTGCGCATCTTCGGGCCTAATGCCAGTGTATCGCAAGACCTGGAGCCGGAGTATATCTGTCTGAGCGACGATGATAAAACGGCGCTCGTGACCCTTCAGGAAGCTAACGCTATCGCAGTTATTGACCTGGAAAACCTTGTCATTTCGGAAATTCGTCCACTTGGTACGAAAGACATTTCACAAGTGGCTAACGTACAGGACGTTTCCGACCGTGCGCCCGGCATTTTCTTTGCAACCTGGCCGGTGAAAGGATTTTATCTGCCCGACGCCATTGAATGTTTCGAAATTGATGGTGTGGCCTATGCCATCACGGCCAACGAGGGCGACACCCGCGACTACGATGGCTACAGTGAAGAAGAGCGGGTAAAGGACCTCGACCTCGATCCTACAGCTTTCCCCCATGCGGATTATTTGCAGAACAACGCGCTCCTCGGCCGGATGCTTAGCACCAGCGCCCAGGGGGATACTGACGGTGACGGCGATTATGACGAGATCTACGGCATCGGAGGCCGCTCCTTTTCCATTTGGAATGTGGCTACTGGAGAACAAGTCTACGACAGTGGTGACGGCCTCGAACAGATCGTGGCAAACGATCCGATCTGGGCGCCGCTCTTCAACGCCAGCAACAGCAATGATACTTACAAGAACCGCAGCGACGACAAGGGCCCGGAACCTGAGTCGGTGCTCGTCGAGGAGCTCGATGGTAAAGTGTACGCTTTTATTGGCCTGGAGCGCATCGGCGGCATTATGCTTTATGACGTGACCGACCCGGCCAACCCCGAATTCATGCAATACCTCAATACCCGAGATGGGATTGGTGGCGGCGACCTCGGCCCGGAAGGCCTGATCTTTATACCCTATACAGACAGTCCTAACGGAAAGAACCTCGTCGTCGTTTCCAACGAGGTAAGTGGCACATTAGCCGTTTTCGAACTGAACCTGAACTGTACGCTGAGCCTTGGCGAGGACCAGGCTCTCTGTGTCGGCGACACGGCAATTTTCACCGTACCAGCAGGATATGTGTCGTATGAATGGTCGAATGACAGTACGAGTGTCAGCATTGATGTGACGGATGCCGGAATATACACTGTCATCGCATCGACACCGGCCGGTTGTGTGGCTTCCGATTCGGTCGAGTTGGCCGTGAACGACCTCCCGGTAGTTGATCTCGGCCCGGATACCACCATCAACACCCCGGCTATCTATGTGCTCGACGCTGGAGCCGGTTTTATAAGCTATATCTGGAGCGATGGCTCCACAGAGCAGACCCTGGCTGTGGCAGAAACGGGCGCCTATTCCGTTACCGTTGTAGATGCTAACGGTTGCGAGAACACAGATGAAGTGGTCATAACCGTCATCAACTCGGCCTCGGAAGCCGGTCTGGCTGGTAGGCTGACTCTCTTTCCCAACCCCACGTCCGGTTTAGTGAACCTGTCGTTCAACGAATTTGAACCGGGGACATACACAGTTAGCGTGTTCGATCTAGTCGGCAGGGAGGTTTCCGTTCAACAGTTAGATGTTCAGTCCAATGTGCAAACGGTACAATTGGATCTGGCCGCCCTGGTAAGCGGCGCTTACTTTGTGAGGGTTGCCTCTGAGAAAGGAATGATCGTGAAGCCCTTGATTTTGGAATAAGCTGAACTGAACCTGGCTGAAATGAAGGGACGCGGTGGAGATATTCTGTCTCCACCGCGTTCTTTTTTCAGTGCACACGCCAGCGTGCTGACAGTTTTTGGAGGGTTTTCGAATTCCAACGTTTTTTTTAGAATTCAACAACATTTAAGGAACCCTGAAACCCCAAAGAATTAACACTGAACCACCTTAAACCCCTTCCCCGAACTCAGAAACCTTTGAATAATTCTCGTCGTCTCCGGGTTTCCGGGGAGATGGCGAATGGCGTCGCGCAGGGGCTCCGGATGGCCGTTGACGGCCTCTCTGGCGATGTAGCCGAAACCGCGGAAGCTGCCTTCTTCAACTAACACGACGGCGTATTCTTCCGGTTCGCGGCCCTGGTCGAGGATGAAGAAATCCTGGTCGAATACGGTAGACAGCTGGCCTTGGGCTTGTTCGGCGCGTTCGTTATAGGCATCGGCCGGTTCTTTGCCGGCGCAGGCGCCATGGCATTGTTTAATGTGATAGTGGAAGCAGGCGCCCTTTCCGGATTGCAGCCCGCTGAGACGGGGGCAAAGTTCGTAGGCGGCTTGCATTCGGGTAAGGTGGCCCTTGGCGCTGCTAAGCTTGGGGTACTCGGAGATGATGTGGTATTGGGGCCGCGTTTTGGCAGTGACCTGGGCGATCTCGAAGCAGCGGTACCCGGCTTCGTTCTCGTAAGTATGGACGACAAAAGGGAATCGGCGAATGCGCTGCGCCCGGTTGATCGGCGGGCTCAGGCGTTTGATCTCGTGTGACTCCAGCAGCAGGGCGACAAGCTCACTGCCGGTCAGTTCGAAAGAAATATCGTGGACGAGCTGCTGTAGCTTCCCGGCTTTCTCCGTTTTGTCGGCAAAGTGTTCCGCCACCCGTTTTTTGATGTTGATGCTCTTGCCCACATAAACCACCTCGCCCTTTTGGTCATGTAAGTAGTACACGCCACAGTCCTCCGGCAGGCCATGGATCTTTTCCAGGCTAAAGTTTTTAGGCAGCAGTGATTCCCGGATGCCCAGGTTGATCATCTCCTGAGCGCTTTTTTCATTATCTTCCCGGTCCAGAATGCGGCGCAGTAGTTCAGCGGTGGCCAGGGCGTCGTCGAGGGCGCGATGGCGGTTATCGACTTCGATGCCCATGCTGCGGATGAGGTTGCCCAGGCTGTAGGATGGCAGCCCCGGGAAGGCTTTCCGGCTCAGGCGAACGGTGCAAAGGTTTTTACGGGAAAAAGTGAAGCCAAGACGGGCGAATTCCTCGCGCAGAAAACTGTAATCGAAACGTACGTTATGGGCGACAAAAATGGCGCCTTCGGTCATTTCCACTACCTTGCGGGCGACTTCGTAGAATTTCGGCGCCCCCTGCACCATGTCCTGGCTGATACCGGTGAGCTGGGTGATGCCATAGGGAATGTAACACTCCGGGTCGATCAGGCTGCTGTAGGTGTCAATAATTTCCCGCCCATCGTGCAGGACAATGGCGATTTCGATAATTTTATCCCTGGCGGCCCGCCCGCCGGTTGTTTCCAGGTCAACGATGGCATAGCAGTTCTGCTTCATAATCAAAAATACAGAAACAAATGATGGTGAAGTTAAAAATTTTGGTTTTAATTTTTGCTGCAATTCAACTAAATTGTAGCAAAATTTCAAGAAATTTCGTGGAAAAGCCGAATAACCCGGCATTGGAGTCACCAGCTGTATTGCAGGTGGGAGCCGCCCGGCTGGACCTTTATCTGCCCATGCTGGCCGATAAAAATGTAGTACTCCTGGTCAACAATACTTCCATGCTGGGGTCCACCCACCTGGCGGATACCCTGCTGAGCCGTGGAGTGAAGGTAGTGAAAATCTTTGCGCCCGAGCATGGCTTCCGCGGAGAAGCGGATGCCGGAGAACATCTGAAGGATGGCAAGGACGCTCAGACCGGCATTCCCCTGGTATCCCTCTATGGCAGCAAAAGAAAACCCGGAGCCGATGACCTGGCAGGTATCGACTGGATTGTTTTTGACATCCAGGACGTAGGGGCGCGTTTTTACACTTATATCTCAACCATGCACAACGTCATGGAAGCCTGCGCCGAAAATGGCGTAAAATTCATGGTGCTGGACCGCCCCAACCCCAACGGGCATTATGTGGACGGCCCCATTCTGGACCCCGCCTACCGTTCTTTCGTCGGTATGCACCCGGTGCCGGTGGTGCACGGAATGACAGTGGGGGAGTACGCCCGGATGATCAATGGCGAAGGCTGGCTGGAAGGCGGCCGCCATTGTGAACTGGAGGTGATTCCCTGCGACAATTATACCCATTCCACCTCCTATGAACTGCCCGTTCGCCCTAGCCCCAACTTACCCAATATGCGGGCCATTTACCTGTATCCTTCTATTTGCTTTTTTGAAGGAACCGTCGCCAGCGAAGGGCGGGGCACCTCTAACCAATTTCAGGTATACGGCCATCCGGATTTTCCGAAAGGAGATTATACCTTCACCCCGGTATCTATGTTCGGCGCCAAATCCCCCAAACTGGAGGGCAAGTTGTGCCACGGCTTCAGCCTGGTGGATCAAAAACCGGAAGATATCCGGGCCGAAGCCAGGATTAACCTGAGCTACCTCATCGATTTCTACCGGGATTTTCCGGATAAGGAAAACTTTTTCCTCAAAACCGGTTTCTTCGACAAGCTGGCGGGCAGCCCCCAGATGAGGGAACAGATCATTGCCGGAAAATCGGAGGCTGAGATTAAACAAAGTTGGCAGGAAGGCTTGGCGGGTTTTAAAAAATTGCGCCGGAAGTATTTACTTTACGAAGACTTTGAATAGGAAACAATCAAAAAATAAGTTCGACGATTTTGCGATGTGGCGCAGGCTGGAAGCTTTAGAAAAGCTGGAAGACAAGCCACATCGCAAAATCTCCAGTGGAGAACTTATTTTTTGAACACTACTAGTCGTTTTTCATGAAGATCATCCATACTTCCGACTGGCATCTGGGGCAGAAATTCCTCTACAATGACCGCGAAGCGGAGCATCAAATGGCGCTCGACTGGCTGCTGGACACCATTACCCAAAACGAAGTGGACGGCTTGGTGGTAGCGGGCGACATCTTCGACATCGGCAACCCGCCCAATTACGCCCGGAGGATGTACTACCGCTTTCTGACCCAATTGATCCATACCTCCTGTCGCCATGTGCTGATCACCGGCGGTAACCACGATTCACCCGCTATGCTCAATGCCCCCCGGGAACTCCTGCAGGCCCTGAACATTCACGTGGTGGGGGCGGCTACCGAAAACCTGGAGGACGAATTGGTAGAGTGGCGGGATGAATCGGGAAAGCTGGAAGCAATCATTGCCGCTGCCCCTTTTCTGCGCGACCGCGACCTGCACTTCAGCGTCGCCGGCGAGAACGGCATGGAGCGGGTGGAGCGGCTCAAACAAGGGATCCGGCAACATTACGAGGCCCTGGGGCAACTGATCCAGGATATTTACCCCCATATCGATTGGCCGGTGATCGCTACCGGCCACCTTTACGCCACCGGCGCTCAAGCTTCGGGCGCGCAGGACAACATTTATATCGGCAATAAAGAAAACATCGCTGCGGATCAGTTCCCTACAGTCTTTGATTATGTGGCCCTGGGGCACATCCACCGCCCGCAGGCTGTCGGGGGGATGGAACACATCCGCTATTCCGGTTCTTTGATCCCGTTAAGCTTTAGTGAAACCAAAGATGAAAAAAGCGTTTACTTGTTGCATTTTGAAGGTAAGGAACTGAAAAAAGTGGCGCCCATTTCCTTGCCTGCCTTCCGGCGCCTGAAAACTATACAAGGGCCATTGGAAAAAGTAGAGGAAGCCTTAAAGCGCTTTGGTAAAAAGGAACGGGAAGGCCTGCCGCCCTGGGTGGAAGTGATCGTGGAAACGGACCGTCTGATCCCTCAACTTGACCAACGCCTGCACGAGCTGACGGCGGAGATGTACCTGGAACTGCTCAAAATCCGTATCCTCCGGAAGTATGAGGCCAAAAAGCAGGAACAGGCGCTGCCCGAACTCGGCGACCTGGAAGAACTGGAAGTTTTTAAGATGAAGTGCCAGCGCTACGGCAGCCCTCCCGAGGAGATGGACGAATTGGTGGAGACGTTCCTGGAGTTGCGCCAATGGATGACTGAATGGCTGGATGGTTAGTTCCTGGACGTCAATGATGAAACCAAGGCCTTGGGTATGTACGATGTACGGCTCGGGAAAGGGCCTGAGAGGGGTACGATGTACGAAGCCCTGTGAAACCAGGGGGAAAACAGTATAGGTTCCAAATAGGCTTTACAGCGTAGCGCTGAACAAGAAACTCAAAAACCAGAAACGCAGGAACACAGAACGATGAAAATCCTCCGAGTAACCATCCACAACCTCAACTCGCTGCGCATCCGGCAGACGATCGACTTCAGCGCCGCGCCGCTGGGGCAGGCGGGCCTGTTTGCCATAACGGGAGATACGGGGGCGGGGAAAACGACCATCCTGGACGCCGTTACACTGGCTCTGTACGGGCGGGTGCACCGCAACAAGGATGCGAAGGAAGTGATGTCTTATGGCGCCGTGGAGAGCCTGGCGGAAGTGGAATTTGAAGTAAAGGGTGTTACCTATCGGTCGCGCTGGAACATTTGGCGGGCGCACAAAAAGGAGGAGGGCAATATCCTGGGGCCGGAGCGGCAGGTAGCGTGCTGGAACCCCGAAAAGGGCGAGTTTGAGATCCTGGCGGAAAAGATCCGGGAAGCGGACCAGCTGATCGAAGAAGTGGCAGGGCTGGACTTTGACCGTTTTTGCCGTTCGGTCATGCTTTCTCAGGGCGATTTTGCTGCTTTCCTGCAATCCGGAGAGCGGGAGCGGAGCGAACTGTTGGAGCGCATTACCGGAACGGAGGTCTATACCCGTTTGTCCAAAGCAGCTTATGAGCGGTTTAAACTCGAGCAGCAGCAACTGTCTGGACTCGAGCGGGAACGCGATACCCTGGAATTGCTGAGCCCCGAGGCGGTGGCCGAACTGATGGAAGAGTGGGAAGAGAAAAAACAAGCGGCCGAAGCGCGCCGGGGAGAGCTGGAAGGCCTGCGCGAGCGGGTAAACTGGCTGGGGAAGTTACAGCAACTCGGGCAACGGGAGGAAGCTCTGGCCGCCCGCTTGCAGGAAACCGGGTTGGAATTAGAACAGGCGGCGCCCGATTTTGAGCGCCTGGCCCGGCACCAGCAGGCACAGCCACTGCTCGGGCCCCTTCAGCTTCTGGATGAGGTTCTGCAGCAACAACAGGCCCTGGAACTGTCGATTGAACAATTGAGCCAGTCGATGGCGCAACTCGAAGTGGCCGAACGGGCCGCACAAGGGCAACAGCAACAGGCGCAACAACAACTGGCCGCCACCCGCACTGTTCTGGCGGAGCAGGAACCACTGCTGGAACAGGTGCTTGGATTAGATGTTCAGATCAGAGAAAAACAGGAACCACTGGAAGCGCTGCAGCGCGAAAAAGCCGAAGAAGAAGCTAAATTGGCCAGCCAGAAAACGGCTATTGAGGCATTAGCTGAGCGGATTGGGCAACTGAGCACCCGGGAAAAGGAGCTGCTGCAATGGCTGAAAAAACATCAAGCACTTTCCACTTTGGTGGAGCATCTGCCGGCTATTCAGCAGCACCGCGATGACTTGCGAGCCTTGTTTACCGAACAACGTCAGGGCGAGAAAATTGCCGGCAAAATGGAGCAAGGCCTGGAACAAGGCCGCCAGGAAAGGCAACGAAAAGCACAGGAATTGGGCCAATTGGAACAGGCCATCGCCCGCCTGGAGAAAGATTTTCGCAAAAACGTTCCCCCAAATTTTGCAGAAGGCAGAAGCGAACTGCTCGGCTTGCTGCACCGCGAGATCGAACAACTCAGCAGCCAGAAGAAAAACCTGGAAGACCTGCACCGCCTCAACGAAGAGTACCAGCTGCTACTGGCGGAGCTATCCGGTTACGAAGAACAACTCGAAGGCCTGCAGAACGAAGAGCTCGCCCTCAACAAAGACATCATGAATTCCCTGGAAGCGCTGGACAACGCCGCCGAGCAACAAGCTTTCAAACGGGAGATTTACGAACAACAACTACTGATCGCCAACTATGAAAAAGACCGGGCGGCCCTGGAGGAAGGCGCGCCCTGTCCCCTCTGCCTTTCTACCCACCACCCCTTCCGGGAACATCCCGTCAAACCCTTTGTCGATAAAGCAAAGGAAGCGCTGGATAAGGCTGAAAAACATTACAACCGCATCTACGGCCATCATCGCGCTTTATTGCAGCAGCAGAATAACCTGGAAATGCAGATCGAGCAGCTGGCCGGCAACGAGCTAAAGGAATTGAGCGGGCAGGTAGGCCAGCAATTAAACAAGATACTGGCCTATGAAAACAAGATAGCCAAAGCTTCTCCGGAGCCAGGAGGAGCCCACTTTGCTTTAGCCCGCAACCACCTGCTCTTCCGTCAGATCGAGGAATCCGGCCAGTTGATCCGGGAGCGGCAGGAAGCCCGCAACCGCCTTTCCGGGATCATCACCCAACTGGATGCACAGGAAGCGCTCCGGCAGGAGGTTGCCAATCAGCTCAAGGATCAGGATACCGAGCTCCGGGTGCTCGAAGAGCGGCTGAAAACCCATCGCCAGCAAATGGCCACGCAGCAGGAGAAATTTGATAAAGGGGTGGCGCAATTGAACAAATTACTAAAAAAATACGGCCATACCTTCAGCCTTGAAACCGGAGCTCAGGTGTTTGAAGAACTTTCGGCTCGCAAAAATGAATGGGAAAGCCAGTCGGAACAATCTGAAAAGGTAGCACGCGAACTGGAACTGGCAAAGCAGGAACTCCAGCAATCGGAAAAACAGGCCGTAGCTTCGTCCGGCCGTATCGAAGGACTGGCCCGGCGGCTGGGTGAAGCTCAGCAACTGTTGCAGCAACTTCAGGAACAACGCATTCAGCTTTTTGGAGACAAAGACCCGCGGCAGGAACGGCAACTGAGCCAACAAAAAGCGGCGGCACAGGAGCGCCAATTGGAGGCTGCGGAGCAGCAACTGAGCGCCGCCCGCCTTGGGCTGAACAGCACCCGGCAATCGCTGGCGGAAAAGCAGGAGGCGCTCCAAAAGACTTTGAAACGGGCCGCGGAACTGGAAACAGCCTTGTCGGCCAGCGCCCGGGAAGCCGGCTTTGACCAGATCAATGCCTTGCGGGAGTCGCTCCTGGAGCCCGCCGAAGCCAAAACCCTGGAAGCATCCCTGCTTGCTTTGCAACAACGGGAAGCTGAAGTGCGCCTTTCTTTAAAAAACGTTCGGGAGGAACTGGAAGCGGAGCAAGCTAAAGCCCTTACGGCCGAAGCGCCCGGCTTACTCGAAGAACAGCTCCGCGAGCAGGAAGCGGCCTATGGGGAATGGCAACAGCGTATTGGCGCCCTGGCCGAAAAGATCAGCCAGCAGGAGGCCCGCAGCCGTAAAGCCGAAGAACTGGTGGCCCGTATCGAAAAGCAGAAACAGGAGTACAACCGCTGGGCCCGCCTCAACGAGATCATCGGTATGGCCGATGGTAAGAAGTTCCGCATCTTCGCCCAGGGGCTGACCCTGCAAAAACTGGCCCAACTGGCGAACCAACACCTGGAAAAACTCAACGGCCGTTACCTCATCGACAAACGCAGCGACGAGGACCTCGAACTGGACATCATCGATACCTATCAGGCCGATAACCGCCGCTCTATGAACACCCTATCCGGTGGGGAAAGTTTTCTGGTCAGCCTGGCCCTGGCCCTCGGCCTGAGCGACCTGGCCGGCCGCAACGCCCAGATCCAGTCCCTCTTCATCGACGAAGGCTTCGGCTCCCTGGACGATAATACGCTCGACCTGGCCATTTCCACCCTCGAAAACCTGCAGGCGAGCGGGAAATCCATCGGCATTATTTCTCACGTCAAAGCCTTGAAAGAGCGCATCTCTGCGCAGATCGTAGTGCAGAAGAAGGGGAATGGGTTTAGCTCGGTGGAGGTGGTGGGGTAGGTAATTAGTAGGGCAGTTGAAAAGGTGCACCGCAGCTGCGGTGGGGATTTCACCTTCGCCTGGCTTTGGCGGACAGGGTCCGTCTCGATGTGGAATAACGAGCCAGTCTCTAGGGGCGCGAGTTAAGAATTAATATTCCTACGCTTAAGACAGAAGGCCCCTTGCAAGTGTCCATCTGACGCCAGGCGTGTCACTTCGCCCCGACGCAAAACTGCGGACAGCTTGTGATTTATTGAAAGACAACCCGCGGCACTACCGACTGGCGTAGATAGGCAGGCCAGCAATTCGCAAGTCAGTAGCGCCGCAGGTGAAGAATTGATAATCCAAGTACTGCGCGAGGCTGTCAGCGACTGGCTAAGCCGGAATTACCAGTGGCAAGCCAGCCGCTGACTATCCGAAGCCGCCAGCCCGCCTAGTTAGGCCGCAGGGCAGTCAGGGGGTGACTCGCCTGGATGTTGCCAGGTTCAGTCACCCCCTGACTTGCCCGGCTAGTTAGCGGCTGACTTGCCTGAAGGGCGCCTTGCTTAGTCAGTCGCTAACAGGCGCTCGGAAAAATATTGACTCTTAACCCGCGGCGCTAGAGACTTGCAGGTTTAGCCGTTTCGGGACGCAGTCCCTCATGAATGATGTGGACGACGCAAATAAATTTGCGCGTCACGAGCATTCCCGGCCATCCTGATCGGCCATGTGCCATCGGACGTCCGACGTGCTACAACTCCTCCAGCAGCTTCCGCTTCATCCTTTGAAATTCCTCCTCAGACAAGGCGCCCTTATCGCGCAATTCAGACAGGCGCTCCAGTTTCTGCAGCACATCCTGGCCTTCGCCGGTGGCTGCTTCCGGCTTTTTGCCGGCCTTCTTTTCTTTGTCCCACTGTGCCGCCACATCCTTGCCTTCCTCGAAATAGCGTTCGTAAAAAGCCTTGCCTTTTTCGGCGTCAAAATCAAAGAGGCTGGCGCCGGTGCTGAAGTGGCGGATGAAGACCTTACCAATGGCATAAGTGGATGCGCCGGACATAATAGACATGGAAACCCCGCCGAGCAGCGTGCCTATTCCCGGAATGGCTTTGACCATGCTGGCGCCGATGCGCGCCAGGGTGCTGCCGGTTAGCGTGGTAAGTAGGTTTTGGGCAAAATCGCCAGAATAATCGGCATCGTAGAGCTGGGCCAGGTTCTTGACCATGTCCAGTTGTACCGTTGTAACAGCGGCGATATCCAGAATAGGAATGGGCACCAGGCCCGCCCCCATAGAGATGAGCACATAGTTCTTGACGATTTCCTGAGCCCGTTCGTTTTTGCCTGATGAATCCATAAAAAAGATGGTTTGTACCCTTGAAGATATTGAATTTTGGGCAATCCAATCCTATCTATCGACATTCCATCCCGGAATATCGATTTTTCTGTTCCCTTTTCTGGCAATTTCCTTTAATTTGTGGGCGCACAACAAATATTTGGACGAATGCAACAAGACTTAAAAGAACTTTTTAGTGCTAATGCCGGGCTGGATGAACGTAGCCTGAGCTCTCTCATCAAAGCTTTGGAACGCAACAACCAACCGGGTTTTGATTATATAGAGTTTAAACAATCCCTGGGCCGGCTGTTGGCCCTGAATATGGATGAAGCCACGGCCTTCAAATCAGCCTTCGCCACCGCTTCTACCGTAGGCCTGACCAAGGATAAACTCCTGCAAACGGCGGAGCTTTATAAAAAGGTGCTCTTTAACGAAAAACAACAGTTCGATGCCGCCCTGCAGAAACAGATGGAGCAGCGGGTGGAGTCCAAGCTGTCGGAAGTGGAAAAGATGAAGAAACAGATCGAAGAGTACAAGATCAAGATCCAGCAATTGCAGGAAAAGATCACGAAGTCTCAGGATACGATCGACCATGCCGATGAGCACATTCAGGCGGCCAAAGAAAAAATCGAATCAACCAAGGATGCTTTCGAAACTACCCTGCGAGCCATTCTGAATGATATCGACAGGGATATCGAGAATATCCAATCCATGTTGTAAACTTTAATTCCGTAACTGAAAATTCTAACTGAAATGGCAGATATTCCTCAATTTGATGGCGCTGGAACCGGGCCCAAGTCCTTCTGGAAACGCCCGGAAGGGGTGACCGGTGCAATTTTTCTGGCCGGTGTCATTCTGGGTGGCGGCTACCTGATCCTTTCCAACCTGGATTTTTTGATCGGGTTGATATCCAGCACCCTAAACCTGGCCATCCTGCTGATCATCCTGGCAGCCGTGGTTTATATGGTGCTCGATCCCCGTATGCGCAACCTCGTTTGGTATGGTTATAAAAGCGTGATGCGTTGGGTAACAGGCCTTTTTGTACAACTCGACCCCATCGGCATTCTGAAGAGCTATGTGGAAAGCCTGCAGGACAACCTGGTCAAGATGCGTAAGCAGATCGGCGTGCTTAAAGGGCAGATGCGCAAGCTTACCACTCTTGTTCAGGACAATGAGCGCGAGATCGATGAGAATATGAAACTGGCCAGCGCAGCCAAGGCAAAAGGCATGGAAAACCAGGTCATGCTCTCCACCCGTAAGGCTGCCCGTTTGCGGGAAAGCAACGAGAAGTATAATGCCTTGTTGCAAAAAATGGAGGTTATGTACCGCATCCTGACCAAGATGCACCAGAACTCGGAAATCCTGTTGGAAGATACCAAAGACCAGGTTACCCTGAAAGAACAAGAACGCAAGGCAATTCGCACCTCCCATTCCGCCATGCGGTCGGCTATGAGCGTTATCTCCGGAGACCCGGACAAACGCGCTATGTTTGATGCGGCCATGGAAGCGGTAGCCGATGATGTGGCCAACAAGGTGGGGGAAATGGAGCGCTTCATGGAAATGTCCGCCAACCTGATGGATTCCATCGACCTGCAGGAGGGCATCTTCCAGGAAGAAGGTATGGCCATGCTGGAAAAATGGGAAAAGGAAAGCACCCTGATGTTGCTCGACAGCGGCCGGCAACCCAGCTCAGAAAGCCTGGACCTCAACGAACCGGTGCGCCAGCCCGAAAAGCGGAGCCAGGGCAGCGGTAAGGATAATTCCTACGAGAATTTTTTTGAGTAAGGCATCCGCTCATTACCGCTTTTTTCCAACGCCGCAGGCCAGCCAGGGATACCAGGCTGGCCTGCGGCGTTTTATGGTTTTCTATTGTCACTTACCATTGTTGTGAAAAAATCATAAAACGTTTTAATTCATCAGTATTGATCAGGCCCACGCCGGCTTCCAGCAAGGTGCGCCAGACATTTTCATTTTCCGGGCTTGCCCACAGGCGGAGGAGCTTGCCTTCCGCTTTGGTGCTTTGGGCAAGGGCCTCCAACCGCTTCTTTTCATCTTTCGGCATTGGGCCCTTGCCCTGCCATTGAAAGTGGTTATTATAGCTGTCGCTAATAACCGGCATCAGGCTTGGGGTGTAGTTTTTGCCCAGGTCTGCCGGCCGGCCGTCGAGTGCGACGAGACGATGTTGCTCTGCTGTTACAGTGGCAATGGGGCGGTTGCCTGAAAGGAATACGGTTACTACCCCCGGCTTTTTATCTTCATTTAGATACGAAGTCAGTATGTTGCGGAAAGCAAAGAGTTGCTCTTTCAATTCGGCATAAGTGGCTTCGGGCTCCGACTTGATATCGATCATCAGGTAGAACGGCTCGTGATATCCCGGGTATACCTGCCCGTCGTTAGTTTTTATTACTTTTTTTAAAGGCTTGAGATACAGTGCCTTAAGAGTGCGCTTTTTATTACGTCCGGCGGGGGTGTCGTGAGAGACATACAGTTCGCCATTGATGAGGTATACATCGGCTTCAACGCTGGTGAATCCATTGGCCAGAGCATCCATTAGCGGGTGAGGATGCTCGTAATCATTGTGGGCATGCGCATAAGGGATAGGCTTAACTTGGGCCTTTAGTGCCAGGGTTGTCAATCCGGCCATGGCGCACAAAACGATTTGTCTTAGCATGGCAAACTGCTTTTTGATGGTTTGAAAATCCTTCCTCCTGCCTTCAGCGCCCGCTCCATATTTTTAACCCCCCGGCTACCCTCTGGCAGGAAAAAAATTCTTTTCGGCAGTAACATATCCCAATTCCGGGCTATAAAGCTGAAAAACATCTTTCATTTTTTCATCAAAAACCAAAAAACCATGAAAACGAACGTACTGAAAACCTGTCTTTTTTTAGCCGTTTTGGCTTTCCCCTTGTTGGGCTCCGCTCAGATTACCGGGCAAAACCCATTGATGGCCACTAACAAAAACAATGGATATGATGCGGTTACCGGCAAAAAGCCGGTAGAACAGGACGACCTGCTGGGGCGCTATCAGGTCCGGGGGTGGGTCACCGACGGCTTTTACCATCCGGGAGCGGAGATCCGCTCTATCGTCACCGGCCCGGTTCAGCATGACGGTTTCGCCGCCAACCTGCAATTGCGCACCGGCTTTCCAGACCTGGTTACCCGCATCGCTATAACCGCCGAGGGCAGGGTAGGGGTTGGAACCGTCGATCCGGATTTCGACCTGGATGTAGTGGGCAATACCCACACCAACGGCAATTTCTTCGGCCGGATCCACTTTGACGATAACCTGTCGATTGATGCGCCTCCGAGCACCTATACAGATGAAGCCTACTTTGAGCGGCATCAGTTGTCCGGTTTCGGAACAGCACCGGCGAGCACCACTGTGGATGGTGGTTTATTCACCCTTGCTCCCGGCGGCGCCAGCCAGGATCACCAGCTTTTCTTTGCCGATGACGGCATCTTCCACCGCCGCGAGGCCGCCGCCGCCGGTAGTTGGGGCAATCCCTGGGAAAAATTGCTGTCTTCCGGCGATATCAACGGAACACCTAACCAGGTCGCTAAATTTACGGGGCCCAGTTCCCTCGGCGACAGCCATATTTATGACGATGGTATCCGGATAGGCATCCATACCGGCTCCCCGGATGTCAATTTCGATGTGGATATCAAAGGCGATACTAAGGCAGACGGCAGCCTGACGGTTACGGGCTCGGCATTTGTGGGCAGCGCGCTTGGCGTGGGGACCCTCAGCGTTCCCGCCGGATTCAAACTGGCAGTTGACGGAAACGTGATCTGTGAAGAGTTGAGAGTGTTATTGTCTCCTTCCTGGCCGGACTATGTGTTTGCTAAGGATTATACGCTGATGCCGCTGGAAGCAGTAGAAAAGGCAATAGCCGTTGAGGGCCATTTGCCGGGCATCCCTTCTGCTCAGGAGATTGAGGCCGATGGGTTGCAGATAGGCGCTATTACGGCTAATCAACAGGAAAAGATCGAGGAAGCTTTTTTACACCTCATTGAAATGAATAAACAGCTCCAGGCACTACAGCAGGAAAATGCATTGCTGAAGGAAAGGCTGGAGCGGCTGGAAAACAGAAATTAAGAAACCCCCAAAAAGACCATTCCAATGAAATACATACTATTCATCATAGGCAGCCTGATCGCATTCCCGGGCCTGCAGGCTCAGGATGTGAGCTCCCCGCCGGGGCGCGGTAACGGGCTTTGGAACGACATGGATGCTTTAACGATCCGATACGCCGAGGGGGAACAGGTGAACCCACCCAAAGCCTTCCGTTTACTGAAACTGGATGTCAGCCAAGTGAAAGCGATTCTACAGGCCGCGCCCGAGCGTTCCGCCGGCCGTTTGGGCGAAAGTCCGGCCATTTTGGAAATCCCTTTGCCGGATGGCTCCTTCCAATACTTCCGGGTCCGTCAGGCGCCGGTGATGCATCCGGAACTGGCCCGGAAATTTCCGGAAATCAATTCCTACGAAGGGCAGGGGGTAGAAGGCTCCCTGGAAAAGATCTTTTTCGATTTCAGCCCAACCGGATTTCACGCACTGATCCTATCCGCTGGAGAAAGCCCTGTGTTCATCACACCGGTGAGTAAAGAGGATACGGAGCATTACCTATGTTATTATGACAAGGATTACGACTACAGCCGGGAAGGCATTGAATGCCTGGCGGAGGATCATGGCCTTTCCATCGGCAATCTTAATTTAGGCAATCGGGTGATGGCCAGTGATTGCCAGTTGAGGACTTACCGCCTGGCCGTAGCGGCCGACGCCGAATTCACAGCTGCCTCAGCTACGGCGGCCGACCCTACCGGGGTCAACAATGCAATGGCCAGCATCAATACCCTGGTAACTACGGTAAACGGTATTTATCAGACCGAGCTGGCCATCCAACTGCAACTGGTGGCGAATAACAACCTGCTGATCTTCACCAATGCGGCTACCGACGGCTACACCGACGGGAATCAGAATACCATGGCTGGTGAGAACCAGGGCATTGTGGATGGCATTATCGGTTCTGCCAATTATGACATCTCCCACGCTTTGGGCACCAGTGGCAGCCCGACTTCCTCCTCCGGCGTTTCCCTTGGTATCGGCACGGTTTGCAACAATGGCAGTAAAGCCCAGGGAGCAACTGTGGTGAGCAATGTGGCGCTCCCCGGTGGGATTGCAACGCTGATCATGCACGAGTGGGGGCATCATTTCGGGGCCGATCACACTTTTAACGAAAGCACCCAACCCATTTGCAGCAATGCTGGCCAATTGAATGGCGCCACCGCATTCGAACCGGGAAGCGGTTCCACCATCATGTCTTATGGGGGCACTTGCGGATCGAGTAATGTACAGGGTTTTCGCGACCGGTACTTCCACGCCATCAGTTTGCAGCAGATCGGTAATTTTGTAACGATTGGCGGAGGCAGTTGTGCGACAACCACGCCCATTGCCAACAACCAGCCCAGCGTCAATGCCGGCGGAGATTTCCTTATCCCCGCCAGCACTCCCTTTATGCTGACTGCGGCAGGAAGTGATCCGGATGGAGATGCACTAACCTATTGCTGGGAGCAAATGGATAACCAGATCATCAGCCATCCACCACAATCTTCCGCCACAGCCGGGCCGGTATTTCGTACATTTCTGCCCCTTACATCCCCGACGCGCTTCTTCCCCAACCTGCCGGCTGTAGTTGCCGGTACTACCCCAACCTGGGAAGTTTTGCCCAGTGTTTCCCGCAAGATGAATTTCCGGGTCACCGTTCGTGACAACATCGCTGCGAACGGGTGTACCGACGAGGATGATATGATGGTAACGGTCGATAATACTGCGGGGCCGTTCACCGTAACCAGCCCGGCCAGCGGCGCCTGTTTGTTCGCTGCAGAGCCGACAACGGTTACCTGGACGGTCGCCGGCACTGACTTGGCGCCGATCAATTGCGCTAATGTGGATATTCTGCTCTCTATAGACGGAGGGCTTACTTTCCCCATAACCCTGGTTTCAGGTACGGCCAATGATGGCACAGAGCAGGTACTGCTTCCAGGGATCAACACCCCTCAGGCCCGGATTATGGTGAAAGGGGCCGGAAACATCTTTTTCAATGTCAACCCCGGCGATTTCGTCATCGATTGTACGCCGGACCTGATCGTTACGGATAACCCGGCCTCCGGTGCATACAAGGCGCGCGATAAGGTGGAAACATCGGGTACAGTCACGGTTTCTACCTCAGCTCAATTTTATGCCGGCGACGAGATCGTTTTGAACCCTGGTTTTTGGGCGCAGTCCGGTTCCGATTTTCTGGCGAGGATACAACCCTGTGTCCCTTGCCTCATCGCACCCTTGTCGGTGCAAAGAAATGAGTTGGTACAGCCGGCTAAGCCCAAATTGACCTACCTGCCCTATAGTGACCCGGAAGCAGTATTGACAGAAACACAAGCTGCTGCCCCGTTTGAGGCACGGGTATTCCCCAATCCCTTTAATGAGGCTTTTACGTTAGAGTTGGAGCTGTCCAATTCAGGCAGCGTGTTGGTCCAACTGATCGATATTACCGGACGGAAGGTACAAGTAGCTTATCACAATGACCGTCTTGATGCCGGTGTTCATCAATTACCAATTGGCGCCAATGGCTTATCCGATGGTGTGTACGATTGCCGGATATGGGCCAATGGGCAGTTCCGGCAGTTGAAGGTGGTGAAGATTGGATGGTAGGTTTAAAAGGTTGAGAGGACTTGGAAGGGCGGTAGGAGGGTTGAGAAGGTTGAGAAGGTTGAGAGGGTTGAGAGGGTTGAGATCCTGAAAAAAGCTCAACGCTCTCAACTCTCCTGGCTCGGTTTAGGCACTCAACCTTGCTCCACTCCTTTCCAGCCAGGCGCTAGCCCGCTTGCAGCATAAGTGTCATGAGCTCCTGGAAGTCCGGTTGTTGGTAGAGCCCTTCCAGGAATTGACGATCTGCATCGCTTAGCTTAACCAATCCACTGGCGTTTTTTTCCGCTTGTGCCGGTGTTCTAATGCCGGGGATGATGGTAGACACTTCCGGGAAGCTAAGGATAAAACTCAACGCCAGTTCTGCTTCGGAGAGATTGTATTTTTTCGCGATCTCCCAGGCTGGTTCCAGGGCTTTCAGAGCGGCCCTCAGAAAGTCGGGCTTAAGGCGGAAGGAGCGGTGGTCATCCTTATCAAAGCGGGTATCGGGAGTAAACTTACCGGTGAGCAATCCAAACTGAAGGGGCATGCGGGCGATGATCCCGTAGCCCTTTTCACCGGCTAGCCGCATAACCGGCACGGCTCGTTGGTTGATCAGGTTGAGCACCAACTGGAAACCATGGCCGATCTGGTGCTGGAAGAAAAAATCCGCTTCCGGCTCCGGGGCAAAAGTGACCAGGGAAATACCCCAATATCGGATCTTGCCTTCCTGTTGCAATTGCTGCATGGCCTCGATGCAGGCGCCGTCTTCGAGGTGGTGCATCCGGGCGACATGGAGTTGATAAAAATCAATGCTTTCCCGCTTCAGGCGCTGGAGGCTGGCCTCGCAGGCCTGGAGGACGTAATCTTTGGAATAGTCCAGAAATACCTTGCCGTCATCGCTTAACCGTTGGCCAACTTTAGAAGCGATGATAACATCCGGGCGGTTGCCGAAAACCTGGCCGATGAGCTTTTCAGAATGCCCAAGGCCATAGAAATCAGCCGTATCAAAAAAATTAATCCCCAGTTCAAAGGCTCGCTTCAGGGCGGCAATAGAAGTGGTGTCGTCCACATCGCCCCAGCCAATGGGCATGTCGCCGGCCATGGCCGGGCCGCCGATAGCCCAGGCGCCGAAGCCGATTTCGCTGACTTTAAGATCGGTGTTGCCGAATGTACGGTATTGCATGCGTGTCGATTTTAAAAAAGATGGTTGGTTGTCTTTTGTATTGCCTGGACAACCAACCATCTACACTGGTTTCAAAGATATCAAAACAAGTTATTGGTTGACTCGTTGGTGAAGCTAATAAATAACGAGTAACAAATACCTCGTCTTTATCAATTTACCGCCGCCGCTGCATCGATCGTGCCCCATCCGAAATTATTGTCGCGGTTGGGGTAGATGCTGGCGGCATTTTTCAGTCGATCCAGTACCTGAGTGCGCGTTTGGGAGGGATTGGTGGCCCATACCAGGGCCGCAATACCGGCAGTGGTGGCTGTTGCCGCGGAGGAACCGCCAACATAAGATGGCTGGTTGCCGCTCATGGCCAGGGTTAGGGCTGTGCGGTCATTGTCGGATGACCGTTGCATCACCGATACGAAATCGACTTCCGGGCCATCATGGCAACTGCTGCACTTTTGCATATTGCCGGAGTCTTTGATGCCGGTCACGGCGACGGTTTGCGTCATATTGGCCGGAAAGATGACGCCCCACCAACTCGTCCAGGTCAGGGAAGTGCCGGCGGCGGCAAAAATAAGTTTATTGTTGTTGTAGGCGTAATAGATGCCGTCGGCTACGGTGCTGGAGTAGAATACATCTCCGATGGACATGCTGATAATCTTGACGGCGTTGTCGTTGGCGGAAATATAGAGGGCGTCCCGCACCCCATTCTTTTCGCTGCTGGCATTGATGATCACATCGCTGCAGGAGCGGAATGCCTTGAGATTGCAATTGTAGGCGACGCCAACGGTAGCGCCCCCATCTCCACGGGGAGCAGCGATCAGGCCGGACATTTGGGTGCCATGGCCGCATTGGTCATCGGGGCCCTCGTTTTGCGTCCACCACCACCACCCGGTCACATGAGTACCCAGGCGTTCCAGGGAGCGGCCCTGGGAGTAGCCGGAGTTGAACTGGCTTCCTATTTTCGGTTGGCTGGGTGATGTGCCGGTGTCGATCAGCGCCACTTTGATGCCGGCGCCGGTGCTGGTGTTCCAGGCTGAGGGGACGTTCATGCTGGAGTGGCTGAAGGTCCAGGGGATTTTTACGTTGGGGGCGGTGGTAGTATAGTCAGCGCTGGGAATGTTACTGGCAGGGGGCGCGCCGCAACCCGAATCGCTGCGTTGTTCCAACTCACCAAGGCCATAGCCCATGGGCTCGATGTAACGCACTTCAGGCATCTCGCGCAGCTGCTCGATGATGCGCTGGCTAAAGAGCTTGACATCCAGGGTAGGAAGCCCATCCCATTCGAGTCTGGGGAACAGGTCCTTTGGGGTGGCGTTCAGCTCCGGAAATTCCTTGTTGGTTTCTTCCACCACCAGTTGGATGAGCTTATTACGTACGGCCTGCCATTCCTCCGTTCGGGTGTCGATCAAACCCAGCCGTTGCGCAACATTGACGGCGTCGGCGGGTTTGTACCCCAGAGACATGATGGAATCAGAGCGGACAGAGGCGCTCCAGAGCATTCGGTTGTCGGCGGTTTCCCAGCGAAATGGCGTGTTTTGTTCGTGCAGAAATTTTTCCACAATCTGGTCCATTTCAGCCCTGCTCATCGGATCGGAAGCAGGAAGTGAAGATAGGGTTTTGTCAAGGCTGTCTTTTGAACAGCCCAATGACAGTACTACCAGGCCAAGAAGAGCAAGTAGAGATTGGAGTCGCATAGGGTGTTGCATGTTTATTGGTGAAATAATGTAAATAGTTTCCCGCTTCAATGCCTTAAGCCAGGAATTGAGAAAATAAGGCGAATGAAGTATAATTTTGTTTTTTGGATATCGGGTGAGATATTTTTTTGCTGAAGCTTAAAAATAATATTTTTTATTTTTAAGTACAAAAGGGCTTTTTTATTCTTTTTCGATTTTTTAATTTGAATGCAACATTTTTCCGGCAAAAGCCGTATCGCTAAACAGATCCTGTTTCGATCCTTTTGCCTTGTCCTGTATTGCTTTCCACAGCTTTTTTAATAATTCGAGGCCCTACCATACCTAAAAATCGCCTAATATTGTGACAGTCTGCTCTCTTGGCCGTCAGAGGATAGTATGCTTTTACCGATTATAAAATATCAACAATTCAAAAACCAATATCCTTAATGAACATGAAAAAAATACTACTGATAGTATCTTGCTGCATTCTGCTGGTAAGCGCTGCTCAAGCGCAGGCTTTAGATAAGAACGCGTTTTCAGCCAAAGTCCTTTTCCTGGATTACGGGAGGCCTAATTCAATTGATAACCTCGACATTACAAATGGCTTGGAATTAGCCTACGTTCGCAACATCAATCGTTGGCTGAACGTAGCTGTACCGCTGAAAGTGGGAGTGGTCAATGTTCCAGATGATATCAACAACCGGACTTTTGGCAGCATTGACGGCCTGCTGCAGTTGCAGTACGCCAAAGCGGATAGCAGCCGGTTAATACCCTATCTGCTGGGTGGGGCTGGTGTCGTTATGGAAGAAGAACTGGGGGCGAATATTCAATTTCCAGTAGGAGCCGGAATGAACATCCGGGTTGGTGGGCGGTCTTACGTTAACCTCCAAGGGGAATACCGCATAGCGCAGGAAGAAAATCGCAACAATTTGCAGTTAGGCCTGGGGTATCTTCATCGTTTCGGAAAGCTTGATGCGGATGGAGATGGCATTGTCGATTCGCTCGACGATTGCCCCAATGAAGCCGGCAGTGCGGCTACTAATGGCTGCCCCGACCGGGATATGGACGGCATTGCCGACCGGGAAGACCAGTGCCCGCTACAACCTGGCAAGAAGCGTTTCAATGGCTGTCCGGATACCGATGGTGACGAAGTCATCGATAGTATGGATGACTGTCCGGAGATAGCCGGTATAAAGAAGCTGAAGGGTTGCCCGGACGCCGATGGGGATGGTATCGCCGACAAGGACGATGACTGCCCGGATGTAAAGGGCGTTGCTTCCGCCAAAGGTTGTCCGGATGCCGATGGCGATGGTGTTGCGGATGCCCGTGATAAGTGCCCGAACGAACCGGGCCGCCCCGAGTACAGCGGCTGTCCCTATTCAGACCGCGATGCTGATGGCGTGCCTGATGAACAGGATGATTGTCCTGAAGAAGCTGGTTCTGCTGCTACCGCGGGTTGCCCGGATGGCGATGGCGATGGCGTGGCAGACAAGCTCGACAAATGCCCCACAGTGGCAGGGCCCTATGAAGGCTGCCCCGACACAGATGGTGACGGGCTACACGATGGGGTGGATGCCTGCCCCGAACAAGCCGGGATTGTCGAAAACAAAGGCTGTCCGGAGTTGAAGAAAGAGGAAAAAGAAGTGTTAAACCTCGCCATGCGCGCCGTGCAATTCGAAACCGGGAAGGCAACGCTCAAGCCTGAATCCAATCAGGTGCTGGGCCAGATCGTACAGATCATGGGCCGCTATCCTGGTTATAAATTGCGCATCAGCGGCCATACGGATAATACCGGAGAGGAATCGTCCAACCAGGTGTTGTCGGAAGAACGCGCTAAGGCCTGTTACCAATACCTCATTGCTCAGGGCGTTGAACCCTCGAGGATCAGCTACCAGGGCTTTGGAGAGAGCAGGCCTATTGCCACCAATCTATCGGCTTCCGGCCGTAGCCTTAACCGCCGGGTGGAATTTGACTTGTATATTGAATAGGGGTACTTTAGGGAGATACTTTTGATACTATAGATACTATAGATACTTTTGATACTATAGATGCTGTTGATACTATAGATACTATTAGATGCTATAGATGCTATAGATACTGTGGATGCTATGGATGGGATTAACAACCATCCATAGCATCCTTATTTCAGCCTGCGAAAAGAATGAACAGGGGTTTGCGGAAATAGGGCCGGAATATGGCGCCTGTCGTTACTTCTTATAGTGCTCATATCCCACCTCCTCCAGTTTTCGGTACTTTCGGGCCACCTCTTCCTCCAGCTTTTGCTTGTATTCGATGATGCGCTGCTGTTGCTGCTTATCGTGAGCGCCCAAGATCTGAGCGGCCAGGATGCCGGCATTTTTAGCGGCGTTCAGGGCTACTGTGGCCACGGGCACGCCATTGGGCATTTGCAGTATGGACAGAATAGAATCCCAACCGTCGAGGGAGTTAGAGGATTTAATGGGAACGCCAATGACGGGTAGGGGCGAAAGGCTGGCTACCATGCCCGGCAGGTGGGCGGCGCCACCGGCCCCGGCAATAATGGCTTTAATACCCCGTTCGTGCGCCGTTTTTGCAAATTCGACCATGCGTTCCGGTGTCCGGTGAGCCGATACGATAGTCAATTCAAAGGCAACGCCGAGTTCGTTGAGGATATTGGCCGCCTCCTTCATAACAGGCAGGTCGGAATCGGATCCCATGATGATACTGATCATTTTGTTTTTGGTTGTCAGTTGTTGATTAATTGTTCATCTCTTTTCACAGCTCACAAATCACCTTCCCCCTGCCTGCACCAGCGCCAAGCCTTCTGAAAAGTCCCGCATGTCGGAGTAATGAGGGGAGATCGCGATTTCCCCTTTGGTATTGATAAAGGCAATACCCCGCCGGGTAGCAACCCTGGCGAGCCCTTCGCGGAAAGCCCATGCCAATCCGAATTCGGGTTGTGTCAGCAGGGCGCCATCTGCGGCCAGGTAGCCCCAGAGTTGGCCGATGCGGTAAGGAGCGTAGCCGTTTTCGAAGCTGTAGATCTGTTCAAACTCAAGAGGAATAATTTCCTGGCCCTGGGCATCGATATAGCCATAACGGCCCTCTTTTTCTGCTGCCCATAATGATTCGCCGGCGTACCACAACTGGTTGTACTTTGGCGGAACGATAAATACACCCTTAACATCGATCAGGCCATAAAGCCCGTCCTGTTTAACTGGCGCCCGGCCCATCTGAAAATCACTCGCATTATCAAATTGGTTGGGTATGTCCATTTTTCCGGACTTATCGATGAAGCCGAATTTTCGCTTCAGTTTCACGCGTGCCAGGCCCTGTTGGAAAGGAGATACTTTCTGATAGCGGGCTGCTATCAGGAAAGCCCCCGTTGTATCGATCAGGCCGTAATTGCCGTCTATCTTCACGCTGGCCATGCCCTGTTCGAAAGAAGATGCCTGGTCGAAGCGCGCTGGAATGGCGAGTTGGCCCTGTCGGTTAATATAGCCGAAGCGCTCTCCTATGCGGGCCCGGGCAAGGCCGTTACTGAAATCCTGAACGTCTTCGTACTCGGGCTGAATAACCCATTCTCCTTTCCGGTTGAGGAAGCCCATTTTGTTGTTGTAATCCAGCACTCGGGCCAAACCTTCGGAAAAAGGCCAGGCGCCCTGAAATTCAAGTGGAATGGCATAGTCCCCTTTTTTATCAATAAAACCCCAGCGGCCTTTGACGCGCACGGCAGCCAAACCTTCTGTGAATGGCCGGCCGTCGTCGAATTGGGCGGGAATAACCAGCTCACCCGACTGGTTGAGGTAACCCCAGCGTAGAAGAGAAGCTTCAAAATCGGATTCAGGAGGTGGGAGAGAGGCGCTTTCGCCGCCAGGATTATTCGGTGTGCCCTGTGTGGGCGCCTGGTCATTTTGGCAGGATAGCAGGGCAGCCAGGCCTAACAGCAAACCGTAAATGAGTGATTTCTTTCTCATAATAGGGTCAGATTTCAAAATCCACACCACGCCGGATAAGGTCTTCGTATCGCTCCCGGGCAAGTTGTTCGTATCTTTCCTTGTCAAAACTGTATAGCTTGGCGGGCCTATGCGCTACGCCTTCCTGTTTACCCATTTCCCGGAGCACCCCCATCTTTAGGATGCGGGTTCGGAAATTGCGTTTGTTGAGCTCTTCCACACCCAGGATCGTCTCGTAAAGCTTTTGCAATTGAGTCAAGGTAAATTGATCCGGCAGCAATTCGAACCCGATGGGTTGATACCGCACCTTGGCCCTCAGGCGGGCAATGCCTACCTGGAGGATCTTCTGATGGTCGAAGGCAAGGTTTGGCAGTTGGTCGATTTGGAACCATCCCACCCGCCTGGCATCGGAGTCGGCCGTTACGGGATGCTCTTCCAGGTTGACCAGGGCGAAATAGGCCACGCTGACAACGCGCCCCCGGGGGTCCCGGCCGGGCTCGCCAAAGGTGTACAATTGTTCGATGAAAACATTCCGAACTCCGGTTTCTTCTTCCAGTTCCCGCAGGGCAGCGGCCTCAAGGTCTTCGTCCGGATCTACAAAACCACCAGGCAAGGCCCATTGCCCCTCAAAAGGAGGATGGTCGCGTTGAATGAGCAATACCTTTAGCGTGTTGGATTCGTTCAGGCCAAAAATGATGCAATCCACAGTCAAGGCCGGGCGCGGATATTCGTAGGTATATGGCATGTATTTTCGATACGGTTGTTTGGGGTGAAATTACGGAATTTTAAGTTTCCGATTCGGGGGCTTTCATCATGTCGGCCTTGCGTTGGAACAATTTTTCTGATAGCCCGTTGGGATAATTCACAAGCGGGGCCTTGGCAAACCTGGCTTGCTGGCCGAGGCTAAAGGCTCTGCAGGCCGCCAGAGGCGGAGGGCTATATACCAGCTTTCCCTCCCGAAATATGGGTTGTAAAAGGTTTTCAGCCTTGCCGGTCGGAATGGGCTGCAGCGCCTCCTCCTGAAATCCAAAAAATTGCCCTTGTGGCAGGCCATCCTGCAGGTCGTATAGCACGTCGGCCACGGGCAGGTTGTGGGCATCCCAATAACGCTGTACTTGCAAAATTCCGGGGATAGAAAACTTGGCCGGTGTTTCGGAAAGTTTGATGCGGTTGTCCCACCCGCCTATATCATTCTCGATGGCGGATAGTGTGTAAACGCCCCCCAAAGCGCCGCTTTCTTCGTCGAAAGACATCTCCAAGCTATGCGCCATGGCGCTGCTGATGGGAATATCGTACAACCTGCCCGCCAGAAGATTGCTGGTACCATGGCAACCCCCAATATAGGCGGCACGGGAAGCGGTAATGCCGCTATCTACCCCTTGTGCATAACGCAGGCCAAATTCCCGTACACAATCGCCCTTGGCAGCCTGAATAATACGCGCTGATTTGGTGGCGATAAGGGTAGAGAAGTTGATTAGGTTGAGCAGGGCCGTTTCTACGATCTGGCATTGAACGATCGGCCCTTCGATCCGCAAAAGTGGTTGGTGAGGAAAGGCTATTGTACCCTCCGGCATGGCGTCCACATCACAACTGAAATTCTGGCGTTGAAGGTAGTTAAGGAAACTTTCCTCAAACAAGGGCTGCCCGTCGGCGCCGGAAAGGCCACCCAGGTATTGAATATCCCGGACATCAAAGCGGAGTAACTGAAGGTATTCAACTGCCAGTCCAAGCCCGGCGGCAATAGCGTGAGCGACACCAAAAGGAGCTTGCCGGAAAAACAGATGGAAAACGGCTTTTCGGCGGTAAAGCCCTGTTTTCCAATAACCATTCGCCATGGTGAGTGGGTGCAAATCCGTAAGCAGTCCGGCGCCTTCGGGAAACCATCGCCGCAGGTGGGATTTGGGCATGAATGCTTAGTTTTAATTTCAAACTAAGATAATTGCTTTTAGGCGGAACTCCAACCGGCTGCCAGGGTTTTAATAAAAAGATGATGCCGGCATACAACGCCGGGGGTATAATTTTGCACTTTTATGGCAGTTCTGACGTTCAACTGCCAGGATTTAAGGTTTTGCTTTGAATTGTTAAAAGCAGCAGGCCGATTTCCGGAAATAATAATCACCATGCTGAAGCACATTCTATTAATTTTTAATGCCTTTTGGGTGCTCTCGTTTACCTCTGGATGGAGCCTGCCCTTACAGGCGCAATCTGATAAATGGGAGGAGTTCAAGTCTTATGAAGGCCGTTTCCGGGTGCTGGCGCCGGGGCCTCTACAGCATCGGGTCGACAGCGTGGAGACCTCGATCGGCACTCTTGCCTATCACACTTATTTTTACCAACCCCCTAAGGAAGAAGAAAGTAAGGCCGACAATCTGTTATACATGTTGAGCTACTGCGATTATCCCGAGAATACAGTACATTCCGATTCCGCCGCTCTGCTGGAAGAGTTCTTTGATGCAACCATTGAACAGGCTGTGAAGAGTGTAAAAGGGGAATTGGCTTACTCTAGTGTCCAGGATTATTTCGGTTACCCGGGCCGTATCTGGCGCATCGATTACCTCAACGAAAAAGCGGTCGTCAAAACCCGGGCCGTAGTGGTAGGCTCTCGTTACTATTCTCTCCAAACGGCTATGGTTCGGGAACGCAACCTCAATCCTTCTGCCAATCGTTTTCTGGATTCCCTGCGTTTGCTGGAGTGAGGGGGGGGAGTGTCTTGTGTGTCTGTGTGTCTGTGTGTCTTGTGTGTCTGTGTGTCTTGTGTGTCTGTGTGTCTTGTGCGTCTGTGTGTCTTGTTTGTCTGTGCGTCTTGTGCGTCTGTTGTGTCTGTTTGTCTTCTAAGTCCTTTACGTCGGTACGTCCCAGGCTGGAAGGCTAGTAGTGTTTGCCAGGGCTGATCGCGTTGAGAAGGATTGAGTTTCATTTCCAGTCTTCCCATTCTTATCCATTGCCCCTTTGCGTTCGACCTGTTGACGTTGGACATTGAGTCTGAAAATCCCCGATAATTTTTACAGCTAAAAAATTAAGGCTAGTTTTGTTTCAGGCCATTGATCAAAAGGCCGGAGTTATGGCTAGCATCAAATTAATCAAAGGAGATATCACCAAAGAAAGCGTGGATGCCATTGTCAATGCGGCGAATGCTTCCCTGATGGGAGGCGGAGGGGTAGATGGTGCTATTCACCGGGCAGGCGGGCCGGCAATTTTGGAAGAATGTAAGGCCATCCGACGGGAGTGCGGCGAATGCCCAACCGGGCAGGCGGTGATCACCACCGCGGGGAATATGCCGGCTCGGAAAGTCATTCATACGGTTGGCCCCATCTGGGGGCAGCAGAGTCCGGAAAAGAGCGATGAACTGCTGGCGAACTGCTACCGAAACAGCCTGTCGCTGGCAGTGAGGTATGGCCTGAAGTCGGTGGCTTTTCCAAATATCAGCACCGGCGTATATGGTTTTCCAAAAGAACGAGCAGCGGTTGTGGCGGTGGGCGCTGTGCAGGCATTTTTGGCCGTGCAGGCAGAAATCGAGGAAGTACGGTTCCTTTGCTTCGACGAAGAAAACTACCAACTTTACGAAAAATTACTCGGATAGCTCCCTTCATTAATATACCCTAACCTCCGTTCCAATGTCAAAAATCGCAGTATTCCCCGGTTCTTTCGACCCCATAACCGTTGGGCATGTAGACCTGGTAGAGCGGGCTCTGCCCCTTTTCGACAAGGTCATCGTGGCCGTTGGCGTCAACAATCAGAAGCGGACGCTTTATAGTTTGGAAAAACGCCTGCACTGGCTCGAAGAGGTCTTCCGAAAGGACCCCAAAGTGGAAGTCGGCCATTTTTCCGGCCTGACGGCGCACTATGCTCACGAGATCGGCGCCGGCTACCTGCTGCGCGGCCTGCGCAACGCTTCAGATTTTGATTATGAAAAAACAATCTCTCAGCTCAACCACATCGTTGGCGCAGGCCTGGAGACGATCTTCCTGATCAGCCAGCCGGCTTTTTCTCATATCAGTTCCACCATCGTCCGGGAAATCATCAAAGGAGGGGGCAATGCGGAACCTTTCCTGCCTGCGGAGGTGTTTCGGAGCATGAATGGAGAGAAAGAAATGCCTAAATGAAGATCCCTTACGATCTCTTTTATTCTCGCATTCTCGCATTCTCGCATTCTCGCATTCACACATTCACGCATTCACGCATTCACGCATTCTCGCATTCACGCATTCCTTCATGTTCTAACCTCCGCAGCCATGAACTACCAATGGATCCTTTTTGATGCTGACAACACCCTATTGGATTTTACCCGTTCTGAGAGAGATGCCCTGCGTTTAGCCTTGGCGCAGGTAGGGATCGTATTGGAAGAAACACACCATCAGCTTTATCACCGTATTAATAAGGCTTGCTGGGAATCTTTTGAGCATGGGCAGCTCAGCAAGGAAGACTTGCGGACCCGGCGTTTTCAACTCTTTTTCAAAGAGATTGGATTGGAAGCGGATGAAAATCATTTTTCGGAATCTTACCTGGGGTATTTGGGCCAGACCGAGCACCTGATAGAAGGCGCCATGCATACCCTTGAGGTACTGAAGGAGAACTATCGGCTTGGCCTGGTAACCAACGGGTTAAAAGAAGTGCAACGGCCTCGCTTGGCCCGTGCGGGAATCGATGGTTTCTTTCAGGCGGTGGTCGTCTCGGATGAGATCGGCTACGCCAAGCCCGATTCGGCTTTCTTTGAATTCACCTTCGGGCAAATCGGCCATCCGCCGAAAGAGGCTGTTTTAATGGTAGGAGATAATCTCAATGCCGACATCCGGGGCGCTGAGGAATTCGGGATACACAGTTGTTGGTTCAATCCTCTTCAACAGGGTAATGAACTGGAAATAAAGCCCAGGTATGAGATCGGAAACCTGGTGGAACTCCTGGATTTTTTGTAGTCAAAATTCAGAGGCATTCCCGGGCTTCAGATTTTTTATTCCCCCTGCTTTGCCTTAGATTTGCCGCGGCATTACCAACCGTAAAACCAAAAGAATAATCATGTCAAACGCGTATTTCAAAGTCCCCACCGCCATCAATGAAAAGGTGCTCAATTATGCACCCGGCAGCCCGGAAAGGGCAGAACTCAAAAAAGCTATTGCGGAATTAAAATCCAGACAGGCCGAAGTCCCGATGACCATCGGCGGCCAAAAAATAAAAACAGATCGGAAGCTGCCCATGCATCCGCCTCATGAGCTGAAGCACACCTTGGGCCACTTTTATAAAGGCGGCGCAGAGCATGTGCATATGGCCATCGATGCCGCGATGAAAGCCAAGCCTGCCTGGGAACAAATGCCCTGGCAGGAGCGGGCTGCCATCTTCCTGAAAGCAGCCGATCTCATCGCCGGCCCCTATCGCCAGCGGATGAACGCAGCCAGTATGATCGTGCAGTCAAAAACGGTCTATCAGGCGGAAATCGATATCGTAGCGGAACTCTGCGATTTCTGGCGTTTCAATGTCCAGTTTATGACGGGGATCTACCAGGAGCAACCCCTGACGCTCTCCGGCAGTGGCATCTGGAACCGAATGGAATACCGCCCGCTGGAAGGCTTTGTTTTTGCGCTGACGCCCTTCAACTTCGCCTCTATTGCCGGCAACCTGCCGACTGCCCCGGCCATGATGGGCAACACCGTAGTCTGGAAATCAGCCGAGTCTGTAGTGTTGGTCGCTGACCTTATTATGGAGGTGCTGGAAGAAGCCGGCCTACCACCCGGCGTCATCAACCTGGTCTTTGTCGATGGCCCCGTTGCCGGTGATGTGATCTTCTCCCACCCGGACTATGCCGGCATCCACTTTACAGGAAGCACCGGAGTATTTCAGAATCTTTGGGGCGTCATGGGCCAGAATATCAGCAAGTACAAATCCTATCCGCGCATTGTGGGAGAAACCGGCGGCAAGGATTTTATCATCGCGCATCCTTCCGCCCATGCCAAACAGGTCGCTACCGCTATTAGCCGCGGCGCCTTTGAATTTCAGGGCCAGAAGTGTTCTGCAGTCTCTCGCGCCTACCTGCCCAAAAGCCAGTGGGGAACGATAAAATCACTGGTGCTCGAAGATATGAAATCCATGAAAATGGGCAATCCGGAGGACTTTTCGAACTTCCTGAGCGCTGTAATCGATGAAAAAGCCTTCGACAAGATCACCAGCTATATTGCCGAGGCGAAAAAGAGCGACAAAGCCATGATCATCGCCGGTGGCGGATATGATAAAACGGAAGGGTATTTCATAGAGCCCACTATCATCGAAGCTAAAGACCCCAAATATCGCACCATGTGCGAAGAGCTCTTTGGCCCCGTCCTGACCGTATACATCTATGAAGATGAAAAGTACGAAGAAACCCTTGAGCTGCTAAACAGCACTTCTCCGTATGCGCTCACCGGCGCCGTGTTCGCCAAAGACCGCGACGCAATAGTGATGGCTACGGAAAAACTGCGCCACTCCGCCGGTAATTTCTACATCAACGACAAACCCACCGGGGCGGTCGTTGGCCAGCAACCTTTCGGAGGGGCGCGCGGTTCGGGCACCAATGATAAAGCCGGCTCGGTCCTCAATCTTTACCGCTGGGTTTCCGCCCGGTCCATCAAGGAAAACTTTGTTACACCAACGGATTATCGATATCCGTTCATGGCAGAGTAATAGGCCCTTAGAAACCGGAAAATAACTAATGCTTAAAGATTTATAGCCGAATTAGTTTATATTCCGGAAGACTTTTCTAATTTTACGGGTGCTGTTGATGATGAAAATGTAGTCGTCAAAACAGCCTCTTAAAATCAACATTGTCTTGCCAACGGATTACTGAAATCCGGCTACGGCATAAGAATAGTCCCTCCTAACCGGGACAATCTTGCTAATAACAAGTCGAGCATGGGGTAGCTTCCTTTTTTGGAGGTTGCCCCTAATTTTTTTTGTGAGGTCGTGAGGTCGCAAGGTCTTTAGGTCATTAGGTCGTGAGGTCGTGAGGTCATTAGGTCGTTGGGTCGTGAGGTCGTAAGGTCATTAGGTCATTAGGTCGTGAGGTCATTAGGTCGTTGGGTCGTAAGGTCGTGAGGTCGTTGGGTCGTAAGGTCGTGAGGTCATTAGGTCGTGAGGTCGTGAGGTCGTGAGGTCGTGAGGTCGTGAGGTCATTAGGTCGTGAGGTCATTAGGTCGTAAGGTCATTAGGTCGTGAGGTCGTGAGGTCGTGAGGTCGTTGGGTCGTGAGGTCGTTGGGGTTAGGAGATGCTATTTATTTTAGATATTTTATCAGGGCGAGGACTTGGGCTTGTGTTATTCTATTTTGTTCCCGGAGTGCCGTGATTTCGTTTATTGGGAGATATTCAATGTCTTCCAGGAGGTAAAGCATGCTGCCGATTTCATTGGATGAGCTGTTGGCAATTTCCAGGAATCGTTTTTTCTCTTTGTCACTGAACCGTCCGAATCCTTCTGCGATATTATTCATGATAGAAAGCGCGGCTCTTCGAAACTGTGACCTGGTATCCCCGTCTCGAGATATTTTTCCTGATTGGCTAAATTTATAGACTTTACGTGCCAAAACGCGTGCCGATTGCCAGCAGTCCAGATCTTCAAATTTGGTAATTGTCGCCATAGTTTGGTTTTTTAAAGAGGTTCATTAGCATAAGACGCATAAATCACCAAATTCCATAAATAATGCGGCCTTTTTTTATCCTCCAGCCCTCCAGCCCTCCAAACCTATAGCCCTCCAGACCTCCAGCCCTTTAGACCTCCAGACCTCCAAACCTTCAGGCCTCCAGACCTCCAAACCTCCAGACCTCCAAACCTCCAGACCTCCAGACCTTCAGACCTATAGCCCTCCAGACCTCCAGACCTCCAGACCTCCAAACCTATAGACCTCCAGACCTATAGACCTTCAGACCTTCAGACCTCCAGACCTCCAGACCTTCAGACCCTGTCACCTCACCTCCACCAAGGCCGTCCACACACTCAATTCCCCCTGTTCCAAACGGGTCCATATCGGACGAATATGGCCGTCTTCGGCGCTGATGTCGTTGTAGTCGCCAAAGAACACCTCGGTGGTGGGGGTGAAAGGTGATTCACTGATGCGTTGGTTGTTGAAAGTCTGGCCGCCGTCAGTGGAGTAGGCAAGATAGACATCAGTGCGATGGTCGTCATAGGCGCGGCGGTCGTAGAATACAATGTAGATATACCCTGTGCTTTGGTCGACGGCCATGGCGGTGAGGAACTGCTGGCGCCCGGCGGGGTCATTATTGACACGTATTGGTTCGGACCAGCTTTGTCCTCCATCCCGGCTGTAGGCCAGCCATATATCGGTATCGCCCTCGCCGTTGCGTTGGTCGCTCCAATTGATGTAAACAGAGCCTCGGTGAGGGCCGTTGCTGCGGTCGGCCTCTGTAAAAGGCATGCCGTTGCAGCGGGAGATGCCGGGGATGTCGAAGGCCCAGCCCCCCGGCTGATCAGCGGCGATGATGTCTTCATTGAGCCAGGTTGCGCCGCCATCGATCGATCGGTCGAAATAGATCTTTTCTGCATAAGCCCAGGACACGTAGAGCTCGCCATTGGGGCCGACGGCCGGTACAGCGCCTTCGGTGGTGTTGTCGTCATCCAGGCAATCGCCTTCGAGCTGGTTAATGGAAATGGCATCGCTCCAGCTTTTGCCGCTGTCAGTGGATTTGGAGAAGAGGATGCGGCTGTGGTCTTCGGCCTTGCGGCTACCGTATTTATCGAATTCCGTCCAGGTGACGTAAAGGTGGTGGTTGTAGGGGTTGGCCGCCAGCCAGTGCTTGTCCTGGTCGGCGGGCGGGCGGTTGCCGGTGAAGGCGCCATCGCTCCAGGCCATGCCGCCGTCGGTAGATTTCTGGATCACGATGCGGTCCAGCCAGCTCGAACTGAAGCGGCCCGAGCCGGAAGGGTCTGCCAGATGGGCGTAGAAGAAGTTGCCGGCGTAATCGGCCAGGATGACCGGATCACCATAGACACCGTAGGGCGAGCGCAGTTGTTTCTCTTTCCAGGTTTTGCCGCCATCCTGAGAGTAGTAGGCCCGGTCGAGGACCGCTCCAGCCACCACCTGGTCCGTATTGTTGGGATTGATGGCGATACTAGGCTCACATGGGCCAAAGCCTAGTCCACTTTCTCCAATGAGGACGTTGGGGATGTTTTTTTGCATCACTTTGGATAGGTCGCCGGTTTTGCGCTGGCAGGCGGTGATCCCGATCAGGAAAAAAAAGAGCGTGAAAAGGATTAACAGCCGGTAGGGGAGTGCAGGTAAGGGCATTTTCATAATGGTTTGGTTCAACGGTAAACGATCGGTAAAAATACTATTTCTGTATTCAATGGGAGGGGGTGGGAAATTGCAAAATTGGAGCGGGAGAGGCTTTCTTCCAAGTAAGTTTGATGGTTATTAGGCGTGTCATGCTGAATATTTCCCAAATTATCTATTTTTACTCCATTCAATCCAAATGCAGCAATATGAAGACGCCCCAGCTCTATTCCATCATCATAATCTCTCTACTCATGGCGACTGCCTGCCAGCAAACTGCCGATGAAACGCAGTACGCATCCTACAGCGATTACCCGGTTTATGAGGGTACGGACCTTGGACTGTCCTATAGTCCCGAGCAATCCACCTTCCGCCTTTGGGCGCCTACCGCCGGGGCGGTGCGCCTCTATTTTTACGACCTGCCTTTGGGCGGACAGCCTACCCGGACGGTTAACATGGATAAATCGGATAAAGGCGTTTGGGTAGCTTCTTTTTCGGAAGACCTCAAGGGGCAGTATTACACCTTCCAGGTTCAATACGAGGGCGAATGGCTTGATGAGGCGCCCGATCCCTATGTCAAGGCAGTGGGTACGAACGGCCAGCGCGGCCAGGTCGTCAATTTGTCGGAAACCGACCCGGAGGGTTGGGCGGCGGACAAACGGCCTGCCTTAGCCGGCCCCACCGATATCATTCTTTACGAACTACACATTCGTGACCTTTCAATGAACCCCAACTCCGGGATAACCAACAAAGGCAAGTTCCTGGGCCTTACGGAAACGGGTACAAAAAGCCCGCAGGGAGAGGCCACCGGGCTAGACCATATCAAAGACCTGGGCGTCACTCACATACACCTGTTACCCTCTTTTGATTTTATGTCAGTTGATGAATCAAAGCCGGAGGCGAACAAATATAATTGGGGGTACGACCCACAAAACTACAACGTGCCGGAGGGCAGTTATTCTACCAATCCGGCCGATGGGGCCGTTCGCATCCGAGAGTTCAAGCAGATGGTTAAGGCGTTGCACGATAATGGCCTGCGGGTGATCATGGACGTGGTATACAACCATACGGGCGCAACAGATGCTTCGCTTTTCAACCAATTGGTGCCGGGTTATTACTACCGGCAGAATGAAGACGGCAGTTTTTCGAACGCCTCCGCCTGCGGTAATGAAACGGCTTCTGAGCGCGCCATGGTGCGGAAATTTATTATTGAATCTGTCAAATACTGGGCCACCGAGTACCATGTCGATGGCTTCCGTTTCGATCTGATGGGTATCCACGACATCGAGACGATGAACCAGGTTAGTGCTGCCCTTCACGAGATCGACCCCTCCATCTTTATCTATGGCGAAGGCTGGACGGCCGGGGACAGCCCTCTGCCGGTGGACCAACGCGCGCTGAAGCGTCATATCAGCCAGATTAAGGGCGTGGCAGCTTTTAGCGATGATATCCGGGACGCCATCAAAGGCCATATCTTCACCCATGACGACCCCGGCTTTGTCAGTGGCAAACCCAAACAGGAAGACCGTATCAAATTTGGTGTTGTGGCCGCCACCCGGCATCCACAGCTCAATTACGACTCCATACAGATCTACGATGCCGATGGCCCCTGGAGCGGCGCCCCTTCCCAGACGATCACCTATGTTTCCTGTCACGACAACAATACCCTCTGGGACCGCCTGACGATCTCCCGGCCCGATGCATCAGAAGATGATAAGATCCACATGCAAAAACTGGCCGGCGCAATCGTACTCACTTCCCAGGGGGTTTCCTTCCTGCACGCCGGGGTGGAAATGCTGCGCACCAAATATGGCGTGGAGAACTCCTTTGAGTCACCGGACAGTATCAACCAATTGGATTGGGCCAGGAAGGCGCAGTATAAGGAGGCCTACGAATACTTTAAAGGCCTGATCGCCTTGCGCAAGGCTCACCCGGCTTTCCGGATGCCGACTACGGACATGCTGGCGCAGCACTTGCAGTTTCTGGATACTCCAGCGCCCAATATGGTTGCCTATACCCTCAGCGGCAACGCCAATGGCGATACCTGGAAGGACATTCTGGTAGTGTTTAACGCCAATAAAGATTACCATTCCATGCCTTTACCGGAAGGCTCCTGGACGCTGGTAGCGGATGGGGAAAAGGCCGGAACGGAAAGCCTGGGAAAGGCCAGTGGTAAATCCCTGACGATTCCGGGTATTACTGCAATGGTTTTGTATAAGAATTAGACAACCCATATTTATGCTAGACATACAAAAACGACTAACCAACACCTTTTACGCGATCCTGAGCCTGCCCGCTACGGCCATGGGTTTTGCGCTTTCGATACAGATTTCGGCGCTGAGCTGGATATTGGGCACCAAGTACGGGCTGGAAATTGAAGACATCGGCCTGGTGTGGGCAGCCGGCCCTATTGCCGGCATCTTTGGCCAGGTATTCTTTGGCGTCTGGAGTGACAATGTATGGTTCGGTGGGGGCCGGCGGCGGCCATTCATTATTGTGGGGGGCATCCTGGCGGCCTTGAGTTTGCTCGCCTTGCCCAACCTGGAGATCGTTTCCGCCTCCCTGGGAATAGAAGGCATACTGGGGGTCGCTATTGCTGTGGTACTGGCGCTGGATATTTCCATTAACGTCGGTTTTAACCCAACGCGCTCCATCATAGCCGATGTGACGCCGGAAGGGGAAAAGCGCACCAAGGGCTATACCTGGATGCAGACCATCTCGGGTACTTTTGGCATGCTACTTATGTCATCGGCGCGATCACCGGCAAGTTGTTTTTGATCTATTTCGGGGGCGGCCTGGTGTTGTTGTTCACTATAGTGCCGCCCTTCCTGATCAAAGAACCGCGCAATTTTGAAGGAGAAGATTCCGGTGATACCACAGCTTCAAGGAAGGGTTTCGGGCGATCAAACCGCTTTGGGGCTTTCTGCTTTACGCCTGTTACCGCGTGCCGGTGCGCCTGATGGAGATTGAAGTCGGGCACCACTACGTGGAATGGTTCTGTGCCGCGCTTACCGTCTTTTAATCGTGCAGTCCTTGTTGCAAGTGGAAGCCGGGAAACCCAAGCGGGAGTCGGGGCGCATCGGCTTTCAGAAAGTACTGGCAGCCCACAGCTTTACCTGGATTGGCGTGCAATCCATGTTTATTTACATGTTCTCATTCCTGGAGTTCCGTTTTTCCGATTTCACCCAGGAGGAGAATGGGCGGGTCATCGATATCGCTTTTCTGATCCTGAATGGGGTGGCGGCCATATTCCCCGCGCTCATCCTGGAGCCTGTCACCCGCAGGATTGGGCGAGTTAAAACCCATTGGATATGCATTGCCTCCATGGCGATAGGATATGCCGGTATCTGGTTGTTCGGAACCAGCCCACTTATCATCTACTCGCTTATGGCTGTGCTCGGCATCGGCTGGGCGGCTACGGTTAGCCTGCCGTTCGCCATTATGTCCCAGAAGGTGGACCAGTCCAAGATGGGCTTATATATGGGGCTGTTCAACCTGTCGGTGGTACTGCCGCAACTGGTGGCCAGCCTTGGTGTCGGGGAATTCATGGGCAGGGTTGAAAACAAGAGCGTGCTTTTCATCATCTGCGCAGCTACGCTGGCGTTCTCAGCCGTGTCCTGGATGCTGGTCAAGGAAGGAGAGGACAATGCCGCTGCAAAGGCCGTTCCGGGAGGTGGGCATTAGTTTAGTTAACAGTGGGCAGTGGGCAGTACGTCAGTGGGCAGTAACTCAGAAGCCTGGGCGTCCAAAAAGCAAATTTACCGATAGAATGTGGCCTCAAGGCGACAATCGCCCGAAACCGCTTTCGGTTGGAATTGTTTAAAAAAAAATCATCATTCCAAACCTGAATAAAATACACCATGGTGCAAAAACAAAGAATCATAACTTTATTGGCTGCTTTGCTAAGCTTTACATTCCTCTTCGGGCAACAAAGTAACGACCCACTGCTGGGGTTGCGGGTTGATGTTGTTTATCTCTCCTCCGACCTTTTAGAAGGCAGAGAAACAGGCAAGGAAGGTGAAAATATGGCCGCCGAGTACATCGCTTCCCGGTTTCAGGACATTGGCCTGGCGCCCAAAGGGGATGGCGGCTCCTGGTATCAGTCGTTTGATGTTGAATACCGGGACAACCCCCACGCCGCCAGCGGCGAAGCCCGAAAAGGTAAAAACGTGATCGCCTATCTGGACAATGGCGCGGAAAACACCGTAGTAATCGGCGCCCATTACGACCACCTTGGCCACGGCATTATGGGCTCGCTCAACGCCGGGGAGCCGGCTATTCACAATGGGGCCGACGATAACGCCAGTGGCGTAGCGGCCATGCTACGCATCGCCGAATACCTCAAACAAGGCAAAGCAAAGAACAACAATTATCTCTTTATTGCCTTCTCCGGCGAAGAGATGGGGCTGGTTGGCTCCAAGAACTTTGTCAACAATCCAACCATCAATCTCGGTAAGGTGAATTATATGCTCAATATGGATATGGTAGGCCGCCTCAACGAAGAAAAAGTGCTGGCCATTAACGGGGCAGGCACCTCGCCTGCCTGGAAGCCAGTGATTGAGGGCTTATCCATCGGTGGAATTGTAGCGAAAACGTCTGATTCCGGCATCGGCCCGTCCGACCATACTTCTTTCTACCTCAAAGACATTCCCGTTCTTCACTTCTTCACCGGCCAGCACGAGGATTACCACAAGCCGGCCGATGATTCCGAGCGGATCAACTACCGCGGCCTTCTGCAGGTGACAGATTATATGATCGCTCTTATCGAAGAACTGAATAATGCCGGAAAACTTGCCTTTACCAAAACCAAGGACGAAAGCGAAGGCCGGCAAGCTGCCAAATATAAGGTTAGCCTTGGTGTTATGCCCGATTACGTCTACAGTGGCGAAGGGATGCGTATTGATGGTGTAATCGATGGAAGGCCCGGCGCCAATGCTGGACTTGAAAACGGCGATGTTATAATTCGCCTTGGAGATGTGGAAGTGAAAGACATTTACGGCTATATGGAAGGCCTGGGGAAATTCAAGGCCGGTGACAAAGCGACGATCGTCATTAAGCGGGGCGAACAGGTGTTGGAGAAGGTTGTAGAGTTCTAAGAAAAAAATAAGGCGAGGAAATTTCCTCGCCTTTATTTTCAAATGGGCTTTAGGGTTTTAGGTTGCTTTTTAAATAGAAAATTAATATTCCCCTTAGTGTTTGGTAGGGCGCCTTTTAATATTGATCTTGATTTCCCCCTTAATGGCGCCTACCGGTGTTCTAGTGTTTGTTTTTCTCAGCCTCAAAATTAGAGGTAATTTAACGGCGAGGCAACAACATGTTCATGGGGCCCATGGAAGTGGGTCGTCCTCGTTCCTCGGCCGGGTAAAAAGTGGGAGTCGGAAATTTGAAAATACACCCAAAAACACCAGTTCGGTATGACCAACAAGGAGATCGCCAAAAGTTTTCAATTGCTGGGCAGTATCATGGAGCTGCACAACGAGAACCCCTTCAAGATCCGTTCCTACCAAAACGCCTATCGGAGTTTGCGTGCGCTTGATACGCCACTGGCAGACATGAATGAGGAGGATATCGCCGCCATCAAGGGCGTAGGCAGCGCCATTAGTGGCAAGATCAGGGAATTGCTGGAAACGGGGAAAATGCAGACACTTGAAAAGTATAAGGCCAAAACCCCGGAAGGCATACAGGAAATGCTGAACATCAAAGGTTTCGGCCCTAAAAAGATCATGGCAGTCTGGCAAGGGTTGGGCGTAGAGTCGGTAGGGGAGTTGTTGTACGCCGTGAATGAAAACCGTCTGGTTGAGCTCAAAGGTTTTGGCAAAAAGACCCAGGAAGAGCTCAAAAAACAACTGGAATACTATCAGCGCTCCAAAAATAAATTCCACTATGCGGCCCTTGAAGCAGAAGCGGCGGAGCTGGAATCAGCCGTAAAAATATTGCTCCCTGAGGCAAAGGTGAGCCTCTGTGGCGCCCTGCGCCGCCGGGAAAATGTGGTGGACCGCATCGAGTTGGTCATTGGCTGGGCTGGCGCGTTGGATGCTTTGTTTGATGGAAGGCTCCTGGAAAAAGAAGGCGAACAGGACGGCGCCATCCTGGCGAAAAATCCCGAAGGCCGCCTGATAAGCCTGTACCATTGTGCGCCGGAGGAATTTGGTTCTAAACTCTTCCACCAAACCGGAAAAGAGGCCTTCCTGGATGCTTTCACCTGGCAATTTTCGTCCCTGGATTTCAAAGGCCTGCCGGAAGAAAAATCGGTATTTGAAAAAGCCGGTATCCCCTTCATTGCCCCCGAATTGCGCGAGCAGGAATGGGGCCTGCAGTTGGCGCTTGAAGATGCCTTGCCCGTGCTGATCGAGGACAAAGACATCAAAGGTGTCCTCCATGCACACAGTACTTATAGCGACGGTGGCCACAGCCTGCGCGACATGGCCTTCTGCGCCAAAGAACTGGGCTACGAATACCTGGGCATTACCGACCACTCCAAATCTGCCTTCTATGCCAACGGCCTGCAGCCGGATCGCCTTTTTCAGCAGTGGGAGGAAATCGATGCGCTCAATCAGGAACTGGCGCCCTTCCGCATCTTCAAAGGCATCGAAAGCGACATTCTTAACGATGGCTCCCTCGACTACGATGAGGACATTCTTAAAGGATTTGACTTTATCATCGCCTCCGTGCACTCCAACCTGCGCATGGACGAGGCCAAAGCAACCCATCGATTGCTCACTGCTATCGAAAACCCCTTCACCCGCATTCTGGGCCATCCCACCGGCCGCCTGCTGCTCTCCCGCGAGGGGTACCCCATCGACCACAAAAAGGTTATCGACGCCTGCGCCGCCAATGGTGTGGCCATTGAACTCAACGCCAACCCCTATCGCCTCGACCTCGACTGGAGCTGGATCCCCTACGCCCTGGAAAAAGGCGTCCTCATTTGCATCAACCCGGATGCGCACAGTAAGGAGGGGATACAGGATATTCACTTCGGAGTTTGCTCTGCACGGAAGGGAGGGTTAACCGCAGGAATGTGTTTGAATACGAGATCACTAGAAGGGTTTGGGGAGTGGGTTTCAGCAGGCAGGCCGTCAGATGGAGGTGCACGGTAGCTTTTTAGCCCAGCCGCAAATGAAGTGTTGGCGTATAAACCTTTAGGCCTTTCGATAAACAAGTTCCCGAATGGCCTGGCATCCCATTTAAAAACTCCCGATATTTACCCCGTCGCAAACAGCAATACGCTGAACGACAGGTATTCACCCGAAAAAAAATAGACCCGACTGTGATGAAACAACAACTCGCATTGCTATGCCTTTGCGTGTGCATAGCCCATTTTTCAGCCCTTAGCCAACAAGCTGGCCCGCTTCCTTCCAATCCCAAGCTGAATCTTTCCGAGAAAAAGAGCTACCAGACGCGCTTTGTTTCTGGCGCCCCCCCTACCATCGACGGAAGGCTCGATGACCCTGCCTGGGATTTGGTGGAATGGGGTGGTGATTTTATCCAGTTCCAGCCCTACGAAGGGCAGGCGCCGACCCAGGAGACGGCTTTCAAAATCCTGCACGACGAGAAGAACCTGTATATTGCCTACCGATGCTATGATACCGAGCCCGATAAGATCGTCAGCCGCATGTCGCGCCGTGATGGCTTTGAAGGAGACTGGGTAGAGATTAACATCGATAGTTACAACGATAAGCGCTCGGCTTTTTCCTTCACGCTTTCCGTATCCGGTGTAAAGGGTGATGAATTTGTTTCCGACAACGGTAATAACTGGGATCCATCCTGGAACCCCATCTGGTATGCCAAAACCTCGATCGATTCATTGGGGTGGATCGGAGAGGTTCGTATTCCACTCAGCCAGATCCGTTATGCCAACGTGTCGGACCCTTTGTGGGGTATACAATTTACCCGCCGCGATTTTCGGCAGGAGTCGCGTTCTGTCTGGCAGTTTGTGCCAAGGAACAGCCCCAACTGGGTGAGCAGCTTTGGCGAACTGCATGGCTTGGAAGGTGTAAAGCCACAAAAGCAGGTCGAGATACAGCCATATATAGTAGCGCAGGCTGCCACTTCCCCCAAAGAGGACGGCAATCCCTTTGCTACCGGGCATCGGGAGTCATTCAGCGCCGGGGTGGATGGCAAGCTGGGAGTCACCAGTGACCTGACGCTGGACTTCACGGTAAACCCTGATTTTGGCCAGGTGGAAGCCGACCCCTCTGCCCTGCGGCTGGATGGCTTCAAGATTTTCTTCCCCGAACGCCGGCCTTTTTTTATTGAAAACCGAAACCTGTTCGATTACAGGGTGACGGAATCGATCAATGGCAGTGCTTATTCTCAAGACAATCTGTTTTACTCCCGGCGGATCGGCGGCGCGCCGCATGGGCGGCCCAGCCTGGACAATGATGAGTATGCAGACCTGCCGCAGAACGCCTCTATCCTTGGGGCGGCTAAATTTAGCGGTAAGACGCGGAGCGGCCTTGGCCTGGGCATTCTGGAAGCCGTCACGGCACGGGAAATGGCGGAGGTTGCCGATGGAGAAGGGCGCTATGAAGTGGTAGTGGAGCCCCTCACGAACTACTTTGCGGGGCGCGCCACCCAGGATTTCCGGGAAGGCGGTACCGTGCTGGGTGGCATGTTGGCTACCACCATTCGCAACCCGGAAGATGCGGATCGCACCCAGCTGCACCAATCAGCCTATACCGGTGGCATAGACTTTTTACATTGGTGGAAAGACCGAACGTATCTATTAATGGCCAACGGCATTTTTAGCAGTGTACAAGGTAGCCCTGAAACCATTCTGAATACCCAGACAGGTTTTGAACACCTCTTTCAACGGCCCGATGCGAGCTATCTCAAGGTCGACAGCACTGCCCGCAGCCTAAGTGGCCATGGCGGCAATATCCGGCTGGCAAAGCTGAACGGAAAATTCATCTTCGATGGCGGCCTGACCTGGCGTTCGCCAGGCTTGGAACTCAACGATCTGGGCTTTATGCGAAATGCCGATGAGGTGAACCACTACGCCTGGGCCGGATACCGGATTAATGAGCCCTTCTCCATTTTTCGCCAGGTAGGCTTCAACTATAGCCACTCGGCCCGATGGGACTTCGGCGGTAACAATCTTTACCAATCAATAGGTGGTGGAGCGGATTTTTTTCTAAAAAACCTTTGGTCTTTCGACACCGGCTTTTTCTTTGAGAATAAGGATTATTCCAATAACGACCTACGGGGTGGGCCTACCTTACGCAAATCCAGAGGCTTTGTCCATTATGCAGGCATTGGCTCCAACCGGCGCAAACCGGTTTTCATTTATCTGAACGCCACCCATGCTTTTGGCTTTGAGCACAAAGCTCCCCGTACGGTTCGATACCGGGATTATTCTATGAATGTGACTATCCAACCCGTCAATGCATTCAATATTTCCGTGGCGCCATCTTTCGCCAATGAACAGCGGCAATTACAGTACATCACCACCACTTCATTTGATGGCCAGCCGCGATATCTGGCCGGTTTCGTCGACCAGCGAACCTTTTATACCACCATCCGCCTGAACTACAATCTGACACCCAATCTAACTTTACAGTACTACGGCCAGCCCTTCATCTCTAAAGGCAATTACCGGGACTTCAAATATATCACAGACTCCAAAGCATCGTATTTCTATGATCGTTTCCAATTGTATGAGCCCAGTGAGCTCCAGTTCGATGCAGAGGAAGGGCTGTATTCTGTAGATGAAAATAGGGATGGGACTGTGGATTACACCTTTGATGATCCCGATTTTAACTTCATCCAGTTTCGCTCCAACCTGGTTTTACGCTGGGAATACGTGCCGGGGTCAGAATTTTTCCTGGTGTGGTCGCAGGGCAATACCCTGTTCGGGAACCCTTCCGAGGAGTTGATCCCCAGCCTGACAGACCGCTTGTTTTCGGAGCAGATGGAGAATATTTTCCTGCTGAAGGCGACTTATCGGTTTGTGCGGTAAGGGATTAGTGGGCATGGGAGAGATGCTTTTTTTGGACCAAAAGGATGCAGGGACTATGGATACCGTGGATTGGCTTAACTGCATCCATAGTATCCATAGTGTCCCCTCATGACATAGTATCACCCGCTCAAATCGGCGATGGAGTATCTGCCAAAGCGGCAACCTACCTTCCCACCACCAGCTTTCCAACCTTTCTTTGTTCGCCATTGGTAATCCGGTAGTGGTACAGGCCGTTGACCAGAGGCTGAGTAGGCACCATCGTGCTAAATGGCTGTTCCAGCTCGACTTCCCAACTTTCCTGTAACACGCGCTGGCCCAACTCGGTGAATACCTCGAGTTGAACGAGAGGGGCTTCGGGCTTCCGCACCAGCACGGTGAACGATTCTCTTGCCGGGTTGGGGAAAAGGCGGATCGGACGGGGTTTGGGGTAGGAAACCTCTACAGTATTGGAGTATTGATAGGCGCCAGTTAGATGCCGCGCCTTGATGCGATAGATATTTGTTCCCCGGATGGGGTCGGAGTCATCGAAGTGGTAAGACAGCCCTTCTATCAATTCATTCGGCGCCAGTGTACCAAGCACGTTGAAATGGAAATAGTCCTTTCCGCGCTGCACTTCATAATAATCAATACTGTCTTCATAACTGGTTGTCCAGCTCAACTGTACCTGTCCATCGCCTGCACGGGCTTCCAGTTCCGTAATGCTGACGAAAGGGTCACCGCAATAAGGAAATATCGACTGTGTGCGGGTGGTGGATAAGCCGGCTGGATCCGTAACAGTAAGTTCGATCCGATACCAATATTCTTCTCCATCGCAACCCAGTGGACTAATGAGCGCGAAAGTCTCTGGTTCGAAATCCACCGGATCGGGATGGAAATGTTCATTGTGGTGTACAAAGGTGCGCCATTGATACATCAGCGCATCGTTTGGGTCTTCGGCGTCTTCCACCTCGGCTGCCAGGCGCAGAAGCGTGGTACCCTGGCCCAGGGGGTAGCGGTCGCCGTCTTTAAAACTGGAGATCGTTACCTGGGGGGGGCTGTTGTTCAGGGATACCAGGGCTTGCGCGGCCCCTGTTGCCCCCAGGCTATCGGTTACGGCCAACCGGATGGTGAAACTTTGCGGGCCATTGCCAGTAGCCAGGAAAGTGTGCGACGGCGCCTTTTCAGTACTGCTTTGTCCATCACCGAAATCCCATTCGTAGCTGGCCACCGCCCCCAGGTTATCTGTAGATTCTGAGCCATCAAACTGGACGGTCAGCGGGCTGGCGCCAAAGTATCGGTTGGCATTGATTACGGCCACGGGCGGAGGGTTGCCTCCGAAGCTGATCTGATGGATATGGCCGTCCAGGTTGATATAGTACAGTTTTTCGTCCACCGGATTGAGCGCCAGATGGATAATATCTTTGGCGTAAGTATGAAAGGGCTCAACCGATAAGAGCGTGTTGTTCTCATCAAAAGTCATAACCCGTATCCAATGGTTGAAGTCAACGGAAAAGAACTTGCCGCGATAAGCCTCCGGGAATTGTTCGCCTTCATAGAAGACGCCAGCCAGGGAGGAATAGCCGTCAAATTTTTGTCCGGTTACGGTGGTTTGATCTGTACCCAATTCTGCCCCGTTCAGGAAACCCTGATCATTGAAAAAAGGAATCCAGGTTCGGGTGGGCGGGTTCCAGCGGGAGTTGGTCCATTGAATAGCCGGAGGATAACCGACGATAAAATTGTCAATAGCCAGGCTGGTATCACAGGGATTACGCGGAGCATGCACCCCATCACGCCGGATAGAGACAAAAGTTTCCATGAAATCGAAAAAAGGTTTTTCACAACCGTCGCCGTACAGGGGGTTGGGCGCCATGGGATTAGCGGGAGGCGGGGCGAGGACATAGGGCCAATGCGAACCTATGCCTTCCAGTATGGGCCAGCCGAAGTGTTGGCCGCCGAATTCCACAACATCTAATTCTTCCCAGGCGCCATTGCCCACATCGCCGACATAGAGCACGCCAGGCCGGCCATCCTCCGGGAAGTGGCTGCCAGTGTTAGGCCGCATCGTAAAACGGTAGGGATTGCGAAAGCCCCATGCCCAGATTCGAGATTGGGGCGCTCGTGGGAAGGCAGGGTCGTAAAAGGGGTTGCTGGGAAGGCCATCGCCCGTTTCCGGGTCGATTCGCATGATCTTGCCATTGTAATTGTGCAGATACATGGCTCGGTAAGAGCCCAGGTCCTGGTCTGGAGTAATAATCCCCCGCTCGATGGCCAGAGTGATCATGGTGCCGAGGCTGTCTCCTCCGGTATCGGAGCCGGCATTGCTGGTAGCATCGCCACAGGACATCAGCAAGGTGCCGTCTTCTCCCATGATGAGGTTGCCCAGTCCGTGAAATTCAAATAGCAGCGGAATGCCGTTATCGATGGTTTCTCCCAGTAGCACCTTGCGGCTCTCTGGGATCGCCCGGGAAAAGCCCGTGGCAGGGTCGGCCTGATAGCGAGTGACCCGTCCGATGGTAGGGTAAAAGGTTACCGTAGTGTCGGGGTTATATGCTGGTGTGCCATAGTGGTCATAGTAGTGGAGGTCGAGGGCGTAGAGCAGGTAAAAATAACCGTTAGATAAAGAGTTATTGTCCAGGGTAAACCCCATCAGGCCGTGGTCCTTCCAATTGGCCACTTCTTCGGAGATGTCGATCAGCGGTTCAGGGCTTACCTGTCCGCTTGTATCTACCAGGAATACTCTTCCAGCTTTTTCCGCGACATACATCCGGCCGTTATTATCAAAGGTGATGACGGTGGGGAATTCAAACTGGGTCAGATAGAGTTGGTCATAAAAACCTTCCGGCAAATGCTGGCTGAAGGCGAGGTTGGCCCATGAAAAAAAGGCAACCATCAGGGCAAGTACCTGTCGATGCATCACTTTCTTATTTTGAATTAGGTTGAAAAAAATAATATTTGGCTCTTACAAGCTCTAAGTGCCTGAGTGCACTTGTTTTTGTACTTGGGAGTATAGAAACATGGGGTTTTAAGCTGATTTTCAGTCGTTTATTTCATAATGATTATAAAAGTCATCGTTATGAAATGAATGATTATTTATATAATGATAGAAAATATTATAATAATAAAAATAATGGTAATTAATATTATCGTCATTTTTATCATCGTTATTTAAATAATGATGATAAAAATCATGATGATAAAAATAATGATTGCAAATGCAATAATTAATACACCATCTTAATTGCAGGATGAATAGGATTGCGCTCCCAATGAAGTATCCCTCATTGAACTAATTGATCCTGCAATTGCAGCACACAGCCCTCAGATATCGCATACAACCGTTTCACATCCTTAGCTTCATACGATTCCACCACAATCTTGCTGCCGCCAAATTCCGGCTTTTTCTGGAAAGCGACGAACCCCTGCCCACATGCCTCCATTTTCAGGCCACGAATGTACAGCATCGATAGGTCTTTGCTGGCCACTGCGATATTGGATCCTTTAATTGAGGAATCGAAGAGTGTTACATCGCTTTCTTCTCCAACGCTCACCCCCTTGTCTCCGTTGCTTTCCATCAGGCAATTGCTGATATTAACAATACTGCCGGAGAAGTCCAGGCCATCGTTCCCGGTGCGCACAAACCGGCAGTCATCCACGGTACCCCGGGAAAAATCCGAGTCGAAACCATCGGATGGGGTATCACTGAAATAGCATTGCCGCAGCTCAAATTCGGAGCGGATGATATTCAGCCCGTCCTCGCTATGGTTTTTGCGGAAAGTGCAGCGGTACAGGCGTACATCTGATTCGTAAAAAGTTACTGCGCCGGTGAGCTGCCATCCGCCTGATTGGAGGGTGTTCAAGCCTTCGAAAACTACGTTTTTTAAGCTGGAGTATTCCTGCGCTTTCAGGACGGTAAAGCTGCCGGAACCATCCGGAGAGTTTATCTGGACCGGCTGTTCTTCCGTACCGTAGGCCTGTACCGGGGAGAAAGAGATAAAATGGGCGCCCTGCTCAAGGCTAAGGATGGCGCCGGCCTCAAAAACGGCCAGGTAGCCTTCCGGGAGGATCATGTTCTCTCGTACCCGGTGTTGTCCGGCGGGAAAAATAATCCGTTGCCCTTCCAACCGATAGGGGCCACCAGCGTGCAATTTGGCCTGTCGCCGCAATTTTTGAGCGCCGGTATCGCCTTCCGGCGGGGCAGAACGCTGGATCGGTGCATGAAAAATGCTGTCGGTTCCTGGTACCCGGAAGAAAAGATATTTAGCTGTAAGGCCGACATCGAGTTGGTAATATTCGGGCGCCGCCTGGTTTTGCAAAGCACTTTCCTCCAGAAAGCGGATGCTGCTATAATTCCGGATCATGGAATCCCGTTGCAGGCGCGCCCAGTAGCGGCGCGGTGTGGAAGCGGGCAGAAGCAGGGGTTCCGGAAGGGAGGTGTCAATCTTCTTTTTACTGAGGCCGTAGCCCACCACTTCCAACGGCAGATTGTGGCGGTTCTGGACCTGAAGCCTTTTTTCAGCGCCTTTCTGGTTTTGAGTGTAAGCCAGCAGGCTTTGGCCGTTATAGGGCAAGAGGAGCGAATGGGCAAATTGGCCTTCGGTAAGGAACTCATTTAGGTCAGGCTGGTAATCCGGGAACTCCATTTGCAGGAAGGCCAGGCGGGCCGCCCAGGCGGGGTAGAGGCTGTCCAGGGCTGCTGAGAGGTAATCCCGGGAGCTAAGCCGATAGAGTTCCCTTATATACGCTTCGGTAAAGGCCTCATCCATAAAAAGGGCGGCAAAGATGTTCTCGGCGGTGAGGGTGGCGGGGTTGAGCGCTCCTTCTCCCAAAATGGTATACCGCATTTCCGGCTTATCCCCAAAACCATCGAATCCAATGGGCTCCAGCTTGCTGGTAATGGGGTTGTAGTAAAAACGTTGGTTGTGCCAGGCAATGCCATGGTAGCCGTTGGTGATATCGCAGAGCGCATAATAGCGGGCCATGCGGGTGAGGTCGAATACCTCATCGGGGGGAGCCTGCCCTTCCCGGTATTGTTGCATGAGCTTGCGCGCCTGTTCGTACTCCTGCGCCAGGGTAGGGTTGGCTTCGAGGCTACTTTCCTTGAAGGCCTGTATATCGGCATTATGCCAATCCATGGGGGCATGCGTTGGCCCTCCTTTGACGAAGCCGTGGTGGGAAAGCTGCCGTTTGATGGCCATCCAAAAGCCATCTTCGGAAAATTTGAGGATAGGCCCCTCGCGCCGTTGCCGGTATTCGACGAGCTGTTTTTCAAAATGCTCCTCGTAGGCGTAAATGCCTAAAGACTCGCCGTTGAGGCGCAGTTCGATGAAATCGTAACGGGTAGTGAGTACATCTTCGCGCTCCCAAAGCTGGTGGAGCACCCATTCATGGAGAAAGTAGCGTGCAAGCGGGGTATGCAAAGAAAAAGCCCGCATACGGCGCCAGGCATAGGGCCCTTTCATTTTGACGCGGAACGACCACTTGTCTCCGCGAAGATGGTCCAGCCAATCGCCTTTGAGGCGCAGCTCGATATCCATTAGCCCAGTGGAATCGCCTTCGAGCGTGGCTTCCACCCAGTCGCCGTCATCGGTTTCCAGGATGCCCGCCTGGAGTGCCGTTGCCCTTTTTTTGCGGAGGGCTTCCAGGCTTTCTTTCTTGAGGTACAAGTTGAGCACCTCGGGGTGGAAGGCGCCTGCGCCGGGCAACTGTTCGATCAGCAGGTCGTCAAAAAACACTTCGGTGTGCCCTTCAGCATAGACGTAGACACTGAATCGGCCTACTTTTTTACCGTAAGGGATAAAAAAGCGGATCTCCAGCTTTTCCCAACCTTTATCGTCGGAGGTGACAGCAGTATTTTGTTGGTAGTAAGGTGCGTCTTCTCCTTCCAGCTTTACGGCCAGAAGGCCGGTGTTATAGGCATTTTTAAGTCGCCAGACGGAAGCTTTATAGGCAGTTCCAGGTTCAGGCTTATCCATTTGGTAGGCGAAGCCATACTGTGCTTTGCCGGCTGCAGGGAGGTAGCAGGAATACTGGCCGCTGTGCGCCTGTACATCAGAGCGCAGGCTGGCGCTCCCAAACTTCAGGCCATTGGCAAAGAGCTGCCCGCCTCGCACCTGTTCGGCTCCACAAAAGACGCTGCCTTCCGGAAGGTTCTTGTAGGGCGCTGCTGTCGGCCAGGCGGTAAAGGCCAGCAGGGCCGCAACCAGAGCCGCCAGGGCTCCGAAGATGAAGCCCAGCGCTTTTCGCTGTTTTTTTGCCGACCGGTCAGAAATGATCATGGATTCCCAGTAATATGGTTTAGTTACAGGATCAACTCCGGTTGGTCTATGATGGACAACCGGGTGGCTTCCGAGAGTTGAGTGATGTCGCTCTTTAGCAGGCTGATGTCTTCCAGGGAGTTGGCTTTGCAGAGGAAGGATAGGTCGAGCCCTTTATCAAGGGTGTCCAGCCGCTTCAACTCTACATAAGGCAAACGGTTAGACAGGATCTGGGTGATACGGCCAAGATCGTCCACATCGGTGGTAATATTGATGAACAGGCGGCCTTCCTGGCGGCTGGCGCCTTTGCCGGACAGCAGTTTGCCGGTATACAGCAACAAAATGATCAGGGAAAAGGCAACGATGGCGAGGATGGGTTGGTTGGCGCCGCCGGCCAGCCCCAGCCCTATAGCAATAAACAGATAGGTCAACTCCTCGGGATCCTTGATCGCCGCCCGGTAGCGCACGATGGAAAGCGCGCCCACCAGGCCGAGCGACAGGGCGATGGATGACTTTACGATCATGATGATGAGCAGGGTGCCCAGGGCCAGCGGCAGAAAATTGTTGGAGAATTTGCGCCGGTTTGAAATCGCGCCACCGAAGTGGATGTAGTACAGCCGAAGTAAGGCCACCAGCAAGGCTGTTACCAGAATATTGAAGAGAAATTCATCCAGTGGGACGTTATTGGAGAATTCCTGAATGTATTGTTCCTGAATCTTTTGTAATATATCCATGAAGCACCGCTTGGGTTGTGACCTGCAAAGGTAATCAACGCAAACGGCATCTTGAAGAAAACAAGCAGGGACAAAAAAAGGTACTCCTTTGCGGGAGTACCTGGATAAACTATAAACAAACAAAAAACATTAGCGATTCTAAAACTAGTGTCATAACACAGGAAGTTAAAAAGTGTTTATGGATTTTTATTTTTTTTCTGAAACGGGTTGTAATTGGTTCTCTACCCTTGGCTGCTTCGGCCACACCATCTTCGAAGGGGAGTGACTTCCCAATAAAGCGCGCAAAATTCCAGAGAATGCTTAAATTTGGACGCAACGACTAGGAAAAGACATGAACGAAGAGGACCGTACCACCCGGCTTATCGTGGGGTTATTTTTACTGATGGCCTTTGTGCTCATCGCTTTGCGCTTCCTGCCCATGCTGCGCTGGTTTATGATGGCCGGCTTTGCGCTGGCCGCAGCAGGGATTGCAATTTACCTGGTATGGCAGATTTTTGACCAGGGCCGCCGGAAAAGGCAAATGGAAGAGACTACGGAAGGCCGGGCGCAACTCAAGATCGATTTTTGTAAATCGGAAATTGAAAAGAACAAAATTGAAATGGCCCGCATCCACCAAAGTATCGATGAATTGCGCAGCCACGTAAAAGCAGGTAGCGGCCTGGCGCCAAAAAAACGGGAGGAAGCGGTCCGTTTGATCCGGGAATTTGAAGCGGAAATGGAACTCCGTAAAGCGAAGGTGGTGTTTTTTGAAACGGCGCTCCGCAAGCTGGAAAATATGCTGCGCAGTATACAGCTCTCTCAAACCATCGAGGCCAAGGAAGAGGAACTCAAGCGCCTCAAAGAGGCGCGCTATGATGACCTGGCCAGCATGGAAGAATTGCGCTCCGATGTGGAGGTCGAAAACTTATACCTGGATACGATCGACCAGTTGTCTCTCCAACTCGGCAGCAGCACTTCCCTGGAAAATGCGCTCAACTTGCAGAAGGAACTGGAGGAGATGACGAGGGGGTTGGAGGAGTGAATGAATGGCTGGATGCTTATCGGGCGCCACTCACCAAAAAACTGGGGCAGATAATTCCGGCTCGTCCAAATCGCCGCCTCAATATCAGTGTTGGGATGGCTATAACTTTACCCATTTTTCCTCCCCGCCTTCAACGGCCAACACCCGCCCATCTTTTGATATCTCCAGGATTTCCTCAAACCGAGGTTTTATAACTACTTTTCCATTCTTATCGATCAAGCCCCACTTTCCATTTACCCAGCTCGAATATTCCCCATCCTTTTGGGACTCACAGCCCGGGCAGATCGCAGCATAACCATTTTCAAAAGGGCGCGCCGCGGCATACTGCGGACTAATCCTGACCGCTCCTGTTTCCTCATCGGCATAGCCGATTTTCCCCTTGTCTATGATCCGGAAATAGCCATCGCTGGGGTAATCCGGGCCGTTATCGTAGGGAAAGACTTCATACAGGGTTTCGCCTTTTTTGTTGACAGCCACAAATCCGATATCGGGTTTCAGGACGATCGTGTAGCTTTTTGAGGTATCGCTGAAGAACACGGGCTCATTGGTTTGTTCTTCGATAGCAGCTTGGCTTTCTTCCTCTATGGCGGTATCGGCGGTCCGCTGTCCGCTGCCCGGCTTATTGGAGCAGCTGAAGGCGAGGAGGATGCTAAACAAGAAGAACCAGAGCCGGTTATGATGGACAAGCTTCGGGTCAGAAAGTCTAATATTTATGGTCATTTCTTTGGCCATCTGTTAAGTGCGTTTTGGATGTTTTGGTGGTAAGGTAAGCCCTTGTTCGAAAATAACAGCAAGAAAACATATCTTACCTAACACCAAAAACAAAGATTATGAAAACTATACTACTTTCCTGTTTTTTTATCTCCATCTCTTTTGTTGCTGGTTTTTCCCAATACGGGCTCAACGCTGTCGGTATAAGCGCAGCAGAATACATTGAGGCGCCGAATGACCCGAACGGTTCTCTGGACGCTGGCGAAGGCTTTACCTTTGAAGCCTGGATACTTAACTTCGGGGGAACATCCAACCAAAAAGTGGCCGGAAAATTGAAAAATGACTTTAAGAATGGCTTCATTTACGGGATTGAGAACCTTCAGGTAAACTTAGAGGTCTTTAATAATAATGGGGTGAATACCAAGCTTTTGGCCGGTTCTGTCTCGGAAATCGGATGGACCCACGTCGCCGGCAGCTATGAAGTCGGGGGAATGTTAAAGATTTTTATAAATGGAAAAAAAGTGGGCGAGACGCCTGCCCCTGCTACGCCCGTCAACCCCAACGACAACCCCTTCCGCATCGGGATCGCTCCCTGGGATGTCAATGCTCTTGGCTTTGTGGGATATGTCGATGAAGTTCGGTATTGGCAGGCTGTCCTTGATGAGGCAACGATCAGAGCATGGATGCATAAGGACGTCACTGCTGAGCATCCGAATTACGACAAACTGAGCTTATATCACAAATATAACGAGATGGCGGGCCCCGTGGTGATGGACGAAACCGCCAATCATAATGATGGTGTATTAAGTAGTGAGTCCATCGTATTGGAACCTCAGTTTTTGCCGTTCAAAGGTGCTTCTAATCTGCTGGACAATGATGTACAGGGCGTGTGGAACGCTAAACCAGAGGGTAGCTCTGATATACTATCCGTTGCCGGAACTTTCTTCGAGCCGGAGAATTTAGAGGCGACTATGATCTTCGGGCATTCTGATGGTGATTACAGTTTTGACACCGATGCACCGGGAAATTATGACCGGTCTTTGTCCAAAGTCTGGCAGGCGGCTACTCAGGGAGGGATATTTGCATCATTCTCTTTTGACCTCAGTGTAGTAGATATGTCGCAGGTATTGGAAGTGGTGCTCCTGTCCAGTGCGGAGGAGGATCTTTCTGAAGCAGAAATCACTTCAGGCGTAATAGACGGGAATACTTTTACAGTGGAAGATGTTGTGCCTTCTGATGGATGGTATTATTCCCTGGGGTTTAAAACGTCCATTTCTGGTATTGATGCGCCCGCTGCGGATGCCCTCCAGTTTGATGTTTCCCCAAATCCAACCCAAAATTCTTTCCGCTTCCATATCCAGGGGCAACAGCTGGGCATTTTACACATTCGGGTACTGACTATGGCCGGCGAGGAGGTATACAGCCAGGCCTTCGAAAAAGTGCCGGCCGATTATACCGAAATAATTGACCCGGGCCAACTGCCAGCGGGCATGTACCTTGTAGAAGTGAAAGATGATTATCAGACAGGTGTCCGGAAATTGGTGGTAAAATAATTAGGCGTTGTGAGGATTTTGCGAACTTGCTAAACTGCTCACAACCCCATCCTCCGCGCCAGCCCATTGCTTGCCAGCATTCCAAACAGCACGATGCTGATCGAGCTCAGCGGCATCAGGATGGCCGCCACGATAGGAGAGAGCGCGCCCTGTACGGCAAAGCTCAGGCCAATGATATTGTAAATAAGGGCGAAGCCGTAGGCATAGTAAACCAACCGGATGCTTCGACGGGAAAAATCCAGGAAAAGGGGCAATTGGTTAAAATTTCTGGCGTCGAGGATGGCATCGCAGGCAGGAGTGAAGTTGTTGGTGTTTTCGGCGATTACCACCCCTGCATCACTCTGTTTGAGGGCGCCGGCGTCGTTTAAGCCATCACCCAGCATAAGTACTTTCTGGCCTTGGGTTTGTAACTGGCGAACGAACTGCAGTTTGTCCTGCGGGCTTTGGCGGAAGTGCATAGCTCCGGCATCGCCGAATAAAGGCGCTAGTAAAGGTTTCTCGCGGTCGTTGTCGCCAGAGAGCAGAAATAGTTTCGCCTGCTTGGAGAAGTATTGAGCTACCGGCCACAAGCCTTCACGGAAGTGGTTGACGATGCGAAAATAGCCTCGCAGTTCGTGGTTAATCTGAACATAAACACCTTCTTCTTCCGGAAAATCTGGTTTAATTACTTGTCCGATGAATGCTGGAGAACCGATTCTGGCCTGGCGCTGGCACACAATGCCCTGAACACCCTGTCCCACTACTTCTTCCCAATCTTTTGCGTAATAGAGTTCTTCCTCTGCCGGAGCACCTCCTTCCAGTAAATGAGCAGCCAATTGCTGGCTGACAGGATGGCCGGAAGGGTGTAGGATCGCCCATAGCATTCGCTTTTCATGAACACTTAAGGGTTCTCCTACAAAACTGATGTCACTGTGCTCCCGCTGTGTTAGGGTGCCGGTTTTATCGAAAACAACCGACTGTGCATTGTTAAGCGCTTCAATGATGGCCGTGTTTTTTAAAAAGAAACGGTGCCTGCCCAGAATTCGGACCGCATTGCCAAAGATAAACGGAATGGCCAGCGCCACGGCGCAGGGGCAGGCGATGATCAGGACAGCTGTAAAGGCATTGATGGCTTTGTCCAGGTCCCGGGGAAGCCAGTACACAAGAGTGGCGAGGGCTACCAGCAGGATGATAGTGGTAAAGAATTTGCCTACACGATTGGCCAGTACGCTGGTGCGCGATTCTTGTGTTTTGGTAAAAGCTTCATCGTTCCACAACTGGGTCAGATAGCTTTGAGAAACTTTTCGGGTGATGCTTAGCTCTATGGCTCCTCCCAGTTGGCGGCCGCCGGCAAAGATCTTTTCCCCGGTGGCTTTGCGCACTGGTTCAGATTCGCCGGTTACAAAACTGTAGTCGATCTCCCCTTCGCCTTTCAACAGGATACTGTCGGCAGGGATGAGCTCGCGATGTTTGACCAGGATGATATCGCCAGGCTCCAGTTTGTCGAGGGTGACGGAGCGTAGTTGCCCTTCTTCTTTGCGGTGAGCAGCAATGGGGAAATAGGATTTGTAATCGCGCTCGAAGGACATGTTGTGGTAAGTGCGTTGCTGGAACCACTTGCCGATCAGCAGAAAAAATACCAGTCCAGCCAGGCTGTCCAGATACCCGGCTCCTGTTTGGGTGATGATCTCATAGACGCTGCGGAAGAAGAGCGTCAGAATGCCGATGGAGATGGGCACATCAATATTGAGCGTGCGCTGCCGGAGCCCCAGCCAGGCGGATTGCAGGTAATCGCGGCCGCTGTAGAAGGCCACTGGGAGGGCGAGCAGGATATTCAGGTAACCGAAGAGGCGAAAGAAAAACGTATCTTCTCCTTTTTCCAACCCCAGATACTCGGGAAAGCTCAGCAGCATGATATTGCCGAAGGCAAAACCGGCAATGCCTAGTTTGTAGTAAAAGGAGCGGTCGACGAGTGGTTTTTTATCTTCATCAAGGTTACTCAGGTTAATGGCGGGGGTGTAGCCTATACTGGCCAGCAGTTCTACCACTTGCCTCAGGCTGATCTCTGCTTCTGCAAAGTTGATATAGGTTTCTTTTTTGACAAAGTTGACGTTGGCGGAAATGACGCCGGGATGGAGTTTGTAGAGGTTTTCCAGCAGCCAGATGCAGGAGGCGCAGTGCATTTGGGGAATAAAAAAGGTCACCCGCGTTTGCGCGCCATCGGAGAAGTCAATCAGCTTTTCCCGAACATCTGGGTCATCGAGGAAGGCATACTCTTCCTGCGCCCGGCCCTTCAGGCTGATACCGGCATTTTCGTCGAGGTCGTAATACCGGCACATCCCGTTGTCGTTCAGGATCTCAAAGACTGTTTTACAGCCTGTACAGCAAAAAACCTTATCCTCCAGGTGGATGTGGTTATCCTCGCAGGGTTCCCCGCAATGATAGCAGGCAAGTTCCGGGCTGGTTGTTTTGTCGATCAGTTTTTGATCGTTTAATTGGCTTGCGACTGGCATTCTGGCCCATTTTGGGCAATAAAGGTAGCGAAGGCAGTGAGGGAAAAGGGGTGACTTTCGTCACCCCCGAAGGATGATTATTATCAAAAAAGGGCATTTTCAATAGTGTGTAATCATCCAGTGTTTCCCCGGTTTCTTTGCTATTCCTCTGTTTTCACCTTTACGGTTTACGGCGTGTATGATATATGGCGGCTGCCATCCATTCACACCATTAGGCCATTCAACCTACCTTGTTACTACCAGCCTCCGGCTCTGAATCCCCAATCCCGTCTGTACCCGGAGCAGATAAGCGCCTTGTGGCAGCCCTTCCAGATTAATGTCCAGCTGGTGATTGCCGGCTGGCAATTCTCCGAATACTTGTTGCCGGAGCAGGCGCCCTTGTGGGCCGAAAAGCTGTAGGGCTACTTCGGTTGCCTCTTTTAGCTCGATCGCAATCTGACTAACCCCCTTGCCAGGGTTGGGCGAAGGAAGCCCCACAGCAAATTTATCCGTAATGGAGCTGATTTCCGGCAGGCCGGTGACCTCGCCCCCTAAGGGCAGAAAAGCAGCGTATATTTCGATATTCCCATCGTTGGACCGCCCGTCGGCCCATACCGGGATGGCATAGCTTTGGGTGGTTACGACCTGAGTATACTCGCCAACCCCAAAGTTTCCATTCGCGGCGCCGATCATGGAGAAATCCGCGCCTTCGGAAGCCACCGGGAAGTCTTGTTCAAAACTGGCGCCACCATCAGTAGAGTAGGTCATATAGTATTTGGTCATCAGGTTATTGGGGTCTTCCCGCCGGTCATACCAACTGACGGCCAAAAGCCCCTTGTCATTGACTGCAAGGCTGGGGAAGAATTGCTCGGAAGCGGGGAGGCCGTCGTCGTTCAACACAAACGGTGCGGACCAGCTCTGCCCGCCGTTTTCTGAGCGGCTAAAGTATACATCCACTCCAGGCGTGAGCTCACTTTGGAACCCATCGGCAGTCCAGACGGCGTAGAGGTTGCCATCGAAATCGCCACCAGACTTATCCACCCGCAAGTGGGGGCAGGGGTATACCCGCGCGGAATCGACGCCCACCAGGTCGCAGGGGCCACCGGCGCCTGGAGGGAAACAGGGTAGATGCAGGGACGATATTTTTATTGGAGTAGAAAAACTCTGCCCGCCATCCGTGGAATAGCAATGGTACAGGCTCAGTACCTGGTCCTGGGCCTCCGCCCCGGCGAACAGGACATGGGCCTTGCCCTGCCGGTCCACATCGATGCTGGCAAACTGGGAAAAGACAATTTCCTGTGGCGTCACATCTACTGCAGTTCCAAAGTTGTCTGCACCGGCCGCTTTGGTTTTTACCAAAATGTTGTAGGTCGTATCCGCCAGGTTGATTTCCACGTAGGCAGCGTATAGGTTATCCTTGTAGGGCGAATCGGACAGGTCGGTGGCCATCCATTGTTTGTCTACAAAGCGGGAATCCGGGGCTTCCAGGTCAACAACGGTACCTTCGTCAATGGTAGAAGCCTGTCGCTGCCAGGTAGCGCCACCATCGGTAGAGGTGGCCCAATGCAATTGGATGCCAATGGTGAAATTGAGGTTGATGGTGAAGGTCAGCCACGACAAGTATGCAGTACCGTCGGAGTCAAAGGCAAGCACCGGGTCGCCGCCACCGATAACGAGAGTAAAAGGCGGCAGGTCGGAAACGCCATCAAATGCGCTGGTTTGCCAGGTGTGGCCGAAATCTTTTGTATAATAAATGGGAAAGCTGAGCGAGCTGAGCACCTGCCCGGCATCGAGCTGCATGGCTGCAACAATGATATTGTTGGTGTCTCTGGGGTTAATGGCGGCGTGCACTTCCGATTCGGGCGCTTCGGTGCCGCTGAGGTTGTTTTCGTCTTCGCGAAAGCTTAACGCCTGCGAGCTTTGTGGTTGCGGCCAGTTTTCAGGCGCCTGGGATAGCAGGGCCTCCAGGGTTTCGGGAGCCATTTTGAGCTTTTCCTGCAGTACGGACTGCCCCTGCTCGTATATCCATTGTTTGGTAAAGGATTGAGAAGCCAGCTTGCTGATCGTGCACACATAACACACCACCACCAGCATGGCCCATTTCATGTGGTTCATAAAAATGCCTTTTATTTAATTGGAAAATGAGAAACTGTGGAGATAAGTGAGTACTACAAGCAGATGGTTGATATAGAAAGGCAGGCGTAAAGATAAAAATTATTTTAAAAAACCGGCTATTTGTTGAAAATGTATCAGGGCAATCGCATTTAAAACAAACCGGCAGCAGGATTATGACCCCTGGACGCATTCTGTCCTGCCAACCCAGGATATCGCTGCCTAATGGCAGTCGTCGGACGACTTAACCAGGGTTCCCCTCAGTATGCGCATGCAGGCATCTGATCCAAAAATAGTTTAATGCGATTGCCCTGAAAATGTATTGGTTATTTCCTTTCCCAGTTTGCCTGGCAAAATAATAAGGGCGCCAAACTCCACCGGTTTTTTAGTGGGATTCGACGCCCTATATGGTTGATGTTAGGCTTTACGGATCAGTGGTGCGGAAGCTGGCGTTTTCGGTGGGCAGATGCCCCCAAACACTCAAACACTCGAACACTCGAACACCTCCTAATTATTCGCCGCCCCGGCCTCAATCCAGAGCTGTATCTTCCGAATATCACAATAGGCCATTTTGGGGGTGCCTTGGGGATAAGGCATGGGTTTGAATCCGTTCTGGTGGGTAACCGAACCCAACAGTTTGCCATTATCGACCAGCGTTTTGGCCTGGCTGTAATTGGTCAGCATGATATTGCCGGAAGGCTGGTTTCCACTGTGGCAGCCTTTACACTGACTGTCCAGGAGAGGCTTAACCGATAAGGCAAAAGTAACATTTGTCGTGTCGCAGGGATTGTCGCAATGCAGGTCCTGGGCGCCTTGCTGCATCCATTTCAACACCAGTGCAATCTGTTCGGCGCTGAGCGCCGGCTTTGGAGCAGGAGGCATACGGTCGTTAGGGTCAGAATCGATCAGCGAGCGGTATAATTTGCTTCCGGCCGGATTGCTGGTGCTTATTTTACCGGTTGAACGGATCGTGGAAAAAGTTTCCATAATGACCCCTTCCTTGTGGGTCTGTGAATCGTGACAACCTGGAATGGCGCAGTTGGAGCGCAGGATCGGCAACAGGTCTGCTTCAAAATAGACCGAGTCCGGGTCACAGGGGTGGGTGATCACAACCACAGTGGTATCTCCGGGGTTGTTACCGGTCGTATCGATCGGTTCTGTATACAGCTCCCCATAATAGACGGGTTCTTTCTGGCAGGAAACTGCCCAAATAGCAACGAACAGAAAGGCTAAGAAAATAATAGCAGGAATGAATTTCATGACAGAGGCGTTTAAAGGTTATTTTTTTTGATCTGGAATACTCTGGAAAGGTTAAATCCGAAGCGAATATCACCCTTAAGCCAATTCCCATTTTCATCGGTAAGGAAGGCCCTTTCATTCATACCGGTGGCATTGGAAAAGTGAAGTTGGAAGACGTGCCCGCCGGTCTCAATATCCACTCCAAGCGACAATGGATGCGACTGTAGTTTGGGCGGGAATCGGTTGAATGGGTAAGAATAATCCCAAACCAGGGCAATGCGTTGGCTGACTTTGTACCGGCCGCCCACTCCTAAAGCAAACAGGTCATTGGGGACGAGCTTGTTGTCGACAATATTCTGGTGCACGAGGGTGGGGCTAAATTGAAGGGTAAAGCGGTTGCTGAATTTCCGGCCAATGATCAACTGATGGTAGTAGGCCAGCCGGCGGCTCAGCGTCACCGGCACATCGGGCTGTGGTAAAGGATCGGGTAAAGTGTTGAGGGTAATGCCACTCACCCAGACGGCTGAAATAGGCATGGTGCGCTTTCCGGTAGACTGCCATAGCAGGCGGTACCTTACGAAGCCGTCCAACTCCTTTTTAGCTGTACTGCGGCCAACACCAACGGTGAAATTAGGCGTCACCCCGTAGTCGAATCCCAGTCTCATAGAGGCCTGATCCAGGCCGAAGAATTCCTGGTATCCCTGGTTGACCATGCCAAAACGGTGCAAAATTCGAAAATCCAATGCCCCGGCAGCCAGCATTTCTATGCTTTGGCTGTTGATGACCCGCGGTGATTTGAAGGCGTTGGTCACATAATCCGTCTCTTCGGTCTCTCCGAGGGCGTCCAACAGGCTTTCTTCCTTGTTTTGCCCCCAGGCGGTGGCCCCCAGCAGGGCTAATAACAGGATGGTGATATAAGATTTCATGGTAGTTTCTGATTTTATTGTGGAATGAACCAGCCCTAGTTATTCGGCGCTCCTGCGTTGACCCAGGCGCGAATCAGGGCGATGTTGCAAGCCGATAGTTTATTGCCGTTCTGAGGCATGGGAGAATAGCCCTGGGCATGTTCGATGCTTCCCAATAGCTTTCCATTGTTGGCAGTTGTTTTCAGCCCGGCATAGTCAGAGTAGCTAATGTTGCCGGACGGGCTGGGCCCGGAATGGCAACCATTACAATAATTCTGGATGATGGGCCGGATAGTCTGAGCGTAAGTGACGTTGGTGGTGTCACAAGCGCCGCCCGAGCAAGTCGTTTTCTCTGCTCCCTCATCGATCCACAGGGCGATGGTGCTGATCTGTTCATCGGAGAGTACAGAATAGGGAGATTGCGGCATCTGCCCCTCTCCCTTGCCCACCAGGACTTTAAAGATCTGGCTGCTTTTGTAGTCACCGGGGTTGATACCCTTTGAGGTGATATGCTCGTAAGTGTCCAGAACGTATCCCGAGGCCCGGCTTTGGCTGTTGTGGCAGCCACTTTGGGTGCAATTGGATACGAAGATGGGCAGTACATCCTGTTCGAAACAAACGGGATTGACGCTTTGCAGGTATTCTTTTGTACAGGCGTTATACAGCAATACAGAAAGCATACCGGCAAGTAGGAACCATGCCTTTTTCATGTTATGTACTTTGTTTGATTATTTTCCTTCCTAAGAAGCTGTTTGAATTTAGTCCTTCAGTTTTATTATGCCTCTTTTTCCGCCCCTCTGCGGCTTTTTTTCGCCCCGTACCTATGGGTACGAGGCTCAAAAAGAGCCTTGATTGACGAAAAAATAGCCTATAATAAATTCTAAAAACCAAATTCAAACAGCTTCTAAAAAAAAGTGCCAACTGGGGGGTTAAAACTTTACTATTCCATGAAGCCTTAGCCCGCCCTGGTGCTTCCAGAGCTCATGGCCGGGTTTTAGGTTCAGGCGGTAAAAACCCTCGGCTCCGAGGGAAAAGCGGTTGTTGATACTGTAACCAAGGCCCAGGCTGCTTTGCCAGGCTGTCAGCGAGTTAGGGTGTTCAATCGTTCCGGGCCAGTGGATATCTCCACCGGAAGAAAGCCGGTGATATTCTATGTTAACTGGGTAGGGTAAGGTGAATAGGTTAATGACTCCAGTGCTTATTGTCGGCCACCAGTGTTCCCGAAGCGGGTTCCCGTCATAGCGAAAACCCAGGCCCAGGCTTATGGCTTTTGTTTGAGCTTCCCAATGCCTTATTTCATATTCAGCGCTGGAGTATGGTGATTCAGCGAGATTAGAGATGGCGGTGTTATCACTTTCTAATTGCAACCATTGATAGCCGATCTCACTCCAGATCCGGATATACGGGGCTACTTTAGCGTTAAGCTGAACGCCCAGTCCAACCGCTTTCCCTTCCTGTACCCCATTGCCGGCTGGCATAGCATTGTCGATAAAAAAGCTGGCTTGGGGCGCTGAAAAGAACGGGTGCTTTGCCGGTTTTATTTTTGGGGATTGAGCTGCCTGGTTGTTTTCATCAGTATTTATTTCTTTCGTTGAAAGAACGGCCGAATGGCCCTTTGCTACAGCCTCAGCACTGTCTCTTGGGTTAACTAGTCCGGGATCGGATGTCTGGTGCGTTTTTAACTTGTCCGGGCTGGATGTTTGGTCTTTCTCAGAAGCTTCCGGGAGCGCCGGGGCGCCATTCTTTTCCATGGGGGAAGGGCCATCTATTTGGCTATTTGCCCGATCCCGTTTAGCTCCTTCCAACTGGGGTAGCAGGCTCCTTTTTGGGGTATTCCAACTGGCTGCCGCCGGGGCTAGATTGCTGTATGCTGTAATGTAGATCGTTTTGACAATAGTATCGTTTTGATAAACTACATTTTTTACCAATGTATCGATTACGACGATGGAAGTTGCTGGTTTCGTGATTGGATCAGGCTGCTGCTTCCAGAGGCGCCACAAGCAGATATTGCTTAGCGCCAGCAGGAGGAGCAGGGCGTACAATCCGTACCGGCGCCACCTTTCCCTCCGGCTTTTTTCAGCCGTAATCCGTTGCTGGAGCGCATACCAGTCGTTAATGGAAGGGGCAACTGGGGGGAGCCCCTGCATTTTTCGGGCAAAAAGCTTATCGAAATCCTTATTTTCCATTGTGGTACGCCTTTTGATCCTGGCCAATCATGGCTTTGAGTTGTGTCCGGGCTTTCGAAATATTGGATTTTACGGATCCGATCGATATGCCAAGCATATCGGCAATTTCCTGGTAGCCGTAACCTTCAATCGCGTACATGTTGAAGCAAACCCTGTACGCAGGAGAGAGTTGCTGCAATAATGCCAACAGATGTTCCGCTTCTGCATTCACGAGGTATTCGGGAGTCCTGGACAGGTCTGCAGCCTCCTCCAGGCCAACTTTCGGGGCTTCCGATAGCCTGGAACGGTAGCGGTCGATACAGGTGTGTATCAGGATAACCTTGAACCAGGCCAGGAAGGATTGTTCGCCGGAATATTGGTCTATCTTGGTGAAGACCTTTAAAAAACCATCCTGTACCAGTTCCTCAGCTTCAAAATCATTGCTGGTGTAACGGATGCAAATGTGGTAGGCATACCTATACAGCTGCCGGTGCAACTCATACTGAGCCACGCTGTCCCCCCGGCGGCAGCCTTGTATCCAGCCATTTAATTCTTTTTCATTCATGGATTATTGTAGCATCCTGTCTTAAGACACGAGAGCCGGGGTATAATTGTTGCCTGGGCCCCAAAAAAATAATCAATAAGCTGTTTCCTGAGGGGAATACTCGGCTCGAGCTCCTTCGGAGAGAACAAGCTCTAGGGCCGAAGGGAGATGTTCATCCAGCCCGTTCGGGCAGGATAGATGCTATGCCCTATGGGCGGGGATGCGTTGGATACAGTAGAAATAATGGATGTATTTGCCTGTAATGGCTTTGGCCTTGGAACAGGAACCATCCGAATTAGGGGCTAAATCCCGGGATTCTCTGGGAGCTCCCAAGCCTATCCGCCCTTTGGGAGGCGCCCGTAGGGCGGAGGGGTGGTACGCTCCTGGAAAAAATGCCGGTGCTTTTGCTTGTCCGATTAATATTCTTGCCCTCTTTTCAAAACCTTTACCTCCCCCGCGCCCCCGTCTTTTCAAGCCGGGCAAGCCTCGGTGAGGGGGACAGCAAGCTCTGTAACGCTTACCCATCTCTGGTTTTAGCTCAGGCTTCCACAATAGTATGCATTTAGCCCCTAATTCGCATGTGTCATCCCGGATTTTCGTAGAATATCCAGATAAAATGTTCGGCCTCGGCCCGCATGGGCTGAGGCCGATACTACGCCTGATCAGCGGAACCCGCCTGCTGCGCCACAGGCTGGCAGTGATACTAAATTGATTCTATTGATGAGCCGTTTATGAGATAGCCCCTTAGGCGTATCAATAGGATCGCGCTGAGATACTAGATCTTTACTACCTTCTTCACCAGCCTTCCGGTATCCGAATGAACGAACAGGTAATAAATGCCGGGTTGCAGGGCTGCCAGCCCAAGGTTCAGTTGATGGCTGCCGGCCTTCAGTTGGCCAAAAGGCTGGGCGCCCAGGGATTCACCTATCAAGCTAACCCATTCCATCGTAATGTTGCTGCTTTGCGTCAGTTCCAGCTTGACGGTCAGCTGGCTTTGAGCCGGATTGGGGAAAACCGAAATGCTGCCTAATTCTGATACTTCCTGGGTGCGGCTGGTGGATTGCACCAGGAAGAGGCTGCGGATCTCATCACGGATCCCGAATTGACTGCCTTCAAAAATGACATTTTCGTTATCGTCACTTATGAGAATGAAGCCGCCATTTACCAGGCCGTCTCCGCCATCATCGGCCATGACCATGGTATAGCAACCATCGGCTTCCAGGGTAATGGACGTTTCAGAATACTCGTTATTGGCCAAGGCGCCACTTTCCGCCACAATAATACCGTTTTCGTTCTCAATGAACCAGCGGGTGTTTTCTTCCTCCGCGTTCTCATCGGTCTGTACGTAGACGGTCAGGTTCCGGCTCGATTGTGGTGCTTTCACAAATGGAACTCCAATGGAATTGTTGGCATCATCGTCATCGCTACCGGCCAATTCTACATAAAACTCATTTTCTCCAGCCTCCAGCGGGACGTTGGAAAATTGCAGGGCTTCTTCCTGCCCGAAGGCCAGTTCGCCAGACCAGTCGAGGCTGGCAACAACTTCATCATTGCGCTTCAGTTGAACCTCAGCAGAGGTCAAAGGGTTGGCGCCGCTGTTGAACAGGCCAAAAGAAACCGTGCCTTCGTAGCAGTCGGATCCATAGAAATCATACGTAAACACACTGGCGTCGTTATCGGGAGGGGTAGCGCCGTCGCAAGACATCAACTGCGCCATGATGTTTTCAACCGTCCAGGAAGATATCCCGCTCCACATTTCCGGAACTTTGACCCGCAGGTCCGGACAGATGAGGAGGATTGTGGGAAAAGCCTGCAGTCGGTACGCAAATGGGATGCCATAATCGGGAACATCGATAATCGGGTAGGGGGTCCCTTCCACCCAATTGCCCATAGAAGGGCCTTCGATGCCGATGAGTTGGTTGTAGTTGGTGCCGGGGTCGGCTTCGATGAATAGGATCATTACTTCATCGGTGCCATTGGGGCCGTAGGTGTCCCATATTTCTTTGAGCACGCCGCTTTCGTGTTCGGCCCAACAGGGAGGACACCAGGCTGCCGCCAGGTCAAGGATCACGGGTTTGCCTTCGGACAGGTAGTCGTACAAGCGGTGTTGGTTGCCGTCCAGGCCGGTCAGGGTAAAAGGTGGCGCCCATTGGCCTACTTCCATTTGGGCGTGGAGTGGCAGGCCGAGGAGGAGCGCGAAAAAGAGGGAAAGATAAAATTGTTTCATAAGGCGTTAATGATTTGATGATGAATTGCAAAAATGCTCCATAAAATACAATTATTTGCATCTGAAAGCAAAGGATTCTGGACGAAAGGGGGAAAGAGGAAGATAGAGGGGCCAGGAGGCGGGTTAAAGGGTATTGGCCAGGTTTTTTTCGAAATTTTCTTAGATTTATCGTGCGCTACTCAACGTCAAATAAGAAAAATGCATTCCCAATAAGAGCGGATTCAGAAAAGTGTGTCCGTCCGTCCGTCTAGTCAGCCGGATAAATCTAGTCAGCCGGACAAACCTCTGCGAGCCGGGCAAGCGTTGAAAAGGCCCCCGGATAATGCGTATAGTTGCGAAAAAAATGGACAAGATGTTATACCGAATATTTTGCTGCGCCCTCTTTCTTTCCCTAAGCACTGCGTCAGCCGGCCAGAATAAAAGTGTAATCGACAGCCTGCTCGCTCTCCTGCCCGATACTCCGGACACTTCACATCTTGAGGTTTATACCAGCCTGGTGATGGAATACCTTTACACCGACCACCTGAAAGCCAAATATTACCTGGATGAATACCGGCGCATTGCCGAAAAAGAGGGCAGCCCCTCCCAGATCGCCTATGGCGCCAATATGCTGGGCGTTTTTTACAATATTGTTTCCAACTATGAAGAAGGGCTACAGGTCTTTGAAACAGCAAAAGCAATGTACGAGGAGCTCGGCAACCAGGAACGGATCAGCGCGCTGCTCAACAATATGTCCATAGCCAACCGCAACCTGGGGCACCTGGAGGAAGCCCTGCAGAATCAAATGGAATCGCTCGCGATCAAGGAAAAGATCGGCGTAGAGGAGGAATCTCTGGCTGCGAGCTACTGGAATATCGGAAACATCCTGAGTGACATCAGTAATTTTGCGGAATCCAACGCCTGGTACCGTAAAGCGGAAAAGATCTATGCGGAACTGGGGTTGGACGACGACCGTATTGATGTTCGTTACGTGCTCGCCCTCAACCTCAAGGATATGGATTCCATTGACTTGGCCATGCCGATTTTTGAAGAAGCGCTGGAGCATTCCCGAAAAAGGAATTTTCACAACAGTATCGCCGGCAGCCTCGATAACCTGGGCACAATCTATAAAGAACGGGGCGATCTGTCAAAAGCCGAGCGTTACTACCTCGAGGCTCTGGAGATCAGCCTGGCGCATGGCGAGGAAAGCCTCCCCGGCTTACTGTACCGAAGGCTGGCCAATGTCTATCGGGAAAAAAAGCAATATCCAAAGGCTTTGGATTATGCGGAAAAAGCCCTTGAGGTCTCCCGGAAAACAGGGGTGCGTAAGAAAATGATCACCGATTACCTGGTACTGTCAGAGATCACTGAAGACATGGGGGATAAGGGGCGTGCCCTCCAGTATTTCAAGCAGTATCACGCCCTCAATGATTCGGTATTCGCCGAGGAGAAGATCCTCGCTATGAACGAATTGGAGGTCAAGTACCAGACAGAGAAAAAGGAGCAGAAAATTCAGTTGCTGAATGAAAAGGCCAAAAGGGCGGCACTCATTCAGAAAGGTTTGTACGGCGCCCTCAGCGGCCTCGTTATTTTACTGCTGGTTTTGGCCTACGCCATCCGGCAGAGGGCCCGTCGCAACCGGCTGGAAAAAGAGAAACTGGATGCAGCGCTTGCATTTAAAAAACGGGAGTTGTCGGCATTCGCGATGCAACTGGCGCAAAAAAACGAAATGCTGAAAAACATCCAGGATGACATTTCGGAGATTCGGCTCAGTGCGGATGGCAGTAAGGAACTGCGTAAGATCAACCGTAAGATCAACCACAACCTCAGCGATGATGCCAACTGGGAGTTGTTTCTACAACGCTTTGAGGCGGTGCATCAGGGGTATCAAAATAAAGTGATGGAAGCCTATCCAACGATCACCTCCAACGACCTCCGGCTTATGGCCCTGATGAAAATGCATCTGTCCTCCAAAGAGATCGCTTCAATGCTGAATTTGTCAAACGAAGGCATTAAAAAAGCCCGCTACCGCCTTCGTAAAAAGCTCGGTATCGAAACGGCCGAATCGCTCGATGAGTTTGTGATGGGGCTGTTTTAGGGGGGGGGTATTTCGTGGCTGGGCGCTTATGCCAGCCTACTTGAAATTTAATACTATCAATCGTGTAAGCGGCGTAATTACCCAATTTTACCCAATTTTACCCACTACAGCCCAGCTATTTGACTTATTTTTGCTTTGTACTGTTTTGCAGAATAACCTCAAAAAAGAATGTAGTATGAAAACACAATTGATCTTAGGGTTTATGGTGCTGGGCTTGTGGGTTTACGCGGAAGGCTGGGGTAGCCGGATGGCCGATCCATTTCCTGTTCAGGAATCTATAGCTGGGCAGTTAACCATCCCTAATAATTTAATTGCGGGTTGGGATACGGTAATACCCGGCTTCGACCCGCTTCCGCCCCGTATTCCCTTGAGTTCAAAACTGTATTACCCGGATAGGAGTGTTCCCTCGACAATTGATGGGTATTCTATTTCCGGAGGCCGGTTTGATGAGTTCGACCTTGTTAACATCGTATACCATAGTAATTCAGTGAGGGATTCTTTAGGGAATTTAATTCGTGGAGATATTGGAAAGATTGATTTTTTTGACATGAATAACCAACTTCAGGGCTCCTTCGATATTCTTACCAATAACCCTTATAAACCTGAGCAATATTCCAAGTTCCTGGCTGAAGGGTACATGGATGTCGGGCATTCCGTCGTTGACAGAAGGAGTGCGCCAGATTATGACTGGCGCAAGGACGTCAAGCAATATGCTACATGGACTGATACTTATGAGAATCCGTATTGCGGAACATTGTGTGTGGCGTATTACCTGCAGGCCCTGGACCAAGAGCTGACTCTCCTGGGGGTGGTAGCTACTTTTGTACTGCTGGATGAACGTGGAAATGAAATAGCCCGTTTTGAAGATGTGGAAGATGTTTTTTTGGGTGAAGGCCTGGTAACCTGTGATGGCAAATACTTCTGTTTGAGGTACGGTGGGGCGTTCACGGAGGAGTTCGGGCGGATGTACAACGACCACCTTCGCATTTATGATATTGCGACAAGGGAAATCATTTTTGAACGGGAATTGCCCTTCGATTGGTCAATGGAACAACCGACCGAGATCCCTGGAAACTTTGTTCAAGTTAATGAAATGTTGTACGATTACGTCAACTTCAAAAAAGAGAATAATATACCTGAACGCATGCTTTCCATTTACGATATTGAAAACAGAGTAAGATATTACACCCCATACATTGCTGAAGAACATACGTTGCCAATGGTCACTAAATTCACTGAGAATGGTTATCTGACGCAGAACATTAACAGCGGAGAAATAAAAGTAGTCAATTACAAAGAAGATTGGCAATCAGAACGATTCTAACCTTAATCATTAACCAACGAGCGCGATTTTATTTTTTGCCTTTTCAGAGCTAAGTCTGTAAAGCTTTGCCTGGGATCTCTATACCACTCCTCAATACCTGCAACCGGTAAATGGAAGGAGCCGGTATCCCTATGGAATTTCCCAAAGGCAACATGTTGGATCGCGCCAAAACCAAAAAACCATGAAACAACTAGCTCTCTTTATGCTTTTGGTTCTTGCCTGCAGCTTTGCATATACACAAAACACCAATATCGTCCGTTTTAGGAAATGTATCCAGTGTAGCAATGTGGGGTTGGATAACGGATCTAATCAGGTTTTTTCTTATGAAGCAATAACCGAATATCCTGCCAATTTAATTGCTGATGATTATGGGCCCCGTCAGATTGGAACAGATCCCTACGACTGGCATGGCGGCATTGATTACAATAGTGCAACCCAAAGTAACGACATGGGAGACCTCGTTCTGGCTATGGAGGGCGGGCGTATTAGGGGGAGTTTGGGTGCGGGATACAAGCGCCTCATTGTAAATGGGGTGCATGATTACGGGTATGGCCATTTTTTTATCTCGGGTGGGACACCGCAGCAAAGTGGAGGGTGCAGGCTAGTAAATATGAGTTCACCAAATACTTCACAAAGGTGCATCATTCGGATTATTGATGGTGACACAACTGCGATAGGGCCGGTAGGAGGTAACCTTATTTTTGACGGCAAGCTTTTTATTGTAGAGGATTCTGTAACAGCCGGTGAAGCAATAGGGCCTACTGGTTACTCGGGATTGTCTGGTAGAGCCCACCTTCATTTATTTTCGAATCCTGATGGCTCTACTTCGACGCATGACACGATTACAAAAAACCCTTTGCAGTATGTCCAGTATGTTGCCCCAACTTACGATATACAGTTAAGGCGGGTAATAAATTATAATTCCAATAACACCCAAGCCTGGACAACTCCTTCCTATCCTGGTTCAAATGCCTCCCCAATCGTGGTGCGCCCTGTAATGGAAAATGAAGGGGTAAATTTGAATCGCTACAATACTGTAAATGATATAAATCAAGTGGAATTAATATTGAAAGTAGCATCAGAAAGTGATTTTCAGCTAATCAGAGGGGTAAGTCATTCCTCAGAAATTCTGATTGGAGGTAGAATTGGAGAAAACATGATGCCTTCTTACATGTATCAGGATGGAAGTGGAAGTAATGGTGGAGGTGCAGCCCAAATTGGGAATTTGTCCAGGCAGGGTATCCGTCCTTTTGCTTATGCCACCACCGGAGCGCACCCCTACGACGACTTCTACTTCCCCGACTTCATCACCCGCATCCACACCGACGACCCTATGGACGGCGGCGCTGCCCAACTCGCCGCTTGTCCTCTTCAGGCCCGCTATAATGATGGGGATTACGAGATCAAAGCTGTCGTGACAGACGTAAGAGGCAATACGCACGAATCCGAAGCTGTGGCTTTTACGCTCGACAATTTCCAACCGTATATTTCCAGTTTCACCTTTAATGCCAACGGCATTACCCAATATACCCGTAATTGGAGTTGTAGCGATTGTGGTATCAGCCTTACTGCCAATCCTGTTTTGGAAGCTAATCAATCGGATTGGAACGCCTGGCTGCAGAACCCTAATTTATTATTAAGTGTCCGCGCCAGCGAACCGCTTGAAACCCTGACATTGGATATTGTTGTTGAAGGAAATGTATTGCAGGAGGATATTCAGGGAATCCCTTTCCCAAATGGGATTGACTGGAATTTTGATATCAGCCAGTACGCTCCGCAACTGTCCGGGAAGGTTGAGTTCCGGTTTTTGGGCTACGATACAAATGGGAATTCTTTGCTGTCATTCAGCCCGTCCCAGCAGAATACATGTGTTGTGGTGCCTACCCGAAGCGGAGCAGATAGCTGGGACAATCCGGATAATGTTCAGTCGGGGCAAGATAATGTCCATGCTGTTTGTATTGACTGTGGCGGAAGAAGCCCCGATGGGGACTGTGCCATTATCGCCCTCGTCCCTGACGAAGAATGCCTGGAAGTAGAAGCGGAAATCACCAATGCCTCAGGAGCTAATGCCAATGATGGCAGCATAAACCTGACAATATCTGGGGGAGCGCTGCCCTACCAGTTTAGCTGGTCCAACGGCAGCGCCACGGAAGATATTTCGGGGCTGGCTCCCGGCTCATATGTGGTCACTATAACGGATGCGCTATGCTGTACAACCACCCGGCGCTATAATGTGACAGGTTGCCAACGGGTTTCGCCGGCCTTTGTGCACGGCGAAGTAACGGAAGCAGGCGGGGCTGGTAATAATGGCGCTATCGATATTACTCTGATCAATATCAATACCAGCGCTCCAATGTCATCAAGCGCCTTTAACTTCCAATGGACAGGGCCCAATGGTTTCACCTCTTCCAACGAGGATATTGCTGGGCTGGCGCCGGGCAATTACTGTGTCGAAGTGAGGGAAAACCGGTTCGATTGCCTGGTAACCAGTCGTTGTTTTTCCGTATGCGGAAGTATGATCCTTGGGATACAGCACAATGGGTTCATCGACTGTGAGGGAGAAAGGGGAACCTTTGAATTGATGCTACTGGAGCAAAATGTTGCTGCGCCTTATGAAATTCAATGGAGTAATGGAGCTACCTCTGCAGTAAATGAGAATCTCGTACCAGGCATCTATTGTGCAACAGTTACGGATGCTAATGGCTGCACGGATCAAGCCTGTCTGAAGATGCGGGTGAATTTCCCCATTGAATTAAGTGGCCAGGTCGAAAATGCTGCCTGTAATAATGCCAATGGCTCCATCGTGCTTATGGCGAGCAGCCCCAATAGTGAAATAACAGCCTATGAATGGAGTAACGGGAGCACCACGCAAAACCTCGAAGGGCTTGCTGCCGGGGAATATTGCGTAACCGTCACTAATGCTAAGGGATGTGAAAAAACGGCCTGTTTTACAGTAGAAAATATCGAATTGATAGTGGGGCTTGAAAGCATTGTAAACCCTTTTATGTGTTCCGAACCACCCTGTGTGGAGGAAGCAAGTTGCACCTCTGATGGCGCCATTGACATTAGGGTCCAGAGCAATGTATCCGGAGTTACTTACCAATGGTCGGGGCCGGATGGTTTCAACGCCAGTTCAGAAGACATTTCAGGTTTGACTCCTGGAACCTACACAGTAACGGCCTCCATCGGCGACTGTTCCATTTCCAAATCATTTAACCTGCATCCCTGTTTCGAAGAGGAGTATGTTGAAAACAACCCGTATGACCCTCCTGGCTGTGAAACCCAGGCCAATTCTTATAATTTCATTGCCCCTGATGGAGCAGTTTCTCCGGTAGAAAATGGCTGCGATGGTTCGGTCGAGCTTTCTTACAGTGGATTTGGTTTATATTTTTCTTGGTCGGGCCCGGATGGTTTTGTATCTTCGGAAAAAAGTATCTATAACCTCTGTGAAGGCAAGTATTGTGTTACCGTATCTAATGGATGCGGGCTGCAGAAAGAAAATTGCTTCGAAATAGTGGACTGCAACACCCAAAATCTCTCTCTGAGTGGCCATGCTTCGAATTCCTGTCCGGGATATGAGGCAGGATATGTTACCATCAATGTAAGTGGCGGGGCAGCGCCTTATGAATATGCATGGAGCAATGGATCCAATGTTCAGAACCTTGAAAACGTTCCGTCCGGCAACTATTGTGTAACGGTAACGGATGTACATGGGTGTAGGGTAAGCAATTGTTACACTGTTGGGAGTGAGGAAACAGTAACACAATGGGTAGGGTGTACGGAGGTGGTGCAATGTGCTGGGAGTATTGTGAAAAAGACTGAATACCCTATATTTGAAATCCCTCACCCTTATGATTGCAGGAAAGTCCGTGTCATTTGTTCCGGTAATGGCGAATGGTTGTATGATTACACACCGGAGCCGTCGTTGGAAATCGCGGGAGATTGTGCTGTGAATGAAATAAACCCGGTTACGGGGGTCATTTGTGATACGCATTATGGCTACGCTGTAGAGGAAGTCGTATCTGGCTGTATTCAATTTAGCGAAGATGATTGCCCGGTTGAGGTCTATTGCGCTTTGATAACAAGATGCATCTTCCCTTCCCTGAACAATTCCTATTATATCCAAAGTGCCGAAAATTGGCTGCAGGTTGGTGTTGTAGGTATTCCGCCTGTTTGTTACCGGCAATTTTACTGTCGTTTTGATTCCGATCCGCTCTGCCAATGCCCTGCACCTTGTGAAAACTTGGCCCCGGATGATCCGCAGAATGTGGATTATAGATTTGAAAGCGCCGAAAATCCCATTTTGGAACGCCAATCAGCCTTTTATGGGCAGGATTTAACGAACCCGGCTTTTTTGGAGCAGTATTACGAAAATATAGCGCGAATGATCGGCCGGCAAAGCGGGCCAGAATTGGGCGAGCTGCTTCCTAATTTAAATTTTGTACTCGTGGATAGCGCCATTGTTGTACCGGGTGGGTTAGAAAATACAACTTCAATTCAGTATAGGAATGTTCCATATTTCAGCGCTTTCCCTAATCCAACGGCAGATATTTTATTTATTGAAGCTATTATTCAGGATGTTAGCGAAATACGTATTGAGCTCTACAATACCCTCGGCACTATGGTGCGCCAGGAGCTACAGCAGGTACGCAAAGGAAAAAATAACTGGATGATCGACCATCTAGACAACCTGCCGCAAGGTGTTTACTGGCTTTCCATAAGAGATGAAAAGGAGGTTTTATACAGAAATAGAATTATCCTTAAGCAGTAAGGTTTTTTTAATATTTCAGCAAGGCGTGCGCAGGTTTGATACGCCTTGCTGGACCAAATATTCATATTCTATGAGGACTTTTCAATTTCATGTTTTGGCTTTTTTTGCAATTTCTTTGCTGACAGGCTGTGCAAAAAATAAAGATTGCTTGCTCCTTGAAGAACCGGACTATAGCACCTTTGAGGGCACCTGGGATGTCCTGGAGAGTATTACCACAATAAGGGATGATACGCTCTTTTCTACCGAAACCTATGAATATCAGTTTGTTTTGGAAAATAATGGCTCAGGGATAAGAAAGTGGGATGCTTTTACGGAAAATATCCAACTTTCAATCAATCCCGTGAAAAACTCAATATCGGTCATTAGTATCATTGAAGCCAATTTAAGTAACACTGGAAAACGCCAGCTACGGTCAGATAACTATCAGATAATTGAGCAGGAGCAGGAAAAAATGCTATTGAGAGACGTCGATAGCTTTCCCCTGCAGGGCGTGCAACAAACCGTTACACAGGAACTTGAGTTGACAAGAGCTCAATAATCCTAGCTATTCAGTATGCGGCTTATATATGCTGAAGATTTTCCAATAATCGTTAAAAACAATAGAAAGCAATATGAAAACATCTATTCTGTATTCAGGTTTTTGGGTGATTTTTGTATGTCTTCTTTCCCTGGGGTGCCAGAAGGATAAAAGCTGCGAAGCGATAGCTATTTCTTCTTTGGCTGGAGTATGGGAAGGCACTATCACCACCTCTATGCTTCAGGATGGCATTCAGCAATTTGAAACGATTGAAAATGCAACCGTTACGTTTAATTCGGATTATACCGGGGACATCAGAAAAATCCGGACATTCAATAATTCCCCAATCGATACTACTTTGGAACTATTTGAATTTTCTTTCGTGCCGGAAGCTCACTTGTTGGATATTGTGATCGAAAGCACTGGGACGCCTCAAAATCCCGAAAATGCTAATTATTCCCAAGTTTATGACATACTGAATCTGGATGACGAACTCGAAGTATTGCATGAACGGAATAGCGCAGATATAAATGGAGTGTTAAGTGAATTCTCGATTCACTGGAAACTTGATCGCCAATAACCCTCAAAATCCTAACGCCATGACTAAATCAAATTTATTTCTCCTGGCCTGCTTTATCCTGATAGGGTCTAATTCCTGCAAAAAAGAAGATGGAACGCCAAGCCTGTCCGGCGAGTGGCACGGAAGCATCAATCGAATTAATCAGTTGTATGCCAATGGGCCGGTTTATGAAAGCAATCAGGAAACCGTTCTTATTTTCCGGGAAGATGCTTCCGGGCGGTATTATAATCCGGATCATACAAGTGGCGCCCTCTCCTCTATGGATCGGGAATTCACCTACCTGTACGATCCTGATGAGCAACTGCTTACCATTAATATTGCCCCGCTTACCATTGATACGGTCACTTTGTCCGGCCAAACCAAAGCTTTTAACGTTACCCGTTTTTCTTCCAATCAGCTCGAAGCTGATTTCAAGCAAATTTTATTGGACCCCATCAATTTGGAGCCTTCCGGTAAATGGGAAGAATATTGGGCGTTTAGCCGGTAGCAGTATAAATCTTAGTTCTTCTGCCAGGGAATAGCTCCGGACTTCCTGATATGCTCCTGTAACGCTATTCGCAGTGCGCTGTAAATTTCATTGTTTTCAGGATTTAGCGGTGTCTTTTCCATTTCATCCGCTTCAATATTAAAAAACTGCAAAGGCTCGTAAGCCGAATTTTGTAATATTTTATAGTCTTTGTGCCGGGCGGCATAATAGGCTTGCCCGCCATATTGCCATCCTTCCCGCCTGACCCAAAACAAATAGCGGTCGTCCGTAGCCTGATTTTCTCCCATGAGCGTGGGCAATAAGCTTATCCCGTCAATGGCAGGTTGGGTTGCGGTTCGGGCCACTTCGCAGAAGGTTGGGAAGAGATCCATGAGCATCCCCAAATTATCAGAAGTGCTGCCCGGTTCGATTTCCCCTTTCCACATAGCGAACATCGGGACCCGGATACCGCCTTCGTACATCTCCTGTTTACTACCCCTCAATGTACCGTTGCTTTGGGCATAGGGCAGCGCTCCTCCATTATCGGAGGTGAAAATGACCAGGGTGTTATCATCCAGGCCGGTTTCGTTCAATACCTTCATTATCCGGCTGATACTGAAATCCAGATGTTCGATCAGCGCCACATTCTTTGCCCGCTTTTCAGAGATGTTTTTCTCCCGTTGCTGGACTTTATCTAACCACTCCTGAGGAGGTTGAATAGGAAAGTGGGGGGCGTTGTAGGCCAGATAAAGAAAGAAAGGTTGTTGCTTTCCTTCGCGTTCCTTCAAATAATCGATCGCCCAATCGGTAAAAAGGTCGGTTGCGTGGCCTACCTGGTTTTCCGGTTCGATTATTTCCTCGTTCCATCGCATCCAATTTACACCGCCGCGTAAATGCGTCCAATAATCGTCCATCATATCTCCCAGAAACCCTTTGAAGTAATCAAAACCCCGGGCATTTGGGGTGTTGGGTGCTTCAAACCCCAAATGCCATTTCCCGATCATTGCCGTATGATAATCAGCGTCTTTTAGCACTTGCGGCAAGGCAATGGCCTTTTCATCCAAATATCCCCAGCTCTGTTTTTCCTCTTGCCGGATAACCCCGGGAACGCCAGCCATATCGGGATACTTCCCGGTCAGCAATGCCGCTCTGCTGGGCGAACAGACCGGGCTGTTCGCGTAAAACTTTTTAAAAGTCATACCCCTTTTGGAAATAGCATCTATGTTCGGACTGTGTATATCTTTTGCACCCTGACAGGATAAATCACCATAGCCTAAATCATCCACCAGGATGCAGATGATGTTATTTTTTTGCCCGTGGCTATTTGTTAAAGAAAGGGCGAAAAAAGAAAGAAATCCAATTCGTATTAATATTTCGTAAATATTAAATTTCATTTTAAGGAATTTAAGATACGCAAAACCGGTTCAATTGGCCTTTGGGTTTAATTTATTCTACTATTGTTTCAAGATTATAATGTTAGGTTTGGCAGCGGAATCTGCAATAATATTCCTATTTATAGAATAATTTTGAAATGCTATGCAAAACTCATGGAAAATCAAAGAACTGATGTTGAAATTTTATGCTAAAGCCGGCCTGAAGCCGGCAATTCAGGTGCTTCTGGTTAGCATTTTGACCGCGAATGCACTATCCGTGTCCGCTCAGAAGAAATTATCTTACCAGAATCCAGGCCTGCCGATCGAACAGCGGGTAGATGATTTGTTAGGTAGAATGACGCTGGAAGAAAAATTCTGGCAAATGTTCATGATTCCCGGAGGCCTGAGCGATGGGAAAGAGAAATATCAGCACGGCATCTTCGGTTTCCAGGTGGCCGCTAAAGGCAAGCAGGCCGGTGCGGCTGGCCAGTTGCTGGAATACGGCCCTTCAGGCCCTGCTCAAGAAGTAGCGGAACGGATCAATGAAATACAGCGATACTTTGTCGAAGAAACCCGTTTGGGCATTCCCATCATTCCTTTTGATGAAGCCCTGCATGGCCTGGTGCGTGACGGAGCGACGGCCTTTCCCCAGGCTATTGCCCTGGCAGCCACCTGGGATACTGCCCTTGTTGGCGAGGTAGCCCGCGCCATCACACGCGAGACAAGGTCGAGGGGCATTCGCCAGATACTTTCTCCGGTTTTGAATATTGCCCGAGATGTCCGCTGGGGGCGTACCGAAGAGACTTACGGTGAAGATCCATTTCTCACTTCGCAGATGGCCCTGGCCTTTATCAGCCCTTTTGAAAAGGCTGGCGTAATCACCACGCCGAAACACTTCGTGGCCAATGTGGGCGACGGCGGCCGCGACAGCTATCCGATCCATTTTAACGAACGGCTGCTGGAAGAGATCTACTTCCCGGCTTTCAAAACCGTATTTACCAAAGCCGGCGCGAGATCGGTCATGACCGCCTACAACTCGGTCGATGGCACGCCCTGTACCTCTAACGAATGGTTGTTGCGAAAGAAACTGAAAGGGGAGTGGGGCTTTGATGGGTTTGTTATTTCCGATGCGGGCGCTACCGGCGGCGCCAATGTATTGCATTTTACCGCCAAGGATTATTCGGAATCCACGGAAGATGCGGTGGAAGGCGGACTAGACGTAATCTTTCAGACGGCCTACGATCATTATCCCCTCTTTTGGGATGCCTATCAAAAGGGCATGGTGGATCAACAGGCAATCGATGATGCGGTACGCAGGATATTAAGGGCCAAATTCGAATTAGGGTTATTCGAAGATCCGTTTGTAGACAGCAATAAAGCAGCCTACTGGAACGGCCATAAAAGCCATCGGGAACTGGCGCGAAAAGCGGCCGCCAAATCGATGGTGCTTTTGCAGAATAACGATCAGGTGCTGCCGCTTTCCAGATCTTTGAAAAAACTGGCGCTGATCGGTTACGACGCCAAGGCTGGCCGCTTAGGCGGTTATAGCGGCCCCGGTAATCATGTAGTATCCATATTTGAGGGAATCAGCCAGGCGATCGGAGCAGAAAATGTAGTCTATTCCGAAGGAGTACCTCTGCAAGCTGCAACTTATGAAACGATTGCATCCAATTATCTCTCCACCACTGAAAACGGGAAAGAAAGGAAAGGCCTGAAAGGAGATTACTTCGATAATATCAAACTGGAAGGAGCTCCCAGGGTAAGCCGCATTGATGAGAAGGTTCAGTTCGGGTGGACGCTCTTTTCTCCCCATCCGGACCTGGCCTATGACTGGTATTCGGTGAGATGGTCCGGCCAACTAAGAGCGCCCAAATCGGGAAAGTTTAAAATCGGCATAGAGGGCAACGACGGTTACCGCTTGTATCTGGATGGAAAACTGCTGATCGATAACTGGAAAAAGCAATCGCATCGGGTTATCCTCCAGGATTTTGTTTTTGAAGCGGGTAAAGCATACGATTTGAAGCTGGAGTTCTTCGAACCGGAGGGAAATGTAAAGTTCGCGCTGGTTTGGGACGTCACCGTTGAAGACAATTGGCAACAAAAAATAGCCGAAGCGGTGGATGCCGCCCGGGCAAGTGAGGTGGCGATTGTAATTGCCGGCATTCATGAGGGAGAATTCCAGGACCGCGCCTTGTTAGGCCTTCCCGGACACCAGGAAGCGTTGATAAAAGCAGTAGCGGCCACCGGCAAGCCTACCGTGGTGGTGCTGGTTGGCGGAAGCGCCATTACGATGTCCAGCTGGATGAATGAAGTTGATGGCATCCTGCTGGCCTGGTACCCGGGGGAAAATGGCGGGAATGCCCTGGCCGATGTGTTGTTCGGCCAGGAGAACCCGGCTGGGAGGTTACCCCTCACTTTTCCGGTGCATGAAGCACAATGCCCTCTGTATTACAATCATAAACCCACCGGCCGGGGTGATGATTACTACAACCTGACGGGGCAGCCTTTATTCCCCTTTGGGTATGGCGGGAGTTATACTACTTTTGAATATTCAGGCCTTGCATTCGGCAAGAACCCGATCGGAAGAGACGAAACAGTTCGTATCAGTTGTTCGGTGAAGAACACAGGAAAGGTGAAGGGCGACGAAGTAGTGCAGCTGTACCTTCGGGATGAACTGGCGTCCGTTTCGCGCCCGGTTAAGGAATTGAAAGGATTTCAACGCATTTCATTGGAACCGGGTGAACAAAAGCAAATAACGTTTGAATTGGGCCCCGAAGCGCTGAGCATGCTGGATAAAGCGCTGAAACGAGTAGTCGAACCCGGCGATTTCAGGATCATGATCGGCGCGTCCTCTAAGGATATTCGCCTGAGGGGGATATTGGTGGTGGATTGAGGTGTAGCTGCCCTGGGGCAAACACTTTCCAGGGTTGTATCTCTGGCGGTTTCAACGGATGCATCTCATCTGTCAATATCCGGACAGGCCTTTTTGCCGGATTTTTAGATATTTGCCTGCGATCGCGCTGAACTGCAAAACTGCGGTTAATTTTCTGATTTTACCGCTTCCTGCAGGCCATCCGGGAGTTCTTTTTTCAACTTTTCGGAATGGGAAGGTGTTCTGCTTTCCCATGATATGGCGCAAGCGTTTTGCAGAAAAAAAAATAAAAATCTATTGTATGAGGTTATTCTATACCCTCCTGTTTTTCTTTTTTCTGGCTGGAGCCGGGTATTCACAAGCCAGCTTAGCTGTTTCTGTTACCAACTATCTGACGAACCGCCCGATAGAAGGCATTGCTGTCCGGCTGGTGAATGAAAGCCTGGGGATAGAAAAAAGCCTGTCGACAGGGGCTCAGGGCAAGGCGGTCTTTTACGGTTTGCCGGAAGTAGCCGGGTATCAGGTGGTTGTGGCGGAAACAGCGCAATATCTCAGTGGAGAGACGGAGCTGTTCAGCATTCGCTCCAATCAGCATCCCAGCGTACAGCTGGCTTTGTTTGAGCGGCGGGAAATTTCACTGGATGAAGTAGTGGTGCAGGGCGCCAGCACCACCCGGATCAACCGGAATGATGCGGAAGTGGCCTTTGAGCTTCGGCAGAAAGAGATTGAGGTAATTCCAATTGAAGGGCGGGATATTACGCGGGTGTTGTTTCGCCTGCCCAATGTGTCGCAGGCCACTGGCTTCTATCCCGAAGCGCCCAACGTATCCATCAACGGCGCCAATCCGCTTTTCACTAGTTACCTGATCGATGGGATGGACAATAACGAGCGTTTTCTGGGGGGGCAAAAATTCGCCATCCCGGTTGGCTTTACCCGCAACATTACGGTGCTCACCAACAATTATTCGGCGGAATATGGATTGACCGGCAATGGGGTAGTCAACATCACTACCCGCTCGGGTTCCAACGATTTTAGTGGGGAAGCCTTTGTGATCAACCGCCCCGGGCCTGCACTTGACGGGCAATCCGGTTTTGCTCAGCGCGACCTGTCAGGCAACGCTGTTAAAGAAGGCTTTCAGCGGTATCAGGCAGGCGTTGGGTTTGGGGGCGCCATCGTCAAAGATGAGACCTTCTATTACCTGAATATTGAGCACACTACTGACCTAAAGGACAACTTTCTGAATTCGCCACTGACTGGTATTTCAGATACGCTTACAGTGCGGGGGCAGAACCGGTTTACCTATCTGTCGGGCAAACTCGACCACAACTGGAGCCCGCGCCTTCGCTCCAGCCTGAGAGCAAATCTCGGTATAGTTAATATCGAGCGACAGGGCGGAGGGCTCGAAGGAGGGCTTACCTTTCCCTCCGCAGGTAGCGTCCAGGACCGCAATTCCGCATTGGTCGCCCTGAAAAATAACTATATCGGGAGCCGTTTCAGTGCTGAGACTAACCTCCAATACAGCCGGTTCCGCTGGAATTATGGCAAGCCACTGAACGGAGAAGGCCCCCAGGCCACTGTACTGGGGCCGGATGAGCAAACACTTGCGGTACTGGGCCACCCTGGGTACATCTTCGATGCCTTGGAGAACACACTGCAGTTTCAGCAAAAATTCAACTTTTACGCCAATCGGCATACCTTTAAAGCCGGCCTGGGAATCATTAGCAGTGATCATCAGCTCTATGGCGGCGGAAATGTGAACGGCAATTACACTGTAAAACTGACTGCGGCCCAGGTTCAGCAGGTACAGGGCCTCAACCGCGGCGCGGCCCTTGATGTGAACGATATTCCTGCTGATGCGGAAGTACTTTATTACGGGGTGGAATTGCGCCCTGTTTCTTTTGGAGCCCGTCAAACAATCTACTCCGCATACCTTGAAGACGAATTCAGGGCTTCCGCACGCTTGAATCTGACCCTGGGTTTGCGCTATGATTATGATGACTTGTCCAGAGGCGGCGCCAGCCAGGGCGACCTGAATAATATTGCGCCCCGATTCAACTTCAACTACCAGTTGGGGAAACGAAGCAGCTTAAGGGGGGGCTATGGCATTTTTTACGAAAAGGTCCCTTACGCCATCTACAGTGATGCCCTTCAGCAGAACACCACCTCGGAAGACTACCGGGCGCAGTTGCAGGAACTCGTCCGGCTGGGCATTTTACCGGCCGACACCGACATCAACCGGATCACCTTTGATGGCAACCTGACGGTAAACCCCGCTCTGCCGGGTTATCTGCAGGGGCCAACCGCCGCCCAGCTGGATGACGAACAATTGCGCGAAGGAATCTTTAGCAATGAACGCCGCATTTTAAATCCAAACGGCTACGACAACCCCTACACCCATCAATTCGCGTTGGGTTATCAGTTGCAACTCAACGAAAAGAGCTTGTTTTACATCGACCTGGTGCACAACCAGTCCTATAATCTCTTCCGCTTACGCAACCTCAATGCCGCTGCGCCTTTTCCGCTTAGCCCGGCCAATATTCGGGTACGAACACAAATGGAAGCAGATGCTTCCCGCCCGATACCAATTGTCAATGGCAGTGCAGAGATCGATGGAACAACGCTGGCCGGCGTTGCGCGCAATATCGTCGTTTCCGAATCGGAGGGGCAGTCCCGATATTACGCCGCAAGCCTCAACTTTCAGAAAGACCGTGGCAAAGATGATTATGCGTTGCGCTTCAACTATACCTTATCTTACCTGGAGAACAATACCGAGGACATTAATTTCCGGGCGATGGACGCCAACGATTTCGTCGCCGAATGGGGCCCCAGCATCAATGACCGGCGGCACATTCTCAATGGAATTTTCACCTATTATCCGGCTAAAAACCTATCCGTAACCCTCGCTGCGCTGATCCAGAGCGGACAGCCCATTAACCGCACGCCCCTTCCGGTGGCTTATACGGTCTTAGATGCGGATGGGAAACCTATACAGCAACCCCTTCTGGGCCCGGACGGGCAACCGGCATTTGATGCCGATGGCAATCCAATCCTCATCGATGTAAAAGCCACCACCACCGACCTCAATGGCGATGGCTCCACCTTTGGGGATAACTACGTTGGCAATAGCGACCGCTATCCCGGCGAAGGCCGTAATAACGACCGCCTGCCATGGTCCAATACCTTCGACCTGGGCATTCAGTATGAATTCCCGATTGGCCGGTCGGGGCTGGAACTTCGAGCCGATATTTTTAATATCTTCAACACTCAAAACCTGAGTGGTTATAGCAATAACGCCACGCAGAGCAACCAGATACAGCCGGGCCCGAAATCATCCGGCTTATTGGTGCGCCGCAATGCCAGCGCACCCCGTCAATTCCAGTTCAGCTTGCGCTACCGGTTTTGAAATTCGAGAGGCAGGGCGCTGAGAGAAAAGAAACCGAATAAAAAATGAAACACACCATCCTGCTCACCTTGTTAGCCTTCCTATTCTGGGCTTGTGGTGGGGGCGATCAGAAAGAAGGCGCCGTGGAAGCGGATGTACTATCACTGGCCTGGTCCGATATCGAACAGCAGGCGCGTGGCAGTACCGTCAACCTCATGATGTGGCAGGGCGATCCCCTGATCAACGCCTATATGCAGAACTATGTGAAGCCGGCGGTGAAAAAGCAGTACGATATTGACCTGCAGATTGCCAGCGGGCAAGGCGGTATAATCGTACAGGCCCTGTTGGCAGAGTCGCAGGCCGGAAAGGAGGAAAGCGAGCTCGATATGGTGTGGATCAACGGAGAGACTTTTTATCAACTCCGGCAGATCGATGCGCTTTTTGGGCCGTGGACGGATAAATTGCCGAACGGGCAGTACATTGACTTTGAGAATCCTTTTATCGGACAAGACTTTCAGCAGCCGGTCGATGGCCACGAATGTCCCTGGGGCAATGTGCAGATGGCCTTTATTTACGACAGCCTGAAAGTGTCGGCTCCTCCGCAAAACCGGGCGGAGTTGTTAACTTTTGCCCGGCAAAACCCCGGCCGTTTTACTTTCGACAATCACTTTACGGGGCTGACTTTCCTGAAGGTATTGCTCATGGATATCGCTGGTGGCCCACAAGCCCTGGCCGGGCCGTTCAATGAGGCAAAGTACCAGCAATACGCACCACTGCTATGGGATTATATCCGGGAGATCAAACCCTATCTCTGGAAACAGGGTAATGCTTTTCCGGAAGCCGTCGCGCCGATGCACCAGATGTTTGCCAATGGCGAGCTGTGGTTCACCATGAGCAACAACGACAGCGAAGTGGACAATAAAGTGTTGCAGGGGCTTTTCCCGGAGTCAGCTCGCGCGTACGTTTGGGCGGTTGGCACCATCCAGAATTCGCACTTTATGGGAATCACCAAACACGCTCCCCATAAGGCGGGGGCTATGGTGGTAGCCAATTTCCTGGTATCTCCGGAAGCGCAATACCGCAAACAGGATCCCCTCACCTGGGGTGACGGCACGGTCCTCGACCTGAAAAAATTACCGCTGGAGTGGCAGGAAAAGTTTCGCAGCCTTCCCAACCGTCGTTATGCGCCATCCCGGGAGGAAATACAGGCTCGCGCCCTGCCCGAACTGGCGCCGGAGTACATGATCCGCCTGGCAGCCGATTTCCGGAAGGAGATATTGGGGCAGTAGGCAGGCCCTTAGAAGGCTTAGCGTTTCTGGTTTTTTACCCGGCCGAGCGTAGCAAGGATTTATCCGGCTGACTAGACGGACGGGCTGGTTTCTCCCGTCTCTACGAGCCGGGTAAAGGTTCCTGGGGCTAGGCAAAGCCTTCACGATAACAATTGACTACCAAATTTGGGATTTGGTAGTTAAAAGTAGGTCGCAGGCCGCACACCAACGCCTCTGCATCTCAGAAAGGGCATTGGGCCATAATGTGACATTCCATCCTGCGACCTGCGACGTGTTGACGTTCGACGTATCAACGTGCGATGTTCAGACATTCAGAGCCATGAAGCCACACTATGCCAAATACCTCGCTTTAGGGCTATTCCTGGCCCTTGCAGTGCTGCCCTTGCTGGCGGGGCTGGGCTATGTATTGGCCTATAGCCTGGGCCTGGTGGGATTCCGTTCAGCAGGTTTGACCTTGGTGCATTGGGAAGCAGTTCTTGGCTCCACATTTTTCTGGCGGACGCTTGCTTTCAGTGCTTATGTGGCGGTAATGACGATCGGGCTGGCGGTAGGGGCCGCGCTTTGGATGGTAGTAACCCGGCCGCAGGCCTTTTTACAGGGTAGCCTTTCCCTGTTCATTTACTTTCCCTTGAGTATACCGGCCATCGTGATGGCCTTTTTTGTTTTTCAAATGCTGTCGGGTGGCGGCCTGCTGTCCCGCATAGGCTATCAACTGGGCCTGATGGAAGGCCTGGAGCAATTCCCCGGCTTGGTGAACGACACTTGGGGGATTGGCATTATTACAGCGCATTTTCTGATGGCGGCCCCCTTTTTTGTCATCCTTTTCGCTAACCTTTATGACAATGAAAAGCTGGCTGCGTTGGTACAATTAGCGCGAACGCTGGGTGCAAACCCCCGGCAGGCTGCATGGCGGGTGGCGGCCCCGGTATTGTTGCAGCGGGCATTCGCAGCGATTGTGTTGTACGGGTTGTTTGTGATGGGAGCCTATGAAGCGCCTTTGTTATTGGGCAGCCAATCGCAACAGATGGTATCGGTGTTGACGATACAGAAATTGCAGCGCTTCAATCTGGCAGATATCCCGCAAGCTTATGTCATAAGTGTAGCGTATGCCGTTCTCGTACTTACGCTCGCCGTTTGGTTGTTGGGAAGGGGGAAGCGGGGAGATGCTCGATAGATACTGTAGATACTGTAGATGCTGTAGATACTATGGATACTATGGATACTATGGATACTGTGGATGTTTGTAGAGGCAAAGAAGAAATTAGGTAAAGAAAGATTATGGCAAACCGTTTGATAAAATATTTTTTCATTGGGTTATTGTTATTCCCATTTGCCTTTCTGCTACTGCTGTCATTGGGGCGTGGCTGGGCCTATCCGGATGTATTGCCCCAGCATTGGACGGTTGAGAATTGGCGTTTCATTTGGGGTATACAAGCAGGCTTGGGGCGGAGCGCATTGCTTTCACTGAGTATTTCTCTGGGCATAGCCGGGCCGGTTACGCTTGCCAGTTTTGTGGTGAGCAAATTCATCGCCTATGATCGCCATCGGCGCCGCTGGCTGGTGCTGGCCTATCTGCCTTATGTTTTTGCCCCGGTTATTCTGGCGGCCTGCCTTCAGGGGTTTTTCCTTCGGGCGGAATTGTCGGGGAAGGTTTGGGGCGTGATGGTTGCCCAGTTGTTCATCACATTCCCATATGGAGTGATTTTCTTTTCCGGTTTCTGGAATGAACATATGCTGGCCATGGAACAGTTGGTGGCCACCCTGGGGGGGACGGTGCGGCAGGCCTATGCGCGGGTGTTGATCCCCATAGCACGGGGCGCCCTGATGACTTGCTTTTTCCAGGTTTTCTTAATTTCCTGGTTTGAATACGGCCTGACCACGCTTATCGGTGTTGGAAAGGTACAGACCCTTACACTAAAAGTATTTCAGTATGTGACGGAAGCCAATATTTTCTATGCCGCCCTGGCAAGTTGCCTGCTGGTAATGCCGCCGGTGGTGCTGTTGTGGTTGAATAAGAAATATGTCTTTTCGCGAGTGGGGTAGAGGGGGTAAATAAGTGTTCAAGTGTTTGAGGAGTGAGTGTGTGAGTCTCCTCTCATATTTCCCCCAAACCCATTATAAAAGCATAATCCAGGAAATGTTACTACAAGCCATCGACATTAAGAAAGACTTTGGGCAGGAGGAAGTCCTGCGGTCGGCCCGCCTGGAGTTGCAGGCAGGGGAAATGCTGAGCATCCTGGGGCGGTCGGGCAGTGGAAAGACCACCCTGTTGAAGATACTGGCTGGACTGGAAAGCCCGGATAGTGGCCAGGTATTGCTGGAAGGGCGGGATATAACCCGGCTAGCCCCCAATGAGCGCAACATCGTCTACCTTTACCAGGAGCCTTTGTTGTTTCCGCATTTGGATGTATTTGAAAATGTGGCTTTTGGCCTGCGCCTGCGCCGTTTGCCAGGAGAAGAGGTGTCGGATCGGGTACAGCGTCTGTTGGAAAGCCTGGAACTGCCCGAGCAAGCGGATAAAATGCCCCATCAACTATCGGGTGGACAGCGTCAGCGGGTGGCTTTTGGCAGGGCGCTGGCGGTACAGCCCAAGGTGCTCCTGCTGGACGAGCCTTTCGGCGCCCTCGATACCGAAACCCGGGCCAGTATGCAAGAACTGCTACAACACATTGCCCGGAAATTTGACATTACCGCCCTGTTTGTAACCCACGACCTGAAAGAAGCCATTCTGATGGGCAGCCGGATCGGACTGATGCAGGAAGGGGAATTAAAGGTTTATGAAAACAAACAGGCTTTTATCGGGGATACGACAACAGGAGTGCAGCAGGAGCTGGATTTTTGGCGGGGATTAGGTTGAACAAGCTCTAAAGGAAGAAACTTCGGAAGTTTGCCGGTGCAGAACTTTTGAGATACTCCCGAAGTTTTACCGGTGAAAAATAAAATTGATGAAAACGGATTTCAACAATTGTGAGTCACTTTACTGGGTTTTTACCCAACTTTGTAATGACGAATGCGGCCACTGTTATAATCTTTCCGGCCCAAAAGGGGAACGGATCAGCGAAGAGGAGTGCCTGCAGATCATAGGCAATCTCCCGGAGCACATTGGCCGGATCATCCTCTCCGGTGGCGAGCCATTGGCGGAGCGCAAAAAGTTGTATCATATTCTGGACCGCCTTCAGGAGCGATATGCCGGTACGGGCACACAGCTTATGCTGCAAACCAATGGTGACCTGCTGAATGAGGAACGCCTCGATACCCTGATCGAAAAAGGGGTTACCCGCTTTGACATCGCCAGCATCGACCGCTATCACAAAAAGAAAGGCGAACACCTGGAAAGGCTGGGCCGGCTCTTCGAATCGCGCGGCGTCAACGGCGATGATAAAGACCCGCTGGTAGATAAAGAGCATTACCTGCACCAACACCCTTTGAGTTGGGGCTACTGGGGAGCAACCGAGGATATGTGGCTGGGCGGCAACTGGGCCCGTGGCCGGGCGCTGGAAAAGGGCATCTGGAAACGCGACCCCGAGCATAATTTTTGCACCATTCTCTCCGGCGCCCGCAACTTTCTGGGTGGATACGATGATATCCCCCAGGAAGTAAGCATACAATTGTGGAAGATCAATCCATGTTGCCCCGGCACTAAATTCCCTATTGGTGACGCCCGCACTGAAAAGGTGGCTGATGTGCTGGCGCGTGTCGCGGAATCGCCTGTTTTTCAGCGCCTCAATGAAGGCGATCCCTGGCGGATGGGCGAACACCTTGGGGTCAGCATGGAAGCCGCCAAAAAGCGAACAAGGGAATTGGAAAATGTCTGCCTGTATTGTGATGCCTTTTTCGAGCGCCACCTCCAGGAACTCAACCCGGATACCTTTGTGGCGCTGCCTTTGGCGAGGAAGTAAGGCAATTATATTGTTATATTGTTATATTGTTGGCTATAAGGAGCCTGCACGTTTCCTTTTTTTGCCAAAAAAGTAAAAAGCGCAATCATGAACACCCATTTACCCTTCATCTCCCTCGTCCTTATTGGCCTTGTGCTTTACTCTTGTCAGCCTAAAACACAAGAAAGTAAAGTTGAAAGCCACCTTGGCGAGATCCACTTTAAAGTTACCGGCGCGGCCGAAGCACAGCCATATTTTGAGAAAGGCCTGCTGTTGTTGCACAGTTTTGAATACGAGGACGCCCGCGCCGAATTCCTTAAGGCGCAGGAATTGGACCCTGATTTCGCCATGGCTTTTTGGGGTGAGGCGATGACCCACAACCAACCAATTTGGCAGCGGCAGCAATACGATGAAGGTAAAGCGGCCCTGGAAAAACTGGCTGCGACGCCTGAAGGACGACAGGCAAAGGCTGGGGCCGAACTGGAGCGCGATTTGCTGAAGGCAGTGGAAGTCCTTTTCGGGGAAGGCGATAAATTCGGGCGTGACAAAGCCTATGCCTCAAACATGGAAGGGCTTTACGAAAAATACCCGGGCAATCACGAAGTGGCGGCTTTTTACGCCCTTTCGCTGCTGGGCTCTGTGGCAGTGGGCCGTGATGAGGCCGTTTTTGAAAAGGGCGCAGCGATAGCCGAAGGCATCCTGAAGGAGAACCCCAACCATCCCGGAGCGTTGCATTATCTTATCCATTCCTATGACGATCCCGGGCATGCCTCCCTGGCCAAAACAGCTGCCGACCGTTATGCCGGCGTAGCACCCGATGCGGCGCATGCCTTGCACATGCCTTCACATATATTTGTTGCGATGGGCATGTGGGATGAGGTGGTGGCTTCCAATGAAGCTTCCTACGCCGCCAGTGTCAAACGTATGGAACGGATGGGCCTGGATAACGATGCCCGGAGTTACCATGCCCTCCACTGGCTACTCTATGGCTACCTGCAGCAGGGCAGGGTAGCGGACGCCCGCCGTATACTCGATGATATGGTGCAATACACCGAAACACTACCTTCCAAATCCGCCCGCTCCTACCTCGTGCGCATGAAGGGGAATTATCTGGTGGAAACGGATGAATACGCTGGATCATATGCCGACATCGAGGTAAACCTGGACGGACTGAATATCAGCCAACAGGCCATTTGGCAGTTCCTGGAAGGCATGAAAGCTTATCAGCAGAAAGACAAAAAACAACTGGCGGGCATCATTGATGCCATGGGGCAGGCACGGCAGCAGGCTGGCATGGCCGTCACGAATGCCGGCACGCCCATGTGCGGCGCCGGCGGCAGCTATGGCAACCCCAACCAACTGGATATTGACCAGGCGTATATTCTCGAACTGGAATTACAGGGTTTGCTGGCTTACCTGTCCGGAAATGAGGCACAGGCAGAAAAGCTTTTTCAACAAGCGGTGCAACTGGAGGATGGCGCATCGTATTCTTACGGCCCCCCGGAAGTCGTGAAGCCCTCTTATGAACTCTATGCCGAGTGGTTACTGGAACAGAACCGGTATGAAGATGCAAGTGCCATGTTCGACAGAGCCCTGAAACGCGGCCCCAAGCGCTTGCGGGCGCTAAATGGCCAATTGCAGGCATCCCGGGCGCTGAGCAGTATTCGGTTAGATTAATTACACTACATTCGCATCGTGAGCCGGATATTCGCCATCATATTACCCTGTATTTTTGCCCTGAATATTTTTGGCGTTTTCGCCGTATTCCGGATTCAGCGATTACAGATAAGGCGTGAAATCAAGGCACAGATCAAACAGGGTATTTCCGAAAAAGAATTATTTAAAATTACAGTTGCACCTGAGCATGCAAGTGCGCTGAGCTGGAAAAAAGACGATGAGTTCCGGTATAAAGGAATAATGTACGATGTGGTAAGAAAGGAGATTATTAATGACTCTACTATAATTTACTATTGTATTTCCGACAGGCAGGAAACTGCGCTTTTTGCTAATCTGGATGAACTGGTTCGAAAGGGCATGCATTCCAGAAAAGATTCCAATAAGCCATTGGAAAATCTGTTTAATTTATTTTCCAAGATATTTTATCATACGCGGGAAATAGCCCCTATTGATGTCCGGTTGGATGGGCTTGTGCATTGCGCGCGCTTTGATGGCTATACATCCCCTTTTCTTCGCATTCCCAGCCCACCGCCTGAGTTAGTTTGACAAGTTCCTGAATAAGCAGACTGGATTTTAATTGTGCATTTTGAATAATGCATAAGGTGTTTAAAACTTGTTAAATAAACTCAATTGCAAGATGAGAAAAGTGATTCTATTGCTCACTTTGAGCATGGTTTGTGCATGGAGTTCCATTGCGCAAACCAACCAGATAAAAGGGAAAGTATTTGATGCGACAAATAACAACCCGCTTGTCAATGCCAGCATTCAAATTGTTGGTTCGGGAGGGGCTACGACGGACAAAGACGGGGTGTTTTTTATGGAATGCAAAGCGCCAATGGAAATAAAGGTATCCTATGTGGGGTATGAGGGGGTTAGCCAGAAGGTCAGGAATTGCCAGGAGGAATTGGCTATTGCCCTGATTCCGCTGGCGACGAACCTGAACACGGTTGAGGTTAGGGCAACCTCCAATCCCAATAGATCCGTTTTATACCAACCAGCTTCCATCGTAAAATTGGATAAGCTTGAACTGAACAGAGGGAACGGCTTATATCTGGATGACGCCATTAACACCAATATCCCGGGAGTGACAATGCAGCGAAGGGCTGTATCCTCCGGCCAGCAATTTAATATCAGGGGATATGGGAACGGGGTTGGTTTCAGAGGCGCCAATAACAACTTCGATGGCCAGGGCTACAAGGTTTACCTCAATAATATTCCAATAACGGACGCCGAAGGCATCACCCTGATGGATGATATTGACTTTAGTTCTATTGAAAATGTAGAAGTGGTGAAGGGCCCTGCCGGCACGCTGTACGGCTTAGCCATAGCCGGGGCGGTCAACCTGAAAACGGTTCGGCCGGAAATTGGGGAAAGGTCGATTGGGCAAAGCGTTTTGGCCGGAGATTATGGATTGCTTCGCCTGACTACTCAATTTAAAATGGGGACTGAAAACACATCCCTCCTTTTGAATTATGGCCGCCAGCTTTCAGATGGATTTATGGATCACAATGCTTCGCATAAGGATTTCGTAAATGTAATTGCGGATTTCAACCCAAATGAGAGGCAATCTGTCACCACCTATTTCGGGTACAGCAATAGTTATGATGAGCGAGCTGGGGAGCTGACCGTCGATCAATATGAAACGTTCGATTATAGCGGGAATCCCAATTACATCAAGAATAATGCGCATTCAGAAATTATCAGTTTCAGGGCTGGATTCGGCCATACTTATGCTTTTAGCCCCTGGCTTTCAAACACCACCGCTGTTTTTGGAAGCGGGCTGAGCAATAACTCCAGCTCAGCCGGCGGATGGACGGATAAAAATCCGGTCAATTATGGCCTGCGGTCAACCTTTGATTTCAAATTTAATTTAAACTCAAACTGGAAATTAACGGGTATTGCCGGGCTGGAAGCACAGGAACAATATGCTCAGATCACTGGCTACCGGATGATAACCAATCCGGATGACCCGGATGGCTACAACATCATCGGTGATACCAGAAGCAACCAGGCCGCTCATTCGAAAACTGCTTCGGCGTTTACGGAATGGACTTTGAGCCTGCCGAATGATCTTTCCATAACGGCAGGCCTGGGTATGAGTTCAATGCAAATTGATCTGGAAGACAAGTTGTACGTATCCACCAGCACCAAAGAGCGAATGGTGTCTGCCAGTTACGACAACATGGTGTCGCCCCATTTTGCCTTAAACAAAGTCTTTGGCAAAAGCACTTCGGCTTATATATCTTACAGCAAAGGATTTAAAGCGCCGGTCAGTGGAAATATCGTATTATCGACTACCGGCGAGCTGAATACCGGCCTTGTTCCTGAAGTTGGCAATCAGTTTGAAATAGGAGCCAAAGGAAACCTCCTGAATAATAAATTGCACTATCAATTGGCAATTTTTGAGGCCATTTTTAGTGATAAAATGACTTCGGTAGCGGTGCCTTTGGACAGCATTACAACCGGCTATACTTATATTGCCAATGGGGGGAAGCAAGATAACAAAGGGATAGAGGTATTAGTGAAATATACCGCTTTCGAATCTCAAACGGCATTCTTCAACAACATCAGCCCATTTGTAAACTTTACGTATTCCGATTTCAAATACGTGGATTTCAAGTACCAGTCCCTGAACGCAGAGAAACAGGTAGTAGATGTCGATTTCAGTGGGCTTGCGGTAGCCGGTGTGGCGCCCTACGTCGCCAATGCCGGAATTGACTTCAGTACGAACCCCGGCTGGTATGGCAACATCAACTGGTCTTATCGCGATGCGCTGCCCTTTACATCCGATGGGCTAAACTACACTAAGCCCTTTAGCCTTTTGAATGCAAAATTGGGTTACCACAAGCGTATTGGAAGGGTTGGAGTTGACGTATTTGCCGGCGCCAGCAATATTACGGGTACACAGTATTACTATATGGTGTTTCTCAATCAAATGCCGGACGCCTACCTGCCGGCGCCCTACAAAATCAATTATTTTGGAGGGGCCAATTTGAGATACAATTTCTAATGGCGATGAATGGGTAGTGTATTGGGTTCAGGCCCAACGCACTACCTATTCTACCCATTAAACTGTTTCATCCGGTCCAGCAGCAAGTCGAAATTGACGTGTTCTTTGATCAGGGCAATGGCGCGTTTGATCTTCCAGGGCGTTCGGGTATTGATCTTCACTTCGATGCGGCTGATCTTGACCACAGAGCCGTAAGTATCCAGGATAGTAGTAATGACCGGGATTTCGTGTTCAATGCAATAGGGATGCTGAACGGTATCCATTTTGAACCAATTCTCATGGCGGCCATCCCCGGTGACGATCACTCCGGAAAGTGGAGTGCGTTGAAGCTTTTTCAATTTAGCCACGGCATTGATCTTTTCGATGGCTTCATTGAGCCGTTTTTGGCTGACCACCAGCAGGATATTGCGGAACATGCTGAACTCGTCCACATCGACCAGCGAGCCGGCGATGATATCTTCCACCCGGTTGCTGAGCCGGTGGCCATTGGCGACGACCTTGCCATCGATGGCCTGGTTGATCGTTTCCATAATAGGGTAGGAGAGCGAGCGGTCATAAGGCAGCACCCCCAGCAAGGGCATGTTCATTTCCGTGAGTTTCTTATTGAGGAAGTACTCGACCTCCTCTCGTTTTTCCGGAATGACCTTATTGACCAGGACGCCCAGCACCGGCAGGTTCTTTTCCCGGAAAAGGGCCATACTCATGTGCAGGCGGTCGATGGTTCGGCCAATGCCTCCTTCCACCACCATGACGATGCCGGCGTTCAGCATTTTGGCGACCTCGGCGTTGGAAAGGTTGACTACGCTACCCACCCCGGGGTGGCCGGTTCCTTCATAGACCATGATGTCGCGCGAGGCTTCCAGATAGGCTGCTGCTTCAAGTATCCGGTGCCTGAAGTTGAAATCATCGGGATTTTCCAGGAATTTCTTGGTGGCCCCCTGAGCCAGCACGACCGGGCTGTGCCACTCGGGCACGATATCAAAACCGATCACTTTTGCAAACAGCACCGCGTCCTTATCCGCTGTTTTCCCGTCGATAGTGAGATTTTGTTGCCCCACTGGTTTACAGTAACCAGTACTGTAGCCCCTTGCTTGTAGTGCGGCGACCAGGCCGAGCGTGGAAGTGGTTTTTCCAACGTGCTGGCCGGTTGCTGCGACATAAATGTTTTTCATGAAGGTCGTATTTGGTCGAAGGCTCAATTTAGGCAAAACTTCCAAATTTACCCCCATTCTTTCAGGGCCTGTCGGTTGATCTTTCCCGTGTCATTTTTGGGCAATTCATCAACAAAGAGAATATACTTGGGCGCTTTGAATTTAGCCAGGTTCTTGCGGCAGTGTTCGGCGACGTTTTCGGCCGTCAGCTTAGCCCCTTCGCGGGCCACCACAAAAGCTTTGCCGACTTCGCCCCATTTTTCATCCGGCGCCCCAATAACCGCAGCTTCTGAAATGTCTTCATGGGCCAACAGCACCCGTTCCACTTCTGCCGGATAGACGTTTTCTCCTCCGGAGATGAACATATTTTTGATGCGGTCGACAACAAACAAATAGCCTTCTTCATCTTCCCGGACCATATCGCCAGTGTGGAACCAGCCGCTGTCGAGGGCCTTCCGGGTAGCTGTTTCGTTGTTCCAGTAGCCGGGCGTTACCATGGGGCCGCGCAGCAACAACTCACCAGCCTGGTTGGGAGGCACGGCTTGCCCGGCTTCATCGACAATGCGGATCTGAACATAAAAATTAGGCCGTCCGATCGAGCCTTTCCTGCGAATGGCGTCGTTCTGATGTAGTGAAGTCAGGTTAGGCCCCACCTCGGTCATGCCATACCCTTGCCGTATTGCCACCCCTTTGGCATCCCACTGCTCGATGAGTGGAATGGGCATAGATTCCCCACCCACAATGATGTAGAGGAGATTGGGAAAAGCGGCAGATTCAAATTCCGGGGTTTCGGCCATCATCTTCAGCATAGTCGGCACCCCCATGAAAAGGGTTGCTTTTTCTTCCTGAATAAAACGCAGTACGGTGGGCGCGTCGAATTTTTTAAGCAGGCAGGTATAGGCGCCATGATGGAGGAAAGGGGTAGTGAGCACGTTCCAGCCACCAGTATGAAAAGGTGGCATCACATTGATGGTACGGCTTTCGGTATTGATAATCAGGCTCATAGCCGTGTTGATGCTGTTCCAGAACAACATTTTATGGCTGTAAATGGCGCCTTTGGGGAAACCCGTAGTACCGGAAGTGTAAAGGATAAATGCGGGATGATCTTCTTCCACCACTTCAAGGGGATACTCCGCTGCTTCCGGCGCCGTGCTATATTTTTCGCAAAAAGCCGCCAGTTCCTCCAGTGGCCAGAAATTCGGAATTTGGCTAAATGCCGGCGCCGCTTTCAGCGTCGCTTCAAATTTTTGCTCACTGATGGCTAGTGCCGGTTCCGAGTCGCGCAGCAAATAGTCAACTTCGAGGGAGGTCAGGCGGTAGTTGATGGGCACCAGGATGCAGCCCATCTTTTGCATGGCGGCGAAGAGGACAATATACTCCAGGCAATTTTCCGCCAGTATGGCAATGCGGCTTCCTTTACCAATCCCATATTCGGATTGCAGATGAAAGGCCAGCCGGCTCCCCAGCCGATGAAGCGATCCGTAGGTAAGCTTTCGCTGGGTTTCATATTCCTTTACCGCTACCTTGTCCGGGCTGTATACTGCCCATTTTGCGATCCAGTCTTGTTGTGGTTGCTTCATTTTTTCATTACCCTTTGTCTCATGGCTTCATTGTCTGTGAAACCATGAAATTAAAGCCTGAACGCGGCGCTGGCAAAAGCCAGCCCACCTCCCGAGCCGATGAAAAATACTAAATCTCCTGCATTTAGCAGGCCTTTTTCCCAGGCGTCGTTAAAAGTAATTGGAATGCAGGCCGAGCCGGTATAACCGTAGTGATGCATGGTGGCAGGGGCTTTTTCGTGAGGTTGCCCCAGGCGATCCATCGTCTCCCGGATGCTGAAGATGTTGATCTGAGTGAGGAAATAGTGGTTGACCTCATCAGGGCTATGGTGAATGCGGGCGCACAAATTTTGGGCCATTTTCGTCCAGGTGTCCGGATTGAGTTCCTTAGGGAATTTTCGGACAAACCGCAGTTGGTGTTCATGCTGGGCAATGGCTTCGGTAGTGATCGGCTCGTGAGTGCCCCCGGCGTAGATACCCATCCAATCGTGGTATTGGCCCTGCGAGAGGAGTTCACTGGCCAGGAATCCCCGTTCGGTATTTTCTTCCGCCTTGAGCACCACGGCGCCGGCGCCATCGGCAAAGAGGGTGGCGGTCTTTTTATCGGCCAGGTTAAGATAACGGCTCATGGCGTAAGCGCCAATTACGAGGATGTATTCATATTGTTCATCGCTTCGGATATACTTGGCCCCGATATCCAGCGCAGTGACGAAGCCGGCGCAGGCTGTATTGATGTCGAATGCTCCGGCCCTCTTCGCATTCAGCCGGTGTTGCACGACGGAAGCAGTGGAGGGGGAAATATACTCTGGTGTGTCGGTAGCCACTACTATAAGGCCAAGGGCGGCTGGGCTGATTCCAGCCCGTTCCAGGGCTTGCTGCCCCGCCAGCACGCAGAGGTCGGCCGTACTCTGTCCATTGGCTACCCAACGGCGTTCGTAGATCTCGACATGTTCTTGCAGCCAGGAATCGACATCTTCCCCCAGCAATTCATTGAAATAGCTATTGGGGATGATTCGCTCCGGAAGGTAGGCGCCTGTGGCCAGAATGACGGCATTACGCATGGGAAAGGGCTTATGGGTTGGTTTTTGGTTGAGAGGGTTGAGAGGGTTGAGAGGGGGGGCAAACTCAACCGCCTCAACCTTTCAACCAGCAACGAAGAACAGAAAAACGGTCTTACTTATTCCCTCCGGCGCCGGCATCACTTACTTTACCGGCTAGCGTGCCCGTTTGCGCCCAGGAACAGGCCCCTATCAGGCAAAGGACCGTGAGTGTGAAAAGTCGTTTCATGGTTTAGGGTTTAGAACTGATGGCTAGAATTATTAACCAGGAATGCTCAGTAGTTTGAAATTTTATGCTATTTGGAATCTTTCTTTTAGGTTGAAATTTGGTATTCAAATTTAGATAATGCCCCGGCTTCCTTTCAATCAGGGCGGAAAAAGGTAAAGCTGACTGTTTATCAAATTGAGTACTAAAAAATCTTTAAATAGTTGGTTGATAGATGCTTGAAGGCGTGAAATTTGCGGGTTGACTTTTGTCAACAGATGGAAGGGATAAAATGGCCGGGAAAGTGATATTTTTTACTCCCTAAATTGAAATCGGCTTATTATATTTGTTCTTGTTATTTAGATCAAGTAAAAATAAGCTGCCTGCTCCAGTCCTTACAGCCGGCGAGAATGCCTAACCTTTTTTTATGCGAATCAGAAAAAATAACATCGACGCCGACCCTACGGCTTTACGCCTGCCTTTTCCCTTACCTGTTGTCGCTGCAAAGGATAAGAAAAAGTGCTGTAAAAAGTACAAGAAAGGAAAACGTTGCAAAAAGTGCCCGGGGCGTTAGGTTCTCCGTATTATACTATAGAACCCTTCTGACATATTCCTTCAGCAGCTCCACCCATTGGGCGTACATCAGGCCGGAGGGATGCAGGCCATCGGTGGCGACGAGCGCTGGTTGTTCGAGGCCCTTACGGGAAACAGGCGTTATATCGAAATAAGCCACGCCTCGGCTTTCGGCAATTTGCCGGTTGTAGGCATTATAATGGTCGAGTTCTTCACTGATCAAGGAGGGGTTGGGGCGGCTTTGGCCGAAGGGCGTAAAGGCGTAATCGGGAATAGATAAGACAATGACCCGGCTGCTGTCTCCTCCGGCCAAACTGATGGCGCGGCTCAGCAACTCCGGAAACTGTGCTTCGTAGATCCCGAAATCCTGGCGCTGGTACTGATTATTTACGCCAATCAAAAGAGAAACCAACTGATAATTAGAACGCAAGGTGTCGTTATTACTAATAGCGCTGAGCAGGTTACCTGTCGTCCAGCCCGTGCGGGCCACGATGTCCGGCTCTGGAAAATAAAGGCTGTCGGAAAAACTGGCACGGAGTTGTTCTACTAACTGTACCGGAAAGCGGGAACGATAACTCACGGAGTGGCCAATGGTGTAGGAATCCCCCAAAGCCAAGTAGTGAATAGTATCTATCGTCGGCTCCTGCGGTGTTTGGGGTTCCTGCGGGATCTCAGGTTCTTCGGTAATAGCCTGCCCCTTTTCACAGGAGCACAGAAATAAGCCAATAACGGTTAGGAAAATAAGGGCCGGTTTTGCTTTCATCGCCTGATTATTTTTAGTTTTCGCATGATGCCTCCTTTAAACAGTTCAGTTTTGCCTTGTCCCGTTTGGCGCAGGAGCCGGGTAATGCTATTACCTGTTTTACCATTCAACTTTCTTCCCCTGTCATCTCAAATTGCTCAAAGACAACCCATTCCCGGCCATTATTTTCCAGGAGAGTGATTTCTGACACCAGAAACTGCCGCTCGTATGCTATCCGGGAGAAGTACTCCCAGGCTTCGGGAAAAATACTGCGTTTCAGGTCCTTGAAAGCTACAGTCAGATGCGGGTTAAAATCGTGTTGGCTATCGTTGATCAGTTCCAGTTCCCGTTTTAATTGTTCCTCTAAACGGTTTTGCAGGCCAGGGAGTTCATCGTTTCGTTCAACATCTACAAAAATGACGTGGGGTTTAAAGCAGTTGAAATTTTTCAAGCCCTGCAGAAATGATCTTTCCTGCCGGGCGAAGCGCTGAAGGCAGCCTTCCAATTGGGCCAGCTTATCCGGCGGCCAGCGGAATGGTGAGAAAAGGGTGATATGTGCAGGCGAGCGCAGCGCCCTTGAGCTTTTGAAGTGCCGGGCAGCATAATGCTTAAAACGAGCTACTTCCGCTTGTATGGCCTCGTCGGGCAGGACGGCGATGAAAAAAAGGTGATCGGTCATAGTATATTGCTTTATGGTTGGCTTTGGAGGGAGTGTTCAGTTGTTCGGGTCCCGTCCTTGTGAGCCGGGTGAAGTTCGAGTTTCCCGAAACCTCAATAAAATCAAGGCTTCCCTGATTCTGACGCTGGATTTGACACAGTTATTTGAAAACTCCCGCTTTGGAGGCGGCAGCTACCACCCCAGCCATATAACAATATAACAATTTGACAATATTGTTCGCCCCCACCCGTCAATTTGTCAGCTAATTTAACCTAATCCCGCCAAGCTGGCGTGCTAAATGGTTTGGCATTTAACTTGCCAGAGCGTTATATAATAAAGAACCATACGATGGCGGAAGAAAAAGGCCCATTATTAACCGACGATGCCGTTGAAATTCAGGAAGATGGCCACCAGCTACAGGTGGTGGAAAATGTACTACCTCAGAACCTGACTATCCTTCCACTTCTTCAGCGGCCTATTTTTCCTGGTATCGCGCTCCCATTGACTTTTAGCGGTATCAAACAGGTAGATGCTATTAAAAAAGCGGTAGAGGATGAGTCCGGGTATATCGGCCTGGTTTATGCCGAAGAATACAATGAAACGGACTACACCGAATCCAACCTTTCTGAAGTGGGTACAGCCTTTCAGATACTGAGAGTCCATACTATTGGCCCCGAGGCTATTCAAGTGCTGGGGCGTGGGGTTACCCGCTTCCGAAAACGCCGGGTGGTTTTGGTAAAGCCCAGCTTGCGCTGGTCGGTGGAATATTATAGCGAGCCAAAGGAAAAGCCCACCCCAGACCTGAAGGCCTATATGATGGCTATCAGTTCGGAGATTAAGGAACTGCTTCGGCTCAACCCCTTGTTTCAGGAGCAGGTCAACCTGGTGGTCGCTCAGCTTAACTACGAATCACCGGGCCTGACCATGGACATCATCAGCAACCTGCTTTCTTCTGATAGTGAAAGGCTGCAGGAATTGCTGGAGACTTATGATTTATACGACCGCGCCAAATTGCTCCTGGGCCTGATCAAGGAAGAGCTGGAGATTGCCCGGATTCAGCAGCGCATCTCTCAGCAAATTGAAAATAAGGTCAGCGAACAACAAAAGGAGTTCTTTCTGCGCGAGCAGCTCAAGGCCATTAAGAAAGAGCTGGGAATGGAAAAGGAAGAGGGCGAATCAGAAGTGGAGAAGATCGAACAGAAGCTGGAGGGTAAGGAGCTACCAGAAGAAGCACAGAAGGTGGTAAAGGAGGAGTTGGACAAGCTGCGGACGTTGAATATGCAGTCGCCTGAATTTGCCGTTACCCGCAACTATCTGGAGAGCATTGCCGATCTGCCGTGGGGCGTTTATTCCGAAGACAATTCCGATATCCATAAAGCCCGGGAAATACTGGACCGGGACCATTATGGCCTTCAGGAGGTCAAGGAACGCATCCTTGAATTTCTCAGTACCGTCGTGCGGAGAGGCTCCATTGCTGGCTCCATTATCTGCCTGGTAGGCCCGCCCGGGGTAGGCAAGACCTCGGTCGGCAAATCGGTGGCCGGCGCTCTGGGGCGGGAATTCTTCCGATTTTCCGTCGGGGGCATGCACGACGAGGCGGAGATCAAAGGCCACCGCCGCACCTATATCGGCGCTATGCCAGGTAAGATCATTCAGGCTCTTAAGCGGTTGGGGACGTCCAATCCGGTGATTATGCTGGACGAGATCGACAAGATCGGCAACAGTTTCCGGGGTGACCCCGCCTCAGCTTTGCTGGAAGTACTGGATCCGGAGCAAAATCACGCTTTCCTGGACCATTACCTCGACATACCCTATGACTTGTCGAATGTGCTCTTCATTACTACCGCCAACCAGTTGGACACGATTCCCCGGCCCTTGCTCGACCGCATGGAGGTGATCTCCCTGGCGGGTTACATCCTGGAAGAAAAGGTGCAGATCGCCAGGCGGTATCTCATTCCCAAGCAATTGAAGGAACATGGTTTTGATGAAAAGGAAATAACCTTCACAGACGAAGCCCTGGAATTGATCATCGACGAATATGCCCGCGAGGCTGGGGTGCGCAATCTGGAAAAAAATATCCGAAAGATCGTCCGAAAGGCGGCTCTGAAATTGGCCGAGCAGGAATCCGTCAAATTGCAGATCGAGAAAAATGATATTGAAAAATGGCTGGGCAAGTCCGTTTTCAATACTGAAAAATTGTATAACAAATCCATTCCCGGAGTGGCGCTGGGCCTGGCCTACACCTCTCTGGGGGGCACTACTTTGTACATCGAAGCCAACGGCATCCTCAGTAAAAACCCCGGCTTCAAACACACTGGCCAACTGGGGGATGTGATGCGGGAATCATCCGAGATCGCCTACAGTTATGTCCGCTCTCAGATCTCTCGTTTGGAACCCTATCGGGGCTTTTTTGATCAGAATATGGTGCACCTTCATGTTCCGGCTGGTGCAACGCCCAAGGATGGCCCCTCCGCCGGTATCACCATGGCCCTGGCCCTATTCTCCCTGGCCACCGGAAAAGCAGTGCGTAACGATATCGCTATGACCGGCGAACTCACCCTGACCGGAAAAGTACTGCCCATTGGAGGTGTAAAGGAGAAAACCATCGCGGCCAGGAGAGTGGGCATCCATAACCTTATCCTGCCGGAGGATAACCGGAAAGACTTCGAAGAACTACCGGATTATATCAGGAAAGGCCTCACAATCAATTATGCCGACTACTTCGAAGATGTACTGGCGGTGGCCTACCCGGGAGAGTCTTTCTGGAAGGAATAGGTAGTAATCTAAAAGTTAGAGTGTGTTCAAATTTCGTTTTCAGATCGAAGTATGAACTTTGAATGCTGGTTTTTTCAGGCAAGCCTGAGAAAATGTTTCTTTTCAGAATTGTCTTAGGGGTTGAGTCTGGCATTAGGCTTGAGCTACCCGCGGCATATTGTTCTGCATTTTGGGATAAATAATGTGGCGAATATTGTCATCTGCCCAATAAATGTATATCTTTGATGAGCAATTGGACGTTTAAATAGTGTAAATCCGATTGTTTTCAGGCCAGCCGCAGTAATGCGGCATTTCTCTGAACCTTCAGTATTATAGGAAAATCACATCGTTTTCCTGCTCTCCTAAAACGAAACCCTACGGCCTGGAAACTTAGGGGCGAAAACAGTTAAACAAGCAAGGGGTTATTAGTCCGGCATTTTTTTGCAGGGACAATGTGTAGTCATGGCCTATGCGTGCTGCCGGGAAGTCAGGCCTATTTCAAGGAAATACCTGCTGATGGTGTTTGCGTGTCATGCCTGTGCATACCCTCTCCGGGTGAGGCGCCAGGAGATTTCAGGTAAGATTAACCCCCCTTGCTAACTTTGTTTGTGAGCTGCCCGGAACTTTTTCCGGGCGGCTTTTTTTGTCTACCTAAAAAATGCTTTGGGCATTCTCTTTTTTTATTATCTTTATTCGGGTATTTTTACGCCAGTTCCCCTTCGTGACATTTATAAGAAACCCTTTTAGCCAGAATTATACGGCCTTACCCCCCTTTATCAAACAACCTATCTGCAAATCTTCTTTGGTTGCCAAAGAGCGCTCCGCTTTTTGGGAGAGTTAAAATTTTTCTTATGAAACAAATTTACGAAATGAAAGCAACGAACCGATTATTAAGACTTTACAAATGTGGTTTATTTTATCTTTGTCCCGGTATTTATGGGGCGCTATTCTTTCTGTTATTTACACCATTGGCCCTCATCGGCCAGGACTGTGTAGATGACCAGATCACCGGCCCGTTTTTTGACGCTACGCCCGTTACGGGGAATCCAACTATTCTCGAATATGAGCTCAAGCTGGATCTTCCCGGAACCACTAACGACATTGTCTCCGCCTCTGTAAGCTGGGCGGTTAACCCGCCTGCCAACGCTTCTATTCTCAATGTCACCAATTCGGCTACTAATTCGCGGGTGCGGCTCAGCATAACCGGCCCGTTCACCCTGAGTGTCAGTGGGGTCAGGAGCGTTAATAATGCACCTTATAATTGTTCTTTTGAAAGTAATACCAATGATTTGGTAGCCGATAACCCGAATGTATTGCCGGCCTGTTCGATCAATGTCCTTTTTGTCCTCGATGAATCTAATTCCATTGACAATATGGAAGCCGATTCAGTGCGGCAGGCAGTGCTCGACCTGCTCGGGGCTTTGGTGGGCACTGGCTCTTCGGCAGCCATTGTGGAGTTTGCCACCTTCGCTCAGGTTTATCCATTTAATGGGGTCGTGGACTATGCCCCCATCACTCCTGCGACTATCAATGGTTTTTTTACTGATTATTTCGATAATGAATATCGCAACGTTATTGGTAATCAGGGCGGAACCAATTATGAAGCGGCTTTCAATTCCGCTTTGGATGTCCTGAACAACGGCAACAACCCTCCAACGAGCATCGTCCTGTTCTTTACAGATGGGGTGCCGACCTTTTACAGTGTGCCGAGTGGAGGAGACCTCTTTGGCGGAATAATTGATGGCCCGGGTAACATTAATACTGCGGCTACCGCCACGCAGGCCATCGCTCCGGCCAATGCCATTAAAGCCATAACCCACATGCTGGCGATTGGCGTCGGCCCGGATGTCAGCGCCAATGTGAATAACCTCATCGCCATTAGTGGCCCGGATAAATATACCCCGGGCAATGCCCTTTCCGCCGATTACGAGCTGGTGAACAACTTCGACATGTTTATTCAGTGCCTGGCTAGTATCTTCTCCGGACTGAGCGCGCCGGCGACTTGCCGGCCGGGCCTTCCCAATAATCAGCTTGTGGATGCCTGTAACCCAAGTGGTATCCAGTTAAAAACCCAAAACGAGGCGGTTGATCAAAATCAGATATTCGAAAATGTTACGGATGCCCCTTGTGGTGTCCTTATCTTTACTAGTAACCAAACGGTGGAAGGCGCCTTGTGCCCACAGGGTATAACAGTGGTCAACACATATACCCTCACAGATGATGCCGATGGGGACGGGGTCGATCCTGATGATATTTCTGTTACCTGTACGGAATCATTTCTCGTGACGGATGTCACGCCACCTACAGCTTTATGTAAGGATATTACGCTTGATATTGCTACGCTGGATGGCACGGCCTCTATAACAGCAGTGGATATTGACAACGGCAGCAGCGATAATTGCGGAGGCGCAGTGACGCTCAGCACCAACCCGGCTACCATTACCTTCGATTGCACCGATGAAGGCCCCAATCCTGTGGTATTGACGGTTACAGATGTCTGTGGCAACCCCAGCCAGTGTACGGCGACTGTGACGATCAATTGCCCCGATGTAGCTGACCTTAGCATTGAAAAAACGGTAGACAACACCACGCCCAATGTTGGGGATATTGTCACCTTCACCATCACGGTGACCAACGATGGGCCTAACGATGCAACCGGGGTGCAGGTCACCGATAACTTGCCTTCTGGGTATATGTTTATTAGTGCTACGCCTTCTCAGGGTACTTTTGTTGGTGGAGTTTGGGATATTGGAAGCCTGCCTTTCCAGGCCTCTGTGACACTTTTGCTGGAAGCCAAGGTCAATGCTGCCGGAAACTACCTCAACCTGGCTCAAATCACGGATTCTGACCAAATAGATACAGATAGTGACCCGTTCAGCGATGAAACAGTAGACGACCTCGGCGATGGCATTCCCGATGATGATGAAGATACGGCGGAGGTCATTCCCAACCTGATCATTGACTGCCCTGACAATGTGAGTTTAGGGAGCTGTCTGACTCAAAACCAGATCGACCAGGCCTTTGCCGACTGGATAGCTATGTTTTCTGTGACAGGTGGTTGTACACCGCCAGTGGTTTCCGATTTAAGCCAGTATGATGCGCCGAACGCCTGCACGGGAGGCAGCACTAACATTCTTTTTACGGCCAGCGATGACTGCGGGCAATCCGTAAGCTGTTCGGCGGCATTTATTGTAGCCGCAGCTCCAACGCTCATCGTAAATTGTCCATCTGATCTCAACCTGGGCAGTTGCCGGACGCAGGCTGAGGTGGATGCCGCTTTCAACACCTGGCTTGGCCAGTTCTCTACAAGTGGAGGATGCAATGCGATCAGCACCGACTTAGGTCAGTATGATGCCCCGGACGCATGTGGCGGCTCCGTTACGGTCAACTATTCGGCTACGGATGACTGCGGCCAATCCGGCAATTGCGCTGCTACTTTCACCGTGGCGCCAGCTCCCACTTTAACCGTAAGCTGCCCGTCGACACTTAATCTGGATGGTTGCGGAACCCAAACAGAGGTAGATGCTGCTTTTAACAGTTGGTTGGGCCAATTCGACACTAATGGCGGCTGCAATCCACAAAGCACTGACCTGACGATATACGTGGCGCCTCCTGCCTCGGGCGGCTCCGTAACGGTCAACTATTCTGCAACTGACGCCTGCGGGCAGTCCGCGGCTTGTTCTGCTACCTTCACGGTTGCTTCGGTTCCCTCGCTTTCAGTGAGCTGTCCGGCAGATTTTAACTTTGATAATTGTGCTTCCCAGGGAGCAGTGGACGCCGCCTTTGACGGCTGGTTGGCTCAATTCACTACCAGCGGGGGGGCTAATCCGGTGAGTACGGACTTAACGCAATTTGCAGCCCCGGATGCATGCGGCGGCTCTGTAACGGTTGATTATTCCGCCACCGACGATTGCGGGCAGAGCGCCAGTTGTTCGGCCACCTTTACGGTAGAAGCAGCTCCTGCTCTTACCGTGGTTTGCCCGGCAAACTTCAGTTTCGGAAGTTGCCATTCGCAGGGGCAGGTAGATGCTGCCTTCGACGGCTGGCTTGCTCAGTTCACGGCTTTAGGCGGATGCAACCCGCAGAACCCCAGCCTGGATCAATACACCGCTCCCGATGCCTGTGGTGGTTCCGTTACGGTCAACTACGTGGTGATCGACAATTGCGGACAAAGCGCCAGTTGTTCGGCCACCTTCACGGTTGTCGCCGCGACAGATCTGGTCGTGAATTGTCCGGCGGACTTTACGCTCAGCAGTTGCCTGAGCCCGGCGCAGGTGGATGCCGCTTTCAATACCTGGCTTAGCCAGTTTACGGCATTTGGCGGATGTAATCCTCAAACCACTGATTTAGGGCAATACGCCGCTCCTTCAACCTGTGGTGGTTCCGTAACCGTCAATTTTACAGCCATCGATAATTGTGGGCAGTCCGAATCCTGTTCAGCTACCTTTACCGTGAGGGAAAGTTTCCCGCTGGTCGTGAAGTGTCCTCAGAACATCAACATTGGCAGTTGCCTGAGCCAGGCGCAAGTAGATCTGGCGTTCAGCGCATGGATAGCGCAGTTTACGGTTTACGGAGGCTGTCATCCTCAGGCTACGGATCTATCCCAATATACGGCTCCAGCTGCCTGCGGCGGTTCTGTGATCATTGATTATATGGCCACTGATGATTGCGGGGAGTTTGCTTCCTGTTCTTCAAAATTCACGGTGGCCGCCTCCCCCGCGCCGGTGGTGAGTTGTCCGCAGGACCTGACCTTGGGCAGTTGCCAGAGCCAGGCGCAAGTCAATGCGGCATTTAATGGCTGGAAAGCCCAATTTGCTACTTACGGCGGGTGCAATACGCAGAGTACGGATCTGTCTCAGTTTTCTGCTCCTGGAACCTGCGGTGGAGCGGTTACGATTAATTACACTGCAACAGATGGCTGTGGGCAGTCTGCCAGTTGTTCGGCCACCTTCACTGTTGTGTCGGCGCCCACCCTGGCAGTCAGTTGTCCAACCAATGTAAATCTTGCCAGTTGCCAAACCCAGGCAGAGGTCAATGCCGCCTTTAATGCCTGGAAAGCACAGTTTTTAGCTTTCGGTGGTTGCAACCCGCAGAGTACTAACCTGAACCAGTTCGCCCCACCCAGCGCCTGTGGCGGCTCCGTTACCATAACCTTTGCTGCTACTGACGATTGTGGGCAATCGGCTGTTTGTACTTCCACTTTTGCTGTAGCGATGTCACCGCCGCTGACGGTGAGCTGCCCGCAGAACTTTAATGTCGGCAGTTGCCAGAGCCAGTCGCAGGTCAATGCGGCATTTAATGCCTGGAAAGCGCAGTTTGCTACCATAGGAGGATGCAATCCTCAAAGCACGGATCTGGGCCAATATTCTGCACCCAGTGCTTGCGGCGGTTCGGTCACCATTAATTACACCGCTTCGAATAGCTGTGGGCAAAGCGCCAGCTGTTCGGCGACCTTCACAGTGGCGCCGGCAACACCGCTAAGCGTAAGTTGCCCGCAGAATGCCTCCCAAGGTAATTGCCTGACGCAAGCGCAGGTGAATGCGGCTTTCAATGCCTGGAAAGCGCAGTTTAGCGTTTCCGGTGGCTGCAACCCGCAGAGCACCAACCTGGCACAGATCTCGGCGCCCAGTGCCTGTGGCGGTTCGGTAACCATCAATTTCACGGCTACCGACATCTGTGGACAGAGCGCCAGTTGTTCGGCCACCTACACGGTAGCACAGGCGCCACTACTAAGCGTGAGCTGTCCGCAAAACGCGACTCAAGGGAGTTGCCTGACACAGGCAGAGGTGAATGCGGCCTTCAATGCCTGGAAAGCACAGTTTGGTGTTTCCGGAGGCTGCAGTCCGCAAAGCACCAACCTGGCGCAATTCACGGCGCCTATTGCCTGCGGTGGTTCCGTTACCATCAACTACACGGCTACAGATAACTGTGGGCAATCGGCCAGTTGTTCGGCCACCTACACCGTAATAGGAGACAATGTACCCCCTGTAGTGACACCCGCCAGCAACCTGACGGTCCAATGTGACGGTAATGGTAATGTTGCTGCTTTGAATAACTGGTTGGCCACCCAGGGCGGCTCCCATGCCACCGATAATTGCGGCCCAGTAAGTTGGACGAACAATTTCTCCGGACTCAGCAATGGGTGCGGGGCAACAGGTAGTGCAACCGTTACATTTACAGCCAGAGACCTCTGCGGCAATCCTTCATCCACCACCGCCACCTTCACCATTGTCGATACTACTCCGCCAACGGGTACCTGTCCGGCAGGTGTAACGGGACTGACCGGCCCATCGCAGGCGCCGGTATTGCCTCCGGCGGCCATCGCCGCCCTGTATTCCGATATTTGTGGTTCGGTTACTGCTCAGTTGTCGAATACCACTACCAATTTCCTCAGCGCCTGCCTCGACTTTGAGGTGGTTCAGACCTACACCATTACGGATGAGTGTGGAAACGCTACTACTTGTAAAATCACCCATACGGGCCGTGTGCCCACAGCCATCACGGGAGGATGCCCGGAGGTGGATGACCCCCTGCAATGCATCGAGGATGTTCCTGATTTCGATCCGGCCTTCCTGGCGTCCTTCTTTACTGGGGGAGATGGCTTGCCGGTAACGGTGTCGCCCACGGATACTATCGTCGAAATAGATGGTTGTAGTTTCACCTTCACCTATGAGTACCTGGTGACGGACAACTGTGGGAACAGCAAAACCTGTACGCTTGTCTATGAAGGTGAAGATACAGAGGCGCCCACCGGCACTTGTCCTGATGGCGGCACGGTGTATACTTTCGGGCAGATTCCTGTTCCGGATACCAACTACATTAAGCAGTTCTTTACCGATAACTGCAGCGGCCTTTCGGTCAGTGTATTGCCGAGAACGATTGAGGGCGGGCCTTGTATCAACCTGACGGTATATAACAACTACCTCATTTCCGATGCCTGTGGCAATACCACACCTTGTGCTGTTCCTTATTTCATTCCGCAAGTAGACCCCACACTGGTGGCTTGCCCACCGGCTCAGACCGATCTGATGTGCTGGAAGGATGTGCCTACTCCTCAGGAAGCCCAGCCATTGGTGGAATACAATTTTAGTCCAGCCGCTACGGTCATTTTCCTCGGCTCTACGGTTATCAATAACTTCTGCAGTTTTACCATCCGCCATATATACCAGATTCAGGATCCTTGCCTGGATGGCCGGAGGATATGCGTGCTGACCTTCAGCGGGCAGGACTTCACGCCGCCGGCCGGTATTTGCCCGGAAGGGGAAAGCGGGTTGGAATGCATGGCAAATGTTCCGGAACCCGACCCGATCGGGGTTGCTTTAAATTATACGGATAACTGTTCCGACCCCTTTGGTTACCTGATCAATACCATTGTGGAAGGGGACGAATGCGGCGATTTCAGCGTAACCTACTTCTACCGCATTTATGACGATTGCGACAACTTCGTTGAATGTTACGTTACGCATACGGGCACCGGCAGCCCGGCTCCGGGTAACCATAACGAGCAGGGAGAGAAAGCTGCCGAACCATTGCAAATGGCCTTGTATCCGAACCCCACCAGCGGCTCTATAACGCTTGAGTTTGAGCACTACCATGGTGAGCTAGCGGAACTGGCGGTTTACAATATTTATGGCCAGCAAATGGTTTCGAAACGCTTGTTGCTGAACAGCGCAACCTACCAGCTTGACCTGGCAAGAGAAGGGTTGTCCAGCGGGGCTTACTTGATCAGTATCCGCACGGATAAGGATGTAGTTACCCGCAAAGTAGTCCTCAACAAACTTTAACCCCTCTTACTAACTTTTGAAGCTGCCCAGGCATTTGGGGTAGCTTTTTCAGAAGTGACATCTTTTCAGAAGGTGTCACTTCTTTTTTGTGCGCCAGGATCATTGTCAGGATTAGAATGAAAGGGCTAGAAATAACCTTTGCCAGCTTTTATCTAAAAAATGGTGTTATTTTTGGCCCTCACACCAGAACGATGCAGAAACGGATCATTTTAAAAAACAAAAAAGCGGCTGCAGTGCAGCGCTTCCACCCTTGGGTGTTTTCGGGCGCTGTAAAGGCTATCGAAGGGCAGGTTGAAGATGGCGATGTGGTGGAAGTTGTCCTGGAAGACGGCCATTTTCTTGCCACCGGGCATTACCAGGACGGGAGTATCTGCGTTCGGGTTTTTTCCTTTTCACCTGGCCAACCGGATCAGGCTTTCTGGAACCAAAAGATTGCTCAGGCGCTGGCTTGCCGTCGTGCACTTGGGCTGGTTGATGGGCCTCAAACCGATTGCTACCGCCTTGTTCACGGCGAAGGGGATGGCCTGCCGGGCCTGATCATTGACATTTATGGACAGACGGCGGTGATCCAATGCCATTCCATTGGCATGCACCGTACCCTGGATCAGCTCGTGGGCGCTTTGCGGGAAAACTACGGGAATACACTGGCCGCTGTTTACGACAAAAGTGCGGAGACACTTCCCACAGAATACGGTTCCCGAGTGAAGAATAGCTATCTATTTGGCGAAGGCGCTCCCCATGTCGTGCAGGAATATGGCAATACTTTCTGGATTGACTGGGAATCGGGCCAGAAAACCGGATTTTTCCTCGATCAGCGGGAAAACCGACGACTGGCCGGGCAGTACGCCCACGACAAAAAAGTGCTGAATGCATTCTGTTATACCGGCGGCTTCTCTATTTATGCCCTGCAGGCCGGCGCCCGCTTTGTAGATTCTGTCGATGTATCCCGGAAGGCGATGGAGATCACGGATCGAAACGTACAGCTAAATGAAATAGAACCGGGCCGCCACCAATCCCATGTGGAAGACGTCATGGCTTTCCTTAAATCCACGGAGGCTGATTATGATATGATGATCGTCGACCCGCCGGCTTTTGCCAAGAGCATTAAAAAGCGCCACAATGCGGTGCAAGGCTACAAACGGCTCAATGCCCTGGCGCTCAGTAAGCTCAAGCCTGGAGGTATCTTGTTCACCTTCTCTTGCTCGCAGGTCGTGGATAAAGCCCTTTTTTACAACACCATTGTAGCTGCTGCGCTGGAAGCCCGGCGCCAGGTGCGCGTCCTGCACCACCTTTCCCAGCCGCCCGACCATCCGGTGAGCATTTTTCATCCGGAAGGGGAGTATCTGAAAGGGTTGGTGTTGTATGTGGAGTAAGGGGCCTAAAACCCATGCACCTCAAAAACAAACTTCTTCCCCGCCGTCGATAACTTCCACTCATCAGTCCGGAAAGGCAAAGCCGGTAAGCCCTCCTTATTGTATAGGTCCAATGCTCCCGGATTATCAGACCAGGCATAGCGCACAGCGACGGGGCCAGGGACTTCCGGACAAGAAACCACAACGGTATTCCCTTCGATAAAAGCCCGCGCCCAGTGGAATTTTCGATCCGCTCCAGCGATGGCGAAGCCTCGCAGGTAGCCATATTTGTCTCTGGATATCAGTCCGGCGCCAATGGAGGAAAAGGTGATCCGGATCTTATCTCCTTCTATCAACATAGACTCATATACCGGCCCGGAATAGACTATATTTTCCCCATAAGCCACTCTGCGGGCGGCCAGTCCCAGGCGATCGCCGAGATCTTTCTTGTTTTTAGGATGGATGTCGTCGGCGTCTCCGATGTCGATGGCGGTGGCGATAGCGGTTTTGGGCAGAGCCAGGGCTTTCATCTGGGCCTCTCGGAGTTCCGCCCAGGTGCTTTCTCCCGGCTGTTGTGCTTCCGGCAGGTAGTTGGCGAGCTGGACGATTAGGAAAGGGAAATCTCCCTGTCCCCAGTTTTTGCGCCAATCGCGGATCATAGCGGGCAGCAGATCGGCGTACTCTTCCGATCGCTTATCCAGCGCATTGGATTCGCCCTGATACCAGATGGCGCCTTTGATGGCGTAGGGCATCAATGGGGCAATGCTGCCGTTGTAGAGCAGGGTGGGGTGGGTGAAAAAACTACCATTGGGCACGGTGGGTGTGGGGAAAGTAGCGGCGTCTATCTTCAGGCCGGGTTTGAATTTCCAGCTTCCGTTGAGGATGGGGTTGCCCCAGAAAGCAGCGGAGTAGAAGCCGCCCATGCCGCCGATGTCGAATACCCGCACAACCAGTACGTTGCCTTTGGGCTTCAGGATGTTGGCCGGGAAAAAGTAATTGCGCCAGTTCCGGTTGCCGAAAGACTCCCCGATCTTAACGCCGTTCACCCAGGCGATGTCGTAGTCGTCGATCTGGTTGAGCGCGATATTGAAAGTGTCTCCGCTGAAGCCTTCCGGCAGGTCAAATTCTTTGCGGAACCAAACGGCGCCGTCGTGATCCTCCAGCCCGGCGTATTCCCAGAAATTAGGAATGTTGATCTCTTTCCAATCAGACACATCCGTAGCCGGGTTTTCCCAATGTTGTTCAATGCCGGGCCCTTTGAGGTAATATTGCGTGTCCCAGGTTTTGCGGTATTCCTTCAGTTCCTCTTCAAGCTGAGCAAAGTTTTTATTCAAACGCACCATCTCATCGACGACGGGAGCAAACTGCGGGAAGGGCTTCAGAGCGCCGGCGCTCATCCATGTTTCGATGGTGGTGGCGCCCAGGTTACTACTGATCAGTCCAATGGGTACGCCGAAGTGATTTTGGAGATATTGTCCGAAAAAATAAGCTACTCCGGACAAATCCCCGATACTTCCAGGGCTGGCTGTGGCCCATTGTCCGCCTTTGATATCCTTTTTAGGGAGGTAGTCTAAATCCACCGCGACATTGAAAAAACGCAAATTCGGGTTGTTCGCCCGAGTGCTGTCTGCCTCCTGATAGCCCAGCATTTTTAAGGTGTATTGCATATTCGACTGGCCGCCGCAAAGCCAGACATCGCCGATCAGCACATCTTTGAGTAGGATTGTATTTTCAGCCTTGACACTGATTGCATAGGGGCCGCCGGCAGGAGTAGGAGGGAGTAGGAGCTTCCAATTGCCGCCTGCATCCGCTGTAGTTTGGTAAAAGTGGCCTTGAAATTCCAGGCTTACCTGTTCGCCTGGTGTCGCCCATCCCCAGATGGGGACTTCCACATTTCGTTGCAGCACCATGTGGCTGGTAAATAATTGATGGAGTTGTACTTTTGCAGAGGCCTTCTGAAGAAATAAAGAAAATACGATCGTCAGAAGAAGAACCAACATACTGATTGAGCGCCAACCAGATTTGTTTCGTGAAATCCCGGGTTGCATATTGCGGCTTTTTTAATATTTAGAGGTAAGTTCTCCCTGTACATCGTATTTTGTACATTCGTACATTGTGTCGGCATATTCTAAAACAGGAACAACACCCATTCTATGTTCATTTCTGCTATAAAAAGTTTCCGGGCAATCGCCCTGTTTATATTACTACTCAGTTTACCCCTGTCCTGTGCTTCTCCTGGACAGGCGGGCAGCGTTGACCAAGATAGTCAATCGGTATCAAAAAGCTTGTCTTCTTACGCTGCGGATTGGAACCGCCTGTTTTTTCGCTCCTCCGGCTGGTTTGGGGGGGATGGCATTTTTGGCATCCCCCTGGACGGGAAAGAGTTCGTGCCGGCTGGCCCACAAACCAGGACCCTTTTTATTTTCAGCGATTCGGTGATCGGAAATACGAAGGATGGAAAAGTTGGGAGTGGGGATTTTAAAATGATCCATAACCTGGTGGCGTACCTGGATGGAAGTGAACCTGCGCCAGGGAAATTCGAATTCTATTGGCCGGAAGGCGAAGATGGAAAACCGGCTACCCTTTTTGTCCCCCAAACACCGCATACGCAGCCCGGAGACTACTACTGGCTGGGGGATGGTTTTGTCAATGTCGATGCAGACAGCACACTGTACATTTTCGCCTATCAGGTGCGCGATGTGCCCACGGGCGCTTTTTTTGAGTTCGAACAGGTAGGTGTTTCGTTGATCGCAATTTCACCAGGCAGTGAACCGCCGTTTAATGAACAACGGCAAATGGAAACGCCCTTCTTTTCCCCTCTGGAAGATGGTTCAGGCAATATCACCTTCGGAAGTGGCATTTTCGTCAATACAGCTTCTGCCGGCGCCCCCAATCCGGATGGATATATCTACATTTATGGGGTAGCAGGTATCTACCAGGAACTCCATGTAGCCCGGGTGCGTCCGGAATCCTTTGAAAATTTTTCCACCTGGCAGTTTTGGGATGGCCAGGACTGGAATTCAGAAATGAAAGCGTCAAAATCAGTGACCAACAGTGTTTCCAATGAGTTGAGCCTCAGCCCCCTGCCCGATGGAAGATACCTGCTGGTGCATCAGCGCTACGGTATGCTGCCTGAGGTGGCCGTGCAGGTGGCTAAAAGTCCAGTGGGGCCTTTTTTCCCGGCTAAAGACATCTGGCATTGCCCCGAAGTGGACGAGGATATCGACTATTTTGTCTACAACGCCAAGGCTTATCCCCACCTCTCCAAACCGGGAGAATTGCTGGTTAGCTATAACGTGAATTCTTTTGATTTTTTCAAGGATATCCTGACTGACCCTCAATTGTGCCGGCCGCGTTTTATTCGGTTGAGGTTGTAAGTTGCGGTACATAGCTAAATCCTGGGGCGTACATCCGAAGCTAATCAAATGATAATTAGGCTATCCAATTGTATCAGTTACTTTAAGAAAAATGAATAGAGCTATTCTGACCACCCTTTTGAGCTTCTGTATCCTGCCGCTGTGGGCACAGGAAAAGCAGCCGTTATCTGATCTTTGGCCGGTTCGTTCCGAAAAATTCGTGCAGGGCTTCGCAAGCCCGCTGGAGGGAGAGCGATTGGATTTTCTACCCAATTTGCAGGCCGGTAGTATTGCCTTGTTTCTACGGGCAACGGGTGGGCAGATCGAATTTGAAACGGACCCTATGCCGGCTGGCGCCGAAGGGGAGGTGGTTACCTTTTTGTGGGAAGCAGCCATTGCTAAAACCACCGGGCCAAACCCTGTTCCATTTGATTTTGAAGTCGAAGGTGAAAAATGGTTCACTTTTGAAACGGCGCGGGATACGAATGATCTGTATTGGATTTATTCCGGCCCCCGGGGCAGTGAACTGGCCTTTGTTACGTCCTTTGTCGACCCCGAAAAAGGAGACCAGTTCGGGTATATGTTCCTGACGGCGCCGCGCGATTTAGTTCCCGCAGGTACTCCTGTAAAGATCCGGATGCACTCGGAAGCCAGCGGTGGGCCGGAGTGGTATATGGCTTTCCAGAACCGGGTTCATCCCGATTCCAGGGTATACACCGTACCGGCGCTGGCCAGAGATGGGGACAAGCTCCGCCAGCCGGTGAATATTGAATATGTGCATCTCGGCCCTCCGGCAACCGCAACCATTCTGGTAAATGGGCATAAACAAATGGAGGCCGCCTTCCACCCTGGGAAAAACGAACTCAGTATTCTGTTGGACAGGGTGGAAGCCCCCACCAATGTGCAGGTGGATATTGTTTTGCCGGACGCCCGGCCTTCCTATTCCGTCCAGCTCAGGCCGGTACGGGCATTTGAGGTCTACCTGCTGCCCCATTCCCATGTCGACATCGGCTTTACCCACAAGCAGGCGGAGGTAGAGCGTATGCAGTGGCGGAATTTTGAACAGGGCATCGAGCTGGCCCGGCAGACGGCCGATTATCCGGAGGGGGCGCGGTACAAATGGAATGTAGAAGTGCTCTGGGCGGTGGATGGTTATCTGAAGAACGCAAGCCCTGAAAAGCGGGAGTCCTTCCTCGATGCAGTCCGCCGGGGCTGGATCGGCCTGGATGCCTTATATGGCAGCGAGCTGACTGGCCTGCAGCGGCCGGAGGAACTCATGCATGCAGCAAATTTTGCTACCCGGCTGGAAGCAACATACAAGCTCCCCATTCAATCGGCTATGATCACCGATGTGCCAGGGTACGCCTGGGGTATCGTGCCGGCCCTGGCGGAGAATGAAGTCCGCTATTTTTCCATAGGGCCCAACCACATGCCTCACCTGGCGCATGGTGGGTATCAGGTGGGCTATACTTTTGAGGCCTGGGGAGATGTGCCCTTCTATTGGGAGTCCCCTTCCGGAAAAGATAAGGTGCTCTTTTGGATGACGCGACATGGTTATTCCTGGTTCCATGACTGGCTGTTGGGCAAGCTCCGCAAATCGGGCGGCACGCCCATCCTTCAATTTCTGGATGAACTGGACGAGGAAGGCTACCCTTATGACATCGTTCAACTTCGCTACACCTTAGGGGATAATGGCGGCCCGGATACGGATATGCCGGATTTTGTGCGGGAGTGGAATAAAAAATACGCTTATCCTAAATTGCGGATCGCTACCACCATCGAGATGTTCCGGGCTTTTGAGGATCGATATGGCGCTGAGCTTCCCACTTATCGGGGTGATTTCACCCCATATTGGGAGGATGGCGCCGCCTCTTCGGCAGTAGAAACCGCGGCCAACCGGAATGCCGCGGAGCAACTGGTACAGGCGGAAACCCTTTGGGCAATGCTCTCCCCGGACGATTACCCTGTTGCTGCTTTTGACGAGGCCTGGACCAATGTGGTGCTCTTTTCGGAGCACACCTGGGGGGCTATTACCAGTAAATCGGACCCCGACGGCGATTTGGCGGTAAGCCAGTGGCAGGTCAAACAAGGTTTCGCATTGGATGCCGCCCGGCAGGCCAAAGAACTGACCGACAAAGCCGTCAGCGGCCTGAAACTACAGGAAGGCCCGGTTCGGGCATTTTTGTTATTGAATACCACTTCCTGGCCCCGAACGGAGTTGGTGAAATTACCGGCGGAATGGCAGTTGTCGGGGCTCGGCGTTTTCGGCCCTGATGGTAAACAAATTCTTACTCAGAAATTATCTACCGGAGAACTGGCATTCCTCGCTCAGGGAGTGCCACCCTTCAGTGCTCAGCGGTATACCCTCCAAAAGAAAAAAGCGAAGCGGGAAAAAGCAGGCGTAGCGTTGGATGGTTATCAATTGGCCAATGAACAACTTAGCCTGAAGATTGACGAAACAACCGGCGCGATCAGTAGCCTCCGTTATCAGGGCATACCCTATGACCTGGTAGACCGAAACAATGAATTTGGTTTCAACGAATATTGGTATACCGGGCTGAATGCATCCAACCCACAAAAGAGTAGTGCGGCAAAGATCAGGGTCAAGGAAAATGGGCCGTTGGTGGCCTCTTTACTGATTGAATCGGAAGCACCGGGCGCTCGTCACCTTAGCCGGGAGATTGAGCTGGCTGCCGGCCTGGACTATGTCCGGCTGACGAATACAGTGGATAAGATCAAAGTGCTGGAAGATGAGAACGTCCGTTTTTCCTTCCCATTCCAGCTACCGAAAAGCCAGCTGCGTGTCGACCTGGCCTGGGCGGTGATGCGCCCTGAACTGGACCAGCTCAAAGGGGCGAATAAGAACTTTTTCTGTGCCCAGCATTGGGTGGATTTCACCAACCAGGACGGCGGCCTGACCTGGGCCAACCTGGATGCTCCATTGATAGAAATAGGTGGTATGTACGGCCAGAATTGGATGGGTGATCTGCGCACCCGCCCCTGGATCAAAACCTACGAGCCCTCCAACCTGCTGTTCTCCTGGGTGATGAACAACGCCTGGTTTGTCAATTACAAAGGCTATCAGGAAGGCCCTGCCCGTTTTCGGTATGCCATTCGTCCGCATAAAACGTTTAACACGGCCGAGGCCAAGCAATTTGGCATTGGCCTGAGCCAGCCTTTGATCGCCCTTCCCGTCAGTGAGGAGCAGGGGAGCATTCCTTCGCTGTTTACCCTGGATGGATCGACTTCCGTGATGGCTACCTCCTGCAAGCCAGCCGGAGATGGCAAGGGCTGGGTGGTCCGCTTGTTTAACACCAGCGACGAGGAAGCAACGGCAGCGCTGAACTGGAGTGGGGAAAAACCGAAGACGCTATACCGCAGCAATGCCAAAGAATCCATTGGTGAGCCTTTGGCCCCTGAGCTAAGCCTGGGCGCCTGGGAAATATTGACCTTGAGGGTGATGCCCTAAGAGAGATGGGAGTGTTCGAATTGGGCGTGTTCAAGAGTTCGTGTCCCGGCCCCCAAGAACAGGCCCCGAACGCCCAAACTTTACCCGGCCAGTAGGGACGGGACCCAAACACATTTATCATTATGTCCGGAAAAATTATTTACACGATATTCCTTCTGTTTGTCTGGATTTTGCTGCCCGCCCATCCCATCTCTATCAGTTGGGCCACTTTGCGTACTTATGAAAAAAAGGTAGATATTCAGATCAACATTCTGGCGGAAGACCTTTTTCTTTTTCAAAGCCTGGAGCCGGACGAACAAGGTTTTTGCTCAAAGTTGGCCCTGGAGCAAGCCGCCGGCCGGCATCAGGAATTTCTGAGCCAGTTCTTCTTTCTGGAAGACCTGGAGGGAAACCGGCTGGAAGGGCAGTTTATCCGATGCCAATCCTTTGAGATTCCTCCTGAAGGTATTCACCGGGATAGCCTGATGCAATACAGCTTGTTATATTTCTTCGAGTTTCGTTCGCCGGCGGCCATTGCCGGCCTACAGGTTTTTCAGCAGTTTGGAGGCAGCCTTTCGCCGATCCCGGCGGTGGTGATGGCCACTGCTTATCAGGACGGGGCCCCTGGCCCGTTGACGGCGGAAGTCAGCCGGGAACGCCCCTGGTTGCTGTCTTTCGATTGGAAGGACCCCAGCGCCTTTGGAGCTAAGAGGGGCATTCCTTATTTCGAAAAAGACGATGCCTGTGTTGCTTTTTTGCAAATTGACGACAATGGGCTGAGGCAGGAAATCGCTATTCCCTTTAAAAAACTGGAATCTTTTATTCCCATTGAACGGGCGCAGTCGGCATTTCTGAAAACAGAAGAAGAAGTACAAGCCAGCGAGTCTATCGCCAGTTTTTTTACTCAAAATATTGCGGTAGTGATCAACGGGCGGCCTACCGCTCCGGCATCCGTACAGGTGGAATTTGACGGCGCTTCAGAAGCCAGGGGACAACCTTTGGCCAATGCAGTGGTGCGGATACTACTCAACTATCCTGCCGAAAGCCCGCCTTCGATGCTTGAGGTAAAGCTGGAGCTGTTCAACTGGCAGGCCCGTAGCTACAAGGCGGAGATATCAGTTTTTGGTAAAGTAATGAACCATACTTTTTCCCGTTATCAGCCAGCGTTTTACTGGAAAAAGTAGCACCGATTGGAAGGACTTAGGTAATCGCTCCGAGCTATGGTTTGGGGAAAAACAACCACATGATTGCATACACGAACACGACCATTTTTACCGGTGAGCACTTTCTGGAAGGGCACAGTGTACTGGTTCAAAATGGCCGCATTGCCGGCCTGGAGCCGGATGTAGCCATACCTGGAGAGGCGGAGCGCCTCGACCTTCAAGGCGCGCTTCTGGCTCCAGCTTTCATCGACCTTCAGATTAATGGCGGCGATGGGATGCTGTTTGCGGAGCATCCATCCGTAGAAGCCCTGGAGGCCATCTGGCAGGAATGTCTGAAAGGAGGGACAACCTGCTTTCTGCCCACCGTAGTCACGAACGAAATGGCCGTGATCCACCAGGCCATTGAAGCTGTTCGAGATTATTGGAAAAAAGACGGGCCAGGGGTGGTTGGCCTGCACGTGGAAGGGCCATACCTGAACCCGGCAAAACGGGGCGCCCACCATCTTGAGTTTATCAAAGAACCAACGGTTAGTGAAGTAGAGGCCTTGCTGGATGCCGGTAAAGGCGTCATCAAAAAAATCACCCTGGCGCCGGAGGTCTGTAGTGAGGAGATTTTGCAATTGATCCTGGATGCAGGCATTATCCTCTCTGCCGGACACAGCGATGCGACCTATGAACAAGGTATGCAGGCTTTTAAGAACGGGGTTAAAATGGCCACCCATTTGTTTAACGCCATGAGTGGCCTGCACCATCGGGCGCCCGGCCTGGTAGGGGCCGTTTATGACTCTGGCGCCATGGCCAGCATTATCGCCGATGGTTTCCATGTTGATTATCCCGTGATCCGCATCAGCAAGAAGATCATGGGAGAGCGGCTGTTTTTGGTGACCGACGTAGTGGCGGAGAACCAGATGGGGCATTATCTCCACCAATTTGATGGTGAAAAATTCACCCTGCCCGACGGCACTTTTTCCGGCGCCGCCCTGACCATGCTTCAGTCGGTGCGCAATTGTGTGGAAAAGGCCGGCATATCACTGGAAGAGGCCTTGCGTATGGCTTCCCTCTATCCGGCACGGGTGCTTTCCATGGAGGAGGAGTATGGAAAGATACATCCCGGGTATCGTGCAGACCTGGTAGCGATTGGAGCAGGCTATCGGCTTCAGGGAGTCTGGCGAGGTGGCGAAGCCGCTTGGGAGGAGAAAGGGTAAATGCTTAAAAGGTTGGAAATACCATTCTCTCATTCTCGCATTCTCTCATTCTCGCATTCTCGCATTCTCGCATTCCCTCATTCCCTCATTCCCTCATTCCCTCATTCCCTCATTCTCGCATTCAATAAAAACAAATTTACCCCATGCCAGTAATCGGACTCGACCTCGGCGGCACGAAACTATCGGGCGCAATATTCAGCGACAAAGGAGACATGCTTTATCAGCGGAAAGCACCATTGGAGAGCCGGCAGGGCCATGCTGTTGGCGCCCTTATCCAGTCGATGTTGCTGAATTTATTGCAAGTAGCTGATGAAAACGCCTGGCCGGTTTCCTCGGTGGGCATTTGCGTGCCGGGCATTGCCTGGCAAAAAACAGGGCGGGCCTGGGCGCCGAACATCCCTGGCTGGGAGGATTATCCCGTGCTGGAAGACATCCTTTCGGTAGTGGGCGAGCGGGGCATCAAAGCCTATCTGGATAGCGATCGCGCCTGCTATATTCTGGGCGAACATTGGAGAGGGGCAGCGGTGGGTTGCCGCGATGCGATCTTCCTGGCTGTCGGTACGGGTATTGGTGCGGGTATCCTCATCAATGGGCAGGTATTGCGCGGAGCTTACGATATTGCCGGGGCCATCGGCTGGCTGGGGCTGAGCCAGCCGTACCGGGAAAAATATGCAACCTGCGGCGATTTTGAATACCATGCCTCCGGCGCCGGCCTGGCCCGCGTTGCTTTGGAACTGCTGGATGCCGACTCCTCTCACCAGGGGCTATTAGCTGGTAAAAGTGCCGATACCCTGACGGCCGAAGACATCTTTGAAGCCTGTTCAGCAGGGGATAGGCTGGCTATGGAGGTAGTCTCCCAGGCCATCAAATACTGGGGCATGGCAGTGGCCAATCTGGTTAGTTTATTCAACCCGGAAAAGATTATCTTTGGAGGCGGCGTATTCGGGCCGGGCCTGCAGTTCCTGGACCGGATCAATGAGGAGGCAAAGTTGTGGGCGCAGCCTATCAGCATGAAACAGGTGAAACTGGAAGGAGCGGTGCTGGGAGGAGAAGCAGGGCTCTATGGAGCCGGGCGGCTGGCGTTGGAACAGTACTTTGATCTGGAAGATCGAAGCATTCATTAATATCCTTAAATTTTAACCCGCGGCGCTAGAGGATCGCGGCACCGAAAAATTTATGTACAACCGAACTCTCGTTTTTGCGGCTGCCTGCATCGGCCTGTTGCTCTTCGGCATTGGCATGATCACCCTTGGCTCCATTTTGCCCTCTTTGGCAGAAAAATTTCAACTCAATGAAGTGGCGGCGGGTACTTTGGTCTCCATCCTGCCATTGGGTATTTTGGCAGGTTCCCTGATTTTCGGGCCAATTGTCGACCGCTATGGTTACAAAGGGATGTTGGCGATCAATGCCTTGCTGATGGTACTGGCGATGCAGGGCCTGGCGTATGCCAATTCCCTTTGGCAATTGCAGGCCTCCATTTTTCTGGTTGCCTTTGGCGGGGGAGTGATGAACGGCGCGGGCAGTGCGCTGGTATCCGACATTACCGAAGGGGGAAAGGGCGCTAATCTGAGCCTGCTCGGTGTCTTCTTTGGAGTAGGCGCTTTGGGCATGCCGGTTTTGCTGGGCCTGCTTTCGAAAAATTTCTCTTTCGAAAGCATTGTGTCAACAGTAGGATTCTGCTTACTGCTGCCTGCCTTGTATTTTCTCCTAATCCGCTTCCCTGAACCAAAGCAACAGGAGGAAGTGGCGTTGAAACAGGGCATGCGGCTCATCCGGGAACCGGCGCTGTTGTTGCTGGGCTTTTACCTTTTCTTCCAAAGCGGAGCGGAGAGCCTGGTCACCAATTGGACGACCACCTATCTGCTGCAAAAAGCAGGGCTTAGTAGCCAGCAATCTTTATTTGCGCTCTCCGCCTCGGTGGCAGGCATGACTGTAGCCCGTCTGCTATTGAGTAGGCTATTGAAGAAGGTATCTCCTTTCTGGGCTTTGATGGCCTCATTGTGTATCGCTATTGCCGGTAGCTTCACCCTGATGTTAGCGTCTGCTTACGGGTTTGCTATTGCCGGACTGGCTTTGTTGGGCGCCGGTTTGGCGGGTGGTTTTCCAATTATCCTCGGTTATGTAGGGGATATATACGCTAAACTGTCCGGAACGGCTTTCAGCATAGCTTTCGTGATCGCATTGGCGGGTAATATGCTCATCAATTATATGATGGGAGTAATATCTCAGGCATTTGGAATCGGTCAACTTTCAACGGCCCTCCTGCTTACCCTGATGGTAATGATCCTTTTATTGTGGGTGATCAGGGGAAGGATCAGGGGTAAGGTTGCCGTGTGATTTCCAGGGGCCCAGCACACTGATTATTTGAAAAATCTAAATATTATGCTAGCAAAGATATGGTTAGAAAATGCCCGCCGGGCGATGGATCAAATTGAGGAAACCCAACTCGACAGCATCCGCCAGGCAGCGGAGGCGATGGCGGATACGATTGAAGCAGGGCGTTGGGTGCATACCTTCGGTTGTGGCCACGCGACCATTCCGGTGGAAGAAATGTACCCCCGCATTGGAGGTTTTGTTGGCTTTCATCCTATGATCGAACTGCCCCTTACCTTTTTTACCAATATCGTTGGAGGTATGAGCGTCCATCAGTTCGTCTTTCTGGAGCGGGTAGAAGGGTACGGCCTGGAGATCATGAAGGGATACAACTTTGACCCCCGTGATTGCATGTGGCTCTTTTCCCATTCGGGCATCAATGCTGTCAATATCGATATTGCCCTGGAAGCCAGGCGTCAGGGTATGAAGGTGATCGCGTTCGGGTCAGTTAAGGAAGCAGAAGGGAAACAAACCCGCCATTCCAGCGGTAAAACGCTCTTCGAATTAGCGGATATTCGGGTCGATACCTGTGTGCCGGCCGGAGATGCTTCCGTACCTCTGATGAATCATGTAGATAAGGTAGGCCCTGTTTCCACCGTTGCTTTCGTCACGGCCGTTTGGATGACCGTCACTACGGTAGCGGAGATCCTGGCCGAGCGGGGCGTTCAACTCCATATCCATCCTTCTCACAATGTCCCAGGCGACACTACAGCGAAAGAACGGCTATCGGAGGCATTGGCGGAATACAAGAGAAGGATAGCGGGGGTGTGAAGCTACAGTACAGATACTATAGATACTATTGATACTGTGGATACTGTGGATACTGTGGATACTGTGGATACTATCGATGTTACAGCAACTGGGGTTAAAGCCTGCCTACAGCAGTATCCACATAGCATCTCCCGCCCGAAAGGGCAAAGCATCGCTTTTTTCGGCTTTGCTGAAAAAAGCAAGTATCTGATCTGATCATCTAAGTATTGAGGGTAATGAACCCGCCATCGATAGGATAGAAGCTGCCGGTAATAAACCCAGCTTCCTCAGAGCAGAGGTAGAGGGCCAGGTAGGCGATCTCCTGCGGTTCGCCCATACGGCCGATGGGTTGGGTTTTAGACAACTTTTCGAACATTTCCTGTTCCCGTCCGGGGTAGGTGTTGCGAAGATAACCGTCGACAAAAGGCGTATGCACCCGGCCGGGGCCTACGGCGTTGCAGCGTATATTAAAATCCAGATAATCCTTGGCCACGGCGTAGGTCATCGTCAGGACAGCACCCTTGCTCATGGAGTAGGCAAAGCGGTCATTGAGCCCTACAACGGAAGCAACGGACGCTAGGTTGAGGATAGAGCCTCCACCGGATTGCTTCAGGAGTGGTAGCGCAAAGTGCAGGCAATTGTACACTCCTTTGATGTTGACCTGATAGATGCGGTCCATATCGGCTTCGGAAGTCGTTTCGACATTGCCAATATGGGCGATGCCTGCGTTATTCACCAGGATGTTCAACTGGCCGGCATCCTGGAAAATTTCCCGGAATACTTCACCCACCTCGTCGTGATTGGCTACGTTGCATTTCCGGAATAGGGCTTTCCCGCCAGCCTGCCGGATCTCCTGAGCCACCTGTTCGCCGCCTTTCTCATCCAGGTCGAGTAAATAAACCCTGGCCCCTTGCCGGGCAAAAACTTCGCAAATACTTTTGCCGATTCCTTTGGCGCCACCAGTGATTGCAGCCACCTTGTCCTGAAGGGAGAATATTGGTTTCATTTTTCGTATTTTAGAAATTCCTGTCGTTGATGCCCCAGTTGTGCGATGGACAGTTCCACTACATCACCTGCTTTCAGATAAAGCGGTGGTTTCATACCCAGGCCCACGCCCGGAGGCGTTCCGGTAGTGATGATATCACCGGCTTCCATTGTCATAAATTGCGACAAATAATACACGATGTAATCGGGTTGGAATATCATGGTGTTGGTGCTGCCGTCTTGCATCAATTTTCCATTGACAGAGAGCTGCATTTTCAGATCGAGTACATCTTTAATCTCGTCTTTTGTCACCAGATAAGGCCCCACCGGGCTAAAACCGGGGCACGATTTGCCCTTGTCCCATTGCCCTCCTCTTTCCAGTTGGAATTCCCTTTCGGAGATATCATGCATAATGCAGTAACCGGCGATACAGTCTTCGCCCTCGGCGGGGCTATTCAGATACAAGGCGTCTTTGCTCAGTACCAACGCCAGTTCAACTTCCCAATCAGTTTTGCTGCTATTTTTTGGAATTGTAACCGGGTCATAAGGGCCATTTAAGGTGTTGGATGCTTTCATAAACAGCACAGGCTCTTCCGGAATAGCCATACCGGACTCCTTCGCGTGGTCCGAATAATTCAGCCCGATACAAAGGATGGAGCCAGGGCGGGCAACAGGCGCCGCCCAGCGCGCCTCATCCGGTACTTCCGGCAGGCTGGCGCCTTCTTTTTTCAATAAGCTTTTCAGCCTGGACAAGCCATCGTCGAGGAAAAATGCCCGGTCCCAATCGCGGAAGTAGCCGGAGCAATCCCTGCGGCGGCCGTCCAGTAGTATTCCAGGTTTTTCCTGTTCTTTTGGCCCGAATCGAATTAGTTTCATGGTCCTGGTTTTGCGGTTTTTTAGTCTGGTGTGTCTGGTGTGTCTGGTATGTCTGGTATGTCTGGTATGTCTGGTATGTCTCAGCGCCACTGCTTACTGCTTACTGCCTCCGATGCCGATACCCAGGCCGCCATCGATGCGGAAAGCCTGGCCGGTGACAAAGGTAGCTTTATCGCTGGACAGAAAGGCGATCAATTCCGCGACTTCTTCCGGCAGGCCAATGCGTTTGACGAGGTGCATGTCCACACATTCCTGATAAACGGCTTCAGGATCGGGTGACAGCAGGAAGGCATCGCGTAACAAAGGGGTGTCGATAGTGCCGGGGCAAATGGCGGCGCTGCGGATGTTTGGGGCATAATCCACAGCGATACTGCGGGTGAGCCCCAGCATGGCGGTTTTGGAAGTTGTGTAGGGCGCCACCTTACTTTGGGTGATAAAGGCCTGAACGCTTGATACGTTGATGACCATCCCCCTGCCGCCCCGCTGCATGACAGGGATGGCGTGTTTGGCGCAAAGAAAAGCGCTTTTTAGATTGACGTTCATCACCAGGTCCCATTCCTCTTCACTGGTTTCGGTGACGGTAGAATAGCGTTGGATGCCGGCATTATTGACCAGGACGTCTATACCACCGAAGGCCGATACTGCTTTTTCCATGGCCGCGATGACCTGAGCTTCTTTGGATACATCACATTGTACGAAGAGGGAACCGGGCCCCAGTTCTTCCACTAATTGCCCGCCGTGTGGATCTATATCGAGAATTACCACATTGGCCCGTTCGCGGTGCAGCACTCGGCTGCAAGCGCCACCGATACCCTTGGCGCCGCCGGTAATAACAGCTGTTTTTCCGAGTAATGACATGATCTAGGCTTTTTTCTGATGAGCGGGTAGGGGCATTCCCACTATCCCGAGGTCGATTTTTGTGATATGCCAGCGCCCGAGGTTGGCGGTGAATAACTGGTCCAGTTTGGGGCCTCCAAAGGCGATATTGGTAGGGTTGCTAAGGGTGTGTGCATCCCAGTCTTCAATCAGCAAGCTCACCTCGTGGGTGGGCGAAACTTTAAATATCTTGTTGGGAGAATAACAGGATACGTAGAGGTTGCCGGCCGCATCGAAGGCCAGTCCGTCGGGCACGGTTTCCGGCAGGGTGCAAACCAGCGAGCGTTCGCCTGCCGAACCATTGGCCTGAATGGCCACCCGTTCCACGCCAGGCAGGAATGTTGCTACAACATACAGATGTTTCCCTTCCGGGCCCATGGCCATCCCATTGGCGAAGTGGAAGGGGCCATCGTGCCATATCTGGCCTTTTCCTTCATTGGTGAATTTCAGGATTTTGCCTTTTACCTCCCGAAAGACCCCGCTCTCGCTGACGTAAAGGTTTCCTGCTGCATCAAAAACAGCATAGTTTGGGATGTTGAAATGGTGGCCATCAGCCCCGGTGGCAAACTTTGTCAGTTGGTGTCCGGCCATGTCTAACCGCCAGATGCACTTATGGCCCAGGTCGCATACGGCCAACCATTCGGCCCCCGGGCTGAAAGCAAGGCCCAGAATAAACCCGCCGGTATTGGCAATCTCCTCCACTTTTTTACCTTCTTCAGATATTCGGTAGATCTGCCCGGCCTCCCCGCCTGCCCAAATGCTGCCATCCGGATGGACGGCGACGCCTTCGGGATGGTCCAGTCCATCGGCATAAATGCTTGCTTTTTGTAATAAGGGATGCATGGTTTTATTGTTTTGTTTAAACTGCGAAAGTCTGAACTCGGAAAAGGCTTAGGACAGGCTCTCGAAGTGGAATACTGGGATAAGCAGTGGAAAGCCTTAGTGCAATCGTGATTTTCATCATCGTGATTTTTATCATCGTTATTTAAATAATGATGATATTTGTAATCATTATTTTTATAATCATTATTTATATAACGATGTTTTTTGTAATCATAATTTTTGTAATCATTATGTAAATAACGATGTTTTTTATAATCATTATTTTCATCATCACCAAAATGGCTACCCCTTGTCCTTCCCAGCTGGCTTAGTCTCTCTACCCCCTCTCTCCGAGCAGGCCAGCCCTTTTCAACTCTAACCTTTTTATCCAGTTCCTATCTCTAATCTTGGCTTACCCGGCCTAATCTGCCGGCTGCCTTCCCGATCTCGGCCTACTGGGCCTCATCGGAATGAAAAACTGTAGTTGCGCTCGGCCAGGTAAAAAACCAGGAATTAGAAACTATAAACCCTTGGGCCCTCTAAGGGCTTGCCCAATAACCACCTCCGCTTTCAAACTGGCTTCCTGCACCTGGCCGGCTTCCAGCCGAAGCCATTCCCCTTCTTTTATAGCTTGTTCAGCATCAGGGCGCCAGCGGGAGGTCCAGGGTTCCAGGCCGATGGCGTAGGCGCTGCCCCACCAGGGGGAATCCTGGGTAGCGTAGCGTTCCTGCCAACACCATAGATGTCGGAATACGCGGGCGTCCCAACTGACCGTAAAGCCGATTTCCTTCTCTTCATTTTGAATCGTGTAGTAGCCTTTGTCCCCAAATCCGGAAAGGTAGGCCAGGTCGCTGTAAGGGGTGTCCCATTCCGGGGGGATGTAGCTGGCGTCATCCCATTGCCCATTGATGTTCTTTGCCCGCGGCCATTCGGTTTCAATGCCTGGTACAAATCGGCGCCGCGACGGAATCGCTGGTTCGGCTATCATCGTTTTGGCGTTGGTGTGGAGGCGCCCTCCTTCCCGCAGGAACGGCAGGCCAAAAGCAATATGGTGCCCCCACATTATATCGAGGTGGGTGCGGGATTCGTTGGTAAGCTGCTCCTCAATATAGAGAGTGGGTTCATCAGCCACTAAACGCAGCGTTTTTTCGATCAGTACAGGCACCCGCAACGGCCGCGCCCAAAGTTTTACCGCCACCTGGCCCGGCTTGTCTTCAACAATAGCGTGCTTCCAGGGGATCATCCACACTTCGCCGTGCTGGCCCAGAGAGGCGCCTCGGTAGCTGAAAGTCGGGCTATTCGGCAAGGCTTCCTGCCAGCCACCATAGTAGTAATCCTCCATCTGGTTGGGCGTGTCCCGCAGTTGAGAGAGGTGTTGCTGCGGATTGAGGATGCCTTTGGATAAACGGAGCATGAAGTCGAGCCCAAGGGGTTTATAATAAAACTCAAAAATATCGCTGCCCCTGCCGGCCAGAATGCCGATCCGAAGGAAGTCGTTTTCCATCCAGACAACCTGCATGTCTTTGTACGTCCAGTCATCAGAAATAGAACAGCGGCCAGTGGGGAAGGAGGGGTGTTGCATAATGGTGTTGGTTTTTGATCTCAGGTTTATTCGGAGCCAATAGCTTGCATGGCTCCTCTCATATAACCCAGCGCGAAGGCCATGCCGGCATGCCAGGGTGCGTTGCAACTCATTTCGGGCGTATGGTCGGGAATCAATACGCCCTCGTAGCCGTTATTTTTGAGTATGCGCAACGCCCGGATCATGTCAATGTCGCCTTCATCCACAAATGCCTCGCGGTAATGGGGTACCTTACCTTTGACATTGCGGAAGTGGATATAACCGATCTTTCCCAGGGCGGAATATTTATCCAGCAGGGCATAGATATCACTGCCCTGCATCTCCTGCAGGGTGCCCATACAAAATTCGAAAACGTTGGCCGGACTATCCGACGCTTCCATCAACCGTTCGTATTCTCCAGCTTGATAGAATAGCCGGGCGGTACCGCGTAGTTCCGGCACCGGTGGGTCATCCGGATGCGCTGCAAGCTTGACGCCGTTCTCCTCTGCGACTGGCAGTAATTCACTTAAAAAATAGTTGAGCCGCTCCCACATTTCTTCCCGTGATACAGGGCCTACCACTCCGGCCGGAGCCTGGGTGTCGTACGTCATATTCCACACCATACCATTGGGGATTGGCGAGCGGATATCAACTGCGTCCTGGTCGAATTCTACAGAAGGAGCCTGGCCCCGGCCGGAAGTTCGGCTCGTCCAGCCCCATACGCCTGCCAGGCTGAAGTAGTAGCCCATTACGGGGATGCCAGCCCGGCCTACATTGCGAATGGTGGCTTTGATATCCTCCATTTGTTGCGCCTTTTTAGGGCCATCCAGCAGGATGTCGTACCAGTGGGCAGGGTCGAAATTTTCGATCGCCGCCAGCGTAAGGCCGTGAGCTTCCACCTGCTTCCGAAGAGCCAGTAGTTCTTCGTATGTCCAGAGTTTACCTTCGTTCTCGGTGATGCCCCAACCGCCCAGGTAGTTGCGGGTCAGGGAGGGGCTATCTCCCCCCTTAACATAATCAACCAGTTGAGCGACGATGTGGGTCGCACCGGCCTGCCGGGCAAAGCGAAAATTGCTGTCGTTGAGTAAGCTGCGGTATAGTCCGAGTCCAAGTTTCATATGGCTTCAATTTAGGTATTTCCCGACAAAACAAAGGAAGCGGGCGACACTATTTTCCAGGCTTTTTTGTTACTTTGGGTGGAAGCGTTTTTGCTCTGAAAGGAATTCAAAGAAATCCTGTATGCCTCTTTTTCGCCAGTCTGCTATTTTTACCATTTTTCTGGGCCTATTGGCCGGCGCTCTGGCGCTGAATGGTTGTAAGGATGAAAGTGCTGATTTTACCTCCGGTTCCTTTTATCCGGATATGGAAGAACCGGCCGACACCTCCGACACCATGCAGAGCGGCTGCTGGGAAGCGCCCATCACGATTCGGCGGGCAAGCGAGTTTAATACGCTCTTCACCCGCTTCGGTGGCGGATGGACCGGGGCCGATGCCACCTATTCTATCCCCTTGCCCGATGGCCGGCAGCTCTGGTTGTTCGGTGATACCTTCCTCGGCACAGTTAATGCCGACCGCTCCCGTCCGCCTACCGGCCTCATTCGCAATACTTTTGTTATACAGGATGGGGAGGATTTAACTACCCTATACACTGGCTCTCCCGGCAATGCTTCGGCATTCGCGCAACCCCAGGAGCCCGGCTGGTGGTATTGGCCGGGCCATGGTGTGACTAAGGGCGATACGCTGGAAGTAGTGTTATACGGTTTCAAAAACGAAGGCGGAGGCGCCTGGGGCTTTGCTTACGCAAGCATCGATGTGGCAAAATACGCTCTGCCGGACATCCGCTTATTATCCATCGAACGCAAAGTATTGGACCCCAAAATTAACTACGGCGCCTGTGTGCTGGAAGACAACGGCTTCTATTACCTCTATGGCGCTGAAAAAGAAGGCTTACAGAAATACCTGCATGTGGCCAGAGTACCGGTGGCGGAAGGCCTGGCCGGAGAATGGGCCTACTACGATGGCGCCGATTGGGTGGCCGATCCCGGCCAAAGCAAACGCTTGTTCGCCAATGTATCGGAACAGTTTTCCGTTTTCCGCCACGAAGGCCGGTATTACCTGCTCACCCAGCACCATATCTTCGGCAGCCAAATCTACATTTACAAAGCGGATGCGCCAACCGGGCCCTTTACGGATCCAACCCTCGTGTACTGCACTCCGGAAACTGGCGGCGATATTTTCACCTACAATGCGTTCGCCCATACCCAGTTTCTGGACCGGGGGGAATTGCTGGTTTCCTATAACGTGAACAGCTTCGAGTTTGCAGATGTGTTCGCTAATGCGGATAATTACCGGCCGTATTTTGTCTGGGTGAAGGGGTGGGAGTAGGGTAGTCGGCACGATACCTGACGGATTGGCCTTTCGACACACCAGACACACCAGGCCCGACTCTACAAGCCGGGCAAACATACCATACATTACATTAATAATGAAGCAACAAATCACCACCTTGATAATTGCCGCCCTGATGGCCCTGGGCTGCAGTTCGCCCAAACATGCCGCGCAACCGGCTTCCTTCGAGTTGAATTATACCGTGGAGGCAGCGCCGGAATGGACCAATTTGTTCTACCGCCAATCCGGCTGGTTCGGAGCGGATGGCATCTTTTCTTTTTCGCTGGATGGAACGGAACAGCCCCGGAGCGATAAGGATCGGGAAGTAATGCTTATTTTCAGTGATACCTTCATCGGAGAAGTGGAGGAAGAGAAGCCAGTGGAAGGGTATAAGATGGTGAACAATACCGTAGCCTACCTGAAGGGGCAAACACCAAATCCCGACAGTATCCATTTTTTCTATAAACAGGATGAACAGGGCCAGCCTCAAACCTTTTTCGTGCCCGATAACGCCAACTCCAAAGCCGGGCAATACTACTGGCTGGGGGATGGCTTTGTCAACCGGGAGCGGGACAATATGCTTTACCTCTTTGCATACCACATCGAAATGACCGGCCCTGGGGTATTCGATTTTATCGAACCCAATGTTTCTCTCCTGGCCCTTCCGGGCGGGAGCCGGCCGCCTTTTGAAAATTACCGGCAGTTGACCACTCCTTTACACCTTGTATTGGAAGGCCTGGGGGAAGGCAATATGGGGGCTGGTATTTTGATAAATACCGAATGGGCCGGCGCGCCGCACCCGGATGGCTACGTTTATGTCTACGGCTGTATCGGCCCCGATAAAAACTTGTTGGTGGCGCGGGTCAAACCCAAACATTTTGAGGATTTTGGAAAATGGCGCTATTGGAATGGCCAGGCTTGGGATAAAGATAAAAGTAAACTGGCGCCGGTGGCCAATGCCGTCTCCAACGAGCTTAGCGTCACCCCACTGCCCGACGGCCGCTTTCTACTCATTTTCCAGGTTTTGGGCTTATCCGAGAAAGTGGGCATGTGTGTGGGACAAAGCCCGGTAGGCCCCTTCGGCCCCATCCAGGAGATCTGGCGCTGCCCGGAGATCGATGAGGGCTTGCTGCCCTACAACGCCAAAGCGCATCCCTGCCTGTCCAAACCGGGGGAATTGCTCATCAGCTATAATACCATCACTTTTGATTTCTGGAATGATATCCGGAAGAACGCGCATATCTATAGGCCGAGGTTTATTCGGTTGAAGTTCTGATGAGGAGGAAGAGTTGAAAAGGTTGAAAGGGCTCAACCCTCTCAACCCTCTCAACTCTCTCAACCCTCTCAACCCTCTCAACCCTCTCAACTCTCTCAACTCTCTCAACTCCTCAACTCCTCAACTCCTCAACTCCTCAACTCCCTACTTCGGTACTCCCTTCCAGGTGAATTCCCAATCCCAGATGACGCAGCCAAAGACTGTCAGGTCAATGGTTTGAGTGGAATTGATCTCCATTGTGCTGAAGTCAGTAATGCGATAGACTTCGACCTGTATATCAGTCGGGTCGAAGACATTGACACTGGTGATGGTCAATTCGGACTCGTCTCCGTTCAGTTCCCAGGAGGTGGGCGGCTTCAGGCCGTCAAACTCACAGGTGCCGCCACCGGCGCCGGTGAGGGCTCCATAGTCGATCGACATGGTGCCGTCTTCGTTGAAGATATATACATTGTCCTTCTCACAGTCGAAGATCTGTTCGGTCACCGGGTCTGCATCCAGGCATTTGCCCTTTTTGGAGTCCCACTGCCAGTTGAAATTGGTCAGGAGGTACTTAACCGAGAGCTCGGTAGTGATGATGAAATCGGCATCGCCGGTCTGGCCCTTATCATCTTCCGCTTCAAAGTTAAAGCGGACCGGGGTTTGCAGCCCTTCGTCAGTCAGTTCATAATCGAGCGTGTAAGAAGCGGAAGTCACCTCCAGTGTGCCGTTTGTCCCGTAGGAAGCATCCACATCAGTGCCCAGGTACTTGGTAATTCTCATCACTTTCAGTCCGCCCGGAGCAGTGGCGGTGGCTGTTACCGTAGCGGTTGCTCCTACCTTGCCGGTGAAAGAAGCAGCGGTAAGGGATACGGTTGGCGCGGCAACGGAGTCGTCATCTTTGTCGCACCCACTAAAAAGTAGGGTTCCCGAAGCCATTATTGTAGCCGCGAGGAACAGGATCAGATTCTTGAAATTCATAATGCGAAAATTTGGTTAATAAATTAAAATTTTATTTCGTGTTTATTGCTTTTCATTTAAAGTCGATTCGAATGCCAACAAGGGGCCGTTATTGACAGCTATCAGAATTAGCTGTTCTTCGGCTCCCACTTGCAGCCGGGCAATGTTTTTGGCATCGCCTGTCACCCAAAAGCCACTTTCCCGTGGGGATATCGCGATAAATCCACCCTTTCCGTCACCGGCCAGCAGTAAACCGTTGAAGGCGTCATAGCTGCCGGTGTTTACTTCGGTGGAGTAGGAGTTGCCAACCAGCAGCGCGTCTAAACGGCCGTCCTGGTTGAAGTCCTGGCAGATGATCCCATTGATGGGCGCCATTTGGGCGGCCATCGGGAGGGGGCTTAGCTTGAACTGTCCGTCCCCGAGGTTTTCGAGGTAACAGGAGTTGAAGTTGTTACATTCCCGGATATAGGCTTTTTCCAGTTTATTAGCGGGGAATAGCTGCTGGGGTGTGGCTTCGGCGTATAACGCGTATCTGGGGTACTTTCTTTCCAGGCTGACCACCTGGGCAAGGAGGGCGTCCCGGCTGTGAATGGGCGTTTCTATTCCTTGAATATAAGCAGAAATAATGGCATCCAGGCTACCGTTTTCATCAAAATCACTGGCATACACGCGCATGGGCTCTTTTTCGGAAACTTTGTAAGGGATATTTAGGCCCATGTTGCCTGCCAGAAAGTCGGTATCACCATCCTGGTCGAAATCGCCTTCGGCTAATGTATTCCACCATCCGCTATTGTGCTCCAGTTCCGGGCAAGCCTGATGCACGAGTTTTCCACCCTCATTGCGAAAAATCGTGATGGGCATCCATTCGCCGGCTATTACCAGACTGGGCTTGCGGCTGTTATCCAGATCCGCCCAAATAGCAGTTGTGGCCATTCCAATGCGATCCAGCCCCGGCGCAAGCTCGGCGGTAACATCCCTGAACACTCCGCCTTCATTGCGCAGCAGGTAAGACCGTGGCGGCATTGGGTAACGCCCGGGCTCTACTCTTCCCCCAACAAATAAATCGAGGTCACCATCCATATCAAAATCGGCAGCGGCTACACAGGATCCGCTGGCGTGCATTTCCGGCAATGCATTCCGGCCCAGGTGGAAGTTGCCCGCTCCATCGTTGAGGTATAGCCGATCCTGATAAGCCGGGCTGTTCAAGGGAAATTCACTGCCGCCACTGACGACGTACAGGTCGTTGGCGCCATCGCCATTGACGTCCAGTATTATAACGCCCATGTCTTCGGCTTCGTTTCCTTCGGGTATCTCTCTGGAATAAAAGTGGCCGTTGGGCTGCTGGAAGAAGGTGCGCCCGGACTGGTCCTTCGCGCCACCTACATAGCAATCTTCCAGCCCGTCTCCATTCAGGTCGCCTACTGCAATACCCGGGCCCAAGCGCGAAAACTGATGGGGCAATAAGGGCTGAAACCGGAAGTCATTAAAGGGTAATTCCCGATGGGTGAAGTTTAGTCCGCGCAGCCCACTTACTTCCCTGAAAATAGTATTGGCAAGCTGTAAAGGCAGGGCGGAAGCCGCCTTTGCTTCAGAATGCCGCAACCGGAGCAGCTGGTTACTTGCGATTTGAGTCAATTTTTGCCGTTTGCCGTCCGGCCAAACCACAACAAGGCTATCTGCAGTGGTAGCCGTGCCCAACCCAAAATGCAGGCAAGTGGATACAGTAGATTGAAAACCGCGGTAAGGATACTGCTCGAGATACTGTTCCTTCCCCTGAACGTACATTTGAAGCTTAGCGCCAATGCCGGCCGGGTTGCTTGCCGGGCCTTCCAGTTCTATTCTAAGATAATGCGGGGGGACGGGCTGTTGTGCTGTTTTATTCTCCAGCAAAAAAGCCGGTTCATTGATGTTGTTGACCACCAGGTCGAGGTCGCCGTCCAAGTCGAGGTCGCTGAAGGCAGCGCCATTAGAGTAGGAGGGGGGGCAACCTGATCCTTTAGCTTCGAAACAGAGGTTGCCCAGGTTGTGAAAGTAATAGTTGGCCGGCTTTTCCCCCGGCAGATTCCGGATCTGCTCCAACAGGGCCTGATTCCTCTTTTCGGCAGATTGAAACATCCCAAGATTGGAATTATAGTCGATAAAGTCTTTGTCGGTAATATCCCGCAGGTAGCCGTTGGTGACGAAGAGGTCTTTCCAGCCATCATTATCAAAATCGGCCAACAAACCGCTCCAGCTCCATCCCGTTTGATGGATGCCCGCCAACTGTCCAATCTCGCTAAAGTGTATCTGTCCATCTACAGGGGAAGGGCCGTTGTTGAGCTGTAGGGTGTTTCGTACGTATTGGGGATCGTAGCCCATGTCCATCAGAAGGTTCCACTGGTCATAGGTCATTCCCCCTGCCATGGTTTTTTTTCGCGTTCTGTCTTCGGGCTGCATGTCGAGGACGAAAATATCCTGCTGGCCATCATTGTTGAAATCGGCAATTTCACAGCCCATGCCATTGTAGCTTTGGTGGCGCAGGTATCGGTTGATCTGATTTTCAAAAGTGCCATCGCCTTGGTTGATGTAGAGCAGGTCATTGTAGATAAAATCGTTGGAAACATAAATGTCAGGCCAGCCGTCCTGATTGATGTCGCTGACGGCAATGCCTAGTCCATAACCCTCCACCTGTATCCCCGCTGTCCGGGACACATCTGAAAACCTGCCCTGCCCGTCATTGCGATAAAGGTGGTCGGTACTGGGGCTCTCCCCCTGTGTTTTTTTAGGAAGCGGGGTATTCAACGCTTCCCTTTGGTTGGCATGATTGAGTACATAGAGGTCTAGGTCGCCGTCGAGGTCGTAGTCGAAAAAAGCCGCCTGGGTAGAATAGCTGGTATCGGCAATGCCAGCTTCGGCGGCGGCTTCCCGGAAAGAAGGAATGCCATCCGGGCCCGGGCCTTGGTTAAGAAAAAGCAGGTTGGCCCTTTCCCTGGCATCGGGCTTTCCAGCGGCACATACATAAATATCGGTGTAGCCGTCCTGGTTGACATCCGCCATGGCTACGCCGGTCGCCCAGCAGTGCGTGTTTAAACCGGACTTTTCGGTAATGTCTTCAAAGTGCAGCCCCCCTTTGTTAAGGTAGAGCCGGCAGGAGGATTCGTTGCCCGTGAAGAATATGTCGTCCAGCCCGTCTTGGTTGAGGTCGGCGATGCCTACGCCACCACCGTTGAAGTAATAGATGTAGTTGAGGATATTCAGAGAATCCCCTTCCGTAAGCTGATTGACAAAGTCAATGCCGGTGCGGGAAGCGGGAAGCGGTTCAAGTATCGCTGCTGGGCCTGTGCCCTTCTGGGTACAAGCGCTGAGCGTGATACACCACAAGGCCCCTATCCAGATTACTGTTTGCGATGGCCTACCGGGCATTTTTGATTGTGTTTTTATTATGTTCCGAAGCTGACGCTTCAATGCCAGCTTTGTTCGATCTCCTCAAGGGTCTTTTCCTTTGTTTCCGGGATCATCGTCCAGACAAAGCCGAAGGCCATCACCGATACGCCAAAGAATATCCAGAAGGTGAAGGCCGTCCCGATCTGCTCCACGAGAATAGGAAAAAGCTGGGTAACGAAGTACACCGCGACCCAAACGGAAAGGGTGGCGACGGACATGGCCAGGCCCCGCAGCTTGATGGGGAATATTTCTGAAAGGATCACCCAGGGCACCGGCCCGAATGAAGCGGCGAAACTCGCGACGTAGGTCAGGATGAAGATCAGGGGGATGTATCCGCCCCAGCCGAAGTAGAAAGCGGCGCCGACCATAAACAGGCTGAGGCCCATGCCGGCTCCGCCTACCAGCAGTAGCCCTTTGCGCCCCACCCGGTCGACCAGCCAGATGGCCACAAAGGTGAACAAGACGTTGATCACCCCTACAATTACGGTCTGCATAAAGGCCGCATTTGTTCCACCCCCAACTGCTTTAAAGATCTCGGGGGCATAATACATGATGGCGTTGATACCCTGAAACTGAGTAAACAGCGCCAGCAGGATACCAATGAGGATGGCCTTTCGGAACCTTCCACTGAACAGTTCCCGGAGCGTGCCGGATTCTTCGTGTAAGGTCTCTTTGATTTCCCGAAGGATCTCCCTGGCCCGTTCCGCGCCGTTGATGCGGGTCAGGACCTCCAGTGCTTTCTCGTCCCGGGCTTCCTTAGCCAGCCAGCGCGGGCTTTCCGGAACAAAGAACATGGCGATAAAAAATAAAATAGCGGGCAGGGTTTCAGAACCCAGCATAAAACGCCAGCCCATGTTTACATTCCAGGCCTCGTCGCCTGCATTCTGGACCAGCATGTTGATAAAAAAGATTAGCAGGATGCCCAGAACGATGGCCAATTGATAAAGCGACACCAGCATACCCCGCACCTTGGCCGGCGCCAGCTCGGTAATATACAGCGGCGACAACATGGACGCGGCGCCTACCCCCAGGCCGCCCACAAACCGGGCAATGGCAAACTGCGTTAGGTTATTGGGGATGGCTGAACCGATGGCAGAGATGCCAAACAGTAATGCCGTCAGGATAAGGATGCGCTTTCGGCCATAGCGGTCGCTCATATAGCCTGCAAACATGGCTCCAAAAATGCAGCCGATAATAGCGCTGGAGGCTGCCCAGCCTTTCATGGCTGCCGTCAGTTCAAATTTGATTTGCAAGAAACCGATGGCGCCGGCAATCACCGCCGTATCGTACCCAAACAGCAGCCCTCCCAGTGCCGCTACCGCCGTCAATAAGTATACCACCCGCATGTTGATGTTTGAAGCTGTCGTCTGATCTGCTGTTGACATGGTTTTTGATTGTTTTTTTCTCGGTTTGTTGCTGTTTTTTAGGTCTCGTGGGTCTTGTTGGTCTAGTCGGTCTTGTTGGCCTAATGTGTCTTGTTGGTCTAGTCGGTCTTGTTGGCCTAATGTGTCTTGTTGGTTTAGTCGGCCTTGTGGGTCTAATGGGGCTTGTGGGCCTAGTCGGTTTTGTGGGTCGAAAGTCGAAAGGGCTGTTGCACCTGGTATGAGGGAGTGTTCAGGTGTTCGTGTCCCGTCCCTACGGGCCGGGTAAAGTTCGAGGAAACGAGTTCCCTGAAGCCCAAGACTGTTCATTAAAGTGTGTCGCCGCACCCCAGAGTCAAATCCAAAATTTGGCAGTTTCTTGAACTGCCCCATGCCCTATGCCCTCTGCCCTCTGCCCTCTGCCCTCTGCCCTCTGCCCTCTGCCCTCTGCTCCATGCCCTATGCCCCATGCCCTACGTTCGCACGAAAGCCTTTATCGTCGCACATTCCTTTCCTTCACTTTCTCCCCAGGGCCGAATAGTATATTCCCCTACAGCTGCCGGAAGGATGAAGGTCTCGGCGTAGTGCACCACGAAAGGGTCGAAGGCGCCGGTGGGGCTTTCGACAATAGCTTCCCTGCCTTCCACCAGATTGAGCACATTGACGCCGTCGCCGGTATGGTGGTGCACCGTCCTGGTAAACCAGTGCCGCCTGGTTTCGATGAACTCCAGCTCATGCAGGCCGGTCTTTTCTTCCCGCCAGCCATCCCCATCTGCTATTGGTTCAATGCGGTTAATGAGGTTGCGGCGCGTCCAGGAGGTATCGCGATCCCATTGGATTACTTTTTTCCCGTGTCCGATATTGATGGGGCGGGGTTTTCCGTCCAGGCCCAAACGGCCCCAGTCCCAAAGCTTGAAAGTGAAGATATAGGGGGTCGCACTGATCTCCAGCACCATGCTGTTTTTACCGGAACAATGGACGGTGCCGGCTGGTATCAGAACATGGTCGTGTTTTTTCACTGGCCATTTTTCTACAAATCGGTCGGCGTCGAAGGGCGCCCCCCCGTTCTGGGCGGCTTCCAGTTCCCGGATCATGGCTTCCGGGTCGGCCCCTTCCCGCAGGCCCAGGTAGACCAGCGCATCTTCGCCGGCTTCCAGCAGGTAATAGCTTTCGTCCTGGGTGTAGTGCATGCCAAAGTGTTCCTGAATATATTCGGTCAGGGGGTGAACCTGTAAACTAAGGTTACCGCCTCCCATGGTGTCGAGGAAGTCAAAGCGTATGGGGAATTCCGGGCCAAAGCGGGAATATACGGGCCCTCCGAGTAAAGCTTTGGGTTCAAAAAACACCAGGTTCTGAGCTGGGATCTCCACGGTATTGGAGCCGAAACCGAGCAGCAGGCTATTCTCCTCGGGCACACAATCAAAGCACCAGGCGTAGTTGGGCGCCGAGGGGTCTAAATTGCAAACTTCCTTCATCCATTGCCCCCCCCAGGGGCCAGGGTCGAAAAAAGGGGCTACCCGAAAGGGGCGATGGGCCGCCTGTTGCAGGCCGGCGAATAAGGCTTCCCGGCTGATCAGCCGGGGATGGCCCGGCTGGTTGGTGTCCAGCAAGTAATCGCACTGGGGCAGCAATTGCCGTTTGATACGGTCACACACCCGCCAATCCACAAAATAGGCCCGCTTGTATTGCCGGGCAAAGTCCTGTCCGTAATTGTAGGCGCCCAGGTTGGCCACTTCCTGCCGTCGCATCCGCAATTGTGTTTCCCAGCGCGCCATATCGGCAAAAACCAGCAGGTTCCACTCCTGGGCTAGAAAACTTGCGCCGGCGCCATAAACAACCGCAATGCCGCTTTCCAGCCCGGCCAGTTGCTGCCGGGCGGTTTCCAGCTTCCCATGGTCAAAAAAACGGTTGATGGACAAGCGGGTCATAAAGCCGAAAATGCGGTCGTCCGTTACATCCGGAAAGGTGAGGGCGTCAATAGCCGCTTCGCTGAGGTAAGTATCCCGGGTGTTTAAAAACAAGGATGGCCGTAAGGCTGCCATCAGAGCAGGTACGAGCTCCTTATCGTTTACCCCGTGGTAACATTCCACGACAATTATTGCTTTTTTTACTCCCAGCTTCCTTGCCTTTTCCAGTATCTCGTTGCCTATGGCCTTCCAGCCAGCCAGACACGCCGTTTCATAACCCTTTACCGGAACCACCGGAAATTTGTCGTAATTCGATCCCAATAGTATTTTCTTTAATAGTTCACAGTTCACACTTCTCAGTTCCCCTCAATACCCCGGATTTTGCGGTAGCAATTTGGGGTTCAGGTCTATCTCTTCCTGGGGAACGGGGAAGAGGTTGTTATAATCCTGGGGTTGTACACCCGGTTTGGCGAGGGGGACTAATTCCTTCAGTTTCCCAAAGCGGACCAGGTCAAACCATCGTTGCCCTTCGGCGACGAACTCCCACCGGCGTTCCAGCAACAGGGCGTCCTTGAATTGCTGATAGGACAGGCCTTCCAGGTCGGGGAGTATCGGGAGCTCTTCACTGCCATTAAATCGCGCCCGGCGCCGGACGCTGTTGATAGCCTGATAGGCCTCCGCATTCGGCCCGTTATTTTGTTCGTTCAGAGCTTCCGCATACATCAGCAAAACATCGGAATACCGAAGGTAAGGGAAGTCGGCATCCGTATTGCCGGCTCCGGGTTCGGCGATGCGGTCCCAGTACTTTTGGATGTGTGGTTCAACGGTGGTGGTGGTGCCGTCGAGGTTGTTGATGGTGGTCAGGAAAGTGACGGCCCGCCGCTGGTCCTGAGGATTGTAGGAATCATAGAGGTGCTGCGTGGCCACCTGCCAGCCCTGTGCATTGACACCAGGAATTTGCCCCGAAAGCGCCCGCGGCAACAGGCGGACGTTGAATTGCCCAACTTCCCAGAAAGAGATGCTGTTATTCGCGGTGCCGAAACCGATATTAAAAATGGATTCTTTGCCGTTCTCGTTGGCCAGGCGGAATGTTTCTGCAAAGTCATTCCACAAGCTGTAACGCCCTGAGCTCATGACCGCCTCACAATAACTTTTGCATTCCTGCCAGTTACCCAGGGTGAGGTGCACCTTGGCCAGCAGGGCGTTGGCCGAACCCCGGGTAGCACGGCCCAGGCCATCACCCGCCGGATAGGATTCCGGAAGGTTCTGGGCGGCAAAAGACAAGTCTTCGATAATCTGTTCGTAAACCTGCGCCCTGGGCGTTCGAGCCAGGTTAATATCTGCATTCAGGCTGAGCGGGAGGGGCAGGTCTCCAAACATCCGCACCAGGTCAAAATACAGCATCCCCCGCAGGAAACGGGCTTCTCCCAGCAGCCTGTTTTGCAATCCTTCTTCCATTTTTACCAGAGGGATGCCTTCTACTGAAAAATTGGCGTTGCTGATACCCTTGTAGGCATTGCGCCAGAAATCATAAACGTAGGAATTGACCGGCTTGTAGGTAAAGGTCTCCAACTGGTCGAGATCGGGAGCTCCCGCCAACCGGTTCTCCATTTCGTCGGAGGCCAGCCCCTGGATGACCCAGTAGCTGCTGTGATAAACGCCGCCAAAGGTCGGCGCTGAACTGGTAGAGTTCAGAACGCTGTAGATGGAATTGACTGCTGCAATGGCGTCATTCTCCGTCTGGAAAAAGTTTTCTATAAAAACCTGGTCCTTCGGGTTTTCTTCCAGCAAGTTCCGGCAGCCCTGGAATAATGCGATCGCCAGAGCCAGGATGATTAGGAATGGAATATATCTTTTCATTTGAATAGGTTTCTGTTTTCAGGTCGAAAGGTCGTTAGGTCGAAAGGTCGTTAGGTCGAAAGGTCGAAAGGTCATTAGGTCGTTAGGTCGAAAGGTCATTAGGTCGTTAGGTCTTTAGGTCTTTAGGTCGTTAGGTCGTTAGGTCGTTAGGTCATTAGGTCGTTAGGTCGTTAGGTCGAAAGGTCGTTAGGTCGTTAGGTCGAGAGGCCGTTAGGTCGAGAGGCCGTTGGCGCTAACAACTAACAACTAAAACCCTACCTGTACTCCCGCAATAAATGTCCTGGACAGCGGGTAGCCGCCGTAGTCGATTCCCTGCAATAGATTATTTTGGCCGAAAGCGTTAATCTCCGGGTCGTAACCGCGGTAATCGGTTAAGGTCAGGAGGTTATTCACGCTCAGGTATAGTCGGGCGCTGTTCATTCGTACCCGGGCGAGCCAGCCAGCCGGGAGTGCGTAACCCAGGGTGATGTTCTTGAGCCGGACGAACGAGCCGTTTTCCACCTGGGCGTCGCTGAAAATATTGCGTTCGCTGGGGTTAACCTTAGTGTATTCTGTAGAGGGGTTTTCTGGCGTCCAGCGGTTATCCCAGTATTCTTTCAGCACATTGGTTTCGCCATTCAGGGCGCCGATTTCAAACAAATAGGCGTTCACGATCTCATTGCCATGTACACCTTGTATGAAGATGGACAGGTCGAAGCCCTTGAAGGAAAATTTGTTGGTCAGGCCCCAGATGAAGTCCGGATTGGCGTTGCCAATGATGGTTCGGTCGGCCTCGTCAATCACCCCGTCCGGTTGGCCGGTTAGCTTGCCCTGAGCATCTCGGCCATTGATGTCCCTGTATTTGCGGTCGCCTGCTTTGGCGTTCTGGTTTTTAAGCACCGGGCTGGATTGCGCTTCTTCATTTGTCTGGAAGATGCCGTCGGAAACCAGTCCGAAGAAGGTGCCCAGGGGCTGCCCTACCCGAAGGATGCTCCATCCGGCAGGCGCCTGCAAAACACCTGGCACTGGAATGTCGTTGTCGCTGACCAGTTCGGTGATCTCATTCCGGTTGGCGGAAATATTGAAGTCGGTTTGCCAGTCAAAAGCCCCGGTTGTATTTCGGGAGCTGATTGCGGCCTCAATACCCTGGTTCTTCAACCCGCCGATATTGGCCAGATAGGCGGAAAAGCCACTCGTGGTCGGTAAGGGGGCAAATAAGAGCAGGTCAGTAGTGTTTTTCTGGTAATAATCGGCCGTGAAACCGATGCGGCCATCGAGGAACTCCGCGTCGATTCCGAAGTCAAATTGGTTGGTGCGTTCCCATTTGAGGCCCGGGTTGGGGTATCGCAGGGGTTCCTGCCCGATGTAGGGTTCGTTGTTGTTGAATACACCCTGGCCCAATGGCCCCACGGTAGCCAGGGAGCCAAAGGGCGCAATCTCCTGGTTGCCGATAATGCCATAGCTGAGTCGGGCTTTCAGGCTGGTAAACAGGCCAAGTGCTTCTATGAAAGGTTCCTGGTGGAGCTTCCAGGCCATTGACCCGGAAGGAAAAAAGCCGTATTTGCTGTCGGCGCCAAATTTGGAAGATCCGTCTGCCCGGCCAGTCAGGGTAAAGAGATACTTATCGTTCAGGGTGTAGTTGATGCGCCCAAGGTAGGAGATTATGCCCCAGGACGTTTCACCATTCGCCGGTGGTTGGGGATTTAGGGCATTACCGAGGTTGTGATAGCCGGTGCGGTTGTCGGGGAAGTCCAGCGCAAAGGCAAAAAGCCGTTCCGACTGGAATCCCTGGAAGGTGCTGCCCACCAATGCATCGATGGCATGTTTGTCATTAAAGGTGCGGTTGTAGTTCAGGGTATATTCCGCCAGCCAGGTGTAGCCGTCGACGGTAGCTACGACGGCATCTCCATTATTTGATTCCGTGCGCTTCAGGAAGTTGGGCACGAAACGGTTTTCTTTGACGGAAAAGGCGTCGACGCCCACGCTGGCCTTCAATTGCAGGCCGTCCATTAGGGTGAGGATGCCGTAGGCGTTGGCAATTGCACGGGAATTTTTCGAAATGTTATCCGTCTCGGCGGCATCCGCCACGGGATTGCCGATATTCCGGCCGCGGTCGTCTTCGAAGGTGTAGCCTCCGGGTTCGGCCTCATCCAATACCGGCAGGGTAGGAGGGAAGAGCAGGGCGGAGACCGTCGCTCCGGGCAACAATACGCCTGTTCCCGGGCTCTGGGCGCCGGTCAATACACCTCGGGAGTTGATGTGGCTCAGGCTGACGCTGGCGCCCACCTTAACCCGATCGCTAAGCTGCTGGTCGAGGTTGGTGCGGAGGTTATATCGTTCGAAGTTGGAATTCAGGATAATCCCTTCCTGCAAAAAGTACCCCCCACTGATGGCGTATTGGGTATTGCCACTGCCACCGAGGAAGCTCAGCTGGTAGCTTTGCATGGGCGCCTGCCGGAAGACGGCCTTCTGCCAGTCGGTGCCCGCACCGATCTTATCGGGAATGAGGTAGCGGGGATCTACCGGGAAACCGGCGTCCTTATTATAGGCATTGATGTAGTTGGCGAATTGTTCACCATTCAGCATTTCCAACTGTTGTTGCACTTCCTGCAGGCCATAGTAGGTGTCGAAGTTGATAGAAGAATGGCCGGCTTTTCCCCGTTTGGTCGTGATCAGCACCACTCCGTTGGCGCCTCGGGAACCATACATAGCGGTTGCCGAGGCATCTTTCAGAATCTCAATAGATTCGATATCGCTGGGGCTGATGGATGCCAGGCCATTGAGGTTACTGCCGGCCGCTCCACCGGCATTGGTCTGGCTGTTATCGCTGGTGATCAGCATGCCGTCGACTACGTACAGCGGCTCATTGCCGGCATTGATGGAGCTGCTGCCTCGAATTCGGATGGATGTTTCACCGCCCGGCCTGCCACTGACCTGTGTAACCTGGACGCCGGCTGCCCGGCCCTGCAAGGCCTGGTCTATAGAAACCGGAGCGGTACGCAGTAGGTCCTCTCCGGAAACAGAAGAAACCGAGCCGGTCAGGTCACTTTTTTTTACCTTTCCATAAGCGATGATGACGATATCGTCCAGCAGTTCAGCTTCCTGGCTAAGGGCTACATCGATTACGGATTGTGCTCCTACGGTTATTTCCTGGGAGGTATAACCCACAAAACTGAACATCAGGACAGCCTCGGCGCCGGGCACAACCAACTGGTATTCGCCGTCGAGCCCGGTGATGGTTCCGGTAGAAGTATTTTTAATCTGAATATTTACGCCGGGCAGGGGGGCAGCATCAGCCTGGTCGGTGACCCGCCCGGTGATAGTACGAGCCTGGCTGAACCCCTGGTTGGCCCAGCTGCTCAGGAGGGCAGCGAGCACAAAAATGGGTAGAAAACCTCTCATGGCAATGTTTTTTGTTTATTTCCGCTCTATGTCTATGGAGTAGGTAAAACCATCTCCTTGATAGTATACTTTATTGAATTCAATTGCCCGCCCGTCAGAATCATATACCATCCGGCTGCGGAATAAGACCGGCGCCCCCAATTCAATTTGCAGTTGCTCCGCCAGCTTTTCCTCGGCGGCAATGGCGCTGATCTCTTCCCTTGAAACAGTGGGGAAAACTCCGAATTCCTCTTCCAGTAGTTGATACAGGGGCCGGGAAAAATCCTCCTTCCCGCTTAATCCCAGGCGTGGATGGAACCAGGAAACGGACAAAAGGATTGGGCCCTGTCGGGTACCCCGCAAGCGGGACAGCTGCAAAACCTTTGTGCCGGGCTGAAGGTGCAAGGCTTCCGCCACTTCTTCACTGGCGTTGATCCGGCTGGCCTGCAAATCGTAATTGACCACTTCCATGCCTTTGCCCTGCATTTCCCGGGAGAAGCTGAACCAACTATCCAGCCTGGTCGATACTTTCCGGGAGGCTACCTGCGTGCCTACACCTTTTTTGCGGACCAGCAGCCCTTCGTTCACCAGTTTACTAATGGCATGGCGCACGGTGTTGCGGGCAATGCCCAGATGGCTGGCCAGGTCCACTTCTTTGGGTAGAAGTTCTCCGTTCTGATAGCGTGTTTGTTCTATCAGAGCCCGGAGCATCTGTTCTACCTGATTGTGAAGCGGCACCTTGCTGCTTGGATCCACTTGACTGGGTATGCCAGTATGTTTGAACATACTCAAAATTAAATAAATTTTGGTGATACCCTACTGAGAGCAGATATTTTTTTTTATTCAGGCTTGTTTTGGAATATTATTTTGAGTGGCAGACAGCGTGGGCGCGCAATAAAAGGTTGAGGTGAAAAACGGAATGGGCTTATCCGAGGCAATCGCAAGGACTACGAAAGGTAACCGGGTAGTCGAAAGTGGGGCGTGCGGAATATCCTTTACGCGCCCCTAAGCTTACCTGATGAGATTGGTGGCTGTCTCACAAATAAAACAGGAAATAACGCGATGGACTGAATGCAAGTTTTTCCCTACGCATCTGCGTCATCCGCGTTCTATTTCCAGGCTAACACAGAAGAAAATCACAACCCTAAAAACATACGAAGCCGATTTTTTCGGGCTAAAAGTTCTGGTTTCCGCCTGGATTGGAAACGGGGCGCTTCCAATAATTTAAGTAAATCTGAAGTGGTGATAACTCCGAGAGGTACTTTGTGGTTATCGGTCACAACGAGCGCAGTCTGGCGGTAGTTGCGCATCACGCGTGCAGCGACGGAAACGCCCGTGTAATTTGGGATGGATATGGGATCCCTTTCCATAACCTGCTTTAGCAGTGTAAAGTCGGAATAGCATGCATTCAGGGATGCCGCGGTAACGATTCCCGATAAAATGTTATGCGGGTTGACTACCGGGATGAACGGCAATTGGTGTCGATCCATAAGAGACTTCGCATACTGAACAGATTGGTTTTCATGCAAAACCACTACCAGTGGCCGCATGAGCTTGGAAATGACAACTTCCATTTTGTGCAAATTTGTTTAAATAATTTTTCTGGGGCTTAGCTTTTTAGAGCTATTGCCGGTTTTTCTTTAAAAGTTCTACGGACTACACTTGGTTTTGTTTCTAAATTTTTGAAAGAAAAAAAATAATATCCCTAACAAACGTTCGTTTTTGTTTTCTTAATTAACAGGAAAAAGGTTTGTCAATTTTCAATAAAAAGCCTTTTTTTTTAAAGAGATTCGCAATGTTGTGGTGAGATAATGAAAAAAAAAGTATCAGGTATTTGCGTTACAGGAAATTAATCTTTAGGTTTGTACCGTTCGAAAACAAATGCGATGAAAGCTCAATTGGACAATCGTAGTTTTTATTTTTTCAGCTTTTACTTTTATGGGTAACCATGAGGGCCTGCTGAATTTTGTCCGATTGACTGGAAAGATAAAATTTGGGAGTCCCGCTTAGACGGGGCTTTTTTTTTGCATCAATATCAATAGAGATGATCCCTAACCAGGCTTACAACAAGAATTACTTTTTCTTTTTTTACTTTTTTTATGGTTCGCCATAAAGGGGCTTATCTCTTGACATTCAGCAAAAAGGAATGATTAACCAGGAAGAGCCCCGCAACGCGGGGCTCTTTTTTTTAACTAAAATAAATTATGATCCACACGGAAACAGGCCAGACTACAAGTTCATCCCATCCGGCCTCCCCTATGAGGGTAAGTATCCAGGGCTATGCCGGCGCCTTCCACGAAATTGCCGCCCGGCATTGTTTTAAGGAAACTCCGATCGACATCGTGCCGGCACACACCTTTGAAGACCTGATCCGCATGGTCGAGCTACAGGAACAGGCGGATGTCGGCCTGATGGCCATCGAGAACACGCTGGCCGGCAGCCTGATGCACAATTACAAACTGCTCAACGAATCGAAATTGGCCATCACCGGCGAGGTTTACCTGCGCATCAAGCAAAACCTGATGGCCCTCCCGGGGCAGCGCATTGAAAACCTTCGAGAAGTCCATTCCCATCCCATTGCCATCGCCCAGTGCCGGGAATTCTTCGCCCGCTATCCGCATATTCAACTGGTGGAAACGGTCGATACGGCCCTCAGCGCCCGCAACATTCGCGAAAAGGAGTTGGAAGGGATCGGCGCTATTGCCAGCATGCTGGCAGCCAATATTTACGGTATGGAGGTGCTGGCGGAAAGTATTGAAACGGACAAGCGGAACCACACACGCTTTCTGGTACTGAAGCAGGATCAAAATATTCTTGGAGAAGGCGAAGCTGAAAAAATTTCGCTCAGCTTCGCAGTCGACCACGAGGTGGGGAGCCTCTACAAGGTACTCGCTGTGTTGGCGGCTTACAATGCCAACCTCACCAAGATCCAATCTACTCCCATCATTGGCCATCCCTGGGAATACCTTTTCTTCCTCGATTTTGTCATGGAAGGCAGAGTGGGGTTCCAGCAAGCCATTGACGCCATTAAACCCCTTACCCACAATCTGCGCGTGTTGGGCATGTACGCCAAAGGGGAACATTATGAGGAATGAGCCGGACGGTATGCGGTGTACGAGCGGAGGTTTAACTTGGAGATGTACGAGCAGGAGTTTAACCGGGAAAGGTACGATGTACGATCAGGGGGTTAATTGGGATTGTTCATTTAACTGTGTCAATTGCCTCGTAAAATGTTGGTTATCAGAGTTAATTGAGACCTGACACGAGCGAAGCGACTGATGGAATAAACCCGTCCGTCCGTCTAGCCAGCTGGATATATCTCTGTGAACCGGGCAAGCTTTGAACAGTCCCGTTTAATTAGGAATTAAGGAATTTACAACGACCATAGCCATGACAAAAAAAGCAGCCATAAAAAGCAATTTGATCATCAACCCGGCGAACCGGCTGGGGGAGGTACAGGAGTACTATTTTTCCACCAAACTCCGGGAAATTGCCCGGATGCGGGCGGAAGGAAAGGCGGTGCTCAACCTCGGTATCGGAAGCCCCGACCTGCCGCCGGCCCAGGAGGTGATCGACGAGTTAGTGGAACACGTCACGTATAATGATGTGCACGGCTACCAGAGCTATAACGGCATCCCGGAACTTCGCCAGGCTTTTGCCGCCTGGTATAAGCAATGGTTTGGCGTTAGCCTTGACCCGGAAGGGGAGGTGCTGCCGTTGATCGGCTCCAAGGAAGGCCTGATGCACATCGCAATGTCTTTTCTCGAGCCCGGTGATGAAGTGCTGGTGCCCAATCCTGGCTATCCGGCTTATCGTGCCGTGTCCAATCTGGCTGGCGCTACCGTCCGGGAATATCGCCTGGAAGAAGCGCTCGGCTGGCTGCCCGACCTCCAGGCCCTCGGGCGACTGGACCTGAGCCGGGTGAAGATCATTTGGGTGAACTATCCGAATATGCCCACCGGTACTGCCGCTGATCCCGGTTTTTTCGAAGAACTGGTGGCTTTCGCGCACCGCCACCGCATTCTGGTGGTCAATGACAACCCCTATGCCTTTATTTTAAATGACCGGCTTCACAGTATTCTCAGTGTGCCCGGCGCAAGTGAGGTTGCGGTGGAGCTCAATTCACTCAGCAAAGCCCACAATATGGCGGGCTGGCGCATCGGAATGCTGGCCGGCCATCGCGATATTCTGCAGGTAGTGCTCCGTTTTAAAAGCAATATGGACTCCGGTATGTTCAAACCTCTGCAACTGGCTGCCGCCAAAGCCCTGCAAAGCCCGCCGCAATGGTACGAACGCCTGAATGCCGTGTACAACGAACGCAGGACGGCCGTCTTCAAATTGCTGGATGCCCTGGAATGTGTTTACGACCCTGAACAGGTTGGCCTTTTCGTTTGGGCCAAGGTTCCCGCCCGCTATGCCAGTGGCTACGAACTGGCAGATGAAGTGCTTTACAATGCTCACGTCTTCCTCACCCCTGGCGGCATCTTTGGCTCCATGGGAGATTCCTATATCCGCATCGCCCTTTGCAGCGACGGGGCCTTATATGAAGAAGCGATTCGGAGGATAGTTAATGTAAAACAATAAATTTTGAATGTAAAATGTAAAAGTGGAGGAGGCTGAAGGGGAACGGGAAAATCAAGCAGACACTTTTACATTTTACATTGCGAATTTTACATTTTGAATTAATATGATCATCACAATAATCGGCCTCGGCCTTATCGGCGGTTCACTCGCCATTACCCTGAAGGAGAATGGCTTCGCCAGCCGGATCATCGGCGTGGACGTGAGCCAGGACAACCTGGATAAGGCGGTCCGACGCCGGCTGATCGATGTGGATATGCCCCTCGAAGAGGCTGTGGCAGCGGCAGATATGATCGTCATCGCTACACCAGTAGATGTTATGCTGGGCCTGTTGCCCCGCCTCTTGGATCAGGTAGACAGACAGGTGGTGATCGATGTGGGGTCTACCAAAATGCGGTTATTGGAAACCGTGAAAGGGCACCCCCGGCGAGGGCGTTATGTAGCGACGCACCCCATGGCCGGCACCGAACACAGCGGCCCGGAGGCGGCTATCCCCAATCTGTTCGACCACAAGTGTACGGTACTGATCGATGTGGAAGATAGTGACCCCGATGCACTAGAGCAGGCGCGGCGCCTGTACGAATCGATTCCCATGCGCCTGGTGGAGCTGAACAGCCGCCTGCATGATGTGCACACCGCTTATGTTTCGCACATCTCCCACATCAGTTCTTTTGCGCTGGCCCTGACGGTGCTGGCCAAGGAAAAGGATGAGAGCCAGATATTCGAATTGGCCAGTGGTGGTTTTGACTCGACCGTGCGCCTGGCCAAAAGCTCTCCCGATATGTGGATACCCATTTTTCGGCAGAACCGGGACAACGTACTGGACGTGCTCGACGAGCATATCAACCAGTTGGCCCGTTTCCGCAGCCTGCTCATCAAGCAGGATTTTGATACTTTTTATCAATTGATACAGGAAGCAAATCAAATTAGAAGGATTTTGTCTTAAACCACAAAAAAGATAGCATCATGGAAATGACATTTCGGCCCGTCCTGGAGGGCAAGCCATCCAACGAACCTATTATCATTGCCGGGCCCTGCAGCGCGGAAACCGAGGCGCAGGTCCTGTTAACGGCAAAGGAACTGTCTCAGCAAAAGGTGGACCTTTACCGCGCTGGTATTTGGAAACCCCGTACCCGCCCCAATGCGTTTGAAGGCGTTGGCACGGAAGGCCTCGGATGGCTGCGCCGAGTGAAGGAAGAAACCGGCATGAAGGTAACCACAGAGGTCGCCAATACCCAGCATGTGTTCGAAGCCATGAAATACGGGATCGACGTGCTCTGGATCGGCGCCCGCACAACGGTCAATCCCTTTTCCGTGCAGGAAATTGCCGATGCCGTCAAGGGCGTCGATATCCCCGTGCTGGTCAAAAACCCCATCAACCCGGACCTCAAGCTTTGGATCGGCGCGATAGAGCGCCTTTATAAAGCTGGCATTACGCGCATTGCCGCTATTCACCGCGGCTTTTCCTACCATGGTGACACCAAATACCGCAACGTGCCTCGCTGGCAGATCCCTATCGACCTTAAACGCCAGTTTCCCGACCTGCCGATCATCTGTGACAACAGTCATATCTGCGGGCGGCGCGACATCCTGCAGGCCGTCGCTCAAAAGGCGATGGACCTCAATTTCAATGGCCTGATGACCGAGGTGCACCCCCATCCGGATGAGGCCTGGAGCGATGCAGAGCAGCAGGTCACGCCTTCTCAGTACCAGGAACTCATGGATAAGATCATCTTTCGGAATCCTACCACCGATAACATGGAATTTCTGGAAAACCTCGAACACCTGCGCCACGAGATCGATGAACTCGATGAGGAGTTACTCAACCTGCTCAGCCAGCGCATGAAATTGGCCGAACGCATCGGAGAATACAAAAAACGCAACAACATCTCCATTCTTCAGGCCAGCCGCTGGAATGAGATTCTGGAGCGCGCCGTAATTAAAGGCCGTATCAAGGGCCTGAGCGAGGAGTTCGTTACGGTGATGCTCAAAGCGATTCACCAGGAATCTATTAACCACCAGGCCAGCGTGATGAACCGCCAGGATGTGGATGCGATGAAGGGTTGAGAATGAGAGAATGCGGGAATGCGAGAATGCGAGAATGAGAGAATGCGGGAATGAGAGAATGCGAGAATGTGAGAATGCGGGAATGCGAGAATGAGTTAATTTATGCATTTTTGCATCTACGCATTTTTGCATTCATACCGATCAACCAAGAAAAACCATGCAGTACGAAAACCTGCTCATTCAGGAAGAAAACGGCATCATTACCCTGACGATAAACCGTGAGAAGGCGCTCAACGCCCTGAACATGCAGACCATGCGGGAGTTGGGGCGATTCTTCCGGGAAGATGCTCCGCAACGGCCGGGCCTCAAAGGATTCATCCTAACTGGTGCTGGCGAAAAAGCCTTTGTCGCTGGTGCGGATATCAAGGAATTCCTGGGGCTGGGGCCCGGCAAGGGCCGCGAGATGTCCCAATTTGGTCATGAAGTGTTTTTTGCCATTGAGCGTTTCCCCAAACCGGTAGTGGCTGCTGTTAATGGGTTTGCCCTCGGCGGAGGATGTGAGTTGGCCATGGCCTGCCACTTGCGGGTCGCAACGGAAAACGCCCGTTTTGGGCAACCGGAAGTCAACCTCGGGATTATCCCTGGTTACGGCGGCACACAGCGCCTGATCCAGTACATTGGGAAAAGCAAAGCTATGGAACTCCTGATGACCGGCGATATGATCGACGCGAACGAGGCCTGGCGGCTCGGCCTGGCCAACCACGTAGTACCCCAGGGTAGCGAACTCGATAAAGCCAAAGAATTGATCGAAAAAATATCCGCCAAGGGCCCGGTCGCAATCGCCAAGGTCATCGAAACGGTCAATGCTTATTTTCATACGGAACAAGACGGCTTCGCCAGCGAAGTGGAGGCCTTCGGCGCTACTACCGGAACGGAGGATTTCAAAGAGGGCGCCGCCGCTTTTATCGAGAAAAGAAAGGCGGGATTTCAGGGGCGGTAAGGGGGGAACGTCGAACGTCCGAACGTCACACGTCGTCAAAACCTGGCGACGTTCCGACTTTCGACTTGCTGACGTGCGACGTGCCGACATAAAAACAACTGTGCCCCACTGGAAGCAGGGCACAATTGTGTTGGCCAATCGTTTTGGCCGCCGGGCAGTAAAAAAAACAGGGAAGGAAAAATGCCCGGCATCAATCTGGTTTGATGTTGACATGGTTCGGGCTCTGCGTCTGAGCCTTGTACTTCAGTAGCTGCTTTCTGGCTTTTTCTGTTGCTGCGGCTACTGCCTTTTCAACCGCGTCACTCCGTTGTTCTGCAAATAACGTTTGCCCCGGGACGGCGATGCGCAATTCCACGATCTGTTCTCGGTGGCGGTGTCGCTTGTCGCCGATCTTTAGGAAGACTTCGGTTTCTGTGATGCGTTCGAAAAAGTTTGTCAACTTTCCTACTTTCTCTTCGATCACCTCTTTTAGGCCATCGTTTACTTGAAAGGGTGCATTAATCAATATCTTCATATTGGTCATTTTTTCCAGTGTGGTTAGCCCTTTTGTGCCTTGAATTTATTTGATTTTTAATCTTTCTTACAGTTCTAATTTAGGATAGATTTCAGGAGGGGGTGATGACAATTATCAGCCTTTTGAATGATCATTGTCAGTAGGCTGGAGAGAGGGTGGGGCAGCGCCATTTGGTAGTCCGATATCAATACTTTCTGTCATTTGATCAAATATTAATATCTTCCACGAAATTTTGGTTTATCCTTTTCTGACAATGAAGCATATATTTTCCTCCATCATCGCCATTCTGCTGGCGCTTTCCCTACCTGCCCAGTCTCTCGAAGGCCATTGGGAGGGGTACATCACCCAGGACGGCAAGCCCGATACTTTTTACTATCAGGTTGATATCGCACAGCAGGGCCAGTCGGTGAGTGGGGAATCTTTCTCCCGCACCCCTGACGGCGCCAATACAGCGCGTTTTCAGTTTACCGGTTACTGGGATGGGAATGAACTGGCGTTGCAGGAACTCAAGCAGCTGGAGCCAAAAAGCCCGAAATGGTGCCTGAAATACGCCAACCTGCGCTTCCGGAAAACCGCCACTATGGACCATCTGGAGGGAACCTGGAAATCGGATGGCTGCACCCCTGGCCAAATGGTGCTGCGGAAGCGCACTGCCGTCCTGGAAACCGCAGACGAGGAACTGCCGGTTACTTTTACCGGAAAATGGACCGGGTCGCTCTCGCAGTCAGACCGAGACTATGGGTTCTATTTCGAAATGGACCTCCAGCCAAGGTCCAGGGGACAATCCTATATTGTCTCGGAAGATAATGGAGGCAGTGCATTCCATAATCTCGAATGGCGTTATGATTCGCTGTTCCGCCACTTTTCTTTCAAAGAGTTGGAAGTGGCCAGCAAAACGGACCCGAGTTGGCCCTGGTGCATCAAGTCTGGCGCGCTCAACTATCGGCGTGAAGCCAGCCGCATCGTCCTGGAAGGGGAGTGGAGTGGATTCATCGAAGGGCGGGATATGGAAACCGGCGCCTGCGCTTCCGGAACCATATATCTGGAAAAGCCCATCATGCGGCGATCCACCGTCCGCGCCCAGGCCATCGTGCAGGAGCCTTATGAGTTGGAGAGTAAGCGAAAGATCAATGTGGCCCGGGTGTTGGAAGTACAAAATGACAAGATCAAGATCAAGGTGTGGGACAATGGCACCGTCGATGGGGATGTCGTTACTCTTTTCCTGAACGGCCAGCGCATCCTGCATAACTTCCGCGTCACCAAACATAAATATGGTATTCCGGTTACCCTGGAGGAGAATGATAATTTCCTCATTCTGCATGCGGAAGACCTGGGCTCCATTTCCCCCAACACCGTAGCCGTAGCCGTCGACGATGGGGTGAAAGAGCAGATCATTATCCTGAGTTCCAACCTGGATGAGAGTGGGGCGGTGATGATCCGGAAGTTCAGGGTGAAGGATTAATCTCCGCCTCCCAAGGCCTCAAAGCCTGCAATGAGATCAAACAATTCCTCATCGATCGCATCCTGCCTTAGCCGGTGGAAGGAGCGGGTGAGGCTTTCCAGTAGCTCATCAATATTTTTCTCGGCGCGTTGCATGGCCGCCAGCCGGCTGGCATTTTCGCTGGCCAGTGATTCGGCGCAGGCCCGGAACAGGGATACGAAAAGGTACTCGTGGACTAGCGACAACATGGTGCGTTCCACTGTACCGATAACTTGTGGCAGGTTTTTAGTTGGCCATCGGAGTTCTTCCAGGCCGAGTTTCCATTTTTTGTCCAAAGGCAGCAGCAGCTCGCTTATCGGCTCATAGGCTGCTCCGGCAATGGGGCGGTGATGGAAAATATACAGCGTTTGGGCTGGCCCTTTATCGGGAAACAACTCGGTGTCCAGAAGGATCTGCCCGGCCAGCGGGGTGATGGCTCTGACGGAATTCGGAACGGGGTAGAGCCGGTCTACTTCCAGCCCCGCATCAGAGAGATGGCTTTGTATCCGCTCTCCCACCGCATAAACCCGCTTTTTGCCAGCTAAAGGGCGAAGCGTCTCCACCACAAAGTCAGACAACACATCGTTGAACTGGCCGACCAGGCCCTGGTCGGAGCCAAACACTACTGCGCCTACAGGCGCCATAATGGGCCGGCCGTTCCCGTTGGGGAGCATGCCGGCGCCGGCCTGCCGGAAACAAACGTACAGCCCCAATTCCACCGCCCGGTAATAGTCGTTAAGGGAATGCGCCGCCCGTTCATATTGGCCGATGCTGGAGGCGGCCAGGGCCTTCATCGTCCGGACGACGGATTCCAGGTCCTTTGCGCCTTCAATCTTGTGGCCCAAGCCTTCATAGGACTCACTCATGTCTTTTTATCATTTTGGAATGGCGCCAGCGTCTTCCGGGCGATCGCCAGGATGGCCTCCTTATCTGCATCGTCAAAGGATTCGGCAGTCGTAAACCGCTGGACTACCTCCTCCGGGAAGCTTGCCGTGGCCTCGAAAAGGGCGCCCTCTGCTTCCCGGATGCGTTCCAGTGGAATAGGGTCAAACAGCCCGGCGGTGAGCGCCAGCAACACAGCGATCTGTTTGGGTACCGACAAGGGCTCCCCTTCCGGCTGCTTGAGGCAGGCCCGGATGCGCCGGCCGTGTTCGATGGCCTGCCGGGTATGGGCATCGAGGCGGGTGCCAAAACGGGCAAAGGTTTCCAGTTCTTCAAATTGGGAATAGGCGAGCTTGAGGTCGCCCGCCACAGCCCGGTATGCCGCCCGCTGCGCTTTACCACCCACCCTCGAGACGGATTTACCAACATCGATGGCCGGCAATACTCCAAGTTCGAATAACTTAGGAGAAAGGTAGATCTGCCCATCTGTAATGGAAATGAGATTGGTCGGGATATAAGCGGAGATGTTCTGGGCTTCCGTTTCAATAATGGGCAGGGCCGTAAGGGAGCCGCCGCCATATTCGCTGCGCAGGTTGGTGGCGCGTTCGAGGAGGCGGGAATGAATATAGAAAATATCACCTGGAAATGCTTCCCGGCCGGGTGGGCGGCGCAACAAGAGGGATAGTTCCCGATAGGCGCGGGCGTGGTGCGTCAGGTCGTCGTAAACGATCAGCACATCGCGGCCGGTTTCCATGAAATATTCTGCGATGCTGGTGGCGGCGTATGGGGCAATATAGGCCAGGCCGGGTGGGTCATTCCCTTCGGTAACCACCACAATCGTATATTCCATAGCGCCTTTTTCCTGAAGGTGAGCGACCACTTTGGCTACGGAGGAGGCGCGCTGGCCGATGGTGCAATAGACACACACCACATCCTGGCCGCGCTGATTGAGGATGGTGTCCATCGCAATAGCCGTTTTACCGGTCTGCCGGTCGCCGAGGATCAGCTCCCGCTGGCCGCGTCCGATCGGGATAAGCGCATCGATGGCTTTTATGCCGGTTTGAAGCGGTACGGTCACGGGTTCCCGATCCATGATATGTGGCGCAGGACGCTCAATCGTCAATCGGTGCGTGGATATTACCGGCCCCTTGCCGTCGAGGGGTTCGCCCAGGGGGTTGATAACCCGGCCAATGAGTGCTTCCCCAACAGGCACGTCCATAACTCGGCCGGTGCGTTCCACATCATCTCCGGCATTGAGGTCCCAGTAGTCGCCGAGCAAGACGACACCGACCTCATTTTCATCAATATTGAAAGCAATGCCGAGCAGCCCACCAGGAAACTGGACCAGTTCCTCGTATCCTACGCCGGGCAGGCCAGCCACCTTGGCAATACCGGTAGAAACATTGGTGACCGTCCCGACTTCGCGATAGGCCAGTTCCGGGGAGAATTCTTCCCGCCCCCGGGCCATGTCATCGAAGGCTTGTCCGAGGGCGGCTTTGATGCCGTCAGTCGTTTTTTTCATCGGTGTCTTGATTAGGCCCGGCCTTTGTTTTGGGTTCAGCTTCAGCTTTGGGTTTTCCATTCAGCAATACAGCGATGCTTTTTTCCAGAGAGGCCAAGTAATCGGTAATACTCCAGGCGATCTTGTATCCATTCATGGACAGCTCGATGCCGCTCAATTGTTCGGGGTTGGTTTCGAACTGGACTTTGGCTTTGGGAACGAGGGTATCTTTCAACGCTTTCCCAATGGCAGCCTGTTGAGCGGCGCTAAGCGGGAACGCACTGCGCACGATGGCCGGCCGGCCGGCCGAATTAAATGCCTCTACCAGTTTTTTCCGCTCTTTTCCTTCCAATTCGAGCAGGCGCCGGATAAAGACTGCTGCTATTTGCTCTTCAAGGGTGGCGTCGGCCAGGTCGGCCAGCACTTTTCTCGAAATAGCGAAGACTTCCTGCCGGGCCCTGTCGGTAATCTCCCGGCTCAGGCTGTGTTGTTCCTCCCGCAAGGATTCCTGCAACTTAGCGCGGAGGGTTTTGTATTCCTTTCGTGCTTTATCGAGCTGCTGCCGGCCCTCATCCTGGGCTTTGGCAGTAGCCTGGCTGAAGAGCGCATCGCGCTGCTGGTCAAACTCCGCATTTTTTTTCTGAAAGTCGCGGCGTTCTTTTTCAGCATCCTCTTTTGTAGCACCCGCCTCCTGGAGCTGGGTGGCGATCCGTTTCTCCCGATCGTCAATGGCCTGGAGGATAGGTTTGTACAGAAAACGCTTCAGCAACCATACCAGAAGGAGGAAGTTGATAGCCTGCGCTACGACGGTGAACCAATCGATTAACATATGCCAGTTATTTTGCAATAATTTGGTTCCAGAACGGATTGGCGAAAATCAGGATCATCGAAACCACGAAGGCATAAATGGCCAAAGATTCGATCATCGCCAGGCCCACAAACAAGGTCCGGGTGATCGTTGGCGCGGCATCCGGTTGCTGCGCCAGGGAGGTCAAGGCAGAAGAAACCGCTTTTCCTTCCCCCAGCGCCGGCGCAATACAGCCTACGCTCGTCGTCAGCCCGGCAGTGATGATTGAAGCTATTGCAATAAGTGTTGTAGCATCCATTTTTATATGTTATTTACGTTTTACAATGTTTACCCGGCTCGAATAGAGACGGGTTTACCCGCAACCATTCAACCATTCAACCATTCAGCCATCCAGCCATCCAGCCATCCAGCCATTCAGCCATTCCCCCCTTCAACCATCCAGCCCTTCCCCTGGCCTCCTCACGCCGCCTCCTCCCCTGTCGCCGCGGCGATAAAGACCGTCGCCAGGATACTAAAAATATAGGCCTGCACCATGCCCGTGAGTAAGCCCAGAGCGCTCATGAGGATGGGGAATATCAGAGGGGCGATGGTCAACAGGATGGCGAGGATCATTGCACCGCTCATCATATTGCCAAACAGACGGATGGCCAGGGCCAGCGTCCGGGACAACTCACTAATAATATTAAAGGGCAACATAATGACGGCCGGTTCCAGATAAGACCGCAGATAGCCGCCAAAACCTCGTTCTTTGATTCCATAAACCGGCACGGCCACGAATACACAGATCGCCAGGGCGGCCGTGGTGGATAAAGAGCCCGTCGGTGGTTCATAGCCAGGCAGAATGGTGAAAAGAGTTGCCGTGACGAGCAACAAAAAGAGCGTTCCCAGAAAAGGGAGGTACCGGTTGGGTTGCTGCAGCCCGACCTCCTTAATTTGTTCTTTAATGCCCAGTACAAGAATTTCGAGTATATTCTGCCAGCGTGGGATATGTATTTCTCGCGTAAGCCGGCGCGTAATGAGCCAGGAGCCAATTGTGAGGAACAACATCAGTCCCCATGTCATGACAATGGTGGCGTTGAGCTTGATGAAGCCGTACTGCCAGAAGATCAGTTCATCCGGGCTGATTCTCATAATTGTCCTCTTTTTGTGCAGGCGAGCCTTCTGCCGGGCGGGTTAAGCTAATGAGCGTTTGGCGCGCCAGTAGAAAGCCGAGTAAACAGGCCAAGAGCCGTTTCCATTCTCCTCCGGAAACAAAATAAAAACCTCCCAATGCAATGCCCACGCGGATTAGCAAGCTGCCGGAAAACCAAAGCCACGGTTGTCGGGCCGAGGCCCCTTTCCGGACGGTCCACCACAGGCCGCCGAAAAAAATGGCGCCAATTCCTGCGCCGGCAAGCAGGGCCAGGGCTATTAGGATCATTTCATTCCTATTGATCATTATGGTTGTTTTCTCGCATTGCTTTTTCTTCTCTGGCCACCCATGCCCAGGCGTTCCAGCAGCCGATGGTCAGTCCAGCAACCAGTAGAACCAACGTCCAGGATCGGCTGCCGGGATAGTGCTTGTCAAGCCAGAGCCCAATGGCGGCGCCAATCAGGGTAGGAACGGCCACCGACCAGCCGACCAGTCCCATCATGCCCAGGCCGCGCCAAACCGGTGTAGGGCCTTTGCCCTTTGCTTTCAGCTTGCGATGCTCTTTTTTGTCTACCTGCCGGCTGAAAGCTTCCTGGGCTGCTGTTTTTTTCGGTTCCTGGTTTTCACTCATGGCGATATGCTAATAATTGACGAACCAGCCCGCTTTCCAGCTTGGCCAGCACCACCCGCATGTTCCGCTCCTGTTCGTTGAGGTTTAAGAACTCCTGTTCCACCGCCTGGTGCAGTTGGCCCAGGTCCGTTCCTCCGATGGCGTTGCGTACGGATACAAATACCTTCTGCCCGGCTTTGACCAAAATGCCTTCATCAATGGCGATATGGGTTTCCCCTTCCGATTCGGTTTCATAAGTTAAAATGCCCGGTACCAAAGCGGCTACACAGTCGAGGCGCGCCGGCAACAAGCCGAAGGCCCCCTCCTGCGTTTCCGCCACAATGCGTTTCACGTCTGTGTGGTCAGCGAAAACGCGGAACGGCAGTAGTACTTCAAGGTGCATCAGGCTCGATTCATTTTCCATCGCTTTCTTTTTCAGCTCCTTCCGTTTCCGGTTCCATAACAATTTGAGGTTCTGCTTCCGGCTCGCTGGCCTTTATCTTCTCTTCCGCCTCATCGACCGCCCCGATCATGTAAAAGGCGCTTTCCGGATAGTCTTTAAACTCATCCTTCAAAATCCGTTCACAACCATCGAGGGCGTCTTCCAGGCTAACGAGTTTGCCTTTGATGCCACTAAACTGTTCGGTGGTAAAGAACGGCTGAGTGAGGAATCGTTCCAGTTGGCGGGCGCGGAACACCAGATTGCGGTCTGCTGTAGAAAGTTGTTCCAGGCCGAGCATGGCGATGATATCTTTAAGCCCTTCGTACTGCGCGAGGGTTTGCCGGATCTCCTGCGCCAGGTTGTAATGCCGCTCGCCGACAATACCGGGATTGGCCATCTTGGAGCTGGAGTTTAATGGGTCGATAGCCGGGAAAAGGCCCTCGCTGGCCCGCTTGCGCGACAGGACAATGGAGGCGGAAAGGTGCGAGAAGGTGTGTACGGCCGCCGGGTCGGTCAGGTCATCCGCCGGTACGTATACGGCCTGTATAGAAGTAATCGCTCCGGTATCGGTATTGGCGATCCTTTCTTCCAGCCGGGACAGCTCCGTGCTCATCGTCGGCTGATAACCCAGCCGGGAAGGCATTTGCCCCATCAGGCCGGACACTTCCATGCCGGCTTGGATGAAACGGTAGATGTTGTCGATCAACAGCAGTACGTCGCGATGCTCGTCATCGCGAAAATATTCGGCCATGGTAAGTGCAGCGTGGCCAACCCGGAACCGGTTCCCCGGCGGCTCGTTCATCTGGCCGAATACCATGGCCATGTTAGGCAATACGCCTGCTTCTTTCATGTCGCGGTAGAGTTCTTCTCCCTCGCGGCAACGCTCCCCGATGCCGCAAAAAATGCTCACGCCCTGGTGTTGCCCCACCATGTTATGGATCATTTCCGTGAGCAGCACGGTTTTTCCCACCCCCGCCCCGCCAAACAAACCCGCTTTTCCACCCCGTTCGAGCGGCATCAATACGTCAATAGCTTTGATGCCGGTTGAAAAGATCTCGGATTTCACCGAACGGCGCGCCAGGGAAGGTGGGTCGCCATGTACCGTACGCCATTGTATTTTGGTGGGCGCCTCCATCCGGTCAATGGTATTGCCGAAAACGTCGAACATGCGGGAGAGGATACCTGGCCCAACAGGGGCTGTCAGGGGAGCTTTTGTATCGGTTACCGGCATCCCCCGGGCCAGGCCTTCTGTGGGCGTTAGTGCAATGCCCCGTACCCGGTGCCGGCCAAGCTGGGATAATACTTCTATGATAACCTGGTTGTCTTTTCCTGTCTGAAGTAAAGTGTTGATCGGCGGTAAATGGCCATCAAACTGCACGTCTACGATACTGCCTCTTACAGAAGCTACTACGCCAATGTTGGGAAGAACATTTATTTCTTTCAATTCCGGATCCTTTTTTCGCCGTCAGCTTGTTGTAGGCTTAGCTTTGCGGCCGGAAGCGAGGAAAATATGAAAATCTCTAACCTTGAACACTCAGGCCTGCCTGGCCAAGGCGCTCTTCAAAACCTTCAAGTTACACATTTCCAGCCTTCGCCGCCTTGATTTTTCTGATGATTTTAGTCAGCCTTACCAGTGATATTTATTTCTGGCGCTTTCGTGTTTGTAGGTCGGCAGGCCGCACGTCTGCACGTCTGCACGTCACAGGTCGGCAGGTCACACGTCGCATCAGGGTGGCCAGGAATAGGTAGCCCTCAAATTTATTTGAGGGGCTGAAGTCGTAAGCTGCTGATTTTTAGTGACTTTTATATTGACGGCGCAAATAAATTTGTGCGTCACGGATATTCCCGGTCATCCTGGCAGGTCACACGTCGAACGTCGGCAGGTCACACGTGCAGAGGCAATGGCCTACTCACATACTGTCAGCTCCTTCGCCGGGGCCCAGCGTTGCGTCAGTCTTGAAACGATAATAATGCTGAACAGCCCGGCCAGCATGGCCAAAGTTCGGAAGGGAAACAGGACCACTCCGTCTTCCACCATCGGGTAGGGGAGCAGGACGGGCAGGCCGAGGGTGGGGTCGCCTCCTCCAAAGCGAAGGATAAAGGCTACGACGAATCCAGCTAAAGCGCCATAGGAATTCGCCCTGGGGTCGAACAGGGCGCACACCAGTGGCGGTAGCAGCAGGCAGAAAACGAAGTCGCTGCAAAGGAACCATAACTCGTAAACGCTACGGATATTGAGCGCCAGTAAGGTAGCGGTTATTCCAACGATCCAGATGATGCGTTTGATGAGCCAGGCCAACCGCAAAGGCCGGATGTTGGGTTTCATCAATGGACGGTATACATTCCAACCCGCCATGGAAGAGGCGGAGAGGATGGACGAATCTGCTGACGACATTACCGCTGCGGCAATAGCGCCCAGCCCGATCAGCCCTACCCAGTGTGGAGTGAGGTAACGGATCACCCAGGGCAGGGTAGAGGCTGCATCTGGTGGCGGAGGGACGCCCAGGGCTGCCCAGTCGGCAACACCACCGGCAATGCCGGCCAGTACCGGCGGGACGGCGGCAATGAGACAAACGATGCCGGCAAAAACAGACAGGCGCACCGCCGTTTTTTCATCTTTGGAAGCCAGCACCCGTTGGAAATATACCTGCCAGGGAATACCCCCAAGGGTCAGAAAGATGGCGTAGTCCCACCAGTTCCAGTAATAGCTCCCCAGTGCTTCCCGGCTGGGCAGCAGGCTGGCGGCAGCGCCGTGTTGTTCCTGGTAAGCCTGCCAGGCGGTGTCCCATCCGCCAACCTGGCTCAAAGCAAATGGGACGATGAGGAAAAGGCCGCCCATCAGCAGGATGAGCTGCACGAAATCCGTGAGGGCTACTGACCATAAGCCACCCAGGGCGGTGTACGCGATGGTGATAAATGCGGAAAGGATAATAGCCGTAGGAGTATCCAACCCAACAATCGTTCCAAAGGTAGTGCCAAGAGCCGTCAGGATAGCAGCGGTCCAGAAAATTTCTCCCGAAAGAGCCGGGAGGAACAGCAGGGCGGCAATACGTTTCCCAAAGCGCTGTTCCAGGGGGTCGAGCATGGTCTGAAAACGATAGCGCCGCATGCGCCGGGCAAAAAATAAGCCGCCGATGATGAGGCTCAGGGCATACCCCCAGGGCGCCTGCACCCATACCAGGCCGGCGCTGGCCGTATATTCTGAGGTGCCGTTGATATAGCCGCCGCCGATCCAGGTGGCGCTCATGGTGAAGACGGCCAGCCAGAGGGGCAATTGCCGGCCGGCCAGCAGGAAGCCTTCGGTGTCTTCTGTTTGGCGCAAAGTGGCGGCGTAGGCGCCCGTCAGAAAGATCAGGCTGTAAAACCCCATCATGGAAAAAAAGGAGGGCCAGTGTACGGCTTCATCCATAAAGAAGTAAAGATACAGTCCGATCAGGGTCAAAACGCCCATCAGGCTAAGGGTGGGCAGGGCGACCTGCCTGAACTGCGAGGAATTTTTGTTTACTGCCATCTACGAGCTCTTAGTCGCTTCGAAAGGTGGAAATTAGGGAAAAGCCAGAGATTTTTTCGTAATACCCTTTGTATTGTCGATACTTTTGGGCTTTGGAAGGGACCGCGCCTTTCGGATATTTGTATTTTGCCCCATGAAAAACCAAGCATTTATGACAATTCCTGAAATTAAGGCCGGCCTGGCCAGCCGGCTTTTAGCCTGGGGGGTGCACCTTTTCACCGCTTCCGGCGTGATCACTGTATTTATGGCTTTACTTTCGGTCAGTGAGGGGCGCCTGCACATCGCAATGCTCTGGTTGGTAGCTGCTCAGTTTATCGATGGGGTCGATGGGACATTAGCACGCCGGTTCCGGGTTTCCGAGGTGTTGCCTTATATGAGTGGCAAAAATATTGACTTCGTCATTGATTTTGCTGCATACGCTATTGTTCCTACTTACATGATCTATGAATCCGGCCTCATCAGCGGAGGCTGGAACCTGGCCTGTGCCTTTCTAATTCTGATGGTTTCGGCGATCTATTACGGCAAAGACGGCATGGTCACTGAAGACCATTATTTCGTCGGCTTTCCCGTGATGTGGAACATGGCGGCTTTTTATATGATCTTTGTTTTTCATTGGGGGCATTGGGCTAATGTCATATTGGTTATCGGGTTATCTATTCTGCATTTCATTCCCATTAAATTTATCTATCCCAGCCGCACGGCTCGTTTGAGATGGATTTCGCTGGCGATTACGGCTGTGGCTATCTTGGCCGCACTGGGTATTCTTTATTACTATCCGGAAGCTCAACCCCTGCTGAATGGCATCGTCTGCCTGGCTTTGTTCTATTACGGCGGATTCGCCCTTTGGGTGACTTATATCAAACCTTGAGACGCGGCCAATGAATCCAATTCATCTTAATGGTAGAAATAATCGTTATTTATGTAGGGCTCCCATCACTCTAATTATCTAAATCCAAAAATAGCAAGCCATGTTCCAGATAAAATTTGTGTCCAATCCAATCCTTTTCCTGTTCGCCTTTTCAGTCCTTCTGTCCTCCTGCGGCGCTTCCCGCGATGCAGCCAAAAGCGAGGAAGGAAAAGTGGAGATAAAGGATGGAAAAAGGGCCAACGCCCCTCAAACCTACACTTCCCTTACCGAATATTTCCGCCGCATTCCCGGCCTGAGAGTCTCCGGAGATGACACCAATGGGAAGGTGCTGGTGATGAGCGGCGCGCAGTCGCTCAGGACCTCTGATGAGCCCCTGTATGTGGTAGACGGCGTGCGGATCGGCCAGTCCTTTCAGAGCCTGGTTCGGGTACTCAATGTCAATGACATCGACCGGGTAAGCGTGTTGAAATCGGCCAGCGAAACATCCATCTACGGCGTAGCGGGCGCCAATGGGGTAATCGTGATCAAAACGAAGCGACAGTAAACTACATCCGCCTAGCTATTTATTCCCCCGAAGAAGTCTTACCTTCGGCCGGAAAAAAGCCCAAGCGACCATGCATGCTCCCGGAACCACTGAAGAAGCACTATTGTATCTGTTTTTGGCCGCCGCTCTGGGGTCCTTCGTCGGTAATATTAAAATAAAGGGCAACAGCCTTGGTGTTGCCGCAGTATTGTTTGTCGGCCTGGCTATCGGGGCCATCAAACCGGAGGTAAAGATCCCGGAGGCGATCAAGCTGATGGGGTTGGCCATTTTTGTGTATAGCATTGGTTTGAGCTCCGGCCCATCCTTTTTCAGCTCTCTCAAAAAACGGGGTACTTCCAACCTGATGTTGGCCCTGCTGGCGCTCAGTGTCCTAAGCATTTGTATTTGGGGCGCCGCGCTCTTCTTTGGTTTTGATGCTTCCGGAGCAGCGGGCCTGCTGTCTGGTATCACGACCAATACTCCGGCCCTGGCGGGCCTGCTCGACGCCATCCACTCCCAGGGCGGAGAAGGGGCGGCGGAGATGTCAAACAGTGCGGTGGTGGGGTATTCTATTTCTTACCCCATGGGCGTCCTGGGCCTGATGATCGCTGTGGCGGTGATGCAACGGGCGTTTAGGATCGACTACGCAGCGGAAACCCGGGCGCTGGGCAATGAATTTCCCAGCGGCCAGCCCATAATCCATCAGACGGTTGAAATCAGGGCGGGGGAAGTGATAGGCAAGCCCTTACGGGAATTTAAAAAGCAACATGCGCCCAAAGTGGTTTTCGGGCGCATGCGCCGCGGCCAGGCCTATTCGCTTTGCCATTTGGAAACGGTGTTCGAACCCGGCGACCTGGTGTCCATCATCGGCGAGCAAGCCGAGGTGGCGCGGGTGGCTTCGTTGCTTGGACATTCCGTAGAAGAAGACCTGTCTGATAACCTCTCGGTATTTGGCATGCGGCGGGTCTTTGTTTCCAACCCCAAAATTGCTGGTAAGACAGTCGCTTCCCTCAACCTGCAAGAGAACTATCAGGTGGTCCTCACCCGCATCCGCCGGGGCGATGTGGATTCGATCGTAGAACCGGAAACCGTGCTGGAACTGGGCGACCGCATCCGCATTTTGGCCAAGGAATCGGACCTGAAAAACCTGGTCCGCATTTTTGGCGACTCCTACGAGCACCTCAGCCATATCGACCTGCTATCTTTCGGGCTGGGCATGGGGCTGGGCATCCTACTGGGCTCCATTGAGATGGTGTTGCCCGGGGGAATTTTATTTAGTCTGGGCTTTGCCGGCGGGCCGCTGGTGGCGGGCTTGCTTCTATCCTACTTGCGCCGTTCAGGCCCTATCCTCTGGACATTACCCTATTCCGCCAACCTCACCTTGCGGCAGATCGGCTTGATGCTGATGCTGGCGGCCATCGGTATAAACTCCGGCGCCACTTTCTTGTCCACTATGCTCAGCCCGGTTGGGCCGCAGATGTTCCTTTCCGGAGCGCTGGTCAGTATCCTGGGCGGTATGATTATTCTTTTTGCCGGGTACAAACTCCTCCGAATCCCTTTCGTATTGCTCATCGGCATGGTCAGCCACCACCCCGCTAACCTGGATTTCGCCAACAACCGGGCGGGTAATAAAATCCCCACTTACGGCTACGCCCTGGTTTACCCGCTGCTGCTGATCGGTAAGATCATTTTCGTGCAGGTGTTGTGGCAGGTGTTGAAGGGGTGGGGGTTGTAGGTTGGCAATGGCGTTAGCTTTGCAGATGACTGGGCGGCTGTTCACCAGGTCTATCAACATTGCGCTCCTCCGGAGCTATCAAAAGGAGGTATGCTTGGCGGATTCTACCGACATTTAGGCCCTCCGGCCTGCAAGGGGGAATAGTTTTGCTTTGGGGAAGCTGCCATCATTAAGCCAGGGGCTTACCAGGGAAGCAAAAGGCCCGGAGGGCCGGCAATGTTGTTAGGAATGAAGCTCCCAGCCTGGTTTTAGGCCCAGCGGGCCGGAATGTTACTTCCAAAGCCTCGTCAGGCTTCTCCCAGGTTCAGGCTTCGGAAGTCTGTCCAGGCATTTCCCGGGTTTAGACTTCCGAAGCCTGTCCAACTACATATCTGCTTCCATGAATTCCTCCTTGCTACGGAAAGTAATTTCAGGAATGCCCTCTGTCGCCAGCGCCTTGTTCAGCCCGGCCAATTGCTGAAGCAGGCCGTCCATTTTTGCCTGTGCGGCATTCAGTTTGGACGACAACAACTTCAGGTTATCCATCTGGGCGTTGGAAGGCCGGCCGGCGTAGCCGGTCACCGAACTGTACAATTCGGTGATCTTTTCCCGTAGTTGGGGTTCCGCCTGGCCCACGTAATTGTCGCCGGTGGTGACCACCAGTTCTTCGTATAGCTTGGTAAGCTCAGTGGAAAGCGGATCGAGTAGTTTCAGCGCCTTTTTGGACGGATTCTTTGCTTTGGCTACGCCAACTCCTTCCTGTATTTTATCGATCTGGTCGACGAGGTAGGCCAGGTTCTCGTTCATGTCATAAAGCCTCATCGCCGCTTCGTGCTGGGCGGCCCGGTCGGCATCCGTATGGATAGAGGAGGGGTCAGATACCAGCTTCAGGGGGGCCTCATAAACATCTTTTCCCTTGGTCAGGCGCACGGTGTAGGTTCCCGGAGGGACGGTAGGCGCTGCAAAACCGCCGAAAGATAGCGTTTTAGCCTTGGCCACTTTGGGCAGCTTGTAACGGTAATTCCACGATACCTGATTGATGCCTTTGCTTTTGCCTGGGGCGAGGTCGGCAATCTTGTCTCCTTTTTCATCGAAGATCTCCAACGACATTTTGCCGAAGGTATGCCGGCTCTTGAGGTAATAGACGATCTGAGCTGCGGAAGTGGGGTTGTCGCCGACAAATTCGCCAAAGGCGGCATTGCCGCCAAAATCAGGAGATTCGCGGATGATCGCCGGGGGGCGTTCGAAAAAATACACCGGTTGCGCCATCACCTCCGGGGTCAGTTGGCGCAGGGGCGTGATATCGTCGATGATCATAATCCCCCGGCCATGGGTGGCCAGCACCAGGGCGTTATCGCGGGGATGCAGGGTGACGTAGTGCACTGCAACTGCCGGCATATTGTTAGTGAACTTCGACCAGTTCTGCCCGCCATCGATAGTGACATACAGTCCGAATTCAGTACCGAGGTACAACAGGTTGGGATTCACAAAGTCCTCCTGAATACAGCGGGCAAAGCCTTCGATATCCGCTGTGACGATAGACGCCCAGGTTTTACCGCCATCCGTAGTTTTAAAGACATAGGTGTTCCCATCGTTACGGGTATGGCCTTCGAATACTGCGTAGGCGGTTTGCCGGTCAAAATTGCTGGGTTCGATGTGATAAGCCCAGGTGTTTTTCGGCAGTCCGGGGAAATTACCCGTGAGGTTGGCCCAGTTTTTTCCACCGTCGAAGGTCACCTGCACGTTGCCGTCGTCGGTACCCACCCAGATGATGTTCTCATCGAGAGGAGATTCGCCGATGGCAAAGATGGTGCAATGGTTTTCAGCGCCCGAGTTGTCGGCGCTCAGGCCGCCGCTTTCTTCCTGGAGTTGTTTGGATGGGTCGTTGGTGGTCAGGTCGGGGGAGATCTTAACCCAGGTTTCACCTCGGTCATCGGAGCGGTGCAGAAACTGGCTGCCGACGTAAAGGCGGTTGGGCTGATGGTAGCTGGTGGTAATGGGGGTATTCCAGTTGAAACGCAGTTTGGCGTCCTTTTCTTCGGCGTAGGGCTTGACGTTCTTCGATTGCCGCTTGGCGATGTCAACCCGCCAGAGTCCCTCGGCGCCCTGCATTTCGGAATAACAGATATTGGGGTCGGTAGGATGGGGATACACGCGGAAGCCATCGCCGTAGCCCACCGATGTCCAGTCTTTGGGCTCAATACCGCCGGCGCTGGCGGAAGGGCCCACCCAGGAGCCATTGTCTTGCAGGCCGCCGAACACGCGGAAGGGCTTCTGGTTGTCGACCGTCACATGGTAGAACTGCGAAACCGGCAGGCCTTTGACCATTTCCCAGACAGTACCACCATCCCAACTGCGGTAGACGCCGCCATCGGAACCCAGGTAGATGCGATTGGAATCGTTGACATCGAACCAAAAGTCGTGGATGTCCGAATGTACGCCGCTGCCAATGCTCCGGAAGGTTTTTCCACCATCCTTACTGATAGAGCCACTTAAGCCGGCTTTGCAGACAATATCCGGGTTTTTAGGGTCCACCACGATACGGGAAAAGTAAAAGGGGCGGACAGCCAGCTCGAAGTCTTTGTTGCGGTGCTCCCAGGAAGCGCCGCTATCATCCGAGCGGTATAGGCCTTTATTTTCATTTTTTTCTGATTCGATGACGGCGTAGAGCGTATTGGGTGAAGAAGGTGCTACCGCGATAGCGATGCGGCCCAATTGGCCGGAGGGGAAGCCATTGTGGATCTTGTTCCAGCTTTTTCCGCCGTCTTCTGATTTGTAGAGGGCGCTATTGTACCCTCCGGAACTGAAAGAATAAGCAGTGCGGCGGAACTCCCAGAAAGCAGCATAAAGGACGTTGGGGTTTTGGGGGTCCATCGCCAGGTCGGAGCAACCGGTGGTGGGATTGACATATAATATCTTCTGCCAGGAAGCGCCGCCATCGGTGGTTTTATAAACGCCCCGGTCCTCGCTATCGCCCCAAAGTGCGCCGAGTACGCCGACGTAAACTTCCTCGGGCTTGTTGGGGTTAACCTGAATACTGCTGATGCGCTCTGATTTTTCCAGCCCTTTTCGCTGCCAGCTTTTTCCGCCATCGTTGGTTTTGTAAATGCCATTGCCAACCGATACACTGTTGCGGGTCCAGCATTCTCCGGTGCCGACCCAAAGGGTATTATCCGGTTGCTTCGGGTCGACGGCAATAGCACCGATGGACTGCGGGTAGTCGTCAAAGATAGATTTGAAGGTGACGCCGCCGTCGGTCGATTGCCAGACGCCACCGCCGGCAGCTCCGACATAGACCACCTTGGAGTCGGTGGGGTGGCCGGCCAGGTCGGTGATACGGCCGCTCATCAGGGCCGGGCCGATGTGGCGGGCGCGGAGGGAGCCGAAGAGGGCGTCACCTTTAAGGGAAGCAGGTTCTTGCCCAAATGTAGGGGCAAGGCAATAAAGGGATAAGAAAAGGAGGAAAAGTCGTTGCATAGTTGGATGATTTGGAGAGAGAATTAAAAGGAAGTCAGGGCGTGGCTTGCCGGATTGTTCCCGCAGGTCAGCCACGCCCTGACTTTTAAAGGCTCATTACTTGTCTGGAAGCCAATTCATCGAATGGCCCCTGAAATTGTTTATTCTTTGCTTTCCGCTGGTGTAGCTGCTTCCGGGAATGCGAACATCGCATCATCCATATCCGTATTCACGTCGATTTTTTCAATTGCCAGGGCAAATACCGTCTGGCCATTCATTTTCTGCGAGATACTGAATGGAAAATAGACCCCATTTACTTCCTGATAATCGCTGAAGTAGGTTTCGGCAGGTTGGCCTTTCATTGGGCCGGTTTTGGAATACTCCCGCGTCATGATGGGAACAAAAGTCTCTTTGTCAAAGAAGTAGAAGCTGAAATTTTCTTCTTCTTTACCATCCACCATCACTGGTTTTTTGGTCAGTTTAACATTATAACAATCCGTTCCTTCCACGGTTTCCCCTTCTTCGAGCGACAGGGTGTAGCCTTTTTCGGCGTAGTCAAGGAAGGCGTTCAGGAATTCCATATTGCTCTTCATCAGTTCAGACTGTTCAGCATCCCATTTTTCGGCTTCCATGGTCATGAAGTTGGTAGACCATCCTTCTTTGCCATCGAAGGCCATTTGAGTGATCTGTTTTCCCTGGAAGGTCATATCCATCCGTTGCAGCCCGGGAGCCTTCTGGTACATGATGATTGGAATATCCATGCCCTGGGCTTTGGCGTTACAGGTCATTTGCAGGCTGGTAATAGCTGAGAGGTTCTCCTTGCCTCCGATATTTTCAAGGTAAGTGGCAACAATTTCTTCGGCAGTCTGGGCCATGAGGCTTGGAAGGCCTGCCAGTAGGAAGAGTGCGGAAAGTAAGATCAACGGTTTTTTCATTGATTGCATAGTTTAGGTAAATGTGGAAATAATTTGGCGGTGAAAATAAGGCCTTTACCTCTTAACTACACGATCTTTTCGACATTTGGCAAGCAGCAGCCCACAAATAGAATTTATTGGAGCTTAAGGTTGGGGGCTGGCCGTCTCTGAGGAGCCGGTTAAAAACAGGAGTCATCCCGAATTTTGAGCCACCAATCAGCGATTCTATTCCTGCCCGCCGCTGGCAGCAGGCGGGGATACTCCTCAAAGCCCGCATACGGGCTTTGAGGATACTTTGGCCCTGCGGGCCGTTGATACTATGGATGAGGAGGCTCCACAACAAAAAGGACTTTAATGGGCGGCTTCTCTCATCAATAGCATCAACTTAGTATCCCTGCCGGCCTGCGGCACAGCAGGCGGGCTCCGCCGATCAGGCGTAGTATCGGCCCCGGCGCGAATGGGCAGGGGCCGAGCATCTTCCGGGATATTCTGCGAAAATTCGGGATGATCCATGTTTAATTACTCGAGGCAGCGGATCTGGTTGAGAAAGAAGCCCACTTCATAAATCTCATATTCCTCATACCCGCTACTCCAGGCGACGAGGACCGAATCGGCTTCACTGCGCTTGAGGAGGTTGATCTGGCTTTGGTCGATAGGGTAATGGACCAGATAGGTAAGCAGGCCGGTTTCCGTGTCGAAGGCCCCTTTGTCCAGTTTGCCGGAAAAAAGTGTAATAAACTGGCCATTAAGGAGTTTGACCATGAGATAGCTTCCCTTTTCGATAAATCCGTAAGCTTCACGGGCGTTGGGATAGGCAAAGGTAAACTGCAGGGTGAGATAGCGGAATCCGCCCAGTTGGGTGAAGTAGCCTTCGCAGGTGAGGTAGTGTTTGTCTTTAAGGAAGGGCCGGAGGCGTTCATCGGTATGGGTAAAGAGTAGTTCTTTGTGCAGGTCGCGGCGGAAGCGGCCGCGGTCATCTTTTCCCTCGTAGGCAAATTCGCAGGCGGGGGCCGGCGGGTGGAGGATGACCTCGTCCGTTTGGGTGAAAGGCAGGTAGTTATCGTCGAGTAAGAGGTTTCCATAAGAATCGGCGGAGGCCAGGTTGAGGTTTGCATACTGGCGGGCCTGATTTTTTTTGATCAGCTGGTTGCGCTGGTATTCTTCCACATAATTGCCCCGGCGGGTGAGTTCTTCAGCGCGGTTGGCTTCCCGCAGCGCCAGTTTTGCTTCGCTATTGGTTTCGGTTTCCGTCTGGCGGGCGGCTTTTAGGCGGGCGGACAAACGTTCCAAAGCCTCCGGTGAAGCGTTATTGGAAATGGCCTGCCGATAATCCTCTTCGAGCAGATTCCGTTGCCTGGTGGCTTCCTCAGCGCGCTCCTGAGCAATGGATGCGGCGGTTTTTGAAAGCTGGGCTTTGCGTTCGGAAATGCGGCGCAGGTCTTCCGATGTTACGGGAATTCCGCCTTCCAGAGGTTCTATCTTTACATCCAGTACAGGGTATTTGTTATCTGCGGGTTTTTCTCCAGACTGAGCTGGCTCCGGTTGGTGCGCATTGCCGAATTCAGAGAATAGCTGGGTCGTACCATCCGGGAAAACAATGATCGTTTCTCCTTTTTCGTTGGTGCGCATCACCGGCTGGGCCAACAGTGGGTTCCAGGCCAGAGCGGCGGCCAGGAAGAATACTGCGAGATATAGATTTTGATGCTTTCTGTGCTTCGGTTTGGGCATGGTTGAATACTTTTTGCAGCAAGTTCCGGTATTATCCTTTTACTATACGAAATAACAGGCGCTAAGTTTCAAAAAACACCAGATTGCCTTCCGATTTTAGGGCTTGTTTGGGTTTTGTTTATTAAACGCCAAAGGGTTGCAACTTGCCCTTAGCCATTCCGACTTTGTCGAATGCTAGGCCGGTAGCCAAAAAACAGCCCTGCCGAAAGGGCCGGCAGGGCTAACAATCATTCTGTTAATTTAGAGCTTATTCTTTCCAGATTCGGCCCATTGCGGTAGCTACGTTGTTCCCATCCCGAAGGATGACCTGATAGTTGCCGGATGCTGCATTAGCTGGCAGCGATACCGGAGCGAAATGAAGTCCCGAAGGCCCTTCCACCACCTGCGTTTTCATTTGCTGGCCGAGGGCGTTATACAGGTGTAGCGTCCATGGTTGGGCATCGGTTTTTTCAAATTCCACCTGGAATTCACCACTGGTCGGGTTGGGGAATACCTTGGCGGCTGCCAGTTGCGGAGCCACAAAACGGGTAGAATTCATCAGGTCGGTGACATCAGCAGACATGCCGGCGGCATTGACCTGGCCGTTCACGACCGTTATGGTCAGGGCGGTACGAGGCAGGCCCTTGGCGTAAAAAGAGTAAGTGGTACGCGCGGAGATTTCGCCCTGCTCCAGGCCAAGCGCACCCAGCATGGCCGGTGGTGCAGGTTGGCCGGCCAGGAAGAAACTGTCCACTTTGACCCGGTCTGCACGGAGCAACAACGCTTCCATGCTCACGCTGCCGCCACTTCCATCGGGGTTAGGCAGGATGAGGGTACCGTAGCCAACCACTGAAGCATTGGTGGAAAAACTGGCAGATTGGCTGGCAGGAGCCTGGTCAAGGCCAAAACCCTCTACCGTGATGAGGAAGTTGGGGCTGATGGTGACAGATGTTTGCCAGGAATCCTGATAGGCCAAAGGGAACTTCGTATAATAGGTGGGCGCTCCATAAATAGTCGTATTGGGAAGCGTAGTGATGGTGTCGTTCGCACCCCCCGTGAGCGCTCCTAATGGCAAGCTGGCAGATGAGGATACCCTGCCCAGCGTGCCGAAGCCATTGTCGTCAATCCGTTCGTAAAAAACAACCGGAAGTTCGACCAAGCCCAAGAACGATTCTGTGGTAGGTTCCGTCAGGTTGGCTTCGGGGAAGGTCGGATCCCCCGAAATGGGGTCTTTGAAATAAGAAAAAGGGGAGGTCAAGGCTGTGGCGCTGTAGTCCCAGGTCACGTCAGCTCCCTCTTCCGGCGCGGTGAGGTCCGCGGTGGCCAAGCTCCAACTTTTTACTTCCGCCCCGGCGTCGGTGAGGAGGTAATCCGAACGCTCGACGACGATTTGGGCGGAGAGTTGCAGGGTGAACAACAAAGAGACAATGGGTAAAATAAATTGCTTCATAATTAAAAGGTTGAATGATTAAAAATTGCCGGGGCCAAGCGACAGTTCCCGGCCACTTTCCCCCAACTTTCAACTTCCCTATGTAAGCAGTGGAAAAAGGTTAACGGCTGTTTGGCTGTTTTTTTAAAATAAAATGCCCCGTGAACTGGCTCGCAGCACGGGGCATCGTTTCAGGCAGGCACCAGGCGCCTTACCTCAACAGCACAAAGCCCGCCCACAGGAACGGCTCCGGGTATTGCTTCCGCAGCTCCGCCTGCGCAGCCCGGAACGCCGCCGGAATTTCCATCCCCTCCTTCAGCCAGTTGTAATAAAATGCCGTCATCAGCTCCTGCGTCTGGAAATCGGGGACTTGCCAGAGCGACATGAGGACATATTTGGCGCCAGCCAATTTAAAAGCCCGTTGCAGGCCGTACACCCCCTCCGTGCCCCGGATATCGCCCAGCCCGGTCTCGCAGGCGGATAGCACGACGAGTTCCGTTTTGGACAAATCAAGCTGGGCGATTTCGTAGGCGGTCAGGATGCCATCGTCGGCGCCGGGGCGGATGGGCCGGCCATTTTTCCAGGCATAATTCCCGCCGGCCAGGATGAGGCCGGAGCGGATCATCGGCTGCTCGGAAACCTGGAATGCCGGCCCCGTTTCGTCGGTCTGGTGGCGGTTTGGAAAAAAATAACCATGCGTGGCCAGGTGCAGGATGCGGGGCGAGCCGCCCAAGTCCCCCAATTTTTTGAATGCCTCCTCGCTGCCGCCCAGCCCGGTGTAAAAGGTGGTCGGGATGCCGGCCCCTTCCGTCAGCAGGCCGATGGTTTCGATTTCGGTTTTGGTCCAGCCAAGGTAGTCCCAGTTTTCGCCCCGAAGGTGGAAACTGGTGCTGTCCGTTGTTCCTGCACTCCTGCCAGCCAAGGCCTCCAGTGTGGCCGGTGCGCTCCCGGCAGGGTTCGCCGACAGGCTGTCCAGGTCGTAATCGATGCCGCCGAAAAGCACGGCCCCGCCTGTTTTTGAGGTCATTTTTTGGGGAAATGCCAACTGCCGGGTACTGCCCATTTTCACCAGTTGGAAACGGTCGGCCAGCACCTGGCCGTTTTCGTTTTGCACAGCATTGAGGTTCAGGCGGTGGAGCAAACCAGCAGGAGAAAAATACACGGTGGTAGCATCGCCCAGGGCCTGTTCGAGGGGTAGCCAAAGCAGCCGGTAGCATGAAGCTTCGGGACGGTTTTTATCGAAAGAATAAAGCTGGTTGACGGCTCCGATGCGATCTCCCGGCTTCGTTTCCAGGAGTTTGGACAGCGATTTTTCTTCAAAAAGCGGCACAAAATCCGGGAACGCCGCCCCTGCCCGCAGCACGATGGCGGCGTACCGGGTGCTGTCGGTCGGCCGGTCCCCATCCAAATAGTCAAAATGGATGAACTCCACAGCGGCTTCCCGTGGGCGCAGGGACTGCCGCACTTCCTCCCATTTCACCGGCTGAAAAACTTCGCTGTACCCCGCCACCGCAGCGACCAATTTTTTCTCGATGGCAGCGGCCCGGTCCTCCATTTCGGGCAGGCCGGAGCGGGCTGCGGGCGGCTTGGCATATTCGGCGGCGAGCAAGCTTTGCAGGGCCGCTAGTTCCTCGTACTGCTCCGCCAGGGTGGTATCCTGCACAGTGAATTTTTTCACCCGGCCGGCGTTTTCGAGCAGGTATCCTTTATAAAAAATGGCGTCGTCGAAAGCCTGTGCGGTGGCTGCGCCCGGCGCTGGCCGTAGGTTGTGCAAACAGGAAAAATGCCGGTCGAGGTAATCAGAAAACCGGTCGGTGTAGGCCGCGAGTTCGTTTTCCGTCAGGTGCTTCGAGGCCCGGAAATAGGCCGTTTTTTGCAACCGGCTAGCTTCGGCCATGTTCCGGAGCGCTTCCTCCGGTTGCCCGGTGATGGCCTGGATGGCTGCGATTTCCTGGAGGGAGGCCAAATAGTCGAGGCTTTCCGGCCCGGCTGTTTTCATCCAGATTTGGCTGGCCCGCCGGTACAGTTTTTCCGCCTCCTCATATTTGCCCAAATGTTTTTGCAAAAAAGCCAGGTTGACCAGGCTCCTCGCCAAATCGGGGTGCTCGCTTCCCTGGTATTTTTCCCGCACCCGGATGACTTCCAGAATCAGCGGTTCGGCAGCACTGTATTTTCCCTGCTCCCGGTAGCTCCAGGCGAGGTTGCCCTTTGCGAGGATGGTGTAATAATGCTCGGCTCCGAGTGATTTTTGAAAAATACCCAAAGCCGTGGCAAAATGCTGCTCCGCTTGCCCGAAATCCCGAACAGCCATGTAATAATTGCCCAGGTTGTTGATGGAAAGGGCATAGTAATGGTGATCTTTTCCGAGCGTGGTTTCCCGCAGGTTTTTGCATTGCAAATAATAAGCTTTGGCTTTTTCATAGTTACCCATTTCCAGGTACAGATTGCCGAGGTTTTCTAAATTAATGGCATAATCAGCATGGGGTTCCCCCAGTGTGTTGGCCGTTATTTCCAAAGCCTCCAAGGCGAGTTTTTCAGCTTTTTCAAAATCCCCCGTTTTGCGGTACAGGCCTGACAGGTTTTGGATGCAGATACCGTAGTTTTCGCTGTTCGCGCCAAGGGTTTGGGCAAAGGTGGCCTGTGCCGCTTTGAACTGTTTTTCAGCTGTTTCGTAGTCGCCTTTTTGAAGATTGACCAAAGCGGCATTATGGAGCGCCGAGGCGTATTTTTGATGTCTTTTGCCGAAGACATTTTCCCTGATTCGGATACACTCCCGGTAATATTCCCCTGCTTGATCCAGCTTGCCCGTGACCCGGTAATAGTTTCCGAGCGACGTCATCAAGGCGGCATACACATCATCCCCGGTAGCGCCTGTCTTTTGGCTGATGGCCTGTGCTTCCAGCAGCCGGGCCTTGGCATTGGGGAAGTCCCCTGTTGCCAGATAAATATCACTGAGGCCCGTGAGGCTTTGGACATAGTCGGGATGTTCCTTGCCCAAAACGTCAGCTTGGATTGCCATAGCGTCCAGGCAGCCTTGCTTGGCTTCTTCGTATTTCCCTTGCCGGAAGAAAATCCGCCCTTGCAGGTACAGGCAAGCGGCGTATTGCGGCGCTTGGGCGCCAAAGTTGGCGAGCGCTTTGGCCTTAGCCGCCAACACATCCTCCATGGCTTTTTCGAAGTCGGCGTTTTGCTCGCGAGCCTCCTTAAGCAGGCTGTCAATTTCGGTTATTACGGCTTTTTTTTCAACGGTTTGAGCCTGGCAAAGAATGGTGGGTAAAAACAGGAGCAACAAAATACAGGTTCGATTCATTTTATTGAGAATTGCTTTGGGAGGCAAACAGGAAAAAAACAATAGTACGCCAAAATACAAATCTTGAGGTTGAGAGCATGTTTGGCGGCCGGATTTGATAGCGAAAAGTGTCAATTCCTGCCTGCCAGCGAGCTGGCGAATCAGGCAGGCATCACCGAAAAGCGGCCTTTTTTCGCAAAAAGTTTACCCGGCTGCACAGACGGAGCTGGCCGCTAAACAAGTTCTGAACCCCAGATAAACAAATGAATTATTCCAATATTTCCAAGGCCCGCTGTGCTTGTTGCTTGAACGAATGCGCTGGACTTATTGAAATGACAGAGAACACTTTTTTTGCTTGGCTATCATCTCCCAAAAGCAAAAGCGCCAGCCCCCGGTACCATTCCAAAAGTTCTTTCCCGAAAGGCGTTTCGTTTTCGATTTTGTCGAAATAGCGCAGTGCTTCGCCACCTTTGCCCCGCTCCAGGAGGCAGTACCCTTTCAGGAAAAACAGGGTGTCGTTGGTGGGGTTTTTCCGCTCCAGCAATTGCAGCCGGGCATAGGATTTCGAGAAATCGCCTTGTTGGAGCAAGGCATCCACTTCGGCGAATTGGCCAGTGAAGCTTGCCCCTTTCGGCGGGTAGTCCGTGTACCAGAGGGCATCCAGCAGGGCTTTGCGGGTAGTATCGGCTGAGTTGTTGCCCCGCAGTTGGGGGGCGGGGTGCAAGGGGGGCTGGAGGCCGGCCGGAGGGGTGTTTATGGCGATGGGCCGGTCGGACGTTGGCGCATTCTTGGGGACTGTGGACGGGGTGTCTGTGGCAATGGGTTGGAGCTCGGCGGGTGGTAGTTCAGGGGCCGCCGATTGCCCGGCCGGGGCCGCAGGAGGTTCTGTTTTTCCTGGGGGTAGCCCCAGGGAGTACCAAAGCAGCCCCCCGAACAGCAGCACTGCTCCGGCAAAGGTCCACCATTGCCACTTGGCTCGCCCGTCCGGCAGGGCCCGGGCAGTGCTCACCCTTTCCCAGAGCATGGCATCTCCGAGGTCTTCTGTGAGTTGGCGGAGCAAAGCGACTTCCTTGGCCAGTGCAGGGTTTGCGGCCAATTCAGCCTCGAAAGCCTGGCGTTCGGCGGCGCTCAGTTCGCCGTTCAGGTATGCCTCAATATCGTATTTCTCCATGTCAGGTTTGGCGCAGCCTTAGCAGCGTTTCTGTTTTTTTGAAAAAGCAGCTCAAAAGACTTCCGTGATGCCGGCCAGTCGGGCCTGCTCAGCCATTTTTTTTAAACACTGGCTACGCTTGCTTTTCAGCGAGCCGGTGGTAGTGAAGCCTGTGAGTTGCTGGTCGATGATTTCCTGGTCTTTCAGTTGTTCGAAATATTTGAGGGCCAACAGTTGGCGGCAGGTACTGCCCAGCTGGTCGAGCAGTTGCCGTACGATGGCCTTGCGCTCCTTGTTTTTAAGGTAGTTTTCGGGGTTAAAATCAGAGGGGGCCGCCACGTTTTCGAGCCCTTCCGTTTGGGGCTTGCGGGTTCGCAAGTGGTTGCTGATCAGCTTTCGGGCCACACCCATGGCATAGGCCGCCGGATGGTAGTCCTGAAACTGGAATTTACCGTTGCGGATGGACTTCAGGGTGATGAACAGTGCGTCGCTGACCAGCTCTTCGGCATCCTGCGGCCTAAGCCCGGCCCGCTTGGCCTCCCGCCGGATGTCGGGCGTGATTTTGTCTGACAGGGCCCGGATTGCCGGCGCCTCGGCCCGCGACAACTGGTCGAACAAGGCCCGATTTGGGTTGGGTTGTGCTCCCTCCTCTTGTTTGCCTGATGTAAAGTTTTTAAAAAAGGTCAATGGTTTTAAATGTTTTTTAGGATTTGGGCATTTTTTTAGTCCCGGCCTACAGTCGTTTAGAACAAAAAAGATAATATGTAGGCTCAAAATCACGCTTTTTTTTTCGGACTTGAGCTTGATTTTCTTTTTTCTTCTTTTTATTAAGACCTTATTTGCGTTTTTGTTCAGCATCGCTTAGTGGTTGGTAAAATATTGGGTAAACAGTAAACTTCCACCGCCCGCCTTATTAGAGGATCGCGCTGGCGGGTAACAACTGGGCATTGGGCCACATATCATTACGGAAAGCCGCAGAAAAAACTGATATTGTGAGTTGAAATCCTGGTGGTGATGTTAGCCTCTTCAGCGGGGTGAGAGACTCTAAGGCGCTAAGCGTCAGGATTTCTTCTCACCAAAGGATAGTAGTAAAGCCAAAGCCAAATACCAAACAAAACCGATCATGAGAAAAGCCATAGGGATATTCCTGCTCTTAGCCTTGTTATCCGCCTGCAAAAATGACGGGCAGGGAGGCGACGCCAATCAGATCGTTCCCAATTTCAGGGACATCAAGATACAGTACCCGGAAACCTACCGGGATACTGCCGTGGTGGACGACTATTTTGGCCAGAAGGTAGCCGATCCGTACCGCTGGCTGGAAGATGACAACTCGGAGCAGACTTCCCGTTGGGTACAAACCCAGCAGTCGCTTACGGAAAATTATTTTAAAAACATCCCCTACCGGGAAGCCATCCGCAACCGCCTGTCGGCCTTGTGGAATTACGAACGATACTCCGCGCCGATGAAACGGGGCGACTACTACTATATTTTTAAGAACGACGGCCTGCAAAACCAGGACGTTCTGTACCGCATGGCATCCCTGGAAGGGCCAATGGAGCCGGTACTCAACCCCAATAATTTTTCCACTGACGGTACAGTGGCATTGGGCGAATACAGTTTTTCAGCTGATGGCTCCCTGCTGGCGTACCAGGCTTCTGAAGCCGGTTCGGACTGGCGCACCATTTACATCAAGGATCTTTCAAGCGGGGGGATGCTCAAAGATACGGTCCGCTGGGTGAAGTTTTCCGGGATCTCCTGGTTTCGCGATGGTTTTTTCTACTCGCGTTATCCGGTTCCAAAAGAAGGAGAAGCACTGGCTGGAAAGAACGAGTTTCATCAGGTCTTTTACCATCGGGTTGGCACTTCGCAGGAGGAGGACGATATCGTTTATGCCGACCGCCTGCATCCCTTGCGCAATGCTGCCGCTGAAGTGACCGACGACGAACATTTTCTGATACTCTCCACCTCAGAATCAACCAGCGGCAATGCGCTGTATTTTCGGGATCTCCGTACCAATACCCCTTACTTTACGCCGGTGGTGGAAACCTTTGACTATGACTTCACGGTGGCGGGCAGTGACGACAACGGCATATATGTATTAACCAACTACAAGGCGCCCAACCGGCGCCTGATCCGGATCAGCACCCGGCAACCGGATGTGCGGTACTGGCAGGAAATCATCCCCGAAGCAAAGGATGTACTTCAGGAGGCGCACCTCTTTGGCGGAAAGCTGGTAGCCCACTACCTGCATGATGCTTACAGCCAGGCCAAGGTATTCTCCCTGGAAGGTAAAGAAGAGCAGATCCTGGAATTACCAGGTATCGGCACGATCCTGAATTTCAGTGGGAAGGCCGACAGTCCGGAACTTTTCTACGAATTTACTTCTCTTGTACAGCCTGCGACTATTTACCGGTCCGACCTGCAAACTAAGAAACAAAGCGTTTATAAAAAGCCGGAGATCAGTTTCGACGGTGACGCCTATGTGGTCAAACAAATCCAGTACAAGAGTTATGACGGGGCCATGATCCCGATGTTCATTGTCCATCGGAAAGGCTTAAAACTGGATGGGACGAACCCAACCTTGTTGTACGGCTACGGTGGATTTGACATCCCCGTGTTGCCCATATTCAACCGCACGCGTTACATGCTCTTTCCAGTGGTGTTGGAGAATGGCGGCGTTTGCGCCGTGGCCAATATCCGGGGCGGAGGAGAATTCGGCAAAGCCTGGCATGATGCGGGCACCAAGCATCAAAAGCAAAATGTATTCGACGACTTTCAGGCGGCGGCGGAGTACCTGATCGTCAACAAATACACCTCACCTCAGAAGCTGGCTATCCACGGCGCTTCCAATGGCGGCCTGCTGGTCGGCGCCTGCCTGACGCAACGGCCCGACCTCTACGCCGTAGCCCTGCCGGCAGTGGGGGTGCTGGATATGTTGCGCTATCAAAAGTTTACCATCGGCTGGGCATGGGCCAACGATTATGGCTCCAGTGATAACAAAGAGGATTTTGATTATCTCTTTGCATATTCGCCCTTGCACAACATCACCCGGCAGCGATACCCGGCCACCCTGATCACCACGGCTGACCACGATGACCGGGTGGTGCCGGCGCACTCTTTCAAATTTGCGGCCACGCTACAGGCCCGCCAACAGGGCGATGCGCCCATCCTGATCCGCATCGAACCGAGCGCTGGGCACGGGGCTGGAAAACCAACCTCCAAACGCATTGAGGAAGGGACGGATATGCTGGCTTTTATGTTCTATAATATGAAGGAAGGCTTTTGGTACCCGCGGGGGGAGTAGTCCGCCGCCGCGATATGGGCCCTGATGGGCACGGGCGCTGTTCCATATCCATAATTCCGGCATGCGCCGAATCCAAGCCATTTGTTTTATAAATGGGCCGGTATAAGCGTAGTTGCGAGGTTACGAGCTATAACGTTGTTGTAGCCAGTTTTTCCCTGTACTTTTTCTCCAACGCACTCGCAAAAGCAGCTTTGTCATTCCGTAGTAATTCCATTTCTTCTCCATTCACTATAGTCGGATGCATATCTCTAAGATATTTATCACTCCAAAGCGCAAGTTCAACAAGTAGTGGTGTTAGAGCCAGTCCTTTATCTGTCAGGAGATAAAGGTTCGACTTCCTATTGTTAGGCCGTTTGGTTTTTATGATGACCCCTAATTCTTCCAGGAGTTTGAGTTTAGTCGAAAGAATATTGGTGGCTATAGCTTCGTCACTTTCTGTAAAGTCTTTGAAAGTTTCCTTCCCCTCTATTAACATCTGTTTTACGATAACCAACATCCACTTGTCACCTAAAACGTCAAGGGCTGAAGTAAACGGGCAATCACATCTGAATTCCTGTGGCATATGTTAACTCCAAGTTAATTTTTACTTGCAAAATGAAAGTTTTTATGTAAATGGCTTGCATATTGCAAGTATGATTGTATTTTTACTTGCACAACAAAAGTAAAAAACTTTCAGGTATGAGACAAGTCATTGCAGTGTTTCTGATTACAGGTTTATTCGCTTCCTGTAATTCAGTTAGAAAAACAAGCGGTAATAAACAATCTAAAATTTCAACAATGAGTAAAAAAGAAATCGTTGGCGCCTTTTTAGGCGCTGTACTACAAAATGATCCCGCAAGCATGCGTGAATTGGCTAATGCCGACTACATCCAGCACAATCCATTTATTCCAACAGGCCTTGAGCCGTTTATTGAAATGCTACCTGTGTTACAGGAAAACGGGACTACGGCTGAAAACATTCGCATGTTTCAGGATGGCAATTATGTGTTTATGCACAACATTTGGAGAAATGCCAAGCCCTTCGGTGCGGATGAGATGGTATCATTCGATATTATCCGATTAGACGATAACGGTAAAGTAGCAGAACACTGGGATGCCATGACTCCTTTAGTAAAGGAAACAGCCAGTGGAAGGACGCAGACAGATGGCCCAATCACCGCAACCGGCCTAGATAAAACCGAAGCAAACAAGGCATTGGCGAAAGCTATGGTAGAAGATATTCTGATGGGCCAAAATCCTAATAAAATTACCGATTACATCAGTGCCGAACAATACCATCAGCATAATCCCGGTATCAAAGATGGATTGACGGGCATTGTAGAAGCGGTGGAGTATCTCACTTCTCAAAACAATATGTTTAAATACACCAAAATCCATAAAGTATTGGGTGAGGGCAACTTCGTTTTGACCGTAAGTGAAGGCGAATGGAGTGGTAAAAAGCAAGTCTTTTATGATTTGCTACGCTTTGAAAATGGTAAAGCTGTGGAGCACTGGGATGTCATTCAGCCCATACCGGCCGAAGGGTTAGCCAATGATAATACAATGTTTGGGTTTTAATAATCATTTCAAAAAAGAAGCGTAACTATTCAGCACGCAGGGGTGCTGAATAGTTACAGAAATTTTATTATTCCTGGAAAACCCAGCCGTCCCGTTTACCAATAACGCAACGGAAAGAGCGATTTTTTTCCTCCTCCTTTGACTGAGCGCCAAAGGCAGGATTGGCGACTGATTTTGCTAAGAATTGGACTGGGTAATTACGCTTATATTTTTCCACCTTTTCTTTGTAACTATCACATTTTAAGATTGAATAATTATTGTTTTCTTTCTTCGGCCTTAATAGCTTCAATACCAGCTTTCCTTTCCTCTTCAGCGGCATTATTTTCTTGTTTTTTAATGCATATGTGCATCATAAGTGCTCGCAAAGCTTCAACAGCAGCATGACACGCTGCTCCAGCACCAAAGGCCCCTATTAATGCCTGAAAATCCAGAGGGATGCATGCTATGTGGCCATTTATTGCAACAAGGCGTGCATTTTCGATACACTCAGACAAACTGCTTTCAGTTGTATAATTAGATTCAATATCATCCATTGGTATTTTGGATACTTGATATCTTTTTTCTAGGACATTTATTCTAGCTACTTGTTTTGCTAAATAATCTTCAAATTTAGATTTTGATTCAAAGCCAAATGCCTTGTGCATAATTTTAAACTCCTCTTCATCAACAGATTCATCCTTCATTATTTTTTCGAGCAAATCAAATTTTATGTTTTTCTCTAATAATTTGTCGGCGTCTTTTTGATAAGCTATGTAGTTTTCGTCTTTCTGAAACTCGTATTTTTCCTGAGCGAAACTTGTGATTGAAAATAGGATTGTAATTATTAATATTAATGTAAAATTTTTCATTATTGGTTCTTTGAAGTTTAAAATATCAATTTTAACAATAAGTTTATTTTTAGAATGAGGGTGAATGATCTGAAACATTTCCTTTGAATAATAGGTGTTATTCATAATATATTTTTAGTAGTGTCCGGTTAAGAAATCAGGAGCCTTCATAAGTATCCTGTTTTTCAATCAATTATACAGGTTTTCTTCGGAAACGATTTGAAACGCCCTGAAGAGCGAGCATGCGAGATACGGTTGTTTGCTTGCAAGCCCATGAAAACAAGCTCTATCATTTGGGGCTTACCAACGGCGTCAAAAAATCTACCTTAGCAGATGCGAATGAAACCCGCGATTGGCGCATCTATGCCGAGTTTGCCCAGGTACTCATCAAGCAAGCCCGGCCATTATGCCAAGGAGACGAGGAAATGTCCATCGAATTGGATAATTTCGTTTATGCCTTGGATGCTACCACCATTGATGCGAGGGGCAGCGCGCCATATCTACGAACCCAATTACAAACCTTCGCTTTAGCCCGCCCGGGCGACACGCTCTCCTGTCAAACTCCATAGCATACCCCTCACATTGCTCTTGGCCTCGCTTCGTTCAACAAAGGCTGGAAATGTCGGTTGCACCAGACATTTCAGCCTTTAATATTGGCTACAGTTTTATTTCTCCTTTCTTTTCAGCATTTAATATGGCAGTAATCATGGATTGAGTATGATTGCACCCTTCAAGATCATTATAATTACTATAAGATACCATAGCCTTTTTGTAACATTCAATAGCCTTAGCGTAATTTTCCCTTATTACATTTAAGTTGCCCAAACTGAACCATACATGTTTATGATTTGGTGAATATATTAGAGTCATTCTGTAGCAATTTTCTGCCATTTCCAAATCCTCGATACTTTTATAACATATTCCAAGGCTGTGCCAGGCTTCCGGATAATTATTTCTTAACTCTATTGCTTTTTCAAAAAGCTTAATGGCACTTTTAAAGTCTTTTAAATCAATAAGAAAATCAGCTAAATTATAGTAATACATCTCATTATCTGGTGCTATCTCTATTGCCTGGGCACATGAATTTATTGCCTGCTCAAAGTCTGATATCTTTCTATAGGCAAGCCCTAAATCATTGAAAGTATCAGCATTCTTAGGATTAATATCAGCAGCAATTTTTAAAGTTCCAATAGCATCTTCATATCTGCCTAAACCTATCAAAGAAACTCCTTTGAGTCTATAGGCTTCTGAATGTTTGGGGTCAATTTTAATTACCTTATTGTAGACTAAGATTAATTTGTCATTAGTTTCCTTAGAAGTACAACCAACACCAAGAGAGCTATTATTCATGTTTTTTATACTATGCGCCAATTGCATTAATGCTTCTACATTTGAGCTGTCAATTCTTATCGCTTGATAAGCTGATTTCTCAGCCTCTTTAAACAAGGAAAGATTATTATAAACTATCGCGCATGTTATCCAAAAAGTTGGTTCATTTTCTAGAGAAGAAACATTTAAGCTGTTGAGTCTTTCTATTAACTCAAGTGCTTTTTTATATTTTTTGGATCCTACATAATGGAACATCAATTTTATCATAGCATTCTCATGCCATGGTTCAATTTCCAATATTTTTTCAAAGTAATAGATTGATTTTTCGAGGTCTGTTAGAAAATTCGAATAAAGAGAAGCAAGATTTAAATTAGTAAGCAAATGACTGGGGTTTACTTTTTTTGCTTCTAACAATACCTTTTCTGCTTTTGCATAATTCGAAGTATGATGCATTAAAACGTATCCCAAATTATTATAAGGAACTATGTAAAGCGGATTTAATTCAATTGATTTTTCATAACTTTCGATTGCTTTCTTTATTTCATTTGATTGCCTATAAGAATAACCCAAGTTGTGCCAAGCTATTTCATTTTTAGGATTGTGCTTCACCGCATTTTTGAAACAATATAAAAATGGGGACCAATCCCCGATCTCTGAACCTTTTGCACAACCCAAATCATTCCAAGCCCATGATAAAATATTATTATCATTAGAACTATCTATTAATTCTTCGCACAATTTGATAGCCTTTTCATAATCCCCAATCTCCACATAATTACCAGCTTGATTTTTTTTGACAGCTTCAAGATTAACCATATCCAATACAGCATGGTTAGGTTCATATGCATTACCAAATTTATCTTTATATAAATTATCTAAATCAAGTTTTAATGCTGCTATATTTTGATATCGATCAGCAGGAGCTTTACTAGTGCATTTCTTTATAATACTAAAAATATCTTTATCGCAACCTAAAGCTGGCAACTCCTTGTTTTTATGATTATATTCAAAATCATCTGAAGTTTGTCCCAAGTAAGGAGGGGCTTTTGCAATCATCTCATACATTGTAATCCCAAAAGAATAGATATCTGACCTAATATCTGTAGTTGAATCTGCATCAAAACTCTCAGGGGACATATATGGTAAAGTACCAATAATAGAATCGGAATTTTTAAACTCGTCTTTCACAAAAGAAAGTCCAAAGTCTGTTATTTTCAGATCGAGCGCATCTGTCAAAAGTAAGTTTGAAGGCTTAATGTCATTGTGAGCTACAATACCACTAGTTAAAGCATGAGTCATTCCTGCACAAAAATCAAGGCATAACTGGAGAAATAATCGAATATCAGTATTAAGTGACGTTTTTTGGATGAATTCATGTAGATTACCCCCATTTACATATTCCAAAAATAAATAGGGTCTTCCATCTAATTTAACAATTGCATTTGAGTTGGTAATATTGGGATGAAAACCTAAGTTAGTCCAAGCATTACATTCACGATAAAAATCATCCTTAAAATTATTATACTTTTTGTACATTTCAATAGGATAAGTTTTAATCGCATAAGGAGATTTCGATTCATGGCTATAAACTAAATATACAATCCCAAAGCCTCCCTTCTTTATATCAAATATTTCATAATCATTATTTATCCTATCCCCAATTTTCCATTTCATTTATTCTGTTATTTCGTTTTCAATATTTTGGGATTGGAAGTTTCTACCATATTCCCACTTTTTTAATTGCTCTTCTTCCATCTCCAGTTGCTTTCCAATTACAAATACTTGTTGACGTGCGACCCTTGCCATGTCTTGTAATTGATCTACAGAGATATTTCCTTTTTTAGGAATTTGTATTATCATATCTATTGTATTAAATACACCTCCTATCGAATTTTTCATATTCCTTATTCTTTCTATTTGAGTAGCGTTTTTTGCAGCTTCAATCGTTTTTTTCGATTCCTCTTTAAAGTAAATGTAGATGGAAAATATAAATGCAATTATTGTAACTGATCCAAAAACTAAATTAAGAGTATCCATATTTTATTTTTTAATTGTAGCCAACGTTGGGCTACCTGCCGTACGGAGCGGATGCGGAGTATGGCCAGGTAGCCGGTGTTGTAGGCAAACGTCCTAAATCAATATTTTTCATTAGAATATTCTGATAAGTCAATCCTCTTCAATTGGAGATAATCTTCATTAAGATGGTCGAAATCTTTATCGGTGGTTATCAACTCCAAATTCAAAGTGGAAGCAGTTGCTGCTATCCACAAATCATTTTTACCCATATTTCTTGATGTGAAGCTTGTTGCCTTTCCTTCTAATTTGCCTTGGCTATAGGTATCGATTTCTGAGTAGGATTCAATAATATCTTCTACATTTATATCTGCAATCAGAAATTGGTTCAATATCTCTATCAGCCTTCTCACTCTCTTTTCTCCCCATTTGTTTTGCTTGGCTATAGATTTTATCTCTCCGATTGACACGACTGATATCACCAAATTGTTTCTTCCTGTCAGTAATCTTAAATTTTCTTCAAGCCTTCTTGTCAAATCCGTATCTCTCACATAGATAACAAGGATATTGGTATCGATCAAGTAGTTCATTAATCAAGCATTGATAACAGTTCTTCGATCGATTCTTCTATCTCCAATTCATCAACCATTTTGAAGAATTCATCTTTTTCTATTGGCTTGTAATTTTGTTCTTTAATCATCTGTTCCAGGGTTAGCGTTTTCCTCAATGGCTTAATGGCTGTCCAAAAAACTTCTTCTTGTTGAATGGACTCAACTTCTTCTTCAAGTTTAGACAATGCTTCTTCATTATCCAATTTCATTATCTCCTGGATCAGTTTATACTTTCTGCTATCTAAATCCTTTGTCATTTTTCTCTACTCTTTACTGGTAATCAATCAATTAACAATATTTTCTTAGTTTAGCTATATCAGCCTTAGGTTACAATTTACATCTTTTCCTCTTATCATTCAATATCCACAGTTGCCTACAACGGCAGCCTGTGAAAAAACCCACCGTCCAATTTACAAAAAATCCCTTCACGCCGCCCTGCTGCACCCTGGAGTGCTGTATAGCCAGCCATTTTTCAATGCGCTCAGGCGCACCCTGGTGGCCCTGAGCTGTAAAAAGCCCAAAAACAGCCTTCTCAGGCTCTCCAACAAGGCTTTTACGCCCAAAATAGACATAGCTCGCCTCAGGTTGTAGCAGGTGAAGATCAATGCGAACTCTCCTGACACCTTTTCTTTGCCTTTTAGCAAGGTGTAAGTATAGCCCCAACTTCGTTTTAAAGTTCCAAAGGGATGTTCTACAATAGCCTGCCGGCGGCGGTATTTCTCCCGTTCGGCCTTTACCCGAACCGCATTGGCCTGCACATACTCCTCGTATTCCGAGCGCTCGATGGCTTTCCCCTGGCGCTGTTTCAGCACGCCAGCTCCTACGCAAAGCTCTTTCACCGGGCAGGCACTACACACCTTATAGGATAGTTGATACCGCTTGATCCGGTACGATTGCCGGCACTTGCCCTTGTTCTTCTGGTACCACCGCCCATTGGTTTGCAATGTTTCCCCCTGCGGGCAGGTGTAAGTGTCCTGCTCGGTATCGTACTGGAACTGCTGTTTCTGATACGCCTCGTCTTTCTTGCCGTGGTTCGCCTCCTTTGGTGCTACGTAGGCCCGGACTTTCCCCTCTTCGCATTTCTTCAATTCCGCACCGGTGTGATAACCGGCATCCGCCAGGGCTTCTATTTTTTCTACCTTCAGAGCTTCCTTAGCCCCTATGGCCATACCCGACAAGGCGTAATCATCTTTCTCATTGCTCACTTCGTAATGCGCCACCAGGCAGTGCTTGGCATCCACCGCCACTTGCGTGTTGTAACCCACTTCCACGATGCCCATGTGTTGCGGCAAAGCCCGGGCATCGCTGTCCGTGGTGGATATCTGACGCTCTTCGCTTTGCTCCAGTTGCTTTTCCAACTGCTCGTATTTGAAGCGCCGCGCCAATAGTTCATCCACCCGCTCACTGATCTTTGCCATGCCTTGCTCTACAGCTTCTTCCTGCCCTTCTAACTCATCCAGCTTGTCCGCTTCCTCGAAATATTCCTCCAGCTTCTTGTCGATGTACTCCACCTGCCGCTGGATCTTGGCCGCATTGTAGTTGTTCTTTCTCCGCCAGCCGAAGCCTGGCAAAGGCTGGTTACTGTTCTGCGCCCGGAATTTCGAGCCGTCTACTGCGATCAACTCTCGCCCAAACAGTTCCACTCCAAACACAGTGCATTAAATTTCCGGAATACCCCCTTCAAGGCTGCCGCATTGTCTTTCCGGAAATCGGCAATCGTTTTATACCCCGGCTGCTGATAATCCAATAGCCACCAGAGCTCCACATTCCGGCAGCAAGCCTTCTCCAACTGCCGCGAAGAGCGGATCCGGTTCAGGTAGCCATATAGATATAGCTTGATTAGTACTTTGGCCGAATAGGCCGGGCGGCCTTCCCGGCTGCCTCCTTTCAAATTAAAATCCAGCTTCTCCAAAGGAAGTGTTTCCACAATAGCGTCCACTACCCGTACCGGGTTTTCTGGGCCGATCAGCTGCTCCACAGCAAAAATCTGCATTTGGTGGCGGCTTGTCCCATTTATAAGCGGCATAGAACTATGGTTTGGTTGCTTCCTCAATTTACGGAATTGGCTCCGGCCGGAGAAGCATGCAGGGGAGTTTTTTCACAATCTGACGTCTCGGCTAAACGCAGTAGCGACCGAATGGGAGCTATTGCGTCGGGTAGGTCAGGGTCATTGCTGCCCCTTTCCCCCCTAAGAACGGAACGGGCGAGTTTCCCCGCATTCCGCTCAAGCACTCTTAACGCCGATCGTCACGACCGACGCGGTATCCGTTACAGGTTGTTGATGAACTTGTACGTGACAGGCCGGATGCATCAACACAAGATTTTCACTCGTCCATCTTCCGCCCAGATGCCTGGGGATCAAATGGTGTGCATTCCAGCCGGTCTGTTCCGTTATTTTCTGGTGGCAGTGAGGACATAGCCCCTTTTGCCGTTGATAAAGATAACGCAACATTCGCTTGCCCGCAAGTTTGTTGATCATCCGGTAATCCTTACGCTGTTCGAAGTAGATTTCGTCCTGAGGATCGTACGGATTGGCCCGGTCGCGGATCTTGACGTGCCGCCGGATGGGCACGTCGCCAGTTTGGAAGATGGTGATCAGATTCCCATGCGGATCGTGTGCGAAGAAAGTCCAGTCCCGGCCTTGGTAGCGCATAAAGTAGCGACGCTTGATCCATCCTTTGCCTTTTCGGTGAGCGTGGCGGCGGTAAGCCCATCTCCAAAGCATCTGCCAGATGCGATGGTCCACGTAACTGAAGGTATTTTTGGCAACGATGTGGCAATGGTACATCGTCCATCCCCGGATCAGCGGAGCCAGGTGGGTTAACAGGTCGGCTGCTCTGGCCGTTCTGAACTTTACGATGAGTTGTTTTACCTTTTGCAAAAAATTCCGGACACTCTTCCGAGCCGGTTTGATCAGCAGTTTATCTTTGTATTTGCGTATGTTTTGAGACAGGAAGTCAAAGCCTTGCCGGATGTGGGCCAGGTGGGTTTTCTCTTCGGAAAGTTCCAGTCCCCGCTCGGCCAGAAAGGCCTGGATGGCAGGCTTGATCTTTTGTTCGAGCAGAACCGGGTCCGAACAGGTGGCCACAAAATCATCCGCATATCTGATCAGGTGTACAAGGTGCGGATTAATGCGACGCTTCGGTTTCTGGCGGCCCCAGTATTTCACGCCGGATGCCTGGTCGATGGCCACTTGCAGGCCATCCAGAACCATATTGACCAGGCAGGGAGAGATGATTGCACCTTGAGGGCTTCCCGCCTCGGTGGGAAATAGTCGGTGCTTTTCAAAGTATCCTGCTTTGAGCCATTGATGTAACTTGCTTTTGTCTACCGGTATATGGTCGAGCATCCATTGGTGGGAGATGTTGTCGAAACATCCTTTAATATCACCTTCCAGTATCCATTCGGGGGCGTTTTTCTTGGCGAGTATGTCAAAGCATCTGGCGACGGCGTCGGCACAGGAGCGATGGGAACGGAAGCCATAGGAATTGGCGTCCGCCAGCGTTTCGGATATTGGGCCAAGGGTCAGCAGGTGGAGCGCCTGCATGGCGCGGTCGCGCATGGTGGGGATGCCCAGGGGGCGTTTCTTCCCGTTCGATTTTGGAATGTAGATCCGGCGCACCGGTTCGGCCCGGTAGCCTTTACTTTGCAGTTGTTCAATGGCAGGCGTAGATGGAGTAAAGGCAGAAGAACTGTCGTCATATCTGAAAACGCACTGGCAGCGCATACGTTCAGAAATCCTGGGTGGGACATACCACCCCTCGCCTGTGCGTGGGGTTAAAATACCCAAGCCAAATGGCGGGCAACGCCAATTGGGTATTCCCACGGTAGTTGACCGGCTGATACAACAGGCGATACACCAGGTGCTGAGCCCATTGTATGACCCTGAATTTTCAGTATTCAGCTACGGGTTTCGCCCAAACCGTAACGCTCACCAAGCCTTGTTCCAGGCATTGAATTACATCAACGAAGGGCGTCAGGACATCATAGGCCTAGATCTCAAATCGTTTTTCGATAAAGTGGATCATGACAAACTGATGGGCCTTCTACGACGTAAAATCCAGGACAAATTGTTCTTACGCCTTATCCGCCGCTACTTGCAATGCGGCATGATGGAGGACGGCGAGTTTAGCCCACGGAGCCAAGGTACTCCACAGGGTGGCCCGCTTAGCCCGTTGCTATCGAACATTTTGTTGAACAAACTGGACAAGGAACTGGCCAAACGGGGCCACTGCTTCGTGCGGTATGCGGATGATTGCAGCATTTTCTTGAAATCCAAGTCAGCGGCCGAACGAGCCAGGGCAAGCATTACCCGTTATCTTGAAGGAAAACTTCTCTTAGAAGTCAACGAAGAGAAAACGAGCATCTGCCGCCCGGTGAACTTCACGCTACTGGGGCATGGATTTGTGCCAACCTACAAGAAAGGCGAACGGGGCAAATACCGCCTGCGTATTGCCAAGAAAAGTTGGGATAGGCTCAAAGAGAAAATCAAAGCCATCACACGCAAGACTCTACCGATAACGGTAGGAGAACGCATCGACGAACTCAATAGCCTAATGATAGGCTGGGTATAATACTTCAAATACGCCACGGGCTACCAAAAGCTGAAAGATTTGGATGCGTGGGTGCGCTGTCGCCTACGTTACTGCATCTGGAAGCAATGGAAGAAACCGCGGCGTAGGTATCGTGCCTTCCTACAATTAGGTGTCGAGGAAAGTTGGGCGCGCCGCTATGCATGGTCGCGGCTAGGAGGCTGGCGCATAGCCTGTAGCCCAATTATGGGAACAACCGTAACCGAGGCTCGTCTAAGGCAGCGCGGATACATGCCATTTTTGGATTACTACATGCAAGTAAAACATGGGAAGAAGAAAAGCGAAGTTGTTCTGTGAACCGCCGTATACGCGGCCCGTACGTACGTTGGTGTGAGGGCTCTGGAATAACGGGCGAGACCTTTGCGGAATCCGCAGGTTTAAATCTCAACCGTTATTCCTTGCCACTCGATTAGCTACCGTCTTCTTCTATTAACCTTTCCACGTTATTAATCAATTCCTCTACATCCTTGATTAAGGGCTTTATTTTCTCTTCACTTACATCCTTGTAATCCCGGTAATCTGCGTCTTGCCTCAGATTGAAAAGTTTATTATATAATTCTCCATATCGCTTATCTAATTTACCATGCCTTATCAGCTCTTTATTGAACCCAATTTTGATCCCATTATGAGTAGATGCTTCTACATTATTGATCACCAAATACGCTGAGGCTATATAAAAACAGGAATAATACAGCCTATTTGCTACTGTATTCCAATGATTCGATTGGCTTAGTATTTTAGACTCCTCCAATGACTCCTTCGATCTTGCTATCCTATATCTGGCTAATTCATCTTTTGAATAACTCATCGCTGGCCATTTGTGCTAGGCTACAAGCTTTCCTTGTGCTTCAATGTTTTTGTATATCAGTGTCTCTTCGTATTTATCCCATTCTGATTTCTGTTCAATTATTGAGGTGATCACTTCATCTGTTTCTAATTCGATATCATATATTTTATTCCTTATTAACTCTTCTACTTCTAAAGTAATTGGGTCGTTTAATAAGATTAGAAAATCCCAATCAGAGTCTGATCCATAATCTCCTCTTGCTCTTGATCCAAACAAGATTATTTCTGCATCTTTATCTATCTGGAGCACCGCCTCTTTAACTTGATCCGGTATCTCTTTAACTGTCGTTTCCATATTCTGCTTCCATTTTTCTTGTAATATACATTTATTACCTGTACTGCACAATCTCCTTTTACACAACCATCATTATCAATGAATTACAAACGCCCATTGGTTCCAACCTTCAAGATGTTGGCTCATTTTTGTTTTCTTCCAGATGGTAGCTAACGTGTCGCAGCTTGGCGAAGTGGCGGATTTCGGAGAACAAATGTTCAGTCTTTTTCAAAAGTTCAATCGAAGAACTGCCGTTGAATTTAGCACTGAACCAGCCATTTTGCCAAACTGCTGTTAGCGGTTCGTTGTTATTTCAGTCCTAATTTGTCTATTTTTTTTCCTATTGTCGTCTGTTTCATTTCTGTTTCCAATGCTTGGAAGTCTGTTTTTTGAACAGATTTAATAAAACTTCCTTTGCCTAATAAATGTATTTCATCACATGTGGCACTCAAAGTTGAGAAAATATGTGATGAAATAATAACAGTCTTGTCAAGTGTTTTTAGTTGATGGATAATTTCTGTAATGATAATGTTGCTTTGTATGTCCACTCCGTTAAATGGTTCGTCAAGAATAAAAAAGTCGTTGCCCTGCAATAATATTGCTGTTAATGCCAACTTTTTTTTCATTCCTGTTGAATATGTAGAAGCATATTGATTTAACGGTAAATCAAAAATGTTTCTGTTTTCAATGTCGGTTATTTTTATGTTCCGTGCATTGCAGAGCAACTGGATATATTCTTTACCTGTAATTTTTTGAAAAAAGAAAGGTTCTGTAAGCAACAAACCAAGATGATTTTTAATTGGGTTAAGGTTTGAAATTACTTCGCCTTCGTAATTTTCTAAGTCTGCGATACACCTAAACAACGTTGTTTTTCCTGCACCATTTTCGCCAACAATGCCGTACACTTTTCCCTTATCAAATTCAATGTTGATATTTTTCAAGACTTCATTTGTTCCATATTTCTTTGATAAGTTTCGGATTGCTATCATTTCAATAAACTACTAAGTTGGTTTTCAGATTTTCGGAAAAGATAAGGTATTAAAATAATTAGAATAGGCGGAAACCATAAACAAACAGCCAAAAGAATACCTTGCGGAATGTTCATTTCGTCAGGATATGCGGAATATTTGGTGACAATAATAGCTGTTAGAAAAGCCCACCCAACTATGAAAAAAGGCAAAATCAAACCGATATTTTGATGAAAGAAAATTGAAAGGACTAGTGCTATCGGCAAAGCAAGCAAAGAACAAAAAAGTATTGCCGTTTTTATTTTGCTAAACAAAAATTGTCTTGGGTTATGATTGTATGTCCAAACGTAATATTCGTTTTCAGGTTTTGTGTAGTAGCTTAATGTTGTTGCAAACACAAGCAACATTGCAAATACTCCAAGATTAAAGTTGTTTACGGAAACAGCAATAAATGTCAATGCGTATGCTACAAAAAACAGGTAAAATGTGTTTCTAAAACCTGTCGTAAATTCAAAAGGCCTTTTTGAAAAAGGTGTCCAAATTGTAAAGTTCAATGTTGTCCGAAAATTTACAAGGGCTAAAATCGTTGTCAATACCAAGAGCAAACCTGCAAAAAGAAAAAGTTGCTTGTAAAGTAGAAAAGCAAAGAAAGGCGTTGAACAAATAAGGTTTTCCGTAATTCTGATTTTTTTTAGTTGGGTGTCACCAAAGCAAATTTTTAAAAATTCAGTTCTTCGGGTTTCGGAAAGTTTTCCGATAAGTGTCGAGGCAAAAAGCAAATAGACATAAACTGCAAATTCAGTCTTGTTAAACAAATAAATTGAAAGTCCGAAAAAACCAAGTGTCAAAATGATATACGCAAGTAGAGGTTCAAAGCCTGTGTCCTTAAACCGTCTGTTTGTCATTCTGTATTGAAGTTTAAAATACTCTTTCATTTTTTCGTGTTGTTGGGTCGTCCCACAATGACCGCTAACGTCAGGCTGTGAAAAAACTCCGACATCCACAAATTATCAAGCAGGACTGATCGGCTTTCTAAAAGAAAATTTTGGCAGTCCTTGTGTTTTGGATCGAAATCTATTCAAAATTTCGCCCTGCCGTAGTTTTTTCACAGGCTGACGTCCAGCGTATATGCCGTGCCGGTGCTTAACCGGCATGGAATATACGCATTGTGTGTGCCTCGAATGGGCATCGAAGATGACCGGTCGGGGCTATCGGAACAAAGATAGCCCAAAGCCGGAAATCTTTCACTCTGGGGAGATGGAAGTTCTCCTCACGCTAAAGTAAGTATGCGTGTAGCAAGCCGCAAGGGTTTCCGCCGTGAGGCGGAGTCTGAAGTAAGCGGGACTGCAAAAGCTGGCATGTAAGAACATGAACCGCATAAGAGGCATGGATGGGCCGTCAAGGTGGCACAACACACCGAAGGCAGAACTTACAGTAGCCCATTGATGTAGATGCGGACAGGGTCAGCAGAAAGAGGATGCACCTTACCGGGGGAGATCTGGGATGCCGGAGGCGAAGCAGAGCGAACTTGCTTAGCAAGGGCTACCAGAAGTCAGCAGAGGCCATAGTAGCGGCTGGCTGAGATGCCGGCAAGTGAAGGGCCGAACATGGAACAGTCTTTAAGCGACCCGGCTCTTTCACCGGAGCGGAAGCCGAACGGCGGATACCGGTGGGACGAACGAGTACAGGAAAGACAGGACAAAACTTTTTACATGGAAAAGCGACAAGACAATTTGATGCGCTGGGTAGTGGGCGGGCACGGCTTCGTGCGGGCCTATCACTCGGTACTTCGCAACAAAGGCGCAGCGGGCGTGGACGGCGTGAAAACAGAAGGCCTTCCAGGTCACCTGACCTTTCATTGGGAAAGCATCAAAGTACAACTCCTGCAAGGCGAATACCGCCCACAATTGGTCAGAGGGGTTAAAATCCCCAAACCCAGCGGCGGTGTTCGTCAACTGGGCATCCCTAGCGTCATGGACAGGCTGGTACAACAGTCCATCCATCAGGCACTAAGCCCGGCCTGGGAAAAGGAGTTTTCGGCCTTTAGCTACGGATTTCGCCCGAAACGCAGCGCACAGGACGCTCTCCAACAAGCCGTCAAGTACATCAATGCAGGCAGACAATGGGTGATAAGCCTGGATTTAAAATCATTTTTCGACCGGGTAAATCACGACAAGCTAATGGATTTGATAAGCCGGAAAGTGGCAGACAAAACCCTGCTGCGACTGATAAGGCGGTACTTGAAAAGCGGCATCATGGAAGGCGGCCTGGTGCAGGCCCGCACGGAGGGCACGCCGCAAGGCGGGCCGCTCAGCCCGTTGCTGTCCAACATTTTACTTAATGAACTGGACAGGGAACTGGAAAGGCGGGGGCACAAATTCGTGCGCTATGCGGATGATTGCAGCATTTTCCTGAAAAGCAAAAGGGCAGCCGAACGGGTACTGGCCAGCATCAGCCGTTTTCTGGAGAAGAAACTTCATTTGGAAGTGAACCGAGAGAAAACGAAGATCGTGCGTCCGGCCAACTTCACCTTGTTAGGTCACGGCTTCGTGCCGACTTACAAGAAAGGGGAACGGGGCAACTATCAACTGAGCATAGCCAGGACAAGTTGGGAGCGGCTCAAGCGGAAAATCAAGGAAATCACCCGCAAGGCCACGCCGAAAACGGTGCAAGAGCGGATCGGAGCATTGAACCAACTCATGCGAGGCTGGGTCAATTACTTCAAACATGCCACAGGGTATCAGAAGTTCAAGGATTTGGACGCCTGGATACGCTGCCGGCTGCGCTACTGTATCTGGAAGCAATGGAAGCGGCCCAAACGCAGATTGCGGGCCTTTCTGCAATTAGGCGTGGAAGCGAGTTGGGCCAGGCGTTTTGCCTACTCCCGCAAGGGTGGTTGGGCGATAGCCTGTAGTCCGATCATGGGCACGACGGTGACAGAAAGCCGACTCAGGCAAAGGGGGTATATCCCGTTCTTGGAATATTACCTCAATGTCAAGCACGGCGACAAAACCAGGCCCAAACCAAAGTAGAAAGTGAAGCTCGTTTCATGAACCGCCGTGTACGTGGTCCGTACGCACGGTGGTGTGAGAGGGCAGAGGTGGCTAATCCATATTACTTTTGGTCACCTTTCCCTACTCGATTGGTGGCATCTATTCAAAATGAATCTTTACTGCATGAAAAAGGTTACTAGAATGCTCATGACCAAAAAGTACTTGAATCCTTCCATCCTCATTAACATCAAAAGTAACCTCAATTGAGGACCCGGCATACTCAAATTCTGGATAATTAATTCTCGAGAGTCTAATTTCCTCTACCATCATTTTTATACCTTCAATTAACTGACTACCTAAATCTCCTTGTAATTCAACATCCAATTCTTCAGGAATGAAAGATACAACTATGGTATTTGAAGACAGTTCTCCAGAATTCCTTTGCAAAGTTAATCCAACTGGACCTAACTCAAAGCCTCCTTTTATTCCTTGTTTTTCACTGAAGACGGTTCTAACAATAACATCAAACTTTGTTATTTTGAGATTCGCATCAATGAAATAGTCTTGAACCTCCAAAATTGCAGATTTGACCTCCCTTACAATTCTATTAATACTTACCATTTTACACGACTATTTTAGATGGATGAATAACTACATTATGAGCGATAATACATATTTCTGATACTATTTTGTTATCAAATAGCTTGCCTAAGCTTCGGTCCTTATTAATTAATTTTGTGTCAAACATTAAAGTATTAATTAAACCCTGATCTCCATGGTTAAAAAACCAAATTAAATCCAGCAAAGAGAATTTTGAGAAAAATGCAATCACGCTATCAATGGTTACTTTACCAGCACCAACTTCATGAATCATTTGACTTTTTTCTTTGCGAGCAATTTTTTCAATTATCATTTTTATGAAGTAGGGTCGATCAGTTATATATATTAATGGGCGAACATATTCAATGATAAAATCTAATGCCACTCTCATCCACTTCTTTTCTTCAATATTAGGTCTAACATCAAGATAAAACCTATTTTCTTCTACCATTTTCTTTACATAAGGGGGATATAAGTCAAAATCTATTTCTCCGCCAGTATCAGGGGCATATATAGGTGGCAACTCAACAGGTTTAAGGCTTGAATTTGTTGTGGCATTAATTATATTTTCTAACACTCTAATCATAACAATAATTGCAGATACACACCTTGTTATCTTTGGAGCTGCATAACTTGTACTAGGTGGACTATAATAATAAATTGGTTTGGTATTCAATAATTCTTTGGGAATATTTGAACAGCCATTAGCAACAACTGTAGGTCCAAATTTCCCCTTTATTCCCCTACTACTTCTGGCAATTACTTTTCCATCATCATCAATTGCTCCTACAGAAATCACTCCCCTTATCATCCCAATTGGGTTAATTGAATTTTCCTTAGGCCCCTTGTTTCCCGCTGCAACAATTATAGAAATCCTATTCTCAATACACTTTTCAATTAATTTATGAATTGGATCATCTAATTGAGTTTTAACTAACAAGCTTAAATTAACTACTCGAATTCCCAAGGAAATATAATCATCAAGAGCACGCATCAAATTAATATAGGTGTTACTTCTTCCGGAAAACAAGACTTCCTTATCACTTCTATTTGATCCAACAATTTCTTTAATAAATTCACGGTGTTTTTCCATAACTATCAAATACGGTATGTTTTTTAGCTTATAGGAATCTTCAGGAATCTTTCCAGCGAATTTATCAACCTTTATTATCGTATATTTCTTCCTCATCTTTATTTTAATTGCCACCAACGCTGGGCTATCCGTTTGTGCCGACCGAATGGAAGGCATAAACGGATAGCCATTGTTCTCGGTAGTTTTCTTGTAATTACCCAGTCCCCACCAAAAATAGCAAAACTCCGGCCAAAAGCCTATCTTGTGAAGGCCAAAAAACACCAGCATGCCCAATCCGGCCATACCCTACATCAAATGGGATAAATTGCGGCTGATCTACCGGATCAAGGCTTTGGAGGCTTATGTGCGCTCCCTGGAAAAAGCTTTCCGCCCGCCGGTAAATGCCGAGCCTGCTGTGGTATACATGGACAAAGAGAAAGAAGAACTCATCAAACAGTTGCTCCGGGACCGGCTGTTGGAGGAGATGGGCAAACTGCTGGGCGAACTGAAAGAGGAAAACCAAAACCTTCATGGCCAACTAGAGGAGGCTAAGAAAGCGGAAGAGGTTCTGCGCAAACCGAAGAAGGACAGTAAAACCAGCTCTCAGCCGCCTTCCCAGGATAATAAAGCAAAGGTTACAAAATCCAGTGGCTGGGGGGCCAAGCCAGGCCACCAGGGCTTCAGCTACCAACCCCTGCCTTGGGATAAAGTACTGGTAGTACCCCTTTCTACCTGCCCGCACACAGGCGCCGATTTGAGCCAGCAGCCGGTGGTGGATTACATTACGCACCAAGTAGTAAGCATCGAATGCAAGCGGGTGGTAACCAATTATGAACTGGAAGTCCGCTTTAGCCCGGCCTACGGCGGCATGGTAAGCGCTGCGCCGCCCAATGGCGGCAGGCATTATGACAATTCCGTGCGCAGCCTGGCCACCTACCTGAACACTGTCCACCACATCCCACAGGGCCGCTGCCGTCAAATCCTGCAGGACCTTTTTAGCATTGCCCCGTCCAAGGGTACCGTAAACAATATCCTGATCCGCCCTCCACAACTGTCAAAAGCTATCCACCAAAGCCTGATCCACCGCCTTCGGCTCAGCCCAGTGGTTGGCGCCGATGAAACAGGTTATCGCGTCAAGGGGGAAGGCTGGTACCTATGGTGCTTCCAATCTCCGGATTACAGCCTGTTCACCTTCGCCGATACGCGCGCCAGTTCCGTGGTGGACGACATTTTGGGCAAGGTATTCAAAGGCGTGCTGGTTTCTGATTTCTATGCCGGATACAGCCCTGCCAATATCTCTAAACAGAAGTGTAACGCCCACCTGATCCGGGATCTGAAGTATGTCATCCTGGCCGAGCCCAAAAGTGCCGCTTTCGCCCGGGATGTCATCACTATGCTGCTCGACGCCAAAAAACTGGCCGACAATGATCAGCGGGAGGACAAATGGGTGAAACAAGCCAAGGCGAGGCTGAAAAAATTAATAGAAAAGAAATTACCGGAGAAACAAGAAGAGGCCATCAAAATTCAAAACAGGCTCAAAAAACATAAAGAAGAAATTTTATTATTCCTGGAAAACCCAGCCGTCCCGTTTACCAATAACGCTACGGAAAGAGCGATCCGCCCGGTAGTCGTGCACAGAAAAGTAATACAGTGTTTCCGCACCGAACATGGGGCGCAAGCTTTCGCTACCTGGTATTCCCTGATCGATACTTTCAGAAAACAAGGCATAAATGTTTTCGAAGCACTCAAAGGAATATTCGATGGAATTATCCCGCAACTTAATTTTCCTCAATTGGAATGATTTCGATTTTGAATAACCAAGAAATTAATTCTATTTTTTTCTTCCTCCTTTGACTGAGCGCCAAAGGCAGGATTGGCGACTGATTTTGCTAAGAATTGGACTGGGTAATTACTTTTATATTTCCTTATCAATCTTAAAGTCGAGGTTTTTGGCATAACTGGCTAGATCTATGGCCGCAACTGTTCCGATTGCTTGTTGTAGATACCTAGATAATTGGAGGAAAAATGTCACCAATGACTCCTCGCGATTTGAGAAATTCATACATGAAAAGACCCTGCTGTTATAATATCCTAAAATTCTATTCTGAAGATCATTTATATCAGAGTCTTCTTGCCCATCGTATTCAACAAAAAATGAAGCATAATCAGCACAACAGCCAATATCTATCGATTCTATTCCGGTACAGGATCGAAAATGGTTAACAATAGTATCCCTTTTAGCAAACGTACTTTCAATAGTTAGGATCCCACCTAGAATTTTGGTTAGTGGTCTTGGTGGTTTTGGAACACCCCTATCTACAATCATAGTTGAGGTTCTTGACAATCTCCGAACACTTGCAATTTTCTTTCCCGCGTATTGAATGTAACTTACAGATGTACCTTTATACTCAGCCGAGCCCTGGAGATCGGGCTTTACTTCGAAAACTGCATATACACCTTCAGCAGGAATATATTTTGCCCCATCTTGCTCAAAGATAAATGGAGTGTATTGTTGATCATAAATTACTAAATCGATCTGCTCACTAATTTCCCCGGTATGATCGATAATAATCGCTGAATCGACGCAATAACGATTTGGTAAGTAGCGCTTGAGGTATTTTAACCATACCGCTTCGATAGCTGCGCCTTTTGTTGGAGCATGATCAAAACTAGCCCTATTTGCTCTCAAATTTGCAATCATTTGGCCTTGTAATCCACTGAATAAGCCCTTTATTCGGTGCAGATTTTTATCATTGTTCATGGAATGGGGGTGTAGGTTTCATTGAAGATACAATACTCTTTACCTTCTGGTAGGTAACTGGAGAATCAGGAAAAGCGTCAATAATTATCTCCGGCAATAGCCTTTGGATGATATCCGACATTGTGAATGTGTAATCAATTGTACCATCCTCTGATCCATCGACATTCGAAATATCCAGTATTTCCTTTTCGGTTAGTCCCAAGCTACCCAAGGGATTTTTCAACACCTCAAACCTTTGCTGTTGATCGGGGCGTTTGAATGATAGCACTAAAGTTGCTCTTCTACGCAGAGCTGGATCGATAGAATTTATTCGGTTGGTACATAATATTGTTGCGGCTGGAATTTTTGCGTAGCCCATTCGATCGATTCCTCTTATAAATGCATTGACTCCTGCTTTATCCTCGTGGTGCATCTGATTGTTTTCGCGAGATTGGGCTAATGAGTCGGCTTCATCTACTAAGAGAATTACAGCCCCGCGAGCTTTCTTCGAAGTTTTTGAAAGAAATTTTTTACCCATTTCAATCACCTCATCGAATCCACTAGTTATAAGTTGTGTCATTTCACCAACCCTGCCTTCACCGCGTGAAGACAAACTCATTGGGTAAAGTAGAATTTCTATTTTTTCTTTTCTCGCTACAGAATCTCCAATAGACGTACCTAATTCAGTTTTACCGCAGCCAACATCGCCTTCTAAGATTATTAGTGGAGGCTTGCGATTGATAAATGAGCTGACATTGTTAGCATTTGGGTGATTTTTATCAAACCACCTTTGAAGTTTATCTGGATTCAGAAGTATAGTTAAGATCTTAATCAACTTATCCTTATAAGTATCCAATCCTACTAGGTTTGCTAACCTTTCCTGAAGCTCATCAGATGGCATAGAAATAATTTCCTCAAACGTTTTACCCATTGCCTCTTATTTAAGCGATGATCTACCTAATGAAATTCCGTTGGAAAAATAATTTTTATCAGAAGTTAATGTGCCATTGAACTCTGGTCCATGACCAGTAGTACGCTTGACAGGTAAGGAATCTAAAACTTCTTGCTTCTCTTTCTCTGATGCTTGATGAAACTTGCTGTTTTTAATCAAGAAAGAACTGAAAGTTGCGTTTGAAACATCTTCTCCAATAGTAACCCTACCTGGATCATCATCGGAACCACCCTTTATCAACTCTGATGCTTCATAATGAAGTGTTGGTTTTATGTACATTCCATTCCTCTTGAATCCATAGGTGACGCTTGATAGGAAACCAAACTTAAGGAGGATAGCTACTTCTTCCTCATATGCAGTAATATCATCGTCAGAAGGGCTCCCGTAAAACCGTTGGATCCTTTTTAAATCAGATGCCACTTTCGATGCTAGATACCTAGCATGGGTAATTGTAAACGATTCATTGAAGCTGTAGGAACTTGACATAGTATTAATCTTTATGCGCTAAAAGTTGGCCCAAACACTTTTTGCCAGTAATAGATAGTCTTCTCCTTGGTCGTAGCGTACATTGCTGCGTCTATCGCATCACCTGCATCAATTGCAGCGTCAATAATCTTTTGAGCTTCTAAAAATCCATACCTTTTAGCAGCGTTGTTTTCGCTATTGACAGGATCAAAAACCTTTACCCTATCGTCACATTTAGGTATACGATCAATTGAATAATAATCAGAAAATGCAATAACCTCTTTCAGATTTGAAGAGGCAACATACGAGAAAAATGATTGCAATGCTTCCGGATAATCCGTAAAGTCGCATCCATCGTCTGCTAACTTAGCCAGTATTAACTCAGCCATAAACGATTTAAACCGAAAGTCTTCATCTTCCAATTTCCGTTGTTTAATCCAAAATTTCACCAATCTTACTACTTGAGCAAAATGAATCTTGTGTTCGGACTTTCTTTTTTTAATGAACTGCAAGTGCATTGGTACACTCGTATCTAATAGTGTTCCATCTCTTTGGGATACTAATTTACCTTTCCACTGCGGATCCCCATTATATAATATTGGTACGATATCTACGTCCAAGCCCGATCCTTTGAATGATACTGTTACACAGTACGTTTGAGGTGTTATCTGATCTTGGGAGAAATTAGGGTACGCTTTACCCAACTTTTCAACTAAAAAGTTGATAAGGTCAGTAGTGTCAGTACTCTCATCTACACCTGTGATGTAACAACCGACATCAATATCGTTTAATGATTTCAGCGCTGTGCCTTTAGCTAGGCTACCAGATAATACCATACGCCTTAAGGAAAAGTCTTCGTGATCATCAAGGTAGTTTTGAAGTCTGTCTTGAAGTCCCTTAGCTTGTTCTCTGTACTTACTGGCTTTTTCAACAGGCAAATTGACTTTGTCTACTGCAAAGCTTCTAATTTCACTGTGCCCCACATGCGTTAAACCCATATACTACTAGTTTTAAAAACTATTTGTTTCAAAAACTATGCCAATAGAACAAGCTGACATTATGACAGACTTCCAAGTTTTATCAGGTTTATTTATGGTGGTTGCAGCTAACGTGGGGCTACCTGCTGTGCGACGATTAGGAGCATAGCAGGTAGCCGGTGTTCGCTTCCGTCTTTTTTTTTTCAAATCATTTTTAATTGATAATTATCGTTTATTAACCTTGGCTTTTTCTAAAAGCTCCAATTTCTCAATTGCCGCAACCTTCTCTGCTTTAAAGTAATTATTAAACCTAATACTTCGCTTTAGAAAAATTATTGTTGAAACAATAGAAACAAACAATAGAAATATCCAGTCTAAAATATTTGCTGTGCCCACCTGAAACATTTTGAAAACCGAAACGAAGCAGGAAATCAACATTGCTATTGCGATATTGTGTGACATATTACTCAGTCCTAGCCAAGACTGCAAATAAGAGTAATTATTAGGTGATAACTCTCTTATTAGTACATGTATTTCAGTATCCGTTAAGTGGAAGTTTTCTTGGACAATTACATCTTTCTTCCACACCACTAGACATTTTGAAAAATCAAGCGATATTCACCTTGGGTGATTTTCCCCAAATAACGGGTGAATTGGATCAGATTTAGGGCTTTTCGCCTGACAATATCGAGCCCTTTGAGGAACACCGATACGGCGCGGTATTCAAAGCCGGAGCGTTTATCCCGTACCCAGCGAATACCGTCGCGATATTCTTTGAGCAGCCCCTCCCGAATAGCCAGTATATAGACCAGTACAGCGATGGCCATCATCAAGTGGCGTTTTTCTTTGCCTTGTACATTCATCGCTTCCAAATTCACCCCGTTACTTTTTAAATGCTTGAAGCACACTTCGATCTGCCAACGCCACTGGTACAGCCTGCTTGCCTGGGTAGGGCTGTGTAGGTTAGTTAGCAGATAAACCAGTTCGTCTTCCGCATCCGGGCGTGGGTTTTTCATCACAATATAGTGTAAATCCAGCTCGCCTATTTTTATCTTCTTGGACACCTTTTTGCCTTTGGCCTTCTGCGCTGCTTTGTCCTTAAGTTGCTGCCAAGTACGTCCTCCATTAGCGTTGATCTCGTCGTGATAGATTCCCTCTTTTACCCGAATAACAAAATACAAACCACTCTTGTCCAAGTACTTGAACCACCTCTTGCCCACATATTCCCGGTCTGCCAGCAGGGTCATACCACTTAGGTTATATTTGTTCATCACTTCGTTGAGCATGGCTATTCGCTCTTCCTGGGAAGAATGCCCGGCCTTTGCCAAATCTTCCCACCAGATCGGAATCGCTACATCATCGACCAAAACACACAAGGTCATTAAATGGATGGTTTCATTACCACAATCCCACTTGGTCCCATCCAGCAAAAGGTGCTTTAACTTCTTAGCTCCAAAACGCTTACCCTGCTTAAAAAGGGCCAGCCAACACAAGGTGCGCAAGCCTTGCATCAACTGCTCATATTGTTGGCAATCTTGCTCGCTTAGCACCTTGCCTTGGTCGAAGTAACGTGTCAATAATTTATAATCAGCATGGGCGCTGGCTTGGCCAGAACCACGAACATGGGGTACACTGTTCTTCACCTTATTCAGGTTGACCGTACCCGCCAACAGGATCGAATGACTGACGATCAAGGTGTTTTTAAGGGTATTTACGGGCAGTTCCAAGGTCTTTTCTGTATCTTGCTCAAGAAGCGTAAAGGCCGACATCTTTAATGGTTTTAGTCGACTTTAAAGATAGTTCACTTTACGCTTCTTTTTCAAAATGTCTAGTGGTGTGTCTTTCTTCCAAACTTTTTTAGCTACTTGATATAGTTCATGTCCAAAAAAATTACAAATAATTCCGATAATGTAGGCGATTAAAAAAGCAAATAAAATTTCGCTCGTTGAAAAATCCTTGTAGGAGTTTGGTATATCTGATAAGGATTTTATTTCAGTTTTGTATGCAATACTAATTGACAACACAACTAATATTCCTGGAATCAAATATGCAAAAGTATCAAAGAAACTCAATCTTATTTTTTCCATTTAACTTCACACTTAAAATTTTAAACTATAATTTTTTATAAAGAAGTCCATTTTTTCTGTTGGTTGATAAAAATTACTCTTCCAATTTACCTTACCTACTTTAAAATCAATAGAATCCGATTCACTTAAACCGTCAAGACCATATCCCTTATATCTTACTGTGGGTCTTGATACAACAATACTTTCTTTTACACTGTGTAATTCATATAAGTTATCAAATACACTGGGCTTGATGGCAATATTGTCAAACGCTCCTTTTGATGCAACACTTGGATAAAGAATAGCATCAATTGCTTGCCCCTCGTCTGTCCAAAAATTATATAGTATTTCATTCGCGAAAAAAGCACTAAATATATAATTATCTGGAATGTTTCTGTCTACTTTTTTCTTAAACTCATCAGCAGCGAATTCATTTTTCAAGTCTATTTGTCGAAATACATTTTTCGGATAATGTTTTGAGAGGTTCTTGTATTGCGTTTCAAATAACCTCATATTCAAATTCACACTTCCATCTTCTAATTCCCAACGTTTAAAAATAGGTGAATAAATTAGATTGTCATCCTTTTTTAATTTCCATGTACTTATGCATATCAAATCTCCAATATCAGGCTTCATTTCATTTAGAGTGGTTAACATGTCGAATGTACCATAAAGAACACTTTGATTTTTCAGATTTGCTCTTCCATAATTTTTGACGTATTTAGCAGGTGGATATTTTAAATGGGAGATTTCAGTAATCCTTCTATTTTCCGATAGTATACTTTTATTTATCGTTATTCGTTTAATATCATCGAATTTGCCTTCATGAGTTAAAAAAGACCTAAAAGTGAATATGTTTGACAAGTCCTTAAATATTAATTCAGCATCAAAATATTGAAGCCCTGTTTGACTTACAATTCTTAACCTATCTATTTCTTCTTTGAACGATTTAACATCTTCTTCTGTACAATCTACCATTTGAGTCTTGGTTTTCTTTTCTTTTTGATGGAAGCGAACGTCCAGCACATGCAGCGTGCCGCCGCTTAGGCGGGATGATTGCATGTGCATTGTTCAGTGCAGGCATTTTTTATTCAATCTGAAAATAATACTTGTTTAGCATTCTTCCGGAAATCCCCAGTTTTGAACTAATTGCAACTTTAGGAAGCCCTTGTTCTTTATATACCTTAATCTTGGACATTATTTCCTTTTCCTTTTCTCCTAGCAGGTTCTTTTCAAAGAAAATATTTGCTTCGTCCTTAATTCTGTGTTTATTTAAAAATGCTGAATCTTTATCCAATCCTTCAGATTTAAAAATTTCAGATAAAATAACATCTAATTTGTAAGGTGAAAATCTTATATAAAAGTAATCATCATGGGAAGCTAATTTTTTCCCTATTTCCTCTATTTTACTGTCTGGCAACATTTTTTCTTGAAAAAACAAATCGCTATTGTGTGTTTCTATTTCATCTTTGTTTACATTTTTAGAATAATAACTTTCGAATAAGCTATCTAAATCTTGAACAATTGTATACATATTCCACCGTTTTGAATATTCATAGATGATTCCGTCTTTTACCCAAGCAATTGTTATCTTTTCTAATTCTCCTTTTAGCTTTTTAAGCCTATAGTATTTAGAAATAGCTTCTTCTTTGAGTTCTTGATCACTAATCGATTCTATTAAGTCATCTTTAACATCTAAAGAAAGGTCAAAATAATATTCTGTAATAATGATATTTTTTACATTGTTTTTTGAAGCTATTTCCAAGAATGAATCTAAATCATTTTCTTTATTCCATATCACTCTTGTTAGTCTTGTTTGTAATTCACCCCATATAACATTAATATGTTTTTCTTTACACCAATTTACAGTTGACTTTATTATTTCAGCTAAATCCATATGTTTTCGATTTTTTTAAGCTTGCACTGAACGTCCCGCATACCTGACGTAGTCAGCTTTTGCTGGCTATGGGCAGGTATGCATTGTGTGTGCCTCGAATGGGCATCGAAGAGGCCCGGGCGGTGCTATCGAAACAAAGATAGCCCAAAGCCGGAAATCTTTCACTCTGGGGAGATGGAAGTTCTCCTCACGCTAAAGTAAGTATGCGTGTAGCAAGCCGCAAGGGTTTCTGCCGTGAGGCGGAGTCTGAAGTAAGCGGGACTGCAAAAGCTGGCATGTACGGACAGGAACCGCATAAGAGGCATGGACGGGCCGTCAAGGTGGCACAACACACCGAAGGCAGAACTTACAGCAGCCCATCGATGTAGATGCGGGCAGGGTCAGCGGAAAGAGGATGCACCTTACCGGGGGAGATCTGGGATTGCCGGAGGCGAAGCAGAGCGAACTTGTTTAGCAAGGGCTACCAGAAGTCAGCAGCGGCCATAGTAACGACTGGTTGAAATACCAGGCCCGTGAAGGGCCAAACATGGAACAGTCTGTCAGCGATTCGATTCTTCTGCCGAACTGGAAGCCGAACGGCGAATACTGGCAGGACGAACGGGTACAGGAAAAGACAGGACAAAACTTTTTACATGGAAAAGCGAAAAGACAATCTGATGCGCTGGGTGGTGGGCGGCCACGGTTTCGTGCGGGCCTATCACTCGGTACTCCGCAACAAAGGCGCAGCGGGCGTGGACGGCATGCAAACGGAAGACCTCCGTCGTCACCTGGCCTTTCATTGGGAAAGCATCAAAACGGAACTCTTGAACGGCGAATACCGTCCGCAATTGGCCAGGGGGGTGAAAATCCCCAAACCAAGCGGCGGGGTTCGACAATTGGGCATCCCCACCGTACTGGACAGGATGGTGCAACAGTCCATCCACCAGGTGCTAAGCCCAATCTGGGAGAAGGAGTTCTCTGTCTTCAGCTACGGATTTCGACCGAACCGCAGCGCACAGGACGCCCTCCAACAAGCCGTCGAGTACATCAATTCAGGCCGGCAATGGGTGATAGATCTGGACTTGAAAAGCTTTTTCGACCGGGTCAACCACACCAAGCTGATGGATTTGATCAGCCGGAAAGTAGCAGATAAAACATTGCTGCGACTGATACGGCGGTACCTCCGAAGTGGCATCATGGAAGGCGGACTGGTGCAAGCCCGCACGGAGGGCACGCCGCAGGGCGGGCCACTCAGCCCGTTGCTGTCCAACATTCTGTTAAATGAACTGGACAGTGAACTGGAAAAGCGGGGCCACAAATTCGTGCGCTATGCGGACGATTGCAGCATTTTCCTAAACAGCAAAAGGGCCGCCGAACGGGTACTGGCCAGCATCAGCCGTTTTCTGGAGAAGAAACTCCACCTGGAGGTCAATCAAGAGAAAACGAAGATCGTGCGCCCGGTCAACTTCACCTTGTTAGGCCACGGTTTCGTACCGGCCTACAAGAAAGGCGAACGGGGCAAATACCAGCTGAACATCGCCAGGAAAAGTTGGGAACGGCTCAAGGGGAAAATCAAGGAAATCACCCGCAAGGCCACGCCGAAAACAGTACAGGAGCGAATCGAGGCATTGAACCAACTCATGCGAGGCTGGGTCAATTACTTCAAGCATGCCACCGGGTACCAGAAGTTCAAGGATTTAGACGCCTGGATACGCTGCCGGCTGCGCTACTGTATCTGGAAGCAATGGAAACGGCCCAAACGCAGAATGCGGGCCTTTCTTCAGTTAGGCGTGGAAGCGAGTTGGGCGAGGCGATTTGCCTACTCCCGCAAGGGCGGTTGGGCGATCGCCTGTAGTCCGATTATGGGCACCACGGTAACGGAAGCCCGGCTTCGGCAGAAGGGGTATATCCCGTTTTTGGAATATTACCTCAATGTCAAGCACGGCGACAAAACCAGGCCCAAACCAAAGTAGAAAGTGAAGTTCGTTTCATGAACCGCCGTGTACGTGGTCCGTACGCACGGTGGTGTGAGAGGGCAGAGGTGGCTAATCCATATTACTTTTGGTCACCTTTCCCTACTCGATTAGCACCGAGTTTCCCCTGTTTTTCTAGTAATCATACTTCATTTTTTCTCTATCAGCCGCTTTATTTCTAAGGGTACTTTTTCTAGTAGATCATTATATTTTTCTTGATTCGGGATTTGTTTATATACATTGGCTATTCGAATCATATAGTCTTCTTCACCTGGTACTTCATCAACAATTTTATCCAATATTTCAAATCCTTCATCAAATCTTCTCAAATTAAGTAAAGCTATTCCTTTTGCTAAATAAGGTGTCCACCATCCTGAATCCGGGTTTCCAGAAATATAATCATCACAAATTTTAATTATTTCAACCGGATTTTTTTGTTTTTCTAACTCTGCTATTTTGTCAAATAAAATTGACTCTTTTGTACCTCCTGTAACACTTGTGGATGCTCCCTTCCTTACAAAATATGAACCATTGAAAAGTATTTTGTACATATTGCCAGATTTCAACATGTCAACCTTGCTTTCCAAATTCCTTATTTGTTGGTCTTTCTCTTTTAGTCTTCTATTTATCTCATCAAGTTGTTTTGATTCAACTACACCAAGCCCTTCGACAAAAGAATAATTATTCAGCATTTTTCTTATGCGCTCTTCAAAAAGAGAAAAATTCGATAATTCTTTTTCCTCAAAGCTAATAGTGGGGAAAACAATTTTAGTTGTAGCATTCTCATTTGAAATATTTACGCATTCGGACCTAAATTCAACCGTTTCTCTCAATGAGCTTGCAAAAAATTCACCATAAATCACATAATCAACTTTTGCGGCTTTTAAAGCTATTATTTGGTGGTTGTTTACATCTCGTTGAAGATTTCGCTCATTTTGTATTTGAGCAAGTAGTTCACCAAGTTTTTCTCTTTCAACCAAAATTGGGGCATTATCCAAATTTGATAAAACACTTTCAAAACTCAACCTAAATTCTCTTCCTCTTGAAAAATTTTCATTGTTCTTCTTGAAGTCCAAGCATAGTACATTAATTGTCTCTTGAGAAAAAAGTAAGCCCTGTGTCAAGATCAATAAAACAGACAATAAAAACTTCATATGCATTCACAATTTTGTTGTACAGTTTGGAATAAACCTAATCGGAAGACTTTCTTTGTCTTCAAAAAGTCCGAAAATTTCACATGTGTCCTTCGTACCCGTTATAATTAAAATGCTCTGCCTTTCATCAGCTTTTCTTTCTAAGAAAATTCTTAGATTTGTATCTGTCGAAGAAGGAAGTATTAATGCTTTTTCTCCATTCACAAATACATCTGAATACCCTTTGTATTTCTTTTCAAGATGAATAGAAATCTCAAAAAACGATTTTGGAATACTAGTTGTTTTTTCCTCTTTTGAAATATTATCCTTAACCTCAATTACATTCTGGTTATTTTCTAGAGTCATAAGCCGATTATGAAACAGCTTAACGCTATTAAGTATTTCCTTTTCTAATTCCAGCTTTGTCGAATCGCTTAAATTGAATTCTAATAGCTTCAACTTGCCACATATGTCCTCTACTAAAATATTCCATTTTTGAACAAATTTCTCATCATGTTTTATACTTCCGCTTGAGATTTCATTAGAGATTGATTCGAGTTGATTCTTTATGCTTGCATTTAATTTACCCTTGCCAATTTTCCTCATATAAGAATCTAATTCACCTCCAAGATTGACTTTAAAATCTATTTTAGATTCACTTCTAACTTCTTGGGTTTCATTAGTCCACCGAATTTTATTATATGGGCATTCTTCAGCTTCTTCATTACATGAGAGAACACAAATGCAAAAAATAAAAACTTGAATAACTCTATATCTTCTCATCTTAATCAATTTTTAAGAATTGGTGCTAACGCCCAGCACATGCAGCGTGCCGCCGCATAGGCGGGATGATTGCCATGTGCATTGTTCGCTGCTGTAGTTTTTTCTAATGAAATCTAGGAAAATAGTCTTCATTGACTCCTTCACCTCTGTGATAGTCTCTATTTATTCTGTTTTCCATGAACTCTCTTAACCCTTGGTAGAGATTTTCTTTTTCCTCCTTTCTGTACTCAATTCTTATAGTCTTCCAAGAAAGATCCATAAAAGGACCAATTTGAATCAACAAAACACCTTCATTTATTCTGAACCCTGGGAAAAGATATTTTCTTACCATATCGAATAGATAGTTTGCAGCTCTTGTCATTTCGAGTGCTAAGTCTTCAACCAAGTAACAATGAAAGTCATACTTATCACCTAATTTTTGATATAGTTCAGGATTCCATTCATCAATCTTATAAAATTTCTTGGTCCAGATCATTCTGTTATCTTCATTTTCTTCATGATCAAATTTGTCTCTTACTGAATATTTTTCAAAAACTGAAATAAAATCATTAGCTACATATTTGAAATTATAAAATGCTCTCTCAAGCTCTGGATATCTTCCACTCCAAACTCTCGAAATAATAAATTCAATCAATTCTCGAAGTTTATTTAAATTACCTTGGTGTATAGAAGGTTGTCCACTTCCAAAGATAAATGACGTCCAACCTTTCCAATTATCAACCTCTGCAAGTTCAATAAATTTATCAACATATGAGGCGTAAATTTCTTCTTCTCTTAGTTTAGTAAAATCTTGGGATAGATTATTTTTCACCCAATCTTCATGTTCTCTTTTATATTTATGAAGTTTTTCAACTGTATAAGTGGTTTCCTGATCATCTATCAATTTATGATGTATACTACATAGTAAAATTAAATTATTATATTTATCTCTTTCCTCAAATGGCAAATCTGATTTTCCTCTTGGCCCATTTTCTTTTCTGGCAATAATATGTGCCTCTTCTCCTATTACTGAAGCATCATCTGTTTCACTTTCATCCATTACCAATTCTTTTTTACAATTTGGAAATGCACACATGTTACCAGATCTGCCCCATAGCATTTTATGTGTCTTCAATGATATGCTCATCTCATCTCTATCTTTTATATTTATCTATAGCAGCGAACATTTGTATATCCGTCAATAAAATTGCGTATATATCCCTTATCTTTTTCTTAGTTTTAAACACAAAAAGCTATAAATCAAAACTTTAGGGCTTAGCCTCCAAATTGCGCATATAACCGTTTACAAACGGATACAAACGACTAGCCCAACCGTACTCTCCCCCGCCGGGTAAAAAACCAAAAGGCCTACCCGAACGCGAGTGCAACGTGAGGGTATGCGGAACCAAGCCCATCCTCGCCAATCGCCCAACCAATAACTCAAAACCGGAACCCCAGAATCCAAGCGCGCTAATACCCCCTTACAAAGCAAGGCGGAACAACTACCCCCGGCAGTCCCAACACTACGCTTTCAAATATAGCCGAATCCTTCTTATATTACAATGTCGCTATAGGTTTTTTTCTATGCTGCCCCGTATTTCCGGCGGCCTCTGGGAATGGTTGAATGGTTATATGCGGAATGGTTGGGAGTGTTCAGGCGTTCGTGTCCGGCCCCTAGGGGCCGGGTAAAGTTCGAGTTCCCTGAAGCCCCAGTAAAATCAAGACTTCCCTGATCATGGTGGAGGATTTGACACAGATATTTGAAAACTCCCGTAACTTGTAACCCGTAACCTTTAACTTGCACCCCAAACACCCAAACACCCAAAACTTTACCCGGCCCGCAGGGGCGGGACTCAAAAACGTATATACAACCTGCATGCTCTACTTGTTCGATATAGGTTTCTTACCCGTCCGGATCTGGGACATACTGGATATTCTCATTGTAGGGTATCTGATGTACCAGATATATAAGTTGTTGCGGGGGAATATCGCCTTTAATATTTTTATCGGCGTGCTGATGATGTACGTTGCCTGGTGGCTGGTCAATCAACTGGAGATGGACCTGCTGGCGGCCGTATTGGGGCAGTTTGTCAGTGTAGGAGTGATCATTATTATCATCATTTTCCAGCCGGAGGTGCGGCGGTTTTTACTTTTTCTGGGGAAAACCACCTTGCGGCAGCGCTCCAATTTTGTAGGCCGCATCATCGACCGCAATCTAGAGGATACCGAAGAAAAAGCCCGGCAGCTTCGGGCGATGCGCTCCGCCTTATTGCGGATGGCGAAGAAGAAGACCGGCGCCCTTATTGTACTGGCCGGTAACCTCAATCTCGAAGGGCTGGTGAGTTCCGGTATTACGCTCAACTCGGAGATTAGCGAACCTATGCTTGAGAGTATTTTCAACAAGGAGAGCCCCCTGCACGACGGCGCGGTGCTTATTTCCAATGGCAAAATACTATCTGCCAGTTGTATCCTGCCAGTTTCGGAAAACCCAAACCTGCCGCCGGCTGCGGGCTTACGCCATCGGGCTGCCGTCGGCATCACCGAACGAGCCGATGTGCCGGCCTTTATCGTTTCGGAGGAAACAGGGTTTATCTCCTTTGCCCTGGAAGGAAAACTTACCAGAGATATCGATGAGGACCAACTGATGAAATTGCTGAATGAGTATTTTTGAAGTGGGAAGTCGGAATTGGGAAATCGGAAGTGGGGCCGTCCTTACCGCATCTGCTGTTGCAGCCGGGTACATGCTTTGGCCGGGTAAAAAGAGGGAAGTGATCGAAGGGGAGCTTCCTGACATTGGGCAAGGAAATTCATAACTATTCAACACTACCCCAAGCCTATGGAACTACAACGCCTGGAAGAATTTCAGATCGACGCCCAAACGGAGGCTGCCATTGCAGGCCTGCTGTGTGAGTGCTTTCCGGAATACCCACAGGGCAGGACCTATTACAAACAATTACCTGATTTTCGCTATCTCTGCTGGAAAGCCGAACAGCTCATTGCCCATATGGCGGTGGAGCACCGCATGATCAATAATGCGGGAGCGGTGTACCGTATTTTTGGTATCGCAGACCTCTGCGTTGCGGAGGCCTTTCAGCATCAGAAGCTGGCCAGCCGTTTGCTAACGGAACTCAGCCTGTTGGGCGAGCGCCACCGGGTCGATTTTCTTATGCTGATGGCTAAGGACCATGGCCTGTACCTCAGTAATGGCTTCCAACTGGTAGCCAATACCTGTCAATGGTTGTTGATCAATGAGCACCGGAGCTATGGCGTAGCACATCGCCGCGTGCCGGCCAGCCTGATGGTGAAAGCCCTGGGCGAAAAAGAGTGGAAGCCGGGATTAGCTGATTTTTTGGGCCATGTATTCTGAGCCCTTGTGGGGATTGTTTCGTACTTTAGCTCCTCCTTTTTTGAGCCAAAATTCAATATCATATGCAAGCTGTACAGGATTTTATCCAACAAAACAAAAAGCGCTACCTGGACGAATTGTTCGATCTGTTGCGCATCCCTTCCATTAGCGCCGATTCTGATTACAAAGGCGATGTAGAACGCGCCGCCGAATTCGTTGCTGAGAACCTGCGCAAAGCTGGGGTCGACAAAGCCGAGGTATGCCCCACGGCCGGAAACCCCATTGTATACGCCGAAAAGATCATCGATCCGGCCAAGCCTACGGTACTAGTCTATGGCCACTACGATGTGCAACCGCCCGATCCTCTGGAACTCTGGGAATCCGGCCCATTTGAGCCGGTGGTCAAAAAGACAGAGCTGCACCCCGACGGCGCCATTTTCGCCCGTGGTTCCTGCGACGACAAGGGACAGGTGTTTATGCATATCAAGGCTGTAGAAGCGATGCTGGCCAAAGGAAGCCTGCCCTGCAACGTCAAGTTTATGATCGAAGGCGAGGAAGAGGTCGGTTCCGTCAACCTCGGCATCTTCTGCCGGGAGAACGTGGAGAAACTGTCCTGCGACACTATCCTCATCTCGGACACCTCCATCCTCAGCAATGAACATCCCTCTATCACCGTCGGCCTGCGCGGCCTGAGCTATGTTGAAGTGGAAGTGACCGGCCCCAATCGCGACCTGCATTCCGGGGTATACGGCGGCGGCGTGGCCAACCCCATCAATATCCTTTGCCAGATGATCGCCTCCCTGCAGGATGCGGACAATCGCATCACCATCCCGGGCTTTTATGACGATGTAATGGACCTCAGTGCAGAAGAGCGCGCTCAAATGAACAAGGCTCCTTTCGACCTGGAACACTATAAAAAGGATCTGGGCATCGGTGAAGTCCGGGGCGAGAAAGGCTATACGACCCTGGAACGCACTACTATTCGCCCGACGCTGGATGTCAACGGCATTTGGGGTGGCTATATCGGTAAAGGCGCCAAAACGGTACTGCCTTCTAAAGCTTCCGCCAAGATAAGCATGCGCCTGGTGCCCAACCAACGGCCCGACAAAATAACGGAGCTCTTCCAAAAGCACTTTGAAAGCATTGCGCCGCCTTCTGTAAAAGTGAAAGTGATCCCCCACCACGGTGGCGAGCCGGTGGTGACCCCCACGGATACATTGGAATATAAAGCTGCCGCGCGCGCCATGGCCCAGGCTTTCGGAAAGGAACCGCTCCCGACCCGGGAAGGCGGCAGTATCCCCATCGTGGCCCTCTTCGAGGAAGTGCTTGGCGTAAAATCCGTACTCATGGGCTTTGGCCTGGACTCTGACTCCATCCACTCACCCAATGAGCACTATGGCCTGTTTAACTTTTACAAAGGCATCGAGACGATCCCGTATTTCTATCAGTATTATGCTGAGGGGAAGAATTAAAGGGGATTGCTAAGTTAATTGCTGGAGTAGTGGCGTCTTGGAATAGTTGATTTTCCAGGACATCCATTACTCCGGCAATCCACTCTTCCATAACTCCGAAAGGTTTTTTTCCTTATTAATTACCCAATTGAGTATGAAAAAGCTGCTGTTCCTTCTCCTGTCATTTGCCGGTTCGTTTGTCTTGCATGGGCAGCCATCCCTGGTTGAACCTGCAGCTGTGCACAGCTATGTAGACAAACAGGCTAATGCCCTGGAGCAACAAGTCATCGAATGGCGGCGGCACTTTCACGAACACCCGGAACTGTCGAACCGGGAATTCGAGACGGCGAAAATAGTGGCCAGCCATTTGGAGGGCCTGGGGCTGGAGGTGCGCACCGGCGTCGCCCATACTGGTGTAGTGGGCATCTTGCGCGGCGGCAAGCCCGGTCCGGTAGTGGCCCTGCGGGCCGATATGGATGCGCTGCCGGTTACCGAGCGGGTCGACTTGCCTTTCGCTTCCAAAGTTCAAACCACTTATTTGGGTGAGGCCAGCGGTGTCATGCATGCCTGTGGGCACGATACCCATGTGGCTATGCTCATGGGCGCAGCACAGATACTGGCAGGTATGAACGATGAACTGGAGGGCACGGTAGTTTTCTTGTTCCAGCCGGCAGAAGAAGGGGCGCCTCCAGGCGAGGAAGGCGGCGCGGAGCTGATGGTCAAAGAAGGTGCGTTGGACGACCCTAAAGTCGATGTGGTTTTTGGCCTGCACATTAATTCCAAGACGGAAGTGGGCAATGTGAAATATAAGCCGGGAGGAACGATGGCCGCCGTCAATCGGATGGTGATCAAAGTACACGGCAAACAAACTCATGGTTCCCAACCCTGGGGCGGCATCGATCCGATCACCATTTCCGCCCAGATCATCCAGGGCTTACAGATGATCGTCAGCCGGCAGATGGAGCTAACCAAAGAACCATTGGTTATTAGCATCGGAAAGATTCATGGTGGAGTGCGCAGCAATATTATTCCGGAAGAAGTTGAAATGATCGGCACCATCCGCACTCTGGATACCGACATGCAAAAAGATGTGCACGAACGCATCCGTCGCACGGTTACTAATATCGCCGAAAGCTGGGGCGCCACCGCAGATGTAGAGATCGAAAGGGGGTATCCCGTCACTTACAACGATCCGGGCCTGACGGCGAAAATGCTGCCTACCCTGCAGTCTACTGCTGGAGAGGAGCATGTGATCCTGTCAAAGGCGATAACCGGAGCAGAAGATTTTTCTTTTTTTGCCGAGAAAGTGCCGGGCCTGTTCCTCTTCCTTGGAGGGATGCCGAAAGGCATGAAGGAGGAAGACGCCGCTCCCCACCACACTCCGGATTTTTATATCGATGAAAGTGGCATGAAACTGGGCGTGAAACTACTTTGTAATCTGACGCTGGATTACATGGGGAAGCAGTGAGGCCGGAATGTTGGAAGGTTTTGTTCGTCTCTATTTGTCTTGTGGGTCTTGTGGGTCTTGTTCGTCTCATTCGTCTTGTGGGTCTTGTTCGTCTCATTCGTCTTGTGGGTTTTGTGGGTTTTGTGAGTCTTGTGGGTCTTGTGGCGCTACTCGGCGATTGCCAGGATTGGGGCAGCCAAAGCCCGAACCCTATGGGCATTGGCCTGCACTCCACATACGAAGCAAATCAGCTTTTCCGCGCCGCATTGGCTGGTACAAGGCTTTTGGTTCTTTTGGCCACAAAAGAACGGAAAAAATTTCTTCTTGGCGAGGAAGCCAAAGGGCATAAGGCTACACACCTTGAGGGAGCGCTTCTGGTTTCGCCAAGCTGTCTTCAAGGGGATGGCGAAGTCGCCCTGTCGTTACGCGAAAGGACCGCTGAAACTTTAAAACCTTGAACGGGAAACCTCCTAAGGGCCTGCCCACTGACGTACCACTAATGCCCTCCCTCAAACGGTATCTTATCCGTTTCCCGCTTGAAAAAGTATAAGACAAAAAGAATGATGGCTACCGGGATCAGCAGAATGTAGAAGGCGATCTGTTCCCTGCCGGCAAAAACGCCGAAGAGGTTGCCGGTGATGATGGAGCCGGTGGTGCCGCCCAGGGCGGAAAACACGACGATCAGTCCTGACATGGGAGCGTGTTGCTTTACCGGCAGCTTGCTGAGGATTACCGAGTTGATAGCCGGGTAGATCGGCGCCAGGCAGATTCCGATCAATGGCACCAGATAAGAGGCCAATGGGGCATTGGACCAGCCAGTGACTACATGGCTAACGCCTTTGCTGGCTATACCCAGACTGATCAACATCAGGACGGCAGCCGCTACGATGCAGAAAGACAATACTTTGAACCAGTGTAGTTTTTTTAAGACCAGGCCGCCGGCAAAACGGCCCACTGCCAGGGACGCTGCCAGGATGCTCGTCATCTGAATGCTCAAAGAGGTTGGCAGCTTGAATACCCGGCTGTTGAACGAAGGCAGCCAGCTCATCAGGCCCTGCTCGATCAGAACATACAAGAAAACACTGACGATGAAAATGAGTACCAGTGGCCGGATAGCCAGCTTCAGCATATCACCAAATTCCTGCGCCAAAGTCTTATCCTTGTCCTGATGGACCCGCGACTCGTCCAATTTGGTGGTCAACAGCAGTAAAAAGGCAATAAGGGATATGGCGGCCAAAACGAAGTAGACGTTGAACCAGGTAGTGGATTCCGGATTGGCGTCATCTACAAAGGCGCTGAAGATGAAATACCCGGAAAGGACACCTACCATGAAAAAAGATTCCAGGAAATTCATAAAACTCACATGCTCCTTCTCATTGTCGGTTACCAGTCCGATGGTGGCGAATACGGACACCTTCGTCAGCGCGAAAGAGAATCCCGTGGCGGCGAATAACAATCGGGTGGACCAAAAGGTCGGAGTAAACGGCATAATCAGGGCAACCAGCGTGATAAAGCCCATTGCAAAAAGCATGGCCCGCTTGTAGCCGATCCGTACGATATAGGAAGCGATCAGAAAGGAAGTGATGGCAATGCTCAGGTCCTTGAAGGCCTCCAATGTGCTGGCCGAGCCTTCGGAAACGCCGAAGTTGTTCTGCACCTGCAGAATGACCGTGCCGACGCTGTTCAACAATATGGCGAAAACGAAGTAATTCAGAAAAAGGGAAAGCTTGATCCTCCAGTTTTTCATGTAGTGCAATTTATTGGGTGTTTGTGAATGGGGGGGCGAGTGTTTGGGTATTTGAGTGTTCGGGTCCCGTCCTTACGGGCCTGGTAAAGTTTTGAGTGTTCGGTTTCTCTGAGGAATTCCTCAAACACGCACTCTCCAAACACTCGCTTCAAAATTCAGCACACTTTTTTACCGCAACAAAGCCCGGTTTCCCGTAAAAATATTAATTTTCTGCATCCCGCTTAATTTAATTTGTCAAACATGGATAAGCTTAGCCCGCCGGACATCACCTTCGGCCCACTTTTCGAAGCCGTTCAGACGGAGCGCATCTTCCCGGATTCCAAGACTTTTGTCGACTGCACTCCCAAAGCGGCGCCAGGCCTGATCCTGAAACAGTACGAAGCAGAAAAGGACAGGCCCGGCTTCGATCTGAAGGCTTTTGTACTCAAACACTTTGAACAGCCGGCGGATTATTCCAGTGGTTTCATAGCCGACCGGAATCGGCCGGTGGAGGAACACATCAATGCGCTGTGGCCGGTGTTGTCGCGACAGGCGGACGCCAGGGTGGAAGGCAGTTCCCTTATTCCCTTGCCCCATCCCTATATCGTTCCGGGTGGCCGCTTCGGAGAGATCTATTACTGGGACAGTTACTTCACCATGTTGGGCCTACAGGTGGCCGGCATGTCGAAAATGATTGAACACATGGTGGACAATTTCAGCTACCTCATCGACACTATCGGTTTCATTCCCAACGGCAACCGCACGTATTTTCTAAGCCGTTCCCAGCCGCCCTTTTATTCCCTGATGGTGCGCCTGCTGGTGGAAGAATCGGGTGAAAAGGTTCTGGAAAAATATTTACCCTTCCTGGAAAAGGAATACGCATTCTGGATGGAAGGAGCCGGCGAATTGGTAAAGGGTGCTACTGCTATTAAACACCTGGCGCGGATGCCTGACGGAAGCACGCTGAACCGTTACTGGGATAGCAGCGGCCAGCCCCGGCAGGAATCTTATGGCGAAGACATCGAACTGGCGGAAGCCTCCGGCCGCGCTCCGCAGCAATTGTTCCACGACCTGCGCGCCGCCTGCGAGTCGGGCTGGGATTTCAGCGCCCGTTGGTTCCGCGACGGCAAAACTTTTTCTACCATCCGGACGACCGAACTGGCCCCGGTTGACCTCAACGCACTCCTGTACCACCTGGAAATCATGATCGCCCGCGCCCACGCCTGGATCGGCGATGAGTCTAAACTGGAACACTACCGGCAGAAAGCAGATCAGCGCAAGGAAGCACTCCAAAAATATTGCTGGGATGAAGCCAGCGGTTATTTCCAGGACTACGATTTTGTGCACCGGCAGCGGACGGGTATCCCGTCGCTGGCGACGGTTTTTCCTTTGTTTTTCTTTCTGGCTTCGGAAGAACAGGCGGAAAAAGTGGCGCAAAATATCCGCCGGCATTTTCTCAAAGCGGGCGGCCTGGTGAGCACCCTGCTCCACTCGGGCCAGCAATGGGATGCTCCCAACGGCTGGGCGCCCCTGCAATGGATCGCCATCCAGGGCTTGCGCAATTACGGCCATTTCGAACTGGCGGAGGAGATAAAAAACCGCTGGATTGCGTTGAATGTCCGCGTTTTCGAAAACACCGGAAAAATGGTGGAGAAATATAACGTAGAGGACATGAGCCTGCTGGCCGGCGGCGGCGAGTACCCGGTGCAGGACGGCTTTGGCTGGAGCAATGGGGTGCTGTTGCGCTTGCTGGGGGAGGAGGGGTGAGGAAGTTGAGAAGTTTATAAGTTGAGGAGGTTGAGAAGGTTGAGGAGGTTGAGGAGGTTGAGAACCGGTTAAATTCGAACAATGATTTACGGCATGATAGGATTGAGTTTGGTATTTGTCGCGATAGGATTTGTCGTGACGGAAAGCAATGCCAAATACCTCCTTTCAGGCTATAACAGCATGAGTGAGGAAGATAGAAAAAAGGTAGATCTCCACTCTTATCTTCAAAAATTCAAAAAATTCCATGTTGGGCTAGGCCTCTCCTTTTTAATCATTGGTTCTGCCATACTGTATGGTATTGGCCAACATGCCGTGGGGATATTTATCGTGGGTTACCCGATTTTGGCATACCTCTATTTCTTTTGGAGGACTACCCAAAACAGTTGAAAATTTAAAAAGGCTAACAAACGCTGAACAACCTGGGAGTTGCGTATCTGAATTTGAAAAGCCATGAAAAGGCGTTCGGGTATTTTGGCGGTGGATGTTTATCTTTGCCCGCCAGAGGCTTACAAACCGAAAATACCCATGCCCCAACGATCGATCTTTGTCCTGCTCTTCGTCTTCCTGGCTTTTGGCCTTCACGGCCAGGATATTTTCCTCAGCACCCTTACGGGCCAGCTCTATTCCCTCAACCTGGATGATTGTTCTTATGAATTGGTCGGCGCGATGCCGGTGAGTACTACGGATATCAGCTTCCATCCGAATGGTAAGCTGTACGCCATCAGCGGCGCCGGGCGTTTGTACGAGATCAATGTCGCGTCCGGCGGCAGCAGCCTGATCCATACATTTGAAATTCCGGCAGGGCAACTGTACACGGCGCTCACCATTTCGGCGGACGGCACTTTCTATGCCTGCGGGCTGGATGGCGAGCTGTGGTCCTATAGCCTGGCGACCGATACCGGCCAGTTTCTGGGCAATGTCGGTTACGGCGCCGAGGGTGATCTGGCGTTTTTTGGCGGCGAGCTGTACATGGCCGCGGTAGGGGACAATATTGTGCGGGTGGATATCGGCAATCCTGCCAATAGCACGGTTGTCATCAACGATAACGTGCCCGGCCGGATTTTCGGAATCGTTTCTTATGCAGCCAGTTGCGAAGAGGTTCAGACCTTTGCGCTGACCGATAATGCTGCTAATATCTACCTGATCGATTTTGATAATGCTTCACTGAGTTTGTATTGCCAGATTCCGCTGGCGGTCAGCGGCGGGGCCAGTACTTTTGAATTTTTGGGCTCCAACCCGGTGAATATATTGGACGTATCGGCCAACGGATTCTCCTGTGAATCCAGCAGCGGCGCGATCTCCGTACAGGCCAGCGGCGGTATCGGCGCCCTGAGCTACTCTATCGACGGCATTAACTTCCAGGCTTCGCCGGTGTTCAATAACCTGCCCGCTGGGGACTACAACGTCTACGTACAGGATGAAGTCGGCTGCCTGGTGGACGAAACCGTGGACGTTGGCCTGGATGGGCCGATGTTTACCGATTTGCAGATAACCTTTGCCAGTTGCGGCCTGGACAATGGCGGCGTGTCGTTTAACATTGAGGGAGGCGCAGCCCCTTACCAGTTATCGCTGAACGGAGGGCCGTTTACATCCGCCACCCAATTTGGCGATCTCGCTCCCGGCTCCTATACTATTGAAGTATTCGACGATAATGGTTGTTCTTTTTTGAATATCGTCAACATTGGCAACATTAGCAGCCCGGCCTTTTCAGGGCTGGAGGTAACAAATACTTCCTGCGGGGAGGACAATGGCGGCATCAGCTTCGCTGTATCCGGGGGGAAGCCGCCCTATGTGTATCGCGTGAATGGAGCAGAGGTGACATCACCCGTTCTGGAGGATGTTTCTGCCGGGACGTATGCTCTGGAGGTAGTAGATGACTCCGGTTGCGTCCTTACGGAAACGGTGGCTATTGCCGGCAGCACCGGCCTGTCTATTGAAGAGGTGCTGCTGGAAAACAGTTCCTGCGGATTGGCAAACGGCCGGGCCGAGATTATCACCGCCGGCGGCGCGGAGCCCTTGGAGTACAACCTCAGCGGTTTGCCGCCCAGTGCTACACCTGTATTTATGGATGTCTCTGCCGGCAACTACACCCTGACTATTACAGATGCAGCCGGCTGTGTAGCCACTACCGAAATTAGCCTCTCCGGTTCCGAACCACCGATTTTAACCCAGGATGTGGTGGTGGCGGCTAGCTGTAACGAGAAAAACGGACAATTGCAATTTACGGTCACCGGCGGCGCCGGCGGCGGGCAATTAAGCTTGAATGGGCGAGCGCTGGGCCTCACGAACCAGTTGGATGAGCTGGCCGCAGGTGATTACCTGCTCATCGCCACGGACTCTCTGGCGTGCGCCGATACGCTGGCCTTCCGCATCCCTTCCGGGCTTTGTCCGGCCTACCTTCCCAATGCCTTCTCCCCGAATGATGACGGCGTCAACGACAACTTCCGTCCCATGGCTGCTGGCGGCCTGGACGCCATGATCCATCGCTTTATCATCTTTGACCGCTGGGGCGGTATGGTGCACCAGGTGGAGGGCTTGCCGTTTAGCGATCCGGCGGTGGCCTGGAAGGGGCGTAAGAATGACAAACCACTGCCTGCCGGCGTTTATGTATATTTACTTGAAATGGCCTATGCCACCGGTGAAACAGTGCTGTTAACGGGCGATGTGTTATTGGTGCGGTGATAGGGCATGAGGGGCTTTTTATGCCTGATAGCTTTCAAGTATGCGCTATTGCTTTGTAAAGATCAGGTCAGAAGAAGAGGGGAGTACCTTTTGAAGGAAGGGCATCTTACCCAGTAGCTTGAAGTAAATGCCGATGGGGATACTGCGAAGTATACTTTGGTTGGGGTCATATATATTCCTGTATTTCAGATCAATACCGGAACATATTGACCTTATTCTGCTGGGTACGATCACATCTTCCGGAGTGCTGTGGGGCATTTTGTTGACATAATAGTAATACATAGGGTAAAACAAGTTGGAAGCCGTTGGTTCATACAGGAAAAGGATGTGCCCATTATCCTTGAGTATCCGTTTTAACTCAATAAGGGTTTCCTTCAGTAAAACAAAGTGATGCGCCGCCGCATAGCAAAAGATCAGGTCAAATTGTCCGTCTTTTTCATTGATCTCATAGCTCTTTGTAGGATAGGATCGCTCAATCTTAACTTTAAAAAAATCTTCCCAGTGGGTTAGGCTTTTTATCGCATAGGGGCTGATGTCCGTGACGGTAAATTGCGCTTCCGGCAGGTAGTATTTTTTCAAAAAACAGGAAGCCCATCCCTGTCCGGCCCCAATTTCAAGAACCTGTTTTTTTTGCCTTATGAATTCCGAGTACTTATTGACTTTGTAGTCAAAATGCCGGCATTCCTGCATTTTATTTAAAAAATTCTCTTTCGTGAATTTTTCTGCGGATTCAAATTCGCTACTCTTCCAGTAATTAATTTCTTCTTCTTCCTTTTCTTTTAGGTTCATCTTAATGGTGTTGATGCTGAAACCCCGTAGTTATTGACAGCTTATATTTTAATTATTTTAAACATTTTCTGCTGGCTTCGGCTAATCAGCCTAATGAAATAGATCCCTTTTTGTAATCTGGTTAAATCAATGGTTTTTAGACTTGTTTTTCCTTTGTCCACTATTGTTCCATTGGCTGTATAGATTACATATTCTGTTGCCTCGCCGGAAAGTGTTATTTGGGCAGTGGTTGGATTCGGATAGATGCCAAAGCTTTCTGATCCTGGGCCAATAGTGTTGGTAATGATTTCCAATGGATTGATTTCACAATTTGATATTATCTGATGGATGGTAAAATCAATTCCAAGATTTGAAAACTTAATAAAACAAAAAAAGGTGTCTGTGTCGCTACTTTTTCTAAATGCAATATATTTTTCATTTATTTCATATTGCCCGTAACTGCCGGTTTCTCCAGTGCCGTATATGAAATCTAAATATCTGGTCCAAAGCGTATCTGGATAAAAAGGCATTGTATCTCCAGTTTCAAATGTTGTTACGGTTCCGGTATTCGAATTAAAAACTTCTACGCCCTCTTGCATATAAAACGACAGTCTTTTCCAGGGCCAAGAGCTACCAATTGGGCCAGATGAATTAATATTAAAATCTTCTGTCCCATCACAATCAATATCAAAAACAACTTTTGAATCAGGCCCAAATGGAGTATCCAGGATATTAACCGAATAGTTCGTAGAATCTCCAACTATCCAATATTGTGAATAGGCAATTTGGGTTGTTAAAATTAGTATGATTGTAAAATGTATTTTCTTCATGTTTTTTTATTGTTTGCAACGAAAGTTCGGGCCACATAATTCCCAAATGACAATATCATTCCTTACTTCTCCTTTCCCCGCAACCGCTCCTTCAACGCCCCGTTCTCCTCCAATTGTTTCAACAACTCCGTCGCGATCAGCGCATGCCCTTCTGCGTTGGGGTGATAATCCCAGGGCGCGATCTTCAATGCGTCGGCATCCTGGCCCTGGAAAGTGGCGCTCAGGTTGAGGGTGTAGAATCCGCGGGATTCGGCCAATTGTTGCAGGCTGGCTTCTTCCCCTTCCACTGTATTGTCGTCGAGGGTGGGTACGAAAACCCAGACGGGGATGGCGTTATTATCGAGGCAGTACTGCACGATCCGGTCGTAACCCCATGTGATGATCTCCTGTTCCCTGGATTTTAGCTTTTCCATGGCTTCCGATTGGGAAATTTCCGTACCGAAGGCCGCCTCGTCTATTACCTGCTGAAGGAAAGGATAGGTGAGTTCCCGCTTGGTCCAGTAGGCCTGCAGGATACTGGCCAGGACGCGGAAGCTTTCGTTGGAGTGGGTGGTAAAGAGCACCACATCGGGTTGGAATGGGGCGGCTTTTTCCTCCAGTATGGCAATGTCCTGGAACAAGTGGAAGCCGGCCAGCCCGAAGTTCAGGATCTCCACCCGCTGCCCTCCAAAGATCACCTTGTCGCTGTTGAGCCTGGCTTCCAACAGGTTTTCGTAGGTTTCCTCATTGCTTACGCCGGTCCCCATTTCGATAGAGCCGCCCAATAGGGCAAAACGCAGGGTGTTGGCCGGCTTTTCGAGGGCGTATTCCTGGTCGCGGAAGCCGTGGCTGTTGGTGGAGAAACGGCCGCCCTTGAGCAATACGCTTTCGTTGGGCAGCAATTCTTTCATCATAATATCATTTCTCCGCCGGCTGATACCCAGGTCGCTGAAGCTTTTCCAGTCTTCGGGTTTTACCTGTTCCAGTTCCCACATGCGGGAATTGAGGTTGTTGCCCGCCAGCAGGGTTTCGTAGTAACCCTTGTACAACTGCTCCCGGTCGAAGGCGTTGAGTTTGGTATAATAAACCGGCTCGAGGCCCACCGCCAGGCGCTGCTCTAATCCCTGCTGAACAAAGGGCAGCCCCAGGATCACCAGGCTGGCCATGCCGGCGTTCGCCAGCCAGTAGGTTCGCCTGATGGAGGGGGCGATCGGCAGTTTTTTCAAACCATACAAATGATTGATGTACTGCAACAGCAGGCCCGCTCCCGCCAGGATGAAAACACCAAGCCCGATCACCAACCCGTCTTTAATGCCAGCCGAGCGCGCTTTGCCCACCATGGCCCACCAATCGGCAATGGATTGACTCGTCCAGAAAGACCAGAGGACGATCATGAAGGTGAAAATGCCCAGTACTTTGAAGGCGTTGCGCAGGGCGTAGAATGCGGAAAAGGCGCCCGGCCGCGGCTGGTTGCTCTTCCTTTTGGACTGTATCACCGAATTGGCCGCCACCAAAACGCCGAATACGCCCCAGAAAACGGCGTCCTGTATCGTCAGGGGAAAAGCGCCGCGTATCCAGAACCACTGGTAGCCGTGCAGGAACCAGTTGATGAAGAAAACCAGCAGCACAGAAAGGGCCAGGCCAAAGGTGGCGCCGTAGCGTTTGAGACGAAAATAAATAGGGAAATAAAAAACCTTGGTCACGAAGTCGCGCCAGTAGATATTGATGCGCCGCCAAAGGTCGCTGAAGCTATTGGCGAAGAAGTAGTGGTCGAAAGTGGGCGGCAGGTGGAAACCGAACAGGCATATCACGCCGGCCGAAAAGTGGAAAATGCCCGCCAGGCGGACGATCAGGGCGTAGGAGGCCGCCATATACTGCAATAGGCCATAGATATCCTGCACCTCGCCCGGCGTCGGCAGCAGATAATAGTAAATCAGGCGGTAGAGTAGGAGGTGGAATACGCCATTGGCCATCATCAGCACGCCACGGCGGTAGGTTTCATAGGCCGGCCGGCTATAGTAGTTGCGCACAAAGGTGCTGTAGTCTACTACCGGAAAGATCACAAAAACGAGGTTGGGCAACAGAAAGAAGTAGTTGAGCTTTTTCCAAAAACCGGCGGGTTGCTTTTCGAACTGCATCTCATAGAGGTACACGATCATGCGAAACATAAACATGGATCCCAGAATCGCTAACACCGCTTTGGATTGAATGAACGGAAGCCATTCCGCTCGCAAGGCGGCCAGCACCACTCCTGCCAATAATACAATCCCTATACGATATTTCACGGCAATCGGCAGGTTTGCCAGATAGAAGAGTAATAATCCTATTCCTGCCAAAAGGGCGCCATCCCATATCCCCAGCAGGATGAAAATGGCGGCCAGGTTGATCAAAAAGAGGAAGGGCAGCCGCCAAGGCCCTGGCAGTAGAGCATTGGCCGCAAATCCTACTGCCACAAAGGGCATCAGTTGCACAAGCCGGATATCCTGTTCCAAATGAAAGCCATAAATAGCCAGGCTGATCAGGCAGAGCGATAGGAGGATCTGTGATAGGCTTTGTATCCCCACCACCATATTACTGTTGGCAGCAGCCTGTTTTTCGGTTATCTTTTCCAGGAGGAAGTAGCGGCTAATCATTTCTTTTCGGTTTTGATAATGGCTTCTTGGAGGCTTTGGCACGGGCTGGGTTGAGAGCGTTGAGAGCGTTAAGGAGGTTGAGCACAGAGAAAACTAAACCTTTCCCCGCCATCTCCCAGCTCCAACCTGGCTTCTCAACCCCCTCAACTTCTCCCTGCTCCAACCTGGTTAAGGCCTCCAGGCTCTCAGCGTTTTGCCCGGAGCACTTCCAGCAAAGCCTTGTTTTGCTTCAACTGCCGGATCAACTCGTCGGCGATCATTTGGTGCCCTCTGGCGTTGGGGTGGAAGTCCCAGCTTGCGATCTTGAGGCTTTCGGGCTCAGTTGGCCCGTAGCTGCCTTTTAAATTGAGGGTGAAAAAACCGGTTTCTCCAGCTATTTTTTCCAGCATAGCATCTTCTCCCGCCACTTCATTATCGTCCAGTGCCGGTACATAGAGCCAAATGGGGATGGCTTGCTTTGCCCGGGCGCAGTCCAGTATCTTGTTCAAGCCCCATCGCAGGATCTCTTCCTGCCGGGGTTTTAATTTTTCAATAAATTCCGTTTCCGTATCCACTGCCTTCACCCCTGCCGCTGCAATCATTTCCTTGAGGAAGGGATAGGTCAGTTCCCTCCGCTTGCTATAATCCCGGTACAAGCTACTGAGGATGCGGTATGCTTCGTTGGAATGCGCCGGATAGATGACTACATCGGGTTGAAACTTCGAAGCTTTCCAGTCGCACATAGCGACATTCTGGAACAGGTGGTTGCCGGAAATGGCGAAGTTCAGGATCTCCACCTGTTGATTGGCGCCCAGCAGGGAAGAAGCGTTCAGTTGGCCTTCCGCCAGGTTCTCGTAGGTCTGATCGGTGTCCACGCCGGTTCCCATTTCAATGGAGCCGCCCAGCAGCGCCATGCGGAGGGTGTTGGCGGGTTTTTCCAGGGCATACTCCTGGTCGCGTAGCCCGTGACTATTAGTGGTGAAATGGGCGCCTTTGAATTCCACATTTTTATTGGGCGCCAATTCTTTGAGCAGGATGTCGTCGCGGTCGATACGCAAGCCCAGTTCCTTCATGCTTTTCCATTCGTCCGGTTTGGCCTGTTCCATTTCCCACATTCGGGAGTTGAGGTTGTTTCCCGCCAGTAGGGTTTCATAGTAGCCTTTGTACAACTGTTCGCGGTCAAAGGCATTTAAACGGGTGTACAACACCGGTTCGAAATCAAAACCCATTTGATTCTCCAATCGTTGGCTGACCGGCGGCAAGCCCAGCAATACCAGCCCTGCCAAACCCATATTGGCCAGCCAGAAAACCCGGGCGGGAGAAGGGGACAGCGGCAGTTTCTTTTGCTGGTATAAATGGCCCAGGTATTGCCCCAGGAAGCCTGCACCCACCAGCACAAGTATCAGGGTAGCGGGCCCAAGAATATCGCTCAGTCCTTTGGGGCGGCCCCGCCCAACCATGGCCAGCCAGTCGCCGGGGGTGCTACTTGTCCAGAAGGACCAGAGTATGGCCATAAAACTGAAAATGCCCAGTACCATAAAGGTGTTGCGCAGGGCATAGGCTGCCGAAAATACGCCAGGCTTGGGTTTCACCGGCCGCCGGTTGGCCTGCACCACGGAGTTGCCGGCCACCAATATCCCGAGCACGCCCCAGAAAGTCGTATCCTGCACCGTCAGCGGAAAGCTGCCCCGGATCCAAAACCATTGGTAGCCGTGCAGGAACCAGTTGATGAAGAAAACGATCAGAACGGAAAGCGCCAGGCCTGTCACCGTTCCATAGCGCTTGAGGCGGAAGTATATGGGGAAGTAAAATACCTTGGTCACAAAGTCGCGCCAGTAGATATTGATGCGCCGCCAGAGGTCGCTGAAACTGTTGGCGAAAAAGTAGTGGTCGAAAGCCGGCGGCAGGTAAAAACCGAAAAGGCAGATCACGCCAACTGAAAAATGGAAAATGCCCGCCAGGCGCACGATCAGCGCGTAGGAGGCCGCCATGAATTGCAGCAGGCCGGCAAAATCCTGTACACTACCCGGCGCCGGCAGCAGGTAGTAGTAGATCAACCGGTAGAGCAGGAGGTGAAAAACCCCATTGGCCATCATCAGCACGCCCCGCCGGTAGGTTTCATAGGCCGGCCGGGTGTAATAATTCCGAACAAAGGTGCTGTAGTCGACTACCGGAAAAATGACAAACACCAGATTGGGCAACAGGAAGAAGTAGTTGAGCTTCTTCCAAAAACCGGCCGGTTGCTTTTCAAACTGCATCTCATAGAGGTACAACACCATCCGGAACATGAACATGGAGCCCAATATGGGCAGCAAAGTTTTGCCCTGAAAAAAGGGCAGCCAACCTGCCCGAAAAAATGCCAGCGCCAGCCCTGCCACAAGGGCCAGCCCAATTCGGTAGCCTATCCGTATGGGCAGGTTCGCCAACAGGAATAACAGGAACCCCAGCCCGGTGAGCAGTGCTCCATCGCGGGGGCCCAGCAACCAGTAAATGGCGGCTAGATTGATCAAAAAGAGAAAGGGTAGCCGCCATGAACCCGGTAGTAAAGCATGAACGGCAAATCCTCCCACTACAAATGGCATCAGCTGTACGAGCCGGATGTCCTGTTCCAGATGAAAAAAATAAATAGCCAGGCTGATCAGGCCTAGCGATAGGAAGATCTGAAGCAAGCCATTTACCCCTACCACTGTATTGCTGTTGGCGGCAGCCTGTTTTTGGGTAATCTTTTCCAGAATGAGGGAACGGCTGATCATTTCTTTTCGAATTTTTATAATAGCTCCTTGGGGGCTTTGAAAGGCTTTGGCACGGGGTAGGTTGAGGTGGGGCACAGATGCCCAGAGGGGAGTCTTCATTTAACTGTGTCAAATCCCGCGCCATGGTCATGAAAGCCTTGATTTAACTGGGTTTTATGGGGCCCCGGACACTCGAACACACGAACTTCTGAACACTCCCCCCAGAGAAAAACTAAACCTTTCCCAGCCATCCCTCAGCTTCTCAACCCTCTCAACCTTCTCAACCTTCTCAACCTTCTCAACTCCTCCATGCTCCACCCAAGCTGCTCAACTTCCCCAGGCACATCCCAAGCTTCTCACCCCTGCCAAAGCTACCCCCCTTCACCAAATCCCCGTTTTTCCCGAACGGTTTCCTGTTGTTCTTCTGTCAGGACGTTATCGAAAACATCCGTCATGAATTTTCGCCGCAACGCCCGGCGCTCTTCACCGGACGGGATGGTATTGAAGTCGTAATTGTCCGAAAGCGCCTTCAGCTTTTCTTCCTGTTGAGGGCTCAGATTGATGCCCAGCGTACCCAGTTGCTTAAGCGTCCGGCCGGTGATATCGATATTTCGGGTTTTCTTTTCCGGCTCTTCCTGGCCGGCCTGCCAGTCATTTTTGGCGAGCAGGCGTTCTTCCGCCTGAGCCGCATCGCGTTTTGCCGGTGCTGCCGGTTTGGTTTCCAGCACTGGGACGATTGTTCCAGCGGTTTTTGGCAGCGGTTTTTCCGGAGTGGAGGGAGCTTGTGGTGATGATTCCCGGGTGGAGGCCAGGGGCGCTTCAATGGCCTGTGGAGCTGATTCTGGTTCCATCGTTGTCGATGGCTCAATCGGAGGCTGTGGTGCGCTCGTCGGTGGCGGCGCCTCCTGTCCGGGAGGCTTTTCAGCGGGGCCGCAGGAAGCCAGTGCTATGATTAAGCATACAAAAAGCAGGTAAGGTTTCAAGCTATCCATCTTAAGTTGAGATTTCGTAACGGGGCGTTCAAGCCCCTTTGGCAATCAAGGCGTAAACAGCGGGAATCCGCACCGCTTCTCCGCGGGGCAGTGTCAGGTTGGTCAGCAGATGGCCTTCTCCGCTGGCCAGGATGTTGAACCCCGGAGCGGGAAAAAGCCGGGGCAGGTGCTCCAGATTGATGCCATGTGGCGGCAGGTTGCTGACGAATACTTCCTGTACGGCTTTGGGCAACTCATGGAACCCATGAGTCGCCTCCGCAAAATAGCTTCTGATATTGTCGGCCACTTCGATGAAATACAAGCGCCCCCTTTCCCCCATGAGCAGCGAAAGGTTGGCCACAAACCGGGCTTGCTCTGCAGCATCAACCTGGTGCATCACCCCGCGCATGTAAAGGTTCATGTCGCCATACTTTTGGTGAAGGGCGGCGCAGGCTTCCGGGTCGGCAGCATCAAGGGTTTGAAATTCCAGGTTGGCCAGGGTGTGTTCGGCCGCCGCCAGCGCCACAGCAGTTGGGGCGGCGTCTACACCGATGACCCTGGGATAGTAGGCGGACAAGTAATGCGCCTGTTCGCCTGTCCCGCAGCCAATGTCCAGCACCGGAAGCTCCGGGTGGAAATAGCTTTGAAAGATTTCCAGGTCTTTGCCAACCGACAGCGCGGCGGGTACGTCCCATAGCGCCTTGCGCGCTTCCTTCACATAGGTCTTTTCGTAAAAAGCATCCCAGTATTGACCGTATTTCATCGCTTCTTATGATTGCATTTCGGGCATCAGGCAAATCTGCTGCTCCTTGTCGGCATCCATGTGCCCGGTTAAGTTCTTGTATTTGTCGATCATCTTCTGGCTGCGCAAAGTCTCGATTGCCCGCAGGTACCGTTCGTGTTCCTTGAAGAAATCGCCGGCTAGCAACAGGTGCAGGATCGAGTAGGCCGATTCAAACTTGTCGTAGCTGAAGTCGCCGTTATCCTGCAGGTCGGAAAAGGCGATGGAGTTCGGTTCGTAGAAAGTACAGATTAGTTCTTCGATCACTTTGTACCCTCCGGCCATATCGGCGTAAGCCTTCTCCATAACGGAGTAGTCTTTATCGCGGAATACCTTATCAATACCGTTGGCCACCATCTTGGCTGCCATCATGCCCAGGTAGATACCGCTGGAGAAAATGGGATCGAGGAAAGCTGCTGCATCACCGACGATCGCGTGGTTGTGCCCGAATTTTTCTTCCGCATAATAAGAGAAGTCGCCGTTGCTGACCACATCCCAGTACCGTTCGGCATCGCCGATGATTTTCATCACAATCGGAGAAGATGCCAGTTCCTGCAGATACAGCGCTTGTTGCCAGTTGCGGGCGCCGTGTTCTTTCGACAAGATCTTGCGTTGCTCCTGAGCGTAGCTCATATTGAGGGCCAGGCCGATACTGAGGCGGTCGTCTTTGAGGGGGATCATCCAGATCCAGCCCAGTTTTTCACCACCGAGGTGTACGATCTTGATATTGCCGTTGGCCAGGGATTCATCCAGTTTGGCGTTTTTCCAATGGCAGGACAAGGCCATGCGGATGTGCAGGCGGGTAAAAGGTTTTTGATTGCCCAACATTCGGGGCAGGAAGCAGTCCTGTCCGCTGGCGTCCACCAGGAAGCGGCTTTCGAACTGCAGCATTTCACCCTCAGGTGTTTGAGCGTAAACCTTGGCGTTATCGCCCGGTTGCCCCAGTTCTACTTTGGTGACCTGGGTCTCCTCCCGTACTTCAACGCCTTGTTTCCGGCTGTGTTGAAGCAGCAGGTCGTCGAATTCGGAACGGCGGGCATGGAAAGAGAGGCTTTGCGGGCCGTCGATCACCCGGTTAAAGCACCAGTGTGAGCTGCGGCTGCCGTCGATATTGGCGAAGGTTACGCCGGGTTTTCGGGTGAAATTGGCTTTCACATCTTCCAGAACGCCGAGTTCTTCGAACAGGTCGTAACAAAAGGGCAACATGGATTCTCCGATGTGTTCCCGTGGGAATTTTGCTTTTTCCAATACCAATGCCTGATAGCCTGCCCGCGCCAGCATGGTGGCCATTGTAGAGCCCGTCGGGCCGCCACCGATAATGATTACGTCGTAAAGAGGTTTCATAGTTTACTGAATTATAGAGATGGTAATAATGATTTTCCTACAATCCCATTGATTGGGCGATGATATTCTTTTGCATTTCAGAAGTGCCGGAGTAGATCGTACTGCTCATGGCATCCCGCTGAGAGCGTTCCGCTTCTCCGTTGGGGTGCCCGGCAGCGCCAAACAAGCCGGCGATCATCAGGGTCATTTTTTTATACAGTTCACTGATGGAAAGCTTGGCCATCGCCGCTTCGCGGGATACGCTTTTGCCCTGGCCCATTTTCCAGGCTGCCGAGTAGGCCATTAGGCGTGCTGATTCCAGCCGGGCTTGCATTTCCGCCAGGGCGTAACTGATAGCCTGGCGTTCGTGCCGCGGCGCCCCCCCGGCGATCTGATCCCGGACCAGTTGGGTTGCCATTTCCAGCAGGCGCTGCATATTGCCCAGGTGGCAGCCCCCCAGGCAAACCCTTTCCCATTCCATCGAACGGTTGAAGATCATAGCGCCCCGCCCCAGGCGGCCAACGAGGAAGCTCTTATCCACGTTCATATTGTCAAAAAACAACTCGCCCAGCGGGCAGCTTCTCAGTCCCATTTTATTCCATGGGGCTCCGGTCTTATAATCGTGTATCCGCCGGTCGAGCCAGAAGGCGGTAATGCCTCCGAGATACCCCCGCTCCGGATCGGTAGCGGCGTAGAGTAACACCCCGTCGGCAACCGGCCCGTTGCTGACAAAGCTTTTGGCGCCGCTTATCCGAAATCCGCTTGCTTCCTCTACCGCCAGGGTTCGCATCTGAAAGGCGTCGGAGCCGGAAGAGGGCTCTGACATGGCATTGGCGGCGATCAGCTCGCCATTGCATAGCCCCGGCAAATAGGTTTCCTTCAGTTCTTCGCTGCCATATAGCCACAAAGGCACGACACAGGCCAGCAAATGAGCGCTGATTGCAAAATTCAGGCCATTATCCTTACAGCCATACCCCAGGGCCTCCAGAGCCAACAGGGTGGAAAGCGGGTCGAGCCCACGGCCGCCGTATGTTTCCGGGATGGCTAAACCCGGCAATCGGATCTGGCCGGCTGCGGCCCACCACTGCCGGTCGAATTGTTGGCTGCGGTCGCGCAGCTCTTCCCCGCCGGACAAATGGGCGGCAGCAAATGCTTTGATTTCCTGCTGCAAGGCCTTTTGCTCATCAGTGGGGGTAAAAGAAAACATACAGTCTATTTGCTTTGGTCAAACCAGTTGCATCAAGGCCGGATAATTGACCTTGTGCGTTGTTGTTTTGGGCGTTTCCACCAAATGGACCAGTTTGTCCGGAACCATATAGGCTGGCAAATTCTGGACCAGAAATTCTTTTAGGGCCAGCACAGGCAGGGCCGTTTCAGGCGCTTTAGTACTATAAAAAGCAATGATCTGAACATCCTGGCCCTCGGGTTGCACACTGACGACGCCCGCTTCTGCAATATCCGGATGATGATGCAGGGCCGCTTCGATCTCTCCCAGCTCAATGCGGTAGCCGTACCGCTTGACCATGCGGTCCTTACGGCTTACATATTCCATTTCCAGTTGATTGTCCACCCGGACGATATCGCCGGTTCGGTACCATTGTTCCCCTTGTTCCGTCCAGAATGCCCGTTCATTGCGTTCCGGGAGGTTCAGGTATCCGGCCATGACCGATTCGCCGGCCACCAACAACTCGCCTTCCAGGCCAGGTTTCAGTAGATGGCTTTGCTCATCCACCAATATCCGGCAGCGGGCATAGGGGCAGGCGATACCGATGGGGTAGGGGGCTGATTGCTCCTCCGGGATCAGTTCGGGGATGGGGTGGAACGTGCAGACATTTGTTTCAGTGGGGCCATACAGGTTATAGAATGCCGCCGTATGCCAGCGGGCTTTAATCTCCCGCAGGGGGGTGATGGGGAATACCTCGCCGGCAAACAACACGATCCGGAGGCTGTCATGCTGATAGCGTTCCATCCGCCCGAATCGGAGCATCATCTTGAGGGTGGTTGGCGTAGCATACCAGACGCTGATATGGTGCTCATCGATCAGAGCCGCCAGTTGCATGGGGTTCTTGGCCATTTGCGAGCCGATCAGCACAACGCTGGCGCCATGTAAAACGGCGGTAAACAGGTCGAACACAGAAAGGTCGAAATGGAAAGGCGCAATCGATGAGAAGACATCTTTTTCGGAAATACCGAAAGCCTGCCCTGCCCATTGTACAAAACAAAAGGCATTTCGATGCGTAATGAGCACCCCTTTCGGAAGGCCGGTCGAACCAGAGGTATACAGGATGTAGGCCAGGCCAGAAGGAATATCGAGCGGGCTGGCGCCCTGAAAATCCAGAATTAGCAAGGCCAGCGGCAAACCGGGAATCTCCCGCACCGAGCACTTGCCTTCGAAATGGCTGGCGTAGGTTTCCAGCTGATCGCTTGAAACCAGCAGTGCTTTGGCCTGGCAATTTTCCAGGATGTAGCCGTTGCGGTTTTCCGGAGCTTCCACATCTACCGGGACATAAGCGGCCTCCGCTTCCAGAATACCGAAAATAGCCCCAACCGAAAGGATGGATTTGGGCAGGCAAACGCCCACCCGGTCGCCGGCCTCTACTCCGTTGTCAGACAAGAGTTGGGAGAGGCGGGCAGCGAGCTGTTGTAAAGCCCCATAAGTAATACGGCCTTGTTCCGGCTCAATAAATGCGGTGCGTTCCGGAAATTTTTCTGAAGTTTGGCGCAACAGCCCGCTTAGCTTAGGCATGTTCCTGTTGTTTACCTTCCACAAAATTGGCGATTAAGTCCAGGGAGTCAAGATTATCGTGGTTGACTTCGTGGGGCTTGAATTCGATTTTGTATTCTTTCTCCAGAAATTCAACCAGCAACAGGGCCGAAATTGAGTCAATCAGCCGGCTGCTCAGCAGCGGTGTGTCATCTTGTAACTCTTCCTGGCTAATGGGGAGGTTGAGCTCTGCAACCAGGTATTCCCGAACTTTTCCCTTGATCGATTCCATGATTACGGTTTTCAATGCCTTGATCTTCCAATGGATACAAGACAGGCGATAAGTTTATTGAAAATTGTTATTGCTTTTACGGCATTTGGCGTGAAAAGATACACGATTATTCGATTATTTCTGGAGACAGCCTTGGGAAACCTTCCGAACGTCGCATGTCGCATGTCGCACCCCGGCTTTGGGCCTTCTGCATGTCGCACCTCGCAGGTTTCAGTCGATTTTGGCGCTTCCGGCCTATTGACGCCTAGACCTCTAGACCTCCCGACCTCCCGACCTAAAGACCTCCCGACCTCCCGACCTTCCCGACTCAGCCCACCGGGCTTCGCCGGGATGAAAAGCTGCGGTGCACCTTTTCAACTGACCTCCCGACCTAAAGACCTCCCGACCTAAAGACCTAAAGACCTAATGACCTACCCCTAGAAAATCACCTCCGTCGCCCCATACCCATAGCGCGGGTGGAATTCATTGCGGAAGGAGGCTACCTCCGGCATTTGCAGGAGCCGGCTGGCGATCGTGTCGCGCAGGCGGCCCTTGCCGACGCCATGGATGACAAAGACGCGTTCCACGCCGAGGCGGATCGCTTTGTCGATGTAGTTATCGAAATGGGAGATCTGGATGCGCAGGATTTCGGCATTGCTCAGCTTTTGGTGGTTGGGGACGAGTTTCTCGATATGGAGGTCAATCTCCGGGATAAACTCGGCGAATTCAACCACTTCGTGCGGCATGCGTTGGTGGAAATCCTGGGAAGAATAGGTAGGCCTGGTGCTGCGTTTGGTGTAGGATTGGAGGTTTTCCTCCTGTTGGTTGATCTCGGGATTGAGGTTCTCGAACAGGCGGTAGAGGTGAACCGGACGGTTGAGCAGCGGAGCAGTGCGAATATTATTAAAAAACTGCTTGGGCTTGATGCGCAGTTGTTTGCTCATCTTACTACCGGTGCCTTGAGTAGTGATGCGCCAGCAATCCAAGTCAACTACTGGGGCGTCATTGAGCTGGTCGAACAGCAGCTCTCCCAATAAGACAGCCGACACCTGAGCGAGTTTGCCGTTTTGACGCAGGCTTACCCGATCTTTCAAGCGGAGTTCAAAAGTGAAAAGCGCATCGTAACGCGTATCATTGATGAGGTACATCTGGTACTTATCCGCATGTCCATCCGGCCGCAGCACCGGGTCGAAGGCCAGTTGGATGCCGACACTTTTCAGAATGGTGTATTGGCTCTCGATCGGAGGGCGGTCGGGCCGCCTCTTCTCCTGCTCTTCGGGCACCTGGATGATCTTTGCCTTGACGCTGGGTTTTTTGTCAATATAATCCTCGGCCCGAATGAGGTCGTCGAGGAAAGCAGGGATCTCAAAATCGTTGTCGTCCAGTTGGACATTGACCATGCCGTTGTCAAGCAGGCCTGTGACAACACCTTCATCCCTGGAGTGCAGGAAACGTACCCGGGTGCCGATGGAGAAGAGCATGGTGCTTTGGACTAGGTTTTGCAGGAAACAATTACTTTTGATCCCGGTTCAAATTTACCTATTCCCGGCAGGGCAGACAAATATTAGCTTATGAATCTACGCTGGAAAGTTGCCCAGGCGGCAGAAATTCGCTGGTGGAAGCTTTACCTGCGCCGGAAGGATCCGCAGGAATACCTCCGGCGGAAGGCCGCCTACTGGCGCAGGGTGCTGAAGCAGGCAGCGTTGGAGCTCCTGCCCGGGCAGCGTATTCTGGATGCCGGCTGTGGCCCGGCGGGTATTTTTATCATTCTTCAGGAACATAAAGTGGATGCACTTGACCCTCTGTTGCCTTTGTATGAAGCTGGCTTACCTCACTTTCAGCCCCGGCAATACCCCAATGTGCGTTTCCTGCCCGTCCCGCTCGAAGATTTTCAACCGGGCCCCGTTTACGACACGGTTTTCTGCCTTAATGTTATTAACCATGTTGGCCGGTTGGCCCAGGCCACGGATGCCCTGGCCCAAGGCCTGCGCCCCGGCGGCCGGCTGGTTTTGTCGGTCGACACCCATAATTTCCAATTTCTGAAAAAACTGTTCCAACTCCTTCCCGGCGATATCCTGCACCCTCACCAATTTAGTTTGCCCGATTATCAACGCTTGCTGGAACAAAGAGGCCTGATCCTGGAACGGACGGTGCGGATGAAAAGAGGGCTCATTTTTGATGATCATCTGATGGTCTTATCCCAGCCATTTAACCTACCCCCAGCTTCCCTTAGTGCTTCTTCCTGAATACCATCTCCACGATTTTCCAGAAGAAATCGGCGAAATCGGGCGCCAGGCGCAGGCCGATGATGAGGCTGCCGAAGAGGATGGTGATGATGGACGAACGCACGATAATGTCCAGGACAAAATGATAATGAATCACGGGGATCAGTAGGTTTACGAGCAGGCAGAGGGCGCCGGCGGCGATGACCTTGATCATGTTCCAGGAAAAAGGGTGCATCTGGTAATGCCGGTACAGGAAGGCCTGAATGAATACATTGATGAGGATGATCGTCAGGGCGGTGGCCGCTGCTGCGCCAGTGATACCGAACGCCTTGATGAAAATGTAGTTGGTGATGACCGTGAGCGCTGCGGTGAGGGCCTTGAAGGCCAGGTCGTAGCGGAATTGCGGTGAATAGTTGATCAGCAGGCCATTGTAGCCGTTGGCGGTGTGGGCCAACTGGCCGATCCCCAGGAAAATGGCGACGTATTGCCCGATGCGGAATTCCTCGCCCAGTATAGCCACGATATTCTCGAGGTTGATGGCGATGCCAACAAAGATGAGTATGCCTGCCGTCATGGTGTCCAGGGCGGTGCGGCTGTAGAGTTGCCGGATCTCGCCAAAGTCCTCTCGTTTCCAGGCATCCGCCAGGATGGGGGAAACGATCTTGGCCAGCCCCTGATGTGGAATGGTAATGACGGAAGCAAAAAAGGAGTATACGACATAAATACCGCCATAACTAAAATCCATCAGGGCGGGGATCATCAAAATATCGATCTTGGTGGTGATTTTACTGCCTATAGTTGCAAAAACGGAGTAAAAACTATAACTAGCGATCTGTTTAAAAAACGGCGTCCGGAGAATTCCGAGGCCCGTCTTGAAATGGAGCTCGCCGATATAATAAGCAAAAACTACCAACCCCAGTACACTTAAAGCAAATCGCCAGGCATAGAGTATGATGAACTGCTCGAGGTTGATTGTGCCAAAGTAGTATAGCAGGATCAACGCCAGGGCCGTGAGGCGGGCGAAAACATCGCGAAAAAAAGTGGGAATACGGGGCCGAAAAAGTGCGGAGAGGTAATTTTCCAGCAGCTCCATGTAGCAGGTCAGCGCTAGTGTGATGATCAGCAGGCCGTAATAGGTTTCAACATAATGCTGACTCTCTTCGGCCTGGTACAAATGAAGAATGGGCCCCTTGGCCAGCAGTATAATACCCGCCGTAAAGGCGATCCCGATCGTCCGCAGGACGAACATAAAACCTAAGTAGCCGCCGTGCTGCTGCTCTTTATTTTTGAAATAGGGGAAAAACCGGATGATGGCGGCATTGCTGCCAAAGCTCGCCAGCAGGGTGAATAAACCGGCTAATTCGATCATCCATTGGGTGAAACCAAGGACTTCCTTGCCTACATACCGGGGGAACAGGATGGAATTGTTGACAAAACCAACAATCAATCCAATATACATAAACACCCCCGACCCAATGCCTTGTCGTTTTATGCTCCCCATCAAGAAACAGGATTAAGCACGATGAACGTTTTTATTCTTTGTACCGGTAGAAGCGGATCCACAACATTTGTTAGGGCCTGCCAGCATATGGACAACTTTTCCGCCGGCCACGAAACCCGGTCCGCTTTAGTCGGAGAAGAGCGCCTGGACTTTCCCGACAACCATATCGAGGCGGATAACCGCCTGAGCTGGATGCTCGGCAAGTTAGGGAAAAAATACGGCAAGGACGCCTTTTATGTGCACCTCCGCCGCGATATCGAAACCACAGCCGTTAGCTTCAACCGACGTTGGGATTATCCCGGCAGCCTCATCCGGGCTTACACCGAAGGCATCCTTATGGCCGGCGATCAAAGGGGCCTGAAGTATTGCCGCGACTTGCTCGAAACCATCCACTTCAACATCGAATACTTCCTCCGCGACAAACCCAACCAAATGACCATCTCTCTGGAAAATATCCAGGAAGATTTTCCGCGCTTTTGGGAATGGATCGGCGCACAGGGCGACCTTGAAGCCGCCGTTCGGGAGTTGGAAATCCACTACAATCAATCCAAAAAACTCGGTATCTTCGGCCGGTTGATCGATTTCATCAAGGGATAAATACAATGAGGCACAAACCATATACTACTTTCGCCTTTTTTAAGGCTGCTATTGTCATCACCGGCATCCTGCTTATCCTCCTGGCCATCCTGGAATGGGGCCTGGGCGTTCCTGCTTTTCTGCCCGGCATCGCCCTGCTGCTGCTGGCCTTTGCCGTGCTCAGCTTCCGAATCGTACAGCTGATCTTTAAATTTCAGCTCAGCCGCATCCACGATACCAATCAGGTGGAAGCCCTGCTCTGGCTCTATTCCCGCTTTACCCCTTCGGTCAACCTGCCCGCTATGCGTGAGGTGGCCGGCTCGCCGGATTTCCTCAAAGTACTGGTCGAATATTTCTATTCCCACCAGCCCAAAGTAATCGTAGAAGCCGGCTCCGGCGTCTCCTCCATTATCCTCTCAGAGGTCCTGAAAAAAGAAGGCAGCACCGCCAAACACTACGCCCTGGACCACCTGGAACAGTATGCCAACCTCACCCGCGAAAAGGTGCTCAACCCCCACAGCGAAGTGCTGTTCGCCCCGCTGAAGGACTACCAGATCGGCGGTAAAAGCTGGAAGTGGTACGATGTCAGTGTTTTGGAAAAAGTAGATAAAATCGATATGCTGGTTATTGACGGCCCTACAGAAGATATCCAATCTCTGGCCCGTTACCCGGCTCTTCCGTTGCTTAAAGCCAAACTCAGCGATAAAGCCATCATCATCCTGGATGATACCAACCGGAAGGATGAGCAGCGCATCATACAATTGTGGCAGAAGGAATTCGGGTTGAACGCTAAATCTATGTTCACAGAGAAAGGGACGGTGGTGATGTGGTGGTAAGTAAGCCTTCTGGCCGAACGTCGGCCGACTGCAAGTCGAAAGTCAGGAAGAGAACGTTCAAATAAATGTGTTTAATCCAGCGCCAGGATCAGGGCAGCCTTGAAATTACTGGGCTTCCGAGGGTCACGAACTTTACCCGGCCCGTAGGGACGGGCCACAACACCTGAACACCCGAACACCCAAACACTCCCAACTCGAACACTCTCCTCAGGAAGTCACAAATCCCTCGTTTTTTTACTGCAAAAGCTTGCCCATCATCCTGCTTCTCCGGAATTTTCGAATGAATTCCCCTTCCTCCGCGGTGACGATATAATCCTCCCGTTTGATCCAAGACTGCAGCCAACCCCACAGCACAGCCAGGCCGGTCAGGCCATAGGGTTTGTTGAGGTATCCGGCTTTGATTGCGCTGATGAGGGTGATGATAAATCCGTACCGCAGCCGATACATGCCATTGCCGACTTTGACGCGGATCTTTACCGAGCCGGTCTCGGCGCCCAGGGGCCGGTAGTGGCGCACCTGCAGGCCGGGGTCCACCCGGATCGTCCAGTTGTGGTAGCGGGCCAGGAGTTCGTCGGCCGTGTCCCAGCCAATAGAGGCGCGTAGGCCGCCGATGTCTTCGAAGCATTGCCGCCGGTATGATTTGAAAGCGCCTTTGACGTGGTCTTCATCTGAAAAGTTCTCATACACCCACTTACCGTCTTGTTCGATAGCGATCGTACCCCCTGCGATGCCCAGATGGGGCTCGCCCTGGAAAAGCGCCGCCATGCGTTCGAAATAATCTTCCGGGACTTCCAGGTCTGCATCGAACTTGACCAGGAAATCGTAGTCTTCATCGATGGTTTGGAACCCCAGGTAAAAGGCTCGTACTACCTTGGAACCGGCGGCGCGCTGCTCTTTTTTGTCGTTATTCACTAACCGTATCCAGGGATATTTTTCAGCAAAGCCTTGTACCACCTCCGCCGTCCGGTCCGTCGAGCCATCATTGACTACGATCAGCCGCTTTGGCAGTAGCGTCTGCCGCGCGATAGCGTCCAACGCCCTTCCGATGAAGTGCTCTTCGTTGTAGGCCGGCATGATGAGAATGTATCGCATGGTGGTAGGAGTTGTGTGTAGGTTACGGGGTTACGGGTTACGGGTTACAGGGTTACAGGTTACAGGTTACAGGTTACAGGGTTACAGGGTTACAGGGTTACAGGGTTACAGGGTTACAGGGTTACAGGGTTACAGGTTACAGGGTTACAGGCTTGCCCGGCTCGGAGAGATTTATCCGGCTGACTAGATTTATCCGGCTGACTAGACGGACGGACGGGTTTCAGGTTTTTTACCCGGCTGATCCCGACAGGCGTCGGGAGAGGACGGGCAGCGTTGCAAGTTGCAGGGTTGGTGGTAACCTGTAACTTGAAATGCATAAACTTGAAACACCTCCGCTTACTCCCGGAAGAATACCCCATCAATCGTATTTACCCTGCCCGTATTCAGGTCGACGCCCTCTACGTGGAAGCTGTACGGTTGAAAATCCTGAGCTTTGGTAAGAGCCAGGATATCGTAAAAGGCGAATTGGGTATGTTCGTAAATGGCGTAAAGCGGGATCTCGATCTTCAGTCCCTGGGCCCTTTTCAGCGTTTCAGGAGCGCCGTCGAGCACTTCCTTCTCGTACCCCTGCGTATCGATCTTCAGCATGATGCGCGCCGAAGGGTCCGAAATATATTGCCCGATAATGGAGTCTAGCCGGTGAATAGGCGTTTTTTCTTTACCGATGATCTGCGATTTTTTGTTGTGCGACACATAGCTGTCTTTGATCTCCAGTATAGAGCTGAAAACGGTGTCGTCCGAAACATTGATCTCGATCTCGCCATCCTGGCTGCCGATGGCGCAGCGTTCGGCGACCTGCCAGTGAGGATAGCGTTCGGCTCTTTTCAATAATTCCTGATAAGCGCTGCTGACCGGCTCAAAGGAGATGACTTTGCCCTGGAAGCCGAAATCATAGAGCGACTCGGCGAATTGCCCGGTATTGGCCCCGATGTCGATCACGTGGGTAATGCCCATGTGCTGGAATAGCATGGCGTTGCGCAGGTCTTCACTGGCCGAAGGCGTAAACCGCTTCAGCCGTACATGCAGCCCGGTGGCCTTGCCGACGAACCGCCGACTGCGCGCCAATGCTTTGGATTGGAGTATTCTTTGTAAGAGGTTCATATGCTTCTTTTCAAAAACAGGCTCAAAGGTAGGTTTTTTTGGGCTTTGGGAGGTGGGGGAAATGCGAGAATGCGAGAATGGGAGAATGCGGGAATGTGAGAATGGGAGAATGCGAGAATGGGAGAATGCGGGAATGCGAGAATGCATGAATGCGTGAATGTGTGTTCCGTCCGCCGTACCCCATGCTTCTTTTACATTTAAAATTTATCCCCCAGCATCTCCCGGATAATATTCCCCCAGTAGTACGTTTTATAGAAAGCCGGTGGGGTAGTCGTAGCAGGAGCGGCCTGTAGCCGGAGCAATGCCGAACAGTACCCCTCGTAATCCTCGTCATCCACCACCACCAGTTGGGGGCCGCATGCCTCGGCGCGAACGCCAAGAGCGCCGGTTCGGCTGGACACTACCGTTTTACCCAGCGCGATCGCTTCGATCAGTTTGGTCTTCACGCCACCGCCCGTATTGACCGGGTTGATCATCACATCAGCAGCCTTGACATAGGCTTCGATATCCTCTACGAAGCCCAGGTACTCCACATTCGGATAGCTGGCCAGGCCCTGGTAGCGCTTGGGCAGGCCGCCCCCGCAGATGAGGAAACGGTAGGGGAAGGCAGCTTTTTCCAGCAGTAGAGGATTGAGCTGGTGAATAATTAATTCCACAGCTTCCAGATTGGGTTGGTAGGATTGGGGGCCGAAAAAGATGATAAGGAATTCGGCTTCTCCAAACCCATGTTGCTCCCGGATAGCCCGCCGGGCCTCTGTTACATCATCCGGCGGTTGTTGATGGGGGGTCCCGTAAGGCACTACGCTACACTTTTTTGCAGCAATGCCGAAAGCCCGGATGGCGGGTGGAAGGTCGTCCGGAGAAATGAAATAGAGCTGTTGCGCCAGCCGGAAGCTGAGCCATTCCAGCCCAAACAATACAGGCCAGAACCATCGCCCCATACTTCGGAAGCGGCGGTATTCCAGGTTCTGAATATAAATGTGAAGCGGGATACCCAACCAACGCGCTACCGGCAGCAGCAATGGGGCAATAAAGGGTTGAAAAGTGATACAGACAACGGCCTGCTCCTGCTTTAGCGCCCGGAAACACCGCCAGGCTACCAGGGGGCTGATGTATTTGTAAAGCTTGTCGCGGAATAGCGGCAGTAGCCGAAAGGGCGCATTTTCGCTTGCATTATTATCTGTGGACAGGCAAACGAAGGGGCGCTCCTTTGCCAGGAAAGTACAGAAGCCGTAGGCCGCTTTGTGCCCGCCGTTCAGCGGGGGCACAAAGCGGTAAGGGACGGCCATCGCTACCTTGCCTGGTTTCACGATTTACTTTTTCTTCTTTTTCCGGCTCGATGGCGCCGGCTGCGTCCGCTGGCTCTTTGGCGCTGCCGGCGTTTTAGGTGTAGGCGCCGGTTCCTCAGGTGGGTGCTGGTAGAATTGATACCCCCTGTAACCGATAAAGCCCAGCAATCCTAACAAGATAACGGAGGAGAATATCTGCGAGATTAGCTTGCCCCGCTCAAAGGATTCCGGGTCAAATTTAAATTCAATGGTATGCTGCCCCGCCGGAATACGCATGCCGCGAAGGATGTAGTCGACGCGGATGTGCTCCGCCGGCTGGCCGTCAATGTAAGCCTGCCAGCCTTTATGGGGCCCGTACCAGATCTCAGAGAATACGGCGAACTGTTCATTCGGTGAATCACTCTGATACGTCAGGTCGTTGGGCTTATAGTCCGTCAGGCTGATCGTTCCGGATTTGTTGGGTGTAAAGCCGTTCAGATAATCCTTGAATTCCTTATGGACCACTGCCTCCCGCCCGGGATCGAAGTTGTCGAGCGCGTCGATCTCTTCATTGGGCGTATTGACGTAACGGATGGTATCGATGAACCAGGCGTTGCCCAGGGCGCCGCTGTTGAGCCGTACACTTGGGTTGCCATCTGACCCGTTGACGATCAGATAGCGGGTGTTTAACATGTTGAATACCTGCTGATTGCCTTTACTCAGGTGCCGGTCGATGAGGTCCTGGTAGCGTTGCAGTTTGGCGGCGTGGTATCCGCCCAGCGATTTATGGAAAAAAGACGCGCGGGTGGAGGTGAAGGTGCTCTCCGTCGCATCAAACACCCGGTAGTTGGGGTCTTTGTCCTGCAGGATCTGCTCGTCTACCGGGCGGGGCTGAAAGTTGGCCTGGTATTGGGCTGGATTGACGAAGAGGTCATCGCCCAGATAGCGGCGCCCAACTGTCCACTGGTCGAACAACACCAGAACGCCCAGGCCTACCAGCAGGAAGCTGAGCTTCAGCTTTTCGTTTAGGTAGGCCCACACCAGCCCACCGCTGAGGGCCACCAATAGCAGTGTGCGCCAGGCGTCGCTGCGCATCAACGCCTTGCGGTCGGCTACGATTGCGCCCAGGTCATACCCGGCTTGCTGATAGCGGGGGTCGCTGGGGCTGGAAAAATCATAAAAGGATGGCCCTATCAGGGCGAAAAACAGGCATATAAGGCCGGCAACACCCCCGGCGATATAGAGGCTGCGCAGGGCTTCCTGTTTGCCCACTTTTTTATTGACGATCTTGTGCAAAGCCAGAATACCCAGCGTGGGCACGAGGAAAGCCGTAACGCTGAGAATGGAGTTGGGCGTCCGGAATTTGTTATACAAGGGGAAGTAATCAAAAATCAGGCGATTGAATCCTTCCAGGTTGTTACCCATAGAAAGCAGCAGGGTAAGGAGCGTGCCCAGCCCCAGCCACCATTTGACGGGCCCTTTTACCAGCGTCAGGCCGACGAGGAAAAAGAAAAACATCACTGCGCCAAAGTAGATGGGGCCGCTGGTGAAAGGCAGATTGCCCCAGTATAGAGGTGCGGAAAAATCATCGGGAATGCGGGCGCCTTTGCCACGCAGGTCTCGCACTACTGCCGATTTAGCCCCTACCGGCTCCTGGGAGCCGCCTCCGGCTACGCCGGGGATGAAAGAGGCAAACAGGTCGATTGTCCCGTTGCTCCACTGCATGGCGTAATTCCAGTCCAGCCCCTTCGTTTCGCTGCTGCTCGATGGTTTGCCCTCTGTTTTGAGGATGGGTTCACCGCGCATGGTGTCCTGAGAGTATTCATAGGTGATCCAGAGGTTGGAAGCGGCCGAACCAACAGCGAGTATGCCTCCAACGAGCAGAACCCCGACGGCCTTGGCCAGGTGCAGATATTCTCCTTTTCGGATCTCGAAGATCACCTGGGCGATGCCAAAGATCAGGGCCGTCATGAAAAAATAATAGGTCATTTGCACGTGATTGGCCATGATGTCCAGCCCCAACCCAACAGCAAAGAGGATGCCGCCTGCCAGGTACCGCTTGCGGAAGGCGAGCAGCATGCCGGCCGTGGCCAGTGGCAAATAGGCAATGGCCTTTAGTTTGGTTTCATGCCCGGTCCCGAAAAGGATGAGGTTGTTGGTCGTCAGGCCGAACGCGATGGCGCCGATGATGCTGAGCCAGGAGTTGACACCCAGCACCACCATGAGAATGTAAAAGCTGATCATGGCAATAAAAAAGCGGCCGATGGGCGGTTGAATGGCCAGGCTGCCGATGCGGTCCAGCAGTTTCAGGTTATTGCCTTCGCTGACGGTATTGATCTGGTAGGTGGGCATACCGCCAAACATGGCGTTCGTCCAAAGAGAGCGTTCCCCGGTTTGCTCATAAAATTCGCGAACTTCCTGCGACATTCCCCGGTACTGCACGATGTCGCTCTGTTGTGGTACTTTGCCTTGCAGCTGGGGAGAGAAATAAACGGCGCAGGCCAGTAGGAATACCACGATAGCGGCAAAATGAGGGATGGCTTTACGGATAAAAATATTCATGCTAGGATACTTTCCTTTTAGGTTATTACGAAATCGACATCCACATCGTAGGGATAGGTGATCAGGAAGTGGATGGCGCGGTCGATATCAAAGCCCTCGAAGACGATCTTGTAGAGCATCTCCGTGATCGGGACGCGCAATTTATAATATTTCGCCAACTGGCGGGCAATTTTCAGGGTGCGAACCCCTTCGGCCAGTTCTGGCATGGTCGATTCAATGACATCCATGGCCTCGCCCCGGCCGAGGCGGTAGCCGAAAGTAAAGTTGCGGCTGTCTTTACTGGTGGCGGTGGCCACCAGGTCGCCGATGCCGGCCGTGCCGAAGAAAGCGCTGCTGGACGACCCCATGGCGTTGCCGAAATAGACCATCTCCGTCAGTCCGCGGGTGATCAGCATGGCCTGCATGTTTTTGCCCAGGCCTTTACCCCGAAGGATGCCCGAACCAATGGCGATGATGTTCTTCAGCGCGCCGGCCAGTTCGGCGCCTAAAAGGTCATGGGTGCCGAATACATGAAAATGCTGGCTGCTCAGCACTTCCTTTCCCATGCGGATCACTTCGTTGAATTTGCTGCCGATAACAGTGGCGGTGGGTTGTCCTTCCAGGATCTCACTGGCCAGGTTGGGGCCCGACAGGCAGCCGACGCGTACTACGGTGCTCTCTTGCAGGATCACTTCGCTCATGGTGCTCACATCCTCGCGGGTGAGCACTTCCCCGTGGCCGCCCTGGTCTTCCAAACCGTGGGCGTCGAATCCTTTGGTGCCGTGGATCAGGATGTGATAAGGGCGCAACAAGGGCCCGGCATCCTGCATCATATCGCGGAAGCTAATGGAAGGAACAACAGGAAAGATGAGGGTACAGCGGCGGGCCAGTTCCTCCAGGTCATTGGTAGCCTGCACCCGGTTGGAAAGGGTGATGCCTTGGCTGAAACGGTTGGTGTTGATCTGTTCCACCATTTCGATGCTGCGGCTATACAACAGTACATCGACGTTGTAGGACAACAGGTTTGCGATAGCCGTACCGAAACTTCCTGCTCCAATGATCCCTACGGGTTGCTCCACCAAAATTGCTGACATGAACGGCTTCTTCTTTTTCCGGCCTAAATGTACGCTTTTTTTTGCTGGGCGATAATAGGTGTTGTTATAAACTTCCACTGGCCCGTTTGCGTTACAATTTCCAAAAAATACCCGGCCATGACTTCCTTGATCCCACTTCTTCTCTTCTACTTTTCCCTCTTTTACACCAATGGCCCCTCTGGCCCGGCTCAGCCGGCGGATGGCCCGGGGGGGGCTGCCTATTCCCACGCTGAAGTGGTTTTCTCCAGCTTCGCAGGCCAGGCCGACGGGTACTGGTTGTTCGAGCCGGCTTCTCCCCGCCCGGATTCTGCTCCGGTAGTTGTTTTCCTGCATGGCTACGGCGCCATCAACCCCATGATCTATGGAGGCTGGATCCGGCATATTGTACAGCAGGGTAATATTGTCATCTTCCCGCGTTATCAGCAAAACCTGTTCAGCCCCGGTTCCGATGAATTTGCCGCTAATGCAGCCAAAGGCATCCGTGATGCACTGGCCGAACTACGGCAGGGCAATCACGTTCGCCCACAGAACAGCCCGCTTATCATGGCCGGCCATTCCTACGGCGGGGCGATCGCCGCCAATCTGGGCGTCAATTTTGTCCAGTTGGGCATACCTCAGCCCATGGGCATCCTGCTCTGCGCTCCCGGCACCGGCCCGCTGAACGGCGCCCGCCTGGAAAGTTACGCCGCAATGCCGGCAGATACCCGCCTGCTCGTTTTGGTGAGTGTCAACGACCACGTAGTAGGCGAAACCATGGGGCGCCTGATCTTCGAAACCGCAGTGAACACTCCCCACCGCAACTTCATCCGCCAGCACCCCGATGAACATGGTGAACCCGCCATATCCTCGGGGCACAACGAAAGTTACGCCCTCGACAGCGCTTTCGACGCCGGCATCCACAATATGTCCTACCATCGCGCCCTGGGTGTGGCCAGAAACGACGCCGTCGACTACTACGGCTACTGGAAGCTGTTGGACGCCCTGATGCAATGTGTCCGATCCAATGAATACTGCGATACCGCCTTCGGCAACACCCCTGCCCAGCGCTCCCTCGGCGAGTGGAGCGACGGCCAGCCAGTGCGGGAACTCGAGGTTATTCTACCGGATGATCCGGAGGCCGGAAGGTAGCAAGATTGATAAAAAGGCTACCGGGGTGATACGGCTTAAAGGAAGCATCAATAGTATCCTTTACCGTCCGCCAATATTTTTATCTTTGCGAAAAATTCAGGCTACGTGCAGCGCACCCTCGAACAATTTGATGCTATCCTCCGGCAGTGCCGGGAACTATTTGAAAAGAAAACCCGCGACTACGGCACGGCCTGGCGCATTCTGCGCCCATCCTCCCTGACCGACCAGCTTTTCATCAAAGCCCGGCGCATCCGTAGCATCGAGGAGAAAGGAATGCAAAAAGTGGCCGATGGCATTGAGGACGACTACATCGGCCTGATCAACTATAGCATTATGGCGATGATCCAATTGGAGCTGCCGGAGGATGCACCAATGGAACTGCCCCTAGAAGAAAGTTTGGGCCTCTACGGCCACCACGTGCAGCAAACCCGGGAACTGCTGGCCGCCAAAAATCACGACTATGGCGAGGCCTGGCGCGATATGCGGGTTAGTTCCATGACCGACCTCATTCTGATGAAGATATTGCGTATCAAACAGATCGAAGATAATGAAGGCCAGACGCTCGTTTCGGAAGGGCTGCAGGCCAATTACCAGGATATTATCAATTACGCTATTTTTGCATTGATCAAACTACAGGAACAAAAACAACAGGCATGACCATTGGAATACTCGTTTTATACGTTGCTATTGCCGCACTTCTTCTGACTTTATGGATGGGGTTCGGCTCCAGCCGCATCAACAATTGGGTGCTGAGTTTTCTGCAGAACTTCTGCGGTGCGCTGTTCATTTTTTCGGGCTGGGTGAAAGCCATTGACCCGCTGGGTACGGCTTACAAAATGGAACAATATTTTGCTGAGTTTGAGGCCACTTTTTCCGGCACCTGGTTTTCCTTCCTGGCGCCTGTTTTTCCCTGGTTGTCCAGTTATGCTGTGGCATTTTCGGTCTTTATGATCGTTTTTGAGATCGCCCTGGGGATAATGCTATTGATTGGTTCCGCCCGGAAGTTTACAGCCTGGGCGTTCCTGCTGCTGGTGGTGTTCTTTACTTTCCTCACCGGTTTTACCTATCTGACCGGTTATGTTCCGGAAGGTGTCAACTTCTTTCAGTTTAGCCATTGGGGCCCCTACGTGGAAACCAATATGAAGGTGACCGATTGCGGTTGTTTTGGAGACTTTATCAAGCTCAAACCCAGAGTATCCTTTTTAAAAGACATTTTCTTGCTAATTCCATCTATCATTTTCGTTTTCGCCCATAAACAAATGCACCAGCTCTTTAGCGCCGGCGCCCGCACTGCTATCGCAATTCTCGGATCCGCCGCGCTGATTTTCTATTGCTTCAGCAACTATGTCTGGGATCTGCCGCATATTGATTTCCGCCCCTTCAAAGTGGGCGCCAATATACGACTGGAAAAAACGCTGGAAACGCTTTCGGAAAATAATGTCGAGGTGGAAGCCTACCGCATCACCAATAAAGCCACCGGGGAAGTGGTGCAAATGCCGTTGGAACAATACCTTCGGGAATACAAGAACTATCCAAAGGAAGAATGGGATCTGGAGCAGGTCAAAAGCCAGCCTAATGTTGTGGTTATCCGTTCGGAGGAAGCCCCTGAAGGATACGTCATTCCCGGAATAGAAGGAGAGGATTTCGAACAGGAACTGATCCGCTATGTGAAAGAAAAGTGGAAACTGGAGGGCGATACCACCATCCGTTACCTCGAACACAGTAAGGTCAGTGACTTCGAGGCCAGCGCCGGCGAAGGCATGGATGTTTCAGAAGAAATACTCTCCAACCCGGATTACAGCTTTATGATCATCGCCTACAAACTCTATGACGATAAAGTGGAAACCATCAATGAAGTGCTGATAGACACCATTTACGCAATGGATACAGTGGCAGTCGGCGATAGCATTAAACTCGTGCAACGGGTGGATAGGCTAGATAAAAAACAAGTGCAGAAGAAAGCCTATACCTGGAGCCCGGATTACCTCAACCCATGGATCGGCACCGTCAACCCCGTTTTAAAAGCAGCGGAGGAAGCCGGTTATAAGGCCTTTGCTATTACGGCTTTTGCCGAACCGGATAAGCTGACGAGCTTTAAGGCGGCAACCGGAAGCGACTACCCCTTCTACACAGCCGATGATATTCTGCTCAAAACCATTGTTCGGTCTAACCCTGGAATCGTGTTGTTGAAAAACGGCGAGGTGATCATGAAATGGCACTATAAGCAATTACCTGCTTTTGAAGAGATCAAAAAGGAGTATATGGAATAGAGGAGTGGAGTATCGGGCCCTTGGGTACGTGACCATTTTGACAACGCAGTATAAGCTAAAAAGGGACGTTTTCAGCCCGAAGGATGAAATTTGAACAAGCTCTAAGTCCCGGCAGGTTTGGAAACCCTACCGAAAGGAGTATATTTGCACATTAAACCATCAGGGAATTTTTGAAATCATGCTGAGTAGAAGGAACGTCCGCATTAAAGTAATGCAGATGCTGTATTCCATGAGCCGGGATAGCAAGCTAGGGTTGAACGATATCGTAAACCGATACCGTTCGAACGTTCAAAAGTCTTTTGAACTATACCTATTTACACTGCTCAGCCTCTTGCGCATAGCGGGGTATTCCAAAAATGACGCCGCCCAAAAAGGCGCCAAATTATTGCCCAGTGAGGAGGATAAACAATTCACCGCCAAGCTGGTGGATAATAGCCTTGTCCTTTCACTACTAAACAACCAGGGCCTTCAGCAGGAATTTAAAAAATACAAACTCGCCTCTAAGTTCGACCACGATAACGTTCGCCTTTTTTATACGGACTTCGCCAAGACAGACGAATATAAGGAGTATATTAAGGACGAGAACAGCAGCGAGGAAGGCCATCGGGATATATTGCTCGCCCTATTCAAACACCTCATCAACAGCGAGTCTTACGATGAATTTCTGGAGGACAACTACTCCAACTGGATCGATGACAAATCCCTGATCGTTGGTGCGATCAAAAAAACCATCAAAGCGCTGCCGGCTGAGGAGTCCTTTTATGAAGAATACCGGCCTGCCGCCGAGGCTATTGAAGATTTCGGCGAAAAACTGCTGCGCAAGGTCTGTGAAACCGATGAAGAATTGCTCGGTCTGATCGAGCCGACCCTCCGCAACTGGGATGCCGACCGTGTGGCGGTCCTCGATATGATCCTGATCAAAATGGCGCTTTGTGAACTGATGGACTTCCCTTCTATTCCTACCAAAGTCACCCTCAACGAATTCGTAGAAATATCCAAGCTATACAGCACTGATAAGAGCAAGGATTTCATCAACGGCATCCTCGACCGGCTGATGAAACAACTTCATAAAGATGGCAAGATCCAGAAGACTGGCCGGGGGCTTCAGGAGTGAAATGGGAAGTGTGAGCGTTAATCGCGATCACCGTAATCTCATTACCGGCTAGCGGCGCTCCTGCAATGCTTCTGCTTTAAACCCGTCATAGGAATTTGGTTTTGTGATGGTTTTTTGTTATCATTCTCACCATTTTTTGTAAAAATCCTCACAACCTACTTTCTACTCATGAGAAAAAGAATACTACTTTCGCTGGCCATGCTATGGGCGGCCTTTTTAATATTGCAGGCTCAAACATCTGGCTCCAAAGACGCTATCGGCCTTCGGGTTATTTTCCCTAATCACTTGTGGCCGGTGACCGATCAATGGGATGGAGAAGATTTTGGTAGCGGCCTGGAATTTGAGTACAGTGGTTATTTGAACAAAGCATTGAACTTGGCCGTGCCGCTTAAAATTTACAAAACCAGATTGCCGACAGATGATCTTGGTAATTTCCAGGAAAACGCTGTCACCAGCTTAGACCTGTTGTTACAACTAAAACTTACCGATGGATCCAGGATGCTTTATCCCTATATTTTTGCTGGCCTGGGCGGCAATCTGGAAGGACTGGAAAACGCGAACCTTTCTCTTCCGGTTGGCCTTGGATTGAATTTTCAGCTTGCGCCGCAGGTTTATCTGTCCTTAAAAGGAGAATACCGGTTAGGCCTCGATGAAGACCTGCGAGACAACTTGCAAATTGGGATGGGCGTGTTGTTATTCCTTGGAGAAGGAGCCCCTGAACCAGCAAAAATAACCGATCAGGATGGGGATGGCATCCCTGATGAGCGCGACCTTTGCCCTGCTGTTGCCGGGCTTCAGCAATTCAATGGTTGCCCCGATAGCGATGGCGATGGTGTTCCCGATGGTGAAGATGAGTGCCCACAGCTGGCTGGCCAGGTTGTTTTAAAGGGCTGCCCAGACCGCGATAACGACGGCATAATTGATACAAAAGATGCCTGCCCGGACCAGGCAGGCCCGCTTTCCCGCAACGGTTGCCCATTCCTCGATGCCGATGGCGATGATGTGGAAGATTCAAAAGATGCCTGCCCCGATGTGCCTGGCCTGGTGGCGCTCAACGGCTGCCCGGACCGTGACGGCGACGGCATAGCCGACGCTGAAGACCGTTGCCCGGATAAAGCCGGAAGCATCACCTTTGCCGGCTGCCCCGATACTGACGGTGACGGCCTGGCTGATCCTGATGACCGTTGTCCCACTACTGCCGGCCCGGCATCCAACCGCGGTTGCCCCGAGATCAAAACGGAGGATAAAGAAGTGCTCACTTTCGCTATGAAAGCAGTGCAATTTGAAACGGCCAGGGCAAGCCTGCGGCCTCAGTCCTATGCTATCCTCGACCAGGTGGTTGACATCCTGAAGCGTTATCCGGATTACAAGTTGCATATCAATGGCCACACGGATAGCATTGGCGAGGAAGCCGCCAACCAAAAGCTGTCGGAAGCACGCGCAAAATCTTGTTATGATTATATCATTAGCCAGGGTATAAGCGCAAGCCGGCTGGATTATGCCGGCTTCGGAGAAAGCCGGCCTATAGCCAATAACAAATATGCCTCTGGCCGCGAGCAAAACCGCCGGGTAGCGTTCGACATATATCTGGATTAGGGCTATAGAAAAGAGCTATAGGGCTAAATGCTTACTGCGTGCTGAAAAGCGTAAAATCCCCCTAAATTGGATATATTTGCCCCATGAGTGAAAAGATCCTTATCCTAGACTTTGGTTCGCAGTATACGCAACTCATAGCCAGGCGCATTCGCGAGCTCAATGTTTACAGCGAAATAGTTCCTTATAACAAGATCCCGGAACTGGACGACAGTATCAAGGGGGTCATCCTGTCGGGTAGCCCGTTTTCGGTAACCGATGAAATGGCCCTGCGCACCAATCTGGAACAGCTTATCGGCCAACGGCCGGTGCTGGGTATTTGTTACGGGGCGCAGTATATCGCGCAGCATTATGGCGGTAAAGTAGAGCGATCGCTGAAGCGGGAATACGGTAAGGCCCGGTTGAGCCGCATTCACCAATCCGACCCTTTTCTCCGGGACATTCCGGTAGATTCCCAGGTATGGATGTCTCACGGAGATACCATCATGCAGATACCGGAAAATTTCGAACTGCTGGCGGGAACAGAAAGCGTCGACGTGGCTGCTTTCCGTGCGAAGGAAGGTGTATTTGGGCAACCCGTTTACTGCATTCAATTCCACCCGGAAGTATCGCATAGCCTCGATGGCATGGCTCTGTTGCGGAATTTCGTTAAAGACATTGCCGGATGCCATGGCGAATGGACCCCCGCTTCTTTCGCACAACATACCATTGAAGAATTGCGCCAGCAGATTGGGGAAGAACACGTGCTGATGGGCCTGTCCGGCGGGGTAGATTCTACGGTGGCGGCAACTTTGCTGCACCATGCCATCGGCGGCCAGCTAATTTGTATCTTCGTGGATAATGGCCTGTTGCGCAAAAATGAATTTGAAGACGTGCTTCATTCCTACCGGGACATGGGGTTGAACGTTGTAGGGATAGACGCCAAAGCACATTTTTACCGGGAATTAAAAGGCGTTAGTAAGCCGGAGGAGAAGAGAAAGGTGATCGGAAGGGTGTTCATCGAGGTATTTGAGGCAAAGGCTTTGCAGTTGGAAGAAGAGGATCGGGCTATCAAGTGGTTGGGACAGGGTACGATCTATCCCGATGTCATCGAGTCTGTGTCAGTTCACGGGCCGAGCGTGACGATCAAGTCTCACCACAATGTGGGCGGCCTGCCCGATGTGCTCAAGCTCAAGATCATAGAGCCCTTGCGAATGCTGTTCAAAGATGAAGTGCGCCGGGTAGGCGCGGAACTCGATATCCCGAAAGACATTTTAGGGCGGCACCCTTTTCCTGGCCCCGGGCTGGGTATTCGTATATTGGGTGAGGTTACCCCCGAAAAAGTGGCCATGCTTCAGGAAGCGGACGCTATCTACGTCAACAACCTGAAGAAATTCGGCTTGTACGATGAAGTCTGGCAGGCCGGAACGATCCTGCTGCCGGTGCAATCTGTTGGCGTGATGGGGGACGAGCGCACCTATGAACAGACGGTAGCCCTGCGGGCTGTGAATTCTTTGGATGGAATGACGGCAGAGTGGAGCCGCTTGCCACACGATTTTCTGGCTACCGTTTCCAGCGAGATCATCAACAATGTTAAAGGAATAAACAGAGTAGTTTATGATATCAGCACCAAGCCGCCAGCTACTATTGAATGGGAATAAACTGCTGGCTATTTGCCTGGCCCTGCTCCTGATGCCTTCCTGTTCGCTTTTCAAGAAAGCTCAGGTAGATGAAAAAAAGGATAAGACAGGCGCGGAACTGGATCCTATTCCTGGCAAGAAAGTCTATGACCCGGAAACCGGGACGTTGGTTGTGGTCGAGCAGACTCCTGTTGAAAGCATGGATACGATCCGTTGGAGGTCCATTTCTACGGATTCTTTGCCCCCTATCCGGTCGGAAGCTGCTGCTTTTGCCCAGGAACAGGATGCGAATACTCCGGAACTTACGGGCCGGGGAGATTTTGGCTCGGAGTTCTACACTTCCTACAACGTGGCCCTAATGCTCCCTTTCCTGACCGACCGCTTTAATGCCGCCAGTAGTGAATTACCGGAAAATTCTTCCTGGGCGCTCAATTTCTATGGGGGAATGCGGATGGGGATGGACCAGCTCAATGAAGAGGGGGTGAAGCTTAACGTTACGGTCATGGACAGTAAAGCCAACAGTGGCGATGTGGCTCGCTTATTGGCGGGCCGGTCTGAATTGCTGGACGCCCATCTCATTATCGGCCCCTACCGGAAAGAAAATGTAGAACTAGTGGCCAACTTCGCTAAGCGCAATAATATTACGTTTGTTTCCCCCCATAGCGCTTCCTCCGATATTTCTGTCGATAACCCCAACTACATTCAGGTTAGCCCTACCCTGGAGTCTCACTGCGTGGCCATTACCCAGCACGCGCGGAGCCATTACAACCGGAAAAAGATCGTCCTGGTTGCACGGGAAAAGGATGCCGAAAAGGCGCGTTTCACCTATTTCCAGGAAGAAAATTATCGTATTCAGGGGGTGCGAAACGATTCCGTGAAGCTAAAGGAATATGTAGTCGATGAGAAATCCGAAAACTATCAGAACATCAACCTTGCCCCTTATATGAGAACTGGGGATACGACTGTTTTCCTTGTCCCGTCCTTTTCCAGCGAAACTTTTGTGTATGCTTTACTAAGCCATTTGAAGGCCGTAAAGCCGGTGGATAGTTATGTGGTCGTTTACGGCCTTCCGCAATGGATGCGCTATGAAAGGATCGACTTCGAATTGTATAAAAGCCTCAATGTTCATGTCAGTAGTGATACTTACATTGACCCCTATGACGAGGATATACAATTCTTCCGACGCCGTTTTTATGACCGGTACGGAGTCATTCCTGGAGACGAAGCCTTCATCGGGTATGATGTCGCTTTGTATTTCGGGCGCATGATCCGTAAATACGGTACGAAATTTCAATATGCTTTGGAGCGGGAACCCGAACAAATGCTGCACACCCGCTTCGATTTCGAACGCGTATCGCCACCCCAGGCTGCAGGCAGGGAGAATACGCGGATTGAACGGTTCGAAAATAAATTTGTCAATATTCTGGAATTCAGGGACTATTTCTTCCAGCCCTCGAATTGAGGAATGGCTGTCTAATGGTGCGGCCGAAACAGATATCGGAAGATGACACCAGAAAGAATAGAGCGGTTAAAGGAAGTGGCCTCACGCCGGCAACCTACCCTGGCGGTTGTTTTGGAAAACGTCCATGACCCCCACAACATAGGGGCAGTCTTGCGTTCCTGCGATGCAGTCGGGGTGATGGAGGTATTCATACTGTATACCGAAAGCCATCTCGACCGGGATCATCTGGAACTCGGCAAGCGCGCATCCGGAGGCGTTCAGAAGTGGATGGATATCCATTTGTACACCAATGCGGAGGCCTGCTTCCGGCATGTTAAAGGCAAATATGATTACTTGCTGGCTACCCATTTGGGCGAAGCGGCCCGTTCCTTATACGAAATTGACTTCACCCAATCTACTGCCCTGCTGTTCGGCAACGAACACGATGGCGTATCGGAAACAGCCCTGGCTTATGCCGATGGCAACCTGCTGATCCCCCAAATGGGAATGGCCCGCAGCCTCAATATTTCGGTGGCCTGTGCCGTGACGCTTTATGAGGCCATGCGGCAACGCCTGCAGGCCGGCCTCTATGGATCCAAAAATCCGCTTTCCTCAACCGAATGCGCTGCACTGGCAGAGGCTTATATCGAACGGTCCGACCGCAAAAATCACAACCGGAAGATCCGTAAAACCGGTGAGTAGGGCGGAACGTCAGAAGGCCTGGGAGCTGTTTGCATACTACAAACTCACCTCTCTCCCCCCTCTCAACCTTATCAACCTTATCAACTTCTAAACTTCTAAACTTCTAAACTTCTAAACTATTCCCCCTGGCTATGCGCAAAGTATTCCTGATAATTGGTGGCGTCCTGTTGATGATACTGGGTATTGCAGTTTGGAATTACCATGCCGATGTGCCGGTAGCTGTGCTGAAAGCGCAGTACACCTACCCCGATTCAAAATTTATTGATATTGACGGCATGCCAGTGCATTATCGGCGAACGGGAGCTGGCCCTTCCTTGCTGTTGTTGCATGGGACAGGGGCTTCTTTGCACACCTGGGAAGGCTGGACGGAGCGCCTGCAGGATAGTTTTGAACTGGTCAGCGTTGATTTACCCGCTTTTGGGCTGACGGGCCCACAGCCCCAGGGGGATTACTCCATTGGGGCATATGTGCACTTTGTTGAGGCATTTACTCAGGCAGTGGGGGTGGATTCCTTTCACCTGGCCGGCAATTCATTGGGTGGGCTGATTGCCTGGGAGTATGCACTGGCCCATCCGGAAAAAGTACGAAAGCTCATCCTCATCGATGCGGCGGGCTGGCCGAAAACGACCCCTGTCTCCCTCGGTTTCCGGTTGGCCCGGATGCCGGTAGTGGGGGATGTCCTGGAAAAGGTTACCCCCCGGGCCATGTTCTACAAAAGCCTGCGGGAAGTGTATTATAATGACGATAAGGTAACGGATTCCCTGGCCAGCCGTTATTTCGACCTGTTCCTGCGCCAGGGCAACCGTGAGGCATTTGTCGCCCGCGCCCGCCAACCCCAGCATGGGGATCCGCAGCGCCTGGCGGGCTTCAATCATCCCACCCTCCTACAGTGGGGCGCCGAGGATGCCTGGATCCCCCTGGCTGACGCCTATCGCTTTCAGGAAGTTTTACCCCAGGCGGAATTGATCGTCTATCCGGAAACCGGGCATGTGCCGATGGAGGAACGGCCGGAAGAAACGGCGAGGGATGTAAGGGCTTTTTTGGGGAGATGAGGGCTATGGTACTTCAAGATTTCCTCTTGAAAACAAAAATGGCATCAGCCGGGATCTTGTCTTGTTCAAGCCTGAAGTGGTACACCTGGTAGGAATCCCCTTCAATGGGAACCAATCGTTCCGGCTTTTTCCCATGTCTTGGATCAGTCCACTTATATTTTGCTATTAGGAAAACCGTATCATTCCTGATCTCCATAAGGCCAAAAAAATCATCACAACAATACAGTCTTGGCTCAAAGACGAATTTATATACATTTATCTCACCATCGGCATATCTGTAGACTTGTAATTCGGAAGTATCTATTTCCTCCTGCATCTCTTCTTCCAAAAAACGCTGCTCGAAAGGGATTTCCTGAAGTTGTGCTCCGTCAGGTTTCCGAAAAATGCTGCATTGGGCAAGAAAAACCAATAAGAATAAAACAAGATTTTTCATGGCTAATATTTCAATGAAAGGGTCTTAGTTAAATTCGGAAAAGACCGGACAATTGTTGTCAAGAGCTAGTCTCGCACCTGTAGGGCCACAAAGAGACGACTGCTGCCTTCGCTGCGGTTTACGTCGGACCGTTATTCTGCTGCGAGGCGTTTGTCGGGTATGTTTCGACTTATATCTGGGACATCATCCGGAACCCCTTTCTTTTTCAAACTAAATTTACTTATTTTGAGTTATTTCCTCCAAAAAGCATAGGTAAATGATAAAGACTATCACCATTGATGTTATCAATGAAAAAGCTATGAAGCTCCTGCATGACCTGGAGCTATTACAGCTCATTCGTTTGCACAGAGATGAGGATCAGCCTTCGCCGGTTAACTGGGCTCAGCGCTACAAAGGGGCAATGTCCAAACAATCGCTTGCCGACATTGATGATCAACTCACTGAATTGCGCAACGGATGGGAATAAAATATATTTGGGATACCAATACAGCTATTTACTTCCTTCAACAACAGTTCCCTCCGCCTGCCGAAAAATTTATGGATGGCCTGCTTCAGGAAAGCCCGCCCTGTATTTCAGTAATCACAGAAATTGAACTGCTGTGCTGGAAAACTACTAGTGAAAAAGATTTGAATGTCCTTCACGATTTTATCAGGGATGCCCTGGTTATCGAGCTGGAAATGCCAGTCAAGTTAAAAACAGCCGACATTCGAAAAAAACACAACATTAAGCTTCCCGATGCGATCATTGCCGCTACCGCTCTTGTATTTGGCCTTACGCTCATTACCCGTAATGTAAAAGATTTTGAAAAAATACCCGAACTATCCGTCCTGAATCCTTGGGAGGTAATCCCGTAAAGTTTTTCTCCCAATAAAACTCTATGGCTGGTTACCTCTGCTAACGCAAATAAGAAGATATCCCCGCCCTCCCTCGCCACCAACACTTTCCACCCCCCATGTGAGTATTTAAACCCCGCGCTGTGGATAAAAAGGCCGGGCCCAACATTCGGGCTACGCGCTAAATGCTTATTTTTGTCAGCTATGAGATTGAAGCAGCTGGAAATAAAGGGGTTCAAAAGTTTCGCCCACGAGACGGTCATCAACTTCTCGGAGGATGTTATTGGTATTGTCGGCCCCAACGGTTCCGGGAAGTCCAATATCGTGGATGCCATCCGTTGGGTGCTGGGGGAGCAGAAAAGCAAGGAGCTGCGCCTGGACCAGATGTCGAGCGTTATCTTCAACGGCACCAAACGCCGCAAAGCCGGCGGTATCGCCCAGGTGTCGCTCACCTTTGAGAACACGAAAAACCTGCTGCCTACCGAATATTCCACCGTCACCATCACCCGCATGCTTTTCCGCAGCGGGGAAAGCGAATACCGCCTCAACGGCGTGCCCTGCCGCCTCAAGGATATTACCTCTCTCTTTCTCGATACGGGTATCGGCTCCAATTCCTACGCCATCATCGCCCTGGGCATGGTGGATGACATCCTCAACGACAAGGAAAACTCCCGCCTGCGCATGTTCGAGCAGGCCGCTGGTGTGTCCAAATACAAGGTGCGCAAACGGGAAACGCTCGCCAAGCTCAAAAGCACTTCCGAAGACCTGGAGCGGGTGGAAGACCTGCTCTTTGAGATCGATAACAACCTCAAGGCCCTGGAGAAACAGGCTAAACGCACTAAGCGCTACTTTGAGCTGAAGGAAAAGTACAAGGAATTGAGTACCGAACTGGCTAAAATGAAGGTTGCTACCTTTAAAGGTCGCCAGAATGAGGTGCGCGCCAAATTGGAGGCGGAAGAAGGCCGCTACCGGCAGGTGGAAGTTGAGATCACCCAGTTGGAAGCCAAACTGGAGGCAGACCGCAAAGGGAATCTCGACAAGGAAAAAGCCCTTTCGGAACGACAACGGGAACTGAACAACCTGGTCGGCAATATCCGCGGCATGGAAAATGACAAGCGGATGCACGCTCAGAAACAACAGTTCCTGGAGCAGAACCAGACTAAACTATCCGAAGAAGTTAAGGCCACGCTGGCCCGCATCCGCCAGCTGGAGGAAGATATTGAGCACTATCGGTCCGAACTCAACGCTGAGAAACGCGTCGAAATAAAACTGGAAGAAGAACTGGCCGGCACAGAAGAAAAACTGGCTTCCATCCGTCAAAGCCACGGCGCACTGAAAACCGGGCTGGACGATATCGTTAAAGAACAACAAACCCTGGAACGCCAGGCTTTCGAACTGGAAAAACAGAAAGCCATCAATAGCAATCAGGCCGAGAGCTACCGCCAGGATGCCCTGCGCAGCCAGAAAGATACCGAGCAACGGCGACATGAGGTTGGGGGCCTGAAGGAAAAAATGGCCGCCCTGGAAAGCGAGGAAAAGTCCAAGGCCCATGCCGTGGCTCAGCTCGAACGGGAAGAAGAAGACCGGCAGAAAAATATCAAGGGCGCAGAAGCGGAACTCGAAGCGCTCAACCAAAAGATCACTAAGGTTAACCGGGAATTGGATGCAAAGCGCAATGAGTATAAGCTCACCAAGAGCATGGTGGAAAACCTGGAAGGCTTCCCGGAGTCCATCCGTTTTCTGAGTTCCGCAAAATCGCCCGATTGGGACAAGGAAACCCCGCTGCTGTCCGACCTGATCTACGTGAAGGAAGAATTTCGGGTGGCAATCGAAAATTACCTCGAACCTTACCTCAACTATTACGTAGTGCCCAACCTGGATGCTGCCTTTCGGGCTGTTCAGCTATTGAGCAAAACTCAGAAAGGGAAGGCCAATTTTTTCGTGCTCGACGCCTTCCGGGATTATATTGCCCCGATGACTTTGTTGCCGGAAACGCTTCAGGCCATCGACCTGGTGGAAACCGACCCGGCTTACCGAAACCTCTGTAACTACCTCCTGGAAAATGTACTGATCACGGAACGGGATGAAATACGGGAACCACTTCCCGAGGGTAAATTTGTTTTACTCTCTAAAAGCGGGCGCTTCATACAACGCAAATACAGTATCTCCGGTGGGTCTATCGGCCTGTTTGAAGGGAAAAAGATCGGGCGAAAGAAAAATATGGAGGTGCTCGACGCCGCCATCAAACGACTGGAACGCGAAGGAAACAGCCTGTCGACCGATTTCTACAGCCTGAAATCAAAGATCGAAAACCTTAAGGCCCAGCGTACCCCTGCACATATCCAGCAGGAACAAAATGCGCTGAATCGGTTGATGCAGGAAAAAACGGCCTTGTCGACCCGGCTGGAAAACTTTGAATCCTTCATCCGGGAAGCTGATGAACAGCGAACCCGGATCGAAAATGCCATCCGGAAGCTGGAAGAAGCCGATGAAGGTATCGAACGGCAATTGAAGGAAAAAAACCGGGAAATTGCCGCTGTTAAGGATCGCATTGCCAATGCTGATATCAACTATCGGCAGGTGGCCGAGGAAATGAGCAATGCCTCATCGGCCTTCAACGAGAAAAATATCCAATTCATTCGCCAGCAGAACAAAGTATCTGCACTACAGCGTGAATTGGGCTTCCGGGAAAAACAACTGGAAGATGCCCATCGCCTGGTGGTTAGCGACCAGAAAGCCTTGGCTAGCAGCGCCGAAGAGATCCAAACACTCCAGGGCCTGGCGGATGAACTGGAAGGGCAACTGCAACAAGCCTACCTGGAGCGAAAACAAAAGGAAAGCCTGCTGACCGAAGCCGAGCAGAGCTATTTCCAGTCGCGCGGCGGACTCAACGAATTAGAGGATAAACTCCGTAAATCCCTCAAACAACGCCAGGACGCTCAGGTGCTGGTCAATAACCTCAAGGATAAGGTCAACGATATTAAATTCGAGATCAGCTCCGTGGCCCAGCGCCTGCGTATCGAATTCAACGTCGATATCAATGACATCATCAACCAGGAGGTGCAAAATGAACTGCCGCAGGAAGAATTGGAACTTCAGGTAGAACGCCTGCGCGGCCGGCTGGAAAACTATGGTGAGATCAACCCCATGGCTGTCGAAGCCTACGATGAGATGAAAGAGCGTTTTGATAATATCACTCAACAGCGTGACGACATCCTTCAGGCAAAGGCCGACCTCGAAGAAACAATCAAACAGATCGAGGAAACGGCCACTACGCAATTCCTGGATGCTTTCGAAAAGGCCCGCCTCTATTTTATCGATGTGTTCCGCAGCCTCTTTACCGAAGACGATACCTGCGACCTCATTCTCCTCGATCCGGAAAACCCTCTGGAATCCAAAATCGAGATTGTGGCCAAACCCAAGGGGAAGCGCCCGCAGACGATCAGCCAGCTGTCGGGAGGAGAGAAGACGCTTACGGCTACAGCGCTGCTCTTCGCCCTCTACCTTCTCAAACCTGCCCCATTTTGCATCTTTGACGAGGTTGATGCTCCACTCGATGACGCCAACATCGAGAAGTTCAACCGCATCATCAAGAAGTTCTCCAAAGATTCACAGTTCATCATCGTTACGCACAACAAACTAACCATGGCTGCCGTGGATACAATCTATGGGGTCTATATGGCTGAGCAGGGTGTCTCCGGCGTCAGCCCGGTCGACTTTCGGGACTACGAGCACTCCACTACCTTTGAAGTGGCGGAGAATTGATCAGTAGGCAGTAGGCAGAGCCTTAGGGGGCTCCGGATGTTCCAGGTTAAAGGGTGGCGCGAAGCCGGCGCACTAGCAAATTTGGGATTTATTAGTTAAAAGTGGGCATGCCCACTGCCCACTGAAAACAGCCCACTGAACTAGTTCCCTCCAGTCTTATTCTTATCCTTCTTTTTGCCAAAAGGGTTCCACTTTTCAAGGTTCTCCTTGATCTTGTCGGAGCCTTCCTTGCCGGCTCCCTGAAGGATCTCATCCGCTTTTTTCTGGGCGGTGGAGTCCAGCACGGTTCCCAGTTTTTCCTTGGCAACCTCGGTGGCTTTGTTTTTCAGCTCTTCCTCAGCCTGGTCTACTTTCTTGTTGGCAACGGTTTTGAGAGAATCTACCGCTTTATTGGTAGTTTGTTTGACCACTTGTTTCCCGGCATCCAGCTGTTCTTTAGCCTGGGCTTTGGCATCCTCCTTAACCGATTCCGTGAGGTTTTCCTCTCCATCCATTCCCAATAGCTTGAGGCCCACTTTAGGATCCTTCATACTACCGGTCAGGTCGACCAGTACGTTGACGAACTCGCTTTGTTTGATGTTGAGCCCCAGTTTAGATGCCTGTTGTTGCAGGAGGTTGAAGCCACTGCTGGCGGCTGCTCCGATGGCGTTCTGTTCCAGCAATTTACGAGGCACCTTTGCTTTGATCTTCAGGTTGAGTTGGTCGGCAATGCTATACGTTCCGCCGATACGCATGTTGATGTCCTTGAGCTTGGCGTCGTATTCCTTCAGTTCCAGCACCCCGTTTTTTATTTCAAACCAGTTGCGGGTGTTGGTGACCTTGATGTCATCCTTAAAATAGTCCACATTCAGCTTTTCACCCAGTGATTTCGCCGGAGTAAAGCCCTGGATAATGCCGTTGATCGTTTCCAGAAATCCCTGTGCGTTCAGGCTCTCCAGTTTAGGCATCATATCGTTGCCCAATTTGCCATCCATGATCATGGTGCTGGAAAAAGTGCCTTTGATGTATTGGCCGATGGGCGCAAGTTGCTGGAAAGTGTTCAGGGTAGTAAACGCCTGTTGGAAATCCAGCTTCTGCAAGTTGTATTTGAAGCTGAAGCCCGGGTTGTCGATATCTTTGGTATCATAACTACCGCTCAAAGCCATGGTTCCCCCAAGCCCGCGGGCGGTAACCCCGTCCAATACAATCGCTTCATCCGCAATGTCAATATCCCCCTCTACATCTTCCAGTACCATATTGGTGTATACCACCTTACCTATTTTTGCTTTGGCCGTCAGGTCAATATTCGGAGGGACAGGAATTGTACCGTATCCTGCATCACTGCTGGCCGTAGCTGTTTCGGCAGTTCCACTTTTGGTTCCGCTCCCGGAAGCAGCAGCCTCGCCACCAGCCGTTGTCGTTTCCTCTTCCGCCATAAACTGATTGAGGTTAAAATAGTTGGACCGGAGTTCGAGTTGCCCCCCCAGAACACCATCTTCAAACAGATATTTGAAGAGGTTGGTAATGACGCCATTAGCGCTAAAGTCACTGTCGCCGATCTGTCCCGACAATTGATTGACTGCCAATCGATTGGGTTTGATGTTGCCGCGAGCGACGCCATTTTTGACTTTATAATCTCCATAGGCCAATTCTTTGGCTTCGGCGTCAAGGGAAAAATCAAAACGGTCGAAGATCGCGGATTCTGAGGTAGTGGCAGTGGTTTCGGCGGTGGGGACACCACTAGGGGTTGGAGCCGGTGCAGTGCTGTTTGCCTCATCCTCCGGGATCCATTCATCCGCCAGGAAATAATTGGACCGGACGGTGAGCTTTCCTTTCATGGTTTTTTTCGGTGAGAAATAGGCCAGAATATTGTCGATTGTCCCATTGGCGCGCACATCACTTTTGCCCAGCATGGCGTCGAAATCGTCGAGGCGGACATGCTTTGGGGTAAATGCCATTTGCATATTGTTGATCTTTATCGGAGGCAAGCCTTCGGCCCGGTAGTTCATGCGCTGCAACTGTAGCTGGCCATCCATGTTGACCTCTTCGTAACGCTCCTGTTCGATTACCGACAACCGAGTATCCACCTGGAGGTTGGCATTGATGATTCCGTTGAGTTCCTGTAGGCCTTCGATCGGGAAGGCCTGCGCCAGCTCAGCCAGGTTGATCACCCCATTTGCTTTGGCCGTAACGTCGGGGTCTGAAATTGGTGTCTTCAGGTTAAAATTGGCTTCGAAAGGGTTGTTGCCCAGCTTCATACTGAATTGGGGGACATCAACTGTCAGGTCATCGAAATTGCTGCTGGGGCTGTTTATGGTTGCTTGGGTATTGATATTGGTAATGCCGAGAGGCAGGCCTGGGTATTGCACATTCCCTCCCGTGACGGATGTTTCAATTCGGAAAGCCGGATACTCCTCCCGTTCTTCGTTATAGGCGCCCTTTATTTCACCCGACAAAGTAAACTGCCCGTCGGCTTTCACGTCCTCATAGCCTTCTATATAAGCGTTGGGGATCATAGACAGCAGGCTTTTAAAATCGTTTTCCGGGGTGTTGAAGGACAGGTCCATATGGTAGTTGTCTCCATCGAGTTGCACGTAACCGTCCGCTTTTAGGTCGAGGTCGTTGATGTGCAATTTGTTGTCCTTCAGCGTATACTTGCTGTTGGGGGAATCGATATTGAAAATAGCATCGAGCGTAGTGGTGGCCTCTTTAATATAGGCGATACCTCCATATTCGACCGTAAGCGCTTCGATATCGGTATGGGTATCGAGGTCGTAAATATCGATGGTGAAATTGCCGGAGCCTTCGTGGTCGATGCCCTGAGCATCTACCAATACATCAAGGCTGCGGTCGTCGTAGATCAGCTTACCGCCACTGATACTGTAATTATTCAATTCCACTTTGACCCCGCTGTAATCGGAGGGGCTGGTGGTGGGTTCAGCCGGTGTTTCGGAAGGTTTGGTGATGTCATAATTTGCCTTGCCATTTTCAAGCACATAAACATGGATATCCGGCCGTAACAGCCGAATAGATTTTATTTCAATGGGGCGGTCTGCTTTAATGACCGACATCAGGTCAAGCGTGAGGTCAACGGCCTGGCCACCGGCCAGTTGCACGCCTTCGAATTCTTCGACTCCAAGGATCGAAAAGTTTTCCAGGCGCAGGTTGAAGTCGGGAAAACTGCGAAATAATGAGAGGCTGACATCCTGAAAGTCTACCTTCGCATTCACTGTTTTGTTAATCTCTTCTTTGGCGAGTTCAACGATCCTGTCTCTGAAAATAAAGGGTAATGCGATGGCGCTTCCTACCAGAAGAACCAAAAAGGCGAAGAATACCAGAAGAAGCCGTTTGACGATTTTCATGATCTTTTGTATGTTTTGGATAACGCGTTTAAAATTAATTCAAAACTGCCGGTTGTGGGCCGAAACCTAATAAAATCTGGATTTTTTTAAGGCTGTTGCTCCGTCCATCCGGTTGTTCTAACAAAAGACGGAGCATTCTACACTTTGTGTTCGGCCCTACCTCCTCTTTAACAGAACATTTTTTTTCGGTTAAAGGCTGCACAAAGCGGGAAAACTCAAAAATGTTTTTTATATTATAATTGCAATTATCGAATTAGAAAGAATTTTTTATACATAAAGACGATTTCGACCATTGCCAGTCTTTCTCTCCACTGCCGGGAGAAAGACTTTTTTATGGGTATATGTAAGAAAGGCTATCCAGCCATCGTTGTTGGAGCAGGTTTCCATCCATCCTCCGCGAGTTAGGTTTGTTTCGGAAGTTTCTAATCTGAAAATCCAATAACAATATGATAAAGAACTGGTTTTTTTCCTTGTTTTTGATTGGGCTCCCCTTGTTTTCCTTTGCTCAGGAGCCCGGCAAGCTGCAGTCGAAATCCACTGAAGGCGTTACGATCGGCGTTTCCGACCAGGAACTGATTGACCTGCTGATGATAACGGTGCCGGGCATTGGCGGCGATCCCCGAGACATGCTTCGGCGCCAAAGTATCAAACCCTACATGATGCCGGTGCGCAAGGTTGGCGCCCGGGGTTCGGAATTGAGCTACGCCCTGGCTACCTGCCTGGAGTATTACGTCAACCTGGATGACAATTACAAGGATAACCTCAGCCCGGATTACATTGCCCTTAGCCTTCAAAGCTCCGGTAAAAGCGTCAACCTGCGCGATGCTTTTCTCTTTCTGGTGGAAAACGGTACAGTAAGCGCAGCTATTATGCCTTACGACGCCAACAATATTCCTTATGCCGTTAATGCCACTCAGAAATTTAAAATTGCCAACTATCTGCATATCTTTAGAGATGTGACGCGCGGGCAGCAAAAAATATTCGAAGTGCGCAAGGCGCTAATGCGCGGCAACCCCGTACTGATCGAATTGCAGGCTGATCCGTCCATCCGGAACTTGTCGCATACGGAGATGTGGAGCCCCAACAAAACGGGCAGCGAACTGGCGCCGCTTATTGTGGTTGGTTATGATGAGGTGGAGCAGGCCTTCGAGGTACAAGGTTGCTGGGGAAGCAGCTGGGGGCAAAGCGGCTACATGAAGATCCGCTACGATGACTTTGAGAAGTATGCAATGAACGGATACGTCTTCGTTCCTATTCCCGCTTACTAAGCGTTTGGAGCCCAGTTCCGGCCTGAAGCAAAAAAAATACACTGATATAGCCATGAAGGCATTAGTACTGAAAGGGAAAGATACGCCCTTATCCTATGAAAATTTCCAGGACCCCATTCCTCAAGCCGGGGAAGTAGTGATAGATATCCAGGCCGCCGCACTCAACCATCGGGACGTTTGGATCACCAGGGGGCTGTATCCCGGCATTGTTTTCCCCGGGATCCTGGGCTCCGATGGCGCCGGACGGTTGAATGGCCGGGAGCTGATCATTAACCCTAATATTGGTTGGGGCGATAATCTCCGCCACCAGAAAAAGAGCTACTCGATCCTCGGTATGCCAAAACACGGCACAATGGCGCAAAAGGTTGCCGTAGAAGCCAATAAATTGCATGACAAACCCACTCACCTCAGTTGGGAAGAAGCTGCAGCGATGCCTTTGGGCGGCATGACGGCCTACCGGGCTGTTTTTACCCGGGGAGTGTTGCAAGCTGGCGAAAAAGTGCTCATCACCGGAATCGGTGGAGGCGTAGCGCTTTTCGCAATGCAATTTGCCCTGGCTGCCGGGGCCGAAGTCTATGTTACCTCCAGTTCGGATCAAAAGATTGCAAGGGCTATGGAAATGGGCGCCAGCGGCGGAGCCGACTATAAGTTGGAGGGTTGGGAAAAGGAATTGGCCAGCCAGGCCGGTGGCTTTGACCTGATTATCGATAGTGCTGGCGGGCCGGGTTTTGGTTTTTTTCCGAAACTCTGTAATTACGGCGCCAGGATAGTTACCTATGGGGGTAGTAAAGGCGCCGTGCCCAACTTCACGCCCCAGTCCATCTTCTGGAAACAAATTTCTATCCTGGGCAGCACTATGGCCAGCGATCAGGAATTTGCCGATATGGTGGCTTTCGTCAACCAGCACCAAATCCACCCGGTTGTGGATAGTGTTTTCTCCATTACCGAAGCAACTGCTGCTTTCGAGCGCATGGCCAAAGGGGAGCAGTTCGGCAAGATCGTGCTGCGCATTGAAACGAACAACTCGTGAAACGCATCGGCCTGCTCTCTGATACCCATTCCTTTCTCCATCCCAGTGTCTTCCAATACTTTGAAGAATGCGATGAGATATGGCATGCGGGGGATATTGGCGATAGCTCAGTGGTGGATCGATTGGAAGCATTCCGGCCCCTTCGCGCCGTGTACGGCAACATCGACGATCCTGCAATGCAACGCCGATTCCCGGAAGACCTGCGCTTTGATTGTGAGGGAGTAGAGGTGTTTATGACCCATATCGGTGGTTACCCCGGCCGCTACAACAAGCGCATAAGGGAGATACTGCGCGCCAACCCGCCTAAATTGTACATCTGCGGCCACTCCCATATCCTTAAAGTAATGCCAGACCGGACATTGGGCCTGCTGCATATCAATCCCGGCGCCGCCGGTAATGAGGGATTCCATAAAATTCGCACCATCGTGCGCTTTACCCTGGAAGAGGGAAATATTAAGGATTTGCAGGTAGTGGAACTGGGCGAGCGGGGGCGGTAGCATTCCGCACCTCAGTTATCAGGGCGATAGGAGATCAGATGCCATTGCTCACAGCCGGAGTACGGGTAAAAAACCAGAAACGCTAAGCCTTCTAAGGGGCTGCCAACTGGCGTACCGCTAAAACCGCAATACCATCCCCAGTGATTGGCCGTCAAACGTTAACCCCTCAAGCAGTGGCTGGAGCGCCTCATTCCCCTGGGCCTGCCAGAAAAATGCACCCAGGTCAAATACAAATAGGAAAGCGCCCTGCAGCAGGATCGATTTCCCAAAACCCCGCAGGCGTTCCGGCTTGTTTTCTGTTTGTTTGGAGCGCTCCATCAAATAAAGCCCGCCCATCATGTAGCCGACATCCAGGCCGGCGTTGAAGAGAAAAATCTTCTGTATTCGCTGTTGCTCCTGGATGGTGGTGTACAAATCCAGCCCTGAAGGGCCGGAACTGGCTGCACTGAGGTAGCCGGCAGTGGCCAGCCCAAGATTAACCAGGTTCCAGCCGGCATTCATCAAGTGAAAATATTTGTCTTCTCCTTTCCGCTGGCTGGCCAGAATGCTTCCGGCGGCAATATTGCCCGCCGCCCAACCACCCAACACCAACATACTCACTTTCTGCTTGTGTAAACGTTCCGAATTGATACCTACCAGGCCTTGGGCCTGGACATAGGCCAACGCAAGGAAGTTGAGAAAGGTAAGGGTAAGAATGATCCGTTTCATGTTTTCTTTTTGAAGTTTTGCAAATCAAACGCCCCATGTCTGGAGTTCGGCCTTCTTGGACTTTGGACGTTCGACATTAAGGCCTACCAACCTACCGGCCTTCAGACCTCCCGACCTTCAGACCTTCCGACCTTCAGACCTTCAGACCTCCCGACCTTCCGACCTCCCGACCTTCCCGATCTCGATCCACTGGATCTCATCGGGATGAAAAGCTGCGGTGCACCTTTTCATCCGACCTTCAGACCTTCCGACCTTCAGACCTCCCGACGTTCAGACCTTCAGACGCTTAGACGTTCAGACCTCCCGACGTTCAGACCTCCCGACCTTCAGACCTCCCGACCTTCAATACCCCACCGCATCGTCATCCGGGTTGCGGAAATCCCCGACGGCCTGCAGCCGGCCATCCGGTAAACGATGGATAGCTTTGATCACGGCCATCCGGCCTACTTCGTTGAAGTGGTGGCCCATGGCTTCCAGCGCTTGCCGGGTGCTGTCGGGGAAAGCGCCGCGTTCGATAAGGATCTCGTCGGGCAACCATTGGTGGTGGAAACGGCCGGCATTGACGGCTTCTTCCAGGTTCATCCCGAACTCGGCTACGTTGAGGAACACTTGAAACACGGCTGTAATGATCGTAGACCCCCCGGGTGCGCCCAGCACCATAAACAACTGGCCATCTTTTTCAATAATAGTAGGCGTCATAGAACTCAGCATACGTTTCTGAGGCTGAATGTTGTTCGCCTCAGCGCCTACTAGTCCGAACTGGTTGGGCACGCCCGGTTTGGCGCTGAAATCGTCCATTTCGTTGTTGAGGAAAAAACCGGCGCCATCCACCCAGACTTTACAGCCGAAATTGGAGTTGAGGGTGGTGGTGACGGAAACGGCATTACCTTCGGCGTCGACGATAGAGGTGTGGGTGGTCTCGAAGCTCTCCTTCATCATTTTGAAATGGCCGGCCAGTATGGAATCGCTGACCGTTGCGTGGGTGGGATTGAAACTGGCCATGCGTTGTTGCAGATAGGCTTCGGAAAGCAAGGAGTCGCGCGGGACGTCGTAAAAGTCGCTGTCTCCGACGTGCTCCGCTCGATCGGCATAGGCTCGGCGCTCGGCCTCTACCATGAGGTGCACCGCCCGGGTGGAGTGGAAGCCATATTGGGCGAGCGGGTAGGGTTCCACCATTTCCAACATTTGTATTAAAGCAATGCCGCCACTGGAGGAGGGAGGCATGGAGATGACCTTGTAACCTCTATAGTTTCCAATGATTGGGTCGCGCCAGGCCGCTTCGTAGCGCTTCAGGTCTTCCATGGTAATGATGCCGTTGCCACTCCGGCATTCTGAGACAATAGCCGCTGCGACGGGGCCTTCATAAAAGCCAGCCTTTCCCTTTTCCTTTATTAGCTCGAGGGTCTGGGCTAGTTCTTTTTGCACCAGCTTATGGCCGATGAGGAAGGTGTCGCGGATAAAGGGGTTCGGGCTGTCGTTGAACTTTCGGAAGGCAGGCTGGAAGCTGTTGAGGCGGTTAGCCTCTGTTTCAGATATGCGGAAGCCCTTTTTCGCCAGGCCAATAGCGGGTTGAATTAGCTTATCCAGGCTCAGGCGGCCATATTTTGAATGAGCTTCCAGCAGGCCGGCCACCGCCCCCGGGACGCCGGCGGCCAAATGCCCGTCGCGGCTCAGGCCGTCAATGACGTCGCCCTGTTCATCGAGATACATATCCCGGCTGGCAGCGAGGGGGGCTTTTTCCCGGTAATCCAGCGCCGCAGCTTTCCCATCGGCTGTCCGGATGACCATAAAGCCACCGCCGCCGATGTTGCCAGCCCGTGGGTATACGACGGCTATAGCAAATTGGACGGCTACGGCGGCGTCGATTGCGTTGCCGCCCTCCCGCAGCACTTCAAGCCCGATCTCACTGGCCAGGGGATGAGGGGATACCACCGCAGCCTGCTTGGCAATAAAATTTTTATCAGCCTGATAGCCAAGGTTTTGAGTTGTTTTTACACAGGAAGAAAGGGTGCTCCCTGCCAAAAAAAGGAAGAGAAAAAGCCTTTTGATCAATTTTGGCACGGTTGTTGGTTTATACTGGATGAACAATCATTACAACTACATCAAAAAAACTAAGGGATCGGGAAAAGGATTTGAATCACCTTCGCTCGCTTCCATCATCATCCCAAAATTATTGACAAGGCCAAAGCGGCTTGTCAAGTTCGTAAACAATGGCCGAAATGCCAAGGCCTTGTACCAAACCATTAAACAATTATGCTTTTTTGCCTCCTTAATATCACTGGCAATGATCTGGAAAGGAGAAAATGATGGCCGAAAGCGGCCATGCCAACTCTAAAAGGGTTCTTTTGTACGGCCCCGGCCCAAAATATGGGTAAAACGGTGGATGTAAGGGCTAAATACGCTGCTTCGGGGCCGTACTTTTTTGACTGCTTACTTCTTAATTTATAGTTTGTTTGTAACAAGTAGCCAAAGGGCTACTGGTTTACTGGCTTATTAATGTGCCATCGGGATGCGTTCCCGGTGGCACTTTTTGTTGCCGGGAAACCTGTATGGTAGTAGGAAAAATAAACTTCGGTTTATCCCCCCCCTTACTGCAAAACGAGGGGTTAACCGCAACCAACATACGCCTGATCAATTGCCTGGAGCGGGATCTTCCTGTAGGGTAAAAGTACGGGAAACCGGGTTTAGCGGCGACTGAACCGGGTTGCCATCCTTGTCTACCAGGGTCAGCGTGATGGTGTTTTCGCCCATGGGCAGCCCCTCGATGTAATAAGGCTGCCATTTATCGAGCAGATGCTCCTCTCCGTTGATATCGGCTTTGACTTTGAAGTCCTCACCCAACGTAACATTAACAAGGTAGAAATCCAACATCACCTTTTCCGTTTCCGCCTTGCCGGTGTACGTTCCTTTGGGGCGGCTGTAAAACAGCATTGGCTCCTGGATAGGGCTACTTTCCGTAATGGAATTGCCTGCGATGGCCACCTTCACTGCTTTTGATGCATCGGTGGTTTTGATGCTTTCGTGGTAAGAACGGGAAAGGAATGCCAGCAGATAGTGGCTCCCATCGGGGATCTCATAATCGAATTCAGCGTCGTACTTGGCCGCATAAGGCTCGTTGTCGACAATCAGATGGATGTGCTGGCCCTGGGCGGAGTTGGCGCACATTTTGGCGTCGGCGTCAGGGGTTTGTATCCCAAGTTTATAACTTTCGCCACCGATCTTGAATTTGAATTTTCCCTGTGAAAAGTCCATCGATTCAATCTTCGCATCGGGGAAGCTGGCGGATGGGGCGAATGCCGTTACCTTGTATTTCATTTCCGGAGTTTCGGGCATCTGCTCTTCCGCTTGTTTGGGCGTATTCTGGCAAGCGGAGAAAAACAGCGCCGAAAAGAATAAAATGGTAAGTGTTCTCATTATGACCTAATTTTTATTTATAATGTTAATAAATTGTGTTCCTGTTGCTTCTAATAGAAAACGGAAAGGTGGGCCAGTGTTCATTGTTGGGGCATACGAAAAGCATGGAATGCACGAAATGGACGCAGTTGTATTTTGTAAATATAACCTGGCCGAAAGTATTAAAAGGCAAAGAGACTTCAAATTATTATGGCAGATAAAATCGTTGAGCTGACCGTAGATGGCATGACCTGCAATAACTGTGCAGCCAGCCTCAACCGCTTTTTGGAAAGGAAGGGTTTGGAAGACGTCTATGTGAATTTTCAGACCCGGGAAGTCCGCTACCGGCAGGGTGCTGCCGGTATTACGCTGGACGAAGTAAAAAAGGGCATTCACAAACTGGGCTACTCGGTTGTGGAAGACACGGGTAAAGCGCCTGCCCAATGGTGGACCCTGGAACGCAAGCTCATGATTAGCGCTGTGTTTACCTTGCCCTTATTGTTGCACCACCTGGCCATGATGGTGGGCCTGCCGCTGCATTGGCTGGATAACTACTGGCTGCAGTTGCTGATCTGCCTGCCACCCTTTGCCATTGGCTTTTTGCATTTTGGCCGCAGCGGCCTCAGCTCTCTGAAGGGCGGAGTACCCAACATGGACGTGCTGATCTTTGTGGGTAGCACGGCAGCCTTTATCTACAGCCTGATCGGGGTGCTGCTTCAGGAGGCTGACTACATTTTTTTCGAAACCAGTGCTACCATCATCACTTTGGTCCTGATGGGCAACTGGTTAGAAAAACGGGCGGTTCATCAAACGACCACCGCTATTGGCGAGCTGGCGCGCCTGCAGGTGGAAAAAGCCTGGAAAGTGACGCCCTCGGGCACTTTGGTAAGCCTGAACCGCGACGAGGTGCAGTTGGGTGACATCCTTCAGGTCAATGAAGGAGATAAAGTGCCGCTCGATGGCGTAATTGTGGAAGGGGCGGCCAGTATCGATGAATCCATGCTCACCGGCGAAAGCCTGCCGGTGGAGAAGAAAGCGGGAAGCCGGGTTATCGGTGCGTCCGTCATCGTTTCCGGAAATTTGCGAATGAAAGTCACTGCTGCCGGCCGGGACACGGTGCTCAGCCAGATGATCGAATTGGTGAAAACGGCTCAGCAGGATAAGCCCGCTATTCAGCGGCTGGCCGATAAGATCAGCGCCATATTTGTGCCGGTTGTGCTTGGTATTTCCTTATTCACCTTGTTGATCGCTTATTTTGGTTTTGGCCTTCCGTTCCAGCAGGCCCTGATGAACGCCATCGCCGTGTTGGTGATCTCTTGCCCCTGTGCGATGGGCCTGGCCACGCCTACAGCGGTAATGGTCGGTGTTGGGCGCCTGGCGAAGAATGGTATTCTGGTGAAGGGCGGGCAAACCCTGGAAACGTTTTCCAATATCAGAAATGCCGTTTTCGACAAAACAGGGACGCTTACTACTGGACAGTTTGCTGTTAAAAACATCATTTACCATCAGGGGCAGGAGGCGCGTACGAATGCGCTGATCTATCGCCTGGAGCAACATTCGTCCCATCCTATCGCCCGCTCGTTGGCCAAGGCGATGGAAACCCGCCTGAACGGGGTAAACATAGTCCTTGAACAGGTGGAAGAACGCCGGGGATTGGGCGTGTTCGCGTCCGATGCCGAGGGCAATCAATTTGGGATCGGTTCCCGGCGCTTGCTGGATCAGGCGGCGGAGAATGAGGAAGGCCATTTATTCCTCACCGAAAATGGCCGGCTGCTGGCTACTATCGAGATTGTCGATGAACTGAAACCGGAGGCCCGGGGCGCCATCGATTTTCTCCGCCAAAAGGGCATCACGCCGATCTTACTCAGTGGCGACCGTCGCGCTAAAACGGAAGAAGTAGCCGCTTTGCTTGGCATCAGCCAGGTTTATGCCGAACAATTGCCCGAACAGAAATTGGCCGTGGTGGATCGCCTGGCCAAGGATGCCCCAACCGCCATGATCGGCGATGGCATCAACGATGCTCCGGCCCTGGCCAAGGCTACTATCGGAGTTTCCCTCAGCAATGCTTCTCAGGTAGCGATACAGTCAGCCCAGATTGTCTTGTTGAATGGTAAGCTCGACTATCTCAAAAGGGCCCTTTCCATCAGCGAACACACTGTGCTTACGATCCGTCAAAACCTTTTCTGGGCTTTTGCCTACAATATCGTAGCGATCCCGGTTGCGGCCATGGGCTTTCTCAACCCCATGTGGGGCGCCCTTTTCATGGCCTTTTCCGATGTTATTGTGATCGGAAACTCAATACGGTTGAAATACAAAAAAATAAGTTGAAGGCGAAACAAGCTGTAAAAAATTAGCAGACAGTGACAACAGTGGCTGCCTGTCTGCTGTTATGCCATGTTATAAAAATTGCCACATGAACCGATTGAGTATCCTTATTCTCCTGTCCCTGGTGACTTCGCTGTTTTCCTGTGAAAAAGAATTTATTCCGAAAGGTTCCAACCTGCCGCCGAAGATAGTAGTGGAAGGCTATATCGAAGCTGGCGATCGGCCTACACCGCCTTATGTCATCCTGACCCGTAGCCTATCCTTTTTCAGTGAGCTCAGTGCAGAGCAGCTGGAAAATTCTTTCGTTCATGACGCCATCGTCCGCGTATCGGATGGGGAGCGGGTGGCTACGCTCACAGAGGTGTGCCTGGATGAACTCAATAGTGAACAGAAAGCGCTGGCCGGGGAGCTTTTCGGACTGGATACGGATAGCCTCGGCTTCAACTTCTGTGTTTACATCGACCTTACATTCTCCATTACGGGGGAGGAAGGCCGAACTTATACCCTGGAGGTAGACGCTGATGGCGAGCAAGTGTCGGCCAGCACGACGATACCCTTTCGCGTGCCGCTGGATTCTCTCCGATTCCGTGACCCTCCGGGAATGCCGGTGGATACCCTGGCCCAATTGCTTTGCCAGTTATCTGACCCTCCCGGTATTGCCAACTTCTATCGGTATCAGGTGGCCATCAATGACGGAGCTTTCATCCCCGCTTCCGCCTCCGTTTTAGATGACCGCCTCTTCGATGGAAAAACCACCGAATTTCCTTTATTTCGCCCCGAAGCCCGGGGCGCCGATTCTTTCGACCTGGAAACATTCGGCCTTTACCGGGTGGGTGGCCGGGTAACCATAAAGTGGATTACACTGGATGAGGCCCACTACAATTTCTGGAATACCCTGGAATACAATGCCAGCAACCAGGGGCCTTTCTCCAATTATACGCTGGTGGAGTCCAATATTGAAGGTGGCTTGGGGATCTGGGGCGGTTTGTCCGCTTCTTACTATGAATTGCCCGTGCAGAAGTAGCAGAATTGCTTACCTTTGCCCCGGTATAGCATCTGTAATGGCTACTCCATTTGTAAACGAAAGCCGGCCCTCTTGGAAATAGTCCGACATCATAAAACAGCCTTGCTCTTTGGCGCTACCGGGCTGATCGGCGGCCACTGCCTCGATCTACTGCTCGAGCACAGCGCCTATAAGAAAGTGGCCGTTTTTTCCCGCCGTCCCCTTGGAAGGGAGCACCCCCGTTTGGAAGAACACATCATCGATTTTAAACGCTTGAAGGAGTATGGTGAGTTGATCCGGGGCAATGACCTTTTTTCCTGCCTGGGTACTACTATGGCCAAGGCGGGCAGTAAGGAAGCTTTTTATGAAGTAGATTATACCTACGCCTTTGAATCCGCCCGCATGGCTGCTGAAAATGGGGTGGGACAGGTACTGTTGGTTTCCTCTTTGGGCGCCGACCGGGATTCCCTGTTTTACTATTCCAGGGTAAAAGGAGCATTGGAGGACGCGCTTAAATCCCTTCCATTCTGGGCGCACCACATCTTCCAACCTTCCATTTTGCTGGGCGACCGCCAGGAAAGCCGCTGGTTTGAAAGCTTAGCCGGCCGTTTTTCACTGGGCTTCGACCGCCTGACCGGTGGCGAACTGCTGGGGAAGTACCGGCCGGTGGATGCGGAAATAGTAGCCAAGGCAATGCTGGTGGCGGCGCAACATCTGGAGCCTGGCCTGCACATCTATCCCTCCGATATGATCCATGATTTGGCGCAGGAAGGAGAAACGGGAGTAGTAAAAGGCTAGGGAGAGCGTTGTAAGATGCTTGCCCGGATGCGGCAGCAAACGGGTACGATTGTACGAGATTGAAAAATTCAAAATCAGATATGAAGAATAAAGTAGCGAAGAACTCGAAGATCGAGGTTCAGGTGGGGCTGGGGGCGGATGGCATTCCGGAGAAGATCACCTGGGTAGCACCGGGCAACCCCAACGGGCCAGGGCAGCAGGAGTGCAAAGCCATGATGCTGTCTGTCTTCGACAAAGAAGCCAAGGACACCCTCAAAATCGATCTGTGGACCAAGGAAATGCAGGTGGCGGAGATGGACCGCTTCGTTTACCAAACCCTGCGGGCGCTGGCGGACACCTATCAACGAGCCACTCAGAATACCGCCCTGGCCAACGATATGCAGCGATTTGCCCTTTATTTTGGGGAACAGACAGAGATCGTTCCTAAGTAACCTTCAAGAAAATAGTGATGGAAATACATGGGCATAGAATTTGAAATTCCATCCGAAATGGTATACCTTTGCGCCCGGTGAGCGCACACGACCAGCTCCCGCTGAACCCCCCCAGGCCGGAAACGGAGCAAGGGTAGGCAGGTTGAGCGGTGCGATGTGTTGCTCACCTCATTTTTTTACCTGGATTCTGATTGCCAGGGCCTTTTCCTCCTTTTCCGCTCACCCTTGAAAAAAAATACCATGAAATTTTTCATCGATACCGCCAGTCTTGCCCAAATTCAGGAAGCCAACGACCTTGGTATTCTCGACGGCGTAACAACCAATCCTTCTTTGATGGCAAAAGAAGGTATTTCCGGAGAAGCAAACATTCGGAACCACTATAAAACCATTTGCGACCTCGTGCCCGGTGACGTGAGCGCGGAAGTGATCTCCACGGATTTTAAGGGCATGGTGGAGGAAGGCCATCGGCTTGCCGAAATCGCGCCGAACATCGTGGTGAAGGTGCCGATGATCAAAGAAGGCGTTAAGGCCCTGAGCTATTTTCGCGATAATGGTATTCGCACCAACTGCACTTTGGTATTCTCGGCGGGGCAAGCTATCCTGGCTGCCAAAGCAGGGGCCACCTACCTTTCCCCCTTTGTTGGCCGCATCGATGATATTAACTGGGACGGCATGGAGGTGGTTCGGCAGATTGCGGAGATCTATGCCATTCAAGGCTTTGAAACGGAGATACTGGCTGCGTCGATCCGCAGTCCACGGCATATTGTCGAGGCAGCTCTTGCCGGCGCTGATGTGGTCACCTGCCCGCTGGATTCCATCCTGGGCCTGCTCAAGCACCCCCTCACCGATATTGGGCTGGAAAAATTCCTGGCCGATTACAAAAAAGCTAATCAATAGGCTACTGCCAACTGATAAAAGAGGCTATCAATTACATACCAATGTTAAAAGGAATGGGCGCTCTGCCTGTTCCTTTTTTATTGGAATATAGCTGAATCGGATATTTTCTTCAGGACGTTTTGGATGAGCTTTTCCATTTCTTCTTTTGGGTTGGCGCTAAACTGCTGGCTCGCCCGGTTGGCCAGAATGACATTGGTGGACAAGGCCTGGTGCCCCAACAGTCGGGACAGGGCGTAAATGGCCGAGGTTTCCATCTCGAAATTGGTAATGGGAATCTGCCTATAGGAAAAATTGGCGAGTTGCTGAAACCGTTCGGCGTCAAATCGGGCTTTGGCGCGCAGGATCCTGCCCTGTGGGCCGTAAAAACCGGCGCTGGTCAGAGTGATGCCCTGGTGCATGCCCCGGCCGATTACTTCCAGCAGGGCTGCATTGCCCTCACTGGCGTAAAATGGGAGTTTACTGGTTAAAGCCATAAATTCCCGGAGCTGGTCCGTCAATTCAGCTTCTCCTAAGGTTGGAGTGTAATCATAGAATGATAGCAGGTTGTCCAGCCCGATGCCATAGGCGGAGGCTACAAAAGAACCCACCGGGATATCAGCATGTAAGGAGCCGGAGGTGCCGATCCGGATGATATTCAGAGAACGCTGGACTGCTCTGATGGTGCGGTTTTCGAAATCGATGTTAACCAACGCATCCAACTCATTGAGCACGATATCGATGTTCTCCGTGCCAATGCCGGAAGAAAGCACGGTAAGCCGTTTCTGGCCTATCCTTCCCGTATGCGTAACGAACTCCCTTTTCTGTTTTTTTACCTCTATTTCATCGAAGTATTTCGAAACCCGGGCTACTCGTCCGGGGTCTCCAACGGTGATGATCGTGTGGGCCAGGTCTTCAGGGTGAAGGTTGAGGTGGTAAATACTTCCATCAGGATTGAGGACAAGTTCAGATTCGGGGATGCGTGTCATTTGTTTTTTTACTTTTCTTTGAAGTCAGGCTTGTAAATTAAAACATAATTTTGCCAGTCAAAAAGTAAAAGCATGAGAAAGATATATCATTTGTCGACTTGTAATACCTGTCAGAGGATCATCGCCGAACTGGACGGCGGGAAAGGGTTCGAACTCCAGGACATCAAATCGGAAAAGATCACTTCCGAACAACTCGATAATATGAAGTTTCTGGCGGGTTCTTATGAGGCTCTGTTCAGCCGCCGCGCGCTGAAGTTTCGCGCCATGGGCCTGCACGAAAAACAGCTTTCGGAAGCGGATTTCCGAGAGCTCATTCTGGAAGAGTATACTTTTTTAAAACGCCCGGTAATCCTCATCGATGGCGCAATCTTTGTGGGAAATACCAGGAAGACGGTGGAAGCAGCGAAACAGGCATTAGGGTTGTAAAATGGACATGAAGTCCTAAAAAACACCTGGGTTTTCTTTCGAACGATCAATTACAAAGAATCGTAATCTCCTCCGAATCCAGTGTGTTGCTGTAATGGCCCGCCCGGTCCCGGATCTGTATGGTGTAATAATAAGTGTCGGTCGGGAAGTTGGAGTTGGGGACACAGGGCTGGGAGTTATCCGGATAGGTGCAACAGATATTGAAGGGTTTGTTGGGAATCCGGATCGTGATCTCTCCGGAGATACCATTGCCGGTGCCCTGGTCAGGGACGATAGGCAGTTTATAACGGTTGACGAAGCCCTCGCGGCTATCCGTCAGGAAAACATCAAGAGAATCACCTCCTTCGCCGAGGTCGCCATCGCCATCGGTAAAGGCGAAGGTAATGGCCAGGGTGTCGGCAAGAGCCGTTACATTGCCCTGGGCGATGATGTCCTTGTTGGTGATTCGCCCACTTTCAGGAATGGATATCTTCGGCTCAATTGGGTAATCAGGGGGTTGGACGCAATTGTATAAACCGAGAGCGAGCAGGGCGATCCAAAGGAGGTTGATGTTTTTCATATTTTCCGGACGATTATTTTCTATTATTATAGTAACTAAATTTGCGGGGATAGTGTTGCATAACTTGCCACTGCATAATAAGGAAAACTGTGGATTTAGAGCAATATCGGCAATCTTTGATCAGCCGCCTCGGCCGGCTTCCCGAGGAGCCTTTCGAGGCACTGGCGCTGGAAATCTTTCGCTACCAGTCGGAGCACAACGCTTTGTACCGGCATTTCCTGCAGCTCCTGTCGGTTGATCCCCAGAAAATAAAATCCCTGGAAGCGATCCCTTTTCTTCCCATTCAGTTTTTTAAATCTCACCGCATCCAATCCGGAAGCTGGACTCCCTCCCTGGAATTTAGTAGCAGTGGAACGACAGGCCAGACAACCAGCCGGCACCTGTTGCGCGATCCCGGCTTCTACCGCCGAAATGCCCGCAGTGGTTTTGAGCATTTTTATGGGCCAGTCAGGGAATATTGCATCCTGGCGCTTTTGCCAGCCTACCTGGAACGCAGCGGCTCCTCCCTCGTATTCATGGCCGACGATTTTATTCAGCAATCGGCTTATCCACAAAGCGGTTTTTTCCTTAACAACACCGAAGAACTTGTGGAGATGCTGGCTAAGTGTAAAAAAAATGCCGTTCCCACGCTATTATTAGGCGTTAGTTTCGCCCTTTGGGAATTGGCGGAGCAGCACCCCATGGGCCTGAGCGGTGTAATCGTCATGGAAACGGGAGGCATGAAAGGCCGCCGCCGGGAAATTACCCGGGAAGAACTGCATGCCATTCTGAAGGAGGCGTTCCAACTGGAATCCATTCATTCGGAATACGGCATGACCGAGCTCCTTTCCCAGGCCTACTCCCTCGGCGGCGGCCTTTTTCACCCTTCGCCAACGATGCGCGTCCTCATCCGGGAGCCCAACGACCCGCTGGCCCTTCAGGAGGCCGGAAAAACCGGCGTGCTCAATATCATCGACCTGGCCAACCTGGACACCATTAGCTTCATCGCCACCGACGACCTCGGCCGGGCTTATCCCGACGGCAGCTTCGAGATCCTCGGCCGCCTCGACGCCAGCGATGTGCGTGGTTGTAATCTGCTCGTGGCGGATGTCAGTTGATGGCTTCCCGCTCCCGATTTAAAGTCCCCAATTCCCCGTTTAGGAATCATAAGCATACAACTCCAGTTCCTCGATGAGGTTCACCAACTTTTTGGCGTAATCCGGGTCGGTGGCGTAGCCGGCTTTCGCCAGGCCGCGGGCCCAGCTGCGGTAGTCCTTGTGATCCAATTGAAAGAGGGGATGGTAACGGCTGCTCTGTTGTAGCATAAGGCTGTGCGCCCGCCAGCTTTCCCAGGCATTGTCGTAGGCCCGGAAGAAGTCCTTGTGGCTGTCGTCGGTGAAATTGCTGCAGTGCCCTTTCTGGCAGTTTTGGGAGAAACACTTGATGCCGAAATGGTTGTTGTTGCGCCGGGCGATGGGGCTGTTGCCGGCATCACTTTCCAGCAGGCCCTGAGCCAGGTTGATGCTGGCCGGGATGCCAAATTTTTCCTGTTCACTTTGGGCTACCCGGGCAAAGCGGCGCACATAGGCCAATTGTTGCTGGCGTTTAGGGCTGGCCTCCTTCAGGGCAGCGGGCCGGGCGACGGGTTCCACTTTGGGGGCTTCCCCGTTGACATTCAGGTAAGGATTTTCCGTACTGAAGCGAAATTCAATGCTCAGGTTGCGCTCCAAAAGCAAAAAGCCGAAACAGGCGGCCAGGCTGAGCTTCAGCCAATGGCGGCTCAGAAAGCGGTAGGCCAGTTCTACAATAGACAGAAGCCGGCTGCGGAGTAGAAGTAGTTTGAAGATCATAAGCGTTGAGATTTAAGAATTAGGCGATGAATAGAAAACCCGTAAAGGGGCCGAAATAATTTCCAAAATGCCCGGAAGTTCCTAACTGGCTGAAGGTGAAAAAGCGGTGGAAAATGGTTGGCGAAAGGGTAATGGCCTGAAAACCAGTTCGTACCAGTTGTGTATAAAAAACAAAAAAACGCTTTGGCCAGGATTTACTATTTTAGCCAGCATACCAAACCTCAAGCAATGAAAGACCGCTGTTTATTATACGGTTCGACAGGATATACAGGGCAACTCATCGCCCGGCTGGCTGCGGAGCAGGGCCTGCCGCTTGTATTGGCCGGCCGCAATGCAGAAAAAACCGGCAGCCTGGCCGCAGCTCTGGGCCTGGATCATGTCGTTTTCGGACTGGAGGATATCGATGAGGTGCAGGAAAATATTCAGGATTTTGGGGCCGTGCTGCACGCCGCCGGGCCGTTTATCCGTACTGCTCCGCCGATGATGGAGGCCTGCCTGCGCGCCGGGGTGCATTATCTGGACATTACCGGGGAGATCGCTGTATTTGAAATGGCGGCCGCCCTGGGCCCTCGCGCCAGTGAAACCGGCATCATGCTGATGCCCGGCGCCGGCTTTGATGTCGTACCCACCGATTGCGCAGCCCTTTATCTGAAAAATCAATTGCCGGACGCCACCCATCTATCCCTGGGGATTGCCTCCGTAGGTAGCCGCCTGTCACACGGCACGGCGACTACCATGGCCGAAAACCTGGGTGGCCCCGGGGCGGTGCGCCGCAATGGAAAGATCGTTGCCGTGCCGGTGGGCCACCAAACGAAAACGATCCCTTATTCGGATGAACTGAAACGCTTCGCCATGACCATCCCCTGGGGCGATGTTTCTACCGCCTATTATTCCACCGGCATCCCCAATATCGAGGTCTACTCTGCAGTCCATCCTAAAACCTATCGGTGGATAAAGCTACAGCGCTACTTCAACTGGCTGCTTCGGAGTAATCTGGTGCGGAATTACATGAAATCCCGCATCAAAAAACAACCTGCCGGGCCGGATGACAAACAGCGGGAAAGGGGAAGAAGTTATGTGTGGGGCCAGGTGAGTAATGCCGCCGGAGAAGAACGCACCGTACGCTTATCAATGCCGGAGGGCTATACCCTGACGGCTATTACCAGCCTGAATATTGTCCGGAAAGTCCTGTCCGGTAATGCGCCTGCCGGCTTCCGAACTCCCGCTATGGCCTACGGGCCGGACCTAATCCTTGAAGTAGAAGGAGCAAAAAGGGAGGAATTGGGGCGGTAGCAGTGTTCAGTTTGCTAGTTGGCAGACCCCTAGAAGGCATAGGCCTGCCGACGTTTTTACGTTCAATACTGCTTCATCGAGGGGTCGATCTCCTGTGCCCAGGCGAGGATGCCGCCTTTGAGGTTGTAGAGGTTTTCCAGGCCGTAATGTTGTTTTAACTGCCGGATGGCCTCGGCGCTGCGTTTTCCGGTTCGGCAATACAGTATCACCTTTTTATCGTGGGAGATGCGCCCGGCTGTTTCAAGGATTTCGGAAGGCGGGATTAGCGCACCGCCCAGGTTGGCAATGCCGTATTCGAAAGGTTCCCGGACGTCAATCAGTTGGATATCAGCTTTTTCAACTAATAGCTCTTGTAGTTCCTCTACACTGACTTCCTGGACCGGTTCGGGGGGCGAGGGGGCGCAAAATTGCTCGTAGTCGATGAGTTCTTTGATCTCCAGTCCGGGATTCTTTGGGATATTGAGTATGCGGGAAGAAAAAGAAGCGGCGTCAAACAAAAGGAGTTTACCGGCGAGGGGCTGGCCGATGCCGGTCAGCACTTTAATTGCCTCGTTGGCCTGCATACTGCCGATGATGCCGGGCAGTACGCCCAGCACTCCTCCTTCGGCGCAATTGGGCACCAGTTCCGGAGGGGGTGGGGTGGGGAAAAGGTCCCGGTAGTTGGGGCCCCGCTCTCCGTTTTCGAGTAGATAGTTAAAGACAGACACTTGCCCTTCAAACCGGAAAATGGAACCGTAGATCAATGGTTTGCCTGCCAATACACAAGCATCGTTGGATAAGTACCTGGTGGGAAAGTTGTCGGTCCCATCCACTACAATATCGAAGGGCGCAATGAGTTCCAGCGCATTTTCGCGTTGGAAGGGTATAGTGAAGGCCTCAACTTTAATGTGCGGGTTGAGCGCCAGCAACCTCCGACGGGCCGCCTCGGCTTTGAATTGTCCTACATCCTCAATAGTGTACAGGACCTGGCGCTGCAGGTTGGTATCTTCTACCCGGTCAAAATCGACAATGCCAATATGGCCTACTCCGGCGGCAGCAAGGTATAGCAAAACCGGAGCCCCCAACCCTCCGGCGCCAAGTACGAGCACTTTGGCCATTTTTAATTTCTGCTGGCCTTCCATCCCGAATCCCGGTAAGGCCAGATGCCGGGCATATCTCCGGAGTTCTTCCTGGTTCAATTTATCTCGATCGGTCATTGGCTCAACAGGTAGATGGTGTTCAACAAAATCAACAACTTATTTTTTTTGGATTGCTAAAATATTGGCATAAGTTTTTTTATTTCGAAATAAATTGTGATTTTTGTGATATATAATCGGTTTTTGGGATTGCCTCTTCCTGCGCTCTTGTAGGAGGAGGTTTTTTTTATACGCCAGCCTTCAGTATGTCAGTAAATCAGAACGGGCCGGGAAGTCGGCAGTTAGGGTGAAATCAACCCTCTCACCCCTCTCAACCCTCTAAACTCTCTCACCCCTCTCAACTCATAGCCTAGCCCTAGCCTATTCTTCCATCAAAATGCTTTGTTTGAAATCTTTCTGCAGGAGCAGCTGAATATTGGTTAGGACAATCTCCCCCATGGTGTTACATTTTTCGAAACTCCGGTTTTTATGGTGATAGGCCAGTTCTTCTTTCAGTTGGCCGATCTTTTCGGGAGTAGACAATTCATCCTTTATCATCACTTCCATGAGCTTGGAGAGTTGATCGGCAGAGTTTTTTACCCGGGCGGCAATAAGGCTTCGTTCTTCCAGTTGATACTGTTTAACAGTTTCGTTGCGCATGTGTTGCATGCCCATGAAAATAATGGGGTTGTTTTCCTTAAAATATTGTGGGAGGTAAAAACTCTTGCGCCCTTCGTAGGACTGCTGGTCGAAGTCGATGGCGCGCAGGCGGAATTGAGAGCCTTCAATATCAGGCGTAACGGCAACGACATAATTGTAAGAGCGCATGTCGCCCAGTAAACGTACAAAGCATCGTTCATTAAACTTGATGAATTCTTTGGCAATGCGGATCTGGTTGAACATACTGTCCTCCAACTGGTGCTTCATGAAATCATCGCCGGGGATTCCGGCTACATGTTCTTCCACCATGGTGTCGCCGTCCACCAGGAACATCACGCGGTTGGGAGAGAGCAGGTCTTCCAGTTCCAGGCCGTAAATCCGGGAAGCATCGGCTTTTTTTACGTAAAAGTGGTCGTAGTTGTCATTCAGGCGGTTGATGATTCGGATTCGAAATGGTTTGGTGTTGCCAAAGGTGCAGAAGTCGATCCGCGCCACCGTCAGGTGTTGAAGCACCTCCACATCACCATCTGTTTTTAGGAGGGCGTAAATGAATTTCATAGCTTCATTCACCTCTTCCCGGTCTGTTTCTGTGTAAAAAACAGTTTCCCAGAAGGTGTCATTCCCGGATAAGTCCAGGTGAGGAATGGAGGACTGATAGCGCAGCAGGTCCTGGTACCGAATAGGAAGCCTGGCTGCCCGGTTGTTTTGAGCAAGGTATTTGAATAAAATCGGCTGGACCGGTATCAATTTTTTCTTCTTGGAGGGTACGTTTCCTTTCATCATAGCCAACCCTCCATTCAGTCTTCTTTCATCTCGCCGATCGCTTTGGCTTTCATAAGGTCTTCCAGTTCACCGAGTACGGAACCGTCCTCAATGGTGGAAGGCGGGTTGTAAGGCTCCTGGTCGGCGATAAAGCGCATAATGCGCCGGAGGATTTTACCCGACCTGGTTTTGGGCAGGCGCTGGGTAATGGCCACCCGTTTGAAAGCGGCTACTGGGCCCACTTTTTCGCGCACCATTTGTATCAGCTCTTTTTCCAGTTCGGACTCACTTTTATTCACGCCTCCTTTCAGGACGACGAAACCCACCGGGATTTGCCCTTTCATGCGGTCGTTAATACCTATGACAGCACATTCGGCTACAGCAGGGTGGGAGGCCACCACTTCTTCCATGGCTGAAGTGGAGAGGCGGTGCCCGGCCACATTGATGATATCATCGATCCGTCCGGTAATGAACACATAACCGTCTTCGTCCTTATAACCGCCGTCGCCGGTAAAGTAGTAACCCGGGTAGGCGCTGAGGTAGGAAGAGATAAAGCGGTTGGTGTCGTTCCACAGGTCAGGCAGGTTGCCCGGAGGTAAAGGCGTGGCAACGAGAACAGTCCCTTCCTGCCTTGGAGGCAGGGGCTCCCCGTTGGGGCCTACGATCTGCAGGTCATAACCGCAGACCGGTTTTCCGGCGGAACCGGGCCGGATGGGCAGCAGTTCCAGCCCTACCATATTGGCCAGCATAGGCCATCCGGATTCTGTCTGCCACCAGTGGTCGATGACCGGCACGCCGAGCAGCTCCTGAGACCAATTCAGGGTGGATACATCACAGCGTTCGCCGGCCAGGAACAGGTATTTGAGGCTGCTGGTGTCGTATTTTTGTTTGAGTTTTCCGCCGGAGTCTTCCTTCTTAATTGCCCTAATGGCCGTTGGCGCGGTGAATAGGACCCTCACTTTATATTCTTCAATCATCCGCCAGAAGGCGCCGGCGTCTGGTGTGCGGACTGGCTTGCCTTCGTAAAGGATAGTGGAGCAACCGTGGATGAGCGGGCCGTAAATGATGTAAGAGTGGCCGACAACCCAGCCGACATCGGAGGCTGCCCAGTACACTTCACCGGGTTTGACGCCGTAAATGTATTGCATGCTGAACTTCAGCGCTACCGCATGGCCCCCGTTATCGCGAATGACCCCTTTGGGGCGGCCGGTCGTGCCGGAGGTGTAAAGGATGTACAGCGGGTCAGTCGCCGCTACTTCAACATAATCGGCTGGTTCGGCCTGGGCCAATTGGCCTTCCCAGTCAAAATCGCGGCCTTCCTTCAGGGGGGCTTTGAAAAAAGCGCGCTGGTAAACGATGCAGGCATCGGGCTGGTGGGCTGATTCCTCCAGCGCCGCGTTGACGATCTTCACATAATCGATCACCTTGTCGATTTCCAAGCCTCCGCTGGCGGCAAGCAGGAGTTTGGGCTTGGCGTCATCAACCCGGATGGCCAACTCGTGCGGTGCGAATCCGCCAAAAACAACGGAATGTATGGCGCCCAGCCGGGCACAGGCCAGCATGGCGATCACCGTTTCCGGGATCATCGGCATGTAAATGATAACGGTATCACCCTTTTCAACCCCCCGGGCCTTTAACACACCGGCAAAGAGGCGGACTTCTTCCAGTAGTTCCGAATAAGTGTATTGCTTTTTGGTATTCGTTACCGGAGAGTCATAGAAAAGCGCTACCTGATCCGCTCGCCCGTTTTCCACGTGGTAATCCAATGCCAGGTAACAGGTATTCAGTTTTCCGTTCTTGTACCATCGGTACAGGCCCTTTTCATCCTTAAAAAGAATCTGGCTTGGTTTTTCAAACCAGGCTATGGCTTCTGCCTGTTCTTTCCAGAACGATTCGGGATCGGACATGCTGCGGTCATAAAACTCTTGATATGTCATAGGCTGTTTAACTTTTTGCCAGGGCGCCGTCTTTGATTTCATCAACAACTTCCGGATTGAGCAGGGTCGATACGTCACCGAGGTTGGAAGTGTCCCCGGAAGCTACCTTTCGAAGGATGCGCCGCATGATCTTCCCGGAGCGGGTCTTCGGCAGGCCAGAGACGATCTGGATCTTATCGGGTTTGGCAATCGGCCCGATCTCACGGGTGACAACGGCCAGGATTTCCTTGCGTAAAGCCTCCTCATCGGCGACCGGCTCAGCCGTGATCACATAGGCGTATATGCCTTGCCCTTTGATGTCGTGTGGATAGCCGACAACAGCCGATTCTACTACTTTGGGGTGCTCGTTGATAGCGTTTTCCACTTCGGCGGTGCCCATTCGGTGGCCGGAAACATTGATTACATCATCGACCCGGCCAATGATCCGGTACATCCCGTCTTTGTCGCGGCGGGAGCCATCACCGGTGAAGTACATATCCTGGAAGGCGGAGAAATAAGTCTGGCGGCAACGCTCGTGGTCGCCATAAGTGGTCCGGATCATAGAGGGCCAGGGGAACTTGATGCATAAAAGGCCTTCCACGTCATTGCCTTCCAGCAATTTTCCATCGGAATCCAACAGGCAGGGCTGTATGCCAGGTAGAGGATAGCCGGCATAGGTCGGCTTCATTGGGCTATGTGCACCCAGGCCGGAGATCATGATGCCGCCGGTTTCCGTTTGCCACCAGGTATCCACAATGGGCGCATTGCCTTTGCCGATTTTTTCGTTATACCATTCCCATGCCTCTTCGTTGATGGGCTCACCAACCGTCCCCAGTACTTTGATCGAACTCAGGTCGTAGCCCTCCGTCCACTTGTCACCCTGGGCCATGAGCGCCCGGATTGCGGTTGGGGCCGTGTAGAACTGATTGACTTTATGCTTTTCACAAACGGCCCAGAATCGCCCGGAATCCGGGTAGGTGGGTACGCCTTCGAACATGACTGTTGTTGCACCGGCCAGCAAGGGGCCGTATACAATGTACGAGTGGCCGGTAATCCATCCGATATCGGCCGTACACCAGTAAATATCGCCGTCCTGATATTGGAATACGTTTTTGAACGAGAAACTGGTATAGACCATGTATCCGCCACAGGTGTGCACCACGCCTTTGGGCTTACCGGTTGAGCCGGAAGTGTAAAGAATGAAGAGCATGTCTTCGGCGTCCATTACTTCGGCTTCGCACACCGGACTCTGGCTGTCCACTTCTTCGTGCCACCACTTGCAGCGAGGGTCGGACATGTCGACTGTACCGTTGGTATTCTTGTGAACCAATACGGTTTCGATACTGTCACAATCCATTGTCAGGGCTTCATCAACCACTGTTTTGACTGGGATGTGTTTGGCGCCCCGGTCATTATAATCGGAGCAGATGACCATCTTACAACTGGAGTCCTTGATACGGTCGGCCAGGGCCTGGGCGGAGAATCCGGCGAAAACGACCGAGTGAACTGCTCCAATGCGGGCGCAGGCCAGCACACCGATGGCTAGTTCGGGCACCATAGGCATATAGAAACAAACGCGGTCTCCTTTTTTGATACCATTGGCTTTCAGTGCGTTGGCTGTTTTGCATACTGCAGCGTGCAACTGCTTGTAGGTGTATGTCTGCACCGGGGCATCCGGTTGATTGGGTTCAAACAAGATCGCAACCTGGTCGCCCCGGCTTTCCAGGTGGCGGTCCAGGCAGTTCTCGGTAATATTGAGTTTACCACCTACAAACCATTCTATTTTGGGTTCTCGGAAGTTCCATTCCAGGACTTTGTCCCATTTTTTGTGCCAGTTAAAGGTAGCGGCCTGTTCCGCCCAGAAGCCTTCAGGGTCTTCTACGCTGCGCTTGTATACTTCCTTGTATTCTTCGAAAGATTTGATTTGTAGAGTCATAATCGCAATTTTATTTTTGGGTTTTACACCTATATAGATATTTATATGTTTATATTTTTAAAGAAAAAAATTTTAATTCAATTATCCAAATTCTACTACCTCATTTATAGTGCTGATGAGTTCATCATTATCAAAAGGTTTGGTGAGATACACTTCGCCACCATTACTATACCCTTTGAAGCGGTCTTTTTGGGTGCCTTTTGCGGTCAGGAAGATAATGCGGGTGTGGTCGAAACGGTTGTTTTTTCGGATTCGCCTGGCGACCTCAAATCCATCCATGCCGGGCATCATAACATCAAGTATTACGATGTTGGGTAGTTCGGCATCCATTGTCTGGAGCGCTTGTTCTCCATCCTCAGCCTTCCATACCTGATAGCCCTCTTTTTTGACGAGGTATTCCAGGGCGACCAGAATATTGGGTTCGTCGTCAACCAGTAATACCTTGGTTTTACTTTTGTTCGTCATAGCGAATGAGCTAAAAAAAACACATCACGGAGGCTGTAATTTGCATATGCTAAATTTACATCTTTTCACCAAAAAAAGAAAATTCCTGGCGATCGGAGAATGATTTTTGTCAACCCGGTAAAAAAAGACTATTGAGATGGGGTAGGGGCCTGGATTGTACGCCATAACTGTTTAGCGAAGTGATCCTTGTTGGGTTGTGATATGGTAAGCTGGCTTTGTCCGACGAAGCCCTTCAGGCCAAAACAGGCGCCACTCCCAGGGGGCGGCATCATCTTGCCTGAATGGCCAGGATGCGGATCTGGCTATGGGATAAAACGGTTTATGGCCGGGCGGCCGGGACAGGCGGATGCATCATCGGGATATGGACAATGAAGGTAGCGCCTTTTTCTTTTTCGCTGCGTACAGAAAGGCGGCCCTGGTGCCGGCCAATGATAGCTTTGGTGATGAACAACCCCAAACCACTTCCGGTAGGTTTACCTCTGAACTCATCACTAACCTGGGTGAATTTCTCAAAAATCAGTTGTTGATCTTTGTCGGAGATACCCCTTCCATTGTCTTCAACTTCAACGATGGCCATCGGGCCGTCGTTTTTGAGGCGAAGGATAACCATCCCATCTTCTTCATTACAGAATTTGATTGCATTAGATACGAGGTTAACGATGACTTGTGTCAGGCGGTCGGCATGGCCCAATACGATAGCGGGCCGGATGGAAATGAGGAGTTCCTGCCGGATGTTGCGGTCCTGCATGAGGGGCTTAAGCCCGGAAAAGGCATGGTCCACGACTTCGGCCAGGTCGAGCGGTTCGAGGGCCCATTGGTCTTGTCTGCTCTGGATTTTTTCAAGGTCCAGTACCTGATTGATCAGGCGGGTGAGGCGTTCACTTTCACTGACCACGATATTGAGGAACTCTTGTTGTTGTTCGAATGGCAGTTCGGGGGTCTCCAACATTATTTTGGAAAGGGCCTTAATGGAGGTAATCGGCGTACGCAACTCGTGGGTTACAGTAGTAATGAAGTCCGCTTTGAGCCGGTCGAGTTCCTGTAGCTGTTCATTGGCTTCTTTGAGTTGTTTGGTGGTGCGTTCCAGTTCCAGGGATTTTTTTTCAAGCGCCTTGCTGTACTGCATGATCTCTTTGGTCTGTTCCAGTACTTTGAACATTTCTTCCAGGCTTATCGGCTCCTCTTTGGTGATCGAACCGATGATGACCTTCGCCGAGGCGGCGCCGATAGCGCCGGCCAGGTGGGTTTCTGCATAGTTGACCAATTCGGGCCCTGCGGCTTGTTGTTGCGAAAGGTCCACCCGCTGTGCATTTTCAAAGGCTGTCAGCAAGGTGTTACACCGGGCTTCGCCGAGGAATCGATTGAGTAGAATGCGGATATCCTGCATTTTTGCCCGGCGGCGCATAATGTCGTAATCTGTGCCCCCTAACCGGTATTTGTAAATGTCAACAAATAGGTCGGCCTGGGAGGCTTCCAATGGGCTTTGTACTGTATGGAGTGATACGAAGAAATAGGTGGCAGTATTCAGCAGCAGGCTCCAGAAGGCCGCCTGGGCGATATGGCTGGATCCTTGAATCCCAAAAAGGCTGTGCGGTTTTAACAACTCCAGGCCGAAAAGGCCATTGTTAAGGAAATCAGCCGATATCATTTTTGCCTCAACCAGCGTGGGCAGCGGCAAGGTAAAAGCCCAGACGGTAAAGCCTACCAGCAGGCTGGCCATAGCCCCTTTCTTGGTGGCCCGTTTCCAGAAAATGCCGCCAAAGACAGCGGGTACAAATTGGGCGATGGCCGTAAAGGAAATTAACCCGACCGAGACCAGGGTATATTGTTCTCCTACCGCTTTAAAATAACCATAGGCCAACAACAGCACAATGACGATACTGATGCGCCGAATGCCCAGGATGCGGTTGCTCAGGTTGGGCCGGGGCTCTTCCTGAAAAGAGGAAGACCTGATCAGTAGGGGGAGGACCAAATGGTTGCTGATCATAATGCTAAGGGCAATAACCGCCACGATTACCATGCTGGTGGCGGCGGAAAAACCACCAAGTCCAACCAGTAAAGCCAGAATGTGCTTTCCATGTACTAGTGGGAGGCTGAGTACAAAACTATCGGGTTCGAATTCACCGTTGGGAAATTGTATCAATCCAGCGATGGCGATGGGCAATACGAAAATGTTGATGAGCAACAGATAGAGGGGAAATAACCAGGAAGCTTTTCCCACATGGTTCGGCTGGGTGTTTTCTACTACCCCAACGTGGAATTGGCGGGGAAGCAGCATTACTGCCGACATGGACAACAACACCAGCCAGAACCACTCCCAAGCGTTGATGCCGGCCTCTTCCAGGGTGAATAGCCTGGCAATATCCGGCCTCTTCATGCCGGCCTCAAAAATGTCCCCAAAACCATTATACAGGCCATAAGTTACAAATATGCCTACCGAGAGAAAGGCCACCAGTTTCAGGAGTGATTCGAAGGCTATTGCAGCGATCAGGCCTCCGTGCCGCTCGTTGGGGTCGAGGTTGCGCGTTCCAAAAAGAATAGCAAAAATAGCTAGCGCAATGGCAATATACCAGGCGGAGTCCAGGAAGAAAGGCAGTTCCGAATGGGGATGGATATTGTTATCCCCTATGGCCAAAAGGTCAAAACTGGTCGAAATGGCTTTCAATTGAATGGAAATGTAGGGAATTATACCTAGTACGGCGATGGAGGTGGCGATGACTCCCAGCCAGGTGCTTTTGCCATAACGGGAAGAAATGAAATCCGCAATAGAAGTAATGCGCTGGGATTTGCTGATGAGAATAATCTTTTTCAGGACGATCCACCACAAAGGAGCAATGATGGCCGGCCCGATATAGATCGGTAAAAAACCCAGTCCACTGGTAGCGGCGCGCCCCACACTGCCGTAATACGTCCAGGCTGTGCAATACACGGCTAAAGAAAGGGAATAGATTCCGGAGTTGTTGACCAGGCTTTTACCCTGCTTTTCCCGCTTGTCGCCGTAAAAAGCCAGTAGGAACAGCAGCGCCACATAGGCGAAAGAAATGAATATGATTATTCCCGCATCCATCTATGGCTTGCTCGTGTCTTGTGATGCAACAATCCGCATCGTCAGGAAAATCAAAGCACCCCACGCCAGGAAAAGATATAAATACAATAATGGTACGCCGCCAACAGCCCGGGAATGGCTGAAAAGGTTCAGCAGCGGAAAATTGAATATGGCCATCGCTGCGAAAAACAAGCCCAGCAATTTATATAATCTGTCCTTAGCCATCAGGTGTTCTTTAAATTCGGCAATAAGTTCCGTCGATTAACGCGTATTTCCAAACCGGCCGTTCATGAAAAATGCAGGCAGAGGCCGCCCTCTAAACCTGCATTCAAGCATACTCGATATTAACCAACTATTCTTTAGCTGCTTCTTCTGCCTTTCTTCCCAGTCCGAAAATGGAAGGATTGAGAAATTTTATCCGGATAAGCGCCCAGAGGAACAACAGGGCGAATGCTCCGATGCCGAGGGAGATGAGATAGTGGCCCTGTAACTGTGGCTCCAAAAAAAAGCGTAGCAATAAAGTGGACAAAATGTAGAGTATAATAAAGGCGTCGGAAGCTAGCCGGCCTAATCGAATCTTCATTTTTTATTCATTTTTCAGGTTCGCTTCTTTGTAAGCAGCAGGCATTAAACAGTAGTGTTTTTTCAACTGCCAACTGCCTGCTGCTTTTTGATACACTAAGAACGTGTTTAAATTTAGTTTTTCAGTTAATATGAGATGGATCTCAAAGCCGCGCGAGGCTCATTTTTCGGCGCATACCTGGAAGGTACGTGCCGAAAAATAGCCGAAGCCCGGCAAAGAGAGGCGCTCATATTAGCGAAAGGATTAATTTTAAACACGTTCTAAGTCTAATGCGCCTGGGCGTTACCTGCGCCGCGCGGGATACGGATATCCTCGACGAGGTGTTGGATGCGTTCGGGCGGTTCCGGCGTCATCCGTGATATCACTACCGTAAAGAGCATATTGATCACCATGCCTATCGTACCAATACCTTCCGGAGAAATGCCAAACAGCCAGTTGGCAGGTACACTTGCGGCCGGGTTAATGAACTTGAAGTAGATGATGTAGCCACCGGTGAATACGATACCGGCGATCATTCCGGAAATGGCGCCTTGCATATTGGTCCGCTTGTCAAACACCCCGAGGATAATGGCGGGGAAGAAGGACGATGCGGCCAAACCGAAGGCAAAGGCCACCACCTGCGCCACGAAGCCTGGAGGATAGATGCCCAGCAAACCAGCCAGTACTACAGCTACACCAGCAGCGATACGAGCAGCAAGCAATTCACCCCGTTCGGAGATATTCGGGTTGATGGCGTTCTTCAGCAGGTCGTGAGAAATAGCACTGGAGATCACCAGCAGCAGGCCGGCTGCAGTAGAGAGGGCTGCTGCCAAACCACCTGCAGCCACCAGGGCAATCACCCAGTTAGGCAGGTTGGCAATTTCCGGGTTGGCCAACACCATGATGTCCCGGTCAGGCGTAAATTCATTTGCCTCTTTGTCGGCAACATACTGTACAGCGCCATCGCCATTCTTGTCTTCCATCTTGATCAGGCCGGTATCCGACCAGTTTTTCACCCAAGGCGGTAGCTTGTCATAATTGACTCCAGCAACAGACTGTATCATATTCGTCCGGGCGAAAGCGGCTACTGCCGGCGCCGTGGTGTACAACAGTGCGATAAACAACAGTGCCCAGCCTGCCGAAGAACGAGCATCCTTTACCCGCGGTACGGTAAAGAAACGCACGATAACGTGCGGGAGGCCTGCGGTGCCTGCCATCAGGGCAGCTGTAATGCAAAATACATCGATCATTGGCTTGCTACCTTCGGTATAGAGGGAAAAACCGAGTTCCTGGTTCAGTCCGTCAAGTTTATCCAGCAAATAGGTGCCATCCGATAAGGTACTGCCGAAGCCAAGCTGCGGGATCGGGTTTCCAGTCATCTGCAGCGAGATGAAAATGGCGGGTACGAGGAACGCAAAGATCAGCACGCAATACTGGGCAACCTGGGTGTAGGTGATCCCTTTCATACCTCCTAATACCGCGTAAACGAAAACAATGGCCATGCCGATCAGAACGCCAAGATTGATGGGCACTTCCAGAAAACGGGAGAATACAATCCCGACGCCCCGCATCTGGCCGGCAATGTAGGTGAAGGAGACAAAAAGTGCACAGATAACGGCAACGATCCGCGCCGTTTGGGAGTAATACCGTTCTCCGATGAAATCGGGTACGGTGAATTTCCCGAATTTTCGAAGATAGGGAGCCAGCAGCAGCGCCAGAAGGACGTAACCGCCCGTCCAGCCCATCAGGTAAACGGCGCCGTCATACCCCATGAAGGAGATCAGCCCCGCCATAGAGATAAAGGAAGCTGCCGACATCCAGTCGGCCGCCGTTGCCATTCCGTTGGCGACCGGGTGCACCCCTCCGCCAGCCACGTAGAATTCTTTTGTGGAACCAGCCCTTGACCAAATGGCTATGCCGATGTATATGGCAAAGGAAAGGCCGACCAATATAAAAGTCCAAGTTTGAACACTCATAGTCTGGAGTTTTTTTAATGGAATAAATGTGGTTTGGGCAGATGCAGGCGCCTACTGCTCATGGACGTCATACTTTTCGTCCAGCTTGTTCATCAGCCAGACATAGACGAAAATGAGCACCACGAATACATAGATTGACCCCTGCTGGGCAAACCAGAAGCCCAGTTTGAATCCACCGATGCGGACCGAATTAAGCGCATCCGCAAAAAGGATGCCGGCGCCATAGGATACGGCAAACCAGATGAGCAGGAGTATGAGCAGGTACCGGAGGTTTTCCTTCCAGTAGGCCTGCGCGTTCGTCTTCGACATACAATAGGGTTTTTGTAAGAAAATATGGTTAATAAAGATGCTTGCTTTGAAGTCAATGTCCCCAACTCGTGAGGCTGTTCAAGGCTTGCCCGGTTCACGGAGACATACACCGTATCCGTCCGCTATCACATCCGGGCAAGCACCGAACACCTCTCTCGGGTTATCACTTGCCTTCCGAAATCCTACAAGAAGATATGTGCCTGCAGGCGGATCTGCTGAATATCCTGTGGGTCACCGTTGGCGTCCAGGCCACCTTCTCGGAGGTCGCCATTGATGCTGTGGTACTCCAGGGTCAGCTTGGCGTTGTGGCCGCTGATAAAGTAGTTTAACCCAACATCCAGTGAACTGGAGGAATCGTTGAAACCGTCATAGTTGGCTGCCTGAATGGCGACGTAAGGCATGAAGCGGGAATTGGGGAACTTATAGCCCACCTGGCCATAAATTACCGTACCGGTACCCGCCCAGCGGCTTACGTAGTTCTCTCCGTAGTTGAAGTTCATGAATGCAGCGTAGGCGTTCAGGCAATCGTTGCCGGCCAGCGGCATGTCCAGGAAGGCATCCACCGAAAAATGGGTGACACTCTCGTGGTCACCGGTAGCGTTGTTGAACATGCCGTTGGGGTGGGCAAAGAAACCGGCGCCAACAGCAAAGACCTTCTTGCTCCCCAGATAACTACCCACATTGTAGGGCAGTTTGGTCGATTCTTTATCAAAGAAGTTGTACCGGAAGTAACCCTCGATAATGGTATTCCCCATCGGGTCCCCATTTTTATCGGGTTTGATGAAGCCATCGTAAGTCAGGCCACTGTTCTTTACGCCCCGGTCGGCCTGCAGGCCGTTGTGGCCGGGGTTATTGACTGCGAGGCGGTAGTCAAACTTCCCCAATTCGCCTTTGGCGTACAACCCCAGGTGGCGCGCAAACTGGTCGGTGATGGCCAAAGAATGCCAGGAAACAAAGGGGCGCGATTGATCCAGTGTCATGAAATTCAGCGTGCTTTGACTGGATAGGCGGTTGAACCCCTTCCAATAGTGCAGGCCGCCACCGATAAACAGCGCATTGTCATTGGAAACCTTGAACTCCGTCCAGGCGTCGTGGAGGAACAACTGGGGAGAGTCACCGTTGTTGCCCAGCGAGGTGAGGTTGTCAGGCGTCAGGCCGTTCAGTCCAAAATGCGTCAGGATCAGAAAACGGGGAGAAATTTGGGCGTAAGCCAGAAAGCGCGAACGCCGCACCAAACTTGTCAATTGTAATTTGGAATCCTCAACGGCCAGGTTGTTGGTCTGTACCCATTGTTGATGCCAGATAATGAACCGTACATACTTGTTCCCGTCTTCCGAAAGTTTAAGCGTCAGAGGCTTGTAAGAATGGTCTACCTCAGGTTTCTGCGCTTCCTGTGCAGGTGCAGCCCAGGCCAGGCCCAGTAGGAAAGCGAAGAGGGGTAGTAACCGGAGTAGTCGTTTCTCGTTCATAAACTATGTTTTAGGATGAAAGATCGGACTTAACCCTGGCTAAAGTATATAGTTATCTATATATCTACAAGCTTTTTTATGAAATTTTTTCGGCCAGCCGGAATAATGTGCTATTTTGCGGGCAAAAGCTCCTAATTTTATGCCATAAAAAGCTGGTTTTAAAGAAAGTGATTTGGGCTTTTTAGTTAAATGAATAAAAGGAAGAAATAATAGATTTGGATATCTATATGTAATATTAAAAGAGAGAAATAAGCAGCTAAGATGCGCCTTGAGAATTTTTGGAGATGGGAGTGATTAGAAAGGTTGAGAGGGTTTAGAAAGGTTGAGAGGGTTTAGGGGGGTAAAAATCAGGGAAACTAGACTTTCTAAACCATTTCAAGCCGGCCTGGGGGGGAGTGTTCATTTAACTGTGTCAACAGTCTCGTAAAATCCTGGTTATCAGAGAAACCAGAAACCAGCCCGTCCTCTCCCGACAACTGTCGGGCTCAGCCGGGTAAAAAACCAGAAACCAGAAACTTTGAACAGTCCCGCCTGTGGGTTCTAAACCTTCTAAACGATCAATATGGCGGGATTTTCAAATAACTTTCATCAGGGTTTTGATAATTTCGTAGTATTCATCCCGGCACAGGGAGTAGAGGGAGTTTTTGCCGTCGCGTTCGACATTGACGACCGCTTTGCTTTTGAGGATCCGGAGATGGTGGGAAGCGATAGCTTGTTCGATCTTGAGTTGGCTGTAAATGTCGGTGACGGTCATTTGGCCATTGTTGAAGAGCAGGTCGATCATGGCGATCCGAATGGGGTGGGCGATTGCACGTAGTGTTTCAGTGGAATCTTCCAGAAAATTGTTGTCAAAGTGTGTTTTCATCATCCCTGCTTCTTAGACATTCAAAAACAAATGTAAACATCTATTTGCATAAATATATCGATAATTATAGCAAAAAGTTCCGCAACTCGGGATTTCAGGGCTTATGGATAATACAATACCACGCCGGATCTACGATTTTCTGAAGGATTTTCCGCCTTTCAACTTATTGGACAAAGAGGTGCTCCTGCTGTTATGCGAACGAGTATTGGTACAGTATCGCCGGCCGGAAGAGGTGGTTTTTCAGCAAGGAGATGCTCCCGGCAGCCACATCTATGTGGTTCGGGAAGGAGCGGTGCAACTCCTGCGGGAAGTCAATGGCGAGACTATTTTGGTGGAGCAATGTGATGAGGGCGACCTCTTCGGGCTGCGGCCCCTGCTGGCCGACGACCATTACGCCTTGACGGCGAGGGTATCGGAAGAATCTTTGCTGTATGCCATCAACGTGGAGGGCTTTCGGGAAGTAGTGGAAAACAATCCCAGAATTGCCTTTTACCTGGCCAGCAATTATGCTGCCGGCATCGGGAAGCGTTACAACGGTTACAAACCCAGCCTTTTCCTGGAAAAAGATAAATTGATCGATAGCAATTTTCCACTGCTGGAGGTCCAATCCCTGGAAAAGAGCAAAGACCCGGTAACCTGCCTGCCGAATACCCCCATCCGCGAAGCAGCGGCCATCATGACCGGAAGGCAAGTGGGTTCGATCATAGTGGTAGATGAAAAGCTCGCGCCGGCCGGTATCGTCACCGATAAAGATTTTCGGACGAAGGTGGCCACGGGGCTGGTTTCGCTCGATAAACCAGTGACGGCTATTATGTCCAGCCCGGTCATCACTGTAGTGCCGGATATTACGGTGGCCGATGTGCAGATCCAAATGGTTAAACACCGCATCAACCACTTATGTATTACTGAAGACGGGACGACTGACTCAAAGGTGATCGGCGTGTTATCAGAGCACGACCTGATGGTCCTGCAAGGCAACAATCCGGCTATTCTGGTGCGGGAAGTACGCCGCTGCTACAATGCGGAAAGCCTTCGTCAGGTGCGGGAGCGCTCGGAAAGCCTACTGAAAGAATATATCTACCAGGAGGTGTCCATTGCTTTTATCTCCACAGTCATGTCGGAGGTCAACGACGAGATTATCAAGCGTGTCATTGTCCTGAGTGAAAAGGAAATGGAACAGGAAGGGCACGAAAAGCCGGAGGCTGGGTTTTGCTGGCTGGCCCTGGGCAGCGAGGGCCGGGAAGAGCAGCTCCTGCGAACCGACCAGGACAATGCCTTGCTTTTCGATAATGTTTCGGACGAAGCCTATGAATCTACCAAAGCATATTATCTGAAACTGGCAGGCAAGGTGACTTACCTGCTCAATCAGGTCGGCTTTGAGTATTGCCCCGGCGATATGATGGCCAGCAACCCCAGTTGGTGCCTGTCGCTGCAGGAATGGAAAAAACAATTCTCGGAATGGATCTTCGAACCCAGCCCTCAGGCGGTCCGTTTTTGCACTATCTTTTTTGATTACCGCCCCATCTACGGCGATACGGTACTCGCCGAGCAATTGACGGCGCACATTTTTGATTCCATCCAGGATCAAACCGTTTTCCTGGCCTTTCTGGGCAAAGATGCGCTGCAAAACCCTCCGCCGCTCACTTTCTTCCGGAACTTTGTGGTGGAAAACAGCGGAGAACACAAGGACGAGTTCGATATAAAATCGCGCGCTATGATGCCGCTGGCCGATGCGGCACGGGTGCTCATCCTGAACGCCCGTGTAGGCAAGATTAACAATACCTTCCGCCGGTTCGAGAAATTGGCCGAGTTAGAACCCCACAACCAGGAACTATTCGAACAGGCCGCCGACGCTTATGAGATACTCATGCGCTACCGGGCGTTGCAGGGGCTGAAAAACCACAATTCCGGCCGCTACTTTGCGCCTTCTGAACTGGCGAAAATGGAACGCATTAACCTCCGCAACTGCTTCCAGCCGATTAAAGAATTGCAAGCGCTGCTGACGACGCGCTTTCAGTTGTCTTTTCTGGGATAGTTGGCCATGCGTGTGTACACCGGTTAGCAGCGGGCAGCGGAGACAAAACCAGTGAATTTTACCCGGCCCGTTGGGGCTGGCTCGAGCACCCTTTGAAAATGGGCTTAATCTAGAGGACTATGATCTTCGACTTTTTTAAAAATAAAAACAGGGCGAAACCCGGCGATCCGGAATTCTGGAAAGGATACTTGGCCAGTTTTGAACACGATTACCGCAAGAACACTCCTATCAGGGAATTGCGCTTTGTTGTTTTTGATACGGAAACCACCGGGCTGGACGTCAGGAAGGACCACATTTTGTCGTTGGGTGCGGTGTCCGTGAACAACTGGCAAATAGACCTTTCGGACAGCCTGGAATGTTATGTCCGGCAGGCATACCAAGCCAATGGTGAATCAGTGGAAGTGCATGGCATATTGCCAAACGGGCGGAAGGAAACAGTCGATGAAGGTTATGCCATCCGCCGTTTTATCTCCTATTGCCAAAATGCCGTGCTGGTCGGCCACCATGTCAACTTCGATGTAGCTATGGTAAATAAGGTGCTGAAAGGCCTCACCGGCCGGAAGTTGTTGAACAAACAGGTTGACACGGCGGTGCTGGCCCGTCGGCTGGCCGGCGATAGTCAGGTCTACAAACAGGGTACATTCGGATTGGACAGCCTGTGCCAGCAGTACCACATTCCTATGAGCGACCGCCACACCGCCGCCGGCGACGCCTATATTACCGCCATTTTACTCCTGAAATTGCTGGCTCGCCTGGAGAAGCGTGGGGTGCGGACATTAGGGCAGTTGTTTCGCTGAGCTTGGCCGGACTCCCGATCGGCAAAACACTATCACCGCATTCCCTTTTTTTGTAATTTCGCCCGCTGTTTAATATCATAGCGCAAAATGAAGTATTTTCTGACGGTCCTCACCATTGCCCTGTTGTTTATCGGCGGGCCAGGCTGCAAACCCCAGCCGGAAGGCCAGGCAGTCGATGTGAGTGGCGAAAAAACGGAAAGCCTGGCCTTTGAGGGCCAGGAGTTCCTCCGGCAGTCGCCTTCCTGCGCAACGGATTCTAACCGTTGCGCAACGATCCTCGCCAAATACCCCTTGGCGATTGCCGGGCCGGAAAATGTGATCAAACGCATCAATGACACGATCGATGTCTACGTTCGGCTTTCTCTGGCTGTATTCGCGCTCTCCCCGGAAGAAATGCCCGAGACGCTGGATGAAATAGCCCGGCAGTTCCTGGAGGAGTACGAAGCAGTGACCACCGAAGAAGTGGATTTCGTCACCCCCTGGTCGGCAGAACTGGACGGCAAAGTGATCTACCAATCCCCGGAAGTAGTATCCATTCAACTGGCCACCTATTCTTTTGCCGGTGGGGCGCACCCCAATTATTTTACCTTCCTTTTTACCTTTGACGCGGCTACCGGGCAAAAATTGACGCTAAAGGATATGGTGCGGGATACGGCCCAACTCAAAGTGCTGGCAGCCGCGGCTTTCCGGGAAGCCCGGGGCCTGGCTCCGGACGAAAATCTTTCCGAAGCCGGCTTTTTCTGGGGGGAGGATTTTCAATTACCGGAGTATGTTGCGCTGACCGACGAAGGGCTGTATTGTTACTACAACCCTTATGAAGTAGCGGCCTATGTGATGGGCAATACCGAGTTTACCATCCCCTGGGATCAACTGGAGGGGCTACTGGCGCCCACCCGGAAATAATAACCTGATTATTTCAGAAAACTTAATATAATCCGATGAAATACTACTTGCTTACGATTTTCCTTGCAGCGGCCCTGTTCGGCTGCAAAAATGACAGCCAAGATGCCGCTGATTCCGCTCAGGCGGAAACGGTAACGCCTGCACAACCTACTGCTCCGGCGGCCGGAGAGGCTATCGCGAATCCTTCCAATTACAAATTCCCGGATATTGAGGGCAAGGTGTGGAAGCTTTCGAAGTATGAATACGATGGCAAATCTAACGCACCTTTTGAGCAAAGCGTATTGACGCTGGAAATTGTGGAGGATAAGGTAAGTGGCAATGCCGGTTGTAATGACTACAATGGCAAGGTTGTTTTGAAAGATAAAGGTTCCGTCTCCTTTTCCGCCATTGCCAGCACCAAAATGCGCTGCGACCGGCGGATGACCCAGGAGGTGCGCTTTCTCGAACTCCTGGAGTCCGCCAATGCCTATGAGGTTAATCCTGTCGTTCTGAGGCTCAAAGGCCCCAAAGGTAGTTTGACCTTCCGCAACGACGGGCATTAATACTATGCGTTTTCTAGATTCAGGGCAAAAGCTACTTTGGGCGCTGCTTGGCATCTGGCTGGCGGTTAATCTCCTGCAAGCCGGCCTGACTGAGCTGGATCCGGATGAGGCCTATTATTGGATGTACAGCCATGCGCTGGATTGGGGTTACTTTGACCACCCGCCGGCTGTGGCCCTGCTCATCAGGCTGGGCACAGCTTTTGCCCCGGGTACACTGGGGATACGCATAGGGTTTGCCCTGCTGCAATTGGGCTGCTTTTATTTTGTCTGGTTGCTGGCAGGAAGGCCCAGCCAGAAAAAGGAGGTTTTAACCTTTGTCGGCCTGTTGGCGGCCATGCCGCTGCTGGAGGTCTATGGCTTTATCGCCACCCCTGATGGCCCTCTGCTGTTTTTTACGGCCCTGTTCTTTTGGTTGTACCAACGGTTTCTGGATCGCAAGGGGAGATGGGTTGAGGCGCTGCTTTTGGGGGCAGGTATGGCGGCTTTGCTATACAGCAAATACCATGGCGTGCTACTCATTTTCTTTATCCTTTTGTCCAATCTGAAGCTGTTGCGGCGCCCCGGGTTTTACCTGGCTTCCATATTCGGCTTTCTGCTATTTCTGCCTCATTTATACTGGCAATACGCCCATGGTTTTCCATCTTTTCTCTACCACCTCAAAGGACGGGATGACGCTTACGAGCTGAAGTTTACCATTACGTATGTGTTGAACCAGATGGTGATCTTTAGCCCTTTGTTATTCCCATTCTTGGTGCAGGCCCTTCGGCAGCGGCCGGTGGAGGGCGCCCTGGGCCGGGCCTTTTACTTCGTGATCTATGGCTTCTGGGCTTTTTTCTTTTATGCTTCCTTCAAAGGGCATGTAGAACCCCAATGGACGGCCATTCTCAGCATTCCTTTCGTATTGTTGCTCTACCGGCAAAGCCAGATTTCGGAACGCTTCGGCAGGATGGTGCGCATCCTTTCCGCCATTACCATCTTCCTGATCTTGTTGGCGCGCCTGGAACTGGCCTTCAACTGGGCCGGCACTAAAACAGAGTTTAACCGCCGCCAATGGGTGTACGAATTACAGGCCCTTGCGGAGGGGAAGCCGGTCCTTTTTCAGAATTCCTACCGCGACGCCTCCAAATTTCAATTTTATGCCCACCAGCCGGCCTACACCTATACCGACGTAGACTACCGCCACAATCAATTCGATATATGGGATTGGGAAAAGGCCCTGCACAATCAGACTGTCCTGATCGGCGGAAGGCTATCCTGGCAATGTGAAAAATGCCGCGAAGTTGGCCTTACCCGGAAGGACTTTAAAATACAAATGGTGGATAGCCTGCAGATCGCTCAAAAAGTGGGAATTGAACTCCGGAACGGTATCGGTGGCCCCTGGCGCCCGGGTGAGCAGGTGTCTTTGCCTGTGCTCTTGTCTAACCCTTATCCTCATGACATTCGCTTCGGGACAGGGACACTGCCACTTCATCTCAGTGCGGTCTTTTATCAGGATGCCGTTGCCCGGTCTACACCCTCGGCCCAATTCTTAAAAGCCAACACCTTGTTGATGGCCGGAGACAGCCTGGCTTTGGAGCTACAGTTTACCGTACCTGATTCGCTTGCCGGCCCTTACGAGTTCGGATTGGGAGTATGTTGGGGCGACTTGCCGCCTTTGCTGAACAGCAAGTTGGTGGAGGTGGAGGTAGCGGGGAAGTAGCTTAAAATAGCTGAATGGCCAAATGGCTGATGGTTAAGCGCTGTCATCAACTCGCCGATATTTGATGGGGAGTGTTCAGGCGTTCGTGTTACTGTTTTGCCGTTCATTCCTCATACAGGCAAGGGCAAAACAAACTTCGTTCAACTTTTCTCATGCCCCCAAATGCATTACCATCAGCGGAAACCTGGGCGAGAGGGCCATGCGTTTGGTTTCACTATGGTGCAGGATGCTCTGCCAGAAACTGCGATGGCGGGTCACCATGACCACCAGTCCGGCGCCAACTTTTTCGGCGTAGTGGTTCAGGCCTTCGGCTACGTTTTCATCTTCCAATTCGACGACATCGAAAGCGAAATCGGGTTCGCCGTTATCAAATAGTTGCCGGAAGATGGCTTCGAGGGCGTCCCCCAGAGGCTGGCCCTTTTCGGCCCTTATGTGTACAAAATGCAGATGAGCCTTGAAATGCCGGTTGAATCGGATCAGCTTTTCCAGCATGGCCTCATTGATCGAGTCATAATTGCTGGCGTAAATGATGTGCCGGTAGGGTGTAAAACTGGTTTGATCCGGGATCAACAGGACGGGGCAGGCGGCGCGTTGGGAAACACTGGAAGACACACTGCCGAGCACTTTATCGAGGATTCCGCTTTGTCCGGTGGCGCCCATAACGAGATACGAATAATCTTTGGATGCTATCGACAGCTCATCAGCGGGGAAGCCTACGAGCAATTCCTGTCCAACCGGGCAGGGTAGGGGCTGGTTTTCATCCAGCAGTTCCGATACGAAACTTTTGAGCATTTCCTTACGGCTTTCCATGATCTCTACTACCGGCGGGATGAAATCTGCTTCGCCGGTGGTTTCCGGAAGGAATACATGAGCGACCTGTATGGAATCCGCGTTCATTACTTCCGCCAGTTTTGCGGCATAACGAAATGCATTTTGCGAAGTGTCGGAAAAATCGGTGGGGACGAGAATAGTTTTCATAGGAGCAGCTTTGCTGAATGGCTATATGGCCATATTGTTGAATGGTTTAGCAGTTACGGCTTTACTAATATAAGGACTAAAGCCTTTTTCCACCTATGACGAATATCATTGCTGGCTGCTTTTGTAAAACTATGGCAAAGGAGTCAAAAGGGGGTCATTCCATGTCGAACAGCGTGCCCGCTCTGCCAGGAGGTACTACGCCGAGGTGTTTATAGGCTTTTTCGGTAGCCTCGCGCCCCCGGGGCGTGCGTTGGATATACCCTTCCATGATGAGGAAAGGCTCGTGTACTTCTTCAATGGTGCCGGCCTCTTCGCCAACGGCGGTGGCAATTGTAGTGATGCCAACCGGCCCCCCCTTGAATTTGTGGATGATTGTGGATAGTATCTTGTTATCCATTTCGTCCAGGCCACCTTCGTCGACGTTGAGGGCGGAGAGGCCAAAGTGGGCGATATCCACTCCAATGGTGCCATTACCTTTAATCTGGGCGAAATCTCGGATTCGGCGCAAAAGGGCGTTGGCGATGCGGGGAGTACCCCGGCTGCGGCGGGCGATCTCGGCAGCCCCTTCGTCGGTAATTGGTACGCGCAGGATATTGGCAGATCGGTGGATGATATGCTCCAGGGTGGCCGCATCGTAGTAATCGAGATGGCAGTTGATGCCAAAGCGGGCGCGCATAGGGGCAGTGAGCAGCCCCATTCTGGTGGTGGCGCCCACCAGAGTGAAAGGGTTGAGGCTGATCTGAATGCTTCGCGCGTTGGGGCCGCTGTCGATCATGATGTCGATCCGGAAATCCTCCATTGCAGAATAGAGGTATTCTTCTACGACCGTGTTCAGGCGATGAATTTCATCGATGAACAGGACATCGCCTTCGTCGAGGTTGGTCAGCAGGCCTGCCAGGTCTCCGGGTTTTTCCAAAACCGGCCCGGATGACATCTTCAGTCCGGCGCCCAGTTCGAAAGCAATGATGTGGGATAAGGTCGTTTTACCCAGGCCGGGAGGGCCGTGCAGCAATACATGGTCCAGTGCTTCGCCTCGCATTTTTGCCGCCTGAATGAAGATGCGCAGGTTCTCCACGATCTTGGCCTGCCCACTGAAATCTTCCAGGGCTTTGGGGCGCAGCGACTGTTCGATCTGCTGGTCTTCCATATTCAGCTCTTCTCCGCTGGGGTCGAGGTTTGGGTTCTGCATAAGCCTTTGGTCCGGTATCCTCCAAAGGTACGAGGATTTCACAAAAATTGGCCTTTCACCATAGTCAAGGCTTTTTGATTTTCATTTTTTGCCTTCCGGAGCTATAAATTCTTACCTTTGTGCTGCTTTTGAAAAAAGGGGGAAGTGGCGCTTGATGCCCCATATCCGTCAGTGCTAATGCGCCCCGGATCACCGGCTTTTTTCCGGCGATCGGCCAGTAAAAACTGATCCTAAATAATAAAACAAGACCAATACAATGAGTGGAAGCAAAGTAACCATTGAAAATGGCAAATTGCACGTACCCCACGACCCTGTGATCCCATACATCGAGGGGGACGGCATCGGCCCGGACATTTGGGCGGCCTCTGTACGCGTTTTTGATGCTGCGGTAGAAAAAGCCTACGGCGGCGAGCGCAAGATCCATTGGAAAGAAGTGCTGGCCGGTCAAAAGGCCTTTGATCAAACCGGCGAGTGGCTGCCGGATGACACTCTTCATGCCATCGAAGAATACCTCATCGCTATCAAAGGGCCACTCACCACTCCGGTTGGCGGCGGTATCCGTTCCCTGAACGTTGCCCTGCGCCAAAAACTGGACCTCTTTGCTTGCCTCCGCCCGGTGCGTTGGTTCACTGGGGTGCCTTCTCCGGTTAAAGAACCTGGCCAGATCGATATGGTGATCTTCCGGGAAAATACCGAGGATATCTACGCCGGTATCGAATACCTCAATGGTACGCCGGAGTTGGAGAAACTCAAGAAATTCCTTATCCACGAAATGGGGGTTACTCAGATCCGTTTCCCCGACACCGTTTCCCTCGGCATCAAACCCGTATCGAAGGAAGGGACGGAGCGCCTCGTCCGTTCCGCCATCGAATATGCGATTGACAATAAACTGCCTTCTGTGACTATCGTCCACAAAGGCAATATCATGAAATATACGGAAGGTAAATTCAAGGAGTGGGGATATGAGGTAGCTGAGCGCGAATTTGGCGACAAGGTATTCACCTGGGCGCAGTATGACCGCATTGTAGCTGACCAGGGCCATGAAGCGGCCAACGCGGCCCAGAAAGCGGCGCTGAGCAATGGCGCTGTTCTGATCAAAGACGCCATCGCGGATGCCTTCCTCCAGCAGATCCTGACCCGCCCTGCAGAATACTCCGTGATCGCGACACTTAACCTCAATGGCGACTATATTTCCGACGCACTGGCCGCTCAGGTCGGGGGAATTGGTATTGCGCCGGGGGCCAACATCAATTATACTACGGGCCGAGCCATTTTCGAAGCAACCCATGGCACGGCGCCCAAATATGCCGGCCTGGATAAGGTGAACCCCAGTTCGGTCATCCTCTCCGGAGAGATGATGTTCCGCTACATGGGTTGGAAGGAAGCAGCCGACCTCATCCTGAAGGGCGTAGAAGGAGCGATTTCCAAAAAGCACGTCACCTACGACTTCCACCGCTTGATGGAAGGCGCAACCTTGCTGAAGTGCTCTGAATTCGGAACAGAGCTCATTAAAAACATGTAAGCGTCCTTGCCCAAAAGACGTTGATTAAGGTGAGAGCCCGGTAGATTATTTCTGCCGGGCTCTCCTGTTATATTGGCTATCAAATTCCGCTACCAGCCTGCTATTACAAACGGCGATGTTTTTACGCCTTGGTCCGTACTGAGCCGCAGCAGGTAGGCGCCGGCCGGCAGGCCGCCCAGGCCGATCGTTAGCTTTTCTTCCCGGATGGAGTTAAACTCCAGAACCTTCAGCACCTGGCCCGACGCAGTAGCGAGGATGACCATTGCCGGGCTCCCTTGCTGCAGGTTTACTTCGACATTCAGCATATCCATAGCTGGGTTCGGGAATACCTTCAGGGCTTCTTCCCGCAGTGTTTCCCGGGCCGGGCTGGCTACCAATTCCACTTGCATGCGCAGTACAGCCGCCAGGCCGGGGCCGAATCCATCCAGGAACCATTTATTGCGAAAGACGACGGTAGATAGTTGGAAATAATCGATATCATCATTAAAAGCCTGTAAGAGCACATTGGAGGGGCCTTCGAAAGCACTGGACAGAAAGTACCGGCTTCCGGGCTCGAGTATTATCGGGTTGCCGTTCAGGGTTTGGAGCGGGACGGATATGAGGCTGAAATTCAGGTCCGACTCTGAGAAAATATAGTCTCCAACTCCTACCAATTCAAGGCTTTCATCGGAAGCAATGTCAAAGTTGCTGAAATCAGGGCTGACGGTTTCCTTTACCTTAAACAACAATATGCTGGCCTGCTTGCCGGCCAGCGGCCCTTCCGCTGGGTTGACGGCAACAGAAAAGGTTGCTCTTTCAACGAAAAAGTTATCGGCGGCCAGAGGGCTGATGTGATAGAAATTGGCAATTCGATAATCTCCGTTGTCCAGGGGGCGGGCGCCGAAGTCAAGGTCGTCTTCTTTGGCGAACTGCCGGCTGCTCACCCGGAAAGGTAGTTGCCGGACATTATCGGCAGGGTTGAAGTCTTCCTGGCCGGCTGCCGACAGCTCGTAGCGCAGGCGGTATTCCCCTTCCGGAAGCATGGGGATGTAGGGAGATGACAGGGAAATAGCAGAATCTTTGCAAAGGGCGGGCAATTCCGGAATGAGGATACTATCTGAATAAACCTGGCTTGTTCCGCTGGCCTGAATCCGGAGGATGCTGGCCTTCAGTATTACATTGGCGGCAGGTTGGTTGCCCAGGTTGCTGATGCGGGCGGCAAAGTAGAAAGTGTCAGTGGCGATTTGCCAGGTTGGTTGGGCAAAGTTGGAAGGAGCGTAAAACAGATCCCCCAGTTGTAGTTCCAGTTCGGGTGGGGTAATGAGTTGTATATCGTCGATCAGCCAGAAGTAATAACGGCCCTGCCAGGTAAATCGAAGTTGGACCGCTGCCTGGTTGGCGGCCACTGCTGAGATATCGAGCACCACAATATCATCGGGGAGGGTGCTGCCGTTCTCCGTTACGGCGCGATTGATGGGGAAATCGGCCCAATTCAGGCCCCCGTCGCTCGATACTTCCAGGCGGGTGGAGACATCATTGGCGTTGGCGCGGGCGTATTGATTGAATTTCAAATAGACGATCTCTTGTCCGGAACAATCGATGGCAGGAGAGGTAAGGGAGCCCGAATGATTACCGGGGAATGGGCCCTGGCCGACATTGACGCCTCCTGAGTCATAAACGTCGGAATTGTACATGGCTACTCCGCCTGCGGCGGAAGGGGAGGCAATGGGGGGGCGGTTGTTCCAAAACAAGGCAGGAGTTTGAACAGCGTGGATTCGAGCACTATCGCCGCGCCCTGTCGCCGACCATTGCCAAACGGCGCCTTCCGGGTAGCCGGCGCTGATTTCCCAGTTGGATGGGATGCCTCCGCTAAATGTTTCCTCGAATAGAATGTTAGGCTGGGCGCCAATGGTGTAGGCCAGCATCATGGAGGCAATGGAGAAGAGGATATTTTTCATAAACCCAAGGCGCCGAATAAGAAGAGGTAAAAAAAGCCAGCCCTGGTGTCCCCTGGCTGGCTCCTGTTTTTTTAAATATCAATATCTCCAGGCCTAGGCAGAGAAAGAACTGCCACACCCGCAAGTTTCGCTGGCATTAGGGTTGTTAAAAGAAAAACCCCGGTTGTTGAGCCCATCTTCCCAGTCGACTTCCATGCCAAGCAAGTAGATGGCGTGAGATTTCTGCATTAATACCTTGATTCCGGAAATCTCGAAAACATCATCATTTTCCTTTTGCAGGTCGAAGCCGAGGATATAAGAAAAGCCCGAGCAGCCGCCACCTTTGACCCCCACCCTCAGGCCATGGTCATCGGAGATGTTTTGCTCCTCCTTGATGCGGCCTAATTCCCGGATGGCGCCTTCCGTCAGAGAAATAGGCGACAGGCTTACTGCATTTTTCAATTCACTCATAAGCTTGGGCAATTTTATTCAATGGATACAAATATAATATTCTGTTGACAATTCACCAATGGGAACAGACAAAAGGGGCTTTTGGTTTTACCCGCCTGGCTTGTTCGTAGTTGAATAATTTTTTGGTAGCTTTACCCAAAATCAGTCAAATCCTTATGCCTATCTGGTTGTCGTTTATCCTGGAAATCCTTAAACTGGCTGTACCGGCCCTTATCGTTTTCCTAACCGCATATTATGTGTTGAAAGCCTATCTGGATAACCAATTGCGGCTCAAATCAATAGAGCTTCGCCAAAGCCAGCAGCAAACCACCCTGCCCCTTCGGCTACAGGCGTATGAACGGCTTTCCCTTTTTTGCGAACGCATTTCCATTCCCAGCCTTCTGTTGCGGGTTCGCCAGGACGCCATGTCGTCCGGAGAATTGCGCCTGTCTCTTTTACTGGCCATCCAACAGGAATACGAACACAACATTACCCAGCAAGTCTACGTATCCGGGCAATTGTGGGAAATTATCAAAATGGCCCGCGACGAAGCCGTGAATATTGTAACGCTGGTGGCGGAAAAAGTGGACGCCAAAGCCAGCAGCAAGGACCTGGCCCAGGCTCTGTTCCATTTCCTGAATCAACGCGAATCCACCGTCGTGGAAAAAGCCTTGCTCGCGATCAAAAAGGAAGCAGGGGCTATCTTTTGAGCCTTTTTAAATTTGGCGCCCCGGATAAATTAATATAGCCATTACTTTAAATATTGCCCGATCATCCGTATCTTAAAGGTAAAGAATACCATAGACTCGTAAATATGGACGCTAGTCAGCAAAAGGAGCTTTTACTCTGCGCACTCAAACATTTTGATATTGATGTCCTGGAGGCAAACAGCCAATGTATTCTGCTCCATAACAATTATGCGATTTCCTTAGCCGATACCGATACTCCTCACTATCAGCTTCTGCAAGCAGGCCGGCCTGGCGAATCCTTTTCTGACGTTGTCAAGTTATGTACGTTTATCAAAATACACCTGGATCTGAATGAGGAAGTTGGAGTTAAAAATAGTAGCGCTGGCAAGCAGTGAGTCACAGGCCAATAGTTTTGTCGTCGTCCTGAAAGAAGAAGTGGGGCGCCGCCGCTTACCAGTAGTGATTGGCGCCTTTGAAGCCCAGGCCATTGCGCTGGCGCTGGAAAACGTTCATACTAACCGGCCCATGACCCACGACCTGTTCAAGAACGCCCTGGTCGCTTTGGGTATCCATCTTAAAGAAGTTATTATTTCCGACCTGAAATTCGGAGTCTTTTATGCTACCCTCGTATGTGAACAAATAGACGGTACTACCCTGGAATTGGACGCCCGCACCTCCGATGCCATCGCCCTGGCCGTCCGCTTTAGCTGCCCCATTTCCGTTTATGACTTTATTATGGACGAGGCAGGCATTATCATTGACCAGCCATCCGCTTCCAGCCCTTCACCTCCCGGGAAAAACAAGCCCCTGCGCACTTACTCGGATAGCGAACTGAGCCAAATGTTGGACGAGGCCTTAACCAACGAGGACTACGAGCGGGCAGCTGAGATTCGAGATGAAATCCAGCGCAGGGAGAATGGGAATTCCTGATCATTCAACGCTATTCTTTCCGGAGTTTCCCATCGGATCAATTACCGGCCGAAGCTCCGGCGCCAGTCCGGCATAGAGCAACAATTTGAATTCGTTTGGAGTGATGTTGAGGGCATTGGAATAACCGGTGCGCAGGTCGGTCAGTGTGTCGCGGTTGTTATAGATGCGCACAACCCGGTAAGCCTGCTCTTCCGGAAGGCCCGATTGGAGCGATACGATGACAGGAATGGGGTTTTGATGTGCCCGGTAGAACAGATGAACCCCTTCTTCTCCCTTAAAAAGCTCCAGCAGGCCATATGCCTCCGCTTCAATGAAGCCTTTTTTAGGGTGGATCTTATGGGGGATATCCAGCATGGCGAGCACCTGGGCGTATTTTTGCAGCAGAAATTCCACTTCCCAACTCCCCATTCCACTTATATAAGAACTCACGGTCAATCGGGCCTTTTGCAAGTCATCCCGGAAAACATATTGCAGTTGTAGTTTTAGCAGCGCCACATCGAGAAAGTGGTTGAGAAACTCTGTTTTGAGGCTGTCAAACGAAGTGGCGCCGTACTGATAGGCATCACTGACTTCCCGTAGGCCTTCTTCCTGGAAAAGGCGGTCTTTCAGGTTTTCCCGCACGCCCTTTGCAGACCAGTCCTTTTTAGGCACCAGGCCGGTGGGTTTAAGGCGGTAGGGGATGGCCGGGCGGTATTTGTAGTTTCGGTCGCGAAAAGCGAGGCTAATATCCCTGATGGCTGCCCTGGTGTCCTCCACTTTGTCTTTAAACTGATAATACTGCCATCCCAGGCCACTGGAAGCCTGCCCTTCGGCGTACACCAAAGGTTGGCCATGTTCCCCCCACTGTTCCTCGTACTCGTCCAATCTGGCTTTCACACTGGCAAGTGAATGCAGGAGTTGGTTGTAAAAACCTTTGCCTCTGGTTTCTTCGGGCAGGCGAGGAAGCCATTCTTCTTCAACAGTGCTTACGAAATCCAGGGGGCGAATTCGCGGTGTCAGATGGCCGCCCTCCAGCAGGATGTCAAAGAGGATGGGCGTATCTACGCTTGTAGAGATCAGTTGCTCGGCAGAAAGGGTAGTCAGGTCGCGTTCAATCTGCCGTTTCAGGGCCCGGCCGCCCATGCGGGCATCGAACCCACGCCGGGCTACCCATTCCAATGCTTCCTTGGAAATATTGAGGATAGTCGTACGCCGCACAAAACCATCGCGTTGTAATAACTCCCGGATTTGCAGGCGGGCGATGTCCAGGATATGTTCCAGGGCCAGGGCCTTAAAGATAACGACCTGGCCGATGCGGTTGATGAATTCCGGACGGAACTCATTCTCCATAGCGCGCCGGTAAGCTTCCGCTTCGCGTTGTGGAGATTCGACATAGCCCAGTTGGGAAGCCGCCTGGCGGGCCCCAACATTGGAGGTCATGATGATGATGGTATTGGTGAAATCTACCGTTCGGCCCAGGCTATCGGTCAACCGGCCGTCATCCAACAGTTGCAGCAATAGGTCATGAACCAGTGGATGGGCTTTTTCGATCTCGTCGAGCAGGATAATGCCGAAAGGGCGATACCGCACAGTGCCGGTGAGTTGGCCTTCGGGGTTGTACTCGTCACCGATCAGGCGCTGCAGCGCACCGGCGTCGATATATTCATTCATGTCGAAGCGGATGAGGTGCGCTTCGTTGCCCATGAGGTATTGGGCGAGCACTTTGGCAGCTTGTGTTTTACCGACACCGGTAGGCCCTATGAACAGGAAGGAGGCCAGCGGTTTTTGCTTATCCGCCAGCTTGGCCTTAATGATATGGACAATATTGGACAGGGCTTCCACCGCCTGTGGTTGCCCAACCAGTTCCTGCGCGATCAGGTTGTGCACTTCCTGTTCCTGTAATTGCTGGCTGGAATCGAAGATGCGTTCTTCCAGGCCGCTGAAGGCCCTGAATTCTTCGCGCACTTCCGGGGCATTGGCCTGCCGGTACCGGTATTTGACTGCCAGTTGTTGCATCAGCTTAATGACACTACCCGGAAGGGGTTTGTTGCGGAGGTAGTTGCGCTGGATCGCGAGCAATTGCTGGACGGCCTGGATGGTGATCGTGCAATCCTGTTCCCGTTCCAGGGCGCGCCGTTTTTGCAGGATGATCCTCGTTGCCGTTTCTATGTTTGGCTCATCGAGGCGGATAACCTGGAAGAGGTTGCTGAAGCGACGGCCTTTTTCCTGGAGGATATTCCATTCTTCAGGGGTGGCCAGGAGGGTGAGCTGAAGCTGCCGTTTTTCCAGGTAAGGCCGCAACACATCACTAAGCGTCATATTGTTCTGTGCCGACTTGCCGATGCGCAGCAGGGCGACCGGATTGTCGATGAGCATCTTGTCGCTGGTTTTTGCGGTTTCGGCAGGCTGGCGGATAAAACTGATAATGGATTCAAAGCGCTTTTGCCACATTCCTACAATACTCATCCCGGCGATAATGCGGGTAGGGTCAATATGCCAAACGCGTTGGGATCGGCCCTTTTTAGGTTGGTAGAACCCATTCTCGTACCGCCAGATCGCTTCATGGATCAGGGTGTGTTTGCCTACTCCCTCAGGGCCGACGATGGCGAGCGGGGTATTATTGGGGTGAAAGAGGATCTGGTATACCTGGCTTACCCATTCTTCCCGGTAATAAGCGCGGTGCAATTCAGCCGGAAATAGGGCATTGAGGTCTTGTCCGGTTCGCTCGGCTTCCACGGCCCCATCAAAGCTGGTTTCTCCTATCAGTGTGGAGAACAACCAGTTGTTGGCGGGCTCCTCAAACTGAAAGGGCGATTGCCCGATGTTGACCGGCACTTCAATGGTAGTAATAAACTCCCGCTTGCTGGCGAAATATATCTCAGGTTCCAATTCACCTTGCGCCTCCTGCCGGAGCTGGCGAAGCAGATAGTGAATCACCCTTTTGGCTTCCTGCTCGATATCCACTTTCCCATCGCTACCGGGCGCGGCCATGAACAGGAAATTGTTGAGGCCGGGCAGGCAAATGAAAAGCTGCTCTTTCAGCGTGAAGGATACCAAGCCGAATGGCCCGCTGACATACTGGCGGCCGAGATTGAACCCGAAATCGTACTGCAGGTACTGCAATTCCGGACGGAACAGCAGCCAAAGTAGTTGGGGGGCATTTTGCCGGTCGAAAGAAAAACCTTTGAATAACTGCCGCACTTCCTTTTGATATTGCGCTACGGCATTGTCATAACGCCGATGGGCCGCCACCGGATAATTAAGGAAGAGAGGGCGTAGATAATAGTGTACCTTGCCTTCAACTTCGGCATCCTTGACAAGTGTCGGTATTTTTAGCTTAACGGTGGCCATCAGATTATTAAGCGTCACGTGCTCTAAGCCCGGAAAGATAGTAATTCCTGAGAAAGGCGCAGGTGGATCAGGCAGCATTTTCCAGCCAAGTATAGTTATCTGTAATAAAAAGCTGTATTTTGCTTGGTGGATACCCGAAATTCGTAAAAACTTTAACGGTCTTTACGCCTATTTTTTATCTTTAAAATACAAAATTCAAAACGATTGAAGTAGAATGGCTGAAGAATACCTCCATCCGGAATTAAAAAAGTTCAAGTTCCGTGAACTGAAGGTTTACGCCTCTACCGAATGGCTGGCAGATAACAAGAAGAAGTATCGCCAGGTGTTCGACCGGTATGAAACGACCTATGTCTACGCAGAACTCTCTTTTTATAACAAGTTATTCGATATCGAGGATTGGGAAGTGGAGGTAGAACTCAAGTGCTACTCCATGAAGAAAGCTCAGAAACTACTTTGTTCCCTGCCTTTCCGGCGCAAAGTGAGTAAGTATGACAATGTGATGTTCATCCGGGAAGGATGGGGCAACAAAAACGAAGGCGCTTTCTGGAAAAAGGGCACTTATTATTGGGAGGCCTGGATTGAGGGGGAGAAGATCGCCACAAAATACTTCTACGTGGAAGATGCCGGCCGGCCGGCCCTGCCCGGAGAGAACCCCTACATGGAAGTCCAATCCCTCAAGCTATACGAAGGCCCGTACGATGATGTGATCGAAGACGAACGCGTGTACTATTACACCTTCAGTAGCGAAGAAACCCGGTACATTTATGTAGAGATCGCATTGCGCAACCTCCATCTCAGCCGGTCCTGGCACTGTGAGCTCTTTACCAAATTCTATAACGACGCCCGGGAGCTGAAAGGGCAGGTCATCAGGCTGCAACGCATTGATAAACGCGATGAAATGATCCGGATCACTGCCGGCTGGGGGTCCAATGTCAAGGGCTCCTGGCGAAAGGACCGCTATACCGCCGAGATCATTTTTATGGACCGGCTGTTGGCGGTAATTCCTTTTGAGGTAGCAGACGAATTTGAGGAGGGGCTTTCCGGTGTTATGTTGCCCGACCGGCAGGCAGTAGCACCGCTTACCCCCGACGAAAATTTCAATCAGACCTTTGAAGACGTTATGGTGCGCCTCGATGCGCTTATTGGCCTGGACGCAATAAAAAAACAAGTGCTCGACCATGCCAAATATATTCAATTTCTGCAGTTGCGTAAGGAAAAGGGCTTCGCGGAAAAAGAAGAGATCAATGTCCATTCCGTCTTCATTGGCAACCCTGGCACCGGAAAGACCACGGTCGCAAAAAAAATGGGCCTCTTATACAAAAAAATGGGTTTGCTAACCAAAGGCCATGTTCACGAAGTGGACCGGGTAGACCTTGTTGGAGAGTATATCGGGCAGACGGCGCCCAAGGTCAAGGAGAACATAGAAAAAGCCAGGGGAGGTGTATTGTTCATCGATGAAGCGTATGCCCTGGCTCGCTCCAATGACGATAGCAAGGACTTCGGCCGCGAAGTCATCGAAATACTGGTCAAGGAAATGTCCAATGGCCCCGGCGACCTTGCTGTGATCGTAGCCGGTTACCCGAAAGAGATGCGCCATTTTCTGGATTCCAACCCCGGGCTGAAATCCCGCTTTAAACTGTATTTCGAGTTTTCCGACTATCTGCCTCAGGAGCTGTCCCAAATTGCTGAATATGCCTGCAGGGAAAAAGGGGTAAGCCTGACGGAAGCGGCCAAAGTAAAGGTCGATGACATCATTATCAACGCCTATCGCACCCGCGACCGCTCTTTTGGCAACGCCCGTTTCGTCTATGACCTGATCGAAAAATCCAAAGTGGAACTTGGGCTGCGGGTGATGTCGAAGGAGGATCCCCGAAGCCTGGGCAAAGAGGACTTGTCCATTATTGAAATACAAGATGTGGAACGGGTAGAGATCGAACCCAAAGTTGAATTGCCTAACATCCCGGTGGACGAAGCGCTGTTAAAAGCCTCACTCGAAGAGCTAAACCGGCTCATCGGTATGGAAAACATCAAAGCGCAGATCAACGAGTTGGTCCGCCTGGTGCGTTTCTACCGGGAATCGGGCCGTGATGTGCTCAATAGCTTCTTTCTGCATACGGTGTTTATTGGTAACCCCGGCACTGGTAAAACCACCGTGGCCCGTATTCTGACCAAAATATACAAGTCCCTCGGAGTATTGGAACGCGGGCATATGGTGGAAACCGACCGGCAGGGCCTGGTAGCGGGCCACGTCGGGCAGACGGCCATCAAGACCGCCGAACGGATTGATGAGGCTATGGGCGGCGTCCTGTTTATCGACGAAGCCTACTCTCTGACGATGCGCGGCGCCGGTATGTCTGGAGGCGATTTCGGCGACGAGGCCATTCAAACCCTGCTCAAACGCATGGAGGACCACCGTGGCAATTTCTTCGTCTTTGTAGCGGGCTACCCGGACAATATGGAGGCTTTCCTCAAAGCTAACCCCGGATTGAACTCCCGCTTCGACAAGATCCTGAAATTCGAGGATTATTCACCGGAAGAGCTGAGCCGCATTGCCCTGCAGATGCTCTTTACCCAAAATATTGTGCCGGAACCGGAGGCCGAGGCCCACCTCAAGGATTATCTTGCCTTCCTTCATGATTATCGCGATAAATATTTCGGCAACGCCCGAACCGTGCGCAACATCGTCAACGAAGCGATCAAGAACCATAACCTGCGCCTGGCTGCCCTCGGCCCCGAAGAGCGCGCCAAAACGCCTGCCAACCTGCTTACCCTGGCCGATGTGATTGCCTTCAAGCTGGACAAAAGCGACTTTATCTTTAACAAGCAATCGATTGGATTCCGGCGCAGGGAAACGGGGGGTGGGCGTTAAATAGCCATATTGCAATCCTCTTTTACTTTCCGAACACGCCCATTCGCCATGGCTTATACCGGGCGGGGACAATGTTGTAGTGTTCCTTTTGCCGTTGCTCTTTCCGAAAAAATAGCAAGCCTACCTGAAACAGGTCGATGGATAAAGTGACGCTGGGGTGCTGCTGCATGTCCAGCCAGGCAGCCTCCATTTCCCGCGACCAATGGATGTCGGCGATAACGAAAAGGCTATCGTTGTGGGCGTAAGGCAGGCAAAGGTTAAAATATTCCAGGCTGGCGCCGGCGCGGTGGTCGCCATCGAGATAAAGGTAGTCCAGTTGTTGCAGGTGTTGCAGGGCGCCGGGCAACAACTCGCGAAAGGCGCCATTTAGCAGCCGGATATGGGGCAGGCCCAGTTGCTGAAAGTGTTTTTTGGCCCGTAGCGCTGTTTCCGGGCAGCCTTCAATGGTAAGGAACTCCGCATTCAGGGCTGCTGCGGCCTGGTAGGCAGTAGAAATGCCCAATGAGGTTCCCAGTTCCAGTATCCGCCGGGGTTTTATAAAGTGAACCAGGCGAAAAAGCAGCCGCCCCGTTGCCGGAGAAATGGCCGAATTACGGGCAAGGCTGCTGATGCTGCGCACCGGCCCGGGAGTAACCTTAGAACCCGCGCCGTAATCGGTGACGGAAATCCTGTTCCGGTCGCGCAATAACAGTTGCCGAAGCTGTTCGATAATGGCAAAGGCGTAGAACACCCGCTTGTCTTCCACCACTTGTTCCGTGAGCTCGAATACGAAAGGGGAGTGCAGGCCATATCGCGTGTAGGCCCTGCGGTAGAATCGCAGATACCGCCAGGCGATTTGAAGAAAAAGGACGATAGCTTTCATGCATTTTTTGGTCTGGCGGAAAAAATAGTAAGAATTGTGGAAACCGCAATAGGGTAATGAGCATTAGCCAGCTTTCTGGCCCAAGAATATGTTTAAATACTGCAACTTCAGCTGTAGGATATGCGTTGAATAGGTCGTTTGAACTGTTATTCAAAATAATTTGCAATTTCTTCCCCTTTTCTTTAGTGACGGGGGACTATTTTTGCATCCTTATATTTCATGATCTTAAAATTATAAAAGCAAAAACAGCAAGAATGAAGCTAAGAGTGAAATTAGTGTGTTGGAGTCTATTCCTGAGTGCTACGTTTATTTTCGCACAGGATAGCGCCCCGAAAAACTGGTTCAATCTGGACCTGTCAAAAGACGGCGTGCCTGGCGTGAGTACAGAGCGCACCTATCAGGAATTGCTCAAGGGCAAAAAAAGCAAGACCGTGGTGGTGGCCGTCCTGGATTCCGGTGTGGACTATGAGCACGAGGACTTGAAAGACATTATGTGGGTGAACGAAGATGAGATCCCCGGCAATGGCATCGACGATGATAAAAATGGCTATATCGACGATATTCACGGGTGGAATTTCCTGGGTAACGCCAAGGGGGAGGATGTCGCTCATGACAATCTGGAAGTGACCCGCCTGTACAAAAAGTATAAGGAAATGTTCGAGGGCCGCGACGAGAATAAACTTTCCAAAAAGGAAAAGGAGGATTATGCGAAGTACAAGGAATACAAGAAAGTAGTTGAGGAAAAGCGGGCTCAACTGGAGGAAGAAGCCGGCACATTCATCGCTATTTCCACTGCCATCAACAATCTTTCCGATGAGATCGGCAAGGAATCCATTTCCGTGGAAGACTTAAAGAACTTTAAAACGGACAATCCCTTGATGGGGTACGCCGTGCAGATCTCGCAGTCCATTATGGCCAGTGAAGGACATTCTTTCGAGCAGATCAAGAAGGACATCAACGAGTATGCAGAGTACCTGCAGTCGGAATACGAATATCACTATAACCCGGATTTCGACCCCCGTTCCATCGTTGGCGACAACTACGCCGACCCCTACGACCGCAACTATGGCAACAATGACTATCGCGGCCCCGATGCCCAGCACGGTACGCACGTATCGGGCATTATTGGCGCCGAACGCGGGAATGGCCTGGGTATGGACGGCGTTGCCGACAATGTGCGCATCATGTCTGTGCGCACGGTGCCCGATGGCGATGAGCGGGATAAAGATGTAGCCGCCGCCATCATGTACGCAGTCGATAATGGCGCTTCGGTCATCAATATGAGCTTTGGCAAGGGCGCTTCCCCCCGGAAGGAGGTAGTGGATGAAGCTGTAAAATACGCACAAGCCCATGACGTCCTGATCGTATGTGCGGCAGGTAACGATAATAAATTGATTACCAAAGACAACAACTTTCCGACCGACCAGTACGCCAAGCGTGGCTTCCTGGGTTTGTTCGGGCCTAAGTTCGCCAACAACTGGATCGAAGTAGGCGCCATTAATTGGAAAACGGGTGAAGATCTGGTCGCTCCATTTTCCAACTATAGTCCTGACTATGTCGATGTTTTTTCTCCTGGTATGGATATCTATTCAACCGTGCCCTTCAATCAATACGAAAACCTGCAGGGCACTAGTATGGCTGCCCCGGTGGTGGCCGGCGTAGCTGCCATGTTGCGTTCCTACTTCCCCGACCTGACTGCAGAGCAGGTGAAAACGATAATTATGGAGTCGGCTGTGAAGCAAAAGTATAAGGTGAAGGAACCGGGTGAAGACGAAGCCAACCGGGCTCTTGTGCCTTTTAGTTCGTTAAGCGTCACCGGTGGCATTGTCAATGCCTACGAGGCCGTTAAGCTGGCCGAAAAGACCAAAGGCAAGAAGAAAGGAGTGTCTCGTGATGGAGTTGGCGGTAACGCCAGTAAGAAAGAAAAGAAAACAGTGGCAGTACCTTAGGTTTTCAGTACGCCAGTTGGCCAGTACGCCAAAAATCGGTACTGGCCTGCTGGCTGCTGGCAAGCTATCGAATAATCACATCCTGAATAAAATCCTCTCCGAGCTCTTCGTTGAGGATTTTTTTAATTTTATCCTTCCCGTAGGCCAATTCCTGACGCAGGGCGGCCGATTCGATAGTAATGAAGAGCTTGTTGCGGTGCAATTTGATCTCTCGCGTATATCCGGAGATGGAGGGCCCCATGAGTTTTTCCCAGAGGCCTTGAATTCGGTTTTGGTTTAACTTGCCCTTCAGGCGATAGTGTTCGATCATGGCCCGGAGGGCTTCTTTGAGGCTGAGTTCATTGTGGGGGTTGTCGCTCATAGTACTGGCATTTTGGTGGCTTTACCGTTGTCCACTCTATAGTTAAGGTATTCCTGTCCGAAGTGTTCGACGATGGCGCCGAGGCGGTTTTCATCTGTATCGGTAATGAAAACCTGTCCAAAATCACCTTCCAGTAACAGGCCCAGAAGGTGGCGCACCCGCTCGTTGTCCAATTTATCGAAAATATCGTCGAGAAGCAGTATGGGCGCCATCTTTTTTTCCGACTGCAACAGGCGGTACTGCGCCAGCTTGAGCGCCAGCACAAAGGATTTGAGTTGCCCTTGCGAGGCAAAGCGTTTCAGGGGGTAACCTGCGATGGTGAAATCCAGGTCGTCCTTATGAATGCCAACGGTTGTGCGCTGCAGGATGCGGTCTTTCTCCCGGGCATCTTCCAGCAGTGACTCAAAGGAGTGGTCGTTCAGTTTTGAATCATAGGTGCAATCGATGGATTCGGCTTCCCCGGAGATCACGCGGTACTTTTCCCGCAGGATTCCCTGAAACCGGCTCATAAATTGCCGCCGCGCCTCATGAATAGCCCGCCCCGGGCCTAATAATTGCTGGTCGTAGGCCTCTATCAAAGCAGTGTTATACCGGCCGTTATCGGCAAATTGTTTAAGCAGGGCATTTCGTTGTTGAAGCACCTTGTTGTAGGTAATGAGTTGCTGGAGATAATGGTTGTCGAGCTGCGACAGGGTATTGTCAAGGAAGCGGCGGCGAGCCTCACTACCTTCGGTAGCCAGGTAGGTATCATCCGGGGCGATCATCACCACGGGCAGCAGGCCAACGTGTTCGGAGAGGCGCAGGTAGGCCGTGTTATTGCGCTCCAGTTCTTTCTTTTTCCTTGGCGTCACCTTCGCTACGATGCGCTCCGGCCGGTTTTCCCGGAGGAAATGCCCTTCCAGGCGAAAGAAAGCTTCATTGTGGCGGGCGATGAGGCTGTCGGGCAGGTTGAAATGGCTCTTGCCCATGCACAGGTAGTAGACGGCGTCGAGCAGATTTGTCTTGCCCATGCCGTTGTGGCCCACGTAACAATTCAGCCGTGGGGAGCAGTCGATCCGTTGCGACTCGTAGTTTTTAAAATTTGTCAGTATATAGTGCTGTAGGTGCAAGGGTGTTATGCTTTGCGGCAAAGGTAAGAACAAGGGGGCAGCACTGGGCAAGCTTGTAGCAGGTTTATTCGCCAGCCAGCGGCCTTTACATTAGACTGAGGCTGCCTTTGAGGAAATGAAAGTATGGTTTAGGCATCATGTTTCTGATCCTTCATGATGTTGTCCAGTGTCCAGGTGATACTCGTTTCCATTGGAGCTCTCCGCTTCTCGCAATCCAGCATGGAACAAATGCGACAGTTGCCGGGCGGTTCGCAGGGGTCCATATGGACGAAAAGCTCTACTGCTGCATTGCAGTGTTGCCGCATCAGAATTTCGAATTTTTTCACTTCTTCATGCCCTTGCCGCACATCGTAGTACCAGGGCACGGTCATATGGCAGTCGATATGCAGGGTGGCCCCGTATTTGATGACGCGGAAGTTGTGGACGTCGATCCAGGTATCTATGCGGTCCTGCTGCAGTTTTTCCACCAGCGTTTCGATGAGTTGATAGTCCGCTTCATCCATGATTCCGGCCACCGACTGCCGCACCAACCGGAAGCCGGTCCAGATAATAATGCCCCCGAACAGAAGCGCTACCAGGCTGTCCAGCATAGTAATTCCGGTGATGATCACCAGGCCTAGGCCCACGACCAGCCCGGCCGAGGAGTAAGCGTCGGATTTAAGGTGCTGGCCGCTGGCTTTCAGGATCAGCGAGCTGTGCTTTGCCCCCCGCCTTTCCAGGAAAAAGCCGATACCGTAGTTGATCGCCCCGGCGATACCCGTCAGGATGAGGCCGATGTCCAGGTCTTGGATCGTTTGCGGATAGATGAGGTTGTAGCCTGCTTTGCCGATGATGGCCAGCCCGGCCAGGAAAATGAGCGCGCCTTCGAAACCAGCGGAAAGGAATTCTACCTTACCATGGCCGTAGGGATGGTTGCGGTCGCGGGGTTTGGCCGCCAGAGCCAGGCTGTAAAGGCCAAAGGCTGCAGCGGTCACATTGATAATACTTTCCAGGGCATCGGTCAGGATGGCGTTGGAGTTGGTCAGCCACCAGGCGATGAATTTGGCGGCGAGCAGCAACAGCCCGAGCAACAGGGCAAACAATTGTGCGGAAAAATTCCGGTGGTGTGTTTCTACCAAACTATTGATGAATTTATTTTCGACGGGAAATTAAAAGCTTTACGCCACAGATCAAAGTGGTAAAAGGATATGGAAAGAAGAATGGTTTCCCGTTCAGCCCATTTTTATTCCCTTTGGGCAAAGTTTTTTCCATAGCTGGCGTTGTTTCTATTATAATTGTTTCCATTAATAAAGAACGATTCCAATCACTTATGCCAAAGTTATTATTATTCTTCATTTTCTTCAGTTTATTGGCTGCCGCGGGCCTTCCCCTGAAGGGGCAGGGGCTTTACCGGGCCAATCAGGGGCAACTCTCTTTTAAATCAGATGCTCCCCTGGAGTTGATTGAGGCGGTTTCCAAAAGCCTTCGTGGCGTTATCGACCCGGCCAAGCGCACCTTCGCTTTTTCCGTGCCGGTCAATACTTTTCAGGGTTTCAATAGTCCGCTACAGCGGGAGCATTTCAATGAGAATTACATGGAAACAGCTGTTTACCAGGAGGCCACTTTCTCGGGAAAGATCATAGAGGATATCGACCTGTCCGTTCCCGGAACCTACAGCGTTCGGGCAAAGGGTAAACTCAATGTCCATGGTATAGAACAGGAACGAATCATCAAGAGCACGGTAGAGTCCAAAGAAAATGTCCTGATTGTCCGGTCTGATTTTACCGTCCTGCTGGCGGAGCATAATATCAGTATTCCAAGGATTGTCTACCAGAAGATCGCCGAAGAAATCCAGGTGCATGTGGAGGCTACCTTCTCAAGATAACGGAGCGGTGAAGAAGATAATATTGTTTCTTCTTGGCATTATTACCCTGCTGTCCGGGCATGGGCAGGAGCCCTATTTCAGAGAACATCCAGTAGGAGAGGCCTATCAGGATGTAAGCATTAATCAGGTATTAGAAGCTTCCAATGGGTTTCTTTGGTTTGGATCCAACCAGGGGCTTCTACGCTATGACGGCCGGGAATACGAGCAATTCCTTGCTCCGGATAGCCTTACCAACAATCAGGTTCGGGCCATATTTGAAGATATCCAACACCGCATCTGGGTTGGTTATGAAGACGGCCGCATTCTTTATCTGGAAAAGGGTAGGGAATTGGAATTATGGCAGTTGGAAGAGGGGTTGCCGACTGTTCCGGTAGTTGGATTTGCACAGAACCCCAACGGCCTGATGTGGATTGCAACTTATGGGGAGGGGCTCTATTATTATAACGGCCAGCATCTCTACAATATCAATAATGACGATGGTTTGCTGGGTAATGATATATACACCCTGGTACAGGATAAAGAGGGGCGGGCCTGGGTAGGCACGGATGGAGGGATTAGTATTTGCTCGGTTCAGGACGGGAAAAAAAATATTGAGAATATTACCCGGGCTGATGGCCTGCCCGATGACATTGTCCGGACCCTGCTGCCGGACAAAAGCGGCAATTTCTGGGTCGGCACTTACGATAAAGGATTTTGCTATTACAACACCGCTCGTCAGGTTTTTGAATTCCCGCTCAAGGATTGGAAATATGGGCCTATCCACACGATGGAGTTGTTTGACAGCCTGGAGCTGTGGGTCGGGACAGAAGGAAGCGGGCTATACCGGTACCAATTGCGGACGGGCTATTTGCAATCCATTTCAAAAGGCCGAATCAGGCCGGCTACTAAGATATATGATCTGCATATAGACATTGAAGGCAATATCTGGATTATCAACAATGAAGAAGGGGTGGTTAGCGCCAACCGGCAGTTTGAATCCATCAGCAATGAGGTTCAGAATATTCAGGCTGTTTTCTCCGGCCGTGATGGTAAGCTTTGGGTAGGCAGCCAGGAAGGCCTCTATTATTTTGATGAGGCCAGTGGGCAATTCCACCTGTATCTTCAGGAAAATGTGTTGAGTTTATTTCAGTGCGCATACGGCAACCTCTGGGCCGGCACCTTTGGCAATGGTGTTTTTTGCATCGACCTGAAGACTGGAAAGCAACGCCACCTAACCGAAGCTGATGGCCTGACCAATAACAGTGTGCTGGCCATGGATGGAAATGATAAAGACGTATGGCTGGCGACCCTGGGGGGCGCTACGCATGTCATCTGCCGTCAAAATATCATGAATGCAGAACAACTGGAAGTTGACCGCTTCGATGAGGCCAGTGGGCTGGCTACGAACTTTATCTATACCGTATTTCTGGATAGCAAGGGCCGTACCTGGTTTGGTACGGATGGAGAAGGATTAAACGTTTTGGTGGATGGCAAAATCCGCAATTTCAAGATGGTCAATGGCATACCTCTAAACGCGGTATATTCTATCACGGAAGATGATCGGGGGCATATCTGGTTCAGCACAGCCCGGGAGGGGGTATTTGAATGGGATGGGGAACAATTCCGGCGCTTATCAGTGAAGGAAGGCCTGCGGGACCGCGCCATCACGAGCCTGATCGCAGATGGGAAAGGCAATATTCTTATAGTTCATCCATCAGGTATCGACCTGCTCAATCCGCTGACCCGGCATTTGATCTATTATGACAGTGAGATTGGCATTAAAAACATGGAACCCAATCTCAATGCGGTTTGCCCGGACGGGTATGGGGGCGCCTGGATCGGGGCGCAGAACCGCCTGGTTAAGTATACGGCCCTGCAGGAAAAACTCAGTATTCACCCGCGAATCGTACTGAACCAGGTTTCCGTATTTTTGGAACCGATTGACTTTTGGTTAAAGAGCAACTTTAGTTACGAGGAAAACAACTTGGTTTTTCAATATGTAGGGCTTTGGTTTACGGATCCTTCCAAAGTGAAGTACCGCTACCAACTCGAAGGTTTTGACCTGGATTGGAGGTATTCCAGTGATCAACAGGCCGTCTATTCCAGTCTTCCCCCCGGCCATTATTCCTTTAAAGTAGCAGCTACCGAAAATGATGCTTTTGACGATGAACCCATGGCTATCTATCGTTTTGTAGTGAAAGCGCCTTACTGGCGACAATGGTGGTTCATCATTCTGGCGTCGCTTTTGCTGGCCGGTGGGGCGGTTTGGGCCGTCCGTACCCGGGAAAAAAGGCTGGAGCAGGAAGCGAGCCTGAAACGCGCCATGGTGGAGAGCCAGTACGAGGCCCTGAAAAGCCAGATCAACCCACACTTTCTGTTTAATAGCTTCAACACCCTCATTTCAATCATCGAGGAGAACCCTGGCCTGGCGGTCGAATTCGTAGAGAAGCTGTCTGATTTCTACCGCAGCATCCTGCAATACCGCGAGAAAGAGGTGATCAGCCTGCAGGAGGAGATCGAGTTGGTTAAAAACTATGCGTTCCTGCTACAGAAGCGATACGGATCGAGCCTGCAGTTAGTCGTTCAAACCGATGGACAGCAGGGCTACATTGCGCCACTGACCCTGCAGATGTTGGTTGAAAACGCCGTTAAACACAACATCATCTCCAAATCCAGGCCCTTATCCATTGAGATCCTATCCCAGCCGGAAGGATATATTATGGTTCGCAATACGTTGCAAAAGAAGCTGACCCAAGAGCCTTCTACCGGATTCGGGCTGCATAGCATTATCAACCGGTATCAGTTGCTAAGCGAACGTAGCCTTAGGGTAGAAGAGGATGGACAATATTTTTGCGTTTGCGTCCCGGTCATAAAAAATGAACGAACATGAAAGTTTTGATCATCGAAGATGAAGAAGCGGCTGCCCGCCGCTTGCAGAAATTAATCAAGGAGATCGATCCCTCCATCGAGGTGGCCAGCCAGTTAGATAGTATTGAGTCAGTGCTCAATTGGTTGGATGACAATAAGTTGCCCGATCTGGTTTTTATGGATATTCACCTGGCGGATGGCTCCAGCTTCGAGATTTTTCAGCACGTAAAGGTGGAAAAACCAGTCATTTTCACCACGGCATACGACCAGTACGCTATTCAGGCTTTCAAGGTCAATTCTGTGGACTACCTGCTCAAACCGCTGAAAAAGGCAGAACTGGAGCAGGCTATCCAAAAATATTATAAGTGGCACGAAAAATCAAGCGTGGATTATAACGAACTGGCGCGCGCCATTCAGGGGGATCAGTACAACAAGCGTTTCCTGATTCGCATCGGGCAAAGTATTCGGGTAGTGGAAATGAAGGATGCCGCCTATTTTTACACAGAAAACAAAATCACCTTCATTATCACCAAAGAGGGTAAACGTTATCCATTGGACCAATCCCTTGAAAAGCTGGAAGAAATACTGGACCCACAGGCCTTTTTTCGCATCAACCGACAGTTCATTGTTGGTATCGACGCCATCCGGGAAATGTATGCCTATTCAAAATCTCGGGTAAAAGTAGCCCTAAACCCACCCTGTGAGATGGAGACGATCGTTTCTACCGAACGTTCTCCACACTTCAAGAAATGGCTGACAGGGGAGGAGGAGGTGTGAAATCTATGTTCTCATCTTTGCCCGTTTCACCAGATAAGACTGCAGCACCGTGCGGAAGCCATCTTTGATATCGGCTTCCACGAAATCGATTCGGTATTGCAGGCATTTGAATTTCAGTCCTTCCTTGAATTTGGCCATTTGCTGGACGTAATAGTCTTTCACCTGATTGGACTGCAGGCGCACCTTCTCGCCGGATTCCATATCGATGAAAAGGTAGGGCCTGTTTTCGAACTCGAAATTGATTTCTTTGGATTTGTCGACCACGTGGAAAAGCACCACTTCGTGTTTATTGTGTTTGAGGTGCTGGAGGGCGGCAAAGAGGTGTTCGAGGTCTTCAGACTGTTCGAACATATCGCTGAAGATGACGACAAGAGACCGCTTATGGATATTGTCGGCGATTTGGTGAAGGGCCTTGGCGGCAGAAGTGGAGCGGTTCCGCTCCGGGTTGTTGATGAGCTGATGCAGATAGGTCAACATCAGGCGATAATGGGAGGTACTGCTCTTGCAGTGGGTGTGAATGCTCACATCCTCATCAAAAATACTAAGGCCGAAGGCGTCGCGCTGGCGTTGGAGCAGATTCATCAGGGAGGCAGCAGCCAGAGCGGAGAAACGGAGTTTGTTGATATAGTCCTTACCTTCCCGGCTTACTTCCGGAAAGTACATGGAAGAAGAGGCATCGATGACGATCTGGCAGCGCAGGTTGGTCTCTTCTTCGAATCTTTTGGTGTACATTCGGTCGGTCCGGGCAAAGACTTTCCAATCGATGTTTCGGGTGTCTTCGCCGGGGTTGTATAAGCGATGTTCGGCAAATTCTACTGAAAAACCGTGGAAGGGGCTTTTGTGCAAGCCAATGATGAACCCCTCTACTACCTGCCTGGCCAGTAATTCCAGGTTGCCCAGGTTCCGTATATCCGCATTCTCTAATAAATTCATGGGTGAATTGCTCATAGTTCAAAAGAATAGCGAAAGCCCTTATTTCGGAAATGCTCCGAAATAAGGGCTATAAGCCAAGAGCAAGCTCCAAACATACTCTTGGCCTTTTATTCAGGAAACTAAAGATGTGACTCGATTTTATCAACGAGTACCTTCTTAGTCGTAACTCCTACTTGCTTGTCTACCACTTCACCGTTCTTGAGGATAAGGACCGTAGGTATGCTGCGGATGCCATATTTCATTGACACTTCCGGGTTGTGGTCCACATTCACTTTACCAATGGTGGCTTTACCATCATATTCCTTGGACAATTCCTCGATAATCGGGGCAATCATTCGACAGGGGCCGCACCATTCGGCCCAGAAATCTATTACTGTAACGCCACCTTTTTCTATTGCAACTTCCGTGAAGTTCGTATCCGTGAACTCGAATGCCATGATGCTAGGTACTTTTATAAAGTTAGTTAATAAATTTGATACGCATGATTTAACATCATGCTCCGGCAAAGAGTTGCAAATATAGGCAATATCGTTTATTGATTTGTCTTTGCCGGGACAGTCGTTTTTTCTAATATTTTTGACGTAAATACTTTCAGAAAGTTACATTAAAGTAAACGAAGCATGAGCTGCCAGCGTTTCAGGGGAGTCGATAGGGACAGTCGGAAAATCCAAACAATAATGATACTATCAAACTGAAGATGCATAAATTAAAAACTAAATTGATCTGGATAGCTCTGGGGCTGGGGGCAGTAGCGCTTCGAGCGCTTTTTTCCGGCTATCCAGAAGTGGTAGAACAATACTATAGCCAGGCTTTTTTTCCGGTCATTCGATGGAGCATTGATTATCTTTTGGCCTGGTTTCCAGTTCCATTGGTTTATCCATTTCTGCTTTTACTTTTCTTATTGACCATTCGGCAGGTGCGGCTTTGGTGGAAGCGTACCTATGCGAACTTTTGGTATAAGAGCCTGGACGCCGCATTGGGAATTGGCGCCTCTTTGAGCGGAGTCGTTTTCTTTTTTCTTTTTATGTGGGGTTTCAACTATGGGAGAATACCTTTGGAGAATCAGTTAGGGTTGGAATTGACGCCCTTATCTTTAAAGGAGCTAAAAGCAGAACTCAACCATGAAACTGCACAGATTAAGCGGTTGCGCAACCTGATTCCCGGGGCAACAACAGAGCCCATCTCCAACAACATGTTGCCTGCCTCGATGGAGTCGCTGCTTCGGGGAGAAGTGGAGCAATTGCTGGACAGTCATGGCTACCCAACCGTTGGCAGGGTGAGGGGGATGTATGTATACCCCAAGGGTATTTTCCTGCGGTTCAGTTCTTCGGGCCTGTATTTCCCCTGGACGGGAGAGGGGCATGTAGACGCCGGCCTGCATTCCCTGCAAAAACCCTTCGTCATGGCCCACGAATTGTCCCACGGCTATGGTTTTGGGGATGAAGGCACCTGCAACTTTCTGGCCTTCCTGAGCTGCATTCAATCAAAAGATCCGGTTATCGCCTACTCGGGCCATCTCAATTACTGGCGCACCCTGGCGGCCAACTACCGCTATTACGAACCTGAAAAATACCGTGAATTTCGGGAGAGCCTGCCCCTGGGGATACAATCCGACCTCGACGCCATTAACGAAGTGCTGCTTCGCTATCCGGATTTTATGCCCCACTTGCGCTATGTCGCCTATGATGCCTACCTGAAAGCTCAGGGCATCGAGGAGGGTATGTTGAATTATGACCGGGTTATCATGATGGCCCACGCCTGGCGCCTGAGCCAGAGGATTTAGGGGCGTCGGTACCTTGTCGCAAGTCGAAAAATCTAAATGTCGGTCAGGAAACCTGCGATGTTGACGTGCCACGTGCGACGTGCTTACGTAAACCCTGCCCGTTATCCCCCTGCTTTCTTTGTATTCGAATACCCTTTCTCCATCAACAGGGCAACGACCCGCTCCCGGTGATCGCCCTGCAGGATGATCTCACCGTCTTTAACCGACCCACCGACGCCGCATTTGGTTTTGAGGTATTTCCCCAATTCCTGCAAGGGGCTTTCCGGGCCAACAAAGCCGGTGACGAGGGTGACTTCCTTCCCCTTACGCTGTTTGCGGTCGATCAATACGCGAAGCTTTTGCTGGTTGGCCGGCAATTCCTCAGGATCGTCCCCTTCCTGGTAGGTGTACTCAAAGTCCGGGTTGGTAGAGTAGACCACACCGGAGCGGCCTTTTTTATCTTTTTTACTCATGGCTTCGGTAGTTCTGTTAATCGTTGTTTGTTGCGGGTTATGTTTTGTCGGGATAACAAGCAAAGGAATTTGAAAGTTTGCTCCCAACCCTTTAAAATGGCAAGTGATCAAATATTGCTTTACCTTCGCGGTATAGATGAATTGCTAACCAAATAAAGCAGGAAGGTGAAAACGACGAAGCAAATCACTAGCCATATCCTTATGGTCCGGCCGGCCAATTTCGGGTATAACGAACAGACGGCCGCCAATAATGCTTTCCAGGTTCAGGATCATTCGCTAAGCCCTCAGGAGATACAGCAAAAGGCCTTAGAGGAGTTCGATGTTTTTGTGCTCCGGCTTCTAGGTAAAGGCGTTGATGTAATCGTAATGGAAGATAGCCCCGCGCCGGTAAAACCCGACGCTGTATTTCCCAACAACTGGGCTACCTTTCACGCAGATGGCCGGGTGGTTACTTATCCAATGAACGCCCCCTTGCGCCGCCCGGAACGCAGGGAGGACATTCTGGTAAAATTGGGCGAACGTTTTGAACTAGGCGAACACCTGCGCTTCGAACATTACGAAGAAATGGAAAAATTCCTGGAAGGCACCGGTAGCCTCATTCTGGACCGCCCCCACCGCATTGCCTACGCCTGCCTGAGCCCCCGAACGGATGAAGGGCTACTAGATGAATTCTGCCAGGCCCTCGGCTATGAAAAAGTAGCCTTTAGCGCTGTGGATGGGCAGGGGCAGGAAATCTATCACACCAATGTAATGATGGCCCTTGGGGAAGATTTCGTGGTCATTTGCCTGGAATCCGTACGAGACAAAGGCGAAAGACAGATGCTGCTCGATAAATTTTCCGCCACAAATAAAGCCGTGATCGAAATTTCCCTGGCGCAAATGATGGCCTTCGCCGGCAATATGTTACAGGTGCGCAGCCAGGATGGCAATACTTACCTGGTCATGTCTGAACAGGCTTATCGCTCCCTGAATGATCAGCAGATCGAACAGATCCATCAGTATACCAATATCCTTCATAGCCCGCTATATACCATCGAAAAATACGGCGGGGGCAGCGCCCGCTGTATGATGGCGGAGGTTTTTCTACCGGAAAGGGATTAAGAACGTGTTTAAAATTAATCCTTTCTCTAATATGAGTGCCTCTCTTTACCGGGCTTCGGCTATTTTTCGGCACGTACCTTCCAGGTATGCGCCGAAAAATGAGCCTCGCGCGGCTTTGAGATCCATCTCATATTAACTGAAAAACTAAATTTAAACACGTTCTAAGGCCGACAGGCCGACGTCGTATGTCTGAACGGCTTCTTTTACCGGCCTATCAACCTAAAAGCCTGAAAAATTTCGATCGGGTAGTCAGTGGCGAAAATATCTGCTCCGGATTGGAACAGGCCAAGGTAAACAGAGGAGCCCCGTACCATAGCTTTCGTATCCAGATTACCCATCGTGCCGATAATAGCTAATATGCCGTTGCGGTGTAGCGCATCATAGAAATTATCGCTGCGCTCTTGTAGGCCGGTAAAGGCGAGGAGTTGGCGGGCGGGTATCCCGCTGTCCAGGTATTTTTTCAATTCTGCCTCATTGCGGATGTTGGCGGAGATCATCAGTCCGGGCGCCAGGCGGTATACCTCCAGGGCATCCTCCAGATTGTAGGTAATTACTACTGTATAGTCCGCCACCCCGGCGGAATCGATGGCGGCAATGACATTTGAGAAAGGCACGCCAGGTTTAACATCCAGGGTGAGCACTGTTCGGCCCTTGCACCAGTGCAGGACATCCTTTAGGAGGGGAATGTGGAACGGCGTTTCCCGGCCGTAATCGTCTACCAGTTGGAGCGATCGGAGGCCTTCCCAGTTTGTGCTATCCACCCTGCCCTTGCCGGTAGTCGTCCGGTTGAGAGAATTGTCGTGCAGGAGGATCAGTACGCTATCCTTCGTCATATTGATATCGCATTCAATCAGAGCTGGGGCATGCCGGAGGACGTAATCAAAGGTCTCCAGCGCATTTTCCGGGTAAAGTGGGAGGAACCGCCCGCCACGGTGCGCACTGATAATGGGAATACGGCCCTCTTCCCGGAAAGCCAGGTATTCTGCTACGCTGTTCGGCAGCACGGAGGGTTGTGCCCAGGAAAAGCAAAGAAACAGGAGTAGGGTGGCGGCGAGGGATGATTTTTTTATCATAAAAAAGAATTTGCCCTAAAAATAGCGCTTTAAGAGCGCCCACCCTGCTTGTATTCGCTAAAATGCTATTGGTGGAGGAACAAGGCTATTCCAGCCGTTAGGCGCACCCCCAAAACACAAGGCGCCAGGCATGGTGAAATTGCCTGGCGCCCTACATTTGGGCAGTATAACCGACCCCTATGCTCTATGCTCTATGCCCTATGCCTACTTCTTATCCCCATGGCCGTTTTTTACCGTGGCCTTTTTCATATCTTCTCCAAGTTGCTGGGAAGCTACGAAAGAAGCGGTCATCTGGCTCAGCATATCGCTGGCCGAGGAGGGGGCGTTGGGCATCATAATGAGCGTACTTCTGGCGTGCTCACCCATACTCTGCAGGGTGTCGTAATGCTGCGTTACCACAATAAGCGCGGAGGCTTCCTGTGAGTTGATACCCACGCGGTTGAGCACTTCCACAGACTCTTCGAGGCCTTTGGCGATCTCGCGCCGCTGATCGGCAATACCCTGGCCCTGGAGGCGCTTGCTTTCCGCCTCAGCACGTGCTTTGGCAACGATTCGGATGCGTTCTGCCTCGCCTTCGTATTCGGCAGCGATCTTTCCACGCTCGGAAGCGTTGATGCGGTTCATGGCCGACTTTACTTCCTGGTCGGGGTCAATGTCCGTTACCAGTGCCTTGACGATGCCATAGCCATATTCGTTCATGGATTCCTCCAGTTCCCGGCGGATAGCCATGGCGATGTCGTCCTTGCGCTCAAATACGTCGTCCAGTTTCATCTTCGGGACTTCGGCCCGCACGGTATCGAAAATATAAGCCGTGATCTGTTCGTGGGAGTTTTGCAGGCGATAGAAAGCATCGTACACTTTTTCCGGAAGGATAAAATACTGCACGGAAACCCTCAGTTTCACAAAAACGTTATCGCGGGTCTTGGTTTCGACGTTGACGTCCAGTTGCTGCACCTTGAGGTTTACCTTACCGGAGATCCGGTCGAGGATCGGTATTTTGAACTGCAGGCCCGGGCCTTTGATGCTGTGAAATTTCCCCAATCTTTCCACCAGGGCAGCTGTCTGCTGCTTCACGGTGAATATCCCGGAAAAAACGATGACCATTCCTAAGAAAAGAATTAGATAGATGATTGGTGATACCATGATTTTTATCTTTTAGGGTTTATTCATTAATTCCTTAACAAATTAATAACAATTGGGGTTTAAGGCGCCCTTTTTGCGATGAAGGAGGCAAAAAAGTCGAGCAATCCTGGCCGGCGCCAGATGGAATGGCTGAAGGTTGAATTGCTGAATGCCTGTTTGCCGTTGGGAGCTCCTCCAACCCCCTTTCAGGCATCAAGCCATTCAACATCCGGGATTACCTAAGGATAGTTGCCATATCCTTCTCCAGGCTTTCGGCCGGTGATTCTACGATCCGGCCCACCTCTTTGCCATTTCTCAGGAAGATAAAGGTCGGAACATTTTCGATATTCCAGCCTTTTTCTTCGTGTTGAGGGCTTTCCTTGTAGTGGTCCGGATGGTTGCTAAGGGCGACCATGGTGAGTTGCTCCGCATCATAGCCCAGGTAGTCCAGGATTTTGAAAAAGTGGGGCGCTTCAAGCTGGCTGTCGGAGCACCAGGTTCCTAAAAACACAAGTATTTGGACGTCATTTAGCCCTTTGCCAATACTTTTCAGGCTGGCTTCGTCCACCTTATAGTTCTTATAACCATCCAAAAACCAGTCGGAGTAGGGGACCTTTCCCAACCCTTGCCGGTTGATCTTGCCGACCATAATCATTTCGTCCTCGTGGTTGACGATTTGCTGATTCAACTGCGGCAGGTACTGTACCGGGATCGGGTTCTCCGCTGTTTCCCCATTCCAGAGGATGTTGACGACCCAGTAGCGGCCCTCGTAATAGGCCAGTTGAATGCTATTGATGCCCCGCGCAATAACCGGCCCTCCTGCTTCCTGCTTCGATTCATAGGTAGAGAAGACGTGCGTGATGTAGCCAAAAGTTTCCGTTTTTCGGCTGAGTTCCCGCTCGAAAAATCCTTTCATGTAGAATTGCTTGTCGACCCGTTGGATGTAGGATTCGACTGTCATCGTGCGCATTTCTACTTTCCCATCCTGCCCCTTTCCCACAGCGTTCAGCCGCGCTTCCGGTGCAAAAAGCGACCGAAACCGGTCCCAATCCCTGGTTTGCAGGGCCGGGCCGGAGATGACATCATAAAGGGCGGCAATGATGCCATCAATCGATCCGGTATCTCCTCCGTTCATTTTTTTACTGTTATTCTGGCTGAAAGCCGGCAGGGTCAACAGTACGGCGAAAAAAAGTGGAAGGTGTTTCATGGTTTACTATTTACTTGATAAATAAGCAATAAAGCGTATACGATATAAGCCCAAGGGAGGTGTGAATGTTGTATGGTTACAGCACCAAGCTCCGGGTTAGCCATATAGCCTCGCAACCGTTCAGCCATTCATTGCTCCACTTCCATTTCACCTGTCCTCGGCACCCGGGGCCGGATAATCAGGCGCAGGGATTGATCATAGGTGGCATAGTTCCACACCCAGTTCAGAAAGATAAATAATTTATTTTTCACACCAAGGATCTGAAATAGGTGGACGAATAACCAAACCAGCCAGGCGAAAGCACCCTGGAACTTCCAGTGCGGAAGGTCGACGACGGCGCGGTTGCGGCCGATGGTGGCCATGGAGCCCAGGTCATGGTAATGGAAGGGCAGGGTAGGCTGTCCTTTTTGGAGGCGTAACAGGTTTTCGGCTAAATGCTTGCCTTGTTGCATGGCTACCTGCGCAACCTGAGGATGCCCCTTGGGGTAAGCTTCTTCTTCCATGTAGGCCATGTCGCCGATGGCAAAAACTTCACCCAGCCCTTCCACCTGGTTGATGCGGTTTACCTTCAGGCGGTTTCCGAAGGTGATCGCTTCCGCCGGTATCCCCTTTATCTGGTTGGCCGTGATGCCCGCAGCCCAGATAACCTTCCGGCTGCGGATAGCCGTTCCATCGTTCATGTGCACATATTCCCCGTCAAAATCGGCCACCCTGGTGTTGAGCTTGACCTTTACCCCTAATTCGGTGAGGAATTCCAGTGCGCGCAGGGAGGCCTTCTCTGACATGCCCTTTAGCAATTGTTCGGCGCTCTGGATAAGATAGATGTCGATCTCTTCGCAGTTGAGCTCAGGGTAGTCTTTGGGTAGGATAAAGTCTTTCATTTCCGCGAGCGCCCCGGCCACCTCTACCCCGGTCGGGCCGCCGCCCACGATGACGATGTCCATCAGGCCCTGACGCTTGTCATAATCGGTGGTGGACAAGGCCTTTTCATAATCGGACAGGATCTTGTTGCGCAGAAAAAGCGCCTCGGAAACAGATTTCATGGGAATGGAGAGCTCCGCCAGTTTTTCGTTGCCGTAGAAATTGGTATTAGCGCCCAGGGCCAGCACCAGGATGTCGTAGTTGCAAATGCCCAGCGGGGTCACCAGATGCCTATTGACGGTGTCCACGCTGCTCACCTCCGTCACCCGGATGTACACATCCCGCCTTTTCTGAAAGGCTTTGCGCAGTGGGAATACAATAGAGCTCGGCTCCAGGCCTCCCATGGCCACCTGATAGAAAAGTGGCTGGAACTGATGGTAATTGTTTTTGTCGATCAGAACGATCTGGAAAACCTTGGAGCGGGCCAGCATTTGTGCTAGTTTAAAGCCTCCAAAGCCGCCGCCTACGATGACAACCCGCTTTTTATCTGACTCAGGGATATTGATTTTCATTGGGTGGGTATTTAGATTATGGATCACTTGTCCTCCATTTGCTCGAGGGCTTCATTGATTGCTTCTGCAATTTTCTGATATTTCTCCCTTTGTGCGTCGTCCTGAGTTCGGGTTGCCTGTTCGGAGAAATATTCCGCATACCGTTCCATTTTGATGGGCTTCCCTTCCTGGATCAATGGCATTGGCATACCATCTGCATCCAAAATACCGGCGTATGGAAAACTATTTTCCAGGCCATATTCCCGTATCTGATGCGGAAGCAGCTCATTGATCTGGTATTTTTCTTCGGCTCCGGCCACCAGGCTTTTGGGGTCTAAAAACCAGGTTTCTATGCTTTCATTTGTGATCCCAATGAGTTGGGCGATTTTAGGATTGGGATGAAAAAATGCCGTGATAAGCTGATTATCCTTTGAAAACCAGGATAGTGCTCCGGCCGAGGCATCCCGGACGGTAATAGCCTCGATTTGCTCCTCCTTATAGTTGGAGACAATTTTCGTCCCATCCGGAGAAAAGTGGACAAAGCCTCTGCCGGGCACAGTAAATAGGGCCTTTAAGCTATCGAGGCCCCATACCCTGATACTATCTCCGGAAAGGGTAGCCAGTCTTTTACCATCAGGCGAAAAAGCAAGGGAAGAGGCCTCAGCGGGAAGCTTCAAAACGGCCGGCTTTGCCGGCTTCTTGGCCAGTGGCCAGATGCGGACGGTACTGTCGCTGGAGGCGGAGGCGAAGTGCGCGCCATCGGTTGAAAAGGCGGCATAATTGATGGCGCCCTGATGCCCGGAGAGGAGAATACTATCCTCTGGCGATTCCACATTCCAAATTTTCACCCTGTAGCCATTGGATGCAGTCGCCAATTGGGCGCCATTAGGGGAAAGCGCGACGAAATTCGCTCCTGGCCCCGTGAATAATTCCATCTTGTTATCCAGGCTCCATACCTTGGCTGTACCATCATAGAGCGCAGCCAGTTTTTTGTTATCGGCTGAGAAAGTGACGAACTCAATGCTTTTTGAAAAACCGGTGAAGGTAGTGTCTACCGAAGCAGTTGTTCTATTCCAAAGCTTTAGGTCTTTACTATCCGAAGCCGAGGCCACCAACGCTCCATCCGGAGAAAGAGCCGCCGAGACGACTTTTGATCGGTGCGGTGGAATCCTTACCACTATTCCGCTGCTTCTATCTCTTTTCACACTTGTCCTGTTCCATATCAGGATACTACCGTCGCTTAATATGGCCATAATCTCTTTTCCGTCATCAGAAAAGGAGACAGCCTTAACCTTTGTCCTGCCACTATTTTTTACCAGCCAGTGGCCGTCTGAATCATTAACTTCTGACAGGAGGATGTCACCTGTACTTCCACCACTGGCCAGTTCCTTGCCATCCGGGGAAAAAGCCAAAGTAATAATTTTATCCCCTTCACTACCGGCATGCATTTCCGGATTGTGGAATAACAGGCGGGGTTTTTTCCTGGAGATATCCCAAATCTTTATCCCTCTTTGCATGGTTTGCAGCGTAATAAACCCAATGGCTATTTTGGAACCATCGGGTGAAATGGCTGCACTCGTTACCTCAACAGGGCCCAGCTCCAAATCTCTGGAACTTAAGATTTTCGTTTGCTTCCCTACATCCCATACGATCGCTTCTCCCGAGAACATTTCAAGGTTAGATTCGCCTTCTGGAAACGTTCTTTCCGGTTGGTTTCCATCAAACTCAAAAAGAGCAATGATTTTAGAGTCATCCCGGGTCAGCATAAAAGATTGAGCAAGGCGCCCGGGGGGGCCTGACAAGGAGGCCAATTCCTTTCGGGTGTCAGCGTTCCACAACTTTACCGTTCCATCATCAGAAGCGGAAACGATCCTGGCGCCATCCGTTGAATACGACACTGCGTTGACTTCGCCTTTATGCCCGGTGAGTGCGAACAATTCAGTCTGACTGGATAAGTCCCATACCCGGATGACGTTGGAAGCGGTGACGGCTTTTGTGCCATCCGGTGAAATGGCTGCGGCATTAAGGTTGGAGGTTTGATCCAAAAGCCGGCCGGTGGCCTTGCTTTCCGCTTCAATAGAGCACAATTTCTTTTGGTTTTTGACATCCCAGGCCGTAATCTCTTTCTTAGTGGCGGCCAAAACTATAGACCGATCAGCAGAAAGGGAAATAGCCTGGATGTCTTTGGGGCGCCAGGCAATGGGAAAGTCATCTGGTTTAACCGTAAGATCCCATACCGTGATTTCCCGGTCTGCTGAGCTGGTGGCGGCCTTACCGCCATCCGGTGAGAAAGCCGCAGTGCTCAGGGCGCCTCCAGAGCCGCGCAAGGAATACAATTCCACACCTGTGCTGGCATCCCATATTTTGACCGTTTTGTCATAGGAAGCGGAAAGAAGCCTGGACCCGTCGGGGGAGAAGCGAACATCTGAAACCTCATCGGTATGGCCGAGCAGCGTCATTATTTCCCTTTGGCTGGCCACATCCCATATTTTAATGCTTTTATCGGAAGATGCGGAGGCGATCCGGGTACCATCCGGAGAGAAAACTGCGGCATTAACAGGCTGGGTGTGGCCGGTTAGGGAAAAGCGTTTCTTCCCGTCGGCCACGTTCCAAACGATGATATCTTCCAGTGAAGTCGAAACCAGTTTGGAGCCATCCGGAGAAAAGTTGACGGAAAGCGCGTTGGATGAATGCCCTGCTGTAGGGAAATCTTCTTTTTGAGTATTTACATCCCATATTTTAATCGAGCCGTCCACCGCTGCGGATGCAATTTTATTGCCTTTTGGAGAAAATGCGGCGGCGGTGACGTTAGCAGTATGCCCTTTCAGGAAGGCGGATACTTCATTGGGCGGCATTTTGGACGGATCGGCTGATACATCCCAAAGGAGGACGGCCGTTCCCCGCACTGCCAGGATCTTACTTCCATCGGGGGAGAAACCAGCGAAAGAGGCCGAAGGCCCCTGTTGTGTAAAGGCATAAAGCTCCCGTTGTCCTTTTACATCCCAAACCCTTATCGTTTGATCTTCCCCGGTAGAAATCAGTTGGTTGCCATCCGGAGAAAAAGCAACCGAATTTACTGCGCGGGTATGGCCGTTCAGCTGAAAGGAGTAAAACCCTTTCGAACCATAATAATTCTGGAAAAGTTGCTGTTCAATTGGGCGGTTACCAGGGTCGATCCGGGCAGCCATCTCGAGCAGGCGAAAGGTGGTGGAGCGATTGGGCGCTTTATCGGCCTTGAAGGCCAAGTCGTTGACCAGGGCTTTTCGGGTGGCCAATTCCGCTGCAAGGCGGGCGGAATCGGCTTTTTCTCTTTGCGAAATGGCTTCTGCTTCACTTTGGACGGCGCGTATCCTGGCTTTTTCGGTGCTATCTCTGGCAATTATCGCCTCTTTGCGCGCTTTTTCCGCTTTTTTCCGTTCCTGTTCTGCTTTATCCAGGGCAGCTATTGCAATTTGCTCATTTTTCACAGCAACTTCCCGTTGCCTGGTAATGCGGGCGAAGATACTATCCTGAAGGGCTAACCGTTCCCGGATCAGATGGTTCTGGTAATCGCAGGTTTCTACCGCTTTTAACCTGGATAGCGCATCATTCAGGCTGTCCAGGTTGCAGGCCTGCTCCGCCTGGGTCAATATTTCCCGGCAGTATTCCTGTGCAAAGAGGTTTCCGGAAAAAAAGAGGAGTATAAAAAGCAGTTGGGGTATTTTTTTCATTTCGCCTCTTGTTTTAGATAAGGAGACTTTTCTTCCAGCACTTTTCTAAGGCTATCCAGTTGAGGGTTTTCGGGGTAATCCAGCAAGAGCTGGTGTGCATCCCTGATCAAAGAATCACTTTGTACCGGATGGCCCAGTTTGATGCTTAGGGTGTCGGCCCGGTTCAGGATATCTCCTACTTCCGCCTCGACTTTTTCCGCCTGGGCGGACAGGAATTGCCGGAGGTTGCGGTTGGCGCGCTGATTGGCGATCAAGGCAAATATGGCTACCCCCAGGAAAATTACGGCAAAGAACGCGGCGATAGCAGTCTGGCGCCGCTCGCGCCGTCGTTTAGCCCGGTGATATTCCCGGCTCTCCTCAAAAAATGCTTTCAATTCTGTTTCCAGTCGTTCTGTATTCAGCGACTGATCAACCAATTCGATTTCCCCAATGCTCAGGTATTCCTGTTTTTTTTCTTTTACAGAGGCTTCTTTAAAGCGCCTGATCTTATTTCGAATAGTGGTCACCGCTTCTCGCCGCCGTAATTCTTCGGCATTGAACTGGGAGAAAATGCGCTCGGCCAGCCGGTCATGCATGATCTCGTAGCGATCAGCTTCGGTTTTGGCGAAGCGGAGGCGGTTGAGGATACGGCTTTCGGGCCCGGCGAACTCTTCGAGGCAGGCCTCTATGAAGGGTAGAGGAGCGGCGGCCTTCCCGAGTTGTAATTCTTTGTGAATCTCCGTTGCGCTGCGGTTCTGCTTGGTGCCCTGCACCGTAACCATCTGGAAAAGGATCTGCATGGGAAGATTGGAGCCTTGGCCCCGCAGTTTGGGGTACTGCTGAAATACTTTGGTGGATACGCGCTCCACCTGACGGCCCAGGAAGTCTGCCATCACGTCAGCCAACTTGTTGTGTGCTACCAATTGCTTGTCGATCAGGACGTGATCTCTCCGGCCGGCTCGCTCGCGGTCTTCCTGGTAGAGCCGGTCCAGGTAGACCTGCAAGGTAGTGAGGTCTACTTCGCCTCGTTCATCGGTCAGGTTGCGGAGGATCGCTTCGTCGGCGCCGGATTCTACTTTGAACTCGGGGTGATCCGGGTAAGGCGTGGTGAGCGTGCCGTTGACCACCTGAAGCAACTGCTCCGGCCGCATCTTCTCCACCCGGAAGCGGTGTTCAAAAAGGAAAGGCAACTGCTGTTCGTAACGGTAAAAGTGGGCGATATATTCCTCCCGCGTAACAATGATGGCCTTGCAAAAGAGGTCCTCCGAGAAGAGCTTCAGTTCCTCCATTGCTGTGAAAAAAGCATCCTGCTCCTCGCGGCTGCCCAGGGTGAATATCTCCTCAAACTGGTCGAGAATGAGGTAGATGGGGACGTAGGAGAGGTGAAACAAGGCTTTGATCAAATCGCGCAGGCTGTCAAAGGTTTCAGGCTCAGGGATCGGCTCATCGGGATACCATTCTGCTTGTTGGCGGCGGTGCTCTTCGAAGTGCTCCAGATAGCGGCGGTATAGTTCGTCATGGATGGGCGTAAGAAAGTCGGTGCGGCGCCGTACCAGAACAGGCATCCAGTCGCGGGGAGAGTACATGCTCTGCAGGCCGCACTGAATGAGACTGGTCTTGCCGGTTCCGGAAGCGCCGTACACCATCATGAACTTGGACCGCATGAGGGCGTCGTAAAGCTGCCTGGTTTCCTTGTCCCGCCCGAAGTAGTAGCGTATGTCTTCCTTCCGGTAGGGGCGCAGGAGCCTGAATGGGCTGATAGCAGGAATGTTGGTGGCCATAGCTAGTTGGTTTGCGGTAGGTCCATCTCTAATTGATCCAACTGCTGGTGGATCTTTTCAAACCGGCCGAGTATCTCCGGGCCGGCTTCGATGTGCTCCGGCAATTGGGCGCCGTCGGTGGTGATGGCCAGCTCGTTGTCCTTGGCGAAGGCATAGTCATGGTTGATATCCCGGTCGATATAGTGGAATACATACTCTTTGTAAAAGCCCTCTCCGCGTTGGTAGTCCAGGGTGAAGACCGCCGGATAGCTGTTAATGTTGTTTCCGATGAAGGAACTTCGGTCCAGGTAGAAGGGGCTGAGATTGATGACGTCGTTCAAGAGGGCAGGGTCGTTGGTGTCACGCCGGGGCGTGAGCAGCAGGCAGTAGTTGTCGGTGGCGGTTTCGCGCACCGTGGTCGCTGTTTTCGGCGTTTCGAATGCAGCGTGCAAGGAGATGAGGTGGTGGGCGTAGGGCTGGTCGGACTGGAGGTTGCGGATCTTATCCACCACGATGGAACGGACGGTGTGCAGTTTGTATTCTGTCAGGAAGAGGCAGGCTTTCAGGAAGCCGGCGTAGATGGCTTCTGCTTCCAGCACCAGGCCTTTTTCCCCATCTGGTCTGTCGGCGGCGCGCGACTGAACCAGGCTGTTGAAACGGTCTTCGCCTGCAGCCAGGGCCTGTTTCCATTCCTCCATCAGGAGGTATCCGGGCCGCAGGCCGTTTTCTTTGTCCACTTCCTGGAGGAAAGTTTTGATCCTGGGTTCCAGTTTCAAGGGGCCGGTATTGTTGATCTTGTCCAGGTTTTGGAAGTAGGTGCGGGTGCGGTAAACGAAGTCGGTGGTGGCGTAATCCGCTTCAGTTGGAATCAGGCTGAAGGGGAGGGGGGCGATTGAATGCCCTTCTCCGACAGCATCCCATAACATCGACAGGCTGAGGTAACTCAAGAAGCGGGTGAGCTCCGTGTAGGCTACGATGAGTTCTTTTAGCCGTTCCAGGCCGGGCTCGGTCATACTGTGGCCGGGTTCTACGGCAAAGAGGCGCCGCAGGTGGGTGCCCACGATCCAGGGCAGGCGTTCGATCAGGACCATGAGCGGGTCCTGCTGGCTGTTGCGGATATCCGGTGTGCTCTTTTTGAACAGGAATACCAGTTCCCGGAGGCTTTGGGTAGGGTTGGGCCGTACCCCTTCCAGCACCATCTCTGGCAGGCGGGGCGGCTGATTGAGTACCCAATTTTTAATGCTATCATCGGGCAGGGCCGGATTGAGGTAGAACCCCCAGGGGATGGCCTCCTCGTATTGGCCATCCTGAAAGCTAAGGTTATTGATCTTGATACTTCGGTTGGCCGCTTCTGGGATGGTGTGTAACCTGGCAACGGCGGCATTGAAGGCTTCTTCCAGGGTACGCCCTTCAGTGGCCCAGGTGGTGTAGAACTGTTCGGCCAAAACCCGCGCCGCCTCATCGTTGATGGGGGTATTGGTGGCGATCACCGCGGCGACTCCCACCGCGTGCAGACTGGCCACCTGGCCGCGTGTAGCACAGCCGTTGAGAAATACCAACTGCAATGGGTTTGGGCCGTTTCCTTCCTTCCGGTTGAGGCCGAACAACTCGGCAATCCCCTTGATGTGGCCTGCCTCCTCCAGATACAGGAGGTCTCCTCCGGCATGGCCGGCGTAGTGGAAAACCTCGATCTCAGTGGAATTGGTAAACTGGTTGAAAATATCTTCGGTATTGGCGGCCCGGTTGGATTCCAGCTCGTAGAGGCGGCGTTGGTGCAGAGGCGCCAGCGCCCGTTCTATGGCTCTAAGTTCCCGGACCAGGCCGGTAAGGGGCGTTTGATCCGGCGCATGGGCACAGGCTAGAAAAATCTGCCTCATTCGAATGCTTACTTTGCTTGGTGAATATGGATTTGTGTAAAGATAGGAAACAGAAATGGATTTCCCTTTGTCGGCTCCAGACAGGGAGTTACCTCATTCGCAGTTGGCCATGTTGGCGAAGGCGGGCTCCTACGCTCCCTGCCTCCGCACTTCCATTTGCGTTTCCATCATTTCCTCCAGGAACGGCTTGCACTTGCGGAAGTTGAGGACGTGCAGCAGGTGGAAGGAAAAATCGTGGATAAACATGTACACTGCCTGAAGCAAAACAGCCCAACCGAAGCCGCGCCACAGTTCTGGGTAAGCAATGTCCGGCAGCCGGCCCAGGGTGAGCAAGTACAGGCCGGCAAAGAAGTAACCGACTTCCAGTCCGATGTTTAACAGTAGGATTTTTTCGACGTGGCGCTGTACTTCAAAGCGTTGAAAGACGTTGCCTTGTTTGAAACGGCGGTAAAAAACGTGATTATACATTAATAAGGCGATGGCGAAGTTGATAGCCGACCACACCAGGTTCATTAGCAGGAAATACCACAGCCAGCCGTCCAGCAGTGCCAAACCGGGTATGCCGGCCAAAAAGTTGAGGATACACCACCAGCCCAGCACCGCCACGTGTTTTTGCAGGATGATGCCGAAGCGTTCGTCAAAGTCGCGAACTTCATCGACAATTTCTTCCAGTGGCAGGTCAAGGGCCAGGGTGGTAATAAAGAAGCGCCAGTTCATGATTCTCATGGTTGGAGGTTTGTAGGTTAGTGGGTCAGTAGGTCAAAAGGTCAGTAGGTCAATAGGTCTGTAGGTCGAAAGGTCAGTAGGTCGAAAGGTCTGTAGGTCGAAAGGTCAGTAGGTCAGTAGGTCAAAAGGTCAGTAGGTCAAAAGGTCTGTAGGTCGAAAGGTCAGTAGGTCAGTAGGTCAAAAGGTTAGTAGGTCAGTAGGTCAGTAGGTCAGTAGGTCAGTAGGTCAATAGGTCTGTAGGTCAAGAGGTCAAGAGGTCAGTAGGTCAGTAGGTCAGTAGGTCAATAGGTCTGTAGGTCAAGAGGTCAGTAGGTCAGTAGGTCAATAGGTCAGTAGGTCAAGAGGTCAGTAGGTCAATAGGTCAGTAGGTCAAGAGGTCTGTAGGTCTGTGGGTCAAAAGGTCAGTGGGTCGAACGTTGTGCAGTCTGGCCATTGGGAGTAATGTTTTTCAAGGGCGAAAATAAAACCCGCCGGGCTTTGGGCGCAATGATGTTTATCAATATCTTGATGAAAATCTAAGAAAAAGCATGGCTCGATTTTTTGTTTTTTTCAGTAGCCTGGCCGTTTGCCTGGGCTTGTTTTTTTTGCCTCAGAGGGGATTTTCGGAGCTGATAAAAGTTCCAGGTTTTACGTTAAAGATTGCTTTGAAAATCAAGGATTTACAAGCAGGGCGGCACGCTTTTCCGAACACTCCCGAATTTCTTTCTGGCAAATATGCGCCAAAGCCAGTGGCAGCCAGATCCCAAAAGCGGGCGGAGCAGGCCATAGCAGTATTGCAGGAATGGTATGATGAAGAAAGCGGCATATGGAACACCACCAGTTGGTGGAATGCCGCCAATGCCATTACCAGCCTGGCGCAGTACACGAAGTACACCGGTTCGCGGAAATATATGCCCGTAATCCGAAACACCTTTGCGAAGACCCGGCACTTTCCGGTAGAGGCTTCAGCCGACAGGCCGGCCTGGGTTTGCCATAATTACCTCAATGATTATTATGACGATGCCGGATGGTGGGCCCTGGCCTGGCTCGATGTGTACGAACTGGACCCCGACACGGCCTATCTCAATGTGGCGAAGATCATCTTTGCCGATATGGCCGGTGGCTGGGACGAAGTATGTGGTGGCGGTACTTATTGGAAAAAGCCGGATATTGGGAAAGGGGCCATTTCCAATGGCCTTCTGCTCAATGTGGCGCTGCGCTTATGGGAACAGGAACCGGATGAAAAAGTACAAGGGCTTTCTTACCAGCAATGGGCCTACCGCATCTGGGAATGGTTTCGGGCAAGCGGAATGATCAGCCCGGACAACCTTATCCTGAACGGCCTGAAATATCGGGAAGATTGCAGCCCTCATGGAACTCCCTGGACCTACAATCAGGGCGTGATGGTGGGGGCGCTGACCATTTTCTACCAGCAAACTCAGGATAGTAGTTATTTGCACCAGGCGGAAGCCATCGCCGAAGCTACCATGGCCACCCTGGTCCATCCCAACGGTGTATTGCGCGATCAGAACGAAGCCAATAGCAATGGCGACCAGATCCAGTTCAAAGGTATCTTTATGCGTTACCTGGGCCGTCTCTATGAAACTTCTCCCAAACCGGAATACGCGGCCTTCATTCGAAAAAATGCCCGCTCCATCTGGAAGATCGCCCGCGACCGCAAAACCGGCCGGATCGGCACCAGCTGGGCGCTGCCTTTTGACGAAGGCAGCGCTGCGCGGCAGAGCTCGGCGGTGGATGCTTTGAATGGGATGATCCTGGTAGATGCTAAGTGATTGATATTGTGGATGCTATTGATATTCTAGGGCGTGTTCATTTACCTTTCAATACAGCCAACTTCCCTTCAAAGAACCTGTTCTTTTTTCCATCAAAGCCGACGATGTTGTAAATCCCGTTGGATAATCCGCTAGTGTTTATAAAGGCTTGTTTGTCAATAAATTCAAGGTTTAAGGTTAAAACGAGCCGCCCATCGCTGGAAAAGACTTTTACGGGCATTATTCCTTCAAAATCATATTCCACCTGGGCGGCGCAATTGGTTGGATTCGGGAAAATGTTGAATGCCTCCACTTGGTTCGGTTCTTTTTCTTTGGTGAAATACTGCTTTGCAAAAGCAAAAGCCTCCATACCAATTTTCATTCCGATTAACCTGCCCGGCATATCGTCGAAGGGGGGGTGGATGCCGCCCCATATCCTCGATAAGCTGCATTGGTCGGAAGCGTCCCGGTAGGTAGCCCATTGCAGGGTTACGTCTACGCTGGGGCCGTCTTCAAAGACGAGGAATTCATTTTTTTTACAATAAAATTCTCCCATACCGCCTGGGAAAAAAGGGTCTCCTGTCAGTGCCGTGAGCACTTCAGCGCCGGCCCGGCTATAGGTGGAATGGCCGGAGATATAACCGGCAAAAGGCGGTGTTACAAAAGACGGGCGTTGGAAAGACCACCAGTTTTTAGCCAGAACCCAGCCTACGCCGGCAACATCTGTACCGGGGTTCTCTACAAAATTGGGCCCTTTCCAGGCCAGTACCTTGATTTCACCAATATTTTGGCCGGTGGGGCCCTGCAGGCTATCACCTGCTTGTATCAATTCAACATATCCAGGGATGAGCGTCAGGCCGCCAGGGTGGTAATGAGGAAGGTTCGGGTCGCTGCTTTGCCCTAGTTCAGCCATCCCCCGCAGGGCCGTCACCGGACGAGAGGAGTCGTACCAACCCTTGATGCCCCAGGCGGCGATGGCGACGTCGTGCATGGCGCCGCCGAGAGCAAAATAAGCTTTCACATCCCATTCCAGGGCATCGACAAGCGGCCCCTGGCCTCCTATTTTTTTAACCAGCAAAGGATGGTCGCTGACGTAATTTAAAATGGTGAACCAGTGCCCGGGTGGAGTTTCGGAAGTAGGGCCGTCTGCCCAGAATTCCGCCAGCACCCTGGCGTAGTCACCCCTCGGTACGATTTGAGCTTGATATGGCGCGCCGGTTTTGGGGTTTAAGGCATAACCCGGACTAATATCGCCGCCACCGAAGAGGTCATAAAAATCCCGTAATCCTGTTATGTCAGTTGGATAGGTTTCAATATTCCCAACGGAGGCCGGCGAAATGTCCCACAAAACCCCGTCTTCCGGATTGAGTTGGGAAGACCAGACAGATACCAGTTCATGTCCCCATTTATATTCCTCAGACAGGCCGCCCACTGCCGTCGTGTCCAGAAGTGGCGGCGGCCCCGGATCGTGATAAACCCAATAGTCAAAGCCATCCCGCTGGTAAACGGTTGCCTCTTCAGGTTGCAGCGAAAAAGGGAGGACCCTGCCCCATTCGGGGCTAAGGGAAGACTGCGTATTCCCTGCAATGGGGTTTCCGCTTTGATCAATGATTTCTGCCAACTGCAGCGGTTGCCAGCGATTCAGGTCGAGTACATCGGGATTGCCCGAGCCTTCTACTTCAAGCGGCGGGTTTACGGGTTTATAAAATAAATTTTGATAAGCTCCTGCTTCATTGGAGCCGTCCTGCAGGCCATAGGCGATGATTTGCTGGGCGATATAATTTCCTAATTCTGCCGGCCCGCATTTGTAATTTGTGGAGCTATTGTTGCGGTTATAACCCAGCGAATCCATCAGTGTGTCAATTTCATAAAACAGGGATTCCTTGCCCGGAGAATTGGCAAAGCGATGATACAACAAGCGATAAACGGCAAAACTGATGGCCTCTTCCTGTGCTGCCCTGACATTGGTGGGATGGGGCGTACCAGTGAACGGGCAATGGAAACCATGCACGGTTTTCCCTAAAAGGTAGGTGTCGGTATCATTTCTGTAAACAGCCCAGGCATCGTACATCGCAACACTGGTATGGAATAGGTTCCGCGCGTGCACCGTGGGCCGGGCAAAATCACCCCGGATACCATCCAGGACAGCTTCGTTCCAACGGCGGGCAACGGAATGCTGGGCCTGGAGGCTGGCCGTTAGAAAGAGGGAAAACAGAATAATGACGCGCATTCTTTTCATGTCGGATTTATTAGATGTGATCCTGCCGGATTCTTTTCACGATATCCTTTCCTTCCCCCTCTTCCGGATAAAAGCCCAATAGCCATATCCAAAAAGCTATTAAAAAACCCTCACCCGATGTAACCCTGGTTCATAAGGCTTTCCGATGCAGTCGAGCAACTTTTGGTAATGCTCGCGGTTGTTCAGGAAGTCAATCTGCTCAATATCAATGATCAGAATAGGCAGATTGTCATTAGATTTAAAAAATTCAAAGTAGGCTTGTTGGATCTGTTGCAGGTAGTGGGCGGAAATATCCTGTTCATACTCCCGCCCCCGCTTTTGGATGTTGCCCATCAGGTTGTCGACCGAACGGTGCAGGTAGACAAGCAGGTCGGGACGTGGAAAAGAAGCGTTCAGGATGTTGAACAGGCTTTGAAAAAGGCGGTACTCTTCTTCCCGGAGATTGTTGCGGGCAAAAAGAAGGGTCTTGAAAAATATATAATCTGAAACGATCGTCTGCTGAAAGAGGTCGCGCTGGGAAAGCTCTTCCTGTAATTGCTTGTGGCGCTCGGTCATAAAAAAAAGCTCTACCGGGAAGGCGTAGCGCTCAGGGTTCTTATAAAAATGGGGGAGAAACGGATTGTCAGCAAACTGCTCCAGGATGAGCCGGTAGCCAAAGTCTTCGGACAGCATGCGGCACAGGGTCGTTTTACCGGCGCCTATATTGCCCTCCACCACGATGAAGTTGTATGGAAGTGGGGTGTTCGACATACCTGTTGGGTTGCTGATTGATGGAGGTTTATAATTTATGCGTTGAACCGTTTATGGTTTATGCGTTGAACAGGAACCACGTCCGTCTTCGCTGCACTCAGCCGGGTAAAAACCAGGAACCAGGAATCACCCCCCCTCACCCCCGAAAGACCCCCACCGTCAGGGTATCCTCCGAGGCAGCATATAGTTCTGTTATGGTTTTTTGGAAAATGGGGTGCACCAACTGGGGCGCGATTTCCATAAGCGGCATCAGCACAAAATTACGGTAGTGCAGGTAGGGGTGAGGAATGGTCAGGGCTTCTGTATCCAATATCTCTTCATTAAAAAAAAGAATGTCGATATCGATAAGCCGTTCGCCCCATTTCACCTCCCGCGTCCTGCCCATGCGCCGTTCGATCAGCTGGATCTTATCCAATACCTCGAAGGGCCCCAGCACGCTGTGCACCAACAAGGCCTGGTTCAGGAAATCCGGCTGGTCGGTGATGCCCCAGGCTTTGGTGTGGTAAACCCTGGAAGCCTGGGCGATAGCGCCGATCTCCCGGGTGATCCAGTCATTGGCCTGTTCCAGGTTGGCGGCTCTGTCCCCAAGGTTTGTGCCGGTATGGAGATAGATATTATTCATTGCTCGCAAAGGTATATATAGCCGCGCTTAAAACAAAGCCGGAAGCTTTTCTGTTCCTGGGAGTTGAAAAAAAGACCGATTGGTTTATTTTTGTGAAAATATTTTCAAAACTCATGCCTAAAGCAGAACAGACGAGGCAATATATTGTAGAAAAAGCTGCCGTTTTATTTAATTTAAAAGGTTTCGCCGGTACTTCAATGGAAGATATCCTGAAGGCGACCGGGTTGTCTAAAGGTGGGGTGTATGGGAATTTCCAGAGCAAGGAAGAGATTGCGCTGCAGGCTTTTGACTTTGCTGTTGAACTGGTTTCCCGGAAGGTAAATGAGCGGACCCGGGTAATTGATAATACACTCGACAAGCTGAAAGCGGTGGTTTATTTCTACAAAGAACGCATTCTCAACCCCCCGGTGGAAGGCGGCTGCCCAATACAAAATACTGCTATTGATGCCGATGATAGCAACGAGACGCTGCGCCGGCGGGTGATCGAAGTGCTGGACGAGTGGCAATCCCGAATTGCTAATACCATAGAAAAAGGTAAGCAAAGAGGGGAGGTTCGCCCGGATGCGGATGCCTGCGCCTTTGCCATGCAGTTTATCGGTACGCTGGAAGGCGGCATCATGCTGGCGCGATTATACAAAGACATTCATTATTTCGACGCCATGGCTCAGCAACTGTTGCGTCTTATTGAAGAGCTGAAACCATAGCCAGTCATCCCCGACAAAATAGCCCATAATGGACGCTGTGAAAAAAATAGAATATCTCTCTTCTTCCTACCAGGATAATATTCCGGAGCAACCCACTGCCCCTCCATTTTTGCTTCGGCCGATCCGGTTTCTGTTCGGCACTCTGGGATATGTATTTCCCCGGCCTGCTGCCCGCGTGGCCTACCGCTTTTTTTCAACCCCCCGTGTTCGGGCGAAACATAAGATATCGGACGAACTTCTGGAAAGCGCTCGGGTCTTTGAATTCCTGTATGGCCGTGAAATCCTTAAAGGCTATGAATGGGGAAACGGCAACGGCCCGGCGATACTGCTCGTCCATGGATGGGAATCCCGGGGCACAGCGCTGCGCACTTTTGTGCCGCCACTCCTGGCCCAGGGTTTCCGGGTGGTGGCCTTCGACGGGCCCGCGCATGGCAATTCCGGGGGGAAACGAACCAACCTGCTTCATTTCGGCGGGGCAGTTCGGGCTATCCTCAACCAGATCGGCGGCGCTTACGGCATCATCACCCATTCTTTTGGTGGGGCATCTACCGTATTTGCCCTTTCCCAGCTCGACGCATCCTTCCGGGTAGAGAAGCTGGTGCTCATCGGCGTGCCCAACCGGATGGAAAAGGTCCTGAATGATGCGATGAATACCCTCAATGTGCCACCACCAGCCGCCCGTCATTTTTTTAGGTATATCGAGCGGAAAGTGAATTTTCCGGTGCACCATGCCGATGTTAGCAGCGCCAGTGGGCGCCTGAAAGTTAACAATGCCCTGATCGTGCACGACCGGCAGGATGCCGTGGTGCCTTTCACGGAAGCCAAAGCTACTTTCGATGCCTGGGATAATGCTTCCATGCTCGTCACGGATGGCTATGGCCATTATCGCCTGATGAAAAACCCCGGCCTCATCCGCAAGGTGGCAGAGTTTATTGGGCGTTGAGAGGGCTGGCATGTCGGTACGCCGCAGGCCGTATGGCTCTTCTGGTTGGGTTGAGAGGGCGTTTATCAAGAAGTAGGCCAGCGAATTTGGAAGTCAATTGTCATTGGCAAGGCTTTGCCTCGCTCCAGGGACAGCCCGTCCGTCCGTCCGTTAAGCCAGCCGGATAAATCTTGGCTGCACTCAGCCGGGTAAAAAAACCTGAGTCCTGAAATCCGTAACCTCTTTAGAGCCTGCCGACTGCCGATCTACCCTTCCGCCAGGCCGTGTTTGATGGCGTATTTGACTAGTCCGGCGGTATTTTTGACACCGAGTTTTTCGAGCAGGTTTCTGCGGTGCGTGTCCACGGTGCGGATGCTGATGAACAGTTTTTCGGCGATCTCGGGGTTAGAATATTCCTCGGCGATGAGTTTGAGTATCTCCACCTCCCTTCTGGTCAGAGGGATACCCTCTTTTCGTTCGGCTGATTTTTTACCCTTGTCCAGCAGTTGGCCGACGAGGGTGGCCGAAACCTGGCTGCTGAAATAGCTATGGCCTTCCGCTACAGCCCTGATGGCGATGATCAGTTCCCGGCTACCGGCGTCTTTAAGCAGGTAGCCCGAGGCGCCGGCTTCCAGCATTTTAACAATATAACTACTTTCCGAATGCATGGACAGCACCAGGATTTTGACATCGGGGTATTGCTCTTTGACCATTTTAGTTGTCTCGATACCGCCGGCGCTACCCATGGAGATGTCCATCAGGATGAGGTCGGGAGTGGATTCTGGAAGTTTTTCCAGCACTTCCTTCCCATCGCGGGCCTGGGCTACCACTTCGATTTCGTCATTATGTTCGAGGATGGAGACGATGCCTTCACGAAAAACGCGGTGGTCGTCCGCTACCATGATCTTGATCATACCGATCCGTTTTTTGTTGGTACTTCGACGGTGGCGAGCACCCCTTTTCCATGCTGGGATTCCAGCAGGAAGGTGCCGCCCAGCGACTTCACCCTGGTCTGAATATTTTGTAGGCCAATGCCTTTATGGGGGGCTTTTTCCAGTTGGGCTGGGTCAAAACCGATTCCGTCATCTTCCATCACTAATACAACTGAACTGGGGTGTTTGATCAATTGGATGTTGATCGTATTGGCCTGTGCATATTTCAGGGTGTTGTTGATCAATTCCTGTGCGATGCGGTACAAGCCCAGGGCCTGTTTGAGGTCGAGGCGTTCGCGCATTCCGCTGTGGAAGAAATTGACCTGTACTTTTCCGCTGCTGTTGAGCCGGTGGCAGAGGTTTTCCAGTGCGGCGACCAACCCGAAATCGACCAGCACGTTGGGCATCAGGTTATGAGAGATGTTCCGTATTTCGGTTGACATGGTTTGCAGCAATTCACTCATAGATTCCATCATTTTCAGCGCCTGCTGGCTGGGCTTTTGGCCCAATTCCAGTTTCAGGGCGTCGAGGTTGAGCTTGATGGTGGAAATAAGAGGCCCAATACCATCATGGATCTCGGTAGATAATTTTCTGCGTTGTTCTTCCTGAGCTTCCAGCATAGTATGTAACATGTGGCGTTCTGTTTGTTTGGAGCGCGTCACATCTATGATGCTAAGGGCCAGCCCCTGAGAAATGGGCCGGCAACGGATCGTCAGGAATAGGCCATTGGCTGGAATGGCCAGCAGGTCGAAAGCAGGATTCTGTTTGTTTTTGGCCACTTCGCGGAGGCGATGATCCAGTTCAGGGATATTTTCGACGCTTTCGATAAGAGAAACTCCAGCCTGGCTGGGCAAATGCAAGTAAGCCCTGCCGAGTTCATTGCTCAGCAGGACGTGATTATTTTTGTCCACTGCCACAATTCCGTAAGGGAGGCTGTGGAAAGTGGACTCCAGGATTTCTTTTAGCTCCATTATAAAACTGTTATTTCGACAGCTTCTCAGGGTTCGTATCTCAATTGCTGCACCATCTTCATGAGCCCCTGGAAGCAGCGGCCCGTCAGTACAGCGTCTTCGAGGGCGTCATGCTCATCGCTTTCCCGTTCCAGTCCAAAAAAACCGGCGATGGCTTCCAGGCTTTGACGGCTGGGGGTAGCAATACCGGCGGCCCCGAAAATGGGAAATAGCGTATGGGTAAGCGTTTGCATATCCAGCAAGCGGTAGCTGAAGGGCCAGCGGCGGTTGGTTATTCCATAGGCCGCCTTAAGGAAAGCATAATCATTGACGATACCAAGGCCGGAGATCATGGTGTGTTTCAGCAAGCGCGAATTGTCGATTGGGTCGGGCTTGAGGTGGCGGCAACCCAATATCCATTCTTCGAATTCAGGCAACACATCGTCCAGCATCGGGGCATCTTCCAGGTCCTGAAGGCTGATGCCATGCACCTCTTCGGAGGGCTTGGAGAACGCTTCTTCATTTTCGGGGTATACCAATGATTTATAGCGCCCCAACTCCGTCCACTCCTCCGTATAGAGCACTGCGCCAATACTGATGATCTCGTGCCAGGAAGGGTCTCCGCCGGTCATTTCCAGGTCAATTACCAGGTAGTTCATGTTTTTGGAGGAAAAGATAGGTAGTGGCGGGATGAATTCCGCCATACCGGGGGATAAAATCATACCAAAAAAGAAAAAATAGGGGCGTATTACGTGCACGCAATTGCCGGAAAACTTAATTTTGCACCGCTTTTAAACCGGATAAAACGCTGTTGATATGGGACGTGCATTTGAATACCGCAAAGATAGAAAGATGAAACGCTGGGCGGGAATGGCCAAGGCCTTCACCCGCATCGGCCGGGAAATCTCCATCGCCGTCAAAGAAGGCGGCCCGGACCCCAACTACAACGCCCGTCTACGCCTGGCCATTCAGAACGCCAAAGCGGCGAACATGCCTAAGGCCAACGTGGAAAACGCCATTAAAAATGCCGTTTCGAAGGATGCCGAAAATTTCGAGGAGATCGTATACGAAGGCTATGCTCCTCATGGCATTGCTATGGTAGTGGAAACCGCAACCAACAATCCGAACCGGACCGTAGCCAATGTGCGCCACATTTTCTCCAAATACGGCGGTAACCTCAGCACTTCCGGCTCGGTAGACTACATGTTTACCCGGAAAGCCATTTTCAAGGTTCCGGATACTGGGCAGGACCTGGAGGAGCTGGAGTTCGCGTTGATCGACTTCGGCCTGGAAGAACTCCGCAAAGAGGACGAGCATCTCGTGCTGCAATGTGCATTCGAAGACTTCGGCAGCCTTCAGAAGGGCCTGGAAGAAAATGGCATGGAGGTGGAGCAGTCCGAATTGGTGCGCCTGCCCAGCCACACCAAGGAAATTACGGACAGCGAGGTGGAAGATGTGATCAAACTCATTGAAAAAATGGAAGAAGACGATGACGTCGTCAATATCTTCCACAATATGGATATGAGTGAGTAGGTTGAGTAGAGGTTTAGAAGGGTTGAGAGGGTTGAGAGGGTTTAGAAGGGTTGAGAGGGTTGAGAAAGGTTGAGTTGGAGCAGCTCAACCTTTCTCAAATTTTGCGGGAACTCCAGGATAGCTCAACTATTCTCAACCAAGTCCGAAAACTCCGGGAGCGCTCAACTATTCTCAACTACCCCTTTGATACCCACCTGTACTACTTTCCGCCGCTCAATTCCTTGATCTTGTATTGTGCCCGTTCGGTGTACTTTGCATCCGACACTTTCCGGTAGGCTTCTACAGCAGCTTCTTTCTGTCCGGCTAGTTCGTGCGTTTCCGCTTTGGCCATGTAGTATTTGCCGGTATCTCCGCTTCCGGCCAGTTCGATGGCCTTATCGAGATGCTCTAAGCCTTTTTCGGTATTTCCCTGTTCTTTGAGGGCGTATCCGAGGTAGAAATGTACTTCAGGCGTTTCCCTGCTTTCCAGGAAGGCCAAGGCGTACTCCTGGGTATTCGCCCATTTTTTATCACCCCAGGCCAGAGCAACCAGGTTTTCGGCCTTGGCGTACATCTGTTCTGCTTTGTCCGCTTTTTTTGCTTTTTCACAAATATCACCGGCAGCGATATAGGCCTTAATCGCTTCGGTTGTTTCCCCCTTACCTTCCAGCGCCTGAGCGCGGCCGATGTAGTTGGCATAGAAGCCTGAAGACATGGCGATGCCCTTGTCGTAGGTGATCAGGGCGTTTTCAAAGTCATCGTCCTTTCGCTGGCCATTGCCAACGTAATAAGCGGCAATGGCGCCGTTGCGCTTGGCCAGCTTTACCACCTCAACATCTGCTTCGGCTTCGGGGTCCGCAACTTCAATCGCTTTTTCCATGAGCGGAAAAGCTTCCTCATAATTTTTGGCTTTCAGTAGTTCCAGGCCCTGGTTGTACAGGGTGGCGGCCGAAGCCTCTTCCTGTGCCTGGAGGATTCCAGTCAATCCTAACAACAGGCACACAGTCGTCAAATAAGCAATACTTCTCACAGTCCTAAGATTATTTTGGTTAATAAAGAATGCCAAAAATATTGTTTCTGCAGAAATAAAAGAAATTATGAGCCCATTGTTCCAATCAAGGGCAAGGGAGATGGCAAAAAGAGAAGAGTGGGAGGGAGGCTGTGTGTTGGACAGGAAGAGCCTGGCCCTTCCGAAAAGCGCCGGGCGGCACTCTTCGGAAGGTCGGGTTTACAATTTAGTACAGGTCATGGAGCAGGACTCGGAGTCTGCTCCAATGGAATAAGTGTAGGAAATGGTCAGCAGGTTGCCGTTCAGGCTCCCTGTTCCATTGGCAATATTGACTGCGGTACCGGCAATATTGATGGTCTGTGCAGGGATAGTCAGGCCTTTGCCACTTACAGTAGCTCTGGCAGTTCCATTGTTAAAATCTCCAAAGTTATTGATCACAATGTCGTTTTCTTCTGTTGTCGATTCAGTAATGATCATCTGGTATTCGTGGTTGCCTGTAATAGAGCAGGCTTCGATAACGGTGTAACTGCCTAAAAAGGCCAAACGGTCCGGATCTTTGTCTTTTTGACAACCCATGGACAAAGCCACAGTCATGGTAACGGCTGCTAGGAGCGAAAGAAAATTGTTCAATCTCATATTAAAGAATTTTGGTTTTTCAAATTTTGTTCTGAGCGCAATTTATAGTTTTTTCGTTCAATTCCACGGTTTACAACTTGACTTTTCTCATTGCTTTTTTGCCGGATTAAAATCAATTTATTGGCATGATTGAATTTGTACTAAACAATCAGCCTATTCAGACAGAAAGCCCAGCGTTTCTGCCACTGCTGGATTTCATTCGCTATGAACAACGGCTCACCGGCGCCAAGGCAGCTTGCAGGGAAGGGGATTGCGGAGCCTGCCTGGCGCTGGAAGGCCGTCTGGAAAACGGGCAAATGCATTACCAGAGTATTGCAAGCTGCCTGATGCCCCTGGGTAATGCCCAGGGTAAGCACATCGTCACAATTGAAGGGTTGAACCGAAAAGGGTTGTCCCCGGTACAGCAGGGCATTGTCGATCATTCGGCTACGCAATGCGGCTTTTGTACGCCAGGCATCATTGTGGCGCTTACAGCTCTTTGCCTTTCGGAGGAACCGCTCACTGAACAAAGGGCGATGGCTGCTTTGGACGGAAACCTTTGCCGGTGTACTGGTTATCAATCCCTTAAACAGGCGGTACTATCCGTGCTTTCGAAATTGCCTGCCGAACAAGCGGCCCGGCCTATCCCCTGGCTGATCGACAAGGGGTACCTGCCTGTTTATTTTTCGGGCATCACAGAACAGGTAGCGCAAATTCCCCGTTGTGCGCCGGCCTTTCACCCCGGCCGCCCCATTCTGGGCGGCGGAACCGACCTTCTTGCCCAGCAGCCCGATCAATTAAGAACGGCGGAGCCCAGCTTACTTTGTGAGCGCTGGGAATTGTCGGGCATTTACCTGGAAGGCAATTCCTGTACGATCGGCAGTGGCCTTACCATGGCTGAAATACTCCGCAATCCCGATTTAAATCGGTTGCTCCCCGGGCTGGAGGAATACGGGCGCCTCATCGCATCCACCCCGATCCGAAACATGGGTACCCTGGGAGGCAACCTGGCCAATGCCTCGCCTATTGCCGACCTGGTTATCATATTTCTGGCGCTCGACACTACCGTCCTGCTCAATGGCCCTCACGGCCGCCGGGAACTGCCCCTGGACGGCTTTTACCTCGGATATAAAAAAACGGACATGCGCCCTGACGAGTACCTCGAGGGCATTCGCTTTGAACTACCCAGCCCGGGACACATTTTTAACTTTGAAAAAGTGAGCAAGCGCGCCCGGCTCGATATTGCCAGTGTGAACACCGCTATTGGCCTGGAGCTGAAATCGGGCGCCATAACCCTTGCCCGTATTTCGGCAGGAGGGGTGAGCCCTGTTCCGCTTTTCCTGCGCCGCACCAGCGAATTTCTGAAAGGAAAACTTATTTCCGACAAGGTGCTGGCCGGCGCCAGCCAGCTGATACAGGAAGAGATCAGCCCGATCAGTGATATTCGGGGTAGCGCTGAGTACAAACGCTTGTTGCTGCGGCAGCTGTTCTACGCCCATTTTCTGAAACATTTTCCGGAGCAGCTATCGCTGAAAGGATTATTAAACGAAGGCCGAAAACTTGATGAAAAACATAGACTCGAACGGACACGTAAAGGGGCGATCCACTTTCCTGGATGACCTTCCTGTACACGAAGGTACGCTCTGCGCCCTGGCCTTTGGCTCCCCCATAGCGCATGGCCGGATCACCGGCGCTGAATTGGAAGCTGCGCGGGCAATTCCGGGGGTAGTGGATATATTTTCCTATGCCGATATTCCAGGTGATAACCAGGTGGGAGGGATCATTCCCGATGAGCCATTGCTGGCAGAACAGGATTTGCATTATCAAGGCCAGCCCATTTTTCTGATAGTTGCCGAAGATAACTGGACAGCGAGGCAGGCCCGGCGGCTGATTCAGTTGCGCTATACCCCGCTGCTGCCCATTACTGATGTGGAGGAAGCCTGGGGAAGGGAAGAATGGTTATTTCGGCCCCGTACCTTCCGGCTGGGGGATATCGATACGGCTTGGAGCCAATGTACTTACCTATTTGAAGGTGATGCGGAAACTGGTGGGCAGGAACACCTCTACCTGGAACCCCAGGGCGCCTATGTGATACCCCGGGAACATGGCGGCATTAAGCTATACTCCGCAACTCAGGGCCCCACGCTGGTGCAGCGCACTGTGGCCCGGGTGCTGAGCTTGCCGATGCACCAGGTTGAAGTGGAAGTCCCCCGCTTGGGGGGAGGCTTTGGCGGCAAGGAGGATCAGGCTACCGCTTGGGCCTGTTTGGCGGCTCTGGCCGCCTGGCGCTTGCAACGGCCGGTAAAGATCGCGCTTCATCGGCAGGATGATATGCGCATGACCGGCAAACGGCATCCCTACCGTTCCCACTTTCGGATCGGCTTATCCAAATCTATGAAAATCCTGGCCTATGAAGTAACCTATTTGCAGAATGGCGGCGCCGCCGCCGACCTGTCGCCGGCCATCCTGGAGCGGACGCTTTTTCACGCCACCAATAGTTACTTTATCCCCAATGTCAAAGCAACGGCCTACAGTTGCCGAACCAATTTGCCGCCCAATACGGCCTTTCGTGGTTTTGGCGCTCCACAGGCTATGTTCGTCCTGGAAGCGGCCATAGCCCAGGCAGCTTGCGAACTGGGGATTTCCGCCCGCCGGATACAAGAGGCTAACCTGCTGAAGGAAGGCGACGAGTTTCCCTACGGCCAGCGCGCCCGCCAGGCGCACGCCCGTCAGTGCTGGGCTGCCGTTGAGGCAACATTTGACATTCGCAAAAAGGAGCAGGCCATCAAGGCCTACAACCACCAGCACTCATATCAGAAAAAAGGGCTGGCGATGATGCCGGTCTGTTTTGGCATTTCCTTTACCAAAACCCCAATGAACCAGGCCAGTGCGCTGGTGCACATCTATCAGGATGGTAGTATCGGGCTGAGCAGTGGAGCGGTGGAGATGGGACAGGGGGTCAATACAAAACTCGTGCAGGTAGCGGCTATGGCCCTTGCTGTCCATCCCCGTCGTATTAAGGTGGAAACAACGGATACCACGCGGGTAGCCAACACTTCGCCTACGGCAGCCAGTTCGGGCGCCGACCTGAACGGCAAGGCGGTGCAGCAGGCTTGTGTACAGTTGCGTCGCCGGCTTACAGCAATGGCGGCACTGATCCTGCACGTTTCGCCGGCTGCAATCCAATTTCGGGCGGAAAAAGTGTGGTGTAAAGGCCAACCCACCGCACTCGATTGGGAAAAACTGATTGCCGAGGCATTCCTCCGGCGGGTAAACCTAAGCGCTCAGGGGCATTATGCGACGCCAATGATCTATTTCGATAAGGACAAAGAAAAAGGACACCCCTTTGCCTACCATGTATTCGGCGCTGCCGCCATTTCAGCTACCGTGGACTGTATTCGCGGTACTTATGAGATCGATGAAGTGGACATTATCCATGATTTTGGCAACAGCCTGAATATCGATGTTGACCAGGGGCAGGTGGAAGGCGGCGTAGTGCAGGGCATCGGCTGGATGACAGCTGAAGAAGTCGTGTACAGCCCGGAAGGACGCTTGCTGTCCGATAGCCTGTCTACCTATAAAGTGCCGGATATTACTGCTGCACCCAAAGTGATTGATTGCCGGCCTTTGGGGCTGGACGGCCCGGGCCTGGCCATCCTGCGTTCGAAAGCTGTTGGCGAGCCGCCTTTGATGTACGGTATTGGCGCCTATTTTGCCTTGTTGCAAGCCATACGCGCTTTTAACCCGGCCTATGTGCCGGATTTCAAAGCACCTTTTACCCCGGAAAGGGTGCTGATGGCCCTTTACCAGAACGAAAACGCCGAGGTGCTTTGAGGCTGGAATACACCACGGTAAATATTCTCAGGGGAGCAGCAATCTACTCCCTGGGAGACAGCGCGGCGGCGCTTCTTGTTGACGAATTCCAGTGGAGTCGGTTACTCGGCCTATCGTTGATTGGGGCTACGATATACGCTTTCGAGATCCCGAACTACTTCAACTGGATTGAAGAGAAAGTGCAGGGGCGCAAAGGATTCCGGGCGGCATTGGATAAGACGATGCTGGCCATGTTATATTTCAATCCCTTGTGGATTGCGCGGCATCTGTTTTTCATTTACCTCTTTTCCGGCCGCGTGTGGGAGGTGAGCTGGGCTTTATTGGGTGTGGGTTTATTTTCGTTTTTGGCCAACATCCCGTTATCATTGCTAGGGAATTTTTTCATTCAGAACGTGGTGCGCTTGCGTTGGCGCTTTTTTGCCAGCGCAGTATTTTCGGCGCTTATGGCGGTATATTATGCCTTAAGCGAGGTGTTTTTCCGGTAAAAAAGGAACTATGGATATCTGGCAATTTATACAAACAAAGCTTATAGCAGGCCAGCGTTTGATGCTTCTGGTAGTGCTCGACAGCCAGGGCAGCAGCGCCGGGCAGCAGGGGTTTAAGATGGCTGTTGCGCAGGATGGGGCAACCTTTGGCACCATCGGCGGGGGCATCATGGAATTCAAATTGGTACAGCGCGCCGGTAAGCTTTTGGAGGAGAAGCCTCTCCCTTTTTTACTGCGCCAGCACCACGACCTTCAAGCCGATGAGAACCGCTCGGGCATGATCTGTTCAGGCAGTCAGTCCGTAGCTTTTATTCCGCTTGATGACTCCGTCCTGCCAGGCTTGGAAGCGCTTACGGCCTGCATAGGGCAGGGAGCAGCCGGTTTGTTGCAGCTCAGCCCCACCGGCTTTGCTTTTTTGGAAGGGGAGGAGCGGGAAGCGCTACTCTTCAGCCGGATCGATTCTGATACCCAATGGGTTTACGAAGAAGTGTTGGGGATTCCCAATACCTTGTTGATCTTCGGCGGAGGGCACATCAGCCTGGCCGTGAGCCGGCAGTTTCAATTATTGGGCTTCCAGGTGGCCGTTTTTGACAACCGCCCCAAGCTGCCGATGTTCCAGGATAATGCTATTGCCGGGAGGAAGGAAGTGGTCGATTACCAGCAAATCGAACGCCTCGTTCCAGAGGGCCGCAACGTATATGTCGTTATCATGACTGCCAGCCACCACAGTGACGCCCTCATTCTGGAACAACTGCTGGAGAAGAACGTCCGCTACCTGGGCATGTTAGGCAGTAAAAACAAGGTAAATACCATCTTCGATTCGCTTCGCAGGAAAGGCTATGCAGAGGAACAACTGCAACGCGTTGCGGCGCCTATCGGATTGAAGATCAACAGTCATACTGCGGCGGAGATTGCGGTGAGCATAGCGGCGGAGGTGATTGGGGTGAAAAATGGTTGAGGCTTAAGTGGAAAGTTGTGTTCGCTTATTGGGGCTTTCCTAAAAAGGGTGAAAAAAAAGCAGGAGCTGCATATTGCAACTCCTGCTTAAATTCATTTTCTCAGGTATAGTACAGGCGATTGACATTACGTTTCAAGAGAAACGATGCAATTGCCCCATCACTGATTACCATCTGTTGTTGTCGCGGTTGCGGTCGCGGTAGCCGCCGCCACCACCACCACCACGGTTGTTGTCGCGGCCACCGGTACGGGGCTCCGCTACTTTAACCACGATGGTCCGGCCATCGAGTTCGGAATCATTCAGCTTTTGAATGGCTTCTCTTGCTTCATCGTCATTGTCCATTTCGACAAAACCGAAACCTTTCGACTTTCCAGTGAACTGGTCATCGATTACTTTGGCGGAACTAACAGACCCAAATGCTTCGAAAGCTTCTTTCAGGTCATCGCTTTGAGTGTTAAAGCTGAGCTTGGCTACAAAAATGTTCATTGTAAAAAAAAATTAAAGGTAAACAATAGAACTTCAAGGTTCACCCGGCATTTCACAGCCATGCACTATCGCAGGGCAGAAAAAAAACAGAGCCACTTAGCGGCGGACCAGTATGGAGTAAGACAGGGAAATTCTAGATCGACTTAAAGGAAAGAGGAAATAAAATCTGCAGGTCAACTGTGGTAATGATCAGCGTTTCAGTGAGGATTCTTGAAATCCTTACAAACTTAACTAACGGATAGGAATGAAGATAGTTGCCTGGGTTTGAAAAAATAATGAAAATAATTTTCGGAGCTTGTCCTGCAGCCAGTAAAATCAGGAGTTCGGCTTTTTTCGGGTACAAGGGCGGCGGCTGTTTTAAGGGCTTTTAGCCGGCTCTTTTTTGCTACGAAGCCAGAACCATGGATCTTTTTGCCGGTAGGCCAGTAAGTCAAACCCACCTTTTAGCACGACCAGGAGCGCCAACGCGCCGATTGGCCCGCCGCTGGCCAATACCAGCGGCGCTCCCAGTATAACCAGGAGTTGCTGGATGATAATGCGTTTGTACGGCCCGATAAACTCCAGCAACACCGCCCCTTTTTCGTAGGCACGTTCCAGCAGGGATTTTTGAAAATAGTACATCAGATGCCCTATGCCAATGGTGCCGAGTCCTAATTGTACGTGGCTTTTTGTCAGGAAAAAGCGGCTGATCTCAAGGAGGTTGCCGCTTTGCAAGGTAGCGTCCTCGTATCCGTTCAGCAGGAATGCAAAAAGGAGCATGCCCTGAATGGCCACAAAAAAACCGTAGTGCACCGTGAAAAAGCCGGCCAGGAAAAGGCGTAGAAATAGCCGCATCGGGCGGGAGGCGGGCTCCCAGGCGCTTATTAACTTGTTGCGTTCGTCAGCAGGTGTTATTTCCAGCAATTCCTCATTGACAAATTGTGGCGTAAACAAGATGCGCGGTATTTGGAACAATCCGATAACAATGGTCTCCGCCCAATACTGAAAGGCGATCTCGGCGGCATCCCAACCCCAAAACAAAGCACCAAACAAAGGAACCAGATTGGCCAGGATGATCGGCCATGCGGTGAGGCGGAGATGGGAGCGGGCGCCCATAGCGGATCTTTTTTCGCCAATTATACGGATGAAATCCGAATTTGATTCATGAAATCTATCTTTCTGGCGCTGAATCTGTTCGAAAGAGAAAGATCAATGAGCCTAAAATGTTTCGCCGATCTCCAGATCGGCCGGGGGGATATGAACCGGAATTGCCCGCAAGGTCAGGTGGCCAGGCGAGGGGTAAACAAAACCGCATTCAGCGTTTTCCAATGCAGGAAATAAGCGCCCAGGCAAAACAGCAAGTTTAGCAGAGCGGTGGCGGCCAGGATGGCAGAGCTATCCGTTATTTCCTGCTGGAATACGATTGGGGATAATAATACTGCCGCTGAGGGGATCAGTAGCGGGAGTATGTTGTAAGCCAGATAAAACGATATTCTTTTCTTTTTAAATTGAAAGTGAATAAAAGAAATAAAGAAAATACATAAACTGATAAACAATGCGACTTGAATGGCAAAGGGAGACTCAGGTAGCACAAGGAAAAGCAGGGGGATTACGAAGGAAATACTATAGAAGAACATTCTCAAGAGTGCATTGCTTCCGGAAACCAGGCTGATCGTTTTATGAAAACTGAGCATGGAAAAACTGATAATGGTTGAAAAGAGCAGAATGATATAAGAGAAATTATCATACAAGCTTTTGAAAGTGATCAGGGAAAGGTTGGTGGTTAATACCCGGTATTTCTTGAGTATGCCGGGGCCAAAATCAGTAAGGGCCGTTTGGTAGCCATATCTCAGTAATTCATTATATTTTTCATCCTCCTCATCGCCCTCATCACCCTTTAGGTTTAACAGGTTGGTTACAAATTTTTCATCTTCATAAATGGACATCTCCTTGGGAAGCCTACTGTTTTCCTCAAATTTAAAGGGTATTCCTCTGTCGTAGTATTCCACAAGGTAACACCCCATATATAGGATGTTTTCGTTAAGCTGGAGATACGGCTTGTCCTTACTAAATTGATCGTAAAAATGAGAGATCGTCAGGATTACAGGACAAAAAAGGACAAGAACGATGCTCGTTTTTAAAAAAACAAGCAGATTTAATTTCAGGTCATCTTTTGCCGAAGTAACAGAAAGAAGTGCTTTGGAGATACTAATCGCTTCTTCGAACTTTGGGTAATTTTCCCGGAAAGGCAGCGGGAATAAGAAAAGAAACCAGGTTGTTGCCAAAAAAAAACCGGAAAGGAACAATATCCAAATGAATCCGAATCCAATGAACAATAAGCCGTTGAAGGATTGGAGGCCATAGAAGGAAAAGTAGATTATGATTGCGGTACACGCATAAACGGCAAGGAGAATAATCAGGTTGCGGGGAGATATGATATCAATGATGCGGGATGCCCAAACCGGGTACGCATTCAGCAATAACTTCCGGTTGGCTTTTTGATGCCAATCGGAATAAGGGAATTTAAAATTCTTCTTTGTTTTCATAAAAAAACTTTTTGCTGGAAGCGGTCAGGTCCCTAAAGCTGATGATCGTGATTCCTGCATCGACCAGGTTGGATAGGACCATGGCCTGGCTCACCTCCGGGCCAGTGCGGAGGACATATTTCCCTCCTTTACTAAACAGCTCAGCCAGGTGTAGGCCTTTCAGTGCTTGGGCTATGGCCTCCATTGGAGCCCTGCACTCCAATTCAAACAAATGGCTTTTGGCGCCTTTAGCCAGGTCCGCAATCCTGGCATTGAATTCTGCTACGCCTTTGTGGAGGTAAATCAGCCTATCGGCTATACCTTCAATCTCGGTAAGGTGTTGTGAGCTGATCAGAATGGCCACGGGGTATTTCGTGTTTTTGGCCAGGTCCCGGATATCTTCCAGGATAATACTCTGGGTATTGACATCCAGGTTAGCTAGTGGTTCATCCAGGATGAGCAGGGATGGATGCCACACCAGGGCCCGGGCCAGTTCGAAGCGTAGCTTGTACCCCCCTGAAAGCTGGCTCCACGACTTGTTGATATGTTCCTGGAGGCCAAGCCGGTGGATGATGAACTGAACCTCCAGCTCGTTTTCCTCCCCATGGATTCCGTGAACAGCAGCTTCGAAATGCAAGGTTTCCAGCAAAGAATGATTCCAGGAAATAAACTCTTGTTGGACATAGGCGATCTGAGTCCGGATTTTTCGCCAATCCTTTGCGTCATTTTTGGTTTCAAAGACAGGATATTCCGTTTGCCCGGCGTCAGGTTGCAACGCTCCGGCAATAATTTCGATCAAAGTACTTTTCCCACTGGCGTTTTCTCCCACCAGAGCGGTAATCTCTCCGGTTTTTAGCCTGAGGCCGATTCCCTTTAACTCGAACCCTGGGTATGTTTTGCCAATATTGGCGCCAATAAAGACATCCATGGCGGGGACCTCAATGGGAATGCTGGCGCTGGCCTTGGGAAGGATTTCCGGCTTCCCTGCCTGGCTGATTTCCTTTAAAAGCTGAGCGTAATCCTCTTTCAAGTGTTCCGGCAAATATTCATTTCCGGATTGCAGGAAATTATTGCGAAGAACCAGTGCCTTGAAATAAAGGTTTTTTTCAAGGTAAGCCTCCTTTATCAGCGACACAAGCCGGCTGGTAGCTGTTCTGGGAGCCGATTCGAGTTCTGCGGACAATTGGGCGATATGAGGTGTAATATCCTTCACGTCAATACATTTGCGGGCTGTAGGACGAATGGACCTGGTCAATAAGCGTGAGCATACCGAACAGGATCTGGTTTCTGGCCCGGTCGGCATAGGCGTATTCCGCAATGCCGATAGAAAGCTCCTGGTTGATCCGATGGTATTGGCTGCTGATGACCAGAATCTGCTTCAAAAGGTCCTTGTCGTTGGAAAATTCCTTTATGAAATCCATAGACCGCCTGATCGCCCGCGGAACCTCATTCCCTGCGATCAGTTTGTGGATCTCATCGACCCGGTGCAAAATGGTATGCGTATCACTTGCAGGCATCTGCTTAAAATATAGCCACCACAACAATAGCTTTACCAGCGCAATTTAGAAAATTTTTTATATACCTTTTAAGGAGCTCCGCCTGCAGCGTATTCGTCAAACAACTTTCCCACCCGCCCCTTCACCTTCTCCCGCAGCCCCTCCGGCCGCAGTACCTCCACCCGTTCTCCAAAGGACAGGATCAGGCTTTCCAGCTCGTAGTTCTGCATCAGCCGGAAGGTGAAAATAGTGTACTCCCTTGTTTCTTCCAGCACATGCTGGGAAGGGTGCAGCGGTTTGGTATGAATGTACTTCGCCTGCTGAGCCGTAAACTTCAGTTGGATCTCCACCACCACGCCGTCCTCCGGGATGGAAACACCGATGATGTCGCGGAAGCCGCTGCAGCCAAAACCGCCTTTGCCGACTTCCTCAACCGGGGCAACCTCAGCGCCGACCAGATGTCTTTTATCAACAACATCATTGACTTCCTTGCCAAAAACGGGATAATTGAAAAGCGGCGCCTTATGCAACCGCCTTTTTCCGACCTCCACCACCTCGGCGTCTTCGGTCTCTTCGACGAGCACGACCAGGTGGAGATCGTGAGTATTATCGGCCGGATCAATAGGAATGCGGAGGTAGGGTGAGGATTTACGCGCGTATACCCCTAGCTCAGAAAACCGTTTCTCCCTTATGCATGCCGGCCCGAGGGAAGAGGGCGACATCCTGGTAATCCGCCTGGCAGCCACACGGAATCGGCTCCGGTGGTGGATTGATGTTGGAAGATGGTGTTAGGCAATATCATAGCTTCTCAATCTTTATGCTAATGCTCTGATTCTATAAAGCGTTTGGCCTACTGATTTCTGGCGTACTGACATACTGATGTACTGCCCTAAAGCGCTATTTCCGCCCCATCATACAAGCGGGCCTTTTGCACCACCACTTCCACGCCAAGGCTATCCAGCTTAAGCTTTTGCAGCGCTTTCCGAATAAGCATTTCCACCACATCCACGGCCTGTATTTTCAAGGCGAAGCGCGTTCCTTCATCCGTGCGTAGCCTGGCGTTGGCCTGTTCCATCGTCGTGCCGTTGATATTGCGCCAGAACTCGCCGTCCATGGACGATTCTTCAATCCAGGCAGAATTGGATTTGGTTGTATTGGTTTTGTCGTAAACGAAAAAATTAGTGCCCAGCAGCACCGGGCCGGTGGTGGCTATTAGTTTTTGGGCGGTGCTATCGAACGTGATCCGGATATCCCCGGCCTCCAGCCGGCAGGGGATGCTTACCCTCCATACGAACCGCCGCGTTAGCCGCGCCAGGAAAGACTGGTACTGGCGGTCGAGGAGGAAAGATACGTCCGTGATCGCGAATTCCAGAGGCTGCTCCGACAGGGTGCTTTTCACGGTGGCCAGTATCTCGGCGCTGGAAGGCGCCGCCAGGGTTGGCGTACCGGCCGGAGTTTCGGCAGGCGGCGGAACGGCCTGGCCCGAGTCCTTGTTAGAAGCGCTCCATTGCCAGTAAAAAACACCGGCCAGTACTAGCAGAGCTGCTAGTCCGAGGAGCCAGTAAGAGCGGATTTTCCTCCCGGCAGGTGCAGGGGTGGTGTCCTCTTCGCCGAGGTACAGCATCGCCTTGATCAAGCGGTTTTGTTCCAGGTTGAACTGCTCCCAACTGACCACGCCCTGGTCGCGCTGTGTACGGGCTTCGCGGTAGCGGGCCTGCAGCAGGCGCACTTCTTTTTCCAGTTTACCACCCTGGTATTGGCCTAATAGCAGCCCCAGGGCTTCCTCCAATTGCCCTTTTTCAATCAGTTCGTGCAATGCTTCGCGGTCCATCTTGGCAGGTTTTGAATAAATAGGTCCTGGCTGGAAAGTTACAAAAGGTTTTTGGTTTTATGAGTCGAGCCGTCAAGGGGGGATTGGTCCGGGTATAAGCCGGGTGAATCACTCCTTGACTGGCTCCAATTCCGTAACTTTGCAAAAAGCTCTGCCATATGCGAATTTTTGCCATCTTCCTTCCCGCCATCTGTTACATTTCCCTTGCTTACACCCAAACCAGTAGTGCTTTGCTCACCATTGCACAGGGCGGCCAAACGACATACCAGATCACCTATGCTTCGGAACCTGCACGGGACGCCGCCCTCGAACTTCAGCGCTACCTGCGGCAGGCCACCGGAGCAGATTTCCCCGTGGCGCCGGTAGAAAAACGAGGAAGCGGGCCAGCCATAAGGCTGCAATTGGATGTGCAGGCGCAGTCCGCCCGAACCCCCCTCGCTTCAGGATGGCTGCAGCTGCAGGCGAAGGGCAAGGATGTGTTCATCGGGGCCAGCGATGCAGAATACCTTTGGTACGCCGTTTACGAATTCCTGGAAACCTTCGCCGGTTGCCGCTGGCTTGATCCGGAAACGGATGATGTACCGCAAATCGATAAATTGGTTGTTCCTACAGATCTGGACTACCGTTACCAACCTAACATTGCCACCCGTACCGTACATTCCCGACTGTTCTACGACCATCCTGAATTTGCCCGAAAGTTGCGGGTGACAGCCGAATCTTTTCCGTATTTCTCCCCCGATGCCCGGGTGCATACCTTCCATCGCTTCCTGCCCGAGTCGGTGTATTTTGAATCTCATCCGGAATACTACGCCTTACGGGAAGGGCGGCGGATACCCACTCAGTTGTGCCTGAGCAACGAGGCCGTTCTCAAAATCGTAATCGATTCGGTCCGGGCTCAGTTCGAACGCTACCCGGATGCGCAGGCAATTTCTGTGAGCCAGGACGACAACACGCAGTATTGCACCTGTCCGGCTTGCAGCCGCTCGGATGCGGAGGAGGGCTCACCGGCGGGAACCCTGCTGCGTTTCGTCAACAAAGTGGCGGAGCAGTTTCCCGATAAAACCATCACCACGCTGGCCTATCAGTATACCCGCTCTCCGGGTAAAACCAAGCCAGCGGACAATGTACTGATCACTTTGTGTTCCATCGAGTGCGACCGCAGTGGCCCCATCACTGAAAAATGCACGGATTTTGCCGATGACCTGGCTGCCTGGCGGGCCATGGGAGCTAATCTGAGGATTTGGGACTATACCACTCAATTCACCAATTTCCTGGCGCCTTTCCCCAACTTTTACACCCTCCAACCCAATGTGCAGTTGTTCCGCAACAGCGGTGCGCGCTGGGTCTTCGAGCAGCACAGCCACCATCCCAGCGAGTTGTTTGAATTGCGGTCCTACCTGACGGCAAAATTGCTTTGGAATCCCGAGTTGGACTTTGAAGCTACGATGAATGATTTTTGCAACCGCTACTATGGCCCGGCGGCGCCTTTTGTGCTGGACTATATCCATACCATTCATGCTGAACTGGCTAAACATCCGGATTTTTTTCTCTTTCTGTACGGCGATCCTTCCCAGGCATTCGACAGCTATTTGTCGGCGGATCTGCTGGAGCAGTATCGCTCTCTGATGGACAGTGCCGAAGCGGCGGTAAGCGCAGCGGCCAACATTCACGGCCGTGTTCGCCGGGCCCGCTTGAGCGTAGATTTTGCGGTGCTGGAGGCCTGCCGCCGGAAATTATCTGCGGGCTTGTCGTTACAGCAACCCTGGGCGCCGGCCCGCCTGCAAACCTTTGCCTTGGTGTGCCAGAATAATGACATCACTTTAATGAACGAAATGGGCTACACCGTGGAGGAGTATGTCCAGGCTTACCAAACCACCTTGGAGCGGGCCGCGCTGCCCAACCTGGCGGCCGGTAAGCCGGTGACTTTGTTGACTAAGCCCAAAAAATATGCTGGGGAAAACCCACAAGCGCTCACCGATGGCGCTTTTGGCGGCGCCAGTTTTTATGCCAACTGGCTGGGCTTTGAAGGCAATGACCTGATTGCAGAGGTGGACCTGGGCGCAGTGCAAAGGGTGGCGCACACGGGCATGGCCTTTTTGCAGGTGGTCAATCATATTGTCTTCTTTCCCGTGGAAGTGGAATACTGGTATGCGGGCGAAGACAAGCAGTTTAAACCTTTGGGCAAAGTGGCCAACCCTCGGCCCCTGGAACGGCAGAGCAAGGTCAATGACTTGTTTTACTTTGGGCTGGATTTTGCGCCCGTACAGGCGCGGTACCTGAAAGTGCACGCCCAAAGCCTGCAACAGGCGCCCTGGTGGCATCACGGGGCGGGTTTGCCGTGCTGGATATTTGCCGATGAATGGTTAGTCCGGTAAGGGCGGCGCCTGTTACTTTAGAAATTCATTCACATTATATAGATTGACCATTACTTTGTCATTGGCCCTGGCGAAGTCTACAACCTGAGAAATGCTGGCTGGACAGGGGCCTTTTTCTCCTTCGCCCATGAAAGCGAGTAAGGTGACATTAGGAGCGTCCTTGGCCAGGGCTCTTTGAATGATCCATTTCCGGCCGCGTTCCCAGTGGCAGGTACCGCTGTCCCAAAGCCAGTCGGGTAATTCGCCACGGTCATTGAGCTCCAGGATTCTGTGTTTTTGTGAGTTGGCTGAAAGCTCCAGGAAGCGGTTTCGCCAATTGTTATCGTTGGCGTCAAAAGCCTGGTTTACGTAGGCGTCTCTGGGCAAAGGGATGCATATTTCAGAGTTGATCCCAAGTTTGGCGCAGGTTTCGTGGAAGAGAATGTCACCCGCTGGAGCCCCGGAAGACATACCCAGCAAAGTGGGAAGTTTTTTATCGCCAACCAGTTCCTGGAGGGCCTCTTCCAATTTCTTTTTGACTTTTTCTTCTGCTTTTGGCGTCAGGACAGGAATCCCTTCTTCCTGTTTCTCCATCCGGAGCCCTGCGAAAATAATGATGTGGTGGGGCTTTTCCGGGAGTTGGAATTTTTCTTCAACCGAATCAATCACCCCTTTTGCCAGCTCAGTATGAATGCCCAGTCCGGAGAACAGCAGCAGCTGGCTTCTGGCGGATTCCCAGGCATAGAGGTTGTCAGCGCTGATGGCATTTTTAAAGGCATTGGCCACCCTATCCTGGTTTTCATCCGTCAGGAAAAGATAATTGGCCTTGGCGATTCGGGCGTCAGCCTTTTCCTCTGGACTGGCTTTGGGGCTATTCAGCCGTGCTTCAATAGATGCCAGGGCCAGCGCACGCAGGGTAACGACCTCTCTTTTCAACTGAATACTATAGATCTGGGCTTCATCATCATTGTCAAAAATAGCTTTCCATCCATTTTCCTGCTCCAGGGCTTGAAAAATAGTAGCCATTTGTAAGGCGGCGATGCCGGAATAGAAGTGGTTAAGGTCCTGAAAATAAGCTGCCCGATAGGCTTCGTAGGTTTCTTTCAGTTCGCGGTTGGCGGCGCTCTTGCGGCGTTCTTCAGTAGATTCCAGAAGCTCGAATTGCAAACGCCAGTGGGTTTTGTGGTTGCGGCCGCTTAGGGTCAGCGCCTCGGTCCGGTTATCCATAGTGCTGGCCGGGTTTTTCAGGGCAGTTTCAATAGCCTGGCGGGATTGTTCGAACAATTCCTGGCGGGAGCTGTACCGAAATAATCTTTCGTAAATGCTGGCCAGATAGAGGTTGCTTTCAATATCTGCAGGATAGTATTTCCGTACTTCTTCCCAGCTGTTGCGGGAGCCCTCGAAATCATTCAGGTTGAATTGCGCCCTACCACCCGGGGCGAAGGCCGGCCCAGCTGAAATTTCGTTTCCGAACTTCATCCGACAACAACCGCAGCCAGCCTTTTAATTTGGCAGCCTGGGCCCGCTCTACTTCAAAGCGGAACTCGGCCGGCGCCTGTTCCTCGAAAACCGGCTCTTGCAGTTTGGGCAGCATCTGGAACACCGGGCTGTCCCATTGCCGGTCACTCTTCAGCGTAGCCTGAATAATTTCCTGGAGCTCTTTTCGGAAGGCCTGGCTTCTTTGCATCGTAGGCGAAATAACGGTCCGTTTGCAAGTCAAAAGGAATGTCGTCCGATACGGATTCGTCGCGTATCAGGATAGTCCGGTGCCGCCGAAGGGCATGGCGGATGCCTAACTCGTAGAATACATTGGCATTGTGGATGGAAAGGTCACAGATCACCAGGTCAGCTTCGAGGATCAGCCGGAACATATCTTCCCGGATATTCCCGGCTTCTTTGATCTCGCCCATTGACCCACCGTTAAACGCCACGGCTTGAAGGGCGGGTTCGATCATTTTTGCGTAAACCTGGTCAAAATCTACTGCTTCTCCTGCTTTACTTTCTTTTACCCCGAAGGGCCGTATGACAAATGCGAGCGGCATGATGTGGAGTGTTTGGGTTTAGGCCAGTTTTTTCCTGGATTAAAAGATAAAGAAGGTTTCATTTAACAGGGTCAATAGCTTTGTAAAAAACTGGTTGTCAGGGTAAATCGAAAACTGAAACCCGTCTGTGTCAGCCGGGCAAGCCTGAAACTTGGAACAGTTCTAAAGATAAATTTAAAAATAAAAAACCACGCTTTCTATTTTTTCTGCCCAGTCCTTCAACCATCCAGCCCTTCAACCATCCCCCTCACCTGCCAGCTCCATCCGATAGCCAGCGCGGTGGATCCGGCGCCCAGCCAAAGTAGCCCGCCAAAACCTAGTCCGGCGTCAAGCAGAGCGCCAAAGGCGAGAGGGCCAATCGCCGTACTGATAACCAGCGCCATGGCGAACAAGCTGCGCACTGCACCCAAGCTGGAAGTGCCGAACACTTCCGGCAGCACCGTATTCAGCATGGTGCTGCCCGACCCATTGGACAAGGCCAGGATAAACAAGGCGATGGGGTAGATCCAGGCTTGTTGGATGCTTCCTAAAAGAGCCAATCCGAGAAGCATAGGCAATAGAAAAAAGGGATAGATCCGGCGGGCGGAAAAACGGTCGGCCAGCGCGCCAGAGCCCAGCATGGCCAGCGCATTGGCCACGGCAAAAGCAGAGATAGAGGCTGCTACCCATTGGGGGCTCCATCCGCGAGACGCTCCCAGGCGGAGTTGAAAGAATAATACGCCGGTGATGAGGAATCCCCACAGGCAGATTGCAGGAGCAATAGCCCAGAAATGCCTCGTGGCGAGTAGCCGCCAGATACTGGGCCCTATTGCCGGCCCGGCCGCCCGGTAGCTCCAGGCTTTTCCGGCAGGATGGGTAACAGCCCTGGGGGAATGCCGGATAAGCCACAAGGCTAAAGGCAGGACAAGGAATAGCAGTGTATAAGCGGACGCCTGGAGGGCGCCTCTCCAACCTATGGCTATCATCAATGTGGTAATGCACAATGGTAGCAAGGCTTCTCCGGTAGGGTGCCCCAAAGTTGCCATGCTGATGGCTTTGCCGCGGCTTTCCTGATAGGCGCGGGCAAGAGTAGAAACACCGGTATGGCTCATCAATGCCTGTCCGGAAAGGCGCAATCCCCATAATCCGGCCAATACCAGGAGCGGATGGAACGCTACCGATAACAACAAGAGGGAGCCGGAAAGCCCCAATAACACACCGCTTACATAACGGGATAAAGGCCATACGTCAACATATCGGCCGGCGAACGGCAATGTAAAGGCGCTGGCCAGAGTGGCTACGGCAAAAAGCGAGCTGAGCTGGGTGTTGCTCAGTGCAAATTCCCCTGCCAGGGCTGGAACATACAGCGATAAGAGAAAGGTTTGGCCAAAGCCGGAAAAAAAAGCCAGGGTGAAACCAAAGGCCAATAGGCGCGGATGCTGCCGGAGAAAGCCAGCGGAAGTAGACATAAAAATGGCTTAGGGTAATGTTGTCATATTGTCTTGAACATTGGTATTACGGAACGCTTTAGAGTGCGGCGCCCCCCTAACTTCACCTCTTCGTTTCGGATCTTCCGCCAGCAATATAGCAATATTGTCATGTAACCATTTAATTACTTCCACCGCACTGCTGCTGAAAATCCCACCAGATGGCCCGCTTCAGTGATGCCCGCGACAAAAAGAGGGTTGAAGCTCTGTTCATTCCGGAACAGGATGGCCAGTGCAATCTCCCGGAGGTGGTGTTGCATTATTACGGCCAGCTGACTGGCTTTATCACGGGCGCCAGGGTTATCCTGAAAACCAGGCAATTGGCTGAGAATGTCATTGCCGTCAACAAAACGGTCCAGCCGGTAATTTTCGCGAAGGCCTTCGAAAGCGTGGCCGTGGGCATTTTCCAGGGTATTGAAAAACGCATGTTCGTCGAGGAGCTCCAGTTGTGCGGGAACATGCAGGGGTAGGATGGGCTCCTGGCCGGCATTGGCGTAGTATCCCAATGAAATGCCTTCCGATAACTCGCCGATGCGTTCGGCCAACTCGGCAGGGGAGCGGTCCATATTATATTCGGCAAATGCTTTCCATGTATTGGCCAGACTGAGGTAAGGCTCTCCCAATGCCAGGATGCGCCGCGCAGCGCGCCGGTCTATAGGGCCTGCCTTCAGGTAGAATTCCGGCATCACCACTTCCTTTAAATATGGCGCCAGCGAAGCAACGGCCTTGCGGGTTACCCGTCCCCCTCGATTGTTTTTCCGGCTTTTGACCAGTTCGTACATCGAAGTAGTAAAGGCTTTTTCTTCTTCATCGAGGGCGTGAAGTAAAGTATCAAGGTTCTCCTGGCTGATGAAGGGGTCGGCTCCGGCGGAAGCTTCCAACTGGGCCATTACCTGATTGAGGGCATCAAGCATGTGGCGGATGGTGATCGGCATGATGTCTGGTTTTTGGTTAAGGAACCGGCTATTAAGAGCTTGTTCAAATTTCATCCTTCGGGCTGAAAATGTCCCTTTTTCGCTTATGCTACGTTGTCGAAATGGTCACGTACCTAAGGGTATGCTCCCATTTCGACGCCTTGCCTAAGCAAAAAATGAATAATTTTCATCTCCAAAAACGAAATTTGAACAAACTCTAATCGCTTTATAAGCCTTCAGCCGCCTTTTTGGGATGATTTTTGTCACTGGAAATGGGAGAGAAATGTCATTGCGTGGGGGGTAGAGAGGGATGGCTCTTTTGGGCTTGTCTGATGCTGGCGCGTGGGCTGTCTTGATTTAGGTTGAGATGGTTGAGAGGGTTGAGGGGGTTGAGGGGGTTGAGAAGTAACATTAACAATTGGGGCTCAAAAAAGGCAGCCCCCACCAGTCAACAAAAAGCATTTGACACTGGCAAAGGGCTGCCGAGAGCGTTACTGATTTTTATTTTAGTCCCTTCCAGCCAAATAAAAGAATGGCGAGAAGGATACTCAGGTATTTTGGGGTTTGTATGGGGTCTACAGGATACGTTATTCAAATTGCTTAAAGATAAAGCACGAGGTAATGCTTTTAAATGGAATTATGTTAGTAACAACAAAGGCTTGTAGTTTGCTGGAATGATTGAGTAACTGGCAGGCTACAGTATGGTTGGCAGATAGATTTGAACCAAGGTGCCTGATGGGGCCTGGTCCTGGTTTTTGAGGTCGATTATTTTTACGTGGGCCGCTATCCCCATTATTCTATTGAGCGTTTCCAGCCTGCCTTCTGACAGTTTGATGCCGAAAGACTGATGTTTGGAGGCCGACCGGCTCTTGAGCAATCGTGCTTTCTCCCGTCCAACGCCGTTATCCCGGATGTTGATCAATAAGCCTTCTCCCTGTTTTTTAATCTGAATCTGCAGCAATCCTTTCCCGCATTCTTTTTGCATCAGGCCATGCCAAATGGCATTTTCGATGAAAGGCTGAAAAAGTAGCGGCGGCACCCGGGCGAAGTCGGCTGGTACTCCTGCCTCCAGCCTGATCTCATAATCGAAGCGGCCCTTGAAGCGATATTGTTCGAGTTGAAGGTACAACTCCATCGCTTCGAGCTCTTCCGAAAGGCGGATGAGTTTGGAGTCTGTATTTTGCAGTATCTTCCGGATCAGCTGAGCGAATTTGTCCAGATAATCAGCCGATTCGGCGGTGGAGTGGTTGATCAGGTACCACTTGATCGATTGCAGGCTATTAAAGAGAAAATGAGGGTTCATCTGAGCTCTTAAAGCCTGCATTTCCAGCTCAGCTACTTTGCGGTTAAATGCCGTTTTAAGGGCTTCCTCTTTTTTGATTGCCCGAATACGAAGGCGATAGGCCAGGTAAACCAGTCCGGCGAGAACAGCCAGCACCAGGCTGATAAACCACCAGGTTCTCCACCAGGGAGGCGTAATGGAGATTCGCAGGCTAGAGACGTGCTTATCGCTCCATTCGCCGAGTGAATTTGCCGCACGGACCCGGAAGGTATAGTCTCCTTCCCAAACATTGGAAAAAGCAGCGTACCGGTTGCCGCCTGCGGTTCGCCAATTGTCATCGAGCCCATCCAGCATGTACTGATACTGAATCGGCCCCGGTGCGCCATAATGTGGTGCAGCGAACTCGATCGTAAAAAAATTCTGGCGATAGTTCAGTTCTATGGCCGGCTTTGCCGCCAGGCTGTAATCCGATAGGTACAGGCTGTCAAACACCCTCAGGCCCTCCATTCGAACAGGGTAAAATCGAAGATCGGGTTCGATAGATTCCGGATAGAACAGGTGGAACCCACTCCCGGATCCAAGCACCATTTGCCCGTCTGAAAGGGCGCTGAGATAAAAGCTTCGCGCCAGGCTTTTTCCATAACCAGCACCGAATTGTATCGGTTTCAGCGTGATGGGGTCCAGGCGGCTGAGCCCATTGTCCTGCAATACCCAAATGCGGCCCTGCCGGTCTACCGCTATATCTCGTACCTGGGTGCTTTTCAGTCCATCTTCGGTGTTGATGATCTGAATCACCTGAGGGTGAGGCCCTTTATCCATGACGTAGCCCAGCCCACGGTCGCGGCTCCCCAACCAGATGCGGCCTGTACTGTCGCGCGCCAGGGCGTAAACATTGACGAACTCTATGTTTTTAGAAGTGGGGTTCTGGAAATTATATCGGGTGAACGTCAGGCCATTGTCGTCGGTAAACCCGAAGCCCCGGTCACAGGCAAACCAGATGCGGCCGCCGGGAGACTCCAGGATGTCCGTAAACCCTCGCCATTGGGTTGTTTTGCTCTCAAGGGTATCGGAAAAGGTGATCCACCGGCTCTGCCCTTGTCGTGGTGCCACGAACAACAGGCCTTGGTTCGTGCCGAGCCACAATTGTCCCTGACTGTCCCAGAGAAAACTATCGGCCCAGGCGGAATCCAACGCAGCTTCGATTTGGGGTAGCAACAGCGGGCGGGCCGCCCGGGCGCCTTCTTCGTAAAAGTAAATTGCTTCCCGGCCGATCAGCCAGAACCGGCCGTCAGGAGTACACTGGCATTGAGAAAAATTGAGCGCATCATTACCCACCACGTCAATCGGGATGGTTTTCAGCAGTCCGGTGCGGAGGTCCATCCGGTAAAGCAGGGCGCCGTTGGTGTTGATATAAAGATAGGGTTGGTTGGGGCGCCTGGCGGCGCACCGCCCCTCCTCCGGGAAGTGATACCGGGGGAAAAGTTGCTTCGAAGGATAAATGGCCGCCAGCCCTTTTCGGCGCTGGATGCCCCACCATACACCAAAGGGGCCCTGTTCCATATCCATAATGCTGGACTTTAAACGGAAATCAGGATCTACTACCGGCGCTTCATTGATGTGAGAGGGAATGGCCAGACGCAATTGCCCTCCTTCAATGCTATATCGGAAGAGGCCCAGGAATTCGTCCGAAATCCATAATTCACCCGGCTGCCGGAAACCAATGTAGTTAACGCAGGTTAAACCGGCTTTTTCACCGGCTGGGAGGGCGCCCAGCCATTTTTCCTGATGCGTGTCAAAACACCACACACCATCATTCCAGGTGGAAGCGTAAAGCAGGCCTTTTCCATCAATGACCAGCTGTCGAAAGCTAGCGGACGGCAGCGGGCTCCCGTTGGCCTCATTGTCAAAATGCCGCAATTGCTCGGTTTCCTTATCAAAAGCCATTAACCCGTTGGCGCTGGACACCCAAAGCAGATTGGGGCGGTGCGGGTCCAGGGCGAGTGAAAGGGTTTCGTCAAGCCGCTTCACAGCAGGCAATAGAACCGACGGCAGGTATTGATTGAAGGTGCAGCTTGCTTTATCAAAACGCCCGAATCCGCCCCGGTCGAAAGAAAGCCATGCCTGTGGGCCGTCATCGATAATTGACTGGACGAAATTACTAGGTAAAGAAGTCGGGTCGCCGGGCTCATGGCTGAAATATTCAAACTGAGCAGATCGAAAGTTGTAAATTCCAAAGCCGTGATTGAGAAAGAGCAGATAAAACTGTTCCGTTCCCATTGGCTCGATGCGATAGGCCTGGCTGGATGGGGGGCCTAACGGTGGAGGTGGGAAAGCAATGGGCTGGTACTGATATCCGTCATGCCGATAGAGGCCATGGTTGGTTGCCAGCCAAAGGTAATGGTCGGCTGTGGCCAATAGCCCATTGATCTCTTCGGTTGGCAGCCCTTGCTCTGTATTGAGGTGTTCTACCTGAATATATTGCCCTCCCAGTGATAGGGAAAGCAGCATAGCAAATAGCCCTGGCAGTATTCTGGTCATACTTTTATACGCTGATCCGGGCCAGATAGTCCAATAATTCTTGCTTCCGGGACCGGGACACTCTCACCTCGTCGCCATTGCTCATAATCAGCAATCCATCCTGATGGCGGATGAATTTGGCAATCTCCCTGATATTGACCAGAAAAGAGTGGTGGACGCGCATAAACCCCAAGCCTTCCAAGGCATCTTCCATGGCGCCCAGGGTGCGGGTCACACAGAGTTTTTCCTGCGTTTTGAAAAACAAGTCGGTGTAATTGCTATCAGCATGACAGTATACGATGTCCTTAATATGAACAAGGGTAAAGCCATCAAAAGTAGGTAGAGCGATCTTTTCAATGCTTCCTTGTGAAAGCGCCTGCGTTTGTTCCAACAGCAGGCGGGTTGATGTATCGCTGGCTACGCTCACCTGCCGGACACGGCTCAAAGCATCCGCCAGGTCTTTGGCCTGGATAGGCTTGAGCAGATAATGGGCCGCACTGAGTTTGAAGGCCCGGATAGCAAATTCGTCGTAGGCCGTCGTGAAAATGAGCCTGAAGTTCATATCCGGCAGCGCTTCGAGCATCTCAAAGCCATTCATAAAAGGCATGTCCACATCGAGGAAAACCACGTCGGGCTGGAGCCTGGGAATCGCTTCCAGGCCTTCCAGCCCGCTGTGGCACCGGGCCACTACCTCTACGTCTTCCGATACCTGATGGATTAGCCATTCCAGGTAATCGAGACTGTCGGTTTCATCTTCAACAAGAATGGCTCGGATCATCGTTTTGTTGATTAGGCTATGTTTTTCAAAAATAACAATTACTGCAGGTTTTCACGGGCCCACCTCATGAAGGGGGGGCGGCAGTTTATTACGCCATTCCTATTGCTTCCAGAGCGCCGTCCTCAAAGCCTTTAATCCTTCTGGCAACCGGATCCCATTCCACCCGTTTGCCGGTGCGGTAGGCGATGGTGGCCATGTGGGCGGAGATCGCTTCTTCGAAACCTTCCTCAATTCCCGCACTGACCTTGCCTCCATTTCGGATAACGCTCAGCCATTCCCGCAAGTGCAGGTAGGTGGAATCCACCCGCTTGCCGTCGCGGTAGGTGTACATTAACCCCTTATTGGCAAAGTACTTGGCGGTTGCCCCTGTTACGGCGTCAATGCCTTCGGCGGAGGGGTCATAGGCGTAGATCGGTACATCAGGTTGTATGATGCCTTCTTCTATCATGGGCAAGTACCGGGTCGAGACGGGGTCGGCATAGACCGCCAGGGCCTGGCCCAGCTGCATGGTGGCGTCATGGCCCATTAGGAGGGTGCCCCGGTCATATTGGTTGCCCAGGCTGGCGCTGTACAGGAAGGCCATGCCTTTTTCTTTGCCTTCGGCCTGGCTGCTGCCCATAAAGAAATCAGGATACTCCATGACCACCTGGAAGACATCGGGCACCTCCCGGTTGTCCCGGTGGGTATAGATGCCTCCGGAAGCAGTTACAACGCTGGGAATGCCCATGTTAAGCAGGCAGTTGATGCGGTCATAGTCGTGGGTTAAAAGGTCGCCGGACAAGCCGGTGCCGTAGGCCCAGTATTTCCGCCAGCGGAACAGCTGTTCGGCATCGAAAGGAATGCTGGGCGCATTACCCAGAAAACCCTGCCAGTCGACGGTTCGTGGGTTGGCGTCCGGGTGAATGTCGTACTGCCAGGCCCCGACATCGTCGTTGCGATTGGTGTTGGTTTGAATCAGGGAAATGTGCCCCAGGACGTTTTTGCGAATGATATCCTGAGCAGTGAGGAAGCTCTGAGTCTGCCGGTGCTGGTGGCCTACCTGGAAGATGGCCTGGGCATTTTTTGCGGTTTCGTAAAGTTCGTAAGTCTCACCCAGTTTGTGGGTCATACATTTTTCCAAATACACGTGTTTGCCGGCCTGAAGGGCGGCAATCGCAATGGGGGCGTGCCAGTGGTCGGGGGTAGCGATCACGACGGCTTCAATATCCGGGTCATCCAGCATGGCCCGGTAGTCGCGGTATGCTTTGGCCTGATGCCCGTTTCGGGCGCCGGCGGCGACACCCATTTCAGTCCGCACATCGAAAACATCGCAGATACCAGCGATGCGTACATTGAGGTTTTCCTGCTCAAAATAATCCTTCAGCCGGGTGTCGTGCGGCGGCGCCAGGGTGTCATTTTTGATGAGTTCTATCCATTGTGGCGTGGCGTACCCCAGGGCGCGCGTCAGGTGCTCACCCCGGCCTCCAAAACCGATGATGCCAATGTTTATTGGGGGCCCGGACATGGGGCCGGAGGGTGGTGGCGCAGCGGCCTTAACATCGAGTTCCTGGAGTATGCTGTTGCGGATGCGCTTGTCATGAGCGCTCTTGAAGCCGGCGCTGGCAAAAAATACACCGAGTACCGGCAAAGCGGCCAGCCCCTTGAGGATGTCCCGGCGGGCGATGCCTTTTTTATCTCTATTGTCTTGCATTTCTTTTGTTTTTTGTTCAAGAGGCAATATTGGTTTCCTGGCTTCGGCGCTGGGCAGGGCTTTGCTCTGCCGGAGCAGAGCCTGAATCAGTACGCGTAAACCAGCGATTCAGCAAGCGGTCCAGCCCAATGATATGGCTGGTGGGAAAAACGTAGAGTACTGCCAGGGAAAGTAGCTCGATCAGGTTTTTGTTGATAAAAAGATAACTGCCTTCCGTCGGCATGGCATATTGGATACCGATCAGGGCCGGGTGCGACAGGTAGTAGAAGCCCAGTAACACTATGCCGCCAATGGCTGCCCAACGCGTCAACGCGCCCAGCATCAGTCCAAGGCCCACCAGGATAAGCCCCCAGACATTCAGGAAGTCAATAACTTCCAGTACGCCGGGGTTAGCCGCCATAGCCTGGAACAAGCCGGAAAATAAGCCTTTGGAGTCGACCAGGAAACTGCCGGCCGACCATCCGGGGTTCCACAGTTTGACAATCCCTTCATAGAGAAAGTGCCAGCCGATAGCCAGGCGTAAGAGCACCAGTAAATTCAACTGCGACGGAGAGTATCGCAGCGCAGAGGCGGGAGTTTTCATAACGCATTGTTTTGTTACGCGCAAATATTACGCGCTAATCCTCTGTCCGCCAATGAGCATTGTCATCCGGAAAGGTTGATATTACGCAGTTTAATCGGAATGGGTAAGCGCCTTGCCCCGGTGAAAACCATTTTCTTACTCCCCCTTGATGAGTCCTCACATTGCTATAATTTTACAGCTGGATAAATAAAAACCAATGCCATGTTTACCTTCGGGCCAACTACTACGGATGCAAAACTTCAGCAGGTTTTACGCCTGCAAAAGGCCAACCTGCCGCAGCACATCACTGCTGAAGAAGCCCGTGAACAGGGCTTTGTTACGGTTGATCACACGCTGGAACTGTTGCGGGACATGAACACTCCTTATTGCCATAGCGCCGCCTGGAAGGACGAGGAGTTGGCTGGTTACGCACTGGTAATGGAGACGCGCTTTCGCCACCGCATCCCTATCCTTTTTCCTATGTTTGAATTACTTGATGGCGTTCCCTGGCAGGGCATGCCACTGCGGGAGTGGCGCTATTTTGTTATGGGGCAGGTGTGCGTAGCCAAGCCCTTCCGCGGGCAAGGCGTATTTGCTGGTTTGTACCTAGACCTGAGGGCCCGCTTATCCGCTCATTTTGACCTGGTCGTCACGGAGATCGCTACACGCAATACTCGCTCTGTCAAGGCGCATGAGAAAGTGGGGTTTGAAACGCTTCAAAACTATATGGACCCCGGAGGGGAGGAATGGGTGATCGTAGGGTGGAAGTTGTAAATTTCCTATCTTCACGCCTTTATTTTCTAAGCCGGAACTACTATGAAAGCTCTAATCGCCCTGGCCGTCTTTTTATATGCGGCTCTTGATATTGCCTTCGGACAGACAACGGGTTCAACGGATTCCCCTTATTCCATTACTATCAGAAAAGCGGAAGGGCCTATACTGCTCGATGGAATGCTTGATGAACCTGCCTGGGAGGCTGCGCAGGTAGCCGGCAATTTTTTTCAAAATTTCCCATTTGACACCTCTTACGCCAGCCTGCAAACGGAAGTTCGCCTGCTCTTTGATGAAGGTTTCCTCTACGTGGGGGCCGTCGTTCACCAAGCGCGAGCCGATTATATCATTGCATCTCTTAAACGGGATTTCGTCAGTGGCCCCACCGATGAATTCGCCATTAATTTTGATCCCTTCCTGGATAAAGTAAACGGCTTCCACTTTGCTGTTTCTCCCTACAATGTACAACGTGAGGGCTTGATTGATAATGGTAAAAACATTCCCACCGACTGGGATAACAAGTGGTATTCCGAAGTGCGCAACTATGAGGACCACTGGGTAGTGGAAATGGCGATCCCTTTCAAAACCTTACGCTACAAGCGGGCGGAAGGGGCTAATACCTGGCGGGTCAATTTTGTCCGAACCTCCGTTCGGCAGAACGAGCGGTCGAGCTGGGTGCCGGTGCCCCGTCAATTTGAAGCCAATGACCTGGCCTTCACCGGACTCTTGGAGTGGGAAGGCCAGCCCCCCAAGCCGGGTATGAATATTTCTCTGATCCCCTACTTGTCCGGTAGCATGGAAAGAGACTTTGAGTTTAAGTTGCCGGGCGAGCAAAAACTCAATGCCGGAGGTGACGCCAAAATATCTATTACCCCATCACTCAACCTGGACCTGACTTTCAATCCGGATTTTTCGCAGGTAGAAGTAGACCGGCAATTGACGAACCTGAGCCGGTTCGAGCTCTTCTTTCCCGAGCGGCGACAATTTTTTCTTGAAAATGAAGACCTTTTCAGCCGTTTTGGATTTCCCAACAGCCGCCCCTTCTTCAGCCGCCGTATTGGCTTGGCCCGGGGCATTATCAGCAGGACAACCACCGACGGGCAACTGGTGGAAGTGGAACGCAGCCTGAATGTACCCATCATCGCCGGCGCCCGATTGAGCGGTAAGCTTGACAATAACTGGCGCATTGGTTTGCTCAATATGCAAACGGCAAGGGTGAAGGACATCGATCTCAACCCTGCCAACTATTCGGTGGGGGTGCTGCAGCGCAAAGTCTTCGACCGCTCTTACGTAGGCGCTGTTTTTGTCAATAAAGAAAACTTTACGCCCAATGGAGATGGCGGTTATAAACTGGATGGCGGTGCTTACAACCGGGTGGCAGGACTGGAATACAACCTGTTTTCAAAAGACAATAAGTGGGAGGCGGAAATGTTCTACCATCGCTCTTTTTCCAATGGAGACAACCGGGATGCACAGGCCGCAGCGCTCTTCCTGGGGCATTATACCCGCCACTGGACCATCTTTTTACCCTCCCAGTATGTTGGGGAAAATCATCGGGCTGACGTAGGCTTCGTGCCGCGAACGGGTTTCCTGAATTATGGGCCCCGGATCACTTACAACATTTTTCCCAAAAACCCCTGGCTGGCAAAACGAATCATCCTCATAGGGCTTACAGCCGGAACCGAGTTCACCCTAAATAAAGCCAATGATTTTCGGGTGACCGACCGAAGCCTGACCCCGAGTGTGTCATTGGAATTTCCGGGGCGGAGCAAGTTTTTTGTGTCGGCTAACCAGGAATATACCTACCTGTTTTTTCCTTTTGATCCAACCAATAGCGGAGGAGAACCGCTTCCCGTGGACTCGGACTATACTTACCATTCTATTGGTTTCGGTTTTGATTCCGATGTCCGCAAGCGGTTTTACTATGATATTGGGGTTAGCACCGGCCAGTATTTTAATGGGAATATTTTCCAGATGGAAGGCTCCTTCAGCTACCGCTGGCAGCCTTACGGCATCATTGCCCTGAGTTATACTTATAACGACATCCGATTGCCAGATCCCTATAACAGCGCCGATTTCTGGTTGGTGGGCCCCCGGGCGGAGTTATCCTTCTCGCGTAGTCTTTTCTTCAGCACCTTTCTGCAATACAATACCCAGGCCAACAACGTCAACATCAATAGCCGTCTGCAGTGGCGCTTCCGGCCAGTATCCGATATCTTCCTGGTTTATACCGACAATTATTACTCCGACCAGTTCTTTCAGGATCCGCGTACCAAAAACCGGGCGTTGGTGCTGAAGGTGACTTACTGGCTCAATCTTTAGGGGCTGAATGGTAAATGGCCGCATGGCTAGCCTGCGGTGTGGCTACTTGGAGAATCCTTTGTACAGCCATCCACACCATCCACACCATTCAGCCATTCAGCCATTCAAAACCACCCCTTCTGGCCGTTGGCGTTTCCAGCGTTTGTGCGTCCATAGCCAGTATTGAGGTGCTTCCCGGATGAGGGCCTCTAATAGCTGTGTGTGCTTTTGGGTAATAGAACCATGTGGCGCCTGGGCAGGTTCTTCCTCCACTATGGTGAATTCCATTTCGTAATGGCCCCGGCGTGGTTTTCTGATCTTTCCAAAAACCACCGGAAAGTTGTATTCGCGGGCATATTTTTCAGCGCCGAACAGTATGCCGGTTTCCTGATTGAGAAAGCGCATCCAATAAGCCTGATAGCTGTTGGCGGGAGATTGGTCGGTCGCAAAGAGGGTAGCGGTGAGCCGGTGGGTATTGTTGGCGAAAAATGATTTGGTCTCTTTTTTGGGAATCATTTCCATGCTAAAGCGGCTTCGGGAATGCTGCAGCTTTTGATCGAAGAAAGCATTGGCCAGTGGTTTATAGATGCCTACTACCGTATAATTTTCCTGGATACCGAAAGCGACAGCAGCTAATTCCCAGTTGTTGTAATGGCCGGCGGCGATAATCAGGCTTCGGCCCTGTTGCGCAAATTTTTCGATCAATTCCGGATTGACTACTGTACACCGGCGCAGGATTTCTTCTTTGGGCATACTGAACATTCGTATGGACTCGATCAGCAGGTCGCAGAAATGAGCGTAAAACTTCCTGGCAATAACTTTGATTTCCGGTTCGCTTTTTTCCGGGAAAGCATTCCGAAGATTGTTCAAAACAACCTTTTTTCGAAAGCCAACCAATCGATAGAGCACCAGATGGAGCAGGTCTGAAAGCCGGTATAACACGAATAACGGCAAGAGCGAAAGGGGCTTTAGGAGGATATAGTATAATAATTTTGCCATACTGCTTTTAGTCAAATTAAAGCGCAAGGTAAAAAAAGCTTGACACACTGGCTCGACGGGCAAGGGGAATTGCCGGGCCGAATGCAATAGCAGGCTGTCTGTTGCCGGGCAACATCGGTAGAACCGTAATATATTTTGGGTACGGGCGTTTACCTTTGGCAGTACGACAGCGGTATCTCTATGGCTTTTCTGTTCGTAATTCTGCATACTTACTCTAACTTTGCGGCAAATTTGAAATAGAGTCCTATGAGAAGATGGTTTTTCTTGTTTCTGTTGTTTTTGGTCAAAACATTGCCGGCCCAGGAAGAAATGGAAGTGATCCGTTGCAGTGCGGTCGACCGGCAATCCCCCATTAGTAATGTTTTTGTCGATGAGGATAACAATAAATGGGTAGGCAATTCCAAAGGGGTTTTCCGGGTCTATGACGCGGGCCTGGGGGCTGCGGTTGAAACGCCCACTGGTGAACAGGCCTTGTTTCACTTTCGGGATGGCAATTACGATCTGTCGTGGAGCGTCGAGGCTCTCAAGGCTATAGCCGGGGAAGATGTGCGTATCACTACCGCTATATATGATAGCCGGCAGAGCGAATTGTGGGTCGGAACCGCCGATGCAGGCCTCTATCGCTTAAAAACAGGCCCTTCACTGCAGCTGCTTGAACAACTGGCTACTAATAATTCCAAACTCAAATCCAACCACATTAACACCTTATTCCTGGATGCCCGGGGAAGGTTGTGGGTGGGCACAGAACAGGGTGTATTAGTGGGAGAAGGCGGCCGTTGGAAGTTGCTGGAAAAGGACTTTAATATTCTGGGAATTACGGGTAAAGGGCTGGAAATCTGGTTGCTGGGCGACGGGCTGGTAGGCCGGGTGGATGCCCGCGATACCTGGTTGCCCATCGAAATTCCTTCCCGCAGAACGGAAGGGCCGCTCCGTGATATTACCTTCGACGATGCCGGCCAACTTTGGATTGCCTCCGAAGTGGTCACCCGTTACAATCCTGAAACAGAGGCGTTTACTGTGTTTGGGCCTGCCCAGGAGTTTACCAGCCAGTTCGCTGTCTGCCTGGCCGCCGACCGCGACGGCGCCATCTGGGTGGGTACTGAAGATAAAGGGCTTTATCTGATTCAGAAGGCCTCGGCTATGACCGTCAATATTTTAATCGAAAAGGAGCCCTCCTGCGCGGGAAGTGGAAAGAATGGTGCTTTGAAGGTGAAAGTATCGGGCGGACAGCCGCCATACGATTTCAAATGGGATGGTGGCCTTGCCGGTGAAAACCCTAAAGGTTTAGCTCCTGGCTCTTTTACCCTCACAGTATCCGACAGCAAGGGTAAAACCAAAATAGCCCGGATGGACCTGCCTGCGCCTAATAGCCCCCAGGCGGCGGCGGCTGTCATAGCCCCCGCAAGTACCGGACAAGCGGACGGACAGGCCAGCGCGAGCGCTACAGGCGGCACTGCGCCCTATAGCTACGCCTGGGATAATGGCGAAACTACAGCAACCGCGACCAAATTGGCTCCTGGCGCACACACCCTTACTATTACAGACGCAGCTGGTTGTAAAGCGACCGCTAGTGTGCAGCTGTCAGAGGACATCCTTCCCCTGACAGTAAGCCTGCGCCAAACGGGGGAAATCCAATGCGCCGGCGGTTCCGGGGGAAGCCTGGAAGTAGAAACGCGGGGTGGGAAAGGCCCCTATGAGTATAAGTGGAGCGATGCCAGGCTGAATGGCGCAAGGGCCAGCGGGTTGAAAGCCGGAGAATACAGCCTGACGGTGGTAGACGCCACGGGGCAGTCGCAATCGGCGAGCCTGGCGGTGGTAGAGCCGCTGCCCATTGAGCCGACGGCTAATGTAGTGGCATCTGCGAGCACGGGCAATGCGGACGGGCAGGCCAGCGCGAGCGCGACGGGCGGTACGCCGCCGTACAGCTACGCCTGGGACAATGGCGAAACCGGCGCTACGGCTAGCAAATTGGCGCCCGGAACCCACAGTGTAATCATCACCGATGCGGCGGGCTGCACGGTCACGGCCAGTGTGGAAATCACAGAGAATATCCTGCCGCTGGCAGTAAGCCTGCGCCAAACGGGGGAAATCCAATGCGCCGGAGGTTCGGGAGGAAGCCTGGAAGTAGAAACGCGAGGCGGGAAAGGCCCCTACGAGTATAAATGGAGCAATCCGGGGCTGAATGGCGCCACGGCCAGCGGGTTGAAAGCCGGAGAATATAGCCTGACGGTGATAGATGCCACAGGCCAGTCGCAAACGGCGAGCCTGGCGGTGTCGGAACCGCTGCCCGTTGAGCCAACGGCTAAAGTAGTGGCATCTGCAAGCACGGGCAATGCGGACGGGCAGGCCAGCGCGAGCGCGACGGGCGGCACCCCGCCGTACAGCTACGCCTGGGACAATGGCGAAACGGGAGCTGCGGCTAGCAAACTGGCGCCCGGCACCCATAGTGTAACCATTACCGATGGGGCGGGCTGTACGGCAACGGCCAGTGTGGAAATCACAGAAAACATCCTTCCCCTGGCAGTAAGCCTGCGCCAAACGGGAGAAATCCAGTGCGCCGGAGGTTCCGGGGGAAGCCTGGAAGTAGAAACGCGGGGCGGGAAAATACCCTATGAATACAAATGGAGCAATCCGGGGCTGAATGGCGCCAAATACCAGCGGTTTGAAAGCCGGAGAATACAGCCTGACGGTGATAGACGCCACGGGCCAATCGCAAACGGCAAGCGTGGCGGTGGCCGAGCCGCTGCCCATTGAGCCGACGGCTAATGTAGTGGCGCCTGCGAGCACGGGCAATGCGGACGGGCAGGCCAGCGCGAGCGCGACGGGCGGTACGCCGCCGTACAGCTACGCCTGGGACAATGGCGAAACCGGCGCTACGGCTAGCAAACTGGCGCCTGGAACCCCGGACATCACCGATGGGGCGGGTTGTACGGCAAACACCAGTGTTGAAATCACAGAGAATATACGGATCCAATGCGGGCGGTTCCGGAGGAAGCCTGGAAGTAGAAACCAGGTGGAAATCACAGAGAATATCCTGCCTGCTGGCGGTAAGCCTGCGCCAAACGGTGGAAATCTAATGCGCCGTAGAGCGGTTCCGCTAATGAGGAAGCCACCGGAATGCGGTAGAAACGCCGCCGGGCTGGGACAATGGCGAAACCGGCGCTACGGCTAGCAAACTGGCGCCTGGCGCCCACAGTGTAATCATCACCGATGGGGCTGAATGGCAGCAATATCCTGCCGCTGGCGGTAAGCCTGCGCCAAACGGGGGAAATCCAATGCGCCGGCGGTTCCGGAGGAAGCCTGGAAGTAGAAACGCGGGGCGGGAAAGGCCCCTATGAGTATAAGTGGAGCGATGCCAGGCTGAATGGCGCAATGGCCAGCGGGTTGAAAGCCGGAGAATACAGCCTGACGGTGGTAGACGCCACGGGCCAATCGCAAACGGCGAGCCTGGCGGTGGCCGAGCCGCTGCCCATTGAGCCGACGGCTAACGTAGTGGCATCTGCGAGCACGGGCAATGCGGACGGGCAGGCCAGCGCGAGCGCGACGGGCGGTACGCCGCCGTACAGCTACGCCTGGGACAATGGCGAAACCGGCGCTACGGCTAGCAAACTGGCGCCCGGCGCCCATAGTGTAACCATTACCGATGCGGCGGGTTGTACGGCAAAGGCCAGTGTGGAAATCACAGAGAATATCCTGCCGCTGGCGGTAAGCCTGCGCCAAACGGGAGAGATCCAATGCGCCGGCGGTTCCGGGGGAAGCCTGGAAGTAGAAACGCGAGGCGGGAAAGGCCCCTACGAATACAAATGGAGCAATCCGGGGCTGAATGGCGCAAAGGCCAGCGGTTTGAAAGCCGGAGAATACAGCCTGACGGTGATAGACGCCACGGGCCAATCGCAAACGGCAAGCCTGGCGGTGGCCGAGCCGCTGCCCATTGAGCCAACGGCTAATGTAGTGGCGCCTGCGAGCACGGGCAATGCGGACGGGCAGGCCAGCGCGAGCGCGACGGGCGGTACGCCGCCGTACAGCTACGCCTGGGACAATGGCGAAACGGGATCTACGGCTAGCAAACTGGCGCCTGGCGCCCGGACAGTAACCATTACGGATGGGGCGGGCTGTACGGCAACGGCCAGTGTGGAAATCACAGAGAATATCCTGCCGCTGGCGGTAAGCCTGCGCCAAACGGGAGAGATCCAATGCGCCGGCGGTTCCGGGGGAAGCCTGGAAGTAGAAACGCGAGGCGGGAAAGGCCCCTACGAATACAAATGGAGCAATCCGGGGCTGAATGGCGCAAAGGCCAGCGGGTTGAAAGCCGGAGAATACAGCCTGACGGTGATAGACGCCACAGGCCAATCGCAAACGGCAAGCCTGGCGGTGGCCGAGCCGCTGCCCATTGAGCCAACGGCTAATGTAGTGGCGCCTGCGAGCACGGGCAATGCGGACGGGCAGGCCAGCGCGAGCGCTACGGGCGGTACGCCGCCGTACAGCTACGCCTGGGACAATGGCGAAACCGGCGCTACGGCTAGCAAACTGGCGCCCGGCGCCCATAGTGTAACCATTACCGATGTGGCGGGCTGTACGGCAACGGCCAGCGTTGAGGTTACAGAAAACATCCTTCCCCTGGCGGTTTCAGTTAAATTGTCGCGGGAAATCAGTTGTTTTGGTTCAAAGGATGCTCTTCTTACAGTTGAGGTTAGGGGCGGGAAAGGCCCTTTTCAGTATCAATGGAGCGATCCAGCCCTTGTTGGGCCTGAAATCCAGAATACTGGCCCGGGGGATTATTCTGTCACCATCACGGATGTGCTTGGGACTACTAAAACAGCCCAACTCAGTGTTTCGGAACCAGAGCAGTTGGTAGTAGAAATCACCGACAAGGTACCGGCATTTAGTGAAACGACCAATGACGGCAAGGCCGGTGCGAAGGCCAGTGGTGGAAATGGAAATTATAGCTTCAGCTGGGATAATGGCGCAACCGGTGCTCAGGCGGAAGGTTTTTCGATTGGCCAGCACAGTGTTACCGTTACGGATGGAAAAGCTTGCACTGCATCTGTAGGATTCGAGATCACAGAAAGGATCATGAAAGAGTTGTCAGGCGGCGCGGTCCGAAGTGGTCAAACCATACAAATGCAAAAACTGCAGTTTGAGGCGGACAGTACCAACATCCAGGCATCTGCAGTCCCAATACTTGATGAAATTTATGTCTTTTTGAGAGACAACCCCTCTATTGTAGTTGAAATTGCCGGCCATACCAATAACCTGCCACCGCCGGAGTATTGCGACCAGTTGTCTACCGCCCGCGCTCGTGCGGTAGCAGAGTATCTGGTGCAAAAAGGCATTGAGCCCAGCCGGGTTTTCTACAAAGGTTATGGCAAGCGCGACCCGCTGTTTTCCAACGGCACAGAGGATGGCCGAAGGCGCAACCAAAGGGTGGAGATTAAGATATTGCGGTTGTAGCGCAGTAGTCACGGGAAGACTTTCCGGGAAAAGCCGCCTGGGATTAGTCTTCCCGTGCCGGAGATTATTGATCAACTAAATCTCCAAAAGCAGCTATCACTCGCTCCACATCCTCCTCTGAAGTATAGGCCGAAATCCCCAGTCGGGTAACACCGCCTTTCTCCAGCAAGCCCAAAACCTCGGCAGCGCGGATGGCGTAGAAATGGCCGTCCCAGGCGAGGATGTTGCGGGAAGCTAATTGTTCACACACCAGATGAGGGCGAATACCTTTTGTCCGCACGGCCAGTGTTGGAGCTCGCAATGGGGCATCCATCGGTTGTCCGATTATTTTTACGCCTTTGAGGCTTCTCAACCCTTCGTACAGTAGGGCCGCCAGGGCAATTTCGTGTTGGTGAATGCGATTCATGGCATCTACCACCTTTTCCCGGTAGTGATCGCCTTTACCAAAGCTGCCGATGAAATCTACAGCGGCTTTCACGCCGGCGATCGCCGCATGATTGAGGGTGCCTGTCTCAATACTGAAGGGGGCATGCTGTGCTGCTGTGCGCAGGCGGTCGGTGGGCAGCCGGTCCAGCAGGCCGGGCCGGCTATAGAGGATGCCCACATGGGGCCCATAAAATTTATAAGCCGAGCAAAGCAGGAAATCGCAACCGGCTTTCTGGACGTCGACGGGGAAGTGAGGGGCATAATGCACCGCATCGAGCAGCAGCCATGCGCCGGCCCGGTAGGCCAATTCCCGCGCTTTTTTAACATCGTTAACCGTTCCCATAAAATTGGAGGCATAGCCCAAAGCTACCAGTCGGGTGCGCTCGCTAAGCTGGGCAGCCATATCATCGTAGTCAAGCACGCCATCTTGTTTCAGCTTAACTTCTTTGACCACGATGCCTTGTTCGCGCAAGCTAAGCCAAGGGCCACGGTTGCCTTCGTGGTCGAGTTGTGTGATCAATACCTCATCGCCGGCCTGAAGCATGCGGCCGATCGCGCGGCTGAGCGAGTAGTTGAGGGTGGTCATATTCTGGCCGAAGGAGATCGTATTCGGGCCCTCGGCGCCGAGGAAATGAGCCACAGCCTCCCGGGCGCCGTCCAGCACTTCATCCGTTTCCTGGGCGGTAATGAATGCCCCATGGGTATTGGCGTTCGACATCCGGTAGTAATTGGAGATAGCGTCAATGACCTGTTGGGGTACCTGAGTACCGCCAGGGCCATCCATGAACACCAAAGTGTTGCCATTGTGCTGCCGCTGCAGGGCAGGAAATTGTTGCCGGAATTGTTTGTTCATATCTCTTGATTCAGGGTTTTTGCTTAGTTGCCATTACTGATTGGGTCTTTATACTGTTGCTGCAAAGCTGTCAATTTGCCCATTAACTCCTTTTGTATCGTTGCATAAGCCGGAGCGCCGTAAAGGTTGTGCAGTTCATCCCGGTCTTCGGCCAGATCGTACAGCTCCCAGTGATCCAGTGCTCCGTAGAAGTGGATCAGTTTGTAGCGTTCGGTTCGCACGCCATAGTGGGTATGGACATCATGCCAGCCATGCGGGTATTCGTAGTAGTGGTAGTAAATGGCGTCGCGCCAGTTCTTTGCCTTTTTTCTAGTCAACAGAGGCTTCATCGAGGCGCCTTGTATGTCTTCAGGTATGACCAGCCCGGCGAAATCCAGTAGGGTAGGGGCCATGTCGAGATTGAGCACCATCTGGGAAACCGAACGGCCTGGTTTTATTTTTTTCGGATAGCGGATAATCAGCGGAGTACGGAGAGAGGGTTCGTACATAAAGCGTTTGTCGTACCAACCATGTTCTCCGAGATAGAAACCCTGGTCTGAACTATAAACGACAATCGTGTTGTCGGCCAGGCCATTTTCATCCAGATACTGTAGGATGCGGCCAATCTGGTCATCGACAGCAGCAACGCTTCCCAGGTAATCTCTAAGGTAGCGTTGGAATTTCCAGGTAGCCAGCGCCTTCCCCTCAGGGTGGGTTTGGATAAATTCTTTTCGGATTGGGCCATAATGTTGTTGCCAGGCTTTTCGCTGTTCAGGGGTCAGAGCCTCATAAGCAGCCTGCCAGGAACCGGCCTGGTCGAATGTTGCTTTGCCGCCGGTCCCCTGTTGATAGCCCTGGTAATCTTCGGGCATCAGTTTCATGTCAAAGCCCATATACATATCTGCAATACGCATATCCGCTGCTTCGGCGGCGGGCCGCCCGGCATAATCGTCGAAGAAGGTAGAGGGCAGTGGAAAGGTATCTTTTTCAAATAGGCCAAGCTGTTTCGGCCCGGGCATAAAGTTCCGGTGGGGAGCCTTGTGTTGATACAACATGCAAAAAGGTTTCCCTTTTGGCCGGTTCTGTAATTGTTCGAGGGCGAGATCTGTGATCAACTCCGTGGTGTACCCTTCATACCGGATGGTGTCCCCCATATTGATCATAGTAGGGTTATAATAATCCCCCTGCCCAATGAGCACATTCCAGTAATCGAAGCCGGTGGGTAGACTCTTCAGGTGCCATTTGCCGACGATGCTGGTATAGTACCCCGCTTGTTGCAGCAGCTTTGGAAAAGTCAGCTGACTGCCGTCGAAAGTATCCCGGTTGTCTCGGACACTATTGAGGTGGCTGTATTTACCGGTGAGGAAAACTGCCCGGCTGGGGGCGCAGATAGAATTGGTCACAAAGCTGTTCTCAAAAATAGCCCCTTCCCGAGCCAGCCGGTCGATATTCGGCGTCTGGATCAGCGTGCTGCCATAGGCGCTAATCGCCTGTTGGGCATGGTCGTCCGTAAGGATGAAAATAATATTGGGCGGCTCCGCCTGCGGCGCCCTGCCGCTGAGCAACAAGGCCGCCAACAAAGCCAGGCTGGTGTATCGAAATAGTGTGCTCTTCATCATTCAAAATAGTTTTTTAACCCCATTCTCCCATTCCCGCATTCTCGCATTCCCCCATTCCCCCATTCTCACTCCCCAGTCCACCCCGGCCCTTTTACGAATCGCCCCGGTTTGGCGCCCGTATGCTCCCCATCTTTTAAAACCTGCACACCGTTGACAAAAACGTGGCGGACTCCGGAAGCGTATTGATGGGGCTTTTCAAAGGTAGCATGATCCTGAATGCTGGCAGGGTCAAAAATGACGATATCGGCGAAATAGCCGGGCTTCAACAGTCCGCGACGGGCGATCTTAAGGTTGGAAGCCGGCTGGGCCGTCAGTTTTCGAATGGCATCTTCCAGCGGGATCACCTTTTCTTCCCGGACGTATTTACCCAGTAACCGGGCGACATTGCCATAGGCTCTGGGGTGTGGATTGGATTTCAGGAAAACCCCTTCGGCAGCCAGGGCGCCGGCATCGGACCCGAAGCTCATATAGGGCAGGGCGATCTGTTTCCGGACATTTTCTTCTGACATAAGGAAGTAAACTGTTCCTACACGGCTTCCGTCTTCTACGACCAGGTCCATGGCTGTTTCTTCCGGGCTCTTGCCGCGAATGGCAGCCACTTCAGCCAGGGTTTTGCCGGTATAGGGTTTAATGCTGTCGTTCTTGAATTCCACCAAGAGCACATTTTCGGCGGAACCGGCGGAGAAATATAGATTTTCCCAGTCCTGGGCATCCGTTTTCATTTCTGCCGCTACTTTTTTGCGAATGGCAGGGTCCTGCAGGCGCCTGGCCCAGGCTTCGAGGCCGCCTTCCTGCACCCAAGGCGGCATGGAAGCATCCAGGCCAGTGGCGCCGGCGATGTAGTTGTACATGTCGGTGCTAATCCGGATACCAGCGGCCCGGGCGCTGTCGATCTTCTGAATGGCCAGCGCCATTTTGGGCCAGTTGTTTTGGCCGGCGGCTTTAAGATGGTAGATTTCCGCCGGTACGCCTGCCGCCTTTGCAATGCGGATCACTTCATCGATGGCTTCCAGCAATTGGTTGCCTTCACTGCGCATGTGCGTGATATACATACCGTCGTATTCACCGGCTACTTTGCAAAGTTCAATCAGTTCTTCCGTGCCGGCGTAAAAAGCAGGGGCGTAGATCAGGGAGGAACCAATACCTAGTGCACCTTCCTCCATTGCCTGCCGCGCCAGGCTGCGCATGCGCTCCAGTTCTTCCGAACTGGGAGGGCGGTTGTCGAATCCTATTTCGTGAATGCGAAGGGTCGTAGCGCCAACAAAGGAGGCGACGTTGGGGGATACGCCTTTCTCTTCCAGATATTGAAGGTATTCTCCCAATGTCGTCCATTGGATATCATATTTAATATCGCCTTGTTCTTTTACCGACAATACCTTCATTGTGTCGGAGAGCGGCCCCATGGACCAACCTTCGCCCATGATTTCCAGGGTGACGCCTTGTTTAATGTCGCTCATGCCCCGGCCGTCTTCGATCAGGCTTTCCGTTGCCCAGCTTAACATATTGATAAAGCCGGGGCTGACCGCCAGCCCCCCTGCATCCAATTCTTCCTTGGCCCAGGCGTTGCCGAGCGCACCCAAAGCCACGATGGTATCGCCATTTATAGCTATATCTCCAGGAACAGGGGCTGAACCCGAGCCATCATAGATCAATGCGTTTCTGATGATAAGACTGTATTCGCGTGGCGCTTCTGTACAGGAAACCAGTCCGGCGGCTACCATCAGTATTAGGAATAAAGGATACTTCATAAGCCATTTGTTTTGTACAAAATAGCGATTCTCTGGGGATGCAACTGTACAGGCAGGTGTTTTTTTATATTGGCGTCCCTTAGTGCCATAGGGCGTCGCCCTATGGCTGATATGATTTCGCCTTACAGGCGAAGTGGTGGCCTCCGCCGCTATCTTCCAATTGTAACCAGCCTCATGGGCGTACTGATCACTGACGTACTGAGGTACTGATCTTAAACACCCAGGCATACGGACAGGGTGGTTGTTTACGGATGCTTTCCGGCACAGAAATGACGAGATCTTTTTCCTGTTGCACCCATTTCAGCTTTTTATCTATGCCCAGCATTTGGACACCCCCTTTTTCAGGGGCGGAGAAATTCGTTAACCGAATACGGGCCGGCGGGGCCGTTTCTCCATCATTGGCCCGGTAAATGGCGTAGGTTATGCCATCCTTCCGTGTGAATACAATTTGTTCCTGCGGTCCGTAAAGGCTGTCGCCCTGGGTTTCATAGATGGCTTCGCCGTTAACTTTCATCCAGGCGCCAACTTCCTGAAGGCGTTCGTAGGCGGTGGGGTCCCACTCCCCATCAGGCCCGGGGGCGATATTGAGCAATAAATTACCGCCTCGGGAAACGATATCGGTCAGCAGGCGAATGATCGTAGCGGCGGGCTTGTATTTGTCATTGGGGACATAAGACCAGGAATTGCCCATTGTGATGCAGCTTTCCCAGGGATAGGGCAGGTAAGAAGTTGGAACCTGCTGTTCGGGCGTCACATAGTTCTCAAACTCACCGCTGACTGTGCGGTCGACGACCAACAGGCCGGGCTGGCGCTTTCGGGCCATAGCTGCAATAGACCGCATGTCAATGTCCTGGCTGTAAGGGATGCTCTTTTGCCAGCTGACGGAGGGGTCGATGGTCTCTTTAGGCCGCACCCAACCGCCGTCCAGCCAGAGAATATCCACCTTTCCGTACCCTTCCATGAGTTCCCGGATCTGATTGTAGGTGAAGTTCTTGAAGCTTTCCCAGCGCTCCGGATATTTGGCCGGGTCGTAGGAAGGGTTGCGGTCTTTGGGCGGAAAGTAAGGCCACCAGTAATCATTACTGTGCCAGTCGGGCTTGGAAAAATAGGCGCCGATCATGAAATCCTGTTCGCGGAAAGCCTGGAATATCTCTTTAGTGACATTGGCCCTCGGATGGTTGGAGAAGGGCGATTTGGCGTCCGTGATCTTGTAATCCGTTTGCCGGGTATCGAACATGCAAAAACCGTCGTGGTGTTTGGTCGTGAACACGAGGTACTTCATGCCGGCTTCTTTTGCTGCTGCGGCCCATTTTTCTGGCGCAAACTGCACCGGATTGAAGGTGGTTTGCAAGCCCTCGTAGGCTTTTACATATTCATACCAGTTATTTGAGTAAGGCCCGCGGCGCTGGCACCAGGGCTCGTCTTCCGGGCAAAGGCTCCAGCTTTCTACAATACCCCACTGGCTGTAGGCGCCCCAGTGCATCATCAGGCCGAACTTGATGTCCTGCCAATGATGGAGTTTTTGCCCCACGAGGCTATCGGATGGCCAGATGTACTGATGGCTGGCGTCGTGGTGCTGGGCGCTCAGGGAAAGGGTGAGGGAAAAGAAGAAAATGGCGAACAGGTATTTTTTCATTACAGCTGGTTTTATCGTCTGGGATGGCGAACAATATGACAATATAAGAATATACAAAGTGTAGCCAAAAAAAAGGGCCATCCCGATTACTCAGGATGGCTCTTTCGAAATTTGGAATATAAGTTATGCGCACGTCAACGGTGGCTCGTCACCCGTCACGCAGTTTTTAGTTAAAGATGTAGCGAACGCCCAAGCGCATGCGCCAGCGGGAACCTCTATCGGCAATATCGAAGGCATCCTTGCCCGTGTCGCTATCGCGATAGGTGAATTTTGGAGTCGTTCCATCTGCTTCGTATCCTTCAAACTGATACCAGTCGTAGTTCTGGAAGTCACCAGGGATAGTGTAGATCACACCCCAGTCAGAATTCAACAGGTTGGCGAAGTTGAAGATGTCGAGGGACAACTGCAATTTGTGAGTGCTACCGCCGGCTTTTACACCGAAATCCTGACGAATGGCAAAGTCAAAGAGGCTGGTAAAGGGTGCGCGGTCGCCATTTTTCTCGGCATAATCCCCTCTTCTGTCTTTGAGGTAAGGATCGGCTTCGATAAAGGCATTGAGCCTGTTCCACTGTTCGGCTGCTGTGATGACATTTCCACCACTTGTGTAGTCTACCAGGTTGATCTGATCAGCGGAAGCCGGTACGAAGGCCAGGCCGCGGTTGCGGCTGGTGCTACCCGTTTCATTGTTCAGGTTCCTGGCGTTGCTGCCGGAGATGACATAGGAGAATGCCTGTCCAGACTGGCCGTTGTAGAACAACGAGAAGGTCGTTGCGGCATTTTCTTCGGCATTCCACTTCAGCTTATAGCTCAGCGCGGAAACGATGCGGTGGCCCATAGAGTAGTCAGAACGGCCATACAATGGGAAGTTCCGCCCATTGATATTGTTCTGGCCCCGCCACTGAGAGGAGTTCTGGGAAGAAGTCCCTTCGTTCACCGCTTCGGCATCACCATAGGTGTAAGCCAGTAAGGCATTCAGGCCGAAGGGGAAATTCTTGGCCAGGCTGGCCGTGACGGTATAAGTGAAGCCCTCGCTGGTGTTAGACCCAACATACACCCCGGCGCCGTAAGTGTCGTCGATATTATCCCTGCCATAGACCGGGCGGTTATCCGGTGAGCCCGTCCAGTTGAATTCTACGGTTGGATCGGAGTTAATATTAGTGTAGACGACGTTATTGAGCGTCTTGGTGTAAATACCTTCCAAAGAAGCCTGGATGCCGCCGGGCAGCAAATGGTCGACTGCCAGGTTGGTCCGGAATACCTGCGGGTATTTGAAATCTTTGGTGAACAGGTCAACCTGGCCGGAAGGAATAGCGAAATCCGGGTTGGTATACTGCTTCTGGATATCCGGAATGAAATCCACCTGAGCGATATTGCGCTCATCAACCCGGCCCAGCGTAAGGCCGTTGTTGGTAAACATAGCGCCCGGCCATACAAACGGTATACGGCTGGTGAAGATCCCCAGGCCACCACGAAGAATCGTGCGGCGGTCGCCGGTCACATCATAGTCAAACCCAAGCCGGGGGGAGAACATCAACTGTCCGTCCGGCGCTTTACCGGCTTCTACGTCATTAGCGACATCGTAGGCGCCCTGCATCTTGGGAAGGGCAACCGTATTGAAGTTCGTATCTTCTTTCGGGTCAGAAGTGATGACCGGAAGGTCTATCCGCAGGCCTCCCGTCAAAGTGAATTGCTTGCTGATGGACCACTCATCCTGAGCGTACAGGCCCAACTGCATAGCATTGAAGTCCGCCGCTGCCGCTGAACCATCACCTGTAAGGTCATCAACCAGAGAGTAAGAACGGTCGTATTCAATAGCCGGGGCGCCGTTAATGAAATCATCGATGCTGGCGAAACGGTAGGTGCCGTAGTTCTGTCCAATGAACAGATTGTAGATGCTGTAAAATTCATTGTGCGTGCCAATGGTGAAAGTATGGTCGCCACTGTATATTTTAAAGTTGTCCGTAATGGTGAAGATATCCTGATCCAGGGCATTAGCCGTTGAAAACTGCTCAGAGCCCATAAATATCTGGCCGTTATTTTGGTCATTGATAATGACATAGGGGAAATCCGAGCCCAGCGGGTCACGGTCATCCCGTACGGTGGTATAGCCAATGATCAGGTTGTTGGACAGCTTGTCGCTGAAACGGGAGTTCAATTCCAGTGCAGAGGAGTTGGTGACGCTGGGGAAAAATACCCCATTATTGGAGTAGTTGATGGAATTACTGCTCCCGGCATTGCGGTCGTACTGCTCGGCCTTGGTGTACTGATGGCGAAGCGTCAGGCGGTGGTTCTGGTTCAGGTTGATGTCGATCTTGCCGAATAATTTCAAGCCTTGGAGTTCATCAACTGTCGAGCCAAAAGATCCCGGATCGTATCCGTAAGTGTCTCGGGTAAAGTTGCGGAGGTTTTCCAGGTCAGCAACCGAAGCGCGGTTTTCCTGTCCGGTGTAGTTTTCCAACTGGAAAGGAACCGGGGTTTGATCGTCCTGGATCTCTGCATTGAGGAAAAAGAAGACTTTGTCTTTCACGATCGGGCCTCCAATGGATGCACCGTAGGTGGCCTGGGTGAATTCTGCAACCTTTTCCCGTTCTGTGCCGAGGCGGTCGGTCAAAGTGGTGTTGGTTTGGCCTACCAGGCTTTCGTTCTGGAAGAAATAATAGGCTGTCCCCGCAAACTGGTTCGTACCGGATTTGGTAACAGCGTTAATACCACCACCGGCAAAACCACCGAGTGTGACATCATAGGGAGACAGCACCACCTGGAGCTGATCAATGATATCAATACTGAATGGGGAAATGCCGGTTTGGCCGCCATTGGTGCCGGAAGTGGCCAGGCCGAATACGTCATTGTTGACCGCCCCGTCGATGTAGATGGCGTTGTAACGGTTGTTAACTCCGGCAAAAGAGATCCCATCGCCGAAGCGGGTGGCCTGCGGTGTCAGGCGCAGGTAGTCGGTCACATCCCGGTTCAGGGTCGGCATGACGTCGATCTCATCGGAAGTGATCTGGGTGCTGGCGCCGGAGTTTTGGCCGGATACGCCAGCAGTAGCTACCACCTGGATCGACTCCAGCTGAATGGCCGACTCTTCCAGTGTAACGTTAAAATTCTGTGATTCACCGAGGCGGAGAAAGATGTTCTCGTATACCTGCTCGGCATAACCTGTGTAAGTGGCCGTAACCTTGTAAGGGCCGCCTACCCTCATGCCGGGTATACGGTAGTTCCCTTCAATGTCTGTTGCAGTTCCATAAGTCGTCCCCGTGGGCTGATGTACTGCCAGGATGTTGGCGCCGATAAGGGGTTCGCCGTTGGCGTCCTCGACCGTGCCTTGCATGGAAGAGGTTGTTACACCCTGGGCTAGGCCCAATCCCTGGATTGCCACCAGTAAGATGAAGGTGCTTACAACTCTTGTTAGCGTTGAAAAATTCATAAACATGTGAGTTTGAAATGAAAGAATAATTTTTTTTAAATAATATTTAGTTCATTAAACTACATTGGCTAAGTAGAAGTATCTTTTAAAAGTATTTTAAGGCAAATCTAAGAAAACTATAACTCAATTTGACTTAAGAAAAAAGATATGCGGCAAAATTAATCACCAGATGTTAAGCCAGTATTAATTCATTTGTAACCGGATAGATTGGAGTTGGAAAGGCCCCAAAAAAGGAGCGCAATTGCGTAAAAAAAAAGCGCCATTCTGAACACTCAGAATGGCGCTTTTAAAAATGTAAAAGGGTGTAACGTTAAATGTTACATCTCAATGTCACAGCCTTTTAGTTAAAGATGTAACGCACGCCTAAACGCATGCGCCAGCGGGAAGCTGTACCAGCGATATCATAGCTGTCTTTGTCCACTTTGTTGTTGCGATAAGTGAATTTCGGCGTTACGCCATCCGATTCATAACCATCCAACTGGTAGAGGAAGTAATTGTTGAAGTCGCCCGGAACGCTGTACACGGCGCCCCAGTCTTTATTCAGCAGGTTGGCGAAGTTGAAAATATCCAGCGACAACTGTAAGCGGTGTACACCGCCGCCAAGCTGTGTGCCCAGGTCCTGGCGGATAGCGAAGTCGAATATGCTGGTGAAGGGCGCGGTGGCGCCGTTCTTTTCTGCATAACCGCCGCGGCTGTCTTTCAGGCTTGCATCGCTTTCGATGTAGGCGTTCAGGTTGTTCCACTGTTCAGCAGCAGTAACTACCGTGCCATTGCTGAGGGTGTAATCCACCAGGTTGATCTGGTCGGCAGAAGCTGGTACGAAAATGAGGCTTCGGTTGCGGCTGGTGCTCCCCGTTTCGTTGTTCGGGTTGCGGGCGCTATTGCCAGCAATGACGTAGGAGAAGGCGGTGCCGGACTGCCCGTTGTAGAACAGGGAGAAAGTGGTAGCGGTATGGCCGTCCTTGGTCCAGTTCAGTTTATAACCTAAAGAAGAAACGACCCGGTGTCCCAAAGCGAAGTCAGAACGGCCAAATTCCGGTGTGTTGCGGCCGTCGATGCTGACCTGGCCTCTCCATTGCGAAGAGTTTTGGGAAGAAGTGCCTTCACTTAAAGCGTACGCATCACCATAAGAGTAAGCCAGGGTGGCGTTCAGGCCAAAGGCGAATTTTTTGGCCAGAGAAGCCGTCACCGTATAGGTGTACCCCTCATTGGTATTGGAGCCTACATAAACGCCGGCGCCATAAGTGTCGTCGATGTTTTTGCGGCCGAATACCGGGCGGTCATCAGGCGAGCCTGCCCAGTTGAATACTACCGTCGGGTCGGAGTTGATATTGGTATAGTTGACGTTGTTGAGCGTCTTGGTGTAGAGCCCTTCCAGAGAAGCCTGAATGCCGCCGGGCAGCATGTGGTCGATCGCCAGGTTGGTGCGGAACACCTGCGGGTATTTGAAATCTTTCGTGAACAGGTCGACCTGGCCGGAAGGAATAGCGAAATTGGGGTCGGTATACTGCTTCTGGATGTCAGGAATGAAATTAACTGTGGGGATACTGCGTTCGTCTACCCGGCCCAGCGTCAGGCCATTGTTGCTGAACATAGCGCCCGGCCAAACGAACGGTATGCGGCTGGTGAAAATACCCAGGCCGCCCCGCAGTACGGTGGAGCGATCACCTTTGATATCATAATTAAAGCCCAGGCGTGGAGAGAACATTAACTGTCCGTCCGGCGCTTTTCCGGCCTCAACATTCTTAGCCACATCATAGTATTCCTGCATTTTAGGCAAGGCAACGTTGTTGAAGTTGGTGTCTTCCACCGGGTCAGAAGTGATGATCGGCAGGTCGACGCGGATACCGCCTGTCAGGGTGAAATTCTTGCTGATCGCAAATTCATCCTGCGCATAGAAACCCAATTGCATGGCGTTGAATTCTGCGGCAGCTTTGGAACCATCACCGGTAATATCGTCCACCAGCGAATAGGCGCGGTCATATTCAATGGCCGGCTGGCCCGTGATGAAGTCATTCAGGCTGGCGAAACGGTAGGTGCCGTAGTTCTGTCCAATGAACAGGTTGTAAATGCTATAGAACTCATTATGCGTACCAATGGTAAAGGTGTGGTTTCCGCTATAGATCTTGAAGTTGTCCGTAACGGTCAGGATCTTCTGCTCCAGTGCATTGCCGGTGGAAAATTCCTCCGAACCAAATGTGATCTGGCCGCCGCTGCCGTCATTGATATAGACGTAGGGGAAATCGCCGCCCAACGGGTCGCGGTCATCGTTCACGGTAGTATAGCCCACGATCAGGTTATTGGAGTATTTCTCACCGAAGCGGGAGTTCAGTTCCAGCGCTGAGGAATTGGTGGTGCTCGGGAAGAAAATGCCGTTGTTGGCAAAGTTGATCCGGGTACTGGTGCCGGCAAAGCGGTCGTATTGCTCGGCTTTGGTGTATTGGTGGCGCAATGTCAGGCGGTGGTTCTGGTTCAGGTTGATGTCGATCTTACCGAACAGCTTCAGGCCCTTGAGTTCGTCAGAGGTGGAGCGGAAATCGCCCGGGTCGTAGTTGTACGTTTCGCGGAGGAAGCTGCGAAGGTTTTCCAGGTCGGCGACAGAGGCCCGGCCATCGGCTTGTGTGTAGTTCTCTACTTCGAAAGGAGCCGGCGTCTGGTCATCCTGGATTTCGGCATTGACAAAGAAAAAGACTTTGTCTTTGACGATTGGGCCGCCCAGGGAGGCGCCGTACAGGTTCTGGGAAAAATCCGCCACCTTGGTGCGGTCGATACCCAGGCGGTCGGCCAATACACCATTCGTTTTGCCAACGAGGTCCTGGTTTTGCACAAAATAATAAGCTGTACCAGAAAATTGGTTGGTGCCGGATTTGGTCACCGCGTTGACGCCGCCGCCGGCAAATCCACCAAGCGTAACGTCGTAAGGAGACAACACCACCTGGAATTGGTCGATGATGTCAATACTGAACGGAGAAATGCCCGTCTGGCCGCCGTTGGTTCCGGAAGAAGCCAGGCCGAAAACGTCGTTGTTTACTGCGCCGTCGATGTAGATAGCGTTGTAGCGGTTGTTCGTTCCGGCGAAAGAAATGCCATCGCCGTAGCGCGTGGCCTGAGGCGTCAGGCGCAGGAAGTCATTGATATCCCGGTTCAGGGTCGGCATAGCATCGATCTCATCCGTGGTGATCTGGGTGCTGGCGCCGGAGTTCTGTCCGGTCACACCAGCTGTGGCCACTACCTGAATCGCTTCAAGGCTTACAGCCGATTCCTCCATCATGACGTCTAACTTCTTGGATTCCCCAAGACGGAGGAATACATTCTCGTAAACCTTTTCAGAGTAACCAGTGTAGGAAATCGTGATCCGGTACGGGCCGCCAACCCGCATGCCGGGTATACGGTAGTTCCCGTCGATGTCGGTGGCGGTGCCATAAGTGGTCCCGGATGGCTCATGTACCGCCAAAATGTTGGCGCCGATCAAGGACTCGCCGTTGGCGTCCTCAATACTGCCTTGCATAGAGGATGTAGTAACCCCCTGAGCAATGCCCAATCCTTGAATGGCAAACATAAGGATGAGCGTGCTCAGCACTTTTGTAAGCATTGATAATCTCATAAACGAGTGAGTTTAATGAAGTGAATGTTGGTTGCTTAACTGGGGCGAAATTAAACAGGAAGATGTTAAGCGAGTATTAATTTTTGATTTTTTTACACCCAGGGGTAAGTTTTTGTAAATCAGTTGTTTGCGGGTGTTTGGTTCACCTTTTCAATACCTTTTTTTTGCCTTTTGGGGCTTTTTTTCTGAAGTGCAATTAAGTTATTGCAGTTAGGCGTTATTTGGCTTGAAATGATTCGTGTATTAATTGTTATGTTCGTGTAAAGAAGTCTATGTCAAGAGGTTTTAGAACAAAAAATATTTGTTATTTTTTGTAAGGGGAGGCTAAAAAGAATAAATAAAACAACAGGAGACTTGGGAAAAATTATTCGTCAGGAAAGTTCCTGAGCCGCTTCCTTATCAGGTTCCTGGCCGGGCTGGCGCTTCGTTTTTTTTGTCGTCCCTTTTATCTGTTCCCGCCATTTCAGGCCGGAGGCCTCAATCCACTTCCAGATGGTCCCTTCCGCCAGATAAATGCCTTGTTGTTGGATAAAAGCCTGCTGCAGGCGTTCCAGGGTCCAGTTTTCATAAGGGTAGCCAATGGTTTTAGGTTTGGTAGAAGCCAGGGCGATCAATTCTACACGAACGTTTTGGCTGTGCATTGCCGGACGACCGGTGCGGTGGTGATCCTGCAGGCCTTCCAGGCCGTATTGGTTGAACCGTTCTACCCAACGGCGGCCGGCTTCAAAGGAGGTAAAGCCCACGGTGTAGCCTGCCTGAGCAGGAGTGAGGGTAGGCTCATCGATAAGCCGGACCAGTAGTTTAGCTCTCCGGACGACCTCCGCCGGCGACTTCTTGCTCCTGGCCAGGCTCCTTAGGGCGGCTTCTTCTTCTGGCGTCCGTTCTCTTAAAATAGTCTTCGATCGCATAGTGTTTTTCTTAACTGACAAGAAGATTAACTTTAGGTCACTTTGGGAAAACCATTTTTTTTTGAAAGCACCTGTGCAGGATCATTTACAGAAATTTAAAGGGCAGGCTCATTCCTTTTGCTTTCAATCTTCTATTTTTGTTCAAATATTTTATCTCCCAAAATTTTCCAATTCAAAATTTTCATCATGAGATTGATCCATTACTCCCTTTTGCTGGCTTTTATGATCAGCGGTTTGTCCACCTATGCCCAACAGAACGTGGCGGTTACGGTACAAAGTAACTCCTTTAGCCCAAAGGATATTACCATCGCGGTTGGCGATATGGTCACCTGGACGAATATCGGGGGCACTCATAATGTTAACGGCGCCCAAACAGCCTATCCGGATAACCCGGAAAGCTTTGGCTCCGGTTCCGCCGCTAACGCCCCCTGGGCCTACTCCTTCGTCTTTAATACTCCTGGCGTTTATGATTACCATTGCGATCCGCACATGAGCCTGGGTATGACAGGAACGGTTACCGTTCAAGGGCCGGTAACCACAGACCTTTTACTTACCGGCGTTTTCGATGGCCCCTTGGCGCCAGGTGCATTGCCAAAGGGAATTGAATTATACGTATTGAACGACATTGCCGACATGAGTGAATATGGAATTGGCTCTGCTAATAATGGCGGCGGTTCCGACGGGGTAGAGTATACCTTCCCAGCCGTTTCTGCTACTGCCGGCTCTTATCTTTATCTGGCAACGGAAAGCGCCAGTTTTGAGGCCTTTTTTGGTTTTCAACCCGATTTTGTAGATGATGGGACTTCTTCTTCGGTTTCCATCAATGGGGACGATGCGATAGAGCTGTTTCACAATGGCACAGTAGTCGATGTCTTCGGGGAGATCAACGTGGATGGTAGCGGGCAGCCTTGGGAGTATATGGATGGCTGGGCTTATCGGCTGGATGGAACCGGCCCGGATGGTAGTACTTTTGTGCTGTCTAACTGGATGTTCAGCGGTATTGATGTGTACGACCCCGTACTGGTTAACGCGGATGCGAATCCGCCGATGCCGGTTGGAACCTACGACCCCAACGCTACTGTACAACTGGCTGCCAACAACGATCAGGCTACCTCTTACAATGGCGAGGCTGTGACGATCAACGTTTTGGCCAACGATGTAACCCCGAACCCGGTGACGAGCCTGATGATTGCGTCCAACCCCTCAAATGGCGCGGCAGTAGTGATGATGGGCAATACCATCCAATACACCCCTAATGCCGGTTTTTGTGGTTCGGATAGCTTCTCCTATGAAGTATGTGACGCTAATGATTGCCAAACTGCCAGCGTGACGGTCGATGTAATCTGTTTTCCGGCTTATTCAATTGGAGCGGTCACCACCGTCAACAATGAAGGTTCAGTGGATTCACTGGGCGTATCCTGCGAATTACAAGGAGTTGTTTATGGTGTGAACCTGCGTCCCGGCGGGCTTCAATTTACCATCATCGATGGGAACAATGATGGCATTGCCGTATTTAGTGGGACCGAAGACTACGGCTATACGGTGCAGGAGGGAGATGAGGTCGCCATTTGGGGAGCAATCGAGCAATTTAATGGCCTGACACAGATCAATGCCGATTCGGTATGGCTGGTTTCCAGTGGCAATGCCCTGGTAACCCCCACTGTCGTAACGGCCCTGGACGAATCCACCGAATCGCAACTGGTGAAGATCGAAAACCTCAAACTAGTCGACCCTGCACAGTGGACCGGAACAGGCCCTGGTTTTAATGTAGACGTGACCGACGAGGTGAACACTTACCAAATGCGCATCGACAATGATGTTGACCTTTACAGCATGCCGGCGCCATCCGGCACTTTCAACCTCACGGGCATTGGCGGCCAGTTTGATAACGCCTCTCCTTATTTGGAAGGGTATCAGTTATTGCCGCGTTATATGGAAGATATTGATCTGATGAGCGGTACGGTGGACCAGCGCCTGGGCGCTGCTATTTCCTTCTTCCCAAATCCAACGCGTAGCCAGTTGACGGTGCAAAGCCAGGAGGTGCTCGATGTGATCCGGGTCAGCACACTCACCGGGCAAAGTGTATTGGAAGTACAGCGGCCGGAATCTACCGAAACGATTGATCTGTCAAAACTGGAAAATGGCGCTTACCTGATTACTTTCGTCAAGGGGAACAGCATTTGGGTGGAGCAGTTTTTCAAGTTCTGATAGGCCCAGAGAAAAATATTTGTGGAAATGTGCCCCGCGAGATAGCTTGTGGAGCACATTTCCTTCTTTCATCACGGAATTCATATCTACAGTATTGGCAGAAAAGCGAAGCATTGGGATCGCCTTATCGGGCGGCGGCGCACGGGGCATTGCCCACATTGGGGTGCTACAGGCGCTGGAGGATAATGATTGCGTTCCGGCCGTGCTTTCCGGCGCCAGCGCCGGCGCCATCACCGGAGCGCTGTATGCAGCGGGCCGAAAGCCCTCAGAGATCCTGGATTTTGTAAAACAGGCCAGCTTGTTCAAACTTTTCAAAGTTGGCCTGCCCTATTCCGGATTGACCAAATTGACTTATTTGCGAGATAAGTTAGCGGATTACATCTCCGAAGACAGTTTTGAAGCCCTCCAAAAGAAACTTTTCGTGGCCATCGTCAACCTTAATACTGGCCAGTGTGAAATGCGCAGCCAGGGCAGGTTGTTTGACGTGGTGACGGCCTCTTCTTCCATTCCACTGGTCTTTCAGCCGGTTGAGATCGATGGGCAGTTATTTGTAGATGGCGGCCTGCTGGACAATATGCCGGTTGAACCTTTGAAACCTCATGTGGATGTTACGATTGCCGTAAACGTCATGCCCCAGGTTGAAGTGCCCAACAAAGCCATCCAGAATGTCTTCGGTATTGCTCAGCGTTGCTTCGATCTGGGTATCCTGGCCAACACCCTTCCCAATATCCAACGCTGTGACCTTCTGGTTGAACCAAAGGAAGTACATCAATTCAATATTTTTCAACTGAATCGCTACCAGCAGCTTTATGATATCGGCTATGAGGCGATGATGGCGAGCATCCCGGCTTTGAAGGCCTTGTTGGAGCAAGGAGTGGATTGAAGGTGTTTTGTAGTGGGTCTTGTTCGTCTGGTGTGTCTTGTTCGTCTTGTTCGTCTGGTGTGTCTTGTTCGTCTTGTTCGTCTTGTTCGTCTGGTGGGTCTGGTGGGTCTTGTTCGTCTGGTGGGTCTTGTTCGTCTTGTTCGTCTTGTCCGTCTGGTGTGTCTTGTTCGTCTTGTGTGTCGGACCTACCAGACCCACCAGACCTACCAGACCTACCAGACCCACCAGACATACCAGACCCACCAGACATACCAGACATACCAGACATACCAGACCCCCACCAGGCCCACGTGGCATGGCTACGCCTCAATTCAAAAAAACCGCCATTTCGGGCACATCCAGTATCTGCACATCAATGTCGTCCATGAGGGTAGTTGCCAGAGATAAGCCCACGTAGTCGACCATAATGGGGAAAGATTTATGGGTGCGGTTGACCAGCACCGCCACTTCCACTTTTTTAGGCAGGGTAGTCAGGATCGGTTTCACGGCGTAGAAGATCGTGCGCCCGGTATTCGCTACATCGTCAATGATCAGTATGGCCTTTCCATTCAGTTCTTCCACCGGCATTTCTATCGCAATTTCCTGGCTTAATGGCGCTGCCGGGTTGAGCCGGATACGGGTAAGGGTCAGTTGGATAGTGGTAATCTTTTGTAATTCTTCCAGGATCATACGGGCAAAGCCCATTCCGGTTTTATTAATGCCAGCCAGGATGAGCTCCGGTTCTTCATGGTTATTTTCCAGGATCTCAATGGCGAGCCGCTTGATCTTTTGCCGTATCTGTTGCTGGTCGAGGATTTTCATGCAAGGATATTTTGAAACCAAAGCTAAAAATATGGATATTTTCCGGAAAATATTTTTCTACCTTACATCTCGGTTATATTTTAGCGAAAATTCGCTATACGGCAACGAATAACACCAACTATGCTTCAACAGATCCTCTTTATTCTCGTAAGCGCCGCCGCAATAGGCATTGCCTGGCGCGCATTTATGCGGGTACGGCGCAACATCCTCCTGGGGCAGGAGGAAGATATTTCCGGTGACAGCGGGCAGCGCTGGCGCAACGTGTTGTTGGTGGCTTTTGGGCAGCAAAAGATGTTCAAGCGCTGGATACCGGCTGTTTTCCACTTTTTTATATACCTGGCCTTTCTGATCACGCAGGTAGAACTCATCGAGATATTCATCGATGGTGTTTTCGGGCAGCACCGCTTTTTTGCGGACAAGCTGGGCGGCTTCTACACCTTTGTGATCAGCTTTATTGAAGTATTATCCTTGTTGGCCTTTGTGGCCACCATCATTTTCCTGGCCCGCCGCAATCTGTTGAAGGTGCCCCGATTCTGGAAGCCGGAGATGAAAGGCTGGCCGCAACTGGACGGTAACCTCATCCTTCTTTTTGAGATCATCCTGCTCATCGGTATTTTCAGTATGAACGGGGCGGACGTGTTGTTGCAACAAATGGAGCCGTCGCATTTTAAGGATACCGGCACGCTGGCGGTGAGCAGCTGGCTGGGCCCGGCCCTGTTTGGCGGCCTGGATGCCGGCAGCCTGCATGTGGTGGAGCGCTTCGGCTGGTGGCTTCATTTGTCGATGGTGTTCGTATTCCTGAACTACCTGCCCTATTCCAAACACCTGCACATTTTCCTGGCTTTTCCCAATACTTATTTCGCCCGCCTGCAGCCACGCGGTGAAATGGAGAACATGCCGGCGATCATGAACGAGGTTAAAAGCATGATGGGCCTGAGCGAAGCCACTGAAGACAATGGAGAAGACCTGCCGGAGTTCGGCGCCAATGACGTCTTCAGCCTCAGCTGGAAGAATATTATGGACGCCTATAGTTGTACGGAATGTGGGCGCTGCACGGCCGTTTGCCCGGCCAATATCACCGGCAAGAAATTGTCGCCGCGAAAAGTGCTCATGGATATCCGTGACCGGGCCGAGGCGGTGGGCCGTAATATTGAAAGCGGGAAGGAGGAATTCGCCAAAGATGCGTCTCAGGCAGTTTCCAAAACCAATTATGAAGACGGCAAGTCCCTTTTCGACTATATTACCCCCGAAGAACTGCACGCCTGCACCACCTGCAATGCCTGTGTAGAGGCCTGCCCGGTGCTGATCAATCCGTTGGATCCCATCCTGAAAATGCGCCGCTACGAGATCCTCACCCTTTCGCAGGGCCCTTCCGACTGGCTGCCGATGTTCAACAGTATGGAGAACAGTGGCTCGGCCTGGGCAATTCCGGATGATCGGGATAAGTGGGCGAAGGAGGCTGTGGAAGGGTAGCCTAGCTTGCTTTGGGTGATGGATTATCTTCTGTTCTTCGGGCGAAGTAGGGTATGGATTTTTGTTGAGGAGGAGGGCTAAGGGGATAAGAGGAATCAAAATTACGAATATAACAACGTTTTTTATAACGATTATATTTATAATGATGAAATTTATAACGATTACTTTTATAATCATTATTTAAATAATCATTATAAAAAACATCATTATGAAAAACTTTAAAACATCATCTTTATTAAATTGACGATCCCAATAGCCGCCCGGCGGCTTTACATACTTCTTTCTAAAGAATAATGAAAAGATAACTACCTATGGATCCACTCCAAATACCTACCATGGCTGAAATGGCGGCGGAAGGCCGCGAACCGGAGATACTCTTTTGGGTGGGCTGCGCCGGCAGTTTCGATGCCCGGGCCCAGAAAGTGACCCTGGCCTTTTGCCGGATATTGAACCAGGTGGGGCTCGATTTTGCCATTCTGGGCAACGAAGAGCAATGTACCGGCGACCCTGCCCGTCGCGCCGGCAATGAGTTTGTCTTTCAGATGCTGGCCCTCCAGAATATCGAAACGCTCAAGCTCTATAACGTCAAAAAAATCGTCACCGCCTGCCCGCATTGTTTCAATACCCTGAAGAACGAATATCCTGCCTTGGGCGGCCACTATGAGGTGGTGCACCACACGCAGCTTTTGCAACAACTGATCGACGAGGGCCGCATCAAAATGAAAGAAGGCGGCAGCTTCAAAGGCAAGCGCATCACCTACCACGATTCCTGTTATCTGGGGCGGGTCAATGGCGTTTATGAAGCACCCCGGAAAGTGCTTGAAACCCTCGACAGTGAGCTAGTCGAAATGAAACGCTGCCGCACCAATGGCCTTTGTTGTGGCGCCGGCGGCGCCCAGATGTGGAAGGAAGACGAACCTGGCAACAAACGCATCAACGTGGAGCGGGCAGAGGAAGCTTTGGAAACCGGAGCTACCGTTATTGCCGCCAATTGCCCTTTTTGTCTTACTATGATGATGGACGGCGTTAAGGCTAAAGACAAACAGGACGAGGTGATGGTGTATGACCTGGCAGAGTTGATTGTGAATAGCATGGTGCGGGAGTAGGGAGAAGGATGTTTTAGCAGCCTACAGATTAGCCAGGAAAAGTTTAGAAACATGGATCATCCCGAATTTTCGTAGAATATCCCGGAAGATGGTCACCCCCGGCCCATTCGGGCCGGGGCCGATACTACGCCTGATCGGCGGAGCCCGCCTGCCGTGCCGCAGGCCGGCAGGGATACTAAGTTGATGCTATTGATGAGAGAAGCCGCCCATTAAAGTTCTTTTTGTTGTGGAGCCTCCTCATCCATAGTATCAACGGCCCGCAGGGCCAAAGTATCCTCAAAGCCCGTATGCGGGCTTTGAGGAGTATCCCCGCCTGCTGCCAGCGGCGGGCAGGAATAGAATCGCTGATTGGGGGCTCAAAATTCGGGATGACTCATGTTTCTTACCCCACACAGCAGCGCCGGTCAATTGTCGTCGTCGTCTTCCTCCTGTCCGGAAACAGTAGGGTCGCCATTCTCCCCACCGCCACCATCCAATTGGGCGGTAGCTCCCCGTATCTCTGTATGCCGGATCTCCCCGCCCGTTTTTCCCAACTGGACGGAAAGGCCAACTGTTCCAATCGCCAGCGCCAGAGTGAGTACGCTCAGAGCCTGCTGTATCTTCATGCCCCGCATATTGGCCACCAGCGTGATGGCGGAGAACAGGCCCAGGGCTCCAAGTATCCAAACGAATAGGGTTGCCACATTTTCATGCTGGCCGATAAGGCTTTCGTTAACGCCCGGCAGGCCTTCTACCATTTCTTCGGCGCCCTCGCCGGTCAGGAAAGTCGGAATAGCTAATAAGGCGGAAAAAATGAAAATGCCCATAGCCGCCCTTTTAACCGGTTCCGACCGGAAAATAAATCCGCCCAACAGGGTTCCCAATCCGGCGAGAGCGCCGACGATGGGGAGGTGGGTCAGTAACAGATGCCAATGTGCCTGATTCATAAGACGTGAATTTTAGTGTTATGGAAAAAAGTGGTGCTTAGATGGAATCGATCTTCAGAAAACGTTCTCCACTGGTCATGGAGATGCCACAGCGTTTGGGCGGTGTCGTGTCATAGGTATTACCGCAGGTAGGACAGATATAGTACTGCATCGACAAGGATTTTACCTGATTGCCTTCAAGCGCCGCCAGGGCTTTTTCGTACAGTGGCTTGTGCTTTTGCTCGGTCTTGTAGGCATAGTTTAGGCTGATCAATGCCAGCTGAGCGTTGGCGCTGTTGGCATTGGCCAGGAATTCAGGGTACATCGTCGTGATCTCGTAAGTCTCGCCGGCAATGGCGTCCTGCAGGTTTTCCCTGGTCGTTTTCACCACAAAGGATGGGTTGACATCCGGTGCTTTGACGCCCATTTCTTCCAATACCGAACGGTGGTTATTGGCGTGGATGTTTTCGGATGTTGAAGCAGCTTTGAACAGCATGGCTATTTCCGGGTATCCTTCTTCCTGCGCCTTTTTCGAATAGGCGGCGTACTTGGCGCTGGCTGTGGCCTCTCCGGTAAAAGCAGCGGAAAGGTTGGTGATCACCATTGCGGTGGCCTCTTCGCCTTTCTGGCCGGTAAGTTGGGCGTATTCTCCTGCTTCTTCCTTGTTGACGCTAGGCTCCTGCATACCCTGGCCGCGTTCAGCCGTATTGTTGCAGGAAAAGAAAAACAGCCCGGATAAAAGGGCGGCGATTGCCGAGAATAACATTGATTTTTTCATGTTCGAAAGTTTTTGATTTTTTTAAGCCTTTAACCCCTTCTGCCAATCGGAGGAGGGATGTAATAAGGCGTTTGTTGGGGCAAAGATGCCCCCACGGGCATTAAACAAGCCTTTAGGAATTCTAAAAATCAGCTTAAAGAAGCAGGGGAGGAGAAATAGAGCCGAAAGGTAGCGCCGTCCTTATCCGAACTGATGACTTCGATCCGAATATGCTGGAGCGCTGCGAGTTTTTTTACAATGGATAAGCCCAGGCCCGTTCCCTGTACGTTGGAATTTCGGGAAGCATCGGCCCGGTAAAAGCGGTCGAAAAGAAAGGGCTGTTGATCAGGTGAGATGCCCGGGCCGTCGTCTTTTACATCTAACGACTGCCGGGCAGGGTCCCAGGTAATAGCGAGTTTTCCTCCGGGTTGCCCATATTTTATGGCATTGCTGGCCAGGTTATCCAGGATGATACTGAGAAAGCCTCGGTCGGCTTGAACAAAAGCATCCTCGGGAATGTGCAGGGAAAATTGCATTTTTTTCTCTGCAAGGGCCTGTTGCCAGGTATTCAAAACTTCCCCGGCCAATGGCGCCAGATATACCGTTTCATACTGTAAGGGAGTGGTATGTGTTTCCAGCCGCGCCAGTTGCAGGAGTTGGTTGAGCAATTGGTTCATGCGGTCGACTTCCAGGATAACCTGCCGTATCTTTTCCTCGTAATGGCCCGGCTCCCGCTGTCGCCGGATCAGCACTTCCAGGGTGCCACGGATGGCGCTTAAGGGGGTGCGCAGCTCGTGAGAAGCATCTGCGGTGAATTGTTTTTCCCGATTGATGCCGGCTTCTATTCGTTCCAGTAGCTCATTGATGGCTTTGGCCAGCAGATAAATTTCGTCTTTATGGCCGGGCAGGGGCAAACGCCGCTCAATATTGGAATCGTCAATCCCGGTTGATGCCCTAATGAGCTGTTGCACTGGGGCAATCCCTTTTGCCGCCGCCAAAGAGGTCGCCAGGTAAAGCACTAATAGCACCAGCGGAAAAGCGATCAATAAGGTGATGCGCAGGTTGTTGAGCACAATGGCGGATTCCTCCTGGGAGACCCCGATGGTCAATTGGCCAAGGATTTGCATGCTATCGTTGCGAATGGGGAATTGTCCCAGCCGGATTCGTTTCCCATTGATCTGGCTGTTGAGAAAACTGGGCTGCTCCAGCGATGGATGGAAAAGGAAATGCTCGGACTGAAGGTTGGCGGAGCGAAAGACCAGGTGCCCACTCTGATCTACGATTTGCAGGAAAGTGGGGTTCACCTCCACTTGTTTATGTTCATTTTCGTCCCACTCTGGCATTCGATTGATGATCAGGGAGTCGCCTTTCCAGTGCAAATTGGCGACCACTTCTTCTTGTTCATTGAGAATGTCCTGATCGAGGTGGTGAAAGGCAGAATAATAGACGACCCCGTAGACAACGAGGAAAACCAAAAGCGTAGCCACCGCTGCCGCCAGGGTATTAAACAATGCGATCCGGTCCCGGAACCTTAGTTTCATGCTTCCTCATTGATGCGGTAGCCGACTCCCCGCAGGGTTTCCACAAAGGAAGGCTCTCCTGGCTTGTCCAACTTCTTGCGCAAAAAATTGATGTAAACATCAATCACGGAAGTGTCGTGGTTGAAGTGGATGTCCCATACCTTTTCAATAATGCGGGTCCGGCGGCACACTTTTCCTTTATTGCGCAGTAAGTATTCCAGTAGGGCAAATTCTTTTTGGGTCAGCTCTACCTTCTGCCCTCCTTTGGTGACCTGATAGGCATCCACATCCATTTGAATATCTCCACTGAAAAAAAGGTGGTTCGCTCCCTCTTTAGGCCGCAGCAAAGTCCGTATCCGCGCCAGCAGTTCATCGAAAGCGAAGGGTTTGCGGATGTAATCATTAGCGCCTGTTTCCAGTCCGAAGACGACATCGTCGACCGTATCTTTAGCGGTCAGGAAAATAATGGGGATTTTGGCGTCTTCTCTGCGGACCTGCCGACAGATCTCAATTCCATTTAGTCCGGGCAGCATCCAGTCGAGCAACAAAAGGTCGTATTCTTCCAGATAGCCCAGCGCCATGGCTACTCCCTCTTTCCCATTGTAAGCAACATCCACCGCAAAACCTTCTTCCTCCAACCCTTCCTTGATAAAGTTGGCGATCGAAGTTTCATCCTCCACCAGTAATAACCTCATGTAGATCAGTTCTTATTGTTAAAAACAACCGCCTGGCCCTCAGGATCCGGGCAGGCCAGGCAAGGCCAGTTCCACCCCGGCGGCATGTTTGTACACCAATTGCCCCCCAAGATAGCCCGTCCGGGTAATTGCCGCAATGGCCAGCGCAAAAACCAGCACACTGGCCACCTTTAACCAGACGTACCGTTGTTTTAGAAATTCGGAGACTAAACGAACTAAAGCTGCCGCAACGCTACTGATCATCGCAAATAGCGCCGCCTGCTCATGCAAGGCTACGGCTTGTCCAAAACTACCTTCTTCCATACCTTCCCCGGCTGCTTCCCCGCTGAAATAAGCAGCAATTGCTCCGGCCGTGCCGAGCAGCAGCAGGAAAAGGCCGGCATTGGAAAAAAATTGCTTCCGTGTTACAAGGCCGGTAATTTCAGACAAAAAACCAATCAATAGCAACGCGATAGGAAAGTGGATGAGCATCGCGTGCAAATGCGTGGATGAAATAAGTGATTCCATTTTTTTTTTGACAAAATTGCCCTTCGCCTTTTAAACCGGGATTAAGCCTTCCTTAAAAAACGCTTAAAATTCCCGGGTCATCTCCTGCGTAGTGGTAAAATCCATCTACAATTGACTTCAGGCAACTACCGCTTCTCCCATTTGTTTATTATGTTTGAGTGAACTTTTTACAATGCAAAGCAGAATTAATACCACCGTTATGACCGCCTACGATACCCTTCCCGATACCACCCGAGTGTGGATCTACCAGTCCAACCGGCCTTTTGAAGAAAAGGACATCCCTGCCATCCGGGAGAGCGTCCAGGCTTTTGCTCAGAGCTGGATCAGCCACAACCGTCAGCTGCGGGCCCTGGGTGATGTGCTCCACCGGCAATTCATTGTGCTGATGGTGGACGAAAGCCAGGCGGACGCCAGCGGTTGCTCCATCGACAAGTCCGTCTACTTCCTCAAACAGTTGGAAGCGGAGTACGGCGTGGGCCTTTTCGACCGCATGGCCTTTACTTATAAAGAGGGCGATCAGGTGGTAACCGCTCCGCGTGACGCTTTCGCCCAACTCTACCGGGAAGGAAAGATCAATGACAATACCCTGGTGTTTGACACCCTGGTTAACAATAAAGGTGATTTTGACCGCCACTGGCTTAAGCCGCTGGGACAGAGCTGGCACAAACGAATGGTATAATCTATACCTCCGGCCTTTCGGCTGGAGCTGGAGCTTGGAGGTACGGTCATCCGTAAAAAAGCAGGTTTGATAGAAAAAAAACGCTGGGCCGGGCGCTATCCGGTAATATTACAGCGGCAATCCTCAAAATCCAAAAAACAGCAATGATCGGAAAAGTTAAACAATGGTTGGGCATTGAAGGCGTCAAGCTGGAGCTCGTCCTGCCGGAAGAGGTGGACAGCCGGGATAAAGTACTTCGGGGTACTATCCACCTGATGTCGCTGAACCCACAGACGGTGACCGGCATCAAGGTCGTCCTGATCGAAAAATACTCCCGGGGCCGGAGCAAGGAAAAGCTGATCGATGAATACGAATTGGGGCACACCTTTATCGGCCGCACCTACGAGGTGCCGGCCCAGGAAGTGGTGGAACTTGAATTCGAACTGCCCTTTTCGATCGTGAAATCGGACATGGAAGAGTTCGGCAATCGCAATTTTCTGTTTGGCGGCATCGCCCGGGCGGCCAAGTTCATGCAGGCCGTCAAGTCGGAGTACCGCGTGGAGGCGGAAGCCAAAGTCAAGGGCGTGGCCCTTAACCCTTTCGACCGGAAAAGTATTAAGCTCAAAGTATAACAGTTTTTACCTACCTCATTCCGTCTCTTCTACTTTTTGCAGAGTCGATTTTCCCGCCTCTGCTGCCTTGGCCTTATTCTTTTCTTCCAGGTTCCGTAGGATCTCCTCATCGGTTTTTCCCAGGTTATCCAGGCCTGCCTGCGCATCGTCGGCAAAGTCGTGGGTAGGATATTTGGCCAGAAAGGATTCGTATAAGGCTTTGGCTTCGTCGAAGCGCTTCAGGTCACTGTCAAGGGTGAAGGCGCGCATAAATAAGGCCAGCGGCGCTCTTTCGTAATCGGGGTAGCGGTCGTTGATCTTTTCGTATAGCTTCAGGGCTTTGGTGAAAGAACGGATCGAGCGGGCCGCTTCGGCGGATTCGTACAATACATTCGGCGCGTCCGGCGCGTTGGGCAACAGCATCGCGTAGAGTTCGCCGGATGCAACGTAATTGTTGACGATGCGGTACTCAAATCGTTTGGTCGAGTCGTTGAACATTTGCCCTGCCATGGTACTGAGGCGGTCAGCAATGGCCGGCAGGCTGTCCGGAAGTTTTTCCATGGCTTTTTTGCCGGACTCACTATCCGGGAAAGCCTGGGCTAAAGCCTGGAATACAGTCGTAGCGCTTTCCTCATTGCGCAGATTGTCCTGATATAGCTCTCCCAGGAAAAGCATCGCCTGAGGGGTGTTTTCGGAAGCATAATAATTGTTAATTGCATCCGTCAGCAGGTTGACAGCGCCGGAAAAATGGTTCTGCCGGAATTGCAGGGCTGCCGCCCGGTAAAGATAGCGGGGGTTATTGTCGGCATCATCCGGATACTGGGCCACATAATCCTGATATGATTTTAACAAGGCTTCGGCATCGGTAGGGTTGGGATTGGCCTCTACCGCTTTTTCCAGACGGGCAATATTTTCCCTGGCTTTGGCCTTTTCCGTCTGGCAGGCCGACAGGATGAGAAGGGACAATAGGACTAAAAAAAGGGACTGTATTTTCATAACTTGCTATTTTTGGAAGTGAGGGTTCAAATTTAAGAATTCTCCCAATGGGTAGGAATGGAAAATGCATAAATGCGAAAATGCATAAATGCAATGGCGGGTAAACATTGGCCTTCCTTTGCTGTTTTCCTCCCGAAAAAGATCTAGATATGCCCAAAGTCAATATTTTCTGGTTCCGAAGAGACTTGCGCCTGGAAGACAATGCCGGGCTTTACCACGCGCTGAAAGGGGAATATCCCGTCCTGCCCCTCTTTATATTCGACCGCAATATCCTGGATGGCCTGGAAGATAAAAAAGACGCCCGGGTGGAGTTTATCCATAATACCCTTCAGGAGCTAAACGGAGAGCTGAAAGAGTTGGGCGGCAGTATGCTGGTGCGCTATGGCTTTCCAAATGAGATATGGGGATCCCTGCTGTCGGAATTCGATATCCATGCGGTGTACACCAACCGGGACTATGAGTCTTATGCCCTGGAACGCGACGGCGAGGTAAAAAGCCTGCTGGATGCTAAGGGAGTGGAATTCCACACCTTCAAGGACCATGTCATCTTCGAAAAAGGAGAGGTCAACAAAGCCGATGGAACGCCTTATACCGTTTTCACCCACTATAGCCGCAAATGGCGGGAAAAACTGGCCAGCGAGATGGACACTTTCGTGGATGCGGAGGGCAATGAGGAACCGGTTTCCTTTTTCCTGAAACCTTACCCCACAGAAGATTACTTCAGCCATTTTTATCAAATGAAGCCCCAACCTATCCCCAGCCTGGAGGGAATGGGCTTCGAGCCAACCGACATCGTCATTCCATCCAAAGTGGTGAGCCGTGGTGTTATTCGCAACTACGACAAAACCCGCGATTTTCCAGCCCTGGACGGCACGTCCCGCCTGGGCATTCACTTCCGCTTCGGAACTATCAGCATCCGGGAGAAAGCCTGGAAGGCCGGGCGCCTCAATGATACTTTCCTCAACGAACTCATCTGGCGGGATTTCTACGCGATGATCCTGGCGGAATTCCCCCAGGTCGCGAAACGCTCTTTCCGCCCTCAATACGACCAAATCGAGTGGCGTAATAAGGAGGAAGAGTTTCAGAAATGGTGCGAGGGCCAAACGGGATACCCCATCGTCGATGCCGGCATGCGGCAGCTCAATCAAACGGGCTATATGCACAATCGCGTCCGCATGATCACCGCCAGTTTTCTAACCAAACACCTGCTGATCGACTGGCGCTGGGGGGAGGCCTACTTCGCCCAGAAACTGCTCGACTTCGACCTGGCCAGCAATAATGGCGGCTGGCAATGGGCAGCCGGTTGTGGCACCGATGCTGCGCCCTACTTCCGCATCTTCAACCCCACCTCCCAGCAGGAAAAATTTGATAAGGACTTCCGCTACGTTCACCGCTGGGTACCGGAGTATAACACCCCCCGCTATCCCAAGCCGATAGTGGACCACAAGATGGCGCGGGAGCGTTGCCTGTCGGTATATAAGGCCGCATTGTAATCCCGCCGAACTCCAGTTCGGCGAAGAAGCAATATTGCCATTTGCACCAAGGCGGCGGCCTAAAATGGTTCAAAATTTAATTGACATTGTACTTACGCAACCGGCTCCATCCTTTTGGCAAAATCTTTAACAGATGTAAGCGGGATCGGAAAAGCCTTCAAGGTTTTGTCCATATCAATAGGGTCACCCTTGGCGACTGCCAGCATCAGCCCGGAAAAAGATTGCTGCATGGGGTCGGTAGCGGCATTCAGCTGCTCCTTCAGAGCTTCCATAGGAACATATTGGACTTCAAATTTTCTGCCGTCAACTTTCTCAAATATCCTAACTGCATCCAGTTGGGAAAGCTTGTCCGGGCCACCAAGTTCAAGTTTTGCGTTCCGGGCAGCGGGGTTTTCAATGCTTGCAACTGCAAATTTAGCAACATCTTCCACGGAGATATAACTGATGGGCTTCGTACCGTCTCCAAATACCTGTACTTTTGCGTGTTCCACATCAAACCCCACAGCGGGTGTCAGCCAGGCTTCCATGAAATAACTCGGCTGTAAAATAGTGTAGGCCAGGCCACTTTTTTCCAGGTGTTGCTCAACGGCTCGCTTGGCATTACAGAGTGGGACATCCTGGTCGATTTGATTGGAAAAGGAGGTGTAGATAAAATGTTTAACGCCTGCAGCTTTTGCCTTGTCTACCAGCTTTTTAATGCCAGCTAGATCCACATTTTGAATGTCGTTGTCTCCGGGAACATAACTAAAGGGCATACTGGAAACGGTCGAAATGACCGTATCGATACCTTTTAATGCGGGTTCAAAGGTCTCAAAGTTTCGTAGGTCTCCTCTTACAATTTGGACGCCCATCTTTTTTAGGGCCTCCACCTTTTGGGGGGCAGCTGTCGGCCTAATCATCGCCCGAACCTCTTTTCCTTCGGCAGATAGCCGGCGGCAAATTTCACCGCCCAATTTTCCGGTTGCACCAATGACTAAGATCATAGTTAAATGTTTTTTGATGGGTAAAGTAAAGAATGGAATATCGCCCTTTGGGTGCTTGTCAATTGGGATGAAAAACCTGTAGGCTTGGGCTTCAATTATACTTCAAACTGAGGCTAGAGAATTGGAAAGGATATCTAATCTAAAGATCAAAAATATACTATGAGGTAGGCTCTTGTGCAATGAGAAAAATCATCAGGAGAATGGTTACTTGCTCTGGTGCTTAAGGATTCGTGCAACGCTGCGTCTTATCTGCGTGGTGTCCTGTAAAGAAGCTTTTCAGAGGCCTTCAGGCCGAACTGGAGTTCGGCTGGACTTTCCGCGGGGGATTCTCCTTCAGAAACTGCAGCACCTCTTCCGGCTCGTCGGTAATGAAAAGCATATCGGCGTACTCCCTGCCCCAGGCCAGTTGTTTCAGCAGAGGGAAGATCAGCGTGTCGATCTCGTACCGTTGGCGGCCGAGGAAGACCATCGGGCTGTAGTAATTGAAGGTGCCGTAGTGGTTTTGAGTAGCGTCCATAAAGATCTCCTGCGTAGTGCCGGCGCTGCCGGGGGCGCATACGATGCCATAGAGACTGATAGCCAACAGGTTGTCTTCGCGGATGCTGTTGGAGAAGTATTTGGCGATATGGGAAGCGAACAGGTTGCTCGGTTCATGGCCATAGAACCAAGTGGGGATGGCCAGGCTGAGGGCGCCATCGGGGTATTTATCCAACACTTTCATGGCCTGTTGGTGGTATCCATTATCCTTGTAGTAAGGCTTTTCACTGAGTATCCGGATAGCGTCCACCAATGCCGCATCGGGCCGGCCGGCAAAGTAGGCGCCCAGGTTGGTGGCCTCCATGATGCCGGGGCCGCCCCCGGAGACGATGAAATACCCCTGCTCGCCGCATAGCTTGGCCGTGCGGGCTGTTTTTATGAAAAACGGGTCGTCCCGGCGGACGCCATGGCCACCCATGAAGCCAACACAGGGCCGTTTGGTCATCCCTTCTTCGTCGAACCCCAGCAGGTCGCGCAGGGCTTCATCGATAGAATAATCATGGATGCGTTGCCAGAGCGCCTCGTTAATAGTAGGGGTGAATTTGGCAGCAGAGAAGTGCTGGTAGATCTGGATATCCGTGCTGTGGTCTGCTTCTTCGGAAAAGCCTTCAAGGAGTTCTTGCCAGGTATAAAGGCTGGTGCGGAACGGGTCGTACGGAAGTGTTTCCGGAGCGCGGTAGACGTAGGCGCCCTTAAGGCGCAACAGCAATTCTTCCTCCAGGCTTAGCGTACAGCCCAGAAAGGTGGTCGTATGGTCGACCTGAATGCGCTCCCAGTTGACCGCCTCTTTAGAAAAATCGAGCGCCTGAAGCGTACAATTTTTTAACGAAGCGCCATTGTTGCGAAACTGGCTAAAAGTTTTAATGCCGGTGATGATCGTTTCCTGAGGGTTCTCCAGTTTCATGTGTTTTGGCTTAATGCTACCAATTCGCGATGTATGGCCAGCACCTGATGGATCAGGGATTGCCGGCCGTCATTGTAGATCACATAATCGGACAGGCGCAGCTTTTCCTCTTCGGGCATTTGTTTGGCCAAACGGGCGCGTACGGCTTCCGGATTGCTTTGATCGCGGGTAACTACCCGTTGGATGCGCAGTTCTTCCGGAGCAAAGACCGTAATCATTTTGTCCATAGCCTTGTAGTTACCACTTTCGAAGAACAGCGCCGCTTCTTTGAGCGAATAAGGTATGCCCTTTTGGGCATTATGCCAACGTTCACTGTCTTCCGCTACTGCAGGGTGTACCAGCGCGTTGAGCTGACGGAGTTTCTCCTCGTCGCCAAAGACGAGCTCGGCAATAAAAGCGCGGTTGAGGCTGCCGTCCTTGAAAAAAGCCCGCGGCCCTAGCAGGTTTTTGAGGCCGGCCACCAGCACAGGGTCATGGGCCATGAGCCATTTGGCGCGGGTATCCGCATCATAAATGGGGATGCCGAGGGCGGCAAACACCTGGCATACCGTACTTTTACCGCTACCCATGCCACCGGTAAGGCCAACTTTAAGGATATGCTGTCGTTTTCGCTTTTCCATAACAATTCAGAAGATTAGCACCCATTTGTCAAAATTTCACGGAATGTTTGGCAAAAACCATCATTGGGGGTAATTTAGGTGCTTTCCAAAGAATTACAAATTTATTCCTATTGACCCGAATTCTACACCTATTGGCCATTTTTTCCCTGCTGCTTGCATTTGGCCCGCCATTGGCTGGCCAGGATGTCCATTTCTCGCAGTTTCACAATGCGCCTTTGATGTTCAATCCAGCCCTTTCCGGGGCTTTCGACGGCGACCAACGCTTTAGCGCCAATTATCGCAACCAGTGGTTTTCGGTGCCGGTTCCTTATGAAACGCTGGCCGCCAGCTATGACCAAAAGCTTTTCCAGCCCTGGCTGGGCGAGAACTGGCTGGGGCTGGGGGGGAGCCTCCTGTACGATCAGGCGGGAGACGCCGGGCTGAGCTGGCTGCAGTTGTCCCTTCATGGCGCTTTCCATGTGAAGCTTGCCGATGCGCATGCCCTCTCCCTGGGCCTGCAATTGCGCGCCGGCCAGCGGGCTCTGGAACCCGGACAGTTTAACTTCGGCGACCAATTTACCGACAATACCTTTGACCCAAATGCGCCTACCGCCGAGGCTTTTGCCGCTACCTCCTCCGGCTTTTTTAGCCTGGGCGCCGGCGCCAACTGGGCTTTCCGCCCGGAGCAGGGCCGCACCCGCGCCTGGGCGGGCATTGGAGCCGCGCATCTCAACCGCCCATCCATTTCTTTCCTGGGCGATGGTCAAATAGCGCTGCCGATGCTGTTGAACGCGCACTTTATGGGCGTAGCCCAGTTTGCGCCGCAGATGGATGTTGTGTTGAATGCTTTGGTGCAGGTGCAGGGTGATTACCAGGAAGTGTTGAGCAATGCCGGCATCCGATATCACCTTAGTACTGAAAAGGGGAAGGAATTGGCGGTTCAGCTGGGAGGAGGCTACCGCTTCAATGACGCAGCGATCGTTTATGTGGATGTTTTCTTCCGCAACTGGCAGGTGGGCTTTAGCTATGATTTCAACACTTCTCCCTTCCTGGCGGCCACCAATCGAAATGGCGGCCCGGAATTATCGGTACAGTATGTGATCAGCCATGTCCAACCACCCAAGGTGTTTAAAGCATGCCCGATTTTTTAGCAGGCTTGCGGTTTTGAAACCGCCAACACGAAGCTATTATGAGCAACACTTTACCTCGCTTTTTCTTTCTTCTTTTTTTCTGCCTGACGGTGCTTCCCCTGGGCGCCCAATCTTTCAAGGCTTACGTCAAGGCCGGTGAAGACGCCCTGCAGCGCAAGGATTACAATGCGGCGCTCCAGTATTTCGGCAACGCCCTGGAATTCAAACCCGATGACCCCGATGTAGCCTACCAGTACGCGGAGGTGGCCCGCCGTTTTTATGCCTTTGAAATTGCAGAAACCTATTACCAGAAAGTCCTGGAAAGCCCTAAGCGGGAACAATATCCCTTGGCGGCCTTTTGGCTGGCTACTGTGTACAAAAGCCTGGGCCAGTACGACAAGGCCAAGGCCCATTTTCGGATGTATCTGGCTCAGAAAAATACGGCTGCACCTTTCCGGGAGCAAGCCAGTGATGCCATATCTGCCTGCGACTGGGCCCGGGAAATGGCCGCTGAACCGGCTCGGATCCAGGTAATGCACCTGGATAAAAAGGTCAATACGGATTACTCGGAATTTGCACCGCTGGTGCAGGGAGACACGCTTTACTACTCCTCCTTCCGCTATGAAAAACAAAAGGACGATTACAAGCCCACCCGAATGGTCTCCAAGGTGCTGTACCAGCGGGGGGGGAGCCGCGGGCGCACCCTGAGCCGCGGTTTTAACGACGATAACCTGCACACCGCCAACCTGGCGTTCAGCCTTGACGGTAGCCGCCTATATTTCACCCGCTGCGATTATGTGAATGCTTCGGAGATCCGCTGCGCCATTTACTACCGCAATCAGGACAAGCGCGGCCGGTGGAGCGCCCGCGCCATCCGTTTGCCGGAGGAGATCAACCAGGTTGGTTATACCGCTACCCAGCCCTGCATCGGTTACGATTCCATTCTTCAGGCTGAACTGCTCTTTTTTGTTTCCGACTCCCCCGGCGGCCCCGGTGGCCTCGATATCTGGTGGAGTAGAGTAGAGGAGGGGGAGAACAAATTCAGCCGCCCCAGCCGCCTTCAGGAACTCAATACACCAATGGATGATATCACGCCCTATTTCCACAACCCGTCCCAGACGCTCTACTTCAGCTCGGAAGGCTACACCGGCCTGGGCGGATTCGACGTATTCCGCTCCCGCCGTGGACAGGCCTGGAGTACTCCGGAAAACCTGGGCGCCCCCATCAATTCCAGTTATAACGACATCTATTACACCCTGGAAAATGACGGCGAGTCCGGTTATCTTTCCTCCAACCGCCCGGGCTCTTTCTACCTCGATGAGGCCAATAAAGCCTGTTGTAACGACATCTACCACTTTGAACCCATTCCCGAAGAACCGCCCCAACCGGAAACCCCAGCGTTGACGGAAACGCCTCCAACTAAGACACCGCCTTCAACTGAGGAACCATCCGTCCCCACCAAACTGGAGGATTTCCTGCCCCTTGCCCTGTACTTTGACAACGATGAACCCGACCGCCGGACCCGGCGGGAGACAACAAAGAAAACCTACCTCGAAACCTATGAGAAATACTACGCCCGACAAGGGGAATACCTACAGGAATTTACCAAACCCTTATCAGAGGAAAATAAAGTGGAAGGAGAAGTAGCCATCGAAACCTTCTTCGAAGATAATGTCCGAAAAGGCTATGAATACCTGTTACTGTTCTCTGAAATCCTCCTGAAGCGCCTGCAATCCGGTGAACAGGTGGAGATATTCCTGAAGGGGTACACCAGCCCGCGCGCCAAAAGCGACTACAACCTGGCGCTCAGCCAGCGTCGCATCAGCAGTGTGCGCAACCACTTTCAGTCTTACAAGGATGGGGTTTTTAAGCCTTATCTGGAAAATAACCGGCTGAAGATCTCCGAGCGCCCCTTCGGCGAGGCGGAAGCGGCCCGAACGGTCAGCGATGCCCTCGACGACCAGCGCAACTCCATCTACCACCCCGATGCCGCCCGCGAGCGCCGCGTGGAGATCGTCGAGGCCCAAACTGTCCTTTCGAATTCCAGTTCGGAAGATTAACCACCCCACAAAACACTATGGCCCTTCCGGCATCAACACCAACTGTATAAGGTTTTCCTCCTGGAAACACTGTCGCGCCATGAGCGTCAAATTCTGTTTACTCAAACCATTGATGTAGGGCTCAAACTGGTTCATCAGAATGCCCTCCAGCGGAATGCCGTTCTGCAGGCGGGTGCTGAGTTGCCCCAGCCAGAACCCATTCTCCTTTAGGCCTTTAAGGTGGCTTTGACGTTGGGTTTCTTGTACTTTTTCCAAAATATCGGGCGCAGGGCCTTCCTCCTGCATTTGCCGGACCTCCGCTTTAGCGGTTTCGATCAGTTCCTGGGTGCGTTTCGGTTCGCTGTTGAAGGAGAGCGTGAGGCGGTATTGAGGCTTGGGGTAGGGGAGCAGCACGCCATTCAGGCTGACGCCGTATACGCCACCTTTGTCTTCGCGAAGGGCCTCTCGCAGGCGGATGCGCAGGGCGGCGGCCATCGAGTAAAAATCGTAGCGCGCCTGAGGGTCGGCGTAGTCGAAATCGCCATGATAAGTCAACTCCACTAGGGCTTTGGGCGCCTGCCCTCGTACAATAGTGGTATCCAATTTGGTGGCCAGGCCCGCTCCAACGTCCTTCCAGTGCTCTTCCCTTTCCATTGAAGGCAGGTTGCCCAGGTATTTCATCAGCAGCGGTTGGATTTGTCCCATTTCGAACTGGCCGACGAAGAGGAAGGTGAAATCGCTGGCATCGGCGAAGCGGTCCTGATAGGTACGCATCACTTCGTCCAGGCTGATCTTTTCCAGGTCTTTCAGGGTGGTGATCTGACGGCGAGGGTGGCCTTTGTACTTCAACTGGTTTTTGATGTCGGCAAAATAATAGTAAGGGTTGGCCATCATGTTTTCGAAAATGGAGCGCTGCCTGGCCAGGTAGGATTGAATGGCTGCCTCATCCCGCCGGGGAGCGGTAAAATAGAGGTAAGTGAGTTGCAGCATGGTTTCCAGGTCTTCGGTAGAACAACTGCCGGAAATCCCTTCGTTCAGCTCATTAATATAAGGGCTGGCGCTGGCATTTTTGCCCGCCAGCTTTTTCTCCAGTTCGGCCAGGGAAAATTCGCCTACTCCGCTTTGATTGAGAATAGCAGCGGCGCTGGCCGCGCTGTAGTACGCTTCATTGTCATAAACCGAATGCCCGCCGGGGCTAAACGCGCTCATGAGTATTTCGTCATTTTTAAAATCGGTTGGCTTCAGATAAACGGTAAGGCCGTTTGGGAACTGTAGTATGGTGAGGCCGAGGCTGTCTAAGTGTTTGGTACTGAGAAAGGGTTGGGGCGTCAGTTCTTCCCCGATCAGGGGGGCGTCGTTCACCTGGTCTACATAAGGCTCCAGAGCCAGCGTGTCCATGCGCTGCAGGCTGGCTTTCAGTTCGCTTTCTGTTGGAAGTGGCGCCTCTTCTTTTTCCGGGCCGGTGACGATCACTACCCGGTTCTGAGGGGTAAGCCAGGTTTTGGGCAGCGGATTGATGTCCTGGAGGTGGATTGTCGGGAGCAATTCTTCATACAGCCGGAGTTGCTGCTCCGGGCTAAGTATAGGATAGCCTTTCAGAAAGTGATAAACATACCGGCTGGCGAGGCTGGCGGATTCCAGTTTGTCGCGCTCGCGGTAGGCCCGCTTGGCTTCTTCCATCATTTCCGCCTTCTTCCGTTCCAACTCGGTTTCGGTGAAGCCGTGCAGCATGGCCCGGCGGGTGGCTTTCAACACCGACTCCATGCCTTCCAGGGCGCCGCCTTCCTTTACAAAAGCATAGATGCTATAGCTATCCAGCTCGCCCAGGTCGCTGCCATAGCCTGAGTAGGCGAAGGTAAAGGGCGGCTCGGCCTGCATCATGACTTCCAGCAGGCGTGCGTTGAGCATACGGTTGTAAAGGCTGTGCGCCAATTGCTGCTTATAGTCCCCGATATTGTCCAACGACTGATGGGGATGCTTATAGATGGCCTGAACCTGCGTGAATGGCGCTTCCGCATCCGTTGCAACGACATAACGTGTTTCTTCATGGCCAGGTACTGCATAAGTTTCCCGCACGCGCGGTTCGGCGGGATTTTCCAGGCCAGAGAACCGGTCGACGATCTGTTGTTCCATCCAGTCGGGGTCGAAATCGCCGGTTGCGACAACGGCCATCAGCTCGGGGCGGTACCAGTCGTCGTAAAACCGGCGAATGGTGCTATAGTCCGCCTGTTGGATAATCTCCGGCTCGCCAATGGGCATCCGAATGGCATAGCGGGAATCCCGATAGAGGACGGGGAAATATTTTTGTTGCAGGCGCTGGTCAGGGCTGAGGCGGGTGCGCCATTCGGACAGGACCACTCCGCGTTCCTTATCGATCTCTTCCGGTTCGAAGGACAGTCCGCCCGCCCAATCTTCCAGTATCAGCAGTCCTTTTTCCAGTAAAGCCTGGCTATCGGTGCGTACCTGAAGCAGGTATACCGTTTCTTCAAAATTCGTATAGGCGTTGAGGTCGGGCCCAAACCGGGCGCCGGTATGCTCCAGATAGTTGATCAGCTCATTCTTTTCGAAATGGGCCGTGCCATTAAAGGCCATGTGCTCTACGAAGTGGGCCAGGCCGCGCTGATCTTCGTCTTCCTGCAAAGAACCGGCATGCACCGCCAGCCTTAATTCCGCCCGGTTTTCAGGCTTACCATTGGCGCGGATGTAATAGGCCAGCCCATTGTCCAGCTTTCCGATGCGGACCGCAGTGTCAATGGGCAAGGCTTCTGCACCAACCTGGGCGGACAGGGCGATTGTAAGGATCAGGAACAGAAGGAATAGGCAGGTTTGGAGCTTCATGTCGTATCGGTTGAGGATCACGGGCTAAATTAAGGAAAAAGAATTAGCTCTCCAGCTCACTCCTCAGCAACAACGCCGCCGCCACGCTACCCAGCACCAGCCGCAGTTCCGGCGCCAGGCCGTCTTTGAGCCATACCCGGCCGTTGTTGAGGGTTTCCACGGCGCCGATTACTTCATTGTGGTAGACGAACTGGAAGCCCAGCGACTGCTGGCCCAGGGCCCGCTGGCCGTTGTCGAGCCGGTCGACGGGCTGGATGTCGATTAGGCCTTCCTGATAGCGAATGAAACCTTCAGCCGGGCGGAACCAGTTGTTCTGATTGAGGCCTGTGAGTAGAAAGTCATAGTGCTGCCGGCCATCATTCAGGGCTATGGCGCCGGAGAAGGCGTCTTGCCAGCCAAGGTTTAGCTCGAAGAGGTCATTGAAAAGGGGGAGATCCTGCTGCCGGAGCTTACCCATACAGAATACCTCTGCAGCCTGGCCTTCGCCATTGGAAAGAGTGTAGGCCAGTTTTTCTTTAGCCCCCGAGAAACGGACAATAAAGGGGATGTCGTAACTTTTTAGCCAGCCCCGTTGCACCTTGCCAGTGGTGAACTCGCCGAAGGACAAATGCTGGTTAAGCATCCAGCCCTGTCTGCCTTTGACGGCAAGGGCAGGAGTGGTTTGTAATTGGGTGTCTACTGCCATCTTTGGGGTGCTACAAGCCGCCAACAAGAGTAGGGCAGGCAGAAAGGTGGATTTCAGAAAGGTTTTCATAAGTCAGGTGATTTTTAATGGAACAATGTTTTTGACTGTATTACAGCCCGGGAGGTGGCAACCCCTAAGTTGTTTATAAATTATTTCTCTTTTTTTCAGCCGCCTGACAAATGTCATTGCATTTTTCATTAAGAGGATTTATCTGAGAAGCTGTTTGAATTTGGTTTTTAGAATTTATTATAGGCTATTTTTTCGTCAATCAAGGCTCTTTTTGAGCCTCGTACCCATAGGTATGGGGCGAAAAAAAGCCGCAGAGTGGCGGAAAAAGAGGCATAATAAAACTGAAGGACTAAATTCAAACAGCTTCTGAAAGACGTTATGTGTTTTCCGATCAATGAGCACCCCCTGCACTAGAGTAAAGATCCTTTCCGAACAAAGCGTACGCACGCCAACTTTTGGATTCCAGATTGTACGATACCATGGAGATTAGAGGAGTACGATGTGAAGCCCATTATTCAATCAATTGCTTTGCTTTGGAGCTGATGATTATGGAAAGGCCAGGAGCAAGGCTACAAAAACCACGATTATGAAAGAATTAAAAATTACCGGCCGGATCCGGGAGAAGGAGAGCGGCCTGGGTGTTAGCGGCTTGCATGTCCGCGCCTATGATAAGGACATGCTGTTTGATGACCTGCTGGGTTCAGCGGTGACCGACGAAAAAGGCTTTTTCGAAATGTACTATTCGGATAAAGACTTTAAAGAGCTGTTTGAGAATCGGCCCGATATTTATCTGGCCATTTACGCACCGCCGATGCGATTGTTGTTGGATACCAAGGGGGCGGTTAGATGGGAGGCCTCCAATCAGGAACATTTTGACCTCGAAATCGACCGGGAAACCCTGGGCGATCTTTCGCCAACGCTCCCGGATGATGCGGTGGAAGGCGGCGTGAGATTGTCAAAAGATGCATTGGCCATTCAGAAGCGTGACGGATTCGACCTGCCAAAGTTAAAGAGCTTTAGGTACAGCGCCATACCGGGCCGCCCGGCAGTTCCCGAGCTGGTCCAGTACATGGCTCTTCCGCTGGGGGGAGATATCCTGTCGCTGGAGATCATTCCTGGTGAGCCGGTGGTCATTTCAGCAGAAAAACCTTTCCCCGTTCAGGAACCGGTGCCCGATGTCGGTACGGACTCCAGACAATTTGGCGATGGTTTTTCCATCGACAACATCGACATCAAATTCACCACCATGGCCCCGGCCTTCCTCAAAGGACAAAAAGCCTTCCCGGAAAAATTGGTGGAGGTGCTGAAAACCGAGGAAATAGGGCCCATTCAGATGGCCGCCATCCGGGTGAACCCGGTCCAATACGACCCGGTGAAAAAGGCTTACAACTTTTATCCGAATTTGCGCTATGTGGCTAAATTCGACCTGGAAAAAGCAAAGAAGATAGCTGCGAGCCGGAAGCATGAAGCCAGCGGGGTAGGCGAATTGTATGCCGAACAGATTGAGTCCATCTTATCCCAGAAATCGGTGCTGCGGGCGAAAGACCTTAAATGGGCAACCTTATTCCTGGAAGATGTCCCCTACCTGATCGTGGCCGATAATTACCGATGGCCGGAAAGCATCCAACTGGAGGACGGCGCCACCCGGGCGCCCAACCTGACAGAACGCGGAGCAGCCCTTTCCGGAGACCTGGTTGCGGAATACCAGCGCCTGGCCGAATGGAAAACCTCCCGGGGCATACGCACCATGGTGATTACGATTTCCGATATTGTAGGAAAGAAATTCGGCGATTTTACGCAAGGTGGTTTTGCCCGCGACTTGCAGGAAGTACTACGCAACGCTTTCAAATACTTCCACAAACAGAAGGATACGCTTTATGTGCTGCTGGGGGGGGATACCAGCGTGGCGCCGATCCGCAACCTCACCGGCTCCTCAACCTATGAGACTATTGGCTGCTGGCGCCATACGGATAACCCGCCGCCGGAAAGAACCTGCTACTTCCTGAGCGGGCATTCTGCGGTGAAGTTATTCCCCTTATTCCAGCCGGAGGCAACGGATCCATTGTCAACCCAGCATGGAGGCCTGCGCATTCCGTTTGACCGGGAAGCCGGCGCCGGGCGCCTGGGCTGGTATTTTACCAGCAAGGCCGATTTTGAGACCAAAAATACAGGTTTCAAGCGGCTGGGCATTGGCGAAAAGTCCCGTTATATCATCGTAGAAGGCCCCGAAGCCGTTCTCGATGACAATTTCTACTGGTTACGGCCGGTCAATAGCATTCCTTCCGATTTCTACTACAGCAGCCTGGAAGGCCCGGGCTATTCGATTCCCGGCAAGCACGATTTTGATGACAATAACAACGGCCTTTACGGTCAATACCACTTCGATGGAAGTATGGAAGTGTCGCTGGACCGGGTGGATTTCTGGCCGGACATCTGGGTTGGCCGGGCTTCCGCCGAAAGTCAAGCCGAGGCCAGTGCCTTTGTGAATAAGGTGATGGCCTATGAAAAACTGGAAGATGCCGATGGCAATGATGTGGATACGAGCTACCTGCACAAAATACTGTACGCCTCCGCTTATTGGGGCAGGAAATGGCAACAGAAGCAATCCGATACGGCATCACCGCCGGCAGAAGATAAGTTTACCCATGTGAATGGATCGAATGTCACCAAGGTGCATACCTCTTTTGACCTGTCCATGAGCGGAGGGCTTCCTTCCCATCGGATGGTGGCCCGCCTGAGTGGTGCGGATGTTGTCATTCCTTACAATACTGCTGCCGACACCTCGAACCTCGGCTGGTTCTTTGTGACAAATGATAGTTATTCTGTGCAGAGTGCACCGCCGACCCGATATGTGAAAGTGATGGGCCCGGAAGCCGATATCAATGCGGTCAACTTTTTCTGGGACCCGATGGGCCTCGAACTTTGTGTTCAGGAGAAGGAGAACCTTCGGGCTCTGATGAATACCTGGTATCCGAACTTCAATTCGGTAGAGAGGCATTACGAAGATTACTTTGACCTGAGCACGCCGCCGCCGCTCGTTCCGCTTGATTCCAGTGTTGTTCAGGCAGCATTGAATAACGGGGTTCACCTGGCCAGCCTGAGCGGGCATGGTTCGCCCTATGGCTGTTGTGGTGTGAACAGCGGGATGGATTTCTCCAACAACCGGAAGTTTTACATCATGTTTGCAAACTCCTGTTCCACTGCCCGGCCGGACGGCGTGGATTCGTTGGCCGAAAAATCCACCCTGGATCCGGATGGTGGTGCGATCGGTTACGTTGGCAATACCCGTTACGGATGGATTGGCGTTGGAGACAACTACGAAGAGTTCTTCTGGGACAAGCTGAGTGTCAGTGGGCGCCTTGGCCCGGCAGCCGGTATGCGCCTGGCTACCGGTGGCGTTCGCCAATTCTGGACGTTCTATACCCAAACCCTGTTTGGCGACCCCGAAATGCCGGTTTGGACGGACAGCCCTAAATTCCATGAGGTTACCTATCCCAAATCAGCCGAATGGGGCGATACCGTTGAAGTTACGGTCCGGCACATGGGTGTCGCCGTTGCCAACCGCAGAGTGACACTGATGGGAGGATGGGCTCCCGGCACAGCACTGCCAAAGGTGTTCATGACGAAAAAGACCAATAGTTTAGGCAAGGCGAGCTTCAGCCTGCCCGCCGACGGGCTGCCGCTGTCTGAACTGAACCTGACGGTGACTTACTCCAACTTTAAACCCTTCCTTGGGACGATCACCATGGAAGAAGTCGGGGAAGTACGCAGCCGGGTGGAAGAGGATAGAATGGTGCACCACTAGCAGGAGGATTATCCTTGCAAAACCTCCAACCATGAAGGGGGGCGATTTTATTCAGGGGCACGCTATTCTTCGCGGTGAAGGAATGTAGCGGTTTTGGCAGCCTGCAGCATCTGCGGGCGCCAACCCGTTACTTTCCTGTATCGGGACAGTCCCGAAAGTCAAGCCCCTTTTTGGAAAGTAAGGCTACAATGCTAACAGAGTATGCCAAGGCTTGATTTTGAAAGGCAGTAGCCGTGCTTGTGGGCTCCAACGCCTAAATTTTTTTACGTACTTATGGGCTGTTTTCCCTTAAGTCAGCCCTTCTGTTTTTCTGGTATCGGGTTACAGGAAGGGAGGCATTCCTATCTTAGTATGCTGCTATCGGCTTGTGATCCGGAGCTTTTCCGGGGTACAATTTTTAAAAACCTTAAAAATCCTTTTGCCATGAAAAATTTGAAATTTCTCTTCCTCTTATTTGCTATTACTGGCATGGTAGTAACCTGGCAGAGCTGCGATAAAGATAATGATGAACCCGAGGCTACCTGTAGCGATGGTATCCAGAACGGTGACGAAACCGGTGTGGATTGCGGCGGGTCTTGCGCCCCCTGCGAAATTGGCGTGCAGGGCAAATGGCAGTCTTCCGGCGCCAATGTTGCTCCGTTGCTGGTTACGCTTTTTAATACGGACAGTATTTACGCCGAGTTCAAAACGGATAATACCTACGTGGTAGAGCAGTATGACAACACCGGCGCCAAATTAACCCTTACCGGTACCTATTCTCAGAAAGAGAGTGGCGTCGGCAACATCTGGGAGATTACGGTCAACCAATCTGCTCCGGCAGTGCTGACCTCCGAAGGCATCTTCGAGATTACGGGTAATACGATGAAGTATGAGATCGCTCAAACATCGCCCGACATCGGAGCGGTACCGGCCACGGCGGCTGCCGGTTTTGGCAGTACGAATGGCGGTGCTTTTGGCATGACAAACGTACAGACCTACGAGCGCATCGAATAACGCTTGAGCAGCCTCACAAAAGAACCTGTTAATGGAAAGCACGCTGTATCATTGACAGGTTCTTTTGAAGCTGCCCCACTGGCATGGGCCTGCAGTTCTTGGCCATTATTATTGAAAAAACACAACCCTACCATGAAAAACCGGCTCTTCCTGGGGTTTTGGCTGTTCCTCCTGGCCGCCTCGGTATCCTTTGCGCAGATCCCTCCTTACTTTGAGCGCCTGGAAAAGAAAATACCGGAAAAGGCCAATAAGGAATTCCAGTATATCGCGTTCTTTTACACGCACCACAACACCACCAACATTTACCCCACCAACGATTTTCTGAAAGGACAGGTCATTGGCCGCCTGTACGGCCAGAATACGACGACAACTTCCGATACGGTGACTGCCTCTTACTTTGAGCAGCGCATTCTGCCCTTTTTCATTTATCAACCCAAATTGTTCGATGGGCGGGCTATCCTGCGGGCCTCTTTCGAGATTGACTTTACCTGGGGCGATGTGGCCTACGGCACGGGCGGCAACTTCGGCTCCGCCCCGGCGGCCGACCAGGTTAACATCCAGACCCAGAACGTCGAGCTGGAACTCATTCCCGCAACGGGCTGGGCTATCAACCTGGGCCTGCAGCGTATGTACGACACCCCACACAACCCCTACCGCACTTTTTTCGACCAGATGCTGAATACGGCTTACCGCCTGAATTACTGGGGCACCGATGGGGTGGGCATTACGCTGCGCCGCGACGCAGATTTCTACAAGTGGAAGGCCGGCTTTTATCAACTCTACGAGAACAGCATCCAAAAGAATGATGATGTCCATCTGCTGGAGTTTAACTACCGGCGGGTGCTGAGCCCCAAATGGAACTGGGGCAGCTCCGTCTATTATGTCCGCGACCGCTCGAATGGCCAGGGCGGGCCTTCCATCCTGGGGCAGGGCCTGAACGCCACGCTGAATGATTATAACGGAACCTACCGTTTCCCCTTCGGCGGCAAAGAATATAAAGCCGATGTGGCCTGGCTGGGCACTTATTTCGATTACAACGACAGCCAGATGATGGGCCCGTGGTTCTTGTCGGGCTACCTGAATTACAACCTGGGGCGTACCCAACTCAAGGACAAGGGGGTATGGGGTGATGGCCCGACGATCAGCGGCCTGGGCGCCAACCTTCGCGGCGGCTACCGCTATGGCAAAACCCCCAACGACGCCATCTGGGCGGACTTTATTTTCACCTCAGGCGATCGCAATGGTATCTCCGACGACAAATACAGTGGAGTCATGACAGGCAATACCTGGGGCACCCCGGCAGCCCTGAACGTCAGCCAGGGCGCTTATCTGTTGTTTCCTCACGCTAATGTGGTCAACCGCTATGTAGCGGCGGTGACCGACATTTCCAATATGGGCTTCGGCCTGACGGGCGGCGCCATCAATCTGAGCCGGGATTTCATCCCTTACAAGTTCAGTGGCAAGGCCGGCCTGGCGGGCGCCATCAGTAATGCCGCACCCACGCAGGGGGGCCAGATAATGGGCCTGGAGTCGAACCTCAAGCTGGGCTATCAGTTCGGGGTATTCATGCAGTTGGAACTGCATGCCGCTTACCTCTGGCTGGGCGATTTTTACGACAGCCCCCGGGTCAATGGAGGTATGGCCGAACGTCCGGTTAACCCATACACCGCCCTGTTGGTATTTAAGTGGTTGATGTTCTAAAACAAAAGGCGATGAGAAACTTTGTAACCCTGCTACTCTTCCTGGTTCTGGGTAGTTGTTCCCTCCCCAAGGCGGTTCCCCATATCCAAGCCTTTGAGGAGCTCCCATATCCTTTTCCTACCCAAAAAGCCCGGCTGTCGGAAGATCTGGAGATCGCCTACTTCGATGAAGGCAAAGGCGAAAAGGTTATCCTGTTTATCCATGGGCTGGGCAGTTATGCGCCGGCCTGGAAAAAAAATATCGAATCGCTGCGGGCCGATTACCGTTGCCTGGCCATCGACCTGCCCGGCTATGGCAAATCGAGCAAAGGGAATTACGAGGCCAGTATGACGTATTTCGCCACCGTCATCAAAGACTTCCTCGATGTATTAGGTATCGATAAGGCCGTACTGGTTGGCCATTCTATGGGGGGGCAGATCGCCCTCACTACGGCCCTGTCCTATCCGGAAAAAGTGGAAAGCCTCGTCCTGGTGGCGCCGGCCGGCTTCGAGACCTTCCATAAAGGCGAACGGCAGTGGTTCCGGGAAGTGCTGACGCCCACCTCCGTCAAGCTCACCACGGTTGATCAGATCAAGGAAAACATCGCCTGGAATTTTTACGATATGCCCGACGATGCCCTGTTCATGGTCACCGACCGCATTGCCATGCGCAAAGCCAAAGATTTTGACGCCTATTGTTACATCATTCCGGAATGCGTCAAAGGCATGGTCGACCAGCCTGTTTTTGACGAACTTCCCAATGTGCATCAGCCTGCGCTGGCCATTTTCGGGGAGCAGGACAACCTCATTCCCAACCGCTTCCTGAATGGCGGCTCCACGGAAGCGATCGGCCGGCAGGGCGTAGATCGAATGCCCAATGCCCGCCTGATGATGGTCGACAAAGCCGGCCACTTCGTAAACTTTGAGCGCGCTGCCCAGGTCAATGACGCGATCCGGGCGTTTTTGGCTGAAAATAAATGAGCAAGGCCGGGCAACTTTTCAGCCCGCTCCAGGCTCCCTTCAGTCAATATACCGCTTCAGTAGCCCTTGGTACGCATCGATTCGCCGGTCGCGGAAGAAGGGCCAGATTCGGCGAACATCCTCTGTGCGCTTTTTATCGATTTCTACCACAATATTTACTTCCTCATCGGCGGGGGCCTGATAAAGGAGCTCGCCCTGGGGGCCGGCCACGAAGCTCTGCCCCCAGAATTGAATGCCGCCCGTCACTTCTGACCAATCGGCTTCGAAGCCGGTGCGGTTGACGACGATGACGGGTAGGCCATTGGCCACGGCATGGCCCCGTTGTATGGTTTGCCAGGCGCCGAATTGCCGGCCCTTTTCCGCCTGCGGGTCAGTGCTTTCCCAGCCAATGGCGGTAGGGTAGAGTAGCAGTTCCGCCCCGGCCAGTGCCATCAGTCGGGCCGCTTCCGGATACCATTGGTCCCAGCATACCAACACGCCCAGCCGGCCGACGGAGGTGTCGATGGGCTGGAAACCGAGGTCGCCAGGCGTAAAATAGAATTTCTCGTAATAGGCCGGGTCATCCGGGATGTGCATCTTTCGGTATTTGCCGGCGATGCTGCCGTCGCGTTCCAGCACTACGGCAGTATTGTGGTAAATGCCAGGCGCGCGCCGCTCGAACAGGCTTGTCACCAGCACAATGCCCAACTCCTTCGCCAGTTTCCCGAATTCCTCGGTCGATGGCCCGGGGATGGGCTCGGCCATCTCAAATTTACCGGTGTCCTCCGCCTGGCAAAAATAAATGCCGGTGTGCAATTCCTGCAACACTACCAGCTGTGCGCCTTGCGCCGCACAGGCGCGAATGCCGGCCATGCTCTTATCTACATTGTTTTGTCGGTTATCCGTATTGGCCTGTTGGACCAGGCCCACTTTGAGTTTGCTCATTGGTCAATTATATTTTTCCAGAAAATGGTGTCTTATCCTAACGGGACTGTTCATTGCTTGCCCGGCTCACAGAGATTTATCCGGCTGGCTAGATTTATCCGGCTGACCAGACGGACGGACGGACAGGACGGGTCACTCTCAACCTTTAAACTCCTCAACTCCTCTAAACCCTCTCAACTCTCTCAACTCTCTCAACCTTTAAACTCCTCAACTCCTCTCAACTCTCTCAACCTTTAAACTTCACAAAGCCCCCCAGGGATACTGCATCGTAATACAATGCAGCGACCCATGTTGTTCGATCAGCATCCGGCAATCGATACCGGCCACTTCTCTGCCCGGAAAGCAATGCCCGATAGTTTCCAGCGCTGCTTCATCCTGTGGAACACCATAGGTAGGCATTAGTACTGCCCCGTTGACGATCAGGAAATTGGCGTAGGTGGCCGGCAGGCGGTGGCCGTCGGCGGCGTAGCAGGCCTGCGGCCAGGGTAGGGGGATCAAGCGGTAGGGGTGGCCCGCCTTTGTCCGGAAAGCCTGAAGCTCAGTTTCCATGGCCTGCAGGGCTTCGTAATGTTCATCTTCCGGGTCATCGCAGCGCACGTAGGCGATGGTGTCGTCAGGGCACAATCGCGCCAGGGTGTCGATATGGGAGTCCGTATCGTCGCCGGCGAGGTAGCCGTGGTGTAGCCAGAGGAAATGATCCACCCCCAGCCACTCCGACAATTGGGCTTCGATCTCCGCCTGGCTGAGATGGGGGTTGCGGTTGGGAGAGAGCAGGCACTCGGTTGTGGTTAGTAGCGTGCCCTGCCCGTCGCTTTCTATGCCGCCGCCTTCCAGCACCAGCCCGGGGCGGCGTAGCGGCAATGTCCCGAAAACGCCCTGCTCGTGCAGCCGCCCGGTAATAAGGTTGTCGTGAAAAGCCGGGAATTTCAGCCCCCAGCCGTTAAACATAAAATCGAGCAGCACCCACTGTCCGTTTTCTTCTATGGTAATAGCGCCATGGTCGCGCGCCCAGGTATCGTTGCTGGGGCATTCCAGCAGGAGGAGGTTTTCCTGTACGGCGCCGGTTAAGTGGGCGGCCACTTCCGCCTTGTTGTGGCACACCACCAGCACCTTTTCAAAGCGGCTGACGGCGGTTATGGCCTCCACAAAACAGGGAATGACGGCATCGAGCACATCTGCCCAGTCGCTGTCGGCATGAGGGAAGGTGAATTGCACCGCGCTCTGCGGTTCCCATTCGGCGGGTAGTCGTCGGTTCATGGGGACGAAGATAAGAGTCTCAAACCATTTTAGGGAGAACTGTCCTGGAGGAATATATTGCAGAGGCGCAATGGCGGCGGAGCGGAAGGGGTTTTAACCTTTGGTTTCGGTTTTGGGGGTTGGCTTAATGGGGTTGATGCGGTGTTGGCATCAGTTTTGAACCTTTACTATCTCACAATACAATGTGGCATTTTTTCTTCTAGTCCATTTAAAAATTCTTCATTTAATTTATTAGATCGAAGGTCCAATATTTTGAGATTCTTCATCTCACTAAAATCCATTTTTATTGTATCAATGAGGTTAGCACAAAAAATCACTTCTTCTAGAGAGGTGATCTTACTAAAGCATTCAGGAATAGTTGTCAAATTATTATAACATGCACGTATCCTCTTTAGGTTTTTAAAATAACAGAATTGTTCTGGAATTTCTTTTATCGAATTCAAACCTATATCTAGGGCTTGTAGATTGCTAAGATCAGCGAGTGTGCCAGGTAGAGCCGTTAGTTTATTTCCTGAGATATTGAAATATACCAAATTAGTCAAATTCTTAACGTCATCATCGATTACATATAGTTCATTGTTGCTTATTTTAAAAGTTTTTAAATTGGTTAGTTTAAATATACTTTTGGGAATTACCTTAATTTTATTGTGACTCAATACTAATATCTCCAATCTCTCTAAATCACCAATGAAATCCGGGATTTCATCAATATTATGCCCTACAATATTCAGTCTTTTCAAGTTTTTTAGTTTACTGATTTCTGGCGGTATGTCATTAAGTTTTTCTTTATACGATAAAGTTAATTCTTCGATATTTTCTGGATTTTCTAGAGCATCTTCCAGTGAATTTACATTAGTAGGAATATAAGATAAAGGCAGATGTAAATCTACAAATTCTATTTCCTCATCCGTAGTCTTGAGCCCCTGATCTTTTCCATTCTTTTTCATCAAATTACATCCTTGGAGCAAAATCAACAAAATTATGATATTTATTGTCTTATGCATTCTATATTGTTATCAATTATTTACAAATCTTTAAAATCAACAATCAGAGTCCTATTTGGACTCGATTCATTAGCCTTTTCATTTTGATAAATGATAATTGCTGCCAACGGCAGCCTGTGGAAAAACTACGGAAGGGCGAAATTTTGAATAGATTTCGATCCAAAACACAAGGACTGCCAAAATTTTCTTTTAGAAAGCCGATCAGCCCTACTTGATAATTTGTGGATGTCGGAGTTTTTTCACAGGCTGACGTTTGGCGCCGGCGACGTGCCCAGCTTTTGCTGGGCATGGCCGCTGGCGCGATGTTCGGCGCATTCGCATTCATATTGAAACCACTTTGATATCTCCTTTATCACGAGTTTTTGTTCTACGTAAAACTGAATCTAAAATTAGTTCAATCGCTTCATCTTCCTTATTTTCATCCAAAGACAATTCATATCCTCTAACATGCGCTTTACCTTCTCCTTCAAAAATAAGACCTAAATGAATCTCTGCTTTATATTTTCCCTCACCTTGATAAGTAAGATAAAAGAAAGCCAATTCTTTTCCATCTTTTTCAATCCTAAACTTCTTTTCTTCCACTGGTTTATGTTTTATTCATTGAATTCGCTTATCAAAAACCAAACATCTCTTCTGTTCCATTTTTTCGTGGTTAATATTGGTTGCAATTGCGTTTTTAAAGATTGAGTTGATTTAATTCACTAATTTCCTAAACTCGGATTCTATTTGATTCCTAAGAGTATTAATACGCTCAATTGATCGTTCAACTTCTTTTGTTTTCTTTAAGTGGTCAATTTGTTTAGAAATATTGTCGATTTCATTTTCAAATTGAATATACATGCTGTTTAAATCTCCTCCATATCTTTCTTCGAATTCTTCCAGCGAACTTCTATGATCTAATAAAACATGTCTTGTTTTATTTAAATCATCTAATTCTGTCTCAATAGCTTTTGAGATGGTTTCAGGGAATAATATTTTTTTTCTATTGAAGAAATAGTGTAGCTTGAGTAAATTGTTACCCCAACTAGCAAGATTTGATTTGAGTTTTTCGTGTCTTTTATTTTGTTCTCTTGCCTGAAAAAGATTCATGTTTGAATAATGAATATTCGTGATAAGTTCAAATAGTTTTCCCATTGCCTCAACTTGTAAGTTGTGATATTTAGAGAACTTTATCTCTGCTTTTTTCAATCTGCTATTAAACTTTGCTACATTTCTCTGTAAGATTATTTGCTGAATGAAAGCAATCAATGCTATCAAAAACAGAAAACCTAAGAATAAGATCGAATGATACTTTTTATAATCGGTAAAAACTTCTTCAATTACAGCTTTTAATTCTGCCTCCATATTAAATTGATTTCCTTTTCCAATTTTTTCTTCAAGTGTTACGATTATTCGAATTCTTTGTTTCTTTCTTCATTCCTCCGATTGCGCCGAACGTTCAGCATAGCTGCCGTGCCGCCTTTTTTGGTGGCATGGCCAGCTATGTCGTGTGTGTGCCTCGAATGGGCATCGAAGATGACCGGTCGGGGCTATCGAACAAAGATAGCCCAAAGCCGGAAATCTTTCACTCTGGGGAGATGGAAGTTCTCCTCACGCTAAAGTAAGTATGCGTGTAGCAAGCCGCAAGGGTTTCTGCCGTGAGGCGGAGTCTGAAGTAAGCGGGACTGCAAAAGCTGGCATGTACGGACAGGAACCGCATAAGAGGCATGGACGGGCCGTCAAGGTGGCACAACACACCGAAGGCAGAACTTACAGCAGCCCATCGATGTAGATGCGGGCAGGGTCAGCGGAAAGAGGATGCACCTTACCGGGGGAGATCTGGGATTGCCGGAGGCGAAGCAGAGCGAACTTGTTTAGCAAGGGCTACCAGAAGTCAGCAGCGGCCATAGTAACGACTGGTTGAAATACCAGGCCCGTGAAGGGCCAAACATGGAACAGTCTGTCAGCGATTCGATTCTTCTGCCGAACTGGAAGCCGAACGGCGAATACTGGCAGGACGAACGGGTACAGGAAAAGACAGGACAAAACTTTTTACATGGAAAAGCGAAAAGACAATCTGATGCGCTGGGTGGTGGGCGGCCACGGTTTCGTGCGGGCCTATCACTCGGTACTCCGCAACAAAGGCGCAGCGGGCGTGGACGGCATGCAAACGGAAGACCTCCGTCGTCACCTGGCCTTTCATTGGGAAAGCATCAAAACGGAACTCTTGAACGGCGAATACCGTCCGCAATTGGCCAGGGGGGTGAAAATCCCCAAACCAAGCGGCGGGGTTCGACAATTGGGCATCCCCACCGTACTGGACAGGATGGTGCAACAGTCCATCCACCAGGTGCTAAGCCCAATCTGGGAGAAGGAGTTCTCTGTCTTCAGCTACGGATTTCGACCGAACCGCAGCGCACAGGACGCCCTCCAACAAGCCGTCGAGTACATCAATTCAGGCCGGCAATGGGTGATAGATCTGGACTTGAAAAGCTTTTTCGACCGGGTCAACCACACCAAGCTGATGGATTTGATCAGCCGGAAAGTAGCAGATAAAACATTGCTGCGACTGATACGGCGGTACCTCCGAAGTGGCATCATGGAAGGCGGACTGGTGCAAGCCCGCACGGAGGGCACGCCGCAGGGCGGGCCACTCAGCCCGTTGCTGTCCAACATTCTGTTAAATGAACTGGACAGTGAACTGGAAAAGCGGGGCCACAAATTCGTGCGCTATGCGGACGATTGCAGCATTTTCCTAAACAGCAAAAGGGCCGCCGAACGGGTACTGGCCAGCATCAGCCGTTTTCTGGAGAAGAAACTCCACCTGGAGGTCAATCAAGAGAAAACGAAGATCGTGCGCCCGGTCAACTTCACCTTGTTAGGCCACGGTTTCGTACCGGCCTACAAGAAAGGCGAACGGGGCAAATACCAGCTGAACATCGCCAGGAAAAGTTGGGAACGGCTCAAGGGGAAAATCAAGGAAATCACCCGCAAGGCCACGCCGAAAACAGTACAGGAGCGAATCGAGGCATTGAACCAACTCATGCGAGGCTGGGTCAATTACTTCAAGCATGCCACCGGGTACCAGAAGTTCAAGGATTTAGACGCCTGGATACGCTGCCGGCTGCGCTACTGTATCTGGAAGCAATGGAAACGGCCCAAACGCAGAATGCGGGCCTTTCTTCAGTTAGGCGTGGAAGCGAGTTGGGCGAGGCGATTTGCCTACTCCCGCAAGGGCGGTTGGGCGATCGCCTGTAGTCCGATTATGGGCACCACGGTAACGGAAGCCCGGCTTCGGCAGAAGGGGTATATCCCGTTCTTGGAATATTACCTCAATGTCAAGCACGGCGACAAAACCAGGCCCAAACCAAAGTAGAAAGTGAAGTTCGTTTCATGAACCGCCGTGTACGTGGTCCGTACGCACGGTGGTGTGAGAGGGCAGAGGTGGCTAATCCATATTACTTTTGGTCACCTTTCCCTACTCGATTATGCCTCGTTTTTCTTTATCTTGCTTTGAATTGAGGACAAAGCTTTTTTTACTTCATCCTGCTTTTTCTTTTTCTCTAATTCTTCAAGTTTTTCATCTAACATCAACTCAATTCCAACTTTCATAATTGGAAAATACTCTAAGCATTCGTTTTCGCTTAACTCATGTATTCCCTTGCTCAGTATGCCATAAATCATCTTGTTTTCACTTAGAAATGATGGTAAGTGATGTTTCAACAACTCTATCTTTTCGTCCATTCTTCCTCGAATAAAATCATCATTGTTCCATCCTTCTTCTTGTTGAGCGACTTTATGGGCTTCTTCGATTAAGTCTTCAAAAATTCGCCTTAAATAAACAAATGAACCTATCCCGACTCCATGTGTGGTTAATCCAACTGCTCTGTTGAATTCTTTATATTTTTCCTCTGAGAGAACAGGTCTATATTTTTGAATCATTGGCTGATTTAAAGCAGCTAATGATGGATATTGTCCTACTTTTTCTATGGTATCATCAGTTACCTTGAAAAAAAACATAGACTTGTGAGATCTATCCCTTGTACATTCTGTTTCAACGAAATAATACTGATTCAAAAGTTGTTGTTCAACCACATTATAATTTGAGGAAAATCTATTTCTTAAATCTCTAAAAGTCGGAATCCTATGTCCTCCAATAACTAGTTCTCTATTTGTCCCTTCAAAAGTGCTACTTGAATTACACTCACTACAATGATAGTCGATTGTTCCTCGATAATGTTTTAGGTTAAAAAGTAATTCGTGTTCTTCAACTGTAAATGTGTCTTTCTGATATAAGGCGTCATTCAGCAGTAGCTCTTCTATTGGTTTCATTTTTTATTTTTTTATTCAATGAGGCATAACTTGTTTATAAACGCATTGCGTATATCCCCCTTTTATTAGGGAATATACGCAATAAGACCTTTCAGGTTTATTTAATTAAGCGCCCATTCTAACAAAAGCTTGTGGCTAGTCCAAATCCGAGATAATGATAAGCGGAAAAGCAAATGATCATCCTTCCCCGTCTCCAAAAACCTGCCTTTCCTCCTACACTTTCTCACTTGGTAATATACGGAACATTGTCCCAATAGTTTCGTATAAAAATCTAAGAGCTTGTTCAAATTTACGTTAACCGGCATATTGTCAACTCGGCCTATTTAGCATGCAGTTAGGAATATGCCCCAGCTGCCAATGCTGCTGCCCGCCTCTCTGAACCGGGCCGTCATCATGCCAGCCCTCAATGGCTTCATCGCTGAAGTATATGGTAATGCTGCCCCGGTTGACAAGGGCTTTATTATAATCGCTCCAGTTGAGGACGCGGTACTTTTCCTTGGCCTTATCTGCTGAAGTGTAGGTATCCTTTTTTATCTTTGACATGGGCTGGTTGGTTGCATTTTTAGTTGTCGTAAACCAAAGATACAACTCCAGCCCAACCTTTCATTCAGCACCTATTCATGCAACAAAGCCTATTCTCATTATTTATTCTTGATGATAACGTTCAGCATAAACGGCGCGCCACCTCTTAGGCGGCGTGATCGTTATGTGCGTTGTTCTGCATCGCCCTATCCATTTATTATTTTCCTTTGACTAACTTCCTCAGTTCTTCCAAATTAGTTACCCGCTCAAATCCTTTTTCTTTCAATCCTCGGTATAATTTTTTGTCACCTGTCCAAAGCATTCCTTCCGTTTCAATAGCTAAGGCTACGAAACTGACGTCCTTTATATCTATCCCTTCAGTAAGCTCAATCGCCTGATTCCAACTTTCTTTTGAAATTTGATTCTCATTAATGAAATCTATTCTTTTGAGCACGATATAGAGTAGTTCTAAAAAATCTCCCTCTGGAATCTTTGTATATTTCAAAATCTTTTCCTTCTTGTCAAAGAGCTCCACATAAAGCATGTAGCAGGAATACTTTTCATGATCCTGAAGGTCCTTCAACAGAAAAGTCCCAATTATGCCATTGGAACTCATCAGGGTGCTTATCAGAATATTGGTGTCGATTATTATTTTCATGGCTGGGGTTCCGTGAAAACTTTATTGGCTTTTTCTAATTCCTGATTGATCTCTTGAGACAATGATTCAATCTCTTCTTCACTCGCCTCGCTTTTCGCAACAATCATCTTGTACCGGATAAAGTCAATGAAATCCTGGACATCTCGCATATCGATCAACCCTTTTGGTATCGATATCAACAGTTCGTTCGGATTATTAGTGATTTTCATGTTCTTCTCTTTTCTTTAACCAATTCTTTACCCCTTCAAAAGGTTCCTCCACAATTTAACCTATTTCCTCTTTAGATCAAAACCTTCCTAATCTCTTTTCTTTTCATGGTGGTGCACAACTTGTTTATAAACGCATTGCGTATATTTCCTCTATAAAAAATTGCATATATCCCTTTTTTATTAAGGAATAGGCGCAATAAGCCCTTTCACGGTTTTTCATTGAAGCGCCCATTCTAACAAAAGCTTGTGGCTAGTCCAAACCCGAGATAATGATAAGCGGAAAAGCAAATGATCATCCTTCCCCATCTCCAAAAACCTGCCTTTCCTCCTACACTTTCTCACCTGGTAATATACGGAACATTGTCCCAATAGTTTCGTATAGAAGACTAGTTACGTTAACCGGTATATTGTCAACTCGGCTATTTAGCATGCAGTTAGGAATATGCTGCTGCCCGCCTTCGCTCTCCGCCTGCTGAAGTTTATAACGAAAGCGGGAAAAGCTACGGCGGGCGGAGGGGTTGGCTGCGCCCATCCCGGGGAGCAATATGGTCAACTTCAGGAAGGGTGTGCTTTTTAGGAGGTGACTTCGAGTTCAGCTCCTAAATTGGAAGCTCCGAAAAGTAAGGGGATGAGCGGGAAGTCATCCCCTTACAACCAGGCTTGATATTCTAAAGTTGACGGCATTGGACTTCGAGTTCACCTCCTAAATTGGAAGCCCGGAAAAGTAAGGGGATGAGCGGGAAGTCATCCCCTTACAACCATGTTCAGTGTGGGGTTTTGCGGACACTGTCCGCCGAAGCCTGCCATTAAGAATTTTCCCCAAAAAAGGGCAATGCGAAGAAGAAAAGGAGCCCGCCTTCGCTCTCCGCCCGCTGGAGTTTATAACGAAAGTGGGTAAAGTTGCGGCGGGCGGAGGGATTGGAGGAGGGGTTGGCTGCGCCCATCCCAGCGGGGGGGGCTACAACTCTTTTGGGGTGGCCTTTCAGGCTTTTTTCCATTTAGAAAGGCGGTGGCGCGGAACGAGCTCCAGCCACCGCCTTTCTAAATGAAAAAGGCCGCCAAAATGGCGGCCCACCCCAAAAGAGTTGCGGAGGAGGAGGGATTCGAACCCCCGGTACCTTTCAGTACGTCGGTTTTCAAGACCGGTGCATTAAACCACTCTGCCACTCCTCCGGTCAATTTTAAAAGCGCGCACAAAGGTAATTGTGTTTTGGTAAAAATGAAACTCCAGCTCAAAAAAAATGATTCCTTAAAACAATAGCGAAAGCTTATCTTGCGCCCAAAATGCATCATTATGCTAAGCCTGGCGGACATTAAGGGATTGTATGAAAGCCGTTTCGATAATCCTCCTATTCTAGTTCGCGCCTGCGGACGGATCAATATCATCGGGGAGCATACGGATTATAACGAGGGTTTTGTGCTGCCGGCAGCAGTTGACAAATACATTTTTTTTGCCCTGGCGGAAAACGGGACCAGCGAGTTTCATTTTTATGCCGCCAATATCAAAGACAGCTTTAATTTTCATCTCCGTGATATGGCGCCTGGCGAGAAAGTATGGGCCAATCATTTGATGGGCGTATTACAGCAATTCCAGAAAGATGGGGTTGCCCTGGAGGGGATCGACTGCGTTTTTGGCGGCAACCTCCCCATCGGATCAGGAATGAGTTCTTCAGCGGCGCTGGAATGTGGCTTTGCACTCGGGGTTTCTAACCTCTTCAACCTGGATTACAGCCGCAAGGACCTGGCGCTGCTGGCGCAGCGGGCTTCCCATGAATTCGTCGGGGTGCCTTGTGGGATCATGGACCAATTTGCCAGCCTTATGGGCCGCGACGGACAGGCCATCCGGCTCGATTGCCGTTCGCTCAACCATGAATATATTCCGTTGGATCTGGAGGATTGCGAGCTGGTGCTGGTCAACTCCAGGGTAAGCCACGACCTGGGCGCTTCCGAATACCCCCGGCGGGTGGCCGAATGTAAAGCTGGCGTGGCTATTCTGCAACAACATTATCCGGCAATTTCCAGCCTGCGGGATGTCACACTTGATATGCTGAAGCTCCATCGTGCCGAGCTTGAGGACAGCGTTTACCGGCGTTGTATTTATGTGGTAAAGGAAAATGCCAGGCTGCAGGAAGCTTGTCGTTGCCTATGGAACGGCGGCCTGGAACGCCTGGGTACATTGCTGTTGGCCACCCACGAAGGCCTGCGGGACGAGTATGAAGTAAGCTGTCCTGAAATTGATTACCTGGTGGAGTTCGCCAGTGAGTACCCGGGTGTGCTTGGCGCCCGTATGATGGGCGGCGGCTTTGGCGGATGTACCCTGAACCTCATTCGCAAGGAAGCCAAAGAAAAATTCCTCAAAGACATTTCCAAGGCCTATTTCCAGCAATTTGGCCTCCAATCCGAGTACTACTTCGTCCGTCCGGTAGATGGGACGGATGTGGTGCGGGGAGGATGAGTGGGGGCTCGTGGGCGGAAGTCACCCAGAATAACTTCGGCTTAAGTATGCAAAACATAATTCCCGAGGCACTGGTGGTGTGAGAGGGCAGAGGTGGGTAATCCATACTTTTAGCCACCTTTCCCTACTCGATTAGCATTCGGCTTCGTCGATGGCTTTTCTTATTTCTTCAATAGATTTTCCGGTAATCTTCGATATAGTTACTACGTCAAGCCCTGCTTCATGAGATTTTAGGATTACTTCGATTTTTTCTTCTTCTTTGCCTTCTTCTCTGCCTTCTTCATAAGACGTATCCACCACATTTTTCAAATCCCGGTAATATTTCAAACTCTCCTCATACCTGGCTTTTTCCTCCGTATCGAAGCGCGCAATCTCCGCTGCTTCGAACAGTTTCTGAAATATTCGCTCCTGTAAAGCAGCCGGCCGGTTCTGCAGATATGGAAGGTGCCTCAACACATACATCCACTTGTCAAAATCCGTTTCCAATTCTGTCTCCGTCTTTTTGAAATTTGGCATCTCCAGGTATATGAAGGTGAGTTTGTCATAGAACACCTGGCAGTGTTGGTCCTTCAACTTTACTTCATGGCGTACTTGTTCCTTGTGGCGGCCGTCGTCGAACACAAAGTCCAGGATGCCTATTGTGTATACAGCCGCTAACTGGTAATCCCAGTCTCCCTTCTTTGCCTGTTCCTGAATGGGAAAGGTCGAATAATACACACTCCGGTCTTTGAAATAGTTCTGTTTCGCCTTCTGGATTTCTACGATGAAGCGTTCTCCACTGGGGCTGGTGCAGTACAGGTCGAATATCGCTTTGCGGTCTACCTCGCTGGCGCCCAACTGTTCCGTAGGGGTATAGGATAAATCCTGGATATGGTGACGTTCCGGCAGCACCTGGTTGAGGAAATTAATCAACAGGTCTTTGTTTATTTCCGTCCCAAACAGCTTTTTGAAACCGTAGTCGGTAAAGGGATTGATGTATTTATCTTGAAGCGCCATGTTGCCGGGCCTTTGTTTGGGGTAAATTTACAGTCTTTTTGAAAGATATGCCAGTTTGGGGTTTTTATGCTGGGCGCTAACTACGCCCCTACCGCATTGCGCCTTTCAATAAACCCTATTGCATTTATTTCCGCCACATGCGCCGGGCCTTCCCGAATATACCCCAAAACCTCAATAACGGCGATGCTACCCCCCCAGCCAATACCTCAATCCATACCCCAGCCCGATCCCCAGGTAATTCCCAATGGCATACCCCAGCAACCCCATGGCAATACCGGAGACGACTAACTTGCGGTTGCCGGTAACGATTGCGATCTGGCCGATAAATGCGGGCCCGTAGATGGCAGCCACTGAAGTGAAGAGCATTGTGTCCCGATCGATGCGAAAAAGGTAAGCCAGTAATAAGTGCAGCAGGATCGTTCCCAGCAGCGCTACCGCTGTGTAACTTACAATATCCGCCCCTTGTGCGATGATCTCCGAGAAATCGGCCAGCATACCCAGGGCTACGCAAAACATCAACAGGAAATATTCCCCGCTTTCGAAGGTGTTTTCCAGCATCCTGACTTTTGGCGCGAAGGAAGCGGCAATGCTCAAAGTGGTGAGCATCAGGAGAATAAATGCCACGTTGCTGAAGTTGCCAAAGGCGAGCCAGCAGCTACCCACCGATAGGCCGATAATGCCGATTGTCAGAGCGATGGCAATGCCGCTGTCTTTGTAATTGAAAGGATCTGGCTCATCCTGCTCCGCTGCTGTTTCTTCCTTTTCGCCCTCCCAGTGAAAAGGCTTCAGCAAAGCGCCATAGGCGCGGGGCGCCCAAGAGGTGAGGAAGAGCAGATAGATGCCGCCCAGCAGAATGTCGGCGGCATTTAACAGGATGATCGTTTCCTGTGGTGCTTCCAGCGCCAGCCCAATGGCCTGCATGTTGGGCGTGCCACCGGTATAGATGCCCACCAGCATACCCGAAATACGCCAGGCGTCGGGAATTTTGTTGTGAAACAGGAAGGCCGCAAAGGCTGTTGCCAGCAGCCCGCTAAGGGCGCACAACAGGAAGCTGAACAAACTACCCCTGGCGTGCCGCAGCCATTGCGGAAGGTTCGTGGAATACAGCATCAGCGGAATAGCCATGATGATGGTGAATTCCGTGAAAGTGTTTGACAAACCGTTATCAAGGGGGAAAAGCCGGAGGTTGCTCAGGATGATCCCCAGGGCGTAGCACAATACAACCGGGCTGAGCCATGCCGGCAGGTAGCCTTGTAGGGCCAATCGGCGGGCGAGGAATGGAAATCCAAGGATCAGCATAGCCTGCAGGGCGGTCCATAACATGGGTATCATTGCTTTTCTGTAGTAATCCTCACTTTGCCATCATAATCCACCAGTAATTGGCAATTTGCCGCTTCGGGCTGGGCCAGCAACCAGTTGGCTATAGGCGTGACCAGCTTTTGTTCGATGCTGCGCTGCAGAGGCCGGGCGCCATAGCGCTCGTCGAAGCCAATGCTGGCAAGATGGCGGACGATGTTGTCCGTAAACTTGACCGTTATTTTCCGTTTGGTGAAGCCTTCGCGTTGCTTCAATTCTTCCAGTTCCTTCAAGGTGATCTGCCGGACGTTTTCGGCATCGAGCGGCCGGAATACCACCACATTGTCGACCCGGTTGACGAACTCTGGCCGAAAATGCCGGCTGATGGCGGAGAGGTAGGCGGCCCCTTCGTCCTGCCCTTGCTGAAAGCCGATCGATTGCTGGCCCGTTGCTCCCAGGTTAGTCGTCATGATGATGATGGTATTGCGGAAGTTGGTCTCGCGCCCGTAGGCGTCTACCAGCAAGCCTTCGTCGAGTACGCCGAGCAAAGCGTCAAAAATGGAAGGGTCGGCCTTTTCGGCCTCATCCAGCAGCAGGACGGAAAAAGGCCGCTCGCGGATCTCCTTGACCAACTGTCCCGGCTCGCGCCCTGAGCCGATAAGGCGGACGATCTGGCCCGGATACTGGAATTCGCTCATGTCGATGCGGATGAGGGGGGACTTGCGTTGTCCTTTGCCGAAAAAATAATCGGCCAGGGCTTTCGCACTGGCGGTTTTACCCACACCGGTTGGGCCGGCAAAGATCAGGGTGCTGATCGGTTTGTAGGGGTTGTTGAGCCCGGCTTTGTAGATCTTAACCAGGCCGATCAATTTTTCGGCGGCTGCCGGCTGGCCGATGATCCGGTTGTTGAAATAATCCTCGAGTTCCTGGACATCCAGTAGCAGGTCGTCGCGTAGGAAAAGCTCGGGCAGGCCGGTTTGCTGAACGAAATTATCGATCACCTCTTTTCGGCCCACTTCCGGCAGGTACTGAAGTTGGGACTCACTCAGGCAGTGCCCCAGGAATTTGATCCCTTTGCCAGGAAAACTTTCGTAAGGATAGTACCGCAGCAAAAGCCGATAGGCCTGGCGCAGGGCCGCTTCGGTGATGGGCATTCGAAGGCTCTTTCCGGCGTAGTTGGCAAACTCCTGGAGGATGGCCTGTATCTTTTGTTCTTCTAATTCTTCAATGGGTACGATCTGGAAGGTTTCCGAAAAGCCGGGTAATAGCCGCCTCATGCTTTCCAGTTCCTGTGGGGTTGCCTCTCCCATCATCTGCAGCTTGCCTTGCTGCAGGAAAGGCCGCAGGAAGGCTCCGACGCTATCTTCCGGCCCTTCGCCTCCGATTTGCAGCAATTGCACCACGTTTTCTACCCAAAGGATTCCATTGGCGTGTTGCAGCTCTTCCACCAGCTTTTCACACAATTCTTCCCATTCTCCCAAATATTTGGAGCTGGCGGTAATGCGTTGGGGCAGAATGCGCCAGAACGTGAAATCAAGATGTTGTTTGCGGGAATGGCTGACAATTTTCTTGATAGCCTGCCGAAGCACGGCGCTTTTTCCCGTACCATGGCGCCCTACTGCCAGTACATTGGACCGGGTGCTGATGAGTTTTTCCACCACTTCGTTGACCTTGTCCTCCAGTTCCCAGGCGGCCTCCGGCATGGACGACATTCCGCGCAGGATGTTCTTTTTAGGCGGAAAGGCTTCTGCCAGACGGTTCAGCACCTCATACTTGCGTTCGAAATCGAAGCCTCCCCAGTATAGATCCCGGTCATAATTGACTTTCAGGCTGACCGTATCGAGCTGGGGCCGCGGATACCGCATCAGACGGTGTATTTTTTCAGGGGGATAATAGGTGAGCAGGGAGAGCGCAGCGTGGTGAACCAATGCATCATATTGCTTGGGGTCGTAATAGTAAAAGCTTTCATTTACCAACGGAAGGTAACATTCGTAGTGGCCTTGGGGGCTTTGCCCATATACGGCCGGAATGCTGGCCTGCAAAGTGTGGGCCATAGGATAAGCCCCCGTTTTGTCCCGATAGGCTGGCCGGATATTTACTTCTACCATGCGCAAGCGTGGCTCCTCCATATCCACAATGGGATATTCATCGTATTTTTTATACTGCTTCTGCAGGTAATCCAATAGCGTGGCTTTCAGGCTGCGAAGGTCGCTGCCCATTGCTTGCAGTCCTGTGCCAATGAGTATACCCAGGAGCGTATCCTCCTTAAACTGATAATACAATAATGGGTAGTTGATCTTTTCCATTTTGGGCTAGTCGTCGTTAGAGGGCAGGAAAGATAAGCATTTTTGAGAAGGAGTGGAGGGGGGGCGTCTGGGATGTCTTGTGCGTTTGGTCCGTCTTGTGTGTCTTATGTGCTTGCCCGGCTCGTAGAGATTTATCCGGCTGGCTAGACGGACGGGTCTGGTGCGTCTGGTGTGTCTGGTGTGTCTGGTGCGTCTTGTGGGGGGCGCGAACGTACTAAATCACATTGGTGTCTGAAGCAGGCGCGAGGCCCTTTCGATCAGGATATCTGTTTCCATCTTGATTTCCAGCCAGTTACTGGGAATACTGTCGTTGGAGAGGAGCGCTGATTTTTGTTCCAGATCCTCGTAAGCGGCTTCAGCGGCGGCGATTTTACGGTTGAGGCGGGCAGCGGATTTGGGGTTCGCATTATAGGCCCGGCGGCGCATCATTTCCGTTTGGCGATTGATCTCCATCTGAGCATAGGTGATGCGCAGCAGGATTTCATTTCGAATAGAATCCTGCACGTGCAGGACATCATCTTTTCCTGGTGGCGGAGGCCCAGGGCTTCGTTCGAAGCAGGCTGAAAAGAGGGCCACGGTAAGTACGGAGAGGATTAGCAGCCGATTCATGGATTAGAAATTCGCTTTTTTAGTTTCATTCCAAACATACGCTCAGTCCTCCTCAGGCAGAAACCGACTCCGTTACAGTTTCTTCAAAAGTTTCCTCCTGGTTTTTCCCTCGTTTAATGATGAGGCGCAGGGCCTTGTCGTAAGTGAAATAATTATACACCCAGTTGACGAGCACCACTAATTTGTTCCGGAACCCTACCAGGGTGAAAAGATGGACAAACATCCAGGCCATCCAGGCCAGGAAGCCACTGAGGTGCAGTTTTCCCCAATCGGCGACTGCCTTGTTGCGGCCAATGGTAGCCATCGTGCCTTTGTCAAAATATTCGAATGGCTTTAAGGGCTGGCCCTGCTGCAGGCGAAGCAGGTTTTGGCCCAATAGGCGGCCCTGCTGAATAGCTACCGGCGCCAGCATGGGATGCCCACGCGGCGCATCCTCCGACGCCATCTCTGCGACATCGCCAATTGCGAAAATATCCTGGTAGGCCGCTATCCGGTTGAATGCGTCTACCTGAATGCGGCCGCTTTTGCCCAGGGCTTCTTCCAAGCCCGGCAAGCTGGCCGCTTTGACACCCGCTGTCCAGATGAGGTTGCGGGAGGGCACCTGTATTCCGTTGATGTCAATGGCCCTGCCCTGATATTCTTTTACCAGGGTTTTTAGATGGATCTGAACGCCCAGCGCTTCGAGGTAGCTACGGGCTTTGCTGGAAGCCGTCTCCGACATCGTGGGCAGTATCCGGTCCATCCCTTCCACCAGAAAAATATTCATTGCGGAGAAGTCGAGCTCGGGATAATCTCTTGGCAGAACGAAGTTTTTCATTTCTCCCAAAGCGCCTGCCAGTTCGACGCCTGTCGGGCCGCCGCCCACTACCACGAAATTGATCCGGGCTTTTTGCTCCTCAGGGCTATCGGCAACCAATGCCTTTTCAAATTCTCCTAAAATATGGTTGCGCAACTGAAGGGCCTGGGGGACCGACTTTAGGGGCAGTAATTTTGAAGGGTCCAGGCCAAAGTAATTTGCCTGGCTGCCGGTGGCGATCACCAGGTAATCGTAATCTATTGGGCCTATCCCGGTTTGGACGGTATGATTTTCCGGGTCAATATGCGACACTTCCGTCATTCGAAAGAATACGTTCCGGGCATTTCGGAAAACACGCCGCAAGGGGAAAGCGATAGAGTTCGGCTCCAGGCCGCTGGTGGCTACCTGATAGAGCAACGGCTGGAAGTTGAAATAGTTATTCTTGTCCAGCAATACGATCTGAAAAGGCTTGTTTCGCAGCTTTTTGGCGAGTTCCATGCCGGCAAAACCACCACCGATAATGACGATCCTCGGATGAGCGCTGGTTGGGATTTTCATAGGCTTTTGCAATTCAATTTGCTTTTGGTAATAACAACAGCATTTGACGCCACCAGGTTTGAGAAAATCAGGCCTTGCTACGGTAGCAGCTGTGCGTAAAAGACATGGTAAGGGAAAAAAGTAACTATTCAGTCTCCTCCTGACGGCATTTTCAACCTTTGTATGCCCAGCCCAGAAGGGAGCTAAGCCCCAAAATGCCTGTTACTCATAAACCTCCACCTTCAGATCATCGATGGCAATCGGTTTGTTGCTATCTGCATTCCAGAAGGCAACTTCCACCCGGTCAAAGGGCTTGCGGGGGTATTTGCAATCGATATACAGCTCCCGGGTTGTTCCATTGTCAAGGAACCGATAGACGCGGAGCACATGTTCTTTTACTTTTTGTTCGCCTTGCATAAACCGGACGATGAATTGCGTCATTCGCCAGGTATCCCATTCTTTTTCCTGGCAACGGAAGCTGGCCGTCGCGCGCAACCAATGCCGGCCTTCCGGCTTGAAGGGAATGGAATAAGTAGGGCTGAACTGCTGTTCCTGCCCCAGGCAGAGGGAGTGTTGGCCCTGGATGGGCGGCAAGGGGCAATCGTATGCTGTCGTGTCTGCTTCGAAATCATTTTCATAAATACTGCGCACCTTATGGCGTTCTCCTTCGAATATGTATTTGGTATCGAGGAGTTTGTTAACCTCCTCCGGAACCTGATAACGGAATAATACCCGCCAGAAATAAGGTTTGGTCATTTGCTCACTGGCAAACAAGCCCCCGCGGTGAGCCTGATGCGTCCACCAGAGGTTATAATAACTGAAAAACAGGCAAAGGGCAGTGAAGCTGTAGATCAACCACCGTCGTTGCCGGATCATCCACTGTAACAGGCTCGCCAGCGGGAAAGCCAGGATGGCGTAGGCTTGAACCATAGCGCGCTGCCCCAGGCTGCCGCCATACCACCAGATGTCCCAGGCAAAAGTGATGTACATAAACAGCAGGCTAAAAATCAGGGTTGGCCAGAATAATGGGCGCTGCTGCCGGTATAAGGTGTAAAAACCGATTAGAGCCAATACCATACTTGGGGTATATACCAGCCAACCGGCGCGGAAACTAAACAGGCCGTCTTTCAGGTGCGGGCTCAACCAGCTGAACCCCTGGTCCTGATAGCTATACACGATCCAGTCGCCGGACACATATTTCCAGTAGAAAAGCTGAATGCTGCCAACGGCTGCGCAGCCCAGGGCCGCCAGGGCCAGTAAAGGCCATTTTCGCCTGAAAAAGGCTAAACGCTCGCGCAGGGCGATCTCATGCGGAACGCCCCAAAGAATCGGGATCAGGCAGGCGATGATCTCCGTGGGGCGGGTCAGGGCCGCGAGCCCCAGTACTAGCCCAATGCCGAGGGCCTTCCACCAGGTCGGCCACTGATAAAAGCGGATCGTGAACCAGACTAACAGGGCGTAAAGTGTAAAAAGATAGTTGTGCGTCATGGCCCCGTTGATGGCGGTGTAATCCAGATAGTTAGTGGCGAATACCAGCAAGAGGAGCACCCCTGCTACAGCCTTATCTGGAAAATAATTCAACAGGTTGCGCCGCAGCAACCACAGCCCCAGCAGGGCTACCAGCAGGCTACCCAGGCTGATCGCCAGTTGGTAGGGCCGCGAAAAGCCATCCGCCGGATAACCGAGGGGCTCGGCCAATAGATTTGCTACTAGAAAAAAAGGCAGATATTGGATCGCCATACCGGCGGAATACTTCATCACATAGTTGCCATTCTCGTATTCGAAGGCTTGATAAGGGCTGTTGGCCGGCTGATACTTTTGATGGATTTGCTCCCGAAAGCCCACCTGTTTCAGGTCTTTGTAAATAAAAACCGCCGGTAGATAGAAGTAATAGCCCGACACATCCCAGCTGATCGTGGCTTCCGTCTGCCCGATCTTCCACTTGGGGTAATAAAACAGGCTTACTGTTGTCAGGAATAAGCTGCAAAGTAGCCAGGCGATGAAAGAATAGTTATTGCGCATTACCGGAAAAGGTTATATTTCAGAATGCAGTAAATCGCCCGGAAACCGTCTTTCCAGTTGATCTTTTTGCCTTCGGCATAGGTGCGCCCGTAGTAAGAAATGCCCACCTCGTAAATGCGTATCCCCACAATACGGGCCATCTTCGCCGTCACCTCCGGTTCAAACCCAAAACGCTTCTCCCGCAGGTCCAGGTTTTTTATCGTCTCCGTCCGAAAAAGCTTGTAGCAGGTCTCCATGTCCGTCAGATTTAAATTGGTAAAGACATTGGACAGGAAGGTGAGGAACTTGTTGCCGATAGAATGCCAGAAAAACAGAATGCGATGAGGATTCCCTCCCATAAACCGGGAGCCGTAAACCACATCGGCTACTCCGTCCAGGACAGGCCGGAGCAGGAGGTTATATTCCTGCGGGTCGTACTCCAGGTCAGCATCCTGGATGATAATGAAATCGCCGGTAGCCTTTCGGATGCCGGTGTGAAGGGCGGCGCCTTTACCCTGGTTGATCTCATGCCGGTAATATTGAATGTTGAGCCCCGGGTTTTTTTCCATATAACGGTGGATGGCCCCTTCCGTATCGTCCCGAGAGCAGTCGTTGACGATAATCACTTCTTTTTTCAAAGCATCCGCCAGATCAACCGCATTCACTTTATCCAGGATAAGATGAATGGTCGGTTCTTCATTATAGGCAGGAATGACAATGGAAAGTACCTTGCTCATTAGTAGGTTTGCGGTTTTGTTTCTGTATTCGTGTGCAAAATAAAGAAAATTAGCCAGTCACTTTCAGGCGTTTGCCAAACCCAACATCCAACATCCATTTGATTTGTGCCCCAAAGCACCACCGAACCAGCAGCATGGCCTAAAACAGAATAGGCTTCATTCCTCTTCCGGCGGCTCTTTTTTTTCAGGAGGCAATTTCATGAGGGAATAGGCTCCAAATTTTTGTTCTAATTCATAATCCGGGTGCAGCTTCCCGGCATCATCCTGATGCAGATAATAATAATCAAAATACTTGCCGGTAGGAACTTCCCGGTCCATGTTCGGGCCGATGAAAAAATCGATGCCCCAGGCTTTGCGGTAAAAGGATATCGTCGGGACGAACAGCCAGTTAGCGCCAAAACGGATGTGCTCCTCTCCTTGCCTCCGGCTCGCTACGTATCGGGTTACGGATTCGGTGTAACGGTCATACCACCAATCCTGGCTTTGGGAGAGGTTGGCCGCCATGGCCATATTCCCGGCCAGAAGGGCGGCCAGCACCCATTGGATCCAATCGGGGCGCCGGCGGAAAAACTCCCATAACAGGAGCGCCGACACCGGATAAAACAACAAGGCCGTCCGGCCGGTGAGATAGGGCGTCCCCAGCCATTGGTGTTGCACCACTGTGCTGAGCGCCATCAGGATCAATAGCACGCTGTAAAAAGCCCCACTTTCAAAGTGCCGCCTTTGGGCCCAATTCAGCAACTGATGCCCCACCGCCAGCCCCATCAGTAGCCCCCCTGCCCAGGCCAGTATAGGGACGGTATGTTTTCCAAGGTAGCGCCGCTCGGCTATAAAATGGCTTACCAGTGAAGTAAAGGTATCGCTGAAAAAACCGGTTTCTCCTCCAAAATAGAAGGCGCCCGCTTCCTGATTGGCGCGCACCGGCGCATAGAGCAAAGCGAATAACAGGAGCGCAAAAAAAAGCAGCAAGCCATTGGCTACCACCCATTGGCCCCACTGAAATCCTCCTTTTCGAAACAACAGAAACAAATTGGCCGCTCCCCAAAGCCCTACAAAATAATTTAGCAGCGTAAGGTTGCTGTAACAGCCCAATACAGCCAGCAAGGCGCTCCAGGCCAGTGTTCCCGGCTGTTCTTCCAGTGTGTAGCGATGAATAAAATACAAGCTGCCGATCAGAAACCCCAGGCTTAATCCGTAGCCGCGGGCCAGAGAGAAAAACTCCAGCAGGTAGGGGTTGAATACCAGTAGGGCGAACCCCAAAACCTGATTAGCCAGGCTTCCTCCTTTACCTTGTATGAAGCGGAAGGCAAAGAACAGGTAAACCAGTGCCCCCAGTAAGTTGGGTAGCCTAATCCAGACTTTGTTCAGCCCTCCCAGCATAAAAAGTTTAACCAATAATGTATTCAGGAGGTGGTTGTTGGCGCTCGGCGGCTCATTGGCCAGTATCTGCCCCCAGGGCCGGGAGGCAAACATCAGCACCGTTGTGCTCTCATCGTGAGTCATCGATAAGCAAGCGGCCCTCGCCGTACAATAGACAAGAACCAGGCCGCATGCCCCCGCCAAAATCCAGGCTTTTCGATCCATATTAGTACGCTGGTTTTCAGTATGCCGCACATCCAACATCCAACGTTCCGACAGTCTAAACATCCCGGCTTCTTTCGATCAACAATTCCCGGTAACGGTTGAACACGGAGGATTTTGAAACAAAACCAAGGTACCGGCCTTTGTCCACTACGGGTAGGTTCCAGGCATTGTGATAATCGAACAGCTTCATTACTTTGTCCATAGGGTCTTTAATATCGAGAATGGCCGGAGGATTGTGCATCACTTCCTTGATAAAGACCTCATCGTGTTTCTGTGGGTCGAACATGATTTCCCGGACATCATCCAGGAGAACAATGCCCTTGAGGTAACCGTCGCCATCGATGACAGGAAAAACATTGCGGCGCGATTTGGCGATAACCCGGACAAATTGCCCAAGGGACATCTCCGGCCGGACCGCATAAAAGTTGACTTCTATCAGGCTGGCTACATTCATCGTTTTAAGAATGCTCAGGTCGCGTTCGTGCGAAGGCACCCATAGGCCTTTATTGAATAACTCCCGGGTAAAAATAGAGTAGGGTTCAAAGTAAAGGGATACCAGGTAAGACATTGCAGACACCAGCATAAGCGGGACGAAAAGCCCATAACCGCCTGTTAGCTCGGCGATAAAAAAGATTCCGGTAAGTGGTGATTTGAACACCCCGCTGAGCAGGCCGGCCATCGCGACAGCAATAAAGTTAGCCTCCTGCAGATGGATAATTCCGAGCAGGTTCAGAGTATGGGAGAAAGCAAAACCCAACGTGGCGCCAAGGAACATGGACGGTGCGAAAACCCCCCCATTGCCGCCAATTGCGATAGTGATGGAGCTGGCTAATATCTTGGCAAGAAGTACGAACAAAGAAAAGGCGATGAGAAAGCCGGTATTGTCGGCGAGCCAGTAAAAGGGGCTATGATCCACCAGTGCTTCCGGCTTGTCGGCCAGCAGGTTGTTGACCGTACCGTAACCCTCCCCGAAAAGTGGGGGCATCAGGAATATCAGCAGCCCGATGGCCAGGCCGCCCAGGCCTATCTTCAAAAAAGGGTTCTTCATCCGTTCAAAATAAGCATTGATGCTGATGTTGCTTCGGATCATCAAAACCGACAATAAACCGCAAATGGCGCCCAACAGCAGGTAAAATGGGATCGCCTCCGGCGCCCAGTTACGGGTGGGCAGAAAAAACAGCTGCTCGAAGTATAATAAACGGGCTACCACAGCGCCGGTGGCAGCCGAAATCAGCAGCGGGATGAAGGAGTGCAGGGCCATTTCAGTAAGCAGCACTTCAAAGGCGAAAATGACCCCGGCAACCGGACTGTTAAAAATGGCCGCCATGCCGGCTGCGGCCCCGCAGGCCAGGAACAAGGTCTGTTTTTTGCGCCCCACCTGCAGGATGCGCGCCAGGTTGGCTCCTACCGCCGACCCCGTCCGGATGATAGGCGCCTCCAACCCTACCGAGCCTCCGAATCCAACCGTCAGCGAACTGGTGACTACATGGGCGTAGGTTTCGTAATTCGGTATGTTGACTTTTTTGTTGGAAATGGAGTTGATCAGTTCACTAAGCCCCGGCGCCAGTGGGCGGCGCAGGATCAGGCGGGTGAAGCCGATAGTCAGGATTACGCCGACCAGGGGCAGAAAAACAAATACCAACCGCTCCCGGGTGGGGTCCTGCCCTTGTATCCAACCTTTGACCAGGGCTACCAGGAATTTCAACCCAACCGCCACCAGGCCCGAAACAATTCCAATAATAATACTGACCAGGATTTGGTAATTTCGGTTGGAGATATGGCGGGATACCCACCGGATAGCCCGTAGCGTGTAATGCTTTAAATAACGGTAAATCTTTTGCTGCCAGGGGAAGGCCATGTTTTTTGTCGTTTATAGCCAGTTTCCTCGCCCGAAAGGCGCCGGAAATCCGCGGCAAATATAATTCAAACCTGTCATTAACACCCTATTAACAAAACTTCAAAACTACTTAACGGCTGGAATTATGGGGATTGTTACCTTTGCTCCCGTTGTTACCGGATTTCCGGTAGAATTGTTGAAAATTGAAATTATTAAAACCAAAATTTTTATTCCAATGCTGAATCAGATCAAAGTAATGATGTTCGCCTTTCTGGCAGTAGGTTTCCTCGCAAGCTGCAATAACAGCAGCAGCACCGCTCAGGAAGAAGCTCGCCAAAGCCTGGAAACACCCAATACGGTTCAACCGGCTGACCCCAGCGCAGCTGCCCAACCGGCTGCTCAGGAAGCTGCTGTACCGACTGGCCCGACTACAGTGATGTCCTTCGAAGAGACCGAATTCAGCTTCGGCACGGTCCAGGAAGGCGAGAAAGTTGCCCACACCTATAAGTTCAAGAACACCGGCACTGAACCGCTGATCCTGAGCAACGCTAAAGGTAGCTGCGGTTGCACCGTTCCGACCTGGCCGCGTGAGCCGATCGCTCCGGGTGCATCAGGCGAGATCACGGTGAACTTCGACTCCAGAAATAAGAGTGGCAAGCGCAACCAGAAAGTGACCATCACGGCCAATACCAACCCGCCTCAGACTTTCATCTACCTGACCGGTGAAGTTGTTGGCGGCGCCAATGCTGCACAACCGGCTGTTACGCAGTAAGCAGAACATTTAGTTTACTGCCGCATCAATAAAGCCTGTAAGATTGAACAAAATCTTGCAGGCTTTATTTATTATTGCCGGTAGCTGGCCAAAAATAGAGCTGATGAAAAGTTATTTATCCCTCGTAAAATTTGCACATACGGTCTTTGCCTTGCCTTTTGCCCTGCTGGGCTTCTTCCTGGCTACCCTGGAATCAGGCCAGGGGCTCAGCCTCCGCTTGTTCGCACTGGTCGTACTGTGTATGGTATTCGCCCGTAGCGCCGCCATGGGTTTCAACCGCTATCTCGACCGGGATATTGACGGACAAAACCCCCGTACGGCACAGCGGGAGATACCTTCTGGGGTCATCAGCCCCCGCTCGGCCCTGTTTTTTGTTCTGGCCAACAGCCTGGCGTTTATGATCACAACCTATTTTATCAACGATATCTGCTTTTATCTTTCTCCTTTGGCCCTGCTGATTGTACTGGGCTATAGTTACACCAAGCGGTTTACGGCGCTTTGTCATTTCGTGCTGGGCCTGGGCTTGTCGCTGGCGCCCATTGGCGCTTATCTGGCAGTGGTGGGGCACTTTGCCATTATTCCACTCCTGTATTCGCTAGCCGTGTTACTATGGGTCTCCGGATTCGATATCATTTACGCGCTGCAGGATGACGCTTTCGACCGCTCTCTGAGCCTGCATTCGATCCCGGCCCGCCTGGGGCGGCGGGGTGCGTTGAGGCTTTCGGCGGTACTTCACCTGGTCAGCGCTCTGGCCATTCTGACGGCCAGTTACTGGCAGCAGCAGCAATATCCAGCCTTTGGCTGGTTGCACTGGCTGGCCGCGGCTATTTTTATCGGGCTGCTCTTTTACCAACATACCCTGGTTCGGCCCAATGACCTCAGCAGGGTCAATCTCGCCTTTTTTACTACCAATGGCGTCGCCAGCCTCATTTTTGGCGCATTGGTTATCCTGGACATTTTTTTCTGAAAGAATATTCCGAATTCAGAAATTTTATCTGGGCAAGGCTCAGGAATTCACATCAGGCCGACTGGCTACTGACGTACTGGCTTACTGATAATCACTTCGTCGCCCACCTGAATATGGGGAAGCGCTTCCGTTGACTTATCGGGCGCCCAGGCGGCGTGTAAGCCAAAGAAAATCTTATGCCCCTCCCGGCGGTAGGTGCTCAGCGTACGAAGGGGTTCCTTGCCCACCTCTCCTAATTGCTGATCAATCGTTATTACCTGGCAGCGGCCGCATCGGCGAATACCGCGGAAAGGGACATTGCCGATTTGAAAATCCTTCCAATGATCCTCTTCGTAGGGCTGCCCACCGGCAAAGACAATGTTGGGCCGGAAGCGGTCCATGGGGAATGGCTGTTCGAAGCGGCTGTTCAGGTCGTTCAGGGAAGCTTCTCCAATGACGAGCAGCGGACAACAATCGGCAAAGCCAACTATTTCACCGGGCAGGCCGTAATCGGGGTTCAGGGGCCGGGCTACATCATTGGGCATATACACCAGGCGGCAATGCGTATGTAGTATTTCGCTAAACCATTCGTCTGCTTCTCGGCTTACCGGCAGGGCTTCGCAGCGGTCGTCCCAGACCTGCACCTGGAGGCGATTGGGCGGCTCGGGAACATGTAAGGGGATATGGAGCGGCTCAATGGGCTCGAACCGATGGCGGATGATGAGGCCAGAGACAGTTAAATCTGGTACGAGTAAAGAAAGCTTTGGGAGCTCTCGCTGACTCAGGAACAGCCCATCCCGGTCGGTGAGCATCCAACGGCGGTCGTAGGCCAGCCCGCGGGCTTCCACCCGGGCTTTGGGCAGGTAAACACCTGCCAGGCCTTTGATGGGGTAAGTATACAGCGCAGTTATTTGCATATACACAATTTTAGCGTGGGGGTAAGGTACAAATTTCTCTATTCCTGAAACCTGCGGCCAACCTTTTCGTAAGCCTTATATATTAAGAAGGCCGGATTCCGGCTTTTTGTAGTATCTCCAACAACATTACGAAACCGATTTAAAATTACCATGGGCGTTTTAAACTTTACCCCTATCTGGCGGATGCCCTTAAATGCAGCGACTATGAGAAAACGAATGGCCTGGCTGGCGCTTTGCTGGCTTTTGGTGGCAGGTAGTGCTACCGCTCAGAATACAAAAATGAAAAGAGCCGGCCAATATCTTGCCAACGGCGATTATAAAGCCGCGATTGAACTCTATCAACCACTTGCAGAAAAAGATGGCCTCCCGGAAGCAAAGATCGGCCTGGCGCAGGCCTACTTCCGGATGGGCGATTTTCAATCGGCCGCCCAATGGTACGGCCTGATAGCCGGCCTGCCCGAATGTACTCCGGAACATAAATACAATTACGCCCTGACGCTGATGCGCCTCGGTGATTGCGAAGCCGCCCAGCGTTGGTTTGGCGAATACCTGCGCTTCAAACCATATGACCCGCGCAAACCCCAACTACTCGACGCCTGCAACCAAAAGGAATTGTTGGAAAACAAACTGAAAGGCCAGGTCGAAATTGAATTGCTGAGCTTCAACTCGATTTATTCCGATTTCGCACCGGCATTCTATAAGGATGGCCTGGTGTTTACCTCCGAACGGCCGGTGGAGAATAGAAAGGATGGGCGTCGGTTTACCGGCTTGTATCTCGTCAGCCGCCAGGAAAAAGATGGCGAAGCGGCCTATTCTGCACCCGAGCCCTTTGCCGGAGGGCTGAACTCTAAATTTCACGAAGGCACCGCTACTTTTGACCAGACACAAACAGAGATCTATTTTACCCGCACCCGTTATTTCGAGTCTCCTGAAAAGCCTCATCGCCTGGAAATTACGTCTGCCCGCCGCCTGGCTCAGGGGGGCTGGTCCGACCTTTCCCCGCTCCCGATCAGCAACGACGATTATTCCGTGGCCCATCCTTCCCTTAGCCCGGATGGTAATCGCCTTTTCTTTTCCTCCGACCGGGCCGGTGGCTTTGGCGGGCGCGACCTCTATCTCAGCATTTTTGAAAATGGCCAATGGGGGCCGCCCATCAACCTTGGGCCTTCCATCAATACTGAGGGAGACGAGGTCTTCCCTTTTATTACCAATAATGGCAGGCTCTACTTCTCTTCCGATGGCCATTTTGGGCTGGGCGGACAGGATATCTTCTGGAGCACCGAAGGGGCAGATGGCTTCTGGGAAACACCCGAAAATATGGGGGCCCCAATCAACACCAGCTTTGACGACTTCAGCCTGATCCTGGAGCCAGATGAGGCATCCGGTTACTTTACCTCTAATCGTTCCGGCGGTATCGGAGGCGATGATATTTACCACTTTCGCAAAACAGGCCGCCTGGCTCAGGTAGACGTCGTTGGGTTGTACACCGGAGAACCTATTGCCGGCGCTGTTGTGGCCAACGATTGCACCAGCCAAACTATGACCGCCGATACAAATGGCCGGCTTTTTATTCGGTTGCCTCAGTGTTGCCAGCTATCCGGCAATGCCCCTGGCTATCAGGAACGATCTCTGGAGGCTTGTCCCGAAGAAGGCAAGCCGGCTTCCGATACACTCTTCATCGCCCTGGCTCTGGAACCTGCTCCTCAACCCGAACCTTTTGAGGCGCCTGCGGAAGTGGATTTCAGCTCTAATCCGGAGCTGCCGCTTACCAGCCAGCCTTCGCTCAACGGAATGGTCTTCAGTGAAGCCAGCGGCAGGCCCGTTTTCAACGCCCAGCTCAAGCTTTTTGCTACTAATTGCTCTGATCCGATGATCGTATCCACCGATAAACAGGGGCGCTTCAGTATTCCCCTTGAGGCCGATTGCTGCTATCAGGTAAGAGTGGAACGGGATAATTTTTTCTCCCGGAATATTGACAGGAAGGTTTGCACGGATCCCGCAAATAACCTGGAACAATTCCTGAATATCTCTCTTACACCCTATGCTTCCGACCCGGATAGCGAGGGCGAAGGCTTACCCGTTAAAGTAACCCCTCAGGATGGAGGTTTTGGGTTCCAAAAGAGCATGCAGGAAGAAGGAGATGATTTTGCCTTCCGAATGAACGTTTATTACGATGTCGGCCGTTCAAGTGTCCGCCAGGAATCGGTTCCGGAACTCTTTAAGTTGCTGGACCTATTGAAGAATAATCCGGATATCGTGCTGGAAATCAGTTCCCATACCGATGCTCAGGGCTCTGATAGCTTCAATCAGCAGCTTTCCCAGCGCCGTGCCGACGCCATTGTCCGCTATCTGGCCAGCAAAGGGATTCAACGGCAGCGGCTGGTCGCTGTTGGCTACGGAGAATCCCGGCCCGTTAACGGTTGTGTCAATGATGTTCCGTGCACCGAGGCCCAGTATATGGAAAACCGCCGGACGGAATTCAGGGTGGTGGGGAAGCTGAAATAAATCCTGAATGGTTGATCGTTGAATGGTTTAAAGTTGAGAAAAGGGCCTGCCTGCAAACAATTTTGGCCCGGAATGTTCACACCATTCAACCATCAACCATTCATTAGCCATTCAGCCATTCAACCATTCAGCCATTTTTAACCGGCTCATTAGAGACGGTCAGCCATTCAATTCCCCTCACACGGGCCTTCTTTCCAGCTCTTCAGGCCGGCGGCTTTGGCGAAGCAATCGTTGGAGTAGGTTTTGCCATCGCAACCACAAACAGGTTGGTAAATTTCGATGCAGGCCATATTGGGGTCGATCTTGCTCTTGTCGATACAATCATCCGACGAAACGGCCTTATTGCAGGTGGCCGCCAGGCACAACAGGGCTGTGAAAAAGAGGAGTAGGTACTTCATTTTTTGCTGCTTAAGATAGGTATTCTTCCGCTTCTCTGGTTGCTGAAATTTTTCCACACAACATTTCAAAATTGAGGGCCGTTACTTTCTTGGCGCTTTTTTCTGATGTAAAAAGGGCATATTGATAAAATCCTGACAATTAGGTATCAGAGTATCCGCCTATCTTCTCCTTATGTAAAGTGGAGCGCCGGGGATAAATCGCAACTTGAATTTTATTCATATATTACCACAGTTTTTGGGCAAAGGAAGAATAGCACTCCTTAAATTACATATTGAAAACATACGTTTATGAAAACTTTTGCAAGAGCTTTACTATCGCTGATTGTACTTTCCGCCTGCCTGCCATTATTCGGGCAGCTAAGCCGCGCGAACAAGGATTATGATCTTGGGGCATTTAACCTGGCGGTGCGCTCCTATCTGGAATTGTTGGAAAAACGGCCTGCCAACTATGAAGCCATGGTCAAATTGGCGGATTCCTACCGCTATCTAAACCAGATGGAAGAGGCCCGCAGTTGGTATGAAAAGGTGATCCGGGAGAGCAAACTGGAGGGCGAAGACCTCTTCAAATACGCTCAGGTGCTGATGGCCCTGGAGCAATATGACAAGGCCAAAGAATGGTTCCTGGCTTATGCCCGGACTAACAAGGATGGCGCCGCCAAGGGGAATCAGTTCGCCCAGTCCTGTACTTACGCCAAAAACCTTGCAGGGCAATCTTCTTCCTATCTGGTCAGCAACGAATTTATCAATACGACCTCCTCTGATTTTGGCCCGGCTTTTTATGGCGACCAGGTAGTGTTCTCTTCTGCCCGAACCGATATCCAGACGGCCGGGTCTACCTGGACCGGCAAGGCCAATAACCAACTCTTCCAGGCCCGGCTGGGCAGTAATGGCTTCCTGGAAGCTCCTGTGCCCTTGCAAGATCAAAAACGCGAAGGTTTGGTCAATATAGGCCCGCTTTCCTATAGCCAGGATGGCAAAACAGTTGCCTATACTAAAAACAATTTCATTGATGGCACCCGGCAGATCCCGAATGGCGGAATGGAATTGAGCCTTTCTATTGCCCAGATCAATCCCAATGGGGAATGGACGGAGGATAAGGCCTTTCCTTATAATGGATCAGGGTTCTCCACCGGCTATCCCAATATCTCTCCAGATGGCAACGCCCTTTATTTTGCTTCCAACCGCCCCGACGGCTACGGTGGATTCGACCTCTATGTGTCTTACCGGATGGGCAATACCTGGAGCACCCCTGAAAACCTGGGGCCCAATGTCAACACTCCAGGCAACGAGATATCGCCCTTCTTTGACGGCGCAGCGCTCTTTTTCTCCTCCGACTGGCATCCCGGGCTGGGGGGGTACGATGTTTTTCAGGGCGAACAGACTAATGGGCGGTGGACGCGTATTACGCATCTGGGCAACCTCATTAACTCCTCACGCGACGACTACGGCTTCATTTTTGATAACTTCCGCAACCTCGGCTACCTGGTCTCCAATCGCCCTGGTGGCCGGGGCAATGAGGACCTTTATAAGGTCTTCAAATCAGCTGACAATATCGAACTCCGGGTGCGCAATGCTTCTGATGGCGCCCCGCTTCCCGGCGCTTCCATCGATTTCACCAATTGTGGCGAAGGCTTATTCAGAGCGGATGCCCGTGGGGTCTATAGCTTCCAGGCAGTGGAAGGGTTGAATTGTGATATTGTTATTCGGGCCGATGGGTATAATGATGCCACCTTTAAGGTCTCCACCCTTGGCATGCGCCAAAACCGGGGCTATGATATTATGTTAAGCCGAAGAGGCGAAGAATATGTGGGTAAAATACTCAATTACGCCAGCCGTATGCCCGTTGCCGGTGTGGCAGTATCCGCAACCAACCAATCGACCAACAGCACCATGGAGGCTAACACGGATGTGAATGGCGACTATGCTCTGGCCTTAAGCCCCAATTCCAGCTATGTCATCCGCTATTCCCGTCCAGGCTTTCGGGATATCAGCCGCACCGTTTACACGACGCAAGCCAATGACCGCACTATTCTGGGCGTCATTTCGATGTTGCCTGTTGCTATGGATCCCGGGGCTATTCCCGATGTGATCAATCCGGGTGGGGGCGATGTCAGCCCAAAAGATCCCAACGCTCCGGCTATTGCCAGCGGATACGCTGTACAGGTAGCTGCGCTCAGCCAGCCTGGCCTGGAGGGCTTTTCCAATCTGACGAGCCTGGGCCAGGTATACTCCAAGTATGAAGACGGAAAATACAAGATCCGGGTTGGAGTGTTCAGTACGAAAGGGGAGGCAGATCGGGTGCTCAGCAGCGTAAAGGCTAAAGGCTACAAAGGTTCTTTTATTACCACCGAGGAAGGCAACGTTCAGGCTGTTCAGCCCAAAGGCGGCGCCGATAGCACTGCTCCGGTAACACAACCTCTGAGCCCGACCCGTGGGCGTTATCTCATCCAGCTGGCGGCATACAAAAATCCGCAGTGGTTTAACTCGTCCGGCCTGGAAGCTTATGGCTCCATTATGGATGGCCAACGGGATGGCCTGACCATTAAATACCTCGCTTATTTCGATGATATTGAACAGGCCAAGCAGGTCTGGCAACGCGCTAAAGCAGCCGGATTTTCTACTGCCTTTGTCGTGGTTGATATCGGTAGTGGGGAGTTCAGAAAGGTGTATCCCTAGGTTGAAATGGGAGAATGCCTGAATGCAAAAATGCGTAAATGAGTGCTCATTTACGCATTTTTGCATTTACTCATTTCCGCATTCTTACAACACCGCGTTCACATCTTCCAGCGGCAGGCCAAAAGCTTCGGCAACTGCTTTATAAACTACTTTACCGTCGACGACGTTCAGGCCCAGTTTCAGCGGGTGGTTGTCGCGGCAGGCCTTTTCCCAGCCCTTGTCGGCCAGTTGGATGGCGTAAGGTAAGGTAGCATTGGTTAGTGCAATAGTAGAGGTGTAGGGAACGGCGCCCGGCATGTTGGCCACACAGTAGTGGACGACCTCATCGATGATGAAGATGGGGTCCTCATGTGTAGTCGGCGTGCAAGTCTCAATGCAGCCTCCCTGGTCGACGGCAACGTCTACCAGGACGCTGCCCGGCTTCATTTGCTTCAACATATCGCGAGTGATCAGGTTGGGTGCTTTGGCGCCGGGAATGAGCACTGCGCCGACGATGAGGTCGGAGTCTTTGATCAGGCGGCGGATGTTGTATTCGTTGCTGTAGACGGTGTTGACGTTTGCCGGCATGATGTCCGCCAGTTCGCGAAGGCGGTTCAGGTTGATATCCAGGATCGTGACCTGTGCGCCCAGGCCGGCGGCCATTTTGGCGGCTTGCGTCCCAACGATGCCGCCGCCGAGGATGAGCACTCTTCCGGGCTCTACTCCGGGTACGCCACCCAGGAGCACTCCGCGCCCCTTAGCGTGTTTTTCGAGATACTTGGCGCCTTCCTGAATAGCCATCCGGCCCGCCACTTCCGACATGGGCACCAGCAAGGGCAGGCTGCGGTCGGGCAGTTCTACTGTTTCGTAAGCCAGGCAAACGGCGCCACTTTTGATCATGGCATGGGTCAAAGGCTCATAGGACGCAAAGTGGAAATACGTGAACAAGAGTTGGCCTTTCCGGATCAGGGGATACTCTGATTCAATGGGCTCCTTTACCTTAATAATCATTTCGGCAATGCCATAGACTTCTTCGATCGTAGGCAGGATCTCTGCTCCGGCTGCCTGGTATTCAGCATCGGGAAACCCGCTGCCCACTCCGGCAGTAGACTGCACATAAACCTTATGATTGCGTTTGGTGAGCTCAAGTGCTCCCGCCGGGGTCAGGGCCACTCGGTTCTCGTTGGTTTTGATTTCCTTTGGTACGCCAATTATCATCGTTTTGATTTTATTGATTAGGAATGTTATGAGTGGGGCAAAAATAAGAAACTGCCGGGATTTTCAGGATGGATGCCGGCAACACGCAAAAAAAAAGCTCGCACTTTCATGCGAGCTATTTGGAAAGAACAAAACTTTATGACCTAATTCTATAATATGTCTTGCAAGAAGCGTGCCAAAGGCTATTGTCCTACAAAAAAAAAGCCCGTAAATGGCTTCACGGGCGAGAGAATACTTTAACCAATTCAGTTGATATGCTTTTTATTGCAAGAAGCATGCCAGAAACAATCCAGTTAGGGCTGTTACGGTACTTGAGAGAAAGCCATTCCAGGTTGGATTAGGTTCTACTCCTTATCCCACGAAAATCGCCATTTCCCGCGCGGGGATAATGCCTTTGGCCATAGCAATATCAAACAGGCGTTGTACGGCGGCTTTACCTTCGGGCCCAAGGCCGCGGCTGAAGGCATTGACATAAAGGCCGATGTGCTGATACATGACGCTCTCCTCCATTTCCTGAGCATGGGCGCGCACAAAATCGAGGGAGGCTTTAGGATTGTCGAGCGCAAAAGCCACACTGCGTGCCATTACCCGGTTGACGGCCTGTTGCACCGGCAATTCCAGGGAGCGTTTCACCACGATCCCCCCCAGGGGAATCGGCATTTGGGTGGTTTCCTCCCAGAATTCCCCGAGGTCCATGAGTTTGACCAGGCCTTTGTTTTGATAGGTGAAACGGTTTTCGTGGATGATCAGCCCGGCATCCACCTCTCCCTTTAATACGGCATCTTCGATCCGGGAGAAGAGCATTTCCCGTTTGTTCTTGATTTCAGGAAAAGCCAGGCTGAGCAGGAAATTGGCGGTGGTGTATTTGCCCGGGATGGCCACCCGTGCTTTTCGGATGGCTTTTGGTTCCATGTCTTCCCGCGCGATGAGTAAGGGGCCTACACCGTTTCCGAGGGCGCTGCCGGCATCGAGGAGCGCGTAATCATTGAGCAGATAGGCCAAAGCGTGGAAACTGAGCTTGGTAATGTCCAGTGTTTTGGCGAAGGCCCGCTGATTGAGTTCTTCAACATCAGCTATGATTGGCTCAAATTCCAGCCCTTCCGTATCTACTTTGCCATGGATCATGGCGTCGAAAATAAAAGTGTCGTTAGGGCAGGAGGAGAATCCCAGAGTGAGTTTCATTATTCTTTTTTTGGTTAAGAAGCTGTTTGAATTTGGTTTTTAGAATTTATTATAGGCTATTTTTTCGTCAATCAAGGCTCTTTTTGAGCCTCGTACCCATAGGTACAGGGCGAAAAAAAGCCGCAGAGTGGCGGAAAAAGAGGCATAATAAAACTGAAGGACTAAATTCAAACAGCTTCTAAGTTTGACTTTACTACTTTTTCCTGCGCTGTACCCGTCGTCCGAGGCTGGCCCTCATCCGAGGGCGAAACCCGGGCAGGCTAGGGCCTGTGCCGATTGGCGCCAGGGTGCGCTTTTCTTCGGCTGCCGGAGCTTTAGCGAAGGCATGCCCAGCGGGCTCTGGCTTGAAACGTGTTAGAGCAGCCGATTGCCAAGTGTTACAGGGTAGCCTTATGATGAGAAGAAATCCTGGCGATTAGTATCTTGGAGTATACCAACCCTCCAAGAGATGCTAACATTACCACCAGGATTTCAACGCACAATATCGGTTTTTTCTACGGCTTTCCGTAAAGACGTATGGCCAAAAGCCCTTTTACTGATCACTGGCGCCATCATTTGCCCGGGCAGCCGCACGGTGTGCAACTTGCTGCGGAGCATAGGCTTACAAGCGGAGCGTTGCTTCCCCAAATATCACCGCCTGCTGAGCCAGGACAAGTGGTCCGCTAGGCGGCTGTCGGGGGTGCTGCTTAAGCTACTCGCCGATGTTTTTGTTGGCCCTGGCGAAGCCTTGGTTTTCGGCTTTGACGATACGATCGAGCGCCGCTGGGGAGCCAAGATCAAAAAGCGGGGTATTTACCGTGACCCGGTTCGCTCCTCAAAGAGCCATTTTGTCAAATGCAGCGGCCTGCGTTGGCTGTCTTTGATGCTCCTAACCGGCCTGCCCTGGCTGGAAGCTGGCGTATTTTGGGCACTTCCCGTGTTAACAGCCCTTTGCCCTTCGGAGCGCTTTTACAAGTCTCGCGGTAAGCAACCCAAAAAGCTCACCGATTGGGCCCGGCAATTAATCACCTGGTTGAGCCGCAACGCTACTGCATTAAACCGGCCAATCTATTTGACAGGAGACGGCACTTTTGCCGTTTACGAACTGCTCATGCACGCTCAAAGCCTGGATATTGGCATGATCGTACGCATGAAGCTCAACGCCCGCTTGTTCCATTTGCCTCCCCAAAAGTGGCCCGAGAGCAAGCCAGGCCCGAAGCCCCCAAAGGGCAAACGCTTGCTTGACATGAAAAAGCGGCTCACCGATAAGCGCATCAAATGGACGCGCGTCATCTTTTCCGAGTGGTATGGCAAGCGCCACAAAGAAATGTTGATCACCTCGGGCGTGGCCATCTGGCATAGAAACAATGAGGTGATGGTTAAAGTCAAATGGGTACTTGTCAAAGACCCCGAAGGAGGGCTTGAACCTGTACTGCTGGCTTGCACCGACACGGAATTATCCGCCGAAAAAATCGTATCTTTCTTCGTGCGCCGCTGGCGGGTTGAAGTCACCTTCGCCGAAGTGCGCCGCCACCTGGGCGTGGAAAGCCAGAGGCAATGGTCGGATCTGGCCATTGAACGTTCCACCCCGTGCTTGATGGCCCTTTTCTCTATCGTTTGCCTGATGGCAAACACCTTACACCAGCGCTGCGCGATACAGCCTAATGTCACGGCCTGGTACCGGAAAACGGGCGTCACCTTCTCGGACGTCCTCTCCGCCGTGAGGCTGGAGATATGGCGAAAGGCCGAACTATCGATAAGCCATTTTCAGCCCCATGTCGGAAGTTATTCCGCCAAAATTCGCCACCTTTGGTTCTTGCTTACGCAAGCCGTGGCTTGACACTCGGAAAAAGTAGTAAAGTCAAACTAAGGCCGTAAAAATAAACATTTCTGCCCTCCCAAAGATTTTGACGAACAGAGCCTTTTTTAGATTTTACAAAAAAGTGTTAACGTATGATAGATCAGGAGCCCATGGCAGTGGAGGTGGAGCAATTAGGGTTTGCATACCCGGGGGAGCCGGCTGCCTTCTCCGGCCTGAGCCTGAGCGTGCCTCGAGGGAGCGTCTTTGGCTTGCTGGGGGCCAATGGTGTTGGTAAATCTACCTTGTTGAAATTACTGGTGGGCCTGTTGCAGCCGGCTTCCGGGCGCGTCCGCTTGTTGGGCCAGGCGCCAGGCCAGGCAGTATTTTCCCGGGTAGGACTGATGATTGAAAGCCCGAATCTGTACCCTCATCTCAGCGGCCGGGCCAATTTGGAGGTAATGGCCACCTATCGGAGGTTGCCCCGGCAGCGGGTGGCGGAGAGCCTGGAAGCGGTCGGGCTTCAGCCAGCGGGCGAAAAACAGGTCCGCCATTATTCCACCGGGATGAAACAACGCCTGGGGATCGCAATGGCCCTTTTGCATGGCCCGGAGCTGTTGTTGCTCGACGAGCCGGTGAATGGGCTGGACCCTAACGGTATCGTGGCTATCCGGCGGCTTATCCGCCAGCTAAACGAAGAACGGGGCATGACGATCCTATTGTCCAGCCATTTGCTCGGTGAAGTGGAGCAGAGTTGCAGCCATGTCGGCATTCTGGCGCCCGGCCGCCTGGCCTATCAGGGGCCACTGAGCCAGTTGCGGGAAATGAACCAACAGGGGTTGTACCTTCGCATTGATTGCCCGGAAGCTGGCCGGGCCCTGGAGTTATTATTGCAGCAAGGCTGGATGGCGGAACTAGGAGAAGGCCGGTCGATCCGTTTCCCGGTGGTCCAAAAAAGCGAAATCAGCCGGGCGATCGATTGCCTGCGCGAAGCAGGTATCGAGCTGCATCAGGTGCTCATCGAAGAAGATAGCCTGGAAACCTTTTACCTAAACCTATACCTGTAATGAAGAACGTAGCGCTTTCCTGCCTGAAAGCAGAAATGCAAAAAGCACGGAATTCGATGGCCCTCTGGCTTTCAATCGTTGGGACAATAGCCAACCTCTTGCTGTTTTTTGGCCTGCACTGGGCCGGGGAGGCTGCTGTAGGTGGGTTTTCGGCTCAAAACTGGGGCCAGTATGTCGTCAACCACTATGATGGCATCGCTTTCATGATGTTGCCGCTTTATGTCATCATTCTATGTAGCCTGGTGTTTTTGATGGAGTACCGCTCGCAGATGTGGGTCCAGCTTTTTACGCTGCCGGTATCGCGTTGGGCAGTTTATAGTGGCAAAATCCTTTTCTTGTTGATCCTCTTTCTGGGGGCGCACCTGCTCTTCATTCTGGGTTTTTTACTGACCGGCCTTCTCTTCGGTTTATTACACCCCGGCAGCGGATTTTTACAACAAATGCCCCCCTGGCTTCAAATTCTGGAGCTAGCGTTTCGGACTTTCCTTTCGATACTCGGCTTGCTGGGGCTGCATACCTGGTTGAGCCTCCGGTTTCAGCATTTCATTGTACCCTTGTTGATCGGCATCCTGGGATATGTGGTGACAGGTTTGCTGGGGCCCGCTTGGCCCTGGCAATTCCTGAATCCCTATGCGCCGACTTTTTTGTTTATGCCGCAATATCGGGGGGAATTGCAATTGCCCACGCTGGGCTGGCTGAGTTGGGCAGAGTGGATGAGTATCGCCTTTTTTATACTCTTTTTATTCCTGGCCTACCGGAGGCTGGAGCGGGTGCTTCCCTAGGCTGGTAAGGGCATTGGGCGCCGAGGAAACGGGAAAGAACTAGTGAAATGCCATCTGTCGGCCTTTGACCTGTAGACGTGCAACCTGTGACGTCAACGCTTACCGAAAGGCTCCGGCTTTTTTGCTGATCGCGATAATGGCCAGTGCTAAGACGAAGATAGTTGTTACGGGCATCATAGAATTTTGATTTTCAATGGATTCGGCTGAATGCCGCTTCATTTCAGGTTTTTGGAATAAGCTTACACCGGGGTTAGACAACCTAAGGGGGGAGAAGGGTTGGGTAAGAAAGGCGATTTTTTTGATTATTTTTCACACTCCCCAAACCAAAGGCAGTAAAAAATAGACCACCAGGCTCACGATAATCGTAGATACGAGGTTCATCCAGAAACCAGTGCGCACCATATCCGGGATAGTCAAAAAGCCCGAGCCGAACACCACCGCATTGGGCGGAGTAGCGACCGGCAGCATGAAGGCGCAGGAAGCGGCAAAAGTAGCCCCCATCATCAGTAGCAAAGGAGGCGCGCCGATACCTTCGGCGATGGAAGCCAGGATGGGAAGCATCATGGAAGCCGTGGCTACATTGGACGTTACCTCGGTTAAAAAATTAATTACAAGCACTACCGCGAAAAGTAGTGCAAAAAGAGGCAAACCCTGCAACATGCCCAGCTGATGGCCCAGCCACTCGGCCAGCCCGCTGCTCTTGAAGCCCTCGGCAAGGGCCAGGCCTCCGCCGAAAAGCAGAATAATGCCCCAGGGTATCCGCACCGCCGTGGCCCAGTCGAGTAATCGTTGATTGTCCGTCATGCCTTCTTGTCTGCAGGGAATGACAAACAGAATCGAAGCGCTGCCTATTGCGATGATCGTATCATCAATGCCGGGCAAGAGCTTATCCAGGAGAAAGGAACGGCTGATCCAGGCCAGGGCTGCCAGGGAGAAAACGGCCAGCACCCACTTTTCTTCATAGGAAACAGCGCCCAGGCTTTTTAATTGCCGCTGTATCTCCTCTTTGCCGCCCGGCAGAATGATGTGGCGCAAAGGAAAGGCCAGGCGCACCAGATAGGCCCAGCAAAGGAATAAGAGCACCAGTGAAATGGGCAGGCCGATCAGCATCCATTGCAAAAACGAGATCTTTATCTGGTACAGCTCCTCCACTACGCCGATCAGCACCAGGTTGGGCGGCGTACCAATAATGGTAGCAACTCCGCCAATAGATGCAGCGTAGGCGATCCCCAGCATCAATGCTTTTTCAAAATCAGGCTGTCGGGCCCCCTGCCGGGCAATCTGCATCGCCACCGCTATCCCGATCGGCATCATCATTACGGCGGTGGCGGTATTGGAAATGAACATAGACAACGAAGCTGTCGCTAACATAAAACCCAAAACGAGCCTGGTGGCGTCACTTCCAATGAGGTGGATGATGCTCAGGGCAATGCGTTTGTGCAAATTCCACTTTTCAATGGCCGCCGCAATCAGAAAGCCTCCCAGGAACAGAAAGATCAGGGGGTGGCCATAAGCCTCGGAGGTGTCGCGCAGGGCCAGGCCCCGGGTCAATGGAAACAAAACAATGGGCAGCAGGGAAGTGGCGGCAATGGGGATGGCCTCCGTAATCCACCAGGTGGCGATCCAAAGCGTGGAAGCCAGAATAGACCGTGCTTCCGGGCTCATGCCTTCCGGATGAAGGAAGAATTGAGCTCCCACAAATAAGGCCGGCCCTAAAAACAGGCCGAGGCGGCGAAGCGGCAGTGCGTTTTTCATGAGCTTGTTTTTGTACTGTAACCCAATACCCCTTTACTTTCCCGGCTATTAGCTTTTAGCAAAAAAATTCCCGGCAAAAGCAGGGAAATTTACACCAATAATCCTGCTTGAGAAAAAGATTCTTTCCATTGTTGGATAGTGATGTACGAATAATTTCGTATTTTGACCTCGTTCTATTTTATTACCAAAAAAAGAGCTGCCATGAAAATCATCCCCGGCTTTCTAAAAAATCATTTGTTTTGGTTCTTTCTTTTCACCCTGGCCACGATGGCCGACGCCCAGCAAAGCGGTGAGCTCTCCTACCGCGACGAATCCGCGCTGCCCGATGGGGTAGTGGGGGAACGCATCCAAGCGGTGATCAGCGCCATGAATGCGAATGCCCCGGCCGCTGTCGAGGCCTTCCTGAAGGATCACTGCACGGCGGCTTTCCGGGATATTGTTCCGCTCGAAGAGCACGTCGGTATATTCCGGTCCTTCTACCGGCAGACGGGCGGCATCCAATTCCACAGCATCCGCTTATATACGCCCCCTCGCCCCGAAACGGTGGTGATCGTAAAAGACAACAATTTTGGCTCCTGGCGCGGGATAAGCCTGTATCTGGAAGGGCAAGAACAGCGCATTGCCGGCATCAACCTCTCGCCGGCCCGTACGCCGACGAATGTGGAACCGGAAGTTTTAACCACTGCCCAATTCGTTCCTGAATTGGAAAAGCTGCTTCAACGGCTTTGTGACGGAGATGTCTTCTCCGGAACAGTTCTCGTAGCCAAAGGGGACGAGGTGCTGTTCACTAAAGCCTGTGGAGAGGCCTCCAAGCGCTTCCACGTGGCCAACAACCTGGAGACAAAATTTAATCTGGGCTCCATGAATAAGATGTTTACCGCCACAGCGGTGATGCAACTGGTGGAGCAGGGAAAGGTGAAACTGGACGATCCCATCAGCCAATACGTGGATGAAAGCTGGCTGCCGAAATCGATCACCGACAAGGTGACGGTGCACCATCTGTTGACCCACACTTCCGGCCTGGGCAGTTATTTCAATGAAACCTATGAAAAGAGCTCGCGGGAACTGTTCCGCAAAGTGGACGATTACAAACCCCTGGTTCAGGGCGATACGCTGGCTTTCGAGCCGGGCGCGCGTTTCCGTTACAGCAATACCGGTATGCTATTGTTGGGTGTTGTGATAGAAAAGGCCACCGGGCAGGACTACTTCGATTATATCCGGGAACATATCTATCAGCCGGCCGGTATGACGCATACAGACTGTTATGAAATGGACTACCCCGTTGAAAACCTGGCCATTGGTTATATCCCCGATCCGGACAGCCCCTACAAATGGCAGAACAACCTGTACAAGCACGTCATTAAAGGCGGCCCGGCGGGTGGCGGCTTCTCCACCGTTGGGGACTTGCACCGCTTTGCCCGCGCCCTGCAAACCGGCCAGTTGCTCAATAAATCCTCGCTTGAAAAACTTTGGACAGACTATGCCGGCGCCAATTATGGCTATGGGTTTTCAGTGGAGCAGGGGCCCGAAGGCAAAGTTGTCGGCCACGGCGGCGGCTTCCCCGGCCTGAACAGTAACCTGGATATTTTCCTGGATAAGGGCTTTATCGTTGCGGTGATGTCTAATTATGACAACGGCGCCAGCCCGCTGGCGGGGCGGATTAAGCAGATGGTTGAGAGTTTGGACGAGCAGAAACGCTGATAATCGTCATTGGAGATCCACTTGTTTTGGGCTACTTTTCACTTGCCGAATGGCTAACATAACCGCAAGGCCTGTGAACAAACAAAAAACTATATCATGAACCCATTATGGATTATAGCTGGCTTCATCCTGCTCTTTTTGCTGGCAGGCATCCGGATCGTGTTTGAATACAAAAGGGCGGTAAAATTCAGGTTTGGTAAATATCTTAAAGTCTTGCAGCCTGGTTTCCGCTGGATCATTCCGGTTGTAGATACGGTACAAATTGTGGATATACGGGTAATCACGATCAACATTCTATCGCAGGAGGTCATGACGGCGGATAACGTGCCCTGCCGGGTGGATGGGGTACTGTTCTTCAAGATCAAGGATGCCAAAAAAGCAGTCCTGGAAGTGGAGGATTACAATTATGCCATTACGCTTTTGGCGCAGTCCGCCCTGCGGGATGTATGCGGGAAGGCGGAGTTGGATATTATTTTAACGAAACGAGAGGAGATTGGGAAAAACATTCAGGAAATGGTCGATGCAGAAACGGAAGTATGGGGTATTTCCATTCAGGATGTAAAAATTAAGGATATCGAATTGCCGGAGAACATGAAACGGTCCATGGCCCATCAGGCCGAGGCCGAGCGCTCCCGGCGGGCAAGGGTCATCCTGGCATTGGCAGAAGAACAGGCCGCCACCAAACTCCTGGATGCCGGCCGCTTGATCGACCAGTCGCCATCGGCCATCAAACTGCGCTTATACCAAACGCTGGCGGATATCGCCGCCGAGAAGAACTCGACGATCGTATTCCCATTCCCGGAGGAGGCCCTGCCGATGTCAAGTAAAACGAAGAAGTAGCGGTTAAGGAATCACCTTTTAATAAAGTTAAGGTAGTTTTGAGGGCATCGTACGCTCTGGTCAAATCACAATCCAAAAAATATAATTCGATTCCCACTATTTTCCAGGTTATGTCTCCTGGTTTGCGCCTTTATCGCTTTCCATTTAACAGCTGTTCCTCTAATGGCTCAGGCGGGCCCATCCTTCCGGGAAGAAGGGTTAAGTGAATACGAATAAATATTTTATCAATAACATGGCGATCGATCCTATTGATCCACAGAACATCTATAGCATCTATAGCATCTATAGTATCTAATAGTATCTATTCCATCTTCCCCCCCTCCAATTCCTTCACGAGCCTATCCGTCTTATACACCAGTTTCAGTGCTTCCATCAACCCCCAGGAGTCGGTAGCGATGGTGCGGTTGGCTTCGGGCAGGAAAGCGTAGCCGCCGGCGATACTCTCCATATTGCCGTCGTGGGCCAGGCCGACCACTTCTCCTTTTTGGTTGATCACCGCACTGCCGGAGTTGCCGCCAACGATGTCATTCGTAGAAACAAAACAGATGGGCACCGATAGGTCCAGGCCAGCCGGTGGTTTCTTCCAGCGCTCGTGCAGGCCCCAGGGGTAAGAGGTTTGCCCAAAAGAGTAGTAGCGGTCCCAAAGGCCGAAGTAAGTCGTTTTGGCAGGAGCCAGGGTGCCGTTGTATTCGTAGCCCAGGACTTGTCCGTCGGAGATGCGCAGAGAAGCGGTGGCATCGGGTGGCGTAGCGCCTTTAAACACCTCAAAGATGAGTCGGCCCAGGCGTTGGTTTTGTACTTCCAGTGTATTCTGTGCACTCTGAAGGATGGGGTTGAGTACTTCCAGCCGATGCCGGGAGTGGAGGACGAAACGGATGTAAGGGCCATCTGAGCTCAAAATACCTTCCGGCCCGCTGTCCAGTAGCGCTTTAACTTTATCCGGGTGGGCTACGATGGATTTTTCCAGGATAAACTGAGCCGCTGCTTCCCCCATATGGCCGCCGTAGGCGAGCTGTAACAGCTCGGAATCTTTACCTGCTACTTTCCCTAGAAAATTGGCGTGGGCGGCAATCAGCAGGCTTTCCAGTTCCCGGTTAGGGATTTCAGAAAGCAGAGCCGCTTTGGTTTGCTCCAGTTTATCGTCCTGAAAAGCCTCTTCTCGTTGAGCTTCCGGCAATTGCATCTGCTCGGCGTAATCCACCAGGTCCTGCGCTAGCTTGAGGTGTGCCGGGCGGCCAAATCCAAGGATGAAATTGGCCCGGAATTCATTGCCGTATAGCTTCAGGCTGTCCACCGCCTTGTCGGCCTTTTCCCAAAGGCCGCCGTACTCCTTCTTTAGGGCCTCGTCTGATGCCACTCTTTGCTGGAGTTTCTCTTCAAAATCCTTCTTTTTGGCCATGAGGTAAGGATCGTTCAGAGCCAGGTGGAACCCGGCGAAGACTTTGCGGGTATTGGCGACACTAAGGAGTTGGCTCAACAACTCCGCCTCTCGTTCGGGGTGAGCCCGGAAATACTGGTAATAGGCCTGATACAGTTCGTTAAACAGGTTAAGAATACCGGGGTTGCGCACATCGCGATGGTATTCCAGCTGGGAGTAGGATAAGAGGCGGTCTGTATTGCCGGGGCGGCCGATCACGAAAACAGCTTCGCCATCTTCTGCGCCTTTTTGGCTCCATTGGAAGAAGTGGGGGCTTTTCACCGGCTGGCCGGTTTCATCATAAGCCCGCAGGAAAGCAAAGTCGAGCTCATAGCGAGGATAAGTAAAATTATCCCAGTCCCAGCCTGTAGCCGTGATTTGCACGTCAGGCGCCATCACCAGGCGGACGTCATTGTAACGCTTGTAAGTGTGCAGCACATACTTTCCGCCGTCGTACAGCGTGATCACCCGGCAGGTAAAGCCATCTTGGCAACCCTTGGTGAGTTCCTCGATCTTTTGGTCCCGAAGCTTTACCCTTTCGTCATCCGTTTGCCCGGCGGCCATAGCACCATGTACCGCTGCGGTGACATCTTTTATTTCCATCAATTGGTCGACATACATACCGGGGAAAGGGCGCTCACTACTTTGCTCCTTAGCGTAGAAGCCATCTTGTTGCAGATTTTCTCCCTCCTGCTGAATGCGCGGCAGGGCGCCGCGGATGCAGTGATGATTGGTCATGATCAGCCCGTCCTCTGAAACAAAGGAAGCAGAACAACCAGTGGAGAATTCCAGGGCCGACAGCCGGACATCCTCCAGCCATTCTTCCCCGGGCCGGAAATCGTAGCGTTTTTCAAACAGATCCACCGGCACCGCATCGAAGGTCCACATATTGCCGAAATCTTCCAGGGAATAGGTGACCTCATCGAGTTGCAGGGGTTCGTAGATGCTGTGCTGGGCGGGTAGGGTAGTGGCAGCCAGGAGAAGCAGAGCGGCTGCAAGCAGGTTTGTCAGTTTAAAGTCCGGGTGCATGGTAACTAGATTTTGATTTAGGATAAATGGGCTGGTAAGATAGTGAATTCATTGTTTTTTTACCCGCCTTTGCGCGCCGAAGACGCTTTGCCTGACGATTCAGGAAATTGCGGTGACTCGCCAACCATACAGCAATAACCCATTCAACCATTTTTAACCGTCTCCAAGGAGAAGGCCAACCATTCAATCATGTGGCCACCTTGTTGTCAATATGTCATTCCCTCCCTTGCATTTGTGACAAAATGACTTGAAATTAAGCTTGCTAACGGCTGGTACATTATTTGAACAAGGATTATAGTGCGGCCGGAACAACATCCGGCCGGTAAAAGCAACCAATACTCATCCAAAACGACAGATATGAACCTGAATAACTTCACCATAAAATCGCAGGAAGCGGTTGAACGGGCGCAGCAGGTGGCCATGGAACAGCAACAGCAGGCCATCGAACTGGGCCACCTGCTGAAGGGCATCCTGGAAGTAGACGAGAGCGTAGCCCCTTTTGTATTTAAAAAGCTGGGGGTCAACCTGGATATCGTTCGGCAGACTACTGACAGCATAGTCCGGTCTTATCCGAAAGTGAGCGGCGGCAGCCAGTATCTGTCGCGCACCACCACCGAAGCGATGCAGAAAGCCGGTACTTTCCTCAAGGAGTTCGGAGATGAATTCGTGGCCATCGAGCATTTACTGCTCGGCATCCTGGCCACTAAGGACAGTGTTTCTCAGATGCTGAAAGACAGCGGCATTAATGAAAAAGGACTCAAGGCCGCGATCCACGAACTGCGTAAGGGCGCCCGGGTGACCACCCACAGCGCCGAGGACAGTTACAACGCGCTCAACAAATACGCTATCAACCTCAACGAGCGCGCCCGCAGCGGCAAACTCGACCCGGTGATTGGCCGCGAAGACGAGATCCGCCGCGTGCTGCATATCCTGGCGCGCCGTACCAAGAACAACCCCATCCTGATCGGCGAACCGGGCGTTGGTAAAACGGCTATCGTCGAAGGGCTGGCCCACCGCATTGTAGAGGGCGATGTGCCGGAAGACCTGCGTGATAAAGACATCTACTCCCTGGATATGGGCGCCCTGATTGCCGGAGCAAAGTACCAGGGCGAATTCGAGGAGCGCCTCAAGTCGGTTATCAATGAAGTGACCGCCGCGGAAGGCCGCATCTTTCTGTTCATCGACGAGATACATACCCTTATTGGAGCGGGCAAAACACAAGGCGCTATGGATGCCGCCAACATCCTGAAACCAGCCCTGGCCCGTGGTGAACTGCGCGCTATCGGCGCCACCACCACCAATGAGTATCAGAAATATTTCGAGAACGATAAAGCGCTGGAGCGCCGTTTCCAGACGGTTTTGGTAGACGAACCCAGTGTGGAGGACGCCATCTCCATCCTGCGCGGCCTGAAGGAGCGCTACGAGACGCATCACAAGATCAACATCAAGGATGATGCGGTGGTGGCCGCCGTACAATTATCGCACCGCTATATCACCAACCGTTTCCTGCCCGATAAGGCCATCGACCTGGTCGATGAGGCTGCGGCCAAACTCCGGCTGGAAATGAACTCCATGCCGGAAGAGCTGGACGAGGTGGAACGAAAGATCCGCCAGTTGGAGATCGAACGCGAGGCGATGAAACGGGAAAATGATGAGGCTAAGATCCGGCTTATCAACCAGGACCTGGCGAACATAGAAGAGCATCGCAATGCTCTGCGCGCCCAATGGGAGAGCGAACGGGAAGTGGTGCTGGGCGTACAGAAAGCCAAAGAAACACTCGAGCACCTCCGCATGGAAGGCGCCCGCGCCGAACGGGAAGGCAACTACTCGGAAGCTGCCGAGATCCGCTATGGCCGAATCCCGGAAGTACAACAACAACTGGATACCTACAACGAGCGCCTCCACGAACTGCAGGCCGACACCAAACGCCTGGTGAAGGAAGAAGTTGACGCCGAAGACATCGCGGAAGTGGTCAGCCGCTGGACGGGAATCCCCGTGACGCGAATGATGCAGACCGAGCGGGAAAAACTGCTGCACCTGGAAGATGAGCTACACCAGCGCGTGGTCGGCCAGGATGAAGCAGTAGAGGCCGTGGCCGACGCCATTCGCCGCAGCCGTACTGGCCTGGGCAACGAGAAACGCCCCATCGGGTCTTTTCTCTTTCTGGGCACCACCGGCGTGGGCAAAACCGAGCTGGCCAAAGCTTTGGCCGAATACCTTTTCGACGACGAAAACCTGATGACCCGCATTGATATGAGCGAGTACCAGGAGCGCCACACCGTGAGCCGCCTCATTGGTGCGCCTCCGGGGTATGTGG
>JACJYG010000006.1 GCA_020636215.1 Lewinellaceae bacterium
TGCCACAAGAGGGGGGATCAAAGGGGGGCGTTCAACCCCGCTGTCCCGAACCGGGATTTTTCATATTATTTGGATTACCACGATTTTGATTGCTTCGATTTGGGCATAGCAGCCCCTGCATTTCCCCCTCCTTCGGAGAGCCTGTCCCGGCTTTCGGCCGGGAGGGCCAGGGGGAGGCTGAAACCCCGCCAATCCCTCTCCAAAGCCACAAGAGGGGGGATCAAAGGGGGGCGTTCAACCCACACTCAAGTACTCACCGATAATAATCACTCGGCGAAAAAGATGCTGATATATCCATCTCCTGGGGTACCTCCGCCTTCTTCGGCAGGCCAAAGGCCCTCTCCCGGTATTGCTTCAAAAAATAATCGATCGTCTCGATCCGCAGCTTAATGGAACCTTTGGGCTTGTTCTCATCAATATCCCGGAAGCTGAAGAAGGGTGTCCCGGAACTTTCGATAATCTCCTCGATAACGGTGTAGGTGGGGGCGTCGTGGCCGCATTTGAAGTTGGACACTTCAATGGCGACCAGATTGGGATGCCGGGCCACAAACTTGGCCGCCCATACCTTGATGTTGGCGCTGGTGCTTAGTGATCGTTTCCAGACATCGGAAATGTCCAGTGGATGTGTGATCCTTCCCGTGTGTAAGTCTTCACCGAAAACCTGATGCAAGGTAACTTCATCCATGGGCAAGATGTCCTGCGCCAGGATCGGGTAACCCAGCTTTTGGAATTCGGTGAATAATTCATGGTTGATACCCGGGTCTTTGTGATAGGGCCTGCCCAAAAGGACAATGCCGATCTTTTTATCCCGCTCCAGCATATCCAAAACTTCCCGGGCCTTTTGGCGCATGCCCGTTCGGTATTGTTCAAGCGCCTCGTACCCGGCCGCTATGGCGCGGGCGTTTTCAGTCCGCGTCAGGCCCAGCATAGCTTGGAAGGTTTCGTACATCTGCTGCTCGAACAGGCGGGGTTCCGCCATATTGAGGAAGGGGTTCACGTAGGTGATGCCCAGGGAAGCAAAAATATCTTCTTCTTTGGTGAAGCTGGCTTTTACGGATTCGGCGCTTGGCGCCACCGAGGGGCAGACCCACGATCCGACCATATTTGCCAGCCCGGAGTCCAGATCCCCGATCATGGGGAAGAACAGCATATTCAGGGCTTTCCTGGGGTGTTTGACGTACAAAAGATTATGCACATGGGCCAGCGTTACCTTGCTGGGGTAACAAGGGTCGATCGTTCCCCTTTTACCGCCTTCCTTAAAGAGTTTTTCACTGGTAAAATCCGAAAAAATAATATTGCCTTTGCGAATACCCAGGCTTTCAAAATAAGCAGTGAACAGGGGGGCGAGGGCGTACATCAACAGCACGCGGGGAATGCCGATCCGCAATTTTGGCCGGTCCGCAAAGGCTTTCTTTCGCGCCTGGCTATTCTGGTCCCGGATGGGTTCAGTGGCCTCTGGAGGCGCATAGCTTTTGAATAGCTCTTCCAGGCTGAGGTCTACCAGGTTGGGGACAGCCCGAAGGGTTTCCTCAATCGCTTTGTCTATTTTTCGCATATCGCTGACCTGCTCCACCGCGCCTTTTTCGCAGGCATGGCCAACGATGATGCGCCGGGCCGGGCTGCTTATTAAAGCCGTTTTTTGCCGGGGCTTTTCAATAGGTTTTGGGCCGGGGTCAAACAGGCCTTCCGGGAATTGAAATTGTTCCGGCCAGGTGTTCCCATTTTCGCTAAAATGCCGCTCCGGATGTTGCCGGGCCGGGCCGATTTGGATATCGATAAAGGTGCGCAGGCATTTGTTTTTACAAAAAAGGCAACGGGTGCTTTCATCGGACAGCAGCTTGTATTCGATCGCTGCGGTGGCGTCTAGGCCAATGAAAGTGGAATATCTGTGGCCGTTTTCCCAGAGCCGGATGGCTTCCAGGCCTGCACCGATCGCGCCGCTTTCGCCGCAGTGCCGGTGCACCCTGATGTACGGTTTTTCGGATTTCCCTTCAAACCGGGATTCGATAAAATCGACCTGCGCCTTGACCGCCGCCAGGTTGTGCTGTGTGCCGCCCTGCAGAAGGAAGTTGACGCCCAGTTTGGCAAAATTGGGAGTTTGCGCCACGTAGAGCCAGATGTTTTTGGGCAGCACCGCCGCCAGCCCGGCCAGTATCTCCTCCGGCTTCCAGCCCAGCCGCTGGAAATTCACGATATCCGATTGCAGAAAGACCGCGCATCCATAGCTAAACGTGGGCTTAAGCCGGGCCTTAAACGCCACGTCCGCATACTGTTCCACCGGTATGCCAAAGCTCTCGGCAGTGCCCTGCAGGAAATAGCCGTTGCCGGCAGAGCATTGGGTATTCAGTTCGAAGTCCTTGACCTGCCTATCCTTCAGCATCATAATTTTGATGTCCTGGCCGCCGATATCGCAGATCACGTCGACGTCTTGGTAATAGTGCAGGGCGGAATTGGTATGTGCTACGGTTTCCACAATGGCGCCGTCGGCGCACAATACTTCCTTCAACACATCTTTGGCATAACCCGTCGTCACCAGGCCGAGCACATTGAGCTGAGCCGAGGAGGCTTCTACCTGCTCTTTCAGTTTTTGCAAAACACCCTTGGTATCTTCGATCGGATTCCCACCCGACAGCCGGTATGCCTTGAGCAGCACCTCCTTCTCCGGGCTCAGCAGCACCGCTTTGGTAGAGGTAGACCCGGCATCCAGGCCGATGAAGCCATTTACTACCTGGCCCGTACGGAAGGTAGCGGGTACAAATGTTGGAGGCGAATACTTGCGGCGGAAGGCCTCCAGTTCTTCCTCGTTGTCGATCAAGCCCTTTTCGGCGCCAGCCCGGGCCCGTATTCGGCCCTCATGAATGTAATACTCCAGTTCTTTCCATCCAATATACCGTCCCTCGTCCTCTTCATTTTCCCAACCGAATACGACCGCACCGATCGCTGCGAAGAACAGGGCGTTGGGTGGTGTAATAATAAGGCTTCTGGGATCGCAGTTTTCAGGCAACGGGAAATGGCGTTCTTCCCACAGCAACGAAATATGATGCTGCCAGGCCTGTTTCATGCCTTTGATGTAGTTGTTGGGCCCACCCAGCAACAGGACCAGCGGACGAAGGGTGTGGCCGCGGGTCAATACGGTGAGGTTTTGCAAAACGATGGCTTCAAACAGGCTGGCCATCAGTTCCGAGGTCGGGATCCCTTGTTTCTGGAGGCTGTTGATGTCCGTTTCGGCAAAAACGCCGCATTTGCCCGCTACATGGTGGAGTTTGACGCCATCGTATTGCTGTCGCCCCAACTCCTGGGGTGAAAGGCCAAGTTTAGCGTTGATCTTATCGATCACCGCACCGGTGCCGCCCGCGCATTTGTCATTCATGCTGGGGATCTTCACCTTCCGCCCGGTGCTCGGGTTTTCTTTAAAAATAATGATCTTGGAATCCTGCCCTCCCAGGTCGATGATGGACCCCACTTCGGGGTACAGTTTTTCTGCCGCCAAACACATAGCAGTTACTTCCTGGACAAAGCGGGCGCCCACCAGGCCCGATATGCTCATAGCGCCGCTGCCGGACATAAACAGCCGCATAGCTTCCTTGGGGACATCCGGAAATTCCAATTCTATTCTTTGCAGGAAGGAGAGCACTTCCTCCGGCTGACGCGTCTCGTGCCGCCGGTAGTCCTGCCAGATGATATCCTTTGTTTCGGCGTCCATCACAACACCTTTTACGGTAGTGGAGCCGACATCGAGTCCGATATAGAGCTTAGGTTTCATGGTATTAAGCAAGTTACTCTTATGTGCGTCGATTGTAGGGTGCTGGGGCCGGCCTTTGGAAATGGCTGAATGGTCATTCCTCATGGCAACTATTCAGTCATTTAGCCATCCAACCATTCATTCTCGCCGGATCAACTCATCCACATGGTAAATAAAATTGGCTGCCAGGTTGACCACCCCTTTCCGTCGCGGCACGACGTACAATGGATTCTTCAGTTCGGGATGGCGGCCGACATACGCTTTCATAACATCCAAACTGGAGGAAACGCACTTCAGGGCCTCCTGGTATTCCTTTTTGGCCTTCACCTGGGCATCGCTGAGGGACATCAGGACCCGGCTCTGCGCATTGGTTTCCCCTTCGCCGGCCGTTTCGATGGGCAGGAAGATGATCTCCTTATTCCGTTCCATGACTGCGGCCTGCACGGCGTCAGATTGGGTGCTGGGCATACATCCGAAGGGCTTCAGGCTCATAACCATGTGGCACAGCTCGTGTTGGTGGTAATAGATGTTCTTGGCGATCTCCATATACCCTTCCCCGCCTTCAATATTGATGTTGTAATATCGATGCGCCAGTTGTTGCAGCATGGGCTGGTAGAGCAGCATATGGTAGTTGCCGCCCAACGCTTTGAGCAGACGGCCGTATTCTCTGCGGAATATTTTATTGCCCAGCAAGAGGGTGAGGCGTTTTTTCTGATATTGCAGGAAATTGCGCAGGCGCCGGCGAAACTGCCACCAATTGGGCGCATTGTCCCGGAGCAGCATCTTCCGGCGGTTAGCATGCCGGAGCATGCCCTTGCTGAACAAAAACTGAACCAGGGAAGCCACCGGTTCGGTCTGCACCACGGCGCCTTCCGATTCCAAAAAACGGAACATATCGAAATTCCCCGCCCCGACCGTCGTGATGGCCCAAAACTCCCCGGTGATCTTGACGTTGGCCTTGGATTTGAAGCGGTCTACCTCGATCTTTTCGAACAAGGGCCCAACTTCTTTTAGCGCCTCGGTATAATAGTTGCTTGTGATCTGATCCCAGAAACGATATACAAAGGTGAGCGCCTCGTTCAGGTGGAGCTTTTCAAAAAAGCTCTTCCACGGTTCGCGGATCTCTATCTTCTTTTTGTTTTTCAACTTGCCGTAGAGCAATTCCATGGCCCTTTGCAGCACTTCATCCGTTTTGCCGGGCGCCACTTCATAGGGCCGGGTGGCATATACCATTTCATTGAGTACGTCGGCGAGGTTCAGGGCATTGACTGTGGCCAGAAAGAATTCAGGGTCTACATCCAGTCCATTGCCTTTTACTTTTTGGTTCAAACCACCTTCATTTTGGAATACCAGCACCCGGAAGCCATCGAAACCACAATCCTTCAGGGCCATGCGGTACTCGGTTTCCAGCATACCGAAACGGCAGGGCGCGTTACATCCGATGGTAAAAAAGACATGCTGTTCTATAATGTCTTCCTTGCTCATGCCTGAGCGTTCCAGTTCCTTCAGATAGCGGATGAGGTTGCCCACCGTGAAATAGGCGGGGTTGCAATAGCCGTTGTTGCCGTATTCCCGCCCCAGATGGAAGGCTTCGAGGTTGGTCGGGGGCAGGGCTTTGGCCTTCAGCCCCAGGCCTTTGAGCGTCGCCTCAAAAAGATAATCGTGCGTCGGCGACAGGCCGCCGACCAGGACGGTGGTGGTTTCCCGTTCTTCCCTCAGGAAGGGGCGTTCTTTGTGTATTCGGAAGTGCTGGACGCCTGGTTTGGTAAAAAAAAGCTGATCGGATTGGAGCGCTGGCGGGCTCATCAGGCTGTTTAGGATGTCCGTGTTATCCATAAGTAGAAAGGTTTACTGCCTGGTAATCATCCTGATAGGTCAAGGGTGGAACGATTGGCATTCTTTACCCCGAGTGGAAGCAGCCTTCGTCCTGCGTCCGGAGTAATTCAACAAATTACCTAATGATTGAAAAGGGGGCAATGATTATTGTCATAACGGATCGCGGATAGAGGTAGGCTAAAACAAAAACATTTCGTATTTTAAACACGTTCTTGATTCCCCGGCAAGCTGATTCAATCAAAACCAGCCCCTCCTCCCCCGACAACTGTCAGGATCAGCCGGGTAAAAAACCAGAAACCTTTTAACTTGTCACCACCATGGCCGACCACCACCACGATCATTCCGGCAAAAACCTCCGCATCGCCTTCTTTCTCAACCTGGCCTTTACCATCCTGGAAGTCATCGGGGGACTGTGGACCAACAGCGTGGCGATTCTCTCCGATGCGCTGCACGATTTGGGAGATAGCTTCGCCCTGGGGTTGTCGTGGTTGCTCGACCATAAATCGAAGGGAGGGCCTTCCGCCAATTACACCTTTGGCTACCGCCGCTTCTCCCTCCTGGGGGCGCTTATCAACAGCCTGGTTTTGATCGGGGGTTCTGTTTTTATTATTTATAAGGCTGTGGGCCGCATTCTTGAGCCGGAGCATTCCAATGCTCAGGGGATGTTGCTTTTTGCTATTCTGGGAGTAGTGGTTAACGGGTATGCAGCCTGGAAACTAAGCAAGGGAAAAAGCCTCAACGAACGCGTCGTCTCCTGGCATCTGATCGAGGATGTCCTTGGATGGGTGGCGGTGCTTATCGTCGCTATCGTTCTGATGTTCCGCAATATTCCCTATCTGGACCCTGCCCTTTCCCTGCTAATCACCATATATATATTGTATAATGTCGTTCGCCGCTTGCGCGATACCCTGCACCTCTTCCTGCAGGGCGTGCCCGAGGGAATCCCGGTGCCTGAGATCCGGCAGCGCATTCTGGCGGTGCCGAATGTACAGTCGATGCACCACACCCATGTCTGGTCGCTGGAAGGAGAACACCACGTCTTTTCTACCCACGTCTGCCTGCGCGATATCCAATCCTTCAGCCAGATACTGGAAGCCAAACAAAAGATCAAGGCTATCCTGAAAGATTACCCCTTCTCCCATTATACCATCGAGACGGAACTGGATGAGGAGAGTTGTGAGCTGGCATAGGAGAGGGGCGGCAGGGCTAAGGCAGTTAAGCTTTTTTTACTTCGAAAGCGGAACGGGGAAGGATTGCCCTTGAAAAATGGCTATATTGTTGGTCAGGGCTTTGCATACAAAATCACCAATGGACATACCATGAAACTGTTTTTTATTACCACAATCCTTTGCCTTATGGCCTGTGAGCCTAAATCCACCAGCCAGTACGAAGTCAATAAAATACCGGTGGGAACCCTGGAAATTACCGGGCGCGGTGACAGTCCTGCCTGGGAAAGTGCGGCTGTTCTTACGGATTTCATTTACCCCTGGCGGGAAGACAGCCCGCCGCCCACCGCCTTTCGCGCACTTTGGGATGGGGAATATTTCTACTTCCTTTATCGCGCTACCGACCCGTTGATCATAACCCCGCAAGGGGGCGAGCCGGAAAAGGATGTGCTGGGCTCCGACCGGGTGGAGATATTCTTCAAGGCCAATGATAAAATGGATCCCTATTATACTCTCGAACTCGACGCCCTGGGCCGTATCTTCGACGCGGAGTGCCGATTCTACCGGCAGGTGGACCCCGCCTGGGCCTGGCCCGAAGGACAGCTCCAACTGCACGCTAGCCAGGATGAAAAAGGCTATACCGTGGAAGGCGCCATCAGCATCGGGTCCTTGAAGCAATTGGGCATGCTCCAGGGCAACCGCCTGCTGGCCGGCCTCTATCGCGGCGAATACCTGCCCAAAGCCGACGGAACCACCGAAACCCGATGGATCAGTTGGATCCGCCCGGACTCTGAAAAACCGGATTTCCATATTCCCTCCTCCTTCGGGGCATTGATATTGCAGGAGTAACCCGTTAGAGAGGCCGGGGCAGTTCAATGCTTGCCCGGCTGTTACGGGTTCAAGGTTGTTCTAAAACCCTGAAACCCCTCAAACCTGAAACCCTCAAACCTGTAACCTGTAACCTGTAACCTGTAACCCTCAAACCCGCAACCACCATGCAACTCCCCGCCAAAACTTTCATCATCACCGGCGCTACCAGCGGCATGGGGCGCGGCATTGCCGAGCGCTTCGCCCGGGAAGGCGCCAGCCTCGTGCTGAGCGGCCGCAACGAAGAACGGGGCAGGGAAGTGGCGGCCCATATCCAGGAGCAGGGAGGCAAAGCTACTTTCCTGCCCGGCGATATCAGCTTGCCAGAAACCAACCACCAGCTGGTGGAAAGCGCCCTCGAAAATTTCGGCCGCCTTGACGGCATCGTCACCAACGCCGGCCACCTGGGCCTGGGGGCGGTAACCGACATACAGCCGGACGAATGGCATTACACCTTCGCTGCCAATTTGCACGCCGTTTATTACCTCAGCCATTATTCCATTCCTGTAATGCAAGAGCAAGGCAAGGGAGTGATTATCGCAACCGCCTCTATTGCTGCATATAAGTCTTTCCCCAACCACCCGGCCTATTGCGCCGCCAAGGCGGGCCTGGTAGCTTTGGTCCGGCAGATGGCCCTCGACTACGGCCCGGCGATCCGAATTAACGCCATCTGCCCCGGCCCGGTGGATACCCCCTTGATCTGGGACTCCGCCCGCGCTTTCCCCGACCCGCAGAAAGCAGTGGAGAATGCCGCTCAAACTACCGCCCTGAAACGCCTGGGCGCCCCGCAGGATATTGCCGCCCTGGCCCTTTTCCTCGCCTCCGAAGAATCAAGTTGGATAACCGGTACGGCTATTACAATTGATGGCGGGGTGATGGCAACTCGATAGGGCAGCACAATTTCTGGCATGGCACAGGCATTGATTGCAAAAAATCGAAATATCTCTTGTGGAGTCCTTTCCTGGCGCCCTGCTCCCGGATTCCCCTAACAATATAGCCATTCAGCCATCAGCCATTTATCGCCCCCCTTCATTCCCAGGCCGTCTTTGCCACAGCGAGTTCTTTGCCGTCGCTTTGGCGCAGCAGGCGGTGCAGGAAGGCGCCGTCGTCGAGAGGTTGAACCTGGGCCAGTACTATGTCCTGCAATTGGCTTTCCGCCCGATAAGAAATATCCAGTTGAAGTAATTGGCAACTATTAAGGACATCAATGGGCATTGGCTCCAGCATCCACTTAATATATAAGGTGTTGTTGAGGTGCTCGTTAAAGTCGAGGTCGTGCCAGTTCACTTCAAACTGTTTGCTGAAGGTGGCTGTGCCGAAAGGAGTGAGTTTCCCTCCCGGGCGGGGCAAGCAATCTTCCGTTAGAGGTATTTGATTATGGTATTCCAGGATAAAGGCCGGGATCGGCGCCAGCCGGCGGCTATGCATATCCATCAATATCCAGGTGGAGGAAGACGCTGCCAGGAGTTGGCCGGAATCGTCGAATACCTTGTAGTCGCGGTAAGTGAAAAGCCGTTCAAAGCCGGAAGGGTAGGTGGCGATCAGAATGCGTTCACCCAGCACCGGCATCCGCACCACACTAATCTGCTTGCGCATGAGCACCCACGAGATATGCTGGGGCTCCAGGTCCCACACCGACAAACCTAAGCGGATCACATTTTGCATGGCCGCTTCTTGCATTAAACGGGCAAGGGCGGGAACGGTCATCCGTTTTCGGCTGTCTATTTCATAAGTACGAACTTCATAATGTCGCTTATATCCAATTTCTGGGATGCGTATGGGCATGGATGTAGGTTGCTAGTTGTCAGTTATTTATTAGTTGGTGGGGCCTGTTCATAGAGTTACTAAGGTAGGGAATTATCCCTAGAGCGGCAACATGCCTGGCAGGCCGGGCGCTTCGGTGAGTAAAAATGGCAATAGGGCTGGGAAGGAGGGGCAGGCAGCTGTCTCCATTGGGTTAAGTGGAGAAAAAAACATACCGCGATCCAGTCTTTGGCCAATTAGCCAATAAAAATAATTTGCTCCTAATTCTCGTAACAGGCCCAAAATTTGGCGGGAAAGCAGCGCGGGCATACAAAATTTGATAGAATGATGCGGTATCGCCCGGACGAGGGTAAAGCCTTGAAAAAGTTAGGAAAAGCGTGAAATAAATTTAAAAACCTGTTTTTGTATTTCGGTAAAAAAGATATACCTTTGCAATCGCTTTTTGAGCAAGGTATTCCTATGTAGTAGAGAATACGATTGTTAGTACCGATAAAACGCTTTTAATAATATGCCTACAATCAATCAGCTTGTACGCAAGGGCAGAACAAAAGTAGTGACGAAGAGCAAGTCTCGCGCACTGGATGCGTGTCCGCAGAAACGTGGTGTTTGCACCCGTGTCTATACGACCACACCCAAGAAGCCGAACTCTGCACTGCGTAAAGTTGCCAAAGTACGCCTGACCAACGGGCTCGAGGTAATCGCCTATATTCCGGGCGAAGGCCACAACCTGCAGGAACACTCCATCGTGCTGGTGCGCGGTGGCCGGGTGAAAGACCTTCCCGGGGTGCGTTACACGATCGTCCGCGGTGCACTCGACACCGCCGGTGTGGAAGGCCGACTGCAGTCCCGTTCGCGTTACGGCGCCAAGCGCCCGAAGAGCTAGTGTATAGCTAATTATGTTTCAATCGATTTGAGAAACCTCTAATTGAGTATAGAGTAATGAGAAAAAGAAAGCCCAAATTAAGAATAATTGCGCCGGACCCCAGGTACGCAGATCCTATGGTCACGCAGTTTGTCAATAACATGATGTGGCAGGGAAAGAAGGGCACAGCCTTGAAGATTTTCTATGACGCCATGGATATCGTGAAGGATCGCACCAAGCAGGACGAGCACGCCCTGTGGAAAAAAGCGCTCAATAACGTTATGCCTCAGGTAGAAGTGCGTAGCCGCCGAATCGGGGGCGCCACTTTCCAGATCCCTACGGAAATCCGCGCTAAGCGTAAAGTTTCCATCGGCATGAAGTGGATGATCAAGTTCTCCCGTCAGCGTAGTGGTAAAGGTATGGCCGAGAAACTGGCCTCCGAGGTGATGGCCGCCGCAAAGGGCGAAGGCGCTGCAGTGAAGCGGAAAGAAGATACGCACAAAATGGCTGAGTCCAACCGTGCTTTCGCGCACTTCCGCGTTTAAAACAGTCAATTTATATTCATTATTTTCATTTTAAAATTCCTCTTTGAGGAGTAGTCATGGCACAAAAAGACCTGAAGTACACTCGAAATATTGGTATTGCAGCACACATCGACGCCGGCAAAACGACTACCACCGAGCGTGTCCTGTACTATACCGGTATCAGCCACAAGATCGGTGAGGTGCACGACGGAGCTGCCACTATGGACTGGATGGAACAAGAGCAGGAGCGTGGTATCACCATTACTTCTGCTGCAACCAAAACCAGCTGGCGCTGGAAAGACCAGGAATACGCCGTCAATATTATCGATACGCCGGGCCACGTTGACTTCACCGTTGAAGTAAACCGCTCCCTGCGCGTCCTCGATGGCCTGGTATTTCTCTTCTGTGCAGTTAGTGGTGTAGAACCTCAGTCAGAAACCAACTGGCGCCTGGCTGATAACTATAAAGTTCCTCGTATCGGTTTCGTCAATAAAATGGACCGTTCGGGCGCTGACTTCTTCAGCGTCGTCAACGACGTTCGCGATAAACTGGGCTCCAACGCCATTCCTTTGCAAGTGCCTATTGGCGATGAAGAATCCTTCCGCGGCGTGGTAGACCTCATTACAGGGGAAGCCCGCATCTGGAACGAACACGACATGGGGATGACCTATGAGGTAATCCCCGTTCCGGAAGACCTGGTAGACACTGTTGCAGAATACCGCGAAAAGCTGCTCGAGCAAGTGGCCGATTACGATGAAACCCTGCTGGAAAAGTTCTTCGAAGACCCCGAATCGATCTCTGCCGAGGAAATGCGCTTCGCTATCCGCAAGGCCGTGATGGACCGCAAGTTCGTCCCCATGATGTGCGGGTCGTCTTTCAAAAATAAAGGCGTCCAGGCTGTTCTGGATGCAGTTTGTGCTTTCCTGCCTTCCCCGGTCGATGTGGATGCCATCACAGGTATCAACCCGGACACCGAAAAAGAAGAGTTGCGCAAACCGTCGGTTGAAGAGCCCTTTGCCGCTCTGGCCTTCAAAATTGCTACCGACCCCTATGTGGGCCGCCTGGCGTTTATGCGGGTATACTCCGGCGCTCTCGACGCGGGTTCCTACATCCTGAACACCCGCTCGGGTAATAAGGAGCGGATTTCCCGCCTCTACCAAATGCACGCGAATAAGCAAAACCCGATCGACCGCGTAGAAGCCGGCGATATCGCCGCAGCGGTCGGGTTTAAAGATATCCGTACGGGCGATACGCTCTGCGACCTGAACAAACCCATCGTACTGGAAAGTATGATATTCCCTGAGCCCGTGATTGGTATCGCCGTCGAGCCGAAGTCCCAGAAAGACCTCGAGAAACTCGGTATGGCCCTGGCCAAACTGGCGGAGGAAGACCCCACCTTCCGTGTGAAATACGATGAAGATACCAACCAAACGATCATCAGCGGTATGGGTGAGCTCCACCTGGAGATCATCGTTGACCGCTTGCGCCGGGAGTTCAAGGTAGAATGTAACCAGGGACAACCGCAGGTTAACTACAAGGAAGCCCTGACTACTACGGTTACACACCGCGAGCGCCTCAAGAAGCAGACCGGTGGTTCCGGTTTGTTCGCTGATATGGAATTCGAACTCGGCCCAGCCGATCAGGAATTCCTCGAAAGCGACGATTTCAAGAGTGGTAAGACCAAGTTGCAGTTCATCTGGGGAATCGTCGGTGGTGCGATCGATAAAAACTACATGAAACCGATCTCAGATGGTTTCAAGGCCATGATGGATAACGGTGTCCTGGCCGGTTACAACATCGATTCCATGAAAGTGCGCGTCTATGACGGTTCTATGCACGCCGTGGACTCTAAACCGATCGCCTTCGAACTCTGCGCCAAGGAAGGTTTCCGCGCCGCAGCGCACAAGGCCAATCCGGTGTTGATGGAGCCCATCATGAAACTGGAAGTAGTGACGCCGGAAGAATACATCGGCCCGGTTATCGGTGACCTCAACCGCCGCCGTGGCCTGCCGAAAGGCCAGGATTCTCGCGGGGGGGCAATTATCATCTCCGCCGAAGTGCCATTGGCCGAAATGTTTGGTTATGTGACTGCCTTGCGTACGATCACCTCGGGCCGTGCCAGCTCCACCATGGAGTTCTCGCACTTCGCCCCGCCTCCGGCAAGTATCGCTAAGGAAGTAATTGAAAAAGCAAAAGGTGCAGTAAAAGTATAAAGTGTGATAGGTGATCGGTGAAATGGGGAAATCCCCAGATCACAAATCACAAATCACAGATCACAAATCACATTTTTAATAGTAGGCATGAATCAGAAGATTAGAATCAAGCTCCGTTCGTATGATCACAACCTGGTAGATAAGTCTACCGAGAAGATCGTAAAAACGGTGAGGAACAGTGGCGCTGTTGTAACTGGCCCGATTCCGCTGCCCACCGAGAAAAAAATCTTTACCGTGCTCCGTTCACCGCACGTCAACAAGAAATCTCGGGAGCAGTTCCAGTTGCGTACCCACAAACGCCTCATCGAAATTTACACTCCTACCCAGAAGACAGTAGATGCCCTGTCCAAACTGGAACTGCCGAGTGGAGTTGACATTCAGGTTAAACTGACGTAAACCAATCATTACATACGTGGCATAAGGCGTCCAGATACTAGGCGTCTTGTCTTTGCTACCCTTGCCTCTTGTTTCAAGGGGCGAAGAGCGCACGACGCTCCGGGGTGCCCAAGTCTGTTACCTCATGCCTGTATTTAAAATTTAGTGCTGATGAACGGTATAATCGGTAAAAAGGTTGGAATGACCAGCGTGTACGACGCCCGCGGGCGCAACGTAGCATGTACCGTTATCGAAGCCGGTCCCTGCGTAGTGACGCAGGTGAAATCGGAAGGTACGGACGGCTACAACGCCCTCCAAGTCGGCTTCGGTGACGCTAAGGTCAAGAACACATCCAAATCTCTCCAAGGGCATTTCGACAAAGCAAAGACAGGCCCGAAACGAAAAGTCGCGGAATTCCGTGATTTCAACATCGTGGAAAAAACCCTCGGCGATATCCTCAAAGTTGAGGAGGTTTTCGCGGAAGGAGATAAAGTCAGTGCTGTTGGCACGACTAAAGGCAAAGGCTTCCAGGGTGTCGTAAAACGGCATGGCTTCCGTGGTGTCAATGACGCTACCCACGGCCAGCACAACCGCCAGCGTGCCCCGGGTTCTATTGGTGCTTCCTCTTTCCCTTCAAAGGTATTTAAGGGAATGCGCATGGCCGGCCGCACGGGTACTGACCGGGTGAAGGTGAAAAACCTGGAAGTGCTCAAGATCTTCCCGGAACAAAACCTGATCCTTATCAAGGGGGCAATTCCCGGCCACAAAGGGTCGTATGTGATTCTTGAAAAGTAATTCATTTAGTGCGTACGTGCTGTTGAATGCTCCCTTCGGGCTGAGCAGCAGCCCACCGCAAAGACAGGCAGCAGCACCAAAACACACAAGAAGATGAAACTCGAAGTTATTAATATCCAGGGCCAAAAGACCGGCAGGGAAGTAAACCTTCCGGATGATATTTTCGGCATCGAACCGAATGAACATGCCGTTTATCTGGCTGTCAAGCAGCATATGGCCAACAAGCGCCAGGGCACGCATAAAGCAAAGGAAAGAAGTGAACTTTCCGGATCGACGCGCAAGCTCAAGCGCCAGAAAGGTACCGGTACTGCCCGCGCAGGGGATATCAAAAGCCCCGTGTTCCGCGGTGGTGGCCGCGTTTTCGGCCCTCGCCCGCGTGACTACAGCTTCAAGCTGAACAAGAAAGTCCGCCGCCTGGCTCGCAAGTCGGCCCTCTCTTCCAAAGTCGCTTCCGGAGAAATCCTCGTGTTGGAAGGCTTCCACTTCGACGCCCCCAAAACAAAGGAGTTCGTTAATATCCTTAGCGCGCTGCAGTTGGCCGACAAAAAAGTAACGTTTGTTACCGCCGACTTTGAAAAGGAGGTCTACCTCTCCAGCCGCAACCTGAAAAAATGCAGCGTTGTCCGTGCCGGCGACTTGAGCACCTACGCAATCCTGAATACCAATGCATTGGTGATTGCTGAAGATGCTGTAGATAAGATCAAGGAAACCTTTGAAAATTAATAGAAGGAACATCGCCCCGGTGGGTGTTATCCTTCTACAATTGTGATAACCATGGCAAAGACGATTCTCATTAAGCCGCTGATCACCGAAAAAGCAGAAATGCTTTCCGATAAGCGCAACAAATACAGCTTCGTCGTCAAAAAAGACGTCAACAAGATCGAGGTTAAAAAAGCGGTCGAAGCAATGTATCAGGTCACCGTCGAGGCTGTCAATACCCTGGTCATGCCGGGTAAGGAGAAGAACCGGTCGACTCGTGCGGGCCTGATCCGCGGCCGTAAAGCTTCGTTTAAAAAAGCGATCGTTACCCTGGCAGCAGGGGAGGAAATAGATTTCTTCGGAGATATTTAAAAACGACCCTCAGGGGAAAAGCCGGGTTATCTCCACCGGCAGTTATCTCTGGGGCCAAAAACAGTGAGCAATGCCTGTTAAGAAGTTGAATCCGGTTACTCCCGGTACGCGTTTCAGGATTGGCAACGCATTCGCCGAGCTTACAACAGATAAGCCGGAAAAGAGCCTCCTGGCTCCGTTGAAGAAGAGTGGTGGCCGCAATAATGAAGGACACAGGACGGTTCGTCAACGGGGTGGTGGACACAAGCGCCGCTACCGTATCATTGACTTCCGTCGCGATAAGGATGGCATTCCTGCCACGGTTAAGACGATTGAATACGATCCGAACCGCACGGCATATATTGCGTTGGTGGAATACCAGGATGGCGAAAAGCGCTATATCCTCGCCCCCGATGGACTGAAAGTGGGCGCTGAAATTCTTTCCGGTGAAAATGCATCCCCGACGGTCGGTAATACCATGTTTCTTCGGGATATTCCCCTCGGTGCAACCATTCACGCGGTTGAACTGCAACCAGGCCGTGGAGCCTCCATGGCGCGCAGCGCCGGTACTTCCATGACCCTCATGGGCCGGGAAGGTGGACAGTACGTTGTGGTTAAACTGCCTTCCAGTGAAGTGCGCCGCATTCTTTCTTCCTGCAAAGCCACCATCGGGACGGTTTCTAACCCCGATCACGGCCTTCAGGTAGTCGGTAAAGCGGGCCGCAACCGTTGGCTGGGCCGTCGTCCCCGAGTGCGTGGTGTCGCGATGAACCCGGTCGACCACCCCATGGGTGGTGGTGAAGGTAAAGCTTCGGGTGGCCACCCGCGTTCCCGTAATGGCCAAATGGCCAAAGGCGCTAAAACGCGGAAGCCGAAGAAGCAATCGAATAAGCTCATTATTTCCAGAAGAAAGTCGGGTAAGAGGCGCTAAGCTTCGAGCCGCTTCATAAAAAGCAGTAGCAAAAATGGCAAGATCGATTAAAAAGGGGCCTTATGTTTTCCACAAGCTGATGGATAAAGTGGAAAAGTCGAAGGAATCCAATAAAAAGACGGTCATCAAGACCTGGTCGCGCGCTTCGATGATCATCCCCGATATGGTCGGGGAAACTATCGCTGTGCATAATGGCAAAACCTTCGTCCCTGTCTTCATTACTGAAAACATGGTCGGCCATAAGCTGGGGGAATTTGCGCCTACGCGCAACTTCAGAGGCCACTCCGGCAACCGTAAGAAGTAATTTATTCATAGTTGCTCGTTGTTCGTTGCTCGTTGTTCGTTTTGGCTAGCTAGGCAACTTACCGCCAACTTACAACCGACAACCAACAACTGAAAATTCTTAAACAATGGAAGCAGTAGCTAGGCTCAGGAACGTACCGATGTCAGCGCGTAAAATGCGCATGGTCGTAGATATCATCCGAGGCAAAAAGGTCGAGGAAGCACTGGATATCCTTCGGTTTACGAAGAAAGAAGCTGCCGTATGGTTAGAGAAGCTGGTCGTTTCCGCCACTGCCAACTGGGAACACAAGCTGGGAGGCATGGAAAATGCAGATGACTACGATCTCTACATCAAGACTATTTTCTCTGACGCAGGCACTATGCTGAAGCGTTTCCGCCCGGCTCCTCACGGTAGGGCGCACCGCATCCGCAAGCACACGAACCATGTAACGGTTATCGTGGAGAACCGCATCCCGGTTAGCGCTGATGCAACAGGGCGCTTTGTTGAAGATGCCGTGGAAGTAGAAGAAGTAGAAGAGGATACAGCAGAATAAGCAGAAATTTTAATTTGTAATACCATAGATAATGGGTCAAAAGACAAATCCAATAGGTAATCGCTTAGGGATCATCCGGGGTTGGGATTCCAACTGGTTCGGAGGTAAGGACTTCGCCGAAAAAGTGGTGGAGGACGAAAACATCCGTACCTACCTCAACGCTCGTGTGGCAAAGGGTGGCATAGCCCGTATTATCATCGAGCGGACCCTCAAGCGGATCACCGTCACTATCCACACCTCTCGCCCGGGTATTATCATCGGTAAAGGCGGCTCAGAGGTCGACCGCATCCGCGAAGAACTTAAAAAGCTAACCGGTAAGGACATACAGATCAACATCATTGAGATCCGTAAGCCCGAACTGGATGCCAGCATCGTCGCAGAATCTGTCGCTAAGCAGCTTGAAGCACGTATCAACTACCGCCGTGCCATTAAAATGGCCATCCAGTCTACCATGCGGACCGGAGCGGAGGGGATCAAAGTTCGGATCTCCGGGCGTCTCAATGGTTCGGATATGGCTCGCCGGGAAGAATACAAGGAAGGCCGTACTCCTCTCCATACCTTCCGCGCGGATATCGATTATGCGCTAAAGGAAGCACAGACTGTCTATGGTAAGATCGGCATCAAGGTGTGGATTTGCAAAGGTGAAGTCCTTGGTAAGCGCGACCTTTCTCCGCACGTTGGAGTTAAGGACCAGAAACGCGGCCCGAGCGGCGGCGAACGGCGCGACCGTGGTGAGCGAAGTGAACGCGGTGATCGTGGAGATCGCCGGGGTGGTGGAGATCGCCGGGGCGGCGGCCGTCGTGGCGGCGGTGGCGCTGATAGCGGTGGCGGAAGAAATCAACGCCGGAGCTAGAATATCTAAGAAAATTGCCGTACCTTTGCCAAGCTTTTTCAAAAAGGGTTGGAAACGGCTATCTTATTGACTTCAGACGTATAAATATATACAGCAATGTTACAGCCAAAAAGAACAAAATACCGGAAGCAGCAGAAAGGCCGGAACAAAGGCCTGGCCTATAAGGGAAGCAGCATTGACTTCGGTTCTTTCGGCTTGAAGGCTACAACGAGTGGCCGGCTGACCAGTCGCCAGATCGAGGCCGCACGTATCGCGATGACGCGCTACATGAAGCGGGAAGGAAAAGTCTGGATTCGGATTTTCCCCGATAAGCCGATTACCGCCAAGCCTCAGGAAGTGCGGATGGGTAAAGGTAAAGGTGCGCTCGACCATTGGGTGGCCCCGGTGAAACCGGGCCGGATAATGTTCGAAATCGATGGTGTTTCGATGGAAACAGCTAAGGAAGCCCTTCGCCTGGCAGCTCAGAAATTACCGGTCCTGACAAGGTTTGTCATTCGTCATGACTTTGCCGAGTAACCTCATTTGATCGTCATTTAACCTATATATACGATGGCAACAAAGAAATTTTTAGAGCTCCAGGAATATTCAGATGCCGATCTGGCTGCTGAGCTGCAGAATACGGAAGCTCAATATCATAAACTGCGCTTCGACCATGCGATTAAAGGCCTGGATAATCCCCTGGTGTTGCGGGAAGTCCGGCGCGATATCGCCCGCCTGAGAGCAGAAGCCCGCCGCCGCGAATTGGCTAAAATGACGGCTGAGGAGCTGAGCGCCCGCAGCAGGATCAGGTCAAGAAGACGCCGGAAGTAATATTCAAATAATGTAACGTCAGGTTTTAAATAACCGCATACAACCATGACAGAAAGAAATATCAGAAAGCAGCGTGTCGGACTGGTCACCAGCAACAAGATGGATAAGACCATTGCTGTTTCGGTCGAGCGTAGGCTCCGCCACCCGATCTATGGCAAGTACGTTAAAAAGAGCAAGAAGTTCATAGCTCATGACGAAAACAATGAATGCAATATCGGTGATACGGTGCGCATCATGGAAACTCGTCCGCTGAGCAAACTGAAGCGTTGGCGCCTCGTTGAGATCGTCGAACGTGCAAAGTAACAAGGAACAACTTTAAACCTTAGTACAATGATCCAGCAAGAGAGCAGGTTAAGGGTTGCGGACAATAGTGGGGCCAAAGAGGTGCTCTGTATCCGCGTTTTGGGAGGTTCTAAGCGCCGCTACGCCTCCATTGGAGATAAGATCGTGGTTAGCGTTAAGGAAGCTAGCCCGGGAGGTATCAAAAAAGGTAGTGTTTCCAAGGCTGTGGTCGTGCGCACCAAAAAAGAAGTGCGTCGCCGAGATGGTTCCTATATCCGCTTTGACGACAATGCAGTGGTGCTACTCAACAACGCCGATGAGCCCAGAGGCACCCGGATTTTTGGGCCGGTAGCACGTGAATTGAGGGAAAAAGACTACATGCGTATTGTATCCTTGGCGCCGGAAGTACTCTGATCCGCCTTCCATGTTCACCCTATTATTCGAAGGGATTTAATTCGATATATAATGAAAAAGAAAGTTAATCAGCAAAAGCGGTTCATCCCCAAGCTGAAGATCAAGAAGGGAGATAAGGTGGTGGTCATTGCCGGGGCGTATAAAGACCTCGACAAGGTACACGAGGTGCTGGAGGTTTTTCCCGAGAAAAACCGTGCCATAGTTGATGAAGTTAACATGGTCAAGAAGCACACCAAACCATCGCAGGATAACCCCGGTGGCATCAATGAAGTACCCGCTCCTATCCACCTTTCCAACCTGATGCTGGTAGACCCCAAAACGGGTGAACCCACTCGCGTTGGCCGTAAAGAGGTCGATGGCAAGATTGTTCGTTATTCTAAAAAATCCGGCGAAATTATCAAGTAATGAGCTATATACCCAGACTTAAGAAGAAGTACCGCGAAGAGGTTGTGCCCGCACTGATGGAACAGTTCCAATACGGTTCTATTATGGAAGTGCCTCGCCTGGAGAAGATCTGCATCAACCAGGGGGTGGGGGACGCTACCCAGGATAAAAAGCTGGTGGATAATGCCCTCGAAGAAGTTTCCACTATTGCCGGCCAGCGCGCCGTTCCGACCCGCGCTAAGAAGTCTGTCTCCAACTTTAAGCTTCGGGAAGGCATGACGATCGGCGTCCGGGTTACGCTCCGCGATGGCCAGATGTATGAATTCCTGGACCGCCTCATCTCCGTGGCGCTGCCGCGTGTGCGTGACTTCCGTGGGGTGAATGATAAGAGCTTCGACGGCCGTGGCAACTACTCTATGGGGGTTACCGAGCAAATTATCTTCCCGGAAATCGACATCGACAAGGTTTCCCGCATTACGGGTATGGATATCACCTTTGTCACTACGGCAAATACGGATGCTGAAGCCCTGGCATTGTTGAAGATGATGGGCATGCCGTTTAAAAACCAACGAAATTAAATTATCAACATTCTGCAATACCTGAAATAATGGCTAAGAAATCAGTAATTGCTCGTGAAAGGAAGAGAGAAAAAATGGTCGCCAAATATGCTGCCCTTCGCAAGCAGCTCAAGGAAGACGGCCGTTGGGATGAGCTGGATAAGCTGCCCCGAAATTCTAACTCCATTCGCTTGCACAACCGTTGCAAACTCACTGGCCGCCCCAAAGGATATATGAGGCAGTTCGGCCTTTGCCGGGTGAAGTTCCGCGAAATGGCGCTGGATGGTAAGATACCGGGAATTACGAAGGCGAGCTGGTAAAAAATCGAAATACTTGCGTTTAGAGGCTCAATACGCCTCGAGCGTCCTTAATAATTAGAAAAATGGCAGTTACAGATCCAATAGCAGATTATCTGACGCGAATTCGCAACGCTCAGCAGGCAGGCCACCGTACGGTGGAAATTCCGGCTTCCAAGCTGAAAAAGAACCTGACGGAGATCCTCTACGAACAAGGCTATATCCTTAAATACAAGTTCGAGGAGAGTGATGGCCATGGCCAGGGGTTGATCCGCATCGCGTTGAAATATGACCCGCAGACCAAACGTCCGGTGATTCGCGAACTGGGCCGCATGAGTAAGCCTGGCCTTCGCCAGTATACCAAGGCGGGCGATATCCCTCGTGTGATCAATGGCCTGGGCATTTGCATCGTCTCTACCTCCAGAGGAGTGATGACGGACAAGCAGGCCCGCGAGCAACACGTCGGTGGTGAGGTCCTCTGCTATGTTTATTAATTGTTCCTGATTGCTCCGAATTGGAGCCGAAAATAAATCAACAGTGATTTGGGACTATCCGGGAAATGTAGTTTTTTAAATTCAAGCTTAATTCCTGGTGTTCTCGTTAATCCAAAAAATCCTGGTTTAAGATGTCAAGGATAGGAAAATCTCCGATCAGTTTGCCCAAGGGAGTTGAGTTCAACATCAGCAAAGGTAACCTCGTTACTATTAAGGGCCCCAAAGGTGAACTGCAGCAGCAGGTAGACCCGGACCTTACGGTCGAGATAGAAGATGGTGAAGTGACGCTGAAACGGCCAACCGAGCAGCAGCGCCACCGTGCGATGCATGGCTTGTACCGGTCGCTGATCAATAACATGGTCCAGGGGGTTTCTGAGGGCTTTGTCAAAGAGCTCGAACTGGTAGGCGTTGGTTACCGTGTTACGAATACCGGCCAACTACTGGAACTCACGCTTGGTTTTTCTCACCCTATCCTCTTTGCACTGCCCGATGAGGTTTCTGTGTCTACGACTATGGAAAAGGGTAAAAACCCGGCTATCCGCCTGGAGTCTTACGATAAGCAACTGCTCGGCCAGATTGCCGCCAAAATCCGCTCCTTCCGTAAACCGGAGCCCTACAAAGGCAAAGGGGTGCGCTACAAAGGTGAGCAGATCCGCCGCAAAGCCGGTAAGACTGCCGGTAAGTAAGCCGGTAAAACGATTACTTTATTCATTCATTTGATATGCTGCGCCTTGGGTTGGGGAATACACCTTTTCACTAAGGCAAATTGAAAAAAACAATGAAGGCTACTAAAGAAACGAAAAGGCAGAAGATCCGTTGGCGGATCCGCCGTAAAATAAAAGGAACAGCTACACGCCCCCGCCTTAGTGTGTTCCGCAGCAACCGGGAAATCTATTGCCAGATCATCGATGACGTCAAAGGCCACACGCTGGCTTCAGCTTCATCCCGTGAGGCAAGTGTCCCCGGGACTGGGAAACCGATCGAGAGAGCCCAGGCTGTGGGCAAACTTATTGCCGAGCGTGCGAAAGCTGAAAATATTGAAAATGTTGTTTTTGACCGCGGTGGTTACCTGTATCACGGCCGCGTAAAAGCCCTGGCCGATGGCGCTCGTGAAGGAGGCCTCAATTTTTAAACAATATCAACCTGAGTAATAATGGCTAAGAAGACCTCCAATAGGGTTAAGCCCGCTGAAACGGAACTGAAGGAAAAACTGGTGAACCTTAACCGGGTTGCTAAAGTAACCAAGGGTGGCCGCACGTTCAGCTTCGCTGCCATCGTAGTGGTGGGCGACGGCAAAGGCACCGTTGGCCATGGCCTGGGGAAGGCGCGCGACGTTTCCGAAGCCATTTCCAAGGCAGTGGACGACGCCAAGAAAAGCCTGATCCGCATTCCGCTGCATAAGGGCACCATTCCCCACGAACAGAAAGGAAAGTACGGCGCCGGCCGCGTTCTGATCAAGCCTGCTTCCGATGGTACCGGCGTGATCGCTGGTGGCGCAATGCGTGCAGTATTGGAAATTGCCGGTGTTCATAACGTATTGGCCAAGTCTATGGGCTCCTCTAACCCGCACAACGTGGTTAAAGCAACCATCGATGCTTTGGCTAAACTGAGGACACCAATGGATGTTTCCCGCCAGCGGAATATCTCCATGGAAAAATTGTTTAACGGATAATTAGAGCGGGCATTAGCCGCTCCATAAACCTGAACCAATGGGCAAGCTTAAGATAACCCAAGTGAAAAGCATCATCGATCGCCCTCAGCGCCAGAAGGATACGATGAAGGCTCTGGGCATCCGAAAAATGCACCAGACTGTCATCCACGAGGCTACCCCGCAGATTGTGGGTATGGTGGAAAAAATTCGCCACCTGGTCGTAGTTGAAGAGGCCTGATCAAAATAGGGCGTTCGCCGCCCTGTTCCGGGAAATTCTTTTAAAATAAAAATTTGCAATGCCGGTATTGCCGGATATCTTTGCAAAGATTTTTTGGGTAGACTAAATCATATTGTAATAATGGAATTGCATAACTTGAGGCCTGCATCTGGTTCGGTCAAGAAGCGCAAGCGAATCGCGAGAGGTATTGGCTCTGGCCACGGACGCACAGCTACCCGTGGACATAAAGGGGATAAGTCTCGCTCCGGTAATAAGGAAAAGCGCAACTTCGAAGGTGGACAAATGCCCATCCAGATGCGCCTTCCCAAGATAGGCTTTAAAAACCCGAATCGAGTAGCCTACGTCCCGATCAACCTGGACCGCATCCAAATGATCTCTGAAAAGTTCAATCTGAATACGGTCGACCTGGAAGCGCTTGCTGCCAGCGGTATTATCCGTAAGAAAGATAAGGTGAAGATTCTCGGCACCGGAGAACTAAAAGCTAAATTGTCCGTGCAGGCGCACGCTTTCTCTGCAACCGCAAAGGAAGCGATTGAACAACTGGGTGGTACGGTTAGCATCGCAGAATAAACCCTGACAAACGACTACGAAAGTTGAGGCGGTTGTCCCGCAAGTTGATTAAGAAGTGCACCCTTCGCCGCCGGCAGCTCCGGAGCGAACACCACTTCCAAACGGAGGTCGAAAGGCATCAAATTGTTTGCAGATGAAAAAATTAATCACCACGCTTAAGAATATCTGGAAGATCAAGGAACTGCGGAATCGCATTCTGTTCACCCTCGGCATGCTGTTGGTGTTCCGCTTTGGTTCCTATGTGGTCCTCCCCGGCGTTATCCCTGCTGTGCTGGAATCGGCAACGGCAAAAAATAATGCCCCGAATGACCTGCTGGGCCTGATCAACGTATTCACCGGCGGCGCCTTTAATAATGCCGCTATCTTTGCGTTGGGCATCATGCCTTACATCACCGCTTCTATTATTATTCAGTTACTTGGCTTCGCCGTGCCTTACTTCCAGCGCCTCCAGCAAAAGGAAGGGGAATCCGGCCGCAAAAAGCTCAATCAGATCACTCGTTTGCTGACAGTGGCTATCACCCTGGTGCAGGGCGGCGGGTATCTCACTTACATCAATAGCCTCGGCGCAGTGGATCCGACTATTCCGCTGAGTATATTCTGGATATCGAATATCATTATACTTTGTACCGGTACGGTCTTCGCCATGTGGCTCGGTGAACGTATCACCGACCGCGGTATAGGTAATGGCGTTTCTCTCTTGATTACAGTTGGTATCATCGCCCGATTGCCACAGGCGCTTATCTTTGAATTCCAGTCTCAATTGTCCAATAACGGCCTGATCATTTTCGTACTTGAAATAGCGGTGCTTTATGCTATCGTGATGGCCACCGTGATGATTGTGCAGGGCGTTCGCCGCATTCCGATCCAGTTCGCCAAGCGTATGGTCGGACGGGGCGCCAACGCAATGCCGGCAGCAGGCGTACGTGACTATATCCCATTGAAAGTTAATGCTTCGGGTGTAATGCCGATCATCTTTGCTCAGGCGCTTATGTTCCTGCCGGCGACGATCGCTCAATTCCTGGCGGGCGCAGATAGCGGAGTCGCCGCCAATCCGCTCCTTCGGGCGTTAAACGACTTTACTTCTGCTCCTTACAACATCATCTATTTCGTTCTGGTGGTGCTCTTTACCTACGTATATACTGCTTTGCTGGTCAACCCGCAACAATATGCAGAGTACCTGAAACGCCAGAATGCTTTTATCCCAGGCATTAAACCCGGAAAGCCTACCGCTGATTTTATTGATGCGGTCACTACCCGGATCACTTTACCCGGGTCTATTTTCCTGGGGTTAATTGCGGTGCTTCCCGCTTTCGCCCGTGCATTTGGCATCAACGTCGCTTTCGCCATGTTCTTTGGGGGCACCTCCCTGCTGATCCTGGTAGCGGTGGTTTTGGATACCCTGCAGCAGATTGAAAGCCACCTTCTGATGCGCCGTTACGACGGCCTGGTCAAATCCGGAAGGATACAGGGCCGTAGCCGGGTCCAAGGGATCGGCGCTAATATGTAAATACCAATTGCTGCCTTTGGGGCAGCAGTGATCAGATATTATACAAATCACACCGTACCGTCTCGGGGCAATGGCAACGGGGCGGTACAGTGTTGAAAGGAACAAGGATGATCTGGCTGCCAGCTTCCAAAATGCAGGCCGTAAACAATCATCCTGCCTATGCGGTTTTAAGGAAGGCTTAATTGGAGAAAGGATGATCATTTACAAGACAGACGAAGAAATTGAATTCATCAGGCAGAGTTGCCTGCTTGTCTGTAAAACCCTGGCTGAGGTGGGCAGTATCATCCGGCCCGGTATGACTGGCTTGCAGATTGACAAGGCTGCCGAGACGCTGATCAGAGACCACGGAGCTGTCCCTTCATTCAAAGGTTACCGGGGGTTCCCGGCTACACTTTGTGTCTCTGTCAACGAAAATGTGGTGCATGGCATCCCTTCCCAAAGCCAGGTTTTTCAGGATGGGGATATCGTCTCCGTGGATTGCGGCGTATTCTATAACGGATTCCACGGCGATTCGGCCTATACCTTCCCATTGGGGGATGTCGAAGAAAGTGTGATGGAGCTTTGCCGGGTGACAAATACCTCGCTCTACCGCGCCATTGAGGTTGCCATACTGGGCAATCGCCTGGGCGATATTGGTTTTGCGGTACAAAATTATGTAGAACGGGAACATCCCTATGGGGTGGTTCGAGAATTGGTCGGCCATGGTATCGGACGGGAGCTGCACGAAGCGCCGGAAGTGCCCAATTATGGCAAGCGTGGCCGCGGAGTAATGTTGAAAGATGGACTGGTAATCGCTATTGAACCGATGGTGAACCAGGGAAGAAAAGAGGTTCGTACTGCTTCAGACGGTTGGACGGTTTTTGCCAAAGACCGCAAACCCTCTGCTCATTACGAACACACCATCGCTATCCGGAAGGATGGCCCCGATGTCCTCTCCAATCATTCATTGATTGAAGCAGCCGTCCGAAGCAATGTGAATGTGAAGGAAGTGGGGCTGAAAACGGAAGCTGTTTGAGGAATGAAAATGATCTCATCCGGAAGATGTGAACGATATAGTTTATTAAGCTTCGATTGCCAGGAGAGAATCCCTGAGGCGAAGTGTGATTTTTTATTCAATTAAAATAAAAAATCAGCAAATTTCTATATCTTTGCACTCCGAAAATTCGACTATGTCTAAGAAAAACCTGATAAAGCAGGACGGTATTATTGAAGAAGCCTTGTCGAATGCGATGTTCCGCGTACGCCTGGAAAATGACCACCAAATCGTGGCAACTATTTCCGGGAAAATGCGCATGAATTATATCCGGATACTTCCGGGCGACAAGGTGGCGGTAGAAATGTCTCCCTATGACTTGTCAAGGGGCCGCATTATTTACCGATACAAGTAAAGCCAGGCTGCCTTTAAACATTAGAAAAACGAATTGAATCATGAAAGTCAGAGCTTCCGTCAAGAAACGTTCCGCCGATTGCAAGATCGTCCGAAGAAAAGGTAAGGTCTATATTATCAATAAGAAGAACCCAAAGTTCAAGCAGCGCCAGGGTTAATCCGGAGTTGTGATTTAACGATAAAATTAATAGCGAAATGGCTCGTATAGTAGGTGTCGATTTGCCTAGAAACAAGCGCGGTGTTGTCAGCCTGACTTACATATACGGTATCGGGCGTTCAACTGCAATCAAGATCCTGGATAAAGCAGGGATCAGTGAGGATATTAAGGTTCAGGATTGGACCGATGAGAATGTCCGGGAGATTGCCAGCATTATCACCAACGAATTCAAAGTTGAAGGTGAATTGCGTTCAGAAGTGCAGTTGAATATCAAGCGCCTTATGGATATTGGTTGTTACCGTGGCTTGCGTCATCGCAAAGGCCTTCCGGTACGCGGCCAGCGTACTCGTACCAATGCGCGTACCCGTAAAGGAAAGCGTAAGACAGTTGCCAACAAGAAGAAAGCGACGAAGTAATCCTGAGTGGTGCAACACGATGGGCCCGCTTGTGGCTCCATCCGCTGTAGCAGGAATTCTATAAAACAATTCCAAAAAATGGCTAAAGGAAAAGCAACAAAGAAAGTCAAGAAAAGGAACGTTAAAGTTGAAACGGAAGGCTTGGTATTCATCAAGGCCACTTTCAACAATATCATTATTTCATTGACCAATAAGAAAGGGCAGGTAATTTCCTGGGCTTCCGCCGGAAAGGCAGGGTTCCGTGGATCTAAGAAGAACACGCCTTACGCTGCTCAGGTAGCTGCAAGCGATGCCTGCCGCACTGCTTACGAAGCGGGTATGCGAGTCGCTGAAGTTTACGTCAAGGGCCCCGGTTCGGGGCGTGAGGCGGCTATTCGCGCTATCGATGGCGCTGGTATTAAAGTTACGCGCATTAAGGACGTTACGCCGGTTCCACACAACGGCTGCCGTCCTCCCAAGCGTAGAAGGGTTTAATTCATTGAAAATCTTTTGTCCAAATGGCGAGATATACAGGTCCAAAGACTAAAAAGGCAAGAGCATTCGGAGAAGCGATCTTCGGCTTTGATAAAGCATTTGAACGCAAGAAGTATCCTCCGGGGCAGCACGGTAATACCCGTCGCCGCCGGCAGAAATCTGACTACGCTCTGCAGTTGATGGAAAAACAAAAGGTGAAGTACACTTATGGTGTGCTCGAACGGCAGTTCCGCAACCTCTTTGATAAAGCAAGCGGCAAAAGCGGTGTTACCGGTGAAGTGTTGCTCCAGTTTCTGGAAGCACGCCTGGACAATACCGTTTTCCGTCTGGGCATCTCTCCGACTCGGAGTGGCGCCCGGCAGCTGGTCTCTCACCGCCATATCACTGTTAATGGCGTTGTGACCAATGTTCCCTCTTTTCAACTTCGCCCGGGTGACGTCATAGGTGTACGTGGGAAATCACAAGGGCTGCAAGTGATCAAGGATTCAATAGGCGGAAAATCCGGCCCGCGTAAATATTCCTGGTTGGAATTCAACCCGGATAAAATGCAGGGCGTGTTTGTATCTTACCCGGAACGTGAGAGCATCCCGGAAAAGATCAACGAACAGCTCATCGTCGAATTGTACTCCAAGTAAATAACAGTTTGACAGCCTGGTTTGCCAGGCTGTCAAACGCCATTTAATAGCAAACTGAAAACAACCATTTTCAGGAAACTTATCAGCCCGCAGGAGTCCGGGCGCTATCACCGGAAGTGGTTTGCCCTTAAAGAGAGTCGCAAGCCACTTTTGGGCGTATAAAAAAGCGGCTTTTTACTTATCCGATTGTGAATTGTCGGTTTTTAATTTCCTTTCAACGTATATAGGTCAACATATGAGTATACTAAATTTCCAGAAGCCTGACAAGATCGTAATGCAAAAAGCCAATGACTTTGAAGGGCTTTTTGAATTCAAACCACTTGAACCAGGTTTCGGCCAGACTGTTGGAAATTCCCTCCGCAGGGTACTGCTTTCCTCTTTGGAAGGCTTCGCTATTTCAGCTGTACGCATCGCCGGTGTAGAGCACGAATTCGCCACCATTCGCGGGGTGGTGGAAGATGTTGTCGAAATCATCCTCAACCTCAAGCAGGTGCGCCTGAAGCAACTGCTGACCGAGGAAGATATTTCTACCGAAAAAGTTTACCTGACGATCAGTGGCAAGGAGGAATTCCGCGCCAGCGATATCGAAGAACACACCAATGTGTTCAAAGTAATGAACCCAGGCCTGCTCATCTGCCAGATGGAGCCCTTCGTCAACCTGGAATTGGAACTGACGATTACCAAAGGCCGGGGCTATGTGCCAGCTGATGATAATCTGCCGAAGGATGCGCCTATCGGTGTAATTCCGGTGGACGCTATCTATACTCCGATCAAAAACGTGTCCTATCGCGTTGAAAATACTCGTGTAGGGCAACGGACGGACTACGAGAAGCTTACAATTGAAGTTAAAACGGACGGCACCATCCACCCGGAAGATGCCATCAAAGAAGCTTCCCGGATCATGATCCAGCACCTGATGCTGATCACCGATGAAAATATTACTTTCGAGGATGCCGCCGGCCGCGAAGACAATATTGTGGATGAACACATTCTCCACATGCGCAAGTTGCTCAAGACGTCACTCGAAGACCTCGACCTTTCTGTTCGCGCCTACAATTGCCTGAAAGCAGCCAAGATCAATACGCTGGCAGAATTGGTTCGCTACGATACACATGAACTGCTCAAGTTCCGCAACTTCGGTAAGAAGTCACTGGTGGAAATCGAAGAGTTGTTGCAGGATAAGGGACTGACCTTCGGGATGGACCTGTCCAAATACAAACTGGACGAAGAATAGGAAAAGTACAGTGGGCAGCCCTACACGGGGCTTTTATTCCATAACCTGCAATAACCACCTTCCCGGATAGGGCCAGCCTGCGGCCCGGCGCCCCTGTGGCGCGCCAGAAGAGCGGTGTTGCGAAGCAAATTCTTTTAAAATGAGACACGGTAAGAAAGTCAACCATCTCGGGCGTAAATCGGCCCATCGCAAAGCGCTGATGAGCAACCTGGCGATCGCGTTGATCACCCACAAGCGGATCAACACGACGCTGGCCAAAGCCAAAGCATTGCGTACCTTCATTGAGCCGCTCATCACCAAGGCAAAGGACAATACCACGCACTCCCGTCGCGTCGTGTTTAGCTACCTGCAGAATAAGGATGCTATCACGGAACTCTTCGGCCCGATTGCGGCTAAGGTCGGCGCCCGTCCCGGCGGTTATGTTCGGGTGATCAAAACCGGGTTCCGCCGCGGTGATGCATCCGAAATGGCCATGATCGAGTTGGTGGACTTCAACGATGTATACCAGACTGGCAAAACCCAACAGGGTGGAAGTAGCCGCCGCCGCCGCCGTCGTGGTGGTTCCGGCAGCTCTACTACCGCTGCTACTACAACTGCTGCTGCTGCTACCACTGCAGCTGCTACCACTGCCAGCGAGGAGGAAGAATAAACGGATTCACCGGATGTAAAATTAGTGGGGATTAAACAGCCTTACAATTTTCTACCGCTCGTGAAAATGTTATGAAAAGAAAAGGCGCTGCCCGAATGTTCGGGCGGCGCCTTTTCTTTTACACCTTCATCTCTGCCCTTTTCCATAATCGCCTTCCCCCCGGTACCGTATGGTTCGCTCCCGGCGGCCTGCGCTTTACCTGCAATCTGGAATTCATAAAAAACACCCCCGCCAGCATCAGTAGGGCCGCAAGAATGGATTGTCCGTTGATCAGCTCACTGTTGAATGCCCAGCCCAGCCACATCGCTACCACCGGGTTGACATAATTGGACGTGGCTACTTTGTCGGGGCTGACTTGCTGTAGCAGGTAGGTAAAGGCGGAAAATGCAACGATGGAGCCAAAGAGGACCAGTATGATCCAGGATAGGCCTGCTTTGAGGCTTACCGCCGTGATATCGAACTGCATCATATTGCCATTCAACAGGGCGATAAGCAACAGGATTATACCACCGCTGATCATCTGCATGGCGGAACTTTGCAGCCGGTTCTGGGGCAGGTCCGTCTTGCTGAGTGTAACAGACCCAAAGCACCAGCTCGTCATACTGACCCCAATAACCAGCATCCCGATCAGGGTATTCTGGTTGGTGACGAAACGCTGTTGCCCCACCAGGAACGCCATTCCGATGATACCTAGCAGGATCCCGAACAGGACCTTCCCTCCGGGGCGTTTCCCCTGCATGGCCCACATCATGGACACTACCAACAGGGGCTGAAGCGAAATAAGAAGGGCGGCAATACCCGTATCGACGTATTGCTCGGCCCAAACTGTGCCGCCGGTGCCCACCGACAGAAATAGAAAGCCCATGCGGGCGGCGTTGGCCCATTGACGGCGGGTGGGGCGCACTGCCCCAGGCTTCCAGCTAAGGGCGTACAACAATAAGCCCGCCACCAGGAAACGACTGCCCGCCATCAGGAATGGAGGGATATCCTGGATGGCAAAATAGTTGAATAAATAGGTGCTGCCCCAAATGAGATAAATGGCGGCAAAGGAAGCGATGATCAGGAACCGCTGTGATGGTTGCAGTTGCATTGGGCCTCTTATTTGAAGGGCGCAAGTTAGGTGGAATTTCCATGCCGTGCGCCGAAAAAAATTATGGTGGAAATGAACATGAGGCTATCCGTGTGGTTCAAAAGGCAGGGCCGAGGCAAAGATTGCGCTATCGGCGCCTGTAGAAAGTGGCCGTTCTCTCACTAAAAAAAGAAAAAAACATGGATACAATTTGGAATCAGTTCCAGCAATCGTTTAATAGCCTATTGGATAAATTAGCAGGATGGATAGACGGCGTGGTCCTTCTGCTGCCGAATATATTGTTGGCAGCCATTGTCATGGGACTATCCCTTCTCGCCGCTCGTTATGTTAAGAAATACCTGTCAAAAGGCCTGTCAAAATTCTCAACCCACGTAACCGTAAACCGCTTTCTGGCTAATATTGGTACTGCCGTCTTTGTGATGGTCATGTTATTTGTGGTGCTTGGTATTTTGCAATTGGATACCGCTCTGAAGTCTATGCTCGCCGGTGCAGGTGTAGTAGGTTTGGCGATTGGTTTGGCCCTTCAGGACCCGATCCTTAATCTTTTCTCCGGGATCATGATGTCTACCCGCCAATTTTTCGAGATAAATGATGTGGTGGAAACAAATGGATATACAGGGACGATTGAAAAGATATCTCTGCGGTCAACTGTTCTGAAAACATTCCAGGGACAGGAAGTCGTTCTGCCTAACAAGATGGTGTATCAGAATCCATTAACTAACTATACTTCCTCCGGTGAAAGACGGGTTGACATTTCTTGTGGCGTTTCTTATGGCGATGACCTGGATAAGGTAGAAAAGGCCGCAATAGACGCTATTCGCCAGCGGGTTGAATTCGATGAAGATAAGCCACTTGAGTTGTTTTACACCGAGTTTGGAAGCAGTTCCATCAATTTTGTCCTGCGTTTCTGGTTGGATCAAAAAAGACAACCGAACATCATGAAAGCGCAAAGTGACGCCATCAAAGCTATCAAACAGGAATTTGACCAGAAAGGGATCTCCATTCCCTTTCCTATCCAGACCCTGGATTTTGGTGTGAAGGGTGGAGAAAGCCTCAAGGATGCTCTTCCCAAAGAGTTGTTGCGTCCTTCTTCCCGTAATGGAGATGATAACTAGTACTAACAAAAGCGCGCCGGCTCCCTTTCGCAGGTGGCCGGCGCTCCAAATTATCATCAATAAAAATCCATTGGATTAACAACTAATCAACCCCAACCAGCGCCAGGCCTGCGGCCAGTTTTTCGAAAGCTGAAGCCGAAAGGTTCTTTTTTGCAACGGCCAACACCTGTTCAAAAAAATCTGCGGGGGTGGAAGCCTGTATGTTGGTCAAAAGCTTCAGGCGTTCCGTGGGGTTCTGGGCAGGCAGGATGTATTTCCACCACTTTAGCAGCAATTCCGGGTTCATGGAACCTATGATGCGGCCCTGAAGCTGCAACAGCTCCCCGTCGGTGAAGTATTGCCACAACAGGCTTTGGGTGACGGTTTCTTCTTCCACCATATGTTCCAGGTGGGCAGCGTGGAGCAGGCTAATGTCCTGATATAATTCGTTGCCGAGGCGCATGGCCTCTTCCGGACGGATGCCCGGCGAAGCAAGGTGGTTCAGGCCAGCCCGCAACTTGTCCTGCATCTGGTGTAGTTTGTGATGATCTTCCTGGTCGTGCGTTCCACTGCCTGGCGCCTTTTCTTCCAGCGCTGACAGAATGATCTCATTTTCTGCCTGGGCATGTTCTTCCAACAATTCCAGCGTTTCTTCCAATCGTACTTTCAGCATTTTCACTTCCTCCGGATCGGTATAGTCGCAGGAGCCAGCCAGCATAGAAAGCTGGGGCAGGAAGTTGCGGATACCCTTATGGGGGGTGCTGAACATCGAAAATCTTGATGACTGATTCATGATATCTTATGAAAAATTGGTGAGGTAGTGGTTCAGTTCGATAAGCTTACTTTTTTGTTGGTTTGGACAATGGGGGAGGAACAGAGGTTGCAGTGGAGGGTATGATTTTTTCCAACCAACTATAAGCCCAATCTTACCAATTATAAATTTTTCTGCTTAAAAAAAGCCGGTTGGCGTAACTTTAGCCTCTATTCATGATGCCTATGCGCCGGTTGGTTTTTTTAATTTTCGGAATAGGGTGGGGGCTGAGCCTGGCTGCTCAGAAGGATTTCCATTTCGAGAACTTTACCACCCAGGATGGCTTGTCCCATAACGAGGTTCGGGCCTTGTTGCAAGACAGCCGTGGATTCCTGTGGGTGGGAACGGCCAACGGGCTAAACCGTTTTGACGGCTACGATTTTGAGGTATTCCTTCCGGATCCCAACCTGGCCAACAGCATCGGAGGAGAAGCAATCGCCGGGCTGGCGGAAGGGCCCGATGGGCGTATCTGGATCGCACATAACCGTGGGCTGGATGTATATGATCCGCGGCGAGACACTTTCCTGCAGGTGCAGCCCCGGCCGGAGGACGCCGCCACCTGGTCCTTTAGCAACAATTGCGGAATATTTATCGCCCGGCAAGGCCAGGCTGCCATCACGCTCAATGGGCATTATTTACTATGGTTTCCACCCGGGAGCTTTGAATATGAGCGGCTGTATTGTCCGAATGTTCCGGTAGAACAACGGCCGGCAAGTGCGAAACAACACACGATAAACGCTCTGATTTCTGCAACCCGTAAATCAGATAATGAAGCCTGGATCAGTAGCTTTTTTGGCCTGTTCAGCCTGGATTTGATTCGTAAGGAATATACTTTTCATCCCATGAAAGGTTTCGACTGGAAATTTGGGCCAGGGGCGGTATGTGCTGACCCGGCGCGGGAGTGGTTGTGGTTTCCGGTCTTTGATCAGGGCTTGTTTTCCTTAGACTTACGCACGGAAACGGCTCAATATTGGGGGGACGTACCCATTGGATTCATTAATTCCGGCCCGGATGTGGCTTTACTGGACGGAGGGAAGGTTTGGGCCAATTATCCGGGAATTTTGGACCCTAATACGGGCCAGGCCATTCAAGTCAGGCACATTCCGGATGACAGCTATTCTTTTCCCAATGCTAGTGTTACAGCCGCATATACCGGCCTGGATGGTATTCTTTGGGTAGGCACAACGGGCGGCCTGGTAAAGATGGATCCTCGGCTTCAGGGGTTTCGGCATGTTTTGCTCGAAGAGCATCCTCCCTACGATTATGATAATTCCGTGGTGGAAATTTTTGAGAATCCGGAGGATGGGCAATATTATATCACCTCCTTTTACACAGCCATGGTATTCCAGTATGACCCGAAAACCGGGAAATCCAGGGATATTACCCGGGAATTTAAGCCACACATCACCAATTTTCCGACCCGAATTTTTCGAGACAGCAAAGGGGGCACCTGGTTATTGGCGAATGGAGAGATATTCCAGGCCGATCTTGCCGCGCGCCGGCTGACGCCTATTGATATGCCGCCTTTACCCGCCGGCGCCACTAACCGCGCCACTTTTGATATGGAAGAAGACTTCAAAGGAGATCTTTGGGTCACCAAATGGCGGGCAGGCCTACTCCGGTACGACCGCAAAAGCGGGAAACTGTCTTATCTCTTTCCTCCCGCCGGAATGCCCCGTCCTAATTCCATTCACTGTTTAGCTACGGATCGAAGACGACAAACGATCTGGGCCGGCACCCGGTCGGAGGGCGTTTTTGGCGTAGATGCGGCAACTGGGAAATGGACGCATCTTTCGGAATTGCAAGCCAATGGCAAGCCCTTTTCCGTCCTGAACGCCACCGGGCTGGAAGTTGATGATGAGGATAACTTGTGGATATCTACAGCACAGGGCCTGCTGCGCCGTAGCCCCGATGGGGACGCCCGCCTTTTTACGCAGGCAGATGGCCTGGCCAATACCTTGCTGGAAGGTATGAATCAGGACAAAAAAGGGCGCCTCTGGCTGGCTACTGGTAGCGGCATTAGTTGTATAGACCCTAAAACCCTGCTTATCCGTAATTACGATGAACGCGATGGCCTAAAGATCGACGCGGCCCTGGATGGGTTTTCCGTAAATGCCGAGGGCGAAGTCTTTTCAGGGACCAAAAGAGGATTCATTCGATTTCATCCGGACAGTATTCTAATTGATAACAGGCCACCGCGGCTTGTTTTGACTTCTTTCAAAGTAGCGGGTATTGAGCGTCGGGAGAATGCTTTATCTGTAGATTTCTGGACGGAGGTGCGCCTGAAGCCTACCGAAAACTTCTTCTCGATTGAATACGCCGCCTTGAATTTTACCCTGCCGGAAGAGAATACCTACTTCTACAAACTAGAAGGTTTGGATGAAGATTGGGTGGACGCAGGAAAGCGCCGGGTGGCCAATTACACCAAGCTGCCACCGGGACAATACAAATTTTGTCTAAAAGCAAGGAATAAGGACGGTGTCTGGAGCAGCGCCGAAAAAACATTGGCTATTGTCGTGCGGCCGCCCTTCTGGCGTACCTGGTGGTTTATTGGCCTGGCCTTTGCGATGCTTCTTGGCCTGGTATACGGCGGCTACCGATTTCGCACCCGGCAAATCCGAAGAGAAGAACAAATGAAATCAGCATTCAATAAAAAACTGGCGGAAGTGGAAATGGCGGCCCTGCGTTCGCAGATGAACCCGCATTTTCTGTTCAATTGCCTCAACTCAATCAACCGCTTTATTCAGCGCAATGAGCCCGACGCTGCGTCTTCCTACCTGACCAAGTTCTCGCGGCTCATCCGCCTCGTGCTCGATAACTCGCGTAGCGACCAGGTATCTCTTCGCGATGAAATGGAGGCCCTGCGCCTTTATATTGAACTGGAGTCTATGCGGTTTGTCGGCCGCTTTACCTATGGCATCGATATCGCCTCCTCCCTCGATACCAGTAGTATAGAGCTTCCTCCCATGTTGGTGCAGCCCTACGTGGAGAACGCTATCTGGCACGGCCTGATGCACAAGGAAAGTGAGGATTGTTACCTTTGGGTCAGGGTTTTTGAACGGGGCGACAGGCTTATTATTGAAGTAGAAGACAACGGTATCGGCCGGGAAATGGCCCGGCAGTTGAAAAGCAAATCTGCTACCTTGCATAAATCACACGGCATGAAAGTGACGGCGGAACGCATCGGCCTTATCAACGAAATATATGAAGCCCGGGCCGAAGTACAGATCACAGACCTGAAAGACGAACAGGGAAACGCAGCAGGGACCAAGGTAACGCTGTCGCTGCTATTGGACTAAGGAACTGTTCAAAGTTTATCCGGCTTACAGAGATTTACCCGGCCCTGTTCAAGGTTTCAGGTTTATTTCATCAGTCGCTTCGCTCGTGTCACGTTAAAAGTTGCCTTGGAAATCAAGGGGTTACGGGTGCTGCGACACACTTTAATGAACAGTCTCCCCACAAGACAAACAAGACAAATAAGACCCACAAGACCCACAAGACGCACAAGACAAACAAGACGCACAAGACAAACAAGACCCACAAGACAAACAAGACCCACAAGACAAACAAGGCCTAATCCCAATGTTTATCCAGAAAAAAGCCTAACCAACATGAAAGCTATCATTGTCGACGACGAACTGTACTGTACGGAGCTACTTTCCGCCCTGCTGGCCAAGCACTGCCCTGAGGTAGAGGTTATGGCGGAATATAATGACCCGCAGAAGGCGGCGGAAGCAATCCGCACGGAGCCGCCCGATCTATTATTTCTCGACATCGAAATGCCCCGCCTCAACGGGTTTGATTTGTTGGAGCGGGTGAAGCCCATCAACTTTCAGGTTATCTTCACCACGGCATACAATCAATATGCTCTGCGCGCCATCAAAATCAGTGCGCTGGACTATCTGCTCAAACCCATAGATACGGAAGAATTGTCCGTAGCCGTGCGCAAAGCCCATGAAAGGTTGCAGGCGCCTGACTGGAACCAGTTTGAACTTATGGAGCGTACCCGCATCAGTGGCGAGCCGCCAAAGATTATCGCGCTTTCCACCCTGGACGGCCTGCATTTCGTGGAGGTGGCAGATATTATCTATTGCCAGAGTGAGGGCAGTTATACGAACTTACATTTCCTGAATGGGGAAAGTATGTTGCTTTCGAAACCCATCAAAGATGTTGGCGAGCTGCTGACCCCGGCGGGTTTCCTGCGCGTTCACAATTCCTACCTTATCAACCTCAGTCATATCAAAAAATATATCCGAGGAGAAGGCGGTGAGATTATTATGAAAAACGATCACCACGTTCCGGTAGCGCGAAGCAAAAAAGCGGAATTCCTGGATAGGATTGCGAAGCTATAGCGTCTTAGGGTATCGTTATTGGGTTAAATTGTGGGCAACTGGCAAGAAGCACTACTTCAATCCCAACCATCCAGCAATTCAACCATTCAACCATTTATTCCCCTCGTCCCCGCGGCCTGTTGCTCATTCTGTTTGTCTTATTGGCCAAAATCAATTCATCACCAAAAAGACAATCGACATGAGAATGGCTGTTTTACTTTTCGTTGTTACGGCTGTTGCCAGTTCCCTGGGCGCTCAGCCAGCATTGACCAGTGAGTACTTTCCAAAACTTGGCGTCATCCAGACGGTGACGGCGATAGATCCCGGCAGCTTGCCGGGGGACTTTGCCACTGGGCCGAATCAGGTTTGGAACCTGCAGGATATTCAGGCTTACGAAGGTGCGCCCCCCACCACTTTCGAGTACATCGACCCGGTGATCACGCCCTATGCGGATGCATTTGGAAATGCAAATGTCTGCAGTTTGATTACCGATACGCTTTCTTATTTTGCTTATTTTAAGGTCGATGCAGCACGTTGGGATTATCTGGGTGTGGGCACGGATTTTGGCCCAATCGTGTTTGATGACCCAATGACTATGTTGAAACCGATGAACTTTGGCGAGTCTTTTAAAGACACGGCATCGTCCACTCTGGAATATCCGGATTTCGGCTACTACCAGTTCATTACCCAGCAGGTTTGGTATCGGGCTTATGGAACCCTGAAGCTGCCGCAGGGCGATTTTTCACAGGTGATCCTGGTAGAGTCCCATCAGGAAGAAGTCGACAGCCTGACGATTCCGTCGGAAGGTTATTACTCCATTGATACTATATTCACAACAACCTGGACCTGGTACAAAGCAGGCGTAACCAATCCCCTGGGGACGTACAGTGTAAGCAACGCCCGCACCAAAACGGTTGCTCCCGGAGAAGAACCTTATTATTCGGTATCGCAGGATGAACCGGATGCCCAGTTTGACCTTAATGTTACTACCGGCCTTTTTGAGCAGCCCCGGCAGCCGATCGGCGAGATGATGGTTTTTCCCAACCCTACTTCAGAAGCCGCCTGGCTCAAGGTAGAATCCAGCCGGAACGATCCCAATGTACAGCTCACAATTCTTGACGCCAGTGGCAGCGTAGTGCGGAAAGAAAACACGTCCCTATCCCAGGGGTATAACGAAATTCCACTGAATGCCGTTGGCCTGCCAGCTGGCGTATACCTGATATCCCTCGTCAGTGGAGGGCAGGCGCAAAGCGTCCGGATGATCGTGAAGTAAGGCCAGGGTTCCCTTGACTAATATAGTTTGAGCTAAGTTGTGCCTGTAATAGTTTAAAAGGTTTAGAGGGTTTAGAGGGTTTAGAGGGTTTAGAAAAGGCTGGTTTCTGAGCCACCTTTGGGGATGTTGAGAATTAGCGACTAATTCCCCTTAACTCTCTCCAGCTTCTCAATATTAGATTTTCCATCAAAAGGAGCCGTTCCTTCGAAGTAAGGAGCGGCTCTCTTGTTTTTTGCAAATTATAAACCCAATCCCGCCAATTATAAAAGCTCAATTTTCCCGCTTTCTCTTTGGGGGTACCTTTGTCCCATCAAGTAATTGATAACACAAAACCCAATACTTAAATTATCACCCGACATGCCAATCACATCATTGAAAACCGAGGCGGTAAAGCGTTCCGCCAACCCATCTGACGAGACTTTAATTGAGTTGGCCCTGCAGGGCAGCCAGCAGGCTTACACCCTGCTGGCCTACCGCCACGAAGCCCTCTTGCGGGCCGTAATCCGGCGTTATTTCACTGACCCCAACGAGATCGAGGAGGCTTTGCAGGATACCTACATCCGCGCCTTTCAGTCCATGTCCGGCTTTCGGGGCGACAGCAAGTTTAGCTCCTGGTTGTACCGCATTGCTTTTTCGGTGGCGATCAACCGCCTGAAAAGCAATCAGCGGCAAGCCCAAAGGCAGGATAACAGTATCGGCCTGGAAAAGCTGAATATTGGCTACACACCGGAAGAAATGAATCGGGTGGAAAAGGAGGAGACCCGCCGCTGGCTCCTGCAGGCCATGACCCTGCTTGGAGATCACGATGCCTGGGTCTTGCAACTGTTCTACCTGGAAGAACAATCCATCCAGGAGATCTGCCGGGCCTCTGGTTGGACCGAGTCGAACGTCAAAAGCAAGCTATCCCGCGCCCGTCAGCGCCTGCGCGCCATCATCGAGACGCAGTTTTCCAGGCATCTGATGAATTGAAATTGAATCCAGGTGTTACCAGGGTTTGGTGGAGAAGGGGTGGGATAGTTTAGTAAGGTTTAGTTCTTCATCCGTTCTCTGTCCATTTTTTTCGAATTTTGGAGGCGCCAACTATGCCGGAAGGCCTAGGGTGGCCTCTCCAAAAATGTTTTTTTAGTGATCCGAAAATTCAAAAACAACGAGATGGACACCATAAGTAATTCGGTAACCGGGCAGCAGCTCGTTTTCCTGCAAACAGGAAAAACTACCAACGGCCGGTTGCTGGAGATGGAATCCCACTATGGAGCCAGGAGTATAGAGCCGGCGCCTCACTATCACCCCGTACAAACAGAACACTTCAAGGTGCTGGAAGGAGAGATCAGGGTGCGGGTTAGAGGGGAGGTGTTCAGTTTGAAAAAAGGCGAAGAGATCCTCATTTATCCAGGAGAAGTGCATTCCATGTGGAACCCTGGAGATGAGAAAACCATCGTCAACTGGAAAATAGAACCTGCTCTGGAAACAGAAGCTTTCTTCCGTACTGTCTACGGGTTGGCCCGCGACGGTAAAACCAACGAAGCAGGAATGCCAGGGCTGCTGCAGGTGGCGCTTCTGGCCGATCAATACGCCAATGAATTCAGGCTGGCGCGGCCGCCTTATTGGGTGCAGCAAATCGTTTTTGGACTGCTGAAGCCGTTGGCGCGCTTGAAGGGCCTGAAGGCTGTTTATCGGCAATATCTTGAGTAGCCGGGCCACTGGCCGAAAGGTGGGATTTAAAAAATGCCGGGATAAGAAGATCCGTATAATTTGTAACTTTCCGGAAATAAATCTCGGCTGCTATGTCTCAAAGGATCCTTCAGGCGCTCAACGTTCTCGGCTTCGCCCTGGTGCTCACCCTGAACACCCTGGCCAACGCGCTGCCCATCAATGGAATGAATACCGGCGAAGTATCGGCCCTGTATCCCAACCTATTCGTCCCGGCCGGGTTTACCTTCAGCATATGGGGGATTATCTACCTGCTGCTGCTGGGCTTTGTCATTTTTCAGTTTCGAAAGCCTGCCATTGTTCAGCGCATGGGCCCCTGGTTCTTCCTCTCCTGCCTGTTCAATGCTTCCTGGATACCGGCCTGGCATTATCTGTTGCCTGTACTGTCTTTGTTTATCATGCTGGGCCTGCTGGGCAGCCTGATCCTGATCTACCAGAGGGTTTATGCTGCTCCGGCCATTGCTGAAAAGGGCTTCCGCTGGTGGGTTCAATTGCCTTTCAGCGTCTATTTGGGCTGGATCACAGTGGCCACTATTGCCAATGTTACAGCTGTTTTGGTACATTTCGGTTGGAACGGCTGGGGAATCAACGCCACAGTTTGGACAGTCGCGATGATTGCGGTGGCTACCGGGATGGGCCTTTGGTTCACCTGGCGGCAGTCGGATATTTTTTACGCCTTGGTAGTGGTTTGGGCGCTAGTGGGGATTATTGGCGGGCGTAATGCTGAAACAGCAGAGATGGGTTATTCCGCTATTATCATCACGGCGGCGGTGGGCATTGGGATGCTGGGGGCAAGTGTGATCCGAAAAAGCATACAGATACGGCAAGGGTAACCCCGGCTTATTGCGCCCCGCTTCCCACAACCAGCGCTTACTCTTCGGTGGGAAGCAGGGCATTAGCTACCTACCGGTTGATCACGTTCTTAAAGCGCGGCCGGTGCGGCGTTACATCTCCCAGCCGCTCCTTCTTCGCCTTCTCGTAATCCGAATAGTTGCCTTCGAAGAAAACCACTTCGGCATTGTCCTCAAAAGCCAGGATATGGGTGGCCAGCCGGTCGATGAACCAGCGGTCGTGGCTGATGACGAGGGCGCAGCCGGCGAAGCTGTCCAGCGCATCTTCCAGGGCCCGCAGGGTGTTGATGTCGATATCGTTGGTGGGTTCGTCCAGCAGCAGAACGTTGCCACCTTCCTTGAGCGTCATGGCCAGGTGCACGCGGTTGCGCTCGCCGCCCGACAACACGCCGATCCTGCGCTGCTGGGCATCGCCGGCGAAGTTGAAGCGGCTGACGTAGGCCCGCGCGTTCAGGCTGGCTTTGCCCACCGTCAGGATGTCGTTACCTCCGGAGATGACGTCGAAGACCGTTTTCTCTCCATCCTGCAATTGCTCGTGGCTTTGGTCCACGTACGACAGTTGTACCGTATCGCCGATTTCTACCTGTCCGCTATCAGGTTGTTCCTTGCCCATGATGATGCGGAAGAGGGTGGACTTCCCCACACCATTGGGGCCGATGATGCCGACGATGGCGTTCCGGGGGATGCTCAGGTTCAGGTTCTCAAACAGCAGGCGGTTGCCGTAGCCTTTGGTGATGTTTTTAGTTTCGATCACAACATCACCAAGGCGCGGGCCGGGTGGGATGTAGAGCTCCAGTTTAGCCTCTTTCTCCTTTACTTCTTCATCGGCCAGCTTTTCGTATGCATTGAGGCGGGCTTTTCCTTTAGCCTGCCGGGCTTTAGGCGCCAGGCGGATCCAATCCAGCTCGCGTTCCAGGGTTTTGCGGCGTTTGCTTTCGGCCTTTTCCTCCTGTTCCAGGCGTTTGGCCTTCTGTTCCAGCCAGGAAGAGTAATTGCCCTTCCAGGGGATGCCCTCGCCCCGGTCGAGTTCCAGGATCCAACCGGCGACATTGTCGAGGAAGTAGCGGTCGTGAGTGACGGCGATGACAGTGCCGGGGAAGTTCTTCAGGTATTGCTCCAGCCAGTCGACCGATTCGGCGTCGAGGTGGTTGGTCGGCTCGTCGAGCAGCAGAATGTCGGGGTTGCTCAGCAACAGGCGCGCCAGGGCCACGCGGCGGCGTTCTCCACCGGAAAGCACCTTAATGGCCGCATCTTCGGGTGGGCAGCGCAGGGCTTCCATAGCCGTGTTGAGGCGGTGGTCGAGTTCCCAGGCGTTGTGGTGGTCGAGTTTTTCCATTAGTTCGCCCTGCCGTTCGATCACCTTCATCATCTCGTCGTCATCCATGGGTTCGGCGAGTTTGAGGTTGATGGCATCGTACTCTTTGAGCATGTCTACGATCGGCTGCACGCCTTCTTCGACGATCTGCCGTACGGTCTTGCTGTCGTCGAGTTGGGGCTCCTGCTCCAGCAGGCCAATCTTGTAGTTGCCGTCGAAGGTGATGCGTCCTTCGTAGTTGGCGTCTTTGCCGGCGATGAGCTTCAGCAGGGTGGACTTACCCGAGCCGTTGAGGCCCAGCACCCCGATCTTGGCTCCGTAAAAGAAGCTCAGCCAGATGTTATTGAGTACTTTTTTGCTGGGAGGGAAAGTCTTGGAGACGCCCTCCATGGAAAAGATGATCTTATTGTCGGACATGGCCTTGTTTTTGAGGCTGCAAATATCTACAATTTGGGTGGATGGGCAAAGGGTTAGCTGAGCGCTTTTTTTCGAACAATCGTTCTTCGCCTCCCTTAGCCTCTTGCCAGGCTGGTTTTTCTTAAGGACTGGCAAAAGCGTTATTTCTGGAGGGAAGGCTCCATTTTCGCTACTCTCTTAACTTGAGGCCGTAGCATTTTTGAAATTTATGACGTATCTTAATAAGCGGGGTGTTGCGTCCAAAACCACCTGCATATGAGCGCAAAACTCCACAGAGACCTTGGCCTGCTGGAAGTTTCATGCATCTCCGCCGGAGTGATGATCAGTTCCGGGCTGTTTATCCTGCCGGCTCTGGCTTACGCCAAAGCGGGGCCGGGGATGGTTATTTCCTACCTTATAAGCAGCTTGATTATCATCCCATCCCTTCTGTCCATCTCGGAACTGGTGACGGCTATGCCCCGCACCGGCGGCATTTATTATTTCACCGATCGCAGCATGGGCCCTATTATGGGCACGCTGGGCGGGCTGATCGCCTGGATAGCACTGGCTTTCAAATCAGCTTTTTCCCTGTTGGCCATTGGCCTGTTCATGGTATTGTTCTATCCGGGCATCGAAAGCTGGCAGGTCAATCTGATTGCCACGGCCTGCTGTTTGTTTTTCTGCGTACTCAATATTCTGGGGGTGAAGGTTGCCGGCCGTGCCCAGGTGGGCATAGTCCTGCTGCTGCTGATATTCCTGATCGTTTATATTGTCGTGGGTTGTTCTGCAATCGAGGCCTCCCGTTTCCGGCCTTTTGCACCGGGAGGCGTACAACCCATCATTGCGTCGGCGGGACTGATCTTTGTGGCTTACGCCGGGACGACAAAAATTGCCGCCATTGCCGGGGAGGTGAAGGACCCGGGCCGGAACCTGCCGCTGGGTATGTTATTCAGCTGGGGCATCGTTTCGATCCTGTACGTGCTGGCCACAGTCGTAACGGTGGGCCTGCTGGACGGGGCGGAACTGGCCGGCACGGTGGTGCCCATCTCATTGGGTGGGAAAGCCGCTTTAGGGGGCCTGGGGCTGGCCATGATGAGCATTGCCGCCCTGCTGGCTTTCGTTTCCACCGGCAATGCCGGCCTGCTGGCGGCTTCGAGGAATATCGCTGCGATGGGCCGGGATGGCCTGGTGCCGGGCCTGTTTTTCCATATTTCCCAGCGCAGGATTCCCTGGTTTTCGGTCCTCTTTACCACAGCATTCATGGTGGCTTCCATCTGGTTTCTGGGATTGGAGGATTTCGCCAAGACGGCTTCCGCACTCCAGTTGTTGCTTTTTATTTTCGCGAATCTGGCGGTAATCTTTATGCGGGAGGCCAATATGCAGCACTATCGCCCGCGTTTCCGCTCTCCTTTGTACCCCTGGGTGCAGGGGTTAGGCATTTTGCTGTATGCCATGCTGTTAACCCAAATGGGCGCCGTTCCGCTGCTGCTGGTCGGAGCTTTTGTATTGTGTGCTCTGGCCTGGTATTTCGGATTTACCCGCCGGCAGATCAAACGGGAATACGCCCTGATCTACATCCTGGAACAGATCACCGGGATTCAGTCTACCGACCAGATGCTGGAGGAAGAACTGCGGGAAATTCTCATCGAACGGGACGATATCACCCGCGAACGCTTCCAGCATATCCTGGAGCGTTGCCCGATACTCGACTTGCAAAAACCAATGGCTGCCACGGGCCTGGCTGAATTCGCTGCCGGAGAGCTGGCAGCCGGACTGAAAATGCGGCCGGCGAAATTATATCGTGCATTTATGAGAAGGTACGGGAATACCGAAGCGGTATTCGAAGCCGGGGTGGCCTTCCTCTCCCTGGAGCTGCCCGGCCGCAACAAATTCGGCATGATGATGATCCGGGATAAGCAGGGTATTGCTTTTTCCAGGGATCACCCGCCAGCCCAGGCCGCTGTCATCACCCTGCACTCACACGACCTGTGGGCCTTCAACTTCCACGCCCTGGCCTGGGTCGTGGAAATGGCAGAGCAGCCCGGCTTTCATGAGCAATGGCAGGAAGCCCGGGATGAAGTGGAGTTGCGGGAGGTGGTGCTGGAAGGCATGGCGGAGGATTCAGTTGGCAGTATATCAGTTCGTCAGTAATCAGTGCCCCGGTTTGCCGGTTTTTGAGTGGGCGCAGCCGGCTTTGCTTCGCTGATCATCTGGAATTCATTGGTGTTGCTGATCGACCTGCTCCTGTTGAAGTACTTCAGGAAAATGCAGGAGGCTACCCTGAACGCATAGCCGGTCTTCAAGGTAATGAATGGTTGAATGGCCGGATGGTTGAATGGCTGCCCCCCCACATGCCAAGGCGCCGATCCCGGCCTCCTTTTGTCGGTAAGGGATTTCGCTTCGCTCAACGTGTTGACCTTCCGACCTGTTGACCTTCCGACCTTCCGACCTTCCGACCTTTCGACCTTCCGACCTGCTGACCTTCCTACCTTTCGACCTTATGACCTTCCGACCTTACGACCTGTTGACCTTCCGACCTTCCGACCTGTTGACCTTTCCACTTTTTACCCCTATCATTGCAGTACACAATTTGGACACCCATGTCTCGGAAATCACTGCTCTTTCTGTTGCTGCTTCTGCTATTTACACAGTGCACCAGCACCAGGAAACTCTTACAGGCCGGCGAAATCGCCAAAGCGGATCTGACGCAACCCCTGGCATTCGACTATTACAATAAGCTGCTTTTCGTCGACGTAGAGGTCAACGGCCAGCCCCGGCGTTTTATCATCGACAGCGGAGCGCCGAATGTGGTTGACCGGCGGCTAAAGGAGGAACTGCAACTCCAGCCCGTGAAGAAAGACAAGGTCACCGATTCGCAGAACAACCACTCGGAACTGGAATTCGTCACCATCGAAAGCCTGGCTTTTGCCGGAGTGGAAGCCCGCAATTCCACCGCCATCGTTGCTGACCTCAGCCTCTTCCACTGCCTGGGCATCGATGGCTTGCTCGGCGCCAATGTGATGCGGCATTTCGACTGGGAAGTCGACTACCAACAGCAACAGGCTCGCCTGTATCCCAAAGACGGACAGCAAAGATGGGACACCTTGTACGAGATCGCCATGCCCTTCACCGTCAAGACACAAGGCACACCTGACCTGGAGGTGCGGGCGCCAGGCTGGTGGAAGGCCGGCGGCGTTACACTCGACCTGGGGTCCACCGGAGGGATATCGATCCACCGATCGGATAAACTACAATTGCCGCGGGACAGCAGCGCTACCTTTGCCTTTGGCCAGGACTCCAAGGGCATCTACGGCGCCAATACGGATACTACCTTTTACATTCTGATGGACAGCCTGCTCATCGGCGGGCAGCTCTTCCAGCCGGCCCTGGTTGCCGCATCCAATACCAGCAACAAGATCGGCAACAGCTTCTGGGAGCAGTATAAACTGCTCATCAGTTGGCGGGACAACCGCCTGTACCTCAGCCCGCGGGAGGTGATAGCGCCACAGTTGCCATCGGACCTGCTTGCGCTGGGTTTCGAAGACGGGGCCGTCCTCGTCCTGGCTACCTATGAAAATCTGGGACGGTTGAACGATCAGCTGGAATTCGGTGATGTGGTCATTCAGGTTAATGGTGTGGATACGGAGGGCATCAGCGTGGAGGATTATTGTGCGCTGCGAGAACAGGAGTGGGAAACCCTCGAGCTGAAGGTTCGCAAAAAGGAAGGCGAGGCGCTTGTGGGGATAACGCTCCGGAAGGGGGAGGTGGAGTGGTAAATCAGCACGTCACAGGCGAGCCACCCCGTGACTGGCCAGCAAAGCATTCAAAACAAGCACATAGCTATGAAAACCATCATCCTCCTATCCTTTCTCCTCCTCACCACCGCCCTCGGCGCCCAAACCACCATCCGCGGGCGCGTCATCGATGCCGAAAGCCAGGCGCCCATTCCCTATGTGAACATCGGGGTCAAAAGGCTCGCCACCGGTACGGTTAGCGACGAGCAGGGGGGATTCAGCCTCGTACTGAAGCAGGCCGAGGAGTTAATTACCTTTTCAGCCATCGGCTATCAGGCGCGGGAGATAAGCGGCATGGCTTGGAAAGACGGCCAGGCGGTAGAGCTGTCCCGGCGGGCTTATGATCTGGAGCAGGTAGAAGTCAAAGCCCGGCAGTTCAACGGGCCGGAAAAGATATTCGGCGCCCGGAATGATACCCGGGGGCTCAGCATCGGCTTCGGCAGCCGCCAACTGGGCGCACAAATCGGTGCGATCATCCCCATCGACAGGCCCACCTACGTCAAAAGCGCCAATTTCGTACTCAACCACGCCAAGGGCGACAGCATGTTGTTCCGGGTTAACATCTACACCTTTCAGGGTGGCGAGGCCGGCGACAACCTGCTGCGGGAAAACGTCCTGATCCATAGCCGGCAGCAGAAGGGGACGATAACGGTAGACCTGACGCCCTACGACCTGGTGCTGGAACAAGACGCCCTGCTGTCACTGGAATGGGTGCGCGACGATGGGAAAGAGGGTAACCTGGGCATCACCTTCGACACCAAAAAGGGGAAAAAAGGGAAAGGGGTGTATCTGAAAAATTCCAGCATCGGCGCTTTCTCGAAACTGGGGTACAAAACCGCCTACAAGCCCTGTTTTTATTTTGTGGGAAGGCAGGTGGATTGAATGATTAATAACCGGAAACCCTACAGAATCCGCTCATACACCCTTTGCAGGGAAATGGCCTTATCCAGAACCGGGATCGTGTCTTCCAGCGCATTAAAGTCCAGGTTGCGCCATTCCTTCGCGCCGGTGCGGATGTAGGTGGAGGCGGATACGTAGTCCTGTTCAATGAAGATCACTTGTTGGAGGGAGGGAAGTTGTTTATAGTCGGCCAGTTTTTCGGACAGGTCGAAATCGCGGGTGCTGTCCGACAGTACTTCAACGATCAGCCAGGGGTTGGTGAGGCCAGATACTGCCCGGCGGTTGAATTTGTAGGTTCTTTGCTCGATCTCGCCTTTTACAACGGTCACGTCGGCATTATAGCCTTTGCGGTCTTCGGCAATGAATAAGCGGGCGTTGCTACCCAGAATATGGAAATGTGGATTGCTCTGGCCTTCCAGTAATTCGGCCAATAATTTTCCGATGCGCATGACGAGGGCCTCATGCACTACGCTTGCTTCACCCATAATCGCGTTAGTTGGTTCATCGATTTCTAGAAAGGAGATGATGTGCCCGTCCCGGTAGTGGATGCGGTAATTACAATCTTCAGAGAGCGCAAGATATTCTTCGAAGGTAGCCGGCGCGCGCAATTCCCGGACGCCGAGATCCATGCGCGCCTCGAGTGTTTTGGGCCAGTGCCGCCGTTTACGGAAGGGCTCGGAAGTGCGCACGGCCGCTAGTTTGGTGGATTGTTGCGGGCTGGTTTCCGGCATGATGTGAAATGCTTTGGTGTTTGTGTAAAAATAAGCAAAAAATGGATGCTATGCACATTGCCATACCTTCTGCTCAAACGCTCTTCTCCCGGGTATGTTTTCCTAATTTCCAGGTGGATATTTACCGAAGATAAGGTATTTTTAGGGGAGTTCCACTTTAAGCTTCCCACGCTGAAAGCGGCTTTGCTCGGTTCACCTGAATTGTGAAGAAAAAATCAAAACCATGCAATGCTCATTTCGATTTCAGATCGCCCTTTGTTTGTCCCTTGCTGCCTTTAACTGCGCCCGGCCGCAGTTCATAGAAATAGACACCCAGCCGGCCCCCAATTTCGATGAAGGCTTCCGTCAGTTCTGTTCCATTGAGCTTGCCAATGGGAATCATGAACGCAATGCCGTCCTGTGCGCCTTTTACGGGGATTACCGAAACGCCATCGCCCAGGCCACCCAAAGGGCTTTCCCCGCTCCTGACCCTTTCAGCTCCATTCAAGTCGCCACCAGCGACATGGAACGGGAAGTGATGCTGGAAAAGGCACAACAGCTTCTCAACAACCCGGATCAAAGCGAGGCCTCCCGGCAGATGGCCGAAAGCCTGCTGGCCGTGCTGAGCAGCCCGGCCTCGGTTGAAGCGGTATTTGAGGGCGCCCGGCCGGTTGACGCACTGGAATATATCCTTTCCCGGGCGGGCGATTACCACTTCACGCTGATCAACGAAGCCCACTTCAGTTCCCAGCACCGGAATTTCACCCACCGCCTGTTGAAGCCCCTTTGGGAACAAGGCTACCGCTACCTGGCCCTCGAAGCATTAGGTTATCAGGATAGCCTGCTTCAGGAACGGGGCTACCCCGTTCGCACTACGGGCTACTACACCAATGACGCCCACTTCGGAAACCTGATAAGGGCGGCCCTTCAGATCGGCTACACCCTGGCGCCCTACGAAACCCAAAGCCCGGACAAGGACGGAACCGAGCGGGACCGCGACCAGGCCCAGCATATCCTCCAGCGAACCTGGCTGAAGGACAAGCAGGGCAAAGTGCTGGTCCACGCCGGCTATGGCCACATCCGGGAAACGGGCAGCAGCCAGTACGAACCCATGGGGTTTCAACTCCGGAAAATGGCCAATCAGGATATTCTGACCATCGATCAGGAAAACATGACGCCTCTGGACCAGGCCGACAAAACGCACCCCTTCTACCGCTTCGCCGACAGCCTTTTTCAAATTAACGCCCCTTCTGTTATCCTTAACCCAGCCGGGCAGCCCATTGTAGAACCGGTCCAGCAAGGCGCCATCGACATTCATGTGTATCACCCCCGAACCCAATTCATCGATGGCCGGCCGGATTGGATGATGCAGGCGGGAAAGGCCAAAGTCCGCATCCCCGAAAAATTAAAGCCCTATGAGGGCCACCTGATCCGGGTGATCCGGAAAGGAGAAGGAAAGAACGCCGTGCCAGTTGATCAGTTTGTGATCGACGGCGAAAAAGTGTTGCTTTTGCCTTCAGGCCTGTATATTGCACAGATCGTGGATTGCGAAGGCAGTTTGGTGAAAGCGTTTGAAGTTAGGGTGGGTTCAGGGGAAGCGCCTGAATGATGCCGCCCGTAAATCCCACCCGTCTGCCGCCAAAGCCGGGCAGGAATCGTACCCGTCTGTTGACCCAGCCGGGCGAGCCTTCAACCTCCAAATCCGCTGTCAGATAATTTCAGTTCATTCACAACCAATACAATGAAAAACCACTTCCTCCTTTCGCTACTCGCCTTCGGCCTCTGGGCCTGCGCCTCTTCCACGCCGCCTCCGCCAGAGCCGGTTTCCCTTTTCGACGGTATAGGGCTAAAGGGCTGGCATGTCGACGTGCCCGACAGCGATACCCTCGCCATCCCCGAAAACCCCTTCGTGGTGCGCAACGGCCTGCTGGTCAGCTTGGGTACCCCCGGCGGGCATCTGATCACCGATTCCGTTTATCATAACTACCGCCTGGAAGTCGAGTACCGTTTCGCCGGCGAACCCGGCAACTGTGGGGTGCTGGTGCATGCTTCCCGGCCGCGGGCGCTGTATGGTATGTTCCCCCAATCGCTTGAAGTGCAGATGGAACACGGTAACGCCGGCGACTTCTGGTGCATCGTCGAAGACATCACAGTGCCCGACATGGAGCAACGGCGCGGGCCGAAAGAAGAATGGGGGATCACCGAAGGCAAAGGCCGTCACATCGCCAACCTCACCGATGGCTCGGAAAAGCCCGTCGGCGAATGGAACGCCATGACGATCGAATGCTTTGGCAACGAGATCAAAGTTTGGGTCAACGGCGATCTGGTAAATTATGGTAATAACTGCACGGCAGACAAGGGGCAGATCGCCCTGCAGGCGGAGGGCTCGGAGGTGGAGTTCCGGAAATTATTGCTCAGTCCGATTACGGCCTTGAGTAAGTAATATGCATCAAAATACGCTTATGCGGTAGCACTAGTATTGTTGCTATCGGCTTGCCGGAAAAAGTAGCTCGTGATACCCGCGATGCAAAGGCCGGCGATGATACCACCGGCAACGCCCGTCAGCAGGAATTCACGGAATGAATTTGATGCCTGGAATACCAGGCCTGCAAGAGTGATGACGAACAGGCTTAGCGCCCAGCTAAAAACATTCATGCCGATCCAGGGGGCGGCTTTATCCTGATGATTTCTCAGCACCAGCCATTGGGCAAACCCGATGAGGGCGCCCAGAATAGCCCCAAAAATAATGGAGCCGTACACAACTGTAAATTCCGGTATGCCGAAAGGAGGAATAGCCTGCATGCTATTTTCTCCGGTAAAGGTAAAAGAGGGGGCGATAGCCAGCACCCACCCTGCAATAAAGGCCAGTACAGTATTGCCCCACCACTTCACCCAGGATAAATGCTGGTAGCGTTGTTTAAGTATCCGCCATTGAAACCAGGCGAGGATACTTCCTGCAATCAGGCCACCGACAATGGCAAAAACTAATCCGGCAGCTTTTTCCAGGGCCGTGTCAGGTTGTCCCAATAGCTGGCTTTCATAAGACAAAAGCCCAGCCGCTACAGCGATACCCAAAAAAATCCCTACCGCATCATTGATGATCCAACTACTTTGGAATGTGCTTTTCATGACTTTTGTTTATAAATAAAAAGCCTGAAGGGGCGGAGATGTTCGAAGGGGAAGGCATCTATTGTTCAGCGGGTATTTGGCTTATAAAAAAAGCTGCCCGGCCAAACCGGGCAGCGCCATACTACTGCATACTGAAAGCACAACTTTGTTGCCCTGAAGGGCTCTATAAAACTAAACAGGAATGCTTGAAGTCTTCTGCCCTAAACCGGCAGGCTATCCTTTTAGGGTTAAGTGTTTTTTTAATTAATTTAATAGCTTTACTATTATACAGCTGCCCTTTAATTTGGTTCGCAACTTTGGGGCTTTTGAGATTTATTTTTTAAGTCCTCATAAATCAATGGCGTCTGGAATATATATGCTTCAAGGTGTTCTGAAAAATTATCTGCTTCGTTTACGAACAACTTTGAAAAACAGGTGTATTGATAGTGATACTTTTATTACTTTTGCCCCTCGGCAAACCTGTTCTTTGAAAAATAGTCCTGCAGTCATTCTTTTATGCTGGTTTTGTCGAAAAGCCCGTTATTTTTTAAAATTCGCCCGATTGCCTTAAACCTTTTTTCCTATATTGGCAATAGGAGAACTTTTACCCAAAATTTTGCCGGCCATGCTGAAAGTAACGGTCAAACTGGATGTCAACGAAAAGCTTTACCTGAAAAATCCGGAGGAGACGAAACTGGGCCGGCGCATCGTGCAGCAAAGTATCCTGCTCATTGACGAGGCCGGGCTTGAAAGCTTTACCTTTAAAAAGCTTGCGGATAAAATTAGCTCTACCGAGGCTTCCGTATACCGCTACTTTGAAAACAAACACCTGCTGTTTGTCTACCTAACCAATTGGTACTGGGAATGGATGAAATTCCGGGTTGGCTTCTTTACCCTCAATGTGGATGACCCCGCCGAGAAACTGAAAACGGCCATGAGGGTTATCGTTGATACCGCCCAACCGAGCACCTCAGTAGATTATGTGGACCCTGAAGTTCTGCATCGCATCGTTATAACGGAAGGGGCCAAAGCCTATCACAGTAAATCGGTAGACGAAGAAAACAAGGAAGGTTTTTTCCTCTCCTACAAAGCCCTCTGTCGAAAGATCGCAGAAATTATCCTGGAGGTCAATTCCCAATACGCCTATCCCCGTTCGCTGGCCAGCATGCTGCTGGAAACCGCCAATAACAACATTTACTTCGCTCAACACCTTCCCCGGCTCACTGATATCCGCCACCGGGAAGGCTACCTGGAAGATATTGTAGATATGCTGTTCTCTTTCGCCTTCGGTTGCATATTCAGTGCCAACCTCGGCCACCAAAGGGGGTAAGTACGATGCCATTCGGTTCCATTCCAAAGATACTGCAGATACAGTCAGATGCTTATGAGGGCTTGCTCCAGATCCACTTAAGCATCCCTGATACCACCCGCTTTTTAGGCTTAGCATCAATCACCTTTGTACGGGTGGGATGAGCATCCAATCTTAGCGATAAACAGAATATGTACAGGCAAAAGGTACTATCAATAGTATCGCTCAGCAGATACCCTCTGATTGTTCCATGATTTCTCTAGAAACAAACTAATTAAACATATGAAATTAACCGAGCAGATCCTTACAAACCCTCAGTCGGCGCCAGCTCCCCTGGATAACCGCATCACCCTTGCATATGGGGATGGCATCGGCCGGGAGATTATGGAATCGACCCTGGCCATCCTGGACGCCGCCGGCGCCGGCCTGGAGTATGATACCATCAAGATCGGCAAGGAGATGTATCTGGAAGGCCATGCTTCCGGTATCAGCCCCGAAGCCTGGGATGTATTGCGCCGCAATAAGGCCTTTTTAAAAGGCCCCATCACCACACCCCAAGGCGGTGGCTATAAGAGCCTCAATGTCACTATTCGTAAAACGCTGGGCTTGTATGCCAATGTGCGCCCCTGCCGCGCTTTTACACCCTACGTCAAAAGTCATTTTCCGGATATGGACCTCGTGGTCATTCGGGAAAATGAAGAAGACCTCTATGCGGGTATCGAACACCAGCAAACGGCAGAGGTGGTGCAATGCCTCAAGCTCGTCTCTCGCCCGGGTTGCGAGCGCCTCATCCGTTACGCCTTCGAATACGCCCGCGCCTACGGCCGCCGGAAGGTTACCTGCATGACCAAAGACAACATCATGAAGCATACCGATGGGCTTTTCCATCAGGTATTCGACGAGGTCGCCAAAGAATATCAGGATATTGAAGCTGATCATTATATCATCGACATTGGCGCAGCTATGCTGGCCGATTCCCCCGGCCGTTTCGATGTGGTGGTGACGCTCAATCTATATGGAGATATCATCTCCGATATCACCGCTCAGGTTGCCGGGTCCGTTGGCTTGGGAGGTTCCGCAAATATTGGTAGCCACATTTCCATGTTCGAGGCTATTCATGGCTCCGCCCCCGATATTGCCGGCAAGGGCCTGGCCAATCCCTCCGGCCTCATCAATGCAGCCTGCATGATGCTGGCGCACCTCGGTAAAGGCCGTATCGCCGAGCGCATCCAGAATGCTCTGCTTTGCACTCTTGAGGAAGGAATCCATACGGCTGATCTTTACAATGAGGCGTTTACCAAACAAAAGGTGAGCACCTCCGGCTTTACCCAAGCTGTTATCCAACGCCTGGGACAGGAACCTTCCAGGCTGAAAGCCGTACGCATGGGGCAACAGTCCAAACCGATTGAAGTACAAGTCAAACCCTATGTGCGGCCCGATAAAAAACTGGTGGGAGTAGATGTCTTCATCGATTGGGCCGATGGCAACCGGATCCCGGCAGAACTGGGCCATCAACTGGAAAAGCTCGCCGGAGAGGCCCTTCAACTCAAAATGATCACCAACCGGGGCGTGAAAGTCTACCCCGATGGCTTTCCCGAAACCTTCTGTACCGACCACTGGCGTTGCCGCTTCGTGGCTTCGGCCTCTAAGGTTGACGCCCAAGGTAGTGGAATGGCTTACGCGGCGCCGGTAGCCTATTCAGATATTACCAACCTGCTGCAACGGCTGACTATCGCAGGCCTGAATTTTATCAAGATCGAAAACCTCTATGAGATCGATGGTGAAAGGGCCTACTCGCTGGGGCAAGGAGAGTAGTTCAGTGCGCCAGTTGGCAGTGTGCAGAAATGCTGTACACTGCTAACTGCCGACTGCCGACTAAACAGTTCCCTCAAACACCCTTTCCGCCGGGCCGCATAACCAGATATTTGTAAAGCCATCGCCTTTGGGCTCGAAGCGGACTTCCAGTTGGCCGCCCTTCGCCTGGATAGGGATGGTTTGCAGTCCGTTGGCGGGCGTTTGCAAATAACGCGCGATGGCCGAGGCGGTAACCCCGGTGCCACAGGCGAGGGTCTCATCTTCTACCCCGCGCTCGTAAGTAGCGACAGCGATGCCGTTGCCCTGAACCTGTACAAAGTTGACATTGGCGCCTTCGGCCCGGAATCGTTCTGAATAGCGGATAGCCCGGCCTTGCTGGTATACATTCACCGCCTGCAGGTCGTCGACAAAAGTGACGTAGTGCGGGGAACCGGTGTTGAGAAAATAGTAACCCTGGCCTTGCTCAACGGAAGCCACATCGCCCAGGCGGAGTTCTATCCAGCCATTGGCCCGACGGCGAGCCTCGTGCGGGCCATCGACGGCCTGGAACCGGCAGCTATCAGTAATGAGCCCCAGGTGGTGTGCAAAGGCAACGATACATCGGCCTCCGTTTCCGCACATACTCCCCTCGCCACCGTCGGCATTGAAATAAACCATTTCAAAATCATATCCAGCCTTTTCTTGTAACAGGATCAGGCCATCGGCGCCGATGCCGAAATGACGGTCGCAAAGGCGTTCGATCTGGGTACTATCCTTCCGGGATAAATAAGGCCGGCTGCGCTGGTCGATCAGGATAAAATCATTACCGGCGCCCTGGTATTTGTGAAAGGGAATAGGAGGCATAAAAATTGCATTTTATTGGCTTATCGAGTCAATGGCGGTGCTATCCGCGGTCTCCGCCGGCTTCAACGGATCCTCAAATCCTACAGGCACCTTCAATGTGTAATGCCGGTAAGCAATGGCTCCTGCCAGTACAAGGATCAGGGCCAGCCCGAAGATGGAGAATTTCCAGGGCCAGATATTGCCGTTGTTATCGCCCCCGAAGGGGCTGGGTTCGTTGTTAGCTTGGCTCATGGCTTTGATTTATGTTGATGCAAATATAACAGCCTGCTGTTGTTAAGGAGGTTAAGTTGGTTGAGAAAGGTTGAGAAAGAATTATCTTTGCATCCTGATGAAATCATTTTCCGGTATATTACTGCTCGTACTTATCCTGTGCACCATTCTGGCGCCCTGCGCGGATGGAGTAGTGATGGTATTGGAAAAAAACAGTAAGGAGCATGAAACGGCCTGTTGCCAGGCCTCAGCTGAAAAAGAGCGTGATCTTTCCGGCGGCGAAAGCCAATCGCAGGAAATCCCCGGCCATTGCTCCCCTCTATGTCACTGCTGCTGTTGCGGGCAGGTGGCTTCGGTTCATGGGGTGTCTTTTCCCATTCCGCTGGAAGTCGAAGCTGCGCTGCATCAGCCCGTTTTCATAGGTGTGTATGATTTTGAATATTCCCACCACATCTGGCAGCCTCCCCGCCAAGCTTGATCTTTTTCCCGGCCCCTTTTTCTCCACTGGCCGGATTTTCTTCCTCTTTTTTAATCAAGCTGTAAATTATCCGATCATATGACCAGGAAAATTATTTGGCTGTGTGCTCTAATTAGCCTGTTGGCTCCCTTTCAAATATTGGCGCAACCCGAAACCACCGTCGAAATTTGGGTGGATGGCGTATGCGGCATGTGCCAGGAACGCATTGAAAACGCCGCACTCCTAACCCCCGGGGTTCGCTTTGCTAATTGGGATATAGATTCCAAAGTGTTGACCCTTACCCGCAGCCCCGAGCCTTTAGACTTAGCCCAGTTGCACCATAATATTGCGGCCGTTGGCCACGATACCAAAGAAGAGAATGCTCCGGATGAAGCTTACAATAACCTGCATAATTGTTGTAAATACCGGGATGAAGCTGTTGTAAAAGCCCACCAGCCGGCGCAGTCCAGTCAGCCGGAAGTGATACGGGGGCAGGTTTTTGAAAAAGGAGTAAAGGGCAAACGCGCGCCCCTTCCCGGCGCCAACCTATCGTGGCTGGGAACCACCGAAGGCACAGCTACCGACGAGCATGGGCATTTTGAGCTCGCCCGTGTCCCTCAAACAGGCCGGCTTGTTATCAGTTATGTGGGCTATGGCAGTGATACGGTGGAGGTACAGGATGGCCGCGACATTCAAATTGTCCTTTCTGAGGTTGTTTTCCTTGATGAAGTTGAAGTCACCCATCGCCGCAAACCCACCGAAGTGTCTTTCATAGAGCCCATCAAAGTGCAGATGATAGGGGAGAAGGAATTGATGAAAGCAGCCTGCTGTAACTTGTCGGAAAGCTTTGAAACAACTTCCTCGGTTGACGTTTCCTTTACCGACGCCGTCACCGGTACCAGACAGATACAAATGCTGGGGCTGGCTAGCCCTTACATACAGATCACCCGGGAGAATATGCCCGATGTGCGGGGGCTGTCGGCCATCTACGGAATGGCGTACACCGCCGGCCCCTGGATCGAAGGCATGCAACTCAACCTGGGCGCCGGCTCGGTGGTCAACGGCTTTGAAGCCATCGCCGGGCAGATCAATGTGGAACTGCGCAAACCGGAAAGAACGGACTTGCTGTATCTCAACCTATATGCCAATGGCATGGGCCGGCTGGAAGGCAACGCCAATATTAGTCAGCCGGTTGGCAAAAAGCTGCATACCGGACTGCTACTGCACGCCAAGAGCCAGAAGCGCGCTATGGATAACAATGACGATGGCTTTCTCGACAACCCCCTGAGTGAAGGCATCATCGCCATCAACCGCTGGAAGTTCATCGGGGGCAATGGGGTGGAAGGGCAATTTGGCGTGAAGGGGACTTTCCTGAACGAAGCCAGCGGCCAGCACGGATTCCGCCTGGGCGACGAGGTCCATCCCGGCCATCATTGGGGCGCCCAGGTCAATACCCGCCGACTGGAAGGCTGGTTCAAAATGGGGCGCGTCTTTCCGGAGCAGCCTTTTGCCAGCATCGGCCTGCAGTTGTCGGGCCTTCATCACCAGCAGGACGCTTTCTTTGGCCTGCGCAATTACGACGCCAGCCAAAGCTCAGCCTACGCCAACCTCATATACCAGAGTATCATCGGCAATACGGATCACCAATTCAAAACCGGGGCGAGCTTTCAGTGGGATCAATACGATGAAAACCTGGCGGCAATGGCTTATACCCGCAACGAGTGGGTTCCGGGTGCTTTCTTCGAATACACCTACCGCCATCTGGAGCAATTCACCGCCGTGGCGGGCCTGCGGGCCGATTACCACAACCTTTTTGGCTTGTTTATCACGCCACGACTGCACCTGCGCTACGCGCCGGATGAAAAAACCGTGTTGCGCGCCTCGGCCGGGCGTGGGCAACGCACGGCCAGCATCTTCGCCGAAAACATCGGTGTACTGGCCTCCGCTCGTGGCATCGTTATCCATAGCGAAGACCCTGATAAACCATACGGGCTGGATGCGGAAGTGGCATGGAATTATGGCCTGAACCTTACCCGCGAATTAACCATTGCCGACCGCACCGCTACATTGAGCCTTGACTTCTACCACACCCGTTTCCTCAATCAGGTAGTAGTGGATTACGATCAAAACCCGCAGGAGCTGCATTTTTACAACCTGCCCGGCCGGTCTTATTCCAACAGCCTGCAGGCCCAACTAAGCCTGGAGCCTTTACCCCGCTGGGATGTACGCCTGGCCTACCGCTTCAACGACGTGCGCGTGAGCTTTTCAGATGGTTTGTTGGAAAAACCCTTGCTATCCCGGCATCGCGCTTTCCTGAATACCGCTTACGCTACGCCCAACGACTGGAATTTTGATTTCACCCTCAACTGGCAAGGCGCAAAGCGTATTCCCGGAACGGCCTCCAACCCGGAAGCCTACCGGGCCCTGGAACGGTCGCCGGATTTCCTGGTGGCCAACGCGCAGATTAGTAAAGGCTGGAAGGATAAATTTGAAGTGTACGTTGGGGCGGAAAACCTCTTCGGCTTTATTCAGGAAGGCCCTATCCTTGCCAATGAGGATCCTTTCGGGCCCTATTTTGACAGTTCGCTGGTATGGGGGCCGGTTTTTGGGCGCAATATTTACGCCGGGATACGGGTTCGGCTGCAACGCGAATCGAAATAGGCCGGGCGCGGCCCTGGAAAATTTCTTAACTTGGTTTTTCGTTTGCTAGCAAAACAGGTTTTCGCAAATTGGTAGTCCCATAACTTTAGCATTTACTATGAAACAGTATTTGGCCATTGGCCTCAGTTCAATTCTCAGCGCGCTCCTGGCAGTTCTGATTTACCGAACCTTCGAACAGCCCAGGGAAGTGGTCATACGGGAAACCGTGCCGGCTCAGTATACCAATTTTGACCCCATGGAGGTCAGTAAACAAAGGGCCTTTCTCTCGGCTTCGCCCACAGATTTTGTCGCCGCCGCTGAAGCCGTCAAACCGGCAGTGGTCAACATCAAGACCATACAGGATGGCGGTGGGTTGGACCTCTGGGGTGGCTCTTCCGTGGGCTCTTCTTCCGGCTCCGGCGTTATCATCTCTCCGGATGGGTTTATCGTCACCAATAATCACGTGATCGAAGACGGGGGAGAGATCGGGGTGACCCTCAATGACAAGCGGGAGTATGAAGCCGAGCTCATCGGCACCGACCCTTCCACCGATCTGGCGCTGATCCGCATTAAAGCCGATGGACTGCCCTTTCTGGAGTTTGGCAATTCCGATTCACTGCGAATAGGGGAGTGGGTGCTGGCCATTGGCAACCCTTTCAATCTGGAATCTACGGTCACGGCGGGCATCGTCAGCGCCAAGGGGCGCAGCATCGACATCCTCGAGGGGCAGGACCGAATCGAATCTTTCATTCAAACTGACGCTGCCGTGAACCCCGGCAACAGCGGGGGCGCCCTGGTCAACACCAATGGCGAACTGATTGGCATTAATACGGCCATCATCACCCGCTCGGGGCGTTATGAAGGCTACTCCTTCGCCGTGCCCGCCAACCTGGCCCGGAAGGTGATCCGTGACTTGCGTGATTTCGGTATCGTCCAGCGCGGAATCCTCGGCGTTTTTATCGATGAAATGAATAACGAACGCACCCGGGAACTGGGGCTTAAAGCGGTGGAAGGCGTTTACGTGACCCGCGTGACGCCGGGCAGCGGCGCCGCCGACGCCGGCCTGAAAAAGGGCGATGTGATTATCGGCATCAACGGAGTGGAAACGAAAACCCTGCCGGAAATGCAGGAACAGGTCGGCCGCTACCGCCCGGGCAACACCATTTCCGTAGAATACTACCGCGGCGGGAAAAAACATTCCGCGAAAGTCGTGCTCAAAAACAAGGCTAACGGCACCTCCCTGGTGACTCAAAAAAACGAGGATATCCTGATCGAACTGGGCTTTGAACTGCGCAACCTCACCCGCGAGGAAAAGCGCCGCCTCGATGTCGACGGGATTAAGGTGGTCAGCATCTACCGCGGGAGCCGCATCGAGCGCACCAATATGGACCCGGGTTTTATCATCACCAAAATGGACAACCGCCCGGTCAAGTCGGTGGAAGCTTTTCTGGATGGCCTGAAAAACGCCACCGGGAAGGTCATGCTGGAAGGGGTGTATGAAAGTTACCCCGGAGAGTATTACTACGCCTTCCCGGTGGATTGAGGTGCTGCCGATCTCCAGATCGGCAGAAAAAGAAGTACTGCCGATCTCCAGATCGGCAGAAGAAGCCGCCTTACTCCCAGGCCCCTATTCCCCCAAACTCCCATTGGAACTGCTTCAACAGGTCGAAGGGATCAGCATCCGGATCTCCCAAATATACCCGCAACACTATTGGCAGGCAGGGCCCCTGTTGATGGCAGTAGACGATGTCGGTTACTTCAATTTCAGGAGCAACGGCGGCCGGCTTTTCTTGGGCCTGGCAGGAGAGGGCGAGGAAAAAGAGGAATAGAAGAGTGGTATATTTCTTCATGCTCAGAAAGTCAGGGTTTTGTATTTCCGAGGATAATGGCTACGACTTTATTTTCATTGTTCGTCACAAAAAAATGTCGTAACTATTCAGCACGCCAGCGTGCGTATGTGTTTAGCGCCCAGATTGTGCCTTTAGGTACAAAATATCGGGTGTGCCGGGCATGACACTGCACTAAGGGGTGCGAAAGATACGCAGGTATCGGACAAGTCCCCAGGGGGCCAGCTGATGGGAACCCCATAGCCAAAGCCAAGGGTGTCTCGGGCGACCGGGAATCTGAAGGAAGGCGGCGGCAAAGCCCAGGTGCGGACGAACAGAAACTGAATAGTAGGCCTGTCGAACCGGGGAAGCGTACCCGAAAGCGCCTAATCCCAACAGTCAGCCTGAGGTTCGATGGGTAAATTCAGCCGCAGCGGGCGAAAGTGCAGTGCCTTACCCCGGGAGGCCTGGCGCCGTGGGCCATTGTCGGAGGTACGCGCGAGTACTGAAGAAATCCAGGCAGCCAGGAGTCAGCAGAGGGCATAGTACCAAGGCGAGCGCCAAGGGAAGGCCTGAATTCTTTAACCAAGGAAGCAGCCGTCAAATGAGTAAAGACGACAAAGAGCCGAAACCGCGACGAAGCTACAAACAAGGAAACTTGTTCGAAGGCCAAGGCGGGGCATTGGGTAAACCGGAAGGCGGAACCAACCGGGCGACGATGCGGGCAGAGTTGTTTTCCCGTCTGGAGGTACAGCGAGCCTTGACCACAGGGATCGTGGACAAAATATCGGAACATGGGGCCTTAGCGAAAGCCTTTCAGGAAGTGAATCGCAACCAAGGAGCGGCAGGCATAGATGGAATAAGCCTGGAGGAATATGAGCGCCACTTGACGGAGCACATAAACCGGCTGCACGAAGAGCTGCGCAAAGGGGAATACCGCCCGCAAGCGGTTAGAGGGGTAGAAATCCCCAAGGCGAACGGAGGCAAGCGCCTTCTGGGCATCCCCACAGTAGCGGATAACGGGGTTGGCCGAGGCCTGCGCTAAACACATACTCAGCGTGCTGAATAGTTACCATCTAAATTATCTAGAAGCCTAGATTTTTGTTTAATATGCGCCTCGTGGAATCAAAGGAATAGCTTCCCAGTATAACAATATCCGGATTATGATGGAGAGCCCTATTTCTGTCAGAGCCAAACCCAGGGGAACCCTAAACCGAAAAGGCTTTTTGAACAGTTTGCTGAGTGCATAATGCCCAAGTATGAACAAAGATGCATAAACAGAAGCCGGAAAAATATATCCTCCAGTAAGACGGCCTAGTACTTCTTCCAGCACGCTCTCCTTTTCTGTCGGCAACCAGGGATAATACTGAAATAGGCCGAAAAGGAGGAACAGAGTACCCAAGACGATCAATACGCTGAAGAAGAAATAGAGTGTGGTAATAATTGGCCTCACAGTTGATGATATTGAGTTTGAGAATTGCGGATTTCAGATGCTCACCACCAGGCCCCATACCTCCATTGGAACCGTTTCAACTCAGATGAAGGGACCTGTATCCGGAAATCAGGATAGGCGGGAAAAACAATTACAGTATTTTCCCCCTCCTCACTTAAAATAGCCCGGTTTCGGTGGAAGCCTTCGAAGTTCCGAATGCTTCCCAGGTTTTGAAGCAGCACCGGGAAGCGCTTGCCATCTACCTCCAGTACCCCGCGGTATTCCTCTTTAAAAGTGGCGCCCAGAAAGAAATATTCCCGGTCGAAAAAAGCGACTGTGGAATCAACGCGCTCTTCCGGATAGGAGAGGAACTCCCGAGAAATCAGATTGAACAGCCTGAAGAATTGCTCCACGGCCTCCTGGCTGGTAGCTTGGTTTAAGTCAAGAGGTTCGAAGTACTGGGTGTCGCGGGGCATGGTTATCCACTCCCAACCATCCGATATGGCAAGATTATCCGGGTCTATCATTATTTCCCGCCTCGTTAACGGCAGGCAGGGGCCTTGCCTATGGCAATAAATAATTTCTGTTGACTTAACAGGAGCAACCATGGTTGGTTTTTCCTTGATTTGGCAGGAGAATAAATACAGGAAAACCAAGGCAAAAAAGATCGCGATGTTTTTCATGTCAAGAATGTTGAATTGGTGATGAGATGACAGTCTCAGAGATTGTTTGAAGCCCCCCCGTCTATGCAGCCGGGCTAGCTCTTGGGGAAAAATGACACTTTCCACTTTCAAATCCGGCAGCCAAAAAAAGTTCTAAGGGCATTTCGGGTAAAAGAATATTTCCTCAAATGGTGTTGCATAATTCTCTGGAACGTAAAGGGCAAGCGAAATAAAATTGTCCTGGCCGTCTGGGTCCCACTTCTCAAATTCCCACTTATACCAAGCCTCTGTGCCAATAGTTATGCCCCCACTATGAATAATAGTAGGATCTAATAGTTGTTCTCGGTTCCAATCTATTTTTACTCTTACAGATGAAGGTATTTCGTTAGCACTTAATGCACTTAAATTAACTTCCGCATCAAACAGTGTCCATGAAGCATCTCCGTTTACAGTATTGGTGAAGATTTTATCCCAATCAATTTTAGAAAAGCTACAGCCGGCACAACGAAAACCATGGTTTTTTGCGAGGAAGGTAAAAAGCATATAACGGATTGCTTTGCTATCTGGATCAGTTTGGGAAACCTTGTTTTTCACTTCCATATATCATTTGGCCATTCATTGAGATTTGTAAAGCTGCAATCACAACGAAAGAAATCTCCAAGGACTAATACTGAAAAGTCACCAGGCTCTTCGGTTAAAGACGCCCATATTGGCGGGAGGTAGACTTGTTTTTTCCCCAGGTAAATACAGGCGCATGGATAGCATATGTCGTAACATGGATCTCGGTTTTCGAGGCTATTGGCCTGCCCGCTGTTATTTTCGGTAACATTAAACCTTCCGATGATATTGCCATTATTCGCAACAAAAGGCAGGACAAGGCGCCCGGTAGTATCAATTTGATATATTACGCCAGTAAAGTCCTCTGATCGAATATTATGGTTGCATCCTTCAAAATAGGTGGAATCTGCTAAATAGGCTAAAAGTCGAAAACCTATTGCTCCATCTGGCCTATCGAAAAAAACAAGCCGCGCCTGGCTCCTTTCGCCAAAGTACAGGTTGGGAATAGGATCTATCGGCACATAGGTTAAAGTATGCGCGCCATCCATCACGACTTGCCCTTCCTGTGCAAAATCCCCAAGCGGCTGCACCATGGGCTAAAGAGAATAATAGGGGCCGGGTTCTTCCGAGCGGGTGGAAATGGCATAAGAGGCCATTGGAGAATTTGAGAAATCCTGCCGGGACTTCCAATTGTAAAAGGCGGCTTTGGCTTCATCAAGCGAAAAACCTGAATACCTCCTCACAGGGTTTTCCAAAATTTGAGGCGTATCCTGAAACGGAAGTTCTTTTTTACAACCAGATAACAACGTGGATATGGACAGCAAAAGACCTGCTGCCCGGAATAGGCTTCTTGAATTCATAACGAGGGCGTTCTTGAGTTAAACAATAGCGATAACATACTCCGCCTGCGCTGGCAGCAGGAGCGAGATTTGCCTTAGCAGTTGTCCACAGTTGTTTGGAAGAGCGGAAAAAAGAGCGCTTTTATCCTGATAAAATCTGACGCCTCCTACAATGATACGATTATCTTTTTTTTTTTGCAAGGTGCACACGTTTTTTAACGAAAAAAACAGCGAGGTAGACACAACTAAATGTCGTCAACTTAATTCTACTTTGGCACTTTAGATTTGCCTTGAGACATTACGCTCCTCCGGAGCTTTTTGAATCGTTTTACTTATCGATTCTACGAACATTTGCGCCCCTCCGGGGCTATTTCGGGCCTGATAAAAGGCCCGGAGGGCCGGAGCCAACAATATAGCAGTATAGCAATACAACAATATCTCCCCCCCGATTACCCCATCTTTCGTATCTTAGGGCCGCTTACAAAACCGGCAAACCCAACCAAAAATGGCCAAGATCGATATCGACAAAAGCAAGAACGATGACCACATGAGACTGCTCCTCTCCCGCATGCAGCACCGGCTGGACAAGATCATGCTGGGCGGAGGCGCGCGCAAGATCGAGAAGGAACACAAGCAGGGCAAAATGACCGCCCGCGAACGCATCGAAGCCCTCATCGACAAGGACAGTTATTTCTTCGAAATAGGCGCTTTTGCTGGTTATGGGATGTATGAGGAATACGGCGGCTGCCCGGCCGCCGGGGTCATCGTCGGCATCGGCTATGTGAGCGGCAGGCAGTGCGTCATCGTAGCCAACGACGCCACGGTGAAGGCGGGAGCCTGGTTTCCCATTACCGGCAAGAAAAACCTGCGGGCCCAGGAAATCGCCATGGAAAACCGCCTGCCCATTATCTATCTGGTAGACAGCGCCGGGGTTTTCCTGCCCATGCAGGATGAGATATTCCCCGATAAGGAACATTTCGGCCGTATTTTCCGCAACAACGCCCGCATGTCCAGTATGGGCATCCCGCAGATTGCGGCGATCATGGGCAGCTGCGTGGCCGGTGGGGCGTATCTCCCAATTATGTCGGACGAAGCCCTCATCGTTGAAGGCACCGGCTCCATATTCCTGGCCGGGCCCTATCTGGTGAAAGCTGCGATCGGGGAGACCGTAGATAAGGAAACGCTGGGCGGCGCCCATACCCAGAGTGATATCTCCGGCGTGACCGACTACCGAATGCCCGACGACCAAACCTGCCTGGCTACCATCCGGGACCTGATGGACAAGATGGGGCATTTCCCTAAGGCAGGATTTGACCGGGTGAAAGCTCAGCCCCCCTTGGCAAATCCCGACGAGCTCTTCAGCATGTTCCCCCACGAAGGCAACAAACCCTACAAAACGGAAGAGATCCTCAAGCGCCTTGTCGACGATTCCAAGCTGACGTATTACAAGCATGGTTACGGAAAAACCATTCTTTGTGCCTACGCTCGCATCGACGGATGGGCGGTGGGCATTGTAGCCAACAACCGGGAGGTGGTCAAAAATGCCAAGGGCGAGATGCAGTTCGGCGGCGTTATCTACTCCGATTCGGCCGACAAGGCCACCCGCTTTATCCTGAACTGCAACCAGAAAAAGATCCCATTAGTCTTCTTGCACGATGTGACCGGCTTCATGGTCGGCACCCGCTCCGAGCATGGAGGCATCATTAAGGACGGCGCCAAGATGGTGAACGCCGTGGCTAACTCCACCGTACCCAAATTTAGCATTGTGATGGGCAACTCTTACGGGGCCGGTAACTACGCCATGTGCGGGAAAGCCTACGACCCGCGCCTCATCGTCGCCTGGCCCACTGCCAAAATCGCCGTGATGGGCGGCGAACAGGCGGCAAAGGTGCTGCTCCAGATACAAGTGTCGGCCATGAAGGCCAAGGGGCAACAGTTGGGGGAAAGTGAGCAGGAACAGCTGCTCAAGGAGATCACCGACCGCTACGACGACCAGACTTCTCCCTACTACGCCGCCGCCCGCCTTTGGGTGGACGCCATCATCAACCCGCTGGAAACCCGTCAGCTCATCTCCATGGGCATTGAAGCGGCGAACAATGGGGTGGTGGAGCCTTTTAATCCGGGGGTGATTCAGACGTAGGGCAGACGGGGATGTTGAATGGCTAAATGGTTTTAGACTTTGTACGGCCCCACTTTCAACAAGAGCAACGAGTGTATTCCTCCAAGCGTCCAAAGTCCAAAATGGTTGAAGGGTTGATGGTTATAGGGGATCCTCCAAGTTAATAAATCGACAGGCTGATAGCAGATGGAGAAAAGTCACAGAAATGTCAGGAAGCATTGAGCGGAGCAACCATTCTAAGCTTCTCCTGTTTTTGATAAAAAGAAAAAATTTGCAATGGCAGGCAATCAGATGAAACAATGGTTGAAGCGCGTCGGAGTGGCGGGCTTTCTGTTTTTCTTCCTCAAAGGTTTGGTTTGGATTGCTATATTTGTAGGTATCGGCAGGTGTACGATCTGACCAATACTTACAATTATGCGACAATTTTTTTGTCTTTCCATTTTTCTTTTCCTCTATCCCGTCCTTCTTTCCGCACAGGGAGCCATCTTCCTGGACAATCCTTCATTTGAAGATGAACCGGCTTACGCCAAACCACCCCGGGGCTGGTTTTTCTGTGGGCAGCCCGGCGAGAGCCCACCTGATATTCATCCCGGTGGTTTTTTTCAGGTAGAAACGCCTCCGATGGATGGCAGCACCTATGTAGGTATGGTGGTGCGTGACAACGGCACGGTGGAGGGCCTGGGGCAACGCCTTTCGGAACCCCTTGCGCCGGGGCAGTGTTATCATTTTTCCATCTACGCTGCCCGTTCCGACGACTACTGGAGCTACAGCCGGGTGACAGGAGAAGCCGCTAATTACAGCCGTGCCGTGCGCCTGCGCGTGTGGGGTGGTTTTGAGAATTGCGGGCGCCAGGAATTGTTGTGGGAAACCGATGTGGTAGTTGCGGCCCAGTGGATGCCCTTTGAGATGATCCTTCAACCCCAAAGCAGTTATACCCATATTTTTTTTGAAGCAGCTTTCCTAAATCAGGGCGGCCTGCCCTACAACGGTAATATTTTGCTTGATAAAGCTTCTCCACTGCTTCCTGTCAACTGTGATACTCCTGCGCCGGAACGAGTTCTATTGGACACATTAGTTGCGCCAGAACTCAAAGATGTGGACGCGCTGAGGGCCTATTTGGCCGAACAGGGAAAGAAAGTCCGCTTTACCGTCACCGGCGACGGCATAGAACGGCATCTGTTTGCCGACGAAACGGGCAACGCCCGGCAGGTGAACCAATACCTCTGGCTGATGGCCCGGGCGCTGCGGCAGTTTCCCGACGTAAAAGCAATCATTGCGGTGGGCGGCGAATCCGACTTCGTGCTCCAGGAGCGGTTGATGAACTTTGATTATATCTTACAGGCCGCAGGCCTGTCGCCGCAACAATATCAGCTGCGCCCGCGGAAGCGATCGGATGAGAAAAAGGAGTGGCTCTGGCCGGTGGAGGCGCAGGAGTATCTGGTTCAGCTTATTCCAAAATAATTCCTTACTTTGTAAAAAAAGGTTCTCAGCCAGGCAGGGGATGACTTGCTTGAGTTGGACCTCAGATCCGTTACCCCCTGGCTGACTTTTTCGGGGATTTTTTAAAGACAGCAAATGAATCTAATAGCCAAAACCATGTTTGGCCTGGAAGGCGTGCTGGCGGAAGAACTCCGGCAGTTGGGCGCGCAGCATATTGAGCCCCTTACCCGGGCGGTGGCCTTCGAAGGAGATAAGCGCCTGCTGTACCGCGCTAACCTGGAGCTGCGCACCGCTCTGCGCGTTCTGTATCCTATCCGGTCGTTCAAGGTACGTGACGAGCAGGGCTTGTACGACAGGATCAAAGAGATCAACTGGCCCAAATACATGGGGGTGGACGGTACGCTGGCTGTCGATGCGGCCACCCACTCGCCCTATTTCAAGCATTCGAAATACGCTGCCCTGAAAACCAAGGACGCCATCGTCGACCGCTTCCGGCAGGAGTATGGCCGCCGGCCCGATGTGGAACTGGAGAATCCCACCCTGCGAATTAATATCCATATTTATGACGATGAATGCACGGTAGGATTGGACAGTTCCGGCACTTCTCTGCACAAGCGCGGCTATCGGGTGGATGCCCTGGAAGCCCCCATTAACGAAGTGCTTGCCGCCGGCATGATCCAACTCACCGGCTGGCAACGCGACTGCGCTTTTGTAGATCCGATGTGTGGTTCGGGCACCATCCTTATCGAAGCGGCCACTTTTGCCCATCAGATTGCGCCCCAGTTGCACCGGCGGGATTTTGGGTTTAAACGCTGGAGCAATTTCGACGCCAATTTGTGGGAAGAGGTGCTGGCCGACGCCCGCCAAAAGATCCGGCCTTTCGGCCATGGCCTGTTTGGTTACGATAAAGACTTTCGGGCGGTGAAAATCGCCCAGCAAAACGCCCTGGCTGCCTATTTGGAAGGCAAAGTGTCAATCGAACGCAAGCCTTTCGAGCGGCTGGAAGCGCCGGCGGAAGAAGGCCTTATCGTGATGAACCCACCTTACGATGAGCGGATCGGCAATGAGGATATCGGTTCCTTTTACCAAATGATCGGCGACCGGCTCAAGCAGGCTTTTTCGGGTTATGAGGCCTGGGTTATTTCCTCCAACTACGAAGCCTTCAAAAGGTTCGGGCTCCGCCCCTCGCGCAAGATCCCCCTTTTTAATGGCTCGCTAGAGTGCAGGTTTCAAAAATACGAGCTCTATTCCGGCAGCCGCAAGCAAAAATATCAGGGCCATGAAAGTTGAATGCAGATACTTGTTGGACGAAAGGAGGGCAAGATGCCAGGAGGAGTATGTTTTTTGTTCAGGGTACAAGGTAAAATGTATGCGTTCCTCCTCAAATGCTGCCTTCCTGTTGGTTTTTCTAGTACTAGCCCTGTTTGTTTGGCCGCCGAAACTAGGCGCCCAAGCGCGATGCGCCCCTAATGATGGGGCGGGGCTGAAGGTTAGGCCCGACAGCCTGTTAGTACACCCCTTGTCATTTGCCCCTGCTTCATTATATCTGCCGGCCCTGGAAGCGCCCGAACAGGGCCCGGCAAGCTTGCTGGCTTTTCCGGAGATGCCGCGGGCCTACTCTTATGACCAGCTGGGCATTTTTTGCAAGTGGGAAGTACAGTTGGAAAAGGCCGCCCGGGTGCCGGTAAAGTTTCGGCTGGGGGAAGTACAGTATGTAGAGCGATTGGAAGGGAAGTTGCCCGGATATTGACTGCCCACAGCCCTGCCGGGCTTGCCTTGCGCTTTAATTTCTACTAAATCTATAGGATCTTCATGGCCATATGGCCTAGCTTTTACCAACTCTAGGAAAAAAAACTTAATTTGTTGGGCGTTTCAACTATAGGAAGGCCTGCAATGAAAACGGACCATTACGAACGGTACATTCGGGAAAGTGCTGAAAAAACCACAAAAGTTGGTTTTTATGGAGCCATCATCGCAATTGCGGCTGTCTTGCTTTTTTATTCCCTGGATATTTATGACCTGAAATTGGGCGGTACTTTACCTTGGCGCGCCTGGGGCCTTTTTTGTGCGGTTTCCTACCTGGCCATGCGGCCATTTCTAAAATCTCCAAAACAGCAGCTTCTCGCTTTTGCCCTCATGATGGCGGGCCTTGTCGCCATGATGAATGGGATTGCTTACCTGATTTTCACCAACCTGGAAAGTACGCAACGGCAGGAGTATGCCGTAACAGCAGGAAGTATCATGCTTTGGCTGCTCATTTCCATGGTTTCTTTCGGTTCCCGGCCCTACGTCTCCTGGGCCGGAGGCGCTTTGATGGCTGTTTTGGCCCTGTTTCTTTTTTTTGAAGGCGCCAAAAGTGTGGGCTTTATCATGACGATTTTTATGGCCGCCGGTTTCTCGATTTGGGCAATGCGCCAGCAGGAGCGGCAGGAGAAGGAAAAAAGCACCATTTTGTATGAACTGGAAGAACGGGAAGAAAAGATTGCCAGACAGCGCCAGGAGCTACAAAATGCCAATGAAAACCTGGTCAGCTTCAATTATGCAATCACCCATGACCTGAAAGGGCCGCTTCGCCTGGCGCAGTCTTTCGCCCAGTTGTTGGAACGCCGCATTAAGGCCGGCGATATGGAAGGGCTGGATGAGTTTTTCCTCCAGATCAAAGGAAGCATCGGAAAAGTATTTCAGATCATCGATGACCTGTTGCTATTATCCCGGATCGGCAAAGGAGGGTTGGAACTGGAAGAGGTAGAACTTGAAGACATGATCCGGAAAATATGGGAAGAGCAAACCGCCGATGATAGCCGCGAAAAGCTGACGTTGCGATTCCGGGAAATGGGCGCGTTGCGAGCCGACCCCAAATTGCTTTGGCATATCTTCACCAACCTGATCTCTAATGCTGTAAAATATACCCGCTACGAACCTAATCCTTTGGTGGAAGTAGGGATGTTTGAGGAGGAGGACAGCAAGGTTTTCTACGTAAAAGACAATGGCGCAGGGTTTGACAAAAAATTTATTAATGACCTGGGCAAGCCCTTTAAGCGCCTGCACTCCGCGCATCAATTTGAAGGGACCGGCATTGGGCTGGCTATTGTACGGCAGGTGGTCCATCTTCACCAGGGGCGATTCTGGGCCGATGGTGCGGAAGGAGAAGGAGCAACCTTCTATTGCTCATTCCCCAACAAGATTATATTAGATTGAATAGGTTCGTCACTCCTGGCGTACGGGCTACATTGAACCCTTCGGCGTATTCAAAACCAGCGGCCCGGCCATAAGCCCGCGCCTTGGCGCGCAGGAAATCCATGAAATCTTTGCCGGAAATCGGCGAACTCAACTCCTTTTCATATTCGGCATCGCCCGGTATGTAGAATTGCGAGCGGAAAGCCTGGACCAATTCGAGTTTCTTTTCAATATATGGCGTAATATCCACCACGAAGTCAGGCTTCAGGTTGTGGTCCTGAATATAGTGGTATATTGCTGCGGGGCGCCAGCGCTCCTGCGCCTGTCCGTTGTCGCTGAAGGTCGGCACCTTGGCCAGGCCGGCGTAGAAGCAGGCGTCGGCGGTGAGCTTGGCCGCCCGGCCGTGGTCCGGATGGCGGTCGTCGAGGGCATTAGCCAGGACGATCTCGGGCTGGCATTCCCGTACTACCTGAATGATCTTGAGGATGTTTTCCTGGCAATGGGTAAAAAACCCATCTGCCATTTCCAGGTTTTTGCGAAATGCCGCGCCCATCAGCCGTGCGGCGTCGGCGGCTTCCTGATCCCGTATCTCTGCAGTGCCGCGGGTCCCGAGTTCCCCGCGGGTGAGGTCGAGCAGGCCGACGGTTTTGCCGAGGGCTATATGGTGGAGTAAGGTGCCACTGGAGCTAAGTTCTACATCATCCGGATGGACGCCAATAGCGAGAATATCTACTTTCATAAGGGTTTAGTGTAGTGGGCTTGATCAGGCAAATTTTATCAGCCGGGGTTGCCGGGCTACTTGTTGGCTTAGCGCAAAAGGCTGCCGGTAAACATTACCCAATTGATCGATGTAAGAAAGTTCGATGGTAAAGCTGCTATCCAGCTTTTTACCGCCGTTGGCTTCCAGGAGGATTCGGTAGGATTCCCCGCTGAGGATATCATGCCCGGCTACGGCATTTTTTACCAGGATGTCGTTCCTGCCTTTGATGGTAAGGTTATGTAGCCGGGCAGTTTGCCCGACATTCTGCACTTTGAAATACGCATCCCGCCCCAGGGGTGAGATCTGAAATGTGTCCAGAATGAGTTGTGGTGCGATCCGTTTGGCCTGGCGTTTTTTGCGGCGTTTGCCGGCGGCCAGTGAAAGCATGAGCAGTAAAATGATCAGGATGCCTCCACCGGCCACCCATTCTACCGGGCCGGTCGTTTTTATCCAATCCAATGCAGTTGTAAGAAGTTCCTCCAGGTTAATTTGTTCCATTTTTCCTAGCTTTGGCAGGGCATTTTGAAACCCGGCCTTTTGTTTTACTAACGCTAATTGCGCTAAAAGTTACAAAAAGCGGGGTAAAGATAACCCCTGTTTCATTAGATTCTCGGGATTAAAGCGATTAGATTAACACGATCTAAAATTATTGCCAATGTTTACCGGTATTATTGAATCATTAGGTGTGGTGAAGGGCATCCGTAAAGAGGGCTCCAATGTACATTTTACCATAGCCAGCTCCATTTCAGAGTCCCTGAAGGTGGACCAAAGTGTGGCTCATAATGGGGTTTGCCTAACGGTAGTAGCCCTGCATGATGGGGCGCATACCGTGACTGCTGTGGAAGAAACGCTGTTGCGTTCCAATCTCGGCCAATGGAAAGTGGGCAGCCTGGTTAACCTCGAACGGGCTATGCAGGCCAACGACCGCCTCGATGGCCACATGGTCCAGGGCCATGTTGACGCCACCGGCTCCTGCCTCGCTGTCGACGAACGCGACGGAAGCTGGTACTTTCGGTTCCGTTACCTCCCTACCGAAGAACACCTTCTGGTGGACAAAGGCTCCGTTTGTATCAATGGCGTCAGCCTCACCGTAGTGGAACCCCGGGAAGATACTTTCTCGGTGGCCATTATTCCCTACACCTGGGAAAATACGAACTTCAGATCGATCCGCCCCGGCGATGCCGTCAACCTCGAATTTGATATCATCGGCAAGTACATCGCCCGGTATGTGAAGTTATATATGGATAAGCGGTGAGGAAGGCTGGTGCGTCTCGTGGGTCTCGTAGGCCTAATGGGTCTCGTGCGTCTAATGGGTCTCGTGCGTCTAATGGGTCTCGTGCGTCTGATGGGTCTCGTGCGTCTGATGGGTCTCGTGCGTCTAATGGGTCTCATAGGTCAGACCCACGAGACCTACGAGACCTACGAGACATACAAGACCTACAAGACCCACGAGACATACGAGACCTACAAGACCCACGAGACATACGAGACCTACAAGACCTACAAGACCTACAAGACATACGAGACATACAAGACATACAAGACATACAAGACATACAAGACATACAAGACACACAAGACACACAAGACACACAAGGCCTACAAAGCCAAAACCTTCCCCCACTTCATTTGTTAAGCCCACAATGACTGAAATGATAATTGTTGAATCAAAAAGCCTCAGGCTATGAAGATAGGGGTCATTGGGGCAGGCATTGCCGGGCTGGCATCAGCGGTGCGGATGGCCAGCCGGGGGCATGAGGTACACGTATTTGAAGCCAACAGCTACCCCGGAGGAAAGCTCTCGGAATTCAGCCTGAACGGCTATCGTTTTGATGCGGGGCCTTCCCTCTTTACCATGCCACAATATGTGGATGAATTGTTTCGCCTGGCAGGGGAGGAGCCTGCCGATCATTTCCAGTATGAGCGCCTGCCGGTTGTTTGCCATTACTTCTGGGAGGATGGCGCCCGCCTGCGGGCATACGGCGATGAAAAGGAATTTGCCAGGGAAGTGGAGCGGCAACTGGGCGTTTCTCCCCAACGCCTGCAGGCGGCTTTGGCCGACAGCCACCGAAAGTACGAGCTGACGGGGAGGATTTTTCTTGAAAAGTCCTTACACCGGTTGAGTACCTGGTTGGACAAACGGGTATTGCCGGCGATGATGGCGATGCCCCGGCTGGGGCTATTCACCAGCATGAATGCCGTCAACCGGAAGCACCTTCAGCATCCCAAGCTGGTGCAACTTTTCAACCGCTTTGCTACCTACAACGGTTCCAATCCATACAAAGCCCCGGGCCTTCTGACTATTATCCCTCACTTTGAACACCATATCGGGGCTTTCTTCCCTAAAGGCGGAATGCATGCCATCACCCGGAGCATTTACGAGCTGGCCCTGCGCAAAGGCGTCCGCTTTCATTTCAACGCAGCCGTAGAGGAGATTGTCGTAGAACAAAAGCGGGCCGTCGCCCTGAAAGTGAAGGGGCAAACCGAACGCTTTGACCGCATTATCAGCAATATGGATGTGTTTTTTACCTACAAAAAGTTGCTGCCCCGGGAAAAGCACCCGCACCGCATTCTTCGTCAGGAAAAATCTACTTCCGCTATTATATTCTACTGGGGGATACGAAAGGAATTTGCGGAGCTGGGCCTGCATAACATTTTTTTTAGCGAGGACTACCGGTCCGAATTCAACCATTTGGCCAGCGGTAAGGTATTTCAGGACCCCACCGTTTATATTAATATTTCTTCCAAACTGGAACCTGCTGATGCCCCTCCGGGCGCCGAAAACTGGTTTACTATGATCAATGCGCCCTACAATGCCGGCCAGGACTGGGACGCCATTATTAAAGAAACCAGGGCCAATACACTGGCTAAGCTCAGCCGAGTACTAGGGGTTGATATAGCCCCGCTTATCGAATGCGAAGAAGTGCTGGAACCGCGAACCATCGAAAGCCGGACGGCTTCACACCTGGGAGCGCTGTATGGCACGAACTCTAATAACCGTTTGGCGGCATTCCTGCGGCATCCCAATTTTTCAGGGCGTATCAAAGGGCTATACTTTTGTGGAGGCAGTGCACATCCCGGCGGCGGTATACCCCTCTGCCTGTTGTCGGCAAAGATCGTGGATGAAGTGATGCAGGAAACAGACGGCAGTTCGAAGTAAACAGTGGAGAAGATGCTCCTAATGAGCGGAGACATTCACTGCCTGTTGTTCTTTATTCGTTTCTGGCTCTATTGAGCCGGGTGAAATTTGTTGATCAAAATGGAAATTGCTGGAATAAAACTGTCGCCCGAGCGTGGGGCTGTAGCTATACTTCTTATACTCTATGCTGTTGGTATTGTTGGCATTACGCTGCCGATCCACCCGGATTTTGTACTGTTGACGCCGTTTAACCTTTTAATTTCTTTGGGGTTGATGTTGTGGAACCACCCGCTTTGGAGCCGGCGGGTGTTGTGGTTTATAGCCATTGCGTATCTGATCGGTTTTGGAGCGGAATTATTTGGGGTGCAAACAGGCCTGCTGTTTGGTGATTATACCTATGGCCGGGTTTTGGGCCCCAAAATATGGGGGACCCCGCTGATGATCGGCGTGAACTGGGTGATGCTGGGATATGCGGCCGGGGTGGCTGCCAATTTCATTTTACCGGGCCGGCGCTGGCTGGCCAGAGGAGGGCTGGCCGCCGGCTTGATGGTTGCTCTGGATGTACTGATCGAACCGGTAGCGATGCAGTACGGGTTTTGGTCATGGGCGGGCGATGTGGTGCCGTTGCGCAATTATTTCGGTTGGTTTTTGGTAGCATTGCCTCTGGAATGCCTTTTTGCTGCCTGGCTAGGCGGTGTTTTCAACAAAGTAGCAGTAGCTTTGTTAATTCTTCAATTCCTGTTTTTTCTGCTTTTAAACATTTTGTCCTGAAGAAAACGATAAGCAATGAACGTTCTACTTTATATCCTGATCACGTTGGCGGCCGTTGTTGGAATGGAATTTATGGCCTGGTTTGCTCACAAATACATCATGCATGGTTTTCTCTGGCGGTGGCATGAAGACCATCATAAACCCCATCATCAAAAGGATGGTTTTTTTGAAAAGAACGACCTCTTCTTCCTGGTCTTTGCTATTCCCAGTGCGCTCTGTTACATTATAGGCCTGTCTACTCCGCAATTCTGGTTGCTCTTCGTTGGTATTGGCATCTCAATTTATGGCCTTATCTACTTTCTCATCCATGATGTATACATCCACCAGCGTTTTAAGTGGTTCCGTCAGTTGGACAGTACTTACTCCCGCGGTATCCTGCGGGCGCATGGCGCTCATCACGCCAAACAAACCAAAGAAGAGGGAGAATCCTTTGGCCTGCTGGTGGTAGACAGCAAGTATTTCCGCAAGCGTAAGGAGTGGGCCAAGCAAAAGGAGGCAAATGGTTAATGGTTAGATGGTGGGAATAGCTTTAATACCAGGAAACCGCGCCCTGTCTACTCATTGCACTCGCGTTCGGGTAAAACTTCTCACTTCCGCGGTTCATTCGTTTCACTCTCATTCGGGTAAACCTTCCCACTTCCAAAAAGAGTTGGTATTTTTACACTCTACAGTAAATCGAGTGTAACAGTGGACAATAAATTCCTGGATAAGGTTGCCAGTTCGTTAAGTGTGGAAATGCCGCACAACGAGACCATGGATGAGTACCTGGATGTGATACTCAAAGCCGCTCGTCCGCTGAGTGAGGATCTGAGAGAGCACAAATTCTATATGAACAAACCTTGGCTGGAATTCCGGGATGACGAACATTTCCACGATGCCGTATTACACTTTTTCAATGAAGATCACGAATATCTTCGCTCCATAAACGGTGATGTTGAGCAAGGCTCCTGGCGCTATCTGGAATCCTCCAACAAAATGCTGATAAGCCTGGGTGACGAAAGTGAACTGTACGACCTGGCTTTTCTCGACCCCGAATTTTTTATACTTTCTAAACATGGCGATCAGCAACGCCTGAAGAAAGCCAAGTATTTCGTCATGTTGTTCGAACCGGTAGGCCGGAGACTGGAATGGCGGGACGCTATGGAAAAACTTTTCAACAAATACCGCAACAACAATAGTTTTTACCTTACGCTAGTTGTGGTCGTCCTGCTGATCATCGTGCTCGTGGCGATGTTGTCCTGACGCCTGGCAAAAAAAAAACAGGAGCTATCCCGAATTTTGAAAAACCCGGTATAACGCCTGTTTCGTAGAAAGCAATTACCTTTCACTTACTATTTTTTCAAGGCTGCGAGCATGGTTTCGCCGATATCGGCTGGTGAATGGACCACATGCAGGCCGCAGGCTTCCATGATCTTCATTTTAGCAGCTGCAGTATCGTCTTTTCCGCCAATGATGGCGCCGGCATGGCCCATTTTACGGCCTTTAGGAGCGGTTTGGCCGGCAATGAAACCCACGACTGGTTTGGTGCCGTGTTCTTTAATATAATAAGCCGCATCGGCTTCCATATTACCTCCGATCTCGCCGATCATAATAATGCCCTCTGTTTCCGGGTCGTTCATGAGTAATTCAACGGCTTCCTTGGTGGTGGTGCCACAGATGGGGTCGCCACCGATACCAATGCAGGTAGATTGGCCCAGGCCGGCTTTGGTAACCTGGTCGACGGCTTCGTAGGTCAGGGTGCCAGAGCGGGAAACGATCCCGATGGTGCCTTTCCGGTGGATAAAGCCCGGCATGATTCCACATTTTGCCTCGTCTGGGGTGATAACTCCAGGGCAATTCGGGCCGATCAGGCGGGTATCGTAGTTTTGCAGGTAGGCTTTTACTTTGATCATGTCCTGAACGGGGATGCCTTCGGTAATGCAGATGATAACCTTTATGCCGGCTTCAGCTGCTTCCATAATGGCATCGGCGGCAAAGGCCGGTGGAACAAAAATAACGGAAGTGTTGGCGCCGGCCTGGCTCACAGCATCTGCAACGGTGTTGAAAACCGGCAGGCCAAGATGTAATTGCCCGCCTTTGCCCGGGGTGACACCACCAACCACTTGAGTTCCATACTCTATCATTTGCTCCGCGTGGAAGGTGCCTTCCTTACCGGTGAAGCCTTGTACGATTATTTTTGAATCCTTATTGACGAGAACTGACATTGAGAATGATTTTATCGATTGTGTTTTGATTATTTCCAGTAGCTGGTTTTCGTGGCCGATGTCTTGGGGTCGGGCGAGGAGGCGTCAGTCTTTATCTTCCTCCACCATGATAAAGACTTCTTCTCCGCTTTTCTGCATATAATATTGTTCCCGGGCAAATTTCTCCTTGTTTACCTCCAAGTCGAGCCGGTCCTGTTTGGCCTGTTCGATCTCCTCCAGGTACATCGCTTTGTCTTCCTGCATTTTGTTCACCGCTTTCTGCAGGCGAAATTGGGTGAGCAGGTCGTGGCGGTCAAAAAAGATCATCCATCCGAAGAACAACACCAGAATGATGTAGTACTTGTTGCGCATAGGCGCCGGGATCTGTTGGAGGAACTGTTGCCAGATGTTGTTGGAATTTGCCATGGTATCGGAGTTTTCCAGTTGTAGCCCGTGATTTAAATCGCAGGCTACAACTGGAGATGTAGTAGGAAGGTTTTATCCCAGCAGGGACCGCCCCGGGTAAACGGCCGCATCACCCAATTCCTCCTCTATACGGAGAAGTTGGTTGTATTTGGCGATGCGGTCAGAACGGGAAGCAGAACCGGTTTTGATCTGTCCGGTGTTCAGGGCAACGGCCAGGTCGGCAATGGTTGTATCTTCAGTTTCGCCGGAACGGTGGCTCATCACACTAGTGAAGGCATGGCGGGTGGCCAGGCGTACAGCGTCGATGGTTTCCGTCAGGGTGCCGATCTGGTTCACCTTGATCAGGATGGAGTTGGCGGAGCCTTCATCTATCCCCCGTTGCAGGCGTTCCACATTGGTGACGAAAAGGTCGTCGCCCACCAGCTGGAGGCGGCTGCCGAGGGCAGTGGTCAACTCCTTCCAGCCATTCCAGTCGTCTTCGTGGAGGCCGTCTTCGATAGAAAAGATGGGATATTTGTCAGCCCATGATTTCCAATAGCTCACCATTTCGGAACTGGTCAGCTTATCGCCAGTCGATTTGTGGAAATGGTAGACTTTTTCTTTTTCGTCGTAGAATTCCGATGCAGCGGCATCCATGGCGATGACGATATCTTCACCGGGTTTGTAGCCGGCTGCTTCAATCGCCTTCAATACCGTTTCGATCGCTTCTTCGTTGGACTTGATGTTGGGGGCAAAGCCGCCTTCATCGCCTACGTTGGTAGAGTAACCATTCTTTTTAAGCACGTTTTTCAGGTGGTGAAACACTTCCACGCCCATGCGCAGGGCTTCGGAGAAGTAATCGGCGCCAACGGGCACGATCATGAATTCCTGAAAGTCGATGCTGTTATCGGCGTGGGAGCCGCCGTTGAGGATGTTCATCATCGGGACGGGCAGCAGGTGGGCGTTGACGCCGCCCACATAGCGGTACAGCGGTTGGTTGGTAGCTGCCGCCGCTGCCTTGGCCACGGCCAGAGAAACGCCCAGGATGGCGTTGGCGCCCAGTTTGGACTTATTCTTGGTGCCATCCAGTTCCAGCATCAGGTTGTCGATGTAGCGCTGTTCGGTGCAATCTGCACCAATGAGTTCTTCCCGGATGACCTCTTCCACGTTGTGGCAGGCATCCAGCACGCCCTTGCCCATGAAGCGGTCTTTCTTGCCGTCGCGAAGTTCTACCGCCTCGTGTTTGCCGGTGGAAGCGCCGGATGGTACGGCCGCCCGGCCCATGAAGCCGTCCTCAGTGAATACTTCTACTTCTACGGTTGGGTTGCCACGGGAATCGAGTATCTCGCGGGAGGTAATGTCTACGATAGCACTCATGCCTATGTTTTTTTTGTACGTTTCAGGTTTTCCATGTAAAATAAAAGCCCTTAGTGGGGCGGCAAAATATTATGGGGTTAATTCTGCATTAATTTTATGAAATGGTCGAAAAGGTAGCGCGCGTCGTGGGGCCCGGGCGATGCCTCCGGGTGGTATTGCACGGAGAACGCCTTTTTACCCTTTACCCGCATTCCCTCTATAGAGTTGTCGTTGAGATTGATATGGGTCACCTCCACTTTGTCGGCATTGGCTCGGATGGCATCCGGATGAACGCCAAAGCCGTGGTTCTGGCTGGTGATCTCGCAGTGGCCCGTATCCAGGTTCTTCACCGGGTGATTAATGCCACGATGGCCGTGGTGCATTTTGTAGGTAGGGATGCCGACGGCCAGGGCCAGTAACTGATGCCCCAGGCAAATCCCGAACAGCGGCTTGTCTTCCTCCAGAATAGCTTTGGCGATTGTAACCGCATAGTCCATCGGGGCCGGGTCGCCCGGGCCGTTGGAAAGGAAATAGCCATCCGGGCCCCAGGCTTTGATTTCTTCGAACGTGGTTTTTGCCGGGAATACTTTCAGATAGCAGCCCCGCTCCGCAAAACAGTTCAGGATGTTCTGCTTGACCCCAAAGTCCATGACCGCTACCCGGAGCGCGGCATGAGGGTCGCCAAATGTATAAGGTTCTTTCGTACTCACCTTGGAGGCCAGTTCCAGGCCCTCCATCGGTGGGGTGTTTGCCAGCCGCCGTTTAAGGGCCTCTATGTCTGTCGTTTCCGAAGAAATAATGGCGTTCATCGCCCCTTTACTGCGGATGTGGCGCACGATAGCACGGGTGTCGACATCAGAAATGCCTATGAGGTTTTCCTCCTCGAAATATTCCTGGATCGAATGGTCGGCGAGTGGGCGGTGGAATTCATTGGTGAATTTCTTACAGATAAGCCCTGATATCTTGATGCTGTACGATTCCGTTTCAGTGCGTTTGGCGCCGTAATTGCCAATATGGGCGTTGGTCATTACCATTAACTGGCCGTAGTAGGAAGGGTCGGTGAAAATTTCCTGATAACCGGTCATTCCCGTATTGAAGCATATCTCACCGGTGGTGGTGCCGATCTTGCCTGCTGATTTGCCGTAAAAAACGGCGCCATCTTCAAGAAGGAGAACGGCGGGTACTTGCTGCAATTCACTCATCGAATTCCCAAAATTTGTGCAAAGATACTATTTGAAAGGGGAGTACAAAAATAAGGCGTCCCAAATTTAAGGGGTAGCCGTTCATGTCCTCGCATGCCGCACCTTCACCCGCAACATCAGCAGCAGGCCGATGATGAAAAAAATGCCCAGCAGTAACAGGCTCAGGCGCATACTACCGGTGAGCTGTTCGATGAAACCGAAACTGAACGTACCCACAATGATGGCCACCTTTTCCAGGACATCATAAAAGCTGAAAAAAGAAGTGGTGTCTTTGGTTCCTTCGGGGATGAGCTTGGAATAGGTAGAACGCGACATGGATTGTATACCGCCCATCACCAATCCGACCGCGGCGGCAATGCCATAGAACTGCAGCTTTACGTGGACCAGATAGCCCGATAGGCAGATACCCACCCAAATGAGCAATAAGATGATTAGAGTGATTTTATTGCCTTTCCACTCAGACAGGCGGGAGGCGCCCACCGCACCGACAATGGCAACAATCTGTAGGAGGAGGACCACCAGGATCAATTCGGCCGTTGCAAATTGCAACTCTTTTTCCGCAAAGGTTGCCGCCAGAAAAAGTACCGTTTGCACCCCGGCGCTGTATGCAAAAAAGGACAATAAAAAGGATTTGATGTTGGGCTCGGCTTTGACCACATGCCATACCTTTTTTAACTCCTGAAACCCTCTGGTCAGGAGTTCCGGTGTCGCTTTTTGTTTGGCGTCCGAAGGCAGCCGCAGGAAGGGGATCATGGCGAACCCGATCCACCAAATTCCGACGGTCAAAAAGGAAAAACGGGTTGCTGCCCCTTTATCGGGAAAGCCTAAAACATCGGAAAACTGGATCATGGCCAGGTTCCCAACCAGGAGGATCACACTGCCGATATAGCCAAAAGAAAACCCCCGGGCGCTTACCCGGTCGTAGAGGTCGTCGGTGACGATAACCGGCAGAAAGGAGTTGTAAAATACCAACCCTCCCGCAAAGCCTACCATGGCCAGGATGAAAGCGGTAGTGCCCAGTGCAAGCTCGTCCATGCCTTTGAAAAAATAAAGCATCAGACAGGCCGTCGAGCCCAGAATGGTGAAAAACTTCAGAAAGAATTTCCGCCGCCCGCCATAATCCGCGATGCCAGAAAGCAAGGGAGAGGCAATGGCAATGAGCAGGTAAGAAGCCGAAATCGCATAGGCATACAGAGAACTGTTGGACATCTCGATGCCAAAGACATGCACTACATCATCCGTTACTGCCACGAAATAGGCCGGGAAAATAGCCGCCGTAATCACCAGGGCAAATGCTGAGTTAGCCCAGTCGAAAAAGGCCCAGCCGTTAATTACACGCTTGTCATTGAGGTGGAATTCCTGGGTGTGGCTCATAGGTGGTTGAATGGCTGTGTGGTTAAATAGCTTTGGGTTACAGATGGGATGCAATATAGGAATTTCTGGTGTGTCTGGTGTGTCTGGTGTGTCTGGTATGTCTGGTGCGTCGGGTGCGTCTGGTGTGTCTGGTGTGTCTGGTGTGTCTGGTGCGTCTGGTGTGTCTGGTGCGTCTGGTGTGTCTAGTGTGTCTGGTGTGTCTGGTGTGTCTTGTGTGTCTAGGCCCACCAGACATTCATCCTAAAGGCGTATATTGCCCCTGTCATTATCAACCACCTATGAAGATAGCCATTTTATCGCGGGGCCCGCAATTGTATTCTACCCAAAGCCTGATACGGGCGGGAATAAGGCGGCATCATGAGATGCACATCGTGGACCATACCCGTTGCACCCTGATAGTGGGCCGGGGCAAACCACAGATTTATTACGGAGATTATGTTCTACCGCGTTTCGATGCAGTCATCCCTCGCATTGGAGCTTCGGTCACATCTCTGGGTGCATCGGTGATCAGCCAGTTTGAGATGATGAATACCTTTACGGCAGCAAGGCCGGAAGCCCTGCTGCAATCGCGCGATAAACTGCGTTGTTTGCAGAAACTGGCTCGTTGTGGGGTGGAAATACCCCGGACGGTGGCCGTCGTGCCCGGGCAGGAACTTCTGCCACTCATCAATAGCATCGGAGGGCTCCCGGTCGTAATCAAGATGCTGGAGAGCACCCATGGCATTGGGGTCATCCTCGCGGAAACCTACCGGACGGCAGAGTCTGTCATTGAAGCCTTTCAGCGAAAAGGGGAGCGCCTGATCATCCAGGAATTCATTCGGGAAGCTAAGGGCGCCGACATCCGGGCGCTGGTGGTGGCCGGGGAGGTCGTCGCAACAATGGAACGCCGCGCCAAACCAGGCGAATTCCGTTCCAACCTGCACCGTGGCGCCAGCGCAGAGGCGATGAACCTAAGCCTGGAGGAGGAAGTATTGGTTAAAAAAGTAGTAAAGCTCATGGGCCTCGATGTAGCCGGTGTAGACTTCCTGCGCTCCCAACGTGGGCCACTGATCATGGAAGTCAATGCTTCGCCTGGCCTGGAGGGCATCGAAGGTATCACCGGCGTGGATGTTGCCGGGAATATCATCGAATTTATTGAACGGCGCGTGCGGGAACAACAGAATTATCAGGCCAACACCAAAAAATGATCCATGAGCAGTAGTTCTGAAAAGCCTTTTTTGATCCACAACACGGAAATAGCCCCGGGCCAGCATGATGTCGTCAGAATACCAGTAGGCCGCCTGCCATCGGGCAATCTGATGACCATCCGGGCGCACGTCTTTCGAAGTACACAACCCGGGCCGGTACTACTGGCCGTCGCGGGCATTCATGGGGATGAAGTAAATGGCGTGGAGATACTCCGGCGTGCTATTACCCAGGGCCTATTTGAAAACCTGGCCTGTGGCAGCGTGATCGCTATTCCCATCCTTAATGTTTACGGTTTTATCAATTTTTCGAGGGAGGTGCCGGATGGCAAGGATGTCAACCGTTCTTTTCCCGGCAATATGAACGGATCTCTGGCTTCCCGCGTGGCGCGGATACTGAGCAAGAAAATACTGCCTTATGCCGGCCTCGCAGTCGATTTCCATACCGGTGGCAACGGCACTTTTAATTACCCCCAGATCCGTTTCAGCCAAGGGGACGAGGCGGCGGAAAAAATGGCGCGTATTTTCGGAGCGCCCTTCCTGGTCACCAAACCCCTTATCCCTAAATCCTTCCGCAAGGCCGCTGCAGACCAGGGGAAAATCGCGCTTGTTTTCGAAGGAGGAGAGAATCTCCGCTACGACGCTTTTACGATAGAAAAAGGCCTGGCTGGCCTGCACCGCCTCCTGTTTGCTCAGGGAATGTTGACGAAAGAGCCCGCTCCTCCGGACAAATGCATGCTTTTTCGTAAATCCACCTGGGTGCGGGCGCCGCGGGCTGGAATGTTTTTGTGGCGCAAATGCTCGGGAAATAAGGCAAATAAGGGGGAGGTGCTTGGGGTGATCAACGACCCCTACGGGGAATGGGAAGTGCCGGTAGCCGCTCCCCGCGACGGCTACCTCATCGGCCACAATAACGCACCGGTCGTCAGTCAGGGTGATGCGTTGTTCCACATAGGGTGGGAGTGGGAGTGAAGGGGAAGTGGGAAGTGGGAAGTGGGAAGTGGGAAGGCGGAAGGCGGAAGGCGGAAGGCGGAAGTGGGAAGGCGGAAGTGGGAAGGAATTTTCCCATTTCCGACTTCCGACTTCCGACTTCAAACCACCCGCTTCTCAATATAATCCGAGTTCAGCAAGCGTAGGGCGCCCATATACTTCAGGCGGAAAGAAAGCAAACTGCCCACTTTGTAATCTCCGGGCGCTTCGCCAAGGTCGACGATGAGCATGTCGGAGCTGGCGTTGACGATTTCGACTTTGTCATCTTCCGGGATAAGAAAATCCGGGGAGATATCGAGCAGGCCAATGTCCAGGATGGCGCGGTAGGACTCCTTGCCGTAATCGTCTTCATTAATTTCATAGGACTCCCCACTGGGATTGGTGGATAGCATCCCGGTCGGTATTTTAGGTTTCTTAGTGAGTTCGATGATCTCTGAATAGAGGCGGATGACATCGCTTTTCATCCCTTCAAAAGTCTGGCCGTTAACCAGGTCATTACCAAAATAGAGCGTTTCTCCGATGCGGAAGTGGTTGATGGCGATAGGCACTTGCCGGCGCATTAGCAAAGGCAACACCACCGAGGTTCCTCCGGTAATCCAGGGGATGTTTTTATGAAAGGTCGCTTCGATCAACTGCTTGTAAAGGCTAAGTTGTATGAGTTTGTCTTCAGAAGGCATTACGCCATGCAGGCAATTCAGGTTGGCGCCAATGGCTACGACTTCGATATTGGGCAGTTCAAATACCTTTTTATAGAACCCGATCAGGTTGTCTCCCATGATGCCTTCCCGCAGGTCGCCCAGCTCGATCATGATGGTTACTTTATGGATTTTTTTCTGTCGTTGTGCTTCTTCGGAAAGCATCCGGATAGTAGAGCTTTCGGAGTTGAAACTTACATCGGCATAGCGGACTACTGCCTCAATTGCGCCAGGCGCCGGCGGTTTTATATAAACAGTCTGTACTTCGGGATTGATTGCCTTGATCTTGGCCAGGTTGCTGGCCCGGCTGTCACAGACTTCTTTTACGCCCAATTTGAGTACCTCCCGCAAATACGCTTCGTTTCCGCACAATAGCTTAGTGACTACCGCCCAGTCTGTCCCAGTTTCCCGGAACAGCTGATCCAGGAATTGATAATTGTGTTTCAGCTTCGCATGGTCTAATGTCAGAAATGCCATTTTTCTTGGTTTTAAATTTTTGGGATATTTATATTCTAGGTGTATTTGGGTGTTTGAGTGTTCGGGCCCCGTCCTGAAATGCTCAACTACTCACTCCTTCTTTTTCATTCCACCACCATCCTTGGAATATTCGCAGGCAGGCGAGTGAGCAGTTCGTAATTGACCTGATGGGAGAATTCTCCGAAAGAAGAAACAGAGAGTTCCATATCCCCCTGAAAGCCAATGAAGGTGACCTCGTCGCCTTTAGCAGCCTGTTCCAGCCCGGTAACGTCAATGGTGACCATATTCATATTGACCATGCCGATGACGGCCACCCGCCTGCCATGGACCAGTGCCCGTCCCTGGTTGCTGAGTGAACGGCTGAACCCATGGGCATAGCCCACTGGTACGGTGGCGATTCTTAAGTTTTCATTGGCGAGATAGGAATTGCCGTAGCCAATGTATTCCCCCGCTTTTACGGACTTAACGTCCATGATTTTGCTACTCCAACTGATCAGCCGTTGCAGTGGGTCGCGTTTGTTGTCCAATTGGCTGCTGTATTCGATGAAAATTTCCCGGCTGGGCCAGAATCCGTATTGAAGAATGCCAATCCGAACCATATCCATTCGCGTAGGCGGGTACCGGATGGCGGCAGCCGAACAGGCGGTATGATAGAGGCTAGGCGTAAATTGCTGGCTTCGGAACCACTTCGCAATACGGTTGAAGTTTTTGCGTTGGCGCGTGACCCGAACGTAATTAGCAATGCTTTCCGCTCCGGCAAAATGAGTGCACAGGCCCTCAAACCGCAAGTGCTCCGTATTTTCCCGCAGGAGCCGGGCGGCCTCTTGCCAGCCCTGTTCACAAAACCCCGTCCGGTTCATGCCTGTTTCCAATTCCAGGTGTATCCTGGCCGCTTTGCCGACTCGTTGGGCAGCCTTCAGGGCTTGCTTCATGCGGTCCATTTCGAATACATAAAATGAAACGCCATTTTCGATTGCCCACGCTAACTCATCGTTGTTGATCATCCCCATGACCATCACTTCCGTTTCCGGTTGTTGCAGCGCCTGTTTCACCAGATAAGCTTCGTTGGCTTCGAAAACCGAAAAGTGGTTGACGCCACAAGCTTCAGCCAGCGGAACAAACGGTTCGATGCCATGACCATAAGCATTGCCTTTCACCACGGAAGAAATGCGGACGGACGGCCCCATCTGCGCCCTTAAGAATGCCAGGTTGTTTTCCAGCGCTTTACGGCTGATCTGTATATAGGACGTAGTATGTATTTTCATTCAAGAATATTGTCGACTAAAGTCCTGAATAAATGAATGCCAGGTTCCAGCAGCTCATCCGGAAAATCGTAATCCGGGCTGTGCAGCGCCGGGCAGTGAACTCCAGCGCCCAGGCCCAACAGCGCCCCACGGAAGCGTTGGGTGAAGGCTCCAAAATCTTCTCCCCACCGAAACGGCAATTCCTGCTGCTGGGTGTTTAGCCCAAGCTCTTTGGCGGCCCGGATAACGTGCGCTACCGCTTCCGCCTCATTGCGGGTGGCGCGGAATATGTCCGTCCATTCGGTTGACAGGCCCAGGTTGTGGCGAGCAACTAGTTTGGACAGATATTCCAACAAATAGCGGCTCAATTTTTCCATGGCAGGTTCCGTCCAGGTACGGATGGTGAGGTGCACTTCACCATAACCAGCCGCAGTTCCGTAGGCGATTTCGCCCATGTGGAGATGTACCGGGGTGAGAATAGCGAAATCGGGCGATTGGGGATCAGGAACGCTAAGCCGCTTGGATTCCTGAAGGATCTCGGCGATGGCCAGGGCGGGGCTGATCCCGTTTTCCGGCTCTCCGGCGTGGGCCGTTTTGCCTTCCAGGCGAATGATGAGGCTTTGGACCGAAGCGGTGAAGGGCCCCTCTTTTACGATTACCTGCCCCATTGGAAACCCCGGCAGATTGTGAACTGCAAAGGCGAAATCGATAGGCAGTATTTGTTCAAAACGAGGATCGTTCAACATCCTTTCGGCGCCAGCGCCGATCTCTTCTGCCGGTTGGAACAGTAACAGGACTCTTCCCCGAAGGGGGGGCTTTTGAGCAATGGCCTGTGCCAGGCCTAGCAATATTGTCATGTGCCCGTCATGGCCACATTTGTGGGATACCCCCTCCTTTACGGAACGATGCTCAAACTGATTGGCTTCAAGGATCGGCAGCGCGTCCAGTTCTGACCGGAACAATATGGTTGGGCCCTGGTTTCCACTATCAAAAAGGGCGATCAGGCCGGTCCCTCCAATGCCTTCCAGTAATATAGACGGCTGTAATTGATGCAACCAGCGAGCCAGCTTGCCCGCCGTCTGAAATTCCTGGCCGGATAACTCCGGTTGGCGGTGGAGTTCCTGGCGGATCGCAGATAGCTTTTGGGGAAGTGATTGCTTATTATGGTTGTGCTTCATTTTCTACTTTTTTGAGTAGCGAGGCTTTTAGTAGGCCAGGCCTGGCTGTTTCGGGGCCAAAATAACTTAGTAGGATAAAACACAAAGCCGAGGCGCTGAGGCCGGCAACATTGGCGTCCAGTCCAAATGGCAGCTTGCTTTCTAAAATGATTAATGTCAGGGTAGTGCTTCCGCCCACCAGCATGGCCCAAAAAGCGGCAGTCGGCGTACTTCGCTGCCAGAACAAAGCCCCAATGATGGGGACAAAAAGGCCGGACACCATGAAGGCGTAAGACAAAAGCATAAGCTCCAGTACATTTTGCATATTCATCGCAATAAAAAGGGCTGCTGCGCCAATGCCCAGGGTGGCAAGCTGTGAGACGCGCAACACTTTTTTGTCATCATCCCCAAATGGAAAAGCCTTTTCCAGAATATCCGTCACCAGATTGCCGGATGCGGCCATCAGGCAGCTATCCGCTGTTGACATAATAGCGGAGAAATAGGCCGACAACATCAGGCCCATCAGGCCAGCCGGTAGTACGGTGCGCAGTAACAAAGGCAATCCCATTTCGGCATCCATGCTGCCTGGGGTATCGTAGCCAAGGTGTATAAATAAGCCCTGCTCGGCGCCAACCCTGGCAAATAAACCGAGTAAAACACCCATAAAAGCCATAACTGGATATTCAAATAAACCGGCCAGGTACCAGGCCCGTTTGGCCGTCTTTTCATCCCGGCAGGCGTAAATGCGCTGGTACAATGTCATGCCGACAAACCAAATGGGAACAATGGTAACCATCCAGTTGACAAAAGTTGGCCATCGTATGTTGGTGAGTGAAAGCAATTCGGGGTGGACTACTTCGCTGATACCATCATACCCTCCGACTGCAAAATATCCGATGGGGAGGCCGATAAAGGTCAGCCCGCCCATCAGGATAGCCCATTGAACAGTGTCTGTGTAAATTACCGCTTTGAGCCCTCCCGCCACGGTATACGCCACAGCAATAGCGCCCATCATGATGAGCGCCTGGTTTCTGCTTAGAGTAGTAAAGGTTGCCGAAGCAAGTTTCGCGCCGGCAAGGATCTGAGAACTGGTAAAGCCAAGGTAGCCTATCACAGAAATAATGCCGGCCAGCAAGGCTACTCTCGGATTGTAGAAATGCTCGAACAGTTGAGGAAACGTCAACAGATTCAGCTTCTTGGATAAGTGGTTCACCTTCGGGATCAGGAATACCGCACTCAACCAGGCGCCGATCAGGCCGGTAAACAGCATCCAGGAGCCGGAAATGCCCATTATAAAACCCAGGCCCCCCAGCCCAATTGAAAAACCGCCTCCTACATCTGTAGCTACGACGGAAAGCCCAATATGAGTACTGCCCATGTTCCTGCCACCAACATAATAGTCTTCTGAATTCTCATTTTTCCGGTAAAAGAAAATCCCTATCCCCAACATTCCCAGAAAGTAGAGGATAAAGATCGCAATGTCAATAAAATGCATAGTGTGGGTTTTGTGTCTTTACGTACTGGTATGTCTGGTGTGCTTGCCCGGCTCGCAGAGTCGGGTCTGGTATGTCTGGTATGCTTGCCCGGCTCGCAGAGTCGGGTCTGGTGTGTCTGGTATGTCTGGTGTGTCAAAACGTCGCAAGTCAAAACGTCCGCCGTATTGAAAATCACTCCTTCACCAGCCTCATCTCCAGATACTTATTGGAGAAGCCCAGTTTTTGGTAAAGATGCCGGGCGGGGTTGTCGGGTTCTACATGCAGGGCGATATCGCCTTCGCACAGGCTGATCGCCTTTTGCATGAGTTTTTTGCCGATGCCTTCTCCACGCCTGCCGCCGTGGACGGCGATGTAAACCAGGATGTTTTCAGGAATATAGCCTTCCATACCAGTATGGTTAATCACCACTGCGCCTACGGTATCGCCTTTTTTTTCAGCGGTCAAAATGAGGCCGCCATGAGAAGCATCCGTGTTGAGGGCATACTCCAGTGCCTTCAGGATGTCCTCGCGCTTGTCACCGTATTCTTCCAGATGTTTGAACAGGAAGCTGACAATCTGATCTATTTTCCCGGAACTGGCGGGCTGGGCAGGCGTAAATACGTTAATTTCCATTATCGGGTAATTTTGTTTCTATACAAACTATCTATACTTAACGTGTCAGGATAGGAATGGTTTGATGGGTTTCGTGGTTTCATGGTGAGGAAAGCCATGAGGACATGAAGCCATGAGGCCATAAAAACCATGAAATCAAATCAAATCCCTCAGGTGGAAAGAAACGTGGATCTTGGTATTTCCCCGGGCAATTTTGAGGCACATCTTCTTCCCTACTCGTTTACGAAATTTCCGGTTAGCGCCTTCCAGGTCGAGAAAAGCAGCCGGAATGCCGTTGATGGAAAGGATGCGGTCCCCTCTGATTAACCCGGCCTGAGCAGCGGGGCTGCCGGGAATGACGCCATATATTATAAAGTCATTGAGGTTGAGGCCTCCGGCGATGAGATTGAGCCCGCTGCGGTCGTGTATAAATTCGTCCTTATAATGGCGGTTGGGCTCCAGATAAGCCTGTTCGTGCAGATAGTCGATCATTATTGTGAAACGCCGGAGGATCTCATTGCCGATGATCCCATTGCGTTGGTTGAATAAGGAAGAGTCGATCCCTTCGGGAATATCCTGGAACTGGCTGGTGACTTCCCGGAAAACGAAAGGTTCGAGCTCCAGTTTCTGGACGCGTCCCATATAACCGAGCAGGAAGCCTCCCAGGCCGGCCCCGAGGTTGCTGGGGATTACCTTTTCCGGAAGTTTCAACTCCGGGTGGGTATCGGTGTGCAACAGCAAGGCCAGGCCGGCGCCGGTATCGATTAATAGCCGGACCTGAATGCTGGAGTCTGGATGGAAATTGATTTTGGCATTTATATAAGGTTTATTGCGATTGATCTCGATAGGAACAGAAACGAACCCTTTGCCAGGCGGGTCGAAGTATTGAGGGTCATAGAGTGAGATCACGCCTTGCGGGTAGTTGATCTTGACAATGAAGCGGCGGAAAAAATCAGAGCCTAGTATACCCTGTACATTGACACCTGTGTATTCTTCGAAGTGAAAATAGTCTTCTTCCAGGACAAGTATATTGCGGTTAACCGCTTTAACGCCTCCCAGTTGCAGGCTGATGCCCTGAGCCAGGTAGGCATATAATTCCTTACTGAGGTCAGCGCCCACGATTGGGAACCGCCTTTGATAATCGATGTTCAGCAGGTCGGTGATTTCCCTTTTAGAAAGAATGGTGTGTTCGGCTCCGGTGTCAAAAATGAATCGCAGGGGAAAAACATCATTGAATGTGACTTTGACGACAATAAAGCCATTGGCGTATTCAAATGGGATATCGATCCGCCTCAGGTTGCGTTCGATCTCCATGTCGGGGTTTTGCCCCAGGGCGTCATAGCCCAGGAACCCCAGGAATAAAATTGCAGGTATCCATTTTTTCATAGCCGGGTTTCGTGGGTGGTTTTTTCTCGGCCTCGTGGCAGCGAATATGCTGGAGCCATCGTTTCCAGTACAATTATAAGGTTTTATTTTCCTAATATTATTTGGTTTGTTGCCTGTTAAAAAAATGCTTTCTTTGTTTTTTGGTTTTTTCGCACATATTTTAGACTTTTACAGCCTAGTTAGTGTTAAAAAAACACAATTTCTGTAGCACTGCGATTTAAGGATTTGCCAGAAAAACCTGTAAAGACTAGCCTTCAACACAACAATAGATACTATTCTATTATCCCAAGACACTGAACGGAAATTAAGGTAAAGCTCCACTATGTGTAGCTAGTTTCCTTGTTTATTTTGACCAGACGTTGATTTTTCTAACAAAACCTAAGTAGTGTATGAAACTTAAAGTCGACTTTGTGACTAAACTGCTGCTGTTATTGGCAGTGCTCACCTTGAGCAACTTCGCCTATGCTCAGCGCACCGTCACAGGTACCGTGACGGATGCCGAATCGGGCGAGCCGCTCATCGGGGCCAACATCCTGGTGATTGGCACCAGTACCGGTACGATCACGGATTTTGATGGGAATTACTCCATCAAGGTTCCGGAAGGGTCTACCACCCTTGAATTTTCCTATACCGGCTTTGCTTCTCAACGTGTTGAGATCGGCAACCAGTCCGTGATCAACCTTGCGCTTTCTGCCGGCCAGTTGCTGGAAGAAGTTGTGGTTGTAGGTTACGGTACGGTTAAGAAATCCGACCTGACCGGTTCGGTAACCTCTGTAAAGGAGGAAGATTTCAACAAGGGGGTTTTTACTGCCCCCGACCAGCTTATCCAGGGAAAGGTAGCCGGTGTTCAGATACTGAACAACAGTGGCCAGCCTGGTGGTGAGTCCACCGTTCGGATTCGGGGCAATGCATCTGTCCGTGCGGGTAGCCAGCCATTATATGTAGTGGATGGTGTGCCCCTCGATGGCCGTTCAGCTCGTCCGGGCGTTTCTGCCAGTGACCTGGGCCAAACGCCCGGATCCAACCCGCTGAACTTCCTTAACCCCTCTGACATTGCCTCCATCGATGTGTTGAAGGATGCTTCGGCAACCGCTATTTACGGTTCGCGTGGCGCCAACGGCGTTGTCATCGTGACGACCAAGAAGGGCAAAAGTGGCGACCCGCGTATTGACTTCAGCCTGACGGCTGGTGTCAGCAGCGTACTGAAGACGTACGATGTACTCAATGGCGATGAATACCGCCAGGCGCTGAAAGACTACGGCCTGACCGGCGGTGATTTCGGTGGCAACGTAGATGCTCAGGATGAGATCCTGCGCACGGGCGGAACGCAGAACTACAACTTCTCTATCAGCGGTGGTAATGACAATGGCAACTACCGCGTTTCGGCTGGCTATCTCGACCAGCAGGGTATTATCATGAACAGCGGACTGAAGAAGTACACCGGTAGCATTAACGGTACCTACAAATTCTTCGACAGTAAGCGCCTGAGCGTGGACTTTAACCTGCTCGCTTCCTAGGTAACGGAGAATATCGCTCCGGTTTCCACCAACGCCGGCTTTACAGGCAGTCTTGTAGGCCAGGCGCTGCAATGGAACCCCACCCGTCCCTTGCTCAATGCAGATGGTTCCTTTAATTTCGACAAGGGGTCGACTACGATCAACCCTCTGGCCATGTTGGCTGCTTATGATGACGTGTCTAACCTGACCAACATCCTGGGTAGCATCTCGCCATCATTCAAGCTGGCTGATGGCCTGGAGTACCGATTCCTGTATAGCATCAACTATGGTGTAGGGGTACGCCGTTCCCAGATAAAGTCCTTCATCAACGTACAAGGTGTTGAAGACCGTGGCTGGGCCAACGTCGGCAATAATACCCTAACCACCCAACAGTTCACGCATACGCTGAGCTACAATAAGGACCTGAGCAGCGCGGTCAGCCTTAACGCTGTTGTTGGTTATGAATACCAGAAATTTGATAACAAAGGCTTCTCGGTAACTGCACAGGATTTCATCTCCGATGAGATAGATTACACTAACGTCCTGGGGAGCTCTACTACTAACAACCGCACCATCGGTTCCTTTGCTGATCCGATCGCGGAGCTGCAGTCTTACTTCGGCCGCGCCAACTTTAACATCAGCGACCGCTACCTGTTCACGGCTACTATCCGTGCGGATGGTTCTTCCAAGTTCGGGGAAAACAACAAGTATGGGGTGTTCCCGTCCTTTGCTTTTGCCTGGAACCTGACCAACGAGGACTTCCTATCGGGTGGCCTCTTCGATCAGTTGAAGCTGCGTTTGGGCTGGGGCCAGACGGGTAACCAGGAATTCCCCTCCGGCTCTGCTCAGGAGCGCTTCGGCCTTGGCGCCAACGGTTCTCTTACTCAGGAGAACGTTGCCAACCCGGACCTGCAGTGGGAAACTTCCACGACTATCAACGCCGGTATCGACTTCGCGTTGTTTGACTACAGGCTGTCCGGTTCGGTTGAATACTTCAACAAAAAGGGAGAAGACTTGCTGTTCAACTTTCAGGCCATCCAGCCGGCTCCAGCTACCCGCTACTGGATCAACCTGCCGGGTGAAGTGACTAACTCGGGTATTGAAGTGGCTTTGAACGCCTTCATCGTTGAAAACGAGGGCCTCTCCTGGCAAGTGGGCGCCAATGCTTCCTTCCTGACGAACGAACTACAGAACTATGAAGGGCCGGCCGTATTGACCGGTACGCTCTTCGGACAAGGTATCTCCAACGCTACTTCTCAGCGCTTGGCCAACGGCCAGCCGCTGAACGCTTTCTACCTCCGGGAATGGAACGGTCTGGACGACCAGGGTTTTGATAACCTGACAGATGATGGCAACACTTTGTTCTACCTGGGCGACCCCAACCCGAATGTACTGTTGGGAATCAGTACCAGCTTGATGGTGGATAAATTAAGCTTCACCCTGAACTTCAACGGCGCCATGGGCCAGGATCTTTACAACAATACTGCCAATACTGTGTTACCAATTGGTAACCTGGGATCGCGGAACATCGATGCCAAATTGGTTGGTACAGGAGAAGCGATCGCCAACTCGATCAAGCCTTCTTCCCGTTATCTGGAAAAAGGCGATTACCTGAAGTTGGCTAATGCTACCGTATCTTATGACCTGGGTAATCTTGGCAAAGTGATCAAGAGCGCCCGTCTGTACATCACCGGCCAGAACTTGTTGGTCTTTACGAACTACACCGGCTTCGACCCGGAAGTGAACACAGTCAACGAAAGAGATGGTGTGCCTTCGGCTGGTATCGAATACACGCCTTACCCCTCGGCTAGGACGATCTTATTTGGCGCTAATTTTTCCTTTTAATTGACCTAAAAGTGATTGAATATGAAACTTAACAAATTACTAATAGCTTTCCTTGCGACGGGCGCTTTTGCCTGTACCAACCTCGATGAGACCCTCCGGGAGGACCTCACTGGTGACCAGGCAAGGCAGCTGCTTGAAGAGAACGCAGATGTGAGCTCTCTTTTAGAAGGAGTTTATAACGGGCTCCAATTACCCTTCCAGGACCAAGCTCAATTCTGGGCTGCCCAGGAACACACCACTGACGAAGTAATCGGGCCAACTCGTGGGCCAGACTGGGACGACAACGGCGTTTGGCGCGTACTGCACAATCACACCTGGAATGCCGACCACGCTTTCCTGGGTGACACTTTCAATAATCTACTACAGTTAGTGTTCAACGCGACCAACGTACTGAACTTCAACCCATCCGCTTCTCAGGCTGCTGAAGCCCGCTTCCTGCGTGCTTTCGCGATGTTTGCTGTTGCTGATGGCTGGGGCCAGGTGCCTTTCCGGGAAGCCGGTGAAAACCTGCTGGTGGCTCCGAAAGTACTGAAAGGCCAGGAAGCCCTGGATTTCATTATCAGTGAAGTGACCGCTATCATGAACGACCTGCCGGACGGCCCGGTCACCGTGGCCAACAAAGACGCTGCCAAGGTGCTGCTGATGAAGTGCTACCTGAACAAAGGCACCTTTGCCGACCGCGCCAACCCGACGTTTGATCAGGCGGACATGAACCAGGTTATTACCCTGGCCGACCAGATCATCAACAGCGGTAAGTATTCTCTGGCGGACAATGACTTTGACAACTTTGCTCCGGATAATGGACAAAATGCTCCGGAATTGATCTTTGTCGATGAAAACAAAGCTGGTGTTGCCGGCGGTAGCGGTAATAGCGTTCGTTCCCGTTGGTTCTGTACCCTCCACTACAACCAGAACCCTTCTGGCTGGAACGGCTTTACCACCATTGCTGACTTCTACGATAAGTTTGACCCGAATGACCAGCGGATTGGCGGCGACTATCCCGGCCAAACCGACGTCTCTGGCATCAAGACTGGCTTCCTGATTGGCCAGCAGTTCGATCAGAATGGCGTAGCCTTGAAAGACCGTAAGGATGCTCCTCTGGCTTTCACTCGCGAGATCAAGCTGATTGAAACGGGCAATAACCTGGAAGTAACCGGTATCCGCGTCATCAAGTACCCGATCGACTACAACAACGGTGACAACGTCGACAACGACCTCGTTTTCTACCGTTTGGCCGATGTGATGCTGATGAAGGCGGAAGCCCTGCTCCGCAATGGTAACGAAGGCGACGCCCGCACGATCGTCAACCAGATCCGCACCAAGCGTGGTGTGCCTGCACTGGGTACGCTCACGCTGGACAACCTGCTGGATGAGCGTGGCTTCGAACTGTACTGGGAAGGACACCGCCGCCAGGATTTGATCCGCTTCGGCAAGTTCCTCGATGCGTATACCGAAAAGCCGGTTTCCGGCCAGGAGCGCCTGCTTTTCCCAATCCCGAATCAGGCATTGGCTGTTAACCCGAACCTGGAGCAGAACCCAGGCTATAACTAATTAGCAGGGTTTCTGCTAATCTGTATTTACTGATCACCGGCAGCATTTTCTATCGGTGAAAGCGAAAGACAAAGCCAGGCCGCTCCATCCTTTGGGGCGGCCTGCTTTTTTCCACAATAAGCAAACGATTGGTTAAAAAGGCTCCCCTGCGCTTTATTCTCTCTGATATTGGGTATTTTTGCCAACCACTTCAGACCGTTAATATCAATCCATCTTGCTATGAGAGTCGCCGCCTGCATCCTGCTCGCCTTTTTCCTTTATAATTGTAACTCAGGAAACCACTCAGCTAAAGAAAATAGGCTGTTCACCGCGCTGTCATCCAGAGAAAGCGGTATCGATTTTACTAATAAGGTTGAAAATTCCGAAGATTTCAACATCTTCAGCTACCGGAACTTCTACAACGGAGGTGGCGTCGCTATCGGGGATATCAACAACGATGGCCTGCCGGATATCTACTTCACCAATAACATGGGGAAAAACAAGCTCTACCTCAACAAGGGCAATCTGCAATTTGAAGATGTCACCGAAAAGGCTGGTGTCGGCGGGACGAAAGCCTGGAGCACCGGGGTGGTTATGGTGGATATCAACAATGATGGCTGGCTTGACATCTACGTCTGCAACGCCGGCTTCGTCAAAGGCGATGACCAGGAAAATGAGCTGTTTATCAACAAAGGAGATCTCACCTTCGAGGAAAAGGCCGCCGATTACAACCTCAACGAGAACGGCTACACCACCCATGCCGCCTTCTTTGACTACGACCTCGACGGTGACCTCGACGTGTACATCCTCAACAACAGCTTCATGCCCGTCAATACGCTGAATTACAGCAACAAGCGGGAAATGTACGCCAAAGACTGGCCGGTTCGGGATTTTCTCAAGGGCGGCGGCGATAAACTGTTGCGCAACGACGATGGAAAGTTTGTGGACGTTACGGAGCAGGCCGGGATCTACGGCAGCCTCATCGGCTTCGGGCTGGGCATTACGGTTGGAGATGTTAATGGCGATAATCTGCCTGATATGTATGTCTCCAACGACTTCTTCGAACGCGATTATCTCTACATCAATCAGGGGGATGGCACTTTTAAAGAAGAGATCAAAAACTGGATGGAGCACCTCAGCTCTTTCTCCATGGGAGCGGATATGGCGGATATCAACAACGACGGTTATCCGGAGATATTCGTGACAGATATGCTGCCCAATGACGAGTACCGCCTGAAAACCACCTCCAGCTTTGAAAATTACAATGTTTACTACCTGAAACTGCAACGGGATTTCTACCATCAATACATGCAGAATACCCTGCAGTATAATAATAAGGATGGTTCTTTCAGCGAGATCGCCTATTTCAGCGGTGTATCTTCCTCCGACTGGAGCTGGGGCGCCCTGCTCTTCGATGCAGACAATGACGGCTACCGCGATATTTACGTCTGCAATGGCATCTATCAGGATGTAACCGACCAGGATTTCATCGACTTCTTTGCCAATGATGTAGCCCAAAAAATGGCTTTGACCGGCAAAAAAGAAGAAATGAAAACCATTCTGGACAAGATGCCCTCCACCCCTCTTCTGAATAAGTTCTTCCATAACCGAGGCGACCTCACCTTTGAAGAAGCCGGCCAGAAATCGGGCTTCGACACGCCTTCTTTCTCTAATGGCGCCGCCTACGGCGACCTCGACAACGACGGCGACCTCGACCTGGTAGTCAACAACCTCAATCAACAGGCCTTTCTTTATCGGAACAACAGTGAATCTCTCTACAAGCATCACTATCTCAAAGTTAAACTTAAAGGCCCTGAAAAAAACACCTTTGCAATTGGGGCGAAAGTGGTGGCGCACAAGGGCAAAGAAGAACTGAATTTTCAACTTGTACCCACCCGTGGCTTCCAGTCTTCGATCGATTATGTGATGGCCTTTGGGCTTGGCGATGGTACAGTGGTTGATTCAGTAGAAGTCATCTGGCCCGACCGCACGCGTTCCGTAGTCCAAAATCCGTCGATAGATCAGACGCTATCTGTCGATTACCAGCAGGTTTCCCGACAGCCGGTGGGTAAGCCTGGCCTCAGCAGCAGCCCGGCCGTAGCCTTGGTGGAGGAAGTGCCGGCTCCCTTTGAAGCGCACCATGAAAATGATTATATTGACTTCTTCCAGGAAGGCCTGTCAATGCGGATGATCTCCCGGGAAGGGCCCCGGGTTGCGGTCGGCGATGTGAACGGTGACGGACAGGAAGATGTATACATCGGAGCGGCCAGCGGTTCGCCCGGGCAGTTGTATCTGCAGCGCTCAGGAAGTTTTGTGCCCGCCAATGTACCTGATTTTTTGGAAGGGGCAAATTATGAAGATACGGCCGCCACCTTTTTTGATGCCGATAGTGATGGCGACCTCGACCTCTTCGTAGGCTCCGGTGGGAATCAATTCCCCTCAGGTTCCCGCTTCATGCAGGATCGGCTTTACCTCAACGACGGGAAAGGGCAATTTTCCGCCAGCCCTCGTGCGCTGCCGATGAATGGCTTCAATACTTCGGTCGCCATTCCATTGGATTTTGATAAGGATGGAGACATGGACCTCTTTGTCGGAAGCCGCAGTATTCCCAACCAGTTTGGCCGGGACCCGCGAAGTTTCCTGTACCAGAATGACGGCAAGGGTAATTTCAAGGATGCAGCCAAAGCTTATGCCCTCGACCTGCAATTCATCGGTATGGTAACTTCAGCAGCCCTGGTGGACCTCATCGGCGATTCCGACCCGGAATTGGTGGTGGCTGGTGAATGGATGAGCCCGGTAATATTCCGAATCAAGGATGGCCTCTTCCGGAGGGTGGATTCCAATCTGAGTAATTATTCCGGCTGGTGGTATGCCATTGCCACCGACGATATCGATCAGGATGGAGACCAGGACCTCATACTCGGCAACCGGGGGGAGAATTTCTATTTCAGTGGTAGCCTTGAAAGCCCAGCCAAACTTTGGGTTTCAGATTTCGATAATAACGGCACGACCGAGAAGATCATCACCCGGAGCGTGGATGGGAAAGATATGCCGGTCCCAATGAAAAAAGAACTGACCGGGCAGATTGTCAGCCTGAAAAAGCAAAACCTCAAGAATACAGAATATGCCACCAAGTCCATCCAGGACCTGTTCCCGCCCGAGGTGCTGAACAATGCCCTGGTGAAGGAGGGTGCTTTCTTTCGGTCGGCAGTGGCGCTGAACGATGGTGATGGGAATTTTACCGTGGTAGACCTTCCCCGGGAAGTGCAGTTTTCCTGCATCTGCGGCATCTTCTGCACGGACCTGAACGGCGATTCCAAAGACGACCTCATCCTGGCGGGTAATGACAATGGATTTACCCCACAGTTCTCCAAACTGGACGCCAGCTTCGGCCATGTTCTGATTAATCGCGGAGCAGGGCAGTTTGATCGGATAGATAACCGTGACAGTGGCTTCTTTATCCGGGGAGATGTTAAACAATTGGCCGGGCTAGTAATTAATAAGAAAGATTATGTACTGGCGGCTATTAATAGCCAGAAACCCAAGCTTTTCCGACTGACGGGAGGGCAGTAGGAAGTTGTTTGTGGTATGCCAAGCCTCAAATATTTGGAAAGCCTAACCTAATTCTTAAAAAAGAAACCCAATACTTATGATACTAAAATCGATATACAAGGCTCAACAAGTGGTGGTATGGATAGTAGCCATCGTACTGACTATTTCCAGTTGTTCTAATGAGGGTAAGGAAGGATATCAGTTCGAATTGTTGCGCAAAGACGCCACTGGGCTGGACTTTGAGAACGTACTCAAACCCACTAGTGAATTCAATGTCTTCAATTATATGTACTTTTTCAATGGCGGTGGCCTGGCTGCCGGGGACTTCAATAAAGACGGCTTGGTTGACCTCTACTTTACCAGCAACATGGGCCCCAATAAGCTCTTCCTCAACGAGGGAGGCTTGAAATTCCGGGACGTTACTGACCAGGCCGGCCTTGCCGGGATGGACGGTTGGACAACCGGTGCTTCCGTTGTCGATATCAACAATGACGGCCTGTTGGATATTTACGTATCCCAAATGGGGGATTTCCAGAATATCAGGGGGCAGAACCAACTATACATTTGCACGGGCATCGAAAATGGAGTCCCCGTTTTCGAAGACCAGGCTGTCCAATACAACCTGGATCTGGTGGGCTTTTCCACCCAAGCCGTCTTCTTTGACTACGATCTCGACGGCGATCTGGATATGTACCAACTCAACCACTCCCTGCACGCTAACGGAACTTTCGGCCAAAAGAAAGAATTCGTTAATACCGTGCATCCAATGGCAGGGGACAAGCTGATGCGCAATGACGGGGATACCTTCACGAATGTGACCGTGGCGGCCGGCATCAACAGCACTGTTATCGGCTACGGCCTGGGCGTGGTTACCGGCGATATCAATCTCGATGGCTGGCCCGACATTTATATCGGGAACGACTTCCACGAGAATGACTACCTCTACATCAATCAAAAGGATGGAACTTTCAAAGAAATGCTGCCGGAGGAAATGATGCATACCAGCCGATTCTCCATGGGGGTGGATATGGCCGATATCAATAATGATGCTTTCAACGAAGTGATCTCCCTGGATATGTTGCCCTCCGACCCTTTCATTCTGAAAACTTCTTTGGGGGAAGATGATTACGCCTTATTCCACTTTAAAGTGGGCTACGGCTACAACCACCAATATGCCCGCAACAACCTGCAACTCAACAACGGAGACGGCACCTTTAGCGAGATCGGCATTTTCTCCGGCGTTTTTGCGACCGACTGGTCGTGGGCGCCGCTATTCCTGGATTTTGACCATGACGGCTACAAGGACCTCTTTATTAGCAATGGCATTCCGCGCCGCATGAACGATATTGACTATGTCAATTTCCGGGCCGATAATGCGATCCGTTACAAGGCCAACACCAACAACCTTGAAAATTCAGACCTCGTGGTGGTGGAAAAAATGCCTCGGGTCAAATTGCCCAACAAATTTTTCCACAATGGCGGCGGCCTTCGGTTCCAGGATATGGCCAATAGTATTAAAGGCGACCTGCCCACTTTCTCCAATGGAGCTATCTACGCCGATTTGGACAATGACGGCGACCTCGATATTGTCGTTAATAATATCGAAGATGAACCTTTCCTATACCAGAACCTGGAGATTGACAACAAAAAAGAAGGGCGCAATTATCTGTCTTTTACGTTTCATGGCCCGCCCAGGAATATCAATGGTATTGGCGCCAGTGTAGTGGTTTTCAAAGGAAAAGAAAAGCTGTTTTACCAAAACTTCCCCTGCAAAGGATATCAGTCGAGTGTTGAGGCTGGCCTGCACATTGGGGTTGGTGATGCCAGCCAGGTGGACTCAATCGTCGTCATCTGGCCGGACCAGAGCTACCAAATGCTTTCTGACATTGCTTACAACCAAAAAACGGAGTTGAAATGGCAGCCTGGCCTGCCCCACTATGATTACCATATTCTTTCTACCCGCCCGGCCCCGGCCTGGGAGGTGGAAGATGTGACGTCGGCGGTAGCATTGGATTATGTACACAAGGAAAACCCCTTTGTAGAATTCAACCGCGAGGTGCTCATTCCTCATATGGTTTCAACAGAAGGGCCGGCCCTGGCGGTAGGCGATGTCAATGGTGACGGGTTAGAGGATGTTTTTCTAGGCTCCGCCAAGCGGGGTCATAGCCGCCTTTATTTTCAGGTTCCCGGAGGCAAATTCCAGGACCGCAGCCCGCAGGTGCTCCTCCTGGATAGCCTCTTTGAGGATGTAGATGCTGTTTTTGCAGACCTTGAAAACGATGGCGACCTCGATCTGGTGGTCGCCAGTGGCGGCAATGAATACTGGGGCGAGCACGAGGCCCTGGTGCAACGTGCTTACATCAATGACGGCAAAGGCAATTTTACGGTCGATAAGAGCCTTTTCAAGGGCGCTTTCATGACGGCATCCTGTGTACTGCCGGCGGATTTCAACGGCGATGGCCTGGTAGACTTTTTCTTCGGCGGCCGCGCCGTGCCCTGGAATTATGGCAAAACACCAACCTCCTATTTGTTTGAGAATAAAGGCAACGGACAGTTTGAAAATGTAACGGTCCAGGTTGCGGATGGCCTGGAGAATGTTGGCCTGGTGAAAAACGGAACCTGGGCGGATATGGATGAGGATGGCGACCCCGACCTCGTGTTGGCCATGGAATGGGGGCCGGTCGAATTCTTCCTCAACGATGGCGGCCGTCTGAAAAAGCAGCCGCTCAATGAAATGAAAGGCTGGTGGGATTTTGTACTACCCTACGATTTTGATCAGGACGGCGATATGGACCTTCTGGCCGGAAACCTGGGGGATAACTCCAAGTTGCGCCCGACGCCGGAAGAACCGGTACGACTCTACGTCAATGACTTTGACGATAATGATCAGATTGAGCAGATCCTGACTTATTATCTGGATGGCAAGGAGGTGCCGTTTGCCAATTACAAAGAACTCACCAAACAATTGGTGTCCCTGAAAAAGAAATACCTGTATTCCCGGGATTTCGCCAAAGCATCGATGTCCGAACTGTTCGGAGAAGAAAAACTGGCGTCGGCCAAGGTGCTGGAGGCCAATACTTTCCAGAGTATGTATTTTGAAAACACCGGAGATTTACAATTTAAGGCTCACCCGCTTCCGGATGTGTTACAGTTTTCTACCCTGAATGCCGCCGGCCTGTATGATTTCAATGGCGACGGCAAACAAGAAGTCCTGCTTGGTGGAAATTTCTACGAGAATAACATTGAACTGGGGCGTTATGACGCTAATTACGGTAACGTCCTGGCTATAGGCGCTAATGGCGATTTCCAACTTGACCCCGTGGGCAGCCTCCGGATTAAAGGCCAGGTGCGCCGGATTCGGCCTATTACCATCGATGGGAAGTTCTGCTTTATCCTTGCCCGTAATGATGGGCCGGTTTTGGTGATACTGCCAAGGCCCTCTGGAAAAAAATTATTATCGGAGAATAGTGCGAAAAAAAATTAGAAAAAACATGAGAAGAACCCTTTGTATGTTTACCGGATTCCTGTTACTGGCGAGCCTTTGGAGCTGTAAGATCGAAAGCAGTCAGCCCAACCGGAATATTTATAATTTCAACCAGGAGTTGTCAATCAGCACGCTGAAAAAGGAATATAGCGTTGGCGATTTCTTCCGGATAGAAATCAGTATTGCGAATAAAACGCTGAAGGATATTGCTTCAGGGGCGGACATTCCAATCGACAACGCTACCTTCAATGTCACTTCCGACATTGAAGTGATCCAGATCGATCCCTTACCTGGCTCTATCGACCGCTTTGACCTGATCATTCAGGATGGGCAGGCAGATAAAGATGATAATTTTCCTCAAACTGGTGATGCACTGCTAAAGTATGGCTGCCCAGCCAACAATTACTCAATGCGTATCGGATATCAGTTCAAACAAAGAGGTAATTACCTGCTGAGGCTCAATCCCGAACGGCTTACCAGCCTCATCTTTTTTACCGATAACGGCAATTGTTCTATCCAGGACCTCTTTCCTCCCCCTCCTGAGGCAGATCTTGGTAACGTCTATTATACTTTTGATGTGGAAGACAATAACCTGGATGTGTTTAATGCTCTTGTCGGTACTGCAACTGATGCGGTTACAGAGGAGTACCGGCAGGCGCTGGAGGATAAGCGTGCGTTTTTTATCCCGGTGCGGTAAGGCCTGGCCAAACTCCGGTTTGGCTCATGGATAAAAGCTTCAGGCCCGAGCTGGATTTCAGCCGAACGTCACCTCAACAACACCATATCCCCTTGCTGTTGTAGTAGGGGTTCACTGAAGGAGGACTGAAAAGACAAAGTATAGAAATAGGTGTCTGATGGTTGCGGCTGCCCGTCCCAGGCGCCATCCCAGGCATCCATCGGATTATTCGTTTCGAATACGAGCTGGCCCCAGCGGTTGAATATCTTCAAGTTGTATTGCTGTGCCGGGCATTGAATAATGGGCCCAAAGGTGTCGTTCAGCCCGTCATCATTAGGGGTGAAGGCGTTGGGGACGCCAATGCAGGGTTCACACCAATCCACTTGCAGGGAATCCTGAAGGGTGCATTGATCCACCACCACTTTTACCAGGTATTTGCCCGGGCGATCAACTTCGTAAGTAGGTTCTTTCGAACCGTCCTGCCAGAGATAGAGGCTGGCCCCATCGAGGGAGGCGTCCAGAGTATAGGATTCCTGATTGCATAAGGCCGTATCTCCGGGCAGGCCCTGCCATTCGGCTACGGCAAAGCGCACATATATGGTATCGCTCACCAGAAATTCATCGTTGCGGGCAGTGGCCCAATAAGTACCGGTGGTGGAAACGATCAGTACGGTGTCTGTACTGCCGTCACTCCATTCTATGCTCACGTCAGGTGTCTGTTCCGGAATAGAAAGCCGTAAGCTTCGGGCTTCGCAAAGGGTGGTGTCGGGCCCCAGCTGAAATTCGGGGATGCTGTCCGGGACGGCGCCATCTTGGGCAGGCAGTGCATAATTGCGGAAAGCTAAGCTGCTATTGTTTTTCTCAAGGGCAATAGCACTGCCATTTCCTTCCGCCTGTAGGAAGGGAAGCCATAAAAAAAGTGCCAAAATGGAGCATGTAAGCAGTTTGTTGGACATAGTTTTTTTATTATAGGGCAATAAATTTATTTTAAACGCTATATTCGGGAAGCGAGTGTTTGAAAGGTTGATGAAACACTCAAACCCGCCCCCCTTTTTCACCTCCCCTCCACAATCTTGTTTGCGATCTTTTCCGAGTCCCGGAAAATAATGCCGAGGATGCCACCGGGTTGATAGTTGTCGAAGCCAAGAAAGTAAAGGCCCTCATATTTTCCCGTACCGATACAGTCGTTGGGTAAGCACTCTGCATTAAAAAACTCATCGGTAAAGGGCAGTAAATCTTCCAATTGGGCGCGGTAACCGGTAGCAAGAATGACGGTATCTACCTTTAATTCTTTCCCCCCTTTGCAGCGAACCCCTTTTTTAGTAAAGGATTCAATTTCTGGCACCACTTTGATCTTTCCGGCTTTGATCTGGTCGACGGTTCCGAGGTCGATCACTGGGGTTTTGCCTGTTTCGCGAAGTTGGCGGGCGGGCGGCATATCTGGTTTTTCCAGGCCGTAACGGCGCAGGTTGCCAAAGGCCAGCCACTGTACCTGAGCGCCGATCCAGTCGCCCAGCCAGGTAGGGAGTTTGGCCAGGGTGAAGGCGGTCCGCTGCGTGGGGTTACCCAAAAAATCTCGGGGAACGATATTAACCGGGCCGCGAACGCTGAGGTAAGGATTGATGTCATTCTCGCTCAGGTCGAGGGCTATTTCGGCGCCGGTATTACCCATACCTACTACAAGTACCCGCTGATTGCAAAAAGGCCGGTAATTTTTATATTGCCGGCTATGGAGGACCTGCCCCTGGAATTGGGATTCTCCCGGAAAGGAAGGCCGGACGGGCACCCGGTTTACCCCTGTGGCGATAACAACATGCTTGGCCAGGAAGGCCTTGCCGGAAGCGGTGTGTACGGCCCAGCCCTCAGCTGCCGGCTCAATAGCGCTGGCTTCTTCCCCAAAATGAGGCCGGATATCAAACTCCTTGGCATAGGAATCGAAATAATCCACCAGCATCTGACGGGAAACGTAGCGGGGGTAATAACTGGGAAATGGCATTCCCGGCAATTGGGAATATTCTTTGACCGTATGCAGGCGCAGACGATCATAATGTTCCCGCCAGGCATTACCAACATGCCGGCTTTTTTCGATCACCTCAAAGGAAATACCATGTTGCCTTAACCGGCCAGCCATGGCCAGGCCGGCAGGGCCGGCGCCAATTATGAGGACAGAAGTGTGTTGCATAGGCTTTGTAGTGTTCAAAATCAGTTGCCGCTTTTCATTTCATTGGGGTTGTGTAAACGGTACCCCTAACCTTCCGGTTGAATTGGCTTTTTACACAACCCCAACGAAACCGACAACTCATTTTTTGAGGATTCCTTAGAACCATTTAATGGCAAGGTCCACAATTTTCTGTTTCCACCGACTAAAAGGCGCGGTCAGCAGGTCGCCTGCATTAGGAAGCGGTAAGGCCTGTTTGTATACAGCCCGTGCGTTAGAGAAGGCTTCAAAGCCATACCAGCCATGCGATTTGCCGATGCCGCTGTTGTTGTCGCCACCGAAAGGAAGATGTGGGTTGCCGTAATGCACCACGCTGTGGTTGATGCAAGTACCGCCGGCGCGGGTGTTTTTCAGGATAAAATTGATGTTATTTCGGTTGTTGCTGTAAATATACAAGGCTAGTGGCTTTTCTTTGGAATTGACCAGATCGATAACCTCCTGTAGGTTGTGGTAGGTATGGACGGGCAAAACGGGGCCGAATATTTCTTCGGCCATCATTTTGGAATTCATGGGCACATTGGTCAAAACGGTGGGGGCAATATAGGCCTGCGCCTCATCCGTTTGGCCGCCGATCGCGGCGGTGGCGCCCTGTTCGAATGCCTCCTCCATGTAGCCCTTTATCCGTTGGAAATGCCGTCGATTGACGACTCGGGCATAGTCCTCCGTTTGCCGGGCGTCCGTTCCATAAAATTCCTGAAGCTTTTGTCCCAGCTTATCCAGGAATTCCTCCTTTCTGCTTTCGTGAACGAATAGATAATCGGGCGCCACACAGGTTTGTCCCATGTTAGTGAACTTGGCCCAGGCAATGCGGCCTGCAGCCTTATCCAGGTCGGCCGTTTCGTCAATGATGGTAGGGGATTTACCGCCCAGTTCCAGCGTCACCGAAGCCAGGTGTTTGGCGGCGGCCTTCATGACAATCTTGCCAATTTCCGGTGCGCCGGTGAAGAAGATGTGGTTAAACGGCAGATCCAGCAGCGCCTGTGAAGTTTCTACTCCGCCTTCCACCAACGCCACTTCCCGGGCGTCAAAAGTTTCTGCTATGATCTGCTTCATCACCGCCGAGGTATTGGGGGTGTTTTCAGAAGGCTTTAGGATGGCCGTATTTCCGGCTGCTATAGCTGAGGCCAATGGCCCTAAAGTCAGATTGACCGGATAATTCCAGGGGGAGATGATCAGCACGACGCCTTTGGATTGATACAACACATAGGAGCGGCCGCCAAAGAGCACCAGCGGCGTCGCTACCCGCCGGGGGCGCATCCACCGCCGAAGGTGGCGGATGGTGAATTTGATCTCTGAAGTTACCGGATATATCTCACTGAGGTCAACTTCTAAGGGGGGCTTGTGGAAGTCCCGCCACATCGCATCCCGTATCTGCTGGCGGTAACGCAGCACTGCATCTTCCAGCCGCTTGAGCTTGGCGATGCGCTCACGGGCGGAGGATAGCCCGACCTGGTGATGGTACAATTGCTGCTGCTGGAAAATAGCCTCGATTGTCGCGGCCGCTGCGTCAACTTCCTGAATAGGCATGATCGTTTATTTGTAAAAATACAAAATACTGCGCAGGTTTATACTACGCTTTAGGTGGTCTACTGTTCCAGTTGAAGGATCCCTTGTCGAAGGGAATCCGGAAGTGGGGCTTTGCTCCGGCTGCGGTAGTCGAAGGTCACCATCATGGCATTGGCAATGGCAGCCAGTCGCTGATGGCGTTGGCTGAACATGGCGCAATGCATGTTGAAGCGGTCTTCCAGTAGCTCCGTTACGCGGATGCCTAATGTGATCGTGTCGGGGTAGTCGACTGGAAGCAGGTATTTGCAATCCTGTTTGGCGAGGATGACTCCGGGCAGTCCCTCCCGGGCCGGATCGGCCACGATGGGGTAGCCGAGCCGGTCCAGGTAGGCCACCCGCGCGTGTTCAAACCATTTGAGGTATATGACGTTGTTGACGTGCCCGGCCAGGTCCATCTCTCCCCATTGGACATCGATGTTGACTCGGACCGGAAAGCCGTGCAATGCTTTTTCTATTGGATCCATGCCGGCGAAAATAGGGCTTTTGGAGTAAACTTCCGAAGTTTATTAGAGGCACGCCAGGCAAACTTCGGAAGTTTACCCTTGCGCCCTTCCGGTGCCATTGGTATTAGAAAGCCGGGTTTCGGGCTTCGTGGGAAAGGGCGCCGTGCTGGTGGGCTTTGAAAGCGGCTTCATCGGCTTTAACCAGTCATTAATAGAATGCTCCTGCCTTCATGCATCCTGACATGCAACCTTTGCGTTTTAATAGCGTCCGTTATTAATAGAGGCAGTAGAAAAAACCACTCATTAAATAAGCTTGTCAATTACCCAACCGCGGGGGTGTGCGGTGGCGTTTAGCGGCGAATAGGTAGCCGCTAAAGCTGTCACTTTTTTGCCCCGGCGAATATCATCCGATTTGTTAAACCCAAAATTTTTTGTCATGAAAACCTTCCGTTTAAGTTTCCTTCTGATGCTGTGCCTACTGGCCGGTAGTGCTACTTTTGCCAACAACCCAATCCTGGACAATAAGGGCGAACTACGCAAAGCGGTGGCTAAAATGATCCAGGCCCCGGAACTGAGTAAGTTCGGAATAACCGAAACCCAGGCCTTTGTCCATTTTACGCTCAATGAAGACAATGAGATCATCGTCCTGGAAGTAGTGGCTGACAACGAGTACATTCGGGAGTACATTACTGAAAGCCTGGACCACCGCAAAGTGAATGCTCCGGGAGTGGAGGCCTTTACGGAATACAATATCAAAGTATCGTTCCGTACTGAGAAGGCGGTGACCCTGTAGGACATCACCGGCATGCCAGCGAATAGCGCCAAATCAGAGTAGCTGATTCGGCGCTATTTTTTTTGCCGCTTCCGCCACCGCTGCAACAGGTCGTCCGCAAAATTGCGCCTCGACTGGATCAACTGTTTCAAAGAAAATAGGTGTAAGGCCACCGCCAGGGGAAACGTAAAGCCCGGCAACCAGATAAACGGAGCCAGGGTGAGGAAACCGCTATCCGGGCGGGTGGCGAATACATATAGTGGGCCGGGCAGAGAGGCCAGGCTGATGAAAACGAGGTTGGCCATCGAGATGAGCCCGAAGGTGTTCCAGAGGATCGCCTCCGGCCGGCGGTACCGGCGGGGCCCGAAAAAGGCAATGCCGGCCATCAGCGCCGTGAAGCCAACCATCAGGTCATAGTTGAGCCATTCAAAAGTCATCTGTACCGGCACAAACCCACCGACAAAGCCCATCCAGAGTATCCCTTCCTGTACGATGCGAAAGCCCTGCAGCATGATCAGCCAACGCTCGGGTAATGCCTTGAGAATGAGGGTAAAAAAACGGGAGAATAGGAGTAAGACAATCAGCGACAAGGGTAAGGCAAAAGCCAGCGCGGTACGCCCCTGTGCTTCGCCTTCACCATAAAAATACCCCTGGGCCGCCAACAGCGCCAGAATCGCCAACCAAAAGGCCAGCGCGGTAAGTATAGAACGGGACAGTTGCCGGCGCTGCTCGGCAGGAAGGTGTAGTCTTCGAAAAGCCTGAAATAAGCCTGAATAGACACTCCTGAGCAGGCCCAGCACGAGCAGGATAGTGGCCAATTGGCCGATCAGAAGCAGCTTGCTGTTCATAAAAGGCTTTTATAGGTTTGCTGGGTAACCTTGCTTTTCCTGTCGCTAAGTTATCTTATTCAGGGCAGTTAACCCAAAATGTATCGTGCTTCTAAGGGGCCGGCCCCTAAAAATGATAGGCCAGGCCGATACCTTTGAAGTCCTCACTATAAGTAGCAGAAAAGGCGATCCTTTCTTGCCAGCGAGCATGTATTTCCGGTACCAGCAGCCCGATGCCGGCGCCCACCAGCCCCCCGACGAGCACATCAGAAGGAAAATGCCGCAGCGCTCGGATGCGAAGATACCCGACCACTGCCGGAGGAACGGCGGCCAGGCCATAAAGCAACAGGCGTTTGTTACCCCATTCGGGGTGATAGTCGGCCAGCACCCTGGCGGTGAAAAATGTGCTGGTGGCGGTAGAGCCTACGTGCCCACTGTAAAAGGAGTTGCGCATGCCGCCAAAATTGCGGTCTTCCAGAGGCAGTTCCTGATAATAAACCGCCGGCCGGTAACGGGTGACCAGGGTTGGGCCGAAAGGCCCCCAGGCGTAGAGGTTCGTATTGATGGACTGGGTTTCCAGATACAGCAGGAGAACCGGCGCCCAGTCGTGCCGGATGTCCCGGTCCAGAAAGAGCACAGCCGGCAGGAAAAGACTGGAATAGAGCATGTGGTCTGAGATCTCGTGGGCGCGGTCTTTTTTGCGGGGGTCTTGCCGCAGTGCCCAGCGGTCAAAAGCGTTGACCGGGGTTTCGGAAACCCGCTGGATGGTGGCTTCCTCCAGCGGCGGCCGGTCATTGAGTCGGGGTTGGCCTATAGCATTGGCAAATACGCCCGCCAGTCCGATCCCGCCGCTGACCCAGGGGTTGACGTAATACCCTTTGAAACCGATGGTGTCAACCACATTTGTTTCCTGTGCTGTTCCGCCGAGCGCTACCGCCCAAAGCCATCCGGCGAGGGCTACTTTGATCCAGTATTTTTGCATTTTAAGCTCCTGTTTTTATTTCTGGATTGAGCATAATATCCACTATTTTACATTTTTTTTAGCTATTGGTTCTGGAATATCGAGCCGGAACCGCTCGTTGGTTGGAATTTTGATTTCCACGCAGTAACTTATCCGTGCTTTTGGCTCTATGAAGAGGGTAGGGACGAGGTGGAAAAAACTAAAAATGAATGAAAAGCATGACTCAAGAGTCTATTGTAGGTACCGTTGAGAAATACGTTACGGCGCTGTTGAAGGAGAAACTGACCGAACACCACCGGTATCACAACCTGTCCCATACTCTAAAAGTACACCGGGCTGCGGTGGAGTTGGGAAGGTCAATCGGCTTGCCCCGAGCCGATATGGAGATACTGGAAGTGGCTACCCTCTTTCACGATGTTGGGTTCACAGAGACCTATGAAGGCCATGAGGCGGTGAGCAGCCAGATCGCCCGGAAATTCCTGGAAGGGGAAAATTACCCAAAAGATAAACTGGAAAGGGTGCTCCACCTGATCGACGCTACTTATCCGCAAAAGAATCCGGTAACGACGCTCGAACAGGTGATCAAGGATGCCGACCTCAGCAACCTGGCCAGCGAACATTATCTGGAAATCCTGGAAGGCCTTCGCCTGGAATGGGAGAAATTCCTGAATGCTTCCTACACCGACCAGGAATGGTATAAACTGAACTACAAATTCATCAAGAAGCACCAATTCTATACCCTGGCCGCCCGGGATTTATACGGGGCTCAATGGGAGGTCAACCGGCAGAAAATTAAGGACTTGCGGGACAGGGAACTCGAGGAAGGCTCAACGGAAAAAAAGAAAGACAAGAAGGAGAAGCAGGATAAGGACAAAGAGAAAGAAAGAAAAACGGCAGCCGCAAACCCCAAGGATTTACTCGTGGGCAACATCACCAGCAACAAGAGCGCCCAGATGATGTTCAAGACGGCCCTTCGCAACCACCTCGACCTCAGTAGCCTTGCTGATAATAAGGCTAACATTATGCTCAGTGTCAATGCCTTGATTATTACCATACTTATGCCCTTGGCCGTATCCAATATTAAGGATAACCTTTTTCTGTTATTTCCACTGGGCATCTTGTTGGCAACCTGCCTCCTGAGCATGATCTTCGCCACTCTGGCCACCCGCCCTATCCACATGACCGGTTACACGGCCAAACAGCAGATCCGGGATGGTAAATCCAACCTTTTCTTTTTTGGGAATTTTTACCGGATGAAATTTGAAGAATACGAAGAAGGGATGCAGGAAGTCGTCGCCGACGATGGCAACCTGGAAGGGTCGATCATGCGCGACCTCTTTTTCCTCGGGCATTCGCTGGGGAACAAATACCAGCAGTTGCGCATCTGCTACAACATTTTTATGTTCGGAATTATTCTGACGGTCGTCGTTTTCGCCATCAGTTACGCTATTTTCGCGATTTAACGCAGTTCTTCCGCAACAACCTTATCCTTCTTTAGTGGCGGCCGGTTGGAGAGAGAAAGAGCCCCAGGTTGAAAAATGGTTGCGCCCCGGCGCGGGACTGGAAGGAATTGGCTGCATCAATAGAATCGTCGAAGCGCGTTTGTACCGGCAACTGGAAGCCTGCCTCCAGATTGAGCCAGATCCAGGAGCCTAAATACTGGTCGAAAGAAGCTTTGAGGGCTACTTCCGAGTGCTTGAAGTAATAGGGGTGAATGGTTTCGGCGTACTTTCCCTCCACATCGATTGCGTAAGATTGGCTTTGGTACTCCATTCCAAACAATACCATTGACAGGGGGGTGAAATTATAGCGGCCCATTATCTGTACGGGAAGCACCGACTCAATTCCCCATTTATCGTTGAAGGTCTGGTTGTATAGGGCAAAAGGCAGGATCTGTTTGGTGAAGAAATTGTCGCTGTAGGTCAGGCCGATACCCCATTCGAGGTCCGCTCGGGGTTTAACGCCCAAAATGGCCAGGCCGCTATAGGTGGCGTAGCGGGTGTCGAGGGTCATCCCCTGAGCATAATCACCCCGGAAGGAGGAGCGCAGTCGCAGTCCGGCATAGTATTTTTCATCAAAGGATTTGGTGATGTAAAGGGAATACTTGTTGGTCCGCAAAGGGTTGCCATCGAGGCTTTTGAATACCTCCCCGTGGAAGGCGCCGATCCGGCTGAATCTCAGGGTTTCTGCTCCATATTCATAGCCCAGCAGCACTTTCAGGCTGGGGGCGTTCCATACAGGGATCTTTATTTTAGCAGTTACCCGTTCGGTGAGGCTTACAGTACTGGTGTTAAAACCATCACTCAGGCTGCCGGCTGGGGTGAGGCTATAGCTTCCCACCCCGCCATATTGCAGCAACAATCCCCGTCCTTTGGAGGAGTTGGTTACGCCAGGCTGACAGAAAAGACGTTCCTTGGCCAGTTCTGCTCCTTCATCGCCAGGTGTGTGAATCTGTTGGGCAAAAAGGGGCAGGCCCGCCAGTGCGAAGAGAAGAAGTAAGAAAATTTTCAGCGGACAGGGAAACTTCATGGTTTAGCTGTTTTGCTTTTTGACGCACTTCCTTCATCAAAGGGCACATCTTTTTGACGGAAAACGGATTCAATTGGAATCCGTTGGACTGATCTTGGGGGATATTAAAAGAGATGTATTTATTCCGTTTTTTGGCGTGTGGCCAATCCAGGAAGATTTGTCCACACGCTAATCGGGTAAAATTAACGAGCCAAGTATGTATTCTAGTGCGTTAGCTGCATGGTTTATTCCTCAACCTTCACCGTTAAGCGCAGGGCTTGTAACCCCTGAACTCCTTGTAGCCGGCCAATCCTGAGGCGCTCAACTTCTTCGGTGATATAACCTTCGTGTAGCAGGAAATCGGCGTATTCCAGGTATTCCTGGCGGTCTTTCTCCTGCAGGTAAACAATGGCAATTTTCCCGGGCTGGGTAAGCCGCTCATTCGTATCTTCGATCAGGGCTTTGTCGATGCGTTTTTTAAGTATTTCGTACCGTACATTGTAGGCGCCATCTACGTCGAATTGTTTTTCATCCATTCGGAATCGGATGGACAAGGGGGTGCTGTAGGCAAAGATCAGTTGAGCGGTAGTCAGCGGAATCGGCAGCGTATTTTGCATTTGATGTATCAAGCGCGTGATTTCACACATATCCACTAGTTGCCACAGGCGAAGGTTTTTGAGATGGTGCAGGCTGAATTCACCTTTGTTCAGAAGGGATTGTCCTACGTAAATATCGTATTCCACACCATCGGTTTTATATTTTTCGAAATAATGCGGCAGTATCTTTTGCGCTTCCTGCTGTTGTTGGACCAGATAGTTGGCTATGGTGTTGTTGAGTTGCGTAACGCTGTCTTCATAAGCTTTTCTCTCCCGGTAGACGATGCCCAGGGCCGGATCGAGGAAGTTGAAATAGCTGGAAATCGGGCCGGCCAATTCCGGGAACTGATTGCGGATTTGGTGGAATAAAGGGTGAACATCTGAATGCAACCAATCGACGATCCGCGATTCATCATTGGAGTTGAATTCTTTTTTCAGGCTTTTCAAATCCCGTTCGGCCAGCATCCGAAAATGACTAAGCAAAGGGAACCGCCCAAGTTGAATGCCCCTGTCCAGAATACGGATCACTCGATTGAGGTTGTCAGCCAGGTCTGCCTGAATAGCATGGTTGCGCTTCTCAGAAGAGCTCACGATGTCGGCCTGCCCGTAGAGTGGATACACCTCATTAAAGACGATGGGGTCAGCTACGGCGGTTTTGGGGTCTTTCTCCCGTTTTTCCAGCAAATTATGAGAGGCTTCGATGAATTTCCATTCCACACTAGGGTGCACGGCGGTATATTGCTCCCGGATAATTGCCTCGATGCGGTTGTCGATCTCATCGCGGCTGCGTTCTACGGCCATACTGAACAGGCTGGTCAGCTCTTTGAATTTAAGTTCTACAAAGCTGTGTAGTTCGAATGGTTGGGGCGAGCCGATCTCCAATAGCCCAATCACTTGTTTGTCCTTGTTAAATAAGGGGGCAACAATGATACTCCGGATGCCCTCTTCCAGCAATTCTTTTTCAATGGGTGTAGGATTGTTGACTGCTTCCAGGTCTTCGATCAGGAGCACTTCCTTATACCGGCAAACCTTATCATAAATGGAGTTCTTATTCTTCGCCGCCAACAAGGCCAATTCCCGTTGAGCCAGAAAATCGAAGCGGATTTTATACTTATGAGGTGCTGCATTTTCTAGTGGGTAGTCGATGGCCGTTAAGCCCAGGCGCAAATCGGGCAGGTTTAAATAGTTTCGAACGAGTTGCTGAAGCTTACTGATATTGGCCTCATCGATTACAGCGTCCCGTTCCAACAGGCTGTATTTTAACCTCGACAACGCTTCTTCGGCAGTGATGTCAATAAGGGTGCCAACAACAAATCCCTGGAATTCAAAGTTTTCGGGTGGCAGGTATTGCAGCCAAAGGTCCGTATCGTAGATATTGCTCAACATCCGGTTGATCTGTTCCGTGCTCAGTGGTTTGAGTGGTTTGAGCAGTTTGATGTCCACATATTGGGAATCGAGTTCCATCTTGTAATGCCGTTCCAAAGTTTCTCCCGGGAGTTTAATGGAAACGGCAAAAGGCGGCTCAACATCTAGCGCCTTATTGTAGAATTTGTTAAGGATAAGGCTGGATGCGTTGACGATCATTGCGCAATAGATAATATTATTGCTGGCATTGAAGATGTAGTTCACCTTCTGAGTTTGCATCAATTCTCCCAGGGCCGGCGTACAATAAACCGGAGAAAGGCCAAAAGGGGCGGATACCTTGGCCAGTAACTTTCGCTTTAAGGCCGGAGGAACGATCATGGCCATCATCAGGGAGACGAGTTCCCTGTTTTCCTCCATTACCTGCATGTCGTCGATAGGCTGTCGCAGTGCTGGTGCAGCTTCCAGCCTTTTCAAAACCAAGCGCGCCATGGCTCCAAGTGCGGAGGACTTGTCGCCGGCTCTCTCTTCTATTTCCCGGATCAGAGGCTCAAAACTTAGGCGCGCCCGGAAGGGAATGGTTCTGATACCCATTTGTTCCATCAATTCCGCTTCTTTCGTCATCGGCGCCTGCCGGTCATTGCCGGGAGTTAGGTTTTTAGGGGTCAGTATATTGGCTTCCATACTTTTGTTATTTGGTCGACTGGAAATAGGTGGATTCAAAAGGGTATTTTGTTATTAACAATTCCGGGCCCTTTGAGGATGAATGGGGTAGAAAAAGATTTGTGAAGTGTCTTGACAGGAACCATCAATTGTTAAAAGGCAGCACTTTGGGCGGCAGCCCTTCCTGACTGGCCTCCAGGAACTGCCTGGCTGTTTCGGCCACCACCTGCCGGATGGGGGTGTATTGGAATTGAAATTGTCCGATGGATTTTTGGTTGTTGTAGTAGAAAGTGAGGCTGGAGTTCATAGCCGTTTCCCGGGTTAGCAGCGCCGGCTTTCCCGACAAGCGGGCCCACAACCAGGCAGCCCTCCAGGATAATGTGCGGATCAGGGCGTTGCTCCGGATGGAAGGCGGGCGGGCGCCCAGTTCCCGGGCAATCGTTTCGAGCAGTTCCTGGTACGTCCAGTCCTCTGCTGAGAGCACGAACCGTTGGCCGGACACTTCACTATCCATTAACCGGGCCATAAACCGGGCTACATCCCGCACATCGACCAAACCGGTAGTGCCGGTTGGATAAAAGGGATAGTTGCCGGCAGCCAGTTGAAACAGGCGGGCGGCGCCATTATCCCAGTGCCCACTTCCCAAAATGATGGATGGGTTCACCACGGCAGCCTGCAGCCCTTCTGCAATGCCCCGCCAGATCTCCTGCTCACCCAGGAATTTACTGATAGCGTAGTTGGTGTTAAAACGACTGCGTTCCCATTTGCTGTCTTCATCAAGCGTAGCGCCATTGCGAATGCGCCCCAGCGTGGACACAGAACTGACGTGGACGAGCTTGTCTATTCCTTCGTAGAGGGCGGCATTGACGAGGTTGGCGGTGCCCTGCACATTGGTTTCCAGCATCCGCTTTCGGTCGGAGGGGCTGAAAGATACGATGGCAGCACAATGAAAGACCCGGCGGATACCCTGCAGCGCCTCTTCCAGAAGGAAATAGTCGAGGATATCGCCATCCACCCACTCAACCTTATGCGCTATGGGTTCTACCAGGCCCATATTGCTATTGGCCTGGCGTAGCGCCCTGATGTTAGTGTATCCCTGCTGCACCAGATAATGCAATAGGTAAGCCCCTACAAAGCCAGTGGCCCCGGTTATGAAGATTGGGATATTGCTGGAAGCGGAAGGTTCTGTCATAATTTGCTTTTCCATCCCTGGTGCAAGGCGCCCCCAATTACAGCCCGGGCAGCGCCAGTGACAGAGGGGAGGATGTTTGGTAGATTAGCGGCGCGCAGTGCACCCATCAATCCCATCAGCACCGCCTCTTTGTAGTTGATCGTTGCCTGGTCCGGGATTTCCAGTGCTAAGGAACAAATTTTTTCACATTCCTCCCGAATGCAATTCACCAAAAATCCATTATGGGCCCCACCACCGGTTACCAGCATGCGATATTCAGCGTCAGGCAACTGCTCGCGTTGTATCAGCAGTCCAATATCTCGTGCGATTTGCCGCCCTACCTGTACACAAGCGGTATGTAATTTGTCGGCAACCGGGGCGGCATAGTCCAGATACAGGGGTAACTGCACCCTTTGGACCCAATCATTTCCCAGCGATTTGGGGTAAGGCCGGGCGAAGTACTCCAGGTTTTCAACTTTCTGCAGCAATTCCGGGATCAACTGCCCCCCGGCGGCAATTCGCCCATCCTCATCGTAGGGTAAGCCTAGAGGTAGTACCAGTGCATTCAGGATCTGGTTGACGCCGGTGTTGTCGAAGGCGATTATCCGGCTGCCCCGCCGGCTGGTTAGGTTGGCAATGCCCCCGAGGTTGAGCAGGAAGCCGTAGTCTGGAAATAACAATTGATCGGCTATAGGCGCCAGAGGCGCCCCTTGTCCTCCAAGCGCAACATCCTGCATGCGGAAGTTGTCCATTACCGGGTATCCGGTTACGGCGGCAATGGCAGCACCATCGCCGATCTGCAGGCTCAGGCCCTGCTCCGGATAATGAAATATAGTATGGCCGTGGGAGGCAATAAGGCCAGGGCGTAGCTGATGCCGCTCCAGAAAATCCAGCGCTATTGTACCGATATAGTGGCCAAACTGGGCATGGGCCAGTGCCAGTTCCAGAGCAGTGCCGGAGGGTAGCCGGGCCAGCCGGCTTTTCCACTGCTCAGAAAAAGAGGCTGTTTCCGCCTGCAAGATTTCCCAGTGCGTAACAAACGGCCGCCCAGACTCCTCGCTGAAGTCAAAACGGCAAAAGGCCATATCTAATCCGTCTAAAGAACTGCCGGACATGAGGCCAAGGGCATGGTAGCTGTACATAGGGGTTGTTGGTTTTTGGTTAGAAGAAACCGGCGTTCTGCTTTATTGCCTTACAGCGTTCCTGCTAACGGATATACTGGAAACTGAAGTACTGACAACCTATTTCTTTAATTTCAGTGTATATTTAGCCACGGCTTTGATCTCATCCGGTTGGAGTAGTGTTTTGAAGGGCGTCATGGCGTTGCGGCCATTCGTAATAACCAGGATGCGTTCTTCTACACTTAGTTTGGATTCCTGGAGGTTGAAGGCTCCGCCGGCGCCCATATTTCCGTATAGGCCATGGCAGGGGGTACAATAGTTTTTAAAGATTTTTTCACCATCGGGTTTTGAATCTTCTACGTCTTCTTTGTCGATGGTAGAATTGGCGCAGGCTACGGCCAGCGCCAGCAAAAAAATGGAAAGCAGCCATTGTTTCATAAAGGTGCAATTAGTGTTCTGGATTAACAAAAAAAAGAGACAGGTGTTTTCCGGCGGCGCCCCCTTGCTCATCCGAAAAAAAAGATCTTCTGTATAATCCTGGCAACGCGATTGCCGAAAAGTTGTTAAATTTCAAAAAGGCAATTTAAAAAAACATTAATTATGAGTATAGGCAGTAATGACAGAAAAGGTGTCGGACAAAGCAGATTGATCACAACAGCAATTGTGGTTTTCGTCGCCTTTATCGGTATTCTTCTATTTTCCAACGCTACTTTCCTGACTATCGAGGCAGGAGAACGCGGCGTATTATTCAAGCGCTTTGGGGGCGGCCTGGATAAGGAAAACATCTACGCCCCCGGTTTCCATATTATTGCTCCCTGGAATAACATGTTTGTTTATTCCGTGCGGGAACAGCAACTGGAAGAAACTATGGATGTGTTGTCGGCCAATGGCCTGAATATCGCCGTGGACGTCACCGTTCGGGTGAATCCGGTTTACAATAAGATCGGCGACCTGCACGAAAAATTCGGGGTGGACTACCTGACTTCGCTCGTTCGGCCAGAGGTTCGGTCTTCGGTGCGAAAGATTATCGGCCGGTTCTCTCCGGAGGAATTGTATTCCACCCGGCGAGAAGAAGTCCAGCAACTCATTCAGAATGAATTGGAAGCAACCCTGCAACCTAATTACATCGATCTGCGGGCAACCCTCATCCGTGAGATCCGGCTACCGGATAAAGTGAAAATAGCGATCGAGGAAAAGATCGAAGCGGAGCAAAAGGCTTTAAAGTACGAATACATTATCAACCAGGAGCGCAAAGAGGCAGAGCGGAAAATCATTGAGGCAGAAGCCAAGGCCAAGTCCAACCAGATCCTTAGCGCCAGCCTTACGGATAAAATCCTGCAGGACAAAGGTATTGAAGCGACCATGCAGTTAGCTAATTCGCCCAATTCAAAAGTTATTATTGTAGGAGGCAAAGACGGCCTTCCCCTGATTCTGGGCAATAATTAAGCCTATGTTGGCAATTTGCGCCTTTTGAATTTAAAGGTAAATTTGGCAGTCGATGCTGTCAAAATGGCGTGCTATTCAAATTGGTACCATTCTGGTGAAACAATTAAAATATTGTTCACCCAGTCCCGGGCCTGGGGAGTATTTCCGCCCAATTCCTCCAGGCCCGGGCTTTTAATCACCAATAATGGTACAATTCCTTTCAGCTATTGACCCGCCTCATGAGGCGGATGCTACCGCTTCCTCTGAAGTACTTCCAGATGCCGCACTGCTCGACGCCTATTCCCGGACCGTAGTAAGCGTGGCCAAGAAGGTCAGCGAGGCAGTGGTGCAAATAAAGGTCGACAAAGCACCGCGCCGGGGGCGTCGCAACTCTCAATTGAATGGAACCGGTTCGGGTTTCATTATTTCTACCGATGGTTATATCGTTACCAATAGCCATGTTGTACACGGGGCTACCCGGATTGAGGTCAACCTACAGAATGGCCGCCACTTCGAGGCTCGCCTGGTCGGGGAGGATCCGGCCACAGACCTGGCGGTAGTCCAGATTGATGCGGACAACCTCTCCATAGTTAGTTTTGCCGATTCAGATCAATTACAAGCCGGACAGTTGGCGGTGGCCATTGGCAATCCCTATGGTTTTCAGTATTCCCTGACTGCCGGGGTAGTGAGCGCCCTTGGCCGAACGCTGCGTTCGGAAAGCGGCCGTCTGATCGATGATGTCATCCAGACGGATGCTGCGCTCAACCCGGGCAATTCCGGTGGGCCGCTGGTCGATTCACATGGCCGGGTCATTGGAGTGAACACCGCCGTCATCCTGCCGGCTCAGGGCCTATGCTTTGCGGTAGCCTCTAACCTCGCCGCCTTCGTCGTAGGCAAACTCATTTTGGAGGGCAAGGTCCGGAGAGGCTTCATCGGTATTGCCGGGCAGATGATCCGGATGACTGTTCAAATGGCGCAGCAATTAAAATTGGAAGCACCCTCCGGCATTCTCGTGCAACAAATAGAACCCAATGGGCCAGCCTTCCATTCCGGGTTACAGCCGGGCGATGTGATCATTGGGTTTAATGAAAACACGGTACACTCCATCGACGATCTGCATCGGTATCTCAATGAATCGACTATTGGCCAGTCATGTGAATTGACGGTGTTGCGCAACCGGGGGAAATTGGCCCTACAGGTGGTTCCAGCTGAGCTCTCCTAAGCTACCCCATGAAAATGGGGTTGATGATGCATCCAAATTACTATTATCTTTGGCCCAGCGATAACAACGCTATTCTTAGTGACAGCATAACGACTGTTACTTAAGGGGGAATCTTGTAAAGCGCGCCCGCTGTAAACCACGGCGGGCGCGCATTTATTTTGGATGGAGCACTTCCTTTCTGTTTTCTTGCCTTACATTTGGGGCGTCCGAAGCCTTTTTCCCTGCATCAATCCTTATTTCCTAATGATCCGAACCGATGCCTGTATTGTAGGAGCTGGCCCAGGAGGTGTAGCCACGGCCTTGCGGCTAAGCTACCTTGGTATTCCCTGTGTATTGATCGACCGCTCGGCCTTTCCCCGGGATAAGGTTTGCGGTGACGCCATCAGTGGCAAGGTAACGACCCTGTTGAACCGCTTGGATCCTGCCATTCTGCAACGCTTCAATGGCAAGGCTATTCAGTCCGATGTATGGGGGATCAAATTCGTGGCGCCCAACCGCAAGGAATTGGCGATACCGTTTAAACCCAATTATGTCCGCGATGCAAAATCTGCACCGGGCTATGTTTCCCGTCGCCTGGATTTCGATCATTTTCTCATTGAAGAAGTTCGTCGGCGCGATAATATCCATTTGGTGCTGGAAACGGACATTCAACAATACGAACGCACGGCTTCAGGTTGGCTCGTTTCCGACAAGGATGGCCAATTTCAAGTTGAAACGAAAATGCTCATTGTGGCGGATGGTGCGTTTTCTGCCTTCAGCCGGAAGATAGCCGGGCTGGAGAAAGACCCCAAACACCACGCCAGCGCCGTTCGGGCCTATTTTTCCAACGTTGGGCAACTGGACCAGGATAACTTTATCGAACTACATTTTATTCAATCCATCACCCCCGGATATTTCTGGATATTTCCGCTGCCAAATGGGATGGCTAATGTTGGCCTGGGCATGCGCAGTGATATTCTCAACCGCCGAAAGCTCAATCTGCGTAAGGCTTTATCCGAGCTCATCGAGCAGCATCCAGCGCTTCGGGAACGCTTCCAGAATGCCACTTTGGCCGGGCCGGTAAAAGGCTATGGCTTGCCGTTAGGGTCAAAATCAAGGCCCCTTTCGGGCGGCCATTATATGTTGGTTGGCGATGCGGGCCATTTGGTAGACCCTCTTACCGGGGAGGGTATCGGCAATGCTTTCTACAGCGGGTTTATCGCTGCGGAGCAACTTGAGCAATGCCTGGCCAGGAATGACTTTTCTGCTTCTTTCCTGAAAGCCTACGACCGTAGGGTGAGCCGCGTCCTGGGGTCTGAAATGCGCCTGAGTTACAGGCTTCAGAAAATGCTGATGTACCCTTTCCTGGTGAATGCCCTGGCGAACCTCATCAGTAGTAACCGAAGGGTTTTGGAAGTATTGTCCGGTATGTATAATGATTTTGCCTTGCGCGAGCAATTGGCCCGGCCCGTATTCTGGATCAAGATGTTATTTAAACGCTGAGTTTGGTTGGTAAGCTTTCACAAACTATTCAGCCTCCTTTATCAGATATAAGCAAAAAAATCCCCTAAATATCCTATATAAGTGAAACTTTTTTTTGACTACTACCGTAATATCATTATAAATGTGCTTTTCCTTTTTTTGGCCAAAAAAATAGTAAAGGCGCAATAAAAAGCGATAAGTTTGGTTTAAGTGAATATATTTTGACGTTGGCTTAAAGTTTCATAAACTAGTGAGTGTAAAGTCGCAGTCCCGTGCAGTATGCATGGGACTGTTTTTTTTTCCCCACCGACCTTTCAAATAGGCGCATGCTAGCCTAGTATTTTCCTTCTGCCTTTTTTATTATCTTTCCAGAACCAAATCCCGGATTTACAGTCCGCGAAACATGTAGTGCATTGCCCAGGGTGATTTGGATGCAAATGAATATTCATGATTGGAGAACTACCATTTGAGCAGATACGCCGGCTGGACATCGGCCAGACGCCAAAAGGCAGCGTGAAGCATTACTGGCTTCATATTATCAATAACGGCATTGGGGAGCCTGTGCGGGTGCCCATCATGGTAGCCCGCGGCCGTTACGATGGCCCTACCCTGGGCATAACGGCAGCAATACACGGCAACGAACTCAATGGGATTCCTGTCATCCAACGCTTGTTCCGTGAACTGGATATAGAGCATTTGCATGGAACTCTGGTCGGAGTCCTGGTGATGAATGTGCCCGGATTGTTGCTGGAGCAGCGCAAGTTCAATGATGGAACAGATCTCAATCGCATTGCCCCGGGTAACAGCCATGGAAGCGTCAGCGAGGTGTACATATACCGGATCATCGACCGGGTCCTTCGGCAATTTAACTATTTGATCGACCTGCACACTGCCAGCTTCGGCCGGGTCAATTCCTGGTATATCCGAGCCGACATGTCGGTATTGGAAACCTCGCGCATGGCACGGTTACAAAATCCGGAGATCATTTTACACAATCCACCCAATGACGGCACCTTTCGGGGTGCGGCCAACCATCTGGGCATACACGCCATAACCCTGGAATTGCGGGATCCTCATGTATTTCAGTTCGATGTCATCGAGGATGCTTTGGTCGGTATTCGCAATATCATGTATGACCTTCAAATGCTCGAAGGGGAAATACTATGCCCTATCAGTCAGATCACGCTCTGTGAACGCTCTTACTGGATGTATACGGATGAAGGGGGGATACTGGAAGTCTTTCCCCAGATCGGCGAGTACGTCAAACAGGGCAGCCTCATTGCCGAAGTGAGAACGATTTTCGGGAAGCTCAACAAAAAATATTATGCACCGGATGATGGGGTCGTGATCGGTAAGAGCATTAACCCCATTAATCAAACAGGAAGCCGCATCATACACCTGGGGATCAACCCTCGTGATATCCGCTGTGTCACCGAAGAGGGCCCGCAGGTTTTCTTTTAGCAGTTTCCTCCTGTAGTTGCAATCACACACAAAGACCCAATTGTCGAATATCATGAAGCTTTCTATTCAGTTAATTACAATCGTTCTCGGGCTGTCTCTTTTTCAGGCCTGTGCGGATTACAAGATCCACTATTCTAAAAATTCCAGAGAGTGGGAGGCTGGCCGCCCCGATCCGGAAAATAAGATCGAACATACGGTGTTTCTCATCGGAGATGCCGGTTATACGCCTGAAGGGAAAACAGCCCCTGCTTTGGTGCTGATGGGCGAAAAGATCCACACTGCTGGTAAAAACAGCACGGTGGTGTACCTTGGCGACAATATCTACCCCAATGGAATGGGGGCGCAGGGCGATGCCGACCGGGAGCAGGATGAGGCGCGCCTTCGGGCTCAGCTCGATATATTGAAGGGCTATTCTGGCAAGATATTCTTTATAGCCGGCAACCACGACTGGTACGGCTATGGCCTGGACGGCCTGAAGCGGGAGAAAAAATTCATCGAAAAATACCTTGGCCGCGAAGATGTGCTCTTTCCTAAACCCGGTTGTGGAGATCCGGTAGAAGTGGGCCTGTCCAACCACCTCACACTTGTCCTGATCGATTCGCAATGGTACCTCGAAGATTGGGACGAGCAGTACGAAGTCAATGACGGTTGTGAGGTCAAGAGCCGGGAAGTGTTTCGGGAATATGTCGAGGAGGCCATCAAGGGCAACCGCAATAAGAACGTCATTATTGCGCTACATCACCCCCCCTATACTTATGGGCCGCATGGGGGGCAGTTTACTGTAAAACAGCACCTCTTCCCCTTGACGGATGTCAATAAGAATCTTTGGATACCATTGCCTGTGCTGGGATCCCTCATTCAGTTTCTGCGTGGCACGGTCGGCCATCCACAGGATGCGAGCCATCCGGAATACCGGGAGCTGGCCAATATTGTGATCAATGCGGCCCGTAAGAACGGCAATTTTGTGATTGCCTCCGGCCATGAGCACAACCTCCAGTATATTGAACAGGATGAGCAGTACTTCGTGGTCAGTGGAGCGGGGTCTAAAAAGAGCCCTTCCCGCCTGGGTAAGGGTGCAATGTTCACTTATGGCCATTCCGGTTTTGCCCAGTTGGATTACTACCAGGATGGCTCAGCCTGGATACAGTATTGGGTTCCGGAAGGGGACGGGACTTCAGGTAAAGTTGCGTATCGAAAACAGGTGAAAGGGCCTCTTAAGGATATTGTAGAAAGCCTTCCTGAAAATTTTTCCGAACTACCGGACTCGATAGATGTGCCGGTTAGCCAGGGCGATTTCACCCACGGCCCTTTCTGGAATTTCCTTTGGGGCAAACATTATCGGAAAACTTACAGTGCTATCGTCCGGGCGCCTGTTCTGAAGCTCGATCAATATAAGGGCGGGCTGTCGCCGGTAAAGCGGGGCGGAGGCTATCAGACCAACTCACTGCGCCTGGAGGCAAAAAATGGTAAACAGTATGTGATCCGGTCTATCGATAAGGACGCTTCCCGCACCCTTGGGTATCCATTTAATAAGTCAATAGTGGCCGACCTGCTCAAGGACAACTTCAGCGCCTCCCACCCTTTGTCGGCCTTACCGGTGGCGCCGCTGGCCAAAGCTGCAGGCATTTATTATACCCAACCACAGCTTTGCTATCTTCCACCCCAGCCGGCGCTGGGCATCTACAATGATGAATTCGCCAATGCCTTGTATATTCTGGAGGAACGGCCGGATGACGATGTCTGGAAGGATGCCCCTCAATTTGGATATTCTAAAAATATCATATCCACTTCGGACGTGGTGGAAAAGATCCGGAAAGAACACGACGAGATGATCGATTTTCGATGGGTGGCCCGCTCCCGCCTTTTTGATGCGTTACTTGGTGATTGGGACCGCCACGATGATCAGTGGCGGTGGGCTGAAACCGAGGAAGAGGGGCGAAAGTACTTCCGCCCCATCCCCCGGGACCGAGACCAGGCCTTCTGCAAATACGATGGGCTAGTGCTTTCTTTGGCCCGGGGTGCGTCGCCTGATATTAAGAAATTGATGGTCTTTGGCAGCGATCCAGACCGAATACGGTGGCTGGTATACAATGCCCGCCATTTTGACCGCACTTTTCTATCCGGCGCCGATTGGCCGGTCTGGGAAGCAGAAGTACACCGGCTGCAAACGGCAATTACAGATGAATTAATCGATTCAACTTTCCTGGCCGCCTGGCCGCCTTCTGTATATGCACTGGACGGGCCGACTGTCACTCGGATATTAAAGGAGCGGCGAAATAACCTGATGGAAATTGCCCGCCATTATTACGACTTCATCGCCCGGGAAGTGGATGTAGTCGGCACCGATAAAAAAGACTTATTCCTGGTGGAACGCCTGGAAGATGGAGACACCAGGGTACGTGTTTATGACACCAATAAAAAGGGTAAATTAGAAGAATTGCTTTTTGATAGGACCTTCCATTGGGGAGAAACCCATCAGATTTTTCTTTATGGCCTGGATGATGACGATATCTTCAAGATCAAAGGAGAGGCCAGCCGCGCCATCCGAATTCGGGCGGTAGGAGGCTTAGGCGAAGATACTTTTAAAGACGAATCAAGGATCACTCATGGGGGCAGCCGGCGCATACGATATTACGATGCCCCCACGGAAGACAACAAGCTGGAGCCTGGCCCGGAGTCAACTGTTTTGTTAAAAAAGGCGCCTAAATTTAATATCTACAACCGCCGCTCCCTCGATAACGAGTTCAATTACCTGATGCTGCTACCCCTCGTGGGCGCTAATCCGGATGACGGTTTGTTGCTGGGTTTAAGCGGAGAATACCGGGCCTATGGTTTCCGGAAATCTCCTTACGCCTCGCTGCACCGGTTTTCCGGCAAATATGCGCTGAAAACCGGAGGGCTGGCAATCAATTATTACAATGAGTTCATCGACCTGTTTGGAAAGTGGGGCCTGTCGACGGATGCTCGCGTGCAAACGCCGTTGTATGCCATCAATTTCTACGGTTTTGGGAATGATACCCCCAACCCCGAGTTGGAAGAAGAGAAAGAAGACCTCAATTACAATCGCGTGCGCCAGCGGCTGGTGTACTTTTCCCCGGCTATCATGAGGCGGTTCAATACTCAATCCCGTTTCGCCATTGGCCCAACTTTTGAATCTATCCGGGTGGATACTTCCGCCGGGCGTTACATCACTGATATTGCCGGCCAATTTGATCCGGAGTTGTTTGATGGATTGGAGTTCGTTGGGGCACACCTGCTGCTCGACTACCGGAATATGGACAACCCGGCCCTCCCATCGCGGGGTATTGGCCTGTTACTCGACTTGGGGTGGAAACAACAATTGGACAATACAGATAAGGATTTTGGTTTTCTGGATGCGTCTTTTTCAGCCTACCAAAACCTGGACCGTAACCGCAATCTGGTTTTCGCTACCCGCATTGGAGTGCAGCACCGCTTTGGGGATGGTTTTGAATTTTACCAGGGCGCCCGGCTCGGTGGGCCCGGCCCGGATGCCAATTTTCGGGGCTTTCGTCGCAATCGCTTTACCGGCAATACTGCATTTTTCCAGAATATTGACCTGCGCTGGAAGATGCTTAGTTCGGAAAATCGCACCCTGCCTTTCTCCTTTGGCCTCACGGCCGGCTTCGACCACGGCCGGGTTTGGCTGAAAGGGGAGGAGTCTGATACCTGGCACTATAGCTATGGCGGTGGCATTTGGTTTACGCCTTTCGACTTGTTTGTCATTCAGGCTAGTGTGTTTAGGGGGGATAATAAGCAGAACCTCATCCATGTAGGGGGAAGTTTTTTCTTTTAATGTCCGTCCTGATAAATTATTAAAGACCAGTTTACCATCCTATGCTATCCTGCCAAAAACAGCATTTTTCTCTCCCGGAAGACATTGCCTATCTCAACGGCGCCTATATGTCCCCTCAACTGCGATCGGTGGAGCGGGTAGGAGCGAGGGGCGGAATTGCGAGTAGTTCGTGCGCCGGAGGACATGCCCCGTGGCCAGGGATGGAATGAGAATATTCTCGGGCAGATCGATGAGAGGACTGCATTGGTGGCAGTGCGGTGCGGATTTCCTGCCACTTGTATAATGATGAACACGATGTGGAAAGGCTAGTGGAGTGCTTTGAAATGGCTTATTAGTAGGTGGCCTGGTGTTTGCGCCCAGGCGTGCCCTAAAACCCGTACGCCCTAACCTAAATGGCCTTCTATGGTGTACAATACCGGATTCAGTGGAGTATCAACTACCGCCCCCACCTTCGCTCCCGGGCACCAGGACTCCCAGTCTGCCTGTTGGTTCGGATTTTCAGGGGCTTTTAATCGCATGTCCTTGTCCATATAGATCATGGTCATTACCTGGCGCATTTTTTTCGTGGTATTGCCGCCGGCGCGGTGGAAGAGCCAGCCAGAGTGGAAACTCACTTCGCCCAGTTCGAAGGGTTCGATAATGTGGGGGAACTTGCCCTGGCTCAAAGCTTGTTCGATCTGGATCTCGCTGTCATCGCTTATTTTGAATTGCCGGCCGTTTTGGAGCCGGTGGCTTTGGGCGCTAAACTCCAGTGGGCCCATATCGAGGGGTGTTTCCTGCATGGGTATCCACACGGTTATGGTGTTGTCATTGGCCAAGGGCCAGTAGTACTGGTCGGCATGCCAGGGGGTGAACCCGCCACCCGGTTCCTTGAACAAGGCCTGATCGTGGTAGAGCCGCACGCCACTTACCCCCATGAGTTCAGCCGCTAAACGAGCCAGGCGCTTACTAAAAACCAGGCGTTTGACAGCTTCGCTTTTTGTCCAGAGGTTCATCACCTGAAGGAAGGCTTTGTTGTAGGTATCCCTTTCCTCCAGGGGCAAATGCATGGTGTTCAACTCCCGTACCTTTTCATAGATCACCTCCGAAAAGTAGGACAGGGTTTCAGGAGGCAGCACCTGTTTCAATTTGATGTAGCGATTTTCGCGGTAAAAGTGAATATGTTCTGGAGTGAGCTCAAATGGCTCCTCCAACACGCCCAAATGGATGTTAGTTTCTTTCATACGGTGTTGTTTTTCACTCCAAAGATATATGGGAAAGTTCCTTTTGCCGATTTATTAGAAAAATGACTGGCAAAACCTTTGCCAAATGGGCTGCAATGACCTTTATCATTTTCCCTAAACAAAATAGGTTCGATATTTTGTTCTAATAGACAAATAAACTAAGAACGTGTTTAAATTTAGTTTTTCATATTAGCGAAAGGATTAATTTTAAACACGTTCTAAAATACAACACCTATGAAAGAAGATTGGGTAATGATCTACGCATCCACGGAATATTTCAAAGCCAAGATCGTAGAAGATATTCTCAAACAAAATGGCATTGAAAGCCATATTTTGGAAAAGGGGGACTCCGCGATTCCTTCGGTGGGGGAAGTTACGCTCTATGCGCCCCGCGATAAGGCGGCTCAGGCAATAGAGATCCTGAAAAAGGCCGAATTGATAGAAGTGGAGGAATAGAAAACAGCCAAAGCCTTGGGAGTTTGCCGCAGGTACTCCCCGGTAAACTTCCGAAGTTTTGTGCTGGCCCTCAACCTTTTTTCTCTCTGCTTGTAATGAAATAAGAAAATCGGACCAAATATGAAAAGCAGAGAAAACTGGAATCCGCTCACGCCGGAAGAAGAATATGTCATTGAACGCAAAGGAACGGAGCGGCCCTTTACCGGTGAATACAATCAGAATAAGTCCGCAGGAGTATATATCTGTCGCCGTTGTGAGGCGCCATTGTATGACTCCAAAGACAAGTTCGACTCCGGCTGTGGCTGGCCAAGCTTCGATGATGAGATTCCTGGTGCTGTAAAGCGTAAAGTAGATGCCGACGGCCGTCGGACCGAGATATTGTGCAACAATTGTGGTGGCCACCTTGGCCATGTTTTTATCGGTGAACGCTTTACCGCCAAGAATACGCGCCATTGCGTGAATTCCCTTTCCATGAAATTTATTCCTCAGGAAGAATGGGAGAAAATGGCTTTAGAAAAAAAAAGCTCGGAATAGCCGTCTTTGCTTCGGGGTGTTTCTGGAGTAAAGAATACTTTTTCGGCCAGGCGGAAGGAGTAGTTGCCACTCGCGTCGGGTACACGGGGGGGCATACCGAAAATCCTACCTACAAGGAAGTTTGTTCCAAAACCACCGGCCATGCCGAAGCAGTGGAGATAAGTTTTGACCCATCCGTCACCTCCTTTGAAGTACTTGCCCGATTTTTCTTCGAATTGCACGACCCCACTGTCGACCGCCGTGGAAATGGCGGGCAGTACCGTTCGGCCATTTTTTATCAGAACGAACGTCAAAAAGCCATTGCCCAAGAGCTCATCGAAGCGCTCCAAAGCAATGGCTTTTCAGTAGCAACCCAACTCGAACCTGCCGGCCCGTTCTGGCAGGCTGAAGCCCGCCACCAGAAATATTGTGATGCCCGGGGCATCCCTCCCAAAAGCTCCTACCAACCTCGTTTTGGCAAGTGAAGGCAGTACAATACTAAGCTGAAACCTGCTAGGGGCCTTCCAACGGCCACTACCGGCTCAACCGATACGTATAGGCCAGCGAGATCATACCGTAGCCATCGAAGCGGTCACCACCGCGGCGGTAGATGTTGGATGCGTTGCCCATGTTATCGGGGTTGACATTAGGGCGGCTCAGACGGGCGGCCAGTTCTCCCTTTTCTTCATAAATGCGCACGTAGTTGAGGTATTCGCCAGTGACGTCGTCGAGGTAGTCCGTAAACAGTTTTCGGGCGCTGACCTCCAGGCTGAGCGCGGCGCGGCGGGTGACGTTGTAGCGCAGGCCCGCACCGAAAGGAATGGCTATCTGTGTGCGGCTGTAGGGGCGGTCATAGCCGTCCAGCCCCTGTCCTTCAGTGCCGATAGGCTGAAGGGCGACGAACCCTGATTCGAACTGGGTTTCCGGATCAAAGTGGAATGCGGTCACCCCCAGGAACAAATACGGGGTGATCGTGGGCGCTTCGCCGATAAAATTATCGGGGATCATGAACCATTCACCAACAACGGAGAGTTCGAGCAGATTTGTTTCGAACGAGAGCTTGCGGTCCGGATAGGCGCTTTTGGCGTCATTGCCCGAGAGGTTGCCGTAGTTGAGGCTGGCCCTCAGGCCGAGTACGCCCCGGTTTCGGTAGCGCATCACCAGCCCACCCATGGGTTCAATGAAACGGAAATACCGGGGTAACACTTTGGGCGAAAGATCGCCGCTGTAAATGGCCCCTGAGAAGGAAATGCCGGCTTCGAAATCCTGGGCATTCAACATAGATACCCCCGCCAGCAGGATGCTGATTAGTAAAATTCTCATAATATGTTTGTTTTAGCGATTTATAAAAATATCCCTTCAAGCCTTTGGTGGGAAGCGAGTGGGGGGGGCGCGCCTCGGAATAACCAAAGGTAAATTATCGCCTTGGTAATTTGTCAGGCTGCATAGCAGGGCAAGCAGTCTGCACTCAAGCTAATTGAATCAAAGTTGCTGTAACAAGGGGAAACCTGGATTTGCCGTAGCGAAGTTGCAATTACTGGATCCATCGCCTGAGATGCGAAGGTTGCTGCCGGCCTAAAGCCTGGAAGCAATTTTGCGAAAGGCCGAATTCAGTATTTCAAAATGGCGCCTTATCAGAAGAAAATGATTAGAATGGCGCAGGGTGTTATTTTTAGAATCAGGCTAGTCAAAAGTACAATTATTTTTAGAAAGTTGCTAGCCCCCTGGGGCTTACAGCCAATTTTTTTGTTTGAAAAGCCGGATCAGGCCCAGGCCGATGGCCAACATGACTCCCAAAAGAATAAAATATCCATATTTCCAGTGTAGCTCCGGCATATTATCGAAGTTCATACCGTAAATACCTGCCAAAAAAGTGAGCGGGATAAAGATGGTCGACATGATAGTGAGAACCTGGATAACGCTGTTCATCCGGAAGCTGATCTCGGAAAGATAGAGGTCGTATAAGCCGCTCATCATATCCCGATAGGTGTCAATTGTGTCGATGACCTGTATGGTGTGGTCATAAAGGTCTCGAAGAAAAATATGCGTTTCTTCGGCGATGATAGGGTTTTCGCAACGAGAGAAGCGGCCAATGGCTTCCCGTAAGGGCGCAACACTTTTTCGCAAGATGATGAATTGAAGTTTCAAGTTGTGGATTTTTTCCTTGCTTTCCCGCCCGGGATTAGCAAGGATATCTGCTTCCAACTGCTCGAGTACCTCCTCCATCTGGTCGAGCACCACATAATAATGGTCTACGATATTGTCAAGCAGGGCGTAAGACAGGTAATCCGCCCCTCGTTTCCGAATCCGGCCGCGACTGGAGTGGATGCGGTCGCGCACGCCGGGAAAGAGGTCGGCTTCGTCTTCCTGGAAAGTAAGCACATACCCTTTTCCGGTGTAGAAGGCTACCTGTTCGGTTTTGACCTTCAATGATTCCACATCAAAGTTCAGGGCTTGTATGGTTAGGAAAATGGCTCCATCGTATTCTTCGAACTTGGGGCGTTGCTGGGTATCCACCACATCCTCCAGCACCAGCGGGTGGATGTTATACCGTTTGCCAAGTTCCTCTATCAATTCAATTTTGTGCAAGCCCCGCACGTCGTACCAGGTTACGTTTAATCCCTCGTCCGCGGCCGGGGCGGCATCCTTCACATGGCGCTCCCGCAATTCCCCTTCCATGTTGTACTGTATCAGGGTGACGTTGGGAAATTCCACCTTTTTTTTGCCGGTGAAGATCAAAGTGCCGGGGGCCATCCCCGTTTTTCGTTTCTTTTTTGCCATGAAAATGATTGGGTTTCCAGCGCTTTGCGCCCGTTTGGATTATAAAATTATGCAAATTTGGAATAATGCCTAATTCCTGGCATCCGACGCGGGCAAATACAATCCGGAATACGTCTAAACTGAGCCTGTCATTGGATTGTTTTATTCTTATGTTTTAAAATATGAAAGGATATTCATAAATTTGATCGGGCTTTTTGCAGGAAGGGAGGGGCTGTTGCCAAATATCATTGCGAGGCCTATTTGACAAACACATCAATCCTACCTTTTATGAAGATCGAACAGATTTACACCGGCTGCCTCGCTCAGGGAGCTTATTATATTGAAAGCATGGGGGAGGTTGCCATTATTGACCCTTTGCGGGAAGCCGGGCCCTACCTTAAAAAAGCGCGAGAAAACCAGGCTACCATCAAGTATATTTTTGAGACACACTTTCACGCCGATTTTATTTCCGGGCACCTCGACCTTGCTCAAAAGACGGGGGCTCGTATTGTATATGGCCCCGGCGCCGAGACAACTTATGAGAAATACGAAGCAAAAGACGGTGAGGAATTCAGGGTCGGCGCCCTGACCATACGGGTATTGCACACGCCCGGCCATACGCCTGAGTCGACTACTTACCTGTTGCTGGATGAACACGGCCGGGAGCGGGCAATTTTTTCGGGGGATACGCTTTTCATCGGTGATGTTGGCCGCCCCGACCTGGCGCAAAAAAAAGGTTCTCTCACCAAGGAAGACCTGGCCGGCTGGCTGTACGACAGCCTGCGTAACAAGATCATGCCCTTACCGGATGAGGTGGTTGTTTATCCGGCTCATGGCGCTGGTTCTGCCTGTGGTAAGAATATGAGCAGCGAAACCTGGGATACCCTGGGCAACCAGAAAAAGAGCAACTACGCCCTGCGCGCTGATATGACGCGGGAGGAATTCATTGCAGAGGTGACAGATGGATTACAACCCCCACCCCAGTATTTCGCAAAGAACGCAAAGATCAACAAAACAGGATATGAAAGCCTGGACGAGGTGATGAAACGGGGGGCTCAGCCATTGTCACCCCACGCCTTTGAAATGGCTGCCAATGCGGAGGGCGCGATCATGCTGGACGTGCGGCCTCAGGGCGAATTTGTCAAAGGCTTCGTTCCGAATTCTATTTTTATCGGCTTGGACGGCACCTTCGCTCCCTGGGTCGGAGCCCTGATCACAGACCTGCAACAGCCCATTCTGATTATTGCTCCAAAAGGGCAGGAGGCGGAAACCGTGATGCGCCTGGCGCGTGTGGGGTATGATAATACCATCGGTTACCTCGAAGGCGGATTCGAAGCCTGGCTGGCTGCCGGTATGGAAGTGGACAGCATCCCTTCCATCGATGCAATAGAGTTTGCCCGCCGGTATAATAGCCAACCCGATATGAAGATGCTCGACGTGCGGAAACCGGGGGAATGGAGCGCTGAGCACATCGACGGCGCGCAGCATTTTGCGCTCGACTTTATCAACGGCAATATGGCGGAAATCAACCGCGATACAGAATATTACCTGCACTGTCGCAGTGGCTATCGCTCGACTATCGCCGGGTCTATCCTCAAATCAAGAGGCTTTGACAAATTGATCAATGTGGATGCAATGTTCGACGAGATCACTGCTGCCGGCCTGCCGGTTACAGATGTCATCTGTTCGAGCAAGGCTAAAGCGTAGGTTGCTTTTATGAGCGGATGAGAACCATGGAGCGTGCTGAGTTGGTGGAGTCTTTTATTACTCCTCTCTTTCAACCTGCTCCATCCTTTTCACCCGTTCTGCCCAAAATATTACCCATCTTTCACCGAACATCCAACTGAAGCGCGGTTTGCAAAGCGCGTAGGTATTTGGGGTGTATTTAAAACATGAAAAAATATTCATGTTTTCATGTATAAGTTGTTAAATTTATTCGGAAATCAACAAGAAATATGCGTTACGGATTCATTATTGACAACCGCAAGTGCATAGGTTGCCATGCTTGTACTACAGCATGCAAGGCCGAACATGCCGTTCCAGTGGGCGTAAACCGCACCTGGGTCAAACAAGTGGAGAAAGGGGAATTTCCTCATACGCGCCGCTTATTCTCAGTTATGCGCTGCAATCACTGTACAGATGCACCCTGCGTGGAGATCTGCCCTGTTGAAGCCCTGTTTTACCGCGATGACGGTATTGTGGATTTCGACAAGAACCGCTGCATCGGCTGCAAGTCCTGTATGCAGGCCTGCCCCTATGATGCTTTATACATCGACCCGGAAAACCACACGGCCGCCAAGTGCAACTACTGTGCTCATCGGGTGGATGTGGGCCTGGAGCCCGCATGCGTGAACGTTTGTCCTGAGCATGCAATTATTTCAGGCGACATGGAAGACCCCAATTCAGAGATCAGCCAGTTGCTGGGCCGCGAGCAGGTGACCGTGCGCAAGGCTGCCAAAGGCACGGCGCCCAACCTGTTTTACATCAATGGCGATGAAGCATCCCTGAACCCGGTGGCTACCGAGAAACAGGATGCCTACTTCTGGAGCGAACAGTCCCGTGGGGTAGGGCACTTTGCCAAATATACCGAAAAGCTGGCTTTCTCTAACGGAGATGCGCTTCAGGCCGTCATGGAGGCCAATGGCCAGGAAGCAACGGCTGGAGAGGTAGCTAGTAATGGAGCTGCAAAATCAATCGATATCCTGTTGGGTAAAGCCCGTCGGGTATATGATGCTCCCAACAAGGGCGTGCTCTGGGGCTGGGAGGTATCCGGTTATGTGCTGACAAAGGCTATTGCCGCTGGTGCTTTTCTGGTGCCTATGCTAGCCAACCTGTTTGGTTGGGCGGACACTGCCAGCCAGACTTTCTGGTGGGGCCTGGGCGCCGGCCTGGTATTCCTCGGCGCCACTGGCCTGTTGCTGGTCAAAGACCTGGATCGGCCCGATCGTTTTCTAAACGTGCTGTTGCGGCCGCATTGGAGTTCCTGGTTGGTTCGTGGCGGTTACATTATCAGTATTTATGGAGCGTTGCTCACCCTGGTGGCGGTGCTTCGTTGGTTCCAACTGGCGGAAGCCGCCATGCCGGTGATCTATGGCCTGACGACTGTTTTCGCCGTACTTGCCGCTGTATATACAGCCTTCCTGTTTGCTCAGGCAAAAGGCCGCGATTTCTGGCAGAGCCCCACTTTGTCGCTGCACATGTTGGTGCATAGTTTCATGGCTGGCGCTGCTTTCTTTGGCATCATTGCCACTTTTACAGAAAACGGCATCGGGTGGCTTCCATTCCTGCGCCTGGTGATGGCTGTTTCCATTATCGTCAACCTGCTCACTATCTTGGTGGAACTGACGACGACACACCCGACACAGGAGGCTAAGCTGGTGGTGAAGATGATCCTGCATGGCCGCTATCGCCCCCTTTTCTGGACAGGAGGTATTCTATTGGGCAACCTGATACCGTTGGCTCTGCTGAGCTTTGGTGGCGCCGGCGCCACCATACTGGCTCTGGCTGGCATTGCCATACTGATTGGGATTTATGCTACAGAAAAGATTTGGGTAGAAGCACCGCAACGGGTGCAGCTTTCTTAAACTATCAACCAACAACTAACAAAATGAACAAGCGAAAGCACACCATTATAGAACAGATCGCCGAGAAGCTTCGTCTTATCCCCAATCTGCACAAGGATGGCGAAATGCCGGTTGATCGTCTTGCGCCGGGAAGCGAATTGACGAAATTTCCCCCGCCGGAAAAGTGGGACAACTGGGTAGAGTACGAGGCCAAGTCGTGGCCTCGCGTTGATAAACGCACCTATACCATTGTGCCAACTACTTGCTTCAATTGCGAATCAGCCTGTGGGCTGACCGCCTATATCGACAAAGATACCTGGAAGGTTCGCAAGTTTGAAGGCAACCCCTACCACCCGGGCAGCCGGGGGCGGAACTGCGCCAAGGGGCCGGCAACGATCAACCAGATCAACGATCCGGATCGTATTCTGTACCCCATGAAACGCACCGGGAAACGGGGGGAAGGCCAGTGGGAACGCGTGAGCTGGGATGAAGCGCTGGATGATATTGCCGCCCGGATGCGCAAAGCCATTCAGGAAGGGCGCAACAACGAGATCGCTTACCATGTAGGCCGGCCCGGCCATGAAGGATACATGGACCGTGTACTACAGGCCTGGAATGTGGATGGGCACAACAGCCACACCAATATTTGTTCCTCCGGCGCCCGCTTCGGCTATGCCCTTTGGTATGGCCATGACCGGCCGTCGCCCGACCACGCGGAGGCCAAGTTTATCTTGCTGATATCGGCCCACCTGGAGAGCGGGCATTACTTCAATCCACACGCCCAACGCATCATCGAAGGAAAAATGAAGGGCGCCAAACTGGCGGTGATGGACCCTCGTCTGTCCAATACAGCCAGCATGTCGGACTACTGGATGCCCAGCTATCCGGGTACCGAAGCCGCCATATTACTGGCCATGGCCAAGGTAATCCTCGACGAAGGGCTGTACAACCGGGAATATCTGGAAAACTGGGTGAACTGGAAGGAATATTTGGCCGCCCGCCATCCGGATAAAGAGATGACCTTTGAAAATTTCATCATAGGCATGCAGGAGGAATATGTCCAATACACTCCTGAATACGCGGCGAAAGAAAGTGGCGTGAAGGCCGAAATGATCGTAGAAGTGGCGCGGAAGATCGGGGAGGCCGGTACGCGTTTTGCGACCCATAACTGGCGCAGCGCCGCCTCTGGCAACCTCGGTGGCTGGGCAGTTTCCCGCACCCTGCACTTCCTTAACGTGCTGACCGGCAGTGTAGGAACAAAGGGCGGGACTTCCCCAAATACCTGGAACAAATTCCACCCGGAATTTTTTGACAAGCCACCGGCCCAGAAGTTCTGGAATGAGCTGCATTTTCCGCAGGAATACCCACTGGCTTTCTTTGAGATGAGTTTCCTTTTGCCGCACATGCTCAAGGAAGGGCGGGGTAAAATGGACGTCTACTTCAGCCGGGTCTTCAACCCGGTATGGACCTATCCGGATGGGTTCAGCTGGATGGAATCCTATTCCAACGAGGAACACTTTGGCCTGCACATCGCCCTGACGCCAACCTGGAGTGAGACGGCTTTCTTCGCCGACTACGTCCTGCCCATGGGCTTGGCCAGTGAGCGGCATGACCTGAATACTTACGAAACCCATGCCGGTGTCTGGATCGCTTTCCGGCAGCCCGTATTGCGCGAAGCCATGCGCCGCGCCGGAAAACCCGTCACCTTCACCTATGAAGCGAACCCCGGCGAAGTTTGGGAAGAGGATGAGTTCTGGATCCAACTGAGCTGGCGCATCGACCCCGATGGGAGCCTGGGTATCCGCAAGCACTTTGAATCTCCCTACCGCCCCGGCGAGTGCATCACTGTTGACGAGTACTATCAGTATGTTTTCGAGCATACTAAAGGCTTGCCGGAAGCAGCCGCCAAGGAAGGCCTTACCCCGTTGGATTATATGAAGAAGTACGGTGCGTTCAACGTGGAGCCCAACGCCTACAACGGCCATCTCAAGGAATTAACCGAAAAGCAGATGGAAGGCGCCGAGGTTGACCCACAAACGCAAGTGGTCCGTAAGAATGGCAAAGCCATCGGGATCCTGTACAATGGCAAGCCGGTGGAAGGCTTCCCCACGCCTTCGCGCCTCAACGAATTCTACTCGCAGACTATGGCTGATTGGAAGTGGCCGGAATATACCATTCCTACCTACATCAAGAGCCATATTCATGAGGAGAACATGGACCGCGAGAAAGGGGAGTATCCCTTGGTGCCTACCTTCCGCCTGCCGACGCTCATTCACTCCCGTTCGGGCAATGCCAAATGGCTGTATGAAATATCCAACCGCAACCCGATCTGGGTGCATCCTACGGACGCTAAAAAGCTTGGCGTTACTACCGGGAGCCTGCTAAAGGTAAACACGGAGATCGGCTATTTTGTAGATAAGGTTTGGGTGACGGAAGGCATGAAACCGGGCGTGGTGGCTTGTTCCCACCACCTGGGCCGCTGGCGCCGCCCGCAGGATCCAAAAGGGAATCGTTGGGCTGTAAATACGGTGAAGATCGATAACGACGGTAATGGTGGCTGGAAGATGAGCACGGTCAGTAAGATCGCTCCCTTTAAGAGCGATGACCCCGACAGCGCCCGCATCTTCTGGAGCGACGGAGGTGTACACCAGAACATTACCTTCCCCGTTCATCCGGACCCTATCAGCGGGATGCACTGCTGGCACCAGAAAGTTCGGCTGGAAAAAGCCGGGCCGGAAGATAAATACGGCGACATCTTCGTGGATACCAACAAGTCCTTCGAAGTATACAAGAAATGGATGGAGATGACGCGCCCGGCGCCCGGCCCGAATGGCCTGCGCCGCCCCCTGTGGATGAAGCGCGCGCTCAGGCCGGCCGAGGAGACGTTTTATATAAAATAAGCGTTTTTTTGGAGTCCCGCGAGGTTTGGACAAACCTCGTGGGACTCCTCCAAAAAACGCGTAAAATAAATATGGCTACAAAAGAAACCTTAAAGAAGTTTTTTCCATTCCTGGACTGGTGGCCGATGGTCAACCGAAAGACACTGCGTGCAGACCTGCTCGCGGGCCTGACGGGGGCGATCATCGTGCTGCCGCAAGGTATTGCTTTTGCGATGATCGCCGGGTTGCCGCCGGTTTACGGATTGTATTCCGCGATCGCTATTCCGATCGTCGCTGCTTTATTCGGTTCCTCTTATCATCTGATCTCGGGGCCGACGACGGCAATTTCATTGGTGCTTTTCAGCTCAGTAGGAGGACTGGCTGAACCCGGTTCTCCGGAGTTTATACAACTTGTTTTTGTCGTTACTTTCCTCGCCGGGGTTTTTCAGCTGGCGCTTGGGGTGGCCCGGCTCGGCCTATTGGCCAACTTCGTCTCGCACACTGTTGTCGTCGGGTTCACCGCCGGAGCGGCGATCCTGATTTTCACCAGCCAGATGAAGCACGTACTGGGCATAACAGTACCTCAGCAGGCTGAATTCCTGGATAGTTGGCTGGAGATTTTTCGCAACCTTAGCCAAACCAATATTCGCGTGCTGATAGTCAGCATTGGCACCCTGGTGATAGCGGTGGTGATGCGCCGGCTGTCGCGCCGGCTGCCACACCTGCTCATCGCTATGGTATTGGGTGCGGGGCTTGCCTTGCTGCTTGGCGGGGAGGATGCGGGCATCCGGTTTGTGGGGCGGATGCCATCGCAGCTGCCACCATTCAGCCCGCCACTGTTGACGATCGCCGGTGTTAAGCGTCTGGCGACGAATGCTTTTGCGGTTGCGCTGCTTGGCCTGATCCAGACCATGACGCTCGGGCGCGTCATCGCCACGAAATCGCATCAGCGAATCGACAGCAACCAGGAATTTATCGGGCAGGGCCTGTCGAATATCGTGGGCAGTTTCTTTTCCAGTTATGCCGGTTCCGGTTCACTGACGCGTTCCGGCGTCAATTTCGATGCCGGCGCTAAAACGCCGATGGCGGCGATCTTTTCCTCAATCCTGTTGGCGATTATCCTGCTACTTGTCGCTCCGCTTGCCGCCTATCTGCCAATGCCGGCTATGGGCGGTATAATCTTGCTCGTATCCATCAATCTTATTGACATCCAGCAAATTCGCGGAATCTTTCGGGTCAGCCCCCGGGAGATTTCGGTACTGGCCGTCACCTTTTTTTCTACCCTCTTTCTGGAGCTGGATTTCGCCATCTACATCGGTGTGTTTCTGTCGCTGATCTTTTACTTACAACGTACTTCCCAGCCCCATGTCGCTATTCTGGCTCCCAATCCGAATGACCCGAACCGTCACTTTACGAACATTTCGCGCAAAACGCTGACGGAATGCCCTCAACTCAAAATTGTGCGTATTGATGGGTCTCTGTATTATGGCGCAGTCGACCACGTGGCTGGCTTCCTTCAGGAGGTCAGTGAAAACTATCCGCAGCGGCACCTGCTCATCGTTGCCAATGGTATTAATTTCATCGATATTACCGGGGCAGAGTTTCTGGTGCAGGAAGCTCACCGCTGGCGCAGCCTGGGGGGAGACCTTTACATCGTAGGCCTTAAGATGGTCGCTCAGGACGTACTTTCAGCCGGAAGCTACCGGGATGAAATTGGAGCGGACCATCTTTTCATCACCAAACGGGAGGCTATTACCGCCATCTATGAGCGCCTGGATGCTTCGGTATGTGCTACCTGTGAGGCGCGGATATTCCAGGAGTGCCCGGGAGTGAATGGCTAAATTGCGGAATGGCTATATGGTGTGGCCGGCTCTAATGAGTCGGGTGAAAATGGCTATGGGATTGGCTGGGATATGTTAGAAAGTTTTCCAAAGTGGAAAAAAAGTTAGAGCTTAAGGGGCTAAAAGCACTAACCGATGGAAACCAGCAAAAAGAAATATTCGACCATTCATTATCAACAGTATCTACAATTAGACAAGATTCTCGAAGCTCAACGTCTGAGGAGTGCAGAAGAAGAATCAGAGCCGGCGCATGATGAGCTATTATTTATCATTATTCATCAGGTATATGAGTTGTGGTTCAAGCAGATCATTCACGAAGTAAGATCTGTTGCGGAACTGTTTAGAAAAGTGCGGGTCGATGAGCGTAATATGGGAACGGCTGTTGCGCGCCTGCAGCGGGTCATTGAGATCCAAAAAGTGCTTATTGAACAGATCCGTATTCTGGAAACCATGACGCCACTGGATTTTCTGGAATTCCGTAACTACCTTTTTCCTGCCTCCGGTTTCCAGAGTTTCCAGTTCCGGGTAGTAGAGGCCATGTTAGGCCTGCAGGAGCAGGAACGCCTCACCTACAACAGCCAGCCGTATACTTCTGCTTTTGAACAGGAGCAACAGGCGCAATTACAGGAGATACAAGAAGGGGGGACTTTGTTCGATCTGGTGGAGGCCTGGTTGGAAAGAACGCCATTTCTTCAGTTCGGTGATTTTCATTTCCTGGAGCACTACAAGAAGGCCGTTCAACGAATGTTGGCCAAAGAGCAGGACGCTATCCGGGAGTCGGACTACCTGAATGAGGAAGAAAAGGCCATGCGCCTGAAAATGCTGGGTAGCGCCGATACCTATTATCGCTCTGTACTGGACGCCGAAGTTCATGAACAACTTCGAAAAGAAGGCAAAGTGCGGTTTTCGTATAAAGCTACAATAGCCGTGCTGCTGATCAATTTATATCGGGATGAGCCTATTCTTCAGGTTCCTTTTCAATTGTTAACTTCCCTGGTCGATATTGATGAGTTGCTGACCATGTGGCGGTACCGACATGCTCAAATGGTGCTTCGAATGTTGGGAAGGAAGATTGGAACCGGGGGGTCTTCCGGGTATGACTACCTTCATGCTACCGCCGTTAAACACCATATTTTTACAGACCTCCACAATATTTCCACTCTTCTGATCCCTCGTTCCGAACTGCCGGAACTTCCCCCTGCGGTCAAACAGGAATTGGGCTTTTTTATCAGTACGACGGTAGGGCAATAGATCAATAGGCCTGCAACAGGTGCACTGAAAAACTATTCCAGCGGCAGGCCAACCGCCATTTTTACCTGCGTCATGACAAAGGAGCTTTGCACGTTGCCGATATTATCCAGGGCGGCGAGCTTATTGACGATGAAGTTCTGATAGGCAGCCATGTCTTTAACGATCACTTTTAACAGGTAGTCGAACATGCCGGCAATGTGATAGCATTCAATGACTTCGGCTAGAGAGTGTACCTCTGATTCGAATTGCCGGAGGTAGTCCTGAGCGTGTTCCTTGAGTTGCACGTTGCAATAGGCTACCAGGGTGAAGCCCAGTTTTTTCCCGTCCACCAGGGCAGTGTAGCGTTGAATGTACTCCTGCTCTTCCATCCGTTTGATGCGTTCGTACACAGGGGTGGTGGTTATGCCCAGCCGGGCGGCGATCTCCTTATTGGTGAAATGCGCATTTTCCTGCAACAGAGCCAGAATACGCTTGTCGGTGGCGTCCAGAGGTTTCATGAAGGCGAAAAATTTTCTACGGAAAATGGATTAAGAGTGTTGGTTTGGCAAAATAATCTTTATTAAGATGGAATTAAAGTTTTATTTTCTTTGATTGATATTTATCATGGAAAAATGATCTGTTTGAGGGTACATTTGTAAAAAAAGAGCAGAAAAAATTGCCTAACCAAATAAAACCAGCGAGATGTCCTACCAAAAATTCAAACCGGAGAGCCTGATGATGTCTTACGGCCACCATGCTGCGCAGTCTCAAGGGGCGGTGAAGGTGCCGGTGTATCAGACTTCCACCTTTTCTTTCCAGTCGGCCGAAGAAGGTAAATCCTATTTTGAGCTGGCCTATGGCCTGCGCGAGCCGAATGGGAATGAAGCTCCAGGTATGATCTACAGCCGCCTGAACAACCCGGACCTGGACATTCTGGAACAACGCCTGTGCCTGTGGGATAAAGCGGAAGAGGCGGCGGTCTTTTCCAGTGGGATGGCAGCTATTTCTACTATTATGTTCGAATTTCTGGAGCCTGGCGATGTGCTGTTGTACAGCAGCCCTTTGTACGGTGGCTCCATTCACTTTATCACCAGCGTGTTGGTGAAAATGGGTATTGAAGTGGCCGAGTTTCGTGCGGGCGAACAGCCGGAAGATATTCTTTGTCGCCTGAAAGCTGAAGGCAGGGCAGAGCGGGTGGCCATGGTGTATATTGAAACACCCGCTAATCCCACTAATGCGCTAATCGACATCGAGGCGATGAATCTGTTGGCGGAGGAATTATCCGTACCGGAACGGCATGTACGGGTGGTGGTGGACAATACCTATATGGGCCCGCTTTGGCAGCATCCCCTAGCGCTTGGGGCTGACCTGGTGCTTTATTCCGCTACCAAATTCCTGGGAGGCCATAGCGATCTGATTGCTGGTGCGGTTTTAGGTAACAAGGAATTGATCCAGCGGGTAAAAACAATGCGCACTTTCCTGGGCAATATGGCCACTCCATGGACGAGCTGGCTGTTGATGCGTAGCCTGGAAACCCTGAAGCTGCGTATGGAGCAGCAATGCCACAACGCTCAACGGATAGCTCGCTTCCTGGCCAGCCATCCCATGGTGGAACAGGTGAATTACCTGGGCCTGCTGACCGAAGCGGATGGAGAACAATACGATATTTACCAACGGCAGTGCATCGCTCCGGGCTCCATGATCTCCGTTTACCTCCGCGGAGGGGAAAAAGAGGCTTTCGCTTTCCTCAATGGGCTGAAACTGCTGAAAATGGCGGTCAGCCTGGGCAGTACCGAATCCTTGGCGCAGCACCCGGCAACGATGACGCATGCCGGCCTACCTAACGGAATGATGGAAGAGGCGGGCGTCACCGAAAATCTGGTGCGGTTGTCCATTGGCGTCGAAAATACGGATGACCTCCTCTCTGACCTGGAACAAGCCCTGGATAAAGTCGTGGTAGCTTCTGAGGAAGCAGTAGCGCTGTGACCAGTCCGGCAGTACACCCGTTTTCAGTAACTCAGCCAGCCAGGGCGGCCTGTTCATTATCAAAAATAAAGCCGGAGGTGTTGCCCGCTTTTGCACACCTCCATTTTTTCTTCTAAATTCATGGTTTGACTATAAGTACGAAAGCCATGACCCGCGACGAAGCCTACGCTATTCTTACCGAAATGACCGAAACGGAATCCCTCCTGCGCCATGCCCGCACCGTTGAACTGGTGATGTGTGCGCTGGCCCGCCACTTTGGGGAGGATGAGGAGAAATTTGCTGTAACCGGCCTGTTGCACGATGCGGACTATGAAAAATATCCCGAAAAGCACCCTGGTATCATTGTCGCCCGGCTACGAGAGATGGGACAAGAGGAGGTTGCACACGCTATCGCCGGCCATTACACAAAATGGAACGTTCCCCGGCAGTCATTGCTGGACAAGTGCATTGTGGCTGCCGATGAGCTGACGGGCTTTATTTACGCCGCTGCCCTAATCCGGCCAACCTTGATCGAGGGGATGAATGCAAAATCAGTGCTCAAAAAACTCAAAACCAAATCTTTTGCGGCTACTGTTGACCGGGAAGAGGTGCAAAAAGGCGCTGAACTGCTGGGCTGGGAACTCCGCGAACTGATCGAGTTTATCATCCCTGTCCTGGAATCCCATAAGGAGGAGTTGTTGCTCAGTTCGCAGTGAACAGCCGGCAGTTATCAGTCCCTGCCGTAGCTGAATGGATTGCTTTGCAGGCTTCAAACTGTCAACTGAAAACCATTTCGGTGACCATTGTCACAGTATCTCAAAATGACTCAGTATATTTTTGAGGGGACACTTATTAAAACAGCAATGGTTGAAAATCGAACAGATAAAGTAGAAGGTAGTGTCTGCCCGCCCCGGCGCTGGCAGATCCTCAAGCAGCAATTAAAAAACCTTCCGCCCCAGGATTTTGCACGGGCGTTGAAAGACGGAAAGGAGGGAATGTTGATCGATGTACGGACCCCTGAAGAATTCCAGGAAGCGCATCTGCCCGGCGCTATCAATATCAGTTACCTCACGCCCGATCTGTGGGACCGCCTGGAACAATTGGACAACGAAAGGAAGTATTTCATTTACTGCCGGACAGAACGCCGCTCCCTGCGGGTGTGTATGCTGATGCAGAATGGGGGGTTTTCTGATGTTTACAATATGGATGGTGGGCTTTGCGCCTGGGAGGAAGTATTCGGGCCGGTTACGGCTCGATAGAGCAGTTGGTTCAAATTTTTACTTTTGTGACCTCCGTCACTGCTCAAGATAATATCTGTGCTTAGTTTGTGCCCTGAGCATACCCGCTGGGGTGAGGTGTCCAAATAATGATAAAAGTCATCGGAAGGGAGTGGCAAAAATCATCACAATAAAAAAAGCAAGTAATTTAATTTGCCATCTACTTCCCGAAGTCTGTGGGAAAAAATCCCCCTTATTATGGTGTGGAAATGCCGATTTGATATGATGATTGTCAGAACCAGTGCTTAGTGGCGCAAGTTCATGTTCTTTCTTTTGGGTTAAAACATGAAATTATGTTCATATTTAGTTTAGTTGCGATTTGAAAATAAATTACTTAATCGAAAAAAACATTTTATCCATGAAAGTAGAGCAAATATATACCGGTTGCCTGGCAGAAGCTGCCTACTACATTGAGAGCAACGGTGAGGCCGTCATCATCGACCCGTTACGGGAGACAGACCCCTATATAGAGCGGGCAAAAGCAGATGGCGCCAAGATCAAATATGTATTGGAGACCCACTTCCACGCCGATTTCGTTTCCGGGCACCTCGACCTGGCCAAGAAAACCGGCGCAACTATTGTTTTTGGGCCGACTGCCCAGCCGAATTTCAAGGCCCATGTCGCCAAGGATGGAGAAGAAATAATAGTAGGGAAGGTGAAGATCCGGGTTTTACATACTCCGGGCCACACGATGGAATCTTCGACCTACTTGTTGCTGGATGAAAATAACAAGGAGTACGCCATCTTCACGGGGGACACCTTGTTCCTGGGTGATGTTGGGCGTCCCGACCTGGCCGTCAAAACTGACCTGACACGCGAAGACCTGGCCGGCTATCTTTATGAAAGCCTCCACAATAAGATACTACCGCTTTCTGATGAGGTCATTGTTTATCCGGGGCATGGCGCCGGTTCTGCCTGCGGAAAGAAGATGAGCAAAGAAACCTGGGGCTATCTGGGCGAGCAGAAGAAGACAAACTATGCTCTGCAGCCCATGACGAAGGAAGAATTTGTTGCGGAAGTTACCGAAGGTTTGGTAGAGCCGCCGCAGTACTTCCCCAAGAACGCCGTTATGAATAAGATGGGCTATGATAGCCTCGATGCAGTGCTGGAACAAGGCCTCAATCCTTTGAGTGTCCGGGCATTCAAGGCCGCCTGGGCGGAAAAGGAAGCGCTGGTGATCGATACCCGCCTGCAGGAAATATTTGCTAAAGGGTTTATCCCCGGCTCCGTCTTTATCGGCATCGACGACAACTTCGCCATGTGGATCGGCGCCCTGATTACCGACCTGCAGCAGCCCATTTTATTTGTTTGTGAACCAGGACGGGAGAGAGAAGTGATTACGCGTATGGCGCGCGTTGGTTATGATAATCCTATTGGTTATCTGGATGGCGGCTTTGAAGCCTGGGTAAAAGCCGGCGAAGAAGTAGACATCATGAAAGAGATCCAGTCAACAGAACTGGTTAATTGGTATGGCAAGCCGGGGGTGAATATCCTCGACGTGCGCAAGGCCAGCGAATATGAAGCCCAGCACATCATTGGCGCTCAGAACTTCCCGCTCGATTTTATCAACAAGAATATGAGCGAACTGGATCGCAATAAGCAATACTATCTCCATTGCGCCGGTGGTTACCGCTCCATGATCGCTGCCTCCATCCTGCGCTCCCGCGGGTTTGAAAATCTGGTGAACATCGAAGGTGGCTTTAATGCCATTCTGGAAACGAAAGTTCCAATGACGCAATTCCAAGAGCAGGCGACCGAGCTGTAAGGTGATGATTCGTCGAACTGAGCGCCAGGAACACAGAAGGGGCTGATTCAGTATTGCGCCCTTGAAAGTTCACAGGGTTTAGGATCTCTTTGGAGCGCTTAAGGCTAAGTTTAGAAGGGTTGAGTGGTTAAGCCACCTCAACCTTCTAAACTCCTTCAACCTTCTGTTAAGGCGCCAACGGGACAGAGAATATTTGTTCGATTTTCATTATACCTGGGGGAATCCTATGTGGATTGCCCCTTTTTTATGCGGGCGGCCTCTCCTCCCTGCTGATAAAGATCAGCCACCTGGCTGACGAAACTCATTTCTCCTCCATCTGGTCTTTTGCACCTTTAGCAACGTGATGCAGCCAAAGCACCACCACCAAACAAGCTCAAATATCCCGGGCGTTGGCCGGGTAAAATAGAAGTATTATGATGAAAGTACAACCAATTCCCATTCGCGAAGTGATGAGCCGGGAGCTGCTCGTTGTCCGCAGGGATGAAAAGCTTGGCCGGGTGAATGAGATATTCCAGGCCTATAACATTCACCACCTGCCCGTAGTCGATGAGCAGGGCAAACTATGTGGGATCATCAGCAAAGCGGACCAGATGCGCGCCGACCACCTGATCGGTTTGTACAATCAGGCGCTCCATGAGGAAGTTGCCGCCCTGGATATCATGACCAAGCAGGTGGCCACCATTGGGCCGGAGGAGTCGCTGCAAAAAGCGGCTGAGGTATTCCTGTCCAATGTTTTCCACGCCCTGCCGGTAGTCGACCGGGGGCAACTCATCGGCATCATTACAACCCATGACCTGTTGCGCTTCAGTTTCAGTGAAGAGTTATTGCTGGATGAGTGAATGGGCCCCTTCCGCCAAGGAGATAAATTGATTGTTCATTTTAAACAATAACAGCCTATGATTTCTGCTGTAAAAAACCTGCAGGCGTTTCACTTTGAGCACCGCCTGTGGGCAAACGAACTGGCTTTTTATGCTGATGAGATCAAAATTTACGAACACCGGTTGGAGGAATTGGTGCAAAAATATCATACCATCGATGTATTGAGTGGGTTGGAGCAGTTTCAAAACCAATTCATTCGCCAAAAGGAAGTACTCGATGCACTGAAGCATGACATCCACATTCATGAACAAAAGATCAAGGAGGCATTGCAGAGAGGAGAAGATGCTCCCCTTGATCAAAACAACCACCGCTTTATGGAGGAGCAGATGGATAGCTTCAGAACTATTTATTCGGACCTCAAGCAGAAGTTTTACCGCTATCTGGCCAAGTGGATCTGAGGAAGTGGGAATTCGGAAGTGGGAATTCGGAAGCGACCGGAGGGAGTCCCGCACCGACGAAGGAGGTCGGGATGGGAAGTTTTACCCGAACGCGAGTACAACGAGTGGGCGGGGGGAATTCGGAAGTGGGAAGCGGCCGTTGGCCCGCCTCTGCCCTAGGAGTCTGGGATGTAAAGCGGTAAACGATTGCATCAGGCCCCTTTCGCCAATAGGGCGGAAGGGGCCTGATGTTTTTTGTGACGCTCGTCACTGAAAGCCTTTCCTTCACCTCCTATCTTTGTGTCCATAATTCAACTAAATTTGCTAATCATCCATTAAAAGAGCTAAAATAGTAGTACCATGAAAGTCGAACAAATCTATACCGGTTGCCTGGCTGAAGCCGCTTATTACATCGAAAGCAAGGGCGAGGCCGCCATCATTGACCCCCTTCGCGAAACGAAGCCCTACCTCGACAAGCTGGAAAAAGAAGGGGCCAAGCTGAAGTACATCTTCGAAACCCACTTCCACGCTGATTTCGTCTCCGGCCACCTCGACCTGGCGCAGAAAACGGGCGCGACGATTATCTACGGCCCGAATGCAGAAACGACATTTGAAAAGTATATGGCCAAAGACGAGGAGGAACTCAAGCTGGGAGACGCTACGTTTAAGATCCTGCACACCCCGGGCCATACGCCGGAATCTACCACCTACCTGCTGCGCGACGAATCAGGGAAAGACTACGCCATCTTCTCTGGCGACACCTTGTTCATCGGTGATGTGGGCCGGCCGGACCTGGCTCAGAAATCCGGCGAGCTGACCAAGGAAGACCTGGCCGGATGGCTCTACAACAGCCTGCGCACCAAGATCATGCCCCTTGCCGATGATGTCATCGTTTACCCGGGCCACGGCGCCGGTTCAGCTTGCGGTAAGAGCATGAGCAGCGAAACCTGGGATACCCTGGGCAACCAGAAAAAGACGAACTACGCCCTGCGGGCCGATATGACCAAAGAAGAATTTATCGCCGAAGTTACCGCCGGCCTGATGCCGCCGCCACAGTATTTTGCCAAAAACGCCAAGTTGAATAAAACCGGCTACGGCAACATCGATGAGGTGCTGGAAAAAGGCGCCCTACCACTGACAGTTGAAGAATTCGAGGCCGTTGTGGAGCAACAGGAAGCGCTGATCCTTGATACCCGGCATGAAGATGTTTTCAAGCATGGCTTTGTTCCAGGCTCCATTTTTATTGGACTGGACGGCGACTTTGCCCCCTGGGTAGGCGCGCTGATCACCGATTTGCAGCAGCCGATTGTTTTCCTGACGGAGGAAGGCCGCGAGGAAGAGGTGGTTACCCGCCTGGCTCGCGTGGGGTATGACAATACCCTGGGCTACCTCCAAGGTGGTGTAGAGGCCTGGAAAGCTGCCGGCAAGGAAGTGGATACGGTCAGCTCCGTCACTGCGGTTGAACTGGCTGAACGCATTCAGCGTGGTTCGGTCAAAAAACTCCTGGACGTACGCAAACCAACGGAGTACATCTCCCAGCACGCATTGGGCGCCCTGAACTTCCCGCTGGATTATATCAACAACAATATGTACCGGCTGGACCGCAACGAGGAATACTACCTGCATTGCCTGGGTGGATACCGTTCCATGATCACGGCCTCTATCCTCAAAGCCAGAGGTTTTCACAATGTGATAGACACCACCGGCGGCTGGCATGCCATTGAGGTAGCCGACATTCAACTCTCAGAATACGCCTGCCCGACTACCCTATCGCAGGAGGTAATTGACCAGGCGATCGAAGCAGTAGCTTAACTTTTTAGGTGAAAAGTGGCGCCGCTCCGCACTGGAGGGCGCCACTTTGCATTTCAGGGAGACTGGATTTGGATGGCGTCTCCCTGGCCCTTGGTGGGACCTTGGCGAGTACCAAATATTCATTCAACTACGGGCGCTTGAGGCCCATGCTGCAAACAAGCTCAAAAACGTATAACATGAAGTGGACCATCTTCTTCCTCACTACCTTCAGCTTTCTACTATTTACGGCCTGCCAAAATAACAAGCCTTCTGGTGATTCCGGTCAGGAAGCCGTTCCGCTCACCCCTGAAGAAGTAACCTTATACACCCAACGCGGCAAAGAAATAGCCCAGGGAACTTTTGCCGCCATGAGCGGCGAGCTGCTCAGCGCCATGCAGCGGGGTGGGGTAGCGGAAGCTTCCCGTTATTGCAACCTGGCCGCTTATCCCCTGGTGGACAGTCTTTCCAAAGTATATGAGGCCGACATTCGCCGCACCAGCCTCAAAATCCGGAATCCCAAAGATCAACCTACCGCAGCCGAACGGGCTATGCTTCTGTCCTTCCAGCAATTGCACGAGGCCGGCGAGCCAATGAAGCCAGTCGTCCAACCACAGGACGCCAATACGGTGGCCTTTTACGCCCCCATCCAAATACAACCGCTTTGCCTACAGTGCCACGGCAAATTGGGCGAAACACTGAAGGAGGCCGATTATGCCGTGATCAAAGAACTGTACCCTGCCGACGAAGCCATAGGATATTCGGAGGGAGATTTACGGGGGATATGGAGCATTCAATTTAGGAAAAAGTTGTAGGTTTGATGCGTCTGGTACGTCCGTCTGGTCCGTCTGGTGTGTCTGGTACGTCTGGTGTGTCTGGTACATCCGTCTGGTCCGTCTGGTGTGTCTGGTCCGTCTGGTCCGTCTGGGGAGTTTTCAAATAACTGTGTCAAATCCTCCACCATGATCAGGGAAGCCTTGATTTTACTGGGGCTTCAGGGAACTCGAACTTTACCCGCCCCTCAAGGACGGGACTCGATAATTTACCCGGCCCCTAGGGACGGGACACGAACTCCTGAACACTCCCTACGTCTGGTCTAGAGACCCACAAGACAAACGAGACCCACAAGACCCACAAGACCCACAAGACAAACGAGACCCACAAGACAAACAAGACCCACAAGACAAACAAGACCCACAAGACCCACAAGACAAACAAGACAAACAAGACAAACAAGACGCACCAGACAAACAAGACAAACAAGACAAACAAGACATACAAGACGCACCAGACATACCAGACACTCCCAGGAATCCCACAAGCCCTTTGCAATGAACCACCTGGCACAAGAACCCAGCCCCTACCTCCGGCAGCACGCCGACAACCCCGTCGACTGGTATCCCTGGGGAGAAGAAGCTCTGGCGCTCGCCCGTCGTGAAGACCGGCCCATCCTGGTGAGTATTGGGTACAGCACCTGCCACTGGTGCCATGTGATGGCGCGAGAAAGCTTCCAGGATGAGGAAGTTGCCGCCTATATGAACAGCCATTTCATCAACATCAAGATCGACCGGGAAGAGCGGCCCGACCTCGATGCCTTATACATGGCCGCCTGTGAGGCCATCACCGGGCGCGGCGGCTGGCCGCTGAATGTTTTCCTGACGCCCCAGGGTAAACCTTTTTTTGCCGGTACGTACTTTCCCCCTGAACCCGGCCAGCGGCTGCAATCCTGGATGCAGGCCCTGCAATATGCTGCGTACAACTTCTACGAAAACCGGCGGGCGGTAGAACAGGAAGCAGAGAAAATACTGGGCCGTATGGAACGGCGGGAGCGGGCGCCGGCCGTTTCCAGTGCCGAAGGCCTGCTGGCCAGGCAGTCGGTAACAAAGGCAATGGAAAACTTACAACAGCAGTTTGATAAGGAGCAAGGCGGTTTCGGCCAGGGCGCCAAGTTTCCCAACACCATGGCCCTGGAATTCCTGTTGCAGTACGCCTGGCAAACCTCCAGCCTGCCCATTTATAGCCATGTGTTGTCAACTGTAGCCCGGATGCTGCAGGGCGGCCTGCATGACCACCTTGGTGGCGGCTTCGCCCGCTATACCGTAGACCGGGATTGGCGGGCGCCGCATTTTGAGAAAATGCTCTACGATAATGCCCTGATCGCCCGGCTGCTGGCCGCTTTGTATAAATGGACGAAAAAGGCGGAATACCGGGAAGCGATGGAACAAACGCTCGCCTTCCTGGACGAAGAACTCCATCACCCCGATGGCGGTTATTGCGCTGCGCTCGACGCCGAGTCGGAAGGGGAGGAGGGGCGCTTTTACACCTGGGCGTACCAGGAGATCATAAATTTGTTGCCGGAGGAGCCCCATTGGTTCTGCGACTATTTCAACATCCGCCCTGAGGGCAACTGGGAAGGCCGCAACATCCTCTACGCTACGGAGCGTCTCGATCAGTTTGCCGGCCGTAAGGGCGTTCTTCCCGAAGAAATCAAAGCATACTTTAGTCGATGCCGTGAGGCTTTGGTACAAGCCCGGAGCCAACGTGCCCGTCCCCAACGTGATGAAAATATCCTGCTATCCTGGAATGCACTGGCCTGTGCGGCCTTTGCCCAGGCCTATGGCGCCACCGGAGCACCCCACTACCTGGAAAGGGCGGAACAGCTCCTGCAATTCCTGTTATCACACTTCCGGGCGCCTGAGGGCGGCCTGCGGCACCTCTACGGACGTGACATCCCTGCCTTCCTAGATGGCTATGCCTACCTGATCGAGGCAATGCTGGAGGTGCATGCCGTCAGTCAGCGCCACGAACTGCTGAGCCAGGCGGCGGAATTGCTGGAAGAAGCCCGAGAGCGCTTTGTCGATGAGCAGGGCGTATTTTTCTATTTCAATTCTGATGCGTCAGGCGAAACCATCCTTCGGCGCAAGCCCTTGCACGAAGAAGACCTGCCCTCTCCCAATGCCGTGATGGCGGCCAACCTGCAACGGCTGGGCATTCTGTTGGGTAAAAGAGAATGGCAGGAGCAAGCCCGGGAGATGCTTCTGGGCGCGGGCGGCCGCCTGCTCGAGTCTCCTTTGCCCCACGCGAGTTGGGGTACGCTGCTGATTGCCGAAACCTACGGCCTGCTGGAGATCGCTATCGTTGGCCCCCAGGCGATGGAGAAACATCGGGAAGCGGCCGCCGCCTTCTTCGGCCCTCATGTACTGATAGCTACCAATGCGCCTAATGACCAATACCCACTGCTGTCCCACCGCTGGAAGGCGGATGATACCCTGATCTATGTTTGTCAGGATTATGCCTGCCGTCGGCCGGTGCGGGAGGTGGAGGAGGTTTATTTGGTGTGAACCATGCTCTTAGCCTTTAACGGTCCTTTCGCGTAATGAACGGGCGACTTCTGGGGCGTCTGTATAAGTGGGCCACTCACTTAAGGTTTGGTAGCCTTATGCTCGTTTGCTTCGCCAAGAGGAAAATTCTTTCGCCCTTTTGAGGGCAAAAGGGCCAAAACCCTTGGCCCAGCCAATGCGGCAGAGACGCTCTTAATGCTTCGTTTGCGCAACTACTGATTGCCGGCCTTGAGGTTAAGGTTCACCCTTTTCCAGGCGCTGTGCAGTATGCTCGAGCAAAAATACTTGGCATGGGAAGCATGCTCTTGGGCAATGGCCCTAGCATGAGGTAATAGTATTGCCCTTAGGGCCGCATCCTGCAAGGCGCACCTCCGCCCTTGGGTTTTATCGGCCACTTATGGTTCGGAGCCGTCCTTTGTCAGCAAGGAAGTTTGGGAAAAGGGTGTTTAAGGCCGCTTTGGCTAGCCCAATCCCGGAAACCGCCGAGTAGCGCCGCCGAGCCAATGGATAAATCCTTAGCGGCCACAAACGCCCTTTTTCCCGCCACGAAGCAGCCCTGGCAAAAATGTAGAAGAAAAGGCTGTCACCTGCACTGGAGGGTAGAAAATGTGCCTTGGCGGTTTCATCCCAGGAGCAGGCAACAGATAAAAGCTATAGAATCCGGTACTTTTGGCGAAGGGCCGGTACTTAAGCTTCCAGCACTGAAACCGGCACAGCACCTTGAAAAAGGGCAAACCGGAACCATAAGGGTATTCGATTGTGCTCCGTACCCGAAACATCTATGGGTTGAGGTGTCGCATAAGGATTTTCCGGCGTTTTCCCGACCTGCCGGTACGGGACAGGTTTGGCCCTTTTTTGCGCTACAAATCGACGGAGGAGATTCACGAGCACCATTAAAAACAACAAAATGGCAGCGAGTAAAAAAGGGCGAAGAGTTTCCTCAAAGCGAAGCAGAAAAAGATTATACACTGGCCCCAAGGGAATTCCCAATCACAAAGGGCTACGGTTTGAAACAGGGCTACAACAGCAGTGCTCGCTTAAGGGGCAGCGGCCTGTGAGAAGTAGGCTTCGCCTTACGCGAAAGGGAAGCTTTTAACCTCGGCTAATGCATATCTGCTGGCCGTAAGTTCCCCTCCAAAATGACAGCTGCCTTGCATTCCAGTCCCCCTAAGTGGAATTATAGTAACTTAGCGGGCACTTTTTCATAACCAACCCTGCGAAGCGGAAAGAACCTCTTGGCAATATTTAAACAATACCATGAAAAAAATCACTGTACTTATTCTCCTGTTCTCTGCTTCAACAGGGTATACACAAACCTTACCCATAGATTTTGAAACGACAATAGTCACCTCAGATTTTGAAGATTTTGACGGAGGAAAAGCCACCGTAATCGCTAATACTCAACCCGGTGGCCTCAACACCAGCTCTACAGTAGCCCAAATAGTGAGGGATGGCGGTCAGGTTTGGGCGGGAAGTAAATTGGCATTAGCCAGCAATTTGGACTTCTCCACTTTTAATACGATTTCAATGAAAGTTTTTACGACTGCCCCGGTTGGAACGATCGTTAAGTTCAAACTGGAGGGGGCAGGAGTAACAGAAAGAGACGCCCAGACAACGGTTACAAATGAGTGGGAAGAATTAAAATGGGATTTCACGGGCCAACCGGCCAATGTTAATACGCTGGTGTTCATGTTTGACTTTGGAAATGTGGGAGACGGCTCCGCAAGCTCTACTTTCCTGTTCGATGATATAGCGCAGTTATTCGGAGGTACTCAGATTGATTTGCCGGTAGATTTCGAAGGTTCAACTGTGAATTATACCCTGTCCGATTTTGGAGGTAACGAATCCTCCTTAGTAACGGACCCCACCGATGCTGGCAATAGGGCCATACAAGTTATCAAAACCGAGGGAGCTGCAACATGGGCGGGAACGACCATTGGCACTCCTGCCGGTTTCGCAACAAATATTCCACTAACCTTAGCGGACTCCAAAATGACGGTGCGGGTCTGGTCTCCGGAAGCGGGTACGCCGATTCGGTTGAAAGTGGAAGATTCAAATGACCCCACCCACACTTGTGAGACAGAAACCAATACCACTCTTTCCGGCCAGTGGGAGGCCTTAGAGTTCGACTTCACGAACCAGGCGCCGGGAACGGAGCTGTTAAGCGTTGGGTTAGCTATGGGTTGGACTTACAATATGGCCTCTATCTTTTTTAATTTCGATACGGATGGCGCTACGGCGGGAGAGAAAACCTATTATTTTGATGATGTGAAATTTGGAGAATTAGTGCTGGGTGTCAACAATTATGAAATGGAAGGATTAAGAGCCTTTCCAAACCCAGCCAATGATCAATGGACAATATCCTCTCCAAACATGGACATCACTTTGATAGAAGTGTTTGATCAACAAGGGAAATTACTGCTCGTTCTTAAACCGAACGGGCCGATGGCAACTATAAATGCATCAAATTTTGCCGATGGGGCCTATGTTTCAAAAATTACAACCAGGTCAGGAACAGGAAGTGTCCGGCTAATTAAACAGTGAAATTGGATTGGTAGAAGGGGCGGACACTTTACGGAGATCAGCGTCCGCATTGGGCATTTGACCGGAGATTTGCTATTTTTGGCGAAGGCCAGGAATGGTTTCTTTGCCGAAATAAATGATAGCAGCAGATGATACGGTTTGTTCTGACAACAATGATACTCGCAGGCTGGGTTGCCAGCAACGTTCAGGCCCAGGTTTTAACAAAAGATGTAGAAAGTAAAATCGAAAACATCCTTTCCCAACTGACTCTGGAAGAGAAGGTGGCCCTGTGCCATGCGCAGTCAAAATTTAGTACGCCTGGTGTTCCTCGCTTAGGTATCCCTGAAATATGGATGTCCGATGGCCCCCATGGCATTAGGGCGGAGATCAACTGGGATAATTGGGGGTATGCAGGCTGGACCAACGATTCCATCACCGCCTTCCCGGCGCTAACCTGCCTGGCGGCCACTTTTAATCCGGAATTGTCGCATCAATATGGCGTGGCGGTCGGAGAAGAAGCCCGCTATCGGAAAAAAGATGTGTTGCTGGGCCCGGGGGTAAATATTTACCGTACCCCGCTCAATGGCCGCAATTTTGAATACATGGGAGAGGACCCCCATTTGGCCTCCATCCTGGTGGTGCCCTATATCAAGGGCGTCCAGCAGAACGGAGTGGCGGCCTGCGTGAAGCATTATGTGCTCAATAATCAGGAATTATGGCGGGGCCATATCAATGTGGAAGTGAGCGACAGGGCGCTGTATGAGATCTATCTGCCGGCCTTCAAGGCAGCCGTAGAAGAAGGGGGCGTTTGGTCCGTTATGGGCGCCTATAATCAGTACAAAGGGCAGCATTGCTGCCATAATGAATTGCTGCTGAACAAAATCCTGAAGGAAGACTGGGGCTTCGATGGCGTGGTAATAACGGATTGGGGCGGGGCCCATGATACCCGGGAAGCGGCCCTGTTTGGCCTTGATATGGAAATGGGGACAGGAACAGATGGATTGACGGTATCGGCCAAGAATGCTTACGACTATTATTATCTGGCCACTCCATTCCTGAAAATGCTCAAAAGCGGGGAAATAGACGAAGCGGTCGTTGACGATAAAGCGCGGAGGATCCTTCGCCTGATGTTCCGGACCAATATGAATCCCAATCGCCCGATGGGAAGAATGAACAACCCTGAGCACCAACAGGTCGCTCGAGCCGTTGCCGGCGAAGGTATTGTTCTGCTAAAAAACGGCCAGGCTTTTTTCCCAATTGACCCTGACAAAAAGCTAACCATCGCGGTAATAGGCGAAAATGCAACCCGGCCCACGACCCCCGGAGGCGGCTCTTCGGAGCTAAAGCCCAAATATGAAATATCACCCCTTGAAGGCTTACGGCAACGGTTTAAAAATGCCAACATCATTCATGCAATGGGCTATGCTTCCGGGCCCTCGGTTTACGGGCAGGTGGCGCCGTCACCACTCAATGCCGATTCCCTGTTGAGGGCGGCGGTAGAGGTTGCGTCCAAAGCCGATGTCGTCTTGTTCTTTGGAGGTTTGAATAAAAACCATCGTCAGGACTGCGAAGGGGGCGACCGCGAGGGGCTCGGGCTTCCTTTTGGCCAGGATAAACTTTTGGAAGAACTCTACAAAGTGAATGACAATATTGGCGTGGTGCTGATCAGCGGCAATGCCGTGGCGATGCCCTGGTTGCCAAAGGTGAAGGGCCTTATGCAGGCCTGGTATCTGGGAAGTGAATCCGGCCATGCTCTGGCCGATATTATCAGTGGGGATGTCAATCCTTCCGGGAAGTTGCCGTTTTCCTTTCCGGCAAAGCTAAGTGATAATGCCGCCCATCATTTCGGAACACTCTCTTATCCCGGAGACAGTATCAACCAGTATTACAAGGAGGATATCCTGGTGGGGTACCGTTGGCATGATACCAAAGAGATTAAGCCACTGTTTGCTTTCGGGCATGGATTATCCTATACCAGTTTTGAATTGTCCGGAATAAAAACCGATAAGCAAGTTTATACCGCCGGTGAGTCCATCACGCTTACCTGCAATGTGTCCAATACCGGAGATGCAGATGGGGCAGAGGTGGTTCAGGTTTACATAGGGAAGCGCAATTCAAAGGTGGATCGGGCGGTGAAAGAGTTGAAAGGCTTTCGCAAAGTTTGGGTGGAAAAAGGGGGGGCTGCCGCGGTGAAAGTTTCGATCGGAGTCGATCAGCTCGCCTTTTATGATGAATCTATCCCTGGGTGGAACCTGGAAAAGGGGGAGTACAAGGTTTTTGTGGGAAATGCTTCGGATAATATTACTCAGGAGGCGTCAATAACCATTAAATAAAAAAAAGAACATGATAGCCCAACAGATTTTTGAGGAATGTGCACAGCAGTGCGGCCTCATTGCCCTCAAGGGAAACACAATGGCCGAGTTCAAAGCGATTGCTCCTTATCAGAAATGCAAGGAAGGGGACCTGGCCTTTGTGCCGGACAAGAAAGCTTTACAGCAAGTATTGGAACAAGGTGTTTCAGCAGTAGTGATACCCAAAGAGCTGCAACAGGAGGCGGAAAAAGCAGCCGAAAGCACTGCTATCCTTGTGAGCGCTAACCTGGGATACTCTCACGCTTTGATGAAGCAACGATATGGAGACCATGACTATTCCAGGTCGGGTTGGGGCCGCATTCACCCTTCCGCCATTGTTCACGAAAGCGTCCATATTCCCGAAAGCACTTCCCTGGGCCCCAATGTAGTTATTGAGCAGGGCGCCAAAATTGGAGAGAATTGTTCGATTATGGCCGGGGTCGTGATTGAACACGATGCCGTTATCGGCAATGGGGTGCGCATTCATCCCGGTACTATCATTGGGTGGGAATGTGTAATTGGGGATAACTGCCTCATCCTGTCCAATACCGTCATTGGGAGCGAGGGGTTTGGTTATGCACAGGATCAATATTTTAACCACCACAGGATTCCGCAAACGGGAAATGTGGTGATTGGAAATAAAGTGACGATTGGCGCCAACAATACGATCGACCGGGGCACTTACGGCCCGACAACTATAGGCAATGGTTGTATTTTTGATAATATGTGCCACGTTGCCCATAATGTGTCCATGGGAGAGAATTGCATCATCATTTCAGGTTTTCTGGGCGGAGGTTCCTCCACGATTGGGAACCGTGTGGTGGCCAGTGGTGGAACGATGATTAAAGACCATGTAAATATTTGTGATGACACTTACCTCATGCACCGGGCCGGCGTGGAGAAAGATATTACACAGGCCGGCATGTATGCTGGCGGCCCGGTACTGCCAATGAAGGAGTATGTCATTAGCAACGCCATATACAGAAGGCTTGGCGAGCTGCGCCAGCAGGTCAGGGAACTGGCTAAGAATATGACCAATAACCTGGGTGTATAGAACGCCGGCAGCCAAAGGTAAACTGGATGCAGCAGAAAAATATTCCGTACAGATCATATAGCGAAAAGCTTTGGAGGGAGATTGCGGATACTTTGTGAGAGGAGGGCGTATCCTATCGAGAAAACATTATGGCTGAATGTGTGTTGAGTTTTTAGCTCAACAAAAGTGTCATGAAAAAAGAAGTACTCAGCCTTCACGAGGCCATATACGACCCCATCGCCGACCTGTCGACCTGGCGGGCGATGCCTACCCGTTCAATAGGCCATTTAGACCCCTTTTTGTTCCTGAATCACCACGGCCCCCAGAAATACGGGCCTAACAACAACGGGCTGCCGTTCGGGCCCCATCCGCATCGCGGATTTGAGACCCTGACTTTTGTGCTTCAGGGCGACATTACCCACAAAGATTCCGTGACCGGGGAAAGTGTGATCAAAGCCGGTGGTATCCAGTGGATGACGGCCGGCAGCGGCCTGATACATGCCGAAGTATCATCTGATGAGTTTAAACGGAATGGGGGTATGGAAGAGGTGATCCAGATCTGGATGAACCTCCCGGCAAAATTCAAAATGACTCCTCCAAAATACACCGGGCTGCAGAAAGACAGTATTCCCGCCATTGCATTCGATGAGGGGAAAGGTGTCCTCCATCTTACCTCCGGTAGTTACCAGGGCCAGCAAGGCCCGGTTGAGTCAATTACCAACCTATTCACCGCAACCTTGGAGCTGAAAAGCGGCGGTGTTTTCCAGGATGATTTGCCGGCGGGCAGCCAGGTGCTGTTGTATGTGGTCAACGGCCAGGTGCAGGTCAACGGCGCTTCAGCCCGGGAACATCAACTGGTGGAACTGAGCACAGCGGGTACGGAGTTGTCCATTACGGCAACCCAGGATAGCCAACTCGTCTATTGCCATGGTATTCCCTTCGAAGAGCCCATTGTGGCCCATGGGCCCTTTGTAATGAATACCCATGATGAGATCCGCCAGGCTATAATGGATTACCAGTCCGGAAAACTGGGAAGCATGGCTTTGTAAGGCTCGCTTAGTAGCCAGGCCCGTAGGTTATTTCAGGGTTTTTACCCGGCTGAGCCTGACAGTTGTCGGGGGAGGACGGGCAGGGTTTCAAGTTTCAGCGGTCCTTTCGCGTAACGAAAGGGCAACTTCATCCTCCCCTTGAAGGCAGCTTGGTGAAGCCAGAAGCGCTACCTCAAAGTGTAGGAGCCTTATGCTCTTTGCTTCTTCGCCTAGAAGAAAATTCTTTCGCCCTTTTAGTTCACTGCCTTGTTGTTGTTTTTAGAGGCGTTCATGAACCTCCTGCGTCGGTTTGAGGGCAACCCGACTCCGCCCTGCGGGCTACGGCCGGGTAAAAAGGGCCCTTTATATTGCCAGCACAGTAAAAATAGACAGTTTAGGAATTTCTATCTTTATAATAGATCGGAGCGGTTACGATCTGCCGAAGGTGAACAAAATACAAGCAGCATCTTTGAATTAGTCCTTTCCAGCTTCCATGGTTGAATAAGCATCAAATAGAAAATCAGGCTCATAAACTAAAGGTGTCAATGTTATTCAACACTATTTAAAAACCAAACTTAAAGTGGATTATTCTACATCGGCAACGACATTCCAAAGAATGGTTGACGTTGCGGTATTAAATGCCAAACACCAAGGAAGACCCACCAGCGGTTTGAAATACCGAAAAGGTTCAAGGCGTTGATGAACGGCTAGAAAGGATAGATCCTAGCCTTTTCTGCTTGGAACACACGGAGTTTAGCGCCCATTTGCCGGTTTCTATCAAAAGCAAATTACGCTAATCCCGAAGGAAATCAAAGTCTTTAGGTATTACCGAAAAAGCGACGTTGATGCCAACGGATAGCACAACACAAAAACAAGGATTCATGAGGATTCATACGCTGCCTACTGAGTGGTCAGCTGAGCTCTTGTCCTACGTGACCGTCTGATTAAAGCAGGCATGGTTTATGGTATCAGCTAAGAACAAGCCTGAAACAGAGGAGGTCTCAATAGATTTTTGAAGGTCTCAGTTGATGATCGAGCAAATCAATGATGAGCTGCAACTGAAGAGTGATCAACTATAAGCAGCACCCGGCTCAAAGAAATTATGATTTGCTGTCTGTCCGATTGGCGTGCGGTGGTTTACACCTAATTGTATAAATTTCGTCTGTTTTAATTGCCCAAAATTTGCGCTACTCCGGATCGCCTGTCTGACTCAGGAAAAGCATAAATCAGTCCTGTCTAAAGCCAACAAAATGAAACTGCAATTGCGGTAGTTAATGCATAAGCGTTGTCCTGATTACCTTATTTGGAAACAACTCAAAAGAAAGCACGAGAACTAAAACGTAATACAAACAGATCGTCAGCCGGCTTTCGCCGTAATCAAAGAATTCACTTATGAACAGGCACACTTTGCAGCCTGAGAACCAAGAAGAACAGTTATGCATAGAGTTTTCTGTTTTCAAAAGGCATAATAATAGAAATTAAACTTGTACACCAATGCGGCGGGAGTCTTATTTGTTGATGCCAAAGTAATTGCCCGTGGTCGGCTACCTCCAGGCGCTGGGTATGCTCGCTGAAAGCTGATGGAGAATATGCTCATTGGCATTGTCCTGCATGAAGCAGAGTTTGCTCTAGCATCTGCAAGGCGCACCGTTGGTTTTACTACTTGGTTGATCTACTATCAGGAAGGTAGTGTGGAAAAGGGTGTTTGCTACCGCTTTGGCTGCCCCAATCCTGGCAATCGCCGGGTAGCGCCTCAGAGCCAATGGATAAATCCTTAGCGGACACAAACGCCCTTTTCCCATCCACGAAGCAGCCCGTGGCAAAGGCCTTGAAGAAAAGGCTGTTTCCTGCACTGGAGGGCAGAAAATGTGCCTTGGCGGTTTTATCCCAAAAGCAGGCAACAGATAAGAGCTATGAAATCCGGTACTTTTGGCGAAGGGCCGGTACTTAAGCTCCAGAACTGAAACCGGCACAGCACCTTGAAAAAGGGCAAACCGGAACCATACAGGGTGTCTGGTGGTGCTCCGTATCCGAAGCACCTATGGGTTGAGTCGCCGCATAAGGATTTTCCGGCGTTTTCCCGACCTGCCGGTACGGGACAGGTTTGGCCCTTTTTTGCGCTTCAAATCGACGGAGGAGATTCACGAGCACCATTAAAAACAACAAAATGGCAGCGAGTAAAAAAGGGCGAAAAGTTTCCTCAAAGCGAAGCAGAAAAAGGTAATACACAAGGCCCCAGGGGAAATTCCTAACCACCAAGGGCTACGCTTGGAAACAGGGCTGCGATAGCGGCGCTCGCTTAAGAAGCAGCAGCCTGTGAGAAGTAGGCCTCACCTTACGCGAAAGCACCGTTTCAGGTTTCAGGTTACCCTGAGAGTCTGCCTCCCTGCCTTCCCGACTCAGCCCACCGGGCTTCGCCGGGATGCGAAGGTACAAGCCCCTCCGCAGCTGCGGTGCTCCTTTTCAACTGACCTCCCGGCCTACTGACCTTCCCGATCTCGATCCACCGGGCTTCGCCGGGATGCGAAGGTGCAAGCCCCTCCGCAGCTGCGGTGCACCTTTTCAACTGACCCACCGACCTCCTGACCTCCTGACCTACCGACCTACCGACCTACTGACCTACTGACCTACCGACCTACCAAAAACCGCCCCAATCCCTGCATTCCACAGCAATTGATTATAAGCAGGGATGTCTTTGTCCAGCATTGCACGGCCCCTGGCCTTTAGCGATGACCATTCCGCATTAAGTTCTTTAAGCCGTTCCCGGGATGGGATGTTCACCCTTGGAATATCGCTCTCAGTCTGATTGATCAGGAAAAGGTATTCCGCGGTGAATTTATTGGGAAAATTCTCCACATCATCATAGGCCTTCGATTTCCTTTGGGCCATTTCGCTATCCCATTCTGCCATCCGGCTGACGAGGGCCTGGCCTTCCTTCCTGAGCGCATCGTATTGCTCCCCGGTTGGCAAACCCTTCAGGATGCGCTCGGCCTGCTGGCGCATATCGTTGAGGGTGTTGACCATACGGTGCATATCAGTCAGTTCCGTTTCCATAGCCATCATCACCTTATGGTATTCCTGGTAGGTATTGGCGTCGGTGGGATAGAGGGGGTTAGGCAATATCCGGACTTGGGTGGCCGCCGTTTGGCCGCCTTTTTTCAAGGTAAGGGTATAATTCCCCGGCGCCGCTTTGTGGCCGCGGTAACTGCCTTCTATGTAAACCCCGGGCACACCAGGCATGGTAGGGTAGCGCATGTCCCATACAAACCGATTCAGGCCTTTGGAATTCGACAGTACAGGTTCTGCCGGCGGGCCCCCCTCGTATTGTTGGAAAGTAGTGTCTTTCTGGGAGCTAAATTGCCGCACCAACTGTCCCTCGCTATCTCTGACTTCCAGGGTGATTTGGCTGGTATCCGGCAGTTGATAATAAATAACGACCCCATTGGCAGGATTCACACCTTGCAGTGGATCGGCGCCGCTAAATTCAGCAGAAGATTTATTCAATTCACTCGATCCATTGGCGAGTAGGGCATCTTCGGGCTGATATAATAGAAAATCTCCGGCCGCATTGCCATACTGGCGGAGCGCGCCCAGGTCATCCAGTATCCAGAATCCTCTACCGGAAGTGGCGGCAATGAGGTCGCCGTGCCGGATGATGAGGTCCGTTATGGGCGCCACCGGCAAATTCAGCTGAAATGGTGTCCATTGTTGGCCGCCATTCCAGGAAATATACAAGCCCGTTTCTGTACCGGCAAAGAGCAGGCCTTTACGCTGGTCATCCTCCCTGACCACCCGGGTAAAGGCGCCATAAGGGATGCCACTGCTGATATTCGTCCAGCTTTTACCATAATCGGTAGTCTTGTAAAGCCCTGGGGTATGATCATTAAACTTATAACGCGTCGTGGCGATGTAGGCCGTGGCCGGATCATGCGGCGATACTTCTATGGCATTAACCAGGCATTCCGCCAGGCCAGTTGGAGTGACATTTTGCCAATGGGCCCCACCGTCACGGGTAAGATACACCAGGCCGTCGTCGCTTCCGGTCCAGATGACGCCCTTTTCATGAGGGGATTCCACCACATAACTCAGTGTGCCATAGTTTTCAGCACCGACCGCCTCGTTTGTATAGGGGCCGCCGCCTTTTCCCTGTTTTTCTTTTTCGTTGCGAGTAAGATCCGGAGATGCCTCCTCCCAGCTGAGGCCCATATCCCGGGTGCGCAACAGATATTGCGCCCCATGGTAATAAGTATTCGGCTCGTGTTTGGACCAGACAATAGGGGCATTCCAGTTGAATCGGTATTTCATGTCTTTGGCATCCCGGCTCATATACAGAATGGGGGCAGCCATGATATTGGTGGCCGCTTCGGCTTTGGTGTCCAGTACCTCAATCGTACCCAGATAACTGCCACCCAATACATAGCGGGGATTGTCGGGGTCGAAAGCCAGAAAGGCGCTTTCTCCTCCGGCAGAATAAGTCCAGCTGCGTTGGCCGATCCCCCCGCTATTCAATTCCCGGTTGGCAATGGAAACGGAGGAATTGTCCTGTTGTCCGCCGTATATTCGATAGGGAAAGCCATTGTCCACATTCACCCGGTAGATCTGGGCGGTGGGCATGTTGTCTTGCGTAGACCAGCTTTTGCCGCCGTTAAAACTGATGGCGGCGCCACCATCGTTAGAAATGATCAGGTTCTTGGGATTGTGCGGGTTGATCCACAAATTGTGAAAATCGCCATGTGTCCCCGAAAGGGTTTCCCAGGTTTTTCCACCATCGATCGAACGCAGCGCATCGGCGCTCATCACATAGACCGTGTTTTCATCCATCGGGTCGGCAAAAACTTCGATGTAGTACCAGGCTCTTTGCATCAGGCGATGGTCGTCGCTGACGCGGGACCAGCTTTTTCCGGCATCGTCGGAAACAAACAGCCCCCCCTGTTCTTTTTCCGAGTCACTTTCAATGACCGCATATACCTTATCGGAGTTCGATGGGCAAACCGCCACAGCCATTTTGCCTAGTTCTTTGGGCAGGCCATTATGAATTTTTTCCCAGCTGGCGCCGCCGTCTGTCGATTTATAAAGCCCGCTGCCGGGGCCACCGCTGATCACTTTCCAGGGCAGGCGCTGATGTTCCCACATCGCGGCATAAAGGACCAGTGGATTGTTCCTGTCCATGGACAGCTCTGCACAACCCGTATGATCATCGACGTACAGCACTTTGGACCAGGACGAACCGCCATCGGTTGATTTATACACACCCCGTTCCTCCGTACGCCCATACAATGCGCCCTGTGCCGCGACATAGACGATATCCGGATTTTTGGGATGGATGACTATTCTGGCAATATGCTGCGTCGGGGCCAGCCCCATTTTCTTCCAGGTCTTTCCCGCATCGTTGGATTTATACACCCCGTCGCCATAAGAGGTCATGACGCCCCGCACTGCATGTTCACCCATACCGCAGTAGACGATGTTGGGGGCGCTTTCCGAAACGGCCACCGCACCCACTGATCCGGTTTGGAAAAAGCCGTCCGATACATTAGACCATATTTGTCCGGCATCTTCCGTTTTCCACAGGCCGCCACCGGTGGCGCCCATATAGTAGGTGAGCGGATCGCTGACTACCCCGCAGGCGGCTACCGAGCGGCCGCCGCGGAAGGGGCCGATGCTTCGCCATTTCATGGGTTGGAAATAGGTGGCGGGATCTTGGGCAATGGCTTTCGCGCCGGAATTCTGGCCATAAATGCCAGCCGCCAGGAGAAACAGTATACAAGCTAGGAATACCTTTTTCATACTAAGTGGTTGAGCTTTATGTGATAGGGTAAATATAGGGCTAATGTTGAAATTCTTTCTTGGGATAATCTACCCAGCCTTCCTTCATTGGAAACGGAAAAATTCAATACACCCCAATATGATTCCTGGCCGGAAATTCTTTTCAAAATACCCCTAATGTTGATCTAAAGCTGGATCAATACGCATTATCCGTTCTGTTGAACAGAAGGATTGTTTCATAGACAGGGCCCTGATTCCCTCGGAGGTAGAAATGATCGATATGGCCGGCTTCGAAACTTGAAAAGCTTTCTCAGTCTGCTTACCTTTACTACAAACCAGCCCCTTAAATGCGCATCATCCTCTTCACCGGAAAAGGCGGCGTAGGAAAGACCACGCTTTCCGCCGCCACCGCTCTGCGGACAGCCAGCCAGGGCATCAAAACCCTGGTCATTTCCACCGACCCGGCCCACAGCCTGTCGGATGCGCTCGACCGGGAATTGGGGCCGGAGCCGCTGGAAGTGGCGCCCAACCTCTTCGCCCAGGAATTCGATGTGTACTACTCTATGAAAAAGCACTGGGAGAATGTCCGGCAGCTTATGCTGGTGGCCTTTCGCTGGCAGGGGGTGGAGAATGTGGTGGCCGAAGAACTTTCCGCCCTGCCCGGAATGGAGGAAGCTTCCGCTTTCCTCTGGCTGGAGGAGTACTACCAAAAGCAGGAATACGAGCTGATCATTATCGACAGCGCGCCCACCGGCGAGACACTGAGCCTGCTGGCCCTGCCGCAGGTCACCCAGTCGTGGATCATGAAGGCCTTCCCCGGGCAGCGCTTCGCCATGAAAGGCTTCGGCGCCATGGTCCGCACCATGACAGGCATTCCGCTCGACAAGGGCCTGGATGAGCTCGAGAACTTGTTTGAAAAGCTGGAGCGCATTCATAAAGTCATGCAGGACCCGGAGGTGTGTTCCATCCGCCTGGTGCTGAATCCGGAGCGCATGGTGATCAGGGAGGCCCGGCGGGCCTACACCTACCTGCAATTGTACGGCTACAACGTCGATGGCGTCATCGTCAACCGGATCTTTCCGGAGGAGGCTGGCCAGGGGGGCTTTCAGCAGTATATCAGTTCCCAAAAGGAGTATCTGGAAGAGATCGATACCTCTTTCCAGCCCCTGCCGATCTTTCGCCTGGAGCACTTGGGCCGCGAGGTGTTCGGCCTGGAATTGCTGGGCCGAATCGGCGAAGCAACCTATGGGAATATTAACCCGGCAGCAGTTCTATTCCACGATAACCCCTTCGAGTTCGAGGAAAAAGACGGGGGCTACCTGGCCCGTATCAAACTGCCATTGGTGGAGGAACAGGCCCTCACAGTGAAAAAGTTCGGCGATGAACTCATCCTTACCCTGGGCAACCAGCGCCGGTCTATCTTCCTGCCCCGTTTCGCTAATTACCTCCAACTTAAAGGCTATAGCTTCCAGCCACCTTGGCTGGAGGTCGAACTGGTCCGGTGAATTTTGTCGGATCATTGATTCTTACGGAGGATTACTTTAACTTGGCCACGGAATGAAAATCGTTGAAAGACATAGTACCCTGGAAGCCGCTCAGCTCAGAGCATTAATATACCTCTTTGCAGCTTTGGCAGCTATTGGCATCAGTAATACTTTTGGTCAAAGGGTATTCGATACTCCGGAACAAACGGCGGTTGCCTTACGGGCTCATGCCAATGCCAGCGATGCCGCCCTCCTGACGGGCGATCCGCTTTCAGAACAATCCTTCTTAGCTTCTTTTTTTCATTTTGATCATAAAGGGCCGGCGCCCCAGTTCAGGGCGTTTTTTCACTCGGATTCTGAGGCCCTCTCTTTCCAATCCAGCCAGGCGGGAGCCCCACTGATCGTTCTTCCGAACGTCAAGCGTTATCTCCTGTTTTCCTGCCAAAAGCTGGAAGATCCTCCCCTGTTGGCATAAGGTTTATGACTGCAGCTTAGAGCAGTTATTTTGTATTTCGTATTGTATGCTTATGGCTTCCTCTTTCTCGTACCCTAAGGTTCGAGACTCCTGCAGTTTGCCGGTTCGAAAGAGACGGGGGCGGAGAGGGCCACTAAAACAAAATAAAATGAAATATTTCATATATATTGCTGTCGGCCTCATTCTGGCCAGCAGCCTGATGCCAAATCTTAATCATGCGGCAACGGCCAGTAGGCTGGAAATTGTCCTCGAGAGCCCGAAGGCCAGCCAGGAAGAATTACAACAGGCTAAAGATGTACTTTCCAAACGATTGAACGCCTTCGGTATTCATACCTTTGAAATAAGCGTGGAGCCGGAGCAGCGGCAGTTGGCCATTTCATTAGAAGATGGGCCTAAATCGGAGGCGCTTCTTCCGCTTTTGTTGACGGTAGGAAAGCTGGACTTTTGTGAAGTTTTTACCCAGTTAGAAGCACTAAAGTTTTTGCAGGCCTCGAAGCAGTGGGAAACATGGGCGCATTGGCTTCCTCAAAGCCCGGAAGGGGAGGGAAAGGGGGCAATAGTTGGCGTTATTCCTTCAGAGGAAATGCCGGCTTTTAGCCGCTTTATACGGGAACCCAGGGCAATTGAGGGTTTGCCTGCCAACCTGCACTTTGCTTTTGGGCGGGAGCCAGGAGAAGCGGGGGCGTTGGAGCTCTATGCCCTTAAGTACGGTGAAGGCATGGCCCCGCTGCTAAGTGGAGAGGCGGTGGATCGAAGCAGCGCTTCGTACGAAGGACACACCGGCGGCCCTACTATCGGGATCACGTTTAACGAGGAAGGGCGTACTCGTTGGGCTCAGGTGACTCGCGAAAATATGGGCCGGCCTATTGCCGTCGTGATAGATGGACAGGTATATCTTGCGCCCCGAGTGATGGCGGAGGTCACTGGCGGGAAGGCCCAAATAACCGGTACTTTCTCCTACGAGGAAGCGCAGCTTCTGGCTGCATTGATCCAGGGAGGAGCGTTGCCAGCGCCTTTCCAGTTGAAGTCGGTTCGGGAATAGGAGAAAGCTAGTGGCCTTTTGGCTTTGATATAGTCAATCTAGTGCTGTCGGAGCTTGTGCCGGCAGCACTAGTTATTGATGGCGGAATAGCCAAGGCCTTCCCTCTATTTAATACATATGAACCATTACAGTGTATGAAAGTATTGTTGATCGAGGACGAGAAAAATATAGCATCCTTTATTGAAAGGAGCTTGCAGGCTGCAGGATACCAGGTAGTGACTGCTTTCGACGGGGAAACTGGCCTGGAAATCCTGGAGGCTTCCGACTTCGATGTCATCGTACTGGATGTCATATTGCCCCGGCACAATGGCTGGGAAGTATGCCAGCAGGTGCGGCAACGTCTGCAGCGAGATACGCCCATCCTGATGCTTTCGGCGATGAACCACACCAACCACATTGTCAAAGGCCTGGAAGCCGGGGCGGATGACTATATGGCCAAACCCTTTAAGATGAACGAGTTGCTGGCCCGCTTGCAAGCCCTTGTCCGCCGATACCGGCGGCAGTCGGCAGCTTCCAATATGCTGCGTTACGGGAGCCTGGAAGTCAATCTGGACGCGAAGGAGGTTTGGCGGGAAGGCCGGAAGATCAAACTGACGATCCGCGAATTCAAGCTGTTGGAATGCCTGATCCGCAATCCCGGCAAAGCACTTTCGCGCCACGAACTGCTGGAACAGGTATGGGGCCTGGATTTTGATACCGGCACCAATGTTGTAGACGTTTATGTCAATTATCTTCGGAACAAGGTTGATAAAGGTTATCCTCAAAAGCTGATCCATACGGTTTATGGTATGGGCTACATTTTAAAAGAGCATCATGACGCTGCGGAATAGGATCGCCCTGACTTTTATGCTGGCCAATTTTGCGGTGCTGGTGCTGGTGCTGGTGCTGTTATATATTCTCACCCGTCAGTATACCCACAAAGAATTTTTTAACCGCCTGGAAGACCGCGCCCACATAGCCGCTCAGGCTTTGCTGGAGAAGGATGAACTGGCGCACCAGCTTATTGAGGAAATAAACCGGCGTCATTCCAGAACCCTACCCCAGGAAAAAGAGTATTTTTTCCTGCTGGATAGCCTTCAGAAAATTGTAGCAAATACCCCCGAATACATCTCCATGGGCCTCCTGAAGACGATTGACAGGGACGGGATCGTGGAATTCAGGTCGGGAAAATTATCCGGGGTAGGCATCCGCTACGAGGATAATCAAGGAGTGTATGCCGCTATTGTAGTAGCCCAGGATCTCTACGGCCAGCGCAAACTCCAGAACTTGCTGCGGTTGATGTTGCTCTTCCTCGTCCTTTCTCTGGCCGGCGTTTTCTTCCTTGGCCGCTGGTACGCCTGGCATATCCTGCAACCGATTGGCAGAATGATCCGGAAGGTGAAAAAGATCAATTCTAGCAACCTGCACCTACGCCTGCAGGAGGAGGAAGGCCGCAAGGATGAACTGGGACAATTGGCGCATACGTTCAACCGAATGCTGGACCGTCTGGAAGCGGCCATTGAGACCCAGAACCTATTCATCGGCAATGCGTCTCACCAGTTGAAAAACCCGCTGACTGCTATTATCGGGCAGGTGGAAGCAGCTTTGTTGGAACAAGAGTTGTCTAACGGATCCCGCAGCGCCCTCCAGGCTATCGGTGAAGAGGCGGACCGCCTGAATGCCCTGGTCCGCCAACTGATCCGCCTGAGTTATCCGGACAATGTCAACGGGCAGCAGCCGGAATGGCGCTTTGATGAACTCATCTTCGACCTGGTTGAGGAATGTAAGGAAACCTATCCTCATAACTCTATCGCCATTGATTTTTCAGGTATGCCTTCCAACCCGGAAAAACTGCTCTATCGGGGATCCTATCAACTGATCCGGATCGCGCTGACCAATCTGCTGGAAAATGCCCTCAAGTTCTCCCGCAACGAACAGGTCAAAATTCGGGTTCATTTTATGGAGGAAAAACTGGAGGTGAGTATTGTCGACAAGGGGATCGGAATTGATCCGGAGGACCAGCCTCATATTTTTAAACCTTTTTACCGGGCTGATAATGCCAGAGGTTACCCAGGCTACGGCATAGGCTTGCCTTTAGTGGAGAAGATCGCCAAAATGCACGATGGCCGTTTAAGTGTTTCGTCTGAATTGGACAAAGGGACGGTTTTTTCCCTGGAGCTTCCATTCTAACCAGATTCTAATTTCTCTCTAATTTGGCTCTAACCACTATTATCCTGCAGTCCTTTACCTTTGATATGCGAATTGAATGAAACAGGTGATACAATCAAGATAGCTTGCATAATCCCAAAATGCCCGATTTTCAATAGTCCCATATAATGAAGAAATACGGCAGTAGTCTGTAGTGCTCTATCGAGGTTGCAAAACGGATTCATCCCAATTTGTTTTTTAGAATTAGGTTGTTTGGATCAACCCTTCATTTCAGGCCAAAAGTCAAAGTGAAGGGTTGATTTTTTTTTTGGCGCCAAAAACTGGAGATACTCCGGATGCCTGGCTGTTTTCTGGGATGCGTTATCGCACTACCACACCATTTTTCTTAACAATGCAATTATTGTCCACTTTTTGTTCTCTCAGACAATCTCTTTGGCATATAGGCCGTTATCAAAGTAATATAGCCTTTAATCGAAGGAATGATATGGCAGTCGGGGCGGCCTTTTGTAGGATGGGTATGGGCCTGGCAATCAGGCATTAAGAATAGGAATGGCTACCCTTTGAAATTAGGATGAGCAATACCTTAACCCCATAAAAGAGAAAACTATGGCCCAGATCCCACAAGAGAACCACGCTGCTCACAGTAGATATGAGGAGGCATACCCTCACCCTATGGTAAAAGGCACTAAGCCTTCTTTCGATATCTCACAAAGCCTTACGGCAAGTTTCCTTTACTCTGAAAAAGACGAGGATTTTCGCGATGAATTATCTGCTTACCTGAAATTGTTGGAAGCTGAAAATTCATGGCTCCGGCTAAAATATTATGCCATGGAGCGCCTTAGCCAGTTTGACCTGCGTAAACTTCTGGATAATTCGGACTTGTTTTTATTGGCTGCCAGTACCGACTTTATGGCTGCCACCCTGGAGCAGGGGGGAATGTTTCGCCGCATTATGGATCATCACCAAACCGGTAAGGTGATGGCAATCGCACTGTTGTTTAGAAAATGCAGGATCAGGGAATGCGTTTTCAAAAATGCCATCCTGCTACCTCAAAGCCAGGACCCCGTAAATAGTCCTGCCTGGCCTACTCGTGATCATGCCTATCTCGACATCCATGACGCACTGAAGCCATTACTGGTGGAAGCACTGGAGAAAAAGACAGCGCTGGAGAAAAGCTGGAAAGCAGCTCAGGCGATTCACAAAGTAGAGAGCTATTGGGCATTTCTCCAAAAGTATCCCCGCAGCCGTTATTCCCCAAAAGCCAAAAAATACCTGGACGAATTGGTGGAGAAGGAATTGTGGGCAAAGGCCGAACGTCAGGATGATGTTCCGGGCTATTTCCATTATTTGTCTAATGCGCCAATGCAGGAAAAGCGGTTTGAAGCAGCACAAAGGATCAGCGAAATCGAAGATGATGATGAAAAGAACTGGGTTGAAGCAGAAAAAAATGATGCTTTTGAGCTTTTTCTCAGATATCGGGCCAATTTCCCGGAGGGTAAGCACCTGAATGAAGATGAAGCAGCCCTCAACCGAAAATTAACGACACCAGGGGCGCTGGAAGGAAACTGCAAGGAAAGCCTGGAAAGCAATTTTCTGATGTATCTGGCCTGCCGGCGGCTCAACTTCAATGAAATGTTTTCTTTGCAATCTTACCTGAAATATGGCAATAAGCTAAAAGAACAACGCGTAGGAGTGTTGAACAATATTTACTGGAACATCTTCAAATTGGTTGCCGCACCGCTGCTGGCCTTGGTTCTTTTCCTCTACCTGGGCTTCCCTGTTTTGAAGTTATCCGGCATTCCGGAAGGAAGTACTTCACAATTTCTTCGGGGGGTATTCCGGGCCGCATTAGTCGGCGTTTTGGTTTATGGCATCGTACTGGTCATCAAATCCTTCGTGAATGACTTCCTGATTTTAAAAGATGCCGATGGGATATTAAAACGCGGTTTGATCCTCCTGAAGGTGGCCTATCTCAACAATGAAATGGATAAGATCCAAAAATTACTGGTCCGGCTTCATAAGGTGGAGCAGGTACTGGAAAAACTACAGGCTAAAGGCGCTTTGAGTTACCTTTGGGCTACTAATTTTACGGAGGCATTATCAAAGGAAGGGCAACGGTTTGTTGCCTGAGGCCAGGGCGTGTACTTATTTTTAACCTGCCGTCCGCTTGAAACGAGCAATAGCTGTTTAACCCATTTTCTGCGCCACCACTATATATCTTGTACTTTTACAGCTATCCGCCCAGTCCGGTATCAGTTCCAGGCTTAGGGCGTCGTACAGGCTTACTTTACCGCCAAATGCGCGCTCGAAATAAGCCCGGATGCGGTTCAGCGGAGGCAGGAAGCGCAGGTGTTTGCCGGCGTAATTGAGTTCCATCCGGCCTTCTCCAAAATTGATATTCATGATCTCACTTTCCTGAAAGACGCGGCCCTTGTCTTCCACCAGTTGTGGCGTGCGCAGAGAGATGACCTGTTTGTCAGCTGAATACATCAGGTTGGGATACCACCGGATGTGGTCCGGAGCGATAAAATCCCCAATGAAATAGCCTCCTGGCTGGAGGAGCGCTGCGGTACGTTGTATCGCCTCTTCCAGGCGTTCATAGTTGAGGTAATGAAAGACATTGAGGCCACTGAACGCGATATCCCATTGTTTCCCTTCGCCATCATAGGCGAGAATGTCGCCTAATTCCGCCCGGATACGACGGCGGGCTTCTGTTACCATGGCCTCGGAAATGTCAATGCCCATAAGATTTTCAAATGGAGCCCCCAGTTCATCGATCATAAACCGCTCGGCCAGGCCGGTGCCGCATCCAATTGAGAATATTGATCTTTCCCCGAAATCAACAGCATATTGTTTTTGGAAAAAGCGGAGGTAATCGGCCATGAAAGCGTCCAGGCAAGGTTGGCAGATCAGGGCGTCATAGAGCTCAGCGTAGTGGTGGAAGCGATCCTCAGGCCTGGTTTCCTCCTGAAGTTGGAGCTGTATTTTTGCGGCTTCCCGCAGTTCTTGGTTGAGAATCCGCCAGTAGGTTGAATTGACTTCATGGCCGTCGGCATCTACGTTGAGTTCGAGGCAGCGCAGGAGTTGAGTGCGGTGGCGGGCAGAGAAAAGGTCTTCCAAAGCATCCTGCAGTTGCTCCTTGCTGTCGGGCACTCCTGCATCGGCCATGCGCTTCAGGCGCCGCACCAATTCTACCATCTGGCGAAGGCGTGTGGGGAAATCAGGGCGTGGGCCTTCTTCCGTCCATTTTACTTCCGATTCGGGTAAGGCGTAAAAAACGCCGCCATCCACCCTCTGTATTCGTTCGTTCTGAAGGTCGTACACCCGGGCGTCCCCTGTTACATTGTCAATGTCAGAAGGGCGGCCGTATACGTGCATGGTCATGAAGTATTCCTCGGTGGGGTTGCCCATTTGATGCACCAGCGTATGGCTGACCCCAACGACATCACCCGGCCGGAATTGCATGCGGGACAGGGTGGTGATCCGCCCTTCATCAACGCGGAAGACCGCATGCTCGGCCGGGCCGAATACCTGAACCGCGCCCCATTGCGTGTAGCCGTGGTCATGAATGGCTGAATAATCACCCGGCGCCCAGGACATGCCCATGATCTCGAAATTCGAACCGGCGAAAATGAGCTTTCGCCCATAACTGTCGGCGATGGGATGGTTGAAATCGGACCAGGGTTCGAGGTCGGCCGGCTGCACGCCGGCATCCAGTACGATACGGCGTACCTCGGAAGGTTTGAGCATCCGCTGCCCTTCCAGTTGATCGACGATGTAACGCAGTGCGGCAGGTAGTAATGCTTTATCTTTGACAGTTGGCCTTGGGCCGGGAAAAATTTCGGGCATTTTAAAAAGTTGATCCTTTGACAAATAGTTGGATGTTTTCAATCGATCCGCAAACAAAGATCAGAATAAGGCGGTATAATTCCTGTGATTTTTATCACTGAAGTAGTCGCAGCAGATATCCCCACCCTCTGTTTTACCTCATTCCGCTAATCAGCCTTCAGTGGGTGTTGAACTATTTTTAGCATTGTATCATATTAAACCTATGGGAATAAAATAATTTAAAGAAATTTGACCATTGTGATACCTGTCACTGAAGAAAGCAGGAGGCCTTGCCATCTTTGCATCGTGAATCGCACAGATGCCGGAAAAAGTAAAAAAAGAATGGCGAGTGCGGTTGAGGATTAAAATGAGTACGAAAATAAAGAATAGGACCATGAAAAAGAAAATGTCTTTCAGCGAACTGATAAATGGTGAAAAACCGGTCTTGGTCGATTTCTCTGCCGAATGGTGTGGCCCGTGCAAAGCCATGGCGCCCATCCTGAAGGAAGTTGCTGGAGAAATTGGAGAAAAAGCTACCATTGTGAAGATCGATGTAGACCAGAACCGTGCCCTGGCCACGAAGATGCAGATTCAGGGCGTGCCGACTTTCGTGTTGTTCAAAAATGGAGAGATCAAATGGCGACAGTCTGGAATGCAATCTGCACATCAGTTGTCGAACGTGATCAACCAGTTCTCCTAATCAGATGATCAAATAATTTTGTCTAAGGCGGCTTAATAGCTGCCTTTCTTATGACCAAAAAATTCGAACAAATATGGAATTAATCGGGAACTCCAATTCCTTTGTAGATTTTGTCAGCCAGCCCTGGCATTGGGCGGTTTCGGGCGCCGCTATAGCCCTGGTACTCGCCCTGCTCACCTGGATGGGCCGCAGCTTTGGGGTGTCGATGACCTTTAAGGACATGTGTTCTATTGCCGGCGCCGGTAAAAAGACGCCGTTTTTTCGGATGGATCTAAAGGACGAGTATTGGCGCATAGCTTTTGTCGTGGGAGGACTGGTAGGTGGCATCATCTCGGTATTGTTCCTGAAAAGCCCCGAACCGGTTGCCATCTCTCATTCCACAATCGATTATCTGGCTACCATTGGTATCAACTACCCGGAAGCTGATGCTAAAGGAATGGGCTTTGTACCGACTTCATTGTTCAATTTCAGTAGCATAAAGGGGATTCTGCTGGCCCTCGGCGGCGGCTTTCTCATCGGTTTCGGCGCCCGTTATGGCGACGGTTGCACCTCCGGCCACGCCATCTCCGGACTGGCGCACCTGCAGCTGCCATCGCTGATCACCGTGATCGGTTTCTTCATCGGCGGGCTGCTGATGACGAACTTGTTGTTTCCCTGGCTGCTGTCCCTGTAAGGTTTATTTGAAAACTCAAAAAGTGTAATCGAACAATGAAACATATTTCCTTTTTCACGGTAGGTATTTTCTTTGGCATTGTGATGACGAAGTCGGAAGCCATCTCCTGGTTCCGCATCCAAGAGATGTTTCGTTTTGAAAGCTTCCACATGTACGGCATTATCGGTACGGCAGTGGTCCTTGGCGCTATCGCTATATGGATCATGAAAAAAGTACAAATGAAGACCTTGCGGGGCGCCACAGTTGATTATACTCCCATGAAATTTAACATCAAGCGCCACCTGTTGGCTGGCACCATATTTGGCTTGGGCTGGGCGATCACTGGTTGCTGCCCCGGGCCAATGTATATCCTGATCGGTAACGGGTATTTCATCATTGCCTTAGTTATGCTGGGCGCCATACTTGGCACCTATGTATATGGCAGAGTAATGGACAAGTTACCGCACTAGAAAAGTTATTTAGTTGGGTGATTTATTGGGTAATAGATGAAGTGTGCGCACTTCATCACTATGGAAAACGGGCAGCTGCTGTTATGGTGGTTGCCCAGTTTTTTTGATAAAATACTTTTACGATGAACAGAATGATCCTTTTGGCAACAGCCATAATGTTTGCTCAGGCCCTTTACGGGCAAAATGATTTCGACAACTGGATCAAAAAGAAAGAAGGCGCCAGGATAGAACCCTTTATGATGGTGCAACTTTGGTCCAGCTACAGCATGGGGCAGGAAGTATACAATGCAGATGCGAAACAATATGAAGCAGTTGATGATCGCTTCAACCTGATGTTGCGTCGGGTCCGCCTGGGGTTTCGGGCTGAACCATACGAAGGGCTGAAGTTTACGGTTGCAGGAGCCTATGACCTCATTGGCCGCGATGTGTTGGCCAGCCCTGTTGGCGGTGCAAATAATGGTTCTTTGCCCAATTTCGGTATTTGGGATGCCTTTATGCAGTGGCAGCCTCACAAGGGAAAGCAGGGTTTCAATATCGTTGGCGGATATTTTCGGCCGCAGTTGAGCCGGGAGAGTATTACTTCCGGTTGGGCCACCACCTCTATGGAAAAAGCTATGTCTCAAAATTATATTCGCACCCATCTGGTGGGCACTGGCCCGGGCCGGGCCCTGGGGCTCAACCTCGGCGGCCTGTTCCTCAATGCGGATAAAAACCTCGGATTAAATTATAACCTCGGCATTTTTAACCCGCTAACGATTGCCAATGGAGGTAACTCTACCGGCAAGGACTTTTCTCCACTGCTGGTTGGCCGGGTAGTGGCTTATTTCGGCGATCCGGAGCAAACGGAGTATAAGATCGGCTACGATATCAACTACTTTGGCCAGCGAAAGGGCCTGTCGCTGGGTTTCGGCGGCGCCTGGCAGGGGCAAACGGGCCTATTCGACGCCAGCTACGCTACCGAAGCGGACCTGTTGTTCAACTGGGGGCCGCTCAATCTGGACGCCGACTGGAACTTCATGTGGCGGGATGGTAAGCGCGCACTGCCCGATGACCAGGAACGCATTTTTACCTATGCCTCCAACACCGGCCACGCCCGCATTGGTTACAATCTTGTATTAAGTAAAAAATATTTCCTGGAACCCACTTTTATGCTGATGCAGTTCAACGGCGCTGCGGGCCTTACGGGCCAGGCCGACGCAAAAGCGGTTGGCGCTTCCTCCGGCTCCGAGCGCACCTATGACGCGGGAGTCAACTGGTACCTCAATAAGCGCAACCTGAAGCTCTTGCTCCATTATACCTGGCACGAAGGCGATGCCGGCGATGCGGAACCCGGCTTCACCGGTAATATGTTTTTTAACCAGAGTAGTGTGGGGGCTATCCGCCGGGGCAATTGGCTGGGCCTGGGACTGAATGCGATTTTTTAACTCAGGAGCGCTTTGTCGATGCCCGGCCATTCAGTCCAGATGCTAGGATGCTTGCTCCCAAACGGAGCTGATCCTGCTGATAGCCATGCCCCTAAGCATCAATAGCATCAATAGCATCAATAGTATCGATAGTATCAATAGTATCTACAGAATGGCGTCAACTTTCAACTGGCCCGTTTTTTTCGGTTGAGCAAGCTTCCGTAAAGCATCAACCCCACGCCAACCGCCAAGCCTCCCAGCCCGTAACGCGTCAGTTTAATACTCAGTGGCTCTTCGCCAAATGCCCGTTCAACGCCCAGGATATCCTCCACGATCACCTGGCCAAAGGTGATCGCAACAATGCTGATTAAAAGCAGGCTAAGCCCTGCCCAAAGAAAGTGTTTTCTGCTATTCATTTGATACCGCCTTATTGATTCTGTGTTAAAGCAGGAAAGCTACGCTTTTGTTTTATAAGCTGAGATGGTCAATGTTGCCCACTGAAACCGATCAGAAGGAGTAGAGATAAGATAACGCCCAATCCGCCGATAAATAGGCCAAGTAGGGCCAGTAATTTTCCACCCATATCGGGATTCTTTTTTATTCTCTTTAAAGCGAGGATGCCTAATACGGAGGCTGCAAGAGCAAGGAGTGGCCAGAGGAACAGGCCTCCTACGGATACTATTACAGCCAGTACCAATAACAGGGCGACTCCAAAACTGGCAATGGCCTCCCCAGAGATGGCTTTTGCGGCTTTTTTCTCCACTACTTTCCGGGCCATTCGGGCCTTCCATTGCTGAAAACGGGTAGGCTCCGTCCGAACGGTTTCTGTGGTAGCAGGTGCGGAGTGTACGAAGGCATAACTGGCTGAAGGGATAAGGCCAAAGCCCAGGATGGCAATTAGAAGAATGGCTTTTCGCATGGCATATATGTTGAGGTGAAGAAAATACCTGGCGCCATTGCGGTGATCTTTGGGATAGCCTCAACAAGGTAAGAAAAAATGTTCGAGGATGATTGTCAGGGCTCTCGGAGTTCGAACTATCCCTCAATATTCCGGCGTAAGTACATCTCCCATTCCAGTTTTTGCAGGTTTTTCCAGCTATCGCAAAAAGCAGCCAACACACTATGGGGTTCGACGCCATTTTTTTCATAGGGAATCGGATTGCCGATTTCATCCGGTTCGGTATCTTCAAAAGTGACGCTGCGTTGCATTTTGCCGTCGCGGTAGTAGTTGTACCAGGAAATGCCGGACTCATCGCCCAGGGTTACCGTCAAGGCATCGGTTTGTTGGGTTCGGGTAAAAGCCAGGACGCCTTTTTCCAGGATGGAATCCAACAGTTCGGAGCGGTCGTCGAGCAGAAGGTGTTGCCCATGATGGGTGGTGGCCAGCAAAAGGCCGCCGTCATCGTCCTTATCCAGGATATCCAATGCGCCAGGGAAAGCCATCGGCCCACCCTTCTTTTGGGCTTTTATACCTACGGCTGCCAAAAACTCGGACAAGCTGAGCCGGTTGTTTTTCCCACTGATGAGCAGATTGATGTTTTGTTCCATATCCCGGTCGCGGTTGTTAGCTTAGAAGGTGTTTAAAAATAAGGGTTAAGTTGATGATTCGTTTTTTGTACGAAATATCGGGCGTTCTCAATCATTTCACTCCAAAGCCATCACCCCAGCCTTTGGGCGCATTGACGAATACCAGCTCTCCCTTTTCATTTTCCGCTGTCAGGATCATTCCCTGCGATTCAATACCTTTGAGCGTACGGGGAGCCAGATTGGCTACGATAACCACCGGCTGGCCGGGCAGCTCTTCCGGTTTGAAATGTTGGGCAATGCCCGATACAATGGTCCGTTGTTCGCTGCCCAGTTCAACAGTGAGTTTGAGTAGTTTATCGGCTTTCGGCACTTTTTCGGCCGCCAGTATAGTGCCCGTGCGCAGGTCGAGTTTGCTGAAATCTTCGTATTGGATCTCCGGCTTGGCGGGGGGGCGTTCTTTGGTCTGTTCGGCGGTCAGGACTTGCTGTAACTTCTCCCGCTGCCGGTTGACGATCATTAGCCGGCTGTCATCCTTGCGGTCGATGATCTTGGCAAACAGCAGTTCCGGTGCTCCAATGGGATGGCCGGCCGGCAGCAGTTCGACTCCGGAAGCTAAGTTGTCCAAGGCCTCTTGCAATTCGCCCCGCTGAATATCCGGCAGGCCAATCAAGCGGCGCACTTTGGGTGCGGTGAATGGGATAAAGGGTTCGCACAACAGGCTCAACAAGGCAACGATTTGGAGGCTTAGGAACAAGCAATCTTTAATGGCAGGGTCGTCCGGGTTGTCCTTGTATAATTTCCAGGGTGACACGTCCTGCAAGTGGGTATTGCCCCAGGAAGATATTTCCATTAGAGTAAGTACGGCCGAGCGGAAGCTGAAGCCGTCGAGCTCTGCTGTAAGCCGCCGGGCAAGAGTCAGCACCTCCGCCAGGCCTTCTTTCACCGAAACATTTGCCTGCGGCGCCTTACCATCGAAATATTTATTGGATAGCACAACGACGCGGTTGACAAAGTTGCCAAGATTGTCAGCAAGCTCCTTGTCATGGAAATCGATAAACTCATCCCACTTGAAGTCGGCGTCTTTGTTTTCCGGCATGTTTCGGATAAGGGCGTAGCGAAGAGCGTCTTCCTTATTAGGGAAATCCTTGAATTCTTCAAGGTATTCGTGTTGCTCGATGCCCCAACCGCGCGATTTGGAGAATTTCTGCCCTTCGAAGTTGAGGAATTGGTTCGCCGGTACGTTGATGGGTAGGTTGAACTCGCCGTGGGCCTTGAGCATGGCCGGGAAGACGATGCAGTGGAAGACGATGTTGTCTTTGCCGATGAAGTGGATAAGGGTCGTGTCTTTGTCTTTCCAGTACAGCTCCCAATCCTGCCCGTTTTCCCTGGCCCATTGCCGGGTGGAGGAGATATAGCCTATGGGGGCGTCGAACCAGACGTAGAGCACTTTCCCTTTGGCTTCCGGAAGCGGTACCGGGATACCCCAGGGCAGGTCGCGGGTAATGGCCCTGGGTTGCAGGCCGCCATCCAGCCAGGAAAGGCATTGGCCGACCACGTGCCGTTTCCAGGCTTTAGGGTCGTGGTGTTGCGCACCGTCGAGTATGCCCTCGTCGATCCATTGTCTAAGCCAACCCTCGTGTTTATCGAGTTTGAAATACCAATGTTTAGTTTTTTTCAGAACCGGCAATTTACCACTTAGAGTAGAGCGAGGATTGATCAGCTCGATGGGAGAAAGGTCAGACCCGCAGTTTTCGCACTGGTCTCCATAGGCTTCGCCATGCCCACACTTCGGGCAGGTACCGACGATGTAGCGGTCGGCGAGGAATTGGTCGAAATCCTGGTCATAATATTGTTCGATCTCCCGCTCCTCAAATTCCCCGCCCTGGTGGTAGAGTTTCAGGAAAAAATCCTGAGAAGTTTCATGGTGGAGTGGAGCGCTGGTGCGGTGGTAATAATCGAAGGAAATCCCCAGGCGGTCGAAAGTGGATTTGTTCAGCTCGTGGTACTTGTCGATGATCTGCTGAGGCGTCACGCCCTCTTTTTTAGCGCGGATGGTGATGGCCGCTCCGTGTTCATCGGAGCCACATACCCAGACGACATCTTTACCCAGGAGGCGCAGATAGCGCACATAGATGTCGGCAGGCAGATAGGCGCCGGCCAGGTGGCCCAGATGCAGGGCGCCGTTGGCATAAGGCAGCGCGGAAGTGATCAGGTATCGTTTGCTCATGTTGGCCTGTTTTGTTGGGTGGGGATGAAGCGGAGCTGTCAGCGTTTACCCGGCTTGCACAGACGGGGCCCAGGTTTAAGGTTACTGGTGGTTAACTTGAAACTTGGAACATTAAACGTCGCAGGGCAACAGCCAGGGCTCCGGGCTTCCCCAGGTGTGCGAATATACGGCATAGACAACACAAAGCCGGGAAATTTGGTTTCCAATTGCTGATTTGATTGTGGATCAGAAAGGCCGGAGCGGTTGAATGAAGCGGAGGCAGCGGGCTAGCGGGAAATTTATGCCATCCAGCGAGAGCCCTTCATTTCCCAGGCGCCGCGTGCCTGGAAGAAAGTGAAATGAAACCGAAGGGTATGCATAGGTGGCGAGGGCCATATCCGGGCCAATTGCACCGTATTTTTTTTTGAGTTGAATCGGAATGAAAAAAAATCTTTTTTTGGCAATAAGGCTTCTTAAGGCCTCGTTTTAATGCCGAACACCAGGAAATGGAGCAGCATGTCTGTTGAGTGGCGAGGTATTTCCTGATTTTAGGTTGAGGATTCTTATCCGAAGAATATAACTGGGGTTTAGTTTTTTTTGGAGTGTAGTAGCTTATTGCTACTACACTTTCTTTTTTTTACTAATTTCCCTCGTGGCAAGCGGGCCGGTATCAGGCAAAAGGCGGCCACACAGGAACTATGCATATCAAACCATTTCAGGCAGTTTACCCCAGTTTGGGCCATATCGGGGCTCCGGATGTTTTCTTTGACGCGATTAAAGAAGATTACAACGAGTATAACGACAGCGGTTATTTCGAAAAATCCTTTCAGGAGGTATTGTACGTGTATCGGATACGGGGCGCCACCCGCGATTACAATGGTTTGCTGGCCTGCGTCGATATACGGGATTACCTGGAGGGCCATATCCGCCAGCACGAGCACACCCTGGAGGCCAAAGAACAGAAGCAGATGCAATTGATGCTCCGGCGTAAAGCAGCCGTCAAGCCGGTGTTGCTGGCCTATCAGCGAGCAGAACCAGTTAGCGGATGGATAAACCGGTTCATGGCCAATCAGGAGCCTTCCTTTGAGATCCTTTTTTCAGCCGAACAGGAGTTGCATACCTTTTGGGAAGTGAAAGAAATTTGGGATATTCAGGCAATTCAGGCATTGTTCGAGCAACACGTCCCCAATACCTATATTGCTGACGGCCACCACCGTACGACAACGACGGCCAAAATGTACACCCTCACGCAGCAAGGCTTGCTGAAGGGGGACTACAGCCTTTTGCTTTGCGCCCTTTTTCCTTCCTCTGATATCGAAATCCTGGACTTCAACCGGGTAGTTCAAGGCCTGAACGACTATACCCCTTCTTCTTTTATGGCGAAACTTTCCGGCCTTTTTGACATCGAACTGCTTCCGAAACCCGAAAAACCAAGCCGGAAACACGAATTGACCATGCTGCTTGGCGGTGAGTGGTACCGTTTGCGTTGGAAAGCGCACTTTTTGCAGGAATACGCTGATGACCCCGTCGTATTGGACACCAGTCTGTTAAATGAAAAAGTGCTGGGTGAAATCCTGGGCATAAGCGATATCCGTTCCGATCAGCGCATCCTGTACGTCGAAGGCCCCAAAGGCCTGGATGGATTGAGCCAAAAAGTAATGGGCCGGCCGGATTGTGTTGCTTTTTGCCTGTTTCCAGTGCAATTGGATGAAATGATAACCCTGGCGGATAATGGTAAAATGCTTCCCCCAAAATCCACCTGGTTCGAGCCGAGGATGAAAAATGGAGTGATGGTGCAGGTTTTTGATTGAAGGCCTGAAAAGATTTTCAGGCTAAAAGATGCAAATAAACCGTTAAGGGGCCATTTTTGCGTTACCATTTGGGATAATGAACTAAGAACTTGTTTAAATTTCATACTTCGGGTTGAAAATGCCCCTTTTTCGGTGATACTTCGTTCCTTTTTTTGTCCATACCTTTCAGGTATGCACTTCAAAAAGAGCCTTGTCTCACCAAAAAATGAATCCTTTTCATTCCCAAAAACGAATTTTAAACAAGTTCTAAAACGCATCAATATGAAAACTTACTGGTCCTTTTTAATATTTATTCCACTGCTGGCCGGCTGTCCCAAACAGTCTGAGTCAATACCGGAAGGCCTTTATGGAGCCTGGGTTCACTCCCATGAAGAGGACACGGCGGAGGCCCGCGTTTTTCGTCCCCATGGTTATGATTTTCCGCCATCCCGTGGCAGAGAGGGCTTTGAGGTCAAAGCAAATGGGCAGTTCATTCATTATGGCATTGCTCCGGCTGATGGCACGGTATCGCGGGAGGGAACGTGGGTGATGGAAGGCAATATATTAAAGGTGTCCTTCCCGCAGGGCGAGCCCTCGGGTATGGAGATGGAAATATTGGAAGCCTCTAAAGATATTTTAAAGCTTAGGAATTAAGTAATGGCAAAATTGGAATGGACGGCGGTAATAAAGCGGTGGAGTGCTCCTTTGGTTAGTGCCTGGGGCAGGTTTTCCATCCGTTGGCCCCGATCCTCTCGCGTTGTAAAATGGGGGAGTATGATGGTGGGCTTGGGGCTGGCCCTGCTGTGCCTCGCCTGGCTGGCCATTCTGCTGACCGTCCCTTCGGTCCGGGAATTGAGAGGTGTACGGACCCAGGTAGCTTCCGATATCTATACCGTCGACAGCCTGTTGTTGGGCCGGTATTACAATCAATACAGGACGGTCGTCGGTTATGAGGAGATTCCCAAGCACGTTTTTGAAGCCCTGGTGGCGACCGAAGATGAAAGGTTTTTTGAACATCATGGCGTCGATTACCGGAGTTGGGCCCGCGTGCTGGTGCGCACTATTTTGCAGGGCGATGAATCGGGTGGGGGAGGGAGCACCATCAGCCAGCAGTTGGCAAAAAACCTCTTTCCTCGCCGTGATTACCTGCTGCTTTCCCTGCCTGTCAACAAGATCAGAGAAGTGGCCATTGCTCGTCGCCTGGAGCGGGCTCACAGCAAAGAAGATTTACTGACCCTATACCTCAATACAGTCTCTTTTCCGGAAAATGTCTTCGGTATTGACGTGGCCGCCCGCCGCTTTTTCAACAAACCTCCGGCCAGTTTAACGGTAGAAGAAGGCGCTACGCTTATCGGCACCCTGCGGGCCACTTCCTATTATGACCCCACCGAATATCCCGATCGGGCGCTGAAACGCCGCAACGTCGTGATCGCACAAATGGAACGCAATGGATACCTGGCGCCCCAGGCCAGTGATTCCTTGCAGCAATTACCTCTTATTCTCGACTACAATCCTGTAATTGGAACGGAGGACATTGCCCCCTATTTCCTGGCTTATGTCAACAAGGAACTGGACCGCATTCTGGCCGATATCCGCAAACCAAATGGTGAGCCATACAACCTCTATACCGATGGCCTGAAAGTGTATACCACTTTGCACGGCGGCATGCAGCGCCTGGCCGAAGATGCCGTGCGGCAACACCTTTCAGATATGCAGGGCAAGTTCGACGAACACTGGAAAGGACGGACCATCCCCTGGGCGGATGTGCGGGTAGTAGACCGCGCTATGCGGCAGTCGTTCCGATATCAGGCGCTGGTCAAAAAAGGCCTTTCGGAAGAGCAGATCCGCCAGAATTTCGAAAAGCCTGATTCGCTGGTGGTTTTCACCTGGGACGGCCCCAGGAAGATGTGGATGAGCCCCAAGGATAGCCTCCTGCACCAACTAGGCCTGTTGCAGGTCGGCTTTATGGCCATGGAGCCATATACCGGGAATGTACGCGCCTGGGTGGGCGGCATCGACTTTGGCTTTTTTCAATATGATCACGTGTTGGCCCACCGTCAGGCAGGCTCTGTATTTAAGCCCGTGATCTATACCCAGGCCCTGCGCAGCGGGATAGACCCTTGTGAGCAAATCCCCAATAACCTGACAGTGTACCATGAATATGCTAAAGGCGACTGGGCAGTGAAGGATTGGCGCCGCGACGACCCCGAGCCCCACTTTACCCCTGATGGTAAGGATGAAGACGATTGGATTCCCCAGAACGCCGATGGCATTTATGGCGGCTCTTATTCCATGGAGGGCGCGTTGACTAACTCTGTTAATACCATCTCCGTTTCGTTGATAATGCGGATGGGCGTCGAGCCGGTTATTGAATTGGCCCATCGGATGGGGGTTACCAGCGAAATTCCACAGGAGCCTTCCATTGCGCTCGGAACCGCCGAGGTCTCCCTGGAGGATATGGTCACTGTTTTTGCTGCATTGGCCAGCCAGGGACAGCGGGTGCACCCCATCGTCATCAGCCGCATTGAGGACCACGAAGGCAAAGTGCTGGCGGAGTTCAAACCGCAAAATACGGAACAAGCCATCAGCCCTGAGGATGCCGCTCTGATGACCCACATGCTGGAGTCGGTGGCCACCATGGGCACCGCCAGCCGCCTGCGCTGGCGCTATGGCCTGAACAACGTGCCCCTGGCCGGCAAAACCGGCACCTCCCAAAACCACGCCGACGGATGGTTTATCGGTTACATGCCCAAACTGGTGGCTGGCGCCTGGGTCGGCGGCGACTCCCCCCTGGTGCGCTTCCGAAATTTCGAATACGGCCAGGGCGCCGCAACGGCACTCCCCGTTAGCGCCATCTTTCTTCGTAAAGTGCTGGACGATCCTACTCTTGCCGATTGGCAAGGCGGTGAGTTCGGCAAGCTGCCACCGGAACTGGAACGCCGCCTGTGGTGCCCCATGCGCATCCCTTCCCCCGAAGAAATGCTCCGCGATAGCCTCCTACAGGATAGCCTGCTCCAGGATAGTATTCTCCGTCTGGAGTATCCCCTTCCGCCAGAGGAAGGCCCGGCGAATGGGGGGAGGTAATGAATGGCTGGCCGTCTCTAATAAACCAGTTAAAAATGGCTGAATGGCTTGATACCATGTGCGACGTTTAGAGGGACTGTTCAATGTTTTAGGCTTCAGGCTTTATATCACTCTGATAAACAGTGTCTTATAGTCGTTTAGTCAATCGGGTCCACCAGTCCTACCAAGCCGACAAGACCCAAAAGACCCACCAGGCCTATGAGACCTACGAGACACACGAGACCTACGAGACCTACGAGATACACCATGCCCTTTTCCCAAAATGAGGTTACCCCGCCTTTCGGGCCTAAAACACATACTTTACCTGTGCGCCAACCTCCGTCCGCGCCGGACCGTTGATCTCCTCTGTACCACTTCCGAAGGTGTTTTGGTTGCTCCAGTAGGTTTGGGCAAAACGAGCTTCCAGCGTCAGGTTGCGGATGCCGCGATACCGGAGGTTGAAGTAAAAACGAGTGCCGCGGTTATAGTATGCCGGAATGGAAAAGGCGTATAGCAGGGCGTTTTCGTAAGAGTAATAGCGGGCTTCGAAACCGTCGGTATCGAACAAGGCCAGGCGGGTGGTGAAGGAGAAGGGAAAGCCGATCGGTTTGAAGAGCACATCCTGGTAAAGGACAAATCCACGCTGAATGTTATTGATCTCGTTATCGGAGAAGCCTATGTCGATTCGGCTCCGCAGTTCCAGCGCTTTGGTCACTTTTTTGGATAAATGCAGTCGGGTTTGGAAGATCCGGTTGGGCAGGGTAAAATTGTTCTTGCCTTCAATTTTGTCGATGTTCTGCTCTTTAACTTCATCGCGGATCTCCACGTAAGCTTCCAGGTTGCGCTTGAGGTAGTAGGTCAGGCGGGTGCGGTATTCATAGCCGCGGCTGGGGGAATCCACATTGAAGCGCAACCAGGGGTGTTGCCAGGCGTCGAAGTAGGCGCTGAGTTTCCAGTGGGGGTGGGGGCGCACTTCCAGGCCCAGGTAAGCGCCGGTTTCGTTTCGGGCGCCGGCGGTTTCAGCAAAAGGGTTGGGATTAAGCGCCTGGTAATCGCGGGGGAAATGGCGGATGAGCACCGCCAGGTCCACCTGCTGATTGAGGCCCATGAGCAGGCCATTGAGGGTGGCTATGGCCCCATTGTCGCTGATGGCGGTCTCACCAAAAAAGTTGAAGTTCTGGTAGACAATGGAGTAGTCGACACTGGCATTGAAGAGCCGGTTGCCGTTGAAGAAAAATTCGTTGTAGGGCTGGGGCCGGGGCGTCAGTTCTGCGTCTATCTGTTCATGCAAAGCATTGAGCGCGATATGGCCGAGCCGGCCTTTCCAGCGCAATCGCGCCCCGAAAGTCATTTGGCCAATGGTGTTCTCGCCGGCAATTTCGGTGGGCGTACGGTGCAGGCCGTCGAGGTCGAGGCTGCTGATCAGGCGAATATCCTGATCAACATCAGTGGTGTCGGGCAATAGTAGGTTGGCGTCGCGTTTACGGTAGGAGGCCAGGGTGGTCACCTCCAGGTGTTTGCCGAAAGCCAACGTGGCCGCCGCCCCGCGTTGGAAGTTGATCTCATTGACGGAGCTATAGGGCCGCAGGGCCTGCCCCGTTCTTTTGATGTTCATGACAAAAGAACTCTTGCCGGCGCCGAACCCGGAGTACAGGATGAGCCCCTGGCCGAAACTTACGGCATAATCCCCAATTGCAATGGCTTTAATCGTGCGGTTATAGTCTTTCAGAAAAAAGTGGGCCGAGTAGAAATCGAAACCTTGCGGGTTGCTGCCGGTAAAGAACTCTTCGCCACGGTCCTTTTCAGCGGTGAAGCCGTAGCTGAGCTTGTTGCTGTAACTGTGTTTGTAACGAAGATATAACTGGCCGGGGCTGCCCAGATAGCGGGAACCGGTTTCGCCTTCGGCCAACGGACGGTATCCCTTTTGTTCTTCCAGAATGCGCGACCAGCGCAGGTAAAGTTCGTTCCTGCCTTCCAAAAACATCCTGCCGAGCGGCAGTTGATAGTCGTCCAGTTCGGCTCCCACCGTTACATAAGGGAGGATGCGCCGGATCGTGAGCAGGTCAAAACTGGGAATGGCCTGTAACTCGTAGATAGAAATGAGGTCTCCGGCCAGCTTCCGGTAGTTGAGTAAGCCCAACACCTGAATATCTGACAACAGGCCAAAGGTTTCCAACTCGTCCTGATCGGCATCATTCAGGTTCAGCGGGCGTTCGAGATAGTACTCGAGGTTTTCAAAGATAGTGTTATAGTCAAACGCACCTTCGCTGTCCGTGTTCTGCAGGAAGTCCTCGATGACCTGTTGCGTGGCGTCCGGAGGCTGCACCAGGGAATCGATCTGGCCCCAAACGGCTAAGGGTATAAGCAGAAGGATCAGTAAGAGGATGCGCATGATTGTAGGGATGCAGGTGACAGTACAGGTTTAATGTTACATGTTTAGGTTGTAGGTTTAAGGCTAGCAAGTTTAAACTTTGAACAGCTCCGGCTATATCCCAGCCAGTGCTACGCCTACAATTGCCAAATATCCGAACTTTGGCCGGGAATTGGTATTTTTCCGAAAAAAAGAGATTGAAAGCCCTTTCCTTATATTTGCCTATCTAAAATTCGAATACACATGCGCAAGTTCTCCGCCGATTACATCTTTCCAGTGGCTTCCCACCCCATCCGTAAAGGCGTCGTCATCGTCGATGACAAGGGCAAGATTCTGGCCCTGGACCATCGGGAGGGCCACGACCCGGCCAGCCTCGAGATCCACCCTGGCATCATCGTGCCGGGTTTTGTTAATACCCACTGCCACCTCGAGCTTTCCCACATGAAAGGCATGGCGGCTACCGGAACCGGCCTGTTGCCATTCCTGAAAACAGTCGTCAATTTCCGCGATATCTCCATGGAAGAGATAGAGGCCGCAATCGAAAAAGCTGACCAGGAGATGTATGAGGCAGGTATCGTCGCTGTGGGCGATATTTCCAATAAGCTGGATACGGCGGTTCAGAAGGAGAAAAGCCCCATCCACTATTACACTTTTGTGGAGATGTTCGACTTCATGCAGGACACACTGGCGGAACAGACGTTTAATCAGTACAAAGAGGTTTACGACGGGTACAGCAACAGCCATGGCAACAGGAAAAGCTGCGTGCCACATGCCCCCTATACGGTTTCCCCCGGACTATTTCAGCGGATCAATGCGGTGAACGAAGCAGGCGCCACCATCAGCATCCACAATCAGGAAACGGCGCACGAGGACGAATTCTTCCTCACCGGCACTGGTGGGTTCATGGATTTCTTCCGCTCCTTCGGGTTCTCCATGGATCATTTTCAGCCTTCCGGCAAAACAGCGATACATTACGCTTTAAAACACATGGACCCCAACCACCGTACCCTGTTCGTCCACAATACCATGGCCACTCCGGCCGACATACAAGCCGCCCAGGCCTGGAGCGACAAGGTTTACTGGGCGACCTGCGCCAACGCGAACCTCTATATTGAAAACCGCCTGCCGCATTACAACTACTTTATTGACAATAATGCCAGGATGACCATCGGCACGGACAGCCTGACTTCCAACTGGCAGTTATCGGTACTGGAGGAGATGAAAACCATCGCCCGCTTCCAGTCTTACATCCACTTCGACACCCTGCTGCGCTGGGCCACCCTCAATGGCGCCGAGGCGCTGGGCTTTGAGGAAGAACTGGGGAGTATCGAGGTGGGTAAGAAGCCGGGCCTGAACCTGCTGAACCTGGATGAGGGGTTCAAGTTAACGCACGATACGAAGGTGCGGCGGCTGGTTTGATCCGTACCTCCAACCTTCTGGTTGTACCTGTTAAGCGATGCTATGGATACTCCTTTCTGGCCTGAATTCGGGCCGGAAAAGATGCTAAACCCCTACCGGGGTAGCGGATACTATCGATTCTTGGCTTCCGATGTGCTCCAAGGAGTCCTTTTAGGGCAGAGAGACAGAGATGGAACGGGCTAGCTATTCCCAGTATCTACAGCATCAACCGCCGAGCATCTTGAAGGAGCGCTAAACAGGTACTCCGGTTGGAGGTACGGGGAGAACAAAAAAATCGCATATTTTTCTATTCCTATTTACCCAAAACAAATTCTTTTATGAAAATTCATTACGCCGTTGCCGCATTCCTCAGCCTTTTCCTGCTGCAATGCCGCCAACCCGCACCCATGGCCACCTCTCTTCAGGAAATAATGTCCGGCGTACCCGCCATCGAAGGCCGGGCAGCGTATCTCCAATCGCCCTATGTGACGGCCGGGGATCGGCTCTACATGGTAGGCCATCAGGATGGCCAGTTCCCGGATCTGGGCTGGCATGTCACCGGGGAGATGGGGGGCATCTGGGATCATCCCATTAAGCTGATGGATGGTTTTACAGCAGCATTGGTGCAGAATGGGCAGTCCCATTGCCTGGAGGCGGCAGAGCGCTTTGTCAATTATCCATTTGCTAACCAACATTTCTACGGATCAACGCCCCTGGGGGTGAGCGTGGAGCGCTTTCAGTTTGTACCGGACGGGCAGGAAGCAGTGGTGGTGGAATATACTTTCGAAAATGACAGCGATCAGGAAAAGCATTTCTCCTTTACCTTTAATGCCATGGCCGACCTGCGCCCGGTATGGCTGGGCGAGCGCACCGGTATGGAAGATGGAGGCGACTATGCGTATTGGGAGGATAGCATTAATGGGATGGTGGCCAAAGACAGCCTCAACGACTGGTATGTGGTTTGGGGCTCGACGGTTTCACCGGATGCCCACGAGATTGGAAGTGAAAGTTGTGATTTTGAACGACGGGGCAAAGGAGTCAACGCGGCTCTTACCTATTCCGTTTCAGTGCCGGCCAATGGGAGAGCCAGCCTGCCTATAGTCGTTGCCGGTTCTTATGTATCTCTGAAGGCAGCGCAGGAAACGCTGAAGAAGGTGCAACAGAATGCCGGTGCAATGCTGGAAGCCAAGAAAGCCCGGTATGCCGCCATCGCTCAAACTGCCCGCCTGAGTATCCCGGATACGGCCTTGCAACAGGCGCTGGAGTGGGTAAAATACAATGCCGACTGGCTTATTCGCGATGTGCCGGAGATCGGCCGCGGTTTGTCGGCCGGCCTGCCGGACTATCCCTGGTGGTTTGGTTGCGATAACACCTATAGCCTCCAGGGCGTATTGGCCAGTGGCCGGACGGATATCGCCTATAGCACCTTGGGCCTGTTACAAAAGCTTTCGGAACAAACCAACGGGAATGGCCGCATCATCCACGAAGCTTCTACCAACGGGGCCGTTTTCAACCCCGGCAACATCAACGAAACGCCCCAATTCGCTTCCATGGTTTGGACGATGTACCAATGGACGGGAGACCAGCCTTTTCTGGCAAAATACTACCCGATGGTAAAGAAAGGCCTGGCCTGGCTACTCGAGGAGAACGATGCAGACGGCAACTTTTGCCCGGATGGCTTTGGAATGATGGAGATCCATGGGTTGGACAGCGAGATGATCGATGTGGCGGTGTATACCCAAAAAGCTTTTTCCGATGCCGCCCTCATGGCGGCGGAAATGGGGGAAGAAGCGCAGGCCCTGGATTACCAAAAGGTGGCGGATCAATTGCGTGAACGCATTAACACTGATTTTTGGGTTCCGGAATTTAAGTCCTATGCGGACTTCATCGGCACTGCCCGGCAGGCCAACCACCTCATCGAAGCCGCCATCATCAGGGCGGATACCCTTGGAAAACCCTGGGCGGTGGAAGAACTAAAGGCAACTCAGGCTCGAATCGCCAGCTATCCACCAGATCAAAAGCAGGGCTTCGTTTTATACCACAACTGGGTGGTCAATACCCCGATGGAAACCGGTGTTGCCGAGCCCGACAAAGCCCTTGCCGCTCTGAAGGCCGGCAGCCGATTTGTCAACCCTTTCGGCGTTTTCGTCACCGGCATCGACCGGGATGATAGCGCGGGCAGTGAAGAAGGGTCTTTTGCAGCCGGTAAGAAAACCTTTTCCTATGTAGGCGCCGTGATGACCTTACCCACAGGCGTACAGGCTATTGCCGAGAACAACTACGGCCGGCCCGATGAGGCGCTGGCCTACCTGCAGCGGCTGGTGCGGTCGTTCAGCTTCGCCCTGCCTGGATCGATGTACGAAGTATCCCCCGATTTTGGCATGATGACGCAGGCCTGGACCATCTACAGCCTCTACGTTCCCATGGTTCAGCAGTTTTTTGGGATTACGCCTGAGGCCCCTCAACGGAAAATACATATCCATCCCCAAATGCCCTCCGGCTGGGAGCAGGCCAGCCTTGAAAACCTCAGTGTTGGAGATAACCGGCTGAGCATGCGCTACAACCGGACGGGGGATGCCATAACAGTTACCATTGATCAATCCAGGAAAGACTGGCAGTTGGCCTTGTCTTTTCCCAAAGGGCAGTATCGAACCTGGAGGCTAAATGGCCAGCGCATAAACCCTGAAATCGTGGGGCCGTATGAACAGGTAGAAGCAAATGGCAAGCAAGTGGAACTGGAGTTGGTGCAGTAGGAGATAGGGCAGAGAACTTAGTGCGGACTGGAGAAACTTCGGAAGTTTATCCGGGATGTGAAGCGAAAACTACCGATGTTCAAAACTGACAAAAGTCATCGCTGGAAGTGATTTTTATTACAGAAGTAATAGAGAGCCGGGGCTATTTTCGGAAATGCGGCATTTATTGAAAGAACGCAATTAAAAATAAAACAACTCAATCATGAAGAAACTAATGATTGCCTTGCTGGCGTTGAGCTGGCCATTGGCGAAGCCCCAAACAGAACTACCCGCTGCTGATCAGGACCGGCTCCTTTATCTGATTGAAGAAGAAAAGCTGGCGATGGATGTTTATAACGTCTTTGAGGCCAAGTGGGGCGCCATGGTATTCAACCATATATCAGAAGCAGAGCAGCGCCATTTCGAGCGGGCTGTTCAGTTGGCGAAAGACCAGGGCGTTAAAGTGCCGAAGGCCATCGAAAAGAATAAGCCCGGGGAGTTTTGGAACAAAGATTTGCAGGCCTTGTATAACAAACTCACGGCCTCTGGTAATCAATCGCTGGAAGCCGCCCTTCGGGCAGGGGCGCTAATTGAGGAAACGGATATCCGGGACCTGAAAGTAGCCTACGACGCTACCGACAATGAGTCGATTCGGGCCACCTACGAATACCTGATCGATGCTTCCGGCAATCATCTGCGGGCCTTCAACCGCAATTTGGCTAATCAGGGCGCAGATTATAAGCCGGTGGCGCTGGACCAGGAGGTGTTTGACGCCATTATTGCCGATGAGAGCAGCCAGAAAATGGGCCAGGGCAAAGGAAAAGGCCAGGGCTGCCAGGGCGAGGGCAAAGGTGGCGGTAAAGGCTGTTGCCAACAGGCGGCCGCCCAAAACGGGCAAGGTGGTGGACAAAAGGGTGGTTGCTGCCAGGGCCAGAAAGGTCAGGGATGTAAGGCGAAGAGCCGGAAATAAGTGGTAATAAGTGCCTGGACAAATTAAGAGCTTGTTCAAATTTCGTTTTTGGAGATGAAAATTGAACAAGCTCTACATCTAATGACAGCTCAATTTTGTCCGGGCACTTATGATTAAATGGTGTGGATGGCGGGCTTAGGTAATGACTGACCCCGGAAGGCTTGTCTCCGCCTCAACCATTTTACCTTAGCCATAAAGCATTCCTTGCCAAACTGCATTTCCTGTCGTTTAAAATTTCCCCTTCCGGTGCACGCTGCTTGCATAATCCTCTTTATATTCAGCCCTTGAGACCAGGGTGTGAGCTAAATCGTTTCACACTCTTGAGCGCTTATTTGGCCTGGAAAAGCAAAAGGAATGAAACAAACAACAGTATGCCGGAAGGTGGGCTTAGCATCAACCTCTTTCCTATGGGGCCTGGTGCTGGCTTTGCTGATGGCGCCTGCAGTGCAGTGGGCTCAGGCCCTGCCGCTTACCCTCGATCAGGCATTCGATGTAGCCGCCCGACACTATCCGTTGCTAAAGCGCGACCAGCAGTTCATCGGACAGCAGAATGCTCTGCTCGGCTCGGCAGCCGCCCGCCCGGCAACTAGTGTGTTTATCTCCGGTGATGAAGTGGACCTGGAATCTGTTAAAGGGATCCACGCAATCGGTTTTGCCCAGAATTTCAACTGGCCGGGTACAAAAAATCGTAGAGAAGAAATGTTACAACAGTCGGCTCTGCTCGGCTCTGCTCAACTGGAACTAACCCAGTTAGAGTTGAAACGGCAAGTCGCCCGCGCTTACTTTGATGTGCTCTATGCCCGTGAGCAACAGGAATTGGCTCGCCAACGGGTGGAACTTTACACCGAATTGGTGGACCTGGCGCAACGGCGCTTTGAATTGGGGGAAACGGGCAAAATACCCATCCTTTCCGCTCAGGGCAAACAAAAAGAGGCCATCTTGAGGCAACAACAAACCAACCAGGACGCCGATATCGCCCTCACCATTTTTAACAACTGGATGTACTCCGACAGTCTCTACGATGTGGCTGAACGGCGCTTGCCGGTTGCCGCCGGCTATTTTACCTGGTTCGTGAATGGCGGACATCCGCAGTTGCTGTATCAGCAGCAACAGGTCAATCTGGCGGAAGCCCAAATTCCGGTGGAACAAATGCAATTGCTGCCGCAGATCCGAACCGGAGCTCAGCTGCAAATGGTGGATTCGGATTCCCCTTTCTATGGCTATGAACTCGGCCTCAATGTACCGCTGGGTAAAAAGGCTATCCGTTCCCGTATCGAAGGGGCCAGAGTGGAGGTGGAGATTCGGAAAACCGAAATGGAAGCCGCCCGGCAGGAGTTGGAAAATGAACGCCAACGCCTCCTCGTCAGCTTACAGCGCGAACAGAGCACGCTCGATTACATCCGCCAGGAATTGTTGCCCCTGGCCAACGAACAGATCGACGCTTCCCGCAAGGCCTATTCCCAGGGCGCCGTCGAATATCAGGATTACCTGCGCAACCTCGAACAGGCCCTGGCCAACCGCACCCAGTACATAGAGGCGTTGCGCCGTTACCACCTGTTGAAACTGGAACTGGAGTTCCTCAGCGGTAGGAGGTAAGGGGGGGTAAGAGCAAGGTGCAATGGTTAATTTTGGAGCGGGCAGGATGCTTTTGATGCATCTCCAACAGCCCTATGGCCATTTAACAATATCACCCTCTCTTTGACACTCCAATGGTTTTAATTTTTATCTTAGTCGCGTTTCTCGAACTAACAGAACTTATCTAAAAACGATCAGAAATCATGTCAAAGACCCTTAAACGCATTTTGCTTGGCCTGGCGGCCGTTTTGGTGATCATTCAGTTTTTTCGTATCGATAAAACCAACCCGCCAATAGATTCGGGACAGGAATTTATGGCCGTGACGGCGCCGCCTGCCGATGTCGCTCAACTTATTCATGACGCCTGTTACGACTGCCACTCTCATGAAACGGAATATCCCTGGTATACCAATGTGGCTCCACTTTCCTGGTGGATCGCGGACCATGTTAAAGAAGGCCGCAAACATTTAAACTTCTCTGTTTGGGGAACGTATGAGCAGAAAAAGAAAGCCCATAAAGCCGAAGAATGCGCCGAGGAAATCAATAAAAAGGAGATGCCGTTGACTTCCTTCCTTCCCGCTCACCCGGAAGCGCGCCTCACGGATGAACAACGGACACGCCTGTCGGACTGGTTCATGGCCTTATCTAAAGGAAAAGATATCACCGAAAGGGTTCGGGAAGGGGATCCTGGTACAACGCCGGCCATGAATGAGGCCGGAAAGGAATCGGACGAAGCAACGGAGCACGAACACGAAGAAGAGGAATGATGGATCATAAAGAAGCGCGCTTGCACGGAGATACCTCCTTTATCAGCCGATACCAGGCGCACCTTGGGGAATTTGTTTACGGAGGTATAGACGGGAGCGTGACCACCTTCGCCGTAGTGGCCGGCGCCGTCGGCGCCAGCCTTGATAGCTCTGTCATTTTGATCCTCGGCTTCGCCAACCTGTTGGCGGATGGTTTTTCCATGTCGGTCGGGGCTTACTTGTCGGCCAAATCACAGCACGACAATTTCGAAAAACACAAACGTATTGAATACTGGGAGGTGGACCACATCCCTGAAACGGAACGCGAAGAGATCCGCGAGATATACCGCAGCAAGGGATTCCAGGGAGAGCTTCTGGAACAGGTAGTGAGCGTCATCACCGCCGACAGAGACCGTTGGGTGGATGTGATGATGAAGGAAGAACTGGCCATGATGAAGGAAGACCATTCCCCATTTGTGGTGGGAGCAGTTACTTATTCCGCCTTTCTCCTGGTGGGCTTTGTTCCCTTATCCCTTTACCTATGGGACTTTGTCTTCGGTTTCGGCGGCGACCCCTTTGTAGCGACCAGCCTGCTCACTGCTTTGGCTTTCGTGGTAATCGGTTGGCTGAAAGCTTACGTTACCGAGTCCCCGCATTGGAAGGCAATCCTGGAAACCCTGATCCTTGGCGTCATAGCGGCCTCCCTGGCCTACCTGGTAGGCGATGTGCTGGAAAAGGTGTTTGTGGGCAGTTGACAGTCGGCAGGCCTTTACGGGGCTTAGCGGTTCTGGTTTCTCCCGTCTCTACGAGCCGGGTAAAAGTTTCTGGGGCCAGGCAAAGCTTTCACAATAACAATTGACTACCAAATTTGAGATTTGTTAGTTAAAAGAGAACAGGTAAATTGACCTTCAGGCGTTCGACGTTCAGGCCTTCGGCCTTCAGACAAACCGAGACAATCATGTTCGAAAAACTCCTTCCATATGATGTGGCGCACCTCATTCTGAGTGCTTATTTGAAGTACTACCACCAGTACAAGCGCATCACCAAGCGGGCGCCCATACGCTTTGAACACTGCGATTGGCACGGCATTCAGGCCGATGCCCGCGAGCGGCTAAACCTCTATCGCGATAAGGTAGGCGCCACTACTGAAAAGGTGAATGCCTTGTTGGGAGATAAAGCTCAGGACCGTTATACCTGGAAGCGGATCAAGGAAATGTACCTGGAAGAGATCATCAACTTTAATACCCGTAATATTGCGGAGACCTTCTACAATTCCGTTTTTCGTCATGGGCACAAGGGCCTGAGTGTCGATGAGGACCTCATGTTCGTGCATGCTACCGGTTCTTACCGGGAATTCCGTTCCACCGTACCCATTTTTCAGACTTTCTTTCTGGTTCAGCCCGTGGAAATAGTCGTCCGGCAGCTTTTCTCCTACTATGCTTTTGATGCGCCATGGGAGGACCAGGAGCGGGATATCCGGTATATCGCCGAAACGCTTAACCAGAAGTTGCTGCACGGTGGCCACCTGCCCCGTAATGCCCGGCTGGAAATGTTGAAGTCTATTTTTTTTCGCAATAAAGGCGCTTACATCGTGGGGCGCCTGCACCTGGAGGAGCGTGTCCACCCCTTTATTCTGCCCCTGCTGCATGAGGAAAAAGGGATCTATGTGGATGCTTTACTGCTGGAATACAATGATGTAAGCCCGATTTTTAGTTACAACCGCTCCTATTTCCTGGTAGACGTGGATATCGTCAGCGAAATGGTCGATTTCCTCAATTCTATTTTGCCCAGCAAAAACCTGGGCGAATTGTACAACTGCATCGGATTTGAAAAACACGGCAAAACGGTGCTCTACCGGGACTTCCTCCGCCACATGGACCGCTCACTGGATAACTTCGTCGTCGCCCCTGGTATAAAAGGCATGGTCATGTTAGTTTTTACCCTGCCTTCTTATAATATGGTTTTCAAAGTTATCAAGGACCACTTCCTGGCCCCCAAAAAAGTGACGGAACGGGAAGTGAAAGAAAAGTACGAGCTCGTGTTTTTCCATGACCGGGTAGGGCGCATGGCGGACAGCCACATGTTCGAAAATTTCGTCTTTCCCCGCGACCGGTTCTCCAACGAACTGCTGGAGGAACTGCTGAAAGAAGCCCCTTCCAAGGTGATAGTGACGGATAAAGTTGTGGAGATCAAGCATCTCTATGTGGAGAAAAAAATGATACCGTTAAACTTGTACCTTGAAACCGCGACCCCGGAGGAAGCCGATGAAGTCATCAATGAATACGGTAAGGCGATCAAGCAGCTGGCAGCCGTAAACATCTTTCCCGGTGATATGCTGCTCAAAAACTTCGGCGTCACCCGCCTCAAACGCGTGGTCTTCTACGATTATGATGAGATCGGCACGCTTACCGATTACAACTTCCGCCGCATTCCGGAACCGCGCGATTACTACGATGAGTTATCCTCTGAGCCTTTTTACTCTGTCGGCCCCAATGATGTTTTCCCGGAGGAGTTCCCTCGTTTCCTCATCGGGCGGCAGGATATTCGGGAGATATTCTACCGGCAGCACAAAGATCTCTATGATGTCAAGTTCTGGCGCGATGTGCAGGAGCGACTGCGCAAGGGAGAGATATTTGACGTTTTTCCTTACCGGCAGCGGCTGCGGTTTAAGAAGGTGTATCGCAACCGTGGTTAAACTTCCGAAGTTTGCTTTGGGGATCACAGATAAACTTCGGAAGTTTTCCTCTGTGGCATCTTATCCTGGAGAGAAATGGTTGAATTATTAATTGGTAAAAAGCCTCTTTTGGTGTTAAGGTTAGGGATATGCAAAATCGGATCTTGGGGCATCCGTTAATTTCTAAAAAAAGATATGCAAAAATCCTTCTTATTCTTAGTCTTATTTCTGGTTGTGGCAGCTCCGCTCACTGCCCAAATGAAACTGGGCCTTAAAGCCGGCGGAAATTTTTCCTACAGCAGAACGCCCAATTTTGAAGGAACCGGGGAAAAAGCGGAGGCCCGCTACGGATGGCAAGCAGGTATATCCGCAATCAAACCACTGGGGCAAAGCCAAAACCTCGAATTAGCTGCAGAATTGCTCTACGCTCAAAAAGGGGGCGGGTGGCGTTTTGATGGCAACAATGCTCCTTCTGGCTCTTTCATCGAAGACTATCACTATTTGTGTCTGCCCGTTGCCCTGAATGTACTGCTCAAGCGCGGTTTTTCCCTGAATGGAGGCTTGGAAGCCGCCTATTTACTGGATAAGTCTCCTGATTTGGTTGAAGTCAACCGGCTCGACCTGGGCCTATTGATAGGAACATCTTTCCGCTTCAACCCGGAAACCTACCTCAATCTCAGATACGTCTTCGGATTGGTAGGGCCACTGGAATTTACCCCTACGGATAGTAATGGGGAGCCTTACCGGAAATTCAGAAATGACCTCAGATCTATTCAGCTATCTTTTGTTCGGTATATAAGCCTATAATATTCATCCATAAACCAAAGAGCCTGTTTGGAGCGGGTTCTTCCCGAAAATCAAGGGGTTGAGGTTCCGGCTAATCTTATTTTGCCCGTTTGGGTGGCCCCGTAAGCAATCAAAAGCGACGCCAGAGCCTGTCCCGCAGGGTTTGCGGGGTTCATAAGTCCTTGATTTGGAATAGGAGCAAGCTCCAAACATCTCTAAAGCTGATCCGCATGCGCGACGCGTTATTCATTTTCCTCTTTATCATTTGCAGCAGCATTCTTTCCGGGCAAACCTATTTCGGCCTTAAGGCCGGCGGCAATATTTCCCATTTTCAAATGACTAAGATCCCCAGCCAGTACGGTGATGTCAACCTGGGCCAGATCTATGGCTATCAGGCCGGGTTGGTGCTGGAACAACCCATCAACCGGCATCTGGCGCTGGGGGCTGAGCTCCTGTTCTCCCAAAAAGGCGGCCAATGGACGTTGGCGCCTTATGGTAGCCCTGGTTTGGAAACAGAAATTTCCCGGCTGCAGTATCTCAACCTTCCCGTCTTTCTTCGCCTCATCCCCATCGAACGCTGGTCGGTAGACCTGGGCATGGAAGGCAGTTACCTGCTCGTCAGCCCGGATGAACGGTTATTCATGGAACGAGCGGATTTCAGCTGGCTGGCAGGCGCTACCTTTCATATCACGAGCCGGCTGCATGCCAGCCTCCGTTATCTGGTGGGCGCCGTCAGGGTAGGGGAAGGCGCCTTTCGCGATGAGGAGACAGGTATACAAGGGGTGTATTATTTTCGGACGCGGTCGTTGCAGTTGTCGATAGCCTGGTTTTGGTGATCCCGGGGGGATGAACAGGAGCAAACCATCAGTACACTAAAACGTCCGGGTATCGTTCTAAAAATCATTGGCCAGAATTGTTGATCAACCAGCTTCACTGGCTTTCTTTACAGCTTTAAACCAACTGTCCCACTTCGACTTCTGTTTCTCAAAATCCTTGGGATAGGGCCCGCTTGCAAAGAAAAACTCGGTGGTACGGTCTTCTTGATTCTCGATTAACAGCAACTTTTCCGAGTAATGGAACCCGTCTCTGTCATAATCTATGTGCAGGTAAGCGTTACCGTACACGGTACCTACATATCCTGTGGCCTGCTCTCCATCGGTACCGAGCTTCAAATGTGCTTCGGAACCTGAAGTCCACTCAGATGAGAAGAAATCCTGCTTGTCAAACTTCTCTCCGAGTTGTTGGAAGTAGTCGGTCCTGGTGATGGCCTTCCAGATGTCCTCTTTCGAGGCTTTCAGTACAAGCCTTGAATAATAGAACGGCTGTGAGCCCATGCCGGCAACCTCATCCTCGGGGAGGAAGGTTACTTCACTCAACCGGGCCGAGCCATTTCCTCCGTTCGGGAAACGATAGCCGACAATCGTATCCTGGCTAACGATGATGGCCTGAATAACGATGATCAGCTCGTTCATACCGCTATGGCCAGAATAGATCCGCGCCACTCTTGGAAGATCCATTTCCAACGCTCTCGCATCAGGATATTTCGCAGTATCAACAGCAATGAGAGACTTGTTCTCCCGGAGTTCCTGTTGGGTTGGCAGTCGACCTGCAATCGCTGGAACCTCATCTAGCTTCTGAATATCTACAGGAGCAAAGCCAAAGTTGTCAGGACAATACCAACCACCGTATTGGTGTGGTTCAGCCTTATTTGAAACAATGGTTACCAGTTCTTCGACAGGTGTCTGTGAATGTTCCTTCGTTGTTTGTTGACTGCTGCAGGATACAAAGATCAGCAGCATGGAAAGGATGGTAGGAATTGAAAATCTATGCGTCATTTTTTTACGTTTTCCGTAAAGCTAGGAATGCGCATTGAACAAGTGTGTTAATGAGTGTAAAACAATGTAAATGGAATGTAAATTGTGATTACTGCCTGCCAATTCACTCAAAAATCCCACTCGACAAATACCGGTCTCCCCGGTCACATACAATAAATACGACCACCCCTTCCTCCAGTTCCTTCGCCAGCTTAGCCGCTGCTGCACAGGCGCCGCCACTGCTCATGCCCGCGAAAATGGCTTCCTCCTGCGCCAGGCGCCGCATCATGGCCGTGGCTTCCTCTTCAGAAACGTCAATGACCCGGTCGACGCGCTCCGGTTCGAAAATTTTGGGCAGGAACTCCGGCGTCCAGCGCCGGATGCCGGGGATGCTGGAGCCGTCGGTGGGTTGTACCCCGACGATCTGCACGGCCGGGTTTTGCTCCTTCAGGTAGCGCGAAGTGCCCATGATAGTGCCGGTGGTGCCCATAGAGGAGACGAAGTGCGTGACTTTACCTTCGGTATCCCGCCAGATCTCCGGTCCGGTAGTTTGGTAGTGGGCGCCCCAGTTGTCCGGATTGGCAAACTGGTTGAGCATGAGGTAACCGCCCTGGGCTACCATTTCGTCGGCCAGTTGGCGGGAATACTCAATGCCGCCCTTGCCGGCGGGGGTTAGGATGACTTCCGCCCCGTAGGCGCGCATGGCCTGCGCCCGCTCTGCCGTGGAGTTGTCGGGCATGAGTAAGGTGATCCCAACGCCAAATTTCCGGGCGATCATGGCCAGGGCAATGCCCGTATTGCCGCTGGTGGCCTCAATGAGCTGAATACCAGGCTTCAACTCACCCCGGTCCAGCGCACCTTTGATCATCCCATAGGCCGCGCGGTCTTTGACACTCCCGCCTGGGTTTTGCCCTTCGAGCTTGCCAAAGACGCGGACGCCCGGTTTGCGAATGATGGTTTCGATTTCTACTAGCGGCGTGTTGCCAACGAGTTGGAGAATAGAGCTCATAGGGTGCGGATATGTGGTTTGTCTCCCATCTGCTGCTTTCTTTGTACCCTCGATTGAAATCTCGGGGATTAGGGTAGGGGAGAGATTATTCTATTACATAATAGCGGCAAGGGTGGAAAGGTTGAGCGCTGATCTGGAGATCGGTTTAAACATTTATCCCTTCACCACCGCCACAGGCCGCAGCCGGGCCACTTTGCGGGCGATGCCGGCCTGGTGCACAGTTTCCACGACCAGGTCGACGTCTTTGTAAGCAATGGGTGCTTCTTCAGCAACACCACGGAAGGAGCCTGCCTGTACATGGATGCCCTTTTCTTTGAGCTTCCGGAGCAGGGAAGGCGCGTCGACGCTTTTTTTAGCTTTGGTGCGCGACATGGCCCGTCCGGCGCCATGGCAGGTTGAGCCAAAGGAGGAAGCAATGCTTTCGTCGGTGCCAACCAACACATAAGAGCAATCGTTTATGGATGATGAAAAGCTCTAAATATCTAAGACTAGCAATGTTTCCCATTCTCCCCCCTCCTTCCGGTGCACTTCTGCCTGATGGTAAGTAACGGCCTTGATGTCCTCGTCGAAGCCTTCAGCCGGAATGCCTTCAATACGGGCCTCCACTTCCGTATTGGCCAGCTTCAGAAGGGTCAGCACACAAAAAACCGCTTTCTCTTCCTGCGCCAGGGTAAGCACCTCAGAGAGGAAATCTACCAGCAGGGCCGTTACGTCTTAGGAACGGAGCGTAACGGCCCTGCTAATAGGGTAGGAGCCTTCTTTGGTGCAGGCCCCTGGTTTGAGGATGTCGTTCAGGGCGGTGAAGCCTGCGGTAAAGAGCGCTGGCAGAGAATCAGCTCTTAAGCGCAAGCGGATATCCGCAGTATGGGGAAGGTGTTCAATGGAATACATCAAAAGCTACTTCTTGAATGCTTTTACGACCACAAATGACCCCTCGCCATAACCCGGCTTCGGCGCTTGCAGTTCTTCAATTTCCTCCAGTGTTCCAAAGAGTGTTTGATTGTACTCCAAATTTCTGAACCCGGCTTTTTCTAACATATCCTGTACCCGTTTGACGGAATAAAAAGTTGCATTTCGATAGAAAATGCTCGTTGCGCGGCGGGCCTCATAGGATTGAGCGATGGGCCGGCTCTTGTCAAGGAAAGCAACGATGACGGCGCCGCCAGGTTTCAGCACCCGGTATGCCTCCGTAAAAGCTACGGGGACTTTATCGAGATGGCAGATTGTCACAAACAACACAAAATCGAAATGGATATCCCGGTAGGGTAGGTCTTCAGCCCTCGCTTTTACTATTTCCATACCCCGGCGCACCGCCAGTTTGGACATTTCTTCCGAGGGCTCCACACCTTCCTTAATGCCAAGTGGTGCGCCGTAGCGGCCAGTGCCCACTCCTACTTCAAGCCCAACCAGATTTTTGGGCAAGGCCAACATTTGCTGCCGGATGGCGGCGAGCTCTGACTCATAAGCAAAGGGATATTTTTCAAACCAGGCATCGTACTCCGCGACGTGGTTCGTGAACGGTGTGATCTGTAACATACGCTATTGTTTTTGCTTTCTTAAAAACACGGAATTCTCGAAGAACTTGTTCTTAGAAGATCACAATAGGGTGAACAAACGCACTAGAAGTTACGCTTTTTATCGGATAAAGTAAATGAGCACGCCTCTTTGATGGAACTGACTTTTATCAGCTGTGCCCCGAGCCCCCCCGAGACGTCCCAGGCCCCCGAGACACACCAGGCCCAGACGTACCAGACATACCAGACGCACCAGACATACCAGACACACCAGACATACCAGACGCACCAGACGCCCCAGACATACCAGACATACTAGACATACCAGACATACCAGACGCACCAGACATACCAGACATACCAGACATGCCAGACGCACCAGACATACCAGACCCACCAGACGCACCAGACACACCAGACCTACCAGACGCCCCATGCCCTAACGCCCTGCGTACACTTTAAGAATGCACCTTCTGCCTCACATACCCTTCGTAATACACCCGGGAAAAGGGGGGGACGCTTTGGGTAAGCCATACGTTACCGCCGACGATGCTATCGTGCCCGATTGTGGTTTGGCCTCCCAGAATAGTGGCGCCGGAGTAGATCACAGCCCGGTCCTGAATAGTAGGGTGGCGTTTGGTCTGAGCCATTTCCTTGGCTACGCTGAGGGCCCCGAGGGTGACGCCCTGATAGATCTTGACATCATTGCCGATATTGACCGTTTCGCCGATGACGACGCCGGTGCCGTGGTCGATGCAGAAGCGCTCTCCAATAGTAGCACCGGGGTGGATGTCAATACCGGTGAGGCTATGAATGTGTTCGGTGAGGATACGGGGAATGAGCGGGACCCCCAGGCGATAGAACTCATGGGCCAGGCGGTAGACGGCAATGGCCAGAAAACCTGGATAAGTCCGGATGACTTCAGTTTTGTTGACCGCCGCCGGGTCGCCTTGCAGGATGGCCTCCGCGTCCATATTTAACAGGGCGTGTACTTCGGGCAGCCGATCCAGAAAGGCCATCTCCAGCTCGGCCGCGGTTTTGGGCAAGCCCTCCTCCATGGTTTCCAGTATGGTAAACAGTTCGAGCTTGAGTTGCCGGTAGTGTTGTTCCAGCTCCCGTCGGCTGGTGTAGCGCCGGTCGGCCAATTCGGGAAAGAGAACCTTTAGAAGGCCGTCCAGCCAGCTGCATACAGCAGAAGGGGATGGTATTCGCTTAGCGCCCAAATGGGTGCTGTATAGCTTATCGATAAATGCTTGTTCTTGCATAACTGAAAAAAATAAGAACATCTGTTCATATATATAAACGGGCCGGGTAGGAAAAGTTGCGTCAACCCTGAGAAAAGCAATAGTTTGTGCATCACTCTGGCCGATTTTCTTCAGGCGAATAATGCTTCATAGAGTTCTTCGATCTTGGCCACTGTGCGGATTCGGATGTTGTAACGGCCAGGGTCCAGGCCCTTGGTGTTGTATTTCGAAATAAATATCTCCTTGAAGCCCAGTCGATTGGCCTCCTGTATGCGTTGATCAATCCGGTTGACAGCCCGGATCTCTCCCGATAGGCCCACCTCCCCGGCAAAGCAAATATTGGTGGGAATGGAAACATCCTGAAGGGAAGAGATTAAGGCGCTGACAATTGCCAGGTCTATCGCCGGGTCGTCGACGCGGATACCGCCTGCGATGTTCAGGTAAACGTCATTCTGAAAGAAGGGCAGGCCGGCGCGTTTTTCGAGCACAGCCAGCAGCATTCCCAACCGGCGGAGGTCGAATCCGGTCGCGGAACGCTGGGGCGCCGAATATACCGAACGGCTTACCAGGGCCTGGGTTTCGATCAGCATAGGGCGCAAGCCTTCAATGGTAGCTGCTACAGCACTGCCGCTGAGGTCTTCATCTTTCTGCGAGAGCAGTAATTCCGATGGGTTGGGGACCTCCCGTAAGCCAACAGCCTGCATTTCGTAGATCCCCAGCTCGTCGGTGCTGCCAAATCGGTTTTTGATGGTTCGTAGGATGCGGTAGGTGTAATTCTGATCGCCTTCAAATTGCAGCACAGCATCTACGATGTGCTCCAGTAGTTTCGGCCCGGCAATCGACCCATCTTTAGTGATATGGCCAATGAGAAATACCGGAATATTGCTCTCTTTGGCGAATCGCTGTAGTTCGCCGGCACATTCCCGGACCTGGGAAATACTGCCCGGCATCGATTCAATGTGTGGGCTCGATAAGGTTTGTATTGAATCAATGATGATCAGGCCCGGCTCCAAATGCTGAGCCTGGTTCAGTATTTTTGTAGTATTCGTTTCGGTTAGAATGTAACAGTTAGCGGCCTGCCCTCCAATGCGGTCAGCCCGCATTTTAATCTGTTCGTCACTCTCCTCGCCCGAAACATAGAGCACCTTTGTGTCCAGTTGCAAAGCCAATTGCAGCAGCAGGGTTGACTTCCCAATTCCGGGTTGCCCTCCGATCAGGACCAGCGAACCTGGCACGATACCACCACCCAGCACCCGGTTCAATTCACCGTCCGGCGCCAGAAGGCGTTGGGTATTGCCTGCCTGTATCTCGGGCAGAGGAATAGGCCTGGGTTCGGATTTTTTTTCGCCACCTTTCCAGGGACGCCGCTTTTCTTCCTCGGTAACTTCCCGGGAGATGACCTCCTCCACATAGGTATTCCACTCCCCGCAGTGTGGACATTTCCCCATCCATTTTGGAGCAGTGGCCCCACAACTTGTACAGGCGAATATTTTTTTAACTTTAGACAATTTTAGTGAGTTTACGGAGTTAACAAATTGAAATATAGGTATCTATATGTGTTTATGTTTTGCAAAATTTTACATTATCTCCAATATCTTTTTTTAGAGCTTGTAGTTTAGGGAAATTTGTTTTATTTTGAACTATCATTGAAAGTAATGTTTTAACTTCAGACAGGGCAGAAAGCTGCCCAATCGTTTAGTCATCAGCGTCTTACAAAAAAATGGCAGTAAAAAAGCTGCTGTTAAATTACTGAATTTGAAAATAACTGTTAACTTTGCGTTAAACTAACACGAACAAAAAAACATTCGTGTTACTGGCAGTGTAAATAGTAGAAATCGACTCTTTCGATAAAGAGCATTCATATGTAGATTGTTTTCATTTGGTTTTTTGGGGTTATACAGGGTGCTGCGTTTCGACGCGGTTACCCTGTTTTTTTTGGAGCGCTCAAACTGAACGTTATTCTGCATCTGATCCGCACAAACAACCATTGGGTGAATTTTGAGATGCTCTGGCCAAAGTGGCTGCAATGGCCTTGTCCATTCGTTGGTTCTGCACCTTTCCTTTCCAGTTGTAAATATCCTTGAGTTGTATCGTGTCGCCCTGGCTGTTTACCACCTGAAGGCTATAGCGAAAATTCACACGAGTGCCCACCGGGGCGTAGTAATACTGGTACCAGGCATCCGCTTCCCCGAGCCCGATACAGCCATTGGAATAGGCTTTGCCCAAGGTTTTGGGGTTGGTCGTAGGGTGGATCAGCTGCCCGTATCTTTGCCCGTCAATTTCCGGTTCCAGCCAGGGGATGACGGGCATAAGCGTTGTTCGGCCGTCGTCTCTGCGAGTGTGTGTGAATCGCCGGCCATAATGCGGATCCAGGAAAAGAGGGTGACGGGAAATGCGGACAATATGCCCTTCTCCCGGCCGAGTACGGAGGTCGACGATAGTGCCCGCGAGCGCCAGATACTGTTTTTGGTTACGGCCCACCCGGACGAGGAAGCTGTAGAGCGTGTCTCTTCCTTCGACAATGCGCAGCCGGAATTCAGGGATATTGATGTCGATCATCGTAGCGGAGATCTTCCGTTGAAGGGTATCAGCAGTGCGGGTTGGATGTTTTTTTTCAACGGCTACAGATGCCGAACGCTGGGCTGTCAATTTTGGTGAGGGCCAGCCGGAGGCTGTAAAGCTTTCGGCGCGCGGCGCGCAAAGCTGCTTCGGAAACACTCTTGTTATTAATGGCATCCATTCGGCTGACACGGCCAATGGCATTTTCAGGTGCGATCGGTTGGGTGGCTTCTTCCAGATGCACCACCTCTTTTTCCATCCGGGCGATGGATTCGACAATTTTTTGTTGAAGTTGCTTCCGGTCTGTATCCGTCATCGGAATTATTATAACCCGCGGGAGTACCGGCTTGGCGCCCCCGCGGGTGTACTGATTTAGTCTCTCGAAGAGAATAGTGCGATCAGGCGTAAGATCTCGATGTAGAGCCATACCAGGGTGATGAGCAGGCCCATGGCGGAGAACCACTCCATATATACAGGTGCTCCGTACTGTTCGCCCTTTTCGAAGTTGTCGAAATCCAGCAACAGATTCAGCGCTGCTATCCCGACGATCAGCAGGCTGAGGCCAATACCGATCATGCCGCCTTGATGCAGATACGGCATCTGGATGCCGAACATAGAAAGCACCCAGGTCAATAAATAAACGACGAGTATGCCTCCGGTGGCCATGATGACCCCGGTCCTGAATTTACTCGTCACCTTGATGATGCGCGATTTGTAAATGAACAGCATCATGAAAAATACCGCCATCGTAAGCGTGACGGCCTGGAAAACGATACCGTCAAAAGCATAGGCGTAGATGGCTGAAATCGCGCCAACAAACAAGCCCTCCAGCCCGGCATAAATAGGCGCCAGGGTAGGAGAATACTGAGGCCGGAAGGAGGCGATTACCACTACGATCAGTCCGCCGATGGCGCCGCCCCACATAAAGATCGGGCTGGGCATGCTGAAGCTGATAGCCGCCGTCAGCAGCATAATGCCACCAAGGAGGAGCGATTTGTTGATGGCGCCCTGCACCGTCATGCGTTCCCGGATCAGGCCGGCTTGTGTCATGTCGGCATCGAGCACGTTGTGGGCGGCTTCCTGATAAGCCTTCTCATTCATCACCGGGTTGCGGGATTCAAAAAAGCTTTTTCTTCTACTCATGGTTTGGTTTCTTTTTTAACTGCCTAAGATAGTGTTAAGCACTTATAAGTACAATAGTGTAAGCCCAATTGTTGATATGGTATAGACTAATTACTGATATTTAGCCACCAAACTACTCCGCTTTCCCTGGCCTTGCATAGGGCATCCGGCCCAGCGGCCTGGCGGTGTAATAGCTGTCCAGGCCGCCTACGGAAACCGCACCGGCTTTATCCAGGAACACATGGCCGTCCTCCCCGATCAGTTGACTATCTACCAGGGCCTCCACCACCCGGCCAACAATGAGGATAGTGCCGTTGGCCGTAATATGATGTTCTTCTTCGAATTGAAGCCCCAGTTTCAACGGGCTCTCCTGAACGTAGGGCGCCGGATGCGATTTAGTGTATTGCGGGCTCAGGCCACAGGCCTCGAACTCGGAAGTCTCTTCGTCATATTTAGCGGAGGTCTGGTGAGCCTTTTCGTAAAAGGATTCCGCTACCACATTGATGGTGAAATAACCGCGTGCTTTGATGTTGTGGTAGGTCTGTCGGGGCACTGTCAGCGGACGAAGCACGAACCCCAGGCAGGGAGGGGTGGCGCCAATGTGCACCACAGAATTAAAAATAGCGACATTCGGCACACCGCGGTGACTGATGGTGCCGATCAGGTTCGCGCTTTTAAAACCGGAAATGGTATTCATCAGGTTGCGCCGGTAGCTGCGATCCATGCCCAGAATGTCATCCAGTGAAATCTTTTTTTCCATATTACTATCGGATTAAGGTGAAATCTCCTTCCAGAGGCACGACTGCTCCATCCGGACCGGTAAACCTCAGGGTATAAAAATAAGTGTCACCCGGAGCAGGGCGGCCATTAAAAGCGCCATCCCACCCTTGGCTGGGAACAGTAGTATAAAACACCTCTTTCCCCCAACGATTAAAGATACGGAACTCCATCTGAAAGCCCTTGCATTCCTCCTGAATCAGGAGGCCAAAGCGGTCGTTGATCCCATCACCGTTCGGGCTGAACGCATTGGGGAGCGTTGGCCGACAAGGGCAATCCTGCAACACTACGGTAATGGTATCGCTGATAGTCCTGCAGGATTCCAGGCTTACGGATACACTGTAACTGCCGGCTTCTTCCACCAGAAAAATGGGTTCAGAAGAGCCATCTTGCCATTGAAAGGCAATGGAGCCGGTTAGGCCCGCATTGAGCTCCAGTATTTCGCCCGGGCAAATCTGGACTTCTTTCTCAGTGAAAATGTCAGGTGGCGGCGGGATGGGGCTGCCCTCGTAAATGATCTCCAGTTTTGGACGCAACGCCGGGTTCTCCTCATCGCTGGACGCGAAAATGAGTTTTTGATAATATTCGTCCAGCTCCATGCGCAGCAATAGGCCAAAGCTATTAGTAGGCGTGCTAACCATATCCCGGACTAAAGGAGTGACATCCAATTCTTCAAAATGTTGTGTATTGCTAACTGGCGCTGGGAAGAGGAGCGCTCCAGTACTTGTAAAGGCGGGGCGAGTCTCCCAGGTAACTTCTGATTCCTCCCAGGGTTCAATGATGCGTTGCACTAGCAAGTGATGGGGTAGCCCGGTTTCCGCCGGAGTGGAATGACTACCGTCTCCTGTTCCCGGCAGGTGGTAAAGAGAAAGGCGGGCTTCCAAAATATTGGCGTCGGCAGGTAACTGCTGCAGGCCTGTGAAATCCAATAACACCCAGCGATGGCCGGGGATGCCACCCCAGGTCCACTCCATAATTGGAAGATAGCTTTCTCCAAAGTTGCGCTCCCAGGGTTTGCCAAAAGTGGGGGATTCCTGTTCCAGAAACCACACAAGGGCATCTTTGCCGCATTCCGGACCTGGCTGAAGAATGAGGGTATGTTGGGCGCACAGGCTTGTCGTAAAAAACAGGAAAAGAAAAAGGCAACGCATTATTATCTTTTCTTCAATGTTCAGAGATAAGTAAATTAAGGTGTATATTCCAATTGGTAAAAACAGTAGCTAAACTACTAAATTGATGCCGGAAAAGGAAAAACCTATCAAAGTGCCTGCTTTCAGCGAAGCACAAAGCCGGTACACGCCGGAAAGCCGGTCCCGCCTGATGCGCAAGATCCGTTCCAGGGATACGCAGCCGGAACTAATGCTGCGCCGGGCCTTGTGGCAGTTAGGCTACCGCTACCGGAAGGATGTCCGGGATTTGCCCGGCAGGCCAGACATCGCTATCAAAAAGTATAAGGTGGCCATTTTTGTGGATGGGGAATTCTGGCACGGCTACAATTGGCCTGAAAAGAAGCCCCGCATTCAGCGCAACCGGGAATACTGGATTCCCAAGATCGAGCGGAATATGCAGCGCGACCGCGATAATACCATGGCCCTCCAGGAAATGGGCTGGACGGTTTTTCGCTTCTGGGAACACAAGCTGAAAAAAGACTTCGATACTTGTCTGGGCGCCGTGACGGAAGCACTGGAAAAACGCAAACGTGCGAAATAAGAACAAACATTAGCTTATCCTTCCAATGGGGCAAAGTGTAGCCCGGCTTACAAAGGCCTGCACTTTGCTCTAGTCTTTTTTGCAATTGGTAAACTTATATTTGTAAACTTTTTTATAAGCTATATCATCAAACTTTTACACGCATGGACTTAGTATGGTTTAAACACTTCCCTTTGATCCTGTTGATTGTCGTATGGAGTGCGCCCGGCTTCACCCTGGCTCAATCAACCGCTGAAAAAATATCGCCTGAGCTGCAGGCGGAAATGGACGCGGCGCCCCAGAACTTTCACCCGGCCCTGCTAATGCTGTCCAGCCAGGTGGATGTGCCGGCGTTGGAATTGGATTTCCGCCGCCGCAACGCCAGCCTCGAAACCCGCAGCTATGAGCTGATCACTGCTCTGCAAGCCAAAGCGGAGGAAACTCAGCCTGAGTTGCTATCCAAATTGAACAATATGCCGGGCGTAACGAACATCCAGCCTTATTGGATAATGAACGCCATTTTCCTGGATGCTACCGCCGAAGCGCTCCTGGAATTGAGCCGCCACCCGGCTGTAGGGTGGTTGGATGTCGACGCACCGATCCGCATCGAAAACGAAGCCGCCACTTTCAGCCCGGCTCCCCTTTCACTCGATAATGTTGAAAATGGCCTGCAGGCGATCGGGGCCCCGGAAATGTGGGCAATGGGATATACGGGCTATGGGCGGAAAGCTTTAATTGTGGATACAGGCCAGGATTTCGAACATCCCGCCTTACACAACCAGTTTGCCTATCACCACCAACCCCTGAACCAAAGCTGGCGGGGTGCAGATGGCCCCTTGGACTGTGATATTCACGGCACGCATGTTACCGGGATCGTCCTTGGGCTGGATCGGATTGCGCAGGATACCATCGGCGTGGCTTTCGGCGGCCAATGGATGGGGGGGATTGCCTTAAGTGGAGATTGTGCAGCCGGCATTTCTACTGCGGGCATCACCAATATGCTGCAGTGGGCGCTGAACCCCGATGGCAATCCCGCCACGATCGATGACCGTCCCGATGTGATCAACAATTCTTGGGCGAGCGGCTCGGCCAACTGTGGCAGTTTCGATCTTCGCCAGTTGTACGATGCGCTTTATGCAGCCGGTATTGCGGTCGTTTTTTCTGCCGGTAATGACGGGCCCGCCCCTGAAACGATCACCGCCCCCAAAATGAGCAACTGGGATCTGGTGCGCCTCTTTGCCGTTGGCAATCTCAACGCTAATTCTCCCAGCTTGCCTATTGCCAATTCTTCCAGCCGAGGCCCCAGCATTTGCGGTGGTACAGGCTCTTTACTCATCAAACCGGAAGTGTCGGCGCCGGGCAGCAGCGTTCGGTCGAGCGTGGCCGGTGGCGGGTATGGGAACCTGAGTGGCACCTCTATGGCGGCGCCCCATGTCTCCGGAGCGATCCTGCTGCTCAAAGAGGCCTTCCCTTACCTGCCAGGTGAAGAATTGATGCTGGCCCTTTATTTCACTTGCACCGACCTCGGGGCGGTAGGGGAAGACAATAATTATGGGATGGGCATCATCAACGTTCCGGCTGCCTATCAGTATCTCATTGATCAGGGGCATGAACCGGTGCCTCCGGTATCGGCTCCCAATGATATCGCTCTGTTGCGGGCCACAACGCCGCGCTTTAATTGTGCAGAAGAAGTAGCGCCGCTTGTTCTTGTGGAGAACAATGGTTCCGATTCGATCCAGTCGCTCACCATTCAAATGAGTATTGAAGGGGCAAGCAACCTGATGCTGGAGTATTTCTGGGAGGGCCTTTTACTGCCGAAGCAACGTATGGAGATACAATTGCCGGCACTTTCCGTTCCTGCCGGTGAGTTTGTATTGCTGATCGATATTACCCAGGCTAATGGCCAGGCCGATGCCCGGGGGTTGGACAATACCCTAAAACAAAAGATCCTTGTTGTGGCGGATCAGATTGTTCCCGCAGAAGTATCCGCGACTGTTCCCGCCTGCGAAAATGGCCAGGCCTTGGTGCAGAGCTTGTACGAAGGAATCGGCAAAGTACGTTGGTTCGATGCTTCCGAAGGCGGAATGTTGCTGGGAGAGGGGCCTTCCATCCTGGTGGACATAGCTGAAACACCACGCACCGTTTATGCTGAAATATCCCCGATTCGCCAGCTTGGCCGCGTTACGAATGAAGGGGGGGCTGCTCAGTGGGCCAGTACGCCGGAGGGCCTTTCTTTTGATGTATATTCCCCATGCCGGCTCCAATCTGTAAAAGTATATGCGGAAGAAGCCGGCGGACGGTTGATTACCCTCATTTTACCCAGCGGATCTTCCGTTAACAAGGTGGTGCAGGTACAAGCCGGGGAACAGCGGGTGGATTTGAACTTCAATCTGGAACCAGGTGAAGGTTATCGCCTGGAACTAAAAGGAGGAAAAGCCCTTCAATTCAACCTGGGGGGAAATTCCTATCCTTACGAGATCCCTAATGTATTGTCGATCCGGCGTTCTACTGCCGGCCTGCTGCAATACTACTATTTTTATGACTGGACCGTTGAATATGATTATTTCTGTGGCCGCACCCCGGTAGAGATCGAGGTGGCTGCCAGTGAAATAGCTGTTCAGGCGGCATTTGAACCCTTGGATACAACAATTGACCTGGCTTTGGGAGGTAACGAACTGGCCTTTACGGACCAGTCCGAAGGCGCCATATCCTGGCTATGGAATTTTGGTGATGGCTCCACCAGCACGGAGCAAAATCCCATACATGCTTATAGTGACACCGGATTATATCAGGTTACGCTGACGGTCATAGGCGCGGAAGGCTGCAGTAACAGTACAGGGGGCAGCGTACAAGTATCAGAGAGCCTGATAAGTAGTATTAGCACTCCGTCCGGTTCCTGGGAAATGTCGATTTTCCCTAATCCTGCTCAGGAAAACATTTTTATTAGCCTGGCGCTTGATCAACCCACAACAGTAAGGCTTACACTTTACGACCTGGTGGGCCGGCCGGCCAGGGCCCACAATATAGAATGGGCCGGGCCGGATGCTCTGGAGTTCTCTTTAGTTGGATTGCCTGCCGGCGCTTATGTGCTGGTGGCGGAAACGGAGCAGGGGCGTTTAGCCCGTCGATTAATTAAGCATTGATGTGGTAGAAGCATGAGTCACCCCCAATTTTCCCTGCGGAGATGCTCGATCCATGCCTGTTCGGGCATGGATCGATACTACGCCTTACGGGCGATGGATACTGTTGATACTTTCCCGGAATCGGGATGAGACAGCCTTAAAAAGGCAAGGCAAGGTTATTGCAGGTGGCTCAGGCCTGTGGAAACACTTTTCATTTGAACTTGGAATCAACTTGAGGACAAGGGGCCAAGCTTTTAAACATACAGGACAAGCCATGCCTTTAATCAACAGCATCTGCCCGCCGTAAGGCGTAGCATCTTTTTGGGCCACCTGGCCCAAAAAGAGAATCCACAGGATCAATACGAAAATTCGGGATGACTCCTGTTTCTGCCGCACTTACTCAACCGGAGTAAGCTATTTTCCAGATCTTTCCTTTTACAGAATCCGCAATATAGAGCGAGCCATCCGGGCCAATGGCCAGGCCGGTGGGCCGGTGTAGGGCGTCACTTGGCTGCGCCACTGTCTCCAGGCCGGCGATGTTGTCGGCAAAGATTTCCCAATCACCGGAGGCTTGGCCGTCCTTCATAGGCACAAATGCGACGAAGTAGCCCTTCTGTGGTAACGGCGCCCGGTTCCAGGAGCCATGAAAAGCAATAAAGGCGCCATTGTGGTATTTTTCCGGGAACGATGTTGCCGTATAGAAAACCAGGTCGTTAGGAGCCATGTGGCCGGGAAAGGCGACGATGGGTTTCTTAATATCGGCGCAACGGCCTTGTTTTTGCCCGTCGCCACCATATTCCGGAGCCTGTATTTTCTGTCCTTTGCGTTGGTCAAAGTAACAATAGGGCCAGCCGAAATCGTCCCCCTCATCAATTTGAAGGAATTCCTCGGCGGGCAGCTCGGCATTGTCTTTATCGGTATATAAATCAGGATATAAGTACCCGAGCTGGTCGCGGCCATGCTGCATAGCATACAGAGAGCCGGCAATGGGGTTCCACTCTAAGGCGACGCAATTGCGCAGGCCGGTGGCGTAGCGCAGGCCATCCTGCTTTTGGGTTTGGGCGGTGCGGCTGGCGTCGAAGCGCCAAATACCGCCATGCCATTCCAATTGCGGACAAGGGTCCTGGCCTTTGGCGCCCCTTTCGCGGTCTGGTTCGGTACAGGCGTTGGATGGCGCACCTACATTGACGTAAAGGTGGCCTTCCCCATCAAAAGTAATGGACTTGGCCTCATGGGAAGTCTGCTCTGGAAATCCTCCTGCGATCAACACTCGTTGGCTTTCATCCGGAACGAGTTGGCCATCCTCCGGAAGAGGGTAGCGGTACACTTCCCGGTCGGAAGAACAGTATAGAAAACCATTGTAAATGGCCATGCCTGTTCCGGTATGGTTGCCGAAATATTCGATTCGGTCAGCATGGCCGTCGCCGTTTTCATCCCGAAGGGCAGCAATACCTTTTCCGTTTTTCTCAGCCGAAAGTTGAACGTAAATATCTCCGTTTTCTCTTACTGCAATATGACGGCCCCGGCCAATGTCATCGGCTACTACAATGGCCTGAAAGCCATCCGGTAGTTCAATGGACGGGTCGGCCCACTGCCCGGAAGGGCTTTCGGCGGCGGCTTCGCTACTCGACTCGGGACTGCTGTTTTTACAGCCAAAGGCCAATAAGGCAAGGAATAGTGTCAATGCTGGGTAAATGATTCGCATAGTTGTGTGGACTTTTGGTTTAACAAAACAACAAAAAAAGCCCACGGGGGTTTCAAATGGCCGCAGGCCAGAACCAGGATGGCCGGGAATGCGTAGCCTTCAAATTTATTTGAGGAGCTGAAATCATAAATTTCTGGCTTCCAGTGGTTTTTCTGTTGACGACGCAAATAAATTTGCGCGTCACGGCCATTCCCGGCCACCCAGGCCCGTCGTAGGTCGCAGGTGGAACATAAGCGCCGTTCGGCCTGCTGCCTCCTTAAAGCCTGGCGCTTGCTCCAAGCTTCAGCAAAGAATCCCCCATTCCTATTTCAGCGAACAGGCGTAGCTTACGGCTAAGCTGGTAGCGGGCGCCGAGGAAACCAGTCATGTAAAAACGGTTATTGTTTTCCTGATAGCCATGTTCTTTAGCCTTGGTTTTTTCCCCGGCATCCATGATTTCAAAACGGCTGGAATAGAGGCCAGCAGCAGTACCTCCGTAGGCCTCCCAATTTCCAATTGGGTTGGAATGGGCGGCGAAGCGCAGTCCGGCTACCGTGGTTCGGTTTTGCCAGGGCACGGCTGTTTCGCTGTTGAACAAAGGCCGTGTCCCATGGCTATAGGAATAACCCGCATAAGCCCCGAGGCTGAAATGGCGTTGCAGCCGATAATCGAGGCTAAAGCTCAGCGGCAGGCCGGTAGCCGGCGCGCCTCCATCTTTAAAATAGGTGGACAATAGGCCGATACCGAGGTTGAGGTCGGCAAAGCCCTGCCTGGGGCATCGGTTGCAGGATTGGGCGTTTGTGGCCTGGCTTATGCTCATCATTAATATGGCTAAGAAGAGGGTGCTTTTGAGGATGTTCATTTTTAAGGTGTTTTTGGAGTGGAGGGGTATAACTTTTCTGCTCCACTCAGGGTGAAGAAATGCTTGTTCGGACTGGTGTGTCCGGTATTTCCGAATCTCAGGCCAGAGGCTTTATCCGGGATGCAAAGCTGGGGCCGCCTTTTTAACTAAAAACCTATTCTCTGTACGGAAACCTTCGCGCCATCTTTCGGGAAATATTATCGATGATTTCGCTGTGGGGCCGGTTCCAGTTTGTTCCGACGGTTTTGTTGGTGGCCCAAACCGGGACGCCGGACTGGCCATCGAGGATACTGCAGGAGGCATCCACATCACTGGTTTTTGAGCTGGGAATAAGCCAGAATGGGCCATCTGTGAAAATTAGAAGGAAATTTTGGGCCATGCTCAGCCCAAAGGATTCCAGGTCAGTGAGGTACTGGGTCTTACGGACTGTGGCTCGGACAATGGCATCGACACCCAGTATCTCAGCCAATTTGGTGGGGGGCAGTTCCCAGCTTTCGCGAGGGGAAAAGCCTGCGTCTTTTAGTCTCGAATTGGTCTCGGAAATGTCTTGTAGTGCAATGTAAATCTCCCCTTCGCGGCTACCAGTGCGTTTGGCGATCTCGGTATACAGGGAAATTTGGAAAGCCTGGCTTTCCGCTGCTTCGACCTGCTCGATCATTTCGGGGGTCACCTCCGGTGGAATGCGCCCTGTCGTGATAGTGTGTACGGGTACGACAGCGATGAGTTGATGTTGTGGGGCCAAGTTTTCATAGCTTGCCGTTTTGTAATACTCCCGGCCACAGTTGCTCAGCATCAGGACGGAGAGCGTGAAAAAAAGAAAGTTTTTCATGGTAGAAAGTTTTATTAGGGTAAATGGGGACTAGCCTGTTTTAGTAATCTGCTTTTTTTAATTAATGCTTAGGTGCTTTTTTAATAAAACAAGAAAACCAGGCTTAGCCCCCAAAGAGGGTGGAGATTTTTTTTGACACGACTAAAGAGAGGGGGAGCTGAAATTTTTGAAGCCCTCTTTTGTTCTTGTCCACCGAATACCTACTTTCGGTGCAGAACTTTTTGTAGTATTCAAAATAGCCGAACTTGTTTTTTGAGCATTCCAAAGAAAGACAAAGACCTGGTATGAAATCTATTCTGCTGCTTATCCTGTTAGTGCCTGCTTTTCTGAGTTGGGGTCAAAATGAAGATCTGATGCGCCTGGCTGAAGTACTTTCTGCCGCCGGGCGGTACGGCGAATCCAATGGCATGTTGGACCGGTTTGTCGCTCAAAACCCCAACCGATTATTTGATAAAGGCGAGGCGCTTTTTCTTCAGAGTTTCAATTATCTTCAACTGGGCGACCTGGACGCCGCCCGCGAATCCAACACTGCATCCCTGCAACTTCGGCAGCAATTTGTACCGGAAGGCCTGGCGACCAATTACCTGCGCTTTGGCGAGATCTACCTTCGACAAGGCCAGTTCGAGCGCGCTTTGTCGACCCTCTTCCGGGCCGAGGAATTTCCAATGATGGATGACCCGCAAAGCGCCGCGCTGATTAAGGAGCGGATCGGGGAGGGCTATTTCATGTTGCAGCAGTATGAGCACGCCCGCCAGTTCTTTCAGCAATCCCTGGACATTCTGTCTATTGAGGAGGGCGAGGATTCGCCCGGGGTATCGGCCAACTATATTCAGATTGGCCAGGCCTATTTCAAGGAAGGCAGGCTGAAAGAATCGGAACTGGCCTATAAACAGTCAATGGATTTGGAGGAAGCATTGGAAGGCGGCGCCTCCCGAAAAGGACAGTTGTGGAATGCCCTCGGACAATTGGCGGAACAGGAGGGGAAACCCGAAGCAGCCAAACAATATTACAGCCAGGCGTTGATAGTTAGCCGAAGCGAATATCCTGCCGTTGCAGTGTCGGCCCTGCTAAATCTGGCGCACCTGCACATAAGCAGAGGGGCAATTGATGAAGCGAAGGAAATGGTGAAAATGGCTGTAGGCATATTGTGTCCGGGATTTCTTTCGGAGAAATATTCAGATACCCCCTCGCCGGGCCAGCCGGTGCTGAACCGTTTGCAGTTTGTCCAGGCTTTGGAATTAAAGGCTTCCATTAGCCTGCAGGAAGGCCAGCAGGCTAATCTGGAGCTGGCCCTTGCCAGTAGCCTGCGCGGAATAGAGGCCATTGAAGAAGAAGTTGAAGTGCTGGCTGAAAGCGCCAACCGGCTCCTCATACTGGATGAGCGGATGGGGATTTACGAGAAGGGTATGGAGGCGGCGTACCGACTGTTTCAGCAAAGCAATAACACGGCCTATGCGGCGCAGGCTTTTGAGATTTCCGAGCGGGCCCGGGCGCTGGGCTTTCGCCTCAACCGCTATAGCCAGGAAGCTGAAATGGGGAAGAAAAATAAGGTGCAGGAAGAGGTTGCCGGGCGGCGATATGCCCTTCGATCGGCCGAACTAAGCCTTGCCCGTCAACCTGATGCCCCCCTTGCCCGACAGCAGTGGGGAGATCAAAAACAGGCCTTCCAAAGGTTTATGGGCGCGCTGAAGGCAATGGACCCCGATTTTTATTTCCGGCACTTTGGCATTTCCGTAGCTGCTGTGCCCGAAATACAGCAGCAACTCGACGAAAAAACCGCCCTGCTAAGTTATTATCTGGGTGACAGCCATTACTATGTATTTGTATTAACCAGCGGGGAATTCCAGGCATTGCGCTTCGATGGAGGGGGGAAATTGAAAGCAGCGGCCGATGCTTACCTCGGGGCGCTCCAAAAAGAAGATGCCCAGGGTTTTACTCAATCCGGCAATAGTTTGTATGAAAAATTGATCCGCCCGCTTTCCGCTCTGCTGAAAAAGAAAGACAAGCTGCTGGTGATTCCCCATGGCCTACTTTGTGCGCTGCCATTAGAAGGTTTATTATCCGATGCGCCCAAAGGCAGTGGGACGGGGAAATTCCACAAACTGGACTATCTGGCCAAGACGTTTGTCGTGCAGTATGCTCCCTCGGCAAGCGTATATAGCCGGGATTTTCTGGCTGCTCCGGGCGTCTTCGGAGCTGGGTTGTTGGCATTCGCGCCGGTTTTTGACCAAGAGGCTGCCAACGGCTTACTGCCGCCAGGAAATGCCGTGCTTTTTGATACCACCTACCAGCATTCGAGGAGCCTGCAGGCAGTTGCGCCCGATGGCGATTCATTTGTCGCACTGCCTGGTTCGGGGAGTGAAAGTGAGCGTATTGCCGGCCAATTTTCCGAAAAGGGAAAAAATGCAATAGTCTTGTCTGGCCGCGAGGCAACAGAGCAGGCTTTCAAAACCCAGGCGGGCCAGTACCGCTATCTGCACCTGGCGACTCATGGTTTTTCCAGTTCCTTCAATCCCGCCATCACAGGTATTGCATTTTCTCAGCTTTCCGGGGCAGGAATGGAAGACGGCATCCTTTTTGCCGGAGAGATCCCTTCCCTGCAGCTGAAAGCCGAATTGGTGGTGCTGCGCTACTTTCAGGCCATGCCCTCAGGAGAGGGTTTATTTTCGATCGCCCTGCCTTTCCTCGAAACCGGTGTGCCGAACCTCCTTATAGCATCCGGGGTTAATACCGGACAACAAGAAAAAATAATCGCCTTGTTTTACGAAGCACTGCTGAAGGGCGCCAGTCCGGGAAGGGCCCTGCACCAGGCCCGCCAGCAAATGATGGCCGACAAGGAAACAGCTGCGCCCTGGAATTGGGTGGGTGTGGTGTTGGTAGGACGGTAGGCTTTGAGTTGAAGGCTGAAACATCTTCCATCCTGAAAACAGTTCATCCCGGATTTTGAGCCACCAATCAGCGATTCTATTCCTGCCCGCCGCTGGCAGCAGGCGGGGATACTCCTCAAAGCCCGCATACGGGCTTTGAGGATACTTTGGCCCTGCGGGCCGTTGATACTATGGATGAGGAGGCTCCACAACAAAAAGAACTTTAATGGGCGGCTTCTCTCATCAATAGCATCAACTTAGTATCCCTGCCGGCCTGCGGCACAGCAGGCGGGCTCCGCCGATCAGGCGTAGTATCGGCCCCGGCCCGAATGGGCAGGGGGCGAGCATCTTCCGGGATATTCTACGAAAATTCGGGATGATCCATGTTTTAGTTTTCTGTTGCTACAGTATTTTCTCGGCTTTGTACCATTTATAAATATCCCGGATAGTATTCTTCAGGGGCCGGGGCCGATAACCAAGTTCCCGCTGCGCCTTTTCGTGAGAGCAATTCCGATTGCTGTGCTTCAGCACCATGATAGATTGATAGGTATACGCCAGCCTTTCCCCGGTGAGTTTACTGTAAGCTTTCAGAAAGGGCAGTCCCAGCAGAACGGCCCATAGCGGTAGTTCCAGCCGGGGTGGTTTTTGGCCAGAAAAGTGGCCGCACAATTCCGCTAATTGACGGGCGGAGGCCCAGTGGCCTGAGAGGATGTAACGTTCACCGGCTCGGCCCTGCTGAAGGGCCGCTATGGTAGCGATCACCAGGTCGCGGGCATCCACCCAGTCAAAGCCGCCCATGGGCAGGGCGGGCAGGGCGCCTTGCATCAGTTTTCTTAACATTTGCCCGGTGTAGGAGGCCCCGTAATCAAATGGGCCCAGCACAGCGGTAGGGTTGAGGATAACAGCGTCGAGCCCAAGCGCTACGCCTTCCATGATCTCTCGCTCGCCGGCAGCTTTGGATTGGTCGTAGAGAAAGCTGGCCGGCCCCGCCGGCGGGTGAGCTTCCGTCACGGCCGGATCCCGGGCGCTATATTGAAAAGCGTGGATGGAACTGAAGTGGATGAGCTTTTGCACCCCGCAGGCCAGGCAAGCCTGCACCACATTTCGGGGCCCAATCCTATTGGTTTTCATTACTTTTCCTTCGGGGTCGCCTTCCAGAGAGATGATTGCGGCAAGATGAACGACAGCATCTACTCCCTCGAAGGCATCAACTAGTGAATCAGGGTTCAATACATCAGCCTGGCATTGCTCCACGGCAAGGCCGCTAAGGGCTCTTCGATTGTCCTTATTGTGATATAATGCCCGGACTTCAAACCCCCCATTCAGTAATCCGCGAACCATATTGGCGCCGATATGGCCTGTTGCTCCGGTAACGGCTATTTTTCGGATCATACCATGGATCGTTTTTTACAATACGAAAGGGATAACCGCTTTACGCTCCGTCGGATACTCAGGGAAATGCTGCCGATACCAACGGTGATGGCTTATCGCCCGCGGGATGAGATTGGCGGCCGTCCAAATGGCGAACCCCAAAGCAGGTAGATTCCAGGCCATCAGGGCAAAACCGAACCATTCGATTATCTCGCCGAAGTGGTTGGGACAGGACAGGAAACGGAACAGTCCGCCAGTAGGGATCTTATATACATTTTCACCGGGTGCTCTCAACCGGAGCAACTGTTCATCCGACCAGAGGTTGATGACTGCACCTAACAGAAAAAGGGCCAATCCGAGGCGGAAATTCAGCGACTGGAACCATTCACCGGGCAAGGGCTTCGTCAAAGTGCCCAGGAAATAGCCGTTCGACCATCCATTGACCACATTGAAAAACACCGCAGACAGTACGATTGCGGCCGGAATCTGCTTGCCGGTGGTGCGGGTCCGAAGTGGATAGATGAGGCTTCGATTGAGGTAGTGTAATGCCCACAAGCCAATCAGAAACCACATGGGGGTTGTCTTCTCATTAGGCCCGTTCAGAAAAAAATACAACAGCATCATCGGCGAGACGACCTCCATGATCACCCACCCCAGGCGGTTATCCATCATGGGGCCCCAACGCGTGGAACTGTGGCGCCCGTATGGAGCGGTGGCCTTCAACTGTATTGGGATCAGCAGAAAAGCCAGAGCGATCCAGGCGGTTAGTAGGGCGTTAAATGTTGATAGCGCCATGTGTGCCGGTTTTGAGCTTACATATGCGCCAGGAGCCAATCGATATCCTTCATGAACTGGTCGACTTTTTCCGGGTTGGTGCCGTCGCAGAAAGAGCGGATATGCCGGTTTTTGTCTACCAGCAACAGCCATCCGCTGTGATCAAAACCACCGGGAGCATTGGGGTCCTCCCGGGCGATGCTGAGGTAATCCTCGGCCAGTTCATAGGTTTTGTCTTTATCGCCGGTCACAAAATGCCATCGGTCAGCACTTACCCCAAGGTTTTTGGCATACACGTTCAGCCGTCCTACTGTATCCCGCTTGGGGTCGATGCTGTAGGACAGAAACTTCAGGCGGCCGTCGTCCTGATACTTGTCGTATAACCGAAGCATCTGCTTTTTTACTTTGGGGCAGATGGTCGGGCAGGAAGTGAAGAAAAAGTCCGCAACATACACTTTGCCATCGAAGGTGGCATTGGTGATCAGGTTGCTGTCCTGGTCGACGAAGGCGAAGTCAGGTATCTGATGGTAGATAGTATCGGCGCCGTTGAACTGGGGGTTGCCAAGGATGGGTAAAGCTTGTTGTTGTTCGCCGGCGCCACAGGAGGCCAGGGCGGCTGCTATTGCAAAGAGCAAAAAATACTTCATGGTCATTCTGTTTTATTGTTTTCCTGTATTCTGGCCAACAATTGTTCGGCGGCCTGCAGGCTGTTCATCATGTCGTCGCGCACTTTGCTGATTTTCTGTTCTTCAGCCTGTAAAAGGCCGATGATGGCTTCATTGCTAAGGCTATCGCGCAATTGCCCCATCTTGGGGCTGGCCATCATCCACTCCATCATGCCGTCTTCGGCAGTCTCGAGCCGCTTTAGCGCCAGGTTGATCTCTTCCTTGACGCTTTTGTCCTCCAGGGAATCCAGGTAAGGTTTCAAGTTGCGGCCTACCCGGTTGATGTCGTCAAGTTTGGGCATGACTTCATCGTGTATGCTCATCATCTTTTGGAAAGCTTCCTCCTGGGCCTTTAGTTGTTCTTCAGTAAAGTTGTTGCTGTCTGCGGCAGGTTTCTGGCTGTTGCCACAGGCGGAAACGAAAATGCTCAATGCGAGCAGGAATGAGAATAAGCGAGTACTCATAATGGTCGGTTTTGATTGAAAACAGTTGTAGCGGCTCGGCCGTTGTCAGATTATGGCCATAGAAAGCCCTTTGAGGACTTTGAAGCCTCAAAGGTCTTCTAGTCTTTCAAAAAAACCTAATTTTGTCGCCCAAACATTCGCCCTAAGCAAGATCAAATTATGAAAGAAACATACATTATCGATGCCGTCCGAACACCGATCGGCGCTTTCACCGGCGCGCTTTCCTCCATCCGTACAGACGACCTGGCCGCGCATGTGTTAACAGCTTTGGTAGAACGGTATAGCCAGATCCCCGGGGACGCCTATGACGATGTAATTATGGGCTGCGCCAACCAGGCGGGAGAAGACAATCGCAATGTGGCGCGCATGGCGTTGTTACTGGCAGGACTGCCGTTCACAGTGCCGGGCGAGACGGTCAACCGCCTGTGCGCCTCGGGCATGTCGGCGGTGATCCATGCGCATCGAGCCATCCAAACCGGCGACGGGGATCTGTTCCTCGCCGGAGGGGTGGAAAATATGACTCGTGGCCCCTGGGTGATCTCCAAAGTATCCACTCCATTCGGCCGGGATGCTGAAATGTTCGATTCCAGCTTTGGCTGGCGTTTCGTCAACCCTAAAATGCAGGCTCTTTTCGGGACCGACAGCATGGGGCAGACGGCAGAAAACCTGGCTGAGCTGTTCCAGATTAGCCGGGAGGACCAGGACCGATTCGCCTGGTGGTCACAGCAAAAAGCGGCAGCGGCACAGCAGTCGGGCCGTCTGCGGGAAGAGATCATTCCAGTGGAGATTCCCCGCCGAAAAAGAGATCCGCTATGTTTTGAGCAGGATGAATTCGTTAAACCAGATACCAGCCTGGACGTGCTGGCCAAATTGCGCACGGCTTTTAAACCTCAGGAAAAAGGCGGCACGGTCACTGCCGGTAATGCCTCCGGATTGAATGACGGCGCGGCGGCCATGCTGGTGGCTTCCAGTGAAGCCGCCGGGAAATATGGCCTGAAGCCGCTGGCCCGCATCCTCAGTTCGGCGGTGGTGGGCGTTGAACCCCGAATTATGGGCATCGGCCCTGTGCAGGCTTCTAATAAGGCCCTGCAAAAAGCTGGCCTTAATATGGAAGATATCGATATCATTGAGATCAATGAAGCGTTCGCTGCCCAGGCCCTGGCCTGTACCCGACAATGGGGCCTGGCCGACGACGATCCCCGCATCAACCCCAATGGCGGGGCTATCGCGCTGGGCCACCCGTTGGGGATGACAGGCGCCCGTATCCTGCAAACAGCGGCCATCGAATTGCACCAACAGCATAAACGCTATGCATTAGTGACAATGTGTATTGGGGTTGGGCAAGGTTATGCCGTGGTGTTGGAGCGGGTGGGATAGGAGGTGGGAGGTGATCCCTCCAAAAAAAAATCCCGGATCCTGAAACAAGTCAAAATCCGGGACATTTTTTGTTTTCTGGTGTTAACCAACGATGTCGGAAAGGAGGACGCCGTCTTCAGTGACGCGGACGACCTGTGTCTTCTCGGTATCGCCCTGCTTAACGGTGATCAGGTACTTGCCCTCCGGCATTTGTTCCAGGTCCAGCTTGGCGCGGTAGCCATTGCGGTCCTTGATACGCTCCTTGTAGTAGGTAAAGCCGTGGATACTCTTCACGGCAATAACCGTTGGAGCCTGATCCAGGTTAGTCAATTGGATAACCACTGCTTTGGAGTCTTGAGTTTGACTGCTGAAATTGAATCCGCCGTTGGAAACGACATGAGCCCATACGGGCAGGGTTAAGGCGGTCAGTACTAGCGCCGCCAGCGCTTTTTTGAAGGTTTTCATAATAAGTCGGGTTTTGATTTCAAAAACATTGCAAAGAAGCTCCCTCCCCGATATTTTTGAAAGTTCATTTGATGAATGGTGAATATTCGTCGATGAACAACCGGAAATCGAGGACGCTGTGAATTTTGCCATTCTTCTCCTCTAAAGGACGAATTCCTCTTGCGAAAGTTGCTTCAGAATGCGGTTTTGTGCATTGCAGGCCGCGCGTCGGCCGACATTCAGGCCTCCAGACGCTCAGACATTCAGACCTCCAGACGTTCAGACGTTCGACGTTCAGACGTTCAGACCTTCAGACGTTCAGACATCCAAGACATCCAAGACCTCCAGACCTCCAGGCCTTCGACCTTCAGACGCTCAGACGTTCAGACGTTCAGACATTCAGACATTCAGACATTCAGACATTCGACGTTCAGACGCTCAGACATCCAGACATCCAGACCTTCGACCTTCAGACATTCAGACATTCAGACATTCGACGTTCAGACGCTCAGACATCCAGACCTCCAGACCTTCGACCTTCAGACCTTCAGACGCTCAGACGTTCGACGTTCAGACGCTCAGACGTTCAGACCTTCGACCTTCAGACGTTCAGACGCTCAGACGCTCAGACCTCCAGGCCTTCGACCTTCAGACGTTCAGACATTCAGACCTCCAGACCTCCAGACCTCCAGACCTTCAGACCTCCAGACCTCCAGACCTCCAGACCTTCAGACCTTCAGACCTTCAGACCTCCAGACCTTCAGACCTTCAGACATCCAGGCCTAAAACCGATGCCCGATAGTTAGAAAAAAGCGAAGATTGCGAGGCACCGTATTATCCGTATCAAGGGGGTACATCATGGTGAATTTCACCGGCCCCAGAAAAGATTGATAACCTCCGGTGAGGCCAATCCCGGCGAGGAATTGTTCTGGGTTGGGAACATTTTCGGTCAGGATATCCGGCGTGGCGAAAAAGCCGGCGTTTGCGTCAATGGATATCATCAGGTTATCCCTGAGGAAGTGTTGGTAACCGACGCCCAGGCCTACCGCAACCTGGGCGACTAGTTGGTTGGCGTCGAGGCCATAGAACGGAATAGACCGGCGGGTCAGCATTTCAGGAGCGCCAACGAAGTAAAAATCACCGAATGTGTTGCTGGGGTTAAAGACAAAACCGGCGAAGGGGGTAACGGTTATAGAAGCCCGCTTATGCAATGGATAGTAGCTCTTGCTGCGAAAGCTAAGCTTGGTATAGGGTTGAAAGGAAAAGAGCGAATCGGTGGAAACGCCGGGCGTCAATCCCCGGATATTAGTTTCAAAGCTGTTCGTATAGATCCCTTTAAATTCGAAGGAAAGATAAGTGCCGGCCCGTGGGAATATATTGCGGTCCAGGGTATTCAATTGAAGGAAGGAGTAGAGATTATAGTTGGTGTAATCCAACTGATGGAAGGGAGGGTCGCTGCTAACGATGGGTTTAAAAAAGAGTTGTTCGCGTTGCAGGCCGGCCCCAAACATTCCGCTATTGCCGAGCCGTCGTTGCAGCCGAAGTTCGGCCAGCCACTCTGTAAGCCGGAAGGTCTCGTTTTGGATGCCATCCTGGAATATCGGGATTTCATCCTTACTAAGCTGAGTTGTCAGTACGGCGGACCATTGTTGGGGGGCGCCCAGATATTTCAGATAGTTGAGGCCGAACCGGTAATTTTCAGCGACCGTTCCGGTCAGCATCAGGCGCGAGGCAGGTTGGAGCAGATTCCTGGAGCTGATATTAAATAGGAAGCCTGCGCCCAGGTATTTATCGAAGTTAATGGCGGCCCTTAGTACAGTAGGAGTTCTTTCGACGCATTTTAAGGTGAGGATCGTTTTATCTTCAACCTGACGAAGCCGGTAGCTAACCTGTTCAAACGCATTGGTTCCGTATAGGCGGTCTATCGCCTCTTCGATGTCCTGGATGCTGGAGGTCGCCCCTTCTTCAAGAGCAAGCCGCCCCCGCAATTCCCGGTTATTGAATCGTTTATTGCCTTCGATAACAATATGGTCGATACAGAGGCTGTCAATTGCCGAGAGCGAAGGGGGATTTGGGGACGGGCCCAGCGCCCGTAGAGAATCGGCCAGGGCTTTGAGCCTGTCGAATTGCAGGCGGGCGGCCTGTTCCCCACGGACAATAATAGAATCGGCTTTTTTGAAATCCTGTGATTCATACCCTCTCAGGTCGGGCTCGATGTAGATATCAACTAACGGAAGCTGGGCTTCGGCATCCCGGATACTGAGTAAGAAGCCGGCCTGCATCAGGATATTGGAAAAACTGTTCAGCTCTTCCGGCTCTGCCTTTAGCCGGCCGGTGTAAACACCAATGATGATATCGGCTCCCCATTCTTTGGCTTCTTCAACTGGAAAATTGCGGATCAGGCCACCGTCAATAAACAGGGCGCCGTCCCTTTTGATCGGCGTAAATACAGACGGTATGGACATGCTGGCCCGCATGGCTTCCGGCAGACAACCCTGGTCGAGGGTAAAATGCTCTGCGCTGATCACATCTGCAACGACGCAGCGGAAGGGAATAGGAAGCTGCCTGAAATCTTCAATCCGATATGCTGGAAGGCTTAAGCGAGTCAGGAGGGAAAGGATCTGTTGTCCCCGGATCAGGCCACTGGGCGCCTGGATCTTACCGTCTTCAATGGATAGTTGCAGGATCTGGTTTTCAAAGAAATTCTTCTCTTCGAACAATACGCTCTGTAGATCGATTCTGTCACTCAGCGCCCGGTCCCAGTCGAGTCCCAGCAAGAGCTTTTCCAGGGTATCGGCACGGTAGCCAATAGCGTATAAGCCTCCAATGATACTGCCCATGCTGGTGCCGGTAATAATGTCGGGTTGGATGCCAACTTCTTCCAGCACCTTGAGCACGCCAACGTGGGCCATGCCCTTGGCGGCGCCACCGCTGAGCACGAGGCCGACTTTGGGCCGGTGAGGTAATTCCTGGGATTGGGCGCGAAAATAGATTGTTATAACAAGCAGGAAGATTAACAGTTGGGTAGATCGTTTCACGGCTATGGGTTTTTTCGGTATTCAAATTTAACCCTTTTGCCAATGTTGTGCACGGACAACTTTGCTGCGATAGCCGCATTACGGTTACTACTACTTCTTCTTTTTCTTGGAATGCTGTTGTTCGTATTCATCGAGGAATTCGGCGACAATCTCATCGATAATGTCGCGCAGGTAGGTCTTTTCCGTTCGGGCGATCTTTTTGAGCTTTTCCAGTTTATCGGGGTCGAAAGTGAGGGTGACGCGACGGGCGTTGCGTTCCTGGACGTGGATGTTTTCCGGTTCGACGGTACTGCGGATGAGGGCGTCCAGGCCAGTCAGGGGTTTGCGATGGCGTTTTTTGATCTGGGCGCTGGCCGAGATGGGCTGGCGTTTTTGTTCCCTTTTTTCGAGCTGTTCTTCGAAAGAATCTTCAAAAGCGCCTTTCAGGAAGGACTGCAGGTCGGAGGAAAAATCTTTGGCATGGGAACGCCGGTGGCTATCCTCCTCTTTATCTTTTGGCCGTTCTTTCGGCCGGGTGTCGCCCAACAGGGGGCTGTCCTCCTGCAGGGTGTCCTCTGCGGCGGCGCCGAAAACGCTTTCCAGCCCTTCTGTGAATCTCTTCTTGGCCATTCGGTTATTTCTTCATCATCAATGCTTCCATCTTTTCCACCCTTACCAGGATCTCTCTGCACAAGTTCAGATAATCTTCGGCGCCAGAGCTATTGCGGCTATAATCGAAAATATCCTTTCGCTGGGAGGGCGCCTCTGCCAGCGCTACATTATCACGGATCATGGTATCGAAAACCAGTTCGCCGAAATATTTTTTGATCGTTTCCACGACATCTCGGTTGAGCACCTTACGGCTGTCGTACATGGTGGCGATAACGCCGCCGACATGCAGGTTTTTGTTTAGCCGCAGTTTCACCTTCTGAATGACCTGTTTGATCTTGGCCAGGCCTTGCAGGGCCAGGAATTCCGTTTGCAGGGGAATAAGGACGAAGTCGCTGCTCGTTAGGGCGTTGAGAGTCAGAAGGCCCAATGACGGAGGGCAGTCGATAATGATGAAGTCGTATTCTTCGCGGATCGGGGCGAACAATTCTCGCAGGATAAATTCCCGCCCGGCTTCATTGATCAGTTCCATTTCAGCGCCGGAGAGGTCGAGGGTGGACACGACCAGGTCCATGTTTTCCTTCACCGACACCGGCATTAGTTCGGATTCACCGCGCAGGGCCTCATAAATGGTCAGTGGAGGGCGGGTGGCGCCCAGGGAAAGGGAGAGGTTCGCCTGAGGGTCCAGGTCGATCAGGAGGGTTTTTTTACCCAACTCCACCAAACCGGCGCCAATATTGATGGCGCTTGTTGTTTTACCCACTCCCCCTTTATGGTTGAGTAGTGAAAAGATCTTTCCCATATCTGTGCGATACTAGCTTTACTTTTTGAAGCCTGAATTTAAGCAAATTATGTCAAGAGTGTTTAATATGTGGGCAAAAATATACATTTTGCTTATAGTTCAAAAAATAAGTTGCCTTCCTGCATTGGATAGGCGAGGTTTCCTTTTCAGCCATTCTAAAGGGTGAAAAAAACGATAATATTATGGATAGATCAATCTTGGGCGCCCTTTTTCTTTTTTGCCTATTGGGGAGCTGTGCAACCGGCAACCGTTCAGAAAAAGTAGTGCAAATACAACCGGCGATGACGCCGGCCGGCAAGCTTTTCATCATTGGTGGGGGCAAGCGGCCGCCGGCGATGCTGGAGGAACTGATCCGGGTATCGGGAATCGGCGAGGGCGGCCATGCCATTGTCCTTACGATGGCCAGCGAAGAGCCGGACACGGCGGCCTATTATGGCATCCGCCAGTTTTTGGAGATGGGCTTGCCAGCCGGCCGGCTGCGGGCCTTACATTTTGAGAAGGGTAACTACCCGCCGGATGCAGTCGATTCGGTGCGTTCGGCCCGCCTGGTGTACATTACCGGTGGCGACCAGAACCGCTTTATGGATGTCGTATTGGACAGCCCGGTCTATGAGGCTATCCACGAAGCGTATCAACAGGGCGCCACCATTGCCGGCACCAGCGCCGGGGCCGCAGTAATGAGCGCCAAAATGATAACAGGAAACGAATTCAAGCATCCCGATTACACCGGGGATTTCCGGACCATCGAGGCGGAAAATATAGAGGTCAAGGAGGGCCTGGGCCTTCTGCAGGGCGCTATCGTCGACCAGCATTTTATCTACCGCATGCGCATGAACCGCCTCATCACCGTTGCGTTGGATCAACCCTCGGAAACCTGTATCGGAATCGATGAATCCACGGCCATACTGGTAGAAGGCCGACAGGCCCGGGTAGTAGGAGATTATCAGGTTATTGTGCTGCATAACCCCGATCAAAGCAGGAAAAGCCAGAACGGCCTGCTTGGCGGCCGCAGCCTGAAACTGGATGTCTTGTTACCAGGGGATGTGTTTGGATTGGATTAGGGATCTGCAAATGCATAAATGGGGTTCCCCATTCTCGCATTCCCGCATTCTCGCATCCTCGCATTTATGCATTCCCGCATTCTCACATTCTCGCATTTAATCATTTTACCTTGGCGCATACCATTCAGAATTTTACCTTTGCCAAAATTTTCGACCATGAAAGCAAATATTTCCCTGGCTTTAAACGCCATACTGCTACTGGCAGTGATTTATCTGTTCACGCAACTGCGCGCTTCCGACAAGCCGGCAAAAGCGTCGGAATCGGCTGCCACCGAGGCGGCTGGCCCCTCCATTGTATACATTGACGCCGATACCTTATTGGAGAAATACGACTATTTCCGCCAGCAGAAAGAGGCCTTGGAAAAGCGGGAAGCCGAAGCTACCGAGCGGCTGTCTCAGCGGGGAAGGGCACTGGAGAACCAGTATCGGAGCGTTCAGGAAAAGATCCAGAAAGGCTTGCTGACACCTAATCAGATCGCGGAGGAAGAACAACGCCTGGGTAACCAGCAGCAGGTGTTGATGGCGGAACGCGAAAAGCTCTCTCAGGAACTATTGGGTGAAACCCAACGGGTCAATGAAGAATTGCAGGCCAAGCTGAAAGGCATCCTCGATACCCTGCGGGAAGAAAAAGGGTATTCGATCATTCTGCAATTTGGCCAGGGCTCTAGTGTGTTGAATGCTTCTGAAGCGCTCGATATTACGGAAGAAGTCGTGGCTATCCTGAACGAGGAAGGCTTGGCGGGGGAAGAGAAAAAAGATACTTCGGCCACGAACTAAGGCTGCTGGCATTTAGAGCTTGTTCAAATTTCATCCTTCGGGCTGAAAACGTCCCTTTTTTGCTTATACTGCGTTGTCGAAATGGTCACGTACCTAAGGGTATGCTCCCATTTCGACGCCTTGTCTAAGCAAAAAATGAATAATTTTCATCTCCAAAAACGAAATTTGAACAAGCTCTTAAACTACTCGCCGCAAAAAAAAAGCTTGGGAAGCGGGCATCGGGCCACCCTGATACCCGCTTCCTGTTATACCTTCAACTCCCAGCGGTTGAGCCCCTCCTCTTCACTTTCCGCCCATTTAAACCCACACTTTTGCAGCACTCGTTCAGAAGCCAGATGGCCTATGGGCGTGGTGGCGATAATCAACTCCAGATCGGGGTGGTTTTTCAGCCTTTGGCAGAAAGCCATGGCGGCTTCGGTTGCAAAACCTTGCCTCGCATAAGGCTTATCGATGTAATACCCTATCATAATCTCACCAGCCTCATTTGGCGGGCCGCTGCTGCCCAGGCCGCCGATTCGGCGTTGCTGTTCCCGATGAATGATGACCCAGTGGGTAAACCAAAGGTATTGCTCCGGAAAGGCTCTGATCTTAGGCAGGCAAAACTCCTCAAGGGCTGGCTTTAATTCTGCCTGGAAGGCTTCGGGAAGTTGCATCAAAACAGGCGGTAAGCCCAGCCGCCGGTCCATTTCAGCAGTGTCCTGAATGAAACAGGAGATCAGGGCGTCATCCAGGGCAAGAAGGCGGAGCCGTTCGGTATATAGTTCGAACATGGTTGGTTTGGAATTGGTGATAAAAAAAGTATACATCCCAAGGCATCCTATTATCCAGTTTTTGCTGAACAGGATGTGTGGGAATAGAAGCTCAAAGTGCTATCCCAATTCCAGGCCGGAGGCAGCGAAGGGTTGAAATACAAGTTTTCAGAGGCAATGTTTTATTGCATTTCAAAGATAAACAAAATTACCAGCTGAACAATAACAAGGGGGGCAACAGCAATAAGGCGCACACCAGGCAAAGGATTAGAAAAAGGGGCAGGAACCAGCGCACCCAGATGTTGTAAGGGATTTTAGCGATCGCCAGGATGCCCATAGTCACCCCGCTGGTGGGGATGATCATGTTGGACAGGCCGTCGCCGAACTGAAAGGCCAGCACTGCCGTTTGCCGGCTGATGCCCAGCAGGTCGCTCAGCGGCGCCATGACGGGCATAGTGAGGGCGGCCTGCCCCGAACCGGAAGGCACAAAGAAGTTGAGGCAAGATTGAAATAAGAACATGATCTCGACAGTGATGGCCTGCGGCAAGCCTTCGGAGGCCGTGGCGATGCCATTAAGGATCGTGTCGATGATATGGCCCTCCTCGGCGATAACCAACAGCCCCCGCGCCAGGCCGATGACCAGGGCCGCCACCATCATATCCTTGGCGCCTTCCTTGAAGGCCTCGATGGCCTCATCGAGGGAGAGGGGCGAAACGATGGCTGCCGCCACGCCCAAACCAACGAAAAGGGCGGAGATCTCATTGATATACCAATCCCATTCTCCCACACCGATGACCAGCAAAACCAGGGCCGCCAGCAGGAACAAAAGCGTAAGTTTCCGGGCCCGGGTGAACTCCAGGTGGTTCGCAGGGTCCATGTGGGTGAGGTCGCGCTCCTGGTCGATGTCATATACCAGGCTCTTCTTTTTGTCTTTGACAATGCGGCCGGCGTAACGCATGATGTAAATTACGCCTACAGCTGTTGTAATGCACCAAACGATCAGCCGGTAGCCCATGCCGCTGGCGGGCGGCAGCTCGGCAATTCCCTGCGCCACGCCAATGGTAAAGGGGTTGATAAACGCCCCGGCAAAACCCACGCCGGCGCCGACAAAGGAAATCGCCACGCCGGTAAGGGAATCATATCCCAGCGCGATGCCCAGCGGGATCGTGATCAGCACAAAAACCAGGATCTCCTCACTCATGCCGAAGGTAGCGCCGCCCAGCGAAAACAGCGTGATGATGAGCGGTACGATCCAGTTGCGGTATCCTGGCTTGCGCTCACTGAGGCGGATGATGCTCTGCAGGCCCGCATCGATCGCGCCGGTACGGGTGACGATGGAAAAGGCGCCGCCTACCAGAAACACAAAACCGATGATCTGCGCCGCCGCGATGAAGCCCTTGATGGGCGCCTGGAAAAAAGCGCCGATACCCTGCGGAGCCGCTTCCACCCGGGCGTAAGAGCCCGCCACGATCACCTGCCGGCCATTGAGCTCCGCCCTTTGGAATTCCCCCGCCGGGACGATCCAGGTGAGGAGCACAAAAACGATCATGATCGCCATGATGATGACAATGGTATCCGGGAATTTTTTAAAAAGCTTCATCGCGTTGGATCTGGTTTTTTCGTTCGGTTTGGAATGCCTATCGCTTCCAAACATAAGAAATAATTGGTATTTTGTAGAAAATTGACATTAGGTTGGGCGGCTTGTGAAGGCCAAACAACTCGGAACTCAAATAAAAACGAACATGTCAGGCAGCGTCATCAAAGATGATTCGATCCAGGAGCTACTCCGTTTTGGGCCATTGGTTTTGGATGAGCCATTATCCAAAAAGGAATTCTATGCGCTTGCCGCCCGGCATCCTGGCCTGAGGATGGAGCGCGCTCCAAACGGAAAAACAACCATCATGTCTCCAGTAAATTTTGGTTCCGGAAACCGGGAATCGTTGGCAAACTTTTTTCTCACCCTTTGGTGGTTTCGCAATAAAACAGGCGAAACCTTCAGCGCCTCCACTGGTATTGAACTGCCCAATGGCGCCATCAAAAGCCCGGACTGCGGCTGGATCAGCCCGGAACGCCTGGCCCGAGTGTCCGCCCGGGAAAAGGAAAACGAATTTCTGAAAGTGATGCCTGATTTTATCGTGGAGGTGCGTTCCAAAACGGACCGGCTGCCCAAGTTGCGGAAAAAGATGGAAAACACCTGGATGAAACATGGTGTCCGCCTGGCCTGGCTGATCGACCCATTTGAGGAAAAAGCCTACATCTACCGCGAAAACGGGGAGGTGGAAGTAGTGGAAGGCTTTGAAGGTAAGATACTCAGCGGGGAAGCTGTCATGCCGGGTATGGAGCTGCCGCTGGGGGAATTCCGGATTGGGAAGTAGGGCTTGAAGGGATTTATGGGTTGTACCCGCAAGTTTGTGGCGGGTGTACAAACGTTATTAAGTGAAGCCCCAAAACCGAAACCAAAGGGTGAAAACCCGCAGCTCCGCTGCCATTGTGCCGGAGCAACGCAAAGCTAATAAAGCGAGGCAAAAAAGCCCCTAACAGAGCCGGTTACCCTTTAACAAACCATTCTACAACCGTCTGATTCCCGATCTTAAAATGAATAAAATAACTCCCCGCCGGCAGCCCCTCCACATTGATCTTGTTTTTCCCGGCTCCTGCTGTTAGAACCCCTTGCCCAAAGAGGTTGAAAATACGGATGCTTTCCACGGGTTTGTCACCCTGCCATTGCCAGTACAGTTCCTCCTGCACGGGGTTGGGGAAGAGGGCCAGCGCCTCATCATGGCCGACGGTTGAAGTGGAATTCAGCACCTCTGCACAATCCGAACCGGTTTCCAAAACTTTGAATAATTCCCCATCCTGCACGTACCAGTTCTGCCATTCGCCACCCTCACCGGCCAGCCAGTCATTGAGGCCAAAGGAACCCTCGCCGGTGGGACGGGCGGGTAGGGCGTAGACTTTTATGGCGCTTTGTCCCCGGTTCCAGGTGAGGGGGGCGCCGGCCTCGATGGTTTCCGGAAGAAATTCTTCCTGGCAGTTGGCCTGCAGGAAATACACGAGATCTTCCGGGTATTCCGGGAAATCGCCGAAGGCGCGGGCCAGGCCGTTCTCGTCGATAGTTACTGCTGTGTATTCATTGCAGGCGATGCCGAAGGAACGAGCATTATAGTCGTGGGCCAGCCGCGCCAGGAAACCCACATGGCGGCCGGCGCGTTCGCGTTGGTCGTAATGAGTGTCGGTGATGAGGTTGTCGGTGTAGGGGACGTCGAGGAAATCGTCTTTACCCAGCACGTTGTAATCCGGGTGGAAAGGGTTGCTGAGGGCTTCCTCGGCGGTGAGGGAGGAGCCGGATGGTGCATAGTAGCATCGGCTCAGAATGGCCATACCGGCGCTGGAGCCGCCCACAGGCACGCGCTTTTCATTGATCAGGTAATTGATCGCGTCCTCAATGGGGGTATCCTTCCAGTAGGTATAATAGTCGTATTGGTCGCCGCCGGCGATGAACAGGCATTCGGCATTGCGGATCTGGTTGATGACATAGTCGTCGTTGGCGGCCGGGGCGGCATCGAAACGAATGGTTTCCACCGAATTGACGGCTACGCCCAGTTCAGAATAGAAATAATCGTTATAGCCGTCGGAACCACTGGCGCGCAGAACGACCACATCGCCGCCGTCGGCGCGGCTGAGCATCCATTGCATAGCGGCGTCGTTATCGCCGCCCCCGCCCGCCAAAACAAGGCCGGGCAGGAGGTTTTCAACTGTTACATCGGCCGTGTCTCCGGTGAACCAGGAGGTGTAGCCTTGGGCAGGCAGGCTGATTATCCCACCAAACAGAAATACAAGGAGAGCAGTATATCGAAAGGCCATTTTATAAGATTTGGGAATGGAGGAGAAACGATAAAAAGGACAGCCCCTCCCGAAGGAGGGCGCTGTCCTTCAAGTAAGGGGAATCTATTGACGTGATCTTGTTAGCACCATTTTTGTCGTGCCGATCTTATCTTCCGTGCGGATACTGGCCACATACGTTCCTGCGGGCAGATTGCTGGTGTCAATGTCGGCCCTGTTAGTGCCGGCAAACTGTTCACCCAAGGGCAGCATCAGTTGGGTACGGCCCATGAGATCCTGGACCAGCAGCGTCACGTCGGAGGCCTCTTTTAGGGTATAGGACAGCTGGGCGATATTCTGGCTGACGGGATTAGACAGCACCTTCAGTTGGAAATAGGCATTATCCACCTCTGCGGTATTGGTCATGATCACATTCGAAATGGAGATGTCATCCACCAGCAAGGCGTCGCCGGAGGGCGTGATATTCCGGAAAGCGAGGTGAACGGATTGCCCGGCGTAAGCAGACAGGTCGATCTCTCTCATCTGTGCGGTTTCATACGCTTCAGGTGCAATGGTAAGGAGGATCTCACCGTTTTCAGCAAAATCCACATCTGTAGGCTCCCCGGTGTTGAGGAGCACCTGATAGCTATCCGGATAATTGCCGGAAGAAGTGGTGGATTGGGCCGTCCAGCTAAGCTTGGCGCCATCGCCAAGGGTGAATTTCGGAAGGATCATCCAATCATCGGCCGGCCCGGCGTCATCGACGTACCAGGATAGGCTCAGCGCTGCGAAGCTGTTCAGCAATCCACTCTCAATGACGATCCAGGCCGAATCAATGAAAGCCGCATCACCTTCATCAAAAGGGATTAGCATATCTGCATTGATCAGGGTGAAGCCTTCCGGCATGAGGCCGTCTTCGAAGTCGTAAGTCACGGTTTCCTGGGCCGTCATCGGTATCCAAAACAGGAATAAGGCCAACGTCAGTTGTACTAGTCTTTTCATGATACAGCAAGATTATTGGTTAATGAAATAAAAAAGTATAAACAGTTGAGATGCAACAGAACGGGCATAGGCTGCCGTCTGTACAGTTTCAGTGTGGAAAAGAAAGAGGAAAGAAGGCTAGCAGTCGAAGATAGGCTGCAATCCCATCAGGCTGAGCTGCTTGTGGGAGAGGATTGCAGGGCGGATTTTACTATGAAAATAGAAAATAGGCATTGCTGATATTTCTGTCACACCTCAATTTTACAAAAAAAATGACAGGCGGAAACACCTGATGACAATTTTTAACAAAAAACAAAAATTTCTGCTATTACAACCCGAAAAGGCAGTTGGATGTTTGGCAATCTGCATTTTACTACCTATAATTGGGTGCAAATCCAACTCAACATGCCTTTTTCATTGTCCATATCACTTGCCAAGGACACGTCCCTGCTCCTGGAGACGCCCAGCCTTAGTGGGCTGCAGCCCATCTTTGATTGTTAGTATTTCCCTCGCTTTAATCTGTTCTCTTCAACGGCCTATAGGTTGGTATAGCCTGTGGAAATCCCCTTTTCCTGCAACGACAATAGCCTTCTTTCGGCCGTCATTCCAATAATTTTAAAAAATTAAAGCATATGAGAAAGTATTGGCATGTCCTACTGCTGCTTTTCCTGTGTTTGGGTTGGAATTCTGTTGCAGTGGCGCAGCAAACCCTTACCGGAACGGTTACTGATGCGGATACGGGAGAGCCCCTCATTGGCGCCAGCTTGTTGGTGGTGGGCACTTCAAAAGGCGCCATAACTGATTTTAACGGTGATTACGAACTGGAGCTTCCGAAGGATGCTGCGCAGTTGGAAGTCTCTTACGCTGGTTATACGCCACAGGTGTTGGCTTTGGCCGGACAAAGCCGTATCGATGTACAACTGAATCCAGGCCGGCTACTGGACGAGGTCGTAGTGGTTGGTTATGGTATCCAAAAGAAAAAAGATGTTTCCAGTGCGATCCAGTCCATCGGCGCAGAAGACATTCAGGATATCCCTTCGGCCAGCTTTGAAGTGGCGATGCAGGGTAAGGCCTCCGGAGTGAATATCACCAGCCCTTCCGGTACGCCGGGCGGCGCCATCAATGTCAATATTCGGGGTATTTCTTCGATCAGCGCCAGCAGCCAGCCTTTGTTTATCATCGACGGCATCCCGGTCGTATCGCGCAACAACTCAGCCCTCAACCAAAACATCCAGCCCGTCAATCCGCTGGCGGACATCAATCCCAATGATATCGAGTCGATCACCATCCTCAAGGATGCTTCGGCAGCGGCCATTTATGGCTCCCGGGGCGCCAACGGTGTCATCCTGATCACCACCAAACGAGGCAGCCGCGAGCAGACAAAGGTCAATGTGGGCTATTACAAAGGATTTTCCGATATCACCCGTGTCCCCGAGATGATGGACTCGCGCGAATTTGTCCGCTTCCTCAATGTGGCCGCCGAGAATGACGGCCTGGGGCCGGATTACTGGAATGAGGATTTTGGATTCAATCCCAACGACCCCAACGCCAATGTGCAGACGACCAATATTTACGACGCCATCTTTCGAACCGGCCAGATCGACAATGCCGACCTGAGCCTGCAGGGAGGGAATGACCGCACGCAATTCTACCTCAGCGGCAACTTTTTCAATCAGTCCGGCATTCAGCTTGGCCAGAATTTCCGTCGCATCAGCACCCGACTGAACCTCGACCATCGCCTCAGCGAAAAGCTCAAAGTCGGCGCCAATGTTTCCGTCAACCGGTCCAACCATAAACGGACGATCAACGAGAATGATGAGTTCGGCGTGGTGATCAATGCACAGGCCTGGGATCCCACCGCCCCGGTTTATGAAGCCGACGGCAGTTATGCCAATCCGTTTAACTACCACACCTGGTGGCCTTTGGAAAACCCCCTGCTTATTGCCAAAGAATATCAGAACGGGTCGATCTCCTCCCGGCTTCAGGGTTCGCTTTTCGGGCAGTACGAGATCCTGCCAGGCCTGATGTTCCAAACTACCTGGTCGACGGATTTGAATACTTTGAATGAGGAGGCGTACACGCCCAATTTCAGCAACAAAACGAGTATTGGGCAAGCTATTTTTGCAACCTGGGAAGAATCATCCTGGCAAACCGAGAACACCCTGAACTTTACCCGTCTGTTGGGCGGGCATAGCATCAATGTTATTGCCGGCTATTCTGCCCAGGAGGTCAAGGCAGTGTTCTCCGACATGGAGGGGACCGGCTTTGCGACTAATGAAACGCCGAGCATTTCGGCGGCGGCCAATATCGTTTATGCTTCCTCCGGCAGGAGCCGTTCAGCGCTGCAGTCTTTCCTGGGGCGCTTCAATTATGGATATAAGAGCCGCTATTTGCTCACTTTCACCGTGCGTGCGGACGGTTCTTCGCGCTTTGGCGCCAACAATCGGTATGGCTACTTCCCCTCTGGTTCGGTGGCCTGGCGTATTACGGAAGAGCCGTTCCTGCAGAATCAGGGCTTATTCAGTGATCTCAAGCTGCGCGCCAGTTATGGCATTACTGGTAATCAGGAGATCGGCGGCATCTGGGTGGGTACCTGGGGGCTGGGTGCAGCCTATAACGGCCGCAGTGGTATCTCCCCGGCTCAATTGGAAAACCCGGACCTGAGCTGGGAGAAGACCGCCCAGCTCAACTTCGGCCTCGATGTTAGCTTGATGGAGGATCGCATCAGCTTTAGCGCCGATTACTTTATCAAGAATACCACGGACTTGTTGCTCAATGCAGATGTTTCCGGCCTGACCGGCTTCACTTCGGTATTCCAGAACGTAGGCGAGATCGAGAACCGGGGGGTAGAGATCAGCCTCAATACGGTGAATATCCGCCAGGAGTCTTTTTCCTGGTCGACCACCTTCAACCTGGCTTTACTGGACAATACGGTCAAAAAACTGTTCAACGATGGGGAGATCCTGGGGCGAAACCACATTCTTAAAGAAGGGGAATCGGTCAGCACCCTTTACCTGATCCGGTTTTTGGGCGTAGACCCCGAAACGGGCGACGCCTTGTTTGAAGATGTGAACAATGACGGCGTTATCGACTTCGATGACCGGCAAATTGTGGGAAGCGCAATCCCGGATTATTTTGGCGGCATGAACAATGTTTTTACCTTCAAGGGTTTTTCCTTGTCTGCCTTCATCCAGTTTTCCGGGGGCAACAAGATATTCAACCAGAGCCGGCACGCATTCGAGAACTACGGGCAGTTGCGCAGCGGCCTGCCTTATGGGAACAATTCCCGATATGTGCTTGATAATTACTGGCGCGAGCCGGGCCAGGAAACAGATGTGCCACGGCCCAGCCTGCAAACCGGCCAGATGCAGCGGTTCAGCACTCAATTCCTGGAAGACGGCGATTTTGTTCGCCTGAAAAACCTGCGCCTGGGCTACCAATTCCCGAAAGCAATGGTGGAAAAAATGCGCCTACAATCACTCAACCTGTACGTGCAGGCCCAAAACCTGGTAACCATTACAGATTACCGCGGCTTTGACCCTGAAGTGTCGACCAATACCGCCAGCCAGGGCGCGCTGAATACGCAGCAAGGAGAAGACTTCGGCACCCTGGGCCAGGCCCGTACTATTTCCGTCGGCTTTAATGTTGGCCTGTAGGAAATGTAAACTGTAAACTCATTTCTCTGGAATGACAAAACACAAAAAATGAGAACTATAAAATATATCACTTATTTCGTCCTGTTCCTGACTATGCCGGCCTGTCAGGGTTTCCTGGATGTGCAACTGGACGACGAGATCATCACCGCCGATGCCATTGTCAATAAGGAGACCGCCGAGGCGGCCGCCATCGGCTTGTATAACAGCCTGCAGAGCCTGAACCTCTATGGTGCTGATTTTGTGGTGCTGCCGGATCTGCTGGGCGGCAACGCAATCGCTACGGGCTTCCAGCCGCGCTACGAGGAACTGGCCAATGCCCGCGTTCCGACCACTAATTCTTATGTGGAAGATGCCTGGGTAGGCCTGTACAACATCGTCAATTCGGCCAACAATATTCTGAATCATATAGAAGGAGTGGATGGGATTGGAGATGCCGGCCGCAGCCGGATAGAAGGGACTGCCTACTACTTCCGGGCTCTGGCTCTGTTTGATTTACTGCGGCAGTTTGGGGAGTTTTTCAATGAGGGTTCCGCCTTTGGGGTTCCGGTATTTACCGAAGTCCTCGACCGCAGTACTGCGCCCTCAGTGGGCCGGGCCAGTGTATTGGAAACGTACAACCAGATCATCGCTGATTTGGAAGAGGCGGAGAAATTGCTTTCGGCCCAGGATGACCGTTTTTTTGTGTCTAAAGCTGCCGTTCAGGCCCTGCTGGCCAGAGTGTATCTGTACCGGAAAGATTATAATAAGGCCAAAACCTATGCCGATCAGGTTATCGCCAACAACGATTACGCTCTGAACGATAATTACAACGACAACTTTGATGTGGAAGGCTCCGTGGAATCCATTTTCGAGATCAATTTCACCTCCATTGACGGCAACGGCCTTTCTGAATTGTTGATGTTGTCAACCGCCAATGAGGTATCGGGGGCCAATGAATTGTGGAATGCTTTTGAAACGGACGACGTTCGCAAGGAACAGTTCATTCGTCGCTTTGGCATCGTGCGCTGTGTGAAGTACGGCGATGCGGCGACCGATATTGAAACCAACGTGGTTATATCGCGCCTGGCGGAGTTGTATCTGATCCGTTCGGAAGCTATTGCCAATACAGTGGGCATTGCCGAAGCCCTTCCGGACCTAAATGCGGTGCGCACCCGGTCCTTAGCCGATATGCCCATTCTGGCTCAGGACGTGCCGGATCTGGCTGCCTACAACGATATCCTGATCCGGGAACGCCGGCTCGAACTGGCCTTCGAAGGCCACTATTGGTTCGATCTGGTGCGCCTGGGAAAGGCCGTTGAGGTGCGTGGGATCGAGCCCTACCGGCAGGCTCTGCCGATTCCCGACCGCGAGATCAAGGTATCGAACGGGGTGCTGGTGCAAAATCCGGGGTATTGAGTACTGTAGTCAAGGGGGGGGCTGATCCATGCGTTTTCATGGGAAGCCACCCCGTGACGGGTTTTCGTAGAATCGCAAACAAAGAAAATGCAAAAATATAGCCTTGCTATACACGGGGGCGCGGGCACTATCCTGCGCGCTGAGATGACTCCGGAAAAGGAGCGTGCTTACGAAACCGCTTTATTGGCGGCCATTCAGGAAGGGGAGTCGGTACTCAAAAGCGGGGGTAGCGCCCTGAATGCGGTAGAAGCCGCCGTAGTTTTGATGGAAAACAGCGAGTTATTTAATGCTGGTAAGGGCTCGGTTTTCACCCACGATGGGGTGAATGAGATGGATGCCGCCATCATGTGTGGGGAGACGTTGCAGGCCGGTGCGGTAGCTATGGTACAGGGCGTTAAAAATCCCATCTTGCTGGCGCGCCGGGTGTTGGAGGCTTCGGAACACGTTTTTCTCTGTGGCTCCGGCGCTACCCAGTTTGCCCGGGAGCAGGGCCTGGAGGAGGCGTTGCCGGATTATTTCTTTTCGGAGTTTCGCTACCAACAACTGCTGGAAGCTCGCGCCTGGGGCCGGGTGCAGCTTGACCACAGCAAGAAATATAGTACAGTCGGCGCGGTGGCCTGCGACCGGCAGGGCAATATCGCCGCCGCCACTTCCACCGGCGGGCTGACCAATAAAAAATATGGCCGTATCGGAGACAGTCCGATCATTGGTGCAGGCACTTATGCCAACAACCGGACCTGCGCTGTTTCCTGTACCGGCTATGGGGAGTACTTCATCCGTGGCGTGATCGCCTATGATGTTTCCTGCCTTATGGAATACAAAGGTTTAAGCCTGCAGGAAGCGGCCGAATTCGTCATCCACGAAAAACAACTGGCCCTCGGAGGCGACGGTGGCCTCATCGCGGTAGATGCGAAAGGGAATATTGCGTTGCCGTTCAACTCTGCGGGCATGTACAGGGCCTGGGTGAAAGCGGGTGAAGAACCAGGGGTTGGAATTTATCGGTAGCCGTCAAATTTATTTGACCGGCTTGCCAAGAAACGTAAATGTAGCCGTCAAATTTATTTGACCGGCTCATAACCATGCTACCGCCTGAACCAGGCAAATAAATTTGCCGGTTACGCGGTTACGGTAGCTCCTTTAGGTACGAATGCGGAAACTTTCTCCAGTCGTCCGTCAACTTCGCTTTCACCGGATTTTCAAGGATGTAAGCAACGATGTTCCAAAATTCCTTTTCGTTGCGAACATAGCGGTCATAACTTTCTCTTTGCCAGAATTTACCACTCCGGTTTAAAATCCGGTTGGCATAGATGGCAGTGGGGCCTTTGATACGCTTCATGATATTCTGCAAGGGCTCGAAATCCATATACTCAAAATCATCAAAGGAAAGACATTCAGGTATTTGAATACTTGTATCGATTAGGATATGTACATGGTTCGACATAATGCAATAGCAAATCAATCTATAAAGCGCTCCGTCGAAACGGTGTATTTCTTCCTTGACTAATTGGGCGACTTCCGGTTGTTTTAAATAATGAGGGCCAGATTGTATAGCATCCAAAAGGTTATCGTATTCCGTAAAAAGACGTACTCGCTCCCCTTCGATCAACTCTTTTTGGAACGGTGAGCCTTCTGCTCGAATACGCGCGACAGATTCTTCGTAATCCTGACGCAGTTGGAATAGTTTTGCGCGGGGAATGGAATCCTTAAGGCGGAAGGTTACGAAAAAGGAAGCACCAAGTGGCTGGATGTGTGGGAGGCTTTGGCGATAAAAGGATTTGATGTCTTTGGGTTTCATGGGGGGAATTTAACGTAGCCGTCAAATTTATTTGACCGGCTTGAGGTCAAAGATAATTCTAAGGCGGCAAAAAATTCTGCCGTACGCAGCTTTTTTGAAGCGGGCAAATAAATTTGCCGGTTACTGGTTGCGCACCAGGCTGATCAACTGGTCAAACACCCGCTGCAAGATGCGCCGGTCTTCGGTGATGATGCGGGCCTGGCCGGGCAGTTCCTGTGTAAAGGGTATGGTGCGGTGGTAGGAAGTGGTGAGGCTGTCGGGCAGGCTTATTTCCAGGAGATAGGTTTCCTGGTCGGGCACCAGGGCGATGCTTTTAACTTGTCCCTGAAGGACGCCGAATTCCTGGTAGGGGTAGCCATCCAGTTGGATATTGGTGCGCATACCTGGTTTAACTTTACCGGAGTTGAAAGTAGGCAGAGCAGCTTTGCCGACGATTTCGCCGGCTCCGGCGCCGGGCACGACAGTGGCTACCGCCTCATTGGCCTGCACGAATTGTTGCGGCCCCCACACCCGGGTCAGGGAAACCCGGCCGGTGATGGGGCTGGTGACGAGATAGCTTTGTTTCCAAAGCTCCAGTTCGCTATCCAGGCGGCCGAGCAGTTCCCGGGTAGCCAGCCATTTTTGCATACTCCCATCCATGCGGCTCTGCCGGAGCTCAATGATCTCTGACTGAAATTGTTCGATCTGTAGCTTATTATTCAGTACCCTTGATTGGAGGCTTTCCAACTGGCGCCGATATTGCAGATAGTTGGTTTCCGACTGTTCAAAGTCCACTTCACTAATGGTTCCGGAAGCAAACAATTGCCGGTTGCGTTCGAGGTTGTTTTGAGCGATGGCCACCTCCCGGGAAAGCGTTTGCTCCTGTTGTTCCAAAGAGCGGTTGAGCCCTTCCAGATACCGAATCTGTTGTTTCAGAGAAGCGATCCGTGCGAAGACGCCTTGCCGTCTTTCAAAGAATTGAAAATCATGAACTGCCTGCTGATAGGCGGCGTAGGCGCTTTGAAGCTCGCCCAGCCGGAGCCCCTCGGGCAATTGTATTTCCACCAGGCCTTCCGGTTCTGCAATGCCCTTCAGTTGGACGATCTGGCCTTCAAGTTGCAGCACATCTTCCAGCTCGGCCGTGTTTTCCAGTACGGCAATGACTTGCCCTGCTGCTATGGGGGCTTTATCTTTTACCAGCAACTGGCTGATCTTTCCGTTGCTCCGGGCAAAAACCCGAACCGGAGGGTTCTCCGTAACGATGACCACCCTGGCCGTAATAACATCCGGATATTTGACCAGCCAGGCCATTCCGAGAACCAGGGCAACACCAACGAATAGTGCCGTAATGCCCCATCGCAGCGCCCAGCCCGGCGGGTTGCCGAGGATGCGCTGAATGTCGTCCCGATCCGTATTTAGCCGGATTTCTGTTGGATCTGGATATTGGTTCTTTTTGGACATGGTTTACGGTTTTTCGGGCTATCTCCCCAGTTCCAACTGGTCCCTGATGAGATTATAATACACCCCCCTTTTCTCCACCAGTTCCTGGTGGGCGCCTTTCTCCACCAGCGCTCCATTTTCCAGCACGACGATCTGGTGGGCATTTTTTACGGTGCTCAGCCGGTGGGCGACTACGACGACGGTTTTTCCCTGATAAAATTGTTCCAGTTTTTGGACGATGGCTTTCTCGTTTTTGGCATCCAGAGCATTGGTCGCTTCGTCGAAGAACAAGAATTCGGGGTCTTTGTAGACGGCCCGGGCGATAAGGATACGTTGCCGTTGCCCCTGGCTGATATCATTGCCTTTGGCGCCGATCATCGTGTTGTAGCTCAGGGGCATGGAATCGATGAACTCCCGGATGTTAGCGGTTTCAACAGCCTGGATGAGCCTGGCTTTGTCCACTTGTTCTGCGCTTTCCGCGATGTTATTGGCGATAGTATCTGAAAAGATAAAGCCATCCTGCATGACGGCGCCACATTGGCTACGCCAGTAGTTTTTATCGATATTGGAAAGTGGTAGCTTCCCCACTTTTATGTTTCCTTCCGTGGGGGGATAAAAACCCAGTAAAAGTTTGACCAGAGTAGTCTTTCCGCTGCCGCTGGTTCCTACAATTGCGGTGACTTTCCCTTCGGGGATAGTCAGGTTGATGTTTTTGAGTACAAAATCGGACAGCTTATTGTATTGGAAACTCACTCCTTCCATGCGGATATCCTTGTCGCCCGGCGGCAGTTCGGTGGCTTTAAAAGAACGGTCATCCTCCTCAGCTTCCAAATTCTGGACTTCCCAGAGCCGCTCCAGGCTGAGCTTGGCGTCCTGGCCGGTGCGGATAAAAGTGATCATTTGCTGAAGCGGCACGTTCAATTGGCCGATGATGAACTGTACGGCCAGCATCATACCCAGGGTAATCTCCCCGTCGATGACCAGCTTGGCAGTTAGAAAGGTAATGAGGATGTCCTTCAGTTGGCTGATAAAAGCGGCGCCGGAATTCTGATACTGGTCGATGGCCAGTGACTTGAGGTTGATGCTGAAGAGTTTGGACTGGATGTCCGACCACTGCCAGCGCCGTTTGCGGCCGCTGTTCTGCAGTTTGATCTCCTGCATGCCCTGGATGAGCTCTATCAGCGTGCTCTGGTGGGCCGATAATTCCTGGAATCGGCGATAATCCACTTCTTTACGCCTGCGGAGGAATACGACAATCCAAAAGGCATACAACAGGCTTGCGATCAGGAATATACTAAAGATCCGCAGGTCATAGATCAGTAGGACTATTCCAAAAACGATCAGGTTAAAGGCTGAGAAAATGAAACTTAGGGTGGAATTAGTCAGGAAGGATTCAATTCGGTTCTGGTCGGAAATCCGCTGGAGCAGGTCGCCCAACATTCTGGTGTCGAAGAACCGAATGGGGAGCTTCATAAGTTTGGTCAAAAAATCAGAGATCAGGGATACGTTGATCCGGGTGCCGATGTGGAGCAGGAGCCAGTTTTGGATGACGGCGACCGAAGTTTGGCCCAGGAACAGCATCAATTGGGCGATCAGGATCAGGTAAATAAACCCGATATCCTGGTTTTGAATCCCCACATCGACGAGGGACTGAGTGAGGAAGGGGAAAATAAGCTGGAACAGGCTGGCCAGAAACAGGCCCAGCAATAGTTGGATAAAATACCGCCGGTACGGCTTCAGATAGGTAGCCAGGAACAGATAGTTGGCGCTTCGGCGGCCTTCTTCGCCTTTATTATAGAATTCAGGAGTGGGTTCCAGCAAAAGGCCAATGCCGTGTTCCCCATCGCCCAGCCAATGCTGTCTGAAAGTGTCGTGGCTCAGTTTGAATTTTCCCGCTGCCGGGTCGGCCACCCAAACGTATTTCCGGCTGATCTTATAAACGACCAGGAAATGGTTCTGCCGCCAATGGACGATACAAGGTAAGGGGGCATCCACCAAATAAGCTTGCCCTTTTTGTTTACCATCAAAAGGAAGTTTGACCGGCAAAGTCCGCATTCCAATATGTTCGGCTGCTTCGATGATCCCTTGCAACGAAACCCCTTCCCGGTCGATGTAGCTATGTTCCCGCAGGTATTGGAGGGAATAGCTTTTACCATAATATTTAGCTACCATCCGCAAGCTGGCAGAGCCACAGTCCATTGAGTCCAGTTGGTAGTAATGTGGAAATTGGTCGAGCATTCGTACAGGCCAGTTGTTGGATGAACAAAGTTAGCAGTAAAGAAAGATACTAAATTAGCCTTCACCCCACCACCTTCCGGTAATATCCTTCCCGGTATGCTTCCAGCCCTTCCCGCAGTTTTCTTGCCCAAGGGCCAACTTCGCCGTTGCCAATAAGGCGGCCGTCTACCTTGACTACCGGCATAAGGCTTTTGTTGGTGCCGGTTATAAATGCTTCCCGAGCCTGAAACAGCTCTTCCAGGCGGACTTCCCGTTCAATGATGGGCAACAGGCCTTCGGCCACTTTTATGACCGATTGGCGAGTGATGCCGTAGAGGATATTGGAATGAGGCGTAATGAGCTCTTCACGACTATTGACGAGGAAAATGTTGGAGCGCACAGCTTCCAGCAAGATGCCGTTGTGGTGATAAAGTACCTCCAGGGCGCCGGCCTGCCGGATCTGTGGCAGCAATTTAATGCCGGTGAGGTAGTTTATGGCCTTGATCTCGGGCCATTCGCGCTGGAAGGAGTGGCTGATAAGGCCGACACCCTCTGTGAAGTAGGCCTCCGGCAGCTTGGGGTAGGGGTGGAGCAATACGATGAGGTTGGGTGCGCCAGGTGCGTAGCCGTCGGGCGAGTAGCCTCCGGTGAGCACCAGGCGGATGGCGCCCTGGGTTTCCCCATTGGCGGCAATCAGCTCCCGCAGGTGCCGGCTTAGCAGCTGCCGCCCTATGGGAACTTCCAGGTGCATTTTTTCCGCTGAGCTATAAAAGCGGTTGAAATACTGTTCCTCCAAAAGGGGCTGTCCGTATTTAAAGAGAAAATAATCAAAGATGCCGTAGCCGCGCAGAATAGCCAGGTCGGTGAGGCCGATGCCGGCTTCTTGTTGAGAAAGGATCTCGCCGTTGAGTCCACAGTATTTGGCCATAGTCGTTTTTTTAGCTCAATATAAAGGTTTTAGGGGTTATGGGGTATGCTTGATAGGTCTGATGGGTCTGATGGGTCTGATGGGTCTGATAGGTCTGATGGGTCTGATACGTCTGATACGTCTGATACGTCTGATACGTCTGATGGGTCTGATGGGTCTGATACGTCTGATACGTCTGATGGGTCTGATACGTCTGATACGTCTGATGGGTCTGATACGTCTAATACGTCTGATAGGTCTGATGGGTCTGATGGGTCTGATAGGTCTGATAGGTCTGATAGGTCTGATGGGTCTGATGGGTCTGATGGGTCTGATAGGTCTGATGGGTCTGATGGGTCTGATAGGTCTGATGGGTCTGATACGTCTAATGGGTCTGATGGGTCTACACCAGACACACCAGACACACCAGACATACGAGACATACGAGACATACGAGACATACGAGACATACGAGACATACGAGACATACGAGACATACGAGACATACGAGACCCGTCTCTGCGAGCCGGGCAAGCACACCAGACACACCAGACACACCAGACATACGAGACCTACAAGACATACAAGACATACAAGACATACGAGACATACGAGACATACGAGACATACGAGACCTACAAGACATACAAGACATACAAGACATACGAGACATACGAGACCTACCAGACACACAAGACCTACGAGACACCCCAAACGCCCACCCCGAAGCGATTACACCAAAAGGCGTGAAAATATCATTCCAACCTTTGGGCTTTATCAATAATTTCCTATTTTCAATCCCCGCAGGAGAAGGGTGTTCGAAGGAGTGATTTAAGCGGTTTTTCGGTTGCATCATGCGGCAGCAAGCCGGCGCTTCCTTCCTCCGGACAGATCCCCTGCTGGAATTTCGTTCATAAAATCAAAAAAAAACGGCCATATGATCTTCGACACCAAAAACATTAGGAACGTTGCCTTGCTTGGGCACTCGGGCTGTGGTAAAACGACCTTCTCTGAATGCATGCTTTTTGAAGCAGGGGATATTACCCGCAGGGGCACCGTAGAGGAAGGGAACACCCAATCGGACTATACCGACCTGGAGCGCGAGCGCGGCAACTCCATTTTCAGCGCACTGATGCACGCCGAGTGGAAGGATTCCAAGATCAACATCATCGATACACCGGGTTTTGACGACTTCATCGGTGAGGTAATCTCTGCCCTCAAGGTAGCTGATACCGGTATTATGTTGCTCAATGCCAAAAACGGCGTCGAGGTGGGTACCGAGATTATATGGGAATATGTGGACCAATTTGAAACGCCTGCCATTTTTGTCATCAACCAGGTAGACCACGAAAAAGCGGATTTTGACGCCACGCTGGAACAGGCCAAAAACCGCTTCGGCCATAAGATTATTCCGGTTCAGTACCCGCTAAACCCGGGTACCGACTTCAACACTATAGTGGATGCCCTGCGCATGGTGATGTATGTTTTTCCTCCGGAAGGGGGCAAGCCGGAAAAGCAGGATATTCCCGATTCGGAGATTTCCAGGGCGCAGGAAATGCACAACGCCTTGGTGGAGGCTGCTGCTGAAAACGATGAGGGCCTGATGGAAAAATTCTTCGAAGAAGGTTCCCTATCAGAAGAGGAATTGGCGGAAGGCCTGCGCATTGCCATCGCCAATCAGGAGATATTTCCGGTATTCTGCTGTTCTTCGACCAGGAACATGGGGAGCGGCCGCATCATGGGTTTTATTAATGATGTTTGTCCGTCTCCTGCCGACCGGCCTGCGGCCCGCCTCGAAGGCACGGAAAAAACCCTGCCCTGTGATGCTGAGGGCGAGACTACAATCTTTATCTACAAAACGATCTCGGAACCCCAGGTAGGTAACGTCAATTATTTCAAAGTCTACTCCGGTACGCTCAATAACAGCGACGAATTGATCAACGTCAAAAACCGTTCCTCTGAACGCTTCGGCCAAATTTTCATAGCCGAAGGCAAAAACCGGGAACAGGTCAATCAGATCAAGGCTGGGGACATCGGAGTGACGGTGAAATTGAAAAACGCTCATACGAATAATACGCTCAATGTCAAAGGCGTAGACCGAAAGATCCGCCCAATAGTTTTTCCTGAACCTCGCATCCGGGTTGCGGTAGCACCGCCCAATAAGGCCGATATGGAAAAGCTGATGAAAGCGCTGCACATTATCGAAGAAGAAGACCCCACCCTGATTGTAGAGCAATCCAAGGCCTTAAAGCAGACCTTGCTGCACGGGCAGGGACAACTTCACCTTGAATTGATTAAGCATCGCATTGAAAGTAATTACGGGGTCTCAATGGATTTCATGAGGCCACGTATTTCCTACCGGGAAACCATCACCCGTGAAGCGGACACCATGTACCGCCACAAAAAACAGACGGGGGGCGCCGGGCAGTTTGCCGAAGTACACATGCGTATCGAGCCCTATTCAGAAGGCATGCCCGATCCACATGGCCTGTCGGTGCGGAACAAGGATATCGAAGAATTGCCCTGGGGTGGTAAGCTGGCTTTCTACTGGTGCATTGTCGGTGGTTCGATCGACGCAAAATATTCCAACGCTATTAAGAAGGGTATCCTCTCGAAGATGGAGGAAGGCCCGCTTACCGGCTCCTACTGCCAGGATATTCGCGTTTGTATCTACGACGGCAAAATGCACCCGGTCGATTCCAACGATATGGCTTTTATGCTGGCTTCCACGCAGGCCTTCAAACAAGCTTTTAAAGAGTCGGCTCCTCAGATCATGGAACCTATCTATACTCTGGATATCCTCTGTACGGATGAATTTATGGGCGATATCATGGGCGACCTGCAGACCCGCCGGGCTATGATCCTGGGTATGGGGGCTGAAGGCCACTACCAGAAGATCACCGCTAAGGCGCCACTGGCGGAACTCTATCAATATTCTTCCACCCTGCGTTCCTTGTCACAGGGCCGCGCCAAATTCCACCAGGAATTTGCCGAGTACAGCCCAGTGCCACACGATATTCAGCAGCGGCTCATGGAGGAATACGAAACGGAAGCCGCCGAAGCCTAGCGGAGGAGTGGGATACTATAGATGCTTAAGTGATGTTCCAACCAGGACATCCTTAGCATCTATAGTGTCTATCAGCATCTACCGTTATAGCATCGCTAAATAAGCTGTTGGTTCACCAGCGACCTACGGGCTATGCCTGCCGCCGCCAGCGCCAGGACAGCAACAAAACCCAGCCCGGCGCCCAGGCCGAAATGCTCGCCTATAAAACCGATGAGCGGAGGGCCGATGAGAAAACCGATCACTCCAGCACTGGCCACTGCCGCGATGCCGGCCCCCGGTGTCACCCCCGGCATCTTCGCCGCAGCGCTAAACAGCAGAGGGACGACGGTGGAGAAGCCCAAACCGACGATAGTGAACCCCAGGACAGCCGTCGCCGGATGAGGGAGTAGTGTTGCTATGCTCAGTCCTGCCGCTCCCAGCAGGCTCCCGGCAAAAACAGTACGGGGAGCGCCCAGGTATTGGCGGATGCCATCGCCGGCAAAACGGCCCAGTGCCATTGATAACGAAAACCCTGCGAAGCCAAGGCTGGCCACAAAAGGGTCGGACAACAACACATTACGCAGGTAGATAGCACTCCAATCGGCTACCGCCCCTTCGCCGATCATAATACAGAACCCGATGAGGGCCAGTCCCCAAACGGAGCGGGGAGGAAGAGCGAAAGAAGAACCCCCGGCACTGCTGTGGGGTAGGGTAGAAGTAATGGGGCGCAACACTAGCTGTAGTACTACCATCAGTAAGGCCAGCACAATCAGGTGAGCCCGTAACGGGATGTCCGCTGCGGCTATGAGTCCGGCGCTGCCCGCGCCAATCATGGCGCCCAGGCTGAACATGCCGTGGCAGGCCGACATGATGGTTACCCGATATTGGGATTCTACCGCAGCGGCCGCTGCATTCATCGATACGTTCATGAAACTATTGGCCAGGCCAACCACATACAGGCTGGCCATGAGGGTTAATTGGCTGGTAGCAAAAGCAGGAATCGGAAGGACAGCGCAAAATAAAAGCGTGGCTATCGTCATCGCCTTGCCAGTGGATAGCTTTTCGATCAACCAGCCGGCCAGCGGCATAACGGTGAGCGCGCCCAGGGGTAAGCCCAGCAGGGCAAGGCCCAGTTGCCCTTCGCTAAGCATCAGTCCGGCCTGTACTTCCGGCAGGCGCGCCAACCAACTCCCAAACAGGATGCTGAGCGTCATGAAAGTCAGGCCCACGGATAAACTGGGCATGTGAAAAGTGAAAGCTCGCAGTACTCTGATCATATTTTATTTTATGTTTTCCATGGCCTAACTTTGGATTTTCCTTTTGGCCCAACAAAGGGCGGCCATGGTTTTAGCCTAATTAAGAAGCTGTTTGAATTTGGTCAAAAAAAGGCGCCCAAACTATTGATGGGCGCCAGATAAAGTAGTGTATGAAACTTAAAAAATCGGTGCAAAGATACAGGGATAGAGGAATGTAGTGCTACCTGTGCCTTTGCCGATTTTGATACTGGATTGATCGTTCCCCATTTCAGTACTTCAGTCCACCCGGACTCCAATATTCTCAAGGTCAACCCTTAAAAACTATCCTTGAAAAGATTGTATTTAGCTTGCATTTGGAGCCAGGTTTCTCAATAGTCAACCCTTGTTTTATGTTTGATGCCTCCCGCTATTCCCCGTGGCCTTGGTGAACTAATCTCGTCTTTTGATTGTATAGAAAGTGTGTTTTTGACACTAACAACTTTACGCTGCGGGAAGAGGCTGTATTCTCGTAGCCCTAACCATTGATGTCTGCGCTATCTCCGGCTCCATAAGCTGGAAATTCATCACAAGGACATTTTCATTCCTAACCCTTCCCCGGTAATAATCAAGGATATAGAAGAGCGAACCCAGGGTATTCCACCCGGTATAAAAGCGTATTGAACCACAAGCAAAAGCTTATGAAAGCCTTATTTGAAAAGATTGAACCCGTTTTTGGCAATTCGTTTACCATTCGCCGGTTTGACCACGCGCCGGATGTTAACAAACCGAGCTGGCATTTTCATCCGGAGTATGAGATTGTTTACATTTCCAATGGGCGCGGTAAACGCCATATCGGCGATCACATTTCATATTTTGAGGATGGCGACCTGATCTTTATGGGGCCGAATCTGCCACACTTCGGCTTTACCGAGGAGTTGTATGAGGAGCACAGTGAGATTGTGGTCCAGATGAAAGAAGACTTTCTGGGAGAAGCCTTTTTACAGAAGCCGGAAATGGCGGCTATTCAGCAGTTGTTTCAGCGGTCACGGCAGGGGCTTTCCTTTGGAGGAGAAACCCGCCGTCGGGTGGGGCGCCGTTTGGAGGAAGTGATGAAAATGGGGCACTTCGAGCGTTTGCTGGAGTTGTTGTCCATACTTCAGGAGTTGGCGCATTCGGAGGAGTACGAGATGCTGAATGCCAATGGCTTCGCTGTAGAGGTGAATGCGCAGGACCAGGACCGGATGGAGTCGGTATTTGGGTATGTCGGCGAAAATTTCCAGGAAGATGCCAACCTCGATGAAGCTGCCCGGCGGGTAAACATGACGGTGCCTGCTTTTTGCCGGTACTTCAAAAAGCTGACCCGGAAAACATTTAGCCAGTTTGTAAATGAATACCGCATTACCCACGCCTGCCGTTTATTGGCCGATGACAACCTGACCATAGCTGGTGTCAGTTTCGAAAGCGGCTTCAACAACCTGTCCCATTTTAACCGGCAGTTCAAGAATATTACCGGGTTTAGCCCCAGAGATTATCGGAAGAACATCAAAAAGGTGGTTTCGTAACCTAATTAGCATAAAGTTTAAGTCTTCAAAGCCTGGAACTTTTCTGAATGCGCGCTACATTTGCCATTGACTCAAAAAAAACCAATTCTTCATGAAGAGACTAATGGTAATGGCGCTCCTGGCCACATTGATCTTTGCCTGTTCGAAAGGCAATGAGAATGCCCGGCAATTAATAATAGGCCAATGGAAATATGATACGCAGGCGATACTGGATGACGCTAATAAGCGCAATATGTCAGATCAGGATAAGCTGTTGGTCCAGGGGACAATGGCTGTGTACAAAGATGCAGTCTTCAATTTTAAAGCCGACAGCACCCTGGTGATCATTTCCAATGGCATTAATCAGTTCGGTTCATGGAAAATGAGTGAAAATGGTAAAACCTTGTTTCTGAATCTCAGCGGACAAGATCAGCCTAACACCGTGTCATCGATCAGTTCCGGCCGCATTGTACTGGCCCCGGACCCGCAAAGAGGTATTAGATATTCCCGGATTTTTATCCCGACAACGGGCGCCACAGGGCAGGAATAAGCGCCACTTTAAACAATGCCCCTGTCAAGCTTAAACAATTCATAATTTCCAATTTACATGCACTTCACAATCAAGCCTGATCTTGCGCGTATTATTCACAGATGACAGTCCGTCACAAAGTGAGTTTACGCCATATCTTCAGGTGTCATGAAACGTGAATTGGATATCGTTATAATTTCCGATGTACATTTGGGAACCTACGGCTGCCACGCCGCCGAACTCCTTCAGTATTTAAAGAGCATCAGGACCGAGACTTTAATCCTCAATGGAGACTTCATCGACATGTGGCAGTTTCGCAAGCGCTACTTCCCCAAAGAACACATCCAGGTTATCCAGCGCATTCTCCGGATGGCGGCAAAGGGGACTAAAGTGTATTATATCACCGGCAACCACGACGACGCCCTGCGCCGCTACGCTGATTTCTCCTCCGGCAATATTCACCTGCGCGACAAGCTCCTCCTGAAACTCAAGGGCCAAACCTATTGGATCTTTCATGGCGACATTTTTGACGTTTTCATCCGGATGTCGCCCATTATCGCCAAATTGGGCGGCCAGGGCTACGACTGGCTCATCCTCTTCAACCGCTTCATCAACAAGATCCGGATGGCGATGGGCCTTCAACGGATGTCTTTCACCAAGCGCATTAAAGACGGTGTAAAAAAAGCCGCGAAATTTGTCGGGGATTTCGAGCAAACCGCCATCCGGCTGGCAGCGGAAGAAAGTTACGATTATGTCATCTGCGGCCACATCCACCGCCCACAAATGCGCGTTCAGGAAGTGAAAGGGAAAAAGGTCACCTACCTCAATTCCGGCGACTGGGTGGAAAACCTCACCGCCCTGGAGTACAAATGGGGCCGATGGTCCATTTATGAATACGATCCAGCCGATTATGAGCTGATCAACCCCAAGCTCAAGGTAAAAGAAGTACAGGCCGTGGAAGACGAAGAGGAGTATGCCGGCGATGGCAGGGATCCGGAGGCATTTATTGAATATGTGCTCCGGAGGCAGTAGGCAGGAGGTTACAGGGTTACAGGGTTTCAAGTTTCAGAGTTTCAGGGTTTCAAGTTTCAACGATCTTTTCGCGTAAGGCAAAGTTGAGTTCAATCCGATCGCAGCCGCCAAGGATTTACCCTATCTCCGAAGGAGAAACCGAAGTCGCCCTTTCGTTACGCGAAAATACCGTTACAGGTTTATTCTATCAATCGTTTCGCTCGTGTCACGTTAAAATTTGCCTTGGAAATCAAGGGGTTACGGGTGCTGCGATACACTTTAATGAACAGTCTCCTTCGAAGTCCTCAACCCTCTCAACCACCTGCAAGTCGCCCCGGGACTTCTCAACCCACTAAACCAATCCACAGGCTTCCTCGGGACTTCTAACCCGCTCAATCTTCCTCCCGATCCTCCCGGTTTTACGGCCTTGGTTTCTTGCCCACCGAGATCATATTCGCCAGCAGGCGGTACGCACCGGGCACGCCGGCAGGCAGTTCGCGGAAAAAGGAAAGGCCGGTATAGATAAAATACCCTTTGCCGTATTGAGCCAGTAGCAGGCTGCCCTTTTGTTCTTCTTCTCCCGGGTCGTTGCAGGAGAAAATGGGTTCGTAGTGGGCCTCATCCCAGGAAGAGGCGAAATACAGGCCGCGTTCCTGCACCCAGCCTTCAAAATCGCGGGCAGTGATCTTGTTTGGCCAGTTCAGGATAGGGTGGGAGGGGTCGAGGAAGCGCATGTCGGCTTCTTCGACGGTCACCCGTCCGCTTCCGATTTTCAGGGGATAGGGAGCGATTTCCTCCATTGGCATGATCAGTTCGGAATCGAAGCGGGAGGCTTTGATATATTGTACCAGCAAAGTGCCGCCTTGCTTGACGTAATCCAGCAGCGCAGCCTGATGGAATTTCAGCCAGTCGATGGTGTTATAGGCCCGTACGCCCATGATGATGGCGTCGTATTGCTGCAGCCGTTCCGGCTTCATGTCGGCTTCTGAGAGCAAGTCCACCTCATAGCCGACCTGCTGCAGGCTGGCTGGTACGTCATCGCCGGCGCCCATAATGTAAGCGATGCGCTGGCCGGCTTTTTCGAGTTTCACCCGTACCACTTTTGCCTGGGCATCGAGCAGCACCATTTGGGTGGGGATATGTTGGTAATCCAGGATGTGGAGCTCCTGGTGGTATACCTGGTTGCCGATGCGCACCGTCGGATGTACTTCGCCTTCGCTATCATTGGCCGGAGGATAGAGTTTGAAACTCAGCGATTGCACTTCATCCTTCCGGGCCAGTTCGACCGGAATTTCGGCGGGTTCTAATCGCCAACCATCGGGATAGCTGAGGCTTACCACCCCTTTGACGTTATCGCGTCCGGCGCGGACCTGTACCTCCACGTCCTGGGGTTTTTCTTCGGTAAATACATAAACTTTATTGGCCAGGCTGGCAAAAACGGGAGGCGTAACTTCAAAGGGCTGGTACACTTCCCCTTCTACATTATCGCGGCGTTTGAAGGCCACTTCTTTGGTAATGCTGATGGGTACCCCGGCAATAGTGAGGTTGAACTGTACCTTGAAACTTCGCGGTGTCTCCGGCAGCCCCCGCAGCAACTGGTCTTTTACGGTATACATTCCCAATTCGGCCGTTTCCTCCAGCCAGTAGGCGGTGGTATAAGGGAAATCTGCCGGCAATTGCAGCTTTTGGTTGATCCCGACATCCTGGTTGTTGGCCAGGCTGAGGTTCAGGCTGGTGTCGATACCCATGGGCAGAAAACGGAGGGATTCCAGCGTTACTGTCACCGGCGAGCGGTTGATGGCTTCTATGGACAGGCCGATCGTTTCGCCTGGCGTGGCGGAGTGCTCCGCTGCTACCGCTTCCAGATACAGCCCCAGGCAAGCCTGGATCAGCGTTCTGGTTTCCGCCATTTTAACCCGCTTCCAATAGCCATCGGGCAGGCCGTTCATCAGGCGGTAGGCTTCCATCAGGCTGGGCACAGAATTATAAGGCTTTTGAAAGTCGTACTTAGCGGCTACTTCTTTCAGCACCTTGCCGATAGGCTCGCCTCCCGGAACACGCGACCAGCTAGTATTGATCCCGTCGAACAACTGGCCTTTATCGGCCGGCATTGTTCCTTTGATGAGCTCCAGGTATTCCTGTGATTCCCCGCGGGAGAGGTTGCTGCCGAAGCCCTGGCTCTTGTGCATACTGCGGGCCTGGGAGGATAGTTCACTATTGGATTGGCCGCGGCTGGGGTAGTACACGCCAATATCGACGGAAGCCATATTGGACTTATCCACCTTTTCGAAGGCTTCCCGGCTGCCGTAGCGCCACCAGGAGGTGTTGTACAGCAAGCGGTTCGGTTGCCAGGTGGATACGTATTTCAATTGTTCGGGAAAAGCTTTGGGGTCGGCGGCCAGATCGAAAGCCTCGACGGCCAGCATGGCGGAAGCCGTGTGGTGGCCATGGGTGGTGCCGGGAGTGCGGTGGTCAAAACGGGTGATGATCAGATCGGGCTGCCATTTGCGAATGGCCCAAACGACATCGGACAACACTTCCTCGCGGTTCCATATCCGTAGGGTCTCATCCGGATCTTTGGAATAGCCAAAGTCATTGGCGCGGCTGAAGAATTGGTTGCCGCCGTCGATACGCCGGGCGGCCAGCAGTTCCTGGGTCCGGATAGCCCCCAGCAATTCCCGGATCTCCGGGCCGATGAGGTTTTGCCCCCCATCGCCCCTGGTCAGAGAGAGGTAAGCCGTTTCAGCTTTGGCCTCGTTGGACAAATAGGAGATCAGGGAAGTATTCTCATCGTCGGGGTGAGCGGCAACATAGAGGGCGGAGCCCAAAAAGTTCAGCTTCCGGAGGCCTTCCTGTATGTCGGCGGATGTCCAGTGCTTTGGCGCCTGAGCAATAGTGGAAAGGCTCATCAGTAGCCCCATGGCCAGTAACAGCAGGTGTTTTCTTAGCATCATCATAAGCTCGGTTCCTTTTTTGGTGGCATAAATATAAAAAGGAATTAATTAAGGAATGGTTGAAGTGGGAAGGAACAGGGCGGCATTACCTCACGCATTCACGCATTCACGCATTCTCGCATTCACGCATTCACGCATTCTCGCATTCACGCATTCACGCATTCTCGCATTCTCGCATTCTCGCATTTACAAAAAAAGAGCACAGCCGCAGGGGCCATGCTCTTTTTTCTGTTCTTGTGTAAAAGGAGGATCTTTCTGCTACTTGCTCATCGGAATGGAGCTCATCAGGTCATTATAGGACTGAGAAGCCTGGTTGATGGCAGCCGTGGCGGAGGCAACCTGCTCGTTCCAGGAAGACGCATTTTGGGTGGCCGTATCGGCCATGCTTTTCAGGCTGTCGATGGTGGCTTGCACGTCTTTGGGGAGCTTTTTGTTGGCCAGGCCTTCTTTGAGGGCAGTCAGTTTTTCACCTTCCGTTTGCCACTTATTGACAAATTCAAAAGCGCTTTGGGCTAATTGGCCCAGGCTGCCGATCTGTTCCTGCAGGCTTTGCTTAATGGACTCGACCTTTGCTTTTTGTTCGTCATTCATTTTGGCCATTGCCATTTCATCGGGGTTTACAGTCTGAAGCGCCGTTTTGCCCAGTTCCTGGCTTTGGGAGATCTTTCCCACTACATCGGTTACCTGAGCGGTAGCTGCATCCCAATCCGAGGAAAGGGTGTTGATGGCTTCCTGGAATTTACCGACGTTGTTGCAGGAAAAAGCGAGTGTCAGGAGAGAAAGAAGGATAAGTTTACGCATAGTTAGATTGGTTTTGGTATAATTTGGTTGTGATTCCATTTCATTGCAAAGAACGCTTGGCTGAGGAGCTTTGTTATCAAAATTCTTAAGAAAATGTTAAAATTTTACAGCCATATTTTCTAACCCTTGTGCTTTTCCAGCGTTTAGTTCCATAAGCTTTTAGCAGTAGATTCCGACACCACTTATTGTATTCTCTACACTTATTCCTAAATTTAGGCTTGGAAACTTGTTTTCCAGCATAAAGAAGACTTATGGACCAATCCAATAAAAATAAAAAATACGTTTGTATTCACGGCCATTTTTACCAGCCGCCGAGGGAGAACGCCTGGCTGGAAGCCATCGAGAGGCAGGACTCGGCTGCCCCATTCCACGATTGGAACGAGCGGATCAATTTTGAGTGTTATGCCCCCAACGCAGCGGCCCGTATTCTGGATCGGGAAAATTGCATTATCAATATCGTCAACAATTACGCCCGCATCAGTTTCAACTTCGGGCCCACCCTGCTTTCCTGGATGGAAAATGCCGATCCTGAGGCATATCGCCTTATCCTGGAGGCCGATCGACAAAGCCGGGAGCATTTTGGCGGCCATGGTTCGGCTGTTGCTCAGGTGCACAGCCATCTCATCCTTCCTTTGGCCAATCGCCGGGATAAAGAAACCCAGGTTAAATGGGGCATCAGCGATTTTGAGTACCGCTTTGGCCGAAAGCCGGAAGGCATGTGGTTAGCCGAAACGGCGGCCAACACTGAAACGCTGGAAGTGCTGGCGGAAAACGGCATCAAATTCACTATTCTGGCGCCCCGGCAGGCCAAGGCCTTCCGGAAGAAAGGGGAAGAAAACTGGGCCGAGCTGGCGTCGGGTGCGATCGATACCCGCCGGCCCTACTGGTGTAACCTGCCTTCCGGGAAGCGCATTGCTTTATTTTTCTACAACGGCGGCATTGCCCAGGGAGTAGCTTTTGAAGGGGTGCTCAACAATGGGCGGAACTTCGCCGAACGTTTTCTGGAGTCGTTCTCATCCAATGAAGAACCCGAGCTCGTTCATATTGCTACCGATGGAGAGAGCTATGGCCACCATCACCGGCACGGGGAAATGGCCCTTGCAGCCTGCATTCATCATATTGAAATCAATGGCCCGGCCATCATTACCAACTACGGGCAGTATCTGGAGCTGCATCCTCCGGAATATGAAGTCCAGATACATGAAAACAGCTCCTGGAGTTGTGTACACGGCGTAGAGCGCTGGCGGTCGAACTGTGGTTGTAACAGTGGCGGCCGGCCGGGCTGGACGCAGGAATGGCGTAAGCCATTGCGCGAGGCGCTTGACTGGCTCCGCGACGAACTCAGCCCCATCTACGAGCACAAAGCTTCCAAGTTGCTCAAAGACCCATGGGAGGCCCGAAACGATTATATCAATGTGTTGCTGGACCGATCGCCCAAATCGCTCAACGCTTTTCTCGAACGCCATACTCGCCGGGCCCTCAGTGAAGAAGAAACGACTAACTTGTTGCGACTCATGGAAATGCAGCGCCACGCAATGCTCATGTACACGAGTTGCGGCTGGTTCTTTGATGAGATCTCCGGTATTGAAACGAATCAGATCCTGCAGTACGCCAACCGCACCATCTATTATGCCGGCCAGGTGGGCGGCCCTGATCTTCATGAAGCATTCATCCGAAAGCTTGAAAAAGCGCCGAGCAATGTATACAAAAACGGGGCTATCAGCTACCTCAAAAACGTGGCTCCCGCGCGTGTCGACCTGGAACGGGTCGGTATCCACTATGCCATTTCTTCCCTTTTTGAAGAATATCCCGAGCACCTGGAATTTTTTAATTATATCGCTCAGAGTGAGGAGTTTTCGCTGCTTTCGGCCGGAATACGCCGGCTGGCAGTTGGGCGTACAACGGTGCAATCAAAGACCACGAAGTCTAAAAAGCATTTCAGCTTTGCCGTGTTATATCTGGGGCAACAGGATATCATTGGCAATGTGTCACTGGATATGAGCCGCGAGACGTATGACCAGATGGAGGCGGGCATTAAATCGGCTTTTAAAAATAATGACCTGGCTGAGCTGATCGGCCTGATGCAGGAATATTTCGGAAAGCAAAAATACTCCCTGCGCCATCTCTTCCGCGATGAAAAACAGAAGATACTGAGCCTCATTACCCGGCGTAGCCTGGGGCAGGCCGAGCAGGCGCTGCGCGAAATCTACAACGACAACTACCAGCTCATGGCCAGTATGGCCGACGATGGCGTCTCCCTGCCTCCCATCTTCCGCAGCGCAGTTGAGTTCGTCGTCAACCGCGATCTGCTGCGGGCGTTTTCGAATGGCGCCCTCAATCTCCGCGAATTGCGCCGGCTTTACGCCGAATTTCGGAAATGGGACATTCGACTGTCCAACCCACAGGCTTTCAAGCTGGCTGCTAGTGAACGGCTTTTCCATGAGGTCCAGCAACTCGACACCACGCAGGCCGACCTGGAGCGCCTTCAGGACCTGATCGACATCCTCGAGCTGCTGATAAAACTCAATATCAACCTGGATTTTTGGCGAAGCCAAAACCTCTATCTGTCTATGCTGCAAGGCTATAAAAAAGGCGAATGGGTGTTCAGTAGCGAAGAGTGGAAATCGGCCTTCCTGAAGCTGGGGGAATTGTTAAAGGTGCGGGTGGAGTAGTTGCGTGGGGCTTCTGGGAAAATGGCCATATTGTTAAATGGCTATATGGCTTTTACTCCGCAATTGCCCAATGAAGTACTGCCTTCCCGATCTCGATTCACCGGAGCTTTTCATCGGCTCACTGAAAAGTGATATCCTACGCCTTTGAGCGTAATGATCTCCACCGAATCATCTTCCCGGAGGTAGTCCCGTAGTTTTTTGATGTAAACGTCCAGGTTGCGGGAATTGAAAAAGGAGTCATCCCCCCAGACGCGTTTCAGAATATCGCGGCGTTGCACTGTTTGATTACAATGCTCTGCCAGAATGCGGAGGAGCTCGGCTTCGCGGTGGGAAAGCTTTTGTACCTGATCGCCCAGTCGCAGTTCGTAACGGATGAGGTTAAAAGTGTAGCGGCCGATGGGGAACTCATCGGGAGAGGCTGTTGAGGAAGTACGCGGCTGCCCCTGTGCCAGTTGAAGGAGATTATGAATGCGGGCGATGAGCTCTTCCAGGCTAAACGGCTTGCGGAGGTAATCATTGCCACCGGAGCGGAAGCCTTTGAGTACATCCTCCGTCTGGTTCTTGGCGGTGAGATAGATGATTGGAATATGCGCATCGAGGGCGCGAATGTCCTGGCCGATGGAAAATCCGTCCTTTTTGGGCAGCATGACATCCAGCACGCAGATGTGGGGCTGGAACGCCCGATAGGCGGGCAGCGCCGCCAGGCCGTCGGCTTCCATTCGCACTTCAAACCCGCGGCTCTCCAGGCTCTCCTTGACGATCTTGCCGAGGTACGGTTCGTCTTCGACGTATAGGATTTTGGTTTTTTCCATTTTTAAGTTCATTTCCAGCCATCCGGCCATTTTTAACCGGCACACTAGAGACGGTCAGCCATTCATTGGCAGCCATACCACAAAACAGCTTCCTTCCCCTTTCCGGCTTTCCACTGTGATTTTTCCGCCGTGTTTTTCCACCACTTTAGCTACATAGCTTAATCCCAGGCCATACCCCTTGACGTTGTGCTCGTCGCCGCGAGGGACGCGGAAGAACTGATCGAAGATGCGGGGCTGGTATTCAGCCGGGATGCCGATGCCTTTGTCCGCGATTCGGACCTGGATCCCCCCAGCCTCATGGCGCAAGGTGATAGTTATCTCCGGTTTATCCTCACTGTATTTTAAGGCATTATCGATGAGGTTGTACACTACGTTGGTCAGGTGGGTGCGGTCGCCCGGGATTTGGAAGTTGCCGCTGCCGGCATCCAGGGTTACAAGGGCGCCGTGTTTTTCCAGGTGGAGTTTCAGATAGGAGAGGGTTTCTTCGATGAGCAGCTTTAGGTCCAGCAGTTCAGGCTGCAACACGATTTCCTTCTTTTCGAAGGCTGCCAGATTCAGCACTTTGTCGACCAGTAAAGACAGGCGGTTGAGTTCGTTGCGGGATATGTCCAGGTATTCTCGGGTTCGGGCCTTGTCGCCCAGGGCGTTAAAATTTTCCAATGCTTCCATCGCTACGCTAACAGTGGCGATCGGTGTCTTCAGTTCGTGGGTGATGTTGCTGACCAGGCCGGCGCGCATGTCCGCCAGTCGGGCCTGCTGCTGTAGGTTGCGGAAAATGAGTAGAAAAGAAAGGGTGATCAATGCCATCAGGAACAGGGAAAAGAACAATTGCGGAGCAATCTGCCGGAATAAATAGGGGCGGTAGCCGAATAAAACAGCCTGGTAGCTGCATCCTTTGGACAGGATGCTGGGGGCTGCAGCAGTGGCCATCCCTTCCTGGTTTGGAGTCGGCTGGCCGGTGGTTATTATCGAAAAGGGGATGGGGGCCAGCACGAGGTTCAGGGAGTCGGCGAAAAGCCGGTTGATCTGGTTGACAACCTCCGTGCTATCCGCCTCTATCAGAGGCATTACAGAAGTACTGTCGTGCAACTGTACCCTAATGAGCACGTTTTGCAGTAAGCCGGAAACCCATTCTTTGTTGGCGCCAGCCTGGCTGTTTTGGAGCTCCATTCGCGGAAGGCCTTGGCCAAGAAGTGTTTCCTGCCGGGTTTCGGAATAGATAATGCGCGTGCCTTTAGGGGCAGCCCCCAATGGAGGCAGGCTGTCTCCGGAAAGGCGGACGATAGAGACTTGTACACTGTCCTTTGGGTTATCTTTCATCTGCCGGGCTACCCAATTCTGAATCAGAGAATCCTGAACTTTAAAAACAACTTCGGCAAAGAGGTGGCTGGACTCCTTTTGCAGGAGGCCGCGCTGCTCTTCAAAGGCTTGCCGTAGCCAAAAGGCCAGAAAGGCGGTGAGCAGGGCGAGGCTGAGAACGATCAGCCCGGAAGCCAGCCGATGGGAACGATGGTTTGTCATTTCTCTGCAAAGGTAGGAGCCTGCATCATGCCGCGCAGGATTCATTAACCTTAATTAACCTTAATTCAAGGCTGATTAACCTGCTTCCTAAGCGAGGGCTGTAATTTTGTAATAAAAAAAAGCCATGAAAAGATTGTTGTTTTTTTACACCCTGCTGTTACCCCTGTTCGCCCTGGCGCAGCCTGCCGGGCGCATTATTTACGAAGAAAAGTTCAACCTGCACAAAGGCCTGGGCCCGGATCAGGAAATGGAAAGGAATATGATCCCTGAGTTTCAAATTTCTAAATCCCAACTGCTATACGATGGCCAGGCCGCCCTGTATAGCCCTTACGAAGAAGCCGAAGATATTAATGCCGAGCCGGAAGAAGGTATGAATATCCAGATCCGCCGCGCTTCCAACAGTATTTATTTCGATTACGCCAGCGATAAACAAGTGGAGCAGCGGGACTTCATCGGGAAACTTTTCATCATTGAATCGCCGATTGAAAAGCCGGAGTGGAAAATAATGCCCGAACAGAAATCGATTCTCGGCTACGCCTGCCAGAAAGCTACTTATACCAATAAAGACGAGCAGGTGGTCGAAGCCTGGTTTGCCCCTGCTATCCCCGCTTCTATTGGCCCGGCGATTTACCAGAGCCTGCCCGGAGCAGTGCTAATGGTAAACGTAGATGACGGCCTGCGCCTATATCAGGCCCTGAGCGTGGAGCTCGATGGAGAGAAACCTATGGTGGAAGCGCCAACCAAAGGCAAGCAGATATCCAAAGATGACTATGACAAAATGGTGGAAGAGCGCGTTCGCGAAATGGGCGGCACCAACAGAGGCGGGATGATCAAAATTATCCGTTCCAATTAGTACTGCCAAACTCCAGTTTGGCAGAAATCCAATTAGTACTGCCAAACTCCAGTTTGGCAGAAAAAATAATAATACCAGCCCAATTCCAACAAGAAATCACCCGGCACTACAGGCCAATCCAGTGGGGCGTGAGCAGTTACTTAAGCTCGCGCCCTACTGGAGCTTGGCGCTACATTTCTATCCCCACTCCCCGCTTCCCTGCGTACTCCTGCGTTTTTCCATCATACCTTACCGAGAATTTTCCATCGAAATCCGGCACGATCACGGCCTTTTTCAACCTACCCTCCTCCCAGCTAATATCTACCGTATATCCCCCTCTGGCGCGGAGCCCTTTCACCGAGCCACTAGGCCAGGCTTTTGGAAGGGCGGGCAATAAGTGGATCGCTCCATCGTGGCTCTGCAGCAGCATTTCGGTAATGCCGGCCGTGCCGCCGAAGTTGCCATCGATCTGGAATGGGGGGTGGGCGTCCAATAAGTTGGGATAGGTACCTCCACCCTGGTATTCCGTGGCCTGATCCAGGCCGTGGTATTGCAGTAGCTTTTGGATGGCATCGTAGGCCATCTCGCCATCCCGCAGCCGCGCCCAGAGTGATATTTTCCAAGCGATCGACCAACCGGTGCCGTTGTTGGTACGCAATTCCAGGGAGCGGCGGCAGGCCTTTGCCAATTCAGGTGTTTTTTCAATAGTAATGGAATGGCCGGGGTAGAGTCCAAAAAGATGGGATAGATGCCGGTGATTAGGGTCCTGGTCTTCCCAGTCGTGGTACCATTCCTGCAGGTTGCCTTTGTGGCCAACCTGATAGGGGTATAGCTTTCCGAGTGCTTGTTCCACCGAGTCGCGAAAAGCAGCATCGATACCTAATATCTGGCTAGCCTCGATCACATCCAGGAACAGTTCGCGGATCATGGCCAGGTCGGCGGTGGCGCCGTAGAGGACGGAGCCGATATATCCTTCCGGCGTTTTATACTGATTTTCCGGCGAGGTAGAGGGGGCGGTCACGAGGTAGCCGTGTTTATCTTCCGTCAGATAATCGAGGCAGAACAAGGCGGCGCCTTTCATCAGCGGGTATGCGTAGCGGCGCAGCGGAACGCTGTCCCGTTGGAAAGCAAAGCGCTCCCAAAGGTGGGTAGATAGCCAGACGCCACCCATATTCCAGTTGGCCCACACGGGGTCGCCCTGCCCGAAATCGCCGACCGCATTGGTCATAGCCCAGATGTCGGTATTGTGGTGGCAACACCAGCCCCGGCAGCCATACACCGTTTCGGCGGTGATAGCCCCGGTTTTAGACAGGCCCTGCAAGAAGGTGAGCAGCGGAGTATGCATTTCCGAGAGATTGCTGTTTTCCGCCGGCCAGTAATTCATCTCGGTATTGATGTTGACGGTGTAGTTGCTGCTCCAGGGCGGCCGCAGTTGGCCGTTCCAGATGCCTTGCAGGTTGGCGGGTTGGCCGCCGGGGCGGGAGGAACTGATGAGCAGGTAGCGGCCAAATTGATAGTACAATGCGATAAGGTCGTTATCGGCTTTGCCTTCCGAAAACTGTTGGAGGCGTTGTGGCGTAGGAATGGAGGCTGTATTGGAAGGCCCCAGTTCCAGTTCCACCCGATTAAAGAAGCGGTTGAAGTCTTCGATATGTTCCTGCCTAAGCTCTTCGTAGGATTTGGCGGCTGCTGAGGCGAGGAAATTTTGGGCGTAAAGGCTTTCGTCTTTGCCTTCCGTTCCGGGATTTCGGTCATAACCATTAAAGCTGGTCGCCGTGGAGATCAAAATGATGGCTTCTTTGGCCCCGCTGACCCGCAGCAGGCTGTCAGTACTTATCTGGCCATCCGTTTGGGAAATGAAGGCTATCGCCTGGTAGTGCATGCCGTTGAGGGAATTGTAGACGATGGCGTTGGGCATATCCCCTCGGTAACTCGGTTCGGCGTGTACGGGCGCCTGGCCCGTTAGTAAAAGTTGCCGCCCCTGAGCGCGCGCCTGGTGCTGTAACTGACTGGAGGCCCGCACGGCAAAGTTGAGCTTCCCCTCTCCCTCAGCAGTTAGCCGGATGGCCACTACCTGGCCGGGGTAGGAGGTGAAATATTCCCGCCGGTAGATAGTGTTGTCGAGGCTGTATTCCACGCTGGCCAACGCATTGCGGATATCCAGTTCCCGGCGGTAGTTTTCAGGAGTGGCATCCGCTTGTCCAAAATCAAGGTAAAAGTCCCCCAAAGGAGCATAGGATTCCGAGAATTTACCCTGTAGTTTTTTCGTCAGTTGATTGGCCAGAGGATAGTCTTCCTTAAAAAGCGCTTCCCGGATAGCCGGCAGGTATTGTTTGGCGTTCGGCGTCATGTAAGGATTGACCGGCCCGCCCGCCCAGAGGGTCTGATCATTCATCATAATGTGTTCCTCCTTAATCCCACCATAGACGGTAGCGCCAATGCGGCCGTTGCCCAGGGGCAGGGCTTCTTCGAAATGCTTCGCCGGGGCTTCGAACCAAAGTACGCGCTTGGGTAGGGGCTCTGGCTCATTGGTTTGGGCGGGTTGCGCCTGGCTGCAGGCGCTGATGGCGAAGGCCAGGAGGATGATGGACTTTTCCAGAGACATGGGCTGATCTTTCGTAGTTAATATTGGTGCATAAACTTACGAAAATGGACCAGGATTTCCCTGCTGTGTCTGAACCGGGGTTTTAATTCGCTGAAGCCTTCAGCCGAGGACGATACAAGCTGAAGGCTTCGACGAATAGCCATTAAGCCATCCAACCATTTTTAACCGGCTCATCAGTGACGGTCAACCATTTATTTTAATCCTCATCCCCCCTTCCTGTCCCAGCTTTTGGAGCGAGTAGGTAAAGCTCAGGAGGAAGTAGCGCGCCAGATTGTTCACTCGCTCATCCTCCACATAATTCAGCTCGGTGCGGCGGCTGATGCCGCGGTTGCGGTTCAGAATATCGAAAGCGGAGAAACGCAGTTCGGCGCGGTTATCCAGTAGCGTTTTGGATAAGTAGGCGTTCCAGAGCAGCACCTCCTGGTTGTAGCCGGCGCTGCGGCCGCTGTAAATGTTGAAATCCAGGTTGGTGTTGAAAGTTAAGCCCGCCGGGAGGTTGAGTTGCAGGCTGCCATAATAGGTTTGGTTGAGGATGTCCTGGTTGAGGCCTTCCTGTATGGAATAATGGGTTTGGGTGTAACTCAGCCGGGCGCCGCCCAGGAGGTCGAATTTTTCTTTAAATCGGTTTTCCAGGCTTACGTCAATAGCGCCGTATCGCTGATCGGTTTGATTGTCCAGCCCGTCAATCCGGTTGAGGCCCTGGCTGAGGGAAGCCTCTGCCTGCAGGTTGATGCGGGCCTTCAGCGGGCGGATAGGCGTGCCGTAGTTGAGGCTGTTGCGCAGGCGCCAGGCCCGGTCCGTGTTGATGGGGGTGGTAGTGCGCACCAATTGCTCATCCACGCTGAAGGCCTGGCTGATGGCATTGGTGCTGTAGTCCAGCGACAAGGTATTAAAGAAGTTGGACAGCAGTGCGGCGTTAAAGTTGAAGTATTGGAACTCCAGGCCGTGGGTGTATTCCGGCCGCAAGGCAGGGTTGCCTATGTAAATGTTGAAGGGGTCGCTGTTGTCGACTATGGGTTGAAGCTGCCTTATGCTTGGTTCCCGGACGGAGGTACGGTAGTTCAGGGTCAGGCGTTGGGATTGATTGAACTCGTATTCCCAGCGCATGGCCGGCAGCAGGTTCCAGAAGGTTTGGGCGATGGTGGTATCCAGGTTCAATAGTTCGCCGTCGAGTTGGGTGCGCTGAAGGGCCAGGCCGGCGTTAAAGCCCGTTTTTTTGCCGTTGGCCCGCAGGCCACTATGAAATTGGTGATAGGTATAGGCACTGTTGAAGGCATTACTTAGGTTTTCGTTGAATACCGGCAGGCCGTCGCCCTTGTCGTAGACTTCCTGGCTGTAGTCCGTCTGGTTGCGCTGGAAACTATAGCGCCATTCCAGGTAGTTGCGCTTGTTGAGGGGCTCGGAATAGGATAACTGCAGCCCGTAAGTCCGGTTTTCATCGCTGCGTATCTGGTCCTGAAGCAGGGTGTCGGCGCTGGCGTTGCCATCCTTGGGATAGTAGGTATTATAGGCATCGAGCTGGCCCGATTGGTAGCTGTCGCGCATACCCATACTGGCCTGGCTGGTGAACACGCGCCCCGGGCGGCCCAGGCGTTTGCGGTAGAGGGCGCTGGCGTCCCAGTTGCTCATATGGCCGTAGGCATTGTAACGGCGGTCGCTGCTGCTGGCCAGCAGGCCGTCCTGAAAGTTGCGCGATTGGGCGGTGGTTTCCAGCTCGGTGGTGTTGTAGCTGCCGCTGGCGCGCAGGCGTACCGATTGAGTGGAGTCGATCTCGTGGTCGAGGCGCAAGTTGGCGCGCTGGTTGTTGTTGAGGGTATTCTGGCGGCTGTCCTCTTCGGTGGTGAAAGCATTGCCTTCCAGGAAGCTCTCGCGGCGCAGGCTGCGTTGCAAGTCGTTGTGGAAGCGGTTGTACAGCAGGCTGCTGCTAAGATCCGTTTTGTCCGAAAAATCCTGATTGAAGTTGATGCCTCCGGCGGCCGCCCCGGCGATACCGCTGTTGCCATCGAGGTTGAGGGGCAGGCCCATTTCCTCCGGGTTGATCTCGATGCGCAGGGAGCCACCCCGGCCACCCATCATGCCCTGTATGCCGCCCATGAAGTTGATGTAGTCTTCGAAGGAAAAGCCAGGTTCGCTGACGTTATTGGCCAGGCCGATAAAAGAAAGCTGCTGTTGAGGGGTGAAGCGGTTGAGGTTGCCCTTGGCGCGGTAGCGGCCATGGCCGTCCAGCATTTCAGGTTCCGGGCCGTAGCCGGCTTCCAGCTTACCGAAGTAGCCCTTCTTTTTATCTTCTTTCAGTTTGAGGTTGATCGTCTTGTCGCGCTGCCCGTCGTCGATGCCGGAGAACTCCGCCATATCGGATTTTTTGTCAAATACCTGCACTTTGTCTACGGCATCGGCGGGCAGGTTCTTGGTGGCCATTTTAGGGTCTCGGCCAAAGAACTCTTTACCTTCCACCAGCACCTGTTTGACCTCTTCTCCCTGGGCGCGCACCGTACCGTCGCGGCCTACTTCTACACCGGGCAGTTTTTTCAGCAGGTCTTCCACGGCGGCATTGGGCTGGGTGCTGTAAGCATTGGCGTCGAACTCGATGGTGTCTTTACGCAGCGCAATAGGGATGCGCTCTTCTTTAACAATAACCTCTTCGAGTAATTCAGTGCGGGGTGTAAGGGGGAGGGCGCCAAGGGCAATCTCGTTTTGTCCCTGTGTTACCTCCACCGATTGATAAAGGTTGTTGAAACCCAGAAAAGAAGCCTGCAGGAGGTAGCTTTCCGGAGATACTTTTTTAATCTCGAAATATCCTTCGGGGTTGGTCAGGGCGAATTGCTGCAGCACCGAATCCTGGGCGCGCAGCAGCATAACGGTGGCGCTGGCGAGGGGTTGTTGTTCCTGATCCAGCAAACGGCCGGTGAGGGTGGCTGATTGAGCCAGGAGGTAGAGGGGGGAACCCAGCAGCAGTGCGATCAGGGCCAGGAATTTATTCATGTCCGGGTGATTTTTGTTGTAAAGATATCCTGTAAGAGGGGGAGCGTAGGTTAAGTTGTCTTGAAGTAAGGTTAAAAATCCTTAATTTCCGTACCTTTCCCCCGACAAAATCCTGACCAAAAATGACAACATTAACGCCCTTCCAGCAGGCTATTCTTGAAGGCATCCCTGAAGAATTGCCCCACGCCAAACCGCACGACCCCAACGTGAGCCACGCTCCCAAACGAGTGATCGAGCATGTGTTATCAGACAAGGACCGGAAACTGGCCCTGGCCAACGCTTTGCGCTATTTCCACCCAAAACACCACGCAGTGCTGGCGCCGGAATTCGCAATGGAACTGGAGCTCTACGGCCGGATCTATATGTTTCGCTTCCGGCCAGACTACGCGATGCACGCCCGGCCTATCAATGAATACCCCCACCGGTCGAAGCAGGCCGCAGCCATCATGCTGATGATCCAGAACAACCTCGACCCCAAGGTGGCCAAACACCCCCACGAGCTGATCACCTACGGCGGCAATGGCGCCGTATTCCAGAATTGGGCGCAGTATCGCCTGGTGATGCAATACCTGGCGGAGATGACCGACGAGCAAACGCTGGTGCTGTATTCCGGCCATCCCCTGGGCCTTTTTCCTTCCCATAAGGATGCTCCACGGGTGGTGGTGACCAATGGCATGATGGTGCCCAATTACTCTTCAAAAGAAGACTACAACAAATACAACGCCCTGGGCGTGACCTCCTACGGCCAGATGACGGCCGGTTCCTTTATGTACATCGGCCCGCAGGGTATCGTGCATGGCACCACCATTACCCTGCTCAACGCCGGCCGGCTGAAGCAACTGGGAAAGGACAGCCTGAAGGGTCATATATTCGTGACTTCCGGCCTGGGCGGCATGTCGGGCGCACAAGCGGTAGCGGCGGTCATCGCCGGTGCGGTGGGCGTTATCGCCGAAGTGGACCCCAATGCGGTGCAGCAGCGCCTGACGGATGGTTACATCAAAAAAGAAAATGTCTATCCGGAACTGGACGAGCTGGTTGCCCGCATGGAAGAATGCCGTCGTCATGGGGAAGCTGTCACCCTGGTGTACCCCGGTAATGTGGTGGACTTGTGGGAAAAGCTGGTGGAAGAGAAGGTTGATATCGAACTGGGTTCCGACCAGACTTCCCTGCACAATATCGAAGGCCTGGGCTATTGCCCTGCGGGTTACACCTATGAAGAAGCCAATAAACTACTGGAAGAAGATGAAGTCCACTTCATGTCCGAGGTGCGCAGCAGCCTGCGCCGCCACGTCAAAGCGATTAACGCCATGACGGAGCGGGGCATGTACTTCTGGGATTACGGTAACGCTTTCCTCTTTGAAGCCGGCAAGTCGGGCGCGGACATCTGGGCGAACAAGTCAGAGGGGATGTTCAGGTATCCTTCTTATGTAGAGGACATCATGGGCCCCATGTGTTTCGATTACGGCTTCGGCCCCTTCCGTTGGGTGTGTACTTCTGGAGACAAGGCTGACCTGGATACAACTGACCGCATTGCCGGTGAAGTCCTGAAACAAATGCTGGCGGAAGCGCCCGCCGAGATCCAATCCCAACTGCGGGACAACCTCCACTGGATTGAATCGGCTGACGAGAACATTCCTATCGTGGGCTCCAAGTCGCGCATCCTCTACGCTGATGCCGAAGGCCGCATCCGCATCGCCCAGGCTTTCAACGATGCCATTGCCGGTGGAGAGATCAGCGCTCCTGTCGTCCTGGGCCGCGACCACCACGATGTTTCCGGCACCGACTCGCCCTTCCGCGAAACGGCCAACATCTACGATGGTTCCAGGTTCACAGCCGATATGGCGGTGCACAACGTCATCGGCGATTCGTTCCGCGGCGCTACCTGGGTATCGCTGCACAACGGCGGCGGCGTGGGCTGGGGCGAGGTGATGAACGGCGGCTTCGGCCTGGTGCTCGACGGCAGCCCCGAGGCGGAGCGCCGCCTGAAGAGCATGTTGTTCTGGGACGTCAACAACGGCATCGCCCGCCGCAGCTGGGCGCGCAACGAGGAAGCGGTGTTTACCGCCAAACGCGCCATGGCCGCCAACCCGGATCTAAAGATCACACTGCCATATCTGGCGGAGGAGGCGTTGTTGGAAAAGGCGATGGAGGGGGTTGCTGGTAAGTCGGTTGGCCAGTAGATGCCGCCGGTTGGCCACTTGGAGTGGCCGCTTCACGCCTAGCGTCGGCTGGCCACTTCGAGTGGCCTGCCGACTTAAGCAGGGCAGCCTTGCCACCGGGGCTTGGTGGCTGAGGATCCTAGGGTAAGTGAAGAGGCCCCTGGAAGTGCCTGCTTCACGCCTAGCGTCGGCTGGTCTTCCGGCTAAAACCGCGAAATCCTTGCAGCCCCGGCTGCAAGGATTTCGCAAAACTATTGCCATTCACCACGATGAAAATCGTGGAATACGGCCTTGCCCTACTCCGCCTTGACAAAGCGCAGCACCTGCGGCGCCTGCCCTTCCTCAATGACTTCCATCAAGTACAGCCCAGGGCGAAGGTGGCTGACGTTCCATTCTAGGCGTTCGGCCGGGCCGTCCAGTTGGCGTTCTTCCAGCAGTTGGCCCAGTTCGTTGCGGAGCCGAATGGTACCTCCAAACTCCAGTTTGGAGGAGGTATTGTTTACACCTCCGAACTGGAGTTCGGAGAAATGCACCGTCACCACATCCCTCGCCGGGTTCGGGAACAAGCTGATCTCCCGGCCGATGCCTATCATATCCACCTCCGTGCCCGGCAGTTGGATAAGGGCCGGCCCGCCGCCGTTAATCGCTACATTGCCGAACACAGCCGTAGCTGTTGAGCCCGGGATATTGCTGAAGGCGGCCATACCGACTTCCAGGCGTTCATGGACAAATACTGGGCTGTAACGAAGGAGAAGTTCACTCCGTTGAAGGAATAGTAGGTGTAGAACCAGTTGCCCTGCCGCACCAGCTTGAGCCAGTAGGGGGCGGGCTTCTGGAAGAAGTTCATGGCCTTGGGGCCATTGGTGACGCTGCGGGATTCCATGCGCACCACGCTGCTGTGGTTGGAATATACGCCGATCATTTTGCTGCCGGCCGCACCGCTCTCGCGGGCCATCAGGCCGGCGTAGCCGTTGGGGGTGATGCTGGCCACCTGGGTGGTGATCTGAAAATCACCGCACAGCTCCTGCGTAATGGACGCTATGTTGTCGCTGCCCGGGCTGTTGTTGGCCGCGCCGGCATTGATGGTGAAACCCGTTTCACAATCCCCCAAATCATAGGCGTTGCCGGCGCCCGGGTTGCCGATGTCTACGGTTTCCCAGGGGCAGGGGCTACAATACTCGAAAATTTGGGAAATGCTTTGACATCCGTTGGCGTTGGCGGATATGATTGTGCCGCCCACTGCTCCGGGTGTTTCGAGCAAAGGTTGGAAGAGGCAGCAATCGGCCAGCTGAGGATTCTGACCGACTCTTAGCGTTCCGCCAATTGTCATCAAAGCGCTAAGGCCGGTAATGCTTGAGAGCTGGTCATTACCAACGATTTCCAGGCTGCCGAGAATGTTGGTCAGATTATTGAAACTGCTAATCTCAGTCAGCTTGTCATTGTTAATAATTCTAAGCCAACTCGCCAGCGTCTGAATATTCGGTACATTCAGCGTAGTCAATTCTGGATTGCTAAGAATTGTGAAACGAGTGGCGTTAACCGCAGTTAGGGCAGGTAAGTCGATGGTTTCAAGCTTTGCCATTTGAATATAAATATCTCCGTAGGCAGTGGTGAAGCTGGGTAAAGAGAGAATAGTGGCCTCTGGGTTTTGCGTAATATTGAATGTATTGCCAAAAATACCTCCGTTTTCTTCGACACTAACCAGGTTAGGTAATATGATTTCGGTATCATCTACGAAGGCAATTTGAAAAAATTCTCCAACTTTCTCCAAAGAGGCCAAGGGCGATAGATCCGTAATGGGGTCGCCTCCATTAAATAACGGCCCTCCATTGATGAGGACATAACCTGTCACTTCAGTGTAGTTAAAGTTGTTTACCTGAGTTTGGGTAAACAGGCTGATACTGCCATTCAGCACTTGAGCTTGCATGGGGGCGTACGGCCATCAAGGTAAATACAACCCAAGCGATTACCTGAATTTTGTAAAAACGGGTTTTCATACAAAACGGTTATTTTGTTTAATTGCCTACTCTAATACCTGTTTTCGGCATCCCAGTTCGGGGGGCGTTTCTTATGTTTAGTTGCTTTTATTTCCCAACGTTTGCAGTTGGTGGCTGAACATTGTCAAGAGGGGGGGGAGTGTGTTTTTGGGCGTCAGGCCATTATCTACGCAACAATGTCATTAAGTTAAGGCTAAGAGAAGCCGCGCTATCAACTGGCGACTAAAGCTCGCCTGTTGATTTTAGTGGCTTCTCAAAGTCGAAAGGCGAGCTTGAAGTCGCCTTCCGACTAGCCCTACCGCTTAGCTTAATGGCATTGATCTACGCAAATATGCCAGTAATTTCCTATTTCGTAAAAGACAAATTCAGAGGGTTACCACAAAAAAAAATTAAAATATTTTATTTAAAATATTGATTTACAATAAATTGATAATAATGATTACCGCAATTTTATATTTTTTTTCATGAAAAAAAATTTAATTCACGGGTGTTTTTAGGGTTTTATAGCCTTAGAGCGTTTGGAGGTGCACTGGAGATTGCGGCGCAACAGAACGATATTCAAGGGGAAATCGTTAACTTTATGAAAATAATCAGGCAAAACAATGAACGTGCAAGCTGAGAAATTCAAACTTATAGAATGGCTGGTTCAACTTCAGGACGTCGCTATGCTAGGCAAGCTAAAGGAGCTAAAAGAGCAGGCAGAAATTGCTGCTTACGAAAGTAAACTGAAGCCAATGAGCAAGGAAGAGCTTGTCGAACGGGCAAAAGCATCTGAACAAGCCATTGCAGAAGGGCGAGTCGCCGATATTGAGTCAGTAATGGAAGAAGATTGGGATTAGGCGATGAAAGTAAAAATTACGGACCCCGCAAAAGCCGAATTAAAAAGTATTTATGAATATTATCGCAGGCTTGGAAAAGGGAAAAAAGGCAGAGCAATCAGAGCGGCGGTAGTCAAAGCTGCGATGATGCTAAAGGAGCAACCCAGAATGGGGCAAAAGGAAACCGCACTTGAACCTTTGGGTTTGGAGCATCGCCACATTGTGGTCAAGCCACACTACAAAATAATATATCGGATTGAAGGGGCGGAAATTTTTATTACTGATGTTTTTGATACCCGCCAGGATCCTGATAAAATGAAGCCATGAGAATGGTACTTTCCTATCAGCGGCAAACTTATCCAAGTGTCCGCTTCATACTCGGTGTCGGCTGCCCTCTTCACGCAGGCGTTCTCCCACCAAAAAAACTCCCCGCGTTCTCCCCTTTCTTTTTCGTAATTTCAACCCCAAAAGCACGCCAACCATGAGAGTTTACCTGGCCCTCCTGTTCGCCGCCGCCCTGTTGCTGGCCGCTTGTGGTAATGATACCAGCCAACAGGACAGTGATAACGCGGAAACCGCCACCCAGCCCACCCTCAGCCGTGATTCCATGCGGATACTGTACGGGCAATTCCTCGCCGAGCGCACCGACTCGATGAAGACGTACCAGCCCAAAGGCGAGGGCCATCTGTACCCGGTGGATGAAGCGCCACTCGACACGGCTTTCTACGTATTCCGAGAGCAACTGCGGCGGGCTATCGAACGCAAAGAGGTTTTTGCCCTGCTGGACGCCACCGCTAAAGACATCAGCGTGAGCGCCGGCGAGCAGAGTGGCTTTGCCGATTTCGTCAGCACATGGGGACTGGATTCCAAGCAACCGGATACGCTTCAGATCTGGAAGGTGCTGGGGGATATTCTCGCCGGCGGCGGCACCTTCTCCAACGGCCGCCAAGCCTTCGATGCGCCGTATGTTTGCGCCACCTGGCCGGAAAAATACGATGCGGTCGACTATGGGGCCATCATCGGCGCCGGGGTGCGCCTGCGGGCGCAGCCCAATCTCAACAGCCGTATTATGAAGACCATTTCCTACGACATTGTGCTGGTGCTGGACGAAAGCGAGGAAGCGGAGATCGATGGAGAACGCTACCCCTGGGTGCAGGTGGAAACCCTGGATGGCGTGCAGGGCTACGTCTGGGGCAAATTCATTGGTTACCCAGTGGGCTACCGTGCGGGTTTCCGGCGCGGAGAAGGGGATAGCTGGCGGATGGTGTACCTGGTGGCGGGGGATTAGGCAGTACGTCAGTGTATCAGTATGGCAGTTGAAAAGGTGCACCGCAACTTTTCATCCCGATGAGATCCGGTGGATCGAAATCGGGAAGGCAGTGGGCAGTAGCGCGAACTTTAGTTTGCGTCCAGCCTACCCAAAAACGGCGGCCAATTCGAGTTCCCAGCCATTCAGGGCCTGTGATTGGACTTTTCCTTCGGCTGCTTTCTTATTTTTACACGGTTCAAGATAAGACTTTTCTCTTTTTGTTTCAATCCTCCTTGGCTTCTAATCAAAATAGTGATAAATTTGTAGGCTTGACCAAACCTAATATAACCTATGCCTTTATAATATTGCGGCCCGCTGGGCCGTTGTCGGCTGCCTAACCCTGGATTTGCATAACCTTCAACCTGTAACCTGTAACCTGTAACCTGTAACCTGTAACCTGTAACCTTGAACCTCCACCCCCATACCGCCACCCAAACCTACGTCTCGGTCATTCTGCCGCTGGCGCTGCCGAAGCCGTACACCTATGCGGTGCCGGAAGCCCTGGTGCCGGAAGTGCGGTTTGGTAAGCGGGTAGAGGTGCAATTCGGCCAATCGAAGTTGTACACGGCTTTGGTGATCGAAGTACATGCCCGCCCGCCGGAAGGGTATAAGCCCAAGCCTGTGCTGGCGGTGGTCGACGAAGAGCCTATCATCAATCCGGTGCAATTGCAGCTCTGGCAGTGGATCGCCGATTATTACCTCTGTACCCTGGGCGAGGTGATGCACGCCGCGCTGCCCGCCAACCTCAAGCTGGCCAGCGAAACCCTGATCACTCTTAGCCCGCTATTTGATGAAGACTATGCCGGGCTGGACGACAAAGAGTACCTCATCGCTGAAGCCCTGAGTATTCAGCACGAGATCAGCATCGGCGATGTACGCGATATTCTGCAGCAAAAGACCGTTTACCCCCTCATTCGCCGCATGCTGGAAAAACGGATCGTCTACCTCAAGGAAGACTTAAAGGAAAAGTACAGCCCCAAAACAGTGGCCAGCGTTCGCCTGCAGGAACCTTATCTTTCTAAACCGGAACTGCTCGAGGAGGCCTTCGAATTGTGCAGCCGCTCTACCCGGCAGGTGGAAGCGCTGATGGCCTATGTCCAATTGTCCAGAAAACTGGAGTTCGTCCGCCGGCAGGATATTTATCAGGCGGCCAATGTGGATGCTACTGTACTCAACGCGCTGGCTAAAAAAGAGATCTTCGAGCTATACGACCGCGAGGTCAGCCGGCTGGACGGTTACGAAGAAGAGACCGTGGATGCCGATCACCTTTCGGAACAACAGCTGCAGGCTATCTCCGAAACAAAGGATCAGTTTAAAAATAAAAACGTCTTGTTATTACATGGCGTTACCGGCAGTGGCAAGACCCGCATTTACATCGAACTCATTCAGGAAGCCATCAACCGCGGAGAACAGGTGCTGTACTTGCTGCCCGAAATTGCCCTCACCACGCAAATCATCAGCCGCCTGGAGAAGGTTTTCGGGAATCAGATCGCGGTGTACCACTCCCGCCTCAACAACAACGAACGGGTGGAATTGTGGAACAGCGTACTTAAAGGCAAGCCTGTAGTGCTGGGCGCCCGCTCGGCCCTTTTTCTGCCATTTCGCAAGCTGGGCCTCATCGTGGTGGATGAAGAACACGACAGTTCTTACAAGCAATACGAACCCAATCCCCGCTACAACGCCCGCGACGCCGCGATCTATCTGGCGCAGCTGCACGGCGCTAAAACCCTCCTGGGGACCGCTACGCCTTCGCTGGAATCCTACTTCAACGCCAAAAGCAAAAAATACGGGCTGGTGGCCATGTCCGAGCGCTTCGGAGGCCTGGAAATGCCGCAGATCGTGGTGGCGGACGCCAAACAGGAACTCAAGGAGCGCAAATTGCAGTCTCACTTTACTACCGCCCTCCTGGACGAACTGAAGGCCACCCTGGAGCGTGGTGAACAGGCTATTCTTTTTCAGAACCGCCGGGGGTACGCCCCCACCTACCGCTGCACCACTTGCGACTGGCATTCCGAGTGCATTCATTGCGATGTGAGCCTGACTTACCACAAATTTCACAACAACCTGAAATGCCATTACTGCGGCTATACCACCAAATTGCCGGACGCCTGCCCGGCCTGTGGGTCCAAAACCCTTACGCTTAAAGGGTTCGGAACGGAGAAGATCGAAGATGAACTGAAGATCTACCTGCCCAACGCCAAGATCGGCCGCATGGACCTGGACACGGTGCGCGGAAAAAATGCCCACGCCAAGATCATCAACGATTTCGAGGAAGGCCGCATCGATATCCTCGTCGGCACCCAAATGGTGACCAAAGGCCTGGATTTCGAAAGGGTAGGGGTGGTAGGTGTCCTCAGCGCCGACCAACTGCTGCAGTTTCCGGATTTTCGGGCCGGCGAGCGCGCGTTCCAGCTTATGTTGCAGGTCAGCGGGCGGGCGGGCCGCAAGCACCGGCAGGGCAAGGTGGTCATTCAAGCCTTTAACACCACACACCCCGTTATCGGCGAGGTGCTCTCACACGATTACCCCCGCTTTTTTACCCGCGAAATGATGGAGCGCCAGCAATTCAAATACCCGCCTTATTACCGCCTCATTCGCATTACCCTCCGGCACAAAACGCCTAAAGTACTGAACGATGCGGGCCTGCTCTTCGAAAAAGCCCTCAAATCCAGGCTCGGAGAATGGGCCATGGGCCCGGCGGTGCCCTACGTCTCCCGCGTCCGCGGCTACTACCTCCTGGATTTTATGATCAAAACGGAACGCGACGCCAGAAAGATCCGCTACGCCAAAGAAACCGTGCTGGCGGCAATTGAGGCGCTCTATGCAGCTTCGGGGTTCAGTGGAGTTCGGGTGGGGGTGGATGTGGACCCGTATTGAATGGGAGAATGCGAGAATGCGAGAATGTGAGAATGAGAGAATGCGGCGGAGGGGAAATGAAAAAATTTATTAAATCCAAAAAACCTCTGAAATCATGGAAAACCGATTTGACCTTTTAGGAATTTTCGAAGACACCAAGGGCAAATATCAGGACAAGGCGGCTTTCATTGCCATGATGAAGCAGCGGACTTTTCAGGGAGCTGTCCGGGTTATTAAATTATGCGATGCCATACCGCCGGCTCCATCTAACCAGGTGATCATTTACCAGGTAGTGAAGTCGGCCACTTCAGTGGGTAACAATTACAGGGCAGCCTGCCGCGCCCGGTCGCAAAATGAATTCTATTCAAAGATGTGCATCGTTGTGGAAGAAGCTGACGAAACTCAATACTGGCTGCAAACGATGCAGGCAACAGAAAAGGGGAACCAAGAGGAAGTTGAAGTGCTCATCAAGGAATACACTGAGATACTTGCGGTCTGCGCTACTGCTAAAGATAACACCTACAAAAATATCAAAAGAAAGTAAAGCCAATTCATTCTCGCATTCCGGCATTCTCGCATTCCGGCATTCCGGCATTCTCGCATTCTCGCATTCCGGCATTCTCGCATTAAAAAAACAAGGCTTACCACCGAAGTAGCAAGCCCTGCGCCTAAATGCGGAAACATATCGCCCGAAAAAAACGATCCTGTTTCCCCCCTTGTATTTACTGACAAAAACAATCTCTTTTTAAGGTGTCAGCATGTCGCACGTCGGAACGTCACCTGTGGGGCCAATGATGCCCACTGACAAACTGCCCACTGAGAAGGGCATCCCTTCCGGCCAAAGCCATCCGGGCGCCCCTTTGCCTTCCGGTTTTGGGCCCTTTCCCCTCCGGAGGCAATATGAAGAAAATTGCTAGCCCTCCCAAAGCAGTTTAGTTGCCCATTCTCCTGTTTTCATTTAGTTGAATATCCTCTTGATTTGAAACCCTACAGGAAGGTTACCTTTGTATTGGAAAAAAGAAGGCGTTTTTTTTCGAAGGCTAGGTTATAGGGCTTATCTTATGGGCTCGGGGAAATGGAGGAAAGGAGTTGAGGAGGCCTAATTAATTCTAAACCTGCTCAACCGCCTTAACCCTCTCAACATTGCCCAGCCCAGCAAAAAAGTTAACCCATGAGTATCCTCATTATCGGCGCAACCGGAAATATTGGCCGGGAGCTTTCGCGCGCGCTCATCCGGAAAGGGCAACGCCCAGTACTGGCGGTGCGCGACCCGGAAAAGGCCCGGCCGCTCTGTGGTGGACGGGCGGACTACATCCGCTTTGATTTCAATGATCCGGAAACTTTTGCGCCTGCACTGGAAGGTGCAAAGCAGTGCTTTTTCATCGCTCCTCACGCTGATCCGGTTCCTTCCGTAGAGCGCTTTCTGCAGCAAGCCTTACACCTACAGCAAATAATTTTTAGTTCCGGCCGTACAACCGGCGGGGTGCCGGGGGCCCCCTTAAATAAGGTGGAGAACCTGGTAAAGGCAAGCGGTATTCCCTACACCCTGTTGCGGCCCGGTTGGTTTATGCAGAACTTTACCGGCTGGATCGGCGATGATATCCGCCAGGAGCGCAGGATTATCGTGCCGGCGGGAGATTCCCGGACTGCCTTTGTCGATGTTCATGATATCGGAGCTGTGGCGGCTGCTATTCTGCTCAGCCCTTCTTCACATACCAGTAAAACTTATGAGTTAGTAGGCCGCGAAGCCTTTTCCCATTACGAAGTAGCCGCCATGATCAGTGAGGCGGTCGGTGAAAAAGTGGAATATAGGCCCATAGAGCCGGCCGATTACATCAAGCGGATGATATCGAAAGGATGGACAAAAAAGGCAGCGGAACATACGGTTTACCTTTACCAATTGGTCCAGGAGGGGAAGGAAGCGGAAATCACTCCGGATATAGAAAAGGTGTTGAACCATTCGCCCCGTCGTTTGTCAGATTTTGTAGAAGAAAACAAATTGAAATTCTCATAATTATGCTCAATCCCACCCAGCTTTCTCCCAATGGCCCTACTTTTTCCCGCATTATTTTCGGCGTGATGAAATGGGGTGTCTGGGGGCACCGGCTCCGCCCCCAACAGATGCTGCGCCTGATGGAAGAAAGCATCGAATATGGCGTAACTACTTTCGACCATGCCGACATTTACGGAGGGTATACCACTGAAGCTGAATTCGGCGCGGCGCTAAAGCTGGACCCAAGCCTGCGTCAAAAGATGCAGCTCATTACCAAGTGCGGGATAAAGATGCCGGCGCCCGCCCGCCCGCAGTATCAGATTAAATCCTACGACACCAGCGCCTCCCACATCCGGGCCTCGGTGGAGCAATCCCTGAAAAACCTTCATACAGACTACATTGATCTGCTGCTCCTGCACCGTCCCAGCCCCCTGATGGATCCGGTGGAAGTAGCCGGGGCCTTTCAGGAACTTCGGGAGGAAGGCAAGGTGAAATATTTCGGTGTGTCGAATTTCACGCCTACTCAGTTTGAATTGCTAAACAGTTTTTTTCCCCTGGCCACCAACCAGGTAGAAGCCTCTCTTCAGCACCTCGCCCCCTTCCTGGACGGCACCTTCGACCAATGTCTGAGCAAGGGGATAAAGCCCATGGCCTGGTCGCCCCTGGGCGGAGGTAATGTGTTTAAGGATAAGACCAACTCCCAGGTACAACGCATCCGGGCCACAGCCGGCCGCATTATGCGCCGGCGAGCCGAGCCCATTGGCCTGGACCGCCTCCTGCTGGCCTGGCTGATGCATCACCCCGCCGGCATCTTTCCGGTTATCGGCACTGCCCGGATCGAACGCCTGCGCGCCGCTGCTGATGCGACGAAAATACATTTGAGCCGGGAGGAATGGTATGAACTGTGGCAGGCGTCGACCGGCAAGGAGGTGCCGTGAGGAGCCAAACCTTCGCCCAAAATCCAATTTGAGCCGGGGGAAAGATAACCACCGCTTTCAGCCTGTTTGCGATGGGCTAAACCAGGTTTCACCTTGGGCAAGTCTGCCGTTAACTAACCCGGAGGGCCCAGGAAGGGCGCCAAGTGGGCCCAAAATAGTTTTACCAGAAAAAGTCTTTGCCTCGCCCCAGAAACCTTTACCCGGCTCGTAGAGACGGGAGAAACATGGATCATCCCGAATTTTCGTAGAATATCCCGGAAGATGCTCGGCCCCGGCCCATTCGGGCCGGGACCGATACTACGCCTGATCGGCGGAGCCCGCCTGCTGTGCCGCAGGCCGGCAGGGATACTAAGTTGATGCTATTGATGAGAGAAGCCGCCATTAAAGTTCTTTTTGTTGTGGAGCCTCCTCATCCATAGTATCAACGGCCCGCAGGGCCAAAGTATCCTCAAAGCCCGTATGCGGGCTTTGAGGAGTATCCCCGCCTGCTGCCAGCGGCGAGCAGGAATAGAATCGCTGATCGGGGGCTCAAAATTCGGGATGACTCATCCGAATTAGGGGCTAAATCCCTGGATTCTCTGGGAGCTCCCAAGCCTATCCTCCCTTTGGGAGGCGCCCGTAGGGCGGAGGGGTGGTATGCTCCTTGAAAAAATGCCGGTGCTTTTGCTTGTCTGATTAATATTCTTGCCCCCTTTTCAAAACCTTTACCTCCCCCGCGCCCCCGTCTTTTCAAGCCGGGCAAGCCTCGGTGAGGGGGACAGCAAGCTCTGTAAAGCTTACCCATCTCTGGTTTTATCTCAGGCTTCCACAATAGCATGCATTTAGCCCCTAATTCGCATGACTCATGTTTACCCGGCTCGTAGAGACGGGAGAAACCAGGCCCGTCCTCGCCACGTTTGCTGTCGCAGCTGGGTAAATACCCCGGCCAGGTAAAAACCATAAACCAAGAACCATAAACCAGGAACCATAAACCAGGAACCATAAACCAGGAACCATAAACCAGGAACCATAAACCAGGAACCATAAACCTTCTAAGGGCCCTGCCGACTGCACAATTCCTGCCTTTTTTTTAGTTTTACCCAGCTATTTCCCGGGAAACGGCTTTCCCACTGCTTACGCCCTGATCGCATGAAGCAACTAATTTGGCTTATTCTAGGCTGGATACCCATTGGGCTGGGCGCTGCCGAGGCGCCCCGGGTGCTCAATTTCCAGCCTTCCACTTACCAGGCGCAAAGCCAGAACTGGATGGCGGCACAGGCGCCTAATGGCTTCCTTTACTTCGCCAATTCGGCCGGCCTGCTGGAATACGATGGCGTGCGCTGGACGCTCTATCCATTGCCGGAGGGCCAGATCGTTCGTTCGGTGGCCTGCGATGCGTCGGGGCGCATTTTTACTGGTGGTTTTGCAGAGTTCGGTTACTGGGAGCGCGATACGAACGGGCAGTTGGTATATCAATCCCTAAGCCAGGCCCTCGATAGCGAAAGGGTAGGGCAGGAGGAGATTTGGCATATTTTTCTTGTCGGAGAGCAGGCTTTTTTTCAATCTTTTTCCGCCATATATCAACATCAGGGTGGGAAGGTAGAGCCCCTACAGCCCCCCGGCAACATCATGTACCTGCGGCAGGTTAATGGCCGTATCCTTTTGCCGGTCATTGGGCAGGGGCTTTTTGAGATGATGCCCGACGGGCAGTTTGTCTTCCTGGAAGGCAGCGGCTTTCTGGCGGAAATGACGGTTATGGACCTGCTGCCGTATGAGCGGGGCATTTTGGTTTGCACCAACCGAAACGGCTTATTCACCTATCAGGATGGGCGATTTGCCCCCTGGCGCAACCCCCTGAACGAAAGCCTCAAATCCCTGCAGCTCAACAAGGCCTGCCGCCTGGCTAATGGCGGCCTGGCCTTCGGAACCATCCTCGATGGCGTTTATATCCTGGATGCCGCCGGGCGGCTGTCGTTTCACCTAAATAAAGAAAACGGCCTTCAGGATAATACCGTTTTGGCCCTTTGCGAAGGCCGGGACGGCAACCTCTGGGTAGGGCTCGACAAGGGTATCAGCCTGATCGTAGTCAGTGAAGCGCTCACTTATTTCAACGACAGAAGCGGGCAAGTTGGATCCGTCTATACAGCCGTGTTGTATGAGGGGCGCCTCTATATCGGCACCAATCATGGCGTTTTTGCCAAACCCTGGCCCTCGCGCCCCCTACAGGAATTTCAACTCATTGATGGGACACAAGGCCAGGCCTGGGAATTGAATGTTTTTGACGGCCAGTTGCTCTGTGGGCATAATGACGGAACCTTCCTGATCCAAGGCCTTCGCGCCCGGAAGATATCCGATGTCACCGGAGGATGGATAACCATTGCTGTTCCCGGACAGCCGGGAAAGCTGTTGCAAGGCACTTATACTGGCTTCATCGTGCTGGACAAAGGGAAGGCCGGCGACTGGAAGTTCAGCCACCGGCTGGAAGGGTTCAGCGCCCCGGTCAAGAAGATCGTATGTGATGGCCAGGGAGTGCTTTGGGCCGCTAACCCATACCGGGGCTTAAACCGGATGGAACTGGATGAAACCTTAACCAAAGTATCGGAGGTTCGTTCTTTGACCAAAGCCGATGGGCTACCTTCCGAATTTGGCATCGAATTGCAGGAAACAAACGGGCAACTGCTCATCCGCTCGGGCTATCAGTTCTTTACCTGGGATGTAAGCCGGCAGCAATTGAGCCGCCTCGATAGCCTTTTCGGGCTGCCGATTCCTAAAGAACACGGTAAGCCCATCGCTGGAAGTAAAGGAGAATTTTTTTGGGCCTTTCCTGGCCAGGTGTTGTGGTTCCGAAGCGATTCAGTGGCCGCTGCGCTGCCGTTGACAATGATCTCTGATAATGAAGTCGTCATATTGTTGGATGAAAACACTTATCTTTTTTGCCTGGAAGACGGCTATGCCCTCCTGGACCGCCGCGCCCGGCCCCTGAGCCCGGTGCAAGGTAGCCCACTGCTGACCCGGGTGGAAGTGCTCGGCAGAGAACCGTCGCTGGCAAGGTTGGATGAGCGGCTGGTATTACCGCCGGGCCGCAAGGCGGTGGTTCGCTTTCAATACACTTTCCCCCAGTATACTCGCATTGGCCAATTCCGCTCTCAACTACAGGGGTTTACTGATGGCTGGTCGAATTGGGAAACGGACGCTGCCCGGGAATTCACGAACCTTCCGCCAGGCAACTACAAATTTTTGGTGCAATCCAACCTCTCACCGGCTATCACAACCTACTACCTTACCGTCCGGGCCCATTGGTACCAATCCCGCTGGATGTGGCTACTCTACCTGTTGCTGGTGGTTGGGGGCTTTGCCGCCTGGGAGCGCCTCAGCCAGTATCGGCTCACCCGGCAACGCCGAAGCCTGGAGCTCCAACGCGAACGGGAACTGCACCAGCAGCGCATCCAGGCCCGCAATGAGCAATTGCAAGCTGATATTCTCAATAAAAGCCGGGAGTTGACCAACTCTACCGCCAGCCTCATCCGCAAGAATGAGATCCTCCTGCAGATTAAGGAGGAACTGCAATCCCTTCGGGCCAAAGCCGGGGATAAAAGCCTGGCCCGCTATTTCAACAGCCTCACCCGCCTGATCGACGACCACATCTCCAGCGAACATGATTGGGAAGTGTTCGAATCCAATTTCAATCAGGTGCACGATGCTTTTTTCAAAAAACTAATGGCCGAATTTTCCGACCTCACCCCCGGCGACCTCCGCCTGGCCGCCTACCTGAAGATGAACCTCTCTTCCAAGGAAATAGCTCCGCTTCTCAATATTTCAGTACGCGGGGTGGAAAACAAGCGCTACCGCCTGCGCAAAAAAATGGGCCTGCCGGCTGATGCGAATTTGACGGAAATTATGATGGGGTACTAGGGGGATGCGGAGAGGGGGGTGAAAAGTTGAGAAGTTGAAAGGGTGATATCCCTGATAAGCCCCGCCCTAAAGCCTATGCAAGTGGAGTAGTGGAGTCGTTGAAGAGCTTAACCTGGACTTGTAGCCAAACGGCGCCTCTACGCTCCCTGTTATCCACTTATTTGGGATCTCCTAAGGCCATTCAATAACCTGGAAACCTCATATATAGTTTGTCGGAGATTGGTATAGCGTTCTTTTGAAATATAACCCAGCTCATAGGAAATTATCAGGTGGTTTAAAAGTTCCATCAAAGTACTAAATGACATGGTTGAGTAGTGGGCTTTATCCTTATTTGTAATCCTCGCAGAACCTTCAGCCAGGTGCGACGGCACACCAACGGCACATCGTCGCATTTGAGTGACTAAGCCAAATTTTTCATCACTTGGAAATCCTTGAGTAATTCCATAAACTGTTTTAGTAAGTTGTAAAGCCTTCTTCCAAGCTTCAAGCCGTTCAAAAGAAAATTGATATACTTCCATGTTTTTTTTTTCACTATTTAGCATTTATTATGGTTCTAACAAAACCGCTTTTCTCAAATTTACCCGAATTTGCCCATCACTTCTCACATTTACCCATTTTACCAGGCCACATCAACTTTTCACCCTATCAACTTTTCAACTCTCCCCAGCCTCCTCCCCGAATGACTTTTATCATTGGCGTAGTAATAGTGAGGTCGTATATTATACAATACCCTTTTTTAAAACCTAATATTGTAGAACACCAGAGCCAATGTGCTAAGTAATTATTCTGAATTAGGCGCCTTTGGACGGTGAATTATTTTTTGAGAGCGATTTTTATACCAAAACAGAAAAAGAGCTGAATGAGGTTATTTTTACTTTTAGGAGCAGTATGCGCCCTGTCTTTTGGCGCCGCTGCTCAAACCGTATTCTTCTATCAGGACAGCAACAATCCGGGCTATTACGATACCGGGCTGGCTTTTCCCACGAGCCCCAGCTTCCTGGAGCAGGCCGGGCCGTCAGGGGACAAAATACCGGTGGAATATGACATCCCCCCTTATGAAGGCAACAATAGCCTGCGCATCCGCTGGCAGTCTCAGAGTGGTGGGGATTGGTCCGCATTGGTCATTGCTCCTGGCTTTCCCTTCCAGAATATTACCAATACAGATACGCTATCTTTTTGGGCCTATGCGCCGGAAGCAATTGCTGCCGGCGACTGGCCCCTGATCTTTATGGAAGGAGCGCCCGGCGCTACGAAATCACGGAAATACGCCCTGGGCCCCTACGCCGGAGATCTTCCGGCCGGGCAGTGGAAGCAGGTGAAGATACCGCTGAGCCTCTTTTTCGATGACCCCAACCAGTCCAACATCAACTTCAGCCAAACCAAAGCCATCATCTTCGGGCAGGATGCCGCCGATGGGGTGGAGCATACTCTGCTGATCGATGAGGTCAAAACCTATAACGGCTCCATGTCCGCGGATCCTGTAGCTGCGCCGGAGGGCCTGACAGCGGCCGGTTACGATAGCCATGTAGAACTGAACTGGACGGCGGGCTCCGAGCCTCAATTGGCGGGCTACCGCATTTACCGTTCGACGGATAATGGGCAAAGTTTCCAGCCGCTGCGCTACCTGAGTGGCGTCAATAGCCGGTTCATCGATTTTGTGCGCCCTCTCGGGGCCAATCTTAACTTGCAGTACCGGATCGCCGCGCTCAATACCACCGGCCAGGAATCCCCTCTATCCAACACAGCTGTTACCAGCACTTTCGATATGACAGACGATCAGCTGCTGGACATGGTGCAACAATACACTTTCCGGTATTTCTGGGATTTTGCCCACCCTGTCTCGGGGCTGATCCGTGAGCGCAATACTTCTGGAGATGTCGTCACTATGGGCGGTACCGGTTTTGGCGTGATGGCCATTCTGGTTGGCATCGAGCGGGGCTTCATTACCCGGCAGCAGGGCATGGAAAGAATACAACAGATGGCGGCTTTCCTGGGCAATGCCGACCGCTTCCATGGGGCTTTTCCCCACTGGATGAATGGCGCAACCGGCCAGGTGCACCCATTCAGTACGCAAGATGATGGCGGCGACATTGTAGAGACGGCCTTCCTTTTTGAGGGCCTGCTCACCGCCCGGGAATATTTTAACCTGGATACGCCAGAGGAAGCTGCCCTGCGCGAGCAAATCACCCAATTATGGGAGGCGGTGGAGTGGAACTGGTACCGCAAACAAAACCAGAATGTCATCTTCTGGCACTGGTCGCCCAACTACAACTACGCCATCAACCTGCCGGTGCGGGGGTGGAATGAAACCATGATGGTATACCTGCTGGCTATCGCATCGCCCACCGAAGGCGTGCCGGCCGGCCTGTACCATAGCGGTTGGGCGGGCGGAAACTATGCCAGCGGCTTGTCCTATTATGGTTTCCAGTTGCCGGTAGGCACTGGCCTGGGCGGCCCCCTGTTTTTTACCCAATACTCCTTCCTGGGCTTTGACCCCCGTGATAAGCGCGACCAATACGCCAACTATTTCATTCAGGGCAGAAACCAATCGCTGATCAACCGGGCTTACTGCATCAGCAACCCGCTGGGCCATGAAGGCTATAATGAGTTTGTATGGGGACTGACCGCCAGCGACGACCCACTGGTCGGCTACCTGGCCCACGAACCTCAGGTGAGCCGGGATAACGGCACTATGGCGCCCACCGGCGCGCTTTCGGCTATGCCTTACACTCCGACGCAATCTATCGCTACCCTGAAATATTACTACCGCCAACTCGGCCATCGGCTCTGGGGGCCCATGGGCTTCTACGACGCCTTCCACCTGGGCCTGGACTGGTACGCCGATTCCTACCTGGCTATTGACCAGGGCCCGATCATCTGTATGATCGAAAACTACCGCACACAATTGCTCTGGAACCATTTCATGGCTAATCCGGAGATACAAGATGCGCTCGACGCTATTGGTTTCGTGCCGGATACAACGGTGGTTGCAACCGAAACGCCGTCGCTCAGCTCGGGCATCGATCTGAGTGCTTATCCGAACCCGGCGCAGGACAAGCTGATGATGGAATTGGCTGTAGCCAAGAATACAGGCCTGAGCGCTACCTTGCTGGATAGCAAAGGAAACCTGGTAATCCAACTGATCGATGGGCGGCACTTTGCTCCCGGAAACTACACCGTACCGATTGATACCCGCCGTTTATCCAATGGCGTCTACTTCCTGCAAGTTCGAACCGAACAAACGGCCTTAACCCGCCGGATAATGATCCTGAAATGAATTTTATAACATCAAAACATTAGCCTTATGAAACGATATTTGCTTACGCTGTTTACCCTGGCCGTTTTCGCCCTCTTCTCCTACGGGCAGACGGTCTATGAAGATTTTGAGGGCGGCGCCGCCGCCATCAGCTGGGAAGGCCTCAACGGCACCTTCAATGGGGTAATCGCCAACCCCGATGCTTCGGGCATCAATACCAGTGGTTTTGTGGGTTCCTATACCAACAACCCCGATTTTGATTTCTGTTTTGCATTGGGTACGTTGGCCGCTCCGGCAGACCTGTCGGAGTACAATGTTTTCAAGGTAAAGGTCTGGTCGCCCATTGCGCCCATCCAAATGCTCCTCAAGTTTGAAGGCGGTGGCAATGCCGTAGAGCAGTACCGCGACATCAACGTGGCCAACCAATGGGTGGAATTGACCTTCGACCTCAGTGGCGGCGCTGCTTATACAGGACTTAACAAGGTGCTGGTGAGCTTCAACCCCTTCGTATTGGGTAGCACGGAGACCTTCTACTTTGACGATATCCGCACCGTGGAAGGCGTGGAATGTTATGAGACCTTTGAAGGGGGAAATGCATTGCCCTGGGATGCTGTTAATGGAGAGTTTGTAGGGCCGGTGGCCAACCCGGCTCCCAACATCGTCAACAGCTCGGCAGAGTGTGGCCGGTATGTCAAAGCTGGCGATACGGGCTATAGCCTCCTGCTGGCGGAGAGCACCACGCCCTTCGACCTGAGTGTTTTCAACCAGTACAAAGTTCAGGTATACGCGACGGCGCCAACTCAGGTGTTGCTAAAACTGGAAGGCCCGGGCCCGGACTTTGAGGTAACCAAAAATATTGCCGTTACCGATGCCTGGCAAGAATATACTTTTGACCTCTCGGCTGCGGCTGAAGCTACCGACTTGAACAAGATGATCCTCTTCTTCGACCCTGGCGTAGAAACAAGCCAGGATACCTACTATTTCGACAACATCTGCGCCATGCCTAAGGGCGCCTGCGCCAACGTTGAGCCGAACCCGGATATGATTGACGATTTTGAATGCAACCGAAACGCCACCTACCTCAATGGCTGGGACAGCCTTTCGGTGATCGACAACCCTGACCCCGGGGTAGTCAACCCTTCTGCTAAAGTCGGCCAATATATCGACCCTCTCGGCGAACCCTATGGCGCCTTGGTAATCGACTACCAGAACCCCATCGACCTGAGCGTCAAAAACCAGCTCAAGGTCAAGATATGGTCGCCTAAGATCTGCCAGATCCTCTTTAAACTGGAAGGCGGCGCCTCCAACGCCTTTGAAATGGGAATGGATGTGCCGGTGGCCAACGAATGGGTGGAGTACGAAGTTGACTTCAGCAGTCAGGCCCTGGCCAGCCACAAGAAGATCGTCTTCTTCTTTAATGCCGGACAGGATGGCCAACCGGGTGACATCTATTATATCGATGACATCCAACTGGTGGAACAACAGGATATCACCATCGAAGACTTCGAGAATGGCGCTTTCCTTCCCTGGGCGCCGCTTGATGACAACACCGTTCAGCACGGTACCTTCCAGGTAGTGGCTAACCCTGCCCCCGGTGGTGTTAATGATTCCCCGAATGTCGGCAAATACACCAAAGGCACTTCGCCGTTCTCTACGGTTGCTGCCGTAGCGCCTGGGTTTATTGACATTTCCACCCGCCCGCAGTTTAACCTCGACGTATGGGCGCCGGTAGGAGCTACTTCTGTTACCATGCAGCTCGAAAGTGTTTCACAGGGTAACAAAGAAGTTAATCGCGAGTTCCAGAGCCCTGGCTCCTGGGAGACAGTATCTTTCGACTTCTCTGATTATCAAGGCATCACCGACTGGGTGGCCCTAAAGCTGATCTTCAACCCCGGCACGGCCGAGGCCGGCGCAATGTTCTTCTTCGACAACCTCATCCAGGGCTTCTCTACCGTAGATCCCTGTGAAGGCGTGGCGGCTATTACCAACATCATCGACGACTTCGAATGCCAGCGCAACAACGATTATGGCGCCGGCGCCGGACAACTGGAGGTGGTGAACAACCCCGATGTGACGACGGCCAACAGTTCCACCAAGGTGGGCCTGTACCGCGACCCGGCCGGCGCACCCTGGGAGGCGCTTTGCGCACTATTCCCCGATGGCATCGATCTATCCGTATACAACCAGCTGAGCATTCAGGTCAATGCCCCGGCAGCCGTACCGGTATTGTTGAAACTGGAAGGTGGCACCAGCCCGGTCAGTGAGGTCTTTATAGATATCACGACGCCTGGCGAATGGGAAACCCTGACCGCTGACTTCTCCTCTCAGGTGGGGATGGACTTTACGCGCGCCTGTTTCTTCTTCAACGCCGGTGTTGAACCACCTACGGAAGACATTTACTACATCGACAACCTGCAGTTTGCCCATGCGCCTTACACGGACTGCCTGATGAGCTTCGACGACCCGGCTTTCACCTCTACTGAATGGCGGTACTTCCCCAACGATGATTCCGGCGATTTCGAACTGGTTGACAACCCTGCCCCCGACGGCGTCAACCCCAGCGCCAAAGTGGGCAAGGCTGTGGAAAAAGCCAGTGGCGCGCAACCCTGGCAGGGCATGTACACCGACCTGTTCGCACCCATCCGCTTCAGCGACAACAAGCTGGTCAAAATGATGGTCTGGTCGCCTCAGGTGGCTACCATTACGATGAAGCTCGAGAACCCGGCCAACCCCAATGCGCCCGCTTCTTCCGGCGACAATACCGTGCCGAATACAGTAGCCAACCAGTGGGAACAATTGACCTGGGACTTCTCCGCTTCCCCCAACCCGATTCCGGACGATGGCGAATACCGCCGGATTACTTTGATCTGGGATATCAACAACCTGCCGGCCAACGACGTCGTCTACTACTTCGACAATATCCAATTGGATGGCCCGGGCTGTATGCTGACCGGTTTGTTCGAAACGCCGCAGGTGGAGCCGTTGAGCATTATGCCCAACCCGGTAACGGACCTGCTGACGGTAGACAACCTCGGCCAGGTGTCCCGTCTGGAGATATACAACCTGTATGGCCAGCGCATGGCCAGCATCTGGGTTGGTAATGACGGCGCGGCCTACCTGAACGTTAGCCAGTTGCCCAAAGGTATGTACCTCCTCGCCGGGTATTCCCGCGATGGCGTGCTGCGGGCAAATGCGCGCTTTATGAAGCAATAACAGGGCTTTATTGATTTCGAATCGATCCTGTTGATACTCCTTGTTGGCCCTTCTGGGGCCAACAAGGATACTTCGGCCTAAGAAGGGCCGTGGATACTAGGCTGAAGATTGAAAGCCTATCCATAGCATCTATAGAATCCACAGAATCTATAGTATCTACAAGATCGGTAGTATCTAAAGTATCTGCAAGATCCATCAAATTCCTCCCAACCGATGCAGAAAACGATACTCATAGGGTTATTGGTGCTCGTGGCCTGCAATGGCCAGCCCCGGCAGCAGCCTTCCACACCGGTGGAAGCTGTGCCATTTTCCATGGACGAATTGCAGCGGCGCACCTTCCACTACTTTTGGGATCAGGCTGACACCATCAACTTTCAGATCCCGGACCGTTACCCCTCACTGACCTTTTCCAGCATCGCCGCAACCGGCTTTGGGCTGAGTAGCTATTTGGTGGGAATAGAACGGGGCTATGTCAGTCGGGAGGCTGCAGCGGAGCGCGTACTGCAAACCTTAAAGGTGCTGAGTCAGCTTACTCAGGGCGACGCTCCTGCCGGTGTTGCCGGTTATAAAGGTTTTTTCTACCACTTCCTCACCCTGGACAAAGCCACCCGTTTCAAGCAGGTAGAACTATCCTCCATCGATACCGGCCTGCTGATGGCCGGTGTGCTTTCGGTGATGAGCTATTTCGATGGAGAATCGGCTGTAGAGCAGGAAATTAGAACCTTGTCGGATGCATTGTTTCGCCGGGTTGAATGGGACTGGATGCTCGATGACAACCACCGCCTTTCAATGGGCTGGCATCCGGAGTCGGGTTTTATTCCGGCCCGTTGGAAAGGTTATAACGAGGCGATGATCCTGTTGGTTATGGCGATGGGGTCGCCTTCGCACCCTATCCCTGCCGAATGCTGGGAGCAATGGTGTTCCACCTATGAGTGGGCCGGCTTTCAGGGCCAGGAGTTTGTGCAATTCGAACCGCTGTTCGGTCATCAGTACAGCCACATCTGGATCGACTTCCGGGGCATTCAGGATGATTATATGCGCCGGAAAGGAATCGACTACTTCGAGAATTCCCGGCGGGCCACCTTAGCCAACCGGGCTTATTGCCTGGAGAATCCCCTGGGATTCAAGGGGTATAACGAAAATTGCTGGGGCCTGACCGCTTGTGATGGCCCGGCTAATGAAAAACGCATGGTCAATGGATCGGAGCGGCAATTCTTCGATTACCGGGCCCGCGGCGCTTCCACGTTTCGGGTGGTCGACGACGGCACTATCGCACCCACGGCTGCCGGCGGATCAACTCCTTTCGAGCCGGAATTGTGCCTGGCCGCTTTGGAGAACATGTGGACTTCCTATTACCCCGAATTGGTGGGGGAGTATGGTTTTAAAGATGCTTTTAACTTATCCTATACCTTTGGTAAAGGCCATGAAAATGGCTGGTTTGATGTGGATTACCTCGGTATCGACCAGGGGCCCATCCTGCTGCAATTGGAAAATTACCGCAGCGGCCTGCTTTGGGCGGTGATGAAGAAAAACCCCTACATTCAGGAAGGGCTCCGGCGAGCTGGGTTTTCGGGGGGATGGCTGGAGCGTAAAGTTGACCATCCCAAATGAGCCGGTTAAAAATGGCTAAATAGTTGACCGTCTCTCTTAGGAGCCGGTTAAAAATTGTTGAATGGTTGCCCGTACCGCCAAGCTTCTGCTTGGAGTAGGCTACTCCGGCCAGAAGAGCCTGCCCCGGCTGGCCGGGTCAGGAGGCACGGGTTAAAAAACAAGATTAAATGAATGAAAGAAAAATCGCATACATTTTATTGCCGGCCTTCCTGGGGATATTCCTATTGGGCGGCGCCTTTACGGTAGCTCCGAAGCAGGCTGATCCTGGGCCAGACCCTATTACCCGTAAAGTAGATTCCGTGCTGGCCCTCATGACGCTGGAGGAAAAGATCGGGCAAATGACGCTGTATACCACCGATTGGGGTAGCACCGGGCCGGTTATCCGTCCGGGTTATGCCGATGATATCCGCAGCGGGCACTGTGGCGCTTTGTTTAACAGCCATACCGCTGCTTTTACCCGCGGCTTACAGCGCATTGCCGTAGAGGAGAGCCGGCTGAAAATACCCTTGCTTTTCGGTTTCGACGTCGTTCATGGTTATAAAACGATGTTCCCCATTCCGTTGGGTGAAGCCGCCAGTTGGGATATGGAAGCCTGTGAAAAATCGGCTGAGGTGGCAGCGGCGGAAGCAGCGTCCGCTGGATTGAACTGGACCTTTGCGCCTATGGTGGACCTCACCCGCGACCCCCGCTGGGGCCGGGTGATGGAGGGCGCCGGCGAAGACCCTTACCTGGGTTCCCGGATTGCCAGGGCTAAGGTCATAGGGTTCCAGGGGACTTCCTTTGATAAAGGGGACCGGGTACTCGCCTGTGTCAAGCATTTTGCCGGATACGGCGCCCCTATTGGCGGGCGCGACTACAATACCGTGGATATGAGTGAAAGGGAGTTTCGCGAGGTATATTTGCCGCCATACAAGGCCGGTGTCGAAGCTGGCGCCTGGACGGTGATGGCTGCTTTCAACGACCTCGACGGCGTTCCCTCTACTGGTAATAGCTGGCTGATGAAGGATATCCTGCGCGGAGAATGGAACTTTCCCGGTTTTGTCGTCACGGATTATACCGGTATTAATGAGATGGTCAGCCATGGTATCGTGGCGAACCAGAAAGAGGCTGGCGAACTGGCCGTCTTAGCGGGGGTGGATATGGACATGCAGAGCGCGGCCTACCAGGATCACCTGAAGCAGTCAGTCGAGGAAGGCAAAGTGCCGGAGGCTCGCATCGATGAAGCGGTCCGCGCCATCCTGCGCACCAAATTCCTGCTGGGCCTTTTCGATGACCCCTACAAATTTTGCAACGAAGAGCGGGAACAGCAAGTGCTCTTATCCGCTGAAAATCAAGCGGTGGCCCGCGATGTGGCCCGAAAATCCATCGTTTTGCTCCGCAATGAAGGCGTGTTGCCCTTAGCTAAAGAAATCAAAACCCTGGCGGTCATTGGCCCGCTGGCCGACGACCAGAACAACCTGATTGGGGCCTGGTCGGGGGCAGGGGAAGGCAGGCATTGTGTGAGCCTGCTGAGTGGTATTCGCAATAAGTTGGGCAAAGGCGTCAATATCATCTACGCCAAAGGATGTGAAATTGAGGGGGAGGATCAAAGCGGCTTCGCCGCAGCGTTGGCGGCTGCCCAAAAAGCCGATGCAGTGGTTCTGGCCATTGGTGAACATAAAGATATGTCGGGAGAAGCCACTTCCCGGGCGACGATCAGGATACCCGGGCAGCAAGAAGAATTGGCCCGGCAACTGATGGCCACCGGCAAACCCGTGGCGGTTGTTTTGATGAATGGCCGCCCACTGGTGATGCCCTGGCTCGCAGAAAACGCTCCTGCCCTGCTGGAATGCTGGTGGTTGGGCACGCAGGCCGGTAATGCCATTGCCGATGTGTTGTTTGGCGACTACAATCCCTCCGGCAAGCTGCCCATCAGCTTTCCGCGCCTGGAAGGGCAGATCCCCATTTTCTATAGCCATAAGAATACCGGCCGCCCCTTTGATCTCAATTCGAAGTGGACTTCAAAATATGTGGATATTCCCAACAGCCCGCAGTTCCCTTTCGGCTATGGCCTGAGTTACACCAGCTTCCGCTATGGGAAGCCACAGGTAGATAAAACGGTTTTTCGGCGCGGGCAGGATGTAACCCTTACCGTTACTGTTGAAAATACCGGCCGCCGCGCCGGCGAGGAAGTGGTACAGTTTTACTTACGCGACCTCGTGGGCAGCGTCACCCGGCCGGTGCAGGAACTGAAAGGCTTTCAGAAGATCATGCTGAAACCGGGAGAGCGCCGCGAGATACAGTTTACGTTGACGGAAAATGATCTGGCTTTTTACACCCGGACTATGCAATGGGCTGCCGAAACCGGCAGTTTTGACCTCATGGTTGGCGGCAGTTCGGATGATGTACAAAGCGTGCGGGTGACGATGATAGAATAGGGAACGGGTAAACCCATTTTTAACCTGAAAATTTGAACTTATGAAAAAATTTCACCTAACCACCAGAGCGGCAGCGCTGGCCATGGTAATACTTTTATCTACGGCTTACCTGCATGCGCAGCATCAGGTTTCCGGGACTATTACCGACCTGGCTGATGGCTCGCCGCTGATCGGCGCCAACGTGCTGGAAAAAGGCACCAGCCTGGGTACGATTACCGATTATGACGGCAATTATTCACTGGAAGTATCCAGCCCGGATGCGGTGCTGGTTTTTAGCTATGTGGGCTATACTACTGAGGAGGTGGCCATCGGCGGCCGTAGCCAACTGGATGTAAGCTTACGCCTGGAGTCCACCCTGCTCGACCAGATCGTGGTTGTCGGCTATGGCACCCAAAAGAAAAGCGATCTGACCGGGGCGGTCGGCACGGTGAAGACGAAGGACATAGAACGCATTCCTACCGCCAACATTGAGCAAGCCCTGCAGGGTAAGGTGGCCGGGGTATACGTCACGCCCAACTCCGGCGTGCCGGGCGCGGGCGCTGTAATCCGTATTCGCGGTACGGGAACGCTCAACAACGCCAATCCGCTTTACGTGATTGACGGTATGATCACTTACGACGCTTCCCTGGTCAACCCACAGGACGTGGAAAGCATTGAGGTGCTTAAAGATGCTTCCGCCGCCGCGATATATGGCAGCCGGGGCGCCAATGGCGTTATTATCATTACGACCAAAAGTGGAAAGGTGCGGGACAATGCGGTGATCTCCCTGTCGACCTATTATGGCTCCCAGGAGATTACCAAAAAGATCGATATGGCCAATGCGGCTGAATTTGCCCAGTTATACAACGACCTGCGTGGTCAGCAATTCTACCCCGACCCGCAGGCTTTAGGCGAGGGCACCAACTGGCAGGATGAGATATTCCGGACTGCGCCTATCGCCAATGTTCAGGTTTCCGCCAACGGCGGTTCGGATAAGTTTACCTACAACATCAGCGGCAACTGGTTTAATCAGGATGGTATTTTGAAAAACTCCAGTTATGAGCGGGCTACACTGCGATTCAACTCGGAAGTGCAACTCAATCCATGGCTGTCCCTGAACACCAACCTGGCTTACGCTACGACCAAAAGCCAGAATGGCCCCGACGTAGTAGTCAGCGCTTACCACATGCCACCGGTATATGCCCCACGGGATAGCACCGGCGATTTCAGCGATCCGACTTTCTTTGGGCTGGCGATCGGCAACCCGGCGGCCGACCAGTTCTACAAAAGTAACAACCACTCGAAAGGCAGCCGGCTGTTCGGAAATATTGCGGCCAATGTGAAGTTCCTGCGCAATTTTACCTTCCGTTCAAACCTCGGTTTCGACCGTGGCGATGGGCAGAGCCAATATTTTGAGCCCGCTTTCGAGGTGAGTGCTTCTCAGCGCAACCTCAATGACCGCCTTAGTGTAGGTTATAATCAAAACCGCGACTGGATCTGGGAACAGACGCTTACCTATAACAAGGAATGGACCAATCACCGGGTTACTGTTTTAGGCGGTTACACTGCCGAGGAGCGCTATAGGGAATCTTTCGGTGGTAGCCGCGAAAACTTCCCCGGGACGGCCGACGAGTTACTATACCTTTCCGCCGGTAATGATACCACCCAAATGAACTACGGCGGTGCGGTGGATGAGGCGCTGGTCTCTTATTTATTTCGGGTGAACTATACCTTCCTCAACCGATACCTGTTCACCTTTTCCTGGCGCGCCGACCAGTCCTCCCGCTTTTTGAAAGAAAACCGGCAAGGCAGTTTCCCCTCTTTCAGCGTAGGTTGGAATGCCGGAGAAGAAGCCTTTGTTCGTGATTTGGACATTTTTGACCGTTTAAAACTGCGGTTCAGCTACGGCCTGCTCGGCAACCAGGCCTCCTCGAGGCCCTATCCTAGTACCGGTTCGGTGACCAGTGGGCTATATGCAGTATTTGGGCCGGGTGAAGACCTGAACCAGGGCGCTACCCTTATTTCTTTGGCTAACCCCAACCTGAAATGGGAAACTTCCAGCCAGGCGGACTTCGGAGTTGAGCTGGGCTTTTTTAACAATCGCCTGGAGATTGAAGCCGACTGGTATAACCGCCGTACTTATGACATTATCGCTGCTGTTCCCATCCCCGACTATGCCGGTTCGCAGGATGACCCGGTGGTCAACACCGCTGAAGTACGCAACCGGGGCTGGGATTTCACGGTTAACTGGAGGCAGGGCGGCGCATTCGCCTACAATCTTGGCGCTACCATCTCGCCAGTTGAAAATGAAGTGCTTAAGCTGGCGGAGGGTAAAAGTGAGATTTTCGCTGCTTTCCTCCAGGGCGAACCGGCCACCCATACGGTCGTAGGCCTTCCTATTGGGGCCTTTTATGGTTATCAGGTGGCGGGGGTCTTCCAGAATGAGGATGAATTGGCGAACCTGCCCAAACTTGGTGGCGAACAAGTGGGAGATCTGCGGTACGCCGATCTCAACGACGATGGAATGGTTGATGATAAGGACCGCACCTACCTTGGAAGCCCTATTCCCGACCTTACCTATAGTTTTACCGGTGGTGTAGAGTGGAAAGGCATCGATTTTGCGATCGACTTCCTCGGGGCGAGTGGCAATAAGGTGTTCAACGCCAAGAAAACCTTTCGTTTTGGCGTGTACAACTGGGAGGCCTCCTTTGTGGACCACTGGACCCCGGAAAACCCCAGCCAGACGGAACCGCGAATCACCAACGGTGGCCACAACTACCGGGTTAGCGACCGTTTCATAGAAGATGGAAGTTTCTTCCGCCTGCGCAGTATCGCCCTGGGCTATTCGTTGCCAGCCAACCTTTTGAGCAAAGCATATATCTCCAGGCTTCGTATCTTTGTACTGGGCAATAATATCTGGACCAGTCAGCAGTATAGTGGTTATTCGCCGGAGTTTGCCAACGGTGCAAACCCCTTTGAGGTGGGCCTCGATTTCGGCGCTTATCCCGTTGCCAAGTCCTGGCAGTTTGGATTAGATGTGACTTTTTAAACCAGAAAAAATGAGGAAAATGAAAAAGCGTTTTTCAACCTATATAAAATGGGCCGTTCTGTCGGCCGCTCTGTTCCTGGCCAGCGCCTGTGAAAAGGATTTCCTGGAAAGAGCGCCCAAGGGCCAGCTTACATTTGACACTTATTTCGAGACTCCAGACCATGCCATCTGGGCGACTAATGCCGTCTACCAGAAATTCCGTGCCTGGGAGATGTGTGCCTTCCCCTGGATTGGCATTACCGATATTATTAGTGACGATGCCGATAAGGGCAGCACCGAAAACGATGGGCTGTATATCCTGGAGATCGACAATTTCACTTTCGACGCCACCAACCAGGCCTTCCAGCAGGCCTGGGCAGGCCATTACCAAACCATTTTTCGGGCCAACCTCGCCATCGAAAATATTCCCAATATTGACATGGACGTGGACCTGAGGAACCGTTTGGTGGGGGAATGCCGGTTTCTACGCGCATACACCTACTTGCGTCTAGTACAGTGGTTCGGTGAGCTACCGGTCATCACCCGTCCGCTCAACGAGGACGAATATTTCACTCAGGAGCGGCGCCCCGTCAGCGAGGCCTATGATCTGATCGAGCAGGACCTGCTGGCAGCCATCGAAGTGCTGCCGGAAAAATCGCAGTACCCTTCCGGCGACCTCGGCCGCGCTACGAAAGGAGCGGCCCGGGGTATGTTGGCCAAGCTGTATATGGTTAAGAAGGATTTTGTAAATGCAGAAAAATACTGCCGGGAGGTGATTAACTCCAATGAGTATAGCCTGTTGCCCAAGTACGCCGACAACTTCATGCCGGTAGGGGAGAATGGTGCGGAAAGCATCTTCGAGATCGGCGCCGTAGCCATACAAGCCGCTGTGGCCGGGCCGGGCGCAACGCCCTATAATATGATCCAGGGTGTTCGTGGTATTCCCAATCTGGGTTGGGGCTTCAACCGCCCCAGCGACGACCTCGTGGCTGCCTACGAACCCGGCGACCCCCGTCGTCAGGCCACGATCATCTACGTCGGCGAAGTGCTGCCCGATGGCTTGACCATCGTGCAGGACAATCCCGAGATCCTCAACGAACGCTATAACCAGAAAGCCTGGGTGGGCGCTCACCCAGGCCTGCAGGACAATGGGCCGGGCAACATCCGCATCCTCCGCTATGCTGACATCCTGCTGCTGGCCGCCGAGGCGATGAATGAAAATGGGAAATCTGCCGATGCCCTGGAATACCTCAACCAGGTGCGCCGTCGCGCCCGCGGAAGCAATAATTTCATCCTGCCCGACATCACTGTTACTGATCAAAGCCAACTGCGGGAGATCATCTACCACGAGCGCCGCGTTGAACTGGCCATGGAACAGCATCGCTGGTTCGACCTCCTGCGTTGGGGCCGTGCCGAATCGGTGATGACGGCCGTTGGAAAAAATTTTGTAGCCAACAAACACGAACTGCTGCCCATACCGCAGTCGGAGATCGACCTGAGCGGCGGCCTCCTCAAACAAAACCAAGGGTATTAATATTCCGCCAATCTCCAGTTTGGCTTATAAATAAGGCATAGAAGAAGGGTTTAGTATCATTGCTAAACCCTTCTCAACCCTCTCAACCTTCCTCAACCTTCCTTCAGTTTCTCCCTCTCCCCAGTCCACCCCCCGGCATTTTTAAAGATCGTTGCCTTTCTGGCAAGGATAGCCTAATTTGTGTTATTCGACATATCCAAAAATAACAACCATGAAAAAAGCACAGGATGCTTTGATTTTACAGGGCGGCGGTGCGCTGGGCGCTTATGAGGTTGGCGTAATCCGGCGCTTGAAGGAGATGGAAGATTTTCAGCCGGCAGTGATTACCGGCGTATCGATCGGCGCCGTCAATGCGGCGATATTGGTGGGGGCGCGGGACAATCCGATGGCGGCGCTGGAATCGATCTGGGAAGACTTTACGGTAACCGCGCCCTGGCCGGTGCCCGATGTAGTAGAGCCTTATTTGTCGCTGTTTGGCAATCAGAGCTTGTACCGCCCGCGTATGGACCTGGCGGCCTGGGCCAGGTGGACGAGCTACTACGACACGACTCCATTGCGGGGAGTGCTAGAAAAGTATATTGATTTCGCAGCTTTGAACAAAAGCCCCATGAAGCTAGCCGTAACGGCTGCCAATGTACAGAGCGGTGCAGTGGAGGTATTCGATAACCACAGCCCGAAACAAAAGCTCAACCCGGATCACATCCTGGCCAGCGGCAGCCTGCCGCCAGGCTTTCCGATGACGAAGATCGGCCAACAGTACTATTGGGATGGGGGCTTGTTCGATAATACCCCCTTGCAGCCAGCCATCGAGCGGCTCGACCCGGATCCTTCTGTACGCAAGCGTTTGTTTGTGGTTAAGCTATTCCCCAACGAAGGCGCCGTCCCGGAAAACATGTTTCAGGTATCGGACCGTATCCTGGAAATGGTGTTTTCCAGCAAACTGGCCCATGACGTAGCAACGGCGCACCGCATCAACGAGTATATCGACGTCATCCGCCGTATCGATGAAGCGCTGGATACGGCAACGGATCAGAAGGCAGTCCAGGGTATCCGCAAACACCCCGCTTTCCAGCGCCTGCAGCAATACATGGCCCTGGAAGAGATCATCTGCATCGAGAACAAAGATCCGGAGATTGTCACCGGCCCCTTCGATTTCAGCCCTAAGCGTATTCAGCAACGCATCGAGGCTGGGTATCGGGATGCGGGCCTGGCGGTTTCCGGTTTGCCAGTACAGCAGTATGCCAGAACGCCAGTTGGGTAATTCCTTCCAATATTTCACATCTCAACGCTCCTCTTATCCCCCCAAAAGGGGCCTCAGCGGCAATGTGGTAGATAGGGATTGTATCTTGCATCCGTGGCCGAAGCCATTGGAGGAGGTAGTCCATGCCGGGTTCCTCGCTTTCAGCAGGGCCGGGAATGATAAGCCCTCCAGCAGTTAGGGCGCCAGGATATAAGCCAGATTAGGCAGCACGAAATGTATTTTCATAATACTTTTTGCCGATTAATAGTCATGTGGATGCCAAATAACAACCCAATCAGGGCCAGGGGGCCGGAGATGGCGATATAAGCTGAAATAGGGAATTTGCCCCAGGCCCAGGCGATATAAAAAATAGCCAGCCCCAGGAATACTATGAGGCCAATCCATCCTGGCCAACAACCCGGCGTCAATACCATTGGGGACAGGGAGAAATAGGCTTCGGAGTTGGAAGTCTATGATGGCGCTATTCTGATATCCGATTTGGATGTTAATGTGGGGATTCGTTACTGTTTTTCTCTATTTTACAACGGATTTTAACAGTCAATCAAATCGCATGGAAACCCATTCCAGCCGCAAAAAGTACACCCTCATTACAGGAGCCAGCGCCGGGCTAGGCAAGGCCATAGCCAAGGAATGCGCCGGCCGGGGCCAGAACATGATCCTGGTCTCTTTACCGTACGAAGGCCTGCATCTCTTCGGCCAAGCGCTGGAGAAAAAACACAATGTGGAGGTTCACTGTTACGAAACCGATCTGACGCAACCTCAGGAACTCCTCCGGTTTGCTCAGTGGGTAAAGCAAAACTTTTCGCTGAATATCCTCATCAATAATGCCGGTGTCGGAGGTACGGTCCCCATCGACCATGCAACCCCGGCCTGCATCGAAAATATTTTACAACTCAACATCCGGGTATTATCGATGCTTACTTACCACTTTGTCCCGGAGTTGAAAAAACACCGACAGTCCCATATTCTGAATGTTGGCAGCATTTCTGCGTTCGGGCCTGTTCCCTATAAAACCGTCTATCCGGCTTCCAAGGCCTTCGTCAATGCCTTCTCCTATTGCTTGCGAGCAGAGCTGATGGGATCTCCCGTCCGGGTTACGGTGCTAAACCCCGGCGTCATGCTCACTAATTCAGACGTGATTGCTCGCAATAGTAAACAGAGTTGGTGGGGACGACAATTGAATCTGAGTCCGGAATTTGTCGCCAAGCATGCTGTTGACGGCATGTTGCGTGGTAAAAGGGCCGTCCTGCCCGGCTTGCTGTGCAAAATGAGTTACTGGCTAATGCGGCTAATCCCCAATGTGATACAGTCTTTCCTACTGCTCCGGATTTTCCAAAAAGAAGTTCCTGCCCAATATAAAAACAAGCCATCCGATATTGAATCGGGATGGAGTGAAAAACCATCCCAATTGTAAAAAATGAATTTTGTCATGAAAAAAATATTTGTTACCGGCGCCACTGGTTTCATCGGGAGGGAACTCACCAAGAGACTCTCAGAAGAAGGACACCAGGTAACCGCTCTTTACCGCTCGGTAGTGAAAGCCAATGCCTTATCTCAGGATAATATTCGATTGCTGAAGGGAAATCTGCTGGACGAAACGACACTTCATACCGCTATGCAAGATTGTGATGAAGTCTATCATTTGGCGGCTTTTGCGGCCATGTGGTCGTCTGATCCCCGTATTTTTGATAAGCTAAACTTTGAAGCGACCCGGCGCCTTTTGGAAATAGCCCGGGAAAAAGGCGTAAAAAAGGTGGTTGTCACCTCTACCGCCGGAGTGATCGGCCCATCCATCGAAAAGGAAGTAACCGAAGATACGGAAAGAAACGTAGATTTCTTCAGCGACTATGAACGCACCAAGTGGCAGTCCGAAGAATTTATCCGGCAGTGGGATAGCGGCCCGATGCAGGTGGCCATTGTCAATCCGACCCGGGTTTTTGGCCCCGGCCTATTGAGTATCAGCAATGGTGTCACTCGTATGATTGATCTCTATCTGCGGGGAAGATTCCGGATTCTTCCGGGCAAGGGCCATCGCATCGGCAATTATGCCTATATCGAGGACGTTGTCGACGGCCATCTGCTGGCTATGGAAAAAGGACGCCACCGGGAGCGGTATCTCCTCGGCGGCAATAATGTCTCCTACTCCAATTTTTTCGAAACGCTTGGCCAGGTGGGCGGCCGGAAATACCGGCAGATCCGTTTGCCCCCTCAGGCCATCCTCCTTCTCTCGAAATTCATGCTCTGGCGCGCCAATCAATTCGGCGTCCCTCCCCTGATCACTCCTCAATGGGTAGACCGGTTCAATAATTACGACTGGGCCGTTTCGAGCCAAAAGGCAAAAAATGAACTAGGCTATCAAATTACCCCTTTTAAACAGGCGCTTGAAAGCACCGTACAATGGCTCACACACAAGAATACACCATGATGAATAACGTAACATCGAATCCCTCTCAACGGGATTCAATCCGGGGCCTGCCTTCTAACCACCAGCGAAAAACAGCACTGGTTACCGGCGCATCAGGCGGTATTGGATGGCAATTGGCCCAGCTTCTGGCACAGGACCAATACGGCCTCATCCTGATCGACATTCGGGAAAAACAACTGATGGAGGCTAAACAACAGCTTCTGGAAAACTGGCCCGGGCTTCAGGTCGAAACCATCACTGCAGACCTTGCCGAAAAGGGCATGGCGGAACACATTCAGCAAACACTGCTGGACGAGGAACGCCAGGTGGATATTCTAATCAATAATGCCGGTTTCGGAACACTGGGCTTCTTCTGGGATACCAGTTGGGAAAGGGAAAGCCAAATGATTCATCTGCACGTCCTTACCCTGACGCACCTAACCAAACTTTTGCTTCCTGGAATGGTCAAACGCGGCTATGGCAAGATTCTGAACGTGGCTTCACTAGCCGGCTTTATGCCGGGGCCACTGTCGGCTGTCTACAACGCCAGCAAGGCTTATGTGCTTGCTTTTTCTGAAGCAATCGCCAATGAGGTGAGGGGAAAGGGGGTAACGGTCACGGTCCTCTGTCCGGGGCTGACGCCCACGGGCTTCCAGGCCGCAGTCGGCGTAGGCGATCCGGAATTAACAGCTAACCGCTGGATCAGCACTTCGGCCAAAGAGGTCGCGCTCACCGGCTATCAGGCCATGCAGCGTGGAAGAACCATCGCCATTCCCGGAACGATCAATAAACTGCTGGTCCAGGCCCATCGTTTCTTACCCCGGAATATGGCCGCCCGCATGGTTAGATGGGCCCAGGAGAAAAACCGGAGTTTCCTGAAGAAATAGGTTGGCAGGCTTATAACCTCTGCTCCTCGAGGAAGCGGTGGCAGGTTTCCTGCACTGCCTGTTCGATGGGAATGAACACATAGCCAAGTTCCCGTTTGATCTTTTTGTTGGAAAAGAAGTACTTTTTTTGGGCCGACGTCACTGTTGCCCTGGTGATTTTTGGTTCCGATCCGGCCAGCCGGCTGGCCAGCCACTCCAGGCGCCAGGCGATTTCCCCCATCCGCCTCGATACCCTCCATCGGGGCCGCGGCTTATCAAGGTGATCGGCAATGAGGTTGAAAAGTTGTTGATAGGACAAATTCTCGGCGGCAACAATAAAGCGTTCGCTGTGGATTGGGCTATTCATCAGTTGAATGGAGGCCTTAACCACGTCGCGAACATCGACAAATGCATTTATCCCGGGAGGATAAAAGCGAAAGCCATTCCACGACGCCTCGAACAATTTCGAGCTACTGCGGCTCCAGTCTCCCGGGCCGATCACGATCGGAGGGTTGACCACAACGGCGTTCAAACCATCCCGGATACCACGCCATACTTCCTGTTCGGCCAGATACTTGCTCAGGGCGTAATCCGACAGGTCATCGGTGTTTTCCCAGGGGGTCAACTCGTCAATATACGCCTCTTTGACACCCGTCGGCTTGCCTAGTGCCGCAGATGAACTGACAAAGCAGAACTTATCCATGCCGCTCTTTAATGCTTCGTCCACGATCGTTGCCGTTCCGTGTACATTGACCGAAAACAATTGTTGCCGGTTCCGCGGGTCAAAAGACACCATCGCAGCACAGTGGTAGGCCTGATCCATCCCCCGCAGCGCCTCCCGCATGAATTCGGGAGACAGTAAATCCCCCTCGCACCATTCGATCCTTCGGAAAGCCGCTTCAGGATCGGAATGGGAATACCCCAAGACCTTGCGAAGGATTTCCAAATTGCTGCTCTTCCGCTTCAGCGCCCGAACCTGCACCGGCTGCTGTAACAGATTGGAAAGAAGGTGTGCGCCCACCAGCCCCGTGCTGCCTGTGACGAAAATCCTTCGGGTAGAGAGAGGGGGGGGGACTTCAAATGCCATTGGGTTGAGAGTTTACCGGTCAAAAATCCTGTATGTAATTTTACGATAATTCTCTATCAGGATGAAGTGAAAAACCACAACCGGGAGAATAATCGTTGTTTTCCTTTTCCCTTCGGCGATTATGCAAATGGCCGAATCACCAAACAGCCGCCCTGCCTGAAGGGCGCCAGGATATAAGCCAGATTAGGCAGCACGAAAAGTGTTTTTATAGTACTTTATGTCTATTGATAATCATGTGAGATCCAAATAACAACCCAATCAGAGCCAAGGGGCCGGAGATGGCGATATAAGCTGAAATAGGGAATTTGCCCCACGCCCAGGCGATATAAAAAATAGCCAGCCCCAGGAATACTATGAGGCCAATCCATTCCCATTTCCAGGCCAGTACCAGAGTCAGGACTATCAGGGCGGTAGGGATGAGGTGCATCAGCAATGCGATGGCTGTCTCTTTTGGGGTGTGCCCTTCGCCGAAGACATCGAGCGCGAAGAGGCTGATGAAAATGGCAAACAGGATACCCAATACTCTTGGGGCCCAGTATAGGATGCGTTCTGTTTTCATGAGTACAGGTTTTGAAAATCAATGAAAAAGTACACCTAACCGGGCATAAAAGCAATGATAGATATCAGCAGGCGAGGGCGGGGATAGCTCGCGTATCAGGTGCGGCCCACACACGCCATGGCGGCATTGGCCAAAAGTGAAGTAGGCACGCATGCAATCATGGATGGCCCAGCCCTGGAAATTGGGCAGGATGGAGTACTCACTTCGCAAAGCTTTCTGGCCGCGCCTTTTGTGGACGAACAGGTAGGTATACAAAGCCGAAGTGGCGGTATGCTCCCAGTGCAGCGAGCCCTCCACCCGAATGCCGGTTTCATCAAAATGAACCACGCCCTGTTCCAGGAGCCGCTGGCGGATTTCGCTTTCAGGCTGCTCCAAAACGGTGTAGGCTTTCTGGTTGGCTGAATAAACCGTCGACTCGTTGATCGCCTGCCCGAATAAATCCTGGAAGATGCGCTGTATCTTTTGGTAAGACAAGCAGCCGCGCACACTGAGCAAGGTGGTGAAGGCTTTGACGCCGCTTCCATATTGCACTGGCGCATTCACGCCTTGTGGGAATATGCCACTGCTCTGTCGCTGGCAGCAAGGGCACTTGCAAACCAAACGCTGATACTCGGTTACTTGCAGCTTGGGTTCGGGCAGGTTAAAAACCTGGCGGCGCTCCACTATCCGGCCCTCGATACCTTCCAGCACCTGCCCGCAGGAGCAAACCGTTGGCCGGCAGGGGACTGTCTCTTCCGGGTTGGCAACCATTTTCAGGGTATCCCCTTTATGCCCTTTCTTGCCACCCTTGGGCCCACCCCGTTTGCGTGGAATAGCTGGCTGCTTTCTTGGCCCATCTGACGAAGGAGGCAAATGGCTGTTTTGGCTATTGGCTTTAAGGCGAGCGCGAAGCTGTTCATTCTCCGCTTCCAGGCTTTGAATCCTGGCGGCCATTTGCCGGTTTCCTGCTTCCAGGTTGAGCATTTTAGCCCCCAATTGCCGGTTCTCCGCTTCAAGGGTTTCGATGCGGACGATCAGCCTAAAGGCCAACTCTCTTAAGGATTCTATGTCAGATGGTATACTCAGGCTCAAATGGATTTTACGAATGAAATATACGAGGTTTTCAAATTATTTCCAGGCAAGCCGTGCAGATAAGACGGCAGCTTGCTTTGGCTCTGAACTAAAGCCTATGGCTTGCGCCATAGCAGATATCAGGCCGCTACGCGGCTCATTCAGCCTGCGGCGATAGAATCGCCGCCTGGCGACCTAAATAGTTACCTATGGTTATTCAAAAGATGGCCAGAAAATAAAACTTGATGAAAAGGATAAGAAAAACCAATATTCGGCGCAACTTTATAATTATGTTGCCAGTGGTATAGATATTCAAGGGAAGGATATTCTGGAAGTTGGATGTGGACGAGGTGGTGGCTTATCCTATATTACCCGATACCTATCATGCCGCAAAAAGTAACCGGCTTAGATTTGAATAATAGGGCAATTGAATTTTGTAAGAAAAACTATGTAGGAGAGGGAATTACATTTTTACAAGGTAACGCCCAGCTTTTGAAATTTGAAGACAACTGTTTTGATGTACTCATTAATGTGGAATCTTCGCATCGGTATCCCCAAGTAGATAAATTCTTAAACGAAGTATATCGGGTTCTAAAGCCTTCGTGGATATTTCCTTTTTGCTGATTTCAGTACTTCAGGATGAACTTAAAATCCTAAAAGAACAACTAAGGAAATTAGACTTCAAACTTAAGATTGATAAAATAATCTACTTAAATGTTTTAGAAGCCCTGGTATTATCAAATACCGAAAGAAAGGAATTAATAAACCGGATTGCTCCAAAAATTTTATGCGGCATAGGGGAAATTTGCTGCCACAGTGGGGACACCTACCTATAATAAATTTTCAACAAATGAATTTGAGTATTTTATCTTGCTTTAATGAAATAATTCTTTGGGAAGGAGGAAAGCCTACAATACACTCTACTGAGAAGGTGAAAAGAGTAAGGATTACGTTGGGGTAGGGACAAAAAAAAGCCACCAAAAATGGTGGCTTGATCTTGCTAAATTGTGGAGGTAGACGGAGTCGAACCGACGACCTCTTGCATGCCATGCAAGCGCTCTAGCCAGCTGAGCTATACCCCCAAATGTCAAATTATGCTGCCATAACAGCTATGCGGAGCTCGAACCGACGGCCTTCCCGGCCAAGGGCCGGGACGCTCTAGCCAGCTGAGCTATACCCCCGCTTTGAAAGCGAATGCAAATTTAATCCATAATTTCAAAAAGGCAAATACCGGGAGCTTTTTTTTGTATTGGGTATTAGGCTATTCGTGTTCGGGTGTTTAGGTTCTGGCATTTGGGTAACATCTTAAACACTCGCTCCTCAAACACACCAACTCATTCTCATGCTCACTTACGCTCCCAAACTTCAATCCGCTTCCCAATCATCTCCGTTAATTCGTAATCCTGAAGCCATGGCTCAAACCGCCCGTCCTCCATTGGCTGACGCAGGAGAAGGAAGCGGGGACGACGAGCCATCAGTTGTTCCATTTCTTTGTCGACATCGATCTCCAGGGCTGCAATGTGTTGGGGCTCCCAGAACAGGGAAGGGTGAACGTATCGGATGGGCGGCAACTGCCCCATCAGGTGGTAGGTGATCTGGTCGTTGCTGCTGTAGAAAATCTCACCGGCTTGCAGGCGGGCTTGGAGATAGCCGGCGATTTCACGGGGATAATCCCGCTTGAGGTAGTAGTCCTGGTACTGGAAGACCCCGTTGGCCAGCAGAAGTATCGCCAGGGCTGGGTAGCCGATGCGGGGCGTCCGTGTCCAGCGCAGCCAGCGGGGCAATTGGTCGCGTTCCAGGCCGAAAAATTCGCCGGCAACGAAACAAAAGGGCAACATAAACTGAATGAAGTAGTGGCCGAAGAATTTGCCTGTAGCTAATACGGCTACCAGGGTAAGCCCGCTCCACAACAGACCGAACTGCCGCTGTCCCAGCGGGACATACTTGTTGAAAAGGGCATAATAAAAGAAAAAAGCGGCCGGTAGAAAGCGCAAGTTGAAGTCCAGGAAAAACTTGAAGTAATCCAGCAATGGCTTTTGCTCCGGGTAGCGGCTGCTGACGGTGAAGGTATAAAACCAGAGTTCGTCCAATTGCCCTTGTTGCTGATACCAGGCCAGCAGGGCCAGGAAGGGTAGGGCGGCTCCTGCCGCCATCAGCAGGCTGTGCGAAAGCGCCCGGCCCCAGGATTCTTTCTTCTGGTATGCCAGCCACAACAGGAATAACCCAAAAGCCACCAGCCCGTCAAACAGCACGACGTATTTGATCACAAAGCCAATGCCGAGCAACAGAGTAGATCCCCAAGTAAGCCCATGAAATTTACCGGTATATCCAGGTACAGCCACAAGGCCAGCGCTGTAAATAGGTTGAAGTAGGTCTCGGTATTGGGAGAAACCCCGTAAAAAGTGAAAGTGGAATTCAAGAACAGATACAACACCCCTGCCGCCAAGGCAGCCCCCGGGCTACTGCCGTAAACCAACTTGGCGCGGTACAGGAAAAAGGCTGTAACGGCCAAAATAACGGACGCGGCCAGCCGCAATCCGAAAATAGAGGGCCCGAAAAGCCATTGGAGGCCCGCCAGTACCCAAAAGATACCAATGGGCTTGGTGTCTACAAAGTCTACTTGATAAGTATACCCATTCAACAAGGCATCCGAAATGACGATGTAGGTAGATTCATCCTGGTCAATCACGCTGGGAAAGAAGGAAAAAAAGCGCAGCGTCAGCGCTAAGGCCAGAAAGATCAGCAGGATAAAAACAGGGCGTATCAGCTGCAAGTCGTTCGGTTTGAGTGAGGCCTCAAATATAACGCGCTCCATCGATCCACCCAAAAAACCATGCCTCAAACACGCGCTTTCGAATGGAACCGTTTTGGCCGGCTCCATCTAGCAAAATAACCATAAAACAATTTAGCCATTCCAGCTATCCTACTCTTCACCCCCGCGCTCCCTATCCTTCAGTTCCTTGAGCAGTTGCTCAATCTTGGTGACGATATCAGAATCCTGGCGGCGTTCCTGAAGGTCCTGGGTGAGTTGCTCAATAGCCTCGTTGACCTGGTTCATGTTGGCTGTCAATTGATCGAAATCACTGGTTTCCCAGTAGCCTCCCTCATCCGAAACCTCCAGGTCGTGCAGGTACTTGCCCTGAAGGTAGCGCAGCAGCTTTACCAGCACCACGTGCGTGTCGGGCCCGGCAAACTGGGTCTTGACGGCTAACCACTGAGCTGAAGCCGGGTACCCTTCTTCGGCGCTAAGCGCCACATGGATAGGGGAGGTGATCACACAGGAAGCATTGAAAAAAAGGAAAACCGTCTCGCAACGAGGATGTGGCTGAAAGGAAATACCCTTTAACCCGGCATGCCCATCAAGGGAAAGGATGCCTCCTTCCTGGCTTTCGACTTCGACCGTTGGCGCCTGCCCCCAGTCCTCATCCAGCACCCTAAAGGGCCAATGCATCGTCCGGGCAATGTCTTCCACCTCTTCAATGATCTGGTGGATGGCCCGCTTATCTGTCAATGTTCCACGATAATGTATGCTTACGCCCATTTTTTAGGTTTTTATGCCGAAAGGCCGAAATGTCTATGCCAACTGTTAACTATTTTGCTATTCTCGCATTCTCGCATTCTCGCATTCTCGCATTCTCACATTCTCGCATTCTCACATTCTCACATCCTCGCATTCTCACATTCTCACATTCTCGCATTGTTAACCAGCTCATTTAAGACGGTCATACCAACCCGCCCTCTAATTTGATTCATAATAATGTCTGCATGATCCCTGGTGTTTTCGATGAACAGTTTGTTGGTTTCCATGCCGGCGCAAACGACGCCAGCGAGATATACATTGGGCAAATTGTCCGCTTCCAGGGTTTCGGAATTGTGGAGTGGGGTGCGTTTGCCATTTTTGGGGATGGCCAACCCCAGGCGTTCCAGCAGGGAATAATTGGGATGGTAGCCGGTCATGGCCAATACCCAGTCGTTTTCCAGGTGGAATGTACCGCCATGGCCTTTCAGTATGGCCTCCTTTTCCCTGATTTCCTTCACCACGGTATGGAAATAGGCTTTGATGCTGCCCTCTTTGATCCGGTTTTCGATATCCGGTTTGATCCAGTATTTCACCCCTTTATAGAGGCCCTCACCGCGGATGGCCATGCTTACCTCGGCGCCCTTATGCCACAGTTCCAGAGCCACCTGGCAGGCCGAGTTGGCTGCTCCAATCACCAGTACCTTTTGGCCGGTGTAAGGATGGGGGTCGTCATAGTAATGTTTTACTTTGGGTAGGTTCTCTCCGGGGATACCCATTAGGCGGGGTGTGTCGTAAAAACCGGTCGCCACAATAACCGCCCGAGCCTGGTAGACATCCCGGCTGCTGTGGACGCTGTAGGCGCCATCAGCCTGTCGTTCCATTGACTGCACTTCTTCATAAAGGCGCACCCGGAGTTGAAAATGCTGTTGTATGCGCCGGTAGTACTCCAGCGCTTCCCGGCGAGTTGGCTTTTCACCGTGGGATATGAAAGGAGTTTCTCCGATCTCCAGCAGTTTGGAAGTGGAAAAGAAGGTCATGTTAACCGGAAAATGGTAGAGGGAATTGACCAGCATGCCCTTTTCTAAAACGATATAGTCAAGGCCCGCTTTTTCAGCTGCTATGGCGCAATTTAGGCCCGTCGGGCCCCCACCGATAATGACAAGGTCAAACATTTTCATACAAAACTTTGGTTTTTTTCTGCCGCTTGAGATGACTATCCTGGCGTAGCCGAATAAGTCCTGTCTAACAACAAAGCGAACAATAATAGCACTATAGACAGCATGCCAGCAGCATCACACTACTGCAAAACAAAATTGGCGGCATGGAGGTTTCCGCTGCCAGCCAAAAAGGCGCACCTCATCAGTGTTTGGGGACGAATACTTCCTGCATAATACGGGAAAAAAGGAGCTCCGGCCGGATGGGTTTAACGACATAATCATTGATGCCCACCATCGTGCAGCGTTCCTGCTCTTGTTTGGACTCATTGGCGGTAAGCGCAATGATAGGCACTTTGCTGGACGATCGTATTTTGATAGCCGCTTCGATGCCGTTCATGATGGGCATATGCAAGTCGAGCAGAATAAGGTCGTAGTTTTTTTTGCGGACTTTCTCCACCGCTTGTTTGCCGTTTTCCGCCAACTCGACACTCACCAGGTCCGACCAACTCGTGAGCATTCGTTTGGTGGCCAGGCGATGGAGGTCGTGGTCTTCGACGAGCAGGATGTGAAGTGGCGCCTGAGGGAATTCAGGGATCGGAAAGGCTGTTTGGGCCGGCATCCCCGCCGGGTGCTCAAAGACCAGGCTAATCATTTTGCCTGATTTCGGAATGATCTTGAAGGCCCCTCCCAATTCAGTAGCGAGCTTGGACGAGATCACCAGAGGCAGAGAACCACTTTGGATTTTGGAAATATCATTGATATTGATGGCCTCTTCGAGAATATCATTGATGCGGCCGGCGGAAATTGTCCTGTTTACAAAAGAAATTTGGAAATGGAGAGAACCATTATTCTTTTTGTCGCCTTTGGATTGAAGGCTGGCCTCGATCCTGCTGTCATCATCGCTGTTCCGGATGGCCGTTTCAATCAGGTTATAGAGTATCTGAGAAAATTTTTCCTCATCGGTAATCACGACGGGTGGGAGTTGTTTTGAAACTTCGAAGTCAAATTCCCGGCCGGTATTCTGGCTTCGGATCTTAAAAGCATTTTTCAGGGATTTAAGGATGTCGTCGATAGCGACCTCTCGGGACTTCAGCTCTATCCGGCCTTCTTTGAGAATGGCCATATTGAGCCAGTTATTGAGCGCGAAGGAAAGGTCATCCAGGGACGTTTTTAGCCCGTCAACGAGATTCTCCTGTTGGGCGGAGAGGTCCGTTTTTTCAAGCAAGTACAGAAAACTGGTCAGAGTGGCCAGTGGAGTACGCAGATTGAAATTGAACTCTGATAGCAGCCCTCTTTCCAAAGGGAAAGGAATGGCATCGGCTGGTTGTGCAGCGGCATCTTCTTTGCCGTTCCCCATTTTTATTTCCGAAATATCCTGGACCACGCCAACTACGAGGATGCGATTGACCTGATCGTCAAAATTTACCTGCGCTTTGATCTGCAGGTACTTTACGATCGTGTTTTCAATAACGATGCGGTGCTCAACGCTATGGGGCTGGCCATCCTTAATGGCTTCCTCAAAGAAGCTGTCTACCTTTTCACGGTCTTCGACATGAACGTATTTGAGATAATCGGAAAGGGTTGGTTCAAAGCTATGAGGCAGAAAGCCAAAGAAACGGAAGATCTCATCATCCCATTTCATGGCGTTGTTGACGATGTCCATTTCCCATTTGCCAAAACGGGCGATTTGATGGGCCAGTTGGTTGCGGCGTTCGCTCTTGCTGAGTTCTTTGGCCTTTTCCTGAAGCTTGGCCTGGGTCTCGAACCGTTGAAGAGAATAGCGGATAGTGCGGGCCAGGCTCCGGGAATCAAAATCCCCCTTCACTAAAAAATCCTGGGCGCCGGCGCGAACCGATTGAATCCCCATAATCTCATTCTTAAAACCGGTAAGGACTATGACGGGGATGTCAGGTGCCTTTTCCCGAAAGAGTTGCAGGGTTTTGAAGCCCTCGGTATCAACCAGTTTGAGGTCGAGCAGTACCAGGTCAATATTGAATTCGCGCAAAAAGGCCAGGCCTTCACTTAAAGAATCGGACTTATACAGCGTATGTTTCAGCGCTGCATCTTTTAGGTAAGCTTCAATTAATGCAATGTCTGCAGGGTTATCTTCAATGATCAGGATATTTGTATTCATAAGGCCATCTTTCCCGTACCGCTTTCCGGTTGGTTTGATTTTTATGCATATTTGATTACTTAAGAGATGCTAACATAGCATCTCTTAGGTACGGCTCCCGGTCCGGAGGAGCAACAGCTATCAGATTACCATAGTCGGGAGGATAGCTGTATTGAGCCAAAATTCCTCAATCTTGTGAATAATGTCAAAAAATTTGTCGAAATCTACCGGTTTGTTGATGAAACAATTGGCATGCAGATCATAACTCTTTAGAATGTCAGAGCCGGCGTTGGAGGTGGTCAATACCACGATGGGTATGCGTTTTAAATCCTGGTCGGATTTGACGGCCTGCAACACTTCCCTGCCATCCCATTTGGGAAGGTTGAGGTCCAGAAGGATCAGGTCAGGTGTTGCTTTATCCGAATAGCCTTCTTCCCTTTGCAAAAATTTAAGGGCCTCAACGCCATCTGGTACGACCTCCAGGTTGATATCTTTCTTCCCTTCCCGGAAAGCCTCTTGTGTCAACCGGACATCTCCGGGATTATCTTCGATCAGGAGGATATTGAAAGGGCGGGTTCTGTTAACCATGCTTAGGGATTTAAATTATGTTACGGCGCAGTGAATAATTAGGTTCCGAAATTTGAATGAAAAATGGCAGAAGCATCACAAAGAAAGGTACTTAAATTAGCCGAAGAGTTAGCCCTTTTCAGGCGCAGGTGGCATAAAAATACGCTTTTTTGATAATCTGAAAGAATGTTTTTCTTTTTTGGCGTCAGGGAATTATTGGCCAGAAACCTGTTTCGCCCGCTGATCCTTCTCTATATTTGCTCAAATTTATTATCCATGCAAATGTTCAGCCAATTCCAGCAATCCTTTGAACAATACCTTCATAGCCGCACTTTTCTCTACGAACCCCGGGGCTTGTACGAACCCATCGACTACATCATGGGCATGGGGGGGAAACGCCTGCGGCCCGTACTTGCGCTGATGGGATACGCGCTTTTTCGGGAGGATTATGAAAAAGCCCTCCCCATAGCCATGACGGTTGAGGTTTTTCACAATTTTACACTGGTGCACGATGATATTATGGACAAAGCCCCTTTGCGCCGCGGCAAGCCTACAGTCCATTACCAATACGGCCTCAATGCCGGTATCCTTTCCGGTGACGCTATGCTTATATATGCCTATAAGTTCCTGCAGGAAGCAGGAAGCCCGGTTGCTATACCTGCGCTTCTTCAGGCTTTCAACCAGGTGGCCATTGAAGTCTGTGAAGGCCAGCAATATGATATCGATTTCGAAAAACGCCAGGACGTGAGTATTCCCGAATACTTGAAAATGATCGAGTTGAAAACGGCCGCACTCATTGGCGGTAGCCTCGAAATGGGGGCCATTGCCGCTGGCGCTGCCCGGGAAGATATACAAAACCTCGCCGCCTTCGGCCGCAATATCGGTATCGCTTTCCAGCTTCAAGATGACATCCTCGACACCTTCGGCGAACCCGAGAAAGTCGGGAAAAAACCCGGCGGCGATATCGCCCAGAATAAAAAGACCTTCCTCATCCTCAAAGCGCTGGAAATAGCCGGGCCAGACACCAAAAATGCCCTCGCCGGGTATATGGCGTCTTCTCCAGAAAAGGAACAGGAAAAAATTTCGGCCGTAACGGCCATCTTGCAAGAGCTGAATATCCCGGCTTTGGCGGAAGAAGTAAAGGAATCTTACCAGCAAAAGGCATTTAATCATCTGCAGGCAGTCAATACTCCCGATAACCGAAAAGAGGAACTGCGCCGCCTGGCCTTATCTCTGATGCAGCGGCAATCATAAAAAAGGAGCAACCACCTAAGCGGTTACCCCTCACACTATGAAACACTATATTTTTCTTCTGTTGAAAGATCGGGCCATTAAGGGAAACACCGGGCGATTACCCGGGGTATAGGACTATGATGGGTTGAACAGGCTCCAAAACAGAACCAGCTTAAAGGTAGGGAGTTATTTTCGAAATTACAAAAAAAATGCCCAGGTGGTTTTTTGAAATATATGGATTGAACAGGGGGCGTTTTCCGCAGTATGCGACTTAGCAAAGCTCAAAAAAAATTTTCCCGTTCCACCAGTTGGTTTCAATAGCAGCATCGAATTTGCGGTAAAAATCCAGCGCCGGTTCGTTCCAGTCCAATACCTGCCATTTGGCCAGGCGACACTCTTTTTCGCGGGCGCGGTTCAGAAAGGCCTCAAAAAGTTGCCGCCCAATGCCCCGCCGCCGATGAGGCTCCTGTACAACGAAGTCCTCCAGATATAACATCCGTCCTTTCCAGGTGGAATAAGTCATGTAATAAAGCGCCATACCAATGATGTCTCCACCGGCTTCCGCCACCAGGGTTTCAAATATGCCAGCTTCAAAGTCGCGGTGGTAGTCCTCCACCGTAGCAACCAATTCTTCAGGCGCTTTTTCATAAACAGCCAGTTCGTAAACCAGCTTGTGTACGTCCGGAAGGTCCTCCTTCGTGCCCAACCGGATGAGTATTTCAGAATGCTCCATTTTTTTATCTGGATTTTTATTTTCGAGATTTGTCCCGTCCTAAACCCTCTCAACCTCCTAAACCCTCTCAACCTCCTCAACCCTTCAACCTTCCACTCCCAACCACCTTAAAGCCAGAAAACCCCTGAACCGTTCCTTCCTCCACATCCACTCTTTCCACCCGGGCTAGTTCCGGGCCCCGGCGGCACCATTCGGCCAGAACCAATAACTGGCTTTCTTCGCCTTCTGCTTCGACGTACACGCTGCCGTCTGGCTCGTTGCGCACAAATCCGGTTAAGCCCAGTTCCTGGGCTTTGCGTTGGGTGGATGCCCGGTACCAGACCCCCTGCACCCTTCCGCTGATCCGGAACTTGAAGTGTTTCATGGCTTTTTGGGGAGAAGATATAAAATCATCCTTCTTTGTCAAATACATCGGCCGAATAAGCGTGCAAGAAGTCAAGTAATGGACAGCCCGGGCAATCGCATTTAACTTTTTTTGCATCAGGGGCCTGCATGCGCATACTGAGGGGAACCCTGGTTAAGTCGTCCGACGACTCAAAGTCGTCAGACGACTGCCATTACGCAGCTATATCCTGGGCATGGCAGGACATAATGCGTCCAGGGTTCATAATCCTTCTGCCGGTTTAAATGCGATTGCCCTGACAGCCCGGGATGCATGAAAGAAATTCCTTAAAGAAATTCCTTAGTTTTACCAATCCATTAATGATAATTATGCCGTAATGATAAAAAATATCGCTTTTTTTTTGCTGGCCTTGTTCCTGCTCACCGCTTGCCAGCAGCCTCCGGAAACGGTTGTTGCGGATAAGATCCTTTTCAATGGCAATTTCTATACAGTAGAGGAGGATACCCCCCTGGCTGAGGCAATCGCCATAAAGGATGGGCGCATTCTTCTCGTGGGCAGCAATGACGAGGTCGAGGCTTTGCAGGGAAAACATACGGAGCGGATCGACCTCAATGGACAGTTTGCCATGCCGGGGTTTATCGAAGGGCACGGCCATTTCTCCAGCCTCGGCTCCAGTTTGATGAACCTCAATTTTATGCATTCCAAAAGCTGGGAAGAGATCGTCAATATGGTGGCGGAACGGGTAAAAACAGCGAAACCGGGTGAATGGATCACCGGCCGCGGCTGGCATCAGGAAAAATGGATAGAACCGTTGGACAAAGAAGTTTTGGGCTATCCTTACCACGATATGCTCAGCGCTGTTTCTCCCAATAATCCTGTGTTATTAAGTCACGCCAGTGGCCACAGCATTTTCGCCAATTCGAAAGCCATGGAGATTGCCGGTATCTCGGCGGAAACGCCCGACCCATTTGGAGGAGAGATCGTTCGCGATTCCAGAGGAAAAGCTATTGGCGTTTTTGAAGAAACAGCAATGGCTCTTGTTGGAGAGGCCTACCAGCAATATCGGACAAAACTTAGCCCCGAAGAGAAAAAGAAGGAGTGGCTGCAGGGTATCGCCCTGGCCGAAGAAGAATGCCTCCGCAAAGGGATCACTTCTTTTCAGGATGCTGGCTCTTCCTTCCAGGAAATCGAGTACTATTCAGAACTGGCGAATAATGGAAGCCTGGACTTGCGCCTTTGGGTAATGATCAGTGGCAGTGAGCCGGGGCTAAAGGAAAAAGCGGCCACCTTTCCCCGCATCGGCATCGGCAACAACTTCCTTACGGTGCGGGCCATCAAGGGATATATGGACGGCGCACTGGGGTCTTACGGCGCCTGGTTGCTGGAGCCCTATTCTGACAAGCCGGATTCCTATGGTCAGAATACCACGCCTATCGAAACACTTATGGAATGGGCGGATATCGCCTTCGACAACGGCCTTCAGTACTGCGTACACGGTATCGGCGACAGGGGAAACCGCGAAGTGCTTAATATTTTTGAGGAGGAATTCCAAAAGGACACCTCCAGGAAGGGCCTGCGTTGGCGCGTCGAACACGCCCAACACTTGCACCCCGATGATATTCCCCGCTTTGCTGAGTTGGGGGTTATCGCCTCTATGCAAGGCATCCATTGTACATCTGATGCACCATTCGTCGAAAAGCGATTAGGGGAATGGCGGGCTCGCACCGGTGCGTACGCCTGGCGCTCCCTGTTGGATGCCGGCGCTGCTATCGCTAACGGAACGGACGCCCCAGTCGAAGATGTCGACCCTATACAGTGTTTCTATGCTAGCGTAACCCGTAAAAGAGTGGATAACGGCTTTGAATTCCATCCTGAACAGCGCATGTCCCGCGCCGAAGCTATTTACTCCTATACCCTTGGCAATGCCTATGCCGCCTTCGAAGAGGATATCAAAGGCTCCCTTAAACCAGGTAAAGTAGCGGATATCGTCGTCCTGTCTAAAGACCTGTTCAACTGTACTGAGGAAGAAATCCTCCAAACCGAAGTGCTGATGACTATTGTGGATGGAAAACTGAAGTACAGCAAAGAAATGAATAAATGACGAGATGCAGGAATGCGGGAATGATCATTCTCGCATTCCCGCATTCCCGCATTCTCACATTCTCGCATTCCCACATTCTCACATTCTCGCATTCTCGCATTCCCGCATTCTCGCATTCTCGCATTTATTTCCCCCTAATCAACGTAATATACCCGCTCAGCACCTCTGGCCCAGGAGTGATGCCAGTCACTCTTCGTTCAAAATAGCGACAAGTGTAGTAATAAGTGCCTTCCGCCAGTTCCTTGCCCTGAAGGTTGTTGCCGTTCCAGTTGAGCTGCGGGTCGTTGGTGGTAAATACGATTTGTCCCCAGCGGTTGAAAACATTGAATTCTACCCGGTCGATGAAACAGAAGGGGAAGGGTTTGAACAGGTCATTCTGTCCGTCGCCATTGGGGGTAAAGGCATTGGGAAGAACGTAGTTGGGACAATTATCCACACATACGATATTACTGAATGCGCTTTCGTTGAAGAAAGTGTCGATGGCCGTAACGGCGTAGCAGCCTGCGATGCCTAGTTCCGGCTTGTGGTCGAATTCGGTCAGGCGGGAATCATCGATGTTGGCAATAAGTGTAAAATCATTGCCCTCGAAAGGAGCGTAATAAATTCGGTAGCCCACCACATCATCGGTCTCTTCACACAGATCCATGGGGTTCACCCAAAGCAGTGTGTTTTTCAACGCTTCCTCGTCCGTACAGTTGATGGCCTGGTCGCAGGCATTGCTCACTTCCAATGTCGGCGGGCATGGCGGAATATCGTCAATCGGTACCCCACAGTTTTCCTGGGAGTCGTTGAGCAGAGGCGATTTCACCCCATCCACGCCATAGGAGCCAATACTCTGAACCCGATAACAGTATTCGGCGCCATTCAGCAGGCCGGTATCGGAGTAACGCGGCTCTGTAACGGTCGTAATAGAGTCAAACGTTCCGGTGGTGTTCTTTCGGTAGACGATATATTCGAAATTATCCCAGGGCACCTTTTCCTCCCAGCTTAGCACGTTGGTGTTATCGGTCGGAGAGATAGACAGGAATACCGAAGAAGCAGCATTGGTCGCGCCCAGCAAAATATTGCCTTCCACATAAAAGTTGACCTTGTAGCTGTATGGCCCCTTGCGGGTATCCAGGCCGGTATCGACAAAACAGGTGTCATTGGCTCCGGCAAAGGTAGGGCTGCTGAAAGATATGCCAATGGGTTGAAAGGCATCGTTTGCAGGGCTCAGGCCTTCCGCCCGTAGCACTTCATAGCGATAGGGGCCAGCGTTCTGTAGCGTATCCAGGTCTTGGGCCACTGGTTTGGACCAGCAAACTTCAATCTCTCCGTTGGTGGCGCTGGTGGCCAAGATGCTTACATTGGTAATCAGCGGAATGTCGCGGTTGAGTTGTACACAAATTTCTTTGGAAGGCAGGCTTTCCACGGTATTGTAGGTATACTGGCCACCTGGAGTAGTTTTGGCAAACTGCCCCAGGATGCGGTAACAATACGTTCGGCCTCGTTCCACATCGCTGTCAAAGAAAACATAGCGCCCATCCTGTTCTTCCTTGATGGGCACATTAGTGAGCTTGGTGTACCCTCTCCCTTCCAGTCCCGGAGTACAGGTGTCGATTGGAAAGCTGCTGCTACCCAGCTTGCGCCAAACCGTGAACCCGCGGAAGTACTGCTCGGCGGCATTTTCACAGGCGTAAGGCTTGGCCCACGAAACTGTAACGGTGCCGGCAGTGGCCTCTCCCCGTACATCCTCCGGCGGTGGCCCAACCACCTTGATGCGAACCGTTTTAAGCGTCGCCAAACCGGTCGTGTCACCAAAGAAATTATCCGTGGCTTTAAAAACAACGGAATAGTACTGATCCGAAATATGTTCGCAACTGGTTTCCCAACGGAATGTTTTCACGACCGGGTCCGGCTCGAAGATGTTGGTGTTCGGCGTGAATGTGGCAGGGCTGTAAGGCACCTCAAGTGGGCCGCCCAGTGCAGTAAGTCGAACCAGCTGGCTTGATTCGGATAGGGGGGCTGTTCCCTGTACCTCAAATTCCAGTACATCCCCGGCGATGACGCAAATCTCGTCAAAAGGCGTAATGACCACCGGCGGTAGGTTCTCACACTCTTCGATCAGGATCTGCATGTCCCGTAATATCGTGTCAATAGGTATGCCATCGCGGTATTCCACAATGATCATAGCCAGGTTATATTCCCCTGCTTTTTGGGGAGCATCCCACACGATATCGCCGCTTACCTCATCGATCGTAAGCTGGTTGAGCAGCGGGTTGGGCATTGGGATGAAGTTGGGGAAAATGTAGTTTGGTACGGGTAACCCCACATCCTGCAAAGGTACCGTAAAATGGTAAGAAAGGCTGTCGCCATCGGGGTCATAGGCGTTGGGGTTATGGGTGAAAATCTGCCCTACGCAACCGATGTCGATCGGCGGCTGAAGCAGGACCGGTGTGTTATTGCATCCCTGGAACTGTGGGTTGGGAAAGGTATAGCGTGTTTCAATATGGAATTTCACCTGGTCGGAACTGGGATAGTTGACGTTCAGAATATCTCCGTTTCGGTTGGGGTCAGTCATGGAAATGACGTAAGAACCGCGAGCGGGATAGGTGTGTCGGGCAATATAAAGGTTCCGCTTGGTATCGTTTTCCAGCACTACACCCTGTGGAGGGTTTCCAGGCCCGTTGGAACGGGCCACCCGCTCGCAGACGCCATCGCCCCAGCAGATGGTCAGCGTATCCCGGTCGGCCGGCCGGCTACTGGCCTTGGTGTAAGTGGTAATGGTGGCTTCCACGGTGAGGCTGTTGACACAGTCGCCAACTTGACGGACAGTGATCTCGCCGGCCCGGTTGTGAGTCGCCAGTACCAGAGTAGTACTGCTCAGCAGGATAAAAGTGGCCAGGGAAAGGCGTAGGAAAAAGTACAGTTTGGGCATAAGTCCTTGGTTTACGATCAATTGACAACATACGAAAAATATACCCCCCTGAAAAGAGGTTTTTGACGTAGAGCCGCGATAATTACAAATTTAACGACCACAGCCCTGAAATAGTTTGTGGAAATTTTGCGCCAGGCATGGCCGAAGTGGTACTTGGATACTGGAGGACAAAATTTATGCTGTAACCAACCGTTCTCCTTGGCATTATAGCAGTTGACAGTTGTAAGTATATCAGCCAGCCAGCCAAAGTTTGGTGTTTTGCCCAATCCTGCCTATACTTGCGGCTATCGATAATCGACCGTGTAATTTTATGAAGAAGAAATTCCCCGCTTTAGTTGTTGCACTTTTTCTAGGCCTTTTTGTAGTTTATCAGCATGCGGACATGCACCGTGTGGAAGCTGCCATGTTTCGGTTCAAGGTAAAAGAAAAAAGTGCATTGCTCGACCCCGCCTTTCGGAAATTCGTGGATGATTACGAAACTTATTTGAGGGAAAGCCTGGAAGCCGAAGGTGTGCCCGGCGCAGCAGTAGCCATTGTAAAAGACAGCACTATTGTAATGGTTAAAGCCTACGGCCTGCGCGCTAAAGGCAAAAAGGATTCGGTCGACACCCATTCTGTTTTTCGGGTGGCCTCTTTGTCTAAAGGCTTTACCGGCATATTGGCGGGCCTGCTGGTGGAAGACGGCCTGCTGCGCTGGGATGAACCAGTCTATGAGCACGTTCTCGACCTCCATTTGAAGACGGAAGAATATACCCGGCAGTTGCAGTTGGCTCATCTTTTGAGTCATTCCACAGGCTTGCCCCGGCATACCTACTCCAATTTGCTGAACATGGGGATGGCCTATCCTATGATCCTCCAACGATTAGCTACGGTAACGCCTTCGCATCCTGTAGGCGCCTACCATAATTACCAGAATGTGGCCTTCAGCCTTTCGGGGGATGTAATAGAATCCGTTACCGGCAAACGGTTTCACGAATTACTGGAAACGCGAATTTTCCAACCTCTGGGCATGAAGGACGCCTCCGCCACCTTGGCGGATATCCTCGGGGCGGCCAATGTCGCTATGCCACACAAGTGGGGTAAAGGCCGCTACCAGCCCACTGAGATCGACCCTAATTACTATGAAGTAATCCCCGCTGCTGGCGTCAATGCTAGTATCAGCGATATGGCCCAATGGCTGTTTATGTTGATGGGCAACCGCCCCGATTTTGCCTCCGATAGCCTGCTAAGCCAGGTCTTCCACCCTTTCGTCGAGATTCCTGCCGGAGATCGGGTGCTCCGCAACTGGCGCAACCTGGAAATGGCCCACTACGCAATGGGGTGGCGCGTGCTACAACTTCCCAATATTCAGGTGGTTGGCCACAGCGGTTACGTCAACAACTACCGTTCCGAGATCGCCTTCAGCCGGGAGGAAAAGGTCGGCATTGTAATTCTGACCAATGCTCCTAACAGCACCGTTGGACAGGCAGTACCGGCTTTTTTTGAACAGTACATGAAACAGTACAGGAAACCCTGAGTTATTGTCGCCGGCCAAAACAGAGCCGCGTCACCAATATAACGCCCGGAACTTCACGCCACCAAGTGTATTTACCTCCAGCGTCGGCGACGGTATCTTGATCCAGTTCATTGCCTTCAGCAGGAACCGAAGGCCGCGTTTGTGAGTAGGAATGCGGCTCAGGTCCACATCCAGCGACAAATAGAATTGGCGATAACGGGGAAAAATGCCATCGTCCAGTACATACGACTCCCCATTTGCACCTTCCCATTGGTTGTCGAACCCCCCGAACATATTGTTGGCGCCATAGCCGGCGGCGAGATTGAGCCAGGAGGGGAGCCAACGAGGCCCCTCCCCGGGAATAAAAGACTGAAGATTGGCCGATAGCCAGATAGTCTGGCCGTTGTAGTCCTTGATAAACGTTTCTCCGAAGCTGGTGCCGTAGAGCTCATCTGCGCGCTGCCGCACGCTCACCGGCTCCCCGCCGTCGACAGGGTGAACAAATACATTTGGGTAGACTGGACGGGTGTTGGATACTTTCATCACAAATCGCTGCTCCTGCCAGGCCATTTCCTGTCCAACAAATAAACCCACTCCCAAGGTGTTGGCGCCGATATCATACCAGGAAAAACCCCACTTCTCGGAAAAGCCGTCCATCATTTCAATAGTACCCTGCAGCAGCGTGCCGACACCGGCAGCCAGCCACATGCTCTTCCGGCGGTTCAGCCCCGTCCATCGGGCGCCCTGAAAGCTAAGGCTACTCATGGTGTAAGCGGTAAAAGTGTGTCCCATTTTATCCATATTCTCCCACTCTCGACTGTCATTGAAGGTGTGGAAGCCGGTGAGGTCATAGTCCTTGTACCAGGCCTGGTATAAGCCTATAGACGCACCGCCGTAAATGGCCGCCCCGGCCCCGGCACAAGCCCAGAATCGGGTGGAATGAAACGTATCGGCCGGTTCCAGAAAGGACAGATGGCCGTCGTCCTGGCATAAGAGGGGGGTTAGGGAAAAGACGAGCAAAAATAATAGGGTTATCTTTTGCATAGTGCTGCAAAGAAAAGGGAGATTTAAATGTAAAATGTAAAATGTGAGTATAAAATGTAAAATTGTCCGGGATGCGCTGCCGAAGCGCAGCGTTGGATGGGCAGCCCTGTTCCAGGCACCCCAATGGGCCTTCTAAATTTTACTTTCCGAATTCCACATTTCATCCCAGCATCTCCTCCGGCATCCGGACGCATACTACTTCCCCGCGGGCGCAGGCTACACCATTGGCGTAAAGCGTAACCTCCACCACCACTTTTCGATCCTTGAGTTCCGAAATTTTACCCCGAAGTTCCAGTGTCACTCCAATTGGTGTTGGCTTCAGGAAATCCACTTTTAAGGCGGCGGTAACAAATCGTTGGGCCTGGCCGTCGCTCATCTCAAGCCCCGCTGCCCGGGCCGCGGCGGCGGATGCTGTACCCGTGGCGTGACAATCGATCAAGGAGGCAATCAGCCCGCCGTAGACGTAGCCGGGGATTGCCGTGTGATAAGGCTGGGGTGTAAAATGGGCTATTGTTTCTGCTCCATCCCAGTAGCTCTTCAGCTGATGGCCATGTTCATTAAGGCGCCCACAACCATAGCAGTGGCTCAGGGCGTCAGGGTAGTTGTCCTGAAAGGCTTTTGGGTTCATTTTTTTTTGGGAAAGATAATAAATGTTTGGGATAGGGGCGGAAGGGGGCCCCGGCCTCCAAGGCCCCAGGCTAGCCAAATGACCATATAGCCAGTCCCTCAAAAAGCAAGCTGTTCTTGTCTTGCTATTTCCCCCGATCCTGCTTGGCAAACACCTTTCGCAGAAGATCCGACGTGCGGGCTCCCGTATTCTCCCGGATGTCCAACTCTTTCTTTTCAACCAAACTGAACATCCCAAGTAAGGCCTGTTTGGCGACATAGTCGTCCAATTCCGGGTTGGCTTTGGATACCAGAGGAATCTTGTTGTAAGCAGTCACCCCGTCGCGCCAGTAGGTACGAGCGTTGAACTTATCAAGGGATTCGATGATGACCGGCTTGAACGCTGAGTAGAGTTGGTCGTAAGTCGTTTTTTCCAAATAGCGGGTGGCGGCGTCCTTGTCGCCCATCAGGAGGTTCATGGCGTCCTGGAAGGTCATCTGTTTGATGGCGCTCACGAAGATTGGCTTGGCCTTCTGGGCGGCGTCCTCTGCAGCGCGATTGATTTTCATCAAGGCTTCTTCCTCGAAATTGGAGAAGCCAGGCACGGCGCGCAGCCTGCCGGCTACCTGCTGGGCCTCCTCTGGCAAAAGGATCTTGTAAACGCTCTTATAGTATCCATCTTCTGCCGACAGGAAGCTTACCGCTTCCCCCACACCAGCATCGAGGGCTTCCTTCAGTCCCCTGCCCACTTCTTCCTGGCTGAGGGGGGCGCCTCCGGTGAGCTTATCCTTGGCCTGGTTGAGTTTGTCCTTCCAGGCTTGTGCGTTGAGGCCGCCGATGATGGCCATGCTAAGTACTGTTATTAAAATCTTTCGGATCATTTTCATTGGATTTTTTAAATTTAAACTGTTCGACATCAAAATTATACAGATTCCCTCGCTGCTGGTTGTCAGTCCTTACGGATTAACAAAATAAAAACAGCCGGTAGGCTATTTGTTAAGCATCTTAACAGGCAATTTATGCGAACCAAATTATTGCTGCTCTTTATCTTGCTGCTGACCATTCAATCAGCTATGGCGCAATCCAAAAAGCTTCGGGATATCGGCATTCGTCCGGGCGTACTTTATCCCGGCCCACTGAATGCGATTACGGACGTTTCGGGTGTTAGGGTAGGGCATACTACTCTAATACTCGGAGACAGCATCCGTACTGGCGTAACGGCTATTTTGCTTCATGAGGATAATATCTTTCAGGAAAAAGTGCCCGCCGCTATATACATTGGAAATGGTTTCGGTAAACTGGCCGGCTACAGCCAGGTGGAAGAGCTGGGCAATATCGAAACGCCCATTGTGCTCACTAACACGCTTAGCGTGCCTGTTGCCTGTGAGGCCCTTATCGACTATACACTGGCCCAGCCGGGCAATGAGGCTGTCCGCTCCGTCAATCCGGTGGTAGGGGAAACCAATGATGGCGGTCTGAACGACATTCGGGGCAGGCATGTGCGCAAGGAACATGTTCTGCAGGCCATCGAGCAGGCCGCTAGCGGCCCGGTACTGGAAGGCAATGTTGGCGCCGGAACCGGTACGATTTGTTTTGGGTTCAAAGGTGGAATCGGAACGGCCTCCCGCCGGCTGCCAGCCAAACTGAGCGGCTACACAGTAGGGGTGCTCGTACAAACGAACTTCGGTGGCGTCCTTCAAATCGACGGCCTGCAGGTTGGGGAGGCCCTGGGGCAGTATTACCTTAGCGAAACCCTTAAGGACACGGGCGATGGCTCCTGTATGATCATTGTTGCAACAGATGCGCCGGCCGATGCCCGTAACCTGAAGCGTATGGCAAAAAGAGCTGTGTTGGGGCTGGCCCGCACCGGTGGCATCGCTTCCAATGGCAGCGGCGATTATGTTATTGCGTTCTCTACTGCCAGGGGCCTGCGTGTGCCTTATCAAAATGATTCCCCAGTGCTGAGGCAGGAAGTACTCGACAATAATGCGATGTCGCCACTTTTTCTGGCTACAATTGAGGCTACGGAAGAGGCCATTCTCAATTCCCTCTTCGCTGCGGAGACAATGGCCGGCAATGGGCGGACGATTGAAGCGCTTCCCCTGGATAAAGTCATGGAATTGATGAAACGGAAGGGAGAAGATGATAAAAAGGAGTAATTTTTTGGCTGTACCCTTAAATTAGCGCCCAAAACGATTATGTTGAGATACTGCAAGTTTAGCTTCAACCCAGGTTTCCGGCAACCAGCCTTCCTGCTGGCTTTTCTGCTCGGCGGTTATTTCTTCTCCTGTTCAGCTCCGAAAGCGGCCAGCGAACCGATGCCACTCAACCCCAATGGCGACAGCGAACTGGCCCTGCTGATGCGGGCGATGACTGGTGAAGCCCAGGTGGTGAAACAGCAGATTGAGCAGGGAGAAGCACCCTGGCTTGGACTCGATTATGAAAAGATACTGACGGCGCAGGCCAGCGTCCCGGAAAAGGCCGCCTCGGCCGCCTACCAGGAGCACGCCCGGTCTTATTTGCAAACGGTGAAAGCCCTGCGGGAGGGGGATGTAGCTAATGCCCGGCCCCTTTATAACAATATGGTGAATGCCTGCATGAGCTGCCATACTGCACTCTGCCCCGGGCCAACGGTGCGGATCAAACAACTATACTGAATTATGTTCAATATCTCCTCCACCGGCATTGCGCTGCTCGCCGCCGGCGCCTCCACCCGCATGGGGCGGCCCAAGCAATTGCTGCGCTTCCAGGGCCGAAGCCTGCTTCAGCATGGGCTGGATATTGCTATCGCTACCCCTTTTCGGCCAATAGCGGTAGTGTTGGGGGCCAATGCTGAGCTAATCGAAACGGAAATAGAGGCTGGGCAAACACTGGTGGTGCACAACAAGGACTGGCAAAGCGGTATGGGCAGTTCGGTAGCAACCGGGCTACAAGCCCTTCTGCAGTCCGAACCGGGACTGGAAGCCGCCTTTTTTATTTTGGTAGACCAGCCCTACCTCGACGCCTTGAGATTGCTGGAAATGGCCCGGCAGTTAGAAATGGCTCCGGAAATGTTTGGAGCCGTTTCTAAATATGGCGATTCTCTGGGCGTGCCCGCCCTTTTTCGCAGAATCTTGTTTCCCGAACTGCTGGCCCTGAAGGGGCAGGCAGGGGCCAAACCGCTGATCCGAAAATATCGCAATAATCTGCTGCCTGTTCCTTTTCCACAGGGGCAGTTCGACTTGGATACACCTGAAGATTGGCAGGCCTTCCTGAAAAGAGAAGAGGAGTAGATACAGGCTGCCGGTAATGTGTTGGCTGGCTTTTCGCCTAAAACTTGGTATCCTGAACCTGATGAATGAGGAATAATCGCTTCTAATGGCTAGTCAGGGGCAATTTTTTCTAAATAATGTTTCTCTTGAGCAATGATGAAAATGTCACAAAATTGTAAAAAGAAACGGATTTGGCGAAACTATTGGAAATAGGCGATGTGCCTGGCTTAATATTATATTATGACTTTATATGGCTAGATGGATTTCTCGGAATTGACCCGATTTATTGAGAAGGGGTAAATGAAATCAATAGTTTTGTCATGTCACATAAAATAAATTTTGTGTCAAAAAAAGGCGCTTGTTTTCCTTTGTTTTGTGTAGATATTTAAGTTAGGAGCTTTTTCCCTGCTTAATTTAGTTCAAAGAAACAATTATGCACAAATTATAAAAATCAGCGGGATCGGGCGCTTGGATGCGCTCGTCCGGTTGGTTTAAAGAACTTAGTGTTGTTCATAGTGTTTGTTTATCGTTAGGTCCCTGTCATGTATAACGTGACAGGGTTTTTTTTTTGCTTTTCCAGCTTCCTTTAAACTCCATAGGCACAAGCTATGTTGAGCAGAAAAATAGTTTGATTATGGCTTTGGATATCGAAAATCTTCGCAAAGAATATACCGCTCATACGCTCGAGCTGGCAGACGTCCGGCCAGAGCCTATTAATCAGTTTGGTATTTGGTTTGAAGAAGCCATGAATGCGCAGCTTCCTGAGCCCAACGCCATGACTTTGGCCACTGCAGATGCTTTGGGTAGGCCTTCTGCCCGCATTGTGTTATTAAAAGGTTTTGATAAAGATGGATTTGTGTTTTACACTAATTACCAGAGTCGGAAAGGGAGGAACCTGGCGGAGCAGCCCTGGGCCGCGCTCGTTTTTTTCTGGCAGGAGTTGCAGCGACAGGTGCGTATTGAAGGAAGGGTAGAACGGGTGAGCCCGGAAGAATCGACTGCCTATTTTCAGTCACGCCCCAAAGGCAGTCAGGCAGGAGCCTGGGCGTCACCACAGAGCCAACCTATTGAAAGCAGACGCCAGTTAGATGAAAGGATGGCGGAGTTGGAAAAACAGTACGCTGATGCCGAACATTTTCCTCGCCCGCTGCATTGGGGGGGATTCCGCTTAAGCCCGGCTTTAGTAGAATTCTGGCAGGGCCGCCCCAGCCGCTTGCACGACCGGATACAGTATTCGCTTCTTGGCAATAATAGCTGGAAAATTGAGCGATTGGCGCCCTAGGCCAGTTAGTAGTCAGTACGTCAGGGGATAGCACTCCATTAATGGCGTACTGAAAACTGACGTACTGACACTCTGAACTAACAATAGCGATCAAACGCCATCTTCAGGTTTTCGGCGATAATCTCCTTCGACCGGCCTTCGATGTGATGGCGTTCCAGAAAGTGCACCAGCCTGCCATCTTTGAACAAGGCGATAGAAGGTGAAGAAGGAGGGTATGGCAGCATATATTCCCGGGCCTTGGCGGTGGCGTTATGGTCTACGCCTGCAAATACGGTGACCAGGCGATCCGGTTTCTTGTCGTGTTGTACCGCCAGTTTGGCGCCCGGGCGGGCATTGGCAGCAGCGCAACCGCATACGGAGTTGACTACAACCAGGACGGTTCCTTCTTCCTGCTCCATTACTTCGCTCACAGCTTCCGGTGTCGAGAGGCTTTCAAAACCATAATCATTCAGGTCTTTAGCCATGGGTGTTGTCAGTTCTACTGGATACATTTCGTTTCTTATTTATTTTGTTTTGGCAAAATTATGGTATTCAATCGTATTCTTATACACCTGGACCGGCTGCTTGGTTCATTGGGGATAAAAGGAAATAAACTCGGAAGGCCTGTTCACCCCGGTAAAGGGCGCCTTTGCTTATCAGGAAATGCCTGGTTTTGATTTTTTCGTATATTCGGCATCATAATCAGAAACGCAAAAGCCATGATCCGTTCTCTTTTTTTAATAGCCATTTCTATCGCTTGCGGCTCCGCTCTTTTCGCTCAGAATGGCTTGGCTGGCCTGTGGGAAGGGAGGATAACCGAAGGAGGGATTTACTCGGAGCAAGGCCATCGTTTTGAGATTTTCCTCCAGGTCAAAAATGGACATATCAAAGGGCAATCCTACATTTATATAAGCCAAGATAGCGTTATCACCCGGCGACTGAGTGGCCGGATGTATGAAGACCGCTCTATCTATTTGGAGGAAATCGACCCCAACCTGATAGGATCCGGGAAAGATTCTATGCCGGAAGACGGTTCCCCCGGTGTAATCACCCGCAAGTATCAGGTACTCTTTAATCGCAGTATCTGGGATACCAACCTGGAAGGATATTGGCAGGAAATTACGCCTCATTCCTTTAACCACAAACGACAGCGTGGAAGAGTGAAGCTGAAAAAGAAGGAGCGAAAGGCCAAGGCCTAGGGAGTCGTTATTTATCTAAATCCCAGCCTTCCCTTTCCCAGTCCTCTGCCTGGTCAATATCAGACAGCATTGGCGTAAGGGCGTAGGTTTTTCCTAGGTGGCTTATAATAGATGTCGTATCGTTAAAAACCCGGCTGGTGCTCCAGGGGATATCCCGGAATAATTCCGGCTGGAGTGCTTTCATTCCGAGCAGATAATACCCTCCATCGAGTGCAGGGCCGATAACGAAATCGTGGGTGGACAATTGCTCAAAAGCAGTTTCGATGATTTTGCTGCTTAACCGGGCTATATCACTACCTACAATAATGGCCGCATCAGCCTGAGCGAGGGCCAGTTTGAAAGCATGTTGCATACGTTCTCCGAGGCCAGGCCCTTCTTGTAGAAACTTCCGAAAGCTAGACTCGGGCCAATCGTCCTGGCGGATGACCTGTTGGCTGTAAAAAAGCAGGCGCTGTGCAGAAACGGCGAGTGTGACCTGACGGGTATGCGCCAGCAGCGCCCGGTATATGCGCAGCGCCCGCTCATTCCCCATCGTTCGGGCTAGTCGTGTTTTGACCTTACCTAACTCAGGGTTTCGGATGAAAATGATCAGGGCTCTATTTTTGATAGTTATTTTTCTTTTTTGTACAATTCCTCTTCAGGTACTACGTGTACCTGGTCACCGGCTTCCAGTTTGCGGGCGATGGCGGCATAAGGCGCAGTTATAACCTCTTCCCCTTCCTTCAGGCCGGAAAGGATCTGGATATAAGTGTCATCTTGTATGCCAGTTTCAACCGGCGCCATCCGGACGGTATCACCGGAAACAACAAACACGACCTCAATAAGGTCATCACTTTTGGCGGTACTGGCGGTTGTTCCTTCTTCACTCGCATCTGCGTTTTCAGCCACAGCAACTTTTTTCTTTTTGCCTTCCTTCTCCCGGGTAGTAACCGCCTGGATAGGAATGGCCAGCACATCTTCTTCGGTTTCGGTCTTTATTTCTACTGATGCGGACATGCCCGGCCGGAAGGGATAGGGCTTGTTTGGAGTAATAAGGTCCTGATAAGAATCTGGGTCAATATTGATGCGGACTTCAAAGTTGGTCACCTGGTCGCTAGTCAGGGCGGCGGTGGCCCCGGCTGAGGTGGCGGAGTTGGCGATCTGGGTAACCCGCCCCCGGAAGGTTCGCCCGAGGTAGGCATCTACTTCTATAGCAACTTCATCATTGAAAGTAACCCGGGGGATGTCATTTTCACTCACTTCCACTCGTACTTCCATCGCATTGAGGTTGGCGATGCGCATCATTTCGGTGCCAGCCATCTGAATTGTACCAACCACCCGTTCACCTTCTTCTACACTCAGGCTGGAGATGATGCCGCTCATGGGAGCAAAGATATCGGTTCGGCGCAGGCTGGTACGCAGTTCTTTAAGGCTGGCCTCTGCGCTTTCAACGGCGAATTGGCTGGCGCGGGCACTTTCCTCCGATGCGCGAATATTGGCTTCGGCTGCTTTGAGGTTGGCCTCCAGTGCTTTTAAGTTGGAAAAGGATTGCTGGTAGTCCGCATCGGAAATCACCCCTTGTTTGTGCAATTGTTCATTGCGTTGCTGTATTTCCCGGGCATTGATCAGTTGGGCTTGTATCTGTTCTTTTTGAGCCTTGAACTGGTCGACCTGGGAGCGGGCATTGGCCTGCTGAGCCTTGGCGTTATTGACACCAGCCACTCCACGTTCCACCTGAGATTCATAAGCGTCGGGGTCGATCCGGGCAAGAAGTTGGCCGGTTACCACCGAATCTCCTTCTTCAACCAGCAATTGGACGATCTCCCCGGATACATCAGAACTGATTTTGACCTCGGTTTGGGGAAAGACCTTTCCACTGGCGGATACCTCCTCGATGATTGTGTGGCGTTCGGCCTTTTCTACTGCTACCTTTTCTCCTTTGGGTTTATTCTGGTTGCGCCATATCAGGGCAACTACCATAATAATGATAAGGCCCAGGAGGGCAAAGATAATGACGTTGCTACGCTTAGGTTTTGACATGATTTGCAAGACTTTTATGGTTGGTTTTTCAGGCCCGGAAGCGGCATTGCTGTGAGGCTTCTGGGCTTATAATCCGTACGGTTAATCCAGAATGATTGGCCGCCCGAGGTAGAAATCGACGACCTTCAGGTTAAACAGATACTGATATTTGGCGCGAATGACATCCACCAGGGCCCGGTCGAGATTGTTGCGGGCAGTGGTGTATTCGAGGGAATTGATGGCCCCCAATTTGAAGCGCTTTTCCGCATTTTCGAATGCCGCCTGGGAGGCATCTGCCGTCCGCTGAGAGGCCTGTAAGGTCTCGCGGGCCGCCCGGGCGTCGGCGATGGCTCGCTGAACATCCGTTTTTAGTTGCTGCCGTTGCTGCCGGTTGGTCACCTGGGTGTTCAGCACATTGAGCCGGGCGCGTTCCACTGCGATGCGGTTACTGTGGTTGCTGTAAATGGGAACCCCCAGGCTCAGGCCTACCGTCTGTCCGAAGTTGTCATTGAACTGCTTGCCAAAGGCGATATTCTTGTAGTCCACCGGGGCCTCGTTCTCGAATTCTATCTCAACGGGGTCATTGTTGATGAACACTGTTTGTTTGGAACGCACCAGGCCGAATATAGGTGATTGAAATGCACTGGAGTAGTTGGTGTTCAGGCTGGCGAACAGGCTCAGCGTTGGCAGGAAGCCGGCATGGGCAATATTTTCTTCCAATTGAGCACTTTCCAGGCGCAGGTCGGCGGCACGGATCTGAGGCTGGGTTTGTAAAGCGGCGTTATAAACTTCATTGAGCTGAAAGCCTTGTGGGTCCACTCCTTCTGGAATATTGATGCTTTCGGGGCGGACAATGCGGATGTCTTCATTGGGGTCGATCTCCATGATTTGTTTGAGGTTCAGATAGCCGATAGCCACCAGGTTCTGGGCTTCAATAATGGACTGTTCATCGAGGGCGATCTGGCTTAGGAAGTCCAGGCGGTCATTAGGCGGTAAGGAGCCGGCGCGGATGAGTTTGTCGGTTTGGTCCAACTGGCTCTGGGAAAGTTCCAGGCGGCGGCGGGCATTTTCGAGTTGCTCTTCGGCCAACAGGATGCTCAAATAAGCATTGGCAATACTCAGGCCAATATCATTGACGGTGGCCTGGGCGTCAAGGCGGGCTGCTTCCAGGTCTATCCGGCTTTGTTTGACTGCATTGTTGAGCCGGTTGCCACTGTAAAGGGTGGCGTTGAGGTCGATCGAGAAGCTATTGAACGTGATTTGCTCTGTGTTAAAAGAGTTGGTGGTCGGGTCAATCGTCCGGCCAAACTGAAGGCCTCCGCTGGTGCGCCCACTTAGGCCGGGAAGCCGGTTGAATTCGTTCTGCTTGCGGGTCAAATCCGTATTTTTGATGCTGTATTCGGCTTGTTTAACACTCAGGTTGTTTTGGCGTGCATAGTCAATGCATTTTTCCAAAGACCAGGTATTCTGAGCATTGCCTGCCAACATGGCGAGGCACAAGGACATAAACAGAAGGGTGATTTTCTGTAGCATAATAAATAGATATTTTGTTTACAATAGTAGAAAATGCGAACCCTACGGCAGCATTATTTATATCAAGGTAGCCAACTTTCGGATAAAAGTGAGGTTTGTATGGACATCGGAAGGGCTTACATATTTGAGGTAAAAGTAAGGGCCCCCACCACCCGGTCGAACCGGCTGCCGAATGGCCGGTAATAGAGCAGGATCGTATATTCGTTCTCTGTTTCATAAGAGTTGCCCTCAATGAAGGCCATGTCGGCTTGGGCTGCTCCCGCTCGTTGGCTGTTGGGAACCACGGGAAGGGCGGCATAAGAATAATCATAATAGCCCTGCTTCAGAAGCGCCTTGCCCACATAGCCGTTCAGGGCGTTATTGTAAACCATTTTGTATTCCGGCTTCAGTTGCCATTCCGTAAAACCTCCGAACAGGTAGAGTTCCTGGTCGGGAAAGGGCTGTTCTACATCGAGTACAAATAGCACATCACAGTATTCGCCGGCCAGGTCGTTGTCCCCCTGGTCTGTGGTTTCCAGAATGAAGTTACCGTCAATATCCTCGAATGTAGTATAGGCTTGCCGGACACGCGGTGCGTCTTTTTTTAACTGCACAGAGATCCCATCATCGGTCCGTTCAACCGATAAAATATTAAAGGAGACCAGTCGGAGGCTTCGCAGGTCTACAAAACGGAATTCCTTGCCTCCGGGAAAGACGATCTGGTCCTGGAAATCAAAGATCAGCCGGTTGGGCCGTATGAATTTTGGAGGGATATCCACAATGGCATTATCCCAGCGTCCATTTTGCAGAACAGTAGCCCGAATTTCCTGAAGAGGGTTTTGGATCTTTAACCTGGGATGGTCAACAACAAAGTCAATCTCCTGGTGCGTCCGGAATTTACTGACCTGACTGGCCCGCAATACCTGCGGAGCTATGCTGGTTAGTTGTTCTACAATAACAAAACGGCGGGTGATGGCTAGTTTCCGGTCATCAGTATCATCATAAATTTTTAAAAGGTAGTTGCCCGATTGCAGCCAGCGGAGGTCGTTGTTGGGCAGGCTCAACTCGTAGTGAGTGTAGGGCCATAGGGTTTTGAATGAAAAATTGAACTGCTGGATGCGCTCTCCGGTGAAGCCCTCCAGGTATTCCATTTCCTGAAGGTTGGAAGGTTCCCAGTTGATGTCGCAATGGACGAAAGTATAGATGTAGTCTTTGACATCGCCGTCGATGTCGTCAAAAGAAAGCATCAGGCGGGCTGCGCCCCCAAGTTCAATAATAGGGTAGGAGAGCAGCAACTCCTCCGAATGGAATTTGACCGATCGAATGTTGTCCAGGTAGGTATTATCGTAATTCCGAAGTCCTTCGTCCTGAGCGGCCAGACTGGCAAAACTCAATAGCAGGGCTGCCATGGCGGAAAATCGTAAAGTGGCGTTCATATTCTTGAGTTGTGGTTAGCTTGTATCCTAACGATGAAATAAGGCTCGCATTGCTTGTCCGTTAGCGTGCCCTGCTTACCCAGGGGTTGCTTCTAATGTAGAAACGCCATTCCCAGGAGGCGCACTCTTCGGCGTAGTCAACGCCTATGCGTGGCCCTGCTTGTATATCGCTTTCATCAATTATGGCGCCCCGGTCTTCAATCCAAATGGGGCTGTCGGCCGCCAGCATATCTGTCCCACTGTATGCTGTGGTAATTCCTAATGCCTGACTGAGTACGCCAGGCCCGGCTGTGAGGCGAGGCTGGAGTTTTTTCATGTTGCGCCGCCGCAGCATGAGCGGCACATTATCCGTTGGTTCCAGTCCTCTTATCAGAATAGCGTGCGGAACACCTTCCCTCGCAGTAACGATATTAAACAGATGGTGAATGCCGTAACAAAGGTATATATAGGCGTGCCCTCCCTCTGCATACATCACCTGGGTGCGATTCGTATACCGCAAACCGTAAGCATGGGAGGCTTTGTCATCCGGCCCGCGGTATGCTTCCACTTCCACGATCCGGCCGGCAGTTTCCTGCCCTTCAAAACGGGTCACCAAATACTTGCCGATCAGGCTGCGGCTTATTTTCAGCACGTCTTCCCCGGTGAAAAATTCCCGCCCTAACCTCGTCGGCTTTTTATCCATACTTCCTTCCTCTTAAACGCTTAAACTCCTCGACTTTTCAACGCTCCTCTTACCTCCGGCTATAATTAGGCGACTCCTTGGTGATGGTGATATTGTGGGGATGGCTTTCCAGAATACCCGAGCCGGTGATCTTTACAAACCGGGCCTTTTGCAGTTCGGCAATGGTTGAGGCGCCACAATAGCCCATGCCGGCCCGCAGGCCGCCGATATACTGCACCATTACTTCCGCTACGGTTCCTTTGAAAGGAACACGGCCTTCAATCCCTTCGGGCACCAGTTTTTTAATATCGTCTTCCACGTCCTGGAAGTATCGGTCTTTGGATCCCTGTTGCATCGCGCCCAGAGAGCCCATTCCTCGGTATACTTTGAATTTGCGCCCGTCAAAAATGATGGTTTCACCAGGGGCTTCTTCCACGCCGGCAAAGAGGCTGCCTGCCATGATGGTACTGGCGCCGGCAGCCAACGCTTTGCTAATGTCTCCAGTATAGCGGATACCGCCGTCTCCGATAATTGGGACGCCCAGCCCCTGAAGGCCCTGGGCGGCTTGGTGAATGGCGGACAATTGTGGCATACCAACACCGGCAACCACACGGGTTGTACAGATCGAACCCGGGCCGACGCCTACCTTCACGCCGTCAGCGCCGGCATCGGCCAGTGCGCGGGCGCCTTCGGCAGTGGCCACGTTTCCTCCGATCACCTGCAATTGTGGAAAATGATGTTTTGCTTTGCGTACCGCATCTAAAACGCCGCGGGAATGGCCATGTGCTGTGTCGATGACCACAACGTCTACGCCTACCCGCACCAGAGCTTCAATGCGTTCCAGCATGTCACTTGTAACGCCAACAGCAGCTCCAACCACCAGGCGGCCAAGCGTATCTTTACAGGAGTTGGGGTAATCCTGCACTTTCATGATATCCCTGTAGGTGATCAATCCGACCAGCGTATTGTCTTTATCAACAACGGGTAACTTTTCGATCTTGTGCCCCTGAAGGATCTGCCGTGCCTGGTCGAGTGTAGTCCCAACCGGTGCAGTGACAAGGTCCTTACTGGTCATTAACTCTTTTACCGGACGAGTCATGCGGCTTTCGAAGCGAAGGTCACGGTTCGTAAGGATGCCAGTGAGTTTATCCTGCTCATCGACAATAGGGATGCCTCCAATTTTAAATTGCCGCATCAAGGCCAGGGCATCTCCAACTAATGCGTCTTCCATCAGTGTGACCGGATCGACGATCATCCCGCTTTCAGACCGCTTGACGCTGCGCACCTGGTCCGCTTGCTCGGCAATGGTCATATTTTTATGAATGATGCCAATTCCTCCCTGGCGGGCGATCGCTATTGCAAGTTTATTTTCGGTCACCGTATCCATTGCTGCGGAAACGATAGGCGCGTTGAGCTTGATCTCTCGAGTTAGTGCAGTGGAGATATCTACTTCACGGGGAAGCACCTCCGAGTAGGCAGGTACCAGTAGTACATCGTCGAAGGTGAGGCCTTCGGTTAAAAATTTGTCCTGAGGTATTTTTTGTATTTCCATGCGCAAAGGTATACAAATTGGTTACAAAAAGAAAAGGCAGGATCGGAGAAATGTCCCCTTGACGGAATTCAGGTGTCTCCTGTTGGTGGCTTATCCCAAGGAAGTGTGGGTTTTCTTTTCTTATTATATTTGCCGCTATAGGCGATGCCAATAGCCAGGGACTAATTACTTTTTAGAAAGTACAGGTGTTTATAAGGTGTCCAAAGGGCAGGTAAAGCGTACGGCCTTGGCGGGGGCCCCTCCAAGTTAATCGACAACAACCTATGCTAAGCGTATTTAGTGATGAACATTTCATGCGGCAGGCCCTCAAGGAGGCGGAACAGGCCTTCGAAAAAGGGGAGATTCCAGTTGGGGCGGTAGTGGTTTGCCAGAATCAGATCATCGCCCGGGCTCATAACCAGACGGAGTTGCTCCGCGATGTAACAGCGCATGCGGAAGTACTGGCCATTACTGCGGCTTCCAATTATTTGGGCAGTAAATATATGCCGGACTGTACGCTTTATGTAACCCTCGAACCTTGCGTCATGTGCGCCGGCGCGTTGTTCTGGGCTCAGGCTGGCCGAGTAGTTTATGGGGCAGCAGATGACAAACGCGGGTTCATGCGTTATGGCAAGAGTTTGCTGCACCCTAAAACCCAGGTGGAATACGGTATCCTTTCAGAAGAATGCGGCGCCCTGTTAAAGGCTTTTTTTAAAGGGCGCCGGGAGGCGCCATGATGCTGTTAAATTCCGTTAAACCTGGTTAAAGTTTCTTAACCTTCGGGCGCATAGCAGGCCAAAGTGTTTACATTACAGGACCAATTTGATAACCAAATACAATCTGCTATGAAAGCTGGAAAACGAAGCCTCCTGGCTGTTGTGGCCGTTTTGGCCTTGAGTGCCTGCGGGCCTACCCTGAGCCCTTTTACCGAAAGCCTGTACAAGAAAAACCAATGGTCGGAAGCGGAACTGAAACGCATCCAGTTCTACTTGTCAAATGACATCGTCATGCGCCGTGAGTTGACCGGCGCAAAATCGGAGATCGTCTCTGGTGAGATCAAGATGATAGACGGCCGACAGGTGGAAGAGGTTGTCATCCCGCGCAATACACCTGGTGTATTGCTGTTCCTTCCTAAGGAAGACCGCTTTGCCATCAGTTTTGAAGAAGGGGGGCGGGAACGCTACCTTATTTTCGGCCCCAGCCCCAAAATGGATGAACGCTTCGTTTTGATGGCCTCCGAGTGGAACCGCCGTAGCGGAGTTGTCACCTATGAAGGCAAAAAATGGCGCGTCGAAAATGAAAGCGCCTATGCCGGCCTTCTGGTCGACCTGAAAAAAGTGAACCGTGTTTCGGTTGACTCCCGCCGCGCTACCGGCCGCAGGATAGATTGATGTGATTAGGGGTTTATAAGGTTTAGTAAGGTTGAGAGGGTTGAGAGGGTTGAACTTTCTCAGCACTCTCAACCGAATCCTCTCCCATTCCTTGCCTATTTCTTCTTTTTTACTCTTCCTTTTCCAGTCCTTTCAGGAAAGGCACGAAGCGGAAAGCGCCAAGAGATTCATCCTGGTAATTCGATTCCGAAAGCCTGGTAATTCGGTGCATGTGCTGTACCGGATCGCCAACGGGGATAACCAGAATGCCGCCTATCGCCAGTTGTTCCAATAGTGGTTCGGGTACTTCCGAAGCCCCTGCCGTGACAATGATTTTGTCGAATGGCGCGAACTCCGGTAGTCCCTTATAACCATCGCGGAGATAGCAGCGGATATTGCCCAGCTTGAGTTCTTTGAGTAAGAGTTTCGCTTTTTGAAAGAGCCCTTCCTGCCGCTCTACCGTATAGACGCGCGCACCCAGCAGCGCGAGAAGGCCTGCCTGATACCCGGAACCCGTCCCTACTTCCAGCACTTTGTCGCGTTTCTTGATTTGGAGCAGTAAGGTCTGATAAGCTACCGTAAAAGGCTGGGATATAGTCTGGTCATGGCCAATAGGGAAAGGCTTATCCTCGTAGGCCCACTCTTCGAATGCTTTATCCAGGAAAAAATGGCGGGGCAAAGCATCCATAGCCGCAAGCACCTGTTCATCGTTAATCCCCTTCCTCCGCAGCTCGTTGATGAGTTGCTTTCTTAATCCCTTATGCCGGTAAGTGTCTTTCACAATACTTTTGGTAATTGCCTTCTTAAGTTACAGTGAAATTTGTAAAGAGGCTATTGAAAATGATTTTTTGTTTTGCCTCGCTTTTCAGAAAAGTAAGGAGCCATCCCTTTCCTGCAATGTGCAGGCAAATTACTAAATTTACCCGCCTATTATACCCTACCCAGAAAAACAAGAATCTTAATAATGACAAAGATCAAATTCGGAACAGACGGCTGGCGGGCCATAATCGCAGATGATTACACACTGGAAAACGTCAAGCGCGTAGCCGAGGGAACGGCCCGTTGGATGAAAAAGCAACAGGAGGAACAAGCCGTGATCGGGCACGATACCCGCTTTGGCGGGCCACTGTTCGCGGAAACCACTGCACGGGTCCTTGGAGCTTACGGCCTCCGGGTTAAACTGGCAAAAGGCTTTGTCTCAACTCCGATGGTCTCTTTAGGTGTGGTAAAGACCGGCTCCGGCCTGGGTATCGTGATCACGGCCAGTCACAACCCGCCTTCTTATAATGGTTACAAATTGAAATCCAAACTTGGCGGCCCAATGAGCCCTGCCCAGGTATCTGAAGTAGAGGATGAAGTGCCTGAAAATTGCACGCTTGATTTGCCTTCCCTGGTAGAAATGGAAACCAAAGGACTGCTTGAATACGTCGACCTGGAAACCATGTATCTGGATCACGTCCGAAAAAACTTCGACCTGCCCGCCATTCAACGCGCCAATATTCCAATGGCCTATGACGCTATGTATGGCGCCGGCCAGGAAGCAATGCGCAAACTTTTCCCCAATGCCGTTTTACTGCATTGCGATTATAACCCCTCCTTCAGGGGGCAGGCTCCGGAACCAATCCACCGCAACCTGGAAGAATTATCTAATTATATCAAATCTCACGCTGAGATCCAGTTGGGGCTGGCCAATGATGGTGATGCCGACCGTATCGGTATGTATGATGCGGACGGAAATTTCGTGGATTCACACCACATCCTTCTGCTGCTTTTGCTGTATATGCGCAAGTACAAAAAGGAATCGGGCAAAGTAGTCGTTACTTTTTCGGTGACGGAAAAGATGCAGCAGATGGCCGAGCAATTTGGCCTGGAAACGGAAATTACCAAGATCGGTTTCAAATACATCGCCGAGATCATGTCTACGGAAGATGTGATCGTGGGCGGAGAGGAATCGGGCGGCCTGGCCGTGAAAGGCCATATCCCCGAACGGGACGGCATCTGGATCGGCCTGATGATCCTGGAATTCATGGCCAAAACCGGCAAGCCGCTTAAGGCTTTGATCCAGGAAGTTTACGATATGGTAGGCCCTTTCGCCTTCGATCGGGATGACCTCCACTTGTCGGAAGCAAAAAAGCAGGCCATCATGAAAGCCTGTCAGGATAATGCCTACGCTGCCTTTGGGCCCTACAAAATTGAGTCGGTGGAAACAATCGATGGGTTCAAGTTTGTTTTTGGCGGCGGCCGGTGGGTCATGATTCGCGCCTCCGGAACGGAGCCGGTTCTCCGGGTGTACGCCCAAGCGCCTGACGCCAAAGAGGTGCGGGCGCTATTGGATGCAGCTCATGCGGCTTTGCTGGGGTAAGTGGTAAAAGCCCCTCACCTCTCCGCTTTCACCATGGCAACATGCGGGATATTATCCTCCAGGTAAGGTTCGCCAACTTTTGAAAAACCGTAGGATTCGTAGAACGGTATCAGGTAGCTTTGGGCGGATATTTTGACCGGATGGTTACCATAGAGCTGTTGTATCCATTCCAGGGTAGCATCCATCAACAGCCTTCCGAAACCTTTGCCTCTGACTATCGGCGAGGTCACTACCCGGCCGAAGGCAGCGTAATGCTCATACACAAGCCCAGGTGGGATTAGCCGGGTGTAAGCCACCAGTTGCCCATTGGCCTCGTAGCCCAGTAGATGGTAACAATCGGGGTCTTTACCATCGGCGTCGAGGTAAGGGCAATTTTGTTCAACTACGAAAACTTCCTGGCGCAAGGCCATTACATCGTACAGTTCGTTGAGCGAAAACTTCTGGAATGGAAGGCAATTGAAAAATGCCTTTGGGGAATGGGCCATAGCCATTGTTTTTTCACAAAGGTAGCCAATCCTGGTTCAGAACTTATAGCAGCGTATCCGGCCTTTTTTGCCTCCGCTGACACGTGGCTGCCGGCCAGATTGCCACCCTTTGTCTTTTTGGCTCAATTGGAAAGGGTTAATTTTTATGGCGAAGTACAGGTCCGTCCCCTGAAAATCGCTTTTTCGGAAGATACTTCCCAAATGTTCGGTGCCGATGGTGAAAAATGCCAGGCGAAGAGCAAGTCCAACGCGAACCTGTTGCCAGTCATATACCGTGATTGGGATGGCGGCTTCCAGCCAGCGGCTTTCCATCCGAGGGCTGATGGCCAGCAGGCTGCCCCGCTGAAGGGCGCCTTCCCCTAAGGAAAAGCCCTGAGTATAATTGGCTCCAACGAAGAAATTGCCCCCCAGCGCGCGGTCCGCCTGAAAACTGAAGGCCGAGGGCAACCAAATGCCGAAGGAGGATCCACTTAGGGAAGCCGCAGAATCACCGAGGGTCTGACTACTGAAAAACCGGATGTAATCCTGCCCTTCCTCCAACCCGCTGAAAGCCCGGTAGGCTTCCGTAGCGATGGAAACGGCATCTGGAATTTGTACCGTATGTGCTTCGGCATTTTTCCGGAAGTTGAGCTTTCCTACATCTAGCAATGAAAACCCGAATTTCCATAAATAAGGAGCATCTGTCTCGCCGTCAATGGTGAAAACTACGCCCAGGTCGGCCGCCATACCGCCCCCGTTCCGCACCGGCCGGTACTCCTTGGTGTCCAGGTTATTGGTGGTGAATCCAAAGGCGAAGTCAGCCGGGGAGGTGCTGCCGATCGAATCATTTGGCAGTTTCTGGTAACGGAAGGTTTCCCGGTTGGTGAAATAGATCCCTTCGTAGGATTGGAGGGCTTTCAGTGTGACCCCAACGGCAAAGGTTCCCGATGCCGTTTCACCGGTAAAAGCATAATTGAGGCCTACTTCGGTCCAGCCGGCTATGGCGGTCCGGAAGGGGGCTACGGCGAAATCGTCGAAGAAAGCGCGGCGGTCGTAATCGTAATAGCTGTAATCGGTATCAACGCCGTGGGCGGAGCCTAACTGCCGGGCTCTGGTCACCAGGCCCAAGCGGTGCTGGCCGGCCTGTACATAAAAAGAAGGGCCGAGTATGCTATTAAGAACATAGGCTTCCCGTTGCCGGCCGTCCCGGAAGAAATCTATGACCACACCTCCTGGTTTTGGCTGAACCCCTTCCACCAGGTCGGGCCCGAATTCTACCTTAATGTCCTTTATATCTTTCAATAAGCTGACCAAAGAGGCATCCCGAAAGTAGGTGTAATTATTCCAAACGCTGCTGGCGCCTTCCACCAGGTTGACGTCCCAGGTAAAGGGGGAAGTGGTATGATAGGCCGGGTTGAGCAGGGTGCTGTTAATGCCGCCGTAGTTGGAAAGCCGGATGCCCAGCTGTTCCTGGGCAGATAGGGAAAATACAAATACAAAGGAAATACAAAGGAGAAGCGCAATCGTTTTTGGGAACATGACAAGTAGTTTAAAGTTGCTTTTCCAATATACGAATTCCAAAGGGTTATTATTGCCTAGTTCCACCAGGCCAATACTTTCGGGCCAAAGATTAACAAGCCTACAGCTGCGGCCCCCAATGCGGCTAACAGCACAGCTCCGGCGGCTAGATCCTTGGCTTTCCCCGCCAGCGGGTGGTGGCCCGGCGAGGCCAGGTCGGTAAGGTGTTCCAGCGCAGTGTTGAATGCCTCTGCGGCGAATACAAAAGCGATGGCCAACGCAACCAGGCACCATTCTATCGTGGAAATGGAAAAGAAAAACCCTAAGGTTATAGCTGCAAGGGCTGCCAGGAGATGTATCCAGGCATTGGGCGTACTGCGCATCAACGTAGCGATGCCGGTAAAAGCGTATTGGAAACTGAGTAGCCGTCGTCGGAGCATAGGTGCTGGATATAGTGTGTTTAAGTGTTTGAGTGTTTAAGTTGGAGCCTAAGAGTGTTCGAACGTTCTAACCGCCATCGAAAACTTGCTACTCAAACACCCGAACCTTTCTTTATTCGAGCCTTCCCGCTAGTACGACAGCGCGTTTATCCCGCTCTACATCCCCTTTGGGGGTGAACAGTTCAAACCAAAGAACGTAGATGCCCAGGCGGCTGCGGTTGCTATCATCCGTGACGCCATCCCATTTAAGGCTGCCGCTGGCCGCCAGGATCTCGTTATTGGCCAGGCGGCGCACCAGCCGGCCCTGGCTGTCATAGACCTGTAAATTGAGGGTGTAACCAGAGCCATCCAATTGGTAATTGATCAGGAGTACATCTTCAAATCCATCGCCATCCGGGGAGAAGGTAGTGTTAGGTATATCGATCATTTGTTCCAGTGCATTGGGCCGGTCAACAAACTGTGAATTTCGGTAGGTGGGGGTGGCAAAGCCTGCGGTGGAAGCCGCCGAATGCCAGTTGCCTTCATCCTGGGTAGGGGCGTTTGCAGAAATCCGTTCCAGGGAAACGCCTTCTTTAGTGTCGAGCAAGGGATAGTGGAAGCTTTCGGAGTAGTCAAAAGAGTCGATTGTGGCGCCATCTACCAGAAGGGTGATGTTGCCGGTTTTATCTTCCAATGTCGGCAGGCCGGTTTCCAGTAGGGCTGACGGAGTTTCTACGAAATAACGGTTGCGGATATCGTCGGGGCTTTCAGTCAATACCACATAAGATTGAGGTAGGAGCAGGTAGTCGGCAGCAATTATTGCCAAAGTGTCTCCACTATCCTTTTGCTGGTTTTCAATGGCGAGGCCCCGGAGGTTGAAAATACGGGTGGAAGGGTTGTAGAGTTCTATAAAATCATACCCACCGCTTTCCGGATTGAAGAGCACTTCGTTGATGAGGATTTCACCAGTAGTTATTGGTTCGGCCAGGCCGAGGGTAGTGCGGTTGCTTCCTATGCCATTGCCCATGCAATCGGAGACCGCACCGGCTACGGCCAGTTCATAGGCGATGCCGGGGCTCAGCGCACCATCCAAAAGGAGAATGGCTTCCTCCCGGCTTGGTTGGAGCAGCACCTCGGCGATATTGAGTGGAGGGCTCAAACTATAGTTGGCTGCCTGGCCTGCCGAGCTTTCATCCATGGCCTCGCTGAAGGTGAGGCGGATCTCGAATTCGCTATCGGCAATTGCGTTCAACAGGCTGGGAGGGTTGCTATCGGCTGCCAAGCCCAGGAGGCTATTGGGCTGGCCGGGCGTGCCGCCCACCGTGGCGTCGGAGGCTCGCCAGTTGCCAGGGCAATCGTAAGGGCCTTCCAGTTGGATTAGTTCCAGGCTGTAGCCACCGTCGGCGCGGGTCTCGTCCCGGTACCAGCTTTCATTATAAGCTAACTCGTAGATAAGGTTCCCATTGGCGTCGGTCAGGCTGACTTGGCCGCTGCTGTTGATGAGCGCCGGAAAAGTAGCCAGCGAAGCTGTCGGGCCGAAGGCCGACAGGGCCGTTTCGAAGGTGTCATCGCAGAGGGCCAGGTAGGCGCCCGGAAGCAGCAGGCCATCGGGCAAGGCTCTGGGAGTGTCTCCTGCGGAAAACCGGAGCGTGGACAACTGGATTACCTTGTCGCTTCGGTTGTACAATTCGATATATTCTCCTTCCGGAAGGCCCCGGCTGGGATTGGGGTCGGGGAATATCTCGGAAATAATCACATCGTTAAATTCAGCCGGCTGGATATTAAAAAAACTAAAAATTATGCTTTGTGTGGCAGCCAGGTTCCCATTGGCGTCACTGACGCCGGCTACTGTGAGCTGATAGCTTTGGGCATTTTGTAAAGGAGTGGCCAGGTTGAGTAGTACAAGGCTGGGGTCACCGGTTTGCGGGATTGCCGTTTGGGGCTGTCCGATACCATTATCTATTGTAAAGCGGGAAGGTTCTGAGGCAGAGGCGACATCCAGCGGTTCGTCAAAACGGACGAGGACTTCGGTGGCGCTGGTAGCTTCTGCCTGCAAGAGGACAGGGGGCTGGGTGTCGGTAAACAGCGGATCGATCCGCACATCATCGAAAAAAAAATTTTCATTACGGGTGCTGGTGTACCGACAGTAAATCCCAAAAAAGGCGCCTGTAGGGTAAGTAGAATCGGTAGCCGCGCTTTGGAACTGGAGGTTGGTTCCTCCAGAATAATCTGCCCAGAGGGACCATTCACCGGCGATGCTGCGTTCTACTCGCACACGCGCCATTGCAGGGTCACTGCCGACGGCCCCGGTTTGGCCACTTAGTAGCAGGGAAGCGGAGGCGCCGTCCTGGCGGTAAAGTTCAATGGCGTCATCGGCGCCGGAAATACCACCAACCTTTAGATAGTAGCCGTACTGGTCAGCGGCCAGGTCCGGATTGGATGCGCTCAGATAGACCCTTGCGAAGTTGGTGGTGGAAGGCGCAAAAGCCAGGCGAACGTAGAATTCCCAGGTGGTGAAGGCATCGGAAGCTGTGGCGGCCGGTAAATAAAGAACAGCCGTATTATTAGCGGCAGGCGCAGGGTCCAGTAATTGGAGTTCCGCATTGGTTACGGTAAATATATCTACATCGCCCAGCCATTCAGGGGTGTTGGTAAAGTCGCCATCCGAGAAATCATCGTGAAGCTGGGCGATGGCTGGGGAAGCCAGGCCAAGGAAAATGGCTGCGAAGAGGCAAATCTGGTTCATCATAGCCCAAAAATAGCAATATCATCAAAGAAGGATAGAGAGAAATTGAATTTTTAAAAGAACAGGACTTTACCTAATGCAGTATTGAATGTATCTTTGCCCCTCGCGTCCGAAAGGGAGTGAAAAGAAAAAGCAGCGCCCTAACCTGCCTGATTTTGTGAATTTAAAATAACAGACCATGAAAATTGCAGTTGTAGGCGTTACAGGCCTGGTCGGTGGTGTGATGTGCAAAGTGATGGAAGAGCGCAACTTTCCGGTTGGTGAATTTCTGGGGGTGGCCTCTGCTCGTTCGGTAGGGACGGAAGTAAAGTTCCGTGGGGAAACCTATCCGGTGATCGGCATGGAAGAAGCCATAGCAGCCCGGCCGGATATCGCCATCTTTTCTGCCGGCGGAGGGACTTCGCTGGAGTGGGCGCCTAAATTTGCAGCAGCCGGCGCAGTAGTGATTGACAATTCTTCCGCCTGGAGGATGGACCCCGGCAAAAAGCTGGTCGTCCCGGAAGTCAATGCCAATGTATTGACAAAAGAAGATAAGATCATTGCCAACCCCAATTGTTCGACCATACAAATGGTCATGGCCCTGGCGCCTTTACACCAGGCCTATCAGATCAAACGGGTGGTAGTGAGTACTTATCAGTCTTTCACCGGCACTGGTATGAAGGCAGTCAAACAATATCAGCTCGAGTCCAAAGGCTTCAAGCCCAAACCCGAGGAGATGGCTTACCACTATCCCATCTTCGAAAACTGCCTGCCGCATTGTGATACTTTCCTGGACAATGCTTATACCAAGGAAGAAATGAAACTCGTTCATGAAACGCGTAAAATACTGGGCGACGACAGCATCGGCGTTTCTGCAACGGCCGTGCGCGTACCGGTGCACGGCGGCCATTCCGAGTCGGTGAACGTGGAATTTGTGCACCCATTTGAATTGCAGGAAGCACGCCAGTTGCTGGAACAAATGCCCGGCCTGATTGTAATGGACGATTTGGAGCACAATCAGTACCCCATGCCGCTTTTCGCTAAAAACCGCGACGAGGTGTTCGTGGGGCGCATCCGCCGGGATGAGTCCGTCGCAAATGGCCTTAACCTCTGGATCGTTGCCGACAACCTGCGCAAAGGCGCAGCGACCAACGCCATCCAGATCGCCGAGTATCTGCTGGAACATAAGCTGATGGCGTCCAAAGCAGAGCCGGTTGGAAGATAGCGGAGAAATCAAGGGCAAAAGTTGCCGATTTCAAATGCATTTTCCTAATTTTGATAGGAACCCTTCTATATTTATTGGGTTTAGAATAATAATCAGTAAGTTATCGCTCAATCGAGGAAGTATGAGGCGGGCTGCTTCACCTTCTTCGTAAGGTACCAACTAGTAGCAATCGAAAACTCTTTAAACGCAGTTATGAAGACCAAGCTTGTACTTTGGGGGTCGAATGACCAGGACGAACGAATTTTGGTGGCGCTGGAGCTCTTATCAGATGAGAATAAGGTGAAGGTCTATACCTTTCCGGAAAGCGTTGCTACGGAAGAATTCAGCCAGTTGATGATGAATGATTGGCGGGATGACAAGCCAGTGGAATTTCCGGAAGGATTCACGGAATTGGAACGCAGCCTCCAGATGTCGGAGAGCATGTTGCCCGATGAAATCAAAGTGGAAAGAGGTGACCTTATCCTGCGGGCTCAAACGGAATGGCAGTTTATCGTCCTTTCCTCCAAATTGAGCCAGGCTTACCAGTCGGAACTGGAAGACATCAAAGAAAAGGTTAACCAGCTTACCCGTTTTGACAATAAGGCCTGGGAAGAGCTCAAAACTTTCTGGGACAAAGTGCAAGGCCAGGTGCGGGAACGCAATCTGTTTCGCGATCATGCCGACTTACTGCGCGACAGGACTAATGAGCTTTTTGGAAAACTTAAGGACCTTCGCTCCCGGCTGGATGACGAATTCAAGGAGCAGTCCAAAGAAAGCTACGATAAATTCATGGAGATGCTGGAGGATGTAGAACGGCGCGTCTCCGAGGGCGTTCGCCTCCAACCGATCTTCGATGAACTAAAGCAACTTCAGCGCAAGTTCCGCGATGCCAAGTTTACCCGTGATCATCGCACCAAGGTATGGGAACGCCTCGACGCTGCATTCAAGGCCGTTAAGGAAAAACGCTTTGGCGGTTCCGGGGATGACCGCCCGCCGGGGGAACGCCTCAACCGCCGCTATGAGGGCCTGATCTCAGCTATTGAAAAAATGGAACGCTCGATTAAGCGGGATGAGGATGACTTAGCTTTCCAAAGCAGGAAGATCGCCAAAACTGATGGCCAGCTGGAAGCCCAGATCCGACAGGCCAAGATCAAAATGATTGAAGAGCGTATCCGCTCTAAGGAGGAAAAACTGGCAGAAATGCTGGCGACGAAAACCGACCTGGAACGCCGAAAGGAAAAGCAGGACGAAAAAGAGGCCAAGCGGAGGGAGCAGGAGCGCCTGGAACAGGCCAAGAAGGAGGCGGAAGCCAAAATTCACGAGCAGATCAAAGCGGAAAGCGCCGCCCGGGAAGACCATTCCGTAGAATTGGAAAAGGCAGCGGAGGCCATCGTCGGGGAAAAGGAAAAAGACGAACCTGAGGCGAAAGCCACCTCACAACGTGAGGATTCAGTCGCAGAGGCCTTGTCCAGTACGATTGGCGACGCGCTCGAAGACGTAGTGGATACGATCCGCGCCGTGGCGGAAGTGGTAGGCGATAAAATCGAAGAAGCCTTGGAGGAGTTGCAGGAAGGCCTCGAAGAAGCGCCTCAAGCGGAAGCAGTGGCTGAAGCCGCAGATCCGGAAACAGCAACAGAAGAAGCTCCCGAAGCGACTGCGGAACCGGCGCCTGCCACACCCGAAGTGCCGGAGGCCGGAGAAACCACCGCTGCAGCCGAAGCCGAAACCGGCGAAACGGAAACAGAAGAAGTGGAGGCAGATGCCGATGACCAGAAGGATGCTTGAATAGGCTAATAGGATGTTTGAATACAAAGGAGGCCTCCGGGAATTATCCCCGGAGGCCTCCTTGTTTTTTTCTCTTTTTTCCCCCTTTCAAGCCATTTTGGAAAAAAACTATCAATAAAAATGATCGAAAAAGAAAGGTTTTAGATGGGTTTTTTTCACAAAAAAAGGCGTTTTTGGTTTTTTAAACATCTATTTATCAAGTGTTTGAATTTAATGATGTCATTTTTTTAATTTCACAATCATTTGATTTTGTCTTTGTTTCTGCATGTCTATGCTTGCATATTTGTATCGTGATTGATGAGCAACAGAGGAGGAATGAAGAAAAGTTGATTGAAATAGATTTCAGATTGAATATGTTCATGGGATTATAATTTTTAGTGTGTGCTGTCCCGAAATTTAGTTTCGGGACGCATCTACACTACCGGTCCCAATAAAAATAAAAAAGGCGGACTTAGAGAAGCCCGCCTCGAATTAGGTCATGTTCATGGGATTATGAAAGTAATCCAAAAATTTTTCTTAAGATCACGATTTGTTATTATCTGTGGAGTAGTATTCTAATTTTTATTGCAGTGGCGAAGTTAGACGAAATGTTTGTCATATTCAAAAAAATGACAAACATTTTGAAAGAGACTTAATGATTTATTTTGGATATGTTCATGGGATTATAATTGCAAGGGTCGCACCAACGAGTGCGACTTTTTTTTTGCCTGCCCCCAAGCGTTTTTTCATCAATGCTTTTACCTGCAACTCGATTGTCGTAAGCGTTTCAAAAAAATACTTCTTGCGCTACCCGATAGGTATTCGCGTGCGCCTCGATGATATGGGCCAGGCGGTGGGAATAGCCGCCGCCCATGCTAACCGCTACCGGGATGTTGTGGCGCCGGCAGCTTTCAAGTACAAAGCGGTCGCGCGCTTTACAGCCTTCTATGCTCAGGCTGAGCCGGCCCAGTTTATCAGACCAGATCACGTCTACGCCACTTAGATAAAAGATCTGCTCGGGTTGTACTTCATCGAGCAGGCGCGGCAGGGTTTCCTGAAGGCTTTTCAGGTAGGGGCGGTCTTCGGTTTTATCCGGCAGCCCAATATCGAGGTCGGAAGCTTCTTTGCGATGGGGGTAGTTTTTTTCTCCATGCATGCTGAAGGTGAAAACCCGGCCCTCGTTTTGGAATATCTGCGCCGTGCCATTGCCTTGGTGTACGTCGAGGTCGACGACCAGGATCTTTTGTACTATATTATGGTGTAAAAGGTAATTGGCCGCTATGGCGATATCGTTGAGCAGGCAGAAGCCTTCACCTTTATAACTAAAGCTATGGTGGGTGCCCCCGGCCACATTGAGCGCTACACCGTACTGCCGGGAATAGAGCGCGCACTGTACTGTGCCGTTAGCGATATGCCGCCCGCGCTCTACCAGCCTTTCCGACATGGGGAAGCCGATGGCGCGAACCTCCTTGCGGCTGAGTTGCTGCTGTTTTAGTTTCTCCCAGTATTCCTTTTCGTGGGTCAACAGAATGCTGTCTTCATCGAGCGGTCCCGGGTGGAAGAAATTATCTTCGGTAACCGTTCCTTCGTAGAGCAACTGCTCGGGCAACAGCTCGTACTTGGCCATGGGAAAGCGGTGCCCCTCCGGCAGTTCGTATTTATAAATCGGCGAAAAGGCGATCTTGAGCATGTAGGTTTTGGTTGCCTGCTGGATAAAAACGGCAAAGATAGTGGGAAGGTTTACGAGTTTGATGGCCTTCGCTTTTTCACCTGTATTAAAAAAACTATTTTTGTGGATCTTTGGTTATGCCTTTTCCGGGTGGAAGCTTGGCTGCCGTACGTGCCCCCAGCCGGAGAAGGGAAATTGTAGAAAACCATGTATTTCTGCTCCAACCCAAAGGTTGTAGGTACAGGTTCTAAAAAACGTCAATTAATATACACAGCATGCAACTCAGCGAACAGGAATTATTGCGCCGCGAAAATCTTCAGAAATTGCGGGATATGGGCATCGAGCCCTATCCGGCGGAAGCCTTTGAAGTAACGGCTTACGCCAAAAAAATACAGGAAGAATTTCAGGAAGAAGCAGGCGAGCCGCTAAATTTCCAGCAAGCCAGCCTGGCCGGGCGCCTTATGGGCAGCCGGGTGATGGGCAAGGCTTCCTTTGCCGAACTGCAGGACAGCACCGGCCGGATTCAGCTCTACATCGCCCGCGATGAAATCTGCCCCGGCGAGGATAAGGAACTATACAACACCGTTTTCAAAAAATTGCTGGATATCGGCGATTTCATCGGAGTGAAGGGTTTTGTCTTCCGAACCCGTATGGGCGAAATTACCCTGCATGTGAAGGAACTGACTGTTCTGAGCAAAGCACTGCACCCCTTGCCCGTTGTCAAGCGCGACGAGGAAGGCAATGTTTATGACGCTTTCACTGACCCCGAACAGCGCTACCGGCAACGCTACGTCGACCTCACCGTGAACCCTCATGTCAAAGAGATATTTTTCAAGCGAAGCAAACTGATCTCCGCAATGCGCCGCTTCTTTGACGATCGCGGCTGGTTGGAGGTGGAAACACCAGCTTTGCAACCGATCCATGGTGGCGCCGCCGCTCGTCCTTTCAAAACTTTCCACAATACTCTTGAGATGCCGCTGTACCTGCGCATCGCCAACGAACTCTACCTCAAGCGCCTCATTGTGGGGGGCTTCGAAGGTGTCTATGAGATCGGCAAGATGTTCCGCAACGAAGGCATGGACCGTACTCATAATCCGGAGTTCACCTCCATGGAGATCTACGTGGCCTACAAGGATTACAATTGGATGATGGCCATGGTGGAACAGCTGACGGAGTATATAGCTCTGGAAGTCACGGGGCATACAAAAGTGGAATACGAGGGCAAAATGATTGATTTTGCCGGCCCTTATCGCCGCCTCAGCATGTACGATGCAATTAAGGAATACACCGGAGTCGATATTTCCGAAATGGATGAAACGGCACTGCGGGCAACCTGCAAAAAAATGGACATAACCGTTGACGACAGCATGGGCAAGGGCAAGCTGATCGACGAGATCTTCGGCGAAAAGGTGGAGGAACACCTCATCCAACCTACCTATATCATCGATTATCCTGTAGAAATGACGCCTCTGGCCAAAAAGCACCGCAGCCAGCCTGGCCTGGTGGAACGCTTTGAGCTATTCGTCAATGGTAAAGAGATCGCCAATGCCTATTCTGAGCTCAACGACCCCATCGATCAACGCCAGCGCCTGATGGATCAGCTCCGCCTGGCCGACCGTGGCGATTTCGAGGCCATGGCCATGGATGAGGATTTCCTTCGGTCTCTCGAGTACGGTATGCCGCCAACTTCCGGCCTGGGCATCGGCATCGACCGCCTCACGATGTTGCTGACCAACCAACATTCTATACAGGAAGTGCTTTTCTTCCCGCAGATGAGGCCGGAGAAAGCCGAACTCCCGGAACAAGATAAAAAAGAAGGCTAACAGGGGAGGTTTTACCGGCGGGAAGTCAAGGCATAGTAATGCATAGTGAGCCTTCGGGGGTATCTACCCCTGGGGTTAAAACTACATCTTATCCCTGTTTTTTATATCTTAATGCCGGAAAACCAAACCACCAAATATCATGACAATTCAAAAATTAGTATTGATTGGACTCGGCCTGTGTATCATCCTCAACATGGGGTGTGGCGGTTCCGATAAAAAAGCAGACGCCACTTCCGAACAGGCTGCGGGTGGCGCTCAGGAGGAATCCCAAAGCGTGGAAGAGGCCATGAAGGATGTCAAAGAGGCCCTGCAAGGAAATGGCGAGGTCAAAGAAGTCGTCGATTTCAGGAAACTTAAGGAATTGTTGCCGGAAGAACTGGCCGGAATGGACCGCATCTCCCACTCCGGGGAAAAGGCTGGCATGTTTGGCATGAATATGTCAACTGCTACGGCGGAGTACAGGGGCGACGATCAGGAGTTAGAGGTAACCTTCGTAGATTTTGCCGGGATGAGTGCGGCTTTGTCGGGCTTGGCCGGTTGGGCAACGATGGAAATGGACCGCGAAACGGACTCGGGCTATGAGCGCACCACAATGATAGATGGCTACAAAGCTTTCGAAAAATATGACAAGTCCAGCAAATCAGGTGAGGTCAGCCTCCTGGTTGAGAACCGCTTTATAGTGACGGTAAACGGTCGAAATATAGAGGAAAAGACGATGGCAAAAGCAATCGATCAGTTAGGGCTGAAACAATTGGCCCGGCTGAAATAGTCAGGAATTTTCTTCCTCCTGCCGCCGCCGCTCCAGCACGCGGTGGAATTTAAGCAGGTGTTCCGGGTCCGATTCGTTGTAAACGCAGAGGATCAGGGTTGTCTTCTTCCTGCGGTCGATCGGGAAGAGGATCTTAATGGGGTTGTGGACGTAGCCGTTGTCTTCAAAAAGCAGGATCTGGCGGTTGCGCGTAGGCAGTCGAAACAATTTCAATTCATCGGCATTGCGTGGTAGTGGAACGTCGCTGTAGCCTTCTTCTCGCAGGAACTGGCGCACCATCTCATAGGAGTGCTCGAGATTGGACCCGGCAAAGACGGTTCGATATTCGTAACCGTCGCTTTCGCCACCAACGTATTCCGTACCCTCTGATGGAAAATCCTTGCGCAATGCCATTTCGGAGTAAATCGATTAGCCGTTTTTGATATTACCATAGCCACCTAAACTGAAGGCGGGATGCAAAATTAAGGAAATAATAGACAACTACTTATGCGGGAGCTTTGCCCTCGGCTTTTTTTTGATCACTACCTGCGTTAATTATGCCTGTTCTCCCCTTTTTTCTGAGCATTGCCTTTACTGCATTAATGGCGCAGTTGACCATTCATCTGCCGGAAGCTACTGGAGGGATTCCGATCACCGGGCAAAGCCTGGCGGTGTTGCTGGTAGGCATGCTACTGCGGCAGCCCTGGGGCGCGCTGGCCGTAAGCACTTATGTACTAATTGGCCTGTTGGGCCTTCCGGTCTTTGCCGACGGGCGAAGCGGCTGGGCAGTGCTGGCCGGCGGCAGTGGCGGATTTTTACTGGGCTTCATCGCTGGAGCCGCCATGCTGGGGTGGCTGGGTGAACTGGGCTGGGGGCGCCACCTGGGAAAAGCATTGGCGGCAATGGCCATTGGCACGGCGATCATCCTGGCTTTCGGCTTGCTGCGCCTGGCCCTGTTATACGGCTGGGAGAAAGCCCTGTCCTACGGATTTTATCCATTCTGGCCAGGTGCTTTGGTGAAAATCGTTGTTGGGGCTATCCTGGCCTGGGGAGCGACGATGGCTTTCGTACCCGTCAAGGAGAACTAGAAAGTAGCCGAGTGTCCGGGGCCTGGGAAGCTGCTCAAACACCCACTCCTCAAATACCCAAACACCTATACACGCATACACCCACACTCCGCCACCTTTTCCCTATATTCGCACCTAATCAATTAACAGGGGCAATCTGTCCATCATTCCATGAGTGCACCGCTATATAAAATACGAGCGCAAGGCCGCTTCGGCTTCATCAACGGGCAGGGCGAAGTGGTGATCGAACCGCAGTATCTGGAGGCTGAAGATTTTTACAATGGGTTCTCCCGAGTGCGATTCAACGAAAAGCTCGTACCCATGGATACCATGGGCCGCCTCCTGCTGAAGCACCTTTTTAATTTTGTCGGATTTTTTGAGGAAAGCCTGGCCCGTGCACAGCTCGTAAATCGTTGGGGCTATATTGACAGACGGGGAGACTTGGTGGTGGATATCCAGTACGAAGATGCTGGCGACTTCAGCGAGGGATTGGCCCCTGCCCGTAAGAGTAACCGCTATGGGTTTATAGGGCCGGATGGCGCATGGAAGATCCGATCTCAATTCGAAGCGGCTCGGGAGTTTTCCGCAGGGCTGGCCCCGGTGCAATTGGTGGAAAAGTGGGGCTATATCGACCAGGAGGGTGAATTGGCCATTGCCCCGCAGTTTGACGACTGCCAGAGCTTCCAGGGCGAGGTAGCGGTGGTCCGGCAAGGTAAATTATGGGGCTTAATCAACCGCCATGGGGAGCTACTAGCCGAACCTCAATTCGAAATTCAGGAAGGCTACGCCAATGGCGAGTTTTTCGATGGGATGGCCATTATTATCCAGGATGGGCTGTATGGCTTCATCGATCAGGAAGGCGAGTTGCCTATTCCCCCCGCCTTCGCCTTTGCCGGGGACTTTGGGGAAGGCCTCGCTCCGGTAGAACAGCACGGCCGTTTCGGGTATATCGATAAAGCCGGTAGCATCGTTATTCCGCCCCGTTTTGAAGATGCCGGCCTTTTTGCCAATGGCCTGGCGCAAGTAAAGGCCAACGGTCATTGGGGGTATATCGATCGGGGAGGGGAGTGGCGTATTCCCCCCAAATATGAGGGCGCGCTGCCCTTTCGAGATGGCCTTGCCCTTCTGGCGTATCAGGGCCGATGGCGATACATCGATGCCCTGGGACAGGTGGTATGGGAGGAAAGCTAAGTGAGCGGCATCCAGGGGAGGCTATACTGCTGAGCGGGATTCAAAGCGGTACAGAAAACCCAATCGAGCGCCATACCATATAGCCATATAACAATTTACGACCCTTTCAACCTGGCGATTACCGTCTTATTTCCCTTTACTTTATCGCCAATGTTTACTTTTACTTCCGCATCTAAAGGCAGGAACACATCTACCCGGGAACCGAATTTGATGAACCCCATCTCGCTGCCTTGTTCCACTTCCTGGCCAACCTGAAGGTAGTTTTTAATGCGCTTGGCCATAGCACCAGCGATCTGTCGTAGCAAAATTTCCGTCTGGCCATTATCGATGACGACTGTGGTTCGTTCGTTTTCGGTGGAAGACTTGGGGTGCCAGGCTACCAGGTATTTGCCAGGGTGGTGTTTGATATACCGTACTTTGCCTCCCACAGGATTTCGGTTGACATGGACGTTGACCGGCGACATGAAGATGCTGACCTGTAGGCGCCGCTCGTGCAGGTATTCCGTTTCGTCCGCTTCTTCGATGACTACCACCCTGCCATCCGCCGGGGCATAGACCAGCTTTTCGTTGGCGACTTTTATTTGCCGGTTAGGATGGCGGAAAAACTGTAGCACCATTCCAAATAGAAAAAGGGAAACGAAGCCTGCCAGGAAAAGAATGCCCGGAGCCAGCCAGTAAATCAGCAAATTGAGCAGTAACAGCCCAAGGGCTGATCCAATCAGAATAAGATGTCCTTCCTTGTGTATTTTCATGATCCCAATTCATTTGCAGCAAAGTTACACGGGCCGGCCGGGATTGTGCAAAAACGGCAGGAGGTTTTTTGGCTCTGGGGGCATCTTGTAGGTGGCCTGGTGTCTGGTACATCTGCCGGCGTTCTAGAACTACACTCCAGCCATCCTCACCCAAAGGATATAGGCTGTGGCGAAAGGCAGGAGGAAAATAAAAGCATCAAACCGGTCGAGCAGGCCGCCATGGCCAGGGAGTATGGAACCTGAATCCTTAATTTGGGCGCTCCGTTTGAGCATGGATTCGACAAGGTCGCCCAGAGAACCAAAGACAACGACAATACCAGCAAGTACGATCCAGTCCACAAGCCGCAGGCCACCTAGGAATTGGTGAACAAAAATGGCCACCAGGAGGGTGGAAAGCGTACCGCCGACTGCGCCTTCCCAGGTCTTTTTAGGTGAAATACGGGGAAAAAGAGGTGTCTTCCCGAAACGGGAGCCTACCAGATAAGCGCCGGTATCATTGACCCAGGTCATGGCCAACAGGCCAAAAACAGTGTTGGCGTGAAAATATCCATCCTCAAAAGCGATAAACTCCAGAAGGGCAAAGGGAACCCCGATATAGCCCATCCCCAGCACTATGAAAGCTACATTGACAAAGGGCTGCTCCGATCGGCTATACAATTCGTAAATGAAAGCAGAGAAAACAACGGGAAAAAACAATAGGGCGGCAATGGCAATGAAAGCTTCTTTATTAGATATGAGGTCGAGTTGAACGATTGAAGCCAGCAGATAGGGCACCATTCCAAGAGTCAGCCCCAGCCATTGCCGGATCAGGTCCCGCCGCTGATTCTTCATAAGCACGATGTTGAAAAACTCCCAAAGGCAAAGCCCGGTGATCAATGCAAAGAGAAGGACAAAAGCATGACGCCCGCCATAGATCCCTCCCAGCATGACGATCACAAAAATAAACGCAGTTGCGCCCCGTCTTAATAATCCTTTCATGGTTCGTCGGTTACGGCCGGCTGATTAGCATTGGCCTCTTCGTCAACCGGCACAGTTATGGTTCTGTGCTGGTAAAGATAAAAACTAAGCGCGGCAACCAATACTGCGGAAACGGTGATTCCCATCCAATTGACATCCTGGAGGCTGGCCTCGGGTAACTCCTGGCTCTTGAAATATTGCGCGGCCACCTGCAGCCCGTTGACAAAGAAATGGGCGATGATGGGCGGCCAAAGGCTGCGGGACCAGTAAAAAAGGTAGCCTAAGCCGGCACCCAGCAGCAATCGTGGCAACAGGCCGGCGAACTGCAGGTGAAAGGCGCTGAAGATCAGGGCGGTGATCCAGATGGCGGCAACGGGTTTGTGGGAAACCTGCTCCAGCTTTTGTTGCAGAATGCCCCGGAATACCAACTCCTCCCCGATGGCAGGCAATACTGCCACTACCAAGAGGGTGAATAGCAGTTCCGCCGGGCTTTTCATCACCAGCAGGCCTTTGACGAGGCGGCCGGCGCTGCCTTCCATATCCGTGGCCCAGTCGGGTAATGGAATTTGTTGATTCAACCAGTAAGCTAACTGCGACACACCAAAGATGCCCAGGAGGAAAAAAACACCAGCTGTAATGAAATTAAGGGATGGCAGGCGGCCAAGCTTCAAAAATCGCCACCAATCGGAACGATATAAAACCAGGGAAACAAATATTGCAGGCAGGGCGAAGGTGAACAAATGAGCGAAGAAATTAAAGGCCCGAAGCAGGTTGCGTTCTTCCAGGCTGCTTTGTTCGTTAAAGGTAGCGATCAGGCCCGTTACGGAAACGCCTTGCAGGTGGCTGATCAGAAAACCAATGCCGTTCCCGATGCCGCTTCCGAGCACCATCGCCAGGAGGAGCAAAAGCAGGGCCGCCCAGGGAGAAAAACCAAAGCGTTGCTCGAAATCATCTTTTAAGGGGCCCATGCTGCCTGGCATTGTTATCTTGTTGAAATTATGAATTAGATTTGTGCTGGAACAGACGCAAATATCCTCATAACTACTGCAAAGTAATATTGTTTTACAATTCTATTTTACGATTATGGCCCGATTAAGTGTAAACATCAATAAGATAGCCCTCATTCGCAATTCCCGAAAGGGCAACCTCCCCGACCTGGTGAAGGCCGCCAAAGATTGTGAAGCATTTGGCGCCGAGGGGATTACCGTACATCCCCGGCCTGACGAGCGGCATGTCCGCTATTCCGATATTCCAGCCCTGAAACAGGTGGTGGCCACGGAGTTCAACATCGAAGGCAACCCCACCGAGGCCTTTTTGGAACTCGTCCTGAAATACAAACCGACACAGTGTACGCTCGTCCCTGATGCGCCCGACGTACTTACCTCTGATCAGGGCTGGGATACGATCGGCCAGAAAGCCCTGCTCACGGATGTGGTGGCGCGCCTGCAGGAGAAGGGCATCCGCGTTTCCATTTTTGTGGACGCCGAGGAGCGCCATGTCGAAGGCGCCAAAGCCGTTGGGGCTGACCGTATCGAATTTTACACCGGAAACTATGCCGCCATGTTTCCTAAAAACCCTTCTCTCGCCGTGGATGCCCATACCCGCTGCGCTCGGCTGGCCAATGAAATAGGCATCGGCATTAATGCCGGCCATGACCTCAACCTCGATAACCTACGCTATTACAATGAACAGGTGGAAGGCCTGCTCGAAGTCTCTATAGGCCATGCGCTCATTACAGACGCCCTCTATTTTGGACTGCAGAATACGATTCAAATGTACCTGCGGCAGTTGAGGTGATACCTTTTAGTAATAAAGAGTGGGCAGTGTTTTTATTTGTTGCTGAAAATTGCCCTGGCGGCTCTTCCGAACAGGCCGTTCCATTACTATGTACACGCGCGTGTAAACAGTTTGCACTGGAAGGTCCGTTAGGTTCTTTCTTAGCTGTAACAGGGAATAAAAAGGTTTTTTTGATGAATAGAATATGGATTTTATTGTTTATTTAATAGTTTCATTAATAGAATTTTAGGTTGTTTTTTAAAACTAAAGAAATTGAGCAGCAGCTTTTTGCAGGCTTGCTTCGTTTACATTTAGTCATTCTTTTGTAGGGTGAAATTTTTATAAAGCCCTATTTTTGCTTAAGTTTTGGATTTAATTAAATAAAAAAGGTTAGTATGAAAAAACTCTCACTAGTTCTAGGGCTAATGCTGTTTGCTATTGGCTCTATTCTCGCCCAAAAGACAGTTACGGGGACTGTCTCTGACCAAAATGGCGACCCACTCCTGGGCGCCAGCGTTCTCGTAAAAGGTACTTCCTCCGGTACAATTACCGACATTGACGGTAACTACTCCGTTAAGGTTCCGGAGGGGAGCACTACGCTGGTCATTAGCTACACGGGTTTTAACACCCAGGAAGTTGAGGTTGGCAACCAGAGCATCATTAACGTTACCCTGATGGAAGGGGTCACCCTTTCGGAGGCGGTTGTTACGGCACTCGGTGTACAGCGGGAAGAAAAAGCCCTCGGTTATGCTGTACAGGAAGTGGGTGGCGACCAGTTGACCATCTCCAATGATGTCAACTTCGTGTCCTCTCTTTCCGGTAAGGTGGCCGGTGTTCAGGTAATCAGTTCTTCCGGCGCCAGCCTTGGTGGTAGCGCCAAGGTGCGGGTTCGTGGGGTGAACAGCCTGGTAGGCGGCGACCCGCTCTACATCGTAGACGGTACCCCAATTACCAATGAGAACTTCTCCAACGATGTGGGCGGTTCGGATTATGGCAACCTGGCTGCCGACATCCCCACCAGCGATATCGAAAAGATATCTGTTCTGAAAGGCCCGGCCGCTACGGCGCTTTATGGTGAGCGCGCCTCTAACGGTGTGGTGATGATCACCACCAAGAAAGGTTCGTTTGGCAAAAAAGGCCTGGGCGTTACGGTTTCCTCCACCGTATCTGCGGACCGCGTTTATATTCTTCCGGAATATCAGGATGAATACGGTGGTGGCTATGAGCAAACCTGGGAAGAAGCCACCGACCCGGTCGATGGCAAAAGCTATCGCATTCTCAACTATTCCGCCGACGAGAGCTGGGGCCCCAAAATGGATGGCACTACCTACCGCCCCTTCTGGAGCTGGTATCCCGGTACTCCTGAATATGGCACGGAAATTCCGTTGTCTCCCAACCCGGACAACGTTCGGGACTTCTTCGATACCGGTATTACCAACATCAATACTGTTAGCATTGATGGAGGAACAGAGAATACCGGTTTCCGATTTGGCTTTTCCAACCTCAACCAGACTGGTGTTCTACCGAATAGCCAGTTGGACCGCAATGGCATCAACATGAGCGTGCGCCACAAACTGGCGGAGCGCCTGACCTTAGGGGTTAACGCCAACCTGGTCTTCACCGATGGTAGCGGCCGCCCTGAGTTTGGTTACAGCACCCGTGGCGGCAACCCGGTCAACTCTTTCAACCAGTGGTTCCAACGGCAGTTGGACATGAGCCGCCTGGCCGACTACAAGAACCCGGATGGCACTTTCCGCTCCTGGAACATCCGTTCTACAAGCGATCCTACTCCATTGTACTGGGACAGCCCCTACTTCGCCGTTTATGAGAACGTCCGCACGGATTCGCGCGACCGTTACTTCGGCGACATCAACCTGGCCTACGAGATCGTGGATGGCCTGACCATCTCTGGTGCGTTACGCCGCGATAACTTCACCCAGCGCATCCAGGAACGCGTCGCTTCCGGCGGCTTGGAAGAGCCCTGGTATCGTGAATTTGTCGCCAACGGCACAGAAGACAACTACGAATTGATCGGGAATTACCAGAAAGATTTCGGCAAGATTTCCTTTGACGCCATGTTAGGTGGTAACATTCGCAAGAACATCTACCATCAGAACAACGCTCAGACAGTGGGCGGCCTGACAGCGCCAAACCTGTTCAATACCAGCGCCTCTGTAGACCGTCCCGACCTCACCAGCGAGATCCGTGAAAAGACCGTTCGCTCGGTATTCGGTTCGGCTAATGTCGGGTTCAACGGTGTTGCTTATATTGGTGTTACACTGCGTAACGACTGGTCTTCCGCACTGCCGGCTGACAATAACAACTACCTGTACCCATCGGTTTCAGGTAGCTTGGTCTTCTCTGAACTGCTCAACACTTCCTGGCTTTCCTTCGGTAAGCTTTACGGTAGTGTCGCGCAGGTGGGCGCCGACATCGACCCTTACCTGACCAACAGTGTTTACGATTACGGTACTGCGCCCTATGGCAGCAGTTCTTCTTTTGCTGTTCCCAACCTGTTGCCGAATACGGTACTGGAGCAAACCCTGTCTACTTCCTGGGAAGCGGGCCTGGATATGCGGATGTTCAACAACCGCCTGGGCTTCAATCTGATCTACTATGAAGCCTCGACGAAGAATGATATTCTCCGGGTACAGGTACCGGGTTCCTCTGGTTATGCAGAAGCCCTGGTCAACGCTGGTTTGATCACCTCTAATGGGGTTGAACTGGCTCTGTACGGTACGCCGGTCCGCAATAGCAACCTGACGTGGGACATTTCTGTGAACATTGCCCGGAATACGTCCAAGGTTGAAGAACTGTACGGCGACCTGACCAACTACAAACTGGCGGATGGTATTGGTGGCAGCCGATGGGGCGGTTTCTCAGTAAACGCCCGTGTCGGTGAAGAATGGGGCCTGGCTAACGGCCGTGGTTTCACCTATGATGACCAGGGCCGTCTGGTCATTACTGAAACCGGCAGCTACGTGGTAACTGCTAACAAAGACCTGGGCTCTATCCTTCCGGATTTCACCGGCGGTGTGCTGAATACCTTGAACTTCAAGGGTATTGAATTACGCGCTATGATTGACTTCCAGGTAGGTGGCCAGTTCTTCTCCACTACCCGCATGTTCAACGCCTACTCCGGCCTTGGCGCCGAAACGGTGGGCAACAACGCTTTGGGCAACCCGCTGCGGGATCCGCTGACGGATCAGAGTGGCGCCCCCATCGACGGATCCAGCATTCTGGCCAGCGAAGCAGGTTCTAATTCAGGAGGTATACTCGTGGAAGGCGTTTCCGCTACTGGCGAACCGCTGTCTGTTTACGTAGAGCCGCAAACCTACTACGGCCGCATGTTTGGCCTGCACGAACGTTGGTTGTACGATGCCAGCTTTATCAAGCTGCGCGAAGTTAGCCTTGGCTATGAGATCCCGAAGAAAGTTTTGGGTAAACTGCCGGTTCAGAGCCTGAAATTGTCCCTGATCGGCCGTAACCTCTGGCTCATCGATTCCAAGGTGGACGGTATCGATCCGTCTGAAGTGTTGCCAGGATCCAATAATATTATCTTTGAAGAGCGTGGTGGCCTTCCTGGTGTCCGTTCGATCGGTGCTAAACTGACGGTTGGATTCTAAGGTTTTCGAAAGTGAAAACAAGCGCTTAAAGGAAAAGCGGCAGCCGCAGGCTTGGTTCTGCTGTTTCAGGCAAGGCGCCTGTCGCTATCTTTTTATCTTTAAATTTTTTGAACGATATGAAAAACATTCTCAATAAAGCGATTATCGCTCTTTTAATATTTGCCTTCACGGCTTGCGGGGACTTTGAAGACCTCAACGTCAACCCCAATAAGCCGGTGTCGGTAGATACGGAAACGCTGCTTACCAGCGCCATGCGCGAAGTTGGCGAAAGGGTTTTGAGTAATACCCGTATTGGCCCGATTTACGCACAGCACATTGGCAACATTACCTATACTGACGATGACCGCTACCAGGCGGTTCAGTCTGACTTCTCCGGTTGGTACACCGGGCCGCTTGCCGACCTGGAACGCATTATCGAGTTGAATACCGATGTGGCGACCAAAGATGCAGCTTCCAAGAGCGGCTCCAACGCCAATCAGATCGCTGCCGCCCGGATACTGAAGGCGTATTTCTTTAACATCCTGACCGACCTTTGGGGCCCAATGCCTTACAGCGAGGCTCTGAAAGGAGGGGAAGGCTTACTCACGCCTGCTTATGACAGCCAGTCGGCTATTTACGAAGCGCTGTTCACCGAACTACAGGATGCAGTGGCTCAAATGGATGGCGGCGCCGGTGTATCCGGTGACTTCATCTTTGGTGGCGATATGGCAGAATGGGCCAAGTTTGCCAATACCATCCGCATGAATATGGCTATCCGCGCGGCTGACGCCAATGAGACCCTGGCCAAAGCACAGTACCTCGATGCCATTGCCGATGGTGTGATCGATGCAGACCTGATGTACCCCTTCCTGCCGGAAGCCAACAACGAGAACCCCTGGTTCTCTGAGTTTCGGACCCGTACGGACTTTGCCATCACCGAAATGATGGTAAATGACATGAGCAGCACGGCAGACCCACGCCTGGCGCACTATGCAGACCCGACTGGGAACTCTGTTGCCGCCGGTAACCCGGTGATCGTTGGGGTCCCTTATGGCCTTTCCACGCCTTCTACGCAGCCGCCGAATGTTTCTTTCCCGAACTCCACCTTCGTGAAAGCTCAGGATGCGCCGCTGGCCATTTTCACACTTGCTCAGGTTAATTTTGCCAAAGCGGAAGCTGCAGCTCGTGGTTGGACCAACGACAATGCGGAAGATCTCTACAAAGCTGGCATAAAGGCTTCCTGGGATCAGTGGAGTGTTTCCTATGATAATGCAGCCTTCGACAGCTATTACAACCAGGCTGCTATTCAATGGAACTCTGCCAAGTGGGATGAGCTCATTGGCTATCAGAAGTGGGTGGCCCTCTTCGGCCAAGGTTTTGAAGCCTGGACGGAATGGCGCCGCCTGGATTATCCGGCGCTCATCATTCCGGAAGATCCGCTGAGTCCTAGTGGTGGTATCCCTCTGCGTCTCATCTATCCGACTAATGAAGCCAACCTCAACGGCGCTAACTACGAGACAGCAGTTGGCCTGCTCGGCGGCCCGGATAGCGATGGCACCCGCCTGTGGTGGGATACTAAGTAATTTGTTTTCCAAAAGTGGTGAGATGATCCCACTGATGAAATAAAACTTTGAATGAGGCTACTCCGGTTTTCCGGGGTAGCCTCAATTTTTTTCGGGAAAGCTTGTTGGCTCTTTTGAGGCCCGGGAAGCTATGGAGAGGAGTATTTAAGAGAACACAGGGGGGACAATTTTGGCGACACTCAAATGCTTACTGCTCAAACACTTGCTACAGATTAACCTGGCAACGTAATCGTATAAGTATAGCTGTCGCCTTTTTCTGGTTTAGTGCTATCTGTTTTGAGGGGGGCTTTTTTCTGTTCAATGTAGGCATACTGAATGGCCTGAGGAGATTTTGCCTGGGGCTTTTTCTTTGGCAACCGGAAATGGATCTGAATGTCCTTGTGGAACAATACTTTTACACCTCTCGTTTTGGGTACTTCAAACTGAAGCAAACGAACCAGCCGGGCGGCCTCTTCATCGCAGCCATAACCAAGCCCTGAGATTACTTTGGCGGCCACTACCTGTCCTTGATAGTCGATCTCATATTGGATAACCACCGTACCTTCAATTTGATGGGATAATGCCTCTGCCGGGTACTTTAAATTCTGGCTGACGAAGGCCTTTAAAGCCCTGGCGCCACCTGGGTATATCGGTTTTTTGATAAAGTGTTTATCCTTTTTTTCCTTGGCCATAGTTTTACGGAATGTTGCCCTTGCAAGATTAAAAAAAATATCTACCTTTGCGTGCTAAAAAATTAAAAATAAGCCGAAAACATGATCATCGTAGAAGTTCGTGAAAATGAATCTATCGACAGAGCGCTGAAAAAGTACAAGATGAAGTACAACCGCTCCGGCATCATGCGGGAACTGCGCGACCGTAAGCAGTTCACCAAGCCATCGGTGCGCCGCAGGAATGAGATGATGAAAGCGGTTTACCGCCAGCAGAAGCAGGTGGAAATGGAGTAACTTTCATTTGACAATTTCTCGTATTCTGCTTAAATTGGAGGAGCAGGGTGTATAACCACCCTGCTCCTTTAATTTTAGACCAAAACAGGGAATGAGCGCAACATCCTTCCTTCATTATATACAATACGAAAAGCGGTTCTCGCCGCACACTGTTACCGCTTACAGCAAAGACCTGGAGCAGTTCCTGTATTATATCAAAGAAGAATGCGGCATTGATTCCGTGGAAGCAGTGGAGCATACACATATCCGCGGATGGTTGGTCTACCTGATCAGCCAGGGACTTACTGCCCGGACGGCCAACCGTAAACTATCGACCCTTAAAGCCTATTTTAAGTTTCTCGTTCGGCGGCAGCATCTGGCTTCGGACCCTACTGCCAAAGCTTCTGCGCCCAAAGTGGGCAAACGCTTGCCGGCGGCCCTGAAGAAAACGGAATTGGGGCATTTGTTTAACCACATCTCTTTTGAAGAAGGATATCCCGGCTCTCGCAACCGGATGTTATTGGAATTACTCTATTCCACCGGCATGCGCCGTTCGGAAGCCATCCGGCTTCGTGTAGAAGACGTCGACCTCGGCCGGATGGTTGTCCTTGTGCATGGCAAGGGGGGGAAAGACCGCTTGATTCCCATCAGCCGGGAATTAGCAGAAAACCTACAGGCCTATCTTCTCGAACGCGAGCAAGCCTTCCCAACTGGGGGCTTTTTATTTTTGACCGAAAAAGGAGCTCCCCTTTATCCGAAACTCGTTTATAATATCGTTCACAAATATCTATCTATGGTGACCAGCAATGAGCAGCGGGGGCCCCATGTACTGCGGCATTCTTTTGCCACCCATTTGTCGGAGAATGGGGCAAGCCTGGAGGCTATCAAAGCATTACTGGGGCATGCAAGCCTGGCCTCTACCCAGGTTTACACTCATAACTCCATAGAACGACTTCAGCAGGTTTATCAGAAAGCCCACCCCAAAGCCGGGCCTTCAGGTGATTGAAGGGCCGGCTTGATTTACGTTATTCTTTAATCACAAAAACAAGGAAGACTATGAAAGTACATACAGAAGCTGTCCAGTTCAAGGCAGATCAAAAGTTAATTGACCATATCGAAAAGAAACTCAGCAAGATGGACCAGTACTTTGACCGAATTATTGAGGCAAGGGTAACGCTGAGGCTGGAAAACTCCGGCCAGGTCCGCGACAAAATTGCAGAGGTCCGGTTAAATGTTCCCGGCGATTCCCTTTTTGTGAAGGAGTCCAGTAAAACATTCGAAGCGTCCATCGATAACGCTATTCCCTCTCTCAAGCGCCAATTGATCAAATACAAAGACAAGCTTCGGAATAACAACAGCATTTGATCTGGTAATACAAGAGGGTGGGCGCCCTAAAGGATAAATAAACCGGCCTTCCGCAATCTGCGGGAGGCTTTTTTTTGCTTACAGGCCCTGGCTATTGCTAGAGCTGAAAAAAAAGGATAAAAAAAAATTACACTATTTTTTGTTTTGTCAAAAAGTTCTATCTTTGCAATCGCTTTGAGAAAATGATCTCAGATAAAGCTTGAAACGTTACCATTATTAGCATAAGGCAAGAAAGGGCCTGCTTCCAAATCAAGCAGTTTCCCGATAAATCTGCCCGGCAAAGACAGCAGGATTACCCTCGCTTTTCTCAAATTAAGCCAGCATAGCTCAGTTGGCCAGAGCAGTCCCGCTTTTGGGGCAAACTGGTTCGGCAGGCAGGCAGGCTGCTATTGAATAACCGCTAAAGGCACTAATACATGCCAGCATAGCTCAGTTGGCCAGAGCAGCTGATTTGTAATCAGCGGGTCGGGGGTTCGAATCCCTCTGCTGGCTCAAAAGCGGGATAATCAGTATCAAAAAAAGCCATTTTAAATGGCTCTTTACCAGGTTTAAGCCTGTCTTCTCTTATGCGAAATAATCAGGGGGCGCGCCGGAGTTGGAGAGCCGGGCCAGACTGTAAATCTGGTGACTCTGTCTGAATAGGTTCGAATCCTATCGCCCCCACTGTAATCGCCTTAGCTTTAGTGAAAAGGCAGTCAAAGTATTCCGCCTTCGCCAGGTCTATGGAGTCGGCGGAAATAAGCGGGCGTAGCTCAGTTGGTAGAGCATCAGCCTTCCAAGCTGAGGGTCGCGGGTTCGAGTCTCGTCGCCCGCTCTTGATTTTTCGTCATTTTAAGCTCTCGGAGCCAATCTTTAAACCGGATTCGCAAACCGGAAGTGAAAAGCGGCGGACCTGGCTCTACCGCGAAAATATAGGCCAATGTAGCTCAGGGGTAGAGCACTTCCATGGTAAGGAAGGGGTCTGGGGTTCAATTCCCCACATTGGCTCAACTTAGTGTTTGGCACTTGTTTAAACAACTTAATAACAATTTTCATAGCAAAAAAAAATTTTACCGATGGCTAAGGAAACTTTCGAAAGGACTAAACCCCACCTCAATGTGGGTACTATCGGCCACGTAGACCACGGTAAGACTACTCTTACTGCGGCGATTACTACTGTCCTTTCCAAGAAGGGATTATCTAAGGTTGCAAGCTACGACTCTATTGATGCTGCTCCAGAAGAAAAGGAACGAGGTATCACCATCAATACGGCTCACGTGGAATATCAAACGGAGAGTCGCCACTACGCACACGTGGATTGTCCGGGCCACGCCGACTATGTTAAGAACATGGTAACGGGCGCTGCTCAAATGGATGGCGCTATTCTCGTAGTTGCCGCTACGGACGGCCCGATGCCTCAAACCCGCGAGCACATCCTGCTGGCCCGCCAGGTTGGTGTACCCAAAATCGTGGTATTCATGAATAAGGTAGACCTGGTTGACGATGAGGAAATGCTTGAGCTGGTTGAAATGGAAGTCCGGGAACTACTCGACCAATACGAATTCGATGGCGATCATGCTTCTATCATCAAAGGTTCAGCCCTGAAGGCGCTGGAAGGCGATCCTACAGCTGAGCAGGCCATCATGGACCTGATGAATGCCGTCGATAATGATATCCCTATGCCTGAGCGCCTCATAGATCAGCCTTTCCTGATGCCGGTTGAAGATGTGTTCTCTATTACGGGCCGTGGTACCGTTGCTACTGGCCGTATCGAGCGCGGTGTCATCAAGACGGGCGACCCCGTTGAGATCATCGGTATGATGGCAGAGGGCGAAAAGAAGACGTCTGTTGTTACTGGTGTGGAAATGTTCCGCAAACTGCTTGACCGTGGAGAAGCTGGCGATAACGCTGGCCTGCTGTTGCGTGGTATCGACAAGGAAGCCATCCGCCGTGGCCAGGTAATCTGCAAGCCGGGCTCTGTTAACCCGCACAAACACTTTAAGTGCGAGGTGTACGTCCTGAGCAAAGAAGAAGGCGGCCGTCATACCCCTTTCTTTAACGGTTACCGCCCTCAGTTCTACTTCCGCACGACGGACGTTACTGGTGATGTGACCCTGCCGGAAGGTGTTGAAATGGTAATGCCTGGTGATAACGTTTCCCTGACGGTGAAACTGCTCAACAATATTGCTATGGAAAAAGGCCTTCGTTTTGCTATCCGTGAGGGTGGCCGTACGGTAGGCGCCGGACAGGTTACGGAAATCCTGGCCTAATATACACGAATAGTACTATATGATTGGGAAGGTTAGGCATGCCGTTGGCACTGCCTAATCTTCTCTTACATAAACGGGCATAGCTCAAGTGGTAGAGCGACGGTCTCCAAAACCGTAGGCTGGGGGTTCAAGTCCTCCTGCCCGTGCAAGGCGGAAGAGGAGGACGCAGAAATTTATCCCGGCGATGCAGTTGTAGGCGAAGTGAAGACGAGCCGTACAAATGCACAGTCGGGAAGTCCTCCTGCCCGTGCAAGGCGGAAGAGGAGGACGCAGAAATTTATCCCGGCGATGCAGTTGTAGGCGAAGTGAAGACGAGCCGTACAAATGCACAGTCGGGAAGTCCTCCTGCCCGTGCAAGGCGGAAGAGGAGGACGCAGAAATTTATCCCGGCGATGCAGTTGTAGGCGAAGTGAAGACGAGCCGTACAAATGCACAGTCGGGAAGTCCTCCTGCCCGTGCAAGGCGGAAGAGGAGGACATTCTTCCTTTTTTGAGTTACACTCATAATCTGACTATTGATGGAAAGGTTGAAACTGTACATAATCGAGAGCTATAATGAGCTGGTGAACAAAGTGACCTGGCCAACCTTGTCGAACCTTCAGGGGAGCACAGTGGTTGTTTTGGTGGCTTCGATCATCCTGGCCCTGGTTATTTTCCTGATGGATGTAATCTCCAAAGGGATTCTGGATCAGGTTTACAGCCTTTAATTTTTTTAATGGGTATTTAATGGCTGAAGAAAACGATAAGCAAGTTCAGGAAGAAACCGCTTCTTCTGGCGAAGAAAAGAGATGGTATTCCCTTCGTGTTATTAGTGGTAAGGAACGGAAGATCAAAGAGCGAATCGAACTGGAAATAGAGCGGTCCGGCTGGAAGAGCTTTGTCACTCAGGTATTAGTACCCACTGAAAAAGTATATAAAATTCGCAACGGCAAAAAGGTGATCTCGGAACGCAATATTCTTCCGGGCTACATTCTTATCGAGGCTCTTCCCTCACTGCTTAGTGGTGAAGTGGTACAGGCCATTGCCAATATCCCTAATGTCATACATTTTCTGGGCCGGGATAACCCTATTCCGATGCGTGTTTCTGAAGCCAACCGAATGCTCGGCAAGGTGGACGAATCCCAGGAAGCGGGTGAAGCGATGATCGAGCCTTTCATCGTAGGCGAGACAGTCAAAATCATAGATGGCCCTTTCAGCGAATTTGTGGGAGATATTCAGGAGGTGAACGAAGAGAAGAAAAAGCTCAAAGTAATCGTCAAGATCTTTGGGCGCGGCACGGAGGTGGAACTGAATTTCATGCAGGTAGAAAAAACATCCTAGTTTTTCCAGAAAAAATACAATTAGGTCAAAAGAGTTTTGAAACTGCTTGGCTTTTGTCCGGCCTGTCCGGAAGCGCTTCCCTGAAGCCGGTAGTGGAGAATCGATTAAAGCGATTAAAATGGCAAAGGAAGTAGATGTATTGATAAAACTTCAGGTGAAAGGCGGCCAGGCTAACCCGGCGCCTCCTGTAGGCCCTGCTCTTGGTGCAAAAGGCGTTAACATCATGGAATTTTGTAAGCGCTTCAACGCCGAGACGCAGGATAGAATGGGCCAGGTGCTGCCGGTGCTGATCACAGTTTTCAAGGATAAGTCCTTTTCTTTTGTGGTCAAAACGCCGCCGGCCGCTATTCAGCTTTTGGAAGCTGCCAAGCTTAAAAGCGGGTCTCCGGAGCCGAACCGTAACAAAGTTGGCGCCGTTTCCTGGGATCAGGTACGCACCATTGCGGAGAGCAAAATGACGGACCTCAACTGCTTCACCGTGGAGTCAGCCATGAAAATGGTGGCAGGTACGGCGCGCAGCATGGGCCTCAACGTTGAAGGTACACCGCCTTGGGGCGAATAATCCATCAACCAGTCAAAAAAGTAATTTATTGCAGGGAGCTCCGGTCAATCTGAGCGGAGCGCTAATCACCTCAAAATTTCATACCTATGGCAAAAGTAAGTAAAAAACGAGCTGCCGCCAACGAAAAGGTCGACCGGGAAAAGTTGTATTCACTGGATGAAGCAATGGGCCTGGTAAAGAGCGTGAACACTACCAAGTTCGATGCCTCTGTCGACGTTCATGTGCGGTTGGGAGTAGACCCACGTAAAGCCGACCAGGCTATCCGTGGTACGGTTTCTCTCCCTCATGGTACCGGTAAGACAAAACGGGTACTGGTCTTCTGTACACCCGACAAGGTTGATGAGGCCTTGGCAGCCGGTGCGGATTATGCCGGCCTGGATGAGTACATCCAGCAAATTAATAATGGCTGGACCGATGTCGACGTAGTGATCGCTATGCCGCAGGTCATGGCTCAGGTAGGCCGCCTCGGTAGAGTTTTGGGCCCGCGCGGCCTGATGCCCAACCCAAAAACAGGTACGGTCACTCAGGATGTAGCTACCGCTGTCTCTGATGTAAAAGGAGGTAAAATCTCTTTCCGAGTCGACAAATTCGGTATTATTCATGCTTCGGTAGGCCGAATCTCGTTTGAACCGGAAAAGTTAGTGGAAAATGCAAATGAACTGATCAACACACTGGCGCGCATGAAGCCCTCCTCCGCAAAGGGTATCTATATGAAGTCAGTAACAGTGGCCAGTACCATGAGCCCCGGTATTCGGGTCGATGCTAAAGCCTTGGTTAAGTAAATTGTTTAAAACCTGAAGCGCGATGACTAAAGCAGAAAAGACCGCTACAATAGAGGACTTGAAGGAAAAGCTCAATAATATTCAGTTTTTCTATCTCACTGACTCTTCCACACTCTCTGTAGCGCAGATCAATAAATTCAGAAGGATGTGTTATGAGCGGGGTATCGAGATGCGCGTCGTCAAGAACACCCTGGTTAAGAAAGCGATGGAAGAAGCTCCGGAGGAGAAAAACTACGCCGCACTCTACGAGGCGCTGAAAGGCCCTACCGCCATCCTTTTTACTGATACGGCTAACGCCCCGGCGAAGTTGCTGAAGGTGTTCCGTGAAGACAACGAAAAGCCGGTCCTTAAGGCAGCTTACATCGATACCGATGTATTCCTTGGTGACGACCAGATTAATACCCTGGCGACTCTGAAATCCAAGGAAGATCTCATCGGAGAAATTATTGCCTTGTTGCAATCCCCGGCTAAAAACGTTGTGGGCGCCCTTAAATCCGGCGGTCAAAAACTCTCGGGTATCCTCAAAACGCTCGAAGCGCGGGCTGAGTAACCTCCTGGCTGTTTGCCGTTCTCTTTTAGCTCCGGCACGTCTGAGCCGCCTGCTAATCGAAGCTGGCCGATAGCCCCTAAATACGGCTTCCAAGCTGTACGCACTATATATATTTTTAACGTACAACTTTAAAAAAAACTCTTACAATGGCAGATCTCAAAGCGTTTGCAGAACAGCTGGTTAACCTCACGGTAAAAGAAGTGAATGAACTGGCTGCAATACTGAAAGATGACTATGGCATCGAACCTGCCGCGGCTGCAGTTGCAGTTGCTGCTGGCCCTGCTAGTGGTGGTGGTGAAGCCGCTGCTGCTGCAGAAAAAACGGAATTCGATGTTATCCTGAAGTCGGGCGGCGCCCAGAAACTTAAGGTGGTTAAAGAGGTGAAAACCTTGCTGAACCTCGGCCTGAAAGAAGCCAAAGACCTCGTTGATGGTGCTCCTGGCGTTCTGAAGGAAGGTGTTTCGAAAGATGAAGCAGAGAAGATCAAAGCCGCGCTTGAAGAAGCAGGTGCAGAGATCGAACTAAAGTAACCTCTGTCTTTCGGGAAGGCCGGAAAGCAGGGTGCTGCCAAGCCCTCCCGGCGCGACAAGGCTTAGCGAGTTGTGTAACAACTGGCTAAGCCTATTGTCGTATAATTAAGTTCACTGCATTTTGAACTTTTTCCCCTTTTAGGGGTATTATTACAGCATTAGGCAATCTTTAGAAAGCTATCTATTGCCGAATAAATAAATTCATTTTGCAAATGACGTCAAACGGTAAGGTCCAAACAGCTGAAGAGCAACGATTTAGCTTCGGCAAAATTAAGCTTCCCTCACCATACCCTGATCTTCTTGAAATCCAGTTAAAGTCCTTCCAGGAGTTTTTTCAACTGGAAACTACCCCCGAAAACAGAGGTAATGAGGGACTTTACAAAGTTTTTCAGGAAAATTTTCCGATCACAGATGCGAGAAACATCTTTGTACTAGAATTTCTGGACTACTTCATCGACCCGCCGCGTTACACCATCGATGAGTGTATGCAGCGGGGACTGACGTATAGCGTCCCTCTGAAGGCAAAGCTCAGGCTTTCTTGTAATGATGAAGAACACGTCGACTTCCAAACGATCGTCCAGGATGTCTTCCTTGGGAATATTCCCTATATGACACCCAAAGGAACGTTCGTTATCAATGGAGCAGAACGCGTGATCGTTTCCCAGCTCCACCGGTCTCCCGGGGTATTCTTTGGGCAGAGCTTCCACCCCAATGGCACCAAGATATACTCCGCGCGGGTGATCCCTTTCAAAGGGGCCTGGATGGAATTCGCCACGGATATCAATACGGTGATGTACGCCTACATCGACCGTAAGAAAAAATTCCCGGTAACAACCCTCCTGCGTGCGATCGGCTTCGATACTGATAAAGCCATCCTCGATATTTTCGACCTGGCTGATGAGGTGCCTGCTACCCGTGACATGCTGGAGAAAGCCATCGGCAGGAAACTGGGCGCCAGAGTATTGCGCAGCTGGACGGAAGACTTCGTTGACGAAGATACTGGTGAGGTAGTTACCATCGAGCGTAACGAGATCATTCTCGAACGCGACATTGTACTGGATGAGGATAACATCGAGCAGATCCTGGAAGCAGATACCGAAACCATCATCCTGCAAAAGGAAGATATCGACCAGGATTACTCCATTATATATAATACGTTACAGAAAGACCCCTCCAGTTCCGAAATGGAGGCCGTCCAGTATATATACCGCCAATTGCGGGGCACTGATCCCCCGGATGAGGAAACGGCCCGCGGTATTATCGAAAAGCTGTTCTTCTCCGACAAGCGCTACAACCTTGGCGAAGTGGGGCGCTATAAGATCAACCGCAAGCTTGGCCAGGATATCGACCGCGAATTGCTGGTCCTGACCAAAGAAGATATTATTGCTATTGTCAAATACCTGGTCAGCCTGATTAACCAGAAAGCGGAAATTGACGATATCGACCACCTGAGTAATCGCCGGGTTCGCACGGTGGGGGAACAATTGTACGCCCAATTTGGCGTGGGCCTGGCCCGTATGGCTCGTACCATCCGCGAGCGGATGAACGTCCGCGACAATGAGGTATTTACACCTATTGACCTGATCAACGCCCGGACGCTTTCTTCGGTCATTAACTCTTTCTTCGGAACGAGTCAGCTGTCTCAGTTCCTCGACCAGACCAACCCCCTTTCCGAGATCACCCACAAACGGCGGATCTCGGCCCTGGGCCCTGGCGGCCTTTCGCGGGAACGTGCAGGTTTCGAGGTTCGTGACGTACACTATTCCCACTACGGGCGCTTGTGTACGATCGAGACCCCGGAGGGGCCCAACATTGGCCTTATTTCTACACTTTGTGTACACGCCAAGGTCAATAAGATGGGCTTCCTGGAGACGCCCTACCGCAAGGTTTCCGATGGAGCGGTTGAAGTCAAGACCGAACCGATTTATCTGTCCGCAGAAGGAGAAGACTTCAAACGCATCGCCCAGGCGAATGCGCCGCTCAGCGAGAAGGGCGCCTTCGAATCCGACCGCATTAAATGTCGGGAACACGGTGATTTCCCCGTGTTGTCGCCTAATGAGATCGAATACATGGACGTCGCTCCTAACCAGATTGTAGGGGTTTCGGCTTCCATGATCCCCTTCCTGGAGAACGACGACGCCAACCGCGCCCTGATGGGCTCGAACATGCAGCGTCAGGCCGTTCCCCTGTTGCGCCCCCGTTCCCCGATCGTGGGCACCGGCCTGGAAGGTAAAGTTGCCCGGGACTCCCGGATGTTGATCAATGCCGAAGGAGATGGGGTAGTGGAATATGTGGATGCCAACGAGATCATCATCCGCTACGACCGCACCGATGAAGAACAGCTGGTGTCTTTTGAAGATAACCGCAAGGTTTACAAACTCATCAAATTCCGCCGGACTAACCAGGGGACCTGTATCAACCTCAAGCCCATCGTTAAGCGCGGCCAACGGGTAAACAGAGGTCAAATTCTTTGCGATGGCTATGCAACGGACAAAGGAGAACTGGCGCTGGGGCAGAACCTGAAAGTGGCTTTTATGCCCTGGAAAGGGTATAACTTTGAAGATGCCATCGTGCTTTCTGAGCGGGTTGTGCAAGAGGATGTCTTTACCTCCGTCCACATCGAACACTTCGAACTGGATGTGCGGGATACCAAACTCGGCGAGGAAGAACTGACCAATGATATCCCGAACGTTAGTGAAGAGGCCACCAAGGACCTCGACGAGAACGGGATAATCCGCGTGGGCGCCTGGGTTAAAGAAGGTGATATTCTCATTGGCAAGATTACGCCAAAAGGGGAATCCGATCCGACTCCGGAAGAAAAGCTGCTGCGCGCCATCTTTGGTGACAAAGCCGGAGATGTCAAGGATGCTTCGCTCAAGGCGCCGCCTTCCACTTCTGGTATCGTTATCGACAAGCAGCTTTTTGCTCGGGCAAAGAAGGACAAAGTCCAGAAAACCCAGGAGAAAGAGTTGCTGACCAAGCTGGAAGATCAGCATAAGATCGCACTCAATGAGTTGAAGACGATCCTGATTGACAAATTGCTGGTGTTGGTTAAAGGGAAGATATCTCAGGGTGTACGTAGTATTTACAATGAGCCCCTGATCCCAAAGAGTACTAAGTTTACGCAGGCCTTGTTGCGCGACATCGAATACACGACTGTTGATTATACCAACTGGACCGAGGATTCTAAGGCCAATGAGCAGATAGCGAAGTTGCTGCATAACTACAGCATCAAGTTTAATGAAGAGGTAGGCCGCTATAAGCGCGAGAAGTTCAACATCAGCATTGGTGATGAACTTCCGGCAGGCGTACTCAAATTGGCTAAGGTTTACATGGCGAAGAAGCGCAAACTTCGCGTGGGTGACAAACTGGCCGGCCGCCACGGTAATAAGGGTATTGTATCCAAGATCGTACGGATCGAGGACATGCCGTTCCTGGAAGACGGAACGCCGGTGGATATCGTTCTGAACCCGCTTGGCGTACCTTCCCGGATGAACCTGGGGCAGATCTTCGAAACGGTATTGGGCTGGGCTGGAGAGAAGCTGGGCCTGAAGTTTGCAACACCGATCTTCGACGGCGCCAGCAAGGAGGAAATCGATGAATACATCCAAAGCGCCGGCTTGCCTAGCCTGGGACAAACCTACCTGTCGGATGGGGAAACGGGTGACCGCTTCCACCAGCAGGCAACCGTAGGGGTGATCTACATGCTCAAGCTATCGCACATGGTCGACGACAAGATGCATGCCCGTTCTATTGGCCCGTACTCGCTGATCACACAGCAGCCGCTGGGTGGTAAGGCCCAGTTCGGTGGCCAGCGCTTCGGTGAAATGGAAGTTTGGGCGCTTGAAGCCTTCGGTGCTTCCAACATCCTGCAGGAGTTACTGACTATCAAGTCGGACGATATCAACGGCCGCGCCAAGGCTTACGAGGCGATCGTAAAGGGAGACCCGCTGCCCGACCCGGGCATCCCCGAGTCTTTCAACGTACTGATCCACGAATTACGTGGCCTGGCGTTGGATGTGAAGTTTGACTAAATCAAAATGTTTAACTGTCCCGCCTGTTATCAGGCGGGACACTCCAATAATACTTCAATATGCCATTTAAGAAGAAGGACAATGTTCAAAATCAGAACTTCGACAACATCACCATCAGCCTGGCGTCCCCGGATGAGATCCTGGAGCGCTCTTACGGTGAGGTGCTGAAGCCGGAGACGATTAACTATCGTTCTTACAAGCCCGAAAGAGATGGCTTGTTCTGTGAGCGCATCTTTGGCCCGGTGAAGGATTATGAGTGCTATTGCGGTAAATACAAGCGCATTCGCTATAAGGGTATCGTTTGTGACCGTTGTGGAGTGGAGGTGACAGAAAAGAAAGTTCGCCGCGAGCGGATGGGCCACATCAAACTGGTCGTTCCGGTTGTCCATATCTGGTTCTTCAAATCCCTTCCCAATAAGATCGGGTATATGCTGGGGCTGTCTTCCAAGAAGCTGGAATCCATCATATACTATGAGCGCTATGTCGTCATCCAGTCAGGGGTAAAGGGCGATGAAGGTGTGGCTCAGATGGACTTGCTGACAGAAGAGGAATACCTCGAGATACTGGATACACTACCAGCTGACAATCAAATGCTGGAGGATAGCGACCCCAACAAGTTCATTGCCAAGATGGGCGCAGACGCTATTCGCGATCTGCTGATCCGCCTGGATATGGACCAGTTGTCGTATGACCTTCGCCACCAGGCTGCCAACGAAACTTCCCAGCAACGCAAATCCGAGGCGCTCAAGCGTCTTCGCGTGGTGGAAGCTTTCCGGGAAGGCCTGGCGCGGATCGAGAACCGCCCGGAGTGGACTATTATCCAATACCTGCCGGTCGTTCCGCCGGAGCTTCGCCCGCTGGTGCCGCTTGATGGCGGCCGCTTTGCCAGCTCCGACCTCAACGACCTGTACCGTCGGGTGATTATCCGCAACAACCGCCTGAAGCGCCTGCTGGAGATCAAAGCCCCTGAGGTGATCTTGCGTAACGAAAAGCGGATGCTGCAGGAAGCGGTTGATTCTCTGTTCGACAACTCCCGCAAATCCAATGCCGTCAAGGCTGAAGGTGGCCGTGCATTGAAGTCTTTGAGCGATATTCTCAAGGGGAAGCAAGGCCGATTCCGCCAGAACCTGCTCGGTAAGCGTGTGGATTATTCGGGCCGCTCCGTCATTGTGGTGGGCCCTACCCTCAAGCTTCACGAGTGTGGTATACCAAAAGGGATGGCAGCCGAGCTGTTTAAACCCTTTGTCATCCGCAAGCTCATTGAGCGCGGTATTGTTAAGACGGTAAAATCCGCCAAAAAGCTGGTTGATCGCAAGGACCCCGTAATCTGGGAGATCCTGGAAAATATTCTGAAGGGACACCCCGTACTGCTGAACCGGGCTCCGACGCTGCACCGCCTTTCAATCCAGGCCTTCCAGCCCAAGCTAATCGAAGGTAAGGCCATTCAGCTTCACCCGCTGGTATGTGGCGCTTTCAACGCTGACTTCGACGGCGACCAGATGGCTGTGCACGTGCCTTTGAGCCATGCTGCTATCCTGGAGGCTCAGGTACTGATGTTGTCTTCGCACAACATGCTCAATCCGCAGAACGGATCTCCGATCACCCTGCCTTCACAGGACATGGTATTGGGGCTCTATTACATCACCAAGGAACGCCGTTCCACCCCCGAAATTAAGGTAAAAGGAGAGGGCCGTAGGTTCTATTCTTCTGAGGAAGTAATGATTGCCTACAATGAAGGGCAGCTCGACCTGCACGCGGTCATCAAGGCACGGGTGAGAGTTGATGGTGAGGATGGTAAAATGGTGAACAAGCTGATCGAAACGACGACTGGCCGGGTGTTATTCAATGGGGCTGTTCCGGAAATGGTGCCTTTCATTAACGTTTTGTTGACCAAGAAAAACCTCAAGCGGGTTATCAGCGATGTCATCGAACGCACAGATTTTGCCACCACAGCCGATTTCCTGGATAATATCAAGGAGTTAGGCTTCCTTTGGTCCTTTAAAGGCGGCCTGTCGTTCAACCTGGGGGACCTGATTACTCCGACGGTCAAGCAAAATACGCTGGATGAAGCGCAGGCTGAAGTGGATGAGGTGTGGGATAACTACAATATGGGCCTTATCACCAATAACGAGCGCTACAACCAGATTATCGATAAGTGGACCTATGCGGATAACCGGATCACCGACGTGCTGATGCGCGAGTTGGCGAACCACAAGCAGGGCTTCAACTCCGTATACATGATGCTTGACTCCGGCGCCCGGGGTTCCAAGCAACAGATCAAGCAGCTCTGCGGCCTTCGGGGCCTGATGGCTAAGCCGCGGAAATCTGGCGATACGGGTGGGGCTGTCATTGAAAACCCCATCCTTGCTAATTTTGTCGATGGCTTGTCGGTTCTGGAATATTTTATCTCGACGCACGGCGCCCGTAAAGGTTTGGCCGATACGGCACTGAAAACTGCAGATGCTGGTTACCTTACCCGCCGTTTGGTGGATGTAGCTCAGGATGTAGTCATTCATGAAGAAGACTGCAATACTCTGCGCGGTATCGAAACAATGGCGTTGAAGGATAATGAGAAGGTCATTGAACAGTTGTCTTCCCGCATCGAAGGCCGCTATACGCTGCACGATATCTATCATCCTTTGACTGATGAACTCATTCTCAAAGCCGGCGATTACATCGACACGAAAACGGCCGAGTACATCGAGAATGAAGGCATTGAGATGGTGACCATTCGCTCGGTGCTCACTTGTGAAACCAAGCGTGGCGTGTGTGGCAAGTGTTATGGTAAGAACCTGGCTACTGGCCGGATCACGGAAATGGGCGATGCCGTAGGTATTATTGCGGCCCAATCGATCGGTGAACCGGGAACTCAGTTGACCTTGCGTACCTTCCACGTGGGGGGTATCGCTTCGGTGTCCAAAGCCGAATCGGAGATTGTTTCCAAGTTCAACGGTAAGATCGAATTCGACAGCGTCCGGACGACGGGATACACGGATGATGGTGGCAACGAGCTGGATGTCGTACTGTCCCGGACCGGTGAGGTGCGGATTGTTGACGCCGCCTCCGGCAAGCAGTATGCTTCTCACTATATTCCCTACGGAGCTACCCTGCATGTAAAGGAGGGCCAGGATGTGAAGCGCGGGGACCTCATTTGTGAATGGGACCCCTTCAATGCCGTGATCATTTCCGAGTTCAGCGGTATTATCAAGTACGATTCTATCGAAGAAGGTTCGACTTTCCGAATAGAGCGGGATGACCAGACTGGTTATGTCGAAAAGGTGATCGTTGAATCCAAGAATAAGCGTAAGATCCCTACGATCCGGATTTTGGATGCAGATGGGGAGGAATTGCGCAACTATAACCTGCCGGTGGGTTCATACCTGTCGATCGATGACGGGGAATCCATCAGGGCCGGTCAAAAGATCGCCAAGATACCCCGAAAGTTGGGTAAGATTGCCGACATCACCGGTGGCTTGCCTCGGGTAACGGAGCTTTTTGAAGCCCGTAACCCGTCGAACCCGGCTGTGGTTTCCGAGATCGATGGTGTGGTCGCTTTTGGTAAGATCAAGCGGGGCAACCGCGAGGTAATGGTGGAGGCAAAAGACGGCCAGCGCCGCAAATACCTCATCGGTTTGTCGAAGCACATTCTGGTACAGGAAGGGGACTTTGTACGCGCCGGTACGCCGTTGTCTGACGGTTCTATTGCGCCGCGCGATATTCTGAATATCAAAGGCCCGTTTGCAGTACAGTCTTACCTGGTGAATGGCGTTCAGGAAGTTTACCGCGCCCAGGGTATCACGATCAACAACAAGCACATGGAGGTGATCGTCCGTCAGATGATGCGCCGGGTGCAGATCGAAGACCCGGGAGATACCACATTCCTGGAAGGCGAAGCAGTGGAAAAATACGAGTTTCTGGAACAAAACGACTGGATCTTCGATAAGAAGGTCGTCGTGGATCCCGGAGAGTCTAACCGCTTGCGCGCCGGCCAGTTGGTGACCCTGCGCCAGTTGCGGGAGGAGAACTCCTTCCTGCGCCGCAATGATAAAAAGCTGGTGGAATACCGTGATGCTATCTCGGCGACTTCCAGCTCCCTGCTGCAGGGCATCACCAAGTCTTCGTTGGGTACGGAGAGCTGGATATCAGCTGCCTCCTTCCAGGAGACGACCAAGGTGCTGAGCACAGCAGCCATCGGCGCCAAGAAGGATTACCTCAACGGCCTGAAGGAGAACGTCATCGTCGGTAAGCGCATCCCTGCCGGTACCGGCCTGCGCGAGTATCAGGAGTTGTTCGTTACATCCATGGAAGCGCACGAAGCACACGGTGCACACCATGAAGAATTGGAAGAGATCGAGGAAGACGAATTTTAAGATTCCTGAAGGCGCCTCAATGGCGCCGCAGGGCGAATAGAATAATTGGACCTATCGACACCAGCCCTTTTCCGGAATTCCGGGGAAGGGCTTGGTGTTTTTAGGGCCGGGGAAATATAAGAGCGTGTCTAAAATTAATCCTTTCACTAATATGAGCGCCTTCCTTCGCCGGGCTTCAGCTATTTTTCGGCACGTATCTTCCAGATATGCGCCGAAAAATGAGCTTCGCGCGGCTTTGGAATCCATCTCATATTAGAAGAAAAACTAAATTTAGACACGCTCTAAAATGTAAAACCCGAAAACGTAAAATGAAAAAGTGGGGTTGGGCTTGGATAGGCTGTGTGGAATAATCAAAAAGTAATTTTTTTGAGCGCCCTTTTTCTGGAAAGGGTAGTATTTTTAAAAAAAAACAGAAAATGGAGATCAACCTTATCAGCGATACCGTTACCCGGCCAACCCCTGGCATGATGCAGGCTATGCTGCAGGCGGAAGTAGGGGATGATGTTTTTGGTGAAGACCCCACGGTGAATGCGCTGGAAGCCAAGGTGGCGTCGATGTTCGGTAAAGCGGCCGCGCTGTTTTGCCCCTCCGGTACGATGACCAACCAGATTGCGGTCAAGGTGCATACCCAGCCATTGGATGAAGTCATTTGTGACGAATATTCCCACGTCTATCAATATGAGGTGGGGGGCTATGCCTACAATTCCGGAGTAGGGGTCAACCTGATCCGGGGGACCCATGGCAAAGTCACGGCGGCGCAGGTGGCCGCGGCGATCAAACCGGTGCACGATTGGCTGCCCATCAGCCGGTTGGTGGTGTTGGAAAATACCTGTAATAAGGGTGGCGGCAGTTATTACACCCTGGAGGAGATACGCCCAATCAGCCGTTTGTGCCGTGAACGCGGCCTGTATCTCCATCTCGATGGCGCCCGCTTGTTCAATGCTTTAGTGGAAACGGGAGAGGCTCCACAGGCCGTTGGCGAGTTGTTTGACAGCATCTCCATTTGCCTATCCAAAGGCCTGGGAGCTCCGGTTGGCTCGGTGCTGATCGGCAGCGCTGATTTCATCCGGCAGGCCCGGCGGGTGCGAAAGGCAATGGGAGGGGGCATGCGGCAGGCCGGCTTCCTGGCCGCCGCCGGCATTTATGCACTGGATCATCAGTTGGAACGACTGAAAGAGGATAACGAGCGCGCTAAAAAGATCGGAGCGGTTTTGCAGGAACGGCCCTACGTGTCCGATGTACGGCCGGTGCAAACCAACATTCTCATTTTTGATGTAAAGCCACCCTATACAGCGGAATCTTTTTTACAAAAACTGTCCACATACGGTATCAAGGCTTCCCCTTTCGGCCCACAGACAGTGCGTTTCGTAACCCATCTGGATTTCACGGAAGAGATGATGGAAAGGGTGATCGAGGTGTTGAGAAAGCTGTAGGCCCAGATTATTCCACATCAGGAGAGAGGCTCTAACGAAAGGGCAGGAATCTCTTCGCTGGCAAAAGGCATTGGCTAACCGATAGCGCGAAAATTCAGGAAATTTCTCCTCTCCTGCGGATCTCATCACGGATCTCAGCGGCGCGTTCATAGTTTTCTTCAGCCAGCATTTCATCCAGCATTTTGTTAAGGGCATCGATAGAGTAGGAGGAGAGGGACGCCGTTTTCCCTTTGGGTTGCGTTCGTTCCTCCGCTTCCACTTCCTCTTCTTCTTCCGATTCCTCGAGCACCACGCCGGCGGCGTCAAGGATAAACTCGTAGGTATAGATAGGGCAGCTGAAGCGTACCGCCATGGCCAGGGCGTCGGAGGTGCGGGAATCGATCTCGATGAGTTCACCGTCTTTCAGGCAGATAAGCCGGGCGTAGAAGATGCCATCGAGCAGGTTATTAATGATCACTTCCTTCAGGTCAATGTGGAAGGTTTCCAGAGTGTTTTTGAAGAGGTCGTGTGTCAGGGGCCGGTTGGGGGTCATCCGTTCCATGGCTACAGCAATGGCCTGTGCTTCGAAGCTGCCGATGACGATCGGCAAACGCCGGGAACCGCCATGTTCTCCCAAAACTACCGCGTAGTTGTGTGATTGGGTTACGGAGTGGGAAAGGGCGACTATATCCAATTCGATCTTTCTCATAGAGGCCTTGGTCGTTTTTAAGTTTGCTACTCTACCCTTATGCAACAATTGCATTATCCAGGTAGTTGAAGAGCGGGAAGGCAAATTGAAGGCTGGTGAAAGCTCGCCTTTTCGCTCCGGGAAAAAGAACAATTTACAACGAAATTACAAATTCTAAACAGGAGCGCAAAGGTATAAAAAAGCCTGCTTTTGGCCTTCCAATCCTGTGTTAAATTGCTGATTATAATCCTTTGGCTTCTTCCCACAGTGCGTCCATTTCCGCCAGGGTCATTTCGCGCAATGCTTTGGGGGCTTTGGCTTCAATGTATTCGAAGCGTTTTTTAAATTTCTGGTTGACGCGCTCCAGGGCAGTTTCCGGGTCGATGCCTTGAAAACGTGCATAATTGACCAGCGAAAAGAGCACGTCGCCAAATTCTTCTTCCCGTTTTTCCTGGGGCATATTCTGCTGCATGGCCTCCCGGAATTCTTCCATCTCCTCCTCTACCTTTTCCCAGACCTGTTCGCTATTTTCCCACTCAAATCCGACCTGTTTGGTCTTTTCCTGCATACGGTAGGCCTTGACCATGGCCGGCAAAGACTTGGGGACACCTTGCAAAACGGATTTTTTACCTTCCTTAAGCTTGAGTTGTTCCCAGTTTTTCTTGACCGTTTCTTCATCATCGGCCACCACGTCACCATAGATATGGGGATGGCGCTTGATGAGTTTATCACACACGGCATGAAGCGCATCGGCCATATCGAAAGCCCCTTTTTCATCAGCGATCCGGGCGTAAAAGGCCATGTGGAGCATGATGTCGCCAATTTCTTCCTTGATCTCTTCCAGGTTTTCTTCCAGGATGGCGTCCGCCAGTTCGTAGGTTTCCTCAATAGTGAGGTTGCGCAAGGTCTGGAAGGTTTGCTTACGGTCCCAGGGGCACTGTTCCCGCAATTCATCCATTATGGTTAGCAGGCGGCCGAAGGCCTCAAGTTTATGCTCCATGTTATGGTTGGTTTATGTAATTTTGCAGGCGAAACGTTGCGGCTGCTCTGCAAAAGTACACAAACCTTCTGTAGGGCGCCGTTGTTCTGATAAGAAACCACTAAAGCTGAGTAGTATGGAATTTTTATATGTCTTGACGATCATTTTCGGTGTTTTCGGTATTTCCTTTCTGCTGATCAATATTCGCCAGATTTTTACCGGGCAGGAGTTTCGGGGCACCTGTGCGACCAATAACCCAATGCTCAAGAACCAGATCGGCGAGTGTACTGTTTGTGGCCGGAAGCCGGATGAGGAATGTAAAATGCCGGAGGTAGAAGGCCATCAACTGGATGCCACCAAAGCCTGATTACAAAAGAAACAGCCATCGGAGAATCCATTCTCTGACACACGGGCAGTAAGCATAAAGCTTATTGCCTGTTTTTTTTCATAAGCACTTAATACGCTCCCAGCGTCAGCATCACAAGGGTGCAGGCCATTTCCACTTCGATACCTCTTTGCCGGGCCAGCATGGCCAGCTCGGCGTTTTCGGTACCGGGGTTAAAGATGATGCGTTGTGGTTTAAGGCCAAGGATGTAATCGTAATAGCCCTTCTGGTTGCGGGGGTTGAGGTATAGCGTAATAGTATGTACGTCAGAAAGTTCTGGTTTACCTTGCTCAATGGGAATTCCCAGCACCTCGCCGCTTCGGTTTCCAATGGGAACTACCTCATACCCTCTGGATAACAATTGATGAACTGCAGAATAGGCGTAGCGGATAGGATTATCGGAAGCTCCCAGGACAACCGTTTTTTTCATGCTAATTCGTTCATTTTTTCATATAACCGGTGGGCCAGCGTTTTGGTTTTGAGAAAGCAGGAGAGAAATGCCTGGTGGGCGATACTTCCCCCTACGGGCGGAGGATTCTACAGATTAAGAGCTTGTTCAAATTTCGTTTTTGGAGATGAAAATTATTCATTTTTTGCTTAGACAAGGCGTCGAAATGGGAGCATACCCTTAGGTACGTGACCATTTCGACAACGCAGTATAAGCGAAAAAGGGACGTTTTCAGCCCGAAGGATGAAATTTGAACAAGCTCTAAGAGTAAACTATCAACAGTAACCGCATGGACCGGGCTTTTGCTTCCTTTTGAGCCCGTGTTAAGGGCTCAAAAGGAGCATCAACAGGATCACCATAAGGACTTCTTAAACCAATAACCGGATTGGATCTTCCAGTATCCCCTTTAGCGTCTGCAGGAACTGGGCGCCGGTGGCGCCGTCTACGGTGCGGTGGTCGCAGGAGAGGGTCACCTTCATCATGTTCCCAACCTCGATCTGGCCATCCTTAACGATCGGTTTTTCGATGATACCGCCAACGGCCAGGATACAGGAATCCGGCGGGTTGATAATGGCGGTGAATTCTTCGATACCGAACATGCCGAGATTAGAGATCGTAAAGGTATTGCCCTGCATCTGTTCCGGTTGCAGTTTGCGCTGTTTGGCCAGTTCGGCCAGGGCTTTCACTTCGGTATTGATCTGAGACAGGCTTTTCATATCCGTATAGCGGATGACAGGGACGAGCAGCCCGTCTTCTACCGCTACGGCCACGCCGATATTGACATCCTTATTGAAACGGATCTTATCCCCTAGCCAGGAGGAGTTGACGGCCGGGTGCTGGCGCAGGGCGGCAGCTGATGCCTTTACCACCAGGTCGTTGAAAGATATCTTCACGGGTGATACTTCGTTGAGGCGCTGGCGGATTTGAATGGCCCGGCCCATATTGATCTCGAGGGTCAGGTAGAAGTGGGGGGCAGAGAATTTACTTTCGGCAAGGCGGCGGGCAATCGTCTTGCGCATTTGGCTGATGCTCTTTTCTTCGTAGTTGGCCTCGCCGGTGGAAAACACGAAAGGTGTTACTGCCGGGGCTTCTTTAGCCGGCGCCGGCGGCGCCTGAGGCGCCGGTTGAGCGGCGGGAACAGCTGCCGGTTGCGGTGCAGACTGTTGCTGTTCGATAAAAGCTTCTACATCGCGTTTGACGATCCGGCCGCCGTCGCCGGAGCCGTCGATCTGGGTGATATTAACGCCGGCTTCTTTGGCCATGCTGCGGGCGAGGGGGGATGCTTTCAGTCGTTTATCATCGGAAGCAGCCGGTGCAGCCGTTTCGGCCGGTGTAGCTGGTGCTTCTTCTTTCACAGGCGTGCTGGGGGCAGCGGCAGCCTCATCGGGGCTTTTGCCTGCTCCATTACCTCCTGCTTCGGCGATGGCCTTTTTCCAGTCTTCCCCTTGCTCTCCGATTACCGCGATGATGCCGTCAATTGGCACAGGGCCTTCTTTGACGGCGATATGCAGCAGCACTCCATCGAAGTAGCTATCCAGTTCCATGGTTGCCTTATCCGTTTCTACTTCCGCCAGCGTCTCGCCGGTTTCCACCGGTTCCCCTTCTTTCTTCAGCCAGCTGACGATATTGCCCTCTTCCATTGTATCGCTCATGCGGGGCATGCGTATAACTTCTGCCATAATATTTATGGTTTTGAGTGTTTTTGGTAAAGTCTATGATGCAAAGAAAAATAATCTTTGTCGTTTCCCCAACCTCTGAGGCCTTCTATTGGGCAGGAAAACGGTTTGGATACCTAATTTGCATATGGAACAGCCTGGAACCGGTAAGGTTCTGGTGGGGAAGTTAACAAAGATATAGTTTCAGGCGCGGATAGGGTAATCCGGTTCAATATTCTTATTTTTACGCTCATGAATTTTTCATCCAAACTCATCGAAGACGCTGTAAACGCCTTTGCCAGCCTGCCCGGCATTGGTAAGAAGACGGCTCTCCGGCTGGTGCTGCATCTGGCGGGCCAACAGCCCGAGGTGGTGGAGCAGTTTGCGGAAACCATTGCGAATATGCGGCGCAACATCCGGGAGTGCGAACGCTGCCACAACCTTTCCGACGGCCGGCTCTGTACCATTTGCGCGGACAATCGCCGCAACCAGGCGATCATATGTGTGGTGGAGGGCATTCGCGATGTAATGGCCATCGAAGACACGGGGCAATACCGCGGCCTGTATCACGTGTTGGGGGGGGTCATCTCGCCAATCGAAGGGATTGGCCCCACGGAATTGAATGTTGATTCCCTCATTCAGCGTGCACAGGAGGAGCAGGTGCAAGAGGTGATCATGGCCATCAGCCCCACTATCGAAGGGGAAACCACCATTTTCTATATCTCCAAAAAGCTGCGGGGCCTGGGGGTCAATATTTCCACCATTGCCCGAGGTATTTCCTTTGGCGGGGAGCTGGAATATGCAGATGAACTGACCCTGGGCAGGTCAATTGTGGCCAGAGTGCCGTATCGGGGAGGGGAGGAGTAATACCACATGAAGCTTTCCATTATCATTGTCAACTACAACGTGAAGCACTTCCTCGAGCAGGCGCTGCTTTCGGTACGTAAAGCCTGCCGGGGCCTGTCGGCAGAGGTATGGGTGGTGGACAACAATAGCGTGGACGATTCTGTGCAGATGGTGCGGGAGAAGTTCCCGGAGGTCAAGCTTATCGCGAATAAAGACAACCCCGGGTTTTCCATTGCCAATAATCAAGCTATCCGGCAGTCGGCAGGCGAATATGTCTTGTTGCTCAATCCCGATACGGTGGTTGAGGAAGACACTTTTGAGCAATGTATCGGCTTTATGGATGGCCATCCGGAGGCCGGAGGGTTGGGGGTTCGCATGATCGACGGTTCTGGAAAATTCCTTCCGGAATCGAAGCGGGGTTTTCCCTCGCCCTGGGTCGCTTTTTGTAAAACCATAGGGCTATCGCGCCTGTTCCCCCGGTCAAAGCTTTTCAACTATTACCACCTGGGCTACCTGGCGGAGCAGGAGGTGCACGAAGTGGAGGTGCTGGCCGGCGCCTTTATGCTGTTGCGCCGCTCCGTCCTCGACGAGATTGGATTGCTGGACGAGGCCTTCTTCATGTACGGGGAAGATATTGACCTGTCCTATCGAATTATTCAGGCTGGATACAAGAATTACTACTTCCCCCGAACGACAATTATCCATTATAAAGGGGAGAGCACCAAAAAGGGAAGCCTCAACTACGTCAAGGCTTTTTACACGGCCATGATCATTTTTGCCCGTAAGCATTTCCAGGGAGAAAAAGCGCGTTTGTTCGTCCTCATGCTACAGTTAGCGATCTACTTCCGGGCTTTCGTAACGGTGGCGTCCAATTTTGCACGGAAGGCGTACCTGCCTCTCATGGATACGGCCGTTATCTTTGGAGGCTTGGTGTTTCTGAAGAACTTCTGGGCCGTTTACCACTTTAAGGACCCGGACTATTATGGCGATTCATTCCTGTACTTCAATGCTCCGCTTTATATTCTGATCTGGCTATCTACGGTGTATTTCAGTGGGGGATACGACCGGCAGTACAGCATCCGCCGGCTGGTGCGCGGCTTGTTGGCCGGCACCGTTTTGCTGGCGGCCGTATATGGCTTTCTGGATCTGGAGTACCGGCCCTCCAGAGCACTGATCGTTTTGGGGGCTACCTGGGCTATTTTGTCTACCACTGCTTTGCGTTTCCTGCTCCACTTTTTGCGCTACGGCAATTTTAGCCTGGAACGGAATCGGGTAAAAAAGCTGGTCATCGTTGGTTCACAAGAGGAAAGTGAACGGGTGCAGCGCTTGCTTCACCTGGCTCAGGTGCAGAAAAATTTTATCGGCACGGTGGCCCCCTGGCAGGAAGCGGACCCCAAGATTTATCTTAGCCGCTTGCAGCAGCTCGATGAGGTCGTGCACATTTATCAGATCGAAGAAGTTATCTTCTGTTCCCGGGATATCAGTTCGCAGGATATCATGGGCTGGATGGCCCGCCTGGGGCCGGCGATCAATTACAAGATCGTTCCGCAGGAGAGCCTTAGTATCATTGGCAGTAGCTCTAAAAATTCTGCAGGGGAGTTATATACCATTGACATTCAGTACCGGATTGCGCACTACCGAAGTCTGCGAAATAAACGTCTGGCCGATTTGTTAGTCGCGTTGGGCCTTTTTTTTACTTTTCCCGTACATGCATTGCTCCTCCCCAAGCCCGTTGGCTTGTTTCAAAATATCCAAAGAGTATTGACCGGAAGGTTTAGCTGGGTAGGCTACGCCCCCTCCGAACAGAATGTCAGTAACCTTCCAGTGATCCGGCCCGGCATTCTCTCTCCCCTGGATGCGCTGAAAATTCAAAACCTGGATGCACCAACCATACAGCGCCTTAACTTTTTCTACGCTAAGGATTACCATGTGAGCCAAGACCTGGATATTATCTGGCGCGGATATCGGAGATTGGCGCAATTTCCAGTAGGCAGTTTTCAGTAGACAGCATGTCAGAATTCAGAAGAAGCAACCCGGGCTCTCTGAGCTGGGTAAGCCTGTTTGCCGGAAGTTCTGACGCTCCAAATTCTTTCCTTAGCGCTGGCCCGATTGTTGGCGTATTGGTTTTTGCCATTCAATCTGCTGCCGTTTCCCGTTGGTTTCCTCCTTCATTTCCTTTTGTTGCTTTTTGGCTTCTTTCCGGGCCTTCTTTGCCTGCTTCTGAGCTTTCTTAGCTTGTTTTTCTGCTTTGTTTTGGGCTTTCCGGGCCTTATTCATCTGTTTTTCGGCTTTCCTTTTTTGTTTTTCTGCCTTTTTCAGTTCCTTTTGGGCCTTCTGAGTCTCCTTTAACATCTTCGCTTGTTTTTTTTCCATTTGTTCCATCTTCTCCTGCTCTTTTTCAACCTGAGCATAGACAGTCGTTGTAAAGATGGGCAGACAGAAAAGCGCTGCTAAAAAAATCAACTTTTTCATTGCAATTGTTTTTAGTGATCCGGTCAGGAAAAACTATTCCTGTTATTTTCCCTCTTGGTGATTGTTCTTATAATTTACATTCATTTCAAACTGGGTGCAATGAAAAAAGTCATGCCGGGAGAAATTAACAAGCGGGAAGTAAGGGTGAAATCAGCGATTCCGATTTGAATGCCGGGCCAAATCCCCGGAGGAAGCCCTGGCCCCCCGGTCTAATGCCCTCCCCAAACCATCTCCCCGGCTTCTATGGGAAGATTCAGGTGGTTCTCGGTTGGAGGAACGGGGCAGTTGTAGCCATCACTATAGGCGCAATAGGGGTTGTAAGCTTTGTTAAAATCCAGCGTGAGGCGGCCGTTCTGGATCTCTCCGGCCCGGATATCCATATAGCGGCCGCCACCGTAAGTAGTCTCGCCGTTGGTGGGGTCTTTAAAAGGAATGAAGAGATAGTCCCGATACATGGGGAGCTGGCGGAGTTGGAGGCTTTGGTAGATCGCCAGTTGGCAGGTTTGCCCATTCAGGACGAAGGTGGCGGTTCCGTATTTCACATAGGGCTTGGTAATACCGCTGTAGGTAGCCATGTCGAAAGGTTCTGCATGGGGCGTTGGTTCAAAAGTGCAGCTGACGCGGTAGGCTTCTTCAACAGGAAAAAAAGCCAGTTTTTTTATACCTTTCTTGTCAAGCGGAGAGCGCTCTTCCCGGAGGAATTCTTTTTTGTAGTGCTGGCGATGCTTCTCAATACTCTTGATGTATGCCCTGCCGCTTTGGGCAGAAAGTGGGATAGCAAAAAGGAGGCATAGCCCGATGGCTATAAGCGGGGTGCGCATTTGATCTTGATTTTATAAAAATATATGGCGCCTAATGCACGGCCACTGCCGTTCCCGAAGGGAAGGCGGGTTCAGTGGCCCGATCCTGTTATCAGGCATTGCTTATTCAGCGACGATGGCGATGGGAATGGCTAGTTTAGTGCTCTTGGCGTTGCCATCTTCCGAAGGCACAATTCGTTCCGGGCCGATTTCCAGATGGGAAATATTTCGGATCTCATAGAAGCGCAGGTCGGCGGCTTCTTTCCAGTTATCGTCCGTAAATTTATTGTACTTGTACAATTTGCTGCCCTTTGCCATAAGGAAAGTGCCGTCGGGCAGGACGGCGAAATGCTCGGCATTTGGCAGGGTTTCGATAATTGTACGGGGTACCTCCTTGGGCCGATAGAGGTTTTTCTCCATCAGTTTCCAATCGTCGTAGCGGTTTTTTTGCACAAAAGCCAGGTTGCCGTTGGGCAAACGGGCGAAGGTTTTACCGACATTGGTGGCGATGGTTTCGATTTTGTCGCTGTTGGTGTCCATGATCGATAAGGTAGAAGGATCCCCACCTTTATAAACAATGATATCCCGGCTATTGAGCCAGTAGTATTGCTCCACGCCGGAGAGGTATTTGAAAGCAGGTTTCCCATTTGTCAGTTGGTCTATAGGGAACTGCCAGAGCCGCATGACGCTATCGCGGCCATTTTTTTCCATGCGGATGGCGGAAAAATTATACATCTCGGGCATGCGCGCTGCGGCAAATTCGCTTTCCGGCGTATCGGTCACCTGGGTTTTGGTGAAGTTTTTCAGGTCGAGCTTATAGATGTCAGTTTGGGTGGTAGAAGGCAACTTGACCGTGAGGTACAACTCATTGGGTGAAAAGAAAGAAGGGTCGGTATTACTACCCTGGGCGTTGAATGCCGTTAGGTAACGGGGGGTGGTGAAACTGATCTTTCCACCCTCATCCTGCCGGATATCAAACAAGTAGATGTTGGACCGCTGGCCGAAGGCCAGGGTACACAGGCCGAGGGCCAGAAGCAAGCATACAGATCTATTCAGCATCTTGGTTTGTTATTTTATGGCTTAAAAATAAAGCTTCGTATTGGTAACGCCAAGGAAGAAGCCCTCAGCCTTCTGCAAAGCTGACAGCTTGTCGACAAAAACAGGTAATTCGGGACCGTTTTTTTTAAATATATTCACGTCAAAAAAAGATGAGAGTTTTAGTTTTTATCGCATTTACCTGTTTTGCCTCATTGTCTGCCGCCCAAAATGCCATTCAACTGGAGGTTTACGTATCCGGCTTTACACAACCGGTGGACATCGCCAATGCCGGGGATGATCGTTTGTTCATCGTTGAAAAGGCGGGCTATATTTACATTATTGACGGCAATGGCAACTGGATTCCGCAGCCATTCCTCAATATTGACCCACGGGTCAACTCCATCGCCAGCGAACGAGGCTTGCTGGGCCTGGCGTTCCATCCGGATTATGCCAACAACGGCTATTTTTATGTCAATTACACCAATAACGACGGTAACACCCGGATTTCCCGTTTCACCGCCAGTACGAACAACCCCAACCAGGCTGATCCCAATAGCGAACTCATCTTGCTGGAAGTAGCGCAGCCCTTTAGCAACCACAACGCTGGCGACCTCAATTTCGGCCCTGATGGCTATCTCTACTTTGGCCTTGGCGATGGTGGTTCGGGCGGAGACCCGCAAAACAACGGGCAAACCCGAACAGCGCTGCTCGGTAAAATGCATCGCATCGACGTGGACAATGGGGATCCCTACGGCATTCCCGCCGATAACCCCTTCGTCCAGGATCCCACTACTGCCGATGAAATATGGGCTTTAGGCCTGCGCAACCCCTGGCGGTTCAGCTTCGACCGCCTTACCGGCGATATGTGGATCGGCGATGTTGGGCAGAATTCCTGGGAGGAGATCGATTTCCAGCCTGCTAGCAGCCCCGGCGGAGAAAACTACGGATGGCGCTGCTATGAAGGCCTGTCCTCATACAATACTAACGGATGCAGCCCTGCGAGCCAATACCGGATGCCGATCCATGTTTACGCCAATACCAGTAGTGTGGGCTGCTCCGTCACGGGAGGTTTTGTCTACCGCGGCGCTGCTTATGCTGCCTTGTACGGGAAGTATATTTATGCGGACTATTGCTCGGGCCGGTTCTGGTCGCTCGAACCGAACGGGCCGGGTAACTGGACGAATACGGAACTGATCAATTCCACCAACAGTGAATTTGTTTCCTTCGGGGAAGATCAGGATGGGGAACTCTACGTGGCTGGTATTAACTCCGGCAATATTTATCGGGTTACCGTAAATTGCGCGGCTCAGCCCCTTCCTGACATAAGCGCCGAAGACAATGTCCTGTCAGCACCGGCTGGTTACAATTCCTACCAATGGTTGCTGGACGGGCAGCCGGTGGATGGAGCCACCGATGCTATCTACACGGCCCAAGAGGGGGGAAGCTATTCCGTTCAGGTAGTGGACGGAAATGGTTGTTCTCTGACTTCCGAACCGCTGGCTATTGTTGTACAGTCCCTGGCGTCTTTGGGTTTGGAATCATTGACACTTTCCCCTAACCCCTTTGCCGATCAGTTTCAATTGAATATGTCCGGCAAAGAGCCTGCCGATATTAGGATACGGGTACAAAGCGCCGAAGGGAAAACCGTTTGGCAGCGTACGGCCCAGGTTGGGCAGGCTTCTGCCGAGTTTTTGATTGAATTGCCCGGCCGTCCGGCTGGCGTCTATTTATTAATCCTCGAGAAGGACGGCCGCCAGTTGACCCGCCAGATGGTGAAACAATAAAAGTATGCTATCATGAAACCATGGATATTCCTCCTGGCCTTGTGCCTGCTGGCTGCCTGCGCCCCCGATCAGCAAGCCGCCGAGCAAAGCCCTCCCAAGGAGAAAAGAATTCCCGGGCCGCCACCACAGCTCGTTTCCATCACGTTCAGCCGGGAGGACACGGCCCTGCATTATTCCGCCCGTGTTACCTATCCGGGTATCCGGGAAGACCTTGCCTTCAACCAGGCCGTTCAGGCTTCCCTGAAATCTGCCCTTGACAATTTCGAGGCCTTCATCCAGGATTTTAACGGCGAGGGGCGTACGCTACGTTCGGAATATCAGGCCGTTCAGCTGAGCGATACCGTGGCCAGTATCCGGCAGATGTACGAATGGGCCGTGCCCGGCACTTCTACGCTGCTGTATGATTTCCACAACATCAATTACAACCCCTCCACCCATCAGTTGATTGAACTGGAAAGCCTTTTCAAACCCGGTACGGATTATCGTAGCCTCCTGCGCCAGCGGCTGCAGGACAAAATACAGTCCCGGTTTAAAGTTCAGGTTCCTATTACAGATGCGGACCTGGCGACTTTTACCATCGGAGGCAGCTTTCTGGAATTCTATAAGGTTTTGTACCCGGAGGTGATGGAGCCTGATCCCAAGGCAATCCGGATTGAGTTTTCCGAATTGAAAGGGCGTAGATCGTGATTTTCCTTTTTTTCGGGCTTTTGTCGCGATTGTCTAAGCTGTTTGTCGCGATTGTCCTGTGCTTATAGCCTATTTTTACAGCGTAATTTGTGGCAATCTCAAAAGAGGGGCATTTAGCATCCAGGTATAGGAAGACGGTTGCCAGGAATTTGAAATTACAATGGGGAATCTTTAATGTTTAAGAACAGCGCTTCTTTTGAAGGGCTGTTTTTTTTTGCGTCTGAAGGCCGAAGTGGCTCACCCTCTGGCTTTATCCAGCAAATCGCTGAGTTGTTGTGCTTCTGCTTCGGTGAGGTTGTTGAGGATGGCGTCGAGTTGTGGATTAACTGTTTTCAGGGAATCCAGTAGTTCTTTTCCCGCTTCGCTGAGGCTGATATCGACCAGCCGTTTGTCATACTCACATTCCTGGCGAAGGACCAGGCCTTTCTGGAACAGGCGGTCGACCATTCGGGAGGTGTCGGCCATTTTATCCAGTAGCCGTTCCCGGATGGTGGAAGTGCTGATCGGCTTCCCTGCGCCTTTAAGTACGCGCAAAACATTGTACTGTTGGATAGTGACGCCGAAAGGTTTGAGCGCTTTTTTGATAGAGTCCTGAACCCAGTTGGACGTAAAGATCAAGTTGACGATGACCTTATGGTGGCCATTCCGGAAGGGTTTCGTTTGTTGAATAGCTTCTTCGATCCTCATGTTTATTGTTGGCTTAGGTAGGAAATGATCATCCCATAAAGTTTAAACATTGAAGTTAATGTGGGAGTTGCGATTTTGTTCAATTTTCCTTAGGAAAACATTCTTCGGCTATTTTTGAAATGCTTTGTATGGCCTCGGGTAGTTGCACGGCCTGTTTTGCCTGGCCTTTAAACACCTTTTCGATAGGCTTGTTTATGGAATTTAAGATGTAAAATCATGGAACAAGTAAGAGCCGCTATCCGCCAGATGATCGCTATTTCCGAAGAGGAAATGGGCGCATTTCTTAAAGAATGCCAGGTAAAGGTTTTCCCCAAAAAGGCGATATTAAGCCCGCCTGATAGAATACCGAACGAGATCTTTTTTATTAACCGGGGTATTATCCGGGTCGTTATCTCCGATCCGGGCGGTACGGAACACACGATCCATTTTGCTACGGAAAATCAGTTCATTGCCGATTACTCGGCTTTTATGCAGCATATTCCTTCGATGTATAGCCTTCAGGCGTTGGAAGAAACGGAGGTAGTTGTATTACCCCGGAGCCTTATCGAATGGGGGTATCAGAATCTGAAGCAAGGAGACCGTATGGGCCGGTTGGTGGCGGAGTATTATTTTATCTACCACGACAACCGGATAAAAAACATGTACGCCAGAACGCCAAAGGAGCGGTATGACAATATCACTCAGGTATTCCCCGATATTCACAACCGTGCGCCTCAACACATGATCGCTTCTTACCTGGGCATTACGCCGGTACACCTGAGCCGGCTAAAAAGGGCCAAAGCATAAAAACCTAAACATTTGTTATCGTTTTCCGCTTTTCTCCAGGCCTAACTTTGCACAAAATCACTGTGCAAGATGCAATTTTCCGTTTCTGAAAAAAAGAGATTAAAGAATAATTACGGCCCTTGGGCAATAGTCACCGGCGCCTCTTCTGGCATCGGGCTTGAATTGGCCGAACGCCTGGCGGAGGCTGGCCTGAGCCTGGTGCTCAATGCCAGGCGACAAGAAGAACTGAGAAATCTGGGTGAGCGCCTGCAATTGGGCTATGGAATAGAAACCTGCGTAGTGGCTTCCGATTTATCAAAGGCAGAAGGTGTTCAAAGCCTAATGGACGCTACCCGAGGACTGGATGCAGGCCTCTTGGTGGCCAACGCCGGATATGGCACTTCCGGCCTCTTCCTTCAATCGGATCTGGAGGAAGAGATCAATATGCTTCGGGTCAATTGCGAAGCGGTGTTCCGGTTGACCCACCATTTTAGCCAGATTTTTCAGCGGCGGCCTCGGAGCGGGATCATCCTGATGAGCTCAATTGTCAGTTTTCAGGGCGTTCCATATGCAGCGCATTATTCCGCCACCAAGGCTTATGTGCAATCACTGGCAGAGGCCCTGGCCCATGAATTCCGGCCGCTTGGCATCGATGTGCTCGCCCCGGCCCCGGCGCCAGTAGACAGCGGTTTCGCCGCCCGGGCTAATATGAAGATGGGGATGGCATTGAAGCCCGCTAACATTGGCGTACCGATCCTGAAAGCTTTGGGCCGGCGCCCTTCCGTCCTGCCAGGCTTTCTCTCCAAATTGCTGATCTATTCGTTGCGAACGGCGCCCCGTTGGGCAAAAGTGCGGATTATGAAATTGGTGATGGAGGGTATGACCCAACATCAGCGGTTAGACTGAGGAATAAGCGCCTGGCCTGCTTTCCGGATAGATAGCCTTATCTCTTCCGGCTGTCTGTCTTGTTTTTCCGGAGCCCGGATGAACGCTTCTATCTGGATTTATCCTTGGACATCCGTTTCCCTTTTGTTTCACCAAGAATCTGCATGGATTATAGGATCAAGGCCGGCAAAATATATTCTTCCATCATCTGATCTACCTGGAAATGGGCAAAAGGTTGGCCAAATGCCGTGGCGGTTATCACCACTACGATGGGCAAATCTTTGAAAATAAAAACCTTATTCCCTCCGTTGCCGCTGGCAAAGGCTACTTCATAGGCCTTGCCCGCTACCGTATAACTCTTGTTCCAGAACAGATAGCCATAAAAGGTGTTTTCGGTGCTATCCGCTACAATTTGCCGGCTTAAGCTTTCTTCCACCCAATTCTTAGGGATAATCTGCTGGCCATTCCATGCCCCTCCGTTTTTATACAGTTGGCCGAACCTGGCCAGATTGAGGGCGTTCATTTGCAGGCCCCCAGCCGTGTTGGCAACATTCTGAGGGGTATATTGCCATTGATATTCCTTAATTCCAAGTGGCTGGAATAGTTTTTTGGCGGCATAAGTCTCGAGCCCTCCCGGGGCTTTCTGGTTTAATATATCTCCACACAGGATGGCGCCTGCCGTAAAGTAGTCAAAGTCCTTTCCCGGTGTTTTTTGCCCATCCATGGGCAGATCGAGGGCAAATTTCACCCAATTGGAAGTGGGGTACATCTTCTCTTCATTCCCGGGAGAATCAGGATCCATATCTGACCCCATAAAGCCGGAAGACATGGTCAACAAACTTTGAATGCTTACATTGCCCTTGGCATTCGAATTATTGTTGTACTCACTCAGCTTGTAGAAATCTTTTAGGGTAGCCATCTTGCTTTTGATGTGGCCTTCTTTGAGGGCGATCCCCATTATGGTTGATGCAAAGGATTTGCCCACAGACCGTGTATCGTGCAAAGTGTTTCTGTTTGCACCGTTGAAGTATTCTTCCAGGAGCAATTCGCCGTTTCGGGCCACTACGATACTCGTGATGTCTTTAAAGAAGTTTTGAGCAATTTTTTCATTTAATGCTCTTATCTTTTGTTCGTCAAATGTCGCTTCGGAAATCGGCCAATCTTCCACCGGAGCTATTGGTTGAAGCGCTATCTCACTTTCCGCAACTATTTTGTTGATGGTGTTGATTTGAACGGCGCCCTCTGCGATAATAGGGCCGACTTTGAGGCTGTCGGCCTTAATGTAAGGCCTCATCTCAATTTTTAATTGGTGGGTTCCTTCCGATAGCGCCTTTTCTCCACCTCCCTTTTTCAGGAACCTGATCCATAAATACCGGCCCCAGTGTTCTTCATCGGTGGTACTCAACAGAGGGACTCTGAAAACGGTAACCTCATTTCTGAACCAACAAGACCCGGCGCCGGTTTGTAGGTTTTCCAGGTAGGTGAGTTGGCCGTCTACGTAAAAGGAAATTTGGTAGCTTCCCTTTTTGCACAGTTCATTAACAGATAATTCAGGCGCCAATTCGTGGAGGAAATAGGTTTGGGTTTTTGCTAAAAAAACCAGGAGGTTCAGGTTGACACTATCTCTGAGGCCAAAAGTGGACAGGAAATTCTTTTCTGTCAGTTTTGCATAGGGGACAATAGCATCTGTGAATTTGATCTTACCCAAATTTGCCTCGTGCAGTTCCCCTTTAACTTCGCCGGGGTTAAGCATAAGAGGCTCCTCTTCCTTACATCCAAAGGCCAGAATGCATAAAATAAGGATAAAGGGGAAGAAGTTTTTGGCCTTCATAAGACAAATTTTCAGGTGTTCGATGCAGGATAATGATTGGCTGATCTTTTACCGATGCGAGGCAAGCTAATTAGTGATCAGCATACACAGGTTAAAATACTAAATTCCTCAGGGCATCCAAAAAAAATACAGCATTTGCGAAAATTCTCCCCTTGCTTTCGCCCCTGTCATTCCTTTCTCCTTATTTTGCCCCAAAACACGATCCTTTGGAAAACCGGCCCTCCGAAAGGCAGCTTCAGCAACTCTTTCAGCGCTTCCAGCCCATGCTGGTGGCCTATGCCTGCCAGTATCTCCGTTCAGAAGAAGATGCGCGGGAGGCAGTGCAGGATGTATTTATGGGGGTGTGGAACAACCGGGAACACCTCCAGCTCGACGAGTCCCTGAAGCCCTACCTTTATACAGCCACCCGCAATAAAGCCCTGAACTATCTCAACCGGCGCAGGCTGGCTGCTGTCTCCATCGAAGAAGCCCCCGTGTACGCCAGTGAAAGGCCTAAGGTGGAAGCGGCGATGGAAGCCGAAGAACTAAAGGCGCTGATCTACGATGAGGTGCGCCGCCTTCCGGAGCGCTGCCGGGAGATTTTCCTGCTGAGCCGGCGGGAAGGCTTGTCCAACCGGGAGATCGCCGAACGCCTGGCCGTTTCGGAAAAAACCGTAGAAAACCAGATGACCATCGCCCTCAAGCGTTTGCGCGCCCGGGTGTATGGTGCTGAGGGGCAAAGCGGTTCGCTGGCTTCCTTTGTACTGCTGGTTTTTTTGTTAATTTTTGTTAAAAAAATCCTGTTGTCGCTTTGGGGGCTAAGCATCTAAAAGAGGTATGGAATAATGATGAATAAAGAGAAAGATATAGAATCCATCATCATACGCTCGTTGAGCGGCGCCGCCAATACGGAGGAGAAGGAGCTGCTTCAGGAGTGGCTCCGGGAGGCGGAAGCGAACCGGTGGCAATATGAGCAGGCACGGCATTTGTGGGACACCGCTGCCGAGGTGGACTATTCCATAGACCCTCAGACGGATGCCGAATGGGATAAGCTCATCGTCCGCATGGGTAATAGCGGCTCCTCCGACGGAGCGTATATCAAACGATTGAAATTCTGGCGTTATGCCGCCGCCGCTGTGGTGATCCTTGGCCTGGCAGGCCTGGCGGCGCTCTACCTTGGGGGAGGGTTGGGCCGCGGCCCTGCCATTGCTCAGCAATACGAAACGCTGCCAGGCCAAACCCGGCAACTGGCCCTGTCCGATGGGTCGTTCATAAATCTCAACGCTGGCAGCACACTCTCCGTCATCAAAGGCTTCGGCCGGGGCGAGCGCCGGCTTATCCTGGAGGGAGAAGCTTTTTTCCAGGTGAGCCACGACCCGCAGCAGCCTTTTACCGTAACGATGAATGGCGCCGAAGTGCGCGTCACCGGCACGGCTTTCAACCTAAGGGCCTATCCGGAAAACGAAGCGGTTCAACTGGCCGTTACCGAAGGCAGCGTGGCCTTCCGCAGCGAAAATTCCGATAATGGCCAGGCGGTGAAGGCCGGGCAGGCCGCCAAAGTGGACCGGGCTACGGGCAGGGTTTCCACCATTCCTTTCGACGAGCGCGCCACGGCCTGGCAGAGTGGCCTGATCGTTTTCGACAGCACGCTTTTTCCCGAAGTCCTGCGTACCCTGGAACGGCAGTTCGCCGTCGAGATTGAAGACAATACCCAATTACAACAGAAGCGCTATACTGCTACCTTCGACAATCGCTCTCTCGATGAAATACTCAGCGTAATGGGCGCCACTATGAGCTTTCAAGTGGATAAGCGGGGAGGGAAGGTCGTGCTGCGGTAGGGGGCGGGACAATTTTTTAATCAAAAAAACGCTATAGAGAGGGTTGTTAAAATAACCCTGCGAATATTCGTTCACCAATCATTTTTTATATCTCCAATCATGTTGAACTATCTGCATTTATCTGGTATTATCATCGTTTTCCTTTTGGGAAGCACCGGTGTTCAGGCGCAAGAGAAAATTGATTTCATATACCTGCTCAACGAAAAAGTGATCGAAGGAAAGGTGGAGAGCATAGAGGGGAAGTTTGTGCAGTATATCGCTTATGAAAATCCGGAAAGCCAAATGCTCCGACTCGCCAAAACGGAGATTGACCGGGTGAAAATGGCCGATGGAACAGAAATATGGTTTAACCGGCTTCCGAAAATGGAAGAGCCTGAAAAAGAGCCTGTTGCGGCGCCAACCGATAAAAAGGAACGGAAGAAGAAACGGCCTGTTTCCGCTCAGAAACTGATCCGACAACACTAATGCCCTGGCTGCTTAGCCCTTCCGGGGCCTATTGCCATTCCCACTTCGCGCATTTATCTTTGAGGATTCATCCTTTTTAAGGGATCTCCCCTCTTTTAAAAAGAAAAAAATGCGTTGGAGCCTTTTATTATGTTGGTGCATTCTGATGCCATTGGGGCGCCTGGCTGCCCAATCGTCCGTATTACAGCAACCGGTAACCGTAACGCTGGACCAAGCTACTTTATCCGAAGCACTTTCCATGCTGGTTCGGGAAAACCGGCTCAACCTCAGCTTTAGTAATACAGCCCTGTCCGATGACAAAAAATTCAACTACCGCTTCGAGTCTGTCCCGCTTGGCGTCGTGTTGAACATCCTGTTGCGCGATACCAGGCTCGCCTTTTTGGAATCGGGGGAATATGTCATCTTGAAAGAACTGGAACCTCAGGCGCCGCTCCCGGAGCCCCTGCGCTTCACCCTCAGCGGTTATGTGGAAGATGGGCGCAGCGGCGAACGGCTCATCGGCGCCAATGTTTACCTGCCGGCGTCCGGCCGGGGCGCCACGACCAATGTCGATGGTTTTTTCAGCCTTACGCTTCCGGCAGACTCCCTGTATTTGGTGGTTTCTTATGTAGGATATGAAACGCGAACCTATCGGCTGGGCTTGTTTGGCAGTCAGCGGCTTAAGGTAGGCCTTTTGTCCAATCTCGAACTGGCCACTATAGAGGTGACAGCCACTCCATTGCTGGCGGAGTTGCCCTTCAACCCCAATACCAGTCCGGGCAGGCAGCGATTGACGGCTGCAACAATTGCCTCCACGCCTTCTATTCTGGGGGAAGATGACCTGTTGCAGGCACTGGCGCTTTTGCCCGGTGTGCAGTCTGGCGTAGGCAACCTGGGGAGCATCAACGTCCGTGGCGGTGGCGCCGGCCACAACCTCATTCTACTGGACGGCGCACAGATCTATAACCCCAACCATATGCTGGGCCTGTATTCCATTTTCAATGCTTCGGCGGTTAAAGATGTAGAACTGATCAAAGGAGCGGCGCCGGCCCGCTATGGGGGGCGTCTGTCGTCGGTGCTGGAGGTGAATGGGCGGGAAGGTGATTTTCAGCGGTGGGGCGGAGAGGCATCCCTGGGAATGATCGCGGCCAAAGCGATGATAGGAGGGCCGCTTGTGAAAGGAAAACTCTCTATGTTGGCTGCCGCCCGCCGCTCCTATTGGGATTGGTTGCTCTCCCCCCTATTGCGCATTCCGGAAAACGGCAACAAGTCCGGTTATTATTTTGGAGACCTGAATTTTAAACTGAAGTACAAATCCGGGGAGCGGGACAGCTGGGACGCCAGCTTCTACCTTGGCGAGGACCGATTATACGTCAACCAGCGGCAGGATACCAGCCAGGGTTGGAGCAGCACCATTTATGAAAACGGCCGGGACATAGTCTTGTCAGAAGAGAAAATGGCGGTCAATATCTTCTGGAAGAACCTGGCTGCTTCCCTGCAATGGCACCGGGCCTGGACGGGCAGTATTTTCTCCCGCACCAGCTTGTCTTACAGCGATTACCGCTTCCAGCTCGATGCGGATACTTACCGCAAAGGGGAAGAGGAGAGTGGGCGGCCCTATGAATATTCCACACAGGGGCTCTATTTTTCGGGTGTCCGCACCTTTGCCGGCCGGGTTGATATAGACTGGATGTATAAGCCCACGGCCCGCTTTCGGTTCGGGGGGAATTTGCAGGGGCATCAATTCCGGCCGCAGGCCAGTGGCAATTTTTTCAATTCTTTGTTTTTTGGGGCGGTGGAAGGCCCCGGCGGGACGGAAATATCGTTTAAGCCACTGGAGTTGTGGTCGGGTGAATCCGGTTTGTACGCCGAGGCAGAGTTGCAGTGGAAGCATTGGCGCCTCGAGCCCGGATTGCACTCGGCTGGTTTTTATAACAACCGGCGCCTGTGGTTGTCGCTGCAACCGCGCCTTCGGTTGAGTTACAATCCACGGCCCAGCCAGCAGTTCTACGCCTTGTTGTCGGCCAACCGGCAGTACGCCCATCTCTTGGGTAATGATTTCATCAACCTGCCCACCGACCTTTGGGCGCCATCCACGGCAAAGGTGGACCCGCAACGGGCCTGGCAGGCTTCGGTAGGCATGGAGTTCCGTTGGCCCGCCGGGGCGGCCACATTGGAGGGGTATTATACTTATATGGACCGGCTCACTGCCCTGATTCCCGGCATCACCCTGGTGACAGGGAGTAATTGGGAAGACGAGATCCGGCAGGGCCAGGGCCGCAATTATGGGATGGAGGCGCTGCTGCGAAAAACCAGGGGGCAATGGACCGGCCTGTTGAGTTATCATCTCTCCTGGGCCTGGCGGCAGTATGAAGACATTAACCTCGGCGAACGGTATCCATCGCGCAACAATCGACGCCATCAGCTTGGCGCGGCGCTCAACTGGCGGCCCACCGAACGTTTCGGTTTTTCGGCTGCCTACAATTGGCTGAGCGGCAATTACATTACCATTCCTACCCAGTATCTGGCAACGGCCTATCCCTCTTTTGAAGAGGAGGGCTATTCGGTTGGCTTCCAGGCCCTCAGCCAGCAACTGAACAATTATCAGACGCCCAACTACCAACGGCTGGATATCAGTTTCGATTTTATCAAAAAGCGGAGCCGGTACTACCGCAAATGGTCGCTGGGCGTTTTCAACTTTTTCAACCACAAAAACCCCTTATTTTACCTGACTACGCAAAATGACGATGGGCAGAAACTGGAGGGGTTGTCGTTGTTTCCACTGATCCCGTCCATTAGTTATCACATGAAAATATGAATCGATGAAGCGGATTTGGTTTTTGTCTCTTTTGTTCATCATTATGCTTTCCAATTGCACGCTACAGGATTTGGAAGTACCTGATTCAAATGAGCCGGATCGCCTCACAGTTTTTGCGTTTCTGGATTGTCGGGATACGATTACCCGCGTGCTGGTGGAGCGCACTTTTGGTTTTAATCAACCCTTCCCAACGATCGATCCCGGCTTCCGGGGCCAGGCCACGGTAGCGCTTTCCCGGCAGGGGCAGTCAATAGGAGGCTTCCTGCCGGAAAGTGGAAGCAATTATTATACTGCGGTGCATGCGCCTGTCGGCACGGCTGATCCGGTTTCCCTGTCGGTTTCCCATCCCCTCTTCGGTACGGTGGAGGCCACCCAGTATCCACCAGCCGTGGGCGTACTGCTGTCCGCCCGCCTGCTCAAAGATGTGCCGCTTCCCGGGGGGGGCGCTTTAAGCCGTGCGCTGGAGGTGCGCATCCAGGATACCCCCGGGCAGCCCAATTATTATGAGTTGTACGCTAGTGATGGAGATTATGTCACACAAGTGAGTTTTTTACTGGCGGATCTGAGGTTGGCCCAGGCCGACAATACCGATCAGGCGCTTTCCACATTCCTTTTCAATGGTAGCCGCCTGCTTACGGATGATGGGATGGACGGCGCAGAGATCCGCCTGCTTTTTAATATTGGCGAAGAAGCGGATAATTATCCGGCCCCGGTGCTGAGCGTGCGCTACACGACGGAGGCTTATTACCAGTACGTAAAATATTTGTCTCATTTCAGAGCTACCGGCCTGACGCCTTCCGCAGCCGGAGAAGAGCCTTTTTCCAATTTTTCCGGTGGGGGGCTGGGGGTGTTTGCATTGTACGTAGAAGAGCAGATACCAGTGGAAAGATAAGCCGGGGTGGTGATGTCCGAAGTACTAAATCCTGGAAGTAAGGAGAGTATAGTATATTTGTTCAGTTTTTGGGGCCTGTCACGGTGTGGCTTCCCCGAGTAAAGCTTTAGATTAGTCAGCCCTTGGCTTATCCTGGCTAAAATTTGATCAAAATTTATTTTAAAATAATGCTTACCGCTATTTCTCCCATCGACGGCCGCTATGCGGACAAAACCCGGGAACTTTCCGATTTCTTTTCAGAGTATGCTCTGATCCGCTATCGGGTGCTTGTCGAAGTTCAGTATTTCATCGCTTTGTGTAAACATCCGCTGCCGCAGTTGCAGGGGTTTCCGGAACATCGCCTCGACGACCTTGTCCGTCTAACCAACCGCTTTGGGTTGGAAGAGGCTGAACGCGTAAAGGCCATAGAGCGGGTAACCAACCATGACGTCAAAGCGGTGGAATATTTCCTCAAGGAACAATTTGAGGCATTGGGCCTGGGGCAGTTTAAAGAGTTTATCCATTTCGGCCTGACTTCACAGGATATCAATAATACGGCTACGCCGCTTTTGCTGAGGCAAGCTTTGGAGCAGGCTTATTTACCCCTTCTCCAACAGCTGCGCGATGAATTGGACGGTTTGGCGGACAATTGGGCGGACATCCCGATGTTGGCGCGCACCCACGGCCAGCCGGCGTCACCAACTACCCTCGGAAAAGAATTCCGGGTGTTCACCGTTCGCCTTGAGGAGCAAGTGCGTCAGTTGGAAAGCATCTCACTTCGGGCCAAATTCGGTGGCGCCACCGGCAATTTCAACGCTCATTTTGTGGCCTACCCGGATATCGACTGGAATCAGTTCGGGAATCAATTTGTAGAAGAATACCTCGGCTTGGAGCGTGCTTTCCCTACTACCCAGATCGAGCACTACGATAACCTTGCGGCCCTGTTTATGGCCCTGAAGCGAATTAACACGATTCTAATCGACTTTTGCCGGGATTGCTGGGCCTATATTTCCATGGATTACTTCCGCCAGAAGGTGGTCGAAGGCGAGGTGGGCTCCTCCGCTATGCCGCACAAAGTCAATCCCATCGATTTTGAAAATGCGGAAGGCAACCTCGGCCTGGCGAACGCCATCTTCACCCATCTGGCCGATAAGCTTCCTGTTTCCCGTCTGCAACGCGACCTGACCGACAGTACGGTGCTTCGAAATGTTGGGGTACCCATTGCGCATACTTTCATTGCGTTCAAATCCATTCTCAAGGGGATGGGCAAGTTGTTACTCAACGAAGAAAAATTGACCCAGGACCTCGACAACAATTGGATGGTCATCGCCGAGGCCATCCAGAATGTGCTGCGCCGCGAAGGCTACGAGCAACCTTACGAGGCTCTGAAGGCGCTCACCCGCGGCAAAGCCAAAGTAAGCCGGGAAGATATGCATGCCTTCATCAATGGCCTGAAGGTAAGCCCGGCAGTACAGGAGGAACTGAAAAGGATCACGCCCCATAACTATATTGGAAAGGGGGATGTGGAGCGTTAGGGGAGCGGTGGCTTTTCCAGCTTCATGGATCGTGCTTGTTTATAGCACAAATTAGATGCTCATCCCGCTCGTCCGAGCAGTAGGTGATACTATTGATTCTATGGATGATGCATAGAGGATAGCCTTCCCCGGTCCCCGGCACAGGATAAGCATCAAAAGAGCATCAAGAGCATCTTCACCAGACTCACAGGATATCCAAACTATAGTTCCTATATCCTCGCCAACTACTGTGTACTGCTTACTGCCTGCTGCCTACAGCTCTTTCCTCCTCCACTTCTTCCACTGTTTTCGCGATCCGTTCTCCCAGTATCCGGTGGCCATCTTCTGTGATAAGCACATTGTCTTCGATGCGGACGCCGCTAAAGTCGAGATATTCATTTACTTTTTTGTAGTCAATGAATTCCTTGAACCGGCCTTCCTTTTGCCATAGGCCAATTAGTTCCGGAATAAAGTAGATACCGGGTTCGACGGTCAGTACGAATCCGGGTTGCAGGGCGCGGGCCAGGCGCAGAGATTTCAGGCCGAACTGGGTGCTGCGTTGCAGCTCGCCGTCATAGCCGACAAGGTCTTCTCCCAGGCCCTCCATATCGTGCACGTCCATGCCCAGCATGTGTCCGAGTCCATGAGGGAAAAACAAAGCGTGGGCGCCCTGCTGCACGGCTTCTTCGGTATCCCCTTTCATCAGGCCCAGGTCTTTGAGTCCGCCAGCCATCTTTCGGGCGGCCATCAGGTGTACGTCGAGGTATCGGATTCCAGGCTTGCAGGCTTCGATACAGGAAACTTCCGTGTCGAGCACCAGATTGTAGATCTCTTTTTGTTTGGTGGTAAAAGTCTTATCAACGGGAAAGGTGCGCGTGATATCGCCGGCATAATGGGTGCTGGTTTCAGCGCCGAAGTCGCCCAGCACCAGTTGGCCGCTTTTCAGCACATTCCCGTGGTAGTGATTGTGTAGGGTCTGGCCATTGACGGTCAGAATGGCAGGGTAGGAGAGTTGGCCTCCGGCGCCGAGGGCAATCCCTTCGACGATGCCGGCCAGTTGGGCTTCTTTGATGCCGGGGCGCGCTGCGCGCATGGCAGCCAGATGCATGGCGCGGGTGATGTTGACAGCCTTCTCCATCTCAGCAACCTCTTCGGGGCCTTTGATAGAAACAAGTGAAACAACGGCTTTCACCAGTTCTTCCGATGCCTGTTGCCGAAGCTCGGAGGCGGGGATGCCCAGCCACTGGCTGAGTTGTATCATATTCTCTCCGCGATAGGGAGGCAGAAAATGGATACTGCGCCCTTTTTTCCGGGCAGCAGCCAGGTGTTCGGCCAGGCTATCAAAGGGAGCGGTGTGCGGAACGCCGGCCTGCCGTGCCTGATCGGCGATAGTAGGTTGCGGGCCCATCCATACGATGTATTCAATGGTCAGCTCGTCGCCGTAGATGGTGGTTTTCTGTTCGTCGAGGTCGATGATGCCAGCCAGGTTGGGGCGGTCCAGCCCCAGGAAATAAAGGAAGTGGCTGTCCTGCCGAAAACGGTAGGTGTTATCCGGAAAATTCATAGGGCTTTCTCCATTACCCATCAGAAGGATGATGCCGCTGCCGACTTTTTCCTGCAACCTACGGCGCCGTTCTACATAAATACTTTGGTCAAACATGAGGATATTTTTTGTTTTTGGTTGATCACAACATAGTCTGAAATATACAGAATTGAACCGATTTTTTTGACATTGTCAGAAATGCTTTGCCATTTGCCTGTTATATTAGCGGCTTGCTTTAATTTTGTCGTGCCGCAAAAAGACCGGTTATGAACCAACTCGAACAATTCCGGGATATCCGGGCTTTCATTTTTGATGTAGATGGGGTGTTGACCAACAACAAGGTGCTCGTGATGGAGAATGGCCAACTACTGCGCCAGATGAACATACGGGATGGTTACGCCATCAAACGGGCGGTGGATGCCGGGTATAAAGTGTGTATCATTACTGGCGGACGCTCAGAAGGGGTGCGGCGGCGGCTGGAAGCACTCGGGGTAAAGGATGTTTACCTTGGCGCTCAGGAAAAGCTGGAATCCTACGAAGAATTTGTCGCCGCTTACAGCCTGGACGAAGGCAAGATATTATACATGGGCGATGATTTGCCCGACTACCCGGTAATGCGGCGGGTTGGTTTTCCTACCTGCCCCAGGGATGCTGCCCCGGAAATATTCGACCTGGCCCTTTATATCTCCCCAATGAATGGTGGCGAGGGCTGTGTGCGGGATGTAATAGAAAAAGTGCTGCGCTTGAATGGCAGCTGGCAAATTGCGTAAAAAAACCTAGGTCATTCTCTCAATTTATGTTCACAGCACTATTCAGGCTTATTCGATTTCAAAACCTGGCCATCGTTGCCCTTACGCAATACCTTATTTATTATGCCTTGTTGCTACCCGCTTTTCGACAGTCCGGTATCTCTCCTTCCCTGGATGGGGCCCACTTCTTTCTGCTTGTCATGGTTACCGTCCTGATTACCGCCGGGGGATACATTATCAATGATATTGTCGATTTCCGGATAGACCTGGTCAACCGCCCCGAGCAGGTGGTCATCAACCGGCATATTCGTGTTCAGACAGCCTACTGGTTATACTTTTGTGTAAACCTGCTTGGTTTTTTGGTGGCGCTTTACCTGTCTTTTTATGTGAATCAGGTTGTTCTGGCCAATATTTTCCCCATTGGAGTAGGCTTGTTATTCGTTTATTCCATATACCTGAAACGGCAGGCTTTTTTGGGAAACCTTCTTATATCCCTGTTTTGTGCCGGGGTAGCGGGTATCGTTTGGTTTGCCGAACGAAAAGGTTTTGGAGCGCTGGCCCGGCAGTCGCCCGACGTGGCGGGGCAGGCCGGGTGGCTGATCACCTGGTATATGGCCTTTGCTTTTTTGTCAACCTTATTTCGGGAGATTATCAAGGACATGGAAGACCTGCAGGGCGATGTTGGCGCCAATTGCCGCACCATCCCTGTGCGTTTGGGCATCCCCGCAACGAAAGCTATTGCTGCTGCTTTTGGCCTGGGCTTACTTGCCTTTTTGTGTTTTCTGCCCTTTCGCCATCCGGTTTTTTTTACTCGCCTCAGCCTTATTTATCTCATCCTCGCTATCATCATGCCCCTGCTTACGGCACAGGTCATGCTCTTCCGAGCGCAGGACAAAAAACAATATTACAACCTCAGCCAGCTGTCTAAGCTGATCATGTTGAGCGGCCTGGCTATGCTGCTGCTGCTGAGCCTTAAGTAGGATGAAGTGTTTGGGTGTTTGAGCAGTGCGTGTTTAAGTGCGCGCGCCGAACACGAGAATACCCGGACACCCACTCCTTTTCACCCGCTAACCTTGAACAATGGATATTCTAAAAAAAAAGATCATCCTCGCCTCCCAGTCGCCGCGCCGGTCGCAATTGCTGGAGCAGGCGGGTTTTCACTTTGAAGTGAAGGTAAAACCCATCGATGAAACCTTTCCTGAAGATATGCCTGTCGATGAAGTGGCGCCCTACCTGGCCCGGCAGAAAGCGGAGGCGGCCCGTGCGTTCATCACCTCCGACGAGATCATCCTTACTGCGGATAGCGTGGTCATCCTGGGCAATACCATCTATGGGAAACCGGTTGATTTCGAAGATGCCCGCCGCATCCTGCGCGCCCTGTCAGGCAACACCCACCGCGTGATCACTGGTTGCTGCCTGTTGTCGAAGGACAGGGAGCGCGTTTTTTCGGGGGAATCAAAAGTGGAATTCGGCCCGCTCAGCGACGAGGAGATAGATTATTACATTCAAACCTACCAGCCCTACGACAAAGCCGGCGCCTACGCTATACAGGAGTGGATCGGCCTGTGTAAGATCCATCGTATTGAGGGCACCTATGCCAACATTATGGGGCTTCCGGTGGATTTACTGTACAGGGAACTGGCGGGCTTTTAGCCCTGGTGTTGCCTGTACCGGGATTCATAGGAAAAAAGGATTACTGCAATTGGGGGGTGTTGGATGTGATCTCCACAAATTCCTCTATTTTGTAATACCCCATTTCCCGGTATATCTTATTGGAGGTCGGGTTATTCAGGTCGGTGAACAACATACAGAACTGACGGCCTCTTGCCAGCATTTGCGCACTCATTCGGGCTACCGCATTGGAGGCGTAACCGCGCGCCCTGTATTTTGGGGGCGTGTACACGTAATAAACAGCAATGCCGTGTTCAGTGGGGCGTCCCACAGCCGCCATGGAAACCGGCGTTCCATTGTCTTCCCAAAAATAAAGGCGGCTTTCTCTAATCATGACCGCAGTATTCAGGCGAGCCTGTTCCAGGTTACTTTCGCCCATAGCTTCCTGTCCGAAGGCTAGCGTCCAGCCGATAGCCACTTCCTGATCTCTTTCTTTGGCCAGCCGAAGGTAGCCGGAGGCCGGCCGAACGGGCTGGAGGGCCTCCAGGCGATAAACGCCCATCCGCTTTTTGACAGTCCAGTTGACGCCCTGCCGGCGGCCCCAGTGCTGCGCCATTGATTCCGTAAACGTTCTTGCCCCCAGCAGGCCCGGGATGCCCAATCGCTGCGCTACCACGTAATCACTGACCAGATCGGCGATAGCCGCGGATTTCAAAGGGTCCCCATACACTATCAGGTTTCGCGGAGGGGTCTGCAGGGCGCAAAAGATAGGGGTGCTGCCTTCCAATATGGATAGTAAAACCAGGGGCCTGGCTTCCTTGCCTGCTTTCTGGTAAACAAGGGCGGTGCCCAGCATCAGGTTGTTAACGGCTTCTTCCTGTTCCAACAGAGCCTGGTTTTGTTCCAGGAAGGCAGCGGCGGTGGGGTAGGTGGTTAGTGTCATATGATGGCCCGAATGCCAGTTCGGGTGGCTGTTTATCGTCTTGGTTGGATGCTGATTCCGGTAGCATCCATGCGGATACTCATCCCGCCCCTACGGATGGGATTGATCCTACGCCCTATAGGCGGTTGATGCTATTGATGGGGGGCGAACTAGCCAAGGCATCCATTGCATCTTAAGCTTGGAGGTACGGGCGGTGGGCTATTTGGAGAGATCCCACACCCATTCCCCTTCCATATCAAAATAGCCGATCATATCGCCCTGTTCGACGCGGAAGAGGCCTTCGCCGGCGTAGGAAATGTACTCGTAGTCGGGTTGAACAATGAGGTCGCCATTGAGGCTGGCCAGGCCGTTGAAGCCCTGGATGCGCACCTTGGCGTAGCCATCCTCAAAGGATTCGATCTTGTCGTATTTCGGAGGGATGATCTCAATGCCCTTCTGGTTGATGATGCCCCATTTGCCGTTGACCTGCACCACGGCGACCCCGTGTTTAAACTCAGTAGCTTCCTGGTAAAAGCCATCGTAGAGGTGAGCTTGTTCGGTGATGTAATAGAAGCGGTACTTTTCATCGCGCACCAGGCCGCGGCCTTCCTGGAAGTTCAGCAGGCGGTCGAGGCTGGGCTCGATCAGGAGGTTGCCTTCATGATCGATCAGGCCGGCTTTGCGGATGCCTTTGTAGACCACTGCCCGGCCACCGTTGAAATCCAGACACTTGGAGTAATCAAATGGAATGGCTACTTCGCCCTTGCGGTTGATATAGCCGCAGGCGCCATCCTTTTGCACCGCCGCCAAGCCTTCGGAAAAGGGCGACACTTTGGAGTAGATATCCGGAATGGCCAATCGGCCGGTCGTATCGATAAAGCCGTATCCTTCCTTGTATTTTACCGCTGCCAGGCCTTCGCTGAAAGGCTGGATCTCTCGAAAATTCAGGTTGGATAGCAGTTCGCCGTTGCGGCCAATGAGGCTGTAGCGGACGTTGTTGTTGCCGTAGCGCACTACGGCCAGTCCATGCTGGTTGAAATCCTGGATCTCGGAGTAGCGCGGGCGTTGAATAAAGTTCCCGCTGGTGTCGATCAGGCCGTATGCATTGTCTTTGGCAACGCGAGCGATGCCCCATTGAAAGTCGAAGGCTTTATCAAAGCGGGGAGGGATGGCAAATTCACCCATTGTATCGAGGTAGCCCACGCCTTCATCGTTGGCGGCCCAGGCGCGGCCGTTCTTGAAATTGCCGGCGCGTTTGAAGGTGAAGTCGACCTCGACATGCCCTTGTTTGTCAATAAACCCCCAGCCGCTGCCCAACCTGGCGGCAGCCCGGCCCTCGCTGAAATTCTGTACCTCTCGGAACCGGCAAGGGATGACCTCCAGGCCATCGCGGTCGACAAAGCCCCAAAGGCCGTTGCGCTTCACGGCCAGACGGCCATCGCTGAACGAGCCGATCTCGTCATAGACGGCGCTGACGGTGAGTTGCCCCAGGGTGTCTATCAGCCCGTATTTGGGCTCTTTAATATAGACCCGAATGACCTTGTTGTCGGTATTTTCCAAGAACTGCACTCCATCGTAACGGCAGGGTAGCAAGATGTCGGCTTTGCGGTTGACCATGCCCCATTTTCCGTGGCACTCCACGATTCCGACGTCATTGACGAAGTCTTTGGCAAAGGTATATTGTGGCGGAACGATTACCTGGGCGGAAGTGTCTATATAGCCCCATTCACAGCCATCGCAGGCGAGGAAGGCGTCATTGCGGAAAAGCTGGTCGTACTGCGTATAGTCCAGCATGATACTGGGAGAAGCCATAGCGTTTAGATAGGTTCGGATCTTGCCGATGCTATTATGGTCTTTCATGCTGCCTGAAAGGCGGCCGGAGAAACTGAACCGGGCCACCCCGTCGGCAAAATCACCTATATAGGCCATGTCGCGGCGGACGATGCGGCCGATTCGGTCGATCAGTCCGTGGCGGCCATTGGCGAAGACACAGCGAGCCACGGGATAGCCCTGCCGGAAATCGTCGAACCGCACATCCCAGAAATCCAGTTCCGTCACCAGCAGTCCCAGTTCGTTATTAACCAGGCCGTAGATCATATCGAACCGGAAGGTGGTGCGTTCGAATTCATAACGCTCTGATTTTTCGATGCCTACCAGCGTAAAGCCTAGCTCGCGCTGTACCTGTATGCTATGGAATTTGGGTTCGATTTGCACATTGCCGTCTTCGAGCCGCCGAAGCCCCCAGCGATCCTCCTGGGGAGAATAGAACCATTCGAATTGATCGAGCTGATAGTCGTTGGTGTTGGAAAGCCCGGCGCCTTCTTTATTTTTACCACCATCGATAGTGATCCGGAAATGGCGTTGGAAACTACTGGTATCGCGCAACTGGCCATCTTCGTCGAATCGCAGCAGCGTGAGGCTTTCCTCCCGGCCGCTGTCTTTCTGCCGGTAGGCTTTTGCCAGGTTGTCCTTGAGTTCAATGCGGTGATAAGCAGGCGGGGCCACTTGTTCCCCCTTTAAGTTGACCAGGCCAAAGCGGCCTTCCTTTTTGACGACGCAGACGCTGTTTCGAAGCGGAGCGATATAATCATATTCCATTGGTATGACCGCGCTGCCGCCGGGTTCTACTACACCCCATTTCCCCTGGTAGTTCACTCGGAACATTTTGCCTTCATAAGCTTGTATCTCATTATAGGCAGCGGGCAGAACGAGGTTGCCACACCAGTCCAGCAGGCCTAGCTGGCGTTGCTTTTTGACGATAACATAACGGCGGGAGAAAGAATAAAAATCGTCGAATTTTCCATCAGACAGGATGCGGGAGCAGGGGATTGAATAGACGTATAAGCCATCATTGGCAACCAGCTTGATAAAGTTGTCCGAGACTCGGCTGAAGGAACGATACTTTGCCGGAATGACCTCTACGCCGTTAAAGTCAACGGCGCCCCAGAGGTTGCCTACTTTATAAAAGAAAAGGCTGTCGCTGAAAAAGCGAATCTCATCGGCTTGGTTGGGCAGGATCTGCCGGCCGGTACCGGATAGCAGGCCCAGTTGGCTGTTGCGGGTGGTAATGAAAAAGTTACCCTCCTCGAATTGGATGTCGTCAAAGGTAGGGGCAGCGAGCTTATGGCCGAATTTATTGACCAGGCCCCATTTGCCGTTCTGCCGGAATGCCAGATAGTATCCATTCCAGACCTGTACCTGTTGATAGCCCTTTTCGAGCACTGTCTTTCCATGCAGGTTGACCACCATCCATTGGCCGAGGTCCATCACGGCGATAAGCGTTGAGTCCAACACTTTGATATCATCGTAGCGTGGTGGTACGATTTCTTTACCGGTGGGGCCCAGTAGCCCCACGCTGCCATCTTTCTGCATCACTGCATACCCAAAATGCTTGAACTCTCCGATCGCATCGTAAACGGGGTCGAGAATTACCGTTCCTTCGGTATTGATCAATCCCCATTTCTTATTGACTTTTATCGGAAAGTACCGCTGGGCGGAAATAGCGGAACAAATGGTAAACAGTGATAATAGTATCCAGTACCTGCGCATAGCTTTGATTGCGGATTACAGGAATTCCTTTTTACCCGTTTGGAATATTAGATAAAACGATATCCGTGCTTTTAAATTATCCGGGGCTGGGGCTCCCACCAGAGAAAAAGGTGGGGGCAAATTTACAAAAAACAAGCTTTCAGGCTATTTTATTAACATAATTTTCATATTAAAATTTAATTAAACCAATTAACTCTGCCGCTTAGGCAAATGAGTAAAATCGGGTAATCTTGAGAAAGCTTTCAGGCAGCTTTTGAAGTAACCTGTCAGCAGCAGAAGGCTGGAAAACATTATGGTGGCGATGAAAATGAATGGAGGGGGCGGGGCCATAGGGCCTTCCCGGAAAAATCACAGCTTTAGCGAACAAAACTTAAAATTTATACATTTGCATCTCTGAGGGCGGCAAACAGCTTAATTTTTCCACCAAGGCGTTCAGTTTGCTCTTTTGTTTGCCCCAACCAAAAAACTATAAAAAATTATGTCAAAGCACCTACTGATTGTAGAGTCGCCAGCCAAGGCGAAAACGATTGAGAAATTTTTGGGCAAAGATTATACGGTTAAATCCAGTTTCGGCCACGTACGCGATCTGGAGAAGAATGAAGGTGCGGTTGATACCGATCATGGCTTCACACCAAAGTATGTCGTTTCCCCGGAGAAGAGAAAGGTCGTTAAGGAATTGAAGGACTGGGTCAAGAAAGTGGATGAAGTATGGCTCGCAACGGATGAAGACCGCGAGGGGGAAGCTATTTCCTGGCATCTTTGCCAGGTGTTGGGCTTGGATGAAGAAACGACAAAACGGATCGTTTTCCGGGAGATCACAAAACCGGCCATCCAAAATGCCATCCAATCACCAAGAACCGTAGATATCAATCTGGTAAACGCCCAACAGGCCCGTCGGATACTCGACCGCTTGGTGGGTTTTGAATTATCCGGAATACTTTGGAAGAAGATCAAGGGCAATCTCTCAGCCGGCCGGGTTCAATCGGTGGCGGTACGGCTCATCGTGGATCGGGAGCGGGAGATAAACAATTTTGAGTCGACGCCTTTCTTTCGCGTCAATGCACTTTTTGACGTTAAGAATGAGCAGGGCAAGATGGTAAAGCTTCGGGCGGAAAGCCCCAGCCGGTATGATTCGGAAAAAGATGCCCAGGGGTTTCTGGAAAGCTGCCGCGGCGCCAGCTACCGCATCGACAATATTGATGTAAAGCCGCTTAAGCGTAAGCCTTCGGCTCCGTTCACCACGTCCACTCTGCAACAGGAGGCCAGCCGGAAACTCGGTTTTTCAGTGCAGCGCACCATGTCGGTTGCCCAGCGCCTCTATGAATCCGGGCATATTACTTATATGCGTACGGACTCCACAGCGCTGAGCGAAGGGGCATTGGCCAGCATTGCCCATGAGATTGAACAGAGTTACGGTAAAAATTATGTACACACCCGTCGGTTTAAGAGCAAATCGGCAAATGCTCAGGAGGCGCACGAGGCCATTCGCCCGACCTATATCACCCAGCAGCAGGTGAGTGGCAACCGTGACGAGCAGCGCTTGTACGAGCTTATCTGGAAGCGCACCATTGCTTCTCAGATGGCCGACGCGGTGGTGGAAAAGACTATAGTGAACATTGGTATTTCCACTGTTGCAAACGCCCTTTTGAAAGCGGAAGGGGAAGTCCTGAAGTTCGATGGTTTTCTCAAGGTTTATCTGGAGTCAACGGACGATGAGGAGGAGGAAGAAGCCAAGGGCATGCTGCCGCCACTCAAAGTAGGGCAGGATTTACCCCTGGACCACATGACTGCTACGGAACGCTTTACCCGCCCGCCTGCCCGTTTCACTGAGGCTGGCCTTGTAAAGCAACTGGAGGAACTCGGCATTGGCCGCCCATCGACCTACGCGCCCACCATTAGCAAGATCATGGAGGAGAGCAGAGGGTATATTGTAAAAGAAACCCGGGACGGGGAAGAGCGGCAGTATCAGTTATTGACGCTGGATAAGCAGGGCCAGATCAGGAAGGAAACGAAATCCGAAATTACGGGAGCTGTGAAAAACCGGCTTTTTCCTACGGATATGGGAATCACCGTCAGTGATTTCCTAACGGAGTACTTTAACGAGATCATGGACTACGGTTTTACTGCAGATATTGAGAAAGAATTCGACATCATTGCTTCCGGTGGACGGGAGTGGACGTCTATGCTGAAGGATTTTTATGTCCCGTTCCACGCTACGGTTGAGGAAACGCTGGCCAACGCGGGGCGTCCTACCCGCGAACGCATTCTGGGAAAAGATCCGGAGTCCGGGCATACTGTACTCACCCGGATGACCCGTCTGGGCCCGGTGGTGCAAATTGGTGCGCCAGATGAAGTGAAGGAAGGCGATAAACCGAGGTACGCCAACCTGCAGCCCGGCCAGTCGATGGAAACCATTACCTATGAAGAAGCTATGCGCCTTTTTGCGCTGCCCAAAGAACTGGGGCAATTTCAGGGGCAGGAGGTTTCCGTAGGAATTGGCCGCTTTGGGCCCTATGTCCGCCACGGCGAGAAATTCGTTTCCATTCCACGTGGAGAAGACCCTCTGGGCGTCACCCTGGAACGTGCAACCGAATTGATCCGGGCCAAACAGGAGGAAGATGCTCCGGTGACTACCTACAAAGGCCTTCCGGTGTCAAAAGGCAAAGGCCGCTTTGGCCCCTTTCTCAAGTGGAATAACCTGTTTATTAATATCCCCCGGCGATATAATTTCGACAATATCACACCAGAGCAAGTCTACGAGCTCATCGAACAGAAATTGGAAAAAGAGGCTAACCGCTTTATCCAAAAGTGGGAGGAAGAGAATATCTTCATAGAAAATGGCCGATGGGGGCCTTTCATTCGCTTCAAAAAGAAGATCATCAAGTTCCCCAAAGTGGATGGCGAAAAAGTCACCGTAGAATCTGCCCAGGAATTGAGCCTGGAGCAGGTCAAAGCCTTCATCCTCGCAGAGGTGCCTGATGCCTTTGGCAAAGCAAAAGCCAAGGCAAAGCCGAAAGCAAAGGCGAAAAAGTAATAGGAAGACTTTGGGAAATGGGAAGTCGGAAGTCGGAAGTGGGAAGTGGGAAGAGGGAAGTGGGCTCGTTCTCATGCCTCGGCTGGGTAAAAAATGGGAAGTTAGAAAAACAGGTGTTCTACGACCTTTCTTGGCTCTTTCCGATTTCCCGCTTCAAATCCAAGAACGTCCAAAGTCCAAAACATTGGGGAATCAGCAAAAAAGCCATATAGCTAATCAGCCATTCAGCCATTCACAAAAGGCTTATCCCATGTTTTTCCGCATCTTCAGCATAAAAACATGGGGAGCGCCGGGCATGGCCTTGCACCGGTATCTTTCCTTATCCAGTTTTTCCATATTGGGAAAGCAGTTGTAAGGGGAGAAGGGGTATTCCCGGAATTCCTCCACTTGCAGCCCATATCCCAGCAGAGGCGTCAGGATATCGCTGAGGCTGTGTTGCCAGGTGTATTCCGTATGAGTGTTTTCGCCATCTCGTTTGGCATAGGACCCTGTCACTTCCTCGACCACCGGTGCTCCTTCATTGAAGTAAGGATAGGCATAGCGTCCGTTTTCCATATCCATCATCATGAGTGTAGGGTGGAATTCGGCCATGCAAAAAGTGCCGCCGGGCCGGAGGTGGTGCGCTACCGTTTCTGCCCAGGGCCTCAGGTCGTTCAACCAGACGATCGCCCCATAAGAAGTAAAGACGATATCGAACTGCTCGTCGAGTTTGCCGGCCAGTTCCAGCACATTTGATTGAACGAAACGTGCGTTCAGGCCGAGGCGCTGGTTCAACTCCCTGGCTGTGGCGATGGCGGTTGCGGAAAAGTCGACACCGGTAGCTCTGGCGCCAAGGCGCGCCCACGAGAGGGTGTCCTGGCCGAAGTGGCATTGCAGGTGCAGCAGGCTTTTTCCGTCGACATCCCCCAGGGCTTCCCGTTCAATGGACATCAATGAATTTTTGCCCCCGAGAAAGGCTTGCATATCGTACAGCTCCGTTTCGGGATGGAAAGAGGCCCAGTCATCCCACAACTTTTGATTGGCCTGCAGGTGTTCTTGTTCCATTTGTACAGATGGTTTTTAATTCCGATATTTGAACTTCTTTAAAAGAAAAAAAATTCCCGAACATGTCAGAGACAAAGAAAGGACAAGCACAAAATCAGTTAAACATCGAATTGCCGGAGGAAATCGCCGAAGGCATATATTCCAACCTGGCGATCATTTCTCATTCCAACTCCGAATTCGTCGTTGATTTCATCCGTTTGGTTCCGAACGTGCCCAAGGCCAAGGTGAAGTCCCGTATTATCCTAACGCCCCAGCACGCCAAACGCCTGATGCGGGCACTGGCGGATAACGTGAAAAAATTCGAAGCCCAGTTTGGCCTCATCGACGAGCCGGAACAACCGCCTTTCCCGCCGATGAGCTTCAATACCCCCAAGGCTCAAGCCTGAGGGAGGGTGGAATGCGAGAATGCGTTCCTCCAACATTCCCGCATTCTCGCATTCCCGCATTCCCGCATTCTTGCATTGATGCATTCCCGCATTCTCGCATTCCCGCATTCTTGCATTCCCCTAAACACCTCTCACCCGCCGGAAAAACGGCCATTCATACGCCTTATTCTCTTCTTCATCGAAAGAAAACGGATTCTTTTGCAACCTCTCTTACATTTGTTTCGTCATAGGGGCAATTGAAACAGATTGCTTCATTTATAGACCAAACCCGACTGAGAAATGAAAAGAGAGATCACCCTGTTAGCGGGCTTCCTATGCCTGCTTTCCACCTCCCTATTGTCCCAAAACAGCCTTACCGGAAGCATAGCCGGCAAAGTAAGCGGCCCGGAGGAAACCGCCCTCGAATTTGCCAATGTCATCCTTTATTCTGTTGAAGATTCCAGCATGGCCAAGGTCGAAACTACCGGCCTGGATGGCGCCTATGTGCTTTCCCGCATTCCGGAAGGGCAATACTGGCTGGATGTGACCTATGTAGGCTTGCCGCCTTACCAATCGGAGTCATTCCAGTTGGCTGCGGGCCAGGCCCTTCAGCTGCCGGAAATCCGGTTGAAGGAAGCCATTAATGAACTCAAGGAGGTCGAGGTTACGGCACAGCGCCCCATGGTAGAAGTCAGAGCGGACAAAATGATCTTTAATGTCGAGAACAGCATCAATGCCACAGGTAGCACCGCCTTCGAATTATTGCGCAAAGCCCCCGGCGTAGTAGTGGACAATAACGATAATATCAGCCTGTTGGGCCGTAATGGGGTGCAGATCTATATTGACGATAAACCTTCTCCACTTGGTGCGGCTGACCTGGCCGCCTTCCTGAAAACCCTGCAGAGTACCGACATCGAAGCCATCGAAATTATCACCAACCCCTCTGCGAAGTATGATGCAGAAGGGAATGCCGGCATCATCAACATCCGCATGAAAAAAGACAAGCGGTTGGGCGCCAATGGCAATCTGAACCTGGGATACTCCGTGGGTAAGGTAGCGCAGTACAATACCACACTTAGCGGTAACTACCGCACCAGGGCTTTCAACTCTTTTGGGAGTTATACCCTTTCCGATGGAGAGAATACGAACTACAACCAGTTTTTCCGCCGCCAATCCGGTCAGACCTTTGACCAGCTTTCCCTACAGGGCGGCCACTGGACGAGTCACAACTTCAAGGCAGGTACTGATTTCTTTCTCCAGAAACAACACACCCTTGGTTTTCTCGTCTCGGGCTACCTTTCCGGAAACGATTGGGGCAGCCAGAGCAATACCATTATTGCTGATATAGAGACCGGGCAGGTAGAAAAATTGCTGCAGGCCAGCAGCGATGACGATAACCGTAACGACAACCTCAATTTCAACCTCAACTATCGTTTCGATAACAGCAAGGGCAAAGTCTGGAATATCGACGCCGATTACGGCATGTTCCGCAATATGCGGGAGAATTACCAGCCCAACTACTACCGGGACCCTACCGGTGAAATACTACTGGAAGAACGCATCAATTCTACCGAGGCGCCGACCGACATCGACATTTACACCTTCAAAATAGACCATGAACGGCCTCTTTTGGGTGGCCAATTGGGAGCCGGCATCAAGCTGGCCAATATTCACACCGATAACTTATTTGATTTTTATGACATCTACGACGGTGCTCCTGAACTCAATACAGGCCTTAGTAACCGTTTCGTTTACAAAGAGAACATTAATGCAGGTTATGTCAGCTATTCCCGGCAGATCAAAAAGCTGGGCGTCCAGTTGGGCTTGCGCGTTGAGCAAACCAATACGACCGGTGAACTGGACAGCTACCGGGAAGGGGAAGACCAGCGGTTTGACCGCCACTACCTGGACTTTTTTCCTTCCGGAGGATTGTCTTACGCTCCCAATGATAAGAACAACTTTCAGTTATCTTACAGCCGCCGGATTAACCGGCCTTCCTATCAGGACCTCAATCCCTTCCTGGGCAAGATGGACGAGCTGACCTATGAGCAGGGCAACCCTTTCCTGCGGCCGGAATACGCCAACAACATCCAGCTGACGCACAGTTTCAATTATCGATTTAACACCACCTTCAGTTTTGGCTATACCCAGGATCTGATCACCCGAATCGTCGATACGGCGCAGGTTGACGCGGCCTATATTACCTGGCTTAACCTGGCGGAGCAATACAATTATAGCCTCAATTTCAGCGCGCCGGTGCCGGTTACAGAATGGTGGAGCGCTTTCACCAGTGTCACCGGGTCCTATACTGAGAATAAGGCGGATTATGGAGACGGCAAAACCGTGGCATTGTCTAAACCAACCTTCAATATCTATAGCCAGCAGACTTTCCGGCTGCCATGGGATCTGTCGATGGAAGTTTCCGGATGGTACAATGCGCCTTCCATCTGGGGTGGTACTTTTGTGATGGAATCCATGTGGAGCATCGATGCGGGCATTCAGAAAAAGGTGCTCGACGGCCGTGGCAATATCCGCCTGTCGGTGAGCGATATCTTTAAATCCAACGAATGGACAGGCGTCACGGAATTTGGGGCTTTATATATGAAGGCGAATGGCGGATGGGACAGTCGGCGCTTCCGGGTAAACTTCTCCTACCTGTTCGGCAATGAGCAGGTCAAGAGCGCCCGCAAGCGCGCCACCGGGCTGGAGGATGAACAAAACAGAGTCAAGCAGGGGAACAACTAATGGATACCCTGCGCTGCTAAGCGGGGAACATGGATCATCCCGAATTTTCGTAGAATATCCCGGAAGATGCTCGGGGCTGTCTCAAAAGAGAGGAATTGAAAAATAGCGCCAAATCATGTTTTGCTGCCCGGCCCAGCCCCTCTCACTCCCCGAAGGGGAGAACCGGCCGGACAGCGAAAAACAGAATATTATTGGGCTGTAGAATTTTCATCTCATCTTTTGAGACAGCTTCCGATACTACGCCTGATCGGCGGAGCCCGCCTGCTGTGCCGCAGGCCGGCAGGGATACTAAGTTGATGCTATTGATGAGAGAAGCCGCCCATTAAAGTTTTTTTTGTTTTGGAGCCTCCTCATCCATAGTATCAACGGCCCGCAGGGCCAAAGTGTCCTCAAAGCCCGTATGCGGGCTTTGAGGAGTATCCCCGCCTGCTGCCAGCGGCGGGCAGGAATAGAATCGCTGATTGGGGGCTCAAAATTCGGGGTGACTCCTGTTTTTTTGTGGAAATTTTCCCACCTTCTTTTGTCTTCCTGGAGCTGCATTTGTTAATTTTGATAGGCTGAGAGAGAAAACAGCCCAAGCTTCGCTTGCCCCGGTTGAGATAAATATGGATAAGCATTTATACATTTATGCAATCCTGCATTTATGCATTTTGTAAAACCAAAGCTATGGACCAGAACACTTACCTTCAGAAACGGGTGCAAGACCAGCAGCAATGGTACAGCGATAAAAGCAGCTGGAACCAAAAGCGCTTTCGCACCTTTAAGACCATCGTCATCATTCTTTCGGTTTCCATTCCTCTGGCTACTGGTTATGTCGAACAGGGGGGGCTGGCCCTACGCATCGGTATCGGGCTGGCTGGCGCGTTGATCGCCATTCTTGAGGGTATTTCCACCTTCAACAAATACCAGGAGAAGTGGCTGGAGTACCGGCAGGCAGCCGAGTTTCTTAAGCGGGAGCAATTGCTTTTTGAAACTAAATCAGGGCCATACAAGGATCCAAAAGTGGCTGATATCTTCCACACCTTGGTGGAACGGGTGGAGAATTTCACTGCCGAAGAAAACCAGCGCTGGACCAGTTATATGAAAGAAAGCAGTGAAAAAACGCAGGCTCCTGGTAATTCTGGCCCGGAATAAAGTGTTTTAAACGAAAAACGTAATAATAATGCCCATGCATTGGCGGGAGTTATTGGAAGCAAGCCGTCCTCTGCTGGAACAGCAAGGCCGGCTTTACCGGAAGACAAAGAACGTTCTGGCTCGTAAAGCTTTGGCAGGAGAGCAGGTCTTTACCGCCACTGCCGATGGGAAGGAAACGAAAAACACCGCCCAGGAAGGGGATTACATCGTGCGTAACCAAACGGAGGCGCAGGAAGAATACATAGTGCCGGGAGGGAAGTTCGCCGAAAAGTATGAATGGATTGCAGAAGGAGAACATGACTTTGACGAATTCCGTTCGAAAGGACGGATCATAGCACTGGAACTCACTGAAAAAAACCTACAGGAACTTGGCCTGTCGGAAATTTTCTACTTCGTGGCGCCCTGGGGAGAAGAAATGGTGGCTAAAATCGGAGATTTTCTGGCCTGCCCGCTAGACTATAGTGAACTTTACCGGATTGCCCGAAAAGAGTTTTTTGAAACTTACCGGCCCTACTCATAGCTTTTTTCCGCCAATGAAGGCTTCTTCCAGTAAGGCCGCCAGCTTTTCGGAAAAAACAAACTGGCCATTTTTATTCTTCTTATACTGTGTTCCTGCCACTTTGACCAGGCCGACGCCCCGGGCAAACCACTGCTTTAGCTCTTGCCCTATGGCGACACCATCAGGCGTATGATATTCGAGGGTGGTCCGCAGTACCAGGCAGTCCCCGAAATTGTATAAGTAGCTGGAGGTAGAGTCGTGTCCCTGGATCTTAACCTTAGAGGAAACCATACCTTTGCCCGTCCGCCGTCCGTTTTCCAGGGCCGTATAGGAAGTTTGGCCGAAAAATTCCTCCCCCTGCGCCACTATATTGGGCGCCAAAACAAGGGGGGCCTCCAGTAAATAAGTAACACCCTGAACTTCGCCCAGTTGATGGATAGCCCAACCTTGCAGGGAGTCGATGGCATAGGACTGATAGGTTTCGCTATTCAGCACCCGCTTAATCAAGCCATTTTCCAAGGCTTCAAAGGAGAGCAACATCGGTTGGCCGATCCTGTATGCAGGCAATGCATAACGCAACTGGAGGGTGTCGTTTGGGGAATTAGAAAGATAATCCGCCAAACAATATCGGGCCTGGGCCTGAAGCATCAGAGGCCCAAGGCCGGCGATGAGGAGCAAGCAAAAACGCATTATTGGAAATTCACCAGTTCCACTTCAAAGATCAGGACGGAATTTCCAGGGATCCCAGGCCGGTCATAACGGCCGTAAGCCAGCTGGGAGGGGATGATAAACTTGCCTTTCCCACCCTTCATCAGCAGAGGAATGGAAATCTGCCAGCCCTGTATCACGTTGGACAGAAAGAAAATAGCGGTTTGACTACCCTGCGTCTCGTCGAATACAGTGCCATCGAGCAGATACCCTTTATAGCGGACCTGAACTTCCGAACCGATATTCGGTGAGCCTCCACTGCCGGGCTCCTCAATGATATAGTAAATACCGGAACTGTGGCGTTCGGCGGTAATTTGGTTTTCCGTCAGATAGGCATCGATCAGTTCTTCGTCGATATCGGATTGTGGGCGTACATCTTTGCTGCAGCCCATAGCCAGCAGGAGGATGGGCAATAGTAGGCAGGCGAATTGTTTCATGATCGCTTTTTTTTTGCAAATATAGGTGGAATCAGATGGCTTCCGGAAGTATTTTCTGTTAAAAGCAAGTAGGATTCCCGGCGGATAATCTCCTGTTCTCATTGGCTGTATGCATAATTTCACTATTTTTACTCGAGCGCCGTTCCGAATGGAGCAGTTTTATTGATCCTAAATAAAAACAGCATATGAAAGAAGATTTTTGTGTATTCCTAGACGCCGGGCACGGCGCGCTTGATAAGAACGGAAAATATGTAACCGCGCCAAGTAAGCAGTTTCAGCATAGCCAGGGCAACTTCCACAACGGGCACTGGTTTTATGAGGGGGTATGGAACCGCAGCCTGACCAACCGGGTGGCCGCCAAGCTCAACAACATCGGCATCCCCAACATTCAGGTCAGCCACGAATATCTGGACCTGCCGTTGAACTATCGCGTCGACCTGGCCAACTGGTATCATCGCAATTTTAAAAAAGGCCTATTCATTTCCAACCACGCTAATGCTTCCGGCTCGGGCGCCGCCCGCGGATTTGAGGTCTATACTTCCCCGGGAGTGACGACTTCCGACAAAGTAGCTCAATTCCATTGGAATAACGTGAAAGAACTGATGGAAGACCGGATATCCTACCGTAGCGACACTTCCGACCATGATCATGATAAAGAGGCCCGTTTTTTCGTCCTTACTCGTACTGTGATGCCTGCCATACTGGTGGAGCACCTTTTTTTCGACAATTTTCAGGATGCGAGCCTGCTAATGGATGACGAAATCGTAGAACGTTTTGCAGAGGCCCAGGTACATACGGTGATCAATTATATGAATAGCCTTTGAGGCAGGGGCAATGAAATCCTAAAAAAGCGAACAGCCTGGCGGGGAGGCCCCGCCGGGCTGTTCTATAATAAAATTACGCGATTGTCGGTATGGTTTACGCCGAAAAGTAATCGAGGGTTTCAATTCAGGCTGTTTTTCATGGCCAGAATTTGGGTGGAAAATGCTATTTTCGAAAAAAAATGATGAACATGCGATCTTTTCAAATATTGTTCCTTTTTGCGCTTGCCTTTTGGTTAGGCGCCTGTGGCGGTAACCCGGAGGAAGGGCAGGCCACTGAATCATCTACTTCAGATACCACTATGACAGACATTGATAAGCGGCTGGCCAAGTATGTGCCGGTTCGCCTTACTACCGACATGAGTGTGCTAAGCGATAAGGATAAGCAGATGATCCCCATCCTGATCGAGGCGGCAAAGGTCATGGACGAGCTCTTTTGGTATGAGGCTTACGGTGACAAAGAGGCTTTATTGAGCAGCCTTACCGACGAGAAACTCCGGCAATTTGCCCTGATCAATTACGGGCCCTGGGACCGGTTGGATGGTAATAAGCCTTTTGTAGAGGGGGTAGGAGCCAAGCCGGCGGGCGCCAATTTTTATCCGACGGATATGACTAAGGAAGCCTTTGAAGCGGCTGATCTGGAAGGAAAGGCCAGCCTGTATACCTTCCTGCGCCGCAACGAGGAAGGCCAATTGATCACAGTGCCTTATCACGAACAATTCAAAGATAAAATTGAAAAAACTGCTGGCCTGTTGCGGCAGGCGGCAGCCCTGGCCGATGACGCCGGCCTGAAAAAGTACCTCGAATTGCGTGCGGCGGCACTTCTTTCCGACGACTATCAGGCCAGCGACCTGGCCTGGATGGAAATGAAGAACAATCAGATTGACGTGGTCATTGGCCCGATCGAAAGCTACGAAGATCAGTTGTTTGGCTATAAGGCCTCCCACGAATGTTACGTGTTGGTTAAGGATATGGAGTGGAGCCAGCGCCTGGACAAATACGCGGCTTTCCTTCCGGAGCTGCAGAAGGGCATCCCGGTTCCTGCATCTTATAAGAAAGAAAAACCCGGCAGCGACGCCCAGCTCAATGCCTATGATGTCGTTTACTACGCCGGCGATTGTAATGCAGGCAGTAAAACCATTGCGATCAACCTGCCGAATGATGAAGAAGTGCAGTTGAAGAAAGGCACCCGCCGCCTGCAATTGAAAAATGCTATGCGCGCCAAATTTGACAAGATCATGGTGCCCATTGCCGGTATGCTCATTGCGGAAGACCAGCGACAGCACATCACTTTTGATGCTTTCTTTGCCAATACCATGTTCCATGAGGTGGCGCATGGCCTGGGCATCAAGAATACCATCAATGGCAAAGGCACGGTGCGGGAAGCTCTGAAGGAGCACGCTTCCGCCCTGGAAGAAGGCAAGGCCGATATCCTGGGCCTGTATATGATCAAACAATTGTACGACAAGGGAGAACTGGAGGGCGACCTTAAGGATTATTACACAACTTTTATGGCCGGCATTTTCCGCTCTGTACGCTTTGGCGCCTCCAGCGCTCATGGAAAAGCAAACATGATCCGGTTTAATTTCTTCCAGGAAATGGGAGCTTTTGAACGGGATGCTCAAACTGGCGCCTATCGCGTCAACTACGAGCAACTGGACAAAGCGGCAACCGCTTTGTCTGAAAAAATCCTTACGCTGCAAGGAGACGGTGATTACAATGGCGTAGCCGCTTTGGTCGCCGAAAAAGGCGTCATCGGCGAACAATTGCAGGCCGATCTCAATCGTCTCAGCGATGCTTCGATTCCAGTAGACGTGGTCTTCGAACAGGGTGCGGATGTGCTGGGTTTAGAATAGTAGCTTCTATAAAGGGATTGGATGCTTCTTTTTGGACCAGATGTATCCATCGTATTTCTGCCGGCCACGGGGCGGAGCATCAATCCTGTATATATGGGTAGGATGAGGATACAACCTGGGCGCCAAACAGGTACAACTAAACTGTAACTTTTGTATCTTTATCGTTCTAAAGAAAAGGGGCAGAAACGTTTCTGCTCCTTCCGAGTCCTGTCCCTGCAACCTGCCTTTTTTTATTGGCGCCTTCGGCCGGCTGCCTGCTGTAGCCGCCTGGGCCATTAGCTTGAACTTACAGTTAACCCAAATCCTATGAGGCAGTACTGGCTATTTGCTTTTATTCTTTTCAGTAGTTTTTTCGTTTTTACACCCGCCAGGGCGCAGCAAAGTTCAGGTGGTAAACCCATCAGTTTCTCAGATACTTTCCAGGAACGCTACGCCACACAGAAAGTGGAATCGGTAAAAACGCCAAGGCTTAACCTTAAGCGCATTTTACAGGAAGATGCCGACCGGGGCGGATCGCGTTTTGCAGCCCCTTTATCGGTGTCCTACAGCCTGGAGAATTCCGGCGTATGGACAGAACTGGAAGATGGCAGCCTGCTTTGGCGTCTGGAAATTACTTCAGAAGGTGCGCTGGCCATTGCCGCGCTCTACGATGATTTTCACCTCCCTCCCGGAGCAAAATTGTTCATGTATAGTCCGGATCGCCAACAGTTGCTCGGGGCATATACTTTTCTAAACAACAGCTCATCGGGGCGCTTTCTGACGGGTTTTATCCGGGGTGAATCTGCCGTTTTCGAATACTACGAACCAAAGGCGGTTAGAGGCCAGGGCAAGTTCCGTATTTTCCGGATCGACCATGTATATCAGGGGGAGAATTTCCGGGCATCCCAGGAGGAACTGCGGGCTCCTTCCCTGATTGACTTTGGCTTCGGAACCTCATTCTCCTGCCACAAAAACGCCAACTGCCCCGAAGGCAGTGGGAACAGCTACGAAGCCCAGAAACGCAGTACTTGCCGGATCATTATGACGATGGAAGAAGGCACGGTATATTGTTCGGGAAGCCTTGTAAACAATACCAATGAGGACGGAACGCCGCTCGTTCTAAGTGCGTATCACTGTTATCAGGGGTATACGCCGCTTTACGACCTTTGGCGGTTTGATTTCGGGTATCAATCCGTTGGTTGCGCCAACCCGGTGGAAGAGCCGCCTTTCAACTCTGTGCTGGGTTGTGTTTTTCGGTCCAGCCGTCAGCCGAATGACTTCTTGTTGCTGGAGGCCACTTCGCCCATACCCTCTGCCTATAACGTCTATTTTAGTGGATGGAACCGACAGGCCACTGCTCCCGACAGTGGATTTATCTTTCATCATCCGCGGGGCGACATCAAGAAAATTTCGCGCTTCAGCCAGCCTGCAGTCATCAATCCCACACAATTGAATTGGGGCAATGGCATAACTACTCCGCCTAATCACCATTTCCGCGTGGTCTATAGCCTCGGTACTTTTGAGCCGGGATCCTCTGGTGCGCCGCTTTTCGACCAGGACGGGCGGCTCGTCGGGCAATTACATGGTGGTATTGTGAATGATAATTGTGCTCCGACTACCACGGGCTACTTCGGCCGCTTTACTTTATCCTGGACGGGGGGAGGCACGCCTGAAACGCGTCTGAGTGACTGGCTCGACCCCTTGGGGTTGGGAGTGGATACGCTTGGTGGAATGGATCAGCCAGCCGGAGGTACGGCCAGCATTTCCGGACGGGTGGCCAACGAAGCCGGGGTTCCGATCAATGGCGTGAAGATCTATTTGAGTGGCCCGTCAACAGATTCTATTACAACCGGGCCCGATGGGCTCTTTAGTTTCAGTGGGGTCCCGGTAGGTTCGCCGGTAGCGTTCGCCCTTCAGAAGCAGGATAATTATCAGAATGGCCTGTCGACCCTCGATTTGCTATTTATTTCCCGGCACGTTTTGGGCGTGGCGCCATTAGACAGCCCTTATAAAATAGTGGCGGCCGATGTCAATAGCACAAACAACCTCACAACACTCGACCAGATCGGCATTCGGAAAGTAATTCTAGGGATTGACCTGGCGTTCCCCAACCGGCCCGCCTGGCTGTTTTTTCCGGAATTATTTTCTTTTACCGACCCCACTAACCCTTTCCTGGATACCCTCGGCAATGTGTGGATACTGTCTAACTTCGAAGGCAATGTCACCGGCTTGGATTTCATTGGCATTAAATCCGGAGATGTGGACAACAGTGCGGGAACGGGGAACTAATTCCAGTACGTCAGCTGCTATACTGACTTTGTGGCATACTGATTAGCTGCCACGCAGTTCCTCTATTTTCTTTTGAATCTCCTCTGCGGCTTCAATCTTAACGGCGTAGGCTCTGAGGTCGCCACTACGCTGTATACGCATGGCTTCTTCCATCAGCTTGCGATATTCTTTTTCGAGTTGTTTGATGGGGTCTTTTTTGAATAATCCGAACATAAATGCTGGTATTTTATTTTGGATGGGTAACAAGGTAGAGGAAGTAAAGTTCAAGGTAGGGGATGGAGGAGGGTAGCTCTGCCGTAAAATGTCCCAATACTGGCTTGGCGAAGCAGAGAAGCTTTTGGGTAAGATGTTCATTATTAAATTTTCTAATTAGCCGGGTAGGAGCACCCGGCTAATTAGAAATGGTACTGTGGGCATTTTACTACCCCAGCGCCTTTTTCACCAAGGCCGCAGCATCTTTCAGCAGAATAGCCGAATGCACCGCCAATCCGGATTGGTCGATGATCTCTTTGGCGAGGTCGGCGTTGGTGCCTTGCAGGCGGACGATGATGGGTACAGTGATGTTGCCCATGTTCTTGTAGGCGTCCACGACACCCTGCGCCACGCGGTCGCAACGGACGATACCGCCGAAGATGTTAATCAGAATGGCTTTTACCCTGGGTTCTTTCAGGATAATGTGGAAGGCCTGCTCTACCCGTGCCGCGTCAGCCGTGCCGCCTACATCGAGGAAGTTGGCCGGTTCACCACCGGATAGCTTGATGATATCCATGGTGGCCATGGCCAGTCCGGCGCCGTTGACCATACAGCCCACGTTGCCGTCCAGGTTAACATAGTTCAGTCCGAACTCTTTGGCTTCAACCTCAATAGGATCTTCCTCATCGGTATCGCGCATGGCTTCCAGGTCAGCATGGCGGTAAAGGGCGTTGTCATCAAGGGAAACTTTGCAGTCTACAGCGATGATGCGGCCGTTGCCGTCGCGCAGGCAGGGGTTAATCTCGAAGAGGGTGGCGTCAGCGCCGACGAATGCTTTGTACAAGGAAGTCACGAAGCGGGTCATCTCTTTGAAAGCCGTACCGCTGAGCCCCAGGTTGAAGGCAATCTTACGCGCCTGAAAGGCCTGCAGCCCGAGTGTAGGGTCCACATATTCCTTGTGAACGAGCTCCGGTGTTTCCTCCGCTACTGTTTCAATATCCATTCCGCCTTCAGTGGAGTAAATGATTACATTGCATCTTTTCTCCCGGTCGGTGAGGATGGAAATGTATAATTCCTTACAAGCATCCGGATTAGGCAGATAGGCGTCTTCGGCAATAAGGACTTTGCTCACCAATTTGCCCGGCCCATCCAGGCCGCCCGGGGTTTGCGGCGTCTTAAGCATCATGCCGAGAATATTACCAGCCTGTTCTTTAAGGCTGTCCAGGTTTTTGGCGAATTTAACACCGCCTCCCTTGCCACGTCCACCTGCGTGGATTTGGGCTTTGATAATCGCAAAGGGCGAACCCGTTTTTTCAGTTATTTTTTTATAGGCATCCACTGCTTCCTCAACAGAATGGGCAACAATCCCATCCTGGATAGCCACGCCGTAGCTTTTGAGCAGTTCTTTTCCCTGGTATTCGTGAAGATTCATCGTTTTGAAGTAATTGGTGAAGCGTCGCAAAAGTAATGGATTTTTAGTGGCCCTCTAAATTTTTACCGACGGAATTCGGAAGCTGGATTGTGGCAAGTCTGAAAGGGGATATTTGCAGATAGCAGGAGCGGGTTTTCGTTGAGGTTCGGTATGGGAAAATGGGAAGGATTGGGAGGAGCTGAAAAAAATGGGAGAAAAAAATGGTTATAAAAGTAATGATGATGAATATAATGATGATAAAAGTCATCATAATAAAAATAATGATGATTTTAATAATCATTGTAAATATAATCATAATAAAAAATAACGATTATGGGCGTTTTTACACCATTTCGCAAAAGAACTTCAAGTAGGCGCCGAGGCTATGGGAGCACAGTGACTGCAAGGCCTGATTTTGATTTTCCTCCACCGTGTTTTTTTATATCTTGGGGAAGTTATGCCCAAAATCCGCAGGTTCACGAATTTTATTTAACCCTTGATGCTGCGGATTCCAGGTAGATGCGTGGCGAAAGTTTTCGAGAAGCACTTTCGCCTCAGTATAAAGCCAAGTACTATGCCACAAGCAACCACTGATACAGATACTTCAAATGCCGCCCAATCCCTTTCCCTAACGGCTTTTATCCAAAATCTGAACACCCCCTGGAAATTGTGTTTGTACTTCTTCCGGCACTTGCCTTCCTGTTGGTTTTGGGGAGTACGGGTAAAGGAGTGTACGCCAGATAAGGCGGTGGTGGCTATTCCCTTTAGCTGGCGTACCCAGAACCCTTTCCGCTCTACCTATTTCGCCGCTCTGGCCGGCGCAGCAGAACTGTCGACCGGGCTGATGGCTATGATTGCAATTCAGGATAAAGGGCGGATATCGATGCTGATTACCGGGATGGAAATGAAATACCTACGAAAAGCTACTGGGCTTACCATCTTCACCTGTGAGGAGGGGCCGGCTATTCATGCTGCCGTACAACGCGCCATTGAAACCGGGCTAGGCCAGGAGGTGCGCGTACATACTACTGGAAGTGATGCTGATGGGGACGTGGTTTGTGAAGCCTGGTTTACCTGGTCGTTTAAGCGGAAGGTTCAGAAATAGAGAATGCATAAATGCCAAAATGTGAGAATGCGTAAATGTTTTCTCCCATCATTCTTGCATTCCCCGCATTCTCGCATTCTCGCATTCTCGCATTCTCGCATTTCCTACCGCACCACCACTCGTTCCACCAAGCGTCCTCGCGGGCTTTCCAGCCAGAGGAAATACAGGCCTGAAGGCAAGCTGCTTGTGCTTAATTCCAGGCGATTAGAGCCATTCGTGATGTCTACCCCTTTTTGATAGATCAATTGTCCCGTTGCGGAACGCCATTGCAGGTGGCCGCTGAAGGTGCTGTTAGATTCGAATTCGAGCAGCATGGGTTCGCCGCTGCCTGCCGGGTTAGGAAATAAGTTGGGGGCGGAAACCCCTTCGATGGCGTTGGCGCTGGTGAGTTGCGCTGTTTTGAACTGGCGGGATTCCGAAGGCGTGGTGCAGAAAGAATGGCTATTGTATGCCCGCACCCGCCAGTAATAGGTGCGATTGCTCGATAAATCATTGAGGAGCAGAATGGGTTCGGTGCTGAGGTATTCTTTGGCAAGCGAACTGCTGAAGTTGGGCAACAGGCTCACCTGTACTACGTAGTGGGACGCATTTTCTACCGGCTCCCATTCCAGGTATACGTCATCATACTGTACCAGTTCGTCATTTGATGGAAAGGTAAGTGTTGGGGGGGTATCGCTGACGGCCGGAACCGGCGTCTGATTGGACAGGTAATCGGCCTTTTCCTCGTAAAGGTTGGCGCGCATAGCGGCAATTTGCTCTGAGGTGAAGCGGGCCTGGCAGTCGTCTTCGGCATAGCCCATGATGAGGGTGCCGTCGGAGCGAAACTTGGCGCCGGTTGGGTCAGTTTGTTCCTGTTGGCTTTGGGCATTGCCATTGCATAACCAACGAAAGGCCAGATAGTCCGGTTCGGTGTCGCAAAAGCCATCGGCGGCAGACTGGCAGTTGGAACCATCCACCAGTTCTACCCATGCCGTATCGATGATCAGGGTATCCAGAATGAGGGTGTCCTTGAAGAAAGTGTAGTCATAGGTGACATAAGGTGGAGCCGGGTCATTATAGTCATAGGGTATGCTATTGTCATAGCTTACGCCGCCTTCCCAGCCCAGAAAGGGGTGGGGGAGCGACAGGTTGTGCCCGATCTCATGAGCCCAGGTGTCCTCATTGGCGTCCGAGCAACTCTTTTTTATGGCAATGCCGGCGTACGGCAGGTTGTAGCCACAATTGCCGGCCGGGTCACTCACGAAGTAAGTGTTGATGGTATTTTCTACATTGTTCGCGAACATCATTTCCGCCCCTTCCACAACCGTTTCATGGTTGTACCAGGCAGAATTGTTAATGTAATGCACATCGCCTTCAACGTAAAAAACGATGTTGGCCTGTTCGTAATCCGCATTCAGTTTGCACAGGGCGTCCAGCAGTTTATTGGTGCTGAAGTAGCCTTCTCCTGCATCGTTGCCCAGAATGTGGATGGTGAGGGGGACGTATACCAGAGTGTCGAGGCTGCGGTAATGCGCCTGGGGGGCTTGTTGGTATTTTTTCAGCCATTCGGATTTACCTGGAGGGGCGCCGCAGGGATCCGTCCAGTATCCTTCCTGGGCATTGAGCAATGGCAAGCAGGCAGCGGTTAAAAGGCTGGCGAGTAGAATTTTTTTCATGAAACACTATTTGTTATAGGTAAAAGGATGGAGCACCGAAGCCAGGTAGCCACTCGGGCTGTGTTTCAGGCAACTCCAGGCCACCGTTCACTGCTTTCCATTTACCAGATTATTGCAATATGATCTTTATAAATTTCCTCCCACCGGTATGTTCAATCCCCAGCCAGTAAAGGCCGGCCGGCAATCCTGCGGTGGACAGCGTGATCTCATTGTGGCCGTAGTGGGCATCCAGCGGTTGGTGGCGCACGTATTGGCCGGTGGAGGAATAAAGGGTTAGTTGGAGATAGAAGGCGTAGGGCAACTCAAATTCCACCCGCACCGCCTCGCCGGCAGCCTGAGGGTTGGGATGCACCCGGAAATCGCTGAAAGAGGCCTGTTCAGTCGTATTGCTGATAAAATTGCCGGTATCGAAAGAGAAAGTTTCCGAAAATGGTGCGCAGCCGTCAAAGCGATTGTAAGGGCGCACCCGCCATGCCCAACTCCGCTCCGAGAGCAAGCCACGGATCTCCAGGCTGGCCTCCTCCGCATAATATACCATGAAAGGTTGTTCGGCGCCAAGTGGGGAAAGCAGATTGAGTTCAACGACATAACCTTCGGCATTTTGCACAGCAGGCCAGGCTAGTTCGAGAAAGCTCACATTGGTGATTAACTGGCCCTGTTCCGGGGATATGGGTATGGCTGGTGGGACAGCCAAGGGCATTGGACTGATATGATCGCTGAGGAGATTGACGCGCGGCCCTTCCAGGTTGGCGCGTACGGCTTCCACCTGGGCTAGGGACAAACGGTTGGCGCAATCGTCCAGTGCATAGCTCATCAGCAGGCTGCCATCGGAACGGAAGAGCCGGCCCTGGGGGTCTTTTTGTTGCTGGGGGCTTAAGCCGTTACCCTGGCATGCCCAGCGGAAATTGAGGTAATCGGCCGGTGTGTCACAGAAACCATCTCCTGCCAGCTGGCAATTGCTGCCATCTGCCAATTCCACTGGACGGCCATTGACCATGGAAGGCGCCGGCTGATTGAAGTCAGGCTCCAGCCCCTCCCAGCCGTTGAAGGTGTGTGGGAGAGAAAGGTAGTGCCCGATCTCGTGTGCCCAGGTATGATCGCTCTCCCCCAGGCAACTCTTATTAAGCGCAACGCCCAGGCTATACAAAGCATAGCCGCAGTTGCCTGCCGGATTGCCCACAATATAACAGTTGATAGTATTGGGCTGGTTATTATTACTCATCATTTCGATACCCCCACTATAGTTGTGGTCAAAGTATTTGTCGCTGTTGATGTAGCGGAAGGGGCCTGACAGATAAAACTGGATGTTAGCAGGCTCATAATCCTGGTTCAGCATGCAGAAAGCGTCCAGCACGCGATAAGCCTGGAAATAGCCCTTGCCTTCGTCACTACCGACCAGATGGATCGTAAGGGGAACATAAAGGGTATCCGGAGAGCGGGGAAAAGCAGCCGGGTTCTGCTGGTAAGCGGCCAGCCAGCTGTTAATTTCCGGAGGGGCGCCACAGGTCCTTTCGGCTTTTTGTGCGGAAAGCAAGCCTATTGAAAAGAATCCCGAGAAGATAAGTAGTAACTGTAGCCTCATAAGCTTTTTCCTTTTACCCGCTGCTTCCTACTGCCTCAAACAAAAACGCCCAATAAATATAGCATTATTGGGCGTCTGTGCGGCTATTTCCGCCTGTTAAATTTAATTTTTTGGAAGCTGCCTGCCCTAAATGGGGCTGTTCAAAGTTTATCCGGCTTGCAGAGAGGGGTTCCACTTTTCAACGGTGCTTTCGCGTAAGGTGAGGCCTACTTCTCACAGGCTGCTGCTTCTTAAGCGAGCGCCGCTATTGCAGCCCTGTTTCCAAGCGTAGCCCTTGGTGGTTAGTAATTTCCCATGGGGCCTTGTTTATAATCTTTTTCTGCTTCGCTTCGAGGAAACTCTTCGCCCTTTTTTGTAGCGCAAAAAAGGGCCAAAAAACGCCGGAAAATCCTTATGCGGCGACTCAACCCATAGGTGCTTCGGATACGGAGCTCAATCGGATACCCTTATGGTTCCGTTTTGCCCTTTTTCAAGGTGCTGTGCCGGTTTCAGTGCTGGGGCTTAAGTACCGGCTCTTCGCCAAAAGTGCCGGATTCCATAGCTTTTATCTGTTGCCTACTCTTGGGATGAAACCGCCAAGGCACATTTTCTGCCCTCCAGTGCAGGTAACAGCCTTTTCTTCTAGGCCTTTGACATGGGCTGCTTCGTGACGGAAAAAAGGGCGTTTGTAGCCGCTAAGGATTTATCCATTGGCTCTGAGGCGCTACTCGGCGATTGCCAGGATTGGGGCAGCCAAAGCGGCCTTAAACACCCTTTTTCCACACTACCTTCCTGACAAGGGCCGGATCCGAACCAAAAGCGGCCGGTAAAACCAAGGGCAGAGGTGCGCCTTGCAGGATGCGGCCCCGAGGGCAATGCCATAATTCCCAGTACGGGCAATGGCCCATGCGTACCCTCCCACTGCTACGCTTCACCGCATGAGCATACTGCACAGCGCCTGGGAAAAGGGTAAGCCCGAACCTTACGGGCAATGGCCTGTACTCGGCATACGAAGCAAATCAGACTGTCCGCGCCGCATTGGCTGGTACAAGGGTTTTGGCCCTTTTTACCCGGCCGTAGCCCGCAGGGCGGAGTCGGGTTGCCCTCAAACCGACGCAGGAGGTTCATGAACGCCTCTAATAACAACAACAAGGCAGTGAACTAAAAGGGCGAAAGAATTTTCTTCTAGGCGAAGAAGCAAAGAGCATAAGGCTCCCACACTTTGGGGTAGCGCTTCTGGCTCTACCAAGCTACCTTCAAGGGGAGGGTGAAGTCGCCCTTTCGTTACGCGAAAGGACCGTTTCAAGTTCAAAGTTGCCTTGAAAATCAAAAATCTAACCTGTAACCTGTAACCTGTAACCCCACTTATCCTACCTGGCTACCACCACACGCTGGAAAATCTGGCCTTGTTCGGAATCCAGCGCCAGCAGGTAAACACCGGCGTCCAGGCCATTGATTGGCAGGGCGAAGTTGTTGGGGCCGGTTTGAACGGTAAAGCTGCCGAAATCACGAACCGCCTGGCCGGTGATGTTAAACAGCCTGAGCCTGCTTTCAAAGCTATTGCCCGAGCGGATGCTCACGGTGAGTTCCTGTCCGTTTGGTATCGGATTTGGAGATACATTGAACAATTCCACCAACTCATTGTCCCGGGAACTAACCAGAGCGCCCGTTTTGAAGTTGATCGTATTGGAAAAATCCGTACAAGTCCGGTAGGCGCTGAAAGGGCGCACCCGCCAGTAATAAGTGCGGTTGGCTTCCAGGCCGGAAATTACTTTGGAGGTGCCGTATACTACCTCATCGTAGACGGTTAGCGTAGATGCAGGAAAGGTCGGTACCAGCGCAATCTGTAAGATATAAGCTTCAGCGCCAGGCACCTCCGTCCACTCGAGGTTGATATTGTTATAAAACTCGAGCTGCTCTGTATTAGCGGGGGATACCAGGGTAGGGGTTTCTGTTATCTCCGTCAGAGTAGGCACGAAACTGGAGCGAATATAGTTGCGGCGGCTGCTGTTGTAATCCTGAATAATAAGCTGCTGCTGCATGTCTGTAAAGTAATATTCGTTGGCGTTACAGCCGAAAAAATAATTCATCCAGAGGCGTTCATCTGGGTCGAGCTGCTGGTTGTTGCGGTCACGGACATCGGGGGTGTAATCGCAATTGTCCCATCCGAACCCAAACAGATAATCTGCGGGGGTGTCACAAACTTCGTCGCCGGCGGTTTCGCAGTTGCTGCCATTTACGAGTTCTATTGGAGTGAAGCCATCCGGTGCGATAGTCATCATTACGGGGTTGCCGTGGTCTGTATCATTCCAGGGATCGGGTTCCCAGCCGTAGAAGGGGTGGTTGAGGCTGAAGAAGTGCCCCATTTCATGGGTAAAGGTCAGGCCTTGTTTACCTACCTCCCCTTTGGCGATAACCAGCCAGTCTTTGATCGGGCTGTAATAGCCTAATACGACACCAGGCCCCGTCTGATTGGGAGGGTCGGCATTTTCCGGCAGGTAGATGTTAATGGCGGAATTGTCCCGCTGGAAAGTCATGATGGTATTCTGGGTAGCCTGGTGGTTGGAATAAACGGTATTGTTGTAAATATAGTTGAAACCATTTTTAATATAAAATTGAATGCCCAGTTCTGCATAGTCCTCGTTCATTATACAGAGCTGGTCCAGCACCCGATGTTTGGCCACCATGCCGGTGCCGTCGGTTTTGGCAACAAGATGGAATTTGACCGGCACGTACATAATATCTCGTGTCACAACAGGGTTGTTTAGCAGGGCAGCCTTGTTCTCACGAAGCCGCTCCTGAATGATCGCTGCATCTTCGCCCACCGTTCCGCACCACAGGTGGTTCTGTTGAGCATAGGCAAACTGCCCGAAGAAGGTAGCTGCCAAAAAAAACACTGAAATTACTCTGGACATCCTGATAAATTTTCTCAAATGATAGAAAAAACAGCATATTAAAATTTGCCCCGCAAAAATAATAAAAATACTAGCTTTTAATCCTCTGTGAAGGGGCAATTCTTTGGTCAAGCGTATGGCAAAGCGCTTTAAAATTGCTAATTTTGCACCGGTTTTAGACGTGGGGTGTAGAAGGAGGTAAGGTTAGCGAAAATATGGCTTTCCACACACTAAGACAAACCAAGGCGGCGCCCGGTTGAATTGGCCTGAAAAAATCTTCATTCTAAATAATCACCAAAAGAAAAAATCATGAGTAAAGTAACCGTCATAGGAGCTGGCAACGTAGGGGCCACCTGTGCTAACGTGCTGGCTCACAAAGATCTGGTCAAAGAAGTCGTATTGCTGGACATCATGGGCGACCTCGCCCGCGGTAAAGCACTCGACTCCTGGCAGCAGGCGCCTATCGATTATTACAGTACCCACCTCATTGGTACGGACGACTACAAAAACACGGAAGGTTCTGACATCGTCGTCATCACCGCCGGGGTGCCCCGCAAACCGGGAATGAGCCGCGATGACCTAATCTCTACCAACGCCAAGATCGTCAACATCGTCACCAAGTCGATCATGGCGCATTCCGACAATCCAATTATCATCATCGTGTCTAACCCATTGGACGTGATGACCTACGCGGCTTATAAAACAGCCGGGCTGGATTCTTCGCGCGTCTTTGGTATGGCCGGTATTCTCGATACGGCCCGCTATCGCGCCTTCCTGGCTGAAGAACTTAAGGTCTCTCCGAAAGATATTCAGGCTGTCCTTATGGGCGGCCACGGCGATACAATGGTGCCCCTGCCGCGTTATACCACGGTTTCCGGTATCCCGGTCACCGAAATGATCGATAGCGCCAAACTGGAAGCCATCGTTGAGCGCACTAAAATGGGTGGTGGCGAACTGGTGAAACTGATGGGCACGTCCGCATGGTATGCACCGGGCGCTGCAGCCGCTCAGATGGTGGAAACCATCGTCCGCGATGAAAACCGCATCTTCCCCTGCTGCGCCCGCCTCGACGGCCAGTACGGCATCAAAGGCATGTTCCTGGGTGTCCCCGTGAAGCTGGGCCAAAACGGGATCGAAGAGATCATCGAACTGAAGCTCAATGCAGACGAAATGAAACTGTTGAAGGACTCTGCTTCCGCAGTCCAGTCCGTCATGGAGGTTTATGACACCATGACGCTTTAATTGTACGCCAGTTTTCAGTACGCCAGTGGGCAGGCCCTTAGAAGGCTTAACGTTTCTGGTTTTACCCGGCAGATCCCGGCGGGTGTCGGGGGAGGACGGACTGGTTCCTCCCGTTTCTGCGAGCCGGGTAAAGGTTCCTGGGGCGAGGCAAAGCCTTCCCGATAACAATTGACTACCAAATTTTGGATTGGTAGTTAAAAGCCGACGGTGGGTATTCTAATATCCTTTTGACATGCTTTGCCTTACTGGCGTACTGTTTGAAAAATTCCAAAACCTTTGTATATCTTCCTTTGTTAGTGTGATTGTTATTAACTCCAAAGGAATACTTTATGGCTGCGGTGAAGAATTTTGATACGGAATTGTTCAATGAAATGATGGCCAATACTGGTCAGAGTTTGCGTGAACTGTCTGAAAATCAGCCCGTGCTGCTGGTCTTTCTCCGGCATTTCGGTTGTACTTTTTGCCGTGAAGCACTCTCTGATATTTCCGAAAAAAGGGAAGAAATTGAAAGGATGGGGACAAAGGTCGTCTTTGTCCACATGACTGAAAATAGTATCGCCGACCGATACTTTAGCCGATATGGCCTGGAAGGAGCCGTTCATATCAGCGACCCGGAATGCCGGTATTATAAGTTATTCGGACTGATCAAAGGCAATATGACCCAATTGTTCGGGCTGCAAACCTGGATACGGGGCTTTTCAGCAGGGGTGATGGGCGGCCATGGCCTTGGCCCACAACTCGGTGATGGCTTCCAGATGCCCGGCTTATTCGTCATTCAGGACGGTGTACTCAAAAACAGCTTTATCCACAAACTGGCTTCCGACCGCCCCGATTATGTCGACCTGGTCCGCTGCTGCTCCGTTGAAGAAGAATCTTGAATTTAATACGCCTTATTGCGAAATAGAATAAGATCGCCTTGAACTTTTATCAGGGCGATCTTATTTTTAGGTAGTAAGTTGACTGATAATTACCATGTTATGAAAGGTTGGAAATTCTCCCAATATATACCGGGCAAAGGAGAAGGCTCTATCTTCGACCGCCTGCTGAAACTTTTCCAGGAACTTCTCGTCTACACCTCCGGTGATGTGAGTGAAGCCCTCTCCTGGTTGACAGAACTGGATAAAGAATACGGCCTGACCAATGACGAATATGGCATGGCGGATTTCATCCAGGACCTGATCGATAAAGGGTATATTCAACCGGAAAGCCAGGACAACCCGGGTTTCGTTCCTACTGCCAAGATGGAGATCGCCATACGCCAGAAAGCACTGGAGGATGTCTTTGGACAGATCAAAAAAACCAAGCGCGGTAACCACAACACCCGCCATACCGGTGGCGGCGATGAGTCGACTTCCGAATTGCGCCCCTACGAGTTCGGTGACCAGCTCGACCAACTGGCCGTCTCGGAATCGCTGCGCAATGCACAGATCAACCATGGCGTCGATGATTTCATACTGGCTCAGGAAGACCTGGAGGTCCACGAATCCTTCTATCAAAGCCAGATGAGTACAGTGCTGATGATCGACATTTCCCACTCTATGATCCTTTACGGGGAAGACCGCATCACTCCGGCCAAAAAGGTAGCCATGGCCTTGGCCGAACTCATCACCACCCGCTACCCAAAAGACACCCTCGATATCATCGTTTTTGGCAACGATGCCTGGCAGATCGAGATCAAAGACCTGCCTTACCTGCAGGTTGGCCCCTATCACACCAACACCGTCGCCGGCCTGGAACTGGCCATGGACCTGCTGCGCCGCCGCAAGAATCCTAATAAGCAGATCTTTATGATCACCGATGGGAAACCGACCTGCATTAAAAAAGGCAAACGGTATTATAAGAACAGCTTCGGCCTGGACCGCACTATCGTCAACCGCACCCTCAACCTGGCCCAGCGCTGCCGTAAACTCGACATCCCCGTTACCACTTTCATGATCGCCCGCGACCCCTATCTGGTCCGCTTTGTCGACCAATTCACAAAAGCCAACAACGGCAAGGCTTTCTACAGCAGCCTGGAGGGCCTGGGGGAGTTTATCTTTATGGATTATAAGAATAACAAGGGGAAAAGGCACCGGTAAGCTCTAGCTTTGGTGCTGGAGCATTGCGAACTCGTCCTATCCCAAGGTTCGGTCTTCGACCTGCCTAAAGCCCAAACCGCAGCCCTCCCATTACCCATCTTCCCGGCATCGGAGCCCCCAGGATGTCCTGATAGTCCTCATCAAAAAAATTGTGCACCTGAAGGTTCAGGCCGAACTGCGCTGTCAGCTGGTAGCCAAGCCGGATATTCCACACCTGATAATCAGGATCCAGGCGGGTATCGATGGCAGAAGCCAGCCGTCCCGCACGCTGCTTATATAGGCCGTTGAGGGCCAACTCTATTTTTCCGGTTTCCAGAATGAGATTGGTGGAGATTAGATGCCGGGCGTGGCTGGAGAGGTAGACAGAAGCCACCTCATCATCATTGGAAGTACTCAGATAGGTATATCCCAACGACCATGACATCCGGCCCTGCTTTCCCAGCGGCCTGCTTAGCCAGGACTCGAGTTCCACGCCCTGCGTTTGCACATTGGCGATGTTGGTGGCGTAGAGATAATCGGCGCCTGCCTGAAGGTTTTGGTTGTTGGCAATGTCTCTTTCATTGGTCAGTACATAGTCAATTAAATTGGAAGACTGCCGGGAAAATGCGGTAGCCTTCAACTGCCAGTTTTTCACCGGACGGTAATCCAGGCCGATTTCTTCGGACCAGCTACGCTCCGCCGCCAGGGCCGGGTTGCCCAGATTCCGGCCCGGCGTCAGGTTTTCCAGCTTGTATGAAACATACCGTTCTGTATAATCCGCCGCCCGGATACTCCTGCCAGCGGATGCCCGGAAAGTAAGGGCGGAAAGCACATAGGAAACATTGAGTTGGGGCGTGAATTCCAGGCCATAATTATCATCGTGGTCCAGCCTCAGGCTTGTGGTCAGGCTCAAAGCCTTGCCAGGCCGGAATACGCCCATGGCGTATAGGCCGTAATGCCAGTCATTGTGATCACCCCGGTCGGTGCTTTCAATATCACGCCGGTCCAGTTGGCCGCCTACATTAATAGACAAATCGTCGTTGATAATCCGTAGGTGATTGACGTTGGCATTCCAAAACTGGGTGGCGTGCAGGTTGGTGGAGGGGAAATCGGGGCTGAAGACAAAACGGTCGGTTCCGTTTCGGTAGGACAGTTTGAACTCGGTGCTGCTGTTTAACCCGGTTTTGGAGAGGGATATTTGATTCCACCAATTTCGGGCCGTTTCCACTGCCTTGTCAGCAGGGCTGGTGGTGTAGAAATACCGGGCGCTGAAATTACGGCTGTCATAGGCGGTACGGGCTTGCAGCCGCCATTTGTCATTTAATTGGTAGCCCAGGGAAAGCCCGAAGGTTTTGATGTCAAAAAAATTGTTATACCCTTCCAGCGTTGCATCTTCCAATACCTTTTCAGGGATAAATTCCCCGTCCGACTGATTCATGCTAAAGCCCCCGCCGGCGTAGAGCCTGTCCTTCCGGATGGAAAACCCCTGTTGTGTATTCACGAGGCGGTGCTGCCCGTAATTTACCTGCCCTTCGGCCCGGTTTTCTGCCTCCTGGCTATTGTTATACCCTTTGGTGATGATATTGATGACGCCGCCCACCGCGTCGGCCCCGTACAGGGCGGAGGCCGCGCCGCGCAGTACCTCAATACGGTCGATTTCGGCCGGGGTAACGGGGATATAGCTGTTGAAATGGGCGGTTAGCGGGTCGTTGAGTTTCATGCCGTCCACCAGCACCAGGACCTGGCTGAAGGTAGCCCCCCGCATCGTGATGTCGCCCTGAGCGCCAAAGGCGTTCCGGGATTGAACCTCGAGGCCCGGGATGTAGCGGAATAAGTCGTCCAGTGAAGTGACAGCCATTTTCTGAATGTCCTGCCCTTCGATCACCGATATATTCCGGCCCGTTTCAGATGCTTTCAGCGGAATACGTGTTGTTTGGACGTAAATCGTGTCTATTTCTTCCAGGCTCTGCGCACTCAGAATGGAGGTTAGGGAGAGCATCAGGAAAAAGCTCAGAAAATAGGGAGTAAGCTTGTTTTCCATTTCTATTCAGTGAAAATTTAGGGCGGCAAAGATAGGAAATGGAGTGAGAATAAGATGAGGCCAGCGGCTGGGCCCGCTGGGAGATGGCCATCTGGTGACAAAGAAAAAGATGGATCAAAAATCGGGCTTTAGAGCTTGAACATTTGCCCTGAAATTGCCCCCTTTTCGGTTTCCCAAAACACCTGATACATTCCGGCGGGCCATCCGGCTGTGGAAATTTCCAAGCAGCGGGATTTGGTGGTTTGCAACAATATCAATCTTCCTGAACTATCAAAAACAGATAACTTCCCATTGGCAGAGTATTCCGCTTCATCCAGATTAATGACAAAGTGGCCGCTGACAGGGTTTGGTGTAATTTGTAGCGTCCGGGAATCCTGCGTAGGGGCGCTATTGGCGGCATTGATGGGGCCGGAACATTGAAACAGGATACAGAACAGTTGAGGTTCAGCACCGGTGATAGTATCTTCACTAGCCCCTACCGCTGCCAGGCATCCATTTGTGTTTTCGGCTATATTGAACAAGCTCTCCGAGCTTTCCGCTGGTTCATAGGCAATGGATGATAGAAGATTTCCCAATGAGTCTATTAGGCCGAAATAAGCATAGGAATCATCGACATCGAAGCCATTTTCGGAAAAAGTTAGAACAGTGCCTGCAAATGCGATGTCATCCGATGCGGTGTTTTTTATAGAAATATCGGAATCGAATCCACCCGAAGGGTATGCTTTGCGCCAGATTAAATTGCCTGCCGCATCAGTTTTCATGACCTCAAACTCAGCGGTAATAAAGTTTAAGGTTGAGTATACGCCCAAATAAATATTGCCGTCGCTTGTGGTGGCAATGGAATTGACGAGCGCGATCTCTTCGAATTCTTTCACCCCAATAAACCCTCCATCCGCATCAATTTTCAGGAGGTAACCTCCAGAAGTTGCGCCATTTGAAAATGACCCTCTTCCCCCGATCAACAGCTCCCCACTGACAAGCTGGACTGCTGTCGAGGCAGACTCTGCTTTACCCATTGGCCAAAGTAAGGGCAGCTGCCATTGCTGGTTGCCTAATCCGTCAATTTTCATGGCGAAGCCAGTGTAACTGTTCAATGTATCTTTGTAATATCCGGTTAAAAGAAAGCCACTGTCTGCCGTTCGTATGATCTCCCTAAAGTCTTCCCTTTCCCCGAGGTCAAATGTTTTTTCCCAGATAAGGTTACCGTCCTCATCAGTTTTAATGACCAGCAGATCTTCATTGGCATTCCCACTTTCCAATTGCCCTGCAACAATAAAGCCATTATCTCCGTCCATTTCGATTACTGAAGCCAATTCCAGTACGCCGGGCTCCCGGTCTCTGATATGGATGCTTCTTACGGTATCTCCCTGCAGGTTGATTTCCAGTAAATAAAAATCTGCTTCGGTTGGGATGAAGAACCCTTGGCCGTCATAATACCCATCTATTGCTCTTCCTGTCGCCATGAAATTTCCGTTCGGCATAGCGACAAGGTCGCTTCCTGATAGCCGGGAAAAGGGTCCTTGCCAGGAATTCGCCCACTCCTGTCCGATGGTCTTTGTAAAAAAGAACAACAAAGGGAGAAATAACCAAATTTTAGCAGTGGGAAGTTGATCTATTTTCATGAGCCAAATGAATTCTGTTTGTGTTAAAATAAAGCGCATTCATTCCATGAACAAGGGACAAAATTTCAGTGATATAGATGCTTTACTGTTTGAATATTTACATAAACAGCTGTTTATCATGCTGATGGTTGTCTGATTTAGAACTTGTTTAAAATTCGTTTTTGGGAATGAAAAGGATTCATTTTTTGGTGAGACAAGGCTCTTTTTGAAGTGCATACCTGGAAGGTATGGACAAAAAAAGAAACGAAGTATCACCGAAAAAGGGGCATTTTCAACCCGAAGTATGAAATTTAAACAAGTTCTATAGTTTTTTTGTAGTCGAAGCCTTTTGAGGAAAATGTGTGGTAACTACTTGTATCATATGGAAGTGTCCATAAAAAGCTTTCTTTTTCTAAAGAATCAGGGTATAGATGGGGCTTAAAATAAGCCCCCACCACTCTGCGTTTAACTGTTTCAAAACAACCGATAATAATGAAGGAATTGGTGTTGATATTTGCCCTGGCGCTGACCGCCGTGGCGCCCCTTTCTGCTCAAAACACTTCCAAAATTGCCGAAGCAGACCTGGCCTTCCTCCAGGAAATGGAGGATACCTTGTCGCTGCTGGCCTATGCCGTAGTCAACGACTCGCTGGCAGAACACCGCTTCGGCACCTGCCGGGAAATGATCCCCCGCCTGGTAAAGGCCCTTAAAGTGGAAAACTCTTTTCAATACCCTTTTGAAAGCCTGAAGTCCGTTTCCATCCAATACCCCCGCGACAGCAGCTTCCGCATCTTTACCTGGCAATTGTATGTCGATGAGAATGACTACCGCTATTACGGAGCCATTCAGATGAACACGCCTGAATTGAAACTGTACCCTCTCATCGACCGCTCGTTTAAGGTGGAAGACCCTGAATCGGCAGTGCTGGCTCCTGATAACTGGTACGGTGCGGTCTACTACAACCTCCTCGGGTTTGATACCCCGGATGGCGCCAAAGCATACCTGTTGTTCGGTTTTGATGGGGACAGTTTTTTCCGCAAGCGCAAACTGATCGATGTGCTGCGCTTCGGGCCCGATGGGCCGGTATTTGGGGCTCCGGTATTTGTCCAGGAGGGGAACCAACGCAAACAAAGGGTGGTATTGGAATATTCGGCCGAAGTGAGCACCCGCTGCAATTACGACGAACTGCTGGAAATGATCGTTTTTGACCACCTCATCGAAATGGACGGCCCCTACGGTGAGGGCCCGACCCATTATCCGGATGGTAGCTATGAGGCCTACAAGCTTCAGGGCGGCCTTTGGGTGCATATAGATAAGGTCTTCGACCAGGTCTCCGATGAAGCTCCGCGCCCCGCGCCTATCCTCGATAACCGGACGAAGAATATTTTTGGGAAACAGTAAGCTAAAGCAGCAAACCTGTAACCTGCAACGGAGGCTGTCTCAAAAGTCGCTACCGCCGGGGCTCCCCCAGCTCAGGGCAGCCATGGTAAGAGGTGACAGCAAGTTCATTGAAAATTGGTCAAAAGTCGAAAAAGCTTTGGGAAAGGCCATTTTTTCAAAAAACAGCTGCCATTGGCTCGTTTTTTGGCCCATTTGGTTGGCTTGAACGCTTTGAGCTGGCGGCAGCGGCGCATCTTGGACAGGCTTATTCAAGGTTGCCCACCATTTTCTAAGGTTATGGGCAATAGCCAACAGGCCCGACTCGGTGCTTACGCCTTCCAAGCCAGTGAGCAAGAAGCGCCGGAAGCCTCGGCACTGCTTGATGTGGCCGAAGACTGGTTCTGTATCAATGCCTCGTTTTTGGCGCATTCGGATTCCTCTGAGCGAATTCAAGCGCTGGCGTGCTTGCTGGCGGTATCGTGCGTTTCGTTGATTAACCCGTATGATACGGTCCGTTTTAGCTTTATGGCACATGCCTCTCAAAGGGCAGCCCTCACAGCGCTGAGCTTGGTAAACGTGAATTTTATGCGGATAGCCTGCTTGCGTTTTTTCCTCGCACACTTGTACAAGAGCCATGCGTTGCCCCATTGGGCAGACATAGTAATCCTGTTCGGCGTTGTAGTATAAGTTCGTGTAATAAAAAGGGTTGGCATCTGCCTTTCCGTTTTGTTCCCGGTCAAAGCCTGGGTATTTGAGGTAGGCTTCAGGCCCCTTTTCTTCCAGGTATTCATAAGCCTGTTCACAGCCGTAGCCGGCATCGCCGCCAATCCTTTTAGGCTGTGGGGCGCCGATGGACTCCAAGACTTGGAACGTGTCGTCCATATGCTCGGTGAAAACAGCCATGTCGGAAGGTGTCTGGTGCACCGTGTAATTGATGACAAACTGGTTCTCCGTACCCAGTTGCAAGTTGTAGCATGGCTTTAACTGGCCCTTGCCCAAATGATCCTCTTTAGTGCGCATGAAGGTAGCGTCCGGGTCCGTCTTTGAATAGGAACTGCGGCCCGCTAATATCGCTTCCTGCTCCTCGTAGGATTGCAGTTTGGGCAGGTGCTCCTGCTGGAGCTTTTCCAATTGCTTGCTCAGCTTTTTGTTTTCCCCCAGTTGCTCCTTGAGCGCTTTGTTTAAACGTTCAATTGTTTCTTGAAGCGCCTCACTATCACTAACAGCCGGCTGGGCAGCCTTGGCTTGTTCCTTAGCTGCTTCTGCCTCGGCCTGTTCATTGGCCGCTTCTATTTGTTCGATGACCTGGGCGATCTTCTCCAGCAGGGCCCCTTTGTAACGCTCGACATTCTTTGCCCATACATAAGTGTACCGCCCGGCAACCGACTCTAGCTTCGTGCCATCAACATAATATTCTTCCAACCGGACGTAGCCTTGTTCCACCAGCATTGCCAATACATGGGCAAATACAGCCTTGACTGTCTGCTTGAGCCGGGAATTGCGAAAACGGTTCAAGGTGTTGTGGTCGGGCTTTTGCATCCCGCATAGCCACATGTAGCACAGGTTCTCTTGTAGCGCTTTCTCTATGTCGCGCGATGAATAACGCTTGTCAACATAGCCATACACCAAGGCCTTGAGCATCATCCGAGGGTGGTAGGTGCTGCTACCCCCACCTTCATAGGTATTCAATATAGGCTCCAGGTCCATGCCTTCTATCGCATCGTTGACTAAGCGCACCAGGTGCCCCTCCGGAATAAGTTCTTCAAGCGTGGGGGGCAGCAGCCAGGCTTGATTCTGGACATAGGGCTTGAAGGTCACCTGGTTGTGGCGCTTCTTTTTTCCATGAGGAGGAGTTGGCTCTTTCATGTCTTTAAAATACGGACTTTTGACCGATTTTCAGCACCGGCAGGCGACTTTTGAGACAGCCTCGACTTCGCCCCCCTCTTGAAGGCAACTTGGCGTAGCGTTAAGAAACCAATACAGCCGTGATTCCCCGACCCTATCGGGTGCGGGGCAGGTTTGCTTCTTTTTATCTAGGAAAAGAAGATGTGTTTTTGGCCTCAAGGGTAAAGCTCCCCCCTCCAGCATGGGGAGTGCATAGTAGGCATGGGGTTACGCGAAAGAACCGCTGCAACTTGTAACTTGCAACCACAACGACTAACCAACCATAATTAAATGCGCAATCACACCCTCATCGTCCCTCGTTCGGCCCGTTATTGCACTATTGGCGAACCCGGCCCCCAGGTCCGTTACCTATGGATCGCCTGCCACGGCTACGGCCAGCTTGCCCGCAATTTCATCCAGCCCTTTGAATCTGTAATGGAGGAAGATACGCTGATAATAGCGCCCGAGGGCCTGTCCCGCTTCTACTGGACCGGTTTCACCGGCGACCCGGTAGCCTCCTGGATGACCCGGGAGGGGCGGGAAGAGGAGATCACCGATTACACCAATTTTCTTTCCATCCTTTACAACCAGTATGCGGCCTTATGCGCCCCGGATGTGCGCATCATACTGATGGGCTTCTCACAGGGCTGCGCCACGCAAATGCGCTGGATCATGCGCGCATTCCCCCGTTTTCACCAGCTCCTCCTCTGGGCCGGTGCGATACCCGAAGATTTGGATTACCTGTCCCATGCCGAGTATTTCTCCGGCAAAGGGCTGCATTTCGTTTACGGAACCAAAGACCCGCTCCTCAACCAGGATCGCATTGAGGAGCAGCGCCGCCTGATCCGGGACAATAAGTTGGCCGTCCAGGAACACACCTTCGATGGGCGGCACGTAGTGGAAGAAGAAATGCTGAAGGCAATGGCGGCTTTGATGAGGGGGTAGGAGTGTTTCACGCTTTCCTGGGCCGGCAAGACAGAGGCAATGAAGCCAGCCTGCAACCTCCCTGTCTCCCAACTTGTCAAATCATCGAAGCTTTTGGCCGAATTCTCCGTAGCTTTCGCTTGCAACACCCTTAATTGCCTGAAAATCAGATAAGATGATTTCCGTTTCCAATCTGGTATTTACCTATCCACATAGCGCTACACCGGCGGTAAAGCGCATCAGCTTTGAAATCCCTTCCGGTGAAGCTTTCGGCTTTCTGGGCCCCAGTGGGGCGGGGAAGAGCACTACCCAGAAGATACTGATCAAACTGCTGGAGGGATACAGCGGGAATATTGCCTTTATGGGCAAGCCCTTGGACAGCTGGGACAAAAGCTTTTACAACTACATTGGCGTTGGCTTTGAGCTGCCCAACCATTTCGGCAAGCTAACTGCTTTGGAAAACCTTCGCTACTTCAGCGCCTTTTACGACCGTCCCGTTCGCGACCCAATGGAATTGCTGGCCATGGTGGGCCTGGAAGCGGATGCCAACAAAAGGGCCAGCGAGTTTTCCAAAGGCATGAAGATGCGCCTGAACTTCGTGCGGGCGTTAATGCATGATCCCGACATCCTCTTCTTCGATGAGCCAACTTCCGGCCTGGACCCCGTTAATGCCCGCCGGCTCAAGGATATCATCCTGCAATTAAAAGCAGAGGGAAAGACCATTTTTCTGACCACCCATGTGATGCAGGACGCCGACGAACTCTGTCAGCGGGTAGCCTTTATTGTAGATGGCGAGGTCAAACTCATTGATTCACCCCGAACCCTGAAACTGCAATATGGCCATCGTACCGTGCGGGTGGAATACCAGAACGGCAGGGTGGAAAATAACGAATTCCCCCTCGATGGGCTAGGCGATAATCCCGAATTCCTTCGCATACTTCGGGAAGAATACGTTCAGGCCATCCACAGCCGCGAAGCTACCCTCGATGAGATATTTATAAAGGTGACGGGGAAGAGCCTGGAGTAGGCGCCAAGGGAAATGGCTGTATGGCTGGCTTAGGGGGCTATTCTCAGCTTCCTTTGACAGCCATTTAGCTATTCGGCCATTCAACATTGAAAAAAACAGACAATCCAAATAATACTATTCGAGAACAAGAAATGGAAAAACTGTTCATATCCCTTCGTTGGGACTTCCTTCGGCAGCTGCGCTACAACATCATCGCTTCCGCTGTGGTGGTCAACTTGCTGTATGTACTTATTCTGCTCAATCTGCCGGATGGGCAATATGGCTGGCTAACCGTATTTCTCATTTTCAACGACCCTATGGGCCTGGGCCTGATGTTCATTGGGGCCTTGTATCTGTTCGAAAAAAATGAGAACACCTTGCAAGCGTTGAGCGTGACGCCGCTGCGCGCCTGGCAATACCTGGCTTCCAAGACCATCACCCTTTCTCTAATCGCCCTGGCGGGCAGCCTGGTGATTGCCTGGGCGGCTTATGGCTCGCGTTTTAACTATGTGTACTTTTTGCTAGGAGCTGGGCTGAGCGCCTCCCTTTTTACCATGCTGGGCCTCTGTGTGGCGGCTTATTGCCGGAGCTTCAACGATTACCTGCTTCGGGCCGTGGGCCTCATTCTGCCGATGGTACTGCCCTTTCTGAATTTCTTCGGCTTTACGGACACCCTCTGGTGGTATTTGCTGCCTTCTCAGGGCAGCCTCCTGCTTTTAGGAGCTGCTTTTGAGCCGGTGGAGGCCTGGAAACTGGCCTACGCGCTGTTCTATCTGCTGGCCTGGAATACGGGCGCGTTCCTCCTGGCGGCCCGAATATTAAAAAACCAAACACAAAGATAAGCCATGGTTAAACTGATGCGGCTAATGGCTCTGGATTTCCGGATGATCTTACGGGAGCAGATGCTTTGGTTTATGTTTTGGGTGGCGCCGGCCCTGCAATTTGCGGCCGTTTACCTCGTGTTGCCCATATTGGAGCGCTATTTCCCCGTGCTAAGCGAATACCGCCTACTCGTACTGCTTCTGATGACCCTGCAGGTGGTGTCGAGCATCGGCGGCGTCATCGCCTACATGTTGCTGGATGAGAAGGATGAAGAAGCCCTGACGGCCATTCGCACCATGCCGATAGGGGTAAACGCCTTCCTGTTTTACCGCCTTTTCCTGGGCACTTCGGCGGCTTTTGTGTTTGCCGTACTGATGTTGGCGGTGACAAACATCGCTCACCTCAATCTAGTTCAGGTGCTTTTGGGCGCCCTGTTGTTTGCCGGTACAGCTCCTTTGGTCACGCTGACCCTGGCATCTTTTGCTCAGAACAAAGTGGAAGGCCTGGCGGTCTACAAAGTGGTGAGCCTGGCCTTGCTGTTGCCGGCTGCCAGTTTTTTCCTGGGTTCGGCTTTCAAATACCTGCTGGGTGTCGTACCGGTCTATTGGACCTTCCATTTCCTGGCGGCAGTGGATGCCGGCAAAACCGGATTATTGGAATTGGGCCTGGCCCTGCTCACCCATACATTGGCTTTCTGGGGGTTGTTGAGGGTGTTTCGGCGGAGGGTGTTTGGGTAGCCGTTCAAAGGCTCACATTGGAGACTATTCAAAGCTTGCCCGGCTGACACAGACGGGTTTTAGGCTTGCCCGGCTCTCCCTTTTGGGCAATAGTGTCTTGTCCAGCCCCCCTCATCCCCCGACCACCACCTTCTTCACCACCGAATACCCCCCATGCTCCAGTTTCACCAGATAAAACCCTGCCCTGAGCCCACTCACATCGAGTGTTTCACCACTACCCATCCGGGTGCGAAGGACGCGTTGCCCCGCCAGGTTGAATAGTTCAACCTCCCAGAGGTTATGATCATTGGGGATAAACAATTGCAGCTCCGCTCTTGCCGGATTTGGGAGAAGCCGGATATCGTCCGGCTGGCCAGGATCGGGCTCCTCCGTACCGACCGGGCAGATCAGGCTGCTCCAGAACAGGCTGGTGTTGTCTACGATCTGGTTGATGGTGGGAATATCCACTTCGTGGCAGGAATAGTTGCATGGGAAAGCCGGTAGCGGGCATTCGTCGATCCAAACTTCATAAGCGGGCGCGCCGGCCAGGGTATCCAGGTAGCCCTGTATGGCGCAGGATCCAAAGGATTCCGGCCAGGTGTTGGGAATGGACGCACAATTGTTTAAGGCGCATTGAGGTAGCAAAGCGGCAAAAGGCTTTCCAATGTTGCAGGGCGATACCAGGTCATTATTTTGATGGTAGGCGTATAAAAGAGGTTCTCCTTCATCGATCCAGCTCAGGTCCAGCAGGCCGCCAAAGATGTTGAGCACCCCTCTCACCGAAGCGTCGTGGCCACCCAGGTTGAGTGTTCCCTGCGCAGCGCCCAGCGCCGGGCGTTCCAGGCTACATTGCGCGCCATTGGCGTGGCACCCCCAGTAGGCAAAGGGAATTCCTCCAAAAACAGCAGCTTGCGCCCCAGCTTCTTCGGGTGCTTCGTCTTCGCTCATATACCCCACAGCCAGGGCGATGAACCCTCCGGCGCTACCGCCGCCGACAAAGACATGGCCTACATCTACCGAATCCAGCTGGTTTTTTACAAAGCGAATGGCCCCCCGTGCATCCTGCATCCCCCGGTACAGTGACCGCATAATTTCCTTGTCGTAGGCGTAAAGGCATTGGGGGTTGGAAACGCCCGCCAGGGCGCCAAATAGGGCGCAGTTGGTTGCTTCATTGGCGTAAAAAACAGATTTATGGAAGCCCAGCCGGTAGTTGATGCTGACGGCAAGATATCCCCTTGAAGCAAAAGAGCGGGCGGTTTCCACCATGTCGTAGGTTCCCTTGTCTCCTTCCAGGAAGGCCCCCCCGTGGAGGAGCACTATGGCCGGGCGGCTGGGGTTGTCATCACCGATTGGCCGGTAAATGTCCATCAACAAGTTTTGGTTTAGGCCGCAGTAGGTAACAGCCTGCCCATAAGGAACATCCTTTTCTACCCAAACCTCGAAGTTGGGCGTAGTATAACAATCCTGAGCACAGAGGCCGAGGGCTACTATTGAAAGTAGGGTGAAAAAAGAAGCCCGGGAAAAGTATATAAGTATCATTTTTAAGTTTTTGCACTGTAAAACAAATGCTTAAACGATTCAAATCTGGAAGAAAATACTCCAATTATATCACCTCCACAAAAAGAAGGCTTTACGATCCAAACGGCCTGAGCTGGCACAATAATTATATGACGTTCATCACCTTTTTTAGTGATTTCTGTCATTGGTCAGGCCAGGATAAAAAAATAAAATTGCTCCATATCGGTTATCCGGCAATTTAAGTAATGATGATTACTGCACAAAGCGGGTGGCCGATAAGAATAATCGTCCTAATCATGTAAAGGTCAACCAATGAAGAACACCACAGAACAGTTGGTGGGGTCGGTGCAAAGGCCAGCCAAAAGAAAAACATTGCGCGGGCACATCGTAGAAATTGTCAGCGATTCCGGTGAAGGCGCTCAGAAAGCCGGCCAAACTTTCGGCGCTATTTCCGCTAAAATGGGCAATGGGGTATGGACCGTAGAGATCATCCCGGCCGATATTCAACCGCCCGCCCGGACTAAAGAAAGTGCTTCCGGGATACGGATCCGCCTCGGATCCAATATTGTCACCAATGCCGGCAATGAAGCCGACCTGGTGGTTGCCTTTAACGAAGTTGTCCCTTACGCCCGGATCGAGCAAAAGGCTTTCCGGGAAGGCACCCTCTTCTTAATCGAAAGCAAGTGGGCGGAAGATAAAAGTGAATCCATCCGCAACAGCTACGCCAAGGCGATCGATGACTTCCGCCAGCGCGGCTATGTCATTTACGAGATCCCCATGGAAAAGGAGTGCCTGAAGTGGGTGGCCAACCCCAAGCAGGGCAAGAACATGTGGGTGCTCGGCCTACTCTGCAACATCTATCAACGCGAGTTGGAGCTGGCCTCATCTCAGGTGAAACATACTTTCCGCAAAAAATCCCAGGCGGTTGTCGATTCCAACCTCAAGCTTTTGAATGCCGGGTATGAATGGGCGGAGGAAAACCTTGATTTTCAATTCGAGATCCCATCTCCGAAAATGGAGCAGGAACTGGTTGTTATGAACGGCAATGAAGCCCTGAGCTTTGGCGTCGTAGCCGCCGGCATTGAATTGTGCTCCATGTATCCCATCACACCGGCTACTTCTACTACTCACCACCTGGCCGAATACATCGAGAATGCCGGAGGTATTGTCCATCAGGCAGAAGATGAGATTGCCGCCATCGGTTTCGCTATCGGTTCTGCTTATGCTGGTAAAACAGCCGTCACGATCACTTCCGGCCCGGGCCTGGCTCTGAAGACGGAGTTTATCGGGCTGGCGGTTATGGCGGAGGTGCCTCTGGTAATTATTGATGTACAGCGGGGTGGCCCTTCCACCGGCTTGCCAACCAAAGTAGAACAGAGCGACCTGCTGGCTGTGTTATATGGCCAACCTGGCGATACGCCCAAGGTGGTGCTTGCCGCTTCCACTATCGAAGAGTGTTTCCAATTCGTTATTCTGGCGCGTAAGATCGCCGAGGCGTTCCGCACGCCGGTCATTCTGCTTTCGGATGCAAACCTCGGTACGGGGGTTCAACCGTTCCCGCGCCCAACGATCCAACCCGATTGGTTTTCCGGGCCTATCGACCAGAGCCCCTGGAAAGAATCGGTCGGGCCTTATGCCTGGGACAAACAGACGGGGCTCAGCAGGCGGCCTATTCCCGGGCAACCGGGTGGAGAATATACGCTTACCGGCCTGGCGCACAGCGAAGCCGGCAAAGTTACTTATGAACCTGAACTCAATCAGCACTCCTCGGCTATGCGCAGCCGAAAATTGGCCGCTTTTGGCCGCACCCTCAAACCGCCGGTAGTACATGGAGATCAGGAGGGCGACCTGCTGTTGGTCGGCTGGGGCTCTACCCGAGGCGCTATTGAAGAGGCCGTCGACGAGGCCCGCGAACTGGGCGGCAAGGTATCTTCCGTGCATCTGCGCTTCCTTAGCCCAATGGAACCCGGGCTGAAGGATATTTTCCAGCGCTTCAAAAAAGTAAAAACCGTCGAGCTGAATTATAGCGATGACCTGAATGACCCGCTTATCACGCCGGAAAACCGCCGTTATGCGCAGTTGGCCTGGCTGTTGCGAGCCAGTACACTAGTGGATATAGACTGCTTCTCCAACGTTCAGGGGCAGCCGATGCGGCCGGGCAGGATACTGCAGATGATCAGTAAAGAATTAAACCTCTAAAAGCAAAAGCCATGTTTGGACTGAATACCGAATGTGTTCTGGATATTCCTCAGAAGTATTTCACGCTGAATGATTACGAAAAAGGAAACGCCCGTTGGTGCCCTGGTTGTGGCGACCACGCCGTACTTTCTTCGGTGCAGAAACTCTGCCGCGACAAGCAGCTGCCGCCGGAAAAGACCGTTTTCGTTTCCGGAATCGGCTGTTCCAGCCGCTTTCCACACTATATGGACACCTACGGTTTCCATGGCCTGCATGGCCGGGCCTTTCCGGTGGCCTCCGGCGTGAAGTTTCGCCGCCCTGACCTCAACGTCTTCGTCATTACCGGCGACGGCGATTGTTGCTCCATTGGCGCCGGCGCATGGCTGCATGCTATCCGGTACAATATTAATCTCACGGTGCTGCTGTTCGATAACCAGATTTACGGGATGACCAAAAAGCAGACCAGCCCGACTTCTCGCATGGGGACGGTTTCCAATACCCACCCTCATGGCTCGGTGCTTCCGCCGGTCAATCCGCTACAGACTACGCTGGGGGTTTCCAATGTCTCTTTTGTGGCGCAAACAGCCGACTGGATTCCCGGGCACCTGTACGCTACTATCAAAGCTGGTTTTGAACATCAGGGTTTCTCCTTTATCAAGATCATGGTGCGTTGCACTAAGTTCATGGGGGATCTGGCCAATGAAATGACCAGCCACCGGGAGCGTCTCTTTATGCTCAGCCATGAGAACGGCATTCAACCGGATGAGGCCACTACCCGCCTGTTTTCTCACCAGGTAGCACACGACCCTTCGGATATCGGCAAGGCCCGGGAACTCTCGGAAAGCGACGATATTCACCTGGGCCTGTTCTACCAGAATAAGAATGCCCTGCGCTACGATGAGTATGGCGCTCATAATCTGGGCTTCACGGTGGAACAGAAGATGGCTGCCGTCAATGCCGAACTGGACCGCTACGCCGTGTAAATAGTTGGGCCATTCTTTATCAAATTAAATGCAAACCCAATGCACATGAGCGAAAAAAAAGGCAGCCCGGCCCATTTGTCTGACTTGTTCCTGGAGGAAGCGGCAGAATTGCTGGGCATTTCCAATAAGCCGGAAGCAGTAGACAAGCTGCCTGTGGAACCGCCTCCTACTCCTGCTCCCAAGGTGCTAACCATGCCTCTAAAAGAAGAGGCCGCCCCGGAAGAGGCGTTTAAGGCCTACTGGAGAATGTTGCGCGCCTTTTTCAGAAGCGGGAAAAACATCCAGGACCCCGAATGGGCTGCCTTTCCAGCCTTGCTGACACCTTATCGGAACCGCCAATATCTCAACCAGCAATTCCCGGCCTGGATGGCCGATGCGGATACTTTCGAAAAAGAAAAGGTGAACAGGGCTTTCATCCCTTTGCATGAACTGCTTGCTCAGGCGGTAGAGGCTTTTGCGCCTAATGAGGGCGAAGCGCGCATCCTGAAAGACAACCTGCTGCGCCTCCAGTTGATTATCATTGGGAAATTACATCTGGTTGATGATACCTTCAAGGCTTATCCGGTGTTGGAAGAATCGCTGAAAGACCTGGTGGCCAAGCTGGCTATTGGGGGAGGAGAAGGCGAAGCTTTTGAGCAGGATATCGCTCAGTTGAAAAAGCAACTGCCCAAAACAGGGGTGTTGATCCCATTCTCCACCCATGCGCCGCTTCATCTTCTGGCCTGTTACCTGAACAGTCATCTTTCCCGGGAGCGGAGCAGCTTGCGGGCAGAGATACATAGCTTGCTTATCCGCCTGAAAGACCTTCTTACCGTAGAGCAGGAGAAACGCCCCGGCGCTCAATCGGCGGAGCACCTGCAATCCGGGCTGGGCTTTGCTTCGGAATTCCTCAACTTCGATGAGCTCTCAGCTGTACTCCCTGCCGGCGGCGCTGAAGTAATGCCGGAAGAACGCCTGCAGCGCATTGAACAGATTGTGGCTACTCTGGAACAAGCCGATCACATCCTTTTCAATACGGATGCAATATTGCTTTTAGGCCATCGGTTGGGAAGCCAGCTTAGCCTGAACTGGCAGAAGGCTTTCCCCCATTCCGTAATCGAAATGGCAGCGGAGGGGCAGTCCTGCACCACCGCTATGGCTGTTTTTGATCAGCGGATGGAAGCTGCCGCGCGCTTGTTTGGCGCTTTCCGCATGGGTAAACTGGAAGCCGATAATCATTATCTGCCGGAAGCCCATTCAGAGTTTTTTGCCCATTTCGACTGGCGGCAGTTTACCAACGAAGAAATGGCGGCTTGCCCGCCCGTCCTGCTGCTGGCCGATGCCCGCATCCTGATGAAAGCGGAGTTGGATGATTATTCCAGAATGCTGTCTTCCGGCAGGCCGATCAAGGCCCTGCTCTTTCAGGAGGAAGAAGCTGGTACGGCAACTCCTGATGATACCTCTGCGCTGGCTTTTCGGCCGGAACCGGGCGCTTTGTCCATTGCCCATCGGAATGTTTATTTCTTCCAGGGGAGCGCCATTCATCTCGACTACTTCTTCCATGGCGTTCGGGAAGCGTTTTCGTCATTTTCGCCGGCCATCCTGCACTTATTGGTGGCCGATGTAGAAAAGTCGGGCTTCTTGTGGATGAGCGCAGCGGTGGAAGGGCGGGAATTTCCCGGATTCACATACGACAGCCGCCTGGGGCCCCGTTGGGGCAGCCGGTTTGATATTCAAAATAACCCCCAGCCGGATCAGGACTGGCCTGAACACGATTTGCCGATCCTGGATGAGGCCGGGAAAGAAGCCTCGCTCCGGCTTTCTTTTACCTACGCTGATTTTGCCGCTCAGCATCCCGGTTTTGCCGGGCAGTTCCATCTGGTGCCTCCTCAATTCTGGAGTGAAGACCTGGCGCCGCTGGCTGATTTTCTGACTTTGCCGCCCGAAGAGAGTTATGCGAAGGTCCCATATATTTGGGTAGCGGATAGCCAATCCATCCTTCAGAAAGCTGCAGTCGCCTGGCCGGTGGTGCTCACCTGCCGGGAGCGACTCGATTTCTGGCACTACCTGCAGGAAAATGCCGGGATACATAGTTTTCACGCAGATGTTGCGACTGAAAAGGCGCGCCAGGAGGCGGAAGCCAGGGCTGAAGCACAAATTGCTACCCTGAATGCGGCTCACCAACAGGAAGTTGAAAGAGTGAAAGAAGAAGCGGCCCGCCAGGCCATGGAACAACTCGCCGACGTATTGCTTGGCCTGGAGCCATTGGCCGGCCTCGATGCCATTGCTTCTCCCCCGGCTCCGGCCCGGCCCGCAGCGAAAAGCCCGGAAGTAGTTGTTGACAAACCAGCTCCGGCCGCCGAGGCCGAAACGCCATCGCCGGAACCGCAGGAGGCGGAAGAAGAAAGCCTGCCGTTAGGCGAGGCCTGGATAGAAACGCCTCTGTGTACTTCCTGCAACGAATGCACCGAAACGAATAACCGTATTTTTAAATACAATGCAGAGAAACAGGCTTATGTGGCGGACCCCAAGGGTGGCCCCTTCGCCGACATCGTGCGGGCTGCTGAAAACTGCCCTGCACGAATTATTCATCCAGGGGCCCCAGCGGACCCCAAGGAGCCCGGCCTGGAGGAATTGATCAAACGGGCTGCGCCATTTAATTAACACAGCGTGCGATGTTAACCGAAATCGTCATAGGAGTTGGGATATTGGCCGGATTGGGCCTGCTGTTTGCGACGGTCATCGCTATCGCCTATCGCAAGTTTCGGGTTTACGAAGATCCTCGTATAGATGAGGTAGAGGAAATGTTGCCTCACGCCAATTGCGGCGCCTGCGGGCTTCCCGGTTGCCGTGCCTTTGCTGAAAAGGTAGTGGGCCAGGAGATTCAGCCTTCCAAATGTACGGTTAGTTCTGCCGAAGCGATTCAACGGATCGCAGCTTACCTTGGGGTTGAGGCCGGCGCAGAAGAAAAACGCGTTGCCCGCCTGCTTTGTGCCGGTGGCCGCCGGGAAGCCCACAACCTGGCGGATTATAAAGGTACAATGAGCACCTGCCGGGGTGAGGCGGCTGTTGCCGGTGGCTCCAAAGCCTGTAGCTGGGGCTGCCTGGGGTTGGGCGATTGTGAGATCGCCTGCGATTTCGATGCTATTTTTATGAATGAAGATGGGCTGCCTGAGGTTATCCCCGACTTATGTACTGCCTGCGGAGATTGTGTGAAGGCTTGTCCAAAAGGCCTGTTCGAGCTCATGCCTTTGAGCCAGAAGCTAATTGTTCAGTGCAAGTCATTGCTCGAAGGAGAGGAGGCGGAGTCGAGATGTTCGGTGGCCTGTACTGCCTGTGGCCGTTGCGTGGCGGATGCCCCTGACGGCCTGATCGCGATACGGAATAATCTCGCTGTCATCAATTACGAACTGAATCATCTGGCATCCGTTGACGCCACGTTCCGATGCCCCACCAGGGCAATCGTGTGGGTGGAATCGGAACAATTTGTCAAACCTGCAGCGCCTGCTTTACCGTTGGGCCGGGTTGAGCGTTACGGAGAGGAATACTATCAATGAAATAGAAACAGTAATGAAGGAAGGCTATAAGGAATGGTTCGGTAAAACGATCGAGCTGACCGGCGAAGCGGCCATCCGTTGGCTGGAAGGTGCGGTCAGCGAAGGGTACTCCGCCCCGGCGGATTATCTGCCGGGGGGCGGCCCTAACTTGTTTGGGCGAACCCCCAAATATGCGGTTGCCTCCAAGCTGGACTTTGTAGCCGGGCTTGGCGCCACCGGTCTGCGCGCCGCGGCTTTCCTGCCAGCTGATGCGCTGGCCAGCCAGGCTGGCCAATTGTCCACTTTGTCCCGGCAGCATAGTAGCCTGGTGGTGCATATGACAACCCAAGCCTGGAATGCTTCTGCTTTTGATCAAACTGCAGGGCACAGCTCTTTTGCCGCATTGGCCGGCACTGGTGCTTTTCAGTTGCTGGCAACCAATGCCCAGGAAGCCCTCGATTTTGCGATCATTTCTCACAAAATAGCCGAGTTGGCGCTTATCCCTGGGGTCAATGCGATGGATATCTGGCCTACAGCAGTAGAACCGCAGGCCATAGATTGCCCAACGAAAGAGATGCTGATCCAGTTTCTGGGGAGCTCCGATGACCAAATTGCCTGCCCGACGCCGGCCCAGGAGATGCTTTTCGGCAAGAAACGCCGCCGAGTGCCCAACTGGTTTAACCTGGATTTTCCGGCGCTGAATGGCGCCCGCAAGGATGAACCAGCCATTAGCCTGGAATCTGCTGCCCAACAAAGATATTTTTATCACCATCTGCCGGCCATTGTTGCCCAGGTGATGGGAGAATATAGCCGCCTCGCCGGCCGGGATTATGCTCCGGTGATGGCCTACCGGGCTGAAGATGCCGATTACCTTGTACTTACCATGGGGGCGGCTTTCGCTTCGGCCAAAGCCGCGGTTGATTACCTCCGCAGCCAGGAAAAAGCCCGGGTTGGCTGCCTGAATCTGAGCCTCTTCCGCCCTTTCCCAGCGGAAATGCTGGCCGGCTTGCTGGACGGAAAACAGGGGGTAGCTGTTTTGGAAACACTGGGTGGAGCCGATGATGCTATCAACGGGCCGGTTTTCATTAGCTTAAAAGCTGCTACCGCCGGCCTGGGAAAACGACAACCGGAAAGTTTCTCCGGCCGTTACGCATCGCCACTTAGCCGCGAAGGGGCTATAGCCGTTTTCCGGAATATGCTGAAAGGTGGACAGCGGAAAAAGAATTTCTTCCTGGACATCGATTTCACCCGGCCAACATCGGCTTCCCCACAGCAGCAATTATTATTGCAGGCGATTGAACGGAATTACCCCAACATTGGGGAAATGACTTTGCATAGTAGCACCGCGCCGGATGCAAAGGTGGAGAAAGGCCATGCTGCTACCTTGCCAGCCTCGGTTATGCCTCGTGCGGTAAGGCGTTACCAGGACCATGGCGCCCCCTATACCCGGCTTTCCCGCTTTTTTCATGATACCGCAAGCTTTTATCAGTCTGAAAAACAGGAAGAATTGGTGGCAAGCCCTTTTGAGGCGCTTGCGCAAAGCCCTGCTGCGTCCGCTCTTTTTATGGAAATGGATGCCCGGCGGGTGGAGTTGCCTGTTTTTCTGCCTCAACGTTGCACGGGCTGTGGGCAATGTACGGTGGCTTGTCCTCATGCCGCAATACCGCCACTGGCCATTGGGGTGGAATCCCTGGTGAAAGGCGCGATGGCCATTGCCGCATCCCGGGGAACGCCTGTGGCGCAGATCACCCCTCTGGTGAAAAACCTGTCCCGCCTGGCTGGCCCGGCCGTGAAATCAGCGGCGCAAAATGCTGCCCGGGTAGCGGAAATGCTGCCTACAGCCTTTGATCGCTTGCTGGAACAAATGAAGATCACTGGTGACAAAGCAGCAACGGTACGGCAGGAGTGGGCGATACTGCTCGACATTATTGGCGAATGGCCGGTGGCCGTTACGGAAACATTCTTTTTGGAGGCAGAGGCCAGGGAAAAAGGCTCCGGCGAATTTTTTACTTTGGCGATCAACCCCTATGCCTGCACGGGCTGTGGCATCTGTGCAGAAGCCTGTCCCGAGGGCGCTCTGGAAATGAAGCCGCAGGAATTGCCATTAGTACAAAGCTTACAGGCTACTTATGGCCTGTGGGAGCAATTGCCCGACACTTCCTCAGAAACCATCTCCCGGCTGGTACATGACCCGGCTTACGATTCCTTTGCAGCTATTCTTCTGAGCCGAAATTATTACCAATCGATGGCCGGCGGTAGCTTGACGGAGTCGGGCGCACCGGCCAAGGGCATGCTGCATCTGGTGGCGGCCCTCACCGAGTCAATCGTTCAACCCCGCATCGTAAAACTTGCCCGGGAGGCAGGGGAACTGATAGAGGCTTTACAAGAAAATATTCACGCCAAACTGAGTAATGCCCTGCCACGGGAAGATTTGCTTGCGCTTGAAAAAGCAGTGGGCGAATCAGCAGGCAGTAGCCTGCCCCTGGATGAACTCGTCGGTAAACTGGGCGAAAAGGAGCACCTCAAGCTGGTGGATACCGCGGTATTACATCGAAAGATCGCCCTGGCTAACGACCTGAAGGCCTTGCGTTGGTCAATGCTGGAGGGCCCCACGGGCGCCGGCCGCGCCCGCTTTGGATTGATTCTTCAGGCCGGGCTTTGGCCCTGGGCGGAACAGTACCCCTACAACAGCTTTCTCGCTCCCGTTCTTTTAGACGGGGAGGGGGCTTCCGCCGGGCTGGCGTCTGGCCTCTTTCAAGGGCATTTGCGCCATGCGCTGGACAATATCAAATTGTTGCGCCGGGCGCGCCTGGAAGCCAAAGACAAATACCGGCCCGAAGCCGATGGCCCGGAAATTGCGGCCCTTGGCTGGGAAGCCCTCGATGAGGCTGAACGGGGATTGGTGCCGCCACTGCTGCTGGTAGGAAATCAAAGCCTGCTGGAGGGGCCGCAACGAGAAGCTTTGGATGCCTTGCTGGCCTCCCCCTGGCCCATCAAGATATTTTGCCTGGATGAGGCGGCTCCGGCCGAAGAAGATACGCCTCGACAACTGGCCCGGGGCAATGCCGCCTTATTTGCCGCTGCCGCCTTGCGCAATGCCTATGTGTGGCAGGGAAGCCTGGGCGCTTCCCGGGAATTGTTCGACGGCCTGCGGCAGGGAATCAGCCGGCCCCGGCCGGCGATCTACCATTTGCTGGCCGTCAATCTGGACGTGCATGAAGGCTACGAGCAGCAATGGCCCCGACTGGCCAGCCTGGCGCTGGATACCCGGGCTTTCCCACTTTTCGCTTTCGACCCGGAAACCGAAGACGGCTTCCTTTCTTTGGCCACCAGCCTGTCGGGTAACCCCGGGCCGGATGCTGATTGGGGAGAAAACAAAGCACAGCAATATCAGCTGACCTATGCCGACTGGCTGTATACGCTGCGCGCCTGGCAAAGCCATTTCAGGCCACTTTCAACCGAAGAAGCCGCAGCATTGCCGGTTGGGGATTACCTCAACCTTAGCCCCGATGCCCGAAAAGATAAGATTCCAGTGATACAGACAGCTGGCGAAAAAGGGCAAGCAAAACAACTTGCTGTTTCCCAACAAGTGGTGGCGGCTACCGATGCAGCAAGGCATCAATGGCGAATGTTACGGGAAATGGCCGGTACCCTTACCCCGTTCCCTGGGAAACTTAGAAAACAAGTGGAACAAGAGTTGACAGAAAAATACGAACGGGAACTGGCACAGCTCCGTTCCGACTACGAAGAGAAACTCCAGAACCAGGAACAGGAACTAATGCAACAGGTGCGTATTAAGCTGCGGGATAAACTCGTGGCCCTTAGCCAAACGCCACGTAGCTAGCCCTGAGCCAGGATATCGGGCCAAAAATATTCTTAAATAAAAAATAGTAATAATTGCGACATATGTCAGGCACCACGCTCACCGGGCCACTGCTGACCTTCCGACACGGCGTTCATCCGGAAGAATACAAGGAGCTATCTTGCCATCGGCCGATAGAGCGGATGCCGTTTGTCGAGGAGTACACCCTGCCGTTGTCCCAACATATTGGCGCTCCGGCTAAAGCCGTAGTGCGGGAAGGGCAGTATGTGCGGCGGGGAGAGCTCATTGCCGAGCCAGTGGGTTTCGTTTCAGTGGGCCTGCACGCTCCGGTGGACGGTACAGTAACCGCCATTGGCTTGTTCGACCACCCTAACGGGCAGATGTTGCCGGCTATCCGGATAAAGACGGACCCTTTTTCCAACCAGCGTTTCATACCGCAGCCCCCCATACCGCCGGAGCAAATACCGGTGGCCGATTTCATTAGCGCGGTACAGCGAGCCGGTATTGTCGGCCTGGGAGGAGCGGCATTCCCTTCGCACGTCAAGTTCTCGATCCCGGAAGGCAGGCAATGCCGGTACCTGATGATGAACGGCTGCGAGTGCGAACCCTTCCTCACCTGCGACCACAGGGTAATGGTGGAATTCGCTGATGAACTAATCGATGGGACCGGTATTCTGCAACATTTTATAGGGGCGGAAAAGATCTACATCGCGATAGAAGCCAATAAACCGGATGCGGTTGCTATTCTGAGAGAAAAGGCCGCCCACAGCCCAATGCCGATCGAGGTAGTTCCGCTTCAGGTCAAATATCCGCAGGGCGCTGAAAAGATGATGATCACCGCCATTTTGGGGGAAGAAGTTCCGAGTGGCAAACTACCATTGGATGTTGGAGTCCTGGTGTCCAATGTAGGAACCATTGTGGCCTTATCGCAGTATTTCCGGCAGGGCATGCCGCTGATAGAGCGAGTACTCACCGTCACCGGCCCTGCGGTTCGGCGGCCAACTAATGTGCTGGTTCCTCTGGGGACCCCCATGCGGGCGGTAGTCGATTTTTGCGGGGGAATTACGGAAGACGCCGTCCGAATCCTGCTAGGCGGGCCCATGATGGGTATGGTTCAGAAGAGCCTGGATGTACCGGTAGTGAAAGGCATTTCCGGTATTCTCGCCCTGACCGATGAGGAAGTTCAGGATATTACGACCTACAACTGCATTCGCTGCGGGCGTTGCCTTGAGGCCTGCCCGCTATTCCTCAACCCTGCACGAATGGGCCTGCTTGCTCGTAAAGGCTTATGGGAGGAAATGGAGGAACTCAATGTCCTGGATTGTTTCGAATGCGCCGCCTGTTCCTACGTTTGCCCTTCGGGCATTCCGCTGGTGCAGAGTTTCCGCGTCGGCAAGGCCATGATCAGAGAGAAAAAAGCCAGAGAGAAGTAAGGATAACTAATTTTTTGATCACTAATAAGCTATGGTGGACCCGTCCAAATTGTCCATATCGACATCGCCTTATTTGCACGATAAGGCCAGCACGCCCCGGATCATGTGGGAGGTGGTGTACACCCTGCTCCCGGTTTTCGTGGTTGCCTTTTACTATTTCGGGCTAAGTGCGTTGCTGGTGAGTATGTCGGCTATAGGCGGCTGCCTGTTGACGGAATGGGCTATCAGCCGTCCGAAAACCCAGGGAAGTACGCTGGGCGATGGCAGTGCTCTGATCACCGGCTTGCTGCTGGCGCTGACCTTGCCGCCCGGTTTTCCTTTGTGGATGGCTTTCCTGGGCGGCGTAATAGCCATTGGCATGGGTAAGGCGATCTGGGGTGGACTGGGACAGAATACATTCAACCCGGCTCTGGTGGGGCGGGCATTTTTGCAGGCGGCTTTCCCTACTGCCATTACCACCTGGGAATTGCCCAATGGCCATTATTGGATGCCGCGGGGTACTAACCTGGCTTTGCCTTTTTTCCAGGGCCATCCGATAGATGCTATCAGCGCCGCTACGCCTTTGTCCCGGATGAAGTTCGACCATGCACCTACCGACTTGTTCGATCTCCTGCTGGGCAATACCAGTGGGTCATTGGGGGAAACCTGTGGGCTGTTGCTGGCCCTGGCTGGATTATACCTCGCCTGGCGCCGCCTAATCAACTGGCGCATACCGGTTTCCATTCTATTGACGGTGGCTTTGTTTAGCGCTGTCTTTTATGCAATGGACCCTCTGCGCTACCCCTCGCCGCCTTTTATGTTGCTGGCGGGCGGCTTGCTACTGGGCGCCGTTTACATGGCTACTGATCTGGTGACCTCTCCCCTGACCCCGAAAGGGGCATGGATATTCGGCATCGGCATCGGTTTTTTGGTGGTGCTCATTCGGATATGGGGCGGCTTGCCGGAAGGCGTGATGTACGCCATCCTGCTGATGAATGCGGTGGCCCCCTTGATCAACCGATTTACTAAAACAAGGGTATACGGGCACTCATGAGCGAAACAAGGATAGAAGAACAGACATTGGCTGCCCAGCCGGCCCCGGAAGCAGAACCCAGTTCCGCCCGGCTGATCGCTACACTTGGCCTTGCCGGTTTCTTTTCCGGCCTGATCCTGGTCGGGGTATATTTATTCACCCTGCCGATGATACAGGCTCACCGGGCGCAGGCCTTGGAGCGGGCAATCTACCTGGTATTGCCCGGCAGCACCACCTATCAGGCCCTGGCGCTGAAGGACGGACAATTGGCGCCTGCAGAAGAGGTTCCAGCTGCCAAAAGCGGAGAAGAACCTCGCCGCATCTTTGCCGGCTATGACGATTCCGGTAAATTGCTGGGCTTTGCCATTCCAGCAGAAGAGCCTGGATTCCAGGATATTATCGGCGGCATCCTGGGCTATGATCCCATCCAAAAAATCATCATTGGCTTTGAGGTGCTGGACAGCAAGGAAACGCCAGGCCTGGGCGACAAGATCATGAAAGACGCTGCTTTTCAGAACAACTTCAAGGCACTGGCCGTCGATCCGCAGATCGTGGCGGTGAAGAAAGGGGAGAAGCGGTCGCCGAATGAGGTGGAAGCCATTACAGGAGCGACGATTTCTTCCAAAGCAGTGGTACGCCTCCTGCAAAAAGCCATTGAGGAATGGCGGCCGGCTATCGATGCGTATGAAAAGACATTGAACCAGTAGTTGCTGAATGATATGAATCAACCGCAAACCATCAATCAAAGTGCTGAGGAATTTCTGAAGGGCCTCTGGAAAGAAAACCCGGTCTTCGTGGCTGTGCTGGGAATGTGCCCGACTCTGGCGGTGACCAACACGGCCATCAACAGCCTGGCCATGGGGCTGGCCACTACATTCGTACTGGTTTTTTCCAGCCTGCTGGTATCCAGCTTCCGCAAATTGATCCCCAAACAGGTGCGCATCACGGCTTTCATTATCATCATCGCCACCTTTGTAACGGTTGTAGATTTTGTGCTGGCCGCCACCGTGCCGCAGATCCATAAGGAGCTGGGCGCTTTCATTGCCCTGATCGTGGTGAACTGCCTCATTCTGGGGCGGCAGGAGGCTTTCTCCTCCAAGCACCCGGTGGGCCTGGCGCTGGCGGATGCCCTGGGGATGAGCATCGGTTTTACTTTTGCGCTCCTTTGTATCGGTTCAATCCGGGAGATACTCGGCAGCGGCGCCTTGTTCAATATTCCGCTCTTCGGTGATGGCTTCGAGCCCTGGGTGATCATGATCCTTCCCCCGGGAGGATTTTTTACACTGGGCTTTCTGTTGCTGTTTTTTAATTGGTTGCAGCAGCGAAGGGCGAAGGGCGTAGGGCATAGGGCATAGGGCATAGAGCATAGAGGGCATGTGGGGCATAGCCTGCAACTAACAACTAACAACGAACTACCATGGATGAGCTAATCTGGATATTTATCTCCGCCCTGTTGATCAACAACTTTACGTTGACCTACTTCCTGGGTATATGCCCATTCCTGGGGGTGTCGGGGCGGTTGGATACTGCCCTGCGGCTGGGCCTGGCGAATATTTTTGTCATGCTGATCACTGCGGTGTGTTCCTGGGCGTTGAACGCTTATATATTGCCGTATGCACCCTATTTGCGGCTCATCAGTTTTATTATCGTCATTGCCAGTACGGTGCAGTTGGTAGAGATGGCCATAAAAAAGCTCAGTCCCGAACTATTCCGGGCGCTGGGGATATTTCTTCCACTCATCACCACGAACTGTGCGATCCTGGGGTTGGCGCTGTTTGCCACCAACAAGGGCTATGGCCTGGTGGAGGGCCTGTTTTACGCCCTGGGCGCCGGTGGTGGAGTGACCCTGGCCCTGGTGCTGATGGCTGGCATCCGGGAGGAAACCCGGCTACTGGATATCCCCAAAGTGGTGGAAGGTACGGCCCTCAACCTGATCATCGCGGGTATTTTGTCGATGGCGTTCATGGGTTTTGCGGGGCTGTTTAGCGCAAGCTAGTTCTGGAGCTGTTCAAAGCTTGCCCGGCTGACATAGACGGGTTTCATGTTTTTTACCCGGCTGATCCCGACAGGCGTCGGGAGAGGACGGGCAGGTTTCAAGGTTTCAAGTTTCAAAGTTTCAGTTTGATTTGATAACCAGGCTTTTACGGGAGTCTCCCAGTGACTGCTCCCACAAGACGCACAAGACGCACAAGACCCACAAGACCCACAAGACATAAAAACATTAACCATGCAAATCCTATCCTACCTTCTTCCCATTTTTGCCCTTTCCGCGCTCGCTGCGGGGTGGATGGGCCTGCAGTTGCTGGCGCGCCGATTGGGCACTAAGAACCACATCGAGCATGGTGGAAACGGCTGCGGACAGTGTGGCTGTGGCGGGGGTGTGTGTGAGCGGGAGCAGTGAATCAAGGCTGTCCCATCTCCCCAAAGGCCACAAATCAATGCATCCGATCCCCCCTCAATTCCAATTCCTTCATGATCTCCGCTTCCCGCTCCAGATACTCCTGCCAGCGTTGGCGCACCACCTCTTCCGGCATATACTGCTTGGCCAGGTCGATGAACAGGCGGTAATGCCCGGCTTCGGCCACCATGAACTTGTGGTACCAGTCGCGCAGCACTTCGTCGCTGATGTGGAGAGAAAGCAGACGGAAGCGTTCGCAACTGCGGGCCTCGATCAGGGCGCAGATCAGCAGCTTTTCCAGCAGGCGTTCTTCCCGGGAGCCGCCCTTTTTCTGAAATTCCAGTAGCTTATTGACATATTCGTCTTTGCGCTGCCGGCCCAGCTTCAGGCCGCGTTTATCCAGTTCACTCAGCACCATGCGGAAGTGCCCCCATTCCTCGGTGACGATGGGCGCCAGCTTTTTGACCATATCTTCCTTTTCCGGATAGGCCTGAATGAGCGAAATACAGGAGGTCGCCGCCTTTTGTTCGCAGTAGGCGTGGTCGGTCAGGATCTCTTCCAGCTCCATTTCGGCCAGGTTGGCCCAGCGGGGGTCGGTGGGCAGTTTCAGGCCCAGCATCTGTACTTCGCGCAGTTCTTGTTCTTTGGACATGTTGAATTTTTTTATTCTAATTCTACCACCATATCATCCTGTTCTACGAGCGTTTTTTCCGTCAGGTGGACCTTTTTTACCTTGCCTGCCATGGGCGCTGTGATGGTGCTCTCCATCTTCATCGCCTCTATGATAAACAGCGGCGCGTTGGCGGCCACTTCATCGCCTGCATGGACCAGGATCTTGGAAATGCTGCCCTGCAGCGGCGAACCCACCTGCTTCTCATTTTCGACCTTGCGGTGCACGACCACATCTACTTTGATATGCCGGTCGTGGATGGGGACGGAGCGGGTCTGGCCGTTGAGCTGGAAAAATACGAGGCGGTTGCCCTGGTTGTCCGGCTCCGTCATGTTGAGATACTTAATGAGCAGATTCTTGCCTTTGTCCATCGACACAATGATCTCTTCATTGGGCTTCAGCCCGAAGAAAAAGGCCGGGGTAGGCAGGGCGCGCACGAGGCCAAACTGTTCGTAGTGTTCGCGATAGTCGCGGTATACTTTGGGGTATAGCTTGAAGGAGAGGAAGTTGCGCATATCGAGCCGCTCTCCGAATTCCTTCAGGAACAAGGGGAATTCCTTATCGAAATCGATGGGTTCCATGTGAGCGTTGGGGCGCTCGGTATAGGGCTTTTCGCCTTTGAGCACCAGCCGTTGGATCTCTTCAGGAAATCCACCTTCCGCTTGGCCCAGGTCGCCCCGCATCAGCGCCTTGACGCTATCGGGGAAGGACAGGGATTCGCCCCGCTTTAAAATGTCTTCTTTGCTCAGGTTGTTGGAAGTCATGAACATAGCCATATCACCTACAACTTTTGAAGAAGGGGTCACTTTAACGATATCCCCAAATAGCTCGTTGGCGATGCGATAGTTGTCTTTAATGGTATCGAATTGCTCTTCCAGCCCCAGTCCTCTGGCCTGTGGGCGGAGGTTGGAATACTGCCCTCCTGGAATTTCGTTTTCATAGACTTCGGCAGTGCCGGCCCGCAGCTCCGTTTCGAAGGGGTAGTAGTAGCGGCGCACCGTCTCCCAATAGTCAGAAAACTGGTTCAACGAATGCTGATTGATGGGATGCTCCCTGGGATGCCCTTTCATCATGGCGGCCACGGAATTGAAATTGGGCTGAGAGGTCAGGCCAGACATGGAGCTGAGGGCCAGATCCACCACATCTACACCGGCATCGATGGCCTTCAGATAAGCCGCCGCCTGAATAGAGGAAGTATCATGGGTGTGCAGGTGAATAGGGGTGTGAACCGTGTTTTTTAGTTCCGTGATCAGCAATTCCGCTGCCAGTGGCTTCAGCAACCCGGCCATATCTTTAATGGCGATGATATGGGCGCCCTCGTCCTCCAGGCGCCGGGCCATATCCAGGTAGTATTGTAAGCTGTATTTCGTCCGCTTCGGGTCGGTGATATCACCGGTATAACAAAGGCAAGCTTCGGCGACGCTGTTGGTGCGTTCGCGGACCGCGCGGATACTCACCTTCATGGCTTCGACCCAGTTGAGGGAGTCAAAAATGCGAAAAATATCGATGCCGGCTTCGGCGGCTTCCTCTACAAATTTGATGATGAGGTTGTCCGGGTAAGCGGTATAGCCCACAGCGTTGGAACCGCGCAACAGCATCTGAAAGCAGATGTTGGGAATAGCCTGGCGCAGGAACTCCAAACGTTTCCAGGGGCACTCCTTAAGGAAGCGCAGGGCCACGTCGAAAGTGGCGCCGCCCCAGACTTCCATGGAGAAAACATCATCGGCGTGGTGTTGGGCAAAGCTACGCGCCACCTTCAGCATATCGTAGGTGCGCATCCGGGTAGCCAGCAAGGACTGGTGGGCGTCGCGGAAGGTGGTGTCGGTGTACTGGATGGCATGCAGCTCTTTCAGCCATTTAGCGAAGCCTTCAGGGCCCAGTTCCTGCAATTTCTGGCGGGTACCGTTTGGAACAGGGCCGTGGGGGTCGTAGGCCGGGACTATGGGCGGGAGGAATTCAATGGAGGGGTCGATGTGTTTGACATCCGGGTTACCATTGACCACTACATCTGCCAGGTAGCGCACCATTTTGGTGCCACGGTCGCGCCAGTTGGGCGGCGCTAGCAAGCCTGGGTTATCCTTGATGAAGTTAACCCTGGCTTCCCCATTCTGGAAAGTCTCATTCTGCAACAGGTTCAGCAGAAATCCGATATTGGTTTTTACGCCGCGGATGCGGAACTCGCGTAGGGCGCGGTGCATGCGTTGGGCTGCCCCTTTTTGGGTGCGCCCCCAGGCTGTTACTTTCACCAACAGGCTGTCAAAAAATGGAGAAATCCGGGCGCCGGGGAAGGCGCTGCCCGCATCGAGGCGGATGCCCATTCCTGAAGCAGACCGATAAGCGATCAGGGTGCCGTAATCCGGTTGGAAACCGTTGCTGGGGTCTTCTGTGGTCACGCGGCATTGGATGGCCACGCCATGGCATTCGACATCTTCCTGCCCGCGGATGAAGATGGTTTTGTGGTCCAGTGGATACCCCATGCCAATGAGGATCTGCGATCGCACCAGGTCGATGCCGGTGACCTCTTCTGTGACGGTATGCTCGACCTGGATACGCGGATTGACCTCAATGAAATAAATATTCTCCTCCGTATCGACCAGAAATTCTACGGTTCCGGCATTGTTGTAATTGACTTCGCGAGCCAGGCGCAGGGCATATTCGTAGAGTTTGTCCTTGGTTTCCTGACTGATGGTCACGCAGGGCGCTACCTCGACGACCTTTTGGAAACGGCGCTGTACGGAACAGTCGCGCTCGTATAGGTGCACAATATTCCCATGGTGATCGCCCAGTATCTGTACCTCAATGTGCTTGGGGTTGTTGATGAATTTTTCCAGGAAGACGGTGTCATCCCCAAATGCTGTTTTAGCTTCGCCGCGGGCCTCGTGGTAGAGCTCCTTAAGGTTTTTTTCATCCCACACCACTCGCATACCGCGCCCACCGCCTCCAGCTGTAGCTTTCACGACTACCGGGAATCCGATGCGCTTCGCTTCCGCCAGGGCGATATCGGCGTTTGTGATTGCTTGTTGGCTATCTTCAATTAGCGGAACTTGCACGCGCTTGGCCAGAACCTTGGCTGCCATCTTATCGCCCAACTCTTCCATCACTTCCGGCGCAGGCCCGATAAAAGCGATGCCTTCCTCCCGGCAGCGCCGGGCAAACTGGACATTTTCCGAAAGGAAGCCATAGCCAGGATGGATGGCGTCTACTTCGTTATCCTTAGCTACCTGTATGATCTCCTCGATGTCGAGGTAAGGCTTTAAAGGCTCCTCATCCGGGCCGATCTGGTAGGCTTCGTCGGCTTTATAGCGGTGCAGGGAATAGCGGTCTTCATAGGTATAAATAGCGATTGTCCTGAGGTTGAGCTCAGATGCGGCGCGGAGCACCCGTATGGCAATCTCGCCACGGTTGGCGACCAATAGTCTTTCGAATCTTCTCCGTTCGGTATTCATTTGTTATGTTGATTAGAAGGGTAGCAAGGAAACTCGTTACTGAATAAAATGCAGCAGCTGCGCCTTATGTTCAGTCGCCTCAGATTAAGGTTTCAGATACTAGCGTAGCATCCTTGGATGTATTTGGGTATAATCTGGCAGGAGGTAGGGCTAATAGGGCGAAAAGATAAGGATTATTTCCAAATACATAAAAAGGAATGAAAGGGCGTAGAGCAGCTTATCCGATTTTTAATCAAACAAATATTCGATATCCCCTTTCGAAAAGCTTGCCTTCTCTGCTTGTTCAATGATATCTTCTGCCAGCTGAGCCTTCTTTTCCTGCAGTTTCAGTATCTTTTCCTCGATACTATCCTTGGTAATGAACTTGATGGCGATTACGTGTTTCTCCTGCCCGATGCGGTGGGCGCGGGCGATGGCCTGCTGTTCAGTGGTAGGGTTCCACCAGGGGTCGAGGATAAAGACGTAGTCGGCCGCAGTAAGGTTCAGGCCAGTGCCGCCTGATTTGATGGAAATGAGGAAAGGCTGCACATTGGGCTGGTTCTGGAAGGCCCTGATGGCGTCTTCCCGTTGTTTACTGTTTTGGCTCCCGGTCAGCCAGGCGTAGGGTAGCTGTTGGGCTTCGAAGTGTTGCCGGTACAGCTCCAGATGCTGGACGAAGGAGCTGAAGATAAGGGCTTTGTGGCCACCCCGGCGCACGACGTCCCAGTGTTCCAGCACATCGTTGAACTTACCGCTCTCTTTCTCATAATTGTCCACGGCCAATTTGGGGTGGTTGGCCAGTTGCCGGAGCTTGGTCAGGGACTGGAGCACCTGGAATCGGAATTTGGGGTTGTCGGCCTGGAAGTTGTCCAGTAGATAATTGCGGGCGGCGGATTTCTCACGGTCGTAGAGGCGCTTTTGCTCGGCTGTCATTTCCGTGTAGAAGAGTTTTATGGTTAGCTCGGGCAAATCGCGGGCGACTTCCTGTTTGGTGCGGCGCAGGAGGTAAGGTTGAACCAATTTGCGCAGGCGGGCCTTTTTTTCCTCATCCTGTCGCTTCTCGATTGGCGTGATGAACTCTCGCTGGAAGAAGGTATGGCTGCCCAACAGGCCGGGATTGATGAACTCAACCTGGGCCCACAGGTCCGAAAGGGAATTTTCGATGGGGGTTCCGCTCAACGAAATTTTATGGTTTGCTTCCAGCCGGTTGATAGCCCGGAACACCTTACTGTCCTTGTTTTTTATCTGCTGGCTTTCGTCCAGTACGATGTATTCGAACCCCATTTTCTCCAAGAGTTCCACATCTCTCAGCGCAGTCTGATAAGTGGTCAGAATGACATCAAATCGCGACAGAAGACGGGAATCCTGGTAGCGTTTCTGGCCGGTATGCCGGTATATTTGCAGGCTGGGCGCAAAACGGCGGATCTCCGCTTCCCAGTTGAATACCAGAGAGGCCGGCAACACGATAAGCGCTTGCAGCGGCTTCAGGAAATCGGTATCGGGCGCGGGTTCAAACAAGCCCAATTGAGTACTGGTGGGGAGTGGGGCAGGGGAGGAACCCGTTTCTTTTCGCTCTTTGGCGTGCAGTAATACGGCGATGGTCTGTAGGGTTTTACCCAAGCCCATGTCATCGGCCAGACAGGCGCCGAGTTGATTTTCATACAACTGCACCAGCCAGCGGACGCCTTCCAGTTGATAGGGCCGGAGCTCGGCTTTGAGGCGGGGGGAAGGAGCAAAGGAAGTAAGGGCGGCTTTTTGTTCTTCCATTTCAGCGGTGGCGGCGCCCAGCCCCAGTTCATCCAGCAGCGTATACTGGCTTTTGGCCAGCCGGAGGTGGCCCTCCTCTTTTTTACCAAACTGGAAGAGGCTTTTGTAGCGGGCCATCCATTCGCCGGGAATCACAAAAACAGCTCCGTTAGGCAAAGGGTAGAGGCGGTTGCCTTCCCGGATGTTTTTGGCCAGCGCCAGAAACGGGAAAGTGAACGCCCCCACCGTTACCTGTCCATACAGGTCGAACCAATCGTTGTGCTGTTCGGCTTTCAGGTCCATACTTGCCTGGTGCAGGTAGAGGTTCTGGCCTTCCAGCACCGGTTCAACGACGGTAAAGCCGGCTTTTTCCAGCGCCTGCCGTTCTGTTCCCAGCCAACCCAACAGGAAAAATGGGTCGTCGGTAGCACCGGCCGGCACGAAGTAACTGCCTTCCGATCTTTCCAGGCCGAAATCCGCCAGTTTATCCAGGTACAATTTTTCCTGCTCCGGATTGCGAATGGCCTGCAGGATGCGCACCTCGTCGCCCTTGTCGAATTCCAGTGCAGTCTTTTTGCTCTTTTTATCGCTCCAGTTGAAACCGGCGCCGGGGTATAACATTTGTACGGAAAGCACCCAGTTGCCACGGAAGAGGTCTTGTACCGGCTCCAGGCGGCAGGCCTGCAAGGCGTTGTGCTGCACAATCTCAAAGCCCTCCGCTTCGATATCCGCCTTGGCGGCTACTTTGATGATGAATTTCTGAAAATAAGTTTTTACGGCCGATTGCTGAATGTTCACTTCGTCTTTCTCCCGGAATGGCTTCACCATATTGCCGTTGATGTGCGCCGCCTTATACAGTTGGTAATCTACAAATAGCCAGGCCGGATTGTTGGTGATCGGGATGACCTCCTTTGAACGGACGGCCCAGGAGCCGCTGGAGTCCGCCAATTGCAGCCGGTACCGTACGCCGGTTTCTTCCCGGGCGAAATGGAGCAGTGGTTCGAGTTCTTCATCAGTATGCTTCATCAGAAAATCCTTGACCAACACCTTTCGGTCCACCTCCCAGGTGATGGGCAGCCGGTGTCGGGTAACCAGGAGGAGCATTTCGTCCAGTAGGCGATGGCAGTAAACCGCAATAGCGCGGGCTATTTCTTTATCTGCCATTAGCTTCCCGAGTGGCTGGATTTTCTTTTTGGGGGGGCTGAATCGCTCTTCTAAAGCCTTGGGCTGTAGTAGTTCCACAATAACGAACAGCCGCTGCCTAAGCGGGTCGAGTTGCAGCCCGAAGCTGCCGATGGTCTTCGGAAGGGCTTTCTGCCGGATATGCGCCAGCAAGCCGTCCTGGTCTTTACTGACGATATAGGCCATGGGCAGATAAAGGCCTTCTGCCGCAGGGTAAAGGTCGTAAACAACTTCGTGTTCGGCCTGCTTTGTCTGTTCGGTGAAGAGTTGCATGGGGTTGGGCGTTTCTTGTCTTTTGGGTTTATGAGGTTTCTGGGTTTCTGGGTTTCTGGGGTTTATGAGGTTTATGGGTTTCTGGGTTTATGGGTTTATGAGGTTTTTGGAGTTTCTGGGTTTATGAGGTTTATGAGGTTTATGAGGTTTTTGGAGTTTCTGGGTTTATGAGGTTTCTGGGCTCTATAGGGACAAGGAACTATTAATCTTTATCCGGCTCGCAGGGGCGAGAGAAACCAGGAACCAACCAGGGGCGGCAAACATAAGGAAAAAAGCAACGAGGGGCAAGAGGCCGGATTTCCCTCCAAAAACTTACCTTTGCTTCCGTAGCAAGCCAACACATCGTGAGCATCACAGAGCAGCAATCGCATACCCCTTTTTTATCCCGTGAATCGACGGGGCGCATCGCCGTCCTGGTGCTGATGTTTGGCCTGCTGGCCCTTCGATTTCCCGACTTTTTTCTGTATCCCAACAGCCGGGTTATCGAGCCATACGGCGACGGGTTCAAGGTATATGCGGTAATGGAATACCACGCCCGCTGGGATAGCACCTTCTCCCATTTCGAAGGGATGAACTACCCATACGGTGAACACGTGGTGCCTGCCGACGCCCAACCTTTGCTCTCCAACGCTATTAAGCTGGTGAGCCGTTATCTGGTGGATGTGACTGGATATACACGGGCAGTGCTGCATTTTTCCCTGCTTTTGTCTTTTGTATTGTGCGCCTTTTTCTTTTACCTTCTTTTCCGCAAATTAGAAACACCCGTTTGGTGGGCAGTGTTGGTGGCAGTGGGGCTCACCTTTCTCTCTCCCCAACTCCCACGTATGTCTTCTCACTACGGGCTGGCGCACATGTCTGCTTTACCAATTTTGTTGTATCTGCTGTTGCGGCTGGAGGAAACCCAAAGTTGGAAAACCAGCGCCTGGATCGCCCTGACGGTGACGGCTTTTTCCCTGATACACTTTTATTATTTCGCCATCATGGCATTTTTTATATCCTTTTATTATCTGTTTGGCTTCTTGCGGAAGCCTTCGGTTCGGCGTTTATTTCGCTACGCTTTTCATTACAGTGTTCAACTGCTGGCGCCCCTGCTGTTTTTTTATTATTGGATGTACCACAACGACCCGGTAACGGACCGCACGCCACAGCCCTGGGGTTTTTTCACTTTCCACGCTATCTGGGAAAGCGTTTTCACCTCTCTCACTCAGCCATTGTTCCAATGGATAGACCAGCAGGTGATCAAGATCGAACCTACTGAGTTTGAAGGCCGGGCCTATGTGGGGTTGGTTGCCGGAATTGGCTTGTTGTTCCTGTTGGGCCGCTGGGTATACCAGCGCTTTCGGCAACCAATCGTACAGGCCGGCGGCCCTTTCCAGAGCTTCCTGAACAAGGCGTTTTGGGCCAGTGTAGTGCTGCTGTTCTTTTCCTTCGGGTACCCCTTCACCATTCCCGGCCTGGAGGGTTGGCTCGACTATGCCGGCCCCATCCGGCAGTTCCGATCGGTAGGGCGTTTTAACTGGGTTTTTTATTATGTGATCAACCTCATTGTGTTCGCAGAACTATGGCAGTGGGTGGCCAAAGCATCCTGGCGTTACGCCATTGGCGGCCTGGCGCTTTTATTATTGTATTTCGAAGCTTATAATTTCTGCATCGCCCCCGACCTCCGTCTCGATGAGGTGCTGGAATTGCAGCCGGGCCATCGCTATACCGATATTGAGGGGGTCAATTATCGCGATTTTCAGGCTATCCTGACGGCGCCATATTTCAACATCGGTTCTGATAACCTTTGGTTCCATGGAGAAGGGGATATTGTACCGCGCGCACTTACCCTTTCCATGCAGAGCGGCCTGCCCACCACCAGCGCTATGCTGACGCGAACCTCTCTAAGCCAAACACTTAAGGAAGCCCAGCTGATACTGGAGCCCTACCGCTTGCCACTTATCCTGTCCGAATTACCGAGTAAGAAGCCCCTGCTGTTAATAGTAAGCAACTATCATTTCGAGCTTCAAAAAGACAAATATCAACACCTGCTGGAAGGAGCTAGCCTGCTGTACGAAACGGAGTCTTACCGCCTTTTTCGCCTGCCACTGCGCAGCTTCCGCGACCGCATCGCGGCCCGCATTCGCGATATCAACTATACCATTTTATCTGATACCTTGTCCCTTTACCCACACGGCGCCTTCCGCTCGCGGGACAGTCTTGTGGATTTCTATTACAATTCCCTCGACAGCCTCCAAACGGAAATGGCCTACCATGGCGGGGGCGGCTTTCAATTGCCGGCAGCAGAAAAGAGTGTCATCTTTGATGGCCCCTTGCCCCGGCAGCAAGCCGGTAGTTATCATACCCTTTCCTTTTGGATGTACTTGCAGGAGGATATGGCAGGGCGTTCTTTCCTGGAAGTGGAGGAGTATGTGCCGGAGACCGGGGAAGGGGCAGGCTGGCAGGCCCACCAGATTTACTATAACCTGCGGGTGCTGGATGATAACGGATGGGGCCTGCTGGAGTTTCGCATTATTCCGAACCGGGCCGATACGCATTTCAGAGTGAAGATCCATAACCCTGAAATGGGTCAACGGCCGCTCTTTCTGGATGAGCTGCTGATCCGGCAGGAAGTGTCAGATGTGTATCGACAGGGAGATGGGTATGTTTGGAAAAATAATCGTTGGTACCCAGTACTATAGATGCTATGGATACTATTGATACTATTGATGCTATGGATGCTATTGATGCTATAGAATCGAAAAATAAGTAATACAGATCGAGTCAATTATAAATTTAAATCCCAAGCAATGGATCTGTTGATTAAAAATGCAAAAATTATTAACCCCGGCGGCCCTCACCACGGAGTGCAAAGGGACCTTTTCATACGGGAGGGGAAGATCGAAGCCATTGAGACGGAGATACTGGTAAAGGACGTCCCCGTTTTGGAGGGTAGCCAGTTACAAGTATCAATTGGCTGGATGGACATAGGCGTGCAAACCGGTGACCCCGGATTGGAACAGCGGGAGGACCTTTCTACCGTTGGAGCAGCGGCGGCGGCCGGAGGATTTACCGCCATAAGCTGCCAACCTAATACTGACCCAGCCATTCATTCCAAGTCGGAGGTATTGTATGTCCAAAACAATACGCAGCGGCAGCTGGTGGCTTTTTATCCAATCGGGGCGATAACGCGCAACTGTGCAGGCAAGGATCTCACAGAGATGATCGATATGCACGCTTCCGGGGCAGTGGCTTTTTCTGATGGAAAAAAGCCGGTGCAGGATGGCGGCCTGATGATGCGGGCGCTTCAATATGTGCAGGCTTTCAACGGACTGGCGATCAACCAGCCACTCGACCGCCATATTGCCAATGAGGGGCAGATGCATGAAGGGCTTACCTCCACCAGCCTGGGCATGAAAGGCATTCCCGCCATTGCGGAAGAAATAATGGTGCAGCGCGACTTGCACCTGCTGGCCTATACTGGTAGCCGCCTGCATCTAGCCAATCTGTCCACTGCCGGCGCGGTGGAGCGGGTGCGGCAGGCCAAGGCCCAGGGCCTGAACGTTACGGCTTCCGTTGCAGTAATGAACCTGGCTTTTGACGATACGGCGCTGGATGGCTACGATGTCAATTTCAAGGTGATGCCCCCGCTGCGCAGCCGCGCCGATGTCGATGCTTTGAAGGAAGGCCTGCTCGACGGAACCATTGACGTCATCAGCGCCAACCACGTTCCCCTGGAGGAAGAATTGAAAAAAGTAGAGTTTCCCTATGCTCAGTTTGGGGCTATCGGCCTGGAAACGATGTACGCTGTTTGCAAAACCTACCTGGGCGATTGGCTGAGCGACGAGCTGTTTGTCGAAAAAGTGGCTATTAACCCCCGAAAATTATTTGGCGTTCCTGTGCCGGTTCTGGAAAAGGGGCAGTATGCAGATCTTGCTGTGTTCAGCCCCACCCAGCAATGGGCCTATCGGCAGGAGCTAGCCTACTCCCGATCCCATAATTCGCCGTTCTTTGGCCGGACATTCACCGGCAAACCCGTAGCAGTAATAAACAGGGATCAGTCGTTTATCAGCCGTTATAGATAGAAAAATTTTGAATGGAGGTGGATTATTTTGGATATTGGTAATGTTATTACGGTATCATTTAATCACCAACTTTAAACTATTTTCTATGAGTACACTCGATAATCCGAACGAAAGAGTAGATCAGGCTTCCGTTTCGCCCTGGCCCACCGGGCTGCGCTACGGCTTGATTCTTGGCCTTGTTTTGGTAACCGTTTCCCTGGTCATGAGCCTTACCGGCTTAGTGGATCCGGCCAACCAGGATAATCCTACCAATTGGATCGCCAGTATCTTGTCGTATGGCATTATGATCGGCGCAATTGTAGTGGCCATCAGGCAGCACCGGGATGGAGAACTGGGAAGCTTCATTACTTTTGGCCGGTCCTTTTTTATGGGCTTTATTGTTGTTTTAATCGCTTCCGTTATTTCCATGATATATACCTATGTGTACTTTACTATGATCGAACCGGGCATGATCGAAAACATTCTTGATGCTTCCCGGGAGAAGATGATTGAGGGTCAGGGTATGGATGAGGACCAGGCCGAACAGGCCCTTTCCATGATGAGTTGGATGTTCTCTCCGGTTGCTATGACCATTATTGCCGGAGTGGGGTCTCTTTTTATGGGAGCGATTTTCTCCCTTATTGTCGGCGCAATCATGAAACGCAACCCACCGGAAGCGGTATAAGGGGGGAATGGAAATGCGAGAATGCGAGAATGCAGGAATGCAGGAATGAGAGAATGCGAGAATGCAAGAATGCAGGAATGCAAGAATGCCATTTCCAATCTTTATTTCGGATTTACACATTTCGGCATTTTCCTACCTACAAATTCTTTCTTTATTTCTGCTATTTTTGCGTTGACTAAACGAATAGCAGGAAAATGATGGGAAACAAGACTGCCGTAAAATACGGCCTGATAGCAGGAATAGGTACAGTGGCCTACTTCCTGCTATTTTATTTCATCAGCACGCGTTTGATGTTCAGCCCCTGGGTATACTGGGCTTCGTTGGGTATTTACCTGGCGCTGATGTGGAAGGCATTGCAGGATGAAAAACAGGATGCAGCGGGGCCATTGGCCTTCAAGGACGGCCTCCGTACTGCCTTTTTAATCTTTGTCATCGCCAATGTTTGTTACTACCTTTTTTACTATCTGCTGTTCGGCCTCATTGACCCGGATTTGATAGCTTTGCAAAAAACGGTGATGCTGGAAAGCCTGCAACAGGCCGGCAGCCTGCTTCCTCCCGAACAACAACAGGAAATGCGGCGTTCTCTGGAAAGCGGCGCGCTGGCCGTTACGCCGGGAAGCGTATTTTTCACCTTCGTCCGCAGCCTCATCGGTGGCTTTATATTGTCAGCCGGGATGGCGGTTGTGGTGGCGAGGCAGTAGGGGCTTCCCGATGAGAAGGCGGTTTCCGGGTTTCTGGTTCCTGGATAGCTCAGCAACCAGAAACCCAGCAACCAGAAACCAGAACCCCAGAACCCAGAAACCCAGAAACCAGAAACCCAGCAACCAGCAACCAGCAACCAGCAACCACCCAAACCACCTAAACAGAAATAATGGACTTATCAATCGTCATACCGCTGTTCAATGAAGAAGAATCGCTTCCCGAGCTGGAGGCATGGATACGGAAGGTAGCCCAGGGGGAAGGGTATACCTATGAGATCATCATGGTGGATGATGGCAGTAAGGACGGCTCCTGGGCGATGATCGAACGGCTGGCATCACAGAATCCCAACGTTCGGGGCATGAAATTCCGGCGTAACTACGGCAAATCCGCAGCTTTGAATGTGGGGTTTCACGCCGCACGGGGAAGGGTTGTCATTACAATGGACGCCGACCTGCAGGACAGCCCGGATGAGATCCCGGGCCTGTATCACATGATCACAGTGGATGGCTTCGACATGGTTTCCGGATGGAAGAAGAAGCGCCTTGACCCGGTGCTGAGCAAAAACCTGCCCAGCAAATTCTACAACTGGACGGCGCGCCGTATGACAGGCATCAAATTGCACGATTTCAACTGTGGCCTGAAAGCGTATAAGAACAGCGTTGTCAAAAGCATTGAAGTGTACGGTGAGATGCATCGCTACATCCCGGTGTTGGCCAAATGGGCAGGTTTTAAGAAGATCGGCGAAAAGGTAGTACAACACCAGGAGCGGAAATATGGCGTGACAAAGTTCGGAATGGAACGCTTCATTCGCGGCCCGCTCGACCTGATGTCGGTCATTTTTATCTCCAAATTCAGCAAGCGCCCCATGCACTTTTTTGGCGCCTGGGGTATCGCGTTTTTTTTACTGGGCTTCATAATCCTGGCTTATCTCAGCATCGCCAAACTGGCCTATCAGGAATACGGCATTGCCGATCGCCCGCTGTTCTATTTCGGCATCCTCACACTCATCATGGGCACCCAGCTCTTCGTCACCGGCTTCCTGGCCGAACTCGTCAGCCGAAATGCCCACGACCGCAACGCTTATTTGGTAGAGAAGGAGGTTTAGACGTCAGCCTGTCGCATGCCAGCATACCGCACGTCAATTGGATAACCTTGGAGGCATGTTAATACAAAGCACTTTCGAAATTCGACGTTCTGACGTTCGACGTTTTACATTCCGCTACTCCCCATACAGTTTTTTCCCCGCTTCTTCGTACTTATCCCCTTCCACCCATTTGGGGCGGTCCGTGTCATCGGCGACTAGGCGGGCGATGCGGGCAAAGGCCTGGCTATACTTGAGTAAGTAGTCAAAATCGATGGTTTCGGGATTGTCGGTGACCTGGTGATAGTACTTTCCGATCTCCTCGTCAAAGGTCGTCATACCGGGGCTAAGGCAGATAGCGGGCACGCCTTTGGCGGCGAAAGAAACGTTGTCGGAACGGTCGAACAATCCCTGTTCCGGGGCAGGATTGGGGAAGACGTCGAGGCCGAATACGTTGGCGCCGGCTTCAATCATGTCGTCGGTATGGGTGCGGCCGAAACCAATGGCGGAAACGTAGGATACGTCATTGTACCCTGCTCCGTCCGTATTCAGGTTAAAGATGGTCTTTTCCAGTGGGATGAGCGGGTGCTCCGCGTAGTATTGGCTGCCTAGTAAGCCTAATTCTTCCCCGGTAACCGCCAATACGAGGACGGAGCGGCGGGGCGGCTGTTCGGCCAGGGCTTTAGCTGCGGACAACAAGGCGACAACACCCATGGCATTGTCGCGGCTGCCGTTGAAAATACTGTCCTCTTTGGTGTACGCTCCGCCGCCGTTTTTACCCGTTCCGACATGGTCGTAGTGGGCGGTAAGGACGAGGTACTCCTCTCGGAGTTTGGGGTCAGATCCTTTAATTATGCCGGCCACATTCTGAGAAGGTACCGGGCGGCGGGAAAACCCCTGGCTGGATAGCTCCGCTTTTAGCTTTTTTCCTTTTTGCAGGTTTTCAATATTATCGTCCTTTTGTTCTTTGAGCCAACCGTATACGATGTCATTTTCCGGGCCGGCCGACGATTCAGAGGGTGCATCCGCCAGCGATAAATTTTCCTTATTAAAGTACGAGCGGAAGAAACTCCAGGGGAACTGCAGGCGGTATAATTCGATGAGCGCGACGGCGCCCTGCTCCTGGGCCAGTTTCCGCTTTTTGCTCATTGAGGTGAACACGGCCATTGGATCCTGGGCTTCGGGCGTACCGGGCAGGACGAAGACGATTTTTCCTTTCACGTTCAGGCCCTTATAATCATCATAACCACTTTTTTCATCGGCCCATCCATAGTTGGCAAACACGGCGTCCGTCTTGATGCCTTGAGCGTTGCCCAGTAAGATTAGCAGGCCGTCGCCTTGTTTATATTCCGCTTTATTGAGCAGCAGGCTGGCTTGGGTTGGTGGAGTGGTGGCTTGAAAAGACACTGGTTGGTAGTATCCCTTCAGGCCTGGCGCCGGCTTGAGCCCATAGGCCTCCAACTGAGCGGCGATATAACGAGCGGCAATATTATTGCCCATCTCGCCGGTGCGCCTGCCCTGCAGTTCATCGGAAGCTAAGAAACGCAAATGGGCTTCCAATTCGGATTTCTGGAGCTGGAATTCTGGTGGCTCCGTGCTGCGCTGCGCCAGCAGGCTGGAACTGAGAAAAAGAGCCGATAGGAGAAAGGAGAAAAGTTTCGTTGTCATGATCAACAGTTTAAGAAGCCGCCAAAATAGTAATCTTTACCAGATTGGAACGGGTAATTCTACCGAAGGTTTAAACTGGCGGACGATCCTGCGATGAATATCTATCAAATGGTGCGGTAATTCCACCGCATTCTCAACCCTTCCCATCCCGGCTTTGTTAGTAGACTGCTTTTATTTTGAAATACTGGCTAAAACCCCTTATTTTTGGAAGCATTATACTATTTCGTCCGAATCGTTATTTAAATGAAGCAGCTACTACTTTTCTTTTTGCTGCTCTTTTCTTTTCTGTTCACTTCCCATGCACAGCGCCTGGTGGAGCGCCGCGTTAGCCTTGCCGTCGAAGATGCTACCCTGGAAGAAGCGCTGTATCAGTTGGCCGACCAGAACGGCATTCTACTGTCTTTTAGCAATGATATCCTGCCGGCACGCCGGGTTTCCATGCAGATGGATCAGGTGAGCCTCAAGCTGGTACTGGCACAGCTGCTGCAGAACACAGCCCTCCAGTATCAGGAGATAGGGAATCAGGTGGTCATTTTTCTGCCTCCGGAAACCACCTTTACCATAAGCGGATTTCTGGAAGACGCCCGTACGGGAGAGCGGCTGATCAATGCCAATATTCTGGAACGGAACTCCGGACGGGGAACAGCATCCAACGAATACGGATTTTACAGCCTTCCTCTTCCAGCTGGCAAAGTGGTGCTCGCCTTCTCCTATTTAGGTTATGAAACACAGGAAAAGGAGTTTGTCCTCCGGGAACCTGTTCTGTTTAATCTGGCGATGAAAGCTTCCCTGACCCTAGAACCGGTAGAAGTGGTTAGCCAGCGTATAACCAGCATAGCCGGAGTCCCCGTTCCAGGAGCTGGACAGGAGATTGACATCTATGAGGCAGAACATCTGCCTACCCTGGGTGGAGAATCGGACATCATCCGCCTCACCCACCTGTTGCCTGGCGTTCAAACCGGTACAGATGGCGTCGGGGGACTGCATATTCGGGGAGGGGACAATGGCCAGAATCTGATTATGATTGATGGCGTGCCGGTCTATAATATTGCTCATGCCGCCGGGCTTTTTTCGGTTTTTAATTCACATGCGGTTCGCTCAGCCCGGCTTATTAAAGGCGGATTTCCGGCCCGGTACGGGGGGCGGCTGTCTTCTGTACTTGATATCCGGACCCGGGAGGGGAACAGTAAAAATTTTGGCCTACGTGGAGATGTAGGTATGCTTTCGGGCAGGCTATCGGTAGAGGGGCCGATTGTCCGGGAGAAGGCCAGCTTCTTTCTTTCCGGGCGTTGGTCACTGGCTGATTGGTATCTTCAACCGCTGACCAGGGGATTGAAAGAAGAAAAAGGCGAGGATGGCTTCATCGGGTACCACTTCTACGACCTGAATGCAAAGCTGAACTATGAGCTATCGGGCCGCGACCACTTATACCTCAGCTATTATTCCGGTTCCGACCGATACACGAACCAGGGACAGGCTTCGGATACTCTTGCCTTTGCCGAGGGTAGCCAGCAGCCGGCTACTAATTTCTATCGCTTTGACCGCCAATATAAAGATGCTGTGAGTTGGGGCAACAGGGTGGCTTCTCTGCGTTGGAATCACCTTTTCAGCGATAATTTGTTTGCCAACCTGGCTTTAACCTACAGTGGCCTGGACGTGCGCATCAATTACTTTGCGGTAGATTCTCTATTCCAGCTCAGCACGCAGCACACCGTCAACCGGCTGTTTGAAGTGGGGTACTATTCCAGTAGCATCGAGGATGTAGGCGCCAGGCTGGATTTCGACTATCTGGCTATTCCGCACCATTACATCCGTTTCGGCATCAACCTGGCGCATCATGATTTCTTGCCCGGCCTGCTGGCGGGTACAGGCGAAAAGTCAGGGAACGGAGAAATTGATTCTCTGCCGGGTTCTCCGGAAATAAGCCGGCGGGCTGTCGCCATGGAATATGTGGCTTATATAGAAGATGAATTCAGGCTGGGCCGCAACCTTATCCTCAATGCGGGCTTGCATGCCGCTGCTTTTTCTACCCCCGGAAAGGCTTATTGGTCCATCCAGCCACGGCTCTCTGCCAACTGGCAGGTTTCCAAGCGGATTGGCCTGGAAGCTTATTACAGTCGCATGCAACAGCCGGTTCACTTGTTATCAAATTCCGCCGTGGGCCTTCCGACAGAGCTTTGGGTGCCCTCCACCGACAAGGTGGCGCCACAGGAGGGGTGGCAGCTGGGAATGGCCGCCAACTGGGCTTTCCGCCCCGGCTGGTCGGTGGAATTGGATGGCTATTTCAAGTCGATGGACAACCTCCTGGCCTATTCTGAAGGCGCACTTTTTCTCAACGATTGGGAAGAGAATGTCACAGCAGGAAGCGGGACAGCCTACGGGACGGAGGCCCTGTTGCGCAAAAGCTCCGGTAAATTAAGAGGCTGGTTGGGCTATAGCCTGGCCTGGGCCGACCGGCAGTATGAGCAGATTAACAACGGGCAGCCCTATCCCTACAAATTTGACCGGCGTCATGAATTTAAACTGGCCCTGATGTACCGCATCCAGGATTGGGTCGACTTATCTGCCAGCTGGGTTTACAGTACCGGTTTTGCATTCAGCCCTCCCATTGGACAGTACGAGGTCATTATTCCTGGTGTCGGGCCTGTGCAAGCGATTGATTTTGGAGATAAAAATGCTTTCCGAATGCCGGCTTACCACCGTCTGGACGTGGCCGCTAATTTCTATATCCAAACTGATACACGGCTCCGGCATACCATCAACGTCGGTGTCTATAACTTGTATAACCGCAGGAACCCGCTCTATTACGATTTGCGCTCCCGATACGTACAGGACGGCAATAACATTCGCACCCAAAAGGAATTTGTGCAGGTTTGGCTCATCCCAATGTTGCCATCTTTGAACTATTCGATTCAATTTTAATTGTATATTTGTTACGAATAACTAATTGCGGAAACATGTTCCGGCGACTTTCATTGCTCACATTGGCTACAACACTTCTCGTTCTTCCGGCTTGTGAAGACCCTGCTCCCTTTAGCCTCAGCCAAAAAGTCAGCCAACTGGTAGTGGTCGGAAATTTTACCCGTGACCTGGCGGTGCAGGTCGTCGTATCAAAATCACAATCCATCCTGGATGAAGCGCCGGTGGAGTACGTTCGAGACGCTACCGTCGAGATTTATCAGGGGGATACCTACCTGGAAACCCTGGAATTGATCGACCCCAAGCAAGCCATGGAATTTCCCTATTATGCGACTACCCAACTGGTGCCGGAGGCTAATGTCCTATACACTATTCGGGTCAGCGCTCCGGGATATGAACCCGTAACAGCCAGGAGTAAAATTCCAGATCCCACCCAGATTCTTTCCGCTATGGCCAGTGCATTCCAACTGGAAGATGAGCCGGAAACCAACCAATGGATTGCCTCTTACCAGCTCAGCCTGAGTTTCGAAGATCCGGGAGAAGAATTGAATTTTTACCATATCAGCCTTTTTCAGCAGATCTTTACTTTCGAAATAGCAGAAGGCGATACCCTTCTCACAGGCCAATATATGCAGCCGGTAATGTTCGACCCAAAAGAAAATAGCAATATTCGGGTAGCCCATATTTCCGGTGGCCTTTTGCTTAGCGACGAAGCCTTCGACAGTAAGATCATCAACTTTGATATCCCCCTCCGGATATCACTGGATAAAGACCGGGAACTGCTCGGAAAACTTTTCGTCGACCTCCGCACCGTGTCGGAAGAATACTATCGTTATTTCTCGGCGCTCAGCCGGCAGGGTAATTCCAACGGTTCTCCCTTTTCCGAACCGGTTATCCTTTTCGATAATATTGATGGCGGGCAGGGCATCTTCGCCGGCTACAACAGCTCCCTCGATTCCTTGAATATCCGGTATTGAGGTTTATCCACTCCACTATTCTCTTCCTGATGCTGCTCCGGAAGGTTCAATACGCAGAGATACGCAGAGGTAAACTATTGGCCTTTAATGTTCTGTGTTGCTTTGTGTCGCTTTCCGTCAAGAGAACCTGGCTTTTCGGGGCCCCTCATTCCTTTCTTCCTTCCCGATAACCAATAAAATATTGCCATCTATGGTTTGGGAAAAAAAAAGCGCCCGGCATAGGGGGTAGGTGAATTATTAGTGTCTTCTCTTGTACATATGCCGAACAAAAAAACGGTAGAGCGGCTTCTGGTAGAAGCCTGTCTGAAAATACTTGACATCGTCATAAAAATGTAATGTTATGAATGCGGAAGCTAAAACATCCTTTATCGATTTATTTCCCCTCTTTTCAATTCTTTCCTCAGATGATAAGGCCCGGCTTGCAGATATGATGGAGTACAAGGTTAAACCCAAGTACACCTTTATCTATATGCCCGGAGAACCCTCTGAACATATCTTTTTTCTGGCTAGAGGAACCGTCAAGATCGGCACTCATTCCAGCGATGGAAAAGAGATCATCAAGTCGCTGATCCATCCTACTGCTATGTTCGGTGAACTTGGCCTGATCGGCGAACAGAAACGCTCCGATTTTGCCCAGGCGCTTAAGGAGGACGTACATCTGTACCAGCTACGGATTGAGAGCCTTAAAGAACTGATGCGCCACAATTTCGACCTGTGCACCAATATTATGGACCTTTTCGGAGGCCGCTTGATGAAGGCCGAAAACAAACTGGAATCGCTCATCTTCAAGGATGCCCGCACCCGCATCATCGACTTTATCAAAGAATCGGTGGATAAGCGGGGCCGTCGCGTGGGTTACGAAATGTTGCTCAAGCACTCTTTGACCCATCAGGATATTGCCAACATAACCTGCACCTCCCGGCAGACCGTCACGCTGGTTTTGAATGAGTTGAAAAAATCAGACCTGATCTATTTCAACCGCGGTAAGATATTGGTTCGGGATATGACGAGATTGGCCTGAGGGGTGTGAATGGCTTTCAGTTGAGCGTAGTGACGCCATTCGTCAGGATTCAATTCTCATCCGTATGCGCCACTCTTTGGGCAAGTAGTTGTTGACCCGATTGGCAAGGCCTTTAACCCATCCCAGGTTCAATCCCTGATAACTTATTAGCGCCCATCCTGTGGGAGGAGGCGTAAGGTTGATGTTTTCTCTTTTGAGAAACAGCAAGGCCGTTTGGCGATCCACTTCCATTTTTTGTAAAGATTTGGCAGGCAAGGTGCTCAGTGCCAGGGCGTGTGCCGGCACAAAGTCCTTGTTTTTAAAACTGCCTATCTCCGTTCCGAGATGTATACGGCCCAGGGCGTTTCCTAAAAAGACGGCTTCTTCTTCCTGTTCTTTGGGAATAGCGCTGATCAATCCTTTGTCATTTACAAAAAAGGCCAGGGAGCCGGTATCCTGTATCCATGGTTCCAGATCATCCACTGCTTTACGGGTCAGCGGCGCGAAGCCCGGCAGGCTTTTGTGCTTTAGCCTTGGCATCTGAAAGGCTGTTCCTTCCGGCCGGCGGAATGCCGACAGGTAGAAGCCTTCGCCTCGTACCCGGTGCGGGTAGAATTGATAGCCCCATTCCCGTTCCAGGATATTCCAATCGGGCTGCAGGGCCAATCGGGCGGGCTCCAGGCCGAACTGCCCGGCTATCCATGCAGCGTTCTCTTCATTTTCCTTTTGGTTGTAGGTGCAGGTACAGTATAATAATACCCCTCCTGGCTCCAGTAAAGCTGCCGCATCGGCCAGGATCCGCTTCTGCCTGCCGGCACAGAGCTGAACATTATCGGGAGACCATTCTCCAATAGCAGCGGGGTCTTTGCGAAAAAGCCCTTCTCCCGAACAGGGTGCATCGACGAGCACAAGGTTGAAATAGCCCTTGAGTTGGCCAAAGGCGCTGCTGTCCAGATTGCTGCTGTAAGTATTGGCCGCGCCCCATCGGGTGAGGTTTTCGCGCAGGATCTGATAGCGGGGCCGGATCACTTCGTTGGCGAGCAGCAGGCTGTTTGCCCCTAGTACTGATTGTAATAAAGTGCTTTTGCCTCCCGGTGCTGCACAAAGGTCAAGCGCCCGGATAAAACGGCCTGAAGGAACGAGTTGCCGTACCGCTTCACCTACAAACATGGAGGAAGCTTCCTGCACATAATAGGCGCCGGCGTGAAAGGCAGGGTCAAGGGTGAAAATGGGCCGTTCGGGAAGATATACTCCGGTGCTTTCCCATTTTACTTTGTCAAAATTTTCTGGCTGATTGGCCTTTTTCAGAGGATTAAAACGAATACTCACCGGAGCCGGAGAAGCTAACGCATTTAGAAAAGCGGGCCATTCTTCTCTCAACTGGGCTTCCATTCGCTCGGCAAAGGCAGTAGGCAAGCTCATTGAATGATCACCTTTTGTTGTGATATGCCAGAATCGGTTGTGGCCTTCAACAGGTATAGGCCAGGTGGCATACCGGATAAGTCGATCGGCTGTTGGGGGGCGGGCTTTTCTTCGCGGTAGAAAAGTTTTCCATTGATGCTCCAAATTTCTGTCTGCCGGGTTCCTGCGGGCCAATCCACCCAAAGGCTGCCCGAAGCTGGATTGGGGAAGGCCCGGAGGCCAGGAGCGGCATTCGGTGGACTAGAAGCGGCCGTAGGCGCCAGGCTGAACAGCGGAATTTGAGTTACGTTAAGTACTGTCCGTTGAGTAGGGTCTGCAGCATCATACAGCGAAACGAAAACGACGAGATTCAGCCGTTGGTGCGCCCAGGAGTATGAAATGGGGTAGTCATAGTGGTGCTGGTAGGGCATGCCTGGTTCGGGGGCTGCGGGAAATACCCCGGCTGTCCCCCAGGTATCATCCAGGATATCGCGGAGGACGTGGTGGTGGGGATAAAAGTAAATGGGATGGCCCAATCCGAAAAGCGGATGCCCTTCCTGCTCGTTGTAATAGTTGGATTGGTCATATCCCCAGCCGGCGTGCAGCACGGAATCCTCGGTGATCATGACGTTGAGGCGCAGTGCTCCCTGGGGCGGCGGCGCATCAAAAGTAGTTGTTACATCAAGCGACAGGTTTCGGGAAAAGGTATTGTAGCTGCCATTCAGACTGATCTGTACATAGTCCGGTTGTTGCAGTTGCTCCAGGATACGCTCTTCCCACTGGGTCGGCAGCAGGGCCATTTCGTTGGCCGAAGGCCCCTGCCGGTTGATGATGCCTAGTGGTGTGCCCGGCAGGTTGAAGGCGTTTTTCCATTCGGTGCTTTGCGGCAAGCCCATCGCATCGACCTCACTGTGATGAAAAACAAGCACCAGTCCAGGATAGGTGGCTGCCAGATCCTGCGCAATCAGGTGCCCGTTGGGGCAGGCGCCGCAAAAGGCAGAGGTGTACTTTTCGAGCAAGACCCCCTTTTGCCCCCAGGCCGTCAGGCAGACGCCTACCAATAGTAAAGTGAAAATTTGCTTCATGCCGGAATTGTATTGTACGGCAAATATGCGAAAAAATTGGCAGCCCTGCCGAGGGGGAGGCCCAGCTGCAGATTTATAAGCTATGCTACTATGCGTGAAAATCTGGCTCGGCAAAGTTTAATATTTTGAAATCAGTTTTACATTTACAAGAAGAAACAATAGTAAATATGTTGACAGAAATAAATCCAAAGTTGCCAATGAGGGATAAAGCGGCGACAAAAGACTATTACGTAAATAAATTAGGCTTTCAGGTTTTTGGCAATAAAGACTTTGACGGCTACTTAATGGTTAGTAAAGACAGTATTCAAATTCACTTTTTTGAGTTTAAAGAACTCGACTCAAAAGAGAACTATGGGCAAGTTTATATCAGAACTAATGACATTGATAAACTATACCAAACATTTTTGGACAACAATACTGAAATTCACCCAAATGGGCATTTAGAAATAAAACCTTGGGGACAGAAGGAATTTTCTTTACTTGACCCGGACAACAATTTATTGACTTTCGGACAAATTATATAACGTAGCTGATTAACCGACAAAAGAGAAAGCACTAAGCATAGCCTGAACCCTTGCACGCTGCATATCACATTCCATTCAACCCCCAGTCATATTCCAGATAAGAGATTTTCGCATTGGCCTCGATGGGCGTTTGGGCGTATTGGTTGAGGAAAACGATGATGTTGCCGAAATCCCCTGCGTACCATTCGAATATTTTAGACAATTGCACGGATTTCGGGTTGAGTTTGTTAAAACGGGGATCGTTAATAAAACTGCGGGCTTGTTGGCTGAGGTAAGTTTCCAGTTTTTCAGCCGTCCAGGCCTTATTGAGCAGGGGCGGACAGGAGTTTGCGGCGCAATTAACGGCAAAGTGAATGCGCGGTTCGCTGAATTGCTTGCGGATGATGTCGTTTTCAATATTGTTGAGGGAAAAGGTTTTACCCCCCAATTTGATCCATTGGACATCCCAGGGGTTGCCGCTATGGATGTCGCGGATGCTGGCGGCCGGATAGTTGTCCAGTATGAGTTTAACCGTGAAAGCATTGTAGGCATTGATCCAATAGGCTAGTTGTTCTTCGCGGCTCCAGCTTTTGTCGGCCGGATGAGCGGCCAGTTCATCGAGATAGGCCTGTAGTTGGGATTTGTCGGAAACGAGTCCCTTATAATTGACCCGGCCATTGGCGCTTACGTATTGCTGCAAGAGGGCATTCCACAGTTGGTGGTTGGGAGGAGCGTTGTTGGGTTGCGACAGGTTCGACGCCGGTGCAGGGGAAGGTTTTTGGTTTTTGGTTTCCTGTTTCTGGGTTCTGGGTTCTTCCGTCTCTGCGAGCCGGGTAAAGTTTTCTGGTTCCTGATTCGGCTGGGCTGCTTCCTTCTGCTTCGGGGCGGTTGCTATCTCTGGCTTTGCTTCGGATACAACTGCTTGGGCTTCGGGGGATGCGTTGTTTTCCTCCGGGGTAGATTCCTGAACGGCGGTAAGTTCTGCTTTGGGGAGGGCTTCCGGCGCCGAGTTTTTAGTACTTTCTGATGGTGCGCAGGAGGGAGACAGCCAAAAGGCCAGAACGAAAAGAAGGATTGACGGGAATGACTTCATGCGTTTTGCAGTTTTCTACCAATAACTGCATTCTTGCCCTGCGAGTTGTCTTCCCCGCTCTTGGAAACTGTTCTACGCCGGACAGTCAAAGCTCATTTCTGCAAAATAAGGTCCACCATTTTATTTCGGAACTCCAGGAAAACCGGCTTCAAGCCGCTGTCAGCATCAGTGCCGTAATTGACGAGGTAGGCGATGGTAATATCCTGGTTGGGAAAATAGTAAAGGTCGGCAGTGTAGGCCAGGTCTCGCCCGCGGTGCCCCAGGCCGAATTCGTCCGGCGCCCGGTCGATGAAGTCTTTGTTGACGGTGATGCCGAAGGCTCGGTCGTTGTCGTATTCCCGTTCGGTATAAGTTAGCATGGTTTCCAGGCTCTCCGGCTGTAGCAGGGTTTTTTCCCGGAAAAGGGCCTCGATAAACACCTGAAGGTCGAAGACAGTAGAATAGAGGCCGCCGTATCCATTGCCGCTGCCGGTATTGAAATTCGAGAGGTTCAGAATGGCGCCGTTGTTGTACAGGTCATAGTATCCCTGGGCGGTGAAAGGCGGCAAAGGTTCATGCCAGTGATAGTAAGAGTCCTGGAGCCCCAGTGGGTCCAGGATCTTCTCCCGCAGCAATTCCGCATGATCGCGCCCCGTGGCCGATTCGATCACCATGATGGCCAGGAGGAGGTTGGTGTTGGAGTAGCTCACCCGCTCCCGTACGGGAAAAACGGCGGGGTCATTGTAAATATATTCCAGCAGTTCTTCCGGTTTCCAGAATTTGCTGGGGTCATTCAGCACGGCCAGGTAAAAGCCATTGTCTTCGATCACATCCGGAATGCCGCTGGTATGCCGCAACAGGTCGCGTAAGGTAGCTTGTTCGGCGTTGGCCACTTTTTTAGTGATCCGTTTGGGTAGCCATTTCGTTAGAGGGTCATCGAGTTCGAAATAGCCTTCCTCCACCAACTTCATTGATAAAGCACCGATAAATAGCTTTGTAATACTGGCAACCTTGGAAACATGGCAGGCCCGCATCGGAATCTGGCGTTCGATATCCGCCAATCCCGCTGCTCCGGCCCAGGCGCCATACTCGTCGCGCACCAACATGGATATTCCCGGAAGCCCGGCTTTGGTGTATTGATCGAGCATTTGCTGATAAATTGCCGCACGGGGATGGCCGGAATAATTTTCAACGGCACAGTCAGAAGTAGGCCCGACTACATCTTCCTGACATCCCCAAAGTGGGAAGAGGAGGAGTATGCTGAGGAGTAGGTGGTTTTTCATGGTTTTTTGTCTGGAATGTCTGGAATGTCTGGTGCGTCTGGTGCGTCTGGTGTGTCTCGTGTGTCTGGTGCGTCTGGTGTGCTTGCCCGGCTCGCAGAGACGGGTCTGGTGTGTCTGGTGCGTCTCGTGCGTCGGGTGCGTCTGGTGTGTCTGGTGTGCTTGCCCGGCTCGCAGAGACGGGTCTGGTGTGTCTGGTGGGCCTTCCCAACTGCCGTCTGCCGACTAATTACTGCCGATTGCTGACTGGCAGCGACACGCCCAGGTGTAGCGCTGTGTTTGGCAATACCGGTACGTATTCATTCACAAAAGGCATCTGCAGGTAAAAGCGATAGTGCAGGAACAGGCGCGGCGCTCGTTGCCCATGGAAGGAATAGCCCAAACCCAGGGCAAAGGATGCCATAGCCTGGGGGCGGCCGTAATTGTGTTGCTCCCGATAAATGCCCTCCTTGTCCAGCTCGAAGATCTTGGAGTCGGGGATAGAGTGCAGGTAACCCAAGCCGAGGCGTGCTTCCGCATCGAGATGATTGCGAAACAGACGGCGGTAGCCGGCTTCCGAGTACAATTGCAGGCTATGCAGGGCATATTGGTGGTAGTGGTAAGCCAGGTTGGCCGTTTGCAGCCATTGGTAGCGGGCCTCGCGCCGGTAGTAGAACTCGGTGCCTAACGATACTCCTGGATGAACAGGCGTCCCCCATATACCTAGTTTTCCCGCGCCTGGCAGCAAAGTAGCGTTGTTGTAAACGCTGATGATTAATGGACGGACAAGTGTATCGCCTGCCCATACCGTGGCTGGCGCCAGCCACAACATGCACAGAAGGGCCAGCTTGTTCATAGGCTCTGGTTTAGTAGAACTAATTTGCCCTACTTCCTGCCAGAATACAATGACTTATATCATGACTTTTACCGGTTTCTCAGTGCGTTGATCCTTTGTTTAAAGTGGCGGGCATCCGCTTCCATCTGCAGGATGAAACTGTTCTCAGCGATGTTTCCCAAAACGGCTTCCATTTCTTCAGCACTCTCATAGGTAGCCTGCTGGAAGGGGTTGTCATAATCCTTCTCCCGGCTTTTCCGGGTTTGGAAAGCCATATGTTCGGCGATGTCGATCGCATTATCCAGCCATTCGTTCCATTGGCTATCCGTCACTTCGGCGGCCGTAATGCCATAGAGTTCCAGTAGGGTAGCAAATGCATTGGCGGCATTTTTAGAAGGGTACAGGGTATGCAGATATTGATATTGGCTATGCAAAGCCTTCCAACTTGAGATTTCCTTGTTTTCTACTTTGCGGAGCAGGGCATCCAGGTCGGAGCGCTGTACCAGCTGTCCTCCCAGGTTGGCCCAATCTTCTCTTTGGCTTCCCGAAAAGCTTTCGCTCCATTGCGCCCATTGCCGTTTTTCAGTCGATTCGGCAAATTCCAGTAAGGTTTTGATGGCATAATAGTGCAGCATCTCCTGATAAGCCTGATAGGCTTGTGGAGCTTTGAGGATTTTGACGGGCCTTCGGGAATTTTCCAACTGTGTTCCCCGGATTTCCAACTGTTCCACCCTTGTGCTATCCTGGGTTAGCAGGCGCCGGCCCAGTTGGCGCAGATCCTTTTCTGGCAGATCCTTTTCCGCCTGTTGTTGCAGGTATGCCTCAGCGGTAGCAATTTCCAGCAAATGGAGCGCCTGAAAGATCTCCGTAACCGTATCTGGCGCCAGAAAATCGAATACAACTGTCTGGGCTTTGACGCTGCGCTGGTCGCGGGCGCCGAACTTCCAGGCGTTGCGGGCCAGGGCGTACATGTTGTACAACCACCAATAGGCGGGCAGTACCTGCAGGCAATCCTCGCTTTCGTTATTGGACACCAGGGCGAAAGGATACGGAATGTTGAGTTCTGAAGGGTAATCCCCTTTGGACAACAGGCAGAAGGAAGCAAAACGCGAATTGTGTTTCAAACTGACGCATAAGCCTGGCCAGAACCCACGGCCGGCGACAATCTCGCCGTCTACTCCTCTGGAGTTGTGGTTGGAGCCAATGGTTGCCCCGGCGGCAATGTTGCTTTGCCCCATTACTGTGGCCGCTACCAGAAAGGAATTATTGTGGTGTTGTTCGTGAGCAGGAAAAATGAGAGAATTTAGCACCTCACAACAGGAAATTGTGGCATTGTCGCCCAGGAAGGAATTAATCAATCGGGCGCCGTACTTCAGCGTGGTGTTTTCGCCCATCACAAAGCGAACGGCCTTTACGCCGTAAAAAGACCGGCTTCCGAATCCCATGATGCCATTGACCATCTCCACACCTTCACCGATCTGTGTTGGCGATGCCGCACTACTGTTGATAGTCAGGTTCTTCAACTTGTTTCCTCCTTTAATATAGGCGTCTGTGCCCACTTTCACATCCTTCAGGATTCGGGTGCTCTTGATCACTGTCCGGTCGCCAATGGTGCCGTAATAACCCCGGCGGGAATCAAATTCCGATTCGGTCATTTCCTGGAATCGTTCCATCAGGATGGGGCGGTTTCGGAATTTTGACCATAACCAGGCATCGGCGGGCAGCATCCCCTCGAAAGGCAGCACCCTGCGCCCCCCATTCTCATTGCAGATCTCCAGCCAGACCCTGACTTCCTCCGGCTCTCCATCCTTCAGGCTACCGTTGCCAAACTTGGAATGGTTGGTGTTCTGCATTTCGTTGATGTTGAACAGGATCACCTGATTGCCGATGATGTAGTGCGCCAGATAATCCACGTTCTTGATCACCACATTGTCTCCGATATCACAGGACACAATGGTGCTGTTGTACAGGCCAACCGGCAGTTTGAGGTCATGATATTCCAGAAAAAAGTGCTGAAGAGCGCCGATGCGCACCAGTCCATGAAAATGGCAGTTCCGCACCAATTGTGGGTCAAAGGTGTCGCTGACCTTAATGTCAGTCCACTCATCGGCCTGGTTGGCGTTTTTTACCAGCACTTCAATTTCATAAGCCTTCAGGCTGCGGTAGTTGATCCGGCCACCCGATTGTTGTTCGCGGAGGTAGTATTCATCCTTGCCTTCGGGGATGTAGGAAGGAGTGATGAAATCATAGCCCACGCGGTTCAGTGGCTTTTGAGAGATCCGGTCCATGGTGTTGTTTTAAGTGTCAGGGAAAAAATACTCAGAACATACTGGCCTGGCCATTTTTTTGCCTGGCCAGGCCAGCATCCATTTATCAATAGGCATAGATCATTGCCTTGGTATCATAAACTTGCCCGTCGATCACTAGGCTGTAGTAATAGGCCCCGGGTTGATAACGGTGGTTCTCATAACCGTAAATAACCTCAATGAGCCCCGGCTTTAATTCGATAGGATAACGCACCAGTTCCCGCCCTTGCGCATCTGCAACGCGAAGGAAGGCATCGCTGTAAGGGACAGTGCGCTCGACATAGACGCCCAGGGTCGTCGCTTCATCGAAAGGGTTAGGGCGGTTTTGTAGCAGCATGATACCCTTTTCCGGAAGCTGGATTTCCTCCGTCCCGGTGGTGAAAAAGTCGAAGGCTTCATTGGAAAAATGGCTTTCAATACCATTGCTGTCAACAGCGCAGACCGTTAGGTAGTAGAGGGTGCCAGGTAATAGGGCAAATAAGGAGTCGGTGGTTTGAGTTACCGTCAGGAGGGTGTCGAAGTAGTTTCCACCGAACTTGCGAATGCCGATGCGGTATAGCCCGTAATTATTAGGGTCATCAAATTCATAACGGAAGCCGCCTTCAATATCCTCCAGTTTGAACTGAGTGGGCGAAACCGGCCCGAGCGCGCTCATGGCGGCGGAGTTGCCGTTCAGGACGGTGTTGCGGGCCAGGTAGTTGAAATCCACAAAAAAACTATCGATTACACTGTCGCCATCAGTATCGACCCCCAGCACGTCTTCCATGGTGTGTTGCCGGTCTTCGTAGTTGGCCGCGCTGGGGTTCCCATTGCCGTGTTCATTAGCGGAGGTGAATCGAAGCGCCTGGTAGCCGCGTTGCCGGAAAGGGATATGGTCGCCACCCCGGCCGCTTCGGTCTTCCTGAGTCATGATATTGACGGTTGAGGGTATCGGAACAATAGGCGCCAGGTTTTCCTCGTACTCCAGATGTACAAATCGCGCCAGGTTGCGCACTGCGCTGGAGGAGTAAACCCTTACATTGATGCTGTCGATGGCGTTCAGGCCAGGGCAACCGGGAGGGGAGGCGGTCTGTCCGCAGATAATGCCACCAATGATGTCGTTGTTGTAGACCGCGCGTACCGGGATGTCCTCGTTATCGCAGAATTCCGCGAAAGCGTTGGCGCCAAACAGGCCTTGCTCTTCCCCGGTAGTAATGAGAAAGACAAGCGTGCGGTCAAATGCGAACTGGCTCATCACGCGGGCAAGCTCCAGGACCAGCGCCGTGCCGCTGCCATTGTCCTCCATGCCCTGAGCAATACATTCCGTATCACATTCATCCTCGCAGCGGCTGTCCATATGGCCTTCTACGATAACCAGCTCATTGCGGTGCGGGCCAATGCCGGGCAGGGTGGCAAAGATGTTCCGATGTTGGCCCATCTCGCAGATAGCCTGGTCGAATTGAAGGTAGGCTACCTGTAAGCGGCCCTCGTTTTGTGCACTGAACTCCTCGAATTTAGTGTGCGCCCAACGCCGGGCTGCCCCTATGCCAAAGGTCGTGCTCACTGTGTCCGAACCGGTATTGCGGTTGCTGAAAGCGCTCAGGCGTAGCAGATATTCCTTGAGGGAATCAGGCGACACCTCGGTGATAAGGCCTTCCAGAATATCCTCCGGGTGATTGATCAGGGTAGCCGGCAGGTAGTCGTCCGCTGCGAAGTTTCCTTTGAGGATGTCGTACACCTCCGGATTGGTGACGGTAATGTTGGTTTGCCCATTAGCTGTTGCTAAAGGAAGCATCATCATCAAAAGAAAGAGAAAGTAAAGTTGCTTCATGATGTTATCGGTTTCTATTAGAAAGAATGGTTTGGGTGGTATTAATAGAAAAACTGCCTATTTTGTTTGCGGATGAATTACAGAAAGCTCAACAACAAAGTATGAAAAACCAGCAAATTTTCAATCTCTTTACCCTGGCCCTTTTGTTTTTAGGCTTTTCCTGTCAGCCTGCTCCCAACCAACCGGTAGCAGATAACTTGCCGCTTACCCAGGACGAACGGATGGCCTGGTGGCGGGAGGCCCGTTTTGGGCTATTCATTCATTGGGGCTTGTACGCTATCCCTGCCGGCGAGTGGAATGGCGAAACGGATTATGGCGAATGGATCCGTCATTCGGCTCAGATCCCTCTGGAAACTTACGACACCTTGGCCAGGCAGTTCAACCCAACTGAATTTGACGCCAGGGCCTGGGTGCGCCTGGCCAAACAAGCTGGAATGAAATACATCGTCATTACCAGCAAACACCACGATGGCTTTTGCCTCTTCGATGCGGCAAATTCGGAATTCGATGTCATGAGCACCCCTTTTAAACGGGATATTCTCAAGGAACTGGCTGAAGTCTGCCGGGAGGAAGGCATTCGGCTATGCTTTTATCATTCGATAATGGATTGGCATCACCCCGACTACCTGCCCCGCCGCCCCTGGGAATCCAACCGCACCACTGACGGAGCGGATTATAGCCGGTACGTAGCTTATATGAAAGCCCAACTAAAACAACTGGTGTCCGATTATGGCGACGTCGGCGTGCTCTGGTTTGACGGCGAATGGGAAGAAACCTGGACACATGAATACGGAAAAGAGGTTCATGACTATGTGCGCAGCCTCGACCCCGCCATTATCATCAACAACCGGGTGGATAAAGGCCGGCAGGGCATGCACGGGATGACGTTGGAAGGCGGCGAATACCGCGGCGATTTCGGTACTCCGGAGCAGGAGATACCGGGCGCCGGTTTCCCTGATGTGGATTGGGAAAGCTGTATGACCATGAACAGCCATTGGGGTTACAATAAAAGGGATACCGCCTGGAAATCCACCGAAGACTTGCTCCAAAAGCTGGCCGATATTGCATCAAAAGGAGGTAACTTCCTGCTGAACATCGGGCCAATGGCCAATGGGCAGTTTCCACCGGAAAGTGTGGAACGCCTGGAAGGAATCGGCCGTTGGATGGCAGTGAACGGGGAGTCCATCTACGGAACAGAAGCCAGCCCTTTCGGCATTTTTGATTGGGGCAGGGTGACGCTGAAGCGCAGCATGGAAGGCTTTAAACTGTATTTGCATGTTTTTGAATTTCCAAAAGATGGAGAACTGCGCCTTCCGGGAGTGGCCAACGAGTTTACCGAAGCTTACCTGCTGGCGGCTCCGCAAACCAAGTTAGCCGTCCGGCGCGATCAGGATGCTTTGCTCGTGAACCTACCCGCCACACCTCCCGATTCCATCAATACCGTAATTGTGCTGGAATGCCAGGGGCCGGTGGCGATTTATCCGCTGCCGGTAGTACAGTTGGAAAGCGATATTTTTGTGCATCAGGGAAAGATGGAAGTGGAACAGCCCGCACTGCCAGGTGTCAGCGTGCGCTATACTGTCGATGGTTCGGAGCCCACTGCTGCTTCTGCCACCTATTCAGCCCCCCTCTTTTTCAAGGAAAGCACCACAGTTAAAGTACGCCTTTTCAATAAAGGACAACCTGCCAGCGGAGTGCTGGCCCAAAGCCTGCAGAAAGTCAAACCCTGGCCGCCGACAATGCAAAAGGGCCAGCAGCCCGGCCTGCAATATGCCTATTATGAAGGGGATTGGAAAAAGGTATCAGCTATGAAGGCTGGAAAACCCGAAAAAACCGGGGCCATCACAGGTTTTTCTTTGGATGAACGGCAGCGCAGCGACCACTACGGTTTTGAATTCAATGGGCTTCTTTATATCCCTAAAGATGAGGTATACCGCTTTTTTACCGAATCGGACGATGGCAGCCAGTTGTTTATCGATGGTAAATTGGTGGTGGACAACGACGGGCCACATGGCGCTCGGGAGGTAATGGGGCAGGCGCCATTAGGAAAAGGCTACCACACCATCCGGGTGCTGTATTTCGAAGCAGATGGCAGCGATGAATTGAACGTGAAATGGCAGCCCCTCGGAGAACAAAAAACAGCTATACCCCCGGAGAATTTGTCGCATTGAGCCGGAGTGGTTTCGGGTTTTAAGGTATTTTTAACACCTGATTATTATGGAATCACGTCCTAAGAAAGCTCACTATAGAAACGAGGGATAATAATTCCCTTTCGGATGGGAGCGATTTCTTCCGGAAAAGGGTTTCCTTCATAAGAGAAAACAAATTAAAGGAACAAACAAAACTTACTTCATCATGAAATCCCAAGCGCTTTTTTTACTGGCTTTTCTCCTGACAGTAGCCGTACAGGCTCAGCAGGATTGTTCCATATTCTACCCCTTCAAGGAAGGCGTAACATTGGAATATACCAACTACAATAAGAAGGGAAAGGTAGAGGGCTCCACAACCAGCACGGTGACTACTGTGGAAGCATCCGGCGATGCCGCCTTAGCAAAGATCAGCACCGTAATCCGGGACGAAAAAGGCAAGGAACAATTTTCCGGGGCCTATGATGTGCGCTGCGACAACGGCACCATTATCATGGACGCCAGCAATATGGTCAACCCGGCCATGCAGCAATCGCTCGCCAATATGGAAGTCAGTATTGAAGGCACCGAACTGGCGCTGCCCAGCACCCTGACGGTAGGCCAGGAACTTCCAGATGCCTCTACTACCATAAAAGCAGGTTCCAATGGGGTCACTATTATCAATATGACGGTTAATGTAACCAATCGTAAAGTGCTGAGCAGGGAGGAATTGACTACCCCGGCCGGCACTTTCAACTGTTATAAGATCACCCAGGACACGGATGTCAAAATGATGATCGCTAAAACGATGACCTCCATAGATTACTACGCCGAAGGCGTGGGAATGGTCCGCTCAGAAACCTACGATAAAAAAGGCAACCTGGAAGGCTATACGGAATTGACCAAGTTTGAAAAATAACCATTCGAAATCGGAAGTGGGAAGGTTTACCCGTCCTCGTACCTCAGCCGGGTAAACCTTCCCACTTCCGCCTTCCCATCCCGACCTCCTTCGTCGGTGCGGGACTCCCTCCGGTCGCTTCCGCCCATCCTTGTACCTCGGCCGGGTAAACCTTCCCATTTCCGCCCGTCCTCGTACCTCGGCCGGGTAAACCTTCCCACTTCCGCCTTCCTAAAGCTTCTCATCCAGCAACAATAAACTCTCCAGAATAAAATTGGCCGCATTTACATAAAAATCCGGCATGACGCGATCGAAATCATCAGTGGGCTGATGGTAGTCCTCGTGGTCTTCAACGCCAAAATAGAGAAAGGGAATGCCTTTCTGGTGGAAACGCCCGTGATCGGACGACATCGTCCAGTCATCCATCCCGCGGGGTTCAGGTTCCTCGTGGCCGAAGACGATGGATATGGGGCTATTTTCCCCTAGTTTTTCCAGTGGAGCCCGGAAAGAGGGGGTATATTTCGTGCCGCAGATATAAAGCTCATTTTTTACATTTCGGCTGATCATATCCATATTGATATCGAGGAGAATATTCCCGAGGGGGACAGGTGGTTCGTCCACAAAAGAAGCGGCGCCCTGCAACCCCAGTTCTTCAGCGTCAAAAGCTGCGAATAGGATCGAGTGCTGCGGGGGATGCTGGCTGAAATAACGGGCAATTTCCAGCAGGGCGCCAGTGCCGGAGGCATTGTCATCCGCCCCATTGTAGATCTGATCATTGCGGACGCCGAGGTGGTCGTAGTGGGCGCTGAGCACGATGTATTGATCGGGATGGGCTGTTCCTTGCACATAACCTACGATATTGCGTCCGGTGAGGCTTTCCTTGAGCCAGCGGTTATAGAATTGAAAGGGCTGGACAAAACTGCTGTCGAAGGGCCTCAGTCCCATCGCCTGAAACCGTATCAACAAGTAATCTCCTGCCATCAGGTTGCCTGCTTCCTGGGTGCGGCGGCCCTGATAGCGGTCAGCCGACAGTTCCCGGACGTGCGCCAACAGGCTGTCGGGCAGCACGGAGGGTTGGCCTTGGAGGCAGAGCCCCGTCAAGGTAAAAAAGCAAGGGAGAAGGATTCTTTTTATCATAGCTGTTCCAACGTTTTCCATTAATTGGACGTCCTGTATTATACTGAATAGCAATTCTGGTCTTTTATTAACGCTTTAACACTCGTGTGATGCAATTCAGAATTTTTTTCCTATTCCTGCTCATTGCCTCGCAATTGGCCTGCCATAAAGAAAAAAACTCCTGTGATCCGGCGATCATCAATAGCTCTGACATTCGTTGGATCCTGGTTGAAACGCTCAACCCCTGGACGGGTGAAGTAAGCAGCTATTCAGAAGAAGACACTCCCGAGGCTTTTCTTTTCCGGGCCGACAGCACCTTCACCAAATTCCTGATAGCGGAAAACTGCTCTATTGAAGGCGCCTACGAGTTGAGTGAAGATGCGCCCGATTCATTCGATCTTACCTACCTGGAAGAAAGCTCAGATTGCCCGGCTTATTATGGTTATCCACCGGTTTTGACGATGGATAACGGACAGCTTATCTATGATGCCCGGCCGTGGGATGGATTGCTGCTTATATACAGTAAACAGTAGGCAGTACGTCAATATGTCAGTGGGCAGGCTTTCTGTTTTTGGCGTCCGCCATCGAAACAGGGGGCAATTGCCAGGGGGGGGCTGGCTGTGGCAAGCATTCCTCCAACCAGGTTTCACCAGGAGCGGAATGCCTGCCGGCCCAATTACCCGATCACGATATTGATCATTCTGCCCGGCACAACGATCACTTTGCGGATCGTCTTACCATCGGCCCATTTTTTCACCATTTCCAGTTCCACAGCCGCTTTTTCCAGATCTTCTTTGCGGGCATCCGCCGGAAAATCCACCGTACCCCGAGTCTTACCGTTGATGGCGATGGGGTATTGAACCGAATCTTCTTTCAGGTATTCCGGATTGAAGGCCGGGTATTGACCGTTGGCATGGATGCTGCCTTCGTGGCCCAAGCGGTTCCAAAGCTCTTCCGCTACAAATGGTGCGAAAGGGGCGATCAGGAGCACCAGGGGCTCCAACACCTCGCGTTTGTTGCAGTTCAACTTCTTCAACTCGTTGGCCGCTACCATGAAGGCGCTCACGCAGGTGTTAAAAGAAAAGCGCTCGATATCTTCGGAAACCTTTTTAATGGCCTGATGCAGTATTTTCCATTCCTCCTTCGCAGGAGATGCCTCACTTACATTGAAATTGCCCTTGTCGTCGAAGAACAGGCCCCAAAAGCGGCGCAGGAAGTTGGAAACCCCGCTGATGCCTTTGATATCCCAGGGTTTTGCTTGCTCAATTGGCCCCAGGAACATCTCGTACATGCGAAAACAGTCAGCCCCGTATTGGGCCACCACATCGTCGGGGTTAATGACGTTGAACTTGGACTTGGACATCTTGCCCACTTCCGACTTGGTGTAAAACTTGTCGCTGCCAGGACTGAAGACAAATTCAGTGCTCTGGTATTCCTGGCGCCAGTTCTTGAATTGTCTGATCCCTTCAGCTGAAAGGTAAGATTCATCGCTGCCGTATTCGCTTATGAAATCAATGTGTACGGGTATTTCGGCAAATCCGTTAGTGTCCATAGCCTTGGCCAGCTCGGCGCTGTAGAATCGGCGTTCTTCCTTATGATAGTAAACAGACTCGATCACACCCTGTATCATGCCCTGGTTGATCAGCTTTCGGAAGGGTTCTTTGGTCGGCGCCAGCTCTTTGTCGTAAAGGAATTTGTGCCAGAAACGGGAGTACATCAGGTGGCCAACAGCGTGTTCGGTGCCGCCAATGTACAGGTCTACATCGCGCCAGTAGTTCAGTGCCTGCTGGCTGGCGAATTCTTTTTCGTTGCGGGCGTCCATGTAGCGCAGGAAATACCAGGAAGAACCGGCAAAACCTGGCATGGTGTCGGTTTCGCGTTTCCAACCATGTGCGAGGTTCACCCAATCCGTAGCCCGGCCCAGGGGAGATACCCCACCGGAAGCGGGTTTGAAATCGTCCAGTTCGGGTAACTCCAATGGCAGGTCATTAGTGGCCATCGCATGAGCAACCCCGTCTGGGTCATAGACGATCGGGAAGGGCTCGCCCCAGTAGCGCTGCCGGCTGTAGATGGCATCCCGCAGCTTGTAGTTGACCTGCCGCTTGCCAATACCCATATCCTCAATGCGTTGCATGATCGCCTCAATGGCGTCGAGTACTTCCATTCCGTTCAGGAAATCGGAATTGATCATAACGCCTACCTTGTCCTCAATAGTCGCTCCGGGATGCATCGATTTGTCAATGATCTCGATGATTTCCAGGCCGAATTTTTCGGCGAAACGACGGTCGCGCTCGTCGTCGGCCGGTACGGCCATGATAGCGCCGGTGCCATAATCTTTCAGTACGTATTCGCTGATCCAGATAGGGATCTTAGCGCCATTAAAGGGGTTGATGGCGTAAGCGCCAATAAAAGCACCGGTCACAGCCTTGACGTCTGAAACGCGGTCGCGTTCGGAACGGGTTTTGACGTAGCTCAGGTATTCGTCTACCGCAGCCCGTTGTTTTGGAGTCGTCAGCTTGGCCACCAGGTCGTGTTCCGGGGCCAGGACCATAAAGGTAGCGCCAAAGATGGTATCCGCCCGGGTAGTGTAGATCTCGATCTTTTCATCGGAGCCTTCCAGTCCGAAGAACAACTGTGCGCCTTCAGAACGGCCAATCCAATTGCTCTGCATAGCTTTCATGGACTCAGACCATTCCAGTTCCTGCAAGTCGTTCAGCAGTCGTTCGGCGTAGGCGGTAATGCGCAGCGACCATTGCATCATCGGCTTGCGCTCTACCGGGTATCCACCGCGCTCTGAAACGCCGTCTTTTACTTCGTCGTTGGCCAGAACAGTGCCCAGTGCTTCACACCAGTTGACGTAGGTTACTTTTCTGTAGGCCAGCCGGTAATTCATCAGCACTTCATCCTTTTCTCTGGGCGTCATGTTCGCCCACTCAGCGGCGCTGAAGATGCGTTCCTGATTGGAAGCGGCCTTGATCCCGCTATTCCCTTCCTGCTCAAAGTGAGCCACCAGGCCGGCAACAGGCATCGCCTTTTCGGCGCTTTTGTCGTAATAGTGTTGGAACAACTGCAGGAAGATCCATTGGGTCCATTTATAGTAGGCCGGGTCGCAGGTCATCACTTCCCGGCTCCAGTCGTAACTAAAGCCAAGGTTGTCCATCTGCTTGCGAAAACGAGCAATGTTTTCGAAAGTAGAAACAGCTGGATGTACGCCCGATTCGATGGCATACTGCTCGGCAGGCAAGCCAAAGGCGTCGTAACCCATGGGATGCAGCACATTGAAGCCTTTGAGGCGCTTGTAACGGGAACAGATATCAGAGGCGATATACCCCAGCGGGTGGCCGACGTGCAGGCCGGAGCCGGAAGGGTAGGGGAACATGTCCAATACATAATACTTGGGCTTGTCGCTGTGGTTACTGACCTTGTAGACTTCGTTGTCCTCCCAGTATTGTTTCCACTTTTGTTCGATGTCGCGCGGGGAATAATCCATGTCTTGTTTATTTGCTTAGTTTTCCAAGCGGTTTTAGTGTGAAAAAGTTCTGTTGGCCGCCCTCAAATAGAAAACCTGTCCTGTGATTACTACTTTGAAGCTGCGAAAATAGAAAAAATGGGGTAGAATGGGGAGGTTTTTGTGTCTGGTACGTCAAAATGCAAATAACAAAAACAACATCCCAGATTCCCCCGGCCGGGGGAACCCCGCCATGTTCCAAAATTGTTATCTTTGAATAAAAACTGCACGAATCATGATGAGAAGCCTTATTAAACTGGGTTTGATCCTGGTCGTTGGCATTTTGGTGTACAATTACTTTTTCGGTACACCGGAAGAGAAACAACAATCCAAAGCGATCTTTGAGGATGTTCGTAGCCTGACCCAGTCAGCCATTGGCCTGCTGAAAACCGAGAAGGTAAAATTCGACGAGGGCAAGTACGATGATGCCGTTGAAAAAGTCGGTGGACTGCTCGACAACCTGAAAGGCAAGGCCGAGCAGCTGAAGGACAACAAAGATCTGATCGGCCAGATCTCCGAATTACAGCAACGACAACGCGCCCTGGACGCCAAACTCGGCAATACGGAGATGCAACAATACGGGTCCGAAGGCAAAAAAGTAATTGCCGACAGTTCAGACCGCAAGGCCATCGAAAAAGAATGGGAGGACATTATCCAGAAAACCGAGCGCCTGATGAAAGAGATGGACCGGCAGGCGGAACTGGAGTCGGGGCAGTAGGGTGGATGGGTGTATGAGCCCTTATCCAGGCGCCATCACAAATAACCAAAAACCTACTCTGCCAATTCCGCCCTTACACACTTTTTGATCGGCGAGAAGTTATCGATGAGGATGTTTCCCTGATAGGAGAAACGCCCGTCTTTATAAAAAGCTTCGATGACGATATAGTTGATCGGCTTTTTAGGGACGAACTGCACTTCAAATTCTTCCCATTCCGGTTCCCGGATAAAATCTGTTTCCAATAGCAGCTGGTCTTTGCCACACTTTGCCATGCCGCCCCAAATGCGCAGGCGCAGAGGGTTGTTGTAACCGGCGTAGGTTTTAGAATGGGCTACATCCAGGGTGAAGGTATAACATTCTTTGGCCTTCAGGGTGGCGGAGAGTCGTTGTCCGACACTTTCCCAGGTGCCATCTTCACGGGTGATCAGGCCGAGGTAAGTATCGCCTTCGGCAGCTTCTTCGTACACTCCCCATGGGCCGGGAAGAATATCGGGGGTGGTGCCTTCTTCACAGGGGAACCAACTGGCGGGCACGGTAGCGTCCTGAGCTTTGCCTTCAAAGGAAGCATTTTTGAGGTAGGCCTGTGCAGTCAGCAAAATGGGCAGGGCAGATAAAAGCGTTATGCCTAACAACCGGTCCATAGTAGTTTAGTTTGTTTGAATTAACCCTTTTGCTATTCATACGGAAAAAGCTTCTCATAGTTACTTTTCTCCAAAATTAATCCAAAGGAAACAGTTTTTTAACATAACGAAGGAAGCCTTCAATAAATTGACTACCTTCTTTCGCTTTGGCGTATATTTTATAATTTTGCGCTGCAATTGACGCTACATGGCTGAACCGAACGGTATTGCGGCAGGGCGAACCCGCCCTAACTATTTGTATTCCATCATCAGTGTGGCGCTGGTGCTGTTCGTGCTTGGTTTTTTTGCACTGATGGTGCTCAATGCCCGTCAATTGGTGCAGGGGCTCAAGGAAAAGGTCAATCTAATCGTAGAGCTTAAAGAGGGAACCGGAGAGGCAGAAGCGAGCCAATTGCAGGAACAACTGGCCGTCAGCAGCTACTCCAAAGCCGGTTCTGTAACCTATATCAGTAAGGAACAGGCGGCAGAGATCATGCGGGAAGAATTTGGTGAAGATTTCTTAAAACTCGACTTGCCTAACCCTTTGTACGATGTAATCACGTTTAATGTAAAGGCTATTTACATGGATCCGGATAGCCTTAAAAAGGTGCGGGAAAGCTTAATGGAACAGCCTGCCGTTTCCGATGTCTACTACCAGGAAAGCCTGGTCAACGAAATTTCGGACAATATCCGTTCTCTAAGCCTCATTGGGCTGGGAATCCTGATTTTTTCCATCATTGTCGCAGGCACCCTCATTCATAATACCGTCCGCCTGGCGCTGTACGCCAATCGGTTCCTGATCAAGAACATGGAATTAGTAGGAGCATCCTGGGAGTTCATCAGCCGGCCCTACATTCGGCGGGGAGCTTGGCAGGGAGGCCTTAGTGGGTTGCTGGCTTCTGTTGCTTTAATGTTGCTGTACTTTTGGATGGAAAAGGCTGTTCCCGGCCTGCAAGGCGGACAGCACTGGGGCGGGTTGCTCTCTCTCGCCCTGTTACTTTGCGTATTGGGCATAGCGATCAATACATTCAGCACCTATTACGTGGTGCGCAAATATCTCAAAATGCGGGTGGATGACCTTTATTAAAGGAGCCATTCGATTTAATTCCTTTTGAATTGAACCATTAAAAATATGAGTCAGAACAGACCACCCAAGAAAAAAGTCGTCGTTACCACGCAAAAGAAGTCAGAACCCGTTGCGCCGAGCCGGCGAAGGGCAGCTGATATCGGTAGCAGAAGTGTTGAATTGGAATTCGGCCGGCAGAATTACATCCTCATGGGTGTGGGCGTTGCCCTCATTGTTCTCGGAATGTTCCTCATGGCCGGTGGGGATATGCCCGACCGCCAAACCTGGGACCCCGAGCTTATTTACAGCACGCGCCGCACGCTTATTGCCCCTATGGTCATTTTGGCAGGGCTGATTGTTGAGATCGTGGCAATTTTTAAGAAAGCATAGATGGAAGTCATCCTACGTTCGGTAATCCTGGGCATTATTCAGGGGCTGACAGAGTTCCTTCCCGTAAGCAGTAGCGGGCATTTGGAATTGGCCAAATATTTTCTGGGTGATACGAGTGTCGCAGAGGAAAGCCTGCTGATGACGATAACCCTGCACGCCGCCACCGCGCTAAGCACTATTGTTGTTTTTCGGAAAGACATTTTAGACATTTTTCGTGGCTTGTTCCGCTTTCAGTGGAACGAAGAGACGCAGTACAGCCTGAAGATCATCTTGTCGATGTTGCCTGCGGCGGCCGTCGGATTGCTGTTTGAAACGCAGATCGATGAGTTGTTCAACCAAAGAGTGGTGATGGTTAGCCTGATGTTGGTCGTTACCGGCCTACTGCTCTTTTTGGCCGACCGGGCCCGGCATACCGATCAGCCTGTTAGCTATCGCAATGCTTTTCTGGTGGGCGTCGCTCAGGCCATCGCCATAATGCCGGGCATTTCGAGGTCGGGGGCCACTATTTCTACTTCTGTTTTATTGGGTATTGATCGGGAAAGGGCTGCGCGTTTTTCCTTTCTGATGGTGGTGCCCCTCATTCTTGGGAAAATGGCTCAGGGCCTGCTGGATGGTGAGCTCACCCATACTTCCATTGGCCTGGCGCCGCTGCTGGTAGGGTTTGTAGCTGCGTTTATAACCGGCGCCCTGGCTTGCATATGGATGATTAAACTGGTGAAAAATAGCAAATTGGCCTATTTCTCTGTATATTGTTTTATTGTAGCGGCTGTTGCGATTGCAGCATTTTATTTGAACCATTCGTAAAGTAGCGGCCATTTTCCGGATCCGGTCTTATTGTAGGGGTGAAAAATCACCCTGCTTCTTCCGGCCGAAGCAGATGGTTATCCAAAAGTTTAGGTAATGAATGCAGAAGACGTTCCGCTTCCCCGGTACGATTTCATAACCGGCGCCTTGTTACTGGTCGACAAGCCCCAGGGGTGGACTTCTTTCGATGTCGTTAATAAGATCCGGTATAAACTCAAACACCGGCTAGACGTCAAGAAAATTAAAGTAGGCCATGCCGGCACCCTAGACCCTATGGCCACGGGCCTTTTGGTCATCTGTACGGGTAAAGCCACCAAGAAGTTGGCTAATTATCAGGGATTAGATAAGGAATATACCGGCACCCTGCGCCTTGGCGCCACCACTCCCTCCTACGATGCGGAGAGTGAAGTAGAAGAAACCTTTCCCACCAGCCATATTACTCCCGAACTACTCGAACAAGCCCGTCAGCAGTTTCTCGGTGACATCGACCAGGTGCCGCCGATGTTCAGTGCTATTAAAGTGGATGGGCAACCCCTCTACAAAAAAGCCCGAAAAGGGGAAGTTGTTGAAATAGAACCCCGGAGGGTACACATCTACGAATTTGAGCTGACCCATATTGAATTGCCGGATGTTCAATTTCGGGTACACTGTAGCAAGGGCACCTACATTCGTTCCCTGGCCCATGATTTTGGTAAAGCCCTCGATAGCGGCGCCTACCTCACGGCCCTTCGCCGCACCCGCGTCGGCCAGTTTCACCTCGATGACGCCTGGGGCCTGGAAGAGCTCATCGACTACCTGGAGGAAGATCCAATGCCGGAAGGAAACAGGTAGGGACGGCCACCATTGCATAGCCTATAATAAATTCTAAAAACCAAATTCAAACAGCTTCTTATTGATTTTGGCTATTAATTGCAAATTCTTATGAAATACGCTGCAGGGGTATTTTTACTATGGTTCGCGCTCGCCGGCCTGGGCTGCCGGGAAAAGCAGAATTCTTACGAAGAAACAGAAAGCGGGGCCGCTCAGGCGATGGAGGAGTGGGCCCTATTGCGGTCTTATCCCGATGGCAGGATCTGGCAGCGCAATCTCTCGGAGGCCTTTGAACAGCGGCAACTCGAACTGGTTTTTCGGGATGAGAACCCCGATTGGGAAGCCCTGGGCCCAAAGAATTTCGGCGGCCGCACCATCAGCCTGGCGTTTCACCCCACCGATCCCAATATCATTTACGTTGGCGCAGCCGGCGGCGGCCTATGGAAAACCACCACGGCCGGCGTAGGTGCACAAGCCTGGGAACGGGTTCCCCTGGGCTATCCGGTGCTGGGGGTCAGCGCAATCGCCATCAACCCGGACAACCCGGATGAAATGTACATCGGCACGGGGGAAGTATACAACTATACGGTGGCTAGCCCGGGCGTATCCGACCGGCTGACCCGGGGTTCTTACGGCATTGGTATCCTTAAAACATCTGATGGCGGCCAAAGCTGGCAAAAATCGCTGGACTGGAGCTATGAGGAAATGAGAGGCGTATGGGATGTGGCCGTCAACCCGGAAAACCCGAATACCGTTTTTGCGGCGACTACAGAAGGCATTTTTCGGACCTACAATGCTGGCGCCACCTGGGATATGGTGCACGATTACCCCATGGGAGTAGACATCGAACTGTACCCACTTGACACCAATATTGTTTTTGTCACCCACGGCGGTTACCAAAGCCCGGCTTCCGGTATTTTCCGGTCGGATGATGGTGGAGATACTTTTACGTTAGTTCCCGGCCTGCCCTCGGGCTTTGACGGCCGGGCCCGGTTTTCCATCAGCCCCTCCGACCCGGAAGTGATGTATATCTCTCTGGCCAATGCTTTTGCCAGCATAGGCCTGTTCCGTTCCTCTGACGGCGGCGCCAGCTGGTCCAATGTCAACCCCTCGGATGTGGCCAAGTACCAGGGCTGGTATTCTCACGATGTGGCCATCAAGCCTGATGACCCGAATACGATCATTTATACGGGTATTGATGTTTTCAAGTCGGCCAATGGCGGCGCAGTTCTCAGCCAGAAGACTTTCTGGTATGCCTGGTTCCTGGACCAGACGCCCGTCGGTGGCCCGGAAGGGCCGCCCGATTATGTGCATGCTGACATCCACGGCGCTTATTATTCTCCCTTCAACCCCAACACCATTTTCCTGGTGACCGACGGCGGTGTTTTCGCTTCCGAAGACAATGGCGAAACCTGGGCGGGCCGCAACGGGGGGTACCAGTCGCAGCAGTTCTACGCCAACTTCTCCAATTCTCCAACCAACCCCAACCTGGCCATGGGCGGCCTGCAGGACAACGCCACTGCCATATACCTCGGTAGCGATTCCTGGGATCGGGTGATTGGTGGTGACGGCATGTGCACAGCTATTCATCCCACCAATGAAAGTATCCTTTACGGTTCTTCCCAAAACCTAAACGTGCGCCGCTCCAATAATGGCGGCGCCAGCTTTTTCGGACTGAATATTGCTTCAGCAAATGGCGAACAGAAAAATTTCAACGGTCCCTTCGAACTCGACCCCCAAAACCCGGATGTCCTCTATGCCGGAGCCCAACGCCTGCATGTATCTTACGACGGAGGCCAGAACTGGGCGGCTACTTCTGTCGATTATGTAGACCCGGATAATGGCAACCCCATCCTGGCCATTGCTGTTTCGCCTTTTGACAACAACAAGATATTTGTGGGCACAGCGCCCTTGCTGGGCCCCAATCCACGGGTTTTCCGGTCAACAAATGGCGGCGCCGACTGGCTGCCGATGGCCGGGTTGCCCGACCGGACGCCGATGGACATAGCCTTTCATCCGGCAGATGATAATATACTCTATGCTGTTTTCTCCGGGTTTGGAACCAATCACGTATTTAAAACTGAAGACAGCGGCGCCAACTGGGAAGCGATCGATAACGGCCTGCCGGATGTTCCTGCCAATACGATCGTCATCGACCCCGATCAGCCTTCTGATATCTATTTGGGCAATGACCTGGGCGTTTATGCCTCCTTCGATGGTGGGCAGAGTTGGGAGGCCTACTCGGTAGCAATGGCAGACGCCGTGATGGTATACGACCTGAGCATTTCTCCAGCTAACCGCATGCTCCGGGCCGCTACTCACGGGCTTGGCGTATACCAGACAAGCCTGCGGGAGATCGTCTCCAATCATGAGGTAGCCACCCTGCAGGTTTTGCTGAAGCAAAATTACCCCAACCCGGTGCAGGCCCAGACTACGATCGCTTTCGAATTACCGGAGGCGGCACAGATACAATTGCGGCTATTCAATAGTAGTGGACAGGAGGTTTTACAACTACAGAAAGGGCTATTTGCTGCGGGAAAGCACACTGTGGACTGTTCCCTGAACCGCATGTCTGCGGGAATGTACGCTTATGTGCTGGAAGGGCGCTTCCAAAGTAACCAGCGGCAGGCGTTTCGGGAGGTAAGAACGCTGGTGAAGCGGTAGGAGGGAGTAGTAGTGTCTAATGGGAATGGCAATATTGCTGTATTCTTGTTTTGTTAGCCTTGGGAGGAGATTCCCGGATAACCATTCAGCAATAAAACCATTCAACCATTAATCGACTCACAGTCCACTCAAATGCCTACCTTTGCGGCCTTATACCAGATTTATGTATCCTTTTCCATTGGGATTTCAAACGCGGCAGGAGGTTTTGGACGTAGAAGGGCTGTACGTCGAATTATCCATTATCACCAATACGGATGAGTTGATGGATCGGCTGATTGCCCAGGGGGAGCAGCACGAAGATGTGCTCGATGAACGGATACCCTATTGGGCCGATTTGTGGCCTTCTGCTCTTGCCCTGGGGCGGTATCTAATTCAGGAGAACATCATTCGTCCCGGTTTGACAGTTACTGAAATGGGATGCGGCTTGTCCCTTCCCGGTATCATTGCGGGCCGGCTAGGCGCCAGTGTTACTTTAACAGACTATCTGTCGTCTGCACTTGATTTCGCCCGCCACAATTGGGCGCAGAATCTGGAAGAGCCTGCGGTTTTTGCGCTCATGGACTGGCGGGACCCTAACCCCGCCCTGGCTGCCGATGTGTTGTTGGCTTCTGATATAGCCTACGAGCGCCGTACTTTTGAATACTTACCCCATGCCTTTCGCACCCTTTGCAAACCAGGGGGCGTCATCCTTGTCAGTGAACCCAATCGGGCCATCGCTGCCGATTTTTTCGCCCAACTTGCCGGCCACGGCTTTGAGGTGAAATCCAGTGCTTTGACTGGTTTTTACAATAAGTTATCCTATCGTGTGAACGTCTATCAATTATCGGTTTCTATGGTTGTTGAAGTTTAAGGTTTTCCAGCATGGGCCCGGCATCAGCCGGTTTATTCCTGTTGTCCACCATCCGTTGCCGGAGCGACGGCGGGTGTAGCCGGTGCTGGCGAAGCCGCCGGAACCTCAGCAGTAGGCTGTGGCTCTGCCGGTTTTTCCTTGATAGCCGGAAAGCGCAGGATACTTCGTAGGGGCCGCACCGAAGTAACGGCCGAGCGTTGGCTCTTCAGATGAATATCGAGCGCCAGGTTGTAGGACAGCATATTCGTATTGTCAATGCGGTCTAGCGGAAAGGTTTCCTGGGTTTCCAGGGTGACATAAAAGCGCTTGCGCGCGGCGTCTGGTTCCACCTTGACAATGCGTACATTCAGCTCTTTATCGCTGCGGCGCACCAGCAAGTTGCCGATGTAGGGCTGGAGGTCGAAATTTACGGGATTGTAGCGGTCCTCAACCTCGATAGCGAATTTCCATTGGAACGCGAACTCCCAGCCGTCTTTTTTACTGAGGTCAAACTGGCCATCGTTGATAGCGGCGATAGGGTGAGCGCTGGTCTGTATCTCCTGGTTGATATCGAAAGAAAGGTATTCTCCATTGACCGCTTCGGTACTGCGTATGCGATACTGCACATTCAGTTTGCTGGGCCTGCCGTCGATCGGCCCCTCAAAATTGCTGGCCAGAGGGCGCCCGGTGATCGTAAAGCGGCAGCCTGTGGCGCCGGACTGTTGGTCATAGAAAGGTTCGGCGGCCAGGCTAGGCAGGCCGTTATAGACGCCAGCTTGTACTTTTTCAATCGTCCAGAAATTGTTGGTCATATTTTCCGGAATGCCCTCCACTATGAGGAAATGCTTGTGCTCTACCCCTTCGATCATGAGCGGTAAATCCTGAGCGTTTTGAAAGACCGGTTGAATGCCCGACAAGTAACGCCGGATATCGGCAGGGGAAGGTAAGGGAGAAAACAGGCGCTGTTTGTCATATACTCCCTCGAAGTCGGTGAAAATAATGGTCTCCCAGTCATTACCCATAAAAGACAGTTTGCTTCCTTTACCGATTCCGAAACTGGCTTTTAAATGAGCCGGTAGGGGCGCGGTCAGGTTCAGGCTACCCTCCGTTTCAATCTTGAAATTTTCTTCGGCAGCAGTAATGTGTTTGATCATTACCCCCTCAAATTCACGCAGGTAATAAGCATTATTGATATAGGAAGGGTTTTCCCGGTAAAAGCTCCACAGTTTCATCATGGCCTCGGTTGTGCGGAAGTCGTTGGCCGACAAAACCAGGTGGAGGGGGGAAAGGAAGGAACCGGACAGCGCCAAAACGGAGGACTGCCGGCGGCTATCGGTATCGAGGGCGGTGCGGAAAGCCAGGTAAGGTGGTTCAATACCGGCATCTAGCGCAGCTTTGAGGTATCCGCTGCAGGTTTTATGCAGGATAAAGGAATCGAAATTTTCATCCGGGTTGATGGCAAACTGGTTGGCAACGCTGTTGAGCCGGAAGATGCGGCTGGGGCTGTAGTTAATCTCATCAAAAGCCTGCAAGCGTTCTTCTCCGTTGAACAGGTAGTACAACAACCCTCCTCCCCGAATGTCAGCCGTTTCCACTTTCGTGCGCAGGTCGCGTTTGCCCAAAAACTTGCTGATGTCTTGGGGGACATAATCACGGCGGCCATCAGGAGTGGCGAAGCCACAGTATTCACAATGCTTTTTAAAAGTTTTCTGCAAAGCATAACCGAGAGAAATGCGGGAGTAGGAGCGCTCCGGCGGCCATTCATTGGTACGGTACTCTTCCAGCTTGCGCTGATAGCGGTCAATGCGTTGGGCCGTAATGGGAATGCTTATGATGGCGAAGAGGCTTATCAGTAGCAGTGTACACAATCGGGTTTGCATCCCTGAACAGGTTTGGTTTTGTTGAATAATTGAGAAACAAAGGTAATTTTGGTCTCCCCATCAACGAAGGATATCAGGAAAAACTTGTATCATATATAGTGATTTTTTGTAACTATTGAAATGGGGCGTGGGAAAAGCCGGCATCAAAGGGAGGGATCGCAATCTGAATTCTCTATATTGCAGCCAAAAACATTGGACCGCGTCATACTTCTTTCTCCGGCTCATCCGCTGCGAGGGGGCATTGCTTCCTCCACAGAACGCCTGGCGCAGGAACTGCAGCAGCAGGGCCTGTCTGTTCGCATCTATTCCTTTAGCCTTCAATACCCCTCTTTCCTTTTTCCCGGTAAAACCCAGTATTCGGATAGCCCTGCTCCGGAAGGATTAGACATCGTGGCGATCGTTAATTCAATCAACCCCTTCAACTGGTGGAAAGTAGGAAAACGGTTGCGTTCTGAAGCGCCGGACCTGATCATCACCCGCTACTGGCTACCATTTATGGGCCCCTGCCTGGGTACGATCCTGCGTTTTGCCCGGCGCGGCGGGCGCACTAAGGTAATTGCCATAACAGATAACGCTATCCCCCACGAACACCGCCCGGGCGACCGCTTGTTTACCCGTTATTTTATTGGGGCGGTAGATGGTTTTGTAGCCATGTCCCGCTCAGTGGAAGCGGATATCCGGCAGTTTACTACCCATAAGCCGGTGGCCTATATTCCTCATCCGATCTATGACAACTATGGCCCTTTAGCCGGACGCGAAGAGTCGCTGCAGTATCTGAGCCTGCCTCCGGCGCCGGGTTATTTGCTTTTCTTTGGATTCATCAGGGCTTACAAAGGGCTGGGGTTGTTGTTGGAGGCTATGGCGGATGAGCGGGTTCGCCGCCTGGGCTTACGGCTGATTGTAGCCGGGGAGTTTTATGACGATGAAGCGCCTTACCGGAAATTAATTCGGGACAATGGACTGGAAGGACAGGTAATCCTGAAGAACGCGTATATTCCCAATGAAGAAGTTCGGTACTATTTTGGCGCCGCCAGTCTGGCCGTACAGCCTTACCTGTCAGCCACCCAAAGTGGCATTTCCCAATTGGCGTATCACTTTGAAAAACCTATGGTGGTAACTAAAGTTGGGGGGCTGCCGGAGATCGTTCTGCACGGAAAAGAAGGTTATGTAGTAGCGGTGGCTGCACCAGCGATTGCCGACGCAATTGTCGATTTTTTTCAGGAAAAGCGGGAAAGTGATATGGTGGCCGGAGTGCGGGAGGGCAAAAAACGCTTTTCCTGGAGTAATATGGTGGAGGGCATTAAAACATTATACCAAAAACTATGAGCAAGGAAATTCTGGATCATACCGGCGATTCCGGTGGCCCGGCCGGCCCCATAGGGCGAACGGTGCTGATCACCGGCTTTATCCTGGGGGCATTATTACTGGGTTCAGGATACCTGATTGAAGCCTTGCCTTTCGAAGGCCATTGGGTGTCCCAACTGAGGGTGGGGGCTATGCTGTTTTTGTTGTGGCTACTGATCAATACGGGTTTACGGACATCAGAAAAGCTGATGAAAGGCCTGGAGGTTGGGTGGTTGTTCATTGCAGGCATGGGCATCGGTTTGGCCGGGCATCTGGTGCAGTCACTGGGCTTCTGGGCAGTAGCCAAATATACAGGCGCCATGGATACCTGGATGGCTGGTGTGGGAGTAAGCCTGCTGGCGCCGGTTTTAGCCGTCAGTTTAATGGTCACGACTCTTACCGTCATCACACTGCGGGTGAAGCGTAAGCTGGTGGCCAACGGCCTGCGGTTGCTGCTCTTTGCCTTGCTGGCCTTCCTGATCTATTATTTCATGTAAGCACCCAAACTCAATATGAGAGAAAGAATCAGGGAAGCGATCAATCAGAGCATAAGCGCCAAACAGGCTATCCTGGCTAATGACGGCCTGATGCAAACCATTGAAGCCGTGGTGGAAGCTTGTGTGTCTGCATTTATCCAGGATGGTAAAATCCTTTTTTGTGGCAACGGTGGCAGCGCGGCGGATGCCCAGCATCTGGCTGCTGAATTTTCCGGCCGTTTTTATTTCGACCGTCCGCCGCTCTTTGCAGAAGCGCTGCACGTCAATACCTCGTTTATCACGGCAGTGGCCAATGATTATGATTTCAATGAGATTTACGCCCGTATGGTGCGGGCTGCCGGCCGACAAGGCGACCTGTTGTTCTGTTTGTCTACTTCAGGCAATTCCCCCAATATCCTCAAGGCTGCGCTGGCCGCCCGGGAACAGGGAATGATCGTTGTCGGAATGACGGGTAGTAAGGGCGGGCAACTTCGGCCGCAGTGTGATTTCCTGTTTGATGCGCCTTCCGACGATACTCCCCGCATTCAGGAGTGTCATATGTTGATTGGCCATATCATTTGCGAGTTGGTAGAACAAAGAATGTTTACATAGATGGAATCTGACTTACCTACTCCAAATGCTTCCTGGACTATTTTTCTGGACCGCGATGGAGTCATCAATAGGCGCCTTCCGGGAGCTTATGTACGGAGTTGGGCGGAATTTGAATGGCTGCCCGGAGTGGTGGAGGCCATTGTCTGGTTGGCTCAGTCATTCGGGCGCGTGATCGTCGTGACCAATCAGCAAGGAATTGGAAAAGGGTTGATGGATGAAGCAGCCCTGGCAGGTATTCATCGGCAAATGGTGGCCGAGGTGGAGGCTGGCGGCGGCAGGATCGATGGTATTTATTTTTGTCCCGATCTTTCTTCCCAACAACCCAACTGCCGGAAACCGTCGCCAGCTATGGCGCTGCTCGCCCGGCGCGATTTTCCGGATATAGATTTTCATCGGTCCATTATGGTTGGCGACTCCCTTTCTGATATGGATTTTGGCCAGCAGCTGGGAATGTTCAACGTATTGGTGGCCACTAAGAAAGAAGAGGCAGATGTTATTCATCAGGCAAAGGAGGGAGGGCTGAAAATAGATGCCAAGGTAGAGAGCCTGGCCGCATTGGCGGGCGCCTGGAGAAACCGGAAATGAGACTCCGGTTTGGGCCCGGGTAAAAAAAAAGCGGCCTACAGCCGTTGGGAAGCCTTATTTTCTTATTTTTCCCGAAATATCTTGTATTCCGCCCAACAATTGGGGAATGCCGGGTTATTAAAAATTAACTTTTACTCCCTTTCTATGAAAAAGATTTTATTACCGGGCTTGGTAGCGGGTTTAGCGCTGCTCGCCCTGAGTTATGGGGTCCTATTCCTGGTTATCCGGATAGTACCCGCCATGGCGGAGGAGTATTATAATCCTATTTTCTGGCCCGGCGCCGACCGGGCCTTTCTGTTTTACCTGCACCCCTTCATCCTGGGGCTGGCGCTGGCTTGGTTTTGGAACCGCTTTAAAGAACAACTCAGTGCTTCCGGCACAATGCGGGGTATAGAAATGGGGCTGGTTTATGCCCTTGTAGCCACGCTGCCTTCCATGTGGATTACCTTTAGCGCCATCAACGTTTCACTGATGATGGTTCTGTCCTGGTTTGTTTACGGCTTTGTACAGGCAGTGATTGCCGGCCTGGTCTTTACCCGTCTGAATCCTTAAAAGAACGTCTTTTCGGCATTTCCATGACGCCGGGTTGTAAGGCTAAAAAGTATTAAGTATATTTATTATCTGAATTTTTTTATAACAACCTCTTTACCCATGAAAACTACCATCCTTTCGTTCAGTTTTGTTTTGATATTTACGGCTTCTAGCCTGGCACAGGTACTCTCCTCCAGCAGTGGAGATGTTTCTATCATTTCAGGGCCGGGGATCTCCCGAATTCCAGCAGGCTATGCGGTGCAGTTTGACGTCCGCCAGCAATATGGGGGATTCGATGCCTTATCGAAAGAACTCAAAAGTTATTTAGCGGGATCAACACAGCTTTATGCCCGGCAGGAAGCTGGAGAATACAAGTACAGGTTGGGCAACTTTGCAACGGAAACCGAAGCGGCCCTTTTGAAAAAACAACTGCGTTCCAAAACCCGGTATAAAGATTCCTGGGTAACTTATGATGCCGGTGGAATGCCGGTTTTGCCTGTCGACCCCGGGCAAAGCACAGCAAGCGGGCTGGCATCTTATGAATATGTAGCGGCAAAGTCGCCAACGGCAGTATCCGGCCCTAAAGCTTACGCAATACAGTTGGGCGCCTATGAAGTGAAACCAGGGGCCAGTGATTTTCAATCCATCTCCAATTTGGGGGTCATTTATTCCGTAAAGGAAGGGAATTTGTTTAAAGCCAGGCTGGGCGCCTATGAATCGAAGGAAGCAGCCGGGAAAGTGATCGCCAAGGTTCATAAGTCTTATCCCAAGGCCTACATCATTGTGGATCCCAATGCCGTACCGCTGTTGAACCAAAAAAGTTTAGCTACTCCCGTTGCTTATGAAAAGGCGGGTAGCACTGGCGCGTATACGGTCAAAAAAGGAGACACCTTATTCAGCATTTCCCAGAAGACGGGAGTCCCGGTTTTCCGTTTGAGGGAAATCAACCAGCTTGCACCGGATGCTCCCATTCGCGTTGGACAAGTGATTCGCCTACAGTAATTCCGGTTAACACTAACCTAAAGTAAATTAAAGGGCGGCGTGTTGGCTTTTGAAAGCCGTAAAAGACAGCAAGCAGAACAGCCCGAAGTGGTACTGATACTGATACCACTTCGGGCTGTTCAACGCTCAATTTGCCGGTTTCTTGAATTTAGAACTGATGCTTGGGGTATTCCTTTAGGAATTCGTACTTCAGCACGTCATGAGTAGTAATGATTCCAACCAACTCATTATTTTCGTTAACGATGGGAAGGCCATGGATCAGGTTTTCCAGGAAAACTTCTGCAGCCGCACCAATCTTATCATTTGGGCTAAGGGTGCCTATCCGTTGGGTCATTATCTCTTTGACCTTAATATTCCCATATTCTTCGTGTCCCTTCCCCAATTTGACCAGGTCATAAGAAGTAATGATTCCAACCAGTTTTTTACCGGTCAAAACGGGTATGTGGTGAATCCGTTTGCTGAACAGGATATCCTTGACCACGTTAAGGGAATCATCTGGGGTCACTGTGACAACATTCCCGGTCATGATCTTTGAGATAGGTTCATTCATCATAAATCTGTGGATTTTGGCTGACGCGATTAAATTGATGGCGAAAAAATAAGACAAAATTCTAACTCAGGGAATTTTATCCTCACTTTCTTATTGGCATCGTTCAGGCTCAATCCAGAAATTTATAGCCCACGCCTCGAACAGAGAGGAAGTACTCGGGGTTTTTAGGGTCTTTTTCAAAATATTTGCGAAAAGAAAGAATGAAGTTGTCAATGGTTCGGGTGGAAGGGTAGACGTCATAACCCCAGACGGACTGAAGTATCTGCTGTCGGGAAACGACTTCACCCCTTCGATCGATCAATAGCTTGAGCAGCATGGCCTCTTTTTTGGTTAGGGTGAAATGCCCGGGGTTGCCTTCTGCCTCGTAAGTGGCAAAATTGACTTTATTACCGCCAAACTCATAAATATCAGGCCTGTTCTCCGGTTTTTTACTGGTGCGCTTTATCAGGATGTTGACCCGCAGCAGCAATTCCTCCAGGTTGAAGGGTTTGGTGAGGTAATCATCTGCTCCTTTTTTCAGGCCCATGATGCGATCCTGCGCCCCATCTTTAGCCGTCAGAAAAATGATTGGCACATCTCTGTTGGTGAGCCGGATTTGCTCGCAGATCTGGAACCCGTCGACCTCGGGGAGCATGACGTCCAGGATGAGTAGGTCGAAATGTTGTTCCCTGGCATATTTCAGAGCGTCTTTACCATTATCAGTAGCGACTACTTCGTAATCGTCCAGCTCCAGATTAAGTTTGACAACATCACGGATATTTTCCTCGTCTTCCACTAGCAGAATTCGCATCATATAATTGCAGGTTGTTGTTTCATGCTTGGCCGGCTCCGGATACTCCGGAAGGATTAATTCGCGGATGTACGCAGAGGATTCAGTGCACTTCCAGTGATCCATTCCGCCAACTGGCTAATGCCTTCCTGATTTCGGCCCGCTGGGCCATATCGGGGTGAAAAGCTGCGGCGCACCTTTTTAACTGCCTTCTGAGGGGCTGCCAACGGGAATCTCCACACTAAAGACTGTTCCGTTAGGTTCATTATTCCGGACGTCGATCTTCCCATTATGGGCCAGCACGAGCTGTTTTACAATGTATAAACCCAAACCCGTACCTTTTGTTTTACGGGTATCTTCGCTACCAATACGGTAGAACTTCTCAAATATCTTATTTTTTTCTTTTTCCTCAATACCGATGCCCTGGTCGGCAATTTCCAGGGTAATGAAATGGCCTTCCTGGCTGATGCGGGCCTCGATCTCTGCCTGGGCAGGGGAATACTTGACGGCATTTTCCAACAGGTTCAAAATGACGGAGGTGAGCCCCATTTTATCGCCGGAAATTTTATCGATGGGGGTCATTTTGTTGAAAGTGATGTTCGCTTTGGAATATTTCGCTTCCATTTGTTCCAGAATGTCCTCCAGTAGCTGGGCCATATCAACTGGCTCCATATGGGGTTGGTAGGCTGTTTCCAGCTTTGCCGACAAAAGCAGGTCGTTGACCAGGGTATTGAGCCGCTCGGCTTCCACCAGGGCATTATGTAGGAGCTTGTCTGCCTTTTCTTTGGGGAGGGTGCGCCGCTGGAAGGTTTCCAGGACCAGGCGGATGGAAGCAATGGGCGATTTCAATTCGTGGGTGATAGACAGCAGGAAATTACGACGTTGCTGAGCAGCCATCATTTCCTTGTTGTATCCGCGGTTGATGAGCCACACCCCTATAGCCAGGCTGATGACAAATACGGTGGCCTCTCCAAGGATCATATACTCCTGCGACCGGTATTGGGCTTCCAGCCGTTGGTAAGGGGCGGATTGAAAAAAGGCCTCGTCGTCTTTCGGCGGCACCTCTCCCCGCGCCACCATGATGATCCGCATGCTTTCCTGCTTGGCAGTAAAAGCATCCCTGTTTTTGGTGAACAACAGGATCGACCACCAGGCCAGGGCCATGGTCATGTAAGCAATCACGCCGTAGGAGAGGAGGCGGAGTTGTATGTTACGTGGTTTTTCCAAAATTGCTGTGTTGGCCAGTATGGTTTCGAATGGGTAAAGGTAAGGAATACGGCCATTGCCAGTTGTCAATATTTTGTAAATCTCCCCAATGCCAGCCTGAATTTTACGCACTTCCCAATCATCGATTAGCCTATGCCGGAAATCTCATATATTTGCCCGTTCTATATTTTATGGCAGAGCGTCCCGTTTTGCTCAGAACCTGGAGCGTTTGCCTGGCTTTCAAAACTGCTTTCTATGTCCCGGATGGCTGAAACGACGGTACAGGGCATTGCCTTGTCCTATCTGGAAAAACGCTACCGCCGGCGCGCCCGCCGTGGGCGGATATTTGCCGAGCCGGAGGTACGTACCAAAAAGGAACACGGCAGCAAGCGCGCAGACGGGCTGCTGGCCTTCAAGCACTGGCTTTGGGGCGTGTATGTCGTTTCTCTGGAAGCAAAGTCATACAAAACCCTGCCTGCGATCAATCCCAAGCTGGACAGGCAGCTTTTTGCCTTTAATGTTATCCGGGCAGGACTGATCATCTCCATCCTCAGCGGCGCCTTCTTTTTCCTCTATAAGTGGAATGACGGCTTCTGGCAGTTTATCATACCCGGTGGCGTTTTTCTCCTCAGCGGCGGGGCCTACGCCTGGCTGACGCGCAATCATTTTGGGCACCGTACACTGAGGGTTGTCGAGCAAATCCAACAGTACCCGGCCGACGAGCGTTGGCTGGCCTTCTCCAAAGATGCTTACCATTCTCTCGAAATCGAAAAACAACGCCAGTTGGAGCATATCTGCCGCTACCATGGCATCGGCCTGTTGGTCGTTTCCGCCAATGGCAAAGTGGATGTTTTGGCAAAGGCCCGCTTTAATTGGGATTGGTGGCATGACTATTTGAGGTTTTATAGCAGGGAGCAAGATATTCGGTCGGCAATTTGAGGAAGGTTTGTGTTGTTTGGGGAAGATGCGGTTGGCCTCATTGATATCGCTTTAACGTATACTCAATTTTTGATTACGGCCCTGAGTTTCTAAGCAAAAGTGACAATATTTTTAGCATAGGGATAGAGACAGCCCGTAGAGGATTGAACCAGGAAACTTTTAGATTTCATTGGCTATTACGCAGGCTTTGACAGAAAAGATTTTTTTGATAAATTTGAGAATGAAGTTCAGTTAATCGGTAAAAGCCTTTCTAACCAGGTTTCTGGCTTCGGATAATTGTAATTCCTAAAAAGAGCTGGCGGCCTATATGCTACAAAAAACGATCCTGCTTACTCTCATCACCTCTATTTCTGTAATCCTGCTAGCCTTTTCTCCCAGTCTATTTAAAAAGGAAAGCACCCCTGCCTACATCCGCCACAACCTGCTTGGTTATTTGCCGGAAGACGCCAAAGTGGCCATCGCCTTTTCGGAAAAGCCGATCCTGGGCGTTTTTGAATTGGTAGAAGAGCCTGGCGGCAGGGTCGTTCTCAGTGGCAATCTCAAGCGTTCGGAAGCTCCTGGCTGGGGCAGGTTTGAGTACTATTACGAACTCGATTTTTCTCAGGCTAAAACATCTGGTGATTATTATTTGCGCCTGAAAAACAGCGATGTGCGGTCCACTACCTTCCGCATTGGCCCGGATGCTTTTGGGCGTACTCATGAGGATTTGCTCGAGTTCATGCGCCAGCAACGCTGCGGCTATAATCCTTTCCTGGATATGGTTTGCCATCAGCGGGATGGGCGGGCTTTTTACGGGCCTATGCCCGACAGCACTTACGTGGATGTAAGCGGCGGCTGGCACGATGCCGGCGACCAGTTGAAGTACCTCATCACCAGTAGCAATGCCACCGCGCGGATGATCCATGCTTATGTACTGGAACCGGAAAAGTTTGCGGACCGGTATAATGCTCTGGGCCAGGAAGGGGAAAACGGAATTCCCGATGTGCTGGATGAAGCGCGATGGGGCCTGGACTGGATCCATAAAATGCACCCGGCGCCCGATCAACTCTTCCATCAGGTGGCCGACGACCGCGACCATCGCGGTTGGAAATGGCCGGACCAGGACCCGTCTGATTATGGTTGGGGGCCCAACAGCTATCGCGCTGCTTATTTTGCCAGCGGGAAACCGCAGGGCTTGAACCAATTTCAGAGCAAAGCCACCGGTATCGCCAATCTGGCAGGACGCTCTGCTGCTGCTATGGCGCTGGGATACAGGGTATGGAAGGAAGAGCTGAATGATGATATTTACGCCGCCCAATGTCTGAAAGCGGCTATTGAACTGTACGAAATGGGCCGCGCTCAAGAAGGGTTCCAGCAGGGCAACTCCTATGGCGCTCCTTATCGTTATACCGAAGATACCTGGACAGATGATATGGAGTGGGGCGCTGCCGAACTCTACGGAGTTACGGGCGAAAGCCATTATCTGGAGGAAGCCAAACAATACGCTCGCCAGGCTGCCGCTATTTCCTGGATGCCCTTTGATACAGCAGATCATTATAAATTTTATCCTTTCATCAATGTCGGGCACTTCGCGCTCTACCCTCATGTGGACAAATCTTTTCAGGATACACTGGCGGCCTACTACCGGGATGGTATTGAGCAATGCCTGAAACGGTCGAATAGCAATGCCTTCCAGGTAGGTATACCATTTATCTGGTGCTCCAACAACCTGGCCTGCGCGCTGATTACACAGATCCTGTTTTATGAAAAAATGACCGGAGACAGGAAATACCATAACCTCTTGTTAGCGCAGCGAGACTGGTTGCTGGGGCGTAATCCCTGGGGCAGCAGCATGTTCACAGGTATCCCAGGGGATGGTGAGTACCCATTGGACGTACATACCAGCGTATATGTTAAGACCGGCCGGATGGCGCCCGGCGGCCTGGTGGACGGCCCGATCTATAAAAAAGTACACGATCAACAATTAGGCCTGGTTTTAACCCATCCGGACGAGTTCGCTTCCCTGCAAAATAACTACGTCATCTACCAGGATGATACTGGGGACTACGCCACCAATGAGCCAACGATGGACGGCACCGCTGATGCCGTTTATTGGATGGCGGCATTTGCCAGGTAGCGTAAAAAAGCCTGAACGACTGTTTGCATATTTCAATCCATCCGCATAAGTTGCGCAGTCAACCAATTCCACCTTGTTTTGTGTTCCTGATCATTGAATCCATTGCTTCAAACTCTAAACCATTTTCCATGAATATCCGGTTTCACAGAAATGGTGTAATCCTTTTTTTTACGCTTTGTAGCTTTTCCGCCCTGGCGCAACCCGCTACCCGCCAGATTTTCAATAATATCACCCTGCGCATAGATACTGCACTTTATAGCTGGGAAAATAACCGCTTAGAGGTGAGGGGAGAACCGCATCTGTGGTTTGCCTACCAGGAGGAAAACCCCATGGTGGAATTGCGGTTCTATCCCCGGCAGTCAGCCGTCAGAGGGCTTAGTGTATTGCCGGGTAATGGCTTCCAAATCCTTGACAGCCTGCTGAATGTGAACGATGAATACTATCGTCTGAAGCTACGCCTGCAGGAGCTTACCCAAACGGATTTTTTGTCCGTCACGCTTCAAGTGAACCTGTCTTATTCAAAAACACCTTATTTGTATGAATTGCACCTGTTTCCGATAACCCACACGATGGCATATCTGCCGGAGGAACCACATGAATTGTTTATTGGAGAGGAAAAATCGGTCAGGCTGGAAACCAACAATCCTGAGAATATTATCCTTCCCAACGTATGGACGACGGGCCTGCCCGTCAATTATGCATTCCGAAGGGAAGAACAAGGGATCTTCGTTCAATTGATGCCCAATAGGTTGGGGACACAAGAGGTGCATATTCCCCTGAGGCTACATAAACCTTTTCTTGACGAGGAGGGGCAGCCGGTTTATCAGTTGCCGCCAGTGGAAAAATCTTTTACGGTCAAACCGGCAAAATTATCCTTCCTTTCCATCAATCAACGCGAAGTCAGTTTTGAGCAGGGAAACAGCCGGGAGGCGCTGGAAATCGAACTGGCCTACGACAGCAAGATGAAAATGCAAAAGACCTATCGCCTGGAAGGCCAGGAAGAACCTGGAGGCCCCTTAATTGCCGAGATATTTACCCGCAATGTGTTGGGCAACGGCCGGGTATTGTGCTGGCTTCGGCTATACGATTACCATCGGCGCAACCAGGGTTATCTGTACATCAAAGATGGCGACAAAGCTGTTTACATTACCAACCTGGATATTATCCCCGAGACAAAAGTTAACAAAGTGAGCTTGCGACGGGAGGGACAGGACTGGCAGGCCGGCAATGACGTCTTTCCCGGTGAGCGCATCGATATCAGAATAGAAGGGCAAAGCCTTCATAAGGCGGATATCCGCTTCGATGGGCTTGCAGAGGTGCGCAAAGATTCGCTGATCCAAAACGATCGGGAGGTCGCTTTCAGTGGTACAATACCACTTGGCATTGCACAGAAAAACATCACGATCTATAATGGCAGTGAGCCTTCCGGGCAGGTTCTTCGAGTTCGGGAATATGAACGGCCACGGCCTTTTGATTACATCAGCCTGCTTTATGGCGGCGATTCGGTTGCTCTTTCAGGGGCTAATCAGCTTATTTTTGTGGAGGAAACGCTGCCCGATATTACCCTTCACTTCGATTACAACCTTATAGACCAGGGACGATTGTATGGCCGGCAGGAACTGGAGATTGATATTGAGGTGCGGGAAAAAAGTAATGCTCTGGTCGATCAGCGGGAGATCCGAAACCTTATTATCTGTCCGGGCGAAGCTTCCCCCCGTCACAGTATTTATCCGGAAGAAGGCTGCCGCCTAACAGACATCAAGCTCAACGAATATTTGCGTAAAAAGACCTTCGAACTGGAAACCTGGACAACTATCCGGCTGTCCATTCGGCAGAAACCAGAAAAATACGGCAAGAACGCCTTGTCTAAAACAGTAGAATTCGTGCTGCACAAGAAGACTACTTTTGACATTGATGTTTCTTTCCCCGCAGGTTTGGTCGTCAAGCGCTTCAACGAATCCGGCTTTGGCAACCTTGGGGGGATTAGCATGGCCATGATGGCGCAGTTCAGCTTTTACAAAGACCGACAAATAGCCCGCGCCAAACCTTATAAATTCGGCGCAGGTTTTTTAGCTTTCAATGCCTTCAATTTTAGTGAGAGCAATAACGACCGCGATGTAGGCATCGTGGTATTGGCCAGTTTATATCCAATCCCCTCCAAAGACCGCAGCCGCCTTTCTTTTCCGCTATATGCAGGCGGGGGATATTTCCTGTCAAAGTCCAAGTGGTTTTTATTATTTGGCCCGGGCATCCGGGTGTCATTTTGATGGACAGCGAAAAGCCCGATTTTTCTCAGGGGGTGACTTTTGTCATCCCCACCAATTTGAAATGTATCTAACTTTGGGCATTCCCCCATTTTAAGGTATGTTTGGCTATCTCTGGTTCCGTTTTCAGTGACTACTCCCCCCTGATCGATGTGCATCGATGCACATCAGGATCAATATCTATTTTCCAGGCATTTGCTATGTTTTCTCCAGTCCTGATTTCGGACATATTAAAAAAATATTTTTTTCTAAACATGAAACCCCACTCCCTCATTTGCGTAAACGTATTGTGAATAGGGGTAATTAAAGCGGCCCTTGTCCGCTAAATTCCACGAACAAACAAAGAAAGTCTAGCGATGATGAAACACTTGTTTACTTTGGTATTGTTAGCAGCATTGATTTTTGCCTGCACTCATGACCCTCTTTTTAACCCCCTGGACTATCAACTGGAGACGAGGCTGCAGGAGTTGTCTCCTGGTGGAGATATCAACTATTTCAGGCTGCCCGACAGCGACGATTTCAACTCCATCCCACAAGGTGTTGGCAACCGTCTGACACCGGAAAAAGTTGCCCTTGGTAAAATGTTGTTTTACGAAACCGGCCTGGGGGAAGACGCCAAATATCAAAATGGTAAAGATACCTATTCCTGTTCCACCTGTCACGTGCCCAGTGCCGGCTTCATGCCCGGCCGCCTTCAGGGTATTGCGGACGGAGGGGTAGGCTTTGGCCTGAATGGGGAGAGCCGAAGCATGATGAACGGTTATGATGAATCAGAATTAGATGTGCAGGGAGCTCGGGCTTTAAGCCTGCTCAATGTAGCTTATGTGACCAATACGACCTGGAGCGGCCAATTTGGGGCAAATTTTGTCAATGAGGGCACAGAATACGCCTGGACGGATATCAGAGAGGTGAACCATATGGGCCTGGATGGGCTGGAAGCCCAAAATATTGAAGGCACTATCATCCATCGGATGCGCCTAAGCCGGGGCTTGCTCGATACCCTGGGATATCTGCCTATGTTTGACGCCGCCTTTCCCGAATTTCCGGAGTCGGAGCGATATAACCGGGTGACCACCAGCCTGGCGCTCTCCGCTTACCTGCGCACCCTGCTGGCCAATGAGGCCCCTTTCCAACGCTGGTTGAAAGGAGAACAGGACGCCATGGATGAGCAGGTGAAAACGGGCGCTTTGTTGTTTTTCGGCAAAGCCGGCTGTTATCGTTGCCACAAGGGCGCTTCCCTCAACTCAGTCGAATTTCATGCTATTGGGGTTCGGGACTTATATCAAACCGGAGGGTTCAATACCGGGCCGGATGATATACGCAACTTTGGACGAGGGGGCTTCACCGGGAAAGAGGAAGATATGCGGAAATTCAAGGTGCCGGGTATCTACAACATGGCTGATTCGCCATTCTATTTCCACGGGAGCAGCAAGCACTCCCTTCATGATGTAGTAGAATATTTTAACAAGGGAATCCCGGAAAATCCGGATGTGCCGGCCAGCCAGATCTCTTCCTTCTTCCATCCGCTGAATCTCACGGATGAGGAAGTACAGGACCTGGCCGAATTCTTGAAAAAAGGCTTGCACGACCCCAACCTGCAACGATATGTACCCTCATCGGTCCTTTCCGGGAATTGCTTCCCGAATAACGATCCGCTGTCGCGTGCGCACCTCGGGTGTGAATAGGCGCTGTGGTTCACTTTTGTGTTGAAATTGAGTCTATGGGATAATAGTACTATTGGGCGCTCCGTTTTTCGGGGCGCTTTTTTTTATTTTTGAGCCTGACCACTTAATCAGGCTTATGAACCATTGGAATCTCAAGGGCAAAACCGCCATCGTTACCGGCGCCAGCAAAGGCATTGGATTAGCTACCACCGAAGAGCTGCTGCGCCATGGCGCGGAAGTACTGTTTCTGGCGCGCTCCGAAGCATTGATCCGGGAAGCGGAGGAGGGTTTCAAGGCCAAGGGCTGGAAAGCCTATGGTTTGATCGCAGATATCGCCGAAGAATCCCAGCGTGAGGCGGTGGTGAAGAAAGCAGAACAACTATGGGGCCGCCTCGATATCCTGGTCAATAACGTGGGTACAAATGTGCGTAAACCCACCCTGGAAGCCACGGCCCAGGATCTCCAGCACGTCATGGATATCAACGTGGGAACCGCCTTCGACCTCTGCCTGAGATTGTATCCTCTCCTCCAAAAGGGAACCCAAAGCAGCATCATCAACGTAGCTTCTATAGCTTCCCTGACGGGAGTGATGTGGACAACAGCTATTTACGCTATGTCCAAAGCAGCCATGAACCGCATGACGCAGTATCTGGCAGTAGAGTGGGGCAGGGATGGCATTCGCGTCAATTCCGTGAACCCCTGGTTCATTAATACGGCTCGGGTGGAACGCGTACTGAAGGATGCGGAAAAAGTTCGGCAGATCGATGAAGCAACCCCCCTGGGCAGAGTGGGTGAACCTGAAGAAGTTGCCCGCACTATTGCTTTCCTGGCCATGCCCGCTGCATCTTATCTGACTGGCCTTACGCTCCCGGTGGATGGCGGGTTCTCACAGGTGGGCATCCGGTGAGGTTTATCCGTTTTTATGAGTCTGGTATGTCTGGTGGGTCTGGTGCGTCTAGTATGTCTAGTATGTCTGGTATGTCTGGTGTGTCTGGTGGGTTTGGTATGTCTGGTGTGTCTGGTGCGTTTGGTGCGTCTAGTATGTCTGGTATGTCTGGTATGTCTGGTGGGTCTGGTATGTCTGGTACGTCTGGTGGGTCTTGTATGTCTGGTACGTCTGGTGTGCTTGCCCGGCTCGCAGAGATTTATCCGGCTGGCTAGACGGACGGGTCTGGTGGGTCTAGTATGTCTGGTACGTCTGGTACGTCTGGTACGTCTGGTGTGTCTGGTATGTCTAGTGGGCCGGAAGGGAGTGTTCAGGAGTTCGAGTCCCGTCCCTAGGGGCCGGGTAAAGTTCGAGGAGACGAGTTCCCTGAAGCCCCAGTAAAATCAGGGCGTCCCTGATCATGGAGGAGGATTTGACACAGTTATTTGAAAACTCCCAACCGGAACACCCAAACTTTACCCGGCCCACAGGGACGGGACCCAACCCCCCCTCAGCCTAGCACCACCTCCCAACTCCAGCTGATCTTCGCGGTAGGTTCCAGCAACTTTTTGACGGAACACAATTTTTCCATCGACAGGTTGACGGCTTTTTCCGCTTTTTTTTCTTCGATAGGGCCGAAGAGTATATAGTGGACGTGAATTTCTGCAAACAAGGCGGGCACCTTATCCTTTTCCCGTTCGGCAGTGACCGTTACCTTGATGTCATTCAGTTGCTGGCGCAGCTTGCGTAGCATGTAGATGACGTCTATCGCACTGCAACTACCCAGGGCGGCCAGTACCATTTGCATGGGGCGCAGGCCTTTATTATGGCCGCCGATCTCCGCAGCGCCGTCCGATTCCAGTGTGACGCCCGATTCATTGGTGGCTTGCAGGTGGAAGTCCTGGTCGAGGCGGTTGAGTTCTATTTTCATCTTGTAGGAAGCTTTTTTTGTAACAACAATTCTTCTTAATGTGAAATTAAAATAAGCTGATATAAGTCATCCTTTTCTTTGACAAAAAGCATGGACAGTTAATGGCTATGGATATAAATTTCGCAATAAGGCAAGAAAGGGGTGGAAAACAGAATTAAAAAACATGAATTCCTGCCCGCTTACACCAATTAATGCTTAGGTACAGTTTCTGGTTTTATTCGCAATAATTAACCAAAAAATATTTTGCAATGGAAAATGTATTGATCAGGAACCGCTGGTTAGTCGTGGTCGGGGCAATTTTCATTCAGCTGGCGTTGGGCGCTATTTACGCCTGGTCGGTCTTTACCAAGCTACTGACCGATGAAGAAGGGCTTTACCGGTTCTCCGCAACCCAGGCCGCCTGGATATTCTCAGCCGGGCTGGCCACCTTTGCCATCATTATGGTATTGGCAGGGAAGTGGCAAGCCAAGGCTGGCCCGCGGGTAGTATCATTGGCCGGGGGCCTGTTGCTGGGCCTGGGTTATATTTTGGGCGGCTTTTTCGGAAGCACCTTCTGGGCGCAGTTGTTTTTCATTGGGGTGGTAGGCGGCGCTGGTATTGGGCTTGCCTATGTGGTGCCGATTGCAGTGGGCGTCAAGTGGTTCCCTGATAAGAAGGGAATGATCACCGGCTTGGCGGTGGCCGGGTTTGGTTTTGGAGCTACCATTTGGGTGAAGCTGGCAGGCTCCTGGTTTGGGGGGCTGCTGAATACGACTCAGGTGTTTGGCCTGCCCGGCGTTCAGAGTGTCTTTGTAATCTACGGTATCGCTTTTGCGGTATTGGTCTTTATGGGTAGCCTGGCGATGGCCAACCCCCCTGAAGGTTATATTCCGGTGGGGTGGACGCCTCCCCAGCCAACGGGCAGTACTTCCAATGGGGCGGTTGATTTTACTTCCGCCAGGATGTTACGAACGCCTCAGTTTTATATGCTATGGAGTGTGTTCATCTTTTCCGCCTTGGCAGGCCTGATGGTGATCTATTGCATTAAGTTGTTTGGAATAGACGCACTATCCTATAATGGGGTGGCCAATGCCGGGGTGATTACCGGGACGGCTATGGCCTGGTATGCCATTTTTAATGGCTTGGGCCGGATCGTTTGGGGAGTGGTATCCGACCGCATTGGCCGCAAAGCAGCGATTGTTGCTATGACTTTTTTTCAGGGGGCTCTAATGCTGGCCATGTACCATGGGTTTATCCACATTGGGATGGCGCTGGGCTTTATTATTGCTGCTTCTGTTGTCGGGTTTAATTTTGGCGGCAACTTTGCTTTGTTTCCAGCCATCACGGCCGACTATTTTGGAAACAAGCGGGTGGGCAGCAACTATGGCTGGATGTTTACCGCCTATGGTATCGCCGGTATCGTCGGGCCACAGCTGGCCGGCCTGTTTAAGGATGCAGCTGAAAATAGCAATGACCCGAAGGTGTGGATGGCCCCCTTTATTGTGGCAGGAGCCGCTTGCCTGCTCGGGGCGGTGGTTATGCTGTTGACGCAACCACCTAAACAGCTTCCCGAGAAAAAGGAGAAGTTGGAGCAGCGGCCGCCTGATCGAGTCATCAAAAAACGAGAACGGGCTTCTGTAGCTTGAATAAATAAAAAATTAACATTTTTTTAGCATTTGACTTAATGCCATGAAAATAAAGCGATTCGGAGCTTTTTTTCTATTGAAAATACGGGGCAGATAATAAATCCTATAAAATCTATAGGAAAATAATTATTTTTGTCTGGTCATTCTTCCAACACTTTTTATCTGGCCGTTTTGGCGCCGGAAAAAGGGGGTGGGGTGGCGCGGTGTTATTTTTTTTGATACATTTGCGCCACGATCACTTCTTTGACAAGAATGGTTTTATAAAGAAGGGTGGAGAGACGGGCTCTGCGAAACCCTGGCAACCATGCTACACAAGCAACGGTGCCAAATCCCGCCAACCTGCCGAAAGAAGGCAGGTGATTTGGAAATATAAAATCAAAACCAGCATGATTTTCAACAACGCAAACCGCCAGGTTTCCAATCTTTCATCGACAACATCCCTTGTAACTTCTGTTGCATTGCACTCCTGCATGCGCCATTGTATGTGTTGTTGTTGCTAATTTCCCTTTAGCCATAGCGGTACCAGGCTTGAAGCACCCTCTCCGGAGGCCAGGCGCTTTATACTGGACTGCATTTGGGAGCCAGGGAACCTCCTTTGTATTGCACCATTCAAATAATTTCCAACCAATAAAATTCACCAAGTATGTCTGATTTACGATTTGAAACCTTGCAATTGCATGCCGGACAAGAAGATGTAGAAGGCACAACGCGCTCGCGCGCCGTGCCTATTTACCAGACTACCTCCTACACTTTCAAGGATTCTGAGCATGGCGCCAACCTCTTTGCACTCAAGGAATTTGGCAATATATACACCCGGATCATGAACCCGACGACGGATGTTCTGGAAAAGCGCGTTGCGGCCCTGGAAGGTGGCGTAGCAGCCCTGGCGGTCAGTTCCGGGCAGGCTGCCCAGTTCATCGCGTTGAGCAACATTCTGGAAGTGGGCGACAACCTGGTTTCCAGCGCCAACCTCTACGGAGGGACCTATAACCAGTTCAAGGTCAACTTCAAGCGTTTGGGTATCGAAGCCCGGTTTGTGGAAAACGAATCGCCGGAAGCGTACGAAAAACTTATCGACAAGCGCACCAAAGCGCTTTATCTGGAAACCATTGGCAATCCCAGCTTCAATGTGGCCGACTTTGATGGTATCGCTGCGATAGCCCGCAAGTATGATATCCCGCTTGTAGTGGACAACACCTTTGGCGCCAGCGGTTATCTGTTCCGGCCGTTGGAACATGGGGCCAATATAGTGGTGCAATCCGCCACCAAGTGGATCGGCGGGCACGGTACTTCTATTGGCGGCGTCATCGTCGATGGGGGCAACTACAACTGGGGCAACGGCAAGTTTCCGCAATTTACAGAGCCTTCAGAGGGGTACCATGGCCTGAAGTTCTGGGAAGTCTTCGGCGCCGACGGCCCCTTTGGCAATATTGCTTTCATAATCCGCGCCCGGGTAGAAGGCCTTCGGGATTACGGCCCGGCCCTTAGCCCTTTCAATGCATTTCTGTTGCTGCAAGGCCTGGAGACCCTCTCTCTCCGGGTACAGCGCACCGTTGATAATGCCCTGGCGTTGGCAGAATGGCTGGAACAACACCCAGCCGTGGAATACGTTAACTATCCAGGCCTGGAGAGTAGCCCGGCGCACGCCAATGCCCGCAAATACCTCCGCAACGGCTTCGGCGGTGTTTTATCGTTTACCATAAAAGGCAGCAAAGACAACGCCGCTCGTTTCGTCGATAGCCTGAAACTCGTCAGCCACCTGGCAAACGTAGGGGATGCCAAAACCCTCATCATTCAGCCATCAGCTACTACCCACCAGCAGTTGAACGAAGCTGCACAGCGGGCCGCCGGTGTCGTGCCCAACCTGCTGCGCGTTTCCGCCGGTATCGAGCATATCGATGACATCAAGGCCGATTTCGAGCAGGCCTTCACCAAGGTTGGGCTGGGAGGCTCTGTTTTGGCATAGATTATATGTTGATGGTTGTTAGTTGGATAAACAACCAGCAACCATCAACAATCCATAAAACACAGACATGGTTTTGGGCGCATTGCCCGGATCAACAAAAATCAAAAATTGTGGAATACTTAACCATCCGGACTCCTTTCAAACTGGAAAACGGGGAGTCTCTTTCAGAACTGACGATAGCCTACACCACTTACGGCGTGCTGTCGCCGGAAAAGGACAATGTAGTGTGGATCGCTCATGCCCTGACTGCCAACGCTGATGCGGCGGACTGGTGGCCCGGACTGGTTGGCCCGGGCAAATTGTTTGACCCGGGAAAGTATTTCATCGTTTGCGCCAACATGATCGGTTCCTGTTACGGCAGCACCCATGCCCGGAGTTCTAATCCGGATACAGGCCAACCTTACGGTAAGAGCTTTCCTTTGATCACTATCCGGGATATGGTGCGGGCGCACCAGCAAGTGCAGGCCAGGTTAGGTATCAGCCGCATCCGGCTGGCCATTGGCGGCTCGATGGGCGGCCAGCAAGTGTTGGAGTGGGCGGTAATGGACCCCGGCTTGTTTGACAACATCGCCATCCTGGCGTCCAATGCCCGGCACTCTCCCTGGGGTATTGCTTTCAATGAAGCTCAACGCATGGCCATTGAAGCCGACCCCAGCTTGTACACCGATGCGCCGGATGCCGGAAAGGCGGGGCTGAAGGCTGCCCGGGCGATTGCCATGCTGTCGTACCGGAACTACCGCACCTATCAACTTTCTCAGGAGGAAATAGATGGCGATAAATTCGAAGATTTCAAGGCCAGTTCTTACCAGCGCTACCAGGGGCATAAGCTGCAAAAGCGCTTTGATGTGTTGTCCTATCTCAGCCTTAGCCGGTCGATGGATAGCCACAACCTGGGGCGCGGGCGCGAAAGTGTGGAAGCTGCTCTGCGGCAGATAACCGCCAATGCCCTGGTGATCGGTATCCAGTCCGACGTACTGTTTCCAGTGGAAGAACAGGCTTATATTGCCCGTCATATCCCACGGGCAAAGCTGGAACTCATCGACAGTATCTATGGCCATGACGGCTTCCTCATCGAGGATGAAGCCATCAGCCGGCTGGTGCGGCCTTTCCTGGAAGGAAAACCACGGCTGAACGGGAAAGATAAATTCATCCTCCGGGAACGAAAAAATGGCTTTGGCTATCTGGCTACGCCAGCATTACCTGGTACGGAAAATTTTTGATCCTGACAATATCATGGCCTGTTTTGAGGAAAGCAAATGGCATCGCTTTTTAAAATCCCGTAACTTTACATTCGAAAAATTGGCTTCATTTAATCATTTCTTCAACTTAAAACCAATAGAATATGTCCCTCAGACTTGGAGATGTTGCTCCCGATTTCAAAGCTCAAACTACCGAAGGCGAAATCAATTTCCACCAATGGCTCGGCGACAGCTGGGCGGTACTGTATTCCCATCCGGCTGATTTTACGCCAGTATGCACCACTGAGTTGGGCCGCACCGCAGCTCTCAAAGAAGAGTTCGCCAAACGAAACTGCAAGGTCATCGCCCTGAGTGTAGATCCACTGGATTCCCATATGAAATGGTTAGGCGACATCGAAGAAACCCAGCATGTAAAGATGAACTTCCCCATCATCGCTGATGAGAACCGGAATGTGGCGGAACTGTACGATATGATCCATCCCAACGCGACCGAAAAGTCCACTGTCCGTTCCGTGTTTGTGATCGACCCGAATAAGAAAATCCGCCTGACGCTGACTTACCCACCTTCTACGGGCCGTAACTTCCATGAAATCCTTCGGGTCATCGACTCCCTGCAGCTGACCGACAACTATAGCGTCGCCACGCCGGTAGACTGGGAAAACGGGGAAGATGTGGTCATCTCTCCGTCTGTCACCAATGCCGATGCTGACAAGAAGTTCCCGAAAGGATATAAGGAAATCAAACCGTACCTGCGGATGACGCCACAACCGAATAAATAAGCTGCCAGAGTCTGTAAGGATTTTGTAAATCTGGCGGGAACCTTCGGTTTTACAAGAATATTGCATGTTTGAATGAACAGGCAAGCAACGGCGCTGTTGGAGTTAATCCGGCAGCGCTGTTTTTAGTGGAGGGGGAAGGCGCCTGATAGAATTGATTGGCTTGTGATTCCCGTCACGTATGAATTTGCCTGCTTAGGGTACCTTTGCTATCAACACTCAATTTATTAAAAGAATGAACTACTGGGAAATATTCGTCAAAGGGTATAAAGGGTACGCCAAATATCTATGGCACGAGGTCACTCACCCCGACTGGCACAATTACTTCTACTGGCTCCTCCTGGTTTCGGCTTTTTTCTTTGCGCTGGAGTTGATTAAGCCCTGGCGCCAGGGCCAACCCCGGCTCCGCAAGGATTTCTGGCTGGATTTCTTCTACATGTTCTTCAATTTCTTCCTTTTCTCCCTGGTCATATACAATGCCGCTTCGGATGTGGTGGTCAATTTTTTCAATAACCTCATTCAGTCTGTTTCCGGGTTCAACCTTCAGGGCTCCAACCCATTGCGTTTTGCGCCCATGTGGCTGGTGTTGATCATTGGCTTTTTTGTCCGGGACTTTGTGCAGTGGTGGACACACCGGCTGTTACACCGGGCCCCGGCCTTGTGGGAGTTTCATAAAGTACACCATTCAGTGGAACAGATGGGCTTCGCGGCTCACCTGCGGTATCACTGGATGGAAACCATTGTTTACCGGAGTATCGAATATATCCCGCTCGCGCTCTTGGGCATTGGCTTGTATGACTTTTTTATCATCCATATTTTCACCCTGGCCATTGGCCATTACAACCACTCCAATATTTCGGTTCCGGGCTACATTACCGGCGGGGTAGTGGGCCTGCTCATTGGCATCGCTATCGCTACCAATGGGTTCGAGATCAAGCTGTTGAGTGATCCAAGCCTGCTGCTGCAATTTGCTGTTGTACTGGCCAGCACCGCCCTTGGGAGCCTGTTGCTGGGCCCTTTTATGAAAAAGATATTCAACAGCCCGGAAATGCACATCTGGCATCACGTACACGATCTTCCGGAAGGGCATCCGAATGGCATCAACTTCGGTATCAGCCTGGCGATTTGGGATTACCTCTTTGGCACGGCCCTCATCCCGCACAATGGCCGGGATATCAAATTGGGCTTCCCCGGCGTGGAGGAGTTCCCACATGGCTTTCTGGGGCAGGTGTTGTATGGTTTCAGGAGCAGGAGGGATCGAAGGCAGGGCTAATACCTGGTGGGCCGTGGACTGGCAGGGTGTGGATACTGTGGATGCTGTGGATGCTGGCTAAACAGTAACACAAAATGAGATTGCTCAAATAACTGTGTCAAATTCCGAGCCTGAATCAGAAAAGCTTTGGTTTTATGGGGGAGCTCGAACTTTACCCGGCCCCTAGGGACGGGACACGAACGCGTGACCACGCTCCACAAAATGTGCTTATATTTGCCCAAAAGCACGCCTATGCCTAGGTCCTTATTTTTTTTGTTGCTGCTGGCATCGCTGGTGCTCAGCGACTGTCAAAAAATGACGCCTTTCCAATCCTTTCTGGCTGAAAACGGCACGCAATATAGCCTCCTGGTCTATAACGGGCAGGTGCTCGACGGTACGGGCGCTCCGGCAGTTCGCGCCGATATTCTGGTACGGAACGACAGCATCCTGTTCGTTGGCCCGGTAGATACCACCCTGATCGCTGCAGAGCAGGTGATTGATGCCAAAGGCCAGTATGTCACCCCTGGTTTTATCGATACCCATGCCCACGGAGACCCCCTGGAAACCCCTGGTTTTGAAAATTTCCTGGCCATGGGCGTTACGACGATCTGTTTGGGGCAGGATGGGGACAGCCCGGCTGTCGAAGACATCCGTTCCTGGATGCAGCGGGTTGACAGCATAGGGCCGGGCGTCAATATTGTGATGTTTATCGGACACGGCACACTACGGGAACTCAGTGGAACAGCGTATAAGCCGATACCAGCTCCACAGGAATTGGCCCGGATGGAAGCCTTGCTGGCATCTGCCCTGGACGCCGGATGTTTCGGTATGACGACTGGCCTGGAATACACCCCGGGTACTTATGCCGGTGATGCCGAATTGCTGGCCCTGGCCAAAGTGGTGGGACAGCAAGGCGGGTTGATCATGAGCCATGTGCGCAATGAGGATAATGATTCGATTGAGGCATCCTTGCAGGAGTTGTTGCGGCAGGGGCAGTATTGCAATGTGCAGGTTTCTCATCTGAAAGTGGTCTACGGAAAAGGGGAGGAGCGGGCGGAACAAATACTCGCCCGCTTGGAAGAAGCCCGGCAGCATACCTCCTTTTCAGTGACGGCTGATATTTATCCCTACACCGCCAGCTATACCGGTATCGGCATCGTCTTTCCTCAATGGGCCAAGCCGCCTAATGACTATGAAAAAGTAAAGCGAGAGCGCCGGGCTGACTTACTGGAATTTTTGCACCAGAAAGTAATGGCCCGCAACGGGCCGGAGGCGACGCTCTTCGGCACAGAGCCCTACGCCGGCAAGACTTTGGCTCAAGTCAGTGCGGAAAAAGGCAAAGCCTTCGAAGAAGTTTTGCTGGACATTGGCCCGGGCGGCGCTTCCGGCGCCTACTTCGTGATGGATGAAGCCCTGCAGGCGCGCTTATTGCTAGACCCCCACGTCATGATTTGTTCGGATGGCAGCCCTACGATGCACCATCCCAGGGGTTATGGCAGTTTTGCCAAGATCATTCAAACCTATGTCGAGGAAAAGGAATTGCTCCCGCTACCAGAAGCCGTTCGCAAAATGACCAGCCTGCCAGCGCAAACCTTGGGGCTGCCAGGAAGAGGCCTCATCAAGCCCGGGTATTATGCCGACCTGCTGGTATTTGACCCGCAAAAAGTGAAGGCGAAGGCTACCTTCAGCGAGCCGCATCAGTTGGGGGAAGGCATAGATTGGGTGGTGGCCAATGGGAAGGTAGCTTTCCAGAAAGGGCAATGGAAAGCCAGGCAGGGGAAGGTGCTGAGGAGGTGAGTCCTCCTCAAAATCCCGCTCTATCCTGCAATTCCTTAATTTGCTCCGCAGCGCCGGCGCCCAGGTTTTTCTGAGACACCCACTCCAGGTAGGGGGCCAACTGGCTGCGGTTGCTGCGAAGCAGCTGATCCGATTGTAGGGCCAGCAATTTCAGCGTTTCCCCGGCCCCTTCCTCTTTTTCGGGATTTTCGTAACTATACTGGATAAGTTCGGGTATGAGGCTGCGATCGTTTTTCCAATTAGTTTCCAGTCCGGCTCGGGCGCGCTGCCTGGTGATCTCATCCGCATCGAAAAGCTGGACGATCAGTTTTTGGCGTTGATTGAGTATGGGGGCGTTAAAATCAGCTTTAGCCGGGGATGGCGATTCTGGAATGCTTGACTCTGCCTCGCCTTCACCGGCCGCTTGGATAAGGGATTGCTCTGATTGCGAGGATTCCATCGGCGAAGGGGAGGTATCTCCGGTTAAGCCACTTTCCATTGCCCCTTCAGACAGGCCCTCCTCATCCGGGTAAGGATATTCCTCATAATCGTCCTCGAAAGTATAGGCGGAATCTAACATTGCTCCGGTGAAAACGGAAGTGACAAAAAGCCCTAATATCCAAAAGCCCAAGATGGCAATCCAGTTGGCCCACGCCCATTTACCGGCAGCCTGCCGGGCGGCCCTATTATTTACCTGGCGCCGCAACCCATAAAAGGCCAGTACCAGCACCGGCGCCACCAGTAACAGGCCCAGCCAAATGGCATCGTTCAGAGAAATTATTGCCCAGGATAAAGCTCCCGCCGCCAAAAAGATGCTGGAGCTGAATAGCAGGAAGGCCTTCCTGTAAGCCCCTTGCCGGCGTTGTTGCCGCCCCAGTATGATAGCCGTCGGTAAGGCGATTATAAATAAACTGGCCATGGCAGAGGAATTGGTATCGTACGCATTGATTAATACCAAAAACAGTATGCCTGCAACGGGGAAAGCAAAAGCACCGAAGGCGGCATATTTTTGGCTACCGAGGTAGATCCGGCTCTGTCGGACAATAGCCCATAAGATCATTAGGCCTGAAACCAGGCTCAACAAGCCGGCAATTGAATCTCCGTAACCAAAGTCCACGATGGTTCCGTAAGCGATCCAGAAAATGATGATCAGGCAGGCAGTAGGCAACAACAACCAACGATAGAAATCGGAAAACGCACCGGCCTGATATTTACGAATAACCAGTTGGATGGGATACCCTATCAATCCCATGAATATCAATGGGATGAACAGCCCTGCCAGCAAATTCAGCCACTCCATTTGTCCAGGAATAGCCGTCTCCTTGATGAAAAACAGCGCCGAACCAACCAGAACGAATGCCCCCATGATACTAAGAGCGATTAGAGTTCCGAATTTTGGCAACAGCGAGAACCGGTACTTCAGTTGTTCGGGGAAACTTCCACCCATCGGCGCCCCGGGGAGTTCCTTTAGTTTTCCCCGGAATCGATAAATACCCATCGACAACAGGGCCAGGGTCGCCCAGACAATACTGTAGAAAACCACCTTCCTCAGTTCCGGGTCATAGGCTCCTGCAGCCCAAAGGAGGAGGAGCAGGAGGGAAAACAAGGAAAATCCGACAAAGTAGAAGGCTGGCTCCAGATATTTCTTATGCTGGATGGCCTGTATGATGAAATCAGAATAATACAGAAGAATAAAAACCAAAGAAACCAACAGGACTCTTAGCCCCCACCACTTGGCGTCGCCTTTAGTGCCGGGGATGTCATCCACAAAAGTAGTAAGCTGATAATCCCGCTTGTCTTCAATGGACAGTTCATAATCTTTTGCCCATGCTCTAATCGATTGATCTTCGGGATGCCAGAACAACACTTCATCAGATTTTTTTCCGATCAGGAATTGATCGTCCGGGGTGAATAGCTGCCCGTTAAAGCCTGGTTGAAATCCGTTTTGAAAACTATAGGTATTAACCCGTTTGCCACTGGGGGTAAAAAGTTCGAGGCGGCGGGGAGATTGGCGGACGATATACTTCCCCCCGGGAGAGATCGATATTTTTGAGGATTCCTGGGTCAGGTAATTTTCGACATTGGCGCCTTCGATGGTTTGGGTGGCCAACGAGTCGCTGGGAAGCAATCCCTTTTTAAAGGGGATCACGGTCGCTTTCCCCGATTGGAGGGCAACCGCATATTGGCCATTCTTGCTGACGGTGGCATCGGTCAACGGGCCGCTGGGAGGCTCAAAAATTTGCTCCTGCCCTCGCTGGAAATCGCGGTAGACGATGCGGGCCCTTATGGGCTGTTGGTCTTTCCCTTTTTTATTTGTAGAAAGCAGGCTTTTAAGCCAGTTGAAAAAGCCTCCCAGCCTTGGCTGCTCTACCCTGTCCTCCAGCCCAATAACCAGATAAGCGTCGTTTTCGTGAAAACGGGCTAGTACGATCCGCGTGGGTTCTGGTAGGGTAGTGTCTGGAGGAGGAGAATAAGAGAAGGAAGCGGTTTTCAGTTGGCCGGGCGCCCATTCCACTACTTTAACGGTGTCCGTAGATACGGTAAGCAGTCGGTATCCGTCGTCCGAAAAGGAAAAGTTCCGAATGTTTGCATGAGGGTAAGCAGCTACCCGGTTTCCGGAAAGATCCCAGATATAAGCACTGTCCCTCGTCATGGCAAATATATTCCGCCGGACAGGGCTGATCGCTAAGTCCAGGAGGCCTGCTTCTGAGGGCAATAGGAGGGAACCTCCGGCCAGTTCTCCGCTGGCGTCCATTATGAATAGCTCGCGGGCGGGGTTTACCGCTAAATAACGGCCGTCGGAAATAGCTTGAAAAAACAAAAGCACTCTTTGGATCGATATACTATCCGGCCCTTCATCCGGCTTGTCAGTGCTCCAAACCCGGATATCGTGATATTGGCCCTGGGCAAGATGCGTCTTTCGCAATGGGAGGTCCACATTCGTTCCAAGGTAGTCGAGTTGTCCTCTAACGGCATACCACCAATCTCTTTTTTTCCCTTCATTATAAAGCTTACTGTTTAAGAGCCTGCTTTTTTCATTCATCAGCTTAAAGGAAAAAAGGGTGTCTACACTTATTGGAAGGAAGGAAAAACTGGTATCTACATCTGATGCATTGACGTTTACGAAGTATGCTCCGTTGTCATTGAAGTTTAGAAGATAGGCATACTCCTCCATGAATTCGCCCTCGGTGTAGCTCCGGCCATATCCGTCGACCAGCCTGCCGGCAAAAAAGTCGTAATAGCCAAGATAGTATTCGCCGTTTTCGTTTTGGGAGGTATAAACCGGCATCCATGGGGCTTCCACCAATGCCCCATCGGCGATATAAAGCGGGATCCGGTCAAAGAAGGAAATAGCCTGGACCATATTCCCGTCCGCAGAAAATCCAACTTCCAATTTCAGGAATTCATCAGGAGTTTTCCTCAGGCTTATCGTTTCTTCCTTGTCTCTGTCCGGCCAGTATTTTACCATACTGTCCTGATATTGGACCAGGAAGGGGCCAAATGGAGAACAAAAATCCAAAGCATCAATTTTGGCGCCGGGTTTCAGCGCAATGGATTGGGGCGGGGCTTCGGCTTCTATATTGTCAGGGTCAATAAACCCGCTTTTTTCGTACAAGCTATAAAGGTTATTCACCACATCCACGCTTTTTGTACGGCTATTGGCATAAGCAAACTGGGCCAGTTGAATGGCTTTTGTGGAAGGCCAGTCGGGATTTTTGTCCTGTTCGATGAGGGAAGCATCAAGCGCTTTGGCAATTACTTGTTCCTGGAGTTGTTCGTTTACCGAAACGGAAAGGCTGCCGGCAAGAATGGACAGCGCCAGGATGAACAATCCGCTTACGATTCCCACTTTGGTCCAAACCCGCCGCTGGCGCAGCCGTTTTTCCCGCTCCTCCAGGCTGATCCGCAGTAGCGCTCTTTCCCTTTCATTGAGGCTTCTCATGCCTTTTTTTCCTTCCGAGACGACGTCCAGGTCATTGCTATTCAGGCGTAGCTTCCTCAGTTCCTCCGCTTCGTTTTTGACCCTGTTTAAATCTGATTTCTTGATCTCCAGAATACGGGCAGAGCGCTGGCCGAGCTTTTCCGACCGGTCGTATTCCCGTCGGACGATTGGGGCCAGCGTATCATGGGGCAGGCTAGTATATCCGCGGCCCTCGTCATTCAGCAGGAAGATCTCCGGACTCTTGAGCTTTTTGATCAGTTCTTCGACAAAGCCCTGGCGGTAACCATATTCTTCTTCCAGGTGTTTGTAGCGCGGCCTGATCTCCTTTTCGAAGTCCCGGCGCCTGGACGTTCCCAACTCGGTGACGTGGAACTGCAGTATGTCCAGGACCAGCCCTGATTCCACTACCTCCGGATTCCATTTCCTGACCTGTCCCATCTGGTCCCGGAAGTACTTTTCCATTTCCCGGCCGCCGCTTTGCGTTTTGTCATAGGCTTCAATCGTGAAGTGGGCCGAATTGGTTTTCGCATTATAGGTGTTTTCCCAGAGCCGGGTCAGTAGCAACTGCAGGACGGGCGCTACGGCGCTTCTGCCTTTCAGGAGGTCGCCGGCGATCCGGCCGGGAAGGCCTTCATCAATGGTGAGGTTGTAATAGTTGATGCCCCTTAGCTTCGGCAGTTCCCGGAAGATCTCCTCAATGTCCTTTTCCTTCAATTGTTCGAGAAATACGGTGCTGGGGGATAGTTCGTAATCCTGGCTTCGGGCCAGTATCTTGGCGTTGAACTCTTCCCGGTATCCCAGAATGATCTTACCCTTAATCTTATCCCCCTTGTCTGCAGCGGGGCGGACGAACAGGCTTTTCAGCACCTCCAGCAAGTCTTCCAGTTCTGATTTCGACTGGACGTGGGGCCGGGTAATGGCTTCTTCCACCTGGTCGAGGATGACGATGAGTTCCCGCCCCGATTCCTTTTCTATTTTAACCCAGGCCTTGCGTAAATTAGCGCCGGCTTGTTTATCGAGCTTCAGATTTCCTTTAGCATCTTTATTATAAAGGCCCAGTCCAGCTTGCTTTGCCGGTTTGTAAGCCCGTATGGCCTTATACCGGTCGATGATGGACCGGAAGGTATTAGCGGTTTCTTCTTCCAATTCGCCGGCGAGCGCTTCAATGCGAAGTATTTTATCCAGGTTAGGATCTGCTTCAGGTTGTTCGGCCTGAGCCGGCGCTTCGGTTTCCGTTTCGGGTTTATAAGAGAGCATATCGGCCAGCGTTCCGACCAGCCCTTTGTCCTGGTCGCGGCGCAGGTAGCGGACTTCAAAACGCTCTTTACCATCCTTTTTGGCAGCTTCCAGGCGGGGCCGCAGGCCGGCGTCCAGGAGGGAGGACTTTCCGGCGCCCGATTCGCCGTACAACAGAATGATGGGCGGCGCATGGGGTTCCACCACCTTCAGCCACAGGTCGCGAATGTAACTGGAGCGGCCGAAAAAGATCTCGGCATGCCTGGCTTCGTATGGTTTCAGGAAGAGAAAGGGGCTGGCAGGCAGTTGGGCTTTTGGGAGCGGCGGTAAGTTAAAAAGGGGGTTTTTAGACTCTTCGGGTAGGTTCCATTTTTTGAACACTACTTCAGAGGCGCTATCCTTAAAGGACTCTTCCCAGGGAAATCTGCCTGCTATGTCACCGGCCAGTTCGATGCCGCGGGTATGATCCGAATCCTTAACCGTTTCTTCGGCAGCTTTAACCGATTCGACCTCGTTTTTGGCATCCGCCCAGGCGCCGGCCATGGTCAGGCCGTTGGCCAGGCCCGTATAAAAACGGGTGGCTACCGTCAGTGCCTCGTCATCTTTTATGGCCGTGGAGGTGCCGATGACGATCGGCACGCCGCGGTCCGTCAGCGCCTTGGCCAGTTTTTCGGTGGAGCATCCATTGAGGAATACCAGTTTCAGGTTTTCCTGGTTCTCCCTTCTGGCCATGATGTTCACCAACCCATCTCCTTTTGCAACCTGGCGCTTCCCTTCCATTCCTTCCAGCAACAACTGGTAGCCGTCGGCATGGCCGCCATAATGGATAATGGCTATCCGGTCCGCCCATTCCTCACTTCCGAGGATATCGAGAAAGGTCTTGATGGAAACATTCTGCCGGACGATCGGCTTGTCGCACAGGCCGTTCCGGTAGGCTTCGTTGAGGATGGACTCCAACTGTTCTCTTTCCTTGACGACATTGTCCAGGCGCCGGCCGGCTTCATATTCGTTGGCGAATGCCAAAAAAACCACGGGTTTATCGGTACTCATAGCTCCAGGGTTTATAGGAGGATGTAAGCTAAGGGGAATTTTGGGATCTCAGGCCCCATTTTTTGTTCAAGGGAAGGCTGTACAGTCGTAATATCCGTTATAAAGTTATGAAAAATGCACTAATTTGAGTGGAATCAGGTATTTTCAAGCGGAGCGTTAAAGAATGACAAAAGGAAAATGAACCTACCGGTTGATCACCTCATTTACGCCGCGCCTACGCTGGAAAGCGGTATGGATAAGATTGAGGCGCTGCTTGGCGTCCACCCCGTGTACGGTGGGCAGCACCCGGGCTTCGGCACCCACAACGCGCTGTTGGCCCTGGGGCCGGATAGCTACCTGGAGGTCATTGCTACTGACCCCGCGCAGTCTAATGTACCCCGGCCCCTTTGGATTCCGGTGGATCGGTTAACCCAACCAAGGCTGATCCGTTGGGTGGCCAAATCCAATGATTTGAGTAAGCTGGTGCAAATGGCGCAAAGAAATGGACTCGAATTGGGACATGTGTTGGAAGGCAGCCGTACCAAACCCGGCGGAGAACTGCTCCGATGGCGCCTGACTGACCCCCGGGTTGATCCTGCGGGCGGTATCATCCCCTTTTTTATCGATTGGGGAGAAACGCCGCACCCGGCGCGAGCTTTGCCGCAGGGAGGTGTATTGTTGTCTTTGTCAGCCGGGCATCCGGCTGCTGGGAAGGTGCAGGCGCAACTGCTTGGGATAGGGCTTGATCTTTCTATAAAAGCAGAAGAGACAGCCAGTTTGGTGGCCATTATACAAACACCGGCAGGGATAGTCGAGCTTCAATAGCATGTTTTGGGCGGTTTCTACTCGGCCTATAAAAGTGACTATTGGCCTATTTGTGGTCTTGACTGGGAAATCTGCCCGGCGAAGGGCCGTGTTTTTATCCATAACTCAAGCGGATAGCCAGAAAAAAATTATACTATGAAAGTAGACATCGATCAACTAAAAGTAACCGGTGAACACCCCATCTCCTTATCGGATAGAGATCCCGCTTTCACCGGAAGTTTCCAGGACAAAACGGCGGCTAAGAAAAAGCTGAAAAAAGATATCCTCCGAATGGCGGATTTGCAGTATCGGCTGTACGCTGAAGACCGGCGTTCGCTGCTCATCATTTTTCAGGCGATGGATGCGGCGGGCAAGGACAGCGCCATTAAACACATTATGAGTGGGATCAACCCACAGGGGTGCGAAGTGTATAGTTTCAAACACCCTTCCACTGAGGAACTGGATCACGATTATCTGTGGCGGCATTATAAAGCCCTTCCTGACCGGGGCCGGATCGGCATTTTCAACCGCTCACACTATGAGAACGTCCTGATCACTAAAGTTCACCCGGAACTGTTGCTGGCTGAAAACCTGCCGGGCATTCAATCTACCAAAGATATCAAGCCGGCCTTTTGGGACAAGCGCTATCGCCAGATCAATGATTTTGAGCGGACGATCGTTGAAAATGGCGCCACTGTCCTGAAGTTTTTCCTGCACCTTTCCAAAAAAGAACAGAAAAAGCGATTCCTGGAACGCATCGACAACCCGGATAAAAACTGGAAATTTTCCTACGGGGATATCCAGGAGCGGGGATTTTGGGACGATTACCAGCAGGCTTACGAAGACGCCATCAACCGGACTTCCACCTCGTACGCACCTTGGCATATCATCCCGGCTGACCACAAGTGGTTTTCTCGGGTGGCCATTGGCAGTATTATTGTGAAAGCCTTGGAAGAGATGAACATTCAAATGCCTGCTTTGTCTGCCGACGAACGGGCTTTGCTGCAAAAGGGCAAGGAAAAACTCCGGGAGGAATAAACAGCCTTTGAGCTATCCACAGAAGCAATTTTCAAGCTAAACCCTTACCTTTAAGAGGAAACTGTCTGTAATGGATAACCTCCTTCAACATATTCCCCAGGACCTTTACAATTTCCTACTGGTCGCCCTTTTTTCTATGCTCATCGGGCTGGAACAACGACTGCACCACGATTCGGAAAGGCCCAAAAGCCTGCTGGGCACCGACCGGACCTTTACCTTCATTGGTATCCTGGGCTATATCCTGTACCTCTTAGATCCGGTCCGGATGTTGTTTTTCGGGCTGGGAGGGCTGTCCATCACCGTCTTTCTCGCTATTTTTTATATTTCCAAGATATGGAAAGAAAAGCAGTCCGGGCTCACGTCTATTATCGTAGCGCTCATTACCTATTCGCTAGCGCCTCTGGTTTACACCCAACCACATTGGCTGGTATTGCTCATTCTGGTCACTATACTGATCCTGGTAGAGGTCAAAGAAGGCTTGATTGCTTTTTCTGAAAAGATCGACAATCGGGAATTCATCACGCTGGCAAAATTCATGGTGGTTGCCGGGGTGATCCTGCCCTTGACGCCGGATACGCCTATTATTGAAGGCTTATCGCTTACTCCTTACAAGTTTTGGCTGGCGGTTGTGGCGGTTTCTTCCATTTCCTATATCAGTTATCTGCTACGCAAGTTCGTTTTCACAGATGCGGGCCTTTTGCTCACAGGTATTCTGGGCGGGGCTTACAGTAGTACTGCTACTACCTTCACCCTTGCCCGGAAGGGGGGGCAGAGCAGCTTCCCTCCGGCGAAAACAACGGCGTCCATCATACTGGCTACGGCCATGATGTACCTCCGCATCTTACTGCTAGCTTTCCTGTTCAACCGGGATCTGGCGCTGAAATTGCTGGCGCCCTTGCTGGTGTTGGCGGTGGCCTCTATTGGAGTAGGCTTGCTGATGTTTCGCTTTACGAAGGAGGAACAGGTAAAGACTGTAGTGCCGCAAGATGAGCAGCGAAACCCATTGGAATTTCGCACCGCACTGATCTTCGCTTTCCTTTTCGTCTTTTTCGTGACACTGACCTATTACGTGTTGCAGTATTACGGTGACAAAGGGCTGAAGGTATTATCTTATATTGTAGGTGTTACAGATATTGACCCATTCCTCATCAACCTGTTCCAACGGAAACAAACGGTGCTGCTTTCGGTAGCTGCGCTGGCCACCTTGCAGGCCACTATCAGCAACAATGTGCTCAAACTGATCTACAGTCTCATCCTGGGGAGTTCTGCCATGCGCAAGTACCTGATCTTTGGCTTCGGTTTGATCATAGCGTTAAGCTTTTTTTTGTTGATCTTTGTTTGACAAAGAATGTTCAAAAAGTGAGTATTCTTGCCTACGAATGCCTGATTTTCAATTAACTTTAAACCTGAAACTTTTAACGCCTCCTCAGTACCCCATAGAAAAGCCTTCCAACAAATAACGAACTACCATGCCCCATCCCAGAAAAGTCATTCTCATCGACAAAGCGCACCCTTATCTTATAGAACACCTGACCCAGCTGGGCTACGAATGCCATGACCATCAGCAAACACCCCTGGATGAAGTGGAGTCCATAGTAGGAGAATACTTCGGTATGGTCATTCGCAGCCGGTTTTCCCTGGGGCCGGCATTTCTGGACAAGTGCACCCAACTGCAATTCATCGCTCGAATGGGGATCGGGTTGGAACACATTGATGTAGATTATGCAGAAGACAAGGGCATCCGGGTGTTCAATTCGCCCGAGGGCAGTCGCGATACCGTGGCAGAACACACCCTAGGGCTGATGCTGGGGCTAATGCACTTCCTGTTCCGGGCTGGTATGCAGGTGCGCGAGGGGCAATGGGTTCGGGAAGCCAATAAGAGTTATGAGTTGCGGCATCGGACGGTGGGGATTATCGGATTTGGCAATATCGGCAGCACTGTGGCGCAGCGCCTCAGCAGCTTCGGCTGTCGGATCATTGCCTACGACAAGTTCAAGGCCAACTACGGCGGCATGTTGGCCGAAGAGGTAAGCCTGGAAACGATATTCCGAGAAGCCGACGTCGTCACCCTGCATATCCCCTATGCCGATTACAACCACCATTTCGTCAACCAGGCCTTTCTCGACAGTTTCCACAAACCCATTTTCCTGATCAACACCTCCCGGGGCCTGGTGCTGGACACACAAGCATTGGTGAATGCTCACCGGGCTGGAAAACTACTGGGCGTTGCCCTCGACGTGGTCGAGTACGAAGAGCAATCTTTCAGTACCCTGGACATCGGCAGCATGCCCGAGCCTTTCCAATACCTGCGCCGGGCAGATAATGTGATCCTTACACCACACACTGCCGGTATGTCCCACGAAGTGATGGGCTCCCACGCCCGGGTGCTGGTGGAGAAGGTGGAGCAGGCGTTTGGGAATAGCTGAATGGCCGAATGGTTGAATGGTTTGGCTGACGTGCCGATCCCTACCTCCTTTCGTCGGTACGGGATTTCGCTGCGCTCAACGTGCCGACGTGCAACGTGCCGACCTGCTGACATTTATCATTTCCATTCTCTTTTTTCCACCATAAATTAAAAGGAGTAAAAAAAAAGATTATGGATATGAAACAGATCACAGATCCTCAGGTAGCCCTGACCGGGCCTCGGGAAATTGTCAAGGAGAGAGGCCTACTGGGCGGAGAAGCCCCGGTATCATCCGGCCTGGCTAAGGAATACTGGCTGGAATTAGTACAATACCCTGAAGACAGCGCCCGCAGCCTCTGGCTCAATGTCGACGACCAATGGCGTTGCTTTCACAGTCCTAATGCGCAGATACAGAATGCAGTACAAAACGCCTTCAACAATCCGAAGCAGTTTGACGTGCTGGTATGGTACCAGGATATTAAGATTGTGGGGCTGGTGGTGCATTCGAAGGGGTGACCCGTCCTGAGTAAAGTTTACAAGATTCCTTGAGTATTGGATGAATCCTTGGGGAGCGATCTGATTTTCCGGAGGGAAAAGAAAAATTTACGTATGAAGGTGAGAGGATGGCTTCCTATGGTGCAAAAATTATTATTAGAATTGTCCACATTTTTATATTGTTTTTTTTGAAATTTAGATTGATTCATTTATATTTGGTAAAATGCATTACAAACCCTGAAATCCAATGCCTATGCCTATAGTTTGCCTCGCCTTTAAGTTTTTGCAATCAAATGCACTGTGCATTTTAAAACTACCTGTCTGAAACCATTTAGTGGATTAGACTACACTAAATGGTTGTTCTGTGTACCGTTTTTATAACATCCTGGAATAACCCGGCACCCATCCTGTCCTGTTGAAGCTCCGATACGTATAAGCGGTCTGAATGCGCTGAGTCTTGTGAACTGCTGCTTTTCAGGTATTCAGGCTTTGGAAAGATAATTCTAACTCCCCCATAGTGTTGCAAGACGGCCATGAAACTTAGTTCGAGCTGATTAGTTTGAAACGGTGTATTTTTTGACCAAATAAGCCGATGTGCTTTTTGGAAAGGATAGTCTATTTTCATTTGACAATGTACTTATTGTCTATGGAGGCTTGTGTCTAATAAGAAGAAACCCGATTCGGGAAAGAGGGGAATGGTGCTTTTGGAGTATAGAGGGGAAGATGCCCTGCAGGCGAACCATATAAAATCATATTCCATTATGATATTTGAAGCCCTGAAGATTATCAGAGATGAGTTGGGCCATTATATGGAATTACATCCGGAAAGCAACCTTTCAGCCGAGGATGTAGTACTGGATAATGTGGCTAGCCTTGAAGGAAATAGCCGGCCCGAGTTGCAGGGTAGATTGTTGATCAGCCTTGTTAATGTAGAAGAAGAGGGAGCCTTGAAAAACGCACCTTTCATTCAACGTTCACCAGGTGGGGGGATTCGGTATGAAAATGCCCCGGTCAACCTGAACCTGTACCTTCTTTTTTGTGCCAACCTGTCATCTGACATGGAGGCCTACCAGTTTGCCCTACGGCAATTATCGTTGGTTATTCAATTTTTTCAGGGGAAAAACCTTTTTTTGGTAAGCCAAGCTCCTCATTCTACTGTTTCTATCGATCCGGACAATCCCGACCTAACGGAACTACGGGTAATTCTGGACTTGTACACCCTTACGTTTGAGCAGATTAACCATTTGTGGGGAGCGTTGGGGGGGCGGCAGATCCCGTTCGTGATGTATAAGGCTCGGCTCGTAGCCATCAGGGACCGTCGCCCGCTGGGGTCCGGAGAGGTGGTCAAAGAAATACAATCGTCGGAAGATATTTACTGAGAATATGGCATTCAGGATATTGTACAAGACCTTATTTGAGGTACACCTGCTGAGTGATTACCTGCTTCCTGATCCGGACGCATTTTATACTTTGTCGACTGGTGAGGATGAGGCACAGCAATTGGGGGAATTGCTCAGCCAGCGTTATAATATTCTTGATTTTTTTTCCATTGAACCGGCGGCTGGCTGCCAAAAGCTGCTTCAGGGGCACCATATGGTTTTCCGAACAACCCCCTTTGGTTTTCTGGTAGCGATCAAGGTGAAGGAGCGTTCTGATGGTGCTTCCGTCGTTTTTGAACCGGAAATTCCGCCTTCACCAAGCCTGCGCCTGGCATTTCGCCTGCGGCTGAAGGAAACAGGCTTTATGAACTTTTCTAATATAAGAGTACGCCCCAATGTGCCGGCGAAATTTTATTTCAGCAATATCGATCCGGCGGGGAGATTGGCATACCCCTATTTATCCCTTCCTTATCCTGCCTACATGGCCGGCCGTCAGTATGAAATGGGAGAATGGGTGGAAGATGGAGGGAGCATTTATCAGGCCCTCATCAATGTCGGATCTGGTGTCGCCCCTGGCGATCCAGCCTGGACTGCTTTTGACTCGTCAGTGCGGTATGCCAGTTACAGCGACCAGCGTTTGCTTCCCTTAAAGTTTTTATATGCCTTCACTTATGAGCCTTCAACTCCGATCTATAGTGCTGATTTTGAATTGCTGGGAAGCACCGATACCGGTGTCGGCCCAATTAATGCCGGTGGCACAGGCGAAGGCCCGTTTACTTCCTTCCCATTAGATTTTTCGGAGGAAGCAGCCGGAACTTATACCTTGAAGGTGAGTAGCCCGGAAGGCTATTCCGACCAAAAAGAAATTTTGCTTGGCCTGGAGCAGGAAAGCCGATTCGATTTCGGGCTCATCGAAATCGGACCCGGCCTGGGGGATTTCAGGTTGCTGGAAAGTAGTGGTGAACTGCGCTCGGCGGCTGGTCAGCCAAGCCCTCCTGCCTTTAGGATAGCGTTCCGCAACAGAGCCACGTACTGGCAGTACCTGATGCATGTGGGTGAAAACCTCAACCGGGTCAACGATAGTAATTTTCAAACATTTCCGGCAGAGCGGTATATCGTAACCAAGAATCCAATCCTGTTAAAAAAATCCGGCCAGGAGATGTCCGTCCGGAATTCTGACAACGTCGAAATCCCGCTCCCCAGCCCGGCTGGTTTGAAGATAAAACCGAAAGGAGATAGGATTTATTCCGAGATCCTGTTACCCAGGGTCAACTTATAACCGGCTCAAAAAGGGCTGATAAACATTGATTACCATTACTTAACCGTTAAAAATCCACCAGTATGGCAATTCAACCGAAAACTCCTGGTGTCTACATTGAGGAAATACGGAAATTTCCACCTTCCGTGGCAGGAGTCGAAACCGCTATTCCGGCTTTCATCGGGTATACCATGAAAGCCAGGGAAAAGGAGGAGGATGACCTTCACCTTGTTCCTAAAAGGATCGTTTCTTTGCTGGAGTATGAATTCTTCTTTGGCACCGCTGCTCCGGAGGCGATCACTGTGACGATTGAAGACAAAACCGATGGTAAGGGCAATGTACTCGACCGCAAGGTCAACGGGGCGGTTAGTGCCCCTTCTCCTCACAATATGTACTATGCCATGCAGGCTTATTTTGCCAATGGTGGAGGGCCTTGTTATGTTGTTTCCGCTGACCTCATTGATAACGAACCCGCCTCAGTCACAAAGTCGAAACTCGATGCCGGCCTGAAAGCCATTGAGAAGGAAGATGAGATAACCCTCATCGTCTTTCCGGAGGCTATCCATCTGGATAATTCCAACTATGCAGAACTGATGTACGCGGCCCTCCAAATGTGCGGTAAACTTCAGGATCGGTTCACCGTAATGGACCTCCCCATTCCCGACGGCACGGGAACCGATATACGGACGGCGTCCGACGATTTCCGGGATATGAGCCTGCCTTTTGACAATTTGAAGTATGGCGCCTGCTATGCTCCTCTCCTGGAGACCACGTTTGATTACGTTTTTACCAACGACTCGGTTACCGTCGTCCAAATCGTGGATGAAAATGCTGCGGATACAGGAGGAAAGTCTTTAGCAGAGCTGAAACCTGCTGATTCCGATCCTGGCAGCGGCGATCTGATCCTCTACAACGTGGCGCTCTCGGCCATTGACCGGATACCGGTCGTACTTCCGCCCAGCCCGCTGGTAGTTGGCCAGTATGCTTTTGTGGACAATACCCGTGGCGTATGGAAAGCCCCGGCCAATGTGGCCTTAACGGGAGTAGTCCGCCCCACTATCAAAATAACCAATCAGGAGCAGGACCAACTCAATGTCCATTCCACCGGTAAATCCATTAATGCCATCCGTGCCTTTACCGGCAAAGGTATCCTCATCTGGGGCGCCCGCACCCTGGCTGGTAACGACAATGAGTGGCGCTACGTCAGCGTACGCCGGTATTTCAACTTTGCCGAGGAATCCATTAAGAAGGCTTCCGAGCAATTTGTCTTTGAACCCAACGACGCGAATACCTGGTCGCAGGTCAGGGCAATGATTGAGAATTTCCTCATCCTGCAATGGCGGGCCGGCGCTTTGGCCGGGGCCAAACCGGCCGACGCCTTCTTCGTCAATGTCGGCCTGGGAACGACGATGACCGCATTGGATATCCTCGAAGGGCGTATGAATGTCGAGATCGGGCTGGCCGTTGTTCGCCCGGCTGAATTCATCATCCTTAAGTTCTCCCATAAAATGCAGGTATCCTGATGGGTGCTTTTTCTTTCAAATCAAAAAAAACATTGAATCATGGCTGAATATCCGATGCCAAAATTTCACTTCCAGGTCCAGTGGGGCAGCGAGTTCTCCATAGGATTCTCCGAGATATCCGGCTTGGATGTTGAATCGGAAATCATTGAGTACCGGGATGGGTCGAGCAAGGAATACTCCAAGGTCAAAATGCCCGGTATGCAGAAGTACAGCAATATTACCCTGAAACGGGGTACGTTCAGGGGGAATAACGAGTTCTTCAAGTGGTGGAATACGGTCAAGCTCAATACCATCGAGCGTCGGGATATCACTATCCAGCTGCTCAACGAAGAACATGAACCGGTAGTTACCTGGCAGGTCAAAAACGCCTGGCCGACCAAGGTCCAATCCACCGACCTGAAGTCGGATGGCAATGAAGTTGCGATTGAAACGATGGAGCTGGTGCACGAAGGGCTTGAAATTAAAAATGGTGATTGATTATGCCGACGGAATACCCTCCGGTCAGTTTTCATTTCCGCGTGCGATTCACCGGGAAAAGTGAATTGGCAGGGGAAATTCAGTTCCAATCTGTTTCCGGCCTCAATGTAGAATTGCAGACGGAAACCATTAAAGAAGGCGGCGAGAATCGGTTTGAGCACGTCGTCCCCGTTCGGTCGAAGTACTCAGACCTGATTCTTAAGCGAGGGGTCGTCAAAGATTCCAAGGTAATAGCCTGGTGCCGTAAGGCAATTGAAAGCCTGGCCATAGAACCTATCACTCTCAAGGTTGACCTTTTGAACGAAGAGCATAATGAACTGGTCTCCTGGACGGTCTACCATGCCTGGCCTAAAAAGTGGTCGGTTTCGGATTTGAACGCCGAACAGAGCGCTATACTCATCGAAACGCTTGAACTGAATTACAACTACTTTGAAGTCAATCACTCCCCTTCAGGGTAAAACAGTTGTTTATGCCATTGGAAATCAGAGAATTGCACATCAAGGCGACTATTTCGGATGACGGAAGGCCAGAAGGGGGCAGCAGCAGCGCCACCCTGCCGGAACAGCCTACCGATGAAATTATCCGGGCCTGCGTTGACCAGGTATTGCAGATCCTTAAAGAAAAAGCAGAACGCTAAACAAAATGGCACGTCCGCAAAAAATCAAGATCGAAGCCTACCGGGATCAGGAGTTTAAAAACAAGGCGGCTTCCCCCAACGAGTTTGAACTTCCGGTGAACCCGGAACAGTTCTCGCAGCGCCTGCAGGTTAAACAGGATGAGCGCAGGCCCGGCGGTGCTCAGGGGAACGACGACCGTTTCCTCTCCACCGCTCCGGAAGAACTCCGGCTAGATTTTTTTCTGGACGGGACGGGAACCATCATGGGCTATGTAAAGCCGGAAAAGACAGTGCCGCAGCAATTGCAGGAACTCAAAGATGTGGTGTACACCTTGTCCGGTGATATTCATCAACCCAAATTCCTGAAGGTAGTCCTGGGAACTGATGTCGCGCCTTTTTACTGCAAGCTCACCGACCTTCAAATCACCTACACGCTGTTTGACCCAGACGGGATGCCCCTGAGGGCCAAGATCAGCGCCACCTTTAAGGGGTTTACGGACCCCCAATTCAGGGTGGCGAAAGAGAAAAAGTCTTCTCCGGACCTGACCCATATCCGCAGTGTACAGGCGGGAGACCTTTTCCCGCTGATGGTGTACCGCATTTACAATGATGCTTCGCTATACCTGGAAGTGGCCCGGGCCAACGGGCTGGCCAACTTTCGGCGATTGAAGCCTGGCCAGGAGATTTTTTTTCCACCCGTTGAAAAAACGAGTAAATGAGTAACGGCCGAGTATTACCGATACAGTCTACAACAGGCGCCACCAGTTTTGACATTCTGGTTGACGGAAATGCTTTACCGCAAACCTACCAACTGCTTTCCATCGTCACCCATAAGGAAGTGAACCGGGTACCCATGGCTTTTCTGGTACTCCGGGATGGGGATGCAGCCAGTGAAGATTTTGCCGTCAGTAATGAGGACAAGCTGATTCCCGGGAAAACCATTGAGATCAAGATGGGGTATGATTCCACCAATACTACCGTATTTAAAGGAATCATCATCAAGCATGGTATAAAGGTCCGGGAAGGGGGCTCTGTGTTGGAAATAAGCTGTAAGGATGAGTCGGTAAAAATGACCATTGGCCGAAAGAACAAATATTTCACGGAAGCTAAGGACAGCGATGCCATTGAAGAGATACTGGGAGGCTATGGCGGCTTGAGCAAATCGGTGGAAGCTACCGGCCCTACTCATCAGGAACTGGTTCAGTATTATACGACCGATTGGGACTTCATGCTTTCCCGTGCTGAGGCTAATGGGAAGCTGGTGCTGGTAGATGACGGAAAGGTTACGGTCAAGGCTCCTGACTTTGGCGGCGTCGAGCAGTTAACACTGATATATGGCAGCACGCTCTTTGAGTTCGAGGCGGAGATGGATGCCCGTTCCCAGTACCAGGGCGTAACTTCGAGTTCCTGGGATTACGCCGGCCAGCAGATGGTTCAGGCCGATGGGCGGCCACCCGGCGCTAACCCCCAAGGGAACATCAGGGAAAGCAGCCTGGCCGGAGTGGCCGGGCCTTCCAGCCTGGAACTCCGCCACAGCGGGCACGTCGTGGACCAGGAACTGCAGGCCTGGGCGGATGCCACCCTGCTGAAAAGCCATTTGGCCAAGATCATCGGAAGGGCGATGATCCAGGGTTTTCCGGATATTAAGCCTGGCAATATGGTGAAGTTTGAAGGAGTGGGGGAGCGGTTCAATGGCAAGGCCTTCCTTACCGCAGTGCGGCATGAGATGAATGCCGGGGCCTGGTATACCCACCTGCAGTTTGGCAGGCCTGTCCAGTGGTTTTACGAAGAGCATGAACTGGCCGAAAAGCCGGCAGCCGGTTTGTTGCCGGGAGTGAACGGGCTGCAGATCGGCCTGGTAAAGGGATTGGAAGGGGACCCCGACGGTGATGACCGCATAAAGGTACAATTGCCCGTAGTGGATGCCCAGGCGGAGGGAATATGGGCCCGGTTGGCCAGCCTGGACGCCGGTCAAAACAGAGGCTTTGTCTTTCGGCCCGAAATCGGCGATGAAGTCATCGTTGGTTTCCTTAATGATGACCCTCGTGACCCCGTGGTGCTGGGCATGTTGCATAGCAGCGCCAAGCCAGCTCCTATTCCAGCCAAAGATGACAACCATGAAAAAGGACTGGTGACCCGTTCGGAGATGAAGCTCCATTTCGATGACGATAAAAAGATCATTACGGTCGAAACCCCTGGGGGGAACAAAGCGATCCTGGATGATGATGCCGGATCAATTACCCTCCAGGACCAGAATGGCAACAAAATCGTGATGGACTCCAATGGCATCGCTCTGGAAAGCGCTAAAGACATTACCCTTAAAGCAACCGGAAACGTGAAAGTGGAAGGCGTGAATCTGGAACAAAAAGCTCAGGCACAGTTCAAAGCAGAAGGCAGCGCTGGCCTGGAACTGAAGAGTTCCGCCATTGCCAAGCTGCAGGGAAGCCTTGTGCAGATCAATTAAACCGTGGCGAAAGGCCACTCAAACGCAAGATAAAATGCCACCTGCCGCCAGAGTCGGAGATATGCATGTTTGCCCCATGGTAACGGGAACGGTGCCTCATGTCGGCGGGCCTGCCTTGCCACCAGGCGCCCCAACGGTATTGATCGGTGGCATGCCCGCCTTGCGTGTTGGCGATATGCTCACTTGTACAGGGCCCCCTGATTCGGTGGTGAAAGGCTCTGCCACCGTCATGATCGGTGGCATGCCGGCTGCCAGAATGGGAGATACGACCGCCCATGGCGGAAGTATCATCATAGGATGCCCAACTGTATTAATCGGAGGATAACATGAAAAGTAAAAACTCATTTCTCGGTACAGGATGGAGTTTCCCACCGACTTTCGACAAGGGAGCCCGGGGCCCCATAATGGTGTCGGATGTGGAGGACATTTACCAGAGCCTCACTATCCTGCTGGATACTGCCCTCGGCGAACGGGTGATGCAGCCCGGCTATGGCGCCAGCCTTCAGGATAAAGTCTTTGAGCCCCTCGACCCTATCCTGCTAACCGTGATCAAGGACCTGGTGGACCGGGCTATTACCTACCATGAGGCCCGCATTGACCTGGAAAAAGTGACTGTTTCCTCCGAACGCTACCAGGAGGGCGTTTTGGATATTGAAATCGCTTTCATTGTTCGTGCGACTAATTCCAGATTCAATTTCGTCTATCCCTTCTATATCCAGGAGGGAAGTGAAATTGGATAAAACCAAAGTATTTCATTTTTGACTATGGCTCAGGCAGCAGATACTTCCATAAAAAACCCCGTAAAACGCGATGGCGTAAGCCAGCGGCAGCGGCGCCTTGCAGCCCTCGGCCCCGGTTTTGTGAAAGTGGATGAACGCACTACCGGTGATTTCATGCTGTTCGCCCTGGAGTTTTCCCGCCAACTGCATTATTACAATGAGGACAATGAATTAAGCGGAGATTGGGAAGCCTTCTGGGGTAGCAGCCCGAGTGTGATGATCGCTTCGATCGAACGGTTCAACCCCTTACCGCTTAAAGAGGCTTTTTCTGTACTCCGAGACGCACCGACCGCTACGGAAGCCGGGGTATGGCAAATGTTCGCCCATAATCTGGCGCTGGCCAGGAAACTGGACGACTGGTTGAAGGCTTTCTCCACAAACGATCCATTTGGGAAGTATATAAAGACCTTAGTAGGCGCAAACCTGGCCAGCACCTTGCCTCGCCTGCTGGCCTACGAATTGGGCGCCGCCGAAGTCCTGAGCGCGGATACCGGCTATCTGGCCGGCGATTACAGTGGGTTCTCCCCGGCCTGGAACCTGGGTGACCCCTCGAGTGTGGAACCGGACAAAAGCCTTTTTAACCCGCTCCGACTGCTCGACGAAGATGAATTGCCCGAAGGGCTGCCTTCTGAGCCAAGCCTGGCGGAACGCCTCGCCGCCGCTTATGATGGCCTGAACGGCCTGTTTACCGAAATTTACAACATCCTGTTCCAGGTGATTAAGGCGGCTCCTGGCTACTTTTCGGCTACCCTGGAACAAAATGGGCACCAGCCCCATATCGCCCTCTTCATTACTTTCCTGAAGCTCTACGAACTGTTGCAGGATGACCTTAACCGCATGACAGAGCGGCACCTGGACTTTTACTACAAGGATGTCCTGCAGCTTAAGGTGAAGGATGCCGTTCCGGACAAGGTGCACCTTTTCTTTGAACTGGCCAAACAGGTTGAGGAACACCAGCTTAAAAAAGATACCCGCTTTCGGGCCGGGAAGGACAGTGAAGGCAAAGAACTGTTTTATACCCTTGACCAGGAGACGGTATTTAACCGGGCCCAGGTGGAAAGCCTGCGGTCGGTTTACTCCTTCCGGAAATCTGGGATCATACAAAGCGTCCATGCTGCCCCCGTTGCCAATTCAGCCGATGGGCAGGGCGCCAAATTTCCCAAAACAGAAGATAAGCCCTCCTGGCCTACCCTCGGTAATGAAAACCTGGCAGAAGCCAGGCTGGGGTTCGCCATTGCCAGCCGGGAATTGCAGATGGCCGAAGGAGCCCGGACAGTTACTCTGGCCATTACCACAGGCGCCGGCCCTTCCGAAGACGGTTTTACCCTGAACAAGGAAATGCTCGAGGTGAAATTAAGTGGAGCAAAAGAATGGATCGACGTAGGGGAAGTTTCTACCGGTTTTACCGCTACCAGGGTGGATAACCTGATCAAGATCCAGTTCACCCTGCCGGCCGGCGCTCCGCCTGTGGTGGGCCTGGATGCCAAAAAACTGAAAACGGATTATGGAACCGATCTCCCGGTGCTTCGGGTGCTCCTGAAGCAGTTTGATGCTGAGGGTAAATCCAACAAAATATATGAGTGCCTGCATATCGCCAGGATAGAAAATATAAGCCTGACAGTTCATGTTGCAGGCGCCTCAAGGTTGATGGCCTTCAGCGATGACGGGGCAGTAGACACGGCTAAGCCTTTTATGCCATTTGGGGCATCGCCCAAAGCAGGGTCTGCTTTTTATGTGGGATGTGCCGAAGCCGCTCTTAAGAGCTTGGATTCCGTTACACTGCATGTTACCTGGCAACAACTGCCTGCCGATCTGAAAGATTATTATGCAGGCTACAATGAGCTTCCAAATGACCTCAGTCCAGCTTCATTTACGGCAAATGCCCATTCTATTGGCGCCGGCGGTGTAAACTCCCCGGCGGCAACTGATATTCAGCTGTTCAAAGCAGATAATGGGAACCCGGATCAATCCGAAGCGTTCAATGATTTCAAAGCCATCATTGAGCTTACAAATGGAGACATAGAACTGGAGCACCTCCTTTTGCCTGAACATGCAGAAACATTTGGGCAGAATACGAAGGAGGGGTTTTTAAGATTTGATCTGAACAGGGACTTTGAACACGAACAATACCCTACTGTCCTTACCCGGCAAATGCTGGCCGCTTCCAAATTGCCGTGGTCTGTCGTGGGAGCCTGGTACTGGGAAATACTCAGTGATGGAACAAGAGAAGCATATTCTGAGGATATTCCTGTTTATGGTATTCAGGATGAAGTGGTCATTCCCAATTCGCCGTATACACCAGTGATAAAAGAATTATCCCTCGATTATACTTCTACGGTCACTTATCAGTTTGAAAATGATCCATCTTTCCGTTATTTCCATATTCATCCGTTTACAGATACATACGAACACCTGAAACCAGAAAAAAATGAGAAATCCGTTCTTCCTCTGTTCCCAGCCGAAGGCGCCCTTTACATCGGCCTGAAAGATCTGGAACCACTGCAGAGCCTGCAGTTACTCTTCCAGGTTGCTGAAAATACGGCCGATGCCGGCCTTGACCCTGCGGAGATTAAATGGTCGTTCCTGGCAGATAACGAATGGCAGGAATTTGACCCTGCGGATATCCCTTCTGATACGACCAAAGGGTTGATCAATTCGGGCATTATAACTTTGGCTATGCCCGCCGAAATCAATAAGAATAATACCCTTCTGCCATCCGATTTGCACTGGTTGCGGGTAGCTGCCGCAGAGAATGCCAAGGCCGTAAGCGAAGCCATTAACATTTATGCGCAGGCGGCGCTCGTGGCTTTCCAGGATAATGACAATGCCGAAAGCCACCTCAAAACGCCGCTGGAACCCAAAAAGATCGGCAAACCGGAGGTAGCTGACAGCGCCCTCAAAAAGATAAATCAGGAATACCAGTCTTTCGGCGGCAGGGCGAAAGAAGATCCGCTTTCATTTTATACCCGGGTCAGTGAGCGCTTGCGCCATAAGGGGCGGGCCATTACGCTTTTCGATTACGAGCGGCTGGTGCTGGAGGCCTTTCCGGATATCTTCAAAGTGAAATGTGTCAACCACACCAATGCTGAATTCCAGCTGCGGCCGGGCCATGTTCTGATTTCTGTCATTCCGGATTTTTCCAGCCTGAAGGCCGTTGACCGCAGGCAGCCTAAGGTGACGAGGGCCCGGCTGGAGGCGATCCGGGAATACCTGGAAGCCCGCAATACGGCTTTTGTGGGCAAGGCTCATGCTTCCCTCCATTTGGCAAACCCGGTTTATGAGGTCATACAGGTTGCCTTCAGCGTACAGTTTAAACCGGAAATAACCGCCAAAGCTTATTACGCCCGGCAGTTAGAGGAGGCCATTATTCGTTACCTCTCTCCCTGGGCTTATGAAGATGGGGCGGAGATCAATTTCGGAGGCAAAGTTTATAAAGCCTCTATTCTCGATTTCGTGGAAGGCCAGGACTATGTCGATTTCGTGACCGGCTTTAGCATGAGCCATACCCATTCCATTCCTGCTGATGGTGGGCCAGGCAAAAACGAGCCAGATATTTCTTTTGCCGAAGCCCGGACGCCGATCTCTATCCTGGTGCCGGCCAGCGAGATGTCCATCTGCATTATTGGGGAAGATGATGGTTGTACCGTTGACTGTCCGAAAGAAACCGTAAGCGAAGATACACTGGGTTATATGGCCGTGGACGGCAGGAGTTTTACCGTTCGAAAACCCTGATTCATCAACCAACGCCTGTGCGGCCCAAAGAAGGGTGAGCCGAAGTGGCTGGGGTTACAGGCTTCATTGAAAATCTAAGTACCAATGGCAATCAAGAGTAGATCAGACCTCAAAGGCTTATTTATGAACGGCTCCAGGCCGTCACAAAAGGAATTTGCCAACCTCATTGATTCCATGTTAAATAAGCGGGATGACGCCTTCATGGGGAAATGGAAGCCCGGCGTCGTCTACCGGACCGGAGATGTGGTTGTCCATGAAAATGCCCTATGGGTGGTTCCCTACGACCGGGATGGGAAGGAACAGGAGATCTGTTCCAAAGTGGAACCCGGGGATAATAAAGAGTGGGACTCTCTGATCGTCCCTATCTCGGATAACGACTGGGAGGCCGATGAGGATACCGGCATTATGTACGCTAAGGTCTATGGCTGCATCGGTATTGGCGCCCGCTTTCTGGAAACAGGGAACACACCGGAGGCCAAAATGGATATCGTTGAGGAAGAAAAGGCCCGGTACCTGATTTTGCCAAAATGCACAGATGATAAGGTGGCTCCCACGCTCAGCCTTTTCCAATTGGGAGAAGGCCCGGACAGAACCTATTTACTCACCGGGCTGGACAGCCAAGAGGCGGGTTTTACCAGTGATGCCCCCACTGGCTTTTTGTTCCGTCATAGCCTCCTTTGCGAAGAAGGAGAGGAAGCCGAACTGGACTTCCGCGACGGAGATATCCTCATGGTCATTCAACCCATGGAAGATGGCCTGGCCCGCGTTGGCATCAGCACTGCTACTCCGGAGGCCATGCTGGACATCACAGACCAGAGAAAAGGCCAGTTCCTTTTCAACCCGGAAGATAAACAGGACCCGGCCTTTACCATCGTCAACCTCGACCCGGAAACCGATAAGAATTATCTGGCCACCGGGGTGGGGGCCTTTTGGGCCACCTATGTATCTGATGCTCCCAAAGGCTTCATTTTCCGTCATGGCGCCGATTATGGCCATTTCTGCGCCCATGAACAGGTCGACCAGGGCAAGGGCTTGATGGTTATTCGCTATAATGATCTGAACCAGCCCAGGGTAGGTATTGGCACAGAAGAGCCCTGTGCTATGCTGGATGTGACCGACCAGGAGAAAGGCCGCTTCGTCCTGCGGCCGGAGGAAAAAGACGCCCCGCTTTTTAATATCATCCGCCTGAGCCCCGCGGAAGGGCAACCATACCTGGCTAGCGGGCTGACGGCCGGCCGTGCAGAATGGATGACGAATTCGGAACAGGGCTTTGCCTTTAAAAGCGGGGAAAATTACGACGACCCCTGCTCAGGAACCGACCTGGCTGACGGTAAAACCCGAGTCGTCATTTTACCCGAAGGCCAGGTAGGGATCGGGGTGGAAGACCCGCCCGTGCGCCTGGAAGTCAGCGACGAGCGACAGAGCGGCAGTTTCCTCTTCAACCTCGACGACGGAGAGAATACGCCTAACCCCGCTCTTGGCATTGTCAACCTTCGCCCCGAAATCAGCAACTACTTCACCCTGGGCGCCAATAATGACACCTCCATTCTGATCACGAATGCGCCCTTTGGCTTTTCTTTCCGGATGGGAGGGGAGCCCGATGAGAATGATAACCCCATCAATATCGATCAGTACAGTGAGACCCTGATGAACCTTCGCCCTGAAACCGAGGAGGATGGCACTATTTATCCGAAAGAGCTTCGGATCTTCCCCGAAGAGAAAGGGCACAAAAAGGGAGAGGTGCACATCAGGGGTAAAGTGGGCATCTTCCGTGCGCCCAAGAATTATGAGCTTGACCTTAAGGGCAACATGCGCTCCTATGGGCTTTATCTGAATACGGATACACAGAAAATGGACGATGTAAGCACCCTACGGGATGTGATGGACAAAGTACTTCGTTTGCGCCCGGTTTCCTTCAAATGGGACGCGTCAACGGGTTTTCAGCAGGAAGGAAAGCAATTTGGCCTGTTGGCTCACGAAGTAGAGGATGTTTTTCCCGAAGTCGTCAAGACCACCCCACGCGACCCTACCGAAGACCAGACCAAATCAGTAGCCTATCAAAATCTCGTGCCTGTGCTGATACAGGCTGTCAAGGAACAGCAACAAGTGATCGACGAACTGAAAAAACGAATTGAAGCGCTAGAGAACAAGACAACTTAAGAACAGAACGCGAAGCAAGGTAACCACAAGGTTACTCATTCGGTTTATTCCCTTTTCAGAAAGCGAACTCCATGGCTGACATCCTCACCATATCGAAGACGAAATCCAGCTTTCCGGACTACCTGGATTGGTCAAAACTGAGGGAACTCGGGATCAAACATATCGAGCAACTCGGCAGCAGCCTTTGGACGGATTATAACCTGCACGATCCGGGCATCACTATTCTGGAGGTGCTATGCTATGCCCTTACCGACCTGGGTTATCGTACCAATTTTGACATAAAGGACATCCTAACCCGCAGTGAAGCCCAGAAAGCGAAGGAAGCCCTTACAGCCTTCGGATCGCCCCGCGACAACAACTTTTTTACCGCTGCCGAGATACTGAGCTGCAACCCTGTTACCCTTACCGACCTGCGGAAACTGCTCATTGACATCAAAGGAGTGAAAAATGCATGGCTGGAACCGGCAGAAAAGGGAGAGGCGCCTATTTGCCTCGACTTGGAAAGCCAGTCTTTAAAATTCCTGCGGCCCGGCATGGAAGGCAGCTGTTGTGAGGTAAGGTTGAGAGGGCTTTATGACGTTTGCATTGAACCCGAGCCGGTTTTTACCACCGACCCCTGCGGGCGCTCGTTTTTCTCTACGGAAGATATAATTGACGAAGTCAAAAAAGTGCTGCACCGGCACCGCAACCTTTGCGAAGATATCCGGGATGTTTTTGTGTTCAGAGAAGAGCAAATCGGATTGTGTACGGATATCGAGATCGCTCCTGATGCCGACCCCGAGGAAGTCCTGCTGGAGATATACAAAAAGCTGGAGGAATTCCTGTCACCCACCCTGCGCTTTTATACCCTGCAGGAGATGATTGATAAAGGGAAGCGGGTAGAGGAAATATTCGAAGGGCGGCCGCTCAGCCCTATGAGCCATGGGTTTATCGACCCGGATGAGCTGGAAAAACTGGGCCAACGCGGCAAGCTTTATGCTTCCGACCTCATTGAGCTCATCATGGATGTGCCCGGAGTGCTGGCTGTACACAAGTTTTTCTTCCAGAATTTCGTCAATGGCCTACCTCAGGCCAAGCCGGAGTCCTGGTGCCTTAAGCTGACGCCGAAGCACCGGCCCCATCTTACGCTGGAAAAAGGCAAGTCCACAATAAACTTTTTCAAAGGGAGCCTGCAGTATCCTGCTAACATCAGCGAGGTGGAACAGCGCTACCTGGAGGAACGCATAGCCAAAACCAAGGCACTGAAGGACCCCTACGAAATTGACCTGCCCATCCCGGAAGGCGCTTTCATGCCCCTGGATGATTATTATTCCATTCAGGAGGAATTCCCCCTCACCTATGGTATTGGAGCGGAAGGTATCAAGGGCATTCCAACCCGCCTGCGGCAGGCTCAGGCTCATCAGCTGAAAGCCTATTTGTTGTTCTTCGACCAGATCCTGGCCAATTACCTGTCTCAACTAGCCCATATCCGTGATCTCTTTGCAGTGCGGACGGATGCTCATCCCCTGCGGCAGGAGGGAGATGGCGCTCACACTTATTTTGCTAATTTGTTGAGCGAAGTGCCGGGAGTAGAAGAACTGATCCGTAATTTCAACGGTTGCCCCGCTGATGAAGGCTACCTTCCCGTCCCGGAAAATTATCCGGATTATCTGCGTTTCATCACCGAAAGCCTGAAAACCTATCGGGAACGGCGCAACCGTTTCCTGGACCATCTCCTGGCGCGTTTTTCGGAATCCTTTGCGGATTACGTCCTATTAATGTTTAAGGTAGAGGGGCAACGCCATAGCCTGGAAAAGATCATTCAGGACAAGGCCGATTTCCTGGAACATTACCCGGAGATCAGCCGCGACCGGGGCAAGGCCTTTAATTACCGTCCCAAGCCGGAATTCCCTGGGCAGGAGCCTGGAGCGCTGCTTTGGGATAACCAAAACATTTCGGGCCTGGAAAGGCGGGTGTCCAAATTGCTGGGCATCGATGAAGCCCAGGTTGGCCGCCATACCCTTTCTCCAACGGAAGTGGTTGAACTGTCGGAAGGCTGGCGCTTTCAACTGATAGATGCCGCCAGTTCGGAAGTATGGATACAGAGTACTTCCGTTTTCCCCACCGAAGAAGCGGCCAGCCAGGCCCTGGGCAACTTTTTGGAAAAAGCGGCCTCCGAGTCCAATTATCGCCGGCTGGATATCTCCGATGGTACGGAGAAGGCATATAGCTTCCTTCTGGTAGATGCGCAAAACCTTCCGATTGCAGAATGCCTACGCCGCTATTCTGACGAGCAGGCCCGCAATCTGGCCCTTCAGCTCCTCATCGGCCGGGTTCAGCTGCGAGGCCTGGTGTGCACAGTAGTCCAGGCTCAGGAATGTTTCTTTTTCTACTTACTGGCCCCGGAAGAAGGCTGGCCATTGTTGACAGGGGAGGAGGTACTCTTCGTTAGCCACCGTGGATATAAAACCGCTGCTGAGGCGGAAACTGCCCTGCAACAATTTTTGGAGCTGGCCATTCACCATGAAAACTACGTACTGGAGGCGGAAGACACCAATGGCCCTTATGGGTTTTACCTTCAGGGGGAAACCGGTCCGCCGTTGGCAGATCATCCCGAAAGTTATCAAACCGATCAGGAACGCGATGCCCGCCTGCAAGCGATCATTTACTACCTGAATGGGGAAGAACCCCGATTTGGAGTGGACGAAGTAGCCCCGGGCCGGTTCCGGTTCGAGGTCAAAGAAGCCTCCGGCACCTTGCTCTTTTTAAGTGCCCAGGAATACCCCACTGAGGCGGAAGCGAGGGCTGGTTTTCACCTATTGCAAAAGCTGGCGCGCTACCGCGGTTATTATAATATGATTGACGATATCACCGGAGAGCAGCCCTTTAGTTTCGAACTGGAGGACCGCCGCGGCAATCCCCTGGCTTTTCACCCGGCTTCTTATGCCACGGACTGCGAGCGCGACCTGGTGATGGACGCTATCATTTACGCAGCCACTAATGAAGAGAAAAGTGCGCATATCCTTCCACAGGGGGACGAGTTCATCTACCAGCTTCGTGACAAGGAGGGTAAGGTGCTCATGCAAAGTACCGCTGCGTATCCTGACGAACCTGCTGCTGAAGCAGCATGGCGGGATTTCATGGCCTATGCCGACGCCGAGGAAAATTTCCACTTGATAACCCAGGATGGAGAGCCCAAACCTTATACTTTTGAACTGCGTAATCCCGAAGGGGAACCTATTGCTTTTCACCCTTATTCCTACGAATTCGAGGCCGAACGGGCAACAGCACTGAGAGCCGTAACCAACTTTGTTTGCTACACCTCATTCCTGGTTTACATCTCCGGAGATCCCGGAGAATATTACTTCCTGTTACTTGGAGAAGACGGCCGGGAATTGCTCCGCAGCGCCCGGCCCTATCCTGGCCGGGAGGCCGCCCGGATGGCGTTCTATGAATTCCTGCCCTGGGGCCGGGAGTTCGCAAACTACGCTCCGCTAACCGGTAGTGGTTTTGAAGTGCGCAATGATTCAGGGGAAGCGCTGGCGAAGAACACGGAAGAATATGCTGATGAAGAAGCCCGCGAAGCAGCTATGGTAATGGTATTGGCTAATCTGAGGGAGGACCCCGTCCAAACTGAAGTTGTCAATACTGAAGGCGTATATCGGGTACAAATAATGGATGCCGACGGGGAGGTGGCCTTTCAGGGGCAACAGGCCTTCTATTCCCGCGCGGAGGCAGAAATGGGCCGGCAGGCGCTCCTGGAACTTGGCACTAAGCCTGAGAACTACGAACGCCATACGGAAAGTAAAGGGAGCTGTATGTTCAGCTTCCGGCTGCTGGGCGAATCCGGAGAGATAGCGGCAGTCCATCCCCGAGCTTATCCCGATGCCCAAAGCCGCGATGCCGCCATGTCGGTTTTATTCGCTTATCTGGCCGCCGCCGAACACCTGGAGGATGAGGCCCTTAAAGTGATCGATCATTATCTGTTTGAATTGCGGGACAAGCAGGGCCAGGCACTGCTGCGCAGCGCCCGGGCCTATCCTGCTGAGCAGGATGCTCAGGAGGCTTTCATGCTGATGCTTGCCAGGGCCGGGGCCTTGGAAAATTTCCAGGATGCTCCAGGCCATTCTACTGGTTGGTATCGTTTTCAGGTCACCGATACGGCAGGCCAAGCTCTGGCGTATTCCGCGCAGGAATATCCCACCGAAGAAGAGCGGGATCAGGCACAATGGGAGGCCTACTATGCCATTCGCCTGAAAGGCCTGGGATTCCGGGTGGATATCGAAAGCACTGGCTATTACTTTGTCCTCCTGGATCATGCCGGCAATGATCTTCTGCAAAGCCAGGCGGTTTTCCCCGATCAGGAATTCGCCCTTGCTGCAATGCTGGCTGCTTTTGAAAAAGCCGGCAGCCGGGACAATTACCATCTGGCAAATGATGAGAGCATGGGCCAGTATTCTTTTGTGCTGGCGGGTGAAACAGGCGAGATGCTGGCCGCTTATCCTGGCTTTTTCCCATCGGATACGGCCCGAGATCAGGCTCTGGATAATTTCCTTGATTATTTTTCCGGGCTTGGACTGGAACCGGTTTACATTCCGGTGCCGGGCGCCTATACTTTTGAGATCAAGGATTTTACCGGCCGTGTTCTCCTGGAATTCGACATTGATTTTCAGGATGAAACCTCTGCCCGGCTTTATTATTACCAAACCTTCCTGCCTCTTTGTATTGATGAAAATAATTATCGCCTGGAGTACAACAACCAACTCTGTTATTATACTATTTCGTTGTATGCCACGCCTCATGCCGCCCAAGCCATTGCGCATCACCCCGCAATATTCCAAAGCCGCCGGGAGCGGGATACGGTGTTCCGGGAACTGCTTTACCTGTTGCGGAGGCAGAATATCCGCTCTCTGCTGGAAGGAACAGATTGCGGCTTCTACTTTTTCCTGGAGCCCAATGGCGGAGGCTTTTCATTGAAAAGCTCCAATCGTTATGCTACCGAGATCCTGGCCCTGAAGTCCTGCCGGCAGGTTGCCGAATATCTGCGGGAAACGGGCGGGTGCCAGGCATGGGGTTCAGAGGAAGGGTATCATATCGGCATTCCTTCCCCTGATGGCGCCATGTTCGCAGTAAGTGAAGCACCTTTTATGGATGAGCCCGCTGCTTTGGCGGCTTGTGAGGCTTTGGGCACTGCTTTGGAAGCACCCTTAGATATTGGGGCAGGTTTGTTGTTCCGGCCTCGAGGCTATAGCTGCCGGGTTGTCGAAGGAGGGAAAGTATGGCTGGAGCGGCCCTGGAGAGCTATTTACAGTGTTTATCTTAAATGGCCTTTAGTTTATGATAGCCGGGGCCAGAGAGCCAAGGCAATTGAAGCCTTCGGTGCATTCATCCAAGGGTTGCCGCCGGATTACAAACCGGAATATTATCTCCGAGAAGGCCCTTATTTCAAGTATTACCAGTTCGTGATTCCCTACGGAGAAACGGGGGAGTTCCTGTTTCTGGAAAGCACAGAAGCTCACCTTACGGAAGACGATGCCCGGGAGGCTTTTGCCGAAATGATTGACAGCTTGCAACAAGCAGGGGGGATAGAACTTAATATCCGCTTGCTAGATGATGAGGAAAACAGCCGCTTTGGTTTTGAAATCATCGACAGCAAAGGCCGGGAAGATGCTCTGGCAGCGGCCTGCACGGGCTGCCGGGAAATGCTGGAAGAGGGACAGAATAGCAGGCGATACCTCACTTTCTCTAACCGGGAGGATTGTTACTTCAGCTTCGAACTGGGGTATGGCTTGGGGGTGCAGCAGGAGAAGGGCCGCCTCATCGCTACTCATCCGCATTATTATCCCACGGAAGCGCTCCGGGAGGAAGCTATCGGGGCGCTGCAGTATTTCCTGGGCCGGGAAGGGATGCACCTGGTGGAGCATATCCTGCTGCGGCCCTTTAACGAAGGGTCACCGGACACCTATTATTTTGAGTTAGCTGATGGGCAGATGGTGTTCTTCCGCAGCGTCTATCCTTACACCGTTGTTTCCGAGGCAGCCGCGGATTTTGACTATGTTCTTGGGGTGTTCACAGGGTATATCCCTGGAGGGGCCCTGCCTTCCGGCATTGAGTATGAGGAGCTTTCCCAATTAACGGCAGACACCGGCCTGGAAACCGGAGAAGGCCCTATTTACACCTATCGCATTGTGGATGTTGAAGGAAATGTCCTGGCGGAAACCTACCGTTGTTTCGCCGGGCAGGAAGGAGTAATGGCCGACCTGGAATACATCAAGGCCTTCCTGGAAACTCCGCCGGTTGATACCGGGGAGGCTCTGGAGACGGGCGCCGAAACATCAACCGGAGAGGCTCCGGAGGCAACTTTGTCGTTCATCGAAAATGCCGAGGCTCGTCAGGGCGCCATCAAGCCAGCGCCGCGCACTGCCAACGAACTGGTTCAGGATGCCCTGCTGGCGCCCATAGGCGATTGCGAAGGCCAGGATGGGGCGCCCTGCGGCGAGGGCAGCGACCCTTATTCTTTCCGGGCTTCCGTCATCCTGCCTTATTGGCCCGAGCGGTTCCGCAAGCCGGAATTCAGGGGCTTTATTGAAACGACCCTGCGCAAAGAAGCGCCGGCCCACGTTTTTCTACGCATCTGCTGGGTGGGGCCCTGCCAGATGCGGGCCTTCGAAACGGCCTACCGCAATTGGCTTGAAAACCTGGCCCTGGGCCGCGACAGTTGTGGCTATACCGCCGCCCTCAATGCTTTGACCGACATCTTGTTCCGCTTGCGGAATGTATATCCGGAAGCCCGCCTGGCGCCCTGCGAGGGTAGTGAAGAGGGGGCTGCTCCGGTTGTTCTCAATCAAACGGTTTTAGGTAACGCAAATTTTTCCAACGATGATAACGGCTGAAATTCTGTCCAACGGCATCCTCTCCTATCCGGTTTTTAAGCCCAACCAGGTATTGACCGAAGCCCATTTGAATAAAGTGGTGAAATTCCTGGAAGGGCAAACCCTGATCTCCCGCGTCAACCTGATCGGGACAGGAGTCGCCTGTGGCTTCGTGCCCTCCCTCAGTACGGATAAAACCGCCTTGCTTATTTCAGCAGGCTGCGGGGTAACTACAGAAGGGCACCTGATTGCGGAGCCGGAAGTAGGCCTGGAATATTACGGGAAGGCCTTTTTTGACCCAAGGTATAACCATTCCAGCCTTATGCTGCCGGAAGGAAATGGCCTTGATGCGGATAAGAAGATCATCTATGAGTTGTTTACCCAGGAGGAATATCTGAAGAATCTCCGCATCATTTCACAACGGTTGGAGCAGGGGACGGTCAAACTGTTTTCAGAGGCGCTCTCTGTCGATAATGGCAGCCGGCCATTGATGGAACTGATCGAAGGATTGGTGCCGGTGCTGTACCTGGAGATCCAGGAATATGAAAACGACCCCTGCGAGAACGGCTGCGATGAAGCGGGCGGCCAGCGGGATTTTATCCTGCGCCGGTTGCTGGTAAGCCCGGAATACCTGAATGAACTGCTGAAAACAAGCCTTGGCGTCAGCGATGACAATGCCCTGGAAAACGCACTGTACGGGAAATTCCAGTTGCCGGAGCTTTCCATCCGGCGGTATGGGTATAATCCTGAAGAATCACCGAATAGTGTCTTTGGCCCGCCGGTAGTGGAATTAGAGACGATCGACAGCCTGGATGTTTTCAAGGAACGCTTTCTCCTGGCTTTCGGGCTCAATGATGAAACTGGCCTGACGCTCTTTCAGGAAATCGAGCAGGCCTACCAACAGGCCAACCTGATGTTTGCCACTTTTTATACCCGGAAGGCTTCCGCAGATTTCTCCGGCCTGGCCGGCGATCTGGAAAACAAGATGGCGGATTATATTCCCGAAGTGGCGGCCGGCACCGGAGAATTGCCATCAGGCCCGAAACTGGGCATCCAGTACTTTTACGATTTCGTGGCGGACCTGGTCGATGCTTATCAGGAATTCCGCGAAGTGGCTTTTGACCTCATGGAAGACTGTCTGCCTTCCAAAGGGCGCTTTCCCCGGCACCTCATGCTGGGCGAGTTCCAGCCGGCTTCCGATTGCAAACCTCTGAAGTATCGGCATCACTTCACTCAGCCACCGATCTATAATGGTAATGCGGAGCGGGCAAAGGAAGTTAGCCTGCTTTTTGAGCGGATGAAACGCCTGGCCGATACGGCTCATTTTACTTTTCCGCCGCTCAATGCGGCAGACATTAAAATTTCCCCCAGCCAGGGGCCAGACGCAGCCCTCAGCCGGCGTGCCATTCCCTATTACTATGGCATGGAACCGGAATCCGGGGATTCCATACACCAGATGTGGAGCCATGAGTGGAACCGCAAGTGCCGACGGGAACTGCAGCCGGCCTATTTTGCCGGTGATCCCCGGGCTTCCTGGCCGAAGCCCCTGCTGTCCAACCTCAACCATTATCCCTTCTTCCGGATCGAAGGGCACTTCGGAAAAACCTTCGAAACGGCGCTGGACGGCCTGAAAAAACAAATCGAATACTACAACCTCCCCTTCGATGTGATCGCCGTGAAATTGGGGAAAATAGTGGAGGATGAAAACACGCAATACGACTTCTATTTTGACGACCTGGAGGCGCTTTTTGTAAAATTGAGGGAGGATCTATTGTATGCTTTAGATGAATTTGACCAGCCTATTGATACCGGGATTATTGATTTGAGGGGATTTCTGAATAAATATGAAGCTATCGGCGAAGGCCTCGCTCTCTTTGCCACTGATGATGAATTTTCGGATTTCACTGATTTGTATCATGCAATTTTTCCAACGGGGGCCCAGATTCCTAATGACTGTAGTTATGAGGTCTTTGAAAAATTAGTGGCCACCTATAATGAAAGAAAGCAGAAGATATCCGAACAATTCCTCTTCCACAACTACGCCAAGGCTCATCCCGGAATGGAACACCTGGCCGGGGTGTATAAGGGAGGGACTTTTGTGTTGGTATATACGACAAGCAGTGAACTGAAAGGAGATAAAGAACTCTTTTTTAATGTGGTGGATACCTTGCGTAATGATTTCCAAGTAGCATTAAGCGATGATGATGTCGAGGAAATGCGGAATGAAGGTGGTTTGTTCAGCCTAATATCTTATATCTCCCAGATAGAAATAAATATCCCCAAAGACACCAGAGTTGAGGCAATTACTTATGTCTCTCAGATTATTCAACAAGACCCTAACACCGTCATTGCCGATTTCAGCCTGCCCTACCGCTGCTGCGCCGATACACCGGCCTTCAACTTTATCGTCAAAAAGAACCCGCCGGTTCTGATCCTGGAGCCGGATACCTTCTGTGTGGATGACAACCAGAGTTACGAATTTGTAGCCATTCCGCAGGGCGGCCGCATCTTTGGCCCCGGCACCCGCGAAGAGGCCGGAGAACAGTATTTCTTCCGCCCCAGCGAGGCCGTTGAGGCCGGCGATCTGCCGCTGGCCGGGGATATGCCCATCGAGGTGGGGTATGAATACGACGGTGCTATTACCCGCCTGCACCTCGTGCTGAAGCCTGTGCCATTAGTGGGCTTTCACCTCGCTGCCGAAAGGGTGTGCGTTGACAGCGATGCGGTTGGAATTAACCTTGGAGACGGGGTAGAAGCGGGCGAATTTACCGCCTGGATCGGTACTGAAGAGATTGGCGGTATCCAGCTGAACTCCACGGATAATAAATATTACTTCAACCCCGGCGTTCTGGATGGGCGCATTGGTGTGCAGCAGGAGGTGGCCGTTACCATTCACCACTACCGGAAAGATGAATTCGGATGTGATGATGAAACTACTCGGGATCTGATTGTCGAAGGGCCAAGGGACGCCAGTTTTACCATACCCGAGGGCAACACTTTCTGCTCTGATCGCCAAGAACCGGTGGAATTGAAACCTTCGGTTAATCCTGGCGGTGATTTCAGAGCAGTTCTCGAAAACGGGACTATTCTTGATAGTGCCATTTCGGGGAACTCTTTCTACCCCGGCCGCGTGCCGGTTGAGACGGGGGAAACGGAAGTAAAAGTGGCTATCGAATACACTTATTCTGATGGCGTTTGCATGAATACTTCCGATGCGGTTGAAGTGATCATTGAAGTGCCGGAAGACGCCAGCTTCCGTATCCAGGAAGACGAGAACAACAACAACCGCCTTTGTGTCAACCTGGGCCTGGTTACCCCGACACCGATTACGGCTTACAGTTCCTTCGAAGTATTCCGGGGTACTGTGGAAATGACCGAAGAAATGGTAACCACCGGCAATCAGATCGACTTGCTGCCCTTGCTGGAGTATATGGATGGCAGTGAAATTGCGATCCGTGTCCTTCACATCCTCGAAGGCCCCGGCGTTTGCCGCAGCGAGTTTCCGCTGGACCTCACCATTCTGCCGGCGCCGGAAGCCATAGTTGATATCCGGGATATTCAGGGAGCAGTGGTCAACAACATTTGCCTGCCATTTGAAGGAGATACCATTCCATTGTTCATCAAATCAGAAGGAGGAGCCGGGATGGCGGAATCGTACATCGTTGAAGCCAGTTCCGGAATGGATGTCAATGTAGTGAATGACGTGATCCAGATCGATGAATCCCTCTTTGGAGAGGCCGATGAGGAGGTTACGGTGACCCTTACCTATACCATCGATAACCAGGAAGGGTGTGCCAAAACAGTAACCCGGCCAATAGTGGTGGCTCGTCCCCCGCAGCCTTCCTTTGAAGGGGTTTTAAGCCCGGTAGGTGATAATGAGCACTTTAGGGTGGCGCTTTCAAATATTCAGCCGGAGAATGGAGAAAGGTATATTCTGCGCGCGCTGTTTAGCAGGCCAGATGGGGATGATTTGATAGAAGAGAACGAAGTCACTCCGTCCAACCCAGAAGTGGTATTGTCTTACGGATTGGTTGGGCCAGACCTGCAAGTTCGCCTGCAGTTGATCGTTGAACGTTCCGGCTGCGAGGGTGAATCCGAAGTAATACCTTATGATGTGCCCATCTTTATAGTGGGATTCCAGATGCTGGGATTGGCCGATTCTGGGTCAGACGGAGGGGGGCTTATCGGGACAGGTTTCATCGAAGATGGCCAGGAGTTTTTTATTTCTGATTTTAACCAGTTTGGCGGCATAGAAGCTTTGTTCAACATTCGTGCGGTCACTGTACCGGCAGTTATTGGCAGTGTTCGATTCTATTTGACATTGGGTGAAGGCGATACTAGTACGCCGGTTTCCAAGAATCTGAGTTTGCAGGCTGGTAACTATAGAGCAATAGAATCCAAGCCTTTCGGCTTTCCGCTGGCAGTAGGGAAATACACGCTTAAAGCTAGTACTTATTATAAAAGTACTGGCACAAGGGCAGAGGGGGCATCCTCAACTATTATTTTTTACATCAAGCCCGATCAGGTCAACGATCCCCAGCCCAGCGATAGTAATGTAGGGGTGTTCGGAGATTCCCTTCGCACCCGGGGTTTCAGCCCGGCCGAATCCGGCCTCGACCTGCTGCGCAGCCGCGCGGCGGCCCAGAAAGCGGAAATGGAAGAGTTGGGCCAGGCAAAGAAGCTAACATCTACCAAGGCCTACGGCCTATCCAGCGTTTTCCTCTCCTTCATGGGGGCAGCGGATGCCCTGACGGCAAGGTATGAGGAGGCAGTGGCTACCATTGTGGGCAATATCAAACGGGCTAAGGAGGATCGGAAAGAGGATTACCAGCAATTGTTGAACATCCTCACCCGCAACTACCTCGATAAGCTGGTGGCCGCCGGCCCGGCAGAGATGCCGGAAGTGGCCCGGGAGGCGCTCAAAGCGGCGGTGGCCCAGGCTAAAGAGGCTGGGATGAAGATGGCTCAGGTGCGCAAAGACTGGAACGGCGCCGAGCTGAAGAAAAACCTGGAAGCTGCAGCCGTCGACAAATACAACCGCCTGCTGCGCTGATGGCCGCACTGAACCGGCATATTATCCACCGGCAGCTGCTGGACATTCGGGTTGGCCCCGGTGAAGCAGGGCATAGCCTGCAGGAGGCCCTGAGCCGGATGGCCTGGGAAAAACTGCAACCGGCCCTGGAACAGCTTTTCGATCAGTATGCCGGGCCGGAGGAACTGGTCCGGGTCGACAAGCTGGAAGTCGAACTCGGCCGCCTGCCCCGTGAGGGGCTGGAGGAATCCTTCCTGGCCCGCGTTCTAGAAGCCCTGGAAGAACAACTGCGCCAAAAAGTGCAACGGGCGCCTGCCTTTGGGGTGGAACGCCTGCCTTTGCGGCAAAGCCAGTTCCAACACTGGCTGGTTTACCTTGCCAGCGGCGTACTGCCCTGGGAAGCTGCCCGGGCCCCTCAGGCGGAATGGCAGCAACAGGTGCTGGAAGCCCTGGCTTCGAACAGCCAAGCTATAGATCAGTTGACAGCCCTGCTTCGCCGGAACGAAAGGGCGCTGCAGCGTCTGGTATTGCAGCATGATGAAAGCTTCCTGTTGCACATCCTGGAAACCTTAACCGCACGAAAGGGCCCGGAATGGGCGCAGCTGAGCCTCGAGCTGAGCCGTTTGTGGGAGCAGGCCAAGGAATGGGACATTAAACCGATTGAAGAAAAAGAGCTGTTACCAACCCCACAAGCCAGAGCTATTTTCTGGAAAGTACTCCTGAAGTGGGCCGCCCGGCATCGCAGCTATCCTGAGCCAATAGCAGTTTTGCAGCAGTTTTTCCGGCAATCCTTACCGCAGGCATTTACCGACAGCGCATTAGGCCATTCTTTGGAAGGCCTGCTCCGGCGGTTTATTTCTGGGCAGGGCCGGCAGTATCCAATCCTAGCTCGCTTGTTGGAAAAACACCCCGGAGAAGGGGTGGTGTTTGGCCAGGCGGAAGCGGAAATCCGCGAGCCTGGTTTAGAAAAGGGTTTTACTCCGAAGAGAAGCTCCGAAGGCCTTGCCGAAAGCCCTTCTTTAGAATCTGGCGCTACGCGCCAGGCGGAAACTGCGAAGGGGCATCAGCAGGATGAAACCGGCCGGGAAACCGGCTTAACCGAAGAAAAGATTCCTAAAAACGCAGCTGGCTTGGCGCAAGCCAAGGAGGAAGAGGAAACCGGCGCGATACGGCCGAAAGCTCCGGCTGAGGGGGGGAAAGGAGTTGAGCAACCGCTGCCCTTTGATGAAAATTCGGCCGAAGCGGGAGGAGGAAAACCAGAGGAAGCAGAAACAGCTTTAAGAAAAAAGCCGGCAGCTAAAGAAGAAGGCGAAGCCGCGGAAAGCAGCCAGGCCGGGCGGGAAGAAGCGCCGGCCATACCGGAGGCCCGCACCTTTTCAGAAGTGCCGGATGGTGCTTTTTATGCAGCTTACTACGCCGGGGTAGTTATCCTGCATCCCTACCTGCCCGCTCTGTTCCGGGAGTTGGGCCTGGTGGAAGGCAAGGCCTTTCGCGATGAGCCGGCCCGCCACCGGGCGGTCCACCTGACCCACTGGCTGGCCAGTGGCCGGAGCGAAGCGCCGGAATACGAGTTGTTGCTACCCAAATTTCTCTGCAATCTGCCCCTTGAGATCCCCATCGAGCGGGCCATCGAATGGGAGGCCCGGGAACTGGAGGAAGCCGAAAAGATGCTTCGTGCCGTCATCAGCAACTGGGAGGCACTAAAAAACACCTCTCCCGAGGGCCTGCGCGACGGCTTCCTGCAGCGCGATGGCAAACTGGAAAAACGCCCCGACGGCTGGCGCCTCAGTGTCGAGCGCAAAAGCATCGATATTCTGCTGAATAAACTGCCCTGGGGAATTGGCATCGTCAGGCTGCCCTGGATGCAGGATATATTAAATGTGGATTGGATTTAATTCCGCCATAGCTTTTTTATGAAGAGCACCGACACCAAAAGCACCACTCAGGCCCGGCAACACCAAAAGGGCCAGGAGCCTTTCTTCCGCAAGGAAGCAGGGGAGGGGACGGTCGTGTCGGGGGCCCAGCCGGAAGTGCAGCCGTTTTTCCAACCCAACCGCTCTCCCAGCAATGAAAACGGCTCCTCTCACCCCTTCTTTTCCCCTTCTACTATTCAACCCAAACTGACGATCGGGCGGCCTGGTGATAAGTACGAACAAGAGGCGGACGCGATGGCGGACCGGGTGGTTCGGCAGTTGGCAGGGGGCAGTCCGCAGTCTGCAGTTGGCGGTGAGCAGCGCCCTTCGCCCAGTCACCCAGCCACCCAGCCATCCGGCCACTCCGTCCAGGCTAAGTGCACTGACTGTGCCGAAAAGCAACCGCTGCAACGCAAGCCCATCTTCGAAAGTGAAGGAGAGGGGTTGCAGGGCAAATGGATGGATGGTAACGCTCGTCCTTCTGTACAAAAGGCAGGGGAAGGACCCTCAGAGGAAGAGCCGGAATTACAGGCTAAACTTACTCCCGATAACGAAGCGGATAGCAAAACGAATGGCCTGGCTGGTGAAACCTCCACGATAGATGCCAATGCTTCCGTGCTGCAGCAAGCGGAAGGCCTCCAGGAGAAGGAAGAGGAAAAACAGGAAGAGGAACCTGAGCTGCAACGCAAGCCTATTTTCGAAAGCGCAGGTGGGCAGGAAGAACCAGAGGTGCAGGGTTGTTCTCTTCCATTCATTCAGAAAGATCCGGAGAGTACCGCACAAACGGAATCTCCAGGCCTTGAAGGGCGCCTTTCGGATAGCAAAGGCGGCGGCTCTCCCCTGCCTGAAGACACCCGGGAGTCCATGGGATCCGCAATGGGCGCCGATTTTACCGGGGTGCGGGTGCATACGGATAGTGAAGCGGCTCAGATGAGCCAGGATCTGGGGGCGCAGGCGTTTACGCATGGAAGTGATATTTATTTTAACGAGGGGAAATATGACCCAGGCAGCAGCGCTGGCCAGCACCTGCTGGCGCATGAATTGACCCATACGATGCAGCAGGGAGGGGTACAGCCAAAGGCCATTCAGGCGCAACCTGCGGCAAAAAATGAGGCTGAATTGCCTACACATGCCCTGGATATTACTCAGCGGTTTAACCCCGACGAGAAATGGGCAGCCTATCTGGCAAAAAAGAGAGCCAAAGTGCCGGTCAAGGTTAAAATAGGAAACCAGTATGAAGGCACTATTCTGGTAAATGAAAAGAAACGGCCAACAGAAGCTACTCCGGGTAAATATGAAATTGACACTACTCGGAAAAAACAATACCTGGAAGTTAAGGGAATGGCCTTCCTCAATCCTTTGCGGGAGGCGCAGATCATTCCCGTCCTTGTGTTGAGAAATTTTGGAGAGGACCAGGCTACCAAAGGCTTCCTGAGCGTCAATATGAAAGGAGTGGTCCTGGGGGATATCAATGGACTGATACAGGCATTCAATAAAAGTATGGATGAAATGGGGTTCCTGGGGCTGGACAAGTTCCAGCTAAAAGGAATCAACATCCAGAACGAGTTCGCAAATGGACGCCTGTTGTTTACGGTTGCCGGCTTGCGTACCGTAGTTGACGGATTTCTGGAAGCAGGTGTCGGGGTGGGGATATCCGGTGATACTTTCACCTTTGACCTGGTGGCAAAAGTCAATATTAAAGGCCTTGCTTCCGGGGATTTCAACCTGAAGCGGAATCCGAATGGGAAACTTGAAGGCCGGGGAAGCATTCAGGCGGACATTGCCAATATACAGGCCAACATTGTAGTGGAATATCTCGATGGCATCGTGACCATACAAGGTACGGGAGCCATTAATTCGGAGAAATTCCAGGGCTCAGTTTCCTTTATCGTAACGGACAAGAAGCGGGCTGATGAAACGATGCGGACGGAGCTGGGGGTTCAGCAGGTGGATCAGCAATCTGAATCGCCCAAGCAGAAGCAGCCCGAGAAAAAGACGCCGAAGAACCAGGTCGTGGTAGGTTGGGGGAAGGTTACGGCCACCATTACTCCCTGGCTTCAGGGAGCGGCTATGATCGGTATCGACAGTGAGGGCCACGTAACGATGGTTGGTGAACTGACCGTGCCGAGTGAGATTGAGCTCATGGAGAAAAAGGGTAAGAAAATTACCCTCGTCGATTTTGAACTCAAAGCTGGTTATGGGGTGCCATTGGTCGGGCAGGTATTTATTTTCGGCGGCATCGAGTTGTTCATCAATGCTGGTTTCGGCCCGCTGGTATTGAAAGATATTGGATTTAAGGGTACGTATTCTACCGACCCGAAGATCCTTCAGCATTTTGTGATTACCGGCACCCTTGGCATCAATGCCTTTGCCATTATAGGCCTGGAGGCCAGCCTGGGCGTAGGCATTACTCTGATCGGGCATGATATTAAGGCCGGCATTGCTGCTACCGCTGCGGCCGGTATCAAGGCTTACGCTGAGGCAACCCCCACTTTTGAATATGTGGAAAAGGCGGCGCCTGAAGGCGGCAAGGTTGGAGAGGCCTGGCTAAAAGGCCACTTTGAGGCAGCGGCGCAGCTATTCCTGATGTTAGGTGGTAAGTTCTTTGTTGAACTCGACAGCCCCTGGTGGTCGCCCGCACCAAGTAAGACCTGGGACTACCCGCTGGGCAGCGTCGAATATCCGATCGGCGACAGCATGGGCGTCGGTGCAGATGTCAATTGGCTGGTCGGTTCCCCGAACCCGCCGGAATTGGAATTCTCGCCGGTCGAGTTCAATGCCGAAAAATTCACCCAGGATGTGATGGCCGATCCTCCGCCGGGCAGCGGCGCAGGTGGAGAAAAAGACAAGAAGGGCAAATGGGAAGACCAGGAGAAAGGCAACCTGGAAGAGTCTCCCGAGGTCAAAAAGGACGCGGAAGGCCTCAAGGGCACCAAAAAACCGGTTGATTATACCAAACTGCCGGATGAACAGCGTTTCACTAAAGGACTGGGCGAAGTGGCGGACATCTCCGACAAGGCCAAGTCCAAGCCTACCACGCTCAAAGTATTGAAGTCTAAACTCGGCCGCATCAAGAAGAAATATGCCCTCAACACCGTAACCGTCGACGATTACGATGACGATAGCGCTGAAATCCTTATCAAGCACGCCGGCCACGATAACAAACGCAACCTGATCGAAGTCCGCCTGATGAGTGAAGCAGAGCGCCTTGCCTTGCTCGAAAAGGCCGCTATCGAGTTCCGCGCCCTTCTGGAAAGCCATGCTGATGAGAAACGAACTATAACCAAAGCGGATGGCGAGGCTGTTGGCCTGGAGATCGCCAAAAAGCATTACGTGGTCGAGAATATCGCCGTGATCGACAGCGGCAATAGCTGGGACTTCGTCGTGGACATGGGAGATATCACTAAGAAATGGCCGGGGATGGCGAAGCGGGAGGCGGAACAAATGGACAAATCACAAGAAGATGGAGAACAGCTAGTCTTGGACCTTAGGAAATATAAAGAAAGTTATGAAGACCTGAATGAAGAAAGACATTCCTTATTCTTTGAAGGTAAGGGAGAAGGAATTACTTTAATGATGGCTAGTAATAAAATTGAATTAGAGGAGGCTTTAAATAGAATGTTATCCAATGCTCAGGAAGCAAATGATTTAAAATCTATCGAAACAATAAATAAGGCAAGGGGCATATTGGAAAAAATAAAAGAACGAATCGCGTTATTAGCGAAAAAACAGGTCTCAGGATCTAGTGATACTCAATCGAAAAAAATAGGATTCAATGAGCAAGATTTGAGTCCCTTTGGAGAAATGTTAACGAGTCTGAAAAATGTTCTGGATGATTTGGGAATGAGCAGTGAGACTGGAGCAGTCGGCTTATACAGAGGAATTCATTTTTACGCTAATTGGGATGAAGAATATTATAAAAATCAATTAGAAGAAGTGAAATTAGGTGAAGGTTCATACAGCAATGCTGTGAGAGAGATTGCTGGAAGGCTAAATAACACAGAAAACCCAACAATTGAACAACTTGAGAAAGCTTCAATAGAAGTAAAACGTCAAATAGAGATCCTTAAGGAACCACCTGAAATGCCTGAACGTCATCCCAAAGATACTCGCCCTGTGCCTGCAGAGCCACCGAAAGTTAAATTGGGCAGGAAGTCATTTGACAATAAGTTTTTAGCTTTTTTGAGTAGGTTTATTGACAATAGAAAACTATTCAAGGAAGAATTACGAAAAGCCGAAGATGGAATTTACCGGGGTCTTACATTTGTTGAAATACCTTTCATTTCGACCTCAAAGGATCCATTAGTCGCTTCTCAATATGCCATGGGATTAAAAGAAGCAATTAGGCCTCCAAGACAGCGAAGAACGGAGAGAACAGTTGGTAGAATTTTTATCTATATTTTCACTACTGAAGAACTTCAGAAGCAGGGGGCTATTGATGTTGTCGCTTGGCAGAAGAATGGAAAACTAGTTTTTACAACTCATCGGTATCAAGAACAAGAAGTAACTTTCACTGGTAATATTCCAGGAGAAAACAGGGTTGGGCAAATTGACGTTGAAGGGGGGCAAAGTGAAAAAATGAATGGGCAAAGAGCTGAACAGTTAGCAAAAACTCAGGGAATAAAACATGGTGGATTAATTCCCAAAGAAGATATCAGTTTATGAAAATAAATTCAAAGAAGCTGGTGGAGTTAATCCTGAATGAATGGGATGTAATTGATTTTACTTTAATTGAAAGTAAAAGAAATGATGTTGAATATTGGTACAGAGATGCTATAGAAAGCCTTTCTGTCAATATTCCTAATATTATTGAGGAATTAGCCTACTTACCGGAAAAGAGTTTAGCTTCTTCTTTAAGCAGACATACCCAAGAGTTAGCGGGGTTTCTGTATGTAATTGGACGCCCAAAGGAAGAATGGCAAAAATGGAATTCTATTGCAGCACTTGCTCTTTTTTTTGCAGGAGATTATATGTTTGCTATGCATTATGCCATATTAGGTGGGGAATTTGAATTATTAAAAATGCTCCCAGATAAAAAGCCTGATACACTCCAATTGGAGGAGTTAATACCCTGGGATATTATTAAGGGTACCAATTATGCTAAGTTAAATGTAAAAGAGGATTCTGAATGGGATGAAGCCTGGAAAAACATTCAATTAAAAATAAAGTATAGGGATTTTGAAAATATTCTTGATCATTTTGACATGTTGATCACCCTATATATGGAATGGACAGATTGGAGTACATATGAATATTTAATGCATCCAGTTTTTCCAATTGGAATATGTTCTTCCTTGGCTCTGACAAGAGAACTGGGAGGGATGTTGGATTTCCAAACTCTTTCAGAGGAGAAAAAATTATTATTGGAACCGGGAATAGTAGAAATCACAAGAAATAATTTTTTTAGATGGGTGATTGAATTGTGAATATAAATGTATGAATTTATGCCTCAGCCCTGAGACCCCACTAGACTGCGTCTCCAAAAGCCACCTACACCCGTCATCCAGTCCAGCTGCATGCCAGTTTAAAAGCCTGGATGCCCGGTACAGAATATTTAAATAATTTACCCACAACCCCATGCCCACCATCTCCCTCGCCATCCAAAAAGGCGGTTCCGGTAAAACCACCACCGCCGTCAACCTGGCTGCCGCGCTGCAGCAGATGGGCCATCGCGTGCTGCTCATCGACCTCGACCCGCAGGCCAACCTGACGCAGGCGATGGGCATCCTGGAAGAGGTGGAACCCAGCATCTACCACGAATTCCAGAAAGTGGCCAACGGGAAACCCTCGGACCTCAGCGCGATCATCCTGCAGCAGAACGGGCTGGAACTGATTCCGGCTTCCCTGGAACTGGCGGGAGCAGAGTTGGAACTGGTGAGCACCTACGGCCGCGAGCAACTGCTCAGCCGCATGCTCAAGCCGCTGAAGAAAGAATACGAATATATCCTGATCGACTGCCCGCCGGCCATCGGCATGCTGACGGTCAACTCGCTGGTGGCCAGCGATTTTGTGCTCATGCCGCTGCAGGCGGAATTCCTTCCTCTGAAAGGGGTGATGAGTTTCCTGCGCCATTTTGAAAAGGTGCGCACCACGCTGAACAAAAAACTGAAAGTACTCGGCTTTGTGCTCACCCGCTACGACAACCGTAAAACGATGAACCGCAGCGTGCTGGAACAACTCATCGGAGCCTATGGGGATAAAGTGTTCCAAACCCGCATCCGCACCAATATTGCCCTGGCGCAGGCCCAGGAAAAGGGCGTGGATATCTTCAGCTTCGCTCCCAGCTCCAACGGCGCACAGGATTATATGGAACTGGCCCGGGAACTGCTTGAAAAAATTTCCGGCAACTGAGCTTTAACGACCATTGCCGGTTGAAACAGCCATAAAAAAAGCGTATTTTTATTTGATACATTTCTTTTTTCCACCTCAACTCCGAAGCCATGAGAACCTCCTCCCGCCGCTCGCGCCGCCATCCCAGCCCCCGCCAGGAAGGGCACATGCAGGAACCTTTCTTCGGCCCTGTAAAAGCAGATCATGAAAATGTCGCCAGCCAGCCCTTTTTCCAGCCCAAACTCACCATCGGCCAGCCGGGAGACGCCTATGAACAGGAAGCCGACAAGGTTGCCGATGCTGTAGTTAGTGGCAGTGAGAGAACCCCGGCCGTGCAGCGGCAGGGGATATCCCGCCTGCAACGGGTAATGGAAGTGCAAAAACAACCCGCCCCGGAGGAGGAAGAGCCCGTACAAATGCAGGAGATGGAGGAGGAAAAGGAGGCGGTTCAAACCCAGGCTGAACCGAAGGAAGAGGAAAAACCGGTGCAAAAGCAGGAGATGGAAGAAGAGGAAGTGCAGGCCCAAATGGAACCGGAGAAAGAAGAAGAACCCGTGCAAATGCAGCCGCAGGAGGAAGAGAATAAGCGGGAAAAAGCGGAAGATATACAAGCCATGGCGGAACCCGAGGAAGAGGAACTGTTGCAGGGGCAGCCAGAGGGAAAGGAAAAGGAGCGGGAAGAAGAAAAGCTGCAAACGAAGGCTGAGGCGGGAGGCGGCGGAAAAGCTGCCAGCCCCCAGCTCGCCAACCAGCTGCATCAATCCAGCGGGAGTGGGCGTGCTCTTCCCGAAAATACAAGGGCGGAGATGGAATCTGCCTTTGGGGTGGACTTCGGGGATGTGCGCATCCACACCGGGCATGAGGCGGACCAGATGAATAAGGAACTGGGTGCTCAGGCTTTTACCCATGGGAGAGATGTGTATTTCCGGGAAGGCAAATACAAGCCGGAAACACAGGCCGGCAAACACCTGCTGGCCCATGAGCTGACGCACGTCATTCAGCAGTCGAAAGACATACAACCGAAGATACAGTGTTACACCGTTCCGGCCGGCCTGCCCTGCGACGAGGTGGCGTCCTGGATAGACGCTAACTCACCCTACGCGCCGGGATGGGCGCAAACCAACTCTGATTACTCCTTCAACGGCAACCTGCGGGTCAGCCCGCCGGAACAAGTGGAAGGCGGAGGCGTGCGCCTGACGGCCAGCGGGCACAATGGGCTTACCGTTTCAGTCCGAATTACCATCGACCGGCCCCACTGGAACCCTTCGCCCAGGCCCAACCGGGCAGCGGAAAGGGCGGCCTGGCAGAGCGCCATGAGCGTACTGGATGCCCACGAACAGGAACACCGCGCTATCGGAGAACAATGGCGGGTTACCCTGGAAGAGCGCTTCCGCGCCATTAACTTGACTGTTTCCGGAGCCAGCCAGGCCGACGCCAGAGAACAACTGCGAGCCCAACTGGACCAGATGCTTTCCGGCTGGCAGGCAGAAGCCCAGGCCGCTCAGACAGCTATCGACCCATTCAGCACTACTTTAACTTGCCCGGCGCCGACTTCTTCAAAATAATGCTCCAGCAGCAAGAACCAACTTATGATCCAGGAAAGCACCATCATTCATTCGCTCGACGAGATCCTGCGCTTCCTCTCGGAAGCACTGGCCTTTCGCCTGAAATCTTTCTTCGGTGAAGCCGCCGATGGGGCGCCTGTCGTATTTCCCCGTTTTTCATTCAATGGGATTTCTACCCCCTTCACCAGCTTTTGCCGCGAGCACCAACTGAACGACGAAGAGTTGCTGATCCTGGCCATGGCTCTGGCGCCGCATATCCAGCCGGATTTTTTTGACCAGGTGATCCAGTTGCACATCAAAAAAGCAGGTGATTTTCCGCAGATCGGCGGGGTGCGGGGCAAGCAGTTCCGTGGCTTCCTGCCCACCGGGGAAACCGCCGTCTTTCTCCTGGCCGGGGAAGATATGGATCAGCGCTTTCGCGTGCAGCAGTACTTCAGCCCGGACCACCTCTTCCAAAAAAAGAGAATCCTATGGTTGGAAGAGCCGCCCCCGGGAGAACCCGCCATGAGCGGAAAGGTCATCCTGTCGCCGGAATACGTGGATTGGTTCGCGCTGGGAAAGCTGACGCGCCCCGCTTTCAGCCTCAGTTTCCCCGCCCAGCTGCTGGACACGCAGATGGAATGGGAAGACCTGGTGCTTAACGACCAGACCTTGCAACAGATCCAGGAACTGGAAACCTGGATCAAACATGGGGAAGCGCTGCTGCAGGACTGGGGCATGCGCAAGCGCCTTAAGCCGGGCTACCGCGCTCTCTTCCACGGCCCGCCCGGGACCGGCAAGACGCTGACGGCCTCCCTGCTGGGCAAATACACCGGCAAGGACGTCTACCGGGTGGATCTCTCCATGGTGGTCTCCAAATACATTGGCGAGACGGAGAAGAACCTGTCTAACCTTTTTGCCAAGGCCGAGAACAAGGACTGGATACTGTTCTTCGATGAGGCCGACGCCCTGTTCGGAAAGCGGACTGACGTCAAGGACGCGCACGACCGCTATGCCAACCAGGAAGTATCCTACCTGTTGCAAAGAGTGGAGGGTTATAATGGCCTGGTGATCCTGGCATCCAACTTCAAGAGCAATATCGACGATGCTTTCATGCGCCGCTTCCAGTCCATCATCTACTTTCCCATGCCGAAACCTTCGGAACGCCTGCGCATCTGGCAACAATCCTTCCCCGAACAGGTGACGCTTGGCCCGGATATCGACCTGAGCGCCATTTCCCGAAAATACGAGTTATCTGGCGCCGGTATCATCAATGTAGTGCAGTTCTGCTGCCTCGAGGCTTTGAAGCGGGGGGGGCAATCCATCCTGATGGAAGACCTGCTGGCTGGTATTCGGAAGGAGTTCATGAAAGAAGGGCGTGTATTGCATTGAGCCTACATCATGAAAATCCGAACACATATACCCTATCATCCTGAAAAGGACCTGGCTGCTGCCTATAACGATTATATGTCAAGGTTAGGGGAAGGGGAGTGGGCGTGCTTTCTGGACCATGACGCTATGTTCACTACCACTGACTGGTACCTTCAGATGGATGATGTTATTGGCCTACATCCCGAAGTTGCTTGTTTTACGGCAGTAACCAACCGGATATGGAAGGGGGCAAAAGGGCAGTTATATCAAAGTGGGTTATCACTGGATAATCATGACGTAGCCGTACACCGAAAGGTGGGAGCGGAGCTGCGGGATCAATTTTGGGGATGTGTCGAGCCATTGCCGAAATCACAGCCTATGTCCGGTTTTTTGATCTTGTACAACAGGGAGGTTTGGGAAAAAGTCCCCTTCCGGAAATATCAGGGCCGAAATTGCCGGGAGCCCTCTTTTCTGGGGGTAGATAACCAGCTGCATTTTGATCTGATCGAGGCCGGATATCAGGTGGCGGTGATGAAAGGGGTTTATATTTACCATTGGTATCGCGGAGAGGCTGGCCGGCCTCATCTGCCTTAGCTGTTTGCAGGAAGAGAAAATTCAGACAATGCGGAGTTCCCCATCAATAAATCGTGGGCCGATTACTGTTTTTTCCTCGCCCCATGAGTGGGGGTTGGCCGTAATCTGAACCGGCTCCTTAACAAATTTGTGGTTGACGGTTTTCCGGTAATTGGAAATGAATGCTGCGGGTAGGCCGGGAATAAACCATTGTGGGTGCCACAAGTGGAGGAGGTAAATCTGTCCGGTATTCCTGGATATCCACAACACCGGACAGCCGTCCACCTCGGCCCTTTTCACGATTTCATTGTCAGGGCCTCCCCAAAGGTTATAGCGTTCATCATAGCCTCTATGTTTCAGTATCCACTGGTAATCAAAAAACTGAATGCCCCCGTTTCCTGAAAGGATCAGGAATTTTCCTCTGCTCCGGAGTCGGTTGAAGGCGGCGGGGGTGTAATCTCCCCGGTAATCATTGTTCTGGTATAGAAAAGTCCGGCACAGAACGAGCGGAGATTTTCCGGTATGCCGTTCTGCCAGTTCAATGCAGGTGGGAAAAACGTCTTCCCGGTAGAGGAGGTCCATGTCCAGTGTAGCCAGATATTTGGTATCGGGAGAAGCGGCCTGAATGCCGATGTTAAGGCACAGGGATTTGTTCCATACCAGGGTAGAAGGCGTGAACAAATAAGAGGCGCCGTATTTATGGGCAATTTGCGCAATTTGTTCCCTGATTTCCGGATCCGCGCTCATATCGCTGATGATGGGCCGGATTTCGTGTTGGGTTTTCTGGGCTTTTAAGGATTGCAACTGCCTTTCTATCCTGCTCAGTGGCCGGCTGAGCTGTCCATCCGGCGTGCGGAATATTTTTACCGGTGTAATAGTCGAAATGATCATAGGATCTGGCCGTTTACCACCTTTCTGATGAGGTGTCGTTTTCTCTTTAAGATCGTATCTACCGAGCGCCCGGGATGGTATTGGTGAAAAAAGCCCGGCTCCCGTTGGTTCTCGAATGCCAAACCGGTGGCTTTTACCTTTCGGAAAAAAGCCTGGTCCTCATCGTATGGACTTTGATAATGAGGAGGGCAGGGCCATTGGCCAGCTTGCAGGAAGACTTCCCTGGGCATAAAAACATTGCCTTTCCCGCCGTCACACCAAAAACCAAGCGTGTGGCCCGGATTCAGGAAATAAAAGCAAATGGGATAATAAGCCTTCTGCCTTTTCAGGCAACGCAATCCATTCTGAATAATGGAAGGCGGAAGGATCATATCTGCATCCAGGAAAAAGAGAAAATCCCCTTTGGCTTTACTCGCGGCGAGGTTTCGCCCCAGGCCGTTGTGATAGCTTTTGCCGGTGGCCAGAATGTTTAGGTAGGGTATTCCCTCCAATGCTTGCCCTATCCATTCTTCCAATGGCCAGTCCGTCGACCCGAAATCACTGATGAGGACTTCTGTTTCCAGGCCTGGAGGGAGGGCATTTTTTAAGGAGGCCAGGCATTGGGGCAGGAAAAAGGCGTACTCCTGATTGGGCAACAGTACTTTTGAGCGGTTCCTGACAGTTATGCAAATAGATAACATTTCGACTATTTCGAATTTAGCAATTGTAAGGCAGCTGCATAAGCTAGGTCGTTTTCACTCTTTTTTTTACGGTTTTCAGGTAATGTTTTGATTCGCCCGATCCGGTTGGGATGCTGGCGGATGTAATACAATACTTTCCTTACAACCGCTGGCGCCCCGAATCTCTTTTCAACGGCCATGCGCCAGATTAGGTCCTCTCCACCCAGGTTGATGGATTCGTCAAAAGGGATGGCCCGGCCTTTTTCTGCATTGAACAGGCTGCCACCGAGGCTGAGCCCCGAAGCCCTTAAAGGTGCTTCCGGTTGCCGGGCCCATTGCGCGGAGATTTGCGCGCCTTCTCTTCGATGATAGCAATACACAATGGGGGCTCCCGACCTTATGATCATCCCGTACTGTTCTGCGATCCGGAAAACATTGGATACATCATCACTATCCTGCCAGGCTGCGTACCGGGTATCGCAGGCTTCCAGCAGCCGGTTTCGGGCATAACTGACCCCTCGGTTTGTCGCTCCCTCTATGATCTGATAAAGGGGAAAAGCCCGCGCTACCTCTACTGTCCCATCTTCGCTTCCATCATCATAAACGACCGCCCTTATATTCGGATAGGTTTGTTTAAAAATACTTTCCAGGCATTCTCCAAGAAATTTTTCGCGGTTATAAGCAGGAATTAATATGCTGATAGGTTCTTGCTGCATGATTTCTGCAAAAAGTTAAAAAAAACTTAGCCGGCCGGTTCCCGCTAGTTGCTGGAAATACTGCTTTTCCAGTTCAGGCGAATGCCAGCGGTGGGCTATTGGATGTTTGCCCTTTTGGGGGTCGTAAAAATTGTTCGTTTCAAAGAAGTCAAAACCAGTGGCTGCCAGCTTTTTCAGGCCAATGTATTTGAGGAAAAAATAAATGGTAACCAGGCCGGTGGAAGGATAAAGGGAAATGCCGGCATCTTTTTTTGCGGCCTCCCAGTTTTCCATGTTCCACCGAAGGAAAACCGGTTCCATTTGAGGGTGAATGTGCGTTTCATTATTCAGCCGAAGGGCATAGGCCGGCTTGAAGAGCTGGTATTCTATTGGTTGTTGTGCGAGCTTGTTAAAAGCGCATACCCAAATATCGGTTCGCATTCCTGTAGCGGCAGCCCATTCCTTTCTTGGATAGCCGTGGTTCATCCGCACCACTATATCAAAACCATCAATAAAGTCGCCATTATTGGTTTCCAGCAGGCTGCTGCTGTTACCCACTACCACCACCGACTTGTCCAGGCAGTAGGCTTGTATAATTGCTTTAATGCCCATGCCGGAGAACCTTTAGGTTTACTTCTGAGCTCAAATTCCTGAGCCTGACCCCCTGCCTGCCAAGGTTTTGCGCCAGCCACTCCTCCCCCTGCCTATGTTTCCGGTTCGCGTTCCAGTCCTGTTGCCCGTAGGCCGGGTAATATTTCGAATCAAAATGCACCTTGCCCCCGGGAAATAACTGGTAATCCATTCCGATCAGGAAAATATTCCGGGCGCCCATGTAAGCCGCCAGATGGATGGCAGAATGCGTGGTGGTCGACCAGGTAAAGATCCGGGCGTCGGCCTGGAGGCTGAGGTTTTTTCGGGCCAGGCTTTTTTCCTTTGGGTCCTGAATAGGGTACACCAGGACTTCAGGGTTGTCTGGCGGGATCCGGTTTTTATATTTTATCTGGCTTGGCTGTCTATACCACTGAGGAACCAGGCTTTCCGGAAGTATCAGTTTCCGATTGTCCACTACTTCGCGAATGGCTTCGTATACTTCTATGACGTGTAAGAAGTGGTAATCGATATAGGGCATTTTTTCAAAGGCAAAGTTGATCCCGAAACAGAGTTCGTTGCGATAATCCTCCGGATTCACTTTAAGAATAGAAGGGCCGGTGCCGAAGATATAAATGTCCCTGCCGGCATAGTGGCGGAATAATTCAGAAATGGGGCGCCCTGTCAGATGGGGGGGGGCGGGTTCAGGTTTTGGAGAAAACTGCCCGCCTGGCTTGGCCGGTTTCAGGCGCCTGGCCCAGGGCGTCATACTGGCCTGAGGGGGCGGCGCCTGCCGGGCGACAACGGAAGAAATCAGCGGCGTTTGTTTTTCAGGCAGGATCTGGTTGTGTTGAAGAATATCGCTGTACGCCTTCATATACCGTTGGGCAAGGTGAGCCGGGTTCCAGTATTGCTCCATCCAGGCCCTGGCCTGGCGGCCCTTTTCGGACAAAAGTTCGGGCTGGCCGATATAGAAAGATAACCGGTTGTAAAGATCTTCCAGGCTGCTTTTCTCAAAAGGGTGGGTGTCTTGTCCGCTTGCCTCGCAGAGATAGCCCAGGGTTTTTTCATCGATGTTGTTAAACGTCAGGGCGCCCACTGAGCAGCCTTCTAGCGACTGGAGGTGGTAACTGCCTGTGACGCATTCATCAATACAGATGTGGGCGGTGCGTTTCTCTGCCATGCATTCTTCGTAGGGCCGGTTATTAAGGATGCAGATTTCAACCTTGCTCCCGAATTTATTTTTTATCCGTTCCAGGATTTGCCTGGTGGCGGCGCTGCCCTTATCCGCCCATCCACCTTTGACTTCCGTAGCCCAGGAATAAAAAATTTTTACTCTTCCGGTGGGTTTTTCCTCCGGCTGATACATCTCCTCCCAAATGTCAATGAGGTTGGGTACAATGTAGGCATCGGAATAGTAGCGGGGGTGGTATTGAGCTATAACCAGTTTTCGGCCGTTAAAATGGCTATCGGTTTGAAAGGGGCGGTAACTATTGGGAGGAGAGTGGTACTGTATGAGGTTGGGCTTCCCCTTGATGTTCGCCGGATAAACCCGTCGGTGGAAATGGATGAGGTCTGCCCAGTCGGCCAGTTCCTCCAGCCGCCTGGCTGTTGGGCTTACAATATCGTAATCCCAACGGAGGTTGTTCAGCGCCGGGCTTTTGAATTCTGCCTTCAAAACTGATTGCGACCTGATGGCGGTATATTTATTCAGGATTTTACTAAGGTGGGCCGGCGCCCCTGCCAGGGGGGTCGAACACAGATGCAGGATACGCATGGAGAGGATAGCCCTCCAATCCTTTTTCGGGAAATGGGATAGCCCGCTTTTCAGGTTGCAATTCAACACACCTGCCGAAGGGCAGTACCGAGAAATCTGTTCCGCGCATTGGTTTAATTTGGATTGGACATCATATTGGCTGCCCCGCAGGCGCTGGTCGTAATCCGTGTAGCGGTCGTACCATTTTGCATCTTTCCCTGCTTCGGAATACATATCTACCCCAAAGAGGAGGATCGTTTTTTCGGGAAAATATTTCTGTAGGAGTTGAAGCGCCCAGACGAGCGTATAATTGCCTTTCAGTTTTTCTTCGGAGCGGTTGAACCAGAAATCAATTTTTTCCCGGAGTTTTTCCGGTACCCGCCCCTTTTGAGCCAGGCAATAGGTTTCTTTGGGGTTTCGTGAAAAAAAATCTACCATAAAATCCGATACCCGCCGGTCCGACCACATGTTGAGATGGCCTTTAAGGTGTACCGGAGCATAGTTCATTGTAATGACGAAACATTGGGATTTAATGAGTTCAAAGTCTGCTCCGGAAAGGGTATGAATGGAATGACCAGACCCAAATAAGGCGATATAAGGCTGTGGAATGGTTAATGCTCCAATGTTTTTCATAGGGAAAGGCAAGAGGGTTAATTATTGGTGGAGCAAGAAAAAGCAGCGCTCTGGAAAAAGGGATCAGATAACGGGGCTGTTCAGAAAAAAGTGTCAACAGCCGTATAAAAGCCCCGTCATCAGGTCAACTTTGAACCTTAAACCATCCGTCCGTCCGTATATTCAGCCGAATAAACTTTGAACAGTCCCTCAGATAACCCTTAGAGCGATCGCTTGCTGACAGTGTTTAATTTAAGTTTTTCTTATGAGAATTGCACCTATCGGATTGGAAAATTCACCTCCTCCCCAAATCCATCACCCAATACACCCCCTTCCGCGCTGCCCCCATCTCCGTATAATCCTTGCTCATCATATTCTCGCAATGCCCCGGGCTATCTTTCCAGCCCTGCACTACGGAAGCGATATCGGGATAGCCCCAAGCAATGTTCTCTCCGATGCTGCGCCAGGGATATCCGGTAGCGCTTATCCTCCCTGACATGCTGCTGCCATCGGAGCCATCGTGGTCAAAGAAATCATTGTTGTACATGTCATTGGCGTGGCGGCGGGCCGCCTGTTCCAGTTGGGCGTTCCACGCAAGGGGTGGGGCAGGGGGCATCTGCCGGCTGCCGCAGCGGCAGCCACTAGCCCGAAGGGCATTAACCTCTTCCAGCATCTGGACGGCAAATGCAGAAGGCGCTTCAGCCGAAATTTCCGGAGCCGGGCTTTCCGGTTCGGGTGGAGTACAATTCCAAAGGGCAAAGGTGAGCAACAAAGCGAGGAGCATACGGGCCATATTTTGAAAAGATTGAAGTGTTCCTTCAATTATCGCTTTATGAGGGGCATTTATTTCAGGGAGTGTTCGAGTATTTGGGTATTCGTGTGTTTGAGTTTCCTAAAGTTCTCAAACTTGCCTGGACCGGGCCCACTTCCCAAACACTCGCTCCTGCATCGTGCAAACCATAAACCCCTGGCAATCCGGATGTGGGCAAACTAAATGCCGGGAACTTGCAGTTGGACGTGGAGTAGAACTTCGGAGATTGACAAAAATCAGCGCCAGTCATGACGAAAATCAGTCCTTTATTGGAAAAACCAGCTTAGGTAAGGATGATATCCCTCTCCTTTTTTCAAAAGGAGGCTTTTACCAACCACAAAAACCATTGTCATGAAAGACAAACTTCAAAAAATTTTCGAAGGCTACTTCTTTGCCAAACTGGAGCGCCTGGGGTCTAAATCGGAGGGGCCGGAATATTACCTGCAAATGATGGATGGCAAGGAGCTACTGGTTTTCAAAAAAGTAGAAGCCTGGGAGGAAGACCCCGTTTTGGAGGAGTTCCTGGGTGAACGCGTTGAAATCTTTGGAGAATGGAAGGAAACGGGTATGGAGTACATCAAGATAAAGCTGGCCTCTCAACCCTGGAAACAATTGAACGTAGCTATTCAAACCGGCCTGCCCAATGACATCCTTTGGGTGGCGCGGGAGCCGGGCCCGAAAGAGGTTCGCTTTCCGCAACCCTTACGTAGTATAAGCCTGGCCCTTGAAGTAGAGTGGCCTTACCGCAGCATCTGGCGCGGAGAATGCCCCAGCGCTCAGTTGTTCGACTTCTGGCTCTATGGCCCCGATGGGCGCGAACTGTGGCAATGGAGTGAAGGCATGATTTTTGTCAATGAGCCCACCAAGGTGGAAGTACCGGGCGGAGCACCCCGCTCTGCAAAAGTTCAATGGTTTTTTTATGATCGCGCCATCCCCGCCGCCGGGGAGTACCTCATTCGGGCTATCTTCCTGCCCAGCGGACAGCAAGTAGAGAAAACCTTTGAGGTGAAGTTTGCGGTTATGAAGGAAAGTGTTGCCAGTTATCAGTAGGCAGAACCCTAGAAGGCTTAGCGTTTCAGGTTTTTACCCGGCCGATTCCGACGGTTATCAGGGTAGGACGAGACAAGTTTCAGGGTTTAAGGTTAGGGCTAAGCGAAGCCTCCACGAGAACCATAAACCATAAACCATAAACCAGAAACCACCCCGTCCTCTCCATACCCGTCTGGATCAGCCAGGTAAAAAACCTGAAACCTCCTAAGGTTCTGTCCACTGCCTAATGCTACTCACATCCCAGATCCTGCCGGGAAACCGGGTCGTTATTGGGGAAGCATTGCCCGGAGAGGATGCTGGTAGGTTGATAGCGCATCAGAGCCGGGTCATAGAGTGCATTTTCCAGGAAGGCTGTGATAGCGTCTATCTCTAGTTCTGTCAGGCCGAGGGGATGGAATTCAGGGGCCAGTTGGGCTTGTGGTACATCTGAATTTTCGGGGATGGCGTTATTTTTGTAAACCACTACATCCCTTATAGAGCGGAGGCTGGCGCCATGGCCAAAGAAGGGGGAGTCCTTCATGTTATACAATTGGGGCACCTTGAATTTGTACATATCTTTCGGGAGCCCGGTGAATCCGCCTCTACCCAGGTCCTCGGGAGAGTCAACGGCGGTTTTAAAGGTTTGCTCCGGACAATCAAAAAGGTCATTCATGCCGAGGGCATAGAAAGCCATGCTGTTTAAGGCCGGGCCAGTATGGCAGCTTACACAGTTTGCCTTGCCAAAGAATAGCAGGGCGCCTTCCTTTTCGACATCGTTCATAGCGTTATGCTCTCCTTTCAGCCAGCGTTGGAAGGGCGCCTGATTGGCCAGCAAGGTGCGCTCGTATGCGGCAATGGCCAGGCCGGCCGTTTCGGTAGTATAGCGCTTATCTTCCGGCCAGTCGGAAAAAGCCTGGTCGAACATATCCTTATAGCCGATTCCTTCCAGGAGGGTTTGATTGATGGCCATGCGATGCACACTGAGCCCGGCGATAGCCTGCGTTTCCAGGCCGTGATACCCCAGGTGGTTGACCGCCTTGGGTGTGCCGGCCGTCCAGTTTGATTCTGTACCGGCATTGACGCCCTGAGCACCGAACTGCCCGTTCCACAACATTACAATCTGATAGGCGGCATTCATGGCGGAAGGTGATCGGATAGGTTGTACATCCAGGTCGATCACCTGATATTCGCTTGCCTTATGCCGGCCTTCTCCATTGGAACCGAAGCCTTCTCCTCCTTCCCCCATTCCCTGAAACCGATCGGCCTGGAAACCAGCGGAGGCAAAGTGGCAGGAAGAACAAGAATAAGTGCCTCTGCCCATTTCCATTTCGGGGTTCTGTGCGATACCGGTTTCATGATAAAGCAATTGCCCCAGCGCCACCTTCTCAGCTGTTAAGGGGTTGCGCGGATCTTGTGGGATGCGGTTCAGGTCGCCGGTGACGGGCATTCGATAATAAGCCAGGTCGCCGCGGGCGTGTTCGAGCAGTGCACTTTCGAGTGCTTCATCCAGCGGGTCATTCTGTGGCGCCGGGTCATCTTTTTTACAGGCAGTGAAAATAATCGCGATCATCATCATCGACAAAAGGTAATATCCATTGCGCATAACGATTAGTTTTTGTTGATTGAAACTAAGTAAGAATATTGGCCAAGGGCTTCCTGAATAAAAAGACAGAGGGGGTGCGAAAGATCGGATCAATTGGTAAGGGCTCCAATACCAAATGTAGATATTATTCCCATTAATTGGTTCGGGCAGGCAAAAAAAAATAGTGCACAAAAAAAGGGCGATAGCTATGACTGCTATCGCCCTCAGTAGGTATTATATCTTTAATTCAGCTTATTTCTGAACCGATGCTACCACCGCTTTGAAAGTGTCGGGGTGGTTCATAGCCAGATCGGCCAGAACTTTGCGGTTGAGCTGAATATCTTTTTCAGTAAGCTGGTGGATCAACCGGGAATAGGTCATACCGTTCATACGAGCGGCGGCATTGATACGAGCAATCCAGAGGCGGCGGAATGCTCGCTTCTTGGCCTTGCGGTCGCGGTAGGCATATTGCAGGCCTTTCTCAACGGTGTTTTTAGCTACCGTATAGACATTCCCACGGGCTCCGAAGAAGCCCTTGGACATTTTTAAGATCTTTTTGCGCCTTTTTCGGGACGCAACCGAATTCACTGAACGTGGCATTTTGATTTTTTTAGTTCAACGCAGAGGCTACAATCTGAGCACTTTCAGCCTGCGTTCTCGTTAAAAAATAAGGTAAATTACCCAATGGCGAGCAGGCGCTTTACGCGGCCCTCGTCATTCGGGTGAACAAGCGTGGCGTCGCGCAGGCGCAGCTTGGCTTTCTTGGTCTTGCGGCGCATCATGTGTGACGTCTTCGCCTGGAAGCGCTTGATCTTCCCGGACCCCGTGCGCTTGAATCGCTTCTTGGCGCTGGAGTGAGTCTTCATCTTCGGCATGGCGTTAACTTTAGTAGTTCTTTAAAAATGGACTGCAAAGGTAAGGAATAATATGAAATTCCGATATCCTATGGCCAACACTTTATTTTTTCTTTTTAGGAGAGACCATGACGATCATGCGTCGGCCTTCCATCTTGGGTAGTGCTTCGGGCGCGCCATAATCCTCCAATTCCTTGAGGAACTTAAGTAGTAGCAACTCCCCACGGTCTTTGAACACGATGGTACGGCCGCGGAAGTGTACGTAAGCTTTTACCTTGGCGCCATCTTCGAGGAAACCTCTAGCGTGGCGGACCTTGAACTCAAAGTCGTGGTCGTCGGTATTGGGGCCGAATCGGATTTCCTTAATGACCGTTTTAGCTGCTTTGGCCTTGATCTCCTTTTCCTTCTTCTTCTTCTCGTAAAGGAATTTGTTGTAATCGATGATCTTTACAACGGGCGGGCTGGCGTTGGGAGAAATCTCAACCAGGTCGAGTTCCGATTGTTGCGCCCATTCTCTCACCCTTCGGGTGGGATAGACAGTGCCGGGTTCAATCTCCTGGCCCACGATGTCACTGATTTCTTCCAGGTTTTCGCCTACGAGGCGGACTTCAGGGATGCGGATCTGTTCATTGACCCTGAAATTAAATTTTTCGGTGATGTTGGTATTTCGATCTCTTTTACCTAGTCTCTTTGCCAATAGCTTTTTCTTTAGTTAATGAATACGATGAATTAACACATTCCATTCAGTTTAATCTATTGTTGAACGGCTGTGCAAGAAACAATTATTATTTTAGAAAAAAAGTTCGCGATAAAATTATTCAATTCTGACGAAATGGGTACAGGATGGGAAAAAATAAATTTGAATAACATTTTAGATTGGCCTATTTCCCATGGTATCCACAAAAAAAAGTACACCTGCCCGGAGGACAAGTGTACTTTTCTGAAGATCGCGAATTCTATTCCTTCACGTCTGTATTGACTTCCTTAGACAGCGTAATATCCAGTTTTTCGCCGTCTCCGTTGAGCACAGCTTCCAGCAGGCTGCCTTCGGCGGGATTGGTGCTGAGGATAAACTCCGCCAGGGGGTCTTCTATGTATTTTTGAATGGCCCGGTGCAACGGCCGTGCACCAAACTGCGGGTCATAGCCTTTCTCTGCAACGAACTTCTTGGCGTCATCGGAGAGTACGAGGCGATAGCCCATCGTATCCAACCGCTTGTGCAGGTCCCTCAGCGTGATATCTATGATCTTGAAGATATCGTCCTGGTCCAGGCTATTAAAGATCACCACATCGTCGATCCTGTTCAGGAATTCCGGAGAGAAGGTGCGCTTCAGGGCATTCTGGATAACTGTTTTGGAGTTATCGTCGGCAGCTTCCTGTCGTGCTTTTGTGGCGAAGCCTACACCCTGGCCAAAGTCTTTCAACTGGCGAACGCCGATGTTGGAGGTCATGATGATGAGGCTGTTCTTGAAGTCCACTTTGCGGCCCAGGCCATCGGTCAGCTGCCCATCGTCCAATACCTGAAGCAGGATATTATAAACATCCGGGTGGGCTTTTTCGATCTCATCAAGCAGGATAACGGAGTATGGCTTACGGCGCACTTTTTCTGTCAGCTGGCCACCTTCTTCGTAGCCGACATAACCCGGAGGGGCGCCGATGAGGCGGCTTACCGAGAATTTCTCCATGTATTCGCTCATATCGATACGCACCAGGGCATCGTCGGAGTCGAAGATGTAGCGGGCCAGGGCTTTGGCCAACTCTGTTTTACCGACGCCGGTAGGGCCCAGGAAAATGAAGGACCCAATCGGGCGGGTGGGGTCTTTCAAGCCAACGCGGTTACGCTGTATGGCCTTGGTGATCTTCGTGATGGCTTCATTCTGGCCAATAATCACGTTCGCCAGGTCCTTGTCCATCGTGACCAGCTTTTTGCTTTCACTCTGAGCCACCCGCTTCACCGGGATACCGGTCATCATGGAGACGACTTCAGCAATATCTTCTTCGTTGACGGGGTAGCGCTTGGTCTTGGATTCTTCTTCCCATTGAACCTTGGCAAATTCAAGCTGGCGGACCAGTTTGGATTCTTTGTCGCGTAAATCAGCAGCCTTTTCATACTGCTGATTTTTAACAGCCTGGTTCTTGTGTTCTTTCAGGTCTTCGATTTTCTTTTCCAGTTCCTCGATATGCTCGGGAACATGAATGTTCTTGAGGTGGACGCGGGCGCCTACTTCATCGAGCACATCAATAGCCTTATCGGGAAGGAAGCGGTCGCTGATATAGCGGTCGCTCAGCTTTACGCAGGCACGGATGGCGTCATCCGAATAGTTCACATTGTGGAACTCTTCGTATTTGGGCTTGATATTTTCCAGGATGTTGACCGCTTCTTCGGCAGAAGGCGGGTCCACCATTACTTTCTGGAATCGGCGGTCGAGTGCGCCGTCTTTTTCAATGTGCTGGCGGTATTCATCGAGGGTAGAAGCGCCAATGCACTGGAGTTCACCGCGGGCCAGGGCCGGCTTGAAGATGTTGGAAGCATCCAGCGAACCGGTGGCGCCGCCGGCGCCGACGATAGTGTGGATCTCATCGATGAACAGGATGACATCCCGAGACTTTTCCAGTTCATTCATGATGGCCTTCATCCGCTCTTCAAACTGTCCGCGGTACTTGGTGCCGGCAACCAGGGCTGCCAGGTCGAGCATTACGATGCGTTTGTTGAAGAGGGTGCGGGAGACTTTCTTCTGAATGATGCGCAGCGCCAGGCCCTCCACGATAGCCGTTTTACCCACGCCGGGTTCACCGATCAGGATAGGATTGTTCTTTTTGCGGCGGCTAAGGATCTGAGAGACGCGTTCGATTTCCGTTTCCCGGCCGATGATGGGGTCTAGTTTACCTTCCTCAGCCAGTTTGGTGATATCGCGTCCGAAGTTATCCAACACTGGGGTCCGCGATTTGGCGGCGCCTTTGCGTTGCTGGAACCGCCCGCTTTGGCCTTCCTCCTCTTCGTAGGGGTCGTCCTGGTCGGAGGGGGCTTGCGCGTAGGGGTCTATGTTGCCGGAGAAGTCCTGATCCTGACGGACATACTCGAGCTCTGCTTTATAGATATCGTAATCCACGTCGTATTGATTTAAGATTTTGGAAGCGGGATTTTCCTTATGCTTTAAAATGGAGAGCATGAGGTGTTCGGGGCTAATCTCTTCGCTTTTGAGCATTTTGGCTTCCAGAAAGGTCACTTTAAGGACCTTTTCCGCCTGTTTGTTCAAGGGGAGGTTGCCCACGTTGAGGCTGGCATTTCCTGAAGGTATGCGCTGTACGGATTCCTCGACGCTCTGCCGCAGTTCAGTGGCGTCTACATCCAAGGATTCCAGGACCTTCATGGCCAGGCCTTCCTTTTCTCCCATGATGCCGAGGAGCAGATGCTCGGTCCCGATAAAATCGTGGCCGAGCCGGATCGCTTCGTCCCGGCTACGGGTGATTACTTGTTTGACTTTTGGAGAAAATCGCTTATTATTCATAGTTTTATTTCTCTTGCCGATGTAAGTGGATAAACAATATTAGGACTAATTATTTAAGATTACAAAACTTGCCTGCCTTTAGTTTTGCAAAAAAAAAACAAGCTAAGCACCCCCTTCGTCCCCTATGTCAGAGGTGTTTCCTTCGTTCTTAATACCCTAAAAACCGTGCCAGTGCCAATATTGCAGGTAAAGGAGCGGCTAATTTCCTTTGAAACGTCAATATTAGTGGAAAAAATGCACGTTTACACCTTCTCCCCTTTTTTCAATTCTACAGTGTAACAACCAAAGGCAGGAGTGGGTTTAGAACAGTCTTGTAATGGATGGCAGGCGCTTGGCTCCCGCTAGCGGCGGCGTCAAAACTTTATCTGCAATACTAGGTAGACTGGCACATAATTGATACTTTTGCATCCACAGAAATCACAACAACGAAATTTTTGAATGTATGAAATACTCCATTGATAAGCAGGAAAGATACAGTGTGTTTCAACTGCAGGAGGAAATGTTAAATTCGCTGATTGCGCCAGACCTGAAATCAGAGTTCGTCATCTTGTCCAATGAAGGTGTGAAAAACCTGATCTTTGATTTATCGGATGTCAAGTATGTCGATTCGTCTGGATTAAGTGCCATTCTGACAGCTGACCGCCTTTGGAAAGCATTGGGGTCCTTCATTTTGACGGGCCTGAAGCATCCCAGTGTGGAGAAACTGATTAAAATTTCCCGCCTCGACAGCCGGCTGACCATTATTCCGACTGTTTCCGAATCGATCGATTACATTTTAATGGAAGAGATCGAACGGGAACTGAATGATGAGGAATAGGCCCACGGAGGGTAAGAGGTACAGGCAGGCGTTCGGCGCCTGAGAAGAGGAGTGGCGCTTTTTAAGGAAGGCGCCACTCTTTGTATTATAATCCGTGTATGCCCATGCGTTTCGAACTGACCCTTTTGGGTACCAATTCCGCCCTACCAGCATATGGACGCTTCCCTACTGCTCAGGTATTGAACATCCAGGAAAAGCTATATCTTATTGATTGTGGGGAAGGGGCGCAAATAAGAATGGGGCAGTTCGGCCTGCGCCAGGCAAAGATCAGCCAGGCCTTTATCAGCCACCTCCACGGCGACCACATCTATGGCCTTATTGGCTGGCTAACCTCACTGGCGCTGATCAACCGGCAAGAACCCTTGGACATTTTTGCGCCCGAGGGGCTTGAAGAGATCATCAGGGTTCAGCTCAAATACACCGGTGGCCTACCATACTCCCTTTCTTTCTATACTATTGACCCCAGCCGTCATTCTTTAATTTTTGAAGATAAGCGGGTAGCCATTTTTTCCCTTCCGCTGGCCCACCGCATTCCTGCCAGTGGGTTTCTCTTCCGGGAAAAGGAAAAAGCCCGGAATATCCGTCCGGACTGTATAGAGGCCTATCAGATTCCTTTCCAGGCTATTCCTGGTATCAAGGCTGGCAATGATTACCAATTGGAAGACGGGCGTCTTATTCCCAATGCCGACTTAACCCTAGATCCGCCCAAGCCCCGCACTTACGCTTTTTGCTCCGATACGGCTTACCACGAGCCTTTGATCCCATTGATCCAGGGAGTGGATTTGCTCTATCACGAGTCTACTTTCTGTGACGATCTGGTGGATATTGCTGCCGAAACGGGCCATTCTACTGCCCGGCAGGCCGCTACTATAGCCCTCAAAGCCGGTGTGGCCCGACTGGTTCTGGGCCATTATTCTTCCCGGTACCCAAGCCTCGAGCCCTTCCTGCTGGAAGCCCGCTCCGTATTCCCCAATACCGAATTGGGGGTGGATGGGGCAAGTTTTGAGGTGCCACTGCAGGGGCGGGGGTAGGGGGGGGGTACAGGGTTTATCTCATGTGTCTGGTTTGTTTTATGGTACCGACACATAAGACGAACTATCCTTTCAAGCCAGCTTCGCCAAGTCCCGGATCAGGATGCTGCGGCGGTTAAAATGAATGAGGTTAGACTTTTTGAGTTCATTGAGTACAGAGGTGACCGTTTGCCGGGAGGTGCCGGTGATGTTGGCGATATCCTGTTGGGTCAGGCTATGTTTGATCAGCATTTCGAAACCGATACGTTTTCCGCGGATGGTGGCGGATTCGCGCAGGAATTCGATGATGCGTTCCCGGGCGTCTTTAAACATGAGTGATTCCAGGCGGTTTTCCGCCCGCCGCAGCCGGCTGCCAATGAAGTGAAGGGCGCGGAGCGCTAAATGGTGGTTTTGACGCATAAGTTGCTGCAGGCACTGTACCCGAATGGCGATGAGCTGAACCTCTTCATTCATAGTGGCGGCAAATTCCTTACGGGTGTGTTCACCGGCGAGGCATAATTCCCCAAACAGGGCCAAAGGGTGGAGGACCTGTTTGATCACTTCTCGGCCATCCTCAGAATGCGTTCCGATCTTGACCACTCCTTTGGCCAGGAAGAAAACACGGTCAGACCGGTCGCCCACTTCGTAAATGAGTTGCTGCCGGCCTACTTTCAGCGTTTCCGCCTGCGCTGCCAGTTGGGTGAGTAGTTCCGGTTCCACACCTTCAAAGAGTGCGAAATTCTGAAGTATATCCATCGTAATACTTTGAGCTGCTTTCATAACTTTTGGGCTTTTTTGATGGTACAAATATGCAGGTAGGCATCTATTGGACAAAGTACAATTTCCGTGATTTGTCCTAAGTCTTTTTAAGTATTTTGTTTTTAAAATATTGATTGTCAATTTTTTGCAACTCAATTTATTTTATTTTGTCTTTTAAATGGGCTTTTTGGGGGCAGGCAAGATGTTTGGGGCCTTGCAATCAGGGAGTGGGAACGGGCGGGGAGGGGGAGGCATAAATATTGGCTACAATCCCTAACTTTGCCGGAAAGCAATACAATTGAAGGCCGACCGGAAAATAATCCACATAGACATGGACGCCTTTTACGCTAGCGTAGAGCAACGCGACCATCCGGAACTTCGGGGCAAACCCGTGGCGGTAGGGGGTGCAGGCTTGCGCGGGGTAGTAGCGTCGGCGAGTTACGAAGCTCGGCAATTCGGGGTGCGTTCGGCGATGCCCAGTGTGACGGCCAAGCGATTGTGCCCGCAGCTGCTCTTTGTCAAATCCCGTTTCGATGTCTACGGAGACGTATCCCGCCAGATCCGGGAAATATTTTATGAATACACAGAGCTGGTAGAGCCCCTTTCTCTCGACGAAGCCTATCTCGATGTGACCGACGCCAAACGCGGCCCCCGGTCCGCCACGCTGATTGCGGAGGAGATCCGTCGGCGCATCTATGAATCCACTGGGTTGACGGCTTCAGCTGGGGTTTCTTTCAACAAGTTCCTGGCCAAGATCGCTTCCGATATCAACAAGCCGAACGGAATGAAAGTGATCACTCCGGAAGAAGCCCTGGCTTTCCTGGACGAATTGCCGATCGAGGCTTTCCATGGCATTGGAAAAGTAACTGCCGAGAAGATGCGCCGCATGGGCATTTTCAACGGCGCCGGGCTGAAGGCGTTTTCAGAAATTGAGTTGGTGAAGCGCTTTGGTAAAGTGGGCCGGCATTATTACCGCATCGTGCGGGCCGAAGACGAGCGGGAGGTCAACCCCAACCGCATCCGTAAGTCTATAGGCGCCGAGCGCACTTACCGCGAAGACATCACCTCTACAGCGGAGATGAAAGAGAAGCTGGCTTTTTTGGCGGACATTGTTTTCCGGTATATGGAAAAGGCAGACAATTACGGCCGTACCGTAACCCTGAAGGCGAAGATGCCCGATTTTAAGGTGATCACCCGCAGCCGGTCTTTTGCTTCGGAGGTTCGCCGCCTGGAAGACCTCATTGCCATTGCGAATGAACTGCTGGAAGAAAACCGGGCGGATATCGATAGTGTTCGTTTATTGGGCCTTTCCGTGTCGAACTTATCCAAGGAACATGTAGCGGAAGGGATCCAATTGGAATTTGATTTCGAGCGCTCAAAAGAGGAAGCCTAGATGATACTGGTGATTTTTGATGTGGACGGCACGCTGGTCTATTCCGGCAAAAAGGATAGCCTGAGTTTTGCCAGGGCGTATAAGGCCATATATGGCAAGGATTTCCCCTCGATCGATTGGCGGCGTTATCCGCATGTGACGGATACTTCCATTTTCGACACGGCTATCCGGCAGCATTTTGGGCGCACCTCTACGGAAGAGGAAGTCCTTCATTTTCAATCGCATTATATGGCTTTGCTGCGCGAGAGCCGGCATCATACCCCCCACCATTTCCAGGAAGTGGCCGGCGCCCGCCAATTAATTGAGCACCTGATGGCCGATGGGCGCTATCTGGTCGGAGTCGCTACTGGGGGCTGGCGGCAGCCTGCAACCCTCAAGTTGGGGCATGTTGGCATATCTATCAGCCCTCATCTTTTTAGGGGCGCCGATGGTAAATTTGCCAGGGAAGCAATACTGGAAGAGGTGATTGATCAGGCGCGGCAGTTAATTGGCCGGGCGCCCACCCGCACCATTTATGTCGGCGACGCCGAATGGGATGTGCGCACTACCCGGAATTTACAGCTTAGTTTTATCGGGGTCCGCTACCAGGGAGACTATGAGGTGCTGCGGCGGGAAGGCGCCCAACAGGTCATTCAGAATTATCTCGATGTAGCTCATTTTCAGGAGCTCCTGCAAACCGCCTGCCCTCCGGATTAGAAAAAATTGCGGATGGGAAACTCTTTTCCGGGCTTAGCTGTTTTTGGCTATCTACACGCCAAGTGCCGCCTTTTTTAAAAAAACGGGAGTGCTTGTTGGTTTTTTAGAGATTAGCCGTATATTTGCATCGCCTTTGAAAAAAGGTGCTGGCAGATCGAAATTAAATTTCGGCATCCAGCGTGAGAGCCCGTAGCTCAGCCGGCTAGAGCACTTGACTTTTAATCAAGGGGTCCTGGGTTCGAGTCCCAGCGGGCTCACGAAGCAAAAGCCCATTCGCGTCAGCGGGTGGGCTTTTTGCGTAGTGGGGGCGCTGGTGCGAGAAGTTTATCCCGCCCCGAAAAACAAGGCGAGTGAAAGGAGCAGTAGTTTTTCGCGGAGCGGGAAGTCCCAGTGGGCTCACTTTTTTGTAAAAATTTGAAAGCCAAGCATTTATGCTTGGCTTTTTTATTTTAAGTGTTTTTTCTTCATGTTTTTAGTGCTCTTTTTAAAGCCTTTACGAATATTAAAGATTTTAATATTTTAGATTAATCAAGGCTGCAATCCTTATAATTTAAGCACTTGTAATTACACCTTGGAAACCGCTGACTTCACGGCTACCAAGAAGATGGTAGTTGTGAAATAAGAAACCAAAAGAGGGTAGGGTGGTTCGTAAGGCATGCTTCTTTCTTCATGGCTAACAGACAAGTGGAAGGGCGCGGGAGATCTCCGGCGCCCTTCTTCAAGGCAAAGCTGCAGGTTCCATCTAGTCGGGAGGCAAAAGGAAAGGGCTATCCGCCAAGGATTCCTTCAATAAAACTGTTAACTTTGGTGTGGGAAAAATGGAACCGGCTATTGCAACTAGCCAGAAACGATTATTGGGATTTATCCGTTAACTTTATGCGAAATAAGCTTTCCCTTTTGGGAAGGATAAGAACAACGCCAAATATGAACTGATATGCAATACTTAGAACGCATAACGATCGACCCGGAAATCTGCCATGGCAAACCTTGTATCAGGGGTATGCGCTGGCCCGTCGAGGTAATCCTGGACCTGCTAGGCTCCGAGATGACTATTGAGGAGATATTGGAGGATCATCCTGAATTGGAAAAAGAAGATATTATTGCTTCCCTGAACTATGCGAGGCTTTTGATGTCTGGCCAGTTGATCAAATCCGCAGCCTGATGAAGGTGCTTTGTGATGTGCATATAGCCAGAAAAGTTGTGAGGTTTTTCGAGAAGCAGGGCGCCACATTCGCCGCTCCAGCAGCCGGCGCCCTCCAAAATATGTTGCCGTTGTAATTGATCAGCCCAAGGCTCAAAAACATATATCATTTTTTCAAAAACATCCTTGCAAATCCCGAACCTTTTGACTACATTGTTGCGTATGACAAAAAGGCGCATTTCCGATCCGCCATCCCTCCCCCCCGGCGCCTCCGGATTTCGCCTGAAAGGCAACAACTTTTTCACCCCCTCCCTAAGTCACTAACATTCCCCGAAGCGGCATAGCCGGCTTCAGGGCGCTTAATTTCACCCATCACAGCTTTTTCCAGCCGCATTGGTTACCCCGGTGTGGGCCTGGAGCCGTTTGTCCTGATGTCTGCTTCTCGAAATGAGGAGTTATGGATACAGCATTTTTCGAATTCCTTACTAATCTTTTACCCCATGACAAAGTTCAACGCACTTTGCAAAGGCATACTGCTGGTATGCGCTGCCTTATGGCAGTTCTCCCCCTCATTCGCGCTCGATTACTACTGGGTAGGCGGCAGCGGCCTGTGGAGTGACCACAACAACCACTGGGCGACCTCCTCCGGCGGCAATGTCTTTCACGACCAGGTGCCACAGTCAATGGACAATGTGTTCTTCGACGCCAACTCCTTCCCGGCTGGCGGCACGGTGACGATCGACCCGACTATCATCTATTGCATGAATATGGACTGGACAGGGGCTACGGGTACGCCGGTTTTTGAAGGGCCCGGCGACAAGCAGGTGTGGATTTATGGCTCTTTGACGCTGATTTCGGATATGGTGTGGAATATATACGGGGAGGTGCATTTCAGGGCGTTTCAGGGGGGGAAGACGGTATTTTCGGCAGGCCAGGAGTTTTTGGATGAAGTGTATTTCGACGGATCTGGCGGGGGGTGGACATTGCTAGATGCTTTTCAAGCACGAACCATATACCATACGGCCGGGGCATTATACACGGATGGGCAGGACTTGACTGTTGCAACCCAGTTTAATTCTGGCGGCTCACCTTCCAGAACATTGAACTTTGGTAGTTCGAACATATATATTGGCACAACAAGCAGTACTTTTTCTTATTTTTATTTCCCTGCAGAACCGTTCAATTTTGATGCGGGCACGTCAACGATTTACATGAGAGGAGCGGATGTTTATTATGCATCCTATTACTTCGATGGAGGGAACCACTCTTACCACAACCTAATCTGTGAAGTAGCAACTAACTTTTACGGGAACAACAACTTTCATGCAGCTTCTTTTTTGAAAGGTGCCAGGGTTACTGGAAGCAATTCATTCGATATCCTGACTTTTACAGCTGGCCAGGTGTATGAGTTGGAAGGCGGGAGTACCCAAACCATCAACTCCGGTGGGGTATTTAATGGCAATGGATCCTGCGTTGATTTTCTGACAATAGTATCTACATTTCCAGGTAGCGCTGCTCAAATCGTGAAAACAGAAGGCACGGTTACTTTGAATTACGCGGTTTTACAGGACATCCATGGTATTGGTGGCGCGACATTTAACGCCGCCAACAGCACCGATTTGGGTAATAATAATGGCTGGTCTTTCCACCCGGCCGCCCCACGCAATCTATATTGGGTTGGTGGAGGCGGAAATTGGAACGATGCAGCGCACTGGTCGTTGTCAAGCGGTGACGTTGGAGGTGAATGTATCCCTACTCCTTCTGACAATGTGTTTTTTGACCAAAACTCAGGTTTTGCCCAGCAGAATGAACAGGTTAACATCAATGTGCCGGCAGCTTTCTGCCAGGATATGGATTGGGCAGGTGTGCTCAATACGCCCATTTTGGCTGGAGACCCTCAAAATGCGCTGTTTATTTTCGGCTCCCTGCGGCTGATTCCGGATATGGTGTGGAGTATAAATGGGGAGGTGCATTTCAGGGCGTTTCAGGGAGGGAAGACGGTATTTTCGGCAGGCAAAGAGTTTTTGTATGAAGTATATTTCGACGGGTCTGGCGGGCAGTGGACATTGCTTGATGCTTTTCAAGCACGAACCATATACCATACGGCCGGGGCATTATACACGGATGGGCAGGACTTGACTGTTGCAACTCAGTTTTCTTCTCAGGGCTCACCTTCCAGAACATTGAACTTTGGCAGTTCGAACATATATATTGGCACAACAAGCAGTACCTTTACTTATCTTTATTTATATCCGGAACCATTCGATTTCGATGCCGGCACGTCAACAATTTACATGAGAGGGTCGGGCATCTTTTATGGATCTTATTACTTCGAGGGAGGTAACCACTTATACCACAATCTAATCTGTGAAGTGGCACCTAATAACCTTTACGGGAACAACAACTTTCATTCAGCAACTTTTCTGAAAGGCGCCAGGATCACTGGAAACAACTCCTTCGATATCCTGACTTTTACAGCTGGCCAGGTGTATGAGTTAGAAGGCGGGAGTACCCAAACCATCAACTCCGGTGGGGTATTTAATGGCAATGGATCCTGCGTTGATTTTCTGACAATAGTATCTACATTTCCAGGTAGCGCTGCTCAAATCGTGAAAACAGAAGGCACGGTAACTTTGAATTACGCGGTTTTACAGGACATCCATGGTATTGGTGGCGCGACATTTAACGCCGCCAACAGCACCGATTTGGGTAATAATAATGGCTGGGCTTTCCACCCGGCCGCCCCACGCAATCTATATTGGGTTGGTGGAGGCGGAAATTGGAACGATGCAGCGCATTGGTCGCTGTCAAGCGGTGACGTTGGAGGTGAATGTATCCCTACTCCTTCTGACAATGTGTTTTTTGACCAAAACTCAGGTTTTGCCCAGCAGAATGAACAGGTTAACATCAATGTGCCGGCAGCTTTCTGCCAGGATATGGATTGGGCAGGTGTGCTCAATACGCCCATTTTGGCTGGAGACCCTCAAAATGCGCTGTTTATTTTCGGCTCCCTGCGGCTGATTCCGGATATGGTGTGGAGTATAAATGGGGAGGTGCATTTCAGGGCATTTGAAGGGGGGAAGACGATATTTTCGGCAGGCAAGGAGTTTTTGTATGAAGTATATTTCGACGGATCTGGTGGGCAGTGGGCATTGCTTGATGCTTTTCAAGCACGAACCATATACCATACGGCCGGGGCATTATACACAAATGGGCAGGACATGACTGTTGCAACCGGGTTTTATTCTGGCGGCTCACCTTCCAGAACATTGAATTTTGGCAGTTCGAACATATATATTGGCACAACAAGCAGTACTTTTACTTCTTTTTATTGCTATCCGGAACCATTAGATTTCGATGCCGGCACGTCAACAATTTACATGAGAGGGTCGGGCGTCTTTTATGGATCTTATTACTTCGAGGGAGGTAACCACTTATACCACAATCTAATCTGTGAAGTGGCACCTAATAACCTTTACGGGAACAACAACTTTCATTCAGCCACTTTTCTGAAAGGCGCCAGGATCACTGGAAACAACTCCTTCCAATCCCTAACCTTCTCCCCCGGCTCCACCTACGAGCTCGCAGCAGGCGCCACCCAAACCATCGCCCCCCTCGGCGACTTCATCGCCGAAGGCTACGGCGGTTTCCCCATTGAGATCAAATCCTCCAATGTTGGGCAGCAGGCCACCCTGCACAAAGACGGCGACCCGGTCTGTCTCGACTTTTTATACCTGACTGACATCGCTGCCACAGGCAGCGCCTTCACCTACGCGGGCGCCAACAGCGACGACGTCTTCAACAACTCCGGATGGATTTTCGAAGCCTGCCCGGATTGCTTCGGCGCGCCGCCCGCTCCCGCCCCCGCGCTCGATCCGGCCTCCGTGCTCAATGTTTCGGTGGGGCAGCAGGCTACCCTGATCCTGCAAAACCTGCCGGCCGGCTATGAAGCTGTTTGGTTTGATGCCGATCAGGCGACAGAATTGTACGCCGGCACAGCCAACTTCTTCCAGCCGGTGGTGAATGAGAACGGCATATTCTACGGCGCCATCCGGGAACTGGCCACGGGCTGCGTCAGCGAGTTGCTGCCGGTTTCGGTTTATGTGTACTTCACCGTCTCCAAAACAGCCACCAGCATAGACGCGGCCGGCAACGGGGAGATTGACCATCCCAACGAAGTCATAGAATACACCATCATCCTGACGAACACCGGCAACCAAAACCTCACCAATATTTCCGCTACCGAAACCTTCCCCGGCGCCGGCCCGGGAACCCTCAGCCCGCCCGTCGAAACCGGCGGCAACGGTGTCAATGGCGATGGCGTCCTGGATATCGGGGAAGTGTGGACATATACGGCTACTTATGCCGTTACGCAGGAGGATATAGACGCCAATACTGCTTTGGTAAACACCATCAGCATTGATGCGGAGGAAACGGAGCCGGTAACGGCAACCGCCAGCACGCCGGTTATCTACAACCCGGCGCTGTCCATGGACAAAGCCATCACCGCCGGGGCCATCTATACACAGGAAGGGGATGTGGTTTTCTACAGCTACACCCTCGCCAATACCGGCAATGTTAGCCTGTCGGAACCCGTGGTCTATGACGATAAAATCGGATACATTGGGTGTGCTTCCGGGCCGTTGGCGCCGGGAACTTCCACTACCTGTACGGCTACCTACTTCATCAACCCGGGCGACGTGGACAACGGGAGCGTGACGAATGTCGCCTACGCCTATACCTATTATTTCAATGGCCAGTATTGGCAGTACGTGCAGAGCAACACGGATTCCGAAACGGCAACGGCGGAATTCGTGGTGAACTGCCCGGGTGACATCACCCTGGAAAGCTGCCTGGCGCAGGCCGAAGTGGACGGCGCCTTTGCCAACTGGCTGGCCTCCTTCGTGGCCTATGGCGCCTGCAACCCGCTGATATACTACACGGTAAACGGGCAGATGGCCTATTCCCTCGATGATGTCGCAGCGCCCAACTCCTGCGGCGGAGCGGTGATGATCACGGTGTTTGCTATGAATGATTGTGATGGCTCCACCTCCTGCAGTTCCACCTTCACCGTCAATGGGGACGATACGCCTCCGCTGATCACCCAGGCGATGAATCTGACGGTAGAATGTGATGGCAATGGCAATGCCACCGCCCTGAACAACTGGCTGTCCACCCATGGCGGCGCCAGTGTGGTGGATAATTGCCAGCAGGTATCCTGGTCGGATAACTTCGACGGCCTGAGCAGCCTTTGCGGAGCTACCGGCAGCGCCACCGTCACCTTTACCGCTTCGGACCTCTGCGGCCTTTCCAGTTCAACCATAGCTACTTTCACCATCGAGGATACAAGGCCGCCCAGCGGCGCTTGCCCGCAAGGCCTCTCCGGCCTGACGAACCCCTCGCAGGCGCCAGCCCTGGATATTGCATTAATGGAAAGCCTTTATGCCGACCTTTGCGGAAGCGTATCGGCTCAATATACAAGTTCAGTCGTAAATTACCTCAATGCCTGCCTCGACTTTGAAGTGCGGCAGACTTACGTCATTAGGGACGAGTGTGGCAATACCACTACATGCCAGGTAATACATACCGGAAAGGTTCCCACCCAGATCACCGGCGAATGCCCGGTTGCGGGTTTGAATAACCTCCAGTGCCAGGGCGATGTCCCACCGGCTAACCTGGCCTACATCGCCTCTTTCTTCACCGGCAGCGATGGCCAGCCGGTAAGCGCTGAGCTGTCTGATGTCAATTATTATTCAGAAACCGGTGGAGATTGCGGCTTCTTCGTAGTCCAGCAGTACACCCTGACGGACAACTGCGGCAATACCAGGGTTTGTGAGATCACCTATACCGTTGAAGACACCACGCCGCCGCAGGGAAACTGCCCCAGCGGTTACGAAGTATCTTCCCTGGATGAGGTTCCTGCCCCCAACCCCGACTGGGTGCGCGGCTACTATGCGGATAACTGCAGCGATGTATGGGTTGAATTCCTCTACGCCACCGAATCGGGCGGCCCCTGCGAGGGCTATACGGTGACGCACCACTACGTTGTCGGCGACAATTGCGGCACGGACAACACCATTCAGTGCACCGTCGCCTTCACCGTTCCGCCAATCAACTCAGGCATCACGGGTACCTGCCCGCCGGCCGTCACCGGGCTGCAATGCTGGTCGGACGTACCCACTCCGGCCGAAGCCCAGCTGGTGATGGAGCAGGCCTTCCCCGGCGCCTCGCCCACCTACCTCGGCACGACGACGATGAATAACTACTGCCAGTTTACCATCCGCCACCTCTTTTCGGTAGAGGATCCCTGTGCCGGCCGCACCGTCTGCACCCTGACGTATTCCGGCCAGGACCTGACGCCTCCCACCGGCACTGCCCCCAGCGGCCTGAGTGGCCTGGCCTGCCAGGAAGATGTACCGCCGCCTGACCCGCAAGGCGTCGCCGCCGGTTATACGGACAACTGTTCATCCGTTTTCGCTTACCTGTTCAACACGACGGTGGCTGGGGATGATTGTGGCGCATTCAGCATCACCTACCACTATCGCGTCTATGATGACTGTGACAACTTTGCCGTGTGCGAGGTCACCCATACCGGCATACTGGCGCTGACGCGGCCTCAGGAGCCTTCCGAGGCGCAGCAGGCAGCAGTAGCCAGGACACAGCGTGGCGATGAACTGGAAATGCGGGTTTATCCGAACCCCACTACCGGCGAGTTATCGCTGGAATTCGGCAACATCAGCGGGGAAGAAGCGGAACTGATGGTATACAACGCCTTCGGCACGCAGCTAATGTCCCGGACGCTGGTGTTGGACAGCCCCGCCTACAGGCTGAACCTGGCGGAGGAAGGGCTTGCCAGCGGCTCGTACCTGATCACTGTGCGCACGGCATCCACAGTGGTTACGCGGATGGTGGTTTTGAGTGGGTTCTGATGGGGTGGGCGGTTTCACTGATATTTTTATCGGCGACGTGGAATGAGCTATCGGGCTTAGTTTCGGTGTTGGAAAACCGGGCCCGATAGCTCAACTGATGGAGGAACGCCTGAACCGGCAGCAACGGGCCTCAAAGTGGAAGTTGTCATCGATACCCATTGCCGGATTACGCATGATAAGCATTGACGGAATTATTCCCTTCCAAATGACATCTCTGTAACAAATCATGATCTTATGAAAAGCATGAAATTTACCTTCGCCTCTCCCTACAGTTGGTTCAGCGCGATTGCTCTGGTGCTCGTGCTTTGCCTGGCAGGATTGCAGCAAGCCTCGGCGCAGTTTCTGTCTGTGACAGATGCGTCCGGCGGCACGCCGCCCTCTCCCCTGAACTTCACGCCGCCGGAAGGCGACTGTGGGGTTAACCTGCAGTGGGCTATTACGGCACTGGATCCGCAGGGTACGCCTACTGTGACGGCCACTGCAAGCAACCCTAATCTGGGCGTTTTCCCCAGCGTTTCGCTGGTACTGGTGCAGAACACCGCTACACAGGTGTCCTACGCCCTGTACATCAACGCGGCTATAGGCGCCAACACGGTGACGGTGACCTCCACCGGCCCTACCGGCACCCTTCAGCAGACCTTCGTGATCACGGCAACTGACGTCCGTGTCCCGGAGATCTACGCTCCGAGCACGATCACGCTGGAAGTACCCGGCTGTGATGCGGATGGCCTGGCGCCCCTGAACTACTCTTATTCGGCAGTAGACGACTGTGATGTACAGCCGTCTGTTTCTGTTGTGGGCCCGGCCAGCGGCACGCTGGTGGGCGCCAACACCACGGTGGTTATTACTGCTGTGGATGATTCCGGCAACACGAGCAGCCGTACGATCAACGTGTTGGTGAAGAACGTACAGCCGGACGACAGCCCGGTGCTCAACGTGAGCGGCAATGGCCAGTTCACGATCCCTGCTTGTGAAGATTACGTATTCGTGGTCTTCTCCGGGACGGTCATCGATTGTGGCATCACGGCGGCTACGCCTGCAGCAACAGTCAATGGTTTCCTGAGCGCCGCCGGCGCCGGCCTGACGCTGACCTACACGGACACCGAAGACGGCTTTGCCTACTTCGAGTACACCGGCAACCTGGCCCCCAACGCTTACCTGTTTACTGTTACCTACAACAACGGTGTAGCTCCGGCTACTACGGTAGACGCCCTGTTCACAGTTGAGCAGGATGCACCGGCGCCGCCGGATGTAATCATGCCGGGCAACCTGACCTTCACTTTGCCGCAGTGCACCAACTCAATGGTGGCTCGCTGGGCAGTGACGATCACGGACGAGTGCGACCCTGCGATCGTTGGCGCTACCTTCCAACTGAATGGTGCACCGATCGTTCCGGTTTCTTCGAACACCGCTGAAGGCTACTTCCAGTTCGAGACGCCGATCACGGCAGCTTCTAACAATGCTCTGATCACTGCTTCCTATACGGACGGCGACGGCCTGAACACCACGGTTGATGCCACGTTGCGTGTTGTAAGCCAGCCCGACACCTGGGCTCCGATCATCGTATACCCGGCTCAGGACATCAACGTGGAACTCGACCCGTGCGAGCCTGGCCCGGCTATTATTTTCTTTGAAGCTACGGCTACCGACAACTGTGGTTCCGTTACTTCTTTCACGGCTTCCATCGCTCCGCCGGCTGCCGGCGCTATCGTCCTGCCCAGCCCGGGTGGCCCGACGGTAGGCATCGCTGCCTTCCCCGGCACACACCAGATCCTGATCCAGGCTACGGACGCAGCTGGCAACACCCGCCAGGAAGACTTCTTCATCGTTGTTACCCAGGACCCGGCCCCGCCGACGAACCTGGCCTGCAAGGACAGCGTAAACGTAACCCTGAACGCGAGCTGCCAGTGCCAGCGACTGATCACCTCCGACATGGTGCTGGAAGGCTCCTTCGGCTGTGCTGATGTAAGTGACTTCTTCGTGAACATCGTCAACGACGACGACCCGAGCAACGGCAACATTCTGGACGGCTGCGGCCAGTTCATCTACGAAGTAAGCTACATCGGCCCGCCTCTGGCCGGCCCAGGCCAGAGCGGTACGCAGGTGCAGAACTTCACCTGCAACGGTTTCACTGGTGTATTGGATCCTGACAAATGGCAAATCACCTCTATCCCTGCCATCGGTAATGTCTGGTTCACGCCGACTTCAATGACCATCAATTCCGGTAGTGGCGCCGGCCCGATAACCAACGTCAACGGCGCTTATGTAATCCCGTTCGACGGCGCCATCAGCTTTGACTGGAGCTTTAGCAGTGTTGACCCTGGCTTTGACTTCTTCGGCTATACGGTGGATGACAATGGCGACATCGTTGACGACTTTTCCACAACTGATACAGGCAACGGTTCTGTATCGCTGAACGTTGAAGCTGGCTGGATACTGATCGTCGGCATCACGTCTCCGTTTGATGCTTTGTTCAACTCGACGGCAGTTATCAGCAACATCAGCTATAACTACGAGGTCGTTGACCCTGTTTGGCCGTACTTCAATGGGGAACCCTGCGGGGGGTACATCACGGTCGAAGGCGATAAATTCCTCTCCGTGAGCGATGCGTCCGGCGGCACGCCGCCTGCTACCCTGAACTACACACTACCCCAAGGCGACTGCGGTGTCAACTTTCAGTGGGCTGTTACTGCCCAAGATACTTTAGGCGCGCCCACCGTTTCGGCTACCATCAGCAACCCGAACTCGGGGGTATTTCCCTCCGTTTCGTTGTTGCTAGTGCAGAGCACCGCAACGCGGGCCTCCTACGCGCTGTATGCCAACGCCGCCATCGGCGTTAACACGCTGACGATTACCTCTACCGGCCCTTCCGGCACCCTTCAGCAGGTATTTACTATTTCGGTGAACGACGTGCGTGGCCCTGAGATCGACGCGCCGGACAACATCATACTGGGAGGAATACCCAGTTGCGATGCCGACGGCCTGGTGCCCCTTAACTACTCTTATAAGGTAGTGGACGACTGCGACGCCCAGCCGGCCATCACGATTACCGGACCGGCAAGCGGCACGCTGGTGGGCGCCAATACGACGGTGGTTATCACTGCTGTGGATGATGCCGGCAACATTTCCAGCCACACGATCAACGTGGTGGTGAACCAACTGCCGGACAACAGCCCGGTTATTGACCTGAACGCCAACGGCTTTTTTACTATCCCCGCCTGTGAAGACGACGTCTTCGTGGCCTTCTCCGGAACGATCATCGACTGCGACATCACGGCGGCTTCCAACCTTGCCGGCAAGATCACCATTGCCGGCGCTCCGCTGACGGTAGCCAATATTGAGGAAGAGGACGGCTTTGCCTACTTCGAGTTCACGGGCAGCCTCGTCCCGAACACCTACCTTTTATACGTTAGCTACGACCCGGATCTAACCGGCCCGGCCGGCTCGGTAACGGTGGACCACCTATTCACGATTGAGCAGGACGCCCCACAGCCGCCGGATGTACACGTGCCCGGCACCCTGACCTTCACCCTGCCTCAGTGTACCAACGCCATGGTAGCCCGCTGGGCAGTGACCATCACCGACGAGTGCGACGCTGCAATTATCGGCGCTTTATTCAGGCTGAATGGCGCCCCGATCACTCCGGTGGCATCCAACCCGGTCGAAGGCTACTTCCAGTTCGAAACCCCGATCACGCCTGACTCTGACGGCGCTGTGATCACGGCTTCCTACACCGACACTGACGGCCTGACCACCACGGTTGACGCCACGCTGCAGGTCGTAAGCCAGCCCGACATATGGGCCCCAGTCGTTGTGTACCCGTCACAGGGCATCAACGTGGAGCTGGATGCCTGTGAGCCAGGCCCGGCCATCATTTTCTTTGAAGTAACCGCTACGGACGACTGTGACGGCGGCCTCACCCCGACGGTGACGATCGCCCCGCCGGCTGTTGGCCCGGACCCCTTGCTGCTCCCGAGCCCGGGCGGTGACACCTACGGCCTTGCTGCTTTCCCCGGCGTTTACCAGATCCTGATCGAGGTGGCGGACGCTGCCGGCAACCTGCGCCAGGAAGACTTCTTCATCACCGTAAGCCAGGACCCGGCCCCGCCGACGAACCTGGATTGCAAGGTCAATGTTAACGTAACGCTGGACGCGAACTGCCAGCGGCTGATCACGGCTGATATGGTGCTAGAAGGCTCTTTCGGCTGTGCTACTGAAAACGACTTTTTCGTAAATATCGTCAACGACAACGACCCGAGCAACGGCAACATCCTGGACGGCTGCGGCCAGTTCATCTACGAAGTGAGCTACATCGGCCCGGGTGTTGTGGGTGGCCCGCAGAGCGCTGGGGGCACTGCCTCCATCTCCGGCTTCACCGGCCCGTTTGCGGAAGCTAACTGGGCGGTTACCTATCCGGATCCGAACGGCCCAGGCACTGTTACCTATACCGCTATGGCCCTGCGCCTGGAATCTGGCGCTGACGGCGGTGCAGCTGTAGCCATCCCGATGCCGCTCGACGGCCAACTGTCCTTTGACTATGAGTATCTGCAGGAAGCGCTCATTATTGAGGATATTATCCTTATTGACCTGAATGGCAACGTCGTACTGAATGTAGACTTTACGAATAGCCAGGTTAACACTGGCACTATCAACGAACCTGTACAGGCTGGCTGGGTACTGATGTTCATGATCGACGGCGATGGTTTTGCTACTTCCGGCAATACCTCTTTCCTCGAGATCACCAACTTCGAGCTCTCTTACCCGGTTGGTACTGGTCAATTGTTCCCGTTCTTCAACTGGGAGCCCTGCGGGGGCTACATCACAGTCGAAGAAGGGACGGCTCCGATCCTAAACTGCCCTGGTGACATCACCCTGGAAAGCTGCCTGGCGCAGTCCGAAGTGGACGGCGCCTTTGCCAACTGGCTGGCCTCCTTCGTGGCCTATGGCGCCTGCAACCCGCTGATATACTACACGGTAAACGGGCAAATGGCTTACTCCCTCGATGGCGTAACAGCGCCCAGCTCCTGTGGCGGAGCGGTGATGATCACGGTGTACGCCACTAATGATTGTGAAGGCTCCACCTCCTGCAGTTCCACCTTCACCGTCAATGGGGACGATACGCCTTCGCTTGTCATCCAGGCGATGAATCTGACGGTAGAATGTGACGGCAATGGCAATACCACCGCCCTGAACAACTGGCTGTCCGCCCATGGCGGCGCCAGTGTGATGGATAATTGCCAGCAGGCCTCCTGGTCGGACAACTTCGACGGCCTGAGCAGCCTTTGCGGGGCTACGGGCAGCGCCACCGTCACCTTTACGGCAACGGGCCTCTGCGGCCTTTCCAGTTCAACCACAGCAACTTTCACCATCGAGGATACCACCCCGCCCAGCGGCCCTTGTCCGCAAGGGCTCTCCGGGCTCACTGACCCCTCGCAGGCGCCAGGGGCGGACATCGACTGGATGGAAAGCCTGTATACCGACCTCTGCGGCAGTGTGTCCGTTAGCGTAAGCACCGAAACGGAGATACTTAATGATTGCCAGGAATTTGAAGTCCGCCACACCTACACCATCACGGATGCCTGCGGCAACCCGGCGAGCTGCGTCGTCACCCATCAGGGCCGCATCCCGGGCGAGATAACCGGCGAATGCCCGGCTGCGGGTTTGAATAACCTCCAGTGCCAGGGCGATGTCCCCCCGGCAGACCTGGCATACATCGCTTCTTTCTTCACCGGCAGCGATGGCCAGCCTGTAAGCGCTGAGCTGTCTGATGTCAATTATTATTCAGAAACCGGTGGAGATTGCGGCTTCTTCGTAGTCCAGCAGTACACCCTGACGGACAACTGCGGGAATACCAGGGTTTGCGAGATCACCTTTACCGTTGAAGACACCACGCCGCCGCAGGGAAACTGCCCCAGCGGCTACGAAGTATCTTTCCTGGATGAGGTTCCTGCCCCCAACCCCGACTGGGTGCGCGGCTACTATGCGGATAACTGTAGCGACGTATGGGTTGAATTTCTCTACGCCACCGAATCGGGCGGCCCCTGCGAGGGCTATACGGTGACGCACCACTATGTTGTCGGCGACAATTGCGGCGCGAACAACACCATTCAGTGCAGCGTCGCCTTCAACGTCCCGCCAATCAATTCTGGCATCACCGGCACCTGCCCGCCGGCCGTCACCGGGCTGCAATGCTGGTCGGACGTACCCACTCCTGCCGAAGCCCAGCTGGTGATGGAGCAGGCCTTCCCCGGAACCTCGCCCACCTACCTCGGCACGACGACGACGAATAACTACTGCCAGTTCACTATCCGCCACCTCTTCTCGGTAGAGGGCCCCTGCACCGGCCGCACCGTCTGCACCCTGACGTATTCCGGCCAGGACCTGACGCCTCCCGCCGGCATTGCCCCCGGCGGCCTGAGCGGCCTGGCCTGCCAGGAAGATGTACCGCCGCCTGACCCGCAGGGCGTCGCCGCCGGTTTTACAGACAACTGTTCATCCGTTTTCGCTTACCTGTTCAACACGACGGTGGCTGGGGATGATTGTGGCGCATTCAGCGTCACCTACCACTACCGCGTTTATGATGACTGTGACAACTATACCGTATGCGAGGTCACCCATACCGGCATCATGGCGCTGACGCGGGCTAAGGGTGCTTCTGAAGCCCAGCAGGCAACGGCAGCCAGAATCCATAGCGGCGATGAACTGGAAATGCGGGTTTACCCGAACCCCACTACCGGCGAGTTATCGCTGGAATTCGGCAACTTCAGCGGGGAGGAAGCGGAACTGATGGTGTACAACGCCTTCGGCACCCTGCAATTGTCCCGAGCGCTGGTGCTGGACAGCCCCGCCTACAGGTTGAACCTGGCGGAGGAAGGGCTTGCCAGCGGCTCGTACCTGATCACTGTGCGCACAGCATCCACAGTGGTTACGCGGATGGTGGTTTTGAGTGGGTTCTGATGAGGTGGGCGGTTTGAAGAAAAAGCTACCTGGGGAGAGAGCCTGGGTAGCTTTTTTTTGGATTACTCTATTTATGCCTATTTCGGTGAGTTTTATGCCGCCTTGGTAATCTGATCCAGTATTATAGACCCCGTCGGCGCCCGCGGCGCCTTCACCTGCACGACATCCGCAAAGAGATAGCCTACCAGAAACGATTCCTCGATTAAAACCGTTAACTTTATGTGCAGAATTAAGTCTCAACCAATAGGAGTATGACCACCAAGATCAGCGTGCCGCTTTCCGAAGTCGATGAGAAGTTCCTAAAAGAACTCAAGGAGAAGTATCCCAGCCATACTCGCCTGGACATTCAGGTGGTCAACCTGGACGATATCCCTGCTTTTTCGGAAGAGGATTTTTGGCCCATTCTCGGTTTGCTGGATTGGAACGCGGAAACCAGAAATGAAGTGTTGACGCCGGCTGTCGAAGCCCTTGCCCAGCATCCCACCAGCCATATCTACCTCTTCGAAGATATCCTTGCCGAAAAGCTTTATTTGCTGGACACCAAAGCCCACGCCCGGGCAGCTTATCCCGGGGACTCCTTTTCAGAGGATGGCTTTCTGTACGTGAGGGCTGCTGTCGTAGCCCAGGGCAGGGATAAATATTACGAGGTTTTACAAAATCCGGCTCAAATCAATGCGGATGAAGATTTCGAACCGCTGCTCTCTTTAGCAGCCTTGGCTTTTGAGCATAAAACTGGTTCGGAATTCGACTATATCGCTCCCATTAGTTACGAAACCTACACTAACGAAGAAGGCTGGAAGTAGGCGCTCAAACCTAAAGCATGCACCGGAACTCACACGAAAACAGGGAGCCTCATCATTTATACGAAATTCATGATAAGGAGGAAGAGGAGGTTTTTAAGTATGGGGTGAGCTCTGATCCTATAGATAAAGATGGGCTGAGTAGAAGGATTCGAAAGCAACTCAGGATACTAAACCTTGGCGCAGGATGGTTGCGGTATTTTGCCCGAATTATCCTGAAAGGCATTCCTGGTCGCAAACGGGCGGAAGAAATTGAAGATGAATATGTAGGGGCTTTCGAAAAAGAGAAAGGCAGAATGCCCAGGGGTAACCTCCGGAAGAATAGAAAGAACAGGTAGGTGGTTGTAAAAAAAACAAAAACCTTTTTTAATGCATTTTAAAAATTTTTAAAACAGAACTATAAATTTCTGTTTTTCAACGCATTGAAAGTCCAGTTCCAAGCCCAGCGGGCTCACGAAGCAAAAGCCCATTCGCGTCAGCGGGTGGGCTTTTTGCGTAGTGGGGCCGCTGGTGCGAGAAGTTTATCCCGCCCCGAAAAACAAGGCGAGTGAAAGGAGCAGAAGTTTTTCGTGGAGCGGGAAGTCCCAGCGGGCTCACTTTTGTTTCAAAGGCCTGAAAGCCAAGCAGTAAAGTTTGGATTTTTTATTTTAAGTGTTTTTTTCCTGTTTTTCATACTCTTTTTAAAGCCTTTACGAATATTTAAAGATTTTAATGTTTTAGGTTGATCTAGGCTGCAATCCTTATAAATTAAGCACTTGTAATCCACCTCAGCCGGAATACCGAGGCTTTTGGGGTACTTCTGTTTATTTCGGTGAGTTGGAGCGGAATATTTTTTTCGAAATCCGGTTTATCGCCGGCGTGTTCCTTCCCTGGTTGGCCGACAAATATCCATTTCCAAGCAATTCTTTTTCGAAAATTCCGTATACTAGCCTTAAGAAAAAACCAACGCTCTCAACACCTCTATGCAGCAGGTAATTTTCGAAAGCAACTTCCGGTTTCTGGAAACCGGCTTTCCTTTTATGCATAATATCCTGGAGCCAAGGCAAGTGATCGGACGACTTACCTGGGACATTCAGGGGGAGTCGTCCGATCACTGTAGGAAAGCGGTTGGATAGTGATCAGAGGACTTTCTCTGAGCACTTGTATTTAAGTAAAAAGCCTTTACATGTCAACAGTATTGACACAAATACACGAACTCCTTGACACTCCCTCCTTCGCTTGTGTCGAGTCACTCTGATAACCAGGTTTTTACGAGGCTTTTGACACCGTTAAACGAACACTCCTTGACAAACAAAATCCACGAGACGAACAAGACCTACTAGACGAACAAGACCCACGAGACAAACAAGACCCACGAGACAAACAAGACCTACTAGACAAACAAGACCCACGAGACGAACAAGACCCACGAGACGCCGCTTACAACAGCTCAATCCTGTTTCTTCCCAGTTCTACCATGCCCTCTTTCTCCAATTGTTTGAGTAAACGGGAAACAGCTTCGCGGGAGGCGTTGAGGTCGTAGGCGATTTCCTGGTGAGTGGCGTTTAGGGTACGCGATTTGTTAGCCTCGGCTTTCTTTTCCAGGTAATCCAGCAGGCGTTCGTCCATTTTTTTGAAGGCGATATTGTCTATAGTGCGCACCATTTCCAGCATGCGGTTGTCGTAGGAAGTCATTACGAAGTTCTTCCAGCTTTGGTAGCGGCTCATCCAATCGTCCATAAAGCGGGTGGGGATACCGATGATAAGGGTGTCCTCTTCGGCGATGGTGCGGATCTCACTTTTTTTATTCATCATGCAACAGGTGAAAGACATCGAGCAGGTTTCTCCCGGCTGCAGGTAGTAGAGGAAGAGTTCGTTGCCGTCTTCGTCTTCTCTGGAAACTTTTATACTACCTTCAATGATGAGCGGTACGAGTTTGACATAACTACCAAAGTCCATGATCAATTCTCCGGCTTTGAACTGCATGAGTTTACCAACCTGAGCGATCTCATCCTGGAGTGTGCGTTCTGCGATCTGGGGATAGTTCTTCCGAACGAGGTTTAATATTTCCTGATTGATTTCCATGGAATGATAGCCTGTTTTTAATTGGACTGTAACCTGGAACGGCCCTATTCTTACTTTACGCCTTTGGCTTTGAATGGATCATATTTAAAATTGATGTTCAGCCAGATAGAGCGGGCCAGTCGAAAGATGTAGACAAAAAATATTGCACAGAAAGCTATCAGGAGGGCGAAAGAGACAGCTGTGCTCCAACCCAGCAGCCAGTGGAAAATGGCGATAAAACCAATGCTGAACCATCCCATGAAGATATAGGAAATGAACATGGCGCCAAAATAATAACCCGGCTCCGGCATCAGGTTGAGCCCGCAATGAGGGCATTCATTCCGCATGTCAAAGGATTTTTGCATACTGAAAGAACCGGTTTCGAAGAGGTCAGCTTCGTGACACCGGGGGCATTTCAGGCCGAAGATACTGTAGGCCTTGCTTCCTTTCTTGAAGATGCTCATGTTTGTTGTACCTTTTAAGTCGTTTGATGTTCTGCGTTTGCTTTTTTTCCGGCCAACCGTATTACCCGCGCCGCGCCGCTGTGATAGGGGCCTTCGGAAAGAGTGGTTTCCATTTCTTCCAGATATTGGATTTCCAGGCCTGGAAAGTCGGAGCGCAGTTCTTCCTCGCTGAAAAGCAATTCTTCTTGTTTGGGCCCGCCCGATTGATATTTGGCCTGCCCTTTGGCGAAAGCTTCCAGGATGATCATCCCCCCTGGCCGGAGGCTCTCATAGCACTGCTCATGAAGGAATTTCCGGTCAGCAGGCGGCTGGTGAGCAAAGAACAAGCCCACTAGTCCGAATGTTTGCCTGGGAAAGTGGTATTCGTGCAAATCGGCAACCTGATAATCAATAGGGACTCCTGCTTCTTCTGCCAGCGCCAGGGCTTTTTTTCGCCCCATTTCGCTGTAATCAAAGCAAAAAGCCTGCCAGCCGAGGCGGGCGGCATAAACAGCATTACGCCCTTCTCCTTCTGCCGGGAAAAGGGCGGCCGAGGGGGAGATGCGCTGCAATTGCTCCCGAAGAAAAGCATTAGGCGCTTTTCCGTATACGTATTCTGACTCGCTATATCGTTCGTTCCAAAAGGCCTTCATAAAGCATAATTTTAGGTTTGGCCTGGCGCATACTTACCACCATTTAGGCAGTCTGCCAGAGGGAACTCGACGGCTTCCTTCAAGGCGCTGGCCAGAGAGGCCCGTTTGCCTCTGTCGTCGGAAAAATAATAGGGGTGGAACTTATCGAGCGCTTGCGACATTGCTTCGAACTGCGAAGTATATTTTGGGATATTTTAAAAGCACTTCAGTAAGTGCTTCTTCATCGTTTTACATATTGCACTGGCAATTTTCCAGGCACTCAATGATAAGAGAAACATCTCTTTCTTTCAGGGAATACATCATGCTTCGCCCTTCACGTTTGACGCTGAGGATGCCTTTCAGCCTCATATTCTGTAAGTGGTGAGAAGTCAGGGACTGTTCGCTGCCCAGCTTTTCACAGATCTCTGAGACGGACAAGCGGGGGTATTGCTCCAGCAAATGCACGATGCCCAGCCGCATGGGGTGGGCTACAGTCTTGAGAATGAAAGCAATACGCTCCAGTTTTTCAGCTTCCTGTTCTTTGATTATTCCTGTTTTACTTTCCATAACTGCAAAGATATGAATATATGTTCATGAAACAAGGCGAAGCTATGGATTGTTGCCGTCTTCCGGCCTACAGCAATTGCCCAATCCAACGCATCAGGAAGTTACCGGCGGTTTTGCGGTTTTGGATGTGCAGGCTCCGGATAGCCGTTTTATCACCAATGCTGATCCAGGCGTTGTAATCGCCGGAAGGGAGGCGGCTCAGGGAAAGGCAGATCTCATTTTCGCCTTCAGAGAGGTGGAATTTTTCATGTTTAAAGGGCCTGCCCAGGCTATCCAGAAGATCAATAGTGAGCATTGAAGAACCAGGGGAATAGCAATGTAAGGTCGCCTTATCTTGTTGTTGTTTGGAAACAAGTAGTTTTCCGATTTTTGCCTCTGTCATGTTTTCTCTGATAGATGTATGTATGTTGTCTGGGTATACGTGCAAATTTGCAAAGGGTTTCTATGAACAGGACAGATAGGTTGGAATGAATTGAAATTCAAATTTAAGACGCAAAAAGGAAAGATTGGTAACAATCCTCCCGAATGTTTTCAGTTTTACTTGTTTTTTACATTCTGCTTAGCTAGGCCGTTGCTTCCAACAGCTTTCGGATGTCGGTCATATTGCCGAATAAGATCAGCGTATCTTCGGCTTCGAAAACCGTATCCGGGCCTACGACACCGGTCACTTCCTTGCGTTCTACATGAGTGCCGATAATGCTGCGGCGTTTGAATTTTTTCAGGATGGTGACGATGGTGACGCCCCATTTTTTCCTCATGTCGGTTTCTTCTACTGTTTTGCCGATTAGTGAGGCTGGCAATGTAACTTCAACGATCTCAAACTTATTGTCGAGGACAAGGGTTCTCAGCGCACCATCGACGATGAGGCGGTTGGCGAGTTGATCGGCGAACTCAGCTTCCGGGTGAATGATGTCTTTGATACCCATCGCTTCAAGGATGGTATGGTGGATTGGGGAAATGGCCCTGCTGATGATCTTGTTGGGGCAGTATTTCTTGATCAGGGCCGTTGTGGTGACAGAGGCGCCAATATCTTCGCCAATGCTTATGATGACGACATCCGTGTCGCCCAAGGGAAGCCTTTGCACGGCCAGTTCATCAGTTGTATCCAGGCAAATGGTATGCGTGAGTTTGTCCTGGAAAAAATTGACAATGCTTAGGTCTTCGTCTACTCCAATAACTTCATGGCCGTCTTCCACGAGGCGGAGCCCCAGGGTGGAACCAAAATTGCCGAGCCCTATAATAATGAATTTCATATCAGATCTAGTTTATAAAAATATCTTCTTCGGGGTATTGCACCGGGGCGTACCGATAGGGTGCGAACTGACGGGCAATACCGGTCAGGATCGTCAGGAAGCTTACCCGCCCGACGAACATGGTGACAGCCAGGGCGAGCTTGCTGCCATCGCTCAGGTCGGCAGTAATACCCATACTAAGGCCAACCGTGCCGTAGGCCGAAAAACATTCGAATGCAATAGGCAACAGGCCTAATTGCCCGTCCAGGGTCATGAGTGTAAAAGTAGCCAGGCCAATAGCGATGAGCGACAACAACAAAATAGCGGTGGCCCGCTGCAAGGCGCGCTGTGGGATCTGTTTCCAACCCAGTACTACTCGGTCATGCCCCAACACCTGCTGATATACCGTCATAGATGCTACGGCAAAAGTAGTGGTTTTTATGCCTCCACCCGTAGAGCCAGGCGAAGCGCCGATCCACATCAGCAACAAATAGATCATCAGCGTGGGCAGGGCCATTGCGGCCACGTCTACCGTGTTGAAGCCCGCTGTACGTGGGGTGACGGCTCCGAAAAAAGCCGTCACCAGGCGGCCCCAGCCATGATGCTCTGCCAGCGTGTGCTGCTGTTCAAAAAGATAAAAAAAAGCTGTGCCGGCCACCAGCAGGATCGTAGTCGTGAGTGTTACCAACTTGGTGTTGGTGTTGATAATGGGCCGGCGGTAGGCAATTTCCTTTTGCCCCATTAAGAGCCGCCGGTAGTGATGCCGTAAGGCTTTTTTGGCATACTGATAGTAGTTTATGAATACGTTGTAGCCAATGCCCCCGAAAATGATCAGTGCTGCGATCGTCAGTTGCAGGGGGTAATTGAAGCGGAAAGCACTGTCATAAAGGGAAGTGGACAAGGTGGAAAAACCTGCATTACAGAAGGCGGAAATGGAGTGGAAAATCGCAAAGAAAACTTTTCCACCGACTGGCGTCGCCTCTGGCTCCAGAAACTGGTAGATCACTGCCGCTCCGGCCAATTCGATGAGGAATGTGAATACGATGATCTTAATCAGGATGCTGAAGGTGTCACCCAGATCATTGGCGTTGATCATATCCTTCAGCATCAGGCGGTTCCGATAGGAACCATACCCCCGGAAGAAAAGCCCGAACAGGTTGGTAAAGGTCAGAATCCCCAGGCCGCCCATTTGAATGAGCGTCAGGATGATGATCTGCCCGAAGAAGGTGAAGTCCCGGCCCGTATCCAATACCGTCAGGCCGGTTACACATACGGCGCTGGTAGCCGTAAACATCGCATCAGTAAAGGAAATTCCCGACACCGTGGCCAGGGGAAGCATCAATAGTACGGCGCCCAGGCTGATTAGAAAAAAGAAACTCAGCACAAAGGCTAAAGCCGGGTGCAGGGTCTGCTTTTCAATAGCGTAAATGCGCTCTGAGATGTCCAGCAGGGTTAGAAAAAGGACAAGGATGGCTGTCGGTTCATCAAGGCTGCGCTTAAAAAGAGTGAATTCCAGTAGATTCATCAAAGCTATAATGACCAGGACAGCTGATATGCCCAGCACAATATAGCGGCTGAGCCGAATGGCTCGGGCCCTGTCGCGGAAACACAGGCGGTACATGCGCACGAAAAAAATCAGGCCAAAGGACAGATAGAAGGTGTCCGTAATAACCTGATGCCAGTAATTGTTGCGGAAGCCAAAATCAAAAACCAGCGCCAGCACAGCGGTCAGGCTGAACAGGAACAGCAAACGGTCGTTGAATATTCCCCGGAATTTCATAGGCCGAAAGATACACAGCCCCGGCTAATTCTACTATTTTTTCTCGGCTTCTAAACAAAATGACGAATTTCAAAGGCTGGTTGTAGGGCGCGGAAATAAAAAAAGCCGGTCATTTCCAACCGGCTTTACTGGTGCCCAGAACAGGATTCGAACCTGCACATCCTTACGGACACTACCCCCTCAAAGTAGCGCGTCTACCAATTTCGCCATCTGGGCTATTTGTCTTTCGTAACAGCGAGGGAATGTGTTCTGCACTCTGCCAGCTTCCTGGCAATTGTTAATACAAAACCCTTTTTTAAAAAGTTTTGCAAAGATATAAGAAATCGAAAAAAACTGGTATCCTCTGCGGATAAAAAAATATTCAGAAAACCGCCCGTGTTATTTTTCCAGGGCCAGGTCTCTAAGTTGTTGCAAAAATGGCGAAGCAAAGATGAAATTCTGCAGCACCTCGTTGTTGCTTTCCATCACCTCATCCCGGTTGCCGCGCCATGCGATCTCACCATTGTACAACAGGATGATATTGTCGCCGATACCCATTACAGAGTTCATGTCGTGGGTATTCACCACGGTGGTCATGTTGTTTTCGATGGTGATGCTCCGGATCAGCTCATCGATCAGGATAGCCGTTTTGGGGTCGAGGCCGGAGTTGGGCTCGTCGCAGAAAAGGTATTTGGGTTTCAGGACGATGGCCCGGGCGATGCCTACCCGCTTTTGCATCCCCCCACTGACTTCAGACGGGTACCGGTCATTGACTTCATGGAGGTTGACGCGTTCGAGGCAATAATTTACCCGGTCGAGCTTCTCCTTGCGGGTCATATTGGTAAACATATCGAGCGGGAAGCGGATGTTTTCTTCTACGGTCATGGAATCAAACAGGGCGGAGGCTTGAAAGAGCATGCCTACCTCCATCCGGATGGTGCGTTTCTGCCGCTTGTTGAGGCCAAAGAAGTCGATATCATCGTAGAACACCTTGCCGGTGGTCGGCGATAAGAGGCCCACCAGCAACTTCAGCAGGACTGTTTTGCCGGCGCCGCTGCGCCCGATGATAAGGTTGGTCTTCCCCGGGTAAAACTGTGTGGTAATGCCTTTCAGCACTTCCTGGTCTTCAAACGATTTGAAAATATTTTCTGCTCTGATCATATTTCATTGGATTAACCCGTCAGCAATACTGCAATTACATAATCGGCCAGCAAAATCAGAATGTCGCTAAACACCACTGCGTTGGTGCTGGCCTTGCCCAACTCAATACTGCCTCCTTCTACGTAATAACCCTGGTAAGCGGAGACAGAGGTGAGTAAACCGGCGAAGACCACTGATTTGACAAACATCATGAATACGTTGTACGGTTCGAAAAAGGACCGCACTCCTTGTACAAATTCTGCCGTCGACATCAGGCCGGTTGGCACCGCGGCGGCAAAACCGCCAATGATGCTGATAAATGCAGCAATGGCGACCAGCATGGGAATGACAAATAAAGCGGCAATAACCTTAGGCATCACCAGATAGGCCGCTGTGTTCACACCCATGATCTCCATGGCGTCGATATGCTCCTTCTGGCGCATGCCGCCGATCTCCGCAGCAATATTGGACCCTACCTTGCCGGCCAACACCAGGCAGGTAATGGTAGGAGCCAGTTCGATGATGGTGCTATCACGGATGATGTATCCGATATAGTAGGTCGGCACCAGGGTGCCATCTAACTGATAGGCAAACTGAACAGCCGTTACCGCACCGATGAAAATAGAGATAAGCCCCACGATCATCACCGAGCCGATGCCGATGTCGTTCATCTGCCGCAGGGTTTCCCTGTAGTACATGGACATGTTCTCCGGCCGGGAGAAAGCCATTCTCATCATGATTACATAACGGCCGAGGTGGGTTAAGAAGTTTTTTAGAAACATAAGTTATGGGTCATCCTGGGTTTAGCCGAAAGGCGCGTCAAATAAGGTGTTTTCGCCTTCCTGCTGTGGGCCAGGCTGTGTACCCCGTTTTGTTGGAACGGCAAAAATAGGGGAATTTTACCAGCTACAGGTAGAAATTCTCCGGCAATTATTAGGCCTTTAGGCCAGCAGCTTATTAAGCCGCAGGCCGAGACGTCGGCGGGCCGCACGCCACCACGTCAGGGGGAGCGTTCAGAAATCCGACGTTCGGCCCGACGCTGAGAGCCGGGCAAGCGTTCCGACGTTTGGCTTTCCCTAAGGTTCAAACACCAGGCAAACCGGGCTGGGGACCTTCATCTCCGCCACATACTCCGGCAGGCCATCTGGTTTGATCCTGAAAATACTGATGTTGCCGGTGTTTTGATTAGCGACATAGGCGTAGGCGCCATCGGGCGTGAGGGCAAAGTTGCGGGGAAAGTCGCCACGGGTGGGTTCGTGGCCGAGCAGAGACAGGCGGCCGGTTTCGCCTTCAATAGCAAATGTGGCCAGGCTGTTGTGCCCCCGGTTGGAGCCATACAGGAAATGCCCGTCGGAGCTGAGGTGGAGGTCGCCGCAATAACTTTCTCCGGAATAGCCTTCGGGTAAGGTGCTGATGGTTTGCAGGCTATCCAACTGGCCGCTCTTCAGATTGGCCCGGAAAGCGGTGATCGTATTACTGAGTTCGTTGATCACATAAGCAAAGCGCCCATCGGCCGAAAAGGCCATATGCCTTGGGCCCGATTGGGGCGCCAGCCGGGCGAATCCTTCCGGGTGGAGTTCCCCCCGCTCTGTATTGATCCGGTAGATCATCACCTTATCGGCCCCCAGGTCGGGAACGTAAGCGAAGCGAGCATTGGGTGACAGGCAAACCGAATGCGGGTGGGAGGATTCCTGCCGGGGATGCGGCCCATTGCCTTCCAGGTGAATCACTTCTTTGGCGGCACCCAGGCCGCCATCGGCCTGAACGGGATACATAGCAATGACGCCACCTACATAATTAGCCACAAAAACGTACCGTCCGGAAGGATGCACACTGACATGGCAGGGCGCAAACGAATACGAGGGCTGCCGGTTGAGTAGCGTCATACTGTCGCCCTGCAGCGCATAGGCATATACATAGGCTACCGTATCTACATCAGGCCCGGTTTCGCTGACTGCGTAGAGGAATCGCTTATTCGGGGAAAGGGCTACAAAAGAAGGATTGATGATGCCATCTGCGACATCCAATCGCTCAAATGCTGCCTGGCCGTAGGATAGGCCCAGCAGGTATACCCCTTCTCCTTTTCCATCCACATGGCCTTCTTTCTTGGTGTAGGCGCCAACAAAAAGCTTCTTTTCGGTTTTCATAACCGGATCATTTTTTTGGCTCATTGTACCAGCATCCTGTCCGCAGGCCCATAGCAGGCTTGCCATAAGGGTTAAAATAAATGTATATCGAATCATTCGGAAGCATATTTTTTGAATGCCGGCTAAAGTTAGGTAAATATGCTTGATAGTTGTGGAACTCTATCTTCATTCCAAAATAACAATATATCTATTTTACCATGAAAAATATTATCATCACCGGCGCCAGCCGGGGAATCGGGTATCAGACAGCCTTACAACTGGCGCAACAGGGCCATCAGGTGCTGGCGTTGTCGCGCAATGAAGAAGCCCTGCAGCAACTGAAAGCCGAAGCCGGTGAAAACCTGGATTTCCTGGCCTTCGATCTGTCGAAGCCCGATGCCAATACCCTCCTCGCCAAGGTTCAGCGCCTGGGCCATGTGGACGTACTGGTAAACAATGCCGGCCTGTTGCTGGTCCGTCCTTTCGAGGAGTTGACTACTACCGACTGGCAGCATATGATGGCGGTCAACCTCTACGGGCCGGCTCACCTGATACAAATATTACGGCCATTTCTGGAAAAAAGCCACGGCGCCCATATCCTGAATATCAGTAGTATGGGCGGGTTCCAGGGTAGCAGCAAATTTCCCGGCCTGCTGGGCTACAGCACCGCGAAGGCTGCTCTGGCCACTTTGACAGAATGCCTGGCCGAGGAATGGCGCGATAAGGGAATCGCCTGCAATTGCCTCTGCCTGGGTGCTGTGAAAACGGAAATGCTGGCACAGGCCTTCCCGGGTTATGAAGCCCCCCTCAGTAGCGAGAAAATGGGTAGTTTTATCGCTTACTTCGCTACCGAAGGCCGCCATTTTTATAATGGGAAAGTGCTGCCGGTATCAGTTTCGACGCCATAAGGATAGATTGTGAGCTATGAACGCTGGGGGCTGGAGGTTCAGGGTATTCCTGTCCTTTCGATATCCGAGCTGTAGGCCTTCTGACGGTGCAACCTGCAAAAACTGTCCGGGCTTTACCACCTGGAGTGAGTTATCAAAGGATTTTTCATCCATTTAGTGGGGCTTATGGCCGGGAGTCGTATTTTTACAGCCTGATTTTCAATTGAATCCCACAGATGCAACATACGGAACCAAAGTTTGCACCCTACAGGGGCGTCCGGTACACCCGGCCGGAGATGCTGAACCGCAGCCGGGAGTTTTATCAGTACATGGACAAACGCCGCACGGTACGGGACATTTCTGATAAGGCTGTTCCCCGGGAAGTGATCGAGAACATCGTGATGACGGCTTCCACTTCTCCTTCCGGTGCACACAAGCAACCCTGGACTTTTTGTGTAGTGGCTAATCCAACGATCAAAAAGCAGATCCGGGAGGCCGCTGAAAAAGAGGAATACCTCAACTACCACGGCCGCATGTCGGAAGAGTGGATTGAGGACCTTCAGGCCTTCGGCACCGACTGGCACAAGCCATTTCTGGAAACGGCGCCCTATCTGATCGTCGTTTTTAAAAAAGCCTACAGCCTGGAAGGCGGGGAGAAGAAAAAAAACTACTACGTCAATGAATCCGTAGGGCTGGCTACCGGTTTTTTGCTGGCGGCCATCCACAACGCGGGCTTGGTGGCGCTGACCCATACCCCCAGCCCGATGAATTTTCTCCAGGAAATACTGGGGCGCCCGGAGAATGAGCGCCCTTTTCTGTTGATCCCCGTTGGTTATCCGGCTGACGACGCAAAGGTTCCCTGCCTGTCCCGAAAGGAAAAAGACGAGGTTTTGGTTTTTTACGAATAAAGCGGCTCTAGTAGATTATGTGTACAGTGACTTATCTGCCTCAGGGCAAGAACGGTTTTATATTTACTTCCAACCGCGATGAAGCTCCGCAGCGCTCCCCGCAGCGAATCAGCCGGGTGGAATTAGCGGGCCAGGCCCTGGTCTTCCCACGGGATGAAACCGCCGGCGGCACCTGGATCGCCATTTCCAATGCCAACCGCATGGCTTGCATCCTCAACGGCGCTTTCGAGAAACACGAGCGCCGGCCGCCCTACCGCCGAAGCCGTGGCCTGATGGCGCTCGACTTTTTTGACTTTCCAAGCGCGGGGGCTTTCCTTCAGGAGTACACCTTCCAGGGGATGGAGCCTTTTACTATGGTTATTTATGAAAGGGGCGACTTGTGGGAATTCCGTTGGGACGAACAACAGCAGCACATCCGCCAGCTCGATACCACACAAACCTACATCTGGTCGTCCGCCCCTTTGTATGGCCCCGAGATACGGGAAAGACGGGAACAATGGTTTAACGATTGGAAGGCTGCCCACCCCAACTTCGATCAGGAGGACATCCTTCATTTTCACCATACGGCCGGTGAGGGCGACTCCTGGAACGACGTTGTAATGAATCGGAATAATATTGTGCGGACGGTAAGCGTGACCAGCATTCTAAAAACGGATAAATGGATGGATATGACTTATCATGATCTGTTGTCGGATGCAATTGGCCACGAAAAAATAATACTGAAAGGTGAAGTGGTGGGATCGCGTTAAACACCGTCCGTTCTGGATCAAATTACTCCAATGGGAATACTGGCCGGGCAAGGCTTATTATTACCCTCTTGTTCCGCACATTCTGCTGCTTATGCTGCGGGCGCGGCACATCTGCTTTTTCACCGCAGCCAACCCTGGCATCTATACCGGCGGCCTGGGGCTGGAGTCTAAGTTTGACACCCTGAAGAAGATCCCGGAGCGCTACCGCCCCAAATCCTGCCTGATACCGAGTGGCGTGCCTATTCAAGAGGTGCGGCAGCAGCTGGCTTCCGTCGGTATTACCTTTCCGCTGATCGCCAAGCCCGACCTCGGATTCAGGGGGTTGTTGGTCAGGAAGGTGGATGACGAAGCAGCGCTGCAGGCTTACCTTACCCAATTTCCCATTGATTTTGTCCTTCAGGAATTTCTCGATTTTCCGGAAGAAATAGGGGTGCTGTATTATCGCCTGCCCGGTGCGAAAAGGGGCCGGATAAGTTCCCTCACGACCAAGGAGTTCCTTTCTGTTACCGGCGACGGAAACGCTTCGGTGGAAGCGCTTATCCTGCAAAAAGACCGGGCGCATCTGCAACTGGAACGCATCCGAACGCAACAACCTGAATTGCTGCAACAAGTGCCGGTGGCAGGGGAGGAGATACCGCTCGGCATCGTCGGGAACCACGCCAAAGGCACGCGTTTCATCAACAGCACCGCCCGCGCTGACGAGGCCATCACTCAAACGATTGATGCCATAGCCCGGCAGATTGACGGTTTCTACTACGGCCGCTTCGACCTCAAGTGCGCCAGCTTCGATTCCCTGCGCACCGGGGAAGGCATCCGGATCATCGAGGTCAATGGCGTGTGTTCGGAGCCGACCCACATCTACGACCCTCAGCGCGGCACCTATTTTTCCGCCTTGCGGGATATTGCCCATCACTGGAGCCTCATCTACCGAATCGCCAGGGCCAACCACCGCAATGGAGCGCCCTACATGGAGGTGCGCAAACTGGCCCGGGCTTTCCTCGATCTTTTTGCTTATCAGCGGAGGATTGCGGAAATAGAAAAACAGTCGGCAGTCGGCAGTCGGCAGTGTGCGGTACATCAGTAAATTAGCGGACTGCGTACTTTTAACTAACAAATCCGAAATTTGGTAGTTTTTCGGCCTAGTGGAGGTTTCGCTTAGCCCTAACCTGCCCGTCCTCGACGCCTGTCGGGATCAGCCGGGTGAAAGGTCTTGGAACCTGGAACCTCCTAAGGGCCTGCCCACGGCCTCCTCAAGGCACTGGCTCGATCAAGTCCCAGAGGTTGCCATACAGGTCTTCAAAGACAGCCACGGTTCCATAGGGTTCCACACTGGCCGGCCGGACGATCTTGATGCCGTGGTGGATCAGTTTTTGGTAGTCGCGTTCAAAATTATCGGTATGCAGGAACAGGAAGACCCGCCCGCCGGTTTGGTTGCCCACCCGGCTTTGTTGCGCTTCGTTGGCGGCTTTGGCCAACAACAAACGGCAACCACTGGATCCTGGCGGCGCGACGACTACCCAACGTTTGGTGTCACTTAGGGGCGTATCTTCGAGCAGGGTGAAATGCAGCTTTTGGGTATAAAAGGCGATAGCTTCGTCATAGTCGTTAACGACTAATGCGATTTGGGCTAAGTTTTGCTTCACGATTTTTTCGGTTTGTATTGATGATTACTTTCCCAACAAAAAAGTAATCGGAATATCCAATCGATTTCTCCAGGCTTGCTCAGAATGATCGGCGCCGGCAAATTTCCTGGACATCCAATTTTTCCGGCTAAAGCCCTTTCGCTTTATGATCTCGTCCGCTTGTTGTTGAAAGGGTTCATACAGTGCGTCCAGGGTTTCCGTCCCATAATCGAAATAGAGCTTGTGGCTTTTGGGAGAGGGGAGATGGCTTTTCAGATAATCCAGAAAAGCAGCCGGGATGGGGTTGCCTTCTACAGAAAATATGCCCGGCCAGTGAGTGGACAAACAAGCCGCGCCGCCGAAAACACCCGGATACTCACAAATGGCGTACATGGAGATCAGCCCGCCCATGCTCGACCCGGCGATAAAGGTATGGGCCCTGTCTTTTCGGGTGGAATAAACGCTGTCGATGAAGGGCTTAAGCTCCGTTACCAGAAATTTCAGGTAGCCATCGGATTGGACTTCTCCAGAGAAGATTGCTGCTCCTTCCTGCCGTTGGGCCATCCGGATCAGAGAATCCCGATAGCTTTTGGGCAGGCTTTCAAATGGCTTTTGGGGTAAATAATCGACATGCCTTTCCTTGCCGGCATTCCATACGCCCACCACTATGCATGGCCTGATCCGCTTCTCCCGAATCAACTGGCCGAGGGTTTCATCCACGCCCCACTCCTGCCCGTTCCAGGTAGCAGTGGAGTCGAACAACATCTGTCCGTCGTGCATATAGAGGACAGCGTACTTTTTGGCAGGGTTGTAGCCCGCCGGAAGCCAGACATCGACGTTGCGGGCGCTCACAAAGCGGGAGGGGAAATTTTCCAGGCGCTGAATGGTTCCATTGGTAACCAGGGGCAACTGCGCAAACACTACTGGAGCCGATAATGCGATCAGCCAGCAGTGGATCAGGAAAGCTTTAGGAAATATCATTGCTGGATTTTTCAACAATAATACTAAATTCATGCTTTCCTTCCCGGAAAGAATAACCAGCCTCCCAGCCGTTCACTTCGCAGATCTTTTTGACAATGGCCAGCCCCAGGCCCATCCCGGGGCGGTGGTTGCCCTGTTTGTAAAAGCGGTCGAAAAGCCGTTCAGGATGCTCGACGGCTGCTTTTCCAGGGTTGCTGAAAGTGATTTTCCCCAGACTGGTCGTTATCGAAACAGTATCGCCCGGCTGGCTGTAGCGGACGGCATTTTCCAGCAGGTTTTTTACCAGGATTTCCAGCAAAGGGCGGTTGGCAGGAACGATTTGGGCCTCCGAAAGTTCCAGCCTCAGTTGCAGCCCCTTGGCCTCAGTCAACTCGTGGAGCATTTCTACCTGTTCCCGGATGATGTCGTTGAAAGAAACAGGCGTTGCCGCTCCGAATTGCCGGTTCTCTATTTTAGCCAACAGTAATAAGCTTTTGTTGAGGCGACTGAGGCGGTTAGCTGCCTCATAGAGCGTTTCCAGGCCGGACATTTGTTCGGCGCCGAGATGCTCCTGCTCGATGAGCGATTCGATCTTGGAACGGATAATGGCGAGCGGGGTTTGTATCTCGTGGCTGGCGTTTTCAGTGAATTCCTTGAGGTTTCGGTAGTCGGTGCGCACTTTTTCGGTGAGCTGTTGCAAGGCGCTTTTTAATTCTTCGAATTCAAAGATGCCACTTGAGGCCAATTCAAGCGGTTCTTGTTGGGCCAGCGAAAATCCTTTTAGAGCAGCGAGTTGTTGTTGGAAGGGCTCCCAAAGGCGCTGCGCCGACCGGCGGTTGAGCCAGTAAAGGCCGATAAAAAGCAGCAGCGCCAGCCCCAGTGTACAGCCACCGATGGCCAGCATCAGGTCTTCCGTTTCCAACAGGGAACTGCGGGTGGTGATCTGGTAAAACCGCCCGCCAATAGCCGTATAGGAAATAAGTTGCCGGTACGGTTCGGCTTCTTTTTCCACCGGGTCGTAGATCAGGGTATCGGAATAGGCCGGCTCCGTTCCTTTGTTTTCGTCAAAAACCAGGACCTCCACAATGGGGGAAAACTGGGGTGTTGGCTGGCCTTCCTGCAGCAATTCGACCGTTCGCAAACGGTTTACCTCTAATTTTTCGTCGATTTCATGGCGGATAATCCAGTTGATGGCGAGGTAAAACAAGAGGCTGCCGCCCAGCAACAGTAAGGCCGTAAATCGAAAGAAAAGGCGATTGTTTTTTTCGAGTAGTTTCAAAGCCTGGAAAATTTATACCCCATGCCATAAACAGTTTTGATGTAATCGTTCCCGCCCTGCTGCCCGATTTTCTTTCGAAGGTTTTTGATGTGGCTGTACACCAGGTCGAAATTGTCGGCCAGGTCCATGTAATCGCCCCAAAGGTGTTCGGCAATGGCGGCTTTGGTCAACACCCGGCCTTCGTTGGTGATAAAATACAAAAGCAGTCCGTATTCTTTTTTAGACAGTTCAACGGGCTGCCCATGCACCTTCATAACGTTGTCTGATGGATTGATCTCCAGCTCCTCAAAAATGATGGTATTACTGCCTTTGAAAAACCGCCGCCGCAGGAGGGCTTTTACCCTGGCGTTGAGTTCCGGCAGGTGGAAGGGCTTGGTGATGTAGTCGTCGGCGCCCAGTTCGAGGCCTTGCACCTTGTCGTCCAGGGAGTCTTTGGCGGATAGGATGAGGACGCCCGTTTCCGGGTGGGACTTTTTCAGGCTTCTTAAAACGTCCAGCCCGCTGCCGCCCGGCAGGCCAATGTCCAGCACGACGAGATCGTATTCGTACAGGGCCACTTTCTCATCGGCCGTATCGTAATCGGCTGCCTGTTCGCAGACATAGCCCTCCTGTTTAAGGTATGCAGTTATAGTGTCCAGAATGACTGGCTCGTCTTCCACGATCAGTACTTTCATTGGGCAAAGGTCCTTAATTTTTCTCTTCCGGATAGAGCGCTTTGGCGCGCTGAATTTCTTCCTGCTGAATCTGGGCTTTTAACTGGTCTTCAAAATCGAAGGAGAACTGTATGAACAACCTTGAAACGGGCCTGAAGGCGGTCCAATCACCTTTTGTGGAAAGGAAGTTGTCGCCCTGCTTCAACCAAGTTGTTAAGAAAGCGCCGGCATCTCCGTCGTCATAAGTTTGGAAAAAGACTTCAAAAGGCTGTTGACTCAAAGCTGGGAAAACTACATTTTCACAAGCGTATACGCCATCATCCAGTGGTTTGAGGTTCTGTCCTCCGGCTTTCAGCAGCCGCGCCGACCAAGCCTGCACCACATCTTCCGGGCTGGCGCCGGTGATGTCGATCGTATAGGCATTCACGAATTTCCCATTCAGCCAATGTGGGACTTCTATTACTTCATAACCAGGTTGCGGCCATGCGGACATCGCGAAAAATTGAAAACCCAGCAATGCAACGATTTTGAGATAATGGTTCATATCTTTTTTTTTGAAAAGACAAGCGCACCCTTCAGGGCCACTTTTTTTTAAGAAAAAAACAGGCAATTACCCTTTGTTTCTGAAAAACACCCTTAATAAAGTGGGGAGGACCACCAATAAAAGCGGCAGCGCCAGTACTAATCCCCCAATTACAGCAATGGCCAGGGGTTGGTGCATCTGTGCTCCCGTGCCGATGCCGAGCGCCAGGGGAAATAGCGCGATGATGGCCCCGCTGGCCGTCATAAGCTTGGGGCGAAGGCGGGCGGCAATGGCGAAATTTAACGCCTCGTCCACCGTTCGGCCTTCCAGCATCATCTGAAATTGCTGAAAGGTGAAAATGGAGTTTTCTGCAATGATACCCACGATCATGATGATGCCGGTATAGCTGCCGACGTTGAGGGGCGTGCCGGTGAAGTATAAGGCCAGGTAGCAGCCCGCTACGCCAAGCACGGATACAAAAATGATGGCCAGCGCCACCCGCAATTCCCGGAACAACAACAGCAGTACGGTAAAGACCAGCAGGCTTGCCAGTACGAGAATGGTGAGCAACTCCCGGAAACTCTGCTGCTGTTCGGCGAAGGAGCCCCCGTACTCGATGCGGTATCCCTGCGGAAGGGCGATCTCGCTTTTTACCCGCCTTTGAATGTCTTTCATCACGCTGCCCAAGTCCCGGTTGTTGAGGCGTGCAGTTACTGCGGTGAGCAGTTGCAGGTTCTCCCGTTCGATTTCCGATACGCCTTTTTCCACCTTTATGTTGGTAAGCAAATGTAAGGGAACAAGGCTGCCGTCGGGCAGGAAAAGCCGGCCGTTTTGAAGCTTGTCCAATGAATTGTCCAGATAATCCGGGTACAGCATCCGCACATCAACCATTTGTTCCTGCTCTTTCAATTGGCCGGCCACCACCCCTTGTGTATGGGCGGCCAGTTGGAACTGTAAGCTGGCCGGCGTCAGGCCGAAACGGTACAGGTTCGCATCGTCGGGAATGAAACTGATGTTGGGGCCCGCGATCACGATGCCATCAAAAGCATCGGCGGCGCCAGGCGTTTCTTCTACGATCTTATTGACCTCCCGGGCGATTTTGCGCACTGTTTCGGGCTCATTTCCAAAAATCTTTATCTCGATGGGCTGCACCGAACTCATCAGGTCGCCCAGCATATCGCCGATGACCTGTCCGAAGTCTACGATCAGCACCGGCAGGGTGCTTTCGATCTGCTGGCGCAGGGCGTCGATTACCTCCTCAGTCGTGTGGCTTCGGCCCTTTTTCAGGCTGATGAGGTAGTCGCCCCGGCTGGGTTCGGTGATGAAGAAGCCCATTTGGGCGCCCGTGCGGCGGTTATAGGATGCTACCTCGGGATTGGCAGCGATGATGGCATCCACTTGTTCCAGCATCCGGTTGGTCTCTTGGATCGAAGTACCGGGCGGGGAGTCATAGTCGAGCACGATGGTTCCCTCGTCCATTTCCGGCAAGAAGCCGGTTTGTAGCCGGGGGAACACCCCGAAAATTGCAGCTGCCAGCCCAATGGCAAACAGAAAGCTGATCCACGGCCTTTTGATGAAAAAACTGACCCAGCGCCGCTCATGGATGTAGTGGGCCTCCTGTAGCTTTTTGGCCCTTTGAAAGGACAGCAGCTGATAGATCACTGGTAGCCCGATCGCCGCCGAAAGGAAGGAGCAGCCCAGCGCCAGTATCATCGTGTAGGCCAGCACTTTAAAATATGCTCCCGCCACCCCACTCATCAGGGCAAAGGGTATAAAAATGACCAGGGTGCTCAGCGACGAACCAAGCAGCACGGGCAACAATAGTTTCATCGCCTTGTGCACCGCTTCGGCCGCCCTGGCCTCTGGGTGCTCTTCCTGGATGCGGTGGATCTGCTCCACGACTACAATGGCGTCGTCTATCATCAGCCCCAGCGCTGCGGCGATAGCGCCCAGGGTCATGATGTTCAGGGTATATCCCACGGCGTAGAGGGCTATCATCGTTAGCCCCAGGGTTAGTGGGATGATCAGCAGGATGGTCAGGCTTGCCCGAAAGGAACGCAGGAACAGGATGGTAATTAAAATGGCCAACCCCAGCCCCAGCAAGAGCGCGTCCTGTACACTTTTGATGCTGTCATCTACAAAATCCGACTGGCGGTAGATCGGTTTTAGTTCCACGCCTTTGGGGAGGATCCGCTGCAATTCAGGGAGTTTGGCCTCAATGTTGCCGGCGAGGGCCATGAGGTCGCCCTCGGGTTGTTTGAGAATATTCACCAACACACCTTCGTGCCCATTGGCATTGATTTTTATATACTCAACTTTTTCGGCGATGCGTAGGGTAGCGACGTCTTTCAGCCGGATGGCCCGCAGTCCGTCGTTGCGGACGACCAGGTTTTGCAGGTCCTCCAGGTCGTCGAGGCCAGCATCGGTGAGGGTGAGGTAGAGCCGCCGGTAGTCTGGAAGGAAGCCATTGGAAGTAATAAAACCCGTTTGCCCGACGGCTTCAGCAATGGCCTGTGGCGTGATGCCAAGGGCCGCCATTTTGTCCTCCAGCAATTCGATGTGGTATTCCTTTTCCTTGCCGCCCTGCACCTGCACGCCGCCAACGCCTTCAATTTGAGCAAAAAACGGTTTTACCGTAAACACCGCCAGTTTCTTCAATTCGATGAGGCTCTTATCGGGTGCTTCGAGCGAGTAGCCGAATACGGGCAGGATTGCCGGGTTCATCCGCGCCACTGTGATTTGTACATCGGGGGGCAGGGTATTCCGGATTTCAGCTATTTTGCTTTCAATCAGTTGCTGGCTGCGGAATATGTCCGCTTTCCAATCCAGCAGGATGTTCATTTCGCTGCTGCCACGGCTAGTGGTGCTGCGGATGGTGCGGGTGCCGGGCACTTCCCGGATAGCTTCTTCCATGGGCCTGGTGACGGTAACCATCATCCTGTCCACCGGCTGTTCCCCATTGTCGGCGATGATCTTTATTTTGGGAAAAGTAATTTCCGGAAATAAGGAAACCTGCATCCGCTGGAAAGCATAGCCCGCCCCCAGCAGCACGACGAGGATAAAAAAGAGGATGGGCGTTTTGTATTTTTCGAAAAAGAAATTCATTCTTCCCTCAATTTAATTTTGACCAGCGCCGTATCCTCCAGGCCGTAGTTGCCTTCCGTCAGAATACGGTCGGCTATTGAAAAGGCAGGGCTGCTCACCTGGACGGACTCGCCTGTAGTGAGCCCTAGTGTCACAGGCACCTTTACCGCTGTGCTGTCATTGATAAGCTGCATTACCCAGAATTCATCCATCGTTTCGTTGGCCAGAATGGCGGATTTAGGTAAAACCACCGCTTGTTCCGCGGCTTCAGCCTGCACAATAACCATAACGGCCAGCCCTTCCGGCAGGGCGATGGGACTGAGGGGTTTCACTAAAAAGGTTTGCGTTTGGGAGTTGATGGAAGCAGTGCTGAGGTTCTCGCCAATTCTGGCGGGCAGGCGCTTCTTATCGGGCAATTCGATGGTGCATGCCGTGCCGGGCTTAATAAAACTATTAAACTCATAGGGCACACTGAGGCGAAAGCCGATTTTATCACTGCGGGCAATGGTGCAAAGCGTCGAGCCTTCACTGACGAAATCGCCCTGCCGCTGGTCGAGGTTGAGCAGTACTCCGCCCGCCGGGGCATGGATGCTGATGACGCCCATCCGCGCCAGGTCGCTGTTTTTGAGATCCTGGTCGGCATTGATCGCCCGGTGCTCTTTGGTTTCGATGGTAAAAAGCAATTGCCCTTTAGCCACCACCTGCCCCGCTTCCTGTGGTGATCGGAGCAGGTAGCCGGTGATGGGCGCTGCCAGCCGGTTGCTCTCGGGGTAAAATGCGGTCGCCGGAAAACGCTCCTCCTGCCGGATATCCCGGATGGTGACGGAGGCCGTGTCTACCAAAGTCCTGGGTGGGGGTGGGTCGCTGCCGGCATCCTCGGGCTGTTGCCCGCAGGTGGCCAGGAATAGTATGGCAAGCAGTAAAAGTATCAAGTTCGGTTTTTCCATCCTTACCAATTCCAATAGTTATATTCGTTTATAAGCAGCAAACGGGAGGTTTTCAGCGCGGTGAAATCCGCCTGCGCCGTTGCAAAAGACTTGATCGTGTTCATATAGTCATTGACGGACAATTCGCCCCGGGCAATGCGCTCCCGGTAGAATTTCAATAGCGTTTCATAATCTGATAACTGCCGCTGCACCGTCTTGATTTTGGCGTCCAACAGCTTGATCTGTTGCCGGGCCATCAGCCGTTGCTGTTCGATTTGTTTGGACTGAAATTCCCGTTGTCCATGGCTGGCCTGTTGGCTCAACTGCATTTGCTGGCGGGCCAGGCCTCGTTGGTGGCCATCGTAAAGAGGCATTGAGAAATTCAGGCCCAGGCTGAATCCGAATTTTTTATAGATGTCTTTCAGCATTATGGCATTCAGTCCGGTGTTGGCAAAAGCCGAGGCTTGCGGCCGGTATTTCAATTCAGACAACTCCTGTCGGCTTTCCGCCAGGAGGCTGTCCAACTGGTAGCTTTTCAGGAAATTGGACAAGCCGGCGGTATCGGCCTTCAATTGGATTTCCGGCTGCTGAAGTTCAACGTAGGTGGTGTCTACCAATCCACAGAGCAGGTTGAGCGCAGCCAATCCCTGGCGGTAGGCTATTTGAAAATCCTGGAGCGCGAGTTGCTGGTTTTCTTTTTCGATGGTAAAAAATAGTACATCGGACTGGGAGAGGATGGCGTTTTCGGCAAATACCCGTACTACTTGTTCCTGTTCCGCCAGCAGGCCGAGCAGGTGCTGCGTATCGGCGATGCGTTCCAGGTTCTGCCAGGTGCGGATATACTGTTCGCTCACCTGCCGGGCCAGCTCATGTTGAGAAAGAGCGGTGTTCTGGCGGTAAGCCTCCTGGTTGATCAGGCTGTTTTTGGCCTGCGCTTCCACCTGTGGGCGGGTAAAAAGCGGCTGGTTGAGATTCAATTGTGCCGAGTACAGCGCCCCGTTGGTAATGCTGTTGTCGTAGCCAACTCCCCGGATGACCGGTGCATAGAGGAAGTTGCCCGTCGTGCTGATTTCGGGCATTTGGTAAGCCGCTTTTGCCATATCCACCTCCAGCCCGGCTATAGCGGAAAGGCGCTCATTTTCCAGTAAAGCGGGATTGTTGGCCTGCGCCGCCGCGAGATAGGCCTCAAGACTTTGCGCCTGCGCGTGGCAGGACAATACCATCAAAAGAATGGGTAAGATCAGGAACCGGATGAATGACATCTTGAAGTAATATTCGGGTATTTTTATCAGCGTACTCTTGGAAAGACCAAGGTTTGGTTTTATGTCACTTTCTGTTTCCTTCCTCAAATATTCGCCGGGTGCATTAGGATAGACAATAGGCAAATAGGAATACCCTGTGTACCCTGTTTGCCTATTGTGTAAAAAAGGCTTAGTCCTTATCCTCGTCCTCTTCCGACTCGGTTTTCTGCTTGATCAGCGTCCCGTCGGCGCTGAACAGGGCCTCAATCGTGGTTTCTCCCATTTCCAGTTCCACCTCGTAGGCAGCGGCCTGGCCCGGCGTTTCCACCATAGCAGCCTCTTCTGTCTTGTAACCGGAAAACTGGGCGGCCAGGGCATCCTTAATAGCTTGCGGTAAGTCGGCCGCCTTCATTTCCGTTTCGGTCTCCATCCAGGAGCCATCGGCCTTGAAGTTGGCGGACATCTCCTTGCCGTTCATTTTGAATTCGGCTTCCCATTCTTGCTCATTTTCCATGTCCCATCTGGCTTTTTGCACCGTTGGGAATTTGGCTTTAAAAGCAGCCTGTATCGCTTCCGGCGCCATTTTTTTGTTTTGGGCGCAGGAGGTGGAAAGAAAGCCGAAACTAAAGGCGAAAAGGATCAGAAAATATTTCATAATTCAAGTTTTTTGATTTTAGTGATTTGGGAAATGTTCTTCGAGTACAAAGGTCGAGGGCAATTCTGGAAAGAATTTGGAGGTTATTTTTTCGGTGAGTTAATTTAGCCAGAATGGCCCTTTCCATACCATCAATGCTTTGTATCGCGAAATCAGTGGAACCGACGGGCAATTGCTAAGCACTAAAGGGGGGGCAACGCACTATTATTACTATATACTGGCTTTTGGCTTTAGGAGGGGCTTCGTTGAGGTGGTTTGAAAACAAAAAAACAGCGCTGAATGAAATGATTGGCCAATTTCTAAAGGGCGAGGCTCCAATACTTTGCAACCGAAGCTCCGGCAGGACGGCCGATCCCGCGCTACATATCCTTTCATTCCCCCGGCGAATGATGGTCATAACTCAACGCCCTCAAAAATGTCCCATTTCACTGCTTATTATACCCCCGGTCCCCAAATGGCTGCAATTCCTCCAGGTACAATTCTTCCGCCAGTTTGGCCTCTTTTGAATAATCTACCACCTGATCCTCAACTTCTTTGATCTCTTCCAGGATCTCGTAGGCGAAATTCTCTTCTCCTAAGGCCTTCCAATCATCCTGCAGTGCTTTAACCGGATGGCTGCCCATGTTCAGTTGCAAGCGGTGCCGGTTCCAGATGGCATCGAGGTTGGTGCTGCTTCCGATGAATATTTTGCCGTTCGTTTTATTCCTGATCTGATATACACCCATCCGGAATTTCATGTTCCGGTAGGCTTCTTTGAGTTCTTTTTTGGTTTTCATGACAATGGTTTGGTTTATTCCACCACAATATGGTACTTCTCCAGCAGCCCGGCAAGGCCGTGGACGGAGAACTTTGCCCCCTGTATCCGGTTTTTCTCCGGGTCAATGGAAAAGTTGAACGCCGTTCGGAAGTCGGCCTGTTCCAGGATGGTATTGTCGAACTGGGCATTGGCGAGGTTGCATTGGTCAAAAACGGCCTTGGTGAGGCCGGCTTCCCCGAAATCCACCTCTTCCAATTGGCAGTCTTTGAAATGAGCGCCCTTGAGCTGGAGTTGGTAAAAAGAAGAAAGGTTCAGGAGGCAGCCTTCAAACTGAAAGGACAGTAGAAAAGGGTGGCACTCTTCAAAGCGCAATCCCAATAGCTTGCACTGTTTAAAACGGGCTTCCTGGAAAGCGGTTTTTTGCAGTTTGGCCAGGCTGAGGTCGCAATCGTTAAATTCGCATTGCAGGAACTTGATCCCGGATAAGTTGGTGTTTGAAAACAAACACTGGATAAACCGGCAGTTTTCGTAGGTTCCTGTTGGCAGCCCTTTTTCTGTAAAGTCTTCCCCTTTGAAGGTTTGCCCTTCGGTGTAATTGGTGGTCATGAGAAGGTTTTCTTACCGGGTAAACATGGATCATCCCGAATTTTCGTAGAATATCCCGGAAGATGCTCGCCCCCTGCCCATTCGGGCCGGGGCCGATACTACGCCTGATCGGCGGAGCCCGCTCGCTATGCCGCAGGCCGGCAGGGATACTAAGTTGATGCTATTGATGAAAGAAGCCGCCCATTAAAGTTCTTTTTGTTGTGGAGCCTCCTCATCCATAGTATCAACGGCCCGCAGGGCCAAAGTATCCTCAAAGCCCGTATGCGGGCTTTGAGGAGTATCCCCGCCTGCTGCCAGCGGCGGGCAGGAATAGAATCGCTGATTGGTGGCTCAAAATTCGGGATGACTCATGTTCTGGCGGTTTTAGCTATAATTGAGAAAACTCATCCAAGATACAGAATATCTCCTCATTGGGGCCAGTCATCCTTTGATTTTTCCGCGGCCACCAGGGGTATAGGGACTGTTCAAAGCTTGCCCGGCTCAAAGAGATGGAGCCCAACTGCCCACTGCCTACTGCATACTGCCCACTGCCCTCCCGATCTCGATCCACCGGATCTCGTCGGGATGAAAAGCTGCGGTGCACCTTTTCATCTGCCCACTGAAAAATCGTCCTAATTCACCCGGCCCCTTTCCTCTTCGGACCCCGTTTGCCGCTGGCGGGAGCCCTTTAATTCCTTATTGCCGAAATTGCGGGAATAAGTAAGCTTGAAAGTGCGCTGGCTGAAGTCGGCTTCAAATTTGGATACGAGGTTGTACTCGGGGAAATTGCTCTCTCCGCGCCATTTGATCGAGTTCAGGATATCATCTATGCCGAAGCGAAGAGTGCCGGCGTTGCCGCGGAATTTTTTCTGAATACCGAAATTCAGCGCCCCGATCGGCAGGAATTCAGCAGTACCGAAAAGCCCCTTTGTCTGGTAAAAACCGACCAGTTCGGCGCTAAAATCATGGGGCAGTGTAAACATGTTGATCCAGGTTGCCCTCAGGTTTTTCGTGCTTATCTGAAGCGGCGCGCCGTCGAGGTAAGCATTTACCTGCTGCCAGGAGCCGATGAGGTTGTTCTGCATCCTCCACCAGTTCGTCACCTTTATGGGGAAAGCGATGGTAAATGCGGCAGTTTTGCGGTTCTTCATGTTTTCAGAAGCGATGAGCTGCTGGTTCGTCCCTTCGATGATCCTGGTCTGGAAACGGGCGATAGCGCTGTCTTCCACCGTATACTGAACGGAGAACAGGGCCGTTTTGAAGCGATAATCGACCTTGACGTTATTGGAAATGGAAGGCTGCAGGGCGGCATTTCCCGAAAAGAAGGTGTAGGGGTCCACGAAAATCACAAAAGGCGCCATGTCATTGAAGGTAGGGCGGGTAATGCGGCGGCTGTAGGAGATATTGGCCGAGTTTTGATCATTGAATGTTCTGGTCAGGAAAGCACTGGGAAAGAAGTTCCCATATTGCCGGTCTACGATATTAGCTTGTTCCTCCGTACCGAGGTTGGAATTGGTGTATTCGTAGCGCAGGCCGAGTTTCAGGTCCGATTTGTCATCCAGTTTCAGGTCGAAGGCCGTGTAGGCGGCGCCGATGCTTTCTTCGAGCTTATATTTGGCCGTAAGGTTAGGGTCGTTTTCCGGCACGCCATTCTCGATTCTGGAGACCGTCACATCATTGTCGAAGCGGGAGATGGTGCCCTTCAGGCCGGCTTCCATTTTTATTTTTTCCGAAAACTTTTTAGTGTAGTCCAGTGCGCCTACACCTACTTTGATGGGGGTGGACTTGCCGCTGAATGTCTGCTCATCGAACAGGAAATTGTCTTCCCCATCGTTGTAGGTGATGAGGTAATTCGTCGGGTTTGTATTGTCGTAATTGAGGTAGTCAGCGTTCAGGGTCAGGGTTTCCCCTTCGCGGATGGTATGCTGGAAGTTCAGGTTTCCGCCGAAGTGTTTCCAATGGTTAACCTCATCGTTGGCGATGGTCAGCAGGGTATCCGGCAGCCCATTCCGGGAAATGGTAGAGCGGTTTAGGGCATCCATGCTCCAGCGGTTGTCATAACCGGACAGCAGTACCCCTACTACGGTCTTTGGGCTCAGGTTCCAGTCCAGGCCAATCCTGGCGTTGTGGTTGCGCTGAATCGGGTCGCGCTCACTAATGGTTTTCGTTCCGATCGTTTCCCCGTTCAGCAGCACCTGCCGTTCAAAGGTGAAAACCTGTTCCTGCGCCAGGCGACTGAAGGAATAGTCGCCGAACAGATTGATGTTGTTATTGCGGTAGTTGAAATTTCCTCCCCCTGAAGCAGTGCTGCCCCTGCCGTAACCGCCGGAGAGGGTGTAGGAGCCGTTCAAACCTTTGTCGTTCGATTGTTTCAATACGATATTGATGTACCCTGCATTGCCCTCGGCGTCGAAATTGGCGGGTGGCGTGGTGATCAGTTCGATCTTCTCGATATTGCTCGATGGCATTCCTTGCAATAGTTGTACGACTGCGGCTATGGGCATGCGGTTGATCTTCCCGTTCATCATCACGACGACGCCATCTTTGCCGGCCAGCGATAAGCTGTTGTTTTGCCGGTTCACCACCACCCCCGGCGAGCGTTCGAGCACCTCCAGCGCGGTGGCTCCCGCTGCGGTGATGCTGCCTTCCACATTGACGACCATGCGGTCAATCTTTTGCTCGAAAAGCGGCTTTTTCCCTACTACTTCAACGGCTTTCAGCTCTTTCACGTCTTCCTCTAGGGTGATAGAACCTAAATCCATTTGGCCCTCCTGGTTTTTCAATTGGAAAGGTTGGGAACAATATTCCAGAAAGCCCACCATGCTGGCCTTCAGCAGGTAATCCCCTGCGGCAACGTTTTTTATCAGGTAGCCGCCATCTTCACCGGAAACCTGGCCCTTTATCAGGGAACTGTCGGAGGCGGAGAGCAGCAGCACATTTGCAAAAGAAAGTGGCTGCCCGTTTTCTGTTTTGATGGCGCCGGCAATTTGAGATTGAGCCTGGATCGGCTGAAGGGAGGTCAAAAAGATGATTGTTGCTCCCAGCAGGAGTCGTCGGATGTTCAGGTACATTTCTATTGGGTTTTAGTGTAGTTCTAATATTGTTACCGCAAAGTTAGGGGCAATGGTAGCTAAACTACTCGCACATATCTTTCAAAACATAGGATTTATTTTACAAATGGAAAAACAAGGGGGCAACTTCAGGATCAATGTCGTCAACTTTAGAATATCAAGCGTGGTTGTAAGGGGATGACTTCCCGCTCATCCCCTTACTTTTCGGGGCTTCCAATTTAGGAGGTGAGCTCGAAGTCTAATGTCGTCAACTTAGGGCTGTCAGCGACTGACTAAACCTGGTTCTTTTACTAGGCGAGTCAGCCGCTGACTAACGCGGAAGTAGTCAGCAGCTGGCTCGCGTCGAGTAATCCTAGCTTAGCCAGACGCTGACAGGCTGGCCATGAGAATCTTAAGTTGACGACATTAAACTCGAAGTCACCTCCTAAATCCTTAAGTTGACACCATTACACTTCAAGTGTCCGCTTCACGCCTGGTGTCAGATGGACACTTACAGGTGGCCTTCTGACTTAAGCGTAGGAATATAAATTCTTAACCCGCAGCACTACTGACTTGCGAATTGCTGGCCTAGCTATCCTCGCCAGTCGGAGACCGGCTCGTTATTCCGCATCGAGACAGACCCTGTCCGCCGAAGCCAGGCGAAGGCGGAGTCTCTCGCGAACGACTTTTACATATTTTCAACCCGCAGCACTAGAGACTTGCAGGTTTAGCCGTTTCGGGACACAGTCCCTCACGAACGGGTCCTTTTACTGTCTTCTAGGATGGTTTTGATGTAATTTCCTGAAATGGAGGTGGAATCCAAGCGGGCGCCTATGGCAGCTGGAGCGGTAGCCCATGCTATTAAAATGCCCTTACTGCTCGGGTTCGGACGGATCGGAAATCGCTTTCTTTATTAAGACTAAATTGCCAGCCCCTTCTTCCCGTTTTCCCCTTTCAAATCGTGCTGCTTTATCGGAAGTTGCCGGTTGCGGATACTGGTAGCATCAAAAATAGCATTTGCCAGCGCCAGGTTAAGGCCGGGCAGCAAAAATTTCTTAATTTGGTATGAATAATGGAAGAAGGTATACAAATTTTTTACATTCAGAGCTTGAGCATTACTTCAGATGGAGGCTAACTACCAAAAGATCATAACACTTGCCGAGCAGGAGTTCCTGCGCTGTGCGGGCCTTCCTTTCCCTGCCTTCCTGTTGAGCGCCGATGGGGCTTTCCTTCGCTACAACGAAGAGGGGCGCGCCTTTTTTCAATTACCTCATGAGCCGGATTTTCAGCAAAGAGCCGGCGATTTTTACATGCATTCCGGCGACCGGCAGGAAAACCTCAAGCGCCTGTACCAAACCGAAAAAGGCCAGTGGCTGAAGCACACTATCCTCGACCTGAAGGTTGGCGAAGAAGTCAAACACGTACGGGATTACAGCAAGGCCGTCTGGGATGAATCCTCGGGCGCCATCATTGGGCTGGTCTGCCTGATGGTCAACATTTCCCGGGGCGGCCGTTTTCACCGTTTTTTTAAAGACCTCCCGGTCGGCATCTTCAGCTTCCGCAACGAAGCCGGGCTGATCAACGCCAACCCCCGCTTCTGGGAAATGCACGGTTATAGCTCTTTCCAGGAAGTTCGGCAATTGCCGCCGGGTTCCTTTATCAAAACGCCTTCCGAACTGGCGGAAATGGAACAGCGCCTGGAAGCGGAAGGCAGCCTGGTGAACCAGTACCAGGAGCATGTCCGCCGCGATGGCTCCCTGTTTACCGCCGCAGTCAGCGCCAAAGCGGTGACGGGCAACGATGGGCAGATTATCGGATTCGAGGGGATATTGGAAGATGTGTCTACCGAGGCTATCTATTTTGAGCTGGTCAACGATGTGCCGATTGGCTTGTACAAGATCCGGGTCAATGAACAGGGAGCACACCTGCTGGTGCATTGCAATGAGCAGTTCGCCAGAAACCGGGGGGCGGCAACGGCCGGGGACCTGATCGGCAAAGACATGCGGCAGTTTCATAAATCCGTCGAGGATTTCAATAAATTCCAGCAGGAACTCCTCAAGGCCAATGAGGAAGCCCCCTATCTGGTGGATTACATCCTGGAAGCTTACAACGGCAAAGGGGAACTGCGCCAATACGAGGTGCACGCCAAGGCCCTGAAGGACCTGGACGGCCGGGCCATTGGCAGCATCGGCGCCGAACGAGATGTCAGCGACTATTGGGAAACCAAACAGCAACTGGAAGAGTTGACCACCGATATTGGTAAGGTCCTGCATTCTTATACTTCCACCCTCATCCATTCGAAACACACTATGGATGCAGTCATCCGTTCTTTTTCGGATCCCGGGCTGCAGAATGGAAATGGCCAGCTGGAGGAAGCGCGGATACTGGAAAAGATCCATCACCAGATCGGCTTGTTGTGTCAGACATTGGAGAAAGCCCTGGAAAACAGCGAAGCCGTCAAGCCGCTCGGTGAACAAGGGGAAGTGCAACTCAGGAGGCTCATCGGCCTGCTCGGAGGCCAGCAGAGGAATATGGCCGTTCAACAGCTGGCGCTGATCCGGGACGCCACGATTAAGGCCCGTGAGTTGGCTCAGGACATGGAAAAGGGGAACATCCCCAGGGAATTAGCCAAACAGTGGAAGCAGCAAATGGGCGAGATCCTGCGCCTCTGCAGCCTGGCTACTTTGTCGAGAGGGGTAGACGCCATACTGGAAATGGAAACGGTGGTTAACAACCTCCGGAGTTATATCCTCACCCGTGTTCGCCAGCGGGAGCCCCTGCAACGCCTCGACCTGTACGACCTGCTCATCGGCGTAGCCCGCAACATGGAGGAGTTCGCCGCCAACCGCGGGGTGGAACTCCGCCTGAACCTCAAGGATATCCGGGGCGTATATATCGACGGCTACGAAAACGACTTGCTGCGGGCCTTGCTCAATATCGTGCACAACGCCATCAAATACAGTTGGTCCCGGCGGGGCAGCGCCAGTGTTTTTGTACAGATTGAAGGGAAGCAGGACCCCAGCCAGGTGTACCTGAGCATAGAGAACTGGGGCGTGCCCATCACCCAACAGGAACTGGAGGAGGGCCTGATCTTTAAGGTCGGCTACCGCGGCATCAACTCCAGCGACCGCCGCCGCCCCGGAACCGGCCTGGGCTTGTACGACGCCAAAAAAGTCGTGCAAAAACACCAGGGGAAACTAATGATCACCAGCGTCCCTTCTTTGGGCAACGCTCCGGAAGGTTACTCCAACCCATTTATTACTACTGTATCGATCCAATTGCCTCGAAACCATCAAGTATTATGAACGGATACAAAGTCCTGTGGATAGAAGATGATGCGGATAACGACCTGTATAACCTGACCAGCCCGGTGTACATCGACGGCCGTTATCAACTCGATATTGCGACGAATGCCTCAGAAGCCCACTTCTACCTGAACGCCAGGGTATACGATGTGATCATTGTGGATATCCGTATTCCTCCCGGCAAGGACCCGGGCTGGAGGGCGAAACACGAACAATTGAGGAGCCGCAATGAGGCTAATTCCAGCCGTTTGGGACTGGAACTCCTTCGGGCTATTTTCGGTGATGGCGAGCAGCAGCCGACGCTGAAGATCCAGCAGAACCTGCGGCCGGAACGCTACGGCGTTTTTACCATCGAAGGCCATGAAGAGCTGAAGCCGGACCTGCATCAGCTTCAGCTGGCGCGCATCAAATACCGCCAGAAAAATGCGATGATGCCCCATACCGCTTTGCTGGATTTTATCAATGAGGTCTCCGGATCGGTCAACGGGCAATCCAATTGACCCTGCCTCAAAGCTCTTCTTATGGAAATCAATATCAGCAATGATTATCTGAATCTGATCGTAGAGGTAGCCGTCACGGTTTACGCCTTTCTGTTGGGCCTGCCGGCGCTGGTCAGCCAGATCCTGTTGCCGGAAGACCTTCGCCGGATGAGCCGCAAGAATTATACACCCAGTATTATGCGGTCGTTGATCCCGATGACGATTTTGTTGTTGGCCATTATTCTGCTTGCTTTTCTGGCGAATATTTTCTCCGAAGGCCAGGTGCTCCTGGCCCTTAGCGCGATTACAGCTACCCTGTTTTTTGCAGCCATGCTCGTATTTACGCTCTGGCACACCTGGAAGCACCTGGCCCTGTCACAAGGCTACCGGGCGCGTATCATCAATGTTATTCAGGAGAAAGCCATTGAAAAATTCCAGAGCCAGGGGATTCTAGATCGCGCCTTCCTGGAAGACCTGGACTACCTCGGCATTTCCTCCAAGCCCGGCGCCGAGACCAGAACAGTGATCGAAGCGCTGGAAAACCTGTTGAATGCGGTCAATGAAAGCAATAGAGTGGATGCAGGCAACGGCCAGTTGATGCCTTTAGTAGATATTTTGTGCAATGCCGTAGCGAATTCCGTAGAGCCCGGCAGCTTCCGCAACATGGTGGACGTTCTGACCATCTTCAAAAGTATGCTCATGAGCCTCGACTCCCACACGACTCAAGAAAACCAGTTGATCTATGGGAATGAGACCCGCAAGATCAAGGACGCCACGACCCGGATCGCCCTGGCGGCCCTGAAGCGGGATTATGTGGACATGATGCCGCTCGTACTCAATGTACTGACCCTGATCCCCCGGTCTTCCGACAAACTGTTCGACATTGGGCTTCTGGCCCTGGCCCGCGGCCAGTTCCAGATCGCCACCAGCGCCCTGGCGGAGATTATGGACCGCGACAATAAGGATTATCTGAAGATGAACAATTACCTTGGCCTGGCGGCTCATCTTTTCTTTGCCGGCGCTGCCGCCCGTAAGTACGCCTTGCATTCCATGAAAAGCAACCACATCGCTCCTACAACAGAAGAGTTGAAAGACGCGATGGAATACCATTATATCTTATCCAATTTCGCAACGGTGGATCGGCTGGAGGAGATGAAGCGGGAGATGAAGAAGGGGTGAATGGCTGACCGTCTCTATAGAGCCGGTTAAAAATGGCTAAATGGCTGAATGGCTGACCGTCTCGAATGAGCCGGTTAAAAATGGCTGGGGAGCTGATAAGTGGAGAAGGTTGCTTTAGGGAGTGTTCATTTAACTGTGTCAATAGCCTCGTAAAATAGCGTGTTCAAATAACTGTGTCAAATCCGGCGGCAGGATCAGGGAAGCCTTGATTTTAATGAGCTTCCGGGGCACACGAACTTTACCCGGCCCGTAGGGACGGGACACGAACACACAAAAACACGAACACTCGAACACGCTCTCAAAAACCTGAATTTATGAATACGCTTATTAGGAATATAGGGAAGTCTGGCCTGATCCTCATCCTGCTGTTGCATGGAGGCGTCCTGGCCCTTGCCCAATCGCAGGGCTACCTGCTTAAAGCCAGCCGGGTATTTGATGGGGAGAACATGCACACCGGATGGGTGGTGCTGGTGGAAGGGAACCGCATTGCCGCGGTTGGGCCGGAAGGGAGCATGCGGGTACCCAAAGAAGCAGAACGGATCGAGCTGCCGGGCCATACCCTGCTGCCGGGCCTGATCGAAGGGCATTCCCACCTTTTGTTGTATCCTTATGACCAGATGCCCTGGAACGACCAGGTGCTGAAAGAATCCAATGAACTGCGCGCCATTCGGGGCGGAGTTCATGCGGAGCAGGGCCTGCAGGCGGGTTTTACCACAGTGCGCGACCTGGGTACAGAAGGCGCCGGTTTTGCCGATGTGGCCCTGAAGCAGGCCATCGAACAGGGGATCATCCCCGGGCCCCGGCTTATCGTATCGGGTAGGGCAATTGTTGCTACGGGGAGTTATGGCCCAAAGGGTTTTAAGCCCGATTTCGAAGTTCCGCTCGGCGCTGAAGCCGCCGACGGGGATGCGATCATCCGCGTGGTGCGGGACCAGATTGGCAAAGGGGCTGATTTTATAAAAGTATACGCCGATTACCGTTGGGGCCCGGACGGGCAGGCGAGGCCCACCTTTTTACAGGAAGAACTGGAACTGATGGTGCGCACAGCGGCCAGCAGCGGCAGGGTAGTGGCAGCCCATGCCGGTACGGCGGAGGGCATGCGGCGGGCAACTCTGGCCGGGGTGAAAACCATCGAGCACGGCGACGACGGCACACTGGAGGTTTTTCGCCTGATGAAAGAAAAAGGTGTAGCCCTTTGCCCAACGCTCGCTGCCGGTGACGCCATCTCCCGGTACCGTGGCTGGGACGGGCGGCCCGAAACCGAACCGCAACGGATAAAAGAAAAAAAGGAATCCTTCCGTCTGGCCCTGGAATCCGGCGTGACGATCATCGCCGGCGGGGATGTCGGGGTGTTTCCTCACGGCGAAAATGCGCGGGAACTGGAGTTGATGGTGGAATATGGCATGGCTCCTCTGGCCGTATTGCGCTCCGCTACTGCTGTCAATGCGGCGGTATTTGAGTTGCCGGAACTGGGCCTCCTCCAGCCGGGTTTTCTGGCCGATATTATCGCGGTGGAAGGTGATCCGTTGGAGGATATTCATAGCTTGCGGAAGGTGGCCCTGGTGATGAAGGATGGGGTTGTGGTGCGCCATTAGCCCATGAAGTGACCCTATGAATACTTTGGATGCTATGGCCCTTTTTCGAAGGATTCCTTCGGGACGGGCCAATTGATGCTGTAGATAGCTTATCAGGAATCCACAGCATCAATAGCATCCACAACCCGTCCTCCCCGGCGACTGCCGGGTTCGGCCGGGTAAATATCAATAGCATCAATAGCATCAATAGAAATGCAGCAATTATTCACCCGCACCGTATGGCTATTAGGCCTGGTGAGTCTGTTTACCGATATGGCCAGCGAGATGTTGTATCCGGTAATGCCATTGTATCTGAAAAGTATTGGTTTTTCGGTGATCGGGATCGGTATTCTGGAAGGCCTGGCCGAGGCGACGGCGGGGCTGAGCAAAGGCTATTTCGGTAAATTATCGGACCTGCGGGCCCGGCGGGCGCCATTTGTACAGTGGGGGTATTTGCTCAGCGCCCTGTCCAAGCCGCTGATGGCGGTGTGGACGGCGCCGCTTTGGGTGTTGGGGGCCCGCACTACCGACCGCCTGGGCAAAGGCATCCGTACAGGCGCCCGCGACGCCATGTTGTCGGCGGAAGCCACGCCGGCAACCCGCGCCCGGGTATTCGGTTTTCACCGGGCAATGGATACTTTAGGGGCAGCTATCGGGCCCTTTCTGGCGCTGCTTTTCCTGTGGCGTTTTCCGGAACACTACCGCACCCTCTTCTTGCTGGCCTTTGCGCCGGGCCTGGCGGCAGTAGGGGTAACCCTTTTGTTGAAAGACCGGCCGGCTGCTCCGGCGCCGGGCAGGGAAAAAGCCGGATTTCTTAGTTTTTTACGCTATATCCCCCAAAGTAGCCAAGGTTATCGGCGCCTGCTGATTGGCCTGTTGGCCTTTGCTCTGGTGAACAGCTCCGATATTTTTCTTTTGCTGATGTTGAAATACAAAGGCGTCAGCGATATGGCCCTGATCGGCTTTTATATCTTTTACAACCTCATTTACGCTCTGGCGGCCCTGCCGGCGGGTAGCCTGGGTGATCGCTGGGGGCTTAAGCCTACTTTTGTAACCGGCCTGCTAATCTTCGCTCTGGTGTATGGTGGTATGGCCGTGGCCGGGCAGTGGTGGCAGTTTGGCCTGTTGTTTCTGCTCTACGGTTTATACGCCGCCCTGACCGAAGGCATCGCCAAGGCCTGGATCAGCCACCTGGCCGAACAGCGCGATATGGCTACCGCCATCGGCGCCTATGAAGGGCTGCGCAGTATTACAACCCTGCTGGCCAGCACCCTGGCCGGCATCATCTGGTATCAGTTCAGCCCCACCGCTTTGTTTGGCCTGACCGCTATCCTGGTAATGGGAATCGTGCTGTATTTTGTAAAATGGGCGGAATGAAAGGGGGGAGTTGGAAAGTTGAAAAGTTGAGGAGTTGAGAAGTTGAGGCGTTGGTGGGTTCGCCAAATCCATGAGCACGGGATTCGAAGCCGGGGGTAGTTACAGCCTAAATGACCTGTGGCGAAACCTGAGCCTCAACCCTTGGCTGACACTGTACAATTAACAACTAAATAATGAAAAAAGTAATTCTGCTTTTATCCTTCCTGTCCCTGTTTCTAGTCAGTTGTGAGTATGGCAGCAAGCTTTCAAGAAGTACAGGCCAGGCGGACACCTCCTGGGCAATGCTGTCTTTCGAAAAAGCGGACGGCGCCAATCCGGTGCTGGGGCCGGTGGATACGCTGAAGTTTGGATGCCCCGTTCGCGGTAGCGAAGTGAAGTGGGCGGAGAAAGATGTTTTCAACCCCGCTGCGGTGGTGCGAAACGACAGCCTGTTCCTGATCTATCGGGCGGAGGATGTGGTGGGGCGTCATGCCGGCACTTCCCGATTGGGTATGGCGGTAAGCACCGATGGATATCACTTCTACCGCTATCCGGAGCCGATCTTATATCCCAATAACGATCCGCAGAAAACCTGGGAATGGGAAGGCGGCGTAGAAGACCCCCGGGTGGTAGAAACAGCCGATGGCCGGTACATCATGACGTACACCGCCTACGATGGCGACAAGGCGCGCTTGTTCACCGCCAGCTCCGATGATCTGTTCCACTGGCAAAAGCACGGCTCTGCTTTTGGGAACGGGAAATATCTGGATCTTTGGACGAAGTCGGGCGCCATCGTTTGCCGCCGGCTGGGGGATAAGCTGGTTGCAGAAAAGATCAAAGGCCAATACTGGATGTACTGGGGCGATGAAAACATCTATCTGGCTACTTCCAAGGACCTGTTGCACTGGATACCGGTGGAAGAAGCCGACGCATTGAAGGTCATTCTACCTTATCGCCCCGCCTATTTCGACAGTGGCCTGGTGGAGCCCGGCCCGCCTGCCCTGATCACCGAAGCGGGTATTTTGCTGATATACAATGGGAAAAACGCCGGCTCTCAACCCGACCCTTCCCTTCCCGATGGCACCTACAGCGCTGGCCAGGCGCTTTTTAGCCTCAAGGATCCTCAAAAGCTGACGGGACGGCTGGAACGCGATTTTTTTCGGCCGGACAAGGACTATGAGATCACCGGACAGGTCGATAATGTGGTCTTCCTGGAAGCCTTGGCGCCCTTCCGGGGCCAGTGGTTCCTGTATTATGGCACCGCAGATTCGAAAATTGCGTTGGCCGTTGCCGGAGCCGGGCGCTAGTTGGCTTCTTTTTTTGTAAGTTGTTTTTTAAAGGGAGGCAACGAATTGTGGGGAGGTGCGTATAAGGGTACTGGAGAGTTGAAAAGTTGAAAGGTTGAAGAGTTGAAGAGTTGAAAAGTGGGCTTAAAAGTGCAAAAAAAGAATTTATGGTGAAAGCAGTTGCGGACTTATGGAGTGGATTGCGGGACTACCGCTTTCTGATCCGGCAGTTGGTTCGGGTGAGCATCGTTGGGGGATACAAGAAATCCTTTATTGGCCTGGCCTGGATGTTCATATTACCGCTCTTGGCCGTTCTGGTATGGATCGTCCTCAACCGGGCAGGGGTGGTGGCGCCGGGAGACACCGGCATTCCCTATCCGGCTTATGTGTTACTGAGTACTTCCATTTGGGGTTTTTTTCTGGAGATTTACAAATCCAGTAGTAATGTATTAGCCAATGAAGGGAAATTACTGATCATGAAGGACTTTCCCAAGGAAGTGCTTCTGGCGGAGAAGACCGTGGTTCATCTCATCAATTTTGCCATCCCCTTGGTGCTCAATATCTGTGTATTGTTGTTGTTCGGGGTCCGCTTCGGCTGGGCCAGCCTGTTGTTCCCGCTTTCTTTGCTTCCGCTGCTGCTCCTGGGCCTGGCCATCGGCATGATCGTGGCTGTCCTCCGGATCGTGGCGGTGGATATTTGCACCATGATCGATGAAGGGATGAAGCTGCTGATGTTCGTGACGCCTATTGTATATGCTCCGAAGATAGAGGCCGGGTGGCTTTCCGGGTTTATCCAGTGGAACCCCCTGACTTACCTGATCGGATTTAGCCGGGAGTTGCTGTCCAGGGGTACATTCTTTGAGCCCGCGGGGTACCTGGCCTGCAGCCTGGTGGCGGCCCTATTTTTTCTTTTCGCCCTGGCTTTTTTCCGCGCCACCGCCAAGCGGGTGCTGGAAAGGTTGGTGAATAACTAATTTTGTCTTGAAAAGTGCCCAGCGTAATGGTAAAAACAGATCAAATGTCGCAATCGGAAAGGAAAGTGATGATTTCCGTCAAGGAAGTATCCAAGCGGTTTTGTAAGGAGCTGAAGGCCAATATGTATTACGGAATAAAGGACGTCATCCGGCAGTCATTTGGCCTGGCGCCGCACAATGGCGATTTGCGCCCCCATGAATTCTGGGCGCTGAACGGGGTGAGTTTCGACCTGCACGAAGGGGAGATCCTGGCCGTCATTGGGGCTAACGGTTCTGGAAAGACTACCCTGATGCGCCTCATCGCCGGTATCTACAGCCTCGACCGGGGCGCTATTGAAATCAATGGCATCGGGAAAACTACCGCTATTTTTGCCCTCAATGCCGGGATGAACCCATTGTTCACCGGCCTGGAAAATATCTATCTGAAAGGCGCCATGTTTGGCCTTACCAAAAAAGAGCTGAAAGAAAAACTGGATTTTATTATTGAATTTTCAGAGCTGCAGGAATTTCTTAATTCCCCGGTAGGCAATTATTCTTCCGGCATGAAGGCCCGCCTGGCCTATTCCGTTGCGATCGCCACCGACCCCGACCTGTTCATCATCGATGAAGCCCTCGCCGTCGGCGACAGCCTCTTTAAGGCCAAATGCTACGAACACTTGCAGGAGTACGTCAAACAACCCAATAAAGCGGTCATCTACGTCACCAACCGCATCCGGAAAGTCATGGCCGTGGCCAGCCGCGTGATCATCCTGGATAAGGGTACATTGATCTACGATAACACCGATGCCGCCGACGCCCTGGAGTTTTATATTAACAATTGCCTGAAAGGACTGAGTGAGGAATTGCGCGAAACCAGATTGCGCCGGGTGCAGGAGTTTGAGATGTAGCCAAGACGTCGCACGTCAGCACGTCGCACGTCAACACGTCGCACGTCAACACGTCGCACGTCAGCACGTCGCACGTCAGAATGTCAACACGTCGCAGGGTATTGGCGGCTCGCCTTCCGGGAAAAGCGAACCTACCTATCCCCGCCAGTCGGTAGTACTGCGGCTCAATAATCAATAATAAAACGTTCGTGAGGGACTGTGTCCCGAAACGGCTAAACCTGCCAGTCTCTAGCGCCGCGGGTAAAGAATTGACAATCCACGTACTGCGCGAGGCTGTCAGCGACTGGCTAAGCCGGAATGGCCAAAGGCAAGCCAGCCGCTGACTATCCAAAGCCTACCAACCCAGGGCGGGAAGCCAAAGGCCCGGAGGGCCGAAAACGTTGTTAGAAAAGAAGCCGAAAGCCTTGCATCTCAGGCCCGGAGGGCCGTAATGTAATTCCTGGCTGCCATGCCTCGGCAATAGAAATGTTGAAATATTGCAGCCCTCCGGGCCTGAGGAAATTGCGGTTCGTTTTTCTACCAACATTAGCGCCCCTCCGGGGCTACAGGGTTTAGTCAGTCGCTAATAGGCGCTCGAAAAAATATTGATTTTCTCCCCGCGCCACTAGAGACTGGCTCGTTATTCCGCATCGAGACAGACCCTGTCCGCCGAAGCCAGGCGAAGGCGGAGTCTCTCGCGAACGACTTTTACATATTTTCAACCCGCAGCACTAGTGAGGGGGACAGCTGCTCTCATAAAGCTTACACATCTCTGGTTTTTGTCCCGACTTCCACGATACCAAGCATTTAGCCCTGGATTCGCATAACCATCCAGCCATCCAGCCATCCAGCCATTTTTATCCGGCTCACAAGAGACGGCCAGCCATCCCTGCTTCTCCCCGCCTGCTCACTGCCTATCTCTGATCTTCTCCAGTGGGCCGTGCCTATTGTCAAATTTTAGTCATGAAATGCCCGCTGCCGACGAAAATGACGGGCCTGGAGCGTCCAAAATATTTTTAAACAGGGACTATCATTCTTGTTTTGCTTTGTCCTGTAATACTTGAAGCAACTCCTTGTTTTGTTGTAATTGCTTCAGCATTTCATTCGCGAGCAATTGATGCCCTTTGGCATTGGGATGAGCATCCCAGGGGGCAATCTTAAGGCTTTCCGGATCTAAATTCCCGAAACTATCTTTCAGGTTAAGCGTATAGAATCCCATTTTTTTAACGAGCGCTTCCAGCTCAACATCCTCACTTTTTACTTCATTGTCGTCCAGGGTAGGGACATAGATCCATACGGGAACCGCCTGGTTTTTCCGGCAATACTCGAGTATCCGGTTATAACCATACGCTGTGGTTTCCCGCTGCCGGTACCCCACTTTTTCGAAAAATTCCGCTTCGGTGGCCACACTGCTGAGGCCGGCTTCTGCTTCCAGTTCTTTCAGGAAGGGGAAGGTCAGGTCTCTATGGGTTTGGAAGGCCCGGTGCACACTGCTCATAAGCCGGTGTTCTTCATTGGGATGCGCGGGGTAGATCACTACCTGGGGTTTAAATTTAGAGGCTTCCCATTCCAGCATAGCCACATTCTGGAAGAGGTGGTTGCCGGAAATGGCAAAATTCAGGATCTCAACTTTTGTGTCTTTAGAGATCAATCCGTTTTTATTCAGTTCATCCTCCAACACGTTCTCGAAAGTTTGGTCTGTATTGATGCCGGTGCCCATTTCGATAGAGCCGCCGAGGATGACGATGCGCAGGGTGTTATCGGGCTTTTCCAGGCTGTATTCCCGATCCCGGATCCCGAAGCTGTTCGTTGTGAAAAGGCCTCCTTTGAATTTTTTCTTTTGGTTGGGAAGCAGGTTTTTAAGAAGAATATCTTCCCTTCTCTTCCCGACTCCCAGGGCGTTGATATTCTTCCAGTCATCCGGTTTGGCCTGTTCCAGTTCCCAGATTCGGGAGGAGAGGTTATTGCCCACCAATAGGGTTTCGTAATAGCCTTTGTATAACTGTTCCCGGTCGAAGGCATTCAACTTGGTGTACAGCACCGGCTCCAGGTCCAGGCTGAATCGGCTTTCAATGCTTTGGTAGGCCATCGGCAGGCCGAAGAGGGCCAGCCCGGCCAATCCCAGGTTGGCTACCAGGAAATTGCGGCTCACCGATGGGACGAGTGCGAGTTTTTTCTGAGTGTACAGGAACGACATGTACTGAATGCCCAGTCCAATGCCTGCCAGGGCGAGGACACCCAGGCCGATCAAGGCCAGGTCGGCAATTCGGGCAGTGCGGGCTTTGGCCACCATGTCGAACCAATCGCCAATGGCGTTGCTCGTCCAGAAAGACCACAGGATGGTCATAAAAGTAAAGATGCCCAGTACGTTGAAGGAATTCCGCAGGGCATAGGCCCAGGAGAATGTACCCGGGCGGGGCTTGTTGCTCCTTTTCTTAGTTTGCAGGACAGAATTGCCCGCAACAAATACACCAAATATTCCCCAAAACGCAGCATCCTGAATCGTCAAAGGGAAGGAGCCGCGGATCCAGAACCACTGGTAGCCATGCAAAAACCAGTTGATGAAAAAGACGAGCAGCACCGACAGGACGAGGCCGAGGGTTTGCCCGTATTTCTTCAGCCGGAAATATATGGGGTAGTAGAATATCTTGGTGACGAAATCCCGCCAGTAAATATTGATGCGCCGCCAAAGGTCGCTGAAGCTGTTGGCGAAAAAGTAGTGGTCGAAAGTGGGCGGCAGGTTAAAGCCGAACAGGCAGATGAGCCCGGCGGAAAAATGGAAGATACCCGCCAGGCGGACGATCAGCGTATAAGAGGCCACCATAAACTGCAACAGGCTGTAAATGTCGGTTACATCCCCCGGCGCCGGCAGCAGATAATAATAGATCAGGCGGTAGAGCAACAGGTGAAAAATGCCGTTGGCCATCATCAGGATGCCTTTGCGATAGGTTTCAAAGGCCGGCCGGGTATAGTAGTTTCGGGAAAAAGTAGAATAATCGACTACGGGGAAGATCACAAAAATAAGATTGGGCAGCAGAAAGAAGTAATTGAGCTTGATCCACCAGTTCCCGGGCTTTTTCTCAAACTGCATTTCATACAAATAGACGATCATGCGGAACATAAACATGGACCCCAGTATGGGCAGCACCGCTTTGTTTTCGATAAATGGCAACCATCCGGCGCGAAAAAGGGCTAACAACAGTCCGGCGGCCAGCACGGCTCCGATACGGTATTTCACGGCCACAGGCAGGTTGGCCAGGAGGAACAACAGTAGGCCAGTTCCCGCCAGTACGCTGCCATCAAGAAGCCCAAGCAAATGATATATGGCCGCCAGGTTCATTAGAAAAAGGAAGGGTAACCGCCACATTGCCGGTAAAAAGGCATAGATGGCAAACCCGATAACAACGACCGGCATGATCCCGATCAGGCGAATGTCGAGCTCGATGTGGAAATAGTGAATGGCCAGCCCGGCTAAAACCAGGGAAATCAAGATCTGAACAAAAGGGAAAATGCCAATGGCCAGGTTGGGATTAGCCGCTGCCGGCTGCTTTACAATGTTGTCAAGGGTTAGTAAGTTGTTCTGCATGCTGTGTCGGAAACTTGTCGTATAAATGATTCATCAAATGCTTTCCACCTCGGCTTTGGAATAAAAATCCCAATAGGCGCCATCGAATGATAACAATTCGGTTTTTATTGCTTCCACCAACTTTTGGGGATAAATATTACTACGGTTTTTGCTTTCCAATGTTTCGTTCAGGCCGGCTGCTTCTGGAATGGCCTGCCCCAAAATGCTGCCTCCGCTTTCAACCATGCTTTCGTATCGGATGACCTGCTGGGAGGGTAGTTGCCGATAGCAGGCAAACAACTCATGGGCCAGCCGCACTTGGCGGTTGAGCAATTGGGGGATGCGCTCCAATTCTTCGTAAAGGGCCGGCCTCAACGTCTTTAGCACAGTCAGATTGCCCCGTGCTACCGGCGCCTGAATGGTGTTCCAGGAGGCGATGGTCGAAACCGGATTGCGGATGATGGCAAAACAGGGGTACTGTTTTGACAGCTGGCCCAGCAAAAAGGTAAAATGCGCATTTTGCTTGATGATCAGATGGAAATCATCCGTCAAAGGCTTGTCGAAATGTACGGCGCCCTTCTGCACGATGCTCAGCCGCTGGCCGCCCTCGGTACGCTGGAACGGGTTGTCGGGGATCTTGTCGCCGGACACCTTCGCCACGGCCATGCCATTGGCCAGCAGGGACTGCCGCATTTCCTGGAAAAAGTTGGCGATAGACTGAACGCCAGTCTCAGGGTCCGGGAACATCCGGAGGTTCATCGGTTCATGTAAAGCGACTGTGTTGTCTACCTTGTTGAGCAGGTAACAGGCCAGGGTGGTGCCTGATCGGGGCGGCCCGGTGAGGATGATATTTTGTTGCTGTAGGTTCACTGTAATAGCTGATTTAACAATTTTTCAACTTCGCTTTTGGTGTAAAAGGCCCAGTAGTGCCCTTCTGAGTGCAATAAGGCTTCGCCTGCCTTTTGGATGTGAGCCTTATCGTAAAGTGGGTTGGTGTTTTTTTCAGTGAGCGCCCAATGAGCCGGCGCGGGCGCCTGGGTGATCCCTTCCAGGATCTGGCCGTCGGTGGCGACCAGTGCTTCGTAACGCAGGATATTGGCTTCCGGAAAGTGGCGGTATTGCCCGAAATACCAGGACAGGATGAACAACTGCCGTTCCAGCAGGCTCTCGATGCCTGAAAGCTGCTGGTTGAAGCCGGGCGACAAGCGGGCTGACTTGGCCACCTTCCCCCGCGATACCGGCACGTCTACACTCGACCAGGAGCTCAACAGGGCCAGGGGGTTGCGGATCAGCGCAAAGGTTTCGAAGGTTTCCGCAATTTCGGGCAGCAGCAGGCTGAACTCCGCATTATGCTTCATCACCAGGGTGAAACCGGCATCAAGGGGCTTGTCGAAGGCTATTTCCGTCCGTTGAACGACCCGCTGCCGGCGGCCCGTACTTTGGTCGTAGGCGTTGTCTGTGATCTTGCCGTCCTGGGTGCGCGCCAGGGCGGTGCCGGAGCGAAGCAATGACTTTCGGAACGAGCTGAAGGCTTTGTCTACTTCCCGCAAAGCCGTGGCCCGGTCCGGAAACCGATCCTTATCCATGGGTTCATTGAGGGCAATGACCTGGGGGCATTCGCTGAGTAGCCGGCAAGCCAGGGTGGTGCCGGAGCGAGGGATGCCGGTAAGGAGTACGTTGCGCCCCTGCGTCCGGGTTTTAGCGCCCAAACTGGAAAAGATGTTTTTGATGCCAAATTTCATCGGCCTGGTGTAAAAGGTCCAACAATGCTTTTTGTTCCTGTTCGATCCGGTGGTTGTTGCTGATCGCTTTGCCGTTCCGGATCATTTCCTGCCGTTGCTGTTCGGGCATCTTCAAGGCTTCCAGTATGGCCCGGTAGATGCTCTGAACGGTATATTCAGGTTGCAGGCAGGTCTGGCCCGGAATGCAAAAATCGATATTTCCCACCGCAAAAGGGCAAACCACGAGCTTTTCCATGGCCATGCCTTCCAGGGCGGGCAGGTAGAAACCCTCGGCCCCCCGCTCCGCATCGAGCGGCAGGTAGGCAACGATGCGGGCCCGGTTGACAAGCTCCAGGAAATCCTGCCGGGTAGGCAGCTTGGGGGGTATCTGAATACCCACCCGGATTTTGTTGCGCCGCCAGAAGTTCCGACGCTGCAACTTCCGCTGCAGGGCCAGTGCCATTTCTGCATTTTTTAGGCCGACGATCAGCACATCCAAATCCGGTTGCAGGTTGGGCGGCGGCAGCAGGCTCATGTCGATCGTATCCGGAATGAGATACACCGGCCCGTTGACACCGTAATCTTCCAGTATTTTTTTCCCCAGCGAACTCTTGACGATGCGGATCGCGGGATATTTCAGATAATTATGCCGGGGGTCATCGGGATTGGTGTGGCGCGGTTGGGCGATGTTGAGGACCGGCGCCGGCGGGTGGGCCCTTTCTTCGGGCGACAGCACCGCCCAGTCGCGCCCCGCGAGAAAAAGCACATCATCGGGACGGACTTCCCAGGCCGGCTCCGCTTCCGCCCGGTATGGGAGCCAGACGTTGCCGGGATTATCGAACCACACTGTTTCTTTCCCAAAATAAACCCTCGGCTCGAAAACGGGCGAATGTTTGAAGTGCTCGAAAGCATCCCGTACTTTCAGCTGCCCCCCGCTGGTGCCTCCGTTAAACTTGGCCCAGGACCGGTGAAAAAGGACGCGTCGTTTTTTTGCTGCCATTGGCCAAAGGTATTGTTTTTGCAATTGTACGGTAAGGAAGGGTATAGGGTTCCAATATTGAGGTCAGTGCGATTCTAAATTGGGCTTTTTTAGTTGAGAAGGTTGAGACTGGCCCGCAGGCCCCTCAACCCTCTCAACCCTCTCAACTCTCTCAACCCCCTCCACTTCCTACCCCCTTCCCATCTCCCGAGCCGCCTCATACAGCTCCATATCCTCCTGGTTCAAGCTGGCGATCTGGCTAAAAACAGCATCTTCCAAGGCAGGCGGGGCTTTGAGTTCCCCCTTGTTGAAATGAGGCGGGGAGAAGGGCGGCCAGCCCATCTGCCGGGCCAGGCGCTGGAGATCGTGCTCAAAATCTTCCAGAAATCCGATGAAAAAGAGCTGCTCCAGGGTGATCCCTTCAAGAAAGCGGCTCATTCGGTTGCGGTTTTCTTCCAGGGTGGCGTATTCCAGGAGGCTTTCCTGGATGCGGTGTTTATTTTGTTCAAAAACTTCGGGGTTCAGTTCCGGGTGCAGCAAGCGATGGCGAAAGAAGCGGTAATTGGAGGCTACCCGTTCCACCGGATGGCGCAGCCAGCAGATCACCTTGGCTCCGCTGGCCCGGTGGATGGCCGCCAACTCCCGGTAGTAAAGATGCCCGTGTATGGCCCGGATACCCGGCGCCAGGCCTTGTTGCAGGCTGTCATGCCGGGCCATTAGGGTCAGGTAATCCCGGCGTTTCAAAGAAGGGGTGACTGCATCGCCGTATACCATTTGCAGAACGTGGTAGAAAGAAGTGCCGCCGGTCTTTGGAATGTGAATGGACAAGAGTTCGATCATGGCGTCCATTTTCCTTTGGCGTTCATTTCGAGCGCTTTCTCGTACAAAGCGACGTCCCGGCTGTTCCAGGCCCTGATTTGTTCCCGTTCCTGAGGGCTGACGGAATCGGCATAACCGCCGGTTTGGTTATGGTGGAAAACGGGAAAATCCTTCCATTCCAGCAGGCCGGCAAGCCTTTCCAGGCTGCGGTCGTAGTCTTCCTGGATGCCGACAAAAAACAGTTCTTCCAGTTCCAGTCCTTCCAGGAATTTTGACATCCGGTTCTGGCTGGGTTCAAAGTTGGCGTACTCCAGCAGGGAGCGCTGCATCTTCTTCAGGATGTTGAGGCCTTTCCTTTCCTCCTGCAGCTCTTCGGCCAGGCGCCGGGCCAGATAAAAGTAGTTGGAAATGACCCGCTCCACGGGGTCCCTCAGCCAGGTAATGATGGGGATGTTTTCGGGTACCTGAAAGTTTTGCTGCAGCAGCGGGTAGGAAAAGTGCCCGTGGATGACCCTGGTTTGTTTTGGAAAGTAAGGAAGGCCGTAGAGCTCCTCTTCCACCCGAACCTCCTGGCGAACCAGCCCTATGTCCAGGCGGATAACGCTTTGCTCGCCATAAACCCCTCTCAGGGTGTTGCGAAAGGAGGTGCCGGCCGTTTTAGGAATGTGAATGGAGATCAGTTCCAGGGCCGCCTCCTGTTCCGGAGGGCCTGGTGCTACCACTTTGGCGTCCTTTTTGGGCGCCAGCCATTTCTTCAACAAATGCTGCATGATTATTAAGTTGTGTACTAATTTTTAAGTTTTGTAGCCCGGAAAGGCAACTTTTCTACAGGGAGGCTTCGTATAACAGCCCACGCGCCGGCTAAAAGCGGGCTTCCGGAAAACCCGGAAATAATTTAGTAATCTTTACGGAAATATCCACAAGCCGATGATTTGGTTAGCTTCTTTCCCCCGTTCAGGCAATACCTTTTTTCGGAACGTGTTGTTTGAGGTATACGGAATAGCCTCTAGTACGTTTCACCGGGAAAGCAATTATCCTGTCGAAGAAAATTATTTCACCTATCCCGTTGTGAAAACGCATCTGTTGCCGGGGCAGTTGCAACCCGACAATTCCGATATCAAAAAGGCCTATCTGGTGCGCGATGGGCGTGACGCCCTGGTTTCCCTGGCGCACCACCGCAAGGATATTATCGAGCCGGGTACCGACTTCAGGGTCAACCTGCTGGAGGCGATCCTGTCGATGGAAGGGAGTTTTTTCGGTGGCTGGTCGGAAAACGTACGGCAGTGGCTGGAGATAGCCGATGTGGTGATCCGCTTTGAAGACCTGATCGAGGACCCCATTCGCGAAGTGGAAAAACTTCGGGCCATCATGGACCTGCCGGAGCCCAACCCTGAAAAGTTGCCTTCCTTTCAGAAACTGAAGTTCGGGAACCCCCATTACGGCAGTGGCCGGCAATTTCTGGACGACCAGGAGCAGATGCAGGACCTGGCGCGCAAGAACTTCCGCCGCGGTAAGGCCGGTGGGTGGAAAGAAGAGATGCCACTGGAATACGAGGCGATCTTCTGGGAACTGCACGGCGAAATGATGGAGGCTTTGGGCTACGAAAGAGGGCCGGGGGTTCGGCCGGTCGTGAAGCCCAAAAAACCTTACCGCATCCTGGTAGAAGGCAGCAAGGTCAATGACCCCGCCATGGATGGGGTGAAACGGTATAATGAAGAACTGTTGTTCAGCCTGCTGGCCTTTCAGAAGAAGCAACCGGATAAATGGCGCATCGATGTGTTGTCCAATCGCGATATTCTCTCTTTGCCCGATTTTCTGGAGATCCTGCTGGAACGGCGTGCACAGAAGCAGGCTGCCGGCCCGGATGGCCCGGCCGACGCCTCCGGCCTGATGGGGTATGAACAGGGGTTGCTCGCTTTTAAATCTGCCGCCAAAACAGTATTGCCAAAGCCGGTTTACGGGCTTTGCAGCAGCGTCTACCGGGCTTTGCCCTTCCGACAGGCGCTGCGATGGGTCCGTCAGCGGAAGCACTACAATGAATTGCGCCAACACCTGTCGAAAGTCCGCAATGAATACCAGCTCATCCATGTGCCCTTGCCGCAGAACTACTACTACGTCAAACAGATAGACAAACCTTTTGTGTTTACGATCCACGACCTGACCCATCGGCTGTTCCCGGAGTTCCATACCAGGGATAATACGGAGCTGGCGGAAAAAGGTATGCAGTTCATCAGCCAGCGCAAGGTGCAGGCTATCGCTGTTTCGCAGGCCACCAAAAACGATTTGCTGAAGGAATATCCGGCTATACCGGAAGGGCGCGTGCACGTCATTTACGAAGCGGCCAATCGCGATAGTTTTCAGGCAGGAGCGGCCCCTTCCAGCCTGGAGCAGATCCGAAGCAAATACAAGCTGCCGGATAAACCCTACTTACTATGCTTGTCCACCCTGGAGCCCCGCAAGAACCTGAAGAACACCATCGACGCTTTTCTTCAGTTGATGCAGGACCCCGCCAATCGGGAATTTCAGCTGGTCGTCTGTGGCAGAAAAGGCTGGAAGGTCGGCGAACTGCTGGATGAGCAGCATCCTTTTGCTTCTAATATTTGCTTTACAGGTTATGTAGAGGAGGCCGACCTGCCGGTATTGTACGCCCACGCCCTGGCCATGTGTTATGTGGCGCACTATGAGGGCTTTGGACTGCCGCCGCTGGAGGCTATGCAATGTGGAACGCCCGTCCTGTACGGCGACAATAGCGCAATGCCCGAGGTGGTTGGAGAAGGGGGGCTTCCCGCTTGTTCCATCGATGTCGGTGATATCACCGCTAAAATGGAAGCCATCCTGCACGATGAGGCATTGCGCCGGGAGCTTTCGGAAAAGGCGCTGAACCGGGCGCGGCAGTTCTCCTGGCTGAAAACCGGCTTTGAAACCCTGCAACTCTATGAAAAAACCATCCTGAATGAAGATAGCGATCCTCGCTGACCCGATCGATAACCAGAAGGGCGGCATCCACGTATTCACGCGGGAACTGGTGCGGGTTCTATTGGCGACAGACCAGGAAAATGAGTACATCCTGGTGCGGGAAAAACGCGACCCTGCGCTTCAGGGCGTGGAACAGATTATCATTCCTAACAACCGGATAGGCCTGGGGCTGGCGGCCCTGCGGCTGTTCTTTATCGTGCCGCTGGTGTTGTGGTGGCATCGGGTCGACGCTGTGCTGGAACCGGCGCATTTCGGCCCATTCAACCTGCCGCGGCGCATCAAACGCATCACCGCGATCCACGATCTGACCCCCATTCTTTTTTCCCATTACCATCGATTTCACAGCCAGTTGTTGCAGAAGATCTTCCTGAAAGGCATCCTGCGGCGCGCCAGCCTGATCCTGTCCAATTCCAGGCATACGACCCGCGACCTGGAAGAACATTATCCTTTTACGGCTAACAGGATAGCGACTATTCATCTGGGCCCGGAGCCTGGCTTTCAACCGGCTACCGGCCGACAGTTTCTGGAGCAGCAAAATATCAGTCATTCATACTGGCTGTCGGTAGGCACCATCGAGCCGCGCAAGAACCTGGTTCGGCTGCTGGAGGCTTACCGCATATTCCGGGAGCAATCGGAAGAGCAGGTGTTGCTGATGATCGTTGGGCAGCGGGGCTGGAAGTCCGAAGCTTTTTTTGAGGCGCTGGAAAGCCATCCGTTTCGGGCCGATATTCTGCTGACGGGTTTTGTAGCGGACAGTGCTTTAGCGGAATTGTATACTCATTCGATTGGTTTAGTCTATCCTTCCGAATACGAAGGCTTCGGTTTGCCGGTGCTGGAGGCTTTCGCCTGTGGCTGTCCGGTGGTTTGTTCTAATGTTTCCAGCCTGCCGGAAGTAGGGGGGGAGGTGGCCCGCTACGTTGAACCCTATAATACGGACAGCATCGCCCAACAAATGATAGCCCTGTACAGGCTGTCGGCAGTGGAACGGCAGGGGCTGAAAGAAGCGGCTCTGCGCCGGGCGGCGGAATTCAGCTGGGAACGTTATGCGGCCAATTGTATCGAGGCATTCCGCCGCCTGGAAGGCGGGGCTTAGCGGATAGCCTTCCCGACTTTCCCCCAACAATTGCCCGGGATGTGTAACAGTTCGGGCAAAAAGCCGTAAATACAAGAAATGCATCCTTAACTTTAAGGCCAAAACTACCCCCATGTTCGATAACATGATTACCAGCACTGCAAACCGATGGTTGTGGGCCGCATTTTCCCTGGCCTGGTTCGTCCTCGTCTTTGTTTCCTACTGGGCTTTTCATCCCTACTATTCCGTAGCAGTAGGCCGTTTCCCCAACCTGGACATGGCTATAGCCATCTTTCTGCTTTGCGGAGGCGCCTGGGCGGCGCTGGCCTTCCTGCCGGCCCGAAAAAAGAGTAAGAACGGCCGGGCGGTCAACGGCCTGGCGATTTATGGTTTTATACTTTTTCTTCAACTCGTCGCCTTTGGCATTTACGGTAGCAGGAACAGGCTGTTCGACTACGGCATGGGGGCGGCATTGATGTATTTTCTGGTGTTCAACCTCCTGTTGCACGGCGCCGTTTTTCTGATCGTACTCCTCCATTATGCACTTGGCAACTTGATCATGCAGCGCTTGTCGCCCTGGTATGCCCGCGATTCCCAAAAGGTGTTGAGCCTGGCGGTGGGGGTTAGCCTTTCCGGTTTTGTGCTGGTGTTGCTGGGCCTGGCCGGCCTGTTGTATGGTTGGTTGATCTGGATACTGGTCGCTGGCCTGTTGGCCTGGCAATGGCGGGCATCTCTGGTTTTTGTTCAGGGCCTGCTTTGGAAACCGACGCTGCGGCTACCGAACAGCAAATGGGGCGCCATTCCGGTTTTTTTGCTGCTGGGAACGATCGCCGTTAACAATATCGCCGCTATCAAACTGTTTCCGATCGGATTTGACGGGGCGGGTTTGTATATGAATACGGCCCATCTGATCAGCGACTACCACGGCCTGCCGGCTGGTGGGCAGGCGTTCAACTGGCAGGTGTTCCTGAGCCTGGGAGAACTGCTCTTCGGGCAAGCACCGATAGCTATTTTGTTGTCTCACTTTTCCGTTTTCTTTTGCCTGTTTGCTTTGTATCGCCTCAGCCGCTTGTTTATGGGGCGCGGCGCAGCCTGGTTAGTAGCCGCCTTGCTTTATTTAAACCCGGCTGTGTCATTCCATGTCGTGGTAGATGAAAAAATTGACCTGGGTTTCCTGTTCATTACCCTCAGCATTTTGCTGTTGGTGTTGGAATATCCGGTGCGGCTGGCCGGGAAAAAACCGGCGCCACCAAACCAAACGATCTTCCGCCTGAGCCGATGGGCGGTTCCGGAGTCGGCGTTGATCTGGGCTCTGGCGGGCTGGCTGGCCGGTTATGCATTCGGTATCAAGTACACCGGCCTGATCAGCATTTTGGCTCTGGTTACCTATGCCGCCTATCAGCAGATGGGCGCTAAGACTGCCGTTGGGTTGTTCGCCTTGCTTACGGGCCTGATCTTTCCGCTTGGCGTGTACAAGTTCGGGTATCTGGAACTGGGCAATACTTCTCCCTGGGCATTTGCCGGGCTGGGTGTTCTAATTGGCCTTCCCTTGCTGCTTTGGGGGGGGCGCGGCCAATGGACTTTGTGGAAGCCCCTGTCCATCAGGATGGCCTTGTTTGCCTGTTCTGCCGGACTGGTGTTTTTGCCCTGGATGGGGAAAAACCTTAACGAGAACCGACAGCTCAGCATAGACGCCCTGCTCACCGGCAAACTGGAGAAACCAAGCCTGGCCCCCATCCAGGTCCGGACTCAGGAATTGCAATATATTTATCAGAAAGGACAGGAAATCCTGCAGCAAAGGGGCATCGTACTGGACGAAGGCCAGCAAGCTCAAATCAATACTTATTTATCAGATATAGATTTGACCGGAAAAAGCCCCGAGGAAAAAAAGCAGGTGCTTACCAGGTTGAAATTCTACATTTACAACCAGGTTCTCAATGAAGAACAGCAATCGAAGGTGTTTGCCGGCCGCTCGCCCGATACCTCCAATTTCGGGCCAGAGCAGGAAAGAGAACAAGCGAAGGAGACTCCTGACATCAGCCTTTACAAGCAAAATGCGGTGCGGGAGGAAGTCATACGCTATATCGGCTATGAACCTGGCCTGCCGCTCTACTTGTCGATCCCCTATGACCTGACCGTCAATTCTACGATTCCATTTCAGCAATATCTGGATATTTCTTTTTTGTTCATGTTGTTCTTTCCGATGCTGTTTTTCGGCCGGAACATCGGGAAAAATGTACTGCTGATCCTGCTTTTATTGGGAATCTGGGCCATTTCCGTTTATTCGCTTTATGCGGCTTCCGGCCCGGCTACGGCCGCCGCTGTCCGCGCAGCAGTCGACAACCTCCTGAGCACGCAGCGTGGCGCGCTGGCCGCTCCTTTGGGCGGGCTGTTTCGGGTTATCCAAACCGGTTTTGCCGGGCTCGGCCGTTCAGCCAACGGTTTTTACACATGGATCTCCGGCTTTTCCTTCCTGGCCACTTTCGCTACCTTGTCCGGCTTGGCCGCTCTGGGGTATTTTCTGCTGAAAGGCCAGCTAAAAGAGCTTTCCGTCAATTTTAAAGGCCTGTTGGTGTTTGTCTTTTCCTTTGGCTTTTTGTGGTATTTCCTGGGCAACGCTATTGTATGGTATGGATTCGCCTTGTTCAGCCTGCTGCTGTTGGTGTTTGTCTTTTTCTTCGACAACCAGGAAAAACTGGCAACCGGTGGACTGGAAAAGTATAGCCGGTATTGGATGCTGTCTGGCATTGGGTTGTATTTACTGTTCACCACAGCCTTGGCCTTTATCAATACCACCAAACCGAAAGGGGCGGAGCAACTGATCTACCTGAGCCCCCTGTTGAAATACGCCAGCAGCTTCCAGGGAGCAGAAGAAACTTATTCCGCATTCATCCCATTCATGGCGGACGTGATAAAAAAACTGAATGAAGACCCGGATTCTAAAATTTACCGGGTTGGAACCTATTTCAATTATCACATCCGCTTCAACGACCGAAGAGTGCTGGAAGACAACCAATTGGTTGAATACGAGTACCTTTCCAGCAGCATGAAAGACAAGAATGAATTCTTCCGGCTGCTGAAAAACAATGGCTTTAAATACATCCTGTTTGACCTGAATACCGCCGCCATCGATCAGACACCAGAGCAATCATTGGCCCGGAAAACGCAGGAGTTCTTCAACCTGCTCGTCTACTCGAATGAAGCGCAATTGCTGTATACCGATAATTTTGTAGAAGACCCCAACGGCGGGCAATACCGTTTCGGGAATGCTGTCCTGCAAGGAAAACCGGGCGTTTTTGGAAACTCCACCGCTCGGGGTACGTATGTTCTGTATGAGTTGAAATGAAATTGAGGTTGAGGTTGAGGTTGAGGTTGAGGTTTAACAATCCCCCCGGATCAATGTGCCGCGCAAGCGCTGTGCTAATTTATTGACGACAACGAATACCATGATGATCCAGGAAAGTGAAATAGGCGTCATAATTCCGGCATATAACGAAGGGCCGATGATCGGCGAGGTGGTGGCCCATGTCCGCTCCTGTGGGTACCCGCATGTTGTGGTCATTGATGATGGCAGCAAGGATGACACCCGGCAGCGGGCATTGGAGGCAGGTGCGGAAGTGGTCTCCCATCTCATCAACCGGGGCGCGGGAGCTGCTTCGCAAACGGGCATCCACTACGCTCGTCAGAGGGGCTTTTCCTATATCATCCAATTGGATGCGGATGGACAGCATCATCCGGAGGATATGAAGGCGCTGATCGAAAAAATGGCGGAAGGGAAATACGAAATTGTGATTGGAAGCCGGTTTATCCAGATGTCGGAAGGCATACCGGCGATGCGCGTGGCTTACAACCGGATATCCAACCTGTTGACCAACTGGTTTTGCCGGGGCAGCTATTCAGATTCCCAGTCTGGCTTCCGGATGCTGAACCGCAAAGCGATAGAAACACTGAATCTGGGCCTGGATGGTTTCGGTTACTGTAGCGAAATGATCGTGGTGGCGGAACGCAACGGATTATCCATTGGGGAAGTGCCCATCAGCGTGTCCTATACGGAATATTCCATGAGTAAGGGCCAGGATATTCACATGGGCGTCACCACGGCCATCAACCTGCTGTGGAAACTTATTTTTCATCAAACTCATTGAGGTTATGCGGCTGGAAATCTATCAAATCGTTGTTCCCCTTATCTCGCTGTTTTTCATTTGGGGGCTGGCCAGTAGGTTCAGAAAATCGAGGGCCAGCATGCAGGAATTGGTGGCCGGGTCCCTCTTCTGGCTTTCGGTAGCGATCTTTGCGCTCTTTCCGGATTTCTTTTCCCGGAAGATCGCCCGCCTGTTCGGCATCAAAAGCAACATTAACGCCATTATCTTCTTTTGTCTGGGCCTCATCTTTTTCTTCCAGTACAAGCTGTTCTTCCTGATCAAAAAACAGCAGATCGCTCTGACCGCTCTGACGCGGAAAATTGCGCTGGAGCAAAAACAAGACAAGGAAATAGAGGCGTGAGGATCTTATTCGTACTAGAGCATTTCTACCCCTACATCGGTGGCGCAGAGCGTTTGTTCTGGGAACTGGCCACGGCGCTGGCTGCCCAGGGGTACGAGGTTGGGGTCGTCACCACCCGCTTTCGGAAAGGCCTTCCCAAGGAGGAAGTACTGTCGGGTGTGAAGATATTCCGGGTGGATTGCCGCAACCGCTATTTGTTTTCCTTTGTCAGCCTGCCTGCCGTCCGGCGCCATCTCCGGGATTACGATCTGGTGCATACGACGTCCTATAACGCTGCTCTTCCGGCCTGGCTGGCGGCGCGTTTGGCGCGAAAACCAGTGGTTATTACCTTTCACGAGGCATGGGGTAGCTTGTGGTGGCGATTGCCGTTCGCCAATTTCTTTCAGCGCCTGGCCTTTTATTGCTGGGAGCAGTTACTGTTGCGCCTTCTATTCGAGCGTTTTGTCGCCGTGTCGGAATTTACCCGGCGGGAACTCATCCGGCAGGGGGTAGGGGAGCGTAAGGTAGCGCGCATTTATAACGGGCTTGACTATCAGGAGTTTGAGGGCTATACCCATGAGCCCCCTCCAGTCTTTACCTATACTTATTTCGGCCGTTTGGGCATGTCGAAGGGCCTGGATCTGTTGTTGCCGGCGGCCCGGACAATGGCGACAGCCCATCCCGAAAGCCGCCTGAAGCTGATCCTGCCTACCTATCCCGAAGGCATGTACCAATGGGTGATGAACCGGATAAAAGAGCTGGATTTGGAAGCCCACATCCAATTATTGCACGACCTCCCGAAAGGCAGGCTCATGCAGGAGATATGCCAGTCTTCCTGTGTGGTCGTTCCGTCTTACAGCGAGGGCTTCTGTTTTGTGGCGGCCGAGGCGGTGGCCCTGGGGGCGCCGGTCATCTCTTCCGGTAAAGGTGCGTTGGAGGAAGTGGTAAGCGGCCGGTTTCTGGAGATGGGAAATATGAGTGCAGCCGCTTTGGCCGAAACTTTAGAGCAGGCTTACACCGGGCATTGGCAAGAGAAACCCCTTGTACGGTTTTCCCTTGCCAATTCGGTAGAAGCGTATATCAAGCTATACCGGGAAATAGCTTCCGGAATTAATTAATTTCCATCCTTATTGCCGCGGCTTTCGCGCATCCCATCAAGGGCTGCCTGCTGCTCAGGAGTGAGGACGTTATTGTAGAGGTCCTTTTGAAAGTCCTGGCGCATAGCGCGGCGCTCTTCCTTGGAGGTGACGCCTGCAAAATCGTATTTGGCGGCAATTTCCTGGAGTTTCGCCTGCTGGGCCTCATCCAGGGTAATTCCCATTTTATTGAACTGGTCGTTGGCGCGGGCCACAACATCAATATCTCTGGCTTGGCCTTCCTTGTTCTCCGGGTTTTCAGTAGTGACCTCCTTTGCTCCCTGTGATTTGGAAGATTGGGAACAGCTGCTCAGGCCAATGGCCAGGGCGATCACTAGGAAAAATAACATCCTCTTTTTCATGGTGCAGATTATTTTTGCGCGTAAAGATAAAGTTTAGTTGAGTATACTCAAACCCTTTGTGAAGCATCAGTGCTAATAATAGCTGTTAAGGGTTATTTTGTTAGCCCGAATGATGGAATTTGGACTAACAAATAAATAGCTTATGGCTGCTTCCAATAAAGGGAAAGGGCTTCCCTTAATAATAACTTAAAGATAAAATAACATTCTCCTGTCCGATTAATATTGCACTTCTACTTAGATTCACATTCAGGTCTTGGCCTGAGCCGTCCCAAATTTTGAACAGTTGTGGCTGTATATTGGCTCCTGTTTCAGTTTCACAAAGGTAAACTTCAATGATCATGCGAAATTTCCAACTTTCAACCGTTTTTTTGGAAAAAGGAAAAGCGGTATTCACCCTGCTTTTTCTTTTTTTCCTGTCGGCCCTGCAGGCGCAGCATATCGTACGCGGTACGGTTACCGACCAAGACAATGGCTCGCCGCTGATTGGGGTCAGCGTCTTCGAAGAAAGCACCCCTTCCAATGGAACAGTTACGGACATCGATGGGAAATTCAGCTTGAAGGTGAGCTCGGATCAGGCTACCATCGTAGCTTCCTATGTCGGTTTCGAACGCGAGCGCGTACCGCTGGAAGGGAGGGCCGAGTTGGCCATTGCAATGTATGCCTCGATCACCCTCGATGAGGTTGTCGTAACCGCTTTAGGCATTCAGCGGGAGAAAAAGGCGCTCGGTTATGCCACCCAGTCGCTTAGCGGGGATGAACTCAGCGCCGTGCGGTCAACCAATCTTATCAACAGCCTTTCGGGAAAACTGGCGGGAGTGCAGGTGGTAGGCGCGAGCAACGGCATAGCGAGTTCCTCGCGCGTGGTGATCCGGGGCGAAAACTCACTGAATATCAACAATAATTCTCCCTTGTTCGTGGTTGACGGTATCCCGGTCAATAATAACATCTATGGCGTTGGCAGCAGCAGCATCGACCAGGCCGATATGCCAACCGACTACGGCAACGGCGCAGCGGAGATCAATCCCGAAGACATCGAATCCGTCAACGTTTTGAAAGGCGCGGCGGCATCTGCCCTTTACGGCGCACGCGCGGCCAACGGCGTTATCGTCATCACCACCAAATCGGGTAAGGAACAACAGGGCCTGGGCGTTAGCTTTTCTTCTTCGACCCTTTTCAGCAACCCGCTGCGCCTGCCCGATGTGCAGAACCAATACGGCGGAGGTTGGGGATTGGAGTATTACTCCGATTTCGGCACCAATTTCGGCCCCAAACTGGACGCCGGCCTAAACGTGTTGCAGGACGGCAGCCCTGGCTATGACAGCAATACCGAAGAACCTTTTGAATACCGCTACAAACTGGAGGATTATTTTCAAACAGGCCTGGCCACCAACAATCAGGTTTCGATCAGCGGCGGGAATGAAAAAGCGACTTTCCGTTTGAGTTACACCAATTCCTACAATGAAGGTATCGTGCCAAACACCAACCTTAAGAGGAACTATTTCAACCTCAACACCGCTTTCCATCCGGCCAAAAACTGGTCCATCAACCTTGGCGCCAATTATATCAAAAGCAATAGCGACAACCTGCCGGTGGCCGGCTACGGCGGCCAGGGCCTGATGTACGCCATTTTGTGGAACTATACCAACGTCGACGTCGACTGGCTGCGCAATTACTGGGTCGAACCGGATCGGGTGCAGCGCAATATTTTCACCTGGGCGGATAATCCCTTTTTGATCATCAACGAGCACATCAACGCTTTTAATAAAGACCGCCTCTTCGGGGTCATCTCTTCTACTTATAACTTCACACCGGATTTGTCGCTGATGGTGCGCGTCGGCACGGATTATTCCGATGATTTCCGCTGGTCGCGCCGCCCGGTGGGGTCGGTGTATCAGCGCAACGGCATGTACCGCGAGCAGGATATCAACTTCCGCGAAACCAATGCCGACTTTCTGTTGAGCTACAATAAGCGGTTCGCCCGGAATTTCAGCACCAAAATTTCGGTCGGCGGCAACCGCCTCGACCAGCAAACTTCCGAAAGCTTCCTCGAAGGGAGAAGCCTTTCCATTCCGGGGATTTATACCCTGGGCAACATCAACGTACAGCCTTCCATGTACCGCTACAATGGTAAAAAACGGGTGAACAGCCTGTACGCTTTTGCCAATATCGGCTATAAGGATTTCCTCTATCTCGACCTGACCGCCCGCAACGACTGGTCTTCGACCTTGCCGGCTTCTGAAAATTCCTATTTCTACCCCTCCGCCTCCCTGAGTTTTGTACCGACGGAATTGTGGGCTCCCGGCAAGGGCCTCGAATACCTCAAATTGCGATTTAACTGGGCAAAAGTGGGCAAAGACAGCGACCCTTACCAGTTGACCAAGACCTATCGCTTCGCTACCTTGCCCAATAGTGTGACGAACCCGGCATCGCTGCCCAATGAAGCCCTCAAGCCCGAGCAAACTGCAGCTACCGAAGTGGGCGTGGAGGCTTCTTTCCTGCAACGCCGCATCAGCGCCGACATCAGCTTGTACAATACCGTCAGTACGAATCAGATCATTTCCTTTGCCGTATCAGAGGCATCGGGCTACCAATCGGTTTTTGCCAACGCCGGGGAGATCGTGAACAAAGGCGTAGAAGTCTTCCTGAGCGGCGTGCCAGTCCGGGCGAAGCATTTTGAGTGGACCCTGGGCGCCAATATCACCGCCAACCGCAGCAAAGTGAACGAGCTCTACGGTGGCCTGGAATCCTACATCATCGCCGAAGGGCCCGATGGCGTTACAGTGGAAGCCCGCCCGGGCGGCCGAATGGGCGATATCTATGGCAATTCCTACGTGCGTACCTCCGACGGGCAGATCGTGTTCGGCCCCAACGGCATACCCCTGCTCGGCCCCCGGGTAAAGGCCGGCAATTACAATCCCGACTGGATGCTGGGGCTTTCTTCGGGCTTCAGCTTCAAAGGCTGGCAACTTTACGGCTTGTTCGATATCCGTCAGGGCGGCATCATCTATTCCTACACCCACGCGATCGGAACGGAAAGCGGCATCCTGCCAAGTTCCCTGCCGGGCCGGGAGGATGGTATTATCGGAGAAGGGGTAGTGGAAAATCCCGACGGCACCTATAGCCCCAACACGACAGTGGTGAGTGCGGAGGATTATTACTACGGCGGGGTGTATCCCCGCGAAAATGCCGAAGCCAACAGCTTTGATGCTTCTTATGTAAAACTGCGCGAATTGAGCCTGAGTTATTCACTGCCGGCTACCTTGTGCCAAAGGATCGGTTTCAAAGGTATTACCGCCGCCATCATCGGCAGCAACCTCGCCCTCTGGACCGACGTGCCGAACATAGACCCGGAAGCTCAGGCCCTCAACGGGGGTACGCTGGTGCCCGGCTTCGAAGTGACGCAATTGCCTTCGACCCGGTCGTACGGGTTTAAACTCAATTTCAACTTTTAAATGAAGATCCTGATGAAAAAGATATTGACAGCCTTATTTCTGCTGAGTTGTTGCGTTTCCTGCACCAACGATTTTGAAAGCATCAACACCAACAGGGATGAGCCCACGCAGGTGGCCGGCAACCTGTTGCTGCCAACCGTTATCTTCGATCTCGCCAATCTGTCCGTTGGCGAAACCTATGGGTTTGGGGAAATTATTTCGCAGTACGGCGCCAGCTACGAGTACAACCAGCTCGATATTTATAACTGGACCAGCGATGCCCGTTTTTGGGGCCTCTATCGCATTTTACAAAATGTCAAGGACATCAAAAATTATGGTTTGGCCAACGACTTGCCCAACTATGAAGCGGTAGGATTGATCCTGGAGGCCTATTGCTACAGCATCCTGGCCGATGCCTATGGTGATGTGCCTTATGCGGAATCCAATCGTGCGGAAGAAGGGATCATTGCACCGGCCTATGACAGCCAGGAAAGTATTTACAATGGCCTGTTGGCGGCTTTGGAGGAAGCCAATTCCATCATCGACACGGATAGCGGCATCGAAGGCGACCGGCTCTACGGGGGCGACATGATGAAGTGGAAAAAATGGGGCAACGCCCTGCACCTTCGCCTATTGATGCGTATTTCCGAAGTGCGTAACGTGAGCGCCGACTTGCAAAAAATCGTTGACGGCCCGGATACCTACCCCCTATTCGAAAGCAACGACGAGGAAGCGATTTACCATTATTCGGGCATCAACCCCGACATTTCTCCGGTTTCGGTCGGTGTGGGCCGGGAATACGAATATTATTTGGGGATACCCACTACCCATTTGGTCAATACGCTTTTGAAAAACGACGACCCACGCATCAATGAATGGCTCGATGAAAAAGTGAACGATGATGGTTCCCTCGAGTTCATCGGCGTCGACCCCGGGCAAAACCTGGGCGACATCGGCAGGCCGGATGCGTTCTGCCGGAAAGATGAGTCCTATTTTTCCGATCCGGCAAAAATCAATGCGGTGTTCCTTTCCTACAGCGAGCAGGCTTTTATCCTCGCTGAAGCGGCCGAACGGGACATGATCAACGGGGATGCCAAAAATTATTACGAAACGGCTGTCGCTGCTTCTTTTGAACAGTGGGGCGTAGCCATGCCTGCGGATTTCCTCACCGACAAAGCACCCTACGAAGCGGGTAACCTCGGCCGGATCTATGAACAAAAATGGCTGGCTCTATACCATTCCGGCGTGGAATCCTGGTTCGACTGGAAGCGCACCGGCCAGCCTGCCTTTATCCAGGCCGGCCCGGGCAACGTCAACAATGGCAGGGTCCCGGTCCGGCTGATGTACCCCAGCCTCGAACAATCGGTCAATGCCGCCAATTACCAGGATGCCTCCGCACGGATCGGAGGGGACAATATCAATTCCCGCGTTTGGTGGGATAAGTAATGGAGGGGGTGTAGGTCGGTAGGTCGGTAGGTCGATAGGTCGGTAGGTCTGTAGGTTGGTAGGTCGGTTGAAAAGGTGCACCGCAGCTGCGGAGGGGCTTGCACCTTCGCATCCCGGCGAAGCCCGGTGGGCTGAGTCGGGAAGGCCAGCAGGCCGCAGGTGGGGGAGTTTTCAAATAACTGTGTCAAATCCAGTGTCAGGATCAGGGAAGCCTTGATTTTACTGGGTTTCCGGGGCACATAAATTTTACCCGGCCCTCAAGGACGGGACACGAACTTTACCCGGCCCGTAGGGACGGGACTCAAACACCCAACCCATTTTATCTAACTACAACATGAAAGTAATCCACATACTATTCCTCCTGTTGCTCGCTTCCCTGGGCTGTCAGACGCCCACGCCAAAGGAGCAACCGAAAAAGGCCGTTTTTATCATTCTTGACGGCATTCCGGCGGATGTGCTGGAGCGGGTGGCTACGCCTACGCTGGATGAGATTGCGGCGGCGGGTGGCTATACCCGGGCTTACGTCGGTGGTGATGTCGGCCAGTACAACCAAACGCCGACTATTTCCGCACCCGGCTACATGGACCTCCTCACCGCCACCTGGGCAAACAAGCACAACGTTTGGGATAACTACAACCAATCGCCCAATTACCACTATTGGAATCTTTTCCGGATTGCCAAAAATGCAGCCCCTGCCTTGCCAACCGCCATTTTTTCCACCTGGCTCGACAACCGCACCGTGCTGATCGGCGATGGAAAGCCCGAGGCAGGTGGCCGCCTGATCGACTACGCTGCTGATGGCTATGAACTGGACACCTTGCGCTTCCCCCACGATACCGCCGCCACCTATATTTTAAATATTGACGAACTCGTTGCCGAAACTGCCGGAAAGTATATCGCCGAACAGGCGCCCGGGCTCTCCTGGGTTTATCTTGAGCATACAGATGATGTCGGGCACGCCCTGGGAGACGGAACACTGATGGACGAAGCCGTAAAACGAGCCGACGCACAGGTGAAAAAGATCTGGGATGCCGTGAAGGTGCGCCAGCAAAAGGGGGAGGACTGGATGATCGTGGTGACTACGGATCATGGCAGAGATGCTGTCAAGGGCATGGATCATGGCGGCCAAACTGATCGCGAGCGCACCACCTGGATCGTTACCAATGCCAAAAACCTGAACGAGCGTTTCGGGAAGGAGCCGCTTCCCATTACGGACATCGCTCCTTCCATTTTAAAACACCTCGGTATGGCCCCACCTGAAGCCATAGCCTTTGAAATGGACGGCGTTCCTTTTGTGGGCGCGGTATCGGTTGCGGATCTTAGGGTGAAACGGGCAGGTGATCGCCTTCAGCTAAGCTGGAAGGTTTTCGATGAAGCCGGAGATGCCGAAGTGCAGTGCGCCTTCACCAATTATTACAAGACAGGGGGGGAAGATGTGTATGAGAAAATGGGGCATTTTCCGGTGAAAGACGGCGCCGCCACGATCCCCCTTAACGCAGCGCAATGGGCGGCTTTTGAAAAAAGCGGGATCATCAAAATTGTATTGAAAGCTCCTGGAAATGTAGTCAACCGCTGGCTGGTGGAGAATTCTCCGGAATAGGCCTCTTTTTGTATCTTTGGATGAGCCCTTTGGCCCTTGCACCTTTTTGAAATAGAACCATATTCATGAAATTGAAAGCCCTCCTCACCTTATTGGCAGGATTTACATTGATCATTGGAATAGATCAGGAAAAGGCGGAGGCGCCTTCCCTGCTAATCAAGCAAGTAATTCAAACCGTTCAGGCTAACCATTTGCAACCAAGAGGGATCGATGATGCATTGTCAGTGGATCTGTTTCGGTATTACCTGTCCCATCTCGACCCCAATAAGCTGTTTTTTACAAAAGAGGCTATTAGCCAGCTCCAGCAATATGAACTTACCATTGATGATGAACTACAGAATGCTTCGCTGATTTTTTTTGATCGATCCGTTGAGTTATGGAGAAAAGGCATCGCTGATGCAGAGAACTACTGCAGGATGGCATTGGAAGCGGAAATAGGGGTATTTGCAGAAGACTATTTTGAAACAAATGCTGCAAAATCAGCCTATGCAAAAGATGCGAATGGCCTGCAGGAACGATGGGCGATGGTGGTGAAAAAGCATGTTCTGGATGAATTGCTGGTGGAAGAAAAGAACAACTCAGGCCTGGCCTTTGAGCTCCGGAAAGAGGTGGCCATTGAGCGTGTTGGGCGTATGTTTTCCAAAAGGTTTGAAAAGTTAAAAAATCAAGGTAAAGAAGCCCTTTTGGAGGATTATGTGAATGCTTTTTTAAAGATCCAGGATGTCCAGTCGGAGTATTTGTCACCGGAAGAAAAGGCAAAATGGGATTCGGAATTTAACCGGTCTTTTGTGGGCATTGGAGTGCAATTAAAAAACGTGGCCGGCTATCCTGCGATATCAGAACTGATCATCGGCGGGCCAGCCTGGAAATCCGGGCAATTGGAGCAAGGAGATATCCTTTTGACTATAGCGGATGGAAGCAGTGCGCCCGTCGATGTTTCCGGGATGTCCGCGGAAGATGTTGTCGGTATTTTGAAAGGTGAAAAAGGCGCCGCTATTACCGTTACCATTAGAAAAGGGGACAATACTGTAAAGGATATTTCACTAAAGAGAGATGAAATTGAACTGGACTTGGCGATGTCCTTTTTATTGCAAGATGAAGCACTCAAAAGAAAAGTAGGGTACATCCGGTTGCCAAGGTTTTACGCAGGCGAGGAAGGATGTGCAGCACACCTGTTGGCAGAACTGGAGCGGTTGAAAGCCAGAGAGGTAGGGGGTATTGTCCTGGATTTGAGAGATAACCAAGGTGGCGCTGCCAGAGAAGCTATAAAAATCATGGGTTACTTCCTTAAAGAGGGAGTGGCCATGCAGGCTCAATACCGGGATGGAAGGCATAGCATATTCGAAGATACGGATGGAATTGCCCAGTATGATGGCCAACTGATCGTCCTGGTCAATACAAATAGCAGCTCTGCTTCTGAGCTGCTGTCAGGAACCATGCAGGATTATGGCCGGGCTGTAGTGGTGGGGAGTCAGGCGACTTATGGCAAAGGCACTATTCAACGCTTTTTTAATTTGGAAGAAGAAAATGGGAACGGGGCATCCGGACTAGGAGAAGTCAAACTGACGATCGGAAAGTTTTTTACGGCTGCCGGGCGGACCACCCAATACAAGGGCGTCACGCCTGATATTATTTTACCGGACGACTTCCAATTCGTTCAATCAGGGGAGAGGGTTTACGAATATTCCTTAGTAACGGAAGGCCTCGAACTTTCAAAAGTAAACCAGGATGTTTGCCTGATTCCCGATTTAACGGAAATTCAAGCACGAAGTAATAGACGGGTAAAAAACAATAGCCGCTTCCAATTAGCAGTAGCGAAAGCACAGGCTAAAATGGACGCCGAAACCCATTCCCTGATTAATTTGAATTACGAAAAATACAAAGCAAGAAAAGAAAGAGAACAAATATTGGCGGACCAATACCAGGCGATTTTTAAGGCGATCGAAGCATTCACCGCTACGCCGATATTGGAAACTACGGATTTAGAAGATCCCGCCTCAAAAGCAAAGATGGATTTTTGGAAAACAAAAATTCAGCAGGACCCTTATATTCAGGAATGTTATTGGATCATGAATGATATTTTGGGCTAAGGGCGCTTCGGCTAGGCTTCCACAAAATACATGTCAATCTCCCCCATGTTCTTTGCCGGCAGCTTCCCGCGATGGCTGCAGTTGAACCGGTCTTTCACCAGTTCAAAAGTACTCCGGGAGAGATTTACTTTTCCGGTTTCGCCTTCCGATTCCATACGGGAGGCAATGTTTACCGTATCGCCCCAAATATCATAAGCGAATTTTTTAGCGCCGACCACCCCGGCCACCACGGGGCCGGTATGGATGCCGATACGGGCGCCCATGAAAGGGATTTCGGGCGCCTGTTTCAGCCATGCCTGCATTTCCAGTCCGGCCTGCACGACATGGGCCGGGTGGGCGCCATCAGGTGTGGGCAGGCCGCCGGCGCACATATAAGCGTCGCCGATAGTTTTGATCTTTTCCAGTCCGTGGCGTTCTGCGATTTCGTCAAAAGCGCGGAAGCATTTGTCCAGAGCATTGACCAATACCTGAGGTTCGAGTTCGCTGGCCGTTCGGCTGAAATTTTGGAAGTCTGTAAACAATACCGTTACCTGCTGGTAATGGTGGGCGGGAGCCTTGCCGTTGGCTTTCAGTTCTTCAGCCACTGCAGCGGGCAGAATGTTGAGCAGCAGGGCCTCCGAGCGCTGGCGTTCTTCTTCGATGATGAGGTTCTTGCGGCGGGAGTTGAAATACAGCCAGAACAGCACCCCGGCAATGGCAATAACGGCGCCGGCGATGACCCAAAGCAGGATCATGCGGCCACGTTGTTGAGCCAATTGGGTTTCCTGTATTTGAAGGGCCTGTTTTGCCTGGGCTACCAGCAAGGAGTCCGCCATGCGGGCCATGGATATGGAATCGATGGCCTGTTGCTTGCGCGCCAGCATCAGCTGCTGCTGGGCCTGTTCCAGGTTGAGCGCCGTTATCTCAGATTGGTAGCGCTTCTCCAGGCTTTCTTTTTCCAGTTTCAGCGCGCCGAGTTGATTGTTGAGGTTATCATTAAAGGCGTTGAACTCCGTGATCTTCTCCTTGGCCAGGTCCCGAATGCTGCTGGGTTGTTTGGTTGCCGCCAGGCCGCCTTCGGCAGGGATAGTAGGCGTTATAGGTTTTTTAATAAGGTTTACCGCCCAGAAGTCCACCTGTTGAAGCATGGAATCTCTGCCCGCTCTTTCCGCAATCCGGTAAGCTTCCTTTAGCTTTTCCTCCACCTGCCGCATGATCCGCCGCTTGTCAACTTTGGCCCCTTCTTCTGCCAGGCCCCGGGCCTCAAGGACCAGCGCTTCTGTCATGATGTCAATATTCCCGCCCTTCACACCACTGCGATAGGCATCCTGCGCGATCAGCAGCGCCTGCTTGAAGTTCTCTCGTTCCAGCAGTTGTTTGGTGAGCTCAATTTGCTGGACGGCTATCTGGCTGCTTAGCAGAGTAGGGGCAAGCGCCAGAAATAGAAAAGTGAGGGTAGTGGTTAAGTTTTTCATAGAATGTATGGGTGCGCGTTGTTCCTGTCAGTATACGTTATTCGCGGGGGGAAGTTCGGGAAAAATCCGGAAGATTTGGTGGGATGTGGAAAAGGATTTTCCCGAACTTCCTTGCTTTTTAGAGGATCTAGTTGCCTTTGGTGATCGTAATAGTAAGTAGGAAAGTGAAATCTGAAGAATTCAAATAGATTTCATGTCCCCCCCAGATTTGATGCCCTGTCAAATCTAATTCAGCCCAACTTTCCTCGTGGTGGTTGAAAATCGTTACCGGGTCGTCATTGTCTCTGACATAAGCCTTTAGCTTGAGTTTGGCATAGTCAAAGTCAAATTCATCTGTGTTAAAAGCGACTGTCCCCGTTTTATTAACCAGATGGATCATTCCGGCATCCATGTCAATCTCCCCTCCTGAGTATTCGTAGATCAATTCATTTCCGGTGTTGTTTTGCACGCCGGAGTCATTGGGCCCGGTTCGGTCGTAGGCATAAGCCCAAACTTTGAAACGGTCCATGTCTACCGTATTTGTGCTGCCTTCGTCATCCGCCATGATACAGGTAAACTTCTCCACATTTATAAGCACCTCCTGATACATCTGAAGCGGTTTCACCAGGGTGTACTGGGAGGTCAAAGTGACATACGCCAGGGTATTGTCAATGAGGTGACGGAATTTATAGACCAGAGGAACGCCGGGGGAGTCTGAAGAAAACTCCGTGCTGGCGTTGATCACTTTTTTGAATCCATCAATATTGGTTTCTAGGTCATTTAACCCAGCAGTCGATCCGCCGTAAACCATGATCGTATAGCTGGCGCTTTGTAATATTTCATTGGCAGTATAACCAAAATCGACTTCTGCATCCAGGTCGGCGCCATGATAGGCCATATCCAACGCGGTGGACATCAGGCTATAACTTAAGTTCGTCTCGATACACATTATGGCCATCATGCCGTAGTTCACTCCGGCTACATAAAGCGGCATTGATCCGGGGGGAATCGCGGTTTTTAACTCATCCATGGTAACGTCAGGGTCAAAAAAGCCGGCGGGAGTCTGCGGAATATCTATATCTACCGAATAATACAACTGCCAGTATTTAGCCATGATTTTGGTACTGGTGTTCCCTTCATCCCAGTTGAACTGAGAACTGAAGCTGGCGCCGGCGTAGGATAAATCCGCTCCTATGGCCAGGTTCATCTGAGACTGGCTGAAGACCTGTTGCACTCTGAAATCTGCTTTAGCCGGGACTTTTGTGTCCGCAACGATAGCTTTTTTCAACAGGTCGGAAATGCCCTGCCGGATGGTGGATAGTTTGGGGTTGGTGACTTCGTGGTAAAGGGAAGAACCTGTAGAAGAACTTTCCAGGTTCAGGGAGAGCGTGATCGGTGCGCGGTCCACAGAAATAGGCTCATAGACAAAATCCTGGACGTGGTTGCCTTTTACGAGGTTTCCCGGCCAGATGACGTCATCGTTCAGCCCGAGGTAGGTCACATTTTCGAGGTTTTCAATCACATCGTGCTTTTCATAAGTATAACGGTAACCATCCTTATCTTCTGTCCAGGTGCTCAGAATTTCATCTTTCACCGCTGGCGGATCAACTTTATCGGCCTGAGTTAATAACTCCAAGATGTCGGTGGGGTTAACTAAAACGATATTGTCCTCTTTGTGGCAGGTTGCGAAAAGCAGTATGCCAAGTAAGCACAACAGGGGTTTGAATTTTTTTTTCCACAATTTCATGGCTTTGGTTTTACTTTGAAGGAAATAGATTCAACCAAAGGACAGCTGTGGAAGGAAAGAATAGGGAAATCATAATACACCCTCCTCATACGCCTGCAATTTGCTGGTGAAGGAGCATCATGTTGTTCTATAGCATTTTCCTCAATGCTATTCAAGGTGAGGAGGAATTCGGGATAAAAAATATACAGGGGGTATAGAAAATGCTCAGTCTTTAAGCTGTTATTTAAAAATCCATCATGCAATGATTTTTATCATCTCTTAGCCGATAATACCTCACCCGAAAACAATAACCAGGTATCTGGGTCCAGCACCAACTCCGTCGCTTCAAAGGGGCAATCCAGGGTGGTTTCCAGCGTACTGGAATTGATTTCCACCGTCCAGCCTTGGGTTTGTCCATCGGGGCCTTTAGCCTCTATGCCGAGCGGAAACTGAAAGGGCTCGCCTTTCTGTACCTGCCGGATAGAAAGCTTAAGCTGGCCTTTCTGATACGCCCATTTGGCCTCCAGTTGGGGGTGCCCCGCCCGGAAGATCCACTGCTGGAAGAAGGCCGACAGATCCTGTCCACTCACTTGCTCCATGACGTGCTGAAAATCCGACGTCAGGGCGTTGCGTCCCTGAAATTGGGCATAGTATTGGCGCAGGCCTTTCCAGAAGGCCTCTTCCCCCACCTGCCGGCGCAGCATGTGCAGCACAAAACCGGCCTTTTGGTAGGAATTGGGGTTGAGCAGGTCGTTCCAATCCGTTACCGTCGTATCTACAATGGGCGCCGGCTTGCGGCGGAAAAAGGCAATGGCGCGCTGCCGTTCCGATTTCAGGCGCTCCACCATTTTCTCCCGGCCATAAGTGTGTTCGATATACAGGTTGGCGCCATAGGTGGCGAAGCCCTCGCTGAGCCAGATGTGGAACCAGTTTTTTTCAGAAGCCGAGTTGCCGAACCATTGGTGGGCAATTTCATGAGCAAGGAGGTCCTCGTGATCGCGATGGCCGGTGACGGACTGCTCAAAGTAGAAAATACAACTGGCGTTTTCCATGCCGCCGTAGCGGGTTTTGGATTGCACATTGGCCAGTTTGCGGAATGGGTAGGGGCCGATCTTGTCGATGAAAAATTGGAGGATTTGCACCGCCTGAGCGTAGTCGTAGAAGCCGGCTTCCCGGCCCTGGGGATAAACCCAACTGCTGACGGGAATACCGGCTGCTTCCCCGGCGTATTGCACGGCAAAACGGGCGGCGCCGATGACCATCACCTTGGTGGGCAAAGGGACGTCCTCTCGCCAGTGGGAAAGTGTTTTCTCACCTGTCAGGTTGGTTTCTTCCAAAAGAATGCCATTGCCGACGACCTGATAATGGCTGGGCGCAGTGACGATAAAATCGACGGAGGCCTTGTCGGAAGGATGGTCTACGCAAGGGAGCCAATGATGGGCGCGATTGGGCCAGTTGTCGCCGAAAAAGGTGCGGTCACCATGCATGTTCTTATCAATGATGAGCCCATCGGCGGGAATGCCGGCATAGCGGATCTGAAAGGTGCGCTCTTCTCCGGTGGCCAAGGGTTGGTGGGGCTGGATGGTGAGGGTTTCTCCCTGATGTTGGAAATTCAGGCTTTCCTCCCCTTCGGTAATAGCCGTTACCGTCATGCCATTTTCTCCTTTCTCCGCTTTGGCAACTAGGTCAAGCGTAAAACTTTCCATTGGCTGCAGAAAGCGAATGCGGATGGTAGCCAGGCCTTTGATCTGGCCGGTTTCATCCGAAAGTTCCAGTTCGAAGGTGTAGTGCAATACATCCAGTTCCGACAGGCGGGGGATGGCCGATTGGGCGGGGAGGAGTGTGAACTCCAGGGTTAATAGCGTTAGCAGTAGTAGGTAAGGAAGTAAACGCATGGTTTGAGAATGATTTTTACTGCAAAGAATACAAAAATATTTCAAGGCTGTCTCAGAAGCTGTTTGAATTTAGTCCTTCAGTTTTATTATGCCTCTTTTTCCGCCACTCTGCGGCTTTTTTTCGCCCCGTACCTATGGGTACGAGGCTCAAAAAGAGCCTTGATTGGCGAAAAAATAGCCTATAATAAATTCTAAAAACCAAATTCAAACAGCTTCTCAAAAGTAAAAAAACGTCATTGGCCAGCATTATATAAGCTATTAAATCGAGACGCTCAGTCCCATCACTTCGATTATCGGGCGGTTTACCCAAATAATGGCGTGTTGGCCACGGCCTGTATTCTGCCGGCCGATTTATCTTATCTTTACTCCAAACAATAAGACCATGCGTTTTACCGTCATCATGCTGGCCGTGCTCGGCCTTTTTTCCTGTTCCGAACCCAATACTCAACAAGACATGACAGCTGAAAAAGCCGTTACCTTTGACTGGCAGGGCCACCGTGGCGCCCGCGGCCTGCTACCGGAAAACACCATTCCCGCCTTCCTTAAGGCCCTGGAATATCCGCAGGTGAAAACCCTGGAACTGGACCTGGCGGTGAGCCGTGACAGCCTCCTGGTGGTTTCCCACGAACCATGGATGTCTCACCACATCTGCAGCCACCCGGATGGCCGCCCAGTGGGGGAACAGGAGGAAGGCAGCCTGCTGATCCATCAGATGCCTTATGCACAGGTTAAACAATTCGATTGCGGCAGCCGGGGCAATAGCCGCTTTCCGGAGCAAAAAGCAATGCCCGCACACAAGCCCTTATTGAGCGAGGTAGTGGCAGCCGTTAACGCCTACTGCACCGAAAAAGGACGCGAAAAACCGCGCTATAACATCGAGATCAAAAGCGAGCCGGCCTATGACGGCATCAAGTCGCCCCCGCCCGCCGAGTTTGCCCGGCTGGTGCTGGCCGAGATCAACCGTTTAGGCATCAGGGAAAGTAGTTGCATTCAATCCTTTGATGTACGCCCCCTGCAGGCCCTGCACCAGATGGATTCCACGGTATACACCGCCCTGCTTATCGACAGCCCCAATGGGGTAGACGCCAACCTGGCGGAACTGGGTTATCTTCCGGATGCCTACAGCCCTTATTACCAACTGGTGACGGCCAATGTGGTGGAAACCGTACATGCCCGTGGCATGAAGCTCATCCCCTGGACGGTCAACGACACCACCAGCATGAAAGCACTGATTGCTCTGGGAGTGGATGGGATTATCACGGATTATCCGAACTTGATCGTGGAGGTGGAGTGAAAAAACTCCATTACTGTTTAATTCCCACTATGCTGGCCTCCCGGCCCGGTACTTGGGTGGTACTTAAAAACTCATTTCCCCGATAATGGCGTATTCCAGACAGGTGGCCTGCCAATTGTCGCAGGCTGACGGGCCAACGTTTTACAGGGAATTCCGGAACGTAGGTTTGAATGGGTATATCGAGCGCCACTTTACCTTCATCGTATAGAACTCCCAGCCCAGCTGCCGTCAGTGGTTTACTCACACTGCCGATCCGAAACTTTGTCCTATTCGGCGCCACGGGCACCTGCTGCTCGAGGTCGGCGTAACCAAAGCCTTCCGACCAGACGATTTCTCCACCCACCGATACGGAAACCGCCGCACCGGGAATATCGCTAAAGGCAACAAAGCGCTCTACCAGGCTTCGGGCACTATCAATGGCGGCCTGATAACGGGCAGGCTGTGCCTGAGCATAGAGGAAGAATAGTAAGAAGCTGAGGCTTAAGAAATAGCGTCTGGGCATTCGTGAAAGTGTTTGAGGGAGTTGGTATTTTACTTATGCTCTAATTGTCGACTGAGGACTGCCGCTTCTCATATGCCAGCGCCAGCCGGATCTGATGATAAGGCACCTGCTCATTGAGGTAGTCGAAGATGTCCTTCAGGAGGTAAGGCTCCTGCAGGTAGCGCAAGGACTTCAGCACCTTATTTACAATCTCTGGACTGACCAATTCATCCAACGCAATTTCGCTACCCTGTTCGTAAAGGATAGCCAGATGGGAGTAGATCGTTGTGACATTGAGTTGCCGTTTTTCGGCGATCGCTTCCACACTCAGGCCGCGCTGGTACATATCATGGGTGACCTGATAGGTGGAAGTTTTGCCCCGGCTGCTGGCCGGCCCTACAAACTCGATGATGGCGTCGATAAAGTAGCTCCCATAGAGGTGCAGCTTGCGTTCGCCCACGCCGGAGACCTGCTTCATTTCCTCGTCGGTCATGGGGCGGGTGGCGGCCATTTCCTCGAGTGTCGCGTCGTTGAAGATGATATAGGGCGGCACGCCGCGCTCGCGGGCCAGCTGAATGCGGAGCTGTCGGAGCTTTTCAAACAGATCGTCGCGCACGCGCTGTGGCTTGGCGGCTTCTTTGGCGCGGGCTTTATCTTTCTCCTGCCGCTCCTTGATGGTTGCAAAGCGCACCAGTTGGACTTTCTCGCCTTCGAACAAAACCCGTTGGCTGGCCGGGGTCAGTTGTACGGCGCCATGCTGGTCGTGGGCGATCTCGATGTAGCCCATGTTGAGCAATTGCTGGAAATAGTGCTGCCACTCCAGGAAGGGAATGTCGCGCCCCGCGCCATAAGTTTTGATGTTTTGATAACCGCGTTCCAGGATATCCTTCTTGCCGGAACCCCGAAGCACGTCGATCAGAATGGTCATTCCGACTTGCTGCCGCAGTCGATGGATGGCCGAGAGCGCTTTTTGCGCAATAACGGTGCCGTCGAAGGCCTTGGGCGGGTTTTTGCAAATGTCGCAGTTACCGCAGTCCTCTTTGACATCTTCGCCGAAATAGCTGAGCAGGATACGGCGACGGCAACCCACCGCTTCGGCGTATTGCCGCATCCGGTCGAGCTTGGCCAGTTTGAGGTCCAGCATATCGCTCTCATTCTTCTGCAGGATGTCCTGTAAAACCATGACGTCATTGTAGCTGTAAAAGAGCAGGGTGTCGGCTTGGGCGCCGTCGCGGCCAGAGCGGCCGATTTCCTGGTAATAGCTTTCTATATTCTTAGGCAGGTTGTAGTGGATTACCCAACGCACGTTGGATTTGTCGATGCCCATGCCGAAAGCTACCGTAGCGCAGATCACCTCCGTGCGGTCGTTGATAAAATCTTCCTGAATACCAGTGCGTTCATCGGCGTTCATGCCGGCGTGGTAGTGTGCGGCGTCGATCCCTTTTTCCTGAAGTTTTTCTGCGAGCTCTTCCGTATTGCGGCGGCTCAGGCAATAGATAATTCCCGGCTGCTTGGGGCGCTTTTTGATGAAGGAGGTGATCTGTTCCAGGCGCCGCTGCCCGGGCCGTACCTCCAGGCTGAGGTTGGGGCGGTCGAAGGAGGCGACAAATATTTCGGGCTGTCGGAGCTTCAGTTGACTAACGATATCCTTTCGGGTCAGCTTGTCGGCCGTAGCGGTGAGTGCAATGATAGGCACCTCTCGAAATTCGTTCTTTAGAAAACGCATCTGGGTGTACTCCGGCCGGAAGTCGTGCCCCCAGGAAGAAATACAGTGGGCTTCATCAATGGCGAATAGGTTCGGCCGGGCGCTTTTCAGAAACGGAAGGAAATTTTGGGACACCAACTTTTCCGGAGAAACGTACAACAGGTCCAGTTTGCCGCTTAGGGTTTCTTCTTCCACTTTCCGTTGGTCCGCATCGTTCAGCGAACTGTTCAGGAAGGCGGCACGGATGCCATTGGCCCGCAAGCCTTCCACCTGGTCTTTCATCAGGGAGATCAGTGGAGAAACGACAATGGTTATTCCCGGCAAGGTAACGGCCGGTATCTGATAACATATGGATTTACCGCCGCCGGTGGGCATCAGCACCAGGGTGTCCTTTCCTTCGTACACTTTTCGTATAATATCCGCCTGCATTGGGCGGAAACTGTCGTATCCGAAATACTTCTTGAGCGCTTCTTTGGCGGTGTCCAGGTTCATCGGCCTAATCGTTGAATAGAATCCTCCAAAATTATGCCTTTCCTGGCGGCCCACCAAAAATACTCTGGGTAAGCTTGGGTAAAGTTGGGTAATGGGAAAAGGGAGCAGGGAGCCTTCCTCATGAGGGCAATCAAAAAAGAGGTAGCAGGAAAAACTCCCTCGCTCCTGGCATCTGATGTAAAAAAGACATAGAACCCAGGGGTTCTACACTGAAGTTTAGCTTTTGCGAATTCCAAAACCTTCCTTTAAGGAGAAGGGCTTTCCTAGGTTTAGGAAAGCCCTTCAGTGTAAACACGCTTCTTACTAAAATAGGTGAATAGGAAGGATAATAAGTTTTTATAACTGGGGTCCAGTTTTTTTAAAAAAAACTGGGGTCTAGTCAATCTAAGTCCATTAATAACTCAAGCAGTTACAAATGTAGGGGGTATTTCTTGGGAGGAAAACCCCATATTCATGGGGTAGGGGGTTTTCAGTAGGCAGTGTATCAGTTGGCAGTGTATCAGTAAGGCAATTTCAGGGAGTGTTCAGGAGTTCGTGTCCCGTCCCTACGGTAAGGGTAAAATTTTGTACGGGTAGGGTAAAGTTCGAGTTCCCTGAAACCCCAGTCCGTCCCTGATCGGGACGGAGGTTTTGACACAGTTTTTGAAGACTCCCGTAAAGTTCGAGTTCCCTGAACCTCAACTCTTAAACTTCTCAACAACTCAACCCCCTCAACCCTCTCAACCCCCTCACACTATTCAACTTCTCAACCCCCCAACCTTAAAATCAATGGTTTTATGCATCTTTGCAGCCGGTTTTACATCCAGATAGTTATGAAAAACGAGATAAAGAACACCGCAATACTATTGATTCATTGCCCGGATGCAAAGGGGCTGGTAGCGGCAGTGACAGATTTTCTGCACAAGAACAATGGCAATATCATTAGCCTTGACCAGCATGTGGATCAGGCGGCGCAGCGATTTTTTATGCGGGTAGAATGGGACCTGGAAGGCTTCGCTATCCCGGAGGAGAAGATCGATGATTACTTTGGAACCCTTATCGGGCACAAATACAGAATGGAATGGCGATTGCATTTTACAAGCCATCGCCCACGGATGGCAATCTTCGTTTCGAAAATGTCGCACTGCCTGTATGATATCCTGCAACGCTGCATGTCGGGCGAATGGAGAGCAGATATCCCGCTTATCATCAGTAATCATGACAACCTTCGCTACATAGCCGAGCGTTTCGACATCCCTTTTGAAGTATTTCCTATTACCCAGGAGAATAAGGCTGAACAGGAGCAACGTCAGGCTGACTTACTTCGTTCGCTGGGCGTAGACTTCATCGTGCTGGCCCGGTATATGCAGATACTATCCGATGATTTTGTATCGGCTTTTCCCCATCAGATCATCAACATCCATCATTCTTTTTTGCCGGCCTTCAAAGGCGCCAAACCTTACCATTCTGCGTTCAACCGAGGGGTGAAAGTCATTGGCGCTACCAGCCATTACGTCACCGCCGACCTCGACGAGGGGCCTATCATCGAGCAGGATGTGCGGCGCATTTCCCATAAAGATAGTGTGCCCGACCTCATCCGCATAGGGAAAGACCTGGAGAAGGTTGTCCTGGCGCGTGCTATTTGGCTGGAAATCCAGCACAAAATCCTGCCTTATAAGAACAAAACTATCGTCTTTGATTGAGCGCCTGTAAAAGATTCACCCAAGGAATAATCCTTTACAGGCGCTCTGTATCCTACTCGATCAAAGGTTTTCCGATAAACACTTTGATCTCAGGAGAGATCCGGATGCGGATCTTGACAATGAGCGGATCGTTGAGGTTGGCGAGGGTGCGGCGATGCAGCTTATATGTCGTATTAATAGTCTGAAAGACTGATGAAAGAGCTGTGCTGCCTTTGGTGTCGGCCAGGATGTGTTCCAGTTTTTCTTTTGTAAAGTCTTCGTGTAGGCCTTTGAGCTCAACTTCCAGCGAAGGGCTGAGGGCTACCCCCAGTGCGAAGCTGGTGATTTCCAGCCCGTGCATTTCCAGTTTGGGAAAGACGAGTAACCACTCTTCAATGAGTTGGTAGCTCTTTTCCTTGGCGCCTTCGCCAAAAGTTGCGGCCTGCTCGCGTACCATTTCACTGGCTTCGTGCAGGGCTTTTTTGAGCTTATCGATCATTTATTATAGGGTTTATCGGAACCGGATCTCTCCCTCCAGGCCAACCTTGCCCTCCATCATGTCCAGCAGGGGGCGCTCCACGGTCACGGTCTTGCCATCTACCACAGCACCATCGATCGACGTTTTTTTGACCGTACCAGGGAGGTAGTAAACAGTTTTGTGGGTGCCGGAGGCGAAGAACATTTTTACGAATTCTCCTTCCTCGCCGGCAAGCAATTCATTTTGTCCGGCCTGCTCTGCCTTCTTGCGGGTTAGTTTCTTTTTACTGAATTCGAACAGGCCACCGGGCATGAACATACTGGTTCCACCCGCCATAGAACTGGCTCCGGAACCTGCGCCCTGTTCATTGAGCTCTTTAAAAAACTGGTCGATCTGGCCAACATTATCGAAAGGCAAACTCATGTTGAGGACAAACTTGCCCTGTGCCTCATTCATGGTCAGGTGAAGTAAAGCCTTCTTCATGGCCTCCCCGGCGCCAGGCTCATTACCCAGATGTATGATGGTATCCATATTTTCCAGGTTGAGGCCCGAATCCATGCCTTCCCCTTTGGCCGCTTCTTCCAGCATGCCTTTCATCATGGGGTTGCTCATGAATTCGCTCATGTCGAAGGTAATGCTGTATTTTCCCGAGCCATTTTTATTGAGATAGACCTCCTCCAGGGTTTCAATGCAACTGGTAAGGAAAAGCAGAGAACCTGCCAGGAGGAAAAAGATAATTCTTCTCATTGTAACGTTATTTTTAGGTTTAAACAAGCTCTAAATGTACTGTAAGCCGGTTGGAATGACCAAAAAAAACGACGGATTATTGCATTTTATGGGCAAGCCGAAAGCTTCCTGCGGGAAGGCCTCTTTTATTAAGAACTATCTCTGCCTTAATACGTTTCATTGAATTGTAAACCAAACCGAACTTTTCCGAACTTCAAACCCGATATAGGAATGAACGATATTAAGACGCTGGGCGAACTCAAAAAAAGTGGATACCGCCCCCGTTCCATCAAAGAAGAACTGCGCACCAACCTCATTAAAAAACTCCAGGCCGGAGAAAAGATTTTTGACCGGGTCATTGGCTTCGATGATACGGTGCTGCCCGATATCGAGCGCGCTGTCCTCTCGCGCCACAACATTCTGTTGCTCGGGCTGCGCGGCCAGGCCAAAACCCGTATTGCCCGTATGCTCGACAGTCTTCTGGACGAGTACGTACCCATCATTGCCGGGAGCGAACTCAACGATGACCCGCTGAATCCCATTTCCCGCTACGGCCAGGACATCCTGGCCAAGCATGGCGATAACACCCCTATTGAGTGGATCCATCGCAGCCAGCGTTATGTGGAAAAACTGGCCACTCCCGACGTGAGCGTTGCTGACCTGATCGGCGATGTAGACCCCATCAAAGCGGCTTCCCTCAAGTTGCCTTATTCCGATGAACGGGTGATCCATTTCGGCCTGGTGCCCCGCTCGCACCGAAGCATCTTCGTGATTAATGAATTGCCCGACCTACAGCCCCGTATCCAGGTCTCTTTGTTCAACATCCTCCAGGAAGGCGACATTCAGATCAGAGGCTTCAAACTGCGGCTCCCACTTGATATTTTGTTTGTCTTTACGGCTAATCCAGAAGATTATACGAACCGGGGTAGCATCATTACACCGCTCAAAGACCGCATCGAGAGCCAGATCCTGACCCATTACCCCAAGACAATAGAAATTGCTCGTCAGATCACGCAGCAGGAAGCCCGCCTGGCTGAAGAACAGCGCGCCGTCGTTGAGGTGCCTGACCTGCTTCAGATCATGATGGAAATGATCGCATTTGAGGCCCGCACCAGTGAATTCATCGATGAAAAAAGTGGTGTGTCCGCCCGTCTCACTATTTCCGGCTATGAAAATCTGGTCAGTACTGCCGAGCGCCGGATGCTGATCAACCACGAGGAAAAAACCATTGCCCGTATTACCGATTTCTGGGGCGTGGTGCCGGCTATTACCGGTAAGGTGGAACTGGTGTATGAAGGCGAGCAGGAAGGGCCCTACAACGTGGCGCTCGCCCTGATGGGCCAGGTGATCAAAACGACTTTCCTCAACCATTTTCCTCATCCCGATAAACTCAAAAAGGGGGTTGACAGAGACCCCTATGGCACTATCCGAGCCTGGTTCTCGGGCGGCAACGAGATCGGCCTGCTCAATGATGCCAGCGATGAGGAATTCCGCAAAGCCCTCGACAAAGTTGCTGGCCTGCGCAAACTAGTGGAAAAAACACTGGATGTCAAAGGGGAGGATGCCTACACTTTTATGGAATTGGTGCTGCACGGCCTTTCCGAATTCAACGTCCTCAACAAAGAAATGATGGAAGCTAGTTTTACCTTCCGGGACCTGTTGGCCAATATGCTGGACGAAGACCTGTTTGATGACGATGATTTAGATAACTAAACGAGGGGCTTTTAGTTGAAATCTTCCTATTTTAAGCCGCTGTTTTAACAAGGACAGCTTCTTGACTGATTCTAAAAGCCCAGAGTAATGCTACTGAAAATCAATCCTGATAATCCGGAGGGCCGCAAGATCCGCCAGGCGGTGGACCTCCTGGAAGAAGGCGGTGTGATCATCTATCCCACCGACACGGTCTATGCCTTTGGTTGTGACATGATGAACGTCCGCGCCGGTGACCGCATTTGCCGTTTGCGTGGCCTGGATCCGGTCAAAGCACGCCTGTCACTTATTTTTGAAGCAATCAGCCAGGTATCTGAATTTACACAGCAAATCGATAATCAGACCTTTAAGGTCCTGAGAAAAAATTTACCGGGCCCATTCACTTTCGTCCTGAATTCCAATAATCAGGTGCCCAAGCTGTTTAAAAACCGCAAGCGTACGATCGGTGTCCGCATCCCCTCCAATAATATAGCCATGGCCCTGGTCAAAGAACTGGGCCGCCCCATGCTTACCGCCTCCCTCCGCTCAGTGGACGAAATAATGGAATACTTCACGGACCCCATCGACATCTACGAAGATTACAAAAAACTTGTCGACCTGGTCATTGACGGCGGGATCGGCGGCAACCGCGCTTCCACGGTGGTGGATTGTACGGGGGGGGAACCAGAGGTCATTCGCGAAGGTGTTGGGCTTCTGGAGGTTTGACGGCCGGCCGGCAGGTCGCACGTCGCACCTTGTGCATTGGACGTGCGGCTTTCGCGGTGCAGACTTTCGGGGAAGTTTAGAAATAACTTCCTTTTAAATGGTTTTTCCACTATATTGCCAGGGATATAACACAATAGTTACTCCTAACCCCTTGAAATCCCAATAGAAGAATTATGGACAACCCTGATCATTCCACAATAGTTACTCTAACCCTTTGAAATCAATAGACGCCAGCCCCTGATCATTCCCGGTAAGACGCCAATCGTTTCAAAGTATCCGTCAATCTTTAAACACCCGCATTATGCATGGGGTGGATATGAGCGCCTCCCGCGATGCCGGCAAACTGGAACGCCTTGAGCAAGTTCCGGAAGACGCGATCATTGAACTCACCCTGGACACTGGGGAGAAATGGTATGGAACCATGGAAAGCCTCCGGGAATTGTTTGCAGCAGGGGCCAGCCGGGGGGAATCGGGGCAAGAGGAACTTACTATTCCGCTCGCTTTCACTCCGGATGAGCAGAGCCGGGGGTGGATCGGGGATATCACCTTTGGAGCCCTTCGGGTAATTGGAATAGACCTGCCCAGGCTGCCGGCCAGATTGCTGGCCTCTCAATTGGAAAAACAATTGGAGCCCGGCCCGGGCTTATACCGTTGCAGCGACCCCAACGACTTGCAAATGAAGGCAACGGCAAAAGATTTTGAATCGGGCCAGCCTATCCTGCTATTATTGCACGGGACGGCCTCCAGTACAAAAGGCAGCTTTGGGGAACTAACGGCCGACGGGAACCGGGAAACCTGGGATGAGTTGACGGCAACTTACGGCAGCGGTATCTTTGCTTTTGAACATCCAACCCTGAGCAAAAGCCCCCTGGAAAATGCTGTGGAATTGCTGAAGAAATTGCCAAAGGCGCCCAAAGATAAACCCACCGTGTTGCATCTGCTCACCCATTCCCGGGGAGGGCTCATCGGGGAAATACTGGCCCGGGGCGCTAGCCATGGACGAGATGCGGCTTTCAGCCCTGAAGATATCCGCTTTTTCGAAAATGCAAGCATTGGCGACAATCGCGAATCCGACCTGAAGGCCCTTGCCGCTCTGAACAAGCTTTTCAGGGAAAGAAATATCCGGATCGGCCGCTTCGTGCGGGTGGCTTGCCCGGCAGCGGGCACCACGCTGGCCTCGGGCAGGCTGGACCGCTACCTGAACACGGTAGTCAATCTAATGGAGCGCATCCCGATCCTGGGGGGGAGCCTTATTTTCGATTTTGTTTCTGCATTCCTGCTGGCTGCAGTCAAATCCCGGATGGACCCTGCTACGCTGCCCGGCCTGGAAGCTCAAATGCCCGGCTCTCCGCTAATTCGGATGCTAAATAACCCGGTACTGGAATTGGAGTCGGAACTTACTGTTATTGCCGGCGCTGCGGAGGGGAAGGGGTTCCTGAAATACCTCCTCGCCAAATCTACGGCCTGGTATTTTGGAGAAGACAACGACCTGGTGGTGGATACCCGTTCCATGTCTGGCGGCGCCAGAAGGCGGGAGCCGGTTCGGCGCTTTTTTCAAAAGGCGCCGGAAGTGAGCCATTTCCGGTATTTTGCCAATAAAGCATCTCGGGAGGCTCTGGCCGCTGCGCTCAATGGCAAATGGGACGAGCAGCGCTTTGAAACCATCACACCCCGTTTTTGGGAAGAAGCAGCGGCTTTATCTATTGAGAAAAGGGACGCTGCCGAAAAGAATAGGCCGGTTGTCTTTTTGTTGCCGGGCATAATGGGCAGCCTCCTGGAAGTGGATGGTGAGAAAATCTGGATCGACCTTGCGGCTATTGCCAAAGGTAAAATGAAGGAACTGGATATTAGCAATCCTGCGGTTCAACCCATGGGCCTGGTGGCGAAATCCTATGGCCGCTTGGCCAATTATTTGTCGGATACTTATGAAGTTGTTTTGTACCCTTACGATTGGCGGAAATCGATGCTCGGGGAAGCCGAAGCCCTGGCTGGTGCTCTGGAGCAAAAGCTGAATGAAACCGAAGCAAGCCAGCAGCCTGTCTGCCTGCTCGCCCATTCGATGGGAGGCCTGCTGGCCCGCACGCTCATGGGAATAGACAAGGGGCGGTTGTGGAAACGCCTCTCCCGGCGCAAAGGCAGCCGGCTGATTATGATGGGCGCCCCTAACGGCGGGTCTCATTCGATTACCCGCTTATTGCTCGGACAGGAAAAAATATTAAAGCTGATTAGCTTGCTTGACCTCCAAAATAGCAAGGAAGCATTGCTGAAAGAAATTGGCCGTTATCCGGGGTTGCTGCAATTGTTGCCAATTGGTGATGGCGAGCCCGATCTTTTCGAACCCGCCGGCTGGGATGCCATTACCTCCCTCATGGGCGATGGTTGGACGCCCCCCTCTTCCGAGAGCTTACAACTGGCTGCCAAATGGAGGGAATTCCTGAAGCGCGAAGCTCCGCGGCTCGATCCGGAAATGGTGCTTTATGTTGCAGGCAAGGCGGCCGCCACTCCCCATACCATCAAAATCGAGGCCTCCAAAGTCCGGTTTCTCTCCACTTCGGAAGGAGATGGGAGGGCGCCATGGGCAACAAGCATCCCGCCCGAGTTGAAAAGTGTCACCTGGTATATGGATGCCGAACACGGTGAAATGTGTTGCCACGAAGAGGCCTTCCCGGCCATCAAGGAATTGTTGTTGATGGGATACACCACGCAACTTTCTCAGGAGCCCCCGGTTTCGCGGGGCATTGCCCTGGAAGAAATAATGGAGGAAGAAGTGGCCGTTTTTCCGGATAACGAAGCCCTGGCTGCCGCTGCACTGGGCTATGCTCCAAGATACGTTTCCCGGCCGCTGAGCAAAAAAACAAAAGTATCCGTCACCCATGGTAATCTGGCTTATGCCCGCTATCCGGTGGCGATCGGCCATTACAAGGATGACGGCATTGTGAGCGCGGAATCGGTGCTGGACTTCCACATGAAGGGCCGCCTGATGAAGCGCTATCGCCTGGGCGTCTATCCGGGGCGAGAAGAAACGGCAGAAGTAATACTGGACGCCGGTAACGATCCTCCAGGGGCTATCATCATTGGGATGGGCAACTTTGGGGACCTCAGCCAGGGCAGGCTTAGCCGTAGTGTCGCTTTCGCTGCCAAGGAACTGGCTGTGAAAAAGCACGAAGCATTCCAGATAGATAAGGCCTCCCATGGGGATAGCGAGCAGGACGTTACACCACCTGATCCGCCCTGTTTTTCCACCCTGCTCATTGGCTCCAGTTACGGCGGCCTGACCATTCAGCATTCCATTCGCGCCATTCTTTCGGGAGTGCAACAAGCCAACCAGAGCCTCCGGAATGTTGGCCTGGAAGATTTTATGATCGCCGCAGTAGAAATCATCGAAATTTATCAGGACCGTGCCGTTCAGGCGGCTCATGCGCTGCGAAGGATTATCAAAGAGGGGCGTTTTGAGGAAATGTTCGTCATGGAAGATATCCATTTGCGGAAGGTTATCGGTGGCAGGCGCCCGGGTGCTGGATCGTTTTGACCAGGATTGGTGGCATCGCCTTCAGGTAATTCGGGAAGGGAACCGCCTCACCTTTACCTCACTGACTGACCGGGCGCGAGCGGAAGAGTCCAGCTTATCAACGGCATATACGCCCATTGATAAAATAATAGAACGGGCAGCCAGGCTGGACCGATGGAACAAGGAAGATGCGCAGACGATGTTTGAACTGCTGATGCCCATGGAATTCAAGGAATACGCGTCGGACCGCCTCAACATCCTCTGGATACTGGACCCCAAAACAGCCGAATACCCCTGGGAACTGCTGTATGACCCATCCCGCGATGAACAGCAACCCGCGGCAGTGCGCGCCGGCATGATCCGGCAACTGAAAACAGACGATTACCGCCTGAATGTGGAGAATACGGTGGAACGAACCGCTCTGGTTATTGGGGACCCGCTGCTAAATGACCCTCGCTTCCAGCAGCTGCCGGGCGCCTGGGAAGAAGCAAAAATGGTGGGCAGCTTATTGAAAACCGGCCCTTTCCAGGTCACGCAATCCTTGCAGGATGACGATGTCAGGGTCTTTACCGTGTTGTTCAAACAGAATTACAAGATAATCCACCTGGCCGGACATGGTGTTTTTAATGAACCCAAGGATACAGACGATATAGCGGCCTCGGGGATGGTACTGGAAAACGGAACTTTGTTGTCGCCGGCTGTGATCAACCGGATGCGGCAGGTTCCGGAGCTGGTATTTATAAATTGCTGCCATCTCGGAGCGGCCGATGCAGAAGCGGAGCACCTGGCCAACCGCAACAAACTGGCGGCCAACCTGGGCACGCAATTGATACGCATGGGCGTCCGGGCAGTGGTAGCCGCCGGATGGGCTGTAAACGACCAGGCCGCTAAAACTTTCGCCCGCGTTTTTTACACAGAAATGCTGCAAGAGACGCCCTTTGGCGAAGCCGTCCGCCTGGCCCGCTTAGCCACCTATATGAAGCACCCTGCCAATAACACCTGGGGCGCTTATCAATGTTACGGCGACCCATTCTACAGCCTGTTGGGGAACGCCGGAGGAGGCAGTTCAAAGAGAGAGGATTACGCAGACCCCGCAGAATTGATCATCGAGTTGGAAACGATCAGTGGGAGCGTGGAAAATGCCTCTACGAGATATGTTGAAAAGTTGAAAGATAAACTGGAGGAAACCGTCAAACGGGCCCCTCTGGAATGGTTCAAGGAAAGTGAAGTGCTGGAGGCAATTGCAAATGTCCACGCTAAAATGGGCCTCTATGAAGAAGCGATCCATTATTACAGTTTGCTGAAAAATCTCGCAAAGGCCGGCTATTCGGTCAGCACCCTGGAACAATTGGGGAACCTGAAAGCCCGTTGGGGGGTCGAACAATTCAGGAAAGGCGCCAGAGAAGAAGGGGCCGCAACCATCCGGGAGGCGATCGACTTGCTCGACTGGTTATTGCAGGCGGGCGAAACGGTTGAAAGATACAACCTTTTGGGAAGCGCTTATAAACGCTTCGCTATCGTGGAAGAAACCCCCACCGCTCGATGGCAGGCTATTGAAAAATCCGCCGGGTATTACCGAAAGGCCTACGAACTGAAAGGTAAAGAAAGCGGAGATAGCGCGTACTATTCGCTGCCCAACTGGTACCTGATGGAAACTCTCCTGGGGAAATTTAAATCCGAAAAAAACACCTCTTCAGCAAAAAAACGCATTGATAATAATAAGCTGGAGGAAGCTAAAAAGCTGGCGAGCCAGGATGAAGATGAAAATCCCTCCTTCTGGAGTGGCGTTATCCAGGCGGACCTGGACATCCTCGACGGCCTGATCGAAGGAGCCTTGAGTAAGGGCCGCCATGAAAAAATTCAGAAATGTTACCAGAAGGCCTGGCAACGAGGTGGCGATTTCCTCAAACGCCGCACCATCGAGGAACATCTGGACTTCCTTATCAGCGTGCTAACGCCGATTTCTGCCGCCAAACAAAAAGTGGAACACAGGGAGGCAATGCAACTGCTGGCCGATCAATTTTCCGAACTGCTCGATACCTTGCGCGCAACGGTATTTGTGGAATGAGGGGAATCGGAAACTACCTGGCCTACCGAGGGAGTGTTCAGGTGTTCGGGTCCCGTCCCTACGGGCCGGGTAAAGTTCGGGGTCCCGTCCTTGAGGGCTGAGTAAAGGTCGAGTTCCCTGAAGCCCCAGTAAAATCAAGACTTCCCTGATCAAGGTGGAGGATTTGACCCCGTTATTTGAAAACCGGCCTCCCGACCTCCCGGCCTCCCGGCCTCCCGACCTCCCGACCTCCCGACCTCCCGACCTCCCGACCTATCGACCTATCGACCTCCCGACCTATCGACCTATCGACCTCCCGACCTTCCCGACTCAGCCCACCGGGCTTCGCCGGGATGAAAAGCTGCGGTGCACCTTTTCAACCGACCTGCCGACCTGCCGACCTACCGACCTTCCCGACTCAGCCCACCGGGCTTCGCCGGGATGAAAAGCTGCGGTGCACCTTTTCAACTGACCTATCGACCTCCTGACCTCCCGACCTCCCGACCTACAGACCTACAGACCTACAGACCTCCCTGCCTAGTGTACGCAAAATGACAAAAGAATCCCTTGGTGAAGGAGGAAGATGGGTTATCTTTGTGCCGGTTTTCAGGAGCCTTCAAGATCCTGGAGGGAAAACTGTTTTTTTTGAACCTTACGAAGAATAGAATAGCCACTTTGCGCGGCTCGATTTTAACACCTCAATTTATGAAGCTCAACATACTTCTTCTCTTTCTACTGGCCGGTTTTTCCGGCGCGCTTTTTGCCCAGAGTGGCAGCACGATCCGGGGCAATATTTATGATAAAGACTCCGGCGAGCCGATCATTTATGGGACCGTTGTCCTGAAGGGCGCAAATTTTGGAACAAATACAGATTTCGACGGCTTCTTCAGCTTTGGTAATATCCCCGCCGGTAATTACAAGCTGGTCGCCACCTATATTGGCTATGATAGTGTTGCCCTGGACATCACGGTCAAAGAAGGGGCTATTGTTTATAAAAGCCTTTATATGACACCTAGCGCAGTAAACCTGGAGACCGTCAACGTTTCCAGCCGGCGCGAGCAGGCGCGTGGCGATGTACAGGTATCGAAGGTGACCGTAACGCCCAAGCAGATCCGGTCTCTGCCCTCTACCGGCGGAGAATCCGATATCGCTCAGTACCTGCCGGTATTACCGGGTATTATTGTCTCGGGCGATCAGGGCGGCCAGTTGTACATCCGCGGTGGTTCGCCGGTGCAGAATAAGATCCTTCTGGATGGTATGACCATCTATAACCCTTTCCATTCCATTGGCTTCTTTTCTGTTTTTGAAACAGAGGCCATCCGTAGTGTTGATGTCCTCACCGGGGGCTTTAGTGCAGAATATGGCGGCCGTATTTCCGCTATTGTAGATATCAAAACCAGAGAGGGCAACCGGAAGCGTTTCGGGGGCCTGGTTTCCGCCAGCCCCTTCCAGGTCAAAGGTTTGTTTGAAGGGCCGGTTAAAAAACTGAGTGAAGAAGGCGGCGGTAGCGTTTCTTTCCTGCTGACCGGCAAACATTCCTATCTCGATCAGACTTCCAAAGCGCTGTACAGCTACGCTGTCGATCCCGATTTCTTTTCCTTTGCATCTTCGGATACCAGCCTGGGAGACCTCAAGAAATCAGATATCAGTATGCCCTACACCTACACGGACCTGTACGGGAAAGTATCCTTTGTGAAATTAATGGTAGCAAGCTCAACCTCTTTGGTTTCAATTTTGTCGACGCCTTTAATTTTGTCGGTATGGCGAGCCTGGACTGGACTACGACGGGCGCCGGCGCCAACTTTACGCTCATTCCCACCAATTCCAACGTGATCCTGGATGGCACCATCGCCGTGAGTAATTACGAGATCAACCTGAAGGAATCTGATGGGCGGCCCCGGCGCAGTGGTATCAGCAGTTACAACGCCAACCTGGGCTTCACCTATTTCGGCAACAAAAACCAGATCAATTACGGCTTTGAGTTTACCGGCTTTAATACGGATTTCAGTTTCCGCAACGCTGTGGGCATATCTTTTGAACAGCGGGACTTTACCACCGAGCTCGCCGGGTATTTCAAGTATAAGCAACAACTGGGCGACCTGGTCATCGAGCCGGCCCTGCGGCTGCATTATTATGCTTCACAGACAGAGATCTCCGTGGAGCCTCGTTTCGGACTGAAGTACAATATCACTGATTTTCTTCGCTTCAAGTTTGCCGGCGGCCTGTACTCCCAGAACCTGATCAGCACCGTGAACGACCTGGATGTCGTCAACTTCTTTATCGGTTTCCTCGCCGGCCCGGAAGAAACCATCTATAAGCCGGGCACCCGGACACCAACCGACCACAACCTGCAGAAGTCCATCCACGCTATTGTCGGCATGGAGGCCGACCTGACCAAAAACTTGTCCTTGAACGTAGAGCCTTACCTCAAAGAGTTTACCCAACTGATCAACATCAACCGGAATAAACTCAGCGGGTCCGACCCGGATTTCATTACCGAAACGGGAAGAGCCTACGGGATCGATTTCTCCCTGCGCTATGAGAACAAAAACCTTTACCTCTGGGGGACCTACTCATTGGGTTATGTGCGCCGCGACGACGGTTTTCAGGAGTATCCCACCATCTTCGACCGCCGCCATAACGTTAACCTGTTAGGGACCTATTCCTTCGGGAAAAATAATAGCTGGGAGGCCAGCCTTCGCTGGAACCTGGGATCCGGCTTTCCGTTCACCCAGACCCAGGGCTTCTACGAGCAGAACAACTACGATGACCTCGTTTTTACCGATATCCTTACCGGCAACTTCCAGTTGGGCACGCTGCTGACCGAAAAAATAAATGCTGGCCGCTTGTCTTATTACCATCGACTGGATGCTTCTCTGAAACGATCCTTCGAGTTTTCGCGGAATACCGTATTGGAAGCGACCCTGAGTGTGACCAACGTTTATAACCGGGATAACATCTTCTACGTCGACCGGATCACCAACAACCGGGTCAGCCAGTTGCCGATCCTGCCGAGCCTGGGCCTGCAGCTGAACTTTTGATCGGGGGGTGCGTAGAGCGTTGGGCATAGGGCATAGGGCATAGGGCATAGAGCGCATAGGGCGCAGCAGGGGATCCACCGTCGTTCGACGTATTGATCCCGGCCTTCTGTTAGTTGGTAGGGGACTTCCTTTGGCCGCGTGCCGATATACTGACGTACGACGGATCAAGTTCAAGCTTGGAAGCCAAGGATCACCTCGTGTCCCCTCTCCAAGTCCCCCCGTCACATTATCCCGAGTAACTCTAATAGATTGCCCATGCGTTGGCTGACTGCAATTTGCTGCCTTTTTACCTTCCTCCCCCTCAGCGCCCAGAAAAGCTGGGTGTACGACGCCTTTGGCGCCAAGGTCAGAGGGGATACCAGCCTTTCTACCCTCTATCTGGTTTTTACCGGGCATGAATACGCTGAAGGGGCGGACGTGCTGTGCCGGGCCTTGAAAAAGGAAAAGGTTTCGGCTGCCTTCTTTTTTACCGGCGATTTCTGCCGCCGCTACCCCAAACTGGTGCGGAAGCTGAAGCGCCGGGGGCATTACGTCGGCGCGCATTCCGATAAACATCTCCTTTACTGCGACTGGTCCCGGCGAGACTCCCTGCTGGTGTCCAAAGATCAATTTCTGGAAGATTTGCGGCAAAACCTCGCCGTTCTGGCTTCCCTGGGCATACCCCGGGAAAAAGCCCGCTGGTTTATCCCGCCTTACGAATGGTACAACCGCGCCATTGTCGAATGGAGCCAAGAGGAGGGCATGATCTTTTTTAACTACACCCCCGGTACTCTGTCCCATGCGGATTATACCACCGATGACGCCTCTAACTACCGCTCCTCGGCCGAGATCTATCAAAGTATCCTTTCCTATGAATCCAGCCATCCAAACGGCTTGAATGGTTTTTTCCTATTATCTCATATCGGCGCCGGCCCGGAGCGGACGGATAAGTTCTACAAACGCATCGGGCCGCTGATCCGGGAGTTGAAGGCGCGTGGGTATGGATTTGGGCACTTGGAGTAGGAAGGGTTTTCAGGAGCGACATTGTTGTTTTTGTTGTTTTGAGGTATATTTGGGAACGGCCCGGCGCGTATAGCGGAAATAAACGCAATAGGGTTTATTGAAAGGCGCAATGCAGTAGGGCTGTAGTCAGGCTGTGAAAAAACTCCGACATCCACAAATTATCAAGCAGAGCTGATCGGCTTTCTAAAAGAAAATTTTGGCAGTCCTTGTGTTTTGGATCGAAATCTATTCAAAATTTTGCCCTTCCGTAGTTTTTTCACAGGCTGCCGTTGTGTGCAATAAGTTAAAATAATGTAGAAATGTCTTATAACGTAATTGAGAGAATTGGACAAGGTGGATTTGGGGTCGTGGATAAAGTTGAAAAAGAAGGTAATATTTTTGCCTTAAAAAGGTTTGATTTACACCCAGCAATGGCTGGTCAAGAACAATCTGCACTAAAAAGATTTTTAAGAGAAGCTAAATTCCAGAAATTACTTAACCATGAGAATGTTGTTCCCATTTTTGAAGTTGTAGAAAATGGATTTGATTCTTTTTATGTGATGCCGTATGCTGAATCTACACTTGTTAAAGACATTACGAGTGGATATATTCATTCAGGCAATTTTGAGAGAGTGTTTATCGATGTAATCGCAGGACTTGAGTTCATTCATAAAAGAGGAATTACTCACAGAGATTTAAAACCAGCTAATATCCTCAGACTTGGAGATAAATATGCTATTGGTGATTTTGGTCTAATGGCGCTAAATGAGACAAATATCACCTCAATTACAAATACTGGAGTAGGTAAAGGGTCAGATTTTTATACAGCTCCTGAAATCACGAGTGATTTAAGAAATGCAACTGCCTGTTCGGATATTTACTCATTAGGTTGTCTTTTGCATGATTTTGTAGGGGATAGTCCTAGAATTCCATGCAACGAAATTCGTGAGAATAATTCTTATCAGCATATTTTATTAGCTTCCACAAGAACAGACCCTAAAAGACGGTTTAAATCGGTTGTCTCGTTTCGAGATGCCTTAAGTAAAATTACTAAAGGTCAGAATCAACCAAGCACAGCTGAGGGCGAGTATATAGTCAATGTCTTAAAGAGTGGTTCTACTCTAACAGATGAATTGATAACGCAAATTGCAAATTTCTTGAGTTCATCAGTCTCTGACTTTGAGAAGTCAATTGTTCTTGATCAATTAGATTTAGAGCATATTGATCAAATTGTGAAATCGGCAAATAATGTGAACTTGATTGCGTCAGCATTATTTGAATATGCTAGGACAAGTAATTTTCCATGGGACTTTACTGATACTTTGGCCCAACGATTAGTGAGATTTGTAGAAAGCACCAACACAAATTTGATGGCAGAAGGAATAATGGCACTTCTTTATTTAGGAGTAAGGCACAATCGGTGGTATGTTGAAAGAATTGCCTATAAGTATTTGTCATCTGACGACTTGCCGGATGAGTTAATTGATAGGCTGACTATAGAATTCATGGTTGATGAACAATCATTATGTGATGCAATTAACCATCTTTTATATTCCATTTCAATTAGCGTTGACACATTAAATAGTAAACTTCGCCAAACCGTAGCAGACATATGTGGTCAATAAAACATAAAATGTTTTCTGAAACTGGACCCCGACTGAGGAATGAAGATTTCATTAAGATCGAGTTGATAGAGGAGGACTTTATAGTTGCCGCAATCGCTGATGGTATTGGAAGTTTTGAGGATAGTGACAAGGCTAGCGAAGTGGCTGTTGAGTCATATATTGACATCATGACAAAAAATGATGTAATTGATTATAGAAGTGTCTTGAATGACATTGAAAGTAAAGTTAAATCAGTAAATAAAAACGAAAGAAGTGGAACTACTTTATCAGGGATAAGGCTAAAGGGAAATCGATTATCCCTATTACATATTGGCGACAGTAGAATTTATATTAAAAGAGAAAATCATAATATTCGTCAAATAACTTCTGACCATGTACTCCCTAGTGGGAGTTCTAGAAAAAGCAATGTCTTAACTAATTATGTAGGAAAAATTGACCAGGCAAATGTGCAGATCAATCAAATTGAAATTGAGGAAAGTTTTATATTATTCTTATGTACAGATGGGTTTTATAATGTAATCAATGAATTTACGTTAAATATCATATTAGCCAAATTTGCTAGCGTAGAAAACATATATCGTCAGCTAAAAAAAGAAGTTGCATTGAGAACACTTAGAGACAACTGCACTTTTGGAATAATTTATGCACACAACACAGGCTCAACCCCATTAAGTTAAGACCCAAAACCAAAACCAAAGGTTAAAAACCCGCAGCTCCGCTGCCATTGCGCCGGAGCAACGCAAGGATAATAAAGCGAGGCAAAAGAACCCCTTCCCAGCGGCTTGGCCGATGGCCCGAATTTTGACAGACAGGAGCGCGTGTCGCCCGGGCGGGCTAAAGCGAGGGTTTGTAATTGGGTTCGTAGATATGGCGCGCTGCTCCTCGCATCAGGCCCTTTTTGCGGACGCGCTTTTTGTCCGTTCGGATAGGCTCCAGGACAGAAAGAAGTAGGGCCAGGAGTTCTTTGACTCTGGCCCACCATCGTTTAGGCCCGTCCAGCAAGAGTGCCGGCAGGAAACGTTTGAGATAGCCCAGGCCGATGGAAGGCGCCCTGGAATGCTGGTTCTGATGCCAACCGAAGGCATTGCCCACCCAGGCTTCATTTGGCAGGCGCAGGCCGGCGCCGTCACAAGCCCACAGTCGGAAGCCTTTCCAGCGTTTGGCCGGAAAGCGGCGGTAGAATACCTGGGTGGTGTGAAGAAAGAAGCTTGTAAAGAATACCGCTTTGAGCTTTCGCCGGGCTTGCACAAAGGCGCTTTTGGTGGCTGTGTCCAGCTTAAGGGCCCGGAAGAAATCGAATAGCTCGATGGAAAGCGTTTCCCGCCTGCCGTGCCGACAGGCCGGCAGGTCTTTAAAAGGGAAAGCACCAGGACGGCAGTGCGCTCGAAAGTGAGTTGCCGGCAGCGGGTAAAGGCGGTAGCGGGCGCGTAAAGGAATTGTTGGCGGTTAGCTTCATCGAGTTGCAGAAAGCGCCGCAAGTCCTGGCAAGCCCATCGCAAAGCGTTTTTCACGGGGCGGGTTTTTCGCTGAAATTACGAAAAAGGCTTGATCCGGAAACAGGGTGTTGAGCTTAACTTAATGATCATGAACCATGCTTCCTTGCTTTCATCCATAAAAAAAAAGTTCCTTCGAATAACAAGCTCTAAAACAAGAGGCTAAAAACAAATAGAATTATTCCAATGGAAACATGGATCGCATTATTACGAGGCATTAATGTCGGAGGGAAACACATCCTTCCAATGAAAGAACTCACCAGGCTTTTAGAGGCAAATGGCTTTTCCAATGTAAAAACCTACATTCAAAGTGGCAATGTTGTTTTACAAAGCCCCACCAGGCCAGAAGCGGTAATTGGACAACTGATTGAGAATCGATTCGGTTTCAAGCCTTCAGTTTTCATTTTAAGTACGGATGACCTCAGAAATGCAGCAGAAAATAACCCCTATCCAACGGATCAGGGCAAGCTTGTGCATTTTTTCTTTTTAGAAGAAGAACCAAAGTCTGTTGATTATGAGTTTTTGGATGCGCTCAAAGCGGAATCAGAGCAGTATAAACTTATAGAAAAGGTGTTTTATTTGTATGCTCCGGAAGGTGTTGGGCGCTCGAAACTGGTTGAGAAAATAGGCAAGGCATTCCCCGCTATTACCATGACAGCAAGAAATTTGAATACCATTAATAAGTTGTTGGAATTAATTGCCTGATTCCTTTTCAATACACTCGACCGTTGCCCTACCTTGTACCTTCCTATAACCTTGACTCCACCAGCAACTTCCCCGCATACTGTCCCTTTTCACTAGTAACCCTCAACCCGTACCAGGAAGCGAAAGGCAGGCTGGCTGGAAGATACACCGTCGTTTCCCTTCCCGACAAGCGCGTCCGCCAGGCGGCCTGGCCATTGGGGAAATAGAGTTCCAGCCCGAGCAGTTCGCCGGCCTCACTGTGGATGTGGATGGGGCTGCCGGCCGGGAGCGGTTGTTGAAAGGAAAGCTGAATGCCTGGATCCGTTTTCGTCTCCCGCAGGCTGACCGGGTGCTGGGCTTCCAGGAAGAGCACGAAGCCATCGTGGTCGGAGCTTCGTTGGGGGAGAAAGGCATTGTCGAAATAGGCCAGGGCGTTGTCGGCATTGCCGCGGGCGTACTGCATGCCTTTTATGGTTAGGGCGTTCATGGTGCTGGCCAGGCAGTGGTCGATCGCCTGGGCGTTGCCCTGGTAGACGTAGGAGTAGCGTTCTTCCGGAGGGAGTAGGCTGTTTACTTTCAGTAGAGGAGGGTTGACGATAGGCGTGATGGCGAATTGCGCCCCCAGGCTTTCCTGCCCGGCGATTTGATTCACCACATCCACATAGCCATCGGTAAATTCATAAGCATTGTAATCACCCACCACCACCAGGTTGCCGTCCTGTTGTAACGACTGCACCATATTGGCCACCGACACGGCCTGTTGGTACCGCTTGGTGCGCACAAAGCCGGAGTCGGGCCCTTCGATGCCGATCAGGGAGCGCAGGTGAAGGTTGAGCACGCGAATGGGGGTAGGAGGGGAGGTGGGCAGGGTGGCCTCCAGCAGGGCGGGGGGGCGGTCATGTAATAATCCGCCAATGGCCAGGCTTTCGCTGGCTCCAAGTTGGGTTACCTGAACGTTTTGAATACGGCTGCGGACTAAAAATCCCATTTTAATATCGGCATTGCCGGACAGCAGGTAAGCCTGATAGTTGGCCTGCGGGGCCAGTAATTTGATATAATAGGCCAGGTCCTGTAAAGCCGACAAACTGCCTACTTCCTGCACGGCCAGAATGTCGGGCAGGCGCATCAGTTCGGTAATGTAGCGCGACAGCTTTTGCAGGCGCAGCGTATAATTATCGGCGTCGGAGAAAAACTGCAGGCAGTTGAGGCTGCCAATCGTGAATTCATTAGATTCAGCCGGGCGTACTGCCTGCAGGAAGGGCGGGCTGTTCAGGGTATAAGAGGCCGGCAAGGCCAGCCAGAACCCCTGATCCGCCTCCACCATTATCGCAGTTGCGTCAATATTGGCGCCGGTATTGATGAAGCGGTTGTTGGGCCCGCCTAGCCCATTGGGGTCGAACCAGAACAATTCGGGGTTGCCATCCCAAACCGGCAGTCCCGGCAGGCCGGGCTGGAGAATGCCGGGCTCCCGGAAAGGCCGGTGGGTACTGGTGGTAAGGGGAACCAACTCCTGGTAATCGCTGGGGCCACAGGCTACCGCCGAAAACTGCACCAGCATGCCTTCTACCCGTTCGAGGCTGTGCACCGGGGAAGGAATATCAGAAGGCAAACTATCATCTAAAAGAACAACCGGAGGCAGCGCCGCTCCACTTCCAACGGTATTGGCCTGCAGGCCCGATGAGCTAAAGAGGGTCATGCCTCCTACTTCCCAAATGCGGCCGGTGATGGTGACAAGGTCTCCTACCTGCCCAAAATAGGGGGCGTCAACCATAATACCATCTGACGTAATTGGATTGTTGTCACTGCGTCCACTCGGAGTTTGTATGAAAAAAAAGCCGTTGCCCCGGGCCGTAACCACATTTTCCGCTGTCGTGACGATTTGATTGACATATGGGCTGCTATTGCCTTCGCCCTGTATCTGCCAGATCTCCAGCGGCTGGGCGTACCATCCTTTTTGAAGGGCGCTGGAAGTGAGAAAAAGAAAAATAATTAAGAACTTTCGGGTCAACATTCGCGGCAAAATTTGTTGTAATGAATGATAGCAGGAAAACAAAGGTATCGCTTCCCGGCTTTTATGATCCCGCAATACCGCATGAATTTTTCAAGCAATACACCTTTATGAATACTACCGGACAGACTTCTATTTTCGATAAGGCTTTCAGCCCTTTTCAACAGGCTGCTGTTATTTTTGGGGCAGTGATCGTTTTTATTCTTGCTTCAAAGTTGATCAAACTGACCGGCTTATTGTACGTGCCCGACCGCTTTCCCTGGATGACGGCCGCCTCTTTCCTTTTGTTGTTTGCCGTGGTCAACAGCGTCTTCTCCCTGACCGCCGAGAATATGCTGAAATACTGGGGACGCTCTGTATACAGCTACCTGGGGCTGGCCGTGGCTTCCGGCCTGGCCGCTTACCTGTTTTCTTCTCTCACCATCGACGAAGCGGGTTCTTACCGCTGGATATATGTGGTGCTGACAATTGGCTATATGGTCTTCCTCGGCATCATGGCATCCATGCGGTCCATCGTAGAATTTGCCCAACGCGAGGAGTGGAACCATCCCCGTATTCGCCGGAGAGGAAATTCCAAAGGACGGGGAAAAGAGGAGGAATAGGCCGATTTGGGATTCTTGCCCGGCTGCGGCATCAGCTGATTACGGCCTTTACGCACTGTAGGCTTTACAACCTTTCAGGAAAATTTTAACAGTATCATTGGAAACCAATGTGTTATATCCAAAAAACATCAAAAATAAATTTTCAAGGATGCATACCCGATACTTCATTTGCCTAGCGCTTGCTTTGTTCGGCCTGATGTCCTGTAATCAGGCTCAGAAAGGGGTAACCGAACAGGAAGCGCTCAATCAAGCCACCGGCCCCTTTATCGGCCTGGATGGCGATACTTTACAAAAAGTCGAAAAGACGGACAAGGAGTGGAAAGCAGAACTCAGTGAACAAGCTTACTACGTGCTCCGCCAAGCAGGAACCGAACGGGCCTTCACCGGCAATTTCTGGAACAACAAGAAAAAAGGCGTCTACATTTGCGCCGGTTGTGGATTGCCGCTCTTCTCTTCCGCTACCAAGTTTGAATCCGGCACCGGCTGGCCCAGCTTCTGGGAACCGATCCGAAAGGAAAATATACTGGAAGTAGTGGATAAGGCCTATGGCATGACCCGCACCGAGGTGCGCTGCGCCCGCTGTGGCGGCCACCAGGGCCACGTCTTCGATGACGGCCCCAAACCCACCGGCCTGCGCTATTGCATCAATTCCGTGGCACTAGACTTTGTGGAAGGATCCGATAAGCCATGAGGCGCCTGGGTCGGAAGGTCAGAAGGTCGGAAGGTCGGTATGTCAGTAGGTCTGTAGGTCGGTTGAAAAGGTGCACCGCAGCTTTTCATCCCGGCGAAGCCCGGTGGGCTGAGTCGGGAAGGTCAGAAGGTCGGTAGGTCTGGAGGTCGATAGGTCTGTAGGTCGGAAGGTCTGTTGGTCTTTAGGTCTTTAGGTCGGAAGGTCTGTTGAAAAGGTGCACCGCAGCTTTTCATCCCGGCGAAGCCCGGTGGGCTGAGTCGGGAAGGTCGGTAGGTCGGATGAAAAGGTGCACCGCAGCTTTTCATCCCGATGAGGCCCAGTGGGCAGTATGCAGTATGCAGTGGGCAGTAGGGAATGGCCGCCCGGAAGGACATCTGGGGTACTGCAAACTGATTACTGTATACTGCAGACTGATAAGTCGGCTATCCCTTCGGAAAATAGGTCGGGTGCCGGTAGTTATACTCTTTGATGAAATTTTGGATCTTCTCTTTTTTCTTGCCTTTAGCTTTTTTGTACTCCTGATAAAGCTGCGGATCGCGTTGGAAGAGGGCTTCTACTTGTTTAGGCTTGCAGCGGAAGAAATTACCCGTTTCGTAGTCCAGCACAAATAATTTTCCGGTGCCTTCGGTGCGGGCGGCCTGGTACTGCTCGCCCGGATGGATAAAGGAGGCATAGGAATCCACCACATCCACTTCTTCCAGCAGGTTGATCTGCCCGATGATCTCAAAGCGGTATTGTTTGTGGTAAAAAACATCCCGGCCGTTGCTGTATCCAAAAATATCATTGGTCTTCACATAAACGATCTCATTGTTGCGCGGGAAACGGAACTGTTCTTTGGCCAAAAGGTACTGGAAGAATTTCGGCGAGCTGGGGTCGCCTTCGGCGATGATCTCCTCAGGCCGCACCGGATGGTTGGCTTTCCAGTCGGCCAGAGATAGATAGATACCCCGGGCAAAGCGGAAGTCCTGAGTATAGCGGACGCCGTCCTGCGAGAAAAGTGAGGCAAGCGGGAGGAAAAGAACGAGCAAAATGGCAATTGTTCTCATGGGCTTTTTATATTTAAAAATCGTTTCCACGGGTTTTTGTTTGGCCGGTACCAGGGCTATACGTCAAACCGGGGGCGAAAAGTATGGAATAAAAGGAATCCGTAAAAAGATTAACGACGAATGTACACCACCCTCATTTCGGCAGCGGACTTGTCAGAACATATTCATCAGCCCAATTGGATAGTCGTCGATTGCCGTTTTAACCTGGCCGATCCCGGCGCCGGCCTGCGGGCTTACCTGGAAAGCCATATTCCCGGGGCATTCTATGCCCATCTTGAGGAGGATTTGTCTGCCCCTGTTGTTCCGGGAAAGACGGGGCGCCATCCTTTGCCTTCCGTAGAAACGGTAGCAGCCCTCTTCTCCCATTGGGGCATCGGCCCGGAGGTGCAGGTAGTGGCCTATGACGATATGTCCGGAGCAATTGCCGCCCGCTTGTGGTGGATGCTGCGTTGGCTTGGCCATGACGCAGTTGCGGTGCTCAACGGGGGCTGGCCAGCCTGGGAAGACGCTGGTTTGCCAACTGAAGCAAGGATTCCCTCGGCTCAGCCTGCTAAATTCATTCCTCATCTCCGGCCCGAAATGTTGATCGATGCAGATAGGGTAGAGGTGATCCGCAAATTACAAGAATACAAAGTAGTGGACTCCCGTACCTCCGACCGCTACCGCGGCGAAGTGGAGCCCATCGACCCGGTGGCCGGACACATCCCCGGGGCAGTCAACATCCCTCACCCTGATAATGTAAGTTCTAACGGCCAATGGCTGGGCCCGGAGGCCCTCCGGCGCCAATTCCTGGAAGTGCTGGGCGACACCCCGGCAGGGCATACCGCATTCTACTGTGGCTCCGGAGTGACCGCCTGCCGCAATATTCTGGCCTATAAGCACGCAGGCTTGGGTGACGCCCTGCTCTATCCCGGTTCCTGGAGTGAGTGGATCGTGGATCCGGATAGGGCGGTGGCAATTGGGGGTTGAGGTATAGATACTATGGATGCTGTTGATACTGTCGATACTATGGATACTATGGATGCTGTTGATACTGTCGATACTATGGATACTCCCTCCGTTTGAGCGGATGCGGCCAATTCCGCAACAATTCCCACCTATAACAGCCCATTGTTCCCTATATTCGCGAGCCGGAATAAAACTGAATTGGCCATGAAAAAACTACTGTTCGTCACGCTTTTTTCCTTTTCCTTATTGCTTTCCAACAGCCAAAGCCTCGACATGGGCCTTTTCCAGGGCATGAAAGCCCGTAGTATCGGCCCGGCGGGGATGAGTGGCCGGGTGACGGCTGTAGATGTCAACCTGCAGGATCCCGATGAGATCTATGTGGGCACAGCCTCCGGCGGCCTTTGGAAAAGCCAGGGTGGGGGCATTAGCTGGACGCCCATTTTCGATACAGTAGGAGTGGCCTCTATCGGCGCCATTGCCATCGATCAGCACAATCCCGATGTCATTTGGGTGGGTACCGGCGAGGGGAATCCCCGGAACAGCCAGACTGCCGGCGGTGGGGTGTACCGAAGCATAGACCGTGGCCGTACCTGGCAATATATGGGCCTGCGTGAAACCTTCAACATACACCGGATCATTATCCACCGGGATAATCCCGATATCGTCTACGTGGGGGCGATCGGCAACGCCTGGGCCGATTCTGAACACCGGGGTGTATACCGTACTATGGATGGCGGGAAGAGTTGGAAAAAGATACTCTACCTCAATGACCGCACCGGCGCTGCCGATTTTGACGTCGACCCCCGCAACCCCAACAAAATGCTGGTCAATATGTGGCATTATCGCCGTTGGCCCTGGATATTTCAATCCGGTGGCGAAGGCTCCGGATTATATATGACGGTAGACGGAGGGGATAAATGGGCCAAGCTGGGGGAAAAGAATGGCTTGCCCAAAGATCCGGTCGGCAAGGTTGGCATTGCTATTGCTCCAGCGAAACCGGAGGTCATTTATGCACTGGTGGAATCCCCCAAAAATGCCCTTTATCGCTCCGAAGATGGGGGCTATAATTGGAAAAAGGTGGCGGACAAAAACATCGGCGACCGCCCCTTCTACTACGCCGATATCGCGGTTGACCCCGAAAATGAAAACCGGGTGTATAATGTCTATTCCAATATTTCCGTCAGTGAAGACGGCGGCCGGACTTTTTCCACCTTGCTGGGGTGGGATAACATCCACGGCGACCACCACTTCTGGTGGATACACCCCCAGGATGGCAGCTACATGATCAATGGCAATGACGGCGGAATGGCCATCACCCGCGACCGGGGTAAAACCTGGCGTTTTATTGAAAACCTTCCAGTAGGGCAGTTTTATCATATTCAGGTGGATAATGATATTCCCTACCACGTCCTGGGCGGCATGCAGGACAATGGCACCTGGCGCGGCCCGGCCTACGTGTGGCAAACCGGCGGCATCCGAAATGCGCAATGGTCTGAGATCGGCTTCGGCGACGGTTTTGATGTTGTGGTGGAAAAAGACAATGACCGCTATGGATATGTCATGTGGCAGGGCGGCAACCTCCAACGGGTAGACTTCGAAACGGGCGCTCAGCAATGGGCCAAACCCGCCCACCCCGATGGCATTCCTTTGCGTTTCAATTGGAACGCCGCTATCGCCCAGGATCCAATAAACTCCAAAGTGATCTATTACGGCAGCCAGTTCCTGCATCGGTCTTCTGATGGCGGCCGCAGTTGGGAAACTATTTCTCCCGACCTGACCACCAATGACCCGAACAAACAGCAACAAGTAAAAAGCGGGGGACTAACCTACGATGTCACCGGCGCTGAGAACCATTGTACCATTTTATCTATATCGCCCAGCCCGCGGGAAAAAGGCCTGATCTGGGTGGGAACGGATGATGGCCGACTGCAACTGACCCGCGATGGCGGGGAAAACTGGAAAGATGTCTACCCGAATATTCCCGGCGTACCGGACAGCTGCTGGATACCCCAGGTGCACGCCTCTACATTTAAGGCCGGCGAGGCTTATGTGGTCATCAACAATTACCGCCGGGGCGATTGGCGGCCCTACCTCTTCCGCACCCGCGATTATGGCAAAAGCTGGAAACAGCTCACCTATGAAGATAAGATTGACGGATACTGCCTCTCGTGGGTTCAGGACCCCATCGAACCGAGGCTGCAGTTTCTCGGTACGGAACTGGGTTTGTACGTCAGTATTGATGAAGGAGACAACTGGACGAAGTGGAAGCCCGGCTACCCCGTGGTGTCCACCATGGACCTCACCATACATCCCAGGGAGCACGACCTCGTCATCGCAACTTTTGGACGGGCGGCTTACGTATTGGATGATATCCGCCCTTTGCGCACGCTCGCCCGGGAAGGAGTAGAACTGTTGGAGAAATCAATCGTGCTTTATCCGGCGCCGGATGCTTATCTGGCGCACTATAAGGAAGCGGACGGTACTCGTTTTACCGGCAATGCTTATTATAAGGGGGAGAACCGGCCCTATGGCGCAAACATAACCTTCTCCATTAAAGAAGTGCGCAAGAAAAACGATGAAGGAAAATCAGTTGAAGCAGATACCCTGGAAGCAATGGTTTATGGTGAAAACGGCCTTTTACTGCGGAACCTTAAAGTGGAAGCCAGAAAGGGCCTGAACCGTTTTTCCTGGGGGCTGGAACAAAACGGCATTCGTTTGCCAGGTACGCCAAAACCGGAAAAAGAAGGCGCTACGCCTCCCGCTGGCCACCTCGTTCCACCCGGAGTGTATAAGATCGTTTTGAAATACGGAGATTACCGGGATTCTACCCTCGTTACAGTGCATCCTGACCCCAGGATGAAAGTCAATATCGCGGAGGTGGATGCCTTATACGCCGCATTGGACGACTGGAACCAGCACATCGCCCAGGCCACGGCCGCTATGGACAACCTGGCCGAAGCAGAGAAACAACTGGAGCTTATCAAAGGATTGGTGAAGGATCAGGTGGAAAAGGAGGATAGCAAAAAGACATTTGAAGCGTCGCTTAAAGAAATAAAGTCGGGCATCGATTCCTTGCAGGCCCTGGTTGTTCCAGGGGAAAAGGTTCAGGGTATTTACCGGGACCCGGCCATGTTGTCCATCCGGATCCAGGAAGCCAATGCCTATTTCGATAGCTCCAGCCCTGCCTTTGGCCCTCCTTCTCCCACCGGCCTGCAAGTGGTGGCCAGGGTTGAGCTGGAGATCGACGCTTTTGTGGAGAAGGTTAATGCTTTTTTTGGCGCCGATTGGAAAGCTTTTGAGGAAACGGTGGACGGGCTGCAGTTGGATATTACCAAGCCTTTTGCGCCGGTGGAAAGGAGGTAGGAGGGGAGCTGTGAAAGGATGAACGGGAGGGATCAAGCCGGGAGTGTTCAGGAGTTCGTGTCCCGTCCCTAGGGGCCGGGTAAATTATCGAGTCCCGTCCCTAGGGGCCGGGTAAAGTTCGAGTTGAGAGTGTTCAAGAGTTCGAGTTCCCTGAAACCCCAGTAAAACCAGGGCCTCCCTGATCGGGACGGAGGTTTTGACACAGTTTTTTGAAAACTCCCGGGGCTGTTCAAGCCCCAAAACCAGTCAACCATTTTTAACCGGCTCACCAGAGGCGGTCAGCCCTTCCCCGTCCCTCAGCCGGGTGAAAACCATTCAGCCATTCAGCCCTTTTTAACCGGCTCATAAGAGACGGTCAACCCTTCCCCTGCTCTTCCACCTCCATTTTCGCCTTTCTGGCCAGCTTCTGGTCATTATTGCTCTCGTAGATGCAATAATTCTCGTATTTGACGGTATCGGTTTCCACCCAGATATCCTTGCCGATATTGCAGAGGGTGATCAGTTCTTCGTAGAGCTTATTGCCCTGCTCGATGCGGCGCTCCACAGAGATGTCCCGGTCGGCAACTTTATCCTGCTGGATATTGACCGCCTTTTCGAAATCGCGCGTGGCGTCTGTCACCCGTTTAATCACATTTTCGTTGACGCCAACATCCGCCAGAAAGTCGATCTGCTGGCGGGCGACGCGCACGACCCGGCGGCCGCAAAAGATGAGTTGCGCGTCGGTCATGTCGCCCATTTTGGCGGTGCCGAATTTCCGGTAGCGGCCACTGCGGTTGCTGTATTTCATGGCCACCCGGGTCATGATGCTGCGGATAGCCGTTTTCAAGGCTTCGGCAGCAGCATATTTCTTTTCCGTGGTAATCATCTGGTCGCCTACCAATTCATCGTCATCGGGCAGCGCGCGGAACTTGTCGCACATGGCTTTGAAGCCTTTAAGGCGCTCGATGTCATAACCGTATTTGGTGAATTCGGCAAGGTCGCGGTGAGCGTATTGAATGCGCTCGATGCATTGCAGGTATAAGTCGGCATCCGGAAAGTTATACTGCCGGTGAAGGCTTTGCTTTTTCATCTGATCGCTATTTGCTTACAAAAACAAAGATATGTCCTGTTTTTGATAAAAACAAGTATTTGCTTTTTAGAAACTTTCTGGTTGTATTCGTAGTCTGTTTTTACTCAGTTAAAATTTTCACAAGATTTTTTTCAATAAAAAAAACTAAAGTCCAATAAATGCCGTGGGAAGCTCAGCCACCTCTCAACCCTCTCAACCCTCTCAACCCGCTCAACCCTCTCAACCCTCTCAACCCTCTCAACTCTCTCACAACCCCCAGGAAGCCCAAAAAAGCCCATTGCATTCCCTGAAAAGCAGGGTTTTTAAAAATATATTATCAAGCTGTTTTTGTAATTTGACAAATTAAACCCACGTAAAAACACAAAAAACATGAAACACCAATACGCCTTGCTGTTGTACTTCTCGCTATTAGGTACATCAGTTGCTACGCTGGCTCAGGTTCCCACCCAGTCCATCAAAGGCATGGTCATTGACAAAGACACCCGCCAGTCCCTGATCGGGGCGACGGTAGTGGTGGCCAGCCTGGAAAACCGCCCGGGCACTGTTACGGATTATGATGGTAATTTCGAACTGACGGGCTTGCCAACAGGGAGGCATCGCTTGGAATTCCAGTATCTGGGGTATGAGCCCCTGGTCATTGACGATGCCATACTGAATTCCGCCAAAGAATTGGTATTGAACGTAGAGTTGGTCGAGCAGGCCGTTACGACGGAAGAAGTGGTCATTACGGCCCGCAAGCACGGTAATTCGCCGCTCAATGAATTGGCGGTAGTCAGCACCCGGTCGTTTTCGGTGGAGGAGACGCAGCGTTATGCCGCCAGTGGCAACGATCCCAGCCGGATGGCCCTTGGGTTTCCCGGCGTGCAGGCCAGCCGCGACGCCCGTAGCGACATCGTCGTGCGCGGCAATGCCAGTTTTGGCATGTTGTGGCGCCTGGAGGGCATTGATATTCCCAATCCCAACCACTTTGCCCGAAAGGGTTCCTCCGGAGGCGGCATTACCATTTTCAGTGTCAGTATGTTGAGCAATTCGGACTTTTCTACCGGGGCTTTTCCGGCCGAGTACGGCAACGCCTTTTCCGGGGTGTTTGATATTAAGTTCCGAAACGGCAATTCCGAAAAGCGGGAATACACTTTCCGCGCCGGCATGTTGGGACTCGATTTTTCCACCGAGGGCCCCATCAAAAAAGGGAGAAGTTCCTACCTGGTCAATTACCGTTATTCCACCCTCGGCATCCTGGATAAGATGAACATTCGGCTGGTAGACGAACGCGAGAGTAATACTTTCCAGGACCTGTCCTTTAAACTCAATTTCAACAGCAAAAACGGGAAGCACATCACCTCTGTTTGGGGGATCGGCGGGCTAAGCGCCGAATTCTTTGAGGCGGTTAAGGAAGTAGACGACTGGAAAACCTATACCGATTATCAGACCCGCGATTTTGATACCAATATGGGAGCCGTGGGGGTCACGCACAGTTACCTCATCGATGATAAATCCTACCTGCGCACCAGTCTGGCGGTAATGGGGCAAAAGATATTGTTTCGAAATGACACGCTGACGCAGCAGCTGGCTCCTACCACGGTTAGTGACGAGCTGTATATCAACAATGGCCTGGTGTTGTCAACCAATTACAACCGGAAGTTCTCTGCGCTGGCCAGCCTCAAGGCGGGCCTTACGGCCACCCGCCTGAGTTACGACCTGTTCTACCGTTACCTGTTGGGTAGCGCCTACCGCACTTATATCGATGAAAAAGGCAGCGCCTGGTTATTCCAGCCTTTTGCCAACCTGCGGCTGCGCCCGCATCCCAGATGGACGATCAATCTGGGCGTGCATGCCATGTACTTTGCCCTCAATGATACCTATAATGTCGAACCCCGTCTCGGTATCCGCTATCAGCTCAATGAGGCTGCTTCCCTCAACCTCGGTTACGGCTTGCACAGCCGTATTTTGCCGATCGGCTCCTATTTTACCCGAGTGCCCACTACAGGAGGGGAGGATATTCAACCCAACCTGGAACTGGGCTTGCTCAAAGCCCACCATATAGTGTTGGGTTACGACCAAATAATTGGGAAAAGCAAACGGTTGAGGATAGAGGCTTACTATCAACACCTGTTTGACGTGCCGGTGAGTATCGATCCGGCCAGCACCTACTCCATGCTCAACCAGTTTGAAGGGTACGCCACCCGGGCCCTGGTGAGCAATGGCACTGGAACAAACCTGGGGCTGGACCTGACCTTCGAGCAATTCTTCAACAACGGCACTTTTTACATTGCGGCCGCGTCCATCTTTAATTCGGCCTATGAAGCCCTTAACGGAAAGACCTACGACACCCGCTACAACAGCGGCCTGGCCGGTTCCTTTATGGGGGGAAAAGAATGGACAGTGGGCAATCAGGCCACACTCCAGACCGGGGTGCGCCTGCTCTACACCGGAGGGCAACGCCTGACGCCTATACTCACGCCCATGCGCGACCCCCTTGACCCTGCCAGCCCGATACTGGATGAGAGCCGGCCTTTCAGCCAGCAGGTGTCCCCCTATTTCCGGCCTGACCTCCGCGTGGCCTATCGCAAAGACAACCTCAACAATGCCTGGTACCTCGCGCTGGATGTACAGAACTTCATCGCCAGGGAAAACGAGGATGCGCTCGATTACAACTACGACCCTGTTCTGAAAGACTGGGTTTTCGGGTTCCAATCCGGCATCGTTCCGGTGTTGAGCTTTCAGATCGACTTTTAGGGAATGCGAGAATGCGAGAATGCGGGAATGCGAGAATGCGAGAATGCGGGAATGCGAGAATGCGAGAATGCGAGAATGCGGGAAAAATGCCCCTTGATACATTCTCGCATTCTCGCATTTATTCATTCTCGCATTCATTCATGCATTCTCGCATTTATTCATTCTCGCATCTATTCACTCTCGCATTCCCGCATTGCCCCCTCCCATACCGCATTCTAACCCTTCCGCCCCTTTGCACAAAAAAAAAGCCCCGCTCAGTAGATGCCTGGTGGGGTTAAATAAAAATTGCAGTTCTTTGATCTGGGAAAACAAATATGCATGAGCGTTAATTTTTTGTAAAATATTCCTTTGAGTTTTCTGGCGTTACCGGCAAATGTGTATATTTATCCAGTTATTATCCCGTTTTTAGTTTTTAAATTTTGATTCCATGAACATGAACACGAATTCCGGTAACTGCCAGCGGCAGGAAAACTCATTGTTATCCATCAAATCAGAGCCGCCGTAAGTACACCGATCTAATCCCAAAAAGGTAGGATGTACGGTATCCACCAGAGGCTGACCAGAAGTAATTTCTGGTCAGCCTTTCTTTTTTTTACCAAGTCTGGAGAGATTCAGAGGGGTAGCGTTTGGGAGACTGTTCAAACAACTGTGTCAAATCCAGCGTCAGGATCGGGGAAGCCTTGATTTTACTGCGCTTGCGGGGCACACAAATACACGAATACACGAACTCTTGAACACTCTCGAGTTTTGCAATAACTGCCGACTACCTTCCCGATCTCGATCCACCGGATCTCGTCGGGATGCGAAGGTGCAAGCCTCTTTGCAGCTACGGTGCACCTTTTCAACTGCCGACTGCTTACTTTTAACGGTCCTTTCGCGTAACGAAAGGACCGTTTTAACTATCAAATCCAAAATTTGGTAGTCAATTGTTATCGTGAAGGCTTTGCCTAGCCCCAGGAACCAGGCCCGTCCTCCCCCGACAACCGTCGGGATCGGCCGGGTAAAAAACCAGCCCGTCCTTGCTACGCTCGGCCGGGTAAAAAACCAGAAAGGCTAAGCCTTACTAAGGGTCTGCTTACTGCCGCACTGACCTTATCCCCGGAAGTTCCTTGCCTTCCAGGAATTCCAGCATAGCGCCGCCGCCGGTGGAGACGTAGCTAACTTTGTCGGCCAGCCCCAATTGGTTAACTGCCGCTACGGAGTCGCCACCGCCAACCAGGGAGAAAGCCCCTTTACTGGTAGCTTGTGCGACGGATTCGGCTATCATTTTGGTGCCTTCAGCGAATTTGGGCATTTCGAACACGCCCATGGGGCCGTTCCATAGTATCGTTTTGGAGTTGAAGACCACTTCCCGGAAATCTTTACGAGCCTGTTCCCCAATGTCGAGGCCCATCCATCCTTCGGGGATGGCCTTGCTGTTGGCGAGGCTGGACTGAGCGGTGTTGGCGAAGTCATCTGCGATAATGGAGTCTTCCGGAAGCAATAGTTTTACCCCTTTACGCTTAGCTTTGTCGAGCAGTTCCAGGGCTAGGTCCAGCCGGTCTTCTTCAACCAGTGATTTGCCCACCTCGCCGCCCTGAGCTTTGAGGAAAGTGTAGGCCATGCCTCCACCGATGAGCAGGTTGTCGACAAAATCGATAAGCCTTTCCAGCAGCAGGATCTTATCCGAAACCTTGGCGCCGCCGATGATGGCGGTCAGTGGGCGCTCCGGATTATGCAGCACCCGCTCGGCGTTTTTGATCTCTGCTTCCATCAGGAAGCCGAAGGTTTTGGCGCCTTCACCGAAGAACCGGGCAATAGTAGCCGTGGAGGCGTGTTCCCGGTGCGCGGTGCCGAAAGCGTCATTGACATAGACATCGCCCAGCGCCGCCATTTTTTTGGCGAGGTTCTCATCGCCCTTGGTTTCTCCGGCTTCGAAGCGGGTGTTTTCCAGGAGTAATACTTCCCCAGGCTTTAGCGCCGCAGCGATACGTTCAGCTTTTTCCCCAACTGTTTCGTCACAGAATTGCACATTTACCCCCAGCAGTTCCGAAAGATGCGGCACGACGTGTTGCAGGGTGAATTTTTCCCGGTCGATGCTGCCATCCTCCTTGAGTTTTTTTAACGGCCTGCCCAGGTGAGACATAAGAATGGCCGCGCCGCCATGATTCAGGATGTGCTTGATAGTAGGGACAGCGGCCCGGATGCGGGTATCATCCGTTATATGATATTCTTTGTCCAGTGGTACGTTGAAGTCCACCCGGACAAGGGCTTTTTTGCCATTGAAGTCGAGTTGCATAATGGTTGTATTTTAAGAGAAGGGAGAACCCCTGCCAGGGATGATACGCCCGGCAGGGGTTCAGGGAAAAGCAATTTTACTTGCTCGCCAGAATCTTGGTCAGGTCGGCCAGGCGGGCAGAGTAGCCGGCTTCGTTGTCATACCAGCCTACTACCTTAACCATATTGCCGATCACCATGGTCAGCTCGCTGTCGAAAATGCAGGAGTGCTGATTGCCGATGATGTCAGTGGATACGATCGGGTCTTCATTGTATTCGAGGATGCCTTTCAGGGCGCCTTCAGAAGCTTTTTTGAAAGCCGCCTTGATGGTATCGACGTCTACTGGTTTTTTTACCAGAACGGTGAAATCGGTTACCGAACCATCGGGCACCGGTACGCGCATGGCGTTGCCATTCAGTTTGCCTTTGAGGTGGGGCAGCACTTCTCCTACAGCCTTGGCGGCGCCGGTGGAAGTGGGTATGATGGACAAAGCTGCAGAGCGGGCACGGCGCAGGTCGCTATGAGGAGCATCCAGGATATTCTGGTCGCCGGTATAAGCGTGGATGGTGGTCATGAAACCCTGTTCGATGCCGCAGAGGTCGTCCAGTACTTTTACCATCGGCGCCAGGCAGTTGGTCGTACAGGAAGCGTTGGAAAAAATGGCGGAATCGGCATTGGTCATTTCATCGTTAACACCCAACACGATAGTGGGGATACCTTTGCCTTTGGCCGGAGCGGAGATGATCACTTTTTTTGCGCCGGATTGCAGGTGCCAACCCGCCTTATCCACATCGGTGAAGCGGCCGGTACATTCCAGCACGAGGTCGACACCCATTTCTTTCCAGGGAAGTTTGGTGGGGTCTCTCTCTGCCAATGCGGCAATAGCCTTGCCGTTCACATAAAGGTTGTCATCATCAGAAGTCACCGTGCCGGAGAATTTTCCCTGAGTGGAATCATACTTCAACAAGTGCGCAAGCGTAGGGTTGTCGGTCAGGTCATTGATAGCCACCACTTCTACGCCTTCCATATTCAGAAGGTGGCGGAAAGTGAGTCGTCCGATGCGGCCGAAGCCATTAATTGCGATCTTTTTGGACATGGTTTGATGCTATTTTGTTTTTAGAAATTGAAGTTCGTTGGAAGGGAATGCTATTTGTCGATTCCCTGTTATACTGCAATTGATGCAGCAATCGCGTTTGCCAATGGATGCGAGGGTGAATTTAGAGGCTTAGTGTAAAAGTAACAATAATACAGTTCATATGCCCGTTTCTGCGTGGATTTTTTTTGTGTTTTGTTCTGAACCAAATGCAAGTGATTCTCGTTTATTCCCTGCAAGCCCGGTATTTTTTTAGGCTCATAAAGGTAAAAAAAGTTCAGGCAATCTATTTTGGTTTTTTAAAAAAGCATCTATATTTGCAGCGCTTTTGAAAGAAAAAGCATCGTTCGAAAAAAAAAGCCGGAAAAAATATTTGTGCAGTTGCAGTTGAAATCCTACATTTGCAGCCCGGCTTAAAGAAACCGACAAAATGGCCCGTTCGTCTAGGGGTTAGGACGCAGGCCCGTCTCCTTCAAAGGCGGGTAAACCACGTCTCCAAAGGAGCCGGGTAAAATTTTCACCCCTGTAAAATGGGTTCTCATAGTTTTAAACAGTTTAGTTATCCAGGTGTTACCTGATAATTACTTCCCAAGGCCCGTTCGTCTAGGGGTTAGGACGCAGGATTTTCATTCCTGTAACACGGGTTCGATTCCCGTACGGGCTACAAAGGCGAAGCATTATGCTTCGCCTTTTTTTTTGTTCCAACCTCCGGTTTTCCACAGAGAAAGAAGAAAAATCCCTGCCAACTATATCATGGTATACGTATACGTCATACAAAGCGAGCCGTCCGGACGGCGGTATGTGGGAATCGCCCAGGATCTAAGCCGCCGTTTAAAGGAACACAATGGGGGGCAGGTGAACTCCACGAAGGCCTACGCGCCGTGGAAGCTGGTATATCAGGAAACATTTACAAGCCACGCAGAAGCACGCCCCCGGGAAAAGTACTTAAAGTCCTCGGCAGGCCGGCGGTATTTGAAAAAGATCTTGGGAGAAGGTTAGCCCGTTCGCCGAGTGGTTAGGCCGCAGGCCCGTCTCCTGTGGAGCCGGGTAAACCACGTCTCCTTCGGAGCCGGGTAAACCACGTCTCCTTCGGAGCCGGGTAAACCACGTCTCCTTCGGAGCCGGGTAAAATTTTCATTCCTGTAACACGGGTTCGATTTTTACCCGGCCCTTTGAGGGGACGGGTTTACCCGGCCCAAAAAGGGACGGGCCCCCGGGCTACAAAGGCGAAGCATTATGCTTCGCCTTTTTTTTTGCTATGGTATACGTATACGTCATACAAAGCGAGCCATCCGGAGGTCGGTATGTGGGAATCGCCCAGGATCTGAACCGCCGTTTAAAGGAGCACAATGGGGGGCAGGTGAACTCCACGAAAGCCTACGCGCCATGGAAGCTGGTATATCAGGAAACATTTACAAGCCACGCAGAAGCCCGCCCCCGGGAAAAGTACTTAAAGTCCTCGGCAGGCCGGCGGTATTTGAAAAAGATCTTGGGAGAAGGTTAGCCCGTTCGCCGAGTGGTTAGGCCGCAGGCCCGTCTCCTGTGGAGCCGGGTGAACCGCGTCTCCTTCGGAGCCGGGCAAACCGCGTCTCCTTCGGAGCCGGGTAAACCGCGTCTCCTTTGGAGCCGGGTAAACCGCGTCTCCTGTGGAGCCGGGTAAACCGCGTCTCCTGTGGAGCCGGGTAAACCACGTCTCCTCCGGAGCCGGGTAAAATTTTCATTCCTGTAACACGGGTTCGATTTTTACCCGGCTCTTTGAGGGGACGGGTTTACCCGGCCCAAAAAGGGACGGGCCCCCGGGCTACAAAGGCGAAGCATTATGCTTCGCCTTTTTTTTTGTTCCAACCTCCGGTTTTCCACAGAGAAAGAAGAAAAATCCCTGCCAACTATATCATGGTATACGTATACGTCATACAAAGCGAGCCGTCCGGACGGCGGTATGTGGGAATCGCCCAGGATCTGAACCGCCGTTTAAAGGAGCACAATGGGGGGCAGGTGAACTCCACGAAAACCTACGCACCATGGAAGCTGGTATATCAGGAAACATTTACAAGCCACGCAGAAGCCCGCCCCCGGGAAAAGTACTTAAAGTCATCGGCAGGCCGGCGGTATTTGAAAAAATCTTGGGAGAAGGTTAGCCTGTTCGCCGAGTGGTTAAACTGCAAGTCCTGTCTCCTGTGTGCCTGGTGAACCGCGTCTCCTGTGGAGCCGGGTGAACCACGTCTCCTTCGGAGCCAGGGTAAACCGCGTCTCCTTCGGAGAGCCGGGTGAAATTTTCATTCCTGTAACACGGGTTCGATCCCGTATTTACCCGGCTCTTATGGAGACGGGCGGGCTACAAAGGCGAAGCATTATGCTTCGCCTTTTTTTTTGCTATGGTATACGTATACGTGATACAAAGCGAGCCATCCGGACGTCGGTATGTGGGATCGCCCAGGATCTGAACCGCCGTTTAAAGGAGCACAATGGGGGGCAGGTGAACTCCACGAAGGCCTACGCGCCATGGAAGCTGGTATATCAGGAAACATTTACAAGCCACGCAGAAGCCCGTCTCCGGGAAAAGTACTTAAAGTCCTCGGCAGGCAGGAGGTATCTGAAAAGATATTGGGGAGGGTTAGCCCGTTTGCCCAGGGGTTAGGTTGCGCATACCGTCTCCTGTGGAGCCGGGTAAACCACGTCTCCTCCGGAGCCGGGTAAAATTTTCATTCCTGTAACACGGGTTCGATTTTTACCCGGCCCTTTGAGGGGACGGGTTTACCCAATACAAAAAGGATGAAGCCTTGGCTACAAAGGCGAAGCATAATGCTTCGCCTTTTTTTTTTTGCTATGGTATACGTATACGTGATACAAAGCGAGCCGTCCGGACGGCGGTATGTGGGAATCGCCCAGGATCTAAGCCGCCGTTTAAAGGAGCACAATGGGGGGCAGGTGAACTCCACGAAGGCCTACGCGCCGCGGAAGCTGGTATATCAGGAAACATTTACAAGCCACGCAGAAGCCCGTCTCCGGGAAAAGTACTTAAAGTCTTCGGCAGGCAGGAGGTATCTGAAAAAGATATTGGGGGAGGGTTAGCCCGTTCGCCCATGGGTTAGGCCGCAGGTTATCCTTTTATAAATCACAGTCCGTCTGTAATTTTGCGTCGAGGCGAAGTGAAGAGGCCACTGGAAGTGCAATGTCGTCAACTTAATTCTACTTTGGCGCTTTTAGATTTAGCCGCGTAGCGGCGATAGTTTTTTGCGGGGGGCGTTAGCCCCTTGCAAAAATGAGCGGGCATTTGAGCTGCGTAGCAGCGACAGAGCGGAAATAAAGGGTTAGCTGTCGCTCCTCGTCCCTACGCCAAAGGCTTCGGCCGACGGCGTACGGAGCTTAATTGCCTCTGATTGCCTAGCTGGGGGCGCTAACGCCCCCGGCTAGAATCTGCCGCCGCTACGCGGCTGTTTTAAAGTGCCAAAGTAGAATTAAGGAATGGTGAGCTTTTTAGGAGGTGACTTCGAGATCACCTCCTAAATTGTAAGCCCCGAAAAGTAAGGGGATGAGCGGGAAGTCATCCCCTTACAACCACGCTTGATATTCTTAAGTTGAAGCCATTTCACTTCCAGTGGCCTTCTGACTGGAGTGGAGTCGATCCCTTTTATCCCGGCTTCCGATGTTAAAAACAGGAGGGCTGGCGCTTCCGAAATAGCGTTCGGAATTGCATTTATTTTCGCCACATTATTTTCTCCATCATATCTTTCCTATCTTTCTCAGCCTTTCACGATTGTCAGCAAGGCTGGCCTTTTTTGCTTTTTTCCGAACTGGAGTTCGGAAGGACTTTAAAAACGAAAAACCATGCCTATTGTCATTGTCTTCGCAGGTGTCCTGCTACTGCTGTTACTCATCACGGTGGGGCGTTTCAATGCGTTCATTGCATTTATTCTCGTGTCCTTATTCGTTGGCGCCGCCGAAGGGCTGCCCGTATTGGATACCTTGGCGGCCATACAAAAGGGCCTTGGCGGCACGCTGAGCTCCCTGGTGATGATCCTGGGTTTTGGGGCCATGCTGGGCAAACTGGTGGCCGATAGCGGCGCCGCCCAGCACATTACCGAAAAATTGGTCGCCGCCTTTGGGCTGAAACGAGTGCACTGGGCGCTGATGCTGACCGGCCTGATCGTAGGTATTCCCATGTTTTACACCGTCGGCTTCGTTATTATGGTGCCGCTGGTATTCACCGTAGCGGCCTCCACGCGTTTACCGCTATTATATGTGGGGTTGCCCATGCTGGCTTCCTTGTCGGTAACCCATGGTTTTTTGCCGCCGCACCCGGCGCCAACGGCTATTGCCGAGATGTTCAAGGCCGATATCGGGCTGACCCTGCTACTGGGCCTGGTTTTGGCCATCCCGGCGGCGGTGCTGGTAGTACCTGTTTTTTCAAAAAGGTCACGCAGGCTGCATCCTGCCCCCCTGAAGGAATTTTTCAACACGGAACTCATCCCGGAAGATCAACTCCCTTCATTTGCAACCAGTTTGTTCACCGCCCTGTTGCCGGTGATCCTCATTGGCGCTGCTGCATTGTTTCGTTTGTTTTTTGACGAGCAAAGCCTGATCCGCCGGGTTGGGGATGTGGTGGGCGATCCCGTGCTGGCCATGCTACTTTCCGTATTGGCGGCTATTTACCTGTTGGGCATTCGGCGGGGAAGAAAAATGGCCGACATCAGTGAGTCCCTGTCCAAGGCGGTAGCCAGTATAACCATGGTGCTGCTGATCATCGGTGGCGCCGGGGCTTTGAAGGAGGTGCTGGTCGAAAGTGGGGTCAGTGATTACATCGGTGCATTGATGAAGGGGTCCAGCCTGTCTCCGCTGTTGCTGGCCTGGCTGATCGCCGCGACAATCCGGGTGAGTGTGGGTTCGGCAACGGTATCCGGGTTGACTGCGGCCGGCATTGTGCTGCCCATCGTCGGCCAGGCAGGTGTTTCACCCGAACTGATGGTGTTAGCCATCGGCGCCGGCAGTATCTTTTTCTCCCATGTCAATGACGGCGGCTTTTGGCTGTTCAAAGAATATTTCAACCTTTCGGTCAAGGACACCATTATGACCTGGTCGCTCATGGAAACGACCGTTTCAGTGGTGGGCTTGCTGGGCGTGTTGTTGCTGGATATTTGGGTGTAATGGTGCGCCAAACTGATACGATGGTTCGTGAAAACATAAATCATGATAGAATCTAAACTTCTGGAATTGGGGCTGGAACTGCCGCCCCCGCCGCCGGCCGGCGGCATCTACCACCCGGTGGTGATCGTTGATAAAATGCTTTACGTTTCGGGACAGGTCCCTGTTCAGGCGGATGGCTCCCTGATGACCGGCACGGTGGGCAAAAACCTCAGCGTGGAAGAAGGGCAACAGGCCGCCCGGCAGGTAGGGCTCACCATGCTGGCCACCATGAAGGATCAGCTCGGTAGCCTCGATAGCATCAAACGATTGGTCAAAACCCTTGGTATGGTTAATTGTGAGCCGGGCTTCGGCAGCCAGCCTCAGGTCATCAACGGCTTTAGCGAACTGATGGTGGAATTGCTCGGCGAGCAGAACGGCAAGGGCGCCAGAAGCGCCGTAGGCATGATCCTCCCCCGGGGAGTGGCCGTGGAGATCGAGGCGATTTTTGAATTGCATTGATTGGCCGCAGGGTTGCAGGTTTTTTTACCCGGCTGAGCCCGATGCCGCCCTGATCGGGACGGCTGCGGGTTGTCTTTCAATAAGTCACAAGCGCTCCTTAGCCTTGCGTCAAGGCGAAGTGAAGAGGCCACTTGAAGTGTCCGCTTCACGCCTGGCGTCAGATGGGCACTTTTCCAGTGGCCTTCTGACTTAAGCAGAGCCGAACTCGTCTTGACGCGTGAATGCCTTGTATAGCTTTTCAATCCGCAGCACTACCGAGACGGGCAAGCCTGTAAGCCCACAACAAAACCCAGAATACATGAATTGGTACAAAATTTCCAACGAATCCGCGATCCCTTCCCCCACCATGCTGGTATTTCCGGAGCGGATACGGGAAAATATCCGGCGGATGATCACGATTGCCGGCCGCCCGCAGCGCCTGTGGCCGCATGTGAAAACCCATAAGTTGCCCCAGGTGGTGCGTATGCAACTCGAAGCGGGCATCAAGCGCTTCAAGTGTGCTACGCTGAGCGAAGCCAAAATGGTGGCCGACACCGGAGCCGCCGATGTGCTGATGGCCTATCCGCTTTATGGGCCGGCGGTGGAACAGTTGTTCCAACTCATTCAAAGATACCCCGGCACGCGATTTTCGGCCATCGTAGATAACGCCAAGCACAGTGGCTGGCTGGAATCCGCCGCAAAGTCCCACAGCATTCCCCTGGATGTTTTTCTGGACCTCGATGTTGGCATGGAGCGCACCGGCATCAAACCCGGCCCGGAGGCCCTGCAGTTATACCAGTATATGGCCCGGTCGCCCTGGCTGCATCCCCGGGGGCTGCATATTTACGATGGCCATTTACACATCCCCGCCCGGGAGGAACGGGAAAAGGCCTGTGACGCTTGTTTTGCCCCGGTAGCGGAAATGATACGAGAACTGCAATCTAGTGGCCTGAGGATGGAAGAACTGATTTGTGGAGGGTCGCCAACCTTTCCCATCCACGCGCAGCATCCGGAGCGTACCCTGAGCCCGGGGACTACCTTGCTTTGGGATGTCGGATATTCTGACAAATTTCAGGATATGGACTTCCTCCACGCCGCCGTTGCTTTTACCCGGGTGGTCAGCAAACCCGGAAAAAACAAGCTTTGCCTCGACCTGGGCCACAAGGCAATCGCCTCGGAAATGCAACCGCCAAGGGCGGCTATTTTCGGCATTCCGGAATATGAACTGGCCGTTCACAGTGAGGAACATATGGTCATTGCTTTTGATGGCGCAGATAACTATTCGGTGGGGGATTGCCTCTATGCTATCCCCCGGCACATCTGCCCAACGATGGCCCTCCATAGCCATGTGTGGGCCGTAGAGCGCAACCGCGCGGTGGAATCCTGGCCGGTTGTGGCCAGGGAGCGGGCAGTAAGCTTGGGTATGGCCAGGTAGATGCAGTAGATCCTTCATTTGGCCTTAAAGGCCAAATGGATACTGTCGATCCTTTAGATGCTAACGCTGAGTATCAACAGCATCAACAGTATCAACAGCATCAATAGCATCAACAGCATCTCCCGCCCAAAGGGCGCAGTATCAATTCCGCCTGTAGAGGCGGAATAAGTATCTTCTCCAGGGCAAAGCAAATGCCTTCAAAGTATTTTCAACACGACCAAATCATCATGAACCAACAACCCTACTTCATCATCGACGCCCACCTCGACCTCGCCATGAACGCGATGGAATGGAACCGCGACCTCAGCTGGCCGGTGGCCGATATCCGCGAAAGCGAAAAAGGCGGAGCGGACAAGCCGGACCGGGGGCATAATACGGTTAGCTTTCCGGCCATGCGGGAAGGGCGGGTAGGGCTGTGCGTCGCCACCCAGATCGCCCGTTATGTCAAAAAAGGCAACCCGTTGCCCGGCTGGCATTCTCCGCAGCAAGCCTGGGCGATGACGCAGGCTCAACTGGCCTGGTACCGGGCCATGGAAGAGATCGGCCAGCTTATACCGATCACAGATCTACCTTCCCTGGAGGCTCAGCTGAAACGATGGGAGCATCCTGGACAAAATGAACCCATCGGGTATATCCTCAGCCTGGAGGGCGCCGATTCCATGATCACCCTCGATCATGTGGAGCGGGCCTATGAGCAAGGCCTGCGCGCCATTGGCCCTGCGCATTACGGGCCGGGTACTTACGCCCAGGGGACGGATGCTACGGGGGGATTGGGGGAGAAAGGCCGGGCGCTGCTTCGGAAGATGGAGGAACTTCACATCATCCTGGACGCGACCCACCTTTGCGATGACAGCTTTTGGGAAGCCATGGACCACTTCGATGGCCCGGTTTGGGCCAGCCATAGTAATTGCCGGAGCCTGGTGTCTCATAACCGGCAATTTAGTGATGAACAGCTCCGGGAACTCATCAGCCGCGGCGCCGTCATCGGCATGCCGCTGGATGCCTGGATGATGATCCCCAATTGGGTGAGGGGCGTTTCTACGCCGGAAAATACCGGCCTTACCCTGGCCGTAATGGTGGATCATATCGACCACATCTGCCAGCTGGCGGGCAATGCTACACATGTCGGCATCGGCACCGACCTGGATGGCGGCTTCGGCAAGGAGCAATGTCCGGCGGATATCGATACGATCGCCGACCTGCAAAAATTGCCGGCGCTTCTGGAGAAGCGGGGCTATAGTGCGGCGGATATTAAAGGTGTCCTGCATCAGAATTGGATTGATTTCCTGCGAAGGGCGTGGGGGTAGGAGCTTGCTTTTTGTTAATTAAGCCGCGTTTAGATGCTCACCTGTTTCGGTATTCCGAAACAGGCGATGCTCCGCGCTGTCGTGCGATAGATGCTAGGTAGATACTGTGGATAGCCAGGAGAGGAGAGCATCTACAGCATCAGATGGTCTAAACGGCCCCTCTCGTTCGCGAGAGACTCCGCCTTCGCCTGGCTTCGGCGGACAGGATCTGTCTCGATGCGGAATAACGAGCCAGTCTCAAGCGCCGCGGGTAAAGAATTGACAATCCACGTACTGCGCGAGGCTGTCAGCGACTGGCTAAGCCGGAATGGCCAAAGGCAAGCCAGCCGCTGACTATCCAAAGCCTACCAACCCAGGGCGGGAAGCCAAAGGCCCGGAGGGCCGAAAACGTTGTTAGAAAAGAAGCCGAAAGCCTTGCATCTCAGGCCCGGAGGGCCGTAATGTAATTCCTGGCTGCCATGCCTCGGCAATAGAAATGTTGAAATATTGCAGCCCTCCGGGCCTGAGGAAATTGCGGTTCGTTTTTCTACCAACATTAGCGCCCCTCCGGGGCTACAGTGTTTAGTCAGTCGCTAATAGGCGCTCGAAAAAATATTGATTTTCTCCCCGCGGCGCTACCGACTGGCGGGGATAGGCAGGCCAGCAATTCGCAAGTCAGTAGTGCCGCGGGTAATCTTTTTATAAGTCATCGGGGCAAAGTGAAGAGGCCACTGGAAGTGTCCGCTTCACACCTGGTGTCAGATGGACACTTACAAGTGGCCTTCTGACTTAAGCATAGGAATATAAATTCTTAACCCGCGGCACTAGAGACTTGCACATTAGGCCGTTTCCGGACATAGTCCCTCACGAACAAATAATACCTTGGTATTTTCCTCCTCATTCCACGCCACCCTAATAGCCATTGAGTAGATGAAAGGGAGGCGTTTAATCCCGGTAATCCCTTAGAAGCTGTTTGAATTTGGTTTTTAGAATTTATTATAGGCTATCTTTTCGTCAATCAAGGCTCTTTTTGAGCCTCGTACCCATAGGTACGGGGCGAAAAAAAGCCGCAGAGTGGCGGAAAAAGAGGCATAATAAAACTGAAGGACTAAATTCAAACAGCTTCTTAATCCGATAAATCCCGGTTCGAAACAACAGAGACGCCATCGATATAAGATAACATCGTACCAGGAATTTTACAAAAACCTCCTATTTTTACAAAAACCACTATACCTACAACCAAAAAATATGCGATTTCAAAAACTACTGCTGCTACTTTTCGCCCTGGCCATTGGAATGCCATCCCTAATTGCCCAGGGCGCCTACGAATACCCCTTCCAAAACCCTGAATTGTCTCTTGACGCCAGGGTATCCGACCTGATTGGGCGGATGAGCCTGGAGGAAAAGGTGTCGCTCATGCCCCATACCGCGGCGGCCATCCCACGCCTGGGCATCCCGGCATACGATTGGTGGAGCGAAGGCCTGCATGGCGTGGCGCGGTCTTCACCCGGCACCATCTACCCACAGGCCATTGGCCTGGCCGCTACCTTCGACCCAGGTCTCATCGAGGCAGTCGCGGATGCCATTTCCGAGGAAGGGCGGGCCATTTATCAGGCAGCTATCCGCAAAGACATTCACCGGCAATATATGGGCCTGACCTTCTGGTCCCCCAATATCAACATCTTCCGGGACCCGCGTTGGGGGCGCGGCCATGAGACTTATGGCGAGGACCCCTTCCTCTCCGGAGAGATCGGGGCGGCTTTTGTGCGTGGTATCCAGGGAGACAACCCCGATTACCTGAAAGCGGCGGCCTGCGCCAAACACTTTGCCGTGCATAACGGCCCGGAAGCCAAACGGCACGTATTCAACGCCATCGCCAGCCCCAAGGACCTTAACGAGACCTACCTGCCCGCTTTCAAGCGGCTGGTCGACGAGGGTGTGGCCGGCGTCATGTGCGCATACAACCGCACCAATGACGAGGGCTGCTGCATGAGCCCGACACTTCTACTCAAAACCTTGCGCCAGGAATGGGGCTTTCAGGGCTACGTCGTTTCCGACTGCTGGGCGCTGAGCGACCTGCACAGTTTTCACAAGATTACAGCTTCGGCGGAGGAATCCGCGGCGGCGGCGGTCAAGAGCGATGTCAATGTCAACTGTGGAGTGGTCTACAACCAATTGGACGAAGCGGTCCGGGATGGGCTGGCTACCGAGCAGGAGGTCGACCAGGCATTGGCCAAACAGCTCCGCATCCGCTTTCGCCTGGGGATGTTCGACCCACCGGGAAAAGTGCTCTATGCCGCGATCGGGGAAGCGCAGATCCACTCGGCTGCACATATTGAACTGGCGCGGCAGGCCGCTCAAAAGTCAGTGGTCCTGCTGAAGAACGATAACAATGCCCTGCCTTTGCGCCCCGATATCGGCCAGTTGTACGTCACCGGACCCAACGCCGCCGACCTGAACGTGCTGCTCGGCAACTACTTCGGCGTCGGCAGCGATATGGTCACTATCCTGGAAGGCATTGCCGGGCATGTGTCGCATACCACCGTGGTGCAATACAGCCAGGGGCTGCTGGTGGGACAAAAGGAAGTCACCATTCCCGGAATGAATTACAACGCCTCCAATGCCGATGCAACCATTGCCGTGATCGGCTTGTCACCCCTCGAAGAAGGAGAACAAGGCGACGCCATTGCCTCCGATTTCGGCGGCGACCGCCAGCGGATCGAGCTGCCCGCTCCACAGATCGAGTTTGTCAAAGACCTGAAAAAGCGCTGTGGCGAAAGGCCGTTGATCGTCGTGCTCTGTGGCGGCAGCGCCATGGCCTTTCCGGAGATCCTGGAAACCGCCGACGCCATCCTCTGGGTGGGCTATCCCGGTGAACAAGGCGGCAATGGGGTCGCGGATGTACTCTTCGGCCAGGTAGCCCCCTCCGGCCGCCTGCCGGTTACCTTTTACGCCTCTACCGAACAACTGGGCGATTTTGAAGATTACCGCATCGCAGAAGGGGGCAGGACCTATAAGTATTTCCAGGGAACCCCGCTTTTCCCCTTCGGGTTCGGACTAGGCTATGGGAAGATTTCGTACGCACCCACCGGCTCCACCAGCCTGACGATGGAGGGAACCGGGAAACTGACGCTAAAAGTAAAAGTAGCCAATCAGGGCGCCATTCCGCAAGAAGAAGTCGTACAACTCTACGCACACAAAAACGATGCGCCCTTCCCCACGCCACAGTACGCCCTGAAGGCCTTTAAGCGGGTAGCCCTGGCGCCCGGGGCATCGGAAGAAGTGGAATTCACCGTCGATAAACAAATGCTGGAAGAAGTGAATATGGAGGGGCAGCGCGTCCTGTTGCCCGGAGCCTATACCCTGTGGGTGGGCGGCGCCAGCCCTCATCCGCGCGTACCCGCCCTGGGGGGCGCGAAACCCGTACAATTCAATATCACGCTTCGGCCAACCAAAAAAACTAAAGAAAGTAATGACTGATCAATCCATTGCCATTGGCGCCGATGTCGGCGGCAGCCATATCAGTTGCGCCGCTATTGACATGGCGGCAGGACAACTCCTCCCCGGTACCCAAATGCGGGCGAGCGTCGACAACAATGCGGATTCCGCCACCATCCTGGGCCAGTGGGCCCGGGCGCTGAACGACACCATCGCTCAGGTGGGCCCGGGCCGCATTGCCGGCATCGGGTTCGCCATGCCCGGCCCTTTCGATTACGTGAACGGCATTTCAAAGATGCAGCATAAATTCGTGGGCCTCTATGATGTCAATATTCCCGAGGCTTTACGGGGGCAGCTTAGCGTACCCCTGCCCATGCGCTTCCTGAACGACGCCACCTCCTTCGCCGTGGGCGAAGCCTGGCTGGGGCAGGGGAGGGGCCACGATCGCGTGGTGGCCATCACCCTCGGCACCGGCTTCGGTTCCGCCTTCATCGACCAGGGCGCGCCGGTGGTGGTGCGGGAAGATGTGCCGGATCAGGGCTGCCTCTGGCACCTGCCTTTCGGAAATGGCATTGCCGATGAGTTTTTTTCCACCCGCTGGTTTGTGGGGGAATATGAAAAATTGGCCGGGAAAAAGCTGCCCCACGTGAAAGCCATTGCCGACGCCAGCCCCCATGACGCCATCGCCGCCGGCTTATTCGTCCAGTTCGGAAAAAACCTCGCCACCTTCATCGGCCCCTGGCTGAAGCGCTTCGGAGCGGACATCCTGGTGATGGGCGGCAATATCACCGGCGCTTATGCGCTCTTCGGCCCGGCCTACGAGCAGGGCCTGGCGGAGCAGGGGCTACACCTGCCGGCCAAACCCTCTTCCCTCGGCGAGGACGCGGCGATGATCGGCTGTGCACGGCTGTTTGAGGAAGGATTTTGGGATAAGGTGGAGGGGGAGCTGAGGAGGATGTTGTAGAGGGGCGGAGGGCTTTGGCTGCTTCGGGTGTTTGGGTGCAGGGCTTCGCCCCTGGGAAATGGCTGGATGGTTAAATGGCTGAGCTTTGCGCTCCTTTGCGCCTTCTTTGCGGACCTTTGCGTTTCAAAAAAAGCAGGGGCAAATCCACAATCATTCAGCCATGTAGCCATTCAACCATTCCCCGGGCTCCCCGGAAGTACCGGGCAGCAGAGAAAAATACCTATGGCAACATTGTAATATAAAAAGAATGCTCTATATTTGAAAGCGTAGTGTTGGGGCTGTTTGGTTGAGTTATGCCGGCTTCCTGTTCCGCACTCGGCATTTGGTGTTCCGGTTTTGAGTTGTTGGTTGGGAGATTGGCGAGGATGGGCTTGGTTCCGCATGCCCACTCGTTGCACTCGCGTTCGGGTAGGCCTTTCGGTTTTTTTATCCGGCGGAGGGGGAAATACGGGCTTTCTTCCGCTTTCCGACTTCCCAATTCCGATAGGGTGTAAGGGGGGATAAGTGTTTGTAGCCGTTTGTAAACGGGTGTATGCGCAATTTGATGGTTTGAATTCAAGGTGTTGATTTACAGTTTTTTAGAAGAGAAACCGATAAGGGTTGTATCCGCAATATGGCGGATATCGAGATGTTCGCTGCTATTAGATAAAAATAATCAAAAAAGAAATGAATGGAAGTCTATAAAACATTACTATCAATTTTAATCATTTTGATTGGAAGTTTTTCGATGACTTATGGGCAATCAGGAAAACCGTTGAAGTCAATTGTCTCGATTGAAAATCAGTATTTGATAGTAGGAGTTGATAATCCAATTAGAATAGTTGCACAGCAAAAAGAACCAGTTTCCATCAGTCAATTAAGTGTCAACTTCCAAGTATATAATTCCGAAAAAGTGCCGATTGAAATTGCAGTACGTAACGGATATTTTATCATTCGACCTGATACGATTGGAATAGTTGAATTAAACATTACAATTGGAGACACCATAGAGACGAAGACTTTAAGAGTGAAACCAATGGAAGCAGTTGGGCGATTGGGTGGTAAATACGGAGCAAATACTAATGGAAAAATTGGCGTTGGAGAATTCAAAGCACAAATGGGAATAATTGCCCAAATCGAATGTTGTGGATTTGATGCGAAATGTAATGTATTGGAATTTCAAACAATCCGAATTAGTAATCGAAATCAAGTGGAAAGAAGAATAAACAAAGGAGGTAGATTTGAAAAGGAAACAAGAGAAATAATAATGAAGGCTGAATCGGGAGATATTTATATTTTTCGACAAATAAAATATAAATGCCCAGGTTCAGAAAAACCCCAAAGACTTGATGATATGATTTTCGAAATTGAATAAAGAAATAAGGGGTGAAAAGAGCAGCGAACAAAGCATACAACGGTCATGTCGGCTAAACGCCGCCACGCTGTGTATGCAACCGTTGTGTGCTATTAAAATAAAAAATGAAAGACTGGGAAAAATATGAAGGGCAAATATTTGAGAAACTAAAAAAAGAGTTTCCTGATTCTGATATAAAGAAAAATCAGAAAATTAAAGGAATATTCTCCAAGCGAAGTAGACAGATAGATATATTGGTAACAGCAAATTCAATTGGGAAAAAACTAAAAGTTGTCATTGATTGCAAGAAGTTTAGTAAGAAAATAAATGTAAAAACCGTAGAGTCATTTATTGGCTTTCTCGAAGATGTTGGAGCAAACCTTGGAATTTTAATTACTAATATTGGATATACCAAAAGTGCGTATACTCGAATTGAAAATTACGTAAGGGACATAAGACTTGACATTGTTGAATTCAGCAAATTAGAAGATTATCATTTTAATTGGTATATCTGCGAGGCTTGCTATAATTCAGAAAAACCAAGAATGAGTGAGGTTTATTGGTCTGAACCCAATCTACTTGAGTTTAATGGCCTATTTCAACTAATTGAAATTGGCACATGTGATTATTGCGGCACTCCTCATATTAGATGTCAAGGATGTGGAATGGTAATAGAAATTGATGAATTGGAATTTACAAACTGTATGTGTGGATTATCATTTGCCGTTGAACCAAATAGACCAGGAGATGAACCAAATAGACCAGGAGATGACCCTTCAGATGTTAAAGTAGTAATTAAGGAAATCGAAGAAAATTATTCTGAAGAAAATTTTGTTGACCCCAACCAATTGGATTTATTTGACCAGAAATAAAATGAGAAAAAATAAATTTAGAAAGAAACTGAAAAAGGCACTTGATAGATTAATCAAGAAGGACGGCGAAATGATTGCAGCTAATTTAGCTGAAAGGTCAATATGCCATAGATTGGGAATTTATCTTTATGAAACATTTAGAGAATTTGATGTTGATTGCGAATACAATGGATTTGAAGAAAATCATAGAAATAGGAAAATTATAAACATTTTAAGAGAAAGAATTATTGAGTTAAATCGTTTGACAGAAAACGATACAGATGAAGAAGTATTAATTAGAAAGGTATTTCCAGACATAATTATTCATCGAAGAAGGACGACAGATAATCTTCTCGTAATTGAAACAAAGAAATCGACAAATAATAATCAAGCTGAAATTGATTTTGACATAGAAAAGCTATCACGTTTCACCTCTAATGAAAATGGCAATTTATTAAATTATCAATACGGATTGTTTGTAAATTTCATTGTGAATGATGAACCGACTTACGAATTAACTTGGTTCAAAAATGGACATCAAATAAGTGAAGATGAATTATTTGAATAAAAAGAAAACAGCACACAACATTGCATAAAACGTTCATTGCCAGCAAAAGCTGGCAACGCCGTTTATGCGGGACGTTAGGCCCAACCGCCGCAATCAAAAAACCAAATAATTGAAAAATGAAATTGGAATTCGACCCCAGGGGTAATATTATGCCATATGAAAAGATTGAATTGAGTTTCGATGAATTTCAGGATTTTTTCATAGTAAGCTTTGAAGGGCTAAATGAAATAAGAAAGGAGATCTTTGAAGACTATCGAACCTATTTGAATGATTTTAAAGAACAAGTTTCTGAAGATTTCATCCAATGGATCGATGGGAGTTATATCACCACCAAAGCGAATCCGAGAGATATTGACTTTGTGATGTTGATTGAGCAAGAAACTTTTGATCGGCATGAACGGCTGATAGAAGATAGATTCAGAAGGCATAAGGCAAAACAGGAATATGGGAAAGTGGATGCCTATACTGTTAAAATGTACCCACAGGGGCATGAAAGGTATTTCGTGACTGAGTATGATTTAGTATATTGGAGAGGTTTATTCACAGAAACGAAGAGGAATAGGGCCAAAAAGAAGTTACCAAAAGGCTTCATCGAAATAAAATTTGGGGAATTTAAAAAATCCAGCCATGAATGACCTGCAAATAGATGAGAAGATTGCCCGGGTAGCAGATATCCTTGAACAAGTTGATAAACTGAACCATATGATTGAGTTCCATCGAGATCAATCTGGTGAAATGAGTATGGTGAGGCAATATGAGGAAATGAGGAGTGAATTTTTGGATGAACTAAGAGAGATACTGTCCAATTTCAACATTGACATTGAGATCAAGGGGAAAGCTGCATAATCCTGCCCAAATTCAATGAAAATTGAAAAATAAGGCGGCGGCTGATGCCTAACAGCGGCTACCTGGCCATACTTCGCATCCGCTCCGTACGGCAGGTAGCCCAACGTTAGCGGACAGGCGCAAAATTGTGAAATTGAAGAATTGAAATAGCCCAATCGGCAAGCGCGCCCAGCCGCCCGCACCAGCGGTTACCCAAAAGGTGGGAAGCCGGCCCTGAAATGGTTGCCCCTGGCAGCGGTACTTTGCCCCAAAGGTGGGTGAAGTTAAAATTCAGAAATCGGGAGATTCAGAAATTCAGAAAATTGAAAAATTGATCGAATAAGGCGGGATGCCAGTTTAAGGAAAGGCGGCAAAAAGCCGCCTAATTTCAAATAATGGCGCCCGATCCGCTAACACCGGCTACCTGGCCATACTCCGCATCCGCTCCGTACGGCAGGTAGCCCAACGTTCTCGGTCATTAAAAAATAAAAAATCATGCAAAAGAAACTTTTAAATTCAATTTTAATCTTGTCGTTGGGAATGCTAATAATTGTAAATATCGGCTGTGACAAGAAAACAGACTGTTGTACGATAATAGATACAGACGTACAAATCCTGTACAGAAATGAATTGGGCGAAAATTTAATAAACAGTACGACCGACTTTGAAGAAACGAATATCAAAGTGTACTATAAAAACGGAAATGAATTTGAATATATTTATAAAGGAAATTTAGATTTACCAAATATGCACCGAATTGATGAAGATGAAAACGGAAATTTAATTCTGACTATTTTTCCTTCAAATTATTACGAGAGTAATCAATCTACAACTTTGATTGAATTAAATCAAAATGTTGTTGACATTTTGGTATGTGAATTTGAATTAGGTAGTAATCGGGAAATCTGTAAGAGAGCGTGGTTGAATGGGATTGAAATGGTGAATAGATTTATTGAAATAGAAAAATGAAAACGAACCGAGAACAAAGCATATAACGGTCATGTCGGCTAAACGCCGCCACGCCGTATATGCAGGACGTTATGCCCAATAGATGTTCGTTATGCCCAATAGAAGTAATAAAGGATAAATGAAAAGAAATAAACATATTGATAGTGAGTTTAATCAGGTGATAATACTAGGGTTATTACTAGTGATACTTCTAATTGCGTTGATTGGAATAGATTTATATATGAAATTCATTTCTGGAGACATAATTCGATACCTAAAAATCATCGTAATCATAATACTGATTTATGAAATACTCAAAATTTCAGGGAGGCTCATTGAAAATAGGTTATTGCGAAAGAAAATGGATTCGAGTGAATTCGAATTAATGCTCAAATCAAAAAATTTTGACAATATTGCAGGAGATTATTATGAAGGTGTAAGGAGTGGATATTATTCACGAATATTCGATTTTAAGATGAAAAACACCATTCCTTTTCAAGTGACTAACCAGTTATTTGTTGATTTATTTTGTGATTGTTCTAGGTTGTCAGAAAAGGAAATCGAAGAAATTGAAGATAAAAACTTTATCGTGACTCATATTTCAATTCGAAGAGTGATTTCGAATTGGGTGGAGAGATATGATATTAATAGAATATCTTTGATTTTGGATGATCAAGTAAAGCTTGCAGAAAGATTTGATTTAGTGCCAATAAAAAAAGCTCAATTAGAGAAAGAGGATTTTTGGGCATAACACCGTGCAGAACGGCCAGCCCTCCTAAGCGTCGGGCCGTCGTCTGCACCAAACGTTGTAGGTCATGAAAAAGAAAAAGAAAACCAATGTGGTTCAAAAAAGAATTACCAGATGACTTAGGAAAGAGAGAAATGGAAAGGCTTAAAGCCTACGTTGGATATTCACATTCAGATATGAATTTGGTGGGACAGTATGAAAATGCTGTTGATATTCTATTCAACCATATCATTGAAAACAAACAAAGAATTGATGTAATAGCGCACCCATTGTTGTATTTAATGAGGCATTCAATTGAATTGGCTCTAAAAGAAAATATTCGATATTTAAATAAATATAGCAATCTCGGATTAAGCAAAATAAAGACTCATTCAATTGACGATTTATTTATAGAATTTGAAAGGCATTATGAAAAGATTGCTAATGATATGAATTTTAAAAATGAGTTAGAAGATGAGTATAATAAATATGCAGATGATTTGAGATCGCTCATTCAAAAACTTGGGAATGATTGGAGTTCATTTAGGTATGTTTATTCAACAACGGGGCAAAAGGTATTTAACCACACAGAAATCTTGAATTTACATGATGTAAAAAAATTATATGATAAGTCAAGTATTTTTTTAACACATACTGCGGATGTAATTTCGCCTTATACCGATTATGAAGACTATTTAAAATTTGACCAATCAATTAAGCATGATAGCCTTGGGTTTGTGAAACTTTGTTTTGCTTCTTTTAAGAAGGATTGGCTAATCGAGAGATTAAATGAATTGCATGAAAGCATAAAACCGAATAAAGTATGGCATGATGAAGAAGAAGGTTGCTACCTTCATTTAAAAATAGCTAACAAAAAATGTTATGTAATTCCAATGAATAAAAAATGAAAAAAATATTTACAGGTAACGAAGACTTTAACAAAACTGCTTTCCTAAATTGGAGAACCTCAAAACATGAAGACATTGGTAACATGCTTGTATTGGCTGAGGGATTTTTGAGTTCGGCAATAGAGTTGTCAAAAACTTGCATTAAGGATAATAAAGATAAAAAGGCGGATATGTTGATTTTTCCAATATTAATGAACGCAAATCATGGGATTGAACTTTACCTGAAATCATTGATATGGACATTAAATAAATTGACAAATTCAAAATTCAAAATTGAGGGTAAGCACGATATCCAGCAAATGTTTCAAACAGTTCAAGCCAAAATAAAAGACTACAAAGATAATGATTGGTTAGCATCTTTTAATGAAAAAAATCAAAATCTCGCGGAATATATAGATGAACTGTTTCTTCTCATCTCAACTGCTGGAGACAAGGATAATATGGATTTTTCAAGATACCCAATTACAAAAAAATACGAAAATCATTTTTATGTAGATAGCTTGAATAATGTGGAAATAGATTTAGAGAATTTCGCTGAAAGATTTGAGCAAATTAAGGAGGCTCTGGATGAAAGAGCATCCTATTTCTTTTATCAAGAACTTAAAGGAGAATGGTGAAAGGAAAACGACCTACAACAAAGCACATATTCCATAGCCTCCATGCGTCGGCTACGTCATATGTGCTGGGCGTTGGTGGCAAGTAAAAAAAGAATCAGCAAAAAACAGATATGAATATCAAGGAACAATTAGATAAAGTTTGGGCTAAAGATTATATTAATCAATTACCTGATTTTGTTAAGGAGCGAGGTTTTGTGTATTCAATTAACAATTCGGAAAAGGATATTCTAGTAACAGGAATTAATCCATCCTTTAGACAAGATGCTGATGACCTTAACTCTTATGGTTTTGATTTTCAAAAAACATTAAAAGAAACGAAATGGAATAATTATTGGGGTCCATTAAAAAGGATTTTAATTGACGCCGATAATAATATAGACTTGAAAGACAGAACAGCCTATTTGGATATATTTTACTTTAGAGAGAAAGAGCAGAAAAAATTAAGAAATGGAATTCTAAAAAAATCAAATGGTGTTGAATTTTTAGTTGACCAATTAGTTATTACCCAGCACTCAATCGAAGAAATCATTAAGCCCAAAGTTATCGTTGTGAAGAATAAAGAATCTGCTGCATATTGGGGTAAATTATCTGAACAAGGATTTATTTGGATGGGGTATCAGTTTGAGTACCTGCAAAGTTTTAATTGTGGCAAATTGTATAAAATATCTGGTTTAATAGATTCAACAGAACGAATTGCTCCAGATATCGATAAGACAAATTTGAAAGGCTCTCTAATTTTATTTTCAGAGCATATATCTCAATACACTAAAAAGGAAAAAAGACCAACAGCAGTTTTGATAAATGACTTTTTGGAAAAGTATTATAAACTAAAAAAGGAGGATTAAAAGCACCAGCCCACAATACCAGCTACCTGACCATACTCCGCATGCGCTCCGTACGGCAGGTAGCCCAACGTTTGGTGCCACCAAGAAAAAAAATAAAGAATGGAAATACTCTTAGAAAAAGTTGGAATATTGAATCTCAGATATGAAAAGCTGAGAAACGAAAATGAGTTCAATATATTCACTTTACTGAGAAATCATAACGATGAAGTAAATCTGCATTCAAGATTTATTTACGAACTTTTAAATCCGAATGGAACTCATAGACAAGAAAATGAATTTTTAGCCTCTTTTTTAGAGACAGTAGAAATTGAAGATTTTGACTTAAACGGAATACAAATTTTTAAAGAAAGTGGAAATATTGACATCTTAATTACGAATCGAAATCAAGCCATAATATTAGAGAACAAGATTTGGGCGGGAGACCAAAAACGACAGCTTGAACGATATTACAACAAAATTAAAAAACAAGGCTATGAAGAAATTTGGATTGTTTATTTAACCCTGAATGAAGATTTACCAACAAAGAAAAGTCTTGGAAAATTACCAGAAAATATAATCAATGATTTTTTAATTACAATCTCATATTCTTATCATATCTCCGAATGGTTAGAGAAGTGTATTTCGATAAGTTCGAGAAAACCGCTTTTAAGAGAGACGATAATTCAATATAATAATCTCGTGCAAGAGCTAACAGGAAAATCAATGAGTAAAGACCAAAGAAAAGAAGTTTACGAACTATTATCGCAACAAGATAACATTCACAAAGCATTGACAATTGCATCGAATTGGATACATGTAAGGTGGCATTTAGAATGGGATTTTTGGACAGACTTTGAAAATATAATTTCTGAGGAATATGAAATATTACCAATTCAAAAATATTCGACTTCTGCTTTAGATAGTGTAATTCATAAGAGCAGAAATCGAAATCCTTGGTATGGAATCATGTTTGAGATATTTTCATTTGAAGAGGATAGGTTTTGCCTTTTCATTGAAAGAGGTTGGAATGATTTATACTATGGAATCACAATTTTGAATAACAAAAAGAGAGACCCAAAGAAACATGATGAGTATTCCGAATTTGCGAGTAAATTGAATGAGTTCACAGATTGGGAGAAAGAACATGTTTGGTTAGGTGGAAACTACTTGAATCCAAGTATTAATTTCACTTCGTTTTCAAGTGAAGAAACGTTGAATTTAATTAAAAAAGAATACAGAAATCAATTCCTGAAAAAGAATTGGGGTGAAATCAAGAAATTCATAGAAAAAGTAAAAAAAATGAAGGCAGCACCGAACAAAGCATCAACCCCATTAAGTTAAGCCCCAAAACCGAAACCAAAGGGTGAAAACCCGCAGCTCCGCTGCCATTGCGCCGGAGCAACGCAAAGATAATAAAGCGGGGCAAAAGAGCCCCTTCCCACCGGCTTGGCCGATGGCCCCGAATTTTGACAGGAGAGCGTGTCGCCCGGGCGGGCTAAAGCGAGGGTTTGTAATTGGGTTCGTAGATATGGCGCTCTGCCCCTCGCATCAGGCGCTTTTTGCGGACGCGGTTTTTGTCCGTTCGGATAGGCTCCAGGACAGAAAGAAGTAGGGCCAGGAGTTCTTTGACTCTGGCCCACCATCGTTTAGGCCCGTCCAGCAAGAGTGCCGGCAGGAAACGTTTGAGATAGCCCAGGCCAACATTTCGGTTGAGCTGATAGGCATACTTTCTGCCTTGCGTTTTTTGGCCCACTTGCTTTTCCAGAGCGAACTGGCACATGCTCTGCAGGTTGAACAGGGCGAACATAGCCCACACTTCCTGCCGGATGCTCTCATTGGTATAGGAAGCGAAGACAGCCGCCTGGAAGTAGCTTTTGAGGATATGGAAGCAGGTTTCCACGCCCCAACGGGAGTTGTACAGTCCGGCGAAGTGCCGGCGGTGGTACTTTCGGCGGTGGAGCAGGGATGTCATGAGCACCTCTACCTCGCCGTTGGGCAGTTCAACACGGATGAGGCGGTAACGGATGGTGTCCTTACGGCTAACTTTGTGTCCGAGTTTGCGCAGGCAGCGCGTGGCCCTTTCGGGCATAGGGGTTTCGACGAGCAGTTCTGGGGCCCTGCTTTTAAGGAAAGCTACGACAGTAGGGTTAAAATCCTTTTTGAGGCGGATGATGCAATTGCTGCCGTAGAACATGTGGAGGTAAAGCACGGCATAGCTGGCGAAGCCCCTGTCGTAAATGACAATGACATCCTTCGGAATGTCTTTGATGGCGGGGCAAGCCATGGTAACTTCGGCAAATTCCCGGGGATGCAATGCCACCTTGACAAGGATCTTATTGAGGACGTCATAGTAGCACAACAGCCGGGTGGAAGGCACCCTGGAATGCTGGTTCTGATGCCAACCGAAGGCATTGCCCACCCAGGCTTCATTTGGCAGGCGCAGGCCGGTGCCGTCACAAGCCCACAGTCGGAAGCCTTTCCAGCGTTTGGCCGGAAAGCGGCGGTAGAATACCTGGGTGGTGTGAAGAAAGAAGCTTGTAAAGAATACCGCTTTGAGCTTTCGCCGGGCTTGCACAAAGGCGCTTTTGGTGGCTGTGTCCAGCTTAAGCGCCCGGAAGAAATCGAATAGCTCGATGGAAAGCGTTTTCTTTAAAAGGGAAAGCACCAGGACGGCAGTGCGCTCGAAAGTGAGTTGCCGGCAGCGGGTAAAGGCGGTAGCGGGCGCGTAAAGGAATTGTTGGCGGTTAGCTTCATCGAGTTGCAGAAAGCGCCGCAAGTCCTGGCAAGCCCATCGCAAAGCGTTTTTCACGGGGCGGGTTTTTCGCTGAAATTACGAAAAAGGCTTGATCCGGAAACAGGGTGTTGAGCTTAACTTAATGATCATGAACAAAGCATCAACCCCATTAAGTTAAGCCCCAAAACCGAAACCAAAGGGTGAAAACCCGCAGCTCCGCCGCCATTGCGCCGGAGCAACGCAAAGATAATGAAGCGGGGCAAAAGAGCCCCTTCCCAACAGCTTGGCCGATGGCCCCGAATTTTGACAGACAGGAGAGCGTGTCGCCCGGGCGGGCTAAAGCGAGGGTTTGTAATTGGGTTCGTAGATATGGCGCTCTGCCCCTCGCATCAGGCGCTTTTTGCGGACGCGGTTTTTGTCCGTTCGGATAGGCTCCAGGGTGGAAAGGAGTATAGAACTAGGAGTTCTTTGACGCTTGCTTCATTGTGAGCCGCAGAAAGCGCCGCAAGTCCTGGCAAGCCCATCGCAAAGCGTTTTTCACGGGGCGGGTTTTTCGCTGAAATTATGGAAAAGGCTTGGTCCGGAAACAGGGTGTTGGGCTTAACTTAATGGGCAGGAACAAAGTGCCAACCCCATTAAGTTAAGCCCCAAAACCAAAACCCAAGCGTAAAAAACCACTACTCCGCCCCCGGCTGGGTGGAAAATCCGAAAGATCATAGAGGGGGCAAAAGCGCCCCCTGGCCGTCAGCCAGGCAGGTAGCCCTGAATTTGTGCAGGCCCGCAGCTAGCCCAGGGAAGTTTGAATCTGGATCGGGCCGGAGCGCGCGCCACAGTGTTAAAGGCCGCGACGTGTATGCCAAACCGTTACGGCTAACGCAAAAAAAATGAACAACACTTGCCGGGCTATGGATATCTCTGATAATCATCATTTCATAACTTTTTAAACCGGTAAATGCAGTATGAAAAACTTTTCATTTACATGTGTCCTTTTGCTATCTACAATGGTTTTGCAGGCTCAGGACTTCGTGCAAAGCCCTTATCAAGGCAGCCGCGCCAGTAGTTATGCGGTTGGCGATTTTGATGGCGATGGGTACGACGATATTTTTGGAGTGAATATTCAGTTTAACGGCGCCTCCGACCTGTATCTCTTCAAAAATGATCCAGGTAGCGGTTCGCTCACATTTCAGAAAGAACTGATTTCGGAGGGCCACCCGGGCACGGGAGACCCGGACGCAGCAGATTACGATGGCGACGGCGACTTGGACATCGTGCTCGCAACAGGCGCTGGCCTGGACCTGGTTGTCTTTGAAAATGACGGCTCCGGCAACTTCACAGAAGTTGCGCTCGGCGTCAGCGGCTCCCGGCAATTGAAATTTGGCGATATCGACGGCGACGGCGACCTGGATATTGCAGGTATCGACATTCCAACCAGAACGATCAATTTATTCGTGAACGACGGCAGTCAAAGTTTCACCGAAGTAAATGTAGTGACAGCTACTACCAGCCTGAAAGCTTTTGCCCTGGGCGACCTCGACGATGACGGCGACCTGGATATTGTTGCCGGGTACGACGAATTCTCTGGCGACCAGGTAGTTTTGATGGAAAATGATGGGAATAACAACTTTGGTTCAGTTGTGCTGGCCGCGGGTTCAGGTGGGTTCAGGTATTTGAGCGCTCTGGCTATTGCCGATCTGAACAAGGATGGAAAGATGGACATTGCCGGGGTAAGCAGCTATAATTTCTCAGGTTGGATCAATGAAGGGAGCCTTTCCTTTCAGCAGCAGTTACTGGCTGATTATTCTGGTACTTCCAGCTTTGGTTTTCTCAGCCTCGCATTAGCCGATTTCAATGGTGACGCTATCCCGGATGCAGTTATGGGCGATAACGATGGCCCGATTGTCTGGTATAAAAACACTTCCACCAATCCGCTTGAATATGAAAAAAGAACGGTCGGAAGTGTTGCTCCGGGTTATGTATTCGAAGCGGCGGATTTTGATAAGGATGGCGATATTGACATTGTTACTTCAAACGGGGATTTTTGGTGGTATGAAAACGTGATCGAACAAGTCAGCGCTATCAGGCTAACAAATGCGGTAAAGCTGGAGTTTTTTCCCAACCCCGTTCAAAACACCCTGAGGTTCCGTCATATTCCAATGGGAAAGTACCACTATGAGTTGTTCGGCCCTCAAGGCCGGAGGGTTTTATCCGGAATAATCAGCGATGTATCGATTGAAATGGCCTCCCTGAAGCCAGGAAGTTATTTCCTCACTGTGACGGATGCTGAAAGCGGGGCCAGGGGAACTGCGGTTGTAATCAAGCAATGAGGAAGATACTTATTTTGATTAAGGTAACTATTCAGCACGCCAGTATGTGTTTTGCGTAGGCCCTGCCGCCCCCTTTAGGGGTTTAATATCGGGGTGTGCCGGGCATGACACTGCACTAAGGGGTGCGAAAGATACGTAGGTATCGGACAAGTCCCCAGGGGGCCAGCTGATGGGAACCCCATAGCCAAAGCCAAGGGTGTCTCGGGCGACCGGGAATCTGAAGGAAGGCGGCGGCAAAGCCCAGGTGCGGACGAACAGAAACTGAATAGTAGGCCTGTCGAACCGGGGAAGCGTACCCGAAAGCGCCTAATCCCAACAGTCAGCCTGAGGTTCGATGGGTAAATTCAGCCGCAGCGGGCGAAAGTGCAGTGCCTTACCCCGGGAGGCCTGGCGCCGTGGGCCATTGTCGGAGGTACGCGCGAGTACTGAAGAAATCCAGGCAGCCAGGAGTCAGCAGAGGGCATAGTACCAAGGCGAGCGCCAAGGGAAGGCCTGAATTCTTTAACCAAGGAAGCAGCCGTCAAATGAGTAAAGACGACAAAGAGCCGAAACCGCGACGAAGCTACAAACAAGGAAACTTGTTCGAAGGCCAAGGCGGGGCATTGGGTAAACCGGAAGGCGGAACCAACCGGGCGACGATGCGGGCAGAGTTGTTTTCCCGTCTGGAGGTACAGCGAGCCTTGACCACAGGGATCGTGGACAAAATATCGGAACATGGGGCCTTAGCGAAAGCCTTTCAGGAAGTGAAAGGCAACCGAGGATCAGCAGGCATAGACGGAGTAAGCCTGGAAGAATATGAGCGCCAGCTAACGGCGCACATAAGGCGGCTACACGAGGGACTACCCAAAGGCGAATACCAACCCCAAGCGGTAAGAGGAGTAGAAATCCCCAAGCCGAACGGGGGCAAACGCCTATTGGGAATACCCACGGTAGAAGACCGGGTAGTACAACAAAGCATTCAGAACGCCCTGCAAAGGGTGTATGACCCCTACTTCAGCGAGTACAGTTATGGGTTCCGCCCCGGGCGGTCGGCCCATCAAGCGGTAGAACAGGCGGCCTGCTATGTCATGGAAGGCAAAGTGTGGGTGGTGGACATAGACCTGAAAAGTTTCTTCGACGAGATTAACCACGAACGGCTAATGAGCCGGCTACGGAAAGCGATCTCGGATGAAAGGCTGTTGAAACTAATCCACCGCTACCTGAAAGCTGGGCTAATGCAGGACGGGCTATGCAGCCAACGCGTAGCCGGCACGCCACAAGGCGGGCCACTATCGCCACTGCTGTCCAATATTGTACTGGACGAACTGGACCGGGAGCTGGAAGCTAGAGGGCTAAGCTTTGCCCGCTATGCCGACGATTGCAACATCTTCGTTAATAGCCAGCGGTCAGCCGAACGCGTAATGGCGTCGCTAATCCGGTACATCGAAGAGAGGCTCAAACTGAAAGTCAACCGGGAGAAGAGCGGGGTAAGGCGCTGCGATCAAGTCAAGTTCCTGGGCCACACGGTGGAGCAGAACGGCAAGATCCGAATCGCCGATGCCAGCATCAAACGGCTAAAGATGAAGATCCGGGAAGTAACCAAACGCAACCGAGGGATGACATTCACCCAGGTAATAGCGGAAACCAACCGGGTTATCCAGGGATGGGCTATGTACTATCGCCGATGCAACACTTGGTTGTCAAAGCTGAGAGACATGGACGGCTGGATACGCAAGCGCCTGCGGTGCTATGCGCTCAAACAGCACCAAAAACGCTACCCAACCTATCGCTTTCTAAGGAGCCTGGGCGTAGGTGAAAACCAAGCCTGGTATGCGGTAATGTACCGAAAGTGGTGGCCAATGGCCAACTACCAACCGGTGATGAAGGCGATGGGCATCCGATGGTTTGCAGAGCAGGGGCTTAAGTCCCTGGCCGCGGTTCAAGCGGTTAAACGTTAGAGGAAACCGCCGTGGTACGTTAAAGCGTATGCCCGGTGGTGTGGGGGGGACGGCGGCGAAAGCCGCCTACCCATCCCGATTAGGATGCTTCAAATTTCTCGCTGCGCCGGAAAGTGTGTATATTTTCAGCCTGAAGGATGAAATTTAAACAACCTCTAAATCTTATATAAACACCCAACACCTATGACCTTTTATTCCAGCCTGATAGAACCGGTCAAAGTTGCGGACTGGCAGGCCCTTCAGGATCGAACCCCTGCGTACGCACTGGCTGAAAACACCGACCTGGTCATTATCCGGTATGGCGAGCAAGTATCCGTGCTCTACGGCCGTTGCCTGCACCGTGGCGCCCTGCTCGCCGACGGCCATGTGGACGAGCGCGACAACCTCATCTGCGGCCTGCACCAATGGGACTACCGCATTGATACAGGAGTAAGTGAATATAACAATGAAGAGCAACTCCACCAGTTCCAGGCAGCCATCCATGAAGGAGCTGTTTATGTGAGCCGTGCGGAGGTCATCGCTTTCGAGGAATTGCATCCCCAGCCCTTTCACCGGGAGGAATACCTCGGTACATACCAGGATACACATCCTGAGAACACCGAGCCATACACCCTCTACATCCGCGAATTGGCCCAAAATGGCCTGGAAAATTACGGCCACCACGGCCCTAGCGCAGCCATGGGTGTTGACCGGAACACCCTGCCAAAGTGGGAGGACATACAATTCCTCCCGGCCCAGCTTAGCCGCCGCCCCTTATTGGATGAGGAGCCGGTTTCCACCAAAGTCGTCATTGGCCCGCGAGCCCAAAAACCACTGGAACTGGATATGCCGATCTTCGTATCGGATATGTCTTTCGGCGCCCTGTCGCGCGAGGCCAAGATCGCCTTGTCCAAAGGCGCAGAACTGGCGGGCACGGGCATCTGTAGCGGAGAAGGCGGCATGTTGCCCGACGAGCAGGCCAATAATTCCCGCTATTTTTATGAACTGGCTTCCGCCAAATTCGGATTCAGTTACGAAAAGGTGAAGCTGGCGCAGGCTTTCCACTTCAAAGGCGGCCAGGGCGCCAAAACGGGCACCGGCGGCCATCTTCCGGGCAACAAGGTAAGCGAGGAGATCGCCAAAGTGCGCGGCTTGCAGGCCGGACAGCCGGCAATCTCTCCGGCTACTTTTCCTGATCTCAAAACGGCTGCCGATTTTCGGGAGATCGCCCGGGAAGTGCGCCGGCTTACCGGGGGGATTCCCGTCGGCTTCAAAGTGGCGGCCAGCCACATCGAGAAGGACATCGAATTTGCGCTCGAATGCGGGGCGGATTATATCATCCTCGACGGCCGGGGCGGCGGCACCGGGGCTGCGCCTACTATTTTGCGCAATAACATCAACGTGCCTACCATCCCCGCCCTGGCCCGGGCGCGTCGCTATCTCGATAATGTGGGCGCTACCGATGTAACGCTGATCATCACCGGCGGCTTGCGGGTAGCCGAGGATTTTGCCAAAGCCCTCATGTTGGGCGCCGATGCCGTGGCGGTTTCCAATGCCGCCCTGCAGGCCATTGGTTGCCTGGGTATGCGCGCCTGCCATACCAACAATTGCCCGGTGGGCATTGCCACCCAAAAGGATCACCTGCGCGCCCGTCTGGAGATCGATCGGTCGGCCCGACAGCTCTACAATTTTTTTACAGCCACCAATGAGCTGATGCAGGTCATCGCCCGCGCCTGCGGGCATGATGATGTGGGTAAATTCCGGTTTGAAGACCTGAGTACGTACAATTATGACATGCACCGCCTGACGGGAATCCCCTATGCCGGAGTAAACCCTAATCCATATCATGGCTAACTACTAGAAGCAATTTTAAAACTTGGCCTTATGCTGATCGCTAATATTTTCGTTTACGCCTTTTACCTTTATCTGCTCCTCGGCCTGGCCTTTGGCTTTTGGTTCGCCTTTCGCGGCGTACACCGGGTGGATGCCGGTATGAAGGATGCCAACTGGAAACTGCGGCTCCTGCTCCTGCCCGGCTCGATGGCGCTCTGGCCGGTGCTGTTGGGGAAATATTGGGGGAAAAAGCTTAGGGGTGAGGTTGAGAATGGTTGAGAATGGTTGAGAGAGTTGAGTTACCTGGCCATATAGAATGGGATAACTGTCTGTTGGATAAGCTGCGAAAAATCTAAAATCTAAAATCGTCAATCAAATGGTTCCTGCTCTGCGAAAACGCCACCGCCGCATCTGGCTGGTTTTGGCAGTGATCATGCCCCTGCTTTTTGTGGCAGCGGTGCTCGTCATCCCACGGCCGGCCTACCAGAACGAGTTGTACCAGTCAACCGAAAAAAAGGTGCAGGCGCAACCTCCTGCAACGGATAATGCAAAAGAACAAGATCAATGAGCACCCACTACGCTCCCGTACTTTGGAACCGGCAAAAGCGGGTTTATGACCGCGTCATGCTTGGGCTAATGGGCCTGTATCTGGCCCTTTTTACTGCCCTGCAGCTGGTTTCCTACCCCAACATCAGCCCGGAAACGCTGATTATCCGGGCTACCGGCACCCTGGCATTTCTGATGTTGCACGTCATTCTAAGCATTGGCCCGCTCACCCGGCTCAACCCCCGGTTTTTACCGTTGCTCTACAACCGCCGGCACCTCGGCGTTTCGATGTTTCTGGTTGCCCTGATCCATGGCATCTTCAACCTTATCCAGTTTCATGCCCTGGGCAATGTTGATCCGCTGGTGTCTCTGTTTACATCCAACATCCATTATGGATCGCTGGCCGATTTCCCTTTCCAGGTGCTGGGCTTCTTTGCGCTGCTCATTCTATTCCTCATGGCTGCTACCAGCCACGACTTCTGGTTGAATAACCTCAGCCCACGGGTTTGGAAATCGTTGCACATGATGGTGTATGCGGCATACGCCATGTTAGTGTTCCACGTTATGCTGGGCGTCATCCAACTGGAAAACTCGGCGGCCTGGATCGGGCTGACGGGGCTGGGAATGTTATGGGTCACCGGCCTTCATGTGTTTGCAGCTTTGGTGGAAAAACGGCGGGAAAATCATCCGGCCGTTAAGGGCTCCGATGGTTTTGTGAAAGTATGTGAACTGGCCGATATCGAAGAGGGCCGCGCCAAGATAGTGCTGGCCGACGGGCAAAACATTGCTGTTTTTAAATACGATGGAAAGCTGTCGGCGGTGAGCAATATCTGCCGCCATCAGAACGGCCCGCTGGGGGAGGGGAAGATCGTGGACGGCTGCATCACCTGTCCCTGGCACGGCTATCAGTACCTGCCCCACAACGGGCAGTCGCCGCCACCCTTTACGGAAAAGCTGGAAACCTATGATGTGAAATTGGTGGGCAACAGCGTTTTCGTCCATCCCCGCCCGTATCCGGAAGGAACCGAGCGGCCCGCAGCCCTGATTCCCTAATCACCAAGCATCCTGATCATGAGCGACCCCATTCATCAGAAGAATAGTTTCTATATCGGCTGGCAGGAACAGGCGCCGCCGGATTTTGCCAGAGCGAGCCGCCGGTTTATCGCCCTGGTATTGGCCGTTTCAATCCTGACAGCGGTTTTGCTGGTATTCGGCCAACGCGGCTTTGCCGACTCCGTGTTCGAACTGGGCAGGATCACTGCCCACGAAGGCATCCTGGTGAAGGCCCCGGCTCCAATGTTGAAAATACAGGACGGAAAGGATGCCAATGGCAAGCCCTTGTTCAAAAGTATCCTGCTCATTGGTTTTGGTAAAAAGGGGGCGGAAGCGACGCTTGCCGCTATCGAGGCCGATCAGGGCCAGGCACTGGAGGGTAGGGCAGTGCAACTCAAAGGCACGCTGATCTACTACGATGGTAAAACCGCTCTGGAACTGACAGAAGGTAAGGATGCCTTCGGTGGTTTTTTGGAAAGGCCTGCGGCTTATGCTCCGGAGTATGTAGCCCTCGGCGACGTGCGCCTGCGCGGCGAGATACTGGACCCCAAGTGCGCCCTGGGCGTTATGAAACCCGGCTACGGCAAGCCACACCGATCTTGCGCCGTGCGCTGCATCTCCGGCGGTATTCCTCCTGTTCTGAGGATTGCCAATAAAGCCGGCGAAACGAACTATTGCATCGTTTTTGGGGAAAACGGACAACCCGCCAATTCCCAACTGCTGGAATACTTAGCCGACCAGGTGCAACTCTGCGGCCGCCTCGAACGACAGGACGACTGGCTGGTGCTGTACACCAATCCCGAAACCGATATCTACCGCCTGAAGCCTTACTGGATGGAAGGGGACGTGCCGCTTTGCGGGGAGTAGCTAATTATCCGCCTTCCCACTTCCGCCTTCGAAACATTTCCTAACGCTGGTATTCGCCATTATCCCTATCTTTCAGCTTTCGGATTAAAAAAGCGTAAGGACAACTCATGGCCTCATTGGATACAGGATACCTGTTGTGTTTTTGCCCGAATCCCTCGGTAGATACGTATTTGTGGGTGGAAAAACTGGAAAAAGGAGCCGTCACCCGGGCGCAACGCGAAAGCCGCTATCCGGGTGGCAAAGGCCTGCACGTAGCCCTGGCCATTGCCGAGATGGGCGAGCCGACGGTGCTGCTGGGGGTTTGGGGTGGCGCCACCGGACAGTGGCTGCAATCGGAATGCAATCGCCTGGGAGTGGCCTGTTTCGGGCCACAGCTCCCCGCCTGGAACAGAACCTGCCTGACCATCGTCAGCCCTGATGCGGAAACCAAGGATACGGAGATACTGGGCATGGGCCCGGAGATTAACCTGAGCGATTACCAGCGGCTGTTGGCCGATTTCCGGGAGCTAGTCCCTCAGGCTTCTGGCATCGTAATGAGCGGCTCCTGGCCTCCGGGCGCACCGAAAGACCCCTACGGGCCGTTCCTGGAACTGGCTCATCAATACGAGAAAAAGGCTTTCCTGGATTGCTCCGGCGCCACGCTATTGCAGGCCTTACCTCATCGCCCTTTTGCCGTCCATGTTAATAAAAATGAAGCGGAAGCTGTTTCGCCGGACGAGGGGCAGGGGGCTGCCGTGGCCAATTTGCTGCAGCACTGCGACCTGCTGGCCCTCACCGCCGGTAAGGATGGGCTTTTCTTGTACGAGAATGACCAGGCAGTACACGCCACCTGCCACCTCGACCAGGTGATCAGCGCCGTTGGTAGTGGCGACTGCCTGATGGCGGGCCTGGCAGTGGCCTACCGCCGAGGGTTGGATTTCGTGGGTTCGGCTCGCCTGGGCACCGCCTGCGGTACCGCCAACTGCATCCGCGAAGACCTGGGGATGCTCTACAAGAAAGATGTGGACCGGCTGTTGCCGAAGGTGAAGGTCGATATTATTGAGACGGTGAAATTGTAGCTTTGGAATAGCTGTCTGCCCTTTGCCTGCTGAACTTGATTCAGGAATGGGGGAAGGGTATAAGCAGAAGTTTATGATCTATGGGAACAGAAAAAAGCCGTCAATATGAACACCGGCAGATTCGTACGGCCGGAGGCTGGTTAGTGGTAGGGCATGAGTACAACTACCAGGACGGCCCCCACCACGCCCGCGTTCGCCTGCTTCGGGACCGCTCCACCGACGATGAACTGAAGTTCCGGCTGGAAGTTATTTCCTCGAATGCCCCGCACCTGCCTCCCGGCGCCCGCCTGACGATCACTGCTGATTGGGAGGGTAGGGGAAGCTGGCGGTTGTTGGACGCAATGGAAGCGGGGTGAAACCTCAATTAAATAAACTCACATACCCAAAATGCACCTTCGGTGCGCTGAAGTCGATCGGATTATCGAGGCGCTTACCGTAGGCCAGGCTGACGCCAAACAGGCCCACGCCCGTTTCGAAGGTGATGCCGGCGCCGAAGCCGTAGGGGCGGTCAACGATATATTTGGTATTGGTTTTGTCCTCCACGTAGGCGTAATCGAAGAAGGTGTAGAGGTAAGAATTCTGGCCGATCAGCAGGCGGTACTCCAGGGTGGCCAGGGCGTAGTTGGTGGCGAAGATGGACTCCTCATCGAAGCCGCGCAGCAGGCGGTTGCCGCCGATGCGGAACTGCTCATTGAAATACACCGGTTCCTGAGCGATGATGGCGCCTCCCTGTACGCTACCTTTGATGGTGCTGCGGTTGAAGGCGGGCAGGTAACCCTCCAGGCGGGTGCTGAGTTTGTACTGAAAGCTGCGCAAGGTAAGAGTATCGTACAGTTCTCCATAGCCGAGCTCCAGGACGCGGTTGTTGCGTTCGATGCGCTTGAGGCCCGCTCCGCCCCGCAGGAAGGCCGACCAGCCCTTGCGGGGGTTGAAACGGTAATCGAGCCGCTGCAGAGCGTACTCCAGTCCGAAATAAGCGTTGCGCACGTCCAGGTTGGGGGGCAGTTGCCCCTGCTCCAGTTGCTTTTCGTTGACGGTGAGCAGGGCGGATGAGCGGTTATTCCAAAACGCTTTCAGGTAATTACCTCCTTCGAACAGGTATTGGATGCCGAGGTCAGATTCCAGGTCCAGGTAAGAAGTATCCCGTTTGTAGAGGTTGAAACTGAAATCGGCGCCGAAGGGCAATCCAAGCACGTAGGGGTAATTGAAGGCCAGGTCGAGCCGTTGGGTCTCCGGGCGCAACTGTTCGAATGCGGCGTAGATGCGTTCGCCCAGGCCAAACTGATTCTGCAGCTCGCCGTTGAAGGTGCCGGTCACCAGGAGGTTGCGCTTGTTCTCCTGTCGGCCCGAAGCATTCTGTGGCAGTACTCCAATGACAAAGTCGAAGCGGCTGGCTCGTTTTTTGTCCAACAGTAAAAGGATCGAAGCCTGGTCGCCCCGGAAATTGACCAGGGGGTCCTGGCTTAGTTTAAGAAAAGGTAGTTCCCGAAGGCGATTGCGAATGCGCAGCACCTTCCCGTTGTCGTAAGGCGCCCCTTCCTGAATGCCCAGGTAGTTGCGCAGATAGGCTTGGCTGATCTTTACATCACCTTCTACTTCCAAAGCTTTCACGAGAATCAGCGGCCCGCGTTCCAGCCGCAGTTGAGCGCGCATTCCTCCTGAACCTACCTGTATGCTGTCCAGCCATACGGCGGCAAAAGGGTAGCCGTGGTTTTCCATATAGTCCAGCAAGCGCTCCTGCAATTTGCGCAGTTGAGGGTAACGAAAAGGTTGGCCCCGATACAATCGCTCGCGAAAGCCCGCGGCGCTGAGCAAGCCTTCTTCTACATTGCCCGGGCTCAGCTCCAGCCATTCATAAAAAGGGCCCAGGTGCAGATAGGCGGTGTAGGCACTATCCCCGCGTACGAGACTGTCTACCGATGCTTCCAGGAAAGCGTTGCTGTGTAATTCGTTCAGCGTTTTGTCCAGATATGCCGCCAGGGCTGCCGAGTCGGCAAAAACGGCAGGAGGGGAGAGGCGGCGATCGACAAATGCCGGGGTCGTATCCAGAGCCACCCACTGGAAAGACAGCTGCCCCCGGCAGGCCGGTAGAGCCCCCAATAAGCTAATGCCCCAGATGATGAACCGATACAACCACTTGCGCATGTTAGGATATCGAACCTTTAAACAATTGTTAAAACTCCGCATTTAAGGGCAAAAGCCGTTATATTAACGCTCTTATTCTTACACCATTGCCTGCATCATGCTGCCTTCCGGATATCGCCGGCGTGGCCTTTTTTTTTGAAAATTGTCTATTCATTCATCTTTTTTACCCCAAAGCAGCGTTAATACAAAAAAATAATTGAGCTCATGAAGCGTATCCTGAAAGGTTTTGGAATTGTTGCCATCCTACTTGTTGGCATGTCCGCCTCTTTCCAACCGAACAACAAGTATTTCGAGATCATCAAGAACCTGGAGATCTTTTCCAACCTCTACAAAGAGATTAACACCTACTACGTCGACGATGTCGACCCCGGACAGTTGATGCGTACCGGCATCGACGCCATGATGGAATCCCTCGACCCATTTACCAACTACATCTCCGAGTCGGAAATCGAAGGGTACCGCTTTATGACCGAAGGCAAATATAACGGCATTGGCGCCGTCAGCAAAAAGATGGACGGTTTCGTCACCATCACTGATCTCTACGAAGGCCAGGCGGCCGACAAGGCGGGCCTTAAGCCCGGTGACCGGATCATCGCCGTCGACGGGCAGGATGCGACCAATAAAGAACCGGACGCCATCAACAACATCCTGCGCGGTTTTCCCGGCACTACTGTAGAGCTGACCATCCGCCGGCCCGGCCGCTCCGAGGATTTCAACGTAACCCTGGTGCGCACCGAAGTGCAGGTACCCAACGTGCCCTTCTATGGCATGGTCGGCGACGGCATCGGCTACATTGCCCTGACCACCTTCACCCGCGAGGCGGGCAGTAATGTCGCCAACGCCCTGAAAGACCTCAAGGCAGAGAATCCCGATCTCAAAGGTGTTATTTTCGACCTGCGCGGCAATGGCGGCGGCCTACTGAACGAAGCTGTCAACGTCTCCAACGTTTTCATCCCGCGCGGCGAACTGGTGGTTACAACCAAAGGCAAGGTCAAAGACTGGGACCGCAGCTTCAGCACCATGGGCCAGGCCGTTGATACGGAAATTCCACTCGTCATGCTGATCAATAAAAACTCCGCTTCGGCATCAGAGATCGTCAGCGGCGTTATTCAGGATTACGACCGTGGGGTTCTGATGGGACAACGTTCTTATGGCAAAGGGCTGGTGCAGAATACCCGTGATATCGGCTACAACTCCAAGCTGAAGCTGACTACGGCAAAGTACTACATTCCCAGCGGCCGCTGCATCCAAAGCGTCGAATACAAAGACGGTGAACCCGTCCATATTCCCGATGACCGCCGTACGCCTTTCAAGACGCGCAACGGCCGTACCGTACTCGACGGCGGCGGTGTCAAGCCGGACGTCATGGTCGATGAATTTTCCGATGAGCCCGTCGTGAAAAGCCTGCTGGAACAAAACCTCATCTTCCACTATGTGACGGAATTTTGCCTTGCCCACGATAGCCTCGCCTCCCTTCAGGACTTCCACTTCGCCGATTTTGACGGCTTCCTGAAATTCCTGGACAGCAAGCATTTCGATTATGATACGGATAGTGAAAAACTGTTGAAGGAATTCCAAAAGAAGAGCACAGAGGAAGGTTATACTTTGGATAGCAAGATCAAGGAACTGGAGGCGCAGATCGATGCGACTAAAAAGGACGAACTCACCCAAAATAAAGCCGCTATCATCGATCTGATCGAGAAAGAGATCGCCAGCCGGTATTTCTATCAAAAGGGAAAGATCCAGATGGGCTTGCGCAACGATGCGGAAATTGAAGAAGCTAAAGCCCTGATCAATGCTCCGCAGCAGTACCAAAGCCTGCTGAAAGGGTAGCGTAGCCGCTTTCTATGTGGCGCTCCAAATTAAAAGGGCCGTTCCGGAAATTTCCGGAACGGCCCTTTTAACGTCAATTTGCTGCCAACTGCTCACTGACTTACTGAACTCAGGGTTTCACATCGCTCCGCTCCGTTCGCTCTTGCCAACCTGAAATGCTCTCCATGACCAGGGCGGCAGCCTGCCCGTCTTTCATTTCCACGCTAAGGCGAATAGAAGCGTCTCCTTTCAGGGAAAAGGAGGTAGCGCTTAGTATTTCGAGGGCCATGGGGGTGCGCTTGTCGCGCTGATAATACAATTGCCCGTCCTGCATTAGTATGCTGCGCGCGCCGAAGGCGCCGGTGCAGGCCTCCATTTGTTCCTTGGAGAGGGTAATGGGGTCGGATTTTGCTTTCAGGTAGTTGGCGTACCAGTTGAAGAAAGCTTTATCTTCCTCCGCTGTAGCTTTTTCCGCCAGTTTTTCCAGGGCCATTTGGTGGGCTACTTCCAGCGCATTTTCTTGTTTAACCTCTATATCGGGGCTCACTCCCGTTCCTTCCCAGTTGGTATGTGTGATCGGGTTGATGGCCCGGCCGCTGGGCACAAAAGCGACGAAGCGGTTGCCAATGGGGCGCATACCACCGGGATGGGCGCCGCCGCCCGTCGTTTCGCCCACGATCGTACCGCGCTTCAGGTTTTTGAGGTTGTAGGTGAATTCTTCGGCCGCCGAAAAAGTGCGGCCGCTGGTGAGCACAAACACTTCCGCCTTCGGGTTGCGCTTGCCGGGTACATAGGGCAGGGTCCAGGTCTGGGTCGTATCGTCGGTAGGCCGGAAGTAGAAGCTGTTGAGGTGGATCTGGTCTCTGGCATCATACAAGTAGGAGGTCAGTAGCTGGATCATGCCAGGGTCTCCGCCACCGTTCTGACGGAGGTCAAAAATGATACCGTCGGTATTAGAGAGCATATTCATAACTGCGGCGGCGGTTTCTCCGGCAAATTCAGCAGGGTAAAAGCCCCGCAGGTCGAGGTAGCCGATATTGCCTTCCAGTATTTTGGCCTCCTGGAAGCCAAAATTGTCCCGGCGCATTTCCTTTAACCATTGCTCGTCCGGGCCTTCGGGCTCTCCGGAATCACTTTGCGCCCGCATCTGTTGCGCATCTTCCGGATTGAAGCGCACCCTCAGGTGCAAGTCATGGCTGATGGCTTGCAGATCTTCCGTTAGCTTGTCGGCAAAAGCAACAGGGTTGTTGAGCTGCTGGTAGGCGCCGGCCTTGAGTTGTTGTTGCAGATGCTGCCCCATTTTTTGGGCCACCTCAGGAAATACGTAATTGGCCTGCAGGCTTTGAATGAGGCTGTCGATCGTCAGGGATTGTTCCCCGGTAGTAAGCGGCTCCTGCGATTGAGCGGAAGCCTCCAGGCCCACAAAAAAAAGGGCCAGAAATAGGATACTACGCATGTCGGATGATTTGTGGTGAGTTTTGAAAAATGAATAGTTGGGTGATGGGGCCGCTGTTACCACCGGATGCCCGGGAGCAACAGCAGCCCAAAAACAGTCGGGGGATTTCTTGTTTGCCCGGCCTATCTCGCCTGGCAATTTGATGTTAACAGTCGGAAAAATTCTTACAAAAGCTTGTTTCAACTAATAATTTAAAATGTAAAAGTTGTAAATGCAAGTATTTTAATAAAAAAATCAAGCGAGGTTGTGCAACATGCGTTTCAGGTTTTCGAGTAACTGCTTTTGCTCCGTTTCGGAGAAGCCTTGCAATGGGATCTGCCGGTACTCCTGGACTACGGGTAGCAGGCGGTCGATCAACCGTTGGCCTTTTTCGGTTAGAAATACCATGTAGCGGCGCCGATCTTCAGGGTCTAATTGCTTGCTAATTAGGTTTTTATTGACTAATTGGTCGATAATTCTGGTTGTTGTGGGAGCATCTTTGACGGTAGAATTGCCAATCTCCACCTGGCTGCAGCCGTTGTTTTCCCCCACCTGCTTGAGCACCACCCACTGGTCGACGCTCAACCCCGCCTCCTCCGCCCCTAGTGCCTGTGTGGCTACCTGCCGGTACCGCCGCACGATCTGTTCCATCCAAAAGATGGGCAGTTGTTCGAGGCGTTGTTCTTTGGCTTTAATCATTTGCATTTACAACTATTTTAATTGCAAGTAAAATAATTTTGATGAGATCTGCAAACCCTAACTGATTTTTTTGAAGTTAGAATTATTTGCATCACATTTTATACCGTCCTTTGGGAAAGCCGTTGACGCCGGTGTTTACTTATCAGATAACCTGATCGTCAAAAACAACTTTAGCCTTTGTTATGACAATCCCATACCTTGATCTCTCTCCGGAAGTCCAGGCTGCCCTGAAGGAAGACAGCCCCGTTGTCGCATTGGAATCAACTATTATTTCCCATGGCATGCCCTATCCGAAGAATGTGGAAACAGCTCTGGAGGTGGAACGGGAAGTGAAGGCCCATGGAGCGGTACCTGCTACCATCGCCATTCTGGGTGGCCGGCTGAAGGCCGGGCTGAGCGAAGCAGAGATCAATTATATGGGGAAACAAGGTAGTATGGTACAGAAGGCCAGCCGGCGCGACCTGCCTGTTCTTCTGGCCCGGGGGCTGGATGGGGCCACCACCGTAGCGGCCACCATGATCGTTGCCGGCCTGGCCGGTATCCGTGTGTTTGCTACGGGCGGCATCGGTGGGGTGCACCGCGGCGCTACCCAAACCATGGACATTTCCGCCGATTTACAGGAACTGGCGCGGACGAGTGTCGCCGTCGTTTGCGCCGGCGCCAAGTCCATTCTCGACCTGGAACTCACCCTCGAATACCTGGAAACCCATGGCGTGCCCGTGCTGGGTTACCAAACCGATGAATTTCCCGCTTTCTATACCCGCAGTAGCGGTTTGCCTGTCGACTACCGTACCGATACGCCTTTGGAGGCCGCCCGTATTTTGCATGCCAAGTGGGCGTTGGGGCTGGCCGGTGGCATAATCATTGCCAATCCTGTTCCGGAAGCCTACGCCATGCCTTCCGCAAAGATTGAAACGGTCATCCGCCGCGCACTGGCCGAAGCGGAAGCCCGGGGCGTCAAAGGCAAAGCGATTACGCCCTTTCTGCTGTCCCGGATAGAAGAACTGACCGAGGGCAAAAGCCTGGAAGCTAATATACAATTGGTGATCAACAATGCCCGGCTGGCGGCCGAGGTGGCGGTGGGGTTCGGGTTGGAAGGCTCTTTAAATGGGTAAATGCGAGAATGCGAGAATGCGAGAATGCGAGAATGCGAGAATGCAGGAATGCGAGAATGCAGGAATGCGAGAATGCATGCTCGAATTTCACCTTAAAACTCGCTCTTAAAGTGGAACTTAATCTTCGGATGGTTTTCCTGGGCCATCTTCAGGGTCCAGGCGGATTCAGCGAGGAAGACCAGCTGGCCGTGATTGTCGCGGGCGATATCGCGGCTGCGGCGGTTGAGGAATTCCTTGAGGGCAACAGGTTCCTCACAGCTCACCCAACAGGCTTTGTAGAGGTTAACCGGTTCGTAAGAGCATTTGGCGCCATATTCGTGTTCCAGGCGGTACTGAATGACATCGAACTGCAGTGCGCCCACCGTTCCGAGGATCTTACGGCCATTATCCTCCTTGGTAAATAATTGGGCTACGCCTTCGTCCATGAGTTGCTCCAGGCCCTTAGCCAATTGTTTGGACTTGAGCGGGTCATCGTTGTTGACGTAGCGAAACTGCTCAGGTGAAAAACTGGGTATTCCCTTGAAGTGCAGGATTTCTCCCTCCGTGACGGTATCTCCGATCTTGAAGTTGCCGGAATCGTACAGGCCGATCACATCGCCGGGGTAGGCTTCATCGATCACGGTTTTCTTGTCCGCCATAAAACTGGTAGGGTTGGCGAACTTCATTTTTCGGTTCTGGCGTACGTGGAGGTAATTGGTATTGCGTTGAAACTTGCCCGAGCAGACGCGGAGGAAGGCGATCCGGTCGCGATGCTTGGGGTCCATATTGGCGTGTATCTTAAAAATGAATCCGGCGAATTGGTCTTCAATGGGATCCACCTGGCGTTCCTCGGTAATGCGTGGCAGGGGCGCAGGTGCAATTTCCACAAAACAGTCTAACAATTCCCGCACGCCGAAGTTATTGATAGCGCTGCCGAAGAACACGGGGGATAATTCCCCGTTGAGGTAGGCTTGTCGGTCGAAAGTGGGGTAAACCCCATCTACCATGCGTATCTCTTCGCGCAATTCTTCGGCAGCAGCCGGCCCCACTTGCTTTTCCAGTTCCGGGCTGCTGAGGTTGGTGATCTCGATGATATCCTCCTCCTGCTGCCTTCCGTGGGCCCGGAAAAGGATCAGTTTTTGTTCGTAGAGGCTGTATACCCCTTTGAAGCGCTGTCCCATACCGATAGGCCAACTGAGCGGGCGCACCGTTAGCCCTAGTTTTTGTTCGATCTCGTCGAGCAGGTCGAAGCCATCGAGGCCTTCCCGGTCCAGTTTATTGATAAAAACCATAATGGGGGTCTTGCGCATGCGGCAGACTTCCACCAGTTTTTCGGTCTGGGTTTCAACCCCTTTGGCAACATCGATCACTACGATGACGCTATCTACAGCCGTAAGCGTGCGGTAGGTATCTTCGGCAAAATCCTGGTGCCCGGGAGTATCCAGGATATTGATCTTCAGTCCACGGTATTCGAAGGCCATCACCGAAGTAGCCACAGAGATCCCCCGCTGACGTTCGATCTCCATGAAGTCTGAAGTCGCACTGCGTTTGATCTTGTTGGATTTTACCGCGCCGGCCACCTGAATGGCGCCGCCGAATAACAGTAATTTTTCGGTAAGGGTGGTCTTTCCGGCATCCGGGTGGCTAATAATGCCAAAGGTCCGCCTTTTGTTTAATTCCGTCAAATGACTCATACTGGCCTGATTGCGCACTTTTTTACGAGGCGCAAAGGTAATAAAAAAAACAGCCTAAAATATCGCTTGGCCGGCCGAAGCTACAGTTCATCAGCTATTAGGCTATGAGTGATGACATGCGGGGCCGGCAAATGTTTCTTCGAATTGAACTATTGAGGCAAAAATTCCTTATTTTGGGTATCAACCAGACGATTCATAATGTTTGAACTTGCCGGTATCATCATCCTGGGTATTCTCGCGCAGTGGATAGCCTGGCGCGTCCGCGTGCCCGCTATCCTGCCGCTCATTCTCATTGGGTTGGCAGTTGGGCCGGTATCCACTTTTTTAACGGAAGACGGCCGCAAGCTCATCGAACCAATGTATCAGAATGGCGGGGGAATGTTCCCCGACCATTACCTGTTTTCCTTTGTTTCCCTGGCTATTGGCGTCATCCTTTTTGAAGGCGGCCTGACACTCAAGCGGCGAGAGTTGTCGGTGGTGGGGCCCGATATCCTGAAACTCATCACCATCGGGTCCATTACTACTTTTTTTGGGGCCGGGCTGGCCGCCCACTTCGTCATGCAACTCAGTTGGCCGATCTCTTTCCTCTTTGCAGGCCTGGTCATTGTTACAGGCCCGACAGTGATTGCGCCCATTTTGCAGAATGTACCGCTTAACCGCAATGTTTCTACCGTACTCAAATGGGAGGGCATCCTCATTGATCCTATTGGCGCACTGGTGGCGGTTTTGGTGTTCGAATTCATCCGCTCCGCCCATTGGGGGGTAGAGATTACTTCCCATGTGTTTATATCCTTCTTCCAGATTATCCTGATTGGGCTGGCTCTTGGCGCCGTATCGGCTTATGCGCTGTATCGGCTGATCAAAGCAGACCTCATCCCGCAATACCTGCTCAATGTTTTTACCCTGGCGCTGGTGCTGGCGGTCTTTGTAACGTCTCACTGGCTGGCCCATGAATCCGGGCTTTTGTCCGTAGTGGTCATGGGAATGGTGTTGGGCAATCTGGATGTTCCTCGTTTAAAAGACATCCTGTCCTTTAAAGAGTCCCTTAGCGTACTACTCATTTCTATCCTTTTTATCATCCTGGCCGCCAATATCGACCGGCAGGATGTGGAGGTTATTCTGAATAGCTGGCGCCCGCTGGCGCTCTTTGCCATTATCGCACTGGCGCTGCGGCCGCTTGGCGTCTTTCTCAGCACCCTCGGTTCTGAACTGAGCCTCCGGGAAAAGCTTTTTATCTCCTGGGTTGGCCCCCGGGGGATCGTTGCAGCGGGTATCGCCTCTCTTTTTGGCATCACCCTGACTTCAGAAACACCGCCCGTGCCGGATGCCGAATACCTGACGCCACTTGTTTTTTTGATCGTGCTGGGTACGGTACTCCTGAATGCCACTACTGCCCGGATAGTAGCCAAAATGCTCCGGGTCGCCCTGGATGTTTCGGAGGGCGTGCTGCTTATCGGCGCCAATGGAGCCGCGCGGGTTATTGGAAAATACCTTCAGGATCATAATCGCCATGTCGTACTGATCGACAATAACGAAAGTAGCGTCAAAAAAGCCCGGGAGATGGGCCTGGAAACTTTCCTGGCCAATATCTATACCGACGACCTGGGCGAGTATTTCGAATTGCTGGACATGGGCTATATGGTAGCCATGACAAGCAGTACCGACGTCAACCAATACGCTGTTCGAAAATACCAGAAGATCTTTGGAGAGAATGGAACCTTCCGGCTTATTACTCCTGAGGAGCTAAAGAAAACCCGGATTGAACTACCGCAGCAGGGCCTGTTTTCCTATACCGATGACTTTCTCAATATGAACGAAGTGGCCAGGGATTATCCCACCATCCATGAAGTGCCCGCCAGTACGGCTGAAGAATTAGAGCGGTTTATTGGTATAACCGCTGTCAATGACCACACCGTACCGCTTTTCATCAAGACCAATACGGGGTCTCTGGAAATCATTCCCGCTCGCCTGGAGGAAGTAGACGTCCAGGAAGGGTTCGAATTCGTCTATTTAGGAAAAAAGCTTCCCCTCTTTCCCTGAGCCTTCTTTTTTAACTTATCCAAAAAATAAATGGTAAGCCAGAACAAATTGGAGTGGGTAACGTTTGTTTTAATAGCTATACTATCTTTTAAGATGGTATGTATATTTTTTACGAAATTGCTTTTCCATAGGAGAATTTTTTGTAATCTACTATTTTTCGATTCTGCCGTTTCCCAAAATTAATTGGGGCCGGTTAGAATTCGCATGGTGACTGAGGCTTTCAGGAGAGGTTACTCGAGTAACCTCTCTTTTTTTTGCTTGCTTCACAGAGCCATGCCCGGCACAAAAAATGTTGTGATTTTAGTTATATTCTCATAAAAGAGAGTATTACAACTAAATAATAAAGTAGTCAGGATATTTTATTTAATTTAGTGCTGCTTTGAGAAGCCCTTCATTTCGAAAAAATTACCTTAAACATTTTATGTCAAAACAAGAACAAGGACTTTTCAACCATTGGCGGCAAGACCTGCCCGCTTCAGTTGTAGTATTTCTGGTAGCCTTACCGCTTTGCTTAGGGATTGCACTGGCATCGGGCGCCCCTTTGTTTGCCGGGCTAATATCCGGCATTGTAGGAGGTATTGTAGTCGGTTCTTTAAGCCGCTCTCCACTTAGCGTGAGCGGCCCGGCAGCTGGATTGGCGGTGGTTGTACTTGGCGCAATTCAGAGCCTTCCATCGTACCAGGCCTTTCTGTTAGCAGTCGTTCTGGCCGGGTTGTTCCAAATTCTGCTGGGCGTCGCTCGTGCCGGCACCGTGAGCAACTATATTCCTTCCGCTGTTATCAAGGGGATGCTTGCCGCCATTGGCATTATCCTCGTTCTCAAACAGATACCTCATGCGCTTGGCTACGATGCCGATTATGAAGGAGACCAGTCTTTTTGGCAGGACGATGGGTATAACACCTTTTCGGAATTGATCCATCTATTCAACGAGGCGCTCTCGCCTGGGGCGATTATCATATCGGTTTTATCACTTATATTCCTTTTTTGGTGGGACAGCGGCCGGGTGAAGAAATCGCCCTGGCTCAAGGAGGTGCCGAGCTCTCTCATTGTGGTCGTTTTCGGGGTGCTGGCCAGTTTTTTGTTCAAACAGTTTATTCCGGGCCTGGCCATTAGTTCCGAACATATGGTCAATGTGCCTGTTGCCGGTTCGGCGGCAAAATTCTTTAGCCAGTTTACCCTGCCGGATTTCAGTCAGATCGGCAATCAGGATGTTTGGTTGGCAGGGCTCACACTGAGCTTGGTGGCCAGCGTTGAGACTTTGCTGAATGTAGAAGCGGTTGATAAACTGGACCCCCTGCGGCGCATCACTCCTCCCAACCGGGAACTGCTGGCACAGGGCGCCGGCAATATGGTGTCCGGTTTGTTGGGGGGGCTGCCAATCACCTCCGTGATTGTGCGCAGCTCGGCCAACGTAAACTCGGGCGCAGTATCCCGGCTTTCAGCCATCGCACATGGGCTATTGCTGTTGGTGAGCGTAGCAGCCATACCCTTCGTGCTGAATCAGATTCCCCTCTCGGCACTCGCCGCAATCCTTATTGCAATTGGATACAAACTGGCCAAACCGCAGATATTCCTGCGCAAATACCAAAAAGGCCTGGCGCACTTTATCCCCTTTGTCGTCACCATTCTGGCCATTTTGTTTACGGACCTGCTTATTGGCGTGTGTATCGGCCTGGTGGTTGGGGCATTCTTCGTAATCCGGCAGAATTACCATTCTGCTATTAGTTTGTTCCAGGACGGCAATAATTACCTGCTACGCTTTAAAAAAGACCTTTCTTTCATCCATAAACTTGAACTCAAACGTTATTTAAGTCAAATACCGGAACAGAGCAGTGTGCTGATCGACCTCTCTCGGGTCAGTTTTGTCGACCTCGATAATGCTGAGATAATCAATGACTTTATTGCTACTGCAAAAGATAAAGGCATACAGATAAGTATCAAACGCCTGGCGTATGCGCCCAATTTTCTCATTGAAGAACCTACAGAATCATGAAACCGTACGAACAACTGCTGCTGGAAAATAAGGCCTGGGCCAAAGAAAAAATTGGTGAAGATCCCGGCTTTTTTAAACGCCTGGTCGACATTCAAACCCCAAAATTCCTATGGATCGGCTGTTCCGACAGCCGGGTGCCGCCCAATGAAATTACTCAAACTCAGCCCGGCGAGATATTTATCCATCGAAATGTGGCCAACCTGGTGCTCCATACCGACCTGAACCTCCTCAGCGTCCTGCAGTATGCAGTAGAGGTGCTCAAGATCGAACACATCATTGTCTGTGGCCATTACGGCTGTGGTGGTGTCAAGGCCGCTATGACTCAGAAGTCATACGGGTTGATCAACAAGTGGATCCGAAACATCAAGGATGTTTATCGCTATCACCAGGTTGAAATCGATAGCCTGGATTCGGAAAATGACCGCCTGAATAAGCTCATCGAGTTCAACGTACAGGAACAGGTGTACAATCTGGCCAAAACCTCTATCATCCAACGGTCCTGGAAGAAATCCAATGCACCCCATCTGCACGGCTGGGTGTACGACCTGTCCGATGGTGTCATTCAGCCCCTATTGGATATTACACCCAATTCGCCGCTGGACCACCCGATCTATGAGTACGACAATTTAGGAGACGATATCTAAACGGCTCGGCCGGTCGCCATATGCGTGAGATCCGCAAGATCCCCGGAGATTGCCAACCTTTACCTGGGGCGGCGTTGAGCACCATTGTCGTCCCCAGGCTCAACAAGCTCGTGCCTGGCCTTGATTCAAAGCATTTTATTTTACAACCTTCGGGGGATGCGCCAATTGGCTGTACCCTTACCTGCAGGAAGGCAAACGGCAGCAATTGGCTGATGAACAGGCCAATAACACGGCCGATAGGAAGCAAAAGGGAGAGAAATAAAAACTATTTAGCTGGAAAATAATACTTGATATGGCGATCACTATTCAGATGAAGCTAAACGAGAAATTGTACCTGAGAGACCCTCAGGATACGAAACTCGGCCGTAAAATTATTCAGCATAGCATTTTACTGATCGATGAGATCGGGTTCGAGTCTTTTACCTTCAAAAAACTGGCTGAACAGACAGGTTCCACAGAGGCTTCCATCTACCGATATTTCGAAAACAAACACGTGTTGCTCATCTATCTGCTGAGCTGGTACTGGGAGTGGATGAAGTTTCGCATCGACTACAATACGATGAATATCCAGGACCCCAAACGCAAGCTTCGCATCGCAATTTCCGCAATGGCCGATACCTCGCGCCGCAATACCTCCATCGACTTTGTCGATGAAGACGTACTACACCGTATTGTGGTTGCGGAGTCCGCTAAAGCCTACCACACCAAGGAAGTGGATAAAGAAAATAAGCATGGTTTTTTTCTGACTTTCAAGGACCTCGCCCGGCGAATTGCCAGAATTATTAAAGAGATCAATCCGGATTTTCCTTATCCGCGGGCGCTGGCAAGTACGCTGTTGGAAATGGCCAACAACCACATTTATTATGCGCTTCACCTTCCGTCTTTGACAGACATCACAGTAGAAGAGGGAAATCTGAGCCAGATAGAAAAATTATTGGAGGATTTTGCCTTCGGATTGCTGGAACGGCGTTCTGAAACGGCTGAAAAGGAGGACTGAAACCAAGCGATTCAGAACATTTTCGTTTGCCCGTTATCCTCCACATCAAATTCGATGGTATCTCCTGCATGAAAAGCTTTGGTGTCTTCGTCTGTCTTTGCTTCAACTTCCTGTGCTGATTCCGGTTGCTGCGTTTTTTGTGCACCGGCCAACTGCTTAACACTTAACAGCTTCATGTCGGTGAGTTTATTGCCAATAGCTTTCCAGCCTTTGACGTCTACGAATTCCGCAACATTGAGCGTGCCTTCGACTTTATTGGAATTCACTTTCATGCTGTATTGAACGACAGGCTCCGGGTCGAGCGAAGCGAAGAGCAGTTTGCTCTTTTTATTTTCAGTCAGGAAAGGAAAACGCTGGTTCAGGCTGCTGGTTTCAATCTGGAAGCGTTTGACCATGGTCCAGCCCCGTTCCCCTTCGAAGTAAATTACATTGAGGACAGCATTGGGGTCGAACTTGCCGATATATGCCAGGTCCTGCGGTTCGAAACGTTTGTTGAGATCCATATCCGCCACTTCATAGGATCCATCCTTGTGAATGATGAGCAAGGAATCTCCGGTATCGAATTCACCGAGCAGTTTGCCCCGTGCATCCATATTGATCCGTCCGCTGACCTCGTCCATCCAAATTTTCATAGCGCCCAAAGTGGATTTTCCAACTTCTTTGAGGGTCACCTTGCGCACCGGGTATTTGGTGAGCATATTGCCTTTGGCGCTCCGGCCCTTGATTTCCAGTTCGCCAAAGTCGAAATCAAAGACTTTGTTGCGGGCGCGGCTGCCCTGTGACAGTTGGACGGTAACCACTTCGGCTTCGCCATTGGGGTTCGCACTGAAGTAAAGCACTTTCGCTTCCCCTTCGCCGGCCCCCAGGCTGTACTCGCGGTCGCGCGTGATGGCCTGCACATGAAAGCGCTTGACAAAGCTGCGGCCTGCTTTCAGATCGGCGTAGGCCAGATTGTAAGTCGTGCGGTCGTCCCCTTTTTTCCAGACATCGACATGGATGATGTCCTTGCCCACAAAGACCTTGTCGGAAATGCGCGAGACCTGGAACTTTCCGTCGCGCCGGAAAACGATAATGTCATCTATATCCGAACAATCACAGACGAACTCGTCCTTTTTGAGGCCGGTTCCGATAAAACCTTCAACGCGGTTGACGTAAAGTTTGGCGTTATTGGCTACTACCTCGGTCGCTTCGATGGAATCAAAGGTCATGATCTTCGTCCGGCGTTCCCGTCCTTTTCCGTATTTTGCGAGCAGTTCATCGTAGTATGCGATAGCATAATCTACCAGATTGTCGAGGTGGTGCTGGACTTCTTTGAGCTCTTCTTCCAGTTTGGCGATCAGCTCATCGGCTTTGAAAGAATTGAATTTGGAGATGCGCTTGATCTTGATCTCGGTGAGGCGCAGCAGGTCCTCCTCCGTGATGTCACGCAACAACAATAGGCGCTTATCGCCTTTTTCTACTTTTTCACCCGGTACGCGGACATATTTGCGCAGGCCGGTGTCGACGGCTGCCAGCACCGCTTCCCAGGTTTCGCACTCTTCAATATCTCGGTAGATGCGTTTTTCGATGAAGATCTTTTCGAGGCTGGCGAAGTGCAGTTTTTCCTGGATTTCGTGTTTCTTGATCTCCAGTTCCAGCCTCAGCAGTTCCTTGGTGTTTTCAGTGCATATTTCCAGGATTTCCTCGACGGTAAGGAAGTGTGGTTTGTCCTCGATAATAATGCAGGCGTTGGGGGATACAGGAGTCTCACATTGCGTGAAAGCGTAGAGCGCGTCAATAGTGAGGTCAGGAGAGACGCCTGGCGCCAGTTCCACCAGTATTTCCACTTCCTGGGCTGTATTATCAGTAACCTTTTTGATTTTGATCTTACCCTTCTCGTTAGCCTTGAGGATACTATCGATCAGGCTGACGGTGGTGACGCCGTAGGGCAATTCCCGAATAGCCAGCAGGCTCTTGTCCACTTTTTCGATGCGGGCGCGTATTTTTACCCGGCCGCCGCGTTTGCCCCCATTATAATCGGCCACATCGATCATGCCTCCGGTCTCAAAGTCGGGGTATATTTTGACTTTCTTGCCCTGCAGCAATTTGATGGAAGCCTTGATCAGCTCAATAAAATTATGGGGGAGTATTTTTGTCGAAAGGCCTACCGCGATGCCGTCTGCTCCCTGGGCCAGCAGTAAGGGGAACTTCATGGGCAAGGAGATGGGCTCCCGCTTGCGCCCGTCGTAGCTGAGCTGCCAGCTTGTTGTTTGAGGGTTGAATGCTACATCGAGGGCGAATTTGGTAAGCCGCGCCTCGATATACCGGGAAGCGGCGGCGCTATCGCCGGTCCGTACATCCCCCCAGTTACCCTGGGTATCGATGAGCAATCCTTTTTGGCCCAGGCCGACCAGGGCGTCGCCGATGGCGGCATCGCCATGAGGGTGGTATTGCATCGTTTGGCCTATGATGTTGGCCACTTTGTGGTATCGCCCGTCATGCATCTCGCGCATGGCGTGCAATATCCTTCGTTGAACAGGCTTTAGCCCATCTCCAATAGCCGGCACCGCCCGTTCCAGAATGACGTAAGATGCATAGTCCAGGAAGTAATCCTGATACATGCCCCTGAGGTTGATGACCTTTTCCCGGCCATTGCTTTCACCGATTGCCACTTCACTCATTTTGATTTCCTGTAGGTAGTTTTATGCTTGTTGGCAAAGCTACAAAAATAGCTTCTATTTTGTAAACAAATTATTTTCTTTGTTTTCTGCGTAAAATTTTTTGTTTCAACTGCTTGCCCCAGCTCCTTCGCGGCGAATGCCCTGGCTGTCCTCCCTCGCCGCCTGTCGGGCTCAGCCGGGTAAAAACCCTGAACCCTTCTAAGGGGCTTCCCACTCACGCACTGATATTTCCCTCCCAAGGCAGCGCCCCGCCAAACTTATTCGTTGTCTGATTGTTGCCAAAAGCGAAAAACCTGGTTGTAAATCTTTAGCAATTGGGGTAACTTGTGCCAACTGTAACGTACATGAGTATCGCTTTGCCCTTAGACTATGATGAGAGAGGCTTAATTCAGGCCTGCGCACGCCAGGAGCGCTGGGCCCAGAAATTGCTGTATGAAGAGTTCTACAGCAAGATGATGGGTATATGTTTGCGCTATGCTACCGATGAAGAGGATGCCCTCGACATTTTGCACGAAGGTTTCATCAAAGTTTTCAAAAATGTTGGAAAATATCAGCCTGGGACGTCACTTTCGGCCTGGATACGCCGTATAATGGTTAATACGGCCATTGATTTTTACCGCAAGGCTATCCGTCGGCGGACCGAAGACCTAGAACAGGCTTTTGACCTGAGTACCGGCGATGCCGATGCAGTGAGTCAATGTTCGGAAAAAGAGATATTAGAAGCCGTGCAGCGATTGTCGCCAGCCTATCGGGCTGTATTTAACCTCTATGTTATCGAAGGTTTTTCCCATAAGGAGATTGCCGAGATGCTGGAGATTACCGAAAGCACTTCCCGGTCCAATCTGGTGAAAGCGCGCATTAAATTACAGGAACAACTGAGTTCGAGAAGGTACGGTCATGGAGAAAAAGAATGAACAGTTCGATAAGGTGATGCGGGAAAAGTTGGGCAGCATACAGGCCCCTTTTGATCCCGATAGCTGGCAGTTGTTTGAACAGCGGCTGGCAGACGATAGTATGGGCATTCCGGAAGCTGGTGCACCGCTTGCCGACAAACCTGGGCTGGATGAGGCTTTGTTTGAAAAACTTCACCGATATGAAGCGCCTTATCAACCCGGCCATTGGAATCAAATGGAGTCCCTTCTCGAAGAGGCCTTTGCCTGGCCCCAGAACGTGTTGCGTTACAAATTGATCGAACTCGCTTTAATGTTCCTTTTGTTCCTTGTGCTTTGGCAATCTATACCCACTGGCATTCCGGTAAATAAAATGCCACAGGCCCGGCGCCCCGGCACGGAAGCGGAACAGTCCATGCCCCTGTCTTCGGCGAAGGGTGAAGATCTCTACACATCGGTGATCCAGTCGGAAGCTGCAACAGCTGCTACAACCGAAGGGCCTGCCAGTGTAGCATCCGACGAAATTTCAACTACTCAACCGGCGGGCCTTCTGCCAATAAAGCCGGCAGGTGGAACAATTGCCGGCCCCCCTTCCAATGGTTTAACACATTCCAATGCTCCCGCTGCGGTGGGCATACCAGCCGGACAACAGGCCATTTTGAGCCAATTGCCTTATCGGAAGTTATATCTGAAGCCCCTTGCATATACCCTTCCGGTGATGCCTTCCCTCTCTTCTTTTATGGCCTTTGATGCGCTGGAAGCCACCGCTCCCGCGCTCTTAGCTTACGAATCCAGCTTTCCTTTGGAAGAGGTGCTCATCAGCCGGCGCCGGCCCTTGCCCACATTGCGGGTCGGCATGTTCGGTAGCGCCGAATATAATCATATCATGGTTCCTCCCAGTGCCGAGAAAAAACTCAGTGAAGGTTTTGACCGCTATGCTATGGGGTATGGCGGCGGCTTATCGCTGGGCCTTGAAATGGGCCGTTGGGAATTGGAAACCGGCGCTGTCTACGCCGCCCGGAAGTACCCCGTCGGGCTGGTGTACGTCAACGGTAGTCTTGCCGAAGGGCTGGACGGCAATGAACTGCGTACCACTGAACTCAACATTCTGAACGTCCCGCTAAACCTGCGGTACAATATCCTGCACCGTGGTAGCTGGCGTGTCTACGCCCTAACCGGAGGTTCTGTGCAGGTGGTCTTCCAGGCTAACTATTTCACGGCTGACGCACCGGAATATTCCTACCGCCCCGACGCCGGCCCTATCGACCCGGCTCCTGGTGATGAGAGTATCATCGCCCAGATCCATAAAGAAGGCCGTGGTTGGTTTGAAGACGGGACCTTTCGCGAAAATGCCTATATCACCGGCAACCTCGGCTTAGGCCTGGAACGCTACATCGGCGCCCGCTGGAGCCTTTTCGCCCAACCTACTTACCAGTATTCCCTGCACTATTTCCAGGATGGGTTGGGGCCTAACAACGATAAGATCAATTCCTTATCCGTATTCTTCGGCGCAAAGGTCCGCCTGCGCTAACCTACGCAGATACCATCCACAACATTGTTGGCTTTGATCGATTCGCTGACTGCATTCTGCACATCGGCCATGTGCCCTGAAGTTGCTATCCGAACCATTGCAATTGCGGGAAGGGCTTTTATTCAGTTGGGGCTACATGGTGTTTTATCTGCATACCACACCTTCCGGTAATGACGTTTAGGTAGCAGAAATAAACACCTCAACTATAATCCTATGACTACCAAACATTTTACCCTGCTTGCCCTTGTTCTCTTTTCCCTACTCGCACCTCGGGCAGTTAAGGCGCAACCCGTCGATACCATCATTCAGAACTGGCACCGTGGAGACCGGAAGGAACCCACCAAAGACGAAGTCTTACTAAAGGTCAAAGTGTTGAACGCCCATGACCGCCTGGTGCCCAATCTGGACCTTTGGGCAGTGCACACCAAAAGCAGCCAGGCCTGGTACGGCCGTACCGATGAGAATGGGGAGGTGTACTTTCTGCTGCCGCGAGGGGAGTCCTTTCGCATCGATGCCGCTGACGAACAGGATTTGAGGAGCTTTCGAACCATTGATGACAAATTTGTCAAGAGCACCATTTCTGTGCGATATATCCCTAAGGATTTTACCGAAGAAGTGCATAACGATACGGTCTTTCAGAAAGTATCCCCTGCTCAGGCGCCAACCCGCGAGCGGGTACTCACCTTGTTGACTGTCCTGGATTTCGATGAGCAGCCCCTGGCCGACGAAATGCTGTACTTCCGCATGAAGCATAATGGCAAAGTATACGTTGCCCAAACGGATGAACAAGGTAAGGCCGTACTGATGCTGCCCAAAGGGGACAGTGTTTCCCTCTGCACCCGCTTTGAACCCGGCCTGTCTGTGTTCTTCCTTCGAAAAAGCGATTACAGTGAAAAACTTACTCTGACTTACCATACCATCGGCACGAAAGCCATCCTGGCGCGGCAGGCAGAGCGGGCGCGGCGGCTGGCTGTTCGCGATTCGCTATACCGCCTGGCAAGAATACGCGACTCCCTGGAATTTCTGCGCGATTCTCTGCGCCTGCTGGCCGGAAAGAAAGATTTTCTGAACATGCTGGACTATGGCCTGTCGCCGGAAACCGTGAAACAACAGATCGGGGAACGCGCGACGTACGAAAAAGAGATGCTCTCTAAAGATGAACGATACTTCGAAAAAACCGGTGAGGAGGTCAAAGCCGCACTCTATCGCAAACGCGATGAGTGGTCTAATAAAGTTATTGTTACCGACCTGACCGGCAGCATGTATCCCTATATGGACCAGATCCTGTTGTGGCATGCCTTGGCCCTCATACCCGGCGAACAGAACCGCTATATCTTTTTCAACGATGGCGATGGGCAAGTGGAATCGGAAAAAAAGATTGGCGCTACCGGAGGCATTTATTTGACGGAAAATATGGAGATGGACCAGCTTCTGGCTACCATGAAAAAAACTACGGATGCCGGCGGAGGCGGCGATGCGCCCGAAAATGACCTGGAGGCCTTGCTGGAAGGTGTCCGGATGATGGGCGAAATGGATGAGCTCATTCTTATTGCCGACAACTATAGCGATGTCCGCGATATCGAGCTTTTGGTTCAACTCAAAGCTCCGGTGCGCATTGTATTGGCTGGCGCCGATTATGGGGTTAACGAAGACTATCTGGAAATAGCCTACCGCACCGGCGGCTCTATCCACACCCTGAGCGAAGACCTTTTTGAGCTCTCCCAACTGGCTGATGGGGAAACGGTCACGATCGGAGGGTACCGGTATTTGGTGAATAAAGGCAAATTTGTTCAGCTAGGGGAGTAATGGACGGTGATACAACCTCTACGGTTGCCATTCGCCCTTTCCTATGGACCAATCTGATCCAAAATATCCCATTTTTATCACTTTGGGTTCTGGGTTGTCGATCACATTATTGTCGTAGATCAGCACGTCCGGCAGTGCGAAGTTTTGGTACAGATAGGGCAAGGTGTTAGTGAGTCGCATACCGGAAAGGTTGGCGCCGCCTACTACCGCCACCGAGGCATTATCACTATCCATTCGGGGGCGAATAAAGAGCACGGCCTGGCTTTTCCCCGGCAGGTTTTCTTTGCCGAAAACGATTTCATCCCGGCTCACCTGAAGCGGACTGGCTTTCAGCAATTGATCCCAGGCTCGGTTGGTGCTGGCGTTACCATAGAGGACGACGTTGCGGCCTGGGTAGCTGGCGGCCTCAAAAGCTTCGTCCGGGATAACTTCGATGCTGCCGTTACCCTGGTACCAGAAACTCTCGGCGTCGAAGCGGGCCTTTTGCAGGGCCCAGGCGTTTTCCTCCGGTGTGCCGGCGGTGCCGTATACGAAAACGACATTATTTTCAAATGCAGACTTGAACCCGCCGTAGCGCAGTGGCCCCTTATGAGCGGGAGATGGCTTGTCGGCCAACGCCCACACTCCATTTTGTTTAGACAGGTAGATCTGATCCTCGAGCAGGTATTTTCCCCAATCCAATTGGAGGGAATCACCATCGAAACGTAGGATGGCGGGTTGGGTTTTATTGAGGATGGCCGCGTCGAGGGCCAGTATTTTTACATTATCAGTGGCGCCGGAAATGCGGTTTGCCGAGGGATCCCATTGTAGTTGGATTCGGCTGAAATCAAGGTAGCGCTCCTGCTCATAAATGCTGGCCCAATAGTAGGAACTGGATACAGCTGGATTGGCGGTTTTGAAATCAATGATCCGGATGCGCTCCTCACCAGGACGGGCCTTGCGGGCGAAAAAATCGAAGATCGGTGGCCAGTCTACACAATCGGCGCCGGGATCCTCGGAATGATCCCACCAGTGGCCCACGCCGGGTTCTTCGTAGTACTGGTAGTCTTTATGGAATTTGGAAAGGATCTCCAGCGCCTTATAGGCCTGTTCGGGCCGCACCACATCATCGGCGCCGCCGTGCAAAACGTATACACCGAGGTTCTGCAGGTTGGTGAGCAAGGAGTCGGTAAAAGAAGCATTCTTAGCCCGATCCAGCATAGGCAGAGGGGTCAGTGATTTGTCGGGGTAGAAGCTGTCGTAGTAAGCGCCTACCCGCAAATAGCCCGCACTGGGAGCGATTGCGGCGAAGCGGCCGGGGTAAGTTGAGCCCAGTATCCAGGCGCCATGGCCCCCCATAGAGTGGCCGGTAAGGTATACGCGGTTGGGGTCCACCGGGAGTTCTTGTTGCGCTAGTTCCAGCACTTCCATGGCGTCGATGCGGCCCCAGTCTTCCCAATTGTAGCCATAGGGGCGACGGTTGGTGGGCGCAACGAGGTGAGCCCAGCTTTTCTGGGCATAGGAGTCTGCCTGGTTCCATGCTTCCACATTGGCGCCATGAACGGAGAGCACCAGCGCCTGCGGGCCGGGATTGGAAGCAGGGGTGACGGCATAGTATTGTACACTCCCATCTACGGAACTTCGGTAGGTACGCCGGTGTTGCCCGCCCCCGTCCCGGATGTCGAGTGTCAGATCAGCTGTGTCGAGGACTTGCCCCCCGGCGTCCAGCAGGCGGAGGTGAAGGGTAGCGGTACCCGCACCTTTACCCCATCCATTGGCGCGGATGCGGAAGGGGATCTTTCGGACGGACAAAGGTGGTATGGCGCCGGAAGCAGTTTGGAGGGCGGCTTCCCCTTCCAGTACACTTTCGATAGTGAGGTGTTCCAGGGTTTTCTCCCGGGCATTGACGACGACCAGCGCGCCCCACATTTCTTGGTTCTCCCCGATTCGGATATCCGGGAGGCTGAGGTCTTTAGTGTTGAAAGATACCGTTTTTTCAAGAGGGTGCAGGAGCACCTTCAGCCGGCCTCGGTTGCATTTAAAGAGGAAGTCGTTATTGCCCTTTTTTAGTTTTATGGGCAGGAGGAGAAAGTCGAACTTCGGTTCCCAGTCTTCGAAGGTATCTTTGCCCTGGTATCGATTGCCCACATGAGGCTCGCCATTCACGTAGGCCCACTTGTTGCCCAGGCTTTCCATGAGTACGATCTGTTCCTTATCCGAGGGGATATTTGCATACACATACCCTCCACTCAGGTTGGGGTGCTGAAACCAACCTGAGGGGCCGGCCTCTATGCTTTCCCAACTGACGGTTTTTCCTAAAACTGTCACATTTTGCCGCGCCCTGGGGCTTTCCCACTGGCCGCTGATCAGGCTGCCTTCCACTGGATCGATGTAAAGGTGTGACTGTACATAAGAGTTGAGGGTAGGCAACGTCAGGGCCTGCTCCAGTTGCATAGTTTGACGTTGAGCGTTGAGGGTTGGCCAGAAGCTGAAAAGAAAATAAAATAGGGAAAAGGATATCTGGATTCGCATGGGTTTATTTGATTTTTGATTTTTCCAACACGATGATGCGTTCGGCGCCCAGCAGGATCGCCCACAAACTGGCGCAGGCAAGCAGATGGCCTACGTCCCAATAAGTGAACCATACACTGGGCGACCATTTTGCCAGGTGAGGCAATACAGCAAGAGCCGACAAGGGAATGGACAGCAATATCAACCGACTGCCCGGGTCATGCTTATAGAGAAACTGATAAGCCTCTAAAGTCGTCACCAGCCCTATCATTGTAAAGGCAATATGAGCCTCAACCCAGTAAAAGGATTGATAGAAAAGGGAGAAAACGAATGCTGTCAGCAGCGCCAGCAAATTGATTGCGGACAGCATCGGGTAGACATTGGACGGGAAGAGCGGCCGGGTATGTTCAATGGCTCCTTGAGCCAATGCGGCCTGGCTGAGTAGAATGAACGTCCAGCAGGCTGCTTTGCCAGGGAACCCAGCCCAGTAGTTGAAGGCATGGCCGAAAAACGGGCCTATCAGTGAGGAGATGGCCAATAATAAAAAGAACAAGGAAAAGAACCGTTCGGGAGGCGCCATCGGCGTTTTCCGCCGCAACCGCATCCAGGCATAAAAACACAAAAAGCTGATTAACAAGCCGGTCAGGGCAATGACAGGTTCGGCGATGCGGAGGCTGCCTAAATAAATATCGGGTTGGACCGTAGTAGGTGGCATAGGCAATGGAGGCTGTTTACCCGTTTTTGCTTTTTGTAGGGCATGGTAAGGACATAATATACGAGCCTTGGTTGGATTATTGTCAATTACCGGGGGCTTTTTACCATTTTTATGGCTGCCTCTCTTTCCGCATTTATTATTATTGCGATAGGAGAAGCTTTAATTGATTTAAGAAACAGGGTTAGCGCTATAATCTTTACTATATGAATAGCATTGATGGGAAAGTAGCTGTAATTACTGGTTCCAGTATGGGAATTGGTAAAGCCCTCGCCATTGAAATGGCCCAAAGAGGAGCAAGAGTGGTACTCAATGGGAGGGATAAAACCCGTTTAGATGAAACCCATCAAATGTTATTGGATAATGGCTACGATGTTACAGCAATTTCAGGGGATGTATCCAATTTTAATGATTGCGAGAAATTAATTGAGCACACCCTAAAATCCTACGGGAAGATTGACTATCTAATCAATAACGCAGGGTTATCAGCTGAGGGAGAAATAGAAAAAATGCAGCCCGATCTTTTTAAAAAGATTATAGATGTAAATTATTTAGGGAGTATATTTCCTACCAAAGTGGCCCTCCCATATATTAAAGCAAGTAAAGGAAGTATACTTTTTATCTCAAGCCTTGCCGCCATCCATGGCTTGCCCGAATATAGTGCATACTGCTCTTCAAAAATGGCTTTGACTGCGGTAGCGGAATCGTTGAAAACAGAACTCAGTGGGACAGGAGTGCATGTTGGAATAGCCTATCTAGGATTTATTCAGAATGATCCAAACAAAAAAGTTTATAAGGCGAATGGCGAACTGGAGGTAATCCCCATAAGAGAGGGGGTTAAAGTCCAGCCTGTAAAAAATACCGCTCATCGATTGATTAAAATGATCGAAAATCGCACCTATAAATTGACTTTTTCAACAATAGGGAAATTACTGCTATTCCTGAATCGATTTACCCCAATGTTACTTGAACAGTTTTTTTATTATTCATATAAAAAGAAAAAAGACGGGAAGGGGTAGATAATCTTGGGGGGGGAGGTTCGATCAGAAGCATCCATTCTGATTTGATCAACTTCATAAGGTGAAAGATTCAAGATCTACGAGATATAGCCCCTCCTAGCGTAAATAACTCATAAGTAACCGTTCTCTTTAAACCAGTCAAAAGCGGATTGGATGGCCGTTTCAATATTCGTTTGAGGCATGTTCAATTCCCGTATGGCTTTTTCCTGGGAATAGAACTGCTTTTCACAAGAGACTCTGACGGTAGCATGGCTTAGTGCCGGTGGCCGCCCGAAAAGAAGGCCGGCCGTTGTGCCGATGTAACCATAGGCTTTCATGGCCAGGCCGGGTATTTTCAAGCCAGGCGGCTTTCGGCCGACTACTCTGCCAATTATTTCAAACAGTTCCCGATAGTATAAATTGGTATGGCCCGCGATGTAGCATTCCCCGGTCCGCCCCATAGTGATCGCATTGATAATCGCATGGGCTACGTCCCTTACATATACAAAATTTTTTCCGCCGCCGGTGTACCCCGGTACTTTTCCCTCGTAAAGGGCAATGATCATTCGCCCTGAACTTGGTTGTGAATCATATTCCCCAAACATAAAGGTTGGATTGATGATGACCACAGGGAGCCCTTTTTCGCGAACATATTGCAGGGCCAATTCCTGAGCTTTGTACTTTGAATCTACGTAGTCGAGGCCATATTTATATCCGGTATAGGGCTGTGCCTCATCTCCCGGTGCTTCTTTCGGGCCCGGTTGGTAGGCGCTTGCAGAACTGACATAAACCAAACGGCTGATATTATGGTGCAGGGCGGCTTTCAGGATGTTATGGGTGCCGTCGTAGTTTACTTGCCAGGTTTTTTGGGAACGGGCCGGCCAGACCGAAGTATTGGCTGCGGCATGTATCACCACATCGCAGCCTTGCATTGCAGCCATTACGTCGTCAGGATTCAGAATGTTTCCGTGAAATCGTTCGATTGGTAAGCCTGCCAGGGTTTGGGAAGAGCTACCCGGTAGGATAAAAGCTTTGACAGCAAAGTTTTGGGCAAGCAATTCGCGGGTTAGATTACTGCCTAAAAGACCGTCGGGCCCGGTTATCAAAATCTTCATAATAGTGTAAATAAGACCGTCACAGGGCTAAATAATGGGATTATTCATCGCCTGCTTGCACTTTCTTAAGAGCTTGTTCAAATTTCGTTTTTGGAGATGAAAATTATTCATTTTTTGCTTAGGCAAGGCGTCGAAATGGGAGCATACCCTTAGGTACGTGACCATTTCGACAACGTAGCATAAGCGAAAAAGGGACATTTTCAGCCCGAAGGATGAAATTTGAACAAGCTCTAAGAGATGTTGATGCATTAAAGGTACTCTTTTTTTTGCTTGGGGCAATCTCCTGCATTTTGTTCCTTCAACCAGCTTATTGACTTGTTGCCGTTTCACAGCAGGGGTGTTAAAATGATTGATTTTCAATATTTTATGTATTTGTTTAATAATTGGGCCCCCAGGCGTATTTTTGACAGCTACAAAAGAATTGGTTCTCAGCAATTTATTGCCTATCTTTGTAGGGTCATTCAATTACTCTACCGGCTATTACGTTTAAATTCTTCCTTCCAAGTAAGATTTAAAGTTTCCCGAAAGCAATAATTGTCTGATCAGGTCCTCGGCAGCGGGTTGCTTCCCTTTCGTTTTGGGGGGAGGCGCCATCTGATGCCGGGGTAAGCTATTTAATTCTTTATCAAATTTTAGTTATGAACATTTTTGTAACAAAACTCAGCTACGACACCAGTAGCGAAGCCTTGCAGGAGGCGTTTGAAGCCTTCGGCGAAGTTTCTTCAGCCAAAGTGGTCACCGATCGCGACACCGGTCGTTCCAAAGGGTACGGATTTGTGGAGATGGACAATGACGATGAGGCAAGGGAAGCTATTAACTCCCTCAATGAGACGGAACTCGACGGCAGAACGATTATCGTTAAGGAAGCCCGTCCCCGTGAAGACCGCCCGAGTGGTGGTGGCGGCCGCCGGCCTAACCGGGACTTCAACCGCTGGTAAATGAGGTAGCCGGAGGGAATGGGTTGTCGCCCTTTCCTCCGGCTATAATACACGCTTCAACAAGCCTCCATTCTGTATTTCCCACCTATTGGAATAAAGATGGATATCTATTTTTAAGAATGTGTGAATTTCTGTAAGGGCCCCTTCCAGTAGTCCACTAGTAAAAAATGACTGTATGATTATTATTGATGTTAAAGATGGCGAGACAATCGACCGCGCATTGAAGCGCTATAAGCGCAAACACAGAAACATAGGCCTGGTCAGAGAGCTGCGTCGTCGCAAACAATTTACCAAACCGTCTATTCTCCGCCGTAACGAACTGCTGAAAGCCAAATACAAGCAGGAATTGCTGGAAAAAGAAAGCGAGGCGTTCTAGGCTTTTTTTGAAACGCTCAGAAAGTGAATAGGGAAAGTTTCTTTCCTGTTCCACATGAGTCATTCCTAACACTTGGAATGACTCATGTTTGTTTTCTCCAAATCCTACCGCACTACCGTTACATCTCCCTCGAACAGCAGGGTTTCTCCATCCAGGTATTCTACTTCTGCATAGTAGGCATAGACGCCGACCTGTGCCGGTTCACCTTTTATCATGCCATCCCATCCCAGTGCCGGGTCATTAGGCGAAAAATGATCGTTTTCAAAAACAAGCCCGCCCCAGCGGTTGAAAACCTTAAGCTCGCGTACGAGCCGCACCCCCGGGCCTGCGTAGATGGTGAAATTATCGTTCCTGCCGTCGCTATTTGGGGAAAAGGCATTGGGAATATATACCTGCCGGGCTTTGATGACATATACGGTGACCTCATCCGATGCTGTACAGCCGTTCTCATCCGTAATAGTGATTATATAAGTAGTGGTTTGTACCGGATTGGCAATCGGATCGGGGCAATCGATACAGGATAGGGAATCGGGGGGCTCCCAGGCAAATGCAACCGGCGAACTGTTGGGCAATGCCCGCAGATTGGTGGAGTAGCCCAATTTGATCTGTTCATCCGGGCCTGCATCAACCAGTAGTTCAGCCGGTTCGGTGATCGTCCCTTCTACAGTAGCAGTGCATCCGTTGGCATCCATGATAGTAAGTAAATAATCGCCTGCCGGCAGGCCTTCGAAATCCGGTTCCACCTGAAAGGCCTGCCCACCGGCACTGAACTCATAAGGCGGAACGCCCCCGCTGCCTACAACACTGATCGAACCGGTCGGCTCGCCAAAACAAAGCACATCGACGATGTTCCCCAGCTCAATAAATATTGGGGCGGGCTGCACGAGGTTGGTGTCACCCACTACCACGCATCCATTAGCATCAGTGACCGTAAGGCTGAAACCACCTTCCGCCAGGCCGGAAATGACAGCAGTTTGCTGCCCCCCAGCCCAGATATAGCTATACCCCCCGACCCCACCGGTAGCAAGGCCAGTCAGCATCCCATCGGCTTCTCCAAAGCAACTGATCCCAACTGCGCCGAAACTTAATTCCAGCAAAGGTGGATCTTCCAGATTGAAAGTGAAATTGCCTTCGCACAGGTTGGCGTCCTGTACCTGCACCGAATATGAGCCGGACGGTAAGTTGTTGAGGCTGTTTGCGCTTACAAACCCATTGCCATCATTAAAATCAAACAGATAAGGCGGCAGGCCGTTAGATATGGCCAAGGTGATGGACCCGTCCGAAAAACCGGTACAGGAAGGGTCAACTGCCGCTATTACCGCGGGGTCGAGGAGGAGTTCCAATTCCCGAACCGGGATTACAAGTTCCAGTTCGCAATTGTTGGCGTCCCGGATGGTAACCGGGTAATCGCCTATGGGGAGGTTCGGGAGCGTATTGCCAGGGCTGAATGGCCCGCCTTGCCAGCTGAACTGAAAAGGTGGCGTGGCGCCCGACACATTCAGTGTGATCGATCCATCCATGCCCCCATTGCAGGTAGGCATGCCAATGAGAGTGTCGACCTCGAAGGGGGGAGGGCCGCCCACGGTAAATTCAACCGTAGTGCTACAGGTAGCCGCATCGGTGATCGTCACCTGGAAGGTTCCTGTTCCCAGGCCAGTGAGATCCTCGACGGTTTGGCCGGTACTCCAATTAAATGTGTAAGGGGCATAGTCGCTTAATGCACTTAAGTCGATAGCGCCGTTGGTTGCGTTAGGACAAGCTACGTTGGTGACGGCTCCGCTGACATCGAAGTGGCCGTCACAACACTGAACGTATACGGTGCCGACCTTAGTAACGATGCAGCCGTCCTCAGTAGCCACCCTCAGAACGATAGACTTAAGGCCCGGGCGGTTGTAGCTGACGTTGTGTGGCCCGGCGCCGTTCAATGCCGTTGGGCTGGCGTTCTGCCCAAAAGTCCATTCCCAGCTGGCAATGCCGCCCGAGAAAGAGCTGGCGTCCGTGAAGGCCACCGTTTCACCAACGCAAACTGTATCCGCGCTGATCGTGAAATCGGCTGTGGGGCCCAGGAAGGTGCCGGTGCCGCCAAATTCGATAGAGAAGCCCGCGCCAGACTGGCTGAAGTTGTTAATGACCAGGGCGTAACTTTTGCCCACCTCCATGTCTACGGCCGCAGCAAAGTTGTTATCCCCCGTCTGACAACCGCAGGTTTCGCCCACGTCGCTGTCGTTGAGGCTTAGGCCGGTTGCGCCGGTACAGGGAAACCATTCTGAAAATGGAGCGCCGACGTTTTCGCCCGAAGCCATACAGCGCAGGTCAATCTTTCCGGAACAGTTGTCGATGCCGTTGGGTAATTCATATAGTACGAAATCGAGGTCATCGGCAGGGTTGAGCGGGGTAAGGGTAAAGGCAAGCGTACCCGGCTGGTCACAGGTCCATTTATACCAGGTGGAAGAAGACTCCGTCAGCGGGCAGGTCAGGGAGGCGCAGCTCACATCTCCAATTTCATTGGGATTGTTCCCAACACCACTGACGAATTGTACGGTAAAGGGGTCCTTGTTACAAAGGATCACACCAGTAAAACAATCGCTCGAAGGATCGGGTACGGCATTGAAATTGTTGACGCACAATTGGAAGGTGCCGGTTTGCCCATTGCGGGCGCTCACCTGAATGTAATAGGCCTGGCCGATCTGCAACTGACTCTCCAGTAGCTGAATAGCATTGTCATTGAAAGCATCGGAAGCGCAGGCAATCTGGGTGAGGTTACCACAGTCCCCCAGATAGAGTGCAAACTGCGGGTCGGCAAGCGTTCCTCCTGCGTTGAAGTCGATATCACCCGTTACGCTGATGTTGACGTCAGTGGCTTGCGCGACAAATGAAAACCATACATCGTTGTTGGCCTGATTGGTAGGAAAGCAGCTGGGCGAAATGCCGGAATCAGTAGCGTTGATATTGCTGAAAGCAGCGACGGAGGAACACCAACTGGAAACATCATTTAATTCGATGGCGTTATCGCAGTCATCATTTGGTGGTTGGGCCAGCACACTGGCCAGGGGTATTGCAACAAACAACAGTAGTGCAGCGAAGCGAGTCATAAGAGGCTCCGGTTGTGATTTTTTGGTCATAGTATGCACTTTTTTCATAGCTAAATATTCAGGCGTAGGCCCGGGAGGTCTGCAATGATCCCACGGTCTGGATTGTATGCTGGTTATAAATGTATTTGTAGATTTTTTTGCCGACGCATCCGATATCGGGAAGCAACATCACCGTATAATGTTAACATCCCCGCTGAACCGGAGTTGTTGGCCGTCTATGAATTCCACTTCTAATACATAAGTATAGACACCCGCCGGCGCTGGTTGGTTTCCCGCCTGCCCATCCCAAGCTACAACGGGATTGCCAGCCGACAAATTTTGTTGTTCAAAAACCAGTCCTCCCCATCGGTTGAATACCTGCAGCGATACAATGCTCCGCATTCCTGGGCCTCCATATGCTGTGAAGAGGTCGTTGCGGCCGTCATTGTTGGGTGAAAAGGCATTGGGAATAAAGACCGGCCGTTCGGCGCTAATGGCCACCTCTACAGAATCTGTTGCCGTGCAGCCGCTGGCGTCTTCTATTGTTACCACATACACCGTATTGCGTAGAGGCAGTGCGGTGGGCGACTGGCAGTCTGTACAATCCAGGCTTTCTGCAGGCGCCCAGTTGTAGGTGACGGCCAGATTGTTGGGGATGGCCTGTAAGCGTGCTTCATAACCCAGGATAACCACCTGCCGCGCACCAGCGTCCACCAATAGTGGCGGCGGTTCCGAGATGGTGGTATTTAGAGAAGTGGTACAACCGCTGTTGTCCTCAACAAAAAAAGCATAATTGCCTGCCGGAAGATTATCAAAAGTTGGAACCTGTTGGAAGTTAGCCCCATCCAGGCTGTATGAATAAGGAGGCGAACCACCCATCGCGCTGGCCGTAATACTCCCGGTAGCTTCTCCAAAACAGATGACATTGACGGTGGTTTCCAGGCTCAGGGCAATCTCAGCAGGCTGGGAAAGCGAATAGGATTGCTCCAGGTTGCAACCGCTGGCGTCGGTAAGGGTGAGCGAATACTCTCCCGCTCCTAAGGCTGAAAGGCTTGCTCCGGTATTGCCGGTATCCCACCGAAATGTATACCCTCCTGTACCTCCGGCTGGAATGGCGGAAAGCGCGCCGTCCGCTACACCAAAGCACGAAACCGGAGTTTCCTGAAAGCTAAGGGTTAAGAGCGGGGGATCCTCTACCACAAAGCTGAAGTTGCCCCGGCAAAGGTTGGCGTCGATCACGTCCACCATGTACATACCGGCGGGAAGGCCAGGTAAGCTGTTGGCGTCCACGAATCCGTTCCCGTCATTGAAATCATACTGATAGGGTGGTAGGCCGTTGCCAATACTCACCAGAATGGATGCATTGGCATCGCCGTTACAAACAGGAGGTAGTACGGCCTGGACAGTGGGGTCTAACACCAGTTCCAGTTCCTGAAGTGGGATGAAAAAAGTGGTTTCGCAACCATTGGCGTCGCGAAGCACAATATCGTAATCTCCTGCCGCGAGGTTGGACTGGTTATTGTCGGGGACAAAAGGCCCTCCCTGCCAACTGAAGGCATAAGGCGGCGTTCCGCCACTGACGTCGAGGCTGATGCCACCATCCATACCGCCGTTACAGGTCGGCCTCAGGAGGGTGGTGTCAAAAGTAAATGCCGGGGGGCTGCTGATGCTGATGCTGAGCAGGGTATCACAACCGGCTGCGTCACTAATGGAAACGGTGTAATCGCCCGGGGGGAGGTTGTTGATGCTAGAGCCGGACTCACCGTTGCTCCAGTTGAAAATATAGGGAGGGTTGGGGTTGGAGATATTCAGGCTGATGGAGCCGTTGTTGGCCCCCGGGCAATCAACCGGACTGATATCGGCGGTGGCTTGTAATTGTGCGTTGCAGCAGATGATCTCAATTTCCTCCACTACCGTTACCACACAGCCTTCTGAAGTGGTCAGCCGAAGCAGCACGGGCTTCAGGCCGGGGGTGCTGTAGGAAACCTGATGTGGCCCGGCAGTAAAAGCATTGGCTGGGCTTGCGCCGGGGCCAAATTCCCACTCCCAGCCGATGATAGAGCCGGTGGGGGAATTGGTGGCGTCTAAAAAGAGGATGGGGTCATTGATGCATCCGGGGCCGGTGAGGTTAGTGCTGATCATCGCCTGGGGGCCAGCGAATTCGCCACTACCGCTGAATTCTATCCCGAATCCGATTTGAGTAGTGGAAAAGTTATTGACCATCAGGCCATAGGTTTTGCCTGTTTCCATTTGGAGGGCGGCCAGGAAATTATCCTGGGTGGGCAGGAGGCAGTTAGGGGGTTCCGAGATGTCTGTTGAGCTGAGGTTTAGCCCGGTAGGGCCCTGACAGGAGGAAGCCATGCAGCGCAGGAGTATTTTGTCGGCGCAATTGCCAGGGCCATTGGGGAATTCGTAAACGACAAAATCCAGGTCGTCCGGAGGGTTGAGTGGGGTTAGCGTAAAGGCCAGCGGCCCGTCATTGCCGGCAGTCCAGACAAACCAGGTGGAATTTGACTCTACATTCACCCCGAAGCCGGTGAGGCAGTCGGCGTCATTGGCCTCTGTCGGGTCATTGCCGGGGCCGAGGATCTGTTGCACCACAAAAGGGGCCTTATTGCAGAGGATAGAAGCTTGCGGGCAATCGGAGGAGGGTTCAACCGGTGCGTTATAGTTGTTGATACACAGTTGAAAACTCCCTGTTGCGCCGTTTCCTCCCTGTATCAGGATATAGTGCGGAACCCCCAGAGACAAGCCACTGAAGGTGAGTTCGTTGGCATTGCCAAAGATGGGCGCTGGTTCACAGGCTACGAGTTGAAGCGCTCCACAGTTTCCTTCGAACAGCGCCATTTCCGGTAGGAGCAGCCCCGAGCCGCCCGAGCTGCTGTTTCCAATTACCGTAATAGTAACGTCAGTTGCCAGTGGGGTAAAAGAAAACCAGACATCTGCAAAGGCGCCCGTGAGGCAGCCAGCCTGTGTACTGGTGGAAGGAGTAGCGCCGACATTGGAAAAGGCGCCGGCCGCAGAACACCAGTCGTTGGCGTCCTGTAAATTGATGGCGCCCGCACAATTATTATTTCCGGGTTGGGCCAACCCCGTGCTCAGGGCGAGCAGGAGTACCCAAAGAGGCAGTGTAAATTTCAATGACATATTGGTTTGTCTTTTTGACAATTCAGGAAATCCCCTAGTTCAATAGTTGCTCCCGGGAGTATTGGCTTATGTGCGCTCTGGCATTGGCCGGGCTATTGGTTGACTGCTTGTTGCTCAGATAGAGTGGAGCGCCGCCAAAAAAATTTCTACCTTTGAGCCTGGGTTGGCAGGTCAAATGACTACTGCTTACCGGGCTCAGGATAGAAAATTAGCTAACTCTCCCGAATATTAGAGGCAATGTACTGCTTTTAACAATTTTAAAAATAAGGCAGCGGCCTTTTCTCGGAGAGCAGGCAGTAATACATCTCATTATCGAATGAAAAGGCACGTTCCCAATGCCATTACTTTACTCAACCTCTTTTTGGGGTGTTGTGCTGCCGGCAGTGTTTTCTACGGGCAGTTTGTACAGGCTTTCTGGTTCGTTTTCGCGGCGGTGCTTGCCGATTATGGGGATGGCCTGATTGCCCGGATGCTGGGCGTGCATTCGGAATTGGGCAAGGAACTGGACTCACTGGCGGATATGGTTTCCTTTGGGGTCGTACCTGGGGTCATTTACTACAAGCTTTTGGCCATTGGGCTGGGCCATGAAGCAGCGGAAGGCTTGCAAATCGCTGCTTTGCCAGGTTTTGTGTTGTCCGTCTTCTCGGGCTTACGCCTGGCCAAATTCAACCTGGATACCCGGCAGGCTGAAGGATTTCTGGGGCTACCTACACCTTCCAGTACGATGTTTACTGTTGGGGTTATGCTCATCTACCACTTCAATTCTTTTGGATTGGGGGCATGGGTGGTGTCGCCTCTTTTCCTTTATTGCTGCATCGGTGGGCTTTCGTATCTGTTATTGTCCGAAATCCCCATGTTCAATTTTAAATTCAAATCGTTTCGGTGGGCAGGCAATGAGATTAAATATATCTTTGCGGCAATGGCGGTAGCGGCGCTCCTGCTGGCCCGGGAAGCCGCTTTCTCTATAGTCGTGGTACTATATATCCTTTTCTCTATCTTCAGGTATCTGGCCCATAAAGGCAAAACCGTATGAAATTTATTGCCGAAATCGACATCATGCCCCGCAAGGAATTGCTTGACCCCCAAGGTAAAACCGTTGCCAATAATATGAAAAACATTGATATCACCGGAGTGGAGGATGTCCGGATCGGTAAACACATCTCTCTGGTGCTGGAAGCAGAATCGGAAGCGGATGCCAATGAAAAGGTGGAAACGGCTTGTAAAAAAATACTCGCTAATGGCATCATGGAGACCTTTGCCTTCCAGGTGGCGCCGGCAGAGTAATTGCTTATTGGGTTGAGCATGAAGGCTGAGCAACTCAACCCTCTCAACCTACCCAACCCTCTCAACTTACTCAATTTACTCAACCCCTCCCCAATTCCAATCGCCTATGTTATACCTCGTACCCACTCCCATTGGCAATCTGGAAGATATCACTCTGCGGGCGCTTCGCGTACTCCGGGAGGTGGGGCTTATCCTGGCGGAAGACACCCGCACTTCCAGGAAATTGCTGGCTCATTATCAGATCGATACGCCACTTCGGTCCTATCATGCTCACAACGAACATGCCGTCACGGTTGCTCTGGCGGAGCAGATGGAGGGCGGAGCCACGATAGCACTGATCTCTGACGCCGGCACACCTGGTATTTCCGACCCTGGTTTTTTGCTGGTGCGCGAGTGTGTGCAGCGCGGCATACGGGTGGAGTGTCTGCCTGGAGCGACGGCTTTTGTACCGGCTCTGGTTGCTTCGGGACTGCCTTGCGACAAATTCCACTTCGAGGGCTTTCTGCCGCATAAGAAAGGGCGCCATGGCCGGCTGGAATACCTGGCGGCCCTTCCGGTAACCTTTGTGCTCTACGAATCTCCTTATCGCTTGTTGAAATGCCTGCAGCAACTGGCGGAAACTTGTGGCCCGGACAGAAAGGCATGCGTGGCCCGCGAGCTTTCCAAGATATATGAAGAGCTACGCACCGACACCCTGGAAGCGCTCATTGAATACTACAGCATTCCAGCCAGGGTGAAGGGTGAAATTGTTATTGTCGTGGACGGTAAAAAGTGAGCCCTTTTGAATTTCTAAAGCGAAATCTAAAATAGTACAAGCCCTTATTCAATGACAATACGGCTCACCAGCCGTTGGCCGTCTTTCGTATAGGCCGTTAGCCAGTAGATGCCATTGGCGAGCTGCGACACATCGAGCGTCATGTTTTGGCCACTGGCCGGGGCCTGGAACACTTCTTGCCCGAACAGATTATTTAACACCAGTCTTTCTACCTCCATTCTGCCGAACTGGAGAAACAGGGTTTGGCTGGCCGGATTGGGGAATGCCAGGAAGGCGCCGGCTTTTTCAGCTGGCTTCTCTGCTGCCACCACCTGCTGGATGATCCGGAGGGTATCCGCTCCTGGGACGGCATATTCCAGGGGGGCGCCATTCTCATCTACGAGTAAAATACCCCCGAGTGAGATGATAAAGGGGGTTTCCGGCTCTGAGCGCCCATCAATGATATCGCCATTGACGATAAAACGAATAGTGGCTACTTTACCGAAACCATTACTGCCATTGTCGTTTTTTCGGCTAAAGGCCAGGTCATAACGGCCGATCTCGTAGTCCACAAGGTCCTGCCCAACGGTGAGCACATCGTGAATTTGCCCAAAGAAGGAATTGTCATTGTAATCGATCGTAATAGAATGTGGGACGGTCAGCCCGATAGGATAATTGAAATGAAACGCCATACCATGCACATCAGAGGCAGGTAGGCTACTGCTACCCATATAAAGGCCCGCCTCCACCTCAAAGTAAGGCGGGGTATCTCCGTTGATGTAAATAATGGAGTCTTCGAATGCCAGGTAGAGCGGCGGCGCATCGGCAACGGGGTTAGAAACCACATCAAATTCGGGGGAGTAGTTATGGCCAATGGCATCTGTATCCATCTCGTCGATATAACCGTCGCCATCGCAATCGAGGTGTTTGTAGTTCACCCCGCCGGCCCAATCGTTCCAGTCCCAGCTAAAATTGGGCGCCCAGGCGATGTGGTCGTTGTCATTGGGAAAAAAGGGCCGCTCGGGGCCGCCCGTGCCGTAGCCCAGGCCGATGTTTAACAAGTCGTAAATATTGGCTTTCGCATTTCCGTTGGCGTCGCCAGGCCAGACGCAGTCCGTCACCTGGCACATTTCCTGCGGAGCGCCAGGGAAAATTTCCAGGCATTGCTCGGCCTGGCATCCTGTTTCTGTCTCTATGCGCAGACAGACAGAATTGGTGTCTGTATCAAAAGTGTGGATGATGACCCCATTTTCCTCGGGGGTAGTAACGAGTTCGCCATTGAATTCCCATTCCGAACTGCTGTATGCTGAAGAACTATTGAAGAACAGGACGGTATTATTATCGAGGTAGACGTACATAAAGCTGGCTTCACAACTTTGGGGGCAGGGCCCGGCTGTCCAGCTCGTGACGCCAAACCAGTTTTCTGCCTGGCACGCATTCGCATAAGTGACACTATCGCAGCCACAGACTGGCTCATAGGCCCCAGAGCAGGAATGCGAGAGGTCGATCAGTGCCGGGTCAATGCAGTTGTCCTGGCTCCAGGATGGAACCGTGTGACAAAGCAAGCCAAGGAAGAAGGCCAGGATGGCTATAGGGCGCGGCATAAGCTTAAGTTTAAGGGCTTTTCAGGCTGTAAAAGTGTTGGGAAAAATGGCGATTGAAAAGAACAATTCTGATAAATTGTTTGATTTTTTTTACTAAAAAATGTGTTTAAATTATTGTTTTTCAGTTTATTGCAATTTTCTTGAAGTCTATTTGTCTGTGTAAAATCATTTCAGATGCTTAGCCCAAAGCTGCTTTCTCTGTTGGAATCCTTTTCGAAGTACAACCTCAACCGGTTTCGCAAGTTTCTGCTTTCGCCATTGTACAATGAAAACCAGAGCCTGATCGCGCTTTTTGATAATGTGGATACTTTCCTGAGACAGGAAGAATTAAAAGCTACTCCAAAATTCAAACAGTTGGATAAGAAAGTTGTTTGGAAAAATCTTTTTGGCCGGGCTCCATACAATGATGCGCACTTGCGGCGGCTGTGTTCGGAATTGCTTCAACTAGCCTATACCTTTCTATATCTGGAGGACTGCCGGTCGGCTGAAGCGCAGGAAAAACTGGTTTTGCTTCGCTATTTCAAGAGCCCTGCCATGGAAAAGCACTTCCGAGGTATATTTCGGCAGGCGAAAGCATTACAGGAACGCGATTGTCAAATGGGGGGCCAACAGTATTTTTATGCCTATCAATTGGAACAGGCCCTGCACCAGCAGTTGGAAGAGGGCGTAGACAGCATGGATGACTTCACTCACCTGGAGCAAGCTGATGTTCAACTCGATCGCTTTTATTATGCACAGAAGCTGAAACACTACTGTGATGCATTGGGCTATGAGAATTTCCTTTCCCAAAAACCGGAGATTACATTGCCCCAGGGATTCATCGGCCAGCTCGAACTTTCGGGGCTATTGGAAGAACCCTTGTTGCGAGCCTATTACCTCGTCGCCCGCATGCTTTCTCATCCGGAAGAAGAGCGGCATTTTTTTAATTTAAAGGCCTTGTTTTTCCGAAATCACACCAATTTTGCTCCGGAAGAACGACAAACCTTATATATCCACCTTAAAAATTACTGTATCCATAAAAAGATCAACGCCGGGGTTTCTGCCTACTTTTCCGAGCTGTTCGATATCTTCAAACAAGGCATGGAGTCCGGCCTGTTGTTGAAAGCGGAAGTCCTGGATCCTCAGGATTATAAGAACATCATCACAGTCGGCTTGTATGTCCGCGAGTTTGATTGGGTGGAAAGATTCATTCAACAATTTACAGCACAGCTTCCTGAGGCGAACCAGGAGAATGCCCTCACCTACAACCTTGCAAAGGTCTATTTCCATAAGGAGCAATACGAAAAGGTGATCGAGCAATTGCGGGAGGTGGAGTATAAAAGCCTCGTATACGCTCTCGGTGGCAAACTAATGCTGTTGAAAACTTATTTCGAGCTTGGCGAATTCCTGGCCATGGATTCTTTGATCGACAGTTTTAGAATTTATCTGCGCCGCAAAAAGGAAATTTCCCGGGAGGTGCGCCAGCAATACCTCAACGTCTTGCGGTTCGTGAAAAAATTGTCGGCAGTGGATACCCGCAATAAAGAGGCGATCGCCAAAATCCAGAAAGAGGTGGAAGCCTGTACTGCCCTGGCGGCCAAAAAGTGGATACTGGAAAAGATTGGAGAAATGGGGTAGGAGGCCAGTCGGCAGTTAGCAGGCCAAGAAGGTTTCAGGTTATAAGTTTTTTACCCGGCTGAGTGCAGCGAGGATCTATCCGGCTGACTAGGCGGACGGACGGCAGGGGTTCAGGTTTGGGTTAGGCATAGCCTTCAGAATAACAATAGACTATCCCAAATTTGGATTTGTTTGTTAAACGTACGTGAGGAAAACAAAAACCTTCTCCCCTCTCCTCAACCCGCTCAACCAACAAAGCTTAATAAAAGAATTATGCCTATTTTGGCGGCATGGCAGCGCAAATAGAGATAGTACCTTTCAATCAGGAATGGGCCGGGCTTTTTGAACAGGAGCGGCAACTGTTGCAAGACTGCCTGTTACCTTTGGATCCTGTGGTGGAGCATATTGGCAGCACTTCCGTGAAGGGGCTGGGCGCCAAACCGGTGATCGATATCCTGATCGGCTTGCCGCAGGAAGCACAACTGGCGGAGGTAGCCGGCCTTTTACTGGAAGCGGGTTATTGCTATTTTCCCTGTTATGAAGTGGAACTGCCGGAACGCCGTTTTTTCGCCCGGCTTCCCACCCTGGAACGCGCCGTCTTTGACAACCTGGATCAATTACCTGCGCAAGAGCAGCACCCGCATACGCACCATTTGCATGTGGCCGCCTATGGCTCGCCGTTCTGGAAGCGGCGCCTTGGTTTCCGTGATTACCTGCGCAGCCATCCAGTAGCGCGGGATGCCTATTTCCGGATGAAAGTAAAGCTGGCCAAAGGAAGCTGGGAAAGTGAAAATGATTACGCGGCGGCAAAAACGGCCTTTATTCACCGGATAGAATGGCTGATGGGCTTGTAGGGGAAGCTGAGAAGCTGAGAAGTTGAGAAGTTGAGAAGTTGAGAAGGTTGAGAGGGTTGAGAGGGTTGAGGGTACTGTCTAAACTACCTCAACCCCCTCAACTTCCTTATCCTTCCCGAGAAGCCCCTTGTTAAATATGTATCGGCCGGTTGTCTGTAGCAGCCAGGGCCGCCTCTTTCATCGCTTCGGTGTAGGTGGGGTGTGCGTGGCTCATACGTGCTGCATCTTCGGCGGAAGCGCGGAATTCCATCAGGGCAACGGCTTCCGCTATCATATCGGCGGTGCGGGGCCCTACCATGTGCACACCTAGGATCTCATCCGTTTCCTTGTGGGCGATCACCTTGACCATGCCATCTGTATCGGTGCTGGCGCGGGCGCGCCCCAGGGCTTTAAATGGGAATTTCCCCACTTTGTAGGGTACGCCTTCTTCCTTGAGTTGTTCTTCCGTTTTGCCTACCCCGGCCACTTCCGGCCAGGTGTACACCACACCAGGGATGAGGTTGTAGTCGATATGGGGCTTTTGCCCGGCGATGATCTCGGCGGCAAAAACACCTTCCTCTTCCGCTTTGTGGGCCAGCATGGCGCCACGGATAACATCACCGATAGCGTAGATATGACTTACATTGGTTTGCAGGTGCTCGTCGACCAGGATGCGCCCTTTATCATCGGTGGCCACACCGGCCTTGTCCAGGCCCAGGTTATCGGTATAGGGGCGTCGTCCGATAGCCACCAGGCAATAATCTGCATTGATGGTGAAAGTTTCTTCAGAGTCGCGCTTTTGAACCGAAATGGCAACGTCTTTTTTGGAGGCTTTAACGTCAGTCACCATATGGCGGAGGTGGAATTGCATGCCCAATTTTTTCAGGGCGCGCATGAGTTCCTTACTGCAGTCTCCGTCCATTCCGGGAATGATGCGGTCCAGGAATTCAACCACTTCCACTTGCGTGCCAAGGCGTGCAAAAACAGAGCCGAGTTCCAGGCCGATCACGCCGCCGCCAACGACGACCATCCGTTTGGGGACGTCCTGGATGTTGAGGGCTTCCGTAGAAGTGATGACCCGCTTTTTGTCGTAGTTGAAATTGCCCGGTACAATAGGTTTGGACCCCGTGGCGATAATGGCCTTTTCCGTTTCTATGGTTTCGGTAGTGCCGTCAGCTTTAGCAATACTGATGGTATGGGCATCGACAAAAGAACCATGGCCGGTGAGGACGTCAATCTTGTTCTTTTTCATGAGAAAGCTCAACCCGTTTACGGTTTGCTCCACGACCTCATTCTTGCGCTTGATCATTTGCGGCATATCCACCTTTAGCCCGGTGAGCTTAATGCCATGCAATTCAAATTTTTCTTTGGCATTGTGGTAGTGCTCCGAAGAATCGAGCAGTGCTTTGGATGGTATGCAGCCCACATTGAGGCAGGTGCCACCCAGGGTGTTGTACCGTTCGATGATGGCCGTTTTCATACCCAATTGGGCGGCGCGGATTGCCGCGACATAACCGCCAGGGCCGGAGCCTATGACAGTGAGGTCATATTTCATGTTGTCCTTATTGATTTTTCTTTATGAATATTCATTACCGGTTTCACCGAAAAGTCAAAGCGGCTAACGTTTTTTGCGGTTGCGGTTATTGCGGCGGCGGCCCCCCTCGCGGTCTTGGCCGGGGGGCTGTGCAGGCCCTTTTTCCTCTTTTCTTGCCGGGTTGTCTTCCTTATTCCTGGCCTGGTTGGCGGCTCCCTCACCACCGCTTCCTCTGGACGAATTGGAAAAGGGTTTTTTATTTTTCTTTTTTCTCTTTTTTCTACGCCTTTCTTCCTCGGGAAGTTCAACAGCGCCGGTTACATCTTCATAATCGATGTTCTTTTCCTCCATTTCCACTTTAACTGCGAGGCTCATCAGGTCGTCCGGCTTTTCTCCTTTTTTATTCATTTCCTGGATCTGGCGCACGAGAGTAGTTTCCAGGGTGAATATCTTGCCCCGCCCGTTGTCCTTTTCGTAGGCATAGAACATCAGCCGTTTGAAGATATCTGTTTTGATCAGAACAGCGTTGCCAGCAACAGTTTGAAGCCTGTCGGCATTTTTGGGAAAGTGCTCCAGAGCGTCGAGGTAGGTATCGAGTTCATAATTCAGGCAGCATTTGAGCCGGCCGCACATACCGGAGAGTTTTGACTGGTTGATAGCCAGGTTCTGGTATCTGGCGGCGGCCGTAGTGACGGAGCGGAAATCCGTCAGCCAGGTAGAGCAGCATAGTTCGCGGCCGCAGGAGCCCAGTCCACCAATGCGGGCTGATTCCTGGCGGGCGCCGATCTGCCGCATTTCGATCTTCACGCGGAACTCTTTGGCGAAATGCCGGATGAGCTCGCGGAAGTCCACCCGCCCGTCGGCGGTGTAAAAAAAGGTCGCTTTGCGCTTATCGCCCTGGTATTCCACATCGCCGATTTTCATATCCAGCCCCAGGGTGCGGGCAATGACGCGGGCGCGGACCATGGTCGGCAATTCCAGTTCGCGGGCTTCGGCCAGCCGTTCCAGATCGCGCTCATTGGCGCAACGGATTACGCTGTGCAGCACTTCATCTTCTTTGGCTCCTTTTTTACGCATCTGCAGGCGGACCAGTTCGCCGGAAAGAGAGATGCGCCCCACATCCAGCCCGTTACCGGTTTCCACCACGACCATATCGCCGGTAAAGGCCTGGGCGAAGGGAGGATTGCGGAAGAAACCTTTGCGGGCGCCGTTCTTAAAACTGACTTCTGCTATATCAAATGGATCGTGATCGCTGATATCCATGCTGGATAGCCAGTCGAAGGTGTTCAGGCGGTTGCACCCGCCGCTGGCGCAGCCATTGTTGCTGCCGCAACCCTTGGCCGAGCCATTACTACATACGGAACATCCTTTACATCCCATGTTATTAATCGGTATTTATATGTTAAAGCGGCAGCAGCCGGCGCCGGGGCTCATAGTACGTTTTGAGCCGGGAGGCCAGTGTATGCTTCCGCCAATTTGTTTTTCATGATCTTATGCATCTGGATCGAAGCGTCCAGGAACAATACTTTCGGGTTAGCGTTTCGCTCTACGGCGAAGGAGCAGTCCGAGAACAATTTGGCCAATTGTTCTACCTGGCTTAGTTCCAGGATCGCAGCCATCTTCCGGGCCGTATCCAGTTCGTCCGCCTGCAGGCGCACCTGGGTGGCCCCGGTTATTTTCAACACCACAAATTCCCGCAGGAAGTGCAGGGCATATCGCAGGAAGTGCTTTTGATTTTCCCTGCCCAGAGCAGCCATCTTTTCTGCCCATTGCACCAGTTGGATCCCGTTGCCTCGGTAACATTGCCGCATCCAGTTCAAAAAAAGCTCTGCCTTGTCATTTTCATGTTGTTCGGCCAGCGACAGCGCTTCGTTGAAATTCCCGTTAGCGAGAAAGGCAATAGATTGTGCTTCCTGCTGCCCAATCCCTTTCCGGGCGGCCAGGCCGGCGGTGATCTCTTCATCACTCATTGCTTTGATGCTGACGATCTGACAACGGGAGAGGATGGTGTTGAGGATCAGTTCCTGGTCTTCCGCCACCAGGATGAATATGGTGTTTTCCGGTGGTTCCTCGATGATCTTGAGCAGGCGGTTGCCTTCTTTGCCCAGGAATTCAGGCAGCCACATAATGAGTATTTTATGGCTGCTTTCAAAAGCTTTAAGGCTCAGCTTCCGAACGATATCGACGCATTCATCTCTGGTGATATTCCCCTGCTTGTTCTCGGCGCCAATGTTTTGCAACCATTGGTTGATATCCATGTAGGGATTGTGCAAAACCGCTTCCCGCCATTGATTGGCGAATTGGGTGCTGACGGCTTTGGGGCCGATCGTAGGATAGGAAAAGTGGATATCCGGATGAATGAGTTTACTGGCTTTGAGGCAATTGCTGCAATGGCCGCAGGCATCGCCCGCTGCTTTATTATCACAAAGGATATATTGGGCAAAGGCCAGGGCCAGGGCCAGTTTCCCGCTGCCCGAAGGGCCGAGGAACAGGAGTGCATGCGGAATCCGGCTACCGTCGGCCATTTGCCGAAGTTGCGCTTTTTCGCCTGCCTGTCCAATGAGGTCACTGAATGCCATTGCTCTTTGTATCGTCTTTATGAGCAACGGAAGGCCGAATCGCAGAGAGGGCCGGGAGTAGGAGCCGCCACCAAAATGCCTGGCAGTTTACCGGTTTCTCAGGAGCTGGCTACCCACCAGATGATATATCTCATCAGGTAAAGCACACAGCTTTATCGGGAAATTCCTCGTAGAGTTCCTGTAATTGTCGATATTGTGGTGTATGGCCACATTCGGATGCAGCTTTAACCACTATGATCTTTTTGCCCTGAAATATGGCAAAATCAATATCCTCTCCTCTAATTCCTTCTACTTTGAATTTATGGATAGAATTCACTGCTTGCGATTCGGCTATCCGTAAAAATACTTCGCGGGTAAAAATAGTGATTTTATTGCTTATAAACCAGTATTCCGCCGATGCTGACTTTTCGGTCAACTTCTGCGGCCTGAATTTGTTTGGTTTGCGAATAAAGATAAAGTGAGAATATGAGAATTTCCGCTTATAGAAGGGCGCATTTCAATGCCGCTCACCGTTTGCACAACCCCAATTGGAGCGAAGACAAAAACCGTGAGGTGTTCGGCTTGTGCAATAACCCCAACTATCATGGCCACAACTACGAGCTGGAAGTGAAAGTATCGGGAGAAGTTGACCCCGAGACGGGTTACCTCATTGACCTGAAATACCTCAAAGACATCATTGAAGATCAGGTGGAACGCCGTTTCGACCACAAGAACCTCAACCTGGATACGGAGGAGTTCCGAAACCTGAATCCCACCGCGGAAAACATCTGCTACGTCATCTGGCAAATCCTGCGCGGAGCATTGGATGAACGGTATGAACTGGGGGTCCGGCTCTATGAGACACCGAGGAATTACGTGGAGTATCCAGCCTAGTTCAGTACGTCAGTTGCCAGTTGGCAGTGTGCAGTTGGCTGGTTTGGCGAGCCTGCAATATCTTATGGCGCCGGCCTAAGGCAGCGGCAGGGCCTTCTGGATAACACCTGAAACAGCGAAGCGCCAACCTGAATTATTCAAGCTGGCGCTTCGCTGCTTTTATTTTATATCAAACAAAAAACCACTTAGGGTTGGATCGAGCGTTTGCTAACCCGGAAGGTCTTCAGCACGCCTTTTTCTTTGCTGGCCAGGCTGGCCAGGTACATGCCATTGGGCAGGTCACCAATATAGTAGCGTTTGCCAGGAGCTGTGTTGAAGGAGCGTACCTGGCGGCCAATGATATTGTACAACACGACCTGGTCGACCCCATCACCGCCCCGCAGCTCGATATAATCTGAAGTGGGGTTGGGGAAGATAGCCAGCCGGGTTTTTGAAGCTTCGCTGGAACTGCTCGTCAGCAGTGCGTTGAAATAATAGATGCCGGAAGTGATAACGTCATTAGGGTTCTCTTCCGTAGTCAAATCGATACGGATCTCACCGGTGCCGGCCACCCCCTTGGGCTTGACGTGCACATCCATATTAGTCGTGCCCCCGGGAATCAAAGGAAGCTGGAAATTCGCACCGATTTCAGGGGCGATGTTGGAATAGACGATCTGATTGTAGCATAGATTCGTGTCGCAAACCTGCACCTCCCAGCCATCGGGAACGTCGACCAGAAAACGAGTCCACTTGAGATTGACCGATTGATTACTTTCGTTTTTAACCCGGGCATACCCCACCAGTTCATAGTCGGGATCACTCGGATTGAAATAGTCGGAAATTTCAAGGGTGTCAGGCGTGAAACTAAAGCTCACCTGCGTCAGGGCGGCAGGCAATCCGAGGAGGAGTAAGGATAGAGAGAGTAAGCAATGCTTCATCAGCGTCTTTTTATCAAATGAGAGAATAACTTGCACCTACAAAGGTCCAAATATTAAAACAATAAAGCAAGGCGGAAGGCCTTAACGAAATGTAAAAGTCTTTTGAAGTGGGAAGGCGGAAGGCGGAAACCGCGCTTCCCACTTCCGCTTTCCCACTTCCCACTTCCCAAAGTTGACTACCGCACCACGGTCATGCGCTTGGTCACCGCGCCTTGCTCGGTGGCCAGGCGGATGAGGAACAGGCCGGATTGCTGCGGCTGCCAGAGCACCTTGTGAGCGCCGGCGGCATATTGCTCACCGCCTACCAGCGTTTGGACCAGTTTGCCGGAAATATCGAAGATGCTGATATCCAGGCGGCTGGACTCGGCCAGTTGGAAGTCGATATTCACCAGGTCGCTGGCCGGGTTGGGGTAGGCGAACACTTTGCCTGCCAGCAGGCCGGGCTCATCGACGCTGCTCACGACGTTGAGGACGTTGATGTTGTCCACATAGAGATTGTTGCCGTAGTCCGTCACTGCTGTAAAACGCACCAGCAACTCGGCCGCTTCAGCGAAAGCGCTGAGGTCGACAGTGTCGGCAGCCCATTGGGAAGCGCTAGGCACGAAGAAGCTCGTAACCGGGGTGCGGGTGGCGAGCTCGGCGCCAGCTTGGTCCCATACCGTCGTCCAGGTCTGGCCACAGTTTTCGGAGACAGAGACCGTCAGGCGGTCGGCAGTGTTAAAGCTGGAGAAGGGGTATTGCGCGTAAGCGTGTTCGAAGGCCAGAATAGGTTCTGGGCTGTTGGACAGGTCAATCTTTTCGAAGATCATATTGGCCTGGTCGCCGACATCGGCCCAGTTGTAGAAATCCACCATAATGGATTTTGCCGAAGCGGCGAACCCGCCTACTGCACCGGGTACGGTGGCGCCAATGCCCTGGAGGTAGCTCTGGTTGACGACGCCGAATTCACGGGCGGCATCTTTGATGAGCAGCGTATTGGCGGGGATAGCCAGGTTAGGCGTTGTTTCAAAACCTTGCGCGATCTCCGTACCAACCGGGGCATCGTTCAGGGTATAGAAAGTCTCGCTGGTGATCAGCTGGTTCAGGCTATTGATATCGGCGGCTCCGTTGACGCTCACCAGATCGAAGCTAACGTTCGTTGCACCGGGAGAGACGGTTTGCTGGTCGAAAGTGATGGTCGTGGACTGGCCTTCAGCCAGTGTTCCGGACCAGGTTTGAGAAACAGGTGCGCCGCCGTTAATGGACAGGGCTATTTCCATATCAGTCACTTCCGTCGCAGTAGCATTAGTAATCTCCACCGCCGGAGTGAGTTCGTACTCGCAAAGGCCGGCAGGGCCCTGGGAAGCCAGGTCGAGGGCGACATCTGCGTAGCCTTCCAGCATACCCGGAGCTTCGCTGACAGCGGCCTGATGGATCTGCTTGCTGCCATTGGTTTGCACAAAGGCTACGGCGCCTACCTGGGCGTAGTTGTAAATATAATCGGGCAGCGGAACGGAAAATGCAAATACCAAGGAGTCACCGGCTGCGATGGGGGCCATAGCCGTACCATTGGCGTTGGGCAGCATTTTGCGCATCACACTGTAGAAATCCAATTCATTGGTAGAGCCGGGAGGTTCGGGGAAGATGAGTTCCTGCTCCATAATGGCGACATGGAGTACTGTATTGGCCGGCCCAAATTCCGTATCGGAAATATTGCGAACAACGCCCTGAATGAAGATGGAATCCAGGTTGGCGCTCAACTGGTGGGTGAGTTCCATTTCCAGTGGGGTCGAAACGTTGTAGGCATTGTTGATCTGGCTAACAGTAACACTACCCGAAGTGCCGGCATCGAGCGTGCCGTCAATGTGTACATTGGGAACCCCCGTTACTCCGTAGTAGCTTACCCGGGCTGCTACTTCCGTTGGGTTTTGCTCGTTCATCGGGTCATAACCCGGCCAGGAAGTCTGGTATTTTAGCAGGACAACTTTATCCCAGTTGTTAAAGACCAGTTGGTTGAAACCAGGGTTCTGGGAAGCGCAGGGCGGGCAGGAGGCTTGCGTGAAGGACTCAACCATTACCCGGCGCTGGGCCTGGCCAAAGGACATTCCCTGCAGCAAGAAAAGGGAACCGATTAGTAGTAGAGCTGCTCTCATAATGCAGTGATTTTGATTTAGGTTTGTAAAAGTAAAGTTTCAGTGCGCAACGGGCGATCCATTGCAGACGGGCAAAAGTAGTGAAAATTCCCAATTTGGTTTTCGTGGCAAAGTTTAATTGTAGCCAGCTTACTGTTTGGAAATATTATTTTCTGTTAATTGTACCTTGGCAGACATATTTGTAGGCCTGTTTTGTCCTGGCCTGGACATCAGGTCTATCCTTTCTGTAGCCCTTCTAACTTCACTAGCCGGAATTTTATAACTTGAGTGCGTTACTATTCTCAGTGGCGCCAGAATTTGTGCATTTGCCCGATTGCCCCTCAAATCCCGTAAAGGGGAAGCCCCCACAAATGCACAAATTCCATTGCAATAAAATATACAAGCCCAACCCTATGCATATTGCTATTCTGGGAAATGGCGTGGCCGGTATCACTGCCGCCCGCTTCATCCGCAAACTCAGCGATCATCAGATTACCGTGATTTCCGCTGAGACGGATCACTTCTTCTCCCGCACTGCGCTGATGTACGTATACATGGGGCACATGCGCTACGAGGATATTAAGCCTTACGAAGACTGGTTCTGGAAAAAAAACCGCATTGAGCTGCTGCGCGCCTATGTCGAACGCATCGATTTCGACAACAAAAAACTGATCACCCGGGAGGGGCAGTCCGTTTCCTACGACAAACTGTTGCTGGCTACCGGCTCGGCTTCCAACCTGTTCGGCTGGCCGGGCCAGGAGCTCGAAGGAGTGCGCGGGCTCTACAGCTACCCCGACCTGGAATATATGGAGCAGCACAGCAAAGGCCTGCAGCGAGCCGTGATCGTAGGCGGCGGCCTCATCGGCATCGAAATGGCCGAGATGTTCCACTCCCGGCACATCCCCGTCACCTTCCTGGTACGGGAAGAACGGTATTGGGACATGGTGCTGCCTCCGGAAGAATCGGACATGGTTAGCCGCCACATCCGGGAGCATGGGATAGGCCTCCGGTTGTCCACAGAGCTGAATGAGATCGTAGATGATGGCGCCGGCCGGGCTTGTGCGGTGATCACTAGCCATGGAGAACGCATCGACTGTGGGTATGTGGGCCTTACCGCCGGCGTGCACCCCAACATCGGATTTTTAAAAAATACCCCTCTGGAAACTCAGCGGGGGATACTGGTCAACGATTATCTCCAAACCAATATCCCCGACGTCTACGCGGCGGGCGACTGTGTGCAGGTGCGCGAGCCCAAGCCTGGCCGCCGCCCCATCGAAGCCGTCTGGTATGTGGGCCGGATGATGGGAGAAACAGCGGCCTACAATATCTGCGGCCGGCCGGTAACCTACGAGCCCGGCATCTGGTTCAACTCCGCCAAGTTTCTGGATATTGAATATCAGGTCTATGGCGAGGTGCCGGCCCAACTGCCGGAAGGTTATGCGGCCCTATACTGGGAACACCCTGGAGAACGGAAGAGTATCCGCCTGGTATATGATAAAAGAGAAGGCCACATTTTAGGTTTCAACCTGATGGGGGTACGCTATCGTCAGGAGGTGTGTGAGAAATGGATCCGGGAGCGCATCCACATCGAAGAGGTATTGCAAAACCTCGGCCTGGCCAACTTCGACCCTGAATTCTATAAGGAATACGAAGCCGAAGTGGTGCAGTTGTACAACCGCCAGAGCGGCCGTAGCCTGGAACTCCGGCAAAGGCGAGGGTTATCAGCGGCCCTGAGGTTTCTGAGGAGCCGGTGAAGTGGAGTGTTTGAGGCGCGAGTCCGTGAATGGCACCCGGTTAGATACTCACTGCTTTCGGCCTTGCCGGAAGCAGTGATGCTACACCATATGGGCTATTGATACTATTGATGCTATTGATGCTATTGATAGCATCCACAGTATCCACTGGCCCGAAGGGCTGTAGCATCTTTCTTTGGCTTTGGCCTAAGAAAAGTATCAACAGCATCCGCTCCTGTAAAAATCGCAACCTTTAAAAGAAAACCCAACCCAATGCATACCATTCAAAAAGCCGGCCTGGGCATTTTTTTGCTAGCTTTTCTGATCTTCATTGCCGTACTAGGCCTGGACCGCTTCGTCCTCTCTGAGGAGAATTTGGCCGAGGCTATCAGCAACCCTTATCATCGGCAGGAACTGGTGGAAGTAGCCCAGGCTCAGGGGATACTGGGCAAAAGTTACGGCTCCAGCTTTGAATTTGTACCCGTTTTTAAAGCCCTGCTCAAAGACAGCCAGCAATCGCTGGAGGAAAAAGCCAAAGCTGCCTTGCCTGAAGGCGTCAGCAAATCGGAATTCCGGCTCGGGAGCTGGCAGTTCAAGGACTATACTTACGCTGCTGCCAGGAAGGCTAGTACCGGGCCGGTGGCGAGCAACCCCCTGTTGTTTTTCGGGCTCACCTTTGGCCTGGGCATATTGGGTGGGCTGCTTTACATCCTGCCAAAGTTCAAATTGCTACCGGGCATCAAAAATGATCACATTTATCATCGGGCTATGACCCGGGGCCTGAAGGTAGGCCTGCGCAGCATCTTCCTTGGGTCAGCCATTATTGGCCTGTTGCTTTATGGCGTTTTTTACATGGGAAAGGAATACTTCTGGCCGGCCGTTTCCGCTCTTGTGGGCTTGCTAATCATCGGGCTGGTATTACTGGCCGAAAGACAAAGGCGCAGACAGCCGGCCCGTTCCGCCTCTCCGCAGGTGACCGGCTGGTTGGGTGTGCTGGCCGGTATTTTCCTCATCGGTTTTTACATTTTGTTATACTGGGCGCCACAGCACATTACCGCTTGGGTACTTTTAGCTGACCCTCTCAGCCGGCTATTGAACGGGGGAGAGGCCAGCCAGTGGTTTCTCTACGGCCTGCTATATACGATGATCGTGCTGGTGATGGGGGTGCGCATGCTGGCCAAGTACCGCCATAATAAATACCAGGTGATACGCACCTTTTCCGTAATGTTTTTCCAGACGGCCTTTGCTTTCCTACTTCCGGAGATCCTGGTGCGGCTCAACTATCCGTACTACGACTTCAAGAACATCTGGCCCTTGAACTACACTTTTTTCTTCGACTGGAATATCAAAAACCTCCTCAGCAGCGGAGGCCTGGGCATTTTTATGCTGGTATGGGGCATTGTATTGATCATTGTCGCGGTGCCGGTTATCACTTACTTCTTCGGCAAGCGCTGGTATTGCTCCTGGGTATGCGGCTGCGGCGGATTGGCGGAGACCCTGGGCGATCCTTACCGGCAGCTATCCGACAAAAGCCTGATAGCCTGGAAATTCGAGCGTTGGATCATACATGGGGTTTTGGTTTTTGCCGTGGTGATGACGGGTATGGTGTTATACACCTACTTTACGGGGTCCCGTAATATTCTGATCTTTAACAGCGACACGGTGCGCACCTGGTATGGCTTCCTCATCGGTTCCGCTTTTGCAGGGGTGGTGGGCACGGGCTTTTACCCTCTCATGGGTAACCGGATGTGGTGCCGCTTCGGTTGTCCGCTGGCGGCTTACCTGGGGTTGGTGCAGCGTTTCAAATCCCGCTTTCGCATCACCACCAACGGTGGGCAGTGTATTTCCTGCGGCAACTGTTCTACTTATTGTGAAATGGGCATCGATGTGCGCGCTTATGCGCAGCGCGGGCAGGACATTGTTCGGGCCTCCTGTGTGGGCTGTGGGGTGTGTGCGGCGGTATGCCCACGTGGCGTATTGAGGTTGGAGAACAGCAGTTCGGATGTGAAGGAGCGGGCAGCGGTGGTGCGGAACCGTTTGGCCGATCTATAAGGCAGGAGGTGTTACGTTTACCCGATCTCCGGATCGGGCCCTGGGGTAGGAAGAGCGGGTTGTTTAACGCGCCAAACTGGCTTCGTCGGCCTTTGCGCGTGAGGGCTACGGCTGGAGTTTGGCGAAAAAGATAAACCGGGGATGAGGCGGCAGTTCATGGGATTGAATTGGCGAACGGTGAACAGCCGAGGGCTATCCTACCGCCCATCCGGTTTTTGGGTATTTGCTTTTTTGAGGTTTCTGAGGTTTCTAGAATAGGAACAAGAAACCCAGAAACAAGAAACAAGGAACCAGCTTACGCCCTGCGATAAACCTCCACATAAGCGCTGGCGCCGGGCTGTGTCAGCATATTGGCCAACATTTCCTTGGCGCGGAACAGTTGGGCTTTTACGGTGCCAAGGGGGATATCCAGTTCTTCGGCGATCTCTTCGTAGCTCAACTCCTCGAAATAGCGCAGTTCGATCATCAGGCGGTATTTGCCATTGAGCTGGCTGAGCAGCTGACGCATGAGTTGAATGCGCTGAGTACGGATGATCTCCTCTTCCGGATTCAGGGTGGAGGCTTTGAGGTGGCTGGAATAATCGCTGCTGCTTTCGCCGTCGATGGGTTCATCGATAGAGTACAGGTTGAGCCGCTTTTTGCGGATGTAGTCGATGCCATTGTTGATGGCGATGCGGAAAAGCCAGGTGCTGAAGGCGTAGCGAGGCACATAGCTCGATAGCTTGGAAAAAGCTTTGCCGAAGGCTTCAATGGTCAGGTCATCGGCGTCATCGCGGTTGTTGTTGACCATCTTCAACATCATGTGATAGATGGGGTTGCGGTAGCGGTCCATAAGGATGGCATAGGCCTTCTGGTCGCCCTGGATCGCCTTTTTGACGATGCTGTAGTCATCCAGCGCACGCTGGGAGGTGATGGTGGTTTGTACTGCTACTTCCATGATTCCTTTGATTTAAAAAGTGCTGGCGCGAAGACGAGGTAGAAGCAGACATACAGAGCATCGAGCAATAGAACCCACCTGATTAAAGAAGTGTCGTGTAGTTTTCTCAGGATCAGTGCGTACATCGCAAAGGCTACCCCTATCCGTGCCAGATAGTTAAGTAAAACGATTAAATCCACGTTGTGAAAAAGGATCAAGGCGAATCCAAAGGCGTAGTGCCCGAAATGGCTGAGGGACAGCAGGCCGAGGGCCAGCTGATGCACCAGTCGATAACGGGCGCCTGTAGTCAAATGCCTTGACTTTTGGTGGTAGTAGCCTTCCCAAGTGTACTTGGGGTTTGAATAGACGAATGCAAGTGGTGACAGAATCACCTGAGTATTGTGCCTGGTAGCGGCCTGGTTGATGAAAAGATCATCATCGCCGGACGCTACGTCAGCGTGTGCAGCGAAACCTCCGGACTCATGAAACAGAGATTTACGATACACCAGATTACGACCTACTCCCATGTAGGGTAATCCCATTAATGCAAAGGAAAGAAATTGGGTAGCAGAATAGACGGTCTCAAAGCGAATGAAGGCATTTAGGATGCCTTTCCCACGATAATAAGGGCTGTATCCTAATCCGATCTTTTCCCGGCCCCTAACGAATGCTTGCATATGCTCCACCCACATGGAGCTTGCCGGGCGACAATCGGCATCGGATAATAACAGTATTTCAAAACGGGCAGCTTCAATGCCCTTGTTTAATGCCTCTTTTTTACCAGGAGCTGTGTCAGCAGTGATGCTAACAAGGCGCAATATGGGAGTTTTTTTTTGAAAATCCAAGAGTACCTCCAAAGTTTTGTCGGAAGAATTATCGTTCACCACAATTACTTCGTAGACGGGATAGTCCTGCGAAAGAAAATAAGGCAGGTTTCGTAGCAGGTTCTCTGCTTCATTGCGGGCGCAGATGATAATGGAAACAGGCTCTTTTTCTTCTGTCGGGAGGGGCGGTTGCCGGTAAAAGGCTAGTCGGGAAAAGATGAACAACCAGTAAAAAAGCTGTACCGCGGTAGCAGCCAGGAAGAGGTAGAGCAGGAGGTCGAGGGCCAAATTATTTTGATTCTATGTTATCGATCTTTTCCAGGATTTCCCGCCGGAGTTCACGAAGTGCATTGCCGGCCTCCTTTTTTCGCCGCAGGCGGAGGAAGCGGAGCACCCTTGCCTGATGCTGGTGGAAATACCAGGCGAAGAAGCCGGCTGGCAGCAGGCTTAGTAGATAGAGCAGGGCGGTTCGGCCGTCGTAGAGCCAGTATACCAGGCGGGTTTGCAGGAAATAGAACAATGGGAAGGTGGCCAGGCCGGCCATTATTTTTACCGTCGTATTGTAACCGACATAGACATTTAACCGCCTCGTAAGCCAAACCGGGATAAAAGCCGCCAGGAAGTTGTTCGTCAGTCCATACAGGTAAAGGGGGAAGAAAATAATGAGCCCGATCAGATGCAGGGCAAGCGGCCGGGGGGGGCGTCCCAGGGCGGCGTCATCGGTCCGGGTTTCTTTCAGCTTTTCGAAGTAGGCCAGTACCTTGCCGGTGAAATCCTGGCATTCGCCAGGGGCCACAGTCTCCCATTGCCGAAGTTTTTCGATGAGGGTTTTGGTGCGGGAGAAATGCAAAGGTTCGGATACCGGCCGGCTATTGCGCAATATGGTTTCCAAATGGCCAACCAGCCGGTCTTCTTCCTCATTGCGGGTATCGATGACGAGCGTACGAATGCGGTCTGCGAGGTCATTGGTGAGTAGTCTGGCGGCCTTATGCGGATCTGCCTGATAGGCTGTTTGGTAATCCTTTATCCGAAGTGGTTCGCCAACATTGATGATGATGCGGCTGCCAAAATAGTTGGGCGCTTCATAGTTCAGGCCTACGGGTTGAATAAAGAGGCCCAGTTCGAACCCTTTCTGGTTTTCTGCGCTTAGCGCAATGCGCGCCGTTCCCGTTTTCAAAGGCCGCAGGTTGCGTTCCATCTCGCTGGTGCCTTCCGGAGCGATATACAGGCAACCACCCTTGCCGAGAAACTCGTCGCAGCGTGCGAAAGCTTCTATATTATTGATTGCCTTGCCATTGGTGTCTTCCGGCCGCTCAATGGGAATACAATAAAAAGTGTTGAAGAACCAATTGCCAAAACGGCTTTTGAACAACCCGGCGTTAGCCAGGAAGTGCACCGTCATGGGGACTTGTTCTACAGCATTCAGCGGGTCCATCAAGGTATTGGGGTGATTAGATACCACAATGGCGGGGCGGTTGAAGTGCAGGCGTTCCCGGTTGGTGAAATACCTTTTCGGATAGTATATCCCCAGGCAGGCCCTGGTGAGCAATTTAAGAACTCGGTAAAGGAAGTAGAGTATCGGGTTCAAGTTCAGGCTTTGAAGTTTAATAAAAATTGGCGCACCTCTTCATTAAATTGCTCCCCTTCGCCAAAGTGGAAACGCACCTCAACCGGTACTGCGAAGATGGGCAAGCGGTGCTCGATCAGGAAATCACGGTGCAATTCCAGCCGCATGGCGTCTTTTTCGGTAGTGAGGATAATCTTATTGGCGGATTCCATGCGGTCGAAATTGGCTTTGAGCTGGCTCACATCGAATTTGGAAAAGTAGTGGTGGTCTTCATATTCCATTACTTGTATCGAGTTGGTGCGTTCCTCGAGATAGCTCATCAGGTAGTCCGTATTTGCAATAGCGGAGATGAGCATGGCGTCAACTTCCGGCTTAAGTTCTATCCGGTAGCGGGGGTTCAGAATATAATAGGGCGCCCCATATTCATAAAAAGAGAAGTACACTTTCTGGTAGGGCTGTGGATTGATCTCCTTCAGGTACTGCGCCCGCTCTTCAGCGCTGACCTCCGACGGGCATTTGGTCACAATAATGAGGTCGGCCCGCCGGTAAGCCGACCGCCACTCGCGCAGCCGGCCGGCGGGTAAGAGATGGTCCCGGGTAAAAGGGTGGCTGTATTCGGTCAGCAGAATATTCAGGCCAGGCCGGACGGAGCGGTGCTGGAAAGCGTCATCCAGCAGAATCACCTGAAGCCCCGGCCGGTCCATCAGCATCTTTGGAATGGCAAAAGTCCGGCTCTCGGAAACTGCCACCATAATGTCCGGGAATTTTCTTTTGAATTGGAGCGGCTCATCTCCTCCCTGCTCTGCCGACATCCGGGGATGGACCTCCAGGTAGCCCTTCGTCTTGCGCTTATAACCCCGGCTCAGCGTAGCTACTTCTATGTAATCCTTCAGCAAACGGATGAGGTACTCGATGTGGGGCGTTTTGCCGGCGCCCCCAACGGAGAGGTTTCCGACCGAAATGACCGGTACACTGAATTCTATCCCCTTCAACAAGCCTCGGCTGTAGAAGAAATCACGAAGGCTCACCCCGATGCCGTAGAGCAATGCAAAAGGGGATAAAAGGATCTGTACCAGGAAACGCTGTATCATATCCAGCAAAAGTAAGGATTTATCCCATTTCTCTTTTTCTTTGTGTCATGAAAGCCATGTTATTCGCCGCCGGGCTGGGTACCCGCCTTCGCCCGCTGACCAACGACAAGCCCAAAGCGCTGGTTGAAGTGGGCGGTATGCCGCTGCTGGAGATTGCCATCCGTCGCCTGATGTACTTCGGATGCCGGGATATTATGGTCAATATCCACCATTTCGGGCAGCAGATCCTGGACTTTCTGGAAGCCAATGAAAATTTTGGCGTCAACATCACCGTCTCTGATGAACGGAATCAGCTGCTCGATACCGGTGGCGGGTTGAAAAAGGCGGCCTGGTTTTTCCAGGATGCTCCTTTTCTGGTGCATAATACCGATATCCTTTCAAATATCGACCTGAGGGCGCTTTTTCAAGCGCACCTTCTGGAGGCTCCCCTGGCCACACTGTCGGTCAGGAAACGGCAGACTTCCCGCTATCTGCTCTTCGATGACGGCGGCCGGCTGTCCGGCTGGTGCCACGCACGTACTGGTGAGGAGCGCATCTGCCGGCCGGCTGCTCACTATCATCCCCTGGCTTTCAGCGGTATTTATGTACTTAGCCCCGGGATCTTTTCTTACATGCCGGACGAAGAGGTGTTCTCGATCATTGACGTTTTCCTTCAGGCCGGCCAAACGGAAACACTTCTCGCTTACCGGCACGATGATTCCCTTTGGCTGGACGTGGGAAAGCCCGCCGCGCTTGAACAGGCTCAGGAGGCGATCGGGGAGATAGCGCTGGGTTAAATTGCCCGAACTCCAGGCCAGGGGTTAATGAAAAGATGAGGCCCCTCTTGCTCGGTGCAGGTAGTCATAGATATTCATGCGCCAAACAAGCGTTTGGCGGATCGCTACTTCAAAATTGCATTTCCGATCGCACATTCCAGGCAACGCTTATGCGTGCAATATTCATTCTTGAGTTGCAGTAGCGCTTGCGTGTGGAAGGCTGAATCCGCCGGCATGCCCAGTCCTTCCCAGCGGGTGATGACGGTATTGCCCTCCGGGGGAAGGTTTTCAAGCAGGCCCAGGGCTTTTTCCTGGAAACGATTTTCCTCTTTGCGCAGGCCATAGAGGAAAAGGAAGGGAGCAATCGTATTGATGACGATAAGGTGGATGGTATCTCGCCCCAGTGTTTTACGTTTTTTAGGCGATTCTTTACCGAAAGAATAGTGTGTCCACCAGTAGTTTGAGAGTTTTACATCGAAGAGGTTTTCCACCTCCGGAATCTCCTGGGCCGCCAAGGCTTTACTGAACAGGTTACTAGTCTGATGATATAGCGTAGCCAACTGGGCGATGCGGATGGTGGGAAAGTTGGCGGGCCGCAGGCGCAGGAATTTCCAGCTTTGGGCGGGAATGGGCCTCAGTTTATATTTTTTCTGCAGAAATAGGTATTCGCGTTGCAGGCTCAGCGGATATTCTTCCTCAAAGGGGCCCTGCAGCAGGCCCGATTGCCCGAAAAGCAGGGCCTCCGTCTGAAAGAGGCTGTTCCGATGTTTTCCCAGAAGAAGGAGGGGCGTATTTCTGGCCAGCAGAAACATCGGCTCGGCATTGACTTTGGCGCCGAAACTGCGCGCCAGCGACTGGTAAAAAGTTTCTTCCCAATTCGATTTATTCTGTTCCAGTTCCAGAGCGATGGCCTGTGCTTTGTCCTCCAGCCGTTCGGCGGCCAGGCGGCCAAGCCAGAGGGTCCGCGTCAAATTATTTACCTGGGGAAGCTGAGCCTGGCAGGGTATCCAGGATTCCTCGTGAAGCAACCGTAAGTAATGCGCCGCCAGCTTTTTGGGAATCCGCTTTTTCATCTCCAGGCAAGGGATAGGTTCCCCATTTTCCCGCCTGACTGGCTGGTCCTCTTCCAGGACGACGTGCAGGATGACGTTTTTGTAGGCATCGTCGGCCTGATGATTGTGTAGCAACCAGTCGGAAGCTTTGAGGTGCATTTCTACATTGCCTGCCCAGAGGGTATCGCCGATGCGGATACGGGCATTGAGGAAATCGGGGCCGGCATGGGCGTTGTGTAGCCCCGGTTGAAGGATCTCGATGGGCTGTTTAGCCGTTGTAGCCAAACTCGTGCGGTTGAAGCGCTGCATGCGCCAGACATAATGAAGCAGGTCTTCCTTCATGGCGATTTGGTTTTTTGAGGTCTATACCTCCAAATTGCCGTAAAAAAGGAAAGCCTCAAAATTTCTTACCCAGCCTTACCCGTTTTTACCCACTTTTACCCATAACGATGTACGCGGCTTGCCCGGCTCGAAGAGACGTGGCGGCAGCGGACGGGTGCGATTTTGTTAAACTGCCGCCTTTATCCTATCATACACCTTAAAAATATAGGCAAACTCATTTTTCTCATCCGGTTCAAAAACTTCGCTGGAACTAAGCTGCCATTCATTTGGCTTCAGTTCTGGAAAAAACACCTCCCCGCCTTCGATGGCAGTGTCTACTTCGGTCAGGTAGATGCGGTCGAGTAAGAGCATGCTTTGGCGGTAAATCTCTCCGCCGCCGATAATGAAAACTTCCTCCTCTCCATTTTCATGAGCGATAGCCAGCGCTTCTTCGATGGAGCGGGCTACCAGGCAGTTGGAGGCGATGAAGAAGGGATTGCGGGTCACGATGATATTGGTGCGCTTCGGAAGGGGGATTCCAATAGATTCGAAGGTCCTGCGGCCCATAATGATATGGTGATTGAGGGTTCGGCGCTTAAAGTACTTCAGGTCGGCCGGAAGGTACCAGGGGATATCATTTTCCTTCCCAATGACATGGTTTTTATCAACGGCTACGATAGCGGAGATAGTCATGGATCGTTATTTTAGTTGGGGTGGCCCGAAAATATAAGCCTGATCAACGAAATGAAAAGCCAACAGCCCATATCTTGAACACTACCCTCAAGATATGGGCAGTTGGTTTCGTTGAACAGGCGTAGGCCGAAAGCAAAAGAAAAGGCTGAAGGCCAAGCCTGATCAACGAAATGAAAAGCCAACAGCCCATATCTTGAACACTACCCTCAAGATATGGGCAGTTGGTTTCGTTGAACAGGCGTAGGCCGAAAGCAAAAGAAAAGGCTGAAGGCCAAGCCTGATCAACGAAATGAAAAGCCAACAGCCCATATCTTGAACACTACCCAAGAAGATATGGGCAGTTGGTTTCGTTGAACAGGCGTAGGCCGAAAGCAAAAGAAAAGGCTGAAGGCCAAGCCTGATCAACGAAATGAAAAGCCAACAGCCCATATCTTGAACACTACTATGGCGTCCCATCCATCAAATTCGTTTCCTTCATGCGCTGTTCCAGCCATGCGCGGCTGGGATCGATAGATTTGTTGAGCATTTTTTCGATCATGAGGCTGGCGATGGGCGCAGCAAAGGACCCGCCGAAGCCGGCATTTTCGACGTAAACAGCAATGGCGATTTTTGGGTCATCTTTGGGGGCAAAGGCCAGGAAGATAGAGTGGTCTTTACCGTGTGGGTTTTCGGCTGTGCCGGTTTTTCCACAGACGGCTGTGCCGGGTATTTGGGCAATGCGGGCAGTACCGGCCAGCACTACTTTTTCCATGCCATTGGCCACGATGTCGAAATACTTTTTGTCGATGCCGGTAGAATGCGGAGTGGTGAATTCTTTGGGGATCTGGAATTCATCGCCCATAATTACTTTTACCAGGTGTGGGGTGTAATAATATCCCCGATTAGCGATAATGGCCGCCACATTGGCCATCTGGAGGTTGGTCAGCAATAATTCGCCTTGTCCGATTCCAAGGGAGCGAACCCAAAGGGAATTCCACTTTTGCCCGGCCTGTTGTTTTTCGAACCGGTCGTCATAGTATTTGGACGTTGGGAAAAAACCTGATTTTTCACGGGGCAGGTCTATGCCGAGCTTCTGCCCGAGCCCGAATTTTTCCAAATAGCTGTTGAATACATCCAATCCTTTCTGGGGGTTATAAAAGCCGCCTTCATGGTCGACAATATCCCGGAACACCGTAACGAAGTAGGCGTTGCAGGAATGCTGGATCGCGCTTTCCACGTTGGTGCACTGCGGGTGCCCATGGCAGCCGGTCAGGCGCATTCCCCCGGAATAGTAACCCATCGAGCAGGGGATGCTCCGGTCGGGGCTTAGCACACCTGTTTGCATGCCGATCAGCGCGACGATAGGCTTGAAAAGAGAGCCTGGCGGATACTGGGCCATAATCGACCGGTCAAAAAGCGGGTTGTTGGGGTCCTGGACCAGGCTGGCATAGGCTTTGCCACGGTTGCGGTCAATGGCCAGGACATTGGGGTCGTAAGTAGGAGTGCTCACCATCGCCAGCACTTCGCCGGTTTTGGGATCGATGGCGACAATGCTACCGATCTTATTTTGCATGAGCTCCTCTCCATATTTCTGGAGGTCCAGGTCAATTGTTGATTGCAGGTCCTTGCCGGATACGGGGAGCTTGTCCAGTTTCCCATCCTGATAGGACTCCACCTCCCGGCCGAGGTTATCTTTCAGGACCATTTTTAATCCTTTATTCCCCCGCAAGGTATCTTCATAGGCCAGTTCCAGTCCTCCGGCGCCAATGTAGTCTCCGGAGGAATAGGGGCTGTTTTTTTCGTCGATATCTTCCCGATTCACTTCCCGGATGTAGCCCAAAAGGTGTGCGGCGTTGTGGTGAGGGTAACCCCGGGCATGGCGCAGCACCGGGCGAAAGCCGGGGAATTGATACAATCGTTCTTCAAAGCTGGCAAAGCCTTTGGCCGAGATCTTTGTCAGGAAAGGGAAGGGGACCGATTTGGAATATCGGGGATCCCGCCAGTTTTTATCCAGGGCATCTACGAAGTATTCCTTTGTGATGTTGAGCAACTCACAAAAGGCAGTGGTGTCCATCTTGGGGTCCATCTGGTTGTAAGTCACCATCAGGTCATAAGTAGGTTCATTGTAGACGAGCAGATTACCATTGCGGTCGTATACCGTTCCACGGGCCGGGTAGATAACCTGTTGATCGATAGCTGTGGCATCTGCCTTGGTCCGGTAGGAGGAGTCGATCAATTGGAGTTGCATGGCCCGGGATACAAGAAAGACTGATGCCAGAAGGAAAGCCAGCCTGATAATATACTGTCGTTGGCTATTGTTGTCGGACACAGCGGTCGATTTTATTCTTTCGGTTTAAAAATCAATGTTACGATAATAACAAAAATCATAGACAGCGGGAAACTCAAGAGTGTTTTTAACAAGATGTCTCCAATGAATACAGGCGAAAAGGCATCGAGGCTATAGTAAAACAGCAGGTGTAGGGCCATCATGATACTGGCGTAACGGAAAAACCAGCGAGAGCCCAGCCGTTCCAAATTGGGGCTGTAGTTGACGTTATATCCATCGCGGGGCGCCAGCCAGGCCAGTATCCAGGGGCGGATGTAGGCTGTTAGTACGCTGGCTCCGGCATGTACTCCCAGCGAATCATAGCCCATATCGACCAGGATGCCCATCGCAAAAGCGGCAATCAGGATAAGAACACGAGGGGTTCGCAGTGGCAGCAGTATAATAAATAGCGGATAGAGGATGATGTTGATGAAAACAGGGCCTTCCCATCCCACTGACAGGCGCTTTAGGATCAGCACCTGGAAGATAAGAAAGGCAAAAAAACGGGTAATATGGATTAAGGTAGCGTTATTCATTCCCCTGCCCGGTCTAATTCTTCATGTTCTTTCCGCATCAGATTATCAATGATATAAACATACTGCACCTTGCTAAGGTCGTTGAATAATTTGACCGTAATAGTGTAGAAATTGTCTCCCGGTTCTATCCGGGCGCTCTCTACCTTTCCGATAAGGATACCCTTGGGGAAAACCTGGGAATAGCCGCTGGTCTGCACGATATCCCCCTTTTTTACTACAGCGTGTTTGGGGACGGCTTCCAGTTGCATGCGCATCGGGTCGCCGCCTTTCCAGGTGAGGGTGCCGAAATAATCACTGCCTTTAATGGACGCCTTTATTCGGGATTGACTGTGCAGAATAGACATCACCCTGCAGAAATGGCCTGTGGTTTCCCGGACGATGCCCACGATCCCATCGTCGCTGATGACACCCATGTGGGATTGCACGCTATCTAATTTTCCCTTGTCGAGCCGAAGGGAGTTATTATCACTGATAATGGAATTGCTGACAACGTTGGCCCCAATGAAGGTGAACATTGGCTCGGTGGAGTCGGGGCGCATGGAATCGCGGAAAACGGAAGTATTGTAGCGGGCATTATCGGCCTCTTCCATGAGCCGGATATTCTTTGCCTGGAGTTTGATGACCTCTTCCTTTAGGCCGTAGTATTCCGTCACGTAATCGATCTTCCTTTCGGCAGCCGCGATGGCCAGCCCCAGGGAGTTGTCAAATATCTCCTTTTGCCGGTGATTGAACTGTACGATAAGCACAAGGGAAATCCCTTCCAGTAACACAAAGGCCAGGAAGCCACCATAAGCAGCGAACAACTGTAACAGGCCCCGCATGGGCGTGGGAGTTTATCTTTAAAGGATTGCTTACACGCTCTTCCGGTCAATAAGGAAGGAGAAGCGGTCTGTATTCTTCAGGGCTATTCCGGTGCCACGCACTACGGCGCGCAGGGGGTCTTCGGCAACATGTACCTTGAGCTTTGTCTTTGCGGCGATGCGCTTGTCCAACCCGCGCAGGAGGGCGCCTCCGCCGGTGAGATAAATGCCGGTTCGGTAGATATCGGAAGCCAGTTCAGGCGGGGTCGTTTCCAATGCCTTCAAAATGGCATCCTCGATCTTGGAAATGGATTTGTCGAGGCAGTGGGCAATCTCACTGTAGGATATCTTGATCTGTTTGGGAATACCGGTCATCAGGTCTCGCCCGTTAACGGCATAGTCCTCGGGGGGAGCATCCAGTTCGTGCAGCGCAGAGCCGACTTTGATCTTGATCTGTTCGGCAGTGCGTTCTCCGATGAGGATGTTGTGCTGCCGTTTCATATAGCTGACGATGTCACTTGTGAATTCGTCTCCGGCAATTCGGATGGACTGATCGCAGACGATACCGGAAAGGGCGATCACGGCAATCTCCGTCGTGCCGCCTCCGATGTCAATAACCATATTTCCTACGGGTTCTTCCACATCAAGGCCGATGCCAAGGGCCGCGGCCATAGGCTCATGAATGAGGTAGGTTTCTTTGGAGTCGACATGGTCGGCGGAATCGAATACAGCGCGTTTTTCCACTTCGGTGATACCGGAAGGGATGCAGATCACCATTTTCATGTGAGAAAAGAGGCGCCGCCGCCTGCCGATCATATTGATCATTCCTTCGATCATGCTTTCAGCAGCTTGGAAATCGGCAATTACGCCGTCTTTCAGCGGCCGCACGGTTTTGATGTTATCGTGCGTTTTTTCATGCATTTGCATGGCCTTGTTGCCTACCGCAATCGTTTCACCGCTGCGGCGATCTATGGCCACTATGGAGGGCTCATCGACAACGATTTGCCCGTCCTGTATGATCAGGGTATTGGCGGTACCCAGGTCTATTGCGAGTTCTTGAGTAAAAAAGCTAAACAGTTTCATTAAAGCCGTTCTCCGAGTTTAAGGATGCACCACTTGTTCTACGTACGTGGCCTGCGGTTTGCCGCCGGGCCATGAAATTAGCAATTTTCCTGTATTGCCAGGCAGTTTGCTCCAAAGAAAATAAGTTGACTCTGAAGGCGCCCTCGTTTTTCCTTCCTTTTGTCACTTTAAGACAAGGAAGGAACCGGCAATTTGGAAAGGCAAAATTGCTGAATTTTTAATTACGGCGCAAAACAACGCAAATTTTGTGTAAAAAGAAAATAATAGGCTGCTATTAATATGGCCTAATCCTATGATTTCAAGGCAGTTTTCAAAGATCAGACCCCTACGACTACTTCCCACATGTCCTCCCGGCGAAAGTAACGCTGGGCCAGGCTTTGTAGCTCGGCAGCAGTAATGGTCCGGACTTTTTCGGTCATGTTCTCGAAATAGTCCATCGGCAGGCCTTCCATGACCTGTGTGCGCACTACTTCGGATACATTGAATGGCCCATCCAGCATGGTCAGGAAGTTGCCCATCAGGTAATTGCGCACCATAGACAGCTCTTCTTCATCCACGGGTTCTTCCCGCAGATCCTCCATTTCCTGGTAGATCTGTTTCAGGGTATCGCCCACGAACTCGTTGCCCACTTCTGTGCCAACGTAAAAACAGCCGTCATAGTGCATGGCGTCAAGCATGGAGTAGATATTGTAAGTATATCCTTTTTCCTCGCGGATATTGGCCATCAGGCGGGAACCGAAATACCCGCCCAGGATGGTGTTGAGCACATACATGCCACAGTAATCGGGGTGATGGCGGTTGAACAGCCGGCGGCCAATACGGATGGCAGCCTGCACCGTATCCGGCCGGGTGATCTTTTGTGCTTCGGGCTGTTCCGGGCATGCCGGCATGCTGGTGGTGGCGGCCTGCCCCGGCTGTATGGCCTGGCTTAGGCTTTCATTGACCATCTTCAATACATCCGGGCCAGCTTTACCACTGAGGAAGGCCGCACAATTGCTACTGTTGTAGCGGCGGTTAAAATGCCCGGCCAGGTCTTCGCGGTTCAGCGTAGCGTATGTTTCCGGATAGCTGTTATATCCATAGGGATGATGGGCGCCGAAGAGGAGTTCTGTGATCTGACGGTAAGCCACCACATCATTTTTGCTGAGGTCTACTTCCAACTTTCGCTGGTTGCGGCGAATGAAGGCCTTCAGTTCGTCTTCGGGAAAAGCCGGCGCGGCCAGCATATCGGCCAGCAATGGTAGCGCCTTGCCGAAATGCTTGCTAAGGCTATATAAAATGGCGTTGGAGGTATCCATGTGGAAGGGAAAGCTAAGGCTGCAGCCATAGAAATCCATCTGATCGGCGATCTGGTGGGCGGAATAGTTACGGCTGCCTTCCTTAATCATGCCTGCCGTAGCCCGGGCGGCCAGCGGTTTGTGTTCGAAAGGCCGGCCGGCTAAAAAGGCCACTTCCAGTTTGACGACTTCCTGGGTGCCCATCTGTATTTCATACAACGGCATGCCATTATCGAGCCGGTGTACCGGAATGTCCGGCAGGTGTAGCTTTTCAATATCCTTTATCGTTGGGGCTTTTTTGCGGTTTGGCATAAGCTTCGGTCTGTGTTCGTTGCAGTTCAGGTTTGAAATAGTACCAAGGAGCAAAGCTAGACAATCTGCTTTACTTTGTATTAAACATCCCTTGAAGGAATTTGATGAACCGCAGCCGGGATTTGGCGTCTTTTCAACAAAGTGTGGATTATTCTTCCTGCAAATGTTGCCAAGAAAAGCTATTTTTGTGCTTTATTGAACTCGTCAAAAAACCCTACCGGATAAAATATGAAATTCAGCGTTTCTTCATCTGAGCTTCTGAAGCAATTGCAGGTCGTAGGCGGGGTCATCGGCCCCAACACCGTGCTGCCAATACTGGAGGATTTCCTGTTTACTATTTCTAAGAACAAGCTCCAGATCGCTGCAACGGACCTGGAAACTTCCATCACGACTGAAATCGAAGTGATGGCCGATACCGATGGTGCTGTGGCCGTTCCGGGAAGGATCCTCATGGAAACACTCAAAGCGTTGCCGCAACAACCCATTACATTTTCTATCAACGAAGAAACCCGGGGCATCGAGATTACCTCCGCCTACGGAAAATATAAACTGTCGGGCGATAACAGCGAGGACTTTCCCCGCATCCCTGAACCGGATTCCGTCGATACAGTGGACATCCCCGGGCAGGCCCTTAGCCACGGTGTCAACAAGACGATCTTCGCCGCCAGCAATGATGAACTGCGGCCAGCAATGACCGGCGTCTACTTCCAGGTCGATTTTAACAAGCTCATCCTGGTCGCTACCGATGCGCATAAACTGGTTAAATACACTTTCCACGAAGTTGGCGGAGAGGTATCCACTTCTTTTATCGTGCCTAAAAAGGCGCTGAACCTGCTGAAAAATGCCCTGCCGCTTGGAGAAAAAGTAAAGCTGTCCTTCAACACACAGAATGCCTTCTTCTCCTTTGGAAATACCGAACTGGTCTGCCGCCTGATCGATGCGCGATACCCGGATTACAACGCCGTCATCCCGATCGACAACCCGAATATCCTGACGCTATCGAGGGCAGACTTCCAGAATTCCCTCAAACGGATTGCCATCTACGCCAATAAAACGACCAACCAGGTGGTGCTTAACATCAATGAAGGAAGCCTGACGATTTCCGCCCAGGACCTGGACTTCGCCAATGAAGCCACCGAACAATTGGCCTGCTCATACGATGGCGACCCGCTTACGATTGGGTTCAACGCCAAGTTCCTCGTCGAAATGCTGGGCGTGCTGGAGTCCGATGAGGTGAAAATAGAGTTGGCTACTTCTACCCGGGCGGGCATTCTACTGCCTGTGGAGGAAACGGAAGGGGAGGAGATACTGATGCTCGTTATGCCTGTCATGCTGAGTAATTAGTGTTGTCAGCTCTAAATAAGCGGGGATGGTATGCAACGCCTTGAAAACGCACACTAAATTGTTGCTGCATTCTGCCCGCTGCCTTCAGGGCAAGCCTCAGGCTAAATCCAAAAGAAAGCAAAACTACACATGAAATTTTCATTCCTATTCTTTTTTATAACGCTCCTTTCGGTTGCCCTGGGGGGATGCAAAAATGAACCTGCTCCCCCGGTAATGCCGGAAGATGTGCTGAAACAATATCAGGGCTATATCGATAAAAATGATTTCGTGGCCGCCAGGAAGCTCAGCACCCCGGCAGGCCAGCAATGGCTCGTCGAATTGGCCAAGATCATCGCCAGTGAACAGGCCGATTCTACCATGCTGGATACCCGCTTTCTTTCACTTCATTGTGAAGGGCAGAGCGATACGCTCCTCTGCAGTTGCGTGCTGCAGGACCAGTACGAGAAATACCCGGCAGAGTACCGCCTCATCCGGATGGACGGCCAATGGCTGGTCGATGCGCCCCAGGAGGAGATTATCATTGAGAACGATGTCATCGAGTCTATTCCCGATAGCCTGCTCCAGCAGATGATGGATGAGAATATGATGGAACAATAGAATAGGAGCGAGTTTTTAAGTAGCGAGTGTTCGGGCTGGCTCTAAGCACCCGAACACCCCAAAACAAGCACCCCGAACACTACCACCTTTATGGCGCAACAAGCCGAAAAAATAGGCCTTTTCTTCGGTTCCTTCAACCCGGTGCATGTCGGCCATATGATCATTGCCAACTTTATGGCTACCCATACAGGCCTGAAGCAGGTCTGGCTGGTGGTCTCCCCTCAGAACCCACTGAAACAAAAGCAAAGCCTGGCGCGCGACTATGATCGCCTGCACCTCGTGCGGCTTGCTATCGGCGACAACCTCCTCCTGCGAGCCTCCGATATCGAATTCGGCCTGCCCAAACCGTCTTACACTATAGATACCCTCACCTATCTGCGGGAAAAATACCCGGAAAAAACTTTCGTCCTCATCATGGGCGGCGATAACCTGTCCACCCTGCACAAATGGAAAAATTACGAATTACTCCTGCGGGATTATGAGCTCTATGTCTATCAGCGGCCCGGCTACGAACTGGGAACCTTCGCTTCCCTTCCGAACGTTCGCTGTTTCGACGCCCCGCTTATGCACCTCTCCGCCAGCTACATCCGCGACAATATCAAGGCCGGCCTTTCGGTGCAGTATCTGGTGCCGGATGCGGTTTTCCGGTATTTGGAGAGTAGCGGGCTTTATCAGTAGGCAGTAGGCCTTTAAACTCTTTCCCGGAAACAATATTAACTTTGGGCGCTTAGTTATTGGAGAACGCTAAGCGTACCAGGCTCAGTGCCATAAAATAAAGACCTATGCAAAAAGCACTACTCTCTCTACTGTTGGTTTCTTTATTCCAAGTTTCCCTTCCTGCCCAGAACCCGCTGCCCATTGGCCAATGGCGTAGCCATTTGCCCTATCAGGCGGGCAGATTTGTCACGCAGAGTAATGATAAGGTGTTTTACTCTACTGAGTTCTCTATCGTGAGTATCGATAAGGTGGAAATGTCTATTGAGTTGCTGGATAAGACACGGGGGCTAAGCAGTGTCGGCATTGAATTCATTCGCTACAATCCCTACAGCGATATACTGATCGTCGTTTATAAAGATGCCGTGATTGATCTGATCAAGCCGGATGGGGCAGTCGTAACCATGGCGCAGATTCGCAATTTCAGCAACTTCACGGGCGAGAAAAAGGTCAACGACGTTTATGTTGAAAATGACTCGATGGTATACCTGGCCGCCAATTATGGCGTATCCAAGATCAATGTATTCGCCAACGAATTTGTCTTCACCACTTTTACCGGAATCTCCGTGGATTATGTCCACGTCTTTGACGGCTATATTTTTGCTTCCACTGAAGAAGGCCTTTACCGGGCGCCGTCTGGTGGTAGTGTCAATCTCGACGATTTCGGCAATTGGAAATTGCTGGGCCCCGAGGAGGGATTCCCGGCCGACTACAGCCCAAGCGCATTGGCCAGTTATCAGAACGCCCTTTATGTGGGGGTGAACGATACGCTGTTTCGGTACGAGAACAACGCGCTGAGTTTCGTTCATTCCGAATTCGGCTCAACCCTGGAGTTTATGACGGCCGAGGGCATCGATCTGCTGGTTGGATTCCGGCCCGGGCGCATCGTGTATTTGCGCCCCGACGGCTTTATCGGCATCCTTCCCGGTGAATGTGTTCAAACGCCCAACTACGCCATCGAAGATGGGCAGGGGCGTATTTGGCTCGGAAACGATCGCGTCGGCAGTGGCTTCCAGATGCTTACCCAGGATTTTCTCGGGGAATGCCGGACTATAAACATCAACTCTCCCTATTCCGAAGCCGTTTGGGATATGGCCGTGCAGAATGGCCAGCTTTGGCTTGCCTCAGGGGGGCTCGACCAAACTTTGAGCGCCCGATTCATCCCCGATGGCTTTGCTTCTTTTATCGATGGGCAGTGGACGGTCTACAACCGGGATACGCGGGAAGAACTAAAAGGCGAGGACCTGAACTCCAACGATGATGACATCCAGGTATTCGTCACCACCGCTATCAATCCGGCCAATGGAAAGGTATACATGGGGAGCTTCATCGAAGGCGTAGTGGAAATCGACGGCGATAAAATCACCCAGTACAAAGAAACCAACTCTACCCTCCAGCGTGCCCAGGGTGACCCCCGCGTAAGGGTGGGCGGCCTGGCTTTTGATGCGGATAACAACTTATGGGTGGCCAATAACTCTACTGAACGCCCGCTTTCGGTTTTCCTGGCCGATGGCGCCTGGAAGAGCTTCGCCATGCCCGGCTGCAACCAGAACCAGGTTTTCGACCTCGCTATTGATGGCAGCGGCTACAAATGGATGCGCCTGGGCAACAATAGCGCCGGCCTGATGGTATTCGATGAAGGCAATATTGACGACGCTAACGATGACCGATGCCGTATTTTTACCTCCAATAACAGCAACCTTCCATCCAATAATGTCAACTGCCTGGTAGCCGACCTGGAAGGAGATATCTGGGTGGGCACAACCGAAGGGGTAACCATCTTCGAGTGCGGCAACAGCGCTTTTGACAATGCCTGCCAGGGTTCGCGCCGAATTGTGGAAGTAGATGGCTTCGGCGCCTACCTGCTCGAATCGGAAACGGTGCAAACCATTGCTGTGGATGGCGCCAATCGCAAGTGGGTGGGCACCAAAAACGGCGTCTTCGTCCTCTCCCCTAACGGCGAGAAACAGATCGCCCGCTTTACCAAGAGTAACTCTCCTTTATTCGACAATGATGTGGTTGAAATAGCCATCAATCCTGACAATGGGGAGGTCTTTATCGGCACCATCGCCGGTTTGATCTCCTACCAGGGGGATGCGGTTGTCGGCGGCCGGGTGCACCAGGCTGATGTCACTGTTTATCCCAATCCCGTACGGGAAGATTATGACGGGCCTATCGCCATCAAAGGCCTGGCGCGCGACGCCAATGTCAAGATCACGGATGTTAACGGGAAGCTCGTATACGAAACTAAGGCCCTGGGCGGGCAAGCCATCTGGAATGGGCGGGATTACAACGGGCGGCGCGTCAATACCGGAGTCTATCTCGTGTTCAGCACCAGCAGCCCTCGCTTCGCCGGGTTCAACGGCAAAGCAGATGCGGCGGTTGCCAAAGTACTGGTGGTGAATGATAAGTAGGGGCAGGCTTGAGAGTTACGATGTACGGCCGGTAGGGCCGATGAAGGATGGCCCCATGCATAGAGAGGAGTGAGCAAGCCAGGTTTGAGCCCTGCAAGAGCGACAGGGGGCTCAGTTTTTTTGTTATGCCCCTTCAGGGCGAGTTGAGGGATGGCTAGGGCTGTGTGATGCCAGGACGAAGTCCTGGGTTGTGGTGCTTTTGCCCTTCAGGCAAAGTGGGGGCTCCGCCGGTTGGCTGTGGAAGTAGTCTGTATTTGCCTTTCAGGCAAAGCCTCGCCGCGGCCACATAAGGGCATAAACCAGGATTGAGTTATTTGGGGGTTTAGCGCTGGATGCGCATTACAATAAAGCAAGAACCATAACTAGAACACCGCCATCTTCACGATCTCCTCATAATACGCCTCATACTCCGGCAGGATATTATCGATATCGAATCGGCGGGCCTGTTCCAGCGCATTGGCGCGGAACTTCTTTAGCATATTGTCGTTTTCCAGTATCTGGATAGCGTAGCCAGCCATTTCATCCACATTGCCTACATCGCTGAGAAATCCGGTTTTCCCATGGATATTGACTTCCGGAAGGCCGCCTACATTAGACGAAATGACGGGCACTTCACAGGCCATGGCCTCCAGCGCAGCCAGCCCAAAGCTTTCGCTTCCGGAGGGCATGATAAAGAGGTCGGCGATGGCCAGTAGTTCTTCTACGGCGTCTTGTTTGCCGAGGAAGCGAGTCTCATGGCACAGGCCCATTTTGCGGCAGAGATCTTCCAGGTTGTGGCGCTCCGGGCCGTCGCCGATCAGCATCAGCTTGGAAGGGATGCGTGCGTATACTTTCTGGAAAATGCGCAGCACGTCATCCACGTGTTTTACTTTTCGGAAGTTGGAAACATGCACCAGAATGCGCTCGCCATTGGGAGCGATGGCTTTTTTGAAATGATCTTTATTGACCTTGCGGAAGCGCTCGAAATCGATGAAGTTGTAAATAACGCGGATATCGTTGGTGATATTAAAGTAGTCGTAGGTCTGCTGTTTAAGGCTTTCGGAAACGGCGGTAACGCCATCTGATTTGTTGATAGAAAAAGCTACAACCGGAGCGAAGGCGGGGTTATTGCCCACCAGGTTGATGTCGGTGCCGTGCAGGGTAGTCACCACGGGGATGTATTTGCCTTCCGAAAGTAGTATTTTCTTGGCCATGTAAGCCACGGCAGCGTGGGGAATCGCATAGTGGACGTGCAGCAGGTCCAGTTTTTCGAATTTGACCACATCCACCAATTTGCTGGCCAGGGCGGTATCGTAGGGCGTATATTCGAACAGGGGGTAGTCTTCCATGCCCACTTCATGGTAGAAGACATTTTCGTGGAAGGTCGTCAGGCGGGCCGGCCGTTTGTAAGTGATAAAATGAACCTCATGGCCCCGTTTGGCAAGCCCAATGCCCAGTTCCGTGGCGACGACGCCACTGCCGCCGTAGGTAGGGTAACAGACAATCCCAATTTTCATGGTGCTCCTCAAAGATAAATGATGGAAAATTCCAGGGCGTTGATTTTGCCCAACAGATGCTAAAAGAACTAATGATTGATACAGTTGGGATACTAAATAGTTTAAGATTAGTTCTATTTAGGGGAAGTAGGGGCCTAAAAAAAGGAGCCGTCCTGAATCTGAGATCCGGGATAGCTCCTTTTTTGTTAGGCAGGAATGTGATTTTCTTTTACTGCGCCTTAATCAGCTTAGCCGTTCGCACTTCGCCATCGGCGATAACGCGCACCAGGTAGATGCCGCTGCTATGCCGGCTCAGGTCTAGTTCGTAGCGTCCGCTGCTCACTTTCTGTTCCGACTGCTCGAAGAGCAACTGTCCCATGGCATTGAGTAACTGAATGCGGGCGTTAACCGGCTGGGCGAATTCCACGCTCAGCGTGGTCGTGCCCAGGGTGGGGTTGGGCGCCAGTTTGATCTCACTGATGTTGGCCGGTTCGCTGGTGCTGCTGATGACGGTTACTTCCACTTCCAACTCATCGCGGCAGCCATAGTAATCGGTTACAGTTACTTTGTAAAGGCCAGGTTCCAGGCCATTGATGGTGCTGCCGGTGGCGCCATTGCTCCAGGTATAGGTATAGGGCCCGGCGCCATCGTTGGCGGAAGCGCTGATGGAACCGTCCATGCCGTCCTGGGTGCTGACTTTGGTAACTTCAGCTTCCAGCGCCAGGGAGGGTGGGCAGCGGCGTACATTAATGTTGTCAATATCCAGCCAGTAGTCACCGGCGCCCCAGCGGCCACGGAAGCGGGCCTTGAGGAACAAGCCTTCGTAGGCGTTAAGCGGCACTTCTCCAGTAACCATCTCTAATGACGGGGTATGTTCGTTGCCGGTGATAACAAAAACCGGGAAGTAGCTCGCGCCACAATCGATAGACAAGCTTACTTCCAGGGTATCGGTTGGAGTGAGGATCGTCGGTATCGTACCATCGAAGTAGTTGACAAAGCGATAGTCAAATACCAGGGTGTCCTCTGCGCCGATCGGCCCAATAACGGGCGTGGCGAACTGCATGGTCTGGTCGCCGGAATAGAGGTTGTCATAAATGACGAAGCTGCTATTGTTGTGCGTATTCCCAACGGTGAGGTCTGTATCGTAGGTGAAGTTGGCGGGAAGAGCTCCGGCTTCAAAATCTTCCCGGAAAGGCGATTCAACAGCGGTGCTGTATGCCAACGAGATCGTGTCGTTGGCCGCGAAGCCATCGCCGGAGAGGTCGGCCCAGGCTTCGATGAGGTAATTACCGGGGAGGGAGGAGTCGAAGGTTTGAGTGAAGACATAATCGGCCACTTCGCCCGGCTGCAACACCAGGCTGCCGACGTTCTCGATCACCGCCGGGCCGCCATTGACGGAGTACCCCACGTCGAACCCACTTTGGGCGGAAGTACCAACATTGGCAATGCGGAACGAGACTTCATCGTTTTCGCTGCCGCATTCGGCAGTAGAGGTATTGGAAACGGTAGAGGCTGCCAGGTCGGCTGCCAGAACGGCTGAGATCAGGACATTATCGATGCCCATGCCTTCCCGGACGACGGAACCGTCCGTAGATAGAACAAACCGGACCCGGACGTCGGGGGTGTTGGCAGTGCCTTCCAGAATGTTCTGAGCGTAAACCCAGCCGGTAAAGCCGCCGGTGCCATCCCACCAGTTGTTGCCGGCGTCATTGTACCAGTTGAGCCCGGTGCCGGCCGTGCCTACTTTGGACCAGGTATCGCCATCATTGGTGGAGACTTCCACCCAGGCTTCATCACAGCAGGATTCCGAATCGAAGTTGACCTGGAAGGAGATGCGTGGGTCTTCGGACAAGGTGCTGAAGTCGAGGCATGGGGAGACCAGATAAGAAATTTCATTGTTGTTGTAGGTACCCTCCAGGTTGGTTACCCAGGCATTAGAGCCACTGGCGGCGGAATTGATGATTGTGCCCGAAGGGTTGCCGTATTCCCAGGAAGCCTGGCCGGAACCACTTCGGCTGACGGTCCAGCCGCCGCCCCATTCCTCAAAATTATCGAAATAAGGATATTCTTCAATCAGGGGTATGCTGACGACCAGCAGGGTAGTGGTATCATTGAATAAAACACTGTCGCCTTCCAGTTCCGTCCAGACTTGTATCGTATAGTCTCCCGGGTTGGAGAGGTTGACCGTTGCGTCAAATTCGGTTACTTCCATACTATCTGTACCGACGACACCGGTGTAGAAACCGTCGATGGGCTGGTTCACTCCTCCCGGGTTGCCATTGACGCTGAAATTAAAGGGGATAAGGGATTGCGGCAGGCCGCCAAAGTTGGATATGATCAGTTCGATCGTTTCCGCAGCGCCCAGGCCGCAGCCGGTTACCGGTGAGAGTACTTCGGTTACCCCTACATCCTTTGCATATAGGGTTTCGAAGGTGTAGGGCCCTACAGAAACACTGGTGTCCCCATTGGCGCAGTAGGCGGTGATATAAAAATCGTAAACGGTTTTTTCTTCCAGGTTATAGAGCCGGGTGGCGGCGCCGCTTACCGTTTTGGTGTTGCCCATGCCCAGGCTAAAGCCGGCGGTATCATACTGGATTTCATAAACGCCTTCCGGGTCGGAGGGCACCCAACTGATGTCAGCGGTATAGGCGCGTACTTCATCTACCGATACTGCGCCGGCAGGGGGGGGAGGACAGGAAGGGCAGATGACGGTGCCGGTAAAAACGATGCCGGTTGCCGGGGTAGCGCCGCCTTGGCCATCCTGGAAGACTACTTGTCCGTTGGCATCGTATAAAGTGTAGGACACTTCATAAGGAAAGGCCCCCTCCGTGTATGACAGCCCGATGGCATCACCGCCGGTCACTGTTACGCTGGCTTCACCGTAAGAGCCGGCGATGGCGTCGAGCGAATAAACGGTAGAGTTGCCACCGGTAGTGATGGTGAGCATTCCTCCGTTCCAGCCATCGCCGAAGTCATCTTCCATGACGAGCAGATATTCGCAGGATAGCTGGGCCGAGGCTACGGGCCCGAGCAGAAGTGTGAACAGGAAAGCCCATAGGGTAAAACTCCACTTCATAAATGATGTTTTTTAGTGTCTTTTTGTATTTCGTTCAATCCATGTCGAAGCTGATAGTTGCTAATCTGTGGCCAGGGGCCGGGTACTTGTCCTGAAACAGGGCTGTTTCCCGGCAGTGGAGCAAATCAGCCATTCATGAGCGGCTTAAAATTAATCAAAAAATTGATAACACCATTTCCGGTAGGGGGCAATGGGAGGGTATTGGTCACTAAAGTTACAAATCAAATAAACCTTTTATAGGGCCTCTTGTTACACCTTGGGAATTTTCAGGGATTTCAGGCATCTAAATATTAAAGAAAAGTAAGCCCCCGGTTCAAAATCTATGCAAGTGGCAGTTTATTCTATAAAAGATCTGGAAAAGCTTTCGGGAATTAAGGCGCATACCCTCCGGGTTTGGGAACAGCGCTATGGTATTATTGAACCGAGCCGGACCAAGACGAACATTCGGTATTATCGGGACGAAGACCTCAAGTTTATCCTCAATGTCGCTTTGCTCAACAAAAATGGCATCAAGATCTCCAAGATCGCCAAAATGAGCAAATATGAAATAGCCGAGAAAGTCGCAGCCATATCCGAGATCAATTTTGAATACGCCACCCAACTTGATGCGCTGACGATATCGATGATCGAAATGGACGAATATAAGTTCGACCGCATCGTCAGCACCAATATCCAGCAACTGGGCTTTGAACGGACTATGCTGGAGATCATCTATCCATTCCTGGACAAGCTGAGCGTCTTGTGGCTGACCGGCTCCATCAATCCGGTCCAGGAAAACTTCATGAGTTATCTGATCCGGCAGAAAATCATCGTAGCTATCGATAAAGAACCATTGATCAGTGGTTCCGGGACTTACAAATTTCTCATTTACCTGCCGGAGGGTGAAAAACAGGAACTAAGCATGTTGTTCATGCATTACCTGCTGAAGTCCCGACGTAATCATGTCGTTTATATTGGCCAGGACATCACCCTATCCGATCTGAGAGATGCCTGCAATATTCACCGCCCCAATTTCATCTTTACCATGATCACGGAAACCTTTGCGAGGGAACCCGTGCAGCAGTATGTCGACCGCCTATCCACCAATTTTAAGGATTGCCAGATCCTGCTTTCCGGCTATCAGGTGGTGGCTCAGGAGGTTGATCCCCCCGAGAATATTTCTATTCTGCGCAGCTTAGACCAGGCCCTGGATTTTCTGGAGGGCCTGAAGCGTCGGAATTAGAAAGTTACAATTCTTCATAATATTTATTATACTCCTATCTTTGCCTCTATAACAGAGCGGGCGTCCGCTGTTCCTAAAATGAAGGAAGTAGTGAAGAGAAATATAATCAATATTCTGAAATTCCTGGTTTTTCTGGGAGTAGGCGTGGGTATTCTTTATCTGGTATACCAACAGCAGAATGCGGCGTTCCAGGAGGAGTGCGCTTTGAAAGGAATTAGCTCGGATAATTGCAGCCTGTTGCAAAAGGTGGTCACTGATTTCCAGGGGGCCAATTACTGGTGGATATTGATGGTGTTGGTGGCTTTCACGACCAGCAATGTCAGCCGGGCTCTGCGCTGGAGAATGCTGATCCGGCCTTTGGGGTTTTCGCCGCGTCTGATCAATGCTTTTTTTACAACCGTATTAGGCTATTTTGCGAATCTGGCCCTGCCGCGCCTGGGGGAGATCGTTCGGGGAGCAACGCTGGCGCGGTATGAAAAAATACCGGTCGAAAAGGTAATGGGCACCATAGTCGCGGACCGGGTGTTTGATGTCATCTGCATCCTGATTGTTTCCGGGCTGGCATTTCTTTTGGCATTTGATGAAATCTGGTCGTTTGTGCAGGAAAATGTATCAGTGGCTGGCCGGCTGCAGAATGCCGGAGGTTTTTTGCTGGCTATGGGTGTCGTCGCCCTGTTTTTACTTCTGTTGGCATGGCTGCTACGCCGGAAGATTACCAGTAGCAAGTTGTACCATCGGGTAGCGGATATTGCGCTGGGGTTCTGGCAGGGCATTCAAACGGTTCGGCAGTTGGATCGGCCGGGACTGTTCCTGTTTCACACCTTCAACATCTGGTTCATGTATTACCTGATGACTTATCTGTGTTTCTTTGCCTTCGAGCCTACCTCCGGCCTCTCCCCTCTGGCGGGCCTGGTCGTTTTTGTATTTGGTGGCTGGGGTGTCGTCATCCCTTCTCCGGGCGGCATGGGTACTTACCATTTTCTGGCGCAGACGGCGCTGGCTATTTACGGCATCAGCGGTGATGATGGGTTTTCCTGGGCCAATATTTCGTTTTTTTCTATCCAGCTAGGCTGCAATGTGTTCATCGGCATTCTGGCACTCTTGCTCCTGCCGCCGCTCAATCGCCATTATCAGCCTGCCATAGCTGTGCCGCAAGCCTGATCAACGCAACTGCCAGCTTATTTTGAGGCTTCCCAAGCACTAAATTTTGTTGGTAAAAAAGTACCGGAGATATGATGCTGGAAAAAATCCACGGGAAGATACAGAACTGGGAAATGGCCCGTCAAACAGTGCACAACTGGAGGGAGGCAGGCCAGCAGGTGGTGTTTACCAACGGGTGTTTCGACCTGTTACACTACGGCCATATCCACTACCTAGCCCAGGCCCGGGATCTGGGCAATAAGCTGGTGGTGGGCCTGAATGCCGACAGCTCGGTGCGCCGCCTGAAAGGGCCCAATCGGCCGATCAATGATGAGCCTACCCGTCAGCTTTTACTGGCCGCTCTCGAGTGCGTCGATCTGGTGGTAGTGTTCGAGCAGGAAACCCCCTTTGATCTCATCCGCTTACTGGAGCCCAACATCCTGGTTAAAGGCGGCGATTACCGGCCGGAGGATATTGTCGGCGCCGATGTCGTGTTGGCCGGCGGCGGGGTAATCAAAACTTTGCCGTATATTGAAGGGTATTCGACAACAGCTATCGAGCGGAAGATCAGAAAAGAAGAGCGGTAGCCAGAGGGCATTTATGAGGTGTTATATTGCTATGTGGTTGAGGCGCGCGCTTCAGGGCGGGAAGTGGAAGGAGTCAAGGGTATTAAAGGTATTCAGACAATGAAAATAAAAGACATCATCACCTATCTGGAAACGATTGCGCCGCCGGCGTATCAGGAAAGTTATGATAATGCCGGGCTGATTGTAGGGGACCCTGAACAGGAGGCCACCGGTGCATTGATCTGCCTCGATTCGACGGAAGCAGTTGTGGAAGAGGCTATTTCTAAAAAGTGCAACCTGGTTATCGCCCATCATCCCATAGTTTTTAAGGGTTTAAAACGGCTGACCGGCCGCAATTATGTAGAGCGGGTCGTGATCAAAGCCATTCAACACGGCATCGCCATTTATGCCATCCATACCAACCTCGACAACGTTTACTATCAGGGAGTCAATGGCAGAATAGCGGAGAAACTTGGCCTGGAAAAAACGCGGGTGCTGGCCCCCAGGCAAGTGCTGAAAAAGCTCAGCGCTTTCGTGCCGCCCTCCCATAGTGATTCGGTACGGCAGGCATTGTTTGCAGCCGGCGCCGGCTCTGTTGAAGGTTCGGAACTGCTTAGCTACGCTACGTTGGGCGTTGGTACAATCGCCGGTACGGCCGGCGCGCAGGTCAAACTGGAGGTTTTTTTTCAGGCCGCGCAGGAAAGCCCGGTAAGAAAAGCCCTGTTGGATAGCCTGGAGGGACAACCGCACACTTACGAAATTGTTACTATAGAGAATACTGATGTACGCATCGGCTCCGGCCTGATCGGCCAATTGCCCAGGGCAATGAAAGAAAAAGCCTTTTTGCAGCATCTCAAAGAGAGCATGCAGGCCAATTGCATCCGGCACACCCCTTTGTTGGGCCGGCCCATCCGGAAAGTAGCACTATGTGGCGGGGCCGGAGGGTTCCTGTTGGGGAAGGCCATGGCGGAAGGCGCCGACATTTTTATTACCGGTGATTACAAATATCACGAATTCTTTGACGCCGATGGGCGGATCATCATTGCTGATATCGGCCATTATGAAAGCGAACAATTTACAATTGAACTATTGTATGGCATTATTTCTCAGAAATTTAGTAATTTTGCGGCCTATTGTACGGAAATGACAACTAATCCCGTTCATTATTTCTATTGAGCAGGAATGTGCAGTTGAAAAGTCCAGTCAAAAAAATTTTAAAATTTAAACATCACAACGATAATGGCAGTAGAACTCACCGTAGCTGAAAAGCTGAAAGAACTCTACGACCTCCAGACTATTGACTCTAAAATCGATGAGATTGAAGTGCTGAAGGGCGAGCTTCCTATGGAAGTGAGCGACCTGGAGGATGATATTGCTGGCCTGAGCACGCGTATCCAGCGCCTTCAGGTACAGGTCAAAGATCTGGAACAGGAAGCAGCCAAGCATCAGGCAAATATCCAGGAAGCGGAAGCGTTGATCGTTCGTTATAACACTCAGTTGGACAACGTAAAGAACAACCGGGAATATGATGCTTTGACGAAGGAGTTGGAAATGCAGAATCTGGAAATCCAGCTTTCCGAGAAAAAGATCAAGGCGGTCAAAAAAGAGGCTGAGAACAAGCAGGAGACGCTCGACGCCACACAGGAGCGCCTGAACACCAAGCAGAAAGAACTGGAATCGAAGAAGATCGAACTGGAACAGATCATTGCCAAGACGGAAAAAGAGGAAGAGAAGCTGCGCAAACTATCTGAAAAGGCGCGTAAGAATATCGAAGAACGCCTCATCCGCGCTTATGACAAGATCCGGAAATCATACCGAAATGGCATGGCGGTAGTGACCGTTGAGCGCAATGCCTGTGGTGGTTGTTTCAATCAGATCCCTCCGCAGTTGCAACTGGAGATCGCTATGCGCAAGAAGATCATTGCCTGTGAGCATTGCGGCCGCATTCTGGTCGATGACTTCATCGCTGATGTCGGCGAGGAAAAAAAGGAGGCGCAGGAAGCCTGACCTCCGGATAAATTTCATTAAAAAAGAGCCTTGAGGAAGGAAAAGTTGCAAATCCCCTCAAGGCTCTTTTTCTTTGTATTCTTATTAGCACAACAGTCCGCCCCTTTTTCAATTCCGGCATCTCCCCGCGCACCCAAAAACGCATTACATGCAAAGGCTTCTATTATTCTTTACCTTATTTTTCGTGTTGGCCCTGCCGCTGCAGGCGGCGAAGTATTTCGAGTTCACCCCTTATGCCAGGGAGGCCTACCAACACGCCATAAGCCTTCGCTTTGGCGAGTCCTACGCGCTGCTTGCCCGGATGAAACTGGAAGACCCGAATAATCTCATTGTATATCACATAGAGAACTACATCGATTTCTTCACCCTTTGTATTTCGGAAGACGAAGCAGCCTACAAGCGGCTGAAGAAAAAACGAGACCTGCGCCTGGAACAAGTGCGCACCGGCGACCCCAATTCCCCGTATTACCTATTTGTGCAGGCCGATATCCGCTTGCAGTGGGCCTTGCTCCGCCTGCGTTTTGAGGACTACCTCGGCGCTTTTAATGAGGTGAGCAAAGCCCATAAACTGCTGCAGGAAAATGAAGCGCTTTTTCCCGATTTCATGCCCAATAAAAAAGACCTGGGCATTCTCCATGCCGTGGTCGGTACGATCCCCGATAGTTACAAATGGGGCGTCAAACTACTGGGCGGCCTGGAAGGCACTATCGCTCAGGGCAAAAAGGAGGTCGAGCAGGTGCTGGCTTATGCAGCCGGTAATGACTTTATCTTTGAAGAGGAAACGGTCGCCCTGTATGCGTATTTACTGCTGCACCTCGACAATCAGGAGCAGGAAGCGTGGAAAGTTATTTCATCGGGGAAACTTCGGCCCACAGAGAATCCGCTGCATTGCTTCGTAATGGCTAATATCGCCATGCGCACCAACCAAAATGACAAGGCTATACAGATCCTCCAAAAGCGGCCCCGCGGCGCCGCTTTTTTGCCACTGCCCTATCTGGATTATATGTTAGGGTTGGCTAAACTGCGCCGCCTCGATACTGACGCCAGCCCTCATTTCCAGCAATTTCTCCAAAAGTATCACGGCCATAATTTTATCAAGGAAGCTTATCAGAAAATGGCCTGGCAGGAACTACTGAATGGGGATTCGGCTGGCTATTTCAAAAACATGAAAGCCTGTCTGGAAAAAGGGCGCGATGAGGCCGGTGGCGATAAGAACGCTCTGGACGAAGCTCGGGGTGGCGTTGCTCCGGAGGTTCACCTTCTGAAAGCCAGGCTGCTCTTTGATGGGGGGTACTTCCAGCAAGGCTACCAGATGCTGCAATCGAGACAGGCTGCCAGTTTCCCCCAAATGCGCGACCGGCTGGAGTACCATTACCGCATGGGCCGCCTGCTGCACGGCCTGAAACGTTATAACGAGGCGCTGCGGTACTATCAACTTACCATCGAACAAGGCGCCGCGCAACCCTGGTTCTTCGCCTGCAACGCCGCCCTGCAAATGGGCCTGGTCTATGAAAAGCAGGGCAATAAAAACAAGGCCCGCGAAGCCTACGAACGCTGCCTCAGCCTTAAACCGGAAGAATATCGGACCGGCCTGCACCAGAAAGCCAAATCCGGCCTGGCAAGGTTGGATGGGGGGAAGGGGTTGTGAGGGTAGCCCAATTGGGTATTCGTTATTTGTTGCCAACTAATAACAAAGAACACCAATGTACGGTGTACTGCCCAGGAAGCAAGGGTTCAACTGATAGGGGATAAACAATCAATTCACCAACCCATGCCCAGCGCATTCCTCCATACTCCCTACGGCGATGTCCACTTCCGGAAGTTGGGCAGTGGGCAGCGTTTGCTGATCGCTTTCCATGGATTTGGTGTCGACAGTTCAGTTTTCCAATGCCTGGAGCCTCCGCTTCAAGGCATTTTTACCATTTATGCAATAGACCTGCCTTTTCACGGGCAGACGCGATGGGCAGGCAAGGATTTTTCCCCGGAGCAGCTTGAATTTGTTATCCATGCCATTCTCCAGCAGGAGGGGAAGCAGTGCTTCGAGGCGCTGGGGCATAGCCTGGGCGGTCGGCTTTGGCTGTGCCTGTTGGGCCGCCTGGCGGGCCGCCTCGACGCCCTGTACCTCTTGGCTCCTGATGGCCTGCAGACGCGGTGGATGGGCCTGGCGGAGCGTATGCCCCTGCTGTTGCGTCGGTTGGCCGGACAGCTGGCCACCCGGCCCGACAGAGGCCTGGCGCTGGCGCGAGGGCTGCAGCAACGGGGGCTGATCGATGAGTTTGTGATCCGTTATCTCGTTCATCACCTGGGAGATAACCATCGCCGAAACCGGCTGTTGTATACCTGGTATGCCCTTAGTAACTTTCCCCTGAATGCCGTCAAAGCCAGGAAATACCTGTCTGCATCACAGGCGGCAACGCTGGTGTTATTGGGTAAGCGGGACCAGGTAATACCGGCTGTTGCCCTTCGGGCTGTACTGGAAGGAATGAAACACGTTCGCATTCGGGAAGTAGACGCTAATCATCAGACTATTTGCCAGTTGGTTGCGCCCTTCCTGGTGGAAGGGCTTTCCTGAGCGGGGTCAGAAGCAGCAGCTTTGGGCCGGTCAAACGCATTCATTATGAACGATTCGACGGAAAAAGTAGAGGCCTGCCTGGCATGCGGCAGCCGGCGGTTTCGCCCTGCTTTCACCAGCACCGCCCAAATGCATCCTTCAAAAGAGGCCTTTCTCTTCTCCCGTTGTGAGGATTGCGGCCTGATTTTCCTGTCCACCAGAGCCAGGCCGGAAGCGCTTGGGCAATATTATACGGAGCACTACCTTCCCTACCGGGGCGATCGGGCATGGGGCCGCTACGCAGGCTTTGTAAGGCAGGGGCAGCAAAGGCTGGACCGGGCTAGGGTACGGGCAGTAGAGCGTTATGCAACACTTTCTTCCCAAAGCAAGGTGCTGGATGTAGGTTGTGGCAAACCGAGCTTTCTGAAATCACTTCACGAGAAACACGCCTGCGAATGCTGGGGGATCGACTTCAGTGTGGAAGGCTGGAGAGGGGAAGCAGGATTTGATCCCCTTCACCTGCTGGAGGGTGGCCCACATGATATACCTCTGGAGCAACAATTCGATGTGATCACCATGTGGCATTACCTGGAGCACGATTACGATCCGGCCGGAACATTGAGCCGGCTCAGAGCCTGTGCCCGGCCCGGCGCCATTTTACTGGTGGAAGTACCCAACTTCAATGCCTGGTCGCGCCGGGTTTTCTGCCGCCATTGGGGGGGCTTCCATACTCCCCGGCATACCGCGATCTATACTCCCCAAACCCTCTCCATCCTCCTGGAGCGGTCTGGCTGGAGGGTGGTGAGGAAAGGGCTTCCGGGTACGTTGGGGCCCTATATCCTCTGGTGGCTGAGCTGGCGGGAACGCCGGGGCGCCAACTGGGGGGCTTCCATGGCTCGCTATTTCCCGGAATTCCTTGCCGGCAGCATTTTGCTCGCCCCTGTTATGGCTCTCCGGCGTTGGTCTCTGGATACGCAGTTGGTGGTAGCGGTGGTTAGCAGGCCGGTAGGTCACAAGGTCGGTAGGTCAGTAGGTTGGTAGGTCACAAGGTCATTAGGTCGGTAGGTCACAAGGTCGGTAGGTCGTTGGGTCGTTGGGTCGTTGGGTCGTTAGGTCACAAGGTCGTTAGGTCGTTAGGTCGTTAGGTCACAAGGTCGGTAGGTCGTTGGGTCGTTGGGTCGTTAGGTCACAAGGTCGTTAGGTCGTTGGGGCGTTAGGTCGTTAGGTCACAAGGTCGTTAGGTCACTCCAGACCTTTAGACTTCCAGACCTCCAGACCTTTAGACCTCCAGACCTAATGACCTTTAGACCTCCACACCTTCAACCCATACCCTTTCAATATTTTCCTTGCCAGGGAGGCCTTATGCGCCTCATCGGGGCCGTCGTAGATGCGGGCGCTTCGCTCTTCGCGGTAAAAGAATGACAGGATCGTATCATCGGTGACACCCAGGGCGCCATGGACTTGTATTGCCCGGTCAACTACCTGTTGCAGGACATTGGCGGCAAAAAACTTGATGGTGGAGATATCCATCGCGGCGGCGCGCTGGCCGGCCTGGTCGATTTTAAGGGCAGTATGGAGCACCAAATAGCGGGCGGCGTCGATCTGGGCGCGGCTTTCGGCAATCATGGCCTGAATCATCTGCTGCTCGCCGAGCTTACGGCCCTCGGCGATCTCACGGGTGGCGGCGCGTTGGCACATGAGGTGAAAGGCGCGTTCGCAGATGCCGATCCAGCGCATGCAGTGATGGATGCGGCCGGGGCCGAGTCGTTCCTGGGCCAACATGAATCCTCCGCCTTCCGGCCCTAGTAAGTTTGCTTGCGGGACACGTACGTTTTCCAATCGTATTTCGGCATGGCTGTGCCAGCCCTCGCCGGTATGCCCCATGATGGGGATGTTCCGGACGATTTCAAAACCTGGCGTATCCATTGGCACGATAATCATGCTGGCCCGCTGGTAGGGACTGTTGGCTTCCGGGTTGGTATTGGCCATTACGATGGAGAATGCCGCTCCGTCGGCGGCAGTGGCGAACCACTTGTGGCCGTTGATGACGTATTCCCCTCCCTCCTTTACAGCGGTTGTCCCCATCCGGATGGGGTTGGAGCCGGCGAATTCAGGCTCCGTCATAGCAAAACAGGAACGGATATCGCCATTGAGCAGGGGCGTCAGGAAACGTTCGCGTTGTGCGGGGTTGCCGTGTTGCAGCAACAGCTCGATATTACCGGCATCCGGCGCCTGGCAGTTGAAGGCCAGGTGGGCGAAAGGAGACCTGCCCAGCAGTTCACTCAGTTGGCCAAATTCGAGCAGGCTTAGGCCCGCCCCACCTTCCGCTTCGGCAATAGGGGGATTCCAGGCGCCCGTGGCGCGTGCCTTGTCCCGAAGGCCGCGCAACTCGGCTTCAACCTCCCGGAAAGGCATCCGAAACCACCGCGCTTCATTGGGATAGATCTCCGATTCCATAAAAGTGTGTACAGCCTCGTAGAGGCGTTTCAGTTTAGGGGTGGCGAAGACGTCTACCATGATTGCGGAAAATTGGTTAGGTGAAAAGGGCGATGAGGAAGGTGCCAACGGTGGCAATGAAGCCGACCATAAAGACATTATAGGAAATAGACAGGTATCGGTATTTTTTATCGAGCACCTTACCCAGGTTATAGAGGTCGCGCACCATATTGCCGTACAATAGTTGGCTGTCGTTGAAGAGTTCATCCATCGCTTCCTCGTACTCGTCGGGGCTGAGGGTGACGAAGTTGCCGAAGAAGATGACATTTTTACGCGCCTCCTCAACGGATGTCCCTTTAGGGTTGAGCATGGTCACCTTGGGCCGTGCCGACAACACGGCGAAAATTAATGATGCCAGGCCGGTAACCAGAAAAAGCACGACGGGAAGCAGGATCTCCGGGGTATTCTCTCCGATATTTCGGTAGGAAAGGAAGGTGATCAGGACGCTAAGTAAGATGGCGTTGACGCTGATCATGATATTGGCCTTGTTATCGGCGAGGGAACTGAGGTTGATGTGGTTGCGGTAGTTGGTGCGGAAGAAGGTCTGTGCGCCTCGTTGCGGGATCTTTTCCTCTAACTGGGAGAAGGGCCCTGAAAGAACATCCTCTTTTTCCAGCCGTTTTTCCAGGCTTCTCCGGGTTTGGTAGATGGCCTGGGCGAGCCGGGGTTGTAAGATGGCCTGGGCGTATTGGGTATGCAGTTTGACGCGCAGTAGTTCTTCCAATAGCAGGCGAGGCCATTCCGACCGGCTAAAGCGCTGGCCGAGGATCAACTCCCGTTCCAGTTGCAGCAAGGCCGCTTTTTCCTCTTGTTCGGGCAGATAGGTAGCAGCCTGTACGGCATCGCTCAGGATACGCACCTCTTCCGAAATGGGGGCGTCTCCCCTGAGCACGTCGCCGATGCATTCTATCACCCGTTCGGCAAGGCCTTCTTCGGTTGTGTTCTGGCTGAAGAACTGCCGGGCCACTTCCTGGCTGAATTGGGCGGGATTCTGATAATCGTACAAATAGCCGCCCGGCAGCAGCCAGGCCGCCAGTTGGGTGCATTCGGCCGTGTCCTGATTGACGCCTTCTTCGCTAATGATTTCCGCCACCTTGTCAGATACCGAAGCAGCAAAGCTATAATTGTGGACGAGCAGGCGGCCGTCCTGCCGCTGCCCGAAGAGCTGTAGCGTGAAGGCTTGCGCCTTGTTTACAAGAGGAGAGAAGCCTTGTTCTGTATTTATTTCTTTCATAGGATTAACATGGAGGGGTAAGATACGAAAAAGAGTGGTTGGATGTTTGGACAGGCTATGGTTTGAAGTGGGGAATCGGAAGGGGGCCCGTCTTCACCACCTTTGCTATCGCAGCCGGGTAAAAAGTGGGAGGCCGGAATGCTTAGCGGAGCGACCATTATGCCTGCCTGCTGACAAATCACTGGCCCCGGCCGCACTTTGCAGCGATTAGCGCGTTTGTAATGTAGTGTAAATTGGATATCTTTGTAATTCCAAAAAAAGCAACCCTGGCAACACTCCATTTTCCCCTGCTGAAAAAGAACACCACTCTATAAAGTAGAAACGATGGCTACCCTATCTCAGCCGGCCCGGCTGAATGGATTGGCCAATATTCCAAAAATTGATCAAAAAGGTGTTTTATATGAAAAGGTTGACCCTGTTAGTACCAGCCGTAGTACTATTAGCTTTCACTGCCTGCCAGCGTTTCGATGAACTCGAAGGGCTCGATAGCGCCCAATATGATGCAGAGTATGCTTTACCCCTGCTTAATACCAGCCTCTCGATTAAGGATGCGCTGGAAAAATTTGAAGACCTATCCACTATTATTATCGATCCGGATGGCGTCATTCACTTTACTTATAGTGGAGATGTGATCACCCAAAGTAGTGATACGATCTTCAAGAAGATCAATGAAACCCTTAGCGGCGTCCCCATCCCGATCACGAGCAAGCGGATGGCCCTGCAACTGGAATTTCCCGATGGGATCTCTTTTGACCGCCTGTTGATCAAAAAAGGCATACTCCGGTGGACATTCCAGCACAAACACCCGGACCCCGTTCAGTTTCAAATGACCCTTCCACAAGTTTCCAAGGATGGCCAACCGCTTACTTTGACGGGAAGCCTTCCGGGCTACAGTGGTTCCGGAACAGCACCGACCTACCTGCTGGGCGTATTGAACCCCACTGCACTGGATGGTTATGAAGTTGTACCCGACCCGGTGACGGATTCGGTTTATGTGGAATACGAGTTACTCCGCTCCAATGGACAACCGGATACCGCTACTTTTGTCGGCATCACGTTCGATAGCCTTCGCTTTTCCTATATGGAGGGTTACCTGGGGATCCAGGAACACAAAGGAGGCCGCGATACGATCCTGATCGATTTCTTTGACAATTGGGTGAGAGGGGATATCTATTTTGAGGATCCCACGGTTGTTTTTAATATCGAGAACTCCTTTGGCATCCCCACCGAATCGAGGGTCAAGGTCTTTGAGGTGTTTACTGTGCAGGGGGATATACTACCGCTGGAGAGCCAGTATGTGACCGACGGCATCGCTTTCCCTTATCCTTCCATTGACGAGGTAGGGGTCATAAAGCGGGAGAACTTTGTGTTCAACAAGCAAAATTCCAATATTGATGTAATTCTGGGCGCCGGCCCGCTGGCTATCGATTATGATGTAGACGCCATAACGAACCCGGATTCCAACACTAATATCCGGGGATTTATTACCGACAGCAGTTATTATAAGGTTCGCGTCGAGGTCGACTTACCGCTCTACGGCCGGTCTTTCGATTTCGTGGGGCGAGATACCTTCAATATCGAGTTCAACAATTATGAAAACGTGCGCAATGCCGAGTTCAAGTTGGTAACCGTCAACGGGCTGCCGCTGGATGTGGCCGTTCAGGGCTATTTCCTCGATGAATCCGGCACGGTGCTGGATTCCCTTTTTGAATCCAGGCAGCGGGTCATTGAATCGGCGGCTGTTAATAGCAATGGCGTATCCATTAGCCCGACCGAAGACGTCACCTTCATCGATTACCCCGATGCGCGCTTCGACCGGATCCGTACGTCCAAACGAATCGCGATAGTGGCGGCCTTCTCCACCATCAACGAAGGACAGCAATCCGTGAAGATACTGGCCGACCAGGCCGTGCAGGTCAAGCTTGGGGTGATCCTGGGCGTGCGGAATTAATAGTAATGGACGGAGCAATTGTATAATGACGCTTTGCTTCGGTTGCATGGAACTGGAGCTCGGCTCATAGAAAATGGTTATATGGCTAGATTGACAAATGGTTGACTTGAGTTGTGCTACTGGGAGAATCTCCCTCAACCATTCAGCCATCCAACTATCCAGCCATTCAAAAGCTAATCACTTATGTTAAGAATATCATTTTTATTATCGCTGGCGCTGGCCTTTTGCACTGGCCTTTGGGCTCAGGAAGACCTTTCTACCCATTTCCTGCGCCACACCTGGCAGGCCAACCGCACCAACCCGGCTTTTTTTCCGGAGCATAAATTCATAATTGGCTTACCGGGCGTATATAACAGCCTGCGGGCTACCAACATCACCTATGGCGACCTGGCCACCCGGAACGAGAACGGAGAAAAGGTGCTCGACATCGATAACGCCATCGGGAAATTGGGCCCGGATAATATCATCCGAGAAAACCTGGACATTGAGACCATCAGCCTGGGCCTGCGTCTGGGCAAACTGTCTCTTAGCCTGGGGCATATGCTGCGGTACAACGCTTTCCTCAACTATCCCAAAACCCTGCCGCAACTTATCTGGCAGGGTAATGCGCAATTCGTTGGCCAGGAAGTGAGCTTTGGCCCCGATGTCGACCTGTATGGCTACCAGGAGTACGCCCTCGGGTTGGCCGGCGAAATACTGCCCGGCCTGACGGTTGGCGGCCGGGCCAAGTTGCTGGCGGGGGTGGGCGCCATCCAAACCGAACGCCATGACCTGCGCCTCTACACCGATAGTGATATCTATCAATTGCAGCTCACCGCCGATCTTCTGGCCAACTCCGCCGGATCGCTTCAGTACGACGGTTTTGATAAGCTGAGCGTCAATTACAACTTTGGCAGCTTCAATCCCGAAGAGCTGTTCACCGGCAATACCGGCCTGGCCTTCGACCTCGGCCTGGCTCTGCGGCTCGGCCGCCTGGAACTGGCCGCCAGCGCACTCGACCTGGGCAACGTTCAATGGAAAAAGGATGTAAGGAACTATAGCCTAAAGGGGGTATTCGAGTACGAAGGCCTGGACCTGGCCCAGAATATTTTCGAAGACAGCTCTTCGGTTGGCTCTGTGCTGGATACCCTCCGGGAAATATACGATGTGGTGGAAACCAACAACAGCTATCAAACCCAGTTGCCGGCTCGTTATTACTTCAGCGGCTTGTACCATGTGAGTGAAAAGTTGCAGCTAGGAGCGCTGTTCTATGCCGAAAACTATCGCGGGGAATTCTCATCGGCCGTCGCGCTCAGCGCCAACCTCGGCCTGTTGCCGTTCCTGAACGTCGGCGCCAGCTATGCCTACCGCAGCGAGCGCTACGACAACCTCGGCCTGAACGCCGCCGTCAAATTGGGCCCCGTCCAGGTGATGGCGGCGACGGATAACATCATCACCGCCATCCGGCCCGAGGATAGCCATAGCGCTAATGTACGGCTGGGTTTGAATTTGTTGTTTGGCAGCACAGACGGCAGTGGGGGCCCCGGGAAAGGCACGGATGGTTTTTATTAGAAAATGCCATGCCCTTGAGCGGATGCTATTGATCCTTTGGATACTCGCTCCCGATGGGAGCGGATGCTATAGATACTGTCGATACTGGCTGAAGCTATAGATCCTATTGATACGTGCTTCACTTTTTCGGGCATAAATAATGTATTGTTAAACACTTTCCACCTGATCCTGTAAACGTTGGGCCATCATCGCCATGATCCTTCGGGTAGCTTCGGACTCCTGTTGCAGGAAAACATCATATTCCTCGGGTGTAAACTGCCCAATGACGGCGCCGAGCAGTAGCTTGCGCAGGCTATTGTCTTTACTGAGGCTCTGTTCGATCTGTTGTAGCTGCCGAAGGCGAGGCATTTTGTGAAAGGCGGTCTTGCGTTTTTCCATGAAGTGGCGGAAGATGGCCAGCAGCAGTTCGTTCTGCAGTTTGAGGATGGGGCGAAGCACCTCATTTTGAAAGCTTTCTTCGGCCGTTTCGGCCGGCTTTTCCACGGCAATCGCCGGGCGAATGCTTTTGCGGGTATCTGGCATGTCGGGAATTTTTCCTGTTTAAGAAGCTGTTTGAATTTAGTCCTTCAGTTTTATTATGCCTCTTTTTCCGCCACTCTGCGGCTTTTTTTCGCCCCGTACCTATGGGTACGAGGCTCAAAAAGAGCCTTGATTGACGAAAAAATAGCCTATAATAAATTCTAAAAACCAAATTCAAGCAGCTTCTAAGTTTGACTTTACTACTTTTTCCTGCGCTGTACCCGTCGTCCGAGGCTGGCCCTCATCCGAGGGCGAAACCCGGGCAGGCTAGGGCCTGTGCCGATTGGCGCCAGGGTGCGCTTTTCTTCGGCTGCCGGAGCTTTAGCGAAGGCATGCCCAGCGGGCTCTGGCTTGAAACGTGTTAGAGCAGCCGATTGCCAAGTGTTACAGGGTAGCCTTATGATGAGAAGAAATCCTGGCGATTAGTATCTTGGAGTATACCAACCCTCCAAGAGATGCTAACATTACCACCAGGATTTCAACGCACAATATCGGTTTTTTCTACGGCTTTCCGTAAAGACGTATGGCCAAAAGCCCTTTTACTGATCACTGGCGCCATCATTTGCCCGGGCAGCCGCACGGTGTGCAACTTGCTGCGGAGCATAGGCTTACAAGCGGAGCGTTGCTTCCCCAAATATCACCGCCTGCTGAGCCAGGACAAGTGGTCCGCTAGGCGGCTGTCGGGGGTGCTGCTTAAGCTACTCGCCGATGTTTTTGTTGGCCCTGGCGAAGCCTTGGTTTTCGGCTTTGACGATACGATCGAGCGCCGCTGGGGAGCCAAGATCAAAAAGCGGGGTATTTACCGTGACCCGGTTCGCTCCTCAAAGAGCCATTTTGTCAAATGCAGCGGCCTGCGTTGGCTGTCTTTGATGCTCCTAACCGGCCTGCCCTGGCTGGAAGCTGGCGTATTTTGGGCACTTCCCGTGTTAACAGCCCTTTGCCCTTCGGAGCGCTTTTACAAGTCTCGCGGTAAGCAACCCAAAAAGCTCACCGATTGGGCCCGGCAATTAATCACCTGGTTGAGCCGCAACGCTACTGCATTAAACCGGCCAATCTATTTGACAGGAGACGGCACTTTTGCCGTTTACGAACTGCTCATGCACGCTCAAAGCCTGGATATTGGCATGATCGTACGCATGAAGCTCAACGCCCGCTTGTTCCATTTGCCTCCCCAAAAGTGGCCCGAGAGCAAGCCAGGCCCGAAGCCCCCAAAGGGCAAACGCTTGCTTGACATGAAAAAGCGGCTCACCGATAAGCGCATCAAATGGACGCGCGTCATCTTTTCCGAGTGGTATGGCAAGCGCCACAAAGAAATGTTGATCACCTCGGGCGTGGCCATCTGGCATAGAAACAATGAGGTGATGGTTAAAGTCAAATGGGTACTTGTCAAAGACCCCGAAGGAGGGCTTGAACCTGTACTGCTGGCTTGCACCGACACGGAATTATCCGCCGAAAAAATCGTATCTTTCTTCGTGCGCCGCTGGCGGGTTGAAGTCACCTTCGCCGAAGTGCGCCGCCACCTGGGCGTGGAAAGCCAGAGGCAATGGTCGGATCTGGCCATTGAACGTTCCACCCCGTGCTTGATGGCCCTTTTCTCTATCGTTTGCCTGATGGCAAACACCTTACACCAGCGCTGCGCGATACAGCCTAATGTCACGGCCTGGTACCGGAAAACGGGCGTCACCTTCTCGGACGTCCTCTCCGCCGTGAGGCTGGAGATATGGCGAAAGGCCGAACTATCGATAAGCCATTTTCAGCCCCATGTCGGAAGTTATTCCGCCAAAATTCGCCACCTTTGGTTCTTGCTTACGCAAGCCGTGGCTTGACACTCGGAAAAAGTAGTAAAGTCAAACTAAGGGGTGTTGAATAAAAACGGATAACAATCTATCATAGGGTAAAAAATAACCGGGGGTAATTGTTGTGGAAAAGCTGTTAAAACCCGTATATTTGCACTCGCAAAAAAGAACACCGCCTTCGCCAAGGCTCCGGCGGTCAGAGGGCGTGGTAGCTCAGCTGGTTAGAGCGCATGATTCATAATCATGAGGTCGGCGGTTCAAGCCCGCCTCACGCTACAGGAAGCACTCCAAAACGGGGTGCTTTTTTTGTTGGGGATAGCTCCGCTGGTTAGAGCGTCCCGATTTCATCGGGAAGGTCGGCGGTTCAAGTTTACCCGGAAGAGCGGAGCGAAGACGGGTTTACCCGGAAGAGCGGAGCGAAGACGGGTTTACCCGGACGAGCACAGCGAAGACGGGCCCGCCTCACGCTACGAATTTTGGAGGGCCCAACCACAAATGGCCGAAACAGAATAGGAGTTTCGCCGTTTCCAGTTTTTACTCCTACCCAGCCTTTATCGGTTTCTTTTATTTGGGGCTATTTCAAAAAATAGTTATGTTACATACAATAGTCCGTGGCGAATTTGACGCATAGGTAAAAAAAAGGGCAAAAGCCGTAGCTTGGGAGTTCCTACACAACCGAGCTAAACTTTGCCCTATGAGCGTCAAGACACTCACAGAACAAATATTAGGAAAAATTTCCAGAGTCAAGCGTTGGCAATATCGATTTATGGTGCATTTATTTCCATTGTGGCTATCCATCCGAGGGCGATACAACTTCGCCAACTTGTCTCGCTGGGGTGAGCTGGGCGAAGATACCTATCGCCAAAACTTTGGCCGCTCTTTCGATTGGCTGGGTTTCAACGCCATACTGGCCGGTGAAAACCTCAGCCCACACCAGGCTATTGCCTTTGACCCTTGCTTTATCCCTAAGAGCGGCAAGCACACCCCGGGCATCGGCTATTATTATTCGGGTTGTGCGGGCCGAGAGTTGCGAGGGTTGGAGTTTTGCGGCATTGCAGCCATTGATTTATCCGATAAGGCGGCTCTACACCTGGAAGCTGTTCAAACCCTAGGCTTGCAGGCGGAGGAAACCCTACTAAGCTTTTACGCCCGTATCCTTCGTGAGCGGAAGGAGGCTTTGTTAGCGTTATCCAAATATGTGGTTGCCGATGCCTTTTTCGCTCGCCAGCCCTTTGTGGATGCGCTGCTGGAAGAGGGTTTTCACCTCATCACCCGCTTGCGTAAAGACGTCCGGCTGCGTTATCTGTACCATGGCCCACGCCATAAAGGCAAGGGGCGGCCCAAAACTTATGATGGGCGTATCGACATCAAAGCCTTGCGGCCTGATTACTTCACCCCCTGTGCTCAAGCCGAGGATGGTTCTTGGATCGCCTACCATGCTGTGGCTAACGTGCAATCCTGGAAGCGCAATGCCCGCGTGGTGATCGTTCACCATTTGGATCAGCAGGGAAATATCAAGTCGGCCAAAATCTATGCTTGCACAGATTTGGACCTCGACGGCGCCGAAGTATTGCATGCCTATCAATGCCGTTTCCAGATCGAATTCCTCTACCGGGACGCTAAGCAATATGCAGGGTTGGCCCAGTGTCAGGCTCGCAGCGAAAAAAAGCTTCATTTCCACCTCAATACCGCCCTGACGGCGGTGTCGCTGGCCAAAGTGGCGCACCACTTGCACAGGCCTGCACACGAGCGGGGAGCTTTCTCCATGGCCGACATTAAAACCCAGTATGCCAACGATTTACTGCTGAGCCGATTTATTGCCACGTTTGGCATCGGCTCACAGATGTCAAAAATTAATTCTATCCGCGAGCGCCTCAGAAAACTCGGCAGCATCGCCGCCTGATTCGCCACGGACTATTGACATAAGCTTTTAAAAAAAAATATTTTCTCAAACCCCTGGCTATATGGTTGGGAAATCCGAAAAGGACGTCCACCACAGAACCGATACTTTTGAATCCAGGCGATCCGCTTTCAGGTGGATTAAAAGGATATTAGGGGCGTATTAAGAAATGATCAATTTTGAAATTCATCGCAATTCTTAGTGCTTGCTTGGAGGCCACCTCCGCCATTTAGCTGGCATCCCAGGGCGTATCCTGCCACCCACTGATCACCCCATTATCCCCACAAACCGGGCACTGCCAAACAATTTGATCGGTCTCCAAGTCCAAAAGCGCCTGGATTTTCCCCTGGCATGGTTTTCGGCCAGGACGGCGGCGGCATTTAATGCTGCTATCCAGAAAAGATTCGTCGTCAAAGGAAGTGGCAAAGGTGACAATCGATCCGAAGTAATTCGCTAATCTCCTCGTGGGACGATTCATGGTAGGGGCAATTGAACCTTCTTTATCGAGGTAATGCTGCATGTTTATGATCCAGGCCATAGGGAGGAAATTTGAGTGTGGAGATTATTTGATAAAGGTAGTGCAGAACCTGGATTATTCTCCGTATTGGAAGGAAATGGCCATTGTACCCTACTTCTTGCGGAGTAGTATTAGTGAGTTTTTGAAAGCGTGGTGAAAGCGGCATGCCTTTTCAAGAAGCTGAAATTTTTCATATTAAATCTCAGTTCTCCTGGTTCCCAAAATGTGAAACAGGCTCGAAGAGCGGTCCGCAGCATTAACTGGCCGACGCGCATCCCCAACTTCTCCCATTTTCTTATTCCCGATGGACCAGCCTGCAGTATCCCCACGGCTATTGAGAAAGAGCAGAATAATCCCCAATGATCAATGGCTTACCACCTCATAAAACATTACCTTAGCATCCGTAAAAGAATCCATGACTTTATGACCATCATCTTCCGAAAGGACGCTTTTTTATACCAGCTTTTCCCGGAATTGGAGGGGATCGATCTCGAAAATGAGGCAGAATTGGAAAAAGCCTTGCGCAATGTTTCTTCTTATGAAGGCTATACCCCCAAAGTAAAGGTCACTAACGACACTGTTACCATCGAAATTGGGGAAGAAGAGGCCCGGAAAGTTACCGAACAACACCGGCGGATCGTGCAATTGGCAGAAAAAGGGGACTTCGAACCGGCAAAAAAGCTCCTCATTCCTCTGTTGGAAGAGGGCAGCCGAAATGCTGACCTATACCGGATCTACGGGCAAATACTGGAACAGGAAGGAGAACCGGTAGCGGCTATGGACCAGCTGATCGAAGCGCTCCGGTGGGACCCCAGGAATACAGAGGCCCTGATCATGATGGGCAACATCTTTGCCAACTACCGGAATGATGTGGATACGGCGCAACTTTACTACAACCAGGTGGTGGCGATCAAGCCCGGCAACTACCTGGCGCTAAACAATATCGCCGGGGTGCTGGCAAAATCCGGAAAGCTGGAAACGGCACTGGAGTTTTTTGAAAAAGCACGGACAGCGCAACCGAATTACCCCAATACCCTTTACGGCATCGCTTTGACCCACTATCACCTGAAGGATCTGTACCCGGCTTTCGATTTCGCTTCCCAGGCCATGAAGGCAAGCCTCCAGTGGAAAGAGTGGAATGATGCTTTGGCCCAATCTGCTCAAGGCTTGATGATAGAGGCCGCTCAGCAGATCCAGGGGGAGGTAGAGGCTCAGGAACTTTTTTCCGGACTATTGAAGGAGTTGGAAACAAAGACGGGCAAGAGGATCGATGTCATTGTTGACAATGGCATTCCAACTGCTGCAAAGATCGAGATCGCAGAATATCGGGGCCGTAGCCACCACATCGTACGCTACAAAGAGCACGCGCCGGGCGTAGCCCACCTGGTCATGCACGAACTGATCCACCTGGAGTTGATACAGGAGGCAAGGGGCTTGAACGAGAACAAGCTATTCACCACCAATGACAGGAACCGGGAGGCTTTCTGGAGAAAGGCGGAGCTGGAAAAGAAAAAGATGCTCAAGGGAGGTGTCGACAAAGGCCGGATAGATGCCTTCCTCACCCAACTGTTTGATGGCATCAACCTGCAGATCTACAATGCCCCGATCGACCTGTTCATCGAGCAGCGCCTGTACGGCCGCTACGAAAAACTGCGCCCGATCCAGTTCCTGAGCTTGCTGAACCTGCTGCGGGAAGCCATTGCCGGCGCCAACAATGAAACGGCGAAAAAGATATCGCCGAAATTTGTCCGGGATGCCAATATTGTGCTCACTTTCACCCAGCTTTTCCAGTTCCGGGAGCTCTTTGGGGTAGACTTGCCCAACCAGATCAGGGAGCCCCTGCTTGAGAAGAAAGCAAGGACAATTTACCAGGAATACCTTCGCATGAAGGAGGATAAAGGGCCAGGGGAAGAATACGACCTGATCGAATGGTGGGCGGAGGATGTCAAGCTGAGGCCTTATTTCAACCTGGTGGAAGAGCAAGCATCCTCCTCATCAACTTCCCAAGCCGAGCCCTCCTTTAAACTGCCGGAAGAACTGATCGAAGAACTGGAAAAGGACCCTTTCCAATTGGATACCGGCCGGGCTTTCCAGGATGCCGAAATGAAAAAATTTATCGATGCGCAAAGAAACAAAGGGACCAACATGGCCGTAGTAATGTATATGGCCGATGCCTTGCAGCGTTTTTCCGGAATGAGTAAGGACAAGGTGCGGGAGGTCGGGTTTGAGATCGCTCATCTGGGCCGGTTTGGGATCAACCCGGAGCAGAAGGAAACCTACCACTTAAGTTCTATGCCGGGGAATACCTTTAGCGGATGGAAACTGCTGGCCTACATGTATGTGAGTTGGTCTATCTTCGATCCGTCCATGGTGAAGGAACTCCAGCTCGACTTTGCAGAGGAATACAAGCTGGCCCGAACGCTGGCCGGTAAAAAATAGGCCTTCTTTGACAGATTCGGTGGACAGCACTTCACGCGGAGGCGATGCGACTAAAAGGAGCAGGGGGTTCGGGTGAAGTGCTGTCTATAAAACACAGGATTTGTCAAAGAACCAAAATAAATGCCATGGGAGACCTACAGGAACTAATCAGCAAGCTTGTCCAATTCCGGGATGCAAGAGATTGGAAGCAATTCCATAAACCCAAAGACCTGTCGGCTGCCATAGCGATCGAAGCGGGGGAACTCCAGGAACTGTTTCTCTGGAAAGGGGATGCCGAGGCTGCTCAGGCCGACCGGGAAAGAGTGGCCGAGGAACTGGCTGATATTTTTGCCTTTGCGCTATTGCTGGCGGAGCACTACGATTTTGACGTGAAGGAAATTATCCTGAAGAAGATGGCGCAGAATGGGGAAAAGTATCCGGTCGAAAAGACTAAGGGGAGCGCTAAGAAATACAATGAATTATGAAAGAAGCCCCTTCTCCCGACACCTTTCATATCGCTAGCTATCGTTTCAATCGAAAGTCTTTACGGCAACTTGAGAACAACCTTTGGGTTAAAAACCTATGGCCTTTGGTATACATCCTAAGTGATGAAAACCGAAAGGAGGCATATGTCGGTGAGTCGACTAATGCATTGAATCGACTACGCAATCACCTCCAAAATCCCCAAAAGAGCAAACTCAGCAACCTGCATCTGATCACAAGCGATAAGTTCAATAAATCTGCTACACTTGACATAGAGTCAAATCTAATCAGCTACATGTCGGGAGATGGGAAGTATCAACTTCTGAATGTAAACGCAGGGATTGCCAACCATAGCTATTACCAAAAAGACGAGTACTACGAATTATTCAAACGAATCTGGTTGGAGCTCAAAGATGAGGACATTACCATCCAAAGCCTGAAAGAAATTGACAACTCCGACCTGTTCAAGTATTCTCCTTACAAAACATTAACTAACGAGCAATATTACGCCGTTAGCGAAATTTTAGAAACTGTGGTACAGGGAAGCCACAAGAGCATAATTGTAGATGGCAGTGCAGGAACCGGAAAAACAGTACTAGCAATCTTTTTGGTTAAGCTACTCCTGACCGATATTGATAATTTATTTGACAACGAAGACAAAGACAGCACTGATGAGATCAATCTAATCGCTGCACTCAAAAGAAAATATCCTCAGCCGAAGGTCGCCCTTGTTGTTCCTATGACCTCTCTACGTAAAACACTCAAAAATGTCTTCAAAAACATAAACGGATTAAGTGCTCGAATGGTCGTAGGCCCCACAGATATCACGAAGGAGAAATACGACATTCTGATTGTCGACGAAGCTCATAGATTAAAGCGAAGAAAAAATCTTACTGGTTACGGAGTATTCGATAAAGCGAATGAAAGGTTAGGCTTTGACAAAGAGACGGGAACTGCTCTAGATTGGGTACTCAAGCAAAGTAGTCATCAAATTCTGTTTTATGATGCCGACCAATCCATCAATCCATCAGACGTCAGAAAGGAAAGGTTTGACGCATTGAGGCAAACCGCAAAATTCATCGAGCTCACTTCGCAACTCCGGGTCAAAGGTGATACAGACTACATCAACTACGTCAACAAGTTGTTGAATACCCGAATGACGGACGAAGAACCAATATTTGAAAGCGAGGAGTACGAACTCGAATTATTTGAGTCATTGCAACCTTTACTGGACAGACTGGCCGAAAAAGAAAAGGAATACGGCTTATCCCGGCTGGTAGCAGGTTTCTCTTGGGAGTGGAAGTCTAAGAAATCCTCTGCCGTAGACATTGAGATCGAAAACATACAATTGCGGTGGAACAGTGACAATATAGACTGGATAAATTCAGAGAATGCACTTAATGAAGTGGGGTGCATTCACACTACCCAAGGGTACGACCTCAACTACACCGGTATCATCTTTGGCAAGGAAATCTCTTATGATCCTATCAAAGATGAGATTTTCATTATTCCCGAAAATTACCGCGACACCAAAGGGAAAGCCGGTATTAAAGACTATTCTGTTTTAAAAGCTTATATCGTTAACATCTACAAGACCTTAATGTACCGGGGTATCAAAGGTACTTATGTGTACGTCTGCGATGATAATTTACGAGCCTACTTTAAAAAACACCTCAAAACTCATGGTACTACCCCAGCCTTAAAAATCTTAGCTCCCGACGAAGTACAACCATACGTCAATAGTGTTCCTCTTTATGACTTACAGGTGGCAGCAGGTGCGTTTAGTAAATTGCAGTCCGTCAATGACCACGAGTGGGTCGAACTCCCAAGTCCGTTTAAAGCGGGTGAGGATTACTTTGTTTGCCAAGTCGTAGGGGAGTCTATGAACCGCATTATCCCTAACGGGTCCTACTGCTTATTCAAAAAGGATACGGGGGGGTCTCGAGAAGGGAAAATTGTCTTGGTTCAACACTACAACATTCAGGATGCAGCTTTTGGTGCTGGCTTTACCATAAAGGAATATCATAGCCACAAGACAATGAACGAAGACACATGGAAACATCACTCCATTGTCTTGAAGCCCAGATCCCAAGACGCCGCGTTCCAGGAAATCACCCTGGAAGGAAATGAACTAGAAGCCCTAAACGTCATTGGCATTTTTGTGAGCGTTTTGGATTAGATTTTGGTTAGATAGATTATCAAATGAAGTTTGTGCAATGCTAATGATTCAGTTTTCGGAACATAGAATCCTCAATCTTTCATTATTTGCATTCGACCTAATATAATCATCTGTAGCCGCAAGCAAGTGACTGAGTTTCTCAGAAAGGCCATTTTGTGAAAGACCTGGCTGAACAATAGCAATATCGAATTTCAGCACTTTATCAGTTCCAAAAATTGTTTGGATTTGTTTGACGGTGCCAATTTTTACTTTGCTTTGATTTCCATTAATCTGAACTTCATTATCAGTCTTCTCCAATCTTTTATGAAGCTTTGTAAGGAATGAAGATCTATTCTTTGTCCAAACCAAAGATTTTTCCGCCTGGCCACAAACTTCGTACAAATAACTTACCCTATCACCTGTATCTTCATTATCAGCCGCCTTCACATGGTAAATCTCAATGTGGATTTCTCTTTCCGTTTCATTTATGGTTATATAATCGCCAATTTCACCTGTCCCATGATCGTATATTAGTATCTGGGGATTCTTGTCAGCTAAAATCTCAAATAACACATCATGGATATGCCTTCTGCCTTCGGAGGGGTTTTTATATTCTTTTGATATATCAGTATTGTAGCCATCCCAATCGATAACCTCTACACTATCGTCATTGGGGTTGAATGGGAGTTGATCATTGTTACCAATTAGCTCATTTCCATTGACTATTGTAGACAAATCAGTTAAAGAAAAACTTAGAGGATGATCAGTGAGGTATTTGATAAAATCCTCCATGACCCCGTCTCCGGTGTGAACATAGAGTTGGGGTTCATTTGTAAGCAAACTATTATATCCATCACTAAATGAATATGAAAAAGGAATTTCAAAGCCGTCCCCAATTAGACTAAACCTGACCTCATCAATTGCATAGAAATCATAATCAATTACTAAATCAAGCTCAAGTAATCTACTGTCAAAAATGGTTTGGTCTTCAACGTTGAACAGTGTCAAAGGATTGAGGTTAAAAGTATCAGTGTTCCAATCTGCAAAATATACTCTTTCATTTTCCGGAAGTTGATTAATTACCTTTGGAATAGGAATACTATCCAAACCTGTATTGGTAACTACTCTTACATTACTTGATATCTTATCTCCAACAAATCTACAAAAGGCTATAAACTGACGCAGATCAATATAGCTGCTACCCCACACTTTTGATCCACTACTATATCCAATCGTAATTTTGTTCCCATCTTCGTTCTCTCCCGTACCTTGTACGTGGCCGTTTGAATACATTCTTCCATCACTCGCCTTAATTCCATTATGAGCTGCTGAGCCGGAAATTATTTTATAGCTCTCCCCGCTTTGAATGGCTCTGTTTTGAAGACCGATATTGAAGAAGTTAATATTTCTAAGCCCATGGAGTGATTTATGAAGATCTTCCTTATGGACGATGGTATACTCATCTACACCAAAGAAATAGATCAAATCCTCATAGAAAGACTGCGATTTCTCACCGGAGGAATGTACATAAAGCAAATGCCTATTCGCATCATAATGCAGGATGTAAAGATAAAAATTCACATTCTGCAAGTCATCGACTCTCATCCATCTTGGCTTGAATGATTCTTTTGTGATAATCACAACGGCATTGTCTTCTTCACTTATCCTATGATAGATTATTTCCTGATTCGGAATATCTATTTCACCACGAATATCAAATTCCTGTGTACGGAATATCTTTAGATGAGAATAAGGATTGACGGCAGTTAGAGAAAGCTCACTAAACTCGCTTTCAGCTTCAGATAATTGGTCTTCAAACCTTTGATTCAATTCTTGATTCTCCTGAATATCTGCAATTGCCTGCTCACTGAGGTTCACAATTATTTCAGACCATATTGAACCGTCTTGATACAATAGCTGGTTTTGACCAACTGCAATATCAGATTCAGCCGCTATGAATTTAGCACTTCCAATATTTGGGGCATTCGTTCTTGCAAATCGACCGATAAACTGAAGAGTTACCGCTAAAGACTTATGGTGCTCGTGTATTGCTCCTATTTTTAAATTCGGGAAATCGAACCCTTCAGCCAACATATTGACGCAGATAATACCATCAAGTTCCCCTCGCTCTAATTTCTTTATAGTGGATTTTATATGTCCATAGGTGTGGCTACTATGAATCACTTTTAAGTTGAGGTTTGTATTTTCTTTGTAGATACGGGCAAGTTCATCGGCGTGATTCTTTAGTTTGGTCCTCACCATTATGAAATGATCCAAGCCAGCAGCTCTATCGACTTGGAATATCTCTTCCGTTTTTTGAGCAATAAGGATATCTTTTTCATTTTGAGTTAATCCCTCCGCATTAACAGCATAGTAGCCAACCTCTCCAAAAATACCATCACTATAAGCACTGGATAAAGGATAGCTGTAAACCAACGTCCCCTTTATTTCTTTATTATCTCTTCGAAATGGAGTAGCTGTAAAAAAGACTTTTTTTGCCAGTCTAAACTTTTCCACAATTGCAGACCAGGTGTCAGCTGGTTTATGATGTGCCTCATCAACTAAAACTAAATCAAATAAGTCTTCAGGGGGAATGATTCCATCTTCAAATCCGGCACTTAAACTCTGCGGAAGGCCAATAACCAAATCATAGTTGGTTAATTCACCCCAATCTTCTATTGAGGTGAGCATTGACTTGATCTCTTTGATATTAGGAGCTTCGTGGTCTTTCGCAAATACACCTATATGTTTTAGAGTACTTAGAGTTCCTATTTTTTCATTGATCTGCCCCCTTACCAGCTTTGATGAAGAAATAACAAGAACTCTTCTAGCTTGTAGTAAAAAGGGTGCAATCGTCAATACAGCTGTTTTTCCGGAGCCAGTTGGCATAACTACCAAAGCAGGTTCAGTATCATGTAGCGTAAAATGCTGCCCAATTGCGTGGATGGCTCCAATTTGAGCATTTCTCAGTCCTGGATTTTCCGCTGTAGCTTTTGGGAACCTTAAATTTTTGTAATTATTAGAAAAATATGCCATGTGATAGGTTTTGGGATTTATGAAACACAACACTAATTTATCTATAAAGAATTCCCAGTGCTAGAAAATAAATCATCATTTTTCGAATAAGTGGTTTTCTAAATACCTAAATGCCATAAAAAAAGCATTTCTGCTGTGTTTAATTACAAAAACACCTTAAGTATAGACTAATCGCCAGTATCCACATATACTGTGTTAGTAGAAAAGTTTGTCTTGACTTCCTCTCCACCATCCCTACAGGTTTTGGTACTACCAAACCAAAACCTAGCACTATGAAAATCAAAAACCGACTAGCTGAAATCCAGGTACAGTACTCTACCAAGATCAAGAAAGAGAAAGAAGGTCGAGTCCAAATCACCTCCAGCGAAGATTTTTTCAAGGCAGGTCTGCGGGATTATAACCCCAGGTTTTTCTTTGACGAGAAAAAAGATAATTGAAATAAAAGAAAAAGGGTAGCCCAAACGCAACCCATTCCTTCACGCCGCCTGCTTCAGGCGATCCGCTACCAGCGAATACAACGCCTCATCAAATTCTTCCAATGCCTTCAGGTAGTACCGGGAAATGAGGCCGATGACATCATCGGACTCCACCATTTTGGAATAGGGAATCCTGACAATCATACAATCCTCCTCCGTGGTCACTTCATCTGTATCCTTGATGCACTCAATGACGACGAAGAATTCTGGTTCCACATCCATGACAAAGTGATCCGCATCGATCCGGCCGTAGACGTCCTGCCGGGCAGCTTTGCTAGTCGTAATCATAAGCTCGTAGTTTAGTTAGCCCGTTTGCTACACTCTTTACGAGCTTTTGCAATTTAGGGAAAATCCGGTGGTTTTTCAAGAGTCAGAATTTTGGCCAGGTGGCCGAGCCAGTTTATAGCGAATGAGTTGGCCTTGTGGTTTGTCCGATTGTTGAAGAATCTCTAGTTTCAGCGAGTAACTACTGATCTCGATAATATGGTTAGAGCGTCGTCACTTCAAGCATCCCCCCACGAGCCGATCTAAAACCCCCACCCACCCACTTCACCTTTCCACCTTTTAGTGTTGTTTAAAAGGAAAAGCAAACCGATGAACCAACAGCCAACGATAGGAATAGCCCTCTCTGGTGGCGGCGTGCGCGGCGCGGCTCACGCCGGATTATTCAAAGCCTTAGAAGAAAACGGCATTGAAGTCACGCAGTTCTCCGGCAGCAGCGCCGGGGCGATGGCGGGAGCGCTATACGCCGCCGGGTATGGGCCGGAGGACATCCTGGAGTTCTTCAAAATCAGCGCCAACAATATTTTCCAGTGGCGGCATTTTGCCCGCAGTAAGCCCGGTATCCTGGATTCCGATCAATACGCCGAGTTGTTTGAGCCCTGGCTGAAGGACCATACTTTTGAATCGCTTTCCAAAAAGCTCCACATTTGCGTAACCGATGTGCTGAAAGGAGAGATCCGCTTTTTTTCCTCCGGCGAGCTGGTGCGCCCTATATTGGCCTCCGCCGCTGTCCCCGGAGTATTCTCGCCGGTGGATATCGGGGAAAACTGGTACATCGACGGTGGGACGATGAATAACTTCCCGCTGGAACCGCTGATGGGGCAGTGTGACGTAGTGCTCGGCAGTTATGTGTCTCTCAAAAAGGTGCTGGAAAAAAATGAACTGGACAGCACCCTCCAATTGCTCAACCGGGCCAGCGACCTGAGTTTTCTGGCCTTGTCCCTGCAAAAATTCAAAGACTGTAGCCTCGTTTTTGCCCCTTCGGAACTCTGGCAGTATGGAAGCTTTGATTCCAAAAAGATCGATGAGATCTACCAGATCGGTTATGAACACGCTTGTAGTAAAATGGATAGCCTCCTGGCTATTCTGGATAGGGTGAAGGCTGACGCAAGGAATATGGAGTGAAGCGATTTTAATGAAATTGCCATCTCTTGGGCGTAAAAGTTGCCTGGGATTTTTCCATGGACTTGTGTTTGGCCTTTTCAGTTCAGCTCTTCTTTGGGCCCGCCAATGGTATCAGCAAAGAATCCTAAAAAAACAAATTTACTTGCATCAGATAAATTTATCCCATACCTTTGTGAGTAATTGCTCACTTTTACAAAAGCCTTAATGACCGACAAAAAGGAAAACATATTAAGCGCCGCCCTGGAACTCTTTGCCAATGAGGGCTACAATGCCACTTCCACGAGTAGTATCGCCAAAAAGGCGGGTGTGTCGGAAGGCCTGATATTTCGGCATTTCAAGAACAAGAAAGGCTTGTTGGATGCCTTGATGGAAGATGCCGAAGCCAGGATCGGTAAGCTTCTTGCGCCGGTGATCTTTGAAAGTGACCCCAAAAAGGCCATTCGGAAAATTATTTTGCTACCCTTCAGCATAGACCAGGCAGAGTATGATTTCTGGCGGCTGCAATTCATTCTGAAATGGCAAAAAGAGTATAATAACCCCCAAAAAATGAAGCCTTTGGTGGACAAGTTAAGCTGGGCGTTCTCCGAGTTGAAGTATGAAGAGCCCGAAGAAGAAGCCAAACTGCTGAATATGTTGATTGACACCATCTCAAGCGGTATCCTGCGCGACGGCCTGGAAAGCCAGCTGCCCTTGAAGTCATTCTTATTGAAAAAATACGGCGTGTAAATTTTTTTCACCAAATATATAAGTAAGTACTCACTATTAAATCAATGTTCATGAATTCAAAGAAAGTAATTTTGATCACCGGAGCATCCTCCGGCATGGGTAAAGAAACCGCCCTTAAGCTGATAAAAGAAGGCCACATCGTATATGGCGCCGCCCGGCGAGTGGAAAAGATGCAAGCGCTGGTGGATGCCGGGGGCCACGCCCTCAAAATGGATGTGACTAATGACGAACAGATGGAAGCAGGTGTGAACCAAGTCATCAAAGAACAGGGCAAAATCGATGTGCTGGTCAATAATGCGGGCTATGCTATTTATGGCTCCGTCGAAGAGACTTCCATAGCGGACGCCCGGCGGCAATTTGAGGTGAATATATTTGGCCTGGCCCGGCTGACCCAGTTGGTGCTGCCTCATATGCGGAAGCAGCAATCCGGAAAGATCATCAATATCTCTTCGATGGGCGGTAAGATATATACCCCACTGGGCGCCTGGTATCACGCCACGAAACACGCCCTGGAAGGCTGGAGTGATTGTTTGCGCATCGAGCTGAAGCCTTTTAATATCGATGTGGTCATCATCGAGCCGGGCGCCATTGCCACCGAATTCGGGGATGTCATGCTGGACCCCATGCTGGAACGGTCGGCTAATGGCCCCTATCGCTCCATTACTCAGGCTGTGGCCAAAACGGTCAAAGCATCCTACGAGAAAGCTGGCGCTTCCTCGCCCCCCTCCGTCATCGCCGACGCCATATCCAGTGCCATTCGATCCAGCCGGCCAAAAACGCGATACGTAGCCGGGAAATTGGCCAAACCGCTGATGTTCATCCGAAAGTATTTCGGGGACAGGTTTTTTGACTGGGCGGTTATGAGCCAGGTGAAGTGATCTTAATGGGTTCATAACCGAGCTTAATAGATCAGTGTACTATCCTATGGCTTTTAAAAAACTTTTCATAGATAATCAATCAACGACCACAAAATATGCGTCAAGAAAAATGGACAACGGCAAATATGCCGGATCTAAGCGGAAAAGTGATCATCGTAACCGGAGGCAACAGCGGGCTGGGCTATGAATCGGTTAAAGCTTTTGCCGAAAAAGGCGCCGAAGTCATTTTAGCCAGCCGTTCTCTGGAAAAAGGACAAGCCGCAAAAGCCGAAATCGGCAACACCAAAGGTAAAATAGTGGTTATGCCGCTTGACCTCATGGATTTTGCATCCATTAAAGATTTTGCAGAACAGTTCAAGCAAAATTATAGCCGGCTGGATGTTTTGCTCAACAATGCTGGCATCATGACCACGCCCTACTTCCTGACCAAAGACGGACTGGAAGCACAGAATGGCACCAACCATTTCGGGCATTTTGCGCTGACCGGCCAACTGATCGGGTTGATTAAAAGTACCCCCAATTCAAGGGTGGTAAACGTGAGCAGCAACGCCCATAAATCCGGAAAGATGGATTTCGACAATCTGCTTTTCGAGAACGGAAAAGATTACACGCCTATGAGATCCTATGGCCGCTCCAAACTGGCCAACCTGCTCTTCACGTATGAATTGCAGCGCCGTTTCCAGGCCAATCACATCAACAGTATTGCGGTGGCGGCGCACCCGGGCGTGTCCCAAACGAATTTGGCTAAATACCTGGAAGGGAAATTTTGGTTTAAAATGCTGCGCCCTCTTTTTGTGCTATTGACGCAAAGTGCGGCGCAAGGCGCTTTGCCTCAGATCCGGGCAGCCGTCGACCCGAATGTAAAAGGTGGCGAATATTACGGGCCTCACAAAGGAATGACGGGTTTTCCGGTGATCGTGCCCTCCAATGCCGCTTCGCATAATGTTGAAGATGCCCAACGGCTTTGGGAAGTCTCTGAACAATTGACGGGCGCCAAATTCAATCTATAGGGCCACAGTATAATTCATTCCATAACACCCACCAATGGTTGTACAGTTCCAAGTATTTCCCCCCCTCTTTCCATGCCACCTCGTAGGCTATGAGAGGGGGGCAAAGGGAGGAGTTCCCTCCTACTGCAGCAATTGTATCACCCGGGCCACCTGCTTTTCTTCAAAAAACTGAACGCACCGCAGGCAGGTTCGCAGGAAGCGGCCGCGGGGATATGCGATGTGGCGGGCGAGGGCCGCGATCTGCTCATCTACCGTCTGGATGTATTGTGCTCTTTCCTGCCCTTCGAGGTAGGCCAGGTTGCGGGCGTTTAGCCAGGCAAAGTCGCGCGCCCGGCGGATGCTGAAGTTGACGACGGACTCATCGGTGCGGCCGCCGGCCCAATCGATAAGGATCATCAGGCGGGAAACCCGGCTGAGGCGCTCCTGCATTTCGTCGATCAGTTCTTCCAGGATTTGGTTGACGAGCATAAAGTCCGCTTTGATCTCGTGGATGTGGTCGCCCGGTGCGGCTTCTGCCGCTACGATGCCGAGATCCAGGTTGATGTGGGCGTTCATGCCCAACATGGTATGCTGAAGCAGGGTAATCGGCCGGCCGGCCGCCTCGAAAGAGGCCTGCCAGGATAGGGTGGGGGGCTCGTTATTATAGTGTTGCCAGTAGGCATCAATATAGCGTTTGGCGAAAGCGACATCAAAACGCTCCAGCTTTTCTTTGTCGGAAAAGAGGCCCTTCTCCAGGCCTTCTTTGATTTTGGCCGTCGTCCTTCGGTAGACGTAAGCGAAGACCCCTAACGGCGTGTTCTGTTCCACAGTGTGGGCGACGATGTGATCGAGTTCAGCCAACACATCATCAATGGTATGAAGGGATGAGGGCATAGGTGAATGCTTTGGGGTAAAAATAATCTTTAAATTGCGCTACTCCAACAATAGGCCATTCCCATGGTGGAAACAATCCAGGATTTCGGGATACTGTTGATGGAGACCGAGTTGGCGCATTACCGATAGTGCAATGGCGGCTATATGAAGTTTAGACGCCACGACGTGCGGCCTGCTGACCTGCGACGCCCCACGCATACCCCAAGAAAAAGGCCGTTCACCCATCTTTTTTTCTAACTTTGGTGCACCAGATTACCTTTGGGAACAAGTCAGTCATGAAACTCAGCCGCCATATGAAAGTACGACAGCTTTTCCCTTTTACGGTTCCCTTTTTCCTGGCTCTTCCCCTTTTTACTAACGCCCAACCGCAACCAGGCCGGGCAAGCAGAACGCCCAACCGGGATCAATACACCCTGCTCATCCACAAGGCAACAACCGCTATCGATATTGACGGGCAGTTGGAGGAAATGGACTGGCGGCAGGCAGAGGTAGCCGACGATTTCTGGCGGGTGCTGCCCATCGATACCGGCTATGCCGAGAGCCCTACCGAAGTGCGGGCCACCTATGATGATCGCAATCTGTATTTCGCCGTTACCTGCTTCGAACGGGACGCCCGGCCTCACATCACAGAGTCGCTCCGCCGGGATTTTACTTTTGGGGCTAACGACAACTTCCTGCTCTTCATCGATACCTATAATGACCAGACCAACGGTTTTTCCTTCGGCGTTTCCGCCGCCGGTGCGCAGTGGGACGGCACCCAGGCCGATGGCGGAGTGGTGGCGCTCCAATGGGATTGCAAGTGGGAATCCGCGGTGAAACACTATGAAAATTACTGGAACATTGAAATGGCTATTCCCTTTCGCAACCTGCAGTTCAAAGCCGGCATGGAAGAATGGGGCGTCAATTTCAGCCGTATGGATGTGAAGAACAACGAGAAGTCGAGCTGGGCGCCCGTGCCCCGGCAGTTCGCCACCGCAACCCTGGCTTTTGCCGGCGCCCTGAAGTGGGATATGCCGCCACCCAAGCCGAAGACGGACCTCTCGCTCATCCCTTATGTCGCGGCCCGAACTTCCAAGGATTACGAGAAAGAAGTTTCCCAAGCTCCAAGCCTCGACGCCGGTATTGACGCTAAGCTTTCCCTGACGCCCTCTATCAACCTGGACCTGACCGTCAACCCGGATTTTTCACAGGTAGATGTAGACCAACAGGTCACCAATCTTGACCGTTTTGAGCTTTTTTTCCCGGAGCGGCGCCGCTTTTTCCTGGAGAACCAGGACCTCTTCGCCGGCTTCGGCAAAGATGGCTTGCGGCCCTTTTTCTCCCGCCGCATTGGCCTCACCAACCCAGTTCAGGCAGGCCTGCGGCTGAGTGGGAAACTGGACGAAAAATGGCGCATCGGCCTGCTGAATATGCAGACTGGTACGGAGGAAGGTTTTCCCGCTGCCAATTTCACCGTGGCCTCCCTGCAAAGGCGTGTTTTTGCCCGATCCAATGTGGGCGCCTTTATTGTGAACAAACAACTCACCGCCGGTACAAAAGATATTCCGGACGGAAGTAACGCCTTCAACCGGGTATTCGGCCTGGACTACAACCTGGCCAGCGCCAATAACCGCTGGATCGGCAAATTCTTCCTCCACCACGCCCTGTCGCCCGGTGTAAAGAACGAAAATACCGCCCTTTCCGGCAACCTGGTTTATCAAACCGAGCAGTGGAAAGCAGAGGGGAGTTATGATCTGGTAGGCGCCAATTACCTGGCGGAAACCGGGTTTGTGCGCCGGCGGGGCCTGCATCATACAATCCTGGGATTAGGCTATAAATTTTATCCTAGATCGGAGAAAATCGCCAACCACGGCCCTTCGCTGCGCTCGGAATATTTTTTCGATCCGGATTTCCGGCGCACAGATGAGGAGTGGCGGGCAGCCTACGGACTGGTCTTTCTCAACCGCAGCGAGATGGAACTCAGCGCCACCCGCTCCTACATCCGCCTGCTCGACCCCTTCGACCCGACCAATGCGGGAGGGGATTCTTTGGCCGCGGGGACTGATTACACCTGGAACCGAGTAGAATACAAGTACCTGTCGGATGCGCGGAAGTTGTTCAACTACAATTTCAAGATCGGCTACGGCGGCTTTTTCAACGGAGACCTGTTCAACTTCGAAGGCACGCTGAACTATCGCTTCCAGCCCTATGGCAGCATCGCCATCAATTTTGCCTATAACAACCTGGCGTTTCCGGATTCCTCCCAGGATGTCGACTTTTTTCTCATCGGCCCTAAGCTGGACCTGACCTTTACCACCAACCTTTTCCTCACCGCCTTCGTGCAGTACAACGAGCAGGCCGACAACCTCAACACCAACATCCGCCTGCAATGGCGCTACCAGCCGGTATCGGACCTCTTCATCGTCTATTCTGACAATTATTTTCCCTCGCCCTGGAATGTGCGCAACCGGGCGCTGGTGGCGAAGGTGTCGTATTGGTTTAATTGAAAAAGGTTGCCGCCAAACTTATTCTGGTTTTGTGTTGTAATATTTGGTTTTTTTGTAATTTCATGGAGCTTTTTAGCTCAAAAAAAGAATAACCTAAAACCTTTGACCATGAAAAAGTTCCTGAAGATCCTCGGGATAATCCTTGGCGTAGTTATCCTGATTGTATTACTCGGCGCCGCCACCATCCAATTCGGTGGAATCCCTTCCTACGACACCAATCCTCCTGATCTTAAAGTAGAACCCGACAGTACCCGTATTGCCGAAGGCAAGCGGCTGGCTACGCTGGTATGCAACCACTGCCACATGTCCCCTTCCGGCAAATTGGAAGGCAAGAAAATGATGGACCTGCCGCCCGAATTCGGCGCCGCCTGGACGGCCAACATCACCCACAGCCCCAATTCCAGGTTGGCGAATTATACGGACGGCGAGCTGGCCTACTTCCTGCGCACCGGCGTCAAGCGCGACGGCAAATATGCGCCACCCTGGATGCCCAAATTCCCGCTCCTGTCGGATGAAGACCTCAACAGTGTCATCGCCTACCTGCGCTCTGATGCGCCCGAGCTCGAACCCTCCGATAAGGTGCAACCGGCGCCGCAACCTTCCTTCCTGGTCAAGCTGCTCTGCCGGGTGGCCTTCAAACCGCTGCCTTATCCCGAGAAACCTATCATTGCGCCCCCGATCACGGATAAAGTAGCCTATGGCCGGTATCTGATCGACGGCAAAGTAGACTGTTATTCCTGCCATTCCGCCGATTTCAAGACGGTGAATATCCTGGAACCGGAAAAATCAGAAGGCTATCTGGGCGGAGGCAACCTCTTGCTCAGCCCTGAGGATGGTAAGACAGTGATCTACTCCGCCAACCTGACCATGGACAAGGAGACCGGCATCGGCAACTGGACGGAAGCGGATTTTATTCATGCTGTGCGTTTCGCCCAACGCCCCGATGGGAAACCCTTACGTCAGCCTATGGTGCCTTTTTCCGCCCTATCCGACGAGGAAGTCGCTGCCATGTGGGCTTACTTACAGACCGTGCCACCGATTCATAATGAGGTGCAACGGAATTGGGAATAGGGGGTTGAAATATTGAACTGTAGAGAAGCTAAGACGCAGAGGGAGATAAGTGACGGGGTGGCTTTCCTGCGAAAAATCTCTGCGTCTTAGCGGTTTTTTACAAACATATGAGATACAAAGAAAGGCGCAGTAATGCCCACTCCAAAGCAGGCTATTGAGGAAAAGCCTTCACCACCTCCAAAGCCAGGCGCGTAGGGTCCAACCGATCCCCTGCGTAATCCATTCCCCGGCGGACGATGACCAACTCACGGGAGGGAATCACAATGACATATTGTCCCCAGCTACCCGTTGCCGTGCACGCCTCCGGGAATTCGCCCGCCAGATCATCGGCGGGAAGCCACCAATGGCCGCCGTAGCGCTGCGGTATTCCCATTTTGAGCGGAACGGGTGTACGAACGAACTCGATCCATTCCTCTGACAGTATCCGCTCACCATTCCAAACGCCATTCTGCTGATAGAGCATGCCGAAGCGAGCCAGGTCCCTGGCATTCGAATAGATCTGGCTGCTCATCACAAAATCGCCAAACCGGTCGACTCCCAGGACGGTATTTCTCATTCCTATGCGATCGAGCAGTGCCCGGCGGGGAAATTCCAGGTAGGCCTGCTCGCTGCCCAGGGCCTTTTTCATAGCATGAACCTCGAGAAAAATATTGTGGTTATCGTAGTTCCAGAAAGTGCCGGGCTTCCTGACCAAACCTTTGCTAAGCGCCAGATTAACCGAACTGGCGCCGCCAAAATAGGCCAGCTTGCTACCGGCGCCATAATTCTGCACCGGGCCTTGCCAGGGATCCAGCCCGGAAGCCATGTTCAGCAAATGGCGGAGCGTGATCTCCCTTCGGGGGTCCGTTTCCGGTGACGCCACCTGCGGCAGCCATTCTAGTTCAAGGGGCCCATCTAATGACAGTTTTCCCTGATCCACCGTTATGCCGATCAGGGTGGCGGCGATACTTTTGGATACGGACCAGATGCGGGTCTTGGTGTTTACCTCTATTCCCGGCGCATAGCGCTCCAGGACGATCTGCCCTTTGTATACGACGATCAGGCTGAGGGTAACCAACTTGTCAGCTTGCTGGTTGAAAGCCCAGTCGGCGGCGGCTTCCAGGGCTGACTGATCTACCCCGGGAGGGAGGGATTGATCTTCGATCAGATCTCCGTCCGGCCAGGGAATGGTGGAAGGGTCGCCAGCCAGCGGCGGCATCTGAAGGACAGGCAAGCTATCAATATCTTCAAAGGTTTGGTTCGGGGCAAGGACGATACAACCCAGCCCTTCGCGGTAAGCTGCCCGCATTACCGACGCACTACCGGGAAGGTCTACCATCACGGTTTTCCGTTCCCAGTCAACCTCATAGTCTCCACTATGAGGTTTGCCCAGGTAAGAATCCAGGACTTTCAGTTCCTGCTCAAAGAGCTGTTCCAGGCTCCGATCGGAGGTAAAGAGCCCGTTGCACATCAGCAGCGCCTGCATGCCATGATCGACGATCTCCTGCTTGCACCACTGATAGTCGTAGGTTTCTTCCTGCTGAGCGAGGGCAGGAGGGAGGGTGGTTAACACCAGGCCCAATAATATCAGTAATCGTTTCAAAACGGCGCGGTTTTGGATGTGAAGCAAAATTTCAGTTTATTAAAATAAGGAATTTTGACATTGTAAGCTGCTGACTTTCATCATCTATTGGAAATTCTTTTTGTCCTAACTTATAGCACTGCTACCTGATAATGCGTATGAGGCTTCACATAGGGTTGCTGATCTGGGTGGCCGCAATATCCTTTCCGAATAGCGGGATTACGCAGCAAAAGGATTACGACATCCTCACCCTCTCCCCTGCCGATTCGGAATTCCAATCGGGCAGGTATTATTTCCACGATTACCTCTACGCCTTTATCGACTCGACGGAAAACCGGACGATCGAAGAAGTGGCGGCCGATTCTTTTCAGCAGCACTTCACCAAAGATGAGCTCTGGCGGACCATTGTGTTTGGAGGCGATATGGACCCGAATATCCAATGCATTTGGGCGCGGCTCACCCTGGCCTCGGCCTTCGACGATGACCAGGAGTGGGAGGTCAACTTTTTTGCCGGAAAAGTAGGCCTTTTTGTTCCGCTGGGCTCCAACCGCTTTGAGCATCAGCGGTCCGGCTATCACCTGCCCCTGAACGAACGGCCATTTGGCGGCAGTTATGGCAGCCTTCCCTGCGTGCCGCTCACCCTCCTAGCCCGCGATACGCTGACGGTGTTCTTTCGCCTGGAAGAGATAACTGGAATGGGTTTGGGCCCGCGCAGCGTTTTCACTCAGGCCATCTTCAAACCACGGGCCTACCTGAACGTGGACCGGCGCCAACGCTTTTTCGATGCCCTGGTTATTGGCATCTTGCTGGCGGTAGCCTTCTACCATTTGATCATTTTCTTTTATCAACGCAAATATGTACCGCTGCTTTTTAGCTTCCTGGTGCTGGACATTGCCTTGATTATCATGGCTTTTCGGGGTTATCTCCAGGAGATGTTTCTGCCATCCCACCATGTTAGGAATGCGGTCATAGTCATAATTGTCCTCTGGTCTTTTTTCTACCTATTCCATTACCTGTTCTCCCGCCTTTACCTGCGGCTCCCAACATTATTGCCGACATGGGATAAGATCTGGCTGGGCTTCGTATTGATCGAAATAGCGGGCTCTGTGGTCTATATATATATGATCCTATCCGCCGGTGGCCTTTACAATATGAATCAGGACGCCTTTTGGAAGATCATTGGGTATAGATTGCTCAGCCGGATCCCCCTTATGTTTTTATCGATCCTTGTGCCCATACTGAGTTTGGTCAAAGGCAACAGAGCGGCATGGATCTACCTCATCGCCATGCTGGCCATGATCTTTCAGTTATTTATCAACGACCCGAATGCCTTCTGGGGGTTCGTTCCGATCCGGCTCGAGCTTGACGAATATGTGGGGCATACGGTTATGGTCCTCCTGTTTGCCATGGGTATTGCCAGCCAGTTGAAAACCCTGCAGGAAGAAAAATTTGCGGCCGAACAGGCTCAACTGTCGGAACGCGCTGAAGCCAACCGCGTGCGGGAGCTCGATGCGTTCAAGAGCCGCTTTTACACCAATATCACCCATCAGTTCCGCACCCCACTCACCATCATTCAGGGCATGGCCAGCCAGATACGGGCACAGCCTTCCACCTGGATCAACCAGGGCACGGAAATGATCCTGCGCAACAGCCGCCGGCTGCTTCAACTGGTGGGCCAGATCCTCAACCTCTCCCGGCTGGAAGCCGGACAATTGCCCACCCACTTCGTGCAGAACGATGTGGTCCGATACATCCGATACATCATAGAATCCTTCCATTCGGCCGCCGAACACAAAAATATCCGGCTGCAGTTTGAAACGGAACTGAAAGAGCTGGTGATGGATTACGACCCGGATAAACTGATGGATATTCTGTCCAACCTGATCTCGAATGCCATTAAGTTTACCCAGCAGGGAGGGGTGGTGAGGTTAAACGTCCAACGTCGAATGCGACCGGAGGGAGTCCCGCACCAACGAAGAAGGTCGGGATCGAATGTCGAACGTCAGGAGACAGCTGGTGAACTGCTGGTTCCTCCCTCATCCGACTTCCGACTTCCGCCCGCCCACTCGTTGCACTCGCGTTCGGGTAAACCTTCTGACTTCCGACTTCCGACTTCCGACTTCCTGTGCATCTCCGTAGCAGACAACGGCCCCGGCATTTCTGAAGAAGTTTTGCCGAGGGTGTTTGAGCGGTTTTATAGCCTCCCCCCAGCAGCCCTCCCTAGCCCCCCCGAAGGGGGGGAATGGAGCCCCTCTGTACCCTCCCGAAGGGGGGAGGAAGCCAAGCCAACCGAGGCTGTCTCAAAAGTCGCCTGCCGGTGCTGAAAATCGGTCAAAAGTCCGTATTTTAAAGACATGAAAGAGCCAACTCCTCCTCATGGAAAAAAGAAGCGCCACAACCAGGTGACCTTCAAGCCCTATGTCCAGAATCAAGCCTGGCTGCTGCCCCCCACGCTTGAAGAACTTATTCCGGAGGGGCACCTGGTGCGCTTAGTCAACGATGCGATAGAAGGCATGGACCTGGAGCCTATATTGAATACCTATGAAGGTGGGGGTAGCAGCACCTACCACCCTCGGATGATGCTCAAGGCCTTGGTGTATGGCTATGTTGACAAGCGTTATTCATCGCGCGACATAGAGAAAGCGCTACAAGAGAACCTGTGCTACATGTGGCTATGCGGGATGCAAAAGCCCGACCACAACACCTTGAACCGTTTTCGCAATTCCCGGCTCAAGCAGACAGTCAAGGCTGTATTTGCCCATGTATTGGCAATGCTGGTGGAACAAGGCTACGTCCGGTTGGAAGAATATTATGTTGATGGCACGAAGCTAGAGTCGGTTGCCGGGCGGTACACTTATGTATGGGCAAAGAATGTCGAGCGTTACAAAGGGGCCCTGCTGGAGAAGATCGCCCAGGTCATCGAACAAATAGAAGCGGCCAATGAACAGGCCGAGGCAGAAGCAGCTAAGGAACAAGCCAAGGCTGCCCAGCCGGCTGTTAGTGATAGTGAGGCGCTTCAAGAAACAATTGAACGTTTAAACAAAGCGCTCAAGGAGCAACTGGGGGAAAACAAAAAGCTGAGCAAGCAATTGGAAAAGCTCCAGCAGGAGCACCTGCCCAAACTGCAATCCTACGAGGAGCAGGAAGCGATATTAGCGGGCCGCAGTTCCTATTCAAAGACGGACCCGGACGCTACCTTCATGCGCACTAAAGAGGATCATTTGGGCAAGGGCCAGTTAAAGCCATGCTACAACTTGCAACTGGGTACGGAGAACCAGTTTGTCATCAATTACACGGTGCACCAGACACCTTCCGACATGGCTGTTTTCACCGAGCATATGGACGACACGTTCCAAGTCTTGGAGTCCATCGGCGCCCCACAGCCTAAAAGGATTGGCGGCGATGCCGGCTACGGCTGTGAACAGGCTTATGAATACCTGGAAGAAAAGGGGCCTGAAGCCTACCTCAAATACCCAGGCTTTGACCGGGAACAAAACGGAAAGGCAGATGCCAACCCTTTTTATTACACGAACTTATACTACAACGCCGAACAGGATTACTATGTCTGCCCAATGGGGCAACGCATGGCTCTTGTACAAGTGTGCGAGGAAAAAACGCAAGCAGGCTATCCGCATAAAATTCACGTTTACCAAGCTCAGCGCTGTGAGGGCTGCCCTTTGAGAGGCATGTGCCATAAAGCTAAAACGGACCGTATCATACGGGTTAATCAACGAAACGCACGATACCGCCAGCAAGCACGCCAGCGCTTGAATTCGCTCAGAGGAATCCGAATGCGCCAAAAACGAGGCATTGATACAGAACCAGTCTTCGGCCACATCAAGCAGTGCCGAGGCTTCCGGCGCTTCTTGCTCACTGGCTTGGAAGGCGTAAGCACCGAGTCGGGCCTGTTGGCTATTGCCCATAACCTTAGAAAATGGTGGGCAACCTTGAATAAGCCTGTCCAAGATGCGCCGCTGCCGCCAGCTCAAAGCGTTCAAGCCAACCAAATGGGCCAAAAAACGAGCCAATGGCAGCTGTTTTTTGAAAAAATGGCCTTTCCCAAAGCTTTTTCGACTTTTGACCAATTTTCAATGAACTTGCTGTCACCTCTTACCATGGCTGCCCTGAGCTGGGGGAGCCCCGGCGGTAGCGACTTTTGAGACAGCCTCGCCGGGAGGGGGCTATTCCCTTCAGGGGGGCTAGGGGGGGCTGGCATCGGCTTAGCCCTCACTCAGGAACTCGTACACCTGCTGCACGGCGAGATCAGCGTTGAAAGCGAAGTAGGGAAAGGCGCCACCTTCACCGTTACCTTACCCATCACCCATAATGCGCCACTCGGCCATGATTTTGATCAACCCGCCATCAGAGAAGCCGTTTCGGCCTATTTGCCTGTTACGAAGGGCAATAAAACGCAGGATGGCCATCCGGCCCGGCCCGGGCAGCCCACCGTGCTGGTGGTAGAGGACAATCCCGATGTGGTGGAGTACATTCGCGCCATACTGAGTTCCCGCTTCCAGATTGAGGTGGAATATGACGGGAAACAGGGCCTGGCCAAATCGCTGAAATCTATTCCCGACATTATCATCAGCGACATCATGATGCCGGAGATGGATGGCCTGGAGATGTGCCGCAGGCTAAAGGCCGACAAGCGCACCAGCCATATTCCCATCATCCTGCTCACTGCCAAAGCTGACCGGGCCTCCAGGATCGAGGGCCTGCGCACCGGCGCCGATGCTTACCTCGCCAAGCCCTTTGACCGGGACGAGTTGCTAGCCCGTATGGACAACCTCATCGAATTGCGCGCCCAATTGCAGGCGCGCTACCGGGACCTCAGCTTCCTCTTCCAGCCTCAGCACAAGCTGCCGGAACAGGACATACATCCGGACGAAGCCTTTCTGCATGAACTGCACCGGGTCATTGATGACAAGCTGAGCGACCCCACTTTCAACATCCCTCAGCTTTGCGAGCAGATCGGCATGAGCCGGGCCCTGCTGTATAAAAAATTCAAGGCTCTTACCGGCCAGTCGGTTGCCGATTTCATCCGGCGCGTCCGCCTGCACAAAGCCCGGCAACTCCTGCAAACCACCGAACTGAACATCAGCCAGGTCGCTATGGATGTCGGATTTAAAAACCTCTCCACTTTCAGCCGCAACTTCACCAAGGAGTTTGGCGTGAATCCCCGGGAAATCAGGCGGGACGATTCCTGACCCGTCGCTGAAAGACGGCAAAGATGCCAGGGTGCAATTTCCCATTGCGCCCTGGCTTATCCTTGTTTACAAAACGGTCTGTAGACAAATCGTCAAACATTGTAGACAATCCGCAAAGCAAAGGAACGGACAGCCCCTTTACTTCCGGAAAAATTTTAATCACCAAATAAACCTGCAAAACCATGAAGGCACATTACAACCCCAAAAGGTGGCGCTTTTCTGCAGCGCTCCTAAGCCTGCTGACGGCCATTTTTCTGACGCCGGCTTTCGGACAGCTTGACTTTTTCAGCGAGCCCCTAGCAGATCCTTTCGAACTCGGCCTTAGTCCGCACCCCGGAGGCAGCATGTTCCCCACCCTGGCCGATATAGACAGCGACGGCGACCTGGACCTGTTTGTCGGAGAAAAGTGGAACTATTCTTCCGGGTGCTTTACGGAAACGTCCCTGGATTTTTACCGGAACGAGGGAAACAGCGATTGCCCTGATTTTCAATTGGAAGCGTCCTATCCTTTCGGAATATCGGAAGAGGCAACCAATATCAAATTCGTGGACATCAATGGCGACGGGCTGCTCGACCTGTTCGGCCGCAAAGACTGCGTCTCCCCCACCGTCGAGGGCGCCTTTATCTGTATACTGAATACCGGAACTGCAACGGAGCCTGTCTTTGACGCTGGCGATATCCTCTACGCCCCTTTGGTATCGACTCGGAAGGCGTAACGGGAGCCTCCATCGCCACCCTCACCTTCGCCGACCTGGATGGCGACGGAGACTACGACGCCTTCATTAACGGCAGGACCGACGGACACTTCCTCTACCAGGAAAATACCGGAACCCCTACAGCGCCCAACTTTAAAGCACGGGAGGCCGACCCCTTCGGCCTAAGCCTGCCCGCAATGCCTAACGGGCCCATATTTGGAGCGCTGGCCGACTGGGACTGCGATGGAGACGTCGATATGATGAATACCCTTTGGGATATCGATATAGATCCCAATCTCTTTCGACTTTACTTTCATGAAAACAAGTACGATGAACTGGGATTCGTCCAGTTTGAGCCAGCTGTACTGCTTGCCCCGAGCTTCATCGTTGCGCAGGGCGACCTCGACGGGGACGGCGACCTCGACGTTTTGGCATTTCAATCTTACGCCAGGAACATTTCAACGGATTGCGTGACGCTACCTGAAGCCGCCTTCAACTTTGACCATACCGAAGACGGCCTGCAATATGCCTTCACCAACGCGTCTTCCTTCCAGGCCACGGAATGTAATCCGGTGCAATGGTTCTGGGACTTTGGCGATGGCGGAAGCAGCGAGGAGGAGCATCCGACGCATATTTTTTCCGAGTCCGGTGATTATGAGGCCTGCCTGATCGTAGAGGATATAGCCGGGCGCGATACTTTCTGCACACCCGTAGATGTCGTTTCCGGCGCCAGGGAGCAACTCATCCGGGAGGGCTTTCGCCTGTATCCCAATCCGGCCTCCACACACCTCTATCTCGAGCTGGTGGAAGGGGTTTTTCTGAATGAAGTTGAGGTGGAAGTATTCGACGCTATTGGGCAAAGCGTGAAACGAATCCGGCTTGGCTTCGCCGGCTCCAATGCTGCTGAGCGTATCGACATTGCCGGCCTGCCGGCGGGGATGTATAGGGTGAAGGTAACCGATGGGAAGAGGCTCTTTGCCGGGGAGTTTGTGAAGGCTGCAGATTGAATGGCTGGATGGTTAAATGGTTGTCTCTGGAGGGCCCTCAAGGCGCCGCCACTCCCCAAGGGGACAATATGACCATATAGCCATTGAAATATCCCTGTATCCCCAAGCCTAGTGAACATTAATCTATAAAAATCAAAACCATGAAAACATCATTCATTTTCCGAGTACTTCTGGCCGGCCTGTTCCTCGGCCTGTTGGCCGTCGGCTGCCAGAAAGACAACGTGGCAACTATTCCGGAAGGAGATCAGGAGCAAATCCAGGCCTTCAAAGTTCCGGAAGTACCTGCAGAGATCGCGCAACATTTTACCGAAGAAGAACTGGCCGCCTTCCGGGCCGGGCCTTCGCAAGAGATGCTGGATGGCGTGGAAAGCCGGGCCGGTTCCTGGCATCCGTTGGTAGTGATGTATGAGATGGAACTTTACCATCGTCCGGTCACAAATTCCTGTGAAGAACCAGTCATTTGTACAAATCTTATGGAGTGTTCGAATCCCTACTTATGGGTGGGTTATGCTGAACTCTACACCTTTGAAGGCACCTGGTTCGGACATGGGCCGATTACCGGTGGATCAAGTGGCAGTATTCACTGTAGTACAGGTGAGGTATTCCCCCCGTCCCAAACTTGGGTCAACTATGGCGATAATGAGTTATACTTCACGGGTGAGCGGCTTTCCTCGGTATCTGGCAATAATGGGTCCATTGTCTTAATCGACCGCTTTGACTACACTGGCGGCACCGGTATGTTTGATGGGGCCTACGGTTATGCCTATGGCCGGACCTACGCCCACCAGGATGATTTGCCCGACCTGTTTGCCGGCACACCCGGCCACGCCATTGGGTTCACGATGGGATGGTTGCATTATTGAGTAGGAGCAGTTTGGGAGTGAAGAACTGGAATTGTTGATAAGCGCTCCCTGCTTCATTGAGACGGGTTGTTGCAGGGAGCAGCTGATTTTGCGTTTAGTGTGGTGCGGGCCGACAAGCAGTAAGGATTAGAAAACCCCGAAACTCCAAAGGGAGAGCAGTTGTGATTTGCCGTTTGAGGTTTCCGAAACCTCAAACGGCTTTTCTTACAGTCATCCCACACTTCGGCCTGAAAAGCCTTGCAATTCCCAATAATCCTGGTTAAATTTTGCACCCCACCAATCCAACCTATGATGATGCGCGCCAGGACTATTTTTTTCGCCCTTTTTCTGTTTTTGTACTTCCCTTTCCAGCTTTTCGGGCAACGGCAGCAGGAAGTGCCTGTCACTTTAGAAAGCCCGTACAACACCATGTTGGTGCACCTGCATTATCTGCAGCCCGATTCTTATGAGCCGGCGCTAGCGGCTCGTACTTTATATGGCGTGCCCGATAGCGCCCAGGCCGTTAAACTGGCCATCAAGCTCAAGCAGGTGCTGGATGGGAAAGGCCTGTATGTCCGAATGGGCGTGCTACCCCGTGACTCCAACTATGTGGATAGTACTTCCAATCAAAACGTTTACACACCTTTCCCTCGCCAACTGCCGGAGGTATACCTGGAACGGATAAACGATCGGTGGTACTATTCTGGGGAAACGGTGGGCCTGATCCCCCAATTGCATAAGGAAGTTTATCCTTTTGGTGCGGATTTTCTCCTCAACCTACTACCACATTTTGGACAGCGTAAGGTACTTGGCCTGGCAATATGGCAATATTTAGGGCTGCTGGCCATATTGTTGCTGGCCGTCCTGGTGCACTTCATCCTAAGCCGGATATTACGGCCAATAGTCCGGCGGCTCTCACGCTCCCGGGTGTACCCTTCGCTGGTGCCTCCGAAACTCATCTGGAAGATCGCCCGGGCAGCCAGCGTGATGATCGTCATCAGGTTGATCCAGTTCTTCCTGCCAGCCCTTCAACTACCTATAGAGTCGGCTAATTTTGCGGTTATCGTGATCCGGCTGGTGGGTGTTATCCTGGTCATTTACATTCTGCTGCGGGGCCTGGATATTTTTATACTCTATGCGGATAAATTCACCCAACGGACCGAGAGCAAGATGGATGAGCAATTGCTGCCCATGCTCCGGCGCGGTATCCAGTTTCTATTATTCCTGGCGGGGATCATTCAGGCCTTGCGCATCCTGCAGGCCGATGTGACAACCTTGATCGCCGGTATTTCCATTGGTGGCTTGGCCCTGGCGCTGGCCGCCCAGGATACTTTAAAAAACCTCTTTGGTTCTCTGACCATTTTCATGGACCGCCCCTTTCAGATCGGTGACTGGATCAACTTCTCAGGGGTGGACGGCACGGTGGAAGAGGTCGGTTTCCGCTCAACGCGGGTGCGCACCTTTTCCAATTCACTGGTTTATGTGCCCAATGGCAAACTGGCGGATATGGTGGTCGACAATTACGGCCTGCGGGCTTACCGGCGCTTCAATACCAGCATTTCCATCACCTACGATACGCCTCCGGCCCTGGTCGAGAAATTTGTGGAGGGCTTGAGGGCTATTGTAGCCAACCATCCCCAAACGAGGAAAGACTATTTTGAGATACATCTCAACGAGATGAGCGCCAGTTCCTTAAACATTCTTTTCTACATATTCTTCGCAGTTCCAAGTTGGACGGAAGAACTGAAGGCCAAACACGAGGTGCTGCTCGCCGTGATGGAGCTGGCTCAGGCCCTTGGCGTCCGCTTCGCTTTCCCTACACAGACGCTTCATGTAGAAGAATTGCCCGGCGCGACAAGCCTGGCGCCGCATTATAAAACGGATCCAAAGGCAATGGATGAAAAGATGAAGGCTTTTCTGGAGGGGTATAAAATGAAGGTCGGTAGGTCGGTAGGTCATTAGGTCGGTAGGTCATTAGGTCGGTAGGTCGGTAGGTCTGGAGGTCGGTAGGTCAGTTGAAAAGGTGCACCGCAGCTTTTCATCCCGGCGAAGCCCGGTGGGCTGAGTCGGGAAGGTCGGTAGGTCGGTAGGTCGGCCTTACAACGCTTACAAAAAAAAAATCCCCCGCTCCGGCAATTATACGGGCAGGGGGATTTTTATTGGACAAAAACGGATCTAGCCGTTCATAGAAGTCAGGAATTCTTCGTTGCTGGAAGTGCCGACCATATGTTTGCGCAGGAACTCGAAAGCTTCGTCCGGCTTCATGTCGGACAGGTGATTCCGCAGGATAAACATACGCTGCAGCGTGTCCTTGTCCAGCAGCAGGTCGTCGCGGCGGGTGCTCGACTTTGTGAGGTCGATGGCCGGGAACATCCGCTTGTTGGACAGGTTACGGTCGAGTTGCAATTCCATGTTGCCGGTACCTTTGAATTCTTCGAAGATCACACCATCCATCTTGGAGCCTGTGTCGATAAGAGCTGTGGCGAGGATAGTAAGTGAGCCGCCGTCTTCAATATTTCGGGCGGCGCCGAAGAATTTCTTGGGTTTGTGCAGGGCATTGGCTTCCACACCACCGGAGAGTACTTTACCACTGGCAGGCGCTACTGTATTATAGGCGCGGGCCAGACGGGTGATGGAGTCGAGCAGGATGCAGACATCATGCCCGCATTCCACCAGGCGTTTAGCTTTTTCCAGTACGATTGCCGCCACGCGGACGTGGTTGTCGGCTGGTTCATCGAAGGTAGAGGCGACAACTTCAGCATTGACGCTGCGCTTGAAGTCGGTTACTTCCTCCGGGCGCTCATCAACGAGCAATACGATAATATAACACTCGGGGTGGTTCTTGGCGATAGCATTGGCGAGATCCTTGAGCAGGAAGGTCTTACCCGTTTTGGGCTGTGCCACGATGAGTCCCCGTTGTCCTTTTCCGATAGGGGTGAACAAGTCGATCATCCGGTTGCCCATGTCGCGCCCGGTGGGGGAGGAGGTCAGTTTGAATTTCTCGTGCGGGAAAAGTGGCGTCAGATAATCGAAAGGAACGCGGTCGCGGATGTCCTGTGGATCCAGGCCATTGATCTTGGAAACGCGTAGCAGGGCGAAATACTTTTCTCCTTCCTTCGGCGGGCGAATAGCGCCGCGGACGGTGTCCCCGGTGCGCAGGCCGAAAAGTTTGATCTGGGAAGGAGAAACGTAAATATCGTCAGGAGAAGTGAGGTAGTTATAGTCCGAAGAACGGAGAAAACCATAGCCATCAGGCATCATTTCGAGGATACCTTCCCCTTCAATAATACCATCGAGTTCGATATCGAACCGTTCTTCCTGTTCTTCCCGGCCTTGTCCCCTTTGAGGCCGGCTGCTTCCTGCCTTTTGTTCTCTTGGTTCTCTGGTATCTCTTGACTCCCTGGTATCTCTCGGTTCCCTGTCGCGGCCTTGGTCTCTATCCCGGTCCCGATTCCTGGGCATATCCATTTCTTCATAGGCTTCCTCCCGCGGTTGCATTTCTGCACGAGGCCTTTCGCGTTCCCGCCGGGGTTCTGGTTCCGGTTGGTTTTCAGAAGCCACTTTTACGATACGACGAGCTCGGTTGCGTTGATTCTCTTGTTCATCGTCATCGTCATCTCTGGAGGTGCGCCGGTTATCCTCGTCATTATTAAATTTTTCAGAGGAGGAGTTGCGGTTGTGTCCCTGGCGATTGGTAGCCTGGCGGTTTTCTGAAGTGTCGTGCGCTTCACGTTCCCGGGAGGGCTCGCCACTTTCTGCTGCCTGATGGTCAAGGATTTTGTAGATGAGTTCCTGCTTGTTAAGGCGTTTGTAGCCCGTAAGCCCGATTTGCTCTGCCAATTCTCTGAGCTCAGGCACAAGCATAAAGTTCAACTGTGATATATCTAACATAAAATGGCTGTTACAGAAATTAGAATAGTTTGGTTTCAGAACTGATTAGATCAGAGATCTTTTGCGGAATAAGACTGTGGGGATATGTGGATTTTTCAACATGAAGAAGCCTCAAAACAATACTCTTGCGAACCCAGTGATCCTTCTTTAAAGTGGGAAATAGCAGGATAGAAAATGAGGCGCCTCAAAAAATAGGCTCCTGAGACGTATGGTAAGCCAATACGCTTTTGTCGCAACAAAAATACATTTAATTTTTCAATTCAAATAGTATCTTTGCAAAAAGATAACCAAAAACTTTTCTCAAAAGTTCAATCCCCAAACTTCTTTTCTGGGCCAATAGTAATCAATCTTACAGTATGCTTGAACTCAACTTTATCCGCGCCAACAAAAGCCGCGTTATTCAGGGCTTAAAGATCAAAAATTTTTCCGAAGAAGACCTTCAGATCGTGGAGGAAATCCTTAGCCTGGATGATACCCGTAAGGAAGTGCAAACGGAACTGGACAGTTTGCTCGCAGAGCGGAATCAACTTTCCAAAACTATTGGCGACCTCATGAAAGCCGGAAAACGGGCAGAGGCTGAATCTCAGCGGGAACGGGTCGGTCAACTTAAAGAGCAGGCTGCAAAGCTGGAAGACAGCTTGAAAGATACCAAAGTTCAACTGGAAGAATTGTTGCTCAAGGTACCCAACATCCCGCATGAGTCCGTCCCGCCTGGCGCTACTCCGGAAGATAATGAGGTATATAAAGCCTGGGCGTCGCCGCTACCTGAGCTGAGTTCGGATGCACTTCCTCACTGGGAGCTGGCACAGAAATACAATATATTTGACCTGGAGCTGGGCGTAAAGCTTACCGGCTCCGGCTTTCCGGTCTACCGCGGGAAAGGCGCGAAGCTCGAACGGGCGCTGATCTCTTTCTTTCTGGATGAAGCCACCCGTGCTGGTTTTGAAGAGGTCATTCCCCCTCTTATGGTCAATGAAGATACCGCCAGGGCTACCGGGCAGCTGCCCGACAAAGAAGGCCAGATGTATTATGTAGAGCGCGACAACCTCTATCTCATCCCCACTGCTGAAGTGCCCGTAACCAACATCTATCGCGATGTCATATTGGATGCAGCAGATTTTCCCGTAAAAATGACGGCATATACGCCTTGTTTTCGGCGGGAAGCCGGTTCGTATGGAGCGCATGTGCGAGGGCTCAACCGGGTCCACCAGTTTGACAAGGTCGAGATTGTAGTGTTGCAACATCCCGACAAGTCCTATGAAACCCTGCAGGAAATGCTGGCTCATGTTTCCGGCTTACTGGACAAACTGGAGTTGCCTTACCGAATCCTGCGCCTTTGTGGTGGCGACATGAGCTTCACTTCGGCTCTGACTTTTGACTTTGAGGTTTTCTCCGCTGCCCAGAAACGCTGGCTGGAAGTCAGTTCTGTTTCCAATTTTGAAACCTACCAGAGCAACCGCATGAAACTGCGCTTTCGCGACGGTAAGGCCACCCGCCTGGCGCATACCCTCAATGGCAGCGCTCTGGCCCTGGCCCGGGTAGTAGCGGCTTTACTAGAAAACAACCAAACCCCGGAGGGGATTGTTATTCCCAAAGTGCTGCGTGATTACACGGGCTTTGAGTTGTTAAACTAAAAGACCATACAGAAATGGGAACTTATTCTGGCGCCAGCAGGAGGTAGGAAGCGGGGATATATGGCGCCATATGGCTGTTTAGTCATATAGCTGGCGAATTGCTGTTCCGCTGTTTATTTGAAAATAAAACACATTTAGTGTATTTTAGGGCGTGTTTGGAGGCAGGCGCCCCAAGCCCCATGTATTGAATAATTCAAATTGGACCTATGCAGGAAGAAGTTGATTTTTATGTTGAAGCAGCAAAGGAAGGCATGGATAAAGCAATTGAGCACCTTCAACAAGAATTGGCAAAGATCCGTGCCGGAAAAGCTTCGCCGGGCATGCTTGCCGGCTTGATGGTGTCTTACTACGGTACCCCCACCCCTTTAAACCAGGTGGCCAACGTTAGTACTTCCGATTCACGTACGCTCGTGATACAGCCATGGGAGAAGTCAATGCTGGCTGCTATTGAAAAGTCAATATTTGAAGCCAACCTCGGCATCACCCCCCAAAACAACGGCGAGGTGGTGCATATCAATGTCCCTCCCCTGACCGAAGAACGCCGTAAAGAAATGGTCAAACGCTCAAAGGGGCTGGGAGAAGACGCTAAAGTCAGCATCCGGAGTTCCCGCCGGGAAGCGATGGACCTTATCAAGAAAGCAATTAAAGACGGGTTTCCTGAAGATGCCGGCAAACGCAAAGAAGACGAAGTTCAGAATCTGACTAACAAATACGGGGAGAAAGTCGACCAGCTCATCGAGGCAAAGGAAAAGGAAATCATGACTATCTGACTTCCAATTTGGATTTCTACCGCACTTCCGACAATTAAAAGTCAGTAGAGTTGTCTAATTATTAAAATAGCTTTACCTTTGTCGGGCTTTTGGAAAAAGGTACTTATTGAAGGAATTGTAAAGCGCCGATATAATGAAACGTACATATCAACCCTCTAGAAGGAAACGTGCCAATAAGCATGGCTTTCGCTCACGAATGAGCACTAAGAATGGCCGTCGGGTACTGGCCAGCCGTCGTGCCAAAGGCCGCTACAAACTGACTGTTTCCGACGAAAAACGCCTCAAGTAAAATCTGTTTACTTAGAGTTTTTTGCCTGTTAAGTGAAGTAAAGTGCTGCAAATTACTGCCGCTTTACTTCACTTTCTTTTTGTCTTCAGGCAATCGTTCTTCCCCTATCTTCTTCTCCTTACTGCACGCTATCGCCCCTCAAAACCCGATAGCGCTTCCGGGCTTCCACCGCGAAAGTACTGCCTGAATAATCGATGAAGAGGGTTTCATACAAGGCCATAGCCTTCTCCTTGTTGTTGAGTTGTTTTTCATACAACTGCGCCAACTCGTAAAGGGCATTATCCGCCCGTATCTCCTCTTTGTGCTCATCGATGATCTTTTGCAGCAGCTCGGCTGCTTTGGTATACTCCCTTTTTTTCTTGTAGACCTGGGCTTCCAGATAAAGGAGGTCATCCTGGAGGGAGTGGTCCGGGAAATTTTGCCGTAGAGAATCTAATTTGAGGAAAGCTTCATCGAATCGGTTCTGGAAAACGAGTAGTTCCGCATCCGCATACAATTGCAAGGCTGTGGCTGTGGTGTCTAGGCCCAGATTATCCATGATAAAGACCGACAAGTCGAGGGCGTCGTTGGCGATAAGCTTGGAAGTAGAGGCTTTGAGAATATCGAACTGAGCCTGAGCCCATTGAAAGTCACCGGCGTAATAGGATAGTTTGGCGTTTCGAAAGCGGGCTTCGTGGCCAAGCAGGTCTTCTTTGAATGCCTTATCTACCTGGGAATAAAGCAGGGTAGCTTCCCAAATTTCTCCCTTCATCAGGTAGTAATCCGCAAGGTGGATTTTACCGTAGGCCTGGATAGTAGGATTGACATTGGGGTATTCGATCATTTCAGACAGCATGGCGATGGCACTGTCCAACTCATTGAGATAGAGGGCTTCCAGCTCGGCTTCTTCCAAAATGATATTGGCGGTCACCTTGGTACGGCCAAATTCGTCGAGGAAGGATTCATATTCGGCCTCCAGTTGTTTAAGTTCCTCGTGGGTGTAATTGTAGCCCTCCACGAGTTGCTTGCGTTTGCAGCGTAAGGCTTCGCGCTTGGCGTCGATGTAGTAGGTAGAGCTGGGCCCTTTGTCCTGGACGATGTATTCGTAGGCGAGAATAGCAGCATCGTAAGCTTTATCGTTGGCGGCGATTTCACCGAGACGATAGACGCGGCCCCCATTTTCCCGAAAACGGCGGTCGAGGGCGCGCAACTGGCGGAACGCACTTAGGTAGTCCTTTTGCTGGATGAACACCCAGCTCAGCATTTCGGGATAGAAGGCGTTGTCGGGGTCTTTTTGAATACGGGTATACAGTTGCGCCTGCAGTTCCTGGTAATCTTCCGGCAAAAGGTATCGTTGGAAGATGGCCTTGATCGTATTAGACCGCCCGGGGTCGGCGTCAATACTATTGAGGTAGCTTTCCACCATTTTCTCCGAATCGCCCTTGCGGCGGTATAATTCTCCGAGGTTGTAGGCAAACACCTGCTTATCCTTCAGCAGTTCGGCTCCTTTTTCGTAAGCCTCAATGGCCAGGTCGTATTTGGTAAGGGCCATAAAAGCGTTCGCCAGTTTGGTGATGGCAAACTGGTCTTTAGGCATCAATGCGATCGCTTGCTGATACTGAGCTTCTGCTTCCTCATCCATCACCTGGCGTTCATAAAGTTTACCAAAAGTGACGTACAACTGCACGTTGTTGGGGTCGCGTTTCAACTGTTTCCGGATGACTTTTTCGCACTCGTCAAAAGATTCCAGCGCCAGTAGGCATTCTACATAGCGGTCGAAATAATAATCGTTGAAATTGCTCTGTTCGAAGAGCTTCTCGTAGAGGATAGCAGCTTTTTCAAATTCTCCGTCGCTGTAGTATTGCTGGGCGAGACGGGCGTCCTGGCCCAAAAGGGTAAAAGAAACCAGCAGGGCTGCTGTCAGTAAAATGCTCCTAATCATTGCTCGGGTTTTTACAGTATAAAGAACGTCCTATCGTTTCAAAAGTTGCTTTTTCCAAAAAGGAAGAGCGGCTAACCTCCTGATGCAGGAAATTAGCCGCTCTGGCCTTTCTTTGCGGTAGCAGCAGATCTTATTCCAGGCGGAATTTCACCGGAAGGTTGAACTGCACGCGAACGGAGCGTCCACGCTGCTTACCCGGGATCCACTTAATGTTCTGCTCATTCATCATGTTGACGACACGCATGGCTTCCTGCCCGCACTGGGCGCCAATGTCGCGCACGACTTTAGCATCTTTAACGGTACCGTCTTTTTCTACAACGAATTGTACAACAACGGTTCCTTCAACACCATTTTCGCGGGCGATGGCCGGATACTTGATGTTCTTGTAAATGAACTCGAGCATCTTCTTGTCGGCGCACTGCTTTCTTTCCTCTTTGGTGGAGAGGTCTTCGCAACCGGGGAAGCGTGGCATGTCTTCAACGACTTTGAAAATTTCTTCCACTTCGGGCTCCGGTGGCGGTGGCGGCGGTGGTGGGGGTGGCGGTGGTGCACTCGCTTTTACGGGCGGAGCATCTACAACCGTGCTTTCATCCACGGATTGGTCGACAAACTCCACTTCTTCTTCTTCGAGTACTGTTTCATCCGGCACCTCTTCGATTACGGGAGGTGGCGGAGGAGGTGGTGGGGGTGGCGGTTCAGCGGTTCGAGGTGGTTCGATCTCGATTTCCTCGTCGAGGGTTAGGGCATCATCCGGGATGAAGACCTTATCCTCGTATTGAGTCCAACTGAAAGCCAGCACCGTCAGGCCTAGCGCCAAAACAAGGCCGAGGTTGAAAAAAGTGCCGCTGTAACTGAACACGTCAGCCCAGGGGTACTTTGCCCTCGCTTCTATTGGCGACTTGCCTGCCGAGCTACCCTTTGCATGAGCTGGGCCGCTGGCGGAGCGTTTGGCATATACTGATTTCATCACAAGGATGAGGGCGACGATGCCCACAAGCATAGCCAAAACTAATCCACTCAGCGTTCCGCCGGTAACTGACAAATCCATACTGACAAGGTTTATTTTATCAAAAAATAGACTAATACACTTCCAAAAGAACCAATAATATTAGCAATAATGTCCAGAAATTCAAAAACCCTCCCTGGAAAAAAGGCCCATTGCACAATTTCCAGGCTTATCCCATACCCACTGCTGAACACCAGAACCAGGAAAAAATGCCTGGGCTGAAGTCGGTGCGACCGGTGAATTCCCCACAGCAGAAGGCTGGCCATGACGAAGTAGGCAGCAGCATGCGCCAGTTTGTCAGGCTCCAGCCAATGACTGATTTGAGGGGGCTGGATAGATGCACCGGTTGATAGTGCAAGGATGGTGGCCGCCCACATCAGGGCGGGGATAAAAAATTTCAGATTGGCTCTGTTGTAGGGATAGATGCGGCTCAGGTTAGTTTTGGTGTGCGGGAGTAATAAAAAAACTAAAAAAAATTATCCGGCTATTTTTTTGTAGGCGGCAGCGTCCATCAATTTGGCTATTTCTGCAGGATCCGACATTTCGATCTTGATGATCCAGCCTTTGCCGTAGGGGTCTTCATTGACGAGGGTCGGGTTATCCCCTTCTGATTCGTCTAGCTCGGGGTTGAATTCCAGGATTTTTCCGGAAACGGGCATGTACAGGTCGGAAGTCGTTTTTACAGCTTCGACGGTGCCAAAGGTATCTCCTATTTCGAGGTGCTCTCCCACCGTTTCAACTTCTACATACACCAGTTCACCCAGTTCACCCTGTGCAAAATCGGTGATTCCCACATAGGCGATGTTATCGTCTTCCAGGCGGAGCCACTCGTGTTCTTCCGTATATTTTAGCTTTTCAGGAAAATCCATGTTTTGAGGATGTTTGATGGTCAGCAATTCTATAGCCGCTCAAAAATAAAGGAATTTTGCTGACTCTAGGTGCTCGGAGAGAAAAAAATATATAACGGCAAAAGAGCAGGGCGCCCGCTCCTTTGCCGTTGGGTAGGTTATCCTTTTACAATAGCCTCTTTTTGCTTGGCCAGGAATTGCTTCACCCAGGTAGTCGTTACTGACTTCGGGCGTTCCAGCGGGAAGCCCAGCGCCCGCGCCCAACAAAGTGCAGATAGAACTCCCAGTGTGCGCGACACCCCAAATAGCACGGTGTAGAAGTTGAACTCCTTCAAGCCATAGTGCACCAGCAAAGCGCCGGAGTGGGCGTCTACATTGGGCCAGGGGTTTTTGACCTTGCCCAGCTCCTGAAGAATACCCGGGACGACATCAAATACTTTCCAGACGACCTCCACGATGTCATCTCCTTTAATATATTCCTCTGCGAAGCGTTTCTGGGCTATAAAGCGGGGGTCGGGTTCCCGCAGAACAGCGTGGCCATAACCAGGAATGACCTGGCCTGCTTCCAGTGTGCTGTTAACATAATTGGCAATTTCCTCTTTGGTAGGCTTGGTGGTGCCCAGGGCATCCAGCATATTGAAGATCCAACGAATGACCTCCTGATTGGCCAGGCCATGCAACGGGCCTGCCAGGGCATTCATGCCACCGGCCAGGGAAAGGTAGGCGTCACTGAGCGTCGACCCGATCAGATGGGTTGTATGCGCCGATGCATTTCCGCCTTCGTGGTCGGCGTGAATGACCATGTACAGGCGCATGAGGTTCTTGAAGTCGTCGTTTTCAAAACCGAGCATATGCGCAAAGTTGCCCGCCCAGTCCAACGAAGTATCCGGTTGGATATGATCCCCATTGAAGAAGGAGCGCCGATAAATGTAGGCGGCCACCCGGGGAAGCCGGGCGATGAGGTTCATGGTGTCCTCGTAAGTCGGATCCCAGAAGTCGGCCTTACTAAGGCCTTCGTCATAACGCTGGGAAAAACAGCTTTCGGATTGCATCGCGCTAATGGCCACCGTAAACTGCGTCATTGGATGGGTATTTGGCGGCAGGCTGTCCAGCACTTTGAAAGTGTGTTCAGGAACTTTGCTGCGCTTTATCCATTCCTGGGTTAGCCAGTCCACTTCATCTTCGGTTGGTATTTCTCCTACCAGCATCAGCCAAAACAGGCCTTCCGGCCGGGGTTCTTTACCGTCTTTGCCTTTTGGCAAAGCATCTCTCAATTCAGGAATGGAATAACCACGGAAGCGGATCCCCTTGATGGGGTCCAACTCGGAAGTTTCCCACACCATGGACTTTATACCGCGTGCGCCGCCATAAACCTGCTTGAGTTTGACTTCGTCAACCTTCAGGTCCCCGTATTCTTTCAGGATGTCACTGATCTCATTTCTTAGTGCGATTGCTTTTTCGTTGAATTTTTGCTTTAAGAGATCCATTTATACGTATGATTAAAGGTTTTTATAAATAGATTTGGTTTTATTCTTGCTCATAATCAACAACAACCCTGTTCCAATGTTCGGCGGTTCGTTTTTTGGGAAAAACTTTTGGGCGCGCCTTTGGGGAAACAAGGCCGTTCTGCCCCGAAGGCGTTTTGGAAAGGATGCTAAGCGTAGTTTTCACAGAACTTATGTTGCTCCGAGCCTGATTAAGGCGGCTATTTTTTGGCGGAGCTCCAATAGTACTAAATAATTATCTGAGGATTCTCTCCTAAACAAAAAAGCGGCCCTTGACGAACCGCTTTTTGGGCAGGATTATTCCATTTCCCAGATCGCATATTGGATATCTTCTTTTGTGGCGCCTTCTGCCTTCAGGCGCTGAATAAGTGCAGATTCCTGTTTCCTGCGTTCCACCACCTGAGCGTTGAAGACGGCCAATTGTTGTTCAGTCAACATTCGCTTAATGGATGCCTGTGTGAGTTCCCGGATGCTGTTCTTTTTCTGGAGATAGAGCTTTAAATCGGATTCGCGCAGGGGCTCGATGGATTCCAGGTTACGGAAACGCCGCTCCTGTATGGTTAACATTTCTTCCGCTTGCTGGCCATTGAGTTGATACAGGCTAAGCATTTCATCGGTTGCTTGCTGTACCAGGGTTTCCCGGGTTTGGCCCATTGCGCTGCCGAGGAATGCGAGCCAGAAAAAACACAAGATCAACTTCTTCATATCGTTAATTTTGGGGTTTCGAAACACCGCCGCCGAAAAAAGCGGTATAGATTGCGCTCTTCTTTAGCGTGCCGCCACCCATTTAAAGGTTTATAAGGAATATTGCCTGCAAAACTAAATTTTTGGCGATGTAAAATACAAATTTTAGGGATTTTATACTGTCGCAGGCTTACAATTCCTGTATTCTCCGGCGGTTTGGGGATTCGGTTTTAATAAACAATGATTTTGCGCACAATAACGTATTTTTACCTCTCAATTTTTGGGGTTGACTTTTTTGGCGGATAGCCCGAAATTCAAACCGATTTCATCATTATATAGACCCAATCCTATGTTGCTGATACAGGATATACTCATCAGTGATGATGTGGTAGAGGATCAATTTATGTGCAATTTATCTGCTTGTAAGGGCGCCTGTTGCTGGGAAGGCGATTTCGGAGCACCACTCGAAAAAGCAGAACTAGAGGTATTGTCGAGTATATACGAACAGGTAGCCCCCTATTTGTCACCGGAAGGCCGGGAAGCTATCGCCGAACAAGGGCATTATACCTATTACGAGGATAACGATAGCTTCGGTACGCCGCTCATAGATTCCGGCCCCTGCGCCTATATGGTATATGACGAGCAGGGCATCGCCAAATGTGGGATTGAGCAGGCTTACCTGGCTGGAAAAACGGATTTCAAAAAACCGGTGTCCTGCCACCTCTATCCCATACGCGTCCTGGGTAAGCGGAAGGACGGTTTCGAAGCGCTAAACTATGACCGCTGGGATATCTGTTCTGCTGCATGCGAATTGGGGCGAGAAAATCAAATGCCTGTCTATCAATTTGTTAAGGACGCCATTATTCGGAAATACGGACAAGGCTTTTACGAGGAACTGGACGCGGCAGCGAAACACCTCGGACAAGCGTTGTAACAAAGGTCCTGGCAAAATTTGGATAAACATTCCGGGATATTGACTTTTGAAGGGATTTTTAATAATTTTGTCCCGATAAAGGGATTTTTATACAAATCCTTCATCTATCCCGAAACCGATATTACTTTCTCCGGGACAGCAACTATCTAATCTACAATCCTGCTTCTCTAGAGGCGTTATCGGTGTGTCCAGGCAAGTCCGCCACCGGTTAACTATATCGGTTTACCCTTCCCCAACTGATTTAGGCTTATCCGCTTGAGAGCATTATGCTATGCCTATTATACCCTATGCGTATAAAGAATCACGTTTACCCCCCCTTTTGAAGTTGGTTTTTTCCGCAGCTCCGATTAGTTTCGGAGCTGCTTTTTTTTGTACAATGGCTTTTCTGTTACTTATCCACTTTTTTTCGGACGATCTCCAGCACCTCTTGTTCAAGTAAGTCCGCCTGAGCTGCAATTCGGCTGGCTTTCTCCGTGATTTCGGCGGCAAAATTTTTGGATTTCAGGCTGGAAGCATTGATCCGGACGTTGAGATAGGCGCCCTGAACGGCAGCCCGGGCGCAGAGTGCTCCAACCCCGGCATCACTGGCGGAATTAGGATTGCCTTCTGTTGCCATGGCGCGTATCACTTCAAAAGACTTCAGGCCGAGTTCCATGGTCCGGAAAGGGATCTCAGTAGCGTATTGGGTTGCTTCTTCAATGGCCTGGGCCCGCGTGCTTTTCTCTGCTTCCGTATTTTTCGGAAGGCGGACCGCCTCTATGATGCGGTTGAAGGCCCGGGTATCTTCATCCACGAGTTTGAGCAAAGCATCTTTTAATTCCTGGCCTTTTTCGGCCCAGTTGGAAAATTCCTCCCAACGGTCGTCCCAGCCGCGGCGGTGCGCCGATAAATTGGCTACCATCGCGCCCAATGAAACACCAAGCGCGCCAACATAAGCGGCAATAGAGCCACCACCGGGGGCGATGCTTTCCGATGCCGTTTCGTTGGCAAAACTCCGGAGGTTCATATTTAGCAAACGGTCGGGGGTATCTTCCTGCAACCGGTATTCGATGATCTTTTTAGCGGGGTCGAAAGGCGTTAGCTCATCCAGTCCAAGGGATTTCACTGCTATTTTGATCACTTCTTCTTCCGAAATCCCGGTAGAACGCTCCTGTTGACGCAGGAAGTACCTGCCGGCGTCGAGCATGACCTCTAACGGCACCAGGCCTACCAGCTCGGAGCCGGTGGCCCGCATGCCCCGTTCGAGCGCGCTTTTGCGGCAAGCTTCAAAGGCAATGTGAAGAGGCGTTTCTCGGATATTGGTCAGGTTCATGGAAATTTGGGCAATGCCGTACTCTTCAATATACCAGCCAATGGCTTTTACGGCTTTGCAGGCGCCGGGAACGCGAACGGGTTCACCTTTTTCGTCCCGCACGATAGGCCCGGTGATGGGGTCTCCCTCCCGTTTGACCCGGCCATTTTCGCGTACATCGAAAGCAACGGAATTGGCCCGGCGCACCGAGGTGGTATTCAGGTTGACGTTGTAGGCGATCAGGAAGTCCCGGGCGCCAATGGCCGTAGCGCCAGCCTTGGCGTTAAACCGAGCAGGGCCGAAGTCGGGTTTCCACTCCGGCCGGGCCAGTTTATCGGGCAGCGCTTCATATTCACCGGCACGGATGGTGGCCAGGTTCTTCCACTCTGGCTTGGTGGCGGCAAATTCGTACAGGTAAAAAGGGATCTCCAGTTCCCTTCCGGCCATTTCACCCAGTTTTCGGGCCCATTCCACAACTTCTTCCATGCTGATGTTGGAAATGGGAATGAGGGGGCAGACATCGGTAGCGCCCATCCGCGGATGTTCGCCTTTGTGCTTGCGCATATCGATCACTTCACTGGCCTTTTTAATGGCCAGGAAAGCCGCCCGTACAACCGGTTCCGGTTCTCCTACAAAAGTGACTACCGTCCGGTTGGTTGCCCTGCCCGGGTCGACATCGAGTAGTTTTACACCCTCTACGCTTTCAATAACGTCTGTTATTTGTTTGATCACCGCCATGTCGCGGCCTTCACTGAAATTGGGAACACATTCGACGAGTTGCTTTTTTGTCATGGTTATAATTTGGTTTTACCAGTAGGAATTAGAGGAGATGGAAAATTAACGGGTGCTCATGGAAGGCGGGCGGCTGGCCGGAGCAACCCAAAGGGATTGGTTTGGCCTGGGGCCCATCTCGAATTCAAGCGTTCCGCCCTCCATGATCTCCCGATGGTAAATATAGGAACGATCCAGCACCTGGCCATTCAGGCGCGCCGATTGGATGTAAATATTCTTTGAGCTGTTGTTATGGGCAAGGATGTGGAATTGTTTATTGTTCTCCAGCTTTATGGTAGCTTCTTCCAGGATCGGGCTTCCAATTACATAAATACCTTCTGCCGGATTGACGGGGTAAAATCCCATTGCGCTGAAGAGATACCAGGCAGACATCTGTCCGCAGTCTTCATTCCCACAGATCCCGTCCGGCCGGTTAAGGTACAGGCTGGCCATGATCCGGCGCAGCAAGGCCTGGCCTTTCCAGGGTTGGCCGGCGTAGTTATATAAATAGGGGATATGATGCCCGGGCTCGTTGCCATGTACATACTGCCCGATGTATCCGGAGATCCATTCCGGTAGCTGCTCCCCTTGCTGTTCTACCAGAAAAAGAGAATCCAGTTTGTCGGCAAATGCAGCATCGCCGCCCATCAAGGTAATAAGCCCGGCCACATCATGAGGTACAAACCAGGTGTACTGCCAGGCGTTAGCCTCGATAAATGCGCCGGAATTGTAGGCAGTAGGCGAAAAAGGGGATTGCCATTGCCCGTCTGCGCTCCGGCCCCGCATGAATTTCGTGGAAGGGTCGAAATTTGGGCGATAGGAAGCCGCTCGTTGAAGGAATAACTCGTAGTCGGCTTCCTTTCCCAATGCCTTCGCCATCTGTGCAATACACCAGTCGTCATAGGCATATTCCAGGGTTAACGATACAGATTCGGGGAAGGTTTCTGCTGGAATATAGCCATGCTCCCGGTAGGCCTTTAGGCCGAATTGATCCTGCAGGGCGCTTTTTTTCATCGCTTCGAAGGCTAGTTCGGCGTCAAATCCGCGCAGCCCTTTCTGATAGGCGTCAACGATTACGGGCACGGCGTGGTAGCCGATCATCATGTCTGTTTCATTGCCCATCAGATCCCATACCGGCAAAAGGCCGTACTCCTGATAATGAGCCAGCATGGATTGCACCATATCCTCCGTTCGGCCGGGATGTAAAATAGTGAACAAAGGATGCTCCGCCCGGAAGGTGTCCCAGAGGGAGAAGGTGGTATACCGCTGATAGCCACTTGCCGTTCGCGTAGCGCCGAGGCTGTCGGCGCCTTTATACTGGCCGTTGATGTCGCTGAAAAGAGTAGGCGCCAGCATACTCTGGTAAAGCGCCGTGTGAAAAATGGACATAACGGCCGAATCCTGGCTGTAAGCCTCTATCTTTCGGAGTTGTTTGCTCCATGATTCCGCTGCTGCCTCCCGCACCTTTTCAAAATCCCAATGGGGCTGTTCTGTCAACAGGTTCTCTGCTGCATTGTCTGTACTCACCGAAGAAAGGCCTGTTTTGACCAATAATGCGCTCTCCGGTTCCAGGTCGAAAGTGAATTGCACATAAGGCGGGTTATCCTTCAGGATTTCGACGCTTTCATAAGGCCGGGAAAAGCGTGTATAGAAAAAAACGCGCTGATCTTTTGCCCAGCCACTGGAAAAACGGTGGCCGGCAATAGTGCTGGAATCGATGAAGCGGATATCCGCCCCGCTGGTGGCGTCCCAGTTGCGGGAGTAGCCAAGGTTCAGGAAAACATAGAGCTTACCTTCACCATGGCGGGTATACCGCTGTAGGCCCGTTCTCGGCGTAGCAGTGAGCTCCACCTCAATGCCGTAATCCTGCAAAAGGACGCGGTAATAACCGGGGGAAGCCGCTTCCTGCTCGTGGGAAAACCGGGAATAGAGTTCCAAAGTAGTGCTGTCGCCATCCAGTTCCGTCCGTTTGAAAGGGGCGGTGGCCGGAAAAAAAGAAATATCGTACAGTTCTCCAATTCCGGTTCCGCTGAGATGTGTATGACTGAAGGAAGCAATAGTTGTGTCGGGATAGAAATAACCGGAAATCCAGTCCCAGCCTCCACGCCCGTTATCGGGGCTGAGCTGCACCATGCCGAAAGGGGTGGTGGCGCCCGGGTAGGTTTTTCCCTTGCCATCGGAGCCTATGAAAGGGTTAGCCCATTCGATCCCGGCTTTAATGGGTAAGGTAGGCGCCTGGCTATCGGCGCAACCCGAAAGGGCCGCAAGGCCGCCGAATAGACATAGGAAGGTGTAGGCCATTGAGTTGATTATAGAAGGCATCTGTATCGTTTTGGATAGCTTGAAACGGGCCTGAAAATAATGCATTTGAAATACTCCTCCAAACTGCCTACGGGCGTACTTCCTCCAGCGCTTCCCAAAGCACTTCCACCGGATGAAGGGCCTGCCGCCCAGCCCCATCCTTGATCTGATGGCGGCAACTAGTGCCTGGTGCGGCGATGAGCGTGTCTTGTGATGCCTGGCGTACGGCGGGGAAAAGCACGAGCTCTCCGACTTTCATACTCAGTTCGTAGTGTTCGGCTTCGTAGCCGAACGAGCCGGCCATGCCGCAACAACCCGAAGGGATTACCTCTACCTGATAATTTTCCGGAAGCCCCATCACAAAAGCGGAGCAATCGATGCTGGCCAGTGATTTCTGGTGGCAGTGTCCGTGTAACAGGATGTGCCGGGGTGCTTTGGTGAAGGGCTGGGCGGTGATCCGGCCGGCCTCGATTTCACGGGCCAGGAATTCTTCGATCATTAAAGCATTGGCTCCGAGCTGGCGGGCTGGTTCCCGGAGTTCAGGGCTTACCAGGCGCGGAAATTCATCGCGGAAGCCGAGGATGGCGGAAGGTTCCACCCCCAGTAGCGGCCTTTCCGCACTGACGATGGCCTTGAACTGTTCTACGTTCCTTTGGGCCATTCGTTGCGCCTGTGGCAGCATGCCTTTGGAAAGATAAGCCCGGCCGCTTTCTTCATGGTTAATCATACCGACTTCATAGCCTAGCCGGCTGAGCAGGCTGATGGCTTTGATGCCTATGGCGGTATCGTTGTAGTTCGTAAACTCATCACAGAAGAACCACACCTTGCCGGTAGGGGGGGCGCTAGGCAACAACCATGCCTTGTTTTGGGCAAACCACCGCCGCAGCGTCGTATGGTAGAGGGTGGGTAAAGACCGTTTAGGCGCAATGCCCAGTACGCGCTTGGCCAGTCCACTAAGCATAGGGTTGGTAAAAAAGAAATTGCTGAGGCGAGGGAAACTGGCGGCCAGGCCGTTCAACCGGCTGATATTGCCGAATACCCTTGCCCGCAGCGGTACACCATGAGCCTTGTAATACTGATGCAGAAATTCAGCTTTCAGACTTGCCATATCTACATTAGAGGGGCATTCGGAGGAACAGCCTTTGCACGACAGGCAGAGGTCCATTACTTGGTGTAGCTCCTCATGATCGAATCGGTTGGCCTTGGTGCTGTGGGTGAGGAATTCCCGCAGCGCGTTGGCCCGTCCACGGGTGGTGTCTTTTTCATCGCGGGTGGCCATATAAGAGGGGCACATTACGCCCCCGCTCACGTGCGACAATTTGCGGCAGTCTCCTGACCCGGTGCACTTCTCGGCAGCTCTCAGGATACCGCCCAAATGGGCAAAGTCAAAAACCGTTTCGAGCGGAGGGGGCGTTTCGTCCACCAGGTAGCGGAGGCTGGTATCCATGGGCGCCGTGTCAACGATCTTGCCCGGGTTGATGACGTTGTGAGGGTCCCAGGTTTGTTTGATCTCCCGGAAGAGCTGGTAGTTGCGTTCTCCCAGGATGAAAGGAATAAATTCTCCTCTAACCCGTCCGTCGCCGTGCTCTCCGCTGAGGGCGCCCTGATATTTTTTAACCAGGCTGGCGGAAGCTTCGGCTATGGCGCGCAGTTCGCGCACGCCCTCCGAAGTTTTGAGATTGATGGAAGGCCGCAGGTGTAGTTCTCCGGCGCCGGCATGAGCATAATAGACTGCCTGTTGCCCAAACTGCGCCATTAGTTCCTGGAATTCTCCAATATAGGCTGGTAGGTCGGGCAAAGCCACGGCGGTGTCTTCTACAAATTCTATGGGTTTACGGTCTCCTTTTACATTGGATAAAACACCGAAGCCGGCAGCGCGAAGGGCCATCACCCGGCTCGTATCCGGTGGATAAACGATCGGGAAGGCATAGCCATAACCCGCCGCTTTTAAATCGGCAATCAAGGCTTCGGCCCGCGCCGTAGCGCCCTCCTGCGTTTCATCCCGGAATTCAATGATGAGCAGGGCCGCCGGGTCGCCTTGCAGAAAAAAACGGTTGCGTTGCTGCTGCCGATTCTCTTTGGTACAGTCCAGAATGAATTTGTCCATCAGCTCGCAGGCATAGGGCTGATGGCGCATGGTTACCAGCGTAGATTTGAGCGACTCCTGAAGCGAGGAAAAGTGCGCGCAAACCAGGGCTTCTTCCTTCGGTGGCAGCGGGTCTACATGGATCTTTATAGCGGTTGTTATGGCGAGAGTGCCTTCTGAACCGGCCAGCATCTTGCCGAAATTGAAATCGGCCCCGGCCTCGTTAAAAGGAGCAGATTGCAGCAGGACATCTACGGCATAACCGGTATTGCGGCGGTGGATCTCGGGTTTTGGAAAATTTTCCTGAATTTCCGTCTGTTGCTCCGGATCGGATAGTGCCTGGTATATTTGCTGATAGAGGCGGCCTTCCAGGCTGTTGGCCTGCCGTTTGCGGTGGAATGCCTCCGGGCTAAGCGGGCCGAAGAAAGCTTCCGAGCCATCGCTTAAGACCGTCTCCACTTCCAGTACGTGATCACGCGTTACCCCATACTTGATGGAGGTTGTCCCGCTGGAGTTATTGCCCAGCATGCCGCCGATCATGGCGCGGTTGGCGGTGGAAGTGTTGGGGCCAAAGAAAAGCCCGTAAGGTTTCAGGTGGGCATTGAGCTCGTCTCGAATGACGCCGGGCTGTACGCGCACCCAGCCCTCTTTGGCATTGACCTCCAGGATTTGGTTCATATACTTGGAAACATCCACTACGATGCCTTCCCCCACGCACTGGCCGCCGAGGGAGGTGCCCGCCGTTCTGGGGATCAGCGAGCTGCCAAACTCCCTGGCGAAAGCCAGCAGTTTTTTGATATCTTCTGCGTCCTTGGGGTAAGCTACCGCCAGAGGCAATTCCCGGTAAATGGAACCGTCGGTAGCATAGAGGTGGCGAAGCAGTTCGTCGAAGTACAACTCACCCTGGAGCTGTTGTTGGAGCGCTAGTAGTTGCTGTCGCATTATCTAATAGTGTTTTTTGTTTTCAAGGGTTGCAAGAGCCTCAGCGGGCATCCTCAAATTTGTAAAGAATCCAGGCCTATACCAAATCCACAGGCGCTTCATTTTGCAATATTTTTCCCCTGCTCTGCCCGCCCCCAGCCCCCTCCGCCCGGCGTTTCGATCACCAAGCGGTCGCCCGCCTGAACATCAGCAGAATCGGAGCCTTCCAGGCCTTCCCGCACCCCATCCCTGCGGATGAGGTATTGAATGCCTACCGCCCCGGACTGCCCACCTTCCATTCCATAAGGTTGCACGGCCCGGTGCTGACTGAGGATCGTCATGGCTACCGGCTCCAGGAATTCTATTTCGCGGATGATGCCGTCGCCACCATGCCATCGGCCCTGTCCGCCGGAGCCCCGCCGGATTGCGAAGCGGTGTAGCCGGACCGGATAACGGAATTCCAGCGCTTCGGGATCTGTAATTCGGGTATTTGTCATGTGCTGGTGTACTGCGGAGCGGCCATGGAAGCCAGGCCCGGCGCCCACCCCTCCTCCGATCGTTTCATAGTAGCCAAAACGGGCATTGCCAAACAGAAAGTTGTTCATGGTGCCCTGGCTGCAGGCAGCCAGGCCGAATGCTTTGAGCAGCGTGTCTACCAGCCGTTGGCTTACCTCCGTATTGCCCCCCACTACAGCCGGGCAGTGGCTTGCATCGTCTTCGAAAGGCGGGTTGAGAAAACTTTCCGGCAAGGTGAAGCGCACGTTTTCCATCAGGCCTTCATTAAGGGGGATATCCTTTTTGCACAACAGCCGCAGCACATAAATTACTGCGCTGTGCACAATCGCAAGATTGGCGTTCAGGTTGTGTGGGTGGGGCGCGCCGGCGCCCGAAAAATCAAAGTGCAGTTGGCCTGCGCTTATGGTTATCCGGACTTTTATAGCCCTGCCGTCATCCATATATTCTTCCGCCGCAAATTCATTTTGGGTAAAGGAAAGCGCCAGGGCTTGGTTCAGGCTGGCCGTGGCGGTGGCCTGCAATTGTTTCATATAATAGTGCACCTTTTCCAGTCCGTGAACGGTTACGAGTTTCTGCAGGCCTGCCTCGCCGCTTTTCAGGGCTGCCAGCGCGGCGTTGATATCGGCCAGGTTTTCCGGTAGGGCACGAGTCGGAAAGGCCGCTTCTGTCAGCAATTTTTGGATGCCGTGCCAATCTACTTTTCCTCCTTTGGCAAGATAAGTAGGGACAATAGCCACGCCTTCTTCGGCCAGGGCCCGGGCATCCGGCGGCATGGAACCGGGCCGCCTGCCGCCAATTTCTGCATGGTGCGCCCTATTGATAAGGTAACCGATAAGCTGCCCTTCCCTGGTGAAAGCCCCGCTGAGCAGAGTGACATCGGGAAGGTGGGAACCGCCGTATTTGGGATGATTGGTGATGATAACGTCTCCCGGGCCCAGGGGGAGTTTTTCTAATACCAGGCGGGCGCAGATACCCAGGCTACCCAGATGCACGGGGATATGAGGGGCGTTGGCCAGCAGTTTGCCATCGGGATCAAGAATGGCGCAGGAAAAATCCAGCCTTTCCTTGATGTTGACCGAAAAGGCGGTGCGCTGAAGCTGCGCCCCCGTTTCCTCCGCAATGGCGGAGAATCGGTTGGTAAATAATTCCAATTCGACAGATTCCTTCCATTCCTGGCCTTCGGCTTTTTGCCCTTTGTTGCGATGAAGGATGGCGTTCCGTTCCTCGTGCATTTGTAGCCGCCAGCCTTTTTCCAGGAAAGCCGTGGAAGTAGGGTTGAGCAGTAGGGCCGGGCCTTCTATCTCTGCGCCGGGGCCCAGTTCATCCCAGTGGAAAACCGGGAAAGCAATTCCCGAAACGGTGCTTGTCATGCGCCCCTGGGGCCGCGCCTGGTAATTCGCGGCCGGCTTTTCTCCTGTTTTCCATAAGGGGTGGCGAGTGGCGGCCACCACTTTAAGGCTTTCCACTTCTATCGCCCTTCCTTCGGGATAGTGGCCGAAAAGCCGGGTGTACTGCTCCTCGAAAGTGGCTGCCAGAAGATCCGGATTTCCAAAGGGGATTTCCAGAGTGCTATCCTGCCCCTGAAGCCTAAGGTAGGCCCATTGGTGGCGAATTTCCAGCGATCCGGTATCAAAGCCTTCCGCCGCCAGCTTGCCCAGGGCATCCGCCGCCAGCCTTTCCATCCATATAGACAAAGTTGGCTGGCAAACTGGCAGTGGTTCCAATACCTGTTGTTCGGACAGGCGTTCTACCTGGGCCTGGCCGATGCCGTAGGCGCTCAGCAGGCCCCCGTCGTAGGGCAGTATGATGGTGTCCATATCCAGCAGTTCGGCGATCTTGCAGGCATGCAGGCCGCCGGCGCCCCCGAAGGCCAGCAGGGCATAATCTGCCGGAGAAAAACCTTTGGCGACAGAAATGCGACGGATAGCTTCCGCCATTTTCTCGTTGGCGATGTTCTCGAATCCTTTCAGCAATTCTTCCTCAGAATGGGGTTCATCGGTGGCTTGTTCTACCTGCTGCCTGATATTCCTGAGGGCATCCCGGGCAAGACTAATATTGATGGGAATGCCCATGAGAGCCGGGTCCAGCTTGCCGAGCAAAAGGTTGACATCGGTGATGGCCAGCGGGCCGCCCGCGCCATAACTGGCCGGGCCGGGGTCGGCGCCGGCGCTCTCGGGGCCGACCTGCAGGCGTTGCCCATCGAAGTAACAGATGGAGCCGCCACCGGCTGCTACAGTTTCGATGGCCAGGCAGGGGCTGCTCATTTCCACTCCGCCTACCTGTGTAGTAAAGGTATAATCATACTGGCCGTCATAGCGGGCTGTATCGGTGCTGGTGCCGCCCATGTCGACGGTGAGCACCTGGGTAACCCCCAGCTTTTGGGCGATAGTTGCGGCCCCAACGACTCCTCCTGCCGGGCCACTCAGCAGGCTGTCTTTGGCATGGAAAAGGGACGCCCCGGCCAGCCCTCCCGCGCTGGACATGACGTGCAACTGTTGCCCGGCCCCTATCGTAGCCAGAATATTACCCAAATAGGTTTCGATGATAGGGGCCAGATAGGCATTAGCCAGTGCTGTCTGGGTTCTTGGAAGCAATTTTATGGAAGGAGATAATTGGTGGGATAGGGAAATAAAGGGGATGCAGGCATCCTTTAAGGCAATGCCCAGTTGCTTTTCGTGTACGGGGTTGCGGTACGCGTGTAGCAGGGCAATGGCCACAGCTTGTACTTTACTTTTTTTGAGCTGTTCCACGACGCTGCTGATGGTTTCGGCCGACAATGGCTGAACGATATTGCCCAGGGCATCCATCCGTTCCTCGATTTCAATGGCGTATTCATACAGCGGTTGCTGCGCCGGAATGTCCAATTGAAAAAGGTTCGGCCGTTGTTGGGCGCCAATGAGTAGCAGATCGCCGAAGCCTTTTGTGATTAACAAGGCTACCCGGGCGCCTTTGCGTTCCAAAAGCGCATTGGTGCCTTTGGTTGACCCCAGCCGCATCCGGATAGGCGGCATCTTGCCCTCCAGAGGGGTCAGCGTAGCGAGGCGTGCCGCCAGAACCGGTGCTTCTTCTCCGGTACTGATTTCGAAGCCGGTGGGCTGGGAAAGCGGAAGGTCTTCAGATAAACGGAGTATCCCATTCTTTAGCCTGGTGTCAAGCACCTGGACAGTCGACTGTGATTGCCCAAGCAATCGGAAGGTGTAACCCGAAAAAATATCTTCATTAATGGGCCAGTTATGGCTAATGCGATAGCTTGCCGGGCTGGTTCGATCCAGTAGTCTTCCCCTTAAACAGCTACTGCTGAGCACTTTAATCCGCTGGGTTTGCCCCTCCGGGCTGATGGCGATACAATCGGTAAAGGTGCCGCCGGTGTCGATCCAAATCTGCCATTGCATTGTCCGCAAGTTGAATAAAACATATATTTGTTGGATACAAAATAACAGTCTGCCTGATATTTGCCGGAGGCAAAGCTGATGAAAATTGTCGGCTCATTGAGAAAAAGTAAAGAGATGTGTGATGCAAGATCCAACGCCTGAACTGAGAGCACTATTTGAAGAGGCCCGCTTGTACGAGGAACGGCAAGACCACTATAATGCGGTCAAGCTCTATAAGCGTATCCTAAAGGAGGCCAGTGACTGGGCTCCGCCTTATGCCTGTCTGGGGCAGATATATAAACTCCGGCAGGAGTGGAAGCCTGCCTTGTATTACACTAAAAAAGCCGTTTCGCTGGACGCTGCCGACCAGGCTTCCTGGTGGAACGTCGGTATTGCGGCAACAGCTCTTAAGAAAAACCGCCTGGCGCGCACCGTCTGGGCAAAGTTCGGCGTGGAGGGGAAGCGGCAATGGCCGCCCATTTCCATACAACGGGCTTACGAAAAGCAATTTGAGGTCATGTGGGTGGAACGTAGTGGGCCGGCGCAGGGAATTATCCGGAATATTCCCCATCCCCGCTCCGGCCGCCGGTATGGGGATACCGTTTTATTTGACAATACCATCCGGGGCTATCACACCTCTGAATATTACCGGTTGCCGATCTATGAAGACCTGGGTATCCTGAAGCATTCTATTTTCCGAACCTTTTCCTGCCTGCTTCAATCTCCGGATCGCAAAGATATTCGGGCTTTACAGCAATTGTGCTGGGAAGAATCGCTGGGGTTCGAGGTGTGGGCTAACGCTGTCCGTGCTTTTTCTTCGCCTCAACTAGGGCCTCAGCCAGAGTATTTCTCTTTTAAGATGGAACCCGTGCAGGAGCTCCTGGTGGCCATCGCTGCCCCCTCAGAAAGTCAGGCGCTGGCTGTTCTGGAATCCTGGAAAGTGATCAGCCTGAAAGGCTATTCAGATTTTCAGGGCCATCTCATATCCTGAAAAGCAAGGTCCTTCTGCTTCGTTATAAAATAAACTTTCATGATGAGAAAACTAGTTGCCAACTGTGCTTCATGGGCTTTGATACTGGCCTTGCTTTCCATTACAGCCTGTAGCCCTGGCCCAAAACAACCGTCCGAGGAAGAATCGCTTTCCGGAAATCCGTCCGCAGCCAAGGCTCCCGATTTTACCATTGAGCCGGGGAAACGGGTGGGCGGAATTAATGCCACTTCCACGGAAGCAGATATCAAAGTGCTTTACGGAGAAGACCAGGTGGAGTTCCGCTCTGTGTATATTGGCGAAGGAGAATCGCAACCTGGCATTGCCGTTTTCCCTAACACCCCCAACGAATTGGAGATTGTATGGGATATTGCCGCCGCTACCGGCACCCCTGAATTCATCAGGGTCAGCCAGGAGGGAGGCGATTGGCATACCGTGCAAGGCGTAAAGGTTGGCCTTTCTCTGGAAGGCCTGGAACAGATTAATGGGCGCCCTTTCAGCATCTTTGGCTTTGGTTGGGACTATGGCGGCCTGGTGACCGACTGGCAGGGGGGTAAGCTCGATTCCCACCTGATTATCGCCCTCGTGCCGGCCAAACCGGAGGCCGTTGGGCCAAAAGTTTCCGGCGACCGGGCCTTTTCTTCTGATGATCCGAACATCCGCGCTGTAGAGCCCCGGGTGGGGTCAATGGTGATCACTTTTTAGAAACATGCGAATGCGCGCTGCTTTTCCAAAAAAATAAAAGGACATGCTCACCGGGATCCCGCTCCTGCTCCTCATTTTTCTATCCATCGCTTTTATAATAGTAGCCTCTTCTGTTGGGAAAGCACATCCATTTGTGGTGCTGCTGTTGGCCACTTTTGGTGTTGGACTGGGAGTAGGAATGCCCTTTCCGGAAATTCTGTCCGCCATCAATTCCGGCTTTGGCGGACTGATGGGGTACATCGGGCTGATCGTGGCTATTGGCAGCATTATCGGCGTAATCCTGGAAAAATCAGGTGCTGCATTGCGCATTGCCGATTTGATTTTGAATGTAGTGGGCAAAAACCGGCCGGCACTGGCGATGTCGCTCATCGGCGCCACAGTCAGTATACCGGTTTTCTGCGATAGTGGTTTTATTATTCTTTCCGGACTGAACAATGCATTGGCAAAGAAAACTGGCGCCAAAAAAGCTACGCTTTCCCTGGCGCTTGCTTCGGGTTTGTACGCGACCCACACCCTGGTGCCCCCCACACCGGGCCCTATTGCCGCCGCCGGAAATCTCGGCGCATCGGATTATCTCGGAATCGTCATGCTGGTAGGGTTGTTGACCGCCGTTCCCGTCGCCCTGGTGGGGTACTTTTTTGCGTTGCGAAAAGGCAAAACCATCGAAACGGCCGAGCATGAGATCGAACTGGAGCAGGCGGCAAAGCTACCGGCAGTTGTGCAATCGCTTGCGCCCATTGTTGTTCCAATCCTGCTCATCGCTGCCGGTTCGACGGCCAGCCTGATGAAATGGGAAGGAGCGTGGGTCAAATGGCTGTTGTTTTTCGGGAATCCGCTCACGGCGCTGCTCATTGGGATGCTGCTGGCTTTCACCCTTTTCAAGAAGTGGGATCAGGCTCACTTATCGGGTTGGGTAGGGGAGGGCATCCTGCTAGCCGGCCCAATCCTTATCATCACCGGTGCAGGCGGTGCTTTTGGCGGAGTGTTGAAAGCCACGCCAATTGCCGGGTTAGTGGAAAGCTGGGTGTCCGGCGGTCAATTTCCCGGCGGCTTTTTTCTTATTATCACCTTCCTGATTGCGGCTTTGCTGAAAACCTCTCAGGGATCCTCAACCAATGCTTTGGTTATTACCTCCTCCATGCTTGCTCCGCTCGTGGGGACAATGGGCTTCGAGACGCCATTTGAGCTGGCGCTCGTAGTGATGGCCATTGGGGGAGGCGCAATGACGGTTTCCCACGCTAACGATAGTTATTTCTGGGTGGTTTCCCAATTTAGCGGCATCGAAATGAAGGACGCCTACCGCAGCTATACCCCGCTGACGGGCTTACAGGGGTTGACTGCGTTGGGTGTCACGCTGCTGTTGTATGTGCTGGCTTGAGAATAGAACGCAGGCGCTGCTAAGGCCAGGAATCAGAATTCCCGGATCTTAATGCTTCTGAAGTGCACGGTGTTTCCATGGTCTTGCAGGAGGATGTGCCCCTGGGGCCATTGGCCGAAGTTCGGCCAGTCTTTATACTTGCTGTAGGCCACCAGCGCCCGGAATGCTTGCGACCAACGGTCGTATTCCACCACTTTTTCATCATTGAGCCAGTGCTCCACCTTGCCATTCCGGGAGACGATCCGGGCCTTGTTCCAGGCCCCGATGCCTTTGAACTGTTTGTCTCTGCCAGGCACGGAAAGATTCTCGGCGGCGATCAGGTCATAGAGGGAAGCAACCGTCCGGTTGCCTTTGATGCCCAATTTGGCGTCGGGGTGGTTCACATCGTCCAGGATCTGGAATTCGCAGCCGATCGCGGAGCCCTCCGCTTTATTGAGTTCAGGATCTACAAAATATTTGATGCCGCTGTTGGCGCCTTTGGTGATCATGAATTCGAGTTCCAGTTCAAAATCACTGAATTGATCCACCGTGATAATGTCGCCAGGGCCTGTGGCTTCGCCGCCGCCGGTAGCCCATACGGTCAGGATACCGTCTTTAATTTCCCAACCCTCTTCAGGAAAGTGGTCGAGCTTGGCGCCTCGCCAGCCATTGGACGTTTGCCCATCCCACAGCAACCGCCAGCCGTGGCGTTTTTCCAGCGGAGTGAGTTGGTTGATGAGAAAGCTCAGTTGAGGAACCTGAGGGTCATCTTCCCAGCGGTATTGTTCGAGGCCTTTAGTGACGATCCGAATGTTTCGCCAGCGCACCTCCTTTCCTGCGAGCTTTTCCTCATCGATGCTGTGTACCTGCAGGGCGATGAAGCCCTCGGCGGTTTGGTCATCGACAAGCCGGGCGCATTGCACCTCATTGACCCAGGTTTTCAGGTCGTTGCCGATGGCTTCCACGTGGTACCGGTTCCATTGGCCGTTGCGGAAAGCCGCCTGGCCTTTGGGGTTGCGGGCCAGGGGGTAAAGCCAGTCGCGACGGGCTTCGTCGTAAATGCCTCCGCTGAAGGCGCGGGGGGTGGGGTCGATCTCCACCTGATATCCGTGCACCCTTCCGTTCTGGTAATCAGGAAAACTGTTGCTACGGATCTGTACGCCGGAGTTCAGTTCCGGGTCAACCCAGACTTCGAATTCGAGGATGAAATCGGAGTAATGTTTTTTGGTAGCCAAAAAGCTGTTGGGGGTATTGGCTTTGGAGACGCCCACAATGGAACCGTCCTCGACCCTATAGTCCGCTTTGCCGTTGAGTTGTTCCCAATTGCTGAGGTCTTTGCCATTGAACAGGTTGGCCCAATCGGAGCTTTGGGAAAATGCCCGCTGAGAAAGCGCCAGAGGAAGTAGAAGCAGGAATAGCTTTTTCATAAAAAACTATTTTGGAAAGGAGAAGGACTAACTCCAAACCTAATACCCCGCTTTTTCTCCTCCAAGCAATTTTTCTGTTTTTTTGGCCCCTTCCGCCATCTTGTCCCCATTTCCCTCGCTTTTTCTTAATTTTCAGAAAAAAGCAGATCATGGCACACCGGCTGTTCTTATCGTATCTTTTCTTTTCTCTTTGGATGACTGGCATTGCCCAGGCCCCTCAGGTGGTAACCCATTTTCCGGAAAACCTGGCCACAAATGCCGATCCCTGGACGGAAATCAGCATTACTTTCAACCAGTCCCTGGCCCCTCAAAGCATACATAGCGGCACGGTGAAAGTTTTTGGCCGTTGGTCGGGGCCCCTGACTGCAACTATTGAGCTTTCCACCGATGAAAAATCCATTATTCTGACGCCGCAAACGCCCTTTATTGCCGGCGAGTGGGTAAGCGTCACCCTGACGAAAGACATTCAAAGCACCGGCGGAACGCCAATGGGGCGCGGCTATAGCTGGAACTTTTGGGCTGCTACAGCTCCCGGCAGCCTGCAACAGGTACCGGTGGATACCATCTATCTGCGCCTGCCGGGCGAAGTATACCTCCAAACCTATGGCGCCTATGCCGGCGACCTCAACAACGACGGCTATTCCGACCTCACCGTTGTCAATGAAGCCTCCGATGACCTGCGCATTTTGCTCAATGACGGCGCCGGTTCGTATTCGGATTTTACGGTTATCCCCATGGGCAACCTGACGCCCAGCCCCAACGAGGGCGCCGACTTCAATGGCGATGGCGAGATCGACCTGGCGGTCAGTACGGCTCATGCCGACGAGGTGCGCGTTTTCTTTGGCGATGGGCAGGGCCATTTCCCGGAAGTGGATGTGTACAACACCGGCGCCGGCGCCCGTGGCCTGGCAGTATTGGATTGCAACAGCGATGGCTTTGATGATATTTTTATCACCAACCGCATCAGCGACAACATTACCTTGCTGACCAACTATGGCGACGGCACTTTTCTGGTGCAGGGCCTCAATACCGATGGCGATGGCGAGACGGCCTGTGCGGTTGCCGACGCCAATAATGATGGCTTTCCCGATGTGTTTATTGGTTCCTACAACAGCAAAGAATTATCGTTGCTTTTGGGCGATGGACAGGGAGGATTTACCCTTTCCGATGTTGTCTCCGTCATTGGCCGGCCCTGGATGATCGCTGCGGCAGATCTCAACGGAGACGGTTTTGCGGATGTAGCTTCCGCCAATTCAGATGGTAACCGCCTGGCCGTTTCTTTTGGCGACGGCAACGGGCAGCTTTCCCCGCCGGTTCACTATACCAATAGTTATTCGCTTTTCCCTCTGGCCATTGACCTGGGGGACCTGGATGGCGATGGCGACCTCGATATCGTGACGAGCAATTATTCCGGCCCGAACTACACCGTTTTTGAGAACGATGGGTTTGGGAGTTTTTCCCTGGCTGCTGTCTTGTTGGCGCCCGACAAGGCTTCTTGTGCGATCCTTCACGACCGGGACAACGATGGCGACCTCGACATTACCGGCTCAGATGAGGGGGCGGATGTGCTGGTTTTGTTTGAAAATCAGGGGGCGGTTCCGGCACGGGAGCTCGATGGCGGCTATGCCACTTCTTTCAGGCTGCTGGCTAACCCCTGCCGGGAGGATTGTATCCTTTGGGTGGAACTTGCGAAGCCTGCTTCCGCCACCGTAGAGGTTTTTAGCGCACAGGGGCAATTCCTGAATCGGCTCCAGGTAGAGACGCTAGGATATGGGGGGCAACAAATACCACTAAATATCGGGCAACTACCTGCCGGGCTTTACTGGTGCCGCGCCATTGCCGGAGAAGCGCAGTGGAGTGGCCCTATACTCATTCCAGAGTAACATCCGCCATCCAACCGGCAGAAAAAAGGAAACTATTCCCGGAAACATTTTGGGAACGAATAGTATAAATCAGTATTTTTAAGCAGTCTTAGAAGCTGTTTGAATTTAGTCCTTCAGTTTTATTATGCCTCTTTTTCCGCCACTCTGCGGCTTTTTTTCGCCCCGTACCTATGGGTACGAGGCTCAAAAAGAGCCTTGATTGAAGAAAAAATAGCCTATAATAAATTCTAAAAACCAAATTCAAACAGCTTCTTAAAAACCTCAAAAATATTATCTAATGAACGAGAACCAGCAAAAAAAGCTACAGGAAGTACTCGATTACGGGTATCAGTTCCATTTTGGAGACTACATCAGTAAAGGATTTGAGCTTTTCCAGAAGAACGTCGGCGGATTTATCGGTTATGCCTTTGTGGCAGGTATGATCATTATGGTGTGCAATTTCATACCCATTATTGGCCCTATTGCCGGTGGACTTTTCCTTACGCCGGCGCTTACCGTGGGTGCTTATTTGGTGGCGCACAAGCTGAATAAGGGAGAAAGTACTGAATTTGGCGATTTTTTCAAGGGATTTGAATTTATCGGGCCATTGGCGGCGGCTACTTTTGTCATGATGCTTATCATCATTGCCAGTCTGATCCCTATGTTTATTGCCTGGGGGACGTCCGGTTTTTTCTCCTGGATTATCGATGCCCAATCGGACCCGCTTGGCGTGGGCGAACCGCCACACTTCCCTCTGTGGTCCATAGTTTTTATTATTCCAGCCATCTATCTGAGTATCGCCTATGGCTGGGCGACTATGTTCATTGCATTTTATAAGATGGGCTTCTGGGAAGCACTGGAAATGAGCCGCAAACTGATCACGAAACAGTGGTTTATTATATTCCTTTATTCCCTCGTGTTGGGGCTGCTGGCTTCCGTTGGCATCATACTGCTGCTGGTCGGTATTCTGGTTACCTATCCCATCATGTTGTGTTCGCAGTATGCTGCTTTTGCGGATGTGACGCGCCTGATGGAAGAAGAGGAAAGTGATATTGTGGACCATTTGGTAGAATAAGGAAACGGAGCGCCTGTAATAGAGTAGTCCTTGCGCTATATCCTTTTACAGGCGCTCAGTTTTTTGCAACAATCCCTTCGCGGGCCATCCATTGGCTGAGGCTTTGTTTTTTGATCGCTGCCGCCATGAGGCCGGGGAATTGATCTGGCGTGCAGGCGAATGCCGGGATTGCCAGCTCGGCGAGTTTACCGGCTATGTTTTTGTCGAAAGAAGGAGCGCCCTGGTCATTCAGGGCGAGTAAGGCGATAAAGTCAGCACCAGAAGCTTTGATCTCAGTAATTCTCTTCAGCATATCCGCTTCCCGCCCGCCTTCATATAAGTCGCTGATCAGGACGATGATCGTATCATTGGGCCGCCGGATGAGGGGTTGGGCGTAGGCCAGCGCCTTACCGATGTCGGTACCCCCGCCCAGTTGGGTGGCAAACAGTAGTTCGACCGGATCATGAAGGTGATCGGAAAGATCCACCACACTGGTGTCGAAAGCGACTAAAGAAGTGCGCACTGAGCGCAGGGAGGCCATAATGCAGCCCAATATACCGGCATAGACTACGGAAGTGGCCATAGATCCGCTCTGGTCGACGAGCAGGATGATATCCTTCAGCTGTGCTTGTTTGCGGCCATAGCCGATCAATTTCTCAGGTATAATAGTATTCCATGCTTTCTGGTAGTGCCGCAGATTGGCGCGGATGGTGGCGTGCCAGTTGAGTTCATTGAACCTGGGGCGGCGGTTGCGCACCGAGCGGTCGAGGCTGCCATGGATGGCTTGCCGCATGGGGTTGTCCAGCCGTTTTTCCAGTTGAGCGGCAATTTTGCGGACGACCTGGCGCGCGGTCTCCCGGGTTTCGTCGGGCATGGCCTTGTTGAGGGAAAGGATCGTGCCCACCAATGATACATCCGGCTCGATGGATTCGAGCAATTCCGGTTCCAGGAGCATGCGTTCCAGCCCCAGGCGGTGCAGGGCGTCGCGTTGCAGGAGTTGTACTACCGGTGTGGGGAAGTAGCGTCGGATATCGCCCAGCCAACGGTTGACATTAGGAGCAGAACTACCCAGCCCAGCTTTTCGGTCAGTGTCATAGAGGGCTTCCAGCACTTTGTCCATGCCCTGAGCCTGCCCTTTAAGAGGAACATCTCCCTGAGGGTCTGCTGTCCTGCCCAGGATGAGGCGCCAGCGTTCGATGCGTTGTTCTTCCAAGGCAATATTATTTTTTGAGCATTCCGGCCACCCACAGGAGGGCCACTGCGCCCGCGACGGCAGTTATGATGGAACCAATAAGGCCGCCGCTGGTGGTAATACCGAGCAGTCCGAACAACCATCCCCCAATGATGCCCCCAACGATTCCGACGATGATGTTACCGACAGGCCCGAAGCCTGATCCGTGCATGATCTTTCCGCCCAGCCATCCGGCGGTGGCGCCAACGATTAGGTAATACAGAATTCCCATCGATGTGGTTTTGTAGGTTGAAAATGAAAAACATGGGTGAAATTACCCACTTTTCTGCAACTTTGTGGTGTTCAAAAAACGAGTGGCTGCCTAATACCGGATTGATCAATCTAGTCCTGCATACAGTCTGCTGGCTTCCGACTGCTTCGCCTGATCAATTAAGGAGACAAGTTTTTTGAGGGCTGTTTTGGCTATTTATGGCCGCGATTGGCAAACACCTGATGACAGAGGGTGTTCACAAATAAGCGAGTAACAGGCCAACCTTTTCTCTGCCCTACGTAATTCATAATAAAACCATTTGCGTGAAACCGGAGACGCTGGATCATTTTGAAGAGGAACACCACGAGGCGCTAAAGTCGATTAGGGTTTCGCGGATCATTCTGCCCGTCCTGATCGGGATATTGGCGGTCGGATACCTGTTGTGGCGGCATTTCGACCCGGCAGAGTTTGCTAAGATCAACTGGACGGGGCATACTTTTTTCTGGATTGGGGCCTGTGTTGGCATTCTCATTATCCGGCATTTGGCCTACGCCACCCGTCTGCGCATCCTTTCCGAACGGGAGTTCAGCTGGCGCAAGTGCATCGAGTTGATCTTCATCTGGGAATTCAGCTCGGCCGTATCCCCTACCAGCGTCGGGGGCTCGGCGGTCGCTTTTTTTGTGCTGGCCCAGGAGCGGCTGTCAACGGCCAAAACGGCGACTATCGTCCTGTATACCATTGTGTTGGATAGCGCCTTCTTCATTGGCGGCCTGCCCATCCTTTTTCTGTTTTTTGGCACTAATATGATCCGCCCCAATGTGGAGGGGCTCGGAGATATTGGAGGTTGGGGCTTCTATTTCATTTTTGCTTACACGCTCATGGCGTTATATTCGGGTATATTTTACTATGGCTTGTTTATCAGCCCGGAGCATATGAAGCGGGTGTTGGTGGGTTTCACCCGCATCCCTTTTCTGAAGCGCTACCGGCGCCAGGCAGTGGCTTTGGGCAATGACATGATCATTGCCTCCTGGCAACTTAAACAACAGGATCTGGCTTTTCATTTAAGTGCTTTTCTGGCAACGATGGTGGCCTGGTCGTGCCGATTTTTGCTGTTAAACTGTCTGATCATAGGTTTTGTAAGCACAATCCCATTGGATTTCTGGACACAATTTGAGTTATACGCCAGGCTGGAGACGATGTTCGTTATCATTGCCTTCAGCCCTACGCCCGGGGGGGCGGGGTTTGTGGAGATCCTTTTCGGGGGATTTTTGAGCGACTATGTGGTAAACCCTACTACCGCCACGGTTATCTCTACCATTTGGCGTTTGCTGGCGTATTATGCCTATCTCCTTGCGGGGGCTGTTATCATTCCAAACTGGATCCGGGAAATTCTCAATCAACGCCGACAGCGGCATGCTGCCCAGCAGATGGCTTCGGAAGCATCTTAGGCCGACGACGCGGCTCCGTGTTTGAACGTCGCACGTCGGCACGTCAAAAGGACAGGGCGTTCCACCACTGTTTGTTTCGGTGGATCTGATAGAACGGCCTGGGAGAGGCTCCAAACTGCAGGGCCAATTCATTGGTGCTTTCGGTATTGAAATCCAAGATCAGGGGCCGGCCGGCATGGCTTCGGATCAGGCCCTCGAAGAGGTAGGGCAGGGCTCCGGCTTTCTGGCCCTCGGGGGATTGCACCGGGGCCAGGCTCATTACTTTCCCATGGCTGTAGATTAGGAAGTTGACTGCATAGAGCTTGCCCGTGCGGTCGATAACACCGGATGCGAAGCCCCACCCCCGATGCAAAGCGTTGTACATGATCCGTTGGAGCGCGTGGAAGTCCTGCTTGAGCTTGCGCCGGCGAGGGGTATGTTGGCGGAAAAAATCGGCAATGACTTCAGGCTTGAGTCCGGAGGTTAGGGCAAGGCCAGCGTCCTCTGCTCTTTGAAGTTGGTGGATGAGCGCCTTCGGGAAGTGGTCAAAGAGTTCTTCGTAGTTGGGGTTGAGCAGCAATTGGTAATTCGTTTTTTCCGACACTTCAAAGCCTGCTTCGGCCGGAGGGAGGTTCTGCTCGTTGACGGCGATATCCACTCGTTTAAAGGTTTCAGGAATGGCATCCAGGAAGTGCTGTATGCGAACTTTAGAGAGGATGTGGACGGAGTAGATGCCCATTTCCCGCATCAAGCTGGGTTGATAGAGTTCCATTTGGTTGAAAAAGCCCTTCTTCCAGACCAGAGGAAACACAGACTCATAATCTCCTTCCACCAGGGCATCCCAGTCTTTCGCAATGTGGTTGAGATACCACATATAGCCGAATACATTGCCATTGTTGGCGTAGTGGACGCAGCTGTTCCACTTCAATTGGTCAATCTCTGGCCCCTTCAAATAATGGATATCCATAAACTTCCTTTTAACTTTACTTAGCATTCAATGCATTGGGGAGTAGCTTTGTTCAAGGGGAGGCAATCATTTGCGAGTGTGGCCAGAAGATTGTGGCAAGCTTTATTGGAATGCCTATTTTTAACAGTTTTTCATCTATTATTGCCAATGTGGGTTATTTTGTATTAATTTAAAAAGATTAACCCCGACCTTTACAGGCTTAACATTAGGCGCGGCGTTGAATACGCTCAAACTAAAATAACCGAAAATGCCTAGTGGTAAGTTTACACCTAACTCCCTTTAAAAACACACCTCGAACAGCCTCTGAGCTGAAAATAAAAGAACAACACAAACAATTTTGGGGCGATAGTAAAGGCATTTTTGGCTTTTCCTGTCAACATAAGTAACGCTTCTTAAACAAACACTACACATCAAGGCGGTGGCAAGTCATTTTTTCAGCGCGCGCGCTGGAGCAGGGAAATCTTTATTCCGAACTAATAAACCCTCATGACTATGAGTATTCAAGCCACCCACTTTGTATTCAGAGAAGCAAAGAACATTCGCGAACTGGAAGCACTTTTCCGCCTACGATATCAGGGCTACATTAACAGCGGTTGCGCAAGCCTGGTTCATCAAAACGGACAAGGGCTGGAGTTTGACGCCTATGATTGGAATTCTTTCCACCTGGGGTTATTCCAGCAGGGGAATTTTGGAAGCCACCCTATTGGTTATGCCCGCCTGGTTCAAACGACACCCAGCGCAATGGCAGGTATGGTTAGCCAATTGGCCACCCGCTTCAAGGACCTTGAAATACCGGCTCCTCCCTCGCCGGATGCCCCATTACCCTTTATGGCGAACTGCCCTAATGTGGGGGGGATAAACGGCCTTTTTGAAACGCTCAAAAGGAAGGATGCTCGTTTGGTAGAAGGCAGCCGGTTTGTCTTCTCGCCGGATATCCGTTCCGCCGGTTATGCTCGCTTTGCTTTTGAAGCAGCCACTGCCAAGGCTTTTTTTCGTTACGATTTCGACTTCGCCTTTCTGGCAGTTCACCCCCGCCATGCACCCTTTTATGGGCAGTATGGCTTTAAGGAAGTGGTGAATGGAGAAGAAAATGATTACTTAGGGTTGAAAGCGAGTGTGCTGGCGCTGGAGAACGGGAAAATAGACGCACGGCGGGCTGCCCGTATTGAAAGCATGGGTAAAGCGGCCAGCCAATCGGGCGCTATCTATCTTTTCCCGGACAACAAGCAGGTCTTTTCACCAACTTTAGCTGCCATGGCCGCATAATATTTCGGGCATTCAATAAATAAATAAATAACATGAGAAAGATTTTCAATACCTCGCTCTTTGTTCTGCTGGCATACATCCTACCCTTGCTGGGTAGGCCAGGGCTTTTACTGCACCCCAAAGCCCTGTTGCTGATGGCCGGGGCGGCTATCCTTTTTCTAACCCAACCGACACTAAAATTGGAAGAAGCACGGGAGGAACGCAATCGGGACCGAAACTCGGTTTTGCTTATTCTACTGCTATCTCTGGCATCTGCCGCCGCACCGGTCCTGGATTGGGCTTACTGGCATCCCCAGCGGCATCATCCTGCTGCGGTGCTAATTGGCCTGGGCCTGATGGCTGGTGGGATAGGGTTGAGAATTTGGTCTATTTTGGCTTTGGGGGCGTTATTTACCCCAACGGTGCAGATCCGGCAAGAGCACCAATTGATTCAGACAGGCCCCTACCGGTGGGTGCGCCACCCCAGTTACCTGGGAGCTTTCCTGGCTTTGTTGGGAGGTGCGGTGGTGCTGGAATCATGGATAGGAATAGCCATATGCCTTTGTCTGATGTCTATTGCTTATTACATTCGGATCACCCTGGAGGAAAAAGCATTGGTGGAAGCTTTTGGGGAAAAGTATATTCAGTATCAGGAGCAAACCTTCCGCCTTGTTCCATTTTTTTGGTGAAAAGGCAGAAATTCTCTCTGGAGTGAAACGAACAGGCAACCGTTTTTTCGGTTGTGGCGTTTAAGTGGGAAAGGGAATACGATAATGAAAACACTGCGCTTTAAAACCAATATCAACTGCAACAATTGCATCCGGTCGGTGACTGGCTTTCTCAACGATGTGCCGAACATCCAGGAGTGGTCGGTGGATATTAATAACCCGGAAAAAATTTTGACCGTGGTCGGTGAGCAAGTGGCCGCCGAAGCGGTTGTTGAAGCAGTGGAAGAAGCCGGGTTTGATATACAGGAAGATAAATAGAGATCTTAGTGTCTGATATGGAGGGGGTTAAGGTGGTTGAGAGAGTTGAGAGAGTTGAGAGAGTTGAGAGGGGGCCAGAAGGAGTAACTAAACTTCCTAAACCCTCTCAACCCTCTCAACTTCCCCCCACTTCCCGGCCTCTCAATGTCTTTGGTCGTAAGCCAATACGTTGCTTTCCTTGCCGTTTTTTACTGACCAGGCGATCATTTTAGAGGAAGAGCCAACCACTTTTATCTGTTCGGTTTGGTGGATCGTACCCAGCAACAGAAGGCCATCCTCAATCTTGCCCGTGCCGTCGATGATCAGTTCGCCATGCTGCGTTATAGTCAGATGGGCGTTATCCTGAACTTCCAGGAAGTATACCGGTTCCACTTTATTATTGATCACGGGATAAAATCCGCCACGGGAGTCGGTATTCGGGATGATGACCAGGTCATCGGGGCCCGGCGCCCGGAATGCACTCCAGTTCCTGGGGTTATTCCATTCGGTTTCCTGTCCGGGTGCGCCGCCCAGCCAAATGTTTTGGGCATTCAAGGACAAACTCAAGGTGGTGGCCAATACGATGCTCATTAAAGTTTTCATGATGTTGGTGTTTGGTGTTTAATAGAATTTCCCTCTTCATTTATGATCCAACCCAAAGGTTACCTCCCCCAGAGAAAAATTTTCCAATTTTGGGTTATAAACCAAAGCCTTTATCTTGCATCATATGAAAGCCACCATAAATGGATAAAACTAGTAATGATCATCTCGATGCTTTGGTAAGGGGAGACCAGAAAGGCATTCGGGAGATATATCAGCAATACCTGCCTCGTATCAACAGGCTGATCACCAGCAATGGAGGCAACGGGGAAGATGCCAAAGACGTCTTCCAGGAAGCCCTGATGGTGGTATATGAAAAAGCCACCGGCCCGGACTTTAGGCTCACCAGTTCCCTATATACGCTGCTTTACGGGGTTTGCCGCAATATTTGGGGCAACCGCCTGCAAAGAAAATCGCGGACAGAAGTAACTTTTGGCGACCATGACAAATATAAGTTGTCAGAAAGCTTAGAGGAGGCAATTGAACAAGAAGAAGAGCATACGGTCTTCTGGGAAGCTTTCGAACGCTTAGGGGATGATTGCCAACGCCTGCTCCGGCTGTTCTTCGATAAAATAAAAATGGAAGAAATCGCAGAGGTAATGGGCTATGGCAGCACCAGCTATGCTAAAAAGCGCAAGTTTCAATGTAAGGAACAATTGGTGAGCCTGGTCAAATCGGACAATCGATTCCGGGAGCTAAGGCCCTAGATACGTTAATAATGGACCACATGAGCACAGAGCAGCTATATGAAAAAATAGAAGCCTACCTGGATCGGGCTATGGGCCGGGAAGAACTGGCCGCTTTTGAAAAGGAGCTGGCCACCGACCAGGAGCTACAACGTGAATTGGCCCTGCACCGCCGTTTGCATCAGGAACTGGGCAAGGCAGGAAAAGCCAGGCTGCGGAAGCAATTGCAGGAAGTGGCCGCCGAGTTTCCAACCGAAGACCCGCCAAAGGGCGGAACACTCGGCAAATGGTTACTGGGCATGGCCCTGGCTGCCCTGATCGGTGTCCTGGCCTGGTGGCTTGTCCAAAGGGCAGGCGGGCAGGAAAATGCTCCGGCCCCAACGGCTCAGCAGCAGGATTCCACGAACCTACAACCTGCACCGGTTGATACAGCTTCCCTGCCTACTGCTCCGGACGCGCCTTTGCAGGAGGTGGACCGGGCGGCATCTCCATCCAAACCGCCGCAACCGATTGCTGACGCCTTTAGTCCGAATGCGCGCATGGAAGCCCTACTGGGTGCAAAATCCGGCGAATATGCGATTACCGCCGATGCCGGCGCCACCCAACGGCCCGACGGCCGCTATGAACTGGTGATCGCCGGACTGCTCCGGACGCCGGAATTGCCCGAAAATGCCCGCTTTCTGCTCCGGGTGTATGACAACCAGGCACTTGGGAATAAACCCCTGGAAGAAATTTCACTGAAACTGGACCCCGTAGAAGGAGGGGAGGATATCTATGCCTTCGGCAAATTGAAGAACTTCACTTTCCGTTCTGTCTTGAAAAACCGCCTTAAGCCTGGCCTTTATTACTACCTTATCATTGCCGATGGGGAGGAAAGCCCACTCTTTGCCGGGAAGGCCACCCTCGGCCGGCCTGGGGAATAAGAGCTTCATGTTTGGAGGCGGGCCTTAGCGGGGTTGCCGCTTCCATAATGGAAAAACAGAAATGCCAGACATCTACTACAAATGTCTGGCATTTCTGTTTTTTTGTTAGGATAGCTAGGAACAACAGGGCTTAGCTTCGTTTTTTGCTATTGTCAAAAGTGACGACCTCCCCGAGTTTTTTTTCCAGGTTAAGGAAATAGGAACCTTCATAGATATGATTGAAGTGCAGTTGTTCGCGCAACACTTCAAACTGCCCTTCATTTTCCGCGTAATCGGCAATCCAGTCGATCGCTTCCATTCTATTTTTGAACTTAACCTTTTTCATGGTAACCAGGTTTTGCGTTAAAAACAATGGCTTTTCTATTTTGATGTAGGAAAGCAGTAAAAGATTACCGGGTAGAAGCAAGATTAACATTTATTTAATGCCTTTCGGCACTTTCGGTAATTTTTTCTTCTGCTTTCTATTGGTATAAATTAGGGAGTGTTCAGGAGTTCGTGTTTTCGAGTGTTCGAGTTCCCTGAATCCCCAATAAAATCAGGGCGTCCCTGATCATGGCGGAGGATTTGACACAGTTATTTGAACACTCCCATAAATTACCACTTCGCAGCACGTAGGCCGAGGTTTTAGGGCCAAGGGGTACAAAAAATCGGCAAACAGAGCCGGAACGCTCTAATCTTTGTTGCTGTTATACCGAAAACGATTTTTATGCCCATTTCAGACATGCCGGCCTTTCGCTCCACCGCAGAGGTGTGTAGCCCTGGCTGGCCAAGTGAAACTTTTCCGGACTAATCCTTAAAATGAAGTTAAAAGCCGGGCGTTTTGTGACAAGCCGGGCAGGCCCGCCGTTCAGAAGAGGAAAATCAACAATAGGCGCCATGAATAAAAAGATTGTCAGTTCCGTAATCACTGTTTTGTTTGCCTTCACCGGTGTGTCTGCACAAACCCTTGCCGGGGAGTCTGTCATCAGCGCCAATGGCGGTTTTAGCCTGCTTGGAGCTTTGTTTAAGCTATCTAATATCGATGAGAATGTGGATGCCAGTGCGGCGCCTGCTATCCAACTTAGCTATGATTATGCGCTTACTGATTACCTCAGCCTGGGTGGTGGGTTGTCCTATCAGCGTTTTAAGCTCTCTTACACGGACTATGGCGATAATATGGAAAACTTTGATGCGCGCCTCTCCCGCTTCAATATAGCCATCAGAGGCCTGGTCCATTATGGCGGGCAGGAAAACCTGGATATGTATTCCGGGCTTCGGTTAGGGCTGACCAATTGGTCGGCTGATGTTGGGACGAACGACCCCAATTTCAAGCCGCCTAAAACTGATGGACTAACATTTGGGCCTCAGCTTATCCTTTTTGGCATTCGCGGATATGTGGCTGGCAACCTGGGGGTGAATGCAGAATTAGGTGTTGGCGGCCCTCATTTATTTTCTTTGGGGCTCCAATACAGGCTATAGGCCAGGCCAACAATATGCATTAAGTTTTGGTTTAATATAAATAATATTTACCTTTGTATTGGTTTCTTACTGTTGCATTTTTTCGAGGCAGTCCTGCCCAAGTTTTTCCTTCAATTATGCACACAATTGCCGGCTGAGTAGGCCGGGAGGAGGGGCGTTTCCAGTATGGAACGTACTCCTTGGATTCATTGGCCCTAATTAGCAGCGCTATTTCAGAGCTAAGCGCGGGCTATGGGCGAATGGAGGAAGCCTAATCCACAATTACATATTTTTCTGTTTATTGAAAGCCGGGCATTCGGATTGATTGCCCGGCTCTTTATTTGAACAAGCTCTTAGTTGGCTTTGGGGAACTGGGCCGAAAAAACAGCACCTTGGCCAGGCTTGCTTTTTACGGTAATTTGTCCCCCCATAGCCCTGGCGAAGCGGCGAGCCAGATAGAGCCCCTCGCCTCTTGAACTTTCCCCGCTCGTTGGTTTGGCGCTCAGGGAGATCCCTTTTTGAAATACCCTTTCCATATCCTCCGGAGAAAGGCCGGGCCCTTCGTCCTTGACCTGAATGGACAGTTTGCCGGCCTCGTTTTTAAGAGCAACCTCCACCGGCCGGCCTGGAGGAGAATATTTTATGGCATTAGAAAGGAGGTTGTCGATAATGTGGCGAACCAGAAATGGGTCGCCGAGAGTAAAGAGGTTTGTTTCAGGAAGGGTGGCCCGGAGCTCGATCGATTTGCTGCGGGCATAGGTTTGAAATTCACGTATGGATTCTATGAGGGCTTGGTTGAGATTGAGGGGCTCTATCTGGATATGCCCTTTTTCTATAGACTCGTTTTCAATTTCAATGATCTTCAGGCTGGCAGCGTCTATATTGTTAGTGGCGCTTTCCATTTCCGAAAGGATCTGGCGCCGCTCTTCCTCGCTGAGCGCTGCATTCTGAGCCAGCGCATGGGTATTAAGTTGGATGAGAGAAAGGGGGTTGCGGATATCATGAGCAATGAGGCTGACCATGTGTTTTTTCTCATTCATCAATGCGATCAGGCGAGTGTTGATGCTCACGAATTCCTGGTTGAAGGCTTCTAATTCTTCTTTTTGCCGCCGCAGGCGCCGGTTGAGGAAGGTAGCCAGTGCAATCAGTCCAAGGAGGAGGATAGAGCCGGCAATCAGGGCGGTATTCTGGAGGTGGATGGCGGCATATTGGCGCCTTAGCAGTTCATTTTCCCGGACTTTTTGCCTCGCCTGATAGCTGATGGTCAGCTCCTGTATCTTATTAATTTTCTCTTGGTTGAGCACTCGTTCCTTTAAGCCTGAATAGGCCTTGAAATAGAACAAGGCGCTATCAAATTGGCCGGTGGCCTCGAATATTTCGTATAGGGCCTCGTTCGCTTTCAATTGCTCGGGCAGTTGGCCCTTTTGCCTGGCTAGTTCCATGCCTTCGCGGGCAAAGAACTTGGCCTGCTCAATTTGGGATAATTTCCGGTAGGTATTGGAAATGCTTGGATAAATCTCGATGATCAGGGATGTATCGCGGTCGATGGAAGCGAATCGTAAAGCCCGCTGCAGGGTAGCGAGTGATTTGCGGAAGTTACCGGAATCCCGGTGAATATTGCCGGCAGTTAGAAGCGCGTTATTTCTCTTTTGGGTTTCTCCAAGCGTTTCGTAAATATCGATTGCGTTTTGGATATAGAAAAAGGAAGAGTCAAATTGCTGCAATGATTGCTGCATGAGGGCCATAGACTGATAGCAGTCGGCCAGGGTAAGTTCCTCTCCCAGTTCTTCCAATTCCCGGATATTGGAATAGATGTAAGGCAGGGCGAGGGGTATCTCTTGCTGACGCCAGTAAACCCCGGTGATATTGATCCGGGCTTTGATCTGTTTGAGCTTCCAATCGGTGCTATTGGATTTGGTTGCGATTTCAAGCGCCTGGATGAAGTGGCTCAGAGCCTGGTCATAGTCTTCTCCTTTAATAGCATGGCCCACGCCATTGGCCATGTGCCCCCAATATAAATATTCATCGGAGCCAATATTTTTAGATAGTTCGATCAAATCGGAGCCATATTGTATCGCTTCATCCGGAGCTGCTTCGCGATAAGCCTGGCTTAGAGCATAAAGAACCTTCGCCCGTTCCAAACTGTTGGGAGGGCTTAGGCGCAGTGCTTCCAGCAGGCTATCCGGGGTAGAGGATGCTGCGGTAAGCAGCCTTGCTACCATCATCAGCGCAAAGCATAATACCCATCGTTCCCAAGCTGGTAACTGGATCATGACCCTTTTTTAATATGGACTTTCCTCAGCTTTCCGATTTGCTTTTTGTCTGGCCTTTCTGTTGTGGAAAACTTATAACCGCCCCTACCCTGATGCTCGACGAGGAATCAGGCATTACAGGTAGGATTTTATTTTCTTTCCAAGCTGTACTTTGTTGCTGACGCCAAATCTCTTATAAAGCACCTTGACATAGTGCCGGACGGTATTGAGCGATACCAGCAATTCAGAAGCAATTTCCTGGTAGCTATAGCCATCAACCAATCTCCAAGCCACATCTTTTTCGCGAGGGCTGAGGTCAAGTTTTATACTTTTTGAAAAGCAAGGAACAGCGTGGCCCGGGTTCTTTGCATTTTTGTTGGAATGCAGGAATGGCCTGTCCTGTTGCGCATTGAAAAAAGGGATCATGTGTGCAGCGGCCTCCGGTGTCAGATAAGTGCCGCCGGCAATCGTGGTTTCAATCGCTTCCAGTAGCTTATTAAGGCCCGACCCCTTCAGGTAAAAACTATTGGCTCCTTTTTGAAGCGCTGTCAAAATGTAATCCGGATGATTGTGCCCGGTAATGACCAGTATCCGGGTATTGGGCAGAAGGTTGCGCACCTTCTGTAAATGGTCTATCGTATTTATAGTGTTCGACAGTTCGATATCGATCAGTAAAAGGTCAATCTGCGGGTTTTCGGGGAGATTTTCAAAAAACATCCCCAGGGAATTGGCTGACAGCACGCATTCCATGCTGGCCTGGCTGTTCAGAAAAACTGTCATGCGTTTCAACAACAGTTGATCATCTTCTATGAGTGCTAACCGCTTCATCTTCCGTTGTCTGATTTACCCTAATTCGTATAAATGTATCACATTTTCATGTAATAATGTAGGGTGTTTATTGAAAATACGCATGTTTTTTACACAAAGATGCAATTGAACCGGATTGTAATTCGCCGTTTCTTTGTGCTGCGGGATTTGGGAAACCTATTTTAATAGTTTCCTTCAGATCAGCTTTAGATTCCCCTTTATTTAATATGTTTATTTTTAGTGATTTGGCTCTAAGCTAACCAAACAAACACAAAAAACTACAGAATACCATTTAAGTGTTGGGAGAATTGCAGCCTCTCGGGTCATGAAAGCGCCGAGAGGTTTTTTTTTGTCCTACCCTAACCTTCTCTTCCTTAACAAGCCCTTAAGTAGATCTTAACTGTTTTCCATTCGGGCATTAGCCGTTTCAATCGTTTGGGGTTTGATTTTTTCACAAAACAGTATCATCCTGGGAAAGGACAAACTGGAAAAGATCGGACACGGGCCGGGTACCGCCTTTATGGACCGGAGTTTTACGCCTGCCCTAATTGAAGCCACCGGCGCCGGCGGCCGCCTGACGGGGCGGTACCGCCCGGAAAATCAGGAAGTCTTTATGGATTGAGGAGGGGCGCTGGGCTTGTCCGTCGTTGGCCAGAACCAGTAGTCAACAGCGAACAAGCCAAAAACATTCCCTCTACTCCGGTATGCCCAAATGCAAGATCCGCCCACCCGTTTGGTTGATCGGGCTGACGCTTTTTCCGATGACCACGCCATCTTCAGGCGCTTTATATTCCCTGATAGGGTCGCCAAAGATGTTGCGTAAGATGGCAATGGGAGCATCTTTTTTCACTAATTCTGCCACGGAGGGCTGAACGGTCAGGATGCCACCTGTATCGGTGTATAGCCAATAGGAATTATTGCAAATGACAGGAGGCTTTTCGGTTTCCTCCATGGGGCCTTCGGTCATTTTGAGATAATGCAAGAGGTTGTGGATACCAGTGAGCCCGGAGCGGATCACGCCCTTCTGGAATGTGTTGGGGTGGCCGACTTCCAGGGTGATGGCATGGATGCCGAGGGCATCGGCTGCACCGCGCAGAGTGCCGTCGGAAGGCGGGTTGTGCACAATGATCTGAGCATTTTGCAGGAGGGCCATCTTTTGGGTGACGGGATCCTTCATGTCCGCCCGGATATAATAAGAATTGACCCGGCCGAAGCTGGCGGTATGCAGGTCGATGAGGTAGTTGAATTCTTTGACGATCCAGTTCATCACGCGATAGGCATATACCTGGCTGACATTGCCGTTGGGTTTGCCGGGCATGATGTGATTGAGGTCGGTGCCGTCGATAAAGCGGCGGCGTTTGCGAAGAAGGGATGGAATGTTTACGACGGGAACGCCTACGATGGACCCTCGCAATTCGTTAATGTTAATCTCCCGAAAGAGGCGTTGGATAACAGGTATACCGTTGAGTTCATTGCCGTGAACAGCGGCTGTCAGGCCTAAAACGGGCCCATCTTCCACCCCTTTAGCTACCAGTATGGGAAGAAATACAGGCAACCCCATGCCGTCGGTGACCAAGTGCATCAGAAAACGCTTCATCTGCCCGGGAGGAATATCATCGATCACCAGTTCCCGAATTACAGGAGCATCCTGTCGTAGAAAAAAATCCGCACCATCCATAGTAATACTAGCATTATGCTGTGCCGGGAATGATTTTTACCGGACGGCAAAGATAGAGAAAAAGAGTGGTAAGCGTTGTAGTAATCCGCGAATCGCTTACTTCCTTACCCCTATGCCATTGAGTGAAAATTGCGGATGGTATTTCAGGGTGTAAACGGACTTGTACCGGCTGGGGTCATTCATGTAGCCCTGTATCTCCTCTTGAGTTTTGGTGTCAAGCATGGGATAGAGCGGTTGGTCCACCACTGAAAAGGAGGCCAGGGCCTTTTTTAATTGCTCATCCCAACGCGGATAATAGATGTCAAAGTCGGAAGGACGCACTTTTTTGCGGCAATCCTTATACTGGCAGGACAACTCCATTTCCTCTGGGATGTTGAAGATGCCGTACTCATCGGTGAGTTGCTCACCGGGCTGAATATCCCGGATAGCGATCTCAAATCCATAACCGGTGCTCATGGTGTTGCAGTTGCAACAGTGGTTGACGTACTTGGCGAAATCCCAACTGATGATGCGCACGCCACGCTCATCAATGTAGGAGTACTTCTCGATGACCTCCTGCATTTCCGGGCTATAAGTTTGATAGGCTTCGGGGGTAACCTCCAGTTCGAGGCTATCTTTGACGTAGGTGATGGTGCCTTGGGGGATAAACTGAGTGGCAAAAACGCCATAGCCTATGTCTTCGTTGATAAACTGAATGCGAGTGTGCGGATGGATCATGTCGTTAAGGTGTGAAAGAGTGAATAAGAATCTGTTAAAAAATTCTCTCTTGCCAGGGCCATCCCCTATGCAAGAATGTACAGCCGGTGGCTAGAAGAGCGCAGGCTCGTCTTTTAGCCAGCCGGTTATGCTGTATCGTTCTCGCCGGGCGGCCAATACTTCGTGTTCGATGGTATGGCTGTTGAAACACACCAGGCGCCCGGCAATCGGGGCCAGATCAAGTGTTGCTTCGGCGCCGTCTTCCCCGGGGAGGTACAGGCGCAACTGCCCCCCCTGGCTCTCCTCCCAGTCGGCGTTCAGATAAAAAATAACAGAAAGCTTCCTGGCATGGGTATGGCGGAAAACATCGAGGTGGCGTTTATAGAAACCGCCTTGCGGGTATACTGCCAGATGAAATTCCATATCCCGGATACCGAGATAGCAGGTGCGATTGAAATACTGAACCAGGCCCTGCAACTGTTTGAAGAAAAGAACAAAGGCATCCGGAGGGCTGTTGTGGTCAATCCAGTGGATATGATCCCGCCGGATATCCTGATTCATCCGATAATACTGCCCTTTGCCTATTCCGGCGGCATTGAAATGGCCAGTCTGATAATGGCTGGATACGGCTTGCTGTATCTGCCGGGTTTCCGGCGGAGGGAGAAAACCGTCGGCAACGGCATAACCTCTGGTAAAGACCCCTTCGACAATGGCTTCAAAAACAGTTTCGTTCGATTGGATATGCAATTCCATCAGGTGCATTAGATTATAGGCCCGGCCCAATAGGCTCCGGTTTTTTTTGCAAAAGAGAGCAGGAAATCTGAAGGAAATTTGAAGATATTCGGCTTTTTTGGAATTAAGCCCCGGCACTCCCCGCCTTTATTATATTTTTGCTTAATGAAGATTTTGATCGTCGAAGATGAAGCCGGCTTGTTGGAGCTAATCGTCCGCTACCTGAAGCGGGAAGGCTACGTCTGTGAAACAGCCGGCACTTTCGCGGAAGGATACCGGAAGATCAATAATTTTGATTACGATTGCGCCGTAGTAGACCTCACCCTGCCTGGGGGTGATGGCTTAAAACTAGTCCGGATGTTGCGTCAGGAGAGTATCCAAACCGGCATTATCATCATCTCGGCCCGTGAATCGCTGGAGGAAAGGATACTCGGCCTGGAAGAAGGCGGTGATGACTATCTGGTCAAACCCTTCCACCTTTCAGAGTTAAACGCACGCATTAAGGCCGTTATGCGCCGAAAAACAGGAGAATTCGGTAAGGCCATGGCCTTCGATGGCCTGGTCATCAAACTGGACGAACGCACTGTCAGCGCGGACGGCGTACCGCTGAAACTCACCAAGAAAGAGTTCGAAATTCTCGTTTATCTGGCCCGCAACAAGAACCGGGTGGTGACTAAAGATAGTATTGCCGAGCACTTGTGGGGTGACTACATGGATGATGCCGTGTCTTTTGATTTTATTTACGCTCATGTGAAAAATCTTCGAAAGAAACTGGCCACTCAGGGCTATGGGGATTATTTAAAAACCATTTACGGTATCGGTTATAAGTTTGAGGTGGGGTGATGGAAAAGCGGACTCAGTTTAGTTTTAAACGGGTTGGAATGCTTTAGGTGGTTTAGGAAGGCGCCTCTGGTGATAAGCGTATGAATATAAGTAGCAGTATTTCTGGTTTTTCCTTTACCGGGCGGCTCCTATTGCCGTGGGAAGCATGGGAGGCATTGGTTATCGCGCTGTTGTTGGGTGCCTTAGCCGGTTGGAGCCTTTACCGTTGGCAGATGCGTCGCCTTCGCCGGCCAATAGAATCTATTATGCAAAGCCTGAGCGGGATAAACCTGGAAGCATCGGAGCTTCTGCTCAACCGGGTGGATACCCCGCTGCTCAAGCCCCTGGCGGAAAAACTGAGCATCATCCTGCAACAAATGCAACGAGAGTACCAGGCCCAAAAACAATTTACCCAGGACGCCAGCCACGAACTGCAAACACCGCTGGCGGTTATCAAGGCGCATATAGAACTCCTGCTGCAATCGCCACAACTGGGGCAACTGGAAGCAGAGGCGTTGGGTGGCGTCTTGCAAAATGTCAACCGCCTCTCCCGTTTGAACAGTGCGCTGATCCTGCTCTCCAAGATCGATAACCAACGATTCCCGGATGTGCAGGCCGTCCGTATTGGTGCGCTGCTCCAGGAGATACTGGAAAATTTTGAAGATCTGATCAGCGCACAAAAACTTCGGGTAGAACTGTTACTTTCGTCTGAGGTGCAGGTCAGTATGAGCGCCAGTCTGGCGGAAATCCTTCTGGCCAATCTTTTGCAGAATGCTATACGCCATAACCTCCGGGGCGGGTACATCAGCGCCAGTTTGAAAGGACAGCGGCTGACGGTCACCAATCCTGGAAAAGTGTTGACAGGGCCCCCCGAAAAACTGTTTGAACGCTTCGAACGGGATTCTGACTCCGAACAAAGCCTTGGACTGGGATTGTCTATCGTTCAACGGATTTGTAAATTGTACGGTTTTGGGCTGCAGTACCATCATGAGGAAGGGCTGCATACGGTAAGCATAGATTTTTCCAAACGAGACGCAGCAAACACTGCCTGAAGATACACGTTCTCTTTATTGGTGGGAGTGTTATAAATAGCCCTCCCGAATTTCATAATTTCAATAACGACCTTACTTATGGAAATAGTTACCAAGATAGAACTTCGCCACCTGCGCTATGAAGATTACATGAGCCTCAAGGAGGCCATGGCCCGGGCATATGCAGGCGGAGGAATCACGATCTGGAATAAAAGAAGCATCAAACGGCTTCTGGATATTTTTCCGGAAGGCCAGCTTTGCGTAGTAGTCGATGGTAAAGTCGCGGCCTGCGCTCTTTCTCTGATAGTGGATTACAAAAAGTTTGGAGACAACCACAACTATAATCAAATCACAGGCCATGAGTCCTTTAGCACTCACGATTCCGATGGCGACGTGTTGTACGGTATAGAGCTATTTGTCCATCCTGATTTTCGCGGCCTGCGCCTGGGGCGCCGATTGTACGATGCGCGCAAAGAGCTTTGTGAGTCGTTAAACCTGAAGTCCATCGTCGCCGGCGGCCGGATTCCCAATTATAAAGACTACGCTGATGAACTGACGCCCCGTCAATACATCGAGAAAGTGAAAATGAAGGAGATCTATGACCCTACCCTCACTTTCCAGTTGTCAAACGATTTTCACGTCAAAAAAATCATCAAACATTACCTGCCGGAAGACCGGGAATCGAAAGAATATGCAACACTGCTGGAATGGAACAACATCTATTACCAGGAGGAAGAGAAGCTAATCAATGCCCCGCGCGATGTGGTCCGGGTTGGAATTGTCCAGTGGCAGATGCGCCTTTTTCCCAACTTCGAATCGCTGGTGGAACAGGCCGAGTATTTCATCGATGCCGTCAGCGCCTATAAGGCGGATTTTATACTTTTCCCGGAGTTCTTTGAAGCGCCGCTCATGGCCGATTATAACCACTTGGGCGAGGCCCGGGCCATCCGGGAATTGGCCGGTTACACCGAGCTTTTGCGCGACAAGTTTATCGAATTCGCCGTTTCCTACAATGTCAATATTATCACCGGGAGCATGCCAAAGCTGGAGCCGGACGGCCACCTCTACAACGTCTCTTATCTATGCCGGCGAGACAGCACCTGGGAAAAATACCAGAAGATCCACATCACGCCTTCCGAGCGGTCGGCCTGGGGAATGGTTGGCGGAAGGGAGGTCCGGGTGTTTGACACCGACTGTGGTAAGATTGGCATTCTCATCTGCTATGATGTAGAATTTCCGGAATTGGGGCGGGTTCTGGCTGACCAGGGCATGCAGATATTGTTCGTCCCCTTCCTGACCGATACGCAGAACGGCTACAATCGGGTGCGCTGCTGCGCCCAGGCCCGCGCTATTGAAAACGAGTGTTATGTGGTTCTGGCCGGTTGTGTAGGGAACCTGCCAAGGGTCAATAATATGGACATCAACTACGCCCAGTCCGCCATCTTCACTCCCTCGGATTTTGCCTTCCCCACCAACGCCATTCGGGCGGAGGCCACGCCGAATACAGAGATGACCGTCATTGCCGACGTGAGCCTGGAATTGCTGAAGGAATTGCATGAATTCGGCAGCGTGAATACCTTAAAGGATCGCCGTAAAGACCTCTATAAAGTTGTGATGAAGAAATGAGCGCCGCACTTTTGGCCATTGGGCTGTTGATGCTGGCAGGGTACTTCATTTTTTAAAAATAATTAGGAATGCTATGGAGCAGGATTTTCCAACGATTCCTGGGCAGGATGCCATATTCGACAAGCAGGTGCTGCAGCATTATAGCGTCAATCCTGCTTATGTGCACGACTTGTACTATCTGCAGGTCGAATTGCTGAAACTGCAAAAGCACATCCACGAGCATGGCCTGCGCCTGGCCATCCTGTTCGAAGGGCGTGACACAGCCGGGAAAGGCGGCGCCATTTTCCGCTTTTCCCAATTTCTCAACCCACGCCACTACCGGGTCGTGGCTTTGGGCAAGCCATCAGAAGTGGAGAAAGGGCAGTGGTATTTTCAGCGCTATATCCAGGAACTGCCCAATGCCGGGGAGATCGTTTTCTTCGACCGCAGCTGGTATAACCGGGCGGTTGTGGAGCCGGTGATGGGCTTTTGCACTCCGGAACAGTACGAGCTGTTTCTGCAACAGGCGCCATTATTCGAGAAAATGATCATCGATGACGGTATTATTCTGGTCAAGTTCTGGTTCTCCATCGATATGGAAGTGCAGCGCCACCGCATCGAAGACCGCCTTACCGACCCGCTGAAACAGTGGAAGGTAAGCCCCATCGACCTGTTGGCCCAGGAGAAGTGGCACGAGTTTACGAAATATAAGAACCGCATGTACGAGCTAACGTCCATGCCGTACAGCCCTTGGGTGATCACCAAGGGGAATATCCGGGAAGCGGCGCGAATCGCCGCCATGCGGTACCTGCTTTATCAAATCGATTACAATGGAAAATCGCCGGACCTGGCGCTTCCGGAGCCGGAATTGCTTTGGGTGCATGAGCCGAAGGGGGCGCGAAAATGAAAAATGCTTTCGGGATAGTTTGAAACTTTAAACTATCCTATCTTTGTTCGGATCAGTTACCGCTCTCTTTGCCGCCAATCGCTGAGCAAACACTAAATTCTTACCCAGACAAACAAACGATAGAATACGGATCAATTCCTACCCAATGGTGGGAAATCGAAGTATTGCTCATTGCAGTTTTTAGAAAGTTTTTTTTATCGGATAGTCATGAAAAGGGTGCTGTTTTTCCTTATGGTGGTGGTTTGCGCCATGTACGCCTTTCCTGGAGCTTTGCAGGGAAGTAGGCCGGCTATGGGGCAGTTGGTTAAAGACAGCCTGGGCAGCAGCCTGTCAGCGGAGGAGTCGGTAGGCTTCTCTCAAAATCAACCGCCCCGATACCACATTTACGCCCATGCGATTGGGCTGGAAGAAGGCTTGCCCAACACCGACCCCCGCTTCCTCTTTCAGGATAGCCAGGGCTATATCTGGGCCATGTTTTATTCCGGTTTGTACCGTTTCAACGGCCGGGTATTCCAGCCTGTTCTGTCGGAAAATCAGTATATCATCAAAAGCGGAGTGGGCCTTTCCTTGTTTAACGGGCCGGGTGGTAAGATATGGGTGGTTTATTATCAGGATAAGTGGGTGGAAGGAAAGCATGATTGGATCCTCCTGCGAGTAGACCTGGTGGACCCGCAAAGCCTGGAAAGCAAAACCTTTGATGAAAACTTTGCCGGCGAAGCACCTTTTCCAAAAAGCCAGATCCGCGGTATTACTGCGGATCGGAAAGGGCGGTTGTGGATGGGGCTGGCCGACGGCAGGGCTTACTGCTATGAGGGCCGGCAAGGCTTCAGGCTGGCCATAAACAATGGAGGGCGTTTCCCGCTGTCTTTTGTGCAACCGGCCTCAGAGGATACCTACTGGGCCTTGAGCGAAAAACGAATTTTAGAATTGAGCCCGGAGGGGCTACTGCGCCAGGAGATTGCCCTACCCGGCATACCTTTCAATTTTAATTTTCTCGGCGCACCAGAAGAGGGGGAATTCTATTTTCAGGCTCGTGATCCAAAGACAAGGACGGGAATAAAAAACTATATCAGAGCCTGCAGCGGCCTAAATGACAGTTATTTTGGTGAATACCAGCTACCTCTGCATGATTATATTGGTTTGGCTCCCGATACAAAGGGGCGGCTTTGGGCCTATGGAAGGAATAAGCTCGACATTTATGAAAGAGGGGTAGGCAAGGTCGCTTCTCTTGCCGGCCATCCGGTATTCAATGGCAAAGATTTTTATGTTGCTAGCGTTTTTTTCGGACAGGATGGCCTGGCCTGGGCTTGTTCGAACGGAAGGTTATTGGTGATCAGTTTGCAGCCCGAGCGTTTTCACAAAGTGAATGGAAACATCGGCAACCTCAGAGGAATAATCGATACGGGAGATGGAGCCTTATTGTGTAATTCCTATGAAGGCCTTTGTATGGTGCGGAATGGTATGGTAGTCCCCCTTCCAAAGGGAATAGTTGCTTTTATCGGAGGCCTTGGACTAGCCCATGGCCCCGACGGCGGGATATGGAGCGCAGTACATGGTAATGCTATATTGGAGTTGAATTGGCCGGAGCAGGCCTATCGGACAATCCCTATCAAATTCCAGGCTCATCAGGAGATTTGGATCGGTGAATCCAAGGTGATACATTGGGACGAGCGAGGATCCCTTTGGGTTGGCATGAGCTACGGCTTGGCCCGGTTTGACCTGAAAAGCGAAACCTTTGAATATATCACAAATAGCAGTATAGGCTCTTCCGAGATCAATGATTTCTACAAAAACAGCGAAGGCCTTTGGATGGCCACCCAAAAGGGGCTTATCCTGATGAAGCCTGTCAATCAGGAAATGGCCTTGTATGATAGTTTCCCTTCCAACAATTTTTCATTTATCCATGAAGATGGACAAGGCATTTTTTGGCTGGCGTCAAAAGGGGGCGGGCTCATCCGTTGGGATCGCAGCAATGGGAATGTAAAACAATATTCCTCCAAAGACGGCCTGCCCAACGACATCGTACATGCAGTGTATGAAGACAGCCTCGGATTCTTATGGCTGCCCACCAACAATGGGTTGTGCCGCTTCAATAAGCGGACAGAGGATGTTACGAACTTTTCAACGATTGACGGGCTTGTTCACAATGAATTTAACTTTCTTTCCCACTTCAGGCGCCCAGACGGCGCCCTGTATATGGGGGGAATGGGAGGGCTGATTTATTTTCACCCCCGAGATTTCGCCGATGTCCGGCCTTCTACCAGCCCTTTAAGAATGGATGCCTGCTGGTATCAGTTCGAAGACGGCCATACAGACAATCGCTTATCTAGTGTAATGGCTTCCCAACAAGCCATTATCCCTCCCGGTTGCAGGGGCATTGGGTTCGAATTCTCGCTTTTAGACTATCATTTTCCGGAAGGCATAGAATATTATTATCTCCTTCAGGGAGAGGGCCCGAGTTGGAAGCCCATGGAAAATGGGCGGCTGGAGTTATTGCGTCTGGCGCCGGGAAAATACACCCTTCGGGTAAAAGCCCGGACTTCGAACAAATCCTGGTCGGCCGAAGAGCTGGCTGTTTCCATTGAAGTATTGAAACCATTTTACCAAAAGGGTTGGTTTTTTCTTTTGCTAGGCCTGTTGATGGTTGCGTTGGTGGCGGCTCTGGTCCGGCTCAGGATGGCCCAGTTGAGGCGGGAAAAAGCGTATCTGGAAGCAGAAGTAGCCCGGCGCACCAACCAACTGGCAGAAGATAAGCTGCTTATTTCCAGTCAATACGAAGAGTTGAAACTGCTCAATCAAACCAAAGATAAGCTTTTTGCCTTGATCGGGCATGAACTGCGCGGGCCCGTGGGGTATTTCCAGAACGTTGGTAAAAACCTGGCTTTTTTGATTGGAAAAGGGCAATACAGCCGGGCCCAGGCGCTTGGAGAAAGCCTTGAAAAGACATCTCTGATGATGAATGTTACGCTGGATAACCTTCTGCGTTGGGGCTTGTCCCAATCCAGGAACATGCCCTATCGCCCTGAGGTGCTGAGAGTCGGCGCCATCATACAGGAAGTGGCCGAAGCGTTTATGCCACTTGCCGAAGGAAATGGCATTGAACTGTCTGTCGACGATTGCTTGTCCCTGCAAACAGGCCTCCAAGCCTATGCAGACGCCAGCTCCCTGCAGACTATTATGAGGAATCTGGTAGGCAACGCCATCAAATTCACACCGGCGGAAGGAGCAGTCCGCCTGAGTTGCGCTATAGAAGGCCGGTGGAGGGTGATCGAGGTGGCGGATACGGGAGCGGGCATCCCGGAAGAGCGGTTGCCACATATTTTCAAGCTTCGGGAAAGCACAGAAGGCTTGCGGGGTGAAAAGGGAGCCGGCCTTGGCTTATACCTTTGCGCAGAACTGGCCGCAGCCAATGGCGGAAAAATTGAAGTGCAAAGCCGGGAAGGGGAAGGAACCGTGTTTAGGGTATTTCTGCCCGGACAGCCGGGGCCGAAACAGGAAAAAGTGAACGAATAATTTTTACACTTGCCATGCAAAGTATCAGAATATTTGTTGTAGAGGACGATCCGATTTACATTCTTGACCTGGAGCGCATTCTGGAAGAATGCGGCTATGCCTTTGTCGGCCAGGCCGACAACGCAGAGGATGCTTTGAATAAGTTGGCCCGGGAAGCAGTTGACCTGGTCCTGATGGATATCAATATCAAAGGCAATGTCAATGGGGTCGAGCTGGCGCAATCTGTAGTAGAAATGGGCCTGCCGGTCATTTTTCTGACCGCATTTGAAGATGAACAAACCTACCAGGCGGCTCGGGAAGCATCCAACCACGGATATTTAGTGAAGCCGGTCAATAAATTTACCCTGCAGGCCGTGGTGGAGTCAGCGATCTTGAGATATGAAGACTCCAATCTCGCGGTTGAAGTTTTCCGCCTTTGGCAGGAGAATGAACTGCTCAGCAACGCCCTTTTCATTAAGAGCGTAGACAAGTTGGTGAAAATTTTGATCTCGGATATCTGCATCGTAGAAGCCGATGGGAATTACTCGGTGATCTATACCGATAACCGGAAATTTGCCGTAAAGGAACCCCTCAAACGGATCAAACAGAGGCTTTCGGCTCGAAGGTTCATACAGGTTCACCGCAGTTATCTGGTCCAGCTTCCGCTCATCGAGAGTATTAGCCTGGCTAACAGTGAGTTGGAAATTGTCGGGCGCCGCCTGCCGATTGGCGCGCGCTACAAAAACCAATTGCTGGGCCGGCTCAATATACTTTAACTACCAGAAACGGTATTCGTCACCTGAATAGCCATCATTCGTTCCAGATATACGCTATCGGACACCTCTGCCGGGCATGATATGTACTTTTTTTCTATTTTTAGCCAGCTTTTTATATTCCTGATTAAACTATTTACGAAGAAAAATGAAAGGCGCTCCGTACTCATCCCAAAGCCGGGCATCATTTTAAGCCAGTATATTTTGCCGGATTCCTCCCGGAACAGGCGACTTTAAAATTAACAAGCACTGCTGAATACACAAAAACTTAAACAACCCGGGAACAGGCCGTTTTTACAAAACAATTCCCCCTTGTATTTACCCCAAAGGCCTGCTCTGGGTAATTAAAACAGCAGTATATGCAGGCTCTTAAAGAACTGGCGCTAATTGTCAATAAGAATAAGATAAGGTCAATAGAGATGATGAGTTATCCTTTCGGGGATGGGTCAAAGCTCAGCGCATTGTATGAAGGTGTGCTCGAAGGTGCGTTTAAGACCGATGAAGAAGCCATTGATCAACTCTATGACAAAGAGCATAACACTAGCGCATACCGCAAGCTGAAGTCTACGCTACGGAATCGATTGCTCAATACTTTGTTTTTCATTGACGTCAAGCAACCTTCCTATAATTCGTATCAGCGGGCCTATTATGAATGCTATCGGGATTGGGCAGCCATTAAAATATTATTGGGTAAAAATGCCCGGAACGCTGCCATTAGCCTGGGGTTGAAGGTGTTGAGGTATGCTGAAAAATACGAGTTTTCCTTTTTATGCATGGAGGTTTGCGATATGCTTCGCTTCCATTATGGCGCCATTGAAGGCGATTTTAAAAAATTCGAAGCGTATGACCAGCAGTACCAAAAACATGCCGGGGCGGCGCAATACGAAAACCAGGCGAAGGAATTGTATCTAAGGCTGGTCATCCATTACGTCAATGGGCGGTCGCAAAACAAAGACGCCCATCAGCGGGCCCGGGCCTCTTTTCAACAGCTGCAAACCGCACTCGGGAATTGCAAAACGCACGACCTGTACCTCTACGCTTTCTTGATCAAACTGATCATCCACACCTCCGTTGGCAACCATGAAGAAACGGTTGAAGTGTGTGAAGAAGCCATTCGTTTCTTTTCAAAAAAAGGATTTGAGGCTCATGTTCCGCTGCAGATCTTTTACTATCAACAGCTGGTCTGTCATATTCAACTCCGCCAATTCGAAAAGGGGCGGGCGGCAGCCGAACGGTGCCTGAACCTAATGGAAGAAGGCGGTTATAATTGGTTTAAGTACCTGGAATTGTACTTCATTCTTTCCATGCATACCCGGCAATACCAACAGGCCTACGAAGTTTACAAACAAGCTATCGGCCACCAGCGTTTTTCGTTTTTGCCCGAAAACGTCCAGGAACTTTGGCGCATTTATGAAGCCTACTTGCATTACCTGTCGATACTGGGGAAACTGCAAGCCGGAACCGAAGAGGCCCGCTTTAGTAAATTTCGACTCGGCCGCTTCCTGAACGAAACGCCGATTTTTTCACAGGATAAGCAGGGATTGAATATTTCAATTCTCATCATTCAGATTTTGTTCTTTATCCTGAAAAAGGATTATGGCCAGGCAGGTGACCGTATTCAGGCCATTGAGCAGTATTGTCACCGGTATCTTAAAAAGGATGATACTTACAGGAGTAATTGCTTTATGAAAATGCTGCTGCACATTCCCAAAGCCAATTTTCATAAGGCGGCGGTGCTTCGCCAAGCGAGCGGATACTTCGGGAAGTTGCAAGCATTTCCAATCGAAATATCCAATCAGGCTTATGAAGTAGAGATTATTCCGTATGAGGATCTCTGGGAAATGGCGGTTCAATCTCTTGAGAATAAGTTTTTCCGGCAGCGGAGAGGCCTTGCGTTAGGTTAAGTATTTACCTTAACATCCGGTATTTTCCACAAACGAGAAGGCAATGGCCTCTCATTTTAAATTTGATTTTTTTAAAATTGTAACAGGGTTAAAAACCGGATATTTTCTCTGGTAAAATCATTTGCTAATTCAAGGGGTTGTGTTTTTTTATTTAAAATGCTGATAATCATTTATTTGCGAAATTTTTACAATTGGTTTGCTGAAAACTAGAGGGTAACAAGACTTGTTCAGTTGTTATTGAATGAATCCCAATAATACTCTACCTTGGAGGTAAATTATATCATTAAATAAATATGCAAATTATGGTCCATTTGAGAAAAATGATGCTGAATTGCGGCGTCATTATTATCGACCCTACAGTCATTTAGGCTGGTCAAAGGGATCTTTCCCAGCACTTTTACAAGTCACAAATGTACCCCCCACTTTTTTCCTTCCCAAAAACTTCACTCACGCGATACCGGCAAACACTCCACTAAGCAAACATTTCTACTCCCGTCACAGGAGCACGATCTTTTAAGCCAAATAAATAAACACACTAAGGTTGTCATGTAATCCGGCTTTGCCGGTTACCCAGGGGGCATTTCCTCTGAAAGGGTTTGTCCTTAATCATGTTGATGTTTGCAAATTAATTCAAAACGGGAATCGAATATGCATATCCTCCAGGAGTTGGCGTTTATTGTCACGAAAAGCAAGTTGCGGGCAGCCGAGCAGAATAGTATCTATACGGATTCCAGGCTGATGGAGCTGTATGAAGGAATGGCTTCGCGTAATTTTGAAACGGATGAAGATGCGGTTTACAGCATATTTGGCGCAAAGCAAGCGGACCAGAATTATTACAAGCTGAAAAGCACGCTGAAAAGCCGCCTGGTCGATTACTTGTTTTTGATCGACCTCAACCGGCCCAGCTACAACGAGCGGCAGCGCGCATACTACGCTTGTTATAAAAACTGGGCCGCCGTCAAAATACTGCTGGGAAAGAATGCCCGAAACGCGGCCGTTAGCCTGAGCCTGAGCATCCTAAAACAAGCTCAGCGTTTTGAATTCACAGAACTGTCCCTGGATATTTGCCGCATTCTCCGCCTTCACTTTGGAACCCGGAAAGGGAATGTTAAAAAGTACGAGCAATATAATGTGCTCTTTAAAGAATATGAAGGCCTTTGGATGGCTGAAAACAGAGCAGAGGAGTTGTATACTGAGCTGGTCGTCTTCTTTGTCAACGCCAGGGCCTCACAACCGGAGATCAGCCAATCGGCCCGGATGTACTATGAAGAGATCAGTGGCCTGCTTGCCCGGTTTGATAGCTACCGGCTTCGGTTCAGCGGCTACTTCATATTGCTGACCCAATATATGAGTAACAATGATTATGAAAACACCATTACGGTTGCGGAAGAAGCCATTCATTATTTTGAATCCAAAGACTACCAGGCCACCGCACCCCTGTTGATCTTTCTTTACCAGCAGTTGGTGTGCTATATTCAGCTCAAGGAGTATGAAGCGGGCAGGAAAACGGCCAGGCGTTGCCTGGAACTGACCGAGGAAGGGTCATTCAACTGGTTCAAATTCCAGGAGAACTACTTCTTGCTGGCGATGCACAGTTGTCATTACCAGGAAGCGTATCACATTCTAATGGCAACACAAGCCAATAAACATTTTGTTCACCTGCCGCAAAACATTCTGGAAATATGGAAGATATTTCAGGCTTACCTGCACTACCTCGCTTTGCTAGGCATAGTAAAGCCGGAGGAAGAAGAGGGAAATCAGAAATTTCGCCTTCAAAAGTTTCTCAATGACGTGCCGATCTTCTCGAAAGACAAGCAAGGTATGAACGTCCCAATCCTCATCATTCAGGTACTGTTCCTCATTCATCAGCAACGGTTTGAGATTGCAGCCGACCGGATCGAATGCGTCCGAAAGTATGCCTCTCGCTACCTTGTCAACGATGGAACCTACCGAAGCAACTGTTTTATTAAGATGCTGCATAAGCTTCCGGCAGCGCATTACCACAAACAGGCTGTTATTCGTAAAGCCAATCCTTTGGTGGAAAAACTGGAAGCAGCCCCCCTTAACGTAGCTGGCCAGGCGCACGATATTGAGATCATTCCCTATGAGAAATTGTGGGAACTGCTGCTCAATTCTCTGGACAGAAAATTCCACCGCGGCCGCCAAACGGCTGCCAATCGTTAACAAGGAACGGCTTATTACACTTGGCGCCGGAATTTATCGCCGGCGCCAATTTTTACTTTCCAAGCGCTTTCTACCTACCAATTCAACATCACTCTTTCTTCGTGGTTTTCGCCCAGGCTGTTGATGGCTTCGGGCCGGTCCTTCCTATGGCTTCCAATAGCCCGGCAGAGAAGCGTTTTTGAGCCGCTGAAAAGGCTCCCGGAATGCTCTTTCTGTGCATTTTAAAAAATGCTATGAGTGATTGTTGTAGTTGTAATTATTTGATAATCTGTTTTTTATAAAAAAAAGCTACCGCGGTTCGAACTTGAACGGCCAGTAAGCCAGCCGGCGGGTTTTCCTTGAATGCCCTAAGTAGACAGTCTAATTTAGCATTCAGAAACTTGTTACAAACAAATCATAATCGACATGAAAAAAGCAGCTACCACCACCACCCCATTCCCCCTTTTCAATAAGGGAAGAATTGTGATCGGCGACATCATTGTCCCCTAAGCTTACTCGCGCTCGCTCTGTTCGGATTTTTAGTACACCAACTTCAAAAATAGCTTTAATGAAAGTATTCCGAAAGGGACTTTACTGCCAAACTGGCAAAAAAAGGCTCCCGGACATCCAAAAGAGGTATGTCGAAGTGGTTCTGGGTAATCCCGCCGAACGATGCGCCGGCACGGGTATATGCCGGGTCATGATGATGAGCGCCGTCAATGGTTCCAGGCCGGAGGGTTTTTCTTCCAACTGCCGAAGCGTGATCGCCGCCTGTTATCTCAACGGAGGACAGGGGGTGGTTCTGGATATTGAACGTCCTTCCATTCGCCCCTGTTCGCGCCGCTTGTTTCAGGGTTCCACTTTTCTGATGGAACGGCCTGTGAGGCTACCGCGTGAACTGGAACTGATCTGGGAACTTCCGCCCTGTCAGTTGGCGGCTGGCAAACATCCTCTGATCAAGGGACAGGAGGTACTGCGGCTGAATATTCAGCTCGAGCGCCTTTCTCGTCCGGCCCCGGAAATGTCCGGGATATGGAGCACCGATTCTTTTAATTTTTTCAACCAACAAAAAATGCAGATCATGAAAAACTTTGGTTCCAACCTTCGCCTGACTTATAATGAAAATAGGGTGATCATCATCGACCCGACCATTATTTGAGTGTAAAACTCTTTGATTCTAATTGCTTATCTATTTGAAAATCAAATAGTTGTTTGTTTTTTCTTTGCCGTTTATACGGCTATTCCCCGGCAAGCTGGGCACATACTTTTCCTTGAACCAGGCTGTTGGCCGTCCTAATTTAGCATCATGATTATTGCTTGATAACCAAATCAAAAAAAGATCATGAAAAAGATACCAACAGCCCCGCTTTGCGCCCCCCATTGCAGCAGCAACATTGTAATAGGAGACGTAATCGTAGTTTGATCGGGCCATTTTGTGCCGGAATAACGTCAATCCGAATGACTACCTCCAGGCATGCGCTCAGCTTACACGGCTCCAATGCCATTAAGTGAAGCGGTAGGGCTCGTCGGAAGGCGACTTCAAGCTCGCCTTTCGACTTCGAGAAGCCACTAAAATCAACAGGCGAGCTTTAGTCGCCAGTTGATAGCGCGGCCTCTCTTGGCCTTAACTTAATGACATTGTACACGGCTCGGGTGCGCCAGGCCTGGCCTGCAAATTGTATTCAGGACTCAGTAAAGTATTAGGTTGTATAACATTAGTTTGATAAGGGTAGAAGAGGGGGCAGCCTCCCTCTTTCTTTCCTTTTTCGAAAAGAGACGGCCCATTAGCTTAAATGATAGGATCATGAAACGACATCAAACAAATATGCCTGGGGCTCAATGCGGCCATTCATCCTGCAACCCCAAACCCCTGCCGCCATGAGCCAGGGTAAAGTAAAAAAATAGTATGATACAGGGTTTCGGAAACAGGAGGGCGGCGACTTTGCCAGGCGCCTGTTCCGGGACGCTTCGTTCCTTTGATTAACACCATTTGACGGCCAAAACCAGTACCAATGCGGGCTAGCGTGCCTGGGTTGGGTGGAGATTTATTATCCAAAACTAACAAATCATGATTTCGAACTTTACAAAGCTAATCCGGTTGCCCAGGATTGGATGGAGTGCGCCTGTAGCTATTGCGCTCGCCGGTATTCTGGCCCTTGTTGTTTTTTCGATGCCTCCTCTCTCCCGAGAGGCTGATGCCTCCCCTTTTCAGCAGCCCAGCCTTTCCCTTACCCTGGAAAGCAGCCAGGCAGCCGGTGAACTGAAGGCGCCGGAAATCGGGCTAAATATCTCAGCTCCAGAGCCATTAGGCCGCACCCGGCTGGAATTATTCAGCCAGCCGGCTACTATCCTCGGGCAGCAATCCATTAATAAAGTCGTGGGTATCCACCCCGCCCGGAATCACGCCCTGCAGGCCCAACTGGCCTTCCAATACGACGACGACGACCTCAACGGCCTGGATGAAACCAAGCTGATCTTGTATTCCTCCACCGACAACGGACGGACATGGGAGCCACATCTCAACAGTGTCGTCGATCCGGAAAACAACTCGATCCATCTCAATGGCATCGAGCATTTTTCATTGTGGACGGCCGCGCCGCTGCCGCCCATTCCTGCCCCTGGCGGTGTCGACGCAGGCCTGGCCTTCTGGTCGCGCGCCGATGTACAGGCTTTCTCCGATGCTGGTGTCTCGCCGGCAACCGACGGCGCATCTGTCCAGCAGTGGAATGATATTTCCGGTAGTGGGTTTCATACTACCCAGGCTACCGTCGGCCAAAGGCCCACCTATCGGGACGGAATACCGCAGTCCAATTACAATCCATATCTCTTCTGGAATGATGACCACCTGGAAAATACGTCCCCCATCCTCGACCGACTGAATGATGATATCACCATGATCGGCGTCGGATTCTCAACGGTCAATTCCGGTATTAATTCGTTGGCCGGCCTGGGTAATAATGGCAATGACCCAACCCTGGATGTGACCGGCCTTGACTTCAACCCCTGGGCGGATAATAGTTCTCCCGCCTTCGTCACCCACATCGGTTCGCCGGTTATACAGGACGAAGCACACATTTTGGATATCCGCGCCATCAATGGCCTGACCACCCTCAACGATGACCTCGTGGCTGGCCTGGATGGTTATGATCACGCCAACAACATGGATATCCGTGGGCAGACTAACACCCAGATGTTCAATCAGATCCACATCGGTTCCGATGGTGGTGGAGAAGACTGGGACGGCGGCATTACCGAGATCGTCATCTACAACCGACGTCTCGACGGTGCTGAGCTGGCCCGGGTGCGATCTTACCTGGCCATTCGCAACGGCGTCACCCTCGATAACGACCCGGCTAACCCCACCGTGAATTACGATTACCTGGCCTCCGATGGCGCCATCATCTGGCCGGGTACCTCCACAGCGGGCTATCAGCCTTACCATCAGGCAGTGGCCGGCATTGGCCGCGATGACAACTCCATGCTCGACCAGCGGAAATCTAATAGCGTTAAACTCGGCAGTGTCGTTTCCATGGAAAACAGCGGCGGCTTCGGAACCGACCGCTCCTATCTGGTTTGGGGCCATAATGGCGCCGCCGCTACCTACGCCAATACCTATACCCCCAACTCCTTCACTCCCGCCGCCGGATACTTCCGCATGGCCCGTGTATGGCGGGTGAAAGAAACCGGAACCGTAGGCGCCATAACCGTTATCGGCCCGGCTACTGCCGAGCACCTGCTCGTACACAACAGCGCCAACTTCAATTCCGGTGCGCCAACGGAGATCGCCATGACGCCCGATGGCAATGGCAATATGGCGGCCACAGTAAACTTTACTGACGGACAGTACTTCACCTTCGGAAATGAGCTGGAAGCGCCAGGTGGAGTAGCCGCCGGCATCCGGCTTTGGCTTAAGGCGGATATCGGTACGAACACCGCCGTGGACGGCGCCCCGGTCAGCGCCTGGATGGACCAGAGCCTGAGCGGCGCCAGTTTGACTTCCCAGACGGCTGCCCGCGAGCCCGTTTTTAGCAGCCCCGCTCCAAGTTCTAACTTTAACCCCACCGTCCTCTTCGACGGAAGTAACGATGGGTTGGAACTGGCTCCCTTTATGACGGGCGTTGAACCGGGAGGCTCCGTATTTGGCGCCGCCTCCAATAGTACCCCCGGCACTGGTTTTGACAACCTGGTCGTGTTTGGTATCGACAACCCTCATCTGGGTACGGCAGCCGCAACGGGCAAACCCCTGGGATATATGAATGGTTCTTCACCTATTCGCAATGACCATCCGGCTGATCCCGTGCCGGGACAGTTCCATATCTGGAGCTGGCAGTGGAATATGGCCAATGAACCTTCCAATACTTCCAGCAATACCGGCCTGGATGTAATATTCAATGGGCAGGTCAATAGCGAACCAACGATGGAAATTCGGGAAAGCAGTTTCGCCAACGGCGCGCCCAACGCCGACCAGTTTTCCCTAGGCTCCTACGAAGGTGTGGAAGTATGGGATGGCCCCATCGGAGAGATCGCTGTTTACGAGCGCAACCTTACCGCCACAGAAAGCCAGCGTGTCAACTCCTATTTCTCCATCCGCTGGGGAACGACACTGGACTCCGATCCGGCCAGCAGTACTGTGAATTACGACTATGTGGACTCAGACGGCAACACCATCTGGGCCGGCTCGGCCAACGCTGCCTATCAGCCGTACCACCACGGAGTGGCCGGTATCGGCCGCGATGACGCCTCCGGCCTGGAGCAGAAGCAATCGAAGTCGGTGACAGCTGGTAGTGTAGTTAGCATTTATTACGGCGATCAGGCCGGCGGGTTGCCATCCAGTAACGCCGACAACGCATCCGCATTCAGCGCCGATAAGAGCTTCCTGATGTGGGGGCACAACGGCGGCTCGGCTTCCTTCAGCGTTACATATAATCCCAACAGCTTCACTCCTGCGGCTGGTTACTACTATATGAGCCGAATCTGGAAAGTGCAGGAAACAGGAACGGTCGGAACGGTGACCGTCCATGCGATCGGTGGCGCCGATCATTTGCTGGTGCACAACAGCGCAGATTTTTCTACCGGCACACCCGTGGAAATTGCACTGGCCGACGACGGCAGCGGCAACCTTGTCGCAACTGTTAATTTTACCGATGGCCAGTATTTTACGTTTGGCAAGGAGATCGAAGCGCCGGGCTGTGTGGCGGCTAATCTTCAGCTTTGGATGAAAGCCAATGATGGCATTAGTCAAAGTGGCGGCGCTATCAGCGCCTGGGACGATGCCAGTGGTATGGGCAACAGCCCGACGGCCGCAGTCAATAGCCCTGGGTACGTTGAAAATGGTATCAACTTCAACCCCTCTGTTACCTTTGATGGCAGCAACCAACGTTTCGACTTCAACAACTTCACCAATGGCTTTTCAGCTGGGGAGATTTATTACCTTATCAGAAGCGATCGGCCGAAAACGCAAAACAATGGCCTGGCCGCCTGGGGTAACAACCACTGGCAACATTACACCTGGGGCAACCAAAATATCTATGACGCCTTCGGTTCTACAACTCGTCAAAACTGGGTGCCCTCGGTAGATATCCAAAAACCTAACATTTATAATGTAAGAGCGAAACCCGGACAATGGACAGCCTGGTTCAACGGCAGTCAGGATTTTAATCAAAATTCCAATAGCATACGCTTCGATCAACCGGCTACTAATCTGGGGTTTGGAAATCTTACCTACTACGATGGAGATATTCCTGAAGTCATCATCTATGATCGGGAATTGCTCCCGGCGGAAAAACAGAGAGTAAACTCCTACCTCGGCATTAAATACGGTATTACCCTCTCCCACGATTATCTTGCAGGAGATGGTTCCGTCATTTGGATGTCTGGAGGAAGTTTTGACAACAATATCGCCGGTATCGGCCGCGACAATTGCCAGGGCCTGGATCAAAGACAGTCCCAATCGGTCAACACCGGTAGCCTGGTCGCCATCTACAATGGTGACCAAACCGGAGGCTTGCCCGCCACCAATGCCGATAATACCACGGATTTCAGCGTCGATAAGAGCTTCCTCATCTGGGGCGACAATGGCGGCGCAGTAACCTACACGGCCTCTATCCCAAATTTTGATATCCTGGATCGCCAATGGAAAGTGCAGGAAACCGGCACGGTCGGTACCGTAACGGTACATACCGATGAGGCCAGCGCTACCTTCCTCATCGTCGATACCGATGGCGACGGCGATTTCAGCACCGGTTCCCCCACCAGCGTTGCGCTGGCCGGTGGCTCCGCTGCCTATGATTTCAACAATAACGATCATTTCACCTTTGGAAAAGTCGCTTGTGTGGTCAGCTCCACCTATGCCTGCTCCAGCGGCGGCCCAATAAACCTGGCCAGCTTCGTGCTTTCCTATACGCCCGGCGGTACCTGGACGGACGTCAGCGGCAGCGGCGCCAACATTTCCGATCCCACCAATGTAGATCTGACCAGCCTGCCGAATGGCGTGTATACCTTTAATTACCAGTTCAGCGGCTCTCCCGTTTGTTACGATGTGATCGTCAACCAGGTCACCACCATTCCCGCCCCAATGCTCGACGACATTACTGTATGTGAAGGGGATGACGTGGCCATCAATGTACCTTTCTTCGACATTCCGCAGCAGGAGGTTTTCCATACTTCCTTCGACGGTAGCCTGTCCTATATAGCCCAGGGACAATGCAGCGGCTCGGCTATCGGAACCTGTCCGACGAATAATGAATCGATCGTTACTGCCGAAGGGCTCACCCTGACGGGCGATTTCTCCACCCTGTTCCGGTCTTCGGACTACATCCGCCGCTATGCCGGTGAACTGCAGTTCAACGACGTCAACAGTGAATTTTGCGTAGAAACGGCCGTGCAGGCTATCGCCCCCGGAGATCAGGCAACGATTGCTGTAGATTTACGGCGTTCGTATGGCTATATGGAGCCCGACGATTACATCCGGGTGTACAGCATTATCAACGGCGTGGAAAACCTGGAAGCTGAATACGCCGGACAGATCAGTTCGCGTACGATCTCCTTCCGGAAAACCGGCATTACGGGCAGCAGCGTGGCCATCAAGGTCTGTGTGAAGAACGGCAATGGCCAGACCGGCATTGGCGGATTTGACGGCCCGCTCGAGCAATACGCTATTCAGGATATGAAGATCATCATTACCCCTGCCTTGCCAACCTACACCTTCTACGACGGTGATCCCGGCCTGGGTGGTTTGGTGGTCGGCACTGGTTTGAGTTACGACCCGGGGACAACGCCGGCCAGCAGTCCCGAGACCATTTGGGTAACCTGTTCCGTCAACGGTTGTGAGAGCCAACCCGAACCCGTCGTGATCTCTGTTTCCCCCAATTCTGTGGAAATGATGGATGGATCCATCGGTTACTTCTGTACCGGCGGTAACCCCTTCATCAGTCTGAACGGACTGGTGATCAATTACCAGTCCGGCGGCTCCTGGACGGACGATGACGCCACCGGCGTCAGCCTCGCCAATCCGGACGCTGTAGACTTCACCGGCGTGCCCGACGGCGCCTATCATTTCACCTATACCGTATCGGGCGCTGCGCCCTGCTTCGGCGAGTCGGCTACCGTGATCGTCTCCATCGGTGAAGCTGCCGACGATCCGATCATCCCGGATATTACAGTTTGTGAAGGCGCCTCAACGGCCATAACCCTTCCGCTGCCTTTAGCAGGATTGGAAGAACTCTTCCACGCCGGTTTTGACGGTGCGACGGCCTACGTAGCGCATGGCGAATGCAGCGGGGCGGCTATTGGAACCTGCCCGGTTAGCGATGCTTCCATTGTTACCTCCGAAGGCTTGACGCTCACCGGTGATTTCTCCACCCTGAAGCGTTCCACGGACTATATCCGCCGGATCGGCGGCGAATTGCGTTTCCACGATGTCAACAGCGAATTCTGCCTGCAAACGCCCACCCAGGCTCTCGCGCCGGGCGATCGGGCCACTATTTCCGTCGATCTCCGCCGCTCCGGTGGGTATATGGAAGCCGACGATTATATTCGGGTGTACAGCATCATCAACGGTGTGGAAACCCTGGAGGCGGAATACGCCGGCCAGATCAGCGCCCAATATCAGACTTTTGTCAAAACGGGTATCACCGGCAGTAGCGTGGCCCTGAAGGTTTGTGTCAAGAACGGCGACGGCATCTCCGGCATCGGAGGCGTAGACGGCCCCCTGGAGCATTACGCTGTAAGCGATATGCGGATTGTCAAAACGCCCGAACTGCCAACCTATACTTTCTACGATGCCGATCCCGGCGCAGGCCCGGCGAATGTGCTGGCCACCGGCTTCAGCTATGACCCCGGAACCACCTCAGCGAACAGCCCCCAAACCATTTGGGTGAACTGTATGCAAAACGGCTGCGAAAGCAATGCCGTACCCGTAGTGGTAACGGTTTCACCGAACTCGCTACAAATGATGGACGGCTCCATCGTCCATTACTGCCCCGGCGGCCCCGGCGCCAACGCAGTGATCAACCTGGAGGATTTTGTCATCAATTATCAGGCCGGCGGCAGCTGGTCGGATGACGATGGCGCCGGCGTCAGCCTGGCTTCCCCCACCGCCGTAGACTTGACAGGGCTTGCGGATGGATCCTACCACTTTACTTACGCCATAGCCGGTACGCCGCCCTGCCTGGGCGAAGAAGTGACGATCATCGTTGCCATCGGCGAACAGACGGAGGCGATACCTGTTTTGTCGGCTTCTACGGCGGCCAATACCTGCCCGGCCACGACCGTGGACCTCAGCGCACTCGTGACGAGCACAACGCCCACCGGCGCATCCCTTGTGTGGAGCACCGACAGCGATCCGAGCGACGGGCTGAGCAGTACGGAGGCTTCGCCGACGGCCGTTGCCGTTTCCGGTACTTACTATGCTTACTATGCTGTCAATGGATGTTATGGCCCGGCCGCTACCGGCACTACCGTTTCTATCGTTTCCTGTGATGCCGATGGAGACGGAATTAATGATATTGATGAAATAACGGCAGGCACCGATCCTATGAACCCGGATACAGACGGAGATGGAGAAAATGACGGCCTTGAAGTGGGTGTTGACCCGAACAACCCGCTCGATACCGATGGCGACGGCATCATTGACGCTCTGGAGTCCAGTCTGTCAGATGCGGATAATGATGGATTTGACGATGAAATCGATTTGGCCAACACCGATCCCTGTATTCCCAACGCCAACGCCGGCCCCTGTGATCAGGATTCTGACGGCCTGACCAATGATGAAGAAGCTACCGCCGGCACCGATCCCCTGGATCCTGACAGCGACAATGACGGGCAACTGGACGGCATCGAAGTGGGCGGTGACCCAAATAACCCGCTCGACGGCGATAACGACGGCATCATCGACGCCCTCGATTCCAGCATCGCCGATGCAGATGGCGATGGGGTTAACGACGAAGCCGACCCGGCCAACCTCGACCCCTGCGATCCCAACACCTTCGCCGGCGCCTGCGACCTGGACAGCGATGGCCTGACCAATGCGGAAGAATTGACCGCCGGCACCAGCCCCTCCAATGCTGACAGCGACGGCGACGGCGAACAGGACGGCATTGAAGTGGGCGGTGACCCGAATAATCCGCTCGACGGCGACAATGACGGCATCATCGACGCCCTCGATTCCGCCACCAACGATGCGGATAACGATGGGGTCAGCGACGAATTTGACCCGGCCAACAACGATCCTTGTATTCCCAGCGTCAACGCCGGCCCCTGTGATCAGGACGGCGACGGCCTGACCAACGACAAGGAAAGCGGCCTGGGCACCGACCCGGCCAACCCGGATACCGACGGCGACGGCGAGAATGACGGAGATGAAATGGGCCCCGACCCGAACATGGCGCTTGACGGCGACAACGACGGCATCATCGACGCCCTCGAATCCAGCATCGCCGATGCCGATAACGACGGCCTGATGGATGAATTCGACCCGGCCAACTTCGACCCCTGTGTCCCCAACGCCTCTGCCGGCGCCTGCGACCAGGATAACGACGGCTTGACCAACGATGAAGAACTCACCGCCGGCACCGATCCTTTGGATCCGGACAGCGACAATGACGGGCAACTGGACGGCATCGAAGTGGGCGGTGACCCCAATAACCCGCTCGACGGCGACAACGACGGCATTATCGACGCCCTCGATTCCAGCACTGCCGATACGGATAATGACGGCGTCAACGATGAGTCTGACCCTGCCAACACCGACCCCTGCGTGCCCAATGCCCTCTCCGCTGCGTGTGATACGGACAACGACGGCCTGGCCAACAGTGTGGAAGTTTCCCTGGGCACTGATCCGTTCGATAACGATACGGACAACGATGGCGAGCTCGACGGGGCCGAAGTAGGCCCTGACCCGAACAACCCGCTCGACGGCGACAACGACGGCATCATTGACGCCTTGGAATCCAGCATTACCGATTCCGATAACGATGGCGTGCCCAATGAGTCTGATCCGGCCAATAACGATCCCTGTATTCCAAATGCCTCTGCGGGGCCTTGTGATCAGGATTCGGACGGCCTGACGAATGCTCAGGAATTGACGGCCGGTACAGACCCAACGGATCCTGATTCAGATGGCGACGGCGAAAACGATGGGCTGGAAGTTGGCGCTAACCCTGTCTTCCCATTCGATACCGACAACGACGGCCTAATTGATGCATTGGAATCCAGCATCAACGATGCGGACAACGATGGCGTCGACGATGAAGCCGACCCGGCCAATAACGATCCTTGTATTCCTAACCTCAACGCCGGCCCCTGCGACCAGGATAATGATGGCCTGGATAATACGACAGAAGCCGGCCTGGGCACTGACCCAACGGATGCCGATACCGACAACGACGGCCTGACGGACGGTGAAGAGGTCAATACCTACAACACCGACCCGACCAATGCCGACACGGACGGCGGCGGCACCAATGACGGCCAGGAGGTCCTCGACGGCACCGACCCTACTGCCGGTAACGGCAATGACGACGCAGCCGCCGACCCGGATAATGACGGCCTGACCAACGCTGAGGAAGCTTCTTTGGGCACCGACCCGAACAATGCCGATACGGACAACGACGGCCTGACGGATGGCGAAGAGGTCAATACCTACAATACGGATCCACTTGATGCCGACACGGACAATGGCGGCACCAACGACGGCCAGGAAGTCCTCGACGGCACCGACCCGGCAGGCGATCCAACTGATGACGCTGCCGCCGACCCGGATATGGATGGATTGACCAATGGCCAAGAAGCCTCCCTGGGTACTGACCCGAACGATGCCGATACCGACAATGACGGCCTGACGGACGGCGAAGAGGTCAATACCTACAATACCGACCCGACCAATGCCGACACCGACGGCGGCGGCACTAACGACGGCCAGGAGGTCCTCGACGGCACCGACCCTACTGCCGGTAATGGCAATGACGACGCAGCCGCCGACCCGGATAATGACGGCCTGACCAACGCTGAGGAAGCTTCTTTGGGCACCGACCCGAACAATGTCGATACGGACAACGACGGCCTGACGGATGGCGAAGAGGTCAATACCTACAATACGGATCCACTTGATGCCGACACGGACAATGGCGGCACCAACGACGGCCAGGAAGTCCTCGACGGCACCGACCCGGCAGGCGATCCAACAGATGACGCAGCCGCCGACCCGGATATGGACGGATTGACCAACGGCGAAGAAGCTTCTTTGGGCACCGACCCGAACAATGCTGATACGGATAACGACGGCCTGACGGACGGCGAAGAGGTGAATACCTACAACACTGACCCGACCAATGCCGACACCGACGGTGGCGGCACCAACGACGGCCAGGAGGTCCTCGACGGCACCGACCCCACTGCCGGTAACGGCAATGACGATGCAGCTGCCGATGCGGATAATGACGGCCTGACGAATGCGCAGGAGGCCATCCTCGGCACCGATCCGACCGATCCCGATACGGATAATGACGGCCGCACTGACTTCCAGGAAGTTGGCCCCGACGGCCTGTTCACAGCCGGTATCGACACCAATCCGCTCGATTCTGATACCGATAACGACGGTATCAGTGATGGCGATGAAGTGAACAGTACCGGCCCGCTTGCCCCTTTTACCGGTGCAACCAATCCGTTGAGTGCTGACAGCGATGGCGATGGTATCAAAGACGGCGTAGAGGCCGGGGTTACGGCTCCATTACCGGGTGGCCTTTCGAATAACGGTACGCCCTTCACCGGAACTACCACGCCGTTTGTCGGCGATGCCGATCCTTCAACGGTCACTGACCCGACTAAGGATGATACCGATGGCGATGGACTGAATGATGGTGAAGAAGACGCCAATAAGAATGGTAAAGTGGATAACACCGGCATTAGCGGTACTGGAAACACCTCTTCAGGAGAAACAGACCCGAACCTGGCGGACACTGATGGCGACGGCCTAAATGATCAGGCCGAAACTGTAACTTTCAATACCAATCCACTGGATACTGATACCGACGAGGATGGCATAACGGACGGCGAGGAAACCGATGGTGATTCCATCGATGATGGCGATCCACTCGATCCCTGTTCCCCCAACCCGAACATCCTGGCTTGCCCTACGGGTGATGTCGACGGCGACCTGGTCCTGAATGGTGTGGACTCTGCACCATCCGATCCATGCGTACCAAATATGAACGCATTGGCTTGCCCAACCGGTGACTTCGACGGTGACGGCGTACCTAATAATGTAGAAAGTTCCGACGGCACGGACCCGGCCGACGGGCTGGATTATGCCGATACGGATGGGGACCTGGTGCCGGATTACGTAGAAGCCCAGGATGGCACGGACCCGAACGACGGGACGGACTACGCCGACGCGGATGGGGACCTGGTGCCGGATTACGTAGAAACGACTTACCAGCCGAACAACGGGGAGCTGGCGACCGACGCGGGCGACCCGGCGGACTTCATCGATACGGATAATGGAGGTGTACCGGATTACGTGGAAACGGTGCTGTACCCGGTTGAAGGCCTGACGGCCACCGACCCTGCCGACGCCGGCGACGACCAATCAGATGATGACGGTGACGGCGTACCGAACTACCAGGAACTGCTGGACGGCACGGACCCGCTTGATGGGCTGGATTATGCCGATACGGACGGGGACCTGGTGCCGGATTACGTAGAAGCCCAGGATGGCACGGACCCGAACGACGGGACGGACTACGCGGACGCGGATGGGGACCTGGTGCCGGATTATGTAGAAACGACTTACCAGCCGAACAACGGGGAGCTGGCGACCGACGCGGGCGACCCGGCGGACTTCATCGATACGGATAACGGCGGTGTACCGGATTACGTGGAAACGGTGCTGTACCCGGTTGAAGGCCTGACGGCCACCGACCCTGCCGACGCCGGCGACGACCAGTCAGATGATGATGGCGACGGCGTACCGAACTACCAGGAACTGCTGGACGGCACGGACCCGCTTGATGGGCTGGATTATGCCGATACGGACGGGGACCTGGTGCCGGATTACGTGGAAGCCCAGGACGGTACGGACCCGAACGACGGCACGGATTACGCCGACGCGGATGGGGACCTGGTGCCGGATTACGTAGAAACGACGTACCAGCCGAACAACGGGGAGCTGGCGACCGACGCAGCCGACCCGGCGGACTTCATCGATACGGATAACGGCGGTGTACCGGATTACGTGGAAACGGTGCTGTACCCGGTTGAAGGCCTGACGGCCACCGACCCTGCCGACGCCGGCGACGACCAGTCAGATGATGACGGCGACGGCGTACCGAACTACCAGGAACTGCTGGACGGCACGGACCCGCTTGATGGGCTGGATTATGCCGATACGGATGGGGACCTGGTGCCGGATTACGTGGAAGCCCAGGACGGTACGGACCCGAACGACGGCACGGATTACGCCGACGCGGATGGGGACCTGGTGCCGGATTACGTAGAAACGACGTACCAGCCGAACAACGGGGAGCTGGCGACCGACGCAGCCGACCCGGCGGACTTCATCGATACGGATAACGGCGGTGTACCGGATTACGTGGAAACGGTGCTGTACCCGGTTGAAGGCCTGACGGCCACCGACCCTGCCGACGCCGGCGACGACCAGTCAGATGATGATGGCGACGGCGTACCGAACTACCAGGAACTGCTGGACGGCACGGACCCGCTTGATGGGCTGGATTATGCCGATACGGATGGGGACCTGGTGCCGGATTACGTGGAAGCCCAGGACGGTACGGACCCGAACGACGGCACGGATTACGCCGACGCGGATGGGGACCTGGTGCCGGATTACGTAGAAACGACGTACCAGCCGAACAACGGGGAGCTGGCGACCGACGCAGCCGACCCGGCGGACTTCATCGATACGGATAACGGCGGTGTACCGGATTACGTGGAAACGGTGCTGTACCCGGTTGAAGGCCTGACGGCCACCGACCCTGCCGACGCCGGCGACGACCAGTCAGATGATGATGGCGACGGCGTACCGAACTACCAGGAACTGCTGGACGGCACGGACCCGCTTGATGGGCTGGATTATGCCGATACGGATGGGGACCTGGTGCCGGATTACGTGGAAGCCCAGGACGGTACGGACCCGAACGACGGCACGGATTACGCCGACGCGGATGGGGACCTGGTGCCGGATTACGTAGAAACGACGTACCAGCCGAACAACGGGGAGCTGGCGACCGACGCGGGCGACCCGGCGGACTTCATCGATACGGATAACGGCGGTGTGCCGGATTACGTAGAAGTGACCTTATACCCGAACTTGGGCAAGCCGGCCACGGACCCGAATGATGCCGCTGACGATGGACAAAACACCGATGGCGACCTGTTGACAGACTACGAGGAATTGGTGAGTGGTTCGAACCTCAACGACCCCTGTGACCCCAATCCTTGCGATGCCAGCCTTTCAGCGAAGGTGTTCCTGGGTGGCGCTTACGATGATGTTGCCGGCTTAATGCACGACAGCCTGCGGGTGCGGAGCATTATTCCACTAACGCAACCTTATGGCCTGCTATCCGATTTCAACTACACAGGTACGGAGACGGTGGACGCTTCGGTATTCGCAGTCACTGGACCGGATGCCATTGTAGACTGGGTGTTAGTGGAACTGCATGATGCCAATGATCCGACGGTGGTGTTGCACCAGCGTGCTGCTTTGGTACAGCGGGATGGCGATATTGTCGATGTAGATGGGGTTTCTCCGCTCACCTTTGCAGGTGCGGGTACAGGAGACTTCTATGTCTCAGTACGCCACCGGAACCATCTTGGGGTCATGACGGAGGCTCCGGTAACCTTTGGTGTAACGCCTTTGGCCGTAGACTTTACGCAGGCTTCAACGCCGACTTACCAGTTGAGTGGCTCCACCGGCTCGGCTTATGCCCAGCAGTCCCTGCTGAGTACTACTCGTGTACTGTGGCCAGGCAATATGGCGAACACGGCCAATACAGGTGACAGGATCATCTATCAAGGCGCCGGCGCCGATGTAGAAGAAGCTTATTTTAAAGCCCTATTGGACCCGGCAAATACCAACTTCCTCCCCAACTGGATCGTGCTCGAATACCATCGGGCAGACGCCAACATGGACGGAAGGGTGATTTATCAGGGCGCCAATTCCGATTCGGATGTTGTCTTCTTCTCGGTTTCCCTCTTCCCTGGCAATGGCGGGTTCTTGCCGAACTATGTGATTTTTGAGCAAATACCCAAATAAATAGAGTTTTGCCTGCCCGGCCTTCCAGCAACGATCGCTGGCGCCGGGCAGGGTTTTTACTGCCATTTTATACGAATCAGGTTCACCAAAAAATAAAAGACATGGTTACTTCATTCAAACCGATCTTATTCATTGGGCTTGCCCTTTTTATGAGCTGCGTACTGCAGGCTCAGGTTAAGCTGAAACTTTCCTTGTTGCCGGACCAGCAAACCTATCTGGTCAGTATGATTCCTGAACAGTCCTGGGATATGCCCATGAACATGGTTGGGTCTGCTCAGGTCGTATTACAAATGCAGGCGGGGCGGCCTTTTCTGGCCGGCAATATCAACAGCCTGATCCCTGGCGTAAGCTGGATGGATAACGCTTATGTGGAAAGCCCGGCTTCTTCCCCGGAATTTGATTTCGTGTGCTTTGCGCTGAATGAAATGGGCACCAAAAATATTCCCTTTCAGGAAGGCCAGGAAACGCCCCTGTTCTCCTTCATTAATCTGGAAGCTGGTTGTGTGGGGTTATTGGAGCTGGTTGAAAATAGCGATACTCATATTCAGAACATTGTCCGGAATGATCATATCAATATTACCCAAAATATTACTGTGCTTGGCGCCAGGGGCAATGCCTTTACGGGCATAGCGGATGGATTAGTTGATTGTACCGTAGTCCGGGCAAAAAGTGATGCCTCTATCTTAAGCCATCTGCATGTTTATCCCATTCCCACTACGGATGCGTTGCAAATATCCTGGGAAACGCATCCTGGGCAAAAGGTGGATCAACTCCTGGTGTCCGATTTTCTGGGCAAACTTACTCTGGAGCAAAAGGTAATACCCGAGCTCGGGAAACAGAATTTATCACTGGATGTATCCGGTTTCCCGCCTGGCTTGTATACGGCGAGCCTGGTCAATACAGAAACAGGAGACAGGCAGTTTTTTCAGTTTATAGTTGTCCGCATCTAAGAAAATAATTGAATCACGACCTAAAATTATCGAAAATGAAACCTTTAGTAAAAATACTGCTCGCTGTTATTCTCTGCTTCCCACTTTGGCTCACTGCGCAAACGGAAGTAACCTATAACCTTGGTTTTGATTTTAGTACCCAAACCTACACCATGTCCATGACGTCCAATGCGGCATTTACCCCGCCTCTTTCCCGTCTTTCCAGTTCCACGCAGGTAACAATTGTAGTGCCTCATGTTGCCGGTGGCTGGCAGGTTTCAAATTTGACGGCGCTTACGGCGCTGGGGTGGGGCTATTCTTACCTGGATGGTACGACGGAAGGATTGTCCCAGGATTATTTGTTCTTTGCCCCTTCTAATGCTGGTACCTATAGCCCTTTCCCTATCGCCGCAAACGCGCCAATAGATCTGTTCTCTTTCCAAAGCGGTTCCGGTTGTGCAGGAGATTTGTATCTGTATGATAATGTGAACGACCCGCTGAACGCCATCCCTTCTATCAATGCGGATAACAATACAGTTATACTTGGCGCCGGTTCCGGAAACGTATATATCGGAAATAGCAGTGGCGATATCCCTTGTGTTTTACCCTGTGCGGCAGAGGCCGGTACTCTAAGTTACTAAGTTTAATAGTGGCTTGAATCTGAAAGATAAATTGGCTGAACTTCTGGCTGAACGGTTGGAGTTTAGAGCCGTAAATATTTTCTTTTTGTAGCTGCTTTCGCTGCAAAAAAACAAAATAAAATTGCTTTTGATATGCAAAGGAATCTCTACTTTTCCCGGCTTATCGAGACTGGAAAGTTGCTGCTGCTCCTTCAATGTATATGGATGTGTACCTTGCAAGAAGGGTTTTCACAAGCCTGTCACTTCAAGAGTGGCGATCCGGTTGTACTCAATGCTTCCGGCTTCAATTCAGCTCCAGGTTTTCAACAACGATATGTATTGACGGATGATACCGGTATTATCCAATATGTTGCTGCTGTACTCCCGATCAGCGGTGTGGCAGCCAACCAATACATTGCATACAGCGTCAATTACAGCACTGCCGGGGCTCCACCCAATTTAGTTGTTGGCGTCAATATCAATGCGATCGGTGGCGATTGCGTTGACGTTTCCCCCGGCCTGGCCGTTGGAGTATGTGACTGTAATAACAGTACAGGGGATTTATCTTTTTCCCTGTTAGGAAACAATAATACCTCTGGCTACACACAATCGTTCGCTCTGACCGATGATAGTGGAATTATTCTCGCCACTTCTGCTTCTGCTTCTTTTTCGGGGCTAAATGATGGCATATACAACATCTATAGTGTCAACTTTGAAACAGCGGCTGGCGTCAATAATTACGCTCCTGGAAACCTGATTAATTCTGTAACTGGAACTTGCCTCGACATCTCTCCTGCGCTTGGTTTTGTCGTATGTATTCCACCCGATTCGGATAATGATGGCTTGATTGATATTGATGAAATTCTTGCCGGCACGGACCCATTGAACCCGGACACGGACGGTGACGGCTATAATGACGGCGAAGAAGTCACAGGCGTAGATAACCTGAGTACTATTCCAGTAGCCTTGGGGATGAGTGACCCTTTGGACCCCTGCAGCCCGGACGCCACAGCTGGCCCTTGCGACCAGGATGGCGACGGCCTGACTAACGCAGAAGAGGCCACCGCGGGCACGGACCCTTTGAACCCGGATACGGACAGTGATGGCTATAACGACGGTGAAGAAGTCACAGGCATAGACGACCCTGCGACCACCGCGGTAGCGCTGGGCGTGAGCGACGCTACCGACCCCTGTAGCCCGGACGCCACAGCTGGGGCTTGCGACCAGGATGGCGACGGCCTGACTAACGCAGAAGAGGCCACCGCGGGCACGGACCCATTGAACCCGGACACGGATGGTGACGGCTATAACGACGGCGAAGAAGTCACAGGCGTAGACGACCCTGCGACCACCGCAATAGCGCTGGGCGTGAGCGACCCGCTAGACCCCTGCGACCCGAACAATACTGACACGGACGGCGACGGCATTTGTGATATCCAGGAGGTGCTCGACGGTACGGACCCGAACGATGCTTGCGATCCGGACAATACGGACACGGACGGTGACGGCATCTGCGATATCCAGGAGGTGCTTGACGGTACGGACCCGGCCGACCCCTGTGACCCAGCTTCGAGCGCTGGGGCTTGCGACCAGGATGGCGACGGCCTGACTAATGCTGAAGAGGCCACAGCGGGCACGGACCCATTGAACCCGGACACGGACGGTGACGGCTATAACGACGGCGAAGAAGTCACAGGCGTAGACGACCCTGCGACCGCCGCGGTAGCGCTGGGCGTGAGCGACGCTACCGACCCCTGTAGCCCGGACGCCACAGCTGGCCCTTGCGACCAGGATGGCGATGGCCTGACTAACGCTGAAGAAGCCACAGCGGGCACGGACCCGTTGAACCCGGACACGGACGGTGACGGCTATAACGACGGTGAAGAAGTCACAGGCGTAGACGACCCTGCGACCACCGCAGTAGCGCTGGGCGTGAGCGATCCGCTAGACCCCTGCGACCCGGACAATACGGACACGGACGGTGACGGCATTTGTGATATCCAGGAGACGCTCGACGGTACGGACCCGGCCGATGCCTGCGACCCAAATAATACGGACACGGACGGCGACGGCATCTGCGATGTGCAGGAGACGCTCGACGGTACGGACCCGGCTGACCCCTGTGACCCAGCTTCGAGCGCTGGCCCTTGCGACCAGGATGGCGACGGCCTGACTAATGCTGAAGAAGCCACCGCGGGCACGGACCCGTTGAACCCGGATACGGACGGTGACGGCTATAACGACGGTGAAGAAGTCACAGGCGTAGACGACCCTGCGACCACCGCGGTAGCGCTGGGCGTGAGCGACGCTACCGACCCCTGTAGCCCGGACGCCACAACTGGCCCTTGCGACCAGGATGGCGATGGTTTGACTAATGCTGAAGAGGCCACAGCGGGCACGGACCCGTTGAACCCGGACACGGATGGTGACGGCTATAACGACGGCGAAGAAGTCACAGGCGTAGACGACCCTACGACCACCGCAGTAGCGCTGGGAACGAGCGATCCGCTAGACCCCTGTGACCCGAACAATACGGACACTGACGGGGACGGCATCTGTGATATCCAGGAAGTGCTTGACGGTACGGACCCGGCCGACCCCTGTGACCCAGCTTCGAGCGCTGGGGCTTGCGACCAGGATGGCGACGGCCTGACTAACGCTGAAGAGGCCACAGCGGGCACGGACCCGTTGAACCCGGACACGGATGGTGACGGCTATAACGACGGTGAAGAAGTCACAGGTGTAGACGACCCTGCGACCACCGCAGTAGCGCTGGGCGTGAGCGACCCGCTAAACCCCTGTAGCCCGGACGCCACAGCTGGGGCTTGCGACCAGGATGGCGATGGCCTGACTAATGCTGAAGAGGCCACCGCGGGCACGGACCCGTTGAACCCGGATACGGACGGTGACGGCTATAACGACGGCGAAGAAGTCACAGGCGTAGACGACCCTGCGACCACCGCAGTAGCGCTGGGCGTGAGCGATCCGCTAGACCCCTGCGACCCGGACAATACGGACACGGACGGGGACGGCATTTGTGATATCCAGGAAGTGCTTGACGGTACGGCCCCGAACGATGCTTGTGACCCGAACAATACGGACACTGACGGGGACGGCATCTGCGATGTGCAGGAGACGCTCGACGGTACGGACCCGGCCGACCCCTGTAGCCCGGACGCCACAACTGGCCCTTGCGACCAGGATGGCGATGGCCTGACTAATGCTGAAGAAGCCACAGCGGGCACGGACCCTTTGAACCCGGATACGGACGGTGACGGCTATAACGACGGTGAAGAAGTCACAGGCGTAGACGACCCTACGACCACCGCAGTAGCGCTGGGCGTGAGCGACCCGCTGGACCCCTGTGACCCGAACAATACGGACACGGACGGTGACGGCATCTGTGATATCCAGGAGGTGCTCGACGGTACGGACCCGAACGATGCTTGTGACCCGAACAATACTGACTTGTGACCCGAACAATACTGACACGGACGGGGACGGCATTTGTGATATCGGACACGGACGGTGACGGCATTTGCGATATCCAGGAGGCTCGACGGTACGGACCCGAACGATGGATATCAGCGACGGTACGGACCCGAACGATGCTTGCGATCCGGACAATACGGACACGGACGGTGACGGCATCTGCGATATCCAGGAGGTGCTCGACGGTACGGACCCGAACGATGCCTGCGACCCAAATAATACGGACACGGACGGTGACGGCATCTGTGATATCCAGGAGGTGCTTGACGGTACGGACCCGAACGATGCTTGCGATCCGGACAATACGGACACGGACGGGGACGGCATCTGCGATATCCAGGAGGTGCTTGACGGTGGGAGGTGCTTGACGGTACGGACCCGAACGATGCTTGCGATCCGGACAATACGGACACGGACGGGGACGGCATCTGCGATATCCAGGAGGTGCTTGACGGTACGGACCCGAACGATGCCTGCGACCCGAACAATACGGACACGGACGGCGACGGCATTTGTGATATCCAGGAGGTGCTCGACGGTACGGACCCGGCCGATGCCTGCGACCCAAATAATACGGACACGGACGGCGACGGCATCTGTGATATCCAGGAGGTGCTTGACGGTACGGACCCGAACGACCCCTGTAGCCCGGACGCCACAGCTGGGGCTTGCGACCAGGATGGCGATGGCCTGACTAATGCTGAAGAAGCCACCGCGGGCACGGACCCGTTGAACCCGGATACGGACGGTGACGGCTATAACGACGGTGAAGAAGTCACAGGCGTAGACGACCCTGCGACCACCGCGGTAGCGCTGGGCGTGAGCGACGCTACCGACCCCTGTAGCCCGGACGCCACAGCTGGGGCTTGCGACCAGGATGGCGACGGCCTGACTAACGCTGAAGAAGCCACCGCGGGCACGGACCCGTTGAACCCGGATACGGACGGTGACGGCTATAACGACGGCGAAGAAGTCACAGGCGTAGACGACCCTGCGACCACCGCGGTAGCGCTGGGGACGAGCGATCCGCTAGACCCCTGTGACCCGAACAATACGGACACGGACGGGGACGGCATTTGTGATATCCAGGAGACACTTGACGGTACGGACCCGAACGATCCGTGTGATCCGGTTCAGGCAGTGGGCTATACCGGCTATGATCCTGGAAATGTGGCCTGGGCAGCTGCCGATTGTGATGGCGATGGAGACACGAATGGGGAAGAGGCATCCAATCAAACCGATCCAAATGATCCATGTTCGGCCAGCAACCCGAATAATCTGGCATGCCCGACGGGGGACTTTGACGGTGACGGAGTGGAGAATGGAACGGATATTGATCCCGAAGACCCCTGTGTACCGTTAAGCACCAATAGCGCCTGTTTGGTAAGTGTCGATGTAAAGGCCCTCCTTCAGGGAGCGTACAATGAAAGTGAAGGGTTGATGTACGACAGCTTAAGAGTGAAAGGCTTGCTTCCAACAACAGAGCCTTACACTGGCATGTCTGGATTCACACATGCTGGCCAGGGCGGTGGCGAGACGACAACACAGGCAGTATTTGGAACATCGGGAGTGAACGCTATAGTCGACTGGGTATTTTTAGAACTTCGTGATGATGAAGACAGCACTATTGTTGTATCCACCCGGGCTGCACTGATCCAGCGAGACGGAGATATTGTAGATACAGACGGCGTTTCACCGGTGGCATTTACCTACACGGAACCCGGGAAATACTTCCTTGCTGTTCGGCACCGCAATCACCTTGGAGTAATGACGGCTGTTTCGATAAGCCTGGATGGTTTACCAACGATACTGGATTTCCGCACATCGTCTACAGCAAATTATGGAATAAATGCCCAGGCTTCGGTTGGCAACTTACTGGCGTTGTGGGCTGGTGATGCTACTCAGGACCGGCAAGTAGTCGAATCAGGAACAGAGACAGATGTGAATCTAATTACGCAAATGGTGTTACTTGATCCCAGCAATACCGGATTTTCCATGTCCCATTGCGTAGTGGGGTATTATGTCGAAGACCTGAACCTGGACGGAAGTGTTTGCGCAGAGGGGGCAAATAATGACCCCTCGGTAATTACCAACAGCATCAGTGCGAACCCTGGTAATAATGTGAACAGTACGACCAAGGTGCTTCCCGAGCAACTGCCACAATAAAGGATTGAGCAGTGGCCTGGCAGGTAACAGTTGCCTGCCAGGGCTGCCTCCTTTTTGAAACCATCGTTCAAATCAAAATCTCATTGAAAAATGAAAAAATTTCTATACGCCCTCATACTTTGCTTCGGAGCACTCCTGCCCCAAGCCTTCAGCCAGATGGATGTGTGTATGAGCATCGTTGGCAGCCGGATGCATTTCTATTATATAGCGGAACAGGATTACAATCTGCTGCCCAATAATCTTTGGAACAGCCAGGTTATCACCGTTCGCTACCCGGACAACGTCGGTGTCAACTGGTCAAACCTGATAAATAACACTTCTCTGACTTTCGTTGAGGATCCCTACACTGTTCCGGCATTAAATGGGGGGGACGGCTTCTTGTACAAGAAGTTTTCTACCAATAATGTGAATGCTATGGTGGACTTTGCCAACGGCATACTAACAGAAGTATTTTCTATTGAGCTAGTCTCCGGTGTCGACATTCCCTTCGAACTTATTACCGGGAATGGATGGACAATGGGTAATAATGGAGATGCGGCAATTAACGATGCTGCTCTTGGAAATATTTTCGACGAGTATACCACAGGCTGTGGCGCCCAGGTCTATATTGCTCCTTGTAATATGGATACACAAGCGCCGACGATTGCCGTTTCAGATGCGTCTGGCGGTGCCCCTCCTAATAACCTTGTCTTTCAGGCTCCAGAGGGAGATTGCGGCGTTCAGCTCGTTTGGTCTGTAGTGTTGGCCGACAACTGCTTTGCTTTCTCAGCCAATAATGGTTTGCAGGCAACAATCACGCATAGTTCTCCCAACCCCGCGGTCAATCCTTCGGCTAGTGTAACAGTCCTGGACAACGTTCCTGCTTATGGCCTGGAAATATTGGCCGCTGTAGGCACAAATACTCTTACCCTTTCAGCAACAGATGATTCTGGCAATACAGCTACTCTAACATATACCATCGTTGTGGAAGATATTCGTGCCCCGGAAATCTATGGCCCAGGCCTAATCACAGTGGAGGTTTCCGCCTGCGACGCCGATGGCCAGGCTCCTGCCAGTTGGACAGTTTCTGTCGTCGATGATTGTGACCTGTCGCCGGAACTCCTTCAAACCGGCGGGCCGCTTTCCGGAAGTTTGCTCAGCGTTGGCAGCTATACGGTTTCCTATACTGCCACGGATGATTTTGGCAATGTCGGTAATTATTCCTTTGATATCAATGTTCTTGCCGGTGCTGCCTCTGACCCTGTGCTGGACTTGTCTGGAAACGGCCAATTCAATGTGCCGGCCTGCGATGACACCGTTCCTGTTATTTTCTCCGGTACGGTTGCCGACTGCAATATTACAGCTGCTACCGATCCGACAATCATCACGTCCCGGCTAACGGTTGCAGGCGCCGCTCTGGCGGTCACCTATGTTGACACCGAAGACGGTTTTGCTTATTTCGAAGCAACTGGCCCCCTCACGCCAAACTCTTATTTGGTATTCGTTACCTACAACAATGGTACGGACATTGTAACAGTGGATGCGCTCTTAACCGTAGTCCAGGATGCACCCCAGCCTCCGGATATTGTATTGCCAGGCAATTTGTCTTTTATGATTCCTGATTGTGAAAACGAACTGACTGCCAATTGGGCAGTGACGATCACGGACGAGTGCGACGCTGCGATCAACGGCGCAACTTTCCAGTTGAACGGCGCACCGATCGTTCCGGTTTCTTCCAACCCGGCCGACGGCTACTTCCAGTTCGAAACGCCGATCACGGCAGCCTCTGACGGTGCAGTGATCACGGCTTCCTACACGGATGGCGATATGCTGAACACCACGGTGGACGCAACGCTGCAAGTAGTAGCACAGCCCGACACCTGGGCTCCGGTCATCGTATACCCGGCACAGGACATCAACGTCGAGTTGGACCCCTGTGAAACGGACCCAGCCTTTGTTTTCTTTGAAGTAACGGCAACGGACAACTGCAGCGGCGATGTTACGCCGGTGGTAACGGTTGCTCCGGGCGCTCTTGGCGCATTCATCATCCCGAGCCCGGGTGGCGATACCTACATTTTGGTTGCTGGCCCAGGCGTATACCAGATCCTGATCGAAGCAACGGATGCCGCGGGCAACCTGCGCCAGGAAGACTTCTTCGTCACGGTTACCCAGGACCCGGCCCCGCCGACGAACCTGGCTTGCAACGACGATATCAATGTAACGCTGGACGCAAACTGCCAGCGTCTGATCACGGCAGACATGGTGCTGGAAGGCTCCTTCGGCTGTGCAACGGAAAGCGACTTCTTCGTAAACATCGTCAACGACGACGACCCGACGAACGGCAACATCCTGGATGGCTGTGGCCAGTTCATCTACGAAGTAAGCTACATCGGCCCGACACTGACTGGCCCGGGCCAGAGCGGCACGCAGGTGCAGAACTTCAACAGCACCGGCTTCACCGGCCCGTTTGCCGAAGCCAACTGGACGGTTGACGAGAACCTCGGCAACGGAGGCGCTGGCGCGATCGCAGATGTATCTTTCACTACCTCTACGATGACGATCCAGACGCTGACGGCTAACTACGCCCTGGCATCTATCCTCATCCCGAACGATGGCCACCTGAGCTTCAGCTGGGACTACAACGGAGCAGACCCGAACTTTGACTTCTTCCTCTTCGACCTCAATGGCGGTAACCTCGTGAACGTCACCAACGCCGCATCAGGCGCCTTCGATGATGATGTACAGGCAGGCTGGCTGTTGATGTTCGAAGTGAACGACGACGACTTCTTGCCGATCGGCGCTGCGGTCCCGAGCACGGCAGTGATCAGCAACTTGCAATATAGCTACCAAACGGTCGTGAACGGCGACCCGGTATGGCCGTACTTCAACTGGGAACCCTGCTGGGGTTACATCACGGGCGAAGACAAGACGAAGCCGATCCTGGATTGCCCGCCGAACACGAACCAGGCCTGTGTTGACGTAACACTGCAGGCGATCAGCGGCGCTTTGGCGACGACTGACCCGACGGTGAACCCTGCGAACTACTCCTGCTTCCAGCAGTTGGGCACGACGGGTGGCGCACACCGCTACGACCTGAACTACTTCCAGGTTGACGTAGAAGACTACTATACTTTCTATATCGTACCGCAAGGCGGCTGGGAGCCAGACCTGGCGATGTACCAGGGCAGCTACACAGCTGGCAACCCATGCGAGAACATCATCGGTTTTGCTGATGCCGGCGTACAGATCCAGCCACCGGTGATCGGCCTTCCGGGCGCACAGCCTTTCACGCCATCCCTGGCGATGACCCTTCCGCTGCGGCCGTACGAAGACTACTACCTGTTTGTAACCAGCGACCTGGCGAACATCACGGGAGCTTACACGGTATATGTCCGTTCACAGAACAGCGGGCGGATCGGCACGTGGGTGACCACGACGACGACCAACCCGGTAAGCTGGGATGTAACGACGACGACGACGTTCAACCCATATGCAGGCGCACAGCTGGGCACGATCTGCTTTGACCTGGTCTGCGACGACCTGAACTGGATCCTGAACAACCCTGCATCCCCGGCATGGACGGGCCGGCCAACGGCAACGGACAACTGTGGCGTGCCGACGGTAACCTTCACGGATACGTATGTAACGCCGGGCGACTGCGCCCCGACGACGCTGACGCGGCACTTCAAGGCCACGGACAGCAAGGGCAACAGCTCGGTATGCGACCAGGTGATCACGATCCGCAAGCTGGTGCTGGGCGACGTGTACCTGCCGCCATTCACAGTCCCGATCGAGTGTGACGAAGACTTCGTCACGCTGCCCAACGGCAACCCGTCGCCAGAATCAACGGGCTGGCCGTTCATTTCTACGGCACAGGGCATCATCCTGATCAATGACAGCTACTGCAACCTGGGCGCTGCATACGAAGACGGCCCGCGGATCACGGTTTGCGACGGCGCATACAAGTTCGTACGTACCTGGTCCATCCTGGACTGGTGCGACCCATCCGCCCCTGGCCTGACAGTATTGACGTACCCACAGACGATCAAAGTAGGCGACTATACTCCGCCGGCTGTTACCTGCCCGCAGGTAGACTACGGCTGGGGCCCGCAAGACCCGGAATACTCCACGAGCCCATTCTCCTGCACGGCGAGCTTCACAGTCCCGCTGCCGGATGTAACGGACAACTGCTCTAGCTGGCAGGTACTGTCAGAGATCGTGACAGAAGTTGAGGTTGAAGACTACAACCAGTATGGCATCCTGATTGGCACGCACATCGACACGGTTGTGGTTCGTACGATCCCCTGGAATGCCCCGACGCGCGTAGTAAGCGGTATCCCGCTGGGCAACCACTACTTCCGCTACACTACGACGGATGCCTGTGGCAACAAGACGGTTACCTACTGTGACTTCTCTGTGAAGGACAAGATCGAGCCGGTAGCGGTTTGTGACGACAACCTGAACATCTCCATCGGCGGCGGCGACTTTGCGCGCGTATTCGCTGAGGATATCGACGAAGGCAGCTGGGACAACTGCGAGATCGACCGCATCGAGGTACGCCGCAACAAGTTTGACCCGATCAACTACACTTGTGGCACGGCTTTCTCGGCCTGGGGCCCGTATGTAGACTTCTTCTGCTGCGACGTAGGCGTAGAGGTAACGATCGAACTGCGCGTGATTGACAAAGCTGGCAACATCAACACCTGCTGGCTGTATGTAACGCCGGAAGAGAAAGTACGCCCGTACTGCTACGCACCGCACAATACGAATATCGACTGTGACGACCTGCCGTACAGCTTCGACCCGACGGACATAGCCCAGCTCCAGGACTTGTTTGGCGCACCGAGCGCAGACGACAACTGTGAAGCAACGGCAACGGAACTGCCGCCGGCGCCGAACCTGAACTGTGGCTTTGGCACCATCATCCGCCGCTTCCGTGCGACGGACATCCATGGCAACCAGAGCAACAACTTCTGCCAGCAGGTGGTAACGATCAACGAAGTACACAACTACGAGATCAAGTTCCCGAAAGATGCTTCTGAGATCTGCGGCACGCCAACTCCGGATAGCGTAATCTACGAAGAGATCGGCTGTGACCTGCTTGCAGTAAGCAGCAACGATGAGTTCTTCAGCGCCTCTGGCGATGAGTGCTACAAGATCTTCCGTACCTGGAAGGTGGTCAACTGGTGCCAGTACGATGGCGAAAGCGACCCATTCATCGTAGGCCGTGACGAAGACTGTGACAACCAGCCTGGCGACGAAGCAGTATGGGTACTGCACCGCCCGAATGGCTATACTTATATCGACCGCGATAACGATGAGACCGAGCCGAACAACGTACCGCTGGCGTTCCAGAACATTTGCTGGGGCATCGATGACTTCTGGCGCAAGGTAGACGAAGCTACTCCTGGCTACTACCAGTACCTGCAGATCATCAAGGTGTACGACAACATCGACCCGAAGATCCTCTACACGCAACCGGACGACTTCTGCAGCTACGACAACGTAAACTGCACAGGCCTGGTAACGTATCCGTTCCAGATCGACGAGAACTGTACTCCGGACGACCTGACGATCAAGGTGTTCCTGGATGCCAATGCAGACGGCACGATCGATGCCGACCTGACGAACTCCGGCGCACTGAGCGGCACGTACCCGAACTACACGATCACGGGCAACTTCCCGATCGGCTGCCATGCATTCGAAGTACACGTAGAAGATGGTTGTGGCAATGCTGATGCTGAACTGCTGCCGTTCTGCGTAGTAGACTGCAAGCCGCCGGCCCCGACCTGTATCAACGGCCTGGCTATCGAGTTGATGCCGTTTGACAGCGATGGCGACGGCACACCGGACACTGGCCAAATGGCTATCTGGGCATCTGACTTCATCGTTAGCCCGATGACGGATTGCACGGGCCCGGTTAAGTACTCGATCAACCGCTCCGGCGACCCAGTTGACCCGGCAGTAACGGGCCTGACGCTGACGTGCGCCGATACCGGCACGCTGGTAGTAGAGATCTGGGCATGGGATGGCGCTGGCAACGGCGACTTCTGTGAGACCTACATCCTGGTACAGGACAACCAGTTTGACCTGTGCGGTGGCGCAACGCTGCTGGCAGTCTCTGGCGCAGTAGCAACGGAAGTGAACGATGCAGTTGAGAACGTAGAGGTAAGCCTGTCAGGCCAGGGTTCCGCAACGATGATGACGACAGCCACTGGCTCGTACGTCTTCAACGGAGAGGAAGGCTATGATTATACCATTACGCCGCAGCGCGATGGCGACTACCTGAACGGGGTATCGACCTTCGACCTGGTACTGATCAGCAAGCACATCCTGGGCGTGCAGCCGCTGAACAGCCCGTACAAGATCATTGCAGCAGACGTAAATAATTCCAATACCGTGACGACGCTGGATATGATCCAATTGCGCAAGCTGATCCTGTCGATCGATACCGGATTTGCCAACAACACAAGCTGGCGTTTCGTAAAGGAGGCATATGAATTCCCGGTTCCGACAAACCCCTGGTCTGAAGCTTTCCCTGAAGTAATCAACATCAACAACCTGATGGCTACTGGCCTTGCCGATGGCGACTTCGTTGCAGTGAAGATCGGGGACGTAAACCTGGATGCAGTAACGAACTTCCTGATGCCGGTAGAAGAGCGCAACATGGTAAGCACCTTTGCATTCAACGTAGCTGACGCAAGCGTGAATGCAGGCAATGAGTACACGGTAACCTTTGCAGCCGGCAGCGCCGATGTAGATGGCTACCAGGGTACGCTGATGTTCGACAACGCAGCCCTGGAACTGGTGGACATCATCGGTGGCGTGGCGACGGAAGAGAACTTCGGTTTGACTCGCGTGAGCGAAGGCGCAATTGCGACGAGCTGGAACGGCAACGTAGAAGCAGGCCAGCCGCTGTTCAGCCTGGTATTCCGCGCGCTGCCCGCCGTAGCTTCAGCGGAGGTGGGGCGTGATGTAATGTTGAGCCAGCTGCTGAGCGTAAGCAACCGCGTAGTGAAATCAGAAGCGTACAACCGTGCTGGCGAGTACATGGATGTCGCCATCCAGTTCAGCAACGGCACCGTAGCTTCTGCAGGCTTCGAGCTGTATCAGAACACGCCGAACCCATTCAAGGGTGAGACGATGATCGGCTTCAACCTGCCGGCAGACGCACAGGCAACGCTGACGATCAGCGATATCACGGGTAAAGTCCTGAAACTGGTTCGCGTAGATGGCGTTAAAGGGTACAACCAGGTGGTGTTGAAGCGGAATTCGCTGCCAGGAGGAGTATTACAGTACACTTTGCGGGCTGGCGATCACACCGCGACCAGGAAAATGGTAGTTCTTGATGGAGCACGATAATAGGAACTTTGCATTTAGGTAAGCGGCAATAGGGGAGGCCCCATTATTGATAACGGAGAAAGGGCCTCTCACTTTGCCATTCCAAAAGTATTAAACAAATTAGTTGAGCTAAAATCAAGAAATTTGATTCCCCTTTAAATTTGGGAGGGGCAGTGTAAAAAACGTTTACACGCGCCCCTCTTTTTTTTTACTCATTTCGCCTCCGGGAACAATTTAAAAATCCCCCTTTCTGAAGGCCGGCAGACTCCTCGTTCCGTAATAAGCCCGGTTACTAGCCGGGCAGGGGTTACATCAAATGCGTAGTTGGTAGCAGTGCTATCTTGCGGGCTGATGCGCACTTTATAAATTTTACCGTTAAACCAGCCGTATACGTAGCTTACTTCATCCGGATTGCGCTCTTCGATGGGGATTTCCTGCAGGCCATCGCGGAGGCGAAAATCGAAGGAGGAAGATGGGAGGGCGACATAAAAGGGCACTTTATTGTCTTTAGCCGCCAGTGCTTTGAGATAGGTTCCGATTTTGTTGGCTACATCGCCCCGCCGGGTAGTCCGGTCGCTGCCCACTAGCACCAGGTCGACCATGCCGTGTTGCATGAGGTGGCCTCCCGTATTGTCGGTGATTACAGAATGGGGAATGCCCTGGTGCAGCAGTTCAAATGCGGTGATGTTGGCGCCCTGGTTGCGGGGGCGGGTTTCATCCACCCAAACGTGCACCGGGATACCGGCATTATGCGCAGCATAAATAGGGGCAGTGGCCGTGCCATAATCGATACAAGCCAGCCAACCCGCATTACAGTGCGTGAGTATATTAACCGGTTTGCCCTTTTTCTTTTTGCTGATAGCCTGAATGAGCGCAAGGCCGTGCTGGCCAATCAGACGGCATTGTTCAACATTCTCTTCGGTGATATTATGCGCTTCCTGTAGAGCCTCACGGGCCATGGCAGCCACCTCTTTTTCCTTTTCAATGGCGGCCAATACCCGGTCGACGGCGTAAGCGAGGTTGATGGCCGTAGGCCGGGTTTCTTTTAACAATTGCGCTATTTCCTGAAGATACTTTCCGATCCGGCTTTTCTCTTCCGGAGGGTCGAGTAGCGCAAGATACATGCCATAGGCAGCCGCAGATCCGATCAGTGGCGCGCCCCGGAGATGCATTTCCCGAATAGCCCGGGCTACTTCTTCAACGGTGCGCATATCCTCAATAATGAATTCGTGGGGCAGATAACGCTGGTCAATGGCCTGAAGGGTAGTAGGGTCGTCCTCCTTCAACCAGATAGCCCGGTAGTGCGTACCATTGATTTTCATGTATAGGCGTTTTACAACAAATGTAGCTGGAATTGCGGACAATACCGTTGGTTGGCTGTAGAATTGATGATAATTTAAAGAAGCATCAGGGCCATGCATGGCCTGGAAAGGCCAAGGCGGGCAGCCATTAATTCGACTTCCAAAAATAAGGGGTGAACAACACCAGGATCGTAAAGATCTCCAGTCGGCCTAATAACATGAGGAAGGAGAGGACCAGTTTAATCCCTCCCGACAACCAGGCGAAATTGTCTACCGGCCCGACATCACCGATTCCTGGCCCGACATTTCCCAGGCAGGTGGCTACCGCGCCGATGGAGGTCAGAAAATCCAATCCCATTGCGGATACTACAATAGAGCCTATCAGGAAAAGGATGAGATAGAGCAGCAGGAAGATGATGATATGGGTAATAATACGGCCCGGGACAATCTGGCCGTTTAGCTTTAAGGGGACGATAGCTCTGGGGTGAATAATGCGCTTGAATTCGAGAAAGGAATTCTTAAAAAAGACCAGATTTCGGATGATCTTGATGCCGCCACTCGTAGAACCGGCACTGGCGCCTACGAACATCAGAACAAAGAAAAGCATGGTGAGGCTAGGGTGCCAGGCTGTGTAGTCGGCCGAGACAAAACCAGTCGTCGTAATAATAGAAACGATCTGAAAGATGCTGTCTCGAAAGGCTTTCTCCCAGGCGAGGTCCGTATTGGACTTTACCACCAGGGTTACAATCACTGAAAGTACGCCAACAAGGGCCAGATAAGCTCTGAATTCATCGCTTTGCCAGACTTTTCTGAACTTGCCTTTCAGTCCGAAATAGATAACCGTATAGTTGGTGCCTGCCAGAAACATGAACAGGATGATAGGGTATTGAATTGCCGGCAGGTCAAAAGCGGCCATACTGGCGTTTCGGGTGGAAAAGCCTCCGGTGGCCATAGTGGTAAATGCATGGTTGATGGCCTCATAAAAACTCATTCCAACAGCCCATAGTATAAGCGTAAGCAAACCCGTCAGGGCCACATAGATCAGCCACAGCCGCTTGGCCGTTTCCTGAATGCGGGGATGTAGTTTGTCTGAAGTTGGGCCCGGAGCTTCCGCCACGAACAGCTCGATGCCGCCGATACCTAAAAGTGGGAAGATGGCTACCGTCAGCACGATGATGCCCATGCCCCCGATCCACTGGGTGAGGCTACGCCAGTAAAGAATACCTTCCGATACGGACTCGATGTCATTGAGCACGGAGGCCCCCGTTGTGGTCATACCCGAAACGGTTTCAAAAAAAGCTCCCGGTATATCGGGAATTACACCACTGAACAAGTAGGGCAACATACTGAACGACACCATGGCCAGCCAGCCCACCGCTACGATCAGATAGCCTTCCCGCTTTTTGATCGTATTGTCGCCCCGGAAAGGAAATAACCATAGCAACAGTCCGACGGCCAGGCAAATTAGGCCCGATTGAAGCAAGGGCATCGCATCCCCGCATTCGAAATAATAAGATACCGGCAGCCCCGTCAGCATCAGCCCTCCGATCATCAGGATCAGTACGGCAATAACCCGGGCGATAGGGCGTACATTGATCATGGGTTAGTGAAATAATTTTTCAAGTTTGATGATCGCCTCGGGAAGGGCAAAAATAATGACTTTGTCTTTCATCTGAAGCTGGAATTCTCCGTCCGGAATCAAAGTCTCCTCTCCACGGATAACCCCTCCGATAAGGGCTGTTTTGGGGAAATGTAATTCTTTCAGAGGCTTTTTTGTGATCTGGTTTTGCTTATGCACTACGTACTCAATGATCTCGGCGTCTACCCCGTGCAGGCTGGTGATGGCTTCCACCTGTCCTTTGCGCACAAAGCGGAAGATATTATTGGCGGCAATAAGCTTCTTATTGATCAACGTGTCTACCCCAATGTTCTGGGAGATGTGGATGTACTCTTTGTTTTCCACCTGGGCAATGGTCTTGTACACGCCATGGTTCTTGGCGGTGAGGCTGGCGATGATGTTGGTTTCGGAATTATCCGACAACGCGATGAAAGCATCCATCCGGCTCAGGCCCTCCTCTTCCAGGAGGTCGACATTGCTAGGCTCTCCGTTGATAATCAAAGAGTTATTGAGTCGCTCGGATATCCGTTTGCAACGTTCCTTGTCTTTTTCGATCAGGGTGACGTTGTACTCGTCTTCAAGGCGCTTGGCCGTGGCGATACCCAGGTCGGTCCCTCCCAGGATCATCACGTTTTTTACTTTGATCTTCTTTTTCCCCACCAGTGAGATCAGCCGGTCCGTATTTTCCTTTCGGGTAATAAAATAAATGTGGTCGCTGCGCCGGAGGATGGTGTCCCCTCTGGGAATAAGAGTGCGGTGGCCGCGAAGAATGGCGATAGGCCGCAAGGTGACATCCGTTTCAATCCCATGGATATCGACGATATGCTTATTGACCAGGGGAGAGTGCTCATCCAGCGTAACGCCAATTAGGTTAATCTTGCCGTCCTCAAATTCGAAGTGGTCGGTGAAGGTACACTCCCGGATAAGGCGGTAAATTTCCTCGGCGGCCAGGATAGTAGGAGAAATGAGAGAGTCGATGCCCAGCTCGCGAAACAAGTCTTTCTGGTCATGCTCCAGATATTCCTGATTGGTGACCCGGGCGATGGCTTGCCGGGCGCCCATTTTTTTAGCCAGAATAGCAGTGACCAGGTTGTTTTTTTCCGAAGTAGTGACGGCCAGCACCAGATTGGCCCGTCCGACATCTGCTTGTTCAAGGATGTCAATGGAAGAGGAATCGCCCCGCAGGGTCATCACATCCAGATGGGTGGATGCATAATCCAACACTTCCTGGTTGGAATCGATCAGGACGATGTCCTGGTTTTCATAGACCAGCAACTCCGCCAGGTGAAACCCCACATCGCCAGCTCCCGCAATTACGATTTTCATTGATAATGAAATGTTTAAGGCCAAAAGTACGGACATGCAGTCAGGAAAACTACCAACCCAGGCAACAATTATCACCTAAATTGCTTTTCAATCTATGAGCAAAAGAAAGCCGTTGCTACTTTTGCCGTTGCGGTCAATTGGCTTTCCGGAAATCCATTTGGCAAAATAAACTGTATAAACGCAAAGGGAAACCGTGTGGCGACGTTCTTTCAATCCTGCGCTTGCTGATCCAATTACGCTGCAAATATCTGATATCAAATTGTAAATTCAATGAAAATACTAATGGTTTGCCTGGGCAATATCTGCCGATCACCTCTGGCGGAAGGCATCATGCGGCGCAAAGTGGCCGAACGGGGCCTGGACTGGGAAGTCGACTCTGCCGGTACGGGTTTCTGGCACATTGGAGAACCGCCGGACCCCCGCTCGATCCAAACAGCCCGAAAATACGGCCTGGATATTACCACCCAGCGGGCCCGGCAAATCAAAGCCCATGACCTGGACCGCTTCGACCTTATCCTGGCTATGGATGAATCCAACTTCCAGGATATTCAGCGACTGGCCGGTTCGGAAAGCCAACGCCAGAAAGTGGCTATGATCCTGAACTACACCCATCCTCATGGCAACCAAAGCGTTCCGGACCCATACTGGGATGACGATGGCTTCGACAAGGTATACCAAATGCTGGTAAAAGCCTGCGATCGGGTCATTGATGCCCATCTCTGATTGGAGCAGTTCATGGGGCTGTTCAGAGCTTGCCCGGCCACACAGCGATTTATCCGGCTGACTAGATAGACGGACAGACGGGTTTATTCCATCAGTCGCTTCCCTTGTATCAAGTCACGCTGATAACCAGCGTTTTACGAGGTTGTTGACATGGTTAAATGAACACTTCCCAGTTCATCAGTATGTAGGCCTATAACACACCAGACACATGAGATTCATTGTGGGCCTTGTGGATCTCAACCCACCAGACCCACCAGACATACCAGACGCACCAGACGCACCAGACACACCAGACACACCAGACATACCAGACATACCAGACGCACCAGACATACCAGACGCACCAGACATACCAGACGCACCAGACACACCAGACACACCAGACACACCAGACACACCAGACATACCAGACGCACCAGACGCACCAGACACACCAGACATACCAGACATACCAGACACACCAGATATACCAGACGCACCAGACGCACCAGACGCACCAGACACACCAGACACACCAGACATACCAGACATACCAGACACACCAGACATACCAGACATACCAGACATACCAGACATACCAGACCCACCCCGAATAAAACAAATCACATGCCTGCCACCCCTTTTCAATCACTATCCTCCATTCCCCGCTGGAAATCGTTGCGCAATTCCCTTCGTTTTGCCCACAATCCGATCACTGTATTGAATGAAAATACCCAGCACTATGGGCATACTTATCGCTTTCATTTGGGAGGCTTTCTGCCTGGTATTTTAACAACCGACCCTGGCCTCATTCAGCACATCCTTCAACGGCAGCATCGCAGTTGGCGAAAGTCGCCGGTGCAAACAGAGCGCCTGGGAGAGTTTCTGGGCAACGGACTGCTGACCAGTGATGGGGAGTACTGGTTGCGGCAGCGCAGGCTTATTCAGCCAGGGTTTCACCGCGCCCGCCTCGAAGCACTTTCCGGAATAATGCTGAAGGAGGTCGATGATTTTCTGGACAATCGCTTTGAGCCGGCCATTCGCAAGTCAACGCTCGTTGATCTGGCACCTCTAATGATGGAACTGGCTTTCCGGGTAGTCGCCAAATCCCTCTTTACTACCGACCTGCGTGAGGAAGACGTTCAGCTGCTTAGCCGTAATGTTACGGCTATCCAGGCATATATTATGCGTACACTGCGGCAGCCGTACCTCATGCCGTGGTTCCGGTTGTCGGGACAGGCCCACCGTCATAAGGAGCTGTCGAGGCAATCTGATCTAACCATCATGCGCTATATTCAGGCGCGCCGCCAATCAGGTGTCAGGAATGATGACTTGTTGCAAATGCTGTTGGATGCCAGATACGAAGATACCGGGCAGGGAATGACCGATCAGCAACTAATGGAAGAAGCGGCTATTTTGTTTGTTGCCGGCCATGAAACTACAGCCAATGCGCTGTCCTGGACGTGGTACCTCCTTAGTCAGCACCCTTCTGTGGTAAGTCGATTACGGGAGGAATTTGATTCCGTTCTCGGGGGCCGCCCACCTGTTTTTGCAGATTTGCCGCGGTTGCAATATAGTATGCAGGTAATCGAAGAATCCATGCGCCTTTATCCTCCGGCCTGGATTACCGACCGCCTGGCCGTTGAAGATAACGAGTATGAGGGGCTGTTCCTGCCCAAGGGCAGCCGGGTGGTGGCTTATATTTATGGGGTTCATCATCGTCCGGACTTGTGGCCGGACCCGGAAGCTTTCCGCCCGGAACGCTTTGCCCGTGAAGAAAAGGGAGCCTATCATTCCTTCGCCTATATGCCATTTGGAGGCGGCCCCCGTCAGTGTATCGGAAATAATTTTGCCCTCATGGAAATACAGCTCATCCTGTTGCGGATGCTGAGTCGATATGATATGGAACTGGATCCGGGCCATGAAATCGGGTTGGAGCCACTCGTTACGTTGCGCCCTCGGTTCGGGATGCGGATGATCGTGAAAAATCGCAAAAAATAGGCCCGGAGCAGCAAGCTGTCCGGGCCCGGATTTAGCGTTTTGGGTGTCCTCAGGGCGTTTTACCCTCAGGCATGGATATTTATTTCTTCGTACAGTGGGAATTGTTCCATATAAGCATTGACCTCCTGGCCAATTTTGGTGATCAGTCCTTCATTTTCAGCATTTGAAATGATGGTGTCTATCCATCCGACTATTTTTTGGCAGTCGTTTTCTTTAAGGCCACGGGTAGTGACGGCGGCTGACCCAACGCGAATGCCGGAAGTGACAAAAGGGGTTTGAGTATCGAATGGCACCATATTTTTGTTGACCGTGATATGGGCTTTTTCCAGGGCTTTTTCGGCAACTTTCCCCGTAACGTCCTTCGACCGAAGGTCAATGAGCATGAGGTGATTGTCGGTGCCTCCGGAAATGACCTGATAGCCTTTTTCAAGGAAGGCATGCGCCATGGCCTGAGCGTTGCGGATCACCTGTTTGCCGTATGCCTTGAATTCCGGCTGAAGCGCTTCCCCAAATGCAACGGCTTTAGCAGCAATGATATGTTCGAGCGGGCCGCCCTGCATTCCGGGAAATACACCACTATTGAGGATTGATGACATGGGAATAAGGTTGCCCTTTTTGGTCGTCCGGCCCCATGGGTTATCGAAATCCCGGCCCATCATGATGATGCCGCCTCGCGGGCCGCGCAAGGTTTTATGGGTCGTTGAAGTAATAATGTGACAGTGGGGCAGTGGGTTGTTGAGCAGGCCGGCAGCGATGAGGCCGGCAGGGTGGGCGATATCGGCTAGTAGAAGCGCGCCAACCTGATCGGCAATGGAGCGGAAGCGCTCATAATCCCAGTCGCGGGCGTAGGCCGAAGCGCCGCAGATGATTAGTTTTGGTTTGATGGCCAGAGCCTTTGCCTCCACCTTATCCATGTCGATACGGCCGGTTTCTTTTTCCACGCCATAGAAGTGTGCATTGTACACCAGGCCTGAATAATTGACTGGCGAGCCATGGGAAAGGTGCCCCCCGTGGGAGAGGTCGAAGCCCAGGATGGAATCGCCGGGTTGCAGACAGGCCAGGAAAACGGCGGCATTGGCCTGTGCGCCAGCGTGAGGCTGCACATTGGCGAATTCGGCGCCAAAGAGTTCTTTCAATCGGTCAATGGCCAATTGTTCGATCTGGTCTACCACTTCACAACCACCATAATAGCGTTTGCCGGGATAGCCCTCTGCGTATTTGTTGGTCAGGCAGGTGCCCATGGCCTCCATGACCTGTGGGCTGGTAAAATTCTCGGAAGCAATTAGTTCAACACCATGTTGCTGCCGGTTTAATTCTTTTTGGATCAAATCAAAGACCACGCGATCTTTTGCCATTTGCAGTTGTTTTTTTGTCAAAAGCACCAGTAGAATTGACCGTTAAAGGCCCATGGCGCCAGCGCATTGAATGCAGAATAACTCCAGTTTTGGATTGCATCGGAACTAGAGGAGCTGGATTATGCGCGCCTTGTTTTTCTCAGTGCTTCCAAACCATGTTGCCGTGTCATTAATTGTGGTGCAAAAATACAATAAATCTATAAAGCAAAGCTTTAATTAATCCCGTAGATGTTCCGGCACGGCAAGCTATGCAATAATTTTACCGTGATTAATTTCTTATTTTCGGCCAAAGAGATGGTGTTTTTTGCAACCTCTACCCCCCCCGGCCGGTATAAACGTAGGTTGGGGCCAGGTCCGGATATTGCGATTGCAGAACAGGCCATTGCTAAGGTGGGATGGCTCTTGGAAACATACAAAACCACATGAATTGATGCTAAAACGAAGCTGCCGGTTCTTCCTTTTTTTTATTATCCTATCTCAGTTTTTGGGGACATTGAGCGCCGCCACGGGGCGCTATCGTTGCATGTGGCGGGATGACCCCGCAACTACTATGGTTATTGGATGGGATCAGGCATCCGGCAGCGCCCCTGAATTATATTATGATGTAGTCGACTTTGGCAAGCAGGTTTCCGCTTACCGTTTCAAACAACAACCCGATCGCATTATCGCTGCTAAGGGCATGAACAACCATTTCGTCCGCCTAATGGGTTTGAAGCCGAATACTGTTTATTATTTTGTTATCAAGGACACAGAAGGGGTCAGTCAGCGGCTGTCTTTTAAAACAGCACCGGATACACCCAAGGAGCGTTTATCCATTATCGCTGGCGGGGATTCCCGCAACAATCGCGAGGCCCGGCGCGATGCTAACCGGCTGGTTAGCAAACTGCGGCCCCACTTTATCATCTTCGACGGTGATATGACTGGTGGCGACACCTTTGAGGAATGGCGGGAATGGTTTGACGACTGGCAGGAGACTATTGGAAGTGATGGGCGTTTGTTTCCGGTCGTTGTTGCCCGTGGCAACCATGAAGCAGCCAACAGTTCCATTACCGAGTTGTTCGATGTCAGTAGCGCTGATGTCTATTATGCACTAACGTTCGGCGGTAACCTCTTCCGTATTTATACACTCAATTCACTCATCCCGCCAGGTGGTAGCCAGCGCATTTGGCTGGAAGGCGACCTGAGCGCCAACCAGGATGTGGCCTGGCGGATGGCGCAGTACCATCATGCTATTCGCCCCCATACCCTCAAAAAGCCGGAAAAAGACGAATTGTTACTCAACTGGGCGACTCTTTTCTACAAATACCAGGTAGCACTCGCTATGGAATCAGATGCTCATGTGGTAAAACTTACATATCCCATCCGGCCCTCCCGCGAACCGGGCAGTGAGGAAGGGTTTATCCGGGACGATGAAGCCGGCACCGTTTATATTGGCGAAGGATGCTGGGGAGCGCCTTTGCGGGAGGCTAATGATAACAAATCCTGGACGCGCGCCAGTGGAAGTTTCAATCAATTCAAGTGGATTTTTGTCGACCAGGAAAAAATAGAGATCCGGACTATTCGGACTGACGGCGCTCGCCAGGTGGCTGAAGTGAGCCATAGCAATATTTTTGAGCCGCCGTTCGGGCTGGTCATCTGGAATCCTGCTGCCGGTGATGTTGTGGTCATCCGAAACCGGCAGAACCAACATTCGGCTCCGCAGGTTGCCCGGCAGGAGGCTTCTCCGCCTTCGCATACTGAACCATCTCGTCCCGCTGCTGCTGCTGCTGCTGCTGTCCTGCCGGCTGATGACGAACCGGAACCCAACCCTTCCGATCCCAATGACTGGTCGGTATTCCCCAAACTCATGCCCGATGAAGGAGGTAATGTGGTGGTAAAATACAAACTGCAACGGGGATGCGATGTGAGTATGCAGCTTATCAACGCCCAATGGCGGGAGATGGCCCGGATCGAATTTCCCCGACAACCGGTCGGAGAAGCGATCAAAAGCCTTGATATGAGCCGGGTGCCGGCCGGCCGGTATCTGCTGGTCATCAAAGGCAATGGGGATCTGGTGCGCCGATATCAATTGGTGGTGCGCTGACCGCCTCGTTTTCCTATTCCCTTCCCCCCATCTTCTGTAGGTAAAGTTTTGTAGCTTTGGGCAGCAAAACCCAAAGTATGGTCCAATCGCTCAGCACAATTCAGGGAGTTATAGAGACGGAATTGACGGCTTTCGAGGCCCGTTTCCGGGAGTCTATGCGCAGCCCTGTGCCCCTGCTGGATAAGATCACTTTTTATATTGTGCGCCGTAAAGGCAAGCAGGTACGCCCTATGTTCGTCTTCCTTTCCGCAAAACTATGCGGGGAAGTGAACGATGCCACCTACACCGCCGCATCTTTGGTGGAACTCCTTCATACCGCCACATTGGTGCATGACGATGTGGTGGATGATTCCTTTGAACGCCGGGGTTTTTTCTCTATTAATGCCTTGTGGAAAAACAAGATCGCAGTGCTTGTAGGGGATTATCTCTTTTCTCAGGGTATGTTGGTCGCCTTGCGCAACAAACAGTATCGTCTGCTGGAAATCGTTTCGGACGCCGTGAAAGCTATGAGCGAAGGCGAACTGTTACAGATTGAAAAAGCCCGTCGCCTGGATATCGAAGAGGAGATATATTATGAGATCATCCGCCAGAAAACAGCTTCTCTGATCGCGTCGGCCTGTGGCGCCGGGGCAGCCTCCACGAATCAGGATGAGGCCGTGATCGAACGGATGCGCCTCTTTGGGGAAAAGATCGGAATCGCTTTCCAGATCCGGGATGACCTCTTTGATTTCGGAACGGATGATGTGGGCAAGCCACTTGGCATCGACATCAAGGAAAAGAAGATGACTCTGCCGCTCATCTATGCGTTGAAAAACACGACCTCCGCCGAGCGTCGGCATATCATCAATCTTATTCGCAGGCATAGTGAGAAACCAGATAAAGTCAGGGAAGTTGTGGATTTCGTCCGGGCCAGCGGAGGGTTGGAATACGCCCGGCAGGCTATGCGTGATTTCCGCAGCCAGGCTTTCGAATTACTGAAAAGTTTTCCGGAATCCCCGGTTCGGCAGGCCTTGGAAGATCTGGTGTTTTTTGTGACGGACCGGGAGCGGTAAGGAAGATTAATTAATCGGTTTTGGTTAGGGGCAGGGGCCGTAATGGCCGATTGGTGTATTTGAAAACCGTTCAAATCCTTCCACCAAACTGATGTTCATGGGGATAGCCCTTATCTTCAACAGGTTCCACTAGCAGAATGCGTTCATCAATGATGCCAATGACCCGGATGGCGGCGCCAGGTTCCAGTTCTTTTCCGGCAGTGATGGCTTCCAGTTCGTAAGGGGTGCCCCTCATTTCGAGGTGTACTTTTCCGAAGCCGTTTCGGTGAGGGGGAATCGGTTCCAGGACTTTGCCGGTTCGAAGTAGCAGCCGTTCTCCATTATGGTGGCTACGCCGCGGAGCGAGCCGCAGCAGGAGAAAGGTAATCGCTTTAGCCAGGGCAGCGGCTATCAGGCCGGCAGCCGAACTAAAGAGCAACAACAGCTTTGTCGGTATACCCTGGTGGTAGAGAATCAGCGCAACCCAACCAAAGGCGGTAAAAAAATTGAGAACAACCCTGGCGTTGAAGAAAGAAGAAGGCGTGTCTTCCGGTTCTTCGTCTGCATCTCTGTCCGGGGCGAACAGGCTCATCACCAATAGTATGCCCAGTAGCAAAGTGGATACCATGGCAACCAGCCAGAAGGCTTGTTCGACCCAGCTTTGAGCTTTCCACAATTCACCAAACAGGGACACACGCATACGAAATATTCTCTGAACCAAAGCCCCTTTTCCGGGCCAGGATATAGAATTCAGATGAAAAGTTAAAGCTTGCTGGCCGCTAATTCATATGCTATCGGCCAAGGCGTGGGCTTTATCGGCAAAGAGCGCTGATAGCCGTCCAAATAAGCCGGCCCAGCGGAAAATTCCCGAAATAAATGGCCGATAGTTTGTACCTTTGCCTTCGGCAGCAAGCAGCGCATTCGCCCTTTTGAAAGGCATTCCCTGACACTATTATTTCCATTATGTAATAAGCGAGGATGCCGCTCCGGTAGCGCTACCCTCCCTTTCTAAACAACGGCCTGGCTGCCGGCAACTATCCGCCGTACAACAACGCTGCAAAGCGTTACTTGAGGAGCATTTTTCAAAGTCCAGGAAATTCTTCGTCACCAAACATAGATTAAATGTCCAGTAATCAAGAAGTTAAACTTTTTTCCGGGACGACCTCCGCGTATCTGGCAGAGCGCATAGCAGATCATTACGGACATCCGCTAGGCGATATCAAAGTACACCGATTTAGCGATGGGGAAATGCAGCCGGTCATCAATGAATCGGTGCGAGGGGCTTATGTGTTTTTCATACAATCCACTTTTCCGCCCACCGAAAACCTGATGGAACTGCTGTTGATGATCGATGCCGCCAAACGGGCTTCCGCAGGCTACATAACGGCGGTAATCCCTTATTTTGGCTACGCCCGCCAGGATCGTAAGGATAAGCCCAGGGTGCCCATTTCTGCCAAGTTGATTGCCAACCTGATGGAGGCCGCCGGCGCCGACCGCGTTATGACAATGGACTTTCACGCCGACCAGATACAGGGTTTTTTTGATATCCCGGTTGACCACCTAAAGAGTGAAGCAATCTATATCCCTTATCTGCAGGAACTCGACCTGAGCAATGTGATCTTTGCTTCTCCCGATGTGGGGGGCACCAAAAGGGCCCGGACTTATTCCAAACACTTCCGCAAGAGCCTGGTTATCTGTGATAAGTACCGCAAGCGCGCCAACGAAGTGGCGGAGATGACCGTGATCGGCGACGTAAAGGATGCCGATGTTATCCTGGTCGACGACCTGGTTGATACCGCCGGTACGCTCTGCCGGGCGGCCAAAGTGCTGATCGAGAAAGGAGCGCGCAGTGTGCGGGCAATGTGTACGCACCCCGTCTTGTCTGGTGATGCCTACGATAAGATCGAAAATTCCTTGCTGGACGAACTCATCGTTTGTGATACGATCCCCCTTCGGCAGGAATCCAGTAAGATTAAGGTCCTTTCTGCTGCTAAGCTTTTTTCTCGGGCTATTCGCAATACCCACGAGCATCGCTCCATATCAGCTTTGTTCGTAGAAGGCTAAGTTGTTTTTTTGTCTATGATTTTCTACTTTCGCTTTCTCGTTTAAGAGGAAATAGCTATCTTTGCGTGCCTTTTCAGGGCTTGCCGCCAATTGGTGGCAGAATCGAGAGAAAAAGCATTAATTGACAAAGTCAATAGATCATGGAAATAGTTGCTGTTAAGGGCCAATTGCGGCCAGGCCTGGGCAAGAAAGTTGCAAAATCAGTAAGGAATGAAGGCCGCATTCCCTGTGTATTATACGGTGGAGACGAAATCGTCCACTTTTCCACAGTGCTGAAAGAGATAAAAGCCATTGTATATACCCCCGATTTCAAAGTGGCGGAGTTGGCTATCGATGGTAAGTCCTATCGCGCCATTCTGAAGGAAGTTCAGTGGCATCCGGTAACGGACAATATCATCCATATCGATTTTCTGCGGTTGGTGGAAGGCCATCCGATTAAGATCGAAATTCCACTGCGCTTCAAAGGGGTTTCCCCCGGTGTACGCGCCGGTGGCAAACTGCAACAAAAGCTGCGCCGTGTGTTGATCAAAGCCATGCCGGAGCATGTGGTGGGTGAAATGACAGTCGATATCTCCAAGCTGGAATTGGGCCAATCCATTCGGGTTCGTGATATCGTCATCGAAGAGGAAGGTGTCGAGATCCTGAACTCTCCGGGGGTACCCGTGGCGACGATCGAGATCCCGCGCGCACTGCGTTCTGCTACGGCTGCTGCTGAAAAAGCTGCCGGCACCAAGAAGTAGTACTCATCCTTTATTTAGCATATTCTAATACCACAAAGAGGTGTAATGGCCCGACAGCCTTACACCTCTTTGCGTATTTCCGCCTATGAAAGATCTTCGCGTAACCCTTGTTCAAAGCCATCTCCATTGGGAAGACAAAGGCGCCAATCTGGCTGCTTTCACCGAAAAATGGAGTGAGCTAAAGGGGCAGACAGACCTTGTCATTTTGCCGGAAATGTTCACTACCGGCTTCACCATGAATGCTCAACCGCTTGCAGAGCCCATGGGAGGCCCTACCTTGGAATGGCTCGCTCGCCAGGCCGCTGGCCTGAATGCCGTTATTACCGGAAGTTTCATCGTTTCAGAAAATAGCCTCTATTACAACCGGCTTGTCTGGATGCGCCCGGATGGGAGCTACGAAATTTACGACAAACGGCACCTCTTCACGCTGGCTGGAGAACAAAATGCCTATACTCCTGGTAAAGAGCGGCTGATAATGGATATCCATGGCTGGAAGGTTTTACCCCTTATATGCTACGACTTGCGCTTTCCTGCCTGGAGCCGTAATACCGTGGGCTATGATCTGCTAATCTATGTGGCCAACTGGCCGGAGCCGCGCCGTCACCATTGGCGTTGCCTGCTGGCCGCCCGGGCCATCGAGAACCAGGCCTATACGCTCGGTGTCAACCGGGTAGGCCTGGATGGCAATGGCTTTCCCCATACCGGTGACACCTCTGCCTTTACCTTTGCCGGCGAAGAACTCTTGCACGTCGCTAATGCCGAAGGTTGCTTCACCCTCACGCTTTCTCATGCGGAACAATTGGCTTTCCGCCAAAAACTGCCTTTCCTCGCCGATCAGGACAGGTTTGAATGGTTGTGAGTAGTTGGTCGCGGAGCAGAAGTCACTTAAATAGTCTGCTTCGGTTGCAGGATATAAGGGCCTGTCCTAAAGGGATATGGCACTAGGGCTGATGGTTACACATCTCAGGCAAGAAATAAAATCCGAATGCTGGCCGTTAATAATTCCGTCTTTTAACCTCCCAATCCCGAATTGACCTATGCTCAAATCGATATTGAAAACGGCATCTCTGGTTGCTTTTTTGGCTTTTTCATTTTCTCGTTGCGCCCTGTTCACGCCCGTAGAAGGCCCGAGACAACCCCACAATCCTTCACGGGCAGGCGGCGGCGCTACTACAGTGGTTGATGAGAGCACCCGGAAGCGAAAAGAAGTGGTAGACTTCGCCAAAGGGTACCTGGGAACCCCTTATCGCGCTGCCGGCAAAGACCCACGCGGCTTTGACTGTTCAGGTTTTACCGGTTATGTGATGAAAAACTTTGGCGTCACCCTTTCCGGAAGTTCCAAATATCAGGCCAAAGAAGGCCGAAAAGTCAATATCAAGGAAGTTAAACCAGGTGACCTCATCTTCTTTAGACGCTCTCCAGCCGGTGAAGTCTTCCATGTTGCCCTTGTGGTCCGGAACAGCCGGGATGGCATCGAGGTGATCCATAGTGCTTCGCGTGGGGTGGTTATCGAAAACATCTCCGAATCAGACTACTGGAGGCCGAAGATTTCTTCTGCACGGGATGTGCTCCAGTAGCGCCTCCGTCAACACGACAGTTTTTAGCTCGCCATCCTGGTAAAGATCCGGCCACATTTATTCTGGAATATGCTGTATAGTCCACCGGCCAAATCTACCCCCATCCACCTATGTATTCCCGATATTTTTGTATTTTCGGCTTTTCCTAAAACGCCCGGAAGTTAAGGGCGTATGTTTTGTTTTGGACTAAACCACAAGCGAATGATCAACCTTATACTCTTCGGGCCTCCGGGCTCTGGCAAAGGCACGCAGGCTGCCAAGCTGGTGGAGAAATACGATCTGCTGCACATCTCTACCGGCGATCTGTTCCGTTACGAAATGGGCAATAATACGCCGCTGGGCCAACAGGCTAAAAGCTATATGGACAAAGGAGCGTTGGTGCCCGACGAGGTGACCGTCGGTATGCTGCGGAATAAGGTAGAAGCCAACCCCTATGTGGAGGGCTATATCTTCGATGGTTTTCCACGCACAGTTCCTCAGGCCGATGCCTTAGATAACCTATTGGCGGAGGAAGGGAATGAAGTTCATCTGCTGTTAATGCTGGATGTGCCCGATGAAGAGTTGGTCAAGCGCCTGCTCGGGCGAGGCAAGGTTTCTGGCCGTGCCGATGATATGGATGAAAATATCATCCGCAATCGCATTGAAGTATACAAGAACGAGACGACGCCGGTTTTCGAATATTACACGGAAAAAGGGAAGGCGGTAAAAGTTCATGGGGTTGGCAGTATCGACGAAATCTTCGCGCGGCTTTGCGAGAAGATCGATCAGTTGTAACAACGATCGTCCTGAATCTTCATTGATGCCGGGGAGATGCTCGATAACAGCCCGGCCCGGGCTGTTATCGATACTACGCCCTTTACCCGGCTGACCCCGACAGGTGTCGGGGCGGGCTATTGCTGCGTTGGATAGCCTGGCTCCAATCCTGCCGGATAAAGGCCTGACAGGAGGCTACAGCATCAAGGTGCCGAAAGCTTGCCCGGCCATAAATGGATGTGGCTGTAGCATCCTTTTTGGCCCGCTTGGGCCCAAAAAAGTACCCCCACCTGCTGTCGAAGGCTGGCAGGAACAGGGTCACTACGAAAATTCGGGATGGCTCCTGTTTAGGCCCGGATCACCAGTCAAATTTCCACCGGCGGAAAGCTTCCATAGCTTCGTATTCCGCCAGGCCAAGGCTACGGTAGGCTATGGCCGAGGCTTTGTTCCGGTCTTCAGCCCTTTGCCAGAATTCGCGTTCATCACTGCCAGGGAAGGGCGGGCGGTCTTTTTGGGATTGGTGCATGAAGATGGCCTGACGTTTCTTCCGCAGCTCGGCTGGGCTGAGCGGGACAACCATCTCGATCTCATGGACGGGCCATTCGTGCCATGCGCCACGATACAGCCAAAGCCAGCAGTCTTTGACCCAAGCCTGGCCTTTGAGCATTTCAAAGGCGCCGAAGATGGCGTCTATACATACGCGGTGGGTGCCATGCGGGTCGGCCAGGTCACCGGCGCCGTATACCTGATGGGGTTTGATCTTTTCCAGTAATTCAGCGGTAATACGGATGTCTTCTTCTCCCAGAGGATTTTTCCGAGGGCTGCCCGTTTCGTAGAAGGGCAGGTCCATGAAGTGGATGTGGCTGTCGGCCAGGCCGCAGAAACGGGCGGCGGCCCGGGCCTCACCCCGACGGATCAGCCCTTTTACCTTGAGTATCTCTGCAATTTCTGCCGGGGCAGCGTCCTTGTTGTTAAGAGATTTCATCATTGCCTTGTACCGGGCCTTCGTTTCAGGCTCGGCGCCTTCGCTAAATTCCTGGAGGAATTCGATGAAGCGGGCGGCGTCGTGGTCGTGCACGGCGATGTTGCCCGAAGTTTGGTAAGCCACATGAACATCATGGCCCTGGTCGACCAGGCGGAGGAAGGTGCCTCCCATGGAGATGACGTCATCATCGGGGTGAGGGCTGAAAATAATTACCCGCTTTTTAGCCGGCTTGGCCCGCTCGGGGCGGGTGGAATCATCCGCATTGGGCTTGCCGCCCGGCCAGCCGGTGATGGTGTGCTGAAGGCGGTTGAAAATTCGGATGTTGATATCATAGGCTGAAGCGTGCTCGATGATCAGGTCACTAAGGCTGTTCTCTGCATAGTCCTCATCCGTCAATTTCAGAATGGGCTTATCCAGTTTTTGTGACAGCCACACCACGGCCTGGCAGATGAGGTCTTCGTCCCAATTGCACATGCCGACCTGCCAGGGGGCTTTAAATCGGGTTAGCTCAGTGGCGGCGCCGATATCGACATGGCCTTTAACATTGGAGTGTTTTTGGAGGAAGGTGGAAGGGACAGAGGCCGTAATGGGCCCTTCGACGGCTTTTTTCAGCACCGCTGCCTTATGGTCGCCCCACGCCAGGAGGTAGATGGTGCGGGCCTTCATGATGCTTTTGATACCCATTGTAATGGCGCGGTATGGCACGTCTTCCTCATGAGGAAAATCTTTGAGGGCATCCTTTCGGGTAATGGCGTCGAGGCGGACTAACCGTGTTTCGGAATGTTCCCAGGAACCCGGTTCATTGAAACCGATATGGCCGGAGCGGCCGATACCGAGCAGTTGGATGTCAATGCCCCCCAGGGCGTCAATCTGCTTCTCATAGTCGGCGCAGTAGGCCTCTATTTTATCCATGGGAAGGGTTCCGTCCGGGATATGGATGTTTTCTTTTTTAATATCGACGAGGTTGAAAAGATACTCCTGCATAAAGCGGACGTAGCTTTGCTGAGCATCGGGTTGCATAGGGTAATATTCATCCAGGTTGAAGGTGATGACGTTGTGGAAACTCAGTCCTTCCTCCCGATGCATGCGCACCAGTTCGTTGTACACCTGAATGGGAGAGGAACCGGTAGCCAGCCCCAGCACAATTTTTTCCCCTTCCTGTTGTCGCTGGCGAATAGCCAAAGCGATAGATTGGGCGACATGCCGGCTCCCCTCCATAGAGGTGTTCCAGACTTTAACAGGGAATTTTTCCAGGGATTTGAGTTGATAACGTAGGCGTTCCATGCAATTCGGGTTTATTTTCACTCGTCGCAAATCTAACCAAAAGCTTAGAAAAATACTTTAAAAAATAGGACTTCTGGTTGAAACCTCTGTTCAGTAAGGATTGGAAGGCAAAAGGGATATTGTTTAGCGTCTGGGGACAAGCGGTAAAAAATTAGGATATTTGCATGCTGAAGCGAAATGGCTTTGGTCAAGGAATAAGAAGAGAAAGCATTATGGCAGAACAAAACTTTGTAGACTACGTCAAAATATGTTGCCGGTCTGGCGCCGGCGGCCCCGGTTCCATTCACTTCCTGCGCGACCGCAAGAACCCCAAAGGCGGGCCCGACGGCGGAGACGGCGGCCGTGGGGGGCACATCATCCTGCGGGGGAACCGCAATATCTGGACTCTGCTCGCCTTAAAATATCGAAAGCATGTTGTCGCTGAGCCCGGGGTGCCCGGCAAAGACAACAACAAAACCGGCGCGTTCGGGGAGGATGTGATCCTGGAGGTCCCCTTGGGCACAGTAGCCAAGGACGCAGAAACCGGGGAGGTGCATTTTGAGATCACCAAGGATGGGGAAACCCATATTCTCGTTTCCGGTGGCAGGGGCGGCCTGGGTAACAGCCATTTTAAATCACCAACTAACCAGACACCTCGTTATGCCCAGCCTGGTGAGCCTGGTAAAGAGGAATGGAAGATTTTGGAACTGAAAGTGCTGGCCGATGTCGGGCTGGTTGGCTTCCCCAATGCAGGCAAATCAACTTTACTTTCAGTGGTGACCGCCGCCAAACCCAAAATCGCCAGCTATCCGTTTACGACGCTGGTTCCCAATCTGGGCATCGTGCCCTACCGCGATATGCGCTCTTTCGTTATGGCCGACATTCCTGGCATCATCGAGAATGCTCATGAAGGGAAAGGCCTTGGCCACCGCTTCTTGCGCCATATCGAGCGCAATGCCACACTGCTGTTCATGATTCCCTGTGATACGGAAAATATAAAAAAGGAATACGACATCCTGCTCAACGAACTTCGAATGTACAATGAAGAACTACTGGACAAGCCGCGGGTGCTGGCTATTACCAAGAGTGACCTCATCGATGAGGAACTCCGGGAAATGTTGCGGCAGGAAATTCCTGCTGATGTCCCCTATCTCTTCATTTCTGCTGTCGCTCAGCAAGGCCTGGATGAATTGAAGGATATGCTATGGGAGACCTTCCATGTTGGGGAGGAAAATGTAGCGGAAGAGCAGCCCCGAAAGGGATTGGCGTTTGAAGAGGAGGAGTGAGTGGAAATTCAGTATGCCCGTTTTCAGTACGTCAGTAGGCAGAGAACAAAGCGCCCAGCAGCTTGTTATCCCGAACGCAAAAATAAACTCTGATGAAATCAGCTGATATTGAGCACGCCTTGCGCGGGTTATTTTACGATTGGGCCGGTGAGGAGCCGGATCTGCTGTTGCCCCTGGCGCCATCTGGCTCCAACCGGGTATATTACCGATTGAAGAAGGGAGACAAGAGCGCCATCGGCGCCTTCAATCCCGACAGGAAGGAGAATGAGGCCTTCATCGGTTTTTCCCGCCATTTTCACTCCAAAGATTTGCCGGTTCCGGAGATATACGCCGTCGGGCCGGATGGGTTGCTGTATCTGCAGGAAGATCTGGGATTTACCACGCTTTATAGCTATCTGTTGCAGAAAGGGGATTATTTCCCCGATTACCTGATCCGTATCTACAAACGGGTGGTGGAGCAATTGGCCCGCCTGCAGGTGGAAGGAGGAGAAGACCTGGATTACAGCCTGTGTTACCCCCGCGCCGCCTTCGATAAGCAGTCGATGATTTGGGACTTCAATACCTTCAAATACTATTTTCTGCGCCTGGCTGATGTCCCCTTTGACGAACAACTGCTGGAAAATGACATGGAGCAATTTGCCGAGTATCTGTTGCAGGCCGATAGCAGCCATTTCATGTTCCGGGATTTCCAGACGCGCAACATCATGATCCGCTCCGGAGAGCCATATTTTATTGACTACCAAGGGGGGCGGAAGGGGGCTCTGCAGTACGACCTGGCTTCGCTACTCTACCAGGCAAAAGCTAATATACCGGACGATATCCGGCTGGAGTTGCTGGAGCACTACATGGATAGCCTGGAACAGATGCTACCGGTTGACCGGCAGCAATTTGTGGAATATTACTATGCATTTGTATTGGTCCGTTCTATTCAAGTGCTAGGCACCTATGGGTTCCGGGGGCTTTACGAGCGCAAGGAGTATTTCATCAACAGCATTCCTTTTGCGCTGCGGAACCTGAAATGGCTGTTTGACAATCAGAAACTGGCGGTGAAACTGCCTGAGTTAGAACAGGCCTTGCAACGCCTGATCGCATCCAAACGTTTTGAACCATTCGACCGGATTAAAGGCGCTTCCAGTTTGCTCACGGTCCGGATCAACAGCTTTTCTTACAATAAAAATGGCATTCCGCCCGATCCGACCGGCAACGGCGGAGGTTTCGTCTTCGACTGTCGCTTCATTCACAACCCCGGCCGTTACGAACCCTACAAAAAGCTGACGGGCCGCGATGAGGCGGTTATCAATTTCCTGAAACACCATAGCCAGGCAAATGATTTCATGAATGATGTCTTCCGCATTGTCGACGCCGCAGTAGAGGATTATATCGACCGCAGTTTCACCAGCCTGATTGTCAACTTTGGTTGTACGGGGGGGCAACACCGGTCGGTTTACGCCGCTGATACCCTGGTCAACCACCTGAAGGAAAAATATGGCGTACGGGTAGAACTAAACCACATTGAGCAGGAGCGTAAGGGGTGGCAGAATTAAATTCTTGCTTCAGCCTACTGCCAACTGAACTCACCCCATCAACTGTTTCATCAATTCTCCAAATCCTTCTGCCTCCTCATACAAATGGTCGTTATAGGAAGTAGCCCGGAAGCGGAGATTATGCACCTGTTCGTCGCGTATTTCCAATTCAATCGTGATATTGCCGAATTTCTGGTTGAACTTGCCGCTGGCTTGTTCTTCCATTTGGAAAGTGGGGCGCGGCTTTAAATAATGGCGTTCCACGGTTTCCACCCAGTTGGGGCGGTTATAGGTACGGGTGTCCGAAACCTGAGTGCGGTAGCCGAGTTCGCGTACTTTTTCCTTGAGGTAATCGAAAAAAAAGGTTGCATCGCGCCGGCTGTAGCGGGTTTGGGCGAAGTGTATAACAAAGCCTTTGGACGAGGGCGTGTCCAGAAAGTCTAGCGCCTCGTCTATATCGAGAGGTAGCGCCTGGTAGATGGCGTATTGGTTGAAAAGCCAGTCGATGAGGCGACGGCGCACCAGGGTTTTTTTCCAGCGTTCATAATCAGCCAGCTCCGCGCTGCTGCGTTCAATCAGTTGGTGAAGAAGCGGTTGGGAAGGCGAGCTTTCCTCGGCTTTGCTAAAAAGGTTGCGGAGATAGGGCCACAGCTTATCCATTGAATACCTGGTTTTCATCAGAACAATACATCCCCAGCCATTGTTCCGGCCGGATTCAGCCAATATGACAATTATCATCAGCGGTTAGTGACGCCTGTCATTTATACCGCTCTGGCTGAGCCAATACCTTGCATGTTGGTGGATTATATCGCGAAAGCTTTGAATCATGAATTCTAAATTGCTGGAAAAGTACGACGTGCCGACTCCAGGATACGAGAGCTATCCGGCTGTTTCTTATTGGGGAGGAGAACCTCCCAGCGAAGAAAGTTGGAGTGTAAGGGTTTTACATGCATTCCAGGGAAGCCCGGAAATCAGCGTGGGCATCCATTTGCCTTTTTGTAAAAAAAACAACGGCAATGGTAATTGCAGCCAGGTAATCAACGACAATCCTGTATTAGAAACTACTTATATCAATACACTCCTGCAGGAATGGAAACTATATACCACCCTGTTACCTGGAAAGCCCGTCCTGCGGGAGTTGTTTTTAGACGGCGCGCCTGCCTTTTTCTCACCTGTGGGCCTCCGGCGCCTGGTGGAAGGCATTCTGGCAGGAGTAGAAGTTGCCCGGGAACATGAGTTCGGATTTAAGGCTCATCCTGCGAGCACGACACGCGAACATATGCAAGTGCTGGCGGAGCTGGGTTTTAACGCTATCTGTTTAGAAGTGCAGGCTTTTGAGCCGGCGTTGTTGCGGGCGCTCAACAGCCATCACTCCTTTGATGCGGTACATCGGGTAACGCTCCAGGCGCGGCGCCTTGGCTATCACACCATTCACTACAGCCTGCTTTTCAGCCTGCCTATGCAAACAAAAGCCCACATTTGGGAGATGGCCCGGAACGTGAGAATATTACTTCCCGGCCGCATCACCTTCCGCAGTTATGCGCCTGCACCGGGAAAAAAACTTGGCCAGCAGATATCTGATGCAGCCGGCCTGCCCTCGGGCAAGGAGAAATGGGAACTATACTGGCTGGGCCGGGAATTGCTGGAGAAAGCCGGTTATGTGGAGGCCGGACTGGGCGTCTTTGCGCTGCCTCCGGACAGCCTGTACCGGGCCATGGAAACAGGTAGCCTGCACCGCAACTTCATGGGGTACTCGCCTTTCTACACTGCCCTGAGTATTGGCCTGGGAGCCTCGGCCAATAGTGACAGTGGAGACGCCTATATTCGAAATCAATATAGCCTGGAAGCCTATCAGGAAAAGGTAGTCAATGGCCATTTTCCTTTTGAGAAAGGGCATTTGCTGACTCGGGAAGATCAGATTTTGCGGGGGCATATCCTGAATATTCTATGCCGCTATGAGACCATCTGGTATCTACCTGAGTATCAGTGCGAGGCTTTGTTTGAAGGGCTGGAGCGCCTTCAGCCACTGGAGGCCGATGGGCTTTTACGGCGATATCCCTTCCAACTCAAGGTGACTTCCCGTGGCCGTCCCTTCCTTCGGAATATCTGTCTGGCATTGGACGCACGCTATTGGCGAAAACAGCCATCGGGGCAGATGTTTAGCCAGATGGCATAGCATCAAGATCGTACTGTAGCCTGATGAAAATCATCGGCTGGATTGACAAATGATAAGGCATGCCAGGTGTAAAAAGGATATTTTTGAAAACGGGGAGGTTTCCCCTCGATAAAATCAATCGCCATGATCCGTCCACCGATAAAAAACCGATCCTTTGACCGAATGGGCGAGAAATTTGCCACATTGATCGACCCTAACCACTTTTTGGGGAGAAGTTCTTTAGACATTCACCAACACCCACACCTTCCTCCTGTAAATATCCTGAAAAAAGGCCTGCTATTTGAGATGGAAGTGGTCGTGCCGGGTTTCAAAAAGGAAGAACTCGAAGTGTCTCTTCAGGATGACGTGTTGACCATTCGGGGTCAAAAATCCTACCCTGCCAGCGAAAAGAAAGGGGAATACATCATGGAAGAGTTTGACATCGATTCGTTCGAACGCAAATTCAAACTGGCCCGTACTATCGCCCATGAAAAAATATCCGCCAAGTACGAAAACGGTGTTCTGAGGCTAACTTTTACCGACGTGCCCAAAGAAGAAGAAAAGGCTTACCAAAAGGTAAAGGTCCTTTAAATCAAAAAACAATCCATGCAACAAGCATTTAGCAGAACACTTTTGGCAATGGACCTCTCGCCCATGGACCAGCGGTTGTTGAAGTATGTGGCTGCCAATGCAGGGGCTTTAGGAATAGAGAAGGCTTATTTCGTCCACATTATGGAAAACTTCGCCATGCCTAAAAATGTGGATGTGCAGTTTCAGAAGCTTTTTGCCCCGGAATATCCGATCGATGAAAAAGTCCGGGATAAAATGAGTTATGACATCGGGGAAGTACTTGGACGTCATCCCGAGCTAGATTGCACCGTAGAAGTTCTTGAAGGAAAACCCTATGAAAAATTGATCCACTGGACGAAGGTCAAGGAGATCGACCTGCTGGTGGTGGGTAAAAAGAAGAGGAGTGAAGGAAGCGGCATTACCGCCAGAAGAGTAGCCCGTAATACGGCCTGTAATGTACTCTTCTTGCCGGACAGGGCCAGCCTCCAGACAGACAATATTGTAGTGCCGATGGACTTTTCCAGCCACTCCCGGCGGGCATTGCAGGTAGCTCTGGCCATTCAGGAGCGCTTGCCCGGCCTGAAGGTCCATGGTTTGTATATCGTCGACCTTCCACCTGCTGATTATTACTCCCGAACCCATCCGGGCCTGGGATACCGGGCCGTGTTGATGGAGTCGGCCCAGTTGGCCTATCACAGTTTTATGGAGGATAATGGTTTCCCGGAAAGCCTGATCGAGATGAACTTCCTCGAAAACAAACGCTATAATATTACCAGCTATATTGAATCCTTTGCCAAGGAGAAGACAGCCTCACTGGTCGTCATGGGAGCACGGGGCCATTCCCCCCTTGAAACTTTTCTGTTCGGGAGTATAACGGAAAAACTGGTAGAACGCGTCAGCCAGACGCCGGTACTCGTCATCCGCTAGGATTTTTCCTGATAAAACGATGTGAAGTGCAGCAACCTCCTGCCCTCCGGCCCTCCTTTTCCTTCCCGCTCCTGGTCGTTGTACTCGGGCTGCCGGGAACGGGCAAAACCACCTTTGCCAGAATGCTTGCACAGCGGCTGGGCGCCCTGCATTTCAATACCGACATAATACGAGAGGAACTGGGCTTGAAGGGACAGTATGGCGAAGTTGCCAAACAGCGGGTCTACCAAAGCATGGAAGCCCGTGCCCGGGCAGCGCTCCAGAAAAAGCAGGCCGTCGTAGTCGATGGCACCTTTTTTAAACCGGCTCTGCGAAAGCCCTACCAGGAAATGGCCGCCGCACTCGGCCTGCCAGCCTGTTGGATACAGCTTGAGGCGTCGGATGCCATCGTCAAAGAACGGGTGGCCCAGAAGCGAAAACACAGCGAGGCCGATTATTCCGTGTACCTCCGGATTCGGGATGCCTGGGCGCCTCTGGAAACCGAACACCTGAAACTTTCATCGGAGGAAAGCCTTGAGACGATGGTGGAAAAAGCCCTGTCTTTCCTTCAAATCCAAAATTCCGGGCCATGACCAGGGATCAAATTCAGCAGTTGATCGAGGATGGGCGCTTTGCAGCCGAGGGCCAATCCTTTCAGTTGGCTGAAACCCATATTTCCTGGGTCCTGCTCTCCGGCAAGAATGCCTATAAGATCAAAAAGCCGGTGAAATTCGATTTCCTGGATTTCTCAACGCTGGAGAAGCGCCGGTACTATTGTCAGCGGGAACTGGAGCTCAACAGCCGATTTTGCCAGGGTATCTACCTTGAAGTTCAAGCCGTAGTTGAAGGCCCGGCGGGCTTGTCTATTGGTGGGAAAGGCGCTACCATTGATTATGCCCTGCACATGAAACGACTGGATGGCAGCCGGCAGATGAACCTCCTGTTGGAACAAAACCTCGTTACTCCATTCCATATGCAGCAAGTGGGCGAAAAGCTGTCCATCTTTCATACCTATACCGATGTCATCGAGCGGCCGCCCGATATTGGTGGCATGCAGGCCAGTTTCTCGGACCTCGCCAGTGTGGCCAATAGGCTAAAAGCCCTGCTTGGGCCTTCGGTAAAAAAAAAGCTAATGGAAAGCCTTGTCTTTGGCCGGTCTTTCCTGGGCCTCCATGCCGAGCGCTTGCTGGAGCGGGGCCGGCAGGGCTTTATCATTGATGGCCATGGCGACCTGCATTCCAGAAATATCTTTCTTCTTGAGGAACCCATCATTTTTGACTGCATCGAGTTCAACGATGCCTTCCGGTATGTAGACGTGTTGGATGAGCTCGCTTTTTTGTGTATGGACCTGGACTACTATGGCTTCCGGCAATTGGAAGCGCCCTTGCTGAATGCCTATATGCGGGAAAACGATTGCATCGGTGGAGATGAGGATTGGGCTCTTTTTCTTTTCTTTAAATGGTATCGGGCCAATGTACGGCTGAAAGTGAAGGCATTGCAGTCTTTACAGGAAGGGGAGCAGGCCGGATCACGGACCCAAAGCACCATCGAAGAATACTGGCAACTGTATTCGGCCTATTATCACGAGCTGCGAAAAAAATAGAGGCTAAAAAAAAAAGGAGCACTGCTTGTAGCGTGCTCCTGTATTCCCTAAAATCACCCAATTGAGCTCATGTTCCCCGAAAATCCGGGGATATAGCCTTGTCTTTTTTGTCAGTGATACAAAGAAAGGCATTCCGGGGTATTGGTAAACTGATGTTTGTCAGGGGCGAAGGTGATTTTTATCACCGCCAGAAAAAGGCTGCTAATCTGTGCAAATGATGGCCGTTTACGGATAGTGGATAGCCCTTCATTCGGGTAGGAAAATTGAGAAAAGTCACTTACCCTTTATGATTTTTCTCATTCAGAAAACCGGGAAAAAAGTGCTGTTTTGATCTAGGATATACAGGCCTCTATTACCTAAGGACAAAAGCCATGCAAATGATCAAGAAGATCCTGTTCCCCACTGATTTTTCGGCGACAGCGCAGAACGCGTTCCGCAATTGTATTCTGCTGGCGGATAAATATGGAGCCGATATTCAAATGGTGCATGTCATATTTCCGGAGTATGAAGCACTGGATCTTCCCGTCATGGCGGCACAGGCTACTAAAGAAAAAGCAGAAGCTGCCCGCGCCGTCATGAAATCTTTAGTAGAAACCACGCTGGCGCAAATACAGTCCGTCTACAAACTGGAATCCCTGCCCAATATTCAATCTGATGTAGAAATCGGCACCCCTGGCAACCTCATCGGGGAAGTAGCGCGGCGCGATGGAGCCGACCTTATAGTGATTGGTACGAAAGGGGAGCACAACGTACTGGAGCGGGTATTTGGGAGTGTTACTACCGCCGTCATTGAAAAAGCACCCTGCCACGTGTGGGTCGTACCGGAAGGGGCTTCTGCCGAAAAGATTGACATTGTAGCTTACGCCAGCGACCTGCAGGAAGCCGACCCTTATCACATCTGGGAAGTAGGCAAGTTATTGGAGCCTTTCAATCCGGTTATCCATTGTGTGCATGTCAATAAGGATCGTTCGGTTGAGCGGGCGATCAACTTTGCCAGCCTGGGGGCCTTTTTTGAGCATCATGCACCTGCGCTTCAAATCAGCTTTCATCCTTTATCCGGCCCATCCGTTGAGGAAGCGCTGGAGGAATATATCCAGATTCATGATGTAGATATTCTGGTGATGTATGCGCCTCAGCACCATTGGTTGCGGCGGATATTCCGGAAGAGTTATACAAAAAGCATGGCGTTGGAAACGCATGTGCCTTTACTCATCCTCAAGAAATAACCGCTGACTATGGGAGACCTAAACGTTAGGCCAGCCTCTGAATTCCGGAGCAGCTTTACCCGGACGCTGCTCCGGGATGTGGAGGCATTGGATGTAATGCTCCGGGAGGGCCTCTTTGAAAAAGGCCGTCAACGCATAGGCGCTGAGCAGGAACTCGCGCTGGTGGACACCAGTTTTCAACCTGCTGCGAAAGGCTCTTTGCTGCTTCGGCAACTATCGCCTCAATTCACGACAGAAATCGGGAAATTCAATCTCGAGATCAATCTCGACCCTTTCCTCTTCGATAGCCAGGGCCTGCAGCAGACCGAGCATCAACTGCATCAATTGTGGAGTATTTTAGAACAAGAGGCGCAAAAGCGCCAACTTACGCCTGTGCTTACCGGCATTCTTCCGACCATTCGTCAATCGCATCTGGAATCCAGCTTTATGACGCCGCGCGAGCGGTATGCCATTCTTAGTAAAGCCATTCACCAAATGCGGGGAGCTGATTTCGAGATTAACATTCAAGGGGCTGATGAGTTGATCGCTCGGCTGGACACAGCGATGTTCGAGGCTTGTAATACGAGCTGGCAGATGCATCTGCAGCTGGCGCCGGAAGAATTTTGCGAGCGCTACAACTGGGCACAGTGGATTTCAGCCCCGGTGCTGGCCGTTTGCGCCAACTCTCCGCTGCTTTTTGGCAGGGAGCTCTGGCATGAGACCCGGATCGCCCTTTTTCAGCAGAGTATCGACACCCGTAGTTCGTCCAATCACCTGCGCAGCAAACTCAACCGGGTAGGCTTCGGCCAACGTTGGCTTACCGGTACTCCCGCCAATATTTTCAAAGATCAGATATGCCGCTTTCCGCTTGTCCTAACTGCCGATATAGAGGAAGATTCCCTGGAGGTGCTGGCTACCGGCCGGGCTCCGGAACTTCGGGCCATGCGGCTGCACAATGGCACGGTCTACAGTTGGAACCGCCCCTGTTATGGCATTAGCGATACGGGGCTGCCGCATCTGCGGGTAGAATGCCGTTATGTTCCGGCCGGCCCGACCCTCATCGATGAAATGGCCAACTTTGCTTTCTGGGCCGGCCTGATGAAAGGCATGCCCGAAGAATATGGCTCCATTTGTGATACTGTCCTTTTCCAGGTCGCCAAAGCCAATTTTTACCGGGCAGCCCGGTCCAGCCTGTTTTCTGTCTTCAACTGGAAAGGCCGGCAGGTGTCTGCCCCAACCCTTATCCTGGAGGAATTATTGCCTATTGCGGAACAGGGGCTCCAAAGTATTGGCATGGACAGCCGTGAGATCAACCGTTATCTGGGCATCATTGAACGCCGGGCGAAACTTCGGGAAAATGGTTCCGTATGGCTGATCCGCAATTTCCGCAAAATGGCGCATTGCTATGGAACAGGGGTTGCAGTGCAGGAACTCACCCGGGAAATGGTGGACAGGCAACGCACCGGCGCACCGGTTCACGAATGGGATGATGTGGATTGTCACAACCTCTATGCGATTGGAAACGGGCCGGCCACGGTTGGGCGGGTGATGAAAACGGACTTGTTTACCATTGGTTTTGAAGAGCCGGTAGAACTGGTGCGTTCGATCATGGCCTGGAAGAAAATCCGCCATTTACCCGTTGAAGATGATGAGGGCCGGCTGATCGGCCTGGTCACGGCAACCAACCTCCGGGAAATACCGGAAGAGGGCGACGGCCTGGCAGCTGTGGATATCATGGTAAGCAGCCTTATCACAGTAGAAGAGGATACGCTCTTGCAGGATGCGGCGATTTTGCTTAAACAACACGCTATTGGATGTCTGCCCGTCGTTAAAGGCGATAAACTCGTCGGCTTGTTGACAGATACCGATTTCAGAATGCTTTTTGGAAATTATTGATCATTGATAAACAGCATGGAAGACAAACCTCAAGAAGAGGGGCCCCAAGCCGGCCCTTCCACGCAGAAAATGGAGTTGATTTACAACCGCGTTTTTCTGCAGCACGAAACAGGGATGCATCCCGAAAGCCGGAAAAGGCTTGAAATTTTTGACTACCTCCCGGATACGCCGCTCCTCGATGGGGAACCTTTTCTGGAACTGATCCACTCCCCACACTATATCCAAAAAGTAAAGATCGCTTCGGAACTGGGGGCTCACCTCGACGGTGATACGGCTACTTCGGTTGGTAGCTTTGAAGCAGCCCGTTACGCAGTGGGTGCGACTATTATGGCTGCCGAGTCGGGGGGCTTTGCACTGGTGCGTCCGCCCGGCCATCACGCTCACCCCGACCGTGCAAGCGGATTTTGCTTGTTCAACAACGTCGCTATTGCCACCCAAAAACTGGTGCAGGAAGGTAAACGCGTAGCCATCTTTGACTTTGACGGGCATCTGGGAGATGGCACTTCTTACATTTTTTACGATACGGACCAGGTGTTGTACTGGTCGATGCACCAATACCCGGCTTACCCCGGCCACGGTTTTGTCGATGAGATCGGCAGTGGGCCGGGCAAAGGGTTTACGATCAATCTGCCTTTGCCTCCTGGCAGCGCCGATGATATTTTGGAGGATTGCCTGAAAAATTTCCTCCCTATTGTGGAGCAATTCCAGCCTGACGTAATAGCAGTGTCCGCCGGCTTCGATGCTCATCAGTACGACTTGCTGCTGGACCTGAAGGCCAGCGCTAATTTCTACTACAAAACCGGACAAATGTTGCGCGAACGCTTCCCCCACGTGTTCGCTACCCTGGAAGGCGGGTATAATGTGGAGGAAATGCGCAACTGCCTTTGCAATTTCGTGGCCGGGTATAACGGAGAGCCCATTCCTTACCCGGAAAAACCGACTATTTCCAGTATGCGGGTGCTGGAAACCTTTGAAATTTACGTCAACGCCGTAATGGGTAACCTTAAAGGGTATTGGGAATTTTAGGAAGTCGGAAGTTTTACCCGGCCGAGTTACGAGGACGGGCGGAAGTGGGAAGCGGCCGGAGGGAGGTCGGAAATGGGAAGTCGGAAGTGGGAAGTCGGAAGTGGGAAGCGGCCGGAGGGAGTCCCGCCGCCGCGGGCCGAAGCCGCTTTGTCGGGCGAAGTCCCGCACCGGCTGTAAGGAGGCCGGGATCGGAAGTGGCATTAAAAAAATTTTAAGTCAAGGGGGGTAGAAACGCAGAGAATCCGACAGAGGAATGGCAAAAACAATACCTTTGAGCATAATTAAAATCAAAAGTTTATATTAACGCAAGCCAATAAAACAATCAACATGCATCGCAAATTAAAGCAAATTTTCCAACCGAAATCTATTGCCGTTATCGGCGCTTCCAACCGGGAAGAAACGGTGGGTTTTGCCGTCATGAAAAACCTGCTGGAAGGTGGGTTTGAAGGAGAAATTTACCCGGTCAATCTTAGCCATAATAAGATTCAGGGAAAGAAATGTTACCACCACGTTGGCGACATTAAAGCGGATATTGATCTGGCAGTTATCATTACGCCTGCCAAGTTCGTGCCCCAGGTCGTAGAAGAATGTGGCCAGGCTGGAGTAGGGGGGCTAGTGATTATCTCAGCTGGTTTCAAGGAAGCCGGTGAAGAGGGGATGAAGATGTACGAGGACATTGCCCAGAAAGCGCGCCGATACAACATGCGCGTAGTGGGCCCCAACTGCCTGGGCTTTATCAATCCGCACCTGGGGGTAAACGCTTCCTTCGCTACCCGAACAGCGCTACCCGGTAATATCGCTTTCATTTCCCAGAGCGGCGCCTTGTGTACCTCCATTCTGGACTGGGCGCTGGACCAAAGCGTGGGCTTCAGCCATTTCGTTTCCATCGGGTCTATGATCGATGTAGACTTTGCTGACCTGATTGACTACCTGGGTACAGATTCGCGGACTTCCTGCATTCTGATCTACATGGAAAGCTTGTTGAACGCCCGCAAGTTCATGAGCGCAGCCCGTGCTTTTGCGCGGTCCAAGCCCATCATCGTCCTGAAGGCAGGGCGGAGCGTCGAAGGCGGGCAGGCGACCTTGTCGCACACCGGCTCGATGGCCGGTAATGACGCCGTTTATGATGCGGCGTTCGACCGCGCCGGCGTCATTCGGGTTGATACCATTGCTCAATTGTTCAACTGTGCTCAGTCGTTGGCCATGCAGCCCCGCCCACAGGGCAACCGTATGGCCATCGTTACCAATGCCGGAGGCCCCGGCGTATTGGCAACCGATTACCTGATGCGCAATGGTGGCGCCTTATCCAAGCTTTCTGAAGAAACTATGGCCGGGCTCAACACTGTATTGCCAGCCCATTGGAGCCACAATAATCCCGTGGACGTGCTGGGGGACGCCTCGGCGGAACACTACCGCCAGGCTTTGGAGCTCTGCCTCAAAGACCCCGAGGTGGATGGCGTACTCGCTATCCTGACCACCCAGGCGGTAACCGACCCCAGCGATGTGGCCCGGGTAACGGTAGAAGTTTCCAAAAAATACAAAAAGACGATGTTGGCTTCCTGGATGGGAGAAGAGGATGTCCGGGAAGGCCGTGAGATACTGGAAGCCGGAAAGATCCCGCAGTATCGCTATCCGGAGAGTGCGGTGGATGTCTTCCTCAAAATGTACACCTATTCCCGCAACCTGGAGTTGTTGTACCAAACACCGCCGGCGATCCCCGCACAGATGCACCTCCAAACGGATATAGCCCGCGCTATTATCTACACCATCATGGATGAGGGCCGAACGGTGCTTATGGAGAACGAGTCCAAAGAGCTGATGAAGAGCTATGGCATCCCGGTTGGGAGCTTCAAGGTGGTGCCCACAGTCGACCAGGCCGTCCTGTTTTCCGAAGAGATCGGCTATCCGGTCGTGCTGAAGATCGCTTCACCAGATATCAGCCACAAAACCGATGTTGGTGGAGTAATCGTCGGGTTGGCCAATAGCCAGGAAGTGCGTGAAGCCTTTGATACCATTATGAAAAGGGCCAAGGAGAAGCGGCCGGATGCGGAGATTCGTGGTGTACTGGTAGAAAAAATGGCCAAGAAAAAATACGAACTGTTGATCGGCGCCAATAAAGACCCGATTTTTGGGCCGGTCATCGCTTTTGGCAGGGGAGGGGTAGCCGTGGAATTATATCGGGATATGAAGCTGGGGCTGCCGCCGCTCAACCGTATGTTGGCGCGCCGTGTCCTGCAGGGTACCCGCATCTATCCGCTGCTGGAAGGATACCGGGGCATGCCTGGCGTCAACCTGGAAGAACTGGAACTGATCCTCGTCAAGTTTGCTTACCTGGTGATGGATTTCCCCGAGATCCGCGAGATCGATATCAACCCATTTGTGATCGATGAAGCCGGGGGCCTTGCCCTTGATGCCCGCATCGTGCTGGAGAAAGAGAAGGCGCCCCGCAAAGGGAAGCCCTACCGGCATCTGGTCATTTCGCCCTATCCGGAAAAATACTCCAAGGCCATCCTGTTGAAGAGTGGCCAGGTTGCCCGCCTGCGGCCCATTCGGCCAGAGGATGAGCCAATGGAAGCCCGGATGCTGGGGAAAATATCGCGCGAATCGCTCTATTTCCGCTTTTTCGGATTTGTGCCCAACGTGACCCACGATTTCATCACCCGCTTTACCAATATCGATTATGACCGCGAGATGGCCATTATCGCAGTAGTGGAGGAAGCCGGGGTTGAAAAAATGATCGGAGTGGTGCGCATCATCTCTGATGCCTGGGGTGAGTCTGCCGAATATGCCATCCTGGTGTCCGACGAATGGCAAGGCCAGGGCCTGGGGTCTCAGGCGACGGACTATATCGTCGAAATCGCCCGGGAAATGGGTATTAAAAAGCTTTTCGCCACGGTGCTGGCCTCCAACAAGGGCATGCTCGGACTGTTTGAAAAGAAAGGTTTCTCCGTTGAACGGGAAGATTTCGAGACCTTCCACGTTGAGCTGCCCTTAGTGGAAGAAGCAGTGGCGGTGGAAGAGGAATAAGGGAAGTGGGAAGTGGGAAGTCGGAAGTCGGAAGTCGGAAGTGGGAAGTGGGAAGTGGGAAGTGGGAAGTGGGAAGTGGGACGTTGTCCCGATTCTCTTTCCGCCTTCCGATTTCCGCCTTCCGATTTCCGATTCCGCCTTCCGCCTTCCGATTTCCGCCTTCCGATTTCCGCCTTCCGATTTCCGATTTCCGCCTTCCGCCTTCCGCCTTCCGCCTTCCTTCAATCCCCCAGATACTCCTCTACAAAATACATATTGATGTCCTCTCCGTCCGTTTCGGTATACTGCCGGTGATAGACGCAACGGAAAAGAGGATTAATAAGCTGATAGGTCGTTTCCGAGATATTGACCTTGCCGGCCTCGCCGTTGGTCTCCATTCGGGAAGCGAGGTTGACGGTGTCGCCCCAGATGTCGTAGGCGAATTTTTTAATGCCGACGATGCCGGCTACCAATGGGCCGGTGTGGATGCCGATGCGGGCTTCGAAGAAAGGTTTTTCCTCCAGCCTGCGCTGGATGGCCAGGCCCTCCATAAATCCCTGGATTTCCATGGCTGCCATGGTTACGCGGACTGCCTCGTCTCCGTCGTCGTCGCGGATTCCGCCCACGCATAAGTAAGCATCGCCAACCGTTTTTATCTTCTCCAGTCCGTACTTTTCCATAATCTCGTCGAAAGCGCGGAAGCAATAATCGATCTCGGCCACGAGGTCTTCGGGGTCCATCTGTTCGGAGATTCGGGAAAAACCTTTAAAATCGGAGAACATAACGGTGACCAACTCGTGGCGTTTGGCCTTGGCGGCGCCGAATTTTTTGAGTTCTTCAGCCGTTTCGGCCGGCAGGATGTTGAGCAGTAGTTCTTCTGATTTTTGTTTTTCCAGCTCCAGTTCGCGCGTGCGCTCGCGCACGAGTTCCTCGAGGGCTCTTTCCCGTTCGCGGGCCAGATAGATACGGTAGCGCATGAAGGCAAAAGCCCCTCCGATGAGCAAGGCAGTACAGATTGCCCAGAACCACCAGGTATTGTAAAAGGCCTCCTTAACGATGATGCGGATGGCCAGTTCCTGGCCATTCCAGTGAGGATTGTTGCCGCCGGCTTTGGCGCGCACGTGCAGGGTATAAGCACCGGCGGGAATGTTGTTGTAGCGCACCAGGTTTTGGTCAGTAGCGTTTGACCAATCGGCTTCGTAACCATCCAGCCAGTAGCTGAATACGTTGTTTTGCGGCGCCCGGTAGTCGGCCAAAGCAAACTGCAGCGAGAAGATGCGGTCCCAGGGTGAGAGTACGATCGTTTCGTTGGGGGACAGGCCGTAAGTGCGGGTCACCAGGCTATCGCTGCTGCCGTCATATTTGGAGAAGTGGGTGAACAGGATCGGCGCCTCCAACTCTTCCGCCTTCTTTTTGAGGAATTGCGGGCCCGGATAGAAGGCGGTGACGCCATTGAGGCCGCCGAAGTACATGCGCCCGGAACGGGACTGGAAAAAGGAAATGCGGTTGAATTCGTTGGCGGTGATGCCGTCTTCCACAAAGAAGTTGCTGAACGTACCGCTGCTCAGGCTGAAGCGGCTCAGGCCGTTGTCGGTGCTCAGCCAGAGGCAGGAGTCACCTTCGGAGAGAATGCCGTTGATGAAATCATTGGGCAGGCCGTCGGCTGTGGTATATACCTTAATTTTATTGGTAAGCAGGTTGAGCCGGTGCAGGCCAACAGCCGTACCGATCCAGAGTTGGCCGTTTCGGCTTTCGTAGATGGCGTTGACCTGGTTGTGGCGCAAGGGCGCGGGGCTGTCTGGGCCGGTATAATAGTGCGCCATCCGGCCGCTGTCTTTGCTGATTTGAAAAAGGCCGTTGTTGAGCGTGCCTACCCAGATCCAGCTGTTGGATTTGCCTTGATATAGATAGCTGATATTGCCGGAAAGACTATCCCATTTGCCTTGCGTGTCATTATATTCCCTTAGCCGCTTTTTTTCAGTATCGTACTGGTAGAGCCAATCCAAGTAGCCCATCCAGAGCACACTGTCCTTATCGACCATTACAGCGCCCAGGTCTTTGGAAGGGTGGGAGAAGAGGGTGTCTACCCGTAGTGTGCGCAGGTCGATACGGCGGCCGTTGCCGGTCCATAGGGCGTTGTCGTAGTAAGTGAGCCCAAAGGGATAGTTGGAGAAATTGTTGGCGGGAAAGAGGATGCGCAGGGCGTCAGTAGCCGGGTCGAGTTGATGGATAGAGTTGTAATAGGATATGTATACGTTGCCCTTGTCGTCTTCTGTCATGCCGCGGGTGCTGCAGAAAACATTGATACAATATTCGTTGCCACCGTTGAGATAGTTGGTGAAAAGGCGGCCGGACTGCACCAGGCTGATGGCTCCAAAGTCGGAAGCGGCCCAGATGACGCCAGTCCTGTCGCGGAATATTTGGCGGCAGGTGGCGGTATTTTTGATGATCTCCCGGACCGCCCCGTTGTAATTTGTCCGCGTACTGTCTTCATGGTTGAAATACTGAAACAAACCACGCCCTCCTATCCACACATCACCGTTGGGTTCGACCAACAAGGCCTGCGCCATTTCGGTGGCTGTACTGGCGGGATGTTTGGAAAAAGCCCCTTTACCGGGATTGAAGGTGAACAGTGTGCCGTCGAGGCAGAGAGCATAGAGCGTATTACCCATCACCTGCAACTGAGCGATTCTGGTGTGTCCGGTTTCCGGAATCTGGAACTTTTGCAGCAATCTTCCCTTAAGGCTGAGTTTCCACAATTCGGTTCCGATACCGGCCAGGTAAATTTCCGCGCCCATCTGCACGATGGGCCGGCGGGTGTTTTGCCGGCCGAGCTCCATCAGACGGAGTTTCTTCCCGTCCTGACTGATGATATGCAGGTAATTTTTATCGGAAAGCTCTTCGTAGATCGCCGACCAAATATCGCCCTTGCTATCAAAGCTCAGGCTGTAGGGCACACTCGATTCTCGTTCTACCACTTCCCCCTCCTTGACTTTGACCTCCCGATATTGCCCAGTTGAAGGGGTAAAGGCAGTGAGAAAGTCGGGGCTCGCCAGCCAGAGGTCGCCCTCGGGGCTCAGTTGCATGTCGTGAATTACATCATGAGGGAGTGGGTGCTCCGGTTCGCGGCTGTTGTAGTGGAGAAACTCATAGCCGTCAAAACGATTCAATCCATTGATCGTGGATATCCAGATAAATCCGGACTTATCCTGTACTATTCTCGACGTGTTACGGTGGCTCAGTCCTTCTTCAAAAGCATATACCTTCAATTGCACCTGCGTGGGCTGGGAAGATGCAATGACGGGAATCGCCATCAAGAAGCAAAACAGCCAAAGTTTTTGCATTGTAGGGTTGCGTTTTGACCCATGCAAGCTAAGAAAAATTAGGGGCTTGGAAAAACAGCGGCATTGTTCCGGAAGACAGGAGGCCCGGTGATTGATTTTTTTAAAATTATTTGTTTATTTATTTTTTAAATAAAACAATTATTGTTATTTTTGATTACCCATCATCATTTACTGAATCTACTCCGGTACTCCCCTGGGCGCATCTATTTGCAAACAAAAACATATAAGCCATGAGAGCACTTAAAATTATCCTTGTCGTGTTAGCTGCCCTGTTAGGTATATTTCTGCTGCTTGGCCTGATCGCACCGAAGGAAGTCAGCACGTCTCAATCTATTGTGGTCAATGCGCCGCCACAGGTGGCGTTCAATGTCGTCAATGACCTGACGACCTGGGATAGCTGGTCACCCTGGAAAGAAAATGACCCGACGATCGCGAATGTGATGGGGGAAATAACAGCTGGTGAAGGGGCCTATTTCACCTGGACTTCCGAAAATTCGGGCAATGGGAAAATGACGATCACAGAAAGCCAGCCCAACGAAAGTATCAAAATGGTGGTGGATTTCGACGGACAGGGCGCCGCCGATGGGCCGTTCACCTTTAAAGCCGTAGACAATGGAACGGAAGTTACCTGGGGTTTTTATTCGAAATTCCCTTTTCCCTGGAACGCCATGCTATTATTCCAGGATTTTCAGAAAGGCCTTGAAAAAGATTACCAACGCGGACTGGAGTTATTGAAAGGAGTGGTGGAAGAAAAAGCCAAGACAATGGCTTCTTCCGGCAACTTGCAAGTTCAGGAAATTGACGCTCCGGCCCGCTATTTCCTGGGGGTAAGGGAAACAGTGGCCATGAATGGCCTCAAAGCGCGCTTTGAAGAAAATTTCCCCAAAGTATTCGAGGCAGTATCCAATGCCGGGCTTGAAATGGCGGGCATGCCTTCCGCACTTTACTACACCTGGGACGAGGCCAAGCAGTCTACAGACCTGGCCTTTGTGATTCCGCTAAAGGAAAAAGGACAACTGAAAGGCTTCGAATCTTTTGAGTTGCCTGCAGGCAAGGCCCTTCTGGTCAATTTTTACGGCGATTACAGCAAAATCGGGGATGCTCATACCGCAATCGATCAGTATCTGGCTGCCAATAGCCTGGAGGCAAGCGCCCCGGTTATCGAGGAATACGTTACCGACCCTCAATCGGAGCCCGACCCGGCCAATTGGCTGACCAGGGTATATTACCCTTTGAAGAAATAAGGATAGGCGCTAAACAAATCACCCAGCTGTCTATTGCCGTACGCTTCTGAAAGGAGGCGTGCGGCATTTTTATTTTGTAAGAATAATGGAGAATTCTGTCCAGAATAAGATTACCGTTTTTTTAGATTTACCAATTGTAGTATAATCTTGTTATATTAGAGAACAAACAATTTTTCAGGCCATGAGAAAACTAATTTTGCTTCTTTTTGTCAAAATAGCCATCGTGCTGTTCCTGATTGCTTCTCTTCAGTCCTGTGCGACCAATCCGGTGACTGGGAAGAGTGAATTTATGTTGATGAGTAAGAACCAGGAGATTGCCCTGGGCCAGCAATCCGACCCTTCGATAGTAGCATCCTTTGGGGTATACAACAACGATGAGATCCAGAACTTCATCAATGAAAAGGGGCAGGAAATGGCAAAGGTTTCGCACCGGCCTGAGCTGAAATACGAATTTAAAGTACTAGACTCGCCGGTAGTCAATGCCTTTGCGTTGCCGGGCGGTTACGTTTATTTCACGCGGGGCATTCTGGCCCATTTCAATAATGAGGCGGAGTTCGCCGGAGTACTGGGGCATGAGATCGGGCACATCACGGCCCGCCACTCGGCCAAGCAGTATAGCCGGCAAGTGCTGGCGCAGGTAGGCCTGGTGGCCGGTATGGTCCTGTCGGAAGATTTTCGGCAGTACGCCGATGTGGCGCAAACGGGCCTGGGGCTGCTTTTCCTTAAATACGGCCGCGACGCCGAGAGCCAATCTGACCGCCTTGGCGTGGAGTACTCCACCAAGATCGGCTACGACGCCCGGGAGATGGCGGAATTCTTTAACACCCTAAAACGCCTGAGTGATCAAAGTGGCGGCGGCATTCCTACTTTTCTTTCCACCCACCCCGACCCGGCGGACCGCCACGATGCGGTCGCTAAAAAAGCCAGGGAGTGGCAGAGTAAAGTGCCGGAACATAGCTTCGAAACCAACCGCAATACCTACCTGAAAATGATCGACGGCCTGATCTACGGTGAAGACCCCCGACAGGGGTATGTAGAAGGGAATACGTTCTATCACCCGGAGTTGAAATTCCAGTTTCCGGTACCCAGCGGCTGGCAAACGGCCAATATGCCCAGCCAGGTCCAGATGGCGCCGGAAGACGGAAAAGCTGTACTGTTGCTGACGCTTTCCCCTGAAAAAAGCCTGAGCGCCGCCGCCGATGCGATGCTGCAGCAGTACCAACTTACGCAAATCAACCGGCAGAACGAGAGGGTCAACGGCCTGTCCGCTATTGCCGTCACAGCAGAGCAATCCAGCCCCGAGGCTCAGCAGGCGCAGCAGGTGATCCGAACCCTGGCCTACCTGATCGAGTACGGGGGGAATATCTATCAGTTTATGGGCTTATCTTATCAGCAGGATTTCAACGCTTACAGCGGGCGCTTTCAGCAAACCATGGAGGGCTTCCGTCAACTGACAGATGCCTCCAAGATGAATGTGAAGCCGGAGAAGATCAAAGTCGTACGCATCGAACGAAACACTACTCTGCAGGCAGCCTTGAAAGAGGAAGGCATTCCCTCCAGCCGCTACGAAGAACTGGCCATTCTTAACGGTATGCAACTCAATGACAACCTGACGAAAGGTATCCTGATCAAGGTGGTGGGGAAGTAAGCTGGTGAACAGGTATTTTGTATAGGTTAACGTTATGCCAATATGATACTTTGTACGGGATACCTTGTGCCGAATACTTTGAACCTTGTACCCAAAACCGTACCTTTCGGGCAAAACGGGAAACAATGAAAAGAACACTTTCGCTCAGTATTATGCTGCTTTCTACGCTGCTATTATTTACAGCAGCCAAGTGCGGCAAGGAAAAGTACGAATACACCGAGGACTCTTCCATAGAGATTGTCAAAACACCTTGTTTTGGCTCTTGCCCGGTGTATAATTTTTCAATTAAAGGGAATGGTATGGCGGACTTCAACGGGCGCCGCTTTGTGGAGCTGGAAGGCCAGTATACGCGAACCTTCCCGGCCGATACTACCAACTATATTTTCGACACCTTCGTCCAGGCCGATATCTTCAAATTCGAAAATGAGTACACCGAGAATGTGACGGACTTGCCGACCACCTATCTCACCTTTAAGCACGGCGGCAAGACGAAGAAGATCAAAATGTACTATGGCTACCCCGAGGAGCTAAAAGCGCTGGCAGACAGCCTGCAATCCCTCGCCTTTTCCAAAGGCTGGGTAGGCGGCGGAACGGAAAAGTGATTTAAAGTGGGAAGTGGGAAGTGGGAAGTGGGAAGTGGGAAGTGGGAAATGGGAAATGGGAAATCGGAAGGCGGAAATCGGAAATCGGAAGATAAAGCACTTCCCACTTCCGATCCCGACCTCCTTACAGTCGGTGCGGGACTCCCTCCGGTCGCTTCCGCCTTCCCACTTCAAACAAAGTGCCTTCTCTCCTTATCTTTTCCGAATTTTTCCGAATTAAACGCCTTCGACGCGCCTTTGGGGATACTGAGGGATTGCCAGCCCGCTCCTTTGATCTGTTTGGCCAGGAAGACGATCTGGCCGACATGGTAACTGTAGTGGCCCAGTTGCCGGTTGATGGCCTCCAGCACGGTATGCCCCTCATTTCGGATGTACACGATCCGTTCCAGGTCGGCTTCCACCAGCGGGTTGATGGCGTTGAACAAGCAGGACCAACCTTCTTCCCAGGCCTTTATTACCTTTTCTTTTGTATCGAAGGTGTCTTCGAATTCCTGGTCGCGATTGCGCCAGGGCTTCTCCCCATCGGCGGTGAGGAAGTCCGTCCAGCGCGACAGCATATTGCCATGCATGTGCTTGACAATGGTGGCGATGTTGTTGCTTTCCGGTTCGGGCTGATACCGGATCTGTTCATCCGTCAGTTGCGCCATGGATTTTGCGCCCAGGCTTTGGTAATATTGGAACAAGCGACGAACAGATTCGAGGTAGTTGAGTGAAGTCATCGGGATGTGTCTTGAGTGAATATTTACAATGAGGGCCACTGGCGGAAGGGCCAGGCTCGGCCTCAATAATCTTTCCAGCGCTTTAGCTCCAGGTTGAGGGAAAGGCGGGGCTTCTGAAAATCAAAAATGGCTTCCTGGAATGCAGGAGGCGACCACTTGACCACGGGGTTGTTGGAAAAAGCGTAGGGTTCTTTGGGAATGCCGAGGGCATTGGTATCCAACTCACCATTGCCGTTCTGGTCGTGGAAAACGGCTACTGCGTAGCGGCCGTAATTCAGTCCTTCAAACACGACCTGCATAGCAGGCGTTTTTTCCACCGGTATGATCCGGCCAACCACCGGATCCTCTTTGCGCCGGAAGTTGTCCTCCTTATCGTAAACCGCTACGAAAATACTTCCGCGAACAGCTTCCAGGTTGTTGATGTTCAGCACCAGAGTACCCTCCGCAGCCGGAGTGAAATTAAAACCTAGACTCATACAAATTAAGATAAGCGAATGGGCCATAATATATGCGGAAGCAAGATTGTTGTCTTCCTATCCATAGGAACCGTTGCCAACCATAATGGTTTAAGCTTGGGCAGCAAATCCAAGGCTAAAAACAGGGGCTCAGAAAACGGTAGCCGGGGCTTCGATCAAGGGCAGGCTGACGGTAAAGCATTCGCTTGTTTCCAGGATGTCGACCGCTTCATCGGAAAAGAAAGCGTATCGGTTTTTGATGTTTTGCAAACCAACCTGGGTGGAAGGCATGAGTTGCTTCTTTAACTGAATGTTATTGCGAACCACCAGGCGCTTGCCTTCCACCCAAAGCTCAATGAACAATGGTTTTTCGGAAGAAATGACATTGTGTTTGATCGCATTTTCAAACAGGATCTGCAGAGATAGCGGCACCAGATGCAGGGAATAATACAAATCATCCACCTTGATGTTGACGTTAAGGTTGTCCCCAAAGCGTTCTTTCAACAGGAACAGGTAGGCATTCAAAAAATCCAGTTCTTCCTTTAGCGTAAGCAGCTTTTTGTCCCTGATCTCCAGGATGTACCGGTACACCTTCGACAACTTCTGCACGAAGTGAACCGCCCGTTGGGGGTCTTCCGGAATAAGATAGGAAAGCGTATTCAGGCTATTGAAAAGAAAATGGGGATTGACCTGATTCTTCAGGCCTTCCAACTGGGACTCCACATTTTCCCGCATCAGGCGTTCCGCCTCTATGATGGTCCGCTTCCAGCGGTCATACAGGAATACGCTTTCGTACAGCGTGCTCACCAGCGCTACGATCATCAAAGTGCCTACAGTATAATCAAAATCAGTGACCCCTTCTCGGTGCGGAAGGCCAATGGCTTCATGAACAAATCCCAGGCTCCGGTTTAACAGGAAATAGGCGGCCAGAGCCGAAGCCGCAATGTATACGATTCGCTTCCGGGTTTCCTGGTATCCTGAAAACCGCCGCCGAAAATAAATGAAAATAAACCGGCAGGAGATCCAATATGCAATCGTGTACATAAAAGAAACGCCCCATTCCGGGAGGTAGGCGCCCAGGCCATTAGCCAGGGTCGCCTTGAAAAACAAAAGAGGGATGACAAAGGAAATAAAAGGAATGCCCAGGATCAGCGCCCAGGTATCGTCAAAGCCTAATATCTCCGCAACCTTTTTTCGCTTATGCATCGCCTAATTTCCTTTCATTGTGAAGATAAAAATATTTTTAGATGTAAACTTCCGAAGTTTCTCCGGGGATGCACGGAGAAAACTTCGGAAGTTGCGCAGGAACAAGGAACCCAGAAGCCTGTAACCCTCTCCACTTAGAACTGCACCCGGTACAACAAGTCGGGGAAGAACCCGGACTGATACACGTTATTCACTTCATTGGCCACTTCATTGTAGCGCCGGGCGAAGATATTGTCGTGGTTGGTTACATTCTGCAGGTCGATAAAGAACTGCTGGGACAGGCGCCGGTGCTTGCTGTTGAGTTGGAAGCCAAACTTAACATCCAATCGGAAATAAGGATCGTGACGCTCGCTGAATGCGAGATCGTCCTGTAGTACTTCTTGGCCGGCTATTTTGGAGGCTTCCAGGTCAACCGGGGTATAGTAACGGCCGCCGGCGCGGGTAGCTTTCATATCAAAGGTCAGTGCGTTACGCTTATCTTTCCCTATTTTAAATTCTTTGCCGGCCAACAGGTTCACCACATAACCGTTGTTGAAGGCGGTGTTGCGCTCGATGCCGTCGCTACCCTCGTATTTAGAATCAAATACCGATGCGGTCAGCAAACCGTAGTAGCCTTTGCTGAAGAACTTCTCCACAGTCAGTTCCAAGCCATAATTGGCGCCCGTGCCCTCGTTGGCCAGAGAGCCGGCTTCCGGGAAGACGAAATCCGCTCCGGCGTTCAGCAGGGAAAAACTGCTGGGGAAAGATTCCACCGGCGCTTTGTCGATAGCCTGGTAATAGGCCTCTGCTTTGGCCCGCCAATCCTGGCTCACCCGCCAATCGTAACCCAATACGAATTGATTGCTGCGGGTGAAGCCCAGGTCCTTATTGGTCCGCTCATACACCCCGGGAGCAATTTCCTCTTCAAAGAAAAATACAGGGAGGGGTTGCATTTGCTGATGCAGCCCATAACCCAGGCTCAGGGTTTGATTGGGGCGGAAATTCCAGTTGACGGCCAGGCGGGGCTCCAGTGCAAAGGTTTCATTGAAATCCAGGTATTGCCCGTGCAGGCCAGCATGTATGGCCCACTGGCCGTTAATGCGGTATTGCCCCTGAGCGAAGGGCTGCAACAGCGCCATTCCACCGTCGAAATCGCGCACCGTCGCCCAGTCGGGTTCGCCATCGCCATCGAGGTCGGGGCGGTTGTCGCGGTCATCCACCTTAGTATTGAGGTTGAAATACTGGGCCAGAAGGCCGGTGCGCAAGGTAAAGCGGGCGCTGTATTTTTTATTGTAGAAAGAGGATATGGAATAGGTGTTGGTCACATCCTTTACATCTGTCACCCGCAGCTTGCCGCCATCGCTGGCAATATTATCCTGCTGGAAATCGGATTGGGCGGTGGAAGCCGAAATCACGGTGCGAATGTAAGCGCCTTCTCCGACGATAATGTTATGGCGTAGCCCCACCACGCCAAATCGGGAATCGGCGTAAGCATCTTCGTTAGGATTGGCAAAGAGGTCGGTTTCATCGATCTCGTTGCCCAGGAAGTCAATATTGCTGGTGGCGCCGATGCCAAAGAGTGAAAACTTGCCGGCCTTGCTGTTGCCAAAGTCCACCTTAAAGGACAGGTCGCGGTAGTTGGGTGTGGCGTTGGTGCCGATAGGAATACCCAGTTGATCGGCCACTTCTACAAAGGAATGCCGGTAGCTGACCAGGAAGGAGCTGTTCTTCTTATTGTTAAGTGGCCCCTCCGCCATGGCTTCCAGCCCGCTAAAGGCCGCCAACTGCATGGTGAACTCGTAATTATCCCGGTTGCCGCTGCGGAAGCCGATGTCGAATACGCCGGCCAGGGCGTTGCCGTACTCCGCCGGGAAAGCAGAGGTCAGGAAGTCGGAGGTGGACAGCAGGTTTGGGTTCAACGCGCTGACCGGGCCGCCAGTCGTACCGAGGGTGGCGAAGTGGTTGGGGTTGGGAATGGGAATGCCTTCCAGGCGCCAGAGTACGCCGGTAGGAGCATTACCTCGGATAACGATATCGTTGCGGCTATCATCGGCGGTGGACACGCCGGCGAAGTTGCCGGCCAGGCGGGCCACATCGTTGCGGCCGCCGGAAAAACGGGTAACCTCCTCCAGGTTGAAGCTCCGTGCGCTAATGGTAGCCATATCGTTATTGGTTTTTCCCTTTTCAACCTTACCGCTGACGACAACCTCGTCCATCTGAACCACCGTCTCTTCCAGCCCCAGGTTCAATACCGTTTCCTTACCCGCCGTGACCAGCACATTGGGGATGGTCACGGGGCTATAGCCGAGATAGCTTACTTTAATGGTGTGCCGCCCAACGGGTACATTACTAATGGCGAACCGGCCGTCCAGGTCGCTTACTTCCCCGCGGGAGGGGGCTATGCTGAGCAGTTCCACAGCCGCCCCGATAATGGGAAGCTCCGATTGCTGGTCGACAACCGTACCTTTGATGGTTTGAAAAGCCTGGCTCCAGGAATACGGCCCCCAGGCCATGGTGAAAAACAGGATTAGCAATTGGTACTTTTTCATCATTAACAAGGTTTAAGATTTCAGTTGAGTGTTCGATTTGATGTTCCAAAACTCTTGTTAATTCGGAGGCTACGCCAGTGAATTCCGGTGAACCGTCGTATTGGGGATATGAATTGTAGAAAGGGGAGGGCACAGAGATAAAATTGTTTTTTTCATACCTTGTTTTAGGGGGTAAGGGCTGATTCAGGGTTAAAGAGTTAAAGATTGACAGTTGGGTGCTCATTCGTTAAGTTTGAATCAGCAATCATAGCTCGAAACCCGATGCCTTTCTATTCCCTAACGCTTAGCTCAATTACTTATGAAAACCAATTGCCTGCCCTACTTTCTCTTGCTCATGGTTATGCTTTTGTCCACTGCATCCCTCCGGGCCCAGCTTGGGCCATTGGAAGCTGGCCGGCCGGTAGCCGTAAAATTGCGCGGCAGCGTGGAGTATATAGGCCTGTACCAGGGCGAACAGGATGGATACTACATCTTAAAAGAAGAAGGCGCCGGCGAGGTACAGTTGGCAAAAGGAATGGTGCAATCCATCGAGATGATCCCCCCTGCGCGCTTTTTCAATGGGGAGTACTGGCAGGAACCAAGGGGCGTTTTTCAGAACCTGCTCACGCCCACCGGCTTCAACCCTCGGCCCGGAGAGCTGCATTACAAGAACGTCTCCCTGCTCTTTAACCAGTTGACGGCCGGGATAAACAGCCGGGTCAGCATAGGGGTGTTATTTACCGGCTGGACTGGTTTAGGAGTACTCTATCCGGTTTATGGCATCATGCCAAAGGTTTCCCTTACCCCACCGGGCTATCCCGCCCAGATCGCCGCCGGGGCCCTGTTGGTCAGTGTACCGGATGATAAACACACCGTGGTGGACGCCGCCCTGCTCTACAGTGCTTTTACCTATGGGACGCCCGACCGTAACTTTTCCTTTGGACTGGGTTACGGATTTATTGACCGACGTTGGGCGAGCCAACCGGCTTATACGCTCTCCACCCACTACCGCGTCGGCAGAAGCCTGGCCCTGATCGCGGAAGGCTGGGCCATCCCCCCACTGGAGGCTACGGTAGGCACCCTTGGCTTCAAAATAATCGGCAGGAGGGCAGATTGGTCCTTCTCTTTCCCGGCCGGAATTGTGGAAAGGCAGTTTTTCTTTATTCCGCTGCCTTTGGTGAGCTTTAGTACGGCCTTATATAGGTTCTAGCCAGGGAGTGTCGAAACGTCTAAATGTCTTAACCATTCCGCAATACAGCCCCTCAGCTATTCACTACTATTGGACTTTAAATTTTCTCTTGAACCCAAGCCTCAGATTCCCCTATCTTTGCGTCATGATCGACTTCAGGGCAAAATCGTGGTTTGAGCAGTACCTGTCCTTCCGGCAGCGGTTTCCGTTGGAACTGGCGGAGAGCCGGCCGCTGTCCGAAATTGTAGAACTGAAAGCAGTGGAGCGATTTGAGAGCTTGCGGCAGCCGTTGTATCTATGCCTGCAGCACTCGGGTATGTTGTACGGTTTTCCTATCAATTACCCTTTCAAGCCCTCGGCGCCATTCATCAGGAAGTTGCCGGAACGGTTCCGCGCCAAGCTCATCCTGCTGGATACGATGGTATACGCCGTTTGGCTGGAAGAAGGCCAGCCCGAGGGGGCGGCCTATGCCCGGATGGTGGCCAATGCGGGCGCCTGCCTGCGCACGTATTATCAGAAGCTACATGAATACGGGGACGGGCAGCCGGTGGAATACACGGAGGAGGCCCTTTTTCAACGGGTGCGTTACAAAAAAAACCATCTAGACTACCGCCATACCGGCATCAATAGCCATCTGTTCTGGGACCTTTATTTCTTCCGCGAGTACTACCGCCGGCAAAAACAGGGCCCTTTGGAAGAACCGCGTTTTTTCCAGGAGCTCGCTTCCCGGAAGCAGGACATGAAGGTGTTGGCGCTTAAAACTGTCGTAGCGGCGATTCATGCCGATTGGAAGGTCGCGCGCCAGGAAAAGCGGCTGCTACGGCAATTCCGCCGCTCCGCACGATTGCTGAGCAGCGCCGAGCGGCATCAGGTTCGCATCTTTTTCAAATGGGGGCTTTCCCTTCGGGATATTCAATTCCCTCCTCTCGATTGGCTCGCCCGTCGTTTTTTGATGGACATTTGCCTCCTGGCCGTCTATTCGGATATGGATATCGACTTGCAGGAGGATTCTTTTATCCGGCAATTGGCCCTCCGCCTGCAACTCGATGAGGGCGACCTGCTGAGCAGCAAAGCTGACCTGGGCTGCTTCCTCTACCTGCACGGCAAAGCCCTGAACTTTTACGACGCTAAAAAGGCAGGCTTGTTGCTGCTGGGCCAGGCCGTCTATGAAAATATGATGAAGCTAGGACATGCCGCCAGAATGGAAGCAGTGGAAACTAAAAACATGGCCCTGACTTTCAGCCGGCTGTTGGCCGGTAAGCTGCAACTCAATGGGCAACGAGAGTTGCCCTCCGAGCAGGAGATCAAAGAAGCTATAGAACAACTCAAGGATATTCCCCGTTTCCTGCCCTTTTTTAGCCTTGTTTTTATGCCCGTTCCCGGCCTCACCGAAATGTATATCATCCTGGCTTTCAGTCTGGAAAAACTTTCAGGAGGCTCCATCAGCCTGCTGCCTAGCCAGATACGAAAAGCGGTTCGCAGGAAGGGGGAAGAATAATCCTGGCTTAAAAGTTGGGCCGAATCCTAAAAAAAACTAATTTTACCAAACTTCTGTGCACTACCCCTCCCCAAGGCCGAAAACAATCATCTCCCTTGTCACTCGTTCAACAAAAGCGGAAAATAAGGCGTACTATCCGGTATCTTATTCCCTCTTTTTGTTGTTAACTTTGCCCCTCCACATAAAAAGGTGACAATACTTATGAATCTTGAAAACCTGATCGCAGTAAGCGGGCTGCCCGGTCTCTACCGAATGGCTGCCAACCGTAGTAACGGTTTGATCATCGAGGATTTGAAAACGGGAAAACGCCGTTTCGCTTCCTCCCGAAAACATCAGTTTACCCCCCTCGAATCTATTGCCATCTACACCGATGACGGCGACTCAACGGAGTTGAAAAACGTCTTTCGGAATATGCAGCAACAGATGGAGGACACTCCCCCGGTCAACCCTAATGCCTCCTCGGATGAACTGCATGGCTATTTTGCGGACATTTTACCCAATTACGACCGTGACCGTGTGTTTACCGGCGATATTAAGAAGGTGATCAAATGGTTCAACTTCTTAAATGAAACCGGTGCTCTTCAGGAAACCGAGGACGAAAAGGCCACAGAGGAAGAGGAATAAAAAACGGGGCCGGTGGCTTTCCTTCTCTTTGTGATATGGAAAGGGAAGGCTACCCCCAGGGTTGTGCTCCCATAGCCGGGATGCAGTGAATTGTGGCGCATGTTCCTGATTTTTTAGGGCGAAAAATGTCTGAAAAAAAGTAACCTTCTGTCTGAAGAGCCGTAAGACACTATGGCCAGTGGGCCCTGCTCAAAAGACAGAGCATAGTTGAGAAAATTATAATCCCGTTAGTGCATATTCTGTTCCCCCCGGAATAGGTAGCAACACTAAAGTCATCATCTCATGAATCTCAAGACTGCCACAGTCCTGCAAGAGAAGGAACGAGCCTTTGTCCCGAAAGAATTTAAAGTTACAACCTGGTCCAGGCTGAAACCTTATTTCAATGAATTACTGAACCGGCCAATCGGCTCTGTTGAAGAACTCGAGCAATGGATCAAAGACAAAAGTGAACTCGATGCTGTAGTAAGCGAAGCCTTCTCCTGGCGCTATATTAAGATTACGGTAGACAGCGCCGATGAAAAAGCGGAGGCCTTATACCAATACGCCGTCCAGGAACTCTCTCCTAAAATCACCTCCTTTGAACACGCCCTCAACCAGAAACTAGTCGATTGCCATTTTGTAGAACAACTGGACCCCGCTACCTATGGCATCCACATGCGCAGCATCTACAATGCGGTAAGCCTCTTCCGCGAGGAAAATATCCCTTTGGCCACTGATATTCAGATGAAGTCGAAGGAATATGTAAAGATATTCTCGGAAATGACCATAGGGGTGGACGGCAAGCAGATGACTCTCCAAAAGGCAAGTTCCTTGTTAGAAGAACCGGACCGCGAGTATCGGGAAGCAGTATACCATAAAATCCATCAACGCATCCTTCAGGATACGGACCAACTGGAAGGCTTGTTTGACAGGCTGCTGGCTATGCGCCACCATATGGCTGTCAACTCTGGCTTTCGGAATTTCCGGGACTACAAATTCCGGGCTCTGGGGCGTTTCGATTATGAAGTGGAAGATTGTTATGACTTCCACGATTCCATAAAATCCGAGATCGTCCCCTTGACGGATGAACTCAATGCATTCCGGAAATCCGCCCTCGAGCTGGATTCCCTTCGCCCCTGGGACCTTTTCGTCGACCCCAGCGGAGAAGCGCCCCTGCGCCCTTTTGAAACCATTGATGAACTGGTCGAAAAGGTCATCTTTTGCCTCAATAAGCTCCATCCCGATTTTGGTAAGACGATTGCCATTATGCGGGATATGGGCCACCTCGACCTGGATTCCCGAAAGGGCAAGCGCCCGGGCGGTTACAATATGCCCCTCCACCTGACGGGCATTCCCTTCATTTTTATGAATGCGACTACTTCGCTGAGTGATATGCGCACGCTCATGCACGAGAGCGGCCATGCGGTACACTCCTTCCTGACCCGGCACTTCAAGCTTAAGTCCGCCAAACGCGTCCCGTCAGAAGTAGCGGAATTGGCGGCCATGACAATGGAACTCCTCACCATGGAACACTGGGGCGTTTTCTTCCCCGACGAAAGCGAGTTGCGCCGGGCTAAAATCGCCCAACTGGAATACGTGCTCAAAGTGCTCCCCTGGATCGCTACGATCGACAAGTTTCAGCACTGGCTCTATTCCAATCCCGACCACAGCCGCGAAGAACGCCAGGAAAACTGGATGGCCATTATGCAGGAGTTTAACTCCCCGCTTATCGACCATACCAACCTGGAACAATACGCGGCTCATTTGTGGCACAAACAATTGCACATTTTCGAGGTGCCTTTCTACTATATCGAATACGGTATGGCCCAGTTGGGCGCCATCGCGATCTGGAAGCAATACCGCGAAAATCCACAAAAAGCCATCCGCAATTATTTCAATGCCCTCAGCCTGGGCTATACCCGCAACATCCGGGAGATATACGAAGCGGCAGGTATAGAGTTTAACTTTTCCAGAGAGTATGTCAGCCAGCTAGGTGCTTTTGTAAAGGGTGAACTGGATGCGTTGTTGTAGTAGGAGGGGATTTGTATCTTTGCCCCCACAAAGCAAAGATTCATGTATAAAGACAAAAAAGTGATTGTGGTGTTGCCGGCATACAATGCGGCCCGCACCCTGGAAAAGACCTACAACGAAATCCCTTTTGGACTGGTAGATGAGGTTATTTTGTGTGATGACGCCAGCAGTGACAACACCAGCGACCTGGCCCGGCAGATCGGCATCCCACATGTTATCGTACATGAAAACAACAAGGGCTACGGCGGCAATCAGAAATCGCTGTACAACAAAGCCCTGGAACTGGGCGGTGACATTATCATCATGCTGCACCCGGATTACCAGTACACGCCCAAGCTGATCCCCGCGATGGTCAACATCATCGGGGAAGGGCTTTATCCGGTTGTGCTGGGCTCCCGCATCCTGGGGAAAGGCGCACTCGCCGGCGGTATGCCCTTCTACAAATACATCGCCAACCGCGCCTTGACGCTTACCCAAAACCTTCTGGTCAATTACAAGCTATCCGAATACCATACCGGCTACCGGGCTTTCAGCCGGGAAGTGCTTACCGGCATCAGCTTCAACCTCAATTCCGACGATTTCGTCTTCGACAATGAAATGCTCTCCCAGATCATCTATGGCGGCTACCACATCGCCGAGGTAACCTGCCCGACGAAATACTTCGAAGAGGCTTCCTCCATCAATTTCCGAAGAAGTATGCGGTATGGCTTTGGCGTATTGCGGGTGTCCTTCAACCACTTCCTGCAACGGACGGGCCTGGCCAAGTTCGATCGATACAAAAAGCCGGTTGTGAAGGAGTTGGATGCCGTCGGCAGCGGGAAGGCCTAAATGCGAAAATACTTCGCCGGCATTTATGCATTCCGGCATTTTCGCATTCCGGCATTCCGGCATTCTTGCATTCTTGCATTCTTGCATTCCTAGCCTCCCGCCTGGAAAGCTTTTCTGCCGAGGTAGATCGCGGCGAGTAAGATGGTGTATGTAAGTGTAGCTGTCATAATTCGAGGGGCGAAGATAACGAAAAAAACAGATTGTGGAGTTTTTAGCTTTCAGGCCGAAACAAGAAATTTATGCCAGATGATATCAAGCGCCTACTGGAACAATGTGTGAGCCGATATAACCAACCGGCTTTTATCCCGGATGACCCCATCAGCATTCCCCATCGTTTTTCTCGTTTACAGGATATTGAGATCACCGGGTTCTGGGCCGCCATGTTGGCCTGGGGCCAGCGTAAAACCATTATCAATAACGCCAAGGAACTCATCCGGCTGATGGACGGAGCGCCGTATGATTTCATTGTGAACCATGAAGAGAAAGACCGCGCCCGGTTTCTGAACTTCAAACATCGCACCTTTCAGGCTACGGACACGCTGTACTTTCTTGAATTTTTCCAGCAATACTACCGGCAACACGATTCCCTGGAAGATGCCTTTGCCCGGCACCTTCGCCCTTCCGACCCCCATGTTGGGCCTGCTTTAGAGGGTTTTCACGACTTGTTTTTTTCGCTGCCCTATGCGCCGGAGCGCACCCGCAAGCACATCGCCACCCCGGCCCGAAAGTCAGCTTGTAAGCGTTTGAACATGTTTCTGCGCTGGATGGTGCGCCGGGATGACAAGGGAGTAGATTTTGGCTTGTGGCGCCGCATCCGGCCTGCCCAGCTCCTGATGCCGTTGGATGTACACGTAGACCGGGTAGCGCGCCGCCTTGGGCTACTGGAGCGCAAACAAGTGGACTGGCAAACGGTGCTGGAGCTTACCGATAGGCTCCGGGCCTTCGATCCGGAGGACCCGGTTAAATACGATTTCGCCCTTTTTGGGCTGGGCGTCCTGGAAAAAACAACAGGAGGCCTGCCCTGATTGGCAGCACCTCCTGTTGTCGTAGTTTTGAGATCAATGATTGCCGGCTAAGAAACCAGCCTACTCCTTATCGAAGCGCAATTCCTGAATGAGGAACTGTCCGCCGTTCACTTTCATGTAAATGTAGACCCGGAAGGTTTTTCCGCCGGCTACGAGGTTGCCGATGCAATACTGGGAGTCGTTATTAGGCGACGCCCCTTTGTGCACCTGGCTGAAGGAAGAAGGCTTGTTCTGTGCAAAGAACTTTCGGACGACGTTAATGGCCTGCGCTTTATTATAAACGTCCTCCTGCTCCAGTACGGCGACTTCAACCGACTGGTCGAAGTATTGGCCCAGAGCGTCTGCATCTCCATCGCTGATCGCTTTGGTGATATTAGCCAGATTGGCTTCCTGTACAGTCAGCAACGGGAGAAACAGGATCAGGAACATGAAATTTTTCATAACCAATGGATTTAGTGTTCACAGGATTCAGTAATAAATATTGCGCCTACTTTCAAAATGCTTAGGACACAAAAATAATTCCTTTAAATTCAGTTGCTATTAGGACGCACGATGTAACAAATTGTCACTTTAAAGGCTGTACGAATGGGGAAGCTCAGCTAGTGAAACGAACAAGGGCGTAAAAAAATTGCCTGCCTTGTATTTGGCGGCCGCCACTTCAATTGCGTTGCGCCACCAGTTCCAGCCGGGCGATCCAGTCCAGGTCCGTTGCCCGGTTACAATCTACGCAAAGGTTATTGATGGGGTGCTCGCTCCAGGTATAGATCAGTTCTTCGGCCGTGTAGGGCGCTTCCCTGAGTTGCTCCCGGTAGTTAATGCCGTAGGAAGTCCGTTCCCAGTAGTGGATCTGGTTCATGCGCTCGAATTCGATGGCCTCAGCTACCCGGGCGCCGCTATCCGGCAGGCGCTCCAGGAAGTGGTTGCTGTACATGGTGTGAATGAACATCCATAGTGAAGCCTCGAAGTTCGGGAATAGGGCAAAGTCAGCCGGGAAAGGGTCGTTGCGGGTCAGGCTTTCGCAAAAATAAAAGGATTCACACAGCCAGGGCTTGGCGCTGTGCCGGATACCGAAGTAATTGAAGGTGCGGTTGCATAAATAAGAGGCGCCCCAGCAGGTTTCCCGGGCGGCTTTGCTGGCCAGGGCGCGCCAGTCGGCCAGGTAGCGCTGGCCATAATACCGGCATTGGCCGCTAATATCGTAGAGAAAGGCCGCCTGCAGGCGGGGGTAAAATTTAGCGGGAATGGCCTCCGCCCGCGGTACGAACAAGTAAAGGCGCTGCGTCTCCGGAATGAAGCCCACGAGGTCGGGGCGCTGTTGGTACAGCTCCCGCAGGATGGACTGCACGCTGTCGCCCATCACCGGAGGAACCGGAGGCGTAGCAGCGTTCAGGGCCGTGGCCAGCATAAAGATACCCGACAGCATAAGCAGCTTACGAAAGTCCATGATGATTGCGTTTATTTTTTCCGGAGATAAGGAGGCGTTGCTAAGCCAGTGCGAAAATAAGGAATGGTATGGGATTGGTTATCAAGTGGGAGAAGATTTTTGAAATAGCGGCTGACTGTCCAGTAATAAAGCCTTTTTACCCCAAAACACTCCATGAAAAACAACTTAAGCTGCCTAACGATACAAATATCTGGACACAGTCCCTTAGGAACAAAAATAAATATTAATTCTTTGCCATCTGAATCAATGCAGCTTAGTGTCAATTCCACACTAAATAAACGTGCTTTTTATTCCCCAATTTGGTACCTTTGCCCCATGGAAAAAAAGCGTGCATTACTCGTCATTCTCGATGGCTGGGGCCATGGGCCGAAGCCGGAAGTCAGCGCCATTGCGCAGGCCAATACCCCTTTTGTAGATAGCCTTTACGGCAAATACCCTAACGCCGAGCTCACCACTTTTGGCGAAGCTGTAGGCTTGCCCGAAGGGCAAATGGGCAACTCCGAAGTGGGCCACCTCAACATCGGCGCCGGCCGGGTGGTTTACCAGGAACTGGCCCGCATCAACAAGGCCATTCGCGAGCGGGAACTGCACAAAAACCCCGAATTGCTGAAGGCCCTGCGCCACGCCAAAGAAAGTGGCAAAGCCCTGCACCTCTTCGGCCTGGTGTCTGATGGCGGGGTGCATTCCCACTCCCGCCACCTGATGGCGCTATGCGATATCGCCGAGGAAAACGGCCTGAAAAAAGTCTACATCCATGCCTTTACCGATGGGCGCGACACCGACCCTCAAAGTGGCAAGGGCTTTATTCAGGAAGTGGTGGATCACATTGCCGGAACGCACGCCCAACTGGCCTCTGTCATTGGCCGCTATTACGCCATGGACCGCGACAAGCGCTGGGAACGCACCAAACTGGCCTACGGCCTGCTGGTGAATGGCCAGGGCGAAGCTACTACCGATGTTCTGGAAACCATCCAGGGACGCTACGACAAAGGCGAAACGGATGAATTTCTTAAACCGATCGTTTGCCTGGGGGAAAACGGGAAACCGGCCGCTACGATTCAGGAAGGCGACACCGTCATCTGTTTCAACTTCCGCACCGACCGGCCCCGGCAGATCACGACGGTGCTCACCCAGAAAGATTTTCCGGAGCACGGCATGAAAACCCTCGACCTGTACTACGTGACCATGACGCGCTACGACGAGTCGTACCATGGCATCCACGTGCTGTTCACCAAAGACGACGTATACAATACCCTGGGCGAGGTGCTCTCCAAAGCCGGTAAAACCCAGGTGCGCATCGCCGAAACGGAAAAATATCCGCACGTGACTTTCTTTTTCAGCGGCGGGCGCGAAGCGGAATTTGAAGGCGAACGCCGACTGATGGTCCCATCGCCTAAAGTGGCCACCTACGACCTCCAGCCGGAAATGAGCGCCTACAAAGTAACGGATACCATTGTAGCCGATATCGAGCAGCACCAGCCCGATTTCATCTGTCTCAACTACGCCAATGCCGACATGGTGGGCCATACCGGCGTTTTCAAAGCCGCCATGAAGGCCGCCGAAACGGTGGATACCTGCCTGAAACGCCTCATCGAGACGGCCCTGAAATATGACTACCAGGCCATTGTCATTGCCGACCACGGCAATTCCGACTACATGATCAACGACGATGGCTCGCCCAATACGGCCCACACCATGAATCCGGTGCCGATCTTTTACATCAGCAACCATCCGGAAGGCTATCGCATCAAAGGCGGCAAACTCGGGGATATTGCCCCGACGATCCTGACTTTAATGGAAATGCCCATTCCGAAGGAAATGACTGGTGAGGTACTGGTGAGCCACGACTAGGGCTGGTATACCCTGCTGTGGGGGCAGCGTATTCTGAAGTGTTTAGATTAGATGCTCCTCCCGACTGCGCGGGAGGGATTCTGTAGATACTATGGGTTCTGTAGATCCTTATTGATGCTATAGATACTTGCTTACCCTCCATAACCTTTTCTCCGGGCATCGGTTATTATTAGTGCAAAATCCAATGTATGAGACAGCCATTCGTATACCTGTTGCTTTTTCTACTTTCGGCAACGGCTTGTTCTAAAGAAAACAAAGAAAAAAACAGCGGGCCGCCCAAAGCCTTTTTTGACCTCAGGGGCTATATTCAGGGGGAAGCGGAGCGGCTTTCCAAGGCGCAGCCTAAGGTGATAAAACGGATTTCTATCGACGGCCAGCAGGAGGAACACACCTTTGATTCGCTGGATTACAAAAAAGAATTGGCTATTTTCTCCCGCTCCGACATCAACAAAACTTCCTGGTTCGACAAATACCAGGTGGACAGTACTTTCCAGGATGGGCAGCTCAAACAGGTCACCTACACCTCCAAAGACAAAGGCCTAAAGACCAATCTGATGGAAGTCCAGTACGATCAGGGCGCTGTTTCGGCCATCCACATTCGCAATGCCACGGAAAACCAGGTTGCAGACGTCCATCAGGAAATGTTCTACCGGCCTAAAAAAGGGTACAGCCTGGCCAGCGGGCAGTCGACGGTATTATCGAAGGAAAAGGATGTGCGCGTAGAGGTGGAGTTTCTGGAGTTTTGACGGTGGCAGGCCAGTCAGCCGGATATAATCTCTGTGAGGCCGGGCAAGCCTGAAACCCATCTGGGGCAGCTGGGGCCCACCTCTTTGAGCCGGGCAAGCTTTGAACAGTTCCTTCACCAGGCCCACCAGACTTACCAGACGCACCAGACGTACCAGACCTACCAGACGCACCAGACGCACCAGACGTACCAGACGTACCAGACCTACCAGACCCACCAGACCCACCAGACGTACCAGACGTACCAGACCCACCAGACCCACCAGACGTATCAAACCTACCAGACGCATCAGGCCCACCAGACCTACCAGGCCCTGATTTCTGACAAAAAAAAAGAGGCAGCGCTTGCGTAGCACTACCTCAGCCCTAACCAAATAAAACCAAATTATTCTATATAGAAGAGGATCTATATCTCATTGACAACACAAAGATAAGGACTTTGTGTAAAAAATACAATTACAAATTTTATAAAAAAAAGCCGAACATTTTCGACTTGTAGTACAATATTAGGGGTTTTCTTTGAAATAATCTATCCCCCTTGCCTCAACGTTCTTTCCGGTCAGAAATTACATGTAGATTAGTAGATATAATAGGAATGGATTTTCTTTTTTTTGAAAATTTAATTTTGCCTTAGTTTAGAAATCAAAATAACTTTTCATGTTGTGAAGAGCAGATTTTTTAATTTTTCTTCAATTTTTTTTTAGAACAGTTCCCGCTGCTGCTCTTTCCATCATACTGGAATGAAAACTTTATCTTTACGCGCATTCCAAAAAAGGTTGCTAATGATAAAATACCTGGCCATTCTGCTCTGTTTCATCCCCTTATGTTTATCTGCCCAACAACAAAAGGAGGAGGTGGATGCTTTTTTCATCCGTAAGATTTACGACAAAGCCCTCACCGATGCGCGTTGCTATTCGTGGCTCGATTATCTGACGCACCGCATCGGCGGCCGGTTGGCGGGCTCGCCGCAGGCGGCGGCAGCTGTAGAGTATACCCGGCAGATGCTGGACACGATGGGTTTGGATACAGTTTGGCTGCAACCCTGTATGGTCCCGCATTGGGTGAGAGGGGAAAAAGAGCAGGTGCGCATCGTCAATTCTTTGAAAATGGGCACTATCGAGCTAAAAGCTCTGGCGCTGGGCAACTCGGTAGGCACCGGCCCAAGGGGCATCACGGCAGAAGTGGTAGAAGTAAAAGGCCTTGACGATGTAGACAGCCTTGGAGAAAGCCTGCGCGGCAAAATCGTTTTTTACAATGGGCCGATGGACCCCACCGAACTGAACACCTTCAATGCTTATGGCAAGGCCGCCGGGCAACGGGTGTGGGGGGCTTCCCGGGCTTCCCGCTATGGCGCCGTTGGTGTTCTGGTGCGTTCTCTGACCACACGGCTGGACGATATCCCGCACACTGGTTCCCTGGCCTACGATGACGAGCTGCCGCGTATTCCAGCTTTAGCCATCAGTACCAATGACGCAGAATTGTTGAGCCGCCTGCTGCAGGATGAACCCATTCGGGTATTCCTGCGGTCTACCTGTGAGATGATGGGAGAGGCGCCGTCCTACAGCGTCATCGGCGAGATCCGGGGCAGCGAGCAGCCGGAGGAGATCATACTGGTTGGCGGGCACCTCGATTCCTGGGATGTAGGCGCCGGGGCTCATGATGATGGCGCCGGTTGCGTGCACGCCATGGAGGTGCTGCACCTGATCAAACAGTTGGGATACCGGCCGAAACGAACTATCCGATGCGTACTTTTCATGAACGAAGAGAACGGGCTACGCGGCGGCCGCGCCTATTGGAAGTGGTCGAACGACCGGAAAGAATACCACATGGCTGCCATCGAGTCGGACCGTGGCGGATTTACCCCTCGTGGGTTTACTGCCGACGGACACGATGATGTTTTTAATAAAAAATTCAAAAAAGTCGCCGAATGGCTCCCATTACTGGAGCCCTACGGCCTGGCTATTCGCAAAGGAGGTTCCGGAGCAGACATCTCCGGCCTCAAAGAGCAAAAAGGCCTGCTCTTTGGCTTCGAACCGGATTCCCAGCGCTATTTCGACTACCACCATACCGCCATCGACACTTTTGATGCGGTCGACAAACGAGAACTGGAGCTGGGAGCCGCTTCCATGATGAGCCTGGTCTACCTGCTCGACAAATATGGGCTGTAGGGGAATGCCCCGGTAAGGCTAGGCGAACGAGCAATAAGGTAATACAACAATATGACCCGATAACCTGCGCTACGCACATGAGCACTTCAATCACCGTCAATGGCCTCTCCTTCCGCCCCTACATCGGCGCCGGGGAGATACAGGCTCGCATCCAAACGATGGGCCGGCAGATCAGCCTGGATTACGAGGGCAAACGCCCCCTCTTTCTGGCGGTGCTGAACGGCGCATTCATGTTTACTGCCGACCTGATGCGCGCCTGCACCATTGATTGTGAAATTGCTTTTATCCGTTTGGCTTCCTATGATGGCTTGTCCTCTTCCGGCCAGGTCAAGACGGTGATTGGGCTTGAGGAAAATCTGAAGGGCCGACACGTAATCATTATTGAGGATATTGTCGATTCGGGGAAAACCTTGTCGGCATTCCTTCCCCAACTGCGGGAGAAGGAACCGGCGTCAGTGGCCGTAGCGGCGCTGCTGGTCAAACCGGAGGCGCTGGAATACGAAGTGCCTATACACTATAAGGGCTTCGAGATCCCCTCGGAATTCGTCATCGGCTATGGGCTGGATTACGATGGCCTGGGAAGGCAGCTACCGGAGATTTATCAATTGGATGAAGGATAGGTAGAAAGTCAACAGGCCAATAGGCCTACGCCGATTCCAAAAATAAGCTAAGCGGCCAGGTAGTACCGCTTATCGGCTGCTTGTCTTAGTGGACTATCACTTTCTCCAATAATTGCCGGCCATCCTTCAGTGAAATTTCTAAAAAATAAGCTCCTTTGGTGATTCCTCCGATGTTCAATGATTGAGAATCAGGAGGAAATTGGCGAACGAATTCCCCTTTGAGGCTCAGAAGCCGGATCTCTTTGGCAGTAAGGTTACTGGCTTGTAAATCCAGGACAATAAAATCAGAAGCTGGATTGGGAAACAGCTTTACCGTTCCTGCTTCGACATTTGCCAGGCCGGTAGGCGTTCCAAATTCATAGGCGCCTATATCGTAGGCCGCCCCAATTGGCCGGGGGTGGCCTTCAAGGTCATCCTCCACGATATTCTGCACCAGGCCCGTTCCGGCGTTTATGGCCTGAGCGCCGGCCTTCAAATGAAAATCGCCGGCGTCGTCGTCAATAAAAATTTCTTCTGGAGCATCTGCCAGGATGGAATTCAAGTCAAATCCAAGGGCTTGCCAGGTTCCAAGAGGTACAGCGGAGCCGTCGCCATCGGCGCTCATCTTATCGTTCAAAATGTTGTAATTGCTGATAAATCCGACAGTGTTATCCAGAGCGATACACCCTCTCCATTGGTGCTGGTTGATGATGATGTTGTTGTAAATTATCGTGCCGGCGTTCGATCCCTCCTTCACCAGAATGCCCCAGCGCCCGTCGGGCGGCACTATGATAGTGTTGTTATATATCTTTGCCCCCCGGCTGGGGATGGCGCCGTCCTGCTGAAAAAGGGCAATACCTTGGCCAAAATGGTTATTGTAGATCAGGTTGTTATAAATAATGGGGTTTTCCACGCCGTCCATATTGATGCCGGCGGCCTGATTGTTATCGTAAATGATATTGCCGTACACCTGGGCGTCCGAAATAATGCCATCACCCCCCGCCGACAGGTCGCCGTTGAAGTGGATGCCGATATTGTTATTGCCGTAACATACATTATTCCGGACGATGGGCCGGTCGGAGCTATTGGACACATAAATGCCATGCTCATCCACCGAATTGGTGCAGACATTGTATTCGATAAGGATATCGTCGGTAAAAGCGGTGAAGATTCCGCGCTCGGCATTGTTGTCACAGGAGCAACGGCGCACCACACAAAAATCAGAAAGTACGACCCGGATCCCGTTGCCGTTGCCCGGCATATTGTTGGCCTTGAAGCCATCGATAACGATATAGCTACAGTCTTCTATGTTGATCCCGTCGTTCCGGATTGGCCCGGGTTGGTTGACGAGCACCGCGTCGCCCAATGCTTTGAATACGATAGGGTTGGCTTCTATACCGTTAGCTTCCCTCAGGTCGAAGCCGGCGTAAGTTCCGTTGGCTACGAAGACGGTGTCGCCGGCGGATACCAGGCCGGCGGCGTGTTGAATAGTTTGAAAGGCATTTTGCTGACTGAGCCCGCTGTTGTTGTTATTCCCGGAATTGGAGATATAGTAGTTAGTGGCCGCCAGGGTGGTAACAAAAAACATGGCGGCAGCCAGGGCAATAGGTTTTGGGATATTCATGGTGTTCTCTTTTATGAGGATAACTGCCTTGTGATCGCGTTTATTTCGGATTTCAGTATTTAATGAATGCACAGTAGCTCTTTTCTTTCATGAGAAAATAAAATTTCCCACCTTTAGCGCGGAGGTTTTTGATTATTCCCAAACGGAAACAAGCTCCAAACTTTAAAACAGCAAAAAAAGCAGGCATGAATCTCAAGTTCGAATCCATTTGCCAGGAAGCCATTTTAATTGTTGAGCGGGTAGGCCGTTTCATCCGTCAGGAAATGGGGCGGGTAGCAGACCAATCTATCGAAGAGAAGAGCCTCAACAGCCTGGTCAGTTATGTTGATAAGACGGCCGAGCAGCAGTTGGTGGAGGCGCTGGGGAAATTGCTTCCGGGCAGTGTCTTTCTCACCGAAGAGGATACGGTGGCCAACCAGAGTGGCGACTTGCAATGGATCATAGACCCGCTGGATGGCACCACCAATTTTCTTTTCCAGTTGCCAGTGTTCTCTGTAAGTGTGGCCTTACAGCAGGAGGGAGAAACCGTTTTGGGTATTGTCTATGAAGTCAACCGTCAGGAATGTTTTTACGCCTGGCAAGGCGGCGGGGCTTTCCTGAATGGCCGCCCCATTGGGGTGAGCCGGCGGGCGCCCTTAGAAAAGACGCTGCTGGCTACGGGCTTCCCATACTACGATTATGGCCGCATCGGCCCATATTTCCAGGCTTTGGAACACTTGATGCGCAATACACGCGGCATTCGCCGCTTGGGCTCCGCTGCTGTCGACCTGGCCTACGTAGCCTGCGGCCGCTTCGATGGTTTTTTTGAATACAGCCTCAATCCCTGGGACGTAGCAGGGGGAGCCTTCATCATACAAGAGGCCGGCGGAGTTGTGACTGACTTCCAAGGCCAAAGCAATTATTTGCATGGTGGAGAGATCATCGCTTCCAACCCGGCTATTGCCGATTCGCTGTTAAAGGTGATCCGGGCTGCATTCTATACGCCCTGAGGCGTTCTTCTTCGAAACAGTTCTGCTGTTTATCGAAGAAAAAACCAGAAGGGCTGGCTTGTTGTTATCTTGGGGAAGCTAATGTCATATTGCTGTATTGTTGGGGGCGGAGAGGGCGTGGATTCCCCAACCAATTACGAATAACCTTTATCCGGCTCACCGAGACGGAAGAAACGAATAACCCACCATGAGCCTGACGGAAAATATCATTCTCGCTTTTCGCGCGGTGCGCTCCAACCTCCTGAGAGCCATTTTAACGTTGATGATCATTGCGTTAGGCATCATGGCCCTGGTCGGTATCCTTACGGCCATCGATGTGGGGTTAAATTCGCTGAGCAGCAACCTTTCCTACCTGGGCGCCAACACTTTTGACGTAGACCCCAAAGGAGAAGGCATCCGTGGCCACCGGGGCGGGCGGCAGGAAAAACGAGGCGACCCCATCTCTTTCGACCAGGCCATGGAGTTCAAGGAACGATATGATTTTCCGGCGCGAACCTCCATTTCTATGTATTGTACCGGTACTGCCGCTATTAAGCGCGACGATGATAAGACCAACCCCAACGTTGCGATGTTCGGCATCGATGAAAACTATCTGGAAGCGAAGGGCTTTGAAATTGTAGCCGGGCGCAATTTCACCAGCCGGGAAGCTTTGGAGGGAGGATCCATTGCCATCATTGGCGATGACATCTTATCGGAGCTATTCAAAGGCCATAAGGAAAAGGCCATCAACCAATACATTTATGCCGGCAACATCAAGCTGAAGGTAGTTGGCGTTCTGAAAGAGAAGGGCTCCAGCATGAACCAGAGTGAAGACCGGCGCATTCTAATGCCCCTGCAAACGGCCAAACGATACTACGGAAACCCCAATACCAACTACAATATCCTTGTTGCCGTCGACGACCCCACTCAAGTGGATATGGGCATCGACTACGCCACCGGCCTGCTGCGCACCGTTCGCAAGCTGCGCACGGCTGAGGAGAACGATTTCGAGATATCCAAGAGTGACAGCCTGATCAGTATAATCAAAGAGAATACTACTTATTTTCGGCTGGCTGCTATTGGTATTGGTTTCATCACCCTGATCGGCGCCGCCATCGGCCTGATGAATATCATGCTGGTGTCCGTAACGGAACGCACCCGCGAAATTGGCGTCTGTAAGGCCATCGGCGCTACCCGAAGCGCCATCATGATACAATTCCTCGCCGAAGCGGTACTCATCAGCATGATGGGGGGCCTGGTGGGGATCGCTCTTGGCGTAATGGCCGGCAACGTGGTCGCCATTCTGGCTAAAGGCAGTTTTCTCTTCCCCTGGGGTTGGGTTACCATCGCCGTAATCACCTGCACCTTTGTCGGCTTGGTCTCCGGCCTTTACCCCGCACTTAAAGCTTCCCGGCTCGACCCGATTGAGGCGCTGAGGTATGAGTAGGTGTTTGAGGAGCGGGGGGGTGTTCAAAGCTTGCCTGGCTGACACAGACGGGTTTCGGATTTATTCCATCAGTCGCTTCGCTCGTGTCAGGTTTCAAGTCGCTCTGATATCCAGGATTTTACGAGGCTGCTGACACCGTTAAATGAACACTCCCAGGAGCGGCTGCCCCTCAAACCCTCAAACACCTATTCCAAAAATTACTCCAAAGGCCCTACCTTTCCGCCCGATTTGGTATGAAGAAAGAATTTTTCATAAATATTACCTTCCTTCTGGCGGTCAACCTGTTGATTAAGCCTTTCTATTTATTTGGAATTGACCGGACGGTGCAGAATACGGTGCCGGACGGAGATTACGGCCTCTACTTTGCGTTGTTCAATTTCACTTTCCTGTTTCAGATATTCACTGATTTTGGCATACAGAACTACAATAACCGGAATATTTCCCAGCACCATCAATTGCTGGACAAGTACTTTCCGAACCTGCTTGTACTGAAAGGCCTGTTGTCGCTGTTGTATTTCCTGTTGGTGTTGTTGACGGGCTGGCTGGCTGGTTATGAAAGGATCTACCTTCCGTTGCTTTTGGTTATAGCCACCAACCAGGTATTACTTTCGCTGATATTGTTCCTTCGGTCCAATATTTCCGGGCTGGGATTTTACCGGCTCGATAGCCTGATCTCGGTGACGGACCGCCTGCTGCTCATACTGATCTGTGGCATACTCTTATGGAGCCCGCCTTTTAAAGGGCAATTCCGGATCGAGTGGTTTGCCTGGGCACAGACAGCGGCGTTGAGCATTACGGCGCTTTTAGCTTTTTCTATTGTACGAAAGCGGCTGAAAACTTTGAGGTTTCGCTTTCATCTTCCCTTTTTGCTACTGTTACTGCGCCGGAGCGCCCCCTATGCCCTTTCCGTTTTGTTGATGACCATTTACAACCGAATTGACGGCGTGATGATTGAGCGGATGCTTCCTGACGGCAGATTGGAAGCGGATATTTACGCCTCGGCCTACCGCCTGTTTGAGGCGGGTAACATGGTGGGGTTTTTATTCGCGAGCTTACTGCTCCCTATTTTCTCCCGTATGCTCAAGCAGCAGGAAGAAGTAGGCAGCCTGGTGCGCTTCAGCTTTCAGATGATTGCAGTGGGAGCATTGACGGCCTTAATTGGGGTCGGGTTCTACCGGACGGAAGTGATGGTAGCGCTCTACGACAGCGGTTCGGCTTATTCCGGACGGGTATTACTCTATCTGGTGGCCAGTTTTTTTGCCGTTTACGGCACCTATATTTACGGCACCTTGTTGGTGGCCAACGGAAACCTCCGGCAGTTGAACTATATTTTTGCGTCCAGCCTGGGGCTAAACATCATGCTGAACCTGTTGTTAATCCCGGCCATGAAAGCTGAAGGGGCGGCGCTGGCGACCTGTGTTACTCAATTTACCGTTTTTCTGGCGGAAGTAGCGCTGGCGCGGTGGAAACTAAGGCTCTCTTTTGCCGGAGGGATGATCGCTCGCTTAGTCGGTTTCGCCCTGTTATTGCTGGGGGGCGCCTCTCTGATCCAGGCTTACCTGCCCTGGCCCTGGCCCTGGCGTTTTCTTTTTTCCCTGGCCCTGGGGGGCTTCCTTTCGCTGGCCTTGCGGCTGATCGACCTGCGCGGTTTACTGAAGCTTCGGCAGGAACGTTTCGGTTAGTGCTACCGGGGCCTGTAGCTTAGCTGGAAGGTTGCTTTTCCCTCCGCCTATTTAATTGAAGGAGCAAAAGCACATTCATTCTCATGATTTTTCTACTTTTGCGCTTATTTCAAACCGGAGTAGGGCGGATACCGCCCTGGCATTCAGTGTAAAAACTCCCTCAAAGTCAGGACAGGACAAATGAAGCATCAGGATAACCTACTCGATGTACTCAGGACTCTTTTCAAGTGGAAAAAGCCGATCCTTTACGTATGCGCATTAGCTGTGCTGGGCGCTGTGATCATCAGCCTTACGCTTTCCAATTATTATAAGGCCACTACCGTCTTCCTGGCCGTTAGCCCCGACCAGGCTAAGCCCGAATCCCTCTATGGAAAGGGGCAGCTCCGGACGGAATATTACGGTAACGAAAACGACATCGACCGCCTGCTGACCATCGCGGCTTCTGCAGAGCTCGTTAATTTCATGATCGACTCCTTTAATCTTTACGAGCACTACGACATTAATCCCAACAATAAAAGGGCCGCATTTAAAGTCCGCGACAAGTTCCTCGGCCTTTACGAAGTGACTAAGACCAAGCGAGACGCCATCGAGCTGTCGGTAGAAGACAAAGACAAAGAACTGGCTGCCCGCATGACGAAGGCTGCTCGGGAAAAAGTGGACGAACTGGCGCGCCGGCTCATGCAGGAAGGCCTGGAAAAGACGATCAAGTCCTACGAAGAAAATATTAAGGCCAAGGAAACGCAGCTTTCTGCGCTAAGCGACAGTCTGATTTATTTGCGGAAGAAGTTTGGCATATATAATACGGCTGGCCAGGCGGAAGCGTTGTCGAGCCAGGTATCGGAAACAGAAAGTATGCTGGTGCGCAACCGCGCCAAGCTGGAGACGCTGAAAAATACCCGCGGCATCCCCCAGGATACGATCAAGTTACTGAATGCTACTGTTGCGGGTATGGAAGAGGAATTTAAAAGCCTCGCCATTAAAATGGAAAATTTCAACAATGGACTTGGCAAAGTAGGTATTTTCGAACGCCAGTATGGAGAATCTAACCAGACATTGAGCGAAGATAAGGAACGGCTGAAACAGGCACTGGCCACTTATCAATCCGTTATCCCTGCTATGGTAATTGTAGAGGAAGCAGAAGTACCCGTCATCAAATCACGACCCAAACGCAGCATCATCGTTCTGGCTGCCGGCGCCATTGCCTTCCTGTTCAGTGTGTTAGGCGTGCTGCTTTTCGACACCTATCAGGATGTAAACTGGCGGGAGGTTTACCATGGAAAATAAGCTGGCGCAACTGTTGGACACACAGGGCCTGCCGCAGCTTTTTTTCCGGATCTTTGCGGCTATTCTATTGCTATGCCTGTTTGTGGGCATTGCGACGGAATGGTATTTCCTGGCCGGTATTCCAGCCTTCCTGCTACTCGTTTATCTAACCATTGTTGATTTCCGCAAGGTATTTCTCCTGTTGGTCGCCTGCATTCCTCTTTCCACCGAACTAAACCTTCCCAACGGTTTGTCGACCGACCTTCCCAGCGAACCTTTAATGGTGGGGCTGATGCTGGTAGCAGGAGCCTATGCCATCCGCCACATTAAAGAATTGGATGGCCGTTTCCTCCGGCATCCCATTACGCTCTTTCTACTGTTCCACCTGGCCTGGATCGTGGTGACGGCTATTACCTCTCAGGCTCCGGCTGTATCCTTTAAATTCCTGTTGGCGAAGATATGGTACGTAGCTACCTTTTATTTCCTGGCCAGCCGGATGTTAGACGGGGAAAAAGGCTTTCGGGCTATTTTCTGGGCAGCCTTTATTCCATTGATACTGACGGTGCTCCTCACCATCACCCGGCACGCAGCCTACGGTTTTTCATTTGCCGATGTATTCCGGGTATTGCACCCTTTCTATCGCAACCATGTAACTTATGCGTCCATCATAGCGCTTTTTGTTCCCTTTGTTTGGTTCATGAGACAATGGTACCCAACTTATAGCAGGAAATGGTGGGTGCTTGCCGGCAGCTTATTGGTTTTGTTGGTGGCTATTCAATTATCCTATACCCGGGCAGCCTATGTGGCTGTGGTGGCGGCTATCGGGGCCTACTATATTATCCGTTGGAAACTGACGCGCTATGTGCTCATTCTGGCATTAACGGCTACCATTGGCCTGATGGCTTTCATGGCAGCCGGCAACCGCTATCTGGACTATGCGCCCAATTTTGAGACCACGGTCTCCCATCGGGATTTCAACAACCTAATCCAGGCTACCTATGACATGGAGGACATCTCCACGATGGAGCGTTTATACCGCTGGATGGCTGGTTTTCAGATGAGCAGCGACCGGCCTGTTCTTGGGTTCGGGCCGGGAAACTTTTATAATTTTTACAAACCCTATACCATTACCAGCTTTAAGACCTATGTCAGCGATAATCCTGATAAATCGGGTATCCATAGCTATTATCTGATGACCCTGGTGGAGCAGGGGTTGCCCGGCTTGATCCTCTTTCTGTTGCTGTGCAGTTATGCGCTATTGAGAGGCGAAGCCATTTACCACCGGGCGGAAGGCGTGAAAGACAAACAGATGGTAATGATGGCCATGCTTTCCCTGATTATCATTCTTACCCTGCTGCTCATCAACGACCTGATTGAAACCGACAAGGTGGGCGCTTTTTTCTTTATTAATCTGGCGCTGCTGGTCAACCTGGACCTGAAGGACAAAACACAGGCAAGGGTTACAGGCTAAGCTTGATACCCAGAAAGATACAAGCCAGGCAGAGTAACAGGCTGCCACCGATATTGAGCAGCGCCAACCCGATATGCCCTGATTGTAGCAGGCTGAAGGTTTCGTTAGTGAAAGTCGAAAAAGTGCTAAATCCTCCACAGAAGCCCGTCATAAGCAGGAACTTATAATGATCCGGCACCTGGCCCCGGAGGCTGAGCCCTACCAGCAAGCCAAGGGTCAGGCAGCTCAATAAATTGGCCATCAGGGTAGCCAGGGGAAAGCTTAGCTTGTAGGCAACTAACAGGTGCGCAATTCCATAACGGCAAATACTGCCCAGTCCTCCCCCCAGAAAAACGAGTACATATGGTATCATCGGATGGCGAGCTTTTGCTGCTTCCTGCGGTTTACCGACTTATGCAGGATTAAGGTGAGGGTAGACGCTATGCCGAGGATCAGGAACAGCAGCAGGTGCAATTCGAGAACATGGTTGAGCGAGAAAGCCAGCAGAATGAAAAAAACATTGACGGAAACGAGTATCCCCGTAGCCTGCATATGGGAAAACCCAAAATCGATCAATAAGTGGTGGATGTGCCTTCGGTCGGCATGAAGCGGCGACTGGCCTCGCAGGACGCGCGTGACGAACACCCGCATGGTATCGTATAATGGAATGATCATAATCCCGATAGCCACTGCTGGTATGGCGTTCATTTGGTGAGGGTCGCCTGCTTCCAGATAGTAGTTCATGTCGATAAACTGGATGATCAGTATGGAGCAGGCTGTACCGATAACCAGGGAGCCAGAATCTCCCATGAATATCTTGGCAGGGGTATAATTATACTTCAGAAAAGCGATGATCGCACCGACCAGTGAAAAGGAAACGATGGACAATTCCATGCGCCCCACCCAGAAAAACCAGCACCCCAGCACGCCAGAGATTAGCGCCCCCACACTTCCTGCGAGTCCATTGATGCCATCGATCAGGTTGAAAGAATTAATAATAACCAGGATGGTAAAAAGCGTCAGGCCGGCATAGAAGGGTTCCGGCAGCTCTGCATGCAAACCAAACATACCGTAAAACCCACGTAAGTGTATGCCCGATTTGAAAACGAGAATGGAGGCAGCCAGCACCTGTCCGATCAGCTTATTGATCGGGGATACTGGCGACATATCATCTTTGATGCCAACCAGAAAGACGATAAGGAAGGCGCAGAGAATATATTGCAGCCCGCCAAACTGGTCGAAGGGAGTCCACATTGTGATGGAGAAAATGGCGCCGACAAAGATCCCGACCCCACCTAGTGAAGGGGTGCTGATGGTATGGGAACTGCGCTCTCCGGGCTCAACAAACAGGTTTTTCTCCCGGGCGATGTTGATAATGTTCGGAACGGCAAAATAGGTTAGGGTAAAAGCAGTCAGGAAACTGAGAATAATTACGAGCATAGATATGGGGGGATTATAATTCTAACTATGCGGCCGTTGAACCTGCCTTTGGGGGCCAGGGGCCAACCTTTGCAGGTATACTGGCGCTATCCGGCAAAGATAGCTTTTTTTTAAATGAAGCGCTCTCGACTCCCGCTCAAAAAGAAGAATCGTCGATGCTATCCAGCCACTCGGTTATCACATCCACCACAGAAGCCACACAGCCGTCTTCGAAAGGAGAACGCAGCCCTGCCAGTTGCACCAGCTCGAGAAAAGACAGGCTACCGCCGGCCTGACAGAGGCGAACATAATCCGCCCAGGCCTGTTCATGTGCTTCCCGGTCTTTTTTCCAGAACTGGAAAGCACAGATCTGCGCGAGTGTATAGTCAATATAGTAAAATGGCGTGTTGAAAATGTGGCTTTGTTTCTGCCAGAACCCACCCTTTTCCAGGAATACATGGCCATCGTAGTTGCGATGGGGCAGGTATTTCTTTTCTATTGCCCGCCAAGCCAGGTTGCGTTCGGCAGGAGAAGCTTCCGGATTTTCGTATACGTAGTGCTGGAACTCGTCTACCGCCACTCCATAGGGTAGAAAGTAAAGGGAATTGGAGAGGTGGCTAAATTTGTACTTGTCGGTTTCTTCCCGGAAGAAAAGTTCCATCCAGGGCCAGGTGAAGAATTCCATGCTCATAGAGTGGATCTCGCAAGCCTCAAAGGTGGGCCAGTTGTATTCCCCGATGCCGATTTCCCGGCTGCTGTAAACCTGATAAGCGTGGCCGGCCTCGTGGGTCAGTACGTCAATGTCGCCACTGGTGCCGTTAAAATTAGAGAAGATGAACGGCGCTTTATGGTTTCCAATAAAGGTGCAATATCCTCCTGTGGCCTTTCCCGGCCGGGTTTCCAGGTCCATCAGGTGGTTGGCATTCATGAAGTCGAAGAACTCGCGGGTTTCGGCCGAAAGTTCACTATACATTTGTCGGGCCTGGCTGACGATCCATTTGGGTTCGCCCTTAGGTTGGGCATTCCCGCCGGGAAAGCGAAGTTCCTCATCGTAATACTTCAGGTTTTTTAGTCCGAGGCGCCGGCGCTGCCGCTCATAGAGCCGGCTGGCAATCGGTACGATGTACTCCTCCACCTGACGCCGGAAGTTGGCCACTTTCTCTGGCCCGTAATCAGAGCGCAGCATTCTTGCATAGCCCAGTTCCACGAAGTTTTTGTAACCCAGTTGGCGGGCGATCTTGTGGCGTACTTTGACCAACTGATCGAAAATGTCTTCAATGGTAGCGGCATGGCCGACAAAAAAGCCCCACTTGGCCTCGGCTGCTGCCTGCCGGGTTTCCCGGTTCCGGTCAATCTCGTACTTCTGAATAGTGGAGAGGTTGTGTTCTTCTTCCCTGAACCCTATTTTGGCCGTCGCTTTCAGTTTGGTGTACTGGCTGCTAAGTTTATTCTCTTCCTGCAACAGGCCGATGATGGATTCATCGAAGGTTTTAAGGCTAAATTCGGCTATGGTAAACAGCTGTCGGCCCCACTTTTGTTCCAGCGCAGGCCGGAATGGCGAGGCTAGTAATTTTTTATAAAAATCATTGATCAGCCCTTCGTAGGCGGGCATTTGCTGGTCAAAGAATTCGTTTTCCTTTTCATAGAATTCATTTTCGGTATCCATCGTGTGACGGATGTGGCAGATGTTGTACATAGAGGTGAATTCGGTCCGCAACTCGTTGATTTGGGACAAGGCGCGGTCCTGCTCTTCATAGGAGCGGGCGGTTTCGAACCGCTGTAACGATTGGCGAAAAGTGTCGGAAAAAGCGTCGAATTCCGGGCGCGTATACTGGTATGTTTCGAAAGTTACAGGCATAGCCGATGGTACAGGTTATTTGAAAAATGGGGGGCAAAATACAATGGATTCGGCAGATAATCAATCCGGGAACCATCCGTTAATAATTTTAGGGCGCTAAAGCCCTTACAAAGTATGCGCCGTAAAATGCCAACAGTTTCTTACCTTTGCATGAATATCCCGGACGCATCCCCCTCCATTGGCCGCACTAAAGCCCGGTTCGGTTTGCGGGAAATCATCATGAAATGTTGAAGCGCTAATGATGGATTTAAAGTCTCAGATCAACATAGAAAAACTGCCCAGACACATTGCTATCATCATGGACGGCAACGGCCGCTGGGCCAAGCAACACGGGAAACCCCGCGTCTTCGGCCACCGCAATGGGGTGACGGCCGTTCGGGAAACCACAGAAGCCGCCGCCGAACTCGGTGTGGAATATTTAACACTCTACGCTTTTTCCACCGAAAACTGGAACCGCCCCAAACTGGAAGTAAACGCTCTGATGCGCCTGCTGGTGGAAACCCTGAACAAAGAGGTGGAAACGCTCAACAAGAATGACATTCGCCTCCAGGCAATCGGGGATATTCGAAAACTCCCGGAGCGAACTTACCAGGCGCTGCAACAAGGCATTGAACGCACGAAAGATAACTCCAGAATGACCCTGGTACTGGCGCTAAACTACAGTTCCAAATGGGAAATAATGGAAGCTAGCCGCCGCCTGGCCCAACAGGTGCAGGCCGGAGAGCTTTCCCCCGCCGACATCAACGAGCAGGTTTTTTCCAACGCCCTGAATACCAGTGGTATGCCCGATCCGGAGCTGCTCATCCGAACCAGCGGGGAAAACCGCATCAGCAACTTCCTGCTTTGGCAGATCGCATATGCTGAACTCTATTTCAGCCCAGTCTTCTGGCCCGATTTTCGCAAAGAGCACTTTTATCAGGCCATCATCGATTTCCAACATCGGGAAAGGCGCTTTGGCAAGATTAGTGAACAATTAGTGCAGTAAGCATACAACCATTTGCCATCGCCATTCGTCACTTAGTAGTGATAAAAAAAAATAATCCGGCTCTTCTTTTGCGGTAATGAAAGGGCGAACGCTTATTTTTGCGCATCCAAATATGGTAGTAGCTGAGCATGAACCGTTTGTGTGAAAGAGCGAAGCAATGGAATCGTGCTTTTGGACTGCACCAGCTGGATTTTTAATCGCTTTAGCTTCCCTGGAGTTGGGCTCAACCACCACTGCCCCGGGGCTTCGATAAACAAGAGAACAGGAATGAGAATTCTAATTGCCTTGATCACCCTTGGTAGCATACTGACACCTCGTTATACGTCTGCCCAAATCGTTTCTGATACCCTACCTGTAATGAACTACGATAACCCGCGCGATTACGAGATTGGCGGGATCAAAGTCCTGGGGGCCAGTTATAGTGATGACAACGCCATCATAAGTATTGCCGGTTTTCAGGTCGGCGATAAGATCCGCATCCCCGGGCCCGATATTCAAAAGGCGATAAAAGCCTTGTGGAAGCTGCGCCTGTTCACCGATGTGCAGGTGGTAAAGGAAAAAACGATCGGAGATATTGTCTTCCTGGAGATCCGGGTACAGGAACGGCCAAGGTTATCGAAACACTCTTACCAGGGCGTCAAAAAATCCTACCATGATGACCTCAACGATGAGGTCGACAAATACCTCCTCAAAGGAGGCATCGTCACTGAAAACGTGAAGGTCAACGCCAGCGAGGCCATCGAGCAGTTCTTCATCGGTAAAGGCTTCCTCGATGCCCGTTGCACCGTAGATGAAATCGCGGATTCCAGCCGCGTCAATTCCGTGCGCCTCGTCTTCAACGTCGACCGTGGGCCCCGAATTAAAATCGATGATATCGATTTTGATGGAAACGAGCAGGTGAAAGACCGGAAACTGCGCAAGCAGCTCAAGGAGACAAAGGAAAAGGGCCGCATATTTGCCTCATCCAAGTTCATCAAAAAAGATTACGAAACGGATAAAGAGAAGCTGATCGCCTATTACAATACGCTCGGCTACCGCGACGCTCAGATCCTTTACGATAGTCTTTGGCGGAACAAGGACGGCGAGCTGATGATCAAATTGAAGATCGACGAAGGAAATCAGTATTACTTCCGCAACATCGCCTGGAAGGGGAACTCCATTTACGAAACCCAAACCCTATCCGATGTGCTCGGCATCGAAAAAGGCGAAATTTACAACCAGGAACTGCTCGACACGCGCCTGCGGTTTAGCCAGGATGGCCGCGACGTCAGTACGTTGTACATGGATAATGGTTACCTCTTTTTCCAGGTGGATCCCATTGAGGTCGCCGTTGAGGGGGATTCCATCGACCTGGAGATCCGCATCTTCGAAGGGCCGCAGGCTACTATCGACAAGGTAGTTATCAAAGGCAACGACCGTACCCACGAGCATGTCATTCGCCGGGAATTGCGCACCAGGCCCGGGCAGAAATTCAGCCGTTCCGATATTATCCGCTCCCAGCGCGAGATTATCAACCTCGGATATTTCAACCCCGAGTCCCTCGGTATTAACACCCCTGTGAACCCGCAACGGGGTACGGTGGATATCGAGTACACCGTGGAGGAAAAGCCTTCTGACCAGTTGGAGCTGTCGGCCGGCTGGGGTGGTGTGCAACGCGTGATCGGAACTCTTGGGGTTTCGTTCAACAACTTCTCCTTGCGCAACATTTTCAACAAGGAAGCCTGGCACCCGCTGCCGCAGGGCGATGGCCAGCGCTTATCCCTTCGCGCACAGACCAACGGCGACTTCTATCAATCGTATAATGTTTCTTTCACCGAGCCCTGGCTTGGCGGCAAGAAACCGACTTCCTTCACAGCTGCGGGCTTCTTCAACCGATTTGCTTATGGCATTCGCGGCACCGACACTTACCAAAGCTTCAATATCAAGCAGGCTTCCGTCAGCGTAGGTACCCGCCTGAAATGGCCGGACGACAACTTTGTGACCAGTACAGCGCTGAATATACAGACGCTTTCCCTGGACAACTGGCTCCGAGGCCTTTTCCGTTCCGGCGATGGCGAGGTCGTGCAGGAAGGTGTCTACAATAACTTTAGTATCAAACAAACGATCGCCCGGTCGACCGTCAACGACCCGATCTTTCCACAGGACGGTTCCCGCATCTCGCTTTCTGTCCAGTTGACTCCGCCTTACTCGCTTTTCAACCCGAATCGGGATTATGCCAACGAACCGTCTTCAGAGCGTTTCAAGTATCTGGAATATCACAAGTGGCGATTTGATGCCGAATGGTATACGCCCATTGTCGGAAAGCTCATCCTCAAAGCACAAGCTAAGATCGGCTTGCTTGGTTTCTACAACCGGAAGATCGGCACCTCGCCTTTCGAGCGCTTCCAGCTCGGTGGCGACGGCATCAACAACCAGCAGTTCGGTTTTGCCGGTGTGGATATTATTTCCCTGCGTGGCTATGAGATCAACGAACTGGAGGCCAACCGCGACCCCTCGGGCGGCACATCCGCCACGCCCTTATTTGATAAATTCACCCTGGAATTGCGCTACCCCTTGTCCCTCAACCCCAGCTCCACCATTTATGTGCTGGCCTTCGCACAGGGGGGGAATTCCTGGAAGGAGTTTCGCGATTTCACCCCCTTTGATGTCAAACGCTCAGTCGGCTTAGGCCTGCGCGTCTTCCTGCCGATGTTCGGCGTACTCGGCTTCGACTACGGCGTCGGCTTTGACAAAACAGGCGCCGACCGCTCGCTGAAGACGCTGGGAGACTTTAATATTGTATTGGGCTTTGAGCCGGAGTAGCAAAAACAGGAGTCCTGCGAATTAGGGAGTAAATGCCTAAGTAACGGCCCGGAGGGCCGCGGCTCAAGAATCAATGAAAAATGTTCGTGAGGGACTGTGTCCCGAAACGGCTAAACCTTCAAGTCTCTAGTGCCGCGGGTTAAGAATTAATAAAAACCGAGGGAAGCTGTCTGGGTTTTTCTCAGATAAGTCAGGGCACAGTGGAGTGATCATATTATTCCGCATCGAGACGGAGTCTCTCGCGAACGACTTTTACATATTTTCAACCCGCGGCACTACTGACTGGCGTAACATAGCGCATCCAGTGGTATGTAATCGTCACGTCAGTGACTGTGTCTGCTTGCCGCAATGGACCGTCGGCGAATTACGGCACACCGTTATACCGCATCGAGGCTACAGCCTCTCGCGAACAAAACGTAATCTAAATATGTCCGACTACCGATATTTTGAATTATTTATTGATGGCCGCCGCCGCCTGCTTCGTATCTGTGAACTGCTGGAATGCCGTGATTTTACCATCCTTCAATGTCCACAAATGCGCCGTTTGCGAGTCAATCATTTTGCCCGTCGTCTTGTGCTTCGCTTTGTAGCGTAGTGTTGCAAGCACCTGGTTGTTCGACATGTCGTGCAGTTGGATGTCCGTCAGGTTCCAGTACTCCCACTCCGCCCCGATGCGGGCGAACACGCCGTTCAGCACGGCCTCCGGGCCGATGTAGGGGTTCTGGTCGGCGTAGGGAAAACCCTCGGCCTCGTTCCAGACGATGCCGGCGTCCATGACAGCCAGTACGGCCGGTACATCTCCCTTGGCAAATGCCTGGTACAGCCCATCCACGACGGCCACGTTGCCCGGCGCCGATACAACGCCCATCTGTGAGAGTATCGCCATATTGTCCATGAAATCCCGTTCCTCGGCAATGCGGCCGTCGGGGCTCATGCGGACAATCGTGCTGCCGCTTATTTCGACCACGTTACCCGTGGCCGGGATGCCGAAAAAGTCGCCCGTGTGCGTGCCCTTGAATGTCCAGTGTTTGACCAGTTGGTCACCCTCTCCAAACACGTTGTTGATGGTAAATTTGTAGTCGGAAAAAGCCGACAGCAGCGCCTTGTAGTAGCCCGCCATGCCCTCGATGCCCACCACGTTTTCCGGCTCGGCGTGCATGACCACATCGGAGGTGAAGTGGTCTTCGTTGAAAAGCTCGAAACGGCCTTCGTTGATGATGCGGTCCCAGGTTTCGGTGTACATTTTAACATTGGCGGCCACGGTGGGGTCGGCATGCTCCACGGGGAAATGCATGGACTTGGCGATTTTCCATTGGCCGTCTTTTTTTATCATCGCATTGGCGTAGGCGCGGGTGATGTGGATGGGAATGTCGTACACATTGGTCTTGCCGTTCACCTCGTAGGCGCCGCGGGCTACCCAGGTGTACTCCTGGTCCGACCAGTTGACGCCCAGCTGCCGGACGAAAACCGTGGCATTGTTCTTCACGAATTGGTCGGCGAAGTAGGCGGCGATGTTGTCCGCCCCTTTTATTTCCCTGCCATCTGCATCAATGCGGACGGCATCGTCCAGGTACATTCCCCGGATAGCTTCGGCGTCTCGCTGGTTGTAAGCGTTCATGAAGTTGCGGGCGAAGTCCTGCATGTCGTTTTCGTCATTGACCGATTGGGCCTGGAGGGTGATTGTTGCGCTGATGAGCGCTGCGAGAAGAAGGATATTTTTCATTTTGCTAAATTTTGCTGCTTGCCTACTCTAAGCGGTTTTCGGCTTCCCCGTTTTGTGTTCGTCCTTTTTACAATTATGCAAGGGCACACTGGCCGGTTTGAAATCCAGGCCGCTTCAAGTGGTGCCCCGAAACGGGAAGCGTCGGGGGCGCCTGAAGCCTGCCTGCCGGCAGACAAGCGCCCCCGAAACATTAGGCGGCAGCCCCTTCCGTCGCTTTTGCATATTGGTGCAAAGGCAACTTGGCCGGCTTGAAATGGATGCCCAAATCCTGCGTAGCCAGGGCGTTGCTGTACACCGTAGTGGGTTGCCCGGCAGGCTCTTTCCCGTTGAGCATCAAGGAGATATCCGATACCCGGTAGCTCTCGCTGGTGATCAGGTAATGCTTGCCATGCAGGTTGGGGAGGATGGCTGCCTTGTACACCGACTCGGCAACATCCGCTACATCCACGAGCGCCCAGCTCACATCCAGGTCGTAAAACGTTTGGATGAATGGATTGGGAGCGATTTTATTTTTGAATAAAAACTGTACACCCATCGAAGTGGAATCTGCCCGTGCCGACAACTGATTGCCCATCACCCCAACCGGAGAAACAGTCACAATGTCAAATCCTGGCGCTGGGTTTTCTTGTGTAAATTTCCGGACAGCCTGGTCGGCGTAGTATTTCGCCTGACAGTAGGGGTGGCTCTCCTGGCTGCAATAGGGCTTGTCTTTTTCAGTGTACACATGGGCTGGTGCAAAGCCCGGCGCCGGCATTGGGAAATCAGTGTTGTGCGCCGCTACCGAAGCAACGAACACCACCTTTTTCACGGACGGCGTTTCACTGACGACCCGCAGGAAATTCTCCGTGCCCTTGATGGTGGGGTCTAACAAGTCCCGCTGCGGGTCTTCCACCTCCAGTTGGAACGGCGTGCCGCAATGCACGAGGATGTCGCAACCTGCGGTAAATGCTTTCAGTTGGTCGAGGTGCTGCACGTCCAGCGGAGCAAGCTCCATGTTTTCCGCATTTTTGAGTGCGGACAGGTGTGCATATTTTTCCTGGTTGGAAATATCCGTGGCCGAGACTTTGACCCGGTATCCGTTTTCCAAAAATTGCTTGGTGACGTAGCTGCCGATGAATCCGGCGCCGCCGATGATGCCTACTGTTTTCATGATTGATAGTTTTTATTTGATGAATAGTTATTTCACTGCCTCCGCCGCCTGCTTCGTATCGGTAAACTGCTGGAAAGCTGTGATTTTGCCCTCCCGCAGTGTCCACAAATGAGCCGTTTGCGAGTCGATCACTTTTCCGGTTGTCTTATGCTTTGCCTGGTAGCGCAGGGTGGCCAGCACCATGTTGCCCGACATGTCATGCAGTTGGATATCGGTCAAATTAAAGTATTCCCATTCGGCGCCAATGCGAGCGAACACGCCGTTCAGCACGGCCTCTGGGCCGATGTAGGGGTTCTTGTCAGCGTAAGGGAAATTCTCGGCTTCGTTCCACACGATGTTGGCATCCATGACGGCCAGTACCGCCGGCACGTCGCCTTTGGCAAAGGCCTGGTACAGCCCGTCAACGACGGCCACATTGCCCTTCATCGCTGCCCGTGCCTGGTCGGCCCGTTCCATTGCGCTGCCCATTCCCATGGCAGCGGCTTTGTCATAATATTCAACCGACTTGGCGTATTCTTTTTTGGCCATAAAATAATCCGCCATGCTGTCGTAGGCATTGGGTTCAGCGGGGGCCAAGGCGATATATTTTTCAAAGGCGGCTTTGGCCTTGTCCATTTCACCGAGTTCCATGTAGGTATAGCCCAACGAGTTATAGCCGCCGCCGAAGTCGGGGCGCAATTCCACCAATCGAAGCAGGTGCTTGAGGGCTGCTTGAGGATCTTTGCTGAGCCATTTAGCTGACCGGCCCGCCAGGTCGAATGCTTCAGCTGTGTTGGGGTAGGCGGCGGTCAGCGCTTCCATATATTCAGCCGGATCGGCTTTGGGGTCTTTGTCCCATGCTTGCAGGGCTTTGCGATGGATGCGCTCATTCTCGTTGAAGCCGGCAGGGTCAATGGCCAGGGCGGGTTTGATATAGGCGGCGGCTTTTTCGTACTGCCCAAAAGCCGTTTCCGCGAAGGCCAGATTAACATAGGCCATGAAGAAATTGGGATCTGTTTTCACGGCGGCTTTCATCCCATCAAAAAATGCGGGTATGTTTATGCTTTCGGCTGCCTGGAGGGCTTTGAAATACTCAGTCTTTGCCGTTTCCGATTTGCTGGAAACCGGCAGGTAAATGTCCTGTGCAGACAGGAAGGTTAGGTTGCCCAGAAGCAGGGCAAGGGAAAATATTAGATTTCTCATGATTTGAAGATTTTTTTTGAAAAAATAAGTTGTGGCCTGGTTTATTGTCGGGGCATAATCGCTTACTTCTCCGAAACATACTCCCGTAAGCGCCGCGCCAAGATCAGGTACTCGAGCTGTTCCGACGTCAGGGGCGTTGGCCCTTTGCCCATGTAGGTGTACAGGTACTGTATTTCTTCCGCGAACTTATCGGGACAGCAAGTCTCCAGGGCCGCCAGGCCCAGCAGGTATTCGGCCATATAGTCTCTCTCGGCTGTAATAGGTATAGCGGGCTCGACTGCTTGTTCCGCCGGAGCAGTCTTGGCAGGTGGAGGTGGGGCAGTACGTTGCTTGAGCTCCAGGTAAAGGCCGGGGTCGCCCATGCGCATTACGGGCAGTTCTCTGTTTTGAGGTTGGGCGGTAGCGGTGGCCGCCAGCAGCAGGGCTATGCCCAGGAATAGATGTTTCATATGATATGGGTTTTGAGTTGTTAGAAAACCATTGATCGCTGTCGGGCGGCGACAAGGCCGCTTCGCAAATGACTAATGCAAAGATGCAGGGGGGCGGGCAGGAAGGGCTTTCACCTATTTTGCAAAAACTTGGACATATCTTCCAGAAGGAGAAAAAAGGTAGGACTCATCTTACAACGGCTTGTAAAATAAGTGTCAAGTAATTGATTATCAGTTATTTTATGATTTCACTTGGCGGTTTGCCAAATTCCGTGTGGAATACCCTTGAAAAGTAACTGGGATCGGTAAAACCGGTCTCGTAGGCGATCTCAGAAATGGTTAATTCGCCTTTTTGAAGTAGTTCGAGCCCTTTCTGAAGGCGGTAGGAACGAATAAACTGAGAGGGCGTTTTGCCCGTCAGGGCTTTCAGTTTTCTGTATAACTGCATTTGGCTCATCAGAACGGCCTCGGCCAATTGGGCCACGCCAAATTCGGCATCGCTCAGGTTGGCCTGGATGTGCTCCCAAAGTTTTTGCAGGAAAATATCGTCTACAGAAGGTTCTGCGGATTGGTAAGCAGTCGCGCCACTGGCATAGCGCTGTTGCAACTGGCGGCGGGACGCCACCAGTTTTTTCAACCGGATAAGGAGCTCTTCCTTGTCAAAAGGCTTGCTGAGGTAGGCATCCGCCCCGTATTTCAAGCCTTCTACCTTGTCGGCCTGTGTGGCCTTCGCCGTCAGTAAAATGATGGGAATATGGCTGGCCCGTTCGTCTTGTTTAAGGGTTTCGCAGACTTCGTAACCGCTTTTTTCGGGCATCATCACATCGCTGATGATGATGTCGGGGATGATTTCCAAAGCTTTTTCAATTCCCAAAGCGCCATTCCTGGCCGTATGGATATTGTAATTATCCTTTAAAATGGTTTTGATGTAAGTGATGATGTCGGGGTTGTCTTCAATGATCAATAATTCCGGTAAAGCGGTTTGGTACGATGCTTCCCCTTCGTCCACTGCTTCAGCCTGCTGGATCAGCTCTATGTTTGACTGCGCTGGCTGTTCCGTTTTACGAACCGCTCCCTGTTCCGCCACCGCTACCTCAGCCGTTGGCGGAACTTCTGCTTCAATAGGCAGGAACAAAACAAATTCCGTTCCTTCTCCTACCTGGCTCTGGACTGCTATCCGGCCTTTCATCAATTCCACCAGTTCTTTCGTCAAGGCCAGGCCGATGCCAGCGCCCCCAGCAGCCCCCCCTAGCCCCCCCAAAGGGGGGGGATCGGCTGGAGATAGCTTGCCTGAGCCTTCCTCCCCCCTTCGGGGGGATTGAGGGGGGCTGGAGTGCGCCTGATAAAACCGGTCAAAGATATGGTCGATGCTTTCTGGTGGAATACCAATGCCGTTATCCCTGACTATTAATCTCAGGAAGGGCTGCCCATCCTGCTCAATTTTACTGGCAAAGAAGATAATTTGCCCGTGTTTACCTGTGAATTTAAGCGCATTCGACAACAGGTTATAGACGATCTGCTGTATTTTTTCCTCATCATAATCCATCATCACCGCCTTTTCCTCGGAATAAAAAAGCAGGCGGATATTTTTTTGGGTAGCGGCCGAATAAAAAGATTCGGTGAGGTATTGCAAATAAACGATGATGTCCTGATGTACCTTTTTCAGGGCCAGTGCACCCGATTCCAGTTTGGACAGGTCCAGCAGTTGGTTGATGAGCCGCAGAAGGTTCCGGCTGTTGCGCCGGATCAGGGTTGTTTCTGCTTCGTGGTTTTTGATGTTTTCGGCCATACCCATGATCACCGTCAACGGCGTGCGAAATTCATGGGTGATGTTGGTGTAAAAGCGCGCTTTAAACTCATTCAACTCTTTAAGCCGGTTGGCTTCAAGCTGCTTCTTTTCCTGAATTAACTGGCTTTCTTTGAGTTTGAAATCTGCTTGCAGCGTGGCCTGCTTCTGTTGTCTTTGGCGATACGCCAAACCCAGGGAGAAGATGATGACCTCAATGATGGTTCCTGCTTTCAGATAAAAAATCGAAAAAGGAGGCGCCCACACCCGGGAAATGACGGTCAGAATAGCGCCCAGCGATATGACCGTAATACCGCCAATGATAAAATAGCCCTTTTTATCTTTTGTTTTGAACAAGGGATACAGTAAAGAACAGCAAAGGATGATCACCAAAATAATATAAGGCACGGTTATTCGGTCTTCCAACACATAGCTGAAATTGGTGAGCAGCAATACGATGATATCGAGCACGATCAGGGGGGGGGCCAGATAAATAACGATCTTAAAAACAATATCCCATTTGGGTAATAAATGCTCCAAATCCAAAAAACTGCGAATGAACGCCAGGTAACACATCATCGCCAGATAGAGCGATAACTTCATAAACCCCTGGTAGGTGGGATGATTGGGAAACAGGCCAAACCAATCCACCAGGTCCTTGGAAGAATAAGCGGCGTAGATCACCACCATGATCAGATAACCGGAATAGAAAATAAAGCTGCGGTCTCTGCCAAAAAAATAGACGATCAGGTTGTACAGGAACATCATCAGCAGAAAACCCATAAAAATCGCATTGCCGAATTTGGTTTTCAGCAAGTCGTCATAGAAAGGTTCGATGTGTTTTAAACGGATATAGAAAGACGGATAAATAGCCGTTCGCTCGCTTTTCCCCCGGAAATAGACCGTCACGGCCTTTTGGGGAGGCAGGAATAGCTTAACCAGATTTCCCCTCGAGGTGGGTACAAATTTTTTCAACCGGTCCGGTGTAAACGTGCCATTTCGTTCCTGCCTCCAGGAACCGTCCTCCGCTTCTGTGAAAACATCCAGGCTTGTCCAGGCGCCGGTGAAGGAAAGCACCCATTCGGTATATTGATCTGCATCATCCAGGCGATTCTCGATCTGTAGCTTGCCCCAGTAGTATTGGTAATTCTCAATTGGCAGGGTATATTCGGAATAGGGCTGAAACCGGCCTTGCACAGAGGGCTGAAGAATATCCTGAATGCTGTATCCCGGGAGGGTATCCTTCAAGACTTGAACGTACCTTTGGAGCCCGTAATCGGTTTTTTCTTTTTCTAAAATACAAACCTCAGCGCTTACATCAGTCGCCGGATGCGATGAACTGTTGGTTTCGCAACTGGAAACCAATAACATAAACATAACTGCCCAACAGCTCCGTAAGTATAATTTCATTTCGATGCAAAGCCCGTTTTGATTGGAACTGGATCAAAATTTCCACGCTTTTTCAGTCTTCCTTACCTGTCCGATTGGCCAGCCGTCAGGGGCTGGCAGGCAGGTTGCCCTTGCGGGCCCGTACAGGAAAAAGGGAAAGCCGGATTACAAAAATTGCGCTTCAGGAGGCTAATTGCCATAATGCTGAATAGTTACGCTTTTTTCAATAATCCCGCACACCCGAATACGCACTCCTCCTTAATAGAAATAGGTTTTCAGCCAGGCCCACCAATCGAGGCGGTTTTTGAATACCCAAACGGCCATGCCCAGGCTGAGAAAAATGAAAATGATGCGGGTGTTGCGTACGGTATAGTCGAAACGCTCCCGGCGGCTTTTGTATCCTCTTTTGCGGCTTTGATATCCCATGGACTTGCACTTGCAATATAACGAATAAGCTCAATATTCCTCGCTCAGCCGTTCCCAGTAATTCTGGTCTTCCACTTCCTCCAGCAATGCGAGATAATTCATATAACGGAGATCACTGATCGTTCCCTCTTCGATGGCTGCCTTGACTGCACAGCCCGGCTCATTGCGATGCAGGCAATTGCCGCCAAACTTGCAGTCTTCCGAGTGTTCGAAGAACTCGCGGAAATTGTGCGCTACATCCATCGGTTCCAGGTGGTTGAACGACAAGGTTTTGATACCCGGCGTATCGATGATAGCGCCGCCGAAGTCGAGCGGATGCATTTCGGCGAAGGTGGTCGTATGCTGGCCTTTGCCGGAGTAGTCGCTCAACTCACCGGTACGGAGTTCCAGGTGGGGCTGCAGGGCAACCGCCAGGGTAGACTTACCAACGCCGGACTGCCCGGCGATGAGGGTCACTTTATCCCGCAGCAATTCGCGCAGCTCAGCTATGCCTTGTTGCGTCGTAGCAGAAACCAGCAGGACGGTGTAGCCAATATTCTGGTAAATATCTCTCAGGTATTCAAAAACAGCCAATTCGTCTTCACCGTAGAGGTCCGCTTTGTTAAAAACGATAAGGGCGGGTATTTCATAGGGTTCCGTCATCAGCAGGAAGCGGTCGATAAAGCCCTGCTTGAGGTTGGGTTCGACAATAGTGACGATAACCATAGCCTGGTCGACGTTGCTGGCCAGCAGGTGCAGGTCGTGCTTGCGGCGAGGAGATTGCCGCACGACATAGTTGCGGCGCGGCAGTATGGTTTTAATGGTCGCCGTTTCATCCTTCTCATCAATCTCCACTTCAACCTTATCGCCTACAGCCACAGGGTTGGTAATGCGTTTACCATCGAGGCGAAACTTGCCCACGATCCTGCTGTTGACCACCTGGCCATCCTCCAGCCTTACCTGATACCAACTGCCCGTTGATTTTATGACGGTTCCTTTTTCCAAAATCTCGTTTATTTTTGCCCGGGCCCTATCGGATGAGCCGGCGCGCAAAGTTAAGTTTATTTCCCGGCATGAATAACCGGACGGGCAGTACAACGCAAAAAGGGGCGCCACCGTTCCCTGTCCCCTGCATTGAGTTATTGGGGTCTCTTGCGAGGGCAATCTTCCGGAGTTTCCCCGGGAATAACCAAGGCGAAAGGCCGATATGTAAAAAGAGCCTTCTGGGATAAGAAACCAGTGTTTAATATTCTTCAATGTGCTGAAAATCAAAACTTGCCCTACTCCTTTGTTAAATCAAGTAAAAGCTTCCTTAAGCTTGAAAGTTGATCTTCAATATTCTCAATACTCGTTTTTGATTTTTCATTTACGCTATAGTCGTATTGCCAGAAAGGGTATTTAGCTCCTAAAAAATCAACTGTAATTTGGAAGCCAATATCTCCTGATATTATTACACTGACTTTTTGATTCTTGTATTCCACATACCAAAAGGGGTCATGAAAGTTTTCCTGCTGAAGCTTATAATCCGGAAGATTTTCCTCAAAAAAACACTTAATATATAATAGGTATTCATTTTCCTTTACCATAATGCTTCCCATAAATTTGCAAGTTGCATAAAATCCTGAACCCCTTCATTTATTACACCCGGCCAGCCGCTGCCGGGAAGCCAGGGCGGTATTGGTGTGCAGGGAAAGCGCCTGTTCGCCCACCTCCAGTTCTCCTGACAGTCGCCTGCCCGTACTGACGTTCAGACGTGCCGACATGCGACGTGCTGACGTGCGACATGCAGACCTACCCCCGCACCGCCGCCACCATTTCCCTCAGCAGGCCCGTATCGCGTTCTATGGCATTACCCACAACAATCACATCCGCGCCGGCATTCGCAGCCCGCCCCGCCAGTTCCGGGGTGCGGATGCCCCCTCCCACGAGCAGAGGAAGAGAAATTTCCCGGCTGATCCGGCCGATCATTTCGGAAGAGACTGGCGTTTGGGCGCCGCTGCCGGCATCGAGGTAGATGGTGTGCAGGCCCAGCATGGCTCCCGCCATAGCGGTGGCCAGGGCGATGTCCGGTTTGTCGTTGGGGATGGGATTGGTATGGCTCATGTAGGACACCGTAGTCGGCACGCCGCCGTCGATGAGCAGGTAGCCGGTGCCGATGACTTCCAGCGGGCTGTGATACAGATAAGGGGCGCTGATAACCTGTTGCCCGATGAGCAGCTCGGGGTTACGGCCAGAGAGGAGCGAGAGGAATAGCAGCGCGTCGGCCTGATGGTTGATCTGCAGGGGGCTGCCCGGGAAAAGGACCAGGGGTAAGCTGCTGGCTTTTCGCAGGTATTCCAGGCAGTACGTAAGGCGGTCGGCCAACACGAGGCTGCCGCCCAGGAAGAGCAAGTCAACCCCGGCGGACTCACTTTGGCGGGCCACCGATTCGAGCTGAGCATCGCTCGCCTTATCGGGGTCGACCAACAGCGCAAAGCGTTTTTGCCCCGTTTTTTTTCCCTCCTGCATCAGGTGGTAAATTTTTCCCAAGCCGGCCATATTCCTGTTTTGAAACGCGGGTAAATATAGCCAATATTCTCCGTCTGGATGAATACCCGCTCCTCAAGTCTTCTTCTCCACCAACACCAACATCGTTTTATCCGCTTTGCTAACCTGTGCCAGGAAACTGCGGAAGGCTTCATATTGTTCAGCCGGCAGGCGGAAAGGGCGTCTCTGGAACCTTCGGATAAAGGTGGCCTTGCCGGGCTCCAGCACCACCTTCGCCTGATAGCTGGCATACTCCTCGTTCAGCTCGATGGCGCCTTCAGGCTGGCTCTCCACCTGGAAGTCATGGGGCAAGTCCAAAATGATGGTGTCGATATGAGTGAAGCCTGACTGGACGACAACCGGGAAGCGGCGGTTGTCCATTTTTTTTGGCAGCCCCTCAAAAGGGTTGAGAAGGTTGAGGGGTATAAAGAGCCGCTTACCGGCCCGGGAGGCGTAGCGCGGCATCTTGCCCTGCCATTCTAGAGTAGCTTCCGGCTTGTCCGGGTTGGCATTCACCTGCAGGCTTTCGAGATGGAGCGAAGGAAGGCTACTTTCCTTCATAAACCATTTTTCGAGATCCTCCCTGGAAAGCCAGGCGGCGGCAGAGCGATAGCCCTCATGTTCGGCCCCACTGGCCTGCAAAACCGAGCGGGCCGAGGCGCTGCCATCTGCGTTGACCTTGATTTCCGTTCGGCTGATGGCCCGGTTGTCTTCCGCCCGGAGCGCGGGTGTATGGGCCAGTTTTCCGCCTTCTTCCGTGACCAGCAAGACGTTGCGGCCGCAGTTGCCGGCGCCAATGTATCCCGGCGGCAGATTGGTGCTGGTGCATTCCAGCCAGGTATCTTCATCCGGCACACAAAGGATTACGTGGTTGAAGAAAGGGCGGGTAAAATCCTCCTGCACCTCGTAAGGCAAGGCGCCATTTTTAATCAGAACCGGATAAGCCGTGATCCCCACTTCCCGGAGCAAGGCCTTCATGAAATTGCTCAGGGCCTTGCAATCACCGTACTTATTTTCCGCTACATAAGTTGCGTCAAAAGGCTGCCAGCCGCCGATGCCGAGTTGCACGCTTACGTAGCGCATATTGCGCTGCAGGTACCGGTACAGTCGGGCGATCTTTTCGGAATTGGAAGTAGCATCCGCCGTCAGGGCCCGCACTTCAGCCGCCAGGGTGGGAGGGAGCTGATCGCGCCCCTGGTAGAGGCGGTTGACGAAAGCGCCGTAGGCTTGCCAGCTTGACATACTGCCTTCATTGCCTTCAATATTAAACCGTCCGGGGGCGGTTATTACCCGTGGCAGGATCTCATAGTCGGAGGGGCTGAACGGCTCCTGCTCCACGGCTTTCAGCCCCCTGACGGACCAGTTGTAGGTAGTGGCGCCAGCGGCCTCCTGCACCTGTGGTTCCAGGTTAATATTCAATACCTGATAGTAAAGGGCAATATCTGTCGGCAGGGTAATAGACAGACGGGCCCTTTCTACACTTTGGGCATAATCCTGAATAGCCCAGTTGGGAAAGGTGACAAAATACAAGCCCCTTACCGTCATCTCGTATTCAAAGGCCACCGTATAGGGGTATTGGCTGTGGTGGACTTCCAGCAATTTATAGCGGTCATCCTGGTAGATGGAAAAGCCATCTACCGCTGCGTAGTCTTTGATCTCATTCTTACCCACTTTCCGCACCTCTTGCCCGAAGGCATCGTAGAGGTGGGCTTCCAGACGCCGAACCTTGGTGTCGGCATCATAAAAAACCACCACCTGATCCGCTTCGCTATTGTTGTTTAGTAGCGTCACTACTTTCCGGTAGGTGATAACCCCCTCCTTATCCGATTGGGCTACAAACTCCATGGATTCTTCCCGGACCACTTCATTGGCCCCGGCCCGCAGGCTGTCGGGGATAGTGAAGGCGGGGTAGGTTTGGGCGGTCAGGGCCCAGGGCGCCAGCAGGGCCAGTAAGGCTAACGTTTTATACAGGAATGCCATAAGTTGTCTCATATCTGCTTTTTGAATACGATCTGCTCGTTCTGTTTCTCAAGCAGGATATCGAAAAAATTCTTGATGGTCGGATAATCCGCCGGTTCGAAATGTAGCTGTCGCAACGTTAGCCGGCAGATCACCCTTAACTTGTCCGGCCCCATTTCACTGATCAGGTATTCAAATTTTCCACCCTCATTGGGCAGGGTGATTTTTACGGATTCCGGCACTTCTTCTACGGCGTACCCTTCCGGAATATCCACAAAGAAAATGTTGTTCAGGTCGAAAGGATAGTTGATATCAACCGGGTAGTCCCGGGTTTGCAGTTTGAAAGGGTTTTCCTCGAAATCGGGCATCAGGATAGGATTGAAATAGATGAAATCTCCAACCACCTGGGCGCCGGCCGGCACATCGGCTTGAAAGGACAGGCTGACCGGTTCGCTGAGGTCGGTTGCTCCTTTGAAGGACAGGCTCTGCACTTCTGTATCCGGGAAGTGTTTCTGCCAATCCTCCCGCACAAAAGCGCATTCCTTGTCGTCGAGTATCTGTTGCCGGTAGCTGACGGCGTAGTACCCTTCGTGTTTTTCCTGAACCTCGGAGTGGACCGCTCCTTGGCCATCGATTGCGATCTTGAACATACGGGCGGACTTAGACATCGGCGGCGTCAGTTCAATCCATTGGGGGTTGGCGGGGTTAACTATCCAGCCCATTCCGTTCAGACTGCTGGTGCGGGGGATGCCGGCGGGGCGGGCATGGCTGCCCAGGTCGAACAATTGAGCCTGGCCGTCGATGTCGGCGATGACGGCAACATGGTTGAACTGATTGAGGATGGGGTACAGTTCCAGCATTTTTCCGTGGCCTCGGGTGCTCACCAACAGCGGGTAACATTCCACATCCAGGGCGGTCAGAGCCGCCAGCAACAGCAGGTTGAGCTCTCCGCTGGAACCTTTGCGCCGTTTCAGGCAATCATCCACATCCTCGCCGGCCAGGAAACTGTAATCCTCATCCCATTCCATGATCTTGGCCAGGTGGGCATAGGCTAGCTTCGCTTTTTCTGCTTTAGTAGCAGCGCCGGCCAACACCGGTTCCAGTTCCTCCATCACTGCCCGCTGGAACCGGCTTTTGGTGAACTGCTGCCCGAAATGCTCGTGCTCCATCAGTTCTTTGGCCACAGTCGGCCAATCAGATAGAACAGGATTATATCCGCTACCGGGATATTGGACAGACCGAAGCTGGAAACGCAGGCGCGCCAGATAATCATCCATCGTCGTGACATAGGATTCTTCCTTCATGGCCGGCACGTCTTTCATGGCAAAGCGGTAAGCATTGACACGGGCCTGAACCAGGTCGATGCCACGCTGCTGGTTGCCGAAAGCGTCCGACTGCACCACATTCGGCACCCGGATGCTTTCCGTGCGCTGGTCTGTTTCTGAGACATCATAATTGCGGCCCTGATTGAGGAAAATATAGTCGTACCATTCCGGTATTTTGAGCCGCAGCTCACTGTAGAGGGTAGGGATCTCCCTTTGGAAGTACCACTCCCGGAGGCTGAAATAATACTCTGACGTCAGGTTGTATTGGTACTCCAGCACGGCGCCTTCCTCCAGGCGGGGGAAGGTGAATTTCATCCGGGCCCAGTCATCACTGACTTTTTCTTCAAATATATCACTCTTGTCCAGGTCGAAGGTTTCCCCATTGGGCGTAATGGTATGGGCTTTGAAGCCCGTGATCTTTTCCCCGTCTTCATAGTAGCCAATGCTTACGTCCCCATAATCGAAACCACTGCGCTTCAGTATTTTTATGCGGCGATGATGTTCCAGCACGTACTTCAGTTTGCCGTCGCCGAGGTCGAAGTAGATGTTGCCATAATCGGCCAGTACAAGTGCGGCGGCGGAAGTGTCCGCCTCGTAAGTGGCCATTTTCAGTTCTTCCGCCGGTACTTTCCCCCATTTGATGGGTTCTTTCTGGGCCTGGGCATCAGAAGAAAACAAGAGGAACAATAGGGCCATCAGGGCGCCTGCCATGGACAATGGGCTTAACTTCATGTCACGTTTTGTTTATAGTTTTAAAAAAACGAAATTTTTCATTCAATTTCCCCAACGACACCATTCCCCACGCATAATGCGGCTGAACCTGAGCGGTTCGCCCGGCAGGTAATATTATCGAAACCACAATAGGCAGCAGAGGATAATGGAGCGCGGTTTATTCTTCATGATCATTTGGGGCCACCAGCAACAATGTGGCCTTCAAATATATAAAACAGCCTGTTTAATCGCAAATGGAATCCTCAGGGCTGGCGGGGGCAAAATTTTTTCCATTTCCTTCCCGTTAACACTCCGGCATCAAAACACATGCTTTTTCAATGAAAAAACTACGCTTTATCCTTTTGGCGGCAATTTTATCCCTTCTGGCCGGCTGTTCTTCCAATCCCTGCGGTAACGACAAGGACAGTTTTCTCAACAACTATTACCGCCTGGTTGAAGAGGCTACCAAGGCCAACCTGCCCGTTTCAGATAGCCGTTGGGAGAAATACGACGAACGCTTCCGCGCCTACGTTGAGGAGTGTTATGACCTGTACGAAGCGGAACTCAGCGGACGGGAGAAACGCCGCTTCTGGACGCGTTCCCTGAAATACTATGCCCAGCGTTATGGGGATGGTATGGTTAAGGAATTGGGCAGCAAGGGAAACAAGGCTTCCCGCCGCATCCGAAAAGAAACCGAGTCTTTGTGGGGCAGGACGGAGAAGGCGCTGGAAGAGGTGCTGGGGGAGTGAGGGGTGTGCAGCTCTCAGCTCCCGAGGCGCTAGATTGCCCAGACAATCGGAAATAGGATCTCCAGTCCCAACAGGGCCCTGGACAGTTCGAATTTCCCTGGCAGGATCACAAACGGATGCACCCCCAGCTGGCGGGCGGTTTCCTCCGGAAGCCGGAAGGGAGATTCGATTTGAAAAGATTCCCTGAAGTACCTGATACGAGTGCAATCCATCAGGTATTTATCCAGGACCGTGCACTTCAGAAGGCGTTTCCCCGGATCCAGATATTCGAATCTCGCCACGCAATTGTTTTTCATTTGTAATTCCCTGGCTACAGTATACTGTCCCTCCAGTATTTCAACCCGGCAGATGCCCAGGTAGCGGCATTCCTGTTTGGGATTGCCCAGGGTTATCAGGAGCAAAACCGGAGGGAAAAAGACGAACCCCGGTTCGGCTTCCCATGTTTCTTTTTCCCAATTAAAGCTCTGATAAGTTTTCATAGCTTCCAAAAGTGCTTAATCTGAAAAACCGTAGAGTAAGTCCTTCAATTTGGACCCTTTCAGTTCAGCAATATTATACGCTTCGTTAAAACGGTCGATGGAATATTGTACATCCTTTTTTAAATTGGAAAATTGAACCGGCAGTTGAGCCTTACACGCTTGTTCATTGGGGTAATTGGACAGAATGATCTCGAATTTCTGATAATATTTAGTTCCCTGGGCAATGAAGTTGTTATACTTATTGATGAAGTCGATCAGGCGGTCTACCGCAAACTCCAGGTTAATTTGTTGTTTCAGTACGCGTGGATCATCCGGATTTTTTTTCATTTGTTCCTGAAGGTTTAGGATGTAGGAGCCCAGGGATTCATACACCGCTTCCCAGTCATCCTGTTTCCGGCAAACATCGAGAGCCGTATGGTAATTAATCACCCCAACATAATCAGCGAATAACCCGATACAATCTTCCTTCAGGGAGACGTTGTTCTGTTTGAGGTATTCCGTTTCATAATAAATAGTAGACAGTTCTGAATACATCCTGGCCGTAAAATCCAGGATGCAGGAAACTTCGCTCAATTCCTTTTCGCGTTCAGCGGTATCTCCTCCTCCGATCAGTGAAGTAATGAGGGAGAAAGTGGTCGATAAATACGGATTCGAGTTTAGTATTCCCGGCAATTGAAGGGCGTTCTCCTTTTTAAGGCGCTTTTCCAATAATGATTTCGACCGCTGAAACTCCGGATACGCATTGGGGTTGGATAGTAACATGATATCCTGATAGGTTTGAAGCGTTGAAAAGTGATGGTCAAGCCCAAGCACTTTTTCATAAAGTAACCGCATTAGCTCAAGCCCTTTTTTGTATCGGATTTTGGTCAATTCAACCCCCAGGAAATCCTCAGCGAGCTTTTTTTGCTGCAATAGGTCCATTTTTCGGTTGAGTAATCGGATATAGGATTCCAATTCAAGCCCTTGCTGGGCAAAGGCGGTTTCGATAGAATGAAGTTCCTGGCAAATGGCGCGGTTTTGCGCTTCATAGGATGCCCACTGCTCCTGGATATCTTTTTCCAGCGTGTTCAGCACTTCAACAACAGAGAGGGTATCGGCGCAGGCTTCCGTAAAGAAGTGTAAAGAGCAGCATAATAAGAGGAAGCACCTTTTCATGGTCTAACGGCTTTGAGTGAATCGGATAATATAATGCTCTGCTGTTTCTTCCACCGTGTACAAGCCTGCGGGCAGTATAACAGGATAATTGCCCCCAATTGCTTCTGTAAGGGTAGGAGAAACCTCAAACGCCTGAGGCAAATCGAAAAGCCCCCCATCGAACTGTTCCTGAGCGACAGCTGCCGAAATGCTGGCCTTAACCAATTGGAGCCCCCAAACGTCCTCCTGCAGGAAAAACCTGCCAACCGCGTCAGCGGGTTCCTTCAGGCCAGAGGAGCCGGAAGAGGCGTCGCACAACCCTCTTTGGAGACAAGAAGGGGGGCGGCCAAATTTAACCTCCGTTTCAGAGGTGTAATGGATCTCTTCCGGAGTAGGCCAGGGTGAGAACCGGGGCCACATCAACGCGATCAGGCCACCCAGAGCCAGGGGGGTCAGAGTAGCAGCCCACAGGGTATGGAATCTATTTTTCATCATCAGCTTTTTTTGTTTGCGAATGGGGCCTGTTATCTGCCATCCTTTGGCGGAAGCTGGAAGGCTTCGTAGCTCAGCAGTATCTTTTCACCTTCGTCAAATGCCAGCAATACTTTTAGGCTCCTGTCCGGCTCGTCATAAAAGGCCTTTACCGATTGGACGGCCCCTTTTTCTTCGTCTTGGAGTGAGAAAGAATGAGCGAACAAGGTGTTTCGGTATTCCAGGTCAATGACTTCTATTCTGGCGCGCTGTTCTTTATTTTCCTTAATAACTGCCAGCAGTAAGTTCTCCTGAAAAAGCTGGATGCTCAGTAACTCCTGGTTGACCTCGCCTTTCAGCTCCTGAAGGAAATAATCTTTTAAAAGGGTGGAATCATGGTTTTCGGAAGCCCTTTTTTCATAAGCGCTGCAGAGGGCTTTTAACCGGCCTTTGTCGGCAGCGAAAGGGGCTGTAAATATGGAAAGGGAATCCTGAGGCCTCTTTACAGGAGCCTGTTGAATATTCCCGGGCTTGGGAAAAACCAGAACCTGTCCCAAATATTTGTCGGCGATCAATATCTTGTCTTTACTTTCGGCATAACAATAATTACTCAGATAGTATCCTGCTTTTAATTCCTTCCACAGCCCCGGTATTTCCCCCAGGGTTTGGATAAATGTCCCATCCGGAGCATAGAGCGCCCCGATTATAGTATTCGCGTAAAATTTTTCATCAAACGGGTTTTTTTCGGGAGCGGCGGGCGGGGCGCTTTCAGTACCGACCGTTGGCCAACCTCTGACAGCAGGCATGAACATGTAGTCCTCCCCCATCTGAAGGTAACTATGCTTTAATACGTAACCCGCCTGCTCCAATTCCGGTGGGAGCCGCTGCAGGGGCCGCGCCTCGATGACGGTATTGTTTTTCCAGTTTTTCAGTAATACCACGGGCTCATTGTAATATTCCAGGCTGAAGGTGTTTGTATCTAAAGTCGCCATTGGCAGGGAGGCGGAAATGAAAACCGTATCCTGGTCGATCCTGATGAGTTTCAGATAGATGCATTTAAGCAAGGGCCGTATGATGGCATAAAACTCATCGCTGATGGTTTCGGAAACAAAAGCCCGGAACTCGCTTTCGGTCGGAGGGAGCGTTTTAAGGAAAGCGCCCTTGTCGTCAAACAGGAATATATCATTGAATAACTGGTCGATGAATGCGATCTTACCGGCTGACGCAAGCAGGTCATATATTTCTGAATAGGGCGTATCCTTCTTGGCTTCCAATGCAATTACTTCGTCCGAAATTTCATTGGAAACAGGGAAGGCGTGGCTTGCCTGTTTTAGCTCCCGGCTGCCAGATGGCGCTTGTCCCAAAGGAAGGGAAGGCTCATGATAGAAGTTCCGGACGAAGGCTTCATCGCATTCGATGCCGAGTAAGGAGGCCTCCTTCATCAACTGGCCGGTGGCCGTATTGATCAACAGGAGGAACGGCACCCTAAGCCGGTCATCTGTAAATTTGAAAAGATGGGCGAAGTACCCGGCAGAATCCACAAGCCCGGCATCAAACCCCCAATTATTAATGGAAAGGTATTTTTTACCCGCCTGGCTTTTGGGATAATCCAATACGCCAATCAGTTTTTCTTTTATACCGAGGTTCTTTTTATGCTCCAGGATGAAATTGATCAGCCCCTCGCATCGGGGGCAGCTATTGGGATGAAAATAAGCCAGGGCGATAACAGAATCGCCAGCTTCAAGGTAAGGAGCCAAATAATTTAGCAATTCCTTTTCTGTATGCGCAACCTGCCGGATCGAGTACAGGCTGTTTTGCGCATTCAGAGAAGTATTCAGCAGGAAAAATGCTGCTCCAAAAATAAGAACTTGTTTCAAAAAGAGCCTTGTCTCACCAAAAAATGAATCCTTTTCATTCCCAAAAACGAATTTTAAACAAGTTCTAAAAGCAATGTTAAGCTGTTTCATCATGACTATTTTTGAGGAGGTTTAGTCGCCACTTGGGCAACCAAACCTCCTGGCTAATCAAAGATGGAAAGCGCTCTTATTTCAGGCTGATCTGAAGAGACTGCGAGCTTTCCTTGTCAATGTAATAATCATACTCTTTGTTATCGGTCCATTCCTTCAGCGGGCCGCTCCTAAGGATAAGCGCATCGAATACCTCGCTTTGGTAGTATAATTTCACCAATTCTCCCTCAATTACCGGTGTAGTCGTATCACTGGCTTTGAAAAGATCCAGCTCTATCGTGGCGCAGTGGCACAGGAAACACCGGTCGGGACAGATCTTTCCCGAGTTCATATCCAAACCGCCAGAACCAAAAACCGGGATCTTTATTTTGAGGCGTTTTGCCCCCGGCGGGTCCGGTTCCGGGCCGTTGTTATTGGAGGTGTTGGCAAAAGTCGTTGCTCCGACAGCCAGGCAGAGCACTAAGCAGTATAGGAATTTCATGATGCCCTATTTTGAGTTGAGTTCAAAAGACACATTCTGTCCCTCTGCATTATAAGTCGCTTCCTCTACTTCCCGGGCGCCGCGAATACTCACTACGGTAACCGAATAGGAGTTGGATTTGCTGTCGACCAGCTTGCCGTCCACCGGGTCGGTCAGGGTTCCTCCACCATCGAACACGGCCATTCCGGAAATGACGATCTTGGCGCAGTGTGCATTGGCCTGATTGGGGCAGATCCGGCCGGTCTCGTTGTCCATGCCTCCACTACCATAAATGTTGATGGTGGTGTCTTTCCGGAGTTTGATGCCATCGGCCTCTACCCCCTGGTTCATCAGGCCGGCTACCTTTTCTACCCAGGCCCAGTAGTTGCCGTCTTCACTGTCGGCTGCAGTACTTTTCAGGATTTCGATGACGTCCCGCTCCATGGGGGTTACATTGCCCGCCTTCAGCGTTTGTACACCCACCAGGGCGAGGAACAGAAAGAGAAATTTCAGGTTTTTCATTTTGTAAAAATTTTAAAAAGTTATCGCCTACTCTGTTCAGGGCTTTTCGGCATCCGCCCTTCTCCTTATTTCGTTTTTCGTTTGGTTTTGATCGTTCAAAGTAAAGGCCTGCGCCTGCCAAAAACACGGAAAATTACCTGGTTATGGAACAGGCCAAATTTCGAGGATTGAAATTAATTGCTGTTTACTGCAGCTTTACGGATACATTTCGCCCTTCGGCGCTGAAGGAGGCGTCCTCCAATTCCCGGGCGCCGGAAAGCCCTAATACCGTTACCGCATACTGTTTCGATTCATTATCCGTCAAAGCCCCCTTAACCGGGCTATTAAGATTACCCGCATCATCGATCACCGCCAATCCATAAATGATAATCTTTGCGCACTGAGCACTCGATTGATTGGGGCAGATCCGGCCGCTTTCATTGTCCATTCCGCCACTTCCATAAATGGTTATCGTGGTGTCTTTACGCAGCTTGGTTTTGTCAATGGCGGCCCCCTGCTGCATCAGGCCGGCCACTTGCTCGATCCATGCCCAATACGGGCCATCCGTGCTGTCGATGATCGGGCTTTTGAGGATTTCGAGGATGTTTCGTTCATTTGGAGTCCTAATTTCGGCTTTCAGCGTTTGTATTCCGATCAGGCCGAGAAGCAGAAAGAGAAATTTCAGGTTTTTCATTTTGTGAAGTTTTTAAATAATTAGCGCCTACTCTGTTCCGGGTTTTTCGGCATCCACCCTTTCATGAAGGCCATTGAAATGACACATGTGGCATTGTCGAGGGTTTAGCCTTTCCTGAGAATCTGCGTTCATGGCGTTTGGAAAGCTTAACCCAGGGGCGGTGGATTAGAAATTGCCAATATCCTGGTTTACGATATTGATCATTTCCTGCTGTTGCTGGGAAGACAGGGTGTCCCAATCCTGAGCAGCGTTTAATAATCCGAGCGCCATAAGAACTGCGATGATAGTAGCCATAGCTTTGAGTTTTTTTTGTTTACTAATCCATTTTTCTGAGGTCAAATTGCGGGATTAATGTGGTGATGTCATGGAAAACCGGCTTAATTCAGGACACCCCAAATTTGGCTTTTTGACCTCCGGCCACAGGATATGGGGGGCTGACAAAGCTTCGCGAGCTTGAAGGAAAACCGTTCAGTTTTTTACAATAAAGTTTTTTCTCAATACCTTTACTATCATCGATAAGCAACATGCTGGTTTATCACCTGATTTGCCACCTTACGAAAGCGCTTGAACAACATCTTTGTCTAACCCATCAATAAGCCTGATTGATTTACTCGTCTAAATTCAACATCGGCAGTGAAGGAGATAAATGAACTCGTTTTTATTCTCAACCGCTACAAGGTGAGGCAGGTAGAAGTTATTTCCAACCCATCCAATCCGGGCGATAAGGCATCCAGCTTCCGGGAATTTTACAACCTATTGTGTGAGGGAGGAATTACAACGGACCAGGAAGCGGCTTCCTGGCTGGGGGAAAGCGTAGACAGCAAGAAGTTCAAGCGATTCAAAAACGACTTTAAGAACCGCCTTTACAATACGGTTCTTTTTATCGATGTTAACCTACCAGAATTTACAGATTCCCAAAGGGCCTATTATGTTTGCAAACAAAGAGTAGCCGTTATGAATACGCTACGGGGGAGGGGGACCATATTGAGCCCGCTCGACATCGCCAGAAAAATCCTTCCGGTAGCCAAAAAATTTGAATTTTATGATGTGGCCCTGGAAGCCATAGAAGTAATGAAGAGTTACTATGCCTATTATGAGGGAGATTCCAAAATACTGGAAGAGTATTGCCAGTTGAGAAAAGAATATCATGAAATTCACCATGCTGAGATACTAGCCAGAGAAGCGTTTCAGCGGGTTCAGGCCTTATCGGTCAATTCTGTCTCCACCGGCCCTTTAGTTTCCACTAGTGCTAAAAAATTGCTGAGCGAATTACAGCCGTATCAGGGAAAAGTGAAAAGCTACTTTTTCCTGCTTTCCTATGGGTTGCTTAAAGTCTACGAACGCATGAGTATTAATGACTGGGAGGGGACTATTCAATCCTGTCGGGAGGCTTTGGCCCAGCTGGAGTCCAAACCTTCCTTAAGCGGGGTGACCAAAAACGCCTTTTTACATCAGATTGCCCTTTCAGAGTTAATGGCCGCTCATTATCCTGAGGCGCTGGAAGCTGCTCTGCAAAGTATAGAAAATGTGGAAGATGGCACTTACAATTGGTTTAAGAGCATGGAAATTCAACTGAATATCCTGTTGCATAAAGGGGACTATGAAAAAAGCTGGGAGATATTCCGCAAGAGCATAGGCCACAAACAATTTCAAAACATGAGTGCTACGGTGAAAGAACCCTGGCAGATCTATCACGCCTACCTGAGCCTGCTGTCCGCTCTGAAAAAACTCGCGCTTTCCCCTCGCGAGACTGGAGAACTCAAAAAATTCCGCCTGGGGAAATTCCTCAATGAAGTACCGATTTTCAGCCGGGACAAACGGGGGCTCAATATCCCCATTCTTATTATCCAGTCTCTTATCCTTTTAAGGGAACGAAGATTTGATGGTTTGGAAGACCATATCGAATGCCTTCGCAAATACCGTTCCCGCCACTTTGACGAAAACAATGAACATTTCCGTACGGAGTGTTTTATCCGAATGCTTCAACTGGTTGTAAAGGGGGATTTCGAGCGAAAAAAAGTAGAAGCCAGCGCGTTGCCTTTACTTCATCGCATGCACAAAACGCCCCTCAGCCTTGCTAATCAGACCCATGAAATCGAGGTTGTCCCTTACGAACAACAATGGCAGTGGGTACTGGAAATGCTGGACTAATAAACTGAAAATCAGAGGATAAAACAAAGAAGGCTATACCAAAGCGGCCTTCTCATTCGTTTGCAGATGCGAATTCCATCCATCTATCGCCCAGACATTTCATAAATTTCTTTATTTTCAGGGCGATTTGGAAGCCTGTTGAAAAACAAGGACTTCTGGGCATGAAACATCGTTTGAAGCACTGCGCTACCCGTCAATCCGGAAGGCAATTATGATACAGACCAAAACCGGCCTGTTGGCCGAAGCTGAAGCCTACGTACAACAAATCTTTGAGGAACGCATTTCCTCGGATTATGTCTATCACGACTTTCCCCATACCCGGGAAGTGGTGGAAGCCGCGATTGAGATCGGCTTGCAATATAATCTGAATGAACGGGAGATGCGGAACCTGCAACTGGCCGGGTGGTTTCACGATGTCGGGTATTACGGCGGCGCCGAGGGCCATGAGGAACGATCCTGTGAACTGGCAACCGCTTTCCTGCAGGAACGGAGCTACCCGGAGGAAGATGCGGCAGTGGTTATGGGGTGCATCCGGGCTACACAATTACCACAAAAACCAGATAGCTTGTTGGAGAGCATCCTCTGCGATGCGGACCTGCACCACCTTGGTAACGAAATGTACTGGGACCGATGCGGCCGTGTGCGGCAGGAACTGTTGCAGACCAAAGGCATCATCATGTCGGAGCAGGAGTGGGTCGACTTCGAACTGGGCTTCATGATGCGGCATCAGTACCATTCCGAGGTAGCGCGGGAGCTGTATAGTAAGCGAAAGCGCAAGCACGTCAAGCAGCTCAAAAAACAAAAACTGCGCCTGCACCCGGAAGCGATAGAGGCGATGGAAGAGGCGATGGGGGAGGGCAAAAAGAAAAAGAAAAAGAAGAAAAAGTCTAAGAAAACCGAGATCGAACTTAAAGAGATCAACCTGGGCCGTGGTGTAGAAACCATGTACCGCACTACTTACCGAACCCACGTCAACCTTAGCTCTATTGCCGATAGCAAAGCTAATTTCATGTTGACTATCAATGCAGTGGTCATTTCTTTTGTGCTGACGAACCTGATCCCAAAACTGAGAGGGGAAACCTGGCTGATCGCTCCAACCGTGGCGCTGCTGGGCACCTGTCTTTCCGCCCTTGTTTTCGCCATCCTCGCCACCCGGCCCAAGGTGACGGAAGGCAAAGTTACCCGGGAAGATATCGACCAGAAAAAATCCAACCTCCTGTTCTTCGGCAATTTTTATAAAATGGAACTGGAGGATTTTCACTGGGGTATGACCGAGATGATCAAGGACAGTGATTACCTCTACAGCTCAATGACGCGTGACCTCTATTTTCTGGGAGTTGTGCTGGCCAAAAAGTACCGTTTTTTACGCATCTGCTATGGCATCTTCATGTACGGGCTGATTTTGTCGGTACTGGCTTTTGCCATTGCCTATTCCTTTTCGCCGACGCATTAGTCCAGTAAACAGTTCGCAGCAGTCAGCAAACAGCTTATTTTGATTCTCTGGATATTCCCTCCGGGAATCAGGCGCTATTCCCTGGTGTTTCCTGCATCGGGCTTTATGATTTCCTTTTTGAAATGCGGTTGTTGGAAACATCCCGCTGGCGAGTGGATTTGAAACGGTTTACTTCGGTTTCCCGCAACTGCCGGTGCTTGGTGGCGCGGCCCTGTACCCGGGCGCGCCACTTTTGCCAGTTGCGCAACTGCATCTGATCTTTCATCAGCTTGATGACTTCTGCTTCAGATAGCCCAAATTGTGCTTTAATGGCGTCGAAGGGCGTCCGGTCTTCCCAGGCCATCTCAACAATGCGGTTCACATCGCGATCGGTTAACTCGTACTTTTCGAAAATTTCTCTGGCATTCATACCCCATCAAAACAGTAATTCGTGCGCTGTGTTTAGTACTTGTAAGAATTCCTTTATGTAGATTTTGTTAACTTCGCAGATCAAAAACGACTATAGCGATGATTTCTGATAAAATGCAAAAAGAGCTCAACGAGCAGATCGCCCTGGAAGGGTATGCCTCTTTTCTATACCTGTCAATGGCTTCCTGGTGCGACCATCAGGGCATGGAAGGTTGCGCCCGGTTTATGCACCGCCAATCGGACGAAGAACGGATGCACATGCTGAAGATATTCCACTATCTCAGTGAAGTGGACGGCCGCGCTCTGGCGCCGGCTATCAAGCAACCGCCCCAGGATTTTGAATCGGTGCGCAGCCTGTTCGAACAGGTTTACGCCCACGAACAAAAAGTGACCGCTTCCATCAACAAGCTCGTCACCAAAAGCCTCAAGGAGGATGACCACAGTACTTACAACTTCCTGCAGTGGTACGTAGAAGAACAACGCGAAGAGGAAGCGCTGATGCGCACCATCCTGGACAAGATCAAACTGATCGGTGATGGGCCACAGAGCCTCTACTATATCGATAAAGAGATTGAGGCCGTCAATGCTCAGGCCGCTAAAGCCGAATCGGCGGAGGAAGGGTAAGCCGGGAGCCCAACCAGGAACTCAGGAACCACCCCGTCCTCTCCCGGCCACCGCTGGGATCAGCCGGATAAAGGCCAGGCCCGTCCTCGCCACGTCTGCTATCGAAGCCGGGTAAAAAACCGTCAATCCGAAACCACATGAGCAGCGAACAGGAAATACTGGATCATTTCGAGGAGTTCGAAGAGAACACCCGGATCGTTGTGGTGCGGAAGTTTTTCTTTGAGTCGCAGGCCAGCCTTTATTCCGCCCGGCTTAAGGAGGCCGGTATTCCCAATTTTATTTCTAACGCCAATATGATGACGGCGCTGCCCTTGATCGAGGGTGGTGGCATCGGCCTGCACATCCGCGAACAGGATCTGGAGGAAGCTTCCCGCATCGTTGCCCAATTGGATTATCAGGATCAGAACCCAAGCCCGGATGAGGATTCCTTCCATGATGCCGACTATGATGAAATCGAATTTCAAAAAGCAATGGCGGAGGGAGATCATACCAATACCGGAAAAGTAATATTCTGGATAGTTGTTGGTATTGTGTTGCTGCTTATCCTGCGGGCCTACCTGCGGGCCGCCGGGATGGTGGAAAATGGGATGGATGCGTTCTAGTGAACTGGGCTCGTCCTCGCCACGTCTGCTGTTGCAGCCGGGTAAATACCTCGGCCGGGCAAAAAGGGGGAAGTTGGAAGTGGGAAAGCGGAAAAACAGGCGTTTATCACTTGTTCCCCGGGCCTTCCCACTTCCGTATTCCGCCTTCCCACTTCCTTTTCCGCCCTACCTCAGAATAACCTTCTCCGTAAAGGCCTTATCCCCCTGGCTGATGTGCAGGATGTAGGCGCCTTTGGGTAACTTACCCAAATCAAGGGCCTGGTTGTAGGCGCCATTAAATTTGGGGAGGGATTCCTGAAGCACCTCCCGGCCGTTGCTATCCAGGATGCGGATGGTAGTCGGTTGGGCTTCCGCTTCGAAGCGCAGGTTGAGGGCGCCGGTGGTGGGGTTGGGCGAAGCGCTGAACGTTTTCATTTCCAGGCTATTCCCGGTTTCCGGCAACTGGGCTTTTTGATCCTTGTTGTCCAATTTAAACTGCACCGGGAGGTTGAGCTGTACGTTGACCAGCCTATCCCTATGTTCGCCTGCAATCCAGGGCTCCGCCATGTCATTCATCAGGCTGATAACCCGCAGCACTTCCTCGTCGATACTGGGGTAAACCGGGCGTACGATCTTGATGTCTTCCAGCCTTCCTTCCTTGTTCACCACAAAACTGGCCACGGCCATGCCTTCTATACCGGCCTCGCGGGCATCTTTTGGATACCTGACCTGGCTGAAGATGAATTCCATCATTTTCATATTCGCGCACTGCTGGCGCTCCTCTTTGTCGGCGATGTCTTCGCAACCGGGGAATCGGGGCATTTCTTCTACGACTTTGAAGATTTCCTCGGAAGAAATGGGGCCCGCTTCCGTTTGGGCAGCCTTGTCTTTGGCGCTGAGGGCAAAGCGGACGGGCAGGTTGAATTCGACGTTCACGGCTTTGCCGCGCTGGTGGCCAGGCTGCCACTGCAGGCCCTGTTCATTCATCAATTTCATGACCCGGGCCACTTCCTCGTCAATGCTCGGAGAAATAGAACGCACGACCTGAATATCTTCCAGCCGCCCTTCTTTATTGACGATGAAACGCACGACCGAAGTACCTTCTATTCCAGCTTTCTTCGCATCTTCCGGGTAGCGGAGGTTGGCCCCGATAAACTCCATCAGCTTCTGGTTGGCGCACTGCGTTTTTTCCTGGGCGGAGCCTTCGGTGTCCTCGCAACCGGGGAATCGGGGCATTTCTTCTACCACTTTAAAGACTTCGCCGGCTACTTCACTTTTCTTGTTTTTTTCCGGTTGCTGGGCAAAGGCCAGCACCAGGCCAAAGAGTAAGGGTAATACCAGCAGGTAGCGGATAAGCGCCTGGCGTTTGGATTTCGTTTTAGTCATCATAACAATTCGCTTTTTGAGTTGTGAGTTAAGAAAATAATTTGCCAGGGCAATCTGTGGCCCGGACTGTGATTGCCTGAGTAACAAATGGCCATATTGTTTCTTTCGGGTATGGTGTTTCAGCACGGCATGGTCGGCCAGGTATTCGTGCACCACACGCAGAGAGCGGCTGTAGAGGAATACCATGGGGCTGGGCCAGAAAATGATGCTTAGCAATTCTATCCATAACACATCCAGGCTGTGCCACTGGCGCATGTGCGCCTGTTCGTGCCGGATGATCTTCTCTTCGTCTTCGGGGGGATAAGGCATCTGTTTGCTCCAAAAAAGCAGGCGGAAGAAGGAAAAAGGCGTGTGCCACACTTCAGTAGAAACAAGGGTATAGCCCTGATATTTTTGCCGATCCGACCGTCTGTACAGCCCCCACAATGTCCACAGCCCATATCCAAAGCGCAGGGTACTGACGACTACGCCTGCCCAATACAGGATCAACAGCACATCCCAAAGGGAAAGGCCCGGTTCGTTGGCCGTAGCCGTTACGACTATTTCAACCGCCTCTATGCCCACCGTGATGGGCTGCAGCGTTACCGTGATCATTTCGGCGCTGCCGCCACCTGGGGCCGGCCATGGCGTCAGAGGTAAAACCAGGCCCAGGATCAGGGCGATCAATAGGTAGGCTCGGTTGAGGTTGAAAAAGGTGGCCCGGCTCAATAACCAGGCATACAGGCCATAAAAAGCCGCCCAGCAAAGGGTTACGCCCAGAATGTAAGTAATCATGACGCTAAGTTTTCAGGCGCCTGAAGTTTACCTCCGAATGCCCGGATAACCTTCAAAAGCCTTTCTTTTCGATTATTCTTCTTCCTCCAGTTTGCCCACCAGTTCCGACAACTCCGACAGGCTGAGGTCTTTTTCCTCCACGAGGAAGGACACCAGGCGGTTCATAGAGCCTTCAAAGTAGTCGCGCACCAGGGTTTTCAACGATTGACGGCTGTATTCCTCTTTGCTGATGGCCGGCTCGTATACAAAGGTACGGCCGTAGGCTTTGTGTTTAAGGAACCCCTTCTTGTCATCCATGATGCGCACCATGGTGGAAATGGTGCTATGAGGAGGTTTTTTGAGGCCCAGTTTTTCTTTCATGTAATTTCGGATGTCGGCCACCGTACAGGGAGCAATCTCCCAGATGATCTGCATAATCTCTTCTTCCGCCTTGGTTAGTTTATTCATGTGCTTAGATTAAATGACAGTGTTCAAGTGTTCGAGTGTTTGTGTGTTCAAGTGTTCAAGTGTTCGGTATCCTCCAGGTGAAAAAGCGCGCACTCCACGCTGTTGATCTGCAGGTAGGCGACGCCCAGCATCATATGGTAGCATTCGCTGAGCAACTGCTGAGCCTGGTCAAATTGATAAGCAGCAACGAGTTCCTGAGCTTGTCGATAACGCTGTTGAAGTCGCAGGCTGTCGGGCGCTGACTGGCCCTATAACACTGGTATGGCGGCCACCAAAAACGCTATTACCCAAATGTATTTCATCTGTTTTGCAGCTTGCTTACGACAAAGTTATAACGTATTTTTTAGTTAATCAACTTTTGAGCCGTTTTTTAACTAAAAAATACGTTATACTGAGAAGCCAGAAGCTATTTCGCTTCTCTACTTTAGATTTTCTTAATGGGCAGGCAAACAAGAATACCCGAAAACCTCTATTTTTGAAAACAGCCCATCGCCAGCTGGAAGAAATCAATCTTCAGCCCACAACAACAAAAGGTATGAGTACGCGAATCTGTATCCTGTTTTTTCTTTTTTTGGGTTTCGGCTCTTGCCTTTCCGCCCATAATATCATTCGAGGCAAGGTTTTGGATGCCACAACGCAATTGCCTTTGGAAGGGGCGAGCATTCAGGTGGAAGGCTTGTCTTACGGTGTAGCCACCAATCGCCTGGGGCAGTTCACACTTTACACCGACACTTCTATAACGGCTATCCTGGTGTCCTACATCGGTTATGAAACTCAGCGCATCGAAATTCGGAGCCCGGAAGAAGTCCTATCCATCGGTCTGGAGCCGGCTGCTATTGATATGGACCAGGTAGTGGTAAGTGGGGCCGATACCAAAAGCCTGAATACCTTAAGCAAAGTGGATGTCGGCCTGCGGGCTGTCAATTCCTCCCAGGACGTGTTGCGCCTCGTGCCGGGCTTATTCACTGCCCAACACGCCGGTGGGGGGAAAGCCGAGCAGATGTTCCTGCGTGGCTTCGACATCGACCATGGAACGGACATCAACGTAAGTGTCGACGGTATACCTGTAAATATGGTGTCTCATGCTCATGGCCAGGGGTATGCCGACCTGCACTTTCTCATTCCGGAACTGATTCAGGCCGTCGACTTTGGGAAAGGGCCGTATTACACGACGCAGGGCAATTTTACCACTGCCGGCTATGTGCAATTTCACACTTTCAATGCCCTGGAGCACAACCTTGTCAAAATGGAAGTAGGCCAATTTAACACCTTACGCACCCTGGCTATGGTTGATGTTCTGGGAACTCAGGCCCAAGCCCGGGGCCAAAACGCCTATATGGCCGCTGAATACCTGATCACAGATGGCCCATTCGACAGCCCGCAGCACTTTAACCGCATGAATTTATTCGGCAAATACACCAACATGCTGGATGATGGCTCGCTATTCACCCTGGAAGCATCTGCGTTTCAAAGTAAGTGGGATGCTTCGGGCCAGATTCCTGAGCGGGCAGTTGAGCAAGGCCTTATCGGCCGATTCGGCGCCATCGACGATGCTGAAGGCGGGCAGACCAGCCGAAAAAACCTCAGTGCCCACCTGGTAAAAAACCTGAATGAACGCACTTATGTCGAAAACCAGTTTTACTATTCTCAATATGATTTTGAATTGTATTCTAACTTTACTTTGTTCCTCAACGATCCCATCAACGGAGACCAAATCCGGCAGAAGGAATCCCGAAACCTATTCGGCTATCAGGGAGCTTATCACCTGTCCTCTGAACTGGCGAACAACCCTCTGGCATCCACTATCGGCATCGGCTTCCGCTACGACGATGTCAACGGCAACGAACTGACCCACACGCGCAACCGGCGAGAGAACCTGATGCCCATCGCCCTGGGTAATATAGATGAATTGAATGCATTTGCCTTCATTGACGAATCCCTGCGCCTTGGTCGTTTGTCCATCAATGCCGGCGCTCGCCTGGATTTTCTGAAATTCGATTATGTCGACCAGTTGAATCCGGAATACCAAACATTATCACAGCAAAAAACAGCCCTGAGCCCCAAGCTCAATTTCCTCTACGAACTCACGTCCAACTGGCAGCTCTACTTCAAATCAGGCATGGGTTTCCACTCCAATGACACGAGGGTCGTCGTAGCCCAAAAAGGAGCGGAGATCCTGCCGGCAGCTTATGGCGCCGACCTCGGCACCCTTTGGAAGCCTGCACCCCGGCTGGTGCTCAACACAGCGCTGTGGTATCTGTTCCTGGAACAGGAGTTTGTGTATGTGGGCGACGAAGGCATTGTGGAGCCCAGCGGCCGTACGCGTCGCATGGGCGCAGACCTATCCATACGCTATCAGCTTACCGACTGGCTGTTCGCCGATGCGGATGTGAACTATACCTATGCGAGGTCAGCTGATGATCCGGAGGGTGAAAATTTCATTCCACTTGCCCCGGATCTGACCAGCACCGGAGGCTTGACTTTCCAGCACCCCAGTGGCCTGAACGGAAGCCTCCGATATCGCCACCTCGATAGCCGGCCGGCTAATGAGGACGGTTCGGTGATGGCGCGGGGGTATACTGTGGTTGATGCGGTGCTGAATTACACCCACCGCCGTTTTGAGGTCGGCCTGACTTTGGAGAATGTTTTGAATACGGATTGGAATGAAGCTCAATTCGACACCGAATCACGTTTATTCGGGGAGGTGGAGCCGGTTTCGGAGCTGCATTTCACCCCCGGGATGCCACGGTATTTGCGGGCGAGGGTGGGATACTTTTTCTGAGGCTACTGGGGTGGTGCTCGGATATTCCCTGTCCCCGGCTGCAAATTGAAGCCCGCGCATCGATTATCCTCCTACAGGTTCTAATGGCAGTGCTAAACCAGATACGTAGGCCTTGGTTAATTGCCATTGGAGCGAGACGGCGGTTTACGGGTAGCAGGCCCTTGCTTTTCCCCGGGCGTCCCGCCTGAAGGTTTGCCGGACACTGGTTCGAGGACAGGAACCACTTTGCGCTCCAGGATTATGGTGGACTCCAGGTCCCAACTGGCGCGTAATTGTTGTTCCAGTGGTTTTTGTGAGATAGGTTCAGGTTGGAGGTAAAGATCATAATTGCCGCTATCCCAGCGGCCGTTGCCATTCCAGTCGGTGATAATGCGGACGGAATAATTTCCAGGTGGGAGGGCGGTAAAGCTCTGCTGAAAGGTATTAAGGCCCTGCACCAGGAAACGCTCTACCAACTCGTCGCCTTTGCCCAGGAGTTCGACGATATAGCTGGTATCCGCCGAGAGGCTGTCAATGGTGAGGGCCAGATTACCAAAGTTTTTACGCAGCTCGGCCTTATATTTTTGGATGATAGTGTCATTCTGAAGGCCATAGATATCGGTAAAAGCGCCGGGCATCAGTTCCATTTCGTATGGGAGGCCTTCCTTCCATGGATAAGCTATTGACAGACGGCGTTGCCCGTTGGTATCGAGGCTAAGCTGAGGCTGCACCAGGGTTCGGAGGGTATCTTCGTAAAACCGTATCAGGCTGGTATCGTAGCGCAGCACAGGATGGTTGAAGGCCAATTCAATAGGCCGGCTGGGATTGATATTGATGACCTGAGAACCCTGCGGGCGGAAGCTGAGCCGGGCTTTTTCCAGGAAATCCTGGCGATTTCGGCTCCGCACCTGCACGGTATCATTCAAAACGGTATCCTGGCGCAGGTAGAGTTTCCAGCTTTTTTCTTCCGGCAGGTCAAACCAAACTTTAGTGGTATCGGGATTGATCTCATAGGCCACATTTTGCTGCCCGACGTCTTCGTAGGAGAGGTTGAGCCCTTCCGGAGCTTTACTAAAGGCCAGTCGGACGAGTCCGTAGCGGCTGTCGTCGCTTTCCAGGAGCCGCAGCGGCCGTTCTTCGGTAAAGAGCTTTACCAGGAGGTCCGGCTGTAATGAATCGCTAACCACCAGCAAGGAGTCGGGAAACCCGATAGGCTCCAGGGCCTGGTCGAAGCGATAGTTCAGGTTAGCGTCTTTCAGGGCGAATCCTTTGAACAGGCCAGCTTTGACGTTCTCAATCTGAAAGCGGCCGTCCTTGCCGGTACGGGCAAAATAGAAAGGCCGTTCGGTGCGCACTACGGTATCGGATAGGTTGTCGTACAGCATAAAAAGGGCGCTTTCCACGGGCTTTGCCGTTTGGGCATCCACAATAATGCCGGTCACGCTAAGGGAGTCGATAAAATCGCCGGTGGAGAACACAAAGCGAAGGTTTTCGGCGGGGTTGCGTTCATTGAGGTCTTTAACCGCTTCGCCAAAGTTGATGGTATAGGTCGCTTCGGGGCGCAATTGCTCGCGTTCATCGAAGCTGAAGCGAACGGTCTTCCGTTTCAGGCTGAGTTCGAACTTATACTCGAGAGGAGGAGAAACGACGACCTGGTTAAACACATCCTGTACTTCCACCCATTCATCGAAGGTAAGCTCAATCGTTTTCTTCTGGAACTTGGTTTGAAAATTAGGAGTCGATTCCTCCACAACTAATTTTGGTGGGTCCACATCTTTTAAGCCCCCTTCCGGTGGAAGCGGGTTGGCGCAAAAGGTGAGGGCCAAAGCGATGGCAGACAGAATCGGTGCTTTTAAACGCCTCATTTGACCTCCTTGACCCGCCGGGTATCCGACAGGGAATAGATGAGGCGGTTGATGTCGGTGGAGTTGAGGCCCAGCTTACCTTTGATGGTGATTGCCTCGGCGGTATAATCGATTGGCTCCAGCGCGAAGACCTCCATGACGGTTTCCGGCCCGGCGCCACCGCAGAAGAAGCACATATTATAGGGGTAAGCTGAGAAGATGAATTCCTTATGGCCTTTGTAGCCCTCCACCGGAATGATATAACCTTTGACCGTAACTTCTTGGCCTTCCAGGGCTTTCACCTCTTCGCTGAATACCGGCACATCCACCTTGAAGCCCATTTCTTCGTTGTATTCCTTCTTATAGGTGATCTTGGCCAGGGTTTTCCAGATGGGGGCCTGCGCCAGTGCAGGTTGCAGGGCAGCAAGGCTGAGCAGGGTAGCTATGGCAAAAATAAATTGCTTCATAATGATGTTTGGTTTCTGTTATTTGACGCCTTTGGGCAAAACACCCGCAAAGTTAACGTTGGGCCGGGAAAAAGTGTTTTAATGCAATGTTAAACCCGTATTATTGGCCTATAATCATCTTCAGTACCTTTTCGTCAACATTCAGCAGGCCATTTTTCGTCAGCCTTGGTGTCAGTTCCCTCCAGTTGGGGCCTTTTGCGAAAATCTCAGCAAATAAAGGTAAGGCAGCCTCCAGTTCTCCACTATTGGCGAGGGCTACGGCGTGCCAGTATTTCATTTCCAGGTTGTCGGGAAACAGGGCCTCGGCAGCGCCATATTCGGCCTTAGCCTTTTCTATTTCGCCGGCTTCTACGGCCAGGTCGCCGCGGTTCATATGTTCGTAAGCGCGGTGCACCTGAAGGAGCCGGCGCAATTCCCGGAGCGGTTCGGCATGGTCATCTACCCGGAGGTCAACCAGCCGCCCTTCCCAGGGATGCTGCACCCGCTTGCTTCCCACGACGATCATAGCCGCCGACTGTTTGCCGCGGATATCTCCTCCGGCTGCCTGGGCAGCTTCCAGGGCCGCCATCATCCGCTCGGCCAGCGGTTGTCCTTTTGAACCTTCGAAAGCCTTGGCCATAGCGGGCCACACCTTGTCGTTGGCCATAAGGTTGGCTTGTACGGCATAGCCGTCGCCCACGAGATGGCCGGCGGCTTCAATGCACTTATCGCCGGTAAAAGCAGCCGATTCTCCTTTAGCATTGAGCATGCCTAACTGCCGGAACATCTGCCCCTCATCTTTGCCCGTCAGCATTTGGATAGCCTGCTCCGGGCTGAAGCCCATACCCATTAGTTGCAGCCCTTCCGGGCCATATGCAGGGTTGACGAACGACTGCGTGGCCACTACTCCTACACCCGGTTCGCCCCAAATGACTAGTGTCCCTACCGAAAACCAGTTGGATTGCACTGCAGCGCCCATCTCGCCGGTTTCCGGATCGATGGCGACGATGGAGTAGGTGTGGGCCAAGGGCTCGTCGCCATAGGGTTTTTGAGCTAGCATCAGGATAGGGAGGGCTGAAAAGGCGGCTAAAGTCGTTATTTTTGTCATCGTTATTTTTGTCATCATTATTTTTATCATCGTTATTTTTATAATAATAACAAAAGTTATGATTGCATTTATAATGATTACTTTTATTATCATTATTTTTATCATCATTTGAAACCCCAATCTCCAACACTCTTTTGGAGGGCTTGCCCGAGTAGCCTCCTATTCGAAGCTGTTCAAATAGCTGCGCCGGCAGCCGCGTAATTGCCTGATTTTCGGAGCAGCCTGTAACCTTAAACCAGGAACTATGAACAGTCCCTCCTGTTCCTAACCCTCTGCCAGAGTAGTTGAAATCTCCGTATTACCCGCCTGTATGGCCGGCAAGATGGCGGCGATAAAGCCGATGCCAAGGGCGCCTCCCAATAGGTAAGCCTCTTCTTTCAGGAATACTAAACCCGAAAAAGTGTATCGGTAAGCATCTTTCATCTGCGCTGCCAGGAGTTCCATACCTCCATGGCTCAGGGCGATTCCCAGCAAGTAGCCCATGACCGCCAGTATCAGGCCTTCCAGGATGATAAGGGCGAAAAGCCTGCCTGGCGAGGCGCCCATCACCCGCATCAGCGCCAGCTCGTAGCGTCGTTCCTTGAGGGAGTTGTACAGAGAAATAAAAATGCTCAACCCGGAGACCGCTACGATGATGATGGCCAGCCAGCGCAAGGCCTTTGTGCCGGTTCCCATCAGCGCATACAGTCGGTTGATCTCGATGGCCGGAGTTGCGGCCTGCATATCAGTATTTTCATTGATGCTTCGTTGCATATTAAGGGCCTGAATGTTATGGCCCTTGAATTGAATGAGGATGGCGGTAATATCCTTGTCTTCGTATTCTATCAGGGGCTTATCCGCTTCTGCCAGTTGATCTTCATCATGATCATGCTCTTCGTCCACTGCCTGCTCGTTCCCGTGATCGTGTACGGCCCAGATACTTTGGGTATTGGTCAGCACCAACTGATCGATGACCGAGCCGGTGGGTTTCAGGATCCCTACGATGTGGAAGGCTTTTGCATCAGCATGTATCAGATCGTCATTGATATCGAAGCCATGAGAGCTGTGAAAGGTATCGCCTACTTTGAGCCTCAGGCTCTCGGCTACAGCAGCGCCTACCGTTACTTCCATCGTTTTTTTCCAAATACTGCCCTGCCCGATTTCAGCAGTGTACAATTTTAATATTTCCGGCACAGTGCCCACGATGCGGTAGCCCTGATAGCTATCCCCTAAAGAAAGAGGAATGGCCGTCTTGATAATGGGGTGATTAGGCCGCAGGAAAGGCTTAGCTTCTTTTATAGAAATGTTGCCCGTTGGCGAGTCAACATGATACATACTGCTAAGGATAAGCTGCAGCGGGCTACCCTTGGCGCCTACTACCAGGTCCACCCCCGCCAGATTTTTATCGAATTTTTCCTCCAACTGGTGGTTGAGCACCAGTAGCAGCGAGATCAACCCTACACCCAAAGCGAACAGCACCAGGCTGAGCATCATGGAAAGTGGTTTATTGGTAAGGTTCTTCCAGCTAAGGGTGAAGAGGTTCATAGAGCTGCGCGTTTAGGACAAAACAATTTGATTAGAAAATTTTTCCTTCAGCCGGCCGTCATGGGTGACGACCAGAAGGGTAGCGCCTACTGCCCGGGCTTGTTCTTCCAACAGTTGGACCACCTTTTCACAATTGTGGTCATCAAGTGCGGAGGTGGGCTCGTCGGCCAGAATGATATCCGGCTTGTTGACGATAGCGCGGGCGATGGCGGCGCGCTGCTGTTCACCGACGCTAAGGCGGTCGGGTTTGGCGCGCAGCTTGTGTCCCAGGTTAAGGTGCGCCAGCAATTCATCGATGCGTGGCCGGTTGGGCTTCAGGCCTGCCAATTGTTGCGCAAGTAGTAGGTTTTCTTCTACTGTCAGTGCGCGCACAAAGTGAGCGGATTGGAAGATGATACCGATGTTGCGGCCCCGGAAGCGGTCGCGTTGGGTAGCCGACAAGGCCGACATGTCCGTGTTGGCCACCTCAATCCGGCCACTCTTGGGAGATAGCAGGCCGCCCAGGAGGTGCAGCAGGGTCGTCTTGCCACTGCCGGATTGCCCCAGCAACAGCCAGTGTTCGCCCGATTTACAATCAATATTAGGAAAGGACAGCTCATTGCGGCCGTCATAGGAGAATTGTAGTCCGGTTGTTCGTAACATGACACAAATATAAACCGGGATTTTGGGGATTCAGGGATTGTTGTGATCGGATTAACGGATTTTTACAACTTACTCCCCCGGATGGCAGGATAGCGGATGAGGTAAGCAATACCCCTCTAAATCCATAGTATTATGCAACATAGCCTGAGGTTATTTTCAAAAGGTTAATAAAAAAGTCAGCGGCTGGGCAAAAGCCTTTATTTCCGCTTCTCCACCAAGTAATAAACGATGGCAGTGATAATGCTGAAGAAAAGCGCAGCGATAGTCCAGATGACCTTGGTGTCATTACTGATGCGCTTGTTGACGCCCCATACTTCGTATGCGACCCAGATAAAAGCCGCCAGGCTGAGTAAAACGACGAGTAAATTCATTCCGCTAATGATGTATTGTTTTTAGTGGTTTAATGATAAGAACTTACCCTTTGCGGGGGAGCCCGCGCAACGGAGATAATTTCTAGCGGGAAAATAGGTTTTTTTGAGAAAGCTCAGCGGCTCAAATGGCGAATGTCGTCGAAATCTTTGGCTCGGCCGGAGGCGCGTTTGGCTTGCAGCAAATGGGGCAGGCTGATCAGGCGGACAGATAAACCCTCGTCCAACTTAACCACTGTTGCTTTTTGAAAAGCCTCTTCGAAAGAAAGCCCCTTTACTTTAGTCATTATGTAAATGCTTATGGGAGAAACGCCAAAAGTAAAAACGTAAAATTTGGAGGTATCCAGAAAGTGCTGCTCCGTCATGTCAAAAACAGGCATGCCAAATGCCCGGAACGCTTTCACCAGTTTCTCGTAATTCTCTTTGGTTGCCCGAACCCAGATATCCATATCTCCGGTCGTACGGGTATGCCCATGAAGGATAACCGCATACCCCCCAACCAGCAGGTAATCCACCTCATTTTGTTCCAGTGCCTGAATGAACTCCAGAAAATCCTGAAATAATACTTCATTGCGCATACGCCGCTTCGCTTTAAATATTGATTTGTCCATCCGGGGGACATCAGCCGGCGAAAAGCCCCAGGCTCTGGCAATCAGGAATTTCGCCGCCAGCAACCGCTCCTGTGGGGGCAGCGTCAGCCAATAGGCCAGTTGATCATCCGCTTCCTCTGCCGTTTGCCGTCGAAATGCCGTCCGGTCTAATCTATACATAACTTGTATTTGAACCTAAATTCGTTTACTTTTGTAAAATAGAGAAATCAGATACATGCATCAAGCATTCCGGCATATAATTATTAGCATTATTATTATTCCCGACAGCCGTCTGCTGGGGTAAAAAGCTAATAATTGTACGCAATGAAAAAGCTCTGGCAGACACGGTTTGCCAGAGCTTTTTGTTTGTGTATTTTTGCAGCTTCGAAAAAAAGTTTAAGATGTATAGAGAATATAAAAGCCTCAACCTCCCCCGGATTGACCAGGAAATCCTCGAATTCTGGGAAGCTAACCACATCTTCGAAAAAAGCGTGGAACAACGCCCCGGCGACAACCGCTTTGTGTTCTACGAAGGGCCCCCCTCCGCCAATGGCAAACCGGGCATCCACCACGTGATGGCGCGCACCGTGAAGGACCTCTTCTGCCGCTACCAGAGCATGAAAGGCAAACGTGTGGAACGCAAAGGGGGCTGGGATACTCACGGCCTGCCCATCGAGCTGAACGTGGAGAAAGAACTGGGTATCACCAAGGAGGATATCGGTAAGTCCATCAGCGTTGATGAATATAACGAGCGCTGTCGCGAAACCGTAATGCGCTATAAGGATATGTGGGATGACATCACCCGCAAGATGGGCTATTGGGTCGATCTACACGATCCCTACATCACTTTCAAGAACGATTATATCGAATCCGTCTGGTGGCTGCTGCGCCAGTTGTACGATAAGGGCCTGTTGTACAAAGGCTACACGATCCAACCCTACTCGCCGGCCGCCGGCACAGGGCTGAGCTCCCACGAGCTAAACCTGCCGGGCGCCTACCGCGATATCACCGATACTTCGGCTGTCGCTCAGTTCAAGGTAAAGGGGAAAGCGGATGAGTACTTCCTCGCCTGGACGACCACCCCCTGGACCTTGCCTTCCAACACCGCCCTGGCCGTTGGCAAAGACATCACCTACGTCAAGGTGCGCACCTATAACCGCTATACCGGTAAGGGCGCCACCGTCATCCTGGCCAAAGACCGCCTGCCAGCCTATTTTACGGAGCCTAAGCCGGAGCTGCAACCGGAAGAAGTCAAGGCCAGTAACAAGCCAATTCCCTACCTGGATATCGTCGAAGAAATAAAGGGCGCCGCCCTGGCCGGCATGGAATACGAACAACTCATGCCCTACGTGCAGCCTGATAAGCCGGCCTTCAAAGTACTGCTCGGCGACTTCGTTAGCACCGAGGATGGTACCGGTATCGTGCACATTGCTCCTACTTTCGGCGCCGATGACTTCAAAGTAGCCCGTGAAAACGACATCCCGCCCCTAATGGTCAAAGATGAACTGGGCAATCTCATGCCTCTGGTAGACAAGCAGGGCCGGTTTGTAAAGGAGGTGACGGACTTTGCCGGCCGCTATGTCAAAGATTACGGACAGGAAGAGGAACGCCCGGTGGATGTGGATATCGTCATCAAACTAAAAGAAGAAGATAAACTGTTCCTTTCGGAAAAATACGTCCACTCCTACCCGCACTGCTGGCGCACTGATAAACCGGTGCTCTACTACCCGCTCGATAGCTGGTTCATCAAAGCCACGGCAGTGAAAGAACGCATGTTCGAGCTGAACCAGGCCATCAACTGGAAGCCAAAATCGACCGGTGAAGGGCGCTTTGGCAAGTGGCTGGAAAACCTGCAGGATTGGAATTTATCCCGATCCCGCTACTGGGGTACGCCCCTGCCCATCTGGCGCAGCGAAGACCAGAAAGAAGAGAAATGTATCGGCTCGGTGGAAGAACTGAAACGGGAGATCGAAAATGCAAACCAGGCGTTGGGCCTGAAACAACAGGCGCCCAATGACCTGCACCGCCCTTACATCGATGAAGTGGTGCTCGTCTCCGATAGTGGCCAGCGCATGATGCGTGAACTCGACCTTATCGACGTATGGTTCGACTCCGGCGCCATGCCATACGCCCAGTGGCACTATCCTTTTGAAAACCAGCAGGTGTTCAAGGATAACTTCCCGGCTGATTTCATCGCTGAAGGCGTCGACCAGACGCGGGGTTGGTTTTATACCCTGCACGCCATCGCCGCTATGGTGTTCGATAGCGTCGCCTTCAAAAATGTCGTCTCCAATGGCCTGGTGCTGGATGCGGAGGGCAACAAGATGTCGAAGAGTAAGGGCAATGTGCTCGATCCCTTCAAAACGATAGAGGCCCACAGCGCCGATGTTACCCGCTGGTACATGATGAGCAACGCCAATCCCTGGGATAACCTCAAATTTGACATCAAGGGGATGGAGGAAGTGCAGCGCAAGTTCTTCGGCACCCTCTATAATAGCTACTCCTTCTTTGCACTGTACGCCAACATTGACAAATTCTATAACCAGGAAGCTCAGGTCCCTCTGAGCGAGCGGCCCGAGATCGACCGCTGGATCATCTCCCTGCTCAACAGCCTGGTTAAGGAGGTGGATGCCGATTATGCGGATTATGAACCCACCCAGGCCGCCCGAAAAATTCAGAACTTCGTCAACGACAACCTTTCCAACTGGTATGTGCGCCTTTGCCGCCGCCGCTTCTGGAAGCCTTCCCAGCAGCAGAATGGCAGCAAAACGGCTATGGACCAGGATAAGCTGGCCGCCTATCAGACGCTCTACGAATGCCTGGTGGCCGTATCCAAACTCATGGCGCCCACCGCGCCTTTCTTTGCCGATTGGCTGTACCGCAACCTTAATAACGCTACGCAAAGCGAGTCGCACGAATCGGTGCACCTGGCTGATTTCCCGGTTTCCAATGCCGCCGTGATCGATAAGGATCTGGAGCAACGCATGGACTACGCCCAGCGTATTTCTTCCCTGGTGCTGTCGCTGCGCAAAAAGGAAAAGATCCGCGTGCGCCAGCCGCTGCACAAGATCCTGCTGCCTATCCTCGACAACCACTTCCAGGAACAGGTGGAAGGGGTGAAAACGCTTATCCTTTCCGAAGTCAATGTGAAAGATATTGAGTACGTCACGGATACTTCGGGCATTCTCAAAAAGCGCATCAAGCCCAATTTTAAGACCTTGGGCCGGCGCCTGGGCAAAGACATGAAGGACGCCTCTGCCGCCATCGGTGCATTAAATCAGGAAGATATTGCCCGCATTGAAAAAACGAACCAATATCTGCTGGAACTTAACGGCAATAGCTATGAGCTGACACTGGAGGATTTCGAGATCACCGCTGAAGATATTCCCGGCTGGCAGGTGGCCAACGACGACAATATCACCGTCGCCCTCGACATCACGCTGGACGAGGAGCTCGAAGCCGAAGGCATGGCCCGCGATATCGTCAACCGCATCCAGAATATCCGTAAGGACAAGGACTTCGAAGTGACGGATAAGATTCGCGTGGCGCTGCAACACGATGAGGCCCTGGCTTCCGCAGTGGAACAATACGGTGATTACATCAAAGCGGAAACGCTGACGACCGATTTGCAATTAGTCGATTCAGTCATTAATGGTGAAGAGATCGAATTGCCGGGTGAGGTGAAGGTGCGGATCAGCGTGGAAAGACAGTGAGCCGTCGGCAGTTGAAAAGGTGCACCGCAGCTTTTCATCCCGATGAGATCCGGTGGATCGAAATCGGGAAGGCAGTAGACGAGCCTAGGTGAACTCCTGAGCCTGCCTCTTAATATTGAACTGCAGAGCCGCAAAGGCGCAGAGATGTTTCGCAGGAGAAGCTCCTTCTTTGCGGCAACTCTGCGTCATGGCGGCTTTGCGGTTCAAAAAAAATGCGAGGACTTTGCGCCTCGGCAGTTATCCTCCTTCAAAACCGAAACCATGAAACCACTTTACCTCCTTCCCCTTTGCCTCTTCGCCACCACCTCCCTTTTTACCCAAAGCTTTGAGCTCAGCTCTCCCAACGGCGCCATCACCGCCACCATTGACGCGGATACAGCCTTTATGCTGAGCATCAAAATGGGGGAGGAAACCCTGCTTCCGCCTTCCCCCTTGGGTATGAAAGTGGATGGGCAGTGGCTGGACGCCCGGCAACCGATGCGGAGGGCGGGGAAAGCGGAGAACCGGAATGTCATCCGCCCGGTAGTGGCGCAGAAGAGCGTTGAAATTGCTGAAAATTACAACGAAGCCCGCCTGCGGTTCGGAGGCCTGTATTCCCTGATCGTAAGGGCCTATGATGAAGGAGTGGCTTACCGCTTCGACACCGAATTCGAGAAACCCTCCATCACCGTTTCAGAAGAAAAACTCCACCTGCGCTTTGCTTCAACGGATACCATTTACTTTCCGGAAGAAGAAGGTTTTTACTCCCACAACGAGCGGATTTACATCCCCTACGCCATCGGCGCCCTCAAACGGAAACTGGCCAGCCTGCCCGCGCTGGTGCGCACCGCTTCAGGCGCTTGTGTGCTGATCTCCGAATCCAATCTTCGGGATTATGCGGGCATGTGGATCAGAGGCATGAATGGCAAGGGCCTGCAGGCCGTTTTTCCGAAATACCCGGAGCAGGAAAAAGCTGAAGGCGACCGCAATGTGCGGGTTGAAAAACGCGCGGATTATATCGCCGTCACGGATGCCAAACGCAACTTCCCATGGCGGGTGTTCGCGATCGCTCAAAAAGACGCCGATTTGCTGTCGAACCAACTGGTGTACCTGCTGTCCGAACCCTCACAGGGCGATTTTTCCTGGGTGCGCCCCGGCAAGGTGGCCTGGGACTGGTGGAACGCCAACAACCTCTACGGCGTGGACTTCCGCGCCGGGCTCAATACCGATACATATAAATACTACATCGACTTCGCCGCAAAGTATGGCCTGGAGTATATCATCCTGGACGAAGGCTGGTCCAAAACAGACGACTTGCTGTCGCCCAACCCGGATATCGACCTGCCGGAATTGTTCGCCTATGCCAAATCGAAGGATGTGGGCATTATCTTATGGGTCTTATGGAATGCCCTCGACCGGCAGTTGGAGCCAGCCCTTGACCAGTTTGCAGCCTGGGGCGCGGCCGGCATCAAAGTCGATTTTATGCAGCGCGACGACCAGAAGATGGTCAACTATTACTGGAAAATTGCGGAAGCTGCCGCTCAGCGCCGGCTTCTGGTGGATTTCCACGGCAGTTACAAACCGGCGGGGCTGCACCGCACCTATCCCAACGTTATCAGCCGAGAGGGCGTCTACGGCCTGGAGCAATCCAAGTGGGATACCAGCAAACACATCGGGCCGGAGCACAACGTCACCCTTCCTTTCATCCGCATGGTTGCCGGGCCGATGGACTACACTCCGGGCGCCATGCGCAACGCTCAGGCCGACAACTGGGCGCCCGTTTTCAACCGCCCGTCCAGTCTCGGCACCCGTTGCCACCAATTGGCGATGTATGTAGTGTACGAAAGCCCCTTGCAGATGCTGGCCGACAGCCCTTCCAGCTACCTCCGGGAACCGGAATGCATGGAATTCCTGGCGGCTGTGCCGTCCACCTGGCAGCAAAGCATTCCGCTTGATGGCAAGGTAGGCGATTATATCGCCATCGCCCGGCAGGCCGCCAATGGCGACTGGTACCTCGGCGCGATGACGGACTGGAGTCCTCGAACACTGGAACTTGACTTCTCCTTTTTGCCGAAAGGCCAGTATCAGGCGGTAATTTATCAGGATGGCGTCAATGCGGGCCGTTTCGCGGAGGATTTTCAGCAGCTTCGGCAAACCGTAGCTTCTGGTGATAAGCTACGCGTTCAGCTCGCTCCGGGTGGGGGCTGGGTGGCAAGGCTGGTTCCGATGGGGGAAAGGCAGTAGGGAAAACAAATTGACTGTCTCTAATGAGCCAGTTTAAAATAGCCGAATGGTGTAAATGATTTTTGCCAGGCTGATCACGACAGGCGCCGGGGAGGATGGGTTTTGTTGGGCCGCCCCTGTTTAACCTGACCGCTAACGGTCCGTATTACAAATAGTAGCCGGCTCCGTGGTGATTTCCTGTCAAATTAAATTAAGGAAAAACAATATCTATTCCATCCAAGGCCCATCTTTTGTAACACTCACAAAGAAATTATTTTCGTAACGAAAAAGCCCGCCCCAACCACCAAACCAAAATCTGTTTTCTCTGTCTTTGTAAATACTCAAAATACCATTGGTTATTAAGCCATCATCCTGATTGTAATTAGTAAAAGACTTTCCATCATAGCGATACACTCCGTTGTTTTCCACTGCAAACCATATTTCTCCGTTGGTATCTTCAAAAAATCCACTTACTTCAATACCGCTTATTTTTCCTTCATTGGTGAAATTTGTAAATTTTTTCCCATCATACATACTGAGTCCACCGAAAAAAGTGCCAATCCATAAATTGCCTTTGGAATCTGCCATAAGCTCGTGAATCGTATTATCAGAAAGGCCATCTTCCGTTGTGAAATTGGAAAAAGTTTTTCCGTTATATCTACAAATACCAAATCCATCAGTACCAAACCATAAGTTGCCATTTTGATCCTCTGCAATGCTCACAATTCTATCATAGGAATAAATAGTGTTTGTGTCTTTAACCTGAGATTTAGGTATATTAAAATTGGAAAACTCTTTTCCGTCGAAGCGACTTACTCCTGTATTTGTGCCTAGCCAGAATATCCCTTTGCTGTCAATGATCATGCTCCATATTTCTTTATCCAAAAGTCCGTCCTTTTTAGAAAAATTGGAAAAGGTTTTTCCATCATACTTGATTAATCCGTCAGAAGAGCTAAACCAAACATTACCTTTATCATCCTCTATATTACCAGTTATTCTTCCATTGCCAATTCCATTTCTTTCATCGAAATACTCCAGCGTATCACCGTTGTATCTCATAAGCCCATAGTTGTTTGTTCCAAACCAGAGATTGCCCCGGCTATCTTGAAATATCTTTCGTAAATGTTGGCACAACTGCCCGTCAATAAAAAAGAGTGGGTCTTTGTACGTAGGCTCAATAACTGGAGTTGATTTTGGTTGGTTGGAATTAAAGGTATCAGAGTTGGTTTTAACTTGTCCGTTGCAGGATGTAATGAGGATGGAAAGTATCAAAGTAAGGTACAATGATTTTATTTCTTGATAATTTAATTTATTGACATTCATATTTCAGTTTTATTGGATTGTGGGACTGTTCAAAGTTTCCCCGGAAATCAATGGCTCTGGGGTTCGGCTATCCCTTTTTGGCAGAAACGGGCAAAAAAGAGCATCCCTACTTCTAATAGTCAGGCATAGTATCGATAACTCCCGGCTTTACTTTGAAACTAAGCAATCAGCGACGGCAACTGCAACGCCAGCCCCATATCCCCTTTGATCTTCACCTTGCCCGACATCACCGCCATCATGGCGTTGATCTCTCCTTTTCGGACGCCATCGAGGGTCTCCATGCTGGTGGTGATAGTGCAGTCGGCCGCTTTGTCCTCGTTGGTCACCACGCTCTGTTCCCCCGTGAGGTCGATGTGCACGATGCCTTCGTCGAAGACAAATTTGATGGATTTTCCCAGGGAGGGTACTTTTTCCGCCGTTTTGACGAACTGGGCGGTAATCTCTGCTAAGGTCATGGCCGTTGGGTTGATGGGTTGAATTTTGCTTGAGGTAAAGATAAACAATAATAAAACTTCATCAATATCCTGCCGTGAAATGCGCCGCGTAGCCCGGTATCCTGGCGCCCAGATAATAAGGCAAGTTCATCAAAAAGAAAGGTGTGCCATCGGCAGTCTGCACCTCGCTTACCGAGAAGCGGTTAGCGAGCAGTCGGATGGCAAATCAGTCTTCCCCGCTTAGCACGCCTCGCACCCGTTCCGCCCAGAACGCCCCGAAATCCGCTTTCGGTTTCCGGCAGAGGAAAACAGAAGTGCCCCGCTCCCGGGCATCGGAGTTGCTAATGGCGCCAACGAGTCGGATATCACCGAACAACTGGCCGACATCTTCCCCCAATTCACTGTTGATGTAAATCAGCGTTTTTGCCGAAGTGGTATGGGGGAGCCAAAGGCGGTAAGTATCGCTAAAGCTCACCGCCGGTGGTATGTCCTGGCCTTTGCCGTAATAGTCCACTGCACCGGCTTCTCCATAATTTTCACAATAAAGTAAGACATCTTCCCCTTCCGCTTCCCGGTAGGCTTTAACGGCCAGTTGCCCCAGCTCTTCCCAGCCCAGCATATCGGAATAATCCTGGGGAAGGGGGTGTATCTCGCCGTCCTCCCAGCGCATTGGCCCGTCGAAACCGGCCTTGTCGATAAGGTAGGTGCAATACTGCTTCATTAAGGGTAAGGGCAAGACCGGCAGCCCCAGGGGCAGGGCCGGCAATAGGAGCAGCAAAATAAACAAAGGCAGGGCCACGCGCAGCCAAACTGAACGGGAAAGGTTTTCCCACCACACTCCTCCGGCGGCGATCAGCATGGGGTATAACCCCAGGGTGTAGTAGGGCTTGCCCCGCAGCACGAGCAGCAACAGAAACACCAGTACAAAATACCAGCCCAACACCTGATAGCGCCGGTTGGCCGGATGAAAGAACCAGATCAGCCCTGCTACCCAAACCGGGATCACCGAGAGATTCATGAACAACTGGCCAGTGAGAAAGTCTTTGATGCGCACATTCACCAACTGATTTTCCGCCAGCCCCTGCATATGGGCCACCACCGGAAAATTGTGCTGGTACTGCCAAATGAGGTTGGGCAGGATCAGCACCAATGCGATCAGGGCGGCCAGGGCGGCATCCCGGCTCCATAGCACTTTCCGGTAGGGGCTGAGTAATAGCGCGCCGGCCATGCCAAGCAAGGCAAAGCCAGTAGCGTATTTGTTTAGAAAACTGAGCCCGAATACCAAGCCGAAGAGCAGGATGTCGCGCCGGTGGCCGGTGTTGATGTACCGGATCACCAGATAGGCCAGCAATGCCCAGAAAAATATATCGGGCATAACGGGCATGAAGAGCATGCCCGGCCGTAGGTTGGCCGGCGTCAGCAGCATGGCCGCCCCCGCCAGGAACTGGGCATAGCGTCCGCCACCTAGCTCGCGGGCCATCAACACCACCAACACCAATAGGGCGCCGCTGACCAGCATGGGAAAAAGCCGGATGGCAAACAGGCTGTCGCCCGCCGTGGCCTGTATCAAAGCGCTTACCCAACCGATAAACGGTGGGTTCGACCAATAACCCCAATCCAGGTGGCGCCCCAGGGAAAGGTAGAGGAATTCATCGCGGTGGAAGCCCCACAACGTATTGGCGTAAAGGTGAATGGCCAGCTTGGCAGCCAATAGGGAAATCAGAGAAGGCCAATACAGGGGAGAAAGAGGCTTGCTCATGATCGCGATTTAAGTTTGGCATGTTTTTTTCCTCACTCCACTCCGATGTCGCCGCGTTTGGCTGCCCGTTGCAGTTTTTTGTTGGCGAAAATAGCCACTTCCACCCGGCGGTTCTGCTGACGGCCGGAAGCCGTTTCGTTGCTGGCTATTGGCTGGCTTTCTCCGTAACCCATGGTGATTGTCCTGTCCTTATTCACGGCCTGCCGAATGAGGTAGTTGGCCACTGATTGAGCGCGTTTCTCGGAAAGTGTTTGATTGTGTTCTTCCGAACCCGTGTTGTCCGTATGCCCTTCGATGAGGATGTCCGTATCGTCATACTTGTTGAGCACCCGGGCGAGTTCGTTGAGGTTGTCGCGGGTAGTGCTGCGGAGGTTGTAGGAATCGACATCAAACATTAGGCCGGAATCGAAAGTGATCAGGATACCTTCCCCTACCCGGGTGACGGTAGCCCCCTTCATGTCGCGGCGGATCTCCTCGGCCTGTTTGTCCATATAGCGGCCGATCAGTGCTCCGGCAGTACCGCCCACGACAGCTCCAATAATGGCGCCTTCGGCGGTCTTACCTTTTTTACTGCCAATGGCGCCACCGATCGCTCCGCCGGCAGCAGCGCCGATCGCACCACCCTTTACGGTACGGCTTGCATTACAGCCCCCCGCCAGGAGTAGGGCCAGGCTCAATACAATGAGCATGAAAAAGGATCTGAATGAACTCATAAGGCGCAATTTTTTTCGACTTAAGAAGCTGTTTGAATTTGGTTTTTAGAATTTATTATAGGCTATTTTTTCGTCAATCAAGGCTCTTTTTGAGCCTGGTACCCATAGGTACGGGGCGAAAAAAAGCCGCAGAGTGGCGGAAAAAGAGGCATAATAAAACTGAAGGACTAAATTCAAACAGCTTCTAAGATACAGCGATTTTACGAGATCAACTAGGCCAGGTGTTTCTCCAGGAAGCCCAGCATCGCCTTATAAAATTCGAAACGATTCTCCTCATTGGCAAAACCGTGGCCTTCGTTGTACTTCACCAGATAGGGCACATCGATGCCCCGCGAGCGCAGGGAGCGGACGATCTGATCTGATTCGTCGATATTTACCCGGGGGTCGTTGGCGCCCTGCACAACGAAGAGCGGCGCCTGTATCTTATCGATGTGGAATACGGGAGAACTAGCGCGCAGTAGTTCCTCATCCTGCTGCGGATGGCCCACCATCTCGTATAGCATCTCCAGGTAGGGCTTCCAGTAGGGCGGGATGGTCTCCATAAAAGTGAAAAGGTTGGAAACGCCCACATAGTCGATCGCGCAAGCGTACAATTCCGGGGTAAAGGTGATGCCCGCCAGCGTGGCGTAGCCGCCGTAACTGGCGCCATAGATTGCAATGCGCGCCGGGTCGGCAATGCCCTCCGCGACGAGCCAGCGGACGCCGTCGGTAATGTCGTCCTGCATCGCCCGGCCCCATTGTTTGAACCCCTTTTGCCAGAAAGCCCGCCCGTAGCCGGTGCTGCCGCGATAATTGACCTGTAATACGGCGTAGCCATGGCTGGCCAGCAACTGGACTTCCGGGTTGTAGCCCCAGCTATCGCGTACCCAGGGGCCGCCGTGGGGGTTGACCACTACCGGCAGGCGGTGCGAGTCGCTACCTTTCGGAAGCGTCAAATACCCATGAATGGTAAGCCCGTCTCGGCTGGTATATTGTATGGGTTTCATGGGCGACATGTCCGCCTCATCCAGCCAGGGGCTCACTTCAACGATTTTCTCGAGTTGGCCGGTGGTTGTATCGTAGTAGTAATAAGCCCCCATCGAACGGTCGCTGTAAGTGCGGGCCAGGTACTTGTCTTCCGCCTTATTGGTGCTGGTCACGACCACCTCTTGCCCCGGCAGGGCCTTTTCCAGGTATTCCTGGAGCTGTTTCCTTTCTTCATCAAAAAAGCGGATCTCCCGCTTCCAGGTGGTATACACCGCGCCCGTGACCACTTTGCGCTTACGCGAATAGATCAGGCTACCGGCATCTACTTCGGGATGGGCGAAGATCACTTCCCCTGCCTCCGCTCCCTTGTCCAGGTCAAACCGCACGATCTCGCTTCGGTCACGCCCGATATTGGTGGAGGCGAAAATGACGGAACCATTGTCAAACTCAAAGAAAAGCGGGTCGAGGCTTTCCTTGAAGTTGGTGGTGATAACGGTTCGGAAGGCGTCCGTTTCGGTAGGGCGGTAGAGCAGGCTGTGGCTGACGCCATCGATGGTTCTGATGGCTAACCGTAGTTTGCCATCGTGGTCGGTCATCCAGGCGGTAATGGGCTCTGCCGGGTTGTCATTGGGGGCGAGTTGGAGGAATTCGCCGGTATGGATGTTGATACGATAGGGTTCGAACAACATGGGGTTGTTCTTATTCATTCCAATGATGAGTTCATCATCGTTGTCCTCCAGATCATCGATCAGCTGGATCTTGACCCCTTCGAAAGGGGTGAGGTCTTTCGCGTTGGTCCCGTCACGATTGATGGCGAAGAGCTGAAAGTTCTCGTCCCCCCCGCTGTCTTTAACGTAAACCAGGCGCTGGTCGCTGGCCCAGAAGTAGCCGGCGATATCGCGTTCCGTTTCCGTCGTCAGCCGTATGGACTGGGCCTCGCCCAGTTTTTGGACAAAAATATTCCGTCGGCGTTCATAGGGGCCCATGTAGGCGAGGTACTCCCCGTTGGGCGATAACTGGAAGGCTGTTTTGTCCGGGTTCCGGAAAAAATCTTCAACGGTATACTTAGAAGATCCGTTCCCGAGTTGCACCAGGCTCTTCAGCGCTTCGGCTGAACTGGGAAGGGAAGGGTCTCCGGGCAACTGCTTATTTTCGTCAGTGTTCATACGTGTAGTTCTTTCGGCAAATCCGCTTGGCTGCCATTTCTTTTCTTACCTGCGAGGTAAATATAACTATTACCTGTTATTTAAGTAAAAAAAGGGAAAGACAGTGGTTCAGGATGCCCTAGGGACACTTCCCCCCGCCCACTCGTTGTACTGGCGTTCGGGTAAAACTTCCGAATTCCCCTTTCCCACTTCCCACTTCCCACTTCCCACTTCCCCTTTCCCCCCGCCCACTCGTTGTACTCGCGTTCGGGTAAAACTTCCGAGTTCCCCTTTCCCACTTCCCACTTCCCACTTCCCACTTCCTCTCATTCCATGCCCGCCATCACCGCTTCCTGATGGCGCCACAATTCCCGAAAGGCCGGGCTTTGCGCGCGAAGGTAAGGGAAGGCGCCCTCATCGACAACCCGGCCGTCGGCCAGGATGTAGACGTAATCGAACTGGTTGAGCAGGTGCAGGCGGTGCAGGGAGGACACTATCGCCTTGTCTTTGAATTCTTCAAAAAGGCGCTGGTAGATCTGCACTTCGGTCTTGGGGTCGACACTGCTGGTCGGTTCATCCATCAGAATGATGTCGCTGTCGCGGCCGGCCAGGATGCCGCGGGCCAGGGCCAGGCGCTGTTTTTGCCCACCCGACAGGTTGACCCCCTTCTCCTTGATACTTGATTGCAAGCCGCGTGGGAGTTGTTCCACTACACTGCCGAACTGCGCAACCTGGCATACCTTACGCACTTCGTCTTCTCCAAATGGCAGGCCGAGCGTGATGTTGTATTCAATGGTGTTCTCGAAGATCTCCGGTTCCTGGGGGAACAGGGTTACCCGGTTGGCGACGAAGGCCAGGTTCTTAACCGGCTGGCCATCGGCCGATAACTGCAGGCCCGCTTCCGGCGTGTATAACCCTCGCAATATCGCCATCAGGGTGCTCTTTCCACTGCCACTCTCGCCAATCAGGGCTACCCGCTTTCCTCTGGATATCCGGAGGTTTAGGCCATGTAAACCCTGGGCTTTCTCGTCTTCCGGCCTTTTATCATTGTGGGTGAAATGGAGGTTTCCAATCTCCAGTTGACGCCAGCCTTCGGGAAGGGCTGCATCGAGGTCCGGCAAATGATATTTTTCGAAAGCCTCGAAAATATTCTGCGCCGTCTGTACATCGGTATGGTAACGCACCACCTGTGTATACTGCCAGGCCATGCCGTGGAAAACACTGGTGAAACGCTGTACATAAGCCATCAGGGTTACCAGGGAGCCGATCAGGAACACTTCACCCGGAACCCAGTTTTGATAAATATAGCCCACCAGGATTACGCCGTAAATGAGGCCCACGCAAATATCCATCACAAACCATTTCCATTCGTTGACCATGACTTTGCGCCGGAAAGGCGGCAGAATGTCCATTACCCGGTTCAGCAGCCCCTTCTCCATCCGTTGTTCCAGTCGCAGCGTAATCACTGTGATAATGTTCGATAGGCTATCGAATAAGGTGGACGATACGACGTGCTCTTTCTCATTTACCTCCCGGGAGGCCTGAATAAATGGCTTGTCGAATTTTAACAGCACAAAGATGACCCCTGCCCCCATCACCGCCGCGATCAATCCGAACAGCGGCGAAAAATAGATCATAGCAGCAAAGGAAAAGACAAAACTCAGAAAGGTCTTCAGGTACATGAAGCCCGAGTCGAAAAAATCTTTCAGGGCCTCATAGGCCTTCCTGATGCGGTTGATCGTGGCGCCGCTATGGTGGTCCTGATGCCAGCGGACCGGCAGGTGTAGTGCTTTGTGGTAGAGTTCCTGCAGGAAATTGCGGCTCAGGCTGAAGGCCAGGTCGCGCTCCATGATGCGGGCCGGACCATGGGCCCCCCAATCCAATAGCTTGATCAGCAGGTATGCGCCGGCATAGATCCAGGCCGACCGTAGGATGTTCAAACCTTGCTTTTGGATATTATTGATGAAAATACCCCAAATGACAGGCTCCATGGCCACTACCAAGTTGCTGATCACAAACATGCTGTAGATCAGCGAGTAACGGCGGCGCTGCCCCCCGGCATATTGCCAGGCCGTATGTAACAAAGACAGGTAAGGGTTTTTCCAGATGGAGGACTTCGGGCTCTTCATAATCGGGGCGTTTTTTGGCGGTTCGCCATTCTGAAATTAGAACAACTCCAGAACAGGAGGAAGCGTTCCCGGATGCTGTGATAAATCTTTTCTTGTTAATTGGGATTCGGATTCCCAATTACACATAAATCATCTTTCTCGTCATACCCCCATCGACCACAAAATCCTGCCCGGTAATGAAGCCGGCCTTTTCCGACAGCAGGTAGGCCACCATCTCGGCAATGTCTTCCGGCCGCCCTATCCGGCCAGCCGGATGCTGAGCGTGGTCCTCAGGGCTCCACTCCAGCTGTTGCCGGCGGCCGGCCTTCTGATGCCCCGTCACGTCGATCCAGCCGGGACTGATGCTGTTCACCCGGGCCTCCGGGCCCATGCTGATGGCCAGAGCGTGGGTCAGGGAAAGGATGCCGCCCTTGGAAGCGGAATAGGCTTCCGTGTTGGGTTCCGACATATAGGCCCGGGTGGAGCAGATGTTGACGATCGCGCCGCGAGCCTGGCGCAGGTGTGGCGCACAATATTTGGTGCAGAGGAAGGCCCCCGTAAGATTGACGCCGATAACACGGTTCCACTCCTCCAGCGTCAATTCTTCAATGGATTTGTTGATCCCAAACCCGGCGTTGTTGACCAAGCCGTCGATGCGCCCGAATTGGGCCAAAACGGCTGCAATGGCCCCCCGAACGCTTTGTTCTTCCGCCACATCACAAGGAATGAATATCAGATCCGGCGCTGCTTCCACGGCTTCCCGGCCCGCTTCCTCATCCCGGTCGAGAAGGATGGGCTGCCAGCCGTTTTGTCGTAATATTTGGGCCGTTACCTTCCCAATACCTTGCGCTCCGCCGGTAATGACGGCAATTTGATGGTTCATGGCTAGAATTATTTTAGATTAGTTCTTAGTTTTGCGGCAAACGAGTTAACAACATGGAAACAACTACGAGCAAAAGATCCAAAGCTACAGACTGGCTGCTCTTTCTGGTATTCGCTGTCATCTTCCTGGCTATGATCGTCTACGTCGATGAATGGTTTTGGGTGCCCATGCCCTTCATGCTTACTTATCTGGTAAAGGCGCTGGATGTCATGTAGTCCAGTCGGCAGTTGGCAGTCGGTAGTTCCTGGCGTTCTCCCGTACCGGCGACTGTAGCCTGCCCACTGTTAACGGCCTACGGATAAGGCTGCTGCCTCATCGAGATACCACTGCAGCTTCCCTTCCTTTGGAGCAACATGGGCTGCGGGATAGCGCAAGCTGTGTGCTCCATTTTCTATGATTTCTTTTACTTTTTCCGCTTTTCCGGGGCCGGTTACCAGGAAGACTACTTCTGAGGCATTGTTCAGCACCGGCCCGGTCAGGGTAATGCGCTGCTGTCCCGTTTCGGGATGAGTAGCCACGGCGCAAGGGGCGGATTCCGTCAAGAGTTCCATCTGGTTTGGAAAAATGGAAGCAGTATGGCCGTCTTCTCCCATGCCCAATAGGACAATATCAAAAGCGGGCAGGTTGCGGCGGGCGGGGAGGTGCTGTTTTAAAACCTGGCCGTAGCGCTCCGCTTCTGCTTCAGGAGCAGCTTCCCCTCTGATGCGATGAATGTGGCCTTCCGGAATGCCCAGCGGTTTTAGCAATAACTCATTAGCCATCCGAAAGTTACTCTCTTCATGATCGGGCGGCACGCAGCGCTCATCTCCCCAGAAGAAATGGATCTTTTCCCAATCGATCTTTTCGCTGTACTGATCCGCCCAATGACGGAACAGTACCTTGGGTGTGCTTCCGCCGGAGAGCGCAAGGTGCGCCCGAGGCTTGTCCTTTACCCATTCGGAAAAATAGGAGGCAAAGTCCTGGGCGACTTTTTCGGGATTCGGGGAGATGTGAATCGTCATAATGAAATTATTTGGGGGTTGGTAATCTTCAGTTTTCGGCCAAAGCTGCTTTGGCAGGTGAAGGCCGGGTTGCGGCAGTGGGCATGACGCTGGCCCGGCCCCCCCTTTTTACTAACAAATCCAAAATTTGGTAGTCAATTGTAATCGGGAAGGCTTCGCCTCGCTCCATGGACCATGAACCATGAACCTTTACCCGGCTCGCAGAGTCGGGAGGAACCAGAAACCAGCCCGTCCTCCCCGACAACTGTCGGGATCAGCCGGGTAAAAAACCAGAGACCCCAGGCCTTCTAAGGGGCTGCCGACGGAAAGATTCTGCGAGTAAGAAAAACCTCAGCCGGGTTACGCCTGTTATCTTTAAGGCTTTCAAATAACTCAAAGTTTTTTTCTCCACAAATTATTTTCATGAAAATCGGAATTGCAGCCGACCACGGAGGGTTTTTCCTCAAACAACAGGTAAAGGAAATTTTAGAAGAACAAGGCTTTTCGGTGACCGATTTCGGAGCCGATGAGCTGGATCCGCAGGACGACTACCCCGACCTGGTGGCGCCGTTGGCCCGTGCAGTGTCAGTAGGGCTGGTTGATCGCGGCATCGCCGTCTGCGGCAGTGGGGTAGGGGCAGCTATCGTCGCCAACAAATTTCCGCGGGTTCGGGCAGCACTTGTTACCGAAACCTATTCCGCCCGGCAAGGCGTCGAGCATGACAACATGAACCTGATTTGCCTTGGTGGCCGGGTCATTGGCCCGGAATTAGCCAGGGAGCTGATCTTTGCCTTCATCAAAGCGCATTATACCGGTGAAATCCGGCATCAACGGCGCTTAAAAAAGCTGGAAAAAATTGAAGGCCAGAATTTTAAGTGAAAAGTGTTTGGGCCCCGTCCCTGCGGGCCGGGTAAAGTTTGAGTGTTTGAGTATCTTTGAGTCCGGATCAAGCCATTAGCCAACACCTTATGCTTTCCACCCTGTACCCCGTCACCTAAATACCTTGTACCTCTAAAAAACAAAGCCTGAATGATGATATCAACCTACGATTTCGGCATGATCGGCCTGGGCGTTATGGGCCGCAATTTCCTGCTTAATGTTGCCGACCACGGCTTTTCAGCCGCCGGGCTCGACCTCGACCCAGAAAAAGCAGCGGCACTGGAAGCGGAAGCTTCCGGTAAACCGGTAAAGGGTACGGCCGATACCGCTACTTTTGTCCGAATGCTGAAACCTCCCCGCAAGATCATGCTACTGGTCCCTGCCGGTAAGGCAGTCGATAGTGTCATCGCTTCCCTGTTGCCTCACCTGGAGCCAGGCGACCTGATCATCGACGGTGGCAACTCTTACTTTGAAGATACGAACCGGAGGATTGAAGAACTGAAATCCAAAAATATCCTGTTTATGGGCATGGGGGTTTCCGGCGGTTCAGAAGGCGCCCGCCGGGGGCCGAGCATTATGCCGGGTGGCAACCCTGAGGCTTACCGGTTGGTAGCCCCTATCCTTGAAGCGGTTTCCGCCAAAGTGAACGGCGATCCCTGTGTCGCGCATCTGGGTAATACCTCGGCAGGGCACTACGTCAAAATGGTGCACAACGGCATTGAGTATGGCTTGATGCAACTCATCGCCGAAGCCTATGACATCTTGAAAAACATTGCAGGGCTGGATAATAAGCAATTGCACACCGTTTTTAAAGACTGGAACCGGGGGGCTTTACAGTCCTTTCTAATTGAGATCACCGCCAGTATCTTCCTCAAAGCCGATGATCAGGGAAAAGGCTGGTTGCTGGATAAAATACTGGATAAGGCCAAACAAAAAGGCACCGGCAAATGGACTTCTCAAAATGCAATGGACCTCGGCATCCCCACCCCTACTATTGATGCAGCCGTTACTATGCGTGGCCTTTCCGCTCTGAAGATGGAGCGTAAAATGGCGGCGCCCCATTACACCCGGGCAGTTGAACCCCTGCCGCTGGCAGATAAGGAACAGATCATCGGCCAGGTGGGGGAAGCGCTGTACTTTGCATTTATTGTAACCTACGCCCAGGGTATGCACCAACTGACCGAGGCCTCCAAAGAGTATGGCTATGAGCTAAACCTGGGAACCATCGCCCGCATCTGGCGGGGTGGTTGCATCATCCGGGCAGCTTTGCTGGAGAAAATGCGGCAGGCTTACGCCGATCAGCCGGAATTACGAAACCTCTTGCTCTCGCCTGCTTTCCATGAACCGGTACTGCACGGCCAGCACGCTGCCCGCGCTATCATTAAAACGGCAATCGATTCCGGAATACCTGCCATGGCCTTCTCTTCCGCTCTCCACTACTTCGATGCCTACCGCCGCGAACAACTTCCGCTCAACCTCGTGCAGGCTCAACGGGACTTCTTTGGCGCCCATACCTACGAAAGGGTGGATAGGAGCGGCGTGTTTCATACGAACTGGTGAGGCCTGCCCTCCCGAACTTCAGTTCGGAAACACGTTCTTCCGAACTCCAGTTCGGAAACAGGACTTACGCGCCAAACTGGAGTTTGGCGGAACGTTTTCCGAACCCCAGTTCGGGGACTGGCATCAGGATAACGGGAGCCCTCGCGCCAAACTGGAGTTTGGCGGGACTATTTCAGCACCACCTTCCCCGTCATCCACCTTCCCTTCTCATCCGTTATGCGGAAGAAATACAGCCCCGCCGGCAAGCCGCTCCGCTCGAAGCGGAATCGGGAATCGCTGAATTGGCGCTGCTGCACGGCCTGCCCATGATGGTTCATCAACTCGAACCAACCAGCGCCGCCCGGCCAGCCTTCCAACTGGAAAAGCGCCCAATCGCCAGCCGGGTTCGGGATCACCTCAATCGTTAGCCCGGGAATGCCGGGATCGGGAATGAAATTGACTAATTCAATGAAATCCCTGCCCAGGGTATGGAAGGTAGTATTGGTGATCACCGCTTCGTTGATATCGAAATAGATAGCGGCGCTGTTCTCAATGACCGTGCCCAACGACAGGCTATCGCGCTGCGAAACCTTAAATCCGATGAAGCCCTGGCTGGCCGCCAGGTTTGTCGTGCTGTCCGGCAGCAGAATGTTTTCAAAGGTAAAGACGAGAATGTTACTGCTGTCGATATCCCATGTATAGGGGTGGCTGGCAGCCCCGGGGCGCACCGTCGTAATATCCAGAAATTCGGAAAGGGTATCCCGGATGACGACCAGGAAAGCCGTATCGTTGCCGGTGTTCTGGAAACGCACGAGATATTCGAGATCCGTGCCGGGATAGATGTAGTGTTCATCGCCGTAGCCACGGGGGAAGCCCTGTTTGTCGTTGGGGTCGATGGCCGCGACGATCTCGCCGCATTCAATATCGATGAACGGATCGGTATCATCCAAAGGGAACTGGTTGACGAAGCCGGTGCTGAAGGCGCCCTGATTGTTCGCGCCGCAACCTTCTACTACGGCGCTTGGCATACTGAGTCCGGGGTGAAAGGCCGCTTGTTCCACTTCGAGGCGGTAGGTAGAACCATTAGCGGACAGGCTGTATTCGTAGAATTCGCCACTTCCCAGCAGGAGCGTATCCGGCAGCGCCATCAACATGACGGCGTCTTCGATGATGATACAGCGGCTGGATTCCAGCATATCGCCCGTACCCACATTCTCAACCCGGAAGCGCACCTCATCGCCTTCGCAACGTCCGCTCACCTGCAGGCTGGCGCCGCTCCAGCCGGGTAAAGGCGGGAAGCAGGGCGCATTGGGGAATATTTTGGCTTCTGCACACAGCGATTGGCCGATCGCGGCATCGCAGGCTACCACGACATCTACCCGGAATGTACCGCACTGGTTAATGTCAATATCCCCCAGGGCGAAGGTGTACTGATTGCCGTCCTGGTTGATCAGTGGCACGGTTGAGGATGAATAGGTGAAAAAATCATCCAGCGTAAGCACCACATAGGCATCCTCGGCCGGGGCCGTTCCGTTGTTACAATATGAAAAAAAGAGCGAGCGCGTCCAGCACCGCCGCAGTATGGGCATGGTGAAATCTATGGACAGGCTGGGGCATGGCTCCTGTTCCAGTACGGGAATATCCTGTATTTCCATATCGCCGGCTTGTGGTATGGAGACGGGGTAGCTATCTTCACAGGGCAACCACAGTGCGCTGGGCAAGATGGGATGCACTTCGTAATCGCCGGGCAGCACCCGTTGCTCATAATAGCCATCGGCCTGAGTGACGGCGTAGGCTACTTCGCCGTTGCCTTCCATCACGATCATCCAGTTGGAAAGGCCGGGCTCCTCCGGTGTGGGTATGCAGTCCGGCATCGTATCCCGCAGCAATCGCCCTTTGATGGTTGCGCAGCCGGCCGGGTCGACGGTGATGTCGAAATCATTCTCGTTGACGCAGCCTGATCCGGGATTGTAGATCAGGAGGGTGTAGGTTCCACTTTCCAGGGCGTAGTAGGGGTTAAGTGTGGTAGTGTCGCCGCCGGGTAGTATCCAGGCCCCTTCCAAAGCCGGGTTGGGGATATAAAAAGAAAGGATCGCTGAATCGCAGGCCACGGGATCGTAGAGTACGCTGTGAAAAAAGTCATCAAAGGTGACTTCCACTTCATCGGTGTCGAAACAGCCGGGAATACTGCTGTCTTCCACCCGCAGTTGATAGAGGCCGTCATTTATCACGTCCACCACCGGCAGGTTGGAGGTGAAGCCGTTCGGCCCGGTCCAGGTGTACGATATGTTTGGCCCGGTAGCGCTGTTGCTGCCATCGAGGGTTGCCGACCATGGGAAATCAAAACAGGACAGGAGCTGATCGGGCCCGGCGTCCGCCCGGATGAGGGGCTCCAGTTCTATCTCCATGATGTTGGAGCAGCCGTTGATGTCGGTCACGGTTATTGAATAAATACCGGGGGAAAGGCCGGAAAGCGTGGGCCCTGAAAAGCCGGTCGACCATTCGTAGAAATAAGGCTGTACGCCGCCAGTGATCCAAATTTCTATAATGCCATCATTAGAGGAATTGCATTGGGGCGCCTGAAGAATATTGTAGCTTAAATTAATGGCCGGTGGTTCCGCTACGACAAAGCTTTCCGCAGCGATACATCCGTTTTCGTCCGTTACCGTAATTGAATAAGTACCGGCTGCCAGGTTCCCTAGCTGGGGAGAAGGGAAAGGGCCTCCGGGGCCGCTCCATTGATAGGAATACGGTGGTGTGCCCCCAGTAACATTGATAATAGCGCTCCCATCTGCTGCGCCAGCGCAGGAAACGTTGGTGATGGTAACGTCAAGTACCATTGGAGGTATTTGTTCTACCGTAAAACAGTGCTCCGCGAGACAGCCATTCAGGCTAGTAACCGTCACACAGTATAGCCCTGCGCTGCTTACCACTATGCTGGGCTCAGTACTGCCGATATTCCAGGCATAGGCAACCGGCAGCGGGAAGCATTGATCGGCCGATAGGAGTACTTCTTCTCCAGCACAGGACAACAATACCTGATTGGGAAGATTACAGTTGGGGGTCTCAATATCTTCCACCACCAATACCTGCGCCGATTCCTCGCAGCCTCCGCTGTCGGTTACAATCAGCGTATAGGCTCCGGGTAAGTCTGTGGCCAGGATACTGTCTGTACTAACAACAGCATCATTGGTATCCAGCCACTGGAAGGAAAAAGGGGCATTGCCCGTCACCACACAACCGAAGCTCAGCGTAGGCTCGGCGCAGGTGATGCTGTGCTCGGTGCAGGAGATTTCTGTATCACATTGGCTGTAGCCCATGTTAAAACTCAGGGCCAGTAATGCGGAGAGTAGCGTAGAGAATACCTTCATGAGAATACCGGGATTTATGGAAGTTTGCTATTCGTTCTGGATTTAGCCCAGCATTGGGCATATCATCACGATACAAAAATCTATCCTCCGCCCTGTAAATACAAGCACATTTTTTGTAGATTGTAGAATTGAATTTAGGTAATATGATGTAAAATTTGTTTATTTATAATTACTGGAAGTTATTTTTTGTAGAAAATAAATAAAAATGGGACATCGCAGTATTAGAAGATAACCGCATTTGTCGGTTCAGAGATTACCGGGAAGTAGCTGGAACGCATGGAAAACACCTTAGCATACGAGCTGATTCAAACCTTCTCCCGACAAGACATCCGCCAGGCGCGGCAATGGCTGGCCTCGCCCTACCACAATCAGCGGGCCGACCTGCCTGTACTATTCGACTGCCTGGCCGAAGCTGGGCAGAAAAACCAACCGTTGGAGCGGGAGGCAATTTGGGAAAGCCTTTTTCCCGGCCAACCCTACGATGATCAGCAGTTGCGCCTGCTGCTGAGCTACCTGTTCAAATCGCTGGAGCAATTCCTTGCCAGCCGCGAGTTCGAATTGGATCCCTTTTTGGAAAAGCGTTTACTCCTGCAGGCCTACCGGCGGCGGAAGTTGCCCCGGCATTTCACCCACGCCTTCCGGCAGGAACAAAAACAGCTCGCCCGGCAACCGCTGCGACATCCGGAGTACCACCTGGCCCACTATTCCCTGGAACTGGAACACTATCAGATGGAATCGGCCGAGGGGCGCACCCGGGAACTCAACCTGCAGGAACTGGAAGAACAACTCACCTATGCTTTCCTGGCGATGAAGCTTCGGCAGGGCTGCTTCGCGCTGGCTCATCAGGCGGTGTTCAACACGCATTATCACCTGGCGCTGGAAGAGGAGCTCCTGGAACTGGCGAGCCGGCCTCCGTATACCGAAGCGCCGGCCGTAGCGGTGTACTACCATGGCTATCTGGCCCTGCGGCATCCGGAAGAGGAAGAGCTGTTCACCCCATTCCGGGAGAAACTGATGGAAGCACTGGCCGTTTTCCCTCAGGAAGAATTGCGCGACCTCTTTCTGTTGGGCATTAACCTCTGCATCCGCAAGATCAACCGCAACCGGAGCGCTTTCCTGCGCGAGGCGCTGGAGTTGTACCGCCGGGGCATTGAGGCCGGCATACTGGTGGAGGACGGCCGGTTGTCGCGCTTTACCTACAACAACGTTATCGGCATCGCCCTTCGGCTGCAGGAACTGAACTGGGCCGAGCAGTTCCTGCACCAGTACCGCCCCCTGCTGGAACCCGAGCAGCAGGAGGCTACCTTCAGCCTCAACGCCGCCCGGCTGGCTTTCGCCCGTAAGGCCTATGGCCCGGCTCTCACCCACCTGCAACGGGCCGATTATAAGGACCTCATCAATAATCTGGTGGCCAAAACCCTGCAACTGAAGATCTACTACGAATTGAATGAGTTCGACTTGCTGGAGTCCCACCTGAAGACGATGCAGGCTTTTCTGCGCCGCAACCGGCGCCTGGGGTACCACCAGCAGAATTATGGCAACATCGTCCGCTTTACCCGCCGCCTGATCGTGCTTCGCCCCGGCGACCTGACAGCCCGGCAAGCGCTGCTGACGGAAATCGAACTGGCGGAGCCGCTGACGGAAAAGGGGTGGTTGCTGGAGAAGGCCGGAGCTGATTGAATTTAAAACCTCCTAATGGGCTGCCAATTCCCCTCACGATCGCTTCTCCCTGGCCGGTTCCTTTTGATCCTCCTCTTCCTCTTCTCCACCAAAGATCAGATCCGTGCTGGAGTAGGTGGTGCCAAAAGTCTCGGCCAGGTTGACCACCTGTTGCAGGGCATCGAGCAATTGCGGGGTAGTGAGTTCGCGCAAGGGGTGGGTAAAAACGCTGACCACATAGCCTTCGTAGATGCTGTATTTGGCGTCGAGCGCGGAGTGGAAATTGGCGTGCAGCATGCGTTCCATCTGGGTGGCGCCGATTTCCCGTTCGGCTACGATAGGAGTAAAGATGCGCATGCGGTTGTTGGGCTCATCGGTGAGCACCAATAGCACCCGCTCGCCCTGGTAAGCCAGCCAGGATCCCCGCTCGCCTTCCAGTTGGATGCCCTCTTTCCGGAGGGCCTTCTCCAGTTTTTTGTCATTCATTTTTTGCTGGGCGCCTGCAGCCAGGGGGTAAAGTAAGACGAGGCAAACGGCTATGGATACTATTTTGAGCATGAAGTTGAAATTTTTAGCGCTTGACAAAAGCGCCCTCGTAATAGCCGTTTAAGATAAGGGAAAAAGGGAGGCGAAAATGTTAAAATGGGGAGTAGGGCGCGCAGTTTGTGAAACAGTGAGGGCCACTGGCGCTTCCAATCCTTTGGTTTGAGAAGTGAGTGTTTGAGAAGTGAGTGTTTGAGGAGCGAGTGTTTGAGGAGCACCTCAAGAGATCCCCATACGGCCACAAACACCCAAACTTTTCCCGGCCCCCGCAAGGACGGGGCCCAAACACTCACTTCATTCCCCTTAGCTATTAGCTATTCTGCTTCATCCACGCCAGGATCGCCTGCGTCCCCTGAGAAGCCACATTGGCGGGCAATTCCATCCGTTTGCGCTTCAGCAGGTCGAAGGCTTCCGGCGTTTTGGCCGCGTCCGTTTGGCGGAGCACCAGGAAGCGGTTGTTGCGGGCGCTTTTCTGCACATCAAGGTTGAGCGGTAGCGGGGTGGCGAAGGCTGGGTTGATGGCAAATTGGTCTGCCTCCCGGTCGTATTCCGGCAGAATGGCTTGATAGCCCTGTCCGGAAGCCAGCAGGAAGAGGGGGTAGAACTGTTCGCCGGATTCGAATTCGGCGAAAGGCAATACCGGCTTGGGCGCCGCGCGGTCGGAGAGGTCGAAGGCGAAGCTGCCGTAGTCCTGGGAATAGCCGATCAGGTAGTTCTCCCAGACTTCCAACCGCTGGATCATACCCGACTGGGCATCCACACCGTAGCGCTCTCCCTGGAATTTCGGCTCCAGCACCGGCAGCAGGCGCTGGTTGGCCAGGTCGTAGAGGTATATGGTGCTAAAGCCTCTGATGGCCACCATCTGGCTGTTGTTGTTGTAGGTGATCTCGGCGATATAGTATGGAAAGTCGGGGCTGACGTTGACGGGCAGCACCTGGCGGCTGGTGCGCTGGCAGTTTTTGGTATCGTACACCTCCAGAATGCGGTGGCTGGGGTCAAGGTTTGCATCCAGTGTACTGGAATCCGCTTTGACTACGACCAGGGTTTCCTTTTCCCGGATCCAGAACTGGTTGCCGTCCAGGATCTCTCCCCCCGGCTGGCAGTTGTGGCTGGTAGGCTGGTTATTCTGATCAGGTGCTTCGCCGGTGGACGTGGTGTCGGTGGCGTCGGTATCTTGTTGTTGGCTCGAAGGGGTATCTCCTCCGCAGGCCTGCAGGGCGATCAAGCCAAGGCTGAGCAGAAAAGGCAATATGTATTTCATGGACGCTATGTTTTGAATGTGATCAATGGCTACCCCTATTTTGGCTCTAAAGGCCATTTCGGGATGCAATAGGTAAAGTTAGAAATTTTGCCTTATAGCAAATGATTTTACCCTTTTTCCTTTTATCGGGCCTATCTTTTGTCCCGTGAATTGTTAAAATACGAAAATCCTCGTACATTTTTTTGTTTTTACGAATGCTTTCGTATATACTTGTAGTACGAAGTTGTTCGTATTAAAAAGTCGTGCCGGAAGGCGCATCCAATAAGTTGCTTTTTGAACACTGTAAAGGATTATGAGTCAAAATCAAACACCGCGGCCGACCGAGTCAGAACTGGAGATACTTCAGATCCTTTGGGAATATGGCCCTTCCTCGGTGCGCTTTGTCAATGACAAGCTAAACGAAGAGCGGGAAGTAGGATATACCACCACGCTGAAGTTGATGCAGATCATGGCCGATAAGGGCCTGGCGCGGCGCAATACGGAGAACCGCACCCATATTTACGAAGCGGCCGCCGGAGAATCGGATACGCAACAGCGCCTGCTGAACCGGTTTTTAGACAGGGCCTTCAAGGGGTCCGCTATGAAAATGGTGATGCAGGCTTTGGGCAACCACAAAACGTCTCCCGAGGAATTGGATGAGATCAAGGCGCTCATTCGACGAATTGAATCGGAAAAAGATTAATCCCACCATCATGGAAACCATTTATCAGATACTTTCCGGGGCGTTGAGCGAGGCATTGGGCTGGACGGTCCTGCATTCGCTATGGCAAGGTATGTTGATTGCCCTGTTGTTGGCCGGCGCGATGATCGCCCTCCAGAAAAGGCCGGCACAGTGGCGCTACCTGGCCGCCAACGCAGCGCTTTTCTTACTGCTGCTTTCCTCTATTGCGACCTTTGTCCTGCTTTATCAGCCTGGGAGCGAGGAAGCGGCTGAGATCGTAGCCCCTCCGGCTGCCGGGGCCATCAGCCTGGCGGAACAAGCCGCGCCACCCATTCACGAGCAAGCCCTGGCCTTTTTTTCTGATTATTTTGGCCAGCATTTACCCTTAATCGTATGCATCTGGCTGTTGGGGCTGGCGTTTTTTGTCCTTCGTTTATTGGGGGGTGTTGCTTATGCGCAACGCTTACGGCGCCATCGCACGAGGCCCTTGCCCCAGGAGTGGCAATGGCGGCTCGATGAATTGGCCCGTCGCCTTCCGTTGCAACGGGCGGTGCTGCTTCTGGAGTCGGCTCTGGTAAAAGTGCCGGTGGTGGTGGGCCATCTCAAGCCGGTTGTGCTCTTGCCGATTGGCGCCATCAACGGCCTCACTGCGGCTCAGGTGGAAGCCGTACTGGCCCATGAGCTGGCGCATATTTACCGGCGAGACTACCTCTTCAATCTACTGCAATCACTCGTAGAAACCTTATATTATTTTAACCCGGCTGTTTGGTGGATTTCCGCCAATATTCGGCTGGAGCGGGAAAATTGCTGCGACGATATTGCCGTGCAGCTCTGTGGCGACTCCATGGCATACGCAAGGGCCCTGGTTCAGCTGGAAGAGCAGAGCCGCGCCAATCCGTTGATGGCTATGGCCCTAGTCCGTAGGGGCAAAGGCCACCTGCTCTACCGGGTGCGGCGGATTCTCAACCAACCGCAAAACAAATCCAACATTATGGAAAAATTCACAGCAACGGCCCTGCTCCTGGCGGCTATCTTCTTCCTTTCTGTCAGCGCCGGCCAGCCGGCCCAGGAAGAAATAGCAAGCAATGGGCCTGCAATAGAAAGCACTGCCCTGATCGATGCCTGGCTCAACGAGGCTCCGATCACGCTGGACTCCCTGCCTAAAGGGAAAATACAGATCCAATCCGATAAAGATGGCAAAAAAGTCGATGCGCGCATCGAGGACCGCCAGATCGTAGAATTGAATATTGACGGCCAGGCTATTCCCAAAGAGGAATTCAGCCAATATGAGGGTATGGTCGAAGAGATGCTGAACGCGGTGCCGCCGCCGCCACCACCACCCGCGCCCCCTGCTCCGCCGGCCTTCCCGGCTCCGCCCGCGCCTCCTGCCCCCCTTGTCCTTCCAGCCCCCCCTGCGCCCCCCGCTCCACCGGCCCCGAGATGGCAGTTTAGAGATGATGGAACCCGGGTAACCAAAGAAAAGCGGGATGACGGCAGCACGGCGATCATTATAGAATCGGATGGTGGCCGGGAAGTGATCGAGCTGAAGGTGGACAGTGAAGATGGCCGGCAGGTCATAGTACTTGACGGAGAGGAACTGGCGGATGGGCAAACGAAGGTCATCGTTGGAAAAGTGGCGCCGGACGATTTCCATTTTGACTTTTCCATGCCTGAAATTGCCCCATTGGAAGAGGGCATGATCTGGTTGGATCGGCCTGAAACAGATTGGAATAAAGAAGAATTCAAAGCCCTGATGGAAGCACAACGCGAACAGCGGGAGCAAATCCGGGAGCAAATGGACCGGGTTCGGGAACAGTTGCGGGAGTCGAGTTCAGAAGAACGAGAACGCCATATGCAGGAACTGAGGCTTCAGATGGACGCGATGCGCGAACAGCAACGAGAGGCCCTGCGCAGCCAACGGGATGAAATGAGGAGAAGCTCGGAGGAAATGGAGCGCCACCTGCCAGGAGCGTTATTCATCCACCCGGAGGGAAATGCTTTCCGCTTTTTTCCCGGCCCCAAAGGCGATGGTGCTATGTCATCAGCTATAGAACAGGAGATGATGGCGGATGGACTGATCGATAATGCATCCAACTACAAGTTTGAACTATCGGGCAAAGGTTGGCTGAAAATTGACGGCAAGAAGCAACCCGAATCGGTTTTCCGGAAGTACAAGGAGATCTATGAAGCCACTACCGGGTCCAAACTGAAAGAAAAGAGCAATATACAAATTCATAAAAAGGCGGATGCCCGGTAGCACAATAGCATCGCCTCGCCGTATCGCCTGATTTAAAAAGGCAAACGGCCGGAGGGTGTAACAGATACCCGGAGCGGGGAATGGCGGAAGCTGTTCCCCGCTTCCCTTTTTAGTTACTTAAGATTAGCAAAGAGAACATCGAGGCCGAGGGGTTCATAATAGAGTGAAATCAGAATGCATGCCAGGAAAACAAAAAAGGCAATGACCACGTCGACGGACGGTTCTTTTGGAGTCGTAGGTTTGTTCATAGTTGGGATTATGCTTTGTATATTAGGCAAAGTACTTTAATGGGGCTCAATATCCTAATTTTTATTGAAAAGGTCAATCTTTAGCTGGAAAAGGAGGGTTATTTATCGAGCCAGTTTTTAAAATCATTGACGCGGTCTCTACTTACAATGATGTCAAAAGCAGGGCTCGGTTGGAGGTCCAGTTTTAAGCGGCTGTTGAAATAAGGCTCTACTTTTTGGATAGATTGAATGTGGGTGATGATTTTTCGGTTGAGCCGGAAAAAATCCCGGGGATTGAGCATGGCCTCGAGTTGGTCGAGGGTATAATCGATAGCATGGCGCTTTCGGTTACCCATTTGAGCGAAAACCAGCCCATCTTCAGAATAGCAATAAAAAATGTCTTCGACCCGGATGTAGGTGAGCTGCTGGCCGGCCTTAATAATAAAACGCTCCTTGTAATCCGGCTGGGCAAAAGCCTGGATAAGGCCCTGGATGGCGTCCAGTTTCAGGGGCTGTTGTTGGCCGAACAAGCGGTCGAATTTTTCCAGCGCCTGTGCCAGTTCATCAGGGTCGATCGGTTTCAATAAGTAATCAATACTGTTGAGTTTGAAAGCCTTGAGGGTGTATTGGTCATAAGCGGTGGTGAAAATAACCGGCGCCTGAATGGGCGCCTGCCGGAAAATTTCAAAGCTCAGTCCGTCGGCCAGTTGAATATCCAGGAAAACCAAATCGGGTTCGGGCTTTTCCTGTAGCCATTGAACAGCTCTTTCCACGCTTTCGATAATCCCAGTGACTCGCGCATTTGGGCGTTTTTCTTCCAGTAGTTGCTGTAGCCGCCTGGCGGCGGGTTTTTCGTCTTCGATGATGAGGACTTTCATGGGAAAGTAGGGTTCGTAATGGTCAAAAAAACAAGCTTCCGCTTACTTCTGAAGGGTCCATAATTTTTTTGATACCCGCCGGGTATAGCAAGCGGTCAAAGATACCAATTCCATTAAAACTGCTCAAGAAGGGGAGCTCCTAAGAGATAATTTCTGGAAGGAGTAGAAGAGATTGAAAATATTCCCTATTTTTGTAAGGCTGATTTCCAAAATCAGGTCCTGTACCAAAAAAAAATCTTTGAATCGGAAAGTTTACGGCATTCTGTCGTGGTACTGTGATGAAATGAAATCCTGACATTTACCACTCAAAGGCATTGCCCCTTTACAAGCCCTTCACACGATACAAACCTGCAGGAATCCCCATACAATTGAGTAGCAGGAAGCCAACTTCTGCCACGCCTTGTTTTTGGGGCTCATTGCATTTTGAACGATTGCGAATCGCCCGGGTTATCCATTTTGGAAATTTTAAAAAGCATTTACGTGCAAAATTTCTGTTGCCGGGACGTACACCATCGGCCGTTTTCCCGTCAAAAGAAAAGTTTGGCGAAGAATTTGCTGATCATATTACCCAATAGATAGGCGCAAAAACTCACATAGCCCCTGAGAGGCGAACCAAAAACTTTAAGACTAACAAAATCCAATCCATGAGAGTAGGCTACACCGCCCCCCAACCAAAGCAAGCAGTAGCAAGATCCGGAGGCTTGTGGCGCCTGGCCATAGCCGGCCTGTTGGCCATGTTTCTAGTCAATACAGGGGCAAATGGGCAATGTAACATTCAATTTGATGATATAGCAGTGAACTGTGACTACAGTAATGGGGCTACCAGTTTTACAGTAGATGTTCAGTTGAGTTGGTCTTTTGCTCCGGGTACTTCCCTTGAACTTACGGTGGGCAGCCAAACCCAGACGATCTCCGGCCTTTCGCCGAATGGTTCGCATACCTTTACTGGTTTTACACTTTCCACTCCGGCCTACGGCTACCCTGTTTTGGCCCGTATTACCGGCCCTGCCGGCTGCCTGGCTGCTCAAACAATAGATGCCATTGCCTGTACGCCTGCCTGCTCTGATGCAGATGACGCAATAGGCGGATTCGTTTGGAAAGATGAAAATAATAATGGCCTGTTCGAAGGAGAACCTGGCCAGCCCAATGTAAAAGTTGAAGTTTATGATTGTGAAGGCGCCCTCACCGGAACCACCTATACCAATGCCGATGGCCAATGGGGGATCTCGGGGCTGAGCACCACCGAAGAATACCGCGTGGAATTTTCCGCCAGCCAGATATCCGGCATTTTTCCTGCACGGATGAGTGCCGATAACGGAACGACCGTACAGTTTGCCACTGCCGGCAATTGCGCCGTAAATACCGCTTTTGTAGATGAATCGGCGGCAGAAGATTGTTCTAACCCCGATAACGCAGGTTCCCCAAATTGTGTGGAGGGCTTCAATAAACTGGATTGGAGCCAGTTTTCCAATGGAGCCATTCCTTTCCCTGCCCCACCTTACGCCCAGGCCGTTGGCCAGGACAATATCTACTGGTCCAGGAGCACCGACGATGCGACGGCCTATGCGCACCGGGTCTATCACATGGTGTATGGCGGAGCAGATGCTTTTTATTACCTGGAAATGGATGCCGATAATACCGCCAATACCAGCCCCAATGGCATCGGAGTAGTTTTTTCCTTCGCCCGCCCGGTCGGCCGGCTCAGTTTTACGGTTCTCGATATCGACATTACCGGCAACGCTATTGACCGCGTTGGCGTTCAGGGCTATCTTGGTGGTGTTCCGGCCGAACTCAGTACAAGCGATATTAATGCCGGCGACAAGGTGAGCGTCCTGGAGCCCGACTTGTTCGAAGGTACGGCTGAAGTAGATGACGCCTCCACTTCCGGCAATGTCACTATTACGTTCAGCACCCCGGTCGACCAGGTGGCCATCAGCTTCTCTCCAACTGCATCGGGAGCGGCTAATCCGGATGTTCAGGCGATCGGCATCGGCGATATTAGCTGGTGCGAAGAGCCGATTGCTATTGCTCCGGCCTGTACGCATATTTTAGACTGGATGAGCTTCCAGGATGGTAATACCAGCCCAATGCCTTATGATATGGATGGAATGGCTGTCAACCTCAGCCAGAACGACCCCAATGGCATTGCTGCTTCTGGCGGATTTGAAGTGGACAACGACCGTACGCCTCAAGGCGGGCAGCGAGGATTCTGGCCGATGACAATCGACGCCAGCAGCCCCGGGCAGTATGTAGAAAATATTTTCACCTTCGGCCTGCCGGTCGAACAACTGAGTTTTTCCATTCTCGATATCGATCAGGATAACGGCCTGAATGGGCCGGGACAGGCTTTTCAGGACCAGGTGTCCGTTCATGGCTTCCGCGAAGGATCGGAGGTAAGCCTCTCCCTTTCCGACATCATAGTGGTTACCGGCACGCAGAATGGCAGTGTTCAGGTGCTCAACCCCAATACCTATCTGGGCGATGGCGCGCTGGTCAACAGTGTTTCTCCCGACGGGAACGTCAGAATTGCTTTCCAGGATGCGGTAGATTCTCTGGTGATCCGCTTCGCAGCGGGCCCCGACGGCCCGGCCAACCCAGGAATTCAGTCTGTTGGCGTCAGTGACCTCAATTTTTGCATCTGTCGTCCTATGCCGGTGCAGTTGGGTAATCTGGCCTGGGAAGATGAAAACGGGAATGGCGTTCAGGATGCCTGCGAAGGGCCGATTGTCGGCCTGCCGGTCACACTTTTCGATGGCGCCGGCCAGTTGCTCGCTACCACAGCCACCGATGACGAAGGGGAGTATCACTTCACCGCATCAGGAACGCCCGGAGAATACTGGGCTGTCGACGGGCAGGTGGCGGCCAATACGCAGTACTACATCGTTTTTGGCGATGACAACAGCAACCCCGATGACCAGTTTGTCGTCGTCAACGGGAAAGCTTACGAGCCGACCCTCCGGCAGGCAGGAATTGGCAGCACTCCTTATAAGAATGATTCGGATCCGGACCCTGATAACCCGAGCGACAATATGCCGGGATCCATTCCGGATGGCTTGCCCTACATTAATGTTATCAGTGGTGGAGCCGGGCAGGCTAACCACACTTTCGACGCCGGTTTCCGGGAGGTCTATTTCGACCTGGCGCTGCGCAAAACCATTAACACAGAATTGACGCCGCCGCCTTTCATTCCCGGGCAGCTGGTCACTTTTACGATCACCCTGTACAACCAGGGGTTTCTCAATGCATTCAACCTGGGGGTGGTGGATTATCTCCCGCCAGGGCTGACCCTGGTGGATACGGACAATTGGTACAAAGTCGGCAGCACCTTGCTGTACCAGGGGGATTTTCCGGAACTCGCGCCCGGGGATTCCCTGGCGCTGGATATCACTTTCCGAATCAACAACAATTTTCCCGGTGGGACGATCACCAATGCTGCTGAGATCTACCGGGCAGGTAATGACCTGTATGCCCTCGATATTGATTCCCATCCCGACCTGACGAAAAATAATGATGGCGGTGGAGCACCGGGTACGCCGGCCGATAATGCCATCCTGGGCGATGGCACCGGGGCCGTCAACAGCCCCAATGCTATTACAGATGAAGACGACCACGATGTGGAGCAGATTACCGTCGAAAGTGTCCCTATGTTCGACCTGGCGCTGGAATTGTCGCTGGCCGGCAGCGGGCCTTTCTATCCGGGAGATAATATCACCTTCAATATCGAAGTGATCAATGAAGGGATACTAGAAGCTTCAACCGTATATCTAAATAATTACATCCCTAACGGGCTCATTCTGAACGATCCCAACTGGACCGCCAATAACGGCGCCGCCTCGCTCAACACCCCCATCGATGTCATTGCCCCTGGGCAGTCGGCCTTCCGGCAGATTACCTTCCGGATATCTCCTACCTTTTCGGGGGCAACTCTGACGGATGTGGCGGAGATTGCCTCAGCCATGAATGCGGATTGGATAGATGACCAGGACTCGACGCCGGGTAACAACGATCCCCAAGAAGATGACCAGGATTCGGAAGTAGTCCCTATCACGCCTGTTTTTGACCTGGCGCTGGAAAAAACGGTTGTTTCCCCCGGCCCTTTTTCCCCGGGCAATCAGGTTACTTTCCAGATCAAAGTGACGAATGAAGGGTCTGTTGCCGCCAAGAATATTCAAATTTCGGATTATATCCCTCAGGGGCTGGTGCTCAACCATGCAAGCTGGACGGCCAGTGGGGGCGTAGCCACGCTGAATACCCTGATCCCCAACCTGGCGCCGGGTAATTCGGCAACGCGCCAGATCACCTTTACCATCTCCCCGAACTTTACGGGCGCCAGTATAAAAAATACTGCAGAGATCAAGTCGGCCAGCAATACCCCCGGCCTCAATGACCAGGATTCCACGCCCAACAACCAGAGCAATCAGGAGGACGATGACGGCGCAGCTTCTATTTCCGTGCAACAGGGCACACCTGTTTTTGACCTGTCGCTTAAGAAGGAACTCAATACTCCGCTACCTGGTTCCGGGCTTTTCCAGCCAGGAGATTTTGTCAGTTTTTCGCTCTCTGTGACGAATGAAGGCAACGTGCCGGCTAACTATGTCCAAATCGCTGACTACCTGCCGGCCGGCCTGCAACTGGCTGACGTCAACTGGATACCTTATGGCAATATTGTAGTGCTGGCCGCTCCTATTACATCCCTCGACCCCGGGCAGACCGTAACGGTGTCTATTGGCCTTACGATCAGTGATTCCTTTACCGGAGATGTTCTGATTAACAATGCGGAAATATACCTGGCGGATAATGCGGCACTGCTGGATGATGTAGATTCGACGCCAGGCAATGGGCTAGAGAACGGAGAGGATGACGAAAGCGCCTTCAAAATACAGGTGGGGCAGGAGCCAATCACCTTTGACCTTGCATTAGTGAAACGGCTGAGAACGGCCCTTACCCCCGGCCCATTCCAGGCTGGGAGTACGGTGACCTTCGGGATACAGGTGCGGAATGAGGGCCAGTTGCCGGCTCAGAATGTCGAGGTGATTGATTACATTCCTAACGGGCTTATCCTGGCCGACGCCAACTGGACGCAGGTAGGCAATACCGCCCGCCGCAACCTGCCGGTAGCTTCCCTGCTGCCGGGCGAGGCTTCCCTCATGGAAATTACTTTTACCATCAGTAGCAATTTTACCGGGACGAGCATCACCAACCGGGCGGAGATCGGCCTGGCCACTAATGCGGAAGGCATGCAGGACCAGGATTCTACCCCCGGCAACAACAGCACCCAGGAGGATGATGATGATACTGCTGTTATCACAGTAGTTCAGGTGTATGACCTGGCCTTGTCAAAAACGGTGAATACCTCACTGACGCCCGGGCCATTCCACCCCGGCGGGCAGGTTACCTACAACCTCACCATCTATAACCAGGGCACCCTCCCTGCCAGTAACATCACCCTTTATGACTATTTCGCTCCGGGCCTTATCATAAATGATCCCAACTGGGTGTTCATGGGGGGCAACGTCCTCCGTTACAACCTGCCCATCGCGCAACTGGGCCCAGGCCAATCCACTACGGTATCCATTACCTTTACGATCGGACAGGTGGCCAATGGCAGCTCCCTGACCAATTGTGCTGAGCTGGGTGCTTCCACGAATGTCAATAACCAACCGGATGTCGATTCCAACCCTGGTAACGGCAGCCATGATGAGGACGATGATGATGCCGTGGATATCGTTATCGTAAATCCTAAAATATTTGACCTGGCCCTGTCCAAAACTTTGAATACGTCTGATACCCCTGGGCCATTCCTGCCGGGCAGTGCGGTTTCGTTTCAAATAACAGTTACGAACGAAGGCGATGAGATTGCCCAGAATATTCTGGTGGAGGATTACATCCCGACAGGGCTCATCCTGACAGATCCGGCCTGGTCGGCGCTTGGCAGTGTTGCCCGATGCAATACGCCTGTTTCCAGCCTGGCTCCCGGCGCGTCTATTTCCATGACGATCAGTTTCATCATCAGCCCTGCCTTTACCGGCGCCTCCCTGACCAACTTTGCCGAAGTGGCCGCCGCGGGTAACGCATTCGGCCTGACCGATCAGGATTCTACTCCGGGCAACGGCAGCGCCGGTGCGAATGAAGATGATTTTGACAGCGCTACGATTTCGGTTTTACAACAGGAATTTGACCTTGCGTTGACCAAGGAAGTGAAAACCAGTGTGACACCGGGCCCCTTCGCACCGGGCAGTACGGTCACTTTCCAGATCAACATCGTCAATCAGGGCGACTTGACGGCGCAGAATATCCAGGTGCGGGATTATTTCCCGGCCGGATTAATCCTTGCCGATCCGAACTGGACCTCGGTGGGCAACGTGGCGGAACGCCTGTTCTCCATTCCCAGCCTGGCGCCGGGCGGCTCCACTTCCGTGGATGTTACTTTCACTATTGCGCCCAGCTTCGCCGGCTCCAACCTGACCAACTATGCAGAGGTGAGCAGCGCTTTCAATGTGGTGGGCCTCGACGATATCGACTCTACTCCTGGTAATGGAAGCCTTGGGCCAGATGAAGACGACTACGACGGCGCAACCCTGACCGTACTTCAGCAACAGTTTGACCTGGCGTTGACCAAGGAATTGAAGACGAGCGCCACTCCTGGCCCTTTTGTGCCGGGCAGCACCGTCACCTTCCGGATTACCGTCACCAACCAAGGCGACCTGGCAGCCCAGAGCATATCGATACGGGATTATGTGCCCCTGGGCCTGATCCTGGCGGACAACAACTGGACGGCGAACGGCACGACGGCTACTTACAACAGCCCCCTTACCAACCTGCAGCCGGGCGCTTCCACGAGTGTAGACATTACCTTCACCATATCACCGAACTTCACCGGTAGTGCGATCACCAATTTCGCCGAGATTGGTGGGGCTTCCAACAGCCTGGGCTTTGCCGATGTAGACTCTACGCCGGGCAACGGCAGCGCCGGCGCCAACGAAGATGACTTCGACAGCGCCGTAATCTCCGTCATCCAGCAGCAATTCGACCTGGCGCTGACCAAGGTGTTGAAGACGAGTGCGACCCCGGGCCCATTTGTACCGGGCAGTACCGTTACTTTCCAAATTACCGTCACCAACCAGGGCGGCTTAGCCGCACAGAGCGTGTCGGTGCGGGATTATGTACCCCTGGGCCTTATCCTTGCTGACCCGAATTGGACGGCAAACGGCACAACAGCTACCTATAACAGCCCCATTACCAACCTGCAGCCTGGTGCTTCCACCAGCGTAGACATTACGTTTACCATTTCCGCCAACTTCACCGGCAGCGCAATCACCAACTTTGCGGAGATTGGCGCGGCCACTAATACTTATGGGCTGGGCGATATGGATTCGACGCCGGGCAATGGCAGCGCCGGCCCCAATGAGGATGATTTTGACAGTGCTGTAATCGCCGTCATCCAACAGCAATTCGACCTGGCGCTGATTAAGGAATTGAAAGTAAGTGATACCCCTGGCCCGTTTGTGCCGGGTAGCACCGTCACTTTCAGGATTACCGTCACCAATCAGGGCGGCCTGGCAGCCCAGAGCGTTCAGGTCCGGGACTATATCCCGCTGGGCCTGATTCTGGCTGATGCGAACTGGACGGCGAACGGCGCTACTGCCACCTATAATTCGCCAATTGCCAGCTTACAGCCTGGCGCTTCCAGTTCCGTGGATATTACCTTCACGGTAGCAGCTAACTTTATTGGCGCTTCCATAACTAACTACGCCGAAATTGGCGCCGCCACGAACATTTATGGCCTGGGCGATATAGACTCCACACCGGGAAACAGCAGCGCTGGCTCCAATGAGGACGATTACGACAGTGCGGTGATCAGCATTATACAGCAGCAGTTCGACCTGGCGCTGGCCAAGGATTTGAAGACAAGCGCCACCCCAGGGCCATTCTATCCGGGCAGCACGGTTACTTTCCGGATATCGGTAACCAACCAGGGCGGCATCACGGCGCAGAGCGTACAGCTACGGGATTACATTCCGCTGGGCCTCGTTCTGGCCGACGCGAACTGGACGGCGAATGGCACGACGGCTATCTATAACAGTCCGATCACTAACCTGGCGCCAGGCGCGACGGTTGGTGTGGACATCACCTTCACGATAGCGCCGAATTTTTCCGGGGCAGTGATCACCAACTTTGCGGAGATCGGAACGGCGACAAATGCGCCGGGCCTGGGCGATGTGGACTCTACACCGGGCAACGGCAGCGCCGGCGCCAATGAAGATGATTTTGATAGTGCTGTGATTTCGGTAGTGCAACAGCAGTTCGACCTGGCGCTGGCCAAGGATTTGAAGACAAGCGCCACCCCAGGGCCATTCTATCCGGGCAGCACGGTTACTTTCCGGATATCGGTTACCAATCAGGGCGGCATCACGGCGCAGAGCGTACAGCTAAGGGATTACATTCCGTTGGGCCTCGTTCTGGCCGACGCGAACTGGACGGCGAATGGCACGACGGCTATCTATAACAGTCCGATCACTAACCTGGCGCCGGGCGCGACGGTTGGTGTGGACATCACCTTCACGATAGCGCCGAATTTTTCCGGGGCATTGATCACCAACTTTGCGGAGATCGGAACGGCGACAAATGCGCCGGGCCTGGGCGATGTAGACTCTACACCGGGCAACGGCAGCGCCGGCGCCAATGAAGATGATTTTGATAGTGCGGCCATTAACATTAGCCAGCAAACCTTTGACCTGGCCCTGGTGAAGGAGCTGAACAGCAGCGTGACCCCTGGCCCTTTCAACCCGGGCAGTACCGTCACATTCCGCATCACGGTAACCAACCAGGGTGGGCTAACCGCCCAGAATATTGGCTTACGGGACTTCATCCCACTGGGCCTGCAGCTGGCGGACCCCAGCTGGACCGCCTCCGCGGGTAATACGGCGGTGCGGAGCAACGCCATTGCCAGCCTGCCTCCGGGCGCCTCCACCTCGGTGGATATTACCTTTACCATTCAGGCTGGGTTCACCGGCTCAAGCATAACCAATTTTGCTGAAATCAATAGTGCCTCCAATATACCCGGCCTGAATGATGTGGACTCCACACCGGGCAACGGCGCCGCCGGCGCCAATGAAGATGACTACGACAACGCGCTGATCCTCGTTACGCCGGCGCCCATCCCGGACTTTGACCTGGCTCTTACCAAACAGTTGAATACGGCTGTGACGCCTGGCCCATTCTCTCCGGGCAGTGCGGTTACCTTCAGTATTACGGTCTACAACCAGGGTGATGTGCCTGCATACAATGTCGAAATCACCGATTATATTCCCACCGGACTGGCTCTGAGCGGCAGCGGTTGGGTGCAGTCGGGCAGCACCGCCACACGGGTGATCCCGGGGCCAATAGCCGCTAACGGCGGGCAGGCTACAGTGGATATAAGCTTTGTCATCAATGCGGGCTTTACAGGGCCTTCCATAACCAACTACGCGGAGATCAGCGCCGCGGATGACGATACCGTTGTGGGCAATACACCACCAGTGGATGTTGATTCCCATTACGACAACAACAACACCAATGATGCCGGTGGCCAACCCAACAGCCCGGCAGATAATGCCATCACCGGCGATGGCACGGGGCAGCCGGGCAGTGGCCTGGCGGCTACCGATGAAGATGACCATGACCCTGCTTTTATCTACGTGAATATTGGCAATTGCGACGGACAGATCGCGGGCGCCAATGGGTTTGTCAAGCTCTGCCCCACCTGTTCCCCCGATAACCTGCCGGTTGACCTGTTCGGCGCACTGGGCGGTAACCCCAGCCCCGGCGGCGCCTGGACGAACAACAGCGGCGTGAACGTATCGCTGGCCGACCCCTCTAATGTCAATTTTGCCGGAGTCCCGGCGGGTACTTATACCTTTACCTACACTGTTACCGGCCAGCCCGGTTGCCCGCCCGCATCGGCGATCGTGACGGTGGAACTCAATAGTATTTCCAATTACGGCTGCAATGACCAGGTGAATGTCTCCTTTGGCACCAGTTGTGAAATTGATGTCATTCCGGACATGATCCTGGAAGGCAATGATTATTGCATGGACGTCTTGTCGGTCAACCTGATCGCACCCAATGGCGCCAGTATTGGCAATACCATCACCCCTGCCCAGATTGGCCAGCAGCTGATCGCAGAAGTGTTGGATCCATACTGTGGCCTGGTTTGCTGGGGATATGTTTCGGTTGACGACCATGTACCACCTCCGATCACCTGCCCGGTACAGGATGTGGACCTGATCTGTGTCGACAAAGACTCTATTTTCAACAACCCGGCCAGCCTGGCCATTACCGGCCAGCCGACTATTGTGGACAATTGCGGGTTGAACAATACGACCACCTTCCAGGATGCTATGGTGATGACGCCGGATTGCGCCGATCAACTGATCAACCGGGCCTTTACCGTTACCGACCCTGCCGGCAACAGTTCGGTCTGTACACAGGTGATCACCATCCGCAAGCCGACGCTGGGCGATGTGATTGCACCTCCTGCGCTTCCGGTTATCGCCTGCGATGCAAGCTATGTGATGGACCAGAACGGCAACCCCGATCCTTCAGAAACAGGTTTCCCAACTGTGCAGACCTACTTCGGCATTTATCCGCTCAACCAAACCTTATGCAATGTAGGGGCTACCTATGAGGATGCACCGCCCATTACCGTTTGTGAGGGTACGATCAAGATCATACGCACCTGGACGGTGCTGGATTGGTGTGCATCGGGCGGTTCCAATATTCAGACTTATACGCAGATCATCAAAGTAGGGGATGTAGAAGGGCCGCAGGTATCCTGCCCCAATGTAGATTACGATGGAGACGGCCAGGCCGACCCGTTGCAATTCTCTACAGCACCATACGATTGTACTGCTGCCTTTCAGGCTCCGTTGCCAGGCGTTTCGGACAACTGCTCCAGTTGGGAGGTGGAAACCGATATCGTGACCGACCAGATAGTGCCGATAACCAACCAATATGGCATTATTACCGGTTACGATACCGTGGCCGTAATATTGGCAAGCATCGATCCCGGCGAACCGCGTTTTGTAAGTGGTATCCCGGTAGGCTGCCATCGTTTCCGCTATAAAGTGACCGACGATTGCAACAACTTCACGGTGCTGGAGTGTGATTTCTGTGTGGTGGATGATATTGAGCCTACGGCAGTATGCAATGACGACCTCCATATTTCTCTGGGGGGCGGAGGCTTTGCGCGGGTGTTCGCCACTGATGTAAACGAAGGCAGCACGGACAACTGCGCCATCGATACCTTTTTGGTGCGCCGGCTGATCAACTATGACTTGTCCACCTGCGAGCCGGTGGCCCCTTACTATTCCGATTGGGCGGCATACGCCGACTTTACCTGTTGCGATGCGGGCCTGACGGTAACTATTGAACTGAAGGTGATCGATATTTATGGCAATGAAAACATTTGCTGGCTGGATGTCCTGATCGAGGACAAGATCAGGCCTAACTGTGTAGCGCCGCCGAATGTGAGTATCAGTTGCCCCGATGTGCCGGACGGTTTGGATCCCACTGATATCAACGATCTGCAGGCGCTCTTCGGCGAGGCAACGGCAACGGATGATTGTGGGGTAGCTACTGTTGAGGAACTACCGCCGACGGCTAATCTTGGCACGTGTGGGGATGGCTCTATCGTTCGCCGGTTCCGGGCAACCGATGAGGCGGGCAACCAGTCTCAGAATACCTGCCAGCAGGTCATTACGATCACCGAAGAATTCAACTACGAGATCAAGTTCCCGAAGGATGCAGTCACCGATTGTGTTGCGCCGGCTCCGGATACGCTGCTTTATACTTCTTTTGGCTGTGATCTGCTTTCCGTTAGTGTGACGGATGAGATCTTTACCCCCTTACCGGGATCGGGTAGCCCGGAATGTTACAAGATATTCCGCACCTTCCGCGTATTGGACTGGTGTGAATATGATGGCATTTCGAACGCGCTGACTATCGGCCGAAATGAAGACTGTGACGCTACGCCCGGGGATGAAGATGTGTGGGTGCTGCGCCGCCCCAATGGCGCGTATGTGGACCGCGATAACAACCATATCAATACCATACCGGCTTTCGGCGCCAAGGGTACTACTTGCGACGGGACGACCAACCCTACGGGGTACTGGCGCACCACCAGTTCGGTTGGATTCTGGGAGTATACGCAGATCATCAAGGTGATGGACAGTACGCCGCCTCAGGTCTCCTTTACGATACCGGATCCATTCTGCAGCTATGATACGGTGAATTGCACCGGCAACGTGCAGTATCCGTTTACCGTATTTGAAAATTGCAGCCCCACGGGTATTGAAATTCAGGTTTTCCTGGATGCCAATGCTGACGGTACGCCTGACCAGGACCTGACCAACACCGGTGCGTTGACGGGAAGTTATCCCAACTATATGATACAGGGCGCCTTCCCTCTTGGCGCCCATGCGTTCATCGTTCAGGCGCAGGATGGCTGTGGCAATAACACCTCCTCCGAAGCGCTGCCCTTTACAGTGGTGGACTGTGAGCCCCCGGCCTTTACCTGTCTGAATGGCCTGGTATTTCAGTTGCAGCCCTTGCCACCTAATACGGATATCGACGGTGACGGCAATTATGATATTGCCGGAGTAGGTGTTTGGGCCAACGATTTTACGTCGTATATGTCGGATTGCAGTGATGACACCCTCGCCATTTCCATTAATCTGGTTGGCGATACACCGGATATCAACCAACATGCCATATACTTCACCTGTGGGGATACCGGTTTGGTGGCCATCGAGGTTTATGTTTGGGATAGCGCCTACAACCCCTATGCTGTGCAGCCGGATGGAACGGTGGGCGGCCCCAATTATGGTGTTTGTGAAACCTACGTACTGATTCAGGATAGCAATAACCATTGCGTAACAGCTGCAACCGGCCCCATGATGGCGGGCCTGATTGCGAGGGAAGATGCTATGGGGGTAGAAAATGTTGAGGTTTCGCTCAGTGGCCAAATGAATTTGCAGATGCTGACGGCAGTGGATGGAACTTATGAGTTTAATGACCTGGAGCCGGGTTATGATTACACCCTGGCGCCCTATCTGAATACGGACCACCGCAACGGAGTGTCTACACTCGATTTGGTGAAAATACAGCAGCACTTGTTGGGAACCGCTTTGCTGGGTAGCCCTTATAAGATGATCGCCGCTGACGCCAACCACTCTGGAGCCATTACTACGCTGGATATGATCCAGATCCAGCAACTGATTCTGGGCGTGATCCTGGAATTTCCAAACAATACGAGCTGGCGATTTGTGTCGGCCTCTTACGTCTTTCCGGTTCCAGGGAATCCCTGGTTTGCACAATTCCCGGAAGTGATCAATGTGAACAACCTCAACTTCAACCTTTTGGCCAATAACTTCGTGGCTATCAAGATAGGCGATGTCAACAACTCTTCAATAACGACCAGTTTGCAGGGCGTTGAGGAACGCAATTTTGAAGGAGTGTTCCAACTCAGTACGCCGGAGCGGAAGCTGTCGGGCGGCGAAGTGGTGGAAGTACCCATCACTGCAAAGCAGTTGGCGGCTATTCGGGGCTATCAGTTTACGCTGGAGTTCGACCCCCGGGCCTTACAATTGCTGGATGTAAAGTACGGATTGGCGGATGAATACAGCCTTGGCCTGCATGCCGTACAGGAAGGCTACCTTACCGCCAGTTGGTACTGGAAAGATGATTTGGCCGTTGACAAGGAGGAAGAGGACCCCGTTTTATTCACCCTTATTTTCCGATCCCAATCGGACGCCATGTTGAGTGAAAAGCTAAAGTTGAGTTCTCAGTATACCGTGGCTGAGGCTTACAGTCAGGGCTTCGGCCTGGAGCAGGTAGCGCTGAACTTCGAAGGAGGAGTGGAAAAAGCCCGGGTTTTCAGGCTTTACCAGAACCGCCCGAACCCATTCAGCCAGGAAACCCTTATTGGGTTTGAATTACCACAGGCAGGAAACGCAACTTTGAGTATCTTTGATATCAGTGGGCGATTGATCAAAGTGTATGAAGGTTCTTTCAGTCAGGGATACAACGAGATAGTAGTGCAGCGGCAGGAATTGCCGGCGAGCGGTGTGTTGTATTACCGGCTGCAGATGGGCCGGGAAGTGGCCAGCAGAAAAATGATCCTGCTGGAGTAAACGCTTTGGAAAAGTAACAAGTTGGGACGACGACACTAAGGGGGTTGCCATTGGTCAGGCCCCTTAGTGCGTAAATGACAAATGGTTTTCAGAGAATGAATGACTGGAAGTTGGTTTTTTCTACTGATTTTGGCATTTTTGTTGTGCCAATGGGCAAACAAGAACGCCTTCACCTCTTTTCCGGAAAATCTCTGAACCCCCTATTTTCCCGGCAAACCGATTAATAAGTAGGCTCTTCCGCCAGGTCCCGTCCCATGAATAAAACCCAGTTTAAAAGAGGGCTTTAAGTGGACGCTGCTTGCAGCCAATGTCCAACAAGCGGCCCTGAATTTGTTTTTTGATACCCAAGCGTTAAGCACAGTAGTTATTTTTTTTGACCCTGAGGAGCTGTTTGAATTTAGTCCTTCAGTTTTATTATGCCTCTTTTTCCGCCACTCTGCGGCTTTTTTTCGCCCCGTACCTATGGGTACGAGGCTCAAAAAGAGCCTTGATTGACGAAAAAATAGCCTATAATAAATTCTAAAAACCAAATTCAAACAGCTTCTGATATTCGTAACACTATGTTCAGGACAGCTGAATACGTATGAACCAAGGATTAAAGACTTTGCCATGCACAAATATGTTTTGTTGGCGCTTAGTTTCTTGTTGGCTTTTGCTGTAAAACAAGGAGCCCTTCAGCAAGGAGGTGGGATGATTGTGGAAAGCCGGTTCAGGAGTTGCAACCCTGATACGGTTGCGCCGATTATCATCTATCCAGCGCAGGGCCTGGTGGCCCAACTTAACCCTTGTGATGACAGCCGGTCTGCCGTATTTTTCTTTGATATTTCCGCTTCCGACGAATGTGACCCTTCTCCTCAGATCGATATCAGTATTGACGCTAGCGCCGGTTCTTCCCTTTACCTGGACAACCCTTTCGGCAGCACTTATATAGCCCTGGCCGGGCCGGGCAATTATGCACTGGCTATAACGGCCACTGATGCCTCCGGCAATACCCGGCAGGAAGATTTTTCTATTGAAGTGGTTCAGGACGCCCCTTCGCCTGCCAACGCCGCCTGTAATGATACCGTCATTGTCAATCTGGGCGCCAACTGCCAGCGCCTGGTGGTTGCGGATATGATCCTGGAAGGCAGCCTGGGCTGCCTGCTCAATGAACAGTTCCGCATTCAGATCGAAGATAACAATCCAGCCAATGGGAGTATCCTGGACGGCGCTGGGTTTTTTCCCTACCAGATACAGCCTGGACAACCCCTGCCGGTTCAGGGTTTTCAGAGCGTCTTTTCACCCTCAGCCTGGCTTAGCCACGTGGATCTGTCGGGGCAGGTGCAATTCACGGCTGCATCCGATTCCCTGCTGATGGAAGGCAGCTCCTCTTCTGCTTTTGCTGCTGCAGTGCTCCCATTTGGATACAACGGCGGGCTGTCTTTTCATTGGGGCGCCGCGAACCTGGGTAGCGGAAGCTTCTCCGGGATGATCCTGGATGCTTCCGGCGGATTGGTGACGGCCTTCTCCACCCAGACACTTCCTTCCGGGCAGGTAAACCTGCCGGTGGAGGCCGGCTACCGGCTGGTGCTTTATCTGGAATCTGCCGATGGAGGAAACGCCAATGCCCTGCCACGGGCCTGGCTAACGAATTGGGCCTTCAACTTCGAACCTTTGAATATCACAGGGTTGCCTGCCTGCTGGGGTGTGATCGATGCTCGTGATGCCGCACCACCGGCGCTAATCTGTCCGGACAATACAGATATGGCCATTTTGGATACCGAAGTGCAGCTTCTTTCCGGAGAACTGGAAGCATCCGACCCCCTGATCAACACTGCATTGTATTCCTGCCTGATCCAGAACTTTGCTGTCAGTGGCGACCGCTATTACGAGCTCATCGCTTTTGAAGTAAGCCAGGCGGACATCTATACTTTTATTCTGAACGCTGATTTTGATACCGGGGACGGCGATATGGCCCTGTTTCAAGGCAGTTTCAACCCGGATCAACCGTGCAGCAATATCCTGGCGCAGGCCGACTTTCCGCAACCTGCCAACCCATTGGGTGGTGGGTTTAGTGATCCATTTATTCGAGTGAACCTGCCGTTGCGCCCCGGCCAGGTGTACTACCTGCTTACTACCACGGACACCCCCGGTGCGCAGGGTGCTTATGAGTACGTTGTGCTGAGTGATAGTACGGGGCAAATTACCGGTTTCCCGTTTGCTACCCTGAGTATTGCTTATCCTTTATTTTGCCAGGACTATGGCCTGATCCTTAATGAAGAAGAAAGCCTGGCCTGGACGGGTGCTCCGGAAGCTCCGGACAATTGCTCGACGGCGACGGTCATTTTTGACGATGTACTGGAGCAGGCTGGCGATTGCAGCGATGCTGTTTTATCGCGCACTTTTACGGCCACAGATGCAGCCGGTAATTCGGTGAGTTGTGTACAACAGATCACCTTTCGACGGCCTACCGTTGATGATGTGACCTTGCCGCCCTTTACGGCGCCGATCGAATGCGATGAGCCTTTCCCCCTGGATGAATTCGGCAACCCTTCGCCCGAAATGACCGGTTTCCCATTTCTGCTCACTGCCAGCGGCATAATTGACCTTAGAGATAGTTATTGCAACCTGGGCGCCACCTATCAGGATGGCCCACTCATCGATATTTGCCCCCTTTCCTATAAATTTATTCGCAGCTGGAGTTTGGTCGATTGGTGTGACCCGACGAGTAATATCTCTTTCAATCAAGTCATTAAGGTTGGCGATTTTACGGCGCCTGAGGCCAGCTGCCCTCTGGTGGACCTGACAGGGGATGGCTTTCCGGACTCCCTCATCTATCCAACCGGGCCTTTCGATTGTACGGCTGCGTTCGGTGTTCCCCTGCCTATTGTGTCGGACAATTGTTCGCCCGTTTTCATCACCACGGAGATCGTAACGGACCAGTCCACCGTCTTGTTCGATAACAATGGCCAGCCCATTGATACGGTATGGGAAACCGTGGTGCTGGCCACCATCCTGCCGAATGCGCCGAACCGGTTTGTGGCGGACATTCCGGTAGGTTGCCACCGTTTTCGATTTATCGTGAAGGACGAATGCAATAACACGGCGGCCATAGAGTGTGGGTTCTGTGTGGAAGATCAAATTAACCCGACGGCTATTTGCGATGATAATATTCATGCCAACCTGGGCGCGCAGGGCAACCTTCGTTTATTTGCCGGCAATATCAATGAAGGCAGTAACGACAATTGCGGCATAGCCAGCCTTCAGGTGCGGCGGAAGGTGTCCTTAGATCCAGATTGCAACAGTGTTGCGTCCTATTTTACCCCCTGGGGTGATTTTATAGATTTCGATTGTTGTGATGCCGGGAGGGAAGTTGTCGTAGAGTTAAAAGTGGTGGATACAGCGGGCAATGAAGATATCTGTACGGATACCCTGTTGGTGGAAGATAAGCTGAAACCGGACTGTGTGCCGCCACCGGCCATCAATATCTATTGTGACGAACTGCCCTACGATTTTGATCCATTGGATACCATCCAGTTACAGGCAGTTCTGGGATCGGCCGTCGCGGAGGATAACTGCCTGGGCTGGGCGGAGGAACTGCCTCCTGCGGTCAACCTGGATGGATGTGGGATCGGGACGATCGTCCGCCGTTTCCGGGCTATCGATGCATTTGGCAATGTTTCCGACGGCTCGTGCCAGCAGTTGGCCACCATATTGAGCCGTCATAACTACGAGATCCGCTTCCCCAAAGATGCCGGCGCCAATTGTGGATATCCCAGTGCAGATACTATTGGGGTCAGTGAATTAGGCTGCGACCTGCTGGCTGTCAGTGTAGAGGATCTCATCCTCTCGGCCTCCGGCGATGAATGTTATAAGATATTCCGCACTTACCGGGTGATCAACTGGTGTGAGTATGACGGCAACAGCGCTTCGGTTCTGATCAGCAGAGACGAAGACTGTGATGGCCTGCCGGGCGATGAGGACGTTTGGGTGTTGCGAAGAGCGGGCCAAACCTATATTGACCGAGATAATCAGGAGGGCAACGCCAACCCGGCTGCGGGCGAGCGTGGGGCTATCTGTCCGGCGAATCCCGAAGGCTACTGGCGGACAGCCATTTCCAATGGCTACTGGGAATACCGGCAGAACCTCAAAGTATATGATACTATTCCACCTCAGATCATCTACCTGGCCCCGCCACCCTTTTGCAGCGTAGATGGAGAGAACTGTTGGGCGGAAGTGGAATATCCTTTCATCGTCACGGATAACTGTACGCCGGATGACCTGGAGTTCACGGTAACCTACGATGAAAATGCCGATGGAACCGCCGATTACATCATTGATGATATTTTCGGGACCTATCCCAAGTGGAAGATAAAGGGCTTTTTCCCGATTGGCTCCCACACTTTTGAGATCGTAGCCCGGGACGGTTGCGGCAACGTCAGTGCGGCCAGCCTTCCTTTTGAAGTAGTGGACTGCTTGTCTCCGTCTCCAGCCTGTATCAACGGCCTGGCTGCTGTCCTGAACCCCGTGCCACCCGGTACGGATGTAGATGGTGATGGCGATATCGACTTTGGCGCCACTACTGTTTTTGCAGCCGATTTTGTCGCCAGCCCTGCGCCAGATTGCCTGGAGCCGGTGCGCTATTCCATCAACCGGGCGGGAGAGCTGCCAGACCCGGATCAGGATGCCCTCATCCTGACCTGTGAAGACCTGGGCGTGCTCATTGTGGAAATTTACGCCTGGGATGCCGCCGGCAACCCCTACGCGGTGCAACCCGACGGCAGTGTCGGCGGGCCCAATTATGATTATTGTGAAACTTTCGTCCTGGTGCAGAATAACCTGGCCAATTGCGGAGACAGCCTGGGTATTGTTGCGGGAATTGTGGAGCGGGAAGACGACATGCCTGTTGAGGGCGTGGATGTCCGCCTCAGTGGCGACCAATCTTTTAATACCCAAACACCAGCCGGCGGCCTTTATAATTTCTCCAGTCTTCAAATGGGTTATGATTATACAATCACTCCGTCAATGGATGGGGACGACCAGAGAGGGCTTTCTACCTATGATATCGTACTGATTGGAAAGCATATTCTGGGTACGCAATTGCTGGACTCGCCCTATAAGCTCATTGCTGCAGATGTGAACCACTCCGGTTCGGTGAGCACCCTCGATATGATACAGCTTCGCCAGCTTATCCTTAGCATCATTCTGGAATTTCCGGAGAACACCAGCTGGCGGTTTGTGCCGCGGGCTTATGTTTTTCCCAATCCCGCCAACCCCTGGCTGGAGCCTTTCCCGGAAGTCATTAACATCAATAATCTGGCCGGCCCCCATCTCAATGAAGATTTTGTGGCCATAAAGATTGGCGACATAGACCTTAGCGCAGATGTCAACAACCTTCAGGGGGTTGAGAACCGCGAAAACGCTGCGTCACTATTGCTTTGGGGCGAAGACGCCTGGCTGGATCCCGGAGAGGAACAGGAACTCACCCTTCGGGCGGATTTGTCCGGGATTCTGGGCATGCAGGGGGCGCTTCAGGCCGATCCCACTTCAGTTGAGCTACTCGGTGTGGAAGGCAGGTTGTTCCAAAACTGGAATTTTAATCAACAGAATAAAGAGGAAGGCCGCTTATTGTTTAGTTGGGACGCCAACCCTGCTGTGGAGGGAGAACAACAACTGCTCTCTATTCGGCTGCGCGCGCGTAAGCCGGTGCAGCTCTCGGATGCCATACAATTTGATGGCGCCTTACTTTCCGCCGAGGCCTACGACGAGTACGGCCGCCGGAGGGGGCTGGCCTTAAGCCTGGATAATCGGGCCGGGCAATTGTTCCAGAATTATCCGAACCCCTTTACGCGGCAAACAATAATCCCTTTCCAGCTCCAGCAGGCCAGTTCTGTTCGCCTGGAAGTGTTCGACTGCCATGGCCGACAGGTTGCGCTTTTTGAAGGTGACTACCCAATGGGGCAGAATCAGTTCCTCCTTAGCCGGAAGGCCTTGCCAGGTGCAGGCGTTTACGTCTACCGTCTGGAAGCGGAAGGCCAAACCTGGGTACGCAGAATGTTGGTCTTGGATTAAGAGCATCGTACATTGCTTAGCAAGAGCAAGCAATGTACGATGCTCTAAGAAAATTATCACTTCTTCATTTTTTAGGTACATCCTGGATTTTTGAAAAAAAGTTGATCTAATCTGCAACTGGATTAAGCAGAAGTTGTTTCCCAATAAAAATAATGATAGTTTTGCTATCATTATTAGTAGGATAACTAAAAAAACAAAAAAATAGCGCTATGTCACAGATCGAATTCACTCAGGCGTACTCCCGATTAGAGAAGATGTTATTTTCCTTTGCCTGCCACTTGGCCAGCAATGAAGAAGATGCCAGGGACCTGCTACAGGAAACGGCTTATAAGGCCTTCAAATACCGTAGTATGTACCAACCGCACACTAATTTGCGGGCCTGGTTGATGACGATCATGCGCAATACGTTCATTAATAATTACCGCCAGAGAAAACGGCGACAGGTGCTGAACGACCACACGAGCAACAATTATCTGCTCGATGCCGGCAGCCGGACGGTGCACAACTCCGGAGAGACGGAGGTGACCGTCAACGAGATTACGGTTGTGATCGACGCTCTGGAAGACTGGCTGAAGGTGCCCTTCCTGATGCACTATCAGGGCTATAAATATGAGGAAATCGCCACTGAGCTCGATATACCGCTGGGTACGGTCAAAAGCAGGATCTTTTTTGCCCGAAAGAAGCTACAGGAGTCCATGCGACACCTTTATCAGGGCAGGAGCCTGCCGGATATTCTCGATTGATCTGTTTTATTTTATCTAAAATTGTTACCATGGCTATTCTTGGAATAGAACTCAGCATCAACGAAAAATTATACCAGCGCAATCCCCAGCGCACGGAGCTGGGCCGGAGCATACTACGGCATAGCATTTTAATGATCGATGAGTTGGGGCTGGAGCGGTTCAATTTTCGCAAACTGGCGGAGCGTATCGGTTCTACCGAAGCGTCTGTCTACCGCTATTTTGAGAACAAACAATTGCTTCTCGTCTATCTGGTCAACTGGTATTGGGAGTGGATGCGGTTCCGTATCGACATGAAGGCGATGCACATCAATGATCCGAAGGAAAAGCTGAGGGTAGCGATTTGTTGCATTGTCGATACGGCCAAGCGCAATGCCCGGATCGAGTTTATCGATGAAGATGTGCTGCACCGCATTGTAGTGGCGGAGGGGGCCAAAGCGTACCACAACAAGGAGGTGGATGCTCAGAACAAGGATGGATTCTTTTGGTCGTACAAAGAGCTATGTAATCGCATTGCCAATATTATTTTGGAGAACAATCCATCCTTTCCATACCCCCGGGCGCTGGCCAGCAGCTTGTTGGAGATGGCCAATAACCACATTTATTTTGCCGAGCATCTCCCTCGCCTGACCGAGGTCAAAGAAGAAGGAGATCTGCTGAAGCAGGTAGAATTACTATTGTTATACTTTGCCTGGCGATTGGTTTTTCCTTCTGAGGAGCAATCGGAACAGGCCGCCGGACACCGATTCAATAGCCAGAGTGGCCAAGTTTGGCACTAATGCAAACAGATAAATCCCGGGACACTTCTTTGGGCCGCATTTTAAAATGGCGCCCTTGATGGTTCCGAAAGGCTACAGGCCTTCGTAAATTACCTAACCTTTCCAGGAATACAAAAAAGAATAGTGCTGCTTCTTCTTTGTAGAATTGTATTTTTACCATAAGGCTCAATATGTAACAAAATGGAAAATAATGGTCAGCTACGGCCCCTGCAACGCTTTTTCAAGCTGCTGGAGCTCGATAGGAAAGATATCTATTACATCTATGTTTACGCCATATTCTCGGGCCTCATCGCGTTGAGCCTGCCACTTGGGGTGCAGGCGGTTATCGGCCTCATTGCCGGCGGCGCCATGTCTGCTTCTCTGATCCTCCTGATTGTTGTCGTGACGGTCGCCACGGCGCTCTCCGGTATACTGAAGGTGATGCAGTTAACAGTGACAGAGACCATCCAAAGGCGCATTTTTACCCGTTCGGCTTTTGATTTTGCCTATCGGATACCCCGGCTGAAAATGGATAAGCTCACGCGGTACTATCCGCCGGAGCTGGTCAACCGTTTTTTTGATACCCTTACCCTGCAAAAGGGCTTGCCTAAGATTCTGATGGATTTTTCCACTGCCGTATTACAGATTGCTTTCGGCCTGATCCTGATCTCTTTCTACCATCCATTTTTCGTGTTTTTCGGCCTGATCCTGATCTTCATCCTTCTGGCGATCTTTCGGTTTACCGGGCCAGGCGGGTTGGAAACCAGCCTCAAGGAGTCCAAATACAAATATGAAGTCGCTTACTGGCTGGAAGAGATCGCCCGGGCGATGAGCACCTTCAAACTGTCGGGCGGCAGCTCGTTCTCTCTCAACAAAACAGATGGGCTGGTGTACAGCTACCTGGATAGCCGGAAGAAGCACTTCAGGATACTGCTCTTCCAGTACGGGAATATTGTTGCTTTCAAGACCTTCATCACTGCTGGCCTCTTGTTTCTGGGCAGTTACCTGGTTATTGACAATCAGATCAATATTGGACAATTTGTAGCAGCGGAAATCGTCGTGATCCTGGTGATGAATTCGGTGGAAAAGCTCATCCTGTCTATGGAAACGATCTATGATGTACTGACTGCCCTGGAAAAGCTGGGCAGTGTGACTGACCTGCCCATTGAAGCGGAAAAAGGCTTGTCATTTGATCAGATCGATACCGGGCAGGGGATGTCGGTTAAGGTGGAAAACCTGACTTTCCGGTATGAGGATGCGGAGCGGGAAACGCTGGATAATTTATGCCTGGAGGTACAGGCCGGTGAGAAGTTGTGCATTGCCGGGTATAATGGATCGGGCAAATCCACTTTTTTGCAGATCCTGGCAGGCTTGTATAGCGAATACCGGGGCAGCATTTCCTACAATGGGTTCCCAATGCGCAACCTGGACGTCAATAGCCTGCGGCAACAGATTGGCGACTACTCAGCTCAGGAGGACATCTTCCGGGGCACAATCCTGGAAAACATTACCTTCGCCTGTCCGGATGTGGGCGTCGATGAAGTGGTTCGGGTGGCGCAGCAGATCGGGTTGAGTCAGTTTGTGGAGCAGTTGCCAGAGGGGTACGAAACAATGTTGCTGCCGGAAGGCCGCAATATACCGCAGAATATCCGCACCCGGATTATCCTGGCCCGCTGTATCATTTCCAAACCCCGCATGCTGGCCGTGGAAGGCTTTTTCTACGGCGTAGAACAGGAAGACCGCGACCTGATTGCCTGCTACCTGACCACTAAAGACCAGCCCTGGACGATGCTGGCTGTGACCGACGACCCCATCCTTGCGGCTCGTTGCGACCGGGTAGTCATTATGCAGAATGGAAAGATCGTGGAAGAAGGTTCCTTCGAGGATATTCAGCACAGCCCGCATTTTAACAAGGTTTTTAGTTTTTACGGGGGGGCGGCCTCTCCTAAAATGGGCCTATAGCAGGCCCCCATCCAATAACAGCCCGAATATTATGTTGAACATATCGCCAAATAGTGTCAACCAGAAATTAGAACTGGAACGCTTTCAATCCTTCCAGCAGACGGCTTTGTCCAACGCCAACCGGATGTTCACCCGTTGGCTGCTCTTTACGCTGGGCGCCATCTTCATCATCCTGTTTTTGCCATGGACCCAGAACGTCCAGTCGAAAGGCAAAGTAACAACGCTTCAGCCCGGGCAGCGGCCACAGACGATCCAGTCCACCATCGCGGGGCGCATCGAAAAATGGTACGTCCGGGAAGGACAGTTGGTCCGTAAGGGGGATACCATCGTTTACCTATCTGAAATCAAAGCGGACTACTTCGACCCCGACCTGGTGCCGCGTTCTGCGCAGCAGGTAGAAGCTAAGGAGGGGGCCATCTTATCTTATGAAAGCAAGGTGGACGCGCTGGAAAAACAGATACAGGCCATGAAATCCGAGTTGGACTACAAGCAACAGCAATTGACCAATAAGGTGCGTCAAATGGAGTTCAAGCTGGCTTCCGACAGCGCCGACCTCATACAGGCCTACGTACAGGACTCCATTGCCATCCGCCAATACCAGCGCACCCGGGAGTTGTTCGAGCTGGGTAACAAATCCCGCACCGAGATGGAGGATAAACAATCCAAATTACAGGAAACCAAGGCCAAGTACATTTCCGCCCAGAATAAGGTACAGGGTACCCGCAATGAACTGGAAAATACCCGCCTGGAACTCATCTCGCTGCCTTACGAGTACAACCAGAAGATCGCTAAGGCCCAATCGGACAAATTCAGCACGCTCTCCGATAAGTTCGATGCTGAGGGCAGCGTCAACAAACTGCGCATCGAAGCCTCGAACTATCTGGAGCGCAGCCAGTTTTATTACATCCTGGCGCCTCAGGATTGCTACATCACCCAGGCTATCAAGCCCGGCATCGGGGAGACGGTCAAGGAAGGCGAAGAAGTGGTTACCATTATGCCGGCCGATTACGAGCTGGCCGTGGAACTCTATATCCGGCCGATGGATCTGCCGCTCATTGAATATGGCCAGGAGGTGCGCTTTATTTTTGACGGTTGGCCGGCCTTTATCTTTTCCGGTTGGCCGGGACAGTCCTTCGGAACTTATCAGGGCAAGGTGGTCGCTATGGACAATGAGATCAGCAAAAATGGCGAATACCGCATTCTGGTGGGGCCGAAGGAAGATACTAAAACCTGGCCGGTAGCGCTGCGGGTAGGCTCGGGGGCGCAGGGTATCGCCCTGCTCAAAAACGTGCCCCTCTGGTATGAGATATGGCGCCGCCTCAATGGCTTCCCACCGGATTATTACCAGAATGACCAGGAAGAAACGCCCAAAATGAAAGCGCCTGCGAAGTCGGTGAAGTGAGGGGGCTCCCCCCCGCCCTCTTCCGGATACTCGGGGCAGGCCTTGGAAGAGCCTGGAAAGTATTTATGAGAAAAGGAGGCTGTCTCAAAAGTTGAATATTGGGAAAGGACGTCAGATTTTGTTCTATGTTGGCCTGGGAATAGAACACAGACGACGCGAACGACGCGGATTTACGCGAAAAAATTTGCATTTATTCCGAGGCGCTAGGTCAAAACCTAAAAAAAAAAAGAATGACCCGAAGCATATTAGCGGTATGGATATTCCTATCCTGGCCCCTTTGGGGATTTGCGCAGGAGGGAGACAGCGTACGCATCTTCACTCAGAAAGCATTTTTCAGTTGGGTGCTGGACAATCACCCGGTGGCGCGGCAGGCGCGCCTGCTGGATACGCAGGCGGAAGCGCTGGAGCGGCTGGCGCGGGGTGGATTCGACCCTAAGTTGTACGCCGACTGGAGCCAGAAATCCTTTGACAAGAAAGAGTATTTCGCCATTGGCGAGGGCGGGCTCAAGATTCCCACCTGGTATGGAGTGGAAGCCAAGGCGGCATACGCCATTTCCGACGGCCTCTACCTTAATCCCGAGCGCAACCTGCCGGATGCGGGGCAGGCCATTTTGGGTATCACGGCTCCCCTGGGCCGGGGGCTGGTGATCGACGACCGGCGGGCGGCCCTGCAGCAGGCCAAACTCATGGCCCAGGCCAATGAGGCCGAAAGGCGGGCCCTGCTCAACGACCTTCTGCTGGATGCGGCCGCCGCTTACTGGGAATGGGCCGTGGCTTACAATCAACTGCAGGTGCAGGAACAAGCCCTGGCGTTGACCCAGGTCCGTTTCGACGGTATCGTGGAAAACTTCATCCTGGGAGATAAACCGGCCATCGACACCCTGGAAACCCTTATCCTGTTGCAAACCCGGCGCGCCGATCTGATCGATGGGCGGATCGCCTACCGCAACGCTGGCCTTCGCCTGTCCAATTTCCTCTGGGATGAAGCAGGGAACCCGCTGGAAGTGACCGGCCGGCTTCGGCCCGAGTTGCTGGCGGAATTGCCGGTGCAACTTCCAGCCCTCGGGCCTCAGGCCCTCCGGCAGGCCGCCAGCCTGACGCATCCCGATATCCGCAAGTATCAGGTGAAGCTCAGCCAGCTGGAAGTGGACCGCAAGCTGGCCGTCGAGCAGTTCAAACCCCGCCTCGATGTTGAATACAACTTCCTGGGAGATGGTACGAACTTCCTCTATGGCGCCAATGACTCCGGCCTTGGCAATCTGTTCTCTCAAAATTACAAGTGGGGCCTGAGCTTCGACTTCCCCATCCTGTTGCGCAAGGAACGAGGCAAACTTCAACTCACCAAACTGAAGGTGCTGGACACCGAATACGGCCTGCAGCAGAAGCAATTGGAGGTAGGTAACAAGATCGAGGCTTATTACAACGAGCTGGACAACCTGCGGCAGCAGATCGCTATTTCCGCTGATAATGTGCAAAACTACCAGGCGCTGCTGCGGGCGGAGGTCCAGAAGTTCGATTACGGCGAGAGCTCGATCTTCCTGATCAACACCCGGGAACAAAAGCTCATCGACGCTGAACTCAAGCTGGCGGCGCTGCGCGGGAAGTTCTTCAAGAATCTCGCCGGCCTGGAATGGGCTGCGGGGCGGCTGGGGGAATAAGAATGGCGCTAGGGGTTCGCCGGTTCATGGCTGGATGGTTGAATGGTTAGGTATACCGGGCTTTGTCACCGTACCATCTATGGATGAATGGCTGGATGGGTGGCCGTCTCTAATGAGCCGGTTAAAAATGGTTGGATGGATGAATGGTTTAGGAATGCGAGGCTTTGTAACCACCCTATCTTATGCCCAAGCACGGCCAGGATGGTGCTGAGCTTCACAAAGTCCAATGCTGCCGGCGGTGTTTCCCGGCGGTCGGCCCTGGCGTCGTCGGAGCGTTGGCCGAGGGTGAGGTGGAAGGGTGTATTTTGGGCTCATTCTGATTATCTTATCCAGTCTAAATAATTTTCACTATTTACCACTTCAAATGTGGTGTTTTCATACCCCTTTTTCCATGCAATGGGCTCTTTGGCTTTTTTGTTCGGATTCCATTTGAATTCATAGGCATGCAGCCTACCGCCTCTATCTTCAATCCAATCTATTTCTTGCTGGTCATAGGTCCGCCAAAAATAATTATAGACTAGCATGCGGTTATACTTCTGAAATTTGATCCGCTCACTGATGATGTAATTCTCCCACAGCTTCCCAATATCATCTCTTAATTCTATGGGGTTCATATTGCCAATCAATATGTTTCTCAATCCGTTATCATAAAAGTACCATTTCTTGCCTTTTGCTATTTCTTTTCGGAGCTTTCTGCTAAAGGCATTAACGGAATGAAGCACATATACTTTTGACAATAAGTCTAAATATTTTTCAACTGTATTTTTACTCATCGACAATTGCGCCCCTATTTCATTGTAAGAAATTTCACCGCCTACCTGAAAAGCGATCAATCTGAGTAAGTTTAAAATTTTATCCGAGTTCCTTATATTTTCAAATTCTAATATATCCTTTAACAGATAGGCGTTGACCAGATCCTGGAGGTATTCCCGCTTCTCCGATGCATCCGCTAACTGTAATAATTCCGGATAATTACCGTATACCAATCTATGCTTAAGATTAGCTATTTTTTGTATCTCATTTTCCACCTGATCTAATTCCGCTTCGGACAAAGCAAATAGATTAAAATCCTTCTTTCTGCCGGTTAATGGTTCTCCTGTATATTTATTGATATCAAAGGCAGAGGAACCGGTAACCAATATCCTGATCCCTTCTATTTCGTCAACCATCAATTTCAGGATACTACCTACTTCTGGTATTTTCTGCGCTTCGTCAATTATCAGCGTTCTCTTGGCGCCTAAAAGGTTGACGTAACTCTGCTTACTCCTGTGCTCTAATATTTTACGGGTATCCCCGTCTTCTCCGTTCAATAATAAGTAGGGTTCGTCGAACTGTTCAATGATCTGTTTGATCAAAACGGTTTTTCCTACCCGCCGGGGCCCTAACAAAACAACAACTTTGTTAGGAACCAAACTTTTGAGAACCTGGGCTTCAATTGCTCTTTTAAGTATTTGTTTCATTGTTTCATAATTTAGCTAAATTCTGTCACTGAATAGACTAAATTTAGCTAAATTATGTCAATTACTCAATATTTGTGATGATTTTACAGTTTTGCCGTTGAATATAACCAAGGCCCACACTATTCCTTCTCCCCCTGCGATGATGGGCTCCTGCCCCCATTTCCGCCGGCAAATTCCCCGGAATTTCATACCTTGCCCTTATGTCACGTTCCCGTCAATTAGCCGCCATCATGTTCACCGATATACAGGGGTATACGGCGCTCATGCAGCAAAATGAACAAGAAGCCGTACAAGCCAGGGATAAACATCGGCGCATATTCAATGCCAGTACGGAAAAGCATAAGGGTAGGATTTTACAATACTATGGCGACGGAACCTTAAGCATTTTCGATAGCGCTATCGATGCAGTAAAATGTGGGATCGAGATGCAGCGGGGCTTTCAGGCAGACCCCGCCATACCGGTGAGAATAGGCATCCATACCGGCGACATTATTTTCAGCGAAGAGGATATCATTGGAGATAGTGTAAATGTGGCCTCCCGGATAGAATCCCTGGCCGTTGCGGGCAGTGTTTTCATCTCGGAGAAGGTTTATGACGAGATCAAAAACCAGGAGGGCATACAGACAAGGCGGTTGAAGGCATTCAAGCTGAAGAATGTGGAAAAGCCCATTGAAGTTTATGCCATTTCCAATGAAGGGCTGGTTGTTCCCAAGCCGGAGGATATTAAAGGAAAAACGGATACTGCCCCTGCGCCGGAAAAACAGGAACAAGGCCGATCCAAGTTACAGGAAGGTGGCGCTCCATTTCTGGCCACCAAACTTTTCCTTCCTCCACCCCGGCCCAAAGCGGTCCGCCGCCCCCGCCTGACCGATCGGCTCAACGAGGGACTGCCGCACGGCAAATTGACGCTCATTTCCGCCGCCGCAGGCTTTGGTAAAACCACGCTGGCCAGCGAGTGGGCCGCCGTTTGCGAGCGGCCCATTGCCTGGTTGTCGCTGGATGAAAGAGATAGCGAGCTCAACCGCTTTCTGGCCTACCTCGTTGCTGCTTTGCAGGCCGTTGCGGAGGATATTGGAGAAGCGGTGTTGGGGATGCTCCAATCCCCGCAACCACCGTCGGCCGAATCGGCCCTGACTGCCCTGCTCAACGAAATCACTACTATACCAAACGACTTTATCCTCGTCCTGGATGACTACCACCTCGTTGATTCCAAACCGGTTGATGACGCCCTCACTTTTCTGCTCGATCACCTGCCGCCACAGATGCATCTGATCATTACGACCCGTGAAGACCCGCAGCTACCCCTGTCGCGTTTACGGGTTCGCGGCCAATTGACCGAACTTCGCGCCGCCGACTTGCGTTTTACCCCCGCCGAAGCCGCCGGATTTCTTAACCAGGTGATGGGCCTAAACCTTTCGGAAGAAGACGTTGCGGCGTTGGAAGCCCGAACCGAAGGCTGGATTGCCGGCCTGCAAATGGCGGCCCTTTCCATTCAAGGGCGGGCAGATACCAACAGTTTTATCCAGGCATTCACCGGAAGTCATCGTTTTGTACTCGATTACCTGGTCGAGGAGGTGCTGCAGCGTCAACCCGAACAAGTACGAAGCTTTTTACTGCAAACTGCCATCCTGGGCCGCTTATGTGGCCCGCTGTGCGATGCCGTCACCGGCCAGGAAGATAGCAGCCGGATGCTGGATGCCCTGGAGCGTGGCAACCTGTTCGTCCTTCCACTGGATGGCCAACGGCAGTGGTATCGCTACCACCATCTCTTCGCGGAGGTCCTCCAGGCGCACTCGAAAGAGCAGCAAGCCGATCAGCTACCGGGCCTGCATCTGCGGGCTAGTGAATGGTATGAACATAATGGGGCGCCAGCCGATGCTATTTACCACGCTTTGGCCGCCAAGAATTTCGACCGGGCAGCGGGCCTGATCGAACTGGCCTGGCCGTCTATGGACGCGAATTTTCAGTCCGCCACCTGGCTGAGCTGGGTGAAAGCGATACCCGACGAGCTGGTCCGTCATCGTCCGGTGCTCAGTGTGGCGTATGCCTGGGCCGTTCTGAATGATGGTGAGCTGGAGGCCGGCGAGGCCCGGCTGTGGGATGCCGAGCGATGGCTGGACCGCCCGGCTGATAACCAGAACCGCCCGGAAGCCCCATCGGGTGAAATGGCCGTTTCGGACGAAGAACAGTTTCGTTTTCTACCGGCCTCGATAGCCACTGCCCGTGCCTATATCGCTCAGTCTCAGGGCGATTTGACTGCCACCGTAAAGTATGGCCGGGAGGCGCTCACGCGCTTACCGGAAGGCGACCATATCCGGCGCGGCCCGGCGGCGGCGCTTCTGGGGTTGACCTACTGGGCGAACGGTGACCTGGAGGCCGCCCATCGGGCCCTTGCCGACGCCATGGCCAACTTTCAGATGGCCGGGAGTATCGCTTTCGCGATCAGTGGTACGTATGGACTGGCGGATATCAGGATGACACAAGGCCGTCTACGCGAAGCTATTCGAACTTATGAGCGGTCTTTACAACTCGTATCGGAACAAGGCCAAACGACGCCGCGGGGAACAGCCGACCTGTATCTGGGCCTGGGCGATCTATACCGCGAGCGGGGCGATCTGGAAGCCGCTGCCGAGTACCTGTCGAAAAGCGAGGAACTGGGTGAGCAGGCTGCCTTACCGGATTGGCCGTGTCGCTTTTGCGTGGCCCGGGCTCGGTTGAAGGAAGCCCGGGGAAAGCTGGACGATGCGCTTAGCCTGCTCGAGGAGGCGGAACGGCAATATTTCAGGAGTCCTGTGCCGGAGGTACGCCCCATACCGGCACAGCAGGTGCGGGTATGGATTAAGCAAGGCCGGTTGGCGGAAGCGCTGGCCTGGGTGCGAGAGTGCGGCCTGTCTGTTGACGACGGGCTCAGCTTCCTTCGCGAGTTCGAGCATATCACTTTGGCCAGGGTGCTCATCGCCGGATATAAGAGCCGCCGCCCCGGCTGCTCCATTCAGGATGCTACAGGATTACTGGAGCGTCTACTGAAAGCGGCGGAAGAAGGAGGACGAATGGGGAGCGTGATGGAGATTTTATTGTTACAAGCGCTCGCTTACGAGGCGCAGGGCAACATCCCTCTGGCGCTCGCGCCACTGGAGCGCGCCCTGGCCCTGGCGGAACCGGAGGGCTACGTTCAGATCTTCACCGACGAAGACAAACCGATGGTTCGGCTGTTGTCCGAAGCGGCTGCTCATAGGTTTATGCCGGATTATGTAGGCCGATTACTGGCTAGAGATAAACCTGCCGAGCAGAAGCGGGAAGAAAAGCCTTTTCGGCCTCCTGCTCCCGCTGTACAACCCCTTATTGAGCCATTGAGCGAACGCGAGTTAGAAATACTGCAACTCATTGCCCAGGGGCTTTCGAATAGTGAGATCAGTGCGCGGCTTTTCCTGGCCTTGAGCACTGTCAAAGGGCACAACCGAAATATATTTGGCAAACTGGAGGTCCAGAGGCGCACCGAAGCGGTAGCCCGCGCCCGGGATTTGGGCCTGTTATAGGCGCTCAACAAGATATTTAGGTCAGCTCACCCGAAACACATTCCGCAGATACTGCTGCACCCGTTCCACCGCAGCGAAGCAGGTTTCCAGGGTTTTTCGTTCGATCCGGGTTAGTTGTTTGGGGAAGATATAGCGCCCTGAATCGTCGTTTTGGAAACCGTTGATGGCCCGGTAGCGCAGCAGGATCTCATAAGCCAGGGAAGCCTCGCGGAACATTTTTTTATCCGGCAGGATGGCCTCCAACTGTTCATACCGCTGGATGGTGTTGGTTGCGCCGCGAATACCATAGGCGTAGGCCAGCACTCGCGCGGCGTGGCTCAGCGGGCGCATGGCGCGGGCTTTGAGGTCCAGAGCTCCCTTTTTGCCGTCCTGGTCTTCCAGGATAAACTTCCCGAAGAATCCCATGGATGCGGGGTGCCGCAAAGCACTTTCGGCGAAAAAATTCAGAAAGCTGCTGCGCTCGCTGATGGTTTCCGCTAAGTGATCCGTAAGGGCGTCCGTCAGCCGGCTGTCTCCGTAGCCGGGGCGGAAATCGAAGAAGATGGAGGCGCCCGTGAGGCCTTCCGAATTGGGATAGCTGATCCAGTCGGTAAATTGTTTTTTCCAGCCGCTGAGGGGTTTCACCCATTTGGGGTTGCTGGCCATGATGTCGCCCGGGCAGGGCGCAAAGCCGCACTGAAGCAGGATGTCCACTACACTGCCGCCCAGGCGGAGGAAATAGTTGGCGGCCAGTTCTTCCTGGCCTTCCAGCGGGTCTTCGTAAACGATGGCATTATCCTGGTCGGTACGGCGAAGCTGCTCTCCTCTGCCTTCGCTTCCAAGGGAAAGCCAGCAGAAAGAGAGGGCCGGTTTTTTCAACCCCTCCTTTTGCAGCCGTGCAAAGCTGAAGTCAAAAGCCTTTTGCAGCAAGGTGTCATTGATCTCGGTTGTCACGGCGGCGATGAAGGGGATGGATACTTCCTGGCGGAGATAGTTGTAGATCAACTCATCGGCCCGGTTGCGGATGTGAGCCAATGTTTGGATATCCCGGGCTTCCCGAAGCTTGCGGACGAGCACGGCCGGGTTGTTGCCATGCATGAGCAAAATGTCGCGCTGGGAAATGATGCCCAGGATGGGGGACTGGGCCGTACCGTCTTCGGTCACCACCAGGTGGTCGATCTTATGTTTGCTCATGGCGATGATCAGCTGAGCGGCGGTCGCCCCTTTGCGAATGGCCACCACCGGGCTGCTCATGATCTCGCTGATGGGAGACTCCCAATTCACATTGCGTTCCGAACCGCGCCGGATAAAATCCGATTCGGTGGCGATACCGATAGGGTGGCCCTTTTCATTTACAATGATAAAGGAACCAAACGAGCGCTCTTTCATTTGTCGGGCCACCTCCCAAAGGGTCGTTTCCGCCTGCCCCTTCAGCAAGTCCTCCACCGGGTTGGGGATGAGCACATCTTCGGTGCGCATGAATAGTACCGGGTCGCGGCTCAGAAAATGGGTTTCTTTGGATTTTCCCACCTTTTCCTGCACATGGATCACAGGTAAGCCGGCAGCAAAGCCCCTGGCAAAGAACAAGGCCACCCGGGGAAAGCGCTCCATATAATCGAGAAAAATATCCTCCGGAATTTTTATGAGGATACTGCTGCGGGTCGCGCGGGCTGCCCCCAGGTAGGGTTTGTGGGTGAGAATGGCCCGTATGCCCAGCAGGTCTCCTTTTTTGAGGACATCGATTACCTGGGTGCTGTCTTCAAACTTTTTCAGGATCTCGAACCGGCCTTTTCTGAGTACATAGACAAAGGGCCGGGCCTCCTCTTCCTCTTCAAAAAGAAAGTCCCCTTCCACTATAGTTTCCAGGGTGGCCTGTGCGGCCAGTTCGGCCAGGTCGACCCTGGGCAGGTATAGGAAGGGGGGGTAATCCTGAAGAAATTGGGTAATTGTTTCGGCTGTCATGGATGAGGTATTGGGAAAACAGGGCAAAGGTAGGGGTTCTCGGAGTACGGGTGCAAGAGGGAGGAGGAAGTATTCTCAGGGGTAGGGGCCAAAACAGTACTTTAGTAGGTTTACAGCAATACCGTATTGCCGATAAATTTGCCTGTATAAAAACGTACAGCCTTATGTTCAATCAACTCAATCCAAAAATAGATTCCAATCAGTCCTGGTGCTATCAAATCCGGCTCAGGGGCCATCTGGGCCCGCAATGGAAAGAATGGCTGGGGGCCCTGGACATCACCCTGGAAGAGAACGGCGACACGCTATTAACCGGCCCGGTGGCCGATCAGGCAGCCCTGCATGGCTTGCTGAAGAAGATACGCGATTTAGGTATGCCTTTACTCTCGGTCATTTGTATAGAACCCGGCCCGGCAGCGGCGTCAGATGTTTAAACTGCTTCTCTAAATATTTTTTATCATAAATAATTTCGAACATGACCAATCAAAGTAAATCAGAAGGAACACTAATGAAAGCCATGGTATACACGGAGTATGGGCCGCCAGAAGTCCTCCGGCTCAAAGAGGTAGAAAAGCCTGTTCCAAAGGACAATGAAGTACGGATAAAAATTCATGCCACAGCAGTATCATCGGGCGACTGGCACCTGCGGAAAGCGGACCCGTTTGCGGTCAGGTTATTCTTTGGCCTTACGAAGCCCAAAAAAACGATACTGGGTTTTGCCCTGGCCGGGGAAATTGAAGCGGTAGGGAAAGCAGTAAAACGATTTAAAGTTGGGGATTCCGTTTTTGGCACAACCGGTATGCTTTTTGGCGCCTATGCCGAGTACGTATGCCTGCCGGAAGATGGGATATTGGCTTTGAAACCGAGCAATATAACCTACGAAGAAGCCGCCGCTGCTCCCTTTGGGGGGAATACCGCCTTGTATTTTTTGAGAAAAGGGAACATCCAGCCCGGCCAAAAAGTGCTTATTTATGGCGCTTCCGGAGCGCTGGGTACTGCCGCCGTACAGCTGGCCAAATATTTTGGGGCGGAAGTTACCGGAGTATGCAGCACCGCGAATGTAGAAATGGTAAAATCCCTTGGAGCAGACAAGGTGATTGATTACACCAAAGAGCATTTTACCGAAAGCGGGGAAACTTACGATGTGATCTTTGACACGGTAGGTAAGAGCTCGTTCTCAGATTGCATAAGGTCGTTAAAGGAAAACGGATCCTTGCTTTTAGCTGCCGCCGGGCCATCTGAGATGATCCGAGGGGCATGGACGTCCATCACCAGCAGCAAGAAAGTAATATCCGGAGTGATGAGCGAAACGGCCGAAGATGTGATTTTTCTAAAAGAGCTTATTGAGGCCGGGCAGATGAAAGCGGTCATAGACAGAAGCTACCCCCTGGAACAGATTCCAGAGGCGCACCGGTATGTCGAAAAAGGCCATAAAAAGGGGAATGTCGTCATCACTTTGGGGCAGTAGTAGCTATTAAAGCAAATTTCCTTTTTTACTGCGCCGGTACGGTTTATTTTTACGCTGATTTGAACACCACCCTAAATCGCAGCGCGGGCGCCTATGCTAATAGCCTTTGTCATTGCCTACCTGCTTGTCACTTTGCTCATCGGATGGTGGGCGTCGCGGCGGGTGCATAGTACGCAGGATTTCGTCATTGCCGGGCGCAACCTGCCGATGTTTATTGCTGCCTGTGCGCTGTTTGCCACCTGGTTTGGCTCGGAAACCATTATGGGGGCTTCCTCGGAGTTTGTGGACAATGGGCTCATTGGTGTGGTAGAGGACCCCTTTGGTGCAGCGCTTTGCCTGATACTGGTGGGCGCTTTCTTCGCCCGCCCCCTGTACCGCTTGAACATCCTGACCTTCAATGACTTTTTCCGCCTGAGATACAGCCGGTCGGCAGAGTTGATTTCCGCTATTTTTATGGTGCCTTCCTATTTTGGGTGGATTGCGGCGCAGTTGGTGGCCATGGCGGTTATTTTGAGTACGCTTGCCGGACTGTCGCTACAGGAAGGCATAATGGTTTGCACAATAATTGTAGTCATTTACACCTACATCGGCGGCATGTGGGCGGTATCCATTACCGATTTTGTGCAGACTATCATGATCGTGGCGGGACTGCTGCTGCTGGCGTTCAACCTGGGAACCAAAGCAGGCGGCTTCCGGGCAGTCATGGATTCAACGCCGGAGGGCTTTTTTAATTTTCTGCCGGAACCGACTTTCCAGGGCCTGGTGCATTATTTCGCTGCCTGGATCACCATCGGGCTGGGGTCTATCCCGCAGCAGGATGTCTTCCAGCGGGTGATGGCGGCGCGCAGCGCCAAAACGGCCGTTTCCGCGTCTTACCTCTCCGGTTTTATGTACCTGACTATCGGGTTTATTCCGCTCTTCATCGGTTTGTGCGGCCGCATGCTTTACCCGGAATTGGAAAACGGTGATACGCAGATGGTCATCCCGCGTATGGTGTTGGAGCACACCCCCGTTTTCCTCCAGATCATGTTTTTTGGCGCGTTGCTTTCCGCCATTCTCAGCACCACCTCCGGCGCGGTACTGGCGCCGGCCACCGTCATCGGTGAAAACCTGATCAAGCCCTTTTTCAAAAACCTGACGGATACACAGCTACTCTACACCATGCGCTTGTCGGTAGTAGGCGTCGCCCTGGCCTCTGCGCTGATGGCGATTTCCCGGCAGGATATCTATGAACTGGTGGGAGAGTCGTCGGCCCTCAGCCTGGTCTCCCTGTTTATCCCCCTTGCTGCGGGCTTATACTGGAAACGGGCTTCGAAGGTGGGCGCCCTGGCCTCTATCCTCGCCGGCATGGCGGTTTGGATCCTTTGTGAATGGGGCATTGACACCGAGTTGCCCAGCCTCATCTACGGAGCCCTGGCCAGCCTGGGTGGGATGCTGATCGGCAGCTGGTTGTGGCCGGATGGGTCTTATCAGGGGTTCCTGGAAGTGACCACCACTCCAGGATAGGGGCCCCTTGTTTTTTTGTGTTGCCCCTTGGGGGGAGCTGGGGGGTGCCCAGGGCTTTGCCCTGGGGTATACTCCTTTTGCCTTTCAGGCAAATTGGCAGCTCCGCCGGTTGGCGGCCAGGAAGTGAAATAATAAGGGGATAAACCTGGATCGGGCTACCGGAGGATTTAGCCCTGGATTTGAATAAGGCTATATGGTTGAGGCTATTTTCAATATTATGCTTGAAGAACTTATGATTTTTGGCTATTTTCGGTGGCGATTGTGAATATGATTATAATCCGTTCTATCGGAACATTTTGATTGCGGTTGAGGCTGTCTCAAAAGTAAGGAACTGAAAAATAGTGCCAAATCATGTTTCGCCGCCCGCCCCAGCCCCTCTAGCTCCCCGAAGGGGAAAACCGGCCGGGCAGCGAAAAACAGAAGATTGTTGGGCTGCGAAGTTTTCATTTTATCTTTTGAGACAGCCTCTATCAGATAAATTCAAAACGGAATGCCTGCGGTGAGACTGTTCAAATAACTGTGTCAATCCAGCGCCAGGATCAGGGAAGCCTTGATTCTACTGGAATTCCGGGGCACGCGAACTCTTGAACACTCTCCTACGGCCTACTGGACTATTCATCCCAAAAAAACGATAACCATGAGATTTTGTATTCTTTTTCTTCTTTTTAATTTTTTCCTGGCAGGTATCCCTACTAACATCCTTGCCCAAAAAGCCGCCCACAAAAAACGCGTGGCCGTCTTCCTCTTCGACGACAAGTCTGATAGCAACTTCGGCTGGTACGGCTCCAAGTCTGTCGGGGAAGGCGTCAGCGATATGATCGTGACGGAGCTGGTGCAATCCGGCCTGTACCGCGTCATTGAGCGGGAGCAACTGAATGCGCTGCTGCATGAACAGGACCTGGGCGCCAGTGGTATTGTTACGCCGGAAAGCGCGGCCAAAGTGGGCCAGTTGCTGGGTGTTGAGATCGCCGTGATGGGTGCGGTATCGGAGTTCGGCTACAAAAGGGATGAGACTGGGGTGCGAGTCCGGGGCACGCGCGTGGGCGTCGGCAAGCAGTCAGCCGTGGCGGGCATCGACCTGCGTCTCGTCAATACTTCCACTGGAGAGATCCTATTGGCGGAAAATGTGCGCGAGACGAAAAACGCCCTTTCCGGTTCTCTGGATGTTAAACAAGTTTCTTTTAAAAATCAGAAGGATTTTGACCAGTCGCTGGTGGGAAAAGTAACGCGGGAAGCGGTAGAAAATGTCGTGCAGCTCATCAACAACCACTCCGACCGGGTACCCTGGCAGGCCAAGGTGGTCACTTCGCAGGGCGGCAATGTCTACATCAACAGCGGCTCGTTGGATGGGGTGGAGGTAGGAGAGGTCTTCAAGGTCTACCGCAAAGGCCAGGCCCTGGTCGATCCCGATACGGGCCTGGAATTGGGCAGCATCGACCAGGAGATCGGCGCCATCCGCGTAACCGACAATAGCGTGGGGGATGGCAAGGCGGCGGCCTGTTCAATTGTCAGTGGGTCGGGCTTTGAGAAAGGGGATGTGGTGAAGGAGGAGTAGGGGAGCAGAGGGTAGCTTGGTTGAATGGCTAAATGGTTATATGGTTGGCGGGGAAGGGGCCTGTTCAAAGTTTCAGGTTTCAGGTTTTTTACCCGGCTGAGTGCAGCGAGGACGGGCAGGCTTATTCCATCAGTCTCTTCGCAAGTGTTAGAGCATGTTTGGAGCGGGTTCGTCATGAAAATCAAGGAGTTGTGGTTCTGGCTAAGCTTTTTGTTGCGCGTTTGGCGGGCCAAATAAGCAACAAAAAGCAACGCCAGGTTCATAAGTCCTTGATTTGCAATAGGAGCAAGCTCCAAACATGCTCTTAGTGGCATTCTATCCAGGCGCAAATCAACCCCCTTCATGAGAAGAAATATATTATTGGGGAACTAATGCTGAAGAGGATCACCAGTAGAATAATTCGGAGTGGTTGTTCATAAAACGTATTTAAACCATTCGCCATCAGGATGGCCAAGGCCGGGTAAGCGGGCATGAAATATCGGTCAACGGGTAAAGTGATTAAAATGGGGATGAAAATGATCGCTAACCAATAGGCGATAAAACGATTGCTCCAGATACTGGTTCCGTTTTTTTTCGGGCTTATCCAACACCAAATCCCTAAACCAATTAAAGGCAGATTGTAAACCCCTATAGCTCTTGGTATATCGCGGAGGATCGCATGGATTATAAAATTAATTCTCCAGGAGTTTAAGTAATTGTTTTTAGTGACTTGTATTGCATCAGAACTAATTTCGAGCTCTGTTCCGACGTAATACGACACGGTATTGATTTGCTCTTGAATGATGCCTGACTGGAACAAATACCAGAACCAGGCTGCTGTTAAGGGGGCTGAAAATAAGATGGTTATCAGGAATAGTGGCATACCCGATCTAATGCTTTTTCGAATTCCGGGCAGGGGTGTCGCAATTGGAAATCGATTGGTGAAAGGCCATAAGAGGAGAACCGGTAGGGCCAGATAAACCAGGGCCATAGTATATTTACTGAGCATGCCCAGGCTTACTGATATTCCTGCTGCAATAGCCCATAGAACATTTTGACGAGCCAATTTGCTGTTTTGAGTGTTCAGTTTCAACAGTAATAACACGGCCAGTGTAAAAAAAAAGGTAACGAAAATATCGTTACTGCTTACCATATTAAATATAAAGAAATGTAGAATTCCAAATAATAAAGCCACTGTTACGTAGGCGGTTCGCCGGTTATAGAGTTGCTTTGCAATTAAAAAAGTGCAATAAGCGGTAGCCAGCCCCAAAATACTTGCAATAGCCCGCCCTATAAAAAGAACATTTCCGCCCAAAAGATTGGCTAAATAAGCGATACAAAGGACCGGCAGCGGGGGGTGTTGCCTCCCTAACCAAAAAATTTCAGTATAATGGGTAAAGAAATAGGTTCTTCCGTTTTTAATATATAATTGAATTGCTTCCAGCAGCCTGGACTCATCCGCTATTACTTGTTGGTTATTGACAATATATACTACTTCTATAATAATTAAAGACAATAAGAACAGGAGGAATAACCAATGAGGTTTAAGCGCCCGTATTTTCAGCAAAGGTGCTTTTTGTTTCAGATAAGGGGAAATGATCAGCAAGGCCCCAATGGGAGCAGTTAAGGAGAGTACTACAAGAGACTCTTTTCGATATGCTTCGAGCCCCCAAATCCCTTTAAGAAATAACCACAAGCTGAAAAAAAACAGCATGATGGCCAATAAAATATTTGTCTCCTTTGTGCTATTCCCTTCCATCAGGGCTTGGTTGAATATTCTTTTTGGGCAATAGGCCTTTCAAAGCAGGCTGCCCAGAGAAACCCCATCAGATTAGCGACCTGCCAGACGATCAGTAGAAAGAATAAGGTAACAGGCTTTTTCTCTTTTCTGGCAAAGGGAGCCAACAGCCAGTTCTTAAGGTTGGTATGAAATTTCATCTCCTGGGCCAAAGTACCCGATTGCCGGTTGTTCCGGATGCGGTGGAAGTGAAAGGCGCCCTTACCGTAAGAAAAATGCTGTTTACAATAGCTGAAGAAAGTCAAATCATGGGAATGGGAAATTACCGCTCCCTCGACGAAATACATTTTATAACCGTTCCATAACCAACGGTCACATAATTCCCGGTCTTCCGAAGTACGCCATCCGTTGGAGAACCTTCCGATATCATTAAAGATTTTCGTGGGAACTACCATGTTATTAGAGGCGAAAAAACGGGCCTCATCAGGGTTTGGGTTGAAGTGCAGGTAGACAATGTCCACAATGAACTGGCTGGCCGCGGAGAAGCGGTTGTGTTTTAGACGGTTGATCGTTTTTCCGCCCAGGAGCCTATCCGGAGTTCGCTTGAGTTGTTGGGCCATTTGGTTCAACCAGTCGGGGGCAGGCAGGCAATCGTCATCGGTAAAAGCCAGATAAGTTCCCCGGGCATGGCGCGCTCCGTTATTCCTGGCGGTAGCCGGGCCGGCATTTTCCTGCCGGAAGAGCCTGATGTTGAGTTGCGCGCTGAAAGGATCTATCACTTTTTCCAGGCTTTGAGGACTGCCGTCATCTACAACAATGACTTCAAAGGAGTTGCTGGGGTAGGCCAGCCGGGTGAGGGCCTCCAGGCATTCCCATAAGCTTTCAGGCCGGTTGTATGTTGGAATGATTATAGAAATAACAGGAGGAGCAGGCATGAATAATACTATATTTCAACTGTTGCCTAAGAGCTTGTTAGTTTACTAATTTTCCAACAGCAACTTCAACACGCTTAGCTACTGCATCCCAGGAATATTCAGACTGGACTAATTCGTAGGCAGATTCCACCAGCCTTTTGCCTAAATTGTCATTAGACCATATTTGCTCAATATGTTTAACCATCGTATCAACATCATTAGCAATTAACAAATGCTTACTATCCTCCACATTTAAACCCTCCGCTCCTTTAGATGTGCTAACGACCGGACATCCGGCAGCAAAGGCCTCTAATATTTTAAAACGAGTTCCTCCCCCTTTATATAAGGGAACAACCATGACACTTGCAGCAGCTAAATAGGGCCTGATATCTGGAATTTCCCCTGTGACAATAATATTAGGATCTTTTTGAGCGGCTTCCTGCATAAACTCGGTGGGGCCACGTCCTGCTAATAACAGCCGGCAATCTGGATGAATTTGCTTAATTCCGGGATAAATTTCCATGATTAATAATTCGGCGGCTTGGATATTGGGGCCGTATAAAAAATTGCCCAGAAACAAAATATTGTGTTTGCTTGGGCATAGTTCTTCAGGCAGATTAAATTGTTTAAGACGCACGTCATTATAATCTGCAACGTTGACCCCATTAGGTATTACATAGCTATTGGAAATTGGGCCATATAAATCTTGAATTATGCGGTTATCATCCTCACTACATAACCATACTTGATTAGCCCGGTTGATCAACTCCATTTCATGGGATTTAACCTGTGAAACATGAACGTTTTTTCTAAACCAAGCTCTAAAACCTTTGCCTGAAGTTTTAGTGTCCTCATAAAGAGGAGCTTCAATATTATGATTATCGAAAATGAAAGAACAGTTGTGACGCTTTATTACTTTAAGGTATGGATAAAGCCAGATTTGTTCAAGAACAACAATATCGGGTTTGAATTTTATGATTAGTTCATCCAGTTCCTTAGCAGCGGAACTCAAATAAGGGGAATAACAAGTCATGCCATACTGGTGCAGCCACTGCCATCTCAATTCTAATTTTTTCAAAAGCGGAGAATGTGTTGCAATATTGTAATGATGCCAAATTTCTATATTTTTATTTTCTGTTTCCTGATAATTGTTCTCCCGGTTGAATATCGAAAACACAGCCAAAGGGCCTAATTTCGACATAATATTAATGTTTTGCCAATTTCGCAAAAACGCACCTTCAATAGGTGGATATGACATCATTGAGACAAATAAAGTCCGCATTCTAATATGGGGTTATCAGGCGTCCAAACAAGTTCTTAATTGATTTATCAATGTATTTAAGCCGGGAGTATAGACTTTAATGAATAGCTTGATTCGATCAACATTGCTGATCCTGGGATTAAAAGGCGATTCTGAAATTGATTTAATAATTGATATTCTTGCATCCCTGGTATTGCCTTCACATGCAGCTTTACAAGCCCAATAATGATAAAAACAAGAAATCTGATTTGCGATTTCAGGGGTATTCATTTCAGCCAGATTTTCCCTCATGATCTTATAATCATTGATCATGTTTTTGAATTGTTGAATCTTACTAAGGCCGTTCCATACACCTCTGTCATGAATGCGGGTTGCACCCATAACTTCATCAATGTAGCCTATTTTGCCATATTTTGTAATTAAAATCTGCAAGCCCCAATCACCAGCATATGTTTGTTCATACCAATCAGGCAGTTTAGCGATATGTACTCTACGGACCATGACGGAACAAGTTGGCATAAAGCTTCCGTAAAAAAGATCTTCCAGCTCAAAAAATTCTTTGGCGATAGGAGGTTTACTATTGTAGTCCGGCCGGCTACCATTCTCATGGAAATGGCGGGTACTGTGAAAGCACATTGAACATTCCCGATGCTGATCTAAATAGTTTACTTGTTTCTGCAATTTGTGGGGTGAGGTCCAGTAATCATCGCCTTCTAACCAGGCTATATATTCCCCTTGACAAGCATTATGAACAGCTATGTCGTTTTGGGTTCCTCCAATATTTTTTTCATGAAGTAAGGCCCGGATTTTATCAGGATATTTTTGCTGATAGTCAACCACAATTTGTCGGGTATTATCGGTAGAACAATCTTCGCCGATGACAATTTCATAGTCAAAATCAACTTTTTGCATCAAGACACTGTCCAAAGCCTGAGCGATATATTCTTCATGATTGTAGGTGATAATATGGACACTGACTTTCATTTCAGTACTGGTTGAAGTGCATTATATGGTAGCCCTAATTTATGGCAGGATTAATTATTTCTTTATCCAGGTGATGATTGATCTCCTTGCTATGATTGATGATCAAACGAATTAAGTTGCAAATTTCAGTGATGTCATCTAATTGAATATTTATTCCGGTTGGTAAAGCCATCACTTTTTGCGTCAATTTTTCCGTTTCGGGTAGTAATAACTTGGCATGGGGATAGTAGGCCCGATAGGGTTGCATCTGATGACAACCCGGATAGAAATATTTACGGGCTAAAACGTTTTCTGTGTGGAGAATTTCAACTAATTGATCTCGGCTAACACCTGCTGCTTTTTTGTCAATTTCTAATATAATGTATTGATAATTATTTTTTTCTCCTTCGTTGTAGGGAATTAATTTGATTCCTGGGATATCGGTAAGTTCTTGCTGATATTGTTGATAATTTTGACGGTTTTTTGTTATGAATTCCTCAAGGCTTTCTAGCCCGGTTAATCCCATTGCAGCGGAAACTTCACTCATTTTACCGTTTGTGCCGATATAAATTACATTGTCATAATCTGAAAAACCAAAGTTTTTCATCAGGTTGATTTTTGCAGCCAAATTGTCATCATCGGTGACGACAGCCCCCCCCTCAAAGGTGTTAAAAAACTTAGTTGCATGAAAGCTAAATACTTCGGCATTACCGAAACGCCCAATCATCTGTCCCTGATAGGTGCAACCGAAGGCATGAGCAGCATCAAAGAGAAGTTTCAGCTTATGCTTTTGTGCGATTGCACTTAAAAAGTCCACTTCACAAGGGCGCCCCCACACATGAACCCCAATAATGCCGGTTGTTCTCGGTGTGATCAATTCTTCGATTCTGGCAGGGTCAATATTATGTGTAACCGGATCGACATCACAGAAAACAGGCGTAATCTCTTGCCATTGCAGGGCATGAGCTGTGGCGATGAAGGTGAAACTAGGTACAATCACCTCCCCCGTTAAACCCGCAGCCCGAATCGCAATTTCCAGAGCGATTGTGCCATTACACATGGCAATACAATGCTTGACCCCGATCAAGTCCTTAATCCTTTGTTCCAATTCTTGCTCAAAGGGGCCGCTATTCGTTAACCACTTTCTGTCAATTAAATCATTAATGTATTCGATAAGGCGGCCTTTATTGCCAATATTCGGCCTGCCAACGTGCATTTTTTCGGCAAAGGAAGGCTTTTTACCGAAAATCGCTAACTGTTCAAGCTTGGTTTTCATTGAATTAATTCAGCGATAATGAAAAATTATCCGGATAGTTTGGAGACAGCAGGCTTTGAGCATGTTTGGAGCTTGCTCCTAGTGCAAATCAAGGGCTTATGAACCTCAATTCCCTGATTTTTATAACGAACCCGCTCCAAACATGAACTTAAAGCGTGCGATGTACATGCCTCGCCCGAACAAACCTTCGGGATCGTAGTCAACTGCCAGGCCGGCTTTTTCAAAGGCTTGAACGTACTGCTCCTGTTTAAACAAGCCCATTTCGTGCCGCTCCGTAAAATGTTCGACGCCCTGGGGCGTACCCACTAAGTAATGAATGTTAGAGACGGACACGGAGCCTTCCGTTTCATGCTTATACATCCAGGCAATTTTAAGCTCAGGTTCTTCAACAAAATTCGCAACAATTTTATTCCGCCAATATTTTTCCGGGCTAATCCACGGTTCAATCACCAATATTCCCTCTGGCTTTAAGTGTTGAGCCATACAACGGATGGCTTGTTCCACATTTTCTATTGTTTTAACATAAGAAATAGAGCTAAACAGACAAGTAATTACATCGAAGTGGCGGCCTAAATTAAAATCCATCATGTTGCCGAGGTGAAAGGATACTTCGGGGCACCTTTCACGGGCAACATTTAGCAAATCCGCAGAAAGCTCCAGTCCTTCAACCTGAAAGATATTTTGCAGGTATTCCAGATGTTTTCCTGTGCCGCAGGCTACGTCGAGCAGCGTCTTGGCATTAGGGTTTAACTGCTCAATGAAAGCCTGAAGTTTTTCTGCCTCGGCAGCATAATCTTTAAAGTGATAAAGGGCATCATAGAATTTTGCGGTTTTAGTATACATGATTCAGCTGAAATAGTATTTGAACAAGCTCTTAGATCATTCAAGGTTTTCGGTACGCTGGGAAATAGCCTGTCCTGTCATTTGGATCAGTGTTCGCCTGTTGGCACAACCGCTGATAAATTTCAGGTTTATAAACTTGTTTTAGGCCCTGCAACGCATACTGTCTGCCGCCAAAGCGCCGCTTGAATTCGAACAAATTGTGCTTGCCGCCGCCGAGGTTAAGCAGCGGAATCCCAAGAGATTTCAAGCGGTTTATACCATGCCAGATCAATGGAACGGCAAACTGCCGGCCTTCGGGAAGGGACACATTGAACAGGTATTCTCCGACGTGAGGGGTGTAAGTGAAAACTGAAATAGCGGCCAGGTTGCCCTCCTTATCTTGCGCCCCAACTAAAATGACATTTTCCAGACCGAACAAATACGAGATTGTTTCTCTGGAGAAATGATAATAGGAAGATGCATTTATCCTCTGGAAGAAATCAAGATAATTAGAAAGGAAAAAATCTATCAGCCGGGCTCTGTCAAATACGAAATCAGACAACCCTCTGTCCCAATTCCTCAGCTGCCTTTTCCGGTTTTCAGATAGATTGGCAAATAGTTCATCTACAGGAATCGTTAAATCCAAGACATGGACGGTGTCGTATTGATAAATATCCTCCGGATTAAAATAATCACCGGAATTAAAGATGGGGTCTAAGCCAAGATAACCACAGACATACCCCTTCTTTTTAACAAACGCTTCCCAGTATGGTAAGAAATTATCACCATCACCAGTTCTTACAAATCCACAAAAACCAAACGGTTTCAAAATATCGATGTAGCTACCGTATTTGCGTTCCGATATGGGGCAGAAAATATGCCCATGCTCACTTTTCAAACAGTAGAGATAAGTTTTGAAGCCCGTGGTTAACTGCATGGCATAACAGTTTTCCCAGGTATGGCCAAAGGAGTGTTTAATATTATTTAAGGCTTCCTTCCACTCCGCCGGAGCATCGATTGAGATGACCTGCTGTGCTATCATCTTCTAGATTGACCGACATACAAGCCGTAGTTGTGTCCTGGGAAGAGTTCTTTATCGTAATTCGATACTTCCAGAGCAGCCTTTGAAAAAGCTCCCATATAATCTTCAGGAGTAAACAACCCCAATTCGTCAAGTACGACCAAATGTTCGACACCTTCAGGCGTACCGACTAAGTAGTGGACTTCGGTAACGGATACACCATCCTTGATTCCGGTGGTGTACATTCTGACAATCTTGAGTTCTGGCTTATCTACGATATCAGCGCTTAATTTATTATTCCAATAGTTTTCCGGGCTCACCCAAGGCTCAATGATCAAAATACCTCCAGGCGCCAGATGTCGAGCCATTGTGGCGACAGCCCGCTCTAAATTTTCCGGAGTTTTCACCAAAGTTACCGAACAAAAGAGACAGGTGATGATGTCAAACTTTCGTTCCAGGTTGAAGTCGATCATATTCCCTTGATGGAAGGATAAGCCAGGACATCTCTTACGGGCTAACTCCAGCATGCCTGAATTAAGATCGATTCCTTCAGCTTGATAATGTTCCTTCAAATATTCGAGATGTTTGCCTGTCCCACAAGCTACATCCAATAAAGTCTGAGCATTGGGATGTAATTGCTGGATCAGGCTATGTAATCTTGAAGACGCCACGGAATAATCCAGGAAAGTTAAGTATTCATCATAAATGTATGATGAAGATGCGTAAATGTTGTCCAATTCTTTATTCATTGTAATATCGTCTTGTTAAATTTAAACGGGAAAATAAGCGGATATCTGCTGCAAGCCTGCATGCTGATGAAAGGGCAGTTTTCATCTGAACTCACCGTTCCGATAAGCCGGAAAATAATTGGTATCGGAAATATGCTTGGCCTGGACGATCTCCGAATATTTATTCGCATCAAAGATTCGGCCGCAGAAATAAGTAATTCGGGTACAGTTGGACCAACCCTTTTTAAATTGATTGAGGCCGTCATCCAGATTCCCTTTAACCCCCGGGCCGGCGCCTATATTCACGAACTTTAGCCCCTGATTAGCAAAGTGTTGGATCAGGGTCCACATAATTGCATAAGAAGCCATGTACTTGTAGCCTAAAGCATTATAAGCCCCCAGGTGGCAATAGGCGTTTTCTCCGTGAACATAGCACAAAATCATACCAACTGTATGCTTTTCATAGTAGGCCCGAAAGGCCACCAAACCCGGAACAAGGAACTGGTTTTCAAAAGACTTTTTTGAGAATGCAGAAATTCCCCTGATAACGTGTTTTTTGATCAGGTTGCCATATAATTCCATCCAGTCATCCAAATAATAATCCGGTTTTTCACAAACCTCCACCCCCACCTTCCTAAGAGCCTTTTTAGCACATCCAAGGTGATGATGGGAAATGTAAGCTTCCGGCGATTCCGTTAGATCCGTCATCAATTGTTCCTTGTAAGGGAAAAAGACATCGTTGAAACAACGCTTAAGATCATCCTGGGTGTAATTCCCAAATGGATCAGTGACCATGGCGAAACTAACTAACTCGTCTGAGAGATTATCAAGATCGCGGTGAAGTTTTGACCAATCCAGACAGTCAAAAAAGGGATAACAACCCATCGCATCCTGATAAGGGGAACCTGCAATCGGCCGTTTCAGAATCCATCCGCCACATTCAGATAGTTGATAGGGCGTCCCGAATTCTCCAAGGGACTTTGCATAAACAGGGCTTAGATATCCTTTCACTATGAATAGAGCAATTGTCTTGTTAAGAACACCAACCAAATTGATACCTGATCCGGGAATATCTCCGGGATCATTTTCGCGCTATCCGAAGGGCAATTTCCTGATGTTGACATCGAATCGATATTTGCCCCCTGGCTGATCCTCACTTTTTCTTTCAAATTGACTGCCTTACCGTTTCTGCAACCCTTGCCATATCTTTGAGTGTATATCTTTGATCACAAGGCAGCGTCATAATGTGGCCTGCCAACTCATGGCTATCCTGGAAGTATCCAGGCACTATATCTTTAATTGGCCAATGTACCGGCGGATAAATTGCTGCGTCAAACAAGGCCTGTCTGATGCGGTCGCGCTCCTGGGCCCGAATAGGAAAACCAAGAGGAATCACACCCTCCGGTAAGGCCGGGAAAATTGCCAGAGATGGAAGAGACTGGAGTAGGTATTTATAATTTTCAACTCGTTTTTGAGCAATGGCCGGATAGTCTACACAGTGTGTAAGTATATTTCTGGAAAGCGCACTCATTGCATACAAGCCGACCGGGTGATTTCGCTCCGTTTCCTGAAACAGCTTGAACCAGTGGCGATCTTTACCCACAAGATCAAATTCCCTTCTTAGCAAGCTGGCGTTCAATGTTTTAAGCTGCCATTCCGACGGCGGCAGTGTTAAGCCAAGCCCATCCTTCTCTTCTAAAGGGTGCTTGCAAAGCAGGATGCCGCCATCAGGAACGCCCAAAAATTTCCGGGGGCTGAAAAGGACAAAATCAGCATGTGCTCCCACAAAGTTGGACAGTAGCGCCTGACAAGCATCTTCCAATATCCAGGCGCCTTTTGATTTTGCCATTGCAACCCAGGAAGTGTCCATAGGGAAACCGAAATAATCAATGCCTATGATCAGGTCATTGGGTTGAACGTCCTCCAGCCAATCCAGAGAAGCCGGGACGAGCGTTGGGGAAACTTCATAATACTTTGGGAGCAAGCCCGCTTTGACGACAACTCCTGCTATAGAACCGCATAAATAGGAGGGGAGCCAAACCTGGGGCGGGGCGAGCTTCTGGATCAGCACCCAAAGGCCGGATGAAGCATTAGCCAATAATACCGCACTTTCTGTCAGAAAAGAGGGGGCGGTATGGCGGCAAACAACCATATCCTCTAGCCCAAACATTCCGCCTATTATTCGCGGTTCAATTCTGTTTTGGTTCAAGCTCTATTCTCAAAGGGCTGATGAATAAACACCTGCTACTCTATTCTTTGATAAAGAGGGTCGAGGTATTGAATGGTCCAATCAAAAATCGGGCAAATAACCCCAGGTTCTTTACCGTAATATCCTTCAAGCCTGGCTTTCATGTCCAGGACTTCAAAAGAAATAACTTCTTCATGTTGGTCAATCACTTTACTTAAATCCTGGACTACAATAATTGAAATCTGATGGATGCCATTGTTCAAAAAATTACCTGGAATCTTACAGGTAGTACGGAATAATCCCACAGGGAAAGGCCCATGACGCCATTTTGGGGCATCTTCTGAACTGGTGCAAAAAGCAATTATTTGATCTTCTGTGATCAGGTGTAAGTTGATATGGAGAAAAGCATCTGGCAGTAAATTCCAAAATTCCACCTCAATAACAAAGGGTGTTTCCATGGTAATCGGGTCGGAGGGTAAACCATTTTCGGGCCGGACTGAAATTTGGTGCAGGCGCAGGATATCATTACCTGGTGCTTGATCGATATCATCCCAGGTTCGTGCATTTTGCTGAAAAATATTGGATTCCAAATAATTTGCTACAACCTCATGGGGGGGGCCATCGGCTTGAACTTGCCCTCTTTCGAGCCAAATGGCCCTTTTACACAGGCTTTTGACGGCAATCATATTATGACTGACAAATAAAACCGTCCTTCCGTCTTGTCGGGATACATCACCCATTTTGCCCAAGCATTTTTTCTGAAAAGCAGCATCACCAACGGCTAAGACTTCATCCACTACGAGAATTTCCGGCTCTAAATGAGCCGCGACCGCAAAGGCTAACCGAACATACATCCCTGATGAATATCGTTTAACAGGGGTGTCTAAAAATTGCTCAACTTCAGAAAAGGCGACAATTTCATCAAATTTTTTTTTGATTTCTGCTCTGGACATGCCAAGTACTGCGCCATTAAGGTATATATTCTCTCTTCCGGTCAATTCCGGATGAAATCCTGTACCTACTTCCAGCAAACTTGCAACTCGTCCATTAAGGATGATTTCTCCGGTGGTTGGTTCGGTAATTCTGCTTAAAAGCTTGAGAAGGGTTGATTTACCTGCGCCATTCCGGCCGACAATGCCAGTTATTTCCCCTGCTTGGATCTCAAAGGAAATATCCTTTAACGCCCAAAATTCTTCGTAAGCAGGGCCATTGATTTTTTTCCCGGTTAATGTGGATATTGATTTATTTTTAAGCCAATTTATAGTGTCTGTGATGCGGTCGCGCAGCGTATGATAACCTGTAATCGCACCTCCGTCCACCTTATGGCCAATAATATATTTTTTGCCGAGATTTTCGACTTTGATAATTGGTTCACTCATTATTCCATCCCATGTTAGAACGTGTTTAAATTTAGTTTTTCAGTTAATATGAGAAGGATCTCAAAGCCGCGCGAGGCTCATTTTTCGGCGCATACCTGGAAGGTACGTGCCGAAAAATAGCCGAAGCCCGGCAAAGAGAGGCACTCATATTAGCGAAAGGATTAATTTTAAACACGTTCTTAAATAACATCAGCAAAAGTGCGTTCCATTTTCCGGAAATACCAGATCCCGCTACTTAACAATGCCAATACCAGCAACATCGAGAGGCAGAAGCCCGGCCAGTAGATCTGGAAATCTCCGCCTAAAATGGCCCAACGGAAGCCGTCAATGACGCCTACCATTGGATTAAGAGAATAGAGAAGACGCCATTGTTCGGGCACCACCTCACTACTGAAACCTACCGGAGAAATATATAAACCAAATTGAACGATAAAGGGGACTAGATAGCGAAAATCCCGATATTCCACATTTAGGGCTGCTAACCACAACCCACCACCCATTGCTGCCGCAAAACCAATAGCAATAAATATCGGTAGGGTCATAATCCGCCAATCGGGAACAAAGTCGTACCAGGCCATTAGTGCTAATAAAATCAGGCCAGAGATAATAAAATCTACAAAACTGACAATAACGGCGCTAGCGGGCACAATTAAGCGGGGGAAATAAACCTTGGAAACCAGATTGGCATTTAAAATCAGGCTATTACTAGATTCAGATAGGGCATTAGAGAAAAACTGCCAGGGTAACAATCCTGCAAACACCAAAATAGGATAGGGGGCCTCTCCCACATCCAGTTTCGCCAACCTGCCAAATACTATGGTCAGCACAACCATTGTCAACAATGGCCGAATTAATGCCCAGCTCACGCCAATTGCGGTTTGTTTATAAAGTACCAACAGATCCCGCCACGCTAAGAAGTAGAATAACTCCCGATAATGCCAGATATCCTGCCAGTATTGACCTTCCGTTTTTCCTGCTTTAATAACCAGTCGTTTTGTTCTCATGTACCCGGTATTATTTTAAAAGCATGTTTGGAGCTTGCCCCTTTGGTTGCCTGTTTGGCCCGCCAAACGCGCAACAAAAAGCTTAGCCAGAACCACATATCCTTGATTTTCATAACGAACCAGCCCCAAATGTGCTCTAAGAGCTTTTGCCATCCTCCAAAACCTAAGAATATCCGTTAGTAACATGATACTACCCTTATAGTCCATCCAGAACGACCCGGGCACACTCTCCAAGAGATAACAATTGGGCCATTGATAATGGGGTCATTCGTTCCATCGTTGTCGGTGTGCTGACTTCTCCTTCTTCAATGTAATCTTTTTCCGTGTTCACCGACCATACATCGTACTTCGACCCCATGATATTCCTCGCTGCATATATTCCGGTAAGCATGGAATGGTCCTGATTGTTGTATCGGTGAAGCCCGTTTCGGCCAACGGTTTGCAGGTTTTTGAAAGAACCCAGATACTTTTTTATGATCTCCAGATTCTCGGTGTAGTTGAGGTCGTACACCGGATAGGCTTTTTTCATGCGCACCACCGTACCTTCGACCACTTCGGCAGGTTTGATAATACCAATCTCGGTACATTCCCGGATACCCAGTTCGATTAGCCTTTCTTCAGGCCAGTTCCACTCTTCATCTTTTTCCCACAGGAAATATTCCAGGCCCAGGGTGGTGTAGCGTGGGTTTTTCACCATGTCCTTGCTCCAGTTCTTATAGTTCTGTATCCGGCCCAGTTTTACTTTCGGCGTGTGAATGTAGATCCAGTTATCCGGGAAGATATCTTCGCGGTCGATAACCAATACCACGGTTAAGTAATCCCTATACCTTAATTGCCGGGCAGCGTCAAGGACGTGCTTAGGAGGAATGGGGTTCATACACATGATGAGTTCCCGCAAGGGCATGCTGGAGATAAACTGGTCGCCCGAAAAGGAGGTTTTGTTTCCCGATTTATCCTTGGTTATTACTTCCAGCACTTGGTTATTGTGGTGGACTATGGAGGTGGCCCACTCCCCTAAAAGCGTAGGACTGTTGTTTTGCTCCAGGAAGCGCTGACAATGTTCCCACATCATCCCGGGCCCTAAGCGCGGATATTGGAATTGGTCGATTATAGTCGTGATGATCTCTCCATCCCGGTGTTTTCCGGAATTGGAAAATGCATTCCTGATCGCCTCTAAGAGCGAGAAGTTTTTGATCCGCTGACTGGCCCAATCTGCTGAAATATTGGTGCAGGGTATCCCCCAGACCTTTTCCGTGTAAGTCTTAAAAAAGATCTCATACAGCTTATACCCGAAGCGATGTATCATCCATTGCTCGAAATTGTCATCCGGTTCAATGCCCCAATGCCAAACCTTGGTCTTGGCGTAACTCAGTACCACTGCTATCGCTTCCTGTAATCCCAGCCCCGTGAGGGCATTCAGGGGCTTTAAAGGATAGTCGAAAAAGTGATTCTTATAGAGTATCCTCGACAGGCGGCCGCAGGTGAGTAAATCCTCTTTCAGTATCTCTCCCCATACCTGATTGATATAGGGAACCTTCGAAAAGAAGCGATGCCCCCCGATGTCGAAGCGGTTGCCCTTGTAGTTGACGGTTTTAGAAATGCCGCCGACCTGCTGGTCCGCTTCCAGAATGACGCTGCTTTTTCCAAACTTATTCAGTTCGTATGCAGCCGTTAGCCCGGCCGGGCCTCCTCCAATAATTACGGTCTTAGTGTTCATGAGCGTATGTTTTTCAGGTAATATTTCGTCGTACCTAAGGCAAATGCCAAACCACTGATCAAATAAAAAGTAATATGCCACGGAATGACTCTTAGGGTAAACCACCAACCTTTTTGTTGGTAAAAAAATTGATATAGGTCGACATTAAGGATCAGGAAAGCAAAGAAAACGGGTATGGATAAGAAGCCGATGTTAGAAACCCAGAGGGATCCAAACAGGAGAGGGATCAATAAAAAAACGGCTACCACACTCAGCCGGTCGCTTACCTTGATGTTCAGGTCATTCGTGAATCCTTTTTCATTTAGCAACAGTTCCGTCCAGGGCAAAGCTCTGTATAGAAAGTCGGTTTTAATCATTGAATAGGCTCCCCATTTTTTCAAATGCTTCACTTGTATGTCTTTGCACAGCCGCATCGAATAGCCGGCGCGTTTTAACCGATAGCCCAGCTCGATATCTTCAATGGATGGGTGGGGGAAGCGGCTGCCGTCAAACCCACCTGCCTTGAAGAAGGCCTCCCGGCGGATGGCGCCACAGCCCGACCAGAAAGTGAAGGCTTCCTCTCTGCCCTTCTGATGCACATAGTGATGCAGTAAATTTCTGTATTGGGACAAGAAGGTGGGGATGAAGGGGGCGTCGTCATAGGAACCGAATAGGGCGTCTACTTCCGGATTATCCATGAACACCTGCCGGATCTGAGCTACCAGTCCAGTCGGCGCTATAACATCGGAATCAATGAAGCATAGGATTGCCCCGGACGCGTGCTCTGCACCCAGGTTTCTGGCTACGGCGGGCCCGGATTGGACTTCCGTAGCCAGCTGAATCAACCCGATTGTGTCTTCAACCTCCGCGATCGATACGGTTTTACCATCCGAGGCCAGGATGACTTCGGCCGGAGGCGGGCTTAACTGCATCATTGACTTTAGGCAGGCCTTCAGGACTATTTTATCCTGCCCTTCGTGAACAGGGATAATGATGGAAATAGGTTGATTGCTCAAAGTTTAATGTTGGCACGGCTTCGCCCTTGATAAGCCGCAGGGGCTTGTCGGGTAAGACGTGTGATTTTGTGCGGTAAGTAGGACTGTGTTTAATGCTTTTCTCAGGCTTTACATTTAACTACATCCTGAAAAAAGGAGCTGGAAATTAAGTGACATTCAGCTTTCAATGCAATTCAATATAGCAACCGCATTCCAGACAACAGTGTTTGGGGATAGGGGGAAATAATAGGCTAACTGTCTAGTAGGGGAACTTCAGTATAATCGGTATGCAGATAACAAAAAAAAAGCAAGTTATGATTTTTTCAGATGCAAAAAAAATATTCGATTTTTTTGAGGCATCTTGTTTTGCCTGGGGGGGGATTTGGGGCTGTTTAAATAACTGTGTCAACAGCTTCGTAAAATCATGGTTATTAGAGTAACTAGAAACCGGCCCGTCCTCCCCCGACAACTGCCGGGGTCGGCCAGGTAAGCTTTGAACAGTCCCGATGATTTTTAACGGCTGACCCTCCAGGCCTCACCCCGGCGTAGTCAGCCGCTAACCGAACTGTTTACCGCAACAACATCACATCCCCTTCTCGTTCCACTTCATACATCCGCCCGCAGCTTTCCAATTTGCCTTTCAGAAAGTAAATGTATACCCCGGTATTCAACCGGCTGCCCTTCAACTGGCCGCCCCAACCTTCGTTGGGATCCTCGCTGCGGAACAGCATATTGCCCCAGCGGTCGAAAACCATCAGTTCGTATTCCATCCAAACTGCATCGGTGGTGGGGAAGGTGAGGAAGGTATCGTTGGCGCCGTCTTCGTTAGGGGAGAAAGCGTTGGGGATATACAACAGGGACGTTTCCGCCGGCAGCAGGCTCTCCAGTACCACCTCCCGGCTGAGCGCCTGGCAATTGTTGCTTACCTCAAGGGTGAAAATCCCCGGCGTAGTGGAAGACAGTAATGGCTCCGTCGTCCCGTCACTCCACAGGTAAGATAGGTTTCCATCATCTCCGGAAAGTACGATGGCATTCAGTTGGCCCTCTTGTTTATCGCAACTGATGGGGGTGCTTTCGATCTCCACTTCCAACGCTTCGGCATTGGCTACTTCAAAATTTAAGGCAACTGTGCAGCCGTTAGCATCTTCCGCCACCAACGCATAATTGCCACCGGACAGCCCCTCGAAAAGGTTGCTTTCCTGAAAATCACCGCCATCGAGGGAGAAAAGTACTGGTGTAGCCGGAGCGCCCGTGAGGCTGATCGTGGCCATGCCACTTGGGTTGTCCGGACAACTGGCCGTGCTTTCTACCGCCGCCGAAAAGGCCGGGGATTCCACCACGATCACCGTAACGATGGAATCGCAGCCTACTGCATTGGTAAAGGTGAAGTCCATCTGCTGGCCCGGGTACAGGATGGCGCCGTTGTACTCCACCGAATCCCCGGGGCATGCTGTCAGGGTCAGTTCCAGATTGCTTGGGAAGAGTTCTTCCACGACGACTGTAACGATAGAATCGCAACCAGAAGAAGAGGGGAAGGTGAAATCTGAAGTGCTGCCGACGGGCAAAGCCATTCCGTTGTAGTCGGCCGTTTCTCCGGAGCAGGCGGTCAATTGTACGGTTGAAGTAAGTACGCTTATTGCTTCAACGATAACGGTAATAACAGAATCACAACCCGCGGCATTGGCAAAAGTGAAGTCTTGCTGTTGCCCGGCCGGAATGCTAACGCCATTGAACAGTACACTGTCACCAGTACATGCCTGGAGCAGGATGGTGGAATCGGAGGGCAATAGCGCTTCGACGATCACGGTGACGATAGAATCGCAACCGGCGCCGTTGGGGAAGACGAAATCTATTTGTTGCCCGGGGCTGAGCATGGTGCCGTTGTAGTCCACCGTTTCTCCAGTGCAGGCCAGCAGGCGCAGGCTGCTGCTATCTGCCGCAAAAACGGTGATGGAGACCATTTCAATGGAATCACAGCCCAATACAGATTGATAGGCAGCCATAAAGCTGGTATCCTGGGTAAAGGCCTGTCCCTGATACACCGGCGGGTTGTTGGAACAACCGCTCAGGCTGACGGACAGGGTGTCGGGCTGGCAGACGATCTGCAATAGCCAGTCAAGCGTTATCGTGGCGCCACATCCGCTGAGGGTGGTATCTACCTGGGCCACCCAGGCGCTGATCCCCTGGGGCAAACTGGCAGTATCTACCCGGACCGTATAACTGCCACCGGCGACGTTGGTGAAAGCATAGGCGCCCGCCGGGCCAGATAAGGCGTTGCCAACCGGCAGGCCCCCTTCCAGCAGTTGAAGGGGTGCTCCGTTATACAGCGTATCCGGCCCGTCGATCAGGCCATTGTCGTTCACATCGAAGTACACTTGTCCCTGTATGGCGCCGGCTTCATCGAACAGCTCCAGATTCAACGGATCCGATTGGAGGGTGCACCCCTGGTTGTCCACCATTTCCAAATAGTAGGCGCCGCTTTCGGTCGCGACAAGTTCGGGAATCATGCCGGAGGAGCCGCTTACGGGGCTGCCATTATAATACCACTGGTAACTCACTATACCCGGGATGTTAGGCAGGCAGAGCGTGTCGGGCCGACAACGGCTGTAGCAACCATTGGGCACCAAAGAAATGTCGGGGCCGGCCAGGATTTCCAGCTGGTTGCTTTCCGCTTCGCAACCGAACGAATTGACGGCGGTGGCGTAATAAGTACCCGCCATGCTTGTCGTCAGGCCGGGGCCGGTAGCGCCATTGCTCCACTGGTAGCTGAGCCCCGCATCGGGATTGACCACGCTAAAGGTGACGGGGGTGTTTTCGCAGTTGAGCCCGGCCGGCGAGGCGCTGATCTGTACGTTGGCCGGGAGCGGGTGAATTACGATGGTGAACGGCCCTTCGATGAAAGTGCAACCGGTGCTGTTATTGGTGACGGTAACAAAAATGTCATGATCGCCGGCCGGCAGGATGTTGCTACGGTCTTCAGAAAATTCAATTTCCGGCCCCGTTTCCCCGGTGCTCCAGGTATAGCTGTACTGGGGATTTTCGATAATCTCCAGGAACACCTCTTCGCCTTCACAGGCCTCGTAACCTTCGTAAAAATACCCGCTGGGTTGCCCGAAATCATTGTACTCCACTGCCCGGACCGTTGCGTCCGGAGCCGGTAACACTTCCAGCGGGAAGGGGGGGGGGCTATAAGTGCAGCCCTTGTCATCGGTGACGGTCAGGCTGTAAATTCCCGTTTCGAAGGCCAGGGTGGTATCCGCAATTGATCCCGTCGACCATAACCAGTCGATACCGCCCGGCGGGGTGGTTAGCATGGTGGTATCACCTTCGCAAATAGGGGAGGGCAGGGAGGAAGTGATCACTCCACTTAGGGTATTCGCTTCCACCAGGATATTTCGGCTAAAACTGTTCTCACAACCGTAGATGCTTTGCGCGTACAGCGTCACGGTGTAAGTTCCGGGCGTCTCGAATCGGTGATAACTCTGGAATTGCTCCGAGCCGTTGGCCGCTCCGCTGGCCGGGTCGCCAAAGTCCCAGCGGACGCTGATGACTTCCGGGCCTACATCGGCCAGGAAAGGCAGGGCCACTGCCTCACAATTCACTGTCGGCTCTTCGTAATTCACCGCCGGCGGGCCGTAAACGGTGACCTGTTGGCTGATGCTGGACGTGCAACCCTCAGAACTGGTAACCTGGAGGCTGACGGTATAAATGCCGGGTGCACTGAAGGTATGGCTGGGGTTGGCCAGGCCGGAGTTGTTATCCACGCCACTGGCCGGGTCGCCGAAGTCCCACGACCAGGTAGCGATGGAGGTGAATGGCAGAAAGGTGGATAGATCGGTGAACGCCACCGGTACGCCGGCGCATGCCGTGTCGGCGCTGAAGTTGGCCACGAGGTATACCGTGTCCACCCGAAAGTTGCCGCATAGGACCGTATCCGCCGGATTGCCTGCGCTGGGAAAGCGGGCGAGCATCAGCACCCGGTAGAAACCGGCCTGGGTATAGGTATGAGCGGGATTAGGCAAGTTGGAAAAATTATCGATGCCGCTGGGCGGGTCATCAAAGTTCCAGCTTACCGTACCGGGTATGTAATTGGGCATATTGATCTGATACATCCGCTCATTGCAAATCCCGGAAGGCTGGATATCGAAACTGACGCCGGGAATATCGCAGCCTGCGATGGGGGGGCCGCCGCCACAATCTTCAAAAACACTAATAATGTTGGAAGGAAAGGCACAGCCATTCTGGTCGATGATCTCCACATAGTAGGCGCCGAAAGCCGAAGCGGTATAATTAGGGCTGTTGGACCCTACCGGGTTGCCATCCTGAAACCACTGGTAAGAGTAGCCGGCTTCTGCATTGACGGCGTACAGACGAGTGGAAGGACTGACGTTGCAGAAAATATTGGGGTCGGGGGTGGAGATGGAAATATCCGACTCCGGGTGGCGGATGATACGGAAAGTGGTATCGCCTGCGCAACCATTCGCATCAGTGACAATGAGGCGGTAGGCGCCGCCTTCCAGTTGGGGCATGGCCGAATTGGAGACGAAATTGCCATTGACATCACTCCACTCGTAGTTACTGAAAGCAGCAGTCGTTTGCACTATGGCCGTTTCGCCGGGGCAGAGGGCAGCCGGGTACTGAGCTACCGGTTCCGGCAGGGCATGGACCGTTAGGTTGAAGCTGGCCGACTGGCTGCAGCTTTGCACGCTTACCGTTGCCGGGCCGCTGTAATGCCACAATATTTCGATGGCGCTGCTATCGGGGCTGCCGATGATGGTGCCTGCTCCGGCCGGGTTGATCGTCCAGTCATAGGCCGGGCCGGTAAAGCTTTGGGTGCTGAAGCTGGAGATGGCCTGGTCGCAGGCGTCGGCTGGCCCCTGTATGTTTAGTGGAGGGATCGTATTCAGGCTGAGGGTATAAGGGGCTGACTCACAACCGTAGGCATTGATCTGCACCACGCTCAGTCCGAAAGGGGGCGTACTTCCGAAACTGACATTGATCTTTTTCCCCTCTCGGGTGCTGGTCGAACCGCCATCATTGATCGTCCAGAGAAAGCGGGCGGAAGCCTGGCTGGAGACGGCTTCGTAGTTATATAACTGCCCCGGGCAGATGAGGGCGTCGCCAAGGATGGTATCGACGGCGGGGAAGGGGGCAACCACCTGCACGACGGTGGTATTGGACGAGCTACAGAAAGCGTTGGGGTCGTCCGGTTCGGCGGACAAGCGGTACAGGCCGGGCGCCACTGTCCAGTCGATGTCAGGCATAGCAGTGGCGATAGTAGAGGCCCACACCACGGCGCCATCGGCGGCAGTGGCCGTCCAGTTGCACAGCACATCGCTGTTGCCAGGTGTACTGCGGGCCAGATGGGTAGTCGTTCCACCCTGACAGACTTCGATCGGGCCGGAGACGTAAAATTCCGGGTTGATGCGCACTTCCAGCGTGTCGGCGCCGCCACAACCCAGGTAGCAGTTATCATAGGATACCGCTACCCATTGGGCATCTTGGGGGATGGCGCCGTCAAACCACTCTACCACGATCTCATCCGTTCCCTGGCCTTCCAGGATGGTTCCATAAAGGGAAACGGACCAGGTAAAGGCCGTTCCTTCAAATGGCGTAATGCTATAGTTGGTGATGTCGCCGCGGCAGACGTTATCGCTGCCCTGTATTTGCGCGTTTTCCGAAAGGATGGGCACCCGGATAAAGGCGGGTTCCAGGCAGGTACTCAGGCCGGCGCAGTCCTCCACTGTTAGTTCAATAATGCCTTCCGGCCCTTCGCCCCAATCGACGGTTATGAAGTCGTCCGCCGGGCCCCCACCATCTATGATGGCGCCATTCGGGCTGACATTCCAGGTGTAGGTACCGCAAGTGGCCTGGGCGGTGTAGGTTCCGGCCGTATTCTCGCAGATGGTCCCTACGCAGTCCACCAACGGGCTTTCCCCTGGCTGTACGATTACCGTCAGGGCCGTGCTATTGCTGCACAGGCAGGTGTTGTAGGCCGTAAGTTCCACTTCATACGCACCGGGGGAAGAATAGACAGTGGAAGGGTTGGCCGCCGTAGAGGTAGCGCCATTGCCCAGGTTCCAGGAGAAAGAATCGGCGTACTGGCTGGTGTTCTGGAACAGCACTTCCTGTCCCTGACAGATGGTGATGGTGTCATTTATGGGCGCCGGCGTCGCCGTGAAGCCGGCGACGGGGTCTTCCAGTATCTCGACGCATTGGGTAAAACTGTACGCCCCACAATTATCAAAAACCACCAGGTCAATGATCCCTGTTCCGGGCGCTCCCCAGGTGACGGTGGCCTGCCCAAAACCGAGGTCATAATTTGCCGCGCCGATGATGGTGACGCTGGGGGTGTATTGAATCCCGGTATTGCTCAATACTTCCCAATTGTAAGTTACGGTACTATTGGCGCATACCACTTCGCAGCCTTGGTTGGGGCCGCTAGGGTTATCGTTGGCGGCCGGGCAAATCTCCTGCACATTCGAAAAGAACAGCACATCTATGATAGGCTGAGCCGCAATGACTTCAATAGAATCGACCAGCACCAGGTTGTCATTCACAAAGGCTATAGCGTAAAGGGTGAAAAATGGCGTGGGTGGGCAAAAAGTGACAGGGTTGCCACTAAGTGTATCGGATCCTGGCTCGGCGATCCACAATACTTCGGGAGGGATGGAGCCGCCTGTATAGGTGAAAAAGTAAGTGGGGCATTCCCCTTCGCAAATTTCAGTGGGGCCGGAAATGAATCCTTGCTGGGCCGACAAGGCAATAGGAAGGAACATTAAGGCAACATAGGCCCAAGGCCTGAAGATGGATACAAACTTCATGGGAGATATTTTTTTACAGCAAGGCCGGACAACACCAAGCTGGAACCTGGAAATAAAGGCTGGTATGTAAAGGTATCGGTTTTTAGACCCATCAATCGGCCTTTCTGCTGCCTGTACAATCAATCTTATCTGTTTTCCTGCCTATTTCGTCTTTTATTCTCCTTCCCGGAATTGTCAATGTGCGGCAGGGGTGTTAATTTAAGGCCCTGATCGGGGGCGGGCGGGGTGTATGGCGATATTGTTATATCATTATATTGTAGCTGGCGGAAGCCCGCTATTTTCCTCCAGCCCTATCTTTCAATTCAAACTGACAACCAAACTAAATATGACCCTAGAGAATTTCACGACCAAATCCCAGGAAGCCATTAAACAGGCGCAAAAGATTGCAGTGGCCTTCGGGCAGCAACAGGTGGAGACGCCGCATCTCATCCGGGGGATCATGGAGACGGACGAGCATGTCACCTCTTTTCTATTCAACCAAATGCAGGTCAATATTCCTACGCTCAAGCGTCGGGTGGACGAAGCGATCGGGCAGTATCCCAAGGTAGAGGGTGTCGACAAGCAGTTTGTCAGTAAGGACGGCAACCAGGCCCTGGCGCGCGCCAAAAAAATGCTGGCCGACTTTGGCGACGAGTATATTGCCATTGAGCTGATATTGTTAGGTATTGTTTCCGGTAAGGACAAAGGTGCGCAGATACTCCGCGAATCCGGCGTGACAGATGCGGGCCTGCGCAAAGCTATTCAGGAACTGCGCAAAGGCAGCAAGGTCACCGACCAGGGGGCAGAGGAAAGCTACAACGCACTGAGTAAATTTGCCGTCAACCTCAACGAACAGGCCGAGTCCGGTAAGCTCGACCCCATCATCGGGCGCGATGACGAGATCCGCCGGGTGCTGCACATCCTCAGCCGCCGCAAGAAGAATAACCCTATCCTGGTCGGGGAAGCTGGTGTGGGCAAAACCGCCATCGTGGAAGGGCTCGCCTGGCGCATCGTCAAAGGAGATGTGCCGGAAAATTTGCGTGAAAAAAGGATACTGGTCTTGGATATCGCCGCCCTGGTGGCCGGCGCCAAATACAAAGGCGACTTCGAAGAGCGCCTCAAGGCGGTCATCAAGGAAGTGGCCAGCTCGAATGGGGAGATCATTCTCTTCATCGACGAGATCCATACCCTCATCGGAGCCGGCGGCGGGCAGGGGGCTATAGACGCCGCCAACATCCTGAAACCTGCACTGGCAAGGGGCGAGCTGCGCACCATCGGCGCTACTACCCTGGATGAATACCAGAAGTATTTTGAAAAAGACAAAGCCCTGGTGCGCCGCTTCCAAACCGTGCTCATCGAAGAACCCAGCGTGGAGGACACCATCTCCATTCTGCGCGGCCTACAGGAGCGTTACGAAGTCTATCACAAGATAGAGATCCTCGATGAAGCCCTGGTGGCTGCCGCCGAGCTCTCCCACCGATACATCACCGACCGCTACCTGCCGGACAAAGCCATTGATCTGATCGACGAGTCGGCCGCCAAACTCCGCATGGAGCTGGACTCCGTACCAGAACTGGTGGACGAATGGGACCGCCGGGTCCGTCAACTGGAAATCGAGCGCGAAGCCCTCAAGCGCGAAGGGGATAAAAAGAAAGTGGACATCATCAACGAACAGATCGCCAACGCTAAAGAGAAAAGAGATTCTATCAGCGCTGCCTGGCGCAATGAGAAAGAAGTAGTCGACACCATTCAGGGCATCAAGAAACGCATTGAAGGCCTGGAGCTGGAAGCACAGAAGGCCGAGCGCAACAGCGACTTCGAAGCGGTGGCCAAGATCCGCTACGGGGAGCTGCAGGAGCTACAGGCCGAACTCAAGGTTTCCGAAGAAAAACTGGCGAAGCTGCCTGATGATCAGCGCTTCACCAACGATGAAGTTACTGCCAATGACATTGCCGGGGTGGTTTCCCGCTGGACGGGCATTCCCGTCAACAAGATGATGGAGAGTGAGAAAACCAAGCTATTGCACCTGGAGGAAGAGCTGCACAAGCGCCTCATCGGCCAGGACGAGGCCGTGCGCGCTGTGGCTGACGCCGTGCGCCGGAGCCGCGCCGGCCTGCAGGATAGCGACCGCCCTATCGGTTCCTTCATTTTCCTGGGCCCCACCGGCGTCGGAAAAACCGAGCTGGCCAAAGCCCTGGCCGAGGTGCTGTTCAACGACGAGCGCGCCATCACCCGCATCGATATGAGCGAATACCAGGAGCGGCACAACGTCTCGCGCCTCGTGGGCGCCCCTCCGGGGTACATCGGTTACGATGAAGGCGGCCAACTCACCGAAGCAGTGCGCCGGCGGCCCTATTCCATCGTGCTGATGGACGAGATCGAAAAAGCGCATCCCGATACCTTCAACATCCTGCTGCAGGTGCTGGACGACGGCCGCCTGACCGACAACAAGGGCCGCGTGGCCAATTTCCGCAATACCATCATCATCATGACCTCCAACATGGCCGCCGAGACGATCCTGGAGAACTTCGAAGACCTCGACGCTCTCGGCGAAGACAAGCGTCAGGAGATCATCGAGGCGACCAAGGATGAAGTTTTCGAACTGCTGAAAGAGAACCTGCGCCCGGAATTCCTCAACCGCATCGACGAGCGCATCATGTTCCTGCCACTGACCAAAGAGGAGATCAAGCAAATCCTGCGCTTGCTGCTGCGGAGAGTAGACAAAATGCTGGCACAGCAGGGCATGGTGCTGAAAATGAGCGACCGTGCTGCAGATATGCTTGCCGATTTGGGCTACGACCCGCAGTTCGGCGCCCGCCCCATGAAGCGCGTGCTGCAGAAGGAGGTGATTAACGAGCTGTCCAAGCTGGTGCTGGCCAATACCTTCACCGCCGGCGACACTATCTATTTGGATGCGCCGAAGGATGAGCTGGTGTTTAGCAAGGAGCCTTTCAAGGGGGCGGAGGCCGGCCCGAAAAAAGAAGCAGCTCCGACAAAGAAGAAGGAAGCCCCTAAAAAGGAAAAGGCGGCTGATGAGCGGGGAAAACAGCTGGACGAGCTGAAGAAGGCTACGAAAGATTTGGAGGATGCGGTGAAGGAGGCGAAAGAGGAGGAGGATGAGTAGGCTGCCAAAGAACAAACCGCTAGGTCATGGAATGATGTCTTCGCCTGCAAACATTGTATTTCAGGCTTGCCAAGATTGATATCCAATTCCTATATTTGAAGGTATGGAAAAGGAGACTGTTCAAATAACTGTGTCAAATCCAGCGTCAGGATCAGGGAAGCCTTGATTTTACTGGGCTTCCGGGGCACATAAATACACGAACACACGAACGCTTGAACACTCTCATGGAAAAGATCAGAATCCTTATCGTAGAAGACGACCCCATTATTGCCGCTGACCTGCAGGACCGGCTCTCGGATATGGGCTATGCCGTACTGGGGCCGGAAGCCAGCGGAGAGGAAGCGATCAGGCGCCTGGACGGCAACTCGCCGCCTGACCTGTTGCTGATGGACATACAGCTGGAAGGAGAGTGGGATGGGATTGAAACCGCCCGAAAAATGCGGGAAAAACTGCGGCTGCCGCTGATCTTCCTGACCAGCAATTCGGACGATGCTACCTTCCTAAAGGCCAAAGCTATACAGCCCGATGCTTTTCTATCCAAGCCTTTCCGGGGGCGCGACCTGAAGCACGCCATTGAGTTGGCCATCGCACAATCAGCCCGGGAAGACAGGCTTCCTTCCGATGAGGACAATAATAATACCTATTTGCTGAAAGACCGACTTTTTATTAAAGCGAAAGGCCGAATGGTGCGCCTGTTCTTCAGGGACATCCTTTGGGTGGAAGCCGACGATTATTACTGCCGGGTGGTGTCCCGTGAAAAAGAATTTTTGGTTACGCAAACGCTGGGCAAGTTCAGCGAAACATTCGAAGCAATGCCTTCGTATATGCGTGTGCACCGCTCATTTTGGTCAATCTGGAGCACGTGGAGGAAATCGGGGAACTGTATTTGCACATTGGTAAAAAGCAGATCCCGTTCAGCAAAAGCAGCAGGGATGAATTGATGAAAAGGTTGAGAAGCTCATGAGTAGCGGGGCTTAGTAGTGTTCAAAAAACAGGCCCTTAAAGTACAATTATGCACATATTATAATCCGACTCTCCCGTGAACACAAAAGTTAAATTCATCCTGGCGATTGTGCTCCTTTCGCAATGGATGCTGGCGCAAAACCCTTCCGTAGATAGCCTTACCGCCCTTCTGCCTGCCCTCCCCGACGGCAATGAAAAAATCGAAGTGCTGAGCCAATTGGCGAAACTCCATTTTAATTCCGACCTGGACAAGGCCCGGAATTATGCCTTTCAGGCGTTGCGGTTGAGCCAAAAAAAAGGGAACCGCCTGGCGCTCGCCTCCGCTTTCAAAGATATTAGCGTCATACACCTCATCGCTTCCGATTTCGATTCGTCGAAATACTACAATCAACTGGCCAGCCGGGAATTTGAAGCATTAATGAAAAACGGCGGCAAGGAGGACAGGGAAAAAATACTGGAAGGCTATGCAGGCACGCTGAATAATGCCGGTAACTGGCACTACTATCAGTCGGCGCTGGACTCTGCCATATATTACCATCAGCGGGTCGTTGCATTCAGCAAACAAAACGGAACAGATAAAGTAAAAGCAAATTCCCTGAGCACGCTGGCCTATATTTACCAGGACCAGTCGCAATACGAACAGGCCTTAGCCATTCATTTCGAGGCCCTTCGAACCTTTGAAAAACTGGAAAACAAAGACGGCATCTCTAGAAGCTACCAGGGAATTGGGGAAATCAATTGCGAATATTTGAACAAATGTGAGCTCGCGATCGACTACTACCGCAAGGCGTTGAAAATTAAAACAGAACTGGGGAGCGAGCGGGGCATGGCGCATGTCTTCCGTTTGTTCGGCGATGCTTACGAACATTTGGGGGTACTCGATTCAGCAAATTACTATTTCGAAAAAACCGTAGCACTGGCAGAAAAGCTGAATAATAAAAGGCTGCTCGTTGACGGGTATTCTGCATTGGCGGCCATTGCAAAGGAGGTAGGCAAACCGGATGAAGAGCGTATCGGAATTATCCTGAAATACATAAAAGTGTCGGAAGAAATCGGGCGTCTCGAAGGGCTGTTTGTCGGGTATTCCAACCTGGGCGATATCTACAACGAGAACCGGGCCTTCGAAAAGGCCATCAGCTATTACAAACAGGCTATTCCTCTTGCAGAAAGCCAGAAAGATTTCGATTTCCTGCAAAGGTTATACTTCAAGCAGTATAATATTTACAAAGCACACCTAAACGACCCGCTAAACGCTTTGGCTGCCCTCGAAGCCTACCTCGTCAACCACGATAGCGTCACCAATGCCGAAAGATTCAGGGCTGTTGAGGACATCAGCACTCAGTACGAAACCGAAAAAAAGGAAGCGACCATCGCCAAACAGAAGGCAGCACTACAACAAGGCCGGATACGATTTTGGCTGATTACGGGCATTTTAGGAATAGCCCTTGTGGCTGGTGGCGTGCTGTTTCGCCTGGCCCGCCAGCTACGCAAACGCAATGAGGAAAAGGAACTTTTGATAAAAGAAATCCACCACCGGGTGAAAAACAACCTACAGGTATTGTCCAGCCTGCTGCACCTCCAATCCCGCCACATCAAGGACGAAACGGCCCTCGACGCCGTGCGGGAAGGGCAAAACCGGGTGGAAGCCATGAGCCTCATCCACCAGAAACTGTACATGGGCGACAAGCTCGCCTCCGTCGAAATGCGGGACTACCTGTACGAGCTTGGCGATACCCTGCTCGATTCTTTCGGGCTGGAGGACGGCCGAGTGAAAATCATTTACCAGCTCGAACCCATGCGCCTTGACGTGGACACGGCTATTCCTTTAGGGTTGATTATCAATGAATTGGCCACAAACTCGCTAAAGTACGCCTTCCCCGATAGCCGCTCCGGCCAGGTGGAAATTGCCCTCTGGAAAAATGGCAAGGACAAGCTTTGCCTGAAAGTCGCCGACAATGGCGTGGGCAAATCCGGCGCTCCGGTATTGAAAAACAGCACCTCCTTCGGCACAAATCTGGTGGAAATTTTGAGCAAAAAACTGAAAGGCAAGCTGGAGGTGTCGCATGAAAACGGGTACGCGACGCTGATTGAGTTCGGGCAGTTCCAGGAGGGCTAGGGTTATCTCCCGCGAAGCCCGCGAAGGCAGCGCGAAGTACGCGAAGGGGTGAATAAATAGCATAGCGCCCTTAGCGCGCCCTTAGCGTCCTTGGCGGGAACTTCCCAGGTATCTCCCGCGAAGTCCGCGGAGGTAGCGCGAAGTACGCGAAGGGGTGAATAAATAGCATAGCGCCCTTAGCGCGCCCTTAGCGTCCTTGGCGGGAACTTCCCCAGGTATCTCCCGCGAAGTCCGCGGAGGTAGCGCGAAGTACGCGAAGGGGTGAATAAATAGCATAGCGCCCTTAGCGCGCCCTTAGCGTCCTTGGCGGGAACTTCCCCGGTTATCTCCCGCGAAGTCCGCGAAGGCAGCGCGAAGTACGCGAAGGGGTGAATAAATAGCATAGCGCCCTTAGCGCGCCCTTACCGTCCTTGGCGGGAACTTCCCAGGTATCTCCCGCGAAGTCCGCGAAGGTAGCGCGAAGTACGCGAAGGGGTGAGGAAAAATCCCTTTCCGTCCTTAGCGTGCCCTTAGCGCCCTTAGCGGGAACCCCCTGGTATCTCCCGCGAAGTCCGCGGAGGCAGCGCGAAGTACGCGAAGGGGTGAATAAATAGCATAGCGCCCTTAGCGCGCCCTTACCGTCCTTGGCGGGAACTTCCCCTGGTATCTCCCGCGAAGTCCGCGGAGGCAGCGCGAAGTACGCGAAGGGGTGAGGAAAAATCCCTTTCCGTCCTTAGCGCGCCCTTAGCGCCCTTGGCGGGAACTTCTCCGGGTTATCTCCCGCGAAGTCCGCGAAGGCAGCGCGAAGTACGCCATGTTGTCGGGCAGGAAATACCTTTCCATCCTTGGCGGGAACTTCCCCCCGCTTCCCTGAGCAATCCCCGCCCTTCCCTGAATAAATTCCCTTTTGCATGGATGTTGCGCCATCTTGTGCAGCATGCGCCAAACCACCATACTGCTTGTTGAGGACGAACCGATTATCGCCCTCGATTTAAAAGGCGAACTGGAAGCGAAAGGCTTTTTGCCCCTGATGGCGGCCGACGTGCAGGATGCCCTGCGCCTGACGGCCCGTCATTTGCCTGACGTAGCCATCCTGAATTTTAAAACCGGCCAGATGACGGACGGCATGGCGCTTGCCTGCCTGCTGCGCACCCGCTACCGGACGAAAGTACTCTTCATCACCGGCGCCCGCCCGCAGGAGCTCGAAGCGTCGGCGGATTTCTACGCCGGGCAGGAGGTGTTGTACAAACCCTTTACCCGAAGGCAATTGAAGGCATTGCTCTTCCCTGAAAAATTCCCGCCCTTCCCTGAATTCCGGGGGGCGTTCACTGAATAAATTTCTCCTCATCCCCTTTTCGGCTGCAATTTCATGCACGAGATCTCTTAGAAAAACTAAAACTCAGTTTATAAACCATCGAGCCATGAACCTACTTTCCCTCTTTACCGATACGAAAATGTACTCACGACTCTTTCTTGCCCTGATGCTTTTGCTCCTCATTGGCGTGGAAAGCCGGGCCCAGGTTTCGGTTCCCGTTTGCACAACCAGCATGTCCACAACGAACCTGGGGCCATCCTTTATTACCAACCCCGGGCCATATAACTGGACATATCCGGCAGGCCTGACATTCAGTTGCAACCCCTGCCAGGTGGTGGCTACGGTAACTGCTTCAACGCCAGGGTCTTATCCGGTTTCTGTCTCTTTTACCGGCGGTTCGATCAACTACCTGCTGACCTTCGGCGCCGACGATACCGATGGCGATAGTTACAACGATTGCGACGACTGTAATGACAACAGCGCTATCGAAAAACCGGGCCAGGTGTGGTATAAAGACAGCGACGGCGACGGCTACGCGGAGACAGGCGCAGCCACGATCACGCAGTGCGCCCGCCCCGCCGGCTACAAAGCCCAAACCGAACTAACGGCCACTACCGGCGACTGCAACGACGGCAACGCCGCCATCAACCCCGCCGCCAGCGAGATTTGTGACGGATTAGATAACAACTGCAACGGTTTTACCGATGAGGGCCTGCTCGCTACCTATTACCGCGATGCGGACGGCGACGGTTACGGCAACCCGGCCATGGCCCAGCAGAGCTGCAGCGCTCCTCCGGGTTATGTGAGCAACAATATCGACTGCAACGACAACAGCGCCGTCGAGAAGCCAGGCCAGGTGTGGTATAAAGACAGCGACGGCGACGGCTACGCGGAGACAGGCGCAGCTACGATCACGCAGTGCGCCCGCCCCGCCGGCTACAAAGCCCAAACCGAACTAACGGCCACTACCGGCGACTGCAACGACGGCAACGCCGCCATCAACCCCGCCGCCAGCGAGATTTGTGACGGATTAGATAACAACTGCAATAATGCAATAGACGACGGCATCAACTGCTGCCCATCCAGTAATGTCATCTACGTCAACGACGACGCCCCCGGCGCCAACAACGGCTCTTCCTGGACAGACGCTTTCACCGATCTGCAGGACGCCTTGGCCCTGGCCGGTAACTGCCCCAACGTGATGGAGATATGGGTAGCCGCAGGAACCTACAAGCCCACCAGTGGCACCGACCGCAATGCCGCTTTTGTGATGAAGGATGGCGTAGCCATCTACGGCGGCTTCAATGGCACGGAGACGCAGCTTTCGCAAAGGGACTGGGCGGCGAATGTGGCCATACTTAGCGGAGATATCGGGATTCCGGGCAATAACGCTGACAACACCTTCAGTGTAATCAGAAGTTTTGGCATCGGTAATTCTTCCATATTGGATGGGTTTACGGTAACGCAGGCAAACGCTACCCCTGCATCGGGAGACATTCTTGGCGGCGGGATATACAATGAAGGGTCATCCCCGATTATTAGGAATTGCATTTTTTCCAATAATACCGGAAGTTATGTGAATGCAGGAGTGTTAAATGTAACTGGCGGAACTCCAACGATTATCAATTGTATTTTTATTAATAATGTCGGGAGTGCTTATTCATCGGGGATATTTAACTTTACTAATACTGGTTGTAGTATAACAAATTGTACGTTTTATGGTAACCAATCCGCTATTTTAAATCAGAGTGTAGATCTGTTGTCAGTAAGCAATAGTATCCTCTGGGGAAATAACAACCAAATAAATAATATAACCACTCCAGCTACCTTAACCGTTTCAAATTCCATCATTCAAGGTGACTTTCCAGGCACAGGAAATCTCAACGAAGACCCCCTCTTCGTCGATCCCACCAACGGGGACTTCCGCTTACCGCCCTGCTCTCCCGCTATCGACGCAGGCGATGACGCGGCAAATACTACCACCAAAGACCTCGCCGGCAACCCGCGCAAAGTGGACGCCTACCCTGGCGGTTCGCAGGTCGATATGGGCGCCTATGAAGCTGCTGCCGGCGACAACACTCCCCCTACCATTAGCTGCCCGGGCACACAAACCCTGGCCCTGGGCTCGTCCTGTTCGGCTTCCCTGCCCGACTACACCAGCCTGGCCACCACGTCCGACAACTGCGGCGTGCAGGGCGTAACGCAATCGCCTGCAACTGGAACACAGGTGAACGGGACAGGCAGCGAGATCGTAAACCTGATAGTGACGGATGTGAACGGCAACAGCAACTCCTGCCAGTTCACAGTAAATAAGGTGGACAACACATCGCCGACGATCAGCTGCCCGGGCACGCAAACGTTGGCGCTGGGCGCGGAGTGCACAGCAGCCCTGCCCGATTACACGGGCCTGGCCACCACGTCCGACAACTGCGGTGTGCAGAGCGTCACGCAAAGCCCCTCGGCGGGCGCCACAGCCTCCGGCTCGGGTAATATGGAGGTAACACTGACGGTGACGGACGTAAATGGCAACAGCAACTCCTGCCAGTTCACAGTAAATAAGGTGGACAACACATCGCCGACGATCAGCTGCCCGGGCACGCAAACCCTGGCCCTGGGCGGAGATTGCACGGCGGCCCTGCCCGATTACACGAGCCTGGCCACCACGTCCGACAACTGCGGTGTGCAGAGCGTCACGCAAAGCCCCTTGCCGGGCGCTACGGCCAGCGGCGCGGGGAACATGACGGTGACGCTGACGGTGCTGGACGTGAACGGCAACAGCAACTCCTGTCAGCTTACGGTGAGCAAAGTGGACAATACGGCGCCATCGATCAGCTGCCCGGCTACCCAAACGCTGGTATTGGGAGCGGAGTGCACGGCTCCTCTGCCCAACTACACGAGCCTGGCCACTACCAGTGACAACTGCGGGTGCAGAGCGTCACGCAAAGCCCCTCGGCGGGCGCCACAGCCTCCGGCGCGGGTAATATGGAGGTAACACTGACGGTGACGGACGTAAATGGCAACAGCAACTCCTGCCAGTTCACAGTAAATAAGGTGGACAACACATCGCCGACGATCAGCTGCCCGGGCACGCAAACCCTGGCCCTGGGCGGAGATTGCACGGCGGCCCTGCCCGATTACACGAGCCTGGCCACCACGTCCGACAACTGCGGTGTGCAGAGCGTCACGCAAAGCCCCTTGCCGGGCGCTACGGCCAGCGGCGCCGGGAACATGACGGTGACGCTGACGGTGCTGGACGTGAACGGCAACAGCAACTCCTGTCAGCTTACGGTGAGCAAAGTGGACAATACGGCGCCATCGATCAGCTGCCCGGCTACCCAAACGCTGGTATTGGGAGCGGAGTGCACGGCTCCTCTGCCCAACTACACGAGCCTGGCCACTACCAGTGACAACTGCGGGGTGCAGAGCGTCACGCAAAGCCCCTCGGCGGGCGCCACAGCCTCCGGCGCGGGGAACATGACGGTGACGCTGACGGTGCTGGACGTGAACGGCAACAGCAACTCCTGCCAGCTTACGGTGAGCAAAGTGGACAATACGGCGCCATCGATCAGCTGCCCGGCTACCCAAACGCTGGTATTGGGAGCGGAGTGCACGGCTCCTCTGCCCAACTACACGAGCCTGGCCACTACCAGTGACAACTGCGGTGTGCAGAGCGTCACGCAAAGCCCCTCGGCGGGCGCCACAGCCTCCGGCGCGGGGAACATGACGGTAACGCTGACAGTGACGGACGTGAACGGGAACAGCAACAGTTGCCAGTTCATGGTAAATAAAGTCGACAACACGTCGCCTACGATCAGCTGCCCGGGCACGCAGGTGCTGGTGCTGGGCCTGGATTGCACGGCCGGCCTGCCGGATTACACCAGCCTGGCCACTACCGGCGACAACTGCGGCATGCAAAGCGTAACGCAGTCGCCGGCAGCCGGGGGCCCAATGAATGGGCCGGGCAACGCAACAGTTACGCTTACTGCCACAGACGTGAACGGCAACAGCAGCAACTGTACCATGCAGGTTTCGGTGGAAGACCAAACTGCGCCGGTGGCCGTATGTCAAAATACCACGGTGTACCTCGGCGCCAATGGGCAATATACCCTTCAGGAAGGTGATGTGCTGGACTTGGCCAACTCCTACGACAACTGTAGCTTCTCGGTGAACCTCATCAGCCCGGCGGTGGTGGATTGTGAGGATTTTGGAAGCACTATTCCCGTGTTGGTGTCCATCACCGACCCGAGTAGCAACACCGCTACCTGCCTGGCCGATGTGTATGTGGGCAAGGGTTACGGCATGCCTTCGCCCTGGGCCGGCAAGGATATCGGTTACGCCGGAGCAGGCAACAGTTATGAATACGACCCCTGCCAGTCGCCACCGGTGTTCACCATCACGGCCAATGCCAACAACAGTAGCCCTGGCAGCGACAACCTGGCCTTGATCAGCCAGGAATTGTGCGGGGATTTCCAGATCACAGTCCGGTTGGAAGAGGTGACGCCCACTGGTTCTGCCGGCCTGACGGCCCGTGAGGACAGTGCGCCGGGCAGCAAAATGGTGGGGGCTTATACCAACCTGAACAACATCATACGCTGGGAAACTCGCGCCATCGCTAACGGCAATAAGCTGCTTAACTTTTTCTTCCGGCCACAGCCCTACTGGCTTCGGCTACAGCGGCAGGGCAGCTGGTTCTATAGCTATTATTCCAATGACGGTGTCCACTTCTCCATCGTAACAGCCCAGCCGTTGGCGATGGAGCCCTGCCTGGAGGTAGGCATGGGGGCGTTCACCAACGTGACGGGTATGCCGGCTACAGCGGTGTTCAGCCAGGTGAGCGTGAGTGGGGGTGTTCTGCCGCTGGTGCAGCTGCCGCCCACGGAAGTGGCGCCAGGAAATATGGAGCGTAGCATCAGCTTATACCCTAACCCGGCGCGGGAGGTGGTGGTGCTAAACCGTACCTCCAACCCCGGCCAGCTGGGCCAGGCTCGTCCGGTTGGAGCAGAAAACACGCCTTCTCCGAGCAGAAGCTCGGAGGTGCGAATGCTATTACACAACGAACTCGGCCAGGTGCTGGAAACCCGCCTGTGGCCGACGGGCGAGCTGCGCCTGGAGTGGCCTGTAGAAGAACTGGCGCCGGGCATTTATTTCATTGAAGTAATGGAAGAAGGCCAGGCGCCGCAGGTGTTGCGGTTTGTGAAGCAGGAATAGCATTTTTCATAAGGAGGGCAAGTCAATTGTAAAAAAGGGGAATCATTAGGTAAAGGGCAGCGCTCATGGGTGCTGCCCTTCCTTTTTGGAGCGAAATAACCCGCGCCGTCCACATCCCGTTAATCCTGTCATCTATTACGACTTATGTGGATAGAGTAGTGGGCCCTCTGAAGGGGAAGCTTCCTCAAAATGCCCTATTTGTGCCGTACCTGAAAGGCCGGGGAAACCAGTTGCTGTCGAGTAAACCTACCCCAGATAATCCCCGGGCTTTTTGCCGAAATGTTCCTGATAGACTTTAGCCAGGTAGCTGGCCGAGCCAAAGCCCGAAGCGCGGGCCACCTCCGTGGTGGTGGTATAGATCCTGTTTTCAAGCAGGTGGCGGGCCTTTTGCAGTTTCACTTCCAGGATGTAGCCGTTGGGGGTCAGGCCGGTCAGGGCTTTCAGTTTTCGGGCAAACTGCCGGTCGCTCAGGAATACTTTGCCGGAGAGGTAGGCGGTGGTCAGTTTGATCTCCTTTTCGAGGGCTTCCCTGGCGGCATCCTGCACTTCTTTCAGCCAGGTGGAATCGGCAGAGGGGGCGTCTTCAAATGTTACGTTGGGCTCCATTTTTGACGGGGCCGATTGTTGCTGCAGTTGTTTTCGCACCCGGTAGTTGCCGATCAGGTTGCTCAGCCGGGCCAGTAGTTCTTCCGGGGAGAAGGGCTTGAGCAGGTAGTCGTCGACGCCCATCCGAAGGGCATGGAGTTTGTCTTCTTCCGCTGCCCGGGCAGTCAGCATGATAACCGGCAGTTTCTGCCAGCGCCCATGGCCTTTGACCTTTTCCAGCAGCGTGTAACCGTCCATTTCGGGCATCATCACATCCGAGAGGATCAACTCGATATCCTGGACGGCGGTATTTTCCACTTCCAGCAATGACCAGGCTTCGGCGCCGTGGTTGGCGAGGATACAATCATATTCGTCCGCCAGCAACTGCAGCAGCAACTGTTGCATATCCCTGTTGTCTTCCACGATCAGTACTTTAGATCGGGGCGATCCATTGTCGTTATGGGGGACAGCGGCCAGGCTTTCCGCTTTCTGCCCGTTCAGGGATACCGCTTCCTGCACGGAATTGAAGTGCTCCGTTCCTTGTTCCGGCAGTGCTTCCCGGGCTGGCAGGCGCAGGCAAAAACGGGCGCCCTGCCCCCACTTGCTTTCCACGCTCAGGCTGCCGTTCATCAGTTGCGCCAGCTCTTTTGATAAGGCCAGGCCAATGCCGGTACCGCCTTCCGTAGCGATGCCTTCCCGCTGAGTCTGGAAATAGCGGTCAAAAATATGGGGGAGGTCTTCCGGCGGAATGCCGCGCCCCGTGTCGGTGACGGTGATCAGCAGCTGAGGGGCTGGCTCACCTCCCTTCTGAATGCCGACTGCCAACCGCACTTTTTCCCCTTTCGGCGTAAACTTCAGTGCATTGGACAACAGGTTGTTGATGACCTTTTCCAGGCGGTTGCGGTCTACCCAGAAGTGGGCGTCCCCTGGCAGATCGGAATGAAAGGAATAATCGATCGCTTTGAGAGCCGCCCCCGAATGATAGGCGCTGAACAATTGCCGGCAAAAGGGAACGAGGGGGTTGGCTGTTCTTTCAGGCTGGCTTTTGGGCTTCCAGGCGCGACAATTCGAGCAGTTCTTCGACCAGCCTGCCCAGCTTTCGGTAGTTTTTCAAAACCAGTTTGAGGCTGCTTCCGATGCCATTGTTCAGGGAAGGCCCGTACTTGCGGATGAGGTTTTCCAGCGGGGCCGTGATCAGGGTGACGGGCGTCCGGAGTTCGTGGGAGATATTGGTGAAGAAGCGGGACTTCATTTCGTCCAGTTGCTGAAGTTTACGGTACTGCTCTTCGATCAGGTACCTTTGTCTTCCTGAATCTTCCGGGTGCGCTTTGCCACCTCCAGTTCAAGCCGCCGGTACAGTTGTTTGTTGCGGGCCCAGATCAGGGCAAAAGTAAAAAAAGGCAGGCTTACCAGCAGGTAGAACCAGGGCTGTTTGTAGAAGAACTCGCGGGCATGGATGTTGATCGCCACCGGTTCACCGTCGTCCAGTTATTCCGAAAGTCCGCCCTTTGACCAGCAGGCGGTATTTGCCGGGCGGGAGGCGGCTGATGTTGAGTTCGGCCTGGTTGCCCAGGTAGTGCCAGTCTTTATCTATGCCTTCCAGCCGGTAGGCGTAGCGGTTTTTGTGCGGCTCCAGATAGCTCGATAGGGCAAATTTCAAGCGGATATAGGGTACCGGTCGGTAGGGATGGAGATCGTCCCGGGCTGTGCAAGCCCGCTGCGCCGGATTAGCTCCTTGCCTGCTTTCTTGTCGAAATATACCAGCTCGGTGAGGTATACCTTTAACTTCCTCTTTCTGCTTCAGGGCGCCTTCAATGCCCGGGGCTCAATGATGCTGATGCCCTCGCGGCTGCGAAAAGCAGGCGGTATCGCTCGCTTTGAGGGGGGTCGAAGCGCTCGAAAGTTTCATATACCAGTACCGTAATCTTCCCGGTAAATGCTGTTTAACACGGTTCCCGCTTTGGAAATGATATTGATGCCGTGTTCGGTAGCCACCCAGATGTCGCCGTCATCATCCGGCAGGATGCTCATCACGGCATTGTTGGACAAGCCTTTCCGTTGATCAATGATGGTAATGGACCCGGTGCGGGGATCGTAAATGTGCATACCGCCAAAATAGCTGCCTAGCCACAACCTGCCCTGCGGTACCTTCATAGATGGAGGTGAAACGAAAGTCGGAAAAACCATCTTCCGGGCCCAGCTTTTGGCTTTCCCCCCTTTCGATGTCTATCCGCCACAGGCCATTATTAGTGGGAATCCAGAGTATTCCTTTGGAATCGACAAAATGTCCCTGACCAGGTCTCCCAGGTTTTCCGGGATGCCGGGCCCCGGGGAAAGTAGCGCTGAGTGTTGAGGTCGAAAAAGCGATGGAATTGCGGTTGTCCTGGACAACCAGGCGGCTTTGTCCAGAAAGCCAAAGAGCTTGATATTCTGGTACAGGTCATAACAGGAACAGGCATTGGTTTCAGGGTGGTATTGAACGAGGTAGTTGTTGGAAATAAACCAGAGCTGGCCTTCGTCATCCGGGATGAGCTGTTGTTTCATGCCCTTGCCAAAAGGCGGGGCGGCAGAAGGCGGTAATCCACAGCGAGGCCTGGAAAGGTACTACGCGCCCCCGGGCTTCGTCAAAAGGAACCAGCCTTCGTTGACGGTATTGACGAGAAAGCGCCCGTCCGGCAATTCGGCAATGGCGCTGATCCACTTTCGGGCAGGCCCGCCGGATATAAGTACTCTCTCTGCGGATGCCTGCGCTGAAAAATCCGTTGCGGGTGGTAATAAAGGCCTGCCTGCGAAAATCCCACCTTTCAGGCTAATGATATTACCAGCCCGGCTACCACGCCCGAATAATCGAAGCGTCGCCCCTTTTCATCCATTAAAACTGCCCGGTACTACCCGTCCTTTTCCTGAAAAAGGAAGCAGATGTTTCCGGACTGGTCCTGGAAGATATCCTGGGGCTCCATTGATCGGGGAATTGGCCCTCGATCGCGACAAACTGATCCTTTTCCTGGTTGAACTGGAACAGGCGGTTGCCATAATATTCCGGTAAGAAAAAATAGAGCTGCCTTACCGGGCTTTGCAGGAGGCGCGGGCTGGCATCCGACAAGTCCTTCAGCGTCAGTTGCCGGTTCAGGTTATGCCCGATGAAGTCAGGAGGATAATAGGCGCGGACGGATTGGCTTTTTCGGTACCAGCGGAAAAGCGGCAGGGTTCCGCCCATGAACCAGGTTTCCCGCTCATTGATCAACAAAGGGAGGTCATTCCCCACCCCCATAAACCATTCGGATAATCAAGGGTCAATTCTTTTTTGAGGGCCTTTCCTTCTATCGTGAATAGTTGTAGGGTATGTGCTTCGGTGTAGCCAAGTAAATAGGCCTTGCCGTCGGCTTCCGAAACGCCCTTCGGAGAAAAGCTTGCAAAAGAAGGATCGGGTATTGCAATAAGCCGGGCTTCATGGCTATCCGGATCGAGCAGGAAAAATTCTTTTTCCTCACTTTACTGAATAACTGGCCTTGTGCACTCATCCCCATAATGGTCAGCCGTTCCAGCCACTACTTTTCGGGGAAAAGAACTCAACCGGATGGAATTCATACCCGTCGAACTGGAATACACTGATGCCGTTGACCAGCCGTTCCAGCCCGCAATAGTCCAGCCATAAGCGCCCTTCCCCGTCCAGAAAAACATTGCGGATACATTTATTGGTGTAGGGTGTTTCCTCTTGGCGGAAATCGCTGAGGTAGGAACGCTCCAGCCTGGTAATTCCGCCGCCTTCTGGGCGCCGGCGGGAGGCAGCGCCCATAGTACGGCAAGCAGTAGCAGTAAAAAATGTACCCGAACCATGATGCGTGAACCTGGCATATTTGCTAAAAGCGAAAAGATAAAGGCAAAACTTTGAAAATATACGGGAAGAAAGGGCGGAATGTTCTTACTGGAATGGAAAAAAAAACACAAGGGAAGGCTGAAAATTGATCGTCTGGTACCAAACGAGTGCTGAATGTCCGGGTTTTAGCCTGATATGTCCGGATTTTGGCGTCCCCTGCCCCCATCTTTGCAGTGACAACCAACAGAACTTTTCACTACAAAGTATTTTAATCATGCAAACAGAAAACACAGCTCAAACTAAACTGCAAAAGTACCTTTTACTTGCGTGCGTGGTATACCTTGGTTTTTTTTTTCCCTTGCTTTATCTGGTGGGGAGTATGGTAATGGCATTCTTTCGCTGAGCGCTTAATTATTTTTACTTGGTAGTGTTCCAAAAATAAGCTGTCGCTTTGCATTTCGGTGATCAGGCTTGCCCTTCAGCCATTTATTTCGGTGGCTTTCGGCCTTTGCCTGATCACCGAAACCGACAACTTATTTTTTGAGGATTCCTTAGCTAACAAATTTTAATCCACATGAACTTGAAAAATTCCCTTCATCGGCCATTCTTTGTGCTATCTCTACTGGGTATGCTAACGCTCGGCCAGCTCACTGCCCAGTCCAGCCTCTCTACCTCCCAGTACCCCACTCGGATAGATTACCAAAGTGGGACAGATTACACCGATTATATCATCCCCAATGTGGGCGGGTCTATTTCCTTCACCCTGAACGGGGGGGATGGCGGCCGCCGGAGGGTGCCGGACCTATGCACCAGGAAGGGGGGGCAAGGTGCCACCGTGCATACCACCTTTTTCATTGGTACCGGAGCAGGACAGCTGGCGCCGGGCGGGCGCTTGCGTTTTATTCCGGGTGAGCAGGGGAAAGTCAGGGTGGTAACGGCGCTTATGGCGCCGGTGGCGGTGGTGGATCTGGTATGCTCTATACTACTGCCACGAATATCAGTGGTACCTTCCCAAACGCCATCTCTTGACTTTGCGGACGCCAGTACTTCCTGGGTCATTCTGGCGGTAGCCGGTGGTGGGGTGGCGCCGGGTTGAATGGTGTTTGTGATGGAACAGCCGGTGGGGGAGGCGTAACGACGGAAGATGGAGGAGACGGTTCTCCTAACGGAGGCGATGGCGGTACGGACGGAAATGGAGGTGATAGATATGGCGGTGGTGGTTACAGAGTAAACGGACAGACCGATAACAATTCCCCTGGTAGTCCCCTGCCCAGGCAGGTAGAGCCACAGGTGGCGAGGGTGGCTCTTATCAATCCATGGGGGGTATGGCTATGGTGGCGGTGGTGGCGGTGATCCTTTTACCTCCACTGGCGGCGGCGGCGGCGGTTTTTCCGGTGGCGGCGGCGGCGGTTTCAATGGCGGCGGCGGCGGTGGCGGCAGCTTCGTCAATGCAGCGGTACTCCAGTAGCACCAAACAGGGCGGCATACTGCACGAATAACCCCCGCAGCGGTTATGTCGAATACGTCCCTTGAGGATTCCGAGTCCCCGTAGCCGTCTGTCAGCCTGTGAATGTAGCACTGGGTGCCGACGGTATGGCTACCGTCTATCCTGCTGACGTAGATGGCGGCAGCTACGATCCCAACGGCGATGATGCCGCCCTGGAACTAGTCTTTTCGGGTTTACCGGATTTGATTTTGTTGAGGTCAGTGAACTTAATTTTGATTGTTCCGAAATAGGCGTTATTGAAAACGACTTTTGTGGTTGCGCGTAACGGATGAGCAAAGCCTGGAAAGTTATTGCTTCGTGTCCCTGAATATTGAGGACAACAGCCCGCCTACGGCGCTTTGTCAACCGAGTATGACGCTCTTTCCGGATGAAACAGGTATCGTATCCATCACCCCGGCGGATCTGGACAATGGCTCCTTTGATAATTGCGGTATTACCAGCCGGTCGATCAGCCAGACGACGTTCACCTGTTCCGACATCGGCACGTATTCGGTTACCCTGACCGTGGGGGATGCCGAGGAAAACTTCTCCACCTGCACTACGGAAGTAATGGTGAAGGCGTACGAGCTGGACTGCCCGGGTGATTTTTGTGTCACCATTCCAACGGGCGAAACGGAGTACTTACGTCGATCTTTCTTTTTCCGGTAGGGACCTTTACCTGCGACTATTTTGTAGAAAGCAGGTTATTCTGTGCAGATTGTGATCCCTTCGCCGGCTGGACAACGACGGACAAAAGCGGTTACTATACTTACGGCGAATATACCCTGCGAACCCGTGTCCTCCGCGGTCCTAATGCGACGGTAGACATTTGTGTAATTAACTTTAGGGTAGCACCAAGTCAGACGGATTTTGAATTTACCTGCGGGTACCAGACTTCACTGTACAGGTACCCGCCGGGGAGTGCGCGCAGCACAGGTCGATTTCCCGGATTCTCCGGTATCGGTACCGGCACCCTGCGGTTACGAGGTCGCAAGCCAGGTTTGTGCCCTTACCCCTTTCAGCTGTAATCCTTCTTCGGGCAATAGCACGGAGAACAAGAGCGGGCTATACCCACCCGGCGATTATGTCATGCGGTGGCGCTTGCGGATCGAAGGAACTAACAGTATAGCCGACGTTTGCCAGGTCTACTTTACGGTAGAAGAAAGCACCCCGTCACGGCGGTCTGTTCCGATCTTACGGTACAGCTGGATGACATGGGCGCCGCCTCGATCAGTGCCAGTGACATCAACGATACTCCTACGGACCCTTGTGGGGATCAGACCTTTACCCTCAGTCAGCAGGACTTCACCTGCCAGGATGTTGGGATCAATACCGTAACGCTCACCCTGACAGATGCAGAAGGCAACACCTCTGCTTGTACGGCTACGGTCACCGTGGAAGATAATACCCCTCCACAGATATCCTGCCTAAATGTAACCATTCAGCTGGATGCGGATGGCAACGGCTCTACCACTTTAGAAGCACTAAATGGCGGCGCTTCCGATGCATGTACTACCAGCTTCCGTTACCGCAGGGCAGACCGACTTTCAATGTGCGGACGTGGGGGTCAATACCATTACCCTTACAGCTACCGATGTCAATGGGAATGCCGCTACCTGCAACGCTACCGTCACCGTCATCGACAACATCCCTCCGGTGCCAGTATGCCAGGATATTACGGTACAGCTCGGCGACAATGGCAGCGCCACGATCACGGGTTTAGATACCGACAATGGTTCTTCCGATGCCTGCGGTATCGCCAGCCGGACCGTCGACAATGACACCTTCGACTGTTCAGATATAGGCGCTGTACACCCTATCGTGCTCACCGTCACCGACCATAATGGTAATAGCAGTACCTGCTCCGCCAACGTAACGGTCCAGGACAATACGGCGCCAAATGCCCGGTGCAAAACCCAAACCATCACCCTTCCGCTCGATGAAGCGGGGCAGGCTAACCTGGCGGTGCACCAAATCGACAACAACTCTACCGATGCCTGCGGGATCGCCAGCCGGGAGATCGGTATATCGGCTTTGATTGCGATGACGCCGGTACCCCATACCGTGACCCTCACCGTCACTGACCTTCATGGCAACGTCGCTACCTGCACCTCTAAAGTGTTCATTACCGACCTGACCGCCCCCGTCCTGGTGTGTCCGGATCAATATACCATACAGCTCGATGAATACGGTAAGGCGACTGTCGACCTACAGGAATATGCCAGCGGCTCCAGCGACAACTGCGGAATTACGGTATGGGAAGCTCAGCTTTCGGAGTTTGACTGCAATTTTGTCGGTTCCATGTTCATGGTCCTCACTGTTTATGACGAAGCGGGTAACTCTGATTTTTGTTTTAAACCCATCACTATTGTAGACAACATCGCTCCGGTGGGCGCTGTGCCAGGATGTGACGGTACAGCTGGACGGCAGCGGTTCGGCTACGCTCACCGCCGGCGCAGTGGACAACGGCTCGAGCGACGCCTGCGGCATACAGTCGGCAGTGCTCAGCCAGCAGTTGTTCGGTTGTGGGGATGTGGGGGCTAACACGGTCACCCTCACCGTGACGGATGTGAACGGCAATACTTCACCTGCCCGGCTACCGTAACCGTGGAAGACAACATTGCCCCCGTGGTACTTGTGCCAGGATGTGACGGTACAGCTGGACGGCAGCGGTTCGGCTACGCTCACCGCCGGCGCAGTGGACAACGGCTCGAGCGACGCCTGCGGCATACAGTCGGCAGTGCTCAGCCAGCAGTTGTTCGGTTGTGGGGATGTGGGGCTAACACGGTCACCCTCACCGTGACGGATGTGAACGGCAATACGGCTGCCTGCCCGGCTACCGTAACCGTAGAAGACAACATTGCCCCGGTGGTTTGTGCCAGGATGTGACGGTACAGCTGGACGGCAGCGGTTCGGCTACGCTCACCGCCGGCGCAGTGGACAACGGCTCGAGCGACGCCTGCGGCATACAGTCGACAGTGCTCAGCCAGCAGTTGTTCGGTTGTGGGGATGTGGGGCTAACACGGTCACCCTCACCGTGACGGATGTGAACGGCAATACTTCACTGCCCGGCTACCGTAACCGTGGAAGACAACATTGCCCCGGTGGTATTTGTGCCAGGATGTGACGGTACAGCTGGACGGCAGCGGTTCGGCTACGCTCACCGCCGGCGCAGTGGACAACGGCTCGAGCGACGCCTGCGGCATTCAGTCGGCAGTGCTCAGCCAGCAGTCGTTCAGTTGCGGGGATGTGGGGGCTAACACGGTCACCCTCACCGTGACGGATGTGAACGGCAATACTTCACCTGTCCGTACCACCGTAACCGTGGAAGACAACATTGCCCCGGTGGTACTTTGTGCCAGGATGTGACGGTACAGCTGGACGGCAGCGGTTCGGCTACGCTCACCGCCGGCGCAGTGGACAACGGCTCGAGCGACGCCTGCGGCATACAGTCGGCAGTGCTCAGCCAGCAGTTTGTTCGGTTGTGGGATGTGGGGCTAACACGGTCACCCTCACCGTGACGGACGTGAACGGCAATACTTCTACCTGCCCGCCACCGTAACCGTGGAAGACAACATTGCCCCGGTGGCACTTTGTGCCAGGATGTGACGGTACAGCTGGACGGCAGCGGTTCGGCTACGCTCACCGCCGGCGCAGTGGACAACGGCTCGAGCGACGCCTGCGGCATACAGTCGACAGTGCTCAGCCAGCAGTCGTTCGGTTGTGGGGGATGTGGGGGCTAACACGGTCACCCTCACCGTGACGGACGCGAACGGCAATACTTCCACCGCCTGCCCACCCGTAACCGTGGAAGACAACATTGCCCCGGTACTTTGTGCCAGGATGTGACGGTACAGCTGAACGGCAGCGGTTCGGCTACGCTCACCGCCGGCGCAGTGGACAACGGCTCGAGCGACGCCTGCGGCATACAGTCGACAGTGCTCAGCCAGCAGTTGTTCGGTTGTGGGGATGTGGGGCTAACACGGTCACCCTCACCGTGACGGTGACGGCAATACTTGAACCGTGGAAGACAACACATTGCCCGGTGGTTTGTGCCAGGATGTGACGGTACAGCTGGATGGCAGCGGTTCGGCTACGCTCTCACCGCCGGCGCAGTGGACAAGGGCTCGAGCGACGCCTGCGGCATACAGTCGGCAGTGCTCAGCCAGCAGTCGTTCGGTTGTGGGGATGGGGGGCTAACACGGTCACCCCCCACCGTGACAGACGCGAACGGCAATACTTCACTTCGCCCACCCACCGTAACCGTGGAAGACAACATTGCCCCGGTACTTGTGCCAGGATGTGACGGTACAGCTGGACGGCAGCGGTTCGGCTACGCTCACCGCCGGCGCAGTGGACAAGGGCTCGAGCGACGCCTGCGGCATACAGTCGACAGTGCTCAGCCAGCAGTTGTTCGGTTGTGGGGATGTGGGGGCTAACACGGTCACCCTCACCGTGACGGATGTGAACGGCAATACTTCGGCCTGCCCGGCCACCGTAACCGTGGAAGACAACATTGCCCCGGTGGCCCTGTGCCAGGATGTGACGGTACAGCTGGACGGCAGCGGTTCGGCTACGCTCACCGCCGGCGCAGTGGACAACGGCTCGAGCGACGCCTGCGGCATTCAGTCGGCAGTGCTCAGCCAGCAGTCGTTCAGTTGCGGGGATGTGGGTCTTAACACCGTAACCCTGACCGTTACGGACAACAGCGGCAACCAGAGCAGTTGCACCGCCACGGTGACAGTAGAAGACAACATCGCGCCGGTGGCCGTATGTCAAAATACGACGGTGTACCTCGGCGCCAATGGGCAATATACCCTTCAGGAAGGTGATGTGCTGGACTTGGCCAACTCCTACGACAACTGTAGCTTCTCGGTGAACCTCATCAGCCCGGCGGTGGTGGATTGTGAAGACTTCGGGAGCACTATTCCCGTGTTGGTGTCCATCACCGACCCGAGTAGCAACACCGCTACCTGCCTGGCCGATGTGTATGTGAGCAAGGGTTACGGCCTGCCCGCACTCTGGGCCGGCAAGGATATCGGTTACGCCGGAGCAGGCAACAGTTATGAATACGACCCCTGCCAGTCGCCACCGGTGTTCACCATCACGGCCAATGCCAACAACAGTAGCCCTGGCAGCGACAACCTGGCCTTGATCAGCCAGGAATTGTGCGGGGATTTCCAGATCACAGTCCGGTTGGAAGAGGTGACGCCCACTGGTTTTGCCGGCCTGACGGCCCGTGAGGACAGTGCGCCGGGCAGCAAAATGGTGGGGGCTTATACCAACCTGAACAACATCATACGCTGGGAAACTCGCGCCATCGCTAACGGCAATAAGCTGCTTAACTTTTTCTTCCGGCCACAGCCCTACTGGCTTCGGCTACAGCGGCAGGGCAGCTGGTTCTATAGCTATTATTCCAATGACGGTGTCCACTTCTCCATCGTAACAGCCCAGCCGTTGGCGATGGAGCCCTGCCTGGAGGTAGGCATGGGGGCGTTCACCAACGTGACGGGTATGCCGGCTACAGCGGTGTTCAGCCAGGTGAGCGTGAGTGGGGGTGTTCTGCCGCTGGTGCAGCTGCCGCCCACGGAAGTGGCGCCAGGAAATATGGAGCGTAGCATCAGCTTATACCCGAACCCGGCGCGGGAGGTGGTGGTGCTAAACCGTACCTCCAACCCCGGACAGCTGGGCCAGGCTCGACCGGTTGGAGCAGAAAACACGCCTTCTCCGAGCAGAAGCTCGGAGGTGCGAATGCTATTACACAACGAACTCGGCCAGGTGCTGGAAACCCGCCTGTGGCCGACGGGCGAGCTGCGCCTGGAGTGGCCTGTAGAAGAACTGGCGCCGGGCATTTATTTCATTGAAGTAATGGAAGAAGGCCAGGCGCCGCAGGTGTTGCGGTTTGTGAAGCAGGAATAGCATTTTTCATAAGGAAGGCAAGTCAATTGTAAAAAAAAGGGAATCATTAGGTAAAGGGCAGCGCTCATGGGTGCTGCCCTTCCTTTTAGTCTTGCCAAAGCCCGCACCAAACGCTTTCTGGCAGCATGAGTCGCTATATTCCCAAAACGCTTAAAAACAAAGTTGCCAAACGGGCTGGCTATAAAAGGAAATTGGAGCCTGGCCTTAACAGCACCTTCAGACAATCCTCCGCCCGCTCCGCAAAGACCCGGTAATACTCCGGGCCTTCTGACAGGGGTACCCGATGGGAAAATACGGTGTTCAACTGTTCCGCATCCCTAATAGCCGGTTCGATCAGCCGCTCCATGTAGTGGCGGGCAGGGCAGCGGCCCACTTTGTACGTCAGGTTCTTATCGTAAGCTTCAACGGGCGAGAAAGCCAGGTGCTGATCCGTGCAAACCCCTACGGCGGAGAAGGCGCCGCCCGGGCGCAGCAACTCAAAGGCGGAGCGCCCGGCGCTGCCGCTGCCTACTACCTCCATTACGGCATCCGCCCCCCGGCCTTCCGTAGCGGATCGGACGGTCTCCCCCGGGTTTTCTTTCAGATAGTTGATGGGCGTAGCGCCCCATTCCGCCGCTTTTGCCAGGCGTGCGGGGATGGAATCAATAGCGAAGATATTTTCGGCGCCCAATTGCCGGGCAGCCCAGATAGCCATCAGCCCTACCGGCCCACAACCCACCACCACCTGCACTGCATCGGGGCGGATAGCCGCCTGATCGGCGCAGAAATAGCCAGTGGAAAGAATGTCACCCAGCAACAAGGCCGTTTCTTCGGGCAAGCCCCCGGGGATGCGCACCAGCGTGGAATCGGCCAGCGGCACGCGCACGTACTCTGCCTGGCCGCCGTGCAGGCCATGGCCTTTACTCCGCCAGCCAAAGAGCTGTCCCCGCTCGCAGCGGCAGGTCAGGCCGCGGCGGCAGTAGAAACATTCGCCGCAGGAGGTGGTGAACGGGCTCATCACTTTGTCGCCTATCCGGAGCGTTTTCACTGCTTTACCCAACTCCACCACCTCGCCCACAAATTCATGCCCCATTGCGCAGCCATGGTCCAGCCCCTTTTCCCGTTCGAAATAAGGATGCAGGTCGGAACCGCAGATGGCGCAGGCGCTGACTTTGACGATAGCATCGGTGGGCGCCTCGATACCAGGGTCGGGCACGACTTCGTAGCGGATGGTTTCTTTGCCGTGGAAGGTGAGGGCATGCATGTTGGGAAGTATTTTAGCGCTTTATCACAGAAAGCAAAATTACGGTTATTTTTACGCTTGATGGCAAACCTATGAGGTTTCAAAAACCTCACAGGGTTACAGCCTGGTTAAAAAAAACAAACATGAAAAATATACTCTTCAGCTTAGCATCACTCCTCCTCCTGGCCGGCTGCAGCCAACCGGCCGAAGACCAGGCAAAAGAACTTCCGCGCATCGCCATTGCCGGCCTGGCCATCGAATCCAGCACCTTTTCACCGGCGCTTACCCAGGAGGAAGCTTTTCATGCCCGAGTAGGCGATTCTGTTTTAACCGACTATCCGTTTTTATCTCCGGATTCTCTGGACCGGAAGCGGGCGCGTTGGTTCCCAACCCTGACCGGACATGCGCTGCCGGGCGGGATTGTAAGCCGGGAAGCCTACGAGTCATTGGTGAAGAGAACACTGGATATGCTTAGAGAAAACACCCCTTATGACGGGCTCTTCTTTGATATTCACGGGGCGATGAGCGTAGTCGGGCTCGATGACCCGGAAGGGGATTTTATCATCAGGGTCCGGGAAGTAGTGGGTAAGGAAACCCTTATTTCAACCTGCATGGACCTGCACGGCAATGTGTCCTGGCGGCTGGCGCAAAACACGGACCTGATCACCTGTTACCGCCTGGCGCCGCACGAAGATGCGATGGAATCGAAAAAACGGGCGGTCGATAATTTGTTGTCCAGAATAGAAAGTGGAAAGGGGAAACCGGCCTATAAGGCCTGGATACCCGTACCTATTTTGCTGCCCGGCGAAAAAACGAGCACCCGGATAGAACCTGGGAAGAGCTTGTACGCCAAAGTAGAACCGGCTTCCCTCCAGGAAGGTATTATCGACGCCGCTATATGGGTGGGATACGCCTGGGCGGATGAACCACGCAACCACGCCGTCGTGATGGTCACCGGAGACGATAAAGAAAAAGTAACCACTACCGCGGAAGAACTGGCGAAAAGCTTTTGGAAGGTGCGGTCCGACTTCGTATTCGTAGCCCCCACCGCTCCGCTGAAGGAATGCCTGGATATGGCCATCGCCAGCGACAAGCATCCCTTCATGATCAGCGATATGGGGGATAACCCTACTGCCGGTGGAGCCGGGGATGTGACCTGGACCCTACAGGAGATACTCAAACGGCCTGAATTTAAATCGGAGCGCGGGCTTTCGCTGATTTATGCGTCCATTCCCGGGCCGGAGTTTGTCCAGAAAGCCATTGAAGCCGGTGTCGGTGGGAAAGTGGATGGATATGCCGGTGCGGCCGTTGACGATCGTTATGCCCCGCCGGTGCGGCTGTCCGGAACAGTAGAAGCCATAGCGCATGGAGATATACATGCCGAAACGGAAGTCGTGGTGAAGATCGGGAGCGTGCACGTCATTGTCACCAAGAAACGTAAGCCCTATCACAAAGAAATTGATTTCACCCACCTGGGCCTGAACCCCCGGGAAGCGGATATTGTCGTGGTGAAAATCGGGTATTTAGTACCGGAGCTTTACGACATGCGGGCCGACTGGATCATGGCGCTCACCCCCGGTGGAGTAGACCAGGACCTGGAGCGCCTGGATTATAAGAGAATTAATAGGCCGATGTTTCCGCTCGATAAGGATATGAAGGATCCGGATCTGAGCGCTCGCTTGGCGCCATCTTCAAGTGATAACAGTTAAACGATTGCGATGATTTTGTCTCTATGAACTTCCAGAAGATCATGCTGGGCAAGCAAATCAATGATTTTAGGGGCGATAGTCACAAAAAGCCCTATAACTTCTTTAAGCCTCATATTTCCAACTTTAACATGGATCAATTGTGGAGGTTTACCATATAGCAGGAAGGATTGGTAGAAATCCTCATCTTTAGAAACGACTATTCCATCATTAGTCGCTATTGAGATGATGTCATTGTCATTGGTAGCATTTCCCGCGGGCAATTCACTGGTGTGTATGGCATCATGGCCAAGTTCAGTAAATATTTTTGCGAGGGATTTGGGTAAATGGGCATCGATGATGAATCTCATGCAGCATGTGGTATGATAATACTGCCTTTAGTGTTTACCGCCAAAACTGCAAATGCCAGGCATGCTTTAATATCTTCTTCTTCCAGATCAGTGAATTCTGCCAGGATGTCTTCAGTAGTATCACCTGCCGCCAAATATTCCAGAATGCTGGATACTGGATAACGCAGGCCCCGGATACATGGCTTACCATGACAGATTGCTGGACTAATAGTAATTCGGTTCAGTAATTCATTTTGATTCATGATCCACTCCTTTTCATTTATTACGAATAACAATTTACAGAAAATAACAGTTCCGGCAGAATATTGGTATAAAAACATGAGTCATCCCGAATTTTTGGGATTCCCTGGACCCCTTGAAAGGGGAAGGGCATATTACAAAATTTTGCTTCAGGCGTATTTTAGGCCGCATGCTGAATAGTTGCAAAAAAGACAAGAAGACAGGGTAGGGCTGCAGGAGAATAGGCCGCACATGGACAGTGCCCGGCGATGTTATCTTTTTGTGATATTTTGGAGCCTCTTAGTTCTTGGAAAAAAAAGCGTTACGTTATAAGGAATGCCTGGATAACCCGTACACCCTGCCGGCCTGTGGCACAGCAGACGGACCCGCTGAGACGCAGCCTGGCAGGCAGGCGTACACCTCCCATGCCATTCCGGGGCTGTACATCGTACAGCCCGGGTATCTTTGTTTCATTGCTTGTATTCAAGAACTTTCCTCACCTCAACATAAACCCCTTCCTTTTTTCCAATATCCCCTTCGCCACCTGCTCCGGCACCGGCGCATAATGCGAGAAGGTCAGCGCCGCCGTCGCCCGCCCGGAGGTGAGGGTGCGGATATCGGCGGCATAGCCGAAGAGTTCGGATAGCGGGGCTTCGGCCCTAACCAGGGTATGGCTGGCCTTGGGCTCCATGCCTTTGGGGACGCCCCGGCGGCGGTTGAGGTCGCCCATGACCGTGCCGATGTTTTCTTCCGGACAAGCGATCTCGATCGACATAATGGGCTCCACCAGGATAGGGGCGCAGAGGGGGGCGGCAGCCCGAAAGCCTTCGCGGGCGCAAAGGTCGAAAGCCAGTTCGTTGGAATCGGAAAACTGCCGGGCATTTGTAATCCGCACTTTCATACTGTGCAGTTCAAAGCCGGCCTGAATCCCGATCAGCATCATATTTTCAAAACCGTTACGGATGGCGGGAAGGTAAGGAGCTTTGAGCTGCCCATCGGGCAGGGCGTTCTCGAACTGCAGGTGGGTGCGCCCCGACAGGAAATCGGAGCCTTCCAGGAATTCCGCATCAGCCGGGCCGATCTCGAAGCTGAGCTGGGCGTGCAGGCGCTCGCCCACTTCCCGGATAAATTCGTGGGTATAAGCCATCGTCTGGCTGAGCAGTTCTTTATAGTTGACCTGCGGGCGGCCCAGGTTGACTTCCAGTTTAAAATCGTCATGCAGGCGGTGGGAGACCACCTCGAGGTGCAGTTCCCCCATGCCGCGGATGATCGTCTGTCCGCTGTCTTCGTCCTCCAGTACCCGGAAGGAGGGGTCTTCTTCTTCGATCTGGTGCAGTACCTCATGCAGGCGGTCGAGGTCGCGGCTATGCCGTGCTTCGATGGCCATGCCGATGACGGGTTCGGGGAATTGGATGGATTCGAGCAGGATAGGGGCATCGGGGTCGCAAAGCGTGTCGCCGGTGGCGATGTCTTTGGCGCCGCCCAGAGCAGCGATGTCGCCCGCCCTGACTTCCCAGACAGCATTGTGTTTGCCGCCGTGCAGTTGGTAGAGGTTGGACAAACGTTCCTTCTGGCCGGTGCGGGGGTTAATGACGCTTTGTCCGCGGCGGGCCAATCCGGAATACACGCGGAAGAAGGCCAGCTTGCGGTGCTGCTCATCGAGGGCGATCTTGAAGACGAGGGCGGCGAAGGGGGCTTCGTCGCTCAGGCGTCGTTTTTCCGGTTCCCCACTATGGGGATGCACGCCCTGCACCGCGCCCACGTCAGTGGGGGAGGGCAGGTAGGCGCATACGGCATCCAGCACGGGCTGTACGCCCTTGTTCTTGTAGGCGCTGCCGCAGAGTACGGGGACGATTTCCCTGGCGAGGGTAGCCCGTCGGACCGCCCGCCGGATCTCGGCTTCAGTGATGCTGTCCGGATCCTCAAAAACTTTGGCAAAAATAGCCTCGTCGAATTCCGCTACGGTTTCCAGTAATTTTTGCCGGGCGGCCTGCGCTTCCATCTGAAAAGCCGATGGGATGCCGGTGACTATCCGTTCTTCCCCTTCCCAAACGCTAGCCTTGCCCGTTATCAGGTCTATCACGCCCTGGAAGCGGTCTTCTTCGCCGATCGGCAATTGCAACGGTATGGGGCGCGCCGCCAGCCGGCGCTGCATTTGCGCCAGCACGTCTTCAAAGCTGGCGCCGGGCAGGTCCATTTTGTTGATGAAGGCCAGGCGAGGTACATGGTAGCGGTCGGCCTGCCGCCAGACTGTTTCCGACTGTGGTTCCACTCCGTGAGCTCCACTGAACAGTACGATCAGCCCGTCGATCACCCGCATGGAGCGTTCTACCTCTACCGTGAAATCGACGTGGCCGGGGGTGTCTATGATGTTAATGGTATAATCAGTATCCTGCCCAGGGCCATTGCGTTTGGGTAGCGGCGGCGGTGATGGTGATGCCCCGCTCGCGCTCTTCCTCCAGATAGTCCATAATTGTCGTGCCATCGTGGACTTCGCCGATGCGATGCGTGCGGCCGGTGTAGAAAAGGATGCGCTCGGTAAGCGTCGTTTTACCGGCATCGATATGAGCCGCAATGCCGATATTGCGGAGTAGCGCTGGGTCGGTGGGTTTTTCCTTTTCTGACATGACGCGGAGGCTTAAAGTGGCTACTAAAGCAATCATCGGAGCCACAATGGAATACTCAAAAAATGTAGGGCGACATCTCATTTTTTGAACGCTACTAATGTACACAAGAAGAGTGGCTTGGGCAAATGATAATTGTCATCTTCTTAGGAGGCTTACGTTGGGTATAGGTGCAACCTTCATTTTTTACCAAAAAACTATTTTGGTGCGGTTGATTTTGGCATTCTTATCATGCGTGTACGCATCTTTTTCTAAGGTTTTACGTAAAACATTCAGAGACTTGTAATATATTAGCTTTTTAGCAAAAGCTACGATTGCCATTTTATTCAGATGCAGATTCATTATCCAAATATTTTGGCATGATTGAAGAAAAAGCCTGCAAGAAAATGGCATTTTCGCTTGAAATAACAAGAGAATGACGCTCCTCTTTTCTGTAACTGACACTATCGTAGAACATGCTAGAAGCAATTAATTTTCCGAATAGCAATGAATACCGGACCGGTTCCTCTAATGAACCGATAGCTTTTTTTTTAGAAGTTTTGGGCTTTGTTGCATGAATAAATTCCAAACAAAACTGCTATCAATATTCTGAATTATGCGGCATCGGCTTTTACCGATACGGGCATACCTTGGGCTGTCATGATATTGAGCGTTTTGATTTTAGAACTTGTTTAAATTTCATACTTCGGGTCGAAAATGCCCCTTTTTCGGTGATACTTCGTTCCTTTTTTTGTCCATACCTTTCAGGTATGCACTTCAAAAAGAGCCTTGTCTCACCAAAAAATGAATCCTTTTCATTCCCAAAAACGAATTTTAAACAAGTTCTTAATTTTTGTTTCTGTTTGTTGGGTTGCCATTTTTCTTGAATAGAGTTTTCGTCCGTGAATGGTTTTGAAACGATACATGGCTGTCTCCGATAAACTTCGCCGGTGGTAGCCACTTTGCTCTTTCCATTTTTTGCGCCCGATCTCTTCTATCTGTGATAGGGCAACATTTCTGGGATAATCGGGCATATCCCCTTCTTCCTGTTCATACCATTCCACAGCATTCTTTCGAGGGGGAATGATAGGGTTTATGGTTCTGTCGATTAATTCGTCCCAGCAATCTTCGGTATCATAAGCGCCATCCAAGCAGGCATCATCTACTTCATGCTCTACCTGATCCAGCAAGGGTTCCAGTTGAGGACGCGGTACTTTTCCTTGGCCTTATCTGCTGAAGTGTAGGTATCCTTTTTTATCTTTGACATGGGCTGGTTGGTTGCATTTTTAGTTGTCGTAAACCAAAGATACAACTCCAGCCCAACCTTTCATTCAGCACCTATTCATGCAACAAAGCCTATCCATTAAGCAAATTTAAGCTAAGTTATGCCTATAACAAACTTGAAGGTTAGCTAGTAGAGGAAAAACTATAGAATGGAATGATGGTACTGGCAAACACCCCATTTGTCTCTTTGGATTGGACCCATGGAGATGGAAAACTGGGAGCTACGTGTTTGTTTGGAAGCCAACATCTGCAACAGCCACCGGTTGTCTTTCTCTAAAGGGCGGTGTAATCAGCCGATCCTTTCAGGTGGAGTCACTTCGGATTCCAAAACAAAGAGCTATGAAATACCAGAGCAGCGCTTTGAGGCGATAGAAAATCATACGTAATACATCAAAGAACGGAGGGCGCGAAAAGGTGATCAATATACGTGCACAAGCTTCCCCAGCACCGGCTCCGCTCCATTAACCGGCGATTGGTTGAATATCCGGCTATACTCGGCATACAGTTCCGGCAAAGCCCTTTGAAAAGCTTGCGGGTAGGTAAAGAAATGTACGATAGCCACCGGCTGAGGATCGATCTCCTTTAGGTTGATCCACTGGTGGATGGCCGCTTTGCTGTAGCCGCTGATACCCTGCAGGCTTCCCCAGATCGTTTCCGGCAATTGGGGATAACTCATAGCCGGAAAGCTCGCCATAAAGGCTTTGGCGTACTCGTGCAGGCCAATGTTGTAATACTGGAATGGCTGCAGGAAGCCCGGCATGAGTTGTTCGGCGGAGAAAATAATGACGCCATCTTCTTCAAAGATCTCAGAGGCGTGGAAATTTTCGGGGTATTGTGGTGAAGGGAAGGGGTGGGGATAGAAGATGAGGTTCTCAAATTTGGATAAAAGAAAATCTTTATGCCCAAAAGTGATTTGTACGGCACAGGCTGCCGCCACGGCTTTCAGGTCGTCGGGCACCGTCTCCATTCCCTGCGCTTTGAAATCGTTGGCTTCCATATACAGGGCTAAGCGTTTGCGGAAGCGGCCTTTTTCCGGATCCGCGAGTTGAATGTAGTAGGGTAGAAAACGCTCCAGTAGCATACGGATCTTAGGCTTCAATTCCGGCGGGTGGCGCTGATACCACCACCAATTGATCTGAGGGCTGAACACATACAGCAACGCCATTCCGATAACCGGTGGGACAATGTAAATGCTGTAGCCGGGATCGACTTCCCAGGTGAGGTAAAGGAAACCCAAGGCGATCAGGATAAGGGGTATGGTCAGGATTCTTACGGGCATGCATTTTAGGCTTTTCGGGCGAAAGTTAAGGCTTTCATGGCGAAACTTCCGAAGTTTGCTCAAGCCTACTCCGGATAAACTTCGGAAGTTTCGCCAAAAAATTCCCACCCACCTTGTGACAAAAAGAAAAAGCGTTTATATTTGCATCCGCTTTCAGCCAATAGGGCTAAAGTTTCTGGTACGGTAGCTCGGTTGGTAGAGCATCCCGCTTTTTGAAAGTAAAAAAGCGGGAAAAATTCTGGAGCCGGCGGTTCGGTAAAAGGAAAAGAAATAAGGTACGGTAGCTCAGTTGGTAGAGCACAGGACTGAAAATCCTGGTGTCGGCGGTTCGACTCCGCCCCGTACCACCATGAATAAATGACATGGGGTAGCTCAGTTGGTAGAGCATCCCGCTTTTTAGTAAGAAAAAAGCGGCGGTTCGACTCGCCCCGTACCACCATGAAAAATCCTGGAGTCGGCGGTTCGACTCCGCCCCGTACCACCATGAATAAATGACATGAGGTAGCTCAGTTGGTAGAGCATCCCGCTTTTTAGTAAGAAAAAAGCGGGAAAAATCCTGGTGTCGGCGGTTCGACTCCGCCCCGTACCACCATGAATAAATAGCATGGGGTAGCTCAGTTGGTAGAGCATCCCGCTTTTTGAAAGAAAAAAGCGGGAAAAATCCTGGTGTCGGCGGTTCGACTCCGCCCCGTACCACCATGAATAAATGGCATGGGGTAGCTCAGTTGGTAGAGAAAAATCCTGGAGTCGGCATCCCGCTTTTTGAAAGAAAAATGGCATGGGGTAGCTCAGTTGGGAAAAATCCTGGAAAAATCCTGGTGTCGGCGGTTCGACTCCGCCCCGTACCACTACTTTTCAAACAACTTTTATGTTCTCCACGATCCATCATCATCACCATCATTTGGCTTTGCTCTTTGGGGCAGATGGTGATACCTTGAGGTCGTAGCGAACGATTGTCAACAAACTCGAGAAAAAGAGGTTAACCATTTGCTGGTTAACCTCTTTTTTTTTGCAAACTAGAAATCGCACAATAATGGAAACCCGATTACAGATCGCCGTACAGAAATCCGGAAGATTGCTCGACGACTCACTGGGCCTGCTGAAAGAATGTGGCATCAGAGTGGATAATGGAAAAGATCAGCTCAAAGCACCGGCCGGCAATTTTCCGCTCGATGTGCTATACCTGCGCAATTCGGATATCCCTCAGTACGTGCAAGATGGGGTCGCCGACCTGGCCATTCTCGGTGAAAATACGGTAGTGGAAAAACAGAAGCAGGTAGAATTGATCCTGCCTTTGGGTTTTTCCAAGTGCCGTCTATCTATTGCTATACCTAAAAATGTGGAATATTCCGGCATTGAATACCTCCATGGCAAACGAATTGCTACCTCTTACCCCAATTCTTTGCAGCAATTTCTGAATGCGAATAAGCTGGAAGCCGAGATCCACGAGATTTCTGGTTCGGTAGAAATCGCTCCCAATATTGGCCTGGCCGACGCTATCTGCGACCTGGTTTCTTCCGGCAGCACCTTATTCAAAAACGGCCTGGAAGAAAAAGAGGTTATCCTGAAATCGGAAGCCTGGCTGGTGGCCTCTCCCGGCCTCCCCCAGGAAAAAAAGGCGATTCTTGATCAATTGCTCTTCCGCATCAAAGCCGTGCTTAAGGCGCGCAACAACAAATACCTGTTGATGAATGCCCCTAATGGCAGCATTCAGGAGATCGTGAAAATACTGCCGGGTATGAAGAGCCCTACCGTAATGCCCCTGGCGGAATCCGGATGGAGCTCCATCCACACCGTAATAGAAGAAGGGCGCTTCTGGGAGATTATCGGGCAACTCAAGGAGGCCGGCGCCCAGGGGATCCTTGTTGTCCCCATTGAGAAAATGATCATCTGATAACTTGTAACCAATAACCAATGAACCTCTACAACAATCCTCCATTTTCACAATGGCCCACCCTCCTGCAGCGCCCGGTGATGAACACCGAAAGCCTGGATAGTATCATCAAAGGAGTGCTCCGGGAAGTACAGAGCAATGGCGATAAAGCCTTGCGAGCCTATACCGAGCGCTTCGATGGCGTTAAGTTGGAAGCTATTGAGGTAAGCGAAAGGGAGATAGCCAGAGCTATTGCCAGCTTGCCAGAGCCCTTGAAACAAGCCATCCAAACAGCCAAAAAGAATATTGAAAGCTTCCATAGGCCGCAGGCTGAAGCCATACAGATGGTGGAAACCATGCCCGGCGTGCAGTGCTGGCGCAAGAGTGTAGCGATTGAAAAGGTGGGGCTATATATTCCGGGCGGTACTGCGCCGCTCTTCTCCACCGTGCTCATGCTGGCCGTACCTGCCAAACTGGCCGGCTGCCAGGAGATAGTACTTTGCACCCCGCCACAGAAGGATGGCAGCGTCCATCCGGCTATCCTCTACACTGCCCACCTGGTAGGCGTTACCCGTATCTTCAAAGTGGGTGGCGCGCAGGCCATCGCGGCCCTGGCCTACGGCACGGAAACGATCCCTGCCGTATACAAGATCTTTGGCCCCGGCAACCAGTACGTCACCGCCGCCAAACAACTGGTGAGCCGGCAGGGCGTCGCCATTGACATGCCAGCCGGCCCGTCGGAAGTGCTCGTATGCGCCGATGAAACCGCCAATCCCGCCTTCGTCGCTGCTGACCTGCTGTCGCAGGCCGAACACGGGGAGGACAGCCAGGTGGTGTTGGTGGCCTTTTCGGAGGGCATGGCTAAAGCCGTTCAAGCCGAAGTGGAAAAACAAATGCAAGCGCTGCCGCGTAAGGATATTGCCCGGAAGGCCCTGGGATCCAGTTCTGCTATTGTTGTTCCGGATCGTGCCACAGCCGTGGAAATTATCAATGCCTACGCGCCTGAGCACCTCATCCTTTCGGTAAAGGATGCCGAGCAGATGGGCGAACAGGTTATCAACGCCGGCTCGGTCTTCCTGGGCCACTACACACCGGAATCGGTAGGCGATTACGCCTCCGGCACCAACCACACCCTGCCGACTAACGGTTACGCCCGCATGTACAGTGGCGTCTCGCTGGATAGTTTTGTTAAGAAGATAACCTTCCAGCGGTTGACTAAAGAAGGCCTGCAGCAAATCGGCCCTGCCGTGGAACTAATGGCGGAAGCGGAAGAACTGATGGCCCATAAGAATGCGGTAACGGTCAGGCTTAAGGAATGACCTGATACAGTGCGCAGTCAGCAGTGTGCAGTCGGCAGTGATATCAACAGAATCAACAGCATCAATGAGCAGCATCAACCATCTAGTCCGTTCAAATATCCTCCGCTTAACTCCTTACTCCTCGGCCCGCAGCGAATACAAGGGCTGGGCGGAGATTTTCCTGGACGCCAACGAAAACCCCTATGATACGGGTTACAATCGCTACCCCGACCCCTTGCAATGGAAGCTGAAGGAGCGGATCAGCGTCTTAAAAGGCGTCGCTCCGGAAAACATCTTCCTGGGCAACGGTAGCGATGAGGCCATCGACCTGCTCATCCGGATCTTTTGCGAGCCGGGGGTGGATCATATTATTACCCTGCCGCCTACATACGGGATGTACAAAGTATCAGCCGATATTGCAAATGTGCCGGTAAAAGAGGTGCTGCTGGATAAAGATTTCCAACCGGATGTTGCCGCCATTTTATCAGCTGCTGACGGACACTCCAAGCTCCTCTTCCTCTGTAGCCCCAATAACCCGACGGCAAATAGTTTCAAATTGGATAAAGTACAAGAACTTCTGGCCGGTTTTCCGGGCATTGTAGTAGTGGATGAGGCTTATATCGATTTCTCCGGCCAGCCGAGTTGTATCAATCTGCTGGCGGAATTCCCGAATCTGGTGGTCATGCAGACCTTCTCTAAGGCCTGGGGAATGGCCGGCATCCGCCTGGGTATGGCCTTTGCTTCTGAGGAGATTACCGGCCTGTTCAATAAGGTGAAACCACCTTACAATATCAATCAGCTTACTCAGGAGGTGGCCCTGGAAGCCCTGGAAAATCAGCAGCAACAAGAAGAGTGGGTGCAGCAAATCCTGGGCCAGCGCGTCGTGCTTACCCAATATCTTAGTGGGCTGGACTACGTACAGCGCATTTACCCTTCGGACGCCAATTTTTTGTTGGTGCGGGTGAAGGATCCAAAGAGTGTTTATGATTTTCTGGTATCAAATGGCATTATCGTACGCGACCGCTCGCGGGTTGCCTTATGTGAAGGCTGCCTGCGGATTACCATTGGGACGCCGGAGGAAAATGAGCAACTTTTTCGGGCCTTATTGGAGTTTGAATAGTGAAAATAAGTAGCGGCGGGCAGTGATAATCAAGAATGAGCCTGAGTAAGGGGAGGGTTAAAGTTGGTGCGATGAAAGAGGGCATTCGTTATGAATGTAATGGTGATAAATATAATGATTATTAAAGTAATGATTATATTTTGAATGATAATTAATGTAATCGTTATAAAAATAATCAGTATAAAAATCATGATGATAAATATAACGATTACTTTCTGAACGTTCACAAAAGTGCAGCCTGGAGGGCAGTTTTACCTCAATTTCATGATCTGAACCCGATTTTTTGATAACATTTTTGCCTGTATCTCCTTTGCAAGAGGACACGGTTATAAAGAAAAAATCAAAAATTTATGCAACGCCTCCTCATCCTCGACCGCGACGGCACCCTCATTCTGGAGCCGGAAGATTTCCAGATCGACAGCCTGGAAAAGCTGGACTTTTATCCCAAAGTGTTCCAATATCTCTCCCGCATTGCTCGTGAGCTGGACTTTGAATTCCTGATGATCACCAACCAGGACGGCCTGGGGACGGATGTTTTTCCGGAAGATACTTTTTGGCCGGCTCACCATAAAATGATGCAGGCATTCGAAAATGAAGGCATCACCTTCAAGGATGTGTTGATCGACCGCTCTTTACCAAAGGATAACGCCCCTACGCGCAAACCGCGCACCGGACTGATGACGCCCTATATGAATGGCGCCTATGACCTGGCCAATTCCTTTGTCATCGGTGACCGCCTGACGGATATTGAGCTGGCTAAAAACCTGGGCGCCAAAGGCATCTGGCTGAATAATGATCCGAACCTTGGATCAGAGGAACTGGAGAGCAAACGCGCCGAACTGGACCCGGTGATCGCTTTGGCCACTACCGATTGGGCGGAGATCTACCGCTTTCTGAAGTTGACTCAGCGTACGGCTGAAGTGCGCCGCACCACCCACGAAACCGACATTCACATCCGCCTCAATCTCGATGGATCCGGCCGTTCCGACAATCAAACCGGCCTGGGCTTTTTTGACCACATGCTCGACCAACTGGCGAAACATTCCGGTTCGGACCTGGAAGTGAAAGTGAAGGGTGACCTCCACATCGACGAGCACCATACCATCGAAGATACGGCCCTGGCCTTGGGCGAGGCCTTCGCCAAAGCCCTGGGCGACAAGCGGGGCATCGAACGCTACGGCTTTTGCCTGCCTATGGACGATTGCCTGGCGCAGGTGGCCATCGACTTCGGCGGCCGCCCCTGGCTGGTGTGGGAAGCGGATTTTAAACGCGAAAAGATCGGCGAAATGCCCACCGAGATGTTCTTACACTTCTTCAAGTCGTTCAGCGACGCGGCGAAGTGCAACCTCAACATCAAGGCAGAGGGCGCCAACGAGCACCACAAGATCGAGGCCATCTTCAAGGCGCTGGCCCGCGCTATTGGTATGGCCAAGCGGCGGGACGCGGAGAATATGGTGTTGCCAAGCACAAAGGGGGTGTTGTAGGAGCGGAGCGTAAGTAATATGCTCTTTGCAGTATAGCGTATGGGGCGAGGGAGGGGTGCCCTTGGGGTAGAATGGCTGGATGGCTGAATGGTTGGGAGGAGCCTGGCTGCTGTTGGCTGCGGTTGTTTTTTTCATTAACTTTATGAGGTCACAAAAAAAACTGGTTATGGCAATTGCTGTCGAAGAAAAGCGGTACACCCTGGAAGAATACCTGGAGATGGAATACCAGGCCGAGCGGCGGCACTATTTTTTTAACGGGAAAATCGGGCCTATGCCGTATACCTCAAACAACCACGGTTTGATTGTTGCGAATCTGATTGGGGAGCTACACCAGGCTTCCAAAAAAACGGCATACAGGGTGTATCCCAGCGACCGCATGCTGTACGTCCCCGAATGCCGGCTCAACTACTACCCGGATGTCATGGTGGTGAAAGGCGAACCGGCTTTCTATGAGCACTCTAAAAAAATGCACGCCACGCTGAATCCCCATACTATTATCGAAGTGTTGTCCGACAGCACTGAAGAGGGCGACCGGATCGACAAATGGCAGTGCTATCGCAAGATCAGCTCCCTGCAACAGTATTTCCTGATCGCCCAGGATCAGGCGTATATCGATTTTTATAACCGCCTCGATGAGACGCGCTGGGAAAACAGCTATGTAGACAAGCTGAACCAGAAGGTGGCTATTGCCGGCTTTGAGCTCGCGCTCAGCGATATTTATCTGAACGTGAAATTCCCAACCCCCGAACAAAAATCCGACCAGTAGAGTAACATGCCCATCGCTATTATCGACTATAACGCCGGCAACGTGCAGTCCGTCCTCTTTGCGCTGGAGCGCCTGGGGGCGGATGCTGTTTTGACCGATGACCACGACATAATCCGCTCGGCGGAGAAAGTGATCTTCCCCGGCGTAGGGGAGGCCAACACCACTATGGCTTACCTGAAGGAACGCGGCATGGACAAGCTTATTCGCAGCCTCACCCAGCCGGTGCTTGGTATCTGCCTGGGTATGCAATTGTTATGCGAGCATAGTGAGGAGAACAATACGCCCTGCCTCGGGATCATTCCGCAAAAGGTGCTCCGCTTCGGGCCAAAAGCTGGAGAAAAGGTCCCCCACATGGGCTGGAATAGCCTCCGCAAGCTGAAGAATGGCTTGTTTACGCCCGAGTTAGAAGGGGAGTATGTTTACTTTGTGCATAGCTATTACGCCGAAGTGGGCCCCTATACTATTGCAACTACCGATTACATTCAGCCCTTTAGCTCAGGCCTGCAAAAGGATAATTTCTACGCCACCCAGTTTCATCCGGAAAAGTCCGGAAAAGTGGGAGAACAGATTTTGAAAAATTTTCTAATGCTGCAACCTCAACCTCAACCTCAACCTTAACCTTAACCTTAGTTTCCTAATTGCTTAACTACCATCTCTACCCTGTAATTTTCCTTGGGAATTTCCTTCCCTTCTTCGGGATAGGGGCTCACCTCAAGCAGGTTGTAAATGTCGTTGCCCACAGTGTCCCGCGCCAGTTCATCATGGCCGGCCCGGCGGATGAGCTCGATGGTTTCCTCACCATCTTCCATCTTCAGTTGAAACTGGATTTTTGCCTGCCCTTCCCAAACGCACTCCACACCAGTGGGGCAACGGGAATCCTCCAGAACATCGGTAAACGTAATGGTCAGGCCACCGCAGTCGCAGGCCGCCGCCTCGCCGAGAGCCAATTCAAAATTTTGGCCGACTTGGAAGGTTTTACCCTGCTCGTTGTCACAGTTGAATCCGCCCAAAAGCAAACCAAGGCTCAGAGCTAAAAAGATAAGTTTGGTTCTCATGGCTATTTTATTAATAAAAACAACCTGGCCAACGGAAAGGATGGACAAATGCCCCCTGATTTTCAAAGCGTTGAAACCATCAGGGAAACGCGATAGTCCTCATCCCTGATCGCATTGTCTCCTGCCGGGTAGGGAGATAAGTCCAGGAACAGGACGGAATATTTGCCGATATTCTCACTGGGTAAGGAGCTTTGGATGGCGCTGTAGCTGGGTTCAAAAATCCGCTCTTCGGTTGAAGTTTTAATTTTTAGCCGGACTTTTACCTGTCCGATCCAGACACAGTCCAACCCAATCGGGCAGCGGGAATCTTCCAACACTTTTTCAAAGGTGATGGACAAACCGCCACAGCTGCAGTCGCCCTGCTGCCCAGGGGACAGATCAAAGCTTTGGCCTAACTGGAATTCAACAACAGGGGCCTCATTTACTGGCTTGTTACAGGCGCTCCAGCTCATGGAGAGCAATAAGGCTAAGATCGGGAAGAAGGTTTTCATATCTTTTGCTTTTATTTTAGGACGAAGCGAAAGATGCCATATGTGGGTTTCCCAAAGCTTAAAGTTTTCTTAATTTTCGGCTTCTGATTCAAGTGCAGGTTTATTAAGTTGGCCGTTCATTGCTGGTGGCCCGTACACCGTACACTACCCACGCCATTTCCTGGACCGTACACCGTGCATTAAAAGAACCTTTACCTCATTATTGCTGTCTTGAAACTATAATAAGAAAACAATCTATAATCCATGTACCTTATCCCCGCCATAGATATAATCGACGGCAAGTGCGTGCGCCTCACCCAAGGCGACTACGAGCAGCAGAAAGTTTACAACGAGGACCCCCTGGAGGTAGCCAAGGCCTACGAAGCCCATGGCCTGAAACGCCTTCATCTGGTCGACCTCGACGGCGCCCGCGCCAGTCGCATCATCAACCACAAGGTCCTGGAGCGCATCGCTACCCACACCAACCTCTGGATCGACTTCGGCGGCGGCCTCAAATCGGACGACGACCTCCGTATCGCCTTCGAATGCGGCGCCCGGCAGGTGACCGGCGGTACGGTGGCGGTGAAGCAGCCTGATTTGTTCCTGGGATGGCTGGAAAAGTACGGTAATGAGCGCATCATTCTGGGGGCAGATGTGAAAGAAGGCAAAATCGCCGTCAGCGGCTGGAAGGAGCAGAGCGAACTCGAGCTGTTTGCCTTCCTGGAGGATTACCTCGCCAAAGGCGTCCAATACGCTATTTGTACGGATGTCTCCAAAGACGGCCTGCTGCAAGGCTCTGCCCTGGAGTTGTACACCCGGATCCGGGAGCGCTTCCCCGAACTGAAGCTCATCGCCAGCGGCGGCGTCACCAGCCTGGAGGAGATCGAAAACCTCCGCGAGCTGGGTTGCTTCGGCGCCATTATCGGCAAGGCGATCTACGAGGGGAAGATCAGTTTGAAGGAGCTGGAAAAGATAGCGGTTGTTAGCGACTGACTAGGCTATGCCCAATCCCGGGAAGTCAGCTGCTAACGCTTCCCGCGTCAGTCAGCGGCTGACTTCCTTAGGAGAAGAACCAAGGCCAGTCAGTCGCTGACAGCCTAAAGTTGACGCCATTGCAATAGAAGTGGCCGCTTTACAGCTCACCTCCGCACTACCACCTTCCGCACCGCCATTCCCTGCCCCACCCTCAGCCGCACATAATACAGCCCGTCCGGCAGATGGCCGAGCTGGATGGCCTCGCCATCGCGGATGCTGCCCGCTCGCCGCCAGAGCAGTTGGCCGGTAGGCGAAAACAGCTCGATTAGATCCACTGTCTGTCCCTGTGTACTCAGGTACAGCGCTCCGTCGGTGGGGTTGGGAAAGAGTGCGATGCCCGGCGCCCCAGCTTCTTTCGTGGCAACCGGGATATCCGGGAAGGTGAGGGTGGCCGTTGTGCCGCCGATCGGAATAGGGCTGCCGTCGTTGCGGATGCCGACGACATTTTTGAAACGCAGTTGGGTGCTGTTAGATGGCAGGGGGCCGGAGAACGTTGACTTGCCATTGGTTAGAATGGAAATCAGCCGCCTTTCCGGGAGAACCTGGCTGGTATCTTTAAGCGTCAACGCATAGTCAATTTTGCCCATAGAGAGGTGTTTTTCAAAAACGCCTAATTCACTTCCGCTGAAGCCACCTCCGGGCAGAACGGGGTGGAACAGGCCAAAATAGGCGGTGTCATACTCCAGGGTGAACCCCAATCCGTATAATTCAGGCACCTGGGCCAGTTCGATGTAAATAGCAAAGTTCGGTAGCCCGGTTGGGAGGTTGCTGAAGTCGACGTTCGGGCTGGGAGCGGCAAACAGTTCCGGCCCTTCCGGATACACGGCTTCCGCTTCGTAGCCCGGCTGGGTGCGCTCGTAATGCAGCAGGGTGAAACCCAGGTCTCCCGATCGGACCTGCCCATCGCCATCGGCGTCGATATGTTTGAAATTGGCGCCGTTATACTGTGCCTCCGGCCAATCGGGCCCCGGCTGAGGGCTCCAGTTGGCCGGAGTGGTTCGCTCCGGGCCCTGGCTGCCGAGGGCTATGCCAATGGGCAGTACATCCAGGTGGTTGGCTATGCCGTCCGAATTGGTGTCGCCGGCCCAGACGCAGTCGGCCTCACAATCGGGAGGGGTGCAGATGCCGGAAAACTGCTGATCGTACCAGGCCTGTAGGTTTTCAACCCCGTCGTACATGGATGTAACGTTTCCGAGGTAGTTGGCACCGGGTTCAAGGAAAAAAGAGTAAGCTAAATCTATTATCTGGACGCTATCCGGTAAAAAGGTGCCCAGATTAATACCGGGCAACATATGCTGCTCGTAAGGTAAACAGGTTGTATTATTGGAGGCCCAGGCATTCGGATCGTTAGGGTCACCGGAAAAAGAGAAAGTTGTAATGGGATAGTCTTGTCCGGGATTATAACCGCAACTAAAGGTAGTTATCGGCTCCCCGTCCCTCCATTTACCATTGAGGCAACGAAAGTATTGCTCGGGTAAAGCAGGGCTCATCATGCCAGGCGAGGTATCTACGCCTCCTGTACGAAAATAGATCAGAGAGGAGGAGAGCGCGTGATTGAGCACCGTCATCGCCTGTACAGGAGGGTTTTCTCCATAGCTATTTTCTTCACTACAACCGGTGAGAGCACTCCCATCGAGATTGTTATGGTTATAAGTGAAAACCGTATTACTCGAGGGAGCAGTGCCGAGATGGTCATCCCAGAAGCACCCCAAGTCGAAGTCGTGCCAAAAACTGGTCAATAGGGAGTCTATGGTTCCACCACTCCGGTTGATCAGTTTGTAGGAGGTGAAGATCGTATGATCGAGTTGGCGGTTTTCTCTACAACTGAACGCCCAGCAGGTAAGCTGCACCTCCACCTGTAAAGGTTCGCCGCCGGATTCAGCATGGGGCCCTGCCGCATCATTAAAAACACCCCAGGTGATCTGTTCCGGTATGACAACAGCCTGAGAGACCATCGGATAGTCGCCGGCCAGAGGGGTATAACTTCCATCACCATTCTGATCAAAAAAAGGCGCCAGCCCCTGAGGGGTATCGGGCAGCTCAAAGCCGTAGATTTCCTGGAAATGCGGGTTGCCTTTCCCGGGCCAGCCCAGGATTTCCGGCAGGGGGCTGTCGATGATGCCATTATCTCCGAAATCTGCCAGGTGGGCTTCGATCTGATAGCGGGACACGGTCCATACGCGATTCCAGTTGGCGCACTGTTCCGCCGTGCTTTGCCCCGGGCTGTCCAGTGGCCCGGGGAAGTATTCGAAATCTTCGGAATTGATGCTGTAGGTGGGGGCGGCTACCCTAAGGTTGCCGTCGGGGCCGTAGCCCGCCAGCCATAAGCCCTGGGCGTAGATGGTGGCTTTTTTCGGAAACTGAAAAGGCACCTGAAAGGCAGCGCCCTCCTCGTCGAGGAACAAAGTGCCGCTGTTGTTGATGAAAGCCCGCACCTGGTTTCCGTGCAGGTAAATGCCCTCCGCCGAACCACTGCACGGGGCTGGCTGGGCGTGCAAATGAAGGAAGCCCATGGCCAGCATGACAATTGAGAGGGTGCAGTTACAGATAAAGGAGCTTTTCATTAGTCCAGATTATTAAGGATCTACCAATATCAGCACTTCTCCGGGGCTATTTTGAGCATAGTTAAACGGAGAGCCGAAGATGTCGGCAGAATCAGCAATTCAAAGGCCATTTATGCTCCGGAGAGCCTGCCCCATGCCCTAAGGGCGGGGAGCGTAATGTAAGGCGTGCATCTTAAAGTGGAAAAGCAGAATCAAGGGATGTTGGGCTTTTTTTGGGAGGTGACTTCGAGTTCACCTTCTAAATTGGAAGCCCTGAAAAGTAAGGGGATGAGCGGGAAGTCATCCCCTTACAACCACGCTTGAAATTCTGTCGTCGACGCCATTGCACCAGAAGCGGCTGTTTTATAGCTTACCGCCGCACGACCACCTTTTCCACCACCATTCCCTGCCCCACCCTCAGCCGCACATAATACAGCCCGTCCGGCAGATGGCCGAGCTGGATGGCCTCGCCATCGCGGATGCTGCCCGCTCGCCGCCAGAGCAGTTGGCCGGTAGGCGAAAACAACTCGATTAGATACACTGTCTGTCCCTGTGTACTCAGGTTCAGCGCGCCGCTCGTGGGGTTGGGGAAGAGCTGGATGTCCGGCCGGGCCGCTTCCCGGGCGCTGCTGATAATGACATCCTCGAAGGTAGCCGTAACGCTCATGCCGCCGATCGGGATGACTGTACCGTCCGCCCGGATGGCTTTGATGTTCTTAAAGCGAATCAACGAAGTATCGGCCGGCAGGGGGGAGGCGAGTATGTCCGGCCGGACTTTGAAATTGCAGTTCACCAAGGTGCCCGGCAAAATCGTTACGGTATCGGACGGCGCGATGCGGGCGAAATCCATTCCCCCCTGGCCGGGATCGTCTATGGCTACCTGGGCAACATTGGGGAAGTAAGTATCTGTCAGGGGGGCAATAGCCTCGAAATAGCGGTTGTCGTATTCCAGGGTAAAGGCTAGGCCGTACAGGCCGGGTACTTCTTCCGCCAGCCGGATCCGGAACAGCCCGGTTTCACCGGTCGAAAGCCCTCCGAAGCCGAATGGCCCGAGAGGGAACGCCTGCAATTCGGGGCCTTCATCGTACACGGCCTCGGGAGAATAACCCGGCCGGGTGCGGTTGTAATGCTGTAAGGTGAGCAGGAAATCATCTGTTGTCAGGGTTCCGCTGCCGTCGGCATCCAGGTGTTTGTCATTGGCGCCGTTCATTTGGGTAGCGGCCCAGGCGGCGCCGTCCTGCGGCGACCAGTTGTAGGGGCCGCTGCGGGTTGCGCCTGACTCCCCTAAGGCCATGACTAGTGGCAGGAGGTCGCAGTGGTTGGCAATACCGTCGGCATTGAGGTCGCCGGCCCAGATGCAGTCCTCCAGACAGATGACGGGCTGGCTGCAAACGGTTTCGAACTGGTTGTCATACCACCCCTGCAACTGTCCGATGCCATCGTACATGGCCGTGACGTTCTCCAGATGATCAGCTCCTTCTTCCCGGTAGAAAGAGTAGGCTAGATCCACTGCTGCGATCGCGCCAGGTGGAAAGCTTCCCAGGCTAACGCTGGCAACCACCCTGCGATCCCCAAAGTACAGGCCTTCTGTGTAGCCCGACCAACCGTCTGGGTCATTGGGGTCGTCCGGGAAAGCGTAGGGGGTGACGAGGGAGGAGGTGGGGTCATAGCCATCTCCTCCGTAGGTGAGTGGCGTGCCGTCGCGCCAGTGGCCGGTCATGAAGCGGTAGAAATCAAGGGCCAGGGCTGGATCAGTCGTGCCCGGAGGGCCGTCGAAGTTGTTGTAGTAGTACATAAAATAGGAGAGATCCTGGTTGAGCACCGTAACCCCCTGTACCGGCGGGTTCTCGCCGTAGGAATTGACGCCGTTGGGGCAAGCATCACCAACTTCACCATCAATGTTATCCTGATTGTAAACGAAAAAGGAATTCAGCTCCGGCGCGCTGCCAACGAAGTCGTCGGTATAGCAACCCAGGTCGAAGTCTGTCCAAATTGCCAGGTGAAGGGAATCGAGTGATTCCACCCCTCGGTTGTAGAGTTTGTAGGACGTGAATATGGTATTGTTCAGAATGGGGTTGTCCGAACAGTTGAACGCCCAGGTGGTGAGTTGTACCTCCATCTGCAACGGATTGCCAAAGGACTGGGTATGCAGGCCGCCGGCATCGTTGAACACATTCCAGGTGATCTGCTCCGGGATAACAACCGACTGATGGATTATGGGGTAATCGCCGGATAGTGGGTCGTAAAGGCCGTCGCCATCGTAATCAAAATAAGGCGCCAGTTCCTGGTTGGTAGCGGGTAGTTCAAAGCCGTTTACTTCCAAAAAGTTGGGGTTGTTTCGCCCCGGCCAGCCCATAATCTCCGGGATGGGGTTGTCGATAACGCCATTATCGGCAAAATCGGCAATGTGGGCTTCGATCTGATAACGGTAAACGGACCAGACGCGGTCCCAGTCCTGGCAGCTGGCCGCATCGGTGGCGCCCAAATCGTTGAGCGGCCCGGCGAAGTAGTCGGTTTCCTGATTGGCCAGCCCGTAGGTCTGCGCCGCCACCCTCAGGTTGCCGCCCGGGTCGAGCGCGCCCAGCCACAGGCCCTGGGCAAATATGGTTTTTTGCGGCTCGTTAGCCGGCGCCTGAAAAGCGGCCTCATCCCCGTCAAAGAAAAGGCTGCCGCCTTGGGTGATCAGGGCACGAATATTGTTGCCGTATAAGTAAGAGCGGCCCTGGGGCGTGAGGCAATCCTGAGCAGTTGATGGAGTAAGCACCAGCAGCAAAACAGCCAGAAAGAGCAAGGGTAGGGTTTGTTTCATAAAGCGGCGTTTTTGAGTGAAAGTAAAATATCAGAAAGCGGCATGGGGAAAGTATGGCACGCTTCTCAAGATAAATGTTTCCATGAATATCCATCAGGGGGAATAAACAAGGCAAGCCTGTTTTATTGTAAACAACCGGCCTGGATATGTGAATGAACTAAGTGCTCCCGGAAACCCTGAAACTTTAAACCTTAAACACCTTCCGCCAACCTTTCCTCCTTCTCCCTTGTTCCCCTTATCTTTGAGCGCCAAACACAAACGCATGTTAGCCAAACGCATCATACCCTGCCTCGATATCAAGGACGGCCGCACCGTCAAAGGGGTCAACTTTGTCAACCTCCGTGATGCCGGCGACCCGGTGGAACTGGGCGCCCGCTACAGCGAAGAAGGGGCCGACGAACTGGTCTTCCTCGATATCACCGCTACCCATGAAAAGCGCAAGACCCTGGCGGCATTGGCGCGCGATATCGCCCGCCACCTCAACATCCCCTTCACTATCGGCGGGGGCATCAGCTCGGTTGAGGATGTGAATGTGCTGCTGGCTTCCGGCGCTGATAAGATATCCATCAACTCGGCCGCGGTGCGCCGCCCCGAACTGATCGATGAACTGGCCCGCAACTTCGGCAGCCAGTTCGTGGTGCTGGCCGTCGACGCTAAGGCCATTGACGGCGACTGGTACGTGCACCTCAACGGGGGGCGCATTTCCACCGAGATCCGCCTGCTAGATTGGGTGAAAGAGGCCGAAAGCCGTGGCGCAGGCGAGATCCTTTTCACCTCCATGAACCACGACGGCGCCAAAAACGGCTTTGCCAATGAAATTACGGCAATGGTTTCGGAAACGGTTTCCATCCCCCTCATTGCCTCCGGCGGCGCAGGGAACATGGAGCACTTCTTCGATGTTTTTACAACAGGAAAAGCCGACGCCGGCCTGGCCGCCAGTATTTTCCACTTCCGCGAAATAGGGATCCGGGAGCTGAAGGAATACCTCAAGGAGAAAGGCATTACCGTCCGGCTTTAGCTGGCCACCTGCAGCCAGCAATATGGCAATATAACAATATGGCAATATGATAAACAACATAGACCTTACCCAACTCGACTTCGCCAAAGGCAACGGCCTGCTGCCCGCCATCATTCAGGATGCCGATACCGGCAAAGTGCTCATGCTGGGCTATATGAACGAAGCCGCCCTGCAGAAAACCCTGGCGGAAAAAAAGGCCACTTTCTTCAGCCGCAGCAAAGGCCGCCTCTGGACCAAAGGCGAAACCTCCGGAAATTTCCTCCATCTGGTGGACATTAAGGTGGATTGCGACCAGGACACCCTGCTCGTTTATGTCCATCCCCAAGGTCCTGTCTGCCACCTCGGCACCGACACCTGCTGGGGAGAATCCAACCATCCCGTCAACTTCCTGGGGCATTTGGAGCGCGTCATTCAAAGCCGGAAAGGCGCCGACCCGGAAAGCTCCTACACGGCCCGGCTATTCGCCCGAGGCATCAACAAAGTCGCCCAGAAAGTCGGCGAAGAGGCCGTCGAATTAGTCATCGAAGCCAAGGACGACAACGAATCGCTTTTTCTCAACGAAGCCGCCGACCTGATGTACCACTATCTGGTGCTGCTGGCCGCCAAAGGCTATCATCTGGAGGATGTGATAGAAGTGCTAAGGGAAAGGCATAAGTAAGGCTGGGGGCTGGATGGATACTATTGATACTTTTGATTCTATTGATGCTATTGATGAATCTCAAGAAACAATAGCATCTATAGTATCAGCCCTGATAGGCCGGCAACAAAAACCAGAAAGCAGTACCATGTCCTTGCTGGCTTTGCACCTGAATGGTGGCGTTGTGGATTTCCAGGATCTTTTTTACGATAGCCAGCCCCAGGCCGGCGCCCTTGTTTTTAGCCGGGCTGCCGTCGGCTTTCCGGTATCGTTCAAAAATTTGCGACTGCTCGCTTTCGGGAATACCGGGCCCGGTATCGGAGATGCGTACCTCCACCCCTCTATCCCGGTTTTGGAGCCGCAAATTGATCCTGCCGCCTTTGGGGGTGAATTTCAGGGCGTTGTCTATCAGGTTTTGCAGGGCCCGTTCCACCAGAGCTACATCAGCAAAGACAAGCGGCAATTCCCGGGGATGTTCGAGTTGGAGTTGGATGTTTTTTTCCCTAGCCAGGATCTGGTATTTTCCGACAACATCCTGTGCCAGTTCAGATAACAGAAAGGGCTCCTTCTCCGGTTGTATCTGGTTGGCTTCCAGTTTGGAGTATTCAAACAGCTGAGCGATCAGCCGAGCCAGTTTTTCCGAGCTGTCATAAATGATCTCCAGGTATTTTTTGCGTTCCTCCGCCGGCAGATGCTGCTCTTTCATCAGCAAGGTTTCGATATAGCCCTGGACGATGGACAGCGGGGTGCGCAGGTCGTGAGAGACGTTGGCGATAAGTTCCTGCCGCAGGCGGTCCATTGATTGTATTTGTTCTATATTGGCCACGATCTTATCCGCCATTTCGTTGAAGGTGTCGGCCAGGACAAACAGGTCGCCCTTGGCATCTTCAGGGATTCGGGCCTGATAGTCGCCCTCCTTGAAACGTCGGGTTGTGTCGAGGATTTGACGCAGGTTTTTGGTGATAAAACCAATGGCGATCAGCCCAATGGCCAGGGCTGCAGCCAGGGTTAGAAAAAAGATGCTGGCGCCTAACTTCAGGATATAACTTTCGAACAAACTGGAAGTGACTGCGGCCTGCTCTTCACTGGCCAGGATGATGTAGGCGTAACCACTGAGCTGCTCGCCCTCGTAGACTGGAGCTGCGGAGAAAGCCTTGCGAACACCGGGGTTTCGAGGGTCATCGCCCAATACAAATCGGCGCCCTTCGTCGGCGATGAATGCCCGAATAGGCGCCACCGAGACCTTTTTCAGGTGGACAGATTTGTTGGGAACGACATAATCCAGGATTAGCCCCGCGGTATCAGTTAGATAGACCTCGACACTGGGGTTGATTACCATCATGGAATGCATGATATCATGGGTGGCGGCTGTATCTGGTTTACCGTTTACCAGTGGATGGGTCTCCTTCACTAATTGTTTGGCGATACTCCCGTAGAGCCGCTGGTTAACTTCCTGCAAGTAGCGGCCGGCGGTGTAGGAGGTGATGAAAATATACCCTACCCCCAGCAGTACCAGGATCAGCAGGAAGGCTGCGGAGAGTTTCCAGAACAAGCGGGAAGAGGCTGCCAATGTTTTCCAGTTCATAGTTTTAAGTAATGTTCAAAAAATAAGTTCTCCGGTGGAGGTTTTAGGATGTGGCTTGTCTTCCAGCTTTTCTAAAGCTTCCAGCCTGTGCTGCATCCCAAAATCGTCGAACTTGTTTTTGACTGTAACTAAGCCAGTTCTTCGTTAAAACGATAGCCCATGCCCCAGGTAGTGAGGATGTAGCGGGGATTGGCCATGTCGGGTTCGATCTTACTGCGCAGGCGGTTGATATGGGAGTTGACGGTATGTTCGAACCCATCAAAATCATAGCCCCAGACCAGATTGAGCAGGCGGCTTCGGTCGTAGCTCTTACCGGGGTGAGCCGCCAGCAGGCTCAGTAGTTCAAACTCCTTGCGCGACAAGCTTACCCGTTTGCCCTCCAGCGTTACCATCCTACTGTCCAGGTCGATGACCAGCTCACCAAAGGCCAGTTTCGATTGATGGCTATAGGCTTGTTTCCGGGGGCTGGCTCTTTCCACCCGCCTCAACAATGCTTTGGCCCGGGCAATGAATTCCCGAACACTGAATGGCTTGGTCATATAATCATCTGCTCCGATCTCCAGGCCCAGTACTTTGTCAATCTCTTCGGATTTAGCCGTCAACATTAGAATTGGGGTAACAATACCTTCATTTCGGATGCGCCGGCAAACCTCCAGCCCATCCATACCGGGTAGCATGAGGTCCAGGATAATCAGGTCAAATTGGGCTTCCAGCGCCTTGCGAAGGCCGGTTTCGCCATCATAACACTTTTCCAATTCAAAATGCAAGTCTCTGAGATGGATATCCAAAAGGTCGACGATATTGAAGTCGTCTTCGATGGCCAGTACTTTTTTCATGGTAAGGGGGTTGGGCTTATAGAATTGTAGTGGGTCAGCATTGCTTGGTTTAACTACCATTCATTTCTGATTGTGCAATGACTATAGCCACATGAGCGGCTTCTGTTCCACTGAATATGTTTTAAAATTATTCAGGAAGTATCACAGAAGTATCACAAAGGCGATACAAAGAGAAGGGTTTCGCTTGGTGAATGCCGCTTTCCCCTGCCTTTTTGTGCCCCTTGTGTCCGTGTTGCGACGCTTAGGCCCGGCTTTTGGTGGGAGAGTTTATTTGTAAGCAACTGGTTATCAGGTGTTTATTTTTGTAATAGATGTCCTGGGACATTCTTGTGAACTTTTCGTGATTCCCTCGGCTGCCTATCCCTCTAATTTTGTATCCGACAAAACATTTATACAAAACTGAAAAGAACATCAATATGACTATCATGAAGTATGGTACTTGGGCCCTGGCGGCTCTGCTGGCTTTTTCTGCTTGTAATAAGGACGACGAAGAACCCACGCCGGCCGCGTCGGCGGAATTTACGGTTACCATTAAGAACATCATGCAACCCAGGGATTATCAGGCTTCCGGAGCACTTCCCGATCTCCTGATGCCAGGTGATCAGGAACAATTTAGCTTCCATGCGGGTAAAGGGAGTTATTTGTCGTTCGCTACCATGTTCGTGCAATCCAATGACCTTTTTTACGCTTTTGATGAAACCGGCCTTGCACTTTATGACGCCAGCGGCGCGCCCGTTACCGGTGATGTTACCGGCAATGTCGATTTGTGGGACGCCGGCACGGAAGTAAACGAAGAACCGGGCGTAGGCGCCAATCAGGCGCCGCGGCAGGCAGGGCCGAACACCGGGCCGGCTGAAAATGGCGTGGTGGCCCTGGTCAACGACGGCTTTACTTACCCGGCTGATGAGTCTGTTATTCGTGTTACCCTTGCTCACGATGGCGGTACGCAATTTACAGTGACGATCGAGAACATTTCCGGCAGTTCCAGCTTGCCGACACCATTAGCTCCTGGCGTTTGGGCCGTGCATGGTAGCAGTGTACAGCTCTTCAAAGCAGGGCAGGCTGCCGATGCCGGGCTGGAAGCCATTGCTGAGGACGGCAATAACGCTATGACACTTGCAGAAGTAGAAGCCAATACGGGCTATGTATCTCCTTTAGCTCCCGGTGTTTGGGCTGTCCACGAAAGTGGAACCATGCCCTTGTTTACCAATGGCGTTGCCGACCGCGGCGAAGGCCTGGAAGCTTTGGCGGAAGACGCCAATCCCGGCGGGCTCAACACTTATTTGGCGGGCGCTGCCGGCGTGATAGATCATGGCGTATTCAATACGCCGGATGGCGCTTCCAGTCCCGGGCCCATTTTACCCGGCAATAGCTTTTCCTTTACTTTTACGGCGGAGGAAGGTAGTTATCTGAGCCTGGCTACCATGCTGGGGCAGAGCAATGACCTGTTCTTTGCTTACGGAGAAGATGGTTTTCCGCTTTTCACCAATGGCGTACCTGCCAGTGGAGATATCACCAACGGGATTCAACTTTGGGACGCAGGTACCGAGGTGAATGAGTATCCCGGCGCCGGTAATAATCAGGCTCCCCGGCAGGAGGGCCCCAATACCGGGCCGGCTGAAAATGGCGTAGTGCAGCCAGTGAACGATGGCTTTAGCTACCCGGCCGCGAATCAGGCTATTCAGGTACGCATTGAGGCTAAAAACTAGGAAGGATTTTAAAGCCTGTCCAGAGGTGTTAACGGCCAGGGCTATACCTTAAAGATGCAAAGGTGCGGAGGAAATAGAAAACCCCTCGTATTCTTTGCATCTTTGTAGTTCCTGATAAGCGAAATCTGTTCCCTTAGATATCACTGCGCTTCTCAATCTAATCTATTATGATAAGAATTTTCATTTCACTTTTAGCACTCAGCCTACTCAGTAGTTGCATCGGCGACGACATTGTCTTTGACTCCGTGCCCGAAAGCGTCCGTATTCTCAACCCGGTGGATTCCATCGCTGTCGGTGATACCCTTCAGTTGGCCGCCCGCTATACCAACAACATTGGCCAGGAAGAAACGCGCCCCATCATCTGGAAAAGCTCGGTCCCCGCTCTGTTGGCCATCGATGAGGATGGCCTGGCAGTGGGACTGGCGCCAGGCGATGTCACAGTTGCGGCGGAGGTCGTACTAGCGAATCAAACAACAGTCATGGATGCCTTTACTATCGTTGTGGCGGAACAGGTGATCGTGGATCCCGGAGGCGGCGAGCGCAGCGGCAGCATTCGAAGCACCAGCTCCTATTTGCTCCAGGGCGATTTTACCGTTAAGCAGGACGGCTCCGACATTATCCTGGAAATAGCCGACAATTACCGCGCTTCCACCAGCTTGCCCGGCCTGTACCTCTATCTGACAAATAACCCGACGACCGTCAACAATGCCCTGGAAGTGGGGAAAGTGGCGGTCTTCGATGGCGCCCATAGCTACCATATCAGCGGAGTGGGCATCAACGACTACGATTACCTGCTTTATTGGTGTAAGCCCTTCAGCGTAAAGGTGGGCGATGGGGAGATGCAGTAGTTTCCCCGAACTCCAGTTCGGGCTGAAAGAAAAGAATTGTCACGCGCCAAACTGTAATTTGGCGAAACCGCATACCATGAAAAAAAACATTTTATTGCTTCCTCTCCTCCTCTTTTTTGCCCAGCCCCTGCTCGCCGGCGGCGGCTGGCCGCAACCCAAAGGGCGGGGCTATTTCAAGCTCAGCCAGTGGTGGGTCGTTTCGGATCAGCACTTCACCGACGTCGGGAAAATAGACCCCAACGTCACTAATGGTATTTTCAACACCAGCCTGTACGCCGAGTACGGCTTCACCGACCGGCTTACCGGCGTGTTGTACTTCCCTTTCTTCAGCCGGGCGTATTTCAATAATACCGTTTCCGGCGCCACAGGAGAAGTCATCACCCCCGGCGAGGCCATCAATAGCCTGGGAGATACGGATGTCGGCATCAAGTTTGGCCTGACACAAAACCATCCTCTGGCGATCAGCGCTACGCTCACTTTTGGATTGCCCCTGGGCAACGACAGTGGTGGCTCTGCCGGCAACCTGCAAACCGGCGACGGCGAGTTCAATCAAATGATCCAACTCGATGCGGGACGGGGCTTCCGGATTGGTAAACACAATGCTTACGCTAATGCTTATTTGGGATTTAACAACCGCACCAACGACTTCTCCGATGAGCTGCGCTTTGGCGTTGAAGGTGGTATCACAGTACTACAGGAGCGTCTTACCCTAATTGCCCGCCTATATGGGGTAAAGTCGATGTACAACGGCAAGCTGCCGAGTGAAATGATCACCAGCACCAGTATATTCGCCAATAATACGGAATACCTGAGTTTCTCGCCGGAGATCGCTTATAATATTACCGATAAGTGGGGCGTGGCGGCTAGCGCCGGCGGCGCCTTTTACGGGCGGCTGATCGCGGCGCGCCCTTCGTATAGTGTTGGGGTGTATTTTAGGTTGTAGGTTACCTACTCCTCCACCAACCCAAAGAATACCGCCGCCCAATAAGACGAGAAGAAATCAACATCCTTGGCGAACTGCCCTTCCTCCCCGCCTTGCTGCGGGCCGTCGCCCGGGTCGACGGCGATGGCGTGGCCGAGGCTGTCGAGGTCGTAGCGGAGCAAAACAGGGGCGCCGGAGCTGTCTTTGAAAGTACTGCGTTTTACCTTAGCGTTCGTTTCCAAAATCTTTACTTCTGCCGGTTCATTTGGATTGATGTCAAAAAGCGCGGCCCACTGCTTAACCAGTTCATCAGCATTGATAAAATTGACGGCAGGGTCGTCTGTCCCCTGGAAAATGGCCAGGGTGGGGTAGGCGCCCGTGAAGCCCTGGTTCTGTTCCCGTACTTTTGCCTCCCACTCCTCACTGCTCTGCACCACTTCGCCCCGCATGGCCTTGAAGCCGGTGGGCATGTCGAGCGCCGCAGCGTAAGGAATCCCTGCCATAACTGCACCGGCCCGGAACACCTCTGGATAGGTGGCCAGCATGACGGCCGCCATGGCGCCGCCGGCGGAAATGCCGGTTACGTAGATCCGATTTTCATCTATTTTGTTATTGGCTGCTACATAAGCTACCATCTGCCGGATGGACAGCGCTTCGCCACTGCCCTTATGAATGTCTTCCGGGACAAACCAGTTGAAACAATTGTTGAAGTTGTTCAGCGATTTTTGCTGTGGATAGAGGACGAGGAAGCCGTGCTCCTCCGCCAGTTCGTTCCAGTCGGACAAGCGGGCAATCTCGGTGGCGTCCTGCAGACAGCCGTGCAACACAACGACTAATGGGGCATTGGCCGTTGCGTTTTCCGGGGTATAAAGGAAGCCTTTCAGTCCTCCGGGGTTGTTCCCGAAATTGCTGATTTCCTCAAAGCCTTTACTCTCCGGGCTGGATGGGCAGAATTGGAGTAAGATGGTGGCGAAGAAGAGGATTAATGCATTTGTCTTTATCATTCTATTTTACATTTTGGATTGGCCCGCGCATTTGCTAATATAACAAGGATTCGTATATTTTGGCTGTATTCAAATACCTCTTATCCTATCCCTATGCCACTATTCAGAAGCACTTTTTTCAAATGGTTGGCCCTTGTAATCTTTCCATTCCTGTTAATGCTTGGTGTCAATACCTGCTGCGGCCCTTCTACCCTTGAGTATCAAGAGGAGCAGTGTACCCGCTACTGTCACGATCACGGGTGTCCGCACGCGGAACGCAAATACGACGGAACCTATAGGCTGGCTCGGCTCGGCAAAAAGGCCAATGAGTGGAATATTCAGGCCATGCATCGCAATCCATTCGGATTGAACTACCAGGAAGCTAACCTGCTGGTATATGTGTTGCTCTTCCCCTCCTTAATGGCACTTCTTCTCTGGGGCGCGCTGAAAAAATGATAGCATATGGAAGGTTTTCTAAACTGGCTCTACTGGTACTGCACCGATTTTTGTATCCATGCCGCCAACCTGTTGGGTATTACCTATGAGGAATTTAACTTTATCCTGTTCCTCTTGATTTTTCCGGGGGTAACGATCATACTTCTGGGGATCAATGCCAGTAAACTGTTGCGGCGCTTGAAACGGCCGTGGGTGGGAGGCGGGTAAATCCTGGGCCGGGAAAAAAAACTGCAATCCAGAAGGCTCCATTCAAGACAATCATTCAACCAGCCCCTACCGCAACAACTCCGACTGGCCGGCGTCGAACCGAATGGTTGTCGTATCGCCGGGCTGCAGATGGCGGGTTTCTTCCGGGAGCGCTTCTATACGCACCATATTGGCGCCGATCAGCACTTTGACAATGTTTTTGTCGCCCTGGGCTTCAATGTCGAGCACCTCGCCGCTGAGCTGGAAATCACCGTTGTGGCCATTGGACAATAACATAGGTGGGGGCAGGGCCGGTTGACTGATACGGCCGTGGTGCAGGGCGATGATCCGGCTGGATAATTTGAACACCTCCCGTTGGTCGTGGCTGACGAGGATGGTGGTCAACTGATAGGCTTCGTGGACGCGCAGGATGTAGTGCTGCAGCTTGGCCCGCATTCCGGTATCGAGGGCGGAGAGGGGTTCGTCGAGTAACAATATTCGGGGTTGCCGGACCAGAGAACGGGCCAGCGCCACCCGTTGCTGCTGTCCGCCGGAGAGCCTGGCCGGATAGCGTTTTTCCAGCTCTTTCAGTTCCGTGATCTCGATGAGCTCGTCAATGATTTTTCGGTTCTGCCCTTTGCCCAGGGCATATTCCAGGTTTTGCCGAACCGTCATATTGGGAAAGAGGGCATAGTCCTGAAAAACCAGGCCAATATTGCGTTCCTGGGGCCGGAGGGCAATCTTTTTGGCCGTATCCAGCCACACTCTTTCTTCAAACTTTATATAACCTTCTTCCGGTTGCGCCAGCCCGGCGATCAGCCGTAACAGGGTGGTTTTTCCACTACCCGATGGGCCGGTTATGGCCAGGAATTCTCCCGGTGCGATCTCCAATTGCACGGCAAGCTCCATTGGCCCGCTGGCCGCGTGTAATGCCTTTTTTAGTTTGATCTCGATCATCTGATGGTAGTCATATCGTAATTTGGATGGTGTGGGCGTTCTTGGGCATCCCCCTGGCTCAACCATTCAACAATATAGCCATTCGACCATATACCCTGCCCATTCCTACCCCGCCCTCAGCATCCTTCGGTTAATAGCATACACCATCGCCAGGATGGAGAAGGCAAACGCGATGAGCACCAGCGCGTACTGGTTGGCCAGGCCGTAGTGGAGTGCTTCCACTTCGTCATAAATGGCAATGGAAGCGACCCGAGTCTGGCCCGGGATATTGCCACCGATCATCAGGATGACGCCAAACTCGCCGACGGTGTGGGCGAAAGCCAGAACAATACCGGTGAGCAGCGACGGTTTGATGTTGGGCAGCTGTACCCGGAGCAGCGTTTCCATGCGGGACTTCCCCAGTGTATAAGAGGCCTCTACCAGATTGGGCGGCAGGTTCTCGAAACCGGATTGGACCGGCTGCACCATGAAGGGCAGGCTATAAAAAATGGACCCGACTACCAGGCCGGCGAAGGTGAACACCAGTTTAAGGCCAAAGGCCTGTTCCAGCCATGCCCCCAACCAGCTGCCTGGGCTGAAAGCCAGCAGCAGGTAAAACCCCAGTACCGTTGGCGGCAATACCAACGGCATACTGATGAGCGCCTCCAGTAGCGGTTTGAAGCGGCTGCGGCTGCGTGATATCCCGTAGGCAATTGGAATGCCGATAAGGATGAGCAGTAGGGTCGTCACCGCCGCGAGGCGAAAGGTAAGCCAAAGCGTTTGCCAGAATTCCTGGGCCATAGTTACGGTAGCTGATTGATCAGCGCTTTTACATCTTCCATCTCTTCGGGGCTATTGACATTGCGTAAGGCTTGTGGTTTTGTTGCGTTCAGCAGTTCCACGTTGGAGTTGATCAGTACCTTACGGGGACAGGAATAGCCCTGTGTTAGAAATTGTAGCAGGATGGGGTAGCTTCGGGGTTCCCAAATGGCAATGAGCGGCTCTGGAAACTCGTTGACGGGGCTGTTGAATGCCGTGGCCACCTTGGAAATGTTGCGAAAGCCGATCAGTTGCGAAATAGTGTCTGCGTCCAGCAAGGGCAGGTCGCAGGCGATGACCAGCCAGGCAGCATCGGGTTTTTGGCGGAAGGCGGAGGCTATGGCTCCAAATGGCCCCAGGCCGGTGAAGGTGTCCGGTAGCGGATTCTTGATTTCTTCTACCTGGTCGGGACGGCAGGAAATGAAAGTTTCGGTGCAGTAAGAGGTCAGCAGTTTGGCCATATAATCCCGCTGGGGCATGCCATAATATTCGATCAGGCCTTTATCTAAACCCATGCGCTGGCTTTGGCCGCCGGCCAGCACCAGGCCGTAGAGCGGTGGCTTGGCCAGGCTTAGCTCTTTTTCCAGCAGGATGGAAACCCCCGCCACATCCCGGAGTTTCATCTGTGGGATATTGCCAAAGCTTTCCAATGCCTCCCGGAGCCAGGGGAACACCTCCTTAATGTCTTCTGCCAAAAGAATGAGGTGGACGTTGGTAAGCCGGGCCAGTTTGCGCTTTAGCGATTCTTCTTTCTTAGGGTCGATCACCACAATTTGCCGCTCCGCTTCGAAATGGTTGCCGTTGACCAGAACAGCATCCTGCTCGTTGAAATACTGCCGGTACTGGTGCGTATCCAGCTTGGCTTCCAGGTCAAAGCGGTGATAGTGTATCTTGTCGGTGTATTCCAGGGTTGCGCCGTGGCCCATGGCGCTTTTGGGGTTGCGTCTGGAATTGGCCTCCGCATCGGAGCCGGTATGGTCGGCATCCACATAAGCCAGCCGGTATTTGCCACTAAGCCGGTCGATGATGCCATAAGCCAATTGCTTGATATCACTACAAGGCGCACCCACAATGGCCCACTCGTTGCGATGAAAGCGGCCATATGCCGGACGCGCCAGAGCGCTATGTTTTTGATGCTTTTTCTCTTCTGCTGCCATAACAATCAACTTATTCTTCCCGAATGAAATCCCTTTTCCCTCCTTTCTTTTCCATCAGTTTCGTTTCCTTGATGACAATATCGTGCGAGAATGCTTTACACATATCGTACACTGTGAGGGCGGCGATAGTTGCGCCGGTTAAGGCTTCCATCTCTACACCTGTCTTGCCACTGAGGCTGGCCGTGCAGTCAATCACTACTTCCCGCTTATCGTTGACATGTATCTCAACCTGACAATTATCCAGCCCAAGCGGGTGGCAAAGCGGGATGAGCTCCCCTGTTTTTTTGGCGCCCATCACTCCGGCGATAATGGCGGTTTGAAATACCGGCCCTTTTTTGGTGTGGATCTCTTCCCGCTCCAATTGGTCCATGATTTCTTCCCCCAGCACTACGATGCTTCGCGCCCGTGCCAGTCGCCGGGTCACCGCTTTTTCTCCCACATCCACCATAGATGGGTTGCCAGCTTTATCGAGATGTGTGAATGTTTTGCTCATGCTTATGTTTTTTGTCTTGTGGGTCTTGTGGGTCTTGTGGGTCTTGTGGGTCTTGTGGGTCTTGTATGTCTAGTATGTCTTGTATGTCTAGTATGTCTTGTGGGTCTTATGGGGCTTTATGTCATTAGGTTGAAAGGCGGGAGTTTTCAAATAACTGTGTCAAATCCTCCACCATGATCAGGGAAGCCTTGATTTTACTGGGGCTTCAGGGAACCCGAACTTTACCCGGCCCCTAGGGACGGGACACAACTCCTGAACACTCCCTGAAAGGCCCCATGCCCTATGCCCCACGCCCTATGCCCTATGCTCTATGCCCTATGCTCTATGCCCTATGCCCTATGCCCTATGCCCTATGCCCCATGCTACTCAGCCGCCAATAGTTGCCATGGACTCAGAGGCGGGTGTCCCAAATTTACGGTTTTTCTCAGCTTCCCAACCATCTTTGGCGCGATTGCCAAGAGCTTGCAGGAAAGTGTCCTGGATTTGTTGGTCGGTAGCACCGGCGCGCATAAGGTCGCGGATGTTGAACACGCCGTCGTCGTACAGGCAGGTCTTTAGAACCCCCTTGGGAGTGAGGCGGATGCGGTTGCAGGTGCCACAGAAGGTGCGGCTGTAAGCGGCAATAATGCCCACCGTGCCCTGATGGCCAGGAATATGGTAGTTGTAAGAAGTGGAAAAAGGTGGGTCGGGTATTTTCTCGATATTGGGATATTGCTCCTTCAGATGGGCCAGTATCCGGCGGTGGTTCCACTCCAGTACCGGATAGTTGCTGCCCTCCCCGTTGAAAGGCATTTCTTCGATAAATCGAACGCTGACCGGGTGATGGCGGGTCAGTTCCACCATGGGGATAAGATCGTCCGTGTTCTGGCCATCCATCACTACGGCGTTGATCTTTGTGGGGATTTCGTGCGCCAGTAGCGCTTCAAATGTATCCCAAACCTGGGTAAATACATCGCGGCGGGTAATCTGAAAAAAGCGCTTCGGATCCAGTGAGTCCAGGCTGAGGTTGATGGTGTGGATGCCCAGGCTTTTTAATTCCGGCACCAAAGCCGCAGTCATAGTTCCGTTGGTCGTAATATTGATCTTCTTCAGCCCCTCGACCTTACTGAGCGCCCGCAGAAAATCCATCATATCCCGGCGGACAAAAGGCTCCCCTCCCGTGATGCGCACCTTGTCGATGCCCATTCCGGCCAGCAGTTGCATCAGCCGCAGCATCTCCTCATAGGAAAGCAGCTCGTCCTTCGGTACGTATTTGATGCCTTCCTCCGGCATGCAGTAAAAGCAGCGAAGGTTACAGCGGTCCGTCACCGCGAGCCGCACATAGTTGATGGGGCGGCCGTGGTTGTCGTAGAGCTTGTTCTCTCCCATGGCAATGTGCTTTATTCAAAGTTACGAAGGAATCCTCAAAAAATAAGTTGTCGGTTTTGGTGGTCAGGCGTAGGCCAAATGCCATCAGAATGGCTGAAGGACAAGCCTGATCACCGAAATGTAAGCCGGCAACTTGGTTTTTGAACACTGCTAATGTACGGGAATAAACAATAAAAACATGAAAGGGTTTTCATGTAATATGGTCGAGTCATAGGTCGGTTCACCTGGGCTTTGTTCGGATCAGCCGCCCAGTGAAAGTCCTCCCACTACCCTTACCACCACACTTTTCGACGCCGGCGTCTTACTCCCTTTCGCATACGCATTGATCGGCACCAGCACGTTGGCTTCCGGGAAGTAGGTGGCGACACAAGTGCGGGGAATATCGTAGGGCACAACGAGAAAATGGCGGGCAACTCGTTGTTCGCCTTTGTATTCCCCGATCAGGTCAACTACCTCTTGTGATTTGAAACCTGCCTTGGCCATGTCCTCTGGGTTCATCAACACTACGCGGCGTTCGTTGTAGACGCCGCGATAGCGGTCGTTCAGGCCGTAGATGGTAGTGTTGAACTGGTCGTGGCTGCGGATGGTCATCATGAGGTATTCGCTTTCGGCGAGTGGGTTTTTCGGCACCGGGTTGACGGTGAAGATGGCTTTGCCGGAAGGGGTGTTGAATTGCTGTTCGCGGGCGCTGTTGGGCAGGTAGAAGCCCCCCGGTTCGCGCACCCGCTGGTTGTAGTTTTCAAAACCGGGCACCACCTGCTCAATAGCGTCTCGGATGTGGTCGTAGTTGGCAGCCATGTTCTCCCAATCGACCTTGGTGCGGATGCCGAGAGTGGCTTTGGCCAGGCCCGCCACAATGGCCGGTTCGCTGAGCAGATGCCCCGAGGCAGGGGCTAGTACGCCCTGGGAAGACTGTATGACCCCCATGGAGTTTTCGGTGCTGACCAGCTGTGGCCCTTCGGCCTGCACGTCTTGTTCGGTGCGGCCCAGGCAGGGCAGGATGAGTGCCTGCTTTCCGTGTACCAGATGGCTGCGGTTGAGCTTGGTGGATACATGTGCCGTTAGCCGGCAATTGCGCAGTGCCTCAGCCGTGAATTCCGTATCCGGCGTGGCGGAGAGGAAGTTGCCGCCCATGGCGAAGAATACTTTTGCTTTGCCCTGGTGCATTGCCTTGATGGCGTCTACCGTGGAATAGCCGTGGTGGCGCGGCGGCTCAAAGCCGAAAGTAGCTTTTAAGCGGTCCAGAAATTCCGGCTGGGGCGCCTCCCAGATGCCCATGGTGCGGTCGCCCTGTACGTTGCTGTGGCCGCGCACCGGGCAGGTGCCGGCGCCGGGCTTGCCGATGCTGCCCTTAAGCAGGAGCAGGTTGACGATCTCCTGGATGTTGTCCACACCGTTTTCATGTTGGGTTAACCCCATGGCCCAACAGACGATGATCTTGTTTTTGCGGCGAAGCAGTTCTACCGCTTCTTTTACCTTATCGCGGCGGGCGCCGCTGGCCTCCAGCAGGTCGTTGAAGTCCTGTTGCTTCAAGCCCTGGATGAAGGCTTCGTAGCCCTCTGTTTTTTCGGTAATAAAATCCCAATCGAACACCGCACCCGGTGCTTTCTGTTCCTCATGCCACAGCAACAGCATGAGCGCTTTTAACAAGGGGACGTCGCCATTGGCTTTTATCTGAAGAAAGATATCGCTCAGCACCGTGCCGCCTTTCAGTACCTTTCCCGGCCGCTGGGGGTTCACAAATTTCATCAGGCCGGCCTCCGGCAGGGGGTTGATGGAGATGATCTTACCACCGTTCTCCTTGCAACGCTCCAGGGCGCTCATCATACGGGGGTGGTTGGTGCCGGGATTCTGGCCCATGATGATGATCACCTCCGCTTCGTACAGGTCGGTGAGGGTGACGGAGCCTTTACCAATGCCAACGGTTTTCGACAGGGCGTAACCACTGGATTCGTGGCACATATTGGAGCAGTCCGGCAGGTTGTTGGTGCCATATTCGCGAACGAACAACTGATAGAGAAATGCTGCTTCGTTACTGGTGCGGCCGGAGGTGTAAAAGACGGCTTCGTCAGGAGTGTCGAGGGCATTCAATTCTTTGGCGATCAACCGAAAAGCCTCAGGCCAGGAGATGGGTTCGTAGTGGGTGGCGCCTTCGCGTAGCACCATGGGTTCAGACAACCGGCCCTGCTTGCCGATCTCGAAATCGGTCCAGGCCAACATTTCCTGCACACTGTGTTGTGCGAAAAACTCCAGGCCAATCTTCTTTTTCTGGGCTTCTTCCGAAATTGCTTTGATGCCGTTCTCGCAGTACTCGGCAAAGCGGGAACGCTCATCATCGGGGTCCGGCCAGGCGCAGCCGGGGCAGTCAAAGCCGCCTTTTTGATTGACGCGGAACATGGTTTTTATAGCTTCACCTTTGGCCATATACCGATTGGCATGGCCAAGAGCGGTGAGCACACTGGGAATGCCGGCGGCCTTGTCTTTAGGTTGGCCCAGTTTGAGCCCGGTGAACCGCTCAGGTGGCTGCGCGCCGGTAGGGCTCGTTACAACCCGGATGTCGTGGTTTTTATCTTCGGTTGGGAGCTTGCCTTCCTGGCTTTGCTGTTCTTTCATCACGTTATCTTCTTGGGTGCTTGTTGGAAGAGGGGAAACCCAGGTTAGGGTATTCCCTTTGAAAATGCTTATACGGCCAAATTGGCAAATGGTTGTGGCCAGTGTTTCTACTCTATCAAATGCAAAGATATTCCTAGTGGGATAGAAATGCACGAAAAGTAGGTGGTAAAGTAAACTTTGGGATGGATATTAATGGATCAGCCAGTCCACATCACTGATCATGCAGACTCCTCCGGCATCGCTCAAAAACACCCGAAGTTTTTCTTTGATTCGGTTGAAATCCTCTTCCGAACAAGCGACCACAAAATAAGCGTTGACGAAAGCCTCGCTCAGGCCTTCACCGTCCTGCAAGCCGCGGTCGCCGCTACCCCGTATACCACCCCAGTAAGAATAGCCTTTGATGCCGTTGCGTTGAAGAAGGGCGATCAGCCGTTTGGATTCCAACTTTGGGATGATGACCTCTATTTTTTTATAGGCTTGCATATTAGGAAAGGATTTGGTTAAGGATGAAGTAGTAGAGTGGAATGCCCAGCACGATATTAAACGGGAAAGTGAGGGCAAGTGACATGGGAACATAAAGCCCGGCATTGGCCTTCGGTAAGGAAATGCGCATAGCCGCCGGTACAGCAATGTAGGAAGCACTGGCGCACAATACGGTTAGTAGTAGCGCGTCACCTTTGTCGATATGCAACAGATAGGCCAGGCTGATAACAACAGCGGCATTGGCCAGTGGCACCAGAACAGCAAAGCGGATGGCAAAACCACTGGTCTGTCGTAATGCCGACAAGCGGCGGCCGGCCAGCAAGCCCATGTCGAGCAGGAAGAAAGCTAACATTCCTTTGAAAATATCCTGGGTGAAAGGCGCCAGTGTGGCTACTGATTTTTCGGACGAAAGGATACCAATGACAAAACTGCCCATGATCAAAACCACCGATCCGTTGGCTATGGCTTCCTGCACCACCATGCGAATAGAAGGAGGCCCTTCCTCTGCTTCCGGCCCAGGCTGCTTTTCATTTTGTTTGTAAAGATTAGCCAGCACCAGCCCAACAATAATAGCCGGCGCCTCCATGAGCGCCATAGCGGCTACCATATAGCCCCCAAAGGGTACCGCATTGTCTTGCAGGAAATTGATGGCTGTGATGAAGGTGACGGCACTGATAGAACCGTAGGTGGCGGCAATGGCGGCGCTGTCGAACAGGTTGAACCGTCGCCTCAGGATAAAAAAGGAGTACAGGGGAACCATTACCGCCATGCCCACGGCAATGGCCAGCACAATGAATATGTGGGCGCTCAGGCCACTATGCGACAACTCCGCTCCGCCTTTCAAACCAATGCAAAAGAGCAAGTAGTAGGACAGGAATTTCGATACCTGTGAAGGAATGGCCAGGTCGGACCTGATCCACACCGCGAACAGGCCCAGGAAAAAGAATAGGATTGTCGGGTTAAACAGGTTGTTGACAAGTATGTCCAGGCTCATTTCAGATTTATTTGAGTGAACTTCTATCACTTATCCAGGGGTATCCAAGGTTAAACTTCCGAAGTTTAGCCAGGGTATGCAAGTCCAAACTTCAGAAGTTTAACAGGAGCACCTAATACCGCCAACCCATCAGGTCAGCCCCCTTCGGCGCCCGGGTTTTTACTTCCTCCGCCCATTTGGTGATAAACATCTGATTATAACGCAGGCGTGAAATAGCATTGGGTTGGCTGTGATCGCCGTTCCAGCAGTGCTCGGCGCGGTCGCCATAGTCTACTTCGCCGTCGTAGTGAGGGTCAGTGGTTTCCTTCAGAAAATCCTCCATGAGGTACACGGCATTGTTGAGGTAGTAATTATCCATGTCGCCACAGTAGATGTGGATTTTGCCCTTTAGCTTGGGCCCAAGAGTGGCCCAGTCGCGCTTCAGGATATAGGCCAGGTCGTAATTTTCCTTCCAGTAGGCGGCTACTTCCGGATTGATCTCCCCTGTGTACTTGTCCCATAGCCGTTGCGGGTATCCATTGGAGTCCACCGGAGAATAGACGGCTTCCCAAATATCCCACTGCTGGCCGGAGCGGCCGTAGTTGCCCAGTACGAGCTCCCGGTAGTTCATATCCTTCAGGGTGGCGCTTACGTTGCCCAGGTAGTCGCGGTGGCCGGGGCGAAGGGTGCGCCGGAAAGGCCCTTCCTCGTAGTAGGCGTTTTTGTCTTCATAAATATTGACCAGGCAGTAGGCCCTGAAATCGATGGGGTCGGGGCAGGCGGCAAAACAGCCGTTGTATTCATCGGGGTAAAAGACCTGAGCGGCCAGTGCTTCCCAACCGCCGGTGGAGCCGCCATATAGGAAACGCGCCCAGCCTTCTCCAATCCCGCGGAATTCCTGCTCGATGTAGGGAATGAGCTCATAGGTGATAGCGTCTCCATAAGGGCCCAGGTTGGCGGAGTTGACGGCATAGGAATCGTCATAGTAAGGGTTGGCGTGTTGGATTTCGATGACGATGGCCCGCGGGAAGTTGGGCCCCGTCCAGGTTTTATAGAAATCATAAGCTTCCTGTTGCTGAATGCGATTGTAACAATCCAGTTGGAAGCGGCTGCTGTATTCGCAGGGCTGGGAGGTGTCGGCCGGCTCTGTGCGCCATCCACCAAAATCGCTTGGGAAGTGGCCGTGGAAAATGGCTACAGGGTATTTGGCATTGGGGTGCTCGTCGAAGCCCTCGGGTAATAGTACATGGGCGCCCAGATACATGTCGCGTCCCCAGAAATCGCTCAGTAATTTGCTGCGGATCTGGACGTGCTTGACATACTTGCTATCCTGGGGCGGTTCGATCGATGGGATCGCCTGGCTCAGCTTGATCGCCACATTGCGCGGGTTTTGCGGGTTGAAGATCACCCGAATGGGCAGGCTGTACAGGTTGCCTGGGGCTCGGTTCCACTGCTGGCCTTCGCCACGGTCCATGGGGAGTTTTACGGTATGGCCATCAGCGCGGGTGAAGGTTTCGTATTTATGCAGCAGCACCTGCACCCAATATTCGCCGAAAGGCACATCCTTCAAACTTTCTATAGGATAGCCGAAAACCGTGGCGTCGAAAGTAACTGGTTGTCCGGCCTTCCAGCCATCAAGGTCGATGCCGAAGGCCTGCGCCGTCTGCGGCCCGTCTGCCAGCTGAAAGCGGGGTTCTTGGCCATCATCTTTGGCGAAGAGCAAGAGGAGGCGCCCGTCGAGCGGGGATGCGCTCAGTCCTTCGTCGAAAGTAACGGTGAAATAAGTGCGTGCTGCGGCAGATTGGCTTTGGGCCGAAATGGCAGCTAAAGAGAGAAATACTAAAATGGGTAGTAAACGTATCATCATAATTTTGCTTAAGTACAACTATTACAGGCGGCTATTTGCATTGGGTAACTTCTATTTAACCTCAAAAAGAAGCTTTAACAGTGAAGCTGTGAATTTGTGAAGCCGCTCCGGCGCCACCACCGGCGAAGGTACATCAATCAGGACAATTCGATGCGCTCTGCCCCGCAGTAAATATTGAAGCGGCCATCCCTTAGGAAACCAATGAGTGTCATGCCGTACTCTTCAGCTAACTCCACGGCCAGGCTTGAGGGAGCTCCTACTGCGGCAAGTATGGGTACGCCCGCCATAATGCACTTTTGCACCAGTTCAAAACTCAGGCGGCCACTCAACATTACGATTTGGTCACGCAGTGGAATTTGCCCCCCGGCAAGCGCCTCACCGATGAGCTTGTCGAGGGCATTGTGCCGGCCGACATCTTCGCGCAAACCCATTAATGCCCCATCCGCTGAAAAGATGGCGGCTGCGTGAATACCACCTGTGTCACCAAAAATAGCCTGTTGTTGCCGCAGTTGCGCCGGCAACCCATGGAGCACTGCCGCCGGTACTTTGGGGAAAGCCTTGCGGGGAAAATAACAGGAAACACTATGCACCATATCAATGGAAGCTTTACCGCATACGCCGCAACTGGAGGAGGTGTAAAAATGCCGGTTTAGCCGGCCGAAGTCGATGGCTACCCTTTCGGCCAGTTCTACCAGCAGGATATTGTCAGGTGTTTCCGGTACCGTGACTCGATTTATGTGGCGGATTTCCAAAACTTCTTCAGCTTTGCCAATTAGCCCTTCGGTGAACAGGAAGCCCAGCGCCAGTGGCTTATCCTGCCCCGGCGTTCGCATAGTGACGGCCAGGCTACGGGTTTCGCGTTGGCCCTTTGGCCCGAAGGACAGCCTGATCTCCAGCGGTTCTTCCACAGCAAGGAGGTCATCCTCCTGTTGAGCAGGAAGGTTGGCGGTTATCCGCAAAGTGGCGGTTTTCCGGATACCCCTATTTTCCAGAGCAGGGAGTTTCATCGGCATTTTTTTTAATGGCTTTTAGAAGCTGTTTGAATTTGGTTTTTAGAATTTATTATAGGCTGTTTTTTCGTCAATCAAGGCTCTTTTTGAGCCTCGTACCCATAGGTACGGGGCGAAAAAAAGCCGCAGAGTGGCGGAAAAAGAGGCATAATAAAACTGAAGGACTAAATTCAAACAGCTTCTCTTAGATATGATAACAATTTCGAGGGAATAGGTTTGGGGAAGAACGTAATAATCCGATGCTTCGCCGGATCAAAAAGCGATAGCGGACAAAAAATTAATAAAATTCAACAGTGGCAAATAGGGGAGTAGCCCGCTCCTGATCATCCTATTCCCAGAAAACAATCTACCTATTCCCGTTGTCGAATATCGCCTGCCTGCCCCGGGCAGGCGATCCACAGGGCAACAGCACTCAAACCCGACACATCATGAAATCCTGGCTCATCGCCCTCCAATTGTTCTTAATGATCTTGCTTGGCGCTCTTGGCTGTGGCCGCCCGCTTAAGGGCAGCCAGGCCTGGGTTCCGCCTTGCGAACAAAATCAGATCGGAACACTCTGTTTCTACAATGAAACTTCCCGGGAAGTGGAGGTTGCCATTGGCCAAACGGAAGCCCGTGTTCGTTCAGAAACGACACTTTGTATGGATATCTATGCCGGTAATTATGAATACAAGGCCCGGCAAGGTTGGCGCAAATGGAAGGATGAGGTGGAAGTGGTGAGTTGTAGTTCGAGTTATATCAATATCTTTCGCTGAGCATCAGCTATATTTCCGGTGCTTCGCCCCGGCGCACTTGTTCCACTAGCTCAACAGAAACGGCCAGGAGATCAGCTACCTCAGCGTCAGAGAGTTGGGGAAAACGCTCTATTACTCTACCGATGGCTTTAATCGAATGGCGTAGTTCGCCTTTCTCCATGCCTTTCTCCATGCCTTTCTCCATGCCTTTCTTTATGCCTTCTTCCATGCCTTCCTTCAGCCCAAGTTCTATGGCTTCCTTATAGAGTGCATTTTCCCGAATGTCAATTGTGATCGGCATTTCTTTTATAGTTTTGGCTGTTAAAGAATCTAATTTCCTTGCTTGAGACAACAAGTTAAGCTGATCCAGATATTTATGCAAATCGTTCTCATTGTTGCTCAATTGTTTTAAGCGTCGTAATATTAAACGTATAATAACTTCCGGGGGTTCCTTCCCAAAATCAGATAGTACACCCAAAATAATTTCCTCTGGTATTTGCGATTGCAAGAAAGCAGTATAGTCAATCTTATGAATGTTGACAAGCTGGAAGCCTTTGAATACCAAATTCTCTTCCAGTTGAGTAATCATAGAGGGTTCCTCGCTGCCAATATAGACAACGAAATGCCGGATTGGAAGGTTTGGATATTTACGGCGAAGAAAACCATCATATTCTGCTACCCGGTACAACATCTGCCGGTCATTGGTACTTTGGAATTCAATGTGTAGAATGAATTCTTCGCCGGTATCTGTAAGCACTATTCTAAGGTAATCCGCTTCTCTTTTGATAGTGGAATGTAAGGCCTCTGCGATTGGCTTACTCTCCAGGATCGTAATACCCATATAGCGTTGCAGAAGCGGCAGCACCGCTGATTCCAGGTTTTCCTTGAGTATCTTGTCGTAGATTTGAGCGCGTTGCTTTTTCATGCACTCAAAATAGAAAATAAATCAAAATATTGCAATATTTAGAAACAAAAAGATTTAAATTGAATGCTATAAAAAAAAGCCCTGCGGAAACAGGGCTCTACAATAGTTTAAGCTAATATCAATCCTGAACGCTAATTTTCACCAAATACAGCCGCGCCTATTTCTTTCTTGGCGAGGTAGAAATCAATTATTTCGTACTCCGTATTGTTGATCCGCTCTTCCATCTCGACCAGTGTTTTGGGCGGAGGCACAATGGCCTTATCTCCCTTCTTCCAGTTGACGGGCAGGGCGCATTTACATTCGTCAGCGGTTTGCAGGGCCACGAGGGCGCGTTTGATCTCCTCCATGTTCCGGCCAACATTCAGGGGGTAGTACATAATTAGCCGGATGGCGCCTTTGGGGTCGATGAAAAACACGGCGCGGACGGCTGCGGTAGTACTTTCGTTATCATGCAACATTCCGTAGAGCTTGGACACCTTCATGTCCAGGTCAGCAATGATGGGGAAATTGAAATACACCCCGGTTTTTTCCCTGACGTTGTTGACCCACGCCAGATGAGAGTGGATGCTATCGATGCTCAGGCCCAGCAGCTTGGTTTTGCGCTGGTCAAAAAAGGCCTTTTCTTCAGCAAATGCGCTCATCTCCGTGGTGCAGACGGGGGTGAAATCGGCAGGGTGAGAAAAAAGCACCACCCAGTTTCCCTTGTTGTAATCCGAAAATTTTAGATTACCTGTGGTTGTGATGGCGTCAAAATCCGGAGCTTGGTCGCCAATGCGCGGCATGAAATTTACTTTTGATTCTTCCATGGTATATTTTTTAGTCTTTTATTAATAATAACAATACAAAGGTAGGGTCAGTTACAACTGGAGTCAGTAATAGCCATCACATATATGGGAATGGGAAACCTAGATGAAATTCCGCAGGTAAAGGTGGCCGCTTCCGTAGGATTCGTTGAGGAAAATTGCGATGCGCCGGGCATCAAATTCATTATCCTCCGTGTACTTTATGATATTCGTGGTGAGGGTTGCCTCCGAGGTGCGGCCCGTCAGCCCAAGAGGGTAATACATGGTGCGCAGGGCTTCTTCGGAGACATTCTGCAGCAGCAGGCTTTCCAGCGTGGATTGGTCTTCGTAGCCCAGTTTCCACGCAAGAAAGAGGTCGGTTAGCAGTGCCCGGGGCACGCCACTGCTCTTCAACAGCTGGAGCGCCAGTTTTCGGTTGGCCCGGTCCGGGCTAAATAGCATGTGCCGGAGGTTGTCCAACTGAGCCGGCCAGGCCTCCTGCCCCAGTTTCCGGCCAAGCTGCCGATTGAGAAAAGCGGTGAAAGCAGGCCGGGATATGAGGGAGCCAAAAGTATGGGGTATTGTGGCATGCAGGGCGTGCAGCACTCTGCCCAAGACGATATAATCAGCCGGCTCTTCCGGGCTTTCCAATAGCCGTAGCCCCAGGCTGGACAGTTGTTCTTTCAGTTCCTGAAAGTCGAATCCCGTTTCTCCCAAAAGATAGACAGAGGCTTTATTGCCATCGCCCGGAATTTCGCGCTGGCCACTGCGTTCATACAACAAGTGCCGCCGGATAGGGTAGGCCGCCTCACTCATACCGATGCCAATCGCTTCCAACAACAGCAAGGTGGGGAATTCACTCAGCCGGTGGCCATCTTCTTCCATGATGTCATAAACAACCAATCGCAAACGGCCAGGTACTTCGCGGGACCGGCAGCGCTTTAGAAAACGCAGCAGCTTTTTGCGGGCTTTGGCGTCTGCGGGGCCGTCGAGAATTTCGAGCTGTGGCAGGAAAAAAAGGGGCTGTGGCAGATAGGGCATGGGGTTGCCAGCCAGGCTTAATTTTTCCAGCTTGTACAATTGCCCGAAGCCTTCCGGCAAGTTTTCCATTCCGTTCTTTCCAGCCTCCAGCACTTTCAGATAATGCATCTGCTGGATCCGATCTGGTAATTGAGAGATCCGGTTGCCGGTGATATTGAGTTTTTCCAGGCGCGGCGGCAGCAAAGGCAAGCTTTCGAATGCGTTGTAGCTGATATCCAGCCATTGTAAAGATTCCAGCTGCGCCAGGGAAGCAGGAAGCTCCCTCAGCTGGTTATGGGCAAGGGCCAGATTTTGAAGGCGGGGGCATTGGGCGGCCTTCTCCGGCAAGCTCGTCAGGTGGTTTTTTTCCAAAGAAAGGACAGCCAGCCATTGCAGCTTGCCTACTGTGTCGGGCAACTGATTGAGCTTGTTGCTGCCCAGCAGAAGGCGGCGCAGCATAAACAGTTTCCCCATTGTTTCCGGCAACTCCCGGAGGCGGTTGGAGCGGAGGTTGAGCTCAGTGAGCTGCTGGAGCTGGCCAATTTTTTCTGACAGTTTCCCAATCCGGTTGTGGCTAAGGTCGAGCAGGTCGAGGGTGGCAATGCCGAAAAGCTGTCCGGACAGGCGGCTGATCTGATTATGGCCGGCGCGCAATAGCCGCAGTGCAGGCAAACGGCCCAGCTGAGGAGGGATGCGGCGCAGGTGGTTGTGCTGTACTTCCAGGTGCCGCAGGCCCTGCAACTGCCCGATCTCGGCAGGCAGTTCGGCTAACTCATTGTTGTTGAGCCGGAGTTGCTGAAGCCGCTTCAATTTTCCGATGGCCGGCGATAGTATTTGGATCTGGTTCTGGGCCAGGTTGAGCTCAGTGAGTTGCTCAAGTCGGAAGAACTCAGGCGGTAGAGTGCCGATTTGGTTGAAATGAAGGGCCAGGCTGCGTAACTGCCTCAATTGGCCGATCTGAGCAGGGAGTTCCCGGATCTGGTTGGCGCTCAGGTCAAGCTTCCACAAGCGGGGCATGCCGAAGACAGCCGGCGGGATGTGCTCCAACCCACAGTTGTGCAGGTAGAGTTCGGTTACTTCCTCCCGGTGGGTTATGGCTGTTGACAAGTTATAAGCCCTCATGTAGCTGCTTCGATCTTGATACCCATTTGCTGCATCAGCAGCGTGGCGTTGAAGCTTTGGCTAACGCCTTTCTTCAACCGGTAGTCAAAATACAACTTGCCGTCCTGAATTTCTACTTCAATACAGAGGTTTTCGATAGCGCCCCCGGCAGTGGCTTCCAGTTGGCCCAGTTCCAGGTCGTGGGTGGCGATCAGGCCGGCGCCCCGGCTCCGGATCAGTTGCTGGATCAGCGCCTTGGACCCCGTGTGCCGATCTTTGGAATTGGTGCCCTTCAGGATCTCATCGAGCAGGAAAAAAGCCTGTACTTCCGGCGGGTGTTTACCGGCTGCGGCCTCTACGGCTTCGATAATAAATTTCAGCCGTTTCAATTCGGCATAAAAGGAAGAAGTGCTTTCATGCAGGGCGTCCTGGGTGCGCATGCTGGAATACACCATCAGGGGGGGCAAGGTAAGCTTCCGGGCGCAGGTAGGGGCGCCGGCCATGGCCAGCACCAGGTTGAGCCCTACGGTTCTCAGAAAAGTGCTTTTTCCGGCCATATTGGACCCGGTGATCAGCTTAATGTGGCCCTCCGTTGGCACCGAAAGGTCGTTGCAAACGCGTTTGTCCCGGTGAATGAGCGGGTGGCCCAGGGCTTCTGCCTCGACCAAAGGTTGATTATGGAGGACGGGGAACACCCAGTCCGGGTTGTTATAGTGGAGGTTGGCGAAACTGCTTAGGGCTTCAAATTGCCCCAGGGCTTCAAACCATGCCGGCAGGCGGCCTTCCAGTTTGGCTTTCCACTGTTCCAGACGGTATACCCACTGCAGATCCCACAGGCCGCCCAGATTCAGGAAGATGGCGAAAAAATTGTACCGCACATTGAGCTGGCTGATAATATAGGATAGCTGGCTGATAGCCTGAGAGGCAGGTAACCCATCCGGTTCAAAGGCGGCATGCAGGCGATTTAGCAGGGGGGCTTCAAATTGCTGGCTTTCGATCTGCCGGATCAGCCTGGCGTAGTTAGCCAGTGTTTGCTCCGCCTCGGTGGTTTGTAAGTGGGCCTTGTCCACTTGTTCTCTTGTCCTTTTCAGCAGCCAGGCCGGGGGGAGAAAGAAGAGTATGGCCAGATACCAGGGCAAATAATAAGCCCATAGGAAGAGTGCGCCAATCGCCCAAAATGGGGAAAGGTAAAGCGCAGCCACCATCCATCCTTTATTTAGGATGAAAGGCGGGGTTGCGATCCATTGTTTCAGGAGTTCAATGTGGCGCAGGCTGTCCGATGTGTCCAGTCCGAAGGCTTGGAAGTGCTGCCGCCAGTCCAGCCTTTGAGCTAGTTCTGCTACTGCTTCCTGCCGCTGCAAAATGATGGGCGCCTCTGCCGGCGCCTGAAGAAAACCCGCCAGGCGCTCCCTGCCCAGGCTGGTGCTGGTACGGTTGGCATACTGGAAAAATGACCATTCGCCGAACAGGTCGAGGTCCAGGGAATTGGGGTGGTGGGCGTCTACAAATTCCCCGCCCGCCTGGAAAGCAGCATAATCGTGATCGAGGCTGGCGGCTTCCCATCGGTTCACCTGAGCCAGGCGGCGGTGGTGCTGTTCATTTTCCTGAATAGCCTGGTGCCAGAGAATGAAGCGGTAAAAGCCATAGAGAAAAGCCAGCGTGAAAACAGCACCGGCCAGAGGATGCACCCCCGTCCAGAGATAGATCGCCAGCCCTATGGCCATTACGAAAAGCAATAGACGCACCAGCGAGTATTGATTGTACTTCTTTTTGAGCGCTTCAGCCGTTGTTTCAAAGGCTTTGGCGCGTTCGAGGTATGCCTGTTTCATGTTGTTGGTTCCAATTGAGGCGGGAAAATAAGAATATCGGGGGAATTCGGCATGGGCCTGGATATCTTCAGCCTATTCACAACAAAAAAAAACATTTCGCGAAAATTCGCTAAATTTCGCCTCATATGAGTACCCGGTCACAGAACGAGCGAATTCTTTTTGGTTTAAAAGTGAAACAACTGCGCCAGGCGCGGGGGCTTTCTTTTGTCGAGCTGTCAAAGGAAAGCCAAATGTCCGTATCTTATCTGAACGAGATCGAGAAGGGCAAGAAATATCCGAAAGAAGATAAAGTTCACACCCTGGCTGCTGCCCTGGGAGTGAGTTTTGAGGATCTGGCATCCCTGGACCTCAACAAAAGCATTGCCCCGGTGGGTGAGTTACTGAAGTCCAACTTTCTCAATGAATTACCACTCGACCTATTTGGCATCGAGCTGTCGAAAGTGGTGGAGATCATTGCAAATGCACCGGTGCGGGTCGGGGCGTTTATTTCCACCCTGCTGGAGTTGTCGCGCAATTATGCATTGAAAGAGGAAAATTTTTACTTTGGCGCCTTGCGGTCCTACCTGGAGTTACACAATAACTATTTTGAAGAACTGGAGGAAGCCGCTGCCAGTTTCGCCAATCGCTACGAGATTCCCGCCGAACGGCCTATTCCTGCCAACTTGCTTGGGCAAATTCTGGATGCCCAATTTGGCTACCAGATTGTGGATGGCGGGCTCGACCCGTATCCGGAATTACAGAAACTGCGCTCCGTTTTTGTACCTAAAGAGAAAAAACTGCTGCTTAACAGTAAACTGTCCAATATGCAACGGGCTTTTCAGTTTGGTAAGGAATTGGGCTTTAGCGTTCTCAAGCTCAAGGAGCGGGCCAATACTTCATCCCTTTTGCGGGGACGCATTTTTGAAGAAGTACTCAACCATTCCAAAGCCACCTACTTCTCGGTGGCCTTGCATATCCCTAAGGATGCTTTCATCGAAGATATGCAGGGCTTCTTCGCCAAAGACCATTGGGATGGGGAAGCCTTTCTCGCTATTATGAAAAAATACGAGGCCTCACCAGAGATGTTTTACCATCGCCTGACCAATATCCTGCCGCGTTTCTTCGGAATGGGCAAACTGTTCTTTCTGCGTTTTCTCCACGAACCTTCTACCGATACCTTCGAGATCGATAAAGAACTGCACCTCAGCCGCCGGCACCACCCACACGGCAATGGGCTTTTTGAACATTACTGCCGCCGATGGGTTGCGGTTTCCCTGCTCAAAGACCTGCACCAGTTGCAACAGGAGGGGAAGTCCGTCGATACTTTTGTGCGCGCCCAGCGCTCGCATTACATAGGTACGGAAGATGAATACCTTTGCCTGACCATCGCCCGTCCGGGTTATCCCACCCCCAACCGCAATGTGAGTGTAACCCTTGGCCTTTTGGTTAACGAAGAGGCCCGGAGTAAAATCGGCTTTATCGATGATCCAGCCATCCAGTATCGGGAAGTTAATAAAACCTGCGAAAGATGCGCTGTTGAAAACTGCGCAGAACGCGCCGCGCCCCCTACTGTTGTGCAAAAGCGGCAAGAATGGAAGCGCATTCAGGCTCGATTGGTGGAATTAGGCGGGAAGGGGCAGTAAGCAGTAGACAGTATGCAGCAATTTCCGCCCGTCATCGATTCTTGGCGGGCTGAATTTTTCGACTTCCCCTTTCCAACTTCGAAATTATTCCCGGCACCGAGATACGGGGCTCAAATATTCAATCACCCAAGCACACTCACTGCTTATTGGAAACTGCCTACTGAAAACTGACAAAATATTCCTATTTTCGGGCTTGCATTAACAAACCAAACAATTCAATTCCAGCATGATAAGATTAACATTTATTGCATTGGCTATTCTGGGGCTGAGCAGCTTTATGGTAGCCCAGAAGGATATCACCCTGGAAGGGATATGGAAGGATTATGAGTTCAATGCCCAGTCAGTGCCGGGGTTCAACTTCCTGAAAGACGGGAAACACTATACACGCCTGGAGGACAATAAAATCCAACAGTACGACCTGTCGACCGGCGAACTGGCCGCAACCCTTTTGGACCCGGCTTCCATCCGGGACTTTTCTCAGCACATCGACGGGTATTCATTCAGCGAAGATGAGGGGAAGATACTCGTGGAAACCGAATCGGAACAGATATACCGTCGCTCCAGCCGGGCGAACTATCTCGTCTACGACCGCCAGTCGGGCTCCATGACACCCCTTTACCCCGAAGGCAAGCAACAGTATGCCACATTCAACCCTCAGGCCGATAAGGTAGCTTTTGTACACGACAATAACCTGTACTACAAAGACCTGGCTACAGGTAAAGTCGTGGCAATTACCAAAGATGGGGAGTACAACAAGATCATCTACGGGGCTACCGATTGGGTGTATGAAGAAGAACTCTCCTTCGCCCGGGCCTTTGAGTGGTCGCCCGATGGCATGCGCCTCGGCTTTTACCGCTTTGATGAAAGCGAAGTAAAGGAGTTTACAATGACCAACTACCGTGATGAACTGTACCCGGAGTATGAGACCTTCAAATATCCCAAGGTTGGGGAGCAAAATTCTAAGGTAGACATCTACATTTTTGACCTTCGGGTGGGCAAATCCCTCCCTGTTTTTCTGGGGCAGGACAAGGATATCTACATTCCCCGCATCAAATGGACGGCCAATTCCGACAAGCTTTGTGTGTTGCGCATGAACCGCCATCAAAACCACATCGAGTTGCTGCTGGCCGACCCTCGCAGTGGTGAAACGGAGTTGTTGCTGGAGGAAAAGAACAAGTACTACATTTCTGAAGAAGTGCTGGACAACCTTACTTTTCTGAAGAATGGCAAACAATTTATCTGGACCAGCGAGATGGACGGATGGCATCATATCTACCTCTATGACATGAAGGGCCGCAAGGTCGAGCAAATAACCAAAGGCAAGTGGGAAGTCACCGCTTTCTATGGCGTCGATGAAAAAGCTGGCCGCGTGTATTACCAGGCGGCTGAAAATTCCCCCATGGAACGCCAGGTTTACAGCATCGGCCTGGATGGCAAAGATAAGCAGGTGCTCGCCGGTGAATCGGGCTGGAATTCGGCCCAGTTCAGCCAGACTTACGACTACTACGTCGTTACGCATTCGACGGCTAACAAACCGGCTACTTATACTGTACTGGACAGGAAAGGCCGGCGCCTGCGAGTCATCGAAGAGAACCTGGGCCTCAAAAAGAAGATGCAGGAATATGGCGTGCAGCCGATCGAGTTTTTTAGCTTCAAAACCCAGGAAGGGGTGGACCTCAACGGTTGGATGATCAAACCCCGCGATTTTAAGGAGACCCGCCAGTATCCGGTGTTTATGTTTGTCTACGGCGGCCCGGGCAGTCAGCAGGTGACGGATAGCTGGAAGGGGTTCAATTACTGGTGGTTTCAAATGCTGGCGCAGCAGGGATATATCGTAGCCTGTGTAGACAACCGCGGCACCGGCGGCCGCGGCGAAGAATTCAAAAAAATGACTTACCAGCAATTGGGGTATTACGAAACGCTCGACCAAATCCAGGCCGCCAAATACCTCGGGAGCCTGAAATACACGGACCCTGCCCGCATCGGTATTTTCGGCTGGAGCTATGGCGGCTATATGTCGTCGCTCTGTATCCTGAAAGGCAACGACGTCTTCAAAGCCGCCATCGCGGTGGCCCCGGTCACCAATTGGAAGTGGTATGACACCATCTATACCGAACGCTACATGCGTACCTACCAGGAAAATGAAAAGGGCTATCGCGAGAATTCCCCCGTTTACTTTGCAGGCCGGCTCAAAGGGGCCTACCTGTTGGTGCATGGTATGAGCGACGATAATGTACACTTCCAGCATACCGCCGAGATGGCCAATGCCCTAATCAACGCCAATAAGCAATTCGAGACGTATTTCTACCCAAACCGCAACCACGGCATCTATGGCGGCAACGCCCGCCTGCATCTGTACACCAAAATGACGGCATTCCTCGATGCCAACCTCAAACCCGCCGGTAAGGCCCAGCGGGAACCAGCGCAACAACCAGTGAACCCGCGCCTGCGTAAAGCACCAATGGGGCAAAAATTGCCGGCCCAGGCTCCGGTGAAGGAATGAAGTCGCTTGGGGAATGCTCTGCGTCGGGAGTATTGGAGGATAAGTCCGGAAAGCTTATAAATAAAGTGTTGGAATGATGGATTTCGGTAATAAAACTAGTTTAGGTTATGATCATTACAAGCATTGACTACGTTCCTGGCCGCGAGATCATCGAGGTACTCGATATAGCTCGCGGCAGCACCGTTCGCGCCCGAAATCTCGGCCGTGATATTTCCGCCGTTCTGAAGAACCTGGTTGGTGGCGAGATCGAGGAATACACCCGCTTAATGGCTGATGCCCGAGAGCAGGCTATCGAACGAATGATTGCGGATGCAGAGTTGCTGGGCGCCGACGCTGTCCTCAACGTACGCTTTACTACTTCTGCTGTGATGCAGGGGGCTTCGGAAATACTGGCCTATGGCACGGCGGTACGGCTGAAATAATAGCATCGCTAAAGGGGCTCCGAGTGAACCTATTCCCTTTTTCCCGGGTTAGCATGAAAAGCTGGGACGGAGGGCCTTACATTTTAGGGCTTCATTCGCTGGAGCCGCAAATGATGGCTTCGTTCGCAGTTCCCGCATTAAAGCTTATTGCGACAATTAAGTATGGCAGCAAAGAAAAAATCAGAATACGAAATTGAGATCGTCAACCGGAAGGCGAGCTTCGAATACCAATTCATTGAGACCTATGAAGCGGGCCTTATATTGATGGGAACGGAGATCAAATCCATCCGCCGCGGAAACGCCAATCTTCGCGACGCGTATTGTTATTTTAAGAAAGGCGAACTTTATGTAAAAAGTTTATTCATCGCCGAATACGCTTTCGGTAATGTCTTCAACCACGATACCCGCCGGACCCGGAAGTTGCTGCTGAAGCGCAACCAATTGCGCAAAATGGAAAAGCAGGTGAAGGAAAGGGGGTTCACCATTGTGCCGGTGCGGCTCTACGTAACCGAACGCGGCTTTGCCAAACTGGAGATCGCCCTGGCCCAGGGCAAGAAGTCCTTTGACAAACGCGAATCCATCAAAGCTAAAGACACTAAGAGAGATCTCGACCGGATGAAAAAATTGTATCGTTAAGCACCGGCTTGAAATGAGAAATGTGATATGGGGCCCCATATCACATTTCTCATTTCAAACACCTTTCTCCCTTACCTAGGCTACCGTCTCCGAGCCCAGAGCCGAAGAGAGATATTCCCGATTCAGTCGGGCTATATTCTCAACAGAGATGCCTTTCGGGCATTCTGCTTCGCAGGCGGTGATGTTGGAACACATGCCGAACCCTTCCAGGTCCATTTGTTTGACCATTGCCTGGGCGCGGCGTTTAGCTTCAACTTTACCCTGTGGCAGCAAGGCCAGGTGCGAAACCTTGGCGCTTACAAACAGCATTGCAGAGGCGTTAGGGCAGGCCGCTACGCAGGCGCCGCAACCGATACAGGCAGCGGCATCGAAAGAATGGCCCGCGGTGTCCTTATCTATAGGCACGGCGTTGGCGTCCTGAGCGGCGCCGGTGCTGACTGAAATATAGCCGCCGGCCTGAATGATGCGATCCAGCGCAGAACGATCTACAGCCAGGTCTTTCATGACCGGGAAAGCACTGGCTCGGAACGGCTCGATCACGATCGTCTCGCCGTCCTTAAAGTGGCGCATGTGCAACTGACAGGCGGTAGTGCCGCCCATCGGGCCATGTGGCTCGCCGTTGATCACCATACTGCAGGTGCCGCAAATGCCCTCCCGACAGTCATGTTCAAAAACCACCGGCTCTTCTTTTTTGGCAATCAGCTCCTCATTGAGCACGTCCAGCATTTCCAGAAATGACATGTGTGGGTTGGCTTCCACTTTATAAGTCTCGAAACGCCCCTTTTCCTTTAGGCTTTTCTGGCGCCATATCTTGAGTGTGAGTTTCATCGCTTCTTTGTTGTTTTTAAATTTTTTAATAGGTGGGGCGGGCAAACCCGACAGGTTTGCCCGGTGTATCTTGGTTGCAAACCTGTCGGGTTTTACGCCCTCGCCTCGCTACTTATAGCTCCGCGTTTTCAATTCGATATTTTCGAAGACCAGCTCTTCCTTGTGCAGAACGGGTTCTGCCTCCCAACCCTTGTATTCCCATGCCGAAACGAAGGCGTAATCTGCGTCGTTGCGCTGGGCTTCTCCCTCTTCAGACTGGTACTCTTCGCGGAAATGGCCTCCACAGGATTCATTGCGGTTGAGGGCGTCCAGCACCATCAGTTCACCCATTTCCAGGAAATCAGCTACGCGTTGGGCTTTTTCCAACTCGGGGTTGTATTCTTCCGTGGAGCCGGGGATAAAGACGTCCTTGTAAAACTCCTCGCGCAGTTCACGGATCATCTTACGGGCTTTTTGCAGGCCATCGGCATTGCGGGCCATACCACAATATTCCCACATGATCTTGCCGAGGCGGCGGTGGAAACTTTCTACCGACTGGCTGCCTTTGATGTTGATCATGCCTTCCAGGCGCTCGCGGGTTTGATTTTCTGCTTCCACGAACTCCTTGGCGTCCGGGCTGAATTTTGGCGTCCGGATCTCATTGCTGAGGAACTGCCCGATGGTATAAGGCAATACGAAATAGCCGTCGGCCAGGCCCTGCATCAGTGCTGAAGCGCCGAGGCGGTTGGCGCCATGGTCGGAAAAGTTGCACTCTCCTGTGGCGAACAGGCCAGGGATGTTGGTCTCCAGGTTGTAGTCCACCCACAGGCCACCCATGGTGTAGTGGACAGCCGGGTAAATCTTCATCGGCATCTTATAGGGATTTTCCCCTGTGATCTTTTCGTACATCTCGAAAAGATTGCCATACTTTTCGGAAATCACCGCTTCGCCTAGTTCGCGGATCTTCTCGGGGCTGGGGTCATGCATCCCCATGGAGTGGGCTTTAGATTTCCCATAGCGCTCGATAGCGGCGGTGAAGTCCAGGAAAACGGCCAGGCCGGTCGGTGCGACACCCAGGCCTTCATCGCAGGCGGTTTTAGAGGCGCGGGAAGCAACATCGCGCGGCACCAGGTTGCCGAAAGCGGGGTAGCGGCGTTCCAGGAAATAATCGCGGTCCTCTTCGGCAATATCTCTTCCGGTTTTTTGGCCTTCGCGAATGGCTTTAGCGTCTTCCTTTTTCTTTGGAACCCATACCCGGCCGTCGTTGCGCAGTGACTCCGACATCAGCGTCAGCTTCGACTGGTAGTCGCCTGATTGTGGAATGCAGGTGGGGTGGATCTGGGTGAAACAAGGGTTGGCCATATAAGCGCCCCGGCGCACGGCGCGCCAGGCTGCCGTCACATTGCACATCATGGCGTTGGTCGACAGGTAGAAAACGTTGCTGTAGCCACCGGTGCCCAGTACCACACAGTGGGCGGCAAAACGTTCCAGCTTCCCGGTCACCAGGTTGCGGGCGATGATGCCCCGTGCTTTTCCATCGACGAGCACGAGGTCCAGCATTTCGTGGCGGTTGTACATCTCTACGGTACCCAGTGCGATCTGGCGCGATAAGGCCTGGTAGGCGCCCAACAGCAACTGCTGGCCGGTTTGGCCACGGGCGTAGAAAGTACGGCTCACCTGCACGCCACCAAAAGAGCGATTGTCGAGCAAGCCACCGTAATCTCTGGCGAAAGGAACGCCCTGGGCTACTGCCTGATCAATGATATTGCGGCTTACCTCCGCCAGGCGGTATACATTGGACTCACGCGAGCGGTAATCCCCACCTTTTATGGTATCGTAAAAAAGGCGATAGACGCTATCGCCATCGTTAGCGTAATTTTTGGCGGCATTAATGCCACCTTGTGCTGCAATACTGTGCGCACGACGAGGGCTGTCGTGGAAAGTAAAACACTTGACGTTATAGCCCAATTCACCCAGGGTGGCGGCGGCTGATGCGCCGGCCAGGCCCGTGCCAACCACGATGATGTCAATACGGCGTTTATTATTGGGAGCTACCAGGTTCATGGTGCCGCGGTATCGCGTCCATTTCTCTGCTAATGGCCCGGGAGGGGTTTTGCTATCTAAACTCATAATATCGATGATTTTGAGCGGTTTATCAATATTCGTTGACTAATGCCTCTGGAGTTAGCTCCCGATTACATGAAAAAATACATGTAAATGGGGATGATGGCAAAGCCCAGTGGAACCAGAATAGAGTATGCTTTGCCCACCCACTTGATGAAAGGCGTATATTTATGGTGGTTGATGCCCAGCGTTTGGAATGCGCTTTGGAAGCCATGGTTGAGGTGATAGGCGATGACTACCATGGAAACTACGTAAAAAATGACGTAACCAAGGCTCTCGTAAGCTTCCGCCACGATCGAGTAGAGGTTTTTCACCTCAACCCCATCATAGTAAGCCATTGGCAGATGCCCCAACTTCATTTGCAGCCAGAACTGGTACATGTGAATGGCGAGGAAAATGAAAATAATGGTGCCCAGCCAGCCCATATTGGAAGCGGCAAAACTGTTGGTGCCGACGACCTTGTTGACCTTAACCGCATAGCCCTGGTTGCCGCGCGCCTTGCGGTTTTTACTCCACAGCAGCCATCCCTGTATTGCATGGATCAGGATCGAGGCGTACAGCAGGTAGGAAACTGTTTTTATAAGCGGGTTGGAGGTCATGAACTTGCTATAGAGGTTGAAGGCTTTACCCGGATCGCCTGCAGGGTCGTGGGCAAGGAACGGCAACAGTTGCAGGTTGCCCGCCAGGTGGACTAGTAAGAAAAGTATTAGGAACAAACCGGTCAGGCTCATTACTACCTTCCGGCCGATGGAAGAGGTCAAAAAATCAGAAAACCAGCTCATATTGATGTTGTTTTGCGTTTTGTATTTTTGCCCGTTCTTGCATAGAAATCAGGAGCCTACAAATCTATTTCATAAGACGCACTTGCCCAACTTATGTTCACGTTACCTTTTGGGCGCGTTTTTATTTAGAATGATTCGAAATAAAAGAAAAATTCTTCCGCCAGCACCGGCTGTCCCTGAATTTCCAGAAAAGGGAACTGCTGATCTGGGAAATTCAGAGAGGGGCAATGCTGGAAGAGCCAGGATTGGCCAACCGGAAGGAATGAAAGTCGTCTTTTCCTAAAATTGCCCCTTATTTTCCCAGGCTCAACGGGACAGCCTACAGAAGAAAGGGTGTCACCTTCATAGATTTTGCCAAAGGCAAGCCTATCCTCAGCCTGCAGAATAGCTTCGAGATGATGCAGCAACTTTTCGTGGGCCTGCGCCGCGGCTCGGGGGCCACGGTCATCTCTTCTTCCGGCGTGCAGGTGAGTTATGAGGATGCGGATTGGGCGAATGGAGCGTTCACCTATGCTTTCCTGTACGGCCTAAAGACGATGAAAGCGGATGCCAATGGAGACGGCCAGGTGACGGCCTCCGAGATCCAGGCCTTCGTAGGCGAGTATGTCCCCCGGCTGACGGGAGGGCTGCAGGTACCGGCCTTTCGGCGGGAGAATCTGGAGTTCGATTTTCGGGTGTGGTGAACAGGAATTCATCATTTCAGGTTGGAAGTTTCCCTCTTGAAGCTTATTTTTTAACCTGTTTTGGTTTTTTGGTGTTAATTACCAAAAACGGACTCCTCCGATATGGAAAAAGCTAAGCAACCGCCAAAAATAAACTTCAACCACTTCCTCGAAAAATTCCCGGAAGTCGATCTTCCCATCACCCTTGGGGAAGAAACACACCACGTATTTAGCAATCAGAACGACCCTTTGCCAGTGGCGATGATCGAGCAGTTCATCCTGCCCATCGAAGAAGAACCCGCTGATGATTATACGGAATTCGTGCCTTGCATGAAAATCGCCAATACCGGCGACTTTTATGCCATCATCTACTGGCGGGCGGGCCTGCTCAACTATCAGTACAGGCTGGCCACTTTTACCAAAAAAGGCGAATATATCGACAAACGCATTATCGCCGGAACCTTCTCCGACGGGGAGGCGTTAACCACCTCAGTGGCAACTATCGATGAAGAATGGGCTATCTTTGTCGCTTCCGGCCGGTCCGGAGACAGCCTCCTTGCTTACGATGCCGCCTCCAGTACCGCCTACCAACTGGAGCTCCTCCCCGATGGAAAGATTATCAATAGCTAATCAGGGCAGGTAATAGAGGAAAACGGACATTAGGAGGCATTTTTTTTCAGGTGCCGTACACCTGGAGCTATTTTTTTTGTTTAATCAGTATGGCCTGCTGAAAAGCTTGCCATTTCCAACGGGCGGAAATCAAAAAACGAACGAAAACCAACGTATAAACCCCGCCCAGCGCAGAAAATCGCGCCAAATACACGAAATAAAACATGAGTAAAAGTCGAAAATCTAAAAAAACCGGTAATAAGCTAACCACACAGCAACTTCAAAAAGAGATCCTCAATCTTTTCAAGCGGCACCCCAAAAAACGGCTCAACCCCAAACAGATTATCCGCAAGCTGAATGTTGAAAACAATAAGGATTCCGTTCAATCTGCCCTCGACAAACTGGTCGAAGAACAACACATTTTTGCACTTGGTGATTACAGGTATCAACTGAAAAGGCAACCACCTTCGGATGGCGCCCCTTCCAATACCTCAGAAGGCGCTTTTCAGGAGGGGACGGTCGATATGACCCGCTCTGGAGATGCTTATATCACCGGCACCGGACTCGGAAACGATATCCATGTTTCCGCCAAGTACATGAATACTGCCATGCATGGCGATAAGGTTCGCATACGCGCCTGGACGCCCCGCGGCCGCCGCAAGCCGGAAGGAGAAGTCGTCAAAGTTCTGGAGCGTGCCCGCGAACACTTCATCGGCACACTTTGGCTCTATCCACGGCACGCCATCGTCGGCCTCGACACCCGCCTGCCCATGGATGTCACCGTTGAATTGGACCGCATCCGCGACGCACAGGATGGCGACCGCGTGGTAGTCCAGATTCTGGAATGGGCCGGCGGTAAACACAAATCTCCTACCGGAGCCGTCACAGCAGTACTGGGCAAGGCTGGCAGCAATGATGTGGAAATGAAATCTATCCTCATCAAAAATGGCTTTGAACTGGACTTCCCGGAGGAAGTGCTCCGCCAGTCCGAAAACCTACCCGCCAAGATCAGCCCGCAGGAAATCGAACTGCGTCGCGATATGCGCGACATCCCTACCTTCACCATTGACCCCGAAGACGCTAAGGACTTCGACGATGCTTTGTCGATCAGATACCTCGAGAATGGGGAAGTTGAGGTCGGCGTTCACATCGCCGATGTGACACATTACGTCAAGGATGATTCCCCACTGGACCAGGAAGCCTTTAAGCGGTCGACTTCCGTTTATCTGGTCGACCGGGTGTTGCCCATGTTACCAGAGCGTTTGTCTAATGACCTTTGTTCTTTGAGGCCTAACGAAGACCGCCTTGCTTTTTCCGCCATTTTCATCCTCGACAAAGGCATGAAAGTGATCCACCGTTGGTTCGGCCGCACGGTCATTCATTCGGATCGCCGCTTTTCCTACGGCGAGGCGCAGGAAGTACTCGAAGGGCACAGTGATGAAATGGGCGCTGAACTACGCCACCTCAACAAGATATCCAAGCACCTCCGCAAGCAGCGGTTCAAAAACGGCGCTATCAATTTCGAGACGGATGAAGTGCGCTTCCACCTCGATGAGCATGGCGTGCCGGTGCAGGTATTTGTGAAGGAACGCAAAGACGCCCACCTTCTCATAGAAGATTTCATGCTGTTGGCCAACCGCGAAGTGGCCACCTTTATCAGTATGAAAGGCCGGGATGAGGAGATCCCTTACATTTATCGCGTGCACGATGAACCCGACCCCGACAAGGTCGCCGAGCTGGCGCGTTTCGCCCGCGAGATGGGGTTTGATATGAACATCAGCACGCCCCGCGAAATATCCCGTTCCTACAACCGCCTGGCCGAAGAAACCGAAAAGAATCCTTCTCTGAAATTACTGAGCCCTATTGCTATCCGCACCATGGCGAAGGCGGAGTACAGCTCCGAAAATATCGGCCACTATGGCCTGGGCTTCAACTATTATACCCACTTTACTTCGCCCATCCGCCGGTATTCCGACGTGCTGGCGCACCGCCTGCTGGAGCGCAACCTCGGCGGACAGTTCTACCGCAGCAATAAAGTGAAACTGGAAGAGCAGTGTAAACACATCTCCCAGCAGGAACGTCGCGCCACGGATGCCGAGCGCGAATCCATCAAGTACAAACAGGTGGAATACATCAGCAAGCACTTAGGAGAAACCTTCCCCGGCCTGATCTCCGGCTTCCTCGACCGCGGCTTCTTCGTCGAATTGACCGATAGCCGCGTGGAAGGCATGGTTCAGTTCGAAACCCTCGACGAGCCTTTCACCGTTGGTGATTCCCGCTTGAGTATGAACGGCGCCTATTCCGGGAAAGAATATAAAATGGGACAGGAGGTACAGGTGCGCATCGCCCGCGCCGACCTGGCCAAACGGCAGGTGGAAATGGAATGGATCCGGGAAGAGGAAGGAGAACTGGCTACTGCGGGAAAACAAAAAGGAAGAAATACGCCTAAAAGCGCTAGAAACAATAGAGGCAGAAGAAAAGGGTAGGGCGGTAAATGTGTTTGAGGGCCGGAGCGATCTCTCGAACAATCAAACGCGCTCGACAATAGAGATCATTGGCAATATTATCCGGCCTGGGGCGCCCCAAAAAGCGAAACCGCCAGCTCCTAAGGTTGGTGCTGGCGGTTCGGAAAAATATTTGAAGGAAAACGTGGTGTTCTGAATAGGTCTTTATCCGAAACCCTAGAGGTTATCAAGGGCGAAAAGGATGTCTGATAAAAGGGCCTTTTGAGGCACAACACTAATCTTTAGATTCTCCGAAATGATAATTGGCTGCCTGGCGAAGTAATATTCTTCTTCATCCCCTTCAGAAATAACAATTATTTCCGCTTTGGAACCTGCCGGAAGCCCTTGCTGGCACACCTGCGGAAGGGTTTCATCAAAGGCGTTGAAAGGTACTACCGAATTCATGTTCTGCAAGGTCAGGAACACGGCAGTATTATGCTTCGTAAAACCAATAGGCAGTTTCACACAAGCGGGCACCTTTCCCCCGGAGGTAGTATTTGCATACAATGCGCACTGCATCCATCCGAGGCTGGTGGCGCTGATTTCAATGCCTTCCAGCCATTGGTCCGTAGCCGGGTCAAATACTTGCGCGGCCTGAATGCGTTTTTCGGTGTCTGGCGCCTCCATCCATTCAATTGCTCCGGAATCAGCCGGCGCCGCCGTAAACAAACGCATTTCCGGACGGTAAGCGGTAGTGGCCAGCCGTATGAGTATCGTTTGGCCACTCGCCAGCCGAAGCGGCCGGCCTTCCTGCCGGACGTCCAGGTTGATCATACTGACGAGCTGAAGTATTCGCCCACCGGAAGACGTCCCAATGTTAAATCGGATAAGGCTTCCTTTATCGTGAATCTCAAGTAAGTTTGCCTGAACCAACCCGGAGACAGGGCTCCCATCCATCTGGGTGAAAGCATTGGCGGGAATGATGACCTGTCCTTCGCCGGGCACAACAATGGTTTGCTCCTCAGAAACATCCCAATTGTGCTGCAGCGGTGCTGTCTGTACGCTCCCGAAGAAGCGCATAATATCACCGGAAGACAGGGTTGCCGGTTCGAAGACGTCAATATCTTCTTGGCAACCGAAAGTAAAAAAGATCATCAAACCTATTCCAAAGTATCCGGGAAGCCTTCTCATTAAGCTCTGACTTTGTTTAAACCTCCGGTAAATCCTCCGGTGTTTGGATTGTATGTACATGGCTTAGACTCCCCAAACTTCCAAAGCGTTGCCTGGAGGGCGATTTTTTTTCTGACGTGCTGGCTGGATGGGGCCATGGTGGGGCAAGTGTTTCTGGTGTGCCCCGTACGTTTAAAGTATCTCATGATGCCTATAGGGCTTGTAAGTCAGGTGGGGCTGGGGCCGCGCAAGACAGGAAAAGTCTCTTGAGACGGGCACGTTTTGAACAATGATAGTGTTCAGGAGTTCGTGTCCCGTCCCTAGGGGCCGGGTAAATTATCGAGTCCCGTCCTTGAGGGCCGGGTAAAGTTCGAGTTACCCACCGACCTACCGGCCTACCGACCTCCAGACCTACCGACCTCCCGACCTCCCGACCTACCGACCTACCGACCTCCCGACCTCCAGACCTACCGACCTCCCGACCTCCCGACCTCCCGACCTCCCGACCTCCCGACCTCCCGACCTCCCGACCTCCCGAGGGAGTGATCAGGAGTTCGTGTCCCGTCCTTGAGGGCCGAATATACTTTGTGTGCCCCGAAAGCCCAGTAAAATCAGGGCGTCCCTGATCATGGCGGAGGATTTGACGCATTTATTTTAAAACGCCCTGAACAATCGAACAGCTCCCCCCCCCCGGGCCCCCACTAGACGTACCAGACATACTAGACATACCAGACACACCAGACGTACCAGACGTACCAGACGTACCAGACACACCAGACGACCAGACATACCAGACGTACCAGACACACCAGACGACCAGACATACCAGACGACCAGACATACTAGACATACCAGACATACCAGACGACCAGACACACCAGACACACCAGACACACCAGACGACCAGACATACCAGACGACCAGACATACCAGACATACCAGACGTACCAGACGACCAGACGTATGAGACGTATGAGACACCCCAGACGCCCCAGACGCCCAATGCACCTTGGCCGAAAAAACTTTACGATCTGTTTTTATTTCCTTATTTTATCAACTACTATTGTATGGACTTAAATCTCAATCAACTATGAGTATGCTCAATGATTTGAAGAAACTACTTTTCGGCGCCAAATCGGTAGCCAAATCTGCTGGAGAGAAAGCCGTGGAGGCTGGGAAGGAAGCCGGCGAAGAAATAAGTGGAAAATCAAAGGAATACCTGGGTAAAGCGAAGGATAAGGTGCAGGAAATCAAGGAAGAATATGGGCCAAAGGCAAAGGAAACCTTTGACGACGCCAAAGATTTTGCAGAGGGGCTGGTAGATGAAGCCTGGAAAAAAACCGAAGAGTTCTCTGATAAAGCCAGGCAGAAGGCAAGAGATTTCTTCGATACTGATGCAGAGGAAGAATTCCTGAAGTCCAGAGAACCGAAAGAAACCTACAAATCCAGTGTGGCAGATTCGGAACCCTTTCTGGAGGATACGGCCGAGCCCAAAATTCCCAAGCCCCAATCCAGCTCCAAATCCCTGGCCGGTGAGGCGGGCGAGAAGCTGAAAAGTGCAGCCGAGAGCGCTGGAAAAAAAGCCGCAGATATTTCTGAAAAGGTCGGCAAGGAAGTGCTCGAGCAAGGTGAAAAGGCCTGGGATAAATTCCAGGATGTGTCCGAAAAGGTCGGGAAGAAAATTCTGGATACTTCTGAAGAAGTCGGTGGAAAGGTCATCGGTAAATTCAACGAATTGGTGGATAAGGCCAACGAAGAAGCCGCCAAAGAATCTTTGGAGGATACTACCGAAAAGGCCAGGCAGGCCAATGAAGATCTGGAACGCCGCATTCAGGAACGCAGCGCCAAATCCAATGCTGAGAATCTCAAAGAAGATAGCGAAAAGGGTACGCTTGGCGGTTTCGACTCTTTCTTTGACCGCGCCAAACGGTTCGCCGATGGGGATTACCACAATGAGGGTGGAAAGGAGATGAAGATCCAAAAGAACCCCGAATATAAACCCGGAGAAAAACCCGGCTCCGTTAAAGGCTTCGAGGATCTCGATGGCGATGGTAATGAGATCATCGATGACGCGATCCTGGATACCGACGAGGAAGCCAACGACGATATTTTGGACCTCGGTGATGCTGGGGATAGCAAGGATAAATAAGGCTCCCGGATCATTACACGATCCTGATTTCAGGGCAGGAATAAAAAAAGCGGGCTTTTCTCTTGGCCCGCTTTTGGTTTGTAGAATAGCCTCAGTTTTCTCCTTCGGCTCAAAGCATGTGTTGTTTGTTTACCGCGGTCCCGGTTGAAAAACGAGCACCCTTTCCAATAGGCTTTGCAGCATTGGAAATGTGTGCAAATGACAAGTTAAATAGTGTTGTTATTCAGTTTCAAAATAAGGGGGGGGGAGTCTGTCCCGTAGTATGTTTGTCCTCCCTCCTGTGTTTATTTTCTGATGTCCTGAAGCCGCTGTTCTGAAGTGTAATGGAAATCGGGGAACTAAAAGGGTTAGAGAAGGTGAAAACAGTTTACTTGCACTTTGCAGATCAAGGCGGGTTAAAGATAGAGGGGAGGGCATGATAGGTTGGTTGAAAAGTGTCGAAAAAAACAGAAAAAATAACGGAGATGTTTTTAATGAAAATTGGCGCAATTCATTTAAAGGTTTAGAATATAGGTGTTTATGAGGTGGTTGATCTGGTTTTAGGGCGTATTTTGTGACATTTATTTTTTTATCTATCGGGAAAATTTCATTTTGGCCAGAGCCGAAGACTCTCCGAATTCTCCCGGATCTTTCTTTGGGTTGGCTGTCCTGCTGATACGACAGCGAGAGGGGGGCCAAGTGAGCATTTGACGTTATACGTCCGCGCTGGATTTTTCGGACAGTTATCCATTCCAGCCAATCCCAAAATCCGTATCTTTCCCTGCATGAAAGATAGCAATATAAATGTTTGGCAAACCATAAAACAGGAACCGGGCCCTGACTTAAAGCTTTTTAGGGTCCGATTCGATCATATGGTCAACCCTCGCAACGGGCGGGCCAGCCGCATGGTTATACTGGAAGCAGGTGATTCGGCCAATGTAGTGGCGCTTACCCCCGGTGGGCGTTTGCTTTTTGTGCGACAATACCGCTTTGGCATTTCAGATTATACATTGGAACTCCCCGGAGGCATCGTCGACCATGGAGAAACGCACCAAGCCGCTGCCCGGCGAGAGTTGAGCGAAGAAACCGGATATCTATCAGAGCATTGGTCTTATCTCGGTAGTATCCCATCCAACCCTGTTTTCATGGAGGGCTATATTTATCATTGGCTGGCAGAAGGGGTAGAAAAGAGCACCGTCCAACAATTGGATGACGGAGAATCTATCGAGGTCGTTAGCCTATCGCTTGAAGAAACTCGCCATATGTTATACCAGGGAGCATTCCTGCATCCCCATACAGTCAATGGCCTGTTGCTGTTTTTCAGTCACTGGCAAAATCAAGGAAAAGATGGTTAGTAAGGAGATCAAAGGCATTTTATTCGACGCTTACGGCACGCTGTTCGATATTGCTTCTATCGACCCGCGCCTGGAACAGCTATGTGGTGAAAAGGCGCCGGCAGTGGCGGAATTGTGGCGGCGTAAGCAGCTGGAATACAGCTGGCTGCGTACCCTGATGGTGCGGTATGTTGATTTCTACGACCTTACAAGAGACGCCCTTTCCTATGCCCTGGAAACTTTTGGCCTGGAAGTGTCTTCCGCTGACAAACAGGCACTGATGCAGGAATATTACCGCCTGAAAGCCTTCCCTGATGTTCGCGAAGCACTGGGCCTGCTTAAAGGAAAATACCACCTGGCTATCCTGTCCAACGCCAACCCCAGCTTGTTGGAGCGCGCCACTTCTTTCAACGGCTTGGACGAAATACTGGACGATTATATCAGCGCCGATGAATTACAGCTTTACAAGCCAGTGCCAGCTATCTATCAGCTGCCCGAAAAAAAACTACGTCTGGCGCCCTGGAATCTGCTCTTTGTATCTGCCAACACCTGGGATGTGGCCGGTGCAGCAGCCTGTGGGCTACAGGTTGCCTGGGTGAAACGCCAGGAAGCTATCCCCGAAAAACTTGGCCTTAAGCCGGATGTCATTGTCAAAGACCTATTGCAACTGGCCAGGCTCATCCTCAAATAACTCACATTACAGGTTTCTTGCTTAATTCTACTTTGGCGCTTTTAGATTTAGCCGCGTAGCGGCGATAGTTTTTTGCGAGGAGCGTTAGCCCCTTGCAAAAATGAGCGGGCATTTGAGCTGCGTAGCAGCGACAGAGCGGAAATAAAGGGTTAGCTGTCGCTCCTCGTCCCTACGCCAAAGGCTTCGGCCGACGGCGTACGGAGCTTAATTGCCTCTGATTGCCTAGCTGATGCTTCGGAAATCATAAAAGAAGGCGATCCCAATATCCACATAGGAAAACAATAGGGCTAATACCTGTGGCCCTTCGTGCCCCGCAACTGCTCCATTTATCGGCTTACCACCAATTGCTCCACCCATAGATTTTCCTGGGTTCTGACAGTCATAAAATAAGTGCCTGCCGGCAGATGAGCCGTGTCGAAAACGGCTTCCGACCAGCCGGCTCGGGCCTCAATCTGCTGCGCCTCCAGGGCTTGACCGGTTGCGTCGAATAACTGAATCGAAACCTGGCCGGGCATCGGCAAATAATAACGAACCCTCACTTCCGGCCCGGCGGGGTTTGGGAAGAGTTGAGGAACAGGGGGGGCTTCCAATACAACAGGTGGTGGAGCTACCTCCATTTTTTTTCCGTTATGCGCCTCTGAATCCTGGCTGGAAACGAGGGGAGCAACAGGGGTTACTACCTGGAGCGTATAATCCTCCGTTTCCCCCCAGTTATACAATTCACAAGCGTTGAAGGCTGTGCCCCAGCGCATGATGATCCGAATTCGGTAAAGGCCTTCGGGCAGGTTGTCCGGTAAGGTAAATTGCCCACTGATGGTATTGGGAGTAGGGGCGATGCTGAAAGCCATTTCCTGGTTGGCTTCAAATTGCCCGTTCTGATTATAATCGATCCATATGCTCCAGCTTTCCGGGAAAGGGCTGGAACTGTAACCCGGTTGTAACGTGAAGGGGATCGAAGCCCCGCTTAGAGTTGTCAGCATAAGCCCGGAATGATCACCATAACCACCATCGTTGCCCGATGTATTGCTTAGGTTCCCCAGGCTAACCTGCTCGATCCATTCGAAGGCAGTATTTTGCCCTGCAGAAGTGCAGTACGTAAGGTCGCCGGCAGTAATGTTGATGGAATAATCTTCCACTTCACCGTAAACAAAACCTTCGCAGGGCGCCGGAGCCAGTCCAAAGGCCATACTGATGCGCATAGGCTTTATGCCTGGTGTCGTACTCGCAGGGATCTGAATAGTGGTGGAAATGGTATTGTTGCTAATCTGAGTAGGGAGCACCTGTTCTCCACTATCTTCATAGTCGCCGTCTTCATTGAAGTCTATCCAGACTGCCCAGTTAACCACGAAGGAATTGGAGTAGAACCCAGGCGAAAGCATGATGGAAATCGTTTGCCCGGCCTCAAAGGTGGGTTGCAGGTGGGCGGTATTGGCAAATGAGGCATAACCGCCATTATTTCCACTACTGTTCTGCATAGAACCCAATTGTACAGAGGCAATCCAGTTGTAAGACGAATTGGAGCCCTGGCTGAGGCATGGGCCCGCCGAAGGTTCGGTTATGGTAAAAGCAGCCGTCGCCAGGCAGTTGTGGGAATCCGTTACGGTTACGAGGTAATCGCCCGGTTCCAGCCCGGAGGCACTGGCTGAGGTGTTGCCGTCTGGCCATTGGAATTGGTAGGGCGGCGTGCCTCCGCTTGCTAAGAGGTTAACGGATGGCCCATCCTGCCCCAAGTCGGACTGCAGTGCAAGTGGTGTCGGCGCCTGTAAAGTTACACTAGCTGTTTTGGTGCAACCCTGGCTGTCGGTGACGGACAGGCTGTAAGCGCCCGCGCCAATATTCTGAAGAATGGCTGAGCTGCTGCCGGTATTCCATTGATAGGTATAACTGCCGGCTCCTCCGCTTACGGTAGCGAAGATATGGCCATCCTGAGCATCGGAACAAGAAGGAGCAAAGGTGCTCAGGCTAATGTTCAGCGGTACGGGAGCCTGTACCTGGGCATAGGCCGTTTCGGTGCATCCCTTGCTGTCAGTAATGGTTACCTGGTAATTTCCGGGAGCAAGGCCGCTTATTTGTGAGGTTGTGGCGCCGGTACTCCACTGAAAAGAATAGGGGGGCGTACCTCCGGAAACGGTGGCGCTGGCCATGCCGCTACTGGAATTGCTGCAACTGGCCGGCTGGGCCAGAATGCCCAGGTTTAAAGGGGCTGGTTGCCCGATTGCGGCAGTCGCCACAACCGTTGAAGAACCCGCCGATACGGTTACCGTATACTGGCCTGCCGAAAGCCCGTTGACCTGCTGGGTCGTGGCGCCGGTGCTCCAATGGAAACTATAGTTGCCGTTTCCGCCGGAGGCAAAGGCAATGGCCCACCCATCTGATGAGTCAAAGCAGGCCGTACTGGGGCTGGCATTGATGGTAACCTGCAAAGGATTCTGTCCGGCTTGCAAACAGAAATTGGCCGAGCTGGAAGCACCGAAAGAGGAGCCGGAAGCCAGCAATTGCCCCTGGGCATTGTGCAACTGAAAATACCCCTGGCCGGCGGCGCAGCACAAGCCGTTGTTGCCACTGTCCTCAATCGTGAAAATGTGACAACCCTGTGGCAGGCACAATGGCAGGGTGAGCAGTTGGTTGGCCAACACATCACTATACGGGCCACCGCTGGCCAGCAGGCTCCCGCTTTGATCCGTAATGCGCCACTTTACCTGCCCGGGATTGCCGTCCAGCTTTAGGGTTAGGGCCACCTGGCTTTCACAAGGATGGTGTTCATAGTATTTGGCGTAGGCGCGCCGGCCGGTAGCGCCGCTGGTGTGCCGGGCACGGACGGTGAACCAGTTGCCCTGAGTGGTGGAAACGGGAATGGCAATGCTGGTGTTGCCAGTACTGGCTATTACTTCCATGAATTTGTCGCCGAGTGCATACACGTCATATTGGTTAGCCCCAGCAACCGGTTCCCAGAAAATATTGGCTGTAGCAGCGCCAGAGGAAGTGATGTGGAAATCCGGGGCGCCCAGAATGCTGAAATCGCCTCCGGTGGATGTTTGGCCGTTGCGGGTAATCCGGATACGGGCATTACCGGTGGCTACCGAAGGAACAGTCCAATCATAGTACCGTAAATAGCCGGCAACGTTGGAAGCAATGGTGGCCCAGCTAACGCCTCCATTTACGCTATATTGGAGGGTAAATGTCCCTTGATTGCCGGACGCCTCCCAGTACAGGCTCGTCGTTTCCCCTGGCGCCAGGCTTTCTCCACCACTTGGGTAGACGATGCTGGCGTCCTCCTGGATGATGGTGTAAACGATATAGTAAGGCTGCGGCCCCTGGGGTATCAGATGTCCGAAAGCTCGGGCATTGTAATTTCCCTGGGCCGGATTTTTCAGGACTACCTGCTCCATATTGTTCACCCGGTCGACACCAGTATAGGCAGGCAGGGTCAGGCTGTCAATGTGTGGGAAGGTACTGAGCCGGTAGGGGAGGTAGATGGCATTGTTGGGGCCTTGCAGGCTGAGGTCCAGGTCATTGACCAGCGAATTGGCGGCTAGAGGGGAAGCCGCCGGATCGTGCCAGTACAGCATAACGCGCAGTTCCTTTGTACCCGCCGGCACATATATCGAGTGGCTTTGCATCATATCCTGATGCATCAAAGCAGATTGGTATTGTTGCTGCTCGAGCAGCCTAAGGGCCCGCCGGCCATTGACACGCCCCCAGCCGTACTCGTAGTCGGGGCCGGGGCGGCCCAGGTCTTCCGCTGTATTTAGCAAAGCAGCCTTAAGTAGGGCCGAAGGAGGGTCCTGGTTATTATGAAGGCTCCGATAGGCTTGCACGAGTACAGCGTATATGCCCGCAATGGCGGGGGCAGCAGCCGATGTCCCGCTTCCCAGCCGATATTGGTTGTTGTCATCGGTGGTTAGGCTGCCCTGGCCAATCCCACATAGGTCTGGCTTGAGCCGGCCGTCCTCCAGGGGGCCCCGGCTACTGCTGGGAGATAGGATATCGCCAAAGGTGGCGTTACCCACGGTAATGACATTTTTTCCAGCCTTATATCCCCCGGTAATATTGCCAAAATGCCGGCCATCCGTGCCGACGATCGAACCGTAAACACTACTGCAACCACTGCTGCTGGAGTTACCCGCCGAGAAATGGTGCATCAGATTGGCATTACTGAAAATCTGGTTGTCAATGAACTGAGTGGCCGAGCTGTAATATCCGCCACAACTTTCACCGTAAGATGTAGAAGTGGTAATGGTTTGGTATTGTTGATAATACTGTACCGCATTCTGAATTTGGGGATAACCATTGATTAGGGACAATTGGACTTTGGCGGCGGGAGCCAACCCTCTGGCAAGTGGATCGATGTTGCCTGCCCCAATGGCAATACCGGTAGTCATATCGCCATGTGTGCCCCAGTTAATATTGGTCATATTAATCAAACGGCCTTTCTTGTCGACATGGTTGACCGTGCCGTCGTCGGCTATACCGATGACCACATTGTCTCCATCGTAGTTGCCGGCTGGCGCCTGGCTTTGCCAGTTGGCGCGCATGAGAGCATTGGCCTGCTCGCCTTCCGGCGTCGGCGGCGGTGGGGCCAGCTCCAGAAAATAAAGCGCCGGATGGTTGGCAAGCTGTATGATCGCTGATTTTGGGGCATCCAAAAAAACGCTGAAAGCATCGGCTTCACTTGTCTGAAAACCCTCCTGCTTTAAGGCTTCGGATAATTTCTGGGCGGAAATGCCGGGCATGGGGAGGGCCCTCAAAGACAAAAGGCCTTCCGGGCTGGCTTCCAGTTCGGCTGTTAACTTTCGGCCAAGCTTATATACACCTTGTATGGGAAGTACTGCCCTGGCCGAAAATTGGCCGGGTGGGATCCATTGTGGCCCTCGGGCCAAATAGGCATAGTTGGGAAAGTAGTCCAGTAATTCAACCCCCTGTAATAAAAGAGCAGACCGGGTTTTCGCATCCGGCAAAGCCTCGAATTGCAAAATGTAGTAAGCATGGCTTTCAAAGGTGTAATCCTGCCAGTTGGCGTACTGCTCTGCTTGCTTTGAAACAGCTGAAATAGTAACTTCGGATAAGACTCCGGACTGGAAGTGGATGCTGTGGTTTTCCTGCGCCTGGATAACAGTATAGCATCCCAACACCGCCACTAGAATGGCAGAGCGCAAACATTTTTGAGTAGTCATTGTGCTTTATTTGTTTGATCAGTGGCCTTTTGTCTAATAATGTTCCTGCTGTCGGGCCACCGCCTAAAAATGGGGCGTGATTTCCCCTTTTCCCTTGCTAAACTTTAGTATTTGGTATTTAGCTAGCCTGCTCTGTTATCTGTATAGCAACTGAAAGCCCTTACTGGCCTTGTGAATGCCAACAAGCGCGAATAATTTTTGGGAATCGATTTTGATAGGGAGCGCCAAAGTGCTGTATTACAGCGTCAAAGCGCTCTAAATAAGTATGAGGGGGGGATGTATTACAAATATACAAAAACCATATTCAATGCAATTATAATGTGTTTTTCATGAAAAAACAACTAATACAATAATTTTGTAATGTTTTAGATAAAAACAGGCCGATACCCATCAAATCTGGGCGGTTGACGTAGGCCTTACTCAGTCTTGTTGCAACTTTTTTACCAGCTTCCCGACCGTAAGCCCTTGCACGATAATAGAGAAGATGACCACTACGTAGGTGATCGTCAGGAGTGGCGTCCGGTCCATAAATTCGGCCAGCGAAAGAGCGAGGGCAATGGAAATACCGCCCCGAAGGCCTCCCCAGGTCATGATCAGGTTGGTGTTGGGCACAAACTCCAGCCGCCGTCGAAACAGCTCGATGGGCAACGCCAGAGCCCCCGCCCGCGCCAAAAGTACAACCGGGATAGCCAATAGCCCGGCCACGAGATAGGGGCGCTCGAATGGCAACACCAGAATCTCCAGGCCGATCAGAACGAACAGGACCGCATTGAACAACACGTCCATCAGTTCCCAGAATTTGTCTACATAACGCTCTGTTGTTTCCGACATAGAACTGGTTCGGAATCGCTCATGGCCCACCATAAGCCCGGCCACCACCATGGCCAGCGGCCCTGAAAAATGTAGTGCGCTGGCCAGCAAGTAACCACCCATTACAAGGGCAAGGGTGATCAGCACTTCCACCTCATAGTCATCAATGGTGCGCATAAGATAATAGGCCACATAGCCCAGCCCTAAGCCCAGCCCAATGCCGCCTCCAACCTCTTCCAGAAAAAGCAGCCCAATTTCAGAAGGCGCTATATGGCCGCTACTGGCGGAAGCGATCTGAAAAATAGTGACAAAAACAACGACCCCGATCCCGTCATTGAACAGGCTTTCTCCGACGATCTTGGTCTCCAGCTTTTTCGGCACGCCCGCTTTTTTCAAAATACCCAGTACGGCGATAGGGTCGGTGGGCGAGATGAGTGCTCCAAACAGCAGGCAATGGAGAAAACGGATCTCAAGGTTGAGTAGCTGAAAAATACCGTACATCAGTCCGCCCACCAAAAAGGTTGAAGTGATGACCCCAAGCGTGGCAAACAGTATGATTGGCCAGCGCTGTTCCTTCAACTGCTGGAAATCAACGTGCAGGGCTCCGGCAAAAAGAAGGAAACTCAACATGCTCTCCATCAGCGCTTTCTGGAAATCAACCTGACGGATAAGATTGGTTTCCCATTCAAGTAAGGCGGGAAAGGCCTGGGCCGTTGCCATGGCGAATAGCGAAAAGGCCAGAGAAATGATCATCAACCCAATAGTGACGGGCAGCTTCAGAAATCTAACATTGAGATATCCGAAAAGAGCAGAAAGTACAATGAGGATCGTGATGATGGCAAAAAGGTCCATAGTGGGTGGCTTGGTTTGACGCAAATATAAGAAAGGTGGAGAGGTGGATGGGTTGAGAAATTGAAAAGTTAAAATGAAGTAAGGCCTTTATCGGGCACTCCGGCCCCTTTCTTTGTTCGGCTCGAAGGGACGGAACGCAAACACTTGAACACTCCTTTTGGTAGGTAGGGCAATTCTTCCTACATTTAAATCCCCTAAAAAAAGATTCCTAACCATGAGAAATGTAACAACCCTTCTACTGTTCTTTTTATCCCTTTCTCTGGCCTGGCCAGCGCTGGCTCAAAAGGCCAAAAAAGAAAAGGAAAAAGAAGAGCAACCCAAGCACTATCTGGAAGAACTGTCCCTTTCGGGCCTGAAATTCCGATCAGTCGGCCCGGCGCTCACCTCCGGCCGCATCGCCGATTTTGCAGTCCATCCCGACAATCGCAGTATCTATTATGTCGCCTCCGCAGCGGGTGGCGTCTGGAAAACCGAAAATGCCGGTACGACCTATGAGCCCCTCTTCGATGGCGAAGGCTCCTATTCCATCGGCTGCATTACCCTCGACCCCAACAACCCCAATGTCGTTTGGGTGGGTTCCGGCGAAAATAACAACCAGCGTTCTGTGGACTATGGCGATGGGGTCTACAAGTCAGAAGATGGCGGCAAGAGCTGGAAAAACATGGGGCTGAAGGCCTCCGAGCATATCGGTAAGATCATAGTCGACCCGCGCGACTCGCGTGTTGTTTATGTAGCGGCCATCGGCCCCCTGTGGAATGAAGGCGGCGACCGCGGCGTTTTTAAAACCACCGATGGCGGTAAAACCTGGGAGCCCGTCCTGACAATCGATGAAAACACCGGTGTGACAGACCTGGTGATGGATCCTCGTAACCCCGATGTGCTATACGCCGCCGCATACCAGCGCAGGCGCCACGTCTTTACCTACGTCAGCGGTGGGCCGGGAAGCGGCATTTATAAAACTACGGATGGGGGTAAAACCTGGGAAAAGGCCAATAAAGGCCTGCCTTCCGTAGATATTGGCCGCATCGGCCTGGCCATTTCTCCTGCCAACCCCGAAGTGATCTATGCTATGGTGGAAGCCGCTCAGGATAAAGGCGGCTTTTTCCGTTCCACCAACCGTGCCGCCTCCTGGGAAAAGCAGAGCAGTTACTCTACTTCCGGCAATTACTACATCGAAATTACCGCCCACCCCACCAACCCGGATGTCGTTTTCGCTATGGATACCTACCTGCACTGGAGCCAGAATGGTGGAAAATCCTTCGAAGGAACTGACGGCGAACATAAGCACGTCGACAACCACGCCATGTGGATCGACCCCCAGCAACCCTCCTATTACCTCGTCGGCTGTGATGGAGGCATCTACGACAGTTACGACGCCGGTAAAACCTGGAACTTCAAGTCCAACCTGCCGGTCACTCAATTTTATAAAGTAGCCGTCGACAACGATGCGCCCTTTTATAACATTTATGGCGGCACGCAGGACAACTGGAGCCTGGGCGGCCCTTCCCGGACCCGCAGCGCTAGTGGCATTGTGAACGCAGATTGGGTCACTACCCACGGCGGAGACGGCTTCGAGTCACAGGTCGACCCCAATAACCCAAATATCGTTTACGCCCAACACCAGTATGGTGGCCTGGTGCGTTACGACCGGCAAAGTGGGGAGGAGACCGGCATTCAACCCAAGCCCAGGGAAGGGGAAGACGAATACCGTTGGAACTGGGATGCGCCGCTGGCTGTTTCCGAACATCTGCCCACCCGCATTTACTTTGCCGCCAATAAGCTGTTCCGTAGCGATAACCGCGGCAATGCCTGGGCAGTCATCAGCCCCGACCTGACGCGCCAGATCGACCGCAATACGCTACCGGTTATGGGCCGTGTTCAGAGCATTGATGCGGTAGCTAAGAACGAATCCACTTCTCCATACGGCACTATTGTCGCTTTTTCGGAAAGCCCGAAAAATCAAAACCTACTATATGTCGGCACAGATGACGGCCTGATCCAGATTACCCAGGATGGTGGCCAGAACTGGACGAAAGTGGATGTCAATGATATTCCCGGCGCACCAGAGCGCACTTATGTCAATTATCTTTTGGCATCTCAGCAGGATGAGAATGTGGTATACGCCGCTTTCAACCATCACAAATACGGCGACTTCAAGCCCTACCTCTTCAAGAGCACCGACAAAGGGCGCAGTTGGGTGAATATCAGCAACAACCTGCCGGAGCGGGGCTCTACCTACTGTATTGCCGAAGACCATATGGACCCCAATCTGTTGTTTGTCGGCACTGAGTTTGGCTGTTTCTTTTCCAACGATGGCGGCGGGCATTGGAAGCAGCTCAAGGCAGGCCTGCCTACTATTGCAGTGCGGGATTTGGCGATCCAGAAGCGGGAGAACGATCTGGTGCTGGCTACCTTCGGCCGCGGATTCTATGTGCTCGACGATTATTCCCCCTTACGGGCAGTTAATGAGGAAGCTATGAAGGCCGATGCGAGCGTCTTCCCCATCAAGGATGGGCTGATCTTCATTGAAAGGGAGCAGATTGGAGGAAAAGGCAAGAGCTATCAGGGCGATAACTTTTTTACCGCGGAGAACCCCCCGATCGGAGCTACTTTCACCTATTATGTTAAGGAGGAGGCGAAGACCTTGCGGGAAAAGCGCCGTGAGGAAGAGAAAAAGAAGATCAAGGACGGAGAGCCGATTCGTTATCCGACTTACGAAGAACTGCAGGCCGAGGAGAAGGAAGAAGCGCCTTATCTGCTTTTCACGATCCGCAGTGCGGAGGGAGAAGTAGTCCGTAAGCTGCAGGCCGGGGTTTCCAAAGGCGTACAGCGCATTACCTGGGATGGCCGGCAGCCTTCCACCCGGCCGGTGCGCTCGTCTACTTCCGGTAATAAAGACGGCGGAATACTGGCCATGCCAGGGGAATACACCGTTTCTCTTTCCAAAATAGTTAATGGCGAAGCGACGGAATTGGTGGCCCCGCAGCCCTTCCGCCTGCAGACCCTGGGCGGCGTAACCCTGCCCGCCGAAGACCGTGCCGCACTGGTGGCTTTCCAGGAAGAAGTACACGAGTTCAACCGTATCTTCAGCGGAGCGTCACGCCGGGTCAATGAAGCGGACGATCGCCTGGATTTGCTGGAGAAGGCCCTGGAAGTGACGCCCACGCCGACGGAAGGCCTGGCCGCTCGCATCAAGGATTTGAAAGAAGCGTTGAGAGAGATTAAAACAGCTCTGAATGGCGACGCCGTCGCCGCTCGCATCGATAAAGGCGCCGAGCCCGGCATCTCAGACCGGATGGGCGGCCTCATCTACTCCATGTGGGGCTCTACTTCTGCACCGACTGAAACGCAACGCGAAGCCTTGCGCATCGCCCAGAAGGAATTCAAACCCCTGGCGGCGCAAATCAACCAGCTCGTGGATGAAAAACTGAAAGCCCTGGAAGCGGATATGGATAATGCGGGAGCCCCGTATACGCCGGGAAGGGCGATTGATATGGGAAGGCAGTAGGCCAGTAGGCAGTAAACAGTAGACAGTATGTTAGAGATGTAAAGCGGCCACTTCGAGTGCAATGTCGTCAACTCTAGAATATCAAGCGTGGTTGTAAGGGGATGACTTCCCGCTCATCCCCTTACTTTTCGGGGCTTCCAATTTAGGAGGTGAACTAGAAGTCACCTCCTAAAAAGCTCACCATTCCTTAAGTTGACGCCATTACACTTCCAGTGGTCTCTTCACTTTGCCCCGATGGCTTATACAAAGATTCCCCGCTGCATTACCGACTGGCGACATTAGATGCGAGTGCCCTTAGTTTATGTTAAGCAGGCAGAACATACGCCAGTCAGACTTGCTAATTCACCCGTATCGGGACCCACTTGTCTACCCGGCGGTAGCCAGGTAGAGTCCCTCACGAACAAATAGGAATATTAATTCTTAACCTGCGCCACTAGAGGCCCGCGCTCCGGGCTTAAAAAACACGGGTTAGCGGGGCATTCCAGAGGGTATTTGTCACGACAGTAACCAAGTGGCGCTATCAGCGCCCCTGTTTTTCGCTGGCTTCTTCCAAATCAAAAAATCTAAGCACCATGTTCCAAAACACCCTACTGTCCCTACTACTGTTGTCCTCCACTTTCCTCCTTGCCCAGCAGGAGCCCGACACCAGCCGTTTTTTTGAAATCGCCAACCCACATTACCTGCCCGGGCAGGGCCCGGCGGTGATGATCGATGCTTCGCATCACAATTTCCACACCCTCGACGGCCGCTACCGCGCTTTTGGCAATGTGCTGGAAGCGGATGGTTATCGCCTGTTTTCATTAGATACAGTATTTAGTGCGGAAAGCCTGAAGGAGGTGGGCATATTGGTGATCTCCAATCCATTGCATCCTTCCAATGAAGACGCCTGGGCTTTGCCAACGCCTTCGGCATTCACGGTGGAAGAAATTGCGGCAGTCCGGCAGTGGGTGGCGGAGGGCGGCAGCTTGTTCTTGATTGCGGACCATATGCCTTTTGCCGGGGCTGCCCATGATCTGGCTCGTGCATTTGGCTTCGAATACCTCAATTGCTTTGCCCTGGACGGACGTCATCGCAGTGTGGAATATTTCACCCGGCAGGCGGGTACCTTGCGTAGCAATGAAATAACTGATGGCAATGCTTCCGGCGAAGATGTCGATTCCATAGTCACTTTTACCGGAAGCGCCTTTCTGATCCCCCCGACGGCGACACCTGTCATCGCCCTCGACGAACACTACACGCTCCTCTTGCCGCAGGAGGCCTGGGAATTCAATGATGATACACCTTTTGTGTCCGCAGCAGGCTATTATCAGTTGGCCTGCCGAACCTTTGGTAAAGGGAAAGTTTTCGTTTCTGGTGAAGCAGCCATGTTCAGCGCCCAACTGGCCGGCCCCAACCGTTTGCCGATGGGCATGAACAACCCGGCGGCCGGGCAGAATGTGCAGCTTCTGCTGAATATGCTGCATTGGCTGACAAACTGATCAAACCTCCCAATCGGTGCTTTTCCGGTAAACGACGCCTTTAAACAGGGCCACCATTTCGCCGTCCTGGTTTTTGACTTCAACCCGATATAGCCCGATGCGCTGGCTCAGGTGGTCTTCGGTAGCGGAAGCAGTAAGGATGTCGCCTTCGCGGAGGGGAAGCGTATGGGAGATAGAGGTTTCAACACTAACGGCATGTTTGCCACGGGAGTTGGAAGCAAAGGCCAGGGCGCTGTCAGCCAGGCTGAAGGTAATGCCACCGTGGGCAATACTAAAGCCGTTGAGCATTTCGCGCCGTACCTTCATGCGCAACACACAGCGGCCGGGGCTAACCTCCTGGCGTTCGATCCCAAGCCACTGGCTGAAAGGGTCATTGTCGAACATCTGGCTGACGATGCGGCGGGCTTTTTCTTCAGGCGACATAAATATTGGGTTGAAATGTTACAAATCTCTGGAATCCGGGAAAAAGAAGGCAAGCTTTTGTCAAAAAACAAAAAGCCATCCTCCAAACGGGCGCTCTTAGAGCGCTTACCTTGACAATTTAACCGAAATGGGCGTACTTGTGAGCTAATTCCGCAATATTCCCTATCTTGGGATGGAATAAAATCTGGTATTATTCAGGCAGCGCATTCCCCGGTAATCGGGTCTAAATGACAGAGGCTGAGTTGAAAACACCCTGCGCGCCTGGCAATTTAACGTTCGTCCCGGCTTGCATTTTGGGGAAGGAAAAGTGGTGTGAGCCGAACGGATCAATTGCATTCCTGTGACGGAAAGAGAACTGATCAAAGGCTGTATCAGGGAGGACCGACAATGCCAACAGGAATTGTTCAGTCGCTACGCTGGTAAAATGTTGGGGGTATGCCTGCGGTATACCCGCCATGAGATGGAAGCCGAAGACATTCTACAGGATGCTTTTATCAAGGTTTTCGATCATATCGATAAGTTCGAATTCAAAGGCTCTTTCGAAGGTTGGATTCGGCGGATCGTTATAAACACTGCCCTCAAGAACTACAGCAAAAAAAGCTTTAGACACGAGCAGATCGGGTTGGAAAGCCAGCCTGAATTACCCATGGAACCGGATATTTACGCACATCTTCAGGAAGAGGAATTGCTCCGCCTTATTGCCCGCTTGCCGGATGGTTACCGTATCGTTTTCAACCTTTACGCGATTGAAGGGTACAACCATAAGGAAATAGCAGATCTGCTGGGCATACAGGAGAGTACTTCCCGCTCACAGTTAGTAAAAGCCAGGAAGATGTTGCAGGTTATGATCATCGATTTGCAAAAGATCGCGGTATGAACAAGCACTACCCCTTGGATGAGGCGTTTCGGAAAAAGTTGAGGGACTTTGCCCCCGAGCCGCCGATGCATCTGTGGGAACAAATAGAACAAGAACGAAACTGGAGGCACCGTTTCCTGAACAAGGCCCGGCAGCATCAGCCTCTGGTTGTCCTCGGCGGAGCGATCTTACTGGTTGGCCTAAGTTGGCTGGCCTGGCCCATCCAGCCGCCCGTGCTCCAGAGTTTTCCCGTACCCTTGTCTACCGCTGTTGCTTCTCTCGCTCCTCCTGAAAAAGAATCTGTTTCAACACTTCCCCGTTTACAAAATACCGCTCCCCCCCTCATTAACCAAAATGGTTCGCCGGCTCTGGCCTCCAATATAATAAAGCCTATCGCCTTGCCGGGTACAAACACTTCATCAGAAGTAACGGCAGGGATAAACGCCGAAGCCTTTCCAGCGGAAGGCCAGATGAGCCAAGAGCAGCAAACTGTAGCCTTCTCGTTGCCGGAAGTGCGCCCGTTCCGGGACCCCCTCCCTCCGGTATTGCCTACTTTGATGGAGCAGGAAACTGAAAAAGAGCCCGGCCTACTCAAAAACTTGTTCTCTCCCGAACCCAAGTGCGCCGAGTTTGGCCATGGCGTCTGGAGCTTCTACCTGGATGCGCTGGCCTCCCCCGACCTCTCCATCCGCCAAATGCAACCCCGCAACCCGGAGTATGAAGAGTACGTCCAATCCCGCCGCGAAACGGAATCCAATATGTTGGCCTTTAGCGGCGCCCTGCGTTTGTCGATGGTCTCAGATAAAGGGCTGGCGGTTCGCACCGGGATCAACTACTCCCAGATCAATGAAAAATTTACTTACTTCAGCGGAAGTGAAGAGATCATCCAATATATTAACCGCTATGATCAGGATGGCAACGTCATCGGTACGGATACCCTGATCGAAGTGGGCGCCCGGCATAAGGTCACTCACAACCAGTACCGCATGCTCGATATCCCATTTCTGCTAGGCTATGAGATCGGCAAAGGAAGACTGGGCGTTTCTCTTAATGGCGGCGCCTACCTCAACCTGTTGTTCCGGCAGAAAGGAGACTTTCTCTCCCCACAGGACCTGCGCCCAGTCAGCTTCGATTCCGGCAATCCCGATGCGTATCCTGCCTTCAAACAGCAGGTGGGCCTGGGATGGTACGGCAGCATCGGTTTCGCTTACCGAACCAGCGGCAACCTTCAGATCGTGCTGGAACCCCACTTTAAAATATTCCCCAAATCCGTTACCCGCGACCAGTACGCCGTCACCCAGCGTTATATGAGCACGGGCCTGTTCATCGGCCTTCGACAGCAGCTTTGAGTTGCAGTTTTCTGCTTTTGGGTTACCTGTTTGGCAGCCATTCTCTCAACAACTAATAAACTAATACCTACTTCATCCAACCGGGGTGCAACCTCTGTGCGAAGCAATTGTCCCTAGGGTTAGAAGTTGAAGTTATGTCTGTGCTGAAGCCATCACCCGATGTAGAATACAATCACCTGAAATTGGATTACGCAAGCACACACCAGGACATCGTCGAAAAATGCAAGCGCGGCAACCGGCGAGCCCAGTTTGAGCTGTATCGCCTGTATTCCAGAGCGATGTTTAACGTGTGTCTGCGCATGGTCCGCCAGGAGCAGGACGCAGAGGATCTGTTGCAGAATTCCTTTGTCGACGTGTTTACCAAGCTACACACCTTCCGGTATCAATCTTCGGTAGGGGCCTGGATAAAACGGATCGTCGTCAATAACTGCATCAACCATCTGAAACGGAACCAGCTCTTTCTGGAAGAGCTTCAGGAGCATCATGCCGACATCTCAGCGGAAGAACGGGAAGAACCCATAATGGAACTACACCTAAGTGTCAATTTAGTTAAGAGTGCAATGGAATGCCTGCCGGAAGGATATCGGGTAGTGTTTTCCCTGTATCTTCTGGAAGGCTATGACCATAAGGAAATCGCCGATATCCTGGATATTTCCGAGGCCACTTCCAAATCGCAGTTTAGCCGCGCCAGGAAAAAGCTTAAAGAAATTATTCAATCGGAAAAATTAACATCAAATTATTAACAACAATGCAGCGCGACCATCTTGAGCAGTTTGTTTTGGACAACAGGGAAGCCTTCGATGATGCTATTCCCGGCCTGCAGGTGTGGGGGGGTATCACCCGGGAGCTGGACAAACGCCGGCGCCGGCGCCTTATCGCATGGCGGATTACACAGATAGCCGCCGCTATTTCTATATTATTGGTTTGCGGAGCTCTGCTGGGAGAATATGCCTTCAACTTGCGTGGCCGGCAAACCGCTTCGCTCGAACAGATCGCTCCACACTACGCTGAACTGGAAGCTTATTACCAGAAACAGATACAGCAGCGGTCTACTCAGTTGGCGTCCTATTCCTACGATGCATCGGTGGAACGGGACCTGTCGCAACTAGACAAAGCCATGCAGGAATTGAGGGAAGAGCTGGCCCATGCGCCCAAAGGCAGTGAAGAAGAGATCATCGAGAATCTGATCAAAAACTACAAGGCTAAAGCCGCTATTTTAGAACGAGTGCTGGATCGCCTGAAAACAGCAGAACCCGGCGAAGAACAACCAGAAGAAGAACATGAGCAAGTTAGTATTTAGGCTTATCGCCCTACTTCTTTTGACCGCCCTGGCCCACATACCGGCTTATACGTCGGATTGCTGGGAGTATTCAAAAATAATCAAGAAAGAGTTTCCCATTTCGGCCCGGGGCGCGGTGAGCCTCAGCAATAAATTTGGAAAAATAGAAGTACAGGCATGGGATGGGCAGCGGGTGAAAATAGAATCCATCATCCTGGTTCGTGCTTCCGGCGAAGCAGCCGCCCAGCGCGTATTCAACCGCATAAATGTGCTCATCAATAATGGGCCGGAGTCTGTGAATGCCGAAACCACTATTGCACCACAAAAAAGAGATTGGTGGGATTGGGGCGTTGAAGAGGAGGAGGATTTCTCTATTTCCTATAAGGTGTTTATGCCGCCCGGCGCCAAATTGATAGCCCGGAACAAATATGGCGACCTCTTCGTTTCCGGAATCAAAGGACGCGCGGAACTGTCCGTTCGCTATGGCCATCTCAGTGTGGAAGGGCTTTTTTCTGATAGTGAGATCACCCTCGAATACGGTAGTGGTATGATCGAAAAAGCCGGACGACTGAATGTTAACCTGGAACGTGCCCGCCTCATTGTTGAAGATGTGCGGCTGCTGACAATGAATAGCCGCTACTCCGTCGTCCAAATGAATAGGGTAGCGGAATCGATTACCACTACTAAATACGATACTTATGATGTGGATGAAGCCGGCAGATTCGCCAATACCGGCGAGTTCGACCAAATCTACATCAAGTCGGCCCTCGAAGTATCAGTGGACAGCCGGCTCACGCAGTTGAATGTCGGCAAAGTAGCAGATAAGCTGCGCCTGCACATCGATAGCAGTGGCGTTCGGGTCATTGCAGTGGGCCGCAATTTTAAAGAAGTAGACCTGGCCGGCAAGTTCACAGACTTTCAAATTGGGATCGAGGAAGGCGCTGCCTATCAGATGAATGCCGTGGCAGATTATGCAGGCATCCGTTATCCCCGCAATTTCAGAGTCCTTGTAGAAAAAGAACATGGGGCTAATCATGAAGTACAAGGCCAGGCCGGCGAGGGGAGGGCGCCTCGTGTCTTGCGCGCCCGCCTGAGTTACGGCGCTTTGAGGGTTGGCGAAGAATAATCTGGATCAATTAATGGCTTCATACTAATCCAATTTATTTGAATTGCAAAGCTTGGCTCCGGTTGAATTAAGTTTCGGCCGGAGCTGCTTTTTTGTTATATTGGCGGAGCCACAATAGCATAATCATCGCCTATGAAAATTCAGTTTTGCGGCGCCGCCCGCGAAGTAACGGGAAGCGCCCACCTGATCACCCTGCAAGATGGGTTTAAAATACTGCTGGACTGCGGCCTGTATCAAGGCAACTCGGAAAACATGAAAGGCTTTAATGAAGCCTGGTATTTCAAACCGGAAGAAGTAGATGTCCTCGTACTGTCACACGCCCATATTGACCATAGCGGCCGGATACCCAAATTGGTGAAGGATGGCTTCCAGGGGGCGATCCATTGCACCCATGCTACCCGAAGCCTTTGTGCAATTATGCTGGTCGACAGCGCCAAAATACAGGAAATGGATGCCGGCTATTATAATAAACGGCAACTTAAACATGGCCACCGCGACAAACTGCGTGAGCCCCTCTATACTTCAAAGGATGTGGAAAAGGCCTGGAACCTCTTTGAGGGCCATGGGTACGATCGGTGGTTCCGCATCCACAAAGATGTAGAGGTGTTGTACCGCGACGCTGGCCACATCCTGGGCAGCGCCAGTGTCACCCTTCGCATTCAGGAGAATGGCCGTACCATTCATTTTGGATTTACCGGGGATGTCGGCCGGCCTAACCGCCCCATCCTGCGCGATCCCAACCCTATGCCAGAGGTAGATTACCTGATCTGCGAATCGACCTACGGCGACCGTGACCACGAAGAAGCGCCCAATGAAGGCCGGCGTTTTTTAAATATTATCAGGGAAACCTGCGTCGAAAAACGGGGAAAACTTATCATTCCGGCCTTTAGTGTAGGCCGCACCCAGGAGATCGTTTATATGCTGGACCAACTGGAAACAGCCGGCCAGTTGCCCCATCATATCCCCGTCTATGTCGACAGCCCTCTGGCCGTCAACGCCACGACCATTTTCGGCGCGCATCCGGAGTGCTTCGATGACGAGCTCAACGAATACCTGCTTACCGATGATAACCCATTCGGTTTCAACGGCCTGACTTATGTGCGGAATGTGGAGTTGTCCAAGAAATTGAATACATCCAAAGAGCCTTGCATTATCATCAGTTCATCGGGCATGATGAACGCAGGCAGGGTCAAGCACCACCTTTTTCACAATATCGATAATCCGGCCAATACCTTTCTCATCGTAGGCTACTGTGCGCCCGATACACCGGGTGGAGCTTTGCGAGACGGCGCCCAACACCTCCGGGTTTTTGGCGAGGAAAAGGCCGTCAGGGCCAGAGTGGAAATCATGGACTCTTTTTCCGCTCATGCCGACCGGCATGAACTGGCAGGCTTTTTAGCCAATCAAAAAGGAAAACTGAAACAACTATTTCTGGTGCATGGAACGATCGACCGACAGGAAGCTTTCCGGGAATTACTGCATGGCAAGGGATTTGGGCAAATAGAAATTCCTGAACTGGCCCAGGTATATGATTTGTAAACCTGCCACGACGTATAGGAGGCAATAACGGAGGAATGGAAAACGAAGGGGTTCTGGCAATACTGCCGGAACCCCTTCGTAAACAGGCTTAAGCCTTCGTATTCTGTATTTTATTCAGTATAAGTGCTGCTTTGATCATGAAATCTTCGTGGTACTCGCGGTATTCGTTGTGTACCATCATCAGGCGGGCAGCGTCATAGGCAGCTGATTTGGGCACGATCTGCCGGTCGGCGATGGGATGCAGCCAATATTCCAGGTTATTGGTACGCAGGTAGCTGCGGTCGTGTTCAAAATTGATGACCACGGCGAGCTTGTTGAGAGAAAACAGATAATCCGTTTCCTTGTTGAGCTCTTTTTGCAGGTCTATGATATTGTAACGCTCGAAATTGACGCCGGAGCGCTCACAGAGGAATACATCGCGCCGCCCATCGAAGGTGATAATGTCGCGGAAGCGGTATTTTCTGAGGTTTTTCAGTAGGAAGTTCTTGATCGGCATCTTGCTTGGGCGAAGTTGCTGGAAAGCGTACTGCAGTTGCCTGTCGTCGAGGCGGAAGTCTTCCTGATAAGGTTTGCGGCGCATAGTGCGGAGGTTCATCACCTCCTTAGCCCGCCCGACGGTATGGCCCAGTTCATTGACCTTGGAGTACACGTTCACGATATCTACGTTGGCGTTGTTAATCCAGGTTTCGATGAAGATCTTGTTGGACCCCTGTTCAAATACCAGAAGGCAGATTTCACTTATTGCGTAAAAATTGGGGTAGCCGCCGTAAATGTTGCCGTACTTTAATTCTAAGAATGCTATACTATTGTTCACGGTTTAAGGAGATTAAGTTGTTGGTTTAATAATTGTGTTTCCTTTAGTTTTCTATTTTGCTCAGTGTAGTTTGGTAGCCTTTGGGTTTGTTTTCACTTGGTTCAGGGCAAAAACGGCTTTACTTCTCGCAATTTATATAGAAAATTCAATTCTCGTAAACTTTGCCCCTCATAATTTTCAGCATGTTTGGATGACAACTCGAGGCGGGCATCCCCTCATTTTAAGGCTTATCTGGCGGGTTCACAAATAAAAACCGGCCATTTTCATAAATTTTTTCCCCATCTGCGAAAATTTCCCCTCCCTTGGTCATATCGGTGATCATATCCCAATGGACCGAAGATTCATTCTTGCCGCCCGCCTGGAGATAAGATTGCCCGATTGCCATATGCACGGTCCCTCCGATTTTTTCATCAAACAGGATATTTTTGGTTAAACGGGAAATATTGTAGTTTGTTCCAATTGCGGCTTCCCCAAATCGGCGCGTACCTTCTATCTGGAAGATGTGGTCGAGAAATTCCTTGCCGCGCCGGGCTTCCCACTTTTCAATATAGCCGTCTTTGACGTAGAGCGTGACATCTTCTACTTCCTGCCCCATATAGATAGCCGGGTAGGAAAAGTGGATGACGCCGTTGACGGAGTCCTCCAATGGAGAAGTGTACACTTCTCCAGAGGGCATATTGGTTTGGCCGTCGGAATTGATCCAGGTGCGGCCCCGGGTGCGAAAGCGGATGTCGATTCCATCACCTTTATAGTGAACTTCATCCCGGCTATTGAGCAGGTCAGTGATCTGTTGTTGCCAATGCCGGACCTTGATCCAGCTCTGCACGGGGTCTTCGTCGTATAACTTACAGGCGCCATAGACGAATTGTTCGTATTCTTCCAGCGACAAGCCGGCTTCCTGTGCGGCGGCCTGGGTCGGGTATTGGCACAAGTTGCGCTTCAGTTCCCGGGTAGCAGTGCGTTCAAAGTAGGTTTTATTGATGCCCTTGAGCGCATCCTGCCGGATCTTCATTTGTTCCGGGTCATTATTCTGGTCTTCGCGAAGGTTGAAAGGCGCCCGGATATAAAGGTAGGCGTCAAATTCTTCCATAGCCTTTTTGAATAGGGGGGGAGCATATCGGAGCTGCGCTTCCCGCCCTTCTGCCAGCAGAATGCGCCCTTTTTCGCGAAATTCCAGCTCCACTTCTACATTGGCTCCGGCCCGGATCGCTTCCCGGTAGACTTCTCTTACCAAGGGCTCCGCCAGGGTGGTGCTCTTCAGGTAGAACTGGTCGCCCGCTTTGATTTCCAGGCAGTAATGGACCAGTAAGTTGGCGTATTTTTCCAGTATGGTATTCATGATTTTTTGGATTAATCGCTTCCTGGTTTGGCCTGATCGGGCCATCCCTACGGCTCCAGCTTTAGATCACCATTGCTTGGCCTGGTATGGATAGCGCACTATATATTGTTCCCGAACCATTTGTTGTAGTTTTTCCCGTAGCCCATCGATATTTTCCTTTGTTTTTGCGGAAAGGAATATCAGCTCAGTATCGAAGGTGTGCCGGAGGCTGCCTTTCAGCCCTTCTTCGATCTCCTGCCGGGCTTCTTCATCTACAAAGGGGTCGTAATAGCGGTCCCGGTAGAGGTCGATTTTGTTAAAAACCAGCAAGGTTGGTTTGTCGAGGGCATTAAGCTCTTTCAGCGTCTGGTTGACCGTACGGATGTGGTCCTCGTGTTGGGGGTGGGCAATATCCACAACGTGTAAAAGGATATCGCTTTCCCGTACTTCATCGAGGGTCGATTTAAAGCTTTCGATCAGATGGTGCGGCAGCTTGCGAATGAAGCCTACCGTATCGGATAACAGGAAGGGCATTCGGTCGAAAACCACCTTGCGCACGGTCGTGTCCAGGGTAGCGAAGAGCTTATCTTCGGCGAATACTTCCGATTTACTCAGCAGGTTCATCAGGGTGGATTTACCCACATTGGTATACCCCACCAGCGCCACACGGATCAGTTCTCCTCGTTGTTTACGTTGTGTGACGTTTTGCTGATCGATCTTTTCCAGCTTTTTTTTCAGCAGAGCGATCTTGTCGCGCACGATCCGGCGGTCGGTCTCAATTTCCTTTTCACCGGGGCCTCGCATCCCGATACCCCCGCGCTGTCGCTCCAGGTGAGTCCAAAGGCCCCGTAGGCGGGGCAGGAGGTACTGCATTTGCGCCAGTTCCACCTGGGTTTTAGCCTGCGCCGTTTGTGCCCGGCTGGCAAAAATGTCGAGGATCAGCGTACTGCGGTCAATGATCTTAACCTTCAGGGCCTCTTCCAGGATATTGACCTGCTTACCGGTGAGGTCATCGTCGAAGATAGCCATGCTGATCTCTTCGTGGCTGTCGATGTAGGCTTTGATCTCCTCCAGCTTACCGCTCCCGATAAAGGTGCGGGAATCGGGGTGTGGAAGTTTTTGCAGAAAGCGTTTTAGGGAAAACGCTCCGGCAGTGACGGCCAGAAATTCCAGCTCATCGAGGTATTCTTCCACCTGTTCTTCCGTTTGCAATTGGTGGATAAGGCCTATAAGTACGGCGTATTCGGCTTTGCGTTTGATGCCTTTCTTGTCCTTTTCACCAATATTCCAATCATTTCCCATAGGTTCTTTTCTTGGTTTTTCTCCCTCCGCTTCTTTACACCTTAACGGGTACTAACAGGCGGCTTTTGGCAAACACGTTAAGGAGGGGGATCGTTCCCATTTTAATTGTGTTTGGCGACCCAATCTACGGGATTAAGCCGTTTTTTTTCCAGCCATACTTCGAAATGGACCTCCGGTTTGTCGGTACTCAGTATGCCGATGGCCTGTTGACGGCCAATAGGGTCGCCCCGTTTAATGTAAATCTCATCCAGGTTTGAGTAGACGGTGTAATACTTTCCGTGCTGTATAATAACCGTATTTTTATATCCGGGGATGAATTGGGTGCCCGCCACTTTGCCTTCGAATACAGCAAATACCTGGGCTCGTTCGTCGGTTCTGATGTCGATGCCATTATTCGCAATTTGAATACTGGGGACACTGGGGTGGGGCTGTTTGCCAAATTGTCGGGTGATGACGCCATTTCTAACCGGCCAGGGTAGCCGCCCCTGGTTTTTCTGGAATTCATTAGATAGGGGCGCATTCTCCTCTGGCCCGGCGCTGCTGTTGCTGCCGACGGCATCGGCGCTCCGGGCTTCCCGGCGTTTTCGGGCCATTTCCTCGCGGATGACGGCCTCAATAGCGTTGTTAAGGGCGTTGTGGGCTTTTTGTTGTTGGTCCAATTCGGCCACTAGTTTGCTTTCACTGGTTTTGAGGGTTTTCAGGATGCGGTTTTTATCCGCCAGCTCCCGATTGAGCAATTGTTGTTGTTGCTCTTGTGAAGTGAGGAGCGCCTCTTTTTCTTTTTTGCGGCTTTCCAGTTGACGCGCTTTTCGGGCCAGGGTTCCCTGAGTGTCCATAATGAGGCGAGCCTGCTTTTTCCGGAAGCGGTCGTATTGGCGGAGATACTGCCAGCGGCGGAAAGCGTCATTGAAACTATCGGCAGAGAAGAGGAAAAGAATAAAGCTGTTATTGAGCTTATGCCGGTAAGCGGTGCGGATAATCCGGGCATATTCTGCTTTCAGCTGTTCTACATCTGTAGTCAGCGCTGCCAGTACTTCCCGGGACCGGTTAATGCTTTCATTGGCGTAATCGATCTCTTCGTGCAGGGTATGGATGAGTTGTTCCCGTTTGCGGATTTGACTCTGCAGCGCCAGGTACTGGTCCAGGGTAGCCGCTTTATCTTTTTTTGTTTCTTTCAGTTGGCTCTCCGTTTGCTGGATATCACGGATCAATTGTTGCCGCTTTGTTTCCAGGTCTTTCCGGTTTTGAGCATGTAATGGAGCAACAAGCAGGAAAGCCAGCGCCAGCCCAAGCAGGATGGAGAGCTTGGCGCCTGCCTTATTTTGCGCGCGTATATCTGTTCGGAATTTCAAATCGAATGTCCTTTGGGATATCAGTTTCTACACTTGAAAATTTCAACCCAACGGTTGTTTTTCCAGTGTAGCGTCCGTCTAATTCAAGATTGCGAAGATACGAAAATTTCTGATTACCTGATAGTTGCCCGTATTCTTCCAGCCCGACGCTCATTTTTTGTTCATTGCGGATATCATTGAACGCCATCCTGTTCAGGTGGAAGTCTGATGCATCGATCCAATAATCGGATTCCATCTGCGCACCTCGTCCGGAAAGGTGGTATGCCGAACCAAGCGGCTCTGCCTTCATGCCTGTGGGGTCAAAAAATATGGCGTTTCCCAAAATGAAATCCTGTAATTGGCGCAAATCGGCCGGGAGGCCATAAGAGGTGGCCAGAAAGTCGAGCGATTCTATAGTATATTCATTGTTGATACGGTCGAGTGCGTAAACGGAATCGGTGGTCACCAGCATGCGCGCCAGTTCGAAGCCGAGCTTACGGACACTGAGCCATACCAGGCTGTCCCGTTTCATGCGAATGGTGGCGGAAGCAGACACAGACTGCGATTCGTCACTGTAGTCTATGCGCAGCTTGCTTTCAAACCAATCGGGCTGCAGGCGCGTTTGGGACAACTGCTCCAGCAAGTAAGCAGAATTAATTTCCTTTCTGGCAGTTTTACCTCCTTTGCGGGCAGTTGAACAACTACTGAAAACCAATAAGCCCATTAGCATCAGGGCTGGAAAAAATTTGAATATTATCTTCATGATCAAAACTATTGGGATTTTTTTAGATCTAAACTGTCTGGTGCGTCTGGTGTGCTTGCCCGGCTCGCAGAGAAGGGTCTGGTATGTCTGGTGCGTCTTGTATGTCTGGTGCGTCTGGTATGTCTGGTATGTCTGGTGCGTCTTGTATGTCTTGTATGTCTTGTATGTCTGGTGTGTCTGGTATGCTTGCCCGGCTCGCAGAGAAGGGTCTGGTGTGTCTGGTGCGTCTGGTATGTCTGGTGCGTCTGGTATGTCTTGTATGTCTGGTGTGTCTGGTATGTCTGGTATGTCTTGTATGTCTGGTGTGTCTGGTATGCTTGCCCGGCTCGCAGAGAAGGGTCTGGTGTGTCTGGTGTGTCTGGTGGGCCGCACGGTACTCCCAAGCTGCCTACTGGCCTACTGCCCACTGACATACTGCCTTCCCGATCTCGATCCACCGGATCTCGTCGGGATGCGAAGCTATTCATACAACTTTCCGTCCGTTATTTTCTTTTCCAGCAATTCGGACTTTCCGCCCTGCTCCCGAGCCTGTTTCCATTGCTCGACAGCTTGATCGGCCTGGTTGAGTTGAAAGAGCACGTCACCATAGTGTTCGAGTATATGAGGGTTTGTTCCGCCGCCGAGGCTCAGGGCTTTTTCTATTTGCTGGCGGGCTTCTTTGTAGCGTTTCAGGCGGTACAGGGCCCATCCGAAGGTGTCCAGGTACTGGGGCTCGTTGGGGACGAGCTTGCTGGCCAATTCGGCCATCTGTCGAGCTTTTTCCAGGTTTTCGGATCGCTCCGTCAGGGTGGATGCATAGTTGCAGAGTACGTCCGGGTCCTGTGGGTTGAGCGCCAGGGCGGCTTCGAAAGCCTGAACAGAGCGCTCTGTCTGCCCCAGGCTATGGTAAACCAGGCCGAGTTGTGACTGAACATCCATTTTTAATGGGCCATTATTGCCGGCGATCAGGAGAGCCTGTTGGAGGGCCGAGAGGGCTTCCTTGTTTTTTCCCAATTCATGGGCTGCCAGCCCGAACAGGTAGTATGCTTTGCCCTGGTTAGGGAAGAAATCCATGGCGCGTTCGCTGAAATCAAGTAACTTGGAGTAGTCTTTTTGATCTTTATAAATATTCATAACCTGTTCCCATACCAGGAATACGGTATCGTCCAGTTCCAGTGTTTTCTGATACTTTTTGAGTGCTTCAGCCGGCCGGCCGGAATAATAGAGCAGGTCGCCGGAGGCGGAAAAGCCTTTGGGGTCAAAAGGGTGCACCTGTTCGATGATACTGGTGAGCGCCAGGGCAGCGTCGGCCAGTTGCCGGTCACCATTGTCGGCCACTTTAGTGATGAAGGGCATCAGTTGGCCTATCTTGAGGTCGATATTCACATCAGTCTGCCGGAAAACCGGTTCGAGTGACTGAAGGAATTGTATCTCATCACTGTCTTGTCCGGTTTTGCCAGCCAGGGCCAATTGGGCTTTGGCGTCGTTGGGCGCTATTTTCAGGATGTCCCGGTAGGTTTCCATAGCCTTGTCCTGTTCGCCGATCTGTTCGTAGAATGCGGCCAGAAGGTGGCGATAATCTGTATCGGTAGGGTAAGCGGCGATCAGGCGTTCCAATTCGCGGGCGGCTTTTTTATGATCCCCTATGCCGACGTAGAGGGCGTGTTTTCGCCGGATGATCTCCTCCGTGAGGCCTATCTTCTTTTCCAGTTCATCATATACCTTGAGTGCGTCGTTGATCTCATTGGCCAGCACGAGAAAGTATGCCCAGCGGTAGTAATTGGAAGGGTCTTCCGGCTCCAGGCGAACGATCATCTGGAAAGCGGTAGCAGCTTCTTTGTTGCGGCCCAGCTTTTGGTACAGGTCGGCCTGGAATTTCAAGTACCAGGGGTTGTCGGGCGCCCAATCAACCGCATCTTTGATCGCTTTGATCGCCTTCTCATCATCTCCGACAGCTTCGTATATGCGCGCCAGTTCGTATGAAACAGCATCATTGCGGTTGCTCTTTTTCTGAATTTCCTTCAGCAGTGCAATGGCGTTGTCATAATTGCCGAGCAGTTTCTCCCGGTTGGCGTCTACGAGCAACTCTTGTAATTTTACATCATCTTCACTGACCTGTATCTGTGCATACCCCGTTTGAAACAGGCCAAGGATCAACCAGGTGAAGAGGAAAATATGCTTGTTTGTGTTCATCATGTTGTTTTCAAAATGCTCAACTTGTATTCCGAAAAGTCTCCAATACTGATTTCCGACTTTTCGCCCTGATAATCTACCTCATTGCCCAACATGGAATGGTGTAGGTTGGCGCGCAGCACTTTCGTATTGTTTTGTATGATGCTATTGCTAATAACGGTGTGCTCCACCAGCGAATTGTTGCCCAGCGAGACGTAAGGGCCCACCACGCTATTGCGTATCTCCGCGCCCTGCCCAATGTAACAAGGAGGCACGATGACGGCGTTGTCCAGCTTAATATCATCTGCCACGAGTTTTTCCGAGTGCACCTTCAGCTCCAGCATTCGTTGGTTGGTGGCCAGGACATTGTCTTTGTTACCACAATCGAGCCATTCCTGTATGGGCGCAGAGCGAAAACGCATACCTTCATTTTTCAATAGCTCCAGCGCCGTAGTGAGTTGATACTCGCCTTTGTCTCGAATGTCGTTATCGACAATTTTCTGCAAGGTATCTCGCAGTTTGTCGCCATCACGGAAATAGTATATGCCTACGATGGCAAGATCTGAGACAAAGGTTGTTGGTTTTTCCACGAAGTCCGTAATGAAGTTAGCTTCATCTACTTTAACGACACCAAAGGAAGAAGGGTTTTTAACTTTTGATACCCAAATGATGCCATCATCTTCGATATTGAAATGAAAGTTGGCATTGAAGAGCGTGTCGGCGAAGGCTACCAGGCAATGGCCTTCAAGGCTTGAGCTGGCGCAGAGAACGGCATGCCCAGGCCCCAAAGGCTGGTCCTGATAATAGATGGCGCAGCGGGCGCCAATGCTATGGGCAACATCTTTCAATTGTTGTTCCGCCTGCTGGCCGAAATCTCCGATGATGAAGGCCACTTCCTCTACTTTTTCGTCCATGCCATTAGCAAGGTCTTCAACGATGCGGCGAACAATGGCCTTTCCGGCGACAGGAAGGAGCGGCTTTGGGGTAGTAAGCGTATGGGGGCGAAGGCGGGAACCCCGGCCTGCCATGGGGATGATGATTTTCATAATCGAATTAACTTTGATTAGGGAAAGGCCGGAGCATTTTTATGCGCTTTTGGCCTTAGGCAACAAAGATAGAAAATTGAATGAGTAGGGGGGTGTGGTACTTTTTATTAAGTGAATGCTTTGAGCAATGCTTGGTTCCCGAACGGAAGGAGATGGGGCTTACCTGCCACGAACAAGCCCCATCGGCCAAGGCCGACAGGGCTGCGCCTCATTGATTTCCTGTACGAAGGGAATACAGCCAGAGGCGTTGAAATACGCTGTTCAAAATACCGCTCTGAGCTTTACTCAATAACGGTTACTTTTAGCATGTTGGTTCGGAACCTGCGGTGTAAAGGCATACTACCTGTATTGACAATAATATCGCCTGGGAATACCCGCCCCTCCTGCTTGAGGATTTCGGTTACATCGTTGATGGTTTCATCGGTGGTCGTAAACCGGTCGTAATAGAAACAACGCACACCCCAAACCAGGTTGAGCGTGGATAGCATGTGCATGCGGTCGGAAAAAATGAAGATATCCGCATTGGGGCGATAGCTTGACACCTTAAATGCGGTGTAGCCTGAACTTGTCATCCCCACAATTGCTTTAGCCCCTACTTCTTCGGCTGTTTTTCCAGCATTGAAACAGACTACATCGGAAAGGAACGTGCCCGATTTAGGAGAAGGTATGGGGCGCCGGCTGCGAAAATCGTGGTGGGTTTCCGCCTCTTCAATGATCTTGTTCATGGTTTCTACCACCTTAACGGGGTGTTTACCCACGGAGGTTTCGCCGCTGAGCATCACGGCGTCGGTTCCATCAAGCACGGCATTGGCCACATCGGTGATTTCAGCGCGGGTAGGGCTGGGATTAGTGATCATGCTGTCCATCATCTGAGTGGCCACAATGACCGGCCGGGCTCTTTGGATGCATTTATTGATAATGTCTTTCTGCACGAGCGGCAGCTTTTCCATGGGCATCTCAATTCCAAGGTCGCCTCTTGCGACCATGATGCCATTGGCCTGTTTAATGATCTTGTCGATCCTTTCAACTGCTTCCGGCTTTTCTATCTTGGCGATGATTTTGGCAGGGTGGTTCTTGGCGTCAATGCGGGCCCGCAGGTCTTTAATATCTTTGGGCGACCGCACGAAAGACAGCGCGATCCAGTTTACCGGCTGGGTGAGGATGAAGTCCAGGTCTGCCAGGTCTTTTTCCGTAAGGCAGGGCAGAGAGATTTTGGTGTTGGGAAGATTAACACCTTTATTAGAAGAGAGTGTGCCTCCAAACAGGGTCTTCAGCCGGACCGTATCCTTTTTATTGGTTTCGATTACTTCAAAAACCAGTTTGCCATCGTCCACCAGCACCTTTTCACCCATTTGAACATCTTCGGCGAATCGCTCATAGCTCATGTAGACCTTTTCGGCGGTGCCGAGGCATTCTTCTCTGACCAGGGTAAGGATATCGCCATCATTCAAAACCAGGGCGTTATCCTTGATCTTACCTACCCTTAACTTGGGCCCCTGCAGGTCTGCCAAAAGCCCAACATGGGTGTTGAATTTTTCATTGATGTAAGTGACGTGGTTGATCACGGCCAGATGGTCTTCATGCGAGCCGTGGGAAAAATTCAGGCGAAATACATCGACGCCGGCCTCGACCAGTTCGAGCAAGGTTTCGTAGGCGCTGCATGCCGGGCCTACGGTGGCGACGATCTTAGTATTCTGATGGTCAACGATTTTCATAACCTGGTGATTTTAGCTTGGGCCATTTACAGGCACTGATGATTCTTAAAGCAGGCCGGGCTCTCTCATTTCTTTTTGGTGAAGAAGCGCCGCGTAGCTCGTACTAAGTGTAAAAAATACAATAATTAATGTAAAAGTACAGCTATCTCTAAAATAATCAAATAGCAGACATCCAATTAGTTTTGGAAGCAGGTATTTTGATGCTAGAGCATTCCATTCCTTATTCCGATGGTTTTAACCTTTTTGCGGCTTGGAGAAGGGCAAAACAATGCTGGCTATTAATTTCGCAGCCCGGCGGGGCCGATAGCCATTTGGCCGGGTATAGGAAATGGAGGAATGGGGTTATTGTGGCTAAATGAACGAAATGCCCAATAATATTGGGGTATACGGCGTATTGCAGCGGGCAATTTTTTTTTTAAAAACTTTGGTTATCAAGGGAGTTCTATGTTTCTTTGCAGGGCAATCGTAAACCTAATAAAGCGAATTCATTATGTCTAGCATTGCAGAAAGAGTAAAAAAAATCATCATCGACAAGCTCGGTGTCGACGATTCGGAGGTAAATCAAGATGCCAGTTTCACGAATGACCTGGGCGCCGATTCTCTGGATACCGTAGAGCTGATCATGGAGTTTGAAAAGGAATTTGATATTTCTATTCCGGATGAGCAAGCTGAAAACATTCAAACTGTCCGTCAGGCTATTGAGTATCTGGAATCGCAAATAGAAAAATAAGACTTCAACTAAACGAAATAGTTCTGAAGTTCTTTCCACAAATTAGAGGCCCTCGGCCTCTAATTTGTGGTTTTTAGCGAATCGAAACGCCCCTCTTCCCGAAAAGCAAATCAAAACACTGGCTAGCTACATGTTTTTTCCCGGCCAAGAATAAATCAAATCTTCCAAAGAGCTAGCGCTTCAATACCACCTGACCTTGTTGCAGGTGCCGTGGAGGAAAAAAATTCAAAAAGCGCATGAAAAGGGTAGTTGTAACAGGACTTGGAGCGATCACCCCCATTGGCAACACTGCCCAGGCTTTTCTCGAAGGCCTGCAAAATGGTGTTAGCGGTGCTAACCTTATCACTCATTTTGATGCCTCCCAGTTCAGGACGCACTTTGCTTGTGAGATTAAAGATATGGATCTCGAGCAAGTCATCGACCGGAGGGAACTCCGCCGTATAGATACTTTTTCCGCCTATGGCCTCATCAGTGCCGATGAAGCGGTAACCGATGCCGGGCTGGACCCGGAAAAGCTTGATCTCGACCGCGTTGGCGTTATATGGGGCTCCGGCATCGGAGGGCTCACCTCTCTGGAAGCAGAGATTGCCGAATATGTCAAAGGAAATGGCGCACCGCGCTATAATCCCTTCCTGATCCCCAAAATGATTGTGGATATTGCCGCCGGCCTGATTTCTATCAAATACGGCTTTCGGGGCGCCAATTTCGCTACCGTTTCCGCTTGCGCCTCTTCCTCTCACGCTATCGCAACCGCCTTTGATTACGTCCGCCTGGGCCGAAACGATGTCGTCGTTACCGGTGGTTCCGAAGCAGCCGTTTCTGAAACCGGTGTAGGGGGCTTCAACGCCATGAAGGCATTGTCTACCCGCAACGACGATTTCAAAACTGCTTCCCGCCCCTTCGACCGCGACCGCGACGGTTTCGTGCTGGGAGAAGGTGGCGGTGCGCTCATTCTGGAAGAATTGGAACACGCTAAAAAGCGAGGTGCGAAAATATACGCTGAGGTGGCTGGCGGTGGCGCCACCGCCGATGCCTACCACATCACCGCTCCCCACCCCGAAGGCTTTGGCGCCCGCAACGTCATGAGGATTGCAATGAAAGAGGCCGGACTGACTACCGCAGATATTGACTATATCAATGTACATGGTACTTCCACCCCGCTGGGGGATATTGCGGAAGTTAAAGCCATTCAACAGGTTTTCGGTGAGGATGCTTACAGGCTGAATATCAGCTCGACCAAATCGATGACCGGACACCTCCTGGGCGCTGCCGGCGCCATTGAAGCCATCGCCGGTATCATGGCGATCGTCCACGGTTTCGTGCCGCCGACGATTAACCACTTTACCGATGACCCAGACCTGGACAGCAAGCTCAACTTTACTTTCAATGAAGCACAGGAACGCAAAGTGCGGGCCATCCTAAGCAATACCTTTGGCTTTGGCGGGCACAACTCGAGCCTGATCTTCAAAAAATTTGAAGCATAAATAAAGCCTGCCGGGAGGAGCTATGCAACAAAGGAGTTGCTCCTCCCGGCAAGCCTAGCTCTGAAGAGGTGAAGCGGCGATCTGCGCTATTGAGATCACCTCCTTACCTTTCGAGCCGCAATCAGTTTCGATTTTGGAATCCGTACTGTCTTGTTTTCAGGCAGAGGGGGCTTTTTTGTCTGGCAATGCCCGTTGTTGCCCGAGCCTGGAAAGAATAGAGCCAGTACTATTGTTCATGGTCATTTAATCTATCAAGCTTTGCTGCGGTTGCTATTCAGGATATACAATTTCTACTTTTCGGAGGATAAGTCCTTCACTCGGCGCCTGCGCCCCCTCCTGGGCTTCACTCCGGCCAATCTGTCCATCTTCAAGTTGGCCTTTTCGCACAAGTCTACAGCTTCGGAAAAAGGTTACGCCATCCAAAACAACGAGCGCCTCGAGTATCTGGGAGATGCCGTGCTGGGCACTATTGTGGCGGAATACCTTTTCAAAAAGTACCCCAACAGTGATGAGGGCTTCCTAACTAAGATGCGGTCTAAGATCGTCAAGCGTAAATCCCTCAATAAAATTGGTGACAAAATGGGCCTGGATATGCTCCTTTCAGAGTATAACCCGACCCGGCTGAGCCGTTCCATGCTGGGTAATGCCGTAGAAGCGCTGGTTGGAGCCGTTTACCTGGAAAAGGGATATACGGGCACCAAAAATTTCGTCGTCAACAAGATCTTGCGTGGTTATGTGGATGTACATGAACTGGAGAGCTTTGACGATAACTACAAGAGCCAGCTCCTGGAATGGTGCCAGAAAAACGGACAAACCGTCAGTTATAAATTGCTGGCGCGCTATAAGTTTGAAAAGCGCGACCGCTTTAAGGTGGCTGTTATGGTCAATGGTGAGCGACTGGCCACGGCTGACGATTTTAATAAGAAAAGCGCCGAACAGACCGCATCGGAAAAGGCCATGATGGCGTTAGGCATCCTGGAGCCCGAGGAGGACGAATAACCGAATCTTCAAGTAATTTTGGATTGGACTTACCGGAAGATCTTAGAGCTGGCGCCCAATAGCCTCATTTTGGAGAAGGCCAGGGGCCTGACTGCTTCCCGGCATTGGCCCGAGATAGCCAGCGATGGCCATAGGCTCTGGGGATACTGCAAAAGTAGTGGCGAACGGCTTTACCAGGTAGCTGCCAGCCTGGGCGATAATACTTTTCGTTGCGATTGCCGGGAGCGCCACAATCCCTGCCGCCATATTTTAGCGCTTCTCCTACGGTTTGTCAAGTCGAATGAATCCATTCCCATTTTAAATATAGCCCCTGCCTGGGTGGAGGCATTGCTTCGGCAGCCTGCCCGGCCTTCCCATACGCCTGAAAGCAAGGTTCAAAAACAGGCCGAACAGGAGCGCCGTTTTGGCCAGCGGTTGCAACTCATGCAACAGGGCATCAAAGACCTGGAATTATGGTTGTTCGACCTGATACAGCAGGGCTTTTCCACCGCTGAAAACCAGCCGGAAACATTCTGGGAGCGTTTTGCTGCCCGCATGGTCGATGCCAAATTAGGGGGGATCGCCCGCCGCATAAGAACGTTCAAAGCGATCATGGCGACAGAGCAATGGAATAGCCGGCTGCTGGGAGAAATTGGGATGCTTTACCTTTTTGTACAAAGTTTTAAACAACTGGAGGAACTGCCAGAGCCTTTGCAGGAGGAACTAGCCTCCTTGGCGGGTGTAAGCAAAAAAAAGGAAGAAGTCCTCCTCCAAAATGGGCTGGCGGATAATTGGTTGGTGATCGGACAGCTTGAAGGGGAAAGCGAGGAGGATAAACTGAGATACCGTCGTACCTGGTTGCTGGGGGAGCATAGCCGGCGCATGGCTTTACTGCTCGATTTTGCCTGGGGCCGACAGGGGTATGAGGCCAACTGGGTAGTGGGGGCTATTCTCAGGGGAGAGGCCGTTTTTTATCCCGGCGCTTATCCGTTGCGCGCTTTAATCCGAAAAGCAAGCGTTCACTACCAGCCCCTTCATGGCTTTGCCGGTTATCAAACATTAGCCGGTTTTGCCCAGGCCTATGCAGGGGCGCTGGCAGCTAATCCGTGGCTACAGGCTTTTCCCTGCCTGCTGGAAAAAGTGTGGCCATTTCGGGAAAGTGGCCGGTGGTGGGTCAGAGATGAAGCGCATACTTGTGTTCCTCTGGCAGAAAGTGGTGAAGGCTCATGGAAATTGCTGGCCCTCAGCGGAGGACGCCCCATTCAACTGTTTGGAGAATGGGATGGCGATGCCCTTCTGCCGCTTTCCGTTATATCGAACGAACGGGTAGTGCCGCTTCAGGAGGTTGATGCTGGCTTGGATAACCTTCCGACTGACCTATTTTAAGCAGAAAGCTGTTCTATAAGAAAAATGACTTTTCCCGGGTAGGCCCGTCCAAATAACAAAATTGCTGTTTGCGCCATGAAAACCATGACCCTTGCTCTTTACCTGATCTCATTTCCGCTTTTCCTGTCGGCACAGGCCGAGGCCGCACGGCCACTTCCGTTCCAAATCAATTCTGGTTATGACGAAAGCTGGCCGGCCATATCTCCGGAAGGGCATGCCCTGTTCTTTTCCCGTTTGGGGCATCCTCATAACATGGGGGAAACCGATGAGAATGATATTTGGGCCGCATACCTTAACCCCAACAGGCAATGGGCCAAAGCCGTCAACCTGGGCGCTCCGGCCAACAGTCAGGAAGGAGAAGTAGTGGCCGGGATCAGTGCGACGGGCCGCCGGCTCTATTTATATCAACCTTCAAGCGGGCGGCTCAGCTTTACGGAACGCAATGGGAGAGCCTGGTCTCCTCGGCAACCCTTGTTGACAGAAAATGCAGGCTTCAACGGGACTCAGGCCTTTTTTCACTTTCACCTCGATGGGCGTATTATGCTGGTTGCTATGGACGGCCCGGAAAGCATAGGCGAACACGATCTTTATGTGAGCTTCGCTGATGAAGCGGGCCAATGGGGCCCTTTGCGTCATTTGGGGCCGAGGATCAATTCCGAAGCGGAGGAATTGGGCGTATTTCTGGCAGCAGATGGCAAAACCCTCTATTTCTCCTCCGGCCGCCTCGGTGGTGAGGGGGGGCAGGACCTTTACTGCTCCCGCCGGCTTGATGATAGCTGGACTAACTGGAGCACCCCTGAAAACCTGGGTAAGGGGATCAACACCCCAGATGATGATGTTTTTTTTTCCATGCCTGCAGTCGGTAATTTAGTTTATCTGGTTCGCCAAACGCCGGACGGACAGACGGATCTCTTTGAAGCCCCACTTCCGGAGGCGTTCCAGCCAGGGCCGGTTACCCTGCTCACGGGCCAGGTCAAGGATGCGGTTTCGGGGAAAGCTCTTGCTGTGCCCATTCGGCCGTATGGCCCCGGGAATCAGCAAAACGAAGAATGGCCCGACCGACAGGGCGTTTTTCAGCTTGTATTCCCTTCAGGCCAGCCTATCAACCTGATGGCGGAAATGCCTGGCTACTTCTCAATTATTCAGCCCACCGGGCCTGAAGCACAGCCCGATGAACCACTGGATTACGATAATCCTGTACTCCTCGCTTCCATCAACAACGATCTGGAGTACCAACGCCGCAATACGGAGATCCAACAATTGCAATTGCATGTTCGGGCACTCGATGAAGAGCTCTTAAGCCTTAAGCAGGAACGCGAAGCCTATCGGAAAGCCCTGGCCCGCCGCCCTGACAGCCTGCACAGTTGGGATCAATTTTCCGACCCTGAAATCGATGCGCTCCGGCATCGCTTTGAGCAATATCAGCGCACTAACCGGGATACCTTCCCCAGCCCTATCCCGGATTCCTACAGCGATCAATTATCATCAGAACAGGAGCTGGAAAGCCTGAAAGCCCGCTACCGACGCTACCAGGAATACCAAGCCGGCCAACAGGAAAAGGAACAAGCTCAAAAAGAAGCTTCAACCATGCTATGGGAAAAGGCTCAGGGATTCGAAGATTTTCAGGAAGATGTGGAGGAAGGCCTGGCTGAATCTTTAACGCCGTCTGTCCGTCAGGAACTCAGTGATAAAATGCTCGACGAAGTGAAACAGGAAGTGGCGCTTTCCCTCAGTCAACGGGAACGGCGACAGCTGGAGTTGAAAGAAGAAGCAATGCGCCAGGAGATTAGGAAAAGCTTTAGTATGGCCTCATCTGATTCAGATAGTTGGGCTAAAAAAGGCGATCAACCGGAAGCAGAATGGGAACGCAAACTGCGAAGTGACCTAAGAGTAGTCATGGAACCTGAAGTCCGGGCTGTATTGGAGGACGAACTGCGAGAGGATATTCGTACTGCTCTGCGCGCCAACCTCACTTACTGGGCCAAAAAAGAAACACAGGCGGAGCTTCAGGCCGAGCTGGACCAGAAACTTCAGTTGCAAATCGAAACGGAAAGACGCCGCACATTGCCTTCACCTGCCAATGTGGATGCAGTGGCGCCGCTACCTCCCCCCACCCCTTCCGGCTACCGGGAAGTGCAACAGAACTTACTGTTGGTGCCGGCAAAAATAGGGCAGGTGATCCCCCTCAACAACGTCAATTTTGAGCCGAACAAGTCGACGCTGCAGCCAGAGGCTTATCCTGAACTGAACAGGGTAGTGGCATTCCTGCAGCAAAATCCTGGGCTGGAAGTAGAAGTTGCTGCCCATACCGGCGGGCAACTGAGCCATAGCTCTGCGCTAGGCCTTAGCATGCAGCGAGCTAAGGCCATCGCTAATTTTCTCATTGGCAATGGTGTCGATGAACAACGGATTGTCCACAAAGGCTACGGAAAAGCCTTCCCAATAACAGATAATGATACGCCGGAAGGCCAACGGATGAACCAACGAATCGAACTGAGGATCATTGGCCAACAATCAACAACCAACAACCAATAACGAATACCTAGCCCATGGCCTTCATCAGCGAACAGCAAATCGACGAAGCGGCTTCAGCGCTCAATGACTCGGAAGCAGCTTATCAAAAAGCCCTTTCCTCTTTCCAGGAAAAACAGCCGGTTTTACTTTCCTATTTTTTTACTGAGAATTTTCAAGCATTTACCCAGGCTGAAAAGGAGTATCTGCTCTATCTGTTGCTCATTATATGGGAGTCCTTCCGCCGGTCTGGTGCTTCGGCGCCCCTGATCACCGAGCCGCAGCTTGCTGCAGCCGAGGAATTCAACTGGAGCCTGATGGAGCAGAGCCGGGCGCGGGGGTTTCACCAACGTCTCGACGCCTTTTTCCACGCCTATCCTCAGGAAGATCTGCTGGCTTTTGCCGAAGATGCACTGGGGGAGGATGAGGAAGAACAGATTGTGACGCCGGAAGGCCGTGAGGCCATGTTTATTTGCCTGAAAACAGCTATTGACTGCCTGGTACAGGCGCCTCAACCGGATATGGGGTAGCGCCGTAGCATCAATGAAGCATAACTATAATGGCCGCTGTGTTGTATTTATTTAGATGCAAATCCCATTTGGAAATTGGGCTTGGCCGGCGAATTTTTTGATCCGGTTTCCGCCAAAGGGATATTATGCGTATTTTTGCGCCCGGAAACCGGGAATCTTTCCCGGTTTTTCCATACTTATTTTTCCCAACGGGAAGACAAAACTAAAATGGTATGAATAAGAATGCTGAAAAGACCCGCTATAGCGATGAGGAGTTGGAAGAGTTCAAATCTCTGATTGAGGAAAAGCTTGAGAATGCCCGAAAGCAGCTTAAGTTCTATCTGGACCAGTTGTCAGAAATGGCTGATAATCCTGATGCCAAGGTCAAAGGACTGGACGACGGCATCAGTACGGCAGAAAATGAACGCCTCAGCACCCTTGCCGGGCGGCAACGCAAGCACATTCAGCACCTGGAAAATGCGCTGGTTCGCATCCAGAATAAAGTTTACGGCGTTTGTCGCGTAACCGGCAGGCTCATCTCCAAGGAGCGCCTGCGGGCGGTGCCGCATGCGACCCTCAGCATTGAGGCCAAGCAGCAGCAACACTAATAATTCGGCTGAACCGCTTTTTCCTGATAATGAAAATATTCCCGCGTTTTGAAAAGATCACACCTAGTCCTGGCTGTAATTCTGGTCGTCCTCATGGTCGATCAGGCCCTGAAAATATGGGTGAAAACGCACATGGCTTATGGAGAGGAGATAAAGATCCTTGGATTTGATTGGGCGCTTTTGCACTTTGTGGAAAACAATGGCATGGCCTTTGGCCTTAGCCTGGGAGGCGCCTACGGCAAATTGGCATTGAGCCTGTTTCGGATCATTGCGGTGGGCTTCCTGGTTTATTATATCCGGTTCTTGCTTAGCATGAAAGTATCAGTGGGCTTATTGGTGAGCTTCGCGCTGATATTGGCGGGGGCAGTGGGCAATATCATTGACAGCGCCTTTTATGGCCTGATTTTTTCCCCTTCCTCCCCGCATCATGGCAGCCTGGCCACTCTTTTTCCGCCGGAAGGTGGTTATGCCGGCTTTCTTCATGGCAGAGTGGTGGATATGATGTACTTTCCCATACTGAGTGGGTACTTTCCGGATTGGTTGCCCCTCTGGGGAGGAGAACCTTTTCTCTTTTTCAAACCCGTCTTCAATATTGCTGACTTATCTATTACGCTGGGGGTAATGAATATTCTTTTTTTCCAGCGGAGTTTTTTCGCCAACCCGGGACAGGTGGAGCCGCTGGAGGAGGAACCCATTCCGCAGGAAGAATCGGAAGTGGCGGAATCGGCTGCAGCCGGGCCTGAAGAACAAACCGAAAACGGGCCGGCAGACGAAGTAGAAGAGCGTTAAATCGTATCCGTCCGGCGATCAGACGGGTATAAAAGCAAACGGGGATAATGGCGTAGGCTCATTATCCCCGTTGTTATTCAGCTATGCGAAAAGCTTATTTCCCGGATTCTTCCAGAAAAGAATGAATCGCATTGACTACAGTGTCGAGTTTGTCATAGTCGATACTATAGTGGATGTACTTGCCATCCCGCTGAGTATTGACTACGGCTACCTGCCGCAGAATGCGCAGGTGCTGTGAAGTAATGGATTGTTCGAGATTGAGCGTATTGTAGATCTTGTTTACATTGATCTCTTCATTGCGATCAACAAACTCAAGGATCTTCATACGCAGGGGATGGGCGACGGCCCGGAGAATGTCTGAAGCGGTTTGGAGCCGCTCATTGTTAATGCTTACTCTAGTCTTTCTCATAGAAGTTTGTTTTTATAGTATTGTTTGTTGAGCCTCTCATGGATTAGCTTAACGCAAATATGCGTTTTTTTTTTATTTTTCACAAGTCTATATACGACTTTCCTAATGCGGTGAAAAAAATTAAGCGGGAATTGACAGGAAGGTTTTTCCGCTAGTCTCAGGGCAGGTAAGAATGCAGTTTCTACAAATGAAAAATGCCTTAGCAAGTACCGCTAGAGGCATTATTCTTTTGACAGCCGCCTTCAAAAGGAGTGCTCAGATCGTCAATTCATCTACCAGGCGGGAGATTTGCGCCAGGCGGTCTTTATTCAGGGAATAATGGATGAACTTGCCTTGCCGTTCTGTATCGACTACTCCTGCCCGGCGTAGGATAGCCAGGTGTTGAGACGCAACGGATTGCTCCAGGCGGAGTTTGATATAGATATCCGTAACGGTCAGGCTATCGCTTTCTTCCAGCAGGTCGATGACACGCTGCCGCAGCTTATGGTTAACAGCGCGGAGGACGAGCACCGCCTTTCTGAGCTCGGCGTAGTCAAGTTTGATATCGCCTTCCCCTTTCTTTAAAATGACGGTTTCATTTTTTTGTTTTCTCATATTTCCGTGTTTTACATATTAATTAATTTCCAAATAACCTTAGCCAAATACCATGCCAAAATTCAAGGGGTTATTGGAAAAAGAAAAATGAGGCTTTGATTATATGCAAAATTATAAAAATATTCAGATAAATAAAATGTGTAATGAAAGTAAATGGACAATTTTATTTATTAACCTTTCTTTAAAGTAGTTTTTTTGGTGTAGTGATGTTCGGTGGTTTTAGATAATATGGGCTGTAATAAGCCAGGTCGGCGTACTGGCCGCGCTCGAAGGCCGGCAGCGCCAGCGGGCACAAATGGGCGGCGGAGCAGACGACACTGCTGTACAGAATGCCTTTCTGCGGGAGCACCCCCTGGCATTTGCCGGCTCCGTTGCCGGAAAGGACGAGTGTGTGCCCGGCCCGAAGATATTCCGAAAAGGTATCTTCCTCAATTATGATGGCCTGCGTTTCCGTGATGCGTTCGTTGGCGGCGTCAAAGCCTGCCGTGTAGGCTTCCATACGGCGTGCATCAATCAGGGGGAAATACAAGCCCTCTTCGCGCTCCTGCTGCAGCGTAGCCAGCGCCAGTGCCTGCAAGCTGTCTACTATCACCAGCGGTTTGTCGAGGCTGTAGCAAATGCCTTTGGCCGTAGCAGTACCAATCCGCAGTGAAGTATATGATCCGGGGCCGCTACTGAGCGCCAGGCCGTCCAGATCCGAAAGAGCGTAGCCCGTTTCCCGCAGGCAGCGTTCGATCAGTAAAGTGATCTGGGCCGCATGCTGATAACCTTCCGGGGCGGTGTTCAGGCTCAACACCTCCAGGCCGTCGCTGATACCGATGGAACAGATATCGGTAGCCGTTTCTATGAGAAGCAAAAGTGCCATATGGAACGAAAGTAAGCGAAATTGAGCAGTGTTAATATTTTCCGGAACCATAATTTTCCGCCAGGTGTTTCCGCTCTGTCAGCATTGTATTACCTTTGCATTACATTTTACCACAAACCACTAAATGCCTGTCACTAATGGCGCGGGAAAAACTCCTCCCTCATTGTTTCATGTAGCGGCTTTTGCGTCCCTTCGCAAATGCCCTTAGCGGGCTTATTCGTTTTTTTTAGCCTGATCACACCATTTTTTAAATCAATTCAACCATGCTGGAAAAGCTGCAAGCCATAAAAGAACGGTATATCTATCTGGAAGAACAGATGTCCGACCCCGAACTCATCTCCGATATGAGCCGTTTTACCAAAGTGAATAAGGAATATAAGAGCCTCACCCCCATAGTAGAGGCTTTGGAGGCTTACCAAGAGCTATTAAGCAATATCAGGACCGCCCGCGAAATGCAACGCGAGGACGACCCCGAGATGCGGGAAATGGCCAGCCTGGAACTGGAAGAACTGGAACCTCAGCTGGAGGAAATGGAAGAACACCTCAAGGTGCTGCTTATTCCCAAAGATCCGGAAGACACTAAAGATGTGATTTTCGAGATCCGCTCCGGTACCGGTGGTGATGAAGCCAGCTTGTTTGCCGGCGACCTCTACCGCATGTATACCCGCTACTTCGAACAACAAGGCTGGAAGGTAGAAGCTGTTTCCATTAATGAAGGCACCGTCGGAGGGTACAACAAGCTCGTCCTGGAGATCTCCGGCGATGAAGTCTACGGTAAGCTCAAGTTCGAATCTGGAGCTCATCGGGTGCAGCGTATCCCCAAGACGGAATCCCAGGGGCGGGTACACACTTCCGCTGCTACGGTGGCCGTGATGCCCAAACTGGAAATGGAGGATGTCGACATTAATAAAGCGGACCTCAAGATCGATACCTACCGCTCCAGCGGCGCTGGCGGCCAGCACGTCAACAAGACGGAATCGGCTGTGCGTATCACGCACCTTCCTACTGGCATCGTCTCCGAAAGCCAGGACGGCCGCTCACAGATCAAAAACCGGGAGATTGCCCTGCAACGCCTCTACGTCAAAATCGTTGAGGCCCGCCGCGAACAATACGAAAGCGAGCAGGCCGCCAAGCGCAGGTCCCTCGTCGGCACCGGCGACCGCTCCGGAAAGATCCGAACCTACAACTTCCCCCAGAACCGTGTCACCGACCACCGACTGGAGGGGGATAACAAGAATTTCAACCTCGAGCAAGTCATTGAAGGCAACCTGGAGCCTATCATCGAGGCGCTGCAGGTTGCGGAAAATGCTGAAAAAATGAAAGCAGGAGCCATGGAGTAGGCGCTTTGTCCTTTTTCTCTTGAAGGTTGATGAAGTGGAGCGGGTTGAGAAAGTTAAGTCTTTCTCAACCCGCTTCACTTTTTTCGGCCATTTAATCAAAAATTAAGCGCTAATTAACCGGCTCTTTCAGTGTTATTTAACTGCGCATTAATCCTGCCCTTGTAACTTCATACCGGTTCCGTAAAACTGTACTGATCCCAACCAAATAATAACCAGCTCAGTGGGGCGTAAAGGTTGTGGAACCGGCCTTCCGCCCTGCCTGGGCGCAAAATCTTGTTTATGGCACGCTTAGTATTTGAAGAATTGTTCCCGATGTTCAAAATTGAAGGTGATGCTATTGTGTATGATGGCGAAACCCCCTTCAAAGGGAAGTACCACATCCTGAAAGAAGGCCAGAAATACTGGGTGAAATTCAGATGGACGCAACTGGGCGACATGTGCTACGCTTTGGCCGGCAAGTGGAAAGTAAACCTGTTCTTTGAAGAAATGGGCTACAAAGAAGAAGTTGTGCAACCGGAAGCTATCCTGGACTTCAAAATGGAACCGGACATTGTCAATGAAGTACAGCTTGAAGTCGATACCAACGCATTGGGCTCGGGTATTTACAAAGTTGTAGGGCGGATCCTGTTTGAAAATCCGTTCGGTGTACCGATGCCAATCGCTGCTTTTGGAGACCTTGGCATGATCGAGATCTACACAGCCAAATTCCCGAAACCCTAATCGATAGGTGGTGCAAGGAGGCCCGTACGGGCCTCCTTGTAGTTTTCTTGACCATTAAAACCAAACAGAATGCTTTCCCAAACAGAAAAGTACGATCTCAGTCAACCTTCGGCCAGTGGGAAAGCCGGCTTTGAATCTTTTCGGAATGACAATAAAGGCCTGTATTATTTTCACTTCAACGATGCTCAGGGGCAAGCCCTTTTGTACAGCCAGGGTTACACCAGCAACAAGAGCCGGGATAGCGGCCTGGCGTCGGTGAAAAAGAATATGCTTTTAAAAGACAGGCTGGAATTTCATACCGAAGGCAAGGCGCGCTTTTTTACTGTGAAAGCAGGCAATAACCAAGAAATCGCCAGAAGCCGGTTCTTCCAGTCCAGGGAAGAGATGGAAAAAGCTGTTCGTCATATGCTTGGCGAGCTGAAGGAAGGGCAGTCCAGTACTGTTGCGGCAAGGCAGGCGCCGGTAAAAGCACCTAAGCTGGAAGAGGAACCGGTACACAAGCCCTCCAAATTCAGCTTTCGCCTTGATTTCTACAAACCTAGTTTAGAAGAATCACTACGTGGCCGGATAGAATACGTCCTCAATCCAGAAAGCCGGGTGGCCTTTGAAGGAATCGATATCAACAAGATTCAGGCTTTTTTATACCAACACTTACCTGTGGATAAGGAAGTTGCTTTGCCTGGCCACGAGATACCTGAAGAAACGATACCGGAAAATGCGGATATCAACATTTTGTCTCAGGGCGTACTCTCCAAGAGTCCGGTTTTGAGCCATGCGGCCTCATTCGAGGTGGCGCTAAAGGTGAACAGAGAAAAGGAATTGACGGGGCCGGCTACTTTCGAAATGCAGGTTTACGCGCATTCGCTGGAGGAAGGTAATTGGGTGCTTATCGGTGAGCAGGAAGGCCGTTTGCCTGAAACAGGACAGGTCGTGGCGCCGGCCATTACCACTACTTTGCATCCGGGTGCTTATCGGCTCATCGCTTCTCTCAAGCTTCACGAAAAAAACGGGGACGCCAAAGTTAGAGGCAGCCGGCTGATACAGATATACTGACGACGACACAAACAGTATTTAAATTTAACCAAACATTCCCGTTTGGGAGTGTGATAAATACTATATCATGGCATTACCACTTTTTTTTGAAGACATACTCCCTGCGTTTGCTGTAGAAGGGGTGGTGAACCTTATGGAAGGTGCTGACCCGGAAAATACGGCCTGGGAAAAACTTCCGCAGGCAACGGTCATTCGCCAGGGCAACGAGGCCGCCGTGCTGATCAAATGGAAACAAGACGGTGAACTGTGCCACGTACTGAACGGCTACTGGGAAATTGATGTACTCTTTGAGCAGATGGGCCGTCGGGAAGAATTATACCACCCACGGGAGAAGGTGGCTTTTGTTCAAAAGCCTGGCTTTGAAAACTTTGCAAAGCTCCGGATCAATACGGTCGCCATGGGGCCTGGCATTTACGATGGAGTTGTGCGATTGCTGTTCAAGAACCCGGATGGTATCGCCATTCCGATTGCGGCTTTTGGCGAATTGGGTATGATCGAAATTTACAGGGCGGGGTTTCCGAAATAAGCCTGTCCGGAGGGTGTTGTTCAGCCTTTTGGCAGCCATTCCTTAACCAGCGTCGGAAGGCAGGTGGGCTTCTCCGCGCAAAAAATAAAAAATCATGGCAGTTGTAAAATTTGAAGAATTTGTCCCAATGTTCCAGGTTGATGGGGATATCAATTTCTGGGCGGAAGAAAATCCGTTGAAGGGTGAATCGCTTACCCTTAAAGCTGACCAGAAGTATATCGTGAAATTAAACTGGACTCAGTTGGGCCCTCTCTGTTACGCTTTATCCGGCAAGTGGATATGCAATATCTACTTTGAAAAAATGGGGCCTCAGGAAACCACATTTACGCCACAGAAAAAAGTAGACTTCATACCGGTACCCGGAAATGAATACAAAGTGGAAATGGAGTTCTTTGGCAAAGCCCTTGGGCAAGGAGTATACCGTGTTGTAGCCGAACTCCTCCTGGAAAGCAACAGTGGTATCCCCATGCCAGTTGCTGCTTTCGCCGATCTTGGCTGGGGACACGTTTACTATGCTATTGATATGTAAGGCCCGGTTATGAAGCGCCTGAAATACTGAAACAGGAGTCATCCCGAATTTTGAGCCACCAATCAGCGATTCTATTCCTGCCCGCCGGTGGCAGCAGGCGGGGATACTCCTCAAACCCCGCATACGGGCTTTGAGGATACTTTGGCCCTGCGGGCCGTTGATACTATGGATGAGGAGGCTCCACAACAAAAAGAACTTTAATGGGCGGCTTCTCTCATCAATAGCCAACTTAGTATCCCTGCCGGCCTGCGGCATAGCGAGCGGGCTCCGCCGATCAGGCGTAGTATCGGCCCCGGCCTGAATGGGCAGGGGGCGAGCATCTTCCGGGATATTCTACGAAAATTCGGGATGATCCATGTTTTCTTTTTATTTGCTAGGGCCCGTATTCGGTTTGCCCCGACAATCAGTTCATAGTGATTTGATTGGGATCGATACCGGTAGGCATATGTGATCCGCTGTGCATGACGTACATACTACCGCCGCTCACTTTCATGTCGCCGGTTTTCCAGTTGATCTTTCGTGTGTAGTCGCATTGGGAACACTGGAAAATGATCCAGTCGTCTTCCCGCCGGCTTTCACACTGATGCTGTTCCAGCTCTTCCCGATTGTGAAAATCAAAATTCAAGGACATGGTTCCAAAAAATTAAGTGAACAAATTAAATTGGTGCTCCGCTACTGGAGTACTCTTACGACTTTTGGGTTAAAGTGTTGCTGTTGGGAGCAAAGGAAGTTTGGAACTTGGGGGAGTTTTCGAAAACGAAAATCAGGATTTATAAATGTTGGGCTAAATACTATCTGTAATAAACTAATTATAAGAATAAAAAGTTTTACTTATAGGGAAAATCCTAAATTATTGAATGCCCACTTGCCTGCGATTAGATTAACCAGAATAATGTGATTGGGTAGTCAACTTAAAAGTACCCAAACGATCGGAAATTTTCTGTTCTTCTGATTTTTTTTTCATTTTTCTCAATGATGAGACGAGGTGTTTTGCCTATCCTTGGCCTATCCTTGGGCTGGCCCAGCGTGCAGGCCAATGGCATGAAAAAGTTGCGTGTCAAATCCGAAAGTGAGTCATATGCCCCCCAGAAAGATTGCAGTATTCGGAGGAGAAGTAGAGGAGGTGGAACGTATCCTGGAACTCATTCCCAAGGGTTATGAAATAGAAAAGCCTCCTGTATCTCCTCGGCCCGGCCAAAACCCGAATAAGGAACAGCCAGTCCTGGCTATCGTTCTGAGGGCACAGGGATGGAATACCATTCGGAAAGTGGCTGAAAGATACCGCAACATTCCAATCCTGGCTATCGCCTCACAGCCATCGCCTCAGGAGGTCATCGAGGCCTTCCGGGAGGGCGCCCGTGATTTTTTGATCTATCCACTACAGGACGAGGAATTCCGGGCCGTATTTTTTGATCTGGCCCGCGAGGGGGGAAATAATGATCATTATTATTCCAAGAATCAGGATAGGGTTACAAAGGGCCAACCTCGCCTAAGGGCTTGGTTCAGCCGCCTGGCCCAATGGTTGGGGCGTTCAGGCCCCGGAAAGCCATGGGAAGCGGACACACGCTATCCGTTGGCCACAACCCTTGCAGGGGGAGTGGTTTCTAAGGTGTATTACACCCCATTGGTGGAGACGGGCAGTCGTCGCCAGCCTAATCTGGATGTTGCTCTTTTCGGCCCGCTAACGATCAAACTGGCCGGCCTGCCAATAAAAAAGCTTCCCGGCAAAAAAGTGAATGCACTCCTGGCTTATTTCCTGTACTATCACCATAAGCCGGCCCACCGGGATATTTTGATGGAAAAATTCTGGGGGAACCATAGCCCCTCCAGCGCCCGCAACTCCCTCAATGTAGCCATTTACGCCCTCCGAAAGCACCTGCACAAAGCCTTGCCTGACACCGATGTCCTGCTCTATGATAATGATTATTACCAGCTCAATCCAGAACTGGATATCGTGACCGATGTGGAGCGATTCCTGGCGCATTGGCAGCGTGGCCGAACTTTGGAAACCACCCACGGCTTGAGTCAGGCCGTGAAATCTTATCAGCTCGCCGCCGGATTGTACACAGGGGAATTTCTCAGCGGCCTTCCGTATGATGAATGGTGCGAATTAGAGCGCGACAATCTCAAGGAAACCTACCTGTTTATCCTGGATCGCCTCAGTACTTACTTCTTCCAGGAAGCAGACTATACCACTACTGCCAGAATATGCACACAAATGCTGGAAAAGGACCCCTGCCTGGAAGATGTTCACCGTAAACTCATTATTGCCTGTTACCAGTTGGGGCATCGGGATAAAGCCGTCCGACAGTACTACAAATGCGCTAAAATATTGCGGAGAGAGCTGGATGTTGATCCCTCCCCGCAAACTCAATCCCTTTTTGAGCACATCAGCAAAGGCAAGCTGGAGATTGCTCACACTCCTTAACCACCAGGTTCAGGCCCGCCAAAAGGCCCGATTCCGGGCTGTTCTTCACAAAATTGGCCCAGATGTTATAATAAATAGTGCAGCCCTGTGTTGCGATTTTTTAAATTCGCACCCGTGTAGGTTTAGGCATTGCCCGGTTCAGCTTTTGCAGTAAGAGGTAAAAGCTGAACCGGGCAATACTCATTCCCGCAACTCAAAACCACAAAGCCCTGCCAATGGACCAGACACACTACATCAGCGCCGAACGCCTCGGCCTGGAGCGGATCGGCCGCATCCTGCAAAAGGATTACCATCTGGCGCTTTCCGGAGAAAGCCGCCATCGCATTCAGCATTGCCGTGACTACCTGGAGCACAAGCTTCAATATTCCGATGAGTTGTTTTATGGGATCAACACTGGTTTCGGCGCTCTGTGCAACATCAGGATATCCAAGGAACAGTCCAAAACATTGCAGCATAACCTCGTGCAGTCGCACGCCTGTGGGACGGGCGACGCCATACCACCAGTTATTGTTCAGATGATGTTATTGCTCAAAATCCAAAGCCTGGCTTACGGTTTTTCCGGCGTGCGGCTAGCGTTGGTGGAGCGGCTGATCGAATTTTTCAACCACGGGCTTCTGCCGGTGGTGTATGAGCAAGGCTCTTTGGGCGCTTCCGGGGATCTGGCGCCGCTGGCCCACCTGAGCTTGCCACTCATAGGTATGGGAGAGGTATGGCATGATGGCCGGCAACAGCCGGCCGCCGGAGTATTGGCTTCTCTGGGCCTTGAACCGATGGAATTACGGGCAAAAGAAGGGCTGGCCCTGCTGAACGGGACGCAGTTCTCCGGTGCTTACCTGGGGTGGTGTCTCTTGCAGGCCCAGCGCCTGTTCCGAATTGCCAACCTCTGTTCGGCGCTATCCATTGACGCATTTGATTGCCGGCTGTCTCCTTTCGATGAACGCCTGCACGCTATTCGGCCCCACGAAGGGCAGCAACGGGTGGCGGCCGACATCCGGCAATGGCTGGCGGACAGTGGCATCGCCCGGCAGGATAAAAGCCATGTACAGGACCCTTACGCTTTCCGCTGCGTACCGCAGGTACATGGCGCCAGTTGGGGCGCGATCCACCATGTCGAAGGGGTTTTTCTCACCGAGGCTAATGCGGTAACAGACAACCCCAACATCTTCCCCGATTCTGACGCAATCCTGTCAGGCGGCAATTTCCATGCCCAGCCGCTGGCCCTGGCGCTCGACTACCTGGCCATTGCCCTGGCTGAGTTGGGCAGTATCTCCGAGCGGCGTGTCTACCAGCTCATCTCCGGTAGCCGGGGCCTACCCAGCTTCCTGGTCGCTAACGCAGGGCTGAATTCGGGCCTCATGATCCCTCAATACACGGCGGCTTCTATCGTTAGCCAGAATAAACAGCTCTGTACTCCCGCTTCGGTAGACAGTATAGTGAGCAGCAATGGCCAGGAAGACCACGTCAGTATGGCGGCCAATGCCGCCACCAAGTGTTATCGAGTGGTGCAAAATCTGGAGCGCCTCCTGGCCATAGAGTGGATGACAGCGGCCCAGGCCATTGAATTTCGCCGGCCGGCCCAGTCCTCAATGGCTATTGAGCAGTTACTGGAACAGTACCGGCAAATCGTGCCGGCAGTGAAGGAGGACCGGGTACTGCATTATGATATCCAGGAAACCATCCGCTTTTTGAGAGAACTGCCCCTGCCGGGGTGATTTTTTTAGAGCTTTACCGAGATTGTTAATATTTTTGAGGAGAAAGGAGGCGCTTTTACCCGATAAATACGATTGTACGAGCGCTTCTCGTTACTCTGCTTGTTATCTATCGTCCAATAAAACAAAAACTCATGTTATTTAAAAGATTGCCCTTGTTTGCCATTGCACTCACCCTTTCCTTTTCCTTCTCAGGCTGTGGGGTCGGAAAAGAAGGAGGAGGCCTCAACCTCTTTACCCCCGACCAGGACATCGAGCTAGGCCAGGAAGTCGTCAAACAGATTGAAAGCGACCCCAGCCAGTATCCCGTTTTGCCGGAAAAAGGAAATGAAGAGGCATATGCCTACATTCGAAAGATTACAAAAAAGATACTGGATTCCGGCCAGGTAGCCTATCGCGACAAGTTCGCCTGGGAGGTCAAGATCATTGATGATGACAAAACACTCAACGCCTTTTGTACGCCGGGCGGATACATCTACGTCTACACGGGTTTGATCAAGTTCCTCGACTCCGAAGATCAACTGGCCGGCGTTATGGGCCATGAGATTGCCCACGCCGCCCTGCGCCACTCCACCCGTCAGATGACACAGGTTTACGGCATCGCTGCCCTGACGTCTATCGTCACGGGTAATGCCGAACCGGGCCTGATCGAGCAGATCGCTCTGGGCCTCATCTCCCTGAAGTTCAGCCGCAATCATGAAACGGAAGCAGACAGCCATTCCGTCCTCTACCTTTGTCCTACAGATTACAATGCGGACGGCGCGGCGGCTTTCTTTAAAAAGATCGAAGGAGAGTCTTCTCCACCTGAATTTCTGAGCACCCACCCCAATCCCGGCAACCGCGTGCAGAATATCGAAAAGCAGGCTGCCGAGAAGAATTGTAAAGGGAATAAAGATTATCGTACGGAGTATCAGAAGATCAAGGCGAAGCTTTGAGAAAGATTGTTTGTTGACAGTTGTTTGCGGAGCCCCCGTACAACTGTCAACAAACAACGATCATCCCTCTCCCTTCATCCAAACATCCCTTTGTGGGAACGGGATTGTGACCTGGTTTTCGCGGAAAGCCTTGTCTATTTCAAAGCGCATATCGCTTTTGACGTCTTCGATTCGGATAAATTCGTGGGTCCAGAAGTGGATCTCAAAATCCAGAGAAGATTCGCCAAAGTCGGTGAAGCGAACAAAGGGAGGAGGGTGGCGTATAACAAAAGCATTTTCGCGGGCGACATTCAGCAAGAGCTTTTTCACCAGAGCGGTGTCCGTGCCATAAGCCACGCCTACTTTTACCAGAAAGCGAGCCTTGTTGTCATTATGGCTCCAGTTGATGACCTTTTCCACTACCAGCCGGGAATTGGGGACAATAACGGTCAGGTTGTCACGGGTTTCCACCAGGGATGTACGCAAACCAATACGACGCACTGTCCCGACCGTACCGTCAACGACGACAACATCCCCCACCTCCACCGTTCGCTCGAACAGCAGGATGATGCCCGAAAAGAAGTCTTTAAACGTCTCCTGCAGGCCCAACCCTAACCCCACCAATAAAGCAGCAGCTCCGCCCCAGAGCACCGTCAGGGTGACGCCCAGGGCTTCCAGCGCCATCAGAAAAGCAATGACGTACAGGAAGTACTTCAGAAGCTGGTTGATGGCATACTGGGATCCGACATTGATACTATTGCGCCGGTAATAACTATTGAGCACTAGTTGTATGAGCAACCAACTTGCCAGGCGGGCGGTAAGAAGGATAAAGAAGGCGACCAGAATATTGGAAATATGGAAGGCATAGGTAGTTCCTTTGCTTTGAAAATCGAAGAGTTGAAAGTCAAACCCGAAACTTTTCAAGGCCATCCACAAAGCCATTACATAAACGATCATCTGCACCGTCCGGTTAGTGCTTTTCTTTTGTTCGGGTTGCAAGGCGGCGTGGGCCGGCTTCAGTTCCTTTTGCTGGGCTTCATAACTTTTATTGATTGCCTTTGAGATGACAAAATCAAGAAGGCGGGCGAACTGAAGCAGGAGCAGCGTCCCCAGGACGTGCGATATTTTCAGGACGACATTGTCCCTTTCCACCATCCGATAATCGACGGTAAGGCTGAGCACGAGTGCTATTAGGATCAGGAAAAAGAAGAACAGCCGGAGAATGCTCTTTAACTTGTGCTGGCTTTTGGAGTCAAGGGCGGCCTGTTCGAAATACAAAGGGGCCAGGCGGGAAATAATAAGCCGGAAAATAGCAACTAGCACCATAAGCAGCACTCCGGCCAGAATGATGTTTCCCAGGGTGACATCGTATTTTCCGAAATTGAATACTTCTTTTTGAAAAAATTCGCTCATGGGCGGCACTTAAATTTGAGGCTTAAAATACAAACTTTTCATCATGAAAACCTTTCAGGGACAATTTGTTGATTTACACCAACGGGCGATCTATCCGGCGGAGGTGATGATAGAGAACGGACGGGTTGCCGCTATTCGGAAACTGGATGAGGTAGAAGGCCCTTTTATCATGCCGGGTTTTGTGGATGCCCACATCCACATCGAAAGTTCGATGCTGGTGCCTTCCGAGTTCGCCCGCCTGGCAGTGGTGCACGGCACAGTAGCGACGGTTTCCGACCCCCACGAGATCGCCAATGTATTGGGCCTGGAGGGGGTGCAGTATATGATCGGAAACGGGCGGAAGACGCCGTTCAAATTTAGTTTTGGGGCGCCCTCCTGTGTCCCGGCTACGGCCTTTGAAACAGCTGGTGCTACTATTGATGCTGCGGGGGTGGCCTCCCTGCTCGCCCAGCCGGAAGTCCGTTACCTGTCGGAAATGATGAATTATCCGGGCGTGTTGCACGAGGATGCGGAGGTGATGGCCAAGCTGTCGGCAGCTCGGCAGATGGGAAAACCCATCGACGGCCATGCACCTGGCCTGCGCGGGGAGGACGCCCGCCGTTATTTCGCTGCCGGTATCAGCACCGATCATGAATGCTTCACATACGAAGAGGGGCTTGAAAAGCTGCGGCTTGGTGTAAAAGTCATCATCCGCGAAGGTAGTGCCGCCCGGAATTTTGAAGCGCTCATTCCTTTGCTGCCGCAGTTTCCTGGCCAGATCATGTTTTGTTCCGATGACAAACACCCCGACGGCCTCATCCTGGGGCATATCAACCAGTTGGCCGCCCGGGGGGTTGCGGCGGGTTATGATCTGTTCGATGTATTGTGCGCCGCCTGCCTGAACCCGGTGGAACACTATGGCCTGAACGTAGGCCTGCTTCGCCCCGGCGATCCGGCTGATTTCATCCTCGTAAAAGACCTGGCCTCCTTCCGTGTGCTGGCCACCTATATCGATGGGCAGCTCGTGGCGGAGAACGGGCGGACGCTGATTGGCCGGATGGCGGCAGAGGTGGTCAACCGTTTTGATACCCCACCTAAATCAACCGCAGATTTTCGGGTTCCGGCTAAGGGGAGCCACATTCGCGTGATTCAGGTGTTGGATGGGCAGATCGTTACCGAACGGTTTTCCGCCCTTGCCAAAGTGGTCGATGGCCTGGCAGTAGCCGATGTGGAGCAGGACATTCTGAAGATTGCGGTGGTGAACCGTTATGCTGCTGCGCCGCCGGCAGTGGCATTCATCAGAGGGTTCGGATTGAAACGCGGGGCTATTGCTTCCTGTGTGGGCCATGATTCTCACAACATCATCGCAGTTGGCGCCGATGATGAATCGATTTGCCGGGCGGTAAACCTCATCATTGAACATCAGGGCGGTATCGCGGCAGTGGCGGACTCGAAATCCCATACGCTGCCGTTGCCTGTTGCCGGTATAATGACGAATGCAGATGGCTATGAAGTTGCCAAGGCCTATCAGATGATTGACGCCTTTTCGAAAGAAGTTTTAGGCTGTCATCTGGCCGCGCCCTTTATGGCGCTTTCCTTCATGGCGCTGCTGGTTATTCCAGATTTAAAATTGAGCGACAAGGGCTTGTTCGACGGGAAGGCATTTGGCTTTGTGCCGCTGTTTGAATAGAATAATTATCTTTGGGGGCTGATCTATAATAGTTCGCTGATGCTGCGCATGCTCGCCAGAATAATATCGATCCTTTTCCACCCGCTGTTGATCGTGACCTACATGCTGGTGCTGCTGCTATTGATCAATCCCTACCTTTTTGGGGTTAGCAGGGTTGGAGACCAGGCCAGTAAGCTGTTGATCCTTCAGGTCTTTCTGTCTACTTTTTTCATCCCTGCCTTTGCAGTCGCGATGCTGCGATTTATGGGGATGATCGAATCGATGGAGATGAAAACCCGTCAGGAGCGCATCGGCCCTTACATTATTACCGGTATTTTTTACCTCTGGATGTTTCGCAATTTTCTCGATAATTCGCAGATCCCTACAGCTTTTACGAGTTTCATGCTGGGCGCTACCATCGGGCTGTTTCTTGCATTTTTTATAAACATCTTCACAAAGATCAGTGCGCACGCGGTAGGTATGGGTGGACTGCTGGGGATGGTGGTCATTACCCTCTTGTTATTCAGTTACGACACCTTCTCGATGAACTTACCCTTTGGTGTTTTTGAGGTGAGCATGAGTGCGGTGCTGGCCATTGCTGTTTTGCTGGCTGGCCTGGTTGGAACCGCGCGGCTACTGCTGCAGGCCCATGAACCAATGGACCTTTATGGAGGTTATCTCGTTGGCTTTTCCGCGCAATTCATTGCGCTTCGTATCCTTTTTTAATTATTAAGATCTGCCAGGTTTGTGAAACCTGGCAGGTCTACGAGGATGAATACCATGGAAAAACAAGCATTGATTGTTGGCGCGGGCCTGGTAGGGTCACTTTGGGCTGTGCTTTTGGCCAAGCGAGGCTATCAGGTTGATGTTTACGAACTGCGGCAGGACCCTCGCAGCGCCGGTTTTATTGGCGGACGGTCCATCAACCTGGCTATGAGCACCCGTGGGTGGCGGGCATTGGAGAAGGCAGGCATCGACCACAAGATCCGGGAAGTGGCTATCCCAATGTATGGGCGCATGATGCATAGCGTAGAGGGAGAACTGACTTTTCAGCCTTACGGGCAGGAAGGGCAGGCTATATACTCCGTTTCCCGCGGAGGGTTGAATATTGAGCTGATCAATATAGCAGACAGCTATGATAACCTTCGGTTTCATTTTGGCCAGAAATGCCTGGGCGCCGACCTGGCCTCCAACACGATTCATTTTGAGAACCTGGAGACGGGGCAGCGGAGTTCGGTGGAATCACCGCGCATTTTCGGTACTGATGGGGCTTTTTCCGCAGTGCGCCGCAGCCTGATGAAACTTCCGCGTTTCAATTATTCCCAAAGTTATCTCGAGTACGGTTATAAAGAATTGCACATCCCACCAAAAGCTGACGGCAGCCATGTTATCGATAAAAATGCCTTGCACATCTGGCCGAGGGGGAATTTCATGATGATCGCCCTGCCCAATGTGGATGGCAGTTTTACCGGAACGCTTTTCCTGCCCTTCGAAGGCCAGGCTGAAGCATTTGAGCATTTAGAAACGGATGAAGCAATAAACGCATTTTTCAAAAAACATTTCCCCGACAGTCTTCCCATCTTACCAGAACTATTGCAGGATTTTCGGGCTAACCCTACCTCCGGGCTGGCCACCATCCGGTGCAGCCCCTGGCGTTACGAAGATAAGCTGCTATTGATTGGGGATGCGGCTCACGCCATCGTTCCCTTTTATGGCCAGGGCATGAACGCCGGTTTTGAAGACTGCAGCATTCTCGATGAATTGATGGAAAAACACCAGGATAACTGGACAGAGATTATCGAGGTTTTTAATCGCGAACGCATTCAGGACGCCAATGCTGTTGCCGACCTTGCCCTGCGCAACTTTGTAGAGATGCGCGACCTGGTAGCGGATCCCCTCTTTCTGCTGCGTAAGGAGATTGGGGCTTATCTGCAGGAGAAATATCCCGAAACATTCCTGCCGCTATACTCCCAGGTGACTTTCAGCCATATTCCCTACAGCAAAGCCCTAAACGAAGGGGCTGCTCAAGATGAGTTGTTCGATCGCATCCTGGCGATCCAGGATATCGAGAACAACTGGAAAGACAACCCGGAAGTGGATACGGTATTCCGGCAGTGGTTGAAAGAACGGGAAGGCTAAAAGGAAGGGGAAGGAGATGTTATGAAGCCCGTGCTGTTCTTTTTTCACCTGGCCTTTATTGTATTTTCGGGCCAGGCTACCCATCTTGCGGGCTGGTTGATAAGAAAAAAATGAGCAAAAGATTATATATCCCATTAACATTACTGGTTATTACTTCCTTCGCAGGGCCCTTCGGCGGCCAGAAAGCGGCCTTCAAAGCGCATTACAAAGGTATGCTGTTGTACGGAGAGGGAAATTATCAGCGAGCGGTCCGGCAATTTGAAGAAGCCTATCATATAATTCCAGGCAATTATAATTTCGCCCTTTCTCTGTCTATGGCCCTCAGCCGGGTTGGAAGGGCGACGGAGGGCCTGAGCCTGCTTTCAAAAGCCGGGGGGCTGTTGTCGGAACGCGATCCGGATTATCTCCAGAAGCAAGCGTACCAGAACTTCTACAGGGGCATGATCCTCTGCTATGCAGGCAGGTATGGCGACGCTATCCGGCCGTTGGAGGAGAGCATTGACTTGCAGCGGAAGATAGGTGAGCCGAAGCTGATCAGCATTTATAACAATGCGCTGGGTTATGCCACAATGCTCAATCAGGGGGGCGGCAGGCACGCTCAGGATAGCCTGGGCATGCACTACCACGTCCACAAACGCGACCTGCTTCGCGCGCTGCAATACTTCGACAGGGCCCTGACATACGACGCCAATAATCCGGCGGCCTTGTATAATTACTACCTGTTGCGCGATACGCTGGGCATCGAAGACATCAAAGATCTATATGAAAAACGGGATTCGGGCCTGGTATCGGAAGCAAAGGCTTTGCCGGATAATAGCGGGCGGGCATTGCAATTTGCCGAATACGACGAATTGGTTTTTCTATTGGATATTTCCGGGTCGATGGTTATGGAAACAGTGCCTTGTATGGGGTCAACGCGTTTCGCCGTCATGCAGGAGACAGCCCTCTTTGTACTCGATAGCCTGCCCGCCCATACGCAGCTCGGACTTGGAACGATTGGCGGAGATTGCGGGACCACTCCCAAGGCATGGGATGCGGTTGGGGCGCTTAGCCGCTATGACATGCGTTACCGGCTGCGTTTTCTGGCGCCTGATGGCACCACGCCCTTGCTCGAACGCCTGCAGGCCAGCCCGGAATTATTCACGAATAGCGATTCTACCCGCAAAGCAATATTTTTGATCAGCGACGGCGCCAATATGTGCCGCGCTGGTGGTGAGGACATCTGCGGATGGGCCGAAGAACTGGCCCGGCGCCATATCACCATTAATATTCTCACCTTCCTTGGCGCCAGCTATGACAATACCAACGCCTTTGCCGAGTATGGCTGCCTGGCGGACAACACGGGGGGCCAGATCCTCTACCTGGATAACTACCGCTGTAGCTACGAATATTTTGGCGCCAGCCTGGTGGAAAGCTGCCTGCCAAAAATTCCGGAACTGCGCCGTGTCCAATGCTGGGGCCCGGCCGTGAAAGGCCTGTGGGCGGTTTTTCAGTGAACAAGCTCTTGGTTTCTGCTTTTCCGTTCGAAGAACTGCTTTTTTTAGCCTCGGCCATCAAAATGTCTGGAGATTGTTAAGAGGGCGTGGAGCACTTGCGTGGAGGCGTATAATTTTGTAAATTCTATCGAAATTCCACGGAGAATCGATTTCCACAAATCTCAAGGGAGCCTCACTATCTGACTTCTAACTCAAGCGGAAGAAGAAAGCGTATATTAAATTATAAACAGACAATCATTAAAATCCAATCCCTATGACCGTCATAACCGAAAACAGGAAGACGAGCCGTGCTCAGCAATTAAGAACTTTCCGGGAAGAGTTGTCTTTGTATCAGGAAGAAGCCCGGTTTTTCTGCAAGATGATCCGCAAGGCTATTTTTTCCAGTGAAGACGGTGATGATGGCCGGCTGTCCGCTCTTTTATCCCGGCTAACAGATTTCCACCAGAAGGACCTAACGAACCTGCAGAAAGCCCTCCAGTCGCTTGAAGGGCAAACGGCCAACAATACCAAAGCGGATACAGGCAGGAGTCAGATAGAACTTTTCGATGAGGGCCTTCAGGAGGCTCGGCAGCAACTCAATACCATCAAACGGGAAGTCTTCCGGGAGTTGAGCGAAGACTTTATGCGGACGAGGATATGGTAAGCGCATGTTTGGCGCTTGCCCCTATTGCAAATCAAGGACTTATGAACCGGGTTGAGCTTTTGGGTTTTGGAGTGTCCCGTAATTTTTCTTTTAGCATAAAAGAAGCTCTGAAATAACTTGTTTCAATGCTCCTTTTTTTTGGGGAAAACATACTTCCTCATATTACTATATAAAAATGATTGATGTAACTTGATAATTCCCTGAAAAGCAGCTAATTTAGTGTTATTGTTTTAACACTATAACAACACTCCAAATGAAACACAGTCTTGCCTTTCTGTGCTTTGTCTCTTTGTTCGGGCCGGTTTTTGGCCAGCCACCTTCCTCCTTCGATTATGAAAGCATCATGAAATCCCATCGAGGGTTGGTCGAAGATTTCATGGAGGCCCAGGAACAGCTGAGTACTGCCGGCAGCAATTATGTTGCCGCCATAGAAAGTGTTTTCAGTTCAGAAGGCCAAAGTACGAAAGGCCCGAACAGCGGAAATACGAAATACCAGCAGCGGCAGGTGGAAAGAATGATACACGTGGTTCCGGTTTTTGTAAGCGTAGCCGAAAACAAAGAAGAGTTGATGCAGAGAATTGATTCGTGGGTAAACGGGTTTTGCAAAGAATTCGGTCTTCCTTACGAACAGGAGAAAGGAATTAGGCAGGGCCTGATGGATTACGCCAAGTCTTATAGCAAATATTTGACCGCATATAACAAACTTCAGGAAGCACTGAATAACGGCCGGCCGATTCCCCCCTCCATTCCGCCACCCCCGCCACCCCCCCAGCAGCATCACGGCAATTGACCAGTGATTTTTGGGATAATAAACAAAAGGCTATGAACGCTTTTTCTCAATGGCGCTATCACACCGTGATAGTAGCATTTGCCATCAGCATGTTGGCGCATCAGGGGAATCATCTCTACGCCCAGGTAGCTAATGTGACGATAGACATCCCCGCCCCACACGGTGGTGACTTTGGTGTCATTGCCGGAGGGGTCGCCTTTCAGAGCCGCACCCGCAACACCGACCAAGGCTTCGTGCCAGATGGTAATTTTGGGATGTCAGTTGGGTTGGGAGACCTCAAAAAGGCCGTCGGCGTCGTAGCGGCCGTTAATGTTTTTGGCCTTTCCAATAAAGTCGGAGAAGATAACAATTTGGGTTCGGGAACGCTCGATATTCAGGTCAACCGGGCTATCAATGATTACATTTTTGTAGGGGCAGGAGTCAGGAGTATAACGAACTGGATTCCACCTTCAACTCCGGTCCCCCGCAACAACCGCTCCTTTTTCTTTGTCGGAAACGGTATCATTCCTATTACAAGGAATTACGACAAGCCCTTCAGCCTTTTATTTATTACAGCAGGCATGGGTAATGGCATTTACCGGCAGACTAAAGATTTTGACCTGGAAACCAGCGGCCAGCTGAATCCATTCGGTAGTGTAGCCCTGCAGGTTTTTCGCGGCGGCAACGCTATTGTTGAATGGAATGGATACACCCTTAATGCGGGCTTGTCTGTTTATCCTTTCAAGAGGATTCCTGCTTTAGGGGGTACCTTTTCTTTGGCCAGCCTTACCGAAGGCCGCCCCCGTTTTGTTTGTTCAATGGGCTACTCCTTCAAAATTCAGGCCCGGAGTAATCGGGATTTGCCTTGAGTGGTGCTTCTTCTGGGCTTTAATGAATCGCTCCCGGGCAAAGGCATCTCTCTTAGTACCAAAAGCCTCCAGATGGACAACCATCCAATCCTTAGCTTTCCCCGTAAAACCCTTGTGGTTGGCAAGGTGTATATTCTGGACCAAATTCACCCACCAATTCCGGATGAAATTCACCCACCAGTTCCGGACTAAATTCACCCACCCCTGGGAGCCTGCGTGAAGAGGTGAAAAACATTTTTTCACCGGCCATGCGTAGCTTGCTGGAAAGCGAGAACAGATGGCCAATACCCTTACACGCATGCAACAGATCCGGATGATCCTACAAGCTCATAGCCGGGGCCAAAAAATCCGGGCGATAGCCCGTACAGTGGGGCTGGACCGCAATACGGTGCGTACCTACCTTCGGCGGTGCCTGGCGCATGAAGCGGATACCCAGGCATTGCTGTTACTGAGCGACGAAGCGCTCAGTAGGATTGCTTACGAGCCAATAGCTGAAAAAGCGGTGGACGGGCGGCTGGCTGATTTTGAACAGCGCCTGCCCGGCTGGCTCATCGAGTTGGGCAAAACCGGCGTCACGCGGCAATTGCTATGGCAGGAATACCGCCAGGCCCGTCCAGGCGGCTATGGCTACGCCCAATTTTGTGAGCGGCTCAGAGCCTACTGCCGCCGCCAGGATGCAGTGATGCATTTTGAACACAAAGCCGGCGAAAGGCTCATGATCGACTTTGCCGGCAAAATGCTTTCCTATGTGGAGCCTAAAACCGGCGAGGTGGCCAGTTGCCCGGTGTTTATAGCCGTGCTGCCATTCAGTGGCTACAGCTATGTGGAAGCCTTGCCCAGCCAGCGCCAGGAGGATTTTATCCGCGCTATCGCCAATGCTTTTGCTTATTTGGGTGGCGTACCAGCCTGCGGGCTAATCGACAACCTGAAAAGCGGGGTGAAGCGCGCCAACCGTTACGAGCCTGCTTTTACCGAACTGCTTGAACAGCTCAGCCTGCATTATGGCTGTACCTTCATGGCCGCGCGTGTAGCCAAACCGCGCGACAAGCCCAGTGTAGAACGGGAGGTGCAGTTGGCTTACGAGCGTATTTACGCCCCTTTACGCAATGAGCAGGCCACTTCTCTAGCGGGGCTTAACAATGCCATCCGCCAGCAGTTGGCCAAACACCACCAGAAGCCTTTTCAGCGTAAAGCCGGAGGCAACCGCCTGGCGCTTTTCCAGGGTCACGAACGGCCCTTGTTGTCCGCTCTGCCGGCTACGGCCTTTGAAGTGAAGTACTGCGTCAAAGCCAAGGTGCAGCGCAATTACCACATCGTCATCGGGCAGGACTGGCATTACTACAGCGTCCCTTACGAATATATCGACAAGAAGGTACAGGTGGTTTACACCTCCCGTGAAGTGGAAGTGTACTACCAGAACAAGCGAATTGCCTTGCACCAACGCAGCCGCCTACGTTACAGTTACACCACCCTGCCAGGCCACATGCCGCCCGCCCACCGGCACTACCTGGAGCAACGCGGCTGGACAGCAGAGTACTTCCTGGACAAAGCCCACCAAATTGGGCCCTGCTGCCTGGTGGCCATCGAGCAGATACTGTCCACCAAGTTGTTTATCGAACTGTCAACGGTCACGAAAAACGTACCACAAAAAGTCACGAAAAGTGTACCACTATAAATTCAGAATCCCCCTTCCTCATTTCGAATACCGCCCCATAACCGCTATATTTGAACGCGCTGCCGGAAACGTCTGGCAGCTGGTGTTCAGCCCGGCAGAGGCCGAAGCAGGTGTCGTATACATGGTTAAGGATGACTCCAACCTGGCATTACAAACCTTTGCCGCCGGGGCAGGTGGAAAGAAGACGCCCTTAGCCATGGGCTAAATGAAGGCCAAGTGGATGAACTTCTGGGCGACATGGAGGCGGACGACGAGTTGGCAAGGTATTTGATGACGGATGAGGGGAGGGTTAGGGCGTGGGAGGTGTTCTTACCAGATCAAGAAACCAGAACCAATACAACGTGGCTTCAAAAGCTAGATGGTTATTTGACAGTCAACCCTGATAAGCTGATTGAAGTTACTGACCAATTCGCAATTGAAAAGGGTAAGAATCGGGTTACAGCTTATTTGCGAGGCCTTTTAGAAAGAAAGAATTATGACGGAGTTGTTTACAGAGGAGATAATGCAAGTGTAACTCCTAATCAAGCCTTTAATGATGGGATTCCCTCTCAAGGGGCACACGATAATTTGATTAAACATCTAGACGGTGGAAATGCGAATAAGGGGAACTTTGTGTCAACTTCAAAAGATATTTCCATTGCTGATGGCTTTGCTGGAAATAATGGTTTTGTTTTTAAAGTGAGAAGTAGGAATGGTAGAGGAGTAGATGTGAACGAGACTTTGGGAGATGAGGCAGATAATTGGTTTCCCGAACAGCTTGAGGTCTCTATGGCTGGGGGTATTGATAAAGCAGATATCATCGGGGCTTATCCTAAAGGCCAGTACTCTGATTCAGATTTTATTCCCAATCCAAACTATGTTCCTTAAAGAATTAGCATGACTAAGAATGTTCCATATAGATATGTAGGGGGCCAAGAACAAAATGGCACTCTAGAGTATAGTGACATAGGTAGAGGCGAAGTGGCCTTAAAATTTCATGGTGCAGGTGTTTTTGAGTCAGTACGTGGGGATAATTATTTTGATGCTTTATCTAAATTAAGAATAATACTTGAAAGCAAAGACATACGTCTCATTTGTAATGGTTCAAGTCTAAATGTTTATCCTTCAGGTATGGCGTTGGATATGGGAAATGGGGAGATCGCATATCGATTGAGGGAAGGTTTGCACCCTACATCGAGCGATTTAGTTCATATCTTTGAGTTGGAAAGAGATCTATATCAGGAATCAACAGTGAAAGAGCAGAAGGCTTTTTTCGATCAATGGAATAAAAGTAATCGACAAAGTAAATATTCTAAGCCTAAATATACTGTTGAATCATTCCGGGCAGATGAAGAGTTTTTATTTTTTTGGGGTCATCAAGGGAATAAGAATGGAATAATTACCAAAAGCTGTTTGAGTCAATGGTGGCCATGTAATTTCGAGAAAGATGGAGTCATATATAGTTCTGCTGAGCAATGGATGATGGCTGAAAAAGCAAGGGCTTTTTTAGATAAGAAAATGCTTGAATTAATATTAAGCACAAGTGACCCTAAAGAGGCAAAGAGGTTGGGAAGAATGGTATCAAATTTCAATGAAGACGTTTGGAGCCTAAAAAGTTATTCCATAGTAGTAGAAGGAAATTTTTTAAAATTTAGTCAAAACCCGGAATTAAGTGAATACCTAATTAGTACAGAAAAAAAGATACTAGTAGAGGCAAGTCCCTATGATAACATTTGGGGTATTGGCATGAAAAAAGGAGATAAAGGTATTAACAATCCGAAAAACTGGAATGGAAAAAACCTTCTTGGGTTTGCTCTAATGGAAGTTAGGGATGCACTCCAACAAGTTATTCTCCCTTAAGTATGCCCTGAACTACGCCGGGCCTACCCGGATAATCTATCTTTGTCAAGGCAAAAAATGGGCCTTCAGGCCTTCAAAATACTAACCCCCCACGATGTGTGTGCTGCTGGCATGGAACTCATGGTGTAAAAATGGTGGGAAATGAATAATCAACAAGATAACAAAGATAACATTTGTGAGATTGTATTCAGAAGTGACGAGGGGCGATTTTATCGTGGAGATAAGCTGTTCAGTGGAGTTCGTGTGATAAAAGATGAAGGTATTTTAAAAAGCATTTTTCATGTATGCGAGGGGCTTATGTGGGGAATGTCCAGACAGTACAATGACCAGTTGAAATTGAAGAGCGTTACCTGCTACGAAGATGTCAAACATGGCTATCAAATAGAATATTTTCCTTTTGGCGAGATGTTTGCGGTTTTCGTCGAGGGTGGGGTTGTCGAGGGGATAACATCTGTTAATAGGCCTCGTTCAGCCAGGACATTCAGGAAACCAGATGAACAAATAGCAATGCTGAAAAATCGATTAAGAGACTTTTACGTTGACAGTTGTGAATCTTCAAACTTTGTTGAATACTATAGAGAGCAGGAGAGGCTAAAAAGCCAGGTGATTATCACAGACGAAAAGCCATCTATTCATTTCATCGCCGGCGCAGATGTAGCCTACAACGAGCTGGAGCAACGTATGGTGGGGGCGATGGTAGTTTTAGATGTAGGAACTCTAGAAGTAGTTGACCAGGCATACCATGAAATGGACATTACCTTCCCCTATGTGCCCGGGCTGTTCTCATTCCGGGAAGTGCCGCCATTAGTAGAGGCATACAAAAAACTGAAAGTAAAGCCTGATTTAATTGTATGTGATGGCCACGGGGTAGCTCACCCAAAAGGTGTGGGGATGGCCAGCCATTTGGGAATAGAATTAGATGTACCAACGATTGGTTGTGCTAAAAGCCGACTGATTGGCGGCTATGAAGAAGTTGGCTCTGAGAGAGGCGCTTACTCATCGTTGATGCTCGGTGAAAACGAAATTGGCCGAGTATTGCGCACTCAAGACAACATTAAACCGATGTTTGTTTCTGTTGGCCATAAAATTTCACTGGATACTGCCTGCGAATGGGTGCTAAAACTATGTCCGAAATACCGACAGCCAGAAACTACCCGAAAGGCGGATGCATTGGTTAGAACAGTGATGGAAGAGAGAACGGATGTTGGTTATCCCGAAGAATAGGAATACATTAACATATCCTTCCTCAGAAAAAACCAACTCCGGAAAACCCTTCCCCAAGCTACGAATACCGCCCCATAACCGCTATCTTCACCCACCAATCCAATGACGTTTGGAAGCTGGCCTTTGACAGCGGCGACACCCTGGGCGTCACTTTCAGCCACCCCATCTACTCCACTACGGCTGCAGGCTGGCGCCTGGCAGGAGAACTGGAGGTGGGCGAACAAGTGCTCACCCTGCGCGGCAATACCGCCCTGGCTTCCCGGCAGCGGCTGCTCGGAACGCATACGGTGTATAACCTGGAAGTAAAGGGGCTGCATAACTTTTTGGTGGGGCGCCAGGGGGGGGTGGTGCATAATAGTTGTTTCCAACTGGTTAAAGATTTTATAATAAGAGAAGGTAAGTTGCCCGATCACTATATTACGAAGCAGCAAGCCTTTGACTTGGGCTGGGTACCAAACCAAGGTAATTTACAAGATATTGCCCCCGGAAAATGGATTGGCGGAGATATATTTCATAACTCAGAGGGTAAATTACCAACTAAACCGGGAAGAGTATGGCGAGAAGCTGATATCAACTATAAGGGTGGTTTTCGGGGGGCAGAAAGATTGTTGTATTCAAATGATGGCCTGTTTTACAAAACAGTGGATCATTATCAAACATTTACAATAGTAGATTAATGGTATGCTTGTAGTAATTGATGGAAAAAAGATAAACTCGATAGATCTTTTTCATGAATGCTTGAAGAAGAAATTAAACTTTCCTGAATATTACGGAGCAAACTTAGATGCTCTCTGGGACATGCTGACTGCATGGGTGTCACTGCCTTTAACCATCATTATTAAGAATTGCAATGCGCTTAAATCTGGTTTAGGAGACAGTTATTATTCATCTTTAATTAATATTCTAGAGAAAGCTGAAGAAGAGTTTGCAGGATTCAGTTTTGTATTGATTCCCTCGATAAATCAGGAATAGAAAGCCTGAGCCTTGATTTTCTGTTAAAGGCCGCGAAAAGCGCACCACTATAAATTCAGAATCCTCCTCCTCCGCTTCGAATACCGCCCCATAACCGCTATATTTGAACGCGCTGCCGGAAACGTCTGGCAGCCGCCGAAGCAGGTGTCGTATACATGGTTAAGGATGACTCCAACCTGGCATTG
>JACJYG010000007.1 GCA_020636215.1 Lewinellaceae bacterium
AAGTTTAAGCTTATAGATTCACCCGGGAATATGAATTTTGATTATGGAGAGACTATTCCTTGGTTTGGTACAAATGGTGGTGGAACCCAAATTAAATCAAGTGTCAATTTTGGAAATCTTGTTGAGGGAGTTAACTATGAAGTTTTAGAAAAAATGTTCTACGATGGCACTAATTGGATTCCTCAATAAATTATTCAAGATTTAAAGAAATATGAATAGCTCCTATAACTCTTTTATTGGAAATTTTCACGAAGTAACTTCTACTGTAAAAAAAGAGGTTCATTTTATTGGTAGAGGTCAATATTACATTGAGGTAAAGGATGGTCAATGTATTGCAAAATTTGAATTTACTTTTTCGAATAGAACAAGAGTTTATAAACTCACCGAGGGAATATATTTTAATAGTTCGGACATAAGAAGAATATCGAAGGAATTTAATCTTAGCTTGAGAGATAATCCTTATTCCAAGACTTTGGCATGCTCTATTCAAGGATTATCCGAAGACTATGGTTATTCCGTATATGGAGCCGAAGTGAATACAAGTAATGGAATATTTTTATGTGTATTTGCGAAGAAAGGAGAATCCGCCTTTGTCGAGAATATCTATTTCATTGATGGGATATATAAAATAAATAGCAGCCTACTACCCAGCTAACTGCTGGATTTTCTTTTTAGCAATAAAAGCATCGATAAACTTCTTACCTTACTTTTGGAAGCAATGTAAGCATCCGGTGAACCTCATCTTGCAATAGCAAAAGAGCCTACAGGCCTTTAGGCTGCATCAAACCGAGAAAAGAAGAAGCAAAAGACATCGGAAGCGATGCGGCCGATAGTGGAGGCGTATGTTCCGTGCGGGCGCGCCCCCTCGACGACGGCGGGCGTGCGGCCATCGAAAACCTGTGGCTGCTGCCCGGCCATCGCCGAAAACCGGCCAGCGGCCAAAGCCAGTACGTGATATGGGATGGCAATACTTATGCCATTTCCCACACCGTAGGCAGCGGGCAGCTCGTGGCGCGAGGCGCGGCCATTCACCTTTGGGAATACCCCGCAATACAGCTTCACAATGTACCACTATCCAGTCTTTGGCTTTCCCCGTAAAACCCTTATGGTTGGTAAGGTGCTTTTGCAGGCGTTGCTCAATAGGAGCCTGGCAATGGCCGACGTAATATTTGTCTAAGTCGTTGGAATAGCCTGCAATAGAGGCGTCTAAGCCGCTGGAAAAAGGATATAGCACCTGGTTTGAGGAATACCCCAAAGCAATACCCTTAGCTCGTGGGCGCAGAAGGATTCGAACTCTACGACCCTCCCGACTGGAATGTAAACCAACTGATCGCAGACAACAGGGATCTATTTAGGGCTTTAATGTAACCTCTCCCAGGCAAAAATCCCTTTATGGTTGGTTTCCCCCTGTAAAACCCTTATGGTTGGTAAGGTGCTTTTGCAGGCGTTGCTCAATAGGAGCCTGGCAATGGCCGACGTAATATTTGTCTAAGTCGTTGGAAAAAAGGATATAGCAGAAGTACATGGTTTGAGGGGAAATGAAAAAGGGGAATGGCAAAGCCAATTCCCCTTAAATGTTCGTGGGCGCAGAAGGATTCGAACCTACGACCCTCCCGACTGGAAGTCGGGATGCTCTAAACCAGCTGAGCTATGCTCGCAGCTTAAGACAACAGGGATTCGATATAAGCGCGGCTTTTCTGGGCTTTAATGTAACGCTCCCGGGCAAAGGCATCACCTTTAGTATCGAAAGCCTCCAAATGTACCACTATCCAGTCTTTGGCTTTCCCCGTAAAACCCTTATGGTTGGTAAGGTGCTTTTGCAGGCGTTGCTCAATAGGAGCCTGGCAATGGCCGACGTAATATTTGTCTAAGTCGTTGGAAAAAAGGATATAGCAGAAGTACATGGTTTGAGGGGAAATGAAAAAGGGGAATGGCAAAGCCAATTCCCCTTAAATGTTCGTGGGCGCAGAAGGATTCGAACCTACGACCCTCCCGACTGGAAGTCGGGATGCTCTAAACCAGCTGAGCTATGCTCGCAGCTTAAGACAACAGGGATTCGATATAAGCGCGGCTTTTCTGGGCTTTAATGTAACGCTCCCGGGCAAAGGCATCACCTTTAGTATCGAAAGCCTCCAAATGTACCACTATCCAGTCTTTGGCTTTCCCCGTAAAACCCTTATGGTTGGTAAGGTGCTTTTGCAGGCGTTGCTCAATAGGAGCCTGGCAATGGCCGACGTAATATTTGTCTAAGTCGTTGGAAAAAAGGATATAGCAGAAGTACATGGTTTGAGGGGAAAAATAATCTTAACTTAAATGTGGGCGCAGAAGGATTCGAACCTACGACCCCCTGCTTGTAAGGCAGGTGCTCTAAACCAACTGAGCTATGCGCCCGGAAATAATCTTAACTAAATGTGGCTCAGAGCAGGATTCGAACCTACGACCCTCCCGACTGGAAGTCGGGATGCTCTAAACCAACTGAGCTATGCGCCCGGAAATAATCTTAACTAAATGTGGCTCAGAGCAGGATTCGAACCTACGACCCTCCCGACTGGAAGTCGGGATGCTCTAAACCAACTGAGCTATGCGCCCGGAAATAATCTTAACTAAATGTGGCTCAGAGCAGGATTCGAACCTACGACCCTCCCGACTGGAAGTCGGGATGCTCTAAACCAACTGAGCTATGCGCCTGGAAATAATATAAATGTGGCTCAGAGCAGGATTCTGTAAGCTGCTCTATCTGCCGTAGCTTTAGCAAAGGCAGGCTATTATTTAGCTAAGCGTTATTAGCTTTTTTTAATAGCGACTGCAAATATATGCGCTGTATAGAAGCAGTGCAAGCTTTTCGGTAAAAAAAGGAAAAAAATATTTGTGATTCCCCTGGCGTTCAAAGGCAGGACAGGATGGGATAACGTATGAATTCTCGTACCTTCGTAGTGTTCAAAAAACAAGTCCTCCGTTGGAGATTTTGCGATGTGGCTTGTCTTCCGGCTTTTCTAAAGCTTCCAGCCTGCACCACTTCGCAAAATCCTGCCGGCCATGCTGGCACAGCAGGCGGGCGTCGAACTTGTTTTTTGAGTGTTACTAAGCCATCCGACAAACCATGAGCCCCATGAAAAAATTTTTCAAGCGCCTCGCCATTATACTTCTGGCCTTTTTCGCCTTATTGATTGGTACTACCGCCCTGATAACCAGCTTTTTTGAGGGCCAGGTTGGGCAGCGGATCACCAAAGAGATCAACAAGCAACTCACCTCCGAATTGGTGATACAAGGATTCGGACTGTCTGTTATCCGCACCTTCCCCAATGTGGCGGCTAACCTGCAGGATGTCACCCTGATGGATAGCAGGGGCGGCGCATTACTGGAGGCCCGCGAAGTATCCCTCCGTTTCGGCCTGCTCAGCTTGTTCGGCTCGAAAATCAAAGTCCATTCCGTAGTTATTAGTGATGGGATCCTGAATATTGAGATCAGCCCCGATGGCCAGCCCAATTATGACATCTTCCGGGAATCCGCCGAAGAGCCTGAGGAGGAATCTTCCACGATTGTATCCCTGGAGCAGGCCCGCTTGCGCAATATTGAATTGTCTTATTCCGATAAGAGTATTCGGCAGGAAGCCTCTATCCTGGTACAGGACGCCACCTTCTCCGGAGAATTCTCCAGCGAGCAGTTCTCCCTGAAAAGCCAGGCTGAACTTAACTCCCGTTTTGTCGACCTCGATAGCCTTCGTTATCTTCCCGATAAGGCCATTAGCTATGATGCGGTGGTGGCGGTCAACCTAAAGGAGGGGAGTTACAAACTGGAAAAGGTGCTCCTCAAGGTGGAAGATAGCGCCTACAAGGTAGACGGCAGCATTGAGCGTTGGGAAACCGGCACCTATTTCGACCTCGCCGCCAGCAGCGAAGAGGCCAAACTGGAAGGGGTGTTTAGCTTGTTGCCTGCCGAATTTATGAAAAACCTGGAGGGCTTTACCAGCACGGGCAAATTTGGTTTCAATGCTTTCATAAAAGGCCAGTACAACCAAAAGCAAAGCCCCGAAATACGCGTAGAATTCGGCCTTCAGGACGGTAAACTGTCCAACCCTAAACTCACTGACCCTTTGAAGGATGTCAGTTTTAACGCCGTGTTTTCCAACGGTAAATTCCGGGATAACAGCTCCTCTACCTTCACCCTGGAGAACTTTAAGGCCTATTTCAACCGGGAATTGGTGGAAATGCGGCTGGAAGTAGCCAATTTTGATGATCCCCGGATCGATTTTTACCTCGACGGCGTCGTGCCGATGGCATCTGCCTATGGAATGCTAGGGAATCCCAAAATCACGGGAGGAGAGGGCGAAGTGGAGATCAAAGAATTGCACCTCAAAGGCGCCTACGAAGATATGCTTAGCCCCAGCCGTATCGCTCGGGTACAGGCCGGCGGCGCCCTGGAATTTGATGATGTGGGCTTGTCGGTGGGAGAAGAAAAGCTGGTCATCGACCGCGGAGAACTGCGCCTGGACGGCAACCGCATGTCGGTGGAGAATCTTAGGTTGGAAGGCGCCGGCAGTGATATTACCTTTCAGGGAGCAGCCTTTAATGTCATTCCGGTTTTATTTGCCGACTCGCTGAACAGTCAGCGTGTAGAGCTGGAGTTTGAGGCTAGTTTGACGGCCAAGCAACTCGACATCGATCGCCTGATGAAATTTTCCGCCCTGACGCCGGAAGAAGAAAAGGAACCTGAACCAGTTATGGATTCTCTGCGGACTGTTCAGATTGAAAAGCGCGAACGGATTTCCAGCTTTCTCAAAGGCTCTTTTAATGCGGACTTTGACAATTTTAACTACAATCTCATCGAAGGCCGCAACTTTACCGGTAAGCTGGAATTCGGCAACAATATCATGACAATAAAAGGTAAAGTGGAGGCGATGGGCGGCACTTTCGACCTGGATGGCGTTACGGCCTTTGAGGGCCGCCCGGAGCTAAAAGCCAAGTTGGTTGCTCAGCACATCAATACCACTGAATTCTTCCGGCAGTCTGAAAACTTTGGCCAGGATGTGCTCACGGATAAGAACATCAAAGGAGACCTCGACGCCCGTATCGTTATTTTCGCCTACTGGGATGAAGAGGGGAATTTCCTGATGGATAAACTACGCGTACTGGCTGGGATCGGGATCAGCCAGGGTGAAATTCTGGGCCTTAAGATGCTGGAAAGCTTCTCTTCCTTTGTGAATATTAAGGACCTGCAGCACATCAAGTTTGTAGATATGCAGAACTTCCTGGAAGTCCGCAACCGGCGCCTCTACCTGCCCGCCACCTTTATCCGCAGCAATGCCCTCAACCTGACTATCAGTGGGGAGCATTCTTTTGATAACGAAATCAACTACAACATCAAAGTCAATGCCGGCCAGGTGCTCGCCGACCGCTTCAAACGACATGACCCAGGCCTGCAGCCAAAGGCCACCCGCCGCAACGGCTGGTTCAACCTGTATTATCGCATCATCGGAACACTGGACGACTACAAGATCCAATCCGCGAAACGCCGGGTCAAATCCGACTTCGAGCTGAGTGAGTTTCGCAAACGCGAAATCCAGCGCGCCCTTGAAGCCGAATTCGGCCCCATTCAGCTGATCGAAGAACCGGCCGATTGGCAGGATGTGGATGGGAATAATGCCCCTGGCGAAGAACAATACCTGGATTTCGATCTGGAAGGGGGGGAGTAGGTCATTAGGTCATTAGGTCTGAAGGTCATTAGGTCATTAGGTCATTAGGTCTGAAGGTCTAGAGGTCATTAGGTCTGAAGGTCATTAGGTCTGAAGGTCTGAAGGTCATTGGGGCTGAAGGTCATTGGGGCTGAAGGTCATTGGGGCTGAAGGGCTGTAGGTCTTTGGGCCTAGGTCAACAGACCTCTCGACCTCTCGACCTTTCGACCTTTCGACCTCTCGACCTTTCGACCTAATGACCTACCGACCTAAAAAAGGATACCGAATATCCATCAGGTAGAGCCCATCGGGCGGCGCGCTCCAGCTTTTCTTGAGCCATTTTTGTTGCTCCATGGCTTCCCGGACTTCTCCCAGGCTGGTTTTGCCCATGCCGACATGGAGGCACATGCCCACAATAAGGCGGACCATGCCGCGAAGGAAGCGGTCGGAGGCAATATGGAAGATCATTTTACCGGCTTCCGGGCTGCCTTCCCATTCAGAGCGTTTTAGCGCACAACGCATGGTTTTGGCGTCCGTATTGGTTTTACAGAATGGGAAGAACGCCTCATAACCGAGCAAAAGGCCGGCGGCTTCCTGCATTTTATTTATATCTGGTAAGGCCGCGTAGGGATAGAAGTAGCTCGTTCCAATGCCGAAGGGGTTTTTGATGAAATCAATGTGGTATTCGTAGGCGCGATGGGTGGCGTCGAAGCGGGCATGGGCCTCAGGGGCTACTTCAAAGATGCGGAAGATGGCGATGTCCCGGGGCAGAAACTTGTTGATGCGGCGGAGAAACTCGCGGGGAAATTTTCCGTCAAAATCGAAGTGCAGGAAATACTGCCGGGCGTGCACGCCGGTGTCGGTCCGGCCGCAACCCACCACTTCAATTGGAGCGCCAAGAATAGTAGAAAAAGCGCCCTCCAGCTTTTCCTGCACGCTGATCTTATCCGGCTGATTTTGCCAGCCGTGGTATTGGGCGCCATTATAAGCTAATTCTGCAAAGTATCGCATAGTCCTGATCTTGTCGCATTCAGCTCCCTCGGGATTTCCCTGAGAAATGAATCCGACAATAATACAAAAAAGCGCCTGAGGAGGATTCCTCAAGCGCCTTTTTTACACTGAATTCAAATCAGAATAGGTGTTAGCCTATGACGGCGTTGTCTTTGGCCACATACTTGGCATACATCATTGCCGCACCTGCCAGCATCAGGTCTTTCAATAACATACTGGTTGCGGTTTGGTCACCACCGCTGGCCCCTTTCAGCCATACCAAAAAGACCATTAGCAAGAGAAAAACGGACAGTAGCACGGTAGCCAGTTTGTCCAGCTTCCCGATGAGCATGCTCACCGTTGCTGCTATGAGCGCGGCGCCCGTCAGGTACACCAGGATAGAACTGCCAAAGGCAAGCCCTTTCATATCTTCGGCTCCCATGAAGTGGAAAAGGCCAAAAATGGCAAAAGGAATGGCGAACAGGTACTTTCCTGCGTTCAGAATTGCATTCATAATTAGGCGATTTTAGTTGGTTGATTTTCGTTGTTAGAACACTTAATATTAAATCAAAGTTAGTGTAATTTTTTTATTTTTATTTTAAAAATTATCATTTTCGCAATTTTATTTTCTGACTAGGCCTATCTATGCGGAACTATTGGATTGTTCGGCGCCGGGGTTGAAGCCAACAAAAAAACCGCCTCACAGGCTGATGCCTGGAGGCGGTTTTTTTGTTGGCTTAGGCTGCTTAAGTTCAGGCAGCCTTGAGTTGTTTACTGATTTTGGACCGGCTAAGTTTCTCTTCGGCGTAAGCCCGGTCGAGGTGGAAGGATTTGATGTCCTGATTAGAGGGCAGGTCAAACATAGCGTCAGTCATGATCGCTTCGCAGATGGAGCGCAGGCCGCGGGCGCCAAGTTTGAATTCCAGGGCTTTTTCAGCGATAAATTCAATAGCATCCTGAGATACCTCAAGCTTGATACCTTCCAGGTCGAAGAGTTTCTTATACTGTTTGATCAGGGCATTGCGCGGCTCGATGAGGATACGCCGGAGCGCATCGAGATCCAGTGGTTCCAGATAAGCCAGCACCGGCAGGCGGCCAATCAACTCGGGGATGAGGCCGAAGCTCTTCAGGTCCTGATGGTTGATGTATTGCAACAGGTTATCCCGGTCAATCTGATTGTGTTCGTCATTTTTAAAGCCAATGACCTGAGTATTGATGCGGCGGGCGATGATCTTCTCGATGCCGTCGAAGGCTCCTCCACAGATGAACAGGATATTACTGGTATTGATTTTGACCAACTTTTGTTCGGGGTGCTTACGCCCTCCCTGAGGCGGAACGTTAACGTCAGTGCCTTCCAGCATTTTCAGCATAGCCTGCTGAACACCCTCTCCGGAAACGTCGCGGGTGATAGAGGGGTTATCACTTTTGCGAGAGATCTTGTCGATCTCATCGATATAAACAATGCCTCGTTCGGCGGAAGCCACGTCATAATCACAGACCTGAAGCAGCCGGCTCAGGATGCTCTCCACATCCTCACCTACATACCCGGCCTCGGTAAAGACAGTGGCGTCAACAATGGAAAAGGGGACATTGAGGAACTTGGCGATGGTTTTGGCCAGCAGGGTTTTTCCGGTACCAGTTTGGCCGACGAAGACGATATTTGACTTTTCTATCTCTACATCGTCATGCCGGGATTGGCGCAGTCGTTTGTAGTGGTTGTAAACAGCAACAGAAAGGAACTTTTTTGCTTCATCCTGACCGATGACATACTGATCGAGATGGTTTTTGATCTCCCGTGGGGTGATCTTTTCTGGGATCAGGAAATCCTGTTTGCCTTTTTCTTTGCGTTTACCGCCGTAGAGCTCCTCTTCGATGATCTCTCCTGCCTGTTCCACGCACACTTCACAGATGTGGCCGTCAATGCCTGCGATCAGGATGAGGGCTTCTGATTTGTCTCTGCCGCAAAAAGAACAGCGATAGCTTTGCTTACTACGTCGCATCATGGGTATTTTCTAGTGGGGAAGCGCCGGTTGTACCTGGTTTGGGTAACAACCGGCGCTCCGGGATTTTATTCAGCTTTTTTCTTCGGATTGTTCCGGTCGAGTACTTCGTCGATCAGGCCGTATTCTTTAGCCTGGGCGGCGGTCATCCAATTGTCGCGGTCGCAGTCTTCTTCAATTTTTTCATAGGCTTGGCCAGTATGTACGGCAAGAATATCATACAACTGCTTTTGCATGTCCTTGATGAGTTTGTAGGATATCTCCATATCGGACACCTGGCCTTGCATCCCGCCCAGCGGTTGGTGGATCATCACCCGGCTGTGGTACAGGCAGGTGCGCTTGCCTTTGGTGCCGGCTGTCAGCAGAACGGCGCCCATGGAAGCCGCCATACCGGTGCAGATGGTATTGACATCCGGGGCCACATACTGCATGGTGTCATAAATCCCCAGGCCGGCGATCACGGAGCCACCCGGGCTATTGATGAACATTTGCACATCGCGCTTTGGGTCATCCGATTCCAGGAAAAGTAATTGTGCCTGGATGACATTGGCCACGTAATCATTCACGGGTACTCCCATGAAAATGATGCGGTCCATCATCAGGCGGGAGAAAACGTCCATAGGGAAGACGTTCTTGATGCGCTCATCGATGATGGCGGTGGTGAATCCCTGCACATTAGGTGCGAAAGAAGGAGTGGCTTGATCGATGTATTTTTCGAGATGCATGCTACTCATACCGAGGTGTCCGGTAGCATACTTCATGAATTCATTTTTGTGAAACATGTAATGTATTCTTTAGTGTGTTTAGGAATTTGCGGCCTTAAATCAATAAATTAACAAATCCGCTAAGTCGCGGTTGAATGGGGTTGATTTTTTTATGCTCCAGTTTGGATTTATTCTTCTTCCTCGCCACCGGAGAGTGCTGCCTGCTTGGCCTGCACCGCTTCTCTTGCTTTAGCTACCTCGGCCTCAAAAGCCTCGAGTGGCAGCTGGTCAGGTTCAACGGAAACCACTTCAACGATAGCATGGTAAAGTTTGTCGGCCAGTATTTCTTCAAACGCCTGCTCGCGTTGCTTCTCGTCTTCCATCAGGCGCTGGGCCGTGTTGGTGATGAGGCCCTCCATGTCGGGCATATTGCCCATACCGCCGCCGCCAAAATAGTTGCGGACCCTGTCCTTGAAATTTTCCAGCAATTCTTCTTTTTCAACCTTGATATCAAACTGACGGGCGAGCTTGCTGCGGATCAGCGACCACTGGAGATTTTTTACAAATTCGGGAAACTCGCGTTCGATGATCTCATCGGATACGTTTTCGTTGGCCGCTTTCATCCAGCGCTTGAGGAAAGCCTCCGGCAGTTCCAGCGCGTTCTTTTCCATGAGGCCTTCCTGGATATCGCGATAGAGCAGGCCTTCGGCCTGGGCTCCGTAGTGCTTCTCCATATACTCCCGGACCTTGGCCCGGGCTTCTTCTTCATTACTAACCTGGCCCGGCCCGAAATATTTATCGAAAAATTCCTGGTTCAGCTCAGCTGGTTCAATGCGGCTCACCTCATTTATGGCCACTTCGTATTCCCGTCCCACTTCGCGCTGGTCGTCTTCGTCGAGGTTGAGGAAATAACGGCGGATATACTTTTCGTCTTTATCGCTTTCCAATTCAAAGAGGTCAAGCGAAAGGGTATCGCCCTTCTTTTTAGACAGCAACTCCTTGCGGGCAGGTTCATTGGCGATGGAACGCACCAACAGGCTGAATTCGCTCTCAACACCGCCTTCTTTAGGCTGTCCGTTCTCCAGCTCCCGGGCTGACAGCTTCAGAATATCATTTTCCTGTATATCCTCTTCGACAAGGAGGCGCTCCCCATGCCGTTGGCGGGCGGCTTTGAGGTCCTCTTCAACCATCTCGTCGGTGATTTCCACCTGTAATTTGCGGTAGGTGCTGGATTTATCAATACCCTGGACTTCAAACTCCGGCGCCAGGCCCAGGTCGAACTTAAAGACGTACTCCTGTAGTTCCCGAACGTCGAAATCTATCGGCGCCTGGCTGTCAGAGGGGAGGGGCTGGCCCAGTATTTTGATATCCTCTTTGGAAAGGTAATCGTAGAGTTCTTTTTGGAGCAGATCGTTGATGACATCGGCAAGGACGCCCCGTCCATACATCTTTTTAAGAACGCTCGCCGGCGTTTTACCTTTGCGGAAGCCTTTCATATGGGCTTGCTTGCGGTATTTGCTCAGTTCGGAATCGAACCTGGAGGCATAGTCGTCTTTTTCGATCGTGACCGTGAGTACGGAATTCAAATTGTCAATATCTTCCCTGACAACTTTTGGCATAGCGCTTTGCGGTTATTTGATTGATAATGGATATTCTTGTGAAGCAGAAACCGATAGCGGCGGGCGGGCCCGATGGAACCACTCCTTCAGCTATTGTGTTGTATACCATACAAAAATCAGGCAGGTTCGGTTGCATGGAGGTAGCAGCGAAAGCCCATTTTGAGCCGTTACCTACTCATCTGGATCTATTTCACGCTATCTCCCCGAACGCTGGGGATCAGCGCGAATCGTAAGATAAAGGCCAGATAGCCGCAGTTCGTATTTACGATGTATTCCATTGTGCCCTGCGGATGGAGGGACTTCCCGACTGTGCAGCTGTAGAGCTTCACCAAAGGTTTTGCCAACAGCTGCATCGCCGGGATAAACTTCTCGTCCCTCCAGCCTGCCAGGAAACGTCGTGCGGATGGAGGGACTCGAACCCCCACGCCTTGCGGCACTAGATCCTAAGTCTAGCGCGTCTACCAATTCCGCCACACCCGCTATTGATCGTTGATAGCCATGGCCGGGAAAGGCTGCATGGGCTATTGAAATGCCAACCAGTGGCGCTTCTTTGAACGTTGGCCTAACTAGAAAGGGCAATAAATGCCGTTATTTGCTGATTTTCAGTAAGATCGGGCTTGAATAAGAACGTTTTACCCTAGGTGTTTTCTAAGGCGGGACAAAGATATAATCTTTTTAACTAAAAATGCCAGAAGCCCATGCAAAAAAATGCTTCCTTGGGCCCTTGTGCAATGGCGGGAGGCAGCTGTTAAAAAAAATAACCGGGCCCGAAGCGAGGGGTGTCCTTTTTTATTAGATTTGTAAAGAACGCATCTCCAAACACCTGAATACCTGCATCTTAATCCAGGGAATCCCGTATAACTATTATTGGAAGGCAAAACTGAAGTAAAACAGTAGGAATGTTATGGCAGAGGTATTAATAATAAATGAGGAAGAGAAAAGGCTAATCCAGAATGCCTACCGGGACCTTCTAAAGTCCATCAAGTCAGAGATGACGGAGGAGGATCGCGTCAACATTCGTAAGGCCTACGAAATGGCGGTACAGGCCCATAGTGAGCAGCGGCGCAAATCGGGAGAGCCTTACATCCTGCATCCAATTGCGGTAGCAAAGATATGTGCGGATGAGATTGGACTCGGCCCGACGGCCATTATCAGTGCGCTGTTACATGATGTGGTGGAAGATACCGAAGTGTCTTTGGAGGATATCCGCCTTCAGTTTGGGGAACGAATTGCCAAGATCGTGGACGGCCTTACCAAACTGGATAGCGCCTACAATGCCGAGAGCCCGCAGGCAGAGAATTTCCGCAAAGTATTAAGTACGCTCGTTGAAGATGTAAGGGTTGTGCTCATCAAAATGGCCGACCGCTTGCACAACATGCGGACACTGGGTTCCATGCCTCGCCACAAACAACTGAAAATAGCGGCTGAAACCAGCTATGTGTATGCTCCGCTTGCGCACCGCCTTGGCCTGTATAACATCAAGACGGAGTACCTCGACCTGTGCATGAAGATCACCGATCCTGAGAATTATCAGGAAATCGCCCAGAAACTTTCTGAAACCAAACGGTCGCGTGAGGATTATATCCGGGAATTTATCGCTCCGCTAAGGGCCAAGCTGGATGAGATGGGCGTCCCCTATTTGGTCCTGGGCCGGCCCAAGTCTATTTATTCCATCTGGAACAAAATTCGAACCAAGCGGGTGCCCTTTGATGAGATTTATGACCTCTTTGCCGTGCGTATAATCGTGGATGTTCCCCCCGAAAAAGAAAAGTTGGTGTGCTGGCAGGTGTATTCTATTGTCACCGATGTCCACACACCTATTCCGGAACGCCTGAAAGACTGGGTTACTACGCCCAAATCAAACGGCTATGAATCCTTGCACACCACGGTGATTGGCCCCAAGGGCCGGTATGTGGAGGTGCAGATTCGCTCCACCCGTATGGATGAGATTGCCGAGCGGGGTTATGCCGCGCACTGGAAATACAAAGGCTTGTCGCGCCACCCCGACGTTTACGAACGATGGCTGGACAGTGTGCGCGAAATCCTGGAAGACCCCAACAGCGATGCGGTTGAATTCCTGGGAGACTTCAAATCCAACAACCTTTTTAATGAAGAGGTCTTTGTATATACGCCCAAAGGCGATATGACTATTCTGCCGAAAGGCGCCACTGCGCTTGATTTTGCATTCCACATCCATACCGATGTGGGCTATCATTGTACCGCCATTAAGGCGAACAACAAGATGGTGCCCATGGGGTATAAGCTCCGCAATGGTGACCAGGTTCATATCACCACGAGCAAAAACCAGAAGCCTTCGGAAGACTGGCTCAAGATGGTGGCGACCGGAAAGGCCCGGTCCAAGATTCGTTCGGCCATGAAAGAAGAGCGCCGCCGTAAAGGAGAGATCGGCCGGGAAGCGCTGGAACGCAAACTGGGCAACCTTAAGGTCGATTTTGATCAGAGCGTGGAAATGCTGGTGGCCCATTACGAGTACCTATCGCATGCCGACCTCTACTACGCCGTCGCCATGGGGAATCTGACAATTCCCGAGATTTTCAAAAACGCGAAGGTCGATTTCGATAAGGACGGCCACCGCCGCCTGATCTTTGTTGAGGAGGAAAAAGCCATCAAGGCTCCTGCACCGGTGGAGGAAAAACCTCGTCGGGAGCGAAAACCCAAGTTCACGGGTAAGCCACGCCTGCTCATCAATGGGGAACCGGCCGAGCAATTCAATTATACCTTCGCAACCTGCTGCAATCCCGTTCAGGGAGACGATATTTTTGCCTATCTTACGGCTAACGCTGGCCTGAAGATCCACCGTTCTACCTGTCCGAATGCGACTAACCTTATGGCGCACTACGGCTACCGGGTCATGAAGGCAGAATGGCTTACCACCACCGATACGACCTTCGTTGCCGATCTCAAGATCACCGGCATTGATGATGGCCCCGGCGTCATCGAACGGCTGACCCATAAGATCTCTACTATGCTGGGGCTCAACATCCGCTCCTTTAACATCGAAGGAGACGAAGGTTACTTTGAAGGCAAAATCAGCCTCCTTGTGCGTAATACCGACCAACTCAACATGGCCATTCGGGCTCTTCAAAACCTCAGCAACGTTTCAACTGTTGCAAGAATAGACTAAAGAACAGAGATATTGACTTGGGTTGTGGTTAAATTATTATCTTTACTGGTCAAGCATAGGATATGGCTGCGGGAAGAACACAAGAGGAGATCATCAAGGAAGTGAAGAACATCTTCGCCTCCCATTTGGAAAACAGCGGTTTTCGCAAAACTCCTGAACGCTTCGCTATTCTGGAAGAAATCTATAAGCGAACCGATCACTTCGACGCGGAAGCGCTATACATCCATATGAAAAATCAGAACTATCGGGTGAGCCGGGCCACGGTTTACAATACCCTGGAGTTACTGGTCAGTTGCGACCTGGTGAAAAAACACCAGTTCGGGAAAAACCTCGCGCAGTACGAAAAATCCTACGGATATAAGCAGCACGACCACCTCATCTGCGTGGATTGTGGTAAAGTGCTGGAATTTTGCGACCCCCGTATTCAACAAATTAAGGATATGATGGGTGACCTTTTGAAATTCAGGATCACGCATCATTCCCTGAACCTCTACGGGCAATGTGACGGCGCCTGCCCCCGGACTATCCGGCAGAATGCCGGCGCCAATGCCATATCTAAGGAAAACTAATATTTGATCCCGCACCTTGAAACCAATGTATCTGCATATCCCATGAACCCAAATTATTCCATTACCACAAAAGACAGCGTTCAGGTCCTCAAAGTCCACAACCTTTTGAATGAATATATCAATAAGGAAATCCTTCGGGCGGTACAATCAAAAATCGACGATGGATTCTCTACCTTTGTGGTCGATCTGAAAGATATTCAGTTTATGAACAGCGTAGGGTTGAATTTTCTCATCATGTTGCGGGCTCGTACCATTGATAATGGAGGGCATGTCGCTGTTGTTAATGCCTCGCAAAAAGTGATGCAATTATTGGAAATGACTAAGCTGCTGCCAATGTTCCAGTTGAGCGGTTCAGTGGAGGAAGCAGTAGAATCAATATCCAATGATAAATAGATAGTATGGGCCTTTAATTAACCAGGCATGGATAAAAACCTAATAGGTTCGAGGAGCCTATTAGGTTTTTATTTTTTGAACACTACCTGGTGCGGTACTCAACAAAAAATCAAAACGATGGCAATCGATGTTATTTTAGGTTTACAATGGGGCGATGAGGGTAAAGGGAAGATCGTGGATTATCTGGCGGCCAATTACGATATCGTGGCGCGCTTCCAGGGCGGGCCCAATGCCGGCCACACCCTCAAGTTTGATGGTAAAAAATTTGTTCTGCATACAGTGCCATCGGGCATTTTTCGCCCCGGCCTGCTCAATCTGATCGGTAATGGCGTGGTTATCGACCCGATCACGCTGGCTGCTGAAATCCAAAAGCTGGAGGCCGCAGGGGTGGACTATCAGGGGCGGCTGCTGCTGTCCCGAAAGGCGCACCTGATCCTGCCGACGCACCGCTATCTGGACGCTGCGTCCGAAAGCGCCAAGGGCAAATCCAAGATCGGGTCTACCCTGAAAGGCATCGGGCCTACCTATATGGACAAAACCGGCCGCAACGGCCTCCGCGTTGGCGATATCAAAAGAAGCAATTTCGAAGAGCGCTACCGGACCCTTAAAGAAAAACACCTCAGCCTGCTGGCTATTTACCCGGATTTCGATTTTGACCTGGCCGAAGAAGAAGCCAAGTGGATGGAGAGCCTGGAAGTACTGCTGAGCCTGCAACAGGTGGATGGAGAATATTTTATTCACCAGGCCTTAAAGGATGGTAAACGCATACTGGCAGAAGGGGCGCAGGGATCCATGCTGGATATTGATTTCGGCACTTATCCCTTTGTAACCTCCTCCAACACCATTACCGCCGGCGTTTGTATTGGCCTTGGCGTAGCCCCTGACAAGATTGGGGAGGTCATTGGCATAAGCAAGGCCTATTGCACCCGGGTTGGCTCCGGCCCTTTCCCAACAGAGGAGGATAATGAGCTCGGAGAACGCCTCCGGCAGGAGGGTGGGGAATTTGGGGCTACCACCGGCCGCCCCCGCAGATGCGGTTGGCTCGACCTGCCACAACTGAAATACACCATTATGCTCAATGGCGTAACTCAACTGGCTATTACCAAGATTGACGTGCTCAATAACTTCGAGTCCATTCAGGTAGCTACGGCTTATGAGATTGACGGCCAACTTACGGAAAAATTGCCCTATGATATTTGTGATGTAGACATCCGCCCGGCCTATGAAACCCATAGGGGCTGGGTGCAATCGCTTGATAACATCACCGAGTACGATAACCTGCCAGAGGCTGCCCAGGATTACCTGCAAGCTCTGGAAGCCAATCTGAAAGTACCCATCTCCATGATTTCTACCGGGCCGGAACGCAGCAAGCTCATCGTAAAAAGCGTGAAGGTGTCGGTATAGTACTTTTTATGCTGAAAACCGCTTCTATGATCAACCCCATCGAGTTACTCCAACTGAATTACTACGAACTGGCGCGCATCGACGCTGAAGCTATCGCTCAGGCCAGCAGCCGGCTGCTGGATACAGCTGCGGCGGAAGGCATCTCCTATCAGGGCCGATTCCTGAGCCCGGCGGAAGCCAGGGCAGCAATTGCTACCCTGGAAGAACCCGGACAACTGGCTTTTTTCTATGAGCTATGTAAGTATCCGGCTTTGAGCCGCTTTCTGTCGGGGGATATTTCCGCCCCGATCGAGGATGAAGCCTTAAAGGCAGACGCCCTGTCGGAGAAGGTAGCGGCAGTAGCGGCTCCGCTTTTTCAGGAACAACTTCAGGTTGCCCTGGAAAGTGGTAATGTACAAACATTGGAAGCCTTAGGTGGGCATTTTGGAAAGGGAAGCCCGGCTTTCCAGCAAGTAGTATTTCAAAGTGGACTTGGCCTGATGGAACGCAAAAGAGCCGAGCTCGAAGCCCTGGCACAGCGCCTGGAAGTGGAAGCTACTGAAGATCAACTGCGGCCCTTGCGCGGCCTGCAGCAGTTCCGGCAATCCTACCCTTCCAAGGTGTTCAATGCATTGCCGGCCTATTTCGATGAAGAACGGGAAGCGCTCGCCCGCGCCATGGGCCGCATGGTGCGCGCCCTTTCCGAAAAGGATACCGGCCTGGCCCTGGCCATCGCCCGTTATGCCCGGCAGCTTCGAATGAGTGAAGCGTATGCCGGCCGGCTCGACGAGGCCATTGCCTTCTTCCAGAAAAAGATCGACAAAGCTCAGGCGGAACTCTCTGCCCGAAGCAACCGCACCTGGTTCAATGTTGCCGGGGCCGCGGTGCTCATGCTCATTCTACTGGGCGTAGGGTTGAGCCTGCAGGGTATTTACAATACGGCCGTAGAATTTTTTTATGAACCTTCCCTTTTTGGCGACACCAGCGGCCTGGAGGGATCCGGTATTGAAGAAAAGGACCTGGCCCTGTTGCAAGAGGCGATGAAAGATGGCAAAGGGCTGAGCCGGGAACAGATGGAGGAGATCCTTCGCCGGTCGGGCAACCGAACAGAAGTGGTGGATTACGATGTGTCCCGCCTGCCCTGGCGCGAACGGGGCCAGGCGGCGGATGCAGAATTCAGCGGCGAAGCAACTTTGGGCAGCGCCCCTATGGCGGTTTGCTTCCCCGCTAAAACGCCCAAAGGGAAAGCCGATCAACAATTGACAATCGTCGGCGATAAGGTCTTTGACGCCCTGGTTTTTTTCTTTAATGGAAGAACCTTTGTTCAGCAGGCTTACATCCCCGCCAAAGCGAAATATGAACTGAAAGGTAAAATGGACGATCAGCAGGTCATTTCTACGATGATCGTTTTTGGCCAGGGATGGGATCCCGCGGTCAAAAGCCCCTGCGGAACACCAGGTTACTTCACCGAAAACGTCCACTATTCCGGTTTCGCCGGTTATGCAATGGACCCCGCTTACCCTGACCTGAGGAGCGACCTAGTTGCCTACCTTAAAAAACAACGCCTGGCGCCATCCAGGGAACTGGAGGAAGCTGCCTTCTTTGACCTGCTGGAACAGTATCGGTAATTAACTGCCGTACTGATCATCGTCTTGCCGTCACGATATACTGATAGTCCAGCGCAGTATCGTTGGTCTGGATGTCGCGGTAGCCTGCTTTGTAAAGTTGTTCTTCAATCTGAAAGAGCGGCACGCGGATATTGGAAGGCGGGCCGAGCGGGGTGCGCTTTTTCTTAAAATCTATAATGAGCAGCATTCCGCCGGGAGCGATGCCCTTTTTGAGGTTCTCGAGATATTCTGTCTGGTTTTTGATGTACATGAAGGTGTTGACGATGATGACGACATTGGCTTCGTTAGGTTGTAGCTTGGGGTCATCGGGCAGAGCCAGGCGGGTTTCCAGGCGATCCTGGTATTGCTCGGGCAACTCCAGGACCCGGACGCTGTCGAGGTAGCTGATGAAGCGTGGATCGATATCGATGGCGATCACTTTTTTAGCCTTCTGAGCCATTCGGAAAGCAAAGAATCCGGTGCCGGCGCCAATGTCGGCCACGGTTTTATTGCTCAGGTCGCCCAACAGGTTAATGACAACTTCCGGCTTTTGCCAGATAACGCGGTTGGTGTTCACATAATCCGAGTCAATACCTGGGTATTGAGGCTTTCTGGGCAAGATATCGTCAGCACCGTACTCCTCCTCCTGCTTGGTAGTATCCTCATAAGGTTGGGTAGCCCCTCCTGAATTGGGCGTGTTTTGACAGGACCAAACAGAAAGTATCGAAAAAAACAGGAGTAAGAGTAAGAGCGGTGATTTTCGGATTTCCATAGCGATGATTTCCCGTAAAGGTAAGGGTTTTTCTTTTTCGGCAACTGCCCGAATTTTTTAATTCCGGCACAGCTCCAGCATCAGTTGTTCCAGCTTTTGCCGTATGGCGCCACCCGAACCTTCGTAGTTGTTGGCAATGATGGAGAAGGCGAGTAACTTGCCGTTGTGGGCGGTGGCGTAACCCGAATAGGCGCGCACCCGTTCCAGGGTGCCACTTTTGGCCCGTAGCCGTCCTTCCGCCACCGTACCCTTGAGCACATTTTTTAAAGAGCCGGACCGCCCCGCTTCGGGAAGCGACTCGTAAAATGGCCGAAACAGGCTTTCTTCCTGCCGGGCCATGAGGCGAAGCAGGCTAGCCAGGAAATAACTGGTAACAGTATTGGCTTCCGACAATCCGCTACCGTCGACGATGGCGCAGCCTGCCCAGTCGAGCCCCTTTTCTTCCCAGAATGTTTGCATTGCCTCCAGTCCTGCTTCTGTACTACCCTTACCCTTTTGTTCCAGGCCGATTGTTTTTACCATCGCTTCGCAGTAAAGATTGACGCTTTCCATATTCGTTCGGTTTACAATGCTGGAAAGCATAGGCGAGTAGTGCGTATACAGCACCTTTCGTTCGGGAGATGGCACTGGATTGAGTTGGACGCTTGCACCCTCAGCTAGGATGCCTACGCCAGCCAGTCGCTGCTGCAGATACTGAGCCGCCAACATCGGAGGGTCCGGAATGGCCCCCTTGATGGTAAACCGCCCTTCGCCAATCGGGATGGTGCCACGCACGTACCGGTTAAACTGGTAGGGCGCCCCAAAGATGTAGGCATTATCACCAGAACCTTTGGAGGCGGACCGGAGCTCATTGAAGAACGTCAGGCCCGGTATTTCCGGTTCAATTGCAATGATGGCTGGCGTCGCGCCCAGTTGGTTGTTCTGCTGGAAATGGAGGTAATGCAGATTCTCGTGAATATTGAGGCTCCAGGCGCCGGCAGCGTAGTAGTTGCCCATGTCTTCCCACTGCCAGGTGCGGATGTAGGCTTCCGATCCGAAAAGGGAGGCATCGCCGACAATCCTGCCTTCGATCCTCCGGATCCCTTCCTGTTGTACCGCCATCCGCAGGCGATCCAACAAGGGCTCAAAGGCCATAGCGCCTTCCATTAGCGGAGAGCCCAGGGTAGGGTCGCCATAACCTTTGAGGTAAAGGTTGCCGGATAAATGGCCGTTCCCGTCGATTCGGCCATCGTATTGTAGTTCCGTACGGAATCGATAGTCCGGGCCCAGTAAAGCCAACGCACTGGCGGTAGCCAGGACCTTCAGGTTGGAAGCCGGCGCCACGCTGCGGCTGGATTCATGTTTGGCCAGTATCTGGCCGCTCTCCACCTCGAGGACGCATACGCTCAGGGTGCCGTGCCGAAAGGCCGGGTCCTTGGCCAGGGCATCCACTGCCCGCTGATAGATGGATTGGGCGGCTAAGGGCAGCGTTAGGATCAGAAGTGCAAAGGGTAGCCAGTGTTTTTTCATGGTCATTTTTTGCCTCTAAGAAGCTGTTTGAATTTGGTTTTTAGAATTTATTATAGGCTATTTTTTCGTCAATCAAGGCTCTTTTTGAGCCTCGTACCCATAGGTACGGGGCGAAAAAAAGCCGCAGAGTGGCGGAAAAAGAGGCATAATAAAACTGAAGGACTAAATTCAAACAGCTTCTTATACCGCTCCAGATTCCTCAACCTTGGCGAAATCGTAGGTGGGGAATCTGGAGCAACAGCAACTCAATCCGCTGTCCGGATAGTAGTCCACTCCTGAATCCAGCAGGGTACGAAGTAGCGGTCGCCGGCTTTGAGGCTGCGGATGAAGACGTCTTCGCGGTTGGGCATGTACTGGCTGTAGCGGCTGATCCACTTATTCGCCTCGGCGGTTACGCTGGGGTCGACGGATTTGGCGCGGGCCCACATGTCGATGGCGGCCCAGGTGACGATCTGGCTGTCCCAGCCGGTGCCGGGGCCGCAGAGGGGGCCGCTGGAAGCATACAGGCGGGCAATGAGCAGGTAGGGCTCACCCCAGCCACCGCGAATGTCCGCCGCGCGTAAAGCCCACTGGCGGGCGCGTGGGAAATTGCGAAGGTGTACCTGGTAAATCTTCGCAATCGTCAGGGCATAGGTTGCTTTTTTTGCCACATCGCTTTCTTCCTGGATCGCTTTCTCAAAAGCAGCAATGGATTCGGCGTATTTAGCCTCTTTCAACAACTGATAGGCAATCTCGGCCGGGCCTGGCTCGGGGCGGCAGTTCTGGTTCCCGATCCGGATCAGTTCGCGGAATTTTTCGTCGGATTCGGAGCAGCCCCCCCACTTCAGGCGGCTGTATACCTCCCGCACAATGTCACAATCCTCCGGATTCTCCAGGAATTCGGGATAGTATTTTTCCATATAATAATCGCAGGGATAGAAACCCTCAACGGTTTCGAAGTATTCCAGCCGAACCGGCGCGTATTCCTCTATGATCTTCCAGCGGTCGCAGGCCGTGCCTTTGCATTCCTTCAGGCCTTTGGCAATGACCTCGCGCACAATATTCTGATATTTAAAAGCTTCTTCCTTACTGACCTTGCCTAGGTCATAGAGGTCGGTCAGCAGCGCGGAGAAAGGGTTGAGTACAAAATCCTGGGTGTTGAGCCCGTCCATGTCGATGGATTGTTTGAACAGGTCATAGGTCTTTTTGGGCGTCGACCGTTCGGGATATTTGTAATACAGGTCGAAAGCCTTTCGGGCGGCAATGTATCCTCCTTCCGGATAACAGCGGTCAATCTCATCGTAGATCGTAAAGATCGTATCGACATAAGCTTCTTTGAGCAGGGAGTCAGAAGTTTGAGAGATGAAGTACTCGTAGAATCGAATGCCATCGGCATAGACAGTATTGCGCTGCCCGTCAGCAGCAGGAGCAACGGTGTAGACCTTCTTCCATAACGTAAAGGCCCTGTTCCAGTCGTTGACCTTCATGAAATCGCGGTACAGCACGTAGTTATCTGAGGCTTCCTCCGGTTGGGGAGCATCGCTGAATTTCGGGCAGGGGCTGAGCTTTACGGTTTCCTTCGGCGGCGGCGGCGTAGTTGGTTGCTCGGGTTGCTCCACTTTGGCTATTTCCTCGGTGGTTTTGGGCGTACAGGCGCCCAATAGGAAGAGGGATAGTGTTAAAAGCAGTAGATTTCTAGTCTTCATCACTATATAGTTTTGCGGTTTATCGGAGGATCGATACCAGCCCGGTCAATACTTTTTCCTCTCCATCGCAACGCAGCTGAATGGCATATTTCATCACGCCGGGATTGACGGCCTGGCCACGGTAGCTGCCGTCCCAGCGCTGGAACGGGTCGGTGGTGGAAAAGACCTTATTACCCCAGCGGTCATAGATGTCGAAGGCAAGCAATTCCTGTACGGCGTAGGGGTTGCTGATGCCGAAGTCTTCGTTCAGGCCATCGCCATTGGGTGAAAAGGCATTGGGCAGGAAGATGGCGTTGCAGTCCAGGTCGTTAGGGTCGATCACGTTGAGGAGGATGGAGTCGCGGGCAATGCAGGTGCTTACGGTGTCCCACAGGGCTATCCGATAAAGGATCTCTCCTTTCTGAACCGGGGTAATGGTGGGTTCTCCTGCGCTGGGGTTGGATACGCCGTCCACCGGGCTCCAGGAGAAGTTGGTGGCGCAGGTATTGGTCAGGTTAATATCTATGGAATTACCCAGGAAAAGGTTGACCACCTGGCCCGTCCGTTCGATCTGATCGGGGCGGAGGTGCAGGGTCCGGATATCCTTTTCGCTTAGCGCCCGATTATAAATACGCAATTCATCGATCAGGCCGTTGAAAGCCCGTTCGGTTGGCCCCTTGCAATTGCTGTTACCGATGGTGAGGTCGCCATCATTGAAAACATCGAGGCGGTTGGCGGTACTACGAATCTGTACTAACTCACCGTTGACAAAAAGGCGTACCCGGCCGCCTTCCCGCACTACGGCGATATGCTGCCAGCAGGCCGTATTCTCCAGCTGATAAGCCAGGCCGACAGATTTGTCCAGGGTTTCCAGGAAAACAACGTTGACGGTGCGGGAATTTGGCACGTAGCGGATGTAGAACTCGTTACCGCCAAAGCAGCTGGGGCTGCGCTTGGAGAGTATATATTGAGTCCCATCGCCACCGGTGGGTTTGATGTAAAGGCTTATGGTAATGTCTTCATCGTCAAATTCATCGTTGACCGGGCCGCCGAGAATGACCACCTCATCATTCTGCCCATCCATGCGGAGGGCATTGCCATTAACGCCACAGGAGAAATAAGGGCCGCCCGCCACTGTGCCGGTGTTGGCGGTGTTACCCGTAGCGTCTCGGTATGTAGAATCAAGCTGGTAATAGGCCACCAGGCCGACCGTTGTTTGTGCAGATAGTTGCAGCCCTGCCAGGCCGATAAAAGCGATTAGTAGGGAAAATCTCATGCTGCTTGCGCGGTTTAAAAGCTGTTTTTTTTTTGGTGCCAAGATATTTAACGCCCCGGCAATGCTATTATTTTTTCTCACCAGAAACCTTTACCCGGCTCGTAGAGACGGGAGAAGCCAGCCCGTCCTCTCCTGGCAACTGTTGGGATCGGCCGGGTAAAAAACCAGGAAACAGGCCAGTCCTACCCAAACAAATTGCCCAAATCGCCCAGCCCAGGAGGCAACATATCTTTCATGACGTTCTGTGCTTCTTCCGCTTCTTTGGCGGCTGCCTTTTCCAGAGCATGGTTGATGGCGGCCAGCAGCAGGTCTTCTACCATCTCCTGGTCGTCCCAATCGAGCTTCGACTTATCGAAGGAAATATTGATGATTTCGCGATTGGCGTTAGCGGTAACTTTCACGGCGCCATCGCCAGCCTCGGCTTCAATAGTGAATTCGGCCAGTTTCTTGCGCATGGCTTTTTGGCGCTCCTGCATATCGCCGAACATATCTCCGAACATAGTATTTGGTTTTGATGGGCAAAGGTACACTTTTTCTATTTTGCACAGAAGGCCGATGATGGAGATCGGATAACCATATAAAATAGTATCTTTCCGGAACCATGAGAAACATTTTTTTGGAGCATATAGAACGGGGTGACTTCAGCGGATTCAGAGGAGCAGATATCCCTATGGACATTCCTGTAGCCCAGTCTCTTATCAACCAACAGCTTCGCGAATGGCAGAATGATACGGTTCAGCAACTCGAACTCAACCTACAGAACGATAATATCGTCTATCTCAATTTGTCTGCGAAAGTGCCTGTTGCCGGATTGATTCGGCGACAGATCAGGGCGAAAATGAAAGGTGGTATTGATTTAGCGGGAAACAGCCTCCTGTCCTTTCAATTCCTCGATGGGCTTAATCTGTTGGATAAGCAACTAATCAACTTTTTTAGTAAAAAAATTGCTGAGGTGCTACCCGATGGTATTCACCTCAGCAAGGAAGGTTGTACAGTAGACCTCCGCCTTATGATGGCTGTCATGGGGTACGGCCAGCTCCTTCCAGCCGTGCATCAACTCCAGCTATCCACCGAAACGGGAATACTGAGGGTGAAGATGCACTTAAAACTTTAGCAACGTGCGCACGCAGCAATTCTACTTAACATAGAAGCCATCCCCTCCATTTCACACCTCATACTTCAATCCTGGCTCAGAAGCAATAAGCATTTGCCTCGATCATCACCTTTGCGATCTTGCGGCGCTCGGATTTGACATTGACCGGGGGGTATTTGGTAAAACGCTTCAGGCCCATGAGCAGGGTGCGCAGCAGGTCGCCTTCGGCGAAAGAGGCCAGGGCGTCGGAGCCATTCTTCAGCATGCGGGCAGTGGCGTCGTGCAGGAATACGCGCAACATGGCGTCATAAACTTCCTGTTTGATCTCTTTATCCATATCCGCCAGTTTTTCCACCCGCAGCAGCAGTGATTCTGCAACAAGGGTGTCGGTCATCATATCAGATATGTTGATCAGGATCTCCTGCTCTTCCTTGAGGTTGAGTTGGCCATCCAGCTGCATTTTAGCGGCGGCCCCGGCAACCATCAGTACGGCCTTTTTGAATTCTTTTACGGCTTTGTGTTCGGCGCCATAGGGGCCTTGTGGCTGGTCAAAGGAAGGCATGGATGCCAACTCTTTCTGCACTGCCCAGGCCGGCCCGGTGATATCGAGGGCGCCCTTCATAGCCCGGCGCAACAGCATATCGACCGACAACAGCCGGTTGATCTCATTGGTGCCTTCATAGATGCGATTGATGCGGGAGTCGCGGTAGGCGCGCGCGGCGGGGGCTTCCTCAGAGTAGCCCATCCCCCCATAGATCTGGACCAGTTCATCGACAACATAATCCAGGACTTCGGAGCCGGCTACCTTGAGCAGGGCGCATTCGATGGCGTACTCTTCAGCGGCATGCAGTTTGGCTTCGGCAAAGCTCATACCCTCCCGCACCAGTGCTTTGTTAGCCAGTTGCATCATGTTGGAGACGCGGTACATTGCACTGTCGACAGCGAAAGTCCGGATAGCCTGTTCTGCCAGCTTATACTGTATGGCGCCAAAATTGGCAATGGGCTGCTTAAACTGTACCCGCTCGTTGGCATACTCAACACCCCAGCTGATCCGGTCTTTAGCGCCGCCGATGGACAGGACGCACAGCTTGAAGCGGCCGATATTCAGCACGTTGAAGGCAATGAGGTGCCCTTTTCCGATCTCGCCCAGCAAATTTGCTTTCGGCACTTTCACATTTTCGAAAAACACCTGCCGGGTAGAGGACCCATGAATCCCCAATTTTTTTTCTTCTGCGCCAAGTGAGAGGCCTTCACTGTTTCGCTCTACGATGAATGCGGTAAATTTATCGCCATCCACCTGGGCAAAAACGATGTAAATGTCGGCAAACCCTGCATTGGAGATCCACATCTTCTGGCCGTTGAGGATGTAGTGCTGCCCGTCGGCTGACAGGTCGGCGCGGGTTTTGGCGGCCAGCGCGTCGGAGCCGGAGCCCGGCTCGGTGAGGCAATAAGCAGCCTTGAGTTCGCCATTGATAAGACGGGCAAGGTATTTCTGTTTCTGCTCCTCTGTGCCGTAATATAGCAACGGCAACATACCAATGCCTGTCTGCACCGCAAATGGAACCGTAAAAGCACCGGCTGGCCCGAGTACATCACAGATCAGCGTATTCGTGTTGGTATCCAGTTCCATGCCTCCGTAGGCTTCCGGCATGTGGGTGCCAAGCAGGCCGAGCCCCGCCATTTTCTCGAGCAGGCTGGCGGTCAGGCCTTTTTCCTGGTTTTCCATGCGGTCCTGGGCAGGGATGAGTTCATTATTGAGAAAATCCCGCACCATCTCGGCGATCATCTGTTGTTCTTCGTTGATCTCTTCGGGAATGAAAGTGTCTTCCGGTTTGGAATCCTGAATGAGGAAGGCGCCACCTTTGAGGACATTGGGTTGAACGAGCGTATCGGGCATGTTCCGGGCTGTTTTTGGCAATTGATGAAAAATTAGCGAATTTTCGCTACAATTTAAGAGGTTTTTGGAGGAATGTAAAGAGGCAGGGGTGATTTTTTGCGAATTTTCGCTGTTTTGTAGATAGAATAAGCCTTTGAAGGAGAAAATGAACCATTTCCATTTCCCATTTGGGAAGCAAAGGGCATCTTATTCTTACCGAAGTGCTAATATTTAAAACTACTGTATGCCCCGGCATTCACAATGGCGATATCCACAGCCTCTGTTCAGTACCCTCAACTGGGTAAACATCCATATCCACATTATCTACAACATCATCGCCACCGCCGTCGCCAGCCCCGTCAAGGCACTCAGGGCTATAGTATTCTTATTAGACCGCACTAATTCCCGGCTGTCATAATTTTGCCGGATGTGGCGGAAGATAAGCAGGCCGGCGCTTACCATCAGAAAGCTTACACCTGCCAACCAGATATTGACGCCCGGCAGCAGCCAGACAATGGCCAGGTTGGCCAGGAAAGCGGTTAGCAATACACCTAGATATATATAGGTGCTCTTTTCCTTGCCGAAAGTGACGACCAGGTGGTTCTTGCCGGTGGTGGCGTCTGACGCGGCGTCAGGGAATTCGTTGATCAGCAGGATGTTGGCAGTCAGCAGGCCCACGGGCAGGCCGATGAGGAAGGCCATGGGGCTGAGTTGTTCCGTCAGGACATACACCACGCCGGCCGTAACCAGGGGCCCAAAAGCCAGGGCGATGCCCAGTTCTCCCAAGCCTTTGCGTGCCACCAGGCGTACAGGCGGGGCTGTGTACAGGTACCCGAGCGCCAGGCCCGCCAGCCCGATCAGCAGGGTGGCCGGGCCGGTGACAAAGGTAAGGTATAAGCCGATCAGCCCGGCGGCGGCCATCAGGCTTAAGCCCAGGCGCTTAGAGCCTTCCAGGGTAATTAGCCCCAACTCAATGGCCCGGCTGCCGCCGGAGAACTGCAGGAAGTAATCGTTGTTGACGCCATCCGTGCCGTCTTTTACATCGAAATAATCATTCATCACATTGCTGCCAAGGTGTAGCAAAATGACGCCCGCTACGGCCAGGGTGAAGTACAGCCAATTGAAGGCCCCCGCACCGTCTAGTAAATAACGGTAGGCATAAGCCCCTCCGATAAAGGCCGGCATGGCTACCGCCGAGATAAACGGCAGGCGCGTAATCGCCAATACCTTGATCAGCTTGGTCGTCCATTTGATCGGTACCTGCACCTCTTCCTCGATAGCTTCCGTCACGCCGCAGTAGCCCGTTTGCCCTTTGTCCTTGCCATTGGCAAAGGTAGGCGTCACCCGGATGCGGGCGTTGAAGGTAGAGCCGTCTTTGCGAACGAAAATGGTATTAGTACGGTACTCGCCTTCCTGACTGGCCTTTTCCAGCCAAACCGGCACATTTTGCAGGACAACCTCCCCCGGCGAGAATACCGAGACGCGCTCCTTACCGATGACTTCCTCGGCCCGGTAGCCAAAAAGCTGCTCGGCGCCCTTACTGAAGGTCTCGATCCGGCCTTCCATATCACAGGTGATTACACTTTTCATGTCGTTCATTTTTTTCAGTAATTATTGAAAGTTTAACAAGCCGAGCGCCCTTTTTGTTCGGCCAAGCTCGGCCGATATTCAGAGAAGAGGCTTTTCCCTTTGACAAAAATCACCCTCACCCTTGCGGCTGGTCATTGGTTTTTTGGCAATAGGCGGCTACATTACAAGTTGGCCTCGAAGGCAGAGCGCGTTGGATGGCTCTGTATTTCCTAATTCATAAAATCTCCCAACTATGAAAAAGGCAGTGATCATTGTCGGTTTGGTGATTTTGGCTATTGTCGCCTACCTTGGCTATTCCGGCCTTTTTGCCAAAGTACAGTTTGAAGAAAAGAAATTCGGAGGGGAAACCCTGGTGTACGAAGAACACATTGGAGATTACAGCAAAGTGGGCCCGGTGATGGATGCCCTGTATCGCCGATTGAAGGACGAGGACAATATCGAAGCAGAAGTGGGATTCGGAATTTATTATGATAAGCCGGGCGAAGTGCCGAAAGATCAGCTGCGTAGTGAAGTGGGGTGTGTGCTTCCGGAGCAATATCTCGGTGAGGTTGAGGCTTTAGGGCTGAAATATAAACTAAAGGAGTTTCCGGAACAGCTTTGCCTGGTGGCCGAATTACCCTACCGGAATACCACTTCTATAATGCTGGGCATTTTTAAAGCGTACCCTGTACTAGCGAAAATGGCGGAGGAAAAAGGCTACCCGCCTAATGCTGTGATGGAACGGTACGATATAAAGAATAAACGCATACAGTACATTATGCCAATTGAGCCGGCCGAAACCATAGAAACACAATCCTAGCTTATGGAAAAGGCCGATTTCGGAAAGTGGCGCCCGAAAAGATGAAAACCATTTTGCGCCAGCCTTTTAGTCCTTAACCTCAACCTCAACCTATGCCTGAAACGCCCCACATCATCTCCGTTACCCCGCAGAATGTCGACACCTACGGCCTGTTCTGTGTCAAAAGTAAAAAGAACCCCGGACACACCAGCAAGCTGCGGTGGTTTTTACAAGAGTTCCCCCAAGGCCTTAGGCTGAAGATCCTGCAGGACGAAGCGGGCCGGCAATTGGGGTTCATGGAATACACTACAGCCGAGCACGCCTGGCGGCCAGTGGAAGCCTCCAACCACCTGTTCATCCACTGCATGTTCATTTACAAAAATGAAGACAAAGGTAAGGGAAGCGCTTCTCTGCTTATCCAGGATTGTATTGAAGACGCCCGGCAGCAAGGCAAAGCCGGCGTGGTGGCCATGTGCAGCGATGGCGCCTGGATAACCAACAAGCGCATTTTTCTGAAAAACGGCTTTCGGCAGGTAGATCAAAGAGGGCGCTTCGAACTGATGCAGTTCCCCCTAACGGATGGGACTATTCCTCAACTGAAGGATTGGGAGGGCCGCCAGGGAAACTACAAAGGTTGGCATTTGCTGTACGCCCACCAATGTCCCTGGCACCAGAAATGTGTGGAGGAATTGCAAGGCTTTGCCGAAGAAGTCGGCATACAGCTGCAGGTGACGGAAATAACGGAAGCAGCCATGGCTCAATCTGCTCCCTCGGGCTTCGGCGTTTTTGCACTGCTTAAAGACGGGCAATTGCTGGAAGATCATTATATCAGTAAAACCCGGTTCCGGAATATTATCCAATCCCTTGTGTAGAAAACATTACTATCTATGAATCAGGAATTTAAGGATCGAGTATCGCAATTCATGGCCTGCCGTAGGATCGCCGTGGCGGGTTATTCCAGCCAGGGCGGCCAGCCTGCCAATGGCATCTATGATCGCCTGAAAGACAGTGGGTATGAAGTATTTGCGGTTAACCCCAAGGCCGGTGAGATAATGGAGGTTCCCTGCTTTCCCAATCTGGCTGCCATTCCTGGTGGCGTAGAAGCGGTGGCCATTTGTACGCCACCCTACGCCACTATGGCAGCAGTCCTCCAGGAATGCGCTGAACTAGGAATCCAATACGCCTGGATACACCGGAGCATCGACCAGGGAAGCTACGTAGAGGGAGCCGAAGCGTATGCCGCCGAGCACGGTATCCGCCTCATCCCCGCCGGTTGCCCGCTGATGTTCGTCAACCCGGATTTCGGCCACCGCTGCATGAAGTGGTTCTTCAGCTGGCGGGGGCTACTGGCTGCGGAGGAGGAGTCTGTAAATGGGTAAATGCAAGAATGCAAGAATGCTTAAATGATATTCCCGCATTCCCGCATTCTCACATTCCCGCATTCCCGCATTCCTGCATTCTCGCATTCTCGCATTCTCGCATTCCTTTCCCTACTCCGGGAACAAACGCTTGTCCAGTCCGGGTATTACCTTCAAAGCATTTTTATAGTATAGCTTCTTCAGGATCTCATCCGGGAGAGACAGGCCGTACATGCGCCAGAAAGCGTGGTAGCGTTTGTAGTAAGGGAAGTATTCGTCGTCGGTTTCGAAAACGCGGAAGTAGGTATGGTATTCCTCCGGGTTATAAGAATCCTTGCCAAAGAGGATGCGGTTCTGGTATTGAGTGAAAAATTTCAGTGCTTGTCGGGGTTGTCGGCCCAATTCGGCGATGATAGCGCCACATTCTACATACATATTAGGGATTTCATCCAGCAATTGCCCCAGCTTTTCCAGGTCATTGGCGTACCAGCCAAAGTGAGCGTTGATGAAGGTAGTGTTGGGGTGTTTGCGGAACATATCATGCTGTTCGGCAATAATGGTTTCCCAGGAGGCTGGGTCTTCTGGGCCGCGCTTGCGGCCGGGGCGAAGCTTGAGTTCCAGCCAGCGCTCGTTGTTCGCGTCCATCGGGTCCCAGAAGGGTTTGGGGTCGGCGGAGTGGATGAGGACGGGAATGCCCAGCTCGCCACACTTGTCCCAAACGGGGTCGAGCCGGGGGTCATTGATCTGTATACGGTTGCCGGAAGAGTCGGTGTTGGTCATACCCTGGCTCTTGTAAATTTTTAACCCCCGGGCGCCGATGCTGACGTCATAGGCCAGTTGTTGCAGCGTACTTTTTAGCCAATCAGGGTCGTCGATGCTGCGCAGCTCGATATTGGTGAACAAGGCGATTCGGTTTTCATAGCCGTACTTTTTGATGTTATCCACCATGCCTTTCAGGGCAGGGCCGCCGCGTCCACTTAAGTTGACAATAATACCCATATTAAGGCTATCCATCTCGCGGATGAGCTGGCCGAGGTCCTGCTCCGCCATACGCCAGTGGTGGCTGTGGACATCGATAAAGGGGAATTTGGCATTGGTCAGCGGGTGTTCCGGTACTACCAGAGTGGAAGGTGGGTCGTATTGCTCAAAATCCATGTGCAGGGTGGTGTCAACTTCCCAACGGCCCTGAGCCAGGGCAGCGAATGGGAGCAGCAGGGCTAGTCCGATCCAAAATTTTCTCATGTGCTATGGTGAAGTTAGGGGGTAAAAAAGAATCCCCAATTTACAATATTTTACCGGAACGGCACCGTCAGCCCCAGCAGGGGGATGGGGTAGAGGTCTACTCCAAAAGAAAAGCTGTTATCGACTACGATCATCATTGCAAAATCCCAGCTTATTTTACGGCCGATCAGGCGGCCACTAAGGCTTATCAGAGAACCCTGAAGAGGGTCGGCAATCCAGTTCTCTGTTACCAGGGCGAAGCTTCGGGTTAAGCGATATTGGCCACCGATGATGTAAATCGGGCCCGGCTGGAAATCCCCGTCTTCGTGCGCGAAAGCCAAACCAGCTGAAAAATAACGGTCGGGAGAACCGTAAGTAAGTGCCGTATAGTAACAACTGAAGTCAATAGTGCTCGGCCCGTATTCGGACAGGTGGGTGACCACAGCGCCCAGGCCTACCTGAAACTTGTTTTTTACCACCGGAATTGTGAACTTGGGATACAGCGCGATGCTTGGAAACTCACTGGATCCCCCAACCAGGGAAGCAAACTCTAATCCCACGCCCATGGAAAAGTTGTCGGTGATCCCGTAGAAGGCCTGGTTAACAAAAAGCATGAAATTTTGATAATAACCTTCTCCTTTGGCTGGGTTAAAGCCCGTAACCGGGCTGAAGAGATTGCGGCCATTGCTTCTGGCGGGAAACCAGTCTCTTCTCAAAGCGCCTGGCTGGAAGTATTCCACCATGCTGATCTGGCTGCGCTGAATGTTCAGTTTGCCCAGACTGGCGCTTTCGATGATAATATGGTCTTTATCTTCAGATAAGACGTTGCCGCTGATCTCGGTGCCGTCGCGCAGGCGGAGCAGAACGGGCCGGCCGCCATCTTCCTGAGCCAGCAGGTTTTCGCAAAAAAGCAAGGTTAAGATCAGGCATAGGGCCAGGTAGAGTTGTTTCATGGCTTGATTTATTACAGGCAATATAGGGTAATTCTCCTGTTAAGGACGGCAGAAAATGGCCTTAGCGTTTGTTCGCCACCAATTTTCCGTTGATATAGGTTGCCGCCACAAGGTCGTCTCCAAAGGCATAAGGCAGGTAGGCAATGGAAGGCATCGGTTTGGATAGAAAAAAACTGGCGGTTTTGCCCACGGCGATAGAACCGTGTGTGGCTTCCAGTTCCATTGCCCGGGCCCCGTTCAACGTGGCGGCGTTGATCGCTTCTTCGGGCGTCATCCGGCACTTGATACAAGCCAGTGACAAGACGAATTGCATTCGCCCCGAAGGGGTGGTGCCGGGATTATAATCGGTGGCCAGCGCAACCGGCAGGCCGGCATCGATCAGCTTTCGGGCGGGCTGGTAATGGCCGCCGATGAAAAAAGGCGCAGAGGGTAGGAGGGTGGGCATAGTATGGCTTCCAAGCAGGCATTCCACCTCCTCATCGTTGACGACTTCGAGATGGTCGGCCGAAATGGCGCCGCCGGCCACACAGGCCTGAATGCCTCCCAGGCAGTTGAATTGGTTGGTATGGACTTTGGCCTTGAGGCCATATTGGGCGCCGGCCTCGATCAGCCGGGCGGTTTCTTCCACTGAAAAAAAGCCTTTTTCGCAGAAGGCATCGATGTAATCGGCCAGTCCTTCGGCCGCAATACGGGGCAGCATCTCATCGATGATCAGTTGGATATAACTGTTCCGGTTGTCACGATATTCCAGTGGCAGGGCATGCGCTCCGAGAAAAGTGGCCCGGATGGGCATTTCCGTCAGGCCCTTTAGTTGTTGTATCACGCGCAGCATTTTCAGTTCGCTGTCCACCGTCAGCCCATACCCGCTTTTGATCTCTACAGCACCAGTGCCGAAGCCCTGTATTTCCAGAAGGCGCTCATAGGCGGATTGCAGAAGCACCTCCTCCGGCGTTTCCCGAAGGCGGCGGGCCGAATTGAGGATGCCGCCACCCCGCCGGGCGATTTCTTCGTAGCTCAGCCCTTTAATTCGGTCCACAAATTCGGTTTCCCGGCTAGCTGCAAAAACCAGGTGCGTATGGGAGTCGCACCAGGTGGGGAAAACCATCCGGCCTGCGGCTTCAATGACTTCATCAGCCCGTTCGGGGCAGGCATCCATGGGGCCAAATGCGTGGAAGCGGCCGTTTTGGACGAGCAAATAGGCATTTTCCAGAACAGGCAGCTCCTGCATCGCCAGCCCGGCTACGAACGGGCGGGGCGACGTTTCGGCCTGTACCAAGGTGTGAATGTTTCGGATCAGTAAGCTGGGCATTGTCAGTTACAAGTTGCAGGTTACAGGTTACAGGTTGCAGGTTGCGTGGCAACTATAAACAAAACTACTGATACAGGGGCGCTGCAGCTACCGGGATCACCCCATTCTCTCCAATCCCGCTCAGCATGCGCCGGGCGCGCACAAAAGAAAGCAGGCGATATTCTGTAAAGCCCGGTTCACCACGGCGCATACTTTCCACCTTCACGGCCCCGGATGAATGAATAATCTTCCCGTCTCCGAGATAAATGGCCACATGCGTGATCTTTTCCGGCAATTCTTCCGTGGCTTTGCGGCCAAAGAAAAGCAGGTCAGCGGGCTGAAGGTTGACGAGGGTCGTATCTGTTTCAACTGCCTGGCCAACGTGCACTTGCTGGGAGGCGTCGCGTGGCAGTTGCAGGCCGTTGAGAAAAAATACAGTTTTTGTAAAGCCGCTACAGTCCACTGCTTTTCCCGAAGTGCCGCCCCATAGATAGGGCCGGCCCATAAAAGTATAGGCTGTTTCAAGGATATGGCCGGCATCGGGTTGTCGGGAATCCAGCCAGGCTTTATAGTCCATCACCTGGTTATCGGGGATAAAGGCAATACGGCCGTCGGGGAAACGTACTTCCGCAAAGCCTTCTTTTTTTTCTGCTAATTGGAGGATATTACCCGCCAGCAGGTCCGAAACAATCGGTGCGCTGGTAGCGGGAGCGGCGTATGCAAAGCCCATATCCGGAAGGAAAACAACTTTTGGGGCCGACTGCCATTGTCCGAATGCTGCTTTGGTCATTGGGGTAAATCCGCCATCGTCGAGCCAACTGAGGTAGCCATCGGGAGTTTGCACCAGGAACCAGCCGTCGGTTTCCTTATACACGCGTAAGGGGGCGCCGAGCATGGCCTGAGTGGCCAGTTCGGCCGAATGCCTGGGCTCGGATCGGATGTTAGAGGCGGAGAGCCGCACCACACCATAGATTTTTCCCTGCAGGCTGGTGTCGGGTAACAGCCTAACCTCTTGTTGTGTTTTTATACCGGTAGCTTTTAGCCCTTCTTCCAGCTCCTGCAAGGCTTCCGGCAGGTTGGTCTCGCCCGTGACGAGCCACTGTTGGCCGGATCGTTCTACAGTTACGTTAAACAATGCAACGCGCTTGTCGGGGGCATGGGCCTGTCTCAATTGTTCAATCAGTTCAGTGAGGGCAGGAGGAATGTTTTCTTTTTCCGGCTGGCAGGCCGCCAGCGTCATCAGCGCCAGGGCCCAAAAGATGTATCTTTTCATGGTTGTTGCTTCAGTTCTTTAACTGTCAAATATAGCAAAATTCAGGTGGCCCATAAAAAGCAGAAGGGCGCTTCCCTGTTGGAAAGCGCCCTTCTGAAAAGCGTGAAAGGAGAAAAAGGATTAATAACCGGAAGAATTGCTCGTGCTGCTTTCGTAAGCAGAAAGGTCGAAGGAGCTTACCCGGTTGGAAATTTCATTACCGATTCTGGAGTTGTTGGCTTCCATGCGGCAGCCAGACATGATCGCTTCGCAGATACCTTCGGAGGTAGTGGTGCGGTCATTATAAACCACGCTGCCACGGCTGGAAGCTGTATTATTTACGAAGTGGCAATTGCGGATAAGCGGGGTGGCTTTGCCGGATTCTGCTTTGTTGAGTATGCCTGCGCCGTAGGAAGCTGTGTTGCCCTCGAAGGTACAGCCTGTGATCTTCGGTGCGCAAGTGCCGGTGGTGCCATCATTGAAAATAGCGCCTCCGTTCAGGTAAGACTTATTATTGATGAATTTGCAGTTCGTGATGCTGGGGCTGCAAGTGCCGTTGTTGGCGTAGTTGTAAATCGCACCGCCTTCAAAGGCAACATGGCCGCGGAAGATACAGTTGGCGATGGTGGGGTTAGAAGCAGTTTGTCCGCCGTCGTTGTACCATCCGGCGCCACTTCTTTGCGGCATGCCTTTGTCTGCAGAACCCATAGCCGACCCGCTTTCGATAACGAAACCATCGATGATGGTTGCTGCGCTGGCTTCTTTGGTATAAATAACGGTGTAGCTATTGTCGTTTTTGTCATTCGGGTTTCCGATCTCACCGCTCAGGATGGTCGTGTTCTGCTGAATGTTGCGCTCTTCGAGGGTAGCTTCCGTTCCGTTGAAGCCGCCATACAGAGCAACGCCGTTGGGGATGACAAAGGCAACGTTGCGGTCGTTGTCGGTGGTAGGCGTATAGATACCAGCTGCAACCCAGATCTGATCGCCGGCTTTAGCCTGCAGCGTAGCTTTCTTCAAACTGCTCATTGCAGTTTCCCAGGATGTTCCGTTTCCATGTTTGCCTTGCATAACAAAGATGACCTTCGCATCCACCTGGCAAAAAGCCAGTACTAGTACCGTTAATAAAGTAACTCTTTTCACGCTTTTGAAGTTTTGAAGTTGGTAAAGCCTAAAACGGCTTGGAAAAAACGGGATCTAGTTGACCGGATGGTGGTCAGTTCCAGGATTGGAAAAACTGGGTTGGGACACCATCTTGTCAAAAAGAGGTGTCAAACGAAGAGTACAAAAAGTGGGATAATGGGTGAGAGCCTTGGGAAACTCTCATTTAAAATATATGGGATGTGTTGTCAAACACAGCTGCAATATATGAACTTTTTATTTATAAGTACGAATCTTGATAAAAAAAAATTCAAAATTGCGAATTCGTTTTCAATGGTTTCAGGGCGTAATACTTGGGAAAAAGTTAGAATTGGGAAATTCTAAAGGCATAAACGGCAGCTTTTTGAATTTGTTACATCTATTTGGGAAAAAATATAACAAATGTTTTTCTACCGGGTAACCATTTGCAAGCTTAGCAAATTTTATCTGTATTACCAAGTAGAAGAAGAAAAAATTACATATGGCATTATTTTTTTATTTTTCATGTAACGAAATCCATTATCATCCGTAGACACTGAATGCCGCTATCTGTCTTTGCACGAGGATGGCCAGGAAAGGAGATGAAAAGCCGGAATTAGTTATCTGTAGACATTTTATATCCAGAAAATCGATCATGTAAGCAGGTTTTTCTTTATTTTGGCAGACGCCTTATAAAACATACTATCTACAATCATCTTTAGATTCCCCCCGCCCGGTAATAATAGCAATTGAATTAACCGATACGTTTTAACCAAAACCAGTTGATTTTGAGAACGATACTTTACCTCTGGTTATTGGCCTTCTGGGTAATGTCGCCTGGCCTCAAGGCTCAGGATCTTCATTTTTCCCAGTTCGGCTACTCCCCAGTCAACCTAAATCCGGCGCTGACGGGTATCTTCAGGGGCAACCTGCGTCTGACGGGAAACTTTCGTTCCCAATGGAGTTCGGTGCCTGTCGATTTCCTTACCTTTTCGGCTTCGGCCGACTTCAAGCTGCCGAACCAAAACCCGGAGAGCAATGGTTTTTTTGCCCTTGGGGGGGCATTTAACTATGACCAGGCAGGAGCATCCAAGCTCTATCTGGTCAATGGCAGCGCCAATCTTTCCTATACCCGGCGGCTGCATAAGAAGCTGTTTCTTACTGCGGGCGTTCAGCTGGGGGGCAGCAACCGTGGCTTCGATATCGACCCGCTTCTGTTCAATACCCAATACGATCGTGGTACCAGCGAAGGCAATCCCGGCCTTCCTAGTGGGGAAAGCTTCTCGGGCTTCCGAAATAGCTTCTTTGACCTGGGCACCGGCCTCAATTTCCGTTGGCAGGACTACGGGAACTGTGAGATTATCAACACGCTCAAAAAGCGTTCCTTTCTGGACCTGGGCATCGGCCTGTTCCACGTCAACAAGCCCGACCAGGCTTTTGATGATGGCGACAACGCCAGGCTGGCCGTCCGCCTGAGCCCCTATTTCCTGGGTAACCTCCAGGTGGATGAAAATTTTGATGCTTTTCTGAATACCAATTTCCAGTTCCAGGGCCCATATAAAGAGTGGCTAGTATCAGCCGGAGGGCGGGTCTATCTCAATAAGACTCCTGGTAATCAACTGTCAATGGCCTTCAGTGGAGGATATCGCTTTAATAACGAATTCGGTGATTCATTTTTCCCTGCTATAGAGGTCCAGGTCGGGCCGGTTTATGGCGCCATATCCTATGATATTAATCTTTCGGATTATAAAGTGGCAACCGGGCGGCGTGGCGGTTGGGAATTGACAGTACGGTATATGCTCGGCGGCGTATGTATCAACAACTATTTCTGCCCCCTGCTTTAGTGACATTACCCCCCTTGCGAATTTGTACAGCACTGGTTCGCGCGTGAGCGCTTCAGTAAAATAGCAATAGCAATCTCAGAAATAATAAAGATGCACCAAAGGCCGGCCTTATTAAGCGCTCCGGCAACGATCTGCTATTTCTGTAACCGCAAACATTGACAAACAGGAAAGTTACGACCATGAGAATAATTATACTGTCCGTATTGGCCGCACTGCTTGCCGTTACCAGCGGCTATAGCCAATCGCTGGAAAAAGTGCTGAAAGTCGGTGAAGAGTCATTCGACACCAAAGACTACTACAGCGCCTTTCGCTGCTATGAAACGGTACTTCAATATGCTGGCCCCGCCAATTTTAAAGGCGACACCATATATGTTAAGTACAAATACGCAGAGGCCGCCCAACGATTTAACTATTACCAGGCAGCCGACTCCATGTATACCCGCCTGCTGGCCGAAGCGGAAAGCCTGAACCCCGGCCTTTACGCCCGTTCGGTTTTTAACCTTGCCCGGGTAAAACAGAGCAGCGCCAAAGATTCCATCAATCTGAATTTCAACCGGCTTAATGAAGCAAGATTGAATACGGCCCGGGAACTCTATCAGCTCTTTCTGAGTGATGAAGTCTTTTCCAAACTGGACGCCAGGCCTGAAGATAAGCAGGCCTTCCGTCGTGCCGCGGAAAACGGTTTTGAAAGCTGCTCCTACGCCCTCGAAAACGAGAGGGCGGGCCAGGCGGATACACTCTACCGCTTGTCGAATGCCATCAATTCCAGATATTCCGACCTCGCTCCTGTCCTTCAAGGGAATTCCCTTTATTATTCTTCTCTAAAATATTATGGCGACCGGGAGAAAAAATCCCGGCAATCCCGCACCTATTCAAAAGTATTGAAGGCGGATTTCGTCAACAATTCAACCGGCCAGGTGGATACCCTGGTGGAAATCCTCCCGGAAAGCGGCGTCTTCAATGAAGACGATATTCATACCGTGCACTCCGCTTTTACCCAGGATGGGCGATGGATGTTCTTTTCCCGTTGTTACCAGGAGAAGGATTCCATACGTTGTACCCTCTACCGACGGGAACGCCTCGGCGATGGTTGGGGTAAGCCCCAATTGCTGGGCATCAACGTTGACAGCACTAAATATACTTCCCAGCAGCCCAGTATCAGTGCAGACTGGCAGGGTAAACAATGGCTGTTCTTTGCTTCCGACCGCCCTGGTTCAGAAGGTGGCCTGGATATTTGGCGGAGCGAACTGGACGCAGAGGGTAAGCCTGGCGCTCCAACGGCCCTTACCGACATCAATACTCCCTGGAATGAAGCCACACCTTTTTACCACACCCTCTCCAGCCGGTTGTATTTCAGCTCGGACCGTGACCCCTCTTATGGCTTGTATGATATTTTTGTAAGCTATTATGATGGACAGGAATGGAGTGCTCCGGAAAATCTCGAGTTGCCTTACAATAGCGGTTATAACGATCAGTATTATTTCTTGTCACCCGACGGTAGCCGGGCCTACTTCTCCTCGGACCGCCCCGAGTCCATGCGGTTTATTGACTCGCTGAATGCCTGTTGCCAGGATATTTATACCACACCTTATGACCTCCGTATGCATTTGGAAGTCTCGGCGGATGCCTGTTGGAACCTGTTGCCAGACGAACAGATACAGGTTCATGTATCGGAATATAGTATGGGGAAAACGCCCAGTCGTCCTGATTCCTCTTGTACCCTGACGGCGGACAGGGATTCCTGGCTATTCCCGCTGACGCAATACCGGAAATATCAGGTGAAGGGTGTTCGGACCGATGGCCAGGCCGTTTTTGATACCCTGATTGACCTGGCCGGGCCTTTTTATCAAAGAGGAGATACGGTATCCTTGTATTTTGGCCTAAAACCTCCAAAATCGGCCCTTACAGTCAGAGTGGCGGATGAGAAAACCGGCGAACAATTTTCGAATGCCGAAGTTGTGGTGCGCGATCAGCAAGGATCCCTCGTCGAAGCCGCTGCCGGGAATTATAGGTATTCCGTCTCACCCGGCGCCTACCTCATCACTGCCAGTGTTCCGGAAGGAAGAGATGGGAAAAGCTATGAGCCAACGAGTATGGAAGTTTCCATATACGACGTATGTGGAGGGGCCGATACTATTCTGTATCTCAAAGAGAAACAAAAACTGCCATTCCCGATCACCTTTTACTTTGATAACGATAAACCGGACCGATACGACGGCCGGGCAGATTTTACAACCCAGCGTTTTGATACGGCCTACTTCCGCTATTTGAGAAGGCTGGAAAAATACGTTGATTATAATGGTAATAACCCGAAAGGGGTCATTGTATACAATAAGGAATATAAGGATTCTCTGGCGGATCCGGCCGTTATCGAGGCATTGAGGCAAAATGCGGAGATCATGGAGCAAAACGAAGAATTGGCCAAAACCCTCGCTGAAGCGCAGATAAGAGACCAGTTCTTTGGCCAGGAATTGACCGGACAGTTTGAGACTTTCAATGAATTCATGGATGCCCTAATTGCATTCCTGGATAACCCGGAGAATTCTCTTACCATTCAGATCCGGGGCTACTGTAGCCCTCTGGGGGGGCCGGCTTATAACAAACTGCTGGCCAAGCGCAGGATTATCTGTATCCGCAATTATATGGAAGGCTACAATAATGGTGCGCTGAAGCAATATATAGGAAACAGGCTCAAGATAGATGAGTTGCAGGTTGGGGTCACTCAACTTTATTCGGATACCCCGGAAAAGGGTGACCCGGCAATATTCGATTACAGAGCTCTGCTCGCCCGGAAGGTTGAAATTATTGACCTCTCTGGGGATGGGCGACTAAGCATACCCCGAAACACTACATCACAAACGAGTACCCAAAATCCCAGGCAATGATAAATTCACGAATTATGCTGACATTAACCAGGGCCATTTTCCTGGCCTTTATTTGGAGTATGCCGGCCTTGTTATGGAGCACTAATGCTTTTTACTGGGAAGAACCGGACAACTGCCAGTGGCAATTACAACAACCGGCAGTGCCGTCCCTGGAATGGGCAACCCTTACGGCGGATACCATCCGCCCTATATTTGCTACCCATTCCTGCGACCTGGTCTGCCCGGATTTCCAGGTCGACTGGATTGCTGTTAATGCTATCTGCGGAGAGCATAATGGTAAGATCACGGTCTTTCCGGTAGGGTATCCGGCAGGCACTATTTTTCACTATAACTGGAGTGGTAGCAGCAGCACCTCCAATGTAGCGGAAAACCTGGGCCCTGGTGTCTACACTGTTTCCATCACCGTTGCCCAGTCCGGCAACGGCGATTTCCGGAATTGCGACCTAGTGGTTCCTATTCCGGTTAGCGAGACGGGTGGCCCCAAGGTGGCGATTAACACCCTACCTGCCAGTTGTTTGACCGAAGATGGAAAAGTCAAATTGAATATTCTCTCGGGTACGCCGCCTTTTGTCATCAGTTGGAACGGAAATACCCAAACAGTCAATAGCCTTGGGCTGGTGCAAATCGGCGGCCTGGCTGCCGGACAGTATTTCTTTACGGTTACCGACAATAACGGCAACGGCTGCACCACGTCAAAAGTGGTGGACATCGATAGAGACAATAGCGATGTCTTTTCCATCAGCCTCTCCAAAACGAACCCTTCCGCCTGTGGTACTGATGATGGAACCCTTACTGTAACTTTCAACGGTGGTTTCCCTCCTTACACGGTTTCTATCGGTGCGGGCATCAATCAGACGACTAGTAGTAATACCTATACCTTTACCGGCCTTCCACCGGCATTGTATACCGTAACGGTCCAGGATGCTTTCCTGTGTGAATCGGAAGGGGATATTGCCATCTCCAACCAATGCCCGCCTTCCATTAATGGATGGGTAGCTGTTAACGCCGATTGTCCCGATGGTGCAGGGTACCTGACTTTCAATGGGTCGGGCAGTGCAACGGAATATTTTCAGGTTCGGCAAAAGATATCCACATGGGTAATCGCCACGGTACCCGGCAATCAGGCAGCGGTGATAGCCGTCCCCTATGGAGAATATAAGATTAAAAGGCTGAGCACTACCGATAATTGTATCTGCGAATTCAAGGTGGCTGTTACAGCCCCTGATCCGCTCCAGGTAATTGTCGATGCGCAAGGAGGCGAATGTATTCCAGGGGGCTCGACTACAGGGGCCATAAAAATAAATAGCATTACCGGTGGCACACCACCCTACGACATATTGATCACGGATGCCTCTGGAGCAGCTGTATCCGATCCCGAATCTTTGGGTGGAGGCGCTTATACCATCCTGGTTACGGACGCCAATAATTGTCAAGCCGTTACGACCGCTGTGGTATTGATCGGTGGTGGTGGGCTGGTAGATATCAGCATAAGGCCACAGGATACCCTTATTTGTGAAGGCGGTTCTGTCTTGCTTGAGGCTGGTGTGGCGCCAGATACGATACCGGCTAGCATCACCTGGTATAACGCCAGTTGGGATAGCCTGGGCGCCGGCAACTCCTTTTTAACCACACCGCCGGCTGGTATCAACGAATATTGGGCTGTGGCTTCCGGGCCTTGTAATGCGGATACAGCCTTTACCCGGGTCAAGGTGGCAGCAGCAGGGGCTCTGACGGTAATGCCGGATGACACGCTGGTTTGCACTGCAGATACGGTTCATCTCACGGTTTCCGGTGTTTTGGCGGAATGTGTGGTTTGGTTAAATAGTGGGGGGGCGCCGGTGGATACCGGTGCACAACTCGCATTCGTTCCACAACCTGGCGCGAATACCTATATTGCTACCTTGCCAGGACTGGACGCCTGCGTTATCCCGGATACGGCCAAGGTGTTCTTGCTGCCGTCTTCCATTTCGGTGAGCATCCAATCAGAAAATGCCAAACTTTGTGTAGGCGACACGGCCTGCCTGGCTGCTACCGTGAATCCTGCCGATGCTATGGCCACGGTCACCTGGTTTGATGAAAGCGGAGCAGAAGTGGGCACGGGATTGGAGTTATGCGTCTCTCCCTCCACAGCCGGCAATTTCACCTATACTGCTATAGCTGATAATGGTTGCAATACGGACACCGCCTCAGCGCCAGTCGTCGTCATCGCCGATAATACGAAGATCGAGATCATGCCATCGGACACGGTAGTGTGCGGGGCAGTGGAAGTGTGCCTGGAGGCGAGTTCACTGGCGCCGGAGTGCGTGGTGTGGACGAACCTAACGGGCGACACGCTGGGCGCCGGCGGGACGCTGTGCGTAACCCCGTCTCCTGGGCTGAACACATATATCGCGAGCATCCCCGGGCTATCCTGCGTAGAGGCGGATACGGCTACGGTGAAGCTGGTACCGGATAGCCTGACGGTAAGCATCGCCCCGGACCCGGCCAAACTTTGCGTAGGCGATACGGCCTGCCTGGTAGCGACGGTAGGGCCGAGCGATTTGATGGCGATGGTCAGCTGGCTGGACGAAAGCGGAGCGGAAGTAGGGACGGGTTTAGAGTTGTGTGTATCACCGCCGGCGGCGGGAACATATACGTATACCGCGGTAGCGGACAATGGCTGTTCTACGGCCAGCGCCACAGCAGAGGTGGTCGTCATCGCCGATAATACGAAGATCGAGATCATGCCATCGGACACGGTTGTGTGCGGGGCAGTGGAAGTGTGCCTGGAGGCGAATTCACCGGCGCCGGAGTGCGTGGTGTGGACGAACCTAACGGGCGACACGCTGGGCGCCGGCGGGACGCTGTGCGTAACCCCGTCTCCTGGGCTGAACACATACATCGCGAGCATCCCGGGCTTATCCTGCGTAGAAGCGGATACGGCTACGGTGAAGCTGGTGCCGGATAGCCTGACGGTGAGCATCGCGCCGGACCCGGCCAAACTTTGCGTAGGCGACACGGCCTGCCTGGTAGCCACGGTAGGGCCGGATGGCTCAATGGCAACGGTCACCTGGCTGGACGAAAGCGGAGCGGAAGTAGGGACGGGTTTAGAGTTGTGTGTATCACCGCCGGCGGCGGGAACATATACGTATACCGCGGTGGCGGACAATGGCTGTTCTACGGCCAGCGCCACAGCAGAGGTGGTCGTCATCGCCGATAATACGAAGATCGAGATCATGCCATCGGACACGGTAGTGTGCGGGGCAGTGGAAGTGTGCCTGGAGGCGAGTTCACCGGCGCCGGAGTGCGTGGTGTGGACGAACCTAACGGGCGACACGCTGGGCGCCGGCGGGACGCTGTGCGTAACCCCGTCTCCTGGGCTGAACACATACATCGCGAGCATCCCGGGCTTATCCTGCGTAGAGGCGGATACGGCCACGGTGAAGCTGGTGCCGGATAGCCTGACGGTGAGCATCGCCCCGGACCCGGCCAAACTTTGCGTAGGCGACACGGCCTGCCTGGTAGCCACGGTAGGGCCGGATGGCTCAATGGCAACGGTCAGCTGGCTGGACGAAAGCGGAGCGGAAGTAGGGACGGGTGAAACCTTATGTGTATCTCCGGCTGCTGTTGGAACTTATACGTATACCGCAGTAGCGGACAACGGTTGCTCTACGGCCAGCGCCACAGCAGAGGTGGTCGTCATCGCCGATAATACGAAGATCGAGATCATGCCATCGGACACGGTTGTGTGCGGGGCAGTGGAAGTGTGCCTGGAGGCGAATTCACCGGCGCCGGAGTGCGTGGTGTGGACGAACCTAACGGGCGACACGCTGGGCGCCGGCGGGACGCTGTGCGTAACCCCGTCTCCTGGGCTGAACACATACATCGCGAGCATCCCGGGCTTATCCTGCGTAGAAGCGGATACGGCTACGGTGAAGCTGGTGCCGGATAGCCTGACGGTGAGCATCGCGCCGGACCCGGCCAAACTTTGCGTAGGCGACACGGCCTGCCTGGTAGCCACGGTAGGGCCGGATGGCTCAATGGCAACGGTCACCTGGCTGGACGAAAGCGGAGCGGAAGTAGGGACGGGTTTAGAGTTGTGTGTATCACCGCCGGCGGCGGGAACATATACGTATACCGCGGTGGCGGACAATGGCTGTTCTACGGCCAGCGCTACGGCAGAGGTGGTCGTCATCGCCGACAGTACGAAGATAGAAATTATGCCATCGGACACAGTAGTGTGCGGGGCGGTGGAAGTGTGCCTGGAGGCGAGTTCTCCTGCGCCGGAATGTATTGTGTGGACGAACCTGGCGGGCGACACGCTGGGCGCCGGCGGAACGCTGTGCGTAACCCCGTCTCCTGGGCTGAACACATACATAGCGAGCATCCCCGGCCTATCCTGCGTAGAAGCGGATACGGCCACGGTGAAGCTGGTGCCGGATAGCCTGACGGTGAGCATCGCGCCGGACCCGGCCAAACTTTGCGTAGGCGACACAGCCTGCCTGGTAGCGACGGTAGGGCCGAGCGATTTAATGGCAACGGTCAGCTGGCTGGACGAAAGCGGAGCGGAAGTAGGGACAGGTTTAGAATTGTGTGTATCACCGGCGGCTGCGGGAACATATATGTATACCGCGGTGGCGGACAATGGCTGTTCTACGGCCAGCGCTACGGCAGAGGTGGTCGTCATCGCCGACAGTACGAAGATAGAAATTATGCCATCGGACACAGTAGTGTGCGGGCCGGTGGAAGTGTGCCTGGAGGCGAGTTCTCCTGCGCCGGAATGTATTGTGTGGACGAACCTGGCGGGCGACACGCTGGGCGCCGGCGGAACGCTGTGCGTAACTCCGTCTCCTGGGCTGAACACTTATATCGCGAGCATCCCGGGCTTATCCTGCGTAGAAGCGGATACGGCCACGGTGAAGCTGGTGCCGGATAGCCTGACGGTGAGCATCGCCCCGGACCCGGCCAAACTTTGCGTAGGCGACACAGCCTGCCTGGTAGCGACGGTAGGGCCGAGCGATTTAATGGCAACGGTCAGTTGGCTGGACGAAAGCGGAGCGGAAGTAGGGACAGGTTTAGAATTGTGTGTATCACCGGCGGCTGCGGGAACATATATGTATACCGCGGTGGCGGACAATGGCTGTTCTACGGCCAGCGCTACGGCAGAGGTGGTAGTCATCGCCGACAGTACGAAGATAGAAATCATGCCATCGGACACGATAGTGTGCGGGGCAGTGGAAGTGTGCCTGGAAGCGAGTTCACCGGCGCCGGAGTGCGTGGTGTGGACGAACCTAGCTGGCGACACGCTGGGCGCCGGCGGAACGCTGTGCGTAACTCCGTCTCCTGGGCTGAACACTTATATCGCGAGCATCCCGGGCTTATCCTGCGTAGAGGCGGATACGGCTACGGTGAAGCTGGTGCCGGATAGCCTGACGGTGAGCATCGCCCCGGACCCGGCGAAACTTTGCGTAGGCGACACAGCCTGCCTGGTAGCCACAGTAGGGCCGAGCGATTTAATGGCGATGGTCACCTGGCTGGACGAAAGCGGAGCGGAAGTAGGGACGGGTTTAGAATTGTGTGTATCACCGGCGGCGGCGGGAACATATACGTATACCGCGGTGGCGGACAACGGTTGCTCTACGGCCAGCGCCACGGCAGAGGTGGTCGTCATCGCCGACAGTACGAAGATAGAAATTATGCCATCGGACACAGTAGTGTGCGGGCCGGTGGAAGTGTGCCTGGAGGCGAGTTCTCCTGCGCCGGAATGTATTGTGTGGACGAACCTGGCGGGCGACACGCTGGGCGCCGGCGGAACGCTGTGCGTAACCCCGTCTCCTGGGCTGAACACATACATAGCGAGCATCCCGGGCTTATCCTGCGTAGAGGCGGATACGGCCACGGTGAAGCTGGTGCCGGATAGCCTGACGGTGAGCATCGCCCCGGACCCGGCGAAACTTTGCGTAGGCGACACAGCCTGCCTGGTAGCCACAGTAGGGCCGAGCGATTTAATGGCGATGGTCACCTGGCTGGACGAAAGCGGAGCGGAAGTAGGGACGGGTTTAGAGTTGTGTGTATCACCGGCGGCGGCGGGAACATATACGTATACCGCGGTGGCGGACAACGGTTGCTCTACGGCCAGCGCCACGGCAGAGGTGGTCGTCATCGCCGACAGTACGAAGATAGAAATTATGCCATCGGACACAGTAGTGTGCGGGCCGGTGGAAGTGTGCCTGGAGGCGAGTTCTCCTGCGCCGGAATGTATTGTGTGGACGAACCTGGCGGGCGACACGCTGGGCGCCGGCGGGACGCTGTGCGTAACCCCGTCTCCTGGGCTGAACACATACATCGCGAGCATCCCGGGCTTATCCTGCGTAGAGGCGGATACGGCCACGGTGAAGCTGGTGCCGGATAGCCTGACGGTGAGCATCGCCCCGGACCCGGCGAAACTTTGCGTAGGCGACACGGCCTGCCTGGTAGCGACGGTAGGGCCGAGCGATTTGATGGCAACGGTCACCTGGCTGGACGAAAGCGGAGCGGAAGTAGGGACGGGTTTAGAGTTGTGTGTATCACCGCCGGCGGCGGGAACATATACGTATACCGCGGTGGCGGACAATGGCTGTTCTACGGCCAGCGCTACGGCAGAGGTGGTCGTCATCGCCGACAGTACGAAGATAGAAATCATGCCATCGGACACAGTAGTGTGCGGGCCGGTGGAAGTGTGCCTGGAGGCGAGTTCACCGGCGCCGGAGTGCATAGTGTGGACGAACCTAACGGGCGACACGCTGGGCGCCGGCGGAACGCTGTGCGTAACCCCGTCTCCTGGGCTGAACACATACATAGCGAGCATCCCGGGCTTATCCTGCGTAGAGGCGGATACGGCCACGGTGAAGCTGGTGCCGGATAGCCTGACGGTGAGCATCGCCCCGGACCCGGCCAAACTTTGCGTAGGCGACACAGCCTGCCTGGTAGCCACAGTAGGGCCGAGCGATTTAATGGCAACGGTCAGTTGGCTGGACGAAAGCGGAGCGGAAGTAGGGACGGGTTTAGAATTGTGTGTATCACCGGCGGCGGCGGGAACATATACGTATACCGCGGTGGCGGACAACGGTTGCTCTACGGCGAGCGCCACGGCAGAGGTGGTCGTCATCGCCGACAGTACGAAGATAGAAATTATGCCATCGGACACAGTAGTGTGCGGGCCGGTGGAAGTGTGCCTGGAGGCGAGTTCACCGGCGCCGGAGTGCGTGGTGTGGACGAACCTGGCGGGCGACACGCTGGGCGCCGGCGGGACGCTGTGCGTAACCCCGTCTCCTGGGCTGAACACATACATCGCGAGCATCCCGGGCTTATCCTGCGTAGAGGCGGATACGGCCACGGTGAAGCTGGTGCCGGATAGCCTGACGGTGAGCATCGCCCCGGACCCGGCGAAACTTTGCGTAGGCGACACAGCCTGCCTGGTAGCCACGGTAGGGCCGAGCGATTTGATGGCAACGGTCATCTGGCTGGACGAAAGCGGAGCGGAAGTAGGGACGGGTTTAGAATTGTGTGTATCACCGCCGGCGGCGGGAACATATACGTATACCGCGGTGGCGGACAACGGTTGCTCTACGGCCAGCGCGACGGCAGAAGTCATCGTGATAGCGGATAGCACGAAGATCGAGATCACAAACGGCAATTACATTTTTATTTGTGCCCCGGTTGAAGAGGTTTGCCTGGTAGCAGCAGGGCCGGCGCCGGAATGTATTGTGTGGACAGATCTTGCCGGTAATTCATTAGGCACGGGGGCTGAATTGTGTGTGACGCCACCTTTAGGCGTAAGCCAGTATATTGCTACCATTCCTGGACTGGCTTGTGTGGAAGCCGATACAGCAACAATCTTTGTTGATACCATTCCGCCGGTACTTCCCGTGTTGCCAGACCCAGTTAAGATATGCCTGGGCGATACCCTGAAAATCGAAGTACCCGATGTCAACGCAAGTTATACCTGGCAGGATACCCTGGGCAATGTTCTGGCGACTGATACAAGCCTCTGCCTGGTGCCGCAGGATACGGGCACCTATGCCTTCATTTTTGAATTATTCAATGGTTGTGGTACCCTTAGGGATACGATTACGGCTGTTGTAGTGGATAGCGCCAAGATACAGATCCAATGGGATCCGATGGAAGTGCTTTGTCAGCCGGATACGGTTTGTATTGAAGCCATTGCACCTGCTGCGGAGTGTATTGTCTGGACTGATCTGGAGGGCAATCCAGTGGATACTGGTGCTCAATTGTGCATGTACCTTGAGCCTGGTGTGTACACTTACATTGCTTCCATTCCTGGCCTGGATTGCATTGAGTCGGATACCACTACGATAAAAGTACTGCCAGATACGCTTAACCTTTCCATTTTGCTTTCTGCTTCGGCCATTTGCGAAGGGGATGAGGTGACGCTGACAGCGGTTGTGGAACCGGCCTGGACGATGGAAACGGTGAGTTGGTACGACAGTGATTTCAACCTGATTGAAACAGGGGCTTCCATTACGCAGGCGCCATTGGCTGGTATGCATACTTACTATGCAGTAGCCGATAATGGATGCGTCCGGGATACAGCGGAAGCGGCTGTACTGGTAGAATCACTCAACCTGGAGATATTTGCCGAACCATCGACTATCTGTGCTGGAGACACCACACTGCTGAGGGTAGTGGGCTGTTTAGACTGTGATTACAATTGGTCGCCCACCAATTCTTTGGATGATCCTACTATCGACAGCCCTATTGCAACACCGGCAGTGACGACTACTTACACCGTCATAGTATCCGGAGAAGTATGTGTAGATACCTTAAATGTTACCGTCACAGTGGAAGATTGTCCGGAGTGTCTGGAAAAATTCTTTGTGGCTACGGGTTTCCGTCCGGATGGGCAGCCCAAAAATATCAGTTCCAACAACGTAACTTGTTTGCGTAGTGAATACCTGAATGATTTCGAAGAGATCTATTTCATTATTTACAGCCGATGGGGCGAGGAGGTGTTCCGCTACGAGTACAAGCAGTCATCCGGCCGGACGATCGTTCCGGAAGACTTGTGCTGGGATGGCCAGTTCAACGGCAAGCAATTACCGCCGGATGTATATGGCTATTACGTGAAGGTAAAGTGCCCTAATATGGATGCGCAAGATGAAAAGGGGAACATTACCTTGCTGCGCTAAAAAAAGTAGAAAACAGGAGGAGAGCGCCGAAAAATTCGGCGCTCTTTTCATTTCAGGCTGCTATTAATCTGGATCGGGCTATGCAGCGTCCGGTGTACCGGACATTTGTTGGCGATCTCGAGTAGCCGCAGCCTTTGCTCTTCCGATAGGGGGCCTTCCAGTTCGATCACACGGTCGAAGTAATCGATTTTGCTTTTAGGGTCCTCCATGTTTTCGGAGTCTTTAGCGTGGTCTTTATAGTGTTCGAGGTGTACGCGGACCTCGTGCAGCGGCCATTTTTTTCGGCGGGCGTACATTTGAAGGGTCATGGCAGTGCAGGCGCCCAGTCCTGCAGAGACCAGGTCGTAAGGCGAAGGGCCAAAGTCATTGCCCCCCAGGGATTCGGGTTCATCAGCGGTCAGGCTGTGCTGGCGCACCATTACATCAGTGGTATAGGCCTGTTCTCCTAGCCTTACGGCCACTTCTTTTTCCACTTTCAGTGCTTCCTTTTTTGGGTTATCCAGATAGCGGCTGGCCCAGCTGGCGATCATTTCGCCGGCATAAAGGGCATCTTCTCTGTCCGAGAGCAGATGATCGGCGCCATCGAGGGAGATGTAACTTTTGGGGTGGCGGGCAACCTGGTAAAGGCGAGCGGCATTTTCAATTGATACCGTCCGGTCCTGAGGGGAGTGCAGGATGAGCAGGGCGCGCCCGAGCCGCTCGATCTTAGGCTCCAAATTTTGCTGCTGGATGTCTTCCAGGAATTGCTTCTTCACGGAAAAGGCCTGCCCACCGATGGATACTTCGGCTACGCCTTTTAATTCCATTTCCTCCTGTTTCCCTTTCAACAAATGACTGATGTGCTCTGGGGCATAGGGTGCGCCAATAGTGGCTACTGCCTTTACAGAAGGGAGCTCATGCGCCGCGCTTAGCACTGCTGCTCCGCCCAATGAATGCCCCACCAGCAGGCTGGGCGCCGAATACTGTTCGGACAGGAAACGCCCTGCCTGAACCAGGTGGTCTACGTTAGAAGAAAAACTGGTGTTGCCCAAAGTCCTCTCACTTGACCCCAACCCCGTGAAGTCGAACCTCAGCACAGCTATCCCTTTCATGGTAAGGGCCCTGCTGATGGAGCATTCTGCCGCCAGGTTTTTGGTACAGGTGAAACAATGAGCAAGTATAGCATAGGCATAAGGGAGCTGGTTGACGGGCATTTCCAGTAGGCCGGACAGCATTTCTCCCCGGCTATTTTTAAAAGTGACTTTTTGATTTTTCATAACCAATTAGTTTTGTGCGAATATAAGAAAGGCCTTTAGGCTGAAAGTCCGAATGTTGGCAGGCCGGGCGTCGATTTGTCAATGGGCAATTAAACGTTCGACGTTCAGACATGCGGCATATTCTTTCCGGGCATATTGCCTACTGTCCAAACGCCCATTGCAGAAAATCGGGCATTACCTTACCCCAGGTATCCGGGTTGTGTTCTCCACCGATCACTTCTACGTATTTGATATCAGCGCCTTCGCGATAGCCCCAATTTTTCAACTCCTTGATCAGGTCGAGGGTATCGTCGATAGCGTCGATGATGCCGTTGTTGTTGCGGTCTTCTGTTTCATCCTTGGTGCCGGCCTGAAGCCAGAAGCGCAAGCCTTCCCTCCGGGGCCCCTGGCTAACCATATGGTGCACAATGCGGTGAGCATCGGGGGCATCGGGAGTGAAAGCCCGGGAACGCCACCACAAGGAACCCGAGAAGACGCCGACTTTCCCAAACATCCCGGCATGGTTCCAGGCGATATCGATAGCCGATAAGCCGCCTAAAGAAAAGCCGGCAATGGCCGTCTTATGGGCCTTACGGCTTATGCGGTAGCGCAGGCTTAATTCCGGCATCAATTCCTTTAGGAGGAAACGGGTGTACTGAGGGGCTTTGCTGCCGCGCTTCATATAATCGGGCCGGCTCACAGTCCCGTATTCCTGCATTCGGTCGCCGGCATGGATGGCCACAACGATAATATGCGGCAACTTGCGTTCCTGGTACAGGCGTTGCAAAGTAGCGGCCATCCCCACTGCCGGCATATCCTGTCCATCGTTGATCCAAAGGGTAGGATATGCGCCATTACTGCCGGAAAAGTGGCCGGGAGGCAAAAAAACGTCAATATGGACTGTTCGGCCAAGTGCTTCCGAAGGGAAGTTTTTCAGGCTGTGTAATTCCAGTTCGTGGCCCGGCCGGAAAAAAATTTGGTTTAAAAGCGCATTTTTTTGCGGGAAGTGCCTTTTTAGAAAATCCATGCATAGGTGGAATTTACAATAGTTTGTCAAGAGCCGGGCAAAATAATTATTGGCAAAATAATTAGTATGCTAAATATTAGCTCTTGTGGTCATTTTTGATTTTGGCTAAAAGTTTGATCATCAGTTGTTTGGGGTTTTAAAATTCGAGGAAAGCCACTATCTTTGCCGCTAAGTGTAAAAAATACAATTAGTAGCTTCCTGCACTAATGTAAATAGTTAACCGGAAATTATTCAGCATCGTGAAAGAATCCTATTACAAATGGTACTCGCCCAACCTGAGCAAAGATATTGAAATGCTTGTTTACGGGCATCAGGGTTATCCTGTTGTTTTGTTTCCCTCCAGTATGGGGCGTTATTATGAGAGCAAGGATTTCGGCCTGATCGAGTCAGCTCGTTGGTTTGTGGAGCGGGGTTTTATTCAGATCTATTGCCCGGACAGCATCGACAAGCTCAGTTGGTATAACAAGCACATCCACCCGGCGCAGCGGGCGAGCCACCATGCCTGGTATGACAAGATGGTGCTGGATGAGATTGTACACCGTGTCCGTTGGAACACGGGGGTAGGAAAGGTTGCCGTAGCCGGCGCCAGCTTTGGCGGGTATCATGCCGCCAACTTCGCTTTCAAACATCCCGAGGTCGTCAGTTTCCTCTTTTCCATGAGCGGTGCTTTTGATATCAGGACTTTTACGGACGGCTACTACGACGACAATATTTACTTCAACAATCCGGTAGATTTTCTGCCTGGAAGCAATCACCCAGATTTGTGGCGCATGAATATCGTGCTGGGTACTTCCGAATGGGATATTTGCCTGAATGCGAACAAGCAGTTGTCGCATTTACTGAACCAAAAGAGCATACCGCACTGGTTTGATATGCGCGGATGGAAGGAACACGATTGGCCACTATGGCGGGAAATGTTCCCGCATTATTTATCTTTGGTGAAATAAGCTTTTAATCAGGAACACCCTCAAACAAGAATAAGAAATGAAGAAAATTGGAATTCTCTTTGGGCAGGAACGTTCTTTCCCCCAGGCGCTGGTTGAGCGCATCAACTCCAGAAAGGTAAAAAACATCCTTGCCGAAGCAGTCAGGATTGACAAAGTCATTCAGGCGGCCCCTTCGGATTATGCGGTGATCATTGACCGGATATCCCAGGATGTGCCTTTTTACCGGGCTTTCCTCAAGAATGCAGCCATTAGTGGCACGGCGGTCATCAATAATCCTTTTTGGTGGAGTGCGGATGAAAAATTTTTCAACAATGCGTTGGCAGAGAAGATTGGTGTCCCGGTTCCTAAGACCGTCCTGTTGCCTTCCAAAGAGCATCCGGATGACACCAGTGCGGATTCCTTCTCCAATCTGTCTTTTCCACTTGATTGGGAAGGCATCTTCCAATATGTTGGCTTTCCGGCCTTCATGAAGCCCTTTGCCGGCGGCGGCTGGAAACACGTTTACAAACTGAACAGCCCGGAGGAATTCTTTCAGAAATACAATGAGACCGGCCAGCTTGTCATGATGCTGCAAGAGGAAATCAATTTCGAATCCTACTTCCGTTGTTACTGTATTGGTGGCAAGTACGTTCGCATCATGCATTATGAGCCCCGCAACCCACATCACCTGCGTTACTCTGCAGAACACAAGGTAGGGGAGGAGATGATGAAGAAAATGGAAGACTACGTCATCCGGCTTAACCAGGGCCTTGGTTACGACTTCAATACAGTGGAGTTGGCCATTCGCGATGGCATTCCCTACGCGATCGATTTCTGTAATCCGGCCCCGGATGCGGATATCCACTCGGTTGGCCGGGAGAATTTCGAATGGGTGGTCGAAACTGCCGCCAACTATGCCATCGAGCGCGCTCTGTCCCACAAGGACGGCCAAGACAATCTGACCTGGGGTAGTTTCATTAGCCAGGCCGCAGCGGGCAAGAAGGTTGCTGCTAAACCGGCAAGCCCTAAGCGTACGGTTAAATCGAAGTAAATATTTGAGGAGAGGCGGAGTGGTGGAAATGCACTACTACTCCACCTCTCCGGATAGTCAAAATTCAGGGAGAATATCTACCTTTAGGGCAGGGAATTTCCTGGAGTAATCTACCGGAGTCCGGCAATTGTCCGGCGCCAGTTACAAGTAAAGGGAGAGATAGCAATCCAATGCATAAGGCTACGGATCTGCGATGCCTGCCTTTATTCAAAAGCTACTAAGATGGAAGTAATACGGTTGGCCATACTGGACATGTACGAGAACACGCCCAATCAGGGTATGCGCGCCATCAAGGAGATTGTGCGCAGCTTCGAGCCTACTCTGGAGTGGAAGGTTTTCAACGTTCGGGGAAAAGCCGAATTGCCGGGCCCTGATTTCGATATCTATATCTCTACCGGTGGCCCCGGCAATCCCCACGATGGGGATGGAGATTGGGATGTGAAATACTTCCAATGGCTTCAGGACACCTGGGAATGGAACCAGTCACCGGAACGGCCCAAGAAATACGTCTTCTTCATTTGCCATTCTTTTCAGATGGCCGTTAAGCACTTCGGCCTGGCTAAGGTTTCCCGGCGCAAGTCTATGTCTTTTGGTACTTTCCCGTGCCATCTGACGGATGCCGGTGTGACGGAACCAGTTTTTGAAGGCTTGCCCAACCCGTTTTATATCGCTGATTTCCGAAACTGGCAATGTATAGAACCCGATCTGGAACGCTTCGAAGCAATGGGAGCGGAAATACTGGCCTTGGAAAAAATACGGCCACATGTGCCGTTGGAACGAGCCCTTATGGCCGTCCGCTTTTCCAGCGAATTTGTCGGTACACAGTTTCATCCGGAAGCTGATCCGGAAGGGATGCTGGACCACTTTCTCGACCCTGGCCGGCGCACCTTGATTGCGGAAGAACATGGGGAGGAAAAATACCTCCGCATGATCGAACATCTCAACGATTCCGATAAGATCGGCCTGACGCACGATATCGTTCTGCCGTTGTTCCTCAGCCAGGCCATAGGCGCTGTGAAGATGGCGCTGGCGCCGGCCTGATGGAAGAAGCCTTAAACCTCCATCGCCCTTCATTTGATCTCAAAACCACAACCAACCCATGATTGCCGACCTCAGGAAGCAGTTCAACGCCAATTTTCGCCCGGAAACCTACCAGGCGCTCCTGGACCATGTGACGGCGCAATACAACTTCAAGCCTAATTTTCGAATTGCCGAGAGCCCCATTTTTATACCCAAGAGCCTAAAGCATCAGTTGCTGGAGGCCTGCGAAGATATCAGCGATGTTATCGTCCGGCCTGATTTCCGGGAGCTGTCTCAGGGGGCTATCGTTCCGGGGTTGGAAGTGCCGGGTGAGAACCCGCATACAGTTTTCTTGCAAATGGATTTCGGCGTCTGCCGGCAACCTGACGGCAGCCTGATCCCTCAGCTGATAGAGGTGCAAGGCTTTCCGTCCCTTTACTTTTTTCAGGATCTCATCGCTAGATCTTACCGGAAATTCTATGACATTCCGGAAAATTTCCACCATCTTTTTGGCGGGCGGACCTCAGAAGAATACGTAAAATTATTGCGCGAGGTCATCGTAGGAGACCACGATCCGGAAAATGTCATCCTGCTGGAAGTAGAACCGGAAAAGCAGGTAACGGCTATCGATTTCATTGCCGCCAAGCATATGATCGGTATTGAACCGGTTTGTGTAAGCCAGCTGAAAGTAGTAGGCAAGGATGTATTTTACCCAAAGAATGGGCGGCTCGTCAGGGTAGAAAAGGTATTTAACCGGGTCATTTTTGACGAACTCATGCATCGGGATGACTTGCCGAGAGAGTTTTACTTCACCGAAGAGCACAATATTGAATATGCGGGCCACCCGCACTGGTTCTTTCGCATCAGCAAGCATACCCTGCCCTTGCTCGACAGCAAGTATGTTCCAAAATCCTATTTTGTCAACGAACTCCAGGAAATCCCCGAAGATCTCCACAACTACGTCCTCAAGCCACTTTACTCCTTTGCCGGCAGTGGGGTCATCATCAATATCAACCCCCATGACATCAAGGCATTGCGCGACCCGGAGAATTTCATCCTGCAGCGCAAAGTGGAATATGCAGCCGCTATCGAAACCCCTACAGAGCCGGCCAAATGTGAGATCCGTATGTTGATGCTCTGGGAACGGGACGCCCCGCGGCCGACGATTGTCAACAATCTGGTGCGCCTCAGCAAAGGCATCATGGTTGGAGTTCGGTACAACAAGGATAAGGACTGGGTAGGCGGTAGTGTTGGTTTTTTTGAAGCGGACTAAAACAAATACGACGGTTGGCCGTACGCCAGTTTTCAAAGTGCACCGCAACACAGTCTGGGGACTAACGAACTGGACTACGCGAGCATTTCCGGATAGTGCTGAATATAGTAGCGCAATTTTTCCAATTGTTCCCTGTTTCCAAGGATAATATAGCTGGAGCCTGGGCCTAATATAGTTTTGGGGCCAGGGTTGACCTCGTAATGCCCATCGGGGGCTTTGTAGCCGATGACATTGGCCCCGGTAGCTTCGCGAAGGTTGAGCTGGCTCAGGGAGCGCCCATGGCACTCGGCCGGCAGGTCGTCATAGGTTACTTCTTCGAAACCGATATCGGACCGGTATTCACTGGTGATGAAGGCGAAAAATTCAACCGCGCCGGGTTTGCTGACCAGGGTAGCCATATAGAAACCGCCGATTTGTTCGGGCATCACGACGTGGTCGGCTCCGGCCATCAGGAGTTTTTTCTGAGAGCGAAAGTCTTTAGCCCGGCTGATAATATTGAGCCGGGGATTGAGTTGCCGGGCGGTGAGTACCACAAAGACGTTGTCGGAGTCGTCAGGTAGAGCCGAAATCAGTGCGCTGGCGCGGTGGATGCCTGCTTTTATAAGCGCCTCGTCGTGGGTGGCGTCATCTTCAAGGTAGAGCACCTTGGTTTCGTCTTTCTGGATCTGCTCGATCCGCTGGGAGTCGCTGTCGATAATGACAAAAGACAGCTTGTGTTTCAGGAAGTGTGAAGCGATCTCCCGGCCGTACTTACCATACCCACATAGTATGATATGGCCGCTGAGTTTCTCGATGGAAGCCTTGATGAGGTTAAGGTGCATGTTTTTAAATATTTCTCCCTGTATGACATAGTACGAAAATACGGAAAGCACATAGGCAAAGATACCGATATTCGCCAGAATGAGCCCCGAGGTGAACAATCTGCCGGTTGCACTGAGCGGGTGTACTTCCAGAAAACCCACCGTTGAAATAGTGATCATGGTCATGTAGAACGCATCTGTCAGGTTGAAACCTTCAATGATGCTGTACCCGCCGACTGCAATGACCAGCTCTGCCAGTAATAGCCCTACCGCCATCCGGATGTTCATAAAGGAAGAGGGTACCCGATAAGCATGTAAATTGCGGAAGTTTTTTATACCTGGGAATAACATAGGCTATTCAGTAGAAAATTGGGTTCGTTTTTGGTTTGACATTTCCGTTTTCGGACTGCAAGTTAACGGATAGCGGGCACATCCTGCAAGTATTGAGCGGGAAAGGCTTTGTGGCGGCTGGAATGATCAATGTCAGTGCAAATTAGAAGGATTCCGGGTAAATTGAAAAAGCCCGGAATAGATCCGGATAGATTTGCTGGTTTAAAGCAGTGCCCATGAAAAATTATCTGATAATCCTGACCACAGCCCTGCTGTCAGTAAGCCTGGCTGGGCAGGAGGTTTACAATTGGAAGGCTCTGGCGGAGCGTTACGCCAGTAAAAACCGCAATCAGGCGTTGATGGCCGCATTGGTGCAAAATGGAGGGGTGGAGTATTACGGTTTTGGGCAGATAAGCCGGGAGTTAGGGGGCCCTCCGGATGAAAACACCCTCTTTGAAATCGGCGCGCTGACGGAAGTATTCACTACTACTTTGATGACAAAGGAAGCGATGGAAGGGGATTTTGATTTGAGTAAGCCGATCAGGGAATTCCTTCCTAAAGATACTGACGTACCGCTTTTTCAGCCCCAAAAATGTGTGGAGTTGGTATTGCCAACCAGCGCCGGCGGCGCGCCCCAGCGGATACTGAGTTGTACGCCTGACCCCTTGAGTGGTGAAATCAGTGTGGCTTTATGTGACCTCGCCACACATAGTTCAGGCCTGCCCAATTCGGGGCTTGGGCTTTATGACTGGCACCCTATCGGACTGGCCTACCGGCTGACGGGCCCTCGGCCTGGTTTCGACCGTGCGGCCTTCTTCCGCAAATTAGCGGAATGTCCACTCAAAACGATGCCGGGTTCGGAATACCGTTTTTCCAATATAGGGATTGCCCTCATCGGCCATTTGTTAAGCGAGGCGAAGGGTGAGCCTTTTGACATTCTGTTGGAAAAAGAGTTGCTCCAGCCCCTTGGTTTGAATGACACGCGTTTTCAACTGACGCCTGAACAGCAAAGTCACTTTGCTCCCGGCTTCAACGATAAAGGCAAACCGGTGGATCACTGGAATTTTGAAGGTATGTCGCCGGCAGCTGGCCTGAAATCCAGTGCACATGACCTGGGGGGCTTCGTAGTGGCTAACCTGCGCAATGATAATTCTCGTTGGGCGGCCGTTATGGAACAGACACAACAAGCCCGGATCGATGTTTCTTTTCCCGGCCTGACGCGGCCCACCCAGGCTGGTTACGGGTGGTTGATCTCAACTCTCAGCCCGGAATCCAATCAGCCGGTCGTATGGATGTATGGCGGCACAGAAGGCTTTAGGGCTTTTATTGGCTTCATCAAAGAACATGGGTTGGGTATAGTGCTGCTGTCTAATTCCGCCAATGAAATCCGGGAGCTCGGGTTTTCGATGTTGGCGGAATTGTATGGGGCGCATCTGCAGGCAGGCGGTGGCAAGTAATTGAATGGCTAGACGGTTCAGGGCTAAAGGATTGTGCCGGAATTTACTTTTTCGAAGAATACTTTACCCTCCTTGTGCTTAATCTAAAAAAGGCAGCGGCGGGTTGTGTTGCCTGAAACCCCGCCGGCTGCTGGTTCAAACTACTCTCTCAATGGTTCGTGCAAGTTTGTTTTCCCCTGAAGGAGAGCCGAGGGGCTCCCTCCAGGGCATGGCATTGGGGTGGTGTAGATTGTCTCATTGGGCGCCCTGGTCCATTGGCTATTTTTGGAGTTACACCAGGTGCGAAAAAAAATGGGAGCTGTACCGGTACCGGTACAGCTAAAGTTGTGTGTTTTCTCACAGTACGGCCCGAAGGCGCGACTGTGTATTTGGTTAGTATGGAAAATGGCCGCTGTGAGCGGTGGAAAGGTAAAAGTGTTAAGCCATCAGGGAATTTGTTGGTGTTCGTTTAAGCTGGTTCAGCGTGTAGAGTGGTGTTTCGATAGCAGGCTTTTAAAAGTGACGGGTCATAAAAACATTCCTATTAACGGGGGGGCAGTGAGGCGTATTGTATATAGTTGAAAAAAAAAATTGTATAAAAAACAAGAAGCATCCCGAAAGTCAATTCGGGATGCTTCTTGTGATAACGGGGCTGGCTTTGGGTGGTCAGTTCTTTGGCACCTTCAGGCAATGCCCCGGCTTAAGTTTTTCGTTGGGCGGAATACGGTTGAGGTCGATCAGGTCCGGAAGGCTCAGGCCAGGTATGGCCCGGGAAATATCTTCCAGTGTTTCTTTTCGCTGCACCACGTACAACAGATGTTCGAAATCATGATCCTCTGTGCTGGTTTGTTCGACGCTTGCCGGTTCAAGGGTTGTACTGGAAGGTAGTGGAGGTAATTCCGTCATTTTTTCCAGGGGGTTGAAACGGACGATCTCGCGGGGACGGAAGATGATAAGCTTCTGTCCTTCCCGTGCCTCATTGGCTTCAAGGTGGTTCCAGGCGATGATCTGATGTGCCGAGCAATTCAGGGCTTCGGCAATTTGTTGCAGGCTTTCCCCTTTTTTGACGGTGTAGGTGGTTCGCACGTACTTTTCATTATTACCGGCCTTCGATTGTTCAATTGTAACGGGGGAGTCATTGAAAAAGTCATCTCCCGGATAATCGGGCCGGTTGGTGTCCAGATAATCCCGGAAGGCCTGCATGACGCGACGGGGCAGGATGAGATAGTGGCCATCGGAGCTTTCGGGGATGATACCTCGTTTGTAGGCAGGGTTGAGCGATTCAATCGCTTCCATGCTCAGTCCTGTTACCTGGGCAATGCGGTAGAAGCTAATATAATCGTAAACCTGGATGGTTTCGGTGATCTGCAGGTCTAATGGTGGATAATTGGGAACAATCTCGTGTTCCTTATAATATTCCATGAGGTAAGTCGCGGCGATGAAGGCCGGTACATAATTGCGGGTTTCACGGGGCAGGTAGCGGCGGATGCGCCAGAAGTTTTTACTGCGCCCCCGCTTGATCGCCCGGCTGACCCGGCCGGAGCCTCCGTTGTAAGCGGCCAGGGCCAGGGCCCAGTCGTCATACTTGTCAAACTGGCGGGATAGGTATTGGATTGCGGCCTGGGTGGATTTGTTGGGGTCGCGGCGCTCGTCGACAAAATCGTCGATCTCCAGGCCATATTCCTTTCCGGTTTCGGGCATGAATTGCCAGAGGCCTACGGCCCCCACCGGAGAGGTGGCATGGGGGTTGAGGGCCGATTCTACCACTGAAAGGTACTTTAGCTTTTCCGGCAGGTTGTTCTTTTCCAGGTAATCTTCAAAAAGCGGGAAATAAAGGACGGTTCGGCCCAGAATGCCTTCCGCTTTTTCGCGGTTCCACACCACATAACCCTTGATGTATCCTTTTACTACAGAGTTGTATTGGTGTTCAACGAGGGGGTTTTCGATGGCCTTTAGGCGGTCGATTACCGTTTGTTCATCGTATTCAGGGTAGGTTTCTTTGGCGAGCAGTGGTTGGAAAAAAAGAAATAACAGGGCGATGCCCAGGGGCAGAGAAAATGTTTTTCTCAGGGAATGTAGTTCCATCATACAGGAATTGGTTAAAAAAAGTATACCGCTCCTCAATGGAAAATGTTTCATGTGAGGTGGCGGTATGTTGTCCACTTTAATTGTGGATGGCGATTTTGCAGTATTTTGCAATACCGATAAATGCAAAGTTACGAAAAATTGTAGCAAGCTGGGCCACCCTGTGGAAAGTGTGGAAAAAAAACGGAAAGCCTTTAAAAACCAACCTCTCCGGCTGTTTTTTTCTCTTTAGAAGAGCCTGTCGGCTTGTTAGTAAATCCAACAATCCATTCGAAACCAGGCTTTCCGTACATTTGAAAAAAAACCAAAAGGTACAACTATGCGAATTACCGCTCTACTTCCTCTTTTTCTGCTTTTGGCCTGGCCCCTATCCGCGCAGAAAGTGCTGCAACTCGAAAAATACGGCAGCGCCCGTACCACCAAAATATTTATTGGCGACCCCATCACGTATAAGCTCCGGGGGTCGGAAACCTTCAACAGCGGCTACATTGAGAATATCCGGCTGGAGGATAGTTTGCTGGTACTGGCCGACCGGTATATCCATGTTTATGACATCACCACGCTCCGGTACGAGCGCGCCTGGCCCCGGGTGGCTGGTAAGTCTCTGTTCTGGTTTGGGTCGGCCTGGTCCGGCTTTGCAGCTGTTGGCTTCACTTTTGATGGTGACCCCGACACGAACTACCGCTGGGCTGACGCCATCGTAACCCTTTCCTCTTGGGGGCTTTCCTTTGCAATTCCCAAATTATTTGGACACAAGGATATCCGGATTGGGAAACGCCGCCGCCTGCGGTTACTGGATATGCGATGGAAGGTGGAAGACTGGGAAAAGTAAGAAAAGAAAAAGGAGGCGTGTAGATGTGTTAAGTTAAAAAGCGTAGCGGGGGCGAAAAAAAGGCGGATGAAATGTTAAAACTTCCTTCAGGCAACGCCACTCTAAGAAATTTGAATTAATTTCATATATTATTTTTATTAAACAATTAAATCATCAAAAAACTAAAAGTGATGAGAAGGCTATCCCCCCTATGCCTCCTGGTCTTTCTGTGCAGTTGGTCATATGCTCAACCGGAAATGAAGACGCCCAATGGCTGGACGTACGAAGTACTCCGTGCCGGTAGCGGGCCTGTTTTGAATGCCCACAATGGCGCACTTACCCACAATCAGCTCACCGACGCCAAGGGCAGGGTGTTGGTTTCTACTTATCAGATCAATGTGCCGGACTATCAATTGATGTCTGACCTTTCACCCGCCTTTCAGCAGGCCTTTTCCGTGATGCAAGCAGGAGGGAAGTACCGGTTCCACATTCCGGTGGCGGAATTCCAGGACGCCATGCGTTCGCAGGGTTCCCTGACGCTGTCGGGTGGGCAGGTAATGTGGGATATGGAACTACTGGAGGTGTTGCCACCTAAGCCGGACGGAGCCAGGTTACTGGCGCAAACGCTGAAGCAGGAGGGGCCCGATGCGGCTTTCCAGCAATACCGTTTCCTGCTCAGCAGTGGTGAGGCTTATTTTGGTGAATGGGAAGTTAACCAGGCGGGTTACCTGTTCCTGGGGCAAGGCAAGACGGCGGAAGCGATTGAGATCCTTTCCGAAAATGTGAGGAACCATCCCAATTCCGCCAATGCAAACGATAGCCTGGCGGAAGCCTATTTGAAAGCCGGCGAACCAGCTATGGCGGCAAAATATTACGAAAAGTCCCTGAATCTCAATCCACAAAATGACAATGCCCGGGCCATGCTGGCGAAGTTAAGGGAGTAAACGCTCAGGAGAAGCCTGGCAGGGTTTAGAAAGCTTGAGAGGGGGATTACGTTGAGCAAGCTAGCGTTCCCCCCTCTCTACCCGCTCAACAGCTTCCGTCTTCTCTTTCTTTTTCATTTGCACCGCATTGCTGGCTTGTTTAAATTGAGGGCGTTAAGCAACAGCCATGAGAAACAAGATATTTTTTTACGCCCTTCCCCTTTTACTTGCAGTTGGTTTATGGAGCTGCAGCGAGAACGCTTCTCCGGCTTCCCGGCAGGAATCAGAACGGCAAGACAGCCTGTCGGCAGCCACTATATTGGATCTCTCGAGCCTACGGGAGGATGATGAGTTATTGGCGGCAATCGATATAAGGATTCCGTACGACCTGATGGCAGGGGCCGCCCGCGAGTATCGGGCAATATCCCTGGAAAAGGTGCTGCGTAACCACTTTGGCGCCTGGCTTGGGCCTGCCATGGCCGATTCTTTAGTGTTGTCCTTTATTTGTAAGGATGGCTATGCACCTTCCATGCCGTTGAAGCAGGCATTGGAGGCGGATGGCTACCTTGCCTTTAAATCCCACCAATCCCCTGTTGGCCAAAATTGGCCCGATAGCCTGGCGGAGGCCTATTCTCCTTTCTATTTGGTTTGGGAAGTACCCCGGGAGGAAGCTGCGCACTACCCCTGGCCCTATGGCCTGGTGCAAATCCGCCTCCAGCCGGTTGCCCTTGCTTATGCCGACGCTTACCCCAAGGGGAGTGGGCCCGCTCTGGCCGGTTTCGACGTATTCCGGGCGAAGTGCCTGAAGTGCCATTCCGTCAACAAAGTAGGGGGTAATATGGGGCAGGAATTCAACTATCCCAAGAGCCTGACGGAGTATTGGGAAAAGGGCGATGTAAAAGCTTTTGTCAATGATCCGCAGTCGTTCCGTTACAACAGTGAAATGACGGAGCACCCAAAGCTCACTGAGGAACAGTTTGAAGCCCTTTGGGATTATCTATTGTATATGAAAGATCACAAACTGGAGCGATAACGCCTGCTTCCTGTGCTATTCGCTACAGTGTAAAAAAGCGGATGGCCAACTCATAGCCTTTCATGCCCAGCCCCACGATCACGCCGCGGCAATTGGGAGAAAGAAAGGAGTGGTGGCGAAAGGCCTCGCGGTCGTATACATTGGAGATATGCAGTTCGATGACGGGGGTTCGGATGGAAGCGATGGCGTCGGCAATTGCGACAGAGGTGTGGGTGTAAGCCCCGGCATTGAGTACAATGCCATCGTAGGTAAAGCCTACCTCGTGTAGTTTATCAATAATGGCCCCTTCATGGTTGCTTTGGAAGTAGTGCAAGGTGAGGTGAGGATATTCGCCCTGCAATTGTGCGAAGTATTCCTCAAAACTTTGCCGGCCATAGATGTGCGGCTCGCGTGTGCCGAGCAGATTGAGGTTTGGGCCGTTGATGACGATTATTTTCATTTTCAGGTCTTTAGGTCTAAACGTCGCCTGTCAATAGACATGAGCGTCGAAATGTCTGCTGTGTCAACAAGCCTTAAGGCCGGGATGGGGGGCGGAAACAGCCCAAAATAAGACACTGAATTAATTGGCCATATCCGACAGGAACTTGATGCGCACCAATTGTATCTCCTCCATGGTGATATCGTCTTCCCGCAGCCCTTCGAAGGCTTCGTCGAGGGAATCAGTTGAAGCCCCCATAAAGTAATCCACTATTTCTTCGCGGGAATATTCATCTACGTTGTCTTCAAGGTAGTAGTCGATATTTACTTTGGTGCCGGAAGTGACAATGGCGTAAAGTTCCTGCATGAGGTCTTCCATGCTCAGGTTGTTGGCGTCGGCCAGGTCTTCCAATGGCATTTTGCGGTCGATACCCTGGATGATATTGACTTTTACCTTTGACTTATTGGCCACCTGTTTGACGACGAAGTCATTGGGCCGGTCGATATCATTCTCCTCGACGTATTGTTTGATAAGGTTGAGGAAGGGCCGGCTGTAGCGGAGCGCCTTTCCTTTACTCACCCCACTGATGTTGGCCATATCTTCCATTGTGATCGGATATTGGGTGGCCATATCTTCGAGGGAGGGGTCCTGGAAAATTACGAAGGGTGGGACGCCATGCCTTTTGGCTTCCTGGCGGCGCAGGTCCTTCAGCATTTTCATCAGGTTGTTGTCCAATACTGCGGCGCCGCCTCGGGATTCCTCCGCTTCCATCACTTCGCCTTCAAAATTGTGGTCCATAGGGATCTTGAAGGAGTAGGGTTTTTCGAGGAATTCCCGTCCTTTATCGGTGATCTTCAGCAGGCCATAGGTCTCAATATCTTTGCGCAGCAAGCCATTGAGCAGGGCCTGGCGGAAGACGGAGCTCCAGAAAGTTTCATCTTTATCTTTGCCAATGGCGAACAAGGGTTTTTGGCTAAAACCGAAATCTTTGATCTCCTTGGAATCCTTGCCGGACACGAAGTTGATCATCGTCTTGATGCCGTAGTTTTCGTCGAGTTCCAGGACGGATTGCAGGGCGTGCTGGATTTCCTTTTTCACTTCCACTTTTTCCTTCGGATGGCGGCAGTTGTCGCACATCTTGTTACAGTTTTCTTCTTCGTAGGGTTCTCCGAAGTAATGAAGCAGGAAGCGGCGGCGGCAGGAGCTAGCTTCGGCATAGGCCATGACCTCTGCCATGAGTTGAGCGCCCATTTCCCGTTCGGCGACGGGTTTGTCACGCAGGAATTTTTCCAGTTTCAGAATATCCTTGTAGGCGTAGAATGCGATGCACCTGCCCTCCATTCCGTCGCGGCCGGCGCGGCCGGTTTCCTGGTAATAATTTTCGATACTTTTGGGGATATCGAAGTGGATGACAAAGCGCACATCCGGTTTATCGATGCCCATGCCGAAAGCGATAGTGGCCACGATGACATCGATCTCTTCCATCAGAAAATCGTCCTGGGTCTTGCTGCGGGTTTTGGCATCGAGGCCGGCATGGTAGGGAGCAGCTTTTATGTCATTGACTTCCAGGACTTTGGCGATGTCTTCGGCCGATTTTCGGCTTTGAACATATATAATGCCAGATTGCCCCGGCATGTTTTTGATAATCTGTACGATCTGTTTGACGGCCTGTTCTTTTTTGCCCTTGGGCCGCACTTCGTAGAACAGGTTTTCCCGGTTGAAGGAAGAGATGAAGGTTTTTTCGCCCCTCATATTGAGGTTCTTGACGATATCCGACTGCACTTTGGGGGTTGCGGTGGCCGTGAGGGCAACGATGGGGATCTCTTTATTGATGGCGTCCAGCATGGCGCGGATCCGCCGGTACTCGGGGCGGAAGTCGTGCCCCCATTCCGAGATACAGTGGGCTTCATCAACGGCTACAAAGGAGACGTCGACCTGTTGGAAGAATTCAATATTTTCGTCTTTGGTCAGGGTTTCCGGGGCGATAAAGAGCAGTTTGGTGCGCCCATCGGAAATATCCTGCTTGACGAGTTTCATCTGCGCCTTAGTCAGGGATGAGTTCAGAAAATGAGCTACTTCATCGGTTTGGCTATATCCACGGATTGAATCCACCTGGTTTTTCATCAGGGCGATCAAGGGGGAGATGATGATCGCCGTACCATCCAGCATAAGGGCCGGCAACTGGTAGCAAAGAGATTTGCCACCACCGGTAGGCATGATCACGAAGGTGTCGTGGCCGCTCAGTACACTTTTTATGATAGCTTCCTGCCTGCCCTTGAAGCTGTCAAATCCAAAGTATTGCTGTAGCGCCTCATGCAAGGTTTCTTTCGTCACTGTCATGGCTCGCTAATTCTTTTTTTGACTTATTTTTACGCTTTGGCAAGTTGGGATGGGCCTTCTAATATACTCAAAAAATATCTTTTGCCAGGTCTAAATCCAATTTTTCACAATTACTTTCAGCCTGCTTTTTCAAAAAGCTTCCAAAAATACAAAAAATAAAGTGATATCAGAAGCATTAATTGCAAAAACAGCCCTACGGACTATAGAGATTGAAGCCGAGGCCCTGTTGGCCCTTAAACACAGTATTAACGCGGATTTTACGGCCTGTGTGGAGGCCGTTTTCCATTGCCGTGGGCGATTGGTCGTCACCGGGATCGGGAAAAGTGCATTGGTTGGGCAAAAGATTGTGGCTACCCTGAATTCTACGGGCACGCCAGCTCTTTTTATGCATGCTGCGGACGCCATCCACGGCGACCTGGGCATGCTGCAGCCCAATGATTATGCGCTATGCATATCCAAAAGCGGTGAAACCCCCGAGATAAAAGTCCTCGTCCCGCTGCTGAAAAACCTGGGTAATACCCTGATCGGCATGGTGAGCAACTGCAATTCCTACCTGGGGCAGCAGGCTAAATATGTGCTGCATACGCCAATTTCCCAGGAAGCCGACCCCAATAATCTGGCCCCAACAGCCAGTACAACGGCCCAGATGGCGATGGGGGATGCCCTCGCAACTTCCTTGCTGGCATTGCGGGGATTTACCCCCCTTGACTTTGCCCAGTTCCATCCCGGTGGCGCATTGGGAAAACAACTCTACCTGCGTGTTCACGATATTTTCCCCAACAACGAAAAGCCTTCCGTACAGCGAGAGGACGCTATCCAAAGGGCTATCCTGGAAATGACCTCCAAGCGGCTGGGCGCCACCGCCGTACTAGATGCTACGGGCCGCCTTTGCGGCATCATCACCGACGGTGACTTGCGGCGCATGCTGGAGCGGGGCGCTGATATCAACAAACTGCAGGCCCGCGATATTATGAACGAAAAACCCAAAATCATTCACAAGGATGAAATGGCGGCTTTAGCCCTGCAAATGATGCGCAAAAACAGTATTACCCAGCTTATAGTTGTCGATGACGACAACAAATTTCTTGGGTTTGTTCATTTGCATGATCTGATCCGGGAAGGGCTGATCTGAAGCCTGCCTGGCGGAGCGCATAGCGCATAGAGCATGGAGCAAATGAAAAGGTGCACCGCAGCTTTTCATCCCGATGAGATCCGGTGGATCGAGATCGAGAGGGAGTGGAGCAGGGGAGGAGCGCGCTGATATTGGGGGGCGGTACACCTAAGCATTTTTGCACCTTAGTAATCTGAAGCACTTAGCTGTTTTACCGAAAACCGAATGTCGTATAAAACTATCTTTTTCTTAATGCTCTTCTTGTTGAGCTGTTCCCGTCCGCGGGAGCGGGAAGTGTATCCTGCATTTTACCATTGGCAGACGCGGCTGGAGCTGAGTCCTGGCGAGCGCACTTTGGCGGATAGCCTGGGCGCGCGCCGGCTTTACGTCAAATTTTTTGATGTTGACTGGGATGGGGCTTTCGGGGAGCCGGCCCCTCTGGCGGAGGTGCAGCTCGCTCCGGCGACCTATACCGGGCTGGAGGTTGTGCCGGCAGTTTTTATTACAAACCGCAGCCTGGAGCAATTGCCAATGGAAGGCGTAGCCAGGCTGGCCGCAAATATCATCGATCATATCTTTGTCCTGGCGGAAGCGGACAGCAGCCTGCAATTGCGGGAAATTCAGCTCGATTGCGACTGGACGGCCGGTACGCGGGAGGTTTATTTCCAATTGCTGCGGCTGATGGGAGAAAAGCTGGAAGCCCGGGGCGTCAGCCTGTCTGCTACCATCCGGCTGCATCAGTTGCGTTATCCGGAGCGTACGGGGGTGCCGCCGGTAAAGCGCGGCATGCTGATGTTTTACAACATGGGTAGCCTGGAAGACTGGGCGGAACCCAATTCCATTCTCAACCTGAAAAAGGCGGAACCCTACCTGCAAGGCTTTGCCGATTATCCGTTACCGCTGGATCTGGCCCTGCCCTTGTTCCACTGGGGCGTGCTGTACCGGGAAGGCCGGATGATCCGCCTGATCAACAACCTGGAGGAAGGGCAACTGGCCGACAGAGCCCGGTTTCAGTTACTTGGCCCGGGCCGTTATCAGGTGGTACAGGGGACTTTTCTGGATGGATATTACCTTTATGAGGGCGACCTGATCCGCCTGGAATCCGTTGATGCGGGCTTATTGCAGCAGGCTGCCCGGCGATTGCAGCGATTGCCGTGGGGGCCGGAAATGACCTTGGCCTTTTATCATCTGGACAGCACGGCGGTGCGTGCATTCAAGATAGCGGATTTGGCCCAGCTTGAAGAGGCTTTCCGCTAATTCCTGATGGACAATCAATTTTCTGCTGTATCTTCAGCGGTAAAAAGCGACTGGCTTATGCGCCGCCTGATCCCCTTTGCTGTTGTGGCCTTGTTTTTGTGCTGCTGGTTATTCCCTACTGCCATAGCCAGCAACTGCCGCCCATTGCCGCCACCCTTTTCCGGTTATTCCTTCATCAGCCCTCGCATCCTGGACCCGCGCCTGCCAGGCGCCAACCTTTATATCGACTTTGACGCCCTGGAAGCCTATTACAAGCAAAAGGGGAATATACAAGTGAAGGACAATCTGGAAGAATGGGAGGAACGCTTTTGTGGGGTCCCGGAATTACGGGATATCGGTATTGTCGTTTATCAGTCTTCTATCAGTGAGCTGGAGCAGTTGCGGTCGGCCATGAAAAGCCGTTCTGTATCGCTGGGGTACCAGTTGGAGGATAACACCTTTGCCCGGTATCTGCGGCGCAACAAATGTGAAGAAACCGTTACCTACCTGATCTTTGCTAAAGAATGCGAGCCCTACGTGATCCAGCACAAGCCCTGGGAGAAACCACGGGCCATCTACGATGTAATGCAAAAACTGATCAGTAAGGGCTTACGGGACTTCCGAAAGACAAAGTCCCACTACATAAAACTGCGGTATGCCTACCAGATCATTCGGCTGGCGCATTACAGCAAGCAATATGAGCAGGTGCTGAAGCTCTATGATGCGCTCATGCCTCAGATCGATAATGATCCCAGCCTCATTGAATACTGGATTATGGGCCATCGCGCCGGGGCTCTGCAAGCGTTGGGGCGCAATGCTGAAGCCGCTTATCTGTTCTCGAGGATTTTTGAAAACTGCCCCAGTAAGCGGGAAACGGCCTATCGCAGTTTCCGGATCAAAAATGACGAGGAGTGGAAGCAGTGTCTGGTATTGTGCCAGAGCGACCGCGAGCGGGCCGTCCTGTATGCCATTCGCGCCAATATGCCCGACAGTAAGCTGCTGGTGGAAATGAAGAACATTTACACCCTGGACCCTACCAGCCCTTTCCTGGAACTGTTGCTCATCCAGGAGATGAAAAAGCTGGAGCGCCAGCTGCTGGGCCTGGGTTTCAATGACAAGCGCGCCCGCAACAAAGCTTATTACAATATTCCCGGCCCCGACGCCGGCGCCCGGGTGGTGGGCCTGCAGCAGTTCGTTACCCAGGTATTGGCCGAAGGCCTGATGCCGGACGAGTCACTCTGGCGCCTGGCCAATGGATACCTTTACCTGATTGCCGGCAACTACGTCGATGCCCGGAAAGCTTTGCAGGAAGCCCACCGGGTTAACACCGACAAACTGCTGAAGGAACAACTTGAGGTGTTTGACCTCGTCCTGAAGATCAGTTCCTACCAAACTGTGACGGACAGCATGGAGAATGAGGTCGGCTATATCCGCGAGTACGATCCGCTTTATTACAAATACGAAGACTTCACCAACTTTACGGACGACAAGCTGGCCCAACTTTTCCGGCAGCAGGGCTATCCCGGAAAGGCTTTTTTGATGAACTATTCTCTGGGTAGCCTGCGGCCCAATCCCCAGCCGGAAATAATGGATGAGCTCATTGCTATTTGTCTCGACACGAACCGCACCCGGCTGGAGGATCAGCTCGTCATGCAGGGTGACAGCACCTTTCTCAATCAATTGCTGGACATGCGCGCCACTTATCTGATGGGCCAGTTCCAGTTTGAGGCTGCTTTGGAGACCCTCAAAAAAATGGATCGGGTAGAATGGGACAACTTCGGCCTATTCAACCCTTTTGTGGAGCGCCTTAATGACTGCGTCAAATGCCGGCTGCCGGACACGGTGACGGTGATCAACAAGGGAGAACTACTCGAGCGTTTGCTAGATATGGAATACCGTGCCAAAGCGGCGACGGAGCGGAGCGACTGGTTGTATTACCAGCTCGGGCTGGCCTTGTACAATATGTCCTACTTTAGCTATTCCTGGAGAGCAATGGACTACTACCGCAGCGGCGCCAGCTTGTCAGTGGAGAACCTGAAGAATGGCGATGGCGTTGTCCCAGACCCCCGCTTCCCTTTTGGCAACCGGGAGCAGTTCGATTGTAGCCGGGCCCGGTATTATTTCGAAAGGGCAAGGATCGTCACCACGGACCCCAATCTGGCGGCGCGCGCCACTTTCATGGCAGCCAAATGCGAACGCAACGAATATTATGTCAACCGCTGGCGGGCAGACGCCAAACAGACCTTTGACAATTTCGAGTTACTACTCCAGAATTACCCCGATACAGAATTTTTCCTTCAGGCCATTCAGGAGTGCAAATACTTACAGGCATACGCAACGCGTTAGATTTCAGCGAAAGTCGAAATAAATATTTCCTTATCTTTATTGCTTAGAACATATCACCCGGGCGAGCAGGAGGCAAGTGTTCCGAGCATAATGCGCGGGCCTGTCAAACCGCCAAAAACTGATTGCAACACCATGAAAAATTATTTACTTCTTTTGGGTTTGCTTTTGTTGTTCAGCGCGTCCAAGTGCGGCAAGAAAAACGGATTCGAGCTGGGGCAAACTTTCCGCCTGCAAATCGGAGAAAAGGCCCATTGCCAGTGCCCGGGCCCGTCGATTCAGCTCACTGCGGTTAAGGAAGACTCTCGCTGTCCGGAATTTACCAACTGCATCTGGGAAGGCCAGGCTGTCGTTCAATTGCTCATCGAAGAAGCAACACCTCAATATATCGACCTGACGCTTCGGGAGGGGCACCCGGAATTGTCCAGTAAAAAGGTCGGGAACTTCATCTACCGGCTCGAAAAAGTTTCCCCCTATCCTCAGGCAGGCCAAAACATCAAGGCGGAAGAGTATATAGTGGAGTTAGTAGCAGAAGGTATTTAGTCCTGAAAAAAATCCGGTATCTTGTTCTCCATTGAAAGCCTTCAAACGAATTGAACCGTAGCACATGTTTTTTCCTATAGGCGATGATCAGGTAAAAGGCGGCCATTACCCGCTTTTCAGTTATGCATTTATCGTACTGAACGTAGTCATTTTCTGGTTCCAGAGCCAGTCGCCGGATATGCTGGTGGGCCAATGGGGTTCGGTGCCTGCGGAAACGATGCTGGGAGAAAACCTGATCACCCTGGTCACCAGCATGTTCCTGCATGGCAGCCTGCTGCACCTCATTGGAAACATGTTGTTCCTCTGGGTTTTTGCCGATAATATCGAAGCCACAATCGGCAGCGGCCGCTTTCTGGTCTTTTACCTGCTGGGCGGGCTGGCCGCCCAGGCGGCGCACACTTTTTTCAATCCCGCCAGCATCGTGCCGACCATCGGCGCCAGTGGCGCCATCGCTGCGGTGATGGGGGCTTATCTGGTGATGTTCCCTTCTTCGCGCATTAAGATCTGGTTCTTTTTTCTCATCTTTCGCATGCCCGCCATTCTCTTCCTCGGCATCTGGATCATCATGCAATGGCTGAACGGAAAAGCTTCGCTGGAAGTGGCGACGGCTGACTCGGGCGGCACCGCCTGGTGGGCCCATATCGGAGGGTTCGCATTTGGGGTTCTGGCCGGCTTTTTCTTCCGCAATAGTTTCCCTACGCCAAGGGAGAGCTACGATCAGTATTCTTCTTATTCCTGAGGCATAACAGGCCGTTTTTTTGCGCGCGCTCCCGAACCTAAAGGGAGAGCTGCTGTATGAGAAAACGGATATGGCGCCATCGCTGCTCGATCAGGGCTGGGACGGCAGCCTTCGGGGCCAGCCAATGGAGCCAGGGGGGTATGTTTATCTGGTGGAAGTAGTGTACAAAAATGGGGAGACGGAAATTTTAAAGGGCGATGTGGTGTTGGTGAGATAAACAGCAAAATCATTACCTTTGCACCTTCATTGATGGTCAAGAGCGTGTTTAGGTACTTGTGTGTTTGGGCGTTCGGGTTTCCTGGAAGCTGCTCATACACGCACTCCGCAAACACTTGCTCCACATTTTGACACACTTTTTTGACCACCCCACGGTAAAGCAAAAGAAAGATGTCCGCAGAAATTTTCGACAAGGTTAGAGGCGTACAAAGCGAGATCGAGGCGGCGCAGCCGCAGACGATGGAAGAACTCGAGCAGTTCCGCATTAAGTATCTGGGTTCCAAGAATATTATCAAGCCCTTGTTTGGGGAGATCCGCAACATCGATAACGAGCGGAAAAAGGAGTTCGGCCAGTTGGTGAACACCGTTAAAGAAGTGGCGGAAGCCAAGTACGAGGCGCTGAAAGCCCGATTAGAGAGCGCTGCCGAAGAGGCTGCCGCATCGGACCTCGACCTCAGCGCCCCCGGGGAGCCCCTGGAACTGGGGTCCCGCCATCCGATCGCCATTACCATGAACCGCATCGTGAAGATATTCGAACGCATTGGCTTCGTGGTGGCGGATGACCGCGAGATCGAGGACGACTGGCACAACTTTACATCGATGAATACGCCGGAAGACCATCCGGCCCGCGATATGCAGGACACCTTCTACCTGAAGGACAGCACCGAGCTGCTGCTGCGCACCCATACTTCTCCGGTGCAGGCGCGGGTAATGACCCGGCAAAAGCCGCCCATCCGCATTATTGCCCCGGGGCGGGTATACCGCAACGAGACCATCTCCGCCCGCTCGCACTGCCAGTTTCACCAGGTGGAGGGCCTGTATGTGGATGAGAATGTCTCCTTCGCCGACCTGAAACAGACGCTGCTCTATTTCGCCCGCGAGATGTTTGGCCCGGATGCGAAGATCCGCCTGCGGCCTTCATTCTTCCCCTTCACGGAGCCCAGCGCCGAGATGGACGTCTATCTGGGCACAGCTACTGAAAAGGACTACCGCCTGACCAAGGGCACCGGCTGGCTCGAGATCCTCGGCTGCGGCATGGTAGACCCCAATACGCTGGAGGCCTGCGGTATCGACTCCGAAAAATATACCGGCTTTGCATTCGGTATGGGCATCGAGCGCCAGGCCCTGCGCCTGTATGACATCGGCGATATCCGCCTCTTTTTTGAGAATGACGTGCGCTTTTTGAAGCAGTTCGCGTCAGCCTTTTGAATGGCTGATAGTCGAATGGTTGGTAGTCGAATGCTTGTTGGTTCTTGTGGAGAGCCAAACGCCTTTCGGAGGGCTATCAGCTAACAATTGAAAACGAACAATTTAATGAAACCCAGCATACCCAAGGGGACCCGGGATTTCTCCCCGGAAGAAGTCGTCAAACGCAATTTTATCTTCGATACCATTCGCGAGGTGTTCGTCCGCTATGGCTATCAGCCGATCGAGACGCCGGCAATGGAAGACCTCAATACGCTGACCGGCAAGTATGGCGAAGAAGGCGATAAGCTGTTGTTCAAAGTGTTGAACAATGGGGACTTTCTGGGCAAGGCCGACGAGGCCGCCCTGGCCGCCCGCGATTCCAATAAACTCGTCTCCTCCATTTCCAAGCGGGGCCTGCGCTATGACCTGACGGTGCCCTTTGCCCGCTTCGTCGTCATGCACCAGAACGAGATCACCTTCCCCTTCAAGCGTTACCAGATCCAACCCGTCTGGCGGGCCGACCGGCCGCAGAAAGGGCGCTACCAGGAGTTTTACCAGTGCGATGTGGATGTGGTGGGCTCCGATTCGCTCGTTTACGAAGCCGAGCTGGCGCAGATCTACGACGAGGTGTTTGCCAAACTGGGGCTGGACGTGGTGATCAAGCTCAACAACCGCAAGGTGCTGGCCGGCATTGCCGAAGCTGCAGGCATCAGTGAACGGTTTATGGAAATGACCATTGCCATCGACAAGCTGGATAAGATCGGCATGGAGGGCGTGGAAAAGGAAATGGCCGGCAGAGGCATCCCGCAGCCGGCTATTGCGCAGATCGGCAAAATACTGGAAGCGCAGAGCCTGGAGGCCCTAAAGCCGCTTTTTGCCAATAGCCCGGTAGGCCTGAAAGGGATAGAAGAACTGGAAACGGTTTTCAATTATCTGGGGACAGGCGAAACCAGTAATGCAGTTGTTTTTGATATCACCCTGGCGCGGGGCCTGAGTTATTATACCGGCTGCATCTTCGAAGTGCAGGCCAAAGGCGTGCAAATGGGCAGCATCGGCGGCGGTGGCCGCTACGACGACCTGACCGGCGTATTCGGTATGACCGGAACTTCCGGCGTTGGGGTTTCCTTCGGCGCCGAGCGCATCTTCGACGTCATGGAGGAGCTGAAGCTTTTCCCCGGCGAAAGCGCTACTCAACTCAAAGTTGTTTTTCTGGCCTTCGACGAGGCGGCTCACCTTTACGCCTTCCGTTGCCTGCGCCAGCTTCGGGCCGCCGGCATCAACGCCGAGCTATATCCGGAGCCGGCCAAAATGGCCAAGCAGTTCAAATACGTGGATAAGCGCAACGTTCCCTATGCCATCATCATTGGCAGTAATGAAATGGCGAGTGGTGCGCTGGCGCTGAAGAATATGAAAACGGGGGAGCAGGAGCATTTGGCGCTGGATGTGATTATAGAGCGTTTAAAATCATAGGATAATGGCCAGGTTATTGTGGATATCCCTAGCTCTAATGTGGTGTACTTCAATCCTTCAGGGGCAAGTGGTTTTGCGCAATTCGTTGTCTGGAAATACCAAAACGCTGAAACAAGGCGGCTACGCTACTCTCAGCATTCCGGTAAGTGGGCCGGACATCAGTTGTGGCTACCGCAAATTGCCTTGTGTGGCTATCGGGGGCTATTCCCGCCAGTCAGAGACTGGCTTGTTATTCCGCATCGAGACAGAGTCTCTCGCGAGCGATGCAATTTTGATATTTTTACCAATAAATAAATTCCTTGTTCGTGAGGGACTGCGTCCCGAAACGGCTAAACCTGCAAGTCTCTGACTTGCGAATTGCTGGCCTGCCTATCCACGCCAGTCGGAGACTGGCTCGTTATTCCGCATCGAGACGGAGTCTCTCGCGAACGACTTTTATATATTTTCAACCCGCAGCACTACCGACTTGCGAACTCCCTTTTCATGAAAGTACCATGAGCACCCGCTACAAAATTTACGACCCCGAAGGCCTCTATTTCCTTACCCTGACAACGGTCGGTTGGCTGGATATTTTTACACGCAAAACCTATAAGGATATTCTGATCGAAAGCCTGCGCTATTGCCAGGAAAACAAAGGCTTGCTATTATATGCTTTTGTCATTATGAGCAATCATCTACATTTGATCGTACAGGCGAAAGAAGGGGTGGATTTGATAGCTACTATTGGTGACTTCAAGAAATATACAGCGCGGCAAATCATTGACCAGATACAAGAATCAGGGAAGGAAAGCAGAAAAGAATGGCTGCTCTATCAGATGCAGTGGTTTGCTCGAAAAAACAGCCGAAAGCAGGAGTACCAGATGTGGCAATCCGATAATCATCCGGAGGAAATGATCAGCCCAAAATTTATTTACCAAAAATTGGAATACCTCCATTTCAACCCGGTGAAGGCAGGGCTGGTGGAAGAGCCGGCTCACTATGTCTATTCCAGCGCCGCATATTATGAACGGGAAAAGGGCATTTTACCGGTCAGGATATTGGACCTTGGTGCGACAGAAGGGTATGTTTGGATGGGATAGGTTTTCGTGTCGACTAGGCCATTATTCCCGCCAGTGAGACTGGCTCATTATTCCGCATCGAGACGGAGTCTCTCGCGAACGACTTTTACATATTTTCAACCCGCGGCACTAGAGACTGGCTTGTTATCCCGCATCGAGACAGACCCTGTCCGCCGAAGCCAGGCGAAGGCGGAGTCTCTCGCGAACGAAGCATTTTTGTTATTTTTGCCAATAAATAAATTCCTTGTTCGTGAGGGACTGTGTCCCGAAACGGCTAAAACTGCAAGTCTCTGACTTGCGAATTGCTGGCCTACCTATTCCCGCCAGTCGGTGACTGGAAAGTTGTTACTCCGTATCGAGACAGACCCTATCCGCCGAAGCCAGGCGAAGGCGGAGTCTCTCGCGAACGAACACTAATCCATATCTTTGCGCGAGCAATCAAAAGCAATTCATCACATGCCAAAATACACCACCCTCACTCAGGTACAGCAAGCTATTCGCTCCGGAACGGAAAGCTGTGAATCGCTTGTGCAGTACTACCTTGCTCAGATCGAAGCCAGCCGGGAGTTAAACGCCTATGTGGAGGTATACGCCGCCGAAGCCCTGGGACGCGCCCGGCAGTTGGATGTCCAATACCGGGAAAACCCGGAATCGGTGGGCCGCTTGTATGGCATGATACTATCGCACAAAGACGTCATTTGCTACAAGGATCACGGCGTATCGGCGGGCTCGAAGATCCTGGAGGGGTTTACATCACTCTATTCCGCGACAGCAGTAGAACGGCTGCTCGCCGAAGGCGCTATCTTAATCGGGCGGACCAATTGCGATGAATTTGCGATGGGCTCCACCAATGAGAATTCCCATTACGGGCCGGTGAAGAACGCGGCCGACCCAACAAAGGTGCCAGGCGGTTCCTCGGGCGGTTCGGCAGTAGCGGTGCAGGCGGATACCTGTCTGGCCTCTCTCGGTTCTGATACCGGCGGCTCGGTGCGACAACCCGCCGCCTTCTGTGGGGTGGTAGGCTTTAAGCCGACTTACGGGCGCATCTCGCGCTACGGCCTGCTGGCCTACGGGTCTTCTTTCGATCAGATCGGGCTGCTGTCCCATTCGGTGGAAGATGCCGCATTGCTGCTGGAAGTGATGGCGGGGCAAGATGCGTACGACAGTACCGCCAGTAGCCAGCCGGTGCAGCCCTATTCTCAACTACTCGATTTTAAAGGCAAGGCCCGGGTAGCTTATTTCAATACGGCCCTCGAGCACCCCAGCCTCGACGCCGGCATCCGGCAGGCCTGCACGGATCTGATCGATAAGCTGCGCGCCGCCGGGCATACGGTGGAGGGGGTAGATTTCGAATACCTGGACTACATCATCCCTGCCTACTATGTGCTGACCACCGCTGAAGCGTCCTCCAACCTTTCCCGCTACGATGGCATTCGCTACGGCTACCGCAGCCCCAATGCCGACGACCTTATGAGCACCTACAAGCGCTCGCGCACCGAGGGCTTCGGCACGGAAGTGAAGCGCCGCATCATGCTCGGAACTTTTGTGCTCAGCGCCGGCTATTACGATGCTTATTATTCCAAAGCGCAGAAGGTACGCCGATTGATCAAGGACAAAACGGACGCTATATTTGCCGAATACGACTTCATCCTCATGCCCGCTGCCCCCGGCCCGGCCTGGAACCTGGGCGAAAAAATGGACGACCCCGTGGCGATGTACCTGGCGGATATTTTTACCGTACAGGCCAATATGGTGGGCATTCCGGCTATTGCCTTGCCGGTGGGCGCCCACCCGAACGGGCTCCCGGTGGGGCTTCAGTTCATGGCGCCGAAGTTTGAGGAGGGGAGACTACTGGGGTTTGCCAGATATTTGGTTGAGGAGTTGAGGCGTTGAGGGAGGGAGTGCATTTTCTGCCTTTGCTCCTTTCAGGAATGGGGCAAACAAAGGCAGAAAATGCACTCGCCAGACAATGCAGAATGGTTTCTGTGTCATTTCACAGAAAAGATAACCGCCTGGTAGGGCTTAAGCGATAGGGCCCCGCCACTCCGCTCAACGGACTCATAGTTATTGATCAGAACTTCGCCCAGGGCGTCGCTTTCCGGGAGCGTGATGTCAGCATTCTGTTCGGAGAAATTCAGGAGCACCAGCATTTTCTGGCCATCCAGCGTTCTGGTATAAGCATAGATCTGTGGATGCTCCCGTTGTATGATTTGATAATCGCCATACACCAATACAGGGTTATCTTTCCGAAGCTTGACCATCTTTTTAAAGTAATTCAGACAGCTATTGGGGTCGGCGGTTTCCTTTTCAACGTTTATTTCCAGGTAGTTGGGATTGACCGGTAGCCAGGGGGTACCTGTTGTAAAACCAGCATTTTCGGAAGTATCCCATTGCATGGGGGTGCGGCCATTATCTCTGGACAAAAACTGGAGGTATTTCATATATAGTTCCAGGTCTCCGCCTTCTTTGGCCACTTTTTTATACCCATTGATCGCTGCAATGTCTTTGTAGTCTTCTATTTTATCAAAATCAATATTAGTCATGCCCAGCTCATCGCCGTAGTAGCAGTAAGGCGTACCACGCATGCTGAGGATAAAGGTGTTGAGCATTTTCGAGGAGACATCCCGGAATTCCGGGCTGTCATTACCGTATCGGCTCACCATGCGGGCATTGTCGTGGTTGGCCAGGAAAATAGACAACCAGCCGTCTTTGGCAAAGGCGCTGTCCCAGCGGGAATAGACCTCTTTAAAATCGGAAAGTTTATATCCATCAAGGCTGCTGGCCAGGCCCACGCCTTCAAAATGATAGGCCATTTGCAATTCATTGCGGTCCGCATCCACCAATGCATGCGCATCCTCGAAGGTGCTGCCGGCGCCTTCTGAAACGGCGAAAACATCATATTTGCTGAGCACCTCGCGGTTCATCTCCTGTAGATATTCATGCAGGTGCGGCCCCATGCCGTAGTGTTTTATTACATTTCTAACATCTTTTTCATAGCCTTCCGGCAGGACGGGGAAGGTGGTATCTTTTGAGGCAAACTGAAAGGCATCCAGCCGGAATCCGTCTACGCCTTTTTCCGCCCAGAACTTCATGATGTCATAAACCTCCTGCCTAACCTTAGGATTCTCCCAGTTCAGGTCGGGCTGTTTCCTGGAAAAATAGTGGAGATAGTAGGCATTGGTCAAAGAATCGTATTGCCAGGCGTCCCCGTTCTCATCAAAATAACTCCAGCGGTAGGGCGGTTTCCCCTTTTCAGCGGGCCACCAGTGGTAATAGTCCCGGTACGGGTTATCTCTAGAACTTCTGGACTGTTTAAACCATTCGTGCTCATCACTGCTATGATTGACCACCACATCCATGACGAACTTGATGCCCCGCTCGTGCATGCCTTTGATCATGGCGTCAAAATCTGCCATGGCGCCAAACTCCGGCATGATGTTGCGGTAGTCGCTGATATCATAACCGTTATCATCATTCGGTGAGCTATAAATGGGGTTAAGCCACACCATGTTGACGCCCAGGCTTTTAATATAATCCAGCTTTTCAATAATGCCTTTGAGGTCGCCAACGCCATCGCCGTCCGTATCTTTAAAACTCCGGGGATAGGCCTGGTAGATGATGGCTTCTTTCCACCAGGCGCGCCCAGAGGTGTCCGGGCTTTCGACAGGGGCGGGTTGATCGGTGCAGGCTCCTAAGATCATCGCGATTAAAATGGCGTAAGGGATTTTTTTCATGGAGGTTGTTGGCTTTTGTGAATGCGTTACGGTAGCTGCATGCTTGATGGGTAAGCAATGGGAAACGCCTGGTCAAATTACGAAAAATCCGGCCACTTTTTATTCTCCCCTATCGTGGAACATGCGCTCAAAGGCATCATAAACGGCCTGATGAAGGGCATCTCCGTGGTTTTTATTTTTAAGAAATTCAAAATAGAGCTGGGTGTTTTGGCCACCGATCCGTTTCAGCTTGGAATACAGCTCCTTTGTCGTTCGTTCCATCACCTTGCCTTCTTTTCCGACGGCAATGTAAACTGATTTTTTATCTGGATAGGGCTTAGGATTGAATTCCAGCAGAGACTCATTATCCCACCACAAACTTGGGCTTACTATGATGTAATGGTCCATTAATTCCGGTTTCTTAAATAGGATCTCTGTTGCCAGCAGCCCGCCAAGCGATTGCCCTATCAATGTCCTTTCCGGTTCCGTCTTATAGTTTTCTTCTATAAAGGGTTGCAATTCTGATTCAATAAAGTTGATGAACACTTCGGACCCACCGGTTGTAGGAAAGTCTTTTTTGTCCTGTTCATTATTTGTAGGATAGGTGAAATCTCTTTTCCGGTCAATATTGGATATCCCAACAACTCAGGGGTCTTCATTTGCCCAGGTATTTCTCTTTAATAATATTTTCCTTTATAACTTCATTGCATTATAATCAAAAGGCAGGCCATAAAGAAACATGCAGCCGTGGCCAGCACGCCAAAAAATGGGATCCTGAACCAATATTTTTTCGCCAGGAACAGGTAAAAGCCGATGCTTGCCAGGTTCAAGATCCACAAGCTCACGGACTTTTGGTAGAGTTCAAATGACTCGATGGAAAGAATGATGTTGGCAAGCCCGATGAAGATGGCGCCCAGGCTGTGGCTGGCATTGAAACCAACCCAGGCTTTCCAGATTGTCGTCCTTTTGGTGAGGATCGGGCTGGAGTTTTTCATGAGCGCATCCGTCTCCGGATTTCTGCTTGAAAACTTGTCCGAGAAGAAGGTATAATACAGGTGGATACTGCCCAGGAAGGCCAGGATCAAGCTGCCAAATACGATTAAACAGGGTGCGATCATTTACCGACTTTTTACCAAAAGGATCTCCTCGATCGTACCCGCTCTGTTCATGCGAAGTAAAAGAGAGTCATTCCGGAGTTTAGCGATCTTTACTTTCTTCTCCGCTTTTCCATCTTCTATGGTGTGCAAATTGTCTCCGGAGATCCAATATTTCCCTTTTTCAGTGGATGTTCCGGAGCTGGCCTCATACCGGCCGTCTTCATCAAATGAAAAGGAAACCTGCGCATCAATTATTTTATCATTGGTGATGTCCTTCCACTCCAGGCCGGCCCACTGGCCGATGAGCTGAGCTTCCTCAAATTTGCTGGCGCAGCCAAGCATCAGAACCAATGCTACTACCATTAGCTTTCTCATTGATTGATTTTTTTACAAGTATACACTTTTGGAAGCAGTCCGGAAAGTAAGGTAGCGCTTACTACGATTTACATTTTTTGTCCTTTGACCAACAACATCGATTGGACGGACTTATTTTTCAAATGCAGGAATTGTAAACGGCTGTCGTCCTGCATAAAGTCATTCAGGTTTTGTTCGGAATCAAAGGACAGGAAATGGATTTCGTAGGGTATTTCTTTTATCTCCCGATTTTTCAAGCAGGCCCAAGCGGACCCCTTCCCGGAGGTCTCTGCTGGCAGTAGTGGCCGACGTTCGACGTGTTGACGTTCCAACGTACAACGTACGACGTGCGTCACTCCCCCGCATTTTTCTTCTTCAAATAATTATCCCAGGCCTCCTGGCCGAGCAAACCGTTTTCCGCCAGAATTTTTCTCAGGGTGGGCTCCAGTCCCGTTGCTACGGCATTTTCCTTGATCCGGAGGGTCAGTTCGTCGTACGATTGCTGGTTTGGCATCTCGAAGATCTGGGCGGACATCAAAGAAGAGATCCGGATATATTTCCGCCGCTGGTACCAGACGAAGCCGATGATGCCCAAAGCGATCACCCCTACGATAATCAGTAATTCCTTGGCGTTTTTCTGGATGAAGCTGACATTGGATTGCAAAGAGGGGTTAATGTCGTTGTTCATCCGGTTGACGATAGTGACCATGGCTGAGTCGACGATGGCCCGGATCGCTTCGTTGGTTCGGGGGCCGAGCAAACGATCGCGAATGATGGCGGCCGAGCTATCGGTGAGTGCATTGGCGATGCTTTCCTGCAACAGCCGCTGGAGGGCTTCGCTCGTTTCTGTACCAATCAGTTCTTCCCGCAAACGCCCGATCAGCCTGCTGGTTGCTTCGCTATCCAACTGCAGAAAGAGGCTGTCGATGATCTTGCTGACTTCCTGATTACCAGCCTCTCCGGCACTGGCTAGCAGGGAGTTGGCCAAGCCCGAAAGGCTGTCTCTGAAAGCCGGATCCGACAGATTTTCTTTCAACGAAAGGAAGAACTTGTCGACGAGCGTATCCACTTCCATGGTGGCGAGCTTACTGTCTAAACTGGCCGCCATTTCTGTCACCAAGCTGCTGACCAGTTTTTTGATCTTCTCCTGATTGATACTGTCCGCCAAGCCCGAAGAGAGGCCGGAAACCAGGTTGTAACCGATCGAATCGGTTTGCTCATTCAAACCCGCGCCCATCCGGCTGCCCATATCGTTAAACATCCCGCAGCCGAAGCCTAGAATAGTGGTAGTAAGCAGAAAAAGCGGAAGCCAGTACCTCGTGTTCATGACGTGATTTTTTGGAAGTTTTATGCTGAAAACCATTATACATGCAGGCAATGCAGCTTCCGGATAGAGCGTGTTCAAATTTTTTACATCTGAAAAAGCAGGTCAATGGTGTGTCTTGTGAGTGCCCAAACTTACAGGAGAGGTAAATGCAATTTGAACGGCTCACCGAGGGCCAATTTGGAGCAATACATCGTGCTCCTGCTCCCGTCTTTGTTGGTTCCACCACCTTGTTCGTCTCTCTTCAGCGGCATTCCGCAGCTTTGACAATTTTTATAGGCCTGTGTCATCCTCATATAGATTTATTTTTCGCTGAAACAGGATTTTTTGGTCTTTGCCTCAACCTCCTCAACCCTCTCAACCCTCTCAACCCTCTTAACTCCCAACCTTCTTCTCCGCCCGCCAGATCATCTGTTTCATCGCCTTTTCGATCTCCGGGTAGGGCAGGGGTTCTGTGGCGGTGTAGAGCACGAGGAAGGCAATTTGGTGCTCCTTGTTTTTCAGGGCGCGGTAGAGGCGGTGTTTGTGGAGGCGCCAGGCTTCGCGTATTTGCCGGCGGATGCGGTTGCGGTGCACGGCTTTGGGGAATTTCTTTTTGGGGACGCTCACGGTGAACTGCACGGGGTATTCGCTGCGCCGTGCTGGCATCGGCATATAGATCAGCCGCAGGGGGTACTGTCCGAAAGACTGCCCTTCTTTGAATAACAACCCGATGGCCTTGCGGCTTTTCAGGCGTTCTCCCCGGTCGAATGTGTATTGCGGCATGGCGGCAAGATGTGTGTTTTTTTGTTGCTGGACAATAGTATTGTAAAGATATAGGTTATTTTCCACTACTATTTTGAATGGTTTTCTGGGGCTTCTCCGGATGGTATCTCCAAGCCAGCAAAATAACTATGGGAATCAAGGGCTAAAATCAAAGAGACTACCCCTGGCAGGGAAGAGTAAGCCAGGTTTGAGCCCTGTAAGGGCGATAGGGGCCCTCGGTTTTTTGTTATGCCCCTTTGGGGCGAGCTGAGGGGGGGGTAGCGCCCAGGACTTCGCCCTGAGGTAATCTGCAATAGCCTTTCAGGCAAAGTAGCGGCTCCGCCGGCTGGCTGCCTTGGCCTCAGGGCTTTCCCTACCGCATAAGGGCAGAAACCAGGATTGGGCCACTGGGGGATTTGGCCCTTGATTTACATAACCGTATAGCTCGTATCCATGCCGCAAGAGCGGAGCCCAAAGCCTTATGATAGGGGTATTCTTCTTCAGTTTCGTACGCTCCTCAACCCCAATAAAAACAGGCATCCTGAATTTTTTTTAAAAAAAGTGGCTCAAAATTTATGGAATTTTTCCGATTTCGCGTCTACTGCTATTGATAAGCAATTTTTTTTACCCTTAAAACCATTCCGATCATGGAAAAGAAGTTATTATTTTCCGAAACCTTGAAGGGCAGTGGCCGCACCTATTTCTTTGACCTCAAGGAGGCCAGCAATGGCAAGCCTTTCCTCTCTATTGTAGGCAGCAACAAGAACCAGGAGGGCGAATACGAGCGCGTCCGCCTGCTGGTTTTCTCTGATGATTTCGAAAAGTTTACCGAAGTACTCAACAAGGCCGTCACCCATCAGGCCAATGCTTCCGAGGCTGCCTGAATTGTAATCCCAACACTTTAGCTGTAGTTTTTTTTGGGAGTTGTGGGAAGTTCCTGCCTCTTTGCCGGGTATACTATGCTCTGAATAAAAGAGGTAGGGCCCCACTGCTCTGAAATGATTTCTCGTATTTCATTATTTCTGCTGCGAAGGACACTGGCATGGCGTATTCGGTGCAAGGCAGAATGGAGAGGGCCTTGCTTTGGAATGAAGGATGGATAGCCCTATTCAAGCCAGCTTTGGGCAGCTAACATCTGCCCACTGGCTTCCCGATCTCGATCCACCGGATCTCGTCGGGATGAAAAGCTGCGGTGCGCCTTTTCAACTGCCTACTGCCCCGGTTCCTTCGCGGCTAATTTTCCAATGCTATGCAAGCCTACATACCCTCCAAACTAGCCATTACGAGTTGGGCGGAAGAGGACCGTCCGCGCGAAAAAATGCTGACTAAAGGTAAGTCCCATCTTTCCGAAGCGGAGCTGCTGGCCATCCTGCTGGGCTCCGGATCCAGAGAGGAGACGGCCGTTGGGCTGGCGCAGCGCATCCTCAATGCGGCCGACAACAATCTGCACGAGCTTGGCAAACGTTCTATCGCCGAACTCGTGGCGGGGTTCAAAGGGGTGGGAGAGGCCAAGGCCATTGCTATAGTCGCCGCCCTCGAACTGGGCCGCCGCCGGCAGCTCTCCCGAATCCGGGAGAAGCCACAGGTTACCTGTAGCCGTGACGCCTTCAACGCCATCGCCCCACTGCTCATGGACCTGCCCCACGAGGAGTTCTGGATATTGGTGCTCAACCGCGCCAACCGCATCCTCGGGCGCGAACAGATCAGCCAGGGCGGCACTGCCGGCACCGTGGTGGACGCCAAGATGGTCTTCCGCAAAGCGCTCGAAGCGCAGGCCAGCTCTATCGTACTGTGCCACAACCACCCCAGCGGCAACCTCCAGCCCAGCCAGGCTGATATCGACCTGACGCGCAAACTCAAACAGGCCGGCGAAACCCTCGATATCCTCGTCCTCGACCACCTCATTGTCTCCGAAAGCGGCTATTACAGCTTTGCGGATGAGGGATTGCTGGGGTGATACTCTTCCAGATGTGGTGGAAACTGTGGATGCTCGCTCCTGATGGGAACGGGTGTAATGGATGCGCTCGAACTATCAATGTTAATTTTATTTATCCTGAATGGCCGATATGCGACATTCCGACTTGAACATAAACCCTTAAAACCTCTGCTTATGTCTAACGTAAAAACCCGCGAGCAGATCGCCAGCGAATTTGGGATCAGCCGCAAGACGCTCTATAACTGGTTGAAGGATGAAAAACTACCCATCAAAGGGCGCCTGGTGTCGCCCAAGGAGCAGAAAGTAATCTATGACAAGTTTGGCAAGCCGAACAAAGGAAGGAATAAATGGGCGGATGGCTAGCTGGCTGGGCCGAACCATGAAATTTGACCAGGCGCTAAAACTAAACAGTGGTTGTCGCGTTCCACAAGAGTTGGTTGTTCGTTGTCAGTTATTTATTGTTAGTTGGCGACGGATTGACGGTAGGCAGCCCATTTTTCAATACCTTTGATTACAAGATGGCATCACTCGACAAGAACAAGATCGATTTTTACCTGCTGGGGCGGGTGTTTGGGCTGGCGCGGCCTTACCGGGCTGTCTTTGCGCTGGCCGTTATTCTAACCGTGGTTTTGGCGCCGCTGGCCACCTTGCGGCCCTGGCTGGTGCAGGACATTGTAGATAACTACATTTTCGTCAATGACACCCAGGGGCTGACCCGCATGGCGCTCCTTTTATGCGGGGTGCTCGTGCTGGAAGCCAGCCTGCGGTATGTTTTTATTTACTCCACCAGCTGGCTGGGGCAGGCCGTTATTCGGGACCTTCGGGTGCGCGTCTTCAAACACATCACCAGCCTTCGGTTGAGCTATTTCGACCGGACGCCCATTGGAACCTCCACCACTCGAACGATCAACGATATTGAAGCTATCAATACGGTCTTTTCCCAGGGGTCCATCACCATCATTGCCGACCTGATCATGTTGATGACGGTGCTGGGAGTGATGTTATTCACCAGTTGGAAGCTAACGCTCGTTTGCCTGACGACCATGCCCTTTCTGATCATCGCCAGTTATATTTTCAAGGAAAAGGTAAAAGTCTCTTTCCAGCGGGTGCGCACGGAAATATCCCGGATGAATGCCTTTTTGCAGGAGCGCATCACCGGGATGCGGATCGTACAGATCTTCAATGCCGAAGATCAGGAGATGAGCAAATTCCGCAAGATCAACCGGGAGTATACGCAGGCCAACCTGGACTCCATTCTCTATTACGCCGTATTTTTTCCGGTGGTGGAGATCATCGCCGCCGCTTCGCTGGGCCTGATGATCTGGTGGGGCGCTCAGGATGCTCTGCGCGCCGGCGGGGTGACCCTGGGCGCGCTGGTAGCCTTCCCCATTTATCTGGACATGTTGTTCCGGCCGATCCGGACGGTGGCCAACAACTTCAATACGCTTCAGATGGGCCTGGTGGCCTCCGAGCGGGTCTTCGGGGTGCTGGACCGCACCGACCACATCGAGAACAACGGCACAGCCAGGCCGGAAAGGCTGGAGGGAGACGTCACCTTCGAACACGTCTGGTTTGCTTATAACGACAAGGAATACATCCTTAAAGATATCAATTTCCGAATCCGGCGGGGCGAAACCCTGGCGCTGGTGGGCAGCACCGGTTCGGGTAAGACCACGATCATTAATATCCTCAGCCGCTTTTATGATATCGACCAGGGCAATATCCGAATTGATGGCGTCGATATCCGGGAGTTCGAGTTGGAGGCCCTGCGACGGCGCATCGGTATCGTACTACAGGATGTTTTCCTGTTCTCTGGTTCCGTCCTGGAAAACATTACCCTGCGCGACCCGCGTTACAGCCGGGAAGAAGTCATCGAAGCGTCCAAAATGATTGGGGCCCATGAGTTCATTGAGCGGCTGCCCGGGGGGTACGACTATCAGGTCATGGAGCGCGGCGCCACTCTGTCGATGGGCCAGCGGCAACTCATTTCCTTTGTCCGTGCCCTGGTTTTCGACCCCGATATTCTCATTCTGGACGAAGCGACCTCTTCGATCGACCCCGAAACGGAGTCGGTCATCCAATACGCCATTGAAAAACTCATTGCCCGGCGCACTTCCATTATCATTGCCCACCGCTTGTCGACCATCCGTCATGCGGATAATATCCTGTTGCTCAGTAAAGGCGAGGTCAAAGAGTTCGGCCCCCACGAAGAGCTGCTCAAGATCGAGAACGGCCACTACCGGAATTTGTACGAAATGCAGTTCCTGCAGGTAGCAGGGGAAGACTGAAGGGGAAGGAAAGGGGAGTGGATCCTATTTGATCCTATTGATCCTATTGATTCTATTTGATACTATTGATGCTGTTGATGCTGTTGCTACACTAGCATCCATAGCATCTACAGTATCCACAGTATCCACAGCATCGATAGCATCGATAGCATCGATAGCATCGATAGCATCCACAGTACCCCCACGCTCAGTATCCGTTTTCCAACGCCCGGATCAGAAAAAAACCATCATTCCCTTTTTTCTGGTACAGGGGCATGAGAATGCGCCCATCTGCCTGCGCCTGGATGGGCCCATGGCGGTCGTAGGCGAGGATTTCCCCTTTTTGAACAGGCTGAAAGTTTTCGTAATCCGGCATCATGTGGAATTTATCACCTGGGTGTATGGAGTGGCACATGATCAATTCCAGTACCTTGGGCAGGTTTTTGGAATATTCGATAAGCAGGGCGTCATGGCGGTTCTCCACATCTTGCGCCCGCACACAGCCCAGGGTGCGCATGCAGTTGATGGAGGCGGCAATGGCGCGGTTAACGGAAAGTGGATCGTTGTGTTGGCCGGATTCGAATCCCACGGCAACCGTCTTGCGGCCGAAATTTTCGGAATTGAAATAGTGCAGGGTAGTGCCCTGAATGCCTTCCAACATGCCTTTGACGACGGGGGCATGCAGTTCTACCGCCATTTTTACACTTTCGGGGTCATCGGTAGCGATCGAGAAAATGCCGCCGGAGGCAGTGGTGGTATGGAGGTCGAGCAGGACGATCTTTTCAGGTTGGTAGTCGGCAATTTCCCATTCGATAAGGGAAAGAAGTTCCCGTAGTTCGAGTTCTTCGGAGAGGAGTGTTTCCGGAACAGCAGCTTTAATGCGGCTTACGTTCTCTGGTGTCCAGAGGCGGTTGAGGTCTTTGTCGATAAAGCGGGTTTTTTCGCGGATGGCGCGCAGGTTGCCGCGCAGGCCGAGGATGCGCCCGCAGAAGGTGAAATTGGGATTGGCGTGTGGTTCTAATTCGAGTAGTTTGAAAAGAATTTCCAGGGCCTGCACTCCTGCCGGTTCGTTACCGTGCATGCCACCTACGCAGATAAGGAGTGGCCCTTTTTTTTGTCCGGTGTGCTTTCCAATCAGGCGTTCTATGTCCATTTCGAGAGCCGCTTTATGGCTTTGTTTTAATTGTTTGTATTGCGCTCCTCCGGCCTATGGGGTATGCCATTTCCACAGGTAGCGGCAGGCGTAGCTGCGGTAGGGGCGCCAGGGGCCTGCGATAACCGCCATTCGTTCTTTTAAGGCCTTCCCATTCTCTGCAAGCCCGTACAGGCGGGCAATGGCCTGTTGTATCCCAAGGTCATCCAACGGGAATACATCGGGCCGTTCCAGGGTGAACATCAGGAGCATTTCTACGGTCCAGCGGCCAACTCCTTTGATCTGGGTGAGGTGTTGAATGATAGCCTCGTCGGCCCAATCGTTCCAGGCTTTGCCTTCCAGATGGCCTTCCAGGAAAAAACGGGCGACGTTCTGAACGTAGCCCAGTTTCTGGCGCGATAAGCCGGCAGCGCGCAACGGGCCGGCGTCCATCCCGGCCAATGCGGCGGCGTGGGGGTATCCATCGGGGAAGAGGCTGAGGAAACGCGCGTAAATAGTACTGGCGGCTTTGCCAGATAACTGCTGGTAAATAATAGCACGCACCAGCCCGTGATAGAGGTCGCCATCGGCGCTGAGTGGCGGCAGGTCAACGGAAGCCAATACTTCCCTTAACCGATCATCCTGTCGTAGATGTTCGATTGCCCTGGAATGTTCCATTCGGCGAATATACAGAAAGTTCGATATGTCTGGGACCTAAAAGAAAACAGAAAGAAGAGTGTTGTTCGAGGTAAGTCAGAAATGCCCGAAGGCGGAGATGGTTTGATGGGGTGGGGGTCAGGCGACAGCGGAAGCCTTGTTCGGTTTTGAGAGGCGGAGTTCCAGGTATTGAGCCTGAAAGCCCAGCTTCTGATAAAGTTTCAGCGCGGGATTGTCCGGCTCGACATGCATGGCCACATCGCCGTCGGCATAGCGGATGGCTTTTTGCAGCAAAGCCTCGACGAGGGCTTCCTCTTCGTGGTCTTTGTGGAGGCTGACGAAAACGAAGAGGTTCTTCGGATTGTAACTCTCCATACCGGTGCGGTTGGCGACAACCACCCCTACGATCTGCCGGTCGATTTCTGCAGTCAGGACAAAACCACCAAAGGACGGCTTTAGCTTCACAGCGTACTCCACGGCTTCCAGGATGCTTTGCCGGTTGGAATGGCTGTTGTGGCCGCACAGGAAATGGACCACCTTGCTCTTCTCCATGGCGTTGATCCCGGAGAAGGCGTCGTACAAATTAAATTGGTATGACATAACTCTCTCTTTTAGGCCGTAAAAATCAATAGGTTATAAAAGTAGAAGATTTTTTCGGGCTTTTAAATTTTCCGAATCGAAATTTCCATTAATTGTGTTGATTATCAACAGGAAAGAAGGTGTTTCCTCGAAATATTGGAACAAAAATGAATATGGACTGCGGGCCAGTCAATGGGTGAAATGTCGTCAACTTTAGAATATCAAGCGTGGTTGTAAGGGGATGACTTCCCGCTCATCCCCTTACTTTTCGGGGCTTCCAATTTAGGAGGTGAACTCGAAGTCACCTCCTAAAAAGCTCACCATTCCTTAAGTTGACGCCATTGGTCAATGGGTGGCCCGCATGGGCTTTTCCAGGATGCCATTCCTTCAAATGAGCAATTGGGGCTTGATGGGAACAACAGTAGATATAGAATGAAAATGTACGGAATGCAAGCTGCCTCACCAAAGCTGTGACGATTATCACCCCAATTTCAGGGTATTAAAGCTAAATTAGCCGCAAAAAAAATAGTATGAAAAAGACGCTTCTGTTGGCACTGTTGTTCCTCCCCTTACTGGCCTGGAAAAACGAGGACAATGATGCCTGGAAAAAGAAAGTGGATGCCTCGCTCCTGGAGAAAGTAGCCAATGGGGAAACAGCCAGCTTTCTTATCCTGATGATGGAACAGGCGGATGTAAGCGACAGCCGCAAACTTAAAACCAAAACAGAAAAAGGCGCTTTTGTATTTGGCCGCCTCCGCCAAACCGCCCGGCAATCGCAGGCAGCTGCTATCGCTTTGCTGGAACAGGAGAAGGCCCCCTACCGCTCCTTTTTCATTGTCAATATCATACAGTCCAAAGGGGGAATGGAACTCATCCGGAAAGTGGCGGAACTGGAATCCGTCGCCCATGTCCAGGATAATCCTACCGTAAAATTGGAGGAGCCAATGCCGGAGGAAGGCTCTCTCGACGCCATTGGCCTGCGCGACGGCCTGGAATGGGGTGTGGAAAAGATCAATGCCGACGATGTATGGGCTATGGGATATAATGGACAGGGCGTCGTCGTTGGCGGCCAGGATACGGGTTACGAATGGGATCACCCCGCTATTAAGAGCAAATACCGGGGCTGGAATGGCGCCACCGCCGACCACAACTACAACTGGCATGATGCTATCCATGAGATCAGCCCTTTGCACGGAGATTCAACGACCGACCCCAGCCTCAATCCATGTGGATTGGATAGTCCGGTACCCTGCGACGACCACAACCACGGCACCCATACGATGGGAACCATGGTTGGCGACGAAAGCGACCAGGCCAAAAAGATCGGCGTGGCGCCCGGCGCCCACTGGATCGCCTGCCGGAATATGGAACGGGGGTATGGTTCGCCTTCTACCTACATCGAGTGCTTCGAATGGTTTCTGGCGCCGACCGACTTGAACAATGAAAATCCCGACCCCAGCAAGGCGCCTCATGTGATCAACAATTCCTGGAGCTGCCCGGAGTTGGAAGGCTGCAATCCTTCCAACTTTGTATCCATGCAAATAGCTGTTGACAACCTCAAGGCGGCCGGTGTTGTCGTAGTGGTCTCGGCTGGTAATGAAGGCAGCAGTTGTTCCACGGTCAATACGCCGGCGGCTATGTTGGAGAATAGCTTTTCGATCGGCGCCACGATGCAGAACGACACGATTGCCGGTTTCAGCAGCCGCGGCCCGGTGCTGGTAGACGGCAGCGGACGGTTGAAGCCCGATGTGGCGGCGCCGGGCGTCGGTGTACGCTCCTGCATCCGCAATGGCGGTTTCGCTACTTATTCGGGTACGAGCATGGCCGGGCCCCACGTCGCCGGCTTGGTTGCCCTGATCATCTCCGCCAACCCGGCGTTGGCCGGACAGGTGGAACAGATCGAAACGATCATCGAGCAAACGGCCAGGCCCATGTTGAGTAACCAAAGTTGCGGCGAATTCTCCGGTATGGAAGTGCCCAACGCTGTTTATGGTTACGGCCGCGTCGATGCGCTGGCGGCTGTGATGGCGGCCCTGGAAGTGGTCGACGATAAGGAGGTGTCCGGTGGGGTGACGGTCAAAGTATTGCCCAATCCTGCCCGCGAGCAGGCCGTGATTGCCGCCGAAGGGCTGGAAGGCCCCGCCCAACTGCGGGTATTTGCTCTTTCCGGACAGTTAATGTACCAATCGGCCTGGGCGCCGGGGCAGGCCTATGAAACCATAAACCTCAACAACTGGCCGGTTGGCATCTATCTTTACCGCCTGGCTTCCGGTGGGCGCACCTGGACGGGGAAGTTGGCTAAACAGTAGTACTAATGGCTGAAGTGCTCGCACGGCTGGAACAAGCAAAAAAAGTCTATCAGACCGGCGATACGCGGATCGTAGCGCTGGATCATACCTCCATGGAGGTGCGCAGCCACGAGCTGGTGCTGCTCGAGGGGCCTTCGGGTTCGGGCAAGACAACCCTGCTTTCGCTGCTGGGCTGTGTGATTTATCCTACGGAAGGAAAAGTGATGGTCAGGAGTACATACACCACCGGCCTGACCGACCGGCAGCTTTCGCGGCTGCGCCTTCAACATATTGGGTTTGTATTTCAGAATTTCAACCTTATTGCGCCATTCACGGCCCTCGATAATGTAGCCTTTCCTCTCCGGCTGATGGGCAAGAGCGGGCGGCAGGCCCGGCGCGAGGCGCTCCAGCAACTGGAAAAGCTCGGGATGGCCGACCGCCGCTTCAACCGCCCTCGGGAGCTTTCGGGGGGGCAGAAACAACGGGTCGCTATTGCCCGCGCCCTGGTTACCAATCCGGGAATATTACTTTGTGACGAGCCTACTGCCTCGCTCGATCATGGCTCGCTGGAAAAAGTGATGGAAGAATTGAAAATGCTGAGCCAGGAAGGCAAGGCAGTTGTCGTCGTTACCCATGACCCACGCCTGGAATCCTATGCCGATAGGGTAGTGAGTATGGAGGATGGGAGGGTAGTCAATACCTGACCGTCTCAAATGAGTCGGTTAAAAATAGTTGGAGAGGGGATTGGAATAAAACGCAAAGCATATGTATCCTTCTTATTACACCACATCGCGTTGTTGGCTAGTCCTTGTACCGGCCCTGTTAATGGGTTGTGGAAGTGGGGAAGCAGGCGGGGAAAAGACTCCGGCAGAAAGCCGGCAGGCGGTCATCCAGCGCCTGGACAGGCCGGCGGAGGTGGCGGCTTTGGGGGAAGTAATTCCTGAAAAAGAAGTGCTGGAACTGTCCTTTGAGGGGAGTGGCCGTATCCAAAGTATCTATTTCGGCGAGGGCCAGCGGGCGCAAGCCAATGATCCGCTCATTGTGTTGGATGCGGCGCTGGAGGGCAATCAGTTGCAGGCGCTGGACGCCCAGTTGGAAAGCATCCGGCTGGAGCAGGAAGACGCCAGGGCGCTGGCTGCCTACTATCGGGAGGTGCTGGTGCAGCAGGAACAAACCTACCAACGGCGCCAGCGTTCGGTCGATGCCAATGCCCTGCCTGCCAGCGAGCTGGACCAGATCGGGCTCGACTTGAAAAATACCCGCAACCAGATTGCCAGCCAGGAGCGGCGCCTCAGGCAGTTGGATGCCCAGGCACAGGAAGTGCGCATTAAGAAAGAGGAGGTGCGCCTCCTCCAAAAGCAGAAAATACTGAAGGCTCCCGGAGAAGGAACCGTCCTGGAATGGAAAGTCAGAGAAGGGGCTACCGTGGCGGCCTATGAAGTGGTGGGCGAATTCGCCCCCGCCGGCCCGCTCATCGTTGAAGGCGAGGTGGATGAATATTTCGCTACTCAGGTAGAAGTGGGCCAGCCGGCTATTCTGCGCCGCGAAGGTTATCCGGATACACTGGCCAGCGGACAGGTCATCTTTACCGCTCCGAACCTGAGCCGGAAGTCTCTCTTCTCCGCAGATAATTCCGAGTTTGAAGACCTGCAGGTTCGCCGTATCAAGATCCGGGTGGAAGACGGCAGCCGGCTGCTGCTGGGTATGAAAGTGGAAGCAGTCATTAAGACGGGAAACAAATAATCTCCCCTATGTTCCAACAGGCCTTACAATTCATGCGGTACGACAAGCCCAAGACCATTGGAGCGGTGCTGGGCGTCATTGTGGCCATCTTTCTGATCGGGCAGCAGGCGGGGATTTTCATATTCCTCACCGGCCTGATGACAACACTGGTGGACCACTCCAGTGCGGATATATGGGTGACCAGCAACAAAGCCCTGGAGGCAAACCGTTTGGGGACGCTGGACATGAGTTATGCGCGGGAACTGAAGTCCATTCCCGGAATAAGGGAAGTGTCGCCGATGGTAGTGGCCGGTGCGAGCGCCCGCTTGAGCAATGGCGAGCAGCTGCCCGTTCAGCTGGTTGGGCCGGGAGCGCCGGAGTTTCTGATCGAGCCCTGGCGTATTGTAGAGGGGGAGGTGTCTGGCCTGCTCGACAAGGGCGGTATTTCTGTCGATGTTTTTGACCTGAAAAGCATCGACGAACTTCATGTCGGGGAACCACTGGAGATCAATGGGGAGCGTGTTTATGTCAAAATTGTCACCAGTGGCGCCCGAGGCTTTGGCGGCAGCCTGGTCCTGACTACTGCGGAGCGGGCCCGCCATTTGGGTAAGGTTGATCCCAATACCGCTTCAGCCCTTCTGATCACAGTGAAAGAAGGGTATTCGGTAGATAGTGTAGTCGCACAGATCAATAAAAGTTTCTTCGGCATTCGCGCCTGGGAACGGGAAGCATTCTCCAGCCAAACCCGGAAGGTGAACCTCGGTAACAGCGGCATCGGCACTTCCACTTTCACCCTTATCATTTTCGCTATCCTGTCGGGCATGGTCATCATCGGGTTGACACTTTACTCGGCGGCGATCGAACGCCTCAACGATTTTGCCACCATGAAGGCAATCGGCGCTTCCAACGGTTACGTCACCCGGATCATTATCATGCAGGCCTTGCTCATTGCTACGGTGGGCTTTATCCTGGCTGCCTTTCTGCTGGTCGGGTTCCAGTTGGGAATTGCCAATGCCGGCATCTTTTTCGACTACGGATGGAAACTCTGGCTGGGCCTGATAGTAGCCACGCTGGTGCTTTCCCTGGGCGGGGCGCTGCTTGCGGTTAACCGTATCCGGAAAGTGGAGCCGGCCTCCGTTTTTCGTTGATTCAGAGGGCAGGCGCGGTGGCTCCGTCGGTTCACAGTTTTTGTTTCTGGAGGCAATCCTTGATTTAGGGGGGCTTTCAGGCAATTTGGAATTTCAACTATTCAATTGAATCCGGCTACTTATGAAAAGATATTTCCACCTGCTACTACTCCTTATCCTACCCTTGGCCGCAGCCGGGCAAACGCTTTCGTCATTCACGGTTGAGCAGGCCGTACAGTACGCGCGGGAGCACAGCGCGCCGCTGCTGAACAGCCGGCTTTCCCGGCAGATCTCGGTGGCGGAGGTGGGCCGCTTGCAGCGGCAGTGGCAACCCCAGGTGTCGGGTACGGCTGATTTTCGGTATAACCCCATCCTGCAGACCACCCTTTTGCCGGCAGAATTTGTCGGCGGTACCCCGGGAAAGCTAGAGGAAGTGCGTTTTGGCACCAATTTTTCGAGCACTCTGGCCGTGCTGGTGCAGCAAAAGGTGTACGATCCCGTTTTTCGCCTGCAGCGCGAACGGCTGGAACTCGATGGCCGGCAGGCTGCCCTGGAAGAGCAATACGAACAGCAATTGGCGGAACTTCAGGTAGTGGCCGCCTATTATCAGGCCGTGTTGAGCCAGGAGATCTACCAAAACACTCAAAGCCTGCTGGCCAGCCTGGGCCAGCTGCGCCATGATGTGCAGGTGCGGGTGGAAGAAGGCCTGGCCGATCCTGTTATACTGAACAACCTAACCCAACAGTACCGGCAACAACAGGCCCAGGCTGTGACGGACAGCCTTAACGGGGAGATTGCCCTGGCGGGACTGAAACTGGAAATGAACTTTCCGGCCGATAATCCCTTGCAACTGGTGGACAGTGTGGCCGTGGCCTGGAGTGATACCCTAAGCCTGAACCCGGACGATAACCTGGACTTACAGAAAATTGGCCTTCAACTGGAGCAAAGCCGCAATACGGTGGCGCGCCTGAAGCAATCCCGTCTGCCTACTGTCAATGCGGAAGGCTACCTGGGCGCGCAGTTCTATTCCAATAATCCGGAATTTTATGACCTGAGCCGCTGGTACGGCCTGAGCTACATCGGCCTGACGGCAAATGTCCCCCTCTATGATGGCGGTGACAAAAGCGAAGGCGAGCAGATCGAGCAATTGCGGATGGAGCAGCTGCGGAACCAGTCAGCGGCCTACCGCCGGCAGCAGGAGAACAAGTCCGCCCGCATCGCCCTGCAATTGGAGCGCAGCCGTGTGCAGGCCCGCCTGGCGGAACAAGCCATGGAAACAGCCCGCCAAAACCTGGAACTGGCGCGGTTTAACTACACCAATGGAGAGGCGGGCTTCCAGCCGGTATATGATGCGCTGCAAGCTCTGGTGCAGGCCCGCGGGCAACTGCTGAGCGCCAAAGCCAGCTATGTGCAGGCGCTGCTGGAGGGGAGGTTGCTGGACATTTAGGGGGTCCGGGATAATAGGAGCTAAATGGTTGGCCGAAAGGGGGGCTTTTGAAATGCTCAGCCAGCCATCAAATCATTTAATGAGATCAATGGAAAATTAGTACGCGTTAACAATACAAGATAATCCGGAAAAAAATCGGTACCTTTGTATTTCCTTGTTGAATTGAGAGCTGAGGGTAGGCATTTTTTGCGGATCTGTTTGCTAGTAAGTTGCCTCTTCAAGGGGATTTTCTTAACTAAAATGCAAACATGGCGAAATCACAGCAGTCGTTCAACAAAAAAGAAATAGAGAAGAAACGCAGGAAGAAGAAGCAGGATAAACAAGAGCGCCGGGCGCAGCGCAAAGCCGAGAAGACCGAAAGAGGCAGCGTCCCCTTCGAAGAAATGATCTCCTACGTAGACGAAAACGGCAACCTCACCTCCACGCCGCCCGACCCCTCCAAAAAGATCAAGATCAAGGCCGAAGACATCATCCTGGGTGTGCCTCCAAGGGATAACACACCGATGGATCCTATCCGAAAAGGCCATATCAAATTTTTCAACGACGAAAAAGGCTACGGCTTCATCATCGACTCCGAAACAGAGGAAAGTGTTTTTGTGCACATTAACAACCTCGACGGCCCCGTCCGGGAAAATGACCAGGTGATGTTCGAAGTGGAAATGGGCCCTAAAGGGGCTAATGCGGTGAATGTGAAAATGGTGGAGCAGGTATAAGGGGCCGCAGGCTTTTCATTGGCGATTCCCAAAGGGGCTATTTTGAAATGGAACAGGCAAGCCCGGCAGCCAACTTTGCCGGGCGTATGCCCGATTCCCGATTTCCGATTTCCGATTTCCCAATTCCGAATTCCGATTTCCCAATTCCGATTTCCCAATTCCGATTTCCGAATTCCGGTTTCCGAATTCCGATTTCCCAATTCCGAATTCCGATTTCCCAAACACTCCCTATCTTTACCCCACACCAGCCAAATAATACCATGTTGAAGGTCGACATGCACACCCACATCATCCCTGAAAAGCTACCGCGCTTTGCAGAAAAATTTGGCTACGGGGATTTTATCTATCTCGAACACCACCAGCCCGGCCGCGCCCGAATGATCAAAGGGCAGGAGTTTTTCCGCGAGATCAGCTCCAACTGCTGGGACCCGGAAGAGCGCATCGGGGAATACGCCCAGCATAAAACCCAGGTACAGGTAGTATGCACTATCCCGGTCATGTTTTCCTACTGGGCCAAACCGCATGACTGCCTGGAACTGTCCCGTTTCCTCAATGACGATATTGCGCAACTGGTACAGGATCATCCCCGCCACTACATCGGCCTGGGCACCCTGCCGATGCAGGACGCTGGCTTGGCCATCCAGGAGTTGGAGCGCTGCAAAGCTTTGGGGCTGGTGGGCATTCAGATCGGATCCAACATCAACGACAAAAACCTGAACGAGCCGGAATTCTTTCCCGTTTTTCAGGCCTGCCAGGAGCTCGGCATGGCCCTTTTCGTGCACCCCTGGGAAATGATGGGCTTCGACTCTATGCGCAAGTACTGGCTACCCTGGCTGGTGGGTATGCCGGCGGAGACCTCACGCGCCGTCTGCTCTATGATCTTCGGCGGTGTTTTTGAGCGGCTGCCCGATCTGCGCGCCTGCTTCGCCCATGCGGGAGGAGCTTTCCTGCCTACCATTGGCCGCATCGAGCACGGCTATAACTGCCGGCCCGACCTGGTGGCCGTCGACAATCCCGTTAACCCTCGTGAATATCTGGGAAAATTTTGGGTAGATTGCATTACCCATGATGCGCGGATGCTGCAGTATGTATTGGAAACGGCCGGCGATAACCGCGTTTGCCTCGGCTCCGATTACCCCTTCCCATTGGGCGACCTCGATATCGGCGCCTTCATCGAAGAGATGGGCCTGCCCGAACGGACGGTGGAGCGGATTTTTTGCGACAATACGTTGGAGTGGCTGGGGTTGGAAAAGGAGCAGTTCGTTTAGAAGGCAATGTTTAAATACCTGGACAATTATAGATTTTCGTGAATTTGCAGGCTGCTTGTCCTATTGCTATATTGCTAGCTCAATTGCATCCAGACTCCAATAATTCCTGAAAAATAAAACCAAAGCCATGAAACAACTCCTCCCCCTGATCCTCGGTTTTTTCATCTTGCCTTTTTGGAGCAATGCCCAGGGCAATGAAACCTTACTCCTCCGGTCTCCTTCCGCCAGTTCGCAAAACATTGCCTTTGCCTATGCCAGTGATATCTGGATCGCCGACAAAGACGGCGGCAACCCCCACCGGTTGACCTTTAACGATGGGGTAGAAATGGCGCCCGTCCTTTCACCGGATGGTAAGTGGGTGGCTTTTTCGGGCAATTACTCCGGCAACCTCGATGTATTCATCGTGCCTACCGCTGGTGGAACGCCTATCCAGCTGACGTACCACCCATCGGATGACATTGTCCGAAGCTGGCGGGATGCACAGACGGTTATCTTCGCTTCTACCCGGGCCTCCTTTTCCGGGCGTTACCAACGCTTGTTTGAGGTGAAACTGGACGGCGGCACGCCGGAGGCCTTACCCATGCCCGAGGCGCATCAGGGCAGTGTTTCGCCCGATGGGAAGTATACGGCTTATATCAAAAACCCCGACCCCACCGAAGCGAGAGGCACCTACCGGCCCTTTAAGCACTACCGGGGCGGCAATGCTCCCCGAATATGGATCTTCAACAACAACACCTATGAGGTAACGGAAATCCCATCGGACAATGCCAATAACACCTATCCCGTTTGGGCGGGCAATACGGTGTTTTTCCTCTCCGACCGCAACGGCGTCACCAATGTATTTGCCTATGACCCCGGCAACCGGGCCGTCCGGCAGGTAACCCGGCACACCGATTTCGACGTTCGGACGCTTTATTCCAATGGCCGGGAGCTTGTCTACGACCAGGGCGGGCGCATCCACCTGTTCAATCTGGAAAAGGGAGCAGAGCGCACGCTGAAGATCGCCCTCAACGCCAACTTGCCGTTCCGGCAGCCGCGATATGTAGAGGTAGCCCCAAGCATCAATAACATCGGCATCTCTCCCACCGGCAAACGCGCGGTAGTAGAGGCGCGGGGAGACGTCCTGACCGTGCCCGCGGAGAAGGGCGATGTCCGCAACCTCACCCATTCTCCCGGCGCCTTCGACCGACGCCCCGCCTGGTCGCCCGATGGCCGCTGGATCGCCTACTGGTCGGATGCCAGTGGGGAATATCAACTCCTGCTGAGCGATCAGATGGGGGATAAGGAACCTCAGGTGATTCCCATTGCCAACCCCACTTTCTTCTATGAATTGTACTGGTCGCCCGACAGCAAAAAGCTCGTTTTTGGGGATAAGAACTTCAAACTGTACCTGCTCGATGTAACGAGTAAGGTGGTAAAAATGATTGCGGAAGACCTCTATTCCGACCCCGTTCAGGATTTCCATCCGGCCTGGTCGCCCGACAGCAAGTGGGTGGCCTATGTTCGCAAGCTGGACAATCAGTTCCGGGCCGTTTTCCTCTACCATCTTCCGGATGGCAAAACCCGGCAGCTCACCGACGGAATGAGCCATGCGGACTATCCCACCTTTAGCCGGGATGGGAAATACCTCTTTTTCGCAGCGAGTACGAACTACGCCCTCAATGCCGGCTGGTTGGACATGTCGAACTACGAGCGCGATATTATCAGCAGTATTTATGCGGTCGTGCTGGCGGCCGACGGTGCTTCGCCTCTGGCGCCGCAAAGCGATGAGGAAGAACCCGGCGCCGCCGAAAAAAAGGAAGAAGAAGAAAAAGGCGGGGCGGCCCAGATTTCGGAAACCCGCATCGACCTGGTTGGTATCGATCAGCGCATTGTGGCGCTGCCCATGCCGGGCCGGGTTTATTCCAGCCTGGATGGAGGGGTGGAGGGCAAGCTGTTCTACCTGGAAAGCATCCATAATCAGCCCGGTGCTACCTTGCACGCTTTTGACCTGGAAAAACGGGAGTCGAAGCCTTTTCTCAGTGGTATTGTAGGGTACAAAGTCAGCGCCGATGGTAAAAAGCTGATCTATGCGTCGCCTGATAATGTCTATGGCATCGTGGAGGCCGGCGCCGAGCCCAAAGTCGGCGATGGCGCGCTGAACCTGGGCGATGCCAAAGTGTTCGTCGACCCTGCCCAGGAGTGGGCGCAGATATTCCGGGAAGTGTGGCGCATGGAGCGCGACTATTTTTATGTAGAAAACATGCACGGCGCCGACTGGCCGGCCATCCGACGGAAGTACGAACCTTTCCTGCCTTATGTCGGCCATCGTGAAGACCTCAACTACCTGTTGGCGGAGATGATGAGTGAGCTCGTCATCGGCCACAACTATGTGGGCGGCGGTGATTTTCCGAAGGTGGAAGCAGTAAATGTCGGATTGCTGGGAGCGGATTACCGCGTTCAGGATGGGTATTATCAGTTTGCCCGCATCTTCAGTGGCCTGAATTGGAACCCAAGTTTCCGGGCGCCGCTTACCGAACCTGGCATACAGGTTTCGGAAGGCGACTATTTGCTGGCGGTTAATGGACAGCCCTTGTTGGCGGCGGATAACCTTTACCGCTTGTTCCGAAACACAGCTGGTAAACAAACTGTGCTAACTGTTAACAGCCAGCCCGGTATGCAGGGCGCCCGCGAAGTGGTAGTAGTGCCTTTAGACAACGAAGGCAACCTCCGGAATATAGCCTGGGTGGAAGGGAACCGCAAGCGAGTGGATGAGCTGACGAACGGCCGGGTGGCTTATGTATGGCTACCCAATACTGGAGAAGAAGGCTACGAATTTTTCAACCGGTACTATTTCTCCCAATTGGATAAGGAGGCGGTCATTATTGATGAACGCTTCAACGGCGGCGGCTCGGCGGCAGACTATATCGTCGACCTGTTGGGCCGGGAGTTGATGAACTACTGGGGAACCCGGGCGGGCAAGGTGCAAACGACGCCCATGGCCGCCATATTTGGCCCCAAAGCACTGATCATCAACGAGTACGCTGCTTCGGGAGGTGACCTGCTGCCGTTCCTGTTTAAAGAAAAAGAACTGGGCCCCCTGATTGGAAAGCGCACCCTCGGCATCCTGGTTGGCATATACACCTACCCGGAACTGATGGATGGGGGCTTTGCCACTGCGCCTCGCCTCGGTATCTTTAGTAAGGACGGAAAGTGGATCATCGAGAACGAGGGGGTGCGGCCGGATATTGAGGTGGAAATGACGCCTAAAGCGGTAATCGAAGGCCACGACCCCCAACTGGAACGGGCGGTGGAAGCGTTGATGGAACAACTGCCGGCGCAGCCGCCGGCGCCGGTACAGAAACCGAAAGGGCCGGTGCGGGTGGAGTGAATGAATGGCTATATGGTAATATGTCCATTCCTGGGGCCCCTGAGAAACTATTTTGCCGTTTCAGGAGTTGGTCTATTTATTCATCATATACTTCCAGGTCAATTTCGGTAATGAAGCAAGTAGGCAGTCTGTTTGGGATACCATTTTTCCTGCACTGGTCGGTGATCATTTTTCCGGCTTTTGCCTTGTGGCATTCCTTTGCTATTCATGGCAGCTATGACTTTTGTTGGGAGTGTTTCAACTTTTCACTTTTATTGTTTGCTGCTTTGTTGTTGCTGGTATTGATCCACGAATTGGGGCACGCTATGGCGGGGCGGTATCTGGGGATTCCCACCGACCGGATTGTGGTCAACGGGCTGGGAGGAGCGGCTTATCTTCAGAATCTGGGAGAGAAGCCCCGGGAAACGATGCTCATCGCCATTGCCGGCCCGATGACAAACATTGTGATCGGCTTACTGCTTTACTTCTACCTGGAGTGGGCCAATGGGTTTCTGTTTTTCGCCAACTTTCACGGTGGGCTATTCAGCCTGCTTTTCTGGGAGCGCCTGCTTTATTTATTATACTACTACAATCTGGTCCTGATCCTGTTCAACCTGCTGCCGGGCCTGCCGCTCGATGGGGGGTGGGTGCTGGAAGCTTCCCTGCGCTATTTTCTGCCTAAGGCCTGGGCGACGATCGTAGCGGCTCGTTTTGGGCAATTGCTGGGGGGCGGCCTTTTTGTCCTGGGCGCCTGGCTGGTGGATTGGATGTTTCCCCTTTTTGCAGTTTTTATTTTTTGGTATGCCACCCGTCAACTGGTGCGCGCCAAATTGCACCGCCGTCTGAACAAGCATTCCATTGCCGGCCTGATGCACCGGGATTTTTCTCTGGTAGCCGATGCCGATCCCGTACAGGAAGTTGTGGAACAGGCGGGCCTGGCGCCGCAACGTTATTTTATGATACCGAACCAGGAGGGCCAGCTGGGGACTATGCTGTCCGGGGCCCAACTCACTCAGGTATATCGGGAAAACGGGGCGGAGCACAATTTCATGGAAGCCATTGCCAATATGCAATCCTATGCCATTCAGGAAGATACGCCGCTCAGTGTAGCCTGGGATTACATCGACCTCAAGGAAGTTCCGGCATTTGCCGTTCTGCGTGGCGAGGAAGTGGCCGGGGTGCTCGAAGCCGAAACAGTCCGCCAATTGGCGCCCAAAAAACCAGGGCCTTCGCTGTTTCATTGAATACCCTTCTTTCCGCTTTTTGAAAAAAGCTTTACCTTTGCCCCCGTATTCAGGTACAGTTAGCAGTCCGGAGTTACTCCAACAAGCCTGCAACTTGTCATGCCCATCCTGGCCCAGTATGCAGTCGGCAGTATTCAGCGCTACCTTATCGCTGAATACTGCCAACTGTGGACTGCATCGGGGGGCCATTCGTTAACGTACCAAACCAAAAAAATGGCCAGAAAACGTTTGTACAACCTCGTCAATAGTGACGAGCTGAAGCGCCGTATGCTGGAAAGCAAGGAGGCGCGCACCACCCTTTCTTTTTACCGCTATCACCAGATCAAAGACCCTGCTGCCTTTCGCGACGAGCTCTACCTGCGATGGAACCGCCTCGGTGTCTTCGGCCGGATCTATGTAGCCTCCGAAGGCATCAACGGGCAGATATCCGTTCCGGAAAGCAATTTTGAAGCCTTCCGGGAGGACATGTACGCCATCCCCTGGCTGAACGGCGCCCGCCTGAATATTGCTATAGACGATGACGGCAAGTCTTTTTACAAGCTCAAGATCAAGGTGCGCGACAAGATTGTCGCCGATGGGCTCGACGACCAAAGCTTCGACGTCACCAAACGAGGTAAGCACCTCAGCGCTGACGAGGTCAACCAACTGCTCGACAGCCCGGATACTATTGTCGTCGATATGCGCAACCACTACGAGAGCGAGGTCGGCCACTTCGAAGGCGCCGTTTGTCCGGATGTGGAGACCTTCCGCGAAGCCCTGCCTATTGTCGAAGAGATGCTCGAGGATAAGAAAGACCACCCCATCATCATGTACTGCACCGGCGGCATCCGCTGCGAAAAGGCCAGCGCCTACTACCTGCACAAAGGTTTTGATAAGGTGTTCATGATCGACGGCGGCATCATCGAGTACGCCCGGCAGTGCCGGGAAAAGGGCTTGCCAATCAAATTCAAGGGCAAGAATTTCGTCTTTGACGAGCGCATGGGCGAGCGCATTGGCGAAGAAGTCATCGCCCACTGCCACCAATGCGGCCAGCCCTGTGACACCCACGTCAACTGCGCCAATGACGCTTGTCATATCCTCTTCCTGCAATGTGAGGCCTGTGCCGAAAAGTATCACAATTGCTGTTCCCAGAAGTGCAGTGATTTCACCCAGCTTCCGGAAGAACAACGCGAAGCCTTGCGGGGCCAGGTAGAATTCAATGGTACGAAGTTCGGGAAGGGACGGTATAAGGCGTTGCGGAAGGATGAGGCTTTGGCCTTGTAGGCTGGGAGTCCGCCCTTGATTTTCAGTGGCCTGCGAATAGCGAATGTTGACGCTTGCGGCGAGCATCCAGGCAATGCTCGCCAATGGTCAGGATACCGTGTCCCGTCTAAAATATCCATCCCCCCTCTGCAGTTTTGGCAAACAACTGGCGGAAGCAGCGCCGGAAGTGATGGAGGCCAGGGAGACGGAAAGCTTCTTTAAGCGGGTTTACGACGCCTGGATAGCGAGCTACAAGAAAAACCGCGTCGTCTATTTTGCCTATACCGATAAGAACAACCCCTGGCAATACGAGGGCAGGGAGGACATCAGCAAGGCGGTAAAAGAGATGTTCAGCGAGAACCCCGATCCAATCGATGGGGACATTTTCCGCTCCAATTTCCGCTTTGGTGTAGGAGATAACGAAGTCTGGGTAACCTACGACCAGCTGGTAGGAGACACCAACACCATGGAGTTGCGCGTACTGGACAAGGAGGACGGGGAATACAGAATTGCGATGATGAATGCCACCATAGATGCCATCGGCTACTTTCAAGTAACTTGATATCGGTTATTCCTCATTCACCAATTTCAAGATCCCCTGATATAGCTCGGAATGGATCCGGAAGTGCGTTTCCTTTATCAATTTATCCATTTCCGGCTTTACACTGGACAATAAGCCTTTTTCTTTTGCTCTGATCAGTATGCCCAATGTTCCGGTTTTTCGAACGCCCAGATCGGCGGCGACATCTCTCCCCTTGCGCTCATCAATTAACAGCAATTCAGCTTTCGAGTCCACCGCCAGGGCAATCGCCTCCGCTTCACCTCGATCCAGAGACCCTAATAATTTATTGAACAATTCGCTTTGTGGTGCTTCCTTTACTTCAACCCAATCGAGTTCTTCCAGGGCTAATCTTTGCTCAGGAATATGAGACAACTCTGCAAAGACACCGGTGGGAATGACGATCTTCTGGAAAAGTTCTTTTAACAAATTCAGCCTTTCGATCTGCAATAGGTTAGTAACCGGGCCTGTGTCGCTTACGACGATCATAGGTTGCGTAACGTTTCAAGGTCGTCTTCCAATTCTTTCATCGAGAAATGGATATATACGTCCCGCTTAGCCAGTTCTTTTTGGAAAGCAAGTTGATCTAGCCCAGCCAACCTTTTTGCTTGCCCCATGGAAAGTTTTTCTTTATCGTATAGATATACAGCAATTTCAATCCTCAATTCCTCCGAGGGAAGTTTAATCGCCGCTAAGATTTCCTGGGGGATCACAAGATTTTCTCCCTCAATGGAATAAGCTTGCATAAAGGCATACAATGCCTTCAGCAAACTTTCATCTGCATCTTCAATATGTTGATGCAGCGTTTCTTTTAATTGTGCTGTGCTCATATTGGCGATGTTTGTTAGAAAAACTTTTTGAAGGTGTCGATCAATAGCTCATCGGCTGTCATTTGGGTTTTTGCCTGGGTATCGTCGGTTATTATCAGAGCCATTCTCTTCCTTTTATGCTTACAATTTACTAATTATTGCCAAAACATACTTCATTGACTTTTGGTTTCCTGTCAGGGAAGTCATCCCCTTACAACCACGCTTTATATTCTAAAGTTGACGACATTGCGCCTCTCCTCCCTCCTTCCCGATCTCGATCCACTGGATCTCAACTGCTTACTTTTCGAAGGAGCCCTTCCTGCACTACCGAAGCCACCAGGCTGCCATCCTGGCTGAAGATACTGCCCCGGGTGAAGCCCCTGGCCCCGGAAGCGCTGGGGCTGTCGATGGCGTAGAGTAGCCAGTCGTCCATGCGGAAATCGCGGTGGTACCACATGGCGTGGTCGAGGCTGGCCAGCAGGACGTTGCCGAAGGCTGCCTGCTCGCCGTGGGGGAGGAGCGCGGTAGTCAGCAGGTTGTAGTCGGAAGCGTATGCCAACACTGCCTGATGGGCGGTAGGTTCGTCCGGCATCGGGCCTTTAGACCGCATCCAAACGTGGCGCAGCGGCTGCCGCTTGCCGGCCATCATAGGGTGAATGCGCTCTACCGGGCGGAACTCGATGGGGTGGTCGATCTCCAGGAAGCGGCGGATATTTACTGGCAGTTTATCGCCGAATTCTTCCACCAGTTTGTCCCAGCTAATGAGTGCTTCGGGCGGCGCCACATTGGGCATGCTGATCTGGTGGTCGAATCCTTCCTCCTTTTTCTGAAAAGAGGCCGACATGTTGAAGATAGCATGGCCACGCTGAATGGCCTTCACCCGCCGGGTGGTAAAGCTGCCGCCGTCGCGGATGCGGTCCACTTCGAAGACGATAGGCAGTTCGATATCCCCGGCAAGGATAAAATAGGCGTGCAGCGAGTGCACGAAGCGATCATCCGGCACAGTATGGATGGCGGCCTGAAGCGCCTGAGCCAACACCTGGCCTCCGAATACCCGGCGGCTGCCTACGCTGCGGCTTTGCCCCCGGAAAATGTTCTCTTCAATGGCCTCCAGTTGCAGCAGGCCGAGTAGTTCCTGGATGTTTTTCATGGGGGATAAATTATAACGGATTTTTCAGGCCTCCAAGTAATGAGACAAACTATGGCTTTCTAACAGGCTATTTCTTGAAACTATTTATAGGGAAGCACCGTAAAAATTAAAAAATATTAATCTTGAGGCATGTCTATCACATGCCTTCTCCCAAGCTACGCCGATTATTCCCTATATTGATCAGTATCCCAACCCAACCTCAGCTCCAAATGATTTTTTCAAACATGAAAAGGAATAAAAGTTTGAAGTCGGGTAGTGATGGTTCTTTTACAGTCTCCAAGCGAACCATCCTGCGATAACTTCATAGGAAAAAAGGAATACAATTTGCACATGAGCTGGCACAAAAGCCTAGTTTTTTTACTTTTTTTACATCTCTTAACAGGTGTTCCGGCAGTAGGGCAGCCACCTGTTGCGCTACCCATCGGATCTTCTTCTTGGGAAATCAACCCCATTATTACCCACATCAACGTTAAAGACGGCCTGCCCGACCGGATCATTTACAGCATGGCAGAGGACCACGAGGGCTTCATCTGGATGGCCACGAACCTGGGGCTGGTGCGTTGGGACGGCCATGATTTTCAGCAATTCAACCACCATACCGGCAATTTGCCTTTTGACCGGGTAAAAGCCATTACTCTGGACCACGAAGGCAAGTTGTGGCTCAACCCGGTGGATGACCAGAACCGTAACTTATTTGGCCCCTGGCTGATCTTTGACCCCCAAACGGGTCAATACCAAAGCCTGAAGGATCAATATCCAAATTTGGCCGCCCTCGCTGAACAGGGTGATTTTGATTATCGTTCTGTTTCGAGAGAACTGGACCTTTCCATGGGGCAGCGTTTGTTACTTTTTTCCAGAACGAAGCAGGAAGCCCTCCAACAGTTGGAAGGGGTGCAGTATGCCTATTATTTGGATGACGGCGCCCTCTGGTTGATCCGTTCCGCCGGCAATTTGGGGGAAAGTAAATTGAAGTTGTTCCAAACAGGAAAAGCGGGTGGCGTTGTTGGCGATTGGATATTGCCGGACGGCATTGTGTTTTCGCCCCGGCACATCGTTGATATTTATGTCGGCCCACAGGGGCGGCATTGGTGCCGGAGAAGAGCCGGAGGCGTAGACGAAATCGGTTTTTTCTTTCCCGAACCAGGCAACTCCTTTCTTGAATGGCATCCTGTCATCCGCTTGCCGGACAAAGAGCGGCTGATTGCCTACAACTTTAATCCCTACAATCAAACGATCTGGCTGCTCTTCGACGGGCGGCTTTCGGTTTGGAAGATCGGCAAAGGCTGGATCTATGATGCTTCCGGAAACGAATTCCCGGAAGCCCTTTCCCGGCAGGAACGTATCTTGTTTTTTGAGAGCCATCCGGAGAGCGCCTGGTTTACAGGAGGGGAAGGGCTTTTTCAGGTCCGGCTTAAGGAAAAGGAGTTCCAATCTTTTCTAAGTGGCCAGCCGGGTATTTTTTCTGCCCGGGCTATAACTACTGATGAAAAAGGGAATGTTTTGGTAAATGGGACGCCAGGCCTGGAAATTGTCGACCCCCACAGGAGAGCCGTTTTTTCTCTGGAAACTTATTTTCCTGGCTTGCAGCCCCTGCTCCAGCAGTTCACTGCGGGCCGTCATAGGTTTGGATATACGGTTTTCAAAGACAAAAGAGGGGTGATCTGGGCTGAACTTTTCGGCCAATTAATACCTCTGAACCGCTATCCGGATATCCGGCCGGTTAATGACTGGAGCACTTATAAAATTGGCCTGGCCCACACTTATGTTTTTTACGAAAACCCCTTTGATCCTGAATATCGGATCTGGGCCGTGGGCAATTCCTATTTGGGCGTGCTCTATCCAGACGAAAGCAGAGTAGAAGACTTTAACCGCCTGAATGCCTTCCAGGAAGCCTATATGGGCGCCGAAAAACACGCCGCCTATCCGGAGGATAAGGACCACTTCTGGATATGCAGCCGTAAGGGTCTGTTCCTCTGCGATGTCGACAAAGGCCTGGTGGAACACTACAGCACCGAAGGAAAGGGGCGTTTCTACCTGCCGCATGATATCATCAGCTATATGCACAAAGATGCAGATGGCATATACTGGCTTTCCTCCAAAGGTGGGGGGCTGATCCGCTGGAACCGTCAGACAGGAGCATGGAAACAATACACGGTGGCCGAGGGTTTGTCCAATAATGTGCTGTACGCCGTGTATGAAGATGAGCACGGCAATCTCTGGCTGCCCAGCAATTACGGCCTGATGGCCTTTAACAAGGCTACCGAAAAGGTGCAACTCTTCCTACCCGAAGATGGCATCGCGCACGAGGAATTCAATACCTGGTCGCACTACCGGGGCCCTGATGGCGCCCTGTACTTCGGCGGCCTCAATGGCATCACCGTTTTTCATCCCGACAGCCTGGATTTTCAGGCGCCCCTGGCCAACCTGCCCTTATTATTGACCCAGGTTTCCATCGAAGACAAGAAGAGCGGGAAGTTCGGGGATAAGACGGCTGTGTTTCGACAGGAGAACAGCATCCAGGTTTCCCCTGCCGAACGCTCGGTGTTCGTCCAGGCCAGTTTAATGGATTTTTATAAGACCAGCCAACACCTCTATGGTTTCAAAATTGAAGGTTTTGATAAGGAATGGAATTATCAGAAAAGCCCGCAGTACCGGATTACCAATTTACCTTATGGCCATTACAGGCTGCAGGTCAGAGCGAAAAGCGCCGAAGGGAAATGGGCGGTGGAAGAATTGAGTATTCCCCTGGATTTTCTCCGGCCCTTTTATGCCAAAACCTGGTTTATCCTGCTTTGTATCCTTGCCAGCGCTGGGCTTATTGCCTCCTTATTTATCTACCGCATCCGGGCGCTCAAAAGCCGACAGCTCTGGCTGGAGCAGGAAGTCCGTACCCGCACCCAGACCATTCAGGAACAATCCGAACACCTTCAGGAACAGGCCGAACAGTTGAAAGAACTGGACCAGGCCAAATCCCGCTTTTTTACCAACGTCTCCCATGAATTGCGCACCCCGCTGACCCTAATCCTCGGCCCGATCGGCGCTTTGCTGAAAACAAAAGAAAATGTCAGCAAGGACTATGAGATCCTAAAAACCGTTCAGCAAAACAGTAAGAAGCTGTTGGGGCTGGTCAATGAGATCCTCGACCTGTCCAAGCTGGAGTCTGGCAAAATGGAAGTCGAAGAAAGCCCCACCCATTTATATGATTTTATGTGTCGGATTCTGGAAGGTTTCAGCCCTGCTTCCCGGCAGAAGCAGCTGAGGTTATCTTTCCATTATGATCTACGGCAGGAGGCCTATTATCTGTTGGACGCCCCAAAGGTGGAAGTAATTGTGAGCAACCTCCTGTCCAATGCGATGCGGTTCACGCCACCCCAGGGTAGCGTATCCGTCACGGTAAGCAGCGAGGGGCCAAGTTTGAATATCCGGGTAACCGATACCGGCCGGGGCATACCCCAGGAGGACCAGCCGCATATCTTCAATCGTTATTTTCAGTCCACCAAAGCCGGAGCGCCGGTAGAGGGGGGCACCGGCATTGGCCTGGCGCTTTCCCGGGAGTTGGCTGAACTGCTGAAAGGGCGGCTTACCGTGGAAAGCCAGTTAGGCAAAGGCAGTATTTTTCAACTCGAACTGCCCCGGAAGGAGGCCCTTGGCGAGCAGCCCATTGTTTCCCGATTGGAAAAAACCAGGAAAGAACCGGGCATGCTCTTCACCAAAGCAGGGGAGGAGTCCGCCCCTGCTGAAGGGCTGGCCTCCCGGTCCGCCGAATCGAAGGCTACATCGGGATATAAGGCTAAACCGCATGTGTTGGTCGTGGAAGACCATTATGAGTTGCAGCTTTTTCTTCGGGATTTACTCGAAAGCCGCTATACCGTCAGCCTGGCCAGTAACGGGCGGGAAGCATTGGGCATCCTGGAAAAAAAAGGCCCTGCCATTAGCCTCATCCTCTCCGACATCATGATGCCGGAAATGGATGGCTACGCTTTGCTGGAAGCGCTCAAATCTTCAGATACCTGGCGGGCTATCCCGATAATTATGCTCACCGCCCGTGTTGGGAAGGAAGATAAACTACGCGCCCTGCGCCTCGGGGTTGATGACTACCTGGCCAAACCATTCGAAGAAGAAGAACTTCTGGCGCGCATCAGCGCCCTGCTGTCCCGGCGCCAGCAACGACAGGAAGCCTGGCTGGAAGAGGCCAGGTTGGTGGGCCAGCCCGCCGGATCGCCTGTGGAAACGCTGTTATCCGAACCAGCCGACAATCTCCCGCCCTTCTCCTCCCAGGATCAACAATGGCTCGAAGAACTGGAAACCATCACCTTCAGCCGAATCGGTGATTTTAACCTCAATACCGAATCCCTCGCCTACGACCTGAGTATGAGCGGCCGCTCCCTGCAACGCCGGCTAAAATCGCTCACCGGCCTGACGCCCAACGAATATCTTCAGGAGGCCCGCCTCCAGAAAGCCCGTGAGCTGCTGGAGAGCCGCGAATGTTCCTCTGTAAAAGAAGCCACCCTGAGCGTGGGGATGCGGGACATCCCGTACTTTTCGCGCCTGTTTAAAAAACGGTTCGGGAAAGTGCCGTCGGAGTTGTTGTGACAAGCTCCCCTGTCGTGATTTTCCACCCAATTGTCGCGATTGTCATCGTATCAAAATTAGGAACCTGCTCCCTAAAGCCCCTACTTTTGCCTTATACATACCACCACACAGAGCCACCACGGCGATAGCTATTACACTCATCCGTGTTTTCCCAGAGGTTATCTTCCATGTCCGATTCTTTGCGCCTTGAAAAGTACTTGCCCCTCCTAAGGGGGTGTGGGCTTTTGATCCTAATTTTTTCACTATTAAACACTGTGTTATGCGTACCTTTTTATCTTACTCCTTTAAAGTATTGGCTCTTTTACTGTTTGGCAACTTTCCCAGCTTCGGGCAGCTCGTAGTTTACACCGACCGGGCGGCTTGGGAAGCCGCTCTGGAAGACGTGGTTAATGAAAACCTCGAATCTGTAACGGCGGATATTAACTTGCTGAATGCTTCGACAACAGTCGGCAGCCACACGTTTACAGGCTCCGGGCCTGGATCTGTTTTTCTCGATGTGCCACAGCTCAATGGCTCAGCGTTGTTCCCGAACACCAACCAAATCACCATGTGGGGCACGACTAATAACCGACCCAAAACGACTGTCTCCGGAATTCCGAGCTCGTACGGCATTGGATTTGACTGGGCGACAATTTCCGGTTCGACCGGCCAGCACAACTCGCTTTATTTGAGCGTTACCGGCACTTCCGGCTTGCTCACCCGCCTGCTCAATCCATATCCCAATGTCCCGCAGACGGGTTTTATCGGTGTTATCAGCCCCTGTGGAGGCATAACCCGGTATGAGGTGTACAGCACAAGGGCCAATTTTCAGAACTTCAGCCTTGACAATTTCAGCTACGCCACCAGCCTGGCAGACAACTCAGCGCTGGCCCCCTGGGCTGGCGTAGATATCGGCAACCCCGGAGCGGGCAACAGCTACGGGTATGACCCCTGCCAGGGGGTGCCCAGCTACACGATCGAGACCAACGCCAACAACAACATCCCGAACTCCGACAACCTGGGGCTCATCGGCCAGGAGTTGTGCGGTGATTTTGAGGTCACCGTGAAAGTGGAAAGCGTAACACCTAATGGCTATGCAGGCCTGATGGCCCGGGAGGCCGGCGCCCCGGGCAGCAGAATGGTAGGTTTGTATTCCAACCATAGCCCCATGTTGCGTTGGGAAGCCCGTACCGCTGCCAACGCCAACAAGGCGGTGAACTTCTTTTCCCGGCCGCTGCCTTACTGGCTGCGCCTGGTGCGCCAGGGCAACCTTTTCTATGGCTACTATTCCTTCGATGGCGTCAGTTTCTCCGTAGTTACTGCCCAGGTGCTTCCCATGAATGCCTGCCTCCAGGTAGGTATGGCTGCCTTTAGCAATATCCCGGGTTCTGCGGCTACAGCGGTGTTTAGCCATGAAAATGTAAATGCCGGCAGCTTGCCTATTATTCAGTTGCCGACGACAGAAGTGGAACAGGCTAGCGCCAGCCGGGAGGTTAGCCTTTATCCCAACCCGGCCCGGGATGTGGTGACGCTGACCCTTACCCGTACCTCCGACTTTCTGGTCGGAGAAGGGGTAGCTCCTACTCCGGCCGGAAGGCCGGAGGTACTGGTGCGGCTACGCAACGAATTGGGACAAGTGCGCGAAACGCGCCGGTTGGATGGGGCAACCGAACGGTTCGACTGGCCCGTCAGCCACATGCGGCCCGGACTGTACTTCATCGAAGTGCTGGAAGAAGGGCAAGCCCCACAGATATTAAGGTTTGTTAGGGTGGACTAGGGCTGACAGGAAGGCTAGAATGCCTTAAGTGAGCTATTTTTTTTCAAAAGATCTACGATGAAAGGGGCGTCCGCATGCGGAAGCCCCTTTCATCGTGTGGGTTGTGTAAAGAGGCGCCAGCGGATGTCAGGGTACTGTTTCTCTCCGGCAGCCATAGCCTTCCAGCCTTTGTTGGAATCTTTTGCAGGCGGAAGGCGAAGGCTGCTACTGTGCCCTGACTTATCTGAGAAAAAACCAGACAGCTTCCCTCGGTTTTTATTAATTCTTGACCCGCAGCACTGGAGGCCCGCGAAAAAAAACTTCATTTGAGATTAGATTGCCAACGCGGCACTAGAGGCTCGCGCTCCAGATCGCAACACAATTTGCATTTTTCCAACAACCCATTACCTGGGATGTGAAAAAATCAATATTTTGGGTCATTCCAACAAAAGAGCATCAGCAATTCGAAGTAAGCGCCATGTCGAAAAGCAGTAAAAAGATCAGGCAACAGCCGGCAGCAACGCCCCAACCCAAAGCCGCAGAGGGCTTGAGGGGCTTTCCCGCCTGGTTCAGCAATACCAGGACGATGCAATGGATGCTCTTTGCCTTCAGCTTTCTGCTCTACGCCAATACACTTTTCCACGATTACGCCCTCGACGACGCCATCGTCGTTTATGATAACATGTTCGTACAGGATGGCCTGTCGGGTATTCCCGGTATTCTGTCCAAGGATACCTTTTTCGGTTTTTTTAAAGAAGAAGGCAAGGCCAACCTGGTCGCCGGCGGCCGCTATCGCCCTTTGACATTGGTAATGTTCGCCCTGGAGCACCAGTTGTTCGGGAAGTCGCCCTTTGTTGGGCATCTCGTCAACGGCCTGTTGTATGGCCTGACGACAATGGTGTTGTACCTGCTCTTGTTGCAACTGTTCCGCCCATCGCAAGGGCAGGCGCGGGCTTATTTTATCGCTTTTGCCGCCAGCCTGTTATTTGCCGCCCATCCCATTCATACCGAGGTGGTGGCGAATATCAAAGGGCGCGATGAAATAGTGGCGCTGCTGGGCAGCCTGGCGGCGCTGTATTTTTCGCTGAGGGCGTATTTTGAGAAAAAACCGCTCTTGAATATTTGGGCGGGCGTCGTCTTTTTCCTGGGTTTAATGTCCAAGGAAAATGCCATTACCTTCCTCGCAGTGGCGCCTTTGGCCTATTACTTTTTTACCAAGGCCAGCCCGGGGAAGATCGTCCGGCAAAGCCTGCCGCTGGTAGCAGGCGCCGCGGTTTTTCTCGTCATTCGCTACGCAGTGATGGGGTGGGGCATCGGCGAGCCGGTCCGGGAGATGATGAACAACCCCTTCATTAAGCTGGTGGGGAACCAATATGTGGACTTCACCGGGGCCGAACGCCTGGCGACGGTCCTCTATACCCTTGGCAAGTACGTGCAGTTATTGTTCTTTCCATTGGTGCTCACCCATGATTACTATCCCCGGCAGATTAGCGTAATGAATTTCAGCGATTGGGGCGTTCTGCTGAGCCTGCTGGTTTACCTGGCCCTGCTGGCCTATGCCCTGCTGCGGCTGCCCAAGAAAGACCCCATCAGTTTTGCCATTCTATACTTTCTGGCCACCCTTTCTATTGTTTCCAACCTTTTGTTCCCCATCGGGACCCACATGGCGGAGCGCCTGATATTCATGCCATCGGTGGGCTTCTGCCTGGCCCTGGCCATTCTGGGTTTCCGCTGGGCCGCCCGGCAGGCAGGCGAGGGGAAACCACTGGCCTACCGTCATTTTTCGATGGTGCTGGCGGTGCTGGCCGTTGTCACCGTAGCCTTCTCCGGCAGAACGCTCCTGCGCAACATGGCCTGGAAAGATAATTACACGCTTTTTACTACCGATATCGCCCATTCCCCCAACAGCGCCAAGCTACAGAACGCTGTAGGCGGTGAGCTTATCACCCAATCCGCCAAAGAAGAGAACGCTGCTCAGCGCCCGGCCATGCTCAAAGAAGCCATTGGCCATCTGGAAAAGGCGCTGGCCATTCATCCCAATTACAAAAATGCCTACTTGCTGATGGGCAACGCCTATAACTACTTGCAGGAGTACGAAAAATCGATCGATGCCTACAACAAAGCGCTGGCCATAGATCCCAACTACGCCGATGCCCGCCGCAACCTGGGCATCACCTATCGCGATGCCGGCCGATACTATGGCGAAACTAAAAACGACCTGCCCCAGGCGCTCACTTACCTCAATAAAGCCTACGAAATACTGCCAAAAGATTATGACGTACTCCGGTTGCTGGGTGTAGCCTATGGCGTCAATCAAAATCCGACGCTGGCTATGGAGTATTTTACACTGGCCAGCCAGCAGGCGCCGGAAAATGCAGAGGCCTGGTGGAACCTCAGCCTGGCTCACAGCCAGCTCGGCAATACTGCCCTGGCGGAGCAATACCGCAAAAAGGCGGCGGAACTGGACCCGAAGTATGGCGTGCAGATGCAGGGGCAATAGCCGGGGAAATGGTTATATTGTTGGGCGGTGCCCAGGGCGATATCCAGGGCGATATCCAGGGCGATGCCCTGGGGTATGGTGCATTTGCCCTTCAGGCAAAGTGGGGGCTCCGCCGGGTGGATATACATTTGCCTTTCAGGCAAAGTCTCGACGCGGCCACATAAGGGTATAAACCAGGATTGTGCTACTTGGGGGGTTAGCCCCGGATTCCCGTATTGCTGTATTGTTGAGGGGGGAGAAGGATAGGATTGAACATCAAAAAAGGTAAACCGACATGAAAGAGAGACGGCTTTTGTTACCTGTACTAACGGCTATTCTGGCCATGGCGTCGGCATTCTATGTGCCGGTTGGCTATGGCGGGCCCTCTTCCGAGCAGCAATGGGTGGATTCGGTGTATAACGCCATGACGGAAGGGGAACGCCTCGGGCAGCTTTTTATGATCCGGGCGCATTCCGACCTGGGGCCGGACCATATTGAAAAGGTCAAGGCTCAGATCGAAAAATACCATGTGGGCGGCTTGTGCTTTTTCCAGGGAACCCCGGAAAAGCAAGTGGAGCTGATTAACCAATACCAGCAAATGGCCCGCCCGGTGCCCTTGCTGGTCGGCATCGATGGCGAATGGGGCCTGGGTATGCGTATGAAAAACAGCACCATTAGTTTTCCCAAGCAGCTGATGCTTGGCGCCATTCAGGATAACCGGCTGCTGTACGATATGGGCAGGGAAATTGCCCGGCAGATGCGCCTGGTGGGGGTCAATATCAACTTTGCCCCGGTAGCGGATGTCAACAACAACCCGGCCAACCCGGTCATTAACACCCGTTCCTTTGGAGAAGGGCGGTACAATGTAGCGGTGAAAAGCTATATGTACGCCAAAGGCATGCAGGACAATGGCATCCTCGCCTGCGCCAAGCACTTTCCTGGCCATGGCGATACCGACGTGGATTCTCATCTCGACCTGCCCGTCATTACCCACAGCCGCGAACGGCTCGACAGCATCGAACTCTTCCCTTTCCGCCTGTTGTCGCAGTATGGCATCGGCAGCATGATGGTCGCTCACCTGAACGTGCCTGCTCTTGATAACCGGGAAAACCGCCCCACCACTTTATCATACAATACCGTAACGAAGCTGCTCAAAGAGGAGATCGGTTTCGAAGGGCTTATCCTCACTGACGCCCTGGAAATGAAAGGGGTGACCAAATACTTCCGCAGCGGGCAGGTGGAAGCCGAGGCCTTGTTGGCCGGCAATGACATGTTGCTGTTGCCCGAAGACATGGAGGCCTCTCTGGCGGAGATCAGAAGATACATTGCCGAGGGCCAGATCAGCTGGGAGCGGGTGGCATACAGCGTCAAAAAGATCCTGCGGGCCAAGTACCGCCTGGGGCTTACCCATTTTTCACCCTTACCGCTTGACAGCCTTCGAAAAGAATTAAACGCCCCGCAGGCGATAGCCCTGAAGCGCGAGTTGATTGCCAATTCCCTTACCCTGGTGCGCAACCGCAATGGGCTCATCCCGTTCCAGCAACTCGATACTTTGCAACTGGCCTCCCTCGCAATAGGCGCCAGTAAGCAAACCCCGTTTCAGGAGCGCCTGCTGGCTTACCAGAAAATGCCTGTCCTGCAAGTAGGCCGCGACATCTCCTCCGCCAAAAGCCAGGAACTGATCCAGCGCCTGAAAAGCGCCGATGCCGTAGTGGCCAGCCTCCACGATATGAGCGGCAAAGCGAGTGACAACTGGGGTGTTACGCCGGGAATGCTCAGCTTCCTGCGCGCCCTGAACCGCCAAACCAAGGTAGTGCTGGTGGTATTCGGCAACCCCTACAGCCTGAGCAATTTTGATGAAATGGAGTGGGTGCTGGAATCCTACGACGAAGACCCCATTACCCAGGACTTGTCCGCCCAGGCGCTGTTTGGCGCTATCCCATTGCGCGGGCGCCTGCCGGTGACAGCTTCGGCGCGCAGCAGCTTCGAAACCGGCGTCTTTACGCGCCAGGTTTCCCGCTTCGGCTATGCGCCACCGGCTTCTATCGGCTTAGACAGCAGCACGATGGCCAAAATCGATGAGATTGCCGGCAATGCCATCGATGCCAAGGCGACGCCCGGCTGTGTGGTGCTGGTGGCTAAAGAGGGCCAGGTCGTTTATGAAAAGGCTTTCGGCTACCATACCTACCGCAATCGGGAACCCATGCGGACCGACGACCTCTTTGATCTGGCATCCCTTACCAAGATCACGGCCACCACACTGGCGGTAATGAAACTCTACGAGGAAGGTAAGATCAGCCTGGACACCCCCATTGTGCGCTATCTGCCCGAATTGCAGGGCACGAATAAAGCGGATATGGTGCTGCGCGACATCATGGCCCACCGCGCCGGCCTGGAAGGCTGGATCCCTTTTTACAAACAGACCATGACTACGCGCCGCCGCAAAGTGCGCCAACGGCCGGAGTATTACCGCCAAAGTGAAGAAAAAGGCTACACAATCCCGGTGGCCAATCACCTTTTTTTACGGGACGATTTCGAAGAAAAGATCTGGCAAGAGATCTATGATTCGAAGGTGAGCGCCAGCCGCAATTATGAGTATAGTGACCTGGGCTTTTATCTCATCGCCCGGATGGTAAAACAGCTTAGCGGGCAACCGCTGGACGAATATGTAGCTTCCAACTTCTATCGGCCATTAGGGCTGGAAGCCACCACTTACAACCCCTGGAAGCATTTCCCTCTAAGCCGCATCGCGCCTACTGAGCGCGACAACTATTTCCGCCTGCAAACGGTGCAGGGCTATGTGCACGACATGGGCGCCGCCATGCTGGGTGGCGTGAGCGGCCATGCCGGCCTGTTCGCCACCGCCCACGACGTAGGGGTGATCATGCAAATGCTGCTCAATGGCGGGGCCTATGGCGGCCATCAGTACCTGCAGCCCGCCACGATTCATGAATTCACCACCCGCCACCCCAGGGAAACGCGCCGGGGCCTGGGTTTTGATATGCCACAACTCGACCCCAAGAAATGGATCAACCTGCCGGCTGCCGCCTCGGAAAATACTTTTGGCCACACCGGTTTCACCGGCACCTGCGCCTGGGTTGACCCCGACAAGCAGTTGGTGTATGTCTTCCTCTCCAACCGCACCTACCCCTCCATGAATAACTACAAATTGAACAAACTCAAAACGCGCCGCCGTATCCTGAGCACTGTCTATGAGGCGCTGGATAATTTCCCGGCCTTCGGGGAAGATGCGGAAAAGGATGGCCTGGTCTACAGGTGATCAGGGCTATTGCAAGGGGGGGAGGCTATTTCAAAGTTACAGCGGTCCTTTCGCGTAACGAAAGGGCGACTTCATCCTCCCCTTGAAGGCAGCTTGGTGAAGCCAGAGGCGCTACCTCAAAGTGTGGGAGCCTTATGCTCTTTGCTTCTTCGCCTAGAAGAAAATTCTTTCGCCCTTTTGAGGGCAAAAGGGCCAAAACCCTTGTACCAGCCAATGCGGCGCGGACAGGCTGATTTGCTTCGTATGCCAAAGTACAGGCCATTGCCCGTAAGGTTCGGGCTTACCCTTTTCCCAGGCACTGTGCAGTATGCTCAAGCTAAAAAGCTGAGCATGGAGAATATGCTCATTGGCAATTGTCCTTGCATGAAGTAGTAGTATTGCTCTCGAATATGCTCATTGGCAATTGTCCTGCAAGGCGCACCTCCGCCCTCCTGGTTTTACCGCCCTTGGTTTTACCATCGATTTTGTCATCTGGTACTTGTCAGGAAGGTAGTGAGGGAAAAGGGTGTTTAAGGCCGCTTTGGCTGCCCCAATCCTGGCAATCGCCGAGTAGCGCCTCAGAGCCAATGGATAAATCCTTAGCGGCCACAAACGCCCTTTTTTCCGTCACGAAGCAGCCCTGGCAAAGCCTTAGAAGAAAAAGCTGTTTCCTGCACTGAAGGGCAGAAAATGTGCCTTGGCGGTTTCATCCCAAGAGCAGGCAACAGATAAGAGCTATGGAATCCGGCACTTTTGGCGAAGGGCCGGTACTTAAGCCCCAGCACTGAAACCGGCACAGCACCTTGAAAAAGGGCAAAACAGAACCATAAGGGTATCCGATTGAGCTCCGTATCCGAAGCACCTAGGGTTGAGTCGCCGCATAAGGATTTTCCGGCGTTTTCCCGACCTGCCGGTACGGGACAGGTTTGGCCCTTTTTTGCGCTTCAAATCGACGGAGGAGATTCACGAGCACCATTAAAAACAACAAAATGGCAGCGAGTAAAAAAGGGCGAAGAGCTTCCTCGAAGCGAAGCAGAAAAAGATTATACACAAGGACCCAGGGGAAATTCCTAACCACCAAGGGCTACGCTTGGAAACAGGGCTGCGATAGCGGCGCTCGCTTAAGAAGCAGCAGCCTGTGAGAAGTAGGCCTCGCCTTACGCGAAAGCACCGTTTCAGGGTTAACGTTAGCTACCGTTCCAGCGTTGGACAAAAGCCGGAACCCGGAACAGGGTGGCCGGAATATCAGTGCTGCATACACCTTCAGGGTACTCACGAGGTGGCTCGCTTTGATTTTTCTATAGTTCAGCCGCCCCGTGACTTTCCAATTAAACCTTTCATCACTTAGCCAGTCACAGTCACATTTGTAACTTAAAAAAGACATGAATGAAAAGGTTAACTGCAGCTTTAATGATTTTAATCACATTGGCCTCCTGCAAAAAAGAGAGCGTAGCGCCACAAGGCCCGTCTGCGAGTGAATTGGATCTTCCCGAAACGCCATACGATTATATTAGCATTAATCTCCCGGCCCATCTTACAACCAATGTTCTTTTGGGGCCTGGCCAAAATGCTGCGGTTGATAATGATAATACGCCTGCGACAAATCCAACGACAAATGAAGGGGCTACACTTGGCAGAGTACTTTTTTATGATAAAAAGTTGAGCGCCAATGGCTCCATATCCTGTGCTTCCTGCCACAAGCAGGAAAATGGATTTTCCGACAATGCGCAACTTAGTTTAGGATTCGAAGGAGGCACGACAAGAAGGCATTCCATGTCTTTGATCAATGCGAAATGGTATGGAAGAGGCCGTTTTTTTTGGGATGAGCGGGCGCAGACATTGGAAGCCCAGGTATTAATGCCATTTCAGGACCCGGTTGAAATGGGCATGACGTTGGACGAAGTGGTAAGTACGGTTCAGGAACAATCCTATTATCCTCCGCTTTTTGAAGATGCATTTGGAACAGCAGAAATCAATTCCGGCCGGATTGCCGAGGCTTTAGCTCAATTTGTAAGAAGCATTGTAAGTGTTGACAGCAAATATGATGAAGGCAGGCAACAAGTAAGCATTCCAACCACCGACTTTCCAAATTTCAGCGCAAGCGAGAATAATGGCAAACGGCTATTCTTCCTGCCCGTCAGCCTTGGCGGCGGCGGCTGTATCGGATGTCATTCTACAGAAGCCTTTGTAAATCCGGATAATGGAACAACAAATAACGGATTGGACGCATCATCGGCCGATGATTTAGGCGTTTTTGAGGCGATCAACAACCCGGCTTTTTTAGGGACTTTCAAGGTTCCTTCCTTAAAAAGCATAGCCCTGACCGCTCCGTATATGCATGACGGAAGATTCAGCACACTGGAAGAAGTAGTAGAACACTACAATAGCGGCATCCAGGATCATCCAAATTTAGGAAATGCTTTAAGGGATGCTAATGGACAGCCTGTCCGCCTGAATTTCACCGAACAGGAGAAGGCGGATCTGGTAAACTTTCTCAAGGCCTTAACGGATGATGAGCTTACGAATGATGTCCGGTTCAGTGACCCGTTCAACTAGATCACCCAGGCTTCCCTGGGAATCAATAAAAAACGTTCGTGAGGGACTCCGCCTTCGCCTGGCTTCGGCGGACAGGGTCCGTCCCGAAACGGCTAAACCTGCAAGTCCCTGACTTGCGAATTGCTGGCCTGCCCATCCACGCCAGTCGGTAGTGCCGCGGGGAAAAAATCAATATTTTCTTTTTCCAAGCTTGCCATAGAGCCTCGAGAACTCAGGGCGTAATAGGAAATTACACCCTGAGAGCCGGGCGGTCAGTGGATGTCAGGGTACAGTTTCCCACTGTGCCCTGACTTATCTGAGAAAAACCCAGACCCCTTCCCTCGGGCTTTATTAATTCTTAACCCGCAGCACTAGAACTGGCTCGTTATTCCGCATCGAGACGGACCCAGTCCGCCGTAGCATGGCATAGGCGGGCAGCCATTCAACATGCCATATCATCCTTACAGATAAGCAGCGAGCTTGAAAAGCTGAATCAATTAAGCTATATTTGATAGTATCAAATGATAGTATCAAATGAAAAAGCCACCTTATGAATTGACGGGGCCTATTCTGAAGTTAATTGCCGCAATTTCAGAAAAGCTGGGAGCGGCCAAAGCCAGTTTCTTAGATAAGCCATCGCCCCAGTTGCGCAAACAAAATAAAATAAAAACCATTCATTCCTCCTTAAGGATCGAAGGCAATACCTTGTCGGAAGAGCAGATAACGGCTATTGTCGAGCACAAAAGAGTCGTTGGCCCCCGAAAAGATGTTCTGGAAGTCCTGAACGCGATCAAGATCTATGAAGATCTCAGCCAATTTAATCCACTTTCAAAGCAATCGTTTTTGTCTGCACACCGGATTTTGATGGATGGGTTAATTGAAAAGCCCGGCCAATTCCGGACGGCCAATGTTGGAATCATGCACGGATCTAAGGTGGCGCACCTGGCCCCTCCTGCCGGAAATGTAGATTACCTGATGTCCGGGCTATTTAAGTATTTAAAACAAACAGATGAACTGGCTTTAGTCAAGAGTTGTGTTTTCCACTACGAAATGGAGTTCATACACCCTTTCCTGGATGGCAACGGCCGAATGGGCCGGCTCTGGCAAACCCTGATCCTGATGCAGGAATACCCCATTTTTGAGTACCTCCCGTTTGAAACAATGATCAGCCAAACCCAGGAGGAATATTACGATTCATTGGCAAAAAGCGACAAAGCAGGCCATTCCACTGTTTTTATTGAGTACATGCTGAAGGTCATCGACCGCTCACTGGAAAACCTCCTGGAAAGCAGCAACCGGGCCTTAACTACGGATGGCCGGCTGGAGTATTTCCTGTCTGAAAGGGATTCCCCCTTCTCAAGGAAGGATTATCTGCAGGCCTTTAAACAATTGTCGACGGCCACCGCCAGCCGAGACCTCCGGGAAGGGGTGCGGTTGGGCCTGCTTGAAAAATCAGGGGATAAGAGGAATACGATTTATAAGAAAAAGGGATGAAGAACCCCTTGTCTGCACGTCACAAGCCAGCCCAACCATTCAGCCATTTTTACCCGCCGTAGCTTTAGCATAGGCGGGCAGCCATTCAACTGGTCGGACAGCTGCGGCGCAAGCCCGGGAATACGTAGCCCTCAAATTTATTTGAGAGGCTGGACCTGCAAAACCTGCAAACTACTGGCTTTATCAATTTTTATTTTGACGGCGCAAATAAATTTGCGCGTCACGGGCATTCCCTGCCAGCCGGGGACATCAAAAGCCGACGGCAACCCTGAAACCTGAAACCTGTAACCTGTAACCTGAAACCTGTAACCTGTAACCTGTAACCCTGCCCCCCCTCTGCTACTCCCCGGACTGACGGGAATTTTTCCGTCCCGGCTTGCAACTAAATTGTTGGGGATTCGTACATTAGGGGCAGTGTTGGAGGGATAGTTGAGGTTAAGGCAATAGGAGCTAAGGGAAAGGCGCAATAGGGAAGCCAAAGTTTTATACGAAGGCTCCATGCGCACACCGGCACGGCATATATGCAAACCGTTAGGCATTCCTTATAGCAAACAAGCTGCAAACATCAAGCAAGATTGATGGAAGAAAAGATAAAGAAATATTTATTCGACTTAGAGAAAGAAAGAGGGATTACCATACTTTTAGCCTGTGAGACGGGGTCAAGAGCATGGGGGTTTCCATCGCCCGATAGTGATTTCGATGTTCGGATAATCTACTGTCATGATAAAGATTGGTATTTGAGTTTGGCCGAGGAAAAGGATACCATCGAATTATTGCTTGATAACAATGAAATTGATATAAGCGGTTGGGATTTAAGAAAAAGTTTGAGGCTGCTTTGGAAATCAAACCCTCCGTTGTTGGAAAGAATTCAATCACCCATCATTTACAGAGCAGACAATGACTTTTTGTTAGGGATTAATTCAATTGCCAAAGAAACATATTCAAGGATTGCTTCAATTCACCATTATTTAAGTATGGCAAAAAAGACTTTTGAGGAAGTTGCCAATTTTCAAGAGTATAAACTCAAAAAGTTCTTTTATGCTTTAAGGGCTTCGGTTGCTTGCTTATGGATTCTTGAAAGACAAGAAATCCCACCAATAGAATTTAGTAAAATGCTAAATGGATTGAATTTACAAGCCGAATTAACAACAAGGATTGCTGAACTGATTGAACTCAAATCTACAATTAGCGAAACTTACCTGCACAAAGGGGAACCTGAATTGATTGAATTCATGAAGAGTTGTATAGAAAGAGCAGAAAATGAATCAAAGCAATTACCTGGCTCGAAAGGACAAATGAACGATTTAAACGAGTTCTTTAGAAAAACATTGGGATAATTAATGACAATTGAAGATCTACGAAATAGAGGATTGATAATTTTTGAGTGCATAAGTGGCAGCAGAGCATACGGATTAGATACCCCAAATTCTGATACCGATATTAAAGGTGTTTTCATTCTGCCTAAAGAGGAATACTATGGTTTAAATTATATCCCTCAGGTAAATAATGAATCGAATGACATTGTTTTCTATGAGTTTGGACGTTTCATGGAATTGCTTTCATTAAATAATCCAAACATTCTTGAATTACTAAATACACCTGATTCAGCAATTATATTTAAGCATCCTTATTTGTCCGAGATAAAGCCAGAACTTATTCTGTCAAAACTGTGTAGCAACACTTTTGGGAAATTTGCCTTGTCTCAGATCAAAAAAGCAAAAGGGCTTAACAAGAAGATCGTTAATCCTGTTGCAAAAGAAAGAAAGAGTGTTTTGTCATTTTGCTTTGTAAACTATGAACAAGGTGCAATTCCGCTTCTAAAGTATCTTGAAATTAAAGGCTGGAAACAGAGTAATTGCGGATTAGTTAATATTCCGCACATGAAAGATGTTTACGGATTATACTATTCCGATAACCTTGGATTCAGCGGTGTGATTAAAGGAACTGATTCCAATGATGTTTGCTTAAGCTCAATTCCTAAAGGAACAAAGCAAGAAGCACTAATGTATTTTAACAGAAATGGTTATTCAACCTATTGCAAGGAGTACAGGGAATATTGGGATTGGGTAGATAAACGAAACGATGAAAGATATGAAAACACTAAGAATCATGGAAAGAATTACGATTCTAAAAACATGATGCATGTGTTCAGGCTTTTAGAAATGGCAATTGAAATAGGCCAAGAAAAAAAAGTAAATGTAAAAAGGCCAGATCGGGATTTCTTACTAGATATTAAAGCTGGCAAGTTTGAGTATGAGGAATTACTAATAATGGCCGAAAAAAAACAGGCTGAAATGGAATTAGCATTCCAAAAGTCTTCATTACCAGATCATCCTGATTTAGCCATGATAAATGACTTGACTTACAGATTGAGGGATAAATTTTATAAACACGGCCAACCCCTGACATGCTAACCATCAACCTCTCCGAAATAGAACAAGCCCTCTCCACCCTGCTCGAAGCACTGCGCCGCCGGGAGGGCGATACGATCGAGCTGGGCCCGGTGGACTACTACTGGGCCATCGGCCCGGAGGAACTGTATGCCCCTTACCAGGAGCCCACTCATCTTACCCTGGGCCAGTTGTCCGATGACCTTGAAGAGATCAGCCGGGTGGCGCAGGGAGAAGCGCCGCCGGTGGGGCTGGACCTGGTGAAGCTCAGCGCTATTCTGGCGGCCATCGGGCATATGAAAAGGTGAAGCGTAGCTTTTCATTCCGACGAGATCCAGTGGATCGAGATCGGGAAGGTGGCGTGGTAACCCTCTCCTCAGCCTGTATATCGAACGTTCTCTGGGGCTAACATTCAGCAATCAGCAATCAGTAATGAAAAGGAACCTATCCAAGTGTATTGAGGTTTTTACTAGAAACATGTATCTTATCCCAAAAATTCGTTGATGACCATTGTAATCAAGAAAGCTTCAGATAAAGCCAGCATCCAAAAGATTCTCGGAGCACTATCCAATCCGAAAAAGTTTGATGCCTATAAGTATTTCGGTGCACTTCGCTTGCCGGCTTCCCCTCTTGACATTCAAAGGGCTTTAAGGGATGAATGGGAGTAGTTTAATAATCGACACTAATATCGCCCTTTATCTCTTCAGCGGGGATGAAACCATTGCGGAATTGTTGAATGGGAGGAGTATTTAGGAAAATAAGGCAACTATGATCCCCCTTCGCAAACTCTATTACTTCCTCCCGCCCGCCTGGCGCTTCCTGGCGCGGCGGCTGTATTACCTGCCCGTCGACCTTTACGAGGGGTGGAGCGGCCGGCGCGACGCCCTGACGCCCCCCCGGGGCCTGATCTATACCGGTTCCGGAGACTTCCGGGCGTCGGGGGAGAAGATGCTGAGGTACTTCATCGAATTGGGCGGTTTGGTTCCTGAGCACCGGGTGCTGGATGTTGGGAGTGGTATCGGCAGAATGGCGGCGCCGCTTACTACTTACCTGAGTGAGGCCGGCAGTTATGAAGGCTTCGATGTGGTGGAGAAGGGCGTGCGATGGTGCCGGGAAAACATCAGCCGGCGCTTTCCCAACTTCCGCTTTCAGTATATCGACCTCGACAACGACCTCTATAAATCACAGGGCGGCAGTGCGGCCAGTTTCCGCTTTCCCTATCCGGATGCGGATTTTGATTTTGTGATCCTTACCTCCGTATTCACCCACATGTTGCCCGACGAGGTGGCCAACTACCTGCGGGAGATCCACCGGGTATTGCGGCCGGGCGGCGCCTGTTTTGCGACTTTCTTTTTGTGGAATGAAGCCTCCGCCAGGCTTTCGAAAAACAATCCCCACTTTAATTTTCCGTACGATCGGGGCCACTACCGGCTAATGGACGAGCAGGTGCAATCGGCCAATGTGGCCTATGAAGAGGCTTATTTGAAGAAAATGATGATCGAAGCGGCCGGGCTGGCCCTGGAACGGGCGTATTACGGATACTGGCCCGGCCGGGAGAAGGCGGATTGCAAGGATTTTCAGGATATTCTGCTGCTGCGGAAGTAGCCTTGATGGGCCTGGATATCCTTTGAGCATCCTTGGCAGATGCTGTGGATACTTCTTTTTGGCCCTTGCCGGCCAAAAAGGATACTAATCCCTTTCAGTCCGATAGATGGATATTCATCCCACCCGTACGGGCGGGATTGATGCGATGCCTAACCGGCTGTGGATATTATCAATAGCCCCGACCGGCAAAAGCCGGTACGGGGCCTTCGCTTCGCTCCGGCATCCACAGCATCAATAGCATCAATAGCATCAATAGCATCCACAGCATCCACAGCATCCACAGCATCTCAAAGTACCTACCGTTTCACCACCTTCCGGCTACTCACCCGTTTCCCATCGGTAATTTGAATAGTGTACACCCCGGCCGGCAGTTGGCTCACGTCCAGCGATTGCACCTGTTCGCCGGCGCTCAGGGCGATGCGGCGGCTCAGGGACGTGCGGCCCTGTAGGTCAAGCAGGCGCAATTGGTATTCGCTTTGGCCAGGCGACTGAATGCGGAAGTTCAGCTCATTGCCCACCGGATTTGGGTAGATCGTAAAGGCCTCAAACAGCTCATTGGCCTCAGCGGTGCTGCTGACGACTTCAGTCAGGGTAACAGGGCTGTTCAGGAAAGCCGAACCGTCACCACCGGAGCCAGACATACCATTGGCGGCGACAACGGCTGCATAGAAGCGCACCTCGCCCGTGCCGGTAGCCGGAGCTTCCCAGTCTACTTCAAAAGTATTGGTGCTGCTGCGCTTGTTGTGTTCGGGGTATTCCCGGCCGTTGAGCGGCGTGATCTGCACGTCGGCGCCGGGATTCATGAAATCACCAGCCTGCACATTGCCGGTTCCGCTTAGTGCGACAGCCTGAAAACCATACCCGGCCGGATCACCGGAAGCATTGACGGTGACGCGCACCTTGTACAACTTGCCTGGTTCATAGGTGGTGACCGCAGTAGTGTCATCCAAAATTTGCAGTTGGGGCGTTGGCGAAAAAGCGCCGGAGCTATGGCAGGCCTGGCAGGGCGCAATGCTCAGCGGAGAGCCGGTCCGGTCCTGCCCCTGCACTTCCGCCGGCCCGGAGGAGTTGTTCAGAAACAATAGGGCCAAAGCAGAGAAAGCAAAAAGCGTGTAGATCAACTTGAGTTTCATTAGCACATCATTTTAATTATTACAAAGGATTGAATCAGGCAAATAGCCTTTACGGTTGTGGCCGTAGGGTACACAACAGGACAGTAAACAGACATAAAAGTTTAAACTTTAATCTGGGGATGGTTGACAACCAGCTTACATAAAGCCCAATTCCGGGTGTTTTCCTTTAACGCCTTGAAAGTACTGAAGCATGGTGCTGAAATCAGCTTCTTTATCGCCGGACGGGAAAAAAGGCTGGCTGATCCGGACCTCTTTGCGGCCCCAATCGAGCCGGGCCATCACAATAGGCGCCCCGGCGCCCAGGGCGATGTAGTAAAAGCCGGTTCTCAGCTGACTGACCTTCTTGCGGGTTCCTTCCGGGGCGATACAAATGGCGAACTGCGGTTTGCTGTCGTAGATGTCGACCACCGAATCAACGTAGTTGGTGCGCCGGGAGCGGTCGACGGGGTAGCCGCCGAGCCAGCGAAAGAGCCAGCCGAAAGGCGGGCGGAAGAGGACATCCTTTCCCACGTATTTGATGTCAAGGCCCAAAGCGCTGCGCACCAGTAATCCAAGCGGGAAGTCCCAGTTGGAGGTATGGGGAAGCGCGATGAATACGTACTTATCTGGCAGCTGGCTGTACTCCAGGATGACTTTCCAGCCGAATAGCTTGAGCATGAATTTACTGATTGCCCTGAACATGGTATAAGTCGCTTTACTATTGCTCTGTAAATTACAATTTTTTTGGAGTAGTCCAGCCTCTGGAAGCGCCTCAAAATGCAACATCCCGGAGGCTCCGCCGTATATACTGTTGAAATACCGGGCTTGTGAAAGCCGGCAAAAAAAACTTATTTTCGGCTTCTGGCTTTTCTGCGTGACGACTTTGGCGCTGGTCCGTCATAGCGTATAGCAAAAACCGCCCGGAGTGGCGTCCCAAAAATCAACAGACACTTTGAAGAGAACCATACTCGTTTCCCTGATACTGGCGCTCTGCCTGGTCCTGAATGCCCAGAGCTCGCTCGCGCCGCCGGAGCCCCCACCTCCTGTGGAGCTATTCTTTTCTCCGGAGGGCGGATTCTATCCGGATGCAGTGACTGTAGAAATTACGGCCCCTGGCGCCGATGTTTTTTACACTACTGACGGGTCATTGCCCAGCCGGAGCACCCTTCCTTACCGGCGGGCTATCCGCATCGATAAGACCACCATTTTGAGAGTCATTGCTTTCCATGCCGATGGCCGGCAGAGCCCGGTGCTGAGCCATACCTACTTCATCGGAGAGCCGCCGTCCGCCTTTGCCGTGGTATCCATCGGGATTACGCCCAATTTTTTGTTTCACCCGCAGCAGGGCCTCTTTATGTTGGGTAGCAATGTCATTGACACCCTGTGGAAAAAACCGGGCGCCAATTTCTGGAGCCGCCGGGAGCTGCCGGCCAATGTAGAGATTTTCGAACCGGATGGCCGGTGTGTCTACCGCAGTGTAACAGGCTTCCGGCTGTTTGGGGGGATGAGCCGCCTGTTTCCTCAAAAATCCATTGCGCTGGCGGCCCGCAGCATGTATGGAGAAAAGCGGATCAAGCATAAATTTTTTGGTAAAAAAGGGCCCGATAAATTCAAGTACCTGGTGTTGCGCAATTCCGGCAGTGATTTTGGTAAAACCCAATTCCGGGACGCCCTGATGTCGGCCATGGTCGATGATTGGGATATTGATAAACAAGACTACCGCCCTTCTCATGTCTATATCAATGGCCAGTACTGGGGGATATACAACATCCGGGAAAAAGTCAATCGCTTCTTCATCGAAAGCCACCACGAAGGCGTGAATGGCGACAGCATCGACCTGATGGAGCACCGCTACACCCGCAAGCGGGGAAGTATGCGCCATTATTTGGAGTTGCTTAAATTCCTGGAAGAGCACGACCTGTCTAACCCTGCCAATTACGCCTACGTAAAGACGCAGATGGAGGTCGACAATTTTATGAACTACCAGATCGCCCAGATCTACTTTGATAACCAGGACGCCGGCGGCAATATTAAATACTGGCGCCCCCAAACCCCCGACGGCCGCTGGCGTTGGATACTTTATGATACCGACTGGGGCTATGGCCTGCACGACCGGAACGCTTACCGCAACAATAGCCTGGCGTTTCATACCGAGCCCAATGGCCCGGCCTGGCCTAATCCGCCATGGAGTACTTTCCTGCTGCGCAAGCTGCTGGAAAATGACGATTTCCGAAAGGATTTTGTCAATCGCTTTGCCGATCATCTCAATACCTGTTTTTCGGCAGATCGGGCTGTCAGCCTGGTAGATTCCTTCTATCAGATGTACCTGCCGGAGATCCCCCGCCACCTCAGGCGTTGGAACCTCAGCCGGAACGTATGGGAGGATGAGGTGGCCATCGTACGAACTTTTGCCCGCGAGCGCCCTACCTACCTGCGCATGCATCTCATGGAGCGATTTCGAACCGGCCCGCAGCACCGCTTTATGGTAAGCACCAATGAAGGCGGGCGCCTCCTTATCAATGACAATATTTCCATCAGTAACGATTCGCTGGAGGTAACCTATTTCGAGCGATATCCCGTCAAAGTGCGGGTAGTAGCGCACCATGGTTATCGCTTTTCCCATTGGGAAGGTATCGAGGCGGACGAAACGCTGCGGGAGCTTACTTTTGCCCCCAGTGAAAAGATTACCAGGGTGCGCGCTGTCTTCGAAAGGTTCACCCACCCCCTGGAGGGTAAGCTGGTGATCAATGAAATATGCCCGAAAAATGGCAAGGCCGGCGACTGGATAGAGCTGTTCAACACCAGTAAGGCCCAGGTATCCCTCACAAAATGGACCCTGGGTGACCTGAAGCGCAACGAGTTTATCTTTCCGGAAGTCTACATCGACCCCAACGACTATCTGGTCATCTGCAGAGACTCCGCCCGCTTCGTGCAAGCCTATCCCGGCGCCTATAATGTGATCGGCGGCCTAAACTTTGGCCTGAATAAACGGCGTGAAGACCTGGGCCTGTACTCCATCCTGGGGGCGATGGTCGATAGTATTTCCTACGAAGTGCCCCCGCTTGATACGGCATTCACCCTCAACCTCCTCTTACCCTACCTGGACAATAGCGACCAGGACAACTGGGAGGTGCGGCTGGGCGATGGCTCCCCTAACGCCGCCAATCCCTATTACGTGGAAAGCCGCGTGCGCGTCGCCCAGGAGCAATGGGTGCAGATGGGCGTGGCCACCGGGGTGCTGCTGCTGGGGCTTATCCTGCTGGCGTTAAGGCATAGAGGGGTGCTGTGAGGGAGCGGGCGGTTTAAAAGCTCCTCTGGCGCCACTTGTTTAGCGCCCAGGTTGGATACTCATCCTACCCGTACGGGCAGAATGATGCTACGCCCTGCGGGCGGTAGATACTTTGGATGCGTTAGATCCTGGTTAGGCTATCCATAGCATCTGCAGGCCTGCAGTAACAATAGTATCGCTAAACAGGTACTTCATTTCCTCGTACTTACCCCACCCGATACTCCGGGTTGCGCACCAGCAGCGTCACCAGGCGGGTGGCCCAGTCATCGCCCACGAACTGGAAGGCGTTCGGTAGTTTGATGCCGCGCATGTCATTTCCATCCGCATCGGTAGGCGCCGGGAGGGGCGGTTGCTCAAAACGGCTGACATCGAACTCCTGGGTGCTGGCAATCAGTTTGAAGTAAGCCGGGCTGTATGGGAGCTTGAAATCAGCCACCTGCCTGGGGAAATCCAGTTCAATATCATTGCCTTCGAACGCCCAGGCTTCCTGCCCCGGCTCCATCTGGATCACCGCTTCCCCCAGCATGTTGGGGTATACCTGGAAGTTGAGCGACAGGAAGAGCAGCGAAACATAGAGTCGACGGTCGTACTGGTTGGTAAGCTTCAGGCGCAGGCGGCCGCTCCATTCTCCATTGAGTCGCTCGTATTCTGTTTTCACTTCTTCCCCTTCTATCGCAATCGGCTTCAGCGATCCATCGGCTTGCACGCGGAAAAACTCCATGGAAACAGGATGCCCGTTAAAAAGGTAAACGTCCGGGTTATAAAGTGTCCGGATGAACTCCCAGCGGGCAATATGCCTCAGGTAGGCCGCTACCAATCGGGTGGCATCCTCCCCGGGGCCTTTGATAGCCCTGGTGAAGGGCTGGCCGGGAGCACCTGGAGGTGTGATTAGATATTCCCCATTTTTGAAGCGCAGGGTATAGTCGGCCGCAGTTCCCGGCTTGGCCAGGCCGAAGGCTTGTTGGTTTTCCAGCGCGGTTTTCAGCGGCTCCAGCGCTTCTTCCTCCCCCTCCAGGGCAATCTGCAGGTGTTGGGACAAAAGGCCGCCCTCGATATCGGCTTTGTACACTGCTCCGGCTTTGAGCTGGCGGAAGCTATCCTGGTCGAAGTTCAGGATGGTGTGGTTGGAATGGATCACCCCAACTTTGGCTTTGATAGAGGGGCCATCCAGGGCCTTTATGGTAATTTCCCGGGCTGTTTCATTCAGGCCGTGCATGGCGCCCAGGTCCAGTATCCAGCCGAGTTTTTCATTGTAGATGACGTTGCCGTTCAGGGCGGGGCCTTGTACTTCCTTTCCCAGAAACCCTTGGAAAAGTTCCCCTTCTTCGGCCCCGGCGGCATAAAACTGGGGCGATTGGTCGAAGGTCTCTTTTAACAAAAACCGCAGGCGGTGGGCCAGGCCGTAATAAGTGATCTGCCCACCGGTGTCTTTCAGTAGTTGGATCATGCCGGTGGTGAAAGCCCCGCTGCCATTTTTCTCGTAGGCCGACTGGCTGCCCTGACAGGCGGCCAGCTGGATGTGGGCGCCGACGGGGATGACCTCCGGTAGAGGCAGGGTTTTCAGGCGTTCTGGGGAGGCCTCTTTAGCAAAAAGGAATTGTTCCCAGGGGCGTGGCGGGCAAGCCCTCGTCAGGCGGGCAGGATGGTACCGGCGTTGGCGAATGCCCTGTAGTTGCTCCCCGACGTAGTCGTTCCGGGTATTGCCGCCGGCGTGGCAGCAATCGAATATCGTCACGATCTTCGGCCCTTTTTGCGAAAGCTGATAGATGAGGTAGCGCAACTCTTTGTCGGCTAAAAGGTTAAAGCTTGTACCATTTTCTGTTTCCAGGATGCCATCGTAGCAAACCAGTGCTTCCAGTTTGCCGTCCGTTTCAAAACGCCAAAGAGCCGGGTCCGCCTCTTCCTGGGTGCCATGGCCAGAGTAGTAGAACAGGGCGGTATCGCCTGGCCCGGCCTTAGAGAGGTGCTCCCGGAACCCCTGGATAATGCCGGCTTTGGTGGCCGCTTCGTTGGTAAGTGTTTGCAGGCTGAGCTGAAAATCAGCTGCGTTGTCCTGCAGGTAGGCGGCCATTTGATCGACATCATGGAGGCAGCCGGCCAAAGGGGGGACGGGGGGCTGATACTGGTTGATACCCACCAATAGTGCTTGAAGTCTGGGTTTGTTGTTCATCGTGGCCGGCCTGTTTTGTCGGAAAAGGCTTTGGAAAATGGTTTCTAAAGTTAGCAAGAATATCGAAATTTTAACATCCCTGATTATCTTACGAATATGAAGCTATCAGATTTTACTTCTCCTTTTGGGCGCAACCGGCGTGGAAAAGCAGCAGAGCCGGAGAACGACCTTGGCTTTGGTACCAGCATCACTACCTCAGGGGAACGGCTCATCAATCCAGATGGGTCTTTCAACATCGTCCGGCGCGGGGTGTCCAACTGGCGGCCTTATCAGGACCTGGTAGAGATGAGCTGGCCCCGTTTCTTTGGAGTCGTCGGCGCGTTTTATATCCTCGTCAATGCTTTTTTCGGGCTGGTGCTGGTTGCCATTGGCGTCGATGCGCTCTCGGGGGTCTCCAAAACGGGGTCGTTGGCCCATGATTTTGCCGCAGCTTTCTTTTTCAGTGTGCAAACTTTCACGACAGTTGGCTATGGCGCTATGAGCCCGGTTAGCGCCTGGGGTAACATCATTTCCGCCGGCGTGGCGCTGGTGGGCCTGATGTCTTTCGCCCTGGCGACAGGCTTGTTATTTGCCCGTTTTTCCAAACCGAAGTCGAGTATTCTCTTTAGTGACAAGGCCGTTGTCCGGCCCTATCGGGACACACCCTATCTGAGCTTCCAGTTCCAGATCGTTAACGAGCGCAACAACAAGCTCATCAACGTATCGGCCCGCCTGACCATGTCCTGGGTTGAAAATTTGAATGGAGATAAAATACGCCGCTACGCTGGCCTGGAGCTGGAGCGTAGCCAGGTTTTCCTTTTCCCGCTCAACTGGGTCATTGTTCATGTCATCAACAAGGACAGCCCGCTCTGGGGAAAAACAGAACAAGAGGTCAGAGACATGCAACCGGAATTCCTGGCGCTTATTCAGGCCTATGACGATACTTTTGCCCAGGAAGTGCACGCCAATGGCTCTTATACCAACGAAGAGATCTTCTGGCGCCGAAAATTCGAACGGATGTATTATCCGGAAGGTACGCGCACCGTCCTGGAATTGAGCCGGCTGCACCTCGTGGCGCCAATGGAGGAAGAAGAGTAGGGGGCAGTGGACAAACTCTTAGGAGGTTACAGGTTAGACGCTCTTGCTTCCTGTTGCCGTGCGAAACAGGGGCTGTTCAAAGCTTGCCCGGCTCACAGAGATGGGTTTCTGGTTTCAAGTTTCTAGTTACTCTGATAACCAGGGAGACACCCGAGACCCCCGAGACAAACAAGACCAACGAGACACCCGAGACCAACGAGACCAACAAGACAAACCAGACCAACAAGACCAACAAGACACCCGAGACCAACGAGACCAACAAGACAAACGAGACCAACAAGACAAACAAGACCAACAAGACCAACAAGACCAACAAGACAAACAAGACCAACAAGACAAAACCAGACAACCCATGAAAAAACCCACCGCATCATTAAACCAATTGCCCGGTGCTTAGTCAAACCGGAAAACCACACAATTGCAGACGCCATTGACAGCAATATCAGAAGATCATATACTACGGTTGCTGGATGAGCCACGCACTTATGAGCAGGGGTTTCGGTTTCTGATGGAACAGTACCAGGAGCGCTTGTATTGGCATATCCGGCGAATGGTAATTGACCATGAAGACGCCAATGACGTGTTGCAGAATTGCTTTATTAAAGTATATCGCAGTATTCAAAATTTTGAAGGGAAATCCAAGCTGTACACCTGGCTTTACCGCATTGCGACTAACGAGGCCATTACCTTTTTGAACCAGAAAAAGCGCCGCGCCGCCAGTTCCATCGATGAAGAAGAAAGCCCCCTGTCCAACCAACTGGAGGCCGATGCGTACTTCGATGGAGACGAGTTGCAGCAACGCCTGCAAAACGCGCTGGAGCAGCTGCCGGAGAAGCAGCGCCTGGTGTTCAACCTGCGCTATTACGACGAAATGGGTTACCAGGAAATGTCGGACGTACTGGGCACCTCCGTGGGTGCATTAAAGGCGTCTTACCACCATGCTGTCAAAAAGGTCGAGGCATTTATCCGGGGAGTTTGATACAGCGCGGATCTTAAATAGAAATATGATGAAAGAAAAAGATCACATACGGGAGGAACTAGAGGGCTTGTCGCCCTTGCTGGCCAAAATGAAAGAGGATAAGCAGCAGCCCTTCCGCGTTCCAGCGGGCTATTTCCAATCGCTGCCTGATGATGTGCTGCGCCGCATCCGCGCGGAAGAAGGGCTGGTTCGGGAAAAAGCGCCGGAAATCCGCACCGCCTGGCGCGAGCGCCTGGGGAAGGCCTTCCAGGCCTTTTTGCAGCCCCGTTACGCTATAGCCTTGGCTTCGGTAGTGGTGCTCGTAGCAGCCGGTTGGTACCTGTTCTGGCCGGCCGGGCCGGCTATGGCTGAACCGTCCGCCACCCTGGCCAGCCTGAGCCAGGAAGAAATTACCGAATACATTACCAATAATATCGAATCCTTTGACATCGGCCTGATGGTGGAAGCTGCCATGGCCAGTGAAGAAGATGTCCGCAATATTGAAGTGATGCCAAATATTGGCGATAAAGAACTGAACGAGTACCTGGACGAATACATCGATGAGATAAGCCTGGAGGACCTGGAAAAATTATTGTAAACCTAACAAGGGAAAAGCAATGACTACAAAAACATGGATGGCTTTAACGGTAGGCGTACTATTAACGCTGCCGGCTTTCAGCCAGATATTTGATGACGAGCCCCTTAGAGGAGAAGTGGGGAGTAAAATACAGGCTGCCCGCGTAGCCTACATCACCCAGCGCCTCAACCTTACTCCCGCCGAATCGGAGCGGTTTTGGGCTTTGAACAATGAATTTGAGGACGGGCAGGATAAGATCAAGGCGAAGTACGGGGCCAACCAACGCCTGGAAAGCATGTCCGACTGGGAAGTTGAACAGTTTATCGAAGACCGGCTCCAAATGGAACAGGAACTGCTCAACCTCAAGCGCGATTATTTTCAGCGTTTCAAACAGGTCGTCTCTCCCCGAAAAATTGCGCTTTTCCAAAAAGCCGATAAAGAATTCCGCCTGGAATTGCTCCGGCGGGTACAGGAAAAACGCAATGACCCCAACCGGCCATACCGGCGGCCAGGGGGTGGAGGGCCTCGGAACTAGGCCTGTGGCCATTACCTCAGCTATCGGTATGCCCATCCGTGGCTTTGAACCATATATTTTTCAGGCTCAATTATAATCTTTGCACTAGCCATCGGCGCTTGTAAATGCGGGCGCCGATTTTTTTTTTGATGCTAAGAGTAGGGGACAGGATGAACAATTCCAGTAATGCCGTATTATTAAGTGCTTTAAACCTGAAAACATCCTGTTGCTCGTATGTCCGCCACTGCAAAAGCCCACACTGCTCTCTTTCTGGTCGCCCTCATTTACGGCGCCAATTACACTATTGCTAAGGAAGTGATGGGAGGGGGATACCTGCAGCCACTTGGATTCATCCTGTTGCGGGTATCAAGTGCGCTGTTTCTGTTTTGGCTATTCCACCGGGCCTTTGTCCGCGAGCAGGTAGAACGGGCAGACCTCAAGCGCCTGGCGCTGTGTGGCTTATTCGGAGTAGCCCTCAATCAGATGTTTTTCTTTAGTGGCCTGAACTGGACAACCCCCATCAATGCGTCCCTCATCATGACGACGACGCCTATTCTTGTTCTGCTGGCTTCAGCCCTGCTGATCGGGGAGCGTATTACGTGGCGAAAGGTGGCCGGCATACTGCTGGGGGCTATGGGGGCCGGGCTACTGATCGCTTTTGGCGCGCAATTATCTTTTGGCGGGCAGCGACTGCTGGGGGACCTGCTCATTTTTCTCAATGCGGCCTTCTATGGAATTTATTTGGTGCTGGTCAAAAAGCTCATGGTTCGCTACCATCCGATGACCGTGATCAAGTGGGTGTTTGCATTCGGCCTTCTGTTTGTCCTGCCATTTGGCGGGCCGGAGTTGTGGTCGGCGGACTGGAGCCGTTTTACCCCGGGCATTTGGCTGGCCGTCGGGTATGTTTTGCTTTGCACGACTTTCCTCGCCTACCTGTTCAACGCCTTCGCGCTATCGGTTGTCAATCCTTCTGTGGTCAGTATTTATATCTACCTGCAACCCCTGCTGGCTGCGGCTATTGCCCTGGTTTTTGGAAAAGATGAATTAACTTTGGTGAAAGGCTTGTCGGCGGCCCTTATTTTTGCTGGTGTTTATCTGGTTAGCTGGAACGTTAAGAGGTCTGAACGTCGAGAGGTCTGAACGTCGAGAAGTCTGAGGGTCGGAATGTCTGAGGGTCAAGAGGTCTGAGGGTCGGAATGTCTGAACGTCAAGAGGTCTGAACGTCGAGAGGTCGAAAGGTCGAGGGGCCTGAACGTCGAGAGGTCTGAACGTCAAGAGGTCTGAGGGTCGGAATGTCTGAACGTCAAGAGGTCTGAACGTCGAGAGGTCTGAGGGTCGAGAGGTCTGAACGCCGGAATGTCTGAAGGCCGAGAGGTTTGGGGGTTGGCAGCAAGGAAGGGCCGTAGGGCATGGGTTCATGCAAGCGGGCCGGATATTTAGCACAATAATTCTATATGATAAAATTAACAAATAAGAAAAATTTAAAATAGTATTAATTTCTAAAATATTAATAAACAATATGTTACGTCAAAAACTACCATTCCCTGCCCAAAACCTACCGTTCCATTAATCAATGGGATTAAGGGAAACGGATTGAGGCCTTTATACGTATCTTTATTCAAAGAAAACCACAAATTGCACCTATGCGTCCTATGAACCATTTAAGGAATGATCCGGCGGTTAATCAGTTGGTTGCCGCATATGAAGCTCAGTTCGGGAGGGGAGAAGAGGTTTTTTTTGAAGAGAAGGCCTATCTCAAGATCATAGACTTCTACGAAAAAGACTTTCAATTAGACAAGGCGCTCGAAGTGGCGGGTTATGCCATTACACATCATACCTATTCTTCGGAATGTTATTCCCGTAAAGCAGAACTTTTGATTGGCCTGGGCAAGGCAGAAGAAGCTCTTTCTGTGTTAGAGGAGGCTCGTTTGTTTGCGCCTTCAGAACCGGATATTGACTTACTGCAGGCGGAAGCCCTGATCGTATTGCAACGGCCGGCCGAAGCGCATGCTATACTGGAGGAGATGAAATTAGAGGCCGATTCTGAATTGCTCAGCGATATTCTTTTAGTGGAGGCGCTGGTTTATGAGGCCGAAGGCCAGCAGGAGCGCATGTTTTTTACTTTAAAAGCGGCTATCGAAGCAGACCTGTCCAACCAGGAAGCCCTGGAGCGGTTTGGCGCCTGCATCGACTTGTCGCGTAAATATGAGGAAAGCATCTTATTTCATGAAGGCCTCCTGGAGCAGGACGCTTACCTGGCTCAGGCCTGGTATAACCTGGGGCAGGCCCATAACTACCTCGGCAATTATGAAGAGGCCATTCAGGCCTACGAATATGCTTACCTGGCAGATGAAAACATGGAAGAGGCTTTCCGGGAATGCGCGGGCCTTTGCTTCGAACTTCGGCAATATTATAAAGCCCTGGGGTGTTACGAAGAACTGCTGGAGAACTTTGAAACCGACAGCGACCTCTACATATCCATTGGCCAGTGTTACTTTCACCTGAAAAAGTATAAATCAGCATTGGCTTTTTATACCCGCGCCCTGCAGTTTGATCCCCTCAATGATGAATTGTATTTCTACATGGGCGAATGTTATGCCATGGAAGAGGAATGGATTACTGCCATTCATTTCTTCGAAAAGGCCATCCAGATCGAAGAAGGCCGGGAGGATTACCACGCTGCCCTGGGCCATGCTTATTATTACTTCGATGAATGGGAGAAGGCAGATGCATGCTATCGCCAGGCCGTGACAATCAATCCCGATGATAGTCAGTATTGGGTAAAATGGGCGGTGTTTCTGCTGGATACCGGCCGGGCAACAGAAGCTCTGAATGTATTGGAGGAAGGGGATATTGATGATGATAGCGCCGAACTGATGTATTGCCGCACCGCCTGCCTGTTTGCCGCCGGCAAACGCCAGGAAGCCTGCTACTGGCTGGGCGAAGCCCTGCTGGAAAATTTCGACGGCCACCGCCTCCTCTTTACCATTCTGCCCGATCTGGAACAGGACCCGGATGTGCTGTCCCTTATTTCTACCTACAGCCTGGAGTGATCGGGGGAGGTTTGAAAGGGTTTAGAAAAGTTGAGTAAGGTTGAGAGCGGTTGAGTTCTCCATCATCTAACCCGGGACTGTTCAAAAAGTGTGTCGCCGCAGTCGTAATCCTTTGATTTTCAGGGTGGATTAAAACGTAAAACCAGTCTGTGCCAGCCGGGCAAGCCTGGAACTTTGAACATTCCCTCTAACCCTTTCTCAACCAAACAGCGCCATATCCCATGCCGCTAAACCGTTCTCAACCCTTCTCCACTACTAAGCTTTCCTAAACTTCTGATAGGCATACACCGCCGCCCCGATGGTCCCGGCTGCATTGAGCAGTTGCGCGGGTTTCACAGGGATTTGTGTAGAAATGAAGGATTCATATTTATCGAACCGCTTGCTGGCCCCACCGCTGAGCAGTATGAGGTCAGGATTGAAAGTGCGTTCCAGGTGCAGGAGGTATTCGTTGAAACGTTGGCCCCATTCTTCCCAGCTGAGGTTTTCCCGTTTGCGGGCGTTATTGGAAGTGTAAACCTCGGCCACTTGCTTCTGGCCTTCGAGGTAGATGTGCCCCAATTCTGTATTAGGCACCAGCCTGCCATCAATGAAAAGGGCGGAGCCAAGGCCCGAACCGATCGTAATGAGCAGCACAACGCCATCTACACCTTTACCCAGGCCGAAACGCATCTCGGCCAGGCCGGCGGCATCGGCGTCGTTCAGTACTTCCACCGGGCAGCCACTAGCCATCGAAAACACTTCGATGATATTTTGGCCCATCCAATCCTTGTCGATATTGGCAGCCGAGTAGGCAATGCCGTGTTTAACTATGGAAGGGAAACCACAACCTACCAGCCCTTTCCACTTGTGCGCCCGCACCAATTCGGCAAAGGTTTCAGCCATGGCCTCAGGCGTAGAGGGAGTTGGCGTCTCCAGGCGAATGCGCTCGTTCAGCAATTCGCCCGTTTCGATATCCACCACTGCACCTTTGATGCCGGAGGCTCCCACGTCTATGCCTAAAATGTGTCGTTCCTGCATGAAATCTAAATATGTATTGTGCCATCAGCGGGCAACAAATAACGAATTTTACCCGGCTCAAAAAAGACGGGAACGAATAACCCTAAATACTTGATTTTCATAACAAACCCGCTCCAAATATACTCCTAGCGAATCAAGCTTACCTTCATCCACACATCGTTCAGCGGGCGGTTGCTGGGATCGGTTGGAACTGCCGCAATTTTGTCGAGTACGTCCAGGCCTTCAATAACTTGTCCGAAAACGGTGTAGTCGCGGTCGAGAAAGGGCGTGCCGCCTTTTTCCAGGTATAGATCCCGCTGGGCTTTCGAATAACGGAATCCTTTTTGGGCTTCAATGCGGTTGAGCATATCCTCGTTGACCGGCTGCCCCTGAACGATGTAGAACTGCGAACCGGAAGACCGCTTCTGGGGATTGACATTATCACCGGTGCGAGCGGCGGCCAGCGCTCCCTTCAGGTGGATGAGGGAGTCCACAAATTCTGCTTCAATGGTATATCCAGGGCCGCCGGAACCCAGCATTTGCCCGGCAGCAGCCTTGCGGGAATTTGGGTCTCCACCCTGGATCATGAAATTCTGGATGACGCGGTGGAACAGCAGGCTGTCAAAATAGTTTTCCTCAACCAGTTTGACAAAATTGTCCTGGTGTTTGGGCGTAGCGTCATACAGTTGTATGAGCATGGCGCCGAATTCGGTTTCCAACTCGACCAGGCAAGCGGCCGGAGGGTCTATCTGAATGTTTTTTTCCACAACTTTTTCTTTTCCTTTTGCATTAGTGGCGCGCAGCACGATGGTGTGCGGGCCGGATTTTTTGAAAACATGGCTTGGAGTGGCTTCTGTCGAGCTTTGGCCGTCTCCAAAATCCCAAAGGTAAGCTTTTGCTTCTTTGTTGTATTCGAACTTCAGTGGTTCCAGCACCCGCAAGGCGCCGGATACCGTCACCTGGGCCCAAAGCCCTGAACTGAGCAGCCCGGCAAGAGCCAGCAGGCATAAGCGGGCAGAAAAAGATGGTTTCATCAGGTAAAAGCGATTTTTTTGTTCCGAAATTAGTCCACTATTTGCACGGTCATATGAATATCCCGTACCGGGCGGTTATCCGGGGAAGTAGATTCCGCTGCAATCTTATCGATCACATCCAGTCCTTCGACCACCCGGCCGAAGACGGTGTAATCGCCGTCTAGAGGTGGGTATCCTCCTTTTTCCAGATATTCCTGAATCTGCTCGGGAGTATACGTTATCCCCAGTTGCTGTTGTACCTGGTCAAGAATTTCCTTGTTGATCGGTTGGCCCTGCACAATATAGAACTGAGACCCCGAGGACTCTTTCTGAGGGTTGACGCCATCGGCCAACCTGGCTGCGGCCAATGCACCTTTAATGTGTAATTGCCCGAATTCAGCCGGTAGCGTGTAACCCGGGCCGCCATTTCCCAGCGGTTGCCCCGGTACTGCATCACGGGAATCAGGGTCTCCTCCCTGAATCATGAAGCCCCGAATGACCCGATGGAACAATAAGCCATCATAATAGCCTTCTTTGGCCAGTTTGATGAAATTGTCCCGGTGTAAAGGTGTTTCATCGTAGAGCTGAACTTTCATCTCTCCCAAATCAGTCTTAATGACCGCATAGGTGGGGCCCTGCTTGCCACAGCTCCAAATCATGGCCAAAAAGCCGGCTAAGAATGCGATTTTTTTCATTTTCCCTTGTTTATTGTCTTTTTGTCTGGTTCTTGTCTGGTACGTCTCGTGGGTCTGGTACGTATCGCCTGGGAGTGTTCAGGAGTTCATGTCCCGTCCCTAGGGCGGAGGATTTGAAACAGTTATTTGAAAACTCCCCAATTCGGAGTGCAAATCTAAGCCTATTCCCCTGCTCACTGCCCACTGCTCACTGCCCCCTGCTCACTGCCCACTGTAACCTACTCTTCTTCCTCCAGTTCTCTAAAGTAAGTGATGGCTTTCTCCATGAGTAGCTTTTCCTGTCCTTCCACGCCTTTTAGTTTTAGCGGCTTCACGAGCCGGTAGTGCGGCCAGCCGTCGGCATCCCGTCCGGCAAACTCATAGTAGCCATCGTAGCTGAGCAGGCGGCACACTGCGATGTGCATGAGGTCCTGCTTTTCCTCTTTGGTGAAAGAACCCGGCCAGCGGCCCAATTCCTGAATGCCAATAAGAAAAAGCACGGCGTTGAGGTCGGGCAGGTCATCGCGCTCGAAAGCATCTTTAACCAGGTGGCGAACTTTAAGCCACTCAAATTCTAGTTCCCACTCTTCCATGGCTGTATTTTTCGAACTGCAAATATACCAGTATTTGTCGGATTTGGCAGAAAACAACAGTCAGGTTGCGGCCCCTAAGCGAGCCAGCCAACCATTAACCATTTTTAACCGGCTCAATAGAGCCTGGTGCTTAGCCATTCTCTCCCGGCGCCCCCTCATTTCCTTTCCGGTTGCGGGGATGAAAAGAGAGGATGGTGTCCCGCAGGTAGTCTGTATCCAGGTGGGTATAGATCTCGGTAGTGATGATCGATTCGTGGCCAAGCATATCCTGTACGGCCCTCAGGTCGGCGCCGCCTTCGATGAGGTGAGTGGCGAAAGAATGGCGGAAGGTATGAGGGCTAACATTTTTGGTAATGCCTGCGGCGGCGGCAGCCTCTTTAACGACGAGGAAAACCATGACCCGGCTCAGGGCATGGCCCCGGCGGTTGAGGAAGAGCATATCCTCCTGGCCGCGGCGGATGTTCATCAGGCCCCTCCGATCCCCTTCGAGGTAAAGGCGAATATGTTTAACGGCCTCAGCGCCGATCGGCACGATACGTTCCTTGTCCCCTTTGCCGATGACTTTGACAAATCCAATATCAAGGTAGAGATTGGACAGGCGAAGCTGGGTGAGTTCACTGACGCGCAGGCCACAGGCGTAAAGGGTTTCCAGCATTGCCCGGTTGCGCGTGCCTTGGGGGTGGCTCAGGTCGATCGCCGCCAGCATACGTTGGATCTCCTCGTAGGAGAGCACTTCCGGGATCTTCCGGCTTAGCCGGGGTGCGTCGATCAGTTCGGTAGGGTCGGCCTCTACGATATTTTCCAGCAGCAGATATTTGTAAAAGGTTTTATAAGCCGAGATCAACCGGGCCTGGGAGCGGGCCGCTAAGCCCAGTTCGTTCAGCCATTTTAGAAATGCTTCCAGGTGTTGTGCCTGAACTTCCTTCGGGGAAAGCATATAGTTATTTAACGCCAGGAATTGCTGGAGTTTATCGAGGTCAGACAAATAAGCCTCTGCCGTATGGCCGGAAAGCGAGCGCTCTAGCAAAAGATAGGCTTTAAAACCATTGATATACGGTTGCCAGGTTTTCATTAACTCAAGGTAGATAAAATGCCGGATTTTAATACCGCTGGGACTAGCCTGGTACAAGTTTTCCTTCCCTGTAGAGTGGGAGAGAATTGATGCCTGTTTCAGGTTAAAATGACTTTATTGGGGGCTTTCCCATCGATTTCCGCCCCGTTTTCAAAATAAATTGAATTGAATTTTTGTCACAAATGTTTCGTTTTATTTAAAAAAAATTGATGACTATTAGTGCTTTATATATTATATATCAAAATATTGATGTCACAAAAAAAGTGAATTGTCTACAACCTTTTTTGCCTCATTTATAGAAAGTCTTATTTTGCGACAAATTCTGGACTTAACTCCTGAATAATTGATAATATTTTTTGAAATTTTATTCTTCTACTCCCCTTCCCCATTGACAGGCTTTTGCCTGCGAAAAGCGTTCCACGAATATCATCATAGTATGAGTATCATTGGTATTTAGTGTGTTGCATTACTATGAAAAGTCAACTCCCTATTTAAAATACTAACTGGATGCTTTTTCAGTGCAATACAAAACTTGTAAATACTTCCCCTTTGGGGTGATAAGATATTTAAGATTGTGCATATTTGTTTAATGTTTGAGAGCCGAAGCAGATAATGCTGCGGCTCTCGTTTTTTGTGCGCCTTTCTGTCGCGGTTTCAGGTAAGAAGAATAATCCCTGGGTCAGTGAACTAAGATCGGATGCCAGCCGGATAGACGGGGTGGTACAGGACTGGGTCTTGGGCCCTCCGCGCGAAGGCCGTTCTCCCTTCCGCAGGGGCGGCAATTTTTTTTTACCTTGCAAACAAAAAAGCAGAATATGCAACTTCGAACAATTTGTCTGTTACTATTTGCTGGTTTCATTACGCCGGCATGGGCTCAGACCAGCCGCGCTGTGCTCGAGTTTTTCCCTGGCTCCGGCCAGGATTCCTGGGAATCCGAAATACTAAGCATCCCGCTGGAGCATGCAGAACCGTTCATTGCATTTTCTCTGGCCTGGACGGGCGACGAAGGGCAATGGGAAGCCCGTTTTTCCGAAGACGGACAACGTTGGGGGAGCTGGAACACCCTGCACCCTGATATACACGCCGAACAGCGCTCCGAGCGAAGAATAAGCGAATTGTTCTATGCGCCGGCCACCAGCCGTTTTGTGCAGTTGAGAGCAGGCATGTCCGTTAGCAGGGGAGAGGCTCATTTCTATAATCCAGGCCCTACAAAAGATAACCCTGCCTCCAGCCCGGAAGTGGGCTTCCGCGATCCGGAGTACTGCCCCTGCCCACAGCCTGCCTATGAGGGCCGGAACGACTGGTGCCCCAGTGGAACCTGTCCGCCCGATGCAACACCGGTCAATACCACGGTTACTCACCTGATCGTCCATCATTCCGCCGGCACCAATTTTTCCAACGACTGGGCCGCTGTGGTGCGTTCAATATGGGACTTCCACGTCAATGTGAATGGATGGGACGATGTCGGCTACAACTGGCTGGTTGACCCTAATGGAGTGCTCTATGAAGGAAGAGGCGACAACCGCCTGGGCGCGCACTTCTGTGGCACCAATGGCGGCACTATGGGCGTGTGTGTGATGGGCGACTTTACAGCCGTCACACCTACAGAACAAGCCATTGGAACTTTGGTGGAGCTATTGGCCTGGAAAGCCTGTGACCGCGGCCTGGATCCTCTGGGCGCTGCATTCCACGCTTCCTCCGGCCTGACGCTTAACAACATTTCCGGCCATCGCGATGGCTGTGCTACCGAATGCCCCGGCGAATCTTTCTACCCCCTTTTACCGGAAGTCCGGCAGGACGTAGTGGATTATACAGCCAGCTCCTGCTCCGCCATTGCACCGCCTTCCAACCTGACCGCCACCACCATTAGTGAAACCCAGATCAACCTGGCGTGGGCCGGCCCCTCGGACAACGAAACGGCTTTCCTCATCGAGCGCTCGATTTTCCTTAACGGGCCTTATTTTCAGATCGGTAGTACGGACGTTGATGTCACTAATTACGAAGATACTGGCCTGATGCCCGAAACGGGCTACTACTACCGGGTGCGCGCCATAAACGACCAGGATACTTCACAATACAGCAACAAGGCCTTTGCCTCCACCACCATCACCGGTACGGAAAGTGTTTTGGCCGGCCGGGCTGCCCGCTGCTTCCCCAACCCGGTACAGGACATACTCTCCCTTACACTGGATGGGCCGCTTGCCCAGCCCGTTCAGCTTCGCCTTCTGAACCCTACCGGCCAGGTAAGCTGGAGCGGACAGCTGGCTAGTGGACAGGTGCAACAGGCTATTCCAATGGAGGGCCTTCCGGCCGGGCTGTATCTGATACAATTGTCGAGTGGACAGGGCATGGCGGCCCTGCGGGTGATCAAAGAGTAAAATTAAACAACAATCCTTGATTTTGTTGAGGGGGTCGAGCGGGTTGAGAAGGTTTAGATTTAGGAGACTGTTCTCAACCTCCTAAACCCTTCTCAACCTCCTCAACTTCCAAAGCCATTCCAGGCCAAAAATTCGCTTTCCGGCGTCTGAGCCGATACTATTTCCATTCTCCAGGCAACTATTCCACGCATTTTTACACCTAATTCTATAAAACCGCGCAATCAGTGGAAACACCAGGCCATGCATACCTGGCGGGTTGTCGGCGAGGCGACCCGCAAGCACAACGGCAGTTGTACGAAGCGTACAAGGGGCCGATGTTCCGTTTGTGCCTGCGTTATGCCGGTGGCCGGGAAGAAGCGGAGGACCTGTTGCAGGAAGGTTTCATAAAAGTGTTCTCCGACCTGCATCAGTTTCGGGGAGAAGGGCCATTGGGAGGCTGGATCCGCCGGGTTATCCTAAATGTGGCCTTGCAACATGTGCGCCGACAGAAACAAGCTCCTGCCGTTTTGGATATCGAAACGGTTCCGGATGTGCCGGATGAAAATGCCAATAGCCTGTATATTCAGCTGCGCGCCAAGGCCCTGACGGCCCTGATCCAGCAACTTCCGGTAGGGTATCGGACTGTTTTTAACCTGTTTGTGATGGAGGGGTATAGCCATCGGGAAATCGCCGGGATGCTGGATATTTCAGAAAACACCTCAAAATCCCAGTTGTCAAAAGCGAAAGCGATGCTTCGCCGCATGCTGGAAAAAAGCTTGGCCAGTTGAATTGAGCCTAGAAATTATGGAAAAAGAATTTCAAAACGACGACATGGAGGCGTTCTTCCGTAAGGCCTTCGGAGAACTGGGGGATGCGCCCTCGGAAGACGGCTGGGATACGCCTTCCGATGACGTATGGGCAGGCATACAAAGGGCTATTCCAGGGCCAAAACCAGCCTGGTGGACTTTATTTCGGCTGTGGGCGGCCACTCTATTCGCTATCGGACTATTGCTCGTCCTCCTGTCCGGACTGTGGGGGCATTACAGAAAACTGGAATCAAAAATAGAACAGCAGGCCCTGGCTAATGAAAAGCTTCAGCTAGTCGTCGATTCCCTGCAACGGCAACTGGGCCGGCAGGAAGATAGTGCGGCCCCGAAAGTTTCCATCGAAAGCGGGAAGGCTATGGTTGCCGGAGAGAAACTGGCCCCTGATATCAGCCGGCCACTGGGTTCTCAGGGTGTACGTTCTCGAGGCTCCTTGTCAGGTTTGGATGAAGAAAAAATAAAATTGCTCACCACAGCAGGGCAGGAAAGCGGGCAATCCGGCAAGAACAGCGCACTCCCGGAACAAGCCCCAATGGTTATTGCCGGGGCCAAACCAGTAAGCCCAACCCCAAGCGAGGGTTTGTTTGCCCGAGTAGCAATGAGTCCGCTGCTTCCGGTTCCCCTGCCGGGTTTGTCAGTTTCCAAAGTAGTTGCCGGGAGCAACGAGCCGACACTGAAGATAAGTTTGGATCTGATCCGGCCGGTAAGATCAAAACCGGGCTTCTACCTGGGCGCGTATACGGCCTGGAACTACACCTCCCGGGATTTGTTTAGTAAAAAAATGGGTGCAGATCAGCCGGTTCGCCCTATTTTCGAAGCGCGGGAACAAGGGCAGGGCAGCATGGAGTTTGGGGTGAGGGCCGGGCTGCAACTTTCCCGGCGCTGGGCATTGGAAAGTGGCGTTGGGGCCTTCTCTATCCGGCAACAGTCGCGCCAACTCTTTCGCATTATCTTCGACCCCAGCCGGGAACAGCCTGACGGATCAGGGGTATTGGAAAGTACCTATGCACTGGCAGTACCCTCCGCATTCGGGGAATCACAAATCGAAGTAGGCCTGCGGCGGGCCGCTTCCCAGCAGATAATACCAGGCGAAGCGATAGGCCTCGAAATTTCCTCCAGGCAACAGCTCCGGTTTGTGAGCATTCCCCTGGTGGCCCGATATGACCTCCTGTCCGGCCGATTTGGACTGGGTGTTAAAGGTGGTTTGGCGTTCAACTTTTTACAGGCCACTTCTCTTCAAACTGCCGTACAGATACATCGCAGCGGCCTGCGGGCCCCGGTAACGCGGGTGCGGCAGCGTTTCTCCGAAGTCCGGGACACCAACCTGGACTACATTCTGGGCCTGAGCGCACGATACCGGCTTTGGGCCGGCCTGGAGGCTGAACTGCAGCCGACCTACCGGCGGAACCTCCAGCCTATTACGGCCCGGCAGGACTTCTTAACCCATTCCTACGCACTGGGCTTGCAGTTGGGGGTGAATTATCGCTTTTAAGCCCGGTAGTACGGGTAGGTATAGGGTTAGATTACAATATTGTTTTGTTGGCCTGATGGTATCCGGTAAGTTCTACGATAAAAAAATGATTGAGCAGGCAACCCTGGGACGGCTATCAGCACCAAAAGAATAGGATGTAAACCAAAATTAATAGTTGAAATCAAAACACCGTTATGAAAAAGCTTAGCTGGATGATCATTGGGGTAGTAGCACTGTTGCTGGCTGCCTGTAACAAAAATGAAAACACCCCTCAGGGCGATGATTTGCTGATCCTGGATATCGCAACTTCTGCAGGCCGGGCAATGGTGGAGCCGAACGAACTCCCCGAAACGATACAAGCCTATGTAGAAGATGTCTACTTTGATTCCTACATCGAGACAGCCTTTCGGGTTCCTGAACGCGGCTACGAACTGAATATGGGATGTGGCGACAATCTCTTCTTCGACCGGAACGGCAGCCCCCTGCGTTTCCGTGGCCCGGATGACGGCCGCTTTGGCCCGGATGGCCCCCACGGCCCCTGCCATCCTTCCGATTTTGGAGTGGTAGTCCGTATCGAAAACCTTCCTGCCCCCATCCAGGCGTACATCAACGAAAATTATCCCGGCCGGGAAGCCGCGCGCGCCAAACGGCGCGATGGCAATATCATTATCCTGCTGAGAGGCCCCGTCCTGCTATTGTTCGATAACCAGGGCAACTTCGTGGAAGAATTGACGCCGCTCCACCAGTGCTTCCGGCCCTGCCGGGAGGTAAACGACGAAAATATGCCGAATGCTATTGCCGGATATATTGAGGCCAACTATCCGGATGCGGAGTTCCGCAAGGCCTGCGCCCGCAATGGCCGCGTGGCGGTATATCTGGTAGGCGAAAACGGCCGGATCATCCTGATCTTTGATCTCGCTGGTAATTTGCTTTTCGTTAGGGAGTAGCCATTAAAAAATATAGCTAACCAATGGATTATACTGCAAGAGCTCCTTTGCAAGAGGGAGCTCTTCTTTTTAACCCGGTACCTTCGCAGCAGTAATTTTTCAACAGGCATTGAAGAATTAACAAATTATACGGATATTTAGGGATGCACAGGTGGCTCCTAAGCATTGAAATAAGAGGAGGAGCCCACTTAAGTGAAGAAGAAATGAAATTTTCATCGGGGTTTTGGCGTTTTCCCACTGCCATTCGGGAAAGATTGGCCTTCCGGGGTTCTGCTAGCACCTGAGAAATCTAGGTTTTAGTTTTCATAGCTTTATATTTTTATGGCAGCCCTATCCCGTTTGGTAGGGCTCCTTTCGTTGTTATGGCTATGTTAACTGTGGCTACAATCGGAACTAGATGGCGAAAATTTGATACTTTCGTGCCGGTTTTTAAAGTGTGGCGCTTTGGATACAGCGCAAAACACTCCGGCTGCAAGCCCAAAAACTGTATGGAAAATAAGAATACGCACTATCTACCTTTCATACTGAGCTCCACTAAGCATGAAAATCTGAAAAAAATACATTTTTCTGGCGGCAAATTCTAACAAGCGGACGTTACTTCCATCGTGGACTTACGTCCTAGAATTACCAATAACCATTTTGAAATAAATATCATTGTTTAACAAAATCTATTCCATTATGACTAAGTTGCTTCTGAAATTATCAGGCCTCGCTTTCGCGCTTACGCTCCTGATCGCTACCGGCTGTACCGATACCACCACAGATCCTCCTGTTATCCTCGGCCCGGAAATTACGTTGGTAGCTGATGCCGGCTATATTACTACGGATACCGAACTGGAAACCGGCGAAACCTTCAAGGTGAAAGTTCAGGCCGACAAAGGCGACAATCCCCTGAAAGCCCTTTCTTTTACGGTTGACGGTGTAGAGCCCAAAGGAACCGACCTCGACAACTACGTTACCAAAATCACTTCCTCTGGTGCAGATGTAACGCCTCAGAACCCGCTGCTTATCCTCGGTACTGCCAAAGATGGCGCTACCTGGGAATTTGATATGGTGCCTTTCGGCCAAATGGAGGACGAAACGGTTACGTATACTTTTACAGTAGAAGATGATGCCGGTGAAAAGGCATCTGTATCCTTCGATATTACCGTCGTAGCCCCTCCGGGCACTGCACTGGATATGGAGCTGAGCGGCGTACTCTTCAATCAGGCCGGCCCTGCCGGTACCGGTGGACTCGACCTGGACACTGGTGACGGGACTGGCTCCGCCAATGCAGAAGCTGAAATCCGCGACCTGGGTGTTGATTGTAACATCAACCCGGCTAATGCTGAAAACTGGCGCGGCCAGATCGGCTCTGTGAATGGAACGGATATGAAATTGGTAGATGTCGCGGCTCAGCCGGAAGGCTTCTCCTTCGAAAATGTAAAAACGAAGGAAGCGATCGTTGCCTCTTATGATACCGGTATCGTGCTGGCAGATGGCGTGAGCACCAGCGCCACCTGTGTGGAAACTGCGGTTACCGATGTTAGCGCCCCGGTATCGGTTGGCGATATTTTTGTCGTCAAAAAAGGTTCTGTTTACTATATGTTCCACGTTGATGAAGTCAACAAGGTAAGCGGCTCCAACGGCGATAATTACGTACTGTCTATTAAGTACTAATTGAAGCTGAAAAGCTCAACTCTTTTGAGCCGTTTCAACAAATGATAAGGATCAAGGGCATAGTTCCGCAGGGAGCTATGCCCTTCTCCTTTTACCGGCAATTTAGGCGGGCAATGGGCGTTAAAAAGGGGCTTAGTCCGCCGCCCGTTTTTTATCTTTGCTGTTCATGTTAAGCTTTTTCTTATGATGCGTTTATTGACTCTTCTGTTGTTATTCGGGTGGCTTGCCCCCTTTTCCCTGTCTGCTCAATGCAAATTCTCCGTTGATGAAGTAGATGAATTTGACAGCACCCGACTGGTGTCTTCCCTGCCCATTTCCATCGGGCTGCTCATTCCCAGTAAATTTGAAACCATCAAAGGGGCCAAGATCATCGACCAGGCCAAGCTATTGTTCAGCCACTCGGAAAGCGATCAGGATAGTATCAACTCCTTTTTCCTTACCATCGCTGTTCCGGAGTACGAGTACCAGCCCATCGACCAGGGCCAGAACGTGCTGATCGCGCTCTCCGATTCTACAGTGGTAGGCCTCTATAACTTCCCCGACCGCGGCACTTTCGACCCCGCCACCAATATGCGGTTGTACCAGCATACCTGTATCGTCCCGGTCGATATCTTCTACCGCCTTTCCTTCACGGATGTGGAAAAGATCCGCATCCGCTACGCCAACCAGAAAAAGACCATCCCGCTTTCGAAAAAACAACAAAAAGAACTGAAAGAGGCCATCCGATGTGTAGGTGAAGCAGTGGGCTTTCTCCCGGTGAAGCCCTGATAAACGGCTGAATTGTTGATAGTTGAATGGTTTAATGGTTGATAGTTGAATGGCTTCCCATAAGGGCGCCCATACGGCAACCCAACTATTCCCCTGCTCCCCCTAATCCCGTCATTCATCGAATAATGGCCTATTATTCGTAGATGCATATTACTTGTTCATCACAATTACTTGGCTTCCCCTGGTACTATGTATTGCATAATACCTTGGGAGGCCTTATATTTGTGTTATGAAAACGACGGAATTAAATAAGATCAGCGAACAGATGGCCAGGCAAATGCGGCGCGGAGTACTGGAGCTCTGCATCCTGTCCATCGTATCGGAGAAGGAGGCTTATCCATCCGATATCATACAAGAGTTGAAGGCCTCGAAGCTCATCGTAGTGGAAGGGACGCTGTATCCGCTGCTCAGCCGCCTGAAAGACCAGGGGCTGTTGCAGTACAACTGGCGGGAATCTTCCATGGGGCCTCCACGGAAGTATTATTCCATTACCGATACCGGCAGGGAGTTCCTGGGTAGCTTAAAAGATACCTGGGAACAGCTCGTAGAAGCAGTCAATCATTCAACAAAAAATAACTCCACTAATGAATAAGGTACAGCATATTAATCTTGGCAGCGTACCCTTCACCATCGACGAAGACGCATTCGAACACCTCAGCCTTTATCTGGAAACCATTCACCGGCACTTTCGGGATTCTGAAGGTTACGAAGAGATCACCGCAGATATTGAGGCCCGTATGGCTGAACTATTCCAGGAAGGCCTGGGCGAGCGGACGATCGTTACCGTCAAGGATGTCAAGGATGCCATTGTCATCATGGGGACTCCCGAGGATTTTGGGGCGGAACCCATAGAGGAAGGCGCGACGCCCAAAGCGGAGCCGGCGAGCGGTTATCGCCCTGGCAAGCGCCTGTTCCGGAATCCTGAAGACGAAGTAATTGGCGGGGTTTGTTCCGGTATTGCAGCCTATTTTGGGATACAAGATCCCCTGTGGATCCGCATCCTGTTTATTCTCATCACCATTTCCGGTGGGTTCGGCATCCCGGCTTACATCATTCTCTGGGCTATTGTCCCCAAAGCCGAAACGGCCAGCGACCGGCTGGCCATGCGGGGTGAACCGATCAACGCCTCCAATATTGGGAAGATCATTGAGGAGGAATTCGAACACATCTCGTCCAAAGTGCAGGAACTGGGGAACGAACTGGGAGGCAAAAAAAAAAGGTTTCAGGGGCAGCATGAATTGGGAGAGGCGCTCCGAAAGGGCGTAGCTCTTTTGGGTAGCACTATCCGAGCCCTGATCGAACTGATCGGGAAATTCTGGAAGCCTTTGCTTCTTGTAATCGGGGCGCTCTTTATTTTCGCCTTTGCCGCCGCCTGGATCAGTATTGTCGGTGGTGCAATCTTTGCCTGGCCCTTTTTTGAATACTTTTCACCGGCAGGCCCCTCTCTATCCGTCCTGGCTGCGTTCAATATACTCATCATCATTGGGATGATGCTTTTGTCTCTTGTACTGTTTATCACCCGACTGTTGTATGGTGCTCGTTTAAGCACCCCCTGGCGAGCTGCCCTGACTGGGTTCTGGATTCTCAACGTGGTCAGCCTCTTCGCCGTAGGGTCAATCCTGGCCCGTCAATTCACCCACAAAGGAGAATCCCTGCAGGAATCTACATTATCTTCCCTTCCATCCGATACCCTCCACCTGGAAATGGTAAAGGGGTACAGCGGCGATTCCTGGATGCGGATCGATGACGAACTCATCCTGCTGGATGATGCCCTCCTGTGCCGGAACGTTCGGATCAACCTCGTGAAGGCAGAGGGCAATGCCTTCACCCTGGCCACCCATGTTTCCGCTCGCGGAGAATCGATCCGAGACGCTGAAAAGCTGTCCAGCAACATCAATTTTCAACCGGTACTTTCTGGCGCCACGCTTGCTATCCCCAGTGAATTCAGTATTCCGAAGGGCTCTAAATGGCGTGCCCAGGAGGTGCAGTTGTCTATCGGAGTGCCGGTCGGAAAAGCCCTGTTCATCAGTGGCGACGTCGGTGATTTCGTAGATGAAATGGACAAAGCGGATCGTAGCCAGTACCTCTGGCGCAACCCGGACAAGCTCTGGGTCATGACGGACGAAGGCCTCGATTGCCTGGGCTGTGATGTCGACCTGGAAGATGGCGATGAAATGTCCTTCCGGGACTTTCGCAAGCTCAGTATTGAAGGCAGCCTGAAAGTGGTTATTGGAAAAGGCGACGATTATAGCGTGCGCCTGTCGGGTAATAACAGCCTCGTCCAGCAGGTAACGATCGAACAGTTGGGGGATGTGTTGAACATTTCTACCCCTCTGGTTCACCCGCCCTCTCCGCTCAGGTTGTACATCAGTATGCCCGAATTGCTGCAACTCGACGCCGAGGAAACGGATGATATGCGCATCGAAGGTTTCGAAGGGGGGCGCCTGCAGGTGAGTTGGGAAGGCGGCCATGATTTAAAAATGAATGTTCAGGTAGATACGCTGATGGCCAGTCAGGAAGGTTCCGGTAAAATCGACCTGCGCGGCCAGGCCCGGTATCTGCGCGCCATCCTCTCCGATAACGCCAAACTGGACGCTGAAAAAATGGCCATCGCCGAGGCAGAGGTTATTGCCTCAGACAATAGCAATGCCAAGCTGGGCGCTATTCCCAACCTTAAACAGCAGGCCGATGACAATGCCCGGATTTCAGTGAAAAATGATTGATGATACCAAGTGATGAAGGCCTTTGTTCCCGGGCTCCCGGGCAGAGGCTTTCCTTTTTGGGGTAGAAGAAAATAAAAAAGCCAACCTCTCTGTGGGGCTGGCTTTTTTTCTTCATTCAGCAGTTTTGCCTGTGCCTCAGGAAGAAATTTGGAGGGCAAATCTCGATATTTTTTTTCTCAATTTCTTGTTGTGTTATTTTCCTGTTTTTTCTGGAAAAACACCATTGTAAATACGAGCGCAAACTGCTAAATGTGCTGCTGTTTTTCGGCAAAGGATAATTTTATTATCCCTTGCCGCTCGTCGGCCTGGTGGATTCATATTTAATGGTTTTATAGGCTCAGTCAATGACGGCTAAAGGTGTTCTGGTCAAATCAATTTGCTTTCATTCTGACGGATGCACAGGGCATCACGGGAAACCAGGAAAGGATTTTAGATAATTTCCCACAATGAAAATGCAGATGCGGATGGGAAAATTTAACACTCAAAGAACACCTTTTTTGACTTTGCCTGAATTAATAATTACACAGGTGAAATTTATATAAAATTTCATTAAAGGTCAAAAAATTAACTTAAAGTATTTTAAAAAACATTCAATGCGGAATAAAAATAAAATATTTAGCCAATTGGCGGCATGATGAAACATTTCCTTTGGCAAAGCGCCTCGACTCTGGATAACGCTTTGGATATTCAAGCCTAATCCCAGTTTTGGTTCTAAATAATCCTGTCTGCGTTTGGGAAGCTTCGTTTGAGCGGTGCCAAAATTGCGTCACTCACCCTTTTTTTTGCTGGACCGTAATGTTAATTCATTAAAATTGGGGTTGAGATTCCAAACCAGAATTCCGATCAAGGCTAATGTAAAAAAAGCAATGATTCCTATAGTGCCAATATTACTTACCATCCACATACTTACCGAATGACCAAAGGCGCCACCCCACGGAAATTTAGCCCTTCCGGCCACAACTCCCAAAAAGATGGAGGCCATCAACAGGATCAATAGCCAAAAGCGGAGTTTTGGCCAGAAAGAACTTATGGGTGATCGGCGAATCAGCCCCAGGCCTACCGTCACTAAAATAACAATAAAAATATAGGACGGCAGGCCAAAGCCCCAGTAAAAGAACAGGTTGGAAATTAAAGCTCCGAGTCGGCCCAACCAGTTCGCCATTTCATAATTACCCAGCAACAAACTCCAGGAAAACTGTAACACATAACTCTGGTCTTCCATCCAGGTGAACAGATAGGAGGTAAATGCGACGAACAAGTATAAAGCCAGGAAAAGAGATAGAATACCAAACAATTTGGGCACTCGATCATCTACAATACCTACCTTTATACTTAGTTGGCCCTTTTTTCTGTTCTTTCCCAGTTCCGGCTTATAAAGGTAGCCAGAGTCCGTGGATTTAAGAGGAGGAGGCAGCGGTTCGTAAACTAATTCCTCCTGCTTATCCTTTATCTTTTTTTGTGCTTGCGTGGCGTAACGCCCTTCTGGAAAAGCTTTTAGGTAAAGCTTATAACTAGAGATGTTATCCTTTTTGGACGCAGCTTCCCAATGCAGTGATTCTTCAGTTACCTTGGAAATCTGCTGAAGTCTTTTCCCCGCTACATCCTTGTATCTACCGGAAGGATATTTTTTCAAGTATGTTTCGAAAGCTGTTTTATTAGCTACATTTTCTGCTTTTGCCCAAAGAGAGTCTTCCTCTCGTTCCAATTCATGGATAGAATCATTCGCTTGTTGAAGGTATCTGCCTTGGGGGTATTGCTTGGTATATCTGAAATAGGAATAGGCTGTATTTTCTTTCCTGGCCGTTAACCAGGAGTTTTGTTCTTCCAGAAAACTAATACGCATTTTTGCTTCTCCAGAGTATTTGCCATTGGGAAACTTTTGCAGGAAAATACGATACGAATCGATAGTACCATTTGACCCTATTTTTGACCACTCTTCTTCTTCTTCCAACAGCCGTGCTGCACTTCCTTTTTTTTCAAGTAATTCCTGAATGGAGCCTAAAAAATTGTTCCATTCAGCATGCTGTTTTCCGGGTTGCCACCCAACGAGGTCAGCCGTATGCACCAGTTTAAAAGCCAGAGGGGATATAACTTCGTCTATCCTTGCAGGGACCAGGCTATTTTGTTCCAACCCTTCATTAGCTTCGGTTTTTACCCACCTCGATTTGATGGAATGTTCTGACCAGATTGCTACAATAATTTTCGACAATCTGAGCTTTTCCTCTATGAATTCGGCAAAATCCATTCCATGAGGAATATCCCGATCCCACCAAACCGACCAGCCTTGCTTCCTGAGTTCCTCCACGATGGGTTTCACCCTTTCCCTGTCGGTTCTCGCATAACTTAAGAATATGTCGTGTGACTTTCGGGGCATTATAGATAATTGGACCGGTCAAATTTAAGGATTTTTATTTTTTAACAGCCCCATCCTTCCGCCGCAACAGCACCGTCCCTCCTCTGAATTTTCGTTCAACCACATATTGATTCCCCAATTGCTCGCCTTGGCCTTCGAAGACATAAAAAAAATCCGGGCCGTCAGCCAGGGCGTCGCCACTAATAAAAGGAGGTGTTTCAAAAGACCGTATACCACGCACCTGGTGATAAAAAGTAGTAGTGGGTTGGAACATCCAGTATACCCCAAGTGTGGCGGGCACCCGGCCGGGCGGCACATGCTTGTCAAGGTATTCCACCATTTCCCGGGTGCTTTGGTCATACCGCCACTCCATGCAATGGCGCAGATTGGCCGAACGGCCCAGGTGATAACTGAGTAGTAAGGCCGAAAAACCGGCCGCGAAACGAACCATCTGGCCTTGTGATAAATGTTGGGCCAGTCCGTACAGAAGAAAGAAAAAAAGCAGGCCGGAAAGCGGTAGGAAGATCAGGGCCTTACGGTCTTCCAGGTAGTTGGAACCCAGGAGGTAATGCTGGGCAATCATCACGAGGCAACTTATTCCAAACAAGAGCGCCACAGACAGATATGACCGGCGCCAGCTTTCTTCCGGTTTTCGAAAAAAGAACCAAAAGGCGCCTGCCAGTGCGAGGAGGATGAATGCTCCATAGAGTATAGAGAATATCCATAGAGTGTCCTTGCTGAAATAGTTGTTGTTGTAAAGACTGTCTCGCACCACCGACTGGAATGTCATCCAAAATTGTTCGGCGCCATACTTGAATTCACTGCCCTCCTGCAAATACCGGAGGGGCCAATACAACAATAGGCCCAGTATAGCAGTGATGCCAAAGGGAATAGCGTTCATCTTAAGTTGCTGTCGCCAATGGAAACTGATACGGACAGGCCTGCGCTCTTTTTCCAGCAGGCTAATTACAAACACAGTAGCCCACAAGCTGGCGAGAAAGTTGAACATTACGAAATTGGCCAGGACGGACAGGGCGGCCAACCCGTATGCGGCCAACAGCGCCGGCCAGCGCTCGTGGCTAAGGTAGGCGAAAAAAGCATAGATACTGGCCATGAAAAGCCCCATACTCAGGCCATAACCACGGGCCAGAGAAAAAAAATCGAGTAGATAAGGGTTGAAATTGAGCAGCGCAAAACCCGCAAGGGTAATCCAGAACTGCTGTGTAACGGACCGCAGCACGGCCAGTGTGCAAAGCAGGTAAAGCAAATGCGCCAATACATTGGGCAGCCGTATGGCCCACTCGCTGATGCCAAATATTTTCACGCTCTGCTGCCAGGCCCAGGTGTTGAGCAAATGATTGTTAGCCGTAGGCCAACACCCTTTTTCGAAGAAACAGGATAATACATCGATATGCTGAAACCAGAGAAATGAGACGCTTTCGTCGTGGGTCAGGGACAGGGCGTAGGCCCTATAACTGGTGTAAGCAAGCAGCGCGAATAAGAGCAGGAACAAAACGGTTGATGTTGCCCGGGATTGGCGCATATGGAGTTGTTTTCGGGCTTTAAATTACAAGAAAAAACTGCATACTTGCTTCACAACCTCCAACCCAATCTACCGCTTGCCTAAAACTCCAGCCTGTCCACTATCCGCCAGGGGCTCAGTTTGTACAAATCGATACTAAAAGCCACTCGTTTCCAGTAGTTCCCCCTTTCCGCATAGCGGTCCTGAATGTTTTGTGAATTCACCAGCGGGAAGTACACCGCAAAGGTTTCGTTTCCAAAATCCAACATCAGCCCGCCGCTCCAGAGCAGTTGGCCGGTGAAGGAGGCTTTGTCGGCCAGAGGGCTGGCATCGTCAAAGTAGCCGATGTCGAAGTATGGTTTGATGGGCAGGCGGCGCAGTACTTTTCGGGGCAGGGCAGCCTTCAGGTTAGCAGCAACGATAAAGTTGTTGCTTCGCCCCAGGTTGAAGCCGCGGCCGATCACATTTTTAAATCCGCCTTCGTTTATACTGACTTGCTGGAGCCACAGTCCGTCGCTGTCGCTGCGGCCCAGGTAAAAGTCGTCGAAGCGGTAATCGTTATAGCCCTGGCTGGTAAGGTTGAACGCCCAGGGCTCAGTATAGCCGGCCTCCCGCCCGGTGTTGTGCAGGAATGCCCCGGCAAATACGCGGAGCTGTACGCTGCGGCCCGTTTGGTAAGTAAAGGCTTGTTTCCACTCCAGGGATGCCTTCAGGTAGCGGCCGTCGCTGAGGCTGATGTTTTCGTGTTGCTGGTGTTCCAGGCTTACCTTAAGGGAAGAGGCGTTGATAGCGCTTCGGTTTTCTATAAAAAAACTGGCCTTCTGGAGGAACTGCGTTTTCCATTCTTTACCGGCATATTCTCCGTCAATCGAGAAAGCAGGTTCCTGGTTTTGCACCCAAAGCCCGCGCAACTGAAAACTTTTGTACACGTTGCTGGCTCCTGGCTTGGCAAAATCGATGCGCAGATACGGCTGCCAGCGGGAAAAGCGAAGGAGCTCATCTTCCACAGCATACCGGCGGTAGTGAAAACTGCGCACGTTCAGCCCCAGCACCAGGCGCTGTAAATGCTTACTATTGGGATAAAAGTTGTAATGTACATCCCCCATCCCCACCAGTGATGGACTGTTGGTACTGTAAAAAGGCGCCAATGTCCACTCCAGCTTTTTTTCGGGGATCAGGCGGTTGTACAATAGCAGCCCCGGCATTAGCTTGTCGTAGTCGTTCCAGCTCAGTAGGGGCGACCAGAAAATAGTGGTCCGGTTGTTACTTTCTATGCCGGAGAAGAAATGTAGCTTCAGAGGTTCCACTTTTTTGAATAGCCCCTCAGGCCGGATGCTGTTGTCCTGCCGGTAAAGGTCGAAGGTGAAGTGCTCCCGGTCCAGGATGATTTTAGTGTAAATGCCGATGGGCATAGCCACGGTTTTTTCTCCGTCAAAACCTTCCACCCAGTGCTCATTGGCTACATCCGGCCCGGCCATGGCGCTCAAGGGGAAAGGCCCGGCGATTTCACCTTTGTTTCGGATCGTTACCAGCAGGGAATCTCCGTTTGATTTGATGCCCGTGATGGCATAGTCCTGTTTTTTGTTGGAAAAGAGCAGTCCGTCGAACAGCCAGGGCAGCGGCTTTCCCAATGCTCCTTCGATATGGTTTCGAAAATCGGCGGGCTGGGGGTGGCGGAATTGCCATTTTTTATAATACCCCTGCATAATGGTATCGAAACGCTCCGTACCCAGGTATTGCTCCAGGTAACGCAGGGCCTTGGCGGGAATCTCATACGCGCCCAGGAAATAGTTGACCTCGCTGAGATCGTCAGACGGCGTGTCCGGCGCCTGGTTCAAGCGGCGGCGCGCCTGGTAGAGGTAGCCCAGCTCGAAAATGTCGATCTCCGACCCGGCCATCAGGAAATCGGGCAGGTAGGAGAAGTCCGGGCCATCATAGTAGTGGCGGCTGTACCGGTGATCGTAGTAACTGTTGATCCCTTCGTCCATCCAGGGGTGTACCCGCTCGTTGGAGCCCAGGATGCCGTAGAACCAGTTGTGCCCCACCTCATGGGTGATCACTTCATCGACCGACTGGGCGTCGCCCATCAGCGATATATTGGTGATCATGGGGTATTCCATGCCGCCGCCGGCGCTCAGGGCTGTTTGCACAGCGGTAGCGTGAGGGTAGGGGTACTCGCCGATGCGTTCTGAGTAGAATAATACAGCACGGCTGACATATCCGGCGGCCTCTTTCCAGAGCTGCTGCTCGTCTTTTGGGAAAAAAGCCCAGGTGTCTACCGTACGCCCGGAGGCCAGGCGCGCCTCACTTTTCTGAACCAGAAAACGCTTGTCGGCAAACCAAGCAAAATCATGTACTTTTTCCGCCGTGTAGCGGATGGTTTTCATACTGGAGGCAGAAGGAGGGAAGGCTTCGTTGCGCACGCCTTGTGTAACGGTGTCGAGATGGGCGGTGCTTTCGGTTATTTTTTTTTCCAGGAAGGCCCGTTCGCTTTCCGTTTGCAGTACGCCCGTTGCGGCTACTACATAATTTTCGGGCAGGGTGATAGACACATCATAGCTGCCAAATTCAGAATAAAACTCGCCCATGTCCAGGTAGGGCATAGGATGCCAGCCTTTATTGTCATAAACAGCAGGCTTGGGATACCACTGCGAGATCTGGTAGGCTTGCCCCTGGCGCCCCAGGCGGGAGAAGGTAAGGGGCAACTTCACCCGAAAAGGCGTGCTGATGGAAATGGCCGCCCCGGAAGGCAGCGGGCTGTTCAATTTCAGCCAGGCAATATCGGGATTCTGAGTATCCAGGGCCCATTGAACGGGCTGGCCGTCCACTGTGAAAGAAAGGCTGTCGATATAGCCCCGATATCTGTCGTCAACAAAGTAAAATCGGGTTTTGCCGGTGCGTACCTGCTGGCGGGCAAAAGCCGTGTTGTTATCCCGGTAGGCGTTGGGCCAGAGGTGGAACCACAAGCTGTCCAATGCCTGAGGGGCGTTGTTGTGGTAGGTGATGGACACTTGCCCGCGCAGGAAATGCGCCTGGTCGTCGAGTGCTACGCCGATCTGGTAGTTTACTTCCTGCTGAAAATAGTCAGATTGAGCTTGCCCTGCGTTTTGAAAAAGGCTCAAGGCAAAGAAAAGCAACAAATAGCCGAGGGTGTTTATCCTTCTCATATTAAGCTTTTGGATTGGCAGGTTCTTATATTTGTGTGAATGCAAGAATGCAAGAATGCAAGAATGCAAGAATGCGGGCCGCTCTGAGATATTCAAGCATTCAAGCATTCACGCATTCACGCATTTAAGCATTCACGCATTCACGCATTTAAGCATTCACGCATTCACGCATTTAAGCATTCACGCATTCCTAACTCAAAATAACACAATGAGCCGATCAATTTTGCTATTTACCGCCCTGGTTTTTTCCCAGCTCCTCTCTGCACAGGACACGGACAACACTCTTTTTCCCGCCTCCTGGGCCGGAATCTGGGCTGGCCGGCTGGAGATATTTAACCCGGAAGGCAAGGTACAGGAGGTTCCCATGGAATTGCAGATCCGCAATCTGGATACAGCCTATACCTGGACCATCATCTACGGCGAGGGCGAAAAAGCAGACCGGCGGGAGTACCTGCTTCGGGCGGTAAAATCTCAATTCGGCCTGTACGAGATTGATGAACAAAATACCATTGTGCTCGATGAGACCTATATCGGAGGAAAATTGTTCAGCCGGTTTGAAGTGATGGGTAACCTCCTGCTCAGTACAACCGAAGTAGTCGGTGATGAAATGCACTACGAGATAATTTCAGGTAAATCCGAGCCCCGGCGGATTACCGGCGGCCGGGAATTCGAAGGAGAACAGATTCCCGAAGTGAAATCCATGCCGGTAGTGATCAGACAGTACGCCTTGCTGAGAAGACGGTAGTTTTCAGTAAGCCAGTCGACAGGATTACCCCATGGCTTCAGTGCAGGCATGGAAAAAACAGATATGAAAAGGAATACCTAATGCATCAAAGCGCACGGACGTGCCGACATTCCAACGCACAAGACACATCAGACATTCTAAGAATTTCGTAACTTCCAGCCCGATTTCAGCATTATGATTTGATCAAAAAAACAGAAAATGAAACCAGTCATTTCTATACTCTTCCTCTCCCTATTGGCCGGCAGCGTTTTGAACGCCCAGGCTCTTGCCGGAAAAGCCGCTGCATTTGCCAGCCTTTTTGAAGAAAACCAGGCGGATAACCTCCATCTATACGCCCCATTCAGTGAACAATTGCCCGATGATTATGCCTTTACCGGAAAGAAAATCGGGGCAGGATTTTACAGCCTGTTCACCGGCGAATACCGTCAGATGCTGGAAGAAGGGGCTGTTTTCTACGCAGTATTGAGTTTGAAAAACGGCGAGAAAGAATCCTACATCATCCGGATGCCCAGCAATAAGGGCCCGCACACTTTCTACCTCTTCGAATGGCGCGAAGAAGTATTGCAGCCGGTGCAATTGCTGGCTTACGCGTTCTGTGTCGACGGCTACTGCCACCAACAGGACTGCTGGGCCGCTGATCTCAATGGCGATTCCAAAGTGGATTTAGTGACCAGATTTCGGCGCACCCTGCCCCGCTCTCAACAGGTGCTGAGCCAGAATGAGCAGGTTTATCTTCAGAAAGATGCCGGCCGTTTCGGTATAGTGCCCCAGGGCTCAGTGGAACTGGAGCAGGGGAAGTTTGAAATGAAGGAACTGGCCTATTGAAGTGGGAAGTGGGAAGTCGGAAGCGACCGGAGGGAGTCCCGCACCGACAAAGGAGGTCGGGATGGGAAGTGGGCTCGCCTCTGCGGGCCGGGAAAACTTTCCGGAATCATATCCACGTCTTCGAGTTTTTTACCTTATTTATATTGCGGCCCGCCCAAAAGGAGCCCCTTGTCGGGGCTAGGCCATTGCCAGGCTGTTAACCCCTGGATTCGCATAGCCATATAGCAATATAAGCATTCATATCTCCTTCTACCGGCTCCGCTTTTGCTCCCAGGCCCAGGCTGTGCGCATGATATCGTTAATATCGCGCTGAGGATCCCAGCCCAGGCGTTCGGCGGCTTTGTCCTTGTTGGCATAGATGGCGACCACATCGCCGGGACGGCGCTCGCCGATGCGATACTGCAGCGGCTGGCCGGTGACTTTCATGAAAGATTGAATGGCTTCCAGCACCGTTACACCCTCGCCAATGCCCAGGTTGAAGACTTCCAGATTGTCTGTGTTTTTCCCGGCCTGCAGGTACTGCAGCGCTTTGGTATGCGCATTGGCCAGGTCCATGACGTGGATATAGTCGCGGACGCAGCTGCCGTCGCGGGTGTCGTAGTCATCGCCAAAGACCGTCATCTCCGGGCGTTTTCCGATAGCAGTTTCTGTAATGACGGGTACGAGGTTGGATGCTGGGTTGTAAGGAGCTTCGCCGATGATCGCACTTTCGTGGGCGCCGGCGGGGTTGAAATAGCGCAGCAGGATGCTAGCGTGTTTCGGATGAATGCGGGAAAAGTCGCGGATGATCTGTTCGCCCATTTGTTTAGTGCGGGCATAGGGCGATTCTGCTTCCTGTAAGGGCGTTTTCTCCGTTACCGGTAGTTCAGTGGCATTTCCGTAGACGGAACAGGACGAAGAAAAGATGAGATGTGGCGCCCCATACCGGTCCATACAATCCAGTATATTGAGTAAGCTGTTGAGGTTGTTGCGGAAATAGCTGATCGGTTGAAGCACCGACTCGCCTACCGCCTTGAGTGCGGCAAAGTGGATGATGCCTCCGATGTCGGGGTTCTCTTCGAATACCTGTTGAACCGCTTCTTCCCAGCAAAGATCAATATTATAATTTTTGACGCGCTTGCCGGTAATGGCTTCAATGCCGTCCAGTACATCGGCACTGGAATTGCTGAGATTATCCACTGAAATAACTTCAAACCCATTGTCGATCAGATCGACGATGGTGTGGCTGCCAATATAGCCGCAGCCGCCGGTAACAAGAACTTTGCTCATAGGGTTAGTAGACTTAGGGGTTAATTAAAAACTGCAAAATTTCATATATAGCAGGTAAATGAGGCGTTTCCGGAGGAGGGGGCATCAGGCTTCCGCTTTATTACATTTACAATTTACATTTTACATTTAATACCTTTGCCAGCGAATAGGCTCAAAGGTAAACGAAATTCGAATAATGAACCGAACAGAACTGGCAAAAGAAGTGGTGCAAATTGCCCGGCGGGCCGGCGCCGCTATTATGGCCATTTACGCGAAAGAAAATCTGGGCATTGAATTTAAGTCCGACGAATCGCCTCTTACGCTGGCCGACCAGGCTTCCAATGAAGTGATCTGCGAAGGGCTGGCGAAGTTGCCGGAACAATACCCCATCGTTTCCGAAGAGAATAAGGCTATCCCTTATCAGGAGCGCCGTACCTTTACCTACCACTGGCTGGTAGACCCGCTGGATGGAACCAAGGAATTCATTAAGCGCAATGGGGAGTTTACGGTTAATATCGCGCTTATTCATCAAGGCGAGCCGGTGATGGGGGTTGTTGTGGTGCCTTGTTTCCAGGAAGCCTATTGGGCCGTGAAAGGCGGGGGCGCTTACCTGGAAGTCAATGGTGAAACAAAACGCTTGCAGGCCGCAAGCTTCCAACTTAGCGACGCCGGGCTCAACCTGGTTTGTTCCCGCTCTCACCTCAACGAAGAGACCCAGGCATTTCTGGATCAGTTTGAGTCGCCCAATCTGGTGTCGCAGGGCAGTTCCCTCAAGTTTCTTATCCTGGCTAAAGGGGAAGCCCACGTTTACCCCCGTCTGGCCCCAACTATGGAGTGGGACACAGCCGCCGCCCAGGCCATACTCCTCGAAGCAGGAGGTACGGTGATTAACCAGGAAACCGGTCAGCCGTTGCAATACAACAAAGAGAACCTGCTCAATCCCTACTTTGTGGCCTATGGCCGTACCTCCAACCTTTCGCGTGGAGAAGGAGCAAAAAGGAGTTCATGAAGCACGCTTTCCCTCAACCTATCCACCACCAATGGCTCGGCCTGCTGTCGATATCGGCCATCCTGGTAGGCATGCTGTTGTCGGATGCGACGATGAGTATCGGCATGATCGCGCTGATCGGCAATGCGGTGCTCAACTGGGACGTAGGGGCCCTGTTTCGGCGTTTCCTCCGGAACAAAGCCCTGCTGGGCCTGACGGGCATCTTCCTGATTTATCTGATCAGCGGGCTTTGGTCGGAGAATACGGTTTTTTTCCTGCGGCGCCTGCGCCTCACCCTGCCATTTTTTATTCTGCCGTTCGGGATATTATCCATTCCCCGCTTCGACAGGAGCGTTTATTTCAGCCTGCTCTACGGATTTTTTTGGATCATGGCCATCATGTGCCTGTATTCGCTGAGTTTGTACGTCCGGGATTACGAGCAGATCACCGAATTGTATAAACGCGGACAGGTAATGCCGACACCGGTGATGCATATCCGCTTCAGCTTGATGGTGGCCTATTGCGTGGCTATCGGCTGGTACCTCTTCACCGAGCGCTTCTACTGGCGCTTCCCCTGGGAGCGTTACCTGCTACTAGGCTCGTCCGCCTTCCTGGTAGTATACCTGCACGTGCTGGCCGTACGCAGCGGGCTGCTGGCGCTGTATGGCGTGCTGCTCTTTTTTCTGCTCCACGCTATGGTCAAATACAAGAAGTACCGCATCGGCCTGGTGGCGGTTATCGGTTTAGCGCTGGGCGTATGGCTGGCCTTCCGTTATGTACCTACTTTAAAGAATAAGATCGGTTATACCCGCTACAGCATCAATCTGTTCCTCAAGCGGGAAAACCTGGAGGAGCTTTCCGATTCCTACCGTCTGGGCTCCATCCTGGCCGGGCTGGAACTCGGCCGACAGCATCCGTTGACCGGAGTAGGCATCGGAGATATTCGGGAGGAGTGTGATGTTTACTTTCAGCAACACTTGCCCGCCCTGGTGGGGCAGGGCCTCATGCCACACAACCAATATCTTTTCATCCTGGCGGCCACCGGCTTTCCGGGCTTGCTCTACTTTATCTGGGCTACTTTTTATCCTTTGTTTTACCGGCGTAGCTACCGCAATTTGTTGATCGCCGCTTTTTACATCATTGCCATTTCTTCCTTTATGGTGGAACACACTTTGGAAACCCAACTTGGCCTCGCTTTCTACCTCGTCTTCGTCTTAATGGGGATCCGTTTCCAGGACGAAATGGCGGAAAATGGAAAAACATGATCAAGCTTTCTGTTGTCGTAATCACTTTTAATGAAGCGGAGAATATTGGCCGTTGCCTCGACAGTGTTCAGAAGGTGGCGGATGACATCCTGGTGGTCGATTCCTTCTCCACCGATGCCACTGTGGAGATCGCCCGGGAAAAAGGGGCGCGGGTGCTCCAAAACCCCTGGGAAGATTATCATAAACAACGTGGTTTTGCCGTCCAGCATGCCCAATACGACCATGTGCTGGCGCTCGATGCGGATGAATTTCTGTCGGAAGCCCTCACAGAAGCTATTGAGAATGTAAAAGCGGATTGGCGGCACGAGGGCTATTTGATCCACCGTTTGAATAAAATCGGGGACACCTGGGTCCGGTACACGAGCTGGTTCCCCGACCGTACGCTTCGGTTGTTCGACCGGCGAAAAGTTACGTTCGAAACACTTCGCGGCCATGATTTAGTCGCGGTAGCGCCGGGAGGGACTACCGGCTACATCCGGGCCGCCCTGATGCACCATTCCAATTACAACCTTCACGACCGGAGCCATCGCCTCAATCAGCAGAGCACGGAGGCCGCCCGCTATTATTTTGAGCGAGGCAAAAAAGGCGCCTGGCTACGCATTTTATTGAAACCGCTGGGGCGATTCTTCGTTGAATTTGTCCTCCGGCGTGGCTTCCTGGGGGGCTTTTACGGGTTTGCCATCTCTGTAACGGCCGCTCATTACGTTTTCCTGCGGGAAATCAAATTGAAGGAAATGCACCGCCTGGGAAAATCCTATTCCAAGGATAACTGGCAGCATTAGTTACGGCCAATAGTGGCATTCGTCATCATTTTGCCCACCGCCTTTCCTTACCTTTGTAAATAAAATATAGCCTTATGGTACGTCTGGAACACATCGGCATCGCCGTGAAGGACCTCAAAGCCAGTAATGAACTATTCGAACAGCTATTGGGCGCGTCCAACTACAAGGTCGAAGAAGTAGAATCTGAACACGTCAAGACGGCTTTCTTCAAGGCCGGCGAATCCAAGATCGAACTGCTGGAAGCGACTGCGCCGGAAAGCGCCATCGCCAAATACGTGGAAAAACGAGGGGAGGGCATTCACCACATTGCCTTCGAAGTGGAAGACATCTACGCCGAGATGGAACGCATGCGGGCCCAGGGCTACCAACTGCTCAACGATCAACCCAAACGGGGCGCCGACAACAAACTGGTTTGCTTCATCCATCCCAAAACCGCCAACGGCGTGTTGGTGGAACTGTGCCAGACGATCCGTGAATAGCGGGGTAGGGTAGGTTGAATGGCTGATGGTTGAATGGTTGACAGTGAAATGGCAATGGCTTTGGGTTCTATCCGGCCAGTCATATAGCCATTCAACAATTAACCATTCAATGGGTTATTCCACAACCTCAAAAGCCACCTGTGCCGGCGTCGCGTCTGCTGGCCCGCCGGAAGGCTGGGGGTCCAGTTGGTGAATACTCTTGATAAAGCGGATAGATCCCGTGAGGGCGCGAATGGCGATGCTATGGGTTATTATGCCGGTTTCCTGGCCAAAGTCTACGCCTTCGAGGAAAGTACCCTGGGTGATGCCGGTTGCCGCCCAAATGGTATTATCTGAACGGATTAGCTTATCGAGGGTAAGCACCTCTCTGATCTTGACATGGTCTTCCTTTAGCCGCCTTTTCTCATCTTCTCTTTGTGGCGCCCGCATGCCCTGCATGCCCCCCCCCAGCGCTTTGACGGCTGCTGCGGTGATCAGTCCTTCCGAAGCACCGCCCACGCCCATCAGCACATCAACCCCCGTGCCGGGCAGGGCGGCCATTAAAGCCCCCATCACGTCGCCATCGCTATGCAGGGTGATCCGTGCGCCGGCTTGCCGGATCTCCTCGATCAGAGAACCGTGGCGTGGCTTGTCGAGCACAAATACAATCAGTTCGCTCACTTTGCGTCCCAGTGCCTCCGCAATGCGATGCAGATTTTCCGTAGGAGACAAGCGGATATCGATGGCCTCACGAGCCTTGCGTTTCACCACGATCTTGTTCATATAAAAAGAATGGCCGGGGTTCCACATACTGCCCCGATCGGCCAGCGCGATAGCGGCGATGCTATTGGGTTGGCCTTGCGCCAAAAGGGAGGCCCCTTCTACAGGGGCAGCTGCTATATCGGCTTGCGGCCCGGCGCCACTTCCTACCTGCTCGCCGTTGCAGAGCATGAAATGCTGTCCTTTTTCTTCTCCAATAACGATGGCGCCGTTCAAATCTACGGTGCGCAGGAAAGCCCGCATGGCCTCCGTTGCCGCTTTGCCGGCGCTTTCAGCGTCACCTTTGCCAATAAACCGGGCAGCGGAAATGGCGGCGGCTTCCGTAACGCGCACCAGGTCCATAGCCAGGTTGCGGGCAGGGCGGAGAGTGTCTTGGTGGTTCATAGCAGTATCTTTTGGTGATGCAGCAGAGGCAGATTCACGGTTTAGGGATCAAGGTATAATCGATTAAGGAAGAATTCAGTGTGGAAGGTCACAGAGGAGATGGGCGCTAGAACCCTTTAAGGAAATGGTTGCAGGGTTCATGGCCTGGATAGCGTAGGCTCAGCTATTTTTACCAACAGGCAGCTTAAGCAAGTCGGTGAAGTGCGCGATCATGAAATCCGGCTTCATTTCTGTCAGCATTTCACCCGTTCGCGAGAGACTCCGTCTCGATGCGGAATAATGAGCCAGTCTCTAGTGCTGCGGGTTGTTTTTCAATAAGTCACAAGCGCTCCTTAGCCTTGGGTCAAGGCGAAGTGAAGAGGCCACTTGAAGTGTCCGCTTCACGCCTGGTGTCAGATGGACACTTACAAGTGGCCTTCTGACTTAAGCGGAGCCAAGCGCCCCCCGGCATGTGAATAGCTTTTATAAATCCTCAACCTACGGCACTACCGACTGGCGTAGATAGGCAGGCCAGCAATTCGCAAGTCAGAGACTTGCAGGTTTAGCCGTTTCGGGACGCAGTCCCTCACGAACGTTTTTTATTGATTCTTGAGCCGCGCCACTAGAGACTTGCAGGTTTAGCCGTTTCGGGACACAGTCCCTCACGAACGTTTTTTTTGATTCTTGAGCCGCGCCTAGTCCGCTGCCCAGCATTGGGGGCAATTGATCGTAGCTGATCCGTTGGGGCAGGCCCAGCTTTTCCAGTGCATAGTTGACGCCATCACAAAGGTCGTAGCGGGAATCCACCAGCGTGCCGTCCAGGTCGAAGATAATCAGTTCTATGGTACCCATTTTTGCATTCTCGCATTTAAGTATTTATTCCAATACCTTATCTATCCTCAGAAAGTTTTCCCAATAGCTCTTCCTGTCCATGTCCGACCAGTGGATCTGCCGGTGGCGGTACTGGTAGGTTTGCACCTGGCAAAGCAGCGCCAGCAATACGATCAGCCCCACCAGCACTTTCCGGGCCGGGCCGGGCCGGAGCCAATTCAGCAATACAGCCAGGGGGGTGAAGGTGAAGATACTGTATTCTACCATTACCCGCGAAGAGAAACTGCCGCCGTACCACCACTGCCACCAGGAGGATAAAATGTAAATGGCCAGTAGCAGGAAAGTGGAGAGCGTAAAAAACTGGTAGCGGCTTTGCCGGTAAATGGGGATCAATCCCAATAAAGCTACCAGGGCCAGAGGCGTGTAGAGGAAGTACCCTTTTCGGTAGCTGAACAGAAAATTGGTGATCTCCGGCTGGCTGAAATCGAAGCCTTCTTCCTGATAAGCGTATACCCACCAGTTGCCGGTTTGTAGCTTATAGATCAGTAGCTGGATGGATACGACGGCAACTGCAAGCAGCATGGCCAGCCCCAGCCTCCATAGGGGCTTTACGAGCTGTATCAGCAATTGCTTCAGGCCAGGCCAACTGCCGGCAAAAAACGGAAGCCCCAGCAGCACGATGCCGTTGACGGGGCGAATGAGTACGATCAGCCCCGCCAGCAGCCCCATCCCCAATAAGTACCTGCCGCGGCTGGTTTCCTGAAAACGGTACAGCAGCCAGATCAGGGCATTGAAACAGGCAAAAGAATAGATGTGCGACATGCCGGGTTCGACGACGGCGTAGAAAAAGAGGTTGGCGCCAAACAACACCGCCAGCAGCACCACCCACCGCAGCCGGTTTTCAGCCGGCAACCGTTTCAGGGTGCTTTCCCAAAAAGCCATGCCGGCCAGCAGGTAAAAAATGCCCGCGATGTTGATACCGATGGCATAAAGCCGGGAAAATCCATCCTGTGGGAAACCAAAGAGCCCGCTTAGGGCGTGGGCGATGAAGAAAAAGGGCGCCTCCAGAATGGCCGTGCCGGCGTAGTACTTATTCACCACCTTGCCGTCGATTTCTTGCCGGTAGTCGCTGGCGTTGTGGGTGTGGTAATATTTGCGCTCGATCTCCGGCTGGAAACCGAAGCTCAGGTCGTGGTAAATGAAGGCGGCGGGCAGATAGGCGTAGTAGCCTTTGGCGTCGTAGACGATTATCCCGCTCCAGGTAGTGCTGCCCCAGTGGATGTTGGAGGCTGTCCACAGAAGTAAAGCGCCAAGCGTGAGGTACTTTATCCACCTTTTTTTATTAGCCGGCCGGCCGGTCATGGAAACAGTTTTTTGAAATAAAATCCGCACTGGCAGCGCCCATCCAGGTAAGAAGGTAGGCGCCAGGCTGAACGGCAGGCCAAATTTAGCGACATCCTCGGGAATCCGGGTGGTTACCTGGAATAAAGCTAAGCCGGCTTTTGGCTTTCCAATGCATTTTTCACCTTCCTGCCCTCCGCGATCCTCGTGGCCTCATCCTTCCGGATTTGATGCTCCTGTTTTCTGATCATCAGCTTCCACCACAAGATAGCGGGGATGAGCTGGCCAGAGTGCTTTTCCAGGCGGTACATCAGGGCGAGGTTGGGCTCCTCCTTGTCGTGGAGGATGCGGCTCAGGCGGGTGTAGTGGATCCCGATGTCTTCGGAAAATGACTTTTTGGTTTTCCGGATAGCGTGGATGTATTCTGCCAGGTATTTGCCGAAGGTTTTTTCCGGGGAGAATGCTTTTTCTTTGAGGTAGTCTTCTATTAGAAAACGCAACCTGAGCATGTCATAGTAAATCTTTTCTGCTTCTGTTCTTTCTCTCTGAAGCTTTAGGCGGAGCTGCCGGAGCGCTTCCCTAGATGCCTGCTCTTCCTCTTCTGTTAATTCGGCAGGGATCATCATAGCGTCGGCTATCTCCTCGATAGTGTATTTTTCCTGCAGTTTTTTAAAGACTTCTTCATAGCTCATAATCCAGATATTTTGTAATTAACTGCTGACATGCATCTTCATAAATAGCCAGATACATTCCGTATTGACGAAACCCGTATGTTGTAATATAATGTTCGATCAACTTGGTTTTTGGCTTGAGGGATACAAAGCCTTCATAACCATACGTAATGGATTGTCTGATGGCAAAGGCGATCAAACACCCTGGAATACGCCCTATCAGTTTGTTCTTCCCCCTGTTCTCCACAGAAGATTCGATCAGGTTGATATGGAGCCGGTATTCCGGTGGAATGTCGATCAGAGAGATCAGGCCGAGGATATCCTCTCTTCCAATGAACCGGATCTTGTAAACCAAGTTCTCCCGTTCTTTTCTCCAATCAAAAGTGAACCGGCCGCTTGAGGTTATCACTTCATAGTCCTCTTCGGCCACTTCTGTGATTTCCGCTTCTGTTGCTTCACCGGACCGCAGGCTGATCAGTTTCATGGGCCATTGGGGTTTTGTAAAAATAATAAAATCATTTGATGAAATCAATAAATATTTGAATCATCTGAGGCGTACTTGTGGAAGCGATTTTAATGAAAGCACATCATCATCGGCTGTTTAAAAGGCTATCCAAGATAGCAAATTTCCATAAAAAATAAAACTATTTGTTTTTAAAAACAAAAGATTTTACATTTGCCGTACTGCCCCCCTCGCTTCTGTTGCTTTCTTATTGCTACACGGCTTTAGACTGTCCTAAACGGCTGGCTTAAGGCTAATAACTACTCAAAACGATATGTTTGAACGAGCGGTCCTGCACCTCGACCTCGACGCCTTTTTTGTGTCGGTCGAACAACTGCGCAACAGCCAGTTGCGTGGTAAACCTTTGATTATTGGGGGGGCGAGCGCCCGCGGCGTAGTGGCTAGTTGCAGCTACGAGGCTCGCGCCTACGGCGTACATTCCGCCATGCCTATTAAAATGGCGCTGAAACTTTGCCCCGACGCCATCGTATTGCGCGGCGATATGGAGGCCTACTCCCGGCAGTCGGCCCTCATTACAGAGGTTATCGCGTCTGAAGCCCCGCTTTTCGAAAAAGCTTCTATCGATGAATTTTACATCGACCTCACCGGCATGGACCGGCATTTCGGCTGCTGGAGCTGGGCGCAGCAATTGCGGCAAAAGGTGATCCGGGAGACGGGCCTGCCATTGTCGGCCGGACTGGCGGTCAACAAGCTGGTGTCGAAGGTAGGGGCAGGGGTTGTCAAACCCAACGGAGAGCAACTGGTGGAAGCGGGCGCCGAGAAGGCTTTCCTGGCGCCTTTATCCGTGCGGCAACTGCCGTCGGTGGGGCCGGCTACATACCGCAAGCTGAGCCTGATGGGTGTGCGCACGGTGCAGGTGCTCAGCCAGATACCTCCCCTGTTGTTGCAGCGGGAGTTCGGCCAGCCCGGACTCCACCTTTGGAAAAAGGCCAACGCTATTGACGACAGCCCCGTAGAGCCCTATGCCGACAAACAGTCTCTTTCTACCGAGCGCACCTTTCAGAAGGATACTATCGATATGCAGTTCCTGCATGATCAGCTTACCGGAATGGTGGTGAAGTTGGCCTACGAGCTGCGGCAGTCCCAAAAGCTTACTTCCTGTATTGCCATCAAGCTTCGCTATACCGATTTTAATACCTACACTAAACAGCGCCACATCCCTTATACCGCCAGTGATCAGCTACTGCTGCAACACGCGCACGAGTTATTCGAGCGCCTCTACGAGCGCCGCCAATTGGTCCGGTTGGTAGGGGTGCAATGCAGTGGCCTGGTGCAGGGCCGGCCGCAACTAAGTTTGTTCGAGGCCTCGGAAGCGGAAAATGAACTGGCCCAGGCGCTGGACCGGATACGGAACCGCTTTGGAAAAAACGCAGTGGTGCGGGCAGCAATGCTGTAGACGATCTTGAGCATAGGGCATAGGGCATGGAGCAGAGAGTATAGGGTAGAACTTGGAGATGGGGCGCCGACGTTCGACGTAGGGAGTGTTCAGGAGTTCGTGTTTTCAAGTCCCGTCCTTGAGGGCCGGGTAAAGTTCGAGTTCCCTGAAGCCCCAGTAAAATCAAGGCTTCCCTGATCATGGTGGAGGATTTGACACAGTTATTTGAAAACTGCCTCGACGTATCAGACATATGAGACGTACCAGGCCTACCAGACACACGAGACGACCAGACGCACCAGACCCGTCCGTCTGGCCAGCCGGATAAATCTCTGCGAGCCGGGCAAGCACACCAGACACACGAGACGACCAGACGTACCAGACCTACCAGACCTACCAGACGTACCAGACCCACCAGACGTACCAGGCCTACCAGGCCTACCAGACCCACCGGCCATGCACCTCAACTGCCACACCTACTACAGCCTGCGTTACGGAACGCTCTCGCCGGAAGCACTCGTCCAACGGGCGAAGCGTTGGGGGATAGATGCGCTGGCATTGACGGACATTAACAATACGAGCTGTGCCGGTGAATTTATGCGCCTGTGTGAGCAGGAGGGCATCCGGCCGGTGGTGGGTGTTGAGTTCAGAGAGGAGGATCGCTGCCTCTATATCGGGTTGGCGAAAAATGCCGAGGGCTTTTACGAGTTAAATAAATTGCTGACCGATTGTTCGCTGGCGGGTAAGCCTCTGCCTGAAGTCCCGCCTCCTATGGTCAATACCTGGATTATCTATCCCCGCCTGTGGAAGCCCATCCGGGAGTTTCGGGAGAACGAATTGCTGGGCATCCGCCCCGAACATGTAGCGCGCCTTTTTGCTCATGAGCTGTTACAGTTTCAGCACAAGCTCGTCGTGCTCAGCCCTGCCACATTTGTCGATGAGGAAGGCTACGAACTGCATCGCCTGCTGCGCGCTATCGGCCTTAATACCATCATCACCAGGCTGTCGCCCAAAAATGTGGCCAAGCCCACCGAGCGCCTGATACCGCCCGATACCCTGCGGTCCTATTACCAGCACTACCCTCAGATACTCCACAATACCCGGCGCATTCTGGATAGCTGCTACTTCCGATTCGAGCCCGGCCTGCACCTCAACCGCCAAACTTTCACCGGCAGCAAGGAAGGGGACTTCAGGCTGCTGGAAAAGCTGGCGCTCAACGGCTGTGAACGGCGATACAGCCCGCAGGACAAGCAGGCGCTGGAACGGGTGAAACGCGAGCTGATCGCCATCCGGGATCAGGACTTCTGTTCCTATTTTCTCATTACCTGGGACATTGTGCGCTACGCCCATGCTGCCGGCTATCACCACGTGGGGCGGGGCAGCGGCGCCAATTCCATTGTAGCCTATTGCCTGTATATCACTGATGTGGACCCCTTGGAGCTAGGCTTGTACTTTGAGCGTTTCATCAACCCCTTTCGCAGTTCACCACCCGATTTCGACATCGATTTCTCCTGGGATGAGCGTGATGATGTAACGGATTACATCTTTAAGCGCTATGGCCGGGAGCATACGGCGCTGTTGGCCACCTACAGTACTTTTCAGGGGCGGGCTATTGTGCGGGAATTGGGTAAGGTGTATGGCCTGCCCAAGGACGAGGTCGACAAGATCGTCGCGAACCCTTTCCAACCGGAGGAACACCATGAGCTGGCGAAAACCATTCTGCACTACGGGCGCAAGCTGGAAGGTTTCCCCAACCATTTGTCGATCCATGCCGGCGGAGTGCTCATCTCCGAAAAGCCGATCAACTACCATACGGCCCTGCAGATGATGCCCAAGGGCTTCCCCGTCACTCATTTCGACATGCACCACGCCGAGGAACTGGGGTTCCATAAGTATGACGTGCTCAGCCAGCGCGGCCTGGGGCACATCAAGGATGCGGTGGAATTGATTAAACAGAACCAGGGCCAGGCGGTAGATGTGCATGATATCGGGCGCATCAAGCAAGATGAAAAGGTGAAGGCACAGTTGCGCTCCGGCAACTGTATGGGCTGTTTTTACATCGAGTCGCCGGCCATGCGGGGGCTGCTCAAGAAGCTGCAATGTGATAACTACCTACATCTGGTGGCCGCCAGTTCCATCATCCGGCCGGGGGTGGCCAAATCGGGTATGATGAAAGCGTACATCCGGCGTTTTCACCATCCTCACAACTTCCGGTACCTGCATCCGGTTTTTGAGGAGCAGCTGGGCGAGACCTTCGGTGTGATGGTCTATCAGGAGGATGTGATGAAGATCGTGCACCACTTCGCCGGCCTGGGGCTGGGAGAGAGCGATATACTGCGGCGCATCATGTCGGGTAAGAAATTCAAGGACGATACCTTCGAACGCCTGCGTCGGCAATACTTTGACAACTGCCGGGCGCGCGGCTACTCCGATGCGCTGGCGCAGGAAGTGTGGCGGCAGATCGAGAGCTTCTCGGGTTATTCCTTCTGCAAGGCCCATTCGGCCAGCTTTGCGGTGGAGAGTTTCCAGAGCCTTTACCTCAAGGCTTACTTTCCCCTGGAGTTTATGGTAGCCGTCATCAACAACTTTGGTGGCTTTTACCAGACAGAATACTATTTCCATGAGGCGCGGATGGCCGGCGGCATCATCCACGCACCCTGCGTCAACAACAGTCAGTATCTCACAACGATCAAGGGGAAGGATCTTTACATTGGCTTCGTACACCTGCATGGCATGGAGCGGCAGGTGGCGCACCGCATCGTGTCACAACGTGCGCAAGGCGGGCCTTTTCGAAGCCTTGAGGATTTCGTCAACCGCCTGCCCATCACGACCGAGCAATTGGAGATCCTCATCCGCATCGGGGCATTCCGCTTTACGGGAAAGAGTAAATACGAACTGATGTGGGAGAAAAATGCCGTGTTCAATCCCAAAGAGCGCTGGGATGGCTCGTTGTCGCTATTTGAAGACACGGAGGCAAGTGGGAAGTGGGAAGTCGGAAGTGGGAAGTGGGAAGTCGGAAGTGGGAATGATCGAAGCTTCCTTCCGACTTCCGACTTCCGACTTCCCACTTCCCAAAGCCAATCCTTCGACGAGATCGAATTGCTTGGTTTCCCCCTCTGTTCCCCTTTCGAATTACTGGAGCAGCAGCATTGCCACGACTGCATTTCCCAGGCTGCCCGCCTGGGCGAGCTGGTGGGGCGTGGCGTCAAGATTCTGGGCTACTACGTCTGCAAAAAGGATGTACGCGCCAGCAACGGCCAACTCATGGCCTTCGGTACCTGGCTCGGGCGGGACGGCCATTTTTTCGACACCACCCACTTCCCGGCTTTCCTCAAACACTTTCCTTTTCGGGGCAAAGGCATTTACAAGATCGAAGGCAAGGTGGTGGAAGAGTTTGGCTTTCCGAGTATCGAGGTGATGAAGATGGAACGGCTGCCGTTTGTGAAAGATGAAAGGTATTAGTTGGAGATGCTAAAGATGGAGCGCAAGCCTTCAGTTATCCATCCTTAGCATCTCCTGTATCAACTGCCCGTAGGGCCTGGTATCAATCGCGGCCATATGGGCGGGATGAGCATCCAAGCTGGGTGCTAAGTCGGTAGCCCGGTTAACCGGGCATCAAAAATCCGGATTCACTTTCCTCCCATCATCTCGGAGAAGTCTTTCACTTCATAGTCTTTAGGCCGCTCGAACTCCGTAGCATCCACTTTAGTATCGTCCAGTTTGGTAGCCATCATGGTCAGCATCATACCCGTTTGCGGGATGGCCACCTCCACGCGCAGGGGGAAGCCGGGTAGATTGGTGCTGGACAGCGGGCCGTTGTTGAGCTGATTCATACCGGGCGCATCAATTTGAGGAGCCTTCAGCGCCTCCGTGATCCAGATGTACTGCATGGTTTCCTGGCCATCCTGCATTATAGGCAGTTTATATTTCTGACAGGAGTAGCCCAGGATTTCCATCGTCCCTTCTTCTTTTACCGGTTTGGAGGCATCCATATCCTCCGCCGCATTTTCTATATCCGCCTCTTTCATCAGATACACGGCCTGTTCGCTTTCCTTAACCACAAAGGATTCGCCGGTTTGGCCATTGACGATAATACGGCCCATCATTTCGCCCATCATGCCGCCTTCCATGGTCGTCATCATGCTTTTGTCACCGTATTTGATCACCATTTTTTCCGGAAGGAAGGCTGCCATCATCTCGGCGCCTTCGCCTTGCATCTCGTAGGCGTATTCCACTGTACCGTAAAAGGTTTTCTGGGCGGAAATCGCCGTAGCGCTGCATGCCAGCAGCAATGCAAAGAAGATTGTTGATCTCATAATTTTGTTTTTGTGAAGCTGCAAGATACGGCTTTTTTGAGGATACTGTCTCTAAGCTTTACAGTCCTGATACTATCGATGCTATAGGCCTCTGTGGCCATTCGAGCATCCATAGTATCTACAGTATCAACAGCATCAGCCGTATCTACAGTATCTACAGTATCTACAGTATCTACAGCATACAGCATCAATCAAGAACCACCCGCTCCCCCTTGGCCGCGGCCTCATATACCGCCTCTATCACTCTGATATCCCTCAACCCCTCTTCTCCTGGCGCCAGCATAGGCCGCCCTTCCAATATGGCCAGGGCGTCATCATCCATCTGTTTGGCCTGCTGGTTAGGAATTCGGGCGTCGAAGCGGCGGCCATCGCTGGCTTCGCCGCGGATACCATTATATGCCTGAAAAGGTTGTAATTGCACCCAGCCATTCTCGTAGGTGACGTGCAGGCTATTCATGCTCTGCCCGAAGCTGGTGGCGCACTCGGCACGGGCGCCGCTGGGGAATTCCAGCTCAAAGTGTGTCGTTTCATCCACTTCGGTATAGATATCTGGCCGGGTAGTACTGTGCCGCGCCGTCACGGCAATGGGCTCTTCGCCCGTGCAGTAGCGGGCGGCCTGCAGGGTGTAGACGCCCATGTCGTACATGGCGCCGCCGCCCATCGCCTTTTTCTGTTTCCAATGATCAGCGCGGCCGTCGTAGTAGCCGGCAGAGGCTTTCACCAGTTTTGGGGCGCCAAATACCTTTTCCCTCCCGATGCGAATGATCTCCTGGGTGTTGGGCTCGTGTTGCATACGATAACCGATGGCCAGAGATACTTTGTTTTCACGGCAGGCCCGGATGGCGGCTTCGCATTCGGCCACCGTTTTTGCCATGGGCTTTTCGCAGAAAACCTGCTTGCCGGCATTGGCGGCGCGCACGCAGTATTCGGAATGCATCGAGCTGGGCAGCACTACGTATACAATGTCGATATCCGGATTGTTGGCAATCTCGTCGAAGTTCTGATAATTGTAAACGTTACGGTCCGGAATGCCATATTCCCTTTGCCAACGTGGGATCTTGTCCGGCGTGCCGGTGACGATGCCGGCCAGGTAACAGTGCTGAGTGAGCTGCAACGCAGGGGCCAGCAGGTCGGTGCTGTAATACCCCAGGCCGACGAGCGCAACGCCCAGGCGTGCTTTCTTCGGCCGGCACAGGATGTTGGGCAGCAACAGGGCGCCGGCGCCCAGAGACAGGGTTTGGATAAACTCGCGACGGGTAGAGTGGGGTAGGGGCATATACGTAATGGTTTTTATGGCTGAATGGCTTTTACCCGGCAAACTCAACAAGTGTAAGGAAGGCCGGTATTATTGTTGGGCTGGAGAGAGGCCTCTTTAAGAAGCTTCTAAGCCAGTTATATGATAATACAACTGTAGCCCTATCTAAAGATAGCGTTTTTTCCCAAAAGCTGTATTGAAACAAATTATTTGCCATTTTTTGTTGCATGTATTCTAAACTCCCCGTATCTTCCATTCAACCATTTTTAACCGGCTCTTTAGAGACGGTCAACCATCAACCATTCAATCCCATGCCTCTCCATCTCCCTTTCGGCCTGCGCGACGGCCGTTTACTCAGTATAGAAGAAGCCGCCCGAGGCCTGGCTTGCGGCTGCATCTGTCCGGCTTGCCAGGAGCCATTGGTCGCGAAAAAAGGCGCCCGCCATGCCCATCATTTTGCGCACCACCGGGGTAGCAGTTGTGCCTACGGCCTGGAGACCGCCCTCCATCTCAAAGCCAAAGAAATACTGGAGCAGGCCCGCCGTATTACTCTGCCGCCGGTATTCCTGCATCGCCAGCAGCAGCCGTTGTTTCGTGCACAGCTCATTCGGTTCGATAAAGTTCGGGTGGAGCAATATCTGGATGGTATAGTGCCCGACCTTGTGCTGGAAGCGGGGCCTAAACGCCTGCTCCTGGAAATCGCGGCCACTCATCCTGCCCCTGAGAAAAAACGCAGGCGCCTGCAACAACTGGGCTGGCCTGCTCTGGAGATAGACATCTTGCCCCTGGCCCGCGATTTACTTCATGACTTCAGCCGTGGGTTTACATCATTCAGCGATGGGCTTATTCATGGGCTGGCCCACAAGCGATGGCTCTTCCATCCCAAAAAACAAGGGATCGAATACCGCCTGCGCAAGGAAGCGGCTGCCCGCCCGGTGCGCCACCGCTATTTCAAAGGCTACCACGGCTACCTGGTACCCGATTGCCCCTTGAACAAACGGCGTTGGCGTTCCGGCTTCCGCGAAGGGAAAAGTTACGCGCTACTCTGGCAGGACTGCCTCTACTGCCCCCAATGCCTGGAGATCAACTTCCATAACGAAACAGTGGGCTATCGGCTCAGCCCCCAGGAGCCCAAAACGGTGTGCTGTTGGGGGCACCTCCCGCTGCCCCGGGCGCCGGAATGGGTTAGTACGGTGTAGGCGGAGCGGTATATCTGCACATCTAATGCCTTGTATGCCAATTTTTTTAGGCCGTCAGCGCGTTGCTAACCTGCCTTCGGAGCGCACATCAACGCCGGTGAAGTATCACCAAATAAATGTAGCTGTGAAATTTCTACGCCCCAATATATTTGCCTACCTTTCCGCCCGCTTGCCACGCTATTGGCAAGTCATTACAACAGGCAATTGCGCCCTTTAACCCTCGATCCCAATTGAGGGCTCTACACAACCTTACTCCCGATTTCAATCGGGGGTCGTAAACCAATCCTCATGACTATAAGTAATAACAAAGTAGTTACCCTGCACTACAAACTCCAGGAAGGAGATGCTACGGGTGAACTGGTTGAAGAAACCTTCGGCAGCGACCCACTGGTATTCCTTTACGGCGTAGGGCAGATGATCCCCGAATTTGAAAGCCAGTTGTCAGGCAAAAAGGCAGGTGACGCCTTTTCCTTTGGCATCAACAGCGAAGAAGCTTACGGAGAATACGATCCGGATGCCGTGGTCGCCATCCCGAAGGACACTTTTGTTGTCGATGGGAAACTGGACGAAACCCTTCTCCAGGAAGGTAAAGTAATCCCCATGCGTGACCCCGACGGCAATCAGTTGCTGGGTACCATAATGGAAATAAAGGAGGAAGAGGTCGTTATGGATTTTAACCACCCCATGGCGGGCGCCGACCTGTTCTTTACGGTTAGTATCGAGGAGGTAAGGGATGCCACTGAATCCGAAATTGAGCACGGCCATGTACATGGCGCGGGCGGGCACCACCATTAATATCTCAGGGGGGCGTCGCACCTGCTGAGCGGAGCGATGCTATTGATACTTCTTTTTGGCCTGTCCAGGCCAAAAAAGATACTGAGGCCCTTCGGGCGGATGATGCTATTGATAGAGGCAAAGGATCAAAAGTATTCCTAGGCTGGTATCCATAGAACCACCTACTACCCGAAGGGCATCCCGCCCGTAAAGGCGAGAGGAGCATCCAACTTGGGCGTTAACCAAGCTTCAGGCTTCAGGCTTAGGATATTAGCTTAGCCTCCAAAGGCGCGGTCCACAATATTCGCCTGTTGTTCATCGTGCACCTTTTTGAACCCGGTGGCCGGTGAAGCGCCCGATTTGCGGGCAACGTAGCTCAGTTTTACATCCAACCCAATATCTTCATTCAGGAAAATATTGTTCATATACTGCCAGGCGCCCATGTTGGAGGGCTCTTCCTGAACCCAGACCGGCTCCGCATTGGGGTAGCGGCTGAAAACCTCCTTCAGTTGCGTAGCCGGCAGGGGGTAAAGCTGTTCCAAACGGACAATGGCAATATCCTCGCGTTTTTCATTGCGTTTTTTCTCCAACAGGTCATAGTAAACTTTGCCGCTGCAAAGCAGAAGGCGATTCACCTTCTTGCCGCTGCGAGGCCCTACCAGAGGATCGTCGTAGACCTCCTGGAAACGGGAGCCTGCTTCAAAATCCTCTTTGGGGGAGACACACTCCGGATGGCGCAGCAACGATTTGGGCGACATGACGATCAGCGGTTTTCGGAAAGGCCGCTCCAGTTGTCGGCGCATCAGATGGAAAAAGTTGGCCGGTGTTGTTACATTGGCCACCGTCATATTGAAGTCGGCGCAGGCGTGCAAAAACCGCTCGGGGCGTGCACTAGAGTGCTCGGGCCCCTGCCCTTCGTAGCCGTGAGGCAGTAATAACACCAGGCCGCTCATGCGCTGCCATTTACTCTCGGCGGCGGCAATGTATTGGTCGACGATCGTCTGCGCTCCGTTGTAAAAGTCTCCAAACTGTGCTTCCCAGATTACCAGAGTATTGGGCGAAGCCAGAGAATACCCGTATTCGAAACCCAACACCCCGAATTCAGACAGCAGTGAGTTGAAGATCCGGAATTTGCCCTGGCCTTCCTGTATGTTGTCCAAACGGTTGTAGGGTTCGAAGGTCTTCGCATCGCGAAGTACCGCGTGCCGGTGCGAGAAGGTGCCGCGGCGCACATCCTGGCCGCTCATGCGTACATCCTGCCCTTCTTGCAGGATACTGCCATAAGCCAGCAGTTCCCCCATTGCCCAGTCGAGCTTGTTCTCTTCAAGCAAAGCGTGTTTGCCCTTCAGCAGGCGGTTGACCTTGTTCAGAGGGGTGAACCCCTTGGGCAGGGTCATCAAATGGCTGATCAGCTTGTCGAGGCGCTCCCGGGAAATACCGGTTTCGGGTGAGAACTCAAAGTCCTTCGGGTCTTTGGTCTTTTTTAACGCGCGCCAGGCCTGTTCCGGCTCCTGATATTCATAGGGTAGTGGATGCTCGCGGACATCGTCAAGGCGCTCCTGGAGGTTGTTCCAGAAGGATTCCTCCATTTCCTCCGCCAGCTTTTTATCCAGTTCCCCTCGCTCAACCAGCTTTTGGATGTAAATCTCCCGTGGGTTGGGGTGGTTCTTGATGATCTTGTACATCTGCGGCTGGGTGAACTGTGGGTCATCGCCCTCGTTGTGGCCATGCCGGCGGTAACAAACCATATCGATGAAGACATCATTGTTGAACTTCTGACGGTATTCCACCGCAAATTCCACTGCGTAGAGCACCGCTTCCGGGTCATCACCATTGACGTGAAAGACCGGCGCCTGCACCACATTGGCCACGCCAGTGCAGTAAGTAGAGGAACGGGCGTCATCAAAGTCGGTGGTGAAACCGATCTGGTTGTTAATGACGAAGTGAATGGTGCCGCCGGTATAGTAGCCTTCCAGCTGGCTCATCTGCACCGTTTCATAGGCAATGCCCTGCCCGGCAAGGGAAGCGTCGCCATGGATGAGAATGGGCAGGATGCGGTCGTAATCACTATCGTACAAAATATCGGCCTTGGCGCGGGCAAAGCCTTCTACCACCGGGTTGACCGATTCGAGGTGGGAAGGGTTCGGCACCAGTTTGAGGTGTACCGTTTTTCCCGAAGGCGTTTCCACCTGGGAAGAAAAGCCAAGATGGTACTTCACATCGCCGTCACCAAAACTCAGGTCCGGAATAGCGGTGCCTTCAAACTCATTAAAGATCTGGCCGTAGGTTTTGCCCATGATATTGGCCAGCACATTAAGCCGGCCACGGTGGGCCATGCCGATCAGCACTTCTTCTACTTTATCTTCCGCGCCCTGGTTGATGATGCCATCGAGGGCCACGATCGTTGTTTCGCCGCCTTCCAGTGAAAAGCGTTTCTGTCCAACGTATTTGGTGTGCAGGAATTTTTCAAAAATCACTGCGCCGTTTAGTTTATCCAGCATGCGGCGCTTTTTATCCTGGCTGATGCCATAGCCCTTGTCCGGGTCGGAAGCCTCGATCTTGCTCCGGATCCACCGGCGCTTTTCACGGTCCTGAATATGATGGTATTCTATACCGAGATTACCGCAATATATTTTTTGCATCCGGGCGATGATCTGGCGTAGCGTTGCTTTCCCGATCCCTATTTCAGAACCGGCGTAAAATTCAAGATCCATGTCTTTTTCCGACAGTCCGAAATCCTCCAGCTTGAGGTTGGGGTGGCGGTCGCGGCGCGTGCGGATGGGGTTGGTGGTCGACAGCAGGTGGCCCCGGTTGCGGTAAGCCTTGATCAGGGCGTGCACTTTGGCTTCTTTTTCCAGTACATCGGCCGGAATAGCTGTTACAGCGCCATTTCCGCTATGCCCGTTGGTACTGTGTGCAAAATCGAACCCCCGGAAAAACGTCCGCCAACTCTCTTCCACCAGGTCGGGGTTTTGTTGGTATTGCTGGTACATCGACTCGATGTAGGCCGGATGTGCATTTGCTATAAAAGAAAAATCACTCATCTGCTTCATTGCTTAATTGATCGGCAAAAATATATAGGTACTTGGCTATGTTTTACTTTTGGGCCACATAAATGTTTCCCTGCTGCAAAATTAGCCCCCAATTAAAAGGTGCTTTCCCATAAAAGCAAGTAAAACCGGGAATAAATGGCCTGGACTATCCCGCTTTCAAGGGTTTCCTATGAAACAACGGAGTGAAGAATGGGGTTCTTGAGAAATGGCTTTTTCAGTGGAAACTTGAACAGGCAGTATCCACCCTGCGGGCGGTAGATACTTTGGATGCTGAAGCTATCCGTAGTATTCAGAGGTACAGATATACTAGCATATGGCCAGACTGATCACTTATACCGCGTGCCAAAAATAAAACCTCGCCGGCCGCACATAGACTGGGCAATTCCGCCCACTCCAAAAGTCACTTCCATATAAAGGCCTACCCGGAAAGGGCGCGTCTCGGTGTAATTTTCAAAACCGGCGTAGGGAGAAGGATATCCATCGGCCTGTCCTTTTTCGGAGATCAGGTCCGTCAGGGCATATTCGGCGCGCAGGCCGGTTTTGACGGTAAGGACTTCAGAGGTGGAGACAAAACCACCGACACCAAAGGCCAGGGAATAATACTTGTCGGCATATTCGTCCGTCACTTTGGCCCAGTCGGTGCCATAAGATTGCTGTGCTTCTCGAATGTAGGTCACCTTGGGCCCGATTTCAAGGAAGGCGCCGTTGTCGCGGTACCAGCGGTAGAGCAAATAGACATCCGTGCTCTTCCATTCCATATTGATGGCGTTATTGTTGCCGTCATTGTCCCGGAAGGTGAAAGATTGATGGTGTGTGGCGCCCAGCGCCTCGATGTTCAGGCCGTGGTATTCACCGATATTGATGGCGGCTACCCCGCCTACTGAAGTGGCCAGGCCTAGCTGACTGTCGTGCCGGCTGTCATCCACGATGTTTTTATTGTAAAAGCCCGTGAAGCCCATCATGCCCTTGAGTCCCAGTTCCAGCCAGACTTGGGCGTCAGCGGTGGTGGCGAGCAGGGAAATAAAAACGGCTAGTGTAAATGTACTTCTCATAGTGCAGGTCAGTTTTGTTTTGCTTCGCCGAGAAAGATACCATTTCCCTTGCGAAATGCTGCTTGGCCCAGGCAGCTTTTTTGCGCAGCGGCCTGCAGCCCGGGCGAACAAAAGTGGAGGCCGGGCCTGCACATCAAGGAATTCTCAAAAAATGGTTTCCGCTTTTGTCTTTTACAAAAAGAAGCTTTAACTTTGCACCTCGTTTGGAAAATCAGTCAAAAAGAAAAATTCTTTTAATAGATGGCACACCATAAATCAGCAAAGAAACGCATCGGCCAAGACGCTATCCGCCGCCTTCGCAACCGTTTCTACAAGAAGACGACACGGACTTCTATCAAGCACTTACGCGAAATGACCGATAAGGCCGCCGCCGAGCAGTTCCTGCCCAAAGTACTGAGCATGATCGACCGCCTCGCCAAGCGCGGCACCTGGCATAAGAACAAAGCCTCCAACCTGAAGGGCAAACTGATGCGCCACGTCGGCCATCTCGCCTAAGTATCAGGCTTCGTTCAGGCTTTGCGCACCAAAAAGTGTATTCCATGTGTCATTGGGGTACACTTTTTGTCTTTCTCAAGCTCCTCCCTCCTTTCGATCTGCAACTAGTAACCTTTTCATCCTCCCCCTTCTCCCTTAATGCCGTCTTTTCGTATATTTGCAAACGAACGTTCATTCGTTGGCGGAATAACTAAACAAACAATCCCCACGGCTATGCCGAAATTCAATACGCTCAGGATCAAGGAAATTCGTCGGGAAACTGCGGACTGTGTCACATTGGCTTTCGAGGTGCCGGACGCTTTGTCGGAAGAATATCGCTTCATACAAGGGCAACACCTCACTCTCAAAACCGAGATCGGAGGAGCAGAAGTGCGCCGTTCCTATTCCATCTGTGCCAGCCCGCTGAATGAAAGCATGCGGGTCGCTATCAAAAAAGTGGAAGGCGGCAGCTTTTCCACCTTCGCCAACGAACAACTGAAAGTGGGAGATACGCTTGAGGTAATGACTCCGATGGGGCGTTTTTATACCGAGCTCCGGCCCGATAATGAAAAACATTATGTGGCTTTTGCCGCCGGCAGTGGGATCACGCCTATTCTTTCCATCATGAAAGCCGTGCTGGAACAGGAACCCAGGAGTGAGTTTACGCTCTTCTACGGCAACCGCCGGGCCGATTCCATTATCTTTCGCGAAGAGATCGAAGGGCTTAAAAATACGCACATGGGCCGCCTCAGCGTGCATCATATCCTGAGCCGGGAAAAGCAGGGCAGTAGCCTCTTCTCCGGCCGAATCGATGCCGAGAAATGCCGGGCGTTCTGCGATAAACTCATCGATCCGCTCGAAGTAGACGAGTTCTTCCTCTGCGGCCCTCAGGACATGACGGATAGTATCCGCAATACGCTGATCGCTGAAGGCATCGACCCTAAACGGATACATTTCGAACTTTTTACGACCAGCCGGATCATGGCAAAGCGGCCCGCGGTGCGCAAGGAAGACAAAGGCCCGGCGGTGGAATCCCGCATCACTATCAAACTCGATGACAATACCTTTGAATTTCCACTGGCTTCCAATGGGGACACCATCCTTGACGCCGCGCTCAAAGCCGGCGCCGGACTGCCCTTCGCCTGCAAAGGCGGCGTCTGCTGTACCTGTCGCGCCAAACTAATAGAAGGTGAAGTAGAGATGGATGTCAACTACGCCCTCGAACCGGATGAGGTGGCGGCAGGGTACATCCTCGCCTGCCAGGGGCACCCGAAAACGGATAAGGTCAGCCTGGATTTCGATGTGTGATTGTCAGGCAAACCCGCGGGCATATCGCCAAAGCCTGAAAAAATGTCCCCACGGGTTTGAAAAAAAGAATCCCTAAAACCATGGCCACAACTGAAAAAGACAAACCGAAAAAACAACTCATCCGGGAAGCCGCTGCCCGGCTGTTTCGCGACAAAGGCTATTCCGCCACTTCCATGCGCGACCTGGCGGACGCCGTTCATCTGCGGGCTTCCAGCCTCTACAACCATATCAGTTCCAAAGAGGAGATACTCAAGGATATTTGCTTTGAGAATGCCTACCGATTCCTGGCCACCATGGAGGAAGTGGAGCAAATGGACGCCAGCGCTACACAAAAAGTGATGGCCTTGCTGCACCTGCATATTCGCACCGCCACCGAAGACTTCACCTCTGTGACGGCCTTCAACGATGAGTGGCGACATCTCAGTGAGCCGGACCTCAGTGCGTTCAAGGCCCTGCGAAAAAACTACGAGGGGCGCTTTCAGGCTATCATCGAAGCAGGGATCCGGGCAGGGGAATTTCATTCCGTAGAACCGGCCATCGCGTTGCACACCCTTTTTTCTTCCGTGCGCTGGTTGTACGATTGGTATAAACCAGGGAAAAAGATCACTGCGGAGGATTTGGAGGAGCAGATGTGTAGGCTGTTGATGAAGGGGATGACAAAGCAGTGATTGCTGTGCTTATTGCTGGAAAGGAGGGCGTTCCTTTTCTCAACGGCTAAGGCTCCGCAAATACTCCACCACCATTTTGATCTGCCCGTAGGAGTAAGCCTCCTCGAAATAAGCCCGCGCTTCCGAAAGCGGGCCATCAGGATTAGCGGTAAGGTAGGCCGCTATCTTTTGGACCTCCTCCTCCGCGATCAGATCAAAAACACTCAATTGCCCCAGGCCGATGAAATGCGCCAGGTGCCCCTCGATCGTCGTGCGCACCAGCCCGCGTTCCGCGGCGATCTCTTCAATGCTTTTACCGGATTGGAATAGTTGTAAACTCACCGCCTTCGTGTCCGGTTTCGGAGCTTTTGGGACGGCAACTGCTTCCTCCAGGACAGGATTGGAGGCAGGTTGGATCTGATGCGCACGGCAATAATGCTCAATAATCGCCAGGAGTTCCGCACCATGCTGATTGATGCGCCTTTTGCCAATGCCGTGTACCTTTTTCAACTGGGCGGTGTTCTGGGGTAGAACCTGCACCAGGCCGAGTAACGACTGAGCGGGCAGAATCATATATGGGGCTACACCTTTGTCTTCGGCTGCAGCCTTGCGCCAGGCTTCCAGTTGGGCGTACAGCTCGGGCTGGGGCGTATTTTGAGGAGTAGCCTCCGGCCGTATGGTGGGGGCCGCCGTGCGCTGCGCCTTCTGGAAGTCCAGTTCGGCATTCATCCGGGTGTTCAGGTAGTGCTGCGTAGCGAACCCTTTCTGGCTGGCGGTGAAGCAGGCCTGTTTGGCGAAAAGTTCTTTTTGCAGGTTTTCCAGCGTTTCCATGGCCACTTTTCGGACCTTCCTGTTATCCGTGATGATCTGGATATTTTTTGCTGCCGGCATCAATTCAACCTCGAGTTTTTCCGCAAACCAGGTACTGGCTTTCTGGACGCGGCTTTGCAGCGCTTCGTTCTCTTCCGGCAGGCCGCCCTGGCTGGACAAGTGCAGCAGCTGCCGTCGGAAGGCCTCTTCTACCGGGAAAACCTGATCCTGAACCAGGCTGGTGAGGGTTTGGAATTGCTGGGCGGCGCCGGGGTGAAGCGAGCCTTCGTGCTCCAGCAGTATTCGGTTGAAGCCTTCGAGGTATTGTTTCAGGGTGCTAAAGCTAAATAATTCGAGCAAGAGGGATTGCTGAAAAGCAGCTTTGTCTTTTTCCAGTTGAGCTTCATCGGGTGCATTTTTCTCCGCCGCTTCGGTAAAGTTTTTGACCGTTGTATCCGTCCGGATGCTGGAGTAGTTAATTTTAGATCGCAGGACGAGGCCCTCGAAGCTTTTGCACCGGCTCAACGCTACATATACCTGTCCATGGGCAAAGGCAGCCTGCGCGTCAAGCAGGACGCGCTCAAAGGTAAGGCCCTGGCTTTTGTGGATAGTGATGGCCCAGGCCAATCGGAGCGGATATTGGGTGAAAGTGCCTACGATATCCTCTTGTACTTCTTTAGCCTGCTCGTTCAAAGTATACTTCACGTTCATCCACTCGACGGCCGATACAACGATCTCCTCGGCTTCGCCCGGGCATAAAACCACCACCTCTTCTTCATCGATACGGGTGACTTTGCCGATCTTGCCATTGTAAAAACGCTTCTCCGGCCCCAGGTCATTTTTGATGAACATGACCTGCGCACCGGCTTTCAGTTCCAGCAGTTCGTCGGCGGGGTAGGCATGGGCTGGAAAATCCCCCGACACTTCAGCCTTGAATCGGTGCGCCTCACCGGGAATGGCGGCCAGCTTCTGGGCATTGATCTGATGCGCCGAGGCATTGTGGGTGGTCAGGGTGATGTAGGCATCTTCTTCTTTTATGTCTTTATCCGGGAGGTAACGGCTATTCAAGGTGGCCAGGACGTCGGTGTCGATCTCGTTGTTGCGTACTTTATTCAACAGGCTGATGAAGGTGCTATCGGATTGCCGGTAGATATGCTTCAGTTCGATGGTGGCTGGTTTGGCCTGTTTCAGGGCCTGGCTGCTAAAGAAATAGGGGGTGTCGTAATGGGCGCGCAGCAGTTCCCATTCCTCATCCTTCACGACTGGCGGTAACTGATGCAGGTCGCCGATCATGAGCAATTGCACACCACCGAAAGGTTGGTAGGGATGCTTGTAACGCCGCAGCACCTCGTCGATGCCGTCCAGCAGGTCGGCGCGCACCATGCTGATCTCATCGATGATGAGCAGATCCAGGTTTCGGATCAGTTTGATCTTCTCGCCGGAAAACCTGCGTTGCCGGGCCACTTCCCGCGCATTGCCCGGCAGGTAAGGCCCGAAGGGCAATTGGAAAAAAGAGTGGATGGTCATGCCCCGGGCATTGATGGCCGCTACGCCTGTGGGCGCCACCACGGCCAGCCGCTTGGGGGCTTCCTCTTTTATCCGGTGTAAAAAGGTGGTTTTGCCAGTGCCGGCCTTGCCGGTCAGGAAGATGCTTTTGTTGGTGTGGCAGACGTACTCGTAGGCGAGTTCGAGCTGGGGGTTGGTTTTGGGGTGCATGGTTTTTTTAATTGCGCACTGCTATTTTATTTTGCTTGTCCTTGATAGTCAACTTAGAACGTGTTTAAAATTAATCCTTTCGCTAATATGAGTGTCTCTCTTTGCCGGGCTTCGGCTATTTTTCGGCACGTACCTTCCAGGTATGCGCCGAAAAATGAGCCTCGCGCGGCTTTGAGATCCATCTCATATTAACTGAAAAACTAAATTTAAACACGTTCTTAGTTTATAGCCTATTTGGTCATACGAAAATTTCTTTCAGGTCCACAGCCAGTTCGGGGAAAATGGTGGACCGCAAGGGGCCTTCCTCGGTAACGGGGGCTAATCCGATAAAAATGCCGGCCTCATTGAGTACGTAGATAAGCACCACTTTTTCTGCGGGGTTGACGATCCAGTATTCCCGTACCCCGGCCTCTTCATAGGCGCGGAATTTTTCCCCCATCTCCTTGGAGCTGTTGCCGGGCGAGAGGATCTCCACCATCAGGTCGGGCGCGCCGGCGCACCCGCGCTCATCGAGCTTGTCAGGGTCGCAAATGACGCAGAGGTCGGGCTGGACTACTGTGGTGTCCTGTCCTTTTTTGCTACTTACCGGTAGTCGCACATCGAAGGGGGCGGCGAAGACCTGACAGTTCTTTTTTTCAAAGAAGTTGAAAAGCTTAGCCGTAAAAAAGGTGGCAAGCTTTTGATGCAATACACTTGGCGCCGGGCTCATGCGGAACAACTTTCCTCGGATGAGCTCCACGCGCTCCTGGAATTGCCACAGCAAGTAATCGGTATAGGTATAGCTGCCCTCGGGGTCGAGGTCGGAGAATTGGGTTATATTTTTTGGGAGCTCCACTGTTTTCATACAAAAACCTCTTTTAGATCACCTACCAGTTCGGGAAAGATCGCAGACTTCAGAGGTCCTTCTATGGTGACGAAGGCCAAGGTACCAATGAACACCCCTTCCTCATTGAGTACATAGATAAGCACCACTTTTTCTGCGGGGTTGACGATCCAGTATTCCCGTACTCCGGCTTCTTCATAGGCGCGGAATTTCCCCCATCTCCTTGGAGCTGTTGCCGGGCGAGAGGATCTCCACCATCAGGTCGGGTGCGCCGGCGCACCCGCGCTCATCAAGCTTGTCAGGGTCGCAAATGACGCAGAGGTCGGGCTGGACCACCGTGGTGTCCTGTCCTTTTTTGCTACTTACCGGTAGTCGTACATCGAAGGGGGCGGCGAAAACCTGGCAGGTTTTATGATGAAAAAAGTTAAATAATATTCTGCTTATTTCACGAGATATCTGCTGGTGAGCCAGATTCGGCGCCGGGCTCATGCGGAACAACTTTCCTCGGATAAGCTCCACGCGTTCCTGGAATTGCCACATCAGGTAATCAGCATAGGTATAGCTGCCCTCGGGGTCGAGTTGCGACAAATCCGTAATAACAGGAAGTGTGGGCGTCTGCATGATTAATTAGCTTGTCCGCAAAAGAAGAAAAATACGAAAAAAATGGATGACTGGCAATCCCGGGCATTTAAATCAGGCCCTTCGTTTGATTATTAATCACCAGCCGCCTTCTCATAACCGATCTCCAGTTCATACGCCAGGCCCAATTCCGGCGTCGTGCTTCTGCCAACAATGGAGGAGGCGCCCTGGGCAGTTTGCTCCACCTTGCTAAAAAAGTCCGTCACCAGGCTGATGATCAGAAAGAGAGAGAAACCTCCGAAATAGGTGCTAAAACCGGGGGTCGCATTAAAAATAAAAACGGAAAGCCCCGGCAAAATGCCGATGATGCCCAGAAAAACTGCCAGGGGAAAGCCCAGGCGGTTAAACAACTGTCGGAAAAAATCCCAGCTGCCCTCCTCCTTGGCGCCCGGAATGGAAGCATCCCACTCCTCCAGCAGTTCTGTATAGTATCGGGGCGCCAGCACCACCGCTACGAAAATATAGGTAGCCAAAAAGATAAAGCAGAACGCAACGGCCATTGCCGGCAGCGATGCGGGATTGGAAAAGGTAAGGAGCATTCTGGCAAGCGCGTTGTCCGGGCCAGTAACGATGAGTGGCAATATTGCCAGAAAATTGAAGTAGGTGGCCAGCCCGAGCGGGAATTCATCCACCATATTGAGATGCACGCGCAAAGTGAGGTTTTCCCTTTTTTCGCCCATCTCCTCACGCTGATCCTTTAGTTTTAAAGGAATATACCGGATCGCCTGGGTGAGCGCCACAATGCCCACCAGGATTGCAAACCAGGCGCCCACTTCAATGCCCAGTTGAAGCAACTGGCCGGACAGCAGCTTATTGCTGAGTTCCGTAAACAGCGCGCTGGGAAAGCCGATGAATAATTCGATACATAACAGCAGTATCCGGCCGTCCATCAAGCCCTGTTCGGAAATTTTATCGGCGATCCACATACAGGCCATCGCGCCGGCCACCAGAACAAGCCAGGTTAACAGGAGCGCAAATGCAGGGGTTTGAAAACCGAAAAAATTGGCTGAAATGGATTTAGAATAGGAGGCTGCCTGCAGCAGGGCGATTACCAGTGTAAGCCCTTTGACCCAACGCCGGATACTCCTTTCATTGCCCTCCTTGTTCCGGTACAGTATGGGAATGATCAGGGCCGCTATGAGGCTGGCCAGATAATAGGCCGAGACGCCCAGGGCCAATATAGATACATTGTGGGTGAAGGTGGAGCGTTCGTTCATCGCGTTCAGCGACTTAGCTAGGGAATCACCGCCAACATAATCCTGATAATACAACATTTCTGCCGGCACAAAGGGCAACAGGATGTTCAGCCCCAGCAGGTAGAGTAACAGATAGAAAAACGTTCGGATCAGCCTGGGCTTTACGGCTTCGTGGGTCAATAGATGGGGGAGTTGCATTTGGATAAAGTTGTTTTTACTTTGGATTGGATGTTTTGGATTGATCATGAGGTTTGGGGGCCAAATCACCGACCGGTCAGATCATCTGCTCTGCCAATATACAATTCATTGCTCTTTCTAACGGAGTTTCATGTTCAATTGGTAGGTATTAAATGATAATATAATAGTGGAGATGGCGCCAAAAGTTCCCTGACAGAGGCTGTAGGGGACATAAACAGCAAACAGGAGTCATCCCGAATTTTGAGCCGCCAATCAGCCGCCAATCAGCGATACTTTTTGGGATACTCCTCAAAGCCCGCATACGGGCTTTGAGGATGTTGATACTATGGATGAGGAGGCTTCACAACAAAAAGAACTTTAATGGGCGGCTTCTCTCATCAATAGCATCAACTTAGTATCCCTGCCGGCCTGCGGCACAGCAGGCGGGCTCCGCCGATCAGGCGTAGTATCGGCCCCGGCCCGAATGGGCAGGGGCCGAGCATCTTCCGGGAAGGCGTCCGGGTTCTTGTTTCAAAGAACTACGGTAGAACGCTTATCTACTCGTTAATCCCTATTACTTTTCTGCAAACTGAATTGTACTGCGCCGTTCCTTTGATTAACCGAAAAGGATACCCGAAGCTTGGCTCTTTTCTCTATCCATTTGCATCCGTGGCCATCCCAGTAATATAGCCCGTGTTTTACGATATAGCACTGGTTTACCATTATGTCATTATCAGGAAAATTGGGATTGGGGCTTTCCACAATAAAGGTGGCATCGCCTGAAACTTCTCTTAAAGGAGTATCTTGGCTGTACTCATTGAGAACGGTGAAATCATTTTCCGCACAATTTTGAGCTTCATAAATTTGCCACCAGTGGGACACACCATAAGGGGCAGGATAATCCGGTTCAAATACCAGGCTGGTTATAATATTACCATCTATTGAGGAACTTGCCAGGCTAAAGTCGGCGTATTCCAGTAACTCTTCACAAGTTTTGTAAGGATCTTCCTCGATACACAGGTCGTCAATGAACCCATGAGAAATGTACTCGGCCCCATTGATGGTTTCGTCGTTTTCGGGCGTTATGAATAGAAAGTAGTAATCTTCGTCGGGTATCCAGTTCTCGAAAAAGTGCAGCTGCCAGCCGTCATTTTCCACAATGGTTTGACTGGTCGTTATAAGCGTGCAGGTCTCGCCAGGGCATTGCGGGGTATTCAGCGTTTGGGACTTGGAAGCCAATAATTTGAATCTTATGTGTTTGGAAGGGTTTGCAGGGTGGCTGTAAACGTATTTGAAAGCAAAACAGCCTTTGTACCTTTTTCCCTCTTCGAAATAGACTTTTTGCCAGACCGATTCCGATACTACCTGGTTGCCCCACAGATAAATAAAACCTGGAGTCATATAACCCATTCCCGGCTGATACTGCGGTGTGTTGGTTCCTTTGTTCCAACCGGGAACTGAAGACGGAGAGGTAATATTACCACCCGTTGCAGGGCCATCGCTAAAGTTTCCGTTTTGGACAATGCTGCTGGTGCATCGGCAATATTCCATGCCGGCGGGCAACTCGTCTTGTGCATGTTTAAGAATGCTACCCATGGGAACTCCTTGTTCATATTGTTTATTGGACTCTTTCCTGATTTCAGGTTTTTCCTGAGCATTCAGTCCAGTATTTATGGCAAAAAGAATAAAAGCGGTGAACGATAGCTTGGCAAAAAGAGATATTTTGGATTTCAGATTTTTCATCTTTCAAAAATTTGATGGTTTAAAAAATTACAGTGGCTTTCGGACTGTTTCGATTGGTTATTGGGGATTTTCATCCAGGGAGAAAAGTGTTTTTCTGCAATGGCCCCGGTATTCAATCCGCATATTCCGCAATCCCGGCATCAAAGTATTTCCCCGGTGCATCTTTGCTGAAAGAAATAGAGATCCCCAAAAAACCTTTGCCGCCTTTGCCACCTGGGGATTCGATAATATCCAGCACTGTTCCGTCGGCGGCGTCCACCAGATAGTGGCGGTAGAAGACACTTTGGGAAGAAGCAATACTGCCTGGGCCCTTGGAGTTGGATACCTTCTGGACGATCATGGCGTAAGCATATCGGGCGTCGGCATTGGCTACTGCTTCATTGAAGGCATCAGCCGATACAATGCTATAGGCATAAGGGTAGAGGCTGCTGATCTGGCTGGTGTCAAACGCCTCATCGATCCAGTCTTCCCGCAGCAACAGCGTTTTTTCTTTGAGGCGGGGTTTGTTGGCGGCCAGGGCCTCTGCAACATCTTTGAACTTCAGCTTGGGGTTGGCCTTTCTCATTTGGAAGTAGTTGTTCATAACACTCATCCCGTAGGCCAGGTCTGATTTTTCGGGCATGATGTTGGCCAGGTAGGCCAGATAGACCGGCGAGTCTTTTCCGAACTTTTCGATCAGGGTAATGCGCATTTCTGTGAAGAGAGAAGCATGCGTGCGTTCCTGGTTGGCGCCGCTCCCGGCCCAGATCAGCCGGTTGTAAAGGGCCACTCCGCTTCTGAAGCCGCTCGGCCGGCGGTGGGTGCAGTACAGAACGGCGTATTTGCGGTCCTTCCGCTTCTGCAATTCCTCGACCTGCTTGCGGGTCTTGAATACGATGCCTTTGTTGCCGGTTTTCCAGTGCTTCCCAGCAACCTCCCGGAGGGCGGCATTGTATTCCTCGACGTAGGCTTCATAATCGGCCCGCGCTTCTTCCCGGATATCCTTCTTTTTGAAAGGGTTGACGGCATCTTTCGCCGGCGCTTCCAGCATGACGATGAGCTTACGGCCCTCCATCTCTTCGATATCTTTGATCTTGCCAAAGCCCATCTGGGCAGATGCCAAAGCGGCGCAGCACATGGCAGCCAGCAGCAAAATTGATTTTTTCATGATCGATTGGTTTAATGGTTAATTATTATGAGGTAGTCACATGAAGTATGTGTTATGTGGCGTTTAGCTTGATGCTATCCACCGCATCCACAGCATCTTGCATACGCCAAGTTGTGACTTGCCTCAATATTTCAAATAAAAACTCCCCCCCGTCAGCGACGCCGAGGCCGGGCCGATGAACTCACTGGCCTCGAAGCTGAAGGTTCCTTCGATCACCTTATTCACTTTGTCGTGGGTTGTGATTTTCAGGGCGCCGCCATCGGCCATCAGCGTTGTTTGCGAATTGGGGTTGTACTGGGCGGCGTAATCCGAAGAAAAGGGGTCGTCCAGATCGTAGTCACCGGGCGTGATATCAGAAGGGATAAAAAGCGCGACCGTTCGGGAGGCATCCGTGCTGGTCCCGCTGATGTTGAGTTGGCCGCCGCCGGCGAAGCCCGCTACCATTTCAGCCTCCCAAAGCTGGCCGTCTATTTTTACCTTCAGGAAATTATCGCCCACCGGCGCGGCGCCAATCTGGTATTTCACATCCGTGAATACGCCATCGACAACGGTTACCGTATCACCGGTAGCAGGCTCCTGGGCCAGGAAAAAGAAGGCGCCCGAAATAAGGGTGTCCTGCTCGTTCACTTCTTCGATTAGCACCCGCCCCAGGCCCATGGGTGCGTTGCTGACGAAACCGAAGGCTCCAGCGGAAGGCTGCCATACACAGGCGTTCGACGTTCCGGAATAGGAGGGGTACTCCCCCTGGCCAAAGCCATCCAGCCTCAGCGAAATGGTGGACCCATCGGCCGCTATGCCTGAAATGGCGAACTGCCCCTGAACAAGGCCGGCGCTCACCGTTTGGGCCTCCCAGTCCTCTCCGCTGACAATGGCGCTCATCTGGCCCTGGCCTTCGGGGCGGATGTCGTCATCATTGTTGCAGCTCCAGATGGTAAATGCAGACAGGGAAATGGCCAGCAGGAAAAAGAAATTACCCGATGTTTTCATGGTTGATCTTTTTTTGGTTGATACATGAAGGTTTCAGCCCTTCCGGGCGCCTGGCCCGGAGGGGATTTGTGGTGAAATATTTGATTTTGTTTTGCCTTACAAAGGTAGATGGAAGGGGAAGGCAGGTCTATAGAACTTTAGTTATAGGCTGAGGTAAGGCTTGATCCTCGGCTAAGTAAGGGCGCAATGGGAATGAACAGTCTCCGTCACAACCTCAGAAAGAGGAGCCTCGTCCAACCATTCAGCCATGGAACCATTCATTCACCCTTTCGAACTCAAATACTTTTGCACCGCTTCCGTGCGATTATTCACCTGCAGCTTTTTGTAGATGGCGTAGTTGTGCTGCTTGACCGTACCTTCCGAGATGCCCAGCCGATCGGCAATTTCCTTGTTGAGCAAGCCCTGGGAAAGCTGTTCCAGGATTAGCAGCTGTTGCGGGGTCAGGTTCTCGAAACCTTCCCCTGCTTTTTTATTATGGGTGTGAAAACTGCTGAGGACTTTCCGGGCAATGTCCCGGCTCATCGGCGCGCCGCCCTGTGCGTATTCCTCGATGGCGCGCAAAGCCCCGGTGGCCCGCTCGCTTTTCAGCACATAACCGACGGCGCCGGCTTTCAGCGCCTCGAACACATATTCGTCATTATCGAAAACCGTGAACATCAGGAAGTCGACCTCCGGGGCCTGCAGCTTCACCCGGATCATACATTCCACGCCGTTCATTTTGGGCAGGCCGATGTCCATTAGCACCAGATCGGGCTGCTGCTGCGGCAAATGCGCCAGGGCGTCCTCTGCATTAGTAAAATGGCTCACACAGGCCATGCCCTCGGTTCTATCGATGCGCTTGACGAGGCTGTTGAGCACGTCCAGCTGGTCTTCTACTACGCTTACTCGGATCATAGGTATTCGTATAGTAGGCTTTATTCGGTGGCCGGCCTCTCAATTGAAAAATTGTCGATTAAAGCCTGGTGAAAATAATGTTTCTGGGCCAGCACTAAAGTTAGCCCATTCTTCCCGGCTACGCTATCTAACCATCGTTATAGAGGCACACTTAGGCGTAACAGCGTGCCTTCGCCCGGGCGGGATTGGAGCTCCAGTTGCCCGCCAATGGCTGCTGCCCGGCCCTTCATATTGTTCAATCCGTGGCCGGAGGCGGCTTGCGCCTGTACCTCAAAGCCCCGGCCATCGTCCTGTATTTCGAGTATGATCTGTTGCCCGTCAAGCTTCAGCGCCACCCGCACCTGTTTCGCCTGGGCGTGTTTGACGGTATTGTGTAGCGCTTCTTTGGCGATGAGGTAGACATTGCGCCGCCGCTCGCCCCCCAGGGTATATGTTTCAGCAGGCAGGGCCGGAAAATCCAGTTCGAAACGGATCTTATTGTCGGTGAGGAAATCTGTGGCGAAAGCCCGCAGGTGGCTGCTGAGGTCCGGCAGCGTATTTTTATCAGTATCCATGGCCCAGATGATCTCCCGCATGTTTTCCAGGGAATTTTCAGCCAGGCTGGAGATGCGCTGTACTTCATGCTTTGGGCCGCTATCGTCCTCCAGCAGCAGGTCTTCGCTGAGGAAGAGGATGGAAGACAGGCTGCTGCCCATATCGTCGTGCAGCTCTTTGGCGATGCGGTTGCGTTCCTCGTTGAGCGCCTGTTGGCGTTCCAGTAATTCCCTTTGCTTGCGCAGTTTCCGGCGGTAAAAAGCCCCCACAATGCCCGCCACCAGCAGGAGCACGGCCAGCACGCTGCTGATCTTGAACCAGAGGGTTTGCCAGAAGGGGGGCTTTATGCCGATGGCCAGGGTGTGCTTCGGGCCCGCTTGCCCGTTGGCGTTCAGCGGCAGAACTTCCAGGCTGTACTGGCCGGGAGGTATTTTGGTGAAGCGGGCGAAGCCGCCGTTGGGCACGCTGGCCCAGTTGTCGTCGTAGCCGAGCAGGCGGTATTTCAGTTGGCTGGCTTTGGGTTGGTAGTATCCCACCGTTTTCAGTTCGAAGGCCAGAGTGTTCTGCCGGTAATTGAGGGCGAAGGCGGCCGCTTCACTGACGGCAAAGCCGGGGTCGTAGGGAGCATTGTTCACCCATACGGCTTCGATATGCGCCTGAGGGATGGGAAACTGTTTAGGGATGGAATCCGGATGGAAAACGGCCAGGCCTCGGTCCGTTCCGAGCCATATTTTTCCGTCGGAAGCCAGCAGGGCGGCGCCGGGGGTGAAGTTCTCGCTGGGCAAGCCGTCAGCCTGGCCCAGGCGGAGCAGCTCGCCCGTTCGCCGGTTGTGATACCAGAGGCCCCGGTTGGAAGACAGCCAGAGGCTACCGGCCTTATCTTCCACCACCCCATAAATGCTGCAAGGCCCATCGAATTGGGCCGGGCCAAGGACGGGAAACAGTTTTTCGTTACTGTAACCATAAAGCCCTTTTTCAGTGGCAATCCAGATGGTATCGCTGAAACGGCTGGCCTGGGCGCCGTAGGTGTCGCTGGCCAGCTCGGGAAATTTTTGCCGGATCACCAGTTCCCCTCTCTTTCTGACGGCCACCCAGAGGGATTGGCTATTGAAAGGGATGAAAATGGTTTGGGCCCCGGCTTTGAAAAAATAGTCAAACTCAAAGCCTTGATAGTCCGCAAATTCGGATGCAGGAATTAACCGAAACGCAGCGTTTCGGGCTACCAACTCGTAAACCCCTGCCGTGGTAACCACCCAATTTCTTTTCGGGCTTTCGTGGAAGAGGGACAGAAGCCTTTGCTCCCCGGAATAGACCTGCTCCCACTGGCTTTCGCCTTGCGAATAACGATAGATATTTTCGGGATCAACCGCCCAGGTCGTTCCGGAGGCATCCTGGCTCAGTTGGGAGAAAGCGCCAAAATCGAAGCCGCCCTCCTGGCTGGAGAATTGGTGTAACAAATGGCCGCTGCGGTTGAAAGTGAAGACCCCCTGTGGTTCTGTAAGCACCCATATTTTTTGATCCGGGCCTTCGATGATACTCCGTACGCCGGCCCCTCCGGGGCTGATCCTTTCCAGTGGGTTGGCAAAAGCTGCCGGGCGCTGCTGGGAATAATCGATACCCACCCGGTTGTGAGAAACCCATAGCTGGTGATCGGGGCTGGCGTAGGCCGAAGCCGGGCTATTGGTTGACAGGGAATGGGGCAGGCTGGGATTTGCTGCCCAGTTCTGAGTAAAAAGCGCCCGGGAAGTATTAAAATACCAAAGGCCGTGATTCCGGGAGGTGAGCACCAGCCCTGCTCCGGCATTCCATGCAGCGCCATCCCAGCAGTCGAAATCGGGGATGCCAGGCGGTTGATATACCTGAAGCTGCTTTCCCTCGCCGGGCGAAAAACCGATCAGCCCCAGATTGGAGAGCAGCCATAATTTATCGTCCTTTCCGGGGATAGCCTTGGAAATATTGGCCCGGCCCAGCACGCCGTCCTGAAAGGGTACAGAAGCCCAGGCGCCGGGCGCCTCACCTGTGGCCCAGATCTCCAGGCCAGGCCCGTTCCACCAGGGGCAGGCGTAAATGATGCGAACGGCCCCGGCGGCCGTACTGTCTACACTGAACCGAACACCGGCCGTCTGGAAAAGCGGGGCGGAGGCTTGGCCCGAATAGACATTGTAGGTGAAAACCGATTCTCCTGCTTTCACCCACAAAGCGCCGCTGTTTTGTTCCAGGTGGAAAGCGTGGTAGTTGTTTTTAACGCCCTCACCCTTCTCCTGGAACCGGATATTCCGGATGGCGCCCTTTTTTCGTTCAAAACAGTGCAGGGCGGAAACGGAGGTAAACCAAAGGTTGCCATTCCTATCCTCCCAAAAGGCGCTTTGGATGTTCTGCGACAGTTCCTCGCCTGTTTCCATAGGTGGAATAGGATAGTGTTTTACCACGCTGCCGTCGAAGCGGTAGACCCCCTGCAGGGAACTGATCCATAGGAAGCCCCGGCTGTCCTTCGTGAGCAGGGTGTTGAAGCTGTTATCTGTCAGGCCCTCTTCTTTGCCCAGGTGTTGGAAATAAAAAACCGGCTCCTGGGCGCGCATGCCCACGGCGAGGAGTAGTAAAAAAGGAGCAGTAAAAATAAAAGCCTTGATCGTGTCCATTAGGAAGCCTGAAAAGACACTCTAAGTTATACTTTTATCTCGAGGTAAAAAAAGTAGCCCGGACGAGCACAGGGTTCGTTCGGGCTGTATCAGTTGTATTGAATGATTGAATCTAAAATGTGAGAAATGGAGAAAGTAACGATGGTCAGGTATGCATTTGCTGAATTTTTTCCGCTACACCACACCAGCTCTTGTACAGGTTGCCAATATTATCCAACACTTCCTGAGGGTGTTCCGCATGATTCAGTGCCTGCCCGAACGCATCAGAAAAGGGATACCAGTGCGGAGGGCAGGGCTGCCCGACTGAAGTAAGTGGGATTTCTTCTGATTCCATCTTCCCGCTTTCCTCTTCCGGAAGAGGCAGGTTGACTTCCACTTTCAAAGAAAAGCATTTGCCTGGCCTCCGGTTTTCGGTATTGGGTTTTGGAAAAGCCATCAGCCCAAAGTCAATTGCGCAACCGCAAAAAGTAATATCATGGGTTTCATCCGCTATCTCCAAAAAGGGCCGGAGTTGGTCGATCGTGAAGAAAACAAAGCCCACCCTTTTGTAAAATTCGAGCTCGCCGGCATTGGCCTGGTTCGTACCTAATATATCCAGGGGGTTCGATAGATAATAGGCCGTATCCTGAGGCAAGACTTTTAAATTCTGGTTGTCATCCGGTAAAAAATGGGGAAGCTCTCCATTATCCCCTTCCTCTACATAATAGACCCGCCGTGCCTTGATGGTTGTACGATCCTCATGATCGATCTCAAAGGATAGGCCGATCAAATCCCCGTTATTTGTGCTATTCTCCCAAATACTCTCGTCCTGATACCACTCCCGGATAATGCCTCCTTTGTAGGCTGCAATGCGTGTAGGCTGAAATACTTGTTGTGTGCCTGTAATGGTTGGATTCTTTACTTGCTTTGCCATAGGTGTTGATTTTTATGGGTTGAATATTTGTAAAAGTAAATTGCACTGGATGGCTGGTAATTCCTAATTGTTCCGCGCTCAATGCCCGGATTTATAACCAAAGTTATACCCCGCCCCCACTCCTGTAAGAATTTATACGGAGCTGCAGGCGAATAAGTTACATGGTTTTTGGGCGGCACGCACCCACCCGGTAGCCCTTTCCACTTTCCATAGTAGCTATGGTGTGTTATGGCCTCCGACAACTGGCGTGGATCATGTGTCCTTTCTGAGCCCCCAACTCACCACGCCACCACAGAGGGTTTCACCTGCTGCCCCTCCACTGTCCGTACGGTAAGCCTTCGTCCACTGCGCCATATTCCTAATACACTTAGCTTCCTATGGCTTTAAAGCTATCAACTGATGGAATCAGATCGTTTCGGCGATAGGGAATAAGTATTACTCTTGAGCAGCCCGTCGGGCCAAGGGCCAGCGCTCCCGATAATTTTCCCGCATACTCATCTTTATTGAAGGATAATCCTTGCTGCTGCGGGTTTCATTCCCTCCTCGCTCCAAAGAATCCAATATATCCCTCCCGGATAACCGGACAGGCCTATACTTGCCTCTGCTGTCCCTGCGGGGATTTTGCGGCTGAGCAGCAACCGGCCCATTGCATCACGGACGGACAACTGCCCGTTCGCAGGCCGATCAAAACGTACCCGGAAGTACCCGGATCCGGGATTGGGGTAGACGTTGAGGGCGCGAGGTTCCTGAGGTGCATGTGTCGAAACGGGATCGACGACCCGGGTCTCGACTGTATTGGTCAATACCACGGGATTAGCATCGAAGTAGATGCCTGCGCCGTTAGGGACTACCGTTCCCGGCGGCAGGCCGGCCAGCAGCTGCACGGCAAATTGTACAAAACCGTGGCTGCCCCGTTCGTCGGCCGTACTGTCGGGCAGCAGGATGTTGTCAAAGACGAACTCCAGCAGGCCGGTTTCCGTGTCGAAAACGGTGTAATAGGCATGGCTAGAACCCAGAGGCCGAAGGGTGGGCCAGTTGAGGTTGGCGCTCAGCGTATCCCGCAGCCGGACGGAGAAAGCGGTGTCATTGCCCGTATTTTGAAAGCGGAGGGTATACACCAGCTCGTGCTCCACCGGCAGATAATCGATGGGTACATAGCGGAGGTTCACCAGCTTGTCATTCGGATCATAGGAGCATCGGATGGTGTCCACCGCTACGTACAGTTTGGAAACCAGGGGATCGCCCGGGCCGATCAGTGGGTTGATCTGGGCGCTGATATTGGTTATTTCCCCGGCATAATTGGCATCAGCGGCCTGCACTTCAAGGTAGATGGACCGGCTTTGAGCGGCCGGTATGGAGTCCAGGTCCCAGATGAGGGTATCCCCGGCGATCGCTTCCGGTAGGGGAGTGGCGCTGACAAAGGTGAGGAGATCGTCCAGAACGACCTCCACCATGCCGGGCGCTGCAGTACAGTTGGGGTTCTCTACCAGTACCCAGGCCGGCACGATCTCGGTGCATCGCAACGGCGCCATGGCTACCGTAGCGATCAGCCCGGCCTGGGAATTTCCGGCGGCATAGCCGATGTCCGGCCCCTGAATGGGTTCTTCGGCCAGAGTGAGGATGTAGGTGGAATCCACAATCCGCTCCCAGCAGTAGTGGTTCGAAGCTTCCAGTGTATAGTCGCCGGGCGGCACATTGAACCGGTAGCGGCCCGCGGCGTCGGAATAGGCGACCAGCCCGGCCGGCTCCAGCAACACCGGAACACCCCGGAGGGGCTGTTCATCTGCATCGAAGACGCCGTTCTGGTTGCCATCATGGAAGCAGAAGCCGGAAATGGCGGCCCGTCCCGTCAGGTTCTCGTAATAACCGCTGGCGTCATTGGCCCACGACCAGGAGATGATCTCCGGGTAGCCGTCTTCGTTCAGGTCGGCGGCGTGGAGGCCCGTAATGTCGGAAGGGCCGGTAGCCAGCAGCTGGGGCGCCTGAAAAAAGGCAGGCCCCTGGTTTTCCAGCCAGTTGATGTCACCATTGTCTTCCTGGGCATACACGATATCGATATCGCCGTCCCGGTCCAGGTCGACGAGGAGCACCTCGTCGATTTCCGTTACCGGAGAAAGGCTGGCCGGGGAAGAAGCAAAGGCGCCGCCGCCCAGATTGCGGAACCAGAAAAGGCCGTAAGCGCCCTGCCAGGCCAGTACGTCGGTCAGCCCGTCGGAGTCGAGATCGGCCGGGAAAGCATTGTAGTATCCCGTCCCGGTTTGACTGATATTAGCTTTGGGGGCAAAGTTGCCTTCACCCAGATTGCGGAACCAGAAAATGGAGGGCGGCATAAGGCCGACGTACCCGCCGCAGGCCAGGATGTCGGTCAGCCCGTCGCCGTCCAGGTCTACACAGGCCACCAGGGTGTTGACCCCGGTGCCGGCGCCCAGATGAACATCGGAACTGAACTGGCCGGCGCCATTATTTTCGAACCAGCCTACTACTTCAGGGCCTCCGGGAGAATTGTAGGCCGCGTAGGCCACGTCGTTGACCCCGTCCCCGTTGAGGTCCCCCACATCGATATCACTCAGGCCGGAGATACCCATATTGGAGATGATGGTGTGGTCGAAACCTGAGAAATCGCCACCGCCGTTGTTGGCTTTCCAGCGGATCTGGTCGCTGGGGCCGCCACCGAAGAGTCGGGTGTTGATCACGTCGGACAAGCCGTCGCCGTTGAGGTCACCGGATTGGATCATGCCGGCGCCGTCATATTGGTTCTTGTAAAAACGGCGGGGCGATCCGAACGCTCCGTTGCCGTCGCCGGGAAACCAGGCCATCTTCTGGTCAGCTTCCAGGAGCAGATCGGTGTGGCCGTCCTGGTTCAGGTCGGCATGGGTAATCTTTTTGGGGTTGTGGGAAAGGCGGGTAATACCCAGGGCCAGCGAGAAGGGATCTTCCTCTTTATTGGGGAGCCATTCGATCAGGTCCCAGTAGGCAAAAGTGATGATATCCGGCCGGCCGTCCTGGTCAATGTCGGCGATTTTCAGGCCCTGCAGGCCACTGGTGGTGGCGGTGATCTCTTCCATGACGGAGAAATCACCCTGTCCGTCGTTGAGGAACCAGTCGAGATTGCCGTCTGGGTCAGCGATCAGGATGTCCCGGTCGCCGTCGAGGTCGAGATCAGCTGCCTGGAAGGGAGCATTCCCCCAGATGATGTTGGAAATCAACACAGCCCCGCCAAACTGGCCACCGCCCAGGTTGGGGAGCAGGAAAAGATCGTTGTCCTCCTGGGAGGCGGCCAGTACTTCCGGCAACCCGTCACCGGTGAGATCCGTCGCCAGGATGTATTTCACCGCCGGTATTTCACCTTCCAGCCAGATGAGGGCGCCGAACTGGCCGTTCCCCAGGTTGGGCAGCCAGCCTACCTGATCATAGTTGGGAAGGGAGCAAAGAACATCCAGGTCCTCGTCGCCGTCCAGGTCCGCGACTTGTATGGTAAAGAGGCCGTTTACGTCCGAGCCAATGCCGCCGGCAGGCGTAAATGTTCCTGCCCCATCGTTGGCCAGCCAGCCGATGCTGTCCGCCGCATCGGAAAACCAAACGATGTCGAGGTCTTCATCCTGGTCGAGGTCCACCAGTTCGACGCCTCTGGGCTTGAGAACGGCCAGGTGCACGGCCTGCACAGTTTCGAACCCTCCGGCCCCGTTGTTGAGGAAGACGACGAGATTACTATCCAGGCTGGCCACGGCTGCGATATCGAGGCTCCCGTCTCCATTCAGGTCGCCGGTTTCTACATCTATGGCGCCGTGCGCCTCTGTGGTAAGGGTGAGCTGCTGGGAGAAACGGCCAGCCCCGTCATTGCGGTACCAGGCGATGCGGTGGTCGCCGTCGGAGGCCGACACCACGTCCGGGTTCCCGTCGCCATCCAGGTCTCCTACGGCCAGGGCGGTGGGTTGCTCGATGCCGCCACTGGTGAGGGGGATGTAGGAGGAGAGCTGGGCGAACAGAAATGGTACAGAGGCCGGGTAAAGGAGAACAGCCCAAAGAATACGAAGGGCGCTTTTCTTAGTAGGAAGAGTTGTCTTCATCTTGAGTAATTAATTTGGGGCATTATCAAAGTGTTTAAATTACAGAAAAAATCGCTCTTTTCCAGTCCCGGATCGAGGCCGCCGCCGGCCAGGTAGCCCGTCCAGCTGGCCCGCCGCGACTTTTTCTTTTTCTCCTGGAAGAGCTCCACATGGTGGGCCGCCCGCGGGCAATCCGCCAGGTAGAGCAGGATGGTGGCGGGTTTGTAGTCTACCTCCGGGCCGTCGTTGAAGCGCAACTGGGGCGCCTCTGTCTGGTAACTGGACATGGCGCCGTTGCTGCTGGTGCGCGTTACCGTGACGTTGCGGAGCAGCAGTTCGATCTTGTTCTGATTTAGAGCTTTCTCCGGCGTCTGTGCGGCCAGGGCGGCATGGAGAAGGGACAACACACCATAGGTTAGCAATAGCAAATTCTTTTTCACGATTGGGTTGATTTTGGTGATGAACTATAAAGGGCGCCAGACGTCTACGGGGAGTGGTAGAAATAATTGTTTTTATTTTGCCTTACAAAAGTAGGTGGAAGGGAAAGGCCGGTCTATAGAACTTTAGTTATAGTCAGCCATCAACTTGTATTGATATGGGAAGCAGGCACTTCGTTGTGTGCTTAGCGGCGCCCGGTTCATGGGCGCGAGTGGTGGAGATTCCCTTAAAGCCTCCTTCAAGCCGCAAGCTGCCGGCTTTCGCCAAACTGGTGGCCTGTGTGTTTGAACAAGTAAATAAACCGACAGATAATCACAAAACCTGACGCGGCGCAAACAATACGAACAAATGTTCGTTTTTATGTCGAAACGCCCTATATTTGTAGCGGTTTAACCGCTTAATAGAACCGCTGGGATTAGGAGCAATCCCAGCGGTTCTACTCCGCGGTTCTAAAAACTAAATTCTACATGGATCCTAAGCAAAAAGCCCTAGCAGAACAGTTCCAGGCCCGCATCGACGCCGATGAAAAGATCGAACCCAAAGACTGGATGCCGGATGCCTACCGCAAAACATTGATCCGCCAGATATCTCAACACGCCCACTCCGAAGTGGTCGGTATGCTGCCGGAAGGCAACTGGGTGACCCGCGCGCCCTCTCTGCGCCGCAAAGTCGCCCTGTTGGCCAAGATCCAGGACGAGGCGGGTCATGGCCTGTACCTCTACGGCGCCGCCGAAACCCTCGGCATCGACCGCGAAGAACTCCTGGAAGAACTCCACACCGGCAAAGCCAAATACAGCAGCATTTTTAACTACCCCTCCCTGAGCTGGGCCGATATGGGCGCCATCGGATGGCTGGTCGACGGCGCAGCCATCATGAACCAGGTGATGCTCACCCGTACCTCCTACGGGCCGTACGCCCGCGCCATGGTGCGCATCTGTAAGGAAGAGAGCTTCCACCAGCGCCAGGGCTACGAGATCCTGCTCACTCTCTGCCGAGGTACCGAAGCCCAGAAACAAATGGCCCAGGATTCCCTCAACCGCTGGTGGTGGCCTTCCCTGATGATGTTCGGCCCCAGTGATGAGGCCTCTACCCATACCCAACAGTCGATGGACTGGCGCATCAAGCGTAAAACCAACGACGAGCTGCGCCAGCAATTCGTGGATGCCACTGTACCCCAGGCGGATTTCCTCGGCCTGACGGTGCCCGACCCCGATCTGAAATGGAACGAAGCCCGCGGCCACTACGACTTCGGCGAGATCGACTGGGCGGAGTTTTGGAACGTCGTCAAAGGCAACGGCCCCTGCAACCGCCAGCGGATGCAGGCCCGCATCAAAGCCCACGAAGAAGGCGCCTGGGTGCGCGAAGCCGCTATGGCTTACGCTGAGAAGCGCCAGAAGCGCCAGGAAGAAAGAAAAGCAGCAGTAGCGTAGTAGTATATACCCGCGAGGTTTGGAAAAACCTCGCGGGTATATACTACTACTTCTAAATAGATAGTTATGACTAATAAAAAAAACTGGCCGCTGTGGGAAGTCTTTATCCGCAGCAAAAACGGCCTGAGCCATAAGCACGCCGGCAGTTTGCACGCCGCCGATGCAGAAATGGCCATTGAAAATGCCCGCGATGTCTACACCCGCCGTAGCGAAGGTGTCAGCATATGGGTGGTGGAATCCAGGTACATCACTGCCTCCAGCCCTAACCAAGCAGAATCTCTTTTTGACCCGGCTGATGACAAGGTTTACCGCCACCCCACTTTTTATAACCTGCCCGATGAGGTGAAACATATTTAGGGTTTCTGGTTTCTGGTTTCTAGTTCCTGGTTTCTAGTTTCTAGTTTCTAGTTCCTGGTTCCTCAGAAACCAAAAACTCAGCCCGTCCTCCCCTGACAACTGTCAGGATCGGCCGGGTAAAAAACCAGAAGCTCAGCCCGTCCTCTCCCGACAACTGTCAGGATCGGCAGGGTAAAAAACCAAAAACTCAGAAACTAGTAACAATGCCCCACTCTGCCTTCTTCGAATACCTCCTCCGCCTCGGCGACAACGCCCTCATCCTGGGGCACCGCCTCTCTGAATGGTGTGGCCACGGGCCCATCCTGGAGCAGGACATCGCCATGACTAACATCGCCCTTGACCAGGTGGGCCAGGCGCGGAGCCTGCTTCAGTACGCCGGGCAAGTGGAAGGCAAAGGCCGTACGGAGGATCAGCTCGCCTACCTGCGTGATGTAGGAGATTACCGCAATGTTCTGTTGGTGGAGCAGCCCAATGGCGACTTCGCTCACACCATCACCCGGCAATTCCTCTTCGACGCCTTCAACTACTTCCAGTTTGAGGCGCTGAAGCAAAGCAGCGACGAGCACCTGAGGGCCATCGCCGCAAAATCCTTCAAAGAGATTGCCTACCACCTCCGCTACAGCTCCGAGTGGATGATCCGCCTGGGCGACGGCACCGAGGAAAGCCATCAGCGCATGCAGGCCGCCCTGGAAGACTTGTGGATGTTTTCCGGAGAGCTCACTGAAGTCACCGAGGTGGACGAGTTGATGCTGGAAACCGGTGTAGCCCCTGATCTTCGCAGTATCAAAAAACTTTATGACGAAAAAGTAGCCGCCATTGTCCAGGAAGCCACGCTCGTGCTCCCTGCCGATACCTGGATGCAAAGCGGCGGCAAAACGGGCCAGATGCACTCTGAGCACCTGGGCTTCATCCTGGCCGAGCTGCAGTTCGTGCAGCGGGCTTATCCGGGGATGGAGTGGTAAAAAGCCATACAGGGTAATATCCTTTCAGATGCTTTTGATCTTTCTTTTGGGCTTGCCTCAATAGATGCTGCGGCCTTATGGCCGTGCGATGCTGAGGATAATAGAGCAATCTCTGATCCGGGACAGCACCAGGCGCCATCCATAGCATCAAATTAGGATTCCTGCCGGCCTGCTGTGTAGCGGTATCATACTCGCTTCAGTACGAAGCCTGGATTTGTATCCAACAGCTTTGCTAAATAATAACCGGAATGCATCCAGAGGTTGCCAGTATTCCAAAATATTTGTTTACTTGCAGGGAAAACCAGCCTAACCGTAAATCCGGAAGCGTTTTGCCTGTTCATGAAAAAAGTTATTGAATATTACCGCGACATCGTCATCCAGATTGCCACCCCCACCAGCACTGGCACAGGCTTTTATTTGAAAGGGCCCAATCTCATCGTTACCAACGCGCACAATGTCGAGGGTAACAAAGAAGCCATTATCAAAGGGGAGAAACTGGAAAAGCAGATGGCGCGCGTCCTCTACCTCGACCCCAAATACGACCTCGCTTTCTTAGAAGTATCTGCCAATGCCGACCTCCCCGAAGTTGCCCTGGCCTTAGAGGGCGAACTGCATGATGGGGACACCGTTATCGCCATCGGCCATCCTTTCGGCTTGAAATACGCCACTACTCAGGGCATCATCTCCAATGCCAATCTTCTGGATGAGGACAGCGGCGTACGCCTGATCCAGCATGATGCCGCACTGAACCCCGGCAACAGCGGCGGCCCATTGGTCAATCAGCAGCGGCAGGTGGTGGGCGTCAATACCTTTATCATCAAAGACAGCGACAATATCGGCTTCTCCCTTCCGGTACAGTATCTGGGCCAGGCCATTGAGGAGTTTCAGGCCGCCGGCGGTGGGGTGTGCGTGCGTTGTACCGGCTGCAACAATGTCGTTTCCGAAGCCCAGGCCGACAATAAAAAGTATTGCCCGCACTGTGGCGCCGAACTGGAACTGCCTTCCTTAGCGGAGGAATATGAGCCCGCCGGTGTAGCCCTCACTATCGAAGAACTGATCGTTAAGGTTGGCCATGAGGTGCGTCTTTCGCGGCGTGGCCCCAACAACTGGGAAATACAACAGGGCAGCGCGCGGATCAATATTTCTTACCACGAGGAAACCGGGCTGATCACCGGCGATGCATACCTTTGCCTGCTCCCCCAGAAAAATATTAAGCCCCTCTACGAATATCTGTTGAGGCAAAACTATAAAGTGGAAGGCCTGACTTTTAGCATCAAAGACCAGGACATTATCCTTACCCTGCTCATCTACGACCGCTACCTCAACCTCAGCACCGGCATGAAACTATTCAAACATCTATTCGACAGCGCCGACCACTACGATAATATCCTGGTGGAACAATTTGGCGCCATTTGGAAGTACGAAGAAGGAGAGGAAGGGTGAATTCTGGAGGGCTGGTCGAAGAACACTCCCGAATTTTGGCCTTATCTTCTCACCCCACCTAGTACCTAGCCATACCAAGACAGATAATATTCTCCATATAAGCAGCGTTCATGCAACAGCTTTAATTTAGGGCAAAATTCCGAAGTTTACCTTGGCCATCTTCAGGCAAACTTCGGAAGTTTCCCCATGAGGCCATGAAACCACCCGTTTGACGTCATTTAACAGAAATTTTTCGTCAACTTTTAAGAACATTCGTTATTATTGTGGTCTGATTGATTCGGTGTGTTTGGAGGATAGGGAAGCTGGCGTTCTTTCATTTGCCCTAATTGACGGCGCTCCCCGGATAAATTTGGCTTTATTACATCTCCTGAGAATTTGCCCTTTAACAAAGCGAATACCAACGAAACCCACGATATAAAATATTGATTTGGAAGTAGCTATACAAATACCCACTTGCATGAAAAAAATGAAACCGATACTCATTACTTTCCTGATGGCCTTGGGAGTTTTTTCTCTGAATGCGCAGGATATTCACTTTTCTCAGTTCTATATGTCGCCGCTCAACCTCAATCCGGCTATGACGGGGGTGATGAACTGTAATATTCGCCTGGTAGCCAACTACCGCAACCAATGGGCGAGTGTACTGCGGTCCAATGCTTACAATACTTACTCGGTGTCTTATGACCAGCGCATTCCCGTTGGCCGTTACGATTATTTCGGTGTTGGTGGGACTTTCTGGGGCGACCGTGCCGGTGAAGCCAGTTTCTCAACATTGACCGGCAAGCTTTCTGCTTCCTACAGCAAACGTATGGGGGGGTATCGGGACCAGGCCAACTACCTCGTGGTGGGGGCTGAAGCCGGTGTCGCCCAAAGGAGTATCGACTTCCTTAAATTGCGCTGGGGCCTGCAACACGATGGAGAGGGTGGATTTGACAGTGGCTTACCCACCGGGGAAGAAGGCGTTTTTGACCGTGATAACTTTATTTTTGCCGACCTGGCTGCCGGCCTGCTTTGGTTCATGGTTTTTGACGATAACAACAGCCTCTACCTCGGCGGCTCTTTCCACCACCTGAACCGCTCTAACCAGTCCTTTAGCAGTAGCGATGAAGACTTGCTCTACAGCCGCTTCACCTTCCACGCTGGTGGAGAGTTCATGATGGGCGACCGTTTCGGCCTGGTGCCCGGCGTTATCGTCATGAGCCAGGGGCCTTCCTTCCAGGTCAATGCCGGTACCAGTTTCAAGTTTCTGCTGGGCAGCCGCCAGTCCTATCAGGCCTTCCAGGTCGGTTTGTGGACGCGTATTTCCAACAAGATCGAGACCGGCGTTCTGAATGACGCCGCGATTCTTTCTACGCGCTTTGACTACGAAAACTTTAGCCTCGGCTTTAGCTACGATATCAACGTTTCACCCTTGCGTACCGCCAGTAATTCCAACGGCGCTTTTGAATTTGCCCTGGCCTACAAGATATGTGGACTCGAGCGCCGCGGTGTCTACTGTCCGAACTTCTAAGCGCCATTCTGTTGATGTCTCTGTAAAAACTACCAGCCCTGTGAACCTGCTGCTCACAGGGCTGGCCGTTTTACAGGGACAATGTGAATAACTCAAAGCTTATTTTTTTGTGGAACTATTTTCAGGAAGTATATAAAAGCACTATATTCGTTTTGCTGAACCCCTGTAAGTGCACAAAATGCCTGATCTGGTATCCTGAAGGCCAAGGGCCCCTCCCGGCACTGCCCCCTCAGTCGTAATATTATGCATAGCCCTTCGTTTTCCTATGGAATCGCGTTGGGGGCCTCCGGAAGGCATTTCAGGTAAATCCCAAATTCTTAATTTCAATTCACCAATTCAAAAACCAGAAACATGTTTGGAGGTAACAACAAGAAGGAGGCGAGTAAAGGAAAAAATGCGGGGGTGGTTTCTTCTTCCACTCATTCGCTAAACAGCCTCGTCCAGGGCACTACGGTCGAAGGAACTGTTAAGTCGGAGAGTGACATCCGCATTGATGGCGCCATTAAAGGAAAACTCTTTTGCGACGCCAAGGTGATCATCGGCCCTACTGGTTTTGTGGAAGGGCAAATCCGTTGCCAGAATGCAGTTATTGAAGGCAAATTCGAAGGCACCCTGGAAGTGGCGGAACTCCTCAATATCCGTGAGACAGCTAAAATCAGTGGGGAAGTAACGACCGACAAACTGATCGTGCAGTCCGGCGCTACTTTCAACGTCACCTGTTCTATGGGAAGTAGCCAACAGCGCAAGGCCTCCGGCCCGAACGCCAGTATGAATTCATTTAAAAAGGAAGAAAAAGAAGATTCAAAAGTTGCCGCAGCAGGAAAATCCGCCGACGCATAAGGAACAAGAGGATAAGCCTGAAAAGGCTCGCTCCAGGATGGACCCCTATCTTAAATATTCAGGTATGGCTTTCCAAATGGGGATCATTATCCTGGTAGGGACGCTCGTGGGTAAGAAACTGGATAGTTACTTCCAAACGGAGCGTCCCTATCTTACCGTCTTTATGGCGCTTTTATCTATCTTCGCCGCACTGTATGTTTCGCTAAAAGATCTTTTCACCGGCAATAAATAATTATGAGCCAACGACAGTTCCTGATTCAACTTGGCTTGCTTTCTCTCAGTGTTGCCATCCTGATCTTTTTTCTCAACCGCTTGCCACAGCTCCAACCGTCCAGCCTTTTGTCTTGGGCCAGCCTGGCCGCCTTCATTGCCATGAGCGTCATCATGTTCTTTGCCGGCAGCCGTGCCGCCAGAAGCGATAACAAGAACGATTTCACCAATGCCGTCCTAGGCTTTACCGTAGGGAAAATGTTCCTGGCCATCCTGGTTATTTTTGGATACAGCCAGTTAGCGCAACCTGCCGATAAACTCTTTATTATTCCCTTCTTCAGTATTTATCTGATTTATACTATCTTCGAAACCTACTTCATGATGAAGCTCGGGCGCATGAAATCCTGAATTCAATGGTACTTCAACAATCCTTTAAGGCAACAATTAATTCGGAATATACTTTCGAGAACGTTCAATCATCCCTTGACCTGGTCAATATCAGCGACAGGCACTTTCATATTATTAAAGGCCATCAGTCCTATCGGGTAGAAGTGCTCCACTCCGATTTTAGCACCAAATCCTTTACAATTAAAGTGAATGGCGCTATTTATGAGGTATTACTGGAAGACGAATACGACCAGTTGGTGCAACGCCTCGGCCTGGCTGCGGTTTCCAAGGTGAAGGTCAGGACGGTCAATGCGCCTATGCCTGGCCTGGTGCTCAGCATTGCTGTTGAAGAGGGGCAAGCTGTAAAAAAAGGAGACCCCCTGCTCATACTGGAAGCTATGAAAATGGAAAATGTACTGAGAAGCCCGGGTGATGGCGTCATCAAACGGCTCAACGTTAAACAAGGCGAAGCCGTTGAGAAAAATTACCTGCTGATAGAAATGGACTGATTTACTCCTTCGCGCCTATCTGGCTATCCTCTTTTATGCCTTCCGCTTCCGTGATCTGTCGGTACGTTTCTAATCCACAGTTTAGAAAGTCCGCATAGTCGCTCACGCTTTCCTTAAAGCCGCGCGGAGCGGCCAGCACGCGTTCATCAGGGGACATCAGGACGTACAAAGGCTGAGAATTCTGTTCGAAGTTAACAATCTGAAAGTCCGCCCATTTGTTACCCACATTGCGCAGCTTTTCCTGTCGCGAAGCGGAAACCAGCACTTCTTTCAACGGTTGGCGGTCATCCACGTAGAGCGAGACCAGGACAAAATCCTCCCCGATTTTCTTCCAGACCTTATCAACGATCCAGATATGCTCTTCTGTTTTCCGGCAATTGACGCAGCCGTAGCCCGTAAAATCAAGGAGAACTGGTTTTTTTACCTCTCGGGCGTAGGCCATTCCTTCCACATAGTCCTTAAAGCAATCCAGGTTGTTGGCGCATTTGGTGAAGGAAGGGTATTTGGCCTTGATCACAGGATCCACTTCTGGCTCCGGCAAAAAGATGTTGTAGTGCGCCGGTGGAGCCAGCCCACTCATCAGTTTAAGAGAGTCGTAAGTTTGGGTCCGCTCATTAAAGAAAAAGCCGGTCACAAGGTAGATCGTCAGTCCAAGCGATAGCAGGGCAAAGCCTAGCCTTGCCACCGGTAGCTTTTTTACCGGGCTGTCGTGTGGGAAGCGGATAAAACCGAACAGATAAGCAGCCATTGCCGCAAAGATGATCACCCAGGCGCCCATGAACAGCTCATAGGGCAAGATGTTCCAGTGCATGGTCATATCTGCTACCGAGAGAAACTTGAGCGCCAGGGCCAGTTCCAGGAAGCCGAGCACCACCTTCACCGAGTTCATCCAGCCGCCGGATTTGGGCAGCGAGTTGAGCCAGCCCGGGAAAGCAGCAAACAGAGCAAAGGGCAGCGCCAGGGCCGAAGAAAAACCTAGCATGACTACAAAAGGCCCCATTTTGTCGGTAGCACTTTGCACCAGGGCCGATCCAATAATGGGCCCCGTACAGGAGAACGATACCAAGGCCAGGGTGAACGCCATGAAGAATATTCCCAGTAAGCCTCCTCTATCCGCCATCGCATCACTCTTATTAGCCCATGAACTGGGCAGTGTGATCTCGTAATAGCCGAAGAAGGAAAAGGCGAAAAACAGAAATATGAGGAAGAACAGCGTATTCGCAATCCAGTTGGTGGATAATGCATTGAGCGCCGTTGCGCCAAACACCCCCGTGATGATCAAACCGATGGATACATAGATCACAATAATAGAAAAGCCGTAAAGCAGCGCGTTGCGCAGGCCTGTTTTGCGGTCTTTACTACTCTTGGTGAAAAAACTCACCGTCAGCGGTATCATGGGAAAGACACAGGGCGTCAGCAGTGCCAGCAGGCCGCCGGCAAAGCCAAGCACAAAAGTCCACAAAAGGCCAGAGTTGCGCACCACATCTTCGGCGCCGCAGTCCCCTAAAGGCTCCACATAGGTAGCACGTATGCTGGGAACAGATTGGTCGATGAGCGGCAACCCACTGGCCGGGTCAAGGGTGGCTACACCGGCTGTTCCACCCGCCAGGTTAAAAACGAACTCCACATCTGTGGGAGGAAGGCACTGTGAATCATCGCAGGCCATATAAGTGACATACCCTTTAATGGATTGGGTGGGGTCGCTCACTTTTATTTTTTGTGTAAAGCTGACCGGGCCTTCGACAAATTTGACGACAACTGCTCCCCCAAAGAAGGGGTCGGGGCCAGACTTTTTCTTGCCTTCTTCTGCGGTTTCGCCCAGGCGTTCGAAGTGGCTGCCCGCTTCGAAGACGAATTCCGTAGGGATGGGCCCGTCATCCGGGTCGGTATGCTGGGAATAGATGGTCCAGCCTTTATCCAGGTCGGCAATAAAAAGTAGCTCGTATTCCTCTTCGCTGATCTTCTTCGTGTCAAAAGTCCATTTTACCGGAGCGGCTATCTTGCTGTCGGCCAGGCCGATGGCTTCCTGTATTTCTACCGGTTCTACTTCAGTGAAATCCTCGGCAGGTTTTTGGATGTTTTCTTCTACGGCTTCAGCAATTTCAGGGTCGGTAGCCGGCGCTGTTTTGACATTGGCCGATTTGGATGCCGGCGCCAGCTTGAAGCTGAAATCCACATTGGCCGGCGGCAGGCACATTTCCTCATTGCATGCCATGTACTCCAGATACCCGCTGATGGGCTGGCGGGCGTCTGTTACTTTGACGCGTTGGGTGAAGGTGGCGTTCTTTTTGAAATACGCCACTACTATGCCATCAAAGAGCGGTTCTTTGGCCTCGTGCCGGTCGCCGGATTCTACGAGCTTGCCTTTTACTTCAAAATGGGCGCCCTCGTCAAAGTAGAAACCGGTAGGGGTGGGGCCAATAACGTCCTCGCCGTATTTCTGGAAAGGAGAATAGGTTTTCCAGCCTTCGTCGATCTTCGCCTTGAATATGAGATCGAATTCTGTATCATTAATTTGTTTGGACTCAAAACTCCAATGTACCGGGTTGGCCATTTGCCCGAAGAGGCTGAAAGAAGCCAGAAAGAAACTAAGTAGCGTGCTATATCTCATAACCATAATACTTTGCTGATTAACAAGCCTCATACTTTGTCAGTTGGATGAAGCCACGTTTTTTTTACTTACTCAAAAGTAAAGGTGAATTCGACCTGCGTAGGAGGGAGGCATTTTTCTTCGTCGCAGGTCATAAATTCAACGTAGCCGGCAATGGACTGCAGGCCTTTCTTTACCTTGACCCGTTGCCGGAACACGGCTTCTTCCTTAAACTTGGCGATATACATGCCGAAAAGATTGTCCATGCCTTCCACTTTATGGCCCTCCTCCCTTGTTTCTTCCATCAATGAATAGCCTTCATTTTCATAGAAAACTATGCTGGTGGGGACGGGCCCGTCATCGCCAATGTATTGGGAATAGAGATACCAGCCCGGTTCAATATTGGCAGTGAATACCAATTCTATTTCCCCGTCGCCGCTTGTTTGGGCAGTGTACGTCCAATGGACTGGGTTATCCAGGGGCTGGGCAGTGGACAAAAGGGCGCTCCCGCTCAATAGTAGTACCAGAAATATGTCCTTCATGAACGATTGAGTTTAAAACGCACCAAAAATAAAGCATTAACTCCTTCTCCCTCAGCCTTAAGCGGACAATAATAAAAGATTAACACTCTCTAAGCCACCACCCTGGCAGTTGCCAGCAGGGATTCGAAGAGTAGCCTGCCATCGGTATTACCAAGTTCCTTTTCAGTAGCTCGTTCGGGATGGGGCATCATGCCGAAGACGTTGCGCTGTTCATTGCAGATGCCGGCGATATTGCGCAGGGCGCCATTGGGGTTTGCCCCATCGTTGATCGCCCCATCTTCGGTAGCATAGCGGAATAGAACCTGCCCGTTGGCCTCCAGTCGGTTGAGCGTTTCTTCATCGGCATAATAACGGCCCTCCGCGTGGGCAATGGGTATCTTCAGCACCCTGCCTGGCATGATGTTGGAAGTGATGGGGGAATTGTTGGTCTCGGTGCGTATAAATGCGTTTTTGCAGATAAATTTATGATTGCTGTTGCTCACTAGTACCCCCGGCAACAAGCCGGCTTCACAGAGGATCTGAAAACCGTTGCCAATTCCCCAAACATAACCACCGCTTTTAGCGAAATCGATCACCGCGTTCATAATGGAGGAAAAACGAGCAATGGCCCCGGCGCGCAGGTAATTACCGTAGGAAAATCCACCCGGTAGCAGGATGCAATCTCCGGTGGTGAAACGATCCAGTTTGTCATCTTTATGCCAAAGCTTGGCCACCTCCTGCTGAAGAACCTCCCTCAGGACATGCACCATGTCATCATCACAATTGGAACCAGGGAAAACAACTACTCCAAATTTCATAGTGAGAAGCTCTGTTTGAATGGAGCTGCAAAGGTAGCGAAAATGTATGCTCCTGCCAATCTTTATCCGGCTCACAGAGACGGAAACAACCATAGCCCCTAACTCCCCGGCGTCAACCAACCCCAGAACTGAAGAGCCAGAGCTCCTGCCAGAATCAGCAGATGAATAACCTCCGCCATCCGGGTGGGCATCCTGATAAAGTTGATCGATAACATCACTCCAATCGGAATAGTAGTGATGAGCAGCAGGTCTATTTGAATATTGGCCTGTATCAACAAAGAAAAAGCCGAGGCGAGCAGCGCCCAAAAGAGAATATTGATCTTGCGCTGAACTTCAATGACTTGCTTATATTGGTAAGACCGATAGCTGAACAACACGACCAGAATCAGGATGGCGAAAACGGCCAGGCTACGGTAGGTGGGAAAGGCGGGCGAAGGGGTAAAGTCCAGAAAACCCAATCCATCCTTCAGCGATTGCAGAAAATCCATCAGCTGTCTTTGCCAGAACGCATAAGCTGAGAGTAACAGGAACGGGGTTAATAAGCCTGTTAAGACCATCAGGCGTTCCTTGAATTTGAAAGCCCGCAGAATATTGAGCCCGGAAAAGGCCAGTATTAAAAAAACCAGGTAAGCCGGATAGAACAACACGGCTATGCCAATCCAGAACCCAATATTGTAAATCCGGTCGGCGCAGTCTGTTTTTTTGTAAGTTGCAAAAATCTCATTGATGGAGAGAAGCAGGAAGGTATTGGCCATCAGGAGGGGGGAAAGGTGAAGCAACTCGGGAAGCAAACTGCTGGCCAAAACGTAAAAAAGGCCGGGGAACAGGCTGACGGTGTCCGCCAGGCGATGCTCGCTGATGATGTAATTGAGAAAGGTAGCCTGCAGGAGCAGTAAAACAATAGCCACCAGGTTTGGCGTCGTTCCACTATGGCCAATCCATTGATATACCCAAGCAGATAGCGGCCCATATCCCGACGGTTCCCAGTTTTCGGGAACAAACCAAACAGATATGCGTACCAGCACTATATAGAAGGTAAGCAGTATGCTTGCTAATAATTGGTTAGTTCGGAATATTGATAACACCTGGCTGTGGGCATTTTGGTTTGGTCTGGAGAAGCATCGGAACTTTCCTGTTTGCAGGGAATAAAACGAACAGGCCCTTTCTTCTGTTTCCCGGGGCCAAAATACCAAATTTTTAAGGGCTTTCTAAATTGAGCCTCCAAATTCTTCTCGCCGTCAAAAGGTGCGGATGACAGTCCATCGGCAAACTACTTCTGATTTTAAGCGGTTGTACGTCAGGTTTTAATGATTGATTTTTAAAAATATCTTAAAAAGCTAAAGTTTTTTTGTGGAATTAAGCCCATCGCGGACTCTTTAATAGGTAAGCTCAAATAGCTGAATGAATAACAAAAACCCCAAAACCAAATTTTCGTTCGGCATAATTTGCCCAATTCTAACCCCTGTATAATTCCAAAATTCCAAACCCCAGAGCCATTTTTTTTACTTAAACCCATTATCCCATACCCCAAAATAACCATTTGGTTCTAATTCGCTCTCTCAAGGCTCTAGCCCGATCCTCTCCCACACTGATGGTATCGGGCTTTTTTTTTATTTCTCATTCATAAAGGAAATCGTTACTGCTGCCAGCTCCTGGCTATGGGCCGGTAAACTATCGGACGAGTAGGGGTGACTCCCCCCAAACACGTGATCTGCACCTTCGATGAGATACAGTTTCGCCCCCTCGTTCCAGGCTTGCAATTGGCGGGCAGCGTCTGCCGGCACTCCGGCATCGGCAGTTCCATGTACAATAAGCATCGGCTTTTTGAGGCTTTGGGTGGCAGCCTTCACATCTAAAGCCTGTTCTTTGGCCTTAAAGTCCTGGTACAGCTGGTAATACAAAGGCATTTGCTGGCCGGTACGTGCGTTGAGTACGTAGTACACCCCTTTTTTCTTCCACTCCTGCATAAAATCAGGCCCATTCCAGGCATAATCCAGGCGGCTGACAGCCGCCCAGGTGGCCAACTTCCGGATTCGCGGATCCTGTGCCGCTTTGATTACACAAATCGCCCCGCCGCGGCTGTGCCCAATGAGGTTAATGTCGGACAGCGCTGCTTCATGAGCCGGCAGGCCATTGTCTCCCCGGTGTAGCCATAAAAGCACCGCATCGAGGTCGGACAATTCCTTGCTGTAATTATTCATACCAAAGGCTTCCAGGTCGGCAAACTCCATTGGAGCAAGGATGTTGGTGCCGTTATGGGAAAAGTTGAATTTCACGAACACAAAACCGGCTGTAGCAAAAGCCTTCGCCAACAGATCCCAGTGGCCCCAATCCTTGAATCCCTTGAACCCATGACAAAAAATTACGATCGGCTTGGCCTTTCCATCGGGAACATAGTAGGCATCGAGTAAAAACGGGCGCCCGGCTGCACCCACGAGTTGTATGTCTTTCAATATTTCCATGTCTCTTTTTACATTGGGTAAGGTATGCTTAAAAAAAATTGCTGCCTGATCAGCATCAGCTGGGCAGGCAGGATTTGGAGCGGTAGAACCAACAGCTGGAACAAATCAACCAGTCAAATAACAATCAATAATTGGCTGAGGTTCTAGTTCAGAGAGAAAGAAGCGGGAAATTCGCTGGAATTGAAAGAAGCCAATGGGCATATCTCAACTTCCATAAAACGGGTAAGTGGAAAGTCGAGTAACATATCCATGACATCCATTTCTGTACTGGCATTGAAAACAGCCCAAATTCTGGCAGCCTCAAGTGAAAGGGCGTAATTGACTAGCTTTCCTTCCGCAAAATAGCGGTTAGCTACTGCACGCTGATAGGGTATCAGGTCCATAAATTCATTGGAAAGCTCTTCCGGTAGCGTGAAATCTACCATAAATTGGCTGGTGGGTGCAATCATACTGGATTTTTGGTCACTACTTTGAAGTTCGTTCAAATTTCGGCTTCCGCCCGAAAGATGCAATTAAAACGAGCTCTAAATGCCTGCAAATAGCATAAATTTTACGCTTGTACCAATATCTAAGCCTCCAAATCAGAAAAATGTCGGACAGTGGCGAATATGATAATGGCAGGCGGGGGTAGGAGCCTTATCAGTCTGCAGTATACAGGAATCAGTTTGCAGTACCCCAGATATCCTTCCGGGCGGCCATTCCCTACTGCCCACTGCCCTCCCGATCTCGGCCCACTGGGCCTCATCGGGATGAAAAGCTACCCGACCACCTTCAACTTCCTGGCCGCCAGAATGGCCACCAGGCTCATCACGATAGCGATGTACCCCACATACTGGTAGTTGCCCAGGGAGCCATCTCCCTTTTCGGTGATGATCAAACCGGCGATCAGGGAGGACAGGGCCAGGCCCATTTCGTTGACCGAGGCGCGCACGCTCATGAAGCTTCCCCTGGCTTCGGGTTTTACTACAGAAGTGACCATCGTCATGGCCGGTACGTTGCGGCCGCTGGCAACCACAAAAAAGCTGGAAGTGGCGCATAGCGCCAGGGCAATCGGCACCGATGGCAGATTCGTGATAGCAAATATGGAGAACAGCGCAAAGAGGCTGGCTATCGTAAACACCCGGGCATGCCCGTGTCGGTCGGCCAACCGGCCGAAATAAGGCAACAGGAAAACCGAAAGTATGCCGCCAATCAGGTAAATATAGGTGACCTGAAAATCACTGAATCCTATATTCAACTGCATATAGGGGGCAATGAAAGGAATAATGGTGAAATGCCCCAGCATGAGCATAATGGTGAATAACAGCGCCAGCCGCTGGTTGGGGTCTTTGAAAATATTACCCATCACCCGCAACGGGTTGCGCTGCACCTGCCCGTCGTCGAGATGCTTACGGACCGATGGCATGAAGAAAAAGATCAGGAAGGCCAGTACAAAGGCAATGCCACCGACAACAAGAAAAGGCGCTCGCCAGGAGAAGGTGGCCGCCAGGAAAATACCCGCCGGTACGCCCGCAATGGAGGCCACTGAAAAGGCAGTCATTACTATTCCCATGCTTCGCGCCCGCCGGTTTAAGGGCACAGTATCGCCTACGATGGCCAATACCAGGGCGCCCAGCATGCCTCCGAAAGCGCCCGTAAGGCCGCGGGCAATGAGGAAGAAAAAATACCCGTCAGCCAGGGCGCAGGCCAGTGTTCCGATTGTAAAACCTATGTAACTCACCAATAATGCATGCTTGCGGTCGAAGCGGTCGATGAACATCGCTCCGCCCAATCCCATCGCAAAGGCGGTGAAAGCATAGACGGAAACAATCAGGCTGAATTGCTGGGGCGAAATATCAAAAATACGCATGAACTGCGAACCCAGCGGCATGATGATCATGAAATCCAGAATGTGGGTAAACTGAACTGCGGCAAGGATGAGCAGTATTAGCCGTTCATGCTGCACTACTTGTTCGGTATCGGGGGTGGCCACTTTAACCATCTGCTCAGTGTTTAAACAATGAGCCTATATAATGCATAGCCTTAAGGATTAGTTTCGTTATTCCCCGATTCTTTCGGAAAAACCGCCTTTGGGTAACACAAAAAATACTTTGTCACCTCTCTCGATTGCAGGTCATAGTCCGTACTCTGTGACATGGGCATCACTTGCCCGCTCTTGTGCAATATCCTGATCTCATCCTTGGAAGTCGTATAGGCGGCATTGGATTCCCGCCCTTCCAGCAGCAAGTAGGGCAGGGCCCATTCGGCCAGGCCGCTCCAATCCAGGATGCGTTGCCGCAATGCCGCGACATAAGCCGCCTCAAAAGGCTGATGGCGGAACTCCAGGCGGAAAAGGTGGCGGTCGATGAGGCTGCGGGAAAGGAAGGCTAAAAGCTTGTCTTCATTATCCATCCATTCCTTGAGTGCGGATGTGACGTCGTAGTCGTCCAATGCGGCAAAATGTTCAAGCAGGCTGTCCCGGTTTCTGACGAAATCCGCCTGGTTGGGTTCATGGTGCAGAAAGAACCCCAGGGCTTTCGAAGCGGGCAATTGGGCGCCCTCCTGCACAAGTGCCTTGGCGCGGCGCAAGGCCACGATCAGCATTTGCTCGGCAGAAAGCACCGTTTTGTGCAGGTAGACCTGCCAGTACATCAGGCGGCGGGCAATGAGAAACTTTTCAATGGAATAGATGCCTTTTTCTTCTACCACCAGCTCGTCGTCCCGCACGGCCAGCATCTTGATAATGCGGTCGTAACCGATGACCCCTTCGTGCACGCCGGTGAAAAAACTATCCCGGTTAAGGTAGTCCATCCGGTCCATATCCAGTTGTCCGGATACGAGCTGCGTGAGAAATTTTTTCGGATACCGGCCCCGGAAAATCTGCATGGCCAACGACAATTTGCCGGGGAATATCTCGTTCAGCCGCTCCATAAACAAAAGTGACAGCTCCTCATGCGTCACCCGGATCAGGGTGTGTTCCAGCGTATGGGAAAAAGGCCCATGGCCGATGTCGTGCAACAAAATGGCAATGCAGGCCCCCTCTGCTTCGTCTTCTGAAATGACAGTCCCTTTGGAGCGCAACACCTCGATGGCCTGCTGCATGAGGTGCAGCGCCCCGATGGCGTGATGGAATCGGGTGTGCAGGGCGCCGGGATAAACATAGTGAGTAAGGCTGGTCTGTTTGATCCGCCGGAGCCGCTGAAAGTAAGGATGCTCTATCAGGTCAAAGAGAATGCCGTAAGGGAGGTCGACGAAGCCGTAAACCGGGTCGTTGAGAATCTTTTTCTGGTTCATGATGTGTGCCGGAAACTTTTCATCCAAATCCGTGTAAATAGTTTTGGAGGGCCTATTTTATGCAAATCTCTGCATCAAACAAGGACGGTGCAATAATTACCTGCACAAATCTATTATATTTCAGCGCCAAATACAGTTCCTCCCTTAGCATGGAAAAAAATCAAATCAATAAAGAGATTATAACTCAACACAACACATGGATAAAATTACTATACTCTGGGCGGATGATGAGATAGATCTGCTGAAACCCCAGTTGATGTTCTTGGAAAATAAAGGCTATGAGGTGGTCACTGTCACCAATGGTTATGATGCCCTGGAAGAATGCGAGGAGAACAGCGATATCGACGTGGTCTTCCTCGATGAAAGCATGCCGGGTATTACCGGCCTGGAAACCCTGGCCAAGATCAAGGAAACCAAACCTAACCTGCCGGTGGTGATGATCACGAAAAATGAAGCCGAAAATGTGATGGAGGAAGCCCTGGGCTCCCAGATCACCGATTACCTTATCAAACCGGTGAACCCCAACCAGATTTTGCTGACCCTCAAAAAAATAATCGATAACAAACGCCTGGTTCGGGAAAAGACTTCTTCCGACTACCAGCAGGAGTTCCGGCAGATATTCATGCAGATCAATAGTGGCCTGAACTTTGAGGAATGGGCCGATGTCTATCGCAAGATCATATCCTGGGAGCTCAAGATCGATGAGTCCAATTCTACCGCCATGATTGATATTTTGGCTTCTCAGAAAAGCGAAGCCAACTCGGAGTTCTCGAAGTACATTGCCAAAAATTACCTCGATTGGGTTAGCCAGGGCAACGGCCCGGTGATGTCCAACAACCTGCTGCGCTCCAAAGTTTTTCCGAAACTCGACGATAACGTGCCTACTGTACTGGTCTTGCTCGACAATTTGAGATATGACCAATGGAAGATGATCGAACCCATTATTTCAGAATTGTACCGGGTGGAACAGGAGGATTATTTTTACAGTATTCTGCCAACCTCCACTCAATACAGCCGTAATGCAATCTTTGCCGGGATGATGCCCTCTGAGATCGAGCGGTACCACGCTCAGTGGTGGAAGAACGATGTGGATGAAGGGGGGAAGAACCTCCACGAAGCTGACCTCCTGGGGGAGCTGATCGGTAAAACATTCCGGAAGGACATTCGCTTTGAATACCTTAAGGTGACCAACGCCTACCACGCCAAACAGATGCAGGATAATATCCTCAACTATATGCAAAATGGCCTTACCGTTATTGTCTACAATTTCATTGATATGCTTTCCCACGCCCGCACGGAGATGGAAGTGCTCAAGGAACTGGCCGGCGACGAAAAAGCCTACCGTTCACTGACGCGGTCCTGGTTCGAAAACTCGCCCCTCTGGCAAGCCCTCCAACGCGTTGCAGAACGCGATATCCAGCTTTTTATCACTACCGACCACGGCACCATTCGCGTAAATACCCCCTCCAAAGTGGTGGGCGACCGGGAAACGACTACTAACCTTCGTTATAAGGTGGGCAGAAACCTCCAATACGAACGCCGTGACGTGCTCGAAGTTCGCGACCCAAAGGATGCAATGCTTCCGCGCCCCAACGTGAGTTCCACCTTCATTTTTGCGAAAGAGGACAAGTTCTTCCTCTATCCAAATAACTACAATTATTACAATAATTATTACCGGAACACCTTCCAGCACGGTGGCATATCACTCGAGGAAATGATCTGTCCGGTCGTAAGGTTGAGGGCGAAGTAAATTTATTGTTTTTGGGGCTGTCACGGCAACAACCAACCATTACTTTTCTTCCGCCAGCAACTGTTCCCGCAGCCCGGGATGTGTTTCCCAGAATTCCCGCCACCGCAGGCTGCTGGGGACAAAGGTGGCCTGTTTGCCGAAGATGCCGGGCTCCCGGAAGTGAAGGGTAGCAATGTGGAAAAAGAAAAACCGGCTTTCCACGACTTTTTCAATGTTGTGGAAAGGATAGCGCGCCGTTTTAAAATAGTTGGTAACGTAGAAGAAAGCTGCATCCGCCTCAATGCGCTTGAGGCGCATGAGCGTAAAAACCAGTAGCAGCAGGCCGGAGAGGTAAAAGACAAGAATAAATATCCGGAAAGTACGGGCCGGAATATCCCCAACGTATTCGAATTGATATAATAAGGCTGCAACGGTCACCGAACCAAAAAAGACGATCCAGAATACCGGGATAAAAAACTTGAATAACAGTGTCAGGTTGGTGGATATCCTTTGCATCAATTTACTCATTGTTTTGCTGTTCGATCCGCTGCAGCTCGCGTTCGCGTGCCGCCTCTTCTTTCTCCATTTCCCGGACGACCCTTGCCGAAACGAAAATGCTGGCCTCATAAAGCACATACAAAGGTACGCCGATCAGAAACTGGGTCACTACATCCGGTGGCGTGATGACGGCTGCCAGAATGAGGATGCCGATGATGGAGTGGCGGCGGTATTGCCTCATTGTGTCCGGGGTCACCAGGCCTGCTTTTGATAAAAAATAAACGATGACCGGCAGCTCAAAAATCAGGCCCGCCGGGGCGGTAAACATGATCATGTAATTGATGAAGGACGACATCGTAGGCGTATTCTGTACGCCTGGCACATCATAGCCGACCAGGAAGTTGATCGCAAATGGAGAAATGACATAATAACCGAACAGTACGCCAATCAGGAAAAGCGCCGAACAAACCCCAACCAGGCCCGTAGCGGCATTGCGCTCTTTGGGGTACAGGCCCGGCTTGATAAAACGCCATAATTCCCAAAGTACGTAAGGAACAGAGAAGATGAAGCCCAGTACAAAAGAGACTTTGATACTCATGATGAATGGCTCCCCGAATCCGATGGCGATCTTGGGGAAAACAGGCGGACTAAAGCAAAAATTGTCACCTAGTCCGACAGTATGGGAAAACCAGCAGGTGAACCGGTAGGAAAAAAATTCCGGTTTGGTCGGCCCAAAAATAACGGAATCAAAAAGCCATTTGTGGAATATAAAAAGCAATATCCCCAAACTTACAATAACTGTCAGCGACCGAATGATATGCCAGCGCAATTCCTCGAGATGGTCAAGGAAAGACATCTCCTTGCCATCACTCTGCTCCTTGTCCTGGCCCAATTTGTCAATATCGATCTGATCCAGTGCCATAGCTCAATATTTATTCTTAAGAGGGCATTTGGGATTTTTGGTTTAAAACCGATGGCCCCATTTGCCCTACAAAAGTAAGAAAAAACTAATCGGCTGTCCGTTTTAACGCTTTTCTCTCTATCCGGAATTGTAACCATCCTCCAACATTGCATTATGCGCATATAACATTAGAAAAGCGTTTTCTTTCTCCGCAGGTTGCTGTTCTGTTCCTTTTTTAAGTCAAAAACTCCTTAAGTCTAATGGCCATTGGGCCTGTAAGTCAGTGCGTCAACGTGTCCGCATGCGGCGCGTCTGCACGTTGCTGGCATACGTACTTTTTTAATCGTTAAAAACTTCATGCCATGTCATTACCAAAAGAACCCCGCCAGTTACTGATCAACCTCATGTATATTGTACTGACAGCCTTGTTGGCGCTCAACGTGTCGGCCGAGATATTGCAGGCTTTTTTTTCTATTGATCGCAGCCTGGACGATAGCAGCCAGGTGGTGCGGCATTCCAACGAACAGATGCTCGAGGCGATTCGCCAGGAAGCCACCGCTTACCCGCAGTTTGAACCTTTCCTGGAAAAGGCAGGGCAACTGGGAGAACTTACCGACGCCCTGCTGGCAAACCTGCAACAACTGCGGTCGGAACTCATCGACGCAGCAGGAGGCCTGGGCCCGGACGGACAGCCGGCCCGCAAGACAGATAAGGATATACCTACCAGGATACTGGTCAAAGAGGGTGGGGGAGCGGCGCTGGAAGATCAGGTGCGCTATACCCGGAAGCAAATGCTGGCGCTGGTTGAAGATGAGGCGCAGCGGCGTCGGCTAGAGGCCAGTATTCCTCTAAATATCCCTGCAGTTCCTGTCGGTTCGGAGAAGAAGAGCTGGGCGCAATACACTTTCCAGCAAATGCCGGTAGCGGCCGTTTTGCCCATCTTGCGCAAGTTTGAGAACGATGTGGAGGTGGCCGAAGGCGCTATTCTAAACTATTTTCTCAGCCAGACCGGTGGCGATATTGTGCTGGACGCCTACGAACCTGTTATCGCTGCCGAGCAGAGTTACGTCATCCGTGGGGAGGAGTTCCGAAGTGAAATATTCCTGGGGGCATACAGCAGTACCGCCGATAATATCCGGGTATTGGTAGATGGCCAGCCATTGAAGGTCGAGCAGGGCAAAGCTGTTTTTTCCGCACGCCCCTCCCGCGTTGGAAGCCAGTCTCATGCGGCAGTGATTGAGTTGAAAGACCCGGTCAGTGGGGCCATTCAACGCTTCGAAAAAAACTTCGTTTTCGAAGTCGGGGAACGATCTGTTGCCGTATCAGCTGATAAAATGAATGTCCTCTATGTTGGCCTGGATAACCCCCTGACGATTTCGGCGGCAGGAGTGCCCAGTGGACAGGTGCGGGTGCAGGCAGATGGCGCAACATTGACATCCAATGGCGGAAATCGATATATGGCCCGCCCGGATCGAATGGGCACTGCCAGGATAACCGTTTCCGGGGGAGGCTTGCAACCTACTACATTTGAATACCGGGTCAAGAAAATCCCCGATCCTATAATGGAACTTGGGGGTAAACGGGGTGGCAGTCTGGAAGCCGCTACCTTTCGGGCTCAGCTGGGCATCATTCCTGTCCTGGATGGGTTCGATTTCGATGCCCGCTGTACCGTTACCGGTTTTGAATTGGTTCGGGTCCCTCGAGGCAGTGATGTCCAAATAGCCGACAACAATAGTGGCCGTTTCGAAGCCGAGGCCTTACGCCTGGTGCGGAATGCCAGCCGCGGAGATGTCTTCTACTTCAATGAGGTCCGCGTAAAGTGCCCCGGCGATACCCACTCCCGGGAGCTTAATGGACTGATATTCAATATTAAGTAATTCTATTTCATCATCTGAAAATCATTGATGCCATGAAGAAAGTAATCAGCCTGGCCTGGCTGTTATGCCTGGCCGTAAGCCTTTTCGCCCAACTTGAAAACAGCCCGATTCCGGCAGACGATATCGTCGAGCGGCACACCATGCAGGAAAACCGGCCTTTGCCATATCCGCCCCTCCGGGAGTCCGATATCCTATGGGAAAAACGTGTCTGGCGGGTGATCGATACCCGGGAGAAAATGAACCTCCCGTTCCGCTATCCCCCCCGGCCGTTGTTCGCCATCCTGGCCGAAGGGGTGGAAAAGGGGCAACTAACCGCCTATAGTGTAGAGGATGATCAATTCAGGATGCCCCTGGATGTTTCGGATGTGAACCGAATGCTCTATCAGGTAGATACCGTGCCGGTATATAACATCGATGACGGCACAGAGGAATATCAGATCGTGGAAAGCAATATCAATATGGAGGATATTAAGCGTTACCGGCTCAAGGAAGTCTGGTATTTTGATAGCCGCAATTCAACCTTGAAAGTACGGATACTGGGGATTGCTCCCTTGAAGGAAGAATACGACGACAATGGCAATTTTAAGTACGAGCGCCCTTTATTCTGGTTGTATTACCCCCATTGCCGCGAATTGTTGTCCCATGAACAGGCGCCGAATCCTTTCAACGATAATGCCCTGACAAGTTGGGAGGATCTTTTCGAGATGCGCTTCTTCTCCAGCTATATTATGAAGGCTTCAAACCTTCGGGATGCCCGACTGGAGGACTATCTGTCGGGGGTGGACCTTCTGCTGGAATCTGAGCGCATCGGGCAGGAAATTTTCAACTTTGAACACGATTTGTGGCAATACTAGCCATTTGATCGTGTCAGGAGGTGGCCTCAATGATGTCTTTAAAATATCTTACATTTGCCCCTCGTGGCCAGGGCTGGGCCAGTAGTGGCTGCGATCAAAGGCAATTGTATGGATGTTTTATTATATCTGGGCTTGTTTGTTGTCAGTTTAACCGTGCTGTTGAAGGCATCCAATTGGTTTGTTGATGCAGCCGAACGCATTGGCCTCTCACTCGGCGCCTCTCCCTTTATCATTGGCGTTACGATCGTTGCCTTTGGCACCTCTTTGCCCGAATTGGCCACCTCCATCGCTTCCGTTTTGACCGGCCATTCAGAGATCGTGGTGGGCAATGTGGTTGGATCCAATATTACCAATATCGCATTGGTCTTAGGGCTGACGGCTTTGGTGGTGAACCGCATTGAGTTGGATTATAACATCTGGCACATCGATATGCCCTATCTGTGGGGTTCTGCCTTTTTGTTGATGTTTGCCTTGAGCGATGGGCATTTTTCTTTTTTTGAGAGTATGCTCTTCCTGGTTGGTATCGCCATTTTTCTGATGTATTCCTTTCGGTCGGAGGACCAGGAAAAAACATCCGAGATGGAACGCCCGACAGTCAACTGGCAGTCCTATCTCATGCTGATTGTTGGAGGAGCCCTGGTTTACTTCGGTGCGGATTACACTATTTTCGCGATCCAAAAGCTAAGCGAAATTGCGGGTGTCAACCCTGAGATCATTGCCTTGTCGGCGGTGGCCTTGGGCACCTCCCTGCCGGAAGTCATCGTTAGCCTTAATGCTGCCCGGCGGGGTAAAGCCTCTATAGCAGTAGGGAATGTGCTGGGGTCGAACATTTTTAATACCTACGTCGTCATGAGCGTGCCTTCTTTTTTTGGGGAACTGAAAATACCTCATGATATCAATACCCTCTACCTGCCCCTGATGGTCGTTATGACCGTTCTTTTCGGCATCATGTCCAACAATAAAAAGATCACCCGCTGGGAAGGAGCCCTCCTCCTGATGTTCTACGCTTTTTTCCTGGCAGAATTGCTCGGGCAGGCGCTTTGACAACTTTTTCGTGCATCTTTCTGAAAAATCCCATAACTTTACATCTGAATTGTAAATCATAACTCCCTTTCCCCCCGCCCTTGTATTTGGCTTCCTGAACCATTTCAGGATAGATTTCTTTTGAGCCGGTAAATAATAGCATACTTTTTTGTTCCTTCTTGGACTATCATTGAGTTGGCAACTCCAATTTTTTGCAGTTTGAACGAAGCCTTACGCCTCCACCCCCCTTATTTAGATGTTTTCGGGTGGAGCCTATGAGAAAAGTATTTAAACAAACATACGACCTACAATGAGAAAAAAATTTTTTACACTGTCCATGGCAGTGGTATGCACATGGAGTATCGCCATCGGGCAAAGCGACCTCGCTACTTGGGGCCTCACATCCAATGGCACGCCCACCTTTTCAGATAATAATATCCAGGCTTCCCATTTTATCAGAGGAAATGGCGTTACCGATCCGGCTTTTGGCCCAAACGGAGCTACATCATATGGTTGGGAAACCATCAACACCACTTCTGCTGCTGATTATTTTGAGGTTTGCATCAATCCCAAGCCGAACAATACCTTGACTTTTAGCGGTTTGCAATTCACCGAACGGCGCAATGCGGAGGGCATTCGCGGCTATCAGGTGATGTGGTCGAAAGATGGGTTCCAGACTTCCACTCTCTTGAGTTCCTTCACCGTCCCCGACGATTTAGAGTCGAGGGATATTGTATTGGGAATATCGCCCATCAAAGTATGTCAGGGCGAGACCCTTTGCCTCCGCTGGTATGCTTATGCCGCCGAGTCGAATTTTGGAGAATGGACCATGTCCAATATTGTAGTAAAAGGTACAACTGCGCCCACCTGTGCATTTCCAGTCACCCAGGCTTCGAACCTTGTAATCAGCAACATCACCGGCACTTCTATGGGCTTGTCCTGGACAAGAGGTAATGGCACGGGAGTACTCGTCGTTGCCCGTGCTGGGGCGCCGGTCGATGTCATGCCTTGTTATATTACTGTCCCTGGAGTGTCCATCCTCCCATTCGGCCTGGGGACCAAGCTGGGGGAGAATACTTTCGTGGTTTATAGCGGGCCGGGCAACAGTACGGCCGTTAGCGGACTGGAGGAAGGGGAAACCTATCATTTTGCGGTTATTGAATTCAATGATACGCCCTGTTTTCGGGTTCCCGATGCCCCTACGGCCAGCGCTACAACCCTTTGCACTTCTCCTGGGGCAGTCACGGCACTTAAGTCGAGCCCGGCAGGTGGTATGATGTATTTGGCCTGGGATAACCCCAATTGTTTTGATGAAATAATGATAGTGGCCAGTGAAAACCCAATCACTGCAGTTCCAACCAGTATGGACCCCAATGATTATACTCCTGGCGCTATTTTTGGAACCGGAACCGACGCACATAACGATTTTTCGGGTACGGAAAGCCCTGTTTATAGAGGTACGGGCAACCGCGTCCAGGTAACCGGCCTGACGAATGGGCAATTGTACTATTTCCAGATATTTACTTTCCGCTCCGGCGTCTGGCAGGCCGGGGCGCAGATATCGGCCACCCCGGAAGCAGGCTGCTCGGGATTGGGCGACGGCGGCCGGGTCTTCTTCAATGAGATCCACTTCGCCAACAGTGGTGGAGATGTGGACGAAGGATTTGAACTTGTGGGCACAGCGGGTATCGACCTGGAGAATTACGTCATTTTGTTATATCCACCATCGGGCCAACTCGAGAAAGAGGTTCCTCTCAGTGGGCTGATCGATGATGAAGGCAACGGCTATGGGGCCGTATGGGTTCCTGTTGCCGACATTTTCCAGATTGGAGGGGTAGCCCTCTTTAATCTGGTGGCGAATACCACGGTAGAGTTCTTATCCTGGCGGGCCGACAGCGGGCAGTCGATCACGGCCCTGGATGGTTTGGCCATAGGGGCGTCGGCTGTTTTTATCGGTGTCAGCGCAGAGAATGGCTCCACCCCATTTAATTACTCCTTGCAAAGGATAGGGAACGGTACTTGCCCCGGCGGCATGTCCTGGCAGGGGCCAATGCCTTCTTCCCGGGGAGCGATCAACATTGGGCAGGCTCTGTTGCCGATCGAGCTGATCAGTTTCACCGGAGAACTTGTGGAAAATGAGGTGTTGCTGAGCTGGCAGACCGCTACCGAAGAGAACAATGACTATATGGCCGTTGAGCATAGTACCGACGCCCGGCAATTCACAGAGATCGGGAGGCTGAAAGGTGCAGGTACTACCCTCGAACCACAATCTTACCAGCTTTGGCATCAGCGGCCACAACCGGGCATCAACTACTATCGCCTCCGCCAGGTTGACTTCGACGGGCAAACGCACTACCATGGTACGGTGGCCGTTGAATACAAGGGAGGCAAAGGTGGTTTAGTCGTTTACCCTACCATTACTTCAAGTCAAATCGTGGTAGAACTCAGTGCTACTGCCGATGAAATTGGTGAACTGGTGATTTTTAACCTCTACGGCCAGGCGATGCAAAGTACGGTTGTTCCGGCAGGTTCCCTGCGGCAGGAACTTTCAGTAGCCCAGCTTCCGGCGGGCCATTATTTGCTGCAATGGCGCTCGGCTAATGGCCAGCAGGCCATTCAACGTTTTGTAAAGCTGTAGATTGAATATACGCATTGGATCTGGCGGGCGCCTCCATAGGGAGGGCGCCCGCCTTTTTTATTTTATCAATCGCTGAAAAGATAAACCATACTTCATCTTCGCCAATTTAATGCGGCTGCTCAATGGCTCGGAACCATTAGGGGTGGAGCTCGCACTATAGTAGAATGATGTGTGGGAGCACCTGAAAAAGGAACGTGCAATCATCTTGAGTTGTGGTGGTATTGTTTTGTCAGAATGTTTTTTTACTATATTTGAAAACAATATTTAACCTGCAGTTCCTTAAATCGATTAGAGATGAACAAGATACTCACTCTTTCCCTACTAATGATATTGGGCCTTACCGCGCATGCACAGCGAAGTTCTGAAGCCGGCATTTTCATTGGCGCTTGTAATTACATGGGCGATCTTTCTCCCAACCCACTGGCAGCCAATGAAACAAACCTGGCCTTCGGAGGACATTACCGTTACATGGCTAGCCCGAAACTGGGCTTAAAGGGGTCAGTGAGTTTTGGAAAGATCACTGGGTCGGATGCCAATATTTCTTCGCGAGAGCCGAAGGAGGGCGCTCGCCGTTGGGAGATGGAAGCCGGGCTTTTGGAAGTAGCCATGCAGGCCGAATGGCATTTTCTGGGAACTTCCCGGTATGATGATGTCGGCCTATATGCCCGTCAGGCATCGCCTTTTGTATCTACCGGCCTGGGGATAGCTTTTGCAGAAGCCAAAATTAAAACGCCCAAGGATGACATGGTGCGCTTCCCGGAACCTGATGACAAATCCGCCTTCATTGTCCTGCCCGTCTCTGTCGGGATGCGCCTGGATATTAGTGAATTTGTTATTCTTTCCGGAGAATTTGGAGTCCGCGCTACTTTTTCAGACTATCTGGATGGGCTCAGCAAATATGCCAGTACGAAACACAAGGATTATTATCTTTTTGGAGGAGTCACCGTTCTGTACTTAATAGATGCTGAATTTGCACGTGCCTACCGCAATTAGACGCTGATTTATTAAGGTATGATGAAAAAAAGGCCAGCTGTTTTGCAGGCCTGGGTCAAATTGTGTATTTTTTCATGTGATTACAGCTTGTATTGCGTAATCCTTGGTTTGTGAGAGAGTTTAATCTAAAATTCTTTCAACGCTAAACTATTATTTAAGGATCAACCCAGGATCATTATGAAATTTTTAAAATTGCTGGTAATGTCGGCCTTGGTTGCAGGGGCGATATCTACTACGTCCCCTTCGGTTTCACTGGAGGACGGGTTGGTAGCCTATTATTCCTTCAATTATTGTGACGCCAGAGACGAAAGTGGAAATGGCTCTCACGGTGAACTCTTTGGCAGGGTAGGCTGCTGGTGTGGCATTGAAGATGATGGCCTGTTGCTGGATGGCGTCAACGATTACATTGAATTTCCCGGCAAAGTTAACCGTTACTTTAATACCACTGATTTTACGGTCAGTTTCTATTTTAAGCCGGAGCAGTATTTGGTTTTCCGGCAAAGCTTACTGTCCAAACGGGCGGATTGCGAAGAATATGGTATGCTCGACCTGCTCCTCGACCTCAATGGCAGGGAAGTAGAAACTTCCGTACACGAGACCCCACAGAAATTCTACCCCGGCTTGTCTCCTGCGCTCGATACGACCGCTTGGGTTCACTTTGCCCTGGTGCGGGAAGGGACCCGCGCCTATACGTACATCAATGGGCGGTTCCAAAGGGAGAGCTTCCGCTGTAGTGGGGTCGATATCTCCAACGGAGCTGTCCTTTCATTTTCCAACAGCCCTTGCATCCAAAACGGGAATGCCCGCCGGTTCAAAGGTGTTCTGGATGAACTTCGGGTGTACTCCCGGGCCCTATCGGAGGAGGATATCCGCCGACTTTACAATCAGAACCCGGTAGAGAATGCCCAGATGGATTGTGTGAGCTGAGGAAGGGGCGACTATAGATTGAAAGGGGTTAGTTTAAAGTTTGGTTTGCACTGATTCCTCCAATGCTATTTTATATAGGTTCAATTGTTCTGCATCTTTGGGCAGGTTGCCAGTCAGCGGCGGCACAAAGTCCACTTCATGCCCTTTTTGGTAGCGCTGGATGTAGGCGATGATGATGTCTATTTTCATTTAAGAAGGCTTGAACTGTGGGCGAGATATTTTTCATTGCGAGCATCCGCATAGTTCCAGGAGGGCCAATCATTCAGCAGCGTACGCATTTCAAAACGATGCCGTTTGTCGGCCAGGCCTGCAGATAAGGCCGCCTGCCCGATAGTGCTGTAAGCCATCAGCCGCTCCTGGTTATCATAAAGCAGGAAGAGGTTTTTATCCGAAACTTCCTTCAAGAGGAATTGGACGTCAATGCCTTCGGCGGCGGGCCAACGGAGGTTGTAGCGGGTAATGGCGAGGTCCCAGTTTATTGAGCTGGCCAACAGCAGGGAACAAAACCAGGCCAGGCTATTGATGCGCAACAGGTAGGATAAGGATTTTTGATACCGAACCTTCCGATACATGCTGAACAAACCGAAGAGCACCAACAACAAGAACCAGAATACCCCCAGACGCTTGTAGGCCAGGCCATAGTGGGCCACGTACTGCCAGTTGCGCAGGCCAACGGAGAGGGCCAGCATCGCATTCTGCGCCAGCCAAACATAAACCAGCGCGGGCAGGCCTTCGTTGCGGGGATAAAAATTGATATTCCCACGAAAATACCAAAGGACGGCGCCAATAGCCAGCAGGATAGAGAAGAGTAACAAGAAAGTGCCTTCATGTACATATTGACTGAGTTCCTGTGGACTGGCCTGGCCGTAAGCTACCCAAACATAGCGCAGGTCGGCCAGGTTGAGCAGAAAGAGCAGGGTATTCAGTATGCCAAAAGCGATCATGCCCGCGCGGTATTCCTGTTTCAGGGCGATCATGCCACGTATGGCCGCCCAGCCTTTTTTGCGGAGGCGAAGCAGATCTTCGGGAATGGCCTGTTCCAGCCGGAATGCGACAATGGCCAACCGGGAAGCGCCAAGCAGGGCGCCCATTACGAGTATTCCGCGAATCAAAGCCCATGCCTGCCCTAAATTCCAGCTCCAGTGGATATAAAAAGTGAGCTTGTCCCACAAATAATCCAGCATCTCGGCAAATTTCGGATTGGCATGGTAATAAATGGTGGCAAACACCATCCCCAGTCCCAGGGGAATCAGGCTCAGCTGACTCCAACGCATCACCGTATTCCAGTGGCTCTTTTCCGGCAGGCTTTCCCGGATATTTCGAAAAAGGCCGATCGGAGCTTCCAGTAAATTGATCAGGCCCAGGCCAAGCCCGAATACCACAAACCGAATCTCTTCTTCCTGCAACAAGCCAATCATCAGCAGAAAGGAAAATACGTGCATTGTTTTGGCCAGAAAGGAGTGATGCCAAACCGTCAGCACCGCAGTCAACAGCGTTGCAGCCATAGCCAGTTGCACCAGGCGGCGGCGCCGGTTTTCCGGCCAGCGCCACCAGGCGGCGCCGACTGCAAAGGAGGAGAATAACAAGGTGTTCAGCCCCATCTGCTCCCGCCAGAACAGGAACGCATAAAGCAGGCTGCCGGCTGAAATGAGGATGAAGGTGGCCAGTGTTTTTTTCATGATAGTTGTTTTTTGGCTATTTGTAGAAAAGTGGCGTAGCCAAGCCCCAGCATGGCGGCCATCACCAGGACGCTGCCCATGTTGAGTTTGGGGTCATAGGCCAGCCGCATCACGCTGTACAGCACATCCAACGGGCGAATGAATGCGTCCCAGCTATTCCAACGGAGAAAACGGCCCATGTAGACACCGAAGCTGCCCAGCAGGATGGCCAGGGCAGCCCCAAGCTGCGCCCATTTTTTATTCCATTGATGTTCGGCAAACGCCTGAACCTCCATCAGTGAACAAAAACCCAGCAACAAGCCCGTCCAGGCAAAACTGAACAACATCAGGGTGTCGTACCATACCGGTATCGGCGGCCGCGGCCGCAGGTGAAGGAAATCAGTGATGATATATGGAGCGTTTGGAAAAAAGAGCAGCCATAGTACCAGAAGCGCCCCATTGGCCGCAGGAAAACCCCTGCCAGGCAGAAGCTGATGAGCAAAGGCGTAAGGAACCCAGGCCAGGAAAAGGTTCCAGGGTAAAAACAAATAGGGGGGCATCCGCTGACTGGCCAATTGCGCCACTCCAAAATTTTCGCCAGGCCCGTAGCCAGCCAATACGGGCCTTAACAGTACAAGGCCAAAGCCCACTGCAGATTGAAGCAGAAGTAGCCTGGTTAGCTTGGAAATATGCATCTTATTTGTGGTTTTTGATTGAAGGGAGTGCATCTATAAAGTACTTTGAAATTCAAAGTTATTGGGCAAAAAAATTATTCCTTTGCATTGTTCAGCAGCTGTTCCAACGCATTGAGATGGTCCTTGAAGGCGTTGCGGCCGGCCGAAGTGGCGCGGTAGGAGGTATTAGGTTTGCGCTTGACGAAGCGTTTGCGCACCTCGAGGTAATCATCCTTTTCAAGGGCTTTGATGTGGCTGGCCAGGCGTCCGTCGGTCACGTCCAGGGTTTCCTTCAGGGTGTTAAAATCCACCCAGTCGTTGACCATCAGAATAGACATGATGCCCAGCCGGATGCGGTGGTCGAAGGCCTGGTTCAGTTGTGTAATGATATGTTTCATCCAGCCCTTTCGTATTTGAAATACATCAGAGCACCGTAGATAATATGCAGCAGGCCGAAGCCGATGGCCCAGAATTCCAACCCATACCCCAACAGGAAGAGCGCCAGCAGCCCGAGTACTACTTCCGCTATGCCGAGGTAGCGTACATCGTCAAGGGTGTATTTGCCGGCGTTGATCAGCGCCAGGCCGTAGAACACCAGCGTGGCCGGGGCTATCAAACCAAGATAGCCATGGTAGAAGAGCGCGAGACAGAATAATCCGCCGGCAGCCAGGGGGAGGGCAAGGCTGGCTAAGAGGCGTCTGGTCAGGGCGTCCCATATGCGTTGCCCTTTCTGCCGGGCTTTGCGGGTGGTAAAAACAATACCGCTCGCAATGGCCATGGCCAGCACTATACTGCCATCCAACAGAAAAAAAGTGATGTAATCCACGCCCCATTTCTCCGCTTCCAAAGCCTGCTGGTAATAGATGCGCCGCTGGTCGAAGGGGCTGACGTCCAGATAGAGGTATACTGCCGCCGCCCCCAGCAATGCCCACAGGCCCGCCGCTACGCCAGACAGGCCGCTGAGCGAAATAAAACGCGAGGAACGCTCCATCAGCGAGCGGATCTCGTTGAGCGTTTCCCGGGGGTCGTTATTTTTTTTTGTCATTCTAAAGTACTTTGAAATTCAAAGTTAATGTGTTTGCCTGAATTGTGCAAGATTTTTTTGAATGGCTGGATGGCTAAATGGTGTGAATGGCTTTTACCGGGCTATCCTGAAGGGGGCGAGGAGCTTGCCTGGCCAGTATGGATGGGGAGAGCAGTTGAGACGGTGCTTCCAAAGCGGATGTTTGACCTTACCAGGCTATATCTGGCCATTGGCCCCCTCAGAAGGCGCCGGTGCTTCATCGCTGTCGGGCGACGCGGGGGCTTCGTCTTCCTGTCGTTGTTTCAATTCCGCAACCGAGGCCATAGCCGAGAGCGCAACCAGCCGCATCAGGCCGGCGACGGGAGCGTCGGCAGGAGTGTAGGCTTCGTCTTCGCCGCGAAGCCAGCGGAGTATTTCCTTGAGGTTCTTTAACATGGTGCGGTAAAGATAGGAGATGGCTGGGATAATGTTAATTGTTATATGGTTTCTATGTCATATTGTTCGGTGGCTGGGATGACGGCTATTGATTCCGTGCTGCCGGGCGGCCAAAGATCAAAATGTGACTTCCCGCTTTAAACCCGTCCAAAATAATGATAAAGCAGCTTTCTTTCGTAGGTAAGCCTCGCATAATTTAGTTATCTTTGAAAGAACCAAACAAAAAATTAGAACCATGAGTGCAAATTTGATGGACCTTCTCCAGGGCTCTCTTTCCGAAGGCATGATCGACCAGCTCAGCCAGCAACTGGGTGGGGCCAACAAGCAGCAAACCGCAGCGGCGGCATCCGGCATCGTCACCACGCTGATGGGGGCCTTAGCCAAAAATGCTTCCTCCCCTGAGGGCGCACAAGCCCTGAACAATGCGCTGGAACGCGATCACGACGGCAGTGTGCTGGACAACATTATGGACGTTTTTTCTGGTAATACGCAAAGTGTGAACGACCGTGCGCTTAATGGCTCTGGCATCCTCAACCATGTATTGGGCGATCGCCAGAATGGCGCAGTCGATATGATCAGTAAACTAAGTGGGTTGGATTCCAGCAAAACCGGCAACCTTATGTCTATGTTGGCTCCGGTGGTTCTGGGAGCTTTGGGCAAAGCCAAGCAACAGCAAGGGCTGGATGTATCCGGTATTGCTTCCCTGCTTTCGGGTACTGTATCGACTCAGAAGCAACAAAACCCTACAATGGGCCTGGTGGCCCGATTCCTGGATCAGGACGGTGACGGCAGTATCGTTGACGATGTGGCCAACATGGGGATGAAAATCCTGGGCGGCTTCCTGAAGCGCAAGAAGTAATAGTATGTAGCCGGGGCTGGTGTGTGATCTGTAAGATGCGGTTGGGATAGCCCTGGATACAAAAAATAAAGCCAGGAGAGGTGAATACTTCTCCTGGCTTTTTTTTGCAATACAGTCATCTGTAAAGGGAGGGAAGAAAATTATGCTTGATTGTTTTCCTTTTCTTCGATCTTCTTCTTGTCAGCTTCCCGCATGCCCTCTTTAAATTCTTCCTCGAGGGTGGATCGGGCAGCATTAAATTCGCGGATTCCCTTTCCAATACCCTTCATCAGTTCGGGAATCTTTTTGCCACCAAACAAGAGAATGATAGCAAACAGCACCACGAGCATCTCAGGGCCGAAAAAGTTGAACAACAGTATGTTTTCCATAATCTCTTGATTTAATTATTACAAATATAGGCTTTCAAAAAGTACTTTCAAACTTTATACAGGGGCATTGTCGGTGGCCCATTCTCCTTCTTCCGCTTCGTACTGCCGCCGGCCCTTGGCCACTACAAAAATGCTTAGCTCGAATAATAGGTATAATGGGAAGGCCACCAGCAATTGGGTCAGTCCGTCGACGGTTGGGGTGATGATCCCGGCGAGGGTCAGGATGCCCACAATCGCGTGCCGCCGGTAGGTGCGCATGCTTTCTTCGCTCAGTAACCCAAGTCGGGCCACGAAATAGCAAATAACCGGCAACTGAAAGATCAGGCCCATAGGCAAAGTGAAGATCACCATATAGTTGATGTAAGAACTCAACGAAGGCGTATTTTCTACCCCCGGTACCGTATACCCCATTAGCCAACTGATCGATACCGGCGCCAGGAGAAAATAACCGAAGGCGACGCCAATGGCAAAAAGGAACGAACAAACCACTATAGTGGCCCTTATAGACTTGCGTTGCTGCTCAGATATCAAGGATCCGATAAACGCCCCTAACTCCCAAAGAATATAGGGGAAAGCTACCAGTAAGCCCGCCAGGAACGACACCTCGATGCTCATGATGAACGATTCTCCGAATCCTATTGCCACTTTGTGGAAAACCGGTGGTGTAAAACAGATCAATTCTCCAGCCCCCATCAGTTTGGAAAGGGCGCATGACAAGCGATAAGAGATAAAATCCGGTTCAGACGGTGCAAAGATGACAGCGGTAAACAGCCATTTGTGGTAACAAAAAAACAAAATTCCCAGGCCAGCGGCCAGGCCAAGCGAGCGAAAGATGTGCATCCGCAATTGATCGATCTTATCCCAGATCGAGAATTCGGCTTCGGCATTGTCTTTTGCACGAAGCTTGCCTTTTGGAGGCTTCTTTTTATTGGAAACCAATTCTTTGTTTGCCGCCATTGGGCGCCCTGTTTTTGACGGCCTTTTTCAAGGCATTAGATTGTCGGACTGTAGAAAAGGACGCAGGTTTAACTTTGGGCCACTAGTCCGGCGGAAAAACTTTTGCCCTTATTTTTTCAAGCCGATCTCCCGGAGGCGTTCATCCAGGTATTCACCGGCGGTGATGGGGGCGTAGGCCAGCGGGTGGCTGTCATCTACACACTGGCCCAGGCAACTGAGGTCCATCTCACTGCGAGGATGCAGGAAAAATGGGATCGACAGGCGTGGCAGGCGCCATTCTTCGCGCGGTGGGTTGACGACCCGATGGGTGGTGGACTTCAGGTAGTTGTTAGTCAGCCGTTGTAACATATCTCCGACATTGATGACGATCTCGTCTTCTTCCGGCATAATGGGCATCCACTCATTATCCATATTGAGCAATTGAAGCCCGCCGGCTGATGCCCCGACCAGTAAGGTGATGAGGTTGATGTCTTCATGCTGCTCGGCCCGGATTGCAGATGCCGGTTCCCGGGTGATCGGCGGGTAGTGAATAGCGCGCAGGATACTGTTGCCGTTGAGGATGTGTTGGTCAAAGTAGTGTTCCCCGATGTCGAGGTGGATGGCGATAGCGCGCAACAATTCAGCGCCAGCTTTTTCAAAGGCTTTGTAAAGCCGGATACCCAGCTCGGTAAATTCCGGAATTTCTTTTACCTGCACATTATCCGGGTAGGTATCCCGGGCCGGATCGTTTCCCTCCACTTCCTGGCCAAGTTGAAAGAACTCCTTCAGGTCCGCTACCGTGGATTGTTTGGCGTGTTCTTTGCCGAAAGAGGTATACCCGCGTTGCCCGGCCATGCCGGGTATCTCGTACTGTCGTTTTATGGTTTCCGGCAGCGCGAAAAAACGCTTGGCGGCATCGTAGAAGCCGTCGATCAGTTGCTTTGAAATGCCGTGGTTGACCACTCCAACGAAGCCAATCTCATGAAAGGCCGTACCCAATGCCCTGACAAATTCAGTTCTTTGTCCGGCGGAACCGCCCGAAAATTTTGAAAGGTCGACAAGAGGGATTGCTCTTTTGCTCATTATCTTGTTTTTGCAAGAGGTGGTATTTTCTGGTGGAACAGGAACCGCCGCCATTTTTCGGCTTTCTTTCCCCAGGCAGGCCACCCCTTTAATTCAGAGAACTGTATTATCGCGCAAATTTACGCATTCTCGCATTCTCGCATTCTCGCATTCATGCATTCATGCATTTACACATTTACACATTCACCCCACTCCCACTCACCTGCCCGGCTTATATCGGGACTCATCCAGGAATTGCTGAGCATCGGTTAGGGTAAATAGTTGGGATAGAGGGGTCTCCGGATAACGTTTCATATAGGCTTTAACGATCTGCCACCCCAGCCAGTTGGCTGTCCTGCCGGGTGCTTCCGGCGGCATGCCCGGTGAATTGGGGCTATATTCGACATACTTGCGGATATCCTGCCAATTGCTGGAGTAGAGGAGTTCTTCCTTCAGAAAGTAGGCCCACATTTCCAGCTCGTTGTCTTTAAGCCATTCTACCTGAGCGGGAGTTACTTCCAGTTTTACACTATCGGGCGTGTAGGGAAGGAGTTGGTCGAGCACGTAAAGTTTTTTGCCGTTTTGGATCATTTTATCCAGCAGGCGGTTTCCCGGCGGGTTACCAGCCAGTCCATTGATCAGCGCCTGGGTGGTTTTGGAAACCAGGTGGCTGGGATTGAAGGTGCGGGTCATGTAAGCCGAGAAATTGGGATTGCCCGGGTTATACTGTTGATAAGGGTAATTTTCGCCCAGGAAAAAATCCAGGCCAACTGCCAGTTCGTTATCGCCATAAACAAAGGCAGCGATGCTGTATTCTGAAATGAAAGCCGTAACGCTTGGGGTAGGTTCCTCCGGGAAATAGTATTTAAAAAGGCGAAAAGCTTGTTCGAACTCAGCCTCCTGTTCAGAAAGATTGCCGTAAACCACCTGGACCGTATCGTACAATCGGCGGGTGGCCGGATGCTGAATAAAACCCTTGACAAAGGCCGCCGGGCCGTCCGGAGCAATTGCCGGGTCATTAATGCCGAGGATCTGGTCCAAAAGTATGCCACTGAACTCCGGATACTGCTCTCGGAGCTGAGCCAGGCCCGTGTCAATATTGCTGGTGTCCAACTGGAACAGCGCCTGGTCGAATCGCTTGATCGTAATGTCCATTTCAATTCCGGAGACGTCTGGCACATCGCGTCGCGATTCATTGCGGCACCCCATCGATAGAAGGAGGAGCATGGCGAAAAAGAACCAATCAGCTTTTTTCCAACTCATAGGGTCAAAGTAATAGTTTTTAGGTTACAAGCCTTAATTTTGCCTGAAGCCGCACAAAGGTAAAGGCTTCCTGGAATAAGGGTAGGCTAACGGCTATTATTATGCCAAGAATCGTTCACAAAAAACTGAAGAGCAATGAAAAAAATTGTCGCAATTCCCGCCTTTCTGGTTCTGTCCCTCATTATGTTGCATGCTCAGAATGGTAATGTCCGTTTTGGGTTTCAGCTGAGCCCTGCGTTTAGCTGGATGTCTACCAGCACTAATAAGATCAATACTAACGGAACCAACCTTGGCCTCAAACTGGGTATGGTTGGAGAATTCTACTTCCAGGAAAATTATGCAGTCACCAGCGGCCTTGGATTTTTCTTCAACACCGGCGGCACCTTATTGCAGGAACGGCCTGGTAATTTCTGGGTCAATTCCGAGTTGCCGGAGAGCTGCCGTAACCTTCCGGCAAAAGCGAACCTGAAATACAGCCTCCAATATGTGGAGATCCCGCTCGGCCTGAAGATGCGTACCCGGGAATTCGGTTATGTGCGCTACTTTTTAGAACCCAACATTGGGCTGGCCTTCCGCACGCAAGCCAAAGGCGATATCACCAATCAGGGAGATGAATGCAAAGATATCAATATCCGAAGTGATGTCAACCTCTTTAACCTGTTCTGGGGCCTGGGCGGCGGTATTGAATACAGCGTATCGGAAAGCACTTCACTTGTTGGGGGAGTAGGTATGCAGTTCGGTTTCGCGGATGTAACTAAGGATGATGACTCCGTGATCATTGAAAATGGAAGCACTGCCCAGGAAAAATCAAAGGGCGTGATCCGTGCTTTTGTGATCCGGCTTGGGGTGATGTTTTAAATGGCTATTGGGTTATATTGCTATGTATCTGATTTTCATGATGTTGTGTTGAGGGTGGAATGCGGTAGCCCCCTTTAGGAAAACAATATAGCCCTACGGCAATATAACAATATAACTCCTCCGCCATCCCGTTGAAATCTTTAATTTTGCAGCCGAAACAAACAAACGGTACTATGATTGCAGATGAGGCCACCATGAAAGTTTACCTGGATTCCTTTGTTCAGCAGGCTTTACAGGAGGACATTGGGGTTGGAGACCATACTTCCAGGGCTTGTATTCCCGAAGATTCCCGCAGCCGGGCCCGGCTGCTGATCAAGGACCCGGGCGTATTGGCGGGGGTAGCGGTTGCCCGGCATATTTTCAGGCATGTCGACCCTCAGGCAACTATGGATGTCTTTCTCGATGATGGTACTGCGGTCAGTGAAGGGCAGGTGGCATTCGAAGTGGAGTGCAACACCCGCGCGCTGCTTCTGGCCGAGCGGGTCGTATTGAACATTATGCAGCGCATGAGCGGTATCGCCACACTGAGCAACCGGTTCAAATTCGAGGTAGAAGACCTGCCTGTAAAAATTCTGGATACCCGGAAGACTACCCCCTTGATCCGTTTACTGGAAAAGTGGGCGGTCCGACTGGGCGGATGCCACAACTACCGCTTTGGCCTGTACGATTGGATTATGGTCAAAGACAACCATATTGATGCCTGTGGGGGGATCCGGCAGGCGCTGGAACGAGTGGAAAAATACCAACAGGAGCATAACCTGCAACTGGGGGTGACCGTCGAAGTACGCAACCTGGTGGAATTGTACGAGGTTTTGGAGGTGGGCAAAGTTACCCGCATCCTGCTCGATAATTTTGAAATACCGCTTTTGAAAGAAGCGGTCGCGACTGTTGGGAAGCGATTTGAAACGGAAGCTTCCGGCGGTATCACCATCCATAACGTACGCCAATTTGCATTAACTGGTGTAGATTTCGTTTCTGTTGGAGCCCTTACTCATTCCGTCCATAGCCTCGACCTAAGCCTAAAAGTGATCAAGTAGTCGCGAAAGAATATACTCAGAGCGGATAATTTTTTACTGTCAACCAAATCAGAAGGATAAAGGCGGCCAATACCAGCCAGAACCGTATATCTCCATATACGGACGTAGTTTTCTCGTGGATCATGATAGCATATTTGTCTTCTTTGAAATGGATGGCATCAAACAAAGTTATTGTCCCAATGCCTCAACAATTAGCATTTAGGCAAAAAGGATGCCATAGCATTTTTTTGTAATATCTCGGAAAAATCGCAAGTGTGTAAACGGATACACTCAACCCTATGATGTTACGGCACATCCGGCCCACAAGCCCCACAAACCCTACAAGACGTTCCGGCCTTCCGGCCTTCCGACCTTCCGACCTTCAGACGTTCCGACGTTCAGACCTTCCGACCTTCCGACCTTTCGACGTTCCGACCTTCCAACCTTCCGACGTTTAGACCTTCCGACGTTCCGACCTTCCGACGTTCCGACCTTCCGACGTTTAGACGTTCCGACGTTTAGACGTTCCGACGTTTAGACGTTCCGACCTTCAGACCTTCCCTGATAAGCGCCCGGTTGATGCGTTTCACAAGGGCTGGCCCCTGGTAGACCAGGCCTGTATAAATCTGCACCAGGCAGGCGCCGGCTCTGAATTTTTCGATGGCATCCTCCGGGCTGGCAATGCCTCCGACCCCGATGATGGGGACTTTCCCTTCAGATTTTTCATGCAAATAGCGGATGACCTCCGTCGACCTGTTTTTCAGGGGGCGCCCGCTCAATCCGCCGGCGCCGATCGTTTCAATGCGGTGCGGTTTTTCCTGCAGCCCTTCCCGAGCGATCGTGGTATTGGTGGCAATGAGGCCATCGATCCCGGTTTGGGATACGATATCAAGGATGTCATCCAGTTGGCTATCTGTCAGGTCGGGAGCGATTTTCAGGAGTAGAGGTTTGGGGTGTTTTTTTTGTTGGTTGAGATTTTGGAGATGGGCCAAAAGGCGGGAGAGGGGTTCCTTTTCCTGTAATTCGCGAAGGTTTGGGGTATTGGGAGAACTGACGTTGACGACGAAGTAGTCGACGTAGGGGAAAAGAGCCTCAAAGCAGAGGGCGTAGTCATCGGCGGCCTGTTCGTTGGGAGTGGCCTTATTTTTCCCGATGTTACCGCCAATAACCAGGCCTTTGGGCTTTTCCTGCTTCAGGCGGGCCACCAGTGCGTCTACCCCTTCATTATTAAAGCCCATGCGGTTGATCAGGGCTTCATCCTGAGGAAGCCGGAATAGCCGGGGCAGTGGGTTGCCCGCCTGGCCCTTGGGGGTTACGGTTCCGATCTCGATAAAGCCAAAACCCAGGCTTGACATGGCCCGGAAATGTTTGCCATCTTTATCGAAGCCGGCCGCCAGGCCAATGGGGTTTTCAAAGGTAAGCCCAAGCAGTTCGCGGCGCAGGGAAGGGTGCCGGGTTTGGAAAATGGCCCGGAAAAAGTATCCAAGGCCTGGAATGGAGAGGGTTGCTTTCAACAAAAACAGCGTAAGGTGGTGCGCCTTTTCAGGTTGAAGCAGAAAAAACAAGGGTTTGAGTAAAGATCGGTACACGACTTTTTAAAGGCTAAGGTAGTAATTGTTGGCTGCTTATTGGGCAAGCTTGCCCATGGATATCGGGCGGCTCTGTGTCGTTGGCAGGAATGCAATGAGCTGTGTTGAAAAAAAAAGGCCAGGTAAGTTGGTGCCTACCCAGCCGGAATCATAATCCCAAAAACTAATTTTATGTATAGCCCGCTAAAGAGGGCGTTACAGTCCACATATAATTCAAAGACAAATATACTTAATTGTGGTTTTAATGCAAATCAATTTTCACTTAAGCGCTATAAAAATATAAAAAAAATGCTAAAACCGGCAAATGTTCAGGCTTCTTCTTCCGCTTTGACCAGAAGTTGGAAACCATTTCCGTGGATATTGACGATCTCGATGTTTTCATCCATTTTGAGGTATTTGCGCAGCTTAGTGACGAAAACATCCATAGAGCGGGCGGTAAAGTAGTTGTCTTCCCCCCAGATTTTAGTCAGTGCCTCAGATCGGGGCAGGATATCATTTTTATACATGGCGAACATGCGCAACAGCTGTGCTTCCTTGGGGGAGAGTTTGTATTTCTCCTCGTTTGGGCCATCGATATCAAACGTCAGGATGCGAAGAGGGTAGTTGAAGTGATATTTGCCGATGTTGAATTCCTTGACATCTTCTCTGGGGTCGGCTTTTGACAAGCTTCGCTTTAGGATAGCCTGAATGCGGTAGAGTAATTCCTCAGAATTGAAAGGTTTGGTGATATAGTCATCTGCTCCGATCTTAAATCCTTGAAGGACATCATCTTTCATGGCTTTAGCGGTCAGGAAGATGATGGGCATTGTCTGGTCTTGTTCACGGATTTCTTTAGCCAGGGTGAAGCCATCTTTTTTGGGCATCATAACGTCAAAGATGCAGAGGTCAAATTCCCCTTTTTTATAGCTTTCCAGGCCCTGGATACCATCTGTAGCTAAAGTTACTTCATAATCGTGCATTTCCAGGTAAGACCTCAGAACATCACCGAAATTCTGATCATCTTCTACCAGGAGGATTTTATTATTTGTCATATTCCGTTGGTTATTTTCTTTTACTGGAGTTATTGTTTAAACGGAAAGAACAGGATAAAACTACTGCCCTTGCCCAATTCACTTCTCACGTCGATCTGCCCTTTGTGGGCTGTCATCATTGCCTTGACATAACTCAGGCCCAGTCCGAAGCCTTTTACGTCATGCAGGTTGCCAGTGTGTACGCGGTAGAATTTATCGAAAATGTGTTTGCGCTGTTCTTTGTTCATTCCGATACCCTGGTCGGCCACTTCTACCTCCACGCCATTGGGTGCGTTTCGGGTGTGCACCGTGATGGCGGGCTTATCGGGTGAATATTTGTTGGCGTTATCCAGCAGGTTATTGATGATATTGGAAATATGGGTGCTATCGCCTTCCACAATCGGGTTATCTGCTTCCAGGACGGCCGTTGCCGTACCTTCTTTCTTTTCCACTTGCAGGTTGATGTTTTCCAGGGCAGAAATGATGACATCGTGCAGGTTGACCTCAGAGGATTTCAGGGAAAAGTCACGCTTATCGATCAACGCCATCTGCAAAACTTTCTCCACCTGACTATTCATACGTTTATTTTCCTGTTTTATTATGTTGGCGAAGCGCCGGAGCTTTTCTGAATTGCCGGCAATAATAGGGCTGGTGATGGAATCGGCGGCCAGGGAGATGGTCGCGATAGGGGTCTTAAATTCGTGGGTCATGTTGTTGATGAAGTCGGTCTTCATCTCTGATAATTTTTTTTGCCGGAATATTACATGGATAGTATAGGCAAAAGAAAACAGGATAATTGTCGTAAAGAAGATAGATCCCAGGAAATTTAGCCAAAGGGATCGCCAGACAAAGCTGGTGCGGGCCGGGAAGTGGATCATGAGCAGGCCCGGCGAGGGCATATCTTCGGGGAAGAGGTCCACTTTATAGCGGGAGTTGTAGATGTTGCGGTAGCCCGGCAGGATTTCTTTGGGCTGGGCGTCTTCCACAACATAATGCCCATCAACGATGATGAAGCTTTTCTTTTCGCGGGAAAAAACCCCGTAGTTGAAATCGGTATCAATACCACGATTGCCCAATTCCTGTTTCAGCACCCCGTTGATGTGTTGCAGCTTGATTCTTTGTTCAAGCGGGAATTCCCGGGTATTCTGCTGGAAGTATACCATCAGAGAGCGGTAGGTATTGTCTTTTCGCGCCATGCACTGGGAGCAGGTGCAGGGATTGGCGAATTCAGCCATGAGTTCGTCCAGCAAGGAGCTGTGGCTGAGTTTGGGAGATAACATGGGCCGCCCGTCTTCACCCGAATAATCCAGTGTGAATTCGGGTTTGCCCTCCCCGGTATTGTCGTGTTCTTCGTAATAGGCCGTTACGAAGCCGTTAATGGAATGCTGAAAAACCTCCCGGTTTTCCTCGGCTTCCAGGCGGCGTACAACAGTATTGAGGGCGGCAAAAACGTTTTTTTCGAAACGCTCTTCATTGACTTTGACGGCTGTTCGGATGAGGTCCATTTGCAGGACTACCACGCCAATGACCGCTGCGCTCATCAATCCAATAATTGCCCAAATAGCTTTTTTATTCATGGATTGTCGACAAGTTTTCTTCTATTATAACCCCTTAGGTGGGGAGATATTTTAAAAAAGACCTTACAAAGTTAGGGTTTCAAGCTTCGCCCCGGGCCAGTTTAACAGTCTTTTAACTTCCGGCTTTATGGCGCTGGCTTTTGTACACAAAAGAGTTATCAATTGTTAAATCAGGAATGTGTAAATTGCTTTTCATGCCTGCCATGAAATATTCTTATTGCAGGAGAATTGAAAAAATAATTTTTTATAGCCTGAGCATAAATGGTATATTTGCCATCTGAATACGAGCGCCCGGGAACACATTATTCGTTCTGGATGCATTGACTCCCCAAGAAACTACAGCTGGAAATTTTGCCTGCGAGAGGGTGAAAGATACAGTAAATGACTACAACAAAGCGACTGTATCATGGCAGCTGTTTCGCCTTAATTACCTCCTTTTAGCAGTACTCTGAAACCTCAATTTGAAACGGAAAAGGTTTTTGCTCGTATGCACATTGGGTTTATCCTTTTCAAGATTGCCCTTCCCCCCCCAAAAACACAATGCCCTGAAAAATTACAGTAAGAAAAATCCTGATTAGTTATTGTGAAAAAAACGGACATGAAGAGAAATCTACTTTTACTCCTCCTTCAATTATTTACGATTTCAGTAAGTATGGGGCAGTTGCCAGGGCCCTGCCCTCCGAACACTCCTGCACCTGTGGCACCCTTTTGTGCTCAAACCTGCACGGTTTGCGGAGCCGGGCTGGACGGGTATGTCGGTATGAATGCCAATACGCCTAACTGGGAAGCACCGGCGGATTTTTGTGCGCCACAGTTTCACAGTGTGCAATGGTTAGCATTTGTAGCTGGTTCTACAAGCATCACTTTTAATTTTACGCCTTTTAACTGCCAGAGCGCGGCCGGCAACGGCCTGCAGGTGCAGGTGTACGGAAGTACGGATTGTAGCACCTGGTTTCCAGTGTCGAATTGCGATCCGGCGGTCAATGAAAACCAGACCACTACGCTGAACGCCAGCGGCCTGGTGCCGGGGGGCACTTATTTCTTCGTTATCGATGGAAATTCGGGAGATGTTTGCCAGTTCCAGATCGATGTGGTCAGTGGTTCTACTGTGGCGCCCAATGTAGTGGGTACGCCGGTCATCTCCGGCCCCACCACGATCTGTACGGGCGGCCTTGGCACCTATACGGCAAATGGGGTGACCGGCGCCGGGTATTATAACTGGACGCTCAACGGTACGCCGATCGGCGATGGCTCCAATCAGGTAATGGTGGATTTCCCAAGTACTGGTAGTTACCAGCTTTGCGTGACCCCGGGCAACTCCTGTTACGGCGATGGCGCCAACGCTTGTATCACCATTCAGGTCGGGCCGTTGCCATTGGAAGTGCTCAATATTACCCGTTGTTTCGAAGATCTGCCCTACATCTACCAGGGCATGGTATTCAGCACTGCCGGGGTTTATAACTTTGACTATGTCCGGCCAGATGGTTGTGTGCAACCAGTGCGCCTGACCCTCAACGTGGTCGGCCCCATACCCGATACCGATATTTCTGCCGATATCTGCCAGGGGGAGGTTTATAACTTTGGCGGACAAGCTTATGGGCAGACCGGGTATTTTACCAAGACCTTTAACTCCTTTCAGGGTTGTGATTCGGTCGTTCACCTGACCCTTACCGTCCACGCCCCTGATTTCACGAACCTTGGCTTTATCGATCACTGCCAGTTGCTCGGGCCGTATTACGTAGGGGCGACTCCTTTCAATCAAACAGGGCCAATCAACGTGTTATTACAAAATCAATTCGGTTGTGACAGTACTGTGGTCGGATACCTCAATATAGTTAGCCCCGAATTCGTCTTTATCGATACTACGATCTGTGAAGGAGAGGTGGTGGAACTGGGCAATTTCGCCTACAGCCAGACCGGCAACTACCAGGATTCCTACGAATATCCGGATGGGTGTAATAATACCTTTCAGCTCAGCCTCACCGTTTATGCCCCGGAAACCTTTATCGATACCGTTGTCTGTGCCGGAGAAAGTGTACAGGTGGGCAATTCTACTTACTCCGCCACCGGAAATTATACCAAAATATTACCGGCGCAGTATCTCGGTTTGGGGTGCGATAGTACGGTTCACCTCAACCTGACGGTTTTGGCCCCCATTCTGACGAACATTCAGGCAGCGATCTGTGAAGGGGAGTCTTACACGCTGGGCAGTTCCACTTATACCCAATCCGGTGTCTATAATGAGGTGCTTCCGGCCTCCAATGGTTGCGACAGTACGGTTCGGCTTACCCTCACGGTGTATCCCAATGTGGCAACAACCTTGAACGAAGAGGTCTGTTTCGGTTCCTCTTTCACGGTCGGTGATTCTACGTTCACCCAGGATGGCGCCTACGAGGTTATTTTGCAATCGGCCCGAGGCTGCGATAGCACGGTAACCCTGAACCTTAATGTAAAGGATGCCATCCTGACGGTGCTCAATGAATCCATTTGTGACGGAAGCAGTTTTACGGTAGGCGGGATTGATTTCAGTACGGCCGGCGCCCACGAAGTAGTGCTATCCGCTGCCGATGGCTGTGACAGCACGGTGACCCTAAACCTGACCGTACTGGACAATCCGGAGACGGTGCTCAATCCTTCTATCTGTCTCGGACAGAGTTATACCGTCGGCAATTCCACCTATAACCAGTCGGGGACCTACACCGACGTATTGCCCGCCGCCAATGGCTGTGACAGTACCGTCACGCTTAACCTGAACGTACTGGGCCCGATCATAAACAACATTACCCGGAGGATATGTACCGGACAGGCCTATACTGTTGGGAGTACTACTTTCAATCAGGCAGGGATGTATACCGTTACCCTGACCAACAATATCGGGTGTGATAGTATCGTCAACCTTACCCTGACGATTGAAGATGTCATTCGCGATACGCTGGTGACATCGCTCTGTGAAGGAGAGAGCTACACGGTTGGCAATAATACCTACTCCGCCACTGGTTTTTACGACAATGCATTTGTTACATCTGCCGGTTGTGACAGCGTTTTCTACCTCGACCTCACGATCGTCCCTACACGTTATGCTACAGTCGATGCCGTGATTTGCGATGGAGAAAGCGTGATGGTGGGGGGGAATTCCTATACTACCACCGGTTCTTTCCAGGAAACGCTGGTATCCGCTGAGACGGGTTGTGACAGTATTGTCAGTCTGAACCTGACGGTGCTGGATGTACCAGTCACCGTTTTGAACGAGCAAATCTGTGAAGGGGAGAGCTATCCGGTCGGAAGTTCCAACTACACGGCCACCGGCAGCTATTCAGATACTTTGGTGGCAGCCAACGGCTGTGACAGTATTGTCTTTTTGGACCTTCAGGTACTCGATGTCCCGGCCACCGGGCTTTCTGAAGAGATCTGCGATGGCGAAAGCTTCCTGGTCGGGAATTCCACCTACACGACAACCGGCGTTTACGTCGACACCCTGGTTGCCGCGAATGGCTGCGATAGTATCGTCACACTGGACCTACTGGTCAAGGATGTGCCGGAAACCAACCTTGTTGCAGCAATCTGCGAACTGGAGAGCTATCAGGTGGGCAATTCCGTTTACACCAGCTCAGGTACTTATCAGGATATCTTCACCGCAGCCAACGGCTGTGACAGTATCGTTAACCTGGAACTCACGGTGTTCCCTATCCGCTACCGGACACTCAACAGCAGCATATGTGCGGGCGGCTCCTATACGGTTGGAAGTTCCACCTACACTCAAACCGGGACCTATGTCGATACCTTAATTTCCGTGGTGACAAATTGCGACAGTATCGTAACCCTCAACCTTACGGTGACGGATTTCTACGAGGTCAACCTGGACGAAACAATCTGTGAGGGGGAAAGCTTTACGGTTGGCGCCAATGCCTATACCCAAACCGGGCTTTATTCGGATGCATTCATCTCTTCCGATGGTTGCGACAGTATCGTCAATCTGAACCTTACGGTGCTGCCGCTGCGCTATCAGACGGTTGATGCGACGATCTGTGATGGGGAGTCTTTTGCAATGGGAGGGATTGACTACTTCGTCAGCGGCACCTACATGACTACCCTGACGGCTGTCGAAACGGGTTGCGATAGCATCGTCACCCTCAACCTGCAGGTCAACCCGGTATTTGAGACCAACCTGACATAAGAGATCTGCGACGGCGAAAGCTTTACGGTCGGCGCCTCCACTTACACGGCCAGTGGCATCTATCAGGATGTTCTTTCTTCTTCCAACGCCTGCGACAGCGTTGTCAATCTGAACCTTACGGTACACCCTATTCCGGTGACTGGCCTGGTGGAAGTCATTTGTTTTGGGGACAGCTATTCGGTCGGCTCCTCCTCCTATTCCGCCAGTGGCCAATATCAGGACATTCTGACGGCCGCCACCGGTTGCGACAGTATTGTAAACCTGGAGCTGACGGTACGGGACGAAATTGCCACAGCACTCACCCAGGTAGTGTGTTACGGCGATGATTTCACGGTTGGCGCTTCTACTTACGCGGCAAGCGGCATTTATGTGGATACGCTGGTGTCGCAGGCTACGGGCTGCGACAGTGTCGTAACCCTCAACCTGACGGTGCGCGACGAGATCCGCACCAACCTGGCGGAGGAAATTTGTGATGGAGAGGACTTTACCGTAGGTACATCTTCCTACACTTCCAGCGGTATTTTTGTGGATACGCTGGTTTCGCTGGCGACTGGTTGCGACAGCATCGTCACGCTGGACCTAACGGTGCATCCGATTCCTGAAACGAACCTGGTGCAGGAGATCTGTGATGGAGAGTCTTTCCCGGTAGGTTCTTCCAATTATACTACAACGGGTGTTTATCAGGATATACTGGCCTCCGTAGTAACCGGTTGCGATAGTATCATCAACCTGGACCTGACGGTGCACCCCATACCCGTAACCAATCTGGTGGGCGTGATTTGTTTTGGCGACAGCTATCCGGTGGGCGCTTCCACCTATTCGGCCAGTGGCCAATACCAGGACGTACTGACCGCCGTCACCGGCTGCGACAGTATCGTGAATCTGGCGCTGACGGTGCGGCAGGAGTTGACTACAGCACTCACCCAGGTGGTTTGTTACGGCGATGATTTCACGGTTGGCGCTTCCACTTACGCGGCAAGCGGTACTTATGTGGACACGCTGGTGTCGCAGGCTACCGGCTGCGACAGTATTGTTACGCTCAACCTGACGGTGCGCGACGAGATCCGCACCAACCTGGCGGAGGAAATTTGTGATGGAGAGAACTTTAGCGTAGGTACATCTTCCTACACTTCCAGCGGTATTTTTGTGGATACGCTGGTTTCGCTGGCGACTGGTTGCGACAGCATCGTCACGCTGGACCTGACAGTGTACCCGATTCCGGAAACAGCTCTGGTTCAAGAGATCTGTGATGGAGAGTCTTTCCCGGTAGGTTCTTCCAACTATACTACAACTGGTGTTTACCAGGATGTATTGACCTCCGTAGTAACCGGCTGCGATAGTATTGTCAACCTAAACCTGACGGTACATCCCATCCCGGTAACGAATCTGGTTCAAGAGGCCTGTGATGGCGAAACCATAACTATCGGTTCCTCTACATACACTACCACCGGCCAATATCAGGACGTACTGACCTCAGTTGTAACTGGCTGTGATAGCATTGTCAACCTGGCTTTGACGGTACACCCCATTCCGGTAACCAACCTGGTACAGGAGATTTGCGATGGCGAAAGCTTTGGCGTTGGTTCCTCCACCTACATGGCCAGTGGGGTTTATCAGGATATCCTAAGCTCAGTAGTAACGGGATGTGACAGTATCGTGAACCTGAACCTCACGGTCAATGAAGTGTACAGTATTGTGCTCGATGAAGATATTTGTGAGGGAGACAGTTTCCCGGTTGGGGTTAACAGCTTCTCTCAGACAGGTACCTATACAGAGGTGCTTACTTCGGCAGAAGGCTGCGATAGTGTGGTGACGTTGAACCTTAGTGTTTACCCCTGCACACTGGAATACCAGGTGGCGCAAACCAATGCCAGTTGTGCGGGCTTATCGGATGGCGACATCACCTTTGAGTTATTGGTGGGCACCCCGCCTTATCAATACACCTGGCAGTCGCTCTCAGGAGGACAGAATGGTTCCGGTATTTTGGACGGCAACAATCTGAGCCAATTAGTAGAAGGCCTGCCTGCGGGGCAGTATCAGATCAGCGTTGTAGACAGCTCTCCTTTCAGCGTATCTGCTGCTTTTACGATAACGATAACGGAACCTGCGCCGGTCGATATTTCCCTCCTGTTATCCCAATACAGTAATTACAACACCAGTTGCGATGGGGAATCGGATGGTTCTATCGATGCGACGGTAACGGGGGGGACGCCGCCCTACAACTACAATTGGAGTACGGGCGGCCGGGAAGAAGGCCTTGATGATCTGCCTGCCGGGGCTTACTCGTTAACGGTCAGTGACCAGCACTCCTGCCCTGATTCGGCTAGTGCGGTATTGAATGCGCCGCCCCCGCTGTCGGTTGCGCTTCAATCTATCGATCCACTCTGCTTTGGCGATGAGGAAGGGATCATTATTGTAGATGCTGTAAATGGAGGGGTTGGCCCCTACCTATACAGCCTTGATGGTTCTGCATTCACCGGGACCCCACAGTTCAGCAATCTTGGAATTGGGGTGCATGATGTACAGGTGCAGGACGCTAATGGCTGTATCTGGGAAGATGAAATAGGGATCAATCAGCCGGAGCAGCTGGTCGTGGAACTGGGCGATGACCTGGAGATCGACCTGGGCGACAGTGTCCGCCTGTATGCACAGACTACCTATCCAGTTAATCAGTATAATTGGGAATCCGCCATAGGCCTGAGTTGCGAGAATTGCGCCGACCCCTTTGTTCGGCCTTTAGAAACCATGGCTTTTAGTGTAAGGGTTTCGGATGAGAACGGCTGTACGGCCTTCGACCGAATTACCGTATTCGTTGACCGGCGCCGCAATGTGTTCATACCGAACGTCTTCTCACCGAATGGCGATGGGCAGAACGATGTCTTTACGATCTTTGCCGGCCCGGAAGCGGTGCGTGTAAAAACTTTCTACGTTTTCAACCGCTGGGGCGAGCCGATGTACGAATTATTTAACTTTGAACCCAACAACCCGGCTTTTGGCTGGGACGGCACCCATCGGGGCGAGTTGATGAATGGTGGTGTCTACGTCTACATGGCGGAGATCGAGTTTGTGGATGGGGTTACAGAATTGTATAAGGGTGATATTATGTTGCTGCGATAAGTCGGAGAACGGCTTTTTCATCCGGAAGCCCAACTGATTTACTCGGTTGGGCTTTCGGCTTTTATGGCTTATGGAGAGTCCAGGCTGCGTAAACCATTTGCCATTGGTATTGTTTTTTCGGGGGTCGGCCCTTTATTTACCATTGCTACAAAGAAATTACCTCCCAACAAGCTCTTACGTCAATGGAGGCCGATTTCGGTTTTACTTTTTTTATTTGGTAAAAGCTCTTTATTTTATGTCCAACATCAGCAAAGCAAACAGCGTGGATACATTATCGCCCATAGAAGACCCTACTGCCGAGTCGCGTAAGCGCGACCATATCGAACTGGCTTTCCGATCTCAGATCGCTCAGAGTGGGCTCGATCATCGTTTTTATTACGAACCTTTGCTGTCGGGCCATCCGAAGCGGGGCAGCCTTAAGGGGTTCCTCTTTTTGGGCAAGTCCATGCGGGTTCCCCTTTGGGTATCGAGTATGACAGGAGGCACCGAGATGGCTCATACCATTAACCATAATTTGGCGCGTGCGTGCAAGGATTTTGGGATGGGGATGGGCCTGGGCTCCTGCCGGGCTTTGTTGAACAGCGATGAGCGCATCAAGGATTTTGACGTGCGCCACCTCATTGGTGACAGCATGCCGCTCTTCGCCAACCTGGGCATCGCTCAGGTTGAAGGGCTGCTTCAGAAAGGAGAACTTCAAAAAGTACGCGACCTGGCCGACAAGCTGCAGGCCGATGGCCTGATCATTCACGTCAACCCCATGCAGGAATGGCTGCAACCGGAAGGCGACCGTTTCGCCCGCCCTCCTCTACAAACGATTACGGATTTTATGGAAAAGGTAGATATGCCGGTCATCGTCAAGGAAGTAGGGCAGGGTATGGGATACGAGAGCCTGAAGGCCTTGCTTCAGCTGCCACTCGCCGCAATAGATTTTGCGGCCAACGGCGGCACCAACTTTGCCAAACTGGAGATGCTGAGAGGAGAGGCGTCCAAAGCAGCTGCCTTTGAACCCCTGGCCTATGTGGGCCATAGCGCCGAAGAGATGGTGCACTTCACCAATGCCCTGGTGGAAGAACTGGGCGAGCGAGCCCAGTGTCGGCAGGTGATCATATCGGGAGGCATTAAAACGTTCCTCGATGGTTATTATCTGATCAATAAACTCAATCTTAGCAGTGTTTATGGGCAGGCTTCCGGATTTTTGCAACACGCCCGGGGAACGTATGAGGAGTTGTATGAGTATGTCGACGCCCAGGTGCAGGGGCTGGAACTGGCAACGGCGTTTTTGAAGGTGAGGAGGTAATCTGTGAGTGGCGATTTTTTTATAAAGACAGGGATGGGAATGCCGGGTAATAACTGTAATGGAGGATTGAACCCTCCAATCACAGATCACATACTTAGAGCAACACCCCAGAACCCCAAGTCAAACAGATAAAAAGAGCAGGAACAATACCAAGCAATGGAAAAAAAGAGCATAAGCGGTTTTTCTAAACTATCCAAGGGGGAAAAAGTCCGCTGGGTAGTAGAGCATTTTTTCCAGGACCCGGAGCAGGCAGCCCAGGAACTGGTGAGCTTTTGGCATAAAGACGATGAGTTGCAGCGCATAGTTGACGGCTTTAGCGAGAACACCATTAGCAATTACTATCTGCCTTTCGGGATTGCCCCCAACTTCCTGGTCAACGGCAAGATTTATGCGGTGCCGATGGTGATCGAAGAGAGCTCGGTAGTGGCGGCGGCATCTAGCGCAGCCAAGTATTGGATGAGCCGGGGAGGATTTAAGGCGGAGGTGATCTCCACTAAAAAACTGGGACAGGTGCATTTCAGCTGGAAAGGGGATGTGCAGAAACTATATTCCTATTTCGGGGAACTGGAAGCCCGCCTGCGGCAGGATGCCATTCACCTCACCCAAAACATGGAACTGCGCGGCGGCGGTGTACTGGACATAGAGCTGTTGGATATGAGCCAGCTGGAGCCGGATTACTACCAGCTTAAAGTGAGCTTCGAGACCTGTGACTCTATGGGCGCCAATTTTATTAATTCGGTTTTGGAAGAGTTCGGCAGCACCCTGCAGATCTTTGTGCAGGAGCATCCTGCTTTTGAAGGGGATGAGCGCCATCTGGAAGTCATTATGGCTATCTTGTCCAATTACACCCCGGAATGCATCGTCCGGGCCTCAGTGGAGTGTCCTATCGAGGAACTGGCCACAGGTGGAAAGGACCCCATGAGCCCTCAGGAATTTGTCGAGAAGTTTGCCAAGGCAGTCCGAATTGCACATATAGACCCGCACCGGGCGACGACGCACAACAAGGGGATTTTCAACGGTGTGGATGCAGTGGTGCTGGCTACCGCCAACGACTTTCGCGCTATTGAGGCTTGTGGCCATACCTATGCCGCCCGTGATGGCCAGTACCGGAGCCTGAGCCATTGTTCTATAGAAAACGGCATTTTCCGCTTCTGGCTCGACCTGCCCCTGGCGCTGGGCACCGTTGGGGGGCTGACCCGCCTGCATCCTATTGCCCGCCGCTCCCTGGAACTTTTAGGTAATCCCAGTGCTGCAGAATTGATGGGCATCATTGCGGCTACCGGCCTGGCGCAGAACTTCGCCGCGGTGCGCTCGCTGGTGACTACCGGAATCCAAAAAGGGCATATGAAAATGCACCTGATGAATATCCTTAATCATCTGGAAGCCAACGGGGAAGAAGCCCGGGAAGCCATAGAACACTTCAAAGACAAGGTGGTTTCTTATACAGCAGTGCGGGAGTTTCTGGACTCGTTTCGGGAATGCAAGAATGCGTAGATGTAGAATCAGTAATTACATTCCCGCATTCTCGCATTCTCGCATTCCCGCATTCCCGCATTCCCGCATTCTCTCATTCTCTCATTCTCGCATTCTCGCATTCTCGCATTCAAAAATATCGTAGCTATCGAACAGATCATCCATACCAACGGCAAGCTATTACTCACCGGCGAGTACTTTGTACTTGATGGGGCCCTGTCATTGGGTTTGCCCGTTCGGTTTGGGCAGCAGTTGAAAGCAGGGCCGGCTTTGGGCAGTACTGAGCACCAGTGGGTGAGCCTGGGTTTTGACGGCTTGCCCTGGTTCGAAGGGCGTTTTTCGCCTGTTGGCGTTTATCAGGGCGGAAGCGATGCGGGGGTAGGGGAGCGGCTGGAAGGGCTGTTTCAAGCTATAGAACAGCAAAGGCCCGGCTTCTGGATGCGTAAGGAAATGCTGCGGTTCGAAACCCGCCTGAGTTTTCCCCGGGAGTGGGGGCTGGGTAGCAGTTCTACCCTGATTGCCGCGCTGGGGCAATGGGCCAAGGTAGATCCTTTTCAATTACTGGCGAAGACATTCGGGGGTTCGGGCTATGACATTGCCTGCGCCCTGGCCCGCCAGCCCATCCTTTTTCAGCGTCGCGATGGGGTCCCTCATTATGTAGACTATCCCTTCCGCCCGCCTTTTGCCGATTACATCTGCTTTGTTTATCTCAAGCGCAAACAGGATAGCCGGGAAGGCATTGCCCGCTACCGAAAAATCGTAAAGGAAACGCCTGGCCTGCTAGGGCGCGTCTCTGCCCTTACTGTGCGTTTCCTGCAGGCGCGCAGCGCCGAAGCGGCTATTCGTATTTTACAAGAACATGAAGAACTGGTAGGCAAGGCGTTGCAATTGCCAAAAGTGAAAGATGCACTGTTTCCCGAGTTTCCGGGTGCTGTAAAATCACTAGGGGCCTGGGGCGGAGATTTTGCCATGGCTATCAGTACGCAGCCAGGAGAGGTGACGCGGCAATATTTGCGGGGGAAGGGGTATGAGACAGTGTTTACGTGGGGGGAGATGGCGCTCCAGGCTTGAACTCCTCTCAGCGTAGTTTCCGGACATAAAATGCCTGCCCTTCATATACGATACGGACTAATTTTTCCTGAGCACACAATTCCGCCAGGCGGCCCGGTTGTTCCCCTCCATTTTGCAGGAAAGCTTGGGCTTCCGTTTCCCTCATGGGATGTACGGCAGTGATGTCGAGTAGGCTTTGGACGGTATGGCCGGTTACAGGGAAATGCCCTGGGGGGAAGCCGATTAGGTATTCTACCTTTTTCAGTTGGCTGGCAAAGATATGGAAGGCTTGGTTCATGCTTTCTTCATTCGGCGCCTGTACCCAGCTTGAGGAAGGGGGGCGTGTGGGGACGGCCAGATAGGCAATGGAAGGGGCGCATGTTTTCATGGTTCTGGCAATCGCCTTTAGCCCGGCTTCCGAATCATTAAGGCCTTTAATCAGCATAGTTTCCGTAACGAGTTCTCCCCGGAAGGATTTAGAGAAAGCGAGCACGCCGCCCAGTATTTCAGAAAAGGACAATTGGGAATTGGGGCGGTTGATCCGGCGCCAGGTGTCCTCATCTGCGGTATCCATTTTGATGGAAACATAGTCGGCCATAGCAGTCTCTGCTCGCACATCTTCCCTCCAAAGCAAGGAAGCATTGGTGATGATGGCTATTCGGATGCCCAAATGCTTCAGCCGTTCAATCGTTTCACCGAGGTGGATATCCAGGGCCGGTTCTCCGTCCGGCACAAAGGTCAGGTAATCGATCCTGGCTTTGGCGGCCTTTACCTGCGCCACTTTTTCCTCGACCGCATTGACGATTTCATCCAACTCATAAAACTGCCTGCGCTCTATTTCCAGATGAGGGGTAGGCCCTACCTGACAGTACACGCAATTATAAGAGCAACTTTTGGGTGGGATATTGTTGATGCCCAGGCTTGATCCCAGCCTTCTGGATGGTACGGGGCCGAATGCGATCATTTTATGACATTTTTGAAAAGTGCTTATACCCGCTTGATTACCCTTTTTATAGAGGGCTATTCAGTAGAATAAGTTAAGCTTTTTTCGGGAGGGAAAAGCGAAGGCGTGGTCAAATTTAGGCCATGAGTACCTTTCTTTTGATTATTTAATTCAGGTAACCGGTTATAGGAAATTCTTTCAAAGGCTTTGAATAAAGCGTCTTCTGCCTGCGTGGCCGGCCTTTTTTGACAAAAGAGCAAACCTCCTTTGTTTTTATCTGTTATCCTTCATAGATTTGGTCTAAATAAGACAGAACGCCAAAAGTAAAAACGAAAGAATACAATGAGCAATCCTGTTACCAAGAGCCCTGTAATGCTCTATACCGAGCAGACCCCCAACCCGGAGTCGCTCAAGTTTGTCACCAACCGCATGTTGTACAAAGGCACGGCTGATTTCCGTGAGCCGGAAATGGCAGAAGAGTGGTCGCCTATGGCCACTGCCCTCTTCGGGCTGCCTTATGTGAAAGGCGTGTATATCTGCAATAATTTTGTCACCGTTTCCAAGGAGATGAACTACGATTGGGCGGACATCATGCTCAAGCTTAAGGATTTCATTAAAAAGTACATCGAGGATGGCGGCGAGATCCTGAAGGATGGCTTCGATGAGGCTATGGCGGAAATGGAAGAAGCCCGTGGCGCCAGCTACGAGTACAGCGGCGATGATGTGGAGATCGTTAAAAAGATCAAAGACCTGATCGAGACCTACGTGAAGCCTGCCGTGGAAATGGATGGTGGAAATATCGAATTCAAAGCCTGGGACGCCGGTATCGTCACGCTCACCATGCAGGGCGCCTGTAGCGGCTGTCCGTCTTCCACCGTTACGCTCAAGGCTGGCATCGAAGGCATGCTGAAGCGCATGGTGCCGGAGGTGCAGGAAGTGGTGGCGGAGATGGGGTAGTAAATCAGGTATGCAGTGAACAGTATGCAGTGGGCAGTAGGGCCTTACAAACCGAAGCATCTTCAGCCCTTTCCCTTTTACCTCTATTTTAACGAAGCATATTTCCGGAGCCGGGCCGTTGATAGCCCGCTTGAGGCGTTATCGGACCGTACCAGGCTACAACATATACGGCCGCTGCAGCACTGCGGGAGAAAAGGTCGTTTCCACACGGTATCGGCTGATATCGGATAGCTGGTCGAGGTCGATCCAGAGTTTGTGCAGGCGGAGGTGAAAGAAAGAATCAGGCAGGGTAGTGATAGGGTTTCCGGATAGTTCGAGTTCCCTAAGGAGGGGCAGATGCCCGATGGACTCGGGAAGTCGATGGATGTGGTTATTGGGTAACAACAGACGGGAGAGCCCCTTAAAATGCTGTAGCCCTTCCAGCCCGATTTGCCGGAAGCCACTGAGGTGGAGCTGTTCTACCAGATGGGCATGCGGGTAACCAGCGGCCCATTGTGCTATCGAAACCTGAATTTTGGGTGTGGCGTTATCCGCTTTTATGGACAGCCGATAAACCGGTACTTTCCGCAGAAAATCCTTCAGTTCTTCGCTGTAAAATCCCGGGTGGCACAATAGGGCCATCTGGTCCAACGCATGTAAATGGGGGCTCAGGGTTGATAGAAGGCCCTGGCGCCAGGTTTCGATGTGGAGCTTACTGATATCCTCCAGCAATTTCGGTTGTTGCTGAAGCACCTCCTCCAATAATCCAATATCATTGATATGGGAAAGCCATAAATATTCCTGGAGGTTTTCTTTTCGGGATTCCAGGGGCACAAATTTCAAAAGCTCCAGTGTGTGAGGAGTCAGGACGACAGGCTGCTTTCGCGCGAAGTACAACCAGGCGCTGGCCTGCAGGCCTGGCTCGGGCGCGTAGAGGTTGGCCATGTGCGGTTCCATCTCAAATACGGGAATACCATCTGCTTTGACTGCCTGACAGAATCGATAGGCGGAAAAACCCGCAAAGCGTTTTTCAAAAGCGCCCAGATGATAGTCCCCTTCACGGGTGTCGAAAATTGCGGCTAAAGAGGCTGACAACCATTGCGAAGCAAGGCTAAAAAACAGGCGGGAGACGCTAAGCCCTTGGTGCCGGGCTTTTTTCCAGGCCAGTAGAAATGGGGTTAAAAGTTGGATACACATTCCTCCGGTTTCAATCAGGCTCAGAGCCAGTTCGATACTTTCGGGAGATTGTAGGAGCCGGATAATATTGGCCCTCCGGCGGGCGGCTTCTTCGCCGTTACTCAGGAGGTGAAATTGTTTTCCTGCCAGCTTCAGTAAAGGAGGCGCCAATTGGGCCTCCTCCAATACTACCGCCGCAAGGGGGACGTCAGATCGGCAACCCATTCCCCGTATGACTAGGCCTAATTCGCCGGAAAATGGGCTGTCCTCCAACTCGAAACCTAATCTTTGCAGTACGAAACGCAGCGCGATTTCATCCCCTCCGAAAGGGCCGCACAGATGCGCCCGGCAGGGCTTCCGGATGTGGTATTGTTGCAGTAGGTCCCAGTATTGTTCCATGTCGAAAAGGGGCATAGCCCTTGCATCTTGAAATCGGTTAATAGGGTTGAGGAAGCAGCTTTTTTTGATCTCTTCGATCATGTCCAGTATCCGAAAGGTATACATTAGCGCTTACATATGGAAATAAGGCCGGAAAGGGGAGAAGCGTTCAGCAAAAAACCCAGTAAAACGATTCCACAAAAGTGGAAATTGCCTGCTTTTGCAATTAATTATAAAAATAATCATATAGAAATTTTATTAGTTTATTTTTTTGTTTATGTGTATAAAACGCTTACTTTTGCCCTACCCCAGCCAGCCGATAGAATTCAGCCCCTGTATATAACTAAGATTCATACCAGACAAACAGGATCTTTAGTCGTAATTAAAAAACACGTTTGTTATTACCTCCTTTTTTGGCAAAGCCATAATCTCATTCAGACGACCTGTTAAACCCCTGTATTACGTATTCCAACATACCGGCTTCCTGTGATGGGAGCGGAAGGTATCGTGCTGGAATTTGGAACGTAACCGGTTAAGTACCCGGCCTAAGAACCCGGATGGCTATTACTATGCCAATGCTATTGGAAAAGGACCGATATATAAAAATTTTTAACCAAAAACCGTTTAGAATTATGAAATGCACCCTAACTGCCTTCGGGCTGATAGCCTTTCTTGTCAGTTACGCCCAGGCACAGCTCCAACCGATAGAGCTGGTAAACACCTTTAAAGAGAAAGGCATACCCTTCGAAGAACATGTGCTATTCAGCTCCTCACAACAAAGTGATTACGGGCTTTCCCGCCACCTGGATAAATACGATGTACTCGAACTGGACGAAGAAGCGCTCACCCAGTTGTTGTACGAAAAACCGGCTCAGCTTAGCTTGTCCTTACCCATGGCCGGCCGCAGCCAGCCGCTGGAACTGGAACTGGTGCAGGTAGATCCTCTGGCTGCGGGTTTTTCCGCTGTTCTGGCGTCTACTGGCCAACCGGCGCGCGTAACCACCGGGCTGCATTATTGGGGCGTCCTCCGGGGGGAGGAAGGTTCTGTGGTTGCTATCAGCTTTTTTGAAAATGAAATGATGGGCTTACTTAGCGCCAAACGTCTGGGCAACCTTGTGCTGGGGCCTTTGGAATCAGGCCGGTCGTCCAATCAGTATATTCTTTACGACGACCGCAAGGTGTTGCAGGAACTGGGCTTTGATTGCGCTACCTCTGATGAAGGACCGGAATACAGGCCGGAACAACTGGAAATGCCGATAGATTATCGTGGCCCCGGCGATTGCGTGCGCATCTACCTTGAAGTTGACAACGACATATTCCAAAACAAGGGCGGCGCGAGCGGAACGACGAACTACATCACCGGCTTGTTCAATGAGGTAGCGGCCCTGTATGCGAATGAGAACATCAGCGTAACCTTATCGGAATTGTATTTGTGGGACACGCCCAGCCCGTATTATGGTTCCAATAGCTACAATCTGCTCACGCAGTTTGTCAATCAGCGCCCTGATTTCAATGGTGATCTTGGGCAATTGCTATCCTATCAGGCCAGTGGCGGCATTGCCTATCTGGCAGGCTTATGCAATCCCTATGCGCCCAAGCACAGCTTTGCCAGCATTCACTCCACGTATAATACCGTGCCTGTTTATTCCTGGTCGGCCATGGTGATTACCCACGAGTTGGGGCACCTTTTTGGTTCAAAACACACACACGCCTGTGCCTGGAACGGCAACAACACCGCCATAGATGGCTGCGCAGGCTTTGTGGAGGGCTCCTGCCCCATGCCGGGCAACCCTGCTAGCGGTGGCACCATGATGTCCTATTGCCATATCACCAGCGTTGGCATCAACTTCAGCAACGGTTTTGGGCCTCAGCCCGGCAATGTCATCCGCAATGCAGTGGTGAATGCCCCTTGCCTGCAAGGCTGTGACACTGGCGGCGGCGGTGGTGGCGGCAACCCGGGCGGGAATGGCTGCGAGGGACAGGAGCTGTCGTTGTCCCTACATCTGGATAATTATGGTGTGGAAACGACCTGGGTGATCCGTGACACCAATGATGTGGTGCTCTATTCCGGTGGGCCCTATCTCAATGTACTCGGGGGAGTTTTGGTAGAACAGGAATTGTGTCTGGAAGAAGGCTGTTATGTTTTTGAGATACTCGACTCCTACGGCGATGGGATTTGCTGCCAGTTCGGGCAGGGGTATTATAGTCTCAAGGATACCAGTGGGGCAGTGATCGCTTCCGGCGGCGACTTTGGCGGCAGCGATTCTACAGCCTTTTGCCTGCCCTACGAATCAAACGATAGCACTACTTGCCTGGAAATCGATTTCAACGATTTTGAAGTCGTTTCCTTCGGCGGCCCGCAGGATGCCGGTTATGCCCAATTGATGAATGGAGGTACGGTGCTCCGAATCGGCAACAATGCATGGAAAGCGATCGCACTGAAGTATGAAGTGACGCCCAATACCATGCTCGAACTGGAGTTTTCCTCCAGCCGGCAGGGAGAGATACATGGCATTGGATTCGATGAAAATAATACTATTTCCTCCAATCGCACCTTCCGGCTGTACGGCAATCAAAACTGGGGTATTGGCGACTTCGATAATTATCCCGGCGGTGGGGTGTGGAAAAAGTATGTCATTCCTGTGGGCGAATATTACACCGGCCGGTTCAACCACCTGTTCTTCGTAGCTGACCATGACCGCTACCCCTACAATGGCAACGCTTATTTCCGCAAGGTGAAAATATATGAAGGAACGGGCTGCGATAATACGAGCGAAGCTTCCAGCCCCATTGCCCTGGAGCTATTGAACGAAGAAGAGACAGGCGCTTTACAACTCTATCCCAACCCTGCGAGCGATTGGCTGATACTGGATTTCCAAAGTGTGCAGGAGGGGCTGGCCAACATTCAGTTATACTCGATCACCGGGCAACTCCTCGTGGAGCGCAGCCTGGGCGTACTACCTGGCCCTAACCAGGAACGGCTGGATGTTTCGGGCCTTCCCGCCGGCGCTTATCTGTTGCGGATGGCAGTCGGACAGGAGCAATTCGTGGAGCGCTTCAGCATTACTCGCCGGTAATTCAGCAAAAGAGATATGCCCCTGCGCTTTGCTCCCAATCCCCCCTAACTGTGCCTGCAGGGGCTGCGGAGGGCGCCGGCAAATACCCGGTGCCCTCCAATAAAATAAACTAGTTCACAAATGGGATGTCAACATGGATTATCCCGAACTATGCGAATTAGGGGCTAAAACCAGGGGGGAGACAATATTGGCGCGCCCGGAACACCAAAGATAACGGCCCGCTGGGCCGTTGCTTAGGCATTTTACCAGATGCCCATTAATTCCACCGCAGCGCCTCAACCATCTTCCGGAAAATATCATTGTTCTGATAAATACCGGCGAAGGCCCAGGCGCCCGGCCCGTAGGCGTAAACAGGGATGAGAGAAGCCGAGTGGCCCCCAGTGGAAAAGGTGGGTTTGATGTGGTTATAATCGTCCTGCATCCGCACTTTGGCGGCAGAGAGCGACATGCCCCCGGTCTCGTGGTCGGCGGTAACAATAACCAGGGTGTTCCCCTGTTTTTTCGCAAAATCAAGCGCTACTCCAAGGGCCTTATCGAAATCCTTTACCTCTTCTATAACATACTCTGAGTCATTATTGTGCCCACCCCAATCGATCTGAGAGCCTTCGACCATGAGGAAAAAGCCCTTCTTGTTCAGGCTGAGGTAATCGAGGGCCAGTTGAGTGGCCTGGGGCAGAAAATCACCCCGGCCTTCCTGCATTTTAGGCATCCCATCGGGAGCCAGCAGGTAGCCGTATTTTTGTGAAAGCGAGAGTTTGGCGGGCCGGTCCAGGCGGGCCGTATCTATTGTGAAACCCGCCTTAGCGAGGTCTTCGAGGACATTGCGCCCGTCCTGGCGGTTGTTAAAGAATTTCAGTCCGCCGCCGGCAAAGAAATCAACCGGTTCTTTGGGCAGTTGGGCGGCAATATCTTCCTGTAGCCCCCGCTCCTTCACATGAGCAAAAAAAGCGGCCGGCGTGGCGTGGGTAATGGAGGAAGTGGCGATTAATCCGGTGCTCATTCCCCTGGCGGCGGCCATCTCCAGGATGGTTTCGCGGGGGATAGTGTCCCCATCGACGCCGATGGCCGCGTTGTAGGATTTGTATCCGGTGGAGAAAGCAGTCGCCCCGGCTGCCGAATCAGTGATCAGCTCGTCGGTGGGTTTATTCTGGTGCAGGCCGATAATGGGGAAGCGGGAAAAGTTGGGCTGCCCTTCGCCAAAATAATAAGCCGTTGACATTTGCGCCAGCCCCATGCCATCGCCGATAAGCAGGATGACGTTTTGGGCTTTTTTGTGGGCGCCGAATTGTTGATAGTTTTTGTTGCAACCGACACTGAGCAGTAGCACAGCGATCAGGATGATAGTTTGGTAACTTCTCATGCGAATGAATTTGATAGTCAGGCCTAAATATAAAACCAGAATGTTTATTGAAGGTTAAATGTGCCGCTCCTTTCCATGTCACGCTGCTGTAAAAGATTTTCCGGAGAATTGATAAATACCTACATCCTGTTGTACCTTAGGGGTTTAACAAAAATATTGATCATGAGAAAAATTGCTGTTCCAATTCTAAGCTTGTTTGCGCTCTTAGCCATCCTCAGCTCCTGTGGGGGCGGATCGGATTCTTCCACTGCCGAATCTACGGAAAAACCAACATCCATGGTTGCCGAGGAGGAGGCTCCTATCGAAGTTTCGGCTGACGGTAGTACGGTCACCGTGCGGCTTACCGGCGATGATATGATGAAGTACAACCTGGATAAGATTGAGGTAAAGGCCGGGCAGAAGATCAAACTGACGCTCACACATATAGGGAAAATGAACAAGGAAGTGATGGGCCACAACTTCGTGCTACTGAATCCAGGTGTTGATGTGCAGGCTTTTGCTAACGAGGCCACTAAGTTCAAAGGCCAGGATTACATTCCCGAAAGCATGAAGGGCGATATCATTGCGCATACCTCCCTGGTTGGCAGTGGCGAGTCCACAACCGTTGAGTTTGATGCTCCGGCGCCGGGAACGTACAAATATATCTGCTCTTTTCCTGCACACTATATTACGATGCATGGGGAGTTGGTAGTGAACTAGCGCTCAATAATCGAGGTGACATCTCCGCAGTACCTGTTTGATGCTACGCCCTCAGGCGGCAGATAGGGGGAATGGCTTGCCCGTTCCATCTCCGCCTCCCCGCCCCCAAAGGGGTTTGATGCACATCGGAAGCCTGGAATCGATAGCATCGCTTAACTAATACGCTCCGCAGGAGGTGTCATCTCGCGATTTAGACGCCCCGGGCGCTTAGCCCCGTAGCCGCTCCAGGGCCGTCTGCACCTGTTCGAACGGAAACCCTTTCATCACAGCGGCCATCTTTTGTTCAATCTCCTCCAGGCACAAATTCCCAATACTTCCTTCGTGGGTATGCCGGATGGTTTCGGGTGGAGAAAAGCTTGCTGCTGCGATCTGTTGCCCCACCTGTTGGTAAGCTTCCCGGAAGGGGACGCCCTTTAGCACCAGTTCATTCACCACTTCCACGCTGAAGAGGTATTGGTAGCGTTCATCCTCCAGAATATTGTGGTTCACTTTAGCCTGCGGCAGGGCAAAGGAGAGAATACTCAGGCAATCTTTGAGGTGCTGAATGGCTGGAAAAACTGCTTCTTTGAGCAGTTGGAAATCGCGGTGGTAGCCCGAGGGCAGGCTGATGGTGAGTTGGCTCACCTGTACCGGCAGGGATTGGAGGTAATTACATCGTGCCCGGATCAGCTCGAACACGTCTGGGTTTTTTTTGTGGGGCATGATGCTGGAACCTGTCGTCAGCTCGTCAGGGAAGGAGAGGAAAGCGAAATTCTGGCTGACGTACAAGACGACATCCGACGCCAGTTTTCCCAATGTGTGGGCCAGGGCGGCCAGGGCGTAACTCAGGAAAAGCTCTGATTTGCCACGCCCCATCTGGGCGTGCACTACGTTGTAGCTCAGGTCCTCAAAACCGAGGAGTTCCGTCGTTAGCTTCCGGTCGAGCGGGAACGAGGTGCCGTAACCGGCAGCCGAGCCCAAAGGGTTCTGGTTGATGTTATGATAAACAGACTGAAGCAACCGGAGGTCATCCACCAAAGACTCAGCGTAGGCGCTGAACCACAGGCCAAAACTGGAGGGCATAGCCGCCTGAAAGTGGGTATAGCCGGGCAGCAATACATTTTTGTGTTGTTCCGCCAACTGCATCAGGATAGAAAAGAGTTGTGCGGCCAATTCGGTGATCGACTGTAGTTCCGCCCGGAAGTAAAGCCGGAGGTCTACCAGTACCTGGTCGTTGCGGGAACGGCCGGCGTGGATCTTCTTTCCCGCCTCGCCCAGCTCACGTGTAAGGAGCAGCTCTACCTGGGAGTGTATGTCCTCCACCCCCGCCTCAATTTCGAGTTCTCCTGCTTCTGCTTTTCGGTGTAGTTTGCGCAAAGCAACAGCCAGCGCAGCCTCCTCTTCTGCCGTTAGCAGCCCGATCTTTTGCAGCATCTGGATGTGCGCCAACGAGCCGAGGATGTCATAAGGCGCCAGATAGCGGTCCAGTTCCCGGTCCTGTCCGACGGTGAAGCGCTCAATCTGTTGGTCGACGGTGTAGCTTTTTTGCCAGAGTTTCATGGTTGTTGCATAGTTACAGGGTTACAGGTTATAGCGTTACAGGTTTCAGGGTTACAGGTTTCAGGGTTACAGGTTTCAGGGTTACAGGTTAGGAGGTTGGGCTTAGTTGCCGGACGTATGTTTCAATCAATTGAATGTAAGTATTAATTCCTGCTTCCACCTCAGTCAGGCGGATAAACTCTTCCGCCGTGTGGGAGCGGGCGGAGTCGCCCGGCCCGATTTTGACGGTGGGGAAGGGGCAGAGCGCCTGGTCGGACAGGGTGGGGGAGCCGTAGGTGGACAGCCCCAGTTGCCGCCCCGCCTGTACGATCGGATGGTGCTCCGGAATGCCGCTGGGGTTGAGGCGAAAAGAGCGGGCCGTCAATTCAGCTTTGGTGTGTTGCTGCAGGATTTCGAACACCTCCTGATTGGAGTAACACTCCTGGGTGCGCACATCGATGACGTAGCGGCAGGTATCGGGCACCACATTATGCTGATAACCAGCTTCGATCTGAGTAACCGTTGCTTTCACCGGCCCCAGATAGGGGGATATTTTTTCAAATTCGTATTGCTGAATCCATTGGATGTCTTCCAATGCCAGATAGATCGCATTGATGCCTTCGTTCCTGGCGGCATGCCCTGCCTGCCCTTTTGCCACCGCATCAATAACTATCAGTCCGCGTTCGGCGATGGCCAACTGCATCTGTGTTGGTTCCCCAATGATACCGAGCTCAATTGAAGGAAGCTCCGGCAATATGGAGGCGATACCGTTGGGCCCGGAGATCTCTTCTTCCGCCGTCGCCGCGATGATGAGGTTGAACGGCAGGGCAGTCGAATCAGAATAGTACAAGAAGGTAGCGATCAGCGATACCAGTGGGCCGCCGGCGTCATTGCTGCCCAGTCCATAGAGGAAGTCCCCTTCCTGGGTGGCTTCAAAGGGGTTGCGCTGCCAGCCTGCCGCCGGTTTGACAGTGTCATGATGGGAGTTGAGCAGAACGGTGGGTTTTGCCTGGTCCCAATGACGGGAAAGAGCCCATACGTTGTTGCCCTGGCGCCGGGTTGAGATGTTATGTTTTTGGAAGAAGCTTTCGATCAGGCCCGCCGTCTCCGCTTCTTCCCGGGAGAAAGAGGGGGTGGCGATGAGTTGCCGCAGCAGGCCAATGGCTTCTTTTGTCAAATGTGATAACATGCTTATTTTTTTGGGAAATCCGTAGTCAACAGCAATTGGGTGGCGGTTCCGTTTGCGATCGACTTTCGGCTTCCAACCTGTACGCTGGCGGCCCCGGCTTCCAGCGCCCGGAAGGCATTGTCCAGCTTGGGGATCATGCCCTCGTTGATGTTGCCCAATTCCTTGTGGATGGAATAACTTTCGGGGTCCAGGTAAGCGATCAGGGAATCCGGGTTGTCGACGTTCGTCATCACCCCTGCTTTTTCAAAACAATAATACAAGTATACCTGATAATGTGGCGCCAGGGCGATGGCCAGTTCGGCGGCTATGGTATCGGCGTTGGTGTTCAGCAACTGCCCCTGTCCATCATGGGTAATGGCGCAGAGTACGGGGGTGAAGCCTGTTTCCAGCAGTGCAGACAGGTTTTTGGTGTCGACTTTTTTAATGTCGCCAACAAAACCATAGTCGATATTTCCAGCTGGGCGTTTTCCGGCCAGGATGATATTGCCGTCCGCCCCGCTCAGTCCGAGTGCATTGCAGTGCATTGCCTGGAGCAGGCTGGCCACTTTTTTGTTTTCCAGCCCGGCGTACACCATTGTCACGACTTCCAGCGTAGCGGCATCGGTAATGCGCCGCCCTTCCACCATTTGAGTTTCGATGCCGAGCAGTTTACTGACCTGGCTGGCGCGCCGCCCACCGCCGTGCACCAGTAGCTTCCGGCCGGGCAGGTTACTGAAAAAGGCGAGGGTGTTTTCCAGCTCGGCTGCATCTTCCAGGATGGCGCCGCCGATTTTGAATAAATGGAGTGTTTCTTTCATGTTCTCTTCAGTATCGCGATCTTCTAGATCGCAGAATGGTTTCATGTTCGATCCAGTAGTGCCGCGGCTCAAGAATCAATAAAAAAACGTTCGTGAGGGACTGTGTCCCGAAACGGCTAAACCTGCAAGTCTCTGACTTGCGAATTGCTGGCCTGCCTATCTACGCCAGTCGGAGACTGGCTCGTTATTCCGCATCGAGACGGAGTCTCTCGCGAACGACTTTTATATATTTTCAACCCGCAGCACTAGAGGATCGAACTACAGGATAGCCTTCAATACCGCCATCGCGGCATAGGTTCGGTTGTTCGCTTGTTCGATCACCAGGGAAGCCGGGCTGTCCAGCACGCCGTCGGCCACCACCACGTTGCGCCGCACCGGCAGGCAGTGCATGAATTTGCCGTTGTTGGTGAGCGCCATTTTCTGCGGCGAGATCATCCAGGCCAGGTCCTGGTTCAGGATTTTTCCGTAATCCCGGTAGGACGACCAGTTTTTGGCGTAGACGAAATCGGCGCCGGCCAGCGCTTTATGCTGATCGTATTCTACATTTACGTCCTGGCCGAAAGTGTCGGCCAATTCGTAGCCTTCGGGATGTGTAACCACCAGGTCCACATCCGCCAGTTTCATCCACTCCACGAAGGAATTGGCCACCGCCTGCGGCAGGGCGCGCGGATGGGGCGCCCAGGACAGCACCACTTTGGGCCGGTGGACCGGGCGGTGTTCCTCCAAAGTTACCCAATCCGCCAGCGACTGCAAAGGATGGCGGATGGCAGATTCCAGGCTGATAATGGGAACTGTTGCGTGTTGCATAAATTGCTGCAACACAAAATCGGCATAATCCCGCTCCCGGTCCACTAGCGAGGGGAAAGTACGGATGCCGATGATATCGGCGTACTGGCTGATGACCGCTGCGGCTTCCTTAATGTGTTCGGCTTTTTCGCCGTTCATCACTACGCCTTCCTCAAATTCCAGCTGCCAGCCCTGTCCGGCATTGTATTCGATGACGGACATGCCGAGGGTAAGCGCCGCTTTTTCCGTGCTCAGGCGGGTGCGCAGGCTGGGGTTGAAGAAGAGCATCACGATGGTCTTATTGGCGCCGATGCCTTTGAGACTGCCAGCCGGCGACCGTTTGAGCGCCAGGGCGCTTTCCACCAATTGTTTGGGGTTCGGTACGTCGTTTACGGAAGTGAACTGCTTCATGTGCTTTGTGCTTTCAGCATTTTGGAAAGAACAGTGGCCAGCTTTTCCAGGAACAGATCGGCCTCCTGACGGCTCAGGCTAAGGGGCGGCAGCAGGCGCAGGGTTTTGGGGCAGGAAGCGGAGCCGGTGAAGACGTGTTCTTCAAATAACAGCGCCTTGCGCAGGGCTGCAACCGGGAAGTCGAATTCGGCGCCCAGCATCAGTCCTTCGCCTCGGACCTCCCGAACCTGTTCCATTTTGGCGAGTTCCGCTTTCAGATAGCCGCCGATAGTAGCGGCATTTTTCATCAGTTGTTCGGATTCAATCACTTCCAGTACCGCCAGCCCCGCCGCACAGGCCAGGTGGCTGCCGCCAAAGGTGGAACCCAGCATGCCGTATTTTGCCTCAAATTCAGGATGGATGAGCACCCCTCCGATGGGGAAACCGTTGCCCATGCCCTTGGCCACCGTGATCAGGTGGGGTTGGATGCCTGCCAACTGGAAGGCAAAAAAGTGGCCGCTGCGGCCATAGCCGGATTGCACCTCGTCCAGAATGAGTACGGTGTCCTGTTCTACGCACGCTTTCTGAATAGCTCGCAGGAATTCTACTTTAGGCATATAAATGCCGCCAATGCCTTGTATGCCTTCTATGATCAGGGCGCATACATCTCCTTTGGCCAGGCGATTTAACACGGCTTCCGTATCGTTGAGCTCATACCACAATACCTCGAACCCATGGTTGATCACGGCCTGGATGCTTGGGTTGTCGGTTACCCGCACGGCTGCCGAAGTGCGGCCGTGAAACCCTTGCCGAAAGGCAATCACCTTACTGCGCCCGTTCCGAAAAGAGGCCAGCTTGAGCGCATTCTCATTGGCTTCCGCACCGGAATTACAGAGGAATAACTGGTAATCCTCGCAGCCGGATAATTGCCCCAGCTTCTCCGCCAGCGCTTCCTGCAAAGGGTTTTGTACGGAGTTGGAGTAAAAGGGCAGGGCTTCCAGTTGCGCCTTCACCCGTTCTACATAATGCGGATGGCCGTGCCCGATGGAGATCACCGCGTGGCCGCCGTAGAGGTCGAGGTATGCCTGGCCTTTTTCGTCATAAACATAACAACCTTCACCGCGCACGGGCTGGATGTCGAAGAGGGGGTAGACGTTGAATAGTTTCATGGTTGTGTCTTGTGGGTCTTGTAAGTCTTGTGGGTCTTGTAGGTCTTGTAGGTCTTGTGGGTCTTGTAGGTCTTGTAAGTCTTGTAGGTCTTGTGGGTCTTGTAAGTCTTGTGGGTCTTGTGGGTCTTGTATGTCTTGTAGGTCTTGTGGGTCTTGTAAGTCTTGTGGGTCTTGTAGGTCTTGTGGGTCTTGTATGTCTTGTATGTCTTGTATGTCTTGTGGGTCTTGTGGGTCTTGTACGTCTTGTACGTCTGGTATGTCTGGTATGTCTGGTTGATTAGACGTATTTGACATACGAGACGAACGAGACATACCAGGCCTTAAAAAGCCATCGCCTTCAGTCCCAGCCCTGCCGTTTCTTTCAACCCCAGGGCCAGGTTCATGTTCTGAACGGCCTGGCCGGAAGCCCCTTTGAGCAGGTTGTCGATCAGGCTGATGATTAGCACTTTGTCGCCGTGTTTTTCCAGGTACAGGATCGCCTTGTTGGTGTTGACCACTTGTTTGAGGTCCGGGTTATTGGGGCTGATGAACACGAAGGGGTGATCCTGGTAGTAGTCCTGGTAAAGCTGGATAAGCTCTGGTTCGCTCATTTCGGTATAGGTATACAGGCTGGCGAAAATGCCGCGGGTGAAACTTCCCCGGAGAGGGATGAAATTGAGGGCGTGGGCGAAGCCAGGCTGCAGGTGCAGCAGGCTTTGGCCGATCTCCGCCAGGTGCTGGTGCTGGAAGGGTTTGTATACCGAAAGGTTGTTGTGGCGCCAGCTATAATGGGAAGTGGCCGTAAGGGATTGCCCCGCTCCGGTAGAGCCGGTGATGGCGTGCACATGTACCTCGTCCTGTAAAGCCTGTGCCTTGGCCAAGGGTAGCAGGCCGAGCTGTATGGCGGTGGCGAAGCAGCCCGGGTTGGCGATGCGACGGCTGTGGGCGATGGTTTCGCGCTGTAATTCCGGAAGGCCATAGGTAAAGCCCGGCGCCCAGCGGAAGTCGTGGCTCAGGTCGATCACCAGCATTTTATCCGGAAGGTTGTTTTCCGCCAGAAATTTGCCGGACTCGCCGTGGCCCATGCACAAGAATAGCACTTCCACATCAAATTGCGCCACATCGGTAAATTTCAATTGGCATTCCCCGATCAAATCCGGGTGCAGCTCGCTGACAGGCAGGCCTGCCTGGCTACGGCTGTGCACAAAAGCCAGTTCCACTTCCGGATGGTTGATCAGAATTCGGATCAGTTCACCGCCGGTATAGCCGGCGCCACCGATGATGCCAGCCCTAATCATTGTTCTCTTCTTTTTCCTGATTGACAAAATGGTGGATCTTTAACTGATTGGCCAGAATGGTAGTGAAGCCCCGGACATCGTCGCCCGTCCAAGCCTTGTTCATCTCCCCGTATTGGCCAAAGCCGCTGTTCATCAGGTCGTATTCGGATTCTATGCCCAATAACTCAAAGCGGTAGGGGTGGAGCTGTGCGAACACCTGGCCGCTAACGTTCTGCTGGGTATCCTCCAGGAAGGTTTCGATATTGCGCATCACGGGTTCGAGGTATTGGCCTTCGTGCAACAGCATGCCGTACCAGTTGGCCAGTTGTTCCTTCCAGTATTGCTGCCATTTGGTGAGCACGTGTTTCTCCAGTAAGTGGTGGGCCTTGATGATGATCAGCGGCGCTGCGGCCTCGAATCCGACCCGCCCCTTGATGCCGATGATGGTATCGCCCACGTGGATGTCGCGCCCGATGGCGTAGGGGGCGGCCAGTTGCTGCAGGGCCTGGATGGCCTGAGTAGGGTGGCTATATTTTTTTTCGTTGACGCCGGTGAGTTCACCTTTTTCGAATTGTAGGCTTACCTTTTTCGGCTCGCTGGCCTTTAGTTGTGAGGGATAAGCGGATTCCGGCAGGGGTTGATCGGAGGTAAGCGTTTCGGCGCCGCCCACGCTGGCGCCCCAGATGCCCTGGTTGATGGAGTATTTGCCTTTGGCCCAGGGCCAGTCGATGCCGTGTTGTTTCAGGTACTCGATCTCTTGCTGGCGCGACAGTTTCAGGTCGCGGATGGGGGTGATAATTTCCAGGCTTTCGCCCAGCACCTGGAAGGCCAGGTCGAAGCGCACCTGGTCGTTGCCGGCGCCGGTGCTGCCGTGGGCTACGGCCTCCGCGCCGATGCGTTGGGCGTACTGCGCCACTTCCAGCGCCTGGAACACTCGCTCGGCGCTCACCGAGAGGGGATAGGTGTTGTTGCGCAACACATTGCCGTACACCAGGTAGCGGAGGCACTTGTCGTAATAGTTGGGTACGGCGTCGACTGCTTCGAAACTGGCGGCGCCCAGTTGGCGGGCGCGGGCTTCGATGCTGGCCAGCTCTTCATCGCTGAATCCGCCGGTATTGACCGTCAGGGCGTGAACTTCCAGCCCTTTTTCGATGGTTAGATATTTAATACAAAAGGAAGTGTCTAATCCCCCGCTATAGGCGAGGACGACTTTTGAGGTAGTCATTTTTTGAGATGGATTTCAATTTTTGCAATTACATTTTTCTGACGGCCGATCTGGAGATCGGCCAAACATTTTACCAGATGGAGTTAACCACGAGGTGTGACAGATCGAACTGCATTTCCTCCACTTTGGACGGGGCCATCATGGCGGTGCACAGGCACATTTTCCGGTTATTGCGTTCCAGTATATCGTAGTTAGGGCAAGAGCGGCAGCCTTTCCAGAACTCCTCATCCGGAGTCAGTTCTGAGAAGGTTACTGGCTTATAGCCTAATTCAGAATTGATACGCATGACGGGCAGGCTGGTGGTGATGCCGAAGAGGCGCGCTTCCGGGTAGAGGTCGCGCGACAGTTCGAAAGCCTTCTTTTTAATGGACTTGGCCAGGCCGTGCTGCCGGAACTCCGGCGCCACGATGAGCCCGGAGTTGGCCACATAGCGGCCGTGGCTCCAGGATTCAATGTAACAAAATCCGGCCAGAGTTTCGCCTTGCAGGGCGATGACAGCCTTACCATGGCGCATTTTCTCGCGGATGTAGGCGGGCTGTCGCTCGGCGATACCTGTGCCGCGGGCTTTGGCGGATTCAGCGATTAGGTGGCAGATGGCTTCTGCGTAGGCCTCATGAAGTGGCCCGGCGATTTCGATGGTGAATTGCATCTCGTGTAAATCAATGTTTTTTCCCGCCATCCGAGGGTATATTATCGGGAAGGCGGAGGTGAAAAAAAGAAAACCTGATTCTAAAGCTGTCCTGCAAAAAGCTAATGGCCTTTGAGCTATAAACAGCGTTTCCTGCCTGGTTTTATTCTCAGGGAAAATGGGTGTCGGACAATGCCTACCCACGACGGGGATAATATGAAAGTATTGCGCCCCTACGGGCGGCGGCGAGCACGTCGGCTTAAAGCTACACAAGCGGCGCCGTATGGCCCGTTGTGGGAAGTGGAAGGAATGATATGTGCTGCTGGTTGATGCATGAACAGGCAAATGTAGAGGGTATTAAGAAGAAATACAAGTCGAATTGTTTTTTTATGTGTTTTTTAAAAAACACCAGCAGCGCTAAAGAATTGGAAATAATCGATCGGTATTTTGAGTAAATTTTAAAACAATTGAAACGGAGATCCCGCCATTATTTTATTTCAATCAGCCTGATTATTGAACTATGGGCCGGGGAAGAAGGTTTTCCAGAAAAAACAACCTGCCATGGACGAAAAACCACTTATTACTCGCGACTTTCTCGCCATCGAACGCACCCGCCTGGCCAACGAGCGTACTTTTCTCGCTTATTTTCGAACCTCCATTGTATTCCTGAGTTCTGGCTTCGCCATCCTTCAGATGGCCGCCTTGCATGAGATCCGACACCTGGGTTGGTTCCTGCTGTCTCTGGCCCCGATCGTTTTGCTGGTGGGGGGAGTGCGCATGGTTTATATAAGGCGGAAAATCCGAAAGTATTATGGCCAGTAGGGGGGCTCGGGGAATGGCTATATTGTTATATGGCTGGCTAATGGTGTGGCTACTTTGAGCATTCTCCATCGCTTTCATGGAATTCCGAGGCGCCCGAACACCCAAACTTTACCCGGCCCACAGGGACGGGACCCCAACACCCCTTAGCTCTATTCCAGCTTCCTCAGATCTTCCAGGATGCTTAGGGTGATAGCCGTATCCAGGCCAATGTTTTCCGCCATTTTAATGGCCTTTTCTGCGTGCGCGATGCCGGTATTTTTATCGCCGAGTTGCAGGCAGAGGGCGGCCAGGAGGTTATGGGCGGCGAAATCATCAGATATTTCTTGGGCGCGTTCTCCCCATTCGCGCGCTTTTTCCAGTTGAGGTATTTCTTTGGTAAAAGTTAAGAATGTCCAGCCCATAGTGTTCAGCAGGGCGGGGTCTGTGATGTGGTATTGGTTGTCGAAAGCCCGGGCAAGTTCTATATAGCGCTGCCGCTGTTCCGGATCCTGGCTGCGCCGAAGTTGCTGTAGCTCATATTCAATGGCGTACTGTTCCCCTTTGTCGGGGAAAACGGATTGGAACAGCATCAGGATGCTATCTGGTTGGTTTATCTTTTCGGCGTACAATTTAGCCCGAATGCCGGCTTTGAGGGCTTCGTCTACTTTAGCGGGCGCCACATGCTGGTAGGCTTCCTGGCGATTTTTTTCCAGAAACTGGTAAACAGGGTGTTCCATTTGCCCTGGGCAGAGCTGGGTGAGGAAGGCCAGATTATCGGCAGTCGCCCAATCCGGCTGACTTTGCAAATACTCCATGGCTATAGCCTCCGGTTGGCCGTACTGGGCGGCCTGCAGGCTGAGGGCGTAGTTTTTCAGGAGGGAGGGGCTGCGGCCGCCGGCATCGTATTTCTGCTGTAGCACGCCTATCTGCCGGGTAGAATCGAGGGCGGCGGCGGCCAACGCCAGGAAATCCAGGGCGCTCATGCGGCCCAGGCCGCGGTGCAACATATCGCCCTCCGGAGAAATGAACAAGTAGGTAGGGTAGCGGCCGGCTTCATAAGCGCGGGCGAAGAGGATACCTTCGCCATGCTCCATGTCGAGTTTGGCATTGATGAAATTTTCGTTGAAAAAATGCCCCACGTCCTCGCGGGTAAAAATGTGGGCGGCCATCCATTTGCAGGGGCTGCACCATTGGGTGTAGGCGTCCACAAAAATGGGTTTGTCCTGAGCTTTGGCCTGAGCCAGCAGGTTTTCCCAGGACGCATCTGTAAAACTAATCTGAGCGGGAAGGGTACAGGAAAGGCAAAGCCCGAGCAGTAATGGGATGGTTTTCATAGCTGTTTTTTCGCCAAAAGTTACAAACTCTCTGACTGAAACAAAAGCGCTTGTCTTCCGTAAAATAAACAGGAAGGGCCTTTTTCCCAACGAGAAAACGACACAAAACCGGCATACTATGATAGCGACTTCCCTGGCTATACAATACCTGGCAACCACTGTATTCCTGCTGATCTTGTTTATTACTTTTCGCAAAGTAGCGCTTAGCCTGCTGAAGGTGTCGTTTTTTCTGGGGCTTTACATTATTGGTATTCCGGCGCTTTATCACTGGCCTCAGTTACGGGCCAGTTGGGAAACGGATTTGGCTGCCGGAATGGCCATTCCCTTTGCCGTCATTGTGCTGGCGGCTATGCTTTTTGCGCTGGTGGCCTATTTTGTAGACCGCTATTTCGACAAGGCGCAGCCGGATCATTTCAAAGGGGACAAGCTGTTTTTTCGGTATGGCCGGCGGATTTTTCACACCATTGTGCCCATCGGACTGGAAGAAGGCTTTACTCAACAGGATGCTGAAGACCTGGAGGAGCGCCTGGGGGACTACCTCTGGGATCACATTCACGAACAATTCGCCAACCGGGAAGATATAGCTGCTAAGCGCATTTACATTCGCGACCTGGGCTGGAGAGGCCGAAAGGGCGATCGGCAGCGGCCAACCGAAAAGGCTTTTCTAAGAGTGACTTTCCAAACCCCCAGAAAAGCAAAGCTTTCTTACTTTATTCATCTCAACCATTTGGGGCATCAATTGCTCGCCCACCACTATGCCTATTTACAGGGGCGCCATTTCTGGCACCACGTACTCGTGTTCATTGCATCCGCCCCCTTTCATGTATGGTTCTGGGGCTATCGTTGGGTGATGGGGCGCTATAGTATCCAAAGCCGCCTTAACCGCTATTTTGCACCCAGTTCTTACGGCCTCATCGACCTGGAAACTTGCTTCGAATCGATCCATTTCAACCTTATGTCGGCTACCCTGCGCTTCGCTAAAGTATATGGCCTGATGGCGGAAGAGCTGGAAAAAATAATCCTGTATAACCTCTCGAATTCCAAACACATCCCTTTTGGCCGCCTGCCGCGGATTTTAAGCCGTTTGCGCCCGGGGCAGGCCGGAATTGGCCGATGAAATGACCCCAAGGCCTTGCTTTTGATATCGCAAAATTGTAAATTGAGTTAGTCAAATAATCAGAAGCTACTTTTTAAGAACAGAGCCCGTGGAGCCGTAACTCCAGGGGCTCTATACTTTTGAATGGTTTTCTATGTAAGAGCATATTTGGAGCTTGCTCCTATTGCAAATCAAGGACTTATGAACCTGGCGGCGCTTTTTGTTGCTTATTTGGCCCGCCAAACGCGCAAAAAAAAACTTAGCCAGAACCACAACTCCTTGATTTTCATGACGAATCCGCTCCAAATATGCTCTAAGTGAAGCCCAGTAAAATCAGATTTCCTTGATCCTGGCCCTTCTCAACTTCTCAATCCCTCAACCCTTCCCCCATCCTTCGGCGGCCGGGAGGGTATCCCGGTAGAAACAATTTTGGAAAAACAAATTAAAACTCCGACCTTGAGACAAGGGAAAATCACCTTGTTTTTACCATCTAATTATGCAAGATATACTCAATCTTTTATTCTGGGCCGGTACAATTGCCGGAGGTTTGCTGATCTTTCTGTTGCTGATCTCTATTTTCAGCGGAATGGAGATTGGCGGCGACATGGACGTCGATGCCGGCGGTGATATGGACGCCCATGGCGATGCTACCGCGGACGGATCCTTGGGCTTGCTCAAAACCCTCCTCACCTTTGTCTCTGTTGGCGCCTTTACTGCCCGGGCTATTTTCATGAACACCTCCTGGTCATGGGCATTGGTGGCGCTTAGCGCCCTTTTGGCCGGTGTTGTCGCGGTCTTGTTGCTTACCTGGTTTTTCCGTTTTTTGCTGAGAAACCAGGAAGAAGGCACCTGGCATCTTTGGCAGGCCGAGGGGAAGGTGGGAAGCGTGTATGTTCCTATTCCTCCGGAAGGTAGGGGCCGGGTCATCGTCCTGATCGATAACGCCAGCCGGGAAATTGCCGCAATATCACAGAACGGCCAGGCCATAGGGACACATGAAAAGGTGCTGATTCTGGAAGCGAAAGAAGATTATGTAGTGGTAACGCCTTTTGAGGAATAAGCACTTCCAACTTACGTATTTGAGATAATAACTGCTATCTGGATGATCGCAGCACTTTAAAAAAAACCAAAACTATGATATCTCGTTATTTCAAAACCTCTTTATCAAGGGTCTTTATTGCAGGAGCGATCCTCTTCCTGTCTACCCCATTATTGGCCCAATACGATGATGGCCTGATGGGGAGTGGCATGTCCATCGCCCTGCCGATCCTGGTCGTCATTGCTCTATTTCTGATGCTGCTATGGTTCTTCATTTCCCGCTACCGCCGGTGCCCATCCGATAAGATCCTGGTGATCTATGGGAAAACGGGGAAAGGGAGTGCGAACTGTATCCACGGTGGAGCGGCTTTTGTATGGCCGGTAATCCAGGATTATCAGTACCTCGATTTGCAGCCGATGTCGATCGATGTGAACCTGCAGGACGCGCTGTCCAAGCAGAACATCCGGGTTTCGGTTCCGGCGCAATTTACAGTAGCGATCGGCAATGAGCCAGCCCTGATGCAGGCGGCAGCCGAGCGGGTGTTGGGGATGAGCAAGGATTCGATCCGCTCTTTATCCCATGACATTATCATGGGCCAGATGCGCCTGGTGATCGCAAATATGGATATCGAGGAGTTGAATTCAGACCGCGACAAGTTCGTTACCGCCGTATACGAACACGTAGGGGACGAGCTGCACAAAATTGGCCTGTCGCTGATCAACGTCAACGTGACGGACATCCACGATGAATCCGGCTATATCAAAGCTTTGGGGCAGGAGGCTGCTGCGAAGGCGATCAATGAAGCAAAAGTGAAAGTTGCCAGGGAAGAGCGCACCGGCGCAATTGGCCAGGCGGAGGCTGATAAGGAGCGGCGTACTCAGGTGGCTGCTGCCAACTCGGCTGCCGAGATCGGCGAGAAAAATGCTCAGGCGGATGCCACCAAAGGAAAAAACCTGGCGGATGTTCAGATCGCCCTTTCGGATACGGACCGACGGCAAAAAGTCGCTGAAGCCAACAAAAATGCAGAAGTAACGGAGAAAACGGCGGAAGCCGAAGCGCAAAAAGCAGCCTACAGGGCCCAGACCGAGGCCGAAGAGGCCCGAAAAGAACGGGAACTGGCCGCCCGCCGGGCCAACGAGGTGGTCCAGTCTCAGATTGACAAGGAAAAAACAGTCATCGCCGCTGAAGCCGAAGCCGAACGGAATCGCAAAGTGGCAGAAGGAGAAGCCTCCGCCGTACTGGCCCGCTACCAGGCCGAAGCGGAAGGCCTCCGCAAGGTACTGGACGCTCAGGCCGCCGGGTTCCAGAAGTTGGTGGATGCCGCCGATGGCAATCCTCAAGCTGCTATCGGATTGCTCCTGGTGGATAAGATACCGCAATTGGCCAAGACTCAGGCGGATGCTATTAAGAATATCAAATTCGATAAAATCACCGTCTTTGACGGCGGAGATGGCCAGGGCGCTTCCGGCTTCCTGAGCGGCTTGTTTAAATCTATACCCGCCCTAAGCGAATTCATGAACCAATCGGGACTGAACCTGCCGGAATACCTGGCGAAGAATGGGGAAAAGCCCGAGAATGGTGAAAAGGCGAAGCCGGAGGGAAAGAAAGCGGAGAAGAAGGAGTAGAGAAGTAAACCAACCTGCCGGATTTCTCAAAATCTGGCAGGTTTAGGCCCGCTGGGTTTCAAACCCAGCGGGCCTTTTTATTATAAGGTAGCGTGCATTTGGGAAAAATAGCTGGACGAAAATCATAGGAGGGCAAGGCGTAAAGCGAGGCTACCTTATCTTTCGCTGATTGGGTGTTGGCTTATTTACTGTCGTCCGCCGGAGGAGGGGCTTCCTGAAGCTGGGCCTCTGCCTGGTTTTGGATCTTATTGATCAGGGCAAATACCTGTTTGAACGGCAAATTGCCCAGGCCTTCCAGGATCTGGTTGACTTCATCGACGCTTAATTTTAATTCGAGCTCTTTCATTGGGTGGTGTTTTCGCTTGGAGGAATAGGAATAATGGAAAATTCAGAAGGGCACTGTTGCTTCCAACAGCGCCCTTCTCTTTCAGAGCGGCAAACGAGACTCGAACTCGCGACCCTCAGCTTGGGAAGCTGATGCTCTACCAACTGAGCTACTGCCGCGTTCGCCCGCCGAAACTCAAAGAGCGAAAGCGGGCTCTATTACAGAGTACAATATTAACCAATCCGGCGTTCCTTTCCAATAGAAGTTATTAAAAAAAGAGGTTGAACTCCGCGTCGCGGAGCCCAACCCCATTTAGCTCTTGGCTTCTCTGCTGTGCAAAAAGGTGCAGAGGTGCGTATCAACAAGCCTTAGCGAGCGTATTTTTTAGGGAGTTCTCCCTTCGCGTTCACCCATTCGTTGAGCGCGTAGGCGAAGCCGCGGCCCGGGTATTCGACTTTAACCAGGATTCCTTTCTTATTAGCCAGTTTGTGGAGGCTACGGTTGAGTTTGACCTTGACCTGGGCTTCTCCGCCTTTGATGGCAGGGTTATCTTTAGCGAGGTCTACGAAGTCAGCGGTGATTAGGGCCTTTTGCTGGCTTTTCAGGCTATCGGCTACGAACTGGTCGATGGGAGACAGCCGGTATCCAGGTGCTTCAGCTTCTTTTTTTGCAGCTTTGGGCTTAGCTTCTTTTGGTGTTTTTGATTTAGGGCCTTTTTTAGCTGGAACCTCTTTCTTATCGACTGTTTCTTTTCCAGCCGTAGCTTTAGTTTCTTTTTTAGCCGGAACTTCCTTTTTGGGCCTTCCCGGTTTGCGGCCTCTCGTCGTTTTTGCTTTTGGTGTTTCTTTTATTTCGGCCGTTGCGGTTGTTTCCGTTGTTTCTTTTTTTGCTGCATCAGTTGCAGCTGCTGCTTTTGGCGGCCGGCCGCGGCGGCCCGTTGCTTTGGGTTTGGGGGCCGCTTCCTTTTTGGCCGGGCCTCTACCTCTACCCCGCGTGGGTTTAGGGGCCGCAGTGGGCGCCGTAACAGCCGGAGCTACAGCCAGGGCTTCCTCCGCCTGAGCGGCAGCTTGCTCTAATTGTTGCAGGAGCGAAGCGGTGTGTTGCACCTGGAATTCCAATTTCCGAAGATCGGACCGGTATTTATTGACTAAATCCTGTATTTCTAAAGGTGTGAGAGTGGAGAAATTCATTGTAAGTTTTTTTTTATGAAATAGTTAGGAAGCTAGTGTTTACAACGTAGTTTTGTATTAAATTCGATACAAAAAAAAGAGCTTTTTTTGGACAATCCTAATAAAAAAACCAAGAAAATAATAAAAGGTTGAAATTCGATAAAGACAATGTGTTTAATGTCAGGTGTTTTTACAAGTTAAGGCTTACTTGAATTGAATATAAAAAAAGTATTCTGCAAAATAAATTAATAACAATGTTGTTTTTTGCAATTGATTATCAGTTATTTATAAAAAAATAAAATTGCATGGCTGTTTTTATATTATCAATTTTTTATGACAGGGCCTTTTGGAATTATTAAAAATGGGGTTTGAATCTATTTTTGAGTAAATCAATAACCTCCGTTCGATAATGGAAAAACTTCAATATCCTGTGGGACGCTTCACCTACCAGCCTTACAACGAAGCCCAACGGATTGTCTACATCGACACGATCCGCCAACTGCCACAGCACTTACGTACCGAAGCGGACGGATTGACCGCAACACAACTGCAGCAGGCTTACCGGCCGGGCGGTTGGACGGCGCGCCAGGTCATCCACCACATGGCTGACAGCCATATGAACGCCTACATCCGGTTCAAACTCATCCTTACTGAAGACAATCCTACCATAAAACCATACAACGAAAAGGCATGGGCAGAACTGAACGACACGAAAGACACCCCTCTGGAAGCTTCATTGCGAATTTTGGAAGGGCTACATGAACGCTGGGTAAATTTGCTGGAAAGCATCCCGAGCGAAGCATGGGCCCGAACGGGTTTTCACCCGGAGCAACAGCGTACAATATCCCTTATGGAGTTCCTGGCGCTTTATGAATGGCATTGTCGCCATCACCTGGCGCACATTAGTTTAGTTGCCAAGGGGTAAGCAATTAGGTTTTGATGATATTCCTTTCTGTTGTAAGTCCAATAAAACAGATACTGAAAAAAGTGTCTCAGCCTGCGGCCTAATTCCAAACTGCTCTGTCAGATTGGGCGAATCTTTATCATCAGAACCTAAATCCAAATTTTTATGAAAACGATCTTTCAAATGAAAGGCCTTTGGGCTGCTGTACTCACCCTTGTTGTATTGTTCCCTTCCTGTAAAAAGGATGACGACCCCACCCGTATGGAATTGCTTACGGATAAGGCATGGAAGCTGACCGCCCAGGTTATTAACCCGCCGATTCCGGCTGAAAATGGGACACTGGTGACAGATCTGTATGCCCAGTACGACGCTTGTAATAAAGACGACCTGGCTACTTTTCGCGATTCCGGTAATGTGCTTTTTGATGAGGGGCCTTCAAAGTGCATGAACACTGATCCACAAACGGTGACAGGTACCTGGGCGTTCAACACGACAGAGACAATTCTCTCCATTACGCTGAGTAATGAAACCAGTAGTTGGGATATCATTACCCTGGAAGACAGCAAACTGGTCGTAGAAGAAGAATTTACTGACTTGGGTATTACCTACACCATTACATCGACCTACGCCAAGCAGTAAGCAGGCATAAAAAAAAGTGTTTATTAAGATTGCGTGGAAATTATTTGAGAGGAGCCCTTGCTTCAAGCAAGGGTTCCTTTTTTTGTCCAAATGACGGAATTATCCAGGTGTTTGACAGATATGTCCAGGTATTTATCTCGAAAATCAATTAAATTGCCATAGGAAAAACTTTATTGATAGAACCCTAAAACTTGGACTGGTCATGAAAAATACAAAAACTCAACTTCCGGAACCTTCTATGAATCTCCTGCTCATTGGTATTTACTGCTTCGCTTTTATCGGCATCGTTTTATTACTGTACGGAGCCCTGCCCCTTGTCGGTGATGTATTACATGAACTCAGGCAAGGTGCTGCCGCACGGATGACGATCAACTAGGTTGCCAGTACGCCAGTATGCAGTTTATCAGTACGTTAGCGGGAGGCGGGCTGAAACATCCTTTTCAGGCATTTTACCTTCCTCGGCCCAGCTGCATAAAAACAAAATAGCAATACGCAAAATAGCCCCCCCTGTTCTACAACGGCTCAAACCTTGCCTGGAAGAACCGCAGCCGCGTGGGTTCGTAAACCATTTTCAGCCCTTTCGTTTTAGTTCGGTTTTGATAGACCTCCAGAACTGATTCCGCTACAACGTCCATATGGGCTTCCGTGTAGACGCGGCGGGGTATGGTCAGGCGGGTCAACTCCAGTTTAGGATAGCGGTGTTGGCCGGTTTTGGGGTCGCGGCCGGCGCTGACGATACCGCGCTCCATGCTGCGGATGCCGGAATCGAGGTAAAGTTGAGCGGCCAGCATCTGGGATGGGAATTCATCCTGCTGTATATGGGGGTAGAAACGCCGGGCGTCCAGGAAAATGGCGTGCCCGCCTACCGGCCGAACGATGGGGATATCCCAGTCGATCAGCAATTGCCCCAGATAGAGCACCTGCCCTACGCGGGCGCGGATGTGGTCGTCCTGAACCGATTCCCGGATGCCGATTGCCATGGCTTCCATATCGCGCCCGGCCATGCCGCCATAAGTATGCAGGCCTTCATACACCACCACCAGGTTGCGCAGTTCGTCGAAGAGTCCTTCATCGCGCACGGCCAGCCAGCCGCCGATGTTGACGAGGTGGTCCTTTTTGCCGCTCATCCAGGCGCCGTCGGTATAGCTGCAGAATTCCAGGAGGATCTCAGCTACCGTTTTATCTGCGTACCCTTCTTCACTGGTTTGGATGAAATAGGCATTCTCCACCATACGGGTAGCGTCCAGCAACAAAAGGATGCTGTATTTATCGCAGAGCTGGCGCAGTTCCTTCACGTTGGCCATGCTCACCGGCTGTCCACCGGCCATATTGACGGTGCCGGCCAGGCTGACGTAGGCGATGTTTTCGGCGCCTTGTTTTTTGATCAGATCCTCCAGTTTGTTGAGGTCGATATTGCCTTTGAAGGGATGAAGGGCCTCCGGGTCATGCGCCTCTTCAATTATGACGTCGACGAAAATACCGCCGGCCAGTTCCTGGTGTAATCGGGTGGTAGTGAAGTACATATTGCCCGGTACATATTGCCCCTTTTTGATGAGCGCCTGGCTGATGAGGTGTTCGGCGCCACGCCCCTGATGGGTAGGCACCATGTAGGGATAGCCGTAGTATTGCTGAATGGCCTGTTCGAGGTGGTAGAAGTTGACACTTCCTGCGTAGGCCTCGTCGCCCAGCATCATTCCTGCCCATTGGCGGTCGCTCATAGCGCTGGTGCCGCTGTCGGTCAACAGGTCGATGTAAACGTCTTCGGAGCGCAGCAGGAAGGTATTGTAGCCTGCTTCGGCAATCGCTTTCTCCCTTTCGGCACGCGAAGTCATGTGAATGGGTTCGACCATCTTAATCTTCCAGGGTTCGGCCCAGGAACGTCGTCCGGCCTGCTCGCCCATAGTTTTGAATCGGTGAGGGCTCATATTGTTGGTTTTATTCGGTTATTTGAATATCGCAGGGCGATAATACCGAATTATCTATTGCCTGGGGAAGACTTTTGTCACCGGGAAGGGGTGATAAATGAATGGTTAAATGATTGGATGGCTTTGACATCCGTATTACTTTTCCTCCCTTTGCTATTGCATACAAACCGAAGCTTTGTAATTTCATTGCCCGAATTGATTGTGAACCAAAAAAGGGACAAGTGTGGGACGGTGCCGGTTTCAGGTTTTGCGTTTAAGGTTGCAGGTTTCCGTGGGAACCCGAAACCAAGAACTAGAAACCGGAAACCCGAAACCAGAAAGAATCCACAATCGCCCCACCAAACATTACCTACATGGCCAGACTTTACGCGACTACTTGCTTACTCCTTTTTCTGCCCTTCCTTACCATCGGGCAGATATCTTTTTCCAATGCCAACGACCGGCTTTCCAACTCCAGTTTCCACAGCGGCGTCGCCATTGCCGTGCTGGATATGAACGGGGATGGGCTGGACGATATCGTCCGGCTATCACAGGGAAGGGAACTACAGATCGAGTACCAACAGTTGGGGAACGCCCAATTTCTCAATTACACCTTCGGACAGGTTTCCAACCAGAGCCAGTGGAGTATGTGCGCCGCTGATGTCAACAACGACGGATTCAATGATGTAGTTACCGGCGGCCGTTACGACGGCGTCAAACTGGTTCGGGCAATGGAAGGCGGCGGCGCTTACGAAATGAGTACGTTGCCCGGCAATACCATGTTCGTGCAGGGCTCCAACCTGGTGGACATCAACAACGACGGCTACGTCGATTATTTTGCCTGCCATGATGACGGCGAAAGCCGCATTTGGGCCAACGACAGCACCGGCCATTTTGTGCCTGCCGACGACTGGCTCGATATGGCCACCGTACCGGCCTCAGACAATTCCGGCAACTATGGCAGTATCTGGACGGATTTCGATAACGATGGCGACATTGACCTCTACATCGCCAAGTGCCGGCAGGGCGTCAACAATCCTTCCGACCCCCGCCGCATCAACGCTTTGTTTGTCAATGACGGCGCCGGACACTTCACCGAAATGGCGGACACCTTCAACCTGAAGATCGGGGCTCAGTCCTGGACTGCCGACTTTCAGGATATCGACAACGATGGCGACTACGATTGCTTCATCACCAATCACGATGTACCCAGCATGTTGTTGGAGAATGACGGCACGGGGCACTTTACCGATATTACCAGCACCAGCGGAATTTCCATCGTGGGCCTGCCCCTGCAGGGCGTCATGCGCGATTTCGATAACGACGGCTTCGTAGATATTATAGTGGCCGGCACGCGGCATTACCTTTTCCACAACAATGGCGACAAAACCTTCACCGAGGTTCCGGGCCTTTTCGACAACAACTGGATGGAATCCTATGCCATCGGCGATCTCAACCACGACGGATTCCTGGATATTTACGGGGGCTATTCGCAAGTATACACTACCCCGAGCAATATTGACGATGTGCTGTGGCTGAATGATGCCGGCAGCGGCAATAATTTCTTCGCAGTAACCCTCATCGGAGAGCAGAGCAACCGCAACGGCATTGGGGCCCGCATCGAGATCTACGGCGACTGGGGCATACAGGTGCGCGAAGTCCGCGCCGGGGAAAGCTATGGCATTATGAATTCCATGACCCAGTATTTTGGCCTGGGCCAAAGCAGCCTGGTGGATTCCCTCATCGTTCGTTGGCCCAGTGGGGTAGTGGACCACTATGATAGCCTGGCCGTCAACCAGTTCGTTTCCCTTGTAGAGGATGCGTGTACTTCCCCTACTGCTGTTATCAGCCAGGAAGGGCCGGGTACGATCTGTAGTGGAGACACCGTATATCTCTACGCTCCGGAGGGCTTCCTTTACCAATGGAGCAACGGCGATACCACCCAGTCGATTGCCGTGACGGAACAGGGCGTTTACAACGTCACTATTTCGGATGGCTCTCCCTGTTTCGGCGTTTCGCCTGGCGTGGAGATCATCGTGAACCCGGATGAAACCCCGACGATCACGGTGGAAGGGGAAACGCAGTTCTGCGCCGGTGGATCGGTTACCCTGATCGCCTCCGAGGCGGCGGATTACAGCTGGTCGAACGGCGCGGCCACTCTTTTTATTGAAGTGACAGAGAGTGGAGAGTATACTGTTACGACGCCGGGCATGTGCGAGGACTTTACCTCTGCCCCCGTGACGGTCACGGTGCTGCCCTCGTCGGCGCCGGAGATAGAATCTGTAGATTATGTAGATACCCTCGCTCAGATCAGCCTTACGGGCAGTAATGTTTTCTGGTATGACAGCCCTGCGGCTACCATGCCTTTCGCTACCGGCAATCAGCTCTCAACTCCGATCAATTCTGATACTACTTTCTACGCTGAAAATATTGAATTGTATCCTGGGGCGCAATTTGCCACCGGACAGCTGGCGCATCAGGGTGGCGAATACAGCGGCAATCAGTTCAATGGCGACATCGTTTTCGATTGTTTCAGCCCCTTCACTTTGCACACGGTCAAGGTGTATACCGATACCGAGGGCAGCCGCATCATCGAATTGCAGGATGCCGGGGGCAACGTATTGCAGAGCAAACAAGTAGACATTCCGGTAGGAGAAAACGTGATTAGCCTGGAATTCGAGGTCGAACCGGGAACGGGCCTGATCCTGACCACCAATACGGCGAACAACCAGGCACAGTTTGGTTACGTCAGCCCGCGCCTGCAGCGTTCGGATGCGGGCATAGAATACCCTTATGTAGTGGAAGGCGTGGTTTCTCTGAATACCGCAACCCTTGGCTCCAACCGTTACTACTATTTCTATGACTGGCGCATTCAGGAGCCAAGTTTTGAGTGTGTGAGTGAACGCATTGGAGTCAGTGTAGAGGTGGTGGGTACAAATGAAGCCACTGCCGCCGGCAGCAGCCTGCGCATCGCCCCTAACCCCACATCGGGTTGGGTTGAGGTGCAACTCCCAACCCTTCAACAAACAGAAGTCCGGTTACTGCTATTGGATGCAATCGGCAGAGTGGTGGCGGAACAATCGATAGAACGGGGCCAGCGAAGCTACAGCCTCGATTTGTCGGGCCAGCCGGCAGGGCTGTACCACCTGCAATTGGTGGATGGAAAGCAGGTTTTTGTGGGGAAGGTGGTGAAGTGGTAAAGGTATAGTTACATGGCCTGATGGTTTCATTGCTCTCATACCATGAGGCCATGAAACCATCAGGCCATGTATTATCTACTGCCCCACCCGTACTATCTTTTTCACCAACTCGCCCTTATTCGTTTTCAATTTCAAAAAATACACGCCAGCCCTTGGCAGGACGATGCTTTGAGCATTTCCTACCCACTCCTTTAGCTGTCGTCCCTTTCCATCATAGAGCAGGGCTGATTCAAGTTGCACGCCCTGCGGCAGTATAATCTGCACCCTGCCGTCCGCCGTAGGATTCGGGAATAGATTTACATCCCGGAGCACAACATTTATTGTTCGGTTCACCACGGGGAATTCCACGTCGGCCAGCGTTTGCTCGGCCACCAGCACCGGAGCATTATCCATGCTGTTGAACATATGGCGGAAGGTGTCGATCTGCGGCGTCGTTTCAGCCAGAATAGGCGCCAGCCATTTTGGGGGAAGGGATTGATAATAGGCGCGGGCCGTCACCTCCACCGGGCCGGCGTAGCCCTGGGTGGGGATGTGGAAGTACAGGACATCGCTGCCCGAGCCTTCCATGCCGTTGTCGAAATTGAAATCGGCATCGAGCAGCGCGCTTCCCACGATGCGGCTGGTATCATAGGCCGGGTCGGCCAGGGAAAAGCCGCGTGGGGGCAAGCGGTTATCTTTTAGCATCGTATAGGCGTGTTCCAGCACTACGGTAAATTGTCCGTTGTCATCCCCGGCAGCCATCTCGTATATCTGAACCTGATCCGGGCGGCTGATCACGTTGTAGTGGGGTTCCACGCCGGGGTTCTCATCCACCAGTTCATATTGATCGTTGAAGCGGCCGGAGTGGAATAGGGTGTCGCCGGTTTCCGTTCGCAGCACGAACTCGATGAACAGGCGGCGCGCCGGGTAGCCCGAGGGAAACTTATGGCCCGCCCGGTTGGTGAGCTTCAGCTGGAATAAGGCCGTATCGGCATCCATGCCCAGCCATTGGAAGTCGGTGTAGAGCGACTGGTTTTGCAGCATATCATAGGTGGCGGCGATGGTTTCGTCAAAATGCTCGGGCAGGGCGTCGATACCGAGTTGTTCGCGGTATTCCTTCATTAGTTCCAGCATGAAAGTATTGGCGCCGGCCAAGGTATGCAGGCCGTAGGGGCTGCGCCCTTCCAGGAAGAGGTAGTTGGCGGAAATGACGACCGACTCTTCCAGGCGTGGCATGTGGCAGCTCTGACAGGTGGTGTTTTCCTGTTCATAAGCGGAATTGAGCCACTCGTGGTAGGTGGCCTGTTCCACGAAGGTCGTACCGGTGAGCTGCCCGTTCGTGCCGATCGCATCAGTGATCAGCGTGTGGCAGGAAGCGCACAGGCCTGCGTCATTGATGTGGTCGCTGAATAGTGGGGTAAGGCCAACGAAGTCCGCCATCGGCGGAGAGAAGGGCAGGGGGTATGGGCCGTAAACCACCCGATTGGTATCGAAATTGATGTTGCCGGAGTGGAGGTCCCCGATCTGCAGCTCGCTGATCTTATGGCAGGAGGAGCAGGAAACGCCGTCGAGTCCAATAGTATCTTGTAATAAGTCCGCCATTGTGTAATGGTCATGGCCGCGCAGGATGGCGGTGTAGTGGCCCATCGGAGCGTGGCAGGAGGTGCACTTGGTTTCGATCTCCTCCTGGAAAGCCGGGTTAACGAGCACTTCATGGCTGACCTTTGCCCGCCAGAAGGGGTCTTTGGCGGCGTTGGCCATCATGGTGGCGCGCCAGTCGTCGTAAATATTTACATCATTGCCAAAGAAATCCAGCATCGCGTAGTGGTTGGAGTCATAACCATGGCAACCCTGACAGGCGCTCGCCGTAGGGAAAATGATCGAAGAATCGATTGGAAGGGACCGGATCTGTCGCAGCAAGCCCAGCTCGGCATCCGTGTGGAAGGCCTGGACTTTGTTGTCGATAGGAAAAAGGGCCGCAGCCAGGACCGCCAGGCCGATCAGGCCGCCAAAGAGTAGTTGCTTGTTTTTCATTGTCAAAACGGCATTTGCGGCGAAATTCCGGAAAGTTAAGGGGATGGGCAAATGCCGGGGCGGATGTTTTTGCAAGCTGTGGGCTTTTGGGGGCCTTGGTGCGGTTGGACGTCGCAGGCTTGAGCGTCGGGGCGTTGGTTCGTCGATGAGGAGGTTGAGTGGGTTGCGTTATGCTAACTGGCATAATGAAAACTGGTGTACCAGGAATTTTCCAAGAAGAAGCACTCTTCTTGAGGTAATGATAATTATCATTGACAAATTGATTTTTTTTATATTTCTTAGTTTGCTGGCCTCTTACATCAATTAGGCCGGAATCTTTAATTGAAAGCCTATCCTAACCTACCGGAATTGCGCCTTCTATCGAAGGGGGCGTCTCGTTTGCTAACCTATCACTTTTTGTTCCGCAATATTTCTTGACCCAAAAAACAGAACAATGAAGTTTCAACATTTTTCCTTCGTTTCGCCCGGGCGTCTTCTGGCCGGGGCGGTGGGGTTCGCCCTGTTTTTCAGCACCTGTAAATCTATTGGTGTTTATACCCTGTGTTCCTATGAGGATAATTGGAAAGGAAACGTATGTGTGACGCCTGCTTACTCGCCGGATGGAGATTTTTGGAGTAGTATGACCGATGAAGCCAATGCGAATCATGCCGATGTTGACGATTCCAGGTCGTATAAAAATCAGGATGTAAATATTCTAACGGTATTGCCAATTAAAGGGGATACCTGGAAAGGATGGGATGACTTTGACCTGGTGTTCTTCTATGGGCACCACAATACCATCGTTCCACCCCATCCGCACGATGGTTTTGATTACTACCTCTATAACGGAAGCACCTGGAATAAATACAATGGATACCTCGATGAGATAGGTTGGGGATATACGACCAACTATGATTACTATGCTACCCGCCCAATTAATAATGCCCATATAAGCCCGGGAGCGGTTAATTACCTGTACTACAAGTATACCTCTTCTCTAACCGGAGGGGACTATGACTATGGTGGTGGCCCTCGCCCCTGGCGCCTCCATTGGAATGACCCTGTCCAAACTTTAGATTATGGTGAGTTAGGTGATTTAGACCTGGAATGGTTGATCCTGCATGGCTGCCAGGCCGTTATCACGGCCAATGAGGATGGGTCAGTGTATAATTCTCTGGGTTTACGGGTTTTCGCTCCGGTGCACGGCAAATACCATATTATACTGGGGCACTATGCAAGTTATTATACTAGTAATTTAAAGCCCCTTGGGCAGTTTGCCAATGATTTATTGTCGGGGGTGCCGATCAAAGATGCTTACTTTAAAGTTGACCCGGCGACGAACACCTCTGCAATTGCTGCCGAATCCTGGCCTTTTAGTTGGCCTGCTTCAACGATGGAAACGGACAGCTGGACAGACCCGGTGAAGGACATCGAAGATGCCAGTTTTTTCTCCCAATGTTGGATCAAGGATCTGGGGCCGAGCTATGAGAAGGTGGCAGGCTGGACGGTGATTCCTGGCAGTTTTCTCAATAAGTCTAAAATCTGGATAGCAAAGCCAGAGGTGAGGAAATTTTTGAAGCAAGACTCCATCAACTACCGCAAAGCTCCAACCGCTTATATGCCTAAAGAGCGGCTCCCGATTTTGAAACTGGAACCAATCAATGATGGTATTTGTAGGGAACGACTGAGTAATTTGATCAGAATCCATGCCCCCAACCTTAAAACCGGAAAGGCCAAGCAGTCCGGGGATGTTTATAATGCGGTATCCAAGGAGGCTTCCTTTTGGATTTCGAGGGGTTCTGGAGGATTCAGCTTCCAGAATTTAAAACAGGATGAAGTGGCGCCTGCCCAAATACAGGACATCAACCGGGTGGTTCAGACCGCTTTGGAGTATGTTGCCCAAAATCGGCTGGTTGAACTCCGGGAAGGGGAAGAACTCGACCTGGTTTTCGTTTCCACAGAAAGGCGGGCATTGGTAGCCCGGGCCGATCTGGAAAAACCTAAAGAGGAATTTGTATCTGGGTATTATGTGGGTTTTGGCCGACGGTTCAAAGGTGTGCCGGTCATAGGCTCCAAAATCGACCTCCATCTTACCGGAAGTGGAGCAGTGGATATGGTGGTCAAAAACTGGCGAAATATTGTGGAGGTGGACAAGGAAATAGCAACGGTTAGCAGCCGGCCCATACAGGAGCTGATCATCAGGGATCCGCAGTTTAGAAGAATGTATCCCAATGAAGGCATTAGCCCGAGAGATATCCGGATCGTCGACATTCAGGCCGGTTACATGGAAGCACCGGTCAATTATCAACAGAAAGGCTTGCGGCCAGGCGCAGTAGTGACTTTCCAGGTTGGAAATACCAGAGAATTGATGTCCGCTCAATTGGTGATCCCGTTGGAAGAAGAAGGGAATATCGAATTCCTTTGGGGAGAGCGGTTTAAGAGCCGGAAATAGTAGCGGAAAATAAGAAGGCAGTTTTTCTCTTTCTATAGTGCGCTATGTGGCCATTTGTTTTTATCACAATAGACACATAGGCGCATAGCTTTGTCTCTTGCTTATTACGCCGTTAGGCCAAACTGGAGTTTAAGGGGATTCTGCCGAACTCTGGTTCGGGAGGGGGTGGTCAACCCCATTACCAGTGTTTCGCGTCAAACTGAAGCTTGGCGAAACGTTTGACACCTGTTCATACGTTATACACCTGAAGCTACACCAAGAAGAATACCCAAAAACTAAAATGACCAAGCGCCCGATACTTCAATCCATAATACGTTACCTGCTGGCCGGCGCAGCAGTACTTTTCCTGTCGTTGTTGATACTGACCGGACTGGCCTACTACCTGGCCGTTTCCGACCAGGAGCGGGCGCCGGAATTGGTGGAGCAGGCGCTTGGGGAGCAGTTGGGCGGCACGGCCACTTTTGAGCATTACCGCTTCCGGTATCTGGAGCATTTTCCCTTTATTTCTCTTTCCCTGGAGGGGGTCTCCCTGCGAGATCCATGCTTTGAGGAACATGGGCGGGAGTTGCTGTACATCGGAAAGGCCAGCGTACAGTTCCGGCCCTGGAAGCTATTGCGGAGGGAATTTGAGGTGCGCAGCCTGTCAATTGATAGTGCGCGCATTCAATTGTACCGTTCGGCGGATGGGTATTTCAATGCCGGCTTCCTGGAAGCGGATTCTCTCGCTGCTCTGCGCGATTCCTCATCCACTCTTTTTTCGATAGACAAAATAAAGATCAACGGCCTGGCTTTCGAATGGGAGGATTCTCTGATGGGGAAGCAGCATCGCTTTAGCCTGGGGCAGGCCCGGCTTCTTATCGATCAGCGGGAAAGCTGGATTGGGCTTCAGCTGCGGGGCGAGTGTTTTTTTGAAGGTTTGGTATTCAAAGCAGAGAATGGCCCGTTTTTGCGGCAGCAAGCCGCCCGGCTGGATCTTAGGGCTGAGTTTGGCCGCCCGCCCGGCTTGTTCCGCCTGCTGCCTTCCACTTTAAAACTGGCTACCAACACGCTAGCCTTGCAGGGGTACATCCGAAATGGCGCGCCGCCGCACATTCGGCTGGAGGTCAGTAGTGAGGGCATCTTGTTGGAGGATGCCCGGAAATTGCTGGCCGATAATTTACAAGAGGGGCTTCAGGGCTATTCCATCAGTCAACCACTACGGGTGGACTTTGCGCTGGATGGGCCGCTGATACCCGGCCGTCCTCAACCCTTACAGGTAGATTTTTCTACCAGCCATGCCACCCTGTCTACTACCTCAATTCGCATTACGGATGTACAACTGTCCGGCCGTTATCGCAATAACTGTGATACCACCGGCCCTATCTCCCCCCATACCGATTGTCTGGACATGGAGTTGCTATCCGGCCGCTTCCGCGATACTTTCCCCGTCCGCTTAACTTACCATGCGGAGGACATGCAAGCGCCGCTCGTGCGGATGAAAGGGCAGGTTAAGGCGCCTCTGGTGCACCTCAATAGTTACCTGCCACCGGGCCAGTTCCACTTTCTGAGAGGTTTCGCTTCGGTTCAATTCTCATTAACAGGAAAAACAAGAGGCGGTGCTAATCCAGCCGTGCCAGAGGACGGATTCCGGCTCACAGGCCAGGCATCCATCCGGGATGCCGCTCTTTTATACCTACCCGGGGAACTGCGATTGAATGGGTTAGAGGCCAACCTGAAGTTTGACGAAAAAGGCCTTCATGTAGAATACGCCCGGATGTCCCTTCATGACGAGCCGGTTGAACTGCGAGGGTGGGTTTTCGATTTCACACCATTCTTGCTGAATTCTACGCACCACCTCCGGGCGGAGTTGGATGTTGATGCTCCTCAGTTGGATTTTGATGACTTTATACGCCCTCCCGGAGCGGCGCGCCCGTCGGCCAGAATCAGCACTCCTTTTCAGTTGGCGTTCCGTGTTTCCAGTAAAAAAGTGCGGTACCGAAAGCTTCAGGCTTCCGACGCCAGCTTTCGCCTGCAGTTAATCAACCACCCGGCATCAGATGGCCTTTCCCTGCAGATTGATAGCCTTTCTGCCCGTATTTTTGATGACATTCCATTGGAGGGCTCGCTTCGGCTCACCCAATTGGATGAGCCTCTCCTGGAGATGGGCCTTCGAATTCGGGCGGGCCTGGAACATTTCAACACGATGCTTCCAGGCGATAAATTACAGCTAGGCGAGGGACAGCTTGACCTGGCTTTACAGTACTCGGGGCGGCTCAACGATTATTTTGAACTGAAGTCGACTGCCCTCAAGGGGCGTCTGGAAGGTACGGTACAGTTGAGCAATGCTTCGGCCGATTATATTCCCAGGGCTTACGCCATCCGTCATTTGAACGGCGCTTTCCATTTTGATGAGCAGAAGTTGTGGATTGATAGTTTAGGGCTGATGCTCAACGGGAATGCCCTGCAAGGGCAGGGCCAGATCAAGGGGCTGATCCCTTTCCTGTTTGACCCCAGCCGAAAACTTACGGCTTCTATGGCCATCACTACTGATCGCCTTGACCTGAACCGTTTCCCCTTGAAGCCTCAGCCCAAACCAGAGCGGGGTGGCGTACTGCACCCCAACCGTTTGACGAAGGCCTTTGAAGCCGCGTTGAACCGAATAGAGGGCGATTTTTCTGTGCAGGCGGGGACATTGGATTTTCGGCATTTCGGTTTCACCGATGTCGCCTTTAACGGTAGTATGCAGGCCAGGTGTGCGGGCCAACCGCTGGATAATGGCTGCGTGGCGATCGATACTTTTTTCGGAAAACTCTTTGGCAACACTCCGATCGAGGCCACTTTGATCATACAGGGCCTGGATGACCCCTTCTTCATAGCCGATGCCCGTGTGTCGATGCCCATGAAAGAGTTGAACCGCATGTTTCCCCCCGATCGATTTGCCTTCCGCGGTGGGAATATCGATGTCGCCTTTCACTATGAAGGCCAGCCCCACGACCAGTTTGATGTGGAGCACGCTTTGCTGAAAGCCAAACTGAATGGCAGCGCCCGCATCACCGGAGGGGCCATCGACTACAAGCCGCGAGGGTATCGCCTGGAGCAAATGCAGGCGGAACTGGATTTTGGCGAGGAAGGATTGTCTGTAAAAAAACTGGAGCTGCTGCTCAACCAGAATTTCCTGCGCGCCCACGGCCAATTTTATGACTTCCTGCCTTTCCTGTTCCTGCCCAACCGGGAACTGCGGGCATCCCTGAACCTTTATTCCCCTCATTTTGACTTTGGCCATTTCAAGGCGCCCCAAAAGTTCCTGTCCAGGGTAAAGAAGGGCCGTTACGACCCCAACCCGATCAGCGAGCTTGTCCTGGCTGGCCTGGAGCACATCGACCTGGAATTGAAAGTCAGGCTGGATACGGTTAGTTACCGCAATTTTAAAGCGTCCGATATGGTAGGCGATCTTCGGATGACGCCCAGCCTGCTTAGCATTCAGGATGCCGGCATGGCCCTCGCCGACGGCCAGTTCCGACTCGATGGGCAGATCACCGGACTGGAAGACAATACCCCCGACATCGATGTGCGGGCCAATTTCCAGGATGCCGATATTCAAAAAGCCTTTCTGGCCTTCGATAACTTTGGCCAGCAGGAAATGGGGGCGGAAAACATCGAAGGCAAACTCACTGCTGAGGCTACCTTCCGCGCCCGCGCCAACGCCAATTACGACATTTTTCCGAACAGCATGGACGGCCGGATCAGCCTGAAGGTCGAGGATGGCGCCCTGATCGAGCTTCCGGCCCTGGATTCGATACAGAGTTTTCTGCTCCGCAACCGCAATCTGTCCAACATCCGCTTCGCCACCCTGGAGAATACCTTTCGGCTGAAAGGGCAGGAATTGTTCTTTGATCACTTTTTCGTCGCTTCCACCGCGCTGGCTTTTGGTGTGGAAGGCCGGTACGACCTGGGAGAAGGGGGCAATACCAACCTGCTGTTTACCCTGCCGGTAGGCAACCTAATCCGCCCCGGCATCCGGGTGGATGCGCTGCAAGATACGGGCGATCGTGGGAAGGGCCCGGCTATTCTGATAAGAGCTAATGAGGATAAGGCCGGGAAGCTGAACTTCCGGCTGGTGTTATCGAGGAAGGAGCGGGAGTGAGGAAGCGTGCTCACCGCTGCTCCAGCATATCCGCAATTTTCAGCAGGTTTTCTTTTTGGATGGGTTCTGTCCATTTTGCCATTATCCGCAAACATTCAGCTTTGTCTTCCTCTCTCATTCTCGGTATGCCCATGTAATAGAAATAACTTTTGAACACAAAACTATACTGGAGCAATTCTTCAGAAGTTTTAGCTTTTTCCAGGCTTTTTACGGCCTGGGACATAATTGCCGGAAAAAACTTTTCATTTTTATATATCATTTTATTGATATTCAATCGATAAGGGAACCCTTCAGCATAATTGTCATCCAGAGATAAGACTTCATAGCCAATACTATCCAAAAGCTTGTCCATGTTTTCTTGAATAGGAAAATACCATAATGCCCCTTCGGCTTTTATTCTTTCTTCAGCCGGCAAATTTTTATCACCCCGTAAGGCAACCATTTGGTGATATAATTCTGTTAAGCGCTCCTGGTAATTTTTATTCAAGGCCTCCACTTCCGAAATAAGGGAGTCTACTCTTGACTGGGCGTGCAAGGGGCTTGTATTTACACCTAAAAGGAAAGCCAGGCTGATGATCAACGGAAGGAGGCGGCCGGGGAGGGCGGAGGTTGGCATACAGTATTGATTTAGTTCCTAAAATTCTTCAATCACTAAACCCTCTACATTTTCAAAATGCTTGTCTTTGGTTAATAAGGTGAGCTGGTGTTCCATAACGGTAGCCGCAATCCAAATATCATTCTCGGGAATAGGTCTACCTTTTGCGCGAAGCTGATCCTTAATCTGCCCATAAATTTTTGCCGTCGGCCCGGTGATGTTCAGAATGGTTACCATCTCTTCAAGCTGCTCGATCTCCGATTCCCGCTTTGGAGTCTGGTTTGATTTTTTTGCGCCATAGTAAAGCTCTCCTATGGTAATCACTGAGACATGAATTGCTGTTAACTGCTTGACTCTGGAGATTGCTTTTGCGTCACCTCTGAAAATATCTATGATAATGTTGGAATCCAGAAGATAATTACCATTCATCTTCATCAATTTTTCTTGACTCTGCAATTGCACTATCCCATATCCTGGCTTCTTCTTCTCCCATGATTCCGGCAAGGCTCAAAATAGCAGGCCCATTGTGGGTATCCTTTGTAGGCTTGTCGGCCTCGGGCCCAATGTTTTCTTCCCGGATATTCCTTAGAATCTCCTCCACTATTTTAAGCCGCTCTGATAAGCTTAAGCCTTTAATAAGTTTGAGAATATCGCTACTGGTACTTGAAGCCATGATAACAGTTTCTATGTTTCCAAATATAACACAAAATGTGCATGCTTCGTTTCTAAACTTATGTTTTCTGGCCTTTTCCGGAGAAAAAAGACATCGAGCCCGGGCGGCAAAGGCAAAGTTCTGGATGACTCATGTTGCCCCATTACCGCAACAACGACACATCCCCGTATTCCCTAACCCGCTCCCCATCCCCGAATGCATACTCCAGCACGAAGGCGTACAAGCCGGCCGGCGCCGGTTTCCCCTGTATTTGCCCGTTCCAGCCTTCATTGGGGTTTTTACTTTCAAACACCTTGCCGCCCCAGCGGTCGAACACGGATAGTTGGAAGCGGTTGGGGTCACAGGCCAGGTAGGCCTGGAAGGTATCATTGCGGCCATCGTCATTGGGAGAGAAGGCATTAGGAATGTAAACGGGGCAAATCGTATCCAACTGCACAACAACGGTATCCATGGGCTCTTCCGGCTCTTCGATCTCCTGGCTTTTCCGCAGCCGCCCGGCGTCGAGAAAGATGTTGCAGGTTTGGCGGTCCGTTTCATCGGCGAATGCTGCTTCGAAGATAAGAAAGTCGGCTTGGGCCTGAGGGGTAAAGCGGAAGGTGTATTCCAGCCAGGGGTAGTGATCGATAGGCTGCGAAAGGTAGATCTCCTGAGCTTTGTTGCATTCGCCGTCGCCGATGAAGATCCGCATCCGGCAGGGGTTGCCGAAGTTGAGGCCTTCCCAGCTGAAATCGGGGTCGTAGCTCAGGGAGAAGGTCAGGTCGTATTCCTGGCCGGTGAAGAGGGTATCGAGCAAGAATACGCCGGCGCCTTCGGTGCTGCCCGACAAGGGCGTCCCGAACTGATCGTCGCCCCGAGCCACCATCCCGATACAGGTCAGGTTGTCGGCGGGTATCTTGGTGATGCCGAATTGGCCGGGTTGCGTATCGACGCTGCTGTAAGGGCCGCAGTTCAGCCAGGGCGCCGGCGGGAAGTTGGTGCGCGGCGGGCCCTCCATGGAGGGGTTAGGTAAGTATTCCTGGGCCTGGGCCAGCAAGGCTGCACCAAGTAATAATGCTATTAATCCGTGGATAGGGGGCTTCATGTTTCGGGCATTTTCAGCCGCGAAGGTAAGGCTATCCTGGCAAGATCGGCTGGAGAAAAGTGGGAAATCGGCCCGTCCTACCCCGACACCTGTCGGGGCCATCCGGGTAAATATCAACAGAATCTGCCGCCCAAGGGGCGTAGTCTCGATAACAGCCCCAAACGGGGCGTACCTGTTTAGCGCCCCTGCAAGATACTGAGGCTGTCTCAAAAGTAAGGAACTGAAAAATAGTGCCAAATCATGTTTCGCCGCCCGCCCCAGCCCCTCTAGCTCCCCGAAGGGGAGAACCGGCCGGGCAGCGAAAAACAGAAGATTATTGGGCTGCGAAGTTTTCATTTTATCTTTTGAGACAGCCTCGATGCTACGCCATTAGGCGGTAGATACTGGGAATGGCTTGCCCGTTCCGTCTCTGCCTCCCTGCCCCAAAGGGACTTGATGCACATCGGAAGCCTAGAATCGATAGTATCCGCTACCCCGATAGGGGTTCAGCATCTTTTCTGGCCCGAATTCGGGCCAGAAAAGAGTATCCATAGCATCGCTAAACAGGATACAACGGGGCTGTTATCGGGCATCCACCTGGCATCATAAAAATTCGGGATGATCCATGTTTCAACTGCCTGCTGGACTAGGCTGCACGCTGAGCAACAGCCCCCTGTCTGCTGCCGGCGGTAGTGATAGGCATAGATTTAGCCTGTACATTCCGGAAGAGGCTAAACAGGGCGTAAGCCAATAGCAGGATGCTGGCTACAAGGGCTATTTTTACGGCGCCCTTTGGGAAAAACCTGGATTCGAAAATAGATTTTAACGGCGCTACAATGGCTTGATTGACTTCCCGGCTAAGTTCCTGGTGGATCAATGTTTCAGAGGGGTAGGCCGGCTCCTGAGTGGATACGGCAGAGCCACTTTTCGCAGCCCAATTTTCTAAGGACTGAGCTGGAAGCTGGACGGTGGCGCTAATAAACAGAATGGCCAGGGCGCTGAGGAACTGGGTGGTTCTCATGTGTTTTGGTTTTAGGTGTTTGCAAAGGCTGCTTCTCAAAGTGGAGAAGCGCATTACTGCCTGAAAGTGCCTTACAAAGATAAGGGGGAAAGCAACTTTCATTCATGGACATTTCTTGCAATCTTATGGATATTATTAGCAGGGGAACTGTTCAAAATAGCAGGGCCCAAAAAAGCTCAACCCTCTCAACCCCCCTCTCAACCCTCTCAACCGATAGCGTACATAGGGGAATCGCCCTTCATTTCCACAGATTTCAGTACCTTTCTCCCAAAGGCATGCAAGATGAAACAGTTGATCACTTTAGTAGCTTATTTTCTTATTATCCTATCCCTTGCCGGACAATCCCCCCTGCGCATTATTCCTGAACCCTTTCGCGTGGAGCAAGGGCAGGGGCAACCCTTCACCATTGATGCGCAAACAGCCATCGTGCTCCGCGATTCGATTGCCCTGCCGGCGGCGCAGCGCCTGGCTGCCCTGCCGGGCGCCAATTTCCCGATCAAATGGGGCGCCAAAGGTGGAGCGGAGGAAAATGGTATTATCCTCGAGCTGAGCCCCGATCTTGATTATCTGGGCGACGAGGGCTATACCTTTCAGGTTCGGCAGGAGGCCATAACCATTCGCGCCTTTCGGCCCGCAGGCCTGTTTTATGCCGTGGAAACGGCGCGGCAGCTTTTCCCTCAAAGAGCGGAGGGCCTAATCGGCTATGCCATTCCCTCCTTCGATGTCGAGGACCACCCCCGCTTCTCCTGGCGGGGCCTGCACCTGGATGTTTCCCGCCATTTCATGCCGGTAGATTTCATCAAAAAATACATTGACTACCTGGCCTTTCACAAGCTCAATACCTTCCACTGGCATCTGGTGGACGGCATCGGCTGGCGCATCGAGATCAAATCCCACCCGGAGCTTACCGACTGGGGCGCCTGGAGGGTAGTAAAGGAAGGTAAAATGCCTTGGCAGGATTTTGAGGTGTGGAAAGAAGGAGACGAACGCCCTCGCTACGGCGGTTTCTACACCCAGGAAGAGATCCGGGAAGTGGTGGCCTATGCCCGCGAGCGTTTCGTCACAGTGGTTCCGGAGATCGAGCTGCCGGGGCATTCTGAGGTGGTGTTCCAGTGTTACCCAGAGCTATTGTGCCAGGATAGCCTGGGCAATCCTCTTAGGAATATTGGCGTATACTGCGCCGGAAATCCGGCCAGCTACCAGCTGCTGGAAGATGTGCTCGACGAAGTGCTGGAGCTCTTCCCTTCCGAATACATCCACATCGGCGGCGATGAGGTGAACAAAAGCAACTGGGGCCGCTGCGCCCGCTGCCAGCGGCTGATGGCGGAACAGCAGTACCCCAGTTTGCACGACATACAAAGCCACTTCATTAACCATTTTGACAAATACCTGCAGGCCAGGGGCCGCAAGCTCATCGGCTGGCACGAAATCCTGGAAGGGGAACTCAGCCCGTCGGCCTCTATTATGTACTGGGGTGGGGCTGGCCAGGCTGCCGCCTATCTGCGCCGTGGCCACCCTACGGTGCTGACGCCCGGTTCCCACCTTTATTTCGACCACTACCAGAGCCAGAGTCCGCATGAACCCAAAGCCTGGGGCGGCTATACGCCTTTGAAAGAAGTATACGAATACGAACCTGTGCCGGAAGAACTGGAGGAAGCCTATCGGGCCAACATCCTGGGCGTACAGGCCAATGTGTGGACCGAATACATGCCCGATGCCCGACAAGTGGAATACATGGTCTTTCCCCGTATCGCCGCCCTGTCGGAACTGGGCTGGGCGCAGGGCGGGAAAGACTGGCCGGGCTTCCGCGAAAAGCTCGGAGCTTTGCTGCCCCGATACGAAGCGATGGGGGTCAACTATGCCCGGAGCGCATTTCGGCCCCAGGCAACTTTTGAACTGGACCCCAGTACGAAAGAACTGGTTGCCCGCCTGGAAACCGATCTGGAAGCGGAGCTGGTTTATACCCTGGACGGCTCCGAGCCGCCCTCACCCAGCATGCATCCCTACACCGGCCCGCTCAGGCTGGAACACTCCGCTACCATCAAAGCGGTTGCCCTGAAGGATGGCCAGCCACTGACGGAATCGGAAACCTTCGAAGCGGTGCTGCACAAAGCCCGTGGTGCGGCGGTGGAATTGCATTGTACCCCCTACGGCAGCTATCAGGCCAAGGGGGGCTTTACGCTGGTAGACGCCAATTTCGGGGGCAACAAATGGGGCAACGGCCAATGGCTGGGCATCCTCGATCAGGATTTCGAGGCGGCCCTGGAGTTCGATTCGCTGACCCTTATCCGGCAGGTAGGCTTTAGCTGCATCGAAGAGACGGGAGCAGGGATCTACTTCCCCGTCAATGTAGAGGTGGAGGTTTCGGCCGATGGGCAGCATTTTAAAAAGGTAAAAACCTGGCAAAATAACCGCCCTAAACCCATTCCCCGTACTTCCGATATCCGAACTCAAACCATCACGCTGGATTTCGCACCGATAGCCTGCCGCTACCTGCGGGTGAAGGCGGCCTATCAGAAAGTAGAAGGGCAGGGCGTGTTTATTTTTGTAGATGAGGTGGTAGTGGAATGAATTATCAGGACGGGGCACAGGTTAATGAACAGCTTTTTAAACCGTATACAACACCACCTGCTCCTGTTTCCCCCGCAGCAACATGCCTCCGATCTTTTTCGGTTCGAAAGAATGCGGTGGCAAGGACAATTTATCCAGCAAAAATTGGGAAAATAAAATATTAACCCCCAACTCATTACATTTTGACTGAATGCGGGCGGCGGTGTTCAGTACATCGCCGGAGAAGGCAATGTCCCGTTTGACTACCCCCACTTCGCCGGCCATCACAAAGCCGTAGTGCAGGCCAGCCTTGAACTCCGGGATAACCTCATAAGTTTTCTGGTAGTAAGCCATCCGCCGGCGCAGTTCCATCTGGATGTCAAAAAAGCAACGCAGGCAGTTGGCATTTTCCATACCATTTTTCATTTTCCAGCTAATGACGATCTCATCGCCAACGTATTGGTAGATTTCCCCTTTGGAGCTAAGAATACTAGGTGTCGCGTGTCGAAAAACGTCTCTCACGAAATTGAAATAACGCACTTCGCCCAATTGCTCGGCAATGGTAGTGGAAGACCGAAGGTCCAGGAACATGAAAATCCGTTCTTCCCGTTTCGGCCGAAAATATTTGCCCATCAAAAAGGCGGAAAAGGTGCCCGGGCCGTACTTGTCGCGAACCTGTAAAATGATCATCGTTCCCAGGACGATGAACAGCCAGAAGAGGTAGCTGTGCATTTCACTCATGGACAAGAGCCGCATTACGGTTAGTTTCAGCGGCTCCAGGTCAAAAAAGGGGCGCCCCAGGCGGCTGCTTTGAAAGGCCATGCCGTTTAAGATCGAAATGAGGAGGTACAGCAGGGTGAAAGACCAGAAAATACTGAACAATGCCCATTTGTAGTTTTTGGCCCGCAGCCATTTTTCCCAAATGAAGACGATCGCGCTGCCTCCCAGGATGCCGGCCATTATTCCGGTCCGGATGCTGCCTCTGAGGAACAAAGAAAGAGTAAGCCCCCCCAGGTCACAGTTGAAACTTTTTAAATTCGAGTAGATGGTCCAAAAATGGAATACAGAAATAATCGTCCAGCCTATGGTTATCCAGAATATCTTTCCGGCCTCGGCTTGAAATTTATGGTAGGTGAAGGTGTTCATCGTTTGAAGTTTTAGGAGGTTTAGAGGGTTTGAGAAGGTTGCTGGGAAAAAAGCTTTTAAGCCCGGTGAAAATGCTTTCCTAAAAATTGCAAATTTATATGGAATGAACAACTTGCCCCCCTCCGCTATTTTACTACCAAACTTTCCAAAGCTATACCAATGAATATTCAGCTCAAAACTACGGTTAAAGGCAACTTTAAAACCATCATGGCCCGTTTCGACCGGGCCCTGTTCGAAGCCCTGGCGCCGAAAGTGCCCGCGATGGAGATCGTGGAGTTCACGGGCTCCAGGAAAGGCGACACCGTGCATATCCGTTTTCTCAGTCCGGTGAAAGTAGAATGGGTTAGCCGGATCACCGAAGATGCCGAAAATAAGACAGAAGCATATTTCGTCGATGAAGGCGTGCAGTTGCCCTTCCCGCTCTCTTTCTGGAAACATAAACACATCGTCCGCAAAATAACCGAAGATACTTCCTGCATCATTGATGACATCACTTTCAAAGGGCCCAACGGCTTGGTTACCCTCTTGTTATATCCTGCCATCTTCCTGGGATTCTATCCGAGGAAGAAGATCTATAAGGCCTATTTTGGAGAGGCCTGAATGCAGTTGGCCGCAAACCGAAAGATTCTGCATTTCTCTCTCCGCTCCTTTCTTCAATAGCATTGAATAAAGGCGTTTTTCTTACCTTTAAGGGTTAAATCAAAACCAAATAATTGCTATCATGAACAAGGATTTTTGTTCCCTAACCGCGCTGTTTGCGGCCGTTCTTCTGGCCGCTGCCATGCTTCCCATGTCCTGCAACCCGGCGCTGCCTGCGACGCCGAAAGACCTGGCTCAGGATGCCCTTTTACCACGGCCCGTTTCCCTGGAAGCCACCGGTAGCTCCTTCCGGCTGACAGAGAAAACCGACATCTACGTTGAGGCTGGCAATCCGGAGATCGAACGCCTGGGCCAATACCTGGCCGGCCTGCTGAACCCGGCAACCGGACTGGAAATAGGGGTAAAAACAACAGAGGAAGCGCCACCCTCAGGCCATATTTACCTGGCTCTTAACAATAATGGCCCCGAGCTGGGCCCGGAAGGCTACCAGTTGGAGATAACAGAAAAAGCAGTGAACCTGACCGCCAATCAACCGGCGGGCTTGTTTTACGGTATTCAAACGCTCCGGCAATTGCTGCCCGCGGCCATAGAACAGCAGGAAAAACAAGAAGGCCCCTGGGAAATCGCCAGCGGGACGATCCGCGATTATCCCACTTATCCATACCGGGGCGCCATGCTCGACGTCGCCCGCCATTTCTTCGCTGTAGAGGATGTAAAGCGGTATATCGATCTGATCTCATTGTACAAAATGAATATGCTGCACCTGCACCTCTCCGATGACCAAGGCTGGCGCATCGAGATCAAATCCTGGCCCAACCTAACCGCTAAAGGAGGCAGCACGGAAGTTGGGGGCGGAGCAGGCGGCTATTTCACCCAGGAGCAATATCAGGATATCGTACAGTATGCCCAGGATCGCTATATGACGATCATCCCGGAAATTGATATGCCCGGGCACACCAACGCCGCCCTGGCTTCTTACGCTGTGTTGAATTGTGACGACAAAGCCCGCGAACTCTACACCGGTACCGAGGTAGGCTTCAGCACCCTTTGCACGACTAAAGACACTATTTACCAGTTCATCGACGATGTGATTCGGGAACTGGCGGCCATAACCCCTGGCCCTTACCTCCACATCGGGGGCGATGAGTCGCATGTGACGCCAATGGCGGAATATATTCCCTTCATCAACCGGGTGCAGAGCATAGTTGCCGCCCACGGGAAGCAGGTGATCGGCTGGGATGAGATCGCAAATGCTACTCTAGAGCCCAATACCGTCGTTCAGTATTGGTCTAAGGCGGAAAACGCCCAAAAGGGCGTAGCCCAGGGCGCTAAAGTGTTGATGTCGCCCGCCAGCAAAGCCTACGTGGATATGAAATACGACTCCACTACCCAACTGGGCCTCAGCTGGGCGGGTTTCATCGAAATCGACACCGGCTATATATGGGATCCCGCTACCATGGCCGAGGGCATCGGTAAAGAAAACATCCTGGGCGTTGAAGCCCCGCTCTGGACGGAAACCGTCACCAACATCAAAGAACTGGAGTATATGACATTCCCCCGCATCCCCGGCATTGCCGAGATCGGCTGGACGCCTGCCAGCCTCCGTGATTGGGAGGAATATAAAGTGCGGCTGGGCAAACAGAAAGGGCGGTTTGAGGCTTTAGGGATCAATTATTATGTGTCGCCGAAAGTTACATGGGGGGAGTAAGCAATATATTTCCTAGATTTGGACAGTCAATTACTTTTTCACCTAAAATTAATACCCAATGAAGTATTCACCATTCCTCCTGCTTTTCTTTTGTTTCAGCCTTTCTTCAGGACTGTTCGCCCAATCCGGGCCCGTCGGCGAATGGAAAGCCATGATCCCCGCCGATGATAAGGGCAACATGATGCCCATGCACGTCTCCATCAAGGCCGACAATACCTACGCCATCGACTTCGGCGGGGATGGCACTGTGGAAATCAAAGGGGTCTATTCAGAGAAAGATGGGCAATTGATTATTCAGGACAACGAAGGGTCCGAATGCACCGGAAAAGGAGTTTACACTTATGAAGTGACAGCCGATGGCCTGACGATGACCAAGGTCAGCGATGAATGCGAAGGGCGCGGCGGCCCGGAAGGGAAGATGGAGCTCAGCCGGGGTTGAACCTGGACTGAATAGTGCGAAGTATGAACTTTAAACAAGTTCTAAAAAAAGTGCCTCGGTTTTCACCGGGGCACTTCTGTTTGGAGCGCTAAAATGATACTGAGTTGTAGGCGCTTTCGGCCGAGCCGGATCTTTCGGGATGCCTGTCTTCGGGATCGATAGCGCCGCGGAGGCGCTTGCTTAGCGGGAACACGCGTACTTTTCTGACATGCTTTGTAGTTTGCTCCGCAATTCCAGGATCAACGTATCCTCCCAGGCAGGGCAGAGTTTTTGCAACCCTTTAGCGGACAGTTCGCAGAGCTTGCTTTTGATGGCTGACTTGGTCGACTTGGATTTCGTTTTTTTGAGCTTAAGCTGTAAAAACTCGCATTGTATCAGATATCCCCTGGCTATTTCGCGCCGGTTTTCTTCTACCGAAAAGGAGCCGGAACTATTTAATACAGAAATTTCATTGTCCAGCTGGGATCGGTCATTCAGTTCGGTTTCCAAGAGGGCGGCCAGGGGTTCCGCCGCCTTAATATCCTTAAGAGCGGCCAGGCGCCTTAACAGGTCGTTTTGAGTAGCCAGGCGGAACATGCCAAATTGAGCCTGCAGTTGCTCGGGAATCCGTTGCCGGAAGGCCTCCAGTGCGTCTTCCAGGGTGCTTTTGGCCAGCTTGAAATCTCCCTTATCCGAATGATATTTAGCGAGGGCCCTGGCCGATTGGAGAAACGGAGCCATCGCACTGACCGGGTCGGCCTTAAAAAAATCGGTAGCCTTTTTGTGGATCTTGTCCAGCTGGGTTTTAGCTGCCTCCCACTCCCCTTTTTCCCGTAGTGCGGCCGCCTGGAGGAGGTCGAGGTTGAGCAAGTTACAGTCGATCATCGTCTGAAACTGAGGAGAAACGGAGCGCAGGCGGTCCATCAAGGGATAAATGGAGCGGACGAATAGTACGGCGGAATCGAATTCCGATTGTTGAACGTAGGTCCAGTAGCCAGACTGGGCAAAGGAGAGCAGCGAATTGACGGACCCTTGAATGTACAGATAGGAGGGGACAGGGTTCTTGTAAAACGCCTTAACCAACTTCTGGCAGATAGCGGCGCCTTGCTCTTCTTTCCCCAACCGATGCATCAACCAAACGCGGGTTGCATCGATCTCCTGAAAGCCGATGGAAAAGCCATCCGGGTTTTTCAAGGCGTAGGGTTCGAGCGACTCCGACAGTTCTTCCATCAACTGCAGGGCCTTTTCGGGTTGGCAATTAAAGAGCATTGCGTTCATGGTGAGCTGATAAGCCTGCCGGAGCATATTGTAAGAAGCCTGGATCTCAGAATTGGCCACCGACTCCAAAAGGCCGAGCGCTTTTTCATAGGCGTTTTGGCCCGCTTCGGTGTCGCCCGTGTTGACTAAAAATCCGCCATAGGCGAACAGCGCCATCGAATACTTGGGGATCAATTGAAAAGGGTTTTTGGCATAGTTGTTTTCCATGAATTCCAGGGTAGATTCAAATACTTGCCGGGAGGTAGGATAATCCGAGATCATAGCCGTTCGTAAGGCCAGGTTGGACATGCTGACGAAGCGGTTAGGCAACCGCCAATCTGCCGGGCTTTGGGCGTATTTTTCCAGGGAATCCATCGTTTGCAGGGACAGGGAGTCGAAATGGACCGCTTCTACTAGCAGGTTTTTTATTTTTTGAAACTGCTCCTGACTCTTCCGGCTTGAAACCATTGTATTGGGGGCAGGTTGCAGGGCGTTAGCCTTCAGCGCCAGACAATTGGCAATGCTCGTTTGGGAAACAGTCACACTGCTCAGGAAGAGCGTATCCTGCTGGTGGGGGCGCCGGCTGGCGATCTCCAGTGCTTCCCGGCTTTTTTTCTCCGAGCCTTCATAGTTTTGAAGGAAGTACAGCACCCAGGCTTCTTCCGTGAGGATCTGGATCAAGTCTCTGTCGTCGCGGACATATTTTTTGGCTTCCTGCAGCGCCCCCAGCGCCGCCTGGTATTGGAGTGTGCCTTCCGCCAGGTACATGGCATAGTCGCGGTGCATTTCAAAGTCGTCGCTCAGCGCCGCCGCCTGTTTGTAGTATCTGGCCACCTCGAGGGAAAGCGAATCGAATTTGGCGTTGTCAAATTGCAGCATCATTATTCGGGCCTGCAGATAACTGGCGTTGGCAATCTGTTCTTTGGAACCGTCCAGCTTTTTCAGTACGGCCATGGCCTGGTCTAGGTCCCCTTCCGAGAAGAAGCGATAGGCCTCTCTCGACAGTTCGTCGGGGCTGTTTTTGAGTTGTACTTCAATGGCCCGGTATTTTTTTACCCAATCGGATATGATCTGGTCTTTGGAAGCCACGGCGTTCTGAAGGGATTGCCGGCTTTCCTGTTCGTTCTTAAGCTGGGTCAGCAGGTTTTTGGTAACCCGCTCCGGCAACTGATAGCTGATCACCCGTTTGACCACATAGCTCACCGTGGCCTGGTCGCCGATGATGATGGGGCTCTGCGCGCCACTGGTGCTTATTTGCTGGGATTGGAACATATTGGGAAAAAGGCTGGCCAGCTCCCGATAGTCCGTTTTCAGGTTTAATATTTGCTCCACGCGGTTAAAGTCGCCGGCTTTTAAGGCCTGCCGGGCCTGCGTCACCCTGGCCGGGTCGCTTTCCGCCCGGATCCTTCGGTCGAGGGCCTGGTACTTATCGATCCACACGCCAATGGCCTGTTGGCAATTATTCAATTCGACATCATTGGTGAGTAAGAGTCCCGCCAGTAAGGGAAGCAGTTCCTCCGGAACATCTACGTCGACGTTCTCCTCGTTTTGGTACTGGACGTAGGCCCTGGTGCCCTGAATAATGGGGCTTTGATCATTTTCGGTGAAAAAGTCCTGGGCAGGCAAACTGTTAAAGCTCAAAAGCAAGGGGAGGAGCGCTACTAAGGCAAAGATTTTCATTAGTCACTTTTTTCAGGATTACGCTTTTGTTCTTTTTGGTGGTTATTATACTGTATCTGCACACTATCACCAATGATGATCGGGCTTTGGGAACCCTGTGTCGTATTTTCAATTTGAGAACCCGGCGCTGTTTTTTCCGCCGGCCGAGGAAAGAAAAAATTCCCGAGCATAAACAGGAGTAGAACGGCCGCCAGGCCCAGGCCTGTTTTTTGAAAAGTTGAAAGGCCTTTCTGCCTGTCAGCTAAACCTTCAGAGCCCTTTTCGAGCCTTTGGGTTAGCTGTAGTATTCCATTGGCCGCTCTGGCATTAGAGCGCGCATATTCTTCCTGGCTGACGCTTTCCTGAAAAAAAGCGGCCTGCGCGGCACTGTAATTATGACGGAGGGTGGCCAGGTAATCGCGGTCCTCCACGTCCATTTCCAGGCCATCCAGCAGGCCGAAGGCGGTATTGATCTTTCCCTCTCCGATCAGGCTGCGGACCTGTTTCAGGGTTGTTTTTTTCGTTGGCATACCTAATAATACGATGAAAATGCGGACAATGTTTCCTCTTTTTAAAACAAAGCAAGCCTTTTCAGGCTAGGCCCCAAAACTCAAAACCCGGAGCCGCGCATGCGCTCCGGGTTTCGGGTTGTCCGGCTTGGGTAGTAGCTTTCACATTTAAAACGCCCTTCCTCCTCAGTTTCCTGAGCCACGCTTTGAGCTATTGCTTTTCGGGGCCGTGCTCCCCTTGGAAGAAGGCGAAGTACTTCTACTACTGGCCGCCGGCTTCCGGGAAGGGGCTGTAGAGCTCTGGCTAGTCGTCTTGTTGCGAGAAGGTTGCTGTACGCTCGGAGGCGTACTTCTGTTAGTTTTAGATTGGGCAGGCGGCGCTGTTCTGCTGCTGGCCGCCGGCTTCGGGGCCGTTGAGCGGGTGCTCGTCCTGGAGCGATCCGACATGTCACGGGACGGTTGCTTTACCTGCGGGGCGGTGCTCCTTCCTGCTTTTTGATCGGAAGGAGGGGCAGCCTTTCTGCCTGGTTCAGCAGGCCGTTGAGCGGGAGTAGTTGAACGGGGCGTTGCCGGACTGGCAGAACTACGGGATCTTTGGCCTGCCGTTGGTGTCGTATTCCTTGATTCCTCACGTTTAAAAGAAGGCTCCGTACTTTTTCTGCTCACTGGAGGCCTTTGCTCCGTAGCACTTGTACGCGTGTTGCTCCTGGGCTGCTCCACAACATTATCTTTCCGGCTATGGCTGCCGGGCCTTCCGTCTTGCTGTACGGCCGGCCTCGGGCGATAAACAGCGGGCTTGCCATGCTTGACCCTAACTTCATTTGTGCGCTGCACTACGGTGTAGCTATAAGACCGGTATGGCCTGTAGAAGTTATGAACGTGAACAACCCGGTGCCTGTGCACGACCTGATAGTGTCTGTGGTAAATGACGATTCGGGGGCGGAAGATACTCCAGGAGCATTGCACCCAGGGCCTCCACCAGCTTGGATAGTATTGCCAGCGATAAGGAGAAGCGTAAACGACATATTGACGGCCCAGAATATACTGAACCGGTTCCCAATAGTACACGTTGACAAAATCCCCATAGTTCGGATTGTATCCTCCTCTGCTATCGGAATACCCTTCTACCGGTTCCACGATGACGTCTTCCCCATAGAGGTCTTCATCCCCTACAATTTGAAGAACGGCCTCATTTCTGCCTAGGATCTCAATTTCAATAACGGCTACATCCTGGATGTCATACCTGCCCAGCAACGCCTGCAGGACAATGGCGTGGAAATTCCCCTGCCGCCGGTGTTCCACCCGGATGTAATCAATCCTGCCGTCATAATTCAGGTCCAGGTTGTTGACCCAATTCTCTTCGGTATTGAGCTTCCTTTCGAAATCCCTTAAGTTGTAAGATTGTTTGAACAGATCAAGCGCCCCTTCCAGGCTGAAGTAATCGCCTTCATAACCCGTGCGCGCCGCATCGTCGTATTGAGCATGGGCTGTGGAGAAAAACAAGATAGAGAGCAAGCAGCTTAACATTAATTGTTTCATGGCCCTGGTTTTGGCTAGCCCGGTAGTTTAATGTACCGTTCTAGTAGGTTTAGCGTAATGGAGAGAAGAACATTTTAAATCAATCTTCTCTTCCGTTCTGTTATTAAGACGCAGCTTAACTATGGAGTGCCCCCTAAAAACAGGTACTTTAAGCTCAGTTTAACCAGGGTTAAAATATTAACTGGATATTAAAGGTCGGGCAAGGCAAAAAATGGGCAAAAGGGCCGGTTTGGAAGGCGTTTTTGCTTCCCAAAGAGGAAGGGGGATGTGCCGTTTTCCGCCCGTAACATAAATTAACGGGGGTTAAGGAAGTGTGAAAAGAAGCGCATCTCAAGCTGATGCCGATGCTTTTTTCTTTGCAGCCAAAAGGATAGTTTTGAGACAACTCCTAAAGGCCTCAATTTTATGATCCACGTAAAATATTGGTTATGCAATCGAAAATATGGATGTATCTTATAGTGCTTTTGATGATTTCCTCTTGTCAGAAGACGGAAAAAAAATATGCTTATGTAAATGGAAAAGATATTTGCGCTCCCATGGGGGATGTTTTGCATCTAAAAGGTGTGAATTTGGGGAATTGGCTGCTGCCAGAGGGGTATATGTTCAAAATGCAGGATTGTAACTCCCCTCGCAAAATAGACCAGGCCATACGCGAATTGATCGGGAACAGTGCTACTACGGCTTTTTGGGACTCTTTTTTGGAGCATTACATTACGGAGGCCGATATCAAGTGGTTGTCAGAGGCCGGTGTGAACCTCATCCGCCTGCCATTTGATTATCGCTTATTGACCCATGATGATTTCTTAGGGAGGGATATGCATGGCTATACGTATTTAGATAAAGCGATCAGCTGGTGTGAGCAATACAACATTTATGTTTTACTGGACATGCACGGTGCTCCCGGCGGACAAACCGGCGACAACATAGATAATAGTGATGGTTACCCCTGGTTGATGGTCGATGAAGGCATGAAACAGCAGGCCTGTGCTATCTGGCAGGATATCGCAAAGCGTTATGCGGATAATACGACTGTTATTGGTTATAACCTATTGAACGAACCCATCCCTCATTATTTTGAAAAGGATACGCTGAAACCCTATTTAGAGCCATTGTACAAAAGGATAACCGAAGCAATCCGAACAGTAGATAAAAATCATATTATATTTATTGGAGGGGCTGTGTGGGAGACCGATTTTTCGCTTTTTTCTGAACCCTTCGATGACAAGTTAGCATACACCTTTCATAAGTACTGGATGCCGCCTGAACAGGAGCAAATACAGGAATATGTGGACTTAAGAGCTAAATACAATGTGCCAATACTGATGGGTGAAAGTGGCGAGAATGAGGATGAATGGGTGAAGAAATTCAGGGAATTATTGGATGCAAATGAAATTCACTGGGCCTTTTGGCCCTACAAGAAAATGGATAATACCCGAGGCCCAATGAACTTTGATAAACCCAGCGGCTATGATAATTTTGTACAATATGCGGAGAGCGACAGAAGCTCATTTGGTAAGATAAGGGCGCTGAAAGACAGTCTCGATGGAATAAAACCGGAAGAAATAGTAAATATCTTAAACCAATTTATCGAGAACAGCAAGTTTGAAAATTGTTATCCCAATCGCGGCTATTGTGAGGCGTTGGGATTGAAAGCGCCTGTTCCTTAAATACTTGAAAAACTTATGAAACGAACCATCAGATCACTCGCCTTTCCCGCCTTCGGGATGCTGCTTTTCCTCAGCTCCACAGTGCAGGGAGGATGGCAAAAGCTTTCCGACTTCCCATTCCGACCTCCTTCGTCGGTACGGGACTCCCTTCGGTCGCTTCCCATCCCGGCCTCCTTCGTCGGTACGGGACTACCTCCGGTCGCTTCCGCCTTCCCATTTCCGCCTTCCCACTTCGAAGACACCGTAGTGATCGAATACAAAGGCCGGATAAAGGAAATCATCGACCAGAAATGCTATGATTGTCACAGTGCAAAGGGGGATGATGCCGATGCCAAAGAAGCCTTGTTGTGGGATGAGCTGCCAAAACTGAATCCGACGGACCAGGTATATACTCTGGATGCTATCGCAGAGGCGGTCAAAAACGGGGATATGCCCCCGTTCAGTTACGCCTTTTGGAAGGCCAGTAATAAACTTACAGACGAAGAAGCAAAACTGTTAATAGAGTGGTCGAGCAAGCTGTCGGATCGGATTTATAAGGAAATGGATTGAGGGTAGGTAATTTATTATCCTGCCCGGTGGCCTGCCCGGCTCGGAAAACTAATGGCATGAAAGAAATCATCCGCCGGAATGAGGGACAGGGAGCTACGGAGGTTTTTTTTGCCCGAAAGAAAAAAATAAAATCAGAATTGGGTTTAATTGTAACTTGCCAAACAAAGTATGCCCAAAATTCGCGGGTTGGAAAAATTCAGAATCCCCGAAGCTGGGGATTTTGGGTATACGCGTGGCGAAAGTGTTCGCAAAGCCCCTAAGTATAAAACAAAACCAACTATTTTATGATCACTCTTGGCATGATGGACGAAGATGTTCAACAAGAACAAATCGATGCTTACTTCGATAAAGTAAAAAAAATAACCCGATTCGATTGGAGAAATAAGGGGTTAAAGCATGAAAAGAAGAACGATTTCAGGAAATTTAAAAAATTCATCCCCGACAAAACCAGGGAAATACCTGAATTAGAGATCAAAAAGGTCCAAACCATCCTGAAAAATGCTGGTTTTTTCCCCAATGGGAAGGCTGACGGAATATGTGGATATAGTACTTTATCCGCTATCAGATTATTTCAGGAATATATACGATCAATAGAGGGAAATTCTGAGATAACCCCAGATGGCCTTACTGGTAATACCACCTTCAAATCTTTGAAAGCATGGGAGGACGCTGATCGAAAGGCGGACTGGACTGACACCATTAACGCCTGGCAGGCCTGGGTGGATAACGGCAATACAATCCCTCAATCAGTTGATACAGAATATGCCAAATGGCTGCGGTTTTTAGACAAGGTTAAGGAGCACTACCTTCAAACGCCCAATGCCATGCTGCAGGAAGTAAACAAATTCCCGCATACATCAACAGTGGATACCTTAAAAGTTGCTGACTGGGATTTTTCTCCAGGATATATTCATTTGATAGGTGTTCGGCGTAAATCTTCAGGAGATACGGCAACATTTAATGATATCCTGGTGCTGTTGATTAACGGGATGGTGTTTAAGTTTTTAGGCTCCACAGATCCAGGTTCTACTGTCAATCCTGCCGGATTCCCTTTCCTGGTACAGGGGCAGCATAAATATCATTTTGGCTGGCATAATCTTAGCCAGCCAGCCAAAACACACCAGGCGCTAAAACCAATTCATGCTGATGTAAATCAGGGCGTATTAGTGGTTCGTGCAATCCCTCCCGGAATGGAGGCTGGTTTCGAAAAGCTTCGGCAGGCTATAAGAAATAATTTGCGGCCCTTACCAAGGCAATTCTTTAGCGCCAGAAATTTTGGAATAACCCAAAATGAACTGGCGAAAGGGCTAAAGCCAAATCATACCATCAATATACACTGGGCGGGAGCAGGATTGGATAGTAATACAAAAGGTGCAAAAGTTGTCGGTACCTGGTCAGATGGTTGCCAGGTGATTACCGGCGCCGGGTATATCAACCACCATAACCAGTCAGTTGACTGTAGTAGATTTGCTGCCGCAGGTAATGATGATGTAGGCACACAGGCCAATAATATTATAAAGACAAGAGGTGCGTATAACGTTTTACTGGACTTGGTTGCTGCGTTTGGAAGCAACAGAGGAGAGGAGGTCAGATATATGCTGCTTATTGAAGAGGATATTGCCCGCGATGCTGAAATCACGGGCATTCTGCAAGACGCACGCACCAAGTCGGGTATTAAGATTTAAAAGCGTCGAGAGATAAATTCAATGGGGAGTAGTGTGCCGTGGGGACGAACGTTGTTCTGGGGAGATGCTTCATGGGCATTGTGTTTGATCTAAGGAACCTCAAAAAAAGTTGTCGGTTTCGGTGATCAGGCGGGCATTTTGTCTGGCGCCTTGGCCAAGCAGCTCCTGCTAATAATTGGTACAAAAACGGGTACAAAAAAAGGAGCAGCACTTGTGATACAGGTGAAGAGGGGAGGTTGTAAGTTGCTGATTAACATGCAGTTATGTTATTTGTCAAAAAAGAAAAAACCTTGCAAATCATTGATTTGCAAGGTTTTTTCTTTTTCGTAGACCCACAAGGACTCGAACCTTGAACGACAGAACCAAAATCTGCTGTGTTACCAATTACACCATGGGTCTATCCACATTTGGAAGTGCTTTTCTTCCGTAGCGAGTGCAAAGATAAAACGAAAATCACTTCTGCAAAAGTTCCAGCTGAAAAAAAATATTTTCTTTACCAAAGGTAATGCACCGGGTCCTTGATATACCGCTCGTATATGGCCCGAACCCCTTGCATTTCCGCTTCCGTCAGCGCCGGAAGCGCTGCGGCCGACAGGTTGGTGGGCACTTGCCCCGGGCGCGAGGCGCCGGGGATGACCGTGCTGACGGCTTCGAACATCAACACCCACCGCAACGCAATCGGCGCCAGGCTTTCCCGGCCGGGGAAGAGCTTTTTTAGTGCCTCTATTGCCTTCAGTCCGGTTTCGTAATCAACCCCCGAGAAGGTTTCGCCCTTGTCGAATTGCTGGCCCTGCCGGTTGTCGTGGCGGTGGTCACCGGGGTGGAAAGGCGTGTGTTTGCCGAAAGCGCCCGTTAGCAAGCCGCTGGCCAGCGGCACCCGCACGATGATCCCCACGTTTTTCTTTCGCGCCTCCCGGAAGAACAGCTCCGAAGGGCGGTGTCGGAACAGATTGAAGATAATTTGCACCGAAGCTACGTTGGGGTACTCGATGGCCTTTAGCGCTTCTTCCACTTTCTCCACGCTCACGCCCAAATTCAGGATCTTTCCCTCCTCCTTCAGCCGCTCGAACAGGCCGAAGATATCAGGGCGGTAGTATACCTCCCAGGGCGGGCAATGCAGTTGTATGAGGTCGAGCGCCTCCAGGCGTGCGTTTCGAAGGCTGTCTTCAACAAAACTCCGCAGGGCGCGGGGCGTGTAACTTTCGTTGGTATGGGGGCTCAGCCGCCGTCCGCACTTGGTCGCCACATAGATGCGCTCCGAACGGGCTTTTACCACCCGCCCCACTATCGCTTCACTTTCTCCGCCACTGTAAACGTCGGCAGTATCGATAAAATTGACACCTCCGTCTATGGCTGCATGGAGGATGCGTTCGGCCTGGTCATGGTCAAAAGGGGAGCCCCATTTGCCGCCCACCTGCCAGGTGCCCAGCCCGATTTCAGAGACTTCAAAGCCGGTCTTTCCAAGGGTTCGATGCTTCATTGTTAGGTCTTAAGGTCAAAAAGTCTGAACGTCTGAACGTCGAATGTCGACAGGTCGGACATCACCAACAATATTACCATTCAGCCATTCCACCATTTAGCCATTCCACCCTGTGCTCCCTGCTCTTCCCGGCTAAGCCACCTCCTGCAGCCCCACCAGCAGCTTCCGGTACAGGGCTTCATCGTGGAGAATATCGTAGAGGTGTTCGTGGTATTCCGGGAATTCCGGCAGATTGTTGTGGCCGCCCCCCTCGATGGGGATTAGTTGGCCGTGGGGCGCTGCTTCAGCCAGCCGGCGGCCTTGTTTGAAGGATATCAGGCGGTCGTTGGTGCCATGCAGCACGAAGACAGGGCAGTCCACCTTTTTGATAAACTGGTCGGTGCGGATCTTGTAGCGCAGGATCCATTTCAGCGGGAGCCAGAAACCGTACTGTCGCACCTGATAGAGAAAACTGTAGTAGGGAGAATCCAGGATCAACATACGAGGTTTATTCCAGGAAGCCACGCGGGCGGCAATACCACTGCCCAACGATCGGCCGTAAACGACGATCTGATCCTCCGGGTACTGGTTACTCAGCCATTTGTATACGGTCTGGGCATCATTATAAAGAGTAGATTCGGTGCGTTTACCTTCGCTCTTTCCAAAACCACGGTAGTCGATCATGAAAAAATCATAACCCTTGCCGAGGAAATCCTTGGCGAATTTGCCCCAGCCCTTAATGCTCCGAGAGTTGCCCTTGAGGTAAAACACTACCCCCTTGGCATTGGGTACCCGGAAATGAATACCATTGATGACGCCTCCGTCTTCCATCTCAAAATCCACCTCAGTGAAGGGGAAAGGGTACTTGTATTCAAAGGTGTGCGGCAGTATCTCCGGCCGGAAAAAGAAGTAGTGTTGTAAAAAATAGAATACCAGGCAGAGCGCCAGATAAGCTCCAGAGAAGTACAACAATATTTCCAGCCAGTTCTGCATGTCGTGTTATCAGCCTTATGGCGATGAAAATACGAAATCCCCGGGAATTCGTAAATGTTTAAATGCATGAATGCGAGAATGCGAGAATGGCCATTCATGCATTCCCGCATTCTCGCATTCTCGCATTCTCGCATTCTCGCATTCCCGCATTCCCGCATTCTCACCTCCCGAACAACCACGACAACAACTCCGGCTCGGCAAAAGCCGGGTCCCAGCTATTGTGGTTGGCCTCCGGGTATTCGGTGTAACGCACCTCGGCGCCTGCCTTTAACAGCGCATGGTACATCTTACGGGAATTTTCCGGGGGCACTACATCATCCTTGGCGCCGTGGAAGATCCACAGCGGGGTGTGCCCGGCGTAGAGCGGCGCCAGCAGAGCGTTACTTCCACCGCAAATGGGAAAAGCAGCCGCAAAAGTATTCGGCCTGCGGGCCAGCAGGTCGAAAGTTCCAAAGCCCCCCATAGATAGGCCGCCGAGGTACAAACGGCTGGTGTTTACACGCTCTGTCAGCACTAAAATATCCAGTAGCTCGATCACCTTCCTCATTGGTGGGGTAGGTTCTTCGTAAAATGGTAAGGTGAAATGTCGATTTGCCCCTTCTCCTTCAGTTTCCAGGCGCACCCAGTAGCTTTCTTTCGGACATTGGGGGAAAACCACGATAGCCGGGTAGCGCTGCAGGCTGTCCACAAAGAGCCGTGCGCCGTGTACGAGCTGCAGCTCATTGTCATCACCCCGTTCACCCGACCCGTGCAGGAATAATATCAGCGGAAAGGTATCAACCCCATTTTCATACCCTTCCGGAAACAAAATGCGGTAATTCAGCGTGTCTCCCTCCGGACTAATAAATTGCCGCTGCTCATATGCTTCCAGCCCCTGAGCCAGAGTGAAAAGGGGCATGCAGGCCAGTAGTAAAACCAGAAATCGCATGTTGTTATGTTTTGATGAAAAAAATTTGAGCCTATTAGGCCAGCCCCCCTTTGCCTGAAAGGCAAAAGCACCATACCCCATGGCATCGCTTAGGGTATCACCCCCGGCCACGCCCTGAGGCCAGAGCAGCCACCCGTCGGAGCCCCCCCCCTTTGCCTGAAGGGCAAAAGCACCTCAACCCAGGGCACCGTCCTGGGCATCACCCCAAGGCATCGCCTTGGGCGCCACCCCAGGCGCCACCCAGGCCCTGCCTACTGTATCCCCATCCCGATCAACCACCCAATACCGAAGGTAATAGCGGCTGCCGTCAAGCCAAAAAGCACCTGGCGGATACCAGAAAAGGCGACCTTCCTGCCGGTAAACAGCGTGATGGCCGCGCCGATGCCAAACAGGCCAACAGTGCTGAAGGCCAGGCTGGCTATAGTCGCGGAAGGCCCACTAGTGAAGAGGAATGGAATTACCGGAATGATGGCGCCAATGGCGAAGAGGATGAAAGAGGTGATCGCCGCTTCCCAGGCAGAGCCGCCCAGTTCTTCCGGATTGATGCCCAGTTCCTCGCGGGCCAGCGTTTCGTAGGCCGATTCCTTGTTGTCAAAAACCTGCCGGGCCATGCGCTCCGCCGCCTCTTTTTCGATGCCTTTGGCCTGATAGATGAGCGCCAGTTCCTTGAGTTCTGCTTCCGGGTTGGTTTCAATCTCTTCGATCTCGATGTCGATCTGCCGCTGATAAAGTTCCCGCGAGCTTTGTACAGACAGCCATTCGCCCAGGGCCATGGAGATGGAGCCCGCCAGCAGGCCGGCAAAACCGGCAATGAGAATCTCCTTATTACCGGCCGAGGCGCCGGCCACGCCCATCACCAGGCTCATATTGGATACCAGGCCGTCGTTGGCGCCCAATACAGCTGCCCGTAGGGCATTGCCGCCCACAGCTTTGTGCCGGCCTTCAATTTTGGATACCTGGCTGCCGGTAACGGCAGGGGAAATACGGGAAAGGTTTTGAAGGATGCGTACATGGTTGGCCTCTGCGCCACTGGCTGGCTGACCGCTTTGCTGCCTGGATAACAAAGCAGAGTTGGCCAGGCTTTTTTCAGTGTCCAGTACCGTTGGCAACACATAGCTGTAGCCCATCACCCGGGCAATACCTGCCTGCACCCGCGCCCGGCGCGATGGGCCCGGCATTTTTGGAGGCGGCGATTGCACCTTGCTCAGGGCTAGCAACAAGTGCTCGGCATGCGATCGCTCCACAGCGGATAGCTCGCGGAACACCTGTGCAACGGATTCGTCTTCTTCCAGCGCTGCAAATCGCTGATAGAGATAAGCAGTGTCTACTTCTGTCTGCAATTGCTGCAGGCGCTTTTTTATATCGTACATACAGGCTTAATTGTCCAGAGGTAATTTGTTTTTAAACACCACTGTCCGGTAGGGGAAGGGAATCTCGATGCCTTCGGCGTCAAAGCGGGCTTTGATGCTTTCCAGCAGGTCGCACTCCATCACAAAACCGTCGGCCTGATTGGCCGCCCAGGCCCAGGCGCGCAGATTGACCGATGAATCGCCAAAGCTGATAAGCCGTACCGTCACCTCTTCCGCCCCATTCTCGATCTGTTCGCTGGTCCGGGCATCGATACGGAGGGGGTGCTGAAGCGCTTCTTCCTGCATAATGGCCTTGGCCTTCTGGACATCGGAATCGTAACTGATCCCGATATTGATAAAACGGCACACCCGCTCATCTTCCAGGTCGGAATTGATGATGACTTCATTGCTGATAATGGAATTGGGGATCACGATGCGCCGGTTCTGAAAGTCCCGGATCACCGTGTGGCGAAGGGTAATATCCTCTACAACGCCTTGGAGCGTTTCTTTGATGACAATCCGGTCATTTATCCGGTAGGGTTTGAATAAAATGAGGAAGACGCCGCTAATGATATTGCTTAGCGCGTGTTGAGAAGCGAAACCAACCGCCACTGCAACGATCCCCGCGCCGGCCAGCATTGACCCTGCCAGTGCCTTTAGCGAATCGAATTGAAAAACGGCAATCCCAAAGCCTACCAAATAGATCAGTGCCGTAATGATGTGCCGAAGAAATTGGTATTTAGTAGGGTCGTTCTTTATAATGCCGGTCGAATTGCGAATGATCCGGTTGAATATGCGGCTAAATAAATAGCCTATGACAAGCGTGGCTACGAGTATGATGAGTGCATAAATGAAGGGGAGATAGTTGATATTCCATTCCATAATGTATCCGGTTGGTTTGAAAATATGCCGCATTTGGGGCGCCCCCAAATTACGGCATTATTCTCAAACCTTCCGGCATTATCGTAGGATCTCATGCGGGATGAAAAGCTGCGGAGCACTTTGTCAACTGCCCACTGACAAACTGGCGTACTGGAAAAAAACTAGTCCCAGTCCCAGTCATCTCCAAAACCGCCGAAGCGGAAAGTGAGGGTGCCGGTAGGGCTGCTGAAGTCGCTGTCTGTTAGGGTTGGAAGCCGGCTGACGCCATTCACCCAACGGTAGCCGGCGGTGAAGCCGAGCTTGAAAAAGCGGGTGAGGTTAACTTCCATTCCGATTTCCGGAGTCAATACAAAGATCCGGTCAATTGGCGTATCGAAGCGGTCGTTGAGCAATTGGGTCTTGCCCCAGCCTACCTTCAGGCTGCCATAAGGATGCCATACCTTGCCCTGGTTGGGCGTGTAGCCAAACCAAAGGCCGCCATGCTTGAGGCGGATATCGTAAATGACGTCCCTAAATTCACCATCGACCTCCTGGTTTATGGTTGTTTCCGGATAGCTGGTGCCCATCCCATATCCTCCGATAAAAAGGTCGTCAAGGATGAGTGCGCCGCCGCCGCCCACATCAGCGCCCACTTCGCCGTTAATTGAGCTGATCTCTACAATCGGGCCGCCAAAAGCGCCGAAAGAACTGAAGTCATCAAAAAGGGTTTCATGCTGGGCGCGGGCTTGCCACCCAACCAACAGCAACGATAAGGCAATGAAGTAGCTTTTCATGTTTTGATCGTTTTTAGATGATTACTTGCAGGTATAAAGCGGAACTCGAGTTGCGAAAGTGAAGCAGGCTGGAGCGGTGGAAAAGAAGGAGCTATACAAACTTACTCGGCAGCCCCTCAACCTCCTCAACCTTCTCAACCCCCTCAACCTTCTCAACCGTCTCAACTTAATATGTACCCCTTTCCCCCCTGAACTTTACCTATTCAATAGATGTATTACAAAAGGAAATACCCCTATGGCAAGAAGGTTATTATCTTTCTGTGATCCATACCGCAGATAAGGAAGGCCGAACAGCCATAAATTGCAGAAAAACGAAAGCCTAGCTATATGAATTTCAAACAGGATGTCATCGAGAAAAGCTTTGAAAAGCCTATCGTAGTGGATTTTTGGGCACCCTGGTGCGCCCCCTGCCGCGTGCTGGGGCCAACCATTGAAAGCCTGGCCAACGAACAGGGGGATAAGTGGGAACTGGTCAAAGTTAATACCGAAGATCATTTTGAACTGGCAGAGCAGTACAATATCCGCAGCATCCCCAATGTGAAAATGTTTTACCGCGGGGAGATGGTTGCTGAATTTATGGGTGCGCTGCCCCGCCCGTCTATCGAGCGTTGGTTGGAAGAACACTTGCCCGACGGCCGTAAAGAGAGCCTGTCTACTATTCTGGAACGCCTTGACGGCGATGGCGCCCTTTCCGAACTGGAAGCTTTTATCTCCCAAAACCCGGATGTGGTAGAAGCCCGCCTGGCTCTGGCCCAACGGATTGTGATCACCAATCCAGCCCGCGCCCTGGCTCTCGTGGAACCCATCTCCATTGGCGATAAACTGGAGGAACCCGCTCAGGCCCTACGGGCCATTGCCGAGCTAATCGCCCTGGAGCCTGATGATTCGCCTGCCGGTAAATTATTGGCAGAGGCTAAGCAGGCGCTCCAACAGCACCAAAACGAAGCGGCTATTAAAGCCGTCATCGAAGCTACTACCCTCGATAAAGGGTATCAAAACGACCTGCCCCGCCGCCTGGCGATCGCCCTCTTCCAAACCTGGGGCAATGACGACCCCCTTACCAAAAACTACCGCTGGCGCTTCGATATGGCCCTGTATTAATCAGTGGGCAGTATGCAGTGGGCAGTCTTCCCGTACCACTGCCCACTGCATACTGGACTACTCCAGCCCCAATTTCATCTTCTTCGGATACTTCACCGAGTATTGGAAATTCAGCTTCTCCGTCTGGCCGGCCTTCAATTGAAGTTCCCACTGCAGCTTGCCGGTATTCTTGTCTACCGTAGCACCTTTAGCCGAATCGAGGGCCACTTCGATCTCATCGGTGGTGGAAAGCGGATATTGGTCCTCAATTACGATGGAGATGGGCTGCCGCTTGGTATTGCGCACCTCTATGGACCAGCCGATCGTTTTGGTTTGCTTTCCGCCGATTAACTGTTTGTCGGTGAATAACTCCTTCCGGGTGCGCTGTACCACGACACCTTCATCCGGGCCAAGGGAAAAGCGCAAAGTATCGGCCGTGCTGTTGACGTTCAGTTGGCTTTTGCCAAGGTAAGTACCTTCGAAGAAGAGATTGGCCTCGCCGCTAAGCAATCGGTATTGCTCCCAGTCGGTCAGCAAAGCGGTAAGGAAAGCGCTACTGTTCAGCTTGGGAGCGCAATAGTATTCATAGCTGGCCGGCAAGCTTTCTTTACCGATCTGTACCACATATTCCTGTCCGTCGGAAGGAATATCGTAGGGCGCCTCGATTTGGAATTGGAAGGTGGTGGCCCGGTCGGCAACAGTAACGGATGGTGGCTGGACCCCGTAGCCGCTTACCACTACTTCCTGCAATTCATAGTCTTCTGCCTGGGGGCGGGCGCTTTTTTCCTTCATCATGTCAGCCCGGGCTATATTCGGGTAAGGCGCCAGCCACCAGGGGCTGATCACTGGTTGTATGCTTTGGCTCATGGGGCTGCCGGTAGAGAGGGTGAGCTGTATGTTGTCCCAATCCTCGCCGCTTTGTTGGATGACTTTGGCTTTGTAATCGAGTTGTACCGGTTGGCCTACATTTTCCACCCGAAGGTCATAGAAAGGCGCCCATTGGGCCTGTTGGCAAAGGTAGCTGAGATGAAATGTGGCGGCGCCGGATCGCGGAGCATCCACTGCGACCAGTACTTCACTGACCGCTTTGGTTTTCCGGTTGGCATGCAGTTGCTGCAATTGCTGCTGCAAGCGGTTGATCGTATCCTGAAGGCTTTGGGCTCTCAGTCCGATCTCCAGTTTTTCCAGCTTGATCTCCCGCAGGCGGCTGCGGAAATATTCAGCGGTGGCTTTAAGGGCCTCAATCGGCACGCCGTTCTGTTGCCCGCCAATCTGCTTGTTGGCCAGCAAGAGGCCTTCCTCTTCCTGGAAAACCTGCAGCATGGCCTGCTCCTGTTGCAGTTTCCGTCCAAACTGTTCTTTTTGCTTTTCCAGGGCCTCAATGTCCTGGCCGGATTTTGGCGCTTCCAGATAGTTCAACTGATGAGTAACTGACAAGATGGTGAAATCGCCCGTCGCATTGAATTGAATACTTTGAGGATTGAGGCTGGCCGCCAATCCGCTGAACTGCAGAATGCTCCGGCCGGCCGGCACGGCGCCCTTCCCGCTTCGGTGCACTTCGGCGCCCTGGCGGAAAACAGTGGCGCGCTCTATTTTGGAGGAAACGGGCTGCTCCAGGGTTTGGGCGCCGGCCCAAACAACGAGCATTGTCAGGGAGGCGGTAATGCTGAATATTCTAAGCCGTATGGAATACCTGAAAAAAGGGCTTTCCCATGGGCGATGGCCCAAACGTGAGGTTTTCATCGATCTCATTGTGTTTTTTATTATAAGATGAAAAGGATACTGGAAATGCATAAAAGGAGAAAAAAAATATCTCGGGATTAAAGGTGAGAATATGGATAAATGGGAGGGCTCAAAATGGGCTCCCGCTCCAAGCATGCTCTTATTCCCATTCATTACCTTATCCGGGCACGGCCTCCGCAAACAGGTACTTAGCCATTCATTGCCTACAGACGTTCAGAAATGGAACCGTATGCAGGCTTACCAATCACTCAGGTGGGTGAACCATTTAATAGTTAAACCCGCCTCTGGCTAGGGGAATGGGCAAACAAGCAGCAGAATGCTTAATTTAGTGGCTATGATCGCAAGATGGAATGCCAGGCATATTATCACGAGTTGTCTGCTGTTTTTTGGCCTTGCCGGAGCAGGGCAGCCCGATTTCCGCAACCCCATCGTGCTGAATGAAGACAATGGCCTACCATCCAACTACCTATCCGATGTGTTGGTGGACCAGCAAGGCTTTACCTGGGTGGGTTCGGGTAGAGGAGTATGCCGCTTCGACCCCCTCCGGCAGGCATTTGAACGCTTTGGGCCAGGGTATGGCGTGCCAGTCAAAAACACGAACCAGCTTTACCTTCTGAAAAACGGGGAGATTGCAATTGGAGTGCGAAAGGTTTTTTGTACACTCCATCCCGACAAATTACGACTGAACGTGGATCCGCCGACGCCGTATTTGTCCCATTTTAAAGTGTTCGACCGCGAATTCGGTCAATTTCCTGGCGCCGGAGAAGTGCGCCTGAGTTACCGGCAAAATTTCTTTTCTTTCGAATTTTCAGCAATTGGCTACAATCTCCCGCAACCGACGCGAGGAACTGTTGAAGCAGTTTTAAGGCATCTGCGCCTGCCTGCTTCAAGGGCGCTCGAAATATCCCACAGAATTTACACTTTCTAACGGCAACCGCGGCTTTGCAAGGCCGTAGCCAGCTAAGCATTGATGTAGCAAACTGATTAAATTTCCAAATTACTTCTTGAGGGAACTGACAAAAATCATTCTTCAACCTGACAATAATCATACCCTGATGGCGTCGAGGCGGATAAGTTTGCTGTTGTTAATTTCCAAAGGGATTCCGGCAGAGTGAAAAGAAAGGGAAGGAAACGGCCGGTAAAAATAGATTTCAATTACTTAGGTTTTATAGTGCGTTATTTACGCATTGCCTTGCTGGAAAAATTAGTGTTATCGGTTTGCGGATAGCGCTCCAATCGGAGCGCTATCCGTGTTTTTTTTTAGGCATGCATATTTTCCAGCCTTTCGCGGTCGAGGATAAAGATCGCGCCATCTTTGATCTCGATGTAGCCATCATCCTTAAATTCGGTGAGCATGCGGATGACGCTTTCTTTGGCAGTGCCTACGATGCGCGCCAGGTCGTCGCGCAGAATGCTTATGCTGCCATCCTCCTGCTTTTCGCTGAGCAGCAGAATAGCGTCGGCTACGCGCCGGCGTACAGAATTGTAAGCCAGGTTGAGCAGTTGTTCTTCCTTTTCCGTAACGTTGTCGGCCAGCATCTTTATCATCTGGGAGGAGACGTCGCGGTTGGCGTTCATTAGCTTGGAGAAATCTTCCTTAGGGATCAGATTGACCTCCGTATCTTCCATAGCTGCCGCCGATTCGGTATACTTCGAATCCTTGATGAGGTCGATATAACCGAAGAAATCTCCCGGCTTGCTGATGTTGATAATGTATTCTTTGCCCTCCTCATTGGTCTTAAAAACTTTGACCTGCCCTTCTTTAACGAAGTAGAGGTAGCGGGGGTAGTCACCCTCTTCGAAGATCAGTTCGCGGCGCTTGAAGGATTTGGTCTTCCGTTCGTCGGAGAGCTTGCGCAGTTCTTCGTACCCTTTGGCCTTGTTGATGAAAGCGGTGAGCCCCAATTCAGTCCGGTCAAACTGCTTGCGCAATTGTTCGCTTTTGCGGAGGCGCGTCTCAATTACATCCAGCAGTTCATCCTTATAGAAAGGCTTGGTGATGTAGTCATCAGCACCGAGGTTCATACCGCGCCGGAAGTCGCTTTTTTCCGCCTTAGCGGTCAGGAAAATAAAGGGTACATTGGCGGTGCTGCTCTTTTTGCTGAGAATATTCAGAACGCCAAAACCGTCGAGGTGTGGCATCATTACATCACAAAGAATAAGGTCGGGGGGGTTGGAGAGCGCCTTTTCAACTCCCTCTTTGCCATCTTCCGCGGAGGCCACTTCATAGCCGGACAACTCGAGGATCTCCTCCAGGTTTTCTCTGACCTCTCCGTTGTCTTCAATTACTAAAATCTTCTTCATTTTTGCTTGGTTGTTATTGGTTTGTTCCCGGGTGAAAGGAATAAGGCATTAACTAAGCCCAACAAATATACTACTAAAGTCCAATTCTTGGAATCCTTGTGGAAGGTTGAGAAAGGATTAGAGCAGTTGGGAGAGAGTGATAAGGTAGGAGAGGGGGTTTGAAAGCTTGAGGTTACAGGCCTACTGACGGCGGCTTAAGCGGCAGGCTGAGGTAGAAAGAAGTCCCTTCGCCAAGGCGGCTTTCGAAGTGGATCTGGCCCTGCATAAGGTCGACATAGCGTTTAACGATATTCAGGCCCAGGCCGGTTCCCTGTATGTTTTCGGCGTTGTGGGCCCGGAAAAAGCGGGTGAAGAGATGTTGCTGTTCTTCCTCGGGAATGCCCATGCCCTGGTCGATGAAAGCAACTTTCAGGAAACCATCTTTCAACTCAGCTTTACAAAAGATAGGTTTTCCAGCTTCGGAATACTTGATGGAATTAGAGAGCAGGTTAAAGAAAATATTCTTGAGCATCTGTTTGTCCAGATAGAGCTGTATGCCTTCTTCCAGGCCTTCGAAATGCAGTTGTTGTCCCGGTTTGAGTAGGCTTTGAACCTCTTCCAGGACTGCCCGGCAGAAGTCTGCCAGGTTAAATTCCACGGGCTGGGCCTCGATCTTACCTTCTTCGAGGCGGCTCAGAGAGAGGAAGTCGTTGAGAATGCCCGTCAGGTTGGCTACAGAGGATTTGATGCGCGTGGTATGCCGCAGGCGCTTGGCCTGCTGTTCTTCTTTGATATATGCTTCAATCAGGTCGGCGGAAGACAGGATGGTGCTGAGGGGCGTACGGAACTCGTGAGAAGCCATGGACACAAAACGAGACTTCAATTCACTGAGTTCCTTTTCTTTTTCCAGGGCGATCTTGAGTTTGTATTCGTTGGCCCGAATAGCCTGTTCGGCTGCCCGGCGTTCCCGGATCTCGAATTTCAGTTTTTTGTTCGTATCCAGCAATTGGTTGATAGCTTCGGCCAGCTCTTCGGTTCGGGCCTCTACCCTTTGTTCGAGTTCAGCATTGAGTTTAATGATGCGGTCTTCTGCTTCGCGCTGGGCCGTAATATCAATCCCTGAACTGATGGTGGCGCTAATAGTTCCATCCGGCCCATGTAATATAGCGTTGCGCCAGGCAATGAGGCGGAGGCCGCCGGATTTGGTCTGTATAAAATTTTCGTAGTAGTCGATAGTCCGGCCTTTCATCAGCATTTGGAAAATGCTGCGCATTTCCTCTCTATTGTCCCCCGGAATGGCCAGGTCAAACCAGTTTTGGCCAATGGCCTGTTGCTCATCCAGCCCGAGTATCTCACAGCCTTTGTGATTAAGCAATTGAATTTCCTCGTTTGGGCCAATGGCTACAATAATGGTATTGGCCACATCGAGGTATCTTTGAGCGCGTTCTTTTTCTTCTTTGAGCGCCTGCTCCACTCGTTTTTGACTACTCAGGTCATGGACAATACCCGTGAAGGTGCGACGGCCTTCAAGTGGAACTTCACTGATGCTCAGCCGCATCGGAAAAAGTGTCCCGTCTTTTTTCTTGCCCATCACCTCCCGGCCGATTCCAATGATTTTTGCCTTGCCCGTGTGCAGGTATTGTTGAATATAACCATCGTGCTTTTCACTATGGGGGGAAGGCATGAGGATGTTGACACTTAACCCTTCCAGTTCTCCAGCTTTATAACCGAACAAACAAGCAGCAGCAGGATTGGCCAACTCTATTATGCCATCCTCCCCAATGGAAATGATGCCGTCGGTCGCTGTCTCAATAATGGCGTTTAGCCTTAATGCAGCTTCGGATTTGTTCGTGTGCCCGGTCACCTGATTGTAATGCTTTGTTCTCCTGGTATAAACGTTGCGGCAAAATAGCCAGATCCGGAAGTACCTGTTAATGATCAAAGTCACAACAGTAAGGTGACAAAAATCATCATCGGGATAGGCGAATTGAACGATTTTGTTAGGAAACTGCCGGAAGTGCCGGCTGATTTTCTTGGACTGAGAAAAGCTCCAAATGAGGAATACAATGACGAAAGTAATTCGGCCGACTGTTTCGCCATACATCGAACTATTGGGGATCGGATCAGCAAAATACAGGCTACTGAGCAATAATCTGAAGGAGGCCCTGAAGAGCCTTTCGTTGGAGGTGCCTGTATACGAAGTGACGGAGGTGGATGACCTGATGCAGTATGAGATCGCCGGAATACCAGCCCTGGCAGTAAACGGGCAGGTCTTGTTTCAACAAATAGTACCCAGTGCCGAAGACATTGCTATTGTGCTTAAAGTACTACTTGAATCCGGGGGGAAGGTAAAAAAACAGTAGATTCTCCAATCGCCCTAATTATATCCTTAAAGTTGATGAAAAAGATCCTCTTCCCAACCGACTTTTCCTCTAACGCCGAAAATGCATTGGCGTATGCTATTGACTTTGCCAATAAATGCACCGGAAAGATCACGCTTTTACATACTTTCCGGCTGCACAGCTCCGCGGCTATGTTCCTTTCGGTTGAATCTATTATGGAACAGGATGCTATTAAACAAATGGCCAGCCTGATCCAACGGATGGAGCCCAAACTCCGGGAAGGCGCCAAAATAGACAGCAAGATCGTACGAGGAGACGCTGTCCCTGTCATCACCGATATGGCAGATAAGTCAGGCTTTGACCTCATCATCATGGGCACGCAGGGGGCTACAGGACTGAAGGAAGTCTTTTTTGGCAGTACCGCCAATGGTGTCCTTAAAAATTCGGAAACACCAGTACTGGCTATCCCCAACGGCTTCGCTTTCCGGCCTATAAGAAAGATCGTTTTTGCCGTCGATGAAGCCGGAATTACTCACCCGGGGGTTACCTCTATGCTTGTGCAGATGGCAAAAATGTGCGGCGCTAAAATCTTCGTCTTCCACCAGGGTTTGGGCAAAAACGATGATGGCATCGACCCCTCCGTCGATATTTACCTGGACGGCGCAAAGTATTCCTTCCACTACGAACTCGACGATGCCAGCATCAATGAAAGTATTAATAGTTTCGTAGCGGATTACGAAGCTGATATGCTTTGCATGGTGCGGCGGCAGCGCGGCTTTCTGGAGGAAGCCTTCCACGTAAGTGCTACCACCCGCGAAGTGTTCAACAGCCCGGTGCCTCTGCTGGTATTGCATGACGAGGGCTAGCACGGAGTAGAATAGCCCCTCAACTATCCAGCCATTTTTAACCGGCTCAAAAGAGACGGCCAGCCATTAATGTGTCTGGTCAAAATCCTCTGCGATCCGGAGCAGTAGGTTAATGTCCTCGAAAAATTCCCTTACCAGCTCAAAGCTGAGGTTGGAGCGGAAGAGGTAGGGCTCCAGCAGGTCTTTGTCTTCCGTGACGGCAGCGTATATCTTGCGGTTGATGAATGACATGTAAATCTCCTTGCCGGTTTGGATTCGATACTGAACGATGGCGTCCTGCATGGGCTCCGAGAGGATGCCTTCCACGTGGGTGTCTTCTGTGGCATAGGTGAGGAATGCTTCCCGGAAGGCATCGTTGTTCACTTCATGATCCACGTTTTTCCCCGATTCCCAGGTGAAGTTTTTGATTGCCCGGGTAAGGTGCTGCCTGAAACGGCGGGGCCAGATGATGACCCGCCCGTAGGTTTCTTCCGGAAAAGTGGCGTGCAGGAAAACACCATTAAAAACGTCGTTGAGCCGGTTGCGCACCGGCGAGAACTCTTTGACCGCCAGCTCACACATCTCAAAGTTCATCTCCCCGATACGCCCGTTAATAAAATCCTCCCCTTCGTAAAAAGGGGCGTCAGTGGCAAAGATCTGGCTTTGGAGGAATTGCGCTTTATCGATTTTTCGCTTTGGAAAATATTCTAATGGATGATTTGGGTCGAAGTTCATGCCGTCATCAATGAAATCCAGGATGAGGTTCATGATGTTGGGCTTGAATGCCTGCCGGAATTCCTGGATGCGATACAGCAGATAGAAAATATAGCCCCCAATCGGGATCGCTAAAAACAACGTAAGGACTGTGTTGTTAAAGTAAAAATCAACCAAAATAATGCCCGCGAGGATAATGCCCGAAAAAAGGAATAGCCGGAGCAGCCGCAACCGCCTTTGTTCCATTCGCATCAGCTCAGGATGGATGGTATGATTGTAGTAGATCCGAAACTGCTCCAGGCGCTTGACCTTGGAAGCTTCTCCGCCTTCTCGTGGCGCCGGCTTGTCAGGCATACGCAATCTGTGTAGTGATCAAAAAGCAAGCTCTAAAACAACGAAGCTGCTTTTTGAGTGTTATTTAATTTGCTGTTAAAAGTAAAATGTAAACGGCAGATTGTAAAATTAACCTGGAATTCCAGATTTTTTGTGCTTTCTAAAAATGCCTGATCGGGCCTTTCATTATAACAAACCGGATATTTATAGACGCCGGCACAACCCCAGAAGGCAGAGAATGGTCTTTGGAATGTTATTTGTTGCTCGATGCCTGCTTGTTTGACGATAACCGATAACCAATTAACCCCCTATTGTACAATTAACTGAAATTCCGTAATTTTGCAGCCTTATGAAAAAAACCCTTGTCCTTACCATTATCGGATTGAGTATTTTGCTGAGCTCCTGTAAGAGCGAGTTCGAGAAAATCAGGGCCAGCGGAGACGTGGATCGCATCTACAAGCAGGCACTGGCATACTACGATAATGAGGAGTACCAGAAAGCCCAAACTTTGTTTGAGCTGGTGATCAGCAGTTTTCGGGGAAAGCGGGAAGCAGAGGAGATCTACTACAAATACGCCTACACCTATTATAAACTGGAGCAGTACATCCTGGCCTCCTATTACTTTAAAAACTTTGCCAATACCTACGCTGCCAGTGACCTGCGGGAAGAAGCCGAGTTCATGTCGGCCTATTCCAATTACCAGTTGTCGCCGACTTTCCGGCTGGATCAGAAATATTCGGAAGAGGCCATCGATGGGTTTCAGCTCTTCATCAACACCTTTCCCAATAGTGAACGTGTAGCCGAATGCAATCGCCTGATCGATGTGCTTCGGAAAAAACTGGAACACAAGGCTTACGAAAGTGCTTTGCTCTACTTTGACCTGCGCGAGTATCAGGCTGCAATACAGTCTTTTGATAACGTGCTGAAAGATTTTCCCGATACCGAAAATGGGGAGCAGATCCGGTACATGTCTATCCGCTCTGCTTACCTGCTGGCGAAAAACAGCTTTGTCGAAAAACAGAAAGAACGCTTCGAGGAAGCAGAATCCCGGGCATCCGAGTTTTTGGCCCGCTATCCGGATAGCCGTTTCAAAAAGGAAGCAGCCAATATTTATGAACAATCCACCGAATTTTTAAAAAAATCAGATAATGTCAGATATCAAAACGAAAGTGCAAGGGCTGGATCCTAACGTCCGCGCGCGCGATGTACACGCTATGGCCGCCAAAACAGGCAATATCTATGAAGGCCTGGCCATCATCACTAAGCGATCTAAACAACTGGCTATAGACCTCAAGTACGAACTGCACCAGAAATTGGAAGAGTTCGCCGTTTCCTCCGATGCCATTGAGGAGGTGAGTGAGAACAAGGAACAGATTGAAATATCCAAGTTTTACGAGCGCCTGCCCAACCCGGTGATCATCGCTACAGAAGAGTTCCTAAGTGACGAAATATACTACCGCTACAAAGACCAAAAGAAAAAAGCCCAGTAAGTCCTAAAAAATTTGTCGGTTTCGAATGACGAACCTGAAGGGCAAGAAAATACTGCTGGGCATCTCTGGTAGCATTGCAGCGTATAAATCTGCATTCCTCACCAGGCTCCTCGTTAAAGAAGGAGCTGAAGTGCAGGTGCTCATGACTCCATCTGCAAAGTCGTTTATTACTCCGCTTACCTTGGCCACGCTTTCCCAAAAGCCGGCTTTTTCTGAAGTGAGCTCCGAAGAAGGGTGGAATAACCACGTCGAAATGGGACTGTGGGCAGATGCCATGATTATCGCCCCTGCCACCGCCACCACCCTGGCGAAAATGTCTATCGGACTGGCCGACAATATCATCGTAGCTACTTACCTTTCGGCCCGCTGCCCTGTCTTTTTTGCTCCCGCCATGGACCTCGATATGTGGGCGCATCCCACTACGCAGGAGAATGTCCGTCGCCTGCAAAATTACGGCAACCATCTCATCCCGGTCGGGGAAGGCGAATTGGCCAGCGGCCTGGCCGGCCCCGGACGGATGGCGGAACCCGAGGAAATTGTTGAATACCTGCGTCGATTCTGGCAGCAGGAGCAAAGCCTCGCCGGCAGGAAAGTGCTCATCACCGCCGGGCCCACCTATGAACCCATCGACCCGGTGCGCTTCATCGGCAACCGCTCGAGTGGTAAAATGGGCGTTGCCCTGGCCGAAGCCGCCGCCCGCCGGGGCGCAGCAGTCATTCTTGTGCTGGGGCCTTCCCGCCTCTCGCCTCAACAGCCCGGCATACAAACCATCCGGGTGGAAACCGCCGACCAGATGCACAAGGTAGCCGTTCAACACTTCCCGGCAGCAGACCTCGCAATACTGGCGGCCGCAGTGGCGGACTACCGCCCCCAAGAGGCCAGCCTGCAGAAAATCAAAAAGAAAAGTGATACCCTCAATTTGGAACTGACTAAAACGCCGGATATTGCTGCTTCGCTCGGGCGTAGTAAAAAACCGGGCCAGTTGCTGGTAGGCTTTGCCCTGGAAACCCAAAATGAATTGACCAATGCCCGCGAAAAACTGGAAAAGAAAAATTTTGACTGCATCGTCCTCAACTCCCTACAAGATGCCGGCGCCGGCTTCAACTATGATACAAATAAGGTAAGCATCCTGCATAAAAACAATAAGATCCGTAATTTTGAGTTAAAATCGAAGGCAGCCGTCGCCGAGGATATTCTCAACGAAGTGGAAGCGCTGCTCAGATAATCCAAACCTATGAAGAAATGGATATTTAGCCTGGCCCTGCTGGCTACGGGCAGCCTGCTGGGAGCCCAGGAATTTAACTTTACCGTGCGCGTTAACGTCCAGAAACTGCAGAACGTCGATCCCCGGGTATTCCAGACCCTGGAATCGACAGTGCTCGAATTTCTCAACAACCAGAAATGGACCGACGACTATTTCGAAACCGAGGAGCGCATCGACGCCAATATCCTGATCACCGTTCAGGAGGAGCTTTCTCCGACCATCTTTAAGGCAGATATCGCCATCCAGGCCGCCCGCCCGGTATATGGCTCTGACTATTCCACCCCCTTGATCAATTATATCGATAAGGGTGTGAACTTTACCTATGAGCAGTTTCAGCCCCTGCAGTTTAGCCTTAATTCTTTTAATGATAACCTTTCCAGCGTATTGGCATTCTATGCCTATGTCATTCTAGGGCTAGACTACGATTCCTATTCTCCTTATGGTGGAGAACCTTACCTGCAGGCAGCGATGGATATTGTCAACTCGGTGCCCCAAAGCGCTGCAGCATCCAACCCTGGCTGGCGTTCGCTCGACGGCAACCGCAACCGCTATTGGTTGATCGAAAACCTCCTCTCGCCCCGCGTGCGCCCCATGCGCCAGGCTTGGTATGATTACCATCGGCAAGGCCTTGATGTGGCCGCTTCTGATATAAATACGGCCCGCGCCGTTATGGTGGCTGCCCTCGAGCAGGTCCGCAGTGTCGACCAGGTCTATCCCAATACTATGATTGTTCAAATGTTTTCTGATACCAAAGCTGCAGAAATTCTCGAAATATTCAAACGCGGCACCCCTCAGGAACAGAACACAGTCATTCAGATCATGACCAAGATCGACCCCTCCAACGCTTCCAATTACCGCGCGATTAAATGAGGGATAATGGTTTAAAAGGATTTAGAGATGGAGGGCGACAAAGAATTGCCTCGGCCGACTAAAAACCATTGACCCCTTCAACCATTTTTAACCGGCTCAGCAGAGACGCTCAGCCATTCAACCTTTTCGCTTCCCATCCCTCGCAAGTACCATACCCCGCCTGAATTCACTATCTTTAGCAATCAAATTCAAAAATATGAGCCGACAGTACTTCGTCGTGTCGATGTTTCTTTTCTATACCCTATCCACCTGGGCGCAACCCGCCAATGTTCCAGCCCGCATCAGTTGGGGCGAAGAATTAAAAGAACCGCCCGGAACGCTGATCACGAAAATCATTGACGTCAATACCTCGGGTTTCTACGTTCTGCGCCAGAAATCTGAGGGAAGCCTCACCCATGAAGAGGCCTATGTGGAGTATTATGACAGCAATATGAAGCTGGGGCGGTCCCAGGAATTGGATCTGAAATATAAAGGGAAACGCCGCGATTTCGAAGACGTTATCAAGATCGGGGGGCAACTCTATCTATTCACCAGTTTCAACAACCAGGCCCAGAAGAAAAATTATCTCTTCTATCAGAAACTTAGCCCGCGCCTCCAGCCTTCCAAAGACCTTGTCAAGATTGCCGAGATTGGAGCCCGAAACAAGGATAAGGAGGGGGCTTTTAATCTGGTGCTCTCCCGCGACAGCTCCCGGGTGCTGCTCTATAACCAACTGCCCAACAACAAGCGCGACCCGGAGCGCTTCGCCCTGCGGGTTTTCGATAACCAACTTCAGGAAACATGGAGTCAGGATATCACCCTTCCTTACTCCGACCAGCAGTTCTCCGTTGAGGATTATCGAATTGATAATGATGGCAATGTTTACATCATGGGCGTGCTCTACATCGATGGGGTTCGCGAACGTCGGCGGGGGCGCCCCAACTACCAATATATCATCCTGGCTTACACCAGGGATGGGGGAGATGCTCAGGAATATCGGATCGAACTGGGCGAGAAGTTTATCACCGACCTGGCTTTTCGCGTTGCCGATGACAAGCGGCTCGTCTTCGCCGGCTTTTATTCGGAAAAAGGGACTTACAGTATCAAAGGTACCTGCTTCTTCCGGGTAGACCCTCAAACCAAAGAGATCCAAAACGTAAACCTCAAAGAGTTCGACTTTCAATTTCGGACGGAGTTTCTGTCGGATGGGGAAACACAACGCGCTGCCCGGGCGGAGGCAGCCGGGGATGTAGGGCGCCAGCCTGAACTTTATCGCTTTTCCCTCGATGAACTTATCCTGAGAAGCGACGGCGGTGCTGTGTTAGTGGCGGAACAGTATTACGTCTACGAACGCGTCTACCGTTTATGGGATGGCACTCTGCGCTACGACTACTATTATAACTACAACGATATCATCGTGGTTAACATCCGGCCGGATGGCTCTATTGAATGGGCTACGCGTATTCCCAAACGGCAGGAGACCTATAATGATGGAGGGTACTTTTCTTCCTATGCGATGTCTATCGTACGCGACCGGCTATATTTCATCTTTAACGATAATCGCCGTAACTTTGAAAATGATGGGAATAACCGGCTCTACAATTTCAACGGCCGCAATTCGGTCGTCGCCCTGGCAGAATTATACAAGGATGGGCAATTACGCCTATACCCCCTTTTTCTCAACCGCGATGCCGATACCATTACAAGGCCTAAGATCTGCAAGCAGATCGGCCGCCGCCGCATGATAGTCTATGGCGAGCGTGGGCGCTCCTACCGCTTTGCGGGCCTGGAGTTTGAATAAGGCATTCAGCAGGGCAGTTAGCAGTTGAGGGACAGGGAAGCAAGGAAAAGGGTAAGCGTTTCGACATACCAGACATACCAGACATACCAGACGCACCAGACGCACCAGACGCACCAGACATACCAGACATACCAGACGCACCAGACATACCAGACATACCAGACATACAGACCCACAAGACAAAAACATGGCCAACATCGCGATCTTCGCTTCGGGAACCGGCACAAATGCCGCGAAAATCATGGAATATTTCCGGGATAATCCGAATATTAAGGTTTGTTTGGTCGTTTCCAATAAAGAAAATGCGCCCGTATTGGGACTGGCACAGCGCAATGGCATCGAGCCCATGGTGCTCAGCCGGGCAGCCTTCTATGAAACTGAAACTATGTTGGACGAATTGAAGGTGCGGGAAATTGATTTTATCGTTTTAGCCGGTTTCCTTTGGCTGATTCCTCCTTACCTGGTCCGTGCTTTCGAGGGGAAGATGGTGAATATTCACCCGGCCCTATTGCCTAAATACGGCGGAAAAGGCATGTACGGAATGAATGTTCATCGTGCAGTGAAAGCCGCCGGAGATGCAGAAACAGGCATCACTATCCATTATGTCAATGAACGTTTTGATGAAGGCGATGCGGTATTTCAGGCCCGATGTGTGGTTGACCCCAACGATAGTCCGGAGGACATTGCTCATAAGGTGCAGAAATTGGAGCACAAGCACTTTGCTCCTGTCATCGAACGGCTTCTGGCCATGCCGGATCACCAGCAAAACAATCCATCCAATCATAAAAAATAAATAGCCAACATGACAAGGAAACTCCTACTTCTACTCATCCTGTTTATCGGCATTGGAAGCCTCGGCCACGCCCAAAGCTGGCGTAAACTGAAGAAACAAGCCGAACAGGCCTACACCGATGGTAACCTGGCCGAAGCTGCCGAAAAATACGAGCAAGCTTACGGCAAAAAACGCAAGGAAGACCTCACCCATCAGGCAGGTGAGCTCTACTATACCCTCCGGGATTATCGGAAGGCCGTAGAGGCGTACCGCCCGATTAAGGATATGAACGACAAATACCCGCTGGTGGGCCTCAAATTCGCCCGCTGCCTCAAACAGGATGGCCAGTACGATCGCGCCATCCAGGAGTTCCAAGCCTTCTCAGACAAATACACTGGCGAAGGCAAAGATATTCTGCAGGAGATTATTCAGTCCGAAATCCGTGGATGCCGCCTCGGTATGGATGCCCCTGCTCAGGCCAATCGCGATGTTGAATTGCTTTTGCCAGGCGATGGCGTCAATTCCGATAAGGATGAGTTTGCACCCTTTCCTATTTCTGATAATGAAATATTCTTTTCTTCCACCCGTGGGGATCGTGCGCGCATCTATACTTCGCGGCGTACAGGCTCCACCTGGGGTGGCGCGGAGCCGCCACGCAACTTCCCGGTCATTCAATCCGGCCAGTTCGGTAATGGTGCGCTGGCGCCCGATGGCAGCCGCATGTATTTCACCGTTTGTAGCGATACCAAAGAACCCTGGAATGATGTGAAAACGCGTTGCGAGATATTCGTAACCAAACGCGTAGGCGCCGTGTGGTCGCAGCCCGAACGCCTGCCGGATTATATCAACATGAATGGAGTAACAGCAACCCACCCTTTCGTTGTTCATCAACGGGGGCAGGAGGTGCTTTATTTCTCTTCCAACCGCGATGGCGGACGGGGAGGCATGGACCTTTGGTATGTTTCCCGTGACCTTGGCCTGGACGATAACGACTTTACCTTCCCCATCAACATGGGGCCGGTGGTTAACTCCCTGGGCGATGAGATCACGCCTTATTACAATGTGGAAGACCAGGCCCTTTATTTCGCCTCCAACGGCCACGTCTCTATGGGCGGCTTTGATGTGTTTCGCTCCACTGGTGACGAAGTTAGCTGGTCGCAACCCGAAAATATGGGGATGCCGGTCAACTCCAGCGCCGACGATTACTTTTACATCCTCAACCCTTCGCGCACCGGCGGTTTCCTGGTATCCAACCGGGTGTTTGCCGGCCAGAAAGCTAGCACCACACATGAGGATATTTTTGAATTCGCCGTTGGTGGCCGCCGTGTTATGGTCAAGGGCAATGTTTATGACCGGCAGTCCGGTGAACCGATCAACGATATTACGGTAGCCCTCTACCAGCAATATGATGATGGCCGGGAGACTCAGTTGATCAGCCGCGGGTTCAACGAGGGCAACTACTCTTTTGAGATCATGCCCGACCGCAGCTTCCGCGTGGAAGTGTCGGCCTATGGTTATAAAGCGGGCTCTTATCGTTTCTCTGCCAACGACCCCAACACCTTTACTTATGGCCAGCCTATCTTTCTGGAAACCGAAGGCCCGGCTCAACCAGTGACGCCACCGTCCACAACCGAACCGGCGCCTCCCGGCCAGCCCACTCGACCCGTGGAGCCCACCCTGCCGCCGGCAGTGGCGGAAGGCAAGCCCTACATTACCCGTGGGCGCGACCCGCGGGATAATTACGAATACGAAACGTCGGCGCCGCGCCTGCAGGGCACTTATTACAAGGTACAGCTGGCCGCCGTTGGTACTTACATCCCGGAACGATTCGACAACGTCTCCTCCATGGGCCGGCTCGATACGGAACGCATCATTCAGCGCAAACTAACTCGTGTTCTCGTGGGTGACTTCTTCTCCCTCGACCAGGCGCGTTCCATGCTGAAGCAAATCCAAAGCAAGGGGTATTCCGGCGCTTATTTGGTGGAGTATAAGGATGGGGAACGCTACGGGAAGACGAATTGATAGTCGTTTCTGGTTTCTGGTGGTTGCTGGTTTCAGTGGCCACCAGAAACCAACAACCCCCCAAACCGCTCATTAAAGCCTTCAATGCCCTGCAACCCTCCCGTGTGCACAGCCAAAATAATGCTCTCTCCGGGGAAATACCCCTGTTCAATGAGCTGAAACAATCCATAGAATAGCTTTCCGGTATACACCGGGTCCAGAGGGATGTGGTGTTCCCGGTAGAAGTTGTTCATGAAACCCACCAGCTCCGGCGTCCATTTGGCGTAGCCGCCGAAATGAAAATCCGGGATGATAGCCCAGCTTTCGTTGTGCTTGCCCCCCCCCTCAGAACCCTCTAACCTCAAACCTGAAACCCTGAAACCTGAAACCAATTCCCGCACCATGCCTTCCACAAAATCCCCTTTTAAGGCCGGGAAGCCCAGCACCTGTGCCCGCTCCTGTACGCCGGTGATAATGCCCGCCAGGGTTCCCCCGGTGCCTACACTGCAGCACCAGTGGGTGGGGAAGTTGTCCAGTTGTTGTTCCACCTCCGCTACAATGTCGAGGCAGCCTTCGATGGCCAGGGTGTTGGCGCCGCCTTCCGGCAGCAGGTAAAAATCGCCGAACTGTTGCTGGAGCCTTTCCTGGAATTCCCTTTTTTCTTTTTCCCGGAATTCACTACGGCTGAAATATTGCAGTTGCATGCCGCAGGCTTCGGCGAAGCGCAGGGTTGGGTTGAGCCCTTCGGGCCGCTCCCCACGGATGATGCCGATGGTATTAAAACTAAAGGCCTGCCCGGCAGCTGCAACCGCCGCAATATGGTTGGAGTAGGCTCCGCCAAATGTGAGTAAGGTATCCTGCCCTGCGTCTCGCGCCGCCTGCAGGTTGTACTGTAGTTTGCGCCACTTGTTGCCGCATAGGGACAGCCCTGGCCCCGTGCGCAGCAGGTCGTCCCGCTTGACGAGCAACCGGACACCCCGGCCCTTTAAAAGTTGCGTGTGCAACTCCTCGACCGGGCTGGGAGGGTGGTGGAAGAGCGTGGAGAGGGTGGGCATGGTTTTTAAGTTTCTGGGTTTCTAAGTTTCTGGGTTTCCAGGAACCAGAAACAAAATGAACATCACAAGCTCTTCCACAACCGCCCCTCCTGGTTGATGTGCCATTGGCCCGACTCTGGATCGGCAGCTATAAGCTCGAACTGGCTGGGGGTTACGGCGGCTTCAGGTTGGAAAGTATAGCCTTCCATTACAACTATCGGTAAAGTCAGCCGGGACAGGTCATCGGTGTAAGCGCCGTATTGTTTGCGATAGCGCTCCTCCTGCAGATACAGTTGCCATAGCGCCCACTTCACTTGTTCTTCCTTTTTTTTCATAAATTCTTCCGTGCCCGCGCCGGCGGGTTGTTCCGAAAACTGTACAAAGCCCCAGGTTTCCACCTGGTGCATATCTACCCGGCCGGAGGGAGACCACACCCAGTTCTCTTCCGGCCAGCGTTGCTCCTGTCCGGTGGCGGGGTCCGTTTTTTTGTGGTAACCCCCGTCGCGGATGTCCAGATGCCAGTCGACCCGGGAGAAGTTGATGCGCCATTGTTCACCGGGAAGGGGCATTCGGGCGCCGGGCGCCATTTCTTTGAGGGCGCTCCAGGGCATAGCCACCTCTACGTTCCAGGACTGGTCTTCATCCGAAGGGTCGTTGAGGGTGCCCACCAGGTGTACCGCGGTTTTGATTCCTTTGATATCCCAATTGTTGATGTACTTGGGCCGGATGGTATCCACCCGGTAGGGCTGCGTGAGCAGCAGGTCCCAGATGGCGTTATTGGCGTTCATTTCGAACTCGTAGTACAGTTGGCCATCACCGTCGGGGTCGATGAAAATCTCGAAGTCGTCATTCCCGTACATCACCGCGTCGCGTTCTGTGATGGTAGCCCATAGATGCGGCTCTTCGATGGTAGCAGCGAAGTAGAGGTAGTTTTCATCCCACAGGATTTTGGCGCGGGTGCGGTAGGTGGGCGCCGGTTTCAGTTCCCCCTCAATATCCACAAAGTCTTCCGTCCAGGGAGCCGCCTGCCAACTGGCTTCATCCGCCTGGCCATCGATGGTAATGGGCCCGGCCGCCCGGTAGCATACGTATTGCCGGGGGGCATAGGGGATGGGATGTTCATAATTCACCTTGCCGGCCGGCGATGCCTCGGGTTGGCTGCAAGAGGAAAGAGCGAGTAACAGTAATATTGCGGGGAAATGAAGGCGCATTGTTTTTTTAGGTAAAGATAGGAATCCAATTCCCCTCCCCCTAACAATATTGCCAAATAGCAATATAACTTCCTCTGCCTATTCCCGCTTTACCGCCACCGGCATATTCCGGTCATAATCGCCCTGTATAAGTGGTGACTGCATGTTCCCGGTATAGGAACGGACGTTGGTATAAATGAAGTTGTACAACTCCTGAACGGAAACGTAGTGGTCATTATCACTATCCGCTTCCCCTTTCAGGCCGCGGATGAGGAAGTGGCTGAAGACGCCCTGTCGCAGCCCGCTGGACTCCAGAGAGGTTTCCTCCGATTTGGAAGACATGATGAGGGCGGTGCCGCGATTGGCCTGGGCCAGGCGGCTATAATAGTTGGCCAGCATATCAGGGGCGCCGCTGCCGCGCATGGCCAGCAGGCTGCCCGAGTGGCAGGCGTCGGCAATACAGAGTTTATATTTGGCAGGGCTTTGCTTGAGGATGGCATTGACGTCCTCATGGTAAAGTTGATTGCTATAGCCGTCGAAATCGTAGGGCAGGAAAGCCCCGCGTAGGCCGTGGCCGGAATAATAAAGCAGCACCAGGTCGTTGCGGCCGGCTTTGCTGAAGACGTCCGTCATGGTGCGCTTGATATTGGAGAGCGTGGCCTCTTCGTCGATGAGGATGCGGATGTGCTCGTCATCGAGCGCACCCCCTTCCGGGCTTTTGAGGAAGGCGAACATGCGGTAGGCGTCGTCGTCGGTGTAGCGCAGTACCGGCATGTGGTTGTAGGCTGCAATTCCGATCACTACGGCCCAGATTTGTAGTTCGGGCTGGTCCGGTTTAGGGGGGTAGGGTGGGGGCGTGGCCTGGGCCCTTTTTTCTGGAGGGCTATACACGCCATCCTGCCAGTAGCCGGACACTTCTGAGCCGTCTTTCATAAATAGGGTGCCGTAGCCGTTGAATTTGGCGAAGGCCATTTCTCCTTCATAGCGTTCGCTGTTGGTGTAGAACACTGTACCACGGCCATGGGGCAAACCATTGTGGAAAGACCCCACATATTTGTCTCCTTCTTTAAAGATATAGGTTCCATAGCCTTCCTGGCAATCACCGCTGATGCAGCCCTTTTCCGGGCCGGCCTGATTGCCGGCGTATTCGCCATCCAGCCATTGGCCTTCCAGAATATTTCCGTTGAGTTTATACAGCGCTCCTTTCCCGTGAGGGACGCCATTTTCAAACGCCCCGGTGTATTTTTCTCCGTTAGGATAATAAAATGTGCCGCGCCCGTGAGGCAGGCCATTGCGAAAGGCGCCTTCATAACGGCTGCCGTCAATATAGCCCAGGGTTCCCCTACCACTGAAGCAGTCGCCGGAAATACAGCCTGCTTGTACGTCTGTGGTGCTGGCTACGGCGTCCTGCCGGGCGAGGTAGGCGTTGGCTAGCCGCCCATTGCCATCGACGGGTTGTCCGCGCTCCCAAAGGCCGGTGCGGGTACTGCCATCGCTATAGGCCATGGTGCCTTGCCCGTCGGGTTGGCGGTGCTTCCATTGGCCCCGGTATTCGCTGCCGTCTGAAAAATGGCAAACTCCATCGCCATGGATCTCCCCATCCCGGAATTCACCGGTGTAGACGGCGCCGCTGCGAAAGACGTACACCCCCCGGCCGCTGTAACAATCGCCGGAAATGCAACCTTCCAAATTCTCATTAAGTGTCCTGCCGCCTTTGGCTTCCAGTTGTGCCGTAGGCTGTGTACCGAGGAAGCGGCCTTTTTCAAACCAACCGACCTGATGCTTGCCATCGCCCAGCGTTTTTGCACCCTTACCATGCGGCAGGCCGTCCGCCCATTCTCCGTGGTAGAAACTACCATCTGGCCAATAACAGATCCCGATGCCATTGCTTTTGCCGGCTTGGAACTGCCCGGTGTATCGGGCGCCGCTATTGAATCGGTAGGAGCCTTCCCCATTATTGCAATCGCCTTCCAGGCATTGAGCGGAAAGAACGGAAGCCGCCAGGAGGCAGGCCAGGAGGAGCAAGGGGGTAAATCGGTTCATGGTATTCTGATTTGTGCGTTTCCGGGACATGAGAGGCAGGCCGCGCCACCGCCGCCTAAACAGTTGCATGATTTTCTATATAACTGGGATGTATATATGTACGAAAATTACCGGTTGGATGTTGCAGGCAGGGGGAGGTTGTTTGGAGAAAAAAGCAGGAAGGATTGTCCAAACCTTATTTATTATCTATTATTATTTGACCTACTACCGGTTAAGGAGGAAGGGTAATGCATGCCAGTCAAGGTAGTACTCGACTTGGTTTTGCAAGCGTTCAGTCAGCCCGTGACTTATCTACGGCCACATACATGTCCTACATGAGAAACGTCCCATTTTATAAATGAAAAACCCGAAATTTAGGAGTTTTTTGCCCTCGTGGAGGCTTCACTTAGCCCTAACCTGCAACGCTGCAACCTGTCCCGTCCTCCCCCGACAACTGTCGCATAGGCGGTAAGTGTAGGGGCCAGCCGGGCCTTCGCCCGCTGAAGCGGCTTCGGCCCGCGGAGGCGGGTAAAAAATCTGTAACCCTGTAACCCTGTAACGCTGAACCCTGTAACTAAGGATCTGCCCCCTGCCCTACGGCTTTCCCGCAGTTGCGGCCTCCCGCACAAAAGCTACCGGCATATTAGGGTCGAATATGCCCGTGAGGGTAGGGGTCTGAACGTTGCCCGTATACATGCGGACGTTTTGGTGGACGTAGTCGAACAATTCTTGTATAGTCACCAGGTCGTCGCCGTTTTGGTTGGCGGCGCCTTTGAGGCCCAGCACCAGGAAGTGGCTAAATATACCGGAGCGCAGGCCGCCGTCTTCCAGGGAGTATTCTTCCCCTTTGGAAGACATCAGCAGGGCCGTGCCGCCGCTCGATTGTTCGAAGGCTTCGTAATAGCGTTTCAGAGCGATCTGCAGGGGCGTTTTCATGGATAAGAGGCTACCGGAGTGGCAAGCGTCGGCCAGCACTATTTTGTGTTTGGCCTTACTTTCTTCCAGCAACGCCTTGATTTCCTCATGTTTGAGCTGATTGTTGTAGCCGTCGAAGTCGACCGGCAGGAAAGCGCCCTGTAGGCCATGGCCGGAGAAGTAAAAGATGATGACGTCATTTTCGTCGGCCCGCAGAAAAACGGAGCGCATGGCGTTGAGGATGTTTTTGCGCGTCGCCTGTTCATCGATGAGCAGCCGGACTTGTTCGTCGGGCAGTGCGCCGCCTTCCGGGCTTTTGAGGAAGGCGTATAATTGATAGGCGTCATCATCGGTATAGCGTAGAGGGGGCATGTGCGTATAGGTGGCGGCGCCTACTACTACGGCCCATATCTTGACCTGAGCGTCGCGGTCGATGGGGATAGGGGTGGGGCCTTCTGATTCGCCCTGCTCGAATAATTTTTTGATGGGTTTGCCAAAATCCCAGATGGCGCCGACGATCCGGCCGTTGTTGTAGTACATCACGCCACGGCCGTGTGGGGTATGCTGTTTCCAGCCACCTTCGTAGCGGTTGCCACTGGCGTAGTAAACCGTGCCGCTGCCTTCCGGCATGCCGTTATAGAAATCGCCCACATAAACGGAACCGTCGCCGTAGGTATACTTTCCGGGGCCGGCATTGCAGAAGAGGAGGTTGCAGTTGGGCAGGTTGGCCGTGTCGCCCTGGTAAGCCAGTTTACTCCAGTCGGTCAGGTATTGTCCTTTGTCCCATTCGCCGGTAATTTCTTCCCCATCGGGAAAGGACAGTTTGCCGCGGCCGTGGCGAACATTATTGGCCCACTGGCCGCTATAGATAGAACCATCGGAGTAAAACATCACACCTTCTCCTTCGCAGAGGCCCTGACGGAATTGCCCTTCGTAGCGGTCGCCATTGGCGAAGAAGAAAACGCCGCGCCCTTCTTGTTTCCCATCCTGCCAGGGCCCCTCATAGCGGTTGCCATTGGCATAGGCCATGATGCCGCGGCCGTCGAATAGATTGGCGTCAAATTCGCCGGTGAATTTATCGCCATTTGGATAGGACAGAATGCCCATGCCGTGGCGATAGCCGTTTTTCCAGTCGCCGATATATTCCCGCCCATCAGAGAAAGAAAGCGTGCCCTTTCCGTTTGGTTTCCCTTCCCGGAACTGCCCTTCGTAGCGCGCCCCACTGGGATATATGCAGGCGCCTTGGCCGTTGATACAATCACCGGATGTACACTCTATCTGCGCGCTGGCCAGGGTGGTTGCTAAAATGGTGCTCAAAATGATCAGTACCCCTCTCATGTTTTCGGTGTTTTGCCTAAAGAATAAGTTGTTCAGATAAAGGTAAAGGGCAGTTACATAGGGATCAACGTTTTGGTTGGTACATCGTTTGCGCCGGCGAGAGTAATAATTGCCGATACGGGCTACATATTGCCTGTACTAGTGGGTTTAATGAAAAATTAGGATATTTGTTTTGGCCTGAGGGATACTCCATTCCGGTTTTTCAACCCCTTTATGTAATTTCGCCCAGGAAATTTGTTAAACGGGCTTTTGAAAGCAACCGGATAGAGTAATTAACGTATTGAATCCATAATTAAATTGTATCCGAGATGATCAGAAACACGCTGTTTCTCCTATTGTCAGCCAGTTTATTGCTGGCTTGTAACACCAGTAAGAATAGCACGGCCGCTGCCGGGCAAACTTTTGGAGAGGCTTTCACCCCTAAGAAAGCTATTACCTATGACGAACTGCGCGGTAAAATGACCGGCCAGGATTCCATGGCCGTCGTGCTTACCGGCACCGTGGTGGATGTCTGTCAAATGAAAGGTTGCTGGATGAACATTGCCTCCAATGACTCCAGCGTAGACCCCATTATGGTCCGCTTTAAGGATTATGGCTTCTTCATGCCCAAAGATATTGCCGGCCGCAAGGTGGTAATGAACGGCTACGCTTTCCGGGATGTGACGCCGGTAGATGAATTGCGCCATTACGCCGAAGATGCCGGTAAGTCAAAAGAAGAGATCGCAGCCATCACCCAGCCGAAGGAAGAAATGAAATTTCTGGCCTCCGGCGTGATCCTGCTGGATGAGAAGAAATAAAATATTTCGTGGACTTCAAAAAATGCCGTAGGGTATGCCCTCGGCATTTTTTGAGCCCTGCTCAATGTTCAATAAGTGGCCTTCCGGCCAAATTTCCGTCCTTAGTGTAACAAGCTGTGAACCCTTTTCCTTTGAATTCGTAGTATTATATAGAGTGGTTTTGGTTCAAGTTGTGGGTTCGCAAAGCGGCAATTTCAGGGTAGATTCCGTAAAATTACGTCTTGTCAGGAAAGTTTAATACGAAAAGAATCTTTCAAATCGTTGAAAGTCGGAATATGTAAAAGCCTGTCTCCTGGGCAGGCGCCTTAAATGAGGGAAACGAACATTCACGCAGCAGGATAAAAATAGCCGGCATCATCAAACACCCATCTACCCAAAGGCCTCCCATGCCTGCAAAATGTACTGCTGCTAAAAAACCATGAAATATGAATTTTCACGCAGCCAAGGCGTTCATCCTGGATAAACTGGAGCGGGAGTTATCACACAAACTCTACTACCATGGAGTGCACCACACGCTCGATGTGCTGTATACTATTGAGGAATTGTGTTACCTGGAAAAGGTGACGCCTTACGAAGAATTATTGCTCAAAACAGCAGCCCTATTCCACGATTCCGGTTTTATCATCAATAATAAAGAACATGAACGCCTCAGTTGTCAGATCGCCCGCGAAAACCTGCCGGGTTACGGCTATACCAGTGCAGAGATTGGGCGCATCTGTGGTATGATCATGGCTACCCGTATTCCCCAAAGCCCCCAGAACTATCTCGAGACCCTCCTCTGCGATGCCGACCTTGATTACCTGGGGCGCGATGATTTTTATGATATCGGTTCTACGCTTTTCGAAGAACTAAAGGCATATGATGTTCTGCAATCAAAGGAAGCGTGGAACCGGGTTCAGGTTAATTTTCTGGAAAAGCACTCTTTCTTTACCCAAACCAACAAACGGAGGCGGGCTCCTAAAAAACAACAATATCTGGAAGAACTCAAAGAGGTGGTGGCCGCTTACGAAAAAAATTGACCCCTCAGGCAGCGGGTGCTTACCGCTATGCGTTTCCATCCTAGTTTGATGATATAGGCGTAAATTTTTCGTAAGCAGCCCCTGCTTTATACTCACTAGTTTATCAATATTATAACTTAAGGAAGGGGCTGCCTATTTTTTCTCTCCATTGCCCAACCGGGCCGGTTCAAAAAAGACTAACTGATTTTCGAAAGGACAGGAAACAAAAAAAGCCCGCCGCGGCGAGCCTGTTGCGAAGTGGGAAGGTGGAAGTCGGAAGTGGGAAAATGAGGTGCTCCGTTCTGACTTCCGATTTCCGACTTCCGACTTCCGATTTCCGACTTCCGATTTCAAAAAGAATGGCTGTGAGGGCAGGATTCGAACCTGCACGGGGCGGTTAGCCATAACGCAAGGATTAAGTGGTCAACCCTAGCCCGAAGGCATTACGTTACGTTTGTTCCGCACTCCCCACCCCCGAGACAAGAGGGCATGGCTGCCTGTTTCATCACCTCACAATGTTTGGAAGTGGGAAGGTGGAAGTCGGAAGTGGGAAAAGAGGTGCTCCGTTCCGACTTCCGATTTCCGACTTCCGACTTCCGATTTCAAAAAGAATAGCTGTGAGGGCAGGATTCGAACCTGCACGGAGCGGTTAGCCGCAGCAATGAATACCACGTTTATCCCGTACTCCCCACCCCCGAGACAAGAGGGCATGGCTGCCTGTTTCATCACCTCACAATGTTTGGAAGTGGGAAGGTGGAAGTCGGAAGTGGGAAAAGAGGTGCTCCGTTCCGACTTCCGATTTCCGACTTCCGACTTCCGATTTCAAAAAGAATAGCTGTGAGGGCAGGATTCGAACCTGCACGGAGCGGTTAGCCGCAGCAATGAATACCACGTTTATCCCGTACTCCCCACCCCCGAGACAAGAGGGCATGGCTGCCTGTTTCATCACCTCACAATGTTTGGAAGTGGGAAGGTGGAAGTCGGAAGTGGGAAAAGAGGTGCTCCGTTCCGACTTCCGACTTCCGACTTCCGACTTCCGATTTCAAAAAGAATAGCTGTGAGGGCAGGATTCGAACCTGCACGGAGCGGTTAGCCGCAGCAATGAATACCACGTTTATCCCGTACTCCCCACCCCCGAGACAAGAGGGCATGGCTGCCTGTTTCATCACCTCACAATGTTTGGAAGTGGGAAGGGGGAAAGCGGAAGTGGGAAAAGAGGTGCTCCGTTCCGACTTCTGACTTCCGACTTCCGATTTCCGACTTCCGACTTCAATTATCCAGCTGTCCGTTTAACTGCCGTTGTTGATACAAATGTATATCAAGAGGGGTTTTTGTGCAAATTTTTTAAATAAAAAAATAAAAATTTATTACAAAATCAATGTTTTGGTCATTTTGTTGAAAGAATATCAAAATGATTTTTTTTAAATAGTGTTTGATTGATAATATCAAAAAAGCAAGTTTGCGGCAAAGTTTTTATTAAAAGAATCCTAAGCAATACTTACATCTCAACCTCGGCCTGGCCGAGCAGTGGGGATGTTTTCCTGGAGTTGCCAGCCGAACCACCGCCCGGCATTATCTGAAAAAAAGCCCGGGCCAAGCCTTTGGGCTATGCCTTGGATCGGCCACCCACTGCAAGGATGAAAGCGAGTAAGGCTTCAAAGGAGGGAATTCCTGCATTTGGTATTTTTGCACAGTGCATTGGGGCGTAATAGTGCAACAGAACCACAGCGAAACTGTCTGTTCCTTTAAAGCTAAAGCTTTATCTTCCCTTAACAAAACGAAAAAACGATGAAATACCTTTACCGATTTGCTATGCTCTTATTGGCCTTGGCCGGCTGCCAGAGTGCCGAGGATACTCCTGAGCGGATTGCGCAAGATATTTGTGACTGCATGCGCCCTCTGGCCCAGTCCTATGAAGGGGTTAAAGCAGCAGCGGGCCGCAACGATTTGGATGCTTTGCATCGCTATGCCGAAGAAATGGAACGCTTGATGAGTAAGTGCGGAGAAAAAATAGAAGCGAAATACGGGGCGCTCGAGGGCGCTCGGGGCGAGCAGGTAAAAGCAGCCATGCAACAAACATGCCCGGATATCGTCGCTACTATAAATGAAGCGGAAGCGGAGTTTATCAAATAGGGAGCGTCCGCACGCCGCCCATTACCCACCGCCGGCCACTGCCTGCATCAGGAAGGCGCAAATGATAGCGCCATAAGTGCCCAGTGCATAACCCAGTACCGCCATGAGGACTCCAACCGGGGCCAGGGCAGGGCTGAATGCGGAGGCTACAATCGGAGCGGATGCGGCGCCGCCCACATTGGCCTGGCTGCCTACTGCCACGAAGAAAAACGGCGCCCGAATGATCTTGGCTGTCGTAAGGAGAATAACCACATGAACCATCATCCACACAATACCGATAGCGAAAAGGCCAAGGTTTTGCAGTACTTCTCCCAGGTTCATTTTCATACCGATCGTTGCTACGAGTACGTAGATAAAAACACTGCCCCAGCGGGAAGCACCCACGCCCTCCAGTGCTCTGGCCCTGGTTAGGGAAAGGCTAAGCCCCAGAGTCGTAGCGATGACGATCAGCCAGAAGAAACCTTCTAAAAGGGAGTTAAGCCGGGCTGCTTGCAGCGCCGTTTTATACCGTTCCATGATCGGAAGGATCAGGTCGGAGCCCCAGTGAGAAAGGGCTACACCACCAAAGGCAACGGCCAGCAGCACAAAGGTTTCCGTCAGGTTGGGAATACGGGCGACGCTGGACTGGTAGTCCTCGACGCGGTGTTTGAGGTCCTCGATGGCGGAATTATCCGCTTTCAGGACGCGGTCCAGTTTGTCGGATATGCTGGCTCCGTATAATAGGAAACCCATCCATATGTTGGCGACCACCACGTCAACTACGATCATGGCGGCAAAGAGGTTGTCGCTCACTTTAAAGATCTCTTTCATGGCCGTCTGGTTGGCGCCGCCGCCAATCCAGCTTCCAGCGATTGTAGACAGGCCTTTCCACAACTCATCGGGGTTGGCTTGTACCAGGCCGGGCGCCAGATAAGAGATTGTCAGCAGGGCTACCGGGCCACCCAAAATGATACCCAGGGTGGCGGCAAAGAACATGATCAAGGCCTTAGGCCCCAGGTTGATGATGCCCTTGAAATCGATGCTCAGGCAAAGCAACACCAAACTGGCAGGCAGTAAATAACGGGAGGCTACGAAATAGAGTTGCGATTTGACGATAAAGGGCTTCAGAGCCTCCTGCCCTATATTATTGTCTAAAATAAGTTGTTTCACAGCTTTCCAGCCGGCCTGGTCGGAGAGCGTAGGAGCTACTCCTGCCTGAAGGAAATCGCGCAGCTTATCAAGGTCGTACCACTGCGGGCTGATGAGCCCCAGGGGCCAGGCCATAAGGGCCGGCAGAAAGTAACACAATAAAAGAGGTGGGACGTAGCGGTAAAATTTTTTCCAGCCGCTTGCCTTGCTATGTGAAGTTACAAATACCAGAGCCAGTACGATAATCAATAAGCCCAGTACGATTGCGTCGTTGGTGAAAAAAGGTTGCGTCATGTTCCGCCATTTTGGGTGTTCGGTCCGGGTAAAGATAGCAATTGTATTCAAAAATTGTTTTCCAGCTGAAGGAGGCCATCCTACTTGTGCGCCGGCCAAAGTGGCGGTGATCAATAAAATCACTAATTTGCCGCCTGATTTGGGAAAACAGGCTTTTGCAGGCCTGTTCCGCCCTAAAAAAAATTAGGACTGTGAGGGACGAGCAATTCATGAAAGTAGCGATTCAACTGGCCATTGAGGGGGTACATAACGGCCTTGGCGGCCCTTTCGGAGCGGTAGTTGTGAAGGATGGCCTTATTATTGGCAGGGGGCAAAACCGGGTATTGGCCGATCGGGACCCTACGGCTCATGCAGAGGTCGTTGCCATTCGGCAGGCCTGTGAGCATCTTGGGCATTTCCAATTGGAAGGCTGTGTGATCTATACCTCCTGTGAGCCCTGCCCCATGTGCCTGGGGGCCATTTATTGGGCGCGGCCCAACCGTATTGTTTTCGGTTGCGACCGACAGGATGCAGCCGCTATAGATTTTGATGACGCCTTCATCTACGAAGAATTGAACCATCCCCCGGGCCACCGGCGCCTTCCCACCGAACAAATGATGCGGCAGGAAGCCCTTTATGCCATGCAGGCCTGGGCAGCCAAAAAAGACAAGACTCAATATTAAACAGCATAACCAATGAAAATTAACTGGCAACGAATCGTCCTGATACTGGGTATTGTGGCGGCCAATATTGTAATTGACCAGGGCGCCAAGCAGTGGGCCCGGGAGCAACTCATGGGCCTGGGGCAATTGTCTTATCTGGGCGATTTCTTTCGACTGGTATACGTAGAGAACAAGGGCGCTTTTCTCAGCCTCGGTGCAGGCCTGTCAGGAACTTTGCGCTTTATTGCCCTGAACGTCCTGCCCGCAGGGCTATTACTGGGGCTGGTAGCCTATACCCTGTTTTCGAAACAGCTTTCTAAACTTCAGATCATTGCCTTTAGCTTTATCTGTGGCGGTGGGGTGAGCAATATTTTTGATCGGCTGCTCTACGGGCAGGTCGTCGACTTTATGAACGTGGGGCTGGCGGGGCTGCGTACCGGCATTTTCAATTTCGCCGACCTTTCTATCATGATCGGCCTGGCCATTATGTTGCCACAGCTTTTCAGGAAGAAAGATCCAGAACCCAGGGAACCGGAAAAGATGGAAAAAGCTTCGGAGTAGCTGGCTTGGTGAAGCATCAAACGGCCCTTCTCCGGGCCTCTGCAGCCATGAAATCCACCGTACTACTGGCCTCCCAGAGTCCCTCAGCCATATAGCCATTCCCAATGACTTTTCCTGTCACCTATTTCAATTTTTCCAGCACTTCCACCTCGAAAGCCAGCACCGTGTTGGGTGGAACCAGAAAGCCCCCCTTTCCATCCGGGAAGCCTTTTTCACCGTAGCCCAGGGCCGAGGGGATGAGCAACAGGATCTTACCTCCGGGGCGGATCAGTTGTAATCCCTCGTTCCAGCCGGGCACCATATTGCCGATGTAGAACTCCAGGGGTTTGTCGCGGCGGTAAGAGGAGTCAAAAACCTGGCCATCCAGAAAATATCCTTTGTAGTGGGCTGAAATGTAATCGCCCCATTGCAGGAGTTCTCCTGCTCCGGTATCCAGGATGTGGTAAAACAGGCCCGAGGCGGTACGTTCCAGAGGGATCAGCTTGTCAATGGCATAGTTGGTGATGGTATTCTGGTCCCTTTCCGCCTGATTTTGAGGGTTCGCAATCAGGTAACTGGATAATTGCAGTATAACTTCGTCCTCCTCAACTGCAGGTATGGTTGGGCTGGCCTCAGGCGCCTGTTCGCGGCTGGAGTTGCTGGAGTTGTTGGAGTTGTTGGAGCAGGCATAAAAAAGCAGTAGGGACAGGAATAAGAACGTGCGGTTTTTTATCATTTCAGCTGGACGTTTTTTCGGATAATATAGTGAAAAAATAAGTAGTAGCGCAAGGCAAGGCACCATAGGCATGATTAGCCATGAAATGGACATTTTTTAGTCCGCTTTCCCCTTTTACCAATTTTGCTATCTTTGCCATGCTGTGGAATGGCCGGGGCGCCCATAAAGCAACTTTTTGTATGTGAAGGGAAGATAGATGAAATGAGGTGAAAAAAACGCCAATGCCCTGGTTGCGCTAACCAAACTAAGCAGGAACCACTATGTTGCAACAACATTTGACACCAACCCTCATACTTAGCCTGATTGCTGTTTATTTCCTAATGCTCATTGTCGTTTCTTATTTTACCGGGCGGAAGGCAGGCAATGCAGAGTTTTTCCTGGCCGGCCGTAAATCGCCCTGGTATCTGGTGGCATTTGGCATGGTTGGCGCTTCCCTTTCGGGGGTTACATTTATTTCCATTCCTGGGGTAGTAGGGGCTAACGGCCTCAACCAGGACTTTTCCTATATGCAGATCGTCTTCGGTTATGTGCTGGGTTATCTCGTTATTGCCCGGGTGCTCCTGCCGTTGTACTATCGGCTCAACCTGACTACCATCTACGGTTATCTGGAACAGCGCCTCGGCCTGCATGCCTACAAGACCGGCGCCGCCTATTTTTTACTTTCCAGGGCAGTCGGTTCTGCTTTTCGACTGTATCTGGTGGCCATTGTATTGCAGGAATTTGTATTAGGCCCTTTCGGGATCCCCTTTTGGGCGACGGTAGGGGTCACTATTATCCTGATCTGGGTCTATACCTTCAAAGGAGGCATCAATACTATAGTATACACCGATACGCTGCAAACCTTTTGCATGCTGGCGGCTGTGGTCCTCTCTATTGTTGCGATTGGTAACGCAATGGAAACTGATATCGGAGGCTTGGTGAAAATGGTTCGGTCCAGTTCTTATTCCAAGGTCTTTTTCTTCGAAGGAGGGTGGAACGACCCCAATAATTTCTTCAAGCAGTTCATCAGTGGCGCTCTCATTACCATTGTGATGACAGGTATGGATCAGGATATGATGCAGAAAAACCTAAGCTGCCGGAATATTGGAGAAGCACAAAAGAACATGTATACCTTCAGCACGATCCTGGTATTTGCCAATGTGCTGTTCCTGACCCTGGGGGCTTTATTATATATCTATGCCTCCAGCATTGGCCTGGATATTCCCGAACAGACGGATAAGCTGTATCCAACCCTTGCATTGCGGCACCTTTCTCCAGCCGTCGGTGTCCTGTTCGTATTGGGCATCATCGCTGCGGCCTACTCCAGCGCCGATTCCGCGCTAACCGCCCTTACCACCTCTTTCTGCGTGGATTTTCTTGGATTTGAGAAAAGCGAAGTAAACGAAGAAGGCAAGCAACGCACCCGCTTTTTTGTACATATTGGCTTCTCTATTTTACTCTTTTTAATCATCGTTGTCTTCAACGCTATTCATAATGAAGCTGTTATCAGCAGCTTATTCGTTGCTGCCGGATATACTTATGGGCCCATCCTGGGGTTATTTGCTTTCGGCCTGCTGACCCGCTACAATGTCCGGTCTGCGCTGGTCGTACCGGTTTGCCTGGTGGCGCCGGTGTTATCCTTTTTCCTGGATAAATATTCCGGCCAGCTATTCTTTGGATTCCAGTTCGGCTTTCTCATCATCGCGCTCAACGGCTTGTTGACTTTTCTGGGTTTGCTGGCTATTACCCGGTGGGGGGAACAGAGGCAAAGTTTGAACGGCTAAATGGTTGGGCTGCTGACCGGCTTGATGAAAGAAGCCGTGCTCTTTCTAGGCGGGTGAAGTTTCGCGTGCCAAGAGGTGCTTATCTCAATCACTCACTTCTCAAACATCTACTCCCCAAAACTATTGGACATTTTTTTTACCTTCGCCACGGTTTTTGGAATGCATAGTAATTTAGCACTATTATGTCGAAAATAAACGCCGCTATTACTGGAGTACATGCTTATGTTCCTGATTATGTGCTGACCAACCAGGAGTTGGAAACTATGGTGGATACCAATGATGAATGGATCCGCACGCGCACGGGAATACAGGAACGCCGCATCCTGAAAGGAGAGGGGATGGGTACTTCCCATATGGGCATGGAGGCTGTAAAAGGCCTGCTGGAGAAAACCAATACCGCTCCGGAAGAGATCGAGCTGATGATCTGCGCGACAGTAACCGGCGATATGCAATTTCCGGATACGGCCAATCTCATTGCCGACTTTGTCGGCATCCGGAATGCCTTTTGCTATGACATCAACGCGGCTTGTTCCGGTTTTCTTTTCGCATTGGCCACTGCTGCTAAATTTATCGAATCGGGGACCTGTAAGAAAGTGATTGTCGTTGGAGCGGACAAAATGTCTTCCATTGTAGATTACACCGACCGGGCTACCTGTATCATTTTTGGTGATGGCGCCGGTGCAGTCCTGTTGGAACCAGCTGAAGACGGCGTCGGTATCCGCGATGCGTTGCTTCAAAGCGATGGAGCCGGACAGGTTTATCTCTATCAGAAAGCGGGAGGGTCGCGCTATCCGGCTACGGCTGAAACTGTTGAAAAGCGGGAGCATTTCGTATACCAAAACGGACAACCTGTTTTTAAAGCTGCTGTTGCCGGCATGGCTGATGTTGTGACCCGGGTAATAGCGCGCAATGGGTTATCCGAAAAGGAAATCGACTGGCTGGTGCCGCATCAGGCAAACCGGCGGATCATAGAATCAGTCGCTAGAATGGCCCGCTTCCCCATCGAAAAGGTGATGATCAATATCCATAAATATGGCAATACCACAGCTGCCACTATCCCGCTTTGCCTATGGGAATGGGAAAGCCAATTGAAAAAGGGCGACAATCTTATCCTGACTTCTTTTGGCGGCGGCTTCACCTGGGGCGCTATCTATGTGAAGTGGGCTTACTAGGGCAGTTTCCTGTGTTTTTTGTCTATCTTTGCAACGTTTAATTTCAAAGCAAATATAAAACCAGAGAAGTTTCAATGGCAACGACATCTGATATTCGCAAAGGCATGTGTATCGATTTCAACGACGATATTTATTCTATCGTTGAATTCCAGCATGTAAAACCCGGGAAGGGCAACGCTTTTGTGCGTACCAAACTGAAGAGCCTGACCTCGGGTAAGGTAATCGAAAATACCTTTCCTGCCGGGCATAATGTCAACGAAGTGCGGGTAGAGCGCCGCAAGTTCCAGTATTTATACAATGACGAGTATGGCTATCACTTCATGGACAACAGCACCTACGAGCAGGTAGCTATTGACGTCAAGCTGCTCGAGCGCCCGGAACTGATGAAGGAAGGCCTGGAAGTGGATATTATCTTCCACGCCGAAAAGGAAACGCCGCTGACCATAGAAATGCCCCAGTACATCGTCCTGGAAGTAACCTATACGGAACCGGGGTTGAGAGGGGACACAGCCACCAATACCCTGAAACCAGCTACCGTTGAAACAGGAGCAGAAGTCCGGGTGCCCTTGTTTATCAATCAGGGAGACCTGGTAAAGATAGACACCGCCTCGGCTTCCTATATGGAACGTGTAAAACAATAACGCCTATGACGTTCAAAGAGATCCAGGAGTTGATCAAGCTGATCACCAAGACCAACCTTACCGAGTTTAAGGTTAAGAATGGGGATTTTGAGCTGTCTATTCGTACCGACAAATACGAAAAGTTCAAACAGCAAATGCCTTCGGTAGCGCCGTCTCCGGCGCCAGCGCAGCAGGCTCCCATTATTCAGATGCCGGCCGTACCGCCAGCTTACACACCGGCCGCGGCTCCGGCCGCCGAGCAAGCTTCTCCGCCTTCTCAACCGGAGGCTAAACCGGAACAACCTGGCGATGGAGATGCAGGCCAGTATAAGGAGATCCGTTCGCCGATTGTGGGCACCTTCTACCGTAGCTCCTCTCCGGAAAAGCCCCCTTACGCTAAGGTTGGAGATTCCATTGAGGTAGGCCAGGTCGTATGCATCGTTGAAGCGATGAAACTGTTTAATGAGATCGAATCGGAAATTTCCGGAAAGATCGTCAAGGTCGTAGTAGAAGATGCACAACCGGTAGAATACGACCAGGTTCTTTTCTTGGTAGACCCCAAGGGCTGATCGTTGACTTTCATTCCAATGAGCCGGCCGGCTTACCAACTATACGGAGGTAAGCGTTGGATATGGCCTATTCAACTGAAAGATGTATGTTCGATAAAGTACTCATTGCAAACCGTGGCGAAATTGCGCTTCGCATTATCCGGACCTGCCGGGAAATGGGCATTAAAACCGTGGCCGTCTATTCCACTGCCGACCGGGAGAGCCTGCATGTGCGCTTCGCTGATGAAGCCGTATGTATCGGCCCCCCCTCCTCAGCGGAATCTTACCTTAGCATTCCCCGCATTATGGCGGCAGTGGAGATCACTAATGCTGATGCCATCCATCCCGGCTACGGTTTTCTAGCCGAAAACGCTGACTTTGCCGAGGTTTGCGCTGAATATGGCATTAAATTCATTGGGCCTACTCCGTCGCAGATCCGCAAAATGGGCGACAAGGTGACCGCCAAAGAAACTATGATCAAGGCTGGCGTGCCGGTCATCCCCGGTTCCGATGGCCTGGTCAAAGATCAGAAGTCGGGCAAAAAGATCGCCAGTGAAGTCGGTTATCCCATTATCATTAAAGCTACTGCCGGGGGTGGAGGAAAAGGGATGCGCATCGTCTGGGAGGAAAAAGATTTCGATATCAACTGGGACCGCGCCCGCCAGGAAGCAAAGGCTTCCTTTGGCAACGACGGTATCTACATCGAAAAGTTCGTGGAAGAACCCAGGCATATTGAATTCCAGATCGCCGGTGACCAAAAGGGCAGGGTCGTTCACCTTTCCGAACGGGATTGCTCCATCCAACGGCGCCACCAGAAATTAGTGGAAGAGTGCCCTTCACCTTTTATGACCGAGGAACTGCGCAAGAAAATGGGAGACGCTGCTGTGCTTGCGGGCCAGTCTATCGACTATGAAGGCGTGGGCACCATAGAATTTCTCGTAGATAAATACCAGAATTTCTACTTCATGGAAATGAATACCCGTATCCAGGTGGAACACCCTGTTACGGAGGAAGTCATCGACCATGACCTCATCAAAGAACAGATCAAAATTGCGGCCGGCGAGCTTATTACTGGCGGCAATTATTTTCCCAATGCCCATGCCATTGAGTGCCGGATCAATGCAGAAGACCCCTTCAATAATTTCCGCCCCAGCCCCGGAAGGATCACCTCCTTTCACAGCTCCAAGGGGCACGGGGTACGCGTCGACACCCATGTTTACGCTGGTTACCAGATCCCACCCTATTATGATTCTATGATCGCCAAATTGATCTGCCGGGCGCGCACCCGTGAGGAATGCATCACCAAGATGGAACGGGCCCTCGATGAGTTTATCATCGAAGGGGTGAAAACTACGGTGCCTTTTCATCAGCGGCTGATGAAGAACGAACGATTCCGGAAAGGGGACTACAACACGAGCTTCCTCAATGATTTTAAAATGACTGACGACTAGGCTTTGGCTTGGTTTACCATAACTCAGCCCGCCTCGGCGGGCTTTTCCGTTTCTGTCCGCAGGAAAGCGGTAAACTCAAAATATAGCGATCATGAAACCTGCATACCTGCTTCTGTTTGCAGTACTGCTTGCCCTTGGAAGCTGTACTGGAAAATCTGCTGACAAAGCGCCAGCGCAGCAGCCTTCTTCTGAAACCACTTCAACGGCTCAGGCCGAATCGGAGCCGACAGCCGAGCCTCAGCCGGAAAAGGTTCCGCCCCTTGAAAGAACGCTAACGGCAGGTAAAGTGTCCTTTACGCTAAGTTGTTCCAATGAAAGCGCAGAGAAAAATGTGTTATGCGCCCAGCCGCAGGGCTTGGAAGTGCGCAACGACCAACTCTGCCTCGATGTGGAAGGCCAGGCCCGGGACGCCTTCCAGGCCGACCTCAACAAGGATGGTTTCATCGAGGTCTACACTTTTACTGCTGGCCCGGATGCCCGTGGCCATCTCTATGGCTTCGCCTCCTATCGCAACCGCTCTTATGGCCCTATCAATGTTCGGGAACCTAAGGATGCTTTATTGCAAGGTTATCAGGGGCAGGATGCTTTTTATGTAAAAGAGGGGCAGATCAAAAGAGAATTTCCACTCTATAATGATAATGGCCAACTAAGCGGACAGCGGCGCGTTATTACTTACCAATTGAAGCAAGGAGAAACCTCCTTTATTCTGGAACCCGGCAATAGCGAAACCGTTAACTGATTAATGAAGAACAGCTTCTGGCGCATACTTGGTTATTTGCGGAACTACCGGCTCCAGGTGGGGCTCAATATCTTCAGCAATATCCTGACCGCCTTGTTCACAGCTCTGAGCATTCCCTTGCTTATCCCATTCCTGGAAATCCTTTTCGACCGCCGCGAACCGGTGCTGCAGCGGCCGGAATGGCGGCTGGATGTTGGAAGCATCTCCGCCCATTTTAACTACTTTTTGAGCGAGCTGATCGTGCAACAAGGAAAGGAAGCCGCCCTCGTTTTCGTTTGCATGGCCATCCTGGGGGTATTTTTCCTGAAAAACCTCTTCCGGTATCTCTCCCTCTTTTTTATGGCGCCGGTGCGCAATGGTATTATCCGGGATATTCGGCAGCAACTCTTCGATAAGGTGCTGATCCTGCCCCTGCCTTACTTCTCCGAAGAGCGGAAAGGTGACCTCATGTCCCGTATCACTGCCGATGTGCAGGAAGTGGAGTGGAGCATTCTCAACGTGCTGGAGGCCATCTTCCGCGAACCCTTGATCATTGTTGGCTCCCTGGCTTTCATGCTTTATATCAGCCCCTCGCTTACCGCATTTGTTTTTATCCTGATGATCTTCACTGCGGTAGTGATCGGAGGTATTGGCCGTCAGTTGAAGCGCAGCTCCAGCCTCGTGCAGGAAAAACTGGGCGTCATTGTTTCTATTGTCGAGGAAGCCCTGGGCGGCCTGCGCATTATCAAGGGCTTTAACGCCGAGGGCTACCAACGGGAAAAGTTCGGTAAAGAGAACAATCAATATAGATGGATACTGACCCGCCTCCTATGGCGGCGCGACCTGTCCTCTCCAATGTCGGAATTCCTGGGCATTGGCACAGTAGCCGTACTGCTGTGGTATGGGTCGAAGCTGGTTTTTACCGGCGAGCTGCAGGCGGAGACCTTTCTCACCTTCATCTTTGCCTTTTATAATGTCATCGATCCGGCCAAATCTTTGACAAAATCCATTTATAATATACAGAAAGGGATTGGCGCAATGGAACGGGTTGAGCGCGTTTTGGACGCCCCCCTCAGCATTCAGGAGAAGCCCGACGCCAGGATCATCGAAAATTTTCGCCAAAAGGTGGAATACAGAAACGTCAGCTTCGCTTACCGGCAGGAGGAAGAGCTGGTGCTGCGCAACATCAACCTGGATATCTCCTACGGAAAGGTTGTCGCCCTTGTAGGGGCTTCCGGCGCCGGTAAGTCCACCCTGGTGGACCTGTTGCCGCGCTTTTACGATGTCACCGGGGGAGGTATTTATGTAGACGGGATTGACATCCGGGATTACAGCCTGCACAGCCTGCGCAACCTGATGGGGATCGTTTCGCAGGAAGCAATTCTGTTTAATGACAGCATCTATAATAATATCGTTTTTGGCATGGAAGGGGTAGGCATGGAGGAAGTCGTACAAGCCGCCCGGGTGGCCAACGCCCACGATTTTATTATGGCCACTGAAAATGCTTATGAAACCAATATTGGCGACCGAGGAAGTAAGCTTAGCGGTGGGCAGCGTCAACGACTGACTATTGCCCGGGCCATTCTCAAAAATCCGCCTATCCTCATCCTGGACGAGGCCACCTCTGCCCTCGACTCAGAGTCGGAAAAACTGGTGCAGGAAGCGCTGGTGAAGCTGATGAAAAACCGTACCTCTATTGTGATCGCCCATCGCCTGTCTACCATTCAGCATGCCGACGAGATCGTCGTCATGCGCGCCGGCCAGATTGTCGAACGCGGCACCCACCAATCTTTGCTGCAACAAGCAGGAGAGTATTCCAAATTAGTGGAACTGCAGGCCTTTTAGGGGCAGTTCTGCGATCGGATGTTGTTCTGAAAGCCCTTCAGTGAAATGGAGAAGTTGGAGTGCTCAACCCCTCAACCCTCTCAACCCTCTCAACTCCCAGAAACACTAAAGAAGGCCATACACGTCCAATCCCTGTAAATCCTGGCTTATTCGCGGAAGACGAGCAGAGGCGCCTTGGTGTAGAAGGCCATGCGTTTGGTAAAACTGCTGTGGAACAGGCGTTCCCAAAGCCTCCGGTTGGGGATGAAAAGGGCCAGTATTTCTATATGTTTTTCCTGCATAAATGCTTCCAGCCCTTCGATGACGGATTTGCTGCTGATGACAGAAAAATCGGTAAAAGGAAGGGGGTAATTTTCCACCATTACATAGTCTTCCATTTTACCGGCCGTCCCTTTGATATCGATATGAACGAAGTGGATCGCGGCGCCCAAAGTGCCGGCGAACTCCATGAGTTTGCCTACGGCTGTTTTATCGCTGTATTCGAAATCGGTGGCATAGCCAATATGACGGACCGGCTGGAAGGTTGCCGTTTCGGGAATAGCCAGCACGGGGCATGGCGCATGCATCATAGTATGGGTGGTGACGCTACCCATTAGTTTTTCCACTCCGGCCCGTTCGCCTTTAGAGCCCATTACGATGAGCTGATATCCTTTATTTCGGGCCGCATCGATGATTTCCTGATAAACGAAAAGGCCATAGTCTGCCCACATTTGGCCTATTTGTTTGGAGGGCTTTCCGGCTACAAAATCCTTTAGCCTTTTTTCTACGCTTTGTCGTTTTTCCTCCAGCATTCGCTCGATATAATCGGGCGGCACCCGGCCGGCGTCATTCAGTGGAAGGTGATAAACGCTCATCAGGTCCACTTTCGCATCGAGGGCTTTTGCCAGTTGCAATGCGTAATCGAAAGCGTTGGCGGCTGCGGGCGAGAAATCGGTGGGAAATAAAATTTTTTTCATGGGGCATACTTCATTGAAGTCGAATAAACTATTCCGGAGTTTCAGCAGCTTCCTCGTAGTCAATGCTGAGTACGGGGATGTTGGAATGATTGACCAGGGCTTCTACATTGCTGCCTGCCAGCATGCGTTTCAGGGGGTGGCGGTTGTGGTTGGAAATGCCGATGAGCTTGGCGCCCACTTCTTCCGCGAATGCCCGGATACCACGTTCGACACTGAAGTTTCGATGGATGTGGGTTTTGCAGCTAAATGGAGCACACAGGGCCCGGAATTCATCCATCGCTTCCTGGCTGAGGATGTAAGGAGGGTCCAGCAGGGAGGAAGTATGGATTTCGACTAAGTGGAATTCCGGCATAAAATGTTTGAGGATTTCTTTGAAGTGCAGGAAAGGCTCTCTTTCACTTTCGTTGAAGTTGGAGGCAAAAACCACCTTGTCAAAATTAACTTCCGACAGCGGTTCTTTGATAACCAATACGGGGCAATGTACTTCCCTGACTACCTTCTGGGTGTTGGAGCCAATAAAATATTCACTTTTCCCACTGGCGCCATGGGAACCCATGACGACCAGGCCAATACCGTTATTTTTAGTGTAACGGGCCACTTCCTGGGCAACCTTCCCGCCCCGGCAGGAAGTAGTAATATCCATATCCGAATATCGGCGGTTCAGATCGGCCAGCAGTATCTGGGCATTGTAGATGAGCTGCCGGGCTTCCGGCCATTGCGCCTGTTCCTGGCTGGTCAGAGCATCCCAGTTTTCCGGAATGTCCAGGCAGTTCAGCAAATGAAGGCGAGCATTGAACCGGCGGGCCAACTGGGTTGCTGCTTCAGTAGCCTGGTAGGCGCATGCAGAAAAATCAGTAGGAACCAGGATGCTTTTCATACTCATGAATTAGTCTTCGGCCGGTATTCCGGTAGGGGATTCGGCCAGGGTCAAGTTAGAATCCTGGCCGGCAAAATGGCATGACGCATATCAACAGGCGCTATTGACTTTTGTCAGTAAAAAAGGGCAATCATCATAAGGATGATCGCCCCTCGTCCTAGTCGCAAAAGCCAATTTTAACTATGATATAGTGTTTATTCCATTATCCGGAGAAGTGCCGCATCAGGTCCCGGCTGGTGATAATGCCAACTACTTTATCGCCTGCCAGCACCGGCAAAGACTGTATATTGTGAGCGGTGAGTTTTTCAGCTGCTTCCTTAAGTGTGGCTTCCGGGCTGATGTAGATAGGGTTCGGCGTCATCAAGTCTTCGATGGTGATCTTGCGGTTAAGTGTGGCCTCGTCGGCTCTTCCCAAAGTTGGTATCTGACGCCCATAGGCTTTTAATACGTCATTGGCGCTAATGATCCCAATGAGCCTGCCCGCATCGTCGACGACTGGCAGGTGGTGGATGTTCATCTCGAAGAATAAGCGGCACAGCTCGGTAAAGCTGTGGTGGAGGTGAGCAAACAAAACATTTTTACTCATTACATCGCTGACAGAAAGAGTGCCTGTTATCATTGGTTGTGCTTTTCTTTGTAGTACAATTCCGAGGCGCCGCCTTTGCGGTTTTGTTCGGATAAGGTCCAGTGGTCCGTTGAAGTGGTCTGCATCCATAAATTCCCGGACTTTCGGAATACCTGGACATTCAAGCCGTATTTTTTGGAGAACATCTGCTCGAACTCGCTGACTTTTTTTTCGGGGTCGATCTTAAGGTCTCCGGTGGTATGTATGGTTCGGACTACAGACAAGGGCAGCTCGGGATCCAGGCGATCTTGTACGGGCGACCCTTCTCCCCGGGCATGGTGGCCACTATAGAATTCGATCTTGAGATATGGGAAATAAATATTGAATTCTTTTTGAATGTCTCTCAGGGTTTTTTCGTCTGAAATGGTCATGGCTTTTGGCTTTTCCCGGCAAAATGGTAGCCGTGGTTAGGGAAAATGGCATTTCACTGCGTAACAGGCCCCCTGCTAATTTCTCATGTATCGTTTCAAAAATACTTTCTCATAAGGCAGTTGAAGCTGACAACTGTCAGTTGAGCTATTGATTTTTATCATCCTGCTTTTACCGTACCTGCTAACAAAAAAGGGCCGTCAAAAAACATTTTGACGGCCTCCCGAAAAACTAACCTCACTAAATAGAAAAAAATTCACCAAGCTATGATTCTTGATAAGTTCAAGCGTCAGTGCATATTGTTTCACGGCCTCCAACCTCGATTATTTCACGATCAGGGTTGGGATGCTTTCGTTCATGGACAGCACATTTTCTGTGACACTGCCCAACAATAGCAATTCGACCTTAGAGTGCCCTTTGGCCCCCATAACGATCAGCCCGGCTTCCTGTTCACGGGCAAAATCCAACAGGTGTTGGGCTACACCGGGTTCTTCCCGGCAAATAAGTTTTATTTCAAGCTCATCTTTGTGTTCCGGTACATGCGTGTTGAGAAAGGCCTTGAAGGCTTCAAGGTGGTCTTCTTCCAGCATTTCCCGGAATTGTTCTTTTGTCTTTTGTATCTTATAAACACTGAGGTTAGGAATCGTATATACATTGACGCAGGTAATGACAGCGTCGTCTTCCAGTTCCATCCGGAAGGCAATGGCTGCCCGTAGTGCTCTAATGGAGTGCTCGGAGAAGTCGATCGGCACCACGATCCGTTTGATGGCTGCTTTGGCCTGGTCCGGTATGATCAGGGCGTTACAGCGCGCCTTTCTGGCCAGGTTTTTGGCAAGGATGCCATGCTGTTCCACCCCACTGCGCTGGCCGATAATGACCAGGTCGGCGCCGATATCTTCCGCATCGGTGAGTAGCTCTTCCAAAGGGTTGCCTTCCCTGACGTCGAACTCTATATGCACCGCGCCTCCCCGTTCCATTCGGCTTTTGATCTTACGGTCCATCCGGGAGATGACCTCATTGTTGAGTTCATAATTGCTGATGAGTGACTCAGCCTCTCGTTCAATAATGGTGTCGAAAACATCAAAGCGGGGCAAGACGTGGAGGAAATATAGGGCGCCGGTGGGAATATAGTGGGTCAGGAAATCCACATATTCCAGGATTTTTTCGTCCGTGGCGCCCAATTCAAGGGCTACCATTGCCTGGCGGACCTGGTAGGGCTCAACGGCCTTTTTTTCAATCTTCATAGAAGAGGGGCTTATGGACATCATGATCGCTCGATTTTAGGCCCTTTCAGCCTTTATCAAATATAAGCTCCCACTCTTTAAACCTGAATGACAATTATCAAAACGGAAGATGACTTTTGTCAGAGATGATAGGCCTGGTGGTTAATGCGTCTTGTGGGGCAATCCATCCTAGCGTCCACTCATCTGGCAACTGTTTACTGACGTACGGATCTACTACCGGTCTTCATACCATTTTTCTTCCTCAAAATGCTGTGGTTTTTCATCTTTAGCCCGCAGTACAATGATGGCCTGGATCAGAATCAGGACAGGAAGGCCAATGATGCCGGCCCAAATGACGTATGGAGAGGGATACACCGCCATGAGAAAAAGCAGTAGCGCCAGGGTGGCAAAAATCCAGGCAGAGGCAATCTTGTAATGCATCTTTGTTAAGCGGCTTTGGGTAACATTTCCTTTTTCTCCCGGTCTACATCGAACCAGCGGCCGCCATTGTATACCTCCTCATAGCCCAGCATTTTCAGGGAGAGCACCACCCATCCAGAACGAAAGCCTTCTTCGCAGACGAAAATCCACGGCTTGGGAAGGCCCTCCAGTTCTTCCAGGTAGTATACATGGATATCCCAGGGGATGTTGATCGATTGGCCGGCGTGGGCGAGTTCGTATTCCTCTCGGGAACGAACGTCGATAATGGCGCCCTTCATAGCATTTGGAATGTCGCGGATCAGCATGGCGGTAGCTTTTGGTGAATCAATCCGCAGTAATGCCAGCTCACTCACCCGCCTTTGCGTTGGCTTTTGAATACGATGTATTACTGCACTCTACGAAAGTGCGATAATAAATGAGAGGGAATGATGACAAAAGTCACTTCACCGTGCTGAATTAAATCAGTTTGGCATTCAACTGCTACCGCAGCGGCTTCACCGTATACCCTGCTTCGCGCAGCAAGGCCACAACGCCTTGCCCACCGCCCAGGTGGCCGGCTCCGACCGCAAAAAAAGTTGGCCGTTCTGCCATCATCCCGGCCATGACGGGGATCCAGTTGCGGTTGCGGCCCACCAGCAGCAGGTCTTCATAGCCGCCGATGCCGCCCTCTTCGCTTTCCATCATGGATTGCATGCCCTGCAAATCCTGATTTTTGTAGAGTTTTACCATTTGTTCAAACTGCCCTTCGCCGGTGTCTTCTGTTTTGATCGATTCCACCAGCATCTCAGCCTGCACTTTGTAGGGGATGCTGTCAAAGACACTCATCTGAAATTCCGCTGTTTCCAGGCCGTCGATGGGCAACTTGCGTTGCTGCGCCATGCTCATTAATTCCATTTCGTAGGACATCACGTCACCGCTGCTGCCGTCCATCGACGTCATATCGCCTTCGCCCAGGGCGGAGAGGAACATGGGTTTGATGCGGTTGAGGAACATCATGGGCAGGCCTACGCTTTCAAAGTGTTCTTGCACCAGGGCATAGTCTTCGGGCGTGAGCAGATCCTCCAGGGTGGTGTCATTGGCCATAAAGGATTTCATCAGTAGGGGGAAGAGTTTGGTGAAATCCGTCATATCCTCCATATCGATCTCAAAAGTGACGCGCTGCGCTTTTTCAAAAGACGCCTTGGTGGCCTCGGTCAGAAAGAAATCCTCCTTGCCGATCATATGGATGGTGCCGAACAAATAAGAAGGCGCCTGTATGCCATTGCCACTGATCTCCCACAGCAGGGAGTTTTCTTCCGCCGTGGGGGCGTATTGGGCGCTGGCCGGTTGGGCCCAGGCCGCAATGGCTAAAATGGAAAAGGAGAGAGAAAAAAATATCTTCCGCATGGTCGAGACTTTACTTTTTAAATTAAACAACTTCAACACTTCTATCTTAAACGGATAAAGAGGATTTTGGATTACTGGCAATGGCGCCGGGGCGTGTTTTTTTATTTTTATTTTCTCTTTCCAAATGATTTCACGAGGAATCCAAGCTGTCCTCTGCGCCTCGGGTGCAGGGTAAAGATCAATAGAATCCCTGTCGGTCAGCGGCCCAGCAGACGGGGGGCGCCCTGAATCGGGGCAAAAGGAGCATAAAAGCATCGTTAAACCGGGCACACTTGCAAAAATGGGAGAACCCCCCAATCCCGCTCTAAAAATTCGCCGCCACCTGCGCCCTTCCCGTATGCACCACCCGGGCTTCTCCTGTTTTTCGCCCCTCATAACTTAGCCGCAGTTGGATATTCTTGGCCAGTTGGCGGTCGAGGCTGAAGTTCCAGAGGAAGTTTTGGCCGCGCTGCAGGCCGTTGAGCATGGCAAAGCCCACCGGGGAGTTGGGGTTCCCATCGAAGGCCACCTGAACATAGGACACCTTTAGCTGCAGGGCGCTTTTGGCCGATTGGTTGAAGCGGGCCTCCAGGTTGAAGTCGTGCCGTTGCGCAGCCTCTCCGCCTTGGGGGAGGGTGTTTTTATCCGACTGGTATTGGTAACGGAGCGTGGCGCGGAAGCTGCGGCTGGGCAGCCAGGAACATTCCGGCGCCACATTGGCGTATTCGATGCGGTAATCTTTGTTGTCGAAAAATTCAGAATCGCTGGCGCGCAGCCCCTGGGCGAAGGACAGGCGGGTGCTCAGGCTGCGCGTGATGTTCCATCGCCCCTGCAGGCCCCACTCGCTGTTGCGGCGGCTTTCGAAACCGGAAGTCTGGACGAACTTATTGCGGTTGTCGGAATTGCTGAGCTGGATGTCGTACACCGGGTCCGCCTGGTTGAAGAAGAGGATATTCCGGATGTTGCTGCTTACTGCTACCAAAGCGGTATCGGCTACATTCAGTTGGAAGGGGTTCCAGGGGGAGATGCCTTCTGCTTTCTGGGTTTTGCGCTTGATGGTTAGGGTAGAGAGGGTAGAGAAACGGCCGAGGTGGCCCAGCAGGCCAGTTTTGCTGAACCAAACGGCCTTGGGGTTGATGCGCAGGCTCTGGTTGAGGTTGACGTTGTCGGTGCGGATAAACTCGTCGGTGATGGTAGTGATGCGCACGTAGTCGGCCAGGTCCTGGAAAGGTGCGATTTCCATTTCGTTAGGCTGGATGATGCCATCCTTATTGTAGAGCGAGTCCAGCCAGATGTACTGCCCTTCTCCGGGGTTGACACGCACATAGGTGAACTCCACCTTAGGTTCCTGCCCGGAGCCGATCTCGTAGGTGGTGGCGGATTGGATAGCCCCTTTGGCGAGGCTGGTAGTCAGGTCGGAGCGGCCCAGGAAGGTTTCCCCGCTTTCCTGGCCAGACAGGCCCGGCTGATTGATATGCAGCTGGCGGTAGGTGAGGTTGCCGGCCAGGTTCATCCGGTTCTTCTGGCCTTTCCATTGTACACTTCCGTTCACATTCGCCTCCGTAGCCGTGGTATTGTTTACAAATCGGGTTTCCACCGGTGCATAATCCAGCCGCTGGCTGACGCTGGCGCCGAAGCGGTAAGCTTCCCGCTCCGGGCTCTCCAGGAACAGTCGGTAGCGGTTGTAGTAGAAGCTGGTGGCTTCGAGCGTGTCAGTTCCCGTGGTATACCGCCTGCTCTTTTCCTGCTCGCCGGAAACCCCCAGTTTGAACTGCTGTAGTTTTGGGAAGGTTCGGGCAATGGTGGCGCGGGGCCGCAGGAATCGGTTGCTTTGTCCGGGGCTATCGGCCAGCAGGAGGCTGCCGTCGACATCTATATCCCAGTTGGGCGCCAGGCTCCGCAGGCGTACGTTGTGGCGCGTGCCGGTGTAGAGGCTATCGCGCAGAAAGCCACTGAAGCCATAAGAAATACTGCCCAGCCCCGCCTTGCGCAGGCTGAGCCCGGCCTTGCCAAGTTGCTCCTGCGCCCTTGGCACGTCCCCTACACCCTGAACATTGGCCAGGTTCCAGTCGCGCAAAAACTCCGGATTGCGGTAAGGGTTGAGCGGCTGGAAGTTTTTTTGCACCAGTTCGTAACTCAGGTTGGTGGCCAGTTCCCAGCCGCTGCTGTCACTGCCAAGGGCAAAGGTTCTGCTAAAGTCGGTGTAGGCCGACAAGCCCAGGTCATCCTCACTGTCGAGGCTGGAAAAACGGTTGAGGTCGTTGTGGCTCAGCGCCACTTCTGTCGTCAGAGCGGAACGGGGTGAGAATGCGTAGCGCCCACCCAGGGTGATCATTTGCTGCTGCCGCGGCGCCACCAGTTGCACCACCGGTTCGTAATCGCCCAGAGGGCGGCAATCGGGGCCAAAGCCTACCCAGCGGTAGACGCGTTCGTTAGCAGCCTGCTCCGTATCCAGGATGTACTGGCCATTGTTGGGCCCGACGTAGGAAAAACGGGCGGTATAGCGGGCGCTGTCGGGCCTGGTGGTAAACCGAAGAAAGCGGATCACCGTATCGGCCGGGAAGCAGGCGATCAGGGTGTCTACCAGTTTGTAGGCCACGCGGTAGGGCGTGAATTCCTCGAGGGTGTCTATGCTGGGTGAGAGCGCGCTGGTGAGGTTGTCTCCGGCCAGGCTGAGGATGCGCTTTTGTTCGTTGGTGAGCCCTAGCTCGCCGGTGGCGTTTTTGCTGTCCTGCTGGTTGAGGAAATTGAGGTCCATTCGCAGTTTACCCCGTTCATAGGAGGCGCCTGCAGCATAAAGGGCGCGCACGTAGCTCTGGTCGGAATATTCAAACTCCACGACGATCCGGCTGTCTTTGGTAATGAGGCGTTTGTTGGTGAAGGTGACTTCCCCGCGGTTGTAGTCGACGATATAATCCTCCTCCAACCCTCGGGAGAGTAATGCGCCATCCAGGAAGACCTTTTCAGTCCCGGCCAGCACGATGATGAAGCGTTCCCCTTCGGCGCCGCGCAGTTTGTAGGGGCCCTGGTTGCCTTCCAGGGCGGTGATAAGGTTGCGGGTGAATTGCCCTCGGGAGATAGCAACGCTGGCGCTGCTGCTTAGATAGCCTTCCCCCAATTCCAATCTGTTGCTAAAAGTGGCGCCCTGCAGCTTTTTAAAATAGTTCATAAAATAACTGTTGGGGCGTTGCAGCTCGTAGTCGCCGGCGATTAGCTTGCTATTGTTTTTTTTCAATTGGATGAAAATGCGGTCGAATTCTCTCAATTGCTGGGTGTTGCCCTCTGGTTGTAAAGGTATATTTTCATCGGTGATTGCGGCCAGCACTTCTACGCCGTCACCCAGTTCGCCGGCCAGTTGGAGGTTGAAGCTGGAGTTGAGCACCAGGTCCTGGTTGTTGCCGAAAGAGATGCCGCGCGTAAAATTTCCGTTGTAGTCCAGGCCTTTAAAGTCGAGCAGTGACTCCTGTTGGGCGTAGGGGTTATAGGTAAGGCCGATGAGTGGCCCTTCGGGGGAAACAGCCCGGGCGGAATCCAGGTGGCGGGAGGCTTGGGTGAGGTTATAGGGCAACACGCGGTAACGCAGGCGGAGGCTATCGTAGCGCAGCGCTGGAGGCCGGAGGAAAAGGGTGTTGTTGTCGAGGGTGTAAAAGCTGGTGTCGAGCGGCTGGCCGGTAGTAAGGGCTTCTATTTCCAGGGTCGAGGCAATGATGGTAAGGGTATCCAATTGTTTTGCTTCCAGGCTGGTGGCAATAAGCTGCTCCCGGCGGTTGCTCCAGTTTTCTTCCTGGGCAAAAGCGCCAATGATACTAAGCAGTAAGAATGATATGAGCAACCAGTATTTTCTCAAGGATTGAACGGTTTGGCATCTTCAGAACGCCGGGAATTTGATTGTCGTACGTCCTTTGAGCCAGCTCTCTCAGGGCCGTAAAAATAGAAAGGGCAACACATGGTTGCCCTTTCCAAGAAATCACCCGACTGTTGTGGTGGCTGTTGAGTGACAGGCACTCTAAGCCAGATCACTCATCAGCTCTATTATTTCAACACTTTGGACGCCGGATGTGCACAGAAGATTCCCTTCTGAGCCGAAATTTAATACAAATTAACGTTTTAAAGGTTCATAAGAGTAAAAATGAACTGCATTTTGGGTTTAAAAAACGGATATATTGTGTTTTTTTAAACGATTTTGAATTCCTGGCCTTAAACTGACAGAAAAAATTATTGAGAAGTACTGGCGGAATAATGCTTATTTCGCTAAATTTGTGCACGTTTCGGCTTCCCTGCTGTTATTTCCGAAAAGCAGCTCAAAGAAGCCTACCCCCCTGAGAGCTGCTGTTTGTCTACTCATACCAAATTCCATTAGTCCTGTATTATTTCCATTGGCATCGCCATGGAGTAAAAGGGCAATGCCGTATCTTGTACTTATTCATAATCATTTATCATACCCATGAGCTAAAAAGATTTGCATATGCAAGTAAGATCTTTACTCTCGACACTTTTTGCTTTGATCGCACTGGCCGCAGCCGCACAATCAGTGGATGTACAAAACTACCGTACCTACGACGGCAGCTACAACAACCTCAACAACCCCGATTGGGGTGCGGCAGGGTCCAACCTGCTTTTGCGCGCGCCGGTAGGTTATGACAACCTGATCAGTACGCCTGCCGGGCCGAACCGCCCCAACCCTCGGGTCGTCAGCAATTCCCTTTTTGCCCAGGATGGCCTGTTAAACGACCCCCTGAACCTCAGCGATTTCTGTTGGGTGTGGGGGCAGTTTATGGACCACGATTTCGGCATGACGCCGGATGGCAACGAGGATGCCTCCATCTCCGTTCCACAAGGGGACAGCTGGTTTGACCCCTTCAATACGGGGCAGATGAAGATCCCCATGAAGCGCAATATTTTTGACCCGGCTACCGGTACGACGACGCTTAACCCGCGCCGCCATCCCAATATGATTACCGCCTACATTGATGGTTCCGGCGTTTATGGTTCCGATGAGCAGCGCGCCAACTGGTTGCGGGCCTTCACCGGAGGCAAACTAAAGACTTCGGCCGGTAATCTGCCGCCTTTCAATACTTATAATGGGGAACAGGATACCCCAATAGATCCCAACGCCCCTCATATGGATAACCCGGTGGGCCTATCGCAAAAATTCTTTGTTTGCGGCGATGCCCGCGCCAATGAGAATCCTTTGCTGTTTGCTTTCCATACGATCTTCGTCCGCGAACACAATCGCCTGTGCGGAGAGCTGGCGGTTCAACACCCAGATTGGGACGACGAGCAGCTCTATCAGCACGCCCGAAAACTGGTGAGTGGCCTGATTCAATCCATCGTCTATAACGAATGGCTGCCAGCTGTAGGTGTTCAACTAACGCCTTATCAGGGGTATGATCCAACTGTTGATGCTCAATTGTTCAATGTCTTTACCGCCGCCGCTTTCCGCCTGGGGCATACCCTGCTCAATGGCCGCTTGATGCGGGTGGACAACAGCGGTAACGAAATCCCCGAGGGGCACATGTTGTTACGGGATGCTTTTTTTAACCCTTTCCCGGTGATAGGCCATGGTATCGAGCCGTTCATCAAAGGCATGGGTATCCAAACTCAGCAGGGCTTTGACGCCAAAGTGGTGGATGATGTACGCAATTTCCTGTTTGGCCCTCCGGGCGCCGGTGGCCTCGACCTGGCAGCCATCAATATCAACCGTGGCCGGGAACGTGGCCTGCCGGATTATAACTCCGTGCGTGACGCCTTCGGACTGCCACGGTACCAGTTTTTCCAGCAGATCAACCCCACCCCTGCGGTGTATATCAAGTTGATCAGCCTTTACGACGATATCAATGATATCGATCCCTGGGTCGGCCTTCTGGCGGAACAGCGCATGCCGGGCAAACTTTTCGGCCCTACCCTCATGCGCATTATGGAAATTCAGTTTACCAACCTGCGCGACGGCGACCGCTTCTTCTACCTCAATGACCCGGTCCTGACCCAGGCGGAAAAGGACTGGATACAGCACACGACCCTGCATGATGTTATTATGAAAAATACCGGCATTACGCTTATGCAGGATAACGTCTTTGCTTCTATGCCGCACCAGGAAATCTGCGCGCATATGACTTCTGAAGTGGCTGGTGTCGTGCGTACCGAAACGGGCCTGCCCGTGCCTGATGTGACGGTTTCCATCATGAATAATTCCAATAATCCGATGGCCCAGCAGTCTGGCCAAAACGGTAGCTTCCTGTTCCAAAGTGTGCCAGCTTGTGACGTCAATATGGTGATGGTGAGCAAAAACGATGGGATTTCCAACGGAGTTTCCACCGCCGACCTGCTCTTCATCTCGCGGCATATCCTTGGTACAGAGCCGTTTGATAGCCCCTACAAGGTGATTGCTGCCGATGCAGACCACAACGGCAGTGTAACGGCCCTGGATCAGATCTATATCCGAAAGATTATCCTTGGCACGGCCAACGAATTCCCCAATAATACCTCCTGGAGGTTCGTCAAAGCGGACTACGAGTTCCAGACCAATGACCCCTTGTCGGAAAATTTTCCTGAGTGGGTAACAGTGGACGATGTCTTGTCGCTGGATATGGACGTGGCTTTCGTCGCCGTAAAAATCGGGGATGTGACGGATGATGTGAATCCGCAAAATCTTGCACCTACTGGTGTGGACAACCGGTCCCTCCTGGCCTTCCAGGTGAACGATATGGAATTACAGGCCGGCGAAGTATACGATATCGCCTTTAGGGCAGAGGATATCAATAGCGTTCGCGGGTATCAGTTTGGCCTCGGCTACGATGAGCAGGCGCTCGAATTTCTGGGCATCAGCCAGGGCGCCCTGGCCAACCTCTCCGAGGAAAACTTTGGAGTTTTTCCAGCAGAAGGTATGATCACAACCAGTTGGTTCCAGCGGGAGGATGCTCAATTGTCGGGGAAAGAGCCGCTTTTCTATCTGAGCTTCCGCGCCCTGCGCAATGCCCGCCTGAGCGAACTCCTGAGCCTGAACGGCAGCAAGACAAGAGGCGAAGCTTACAATACTTATATGGAGACAATGGGGGTAGGCCTGCAGTTTAATGCGGAAAGTGGCGTGGTGGAAACACCAGCTTTCGCGTTATACCAGAACCAGCCAAACCCATTCAAACAAGCTACCTCCATTCCATTCCGCATGCCGGAAGATGGCTGGGCGCGCTTGTCAGTCTTCGATGTGACGGGTAAATTACTTCTGGTGAAAGAAGGTGATTTCAGCGCCGGTTACAACGAATGGCAACTGAAGCGCAATGAGCTAAAGGGCAGTGGTTTACTAAGCTACCGTTTGGAAACAGAAGCCGCTACGGCTACCCGCCGGATGATCATTGCGGACTAAGCGATATAGTAGTGTTTAAAAAACGAGTTCGCCGTCCAGCTGTTTTGCCGGGCGGCGAACTCGTTTTTTGAGGATCACATTAGGCGAGCTGAGCGTCGTGAAAAGAGCATTCGATCCTCGTAACCGCTCCCCACTTCTTCTTTCCCATTCAAAACCCCTCCGGGTGCTTCAAATGGAAAGCTGTATTGGCCTGGAAAAAGGCTGCGAGTTTTAGAATGGCTGCTTCGCCGTATAATTGGCCGCAGAAGGTAATGCTCGTTGGTGTTCCATCGCGGAAGCCGGTTGGCAGCACCACACAGGGGTGGCCGCTGAGATTGGTGCGCAGCAGATTGTCGCCGCTCCAGGAAGGGGCGATAAATACATCTACCTCCTTAAGGCGTTTGTGTATCTCTTCGATCATTGCAGTGCGGAGGCGGTTGGCTTGAATATACTCCACAGCCGGGATGAAGCGCGACTGCCGGAAGCTGTTGGGCCAGGCGTTTCGGATCTGCCGCACCAGCAGGTCATCTTTACCGCTGCGAGTCAGTTCGTCGAACGCAGCGGCGGCTTCCGCGCTCAGAATAAACGAAATGTCCGGTACCTCCGGAAGCTCGATAGGTACGAGGACAATGCCTAACTGGCGCAATTTGGCCAGGGCCAGGCTGTCATTGGCTTTGAATCCGTAATCTCCTTCAAAATCCTTTTTCAGGTAGGCCACTCGAAGTTGCTTTGCCTCCAGTTTATGATTGTAATTGAAGGCAGCGTCTACGGTAGTAGGATCTCGTTGATCTTTGCCACGAATAGCTTCAAAGACAATCGCGCAGTCTTCAGCAGTGCGGCAAATGGGGCCGATCTTATCCATGCTCCAACTCAGCGCCATTGCTCCGTAACGGCTCACCCGGCCAAAGGTAGGCCGCAGGCCGGTCACACCGCAAACCGTGGCTGGTGACACGATAGACCCCCAGGTTTCTGTGCCGATGGCGAATGGCGCCAGCCCTGCCGATACAGCGGAAGCAGAGCCTGCCGAAGAACCGCTGGAGCCCTGTTCTGTATTCCAGGGGTTTCGGGTTTTGCCGCCGTACCATACGTCGCCCCAGGCCAGGGCGCCCATCGAAAGTTTGGCTATCAGGACAGCTCCGGCAGCGTCCAATTTTTCAATAACTGCAGCATCATAATTCAACATCTGGTCTTTATAGGGCATTGCGCCCCAGGTAGTTTTGTAGCCGTCGGCTGCTAATAGGTCTTTGGCGCCATAAGGGATACCATGTAAAGGGCCCCGGTAGAATCCCCGGCCCAGTTCCTCATCCATTTGTTTGGCCTGAGCCAGCGCACGCTCCTCGGTCAGCGTGATGACGCAGTGCAGGCCTGGATCGTACTTTTTTAGCCGTTCCAGGAAAAATTTTGTCAGCTCCACCGAACTGATCTGCCTGCTTTTAATAAGAGCTGAGAGCTCTGCCACGGAAAAGAAAGCCAATTCTTCCCGATTCTCGGGTAGTTTGACATATTTGGGGAGATTAAAGGCTATGGCTTCTTCATCTGATGGAACCTCAAAGCCCTGGGGTAGTGGGTTGAACAGCAGTGCAGGCGTTAGCCCATTGGGTATGTCCTGCTCCCGGATGGATTGGTAAGCGGTCTGTTGTTCTTCCAGGCCCGGCAGCATGCTGTCAACCTCTGCCGGCGTCATTTCCAGTCCGATCAGAGCGGCAGCTTGTTCTACCATGCCGCGGTCGATAGGGCCTCGTAGAAGCGTGAAGCCTAATAGGACGCCAATTGTCAGGCCAAGTAATAGGGTCAGAATGTTGCGTTTTTTCATACGATTAAGTGCTTTGTAATTGCCGAACAGGAAGATAAGGTTTTGGTTTAGGCTGGCAAAGAGGAAGTAAGGCTCAAAGGGGCTTCTCAAGAAAAGCGAAATTTCGCTAAAAACCGTATCTTCCCCCTTGAATAATGAATGTTATTACATCTGCTTTTAAAAGCGCCCCTGATCGCACCAGAAACATTGACATTGAAGCCAAAGAACAAAATAACAATATAGCCCTATACAATGCACGATCGCTATCCACATTTGCTTGCCCCCCTTGATCTTGGGTTTACCCGCCTGAAGAACCGTATTCTCATGGGCTCTATGCACACTGGCCTGGAGGAACAAAAGAATGGTTTCGAGCGTATGGCGGCCTATTATGCCGAGCGCGCCAGTGGAGGCGTAGGCCTGATCGTCACCGGTGGTATTGCGCCCGACCGGGCTGGCTGGGTGGCGCCTTTTGCTGCTAAATTGTCAACACGGCGGGAAATGCGGCAACACCAGCTGATTACAGAAGCGGTACATTCAGAGGAAGGGAAAATCTGTATGCAGATACTCCACTCGGGGCGGTATGGTTATCATCCGTTGGCGGTGGCGCCTTCGGCCATCAAATCGCCGATCTCGCCTTTCAAACCATGGAAGCTTTCGGGAGGGGGCGTGGAACGCACGATCCGGCACTTTGTAAAGGCGGCCTTATTGGCTCAGGAGGCAGGCTACGATGGGGTGGAAGTGATGGGCTCCGAAGGCTACCTTATCAACCAGTTTATCGTCTCCAAAACCAATAAACGGAAAGATAAATGGGGCGGGCCATATGAGAACCGCATTCGATTCCCCATTGAGATTGTCCGGCGTATTCGGGAGGCGGTTGGCCGGGATTTCATTATTATCTACCGCTTGTCGATGCTCGACCTGGTGGATGACGGCAGCAGCTGGGAGGAAGTAGAGGTATTGGCCCGGCGGATCGAACAAGCCGGCGCCACGATCATCAACACCGGAATTGGCTGGCACGAGGCCCGGGTGCCGACTATCGCCACCATGGTGCCGCGTGGCGGTTTTAGTTGGGTGACGAAGCGCCTCATGGGGAAAGTGGGCATCCCACTCATCACCACCAACCGCATCAATACTCCGGAGAAGGCGGAAGATATCCTCGCTGCCGGCCATGCCGACATGGTGTCTATGGCGCGCCCCTTCCTTGCCGACGCCAAGTTCGTAAAAAAGGCCATGGAAAACCGGGCCGATGAGATCAATACCTGCATCGCCTGCAATCAGGCGTGCCTGGATCATACTTTTGAGATGAAGACCTCGAGTTGCCTGGTCAATCCCCGCGCCTGCCACGAAACCTTACTAAACTATGTGCCGGCAAAGGTGAAAAAGAAGATCGCCGTAGTGGGCGCCGGCCCGGCAGGCTTGGCCTTCAGCACGATCGCAGCCGGGCGTGGCCACGAGGTATTCCTCTATGAAGCCAGTCCGGAGATCGGCGGCCAGTTCAACATGGCCAAGCGCATTCCCGGCAAGGAGGAATTCCACGAGACGATCCGTTACTTTCAGCGACAAATCGAACTCACAGGTGTAAAGCTGCACCTCAATACCCGGGTAACGGCCGATATGCTATTGAATGGTGGGTTTGACGAAGTAGTACTATGTACCGGAGTTGCGCCCCGGCAAATAGAATTGGAAGGGATCGATCACCCCAAGGTGCTTAGTTATATTGATGTGTTGAGAAACAAAAAACCGGTAGGTAAGCGGGTGGCCATCATTGGCGCTGGCGGCATCGGCTTCGATGTGGCGGAATTCCTCAGCCAGGAAGGCGAGCCCAGCAGCCTGCACATTCCCGCCTTTATGGAAGAGTGGGGCGTAGATATGGCCTATCAAAACCGCGGCGCCCTCATCGCGCCTTCTCCGGAGCCGCCTGCCCGAAAGATATATCTTTGTCAGCGGTCTAAAGGCAAACCTGGCGCCGGCCTGGGTAAAACCACCGGTTGGATACACCGCAGTAGCTTGCGTATGAAAAAAGTGGCCATGCTGGCTGAAGTACAGTACGAGCGGATTGATGATCAGGGGCTGCACCTCACTGTTAAGGGAGATCCCCAGGTGCTGGAGGTAGACCATATCATCCTTTGCGCCGGACAGGAACCCCTGCGCGACTTGTGGGAACCACTACAGGCTGAGGGCATTTCCCCTCATCTAATCGGCGGCGCAGACGAAGCCCGCGAACTGGATGCCAAACGGGCAATTAATCAGGCGGCCTGGCTGGCGGCGGCGATATGAGAAAATCGGAAGCGGAAAGGAGGCTAAAACAACAACAACATGCAAGACATTCAGAACCTAAATACCCGAATCCAAGCCTTTTGGTCCTGGTTTGCCGAAACGGAAGGAGCCATCCGGGAGTACTTCGCGGAGGAGGAGGACATTATAGACAAAGCTGCTTTGATCGAGTCCATCGACAACAAAGTGCTGGACTTCGGGCTGTTTTCCTGGCAGATCGCCCCGGGCTTTAGCCGCCCGTTTTCCCTGACCATTTCACCTAATGGAAATAAAGAGCGGCTGAAAATCAGTAAAATGATCATTCAGTCCGCCCCATCCTTGTCCGACTGGGAGTTCAATTACGCCAAGCCAGCCCAGGATGAGGCACTGGCCTTTAGCTTGTACGACGATTTCCTGGTCGAACAGGCGGTTGATGCTTCCCAATGGCGATATGCCCTGGTGAAAAAAACAGATGGCCGGCTCGTGGTCATCCTGGAGGCCAGGAATGTCCGCCACCTGGACGCCGATACGCAACGGGTAGCTGGCGAGCAGGTGGTGGCCAACCTGCTGGGCGAAGAGTTGATGATCAACCACGTGCACCGGGTAGAGGTAGTGGAGGAATTGGAGGAAGAACATAGGGCGGGGAGTGCGCCGATATTGGGATTAAAGAATTTTACCTTTTAGAAGCATATTCCAGCATTATAGCTTCCAGCCATACTGAACTACGTATCCGCCCGGTGCTCGAGTAATTCTTCCATTGATTCATCCTCAGCGTTTTTGAACAACAGCCCAAAGGCAAAACCGGCGCCCCCCAACAGAATGGTGCCCGCCAGGATAAGAACAAGGAGGCCGCTTCCGGACAAGCCCCGGTACCGCACCGAAACGTTGCGGGAGCCCTGAGCGCTAGTACTCAGAGCCACCACGCCGGCGCGCTCTGGCGTCCATTGAAAAGTGGCGGCCAGGGCGGGGGCGCGCAGCGTATCCCTTTGGGCCAGGCTGCTGTTGGGACGGTAGGTTATGACGACCATCGAATCAGGTTGAGCCAGGCTAATGGTGATGTTTTCGCCCTGGATGGGTTTTTCCGTTGAAACTGAGATTTGGGCGCCCGTGGGCGACAGGCTGCCCACTATTATTGCAAGGGACAACAGGAATCGCTTTTTCATGCTTCCTTCGTTTTGCGATTGGTGAGCAAATAGGCGAAAATCAGGGTGAAAACAATCCAGAATGCCGGAATGAAGCTGGCCAGCCAGCCGTAGCCAGGCATATCATATGCAGAACCGTAAAGCGGCCATTCGGCGATGAGGCTGAAGACGATAACCAGCAGCAATACCAACGGGATGACATACTTGATCAGAAATTCAAACCAGCGTCCCAGTTTGACCTTGGCATGCTGGTTGAGCGCCGCCCGTAGCTTATCCGCTCCGAATATCCAGCCAATGATGACGGCTTCAAAAAAGCCAACCGTGAGCAGGCTGTAATTGAAGACCCAGTGGTCGGTGATATCCAGCAGCGTGAGGCCCAGGGTGCCGTCGCCTGACAGGCCGGGGTCGATGATATAGGGTAGGGCGAATAGACAAGAACCAATAATGCTGGGAATGGCAATGAAGGCCAGAGCCCGCCCGCGGCTTATTCTGAATTTGTCGATAAACGCAGAGGCAGGCGCTTCGATCAGAGAAATGGAAGAAGTCAGGCCCGCCAGTACGACCAGGAGGTAAAAGCCGAAGCCGAACAAGCGCACGACCCATGGTAAGGCCGACAGTTCGTTAATGCCTTGCGGAATGACGAAGAAGGATAACGATAAGGTGGTGCCGGCCGGGTTGAGGGCGAAGACAAAGAGCAGTGAAAAAATGGCTACGCCCGCCAGATACTCGAAGCTACAGTTCAAAAAAGAAACCAACATGGCGTTGTTGACCTGGTCGGCGTCTTTGGGCAGATAGGAGGCATAGGCCGTCATGGTGCCCAGGCCCAAGGACAGAGAGAAAAACATCTGGCTAAAGGCGCCTTTCCAGACGCTGGGCTGTGAAATACCAGCCAGGTCGGGAGTGAACAGGTAAAGGACTCCGTCGATCCCTCCCTCCAGCGTAATACCCCGGATAACGAGGATGATCATAAAGGCCCACATAAGCGGGACGAATATCCGCACCGCCGCTTCGATGGTCTGGGTGCCTTTGCGCAGGATAAAGATATTGGCCAGCCAGATAATGACAATGTACACCATCGGGTTCCAGGTGCTGATCATGTTGAAGAAGTAAACGGTAGCGTTGGGGCTGGAGGCCGGCGTCGTCATGGGCGTAAAAGGAGCTGTGACGCCCGGTTCGAAAAGGCTGCCGAAAGACCCCAGCATCATACCCAGCGCCCAGCCCAGGATGGCCACGTAATACATAGTGATGAAGAGGGCGCTGGCGATGGTCCACCAGCCCAGGTATTCTCCCTTTTTTCCGGCAAAACGCCGAAGCGCCAGGGGGAGCGACTGGTGGGTCAGGGCGCCCATGCCGAACTCCACCATCATCATAGGCATGCCCAGCAGGAACAGGGCGATGAAGTAGGGAAGATAAAAAGCCCCCCCGCCATATTGGTAGGCATTGGAGCTGAAAAACACGATATTGCCCAATCCGATGGCCGAGCCGCTCGCTGCCAGGATGAATCCCAGCTTGCTTTGCCAGTTCTGTCTAGGTGTTGACATGTTTTTAAGTTGATTTTTTGAATTCTAGCATTAGCGGAAGTTTCTTTCTGCCGCCCAAATTACCGCAAGGGCTGGTGGATTGATTACCCGCAACAGCAGTTGGCCGGCTTTTTTTTGTAAAATCGGTATTTCATTGATCAATTGGAAGTATATGGACTGTTTTGATGGGCCACAACCAGGTGGGGATGGAAAAAACACGTATCTTTTCAATGGAAAAAACCGTTTTCCAACCCAACGAATGTTGTGGTTGGCTGTGTCTTACAAAAAAAAGAATTATGGCTCTGAGGAAGAAAAGAGTGTTTGGCGCCGGTGATAGCGACACCTTTCGGCATCCATTGTATTTCATCGGCCTGCTATTGATTTCGGGCCTGCTGCTTTTTAGTTGTTCGAAAGATACGGAACAGAAACCAGCCGAAGAGAATGCCGCAGTTCAGATACGCATTGAAAACCGGAGTAAATTCACCCTTAGCCAGGTGCTGTTGGAAACCGGTGGCGGGGGAACTCGTACCTATACGGATATCGGGCCGGGCCAATTATCTGATTACCATGGCTTCGATTTCACCTATCGTTACGCGTTTATCCAGGCCATTATTCAAGGTGACACACTAACCCTTCAGCCGATCGATTACGTGGGGGAGCGGCGTTATACCAATGGCAAATTTTCTTTCCTGATCGATATTGTCGGCGACCCACCGCAGTATATGGTCTTCGATTTTCGGGAAGATTAGGGCCCGAGGCGCTTGGGCAGTACATCTTTTTTCAATACTTCAGTAAAACCGGGAGCAGGCCTTGTCTTTATCTTGTCCTGCATATCATGAGCATTGCAGAATATAAAGCTGAGTTGACAGCTTAGAGGCATTTTTTATCTTAGATTTTTGGGGAAAAGTGATATCTTTAAGGAGTTGTTTGCCGCAACAAACAATTAACCGAACCACCTAAATCCCCGACACTCATGCCTCACCTTTACACCATCCTATTAGCCATACTCTTCATGCCTGCCCTGCTGTGGGGCGAATCAAAGTACCGAATGGCGCAGGAATCCTGTGGTTTGTCTTTCATTGTAAAGAACAAGCTCATACTGGTGCAGGGAGAAGCAGGTGATGAGGCCGGTTATTTCCTCTTTGATACCGGAGCTTCTGAGTTGGTGCTCAACAAGCGTTATTTTGGCCGGCAGCGTGGTTATGAGTCCGATCATCAGTATACCGATGTACATGGCCATCGAGGCCAACACGGTTATGTCTTTGTTTCGCACTTTCAATGGGGTGGCCTGGAGCGAGATCATTTTTACACCCCCCGTCTTGACCTGTCACCTTTAGAAGCTATGCTCGGAGAGCGGATTATCGGCATCATTGGATATGATGTGCTTCGGAATGTAGAAACAGTGGTCGATTATTACACCGGCTCCATGCAGTTGTTCCGAATTGATGAAATCCCTTTCCCCTCTGCAGATGGCCGCCAGCCGGATTTTATTATTCCATTTCAGCTCGACGGCCACTTACCGGTGATCCGGGGTGCGGCTGGTGAAGCGGGCAAGCTCCGCCTGGGCGTCGATTCCGGTGCTTCGGTCAACCTGTTTGAGATCCGCCTACGGGATAAGCTGGCGGGGAAGGCATTGCAACAGCGGACCATTCCGCTGCTGGGGGCGGGGGGGGGCGAAAAACGAACTCCTTATTTCGTGATGGAGAACCTGCAGGTGGAGGACGCCTATTTTATCCACTACAGCCGTGTAGCCCTCAGTGACCTGGCCATGTTGCGCAATTTTGGCTTTCAGGTGGATGGGCTCATTGGCGTCAATTTTTTTCGCCTGGGCAGGGTGTCGATCAACTACCGCTCCCGGTGTTTTAGGGTATGGTTGGGCCAAAACGATTATACGATGCGGCTCCAATTGGTCAATCCAATGAAAATGATGAGTCTGGAGTAAACACAACTGTCTACAATTGCTTCCGGTGATGTAACTTTGCGCCAATTCAAAAATACACCGGGAATGGATAAGATCAATGACTACCTGGACCAGGCTATGAAGATGGCTATCGAATACCTGCCCAAACTGGCCCTGGCCCTGCTGCTGCTCTATTTTGGATTCAAACTGGCGAACCGCCTATCCAGCCTGTTCGCCCGGCTGCTGGAACGCCTTGGAATGAGTTCCAGCCTGCTCACCTTCTCTCGTTCCCTTGCTAATATCGGCCTGAAAATGCTACTGATTTTTACAGTGGCGGCCGTAGCTGGAGTGGATATTACGGCCTTCGTTGCGGTGTTGGCCGCTGCTGGCTTTGCCGTAGGCCTGGCCCTTCAGGGCAGCCTCAGCAACTTCGCAGCCGGTATTATCATCGTGCTCTTCCGCCCTTACAAAGTGGGGGATTGGATAGAATTAGATGAAAAATTCGGGCAAGTAGAGGAAGTCGAAATTTTCAATACGATTATCGTAACCCCAGGCCGGAAAACGCTGATCGTTCCCAACGGAAAGGTAGTTGAGAATATCGTGACAAATTATTCGAAGAAGGGTTTCATCCGACTGGAGCTGCAGGTTTCTATGCCCTATAGCGAAAGCTTCCCCAAGGTAAAGGAGATCATCCTACAGGAATTGCTGGCAATTGACACGGTATTGAAAGACCCTCGGCCAGAGATCGGTATAGAAAGCTACGATAGCCACAACGTATTGCTGGCGGTAAGGCCCTACGCCACTCCCGATGATTACTGGCAGGTAACTTTTGAAGCCTATGAACGCATTAAAGCAGCTTTCAACCGCAATGGCATCAAGGTCGCCTACTCGGAAGGTATAGAACTGGGTACGATCGGAGAATAAGTTGTGAGTACAAAGGTCACCGCCTGGACGGCTCATCATCAGGAAGGTCGTATACATTGGGGTCGGACTCTTCGCGCTCCACGCTCATTTTTTCCAGTTTGTCCAGAAATTCAATGGAGTGGTCCCAGAAATCTGCGAGAATGGGCTTAAGGCTGCCGCCCCAGCGCCACACCAGTTGTGGATATTGTTCCAGGTAAGCATAGGTGGCGGAATCGTCTTTGGTTTGATCCTCGATGAGCCCGGCTTTATCGCCAAACCAAAGCAGGCCGCTGAACAGAAGGGTGAAGAAGGCTGCCGTAAAAAAACCTCCGATGAACTGGTTGATGAAGTTGATATGAGCCGATTGTAATGCGCCTTCCAGAAATCTGGCAAACAGGCGGATGATCATCATAACGCCAACAAAGGTGATCAGGAAGCCCGCGATGAACATCAGCGGGTTGTCGGATAAGGCGCTTTCCAGTAATTTTGTGACCTGTGGGCCGAAGCGGACAGCCATGATCAATCCAAACACCACTGACAGGATGGTGAAGATCGTCTTGATAATCCCTCTCGAAAAGCCGAGGTAGAAACCCCAGGCTGCGACTAATGCAAAGAAGATATCAATCATCATGATGCCCAAAGATAATGGATAAATAGCCGCAAAGACATTAAAATAGACTATAATGCTTTATTATTCGATGAATAGCAGCACTATAGTAATAACAAAAAACGAGGAAATAAGCTTCCGGGGCCGGCCAGGTATCCCGGAAATTCACATTTCGTGGCAATATTTGGCTTAACACGCCGTTTCGGGCAAGTAGGAAAGTTTACTTTAGAAAAGTATACATCTTTCCCGCCTGCAGTATAACTTTGTATAAAAAATCCGATCAGATGAAAGTTTTCTTGACCTTAATCCTAGGAACTACCCTATTCGTTTCTTCCCTAATGGCACAGGACGATGTGCAAACCATTTTCGTCCTGGGGGAAAATGAAAAGGCTTACGAAATGCTCAATCAATCCTACAGCCAGACTTTGCTCGAGGTATCTGACTTTGACACCCAAAAGGCCTTTGACGCCTGGATGGATATGATGAAGCAAATGGAAGAATACGCCAAAAAGCTGCGTTTCGATATCAAAGGCGTCAAGTTGTGGCTTCACGTCTTCTGGAATGAAGATGGCACGATCAGCCACATCGGCTACCTGATGCGCCCCGATTCCAGGAATATCGATAACCTGGAACTAGCAGCCTTTCTGAAGACTTTTATGGGCCGCTACAAACTGCCGTTGTCTAGCAGCCGGAAATTCAGCCACTATACCGGGGCCAACTTCCCCATCTATAGTGAAAAAGTAAACAACTAAAAAAAGTAAAATGGCTCGCACAACTGCGGGCCATTTTACTTTTATGTGGACGCTAAGCCGGCCAGGGCCGTAATGGCTATTATTCCAACTTCTTAATGTCAAATTTAATACCGGAAGGTTGGTAATGTTATCCTAGTCCACGTACTTTGCACTTTCTTTCACAATAAATCCACTGGTAAAATGATCAAGATTCTAGCCAACGATGGAATTGACGCTGATGGCCAGATGCTGTTAGAGGAAGCCGGTTACCATGTCGATACCGAAAAAATTCCCCAGGAAGACCTGCCCAAAGTGCTCCCCAATTATGATGTAGTGATCGTGCGCAGTGCAACCAAGATCCGCAAGGACCTGATTGATCTGTGCCCTAATCTGAAGATCATTGCCCGTGGCGGTGTTGGCCTGGACAATATCGATGCGGAATATGCGGAAAGCAAGGGTATCGCGGTGATGAACACACCCGCCGCTTCCTCCCAATCGGTGGCCGAACTGGTGTTTGCCCATATTTTCACCCTGGCCCGTTTCCTGCAGCAGTCCAACCACGACATGCGCAGCAAGGGCAATACGGAATTCAAAAAGCTGAAAAGTACTTACTCTGATGGAATTCAGGTTCGCAGCAAGGTGCTCGGCATCATCGGTTTCGGCCGTATCGGCCAGGAAGTTGCCCGTATCGGCGTTGCCCTGGGGATGAAAGTAATGCCGGTCGACCTGGTCGTTGAAGAGGCGGAGATCGATATCAATGTTTTCGACAACGAGAACGTCAAGCTGTCCGTTCGCCTGGAAACTTACGAATGGGAGGAGGTCCTCAAAACCAGTGACTTTCTTACCCTTCACGTTCCATTCAGTGGCGGATCGGCCCTGATCGGCGAGAAAGAGATCGGAATGATGAAAGATGGCGCCATAATCATCAACGCTGCCCGTGGCGGCGCCATTGATGAACAAGCGCTGCTTGATGCGCTCAACAGCGGCAAACTGCGCGGCGCCGCCCTCGATGTGTTCGACAATGAACCTACTCCACGAATGGACCTGATTACACACCCCCGGGTATCCGTCACGCCACATATTGGCGCCGCCACCCAGGAAGCGCAATCCCTTATTGGACTGGAACTGGCCGATAGGATCCTGGCCTTTTTTGGGGATGATAAGTAAAACCTGGCTCGGGTTCTTTCCTGGAATCAGAAAATAATGCGAGAATGGGAGAATGCGAGAATGCCAGAATGCGAGAATGCGAGAATGCGAGAATGATTCCTCCCCCATTCTCGCATTCATGCATTCATGCATTTACACATTCCTTCATTCCCACCTTCCCACATCATCTCATACAGCATACCCTCCTTCATCGCATAGGCGGAGGTGATGATCTGTTGGATGCCTGCCATTTGCAGCACCACTTCCAGTAGGATGAGCGCCACCACGATCATGTCAGCGCGCTCGGGGGGCACTCCTGGCAGGCCGTGCCGTTCTTCCCGGTCAAGGTGGAGGATTTGCTGGTAAAAAGGGAAAAAATCTTCTCTGCTCGCAGTGGTATGCAGGTGGTTAGCGGTATTTGTGCCAATGAATTCGGCCAGTACGTCGAAGGTGCCGGAAGCGCCGGCTAGTTGGCGGCAGGGAGAAACCTCCAGCGCCTGCCGTAAAGGGGAAAGCGTGTATTCCAGATATGCCTTTAACTGTTCGGTCTCCTGCAAAAGAATAGGCTCGTGCTGGTGAAAGTTTTTGTACAGGACGGCAACGCCAATAGGAAAACTCTGCGCCCAGTATATGGCTTGTTTGTCTGCAATGATAAACTCCACACTCCCACCTCCGATATCCATGATCAGCATGCGTTCTTCGGTAGGCGGCACCGCTAGAATGACGCCCTTATAGATAAGCTCCGCTTCCCTTTCACCGCTAATGAGCTGAACCTTTATTCCGGTTCTTTCCAATACTTCGTTCAGGAACCCCTTACCGTTGGCGGCGGTGCGCAAAGCTGCGGTTCCGAAGGCGCACACCTGTTCGACAGGAATGCCATACTCGTCCAGCATCTGCCGGTAATGAAGCAGCGTTTCCAATCCTCGTTGATAGGGGATGGCGCCAATTGTTTCAATACCATCTTCCGCAAGCCTGACAAAGCGGCGTTCGCGGTAAATTTCATGAATAGCAGTTTGCACTCCGCCTTCTGCGATCAGGAGATGAAAAGTGTTGGTGCCGAGGTCAATAACGGCGTGTCGCTTCATAGGCTTAATCGCGTTCAAAATATAAATTGTCGCTAATGTCCTTGTGGGGCGGACTGTGCGCTGGTGAACACCTGGTTGAAAAAGTTAATGCCTGCGGGCATGATGCTGTTGGCGTAGGCAGGTTTGCCTTTGTCCAAAAAAACGAAGTAGGTGCAGCCCTGGCTGTAGTACAGGTCAGCCTCCAAACGGTTTTCCCCCTGTACCTGATAAAAAAGGCGGCCCACCGGTTTGCAGTTGGGGTCAATTAGGGGCACCTCTTCCGATATAAAGCGGATGGTATTGCGGATATCATCCCTTGTATTCTGGCTGACGCTGAAATTCGTATAGTAAAATACGTAGTCGATGAAGTCGCATTTTTCCCAGAGCATGGTTAATGTATCCAGTGGGATACTGGGGTAGAGGCGCTCTCCGGCTGGCTGCTCCGGCGCCGAACTGCTTTGTGCGTTGGAGGTGTTGTCTTTGGAACCAGGCTGGCAACTGAAAAGAGCCAGGCCCAGGAGTAAAGTGAGGAACCGTCTCATGCCGTTGTTTTAGGGCTAAGATAGCTGAAAGTTAATAGTTGTTGGTGGATAGTTGATGGTTTTTGCCAACAACTGGCAACTATCCACCAACAACGCCCTTACGGCCGGATGACCACCAGCCTTCTGGTCGTCACCGTTTTCCCCCGTTCGTCGACCAGGCTATAGAGGTAGGTGCCTTTGCGGAGGGAGGAAATATCCACCTTATCGATGAGGTTGCCATTGATGTAATAGTTCCGGTTCCAGACTTCCATGCCCAGAATGTTCAGCATTTTGAGCTTGTATCTGCCGGCCGGCAGGTTGGTGAATTCAAACCGTACATTGACGATAGCAGGGTTGGGGTAGGCATAGACTCCCGGTTTCAGGGCCTCAACGCTTTGTACGTTGGTAGTGATATTGTTGGCCTTATACTCGACCCGGGTGACGGCGGTTTCATCCTGGTTCATCGTCAGAACGGCAATGGGCTCGATTGCTTCGTTGCTCCAGAAATAGTAACTCACTTCGGTGGAAGTACCCAGGTCAGGCAGATTGAGCACCTGAGTGGCGATATCGGTGATGTCCTGCCAGGGCAGGAAGCTGATCTTGGCGTCCAGCCGGGTATCCCGTATTTCAGTCCTTTTTTCCCGCAACACATCGTAGATGCCACCGGGGATGGTAAGCGTCCCCCAGGCATCTACATCATCAGTCCGCTGAATATTGATGCGGATGCGCAGGGAATCAGGGCTGATGGGCAGGTTGTCGAGAATGCCTCCGGGGAGGTCGTCGGCAGAAAAGGGAATGGTAAGGTCTGTTTCCGAATCATTGACATCCCCATAGGAAAGCGGGGCGCGTTGGGAGATGGCCGGTGGAGAAAAACGGGTCACGGTTTCTACTCCCAAGCCCAGTGGGTCGATACCGAAAAGGCCCAGTACTTCGATCTTTGAATTGGTCTTTCGAAAGTAGGCATTGAGATTATCAGCAATGACTGAAACGAAGGTGGCGTTGGGGAATGCACTGCTACCCGGGCCCTGCGCGGCGGGTTTCAGTACGGTGCGGCGCGAGAACGGAGATTGCAGGGTAGTGAAATTCCAGCTTTGCTGTCCGCCCGATGGAGAAATGGTGATACCGGAAGGTAGGTTATCTATAGCAGTGAGCAAGGTGTCCCCTGTTGAGGGAAAGCTCTCATTGGTGATAGTGATCTGAGCCTGAGGCTTTGCCACAGATAAGATCACCAGGGCTGATAGCAGTAAAATATGTTTCATGCAGTAATATTGAAATTCGGGATAAATATCCGCTGCGCCGCTGCAAAATTGCATGGGTAAAGTTAATCTTTTTACCGGTAGGCGGCAAGGGAGGAAGCGGATAAGGGGTAAATGGCGATAAAGCAATATTCTTATGCGAACCTGGGGCAAAATGCTCTTAAAATCAGGCTCTTGTATATTGTGTTTCGCCCTTTACACCAAGTGGCCAACTCCCTATTGGAGCCGGCCACCTGAAGGATACGGGTGTGTACCTATATTAAGCCTAAGAATTCATTACAGTAGACTCAGAGAAAGCAAAGGTGATGAGGTCGAAAGTAGTGAGGATCCCCACGAGTTTGCCTTTGCTGACGACCGGAAGGGCATGGAACAGGTTTTCCCGGAAGAAACCCGCTGCCATTTCCAGCGTATCGTCCGGCGCCAGGGTAGCCACCTGTTTGGTCATCACTTCGCCCACCAATAGGGAGCGCATGATGGCGTCATTGTATTCTGTGCTCTTTTCGGTTTTGAAAAGCGTAAATCCATGCAGCAGTCGCAAGTAATCTGATTTGCTGAGAATGCCAATCACCTTGCCCTCCACTACAACCGGGAGGTGGTGGATGTTATTCATGCGGAAAATATCCTGCACTCTTTTCATCGTGTCATCAGGCCCAACGGTAATAACCGGAGTGCTCATGATTTGTCCGACGGTGGTGGTTCTATCTCTCATTGGAGGCCGTTTTTTTTAGTGGTTTAAATGTCAGGAAGCGATGCCACTTTGGTTGTGTAGTATTACGCCTCCTCTTCAAATGCTTCTTCCTCTTTTTCAATGACCGGTGAATTGAACCCGAATTTGAGCAAGTCGTGAGTTGTGATCAGGCCCACCAGCTTATCATCTTCAACGATAGGCAGGGCATGGAACTTATTGGCCAAAAATATGTCGGCAGCCAGGCCGATGGTATCGTCCGGATCCAGGGAAATAGGATACTTTGTCATAATATCGGCGGCGTTAAGCCGGTTGAGCTCCCTTTCGGTATGGTTGTTTTCAGGGTTTTGGAGTGATAAGACACTGACCACTTTAAACAGGTCCTCTTTGCTGATGATCCCTATCAGTCGTTCCCCTTTTTCGACAACCGGTATATGGTGAAAGTCGTTTTTCCCAAAGATCTCCTGAATGGCTTTTGCGGGCCTGTCGGGTGTGACGGTTACCAACTTGGTGGTCATAATATCCCGAATAGCTTTGTCCGGATTCATAATGTCCGATTTATAAGGTTAGTCAATGATTACTGTAGTGCGAAATAAGTCTGGGAAGTTTCGAAGGAGCCGAATAATTTCAGCACTCCGAAGAAAGCCGGCTGAAGGCTGCTACTGGCCTGGGCCAAGTCCAGGCGGTTGGCGTAGCTGGCCGCTTCAGCGAATTGGCTCAGTGCTTCCCGCATAACTCTTTGTTCCTCTTTCAACTGTTGTTGCTTTTTCGCGTCAAATTCGTAAAGTTCTGCATCGAATGCTTGCTCGCAAAGGGCTTCCCATTTGGCCTGGGTTTGTCGGAGTAAATGTTCGAATTCGCCCCATTCCATAAGGCAGAGCATTTCGTCATTGGCGGCTTCGTGTAGCAGGCCGATATCGCTTTGGAACGCGTACAGGCCGTCGAGATAATACGCCACTCCATAACGGTGGCGGATTTCCATCATTTCATATTTGACGTGTTCCAACTGGTTGGCGGCGAGGCCGGGGTTATTCGCATCGATGGCGTAGTAAGCGTCGCCCAGCCAGCCATCAATCCGATCGAAGGTTTCCCCTTCCTCAGGGAGCATGTTTTGGTACTGATCCTTCAGTTGATGCCACTTGAACTCCAGGAAAAACACCGCCCGTTTGGCCTGGTATGAGTCCCCCTCATGAGCATAAAGGAGCACCGGCAGGAACGCCTGGTCAAATTGCACCATTGCCTTGCGGATTTCCATCGTTTGGCAATTGCCCCAAAAAAGAGTAAAACCGCTGAGCAAAAGAATACGAGCCAGCAATTTCATGGTGCAATGGTTTTGATTTATTAATTATTATCAACGGCCGGGAAATATACCCAGGCGTAATGAAAGTCCTGTATACAGGCTGCTGTAACTGCTGCAACCCACATCCTCCAGATTCTCGGCGCCCCATATCCAGCGATAGCCGCTAATGAAGGCGGCGCTAAGGTGTCGGCTTAACGGGAATTCCACGCCAATTTCCGGGCTAAAGGCCCGAATGGCCTCCTCCTGCAGCCCTTCACTTATATGGTTGTGAACAGCCTCCATGCCCGCCGTCCCCTGTCCTGCTCGCAGGCCGAAAGTCAGGCTGAGGCCTGGAGTGGCGGGATAGTAGTAGGATGCCCAAAAGCCGTATTCTTCCAGGGTCGATTCGTAGGTTGGCGTTTGCGCGGGTTTGAGGGTTTTCATGCCGTAAACGCCGAGATGGATACGCCCTCGGGAAACCCCGGCTTCCATACCCGCAGAAGGGACGTTGGCCCCGTTGGCCTCACTGATGTAAGCCGTGGCGCCGGCATAAGCACCCCAATCCTGAGCTTGCATAAAACCCAAGCCCGCCAACCCGTAAACTGCAATCCACAATAGCCAGTTTCTCATGGTTATCAGGCTTTTATTGTTTATTAAAGGTAAATTGTTTAGCTACCCAGCGCGATGATTAATTAATTGGGAAAGATTGACTTTTGTCATTGCGCGTTATGGGCAAAAAAAAACCGGCCGGCACCCTGCTTGAGAATACCTGGCCGGCTTTTTACGCACGGGCTGTTTCGCGCCTCATTCTCTCACCTCCAGCTCTGCAGCCGACAGGCCCGATACCTGGAAGTAACCAATGGCGCCTCCTTCAATATTAGTGCGTACATTGGCCGGCTGGCCGCTGAACATCCCGCCATCGTTACTGATGTTGTTGAGAAAATCCAGGTAGTATTTGTAGCCCTCCCGGGAAATATTGTAAATCTCCACCCGGGCTAAATCGGATAGTGCGTAGTAATAGGGAATAGGCAGCGCGTCAATATCTTCGCCCAGGAATTCATCGCTGCTGACGTTTACCCAACCGCCGCCATCTGTAAGCAGGGTGTCGTTGCGGTAAAATTTGATCAGGTAGTAGTTTTCAGTCTCCTGTGGCTCATTGATATAGACCAGCACTTCATAAAAACGGCCTTCATCTGCCGGATCAGCCTGCTCTTCTTCATCCACCCGAATGGTGAGGCTGTCGAAGGGAGGAATCGTGTGCATCTGCCCGGAAGCAGTATAGGTGGCGCCGTCTACCTGGGCTGTCATGGAATAGGTGGCGCCGTTCTTGCCCACGAAATCTGTTTTTGGGATGTAAAAACCGGCTTGCTGTTCAACGAATTCATAGCTGTTCCCTTCATCATCAGCCACTGTTACCGTAGCGCCGCTGACAGCCGGCGCCTGCCCGCTGCTGTTGAAAGGCATCGTTTTGCTGATCCGAACGTATTGCTTACCGGGTTGATCGGTAACCAGGCCTTCGATGACGATCATTTCTTCGGCCTGGCCGAGGTCGAGTTCTATGGTCTTTTCGCAGCTAAAAAAAGCAATAGCGGCAATAGCCAGAAGCAGTATGTTTTTCATGGTTGTGGTGATTTTAATCAGGAGGTGTCGCCAATCCTTTCGGGAGCTGACACCTTCAAAGGTGGTTTTAGAAATTGAAGTTCCAGGTGAAATAGGGTAGGGCGCCGAAGAGATACACCAGGCGGGCTTCCTTTTCGGTGCCGTCGCCGATGATGTTGCCCTCATCGTCCTGTTTCGTTCGGGTATAGATGGTAAAGGGGTTTTGCCGGTTGTAGGCGTTGTAGACACCGAAGCTGAAGCTGTTGTGCCAGCGGCGATCTTTATTTTTTCCCGGCTCGAAGGTAGCCGACAAATCGAGGCGGTGGAAAGCGGGCAGGCGGTAGCCGTTGCGGCCGGAGTAAAAGTTCACCTGGTAGCCGTCAAACTCGTATTTTCCGGTCGGCAGGGTAATGGGGCGGCCGGAACCATAGGTGAAATTGGCCCCCACATTCCACTTCGGGCTTAGGTCATAGGACAGCGCCAGGTTGAAGTTGTGGCGGCGGTCGTGGCTGGCGGGGAAAGGGTTGCCGTTATTCACATCCGGAACAGTCAACTCCGCTTTTGATAGTGTATAACTGGCGAAGCCCCTCAGTTGGCCTTCTGTCTTTCGCAGAAACAATTCCAGCCCGTAGGATTCGCCTTCACCCTGACGGAATTCGGTGGCCAGGTGCTTGTTCAACCCCAACTCGGCATTATCGACAAACTCCGTGACGTCCCGAGTCTGCTTGTAAAAAGCCTCAGCAGAAAATTCGAATAGGCCGTCGTTGAAATTCCGAAAATAACCCAAGGCCACCTGATCGGCCTTCTGGGGTTCCAGATAAGGGGAACTGGGCGCCCAGGTCGCGAAGGGGATGGGTACGGTAGAGTTGGAGATCAGGTGAACGTATTGCACCATGCGGTTGTAGGACAGCTTGACGGAGCTGTTATCATCAACCAGGTAACGGGCGGAGAAACGCGGTTCCGGGTTATGGAACAGCTTGATTGTTTCGAAATTCCGGTAAGTGGTGGAGTCTTTTACCACGATGTTGACATCGTCTTCCTGGTCTTCATATTCATAGATCGTACCGGCGCCGATATTCTGGAACAAAGTGTAGCGCAGGCCATACTCCAGGCTTAATCGAGCCGATACCTGGTGCTCGGCCCCGATATACAGGCCATGATCCAGTGCGAATTGCTTCTGCAGTTGCAGTCCTTTGAAAATGGATTCCTCACTGTTTGGTTGCAGGTCGCCCGGCGTAAAGCGCCGGTAAATACCCTGATAGCCAAACTTAATGGTGAATTTTGGATTGATGAAGTAGGAAAAGTCTTGCTTTAGGGAGGCCTCCCGCTGATTGGCTTTCCAGAGGAGCCCCTGCACCGGATCCTTATCCTCCAGGGCATAGTCGAAATCGCTGTACACCAGGGTCAGATTGGAGAACAGCCGTTCGTTGAACAGGTGGTTCCATCGGAAAGTGGTGGTGGTGTTGCCCCAGTCCATCTGGAAGGAATTACCAAAGTTCCAGACATCCCGGCCCGTGTAAGCGGAGAGGAAGAATCGGTCTTTATTACTGACTTTCCAGTTCACTTTGGCGTTCAGGTCATGAAAAGCGACTGTTGTGCCGTCGAACTGGTCGGAGTTCTTCATGAATATATCGGCGTAGGAACGGCGGCCGGAAACGATAAAGGACGCCTCGTCTTTTACAATGGGCCCCTCCAGGGTCAACCTGGATGCCAACAGGCCGATACCGCCGGAACCCGAGAACTGTTTGGCGTTGCCATCGCGGGTGGTGACTTCCAGCAGAGAAGACAGGCGGCCGCCGTACTTGGCCGGTATGCCGCCCTTGTACAACTCTGCGCTTTTGATAATATCTGCGTTGAAGACGGAAAACAAACCAAATAGGTGCGACACATCATAGACCGGCGCTTCATCGATGAGGATGAGGTTCTGGTCGGCGCTGCCGCCGCGCACAAAAAAGGCGGAAGTGCCTTCACCGGCGCTGGTAACGCCGGGCAGCGTTTGTATTGTCTTGATGATGTCAGGCTCGCCAAGCAGAGAGGGCAATTTTTTTACTTCTTCAATGGGCAGTTCAATTCGGCTCATCGCCACTTCCTGTACGCGTTCGTTTGCTACCTTGTCGGTCACAACTACTTCCTGAAGTAAGGCGGATTCGGCTTCCAGCTCCACATTGAGCTCCATATTGCCGGCCAGTTTTACGGTTTGCACCTTTGGTTGGTAGCCGATGTAGGAGAAGGACAGTTCGTAGCTGCCTGCAGGTAGTGTAATAGAATAAAAGCCGTAGAGGTTGGTCGTAGCGCCAGATTGGGTGTTTTTCTCGAGGACGTTGGCGTAGAGCAATTCTTCGCCGGTAGCGGCATCTTTGATGTAGCCGCTGATTGTAAATCGTTCTTCTGAGGGTGTTCCGGGTTGGGCCAGGGCTGAGCATAACATGCCCAGCAGCAGGCCAACCGTCAATAGGGTCCGCTTCATAATGTAGATCGCTTTAGTTGGATTTTTTGATGGGACAGCCGGGTGTCCGCGTTTTTTCACTCAAGAGATGCTGATTAGCGTCCAATGCCCCTATACCGGATTCAAAATCTTTACCAATGCTTGGTTTTTTCCGGCCAATGTCCCTATTTAGGCGATTTCCAGATCGGCCCTTAAAATTTCGGGCAGAGGATCATCTGTACAGGTTCTTCTGTTTGCCGTGCCGTTGGTTTTTTTCTTTTGCCGAAAAAATAATGGCACTCCAGTCCCACCAGGCTGCCGCCGATGCGGAAGAGAAGAGGCTCATTGGCCGAAGGAGTAGTCAATTTCCCCTCCGCCAGGGGTAGAAGGCTGTAGCGTGTGAAACCCCCAACCGAGCTTCGTCCTCCATCAGTTCTTATTTTAGCCAGCCCACCACCGAGATGCAAAAAGAAACGGAGCGGAATGAGTTCCCTTGTCTCCTGGAAAGATCCAGCCGGCGCATCAACTTTTTGTGGCGCGGTTACGCCTATCCCCCCACCCAGGCGGGCATAACCTTCCAGTTGCGGTTTTCGCTTTCCGGTGATGAAGTTACGGGCTTCGGTTGTCAAAACGAGATTCAGAGGAGCCTGGAAGCTGAGAAATTGGTGAAGTACAGGGCTTTCCCCAATTTGATAGGCATACCCCAGGGCGTCGGCCTGCAGGCCGGTTTCCAGAAACAGTTTAAGCCGGTTACGCCAGGGCCCCCATTGGAAATTCGCACTGCTTTTGAGCCGGTAACGGCCCAGCGCCGCCAACCCATACCGCAGCATTGGTTCGCTACTTGCGATAGCGGGCGCCTGCATATCGTAATTGGTAAAATGCAAATTAGCCCCAATCCCCCACTGCCAGCGATTAGCCTGTGCAACTGAATGAAAGGACAGGCATGCTAGGCAGGCAGTTAAATAGATATTCTTCATCTTTTTCTAACCCCCAGCGCAATTAGATATTTTTTATATTTTCAACCTTAACAAGCCCTGATACTTCCAACAAATAATAAATAACAAATGCAGCATCCACAGCATCCACAGCATCCATAGCATAACCCCTTCCCATGCCCCAACCCTGCCATTGGTTCCTCCGCCTGGCCGTGCCATTCGGCCTGATCTACGCCCTGATCGTGCCACCTTTCCAGGCGCCCGATGAGACCAGCCATTTCTATCGCGCCTATCACTTATCGGAAGGGCATTGGATGGGGGTTCAGCAGGATGGGCGGCGCCTGGGGGGAGACTTGCCGGCCAGCTTGCTGGCTTTTTATCAACCGTTCTCCCATCTGCGTTACGATTATGAGGCCCGCATTACGGTGGATTCCCTCCGCCGGGCGATGGCCATACCGCTTCAGCCTGGGCGTCGAACTTTTACCGATTTTGCCAATACTGGCTTTTACGCCCCTACTTCATACCTTCCCTATGCTATCGTTTTTGCAATTCTAAAACCTTTTCGCCCCGGCCCCGGCTGGTTTTTCTACGCCGGGCGACTGGCGGGGCTGGCCTTTTGGATATTCGTATTGTTCCATGCGATCCGATTGTTGCCGTACCACCGCTGGACGATCGCATTCTGTGCGTTGTTACCGGCTTCCCTTTTTATGCACGCCAGCCTGAGCGGAGATACCGTTATCAATGCCGTGGCCTTTTACCTCATCGCCTGGCAGCTGGCGCTGATATTTGATGAAAAACGGCAGTTCGGATGGAGGCAGGGGTTGGGGTTACTGGGGTTGTCCGCAGTTTTATCGCTGGGCAAGGTGGTTTACGCTCCGCTCATTAGCCTGTTCTGGCTGATCCCGAAAGAAAAATTCGCTTCGACAAAAAGCTATTGGTGGTGGGGAAGTGGGCTGATGTTGGCCAATGCAGCTTTACTGTTGGGATGGTATTTTTACAGCGGCGCCCTGTTTGTACCCTACGATGCCTACGACCCGGTTTTCCGGGAAGGGCAGCAACTCAATCCAGGCGTAGATCCTGCCGGCCAAATGGCCTTTATAATTGAACATCCCTTTCATTTTGCCCGGATGATAATGGGGTCTTACCGGGACAGCCTGCCGGCCACCCTGGCGCATTATGCGGGGAAGTTTGGCTGGGAGCACAACTATCTGCCAACTCCGCTTATTGGCCTGTTGTTGCTGACGCTGCTGGGGTTGGCGCTTTTTGAAAGAGGGCAACCCGAAGGACTTGACTGGCGGCGGCGCCTGTTTTTCTTTTCCCTCGCGGCGGGCATGTGCCTGGCCCTGGCGACGGTCTTGTATCTGCTCTGGCAGGCGGTAGGAGACAGCCGGATCGTTGTATTGATGGGCCGCTACTTTTTCCCCATCTTCCCTTTGATCTGGTTGGCGCTGCCGCTGCGGCGCTTATCGCTGCCGCAGCGGCTCCTTTGCCTTTGGGCGTTAGGGTTGTCGGCCTTTGCCCTGCTGTGGGGGGTATGGGCGGTGATGCAGCGGTATTATTTCGGATGACCGGTTGCATCAAGCCAGGCAATGCCATTTCCCGGTAAATTCAGCCGGCGAAGCCCAACGAGAGAGGCGCCGCGGTTTGCCGCCAACCGATCACTGCTCTGCTTCCGTAACCAATTTCCAGATATATTCCTGCATGCGCTCGAAAGGAGCGGGGGCGTTGGCATAGGAGGGGGTGCTACGATAGGAAACGGCCTTTTCGTGGCCCTCAGCTTTTATGCGCAGGCTGTAGTCATAGCTTCTGTCTCCTTCCGGGGCGCCGTAAGTATTTTCAGGCAGGTAGAGAAAATCGCTGCCCTTGATCATTTCTTTCAGAGCAGTAAGCTGGCGGCCATTTAGCGGAATGCCATCGGCGACGGTTTGTTGGGTAACCGCTACTGGAGTCGCGACGTAGGGCCGGCTTTCATCATAATGAAATTTCCTGGCGATGTGCGTGAGTTTGCCATCCTGGATGATGACTTCATCACGGGGGCTGGAATAGTGAAGCAGGATGTCCAGTCCCGGCCTGGTTTCAGGTATTGGAAGAGATTGATAGGCAATGGCTTGTGCGTTAAGTTGAAAACAAAGTCCAATTAGTGTGATCAATAAAGGGAGTCCTTTCATAACAGATTTACGTTTTTTGCATGTATTAACGTTAGGGCGCGGCAAAAAAATTGTGCGGTTTTGGGAAAATGCCAGACAAAAAATGGGGGTTTGCGAGGTAGTTGGGGCCAAAGAAGATTAGAAAGCAGAAATTCAATATCTTAGCGCCCGCAAAATTTGGCGCATATGATCTTGTCGGACAAGAAAATAATGGAAGGCATTGAAAAAGGGGAAATAGTCATCGAACCTTTCCGGCCGGAATGCCTGGGGACCAACTCCTATGATGTGCATCTGAGCAAGTGGCTGGCCATATACAAGGACCACATCCTCGATGCACGCCGGCATAACCCCATCGAATACCTCGAGATTCCGGAGCAAGGCTTCATTTTACACCCCAATACCCTTTATCTCGGCGTTACCGAAGAGTATACGGAAACCCACAGCGCCGTACCTTTCCTGGAGGGCAAATCGAGCGTAGGCCGCCTTGGTATCGATATCCACGCCACTGCAGGCAAAGGCGATGTCGGTTTTTGTAACACCTGGACGCTGGAGATATCCTGCACGCACCCGGTACGCGTTTACGCCGGCATGCCCATTGGACAGCTCATCTACTTCCGGGTGGATGGGGATATCCTCAATTATTACAACAAAAAGCAGGACGCCAAGTACAACAAACGGACTGATAAGCCGGTGGAGAGCATGATGTGGAAGAATGAGTTTTAAATAGGGCTTATTTCGCCCCATCTTCCTTCTCAAAAGAAAGGCCATAAGCTTGTGGCATGGCTGTTGATATTTTTTCTGTAGCCAGGAGTATCAAAACCCTTTCCTTTTCGTATACTGAAAGTAGTTGGTTTTAAGAACAAACTATTGGCCGAAGCGTCCTATATTAGTACTAACAAATACATAGTCCCAAAATGAAAAAACATACTATGCTCCTGCTGGCCTGCCTGACGGGCCTGTCTTCGCTACTGTTCAGTCAATCTTTTGATCCTGATTTCAAACCATTTGTCACCCGGCCTGCCGAGATGCAGAATCTGGCAGTACTGCCGGATGGGCGGTTCATCGCCGCCGGCAACTTTACTTTTGCCAACCGGGTACAACAAGCTAATCTGGCGCGTTTTCTGGCCAACGGCGCACTTGATGTCTCCTTCCAGCTAGATCTGGCTGAGTTTTCGATAACGGCAATGGTGGTGCAACCCGATGGCAAAGTGTTGATTGGAGGGCGATACACTGCCGATGACGCCCCGGAGGGCATCACAATTATCCGGCTTAATACCAGCGGCAGCCTGGATAATACTTTCCAGGCAGGTTTCGCGCCGGATGGTAATTTTTCCGCCCTGGCTCTGGAAGGCAATGGCAACATTTTAGTAGGAGGGGCCTTCACCAACTTTGATGGGCAGGCTGCACAGGGAGTCGTCCGGCTCAGTTCCACCGGAGCCCTGCTTGAGGTGATCCCCCTGACTGCTCCCGGGCCGGTATTTGTGAGTAGCTTACTGCTACAGGCCAATGGCCGTTTTGTGGTTGGAGGCACTTTCAACGAAGAAGCTTACCTCAGCTACCACGAAAACAGCGGAGCACCTGTCGCCGGTTTTAACTTTTCGCTCACCCTGCCCGGCACGACGAACATCCTGACGGGAATAAGGAAGATCACACAGGATAACCTGGGGCGCATCGTATTCAGCACCGGTACTTTCCTCATTCGATACGCCGTTGTTATTCTCAACACGGATGGCAGTTATGCCGCCTGGAATTATGTTTACGGCATTCCTATGGATATCGTCATTGACAACAGCAACACCATTTATGTGGCGGGAGATTTCGGAAACATTAGCGGCCTGCATGCTTTTGATCCTGTTATCGGACTGACCCCCTACAGTGCCGGCAGCGGCGCCGACGGGCTCGTCCGGCAGGCAGTACGGCATCCCAATGGAGGATTCCTTATCGCCGGCGATTTCAGTGTTTTCAATGGCGAAACGGCCCTCAGCCTGGAGCGGCTGGCAGCAAATGGCTTGCCGGTGGCAGGCTTTAATCCCACGTTGGAGCGCGCCGGCCTGGTGCGCAGCATCCTGCGTAGCGGGGCCGACAAGTTGTATATCGGCGGCGACTTTGCCATGATCGGTACGGTTCACAGCCCCAGTGTAGGCCGAATATTGCTATCCGATGGCTCTCCTGACCCCGGTTTTATCAATCCGGGCATCAGCTATCGCAACATAGCCAATGCTCTGGTCCTCGATGCACAGGGGCGGCTGCTGGTGGCCGGCACCAACCAGGATAATGCCGACGAGATCCACGAAGCACCATTATTGCGCCTGCTGCCCAATGGGGCATTCGACCCTTCTTTTCAACCCGACCCGGCCACCTTCCCGGTAGGGCGCCTGCGCGAAGTGATCCCTGCACCCAATGGGCGGATACTTACAGCCGGTGATTTTAACGTCTTTAACCCGAACATCGTGGCCTCCAAAATCGCTTTATACAACGCCAACGGAACCCTGAATGACGCCTTCTCGGCTAGAATACAGGCGTCCAGCGTCTGGGAGTTGATTACCCAGGCCGATGGAAGGATACTCATTGGAGGGACCAACATCCGCTATGATGGGGCAACACCAAGCAATATTATCCGCTTGTACCCCAATCTGGCCCGCGACCTTACGTTCCAGGCCCCGGCTGAACTGACTTGCGACGGCGCCTGCCGGTTCACCTTTACGGAGCAACCGGATGGCCGCATCCTGGCCGGCGGTTCTTTCCTGATGGCCGGCACTAACCACGAAACGCCGTTTGGGATGATCCGTTTAATGAATGATGGAACCCTGGATCCTAGCTTCAACATGCCTGCCAGTTTTAGTCCTGCCGAACCCTATGTCGATGGGGAAGCCCGAAGCCTGCAACTTTTCCCCGATGGCCGCATCCTGGCTGTGGGCCTATTCGACTCTCTAGGGACCACCCCGGCCAGAGGCATTTATGTGCTGGCCCCCGATGGAACACCAGAGGATAATATGTCTATGCTCTCCTTCCCGCGCCAATTGGTATTGGATGCTAAAATCATGAATAACGAATCCTTCCTGATCGGTGGCTTCCTGTTCGATGATAATTCACCGGATCGTTCGGCTCTGGCCAGAGTGGGACTGTCGCCGGTGGCCAGCCCTTATATTTCCGGAACTATTGCCACCAATTTCGGTAGCCCGATGCCCTATGTAGAATTGAGCATCACCGGCCAGCCCACCGTCAATGTACTGACTGAAACCAACGGCCAGTACTACTGGGATGGCCCCCTTGCCGGCAATGATTATACCATTACTCCGATGATGGATTTCAACCATGGCAATGGTGTTACCACGGCCGATCTCATCCTCATCAACCGACATATTCTGGGCGTTGAACGGATACTGGACCCTTACCGGCTGATCGCTGCCGATGTCAACCGCTCCCAGTCTATCAGCAACCTCGACCTGATCGCCATCCAACGGATCGTCATCGGCATAACGGAAACCTTTGGCAATAATACCAGCTATCGGTTCGTAGACGCTGCCTATAGCTTTCCACAACCGGCCAACCCCTGGGCTGCGCCTTTCCCCGAAACCATTACACTAAACGATCTGCCGGTTGACGGGGTTGACGATGCCGACTTCATTGCCATTAAGATCGGTGACCTGAACGGGGATGCCGTTGCTCCGTTGCAAGCGGCCAGTCCACGCAGCGCCTTTCACCTGCTTACTTCGGATTCCGAACTGCAAGCGGGCGCTACTATTGCCGTTCCTATTTTTGCAGAGGAGGGGCAAGGCCTGGAGGGATGTCAGTTCACCCTCCGTTTCAACACTTCCGCCCTTGAACTTGAAGGCATAGATTATGGCCTGGCCGGCGAATCCTGCTTCGGATGGCGCTTTCTGGATCAGGGTTGGATCACGACAAGCTGGTATCGCCAGCCCGGCCAGGAAGCCGATAGCGAGACCCCTTTATTTACGCTCCATTTCCGCGCCCGGCAAACCGGTGTATTGAGCCGTTACCTGAGCATCGGTTCTGATTTCACCCCGGTGGAAGGCTACGATGAAGAGGCACGGCCAAATGGCCTTTCGCTGGAATTCGAGGGCATGGAAAAGACGGATGGCCTGGTGCTTTTTCAAAATACGCCAAACCCTTTCTATGGGGAAACGGTGATTGGTTTTGAGTTGCCGGAATCAGGGGAGGCTTCCCTCCGGGTATACACCGTCGACGGACGCCTGGTGTATGCTTTCCGGGGATACTTCGATCAAGGTTACAATGAGTTCCAGCTTGGAAGCTCCGAACTGCCGGAGGGTACGCTCTTTTATACTTTGCAGGCCGCCGGCCAGGTAGTGAGCCGGCGGATGGTGGTTGGCAGGTGAGGGGAGAACTGGAGCTTTTGATGCTTTTGATACTGTGGATACTATTGATATTTACCCGGCCGAGGTACTGAGGACGGGCTGTGGATACTGGATTTGTTATTGGTTATTTGTTATTTTGATCAACGAATTTTACCCGGTCAGGCAGGGATAGGAACAAACAACCAATAAAGAATAAAAACGGGCCAGTGGTTATCAACGACAAGAAAAAGATGCCTCGCATTATCTCCGCCGGCGCCGGTAGTGGTAAGACTTACCGGTTGACCAGCGAAATGGTGAAATTGCTGAAAGAGGGCGGGGTGCGGGCCAATGGAATCATTGCTACAACCTTCACCCGGAAAGCAGCCTCTGAATTGCAGGAACGCGTGCGGGTGCGTTTGCTGGAAGAAGGCCTGAGCGAACAGGCCGATCAGTTGGCCAATGCGCTGATCGGAACAGTACATGGACTAGGCGTCAAACTATTGCAGCGTTTTGCCTTCGAAGCCGGCGTCTCTCCAGAAGTGAGCATTATTGCCGACGAAGACCAGCAACTGCTGTTCAATCTGTCGATGGCCAATGTGCTGACCCGCGAACGGGTGGAAAGGATGGAATACCTCAGCGATCGCCTCGGCCTCAATAAACGAGAGCGGTATGACTGGCGTCGTGAAGTAAAGCAGCTGAGTGATGTTGCCCGGGCCAATGATTTTTCGGTGGAGGCCCTGGAAAAGAGTAAACGTTTGTCTTTTGAAACCTATCAGCCCTATCTCGGCCAGCCTTCAAATCAGGCGGAAGGCTATTTCGAAAAGCGGCTTGGCGAATTACTCACCGAAACTATTGCCCGGCTGGAGGACAACGAAGATGAAACTAAGAAAACCCGGGATGCAGCCGACCTGCTGAAAAATTTCCAGCGCACCCTCCGCCTGCGAGGCTATCTCTATTGGCACGAGTGGGCTAAAATATCCAAGCTGTCGGTGGGCGCCAAAAGCCGCGACGATGCCGCCGGCTTGCTGGAATTCGCGCAGCAGCACCCCACCCACCCTGATTTTCAGCGGGACATCCGGGATTTTATCGAACAGGTATTCGATATCACCATCGCCGCTATTCAGGAATACGATACCTACAAAAAACGAAGAGGCCTGATCGACTATACCGACATGGAAGTCCTGGTCAGCCGGCTATTGGAAAACCCGCCAGTCAAAGAGGTGCTGCAGGAGGAGATCGACCTGCTGATGGTGGATGAATTCCAGGACACCAGCCCTATTCAATTGGATATTTTCCTGAAACTGTCAAAATTGGCCAAAAGCTCGGTATGGGTGGGTGACCCGAAACAGTCGATCTATGGCTTCCGGGGGGCGGCCCCTGAATTGATGCAGGCGGTCATCCAGGCTGGCGAGGGGATCAGGGCGGAGGATATCCAGGAATTTTCCTGGCGCTCCAGGCAGGATATTGTTCTTGCCACCAACGTTCTGTTCGTTAAGGCCTTTCCGGGCCTGCCGCCCGAGCAGGTGGAGCTAAAGCCCAAACGCGAGGAAAAAAAAGGGGCAGAGGCTTTTCCTCTTGCGCTCCGGCACTGGCATTTCAAATACGATGGGGAAGGCCGTCCTCCGGGACGTCCATGGATGGAAAACTGCATTGCTTTTGAACTAAAAAAACTATTGGATAGCGGGCTGCCTGTAATGCCCAAAGAAGAGAAAGTGGCTCGCCCGGCCCGGCCGGGAGATGTCGCTATCCTCTGTCGTTCCAATGCCGAATGCCTGATGGTGGCGGAAGCACTGCACCGCGCCGGCCTGCGCGCCGCCATTGCCCGCTCGGGCCTGCTGAATACGGCGGAGGCCAAGCTCATCCTGGCCTGCCTGAAGTACCTGCTCCACCAATATGATTCCCTCTCAGTTGCCGAGATACTGCTGCTAGCCAGTGGGCAAGACATTGAAGACATCATTGAAAGCCGGTTGGAGTTTTTGGATCAACTCGATAACCAGGGCGCTGCCAGTGGCCCGTGGGCACGGGAAGACCCCTTCATCCGGTCTCTTGATGCGTTGCGTGGGCAGACGGTCGAACTATCGGGCGCCGAAATACTGGACTTGTTGCTGGAAGAACTGGAGCTACGGCGTACCATTTCCTCCTGGGGCAATGAACAACAACGCCTCGACAATGTGGAGGTATTGCGCAAGCTGGCCCTTCAGTACGAGGAAGGCTGCAACCGATTGCACTCCGCCGCATCGCTCGGGGGCTTCCTGCTCTGGCTGGCCGACCTCGAAAATAGCCAGCAGGACATGCAGGGCTCAGGGGAAGGCCCCAACGCCGTCAATGTGCTGACCTACCATAAGAGTAAGGGCCTGGAGTGGCCTATTGTACTCTGCCATAGCCTGGAAGGCAATCTGCGGGCCGACGTATGGGGTATCGATATCATTTCCGAAAGCGATGAAGTAGACCTGAACAATGTGTTGGGCAACCGATGGCTCCGCTACTGGGTCAATCCCTATGCCGACCAGTACCGGGGCACGCCATTGGACGAACGCCTGGCTGAAAGCGAAGCCAGCCAGAGGGCGCGCCGCCTGGCGCTGGAAGAAGAAGCCCGCTTGCTCTACGTCGGCCTGACGCGCGCCCGGGATTATCTCATCTTCCCTTCCCGCTCGCGCCCCACCCAATGGCTCAACCGCGTCTGGCATGAAGGAAAAGAGGACTTCCCGACCCTCAACCCCGATAGTGATGAAAGCCCCTGGGACTGGAAAGGGAAAAACCTCCGGATCAAGACGGATATTTTTCCTTATCCCCCCGACTTCCCGGAGGTAAGCCCGGAGGAGACTCCCATTCGCTTCCTGGAAGAGCGTGCCGGCAAACAAGCGCATATCCCTTACGACATTGATGCTTCTAAAGAGCCCTTCAGCGAGGAGATGCGGCCCACTTTGGGCCAACTGCTGGATTATGGCAGCCCGTTGGCGCTACCCGAAGGGATCGACCTGTATGCTGCCGCCAAAGCTATCAAGGCTTTCCTTACAGCCGACCAGCCCAGCTTTCTTGCCGGTGAACGCATCCAGATGGCGCAGGGCTTCATCCAACGCTATGAGTTGGGAGAATTAGCTCCTCAGGTTTTTCTCCAACTGGGCGACACCTGGCCGGCCTTTCTGTCCCGGCAATTTCCTGCTGTAAAAACCTACCGCAAATATCCCATTCGTTATTTCCATCAGGACCGGCTATTCAGTACGGTCATCGACCTCATCCTGGAAACGGAACATGGATTGGTGGTTATACAGAATAGCGGCTTTGAAGCGAGTGACACCTCCAAAATGCGCCAACGGGCCCTTCAAAATCTGGGGAGCTGGTGCTACCTTAGCCGGCTTGGGTTGCAACAGCTTTTTGGACAGGCCCAGGTGCGCACCTTCGTACATTTCGTGATGAGCGCCACCTTGATCGAAGTGGTTGCCCGGTAAGGCAGTGCGCTCCTAGGTGGATTCCTGTCAGGGGAGGACGGGCTGGTTTTTTACCCGGCTGATCCTGAAAGTTGTCGGGAGAGGACGGGCTGGTTTATTGTTTCTAGGTTTCTGGTTTTTTACCCGGCCGAGCGTAGCAAGGACGAGCTGGTTTTTTACCCGGCCGATCCTGAAAGTTGTCGGGAGAGGACGGGCTGGTTTATTGTTTCTAGGTTTCTGGTTTTTTACCCGGCCGAGCGCAGCAAGGACGGGCTGGTTTTTTACCCGGCCGATCCTGAAAGTTGTCGGGAGAGGACGGGCTGGTTTCTGGGCTTCCGGTTTTCCTAGGTGGAAGACGTGTAAACGTTTTGACGTGTTGACGTTCGGACGTTTTGACTTTCCGACATACGGGACCCCTAAAACCTGCCTTCCGCCTTGCAAAAGCCTGGATTTCCTGGAAAGAAGCTGGACAATGGCGGTAATTCCTTGTAAATTTTACAAAAAACAACTCATGAAAAGACACCTGACACTCTTTTTGTACCTCTGGATCGTAGGGATGCCACTGATGGCGCAGCCGATCAACCTTTCTCTCAACCGGGGGCCATTCACTTTTGGCCACACCCTTATTCCTGCAAAGGATGGCAACTGGTTGGTAGGCGGCAGCGCCGGGTTCATAATGGGATACCCGGCTATTGACCCGTACATTGCTCTTGTTCGCGCTGATGGAGAAATCCTCTGGGAGCACTTCCTCAATGATATTCCCTATTCCGAATTAGGGACGGTGACGGATATGGCTTACGATCCTGTTCTACAGGTATATTACGCCACCGGCTATTTGTCGGGTTGCGATTATGGCCTGCCTGGTTTCCTATATCAATTCAGCTCGGATGGGCAAGTCAACTGGTATCTGGAAACGCCCTTTTATTTCAGCACCCATAACCTGGCCTTGCAAGCCGGCGAAGGCGTAGTGATTGCGGGAGAATATCCTATGCTATTGCAGTATTATGATGCTTCGGGCAACCTGCTGCAGGAAGCGGACCTGGCGGATGCGTACAACCTTTTGCCGCTTGATCTGGCTGGAATGGGTAATAACACGACGGCCGTACTCGGCGAAGAGCAACTTCTGCTCCTCAATTGGGGCGCTGGCGGATGGGCGGTGACAGCCGAAATGGCGGTCGGTGGCGGGCAGGCGCTCTCCTTTATTCCGGAAGACACCACACTGATCGTACTGGGCGAAACCAAAGCTTATAAGCTGTCGGCTAGCCTGGAGGTGATTGCAGAAGCGGACATCAGTAGTTTTGGAGAATATCCCCTTCTGGCTTGTTCAGATAGCCATTGTTATGCTCTGGGCAGCAAGCCGGATGAGCCTTTCCTGGCCCTTTCTTTCGATGCGGGGCTTAATACTTTCCAAAGCTTTGCATTTGATGGGGCTTACAACCATCCCAGCGGCATGAGTACCAGAAATGGGGTGCTCTTTGTAACGGGCAATGCCGTACCCGATTCACAGGACAGCTTTTTCCCTGGTGGGTTATCCGGTTTTTATCGCTACCGGGGCAGCGACCTGTTCCTGCAGTCATGGCAGGCCGACGGCACGCCCACAACAAGCGGCATGGATGTGGAAGTCCTTAATGCCAGTTTCGGCGATTTGCAGGCCAGCCTTATGGAAGGAGGCTGTGACTTTTCCTCCGATCAACACATGAACATTCAGGCTTCCAATATCCGGGTGCGGTTGCGCAACAATAGCTCCGTAACCTTGAATCGCCTGCAACTCAATGCCGGGTTATTTCCCTGCTCTTTCATCTGCAGTACTATTCAAACCTTCAACCGAACCTACAGCAACCTCAACCTGGCGCCGGGAGCAACAGTGATCCTCGATTTCCCGGATATCCAAACCTTCCCGCTGCCCTACAGCAATCCATTCGAGCTTTGTATATGGGCTTCAGGCCCTAACGAAAAACTGGACGATCATTTTGAGGATAATGAGGCCTGCCTGACTTTTGTCATTAGCAGTACGGAAGAAGTCCGTGCTGCTCTGGCCGGGCTGACGCTTTTTCCCAACCCGGCGCCAGAAACCTTGAATATCCAATTTGGGGCAGAATTGACTCAGGACGCTCGCCTGTCCATCACCAATACGCTGGGGCAGGAAGTGATGAACCGGGCCGTAAACAAAGGGGAAAGAGAACTGCAGCTGGGCATTGGGTATTTGCCGGCCGGGGCTTATGTGCTGGTAGTAAAGGCAGGGGAGGAAAGCGTGGCGCGACGGTTTGTGAAAAGATGAAAGCATAAAAGGAAAGGACAAATGCCCAATCCAGGTAATTTTCCTGCATCCAGGTAGGTTACTCCTGATATGGCCGGAGTGAAAGCATGCCCTGCGGGGAGTAAAACTATTAGATGCGCCTTTTGGCCCTTACGGGCAAAAAGGATACTACAGGCCGTCAGCCTGGTCGATACTATGGGTACCGGATTCTAATGCAATCCAGTATCCATAGTATCGCAACACAAACACAAGCGCTTACTTCGCCATGACCTTAAAGCTCTGCGCTTCTCCTTCTCCAATGGTGATACTCAGTGCGTATACGCCCATCGGCAAGCGGCCGGTGTCGATATGCATCAAGGTGCCGGATACAGATTGAGTACCCTCTTGTAGTCGGCGGCCGGCGATATCGAACAGTTCATACCGCACTGCTTCTTCTTTCAGTACATCCGTAAAGGTGATTTCCATGAAATCCGTAAATGGGTTGGGGAGCACCCGCAATACATCCACGCCGGAATAGAAATTCTGGCGGCGCACCACAATGGGGGGGGTATAGAAAATCTCCTCATAACCAGAGGTTTCATCCTGGTTGACCACCCGGAGGCGGAAGAAATAGAGGTTCCGTTGGCCAAGGGTCGTAAACTCATACGACTGCGGGTCGGCGGTAGTGCCGCCGGTAGCGTTAACCTTGTCCAGCATTTCCCATTTTTTCCCATTGAAGGACTGTTCCACTTCGAAATACTTGCAATGAAACTCCGGCAGCGTTGCCCATTGCAGCTCGATGTTGGAAGAACTGTTATAGGCGCCCTCAAAAACATTGACCTTGGTGATCAGATCACCCTCGTATTTAGTGATTTTTACATCATCAATCGCCAAGCCGGGGTAGTTGCCGGTGCTATTGGAACGGAAAACGAAGCGGAAAGCCACATTTTCCTGGCCACCCAGGCTACTGATGTTGAGCTTGTACTGCGAAAAGCCGAAACGGCTGCCACTCAGATAAGAAGATCCCGGAGGAAAGGCGGAACCCGCAGCGTTGTCGTTGCGGAAGTTATACCAATTGTCGTCGCGGTCGCTGCCCAGTACTCTCCAGCTCTGGCCCTTATTTGTAGAATATTGGACTTGCAGGCCGTCAAAGCCGGGGTCAAGTTGAAATTTGGCCCAGAAGCTGAACTCATAGATGCCGGGGCTGGAGAAATCAAAATTGGGCAAATAGAGCATCGTTTCCGTATTGGGCTGGTAATACTGTTCGGTCAGCCCGATCACAAAGGCATTGGCGCCGCTGTGCGTGCCATCTTTGCCAGTGATGGTAGATTTGCCCAGTTCGAAGGACGATCCACTGATGGTGTACACGCCATACTGTTCCGGAAATTGCTCGAAGCCGCCGCTATATTGCTCCCCCTCCAAGGTGTAGGGCAGGCCCCGGCGGGGCAATATTTTCACCGAAGTTTCCTTTGTCAGATTCCCGTTGATAGTCATGCTGATTGGGAAAGTGCCAATATTGCTGTATTCGTGTGTGGGATTGGGGTCGGTTGAGGTGGCGCCATCGCCAAAGGACCAATTGAAGCTCTCCGCCTGCAGGGAGCGTTCTCCGACGAATTGCAGGGGCGAGTTGGTGTAGTGTACCCCGTCTACCGTAAGCACAGGAGTAGGCTGGGCGAAGAGGTCACTTGTCCACAGGCCCCGGCCGTAGGAAGAAGCCAGCACCACTTTGTCAGATTCCCTGCGTTGCAGCATGGTGAATCGGGTCAGCGGGGAGCCTTTGCCCGGGGCTGGCGGCGACCAATTGGTCTGCGGGCCGCTGAGCTGCTCTGTCGCCCAAACGCCGAGCTCGGTAGCGATGATCGCTTGTTTGGTATCGTTGGGGTTGAACATACCCCAGTAAACGGGCATATCGGGCAGGTTACCTTCTACGTTTATCCAGGTTTGGCCGCCATTGGTGCTTTCATAAACGCTAACAATCCCGTAATTGGACACGGTCATCAGCAAATGATCGGAATTGCCAAGGTCTACATCCACGCTGGATATGGCTCCGCCACCCGGAGGGTTGATCACTGTCGGCGTCAGGGTTGTGCCCTGGTTGGCATTATCCAACCTTAGGAGTACGCCATTATACGAACCTACATAGATGCGGTTGGGCACCGTAGGGTCGGCAAAAACATGGCTTGTATTTATATCATAACCTACAATATCAATCTCATCCAACTGCCCCCCGTCCCGCTTCCAACGCATGAGGTCGTTATTGTTGGTTTGGGCGTAGAGGATATTGGCCTCATCGTCAAAATCAGAGGGATTGACAAAGCCGCCACCAACTTCCACGCCGGCGCCAAAGGAAGCGCCGCCGTCATAGGAGGCGGCATAATTTCCATAATATAAGGATACCATCTGAAAATCAGGCTCGTTCTGGTCGATATGGGTGTAGAATCCATCACCGCCCAAAACGGAGCGGGCGTCGTCGATTCCATAATCGTTGAGCTGTAGGGAACCATTATCCTGAGTACCTCCCAGGAAATAATCCTTAAATGCTTCGGGATGTATGGCGCAGGCATAAAACTGGGTAACATTATAACCTTTATTGCGCTGATTGGCCGTCAGGCCGCCGTTGATGCCGCGGAAGATACCACCGTCATTGCCGAAGTATACTACGCCGGGCAATTCCTCATCAAAAACGATCACGTGCTGGTCGGCATGAACGTACTGCGGGGCGCCACCGGCCCAGTTGGAGATGCGCTGCCAGGTGATGCCGCCATTATCCGTTGCATACAGGTCGATACCCCCGATAATAATGTGCTGAGGGTTAAATGGGTCAGCGGTTACTTCCAGGTCGTACCAACCCTGGTCGCGGGCATAGTTTTCGCCATTGTCGTTTGTCGGGGCAGCGCGCCCCACCCAGTTACCTTCGCCATTGGCCAGGGTGTACAGGCCCGTGCCCGCCCCCCCGTCGTTGCCAATCGCATAAACGTAGTACGGACTGCCCTGGCTCACCGAAATTTCCACCCGGTTGACGCCCGACATAAATCCGTTACCTACAGTGATGTTCTGCCAGTCGTTGGGGTTGCCGGTAGTGGACTTGTAGACGGCCGTTCGGTTGGAAGCGAAAAGCGTATTGGACGCCCGGTGGTAAGCAATGTCGTTCATGAAGTCACCGGAAGCGCCCAGGCCGGAGCCGAGCACTTTCTGCCAGTTGAGCCCCCCGTCCTGGCTCCGCCAGATCCCATTAGAGATCGCGGCGTAGACGTCCCCGGTTTGCGGGTGCACGAAGAGATCCTGGGTATAGCGAAAATTGAGATCCGAGAGAGTGGAAGGCAGGACAGTCCAGTCTTTGCCACCGTTTTCCGACTTGAATAAAGCCAGGCCGGAAATACCGGTATAGACTTCGCCGGTGCCCATATACATGATCTGTGGGTTGTTGGGGTCCTGCGCCAGAGCACCGATGGACAAGTTGTCGAGGTAATCATTGGCTTGTACCCATTGGGGTGGGTTGGCCGTAATATCGGTGGTTTTCCACAGGCCGCCGGAGACGCCGCCGGCCCAGACGGTTTTTCGGCTGGGGTCGTTTTTATCCACGAGGATGACGCGGGTGCGGCCGCCGATGTTGTCGGGCCCGCGTTCGCGCCAACGGGCGTCGAGGATGCCTTCAGGGCTTCGGGTGGCAAAGATGGCCTGACGGCGGCGCGTTTCCTCGATGGCCTTTATCAGCCGTTCGGTGGGCGGATAGCCCAGAGCAGGATCTTTGGTGATCTCAAATTGGTGTTTCAGGGCCTCCTCGATGCCTTGTTTTTCAGAAGATTCTGCAGAGGTGGCCGGGCCTGAATATTGGCGCAACAGTACAACAAGGCCAACGGTCAGGATCAGGAGTGTAAAAGTGTAAAAAATGGTCCTTTTCATGAGCACTAAGATGATTTTTTTACTAAGTCCCCCAAAATACAGCAGCTTTGCCAAATTATGGCACCCAGCGATGAGAAATCCCTATTAATTAGCGGTTATCTATCAACAATTACTTTTAGCCGACAAAAACTGACGTCTGCTTTAACCGAAAATAGGGCCACACATTTAACTTTGTATTTTTAATCAGACAAACTGTTGCCGCCTAATTTAATCTATTGAAATATGAAATTTCTACTGACTCTTTCTATTGGCTTATTAACTTTTCAAAACCTCCAAAGCCAGGAGAATTTCTGGACAGATGTAGCCAACCGGCAAACGCAGCCAGAGCCGTCGGAAAGCATGGCGTTGGTACAGCAGTACCGGGCGCTGACGCTGGATTACGAAGCCTTGAAACTGGCCCTGCTGGCAGCTCCTATGGAGTTTGCTCCGGATGGCCAGCCAAGGCCAACCTTAAGCCTGCCGCTTCCGGACGGGCGGATGGAGGCTTTCCAAATTGTGGAGTCTCCGGTGCTGGCGCCTGCGCTGGCGGCCCGTTATCCCGAAATAAAAACTTACCAGGGCCGAAGCATCGACAACCCTGCCATTACTACCCGCCTCGATGTAGGCCCGCTTGGATTCCACGCCATCATTAGCCTGCCTCAAGGAAGGATGATGATCGAACCTTATGCACCGCAGCAAACAGAATATTATGCCGCCTATTTTGTGAAAGATGTTCAGATCCCAAGCGGAATACAATTGGAATGCGGCTTTGTGCCCGGCCAGTCGGATGATCAGGAGCATTTCACAGCAGTTAGCAACCGCGATATACAATTGATTGATCTGAAGAAATTCACCATCGGCCTGGCGTGCTCGGGGGAATATGCAGTCTTCCATAATGCCACCACCAAAGCCCAAGTACTGGCGAAAATGACCCAGGTGATCAACTTCGCCAATGAAGTCATGATGCGCGAGGTGGCGGTGCGCCTGGAAATAGCGGCCAATACCGACGCCGCCATTTTTCTCGATCCCGATACCGACCCGTATACCGACGGCTCCTCTGTGGCGGATTCCTATGCTCAAACCCCAGAGATCCTCAATACCAATATTGGTGTTGATAACTATGATATCGGCCACTCCTTTATCGCCGGCTGTGGTTCCGGTGTAGTGGGCATTGGCGGTGGCCGGGCTTGTAACAATAGTGTTGGCAACGACCAGTTCAAAGGGTTTGGTATTTCCTGCCACATTAGTTTTTACAGCACCAGCCAATTTGCCGTAGGGCTGGTATGCCATGAGGTCGGCCATCAGTTAAGCGCCTCACATACCTTTAATAATTGCCCTCCAAGCGCAGGCGCAGTAACGGTTGAAACTGGCTATGAGCCTGGAAGCGGCAGCACCATTATGTCCTACGCTGGCTCTTGCGGCGACCAAAATATTGCTATGGATTCTGATGGCTACTATCACACCATCAGTTTGGAACAGATCAGAACCTACACGCAGCAAGGGCTGGGCAGCACCTGCGCGGTGTCTATCCCCACTAATAATTCCAACCCTTCTGTCAGCCTGCCTTATACCAATGGTTTCTTCATCCCGATCCGGACGCCCTTTCAACTCACGGGCGAAGGAACAGATCCAGACGGGGAAGCGATTACTTATTGTTGGGAAGAATTCGATATTGGCCCGACCGTATCGATTGGCAATCCTTTCCTGGATGCCCCTATCTTCCGCTCGATACCACCAGCCAGCAGCCCGACGCGGGTATTCCCCAGCTTGTCCAAAATTATTAACAACACTTCCAATAACAACGAAGTGTTGCCCACTTATAACCGCAACCTCACTTTCCGTTGCACAGTGCGCGACAATAATCCCGAGGCCGGCGGAGTAGCCTGGTCTCAGGTGCAATTCAAAGCGGACCAAACGGCTGGCCCCTTCCTCGTTACGGCGCCCAATGACAACACCGTTATCTGGAAAGTGGGGGACTACCAGGAAGTTACCTGGGATGTGGCCAACACGACCAATGGCCGGGTGAAGTGCAACTATGTCAACATCAAACTTTCTGTCGACGGCGGCTTTACCTATCCTTACACCCTGGCGGCCAGCACACCCAATGACGGCTCCGCCTTCGTAAGTGTTCCGAATGCTGTTTCGGCCGACGCCCGTGTCAGGGTAGAGGCGGCCAACAATATTTTCTTTGATATTTCCAATGCGGATTTCTCCATCGTGCCGGCTACCGAGCCAGGGTTCACGCTGGAAGTTACTCCGTCTTCCATTCCCTTGTATTGCATTCCTGGGACGGCGCTGACGGTTGATATCCTGACCGATTCTCTGCTTGGTTATGACAGTACGCTTACGCTGAGCCTGATCGAAAACCTGCCGGCTGGCGTCACTTACGCCTTTGGGCAAGATCAACTGACGCCGGGCGAAAGCACAACATTGACCATAGACTTTGGCGACATCATGGTCAGCGATACCTTATTGTTGCAGGTGCAAGCGGAAGGCCCTGGCCTGGCGCCGAAGCTACGGGAGCTTTATCTTATAGTTTTATCGAGTGACTTTTCCGGCCTGGCGTTGGAAAGCCCTATTGATGGCGCCTCTGGCATCATTTTTTCAACGGATTTTGCCTGGACGGCTATTCCAAATGCCAATGCTTATGACTTTGAGCTGGCAACCAGCCTTGCCTTTGGAGCGACTACCGTCGACAGCGCCGAAGGCCTGACAGAGGTGAACTATACCCCTTCTATCCTTTTTGACGAAAACCAGCTCTACTTCTGGCGCGTCCGCCCGATCAACGATTGCAAAACGGGCGAATGGCTACCCCCTTTCAGTTTTCGCACCACGGCAGTCGATTGTGGTAGCACCAGCGCCAATGACCTGCCGATCAACTTGTCGAACAACCCCAACACCAAAATATCCAAGATCATTGTACCTACGGACGGTATTATCAGTGATGTGAACCTCAAGGATGTGGAGGTGACTTTCCAGCCGATCAACAGCCTAAGGATATTTCTGGTTAGCCCGGCCGGCACCGAAGTGCGGCTGTGGAACCTGGATTGCCTGAATACCGACCTGATCCGGGTGGGTTTCGACGACGAAGCGCCCACTGATATTATCTGCCCTCCGACCAACAATCAGCCCGTTAGGCCGGACCAGCCACTCTCGGCTTTTGATGGTGAAAATACTGCCGGAGAATGGCAACTAAAAGTGCAGGTAGTGAACAGCGGTTTCGGCGGCGGCGGGTCCATCAAGAGCTGGAGCCTGGAATTCTGTGCTGCTATCGCAGGAGCGGCGCCTCCTGTATTGATCACCAACGAAACCCTGGCGGTTCCGCCGGGCCAAGGCAATACCATTACCAAGGAACTGCTTGAATATCAGGATGATGTAGCTACGGCTTCGCAGCTGACTTACACTATCGTCACGCCGCCCGCCCACGGCCAGTTGTACCGCTGGAGCCTTAGTGAGGAGTTGGGCGTTGGGTCACAATTCTCTCAGTCCACCATCAATGCCTTCAACCTGGTGTACGTACACGACGGCAGCGATACCCAAACCGATAGTTTCACCTTCATCGTAGAAGACAATGAGGGCGGATGGCTGCCTACCCAGGTGTTCAATATCGATATCGATGAAAATGCAGTAGTGGCTGTAAAAGACCTGGTGGCCGCCAATGCCATCACTCTGGCCCCCAATCCTAGCCGGGAAGCCGTGCAGATCAGCTTCCGGCAACCCGTTAGCGGGGCAGTTTCGGTTCGCCTGCTCAATTTACAGGGACAAGAGGTGCTGCAGCGCCGATTTGCCGATGCCACTACGCCCTTGGAGCTAAACACGGTGCAATTACCGGCGGGAACCTATTTCGTGAATGTACAAACGGAGCAGGGCCAGTTTACAGAGAAGCTGGTGGTGCTGCGGTAAACGCAGTTGGCAGGCTCTAAGGAGGTTACAGGGTTACAGGTTACAGGCTCGGAGAGATTTATCCGGCTGACTAGACGGACGGACGGGTTACAGGTTTTTTACCTGGCTGATCCCGACAGGCGCCGGAGAGGACGGGCAGGTTTCAGGTTCCTGGTTAGGGCTTAGCGAAGCCGCCACGGGCATATAAAACCACCAAATTTGAGATTTGTTAGAAAAAAAAGGGCCGTCCCAGTGTTTTGGGCGGCCCTTTTTCTTTTCAGGGATTATTCCTGTTTTAATCCTTACCTTCTTTAACGACCGGGTACAGCGTTGGCAACTGTTCGTTGGCGAAGCGGAGGTAATACGTTCCGGCGGGCAGGCCATATAGCGAGATAATGCCCTGCGCCAGGCCGCTATAGGTAACCAATCGGGCGTGGCGCACTATCTGGCCGCTGGCGTCATAGATCTTCAGCGGGAGGAAGTTGATATTCTTTAAGCCTCTGATCTCTACCCGGACGAAACCTTCCGTTGGGTTGGGGAAGAGTTTAACCTGCTGGCCGAAGAAAATGGGCTCGTCCGTGTCTACCGTGATATCTACTACTACATCGAGGTCAGTTTCGCAACCAGAAGACTCGTCTCTGACGGTAACCGTGTAGCTGCCCGGCAGCAAGCCTGCGAAAGTTCCCGAGTCTTGTGTCATCTGCCCGTCAAGGGTAAAGGTGAAGGGGCCCTCGCCGCCGGAGGCCGTAACGGAGATGACGCCATCGGCTTCGCTTTCGCCGGTTGCATTGCTTACTTCGGCGGAAACTTCCAGCGTGCAGGTGCCGATGGTGAAAGTTGTATCTGCCGTACAATTGCGGCCATCTTTAACACTTACATTGTACGTTCCGGCAGGCAGGCTGGCAAAAACGGGGGAAGACTGGAAGTTTCCTCCGTTAAGGCTATACTGGTAGGTTGGAACACCATTGTCGATGGACAGGATAATTCGCCCATCATTGGCGCCGGGGGCGGATTCATTGCGGATATCGGCATTAATACCCAGCATACAGATGAAGGTGGCGCAGAAATCAAGGTCGATCGACGACCCAAAGTTGATCTGATCCAGGTCGGCCACGATGATGCCGTCTTTATTGATGATCTGAACATCACCGGGTGGCGGGCCGATGAGGCCGTCGCCGTAGCTGTCCAGGAGCGTAAAGGTATAGCAGGTATCGGCCAGGCACCAGGATTCCTCAAAAAGAGTGGTTTCCTGGTCATAGGGGCCACCGGAGTATAGGACATTGCCCGCACCATCTTTGAGCTCCCAGCTGGTTTCTTCCGGATAGGAGTCGGTGCGCAGGCGCAGGGTTACCTCTCCGCCACCGAGGATGACGGTGAAGTTGGTTTCCCGGCTATTGTTAGCCATATCCTCGTCCGGTACGCCATTGGGCAGGCTGACGGAAGCAGCGAAGATTTGATCTCCTTCACTAAGTGGCCCCAGGGTAACGATGACTACTTCCTGCTGTCCGGGCGCCAGGTTGCCCGTCCAGTTGATCTCGATTGCCGGTTCGCTATTGAGTTGATGTGTAATAGTGGCGCTGGTGAGCGTATCTACGCCTGCATTTTTGAAAACAATACCTACCGTAGCTATGGAATCACAAATGGCTGTTTCCACTCCTTCAAAACCCACCAGGGCAGCATCATTGCGGGTAAGTTGCAGGACGCGGGTGCGAAGGGTATCGTTGAAGTAAGCGGTATCCGAAGGCAGGGTAGTGAAGATTACAAAATCATAAGCGCCGATAGCGGAGAGGTCTTCCGTAGTGGCGAAAGTATGGAGGTAAACACTATCGGCTGGTATGGTGTCGGTGATCACCTCATTGATTACGGGCCCGCCATTGAGGCTATAGCTGATGCCGATATCGTACTGTGGGTCGTAACCATAGTTACGTACGGCAACCTGTATGGGTTCAGCGTCGGTCAGATAGCCGGAGCTTTGGGGGTGTATTAAAGCCTGTGGCCCTACATCATTGGTGTCGCGGCGGATGCGCGCCATCATGATCTTGGTGCGCCAGGCGCCGCCGTTACCCATGTATTCCCCCGTAAACCAGAAGTCAGTCCCATTGGATGGGTTGACGGACATAGCGGCGTAATCGCCCCAGCGCGAGCCATTCTGGGAGCTGAGCCCTTGGGCGAATTCGTATTCATTGATGGTCATTTCCCCCAGCGGGTCATTGGCCAGTCGGCCGGTGAAGCGTAGAGCGAGAGGCTTGTTGGGGCCTCCGGTGGTGTAAGCCATCAGGATGTTCCCGTTGTAATCCATTGAGATGCCGCCGGCAAATCGGCTGTGGCCGTCGTCGGGGGCATAGGTGCCTTCCTGATAGAGGGACCAGGGATTGCTACCGCTTTTCCGCAGTTCCATCCAGCGCAGGCCGGCCCGGTCGTTGCCATCCACATCCACGGCAAAATGCATCAACATGGATTCATAGCTCCCGAAATTAAGGTAGGGCACCCGGTGCAGAATGATCTGCTGCAGGGCGTCCACTCTGGAGCCATTCGGTTGGGGGATGCAATCGAAGAAAGAACCGGTACAGAGATCGGATTCAAAAGGTGCGGAAATAATGTCAGTTGGCCCGGAAATAAAGGAGTTGTTTTCGTCTTCCCAATCGATATGTACTTCCCATAATTCCACTTTGTCCTGGCCACCCTGCCAGGCATCGTCGTACATGCGCACGATATAACCCGGAGTGCCGTCAGGCGGGGCATTGAAGCCGTCCCAGTCGACGGGCTGGGCCGTTTGCCAGGCATTGGAGGCATTGAACTTGGGAATGCCAAGGCGTTGGATACCTGCATTTGCCGCTCCACTGAGCATGGCTTGCCGGTCGAGCGCATAGATGGGAATGTTGTTATCGCTACTTTCGTTGGTGGTCACCAGGTAGGCATTGGGCCAAATGCTGTATTTAGGGTAGTCCGGGAAACTTGGGGTCTGCACGCGGTAGACATACCAACTGCCCGTTGGGTCGCTGTTTTCAGAGACTGCCAGCAACAAGGCATTGCCGCCAAAATCCTGAAATTCGGTGATGAGCCACTGGCCGGCGGCCTGGTCATATAGAATAATCGGGTCACCCAGGCCGGTGGCGTTGAATTCGGACCAGAGGAAGTTCAAAGAAGTAAGGGTGAACACATTGACACCCTCCATATTGAATACCTGCAGGTAGGAGCCACCGGTGGCGTTGGCCATTTGGATAAAAAAATCCGGGCTGACATCTCCCACCGGGTCGGGTGGTGAAACACCGCCAGAAGTTGGCCGGTCGATCCCTTCGATAACGAGTTGGGGTTCAATATCCAGGCCCGGGAGGCGGTTAGCGTTGGATGCGGCGGCCAGCGGGTCGCCATTCTTGGGCAGGGCCACATCGGCGAAAGGCGTGGGCATTCGAACGAAGCCGGTAAAATTGGGGATCTCTTTGGGAACTTCGCGGCGGAGTTTGGACTTGGCCGTACGCGTGCGGTCGAGGGTTCGGCTGGCCTCTATCTCGCGCAGGCTTCGGCTTTTTCCGAGGAATTGCATTTGGGCTGCGCTGGCCGGATAGATATTCTGAGCGGGGAGCTCCCAAAGTAGTATCTGGCTCAGGAGCAGAAGGAGGAAAATTCTTTTCATTCTAATCTGATTTAGGCGGTAAATTTCAGCATGGCAAAGATAATGTATCGTTTTTTTTACCAATTCTATGCAGTTGGGGAAATAAGCAAGGGGCCTTGCATTTCGGCCATCTTGATTCGAAGGTAAGAATTAATTGTGGGCCTTAACGGAAGCATCGAGGACAAATTTGGGTTGAATGATTACTTTTGCAGCAGACCTACAAGACGTACAAGACCTACAAGACGTACAAGACCTACAAGACGTACAAGACCTACAAGACGTACAAGACCTACAAGACCTACAAGACTATATAACCTCAAGCAATAACCCAGCAAACATGCCTACACCACCGAACGCTATCATGGAAACGCGCTTCCACTTCCCGGGCCAGACGAAGTTCTACCGGGGAAAAGTGCGGGATGTTTATACTATTGGTAACCAACTCGTCATGGTGGCTTCCGACCGCATTTCCGCTTTCGACCACGTATTGCCGCGCCCCATTCCCTTCAAAGGCCAGGTGCTCAATCAGATTGCGGCCTACTTCCTGAACGCCACCCGGGATATCGCGCCCAACTGGCTGATCGCTACACCCGACCCCAACGTGGCGGTCGGCCATGCCTGTGAGCCGTTCCGGGTGGAGATGGTCATTCGCGGATACCTGGCGGGGCATGCCTGGCGGGAGTATAAGGCCGGAAAGCGATTGATCAGCGGGGCGCCTATGCCCGAAGGGATGAAGGAAAACGACCCATTTCCCGAACCTATTATCACCCCGGCCACCAAAGCCGAAGAAGGCCACGATGAAGACATCTCCAGAGAAGAGATCATTGCCCAGGGTTTTGTGGGGGAAGAAGATTATCTGTTGCTGGAAAAATACACCCGGGCGCTCTTCCGCCGTGGCACAGAGATGGCCGCCGCCCAGGGGCTCATCCTGGTGGATACCAAATACGAGTTTGGTAAAAAAGACGGCCAGATATACGTCATCGACGAGATCCATACTCCTGACAGCTCCCGCTATTTTTATAAAGATGGCTATGAAGAGCGGCAGGCCCGAGGCGAACACCAGAAACAACTAAGTAAAGAGTTCGTGCGCGAATGGCTGATGGATCACGGCTTCCAGGGCCTGGAAGGCCAACTCATGCCCGTGATGTTGGATGCCTTTGTGGAGCAGATATCCGAACGCTATATCGAGCTTTACGAAAAGATCACCGGCCAGGGTTTCGAACGGGCGGAAACCGGGGGGATTGAGGAAAGGATCAGGCGGAATGTGGTGGCATTCCTGGAGAGCGCGTAGGTATGTCGGCACGTCGGCACGTCAGGATGTCGTAGGTGAATGGGTCTTGTTTGTCTGGTGTGTCTGGTATGTCTTGTGTGTCTGGTATGTCTGGTGTGTCTTGTGTGTCTTGTGTGTCTTGTGTGTCTGGTATGTCTTGTGTGTCTGGTTTGTCTGGTGTGTCTGCACTGGGCTTCCGATCTCGACCTCCCGACCTCCCGACCTCTCGACCTCCCGACCTTCAGACCTCCCGACCTCCCGACCTCCCGACCTCTTGACCTCTCGACCTCTCGACCTTACGGCTTTCCGACATCATTCCCCCCGCACATATTCTTCCAGGTATCTGAAGTGTGGCCCCAGTTCTCCGTTTTCCGAAATCGTTGCCCGTTCGATCATCGGGCTGTTTTCTTTCAGCAGTTCAGGTAGGATATGGCGGATAAACTGGCTGCCAAATTCGCGGGACGCATCGCGCGGCAGTTCGCTGGGCAGGTTATCGATGGCCATTATGTCGATGGCGTTGGGCTGATAAGGCTCCGTTTCTTTTTCTGTTATTGGGTCATACCCATAAACCGGCTGTGCGATGGAAGACGCCCGAAGGGTGGAAGGGATAGACGAAACCGGCGCAATATCGCAGGTGACATCGGCGATAACCTGAATGCGGAAGTCCTTGCGCCGCATCTCTTCTTTGGAGAAGAAAGCCGGCGCCCGATTGTCCCAGAAGATGCCATGAATGAACACATCGGCGGCCTGGTAGTAAGGCTGGAAGATGCTGCGGTAGTTTTCGGGGTGTTGGTGAAAATCCTGCCGATTGTAGGGGGCGCCATTTTGTGGAGCTACGTAATCACTGCTTCCCAATTGGGTGAAAACGGGCTCTTCGTAATTCCGGTGAAGGAATTCAGCCGGGCTCACTTGCTGTATTCCCATATCCTGCAGGACCAGAGCTGCGCCGGAGGCCACCCGGCCGGTGCCGGTCAGCACGATCTTCATGGGAGGGAGGTTCAAGCCTTGGTATGCTTTTTTTGCAGCGGCATAATCCAGGAAATCCTTCATCCGATCCAGTTGATACAGCCCGGTACGTGCTCCATAGGCAAAAATAGCGTTGTGAGCGCCGACCATACCGGCGAATTTTCCGAAGGCGATTAGCCGCCTGCCCTGGTCATCGGTGAGCACCTCATAGTCCACCATTCTAATGTTTTTCTCTAAAATGGCGCGCAGCATATTTCGATTGTAGGCCTGCTTTTTAATGGTATGGGAAAAGAATAAGTATGTTTTGTTTGGAATCAGGAGCCCTATGGGCACCTCCTTGACACCCATCATTATGTCGCAGCCTGAAAGGTCCTCCTCCAGAGGGATCCCTTTTTGCCAGTAGGCTTCATCGGGGAAACAGCGTACGGGAGAGGGCTCTACCACAATTCCGACAGGAAAGTGCTGAGTTATGTACACGCATTGGTCCGGAGCAAGTGGAACGCGGGAATCGGGAGGCACCTTGCCTTCCCGGATAAGGCCTATCTTCATGGGTTTATGTTTTTGGTTAGGTGGCAGGGATCATTTTGGAGTTAGGTTGAGAGGGTTGAGGTTGTTTAGGCGGTTGCGTTTTTTCGCTCAACACCCTAAACCCTCTTCACCCTCCAAACTTTTACCGGCTCTAAGAAGCTGTTTGAATTTAGTCCTTCAGTTTTATTATGCCTCTTTTTCCGCCACTCTGCGGCTTTTTTTCGCCCCGTACCTATGGGTACGAGGCTCAAAAAGAGCCTTGATTGACGAAAAAATAGCCTATAATAAATTCTAAAAACCAAATTCAAACAGCTTCTAAGCCTGCCGAGGCTAAATCCGCACAAAAATAGACAAGATCGGGAGGATTCCAAGGGGCTTATGTATGCCTTATTGGGTTTATCATTGAAGTTTTGAATGCGCCTGAGTGTGTAATGTGTGGATGAAATGGCGGCACACTGGCGTAATGATCTACTGACATACGGAACCTAGGCCCATTGCACGATAGCCCCGGCGTAAGTCAGGCCACCACCGAAGCCAAGCATCATGACTCTATCCCCCTTTTTTACTTTCCCGGCGCGCAGGCCTTCGTATAGGGCCAGGGGGATGGAAGCGGAAGAGGTATTACCATAGGTGCTGAGGCTTTCCAGCGTTTTTTCAATGGGTAGCCCAACTTGTTTGCAGATGGCTTCAATGATGCGCATGTTGGCGCTGTGGGGAACGAACCAATCGATGTCCTCAACGCTCAGTCCTTCTTTTTCCAGTAGTATATTGAATTGCAGGGCCATTTGAGAGACGGCCCATTTGAAAACTTTCCGGCCATTCTGCACAATCTTATTATTGGCTTTGATCTCTTCCCCATTAATCCAGGTGTTTTGGGTGGAGAGATAAAGGTCTTGCCCACCGCTGCCGTCAGCGCCGGCGACGCTGGCGCCGATATTGCCCTTTTCGGCTGCCTCGATGAGCACAACACCAGCGCCGTCGCCAAAGAGGATGCAGGAAGTTCGGTCGGTGAAGTCCGTTACTTTGGAAAGGGTTTCGGCGCCAACGACCAGGATTTTGCGGTACATTCCGGAGTTGATGAGGCCTTTCGCCAGAACCAGGCCGTAGGCGAAGCCGCCGCAGGCGGCTGAAATATCGAGGGCGGCGGCCTTGGGCATATTGAGGCGGTATTGCAACTGGCAAGCCATGCTGGGCATGATCTGGTCATGGGTTACGGTAGCAACCAGGATGAAGTCCACATCATCGAGTTGGAGGTGATATTCAGCCGCCATATTTTCTATGGCTTTTTGCGCCAGGTCGCTGGTAAACTCGTCTTCGCCGGCGTAATGACGGGTAATGATACCGGTACGGCTGCGAATCCATTCGTCGTTGGTATCTACAATTTTTTCGAAGTAGTGGTTATCGATCACTTTTTCCGGGGCGAAGATCCCGATGGCAGTCAGTTTCGCTTCCATAGCGATGAAGTTTTTGTGGTTTTTGCGGGGTTTGTATTGCGGGGCAAAAATAGCATTTCTAGCTGGATTTTCGAGATTTTGTGAATTGGCTGCCGCCGGGCTTTTTTTAGAACGAGAATACCCTTAGCTTTGCCGATCGAAAAGCGCCGGCCATTTGAACTTTTGGCGGGCCTTCTCGTGTTAAACGATTGAAAGTTCTTTGAAAGCTAATGTCCAATTAGCTTTTTCCGAGATTCTACCGCCTATGCCTTATCGGGCAATGGCGGAAAAAGCCCTGCTTTGCTCTTTCAGGAGCGGGCAGAACCCGCCTTCGCGTAATGCCACGGCGGACAAATGGGGACGTAATGGAATCGACAGGGGAGTTAACTGGTAAGTAAGCATGCCGGAGTACAATAGCTCACCTCCGTCAACAACTGGCTATTAACCAATCTCAAATGGCAATACTCAGTATGCCATGGCTGCCTAATTCTAGGAATTAGAAAGCCTTTGTGCCGTGCGCTTGACGCCTGATACACAGTGTGCCGCACATCAACCACTTTCAGGCTAGCTTTGGGGTTTTCCTCGCCTCCGAAGCGAAGCTTAAGAGGATAAGGGATGAATTGGGAGGGTTTCCAATCCTATCTCATCCCCGACAATTCAACTGGAAACTAAGCATGTAGAAGGCTTATTAGTGCTTTCGCTGGACGCGAGTTCGACTCTCGCCGTCTCCACAACATGGGCGTAAAGCCTTGATTTTTAATGACTTAAGCCATGTCCTTTTCCCTGGCTGGCACAGTTTTGACCAACTGTCCAGACAGGGAAAATTTGGATATGGCAAAAAAAAATTTTTCTCCCACCTTCCTCCCGCCAAGGCTAGTGCGCGGGAAATCACGCTGGTACATCGCTGTTTATGTCAAAGATTCCGCCACAGGCTCGCTGGTGCGGGAACGCCCGACTTTTGACCTCAACCGGATCCCTAACCTGGTGGAACGGGCGGCAAGGGGAGAGGTGATCCGCAAAAAAATGTTCTGGTGGTTGAGCCAGGGTTACGCCTTTGCAGACTTTGACGAGTCCAAAGTCCCGGGCTTGGAACTGGCGGCTGTGCCTCAGCAGCGGGATAAGAAGCAGGAAACGCCTCTTCAGGAGGCCATTGAATTTGTCCGGAGTCTGAAAATGCTGTCCAGCCGCAAGGGGACGGTCAAGACATACCGTTCTGTCTGCAACCTTTTCATCGATTTTCTTCGTTCCCGCAGCTGGTTATCCGTGCCGGTAGGCGATTTCACCACGGCGCAGGCCATGGAGTATATGGATCATTGCCTGATGGTCCGCAAACTTGGGAACACAGCCTACAACAATACGCGGCGGTTCATGGGGACGGTTTTCCGGGAGCTTGTGCAGCGGGGTTATGTAGATGCCAATCCGTTTGAAGGGATAAGCAAGCGGAAGCAGGAAGCCAAACGCCGCCGGCCGTTTACAGAAGAAGAGGGTAGGGTAGTGGCTGCCGCCATCCGGCGGGAGTACCCCGTCCTGTTCTATGGCATGCTGCTTCAGTACGCCTGTTTTGTGCGGCCCAGCGAGATGCGGGGGCTACGGTTCCGGGATGTGGACCCGGCGGAGGGCGTCGTCGTCGTTTCCGCTGAAATAGAAAAGACCTGGCGCGAAAAGGTGTGTACCATCCCTGACGCTTTTCTCCATTACTTTCGGGAGCCTTTCTGGTCCCAGTACCCCGGCCACTATTTTATCTTCGGAGAGGGGCTCAGGCCTCACCCATCCAAACCCTGCGGCGCGAGCACGATGAACTCAAAACAACACCGCATCCTGGCCCAGCTCAAAAAATCCGGCGCCCTGGGCGACATCACCGGCTTGAGCTGGTACAGCTGGAAAGACACCGGCATCACTCAGGCCCTCTACGAGGTAGACCCCTCCAGCGTGCAGGACCAGGCGAACCATGCAGATATTTCCATGACGATGCGGTATAAGAAGAAAAGGGCGAGGAATGAGGGAATGAGGAGGTTTAAAAACCGATTGGAATAGAAGCTGGAGGCCTGAAAACAGGCATAGAGCGCATGCTTTTCAGATATATCCACAGATATATGCCGACCCGCCCGTCAGGTTTTGTGATTACGGGCGCAAAACCTGACGGCGGACGGCATCCCGCAAAATGGCAATGGTTTGTCCCAAAACCACCGTTTTGCGGGGTAGCACAGCGCCTCTGAGAATGAGGGGCATTTTCACCATATATGCTTCCTACAAAGTATATTATATATCGAGCTATCGCCTCCCAATATATAGGAACAGGGAGAGCGCCTTGTGGGCGGCTCCCCCTGTTTTTGCTCTTATCCGTCTTGAAAAGGAAATGTAAAAAGGTAACCCGCCTTCGCAAAGCTATGGCGGTCGGAGAAAAGGCTTTCGCCTTCGCATAAAGCTTCGGCGAACGAAGACGGCGGCTATTCGCCGCCGGTCCTGGCTAAGCGAAAACCAACGTCGTAGTTCCGGTAGTCCGGTTTATTGCGGTCGCGGTTGGAGCAACGCGCGTAGTCCGGGTAGCCAGACCAAGACCCGCCACGCAACACACGATAATTGCCGGAATCCGGGCCTGTAGGGTCAGTTTGGCTTTCTGCTTCATAGGAAGCCCACCAGTCCTGGCACCATTCCCAGACATTACCGCTCATGTCATATATCTCCAGTTTATTCGGATTGAGGGTTGCCACCTGCACTGTCCGATCTGCGTTTTTATAATACCAGGCCACTTCATTTATGTCATTACTACCACTATAAATGGAGGTGTCCCGCTGAATTCCTCCTCTGGCGGCAAATTCCCATTCCGCTTCGGTTGGCAGGCGGAAAGCGTTCTTAATATTTTGGCGTATTCTTACTTCCCAATTACCTTCATCAATCTTCCGGACAAACTGGTACACCGTATCCTGCTTAATATTTTGGCGTATTCTTACTTCCCAATTATCTTCATCAATCTTCCGGACAAACTGGTACACCGTATCCTGCCCCATCTGACGGCTTACCCAGTTCGCATAACGGGCGGCATCGTGCCAGGAGACAATAATTATTGGTGTATTGCCGTCCAAGGACCAGGTTGAAACCTTAGTCCGTTGAAGAGTATCCCCACCAGTAGCCGCACAATACAAGCTATATTGCCAGATGGTAGTCTCCGTTTGAGCAAGCCGGAAAGTGGAGAGGATTACCGGATGAGGAGGCAATTCATCGTTATCGCAATTCCTTTCTCTCAATGTATCACACCCCATCGTGAAGCTGCCGCCCTGAACGTCAATCATTGCTGGGTAATAGCGCTGGTAGGCAGATTTGTAATGGGGCTTGTCCAGGGATTGCAGGGCGGTTCGGAAACGACCGAGCTCCTGATAATTGGCAAACCTTTTATCCGGAAGCCCTTCAAACCCTCTCGCCGGCTTGCCGAGCAGGCGTGCTGTTGTAATTGCCAGATCCTTTGCCTTGCCTGCCTGTCTCGCTTCGCCATAAAAGAAAGCCAGCTCCATCAGGGCCTGGCCGAGGGGAGGGTATCGGCCCACAAGGCTGGCGCCTTCCTGGAGTTTGGCTAAGGCTTCTTCATGCTTACATTCAAAGATCAGGGCTTTGGCTTGTTCGATCAGGACGTCGACGACCTTTAAACGGGTAGTGTTCAATCGTGCCAGATTGTTTTCTGCCCGCTGACGTTCGTTTTCAGCCCGATTTTTTTCATCAAAAGCTACCAGGGCGAGAGAATCAGCCTGATGGCGTTGTTCCTTCGCCACCCGAGCTGAATCCTGTGCTTCAGCTTCCTTCTGTATTGCCAGGTTGGATTTAAGTACTGCATCTTTGCGAGCATCGTCGGCAGCCTTCTTTTGATTTTGCGCCCGCCAATACTGCCACCCTGCAAAAAACGCCAGCAGCAACGCCAGGATGGAAATAATCAAGGCTAGGCGAGTGCGTTGCTGAGCACGTTCCCGCAGCTTTCTTTCTTTTTCTGCCTGCCGCTGGGCTTCCTGAAGCTCTATTTCCCGCTGCCGGCGGGCGGCTTCCTCTGCCAGGCGTTTTTCCTGTTCCCGGCGCTGCTGCCGGGCGTGGGCGATGGGGCGCATCAGGGTGTCGTGGCTGATCTCATAGCTGAATCCGCCGGTAGTGTTGCGCTCCCGGCGCAACAGGAAGCGGTCAACCAGGGTATCGAGCAGAGCTTCATCCACGCCATGGTTTTTGTAGGCAGCGATAAGCGCCCGGCCATCCACGCTCATACGCCGGGGATCTTCCCCTTCCTCGCCGGCCAGCAGCAGGCCTTCCTCGATGACCAGCCGGGCCGCCTCCCGCTTTTGTTCCGGTAGCAGCGCCAATTGCTGCTGGTAATACTCCTCATAAATATTGCTCAAATTGGGAAGGTCTTCGGGGCGCACCTGCAGGTGGCCGCCTTCGGCCTGGTGTTTGGCATGCCCTTCGCGCACCGCCCTTTCCACATACTGGCAGATAACCTGCAATTGAAAAGCCTCTATGCCACCCGAGCCGTCCGTATCATTGCCTGAGAGGCTGTCCAGGATGGCGCCCAGCGCCTCCGGCTGGTAGGCAAAAGGCGGAGAGAAGAACTGTAAGCCATCTTTTTCCGGCAGGGTAGCCGGCAGCACAATAGCCTCTTCAGCCTGCGCCCGCGACAATGGCCGGAGCTCATAGCGCTTGTGGAGAATAGCCGGCAGGGCATCTTTGAGCTGGTCTAGGTGGCTCAGCCGGTCGGACCGGATCGCCAGCACGGCTTTGACATCCAAGCGCCGCACCAGGCGCTGGTAATCCTCATCTGGAAGATCTTCCGCCGAATCGCGCACCGCTTGGGGAATAGCCGTGTAAAGCAGTTCGGCCAGTTGCAGCCGGAAAGCCTCCTGCTGCTCCAGAGGGTAGGTAAAGAACTCCTCGAACTGGTCGAAGGCCAGCAGGAAATTGCCTTGCTCTGCCGATTGGCGCTTCTTGAAATGGCGCCACAAAGAGTGCGGCCCCGCAAGGGCATCCAGATAAACATGCTCCGGGTTTTCCGGCAGCTTTTCGGCCAGCCGCTGGCGGACAACCTCCACAGGCGGGGTATCGTTCTGCCCCTTGACGTACACCCCAAAGCGGATGGTGATGGGCAGAAAATACTGGCTGCTGCCCCGGGGAGCCTCCTCAAAGCGCGGCAGGATGCCGGCGTTGAGCAGGGAGCTCTTGCCGTAGCCCGACTTACCGAAGAGCACCGAGAGCTTTTCCAGCAGGATCAGTTCATAGAGGTTATTGATATCCTGCTGGCGGCCGAAGAAGATATCCTTTTCGTCCCGTTCGAAGGGTTTGACGCCGGGGTATCGGTTCTGCTTCATGCCAGTTCGCCGTTGAGAAAGCCGAGGAAATCCCTGGTAATGCCGTTCAGGATGGGCTCAGCCTGCCCCGGAAGGAAGACGCCCGCCTGTTGATCCCTTTTCCAGTTGTTGAAGCGGTTTTGGAGCAGCACCAGCTTATCGCGCTGCCCCCCGCTCATCGGCAGGGCGCCGGCCATAGCCAGCGCCTCATCCACCGCTCCTTCGGCGACCCGTTGGCGGATTGGAGGCAGAGAGGCTGCCCGGGAGGCGCCCAGGGGCGACAGCTGGCGCAGCAGGCCTTCCCCGGCCAGCAACTGGTGCAGGCTATCGAAAAAGTGCTGCCCGTCTCCCAGGAACTGGATCTGGAACTGGTGGATCAGAAAATCTTTGGCGTTGCCATCGTGCATATTGGATCGGAAAGCAAATTTCGGCCTCCCTTTCCGGTCGCCGGTAAGCAGCTGCAGCAACAACTGGGTGTACCACTTCTCAAAGTCGAAGCCCAGGAACAGGAAGGAGCTGGCTTCCCGCAGCTTCATGCGGACCTTATTGGGCAGGCCATCCGGCAGCACGGCGCGCAGCAGCCTGAACAAGTCCTCATAATCCAGGACCAGAGATTCTTCCTCCGTGCGGCAGCCGCAGAGGTTATAGAACAGCGGGCGGCCCGCAGTGGGCGCCTCAACATCCTTTGTCGCTTCCCCGGTGAAGCGAAAGTGGCTGAAATCGTACGCCAGGCCGAATTGCTGGGCGGCGTCAGCCAGGAAAGTATCGGGGTTGAGGCAGACCACCAGGGGAATGGGAAGCTCCAGTATTTTCTGATATACTTCCAGGGGCGGCTCCATGCTCCGGTAAAGGCGCTTCACGCGGCGGGCCACCCGGTTTTTGTCGGCATCGTCCTTGAAAAGGAAAAGGCTGTCATTGGGGTAGTAATAGTCGATATGGCCGGCTTCCAGTTCCATGGCCTGCTCGTGCACAAAACGGGCCTGGGACCGGCCACCGGACTGTATGACCTCCGGGCCGATCAGCAGCACGCACTTTTCTTCCTCGATATCGAGCATCAGGCCCTCCAGGACATCCCGGCTGATAGCATTAAGGTCTGGCATGGGGTTAAAGGAAATACGTTTCCAGAAAAAATGTCACTCTTAAAGATAGAAAGTGTTTCGAAATTAGGGGGGATAGGAGGCTAAAATGATTGAGGAGCGTGGAAAATATATCAAAAAAGCCCTCCCCGCTCTTCGCCGAAGCTACTTTGAATGGTTAAATGGCTTTATGGTTAAATGGCTGGCTTGAGCGATGGCAAGCTGGTGCATCCTTGACCAACCATTCAGCCATCCGGCTATCCGGCCATTCAGCTATCATTGAATTCCTCCAGCAACCTACGCCGAAGCTGCAGCGTATCGTGCTTGCGGAGCAGCCCCCAGGAGCTGCTCATCGATTGCATAAAGGTATCCTCACCGATCAGCCCCTTGCGGAAGGCCGTACCTTCAAGCTTCTGCTTGGAGAAATTCAAATGCATTAACAATTGCAAACAAGTGGCTTTCAATATCTACTTTCCGTACTCCAATTAGGAGTAACCCCAGGCCTTTAAGGGAATTTATCAATCCCTGAGTTACATCACACTCTTATCGCCAACTAGAAAGTTGGCGGTACGGGTCGCCACCAGGTAAGCAGGGATGCCCTCCTTATCCGCCTGCTCCTTACGCCAGTCCTTCAGCCGGTTGAAAAGCAGCCGCTGGGCCTCGTCCAGTTTCCGCAGGTTGTCTTCGCTCTTGAGCACAACTTCATAAAGGATGGCCGCCGTACATAAGGCGCGCCCAATTACACTTTCCCAAATCCTTGAACATTTAAAAGGGTTGTCCACCTCTATGAATAATGGAGTCAAAGAGAATCAGATTGTCCAGTATTGTTGCCCAGTTTGTTAGCGATTGAAATCGCCAAAAGGAAAAATCCTTGGGCTTAAAGGAAATCCATAGGAGGAAAAAGGAAAAAAAGGTCTAACGGCACGGAAAAGGTTATCTTTATTGGCTTAAAGCAGCTATTTTCAAAAAAAAACAATATAAACACGTGTGTTGCTGCTGCTGTCCTATAATAATGTTAGACGTCATGAGTATTTCCTTCCGGCTTCCTTCCATTTTACTACTTCTCCTTTTTGCTATTCCCGGATGGGTAGGAGCAAAATCTCTTTACTATCAATATGGGGGAAAGAATGTTACCCTAACGGCTACCTTAAATTCGGAGCCCCAAATGGCTAAGCCTCAACATCAATACATGGTGATTCCCAAAACTAATGATTGTGATAAAGAAAAAATTAACTCTTCCTTAGATCAAATCTGGAAAGAATATTTTAGAAGAGGCGAATATGAGCTGGGGATAAAAAAAATACTAAACATTAAAAAGAGCAGCCATTGTGATAATTCCTCTTCCTCGGAGATCTACCTGAAGATACTATATCACCTCGCCGCAGCCCAGCTCTATTCTGGTCAAATCCTTGATGCCTACCAAACGTTAGATACGGCTTTCATGGCCATAGAAAAGAATCAATATGATTACCCTGATATTGGTCGCTTGTATAACCTTCAGGGGGAACTGTATTTGGAACTCGGCCTTTTTAAAAAAGCACAGGAATTGTATCGTGATGCTTTAATGAAGAATGAAGAACGGCTCAATAATCTAGCACAGGATTCGGCAGTCAATGGTGAAAGGAGTTTTTTGTTAAACAGGGATATTGCAGTCAATAAAATAAACTATAATTATGCAAGCTATCTACTTGAAGATACTACAACTATAACTATAGATAGTATTTACTCCTACTTAACAAATCTGGATTCTGCAGCTGATAGTCTAGGCAGAAGGGCATACGAATTGTTGAAGTATCCTGAGGAAAATAAAGAATACCAAATTTTCCTCCTATATGTCAATATTTACAAAAGTGATATTATTCTCCGTTCTCCGAAAAAGGTGGATCTCGCAAAGCAGCTCGAAGCCACAAAACAGATTCTGATAAAAACACTAAAAAAAGCCAATGAAATAGATTCCCGGCGTGAAGAGCTTATGGCCAAGGTACGTCTCGCTGAGCTCTATTGGAAGCAGGGGCAGCTTGACTCGTCCCTTGCGGAATGCTTTGTTATCATTGATCTCTGGAATATTGATGAATTGTATGGCTTACATGTAGATGAAATACTGAGAATTTATGCCCGTGCCATCCATGACAGCCTGAAAGAAAAGGATGCTGAACTTCTAAAAAAAGATCTTGAGCAACTTACTAAGGCGTTTTCCAAAGAAAGGTTTAACCAGGCTACACAAAAAAAGACACAAGCGGTTAATGTTATTAATCAGTACGAAGTAGAAAAAAATGAAAAGGAATTAAAAAATCTTAAATACAAGGCAGAAGAACTCCGAAGTCTAGTTGAGATATACGAACGGAAAGTTAACCGAATTGAATCAGCAGCACTAATTTTGTTGTTAATTCTTCTGATAATAGCCGTATTTTATTACCGTATTAAATCGAGGCGCGAACTACTCACCCTCCTCTACGAGCATGCTAAGGTTTTAGGGCAGGTACACCAGAAACGCAGTTTGTCCGCCTTCATGAAAGAAACAGTCGATAAGACATTCGAGATCGCCAAGCGCTACATCCAAGGCATGGATGTGTTCCTCATCGGCATCTTCAACCCTCAGAAGCAAGGTGTGGAGGTCTACGTAAAAGAAGTACGAAATGGTGAAATCGTCACCCCTGAAAACCCCGTTTTCTTTGGTATAGATGATAAAAAACGTTTGCCAATCCTTTCCTTTACCGAACAGCAAACCATTTTTGAAGGTGACTTTAAGAAAAATTATCACAAATACTTTGATGAACTTTTGGATAGTAAGCAAGGTGAACATTCGGCTTCCATCATTTATATGCCAATTGGGCATAAGGATATGATCATCTCCGTCCAATCGAAAAAAAAGAATGCCTTCAAAAAGGAACATCTAAAGATTTTGCGGACGCTTGGAGAGAACGCTGCCGTAGCCTATGCCAACATCATGGCTTTCGAAAAACTTGCCCGAGAAAAAGACTATGTCCGCCGTCTGCAACGCGAGGTTAGCCACCGTGTAAAGAATCACCTCAATGCCCTGGCACTTACTATTGGCCGGCAGGCTGAGAAGTATCCCGGTTCAGCTCAAAATGCCCTAAAGGCAGCCCAAAGCCGTATTCAAGCTGTATTGGTAGTCCATAGCCTCCTGGATATGCAGGCAAAATCAGGTAAAGAGGAGCGGAATTCTCTATCTCCTCAGGACTACTTCACCAAACTAAAGAAGGCGCTCCTCGAAGGTAGCCTTGGCTTTGAGGAAGACCAGATCGAAAGTACAATAAATCTCGCTAAAGCCCCTCCCATTTATTTTGAAGTCATTAAGGACCTGGGTATTGCCGTTACCGAACTAGCGCTCAATACTTTTGAATATGCATATAAGGGCGATGAACGGCAGTGGATACAATTTGATGCCCAATGGGACAATGTGAAAGGGCAGCTCCATTTAGTGGTTGCCGATAAAGGCAAAGGTTTTCTCCACCTCGACAACATCCAGCAGCGGGGCTTCGGCATGGAACTGATCAAAAACACGGTAGAAAGGAGATACGGGGGCCAATTCTTGGTCAAATACTACTGCCCGGAGGAAGAAACAGGCTCACGGTTTGAAATTATCATACCTTTAACCAACAACGGCTAACTCAACTATGGATATTTTATTTTTCGATGACAACCAGGTTTTAAATTATATCGTCTCCCAAAAACTTGAAAAGGAAGGCTACCGGGTCTACTCAGCCCTTTCTCGGGACGAGGCCTTAAGTTGGTTAGGAAAAGGCAATAAACCAGCCATAGCCCTACTTGACATTGTAGACGAGGAAAGGGTGTTCAGAGGCGAGATAATCCCGCGAGATCCAGAAGCTGGCTTCAAGATTGCCGATAAAATAAAAGAAATTGATCCGACCATACCCATCCTCTTCTTCTCAGGTTACGGTGATGACGAAGAAATCAGCCATAAGATCAAAGCTCAGTACATTACTGCCGACTTCTACGATAAAGGGGCAAAGGATACTCATGAGGTAAATGAAAAGATTCTTAAAGAAATTTCAGGTAAGATCAATTCTCTGTTTGATTTGCAACGCCAGCAAAGTGGGCTGGAAAGCTATTTCTCAAAAGCCTTTGGCAACAAAATAGGTATTGAAAAAAAAGAAGCTCTCAATGAAGAGAATGAATATGAAAAAAAGGACTGGGAACGTCGCATCTACATCGTCGACATATTCGACCTTATGCTGGTACAAACGCGAAATGAACCCCAGAAAGACCTTATAGAAATGAAAACACAGCGCCTGGATGAGAAAGAGCTGGTCAAGGTGATAAGCAGAGAACTCAAAGAACGTATGCTTACCCTCAAAGAGATCACAGAAAGCGTTAAAGTATCAGAGCTAAAGGAGGCGATAGGAGCCCTCAACCGGGCCATCAATCAGGATAAATGGGATTCGGAGGACAAAAGAGCAAAGAGCCCATACCTGAAATACACTAATCAATGCTTGTTGTTCCTCTTCAAAAACAAGGAGGGATACTTCCGGCTCACGGGAGGCGCCGAATGGCTTGATGAATTTATTAATAGCCAGCTGGATTTTGTCACCGATAAATCAAAGAAAGACTGGCTACCTGAAGAAAAAGAACGATACGAGGTGATCATGGAGGCTATCCTTAATAAACTAAAAAAAAGGATAGACGAAACTACAGCATTAGAACCTATAACAAATAAAGACGCTAATAAATGGTCCAGCGAATTATCCAACCCAATCCTATTTGTTGAGTACCAGCAGGGTGAAAGCCCTGGAGATGCTAATCTCATTCTTATCCGGACTGTCACCCGGCAGTTCCTCGAAATTTTGGATAGTGGGGGAGAAAAAAATAAAATATTCAACGTCAATTTGACCGATTTTGAAAATCAGATTCAGGTTCTCTGCGACACAAAGGGCATCACTTATCCATTCCTTCGGTTGAACAGTATCATCATCAACCCCAGTTTTGTGCAGTCTTTCATGGAGGCAAGTATCTGCTTTGACAATGGTACAACGGCCTCCATCAGCAATACAGACTACCAGGAACTCCGCAAAGGTTTCCCGACCCTGCGGACCTGATTTGTTTTGATCTTTTCCAGCCGCCCCGGCTCTTCCCTGTTGACCAGACAAGGGAAAAAAACAGCATTGCAAGTAAATTTTAGCCCACCTTCCGGGAATCTCTACTTTTTCCTCTGAAAAGGCCTGTATACTCGTGTTGTCAATGGCCTGTATGGCCTCAAAAAACCAGCTTCCGACACTGGGAGTATCACTTTTTCATTAACCCTAAAATACTAGCAGTTATGAGTTTCTTACCCTTGCCAGATGGCGGCTCTTCTAAAAAGCCCGATGAAGGCACAAAAGTAGCTGACCCTCGCAAATCGGCAGTATTTGTCTACCCTGATCCTCATTTGGAAGAGGAACCTCAACTTAAGAAGGCCAAGTCCTTCGAAGATGCCTTGCGTGTCCTCAGGATCATGGAAGAGGTCGAATTCGAAGGCCTGGATGGTACTACCCAATCGGCCACCTTGGCGGTCACCGACAAGTCAAGCCTGTTGAGTAAAGGCATTAACGAGCAAGTACCGGAACTGGACCTACAGAAAAAACTTATTGACCTTCTGCACAGGCTCCACCAAAACCTGAACGACAGCCCTCGTGTGCAGCATTTCTTCGATCAGTTTTTCGAGGAGGAGGAGATAGAAGGCCTGGTTGAAAAATTGGAAAAAGCCAGCACCTCCCTCCTCGAATATCATTCTGAAAACCAAAAAATCAAATAAAGATGACAACACAACCAATACCAGCTTCTCAGCCCATGGAAGGCATTGAGATGACCCTTTCTGGCCAGAGGAAATTGAAAACATTGTTCCGCATTATCCCCCAACTCACATATCTGAGCAGCGAGGACAAAAGGATGGTTATAAAGGAAAGGCTGGAAAACGACCCTGTATTCTGCCGGGAGTTGGGGCTGGCTTACCAATTACTCGCTAAGCTACTCAGGGTTTCGGCTTCCAGGGAAGACCTGAAGCAGAATATCAGCGCTGCCCTGCACGAAAGCAAAAAGCGCTACCATCGGAACATGAACAAGATCTTCCAGCAGTTAAAGCCTACCCGGACAGCTGTCTACAGCCTTTACAACGGTTATAGGAATGCAGGCAGCTATGCCAACATTTATGTTTATCCAATTGACCCGGGCTTTTTCCTGGAAAGCCCGGATCCTCAGCATTGGGATGATCTGGAAAATAAGACCAAAGAATTCTTCTTTCGGTTCAGGATGCTTGATACCCCCTGCTACTTTGCTTTCTGCTTTGCTTTCAGCAAACCCGGCACGGCCTTTACTATTGCCAAGTTTGCCGAAACAGTGATGGGCATTGCCGCCATCGATATACCCGTCCTGCCATCGGCAGAGGATACCCTCAACTTTATGGACAATAGTTTCCAGGTGGTGGGCCCCAACTCTGAGCTGGCCCACCTGATAATCTCCGGCACGCATGGCTACGTCGAAGGGGTTTACGAAGACTATGACGGCACCAAAAAACTGCCAGTACCGCTCGGGCCTTCCCTCATCGGAAAGCTGCTCAGTACGCCCTTGGGTAAATACTTCAGTTCGCTGAAGGGTAGTCCACTGGAAGGCTTTGAATCCATGAGCTGCCGATACCGACTGGAGCGCTACGATGCGGACGATTTTGCCCTACGTGGCATCACCATGGTGCTGGATAGTGGCCATGTTGAATCGGTTGCCACCTGCTATAATGGTTCCATCGACGAGTTTACCAACTTTTTCTCAATGGACATCTACTGCCTGATCACCCGGGCACTCATACAGGAGGGCAACAACTTAGCCAACGGAAAATTCGGTGAAAAGGAACAGCGTGCCCTGGAATCCGGGCTGGTGAATTACTTCAACGGGCTGAAGAGAGAACAAGTCATTGAGCACTACGTCCTTCGTGATGACATCGTGATCGACTACGACAAGAAAAAGAAAACGGCAAAGATCACCATCCCCATCAAGTATGCTGGTGCCGGCAAAAAGCTGATTTTTTCACTTACCGGTGAGGAAGGGGGAATATTGTTGCCGGAAAAAACGAACGACTGATATTACTAACCCTTAAAAACTGTTAAAATGCCAGGACAACACCAATTGCCTCCGATTACTGATGTGTTTTTCACAATTGATCAGGCCCAATTCTCCGTCGTCAAGGATGACCTCTGGCTCCAGCAGCCCCATGAAGGCCTTCAGCCTTTTGGACATCCTTACTTACAGACATTTTGGGTACTTCTGAAAAGTATTGGAGACCCGATCCTGTTTGAGTGGAACGCGGACAAACTCAAAAAGTATTCGGGATCGATCGATTACTACAGCCATGGGGCCCTGATTACCCAGGTTAGCTTCGAGGATGCTTTCTGCATCGGCTGGCGGCGGCAGGGGGATTACACAGCCAATGCTGGGACTAATATGATCCTGGAATCTGTGAACATCCTTCCTGCTTCCCTGGAATGGGAAAACATCAATTTCCCGCAGGAGTAAAACCGAAATTGAGAGGGGCGTCGATTATAGCCCCTCTCTTTCACCTTAAAAGATCAAGCCATGACTTTCGTAAATGTTTCTTTATGGTTGGAAGGCAAACGGCTTCAGCTCCCGAAGATCAGCCAATTAACCATAGAATCTTCCTACAACACCCATCACCAATTCACCATATACATTCCTCTGTCCGATGCTTCTCCGCTGGACTATCCTGATGTCGAACAACTTATGGGGGAATATATCGATATCCGTTTTCAGCTCGCCGGCGGTTCTAACAAAGGGGGGCGATTCCTGGGAGTGGTGGATGAACTAAAGCCCTCATTTAGCGAAGACGGCAAGGCGCATTTGATCATTAATGGTTATTCCCCTTCTCATATCATGGATACTTCTTCAGCCTTTGACTGTTTTGGCAACTGCACACTTACCGATCTAGCAGAAAAGGCCGTAAAGCCCTACCGTAAAAAATATTTTCCGCCAGTGGATATCGAAAGATGCTCGGAAAAGGTCGAATGGAGTATTCAGGCGGAATCGTGCTACCAATATCTCTGCCGCATTGCCGAGCTTTATGGCAAGGTATTTTACTACGATGGCAACCAGTTTTTCTTCGGAAAGCTCAGAGCACCTGATCAAAAGCCTATCCCCCTGGAAATGGGGAAACAGCTGCACAACCTGGAATTTAGTCTCAACCTGGCGCCGGCTGACTTGGTTGTTAAAGGCTGGGACTCCTGCTCCGGCAAAGAGCTGCAGGTAGAATCAGATAAGCTGGTTACAAATAACCGTATCCTAAAATCTATCATCGATAAGTCCCGAAAATGTTATCCCCGCGCTGAGGTTTATGCAAGGCACTCCATTGCCGAAGGCAACGAGTTAAAAAGGCTGGCCAATCGTTTATTAGCAAGGCAGGTTCACGAGTTGTTCACTGTTGAGGGTGTCAGTTCTGATCCTTCGTTACGGATTGGAAGTGAGGTAATCCTTGGGCATAATCACAATTTCCTTCGAAATGACGTTAAGAACCGGCACTTCCTGATAATCTACGTTCACCACCAGATAAGCGCGGAAAATACCTACCAGAATAGTTTTTTGGCCATTCCTGCCGGCTTGCCCTACCCGGTCCCCATGCTGGCTGACCACAGTCGAATTAGCGGTACTCTGAGGGCTATTGTCCGCGATATTGCTGATCCGGACGGACTCGGCCGGGTAAAGGTAGAACTCATTGGTGCACGGGCAAAGCCGGCTCCGCTAAGCCCGTGGCTGAGAGTACTGGCCAGTTCAGTGGCTGAATACGGTTTCCAGTCTATTCCTCAGCCATGTGAACAGGTTCTCTTGTTCTTTGAAGATATCTTCAACCCAGATCAGTCGCCCTACGTCCTGGGGAGCATCCGAAATCAGGCCTTCCCTGCCGGCACCACTCCTGAAAATACCGGGATCTTCACCAAAGAGGCTGGGCTATGGATCAACCGCAAAACTGGTACCCTGAAGTTGTGGGGGCGGCAGGTGGAGATACTCGGCGATAAGCTAATCATGGATGGAGAGGAAGGTACCTGGATTGCTTGTGATATGGGAAAAAGACCTAAACTACAACCCAAAGCATTATGAGAACTTATAAAGAAATACTTGAGAGCCTCAGTATTAGTACAGCCAAGTACATTGCCCCGGAAATCCGGCCTTTTCTGCAACCACTCATCGAGAAGTTCGCCTGGGAATTGGGCTCTCAATATGCAGAGCTGGAAAACGCTCATGAATTGGCCTTTGAATCTCTGATGGAGCAGCTGTTTCCAGAGGTTCATGGGCGGGCAATACCTCATCATGCTATTATGGAGGCACAGCCAGACGGGCAGCCATACCAACTGTCAAATGAAGACGCATTCGTTTCTGATGATGGTCTTTCCTTTGTGCCGCTTCTGTCACTCCCACTTCATCCTGCCGGAATAAGGTATAGAGTTCATAACCTGGGGTTCCATGTCCTTGGCGGCCACCAACGGAAGAAAGAGCCGATGGAACTACCTCTGCCACAGTACCAGAAAAAAGAAATTTGGCTGGGTATAGATTTAGGGGAGGGAAACGATGAGTTGGAGACCCCGAGGTTCTACTTTCACAACCTAAGTCTGCCTGCTGAGGGGTTGCTATCCCTGATCCAGTGGCAAAATGATGGCAAGCTCTTGGCAAAAGCGAGTTCACCATCTCTGGGCGATGATTACTTCTATCCTTTCCCGGATGCGGATTTCCTCCGCCTGCAACGGCTGCGTATGCAGATAATAGAAATGTACTCGGGCCGTTTCATCCAGTTGCAGGGAAAACTTCGGGCAGGTACGGGAACCCTTCCTCCTGAAATAAGGGCAAAGCTGAAAGATGTGGAGGGATATGGGGAAAACAGGATATCCTGGCTGAAGCTTTCTTTCCCGGAAAACTTCCCAGCAGAGGAGTTGGCAGTCATTGATATCCGTCTCAATTGCTTTCCAGTGTGGAATGTCCGTATTGACCGCAACCTTGACCAGATGGCCCAACAGCTCATGGTCATTCCACTTAATTCCCAGCGAGAATTGGGTGCAGATACAAGCCACTTCCTGGGTATGCACCGGGTATGGTCGGATAGCATTTCGGCATTCAAACCCGTTGCATTCTCCGCATTTTCGGATATACCGGAAGGGGCCTATGCGTTACAATGCAGTGAGTTGTCAACCTTTAATGGCAAAGAAGCCCACCGCCGCCTACAGGCCTTACTTTTTCTGTTGCAGGAAGAACGGCAAGCTTTCGGCATGTTTGAAAGGGAACAGCTGCAGTTTACACTAGAGGCCTTGGAGGAGCAATTGTTGCATCTCGAAGCACTTCTCCAGCCGCACACCCGGGGGCAGGTTATTATGCCCAACTACTACCTACACATCAAACCGGCACAACCCGGTGAGATGGTCTATATCGAATACCTGTCATGCCAACCTGAAAAGTTGCTTCAATCAGGGCTTCAGCCCGGCACCCAACTTCATGGGCCTGCCGGAGTCTTCCGCCCGGGAGGAATCCAGCTAATTAGTGCCCCTGCCGGCGGGCGCCCACCGCTGAACACGGTCGAAAGGGCCACTGCCATCAAACATTACCTCAGTTTAAAATCTTTTCCACATGAGCGATATCAATAGGAAACGCGTGCAGGCCAATCCTGCAGTAGGTAGGCAGCCTGAAATAGTGGGGAAAGCCAATAGTATTCTAAATGAAGTTATACTAGGAGAGTTTTATGAAGGAGAAAGGACGTGGGTGGGTACTTCTATTAACGTCATCACGGGGTTTACTCCATTGGGTTGGATAGCGGATGTCAGAGATACTTTTGCCTCAGGGAAAAAATTTTTCGAAAATCCTTCAACTGAACCTGCATTGGCAGTGGGGATAGCTATCATCGGTTTCATACCAGGGGGTGATCTGGTCAAAGGCCTACGTAAGGGAGGGAAAAAACTATTAAAAGGGAAAAAAACAGCCCGTGGAATTGGTGAAAAATTCATAAAGAAAGGAAAAAGGCTTGAGGTTAATGTTGATCTAGCTTTACAGAGGCACAAAAACAAAACCAAATTCAGGCTTGGCGCTGGGAGGGAAGTGGAGTCTGCACATTTAGTCAACTCTTCATCATTGAAAAATATCCCAGGATACAGCCGGGATTCAGCTCTAACCGTATTGCTACCAACAAGAGTCCATAGAAAATTTGATAAACACTGGAAAGCGAAAGCAAGAGAACTTCTTAAGGATCAAACTCATGTGAAAGTTGCTGAATGGGAGAAGATTCTAAATGATGCAATTGAGTCTGTTCCAGAACTTAAAGGAAGAACAGGAGATACCATGTCTTTTGCAATAAGGAATGAACTATATCACGTACAACGTTTGAACGCTGACGATTTAATCAGAATGCCATTTTCAAAATAAATCTTCATGCCGACAGGGTAAACTGTACCAAAAAAACTTAACAATATGAAAACACTTCCCACGCCTATGCCCTTCCTCTCAGCGCCTGCCTATGCAGCTATCCTCCTTGACCTAGGCATCTGCACTTCGGAGCAGATTTCGATCCACACCGCCACTGAAACTGAGCCCGGTAAGGAAACAACGATTACGGAGGCGGGATATGAAGAAGCAGATGGGAAGGCACACATTTGGGCCTGTAATGAAAGTGCTTCACAACAACGCTTTCTGGAACAAACGGATATAGATAGCCCTGCACGAGCGGTCTATTCATGCCTCGAAGAGCAGGCTCAGGGATTTCGCCTGGCACTTGAGATGAAAAAGCGAAAGCTGGAGGTCGGTGTTACTTCCGCTGTATTAGGTCTATTACCGGAAGAGCGCTTCGACCATTTTACGGTACAGCAGCGGTGCATACTGGTCTACTTTGGGCCTCTGGCAACTTTTATCCGGGCAGATCTCACATTTTTACAAACCTGCCTGGAATGGATAACATCCCAGCGAGTGGTTATCGAAGAAGGGGACCCACCAGCCCGGCCAATACCACCTCAGAGCATCCCGCCTCTCGGCAGGTGGCAGTTGAATGCCAATGCCCGGCTCGGTGGTATCGTCATCCCGGATAAGAAATTTCTGCTCATAAAGGTCGGCCCACTGCCAGTAGAGAAGATCGCCGGTTTCGTCGCCAGCGGCGAATGGTATAGGTTCCTGAACGAAGCCTTTCTTCCAATGCTCTTATCGCCGGACTATGAATGGCACCTTACGGCTGCGCCGGAAAAAGATAAGGAAAAATGGCTGCTCTCAGGAGGAAACTATCCTTCTTTCCTGGGAATCAACACAGCCGTCTGACCATTATCCTTTAATTTATTCCCAAAATAAAACAAAATGGCTACTGGTATAAGCATATTATTCAATAAACTAAAGCCAAAAGACCCCTACATTTCAGCGGTTATTATTCACAGCACATTGACCCTGGCAGCTTTTGCTGCTATAGGGCTGGTTGCTGCCCGAATCGATAATAGCCAACCTCATTTTGCTGTTGCTTTGCTAGCCATTGTGGCTTTCTTGATGGGCTTGTTGCACAATTGGCACCTATATGAAAGGCACAGTTGGACCAGCCGTGAACAACACCTCATGGAAACAGGTTTTACGATCCTGCTCAACTTAGGCGGAATATTGGTACTCGTCATCCTGTTTTCTCTGAGGCAGGGAGAATTCCGAGCCGAGTTTCCCCTGGCAGCCATCTTTTTTTCGCTGCCTTACTTTGTAGAGAAATTAAGCCAACAAATAAAACATTTTCCTATATACACGCCTCCATCGGTTCCCATTCAAGAATACCAGAGTGCGCTCGCCAGTGGGATATTCGACGACACGGATACGTATATCAAATTCGTGTTCAAAGGAGAAGGCGAATCGGAAGACTTTCCGGTGAAGGGCTACCTCGGTTACTCTGTGGTAGCCGGCAAAGCCTTTAAAACCTCCTTGGTTGATATTTTCAAGGCATACCTTCTTTTGCACAACGTCAATAAAAACCCTCAGGCTCCCATACGAACATCTTATGAGGCCGATGAAAAAAGGACCCAATATTACCTGTGGACATTTCATGTCACACGGGCTTGGGGAATGGGGAAGAGATACCTTCATCCCACTGCTACGCTGGAAGATAACCGAGTGCGTTTAAGCGTAGGTCGGGAATTGATGAATGGATACCTTATGAGAGTAGCCCGAGTGACTATATACGCTTATAGGACAACCTTTAAACCTGAGAACAATGAACATTAAAAACCCACCCCAAATGAGGCCCGGCACCATTATTGAAGCGGGTCATTTTGAAAGAATTTACGACTGGGTAGATAGGCAAGCTGCCTTTTCTAGCTGGTTAAGCAGAAGCCCTAATGACTACGGACTCAGTTTTTCCGAATGGATACCCTTTTCAATGCAACTTAATGGCAACCGTCTGCACATTCACAGTATGCTCGGCCTATGCTGCGATGGGACTCCAATTCTGCACCATGAAAGGTATTCACCACCTTTATCCCTTAGGCTTCCAGAGTATCCTGATACCTCGGACCCCTTGGAAATATTCATTCATGCGGGAGGTAGTCGCCAACCTTGGGGCGATATCAGTTTGCCGGAATATCGGCTTGAAACTAGGGCAGTTGGATCTACAGTCCTGGAAAGAATGCCGGATAACTTCATAAAGTTAGGCATACTGTCTTTCGAAAATGGAGCATACCTCCTATTGGATTACATTCCACCCGCACGGCATCTGGGAGCAGAGCCAAACCTCTGGAGAAAATACGAGGAAATAGAGAAATTCTGGCTCGACTTCCTACGCCTTACGCCAAGTATCTGTGCACAAACCTTTGCTTCATCTCCAAATTCCGAACGGGGTGCCCTTAACCGCCTGGCTGAAGCCGTAGGCAATTATATCTCCTTTGAACACCGGCGCTTCCAGTATCTCCAACAGGATTCGCATCCTGCTACTCTTTTTGAACTGGTTGCGGGGCTGTCACATGTATTTCAATTCCAGCTTCGGACCATCCGAAGCAGCTTACAGTTGAATGCCTTGCTCGATACTTTCCAGAAGTATTCGCACTCTACACCCGGCTATATTTTCCAGCCACAAGGGTTTCTGGATTCAGTTGATGCATTAGCCAGCCATATCTACCAACACCTGGATATTGAGGCGTCACTGCGGGTTATGAAGCAGTTTTTTCGCTTCACATGGCCTGTCTGGAAACGTTTGGGAGAGACAGACAATATCACGTTTACCGGAATACAGATGCCTAACGAACTTGGATAGCGAACAGATTCAAACCTCAAAATTTACACTATAATGAAACCTGCAACATTTGTTGGCGCGTACCACATTTGCCCGAAATCCGATGGCAACAAACCTCATGTGGGCGGAAAATGTATTGAGGGTGCAACGTCGGTTTTCATTGAAAAAAAGCCGGCCTGTCGTCAAGGCGATAAATTGTTGTGTAATAGCCCCAATCAGGATGTCATTCAGGCTGGATCATCAAAATTGTTCATTGAAAAAAAGCCCGCAGCTCAACTAGGTAGTCCCACTGCCCATGGGGGAAGGATTATTGAGGGTGCACGCAAAGTCTTTTTTGGAGGCTGAACCAGTTCTGCGAAAGGGTTTGCATTGTAAAAAAAAAATCAACATCATAAAAACTAAAAAACCATGGCAACGAAAAGTACCAGTAAATGGAAGGCTATGGCTACTATAGCACTATGGAGTACTTTCCCTATTCTAGCTGCTTTTATGGCAGCCTATATCGGCTACAATACCAGCACCACAGTGCATCAGCGAATAAAAAGCCAACTTGAAAGCACCATCAGCTTGCAGGAGAAATCCCTAGATAGCCTGGAAGTAAAACTCAAAGAGTTACTTCAAAAACGGAAAGAACAGGAACTGATCTGGAACCAGTCGCAACAAATGAAAACCATGATCGAAAGACAGCGGACCAGCTGGGATGAAGCACAAGGCCAGGAGGAGTTAAAGGAAAAGTTTGGTCTCAGTGATGTGGCCTATTACAACTTGGTGGCTTCATTTCGTAACATTCGGTTAAGCGACACAACCGCTTTGTTGTCACGGCTAGAAATGCTGGAAAATTCCGCTCTGCTTTATAACCAGACAAAACAAATGGCATTGGCGCGTCTGGATGGAAGTGATGCCAATTTGCTCAGGCAAGAACTCGATGCCTGCAAAATCAATTTACAGACCCAGTACAGAGATATTTATGAACTCGAGCGCCAGGTCCTCGGCTTAGAAAGAGAGCTTTCTGCTTGTCTACTCCAAAATGGTCGCTCTAAACCATGCCCGGAAGCACCTCTATGCCGGGAAGAAGAATTGGAAAAGGAGCTTGTTAACCTAAAAGAGGCCATCTTAAAAGTAAAACAGGCTGAGCTCCTTGGACTTCAGGAACTGGGGCGTGAACTACAGAGCATCATCCACAAACCTTGGAGCCAATCCAGAAAACCAGATGTCGAAGACCTTTCCCGTGAAGTGGCCCGCAGGGTGGAAGTTCTGGAAGTAGAGTTGAGGTATTTAGAAAGGGTCACCCTATCAGCTCGTTGACCCTTCGGTTATAAACTGCGGGTAAGATAATATCCGCAAAAGATTAAAAGCCAGCTCGCAGCCCCGGCCCACCCCCGCCATCCCAGTTCACAGGAACGGCCAGGAGTGTCAGTAAGCCAGTAAACACTATGCAGTTGGCAGTCCAATGGTGCTCACAACCCAGGCCAAGCCGCTCACCAGCGCGGCCACAGGATGCCAAACCAGCTCGCAGCAACGGCCAGGGGTTCCAGTACGCCAGTAAACAGACGGCAGCTGGCAGGACGCGGATGCTCACCGCCACGGCCATACCGCTCACACCAACGGCCAAACCAGGCCCTCAGCGCTCACATCAACGGCCAAAGGGCGCCATGCCCGCTCACAGCCACGGCCCTCGGCGGCCACAGCAATTCCCAGGAACCGCCTCCAGACAGCTTAACGGCTGCGCCGGCACAGTACCCCCAGAACACCCACCCAGCCATACTGTGCCGGCGCTGCCGTCCCCCCGGCAGCATCCCTCCAGCCAAGCCAGCGGCCAGGCCTGTGGAATGCCCATGGCTCCTTAAAAGAAGATTCCACAGGCCTGGCGGCTGGACCCCCAGGCAGCCCGTAGCCAAAGCCTTTGCATACAAAAACCAGGCCTGCAGGCGAGGATCCGCCGGCGCCAGGTGGCCATAATGTACCCAAAAAAGAAGCGAGCTCCAGCTGGGAAGCTCGCCCTTTGAACACAAAATTCCCGTCACCAAAAGGGGATCAGCTAAGATGCTATATTCTGGCATCTCGGTTTTGCCATCAAATCCCCCAAATCCTGCCGGGCGAGCTCCAGTTCAACCTGCAAATCAGCGACCCGCTGCGCAGCCTGGAGCAGTTCCCGAAGCTGCCAGCGCAACTCCCGGTTCTCCTCCTCCAGTTCCCGGATGCGGGCGCCCTGGCGCGGGCAGCTCAGCAGCATGCGCTCGGCGGCTTTGGAGTTGGTGGCTTCCTGGAAGTAGCGTTTGCCCCAATTTAGGGCATCATTTAGCTCGGGGGAAAGGTCCCGCAGGATAAGGGTTTTGGCGCTTGTGGTGGTGTTGCTCATAGCGGAATCAGTTTTCAGTGATGGAAATGGTAGCAATATCCCTGCCGTTGTCGTTGGGCTTCCGGATTCTCAGCACCGGTCGCCCGTCGGCAGTCAGCCGGCAGGCGGTAACTTCGACGCAGCCGACCCGCTTTGTCTTGTGGGTTTCCCGCTGCCGGGCGGCTTCGAGGCGGGTAGCGAGCTCCTGGCGAAAATCCTCGATGGAGCGGATGCGCTGGTTGCCGGGTTCGTTCAGCTCCGCCACCAGGATGGCGGCTTCGGACAGGGTGGCCCGGGTGATGGCGTTGTGGGGCTGGCGGTTGATGGCCATGTTGAATTTCATAGGGGTGTAGGTTTTGGGTTAAGGAATCCTGCCTGCCAGGCCCGCTATCGCCTGCCTGCCCAACTGGCTTACGCCAGTCAGCCAGGTAGGCAGGCCAGCCAGGCGGGCAGGCAGGCAGGTTTACTTCTCTCTCATATCCTCGCAGTACATACACATCTCATACCGGCTCTCATCGCCCATGCTTACATACCGGTGGAAGCAATCCCGAAAGCTCGCCCGGTAGCCCATGCCGGCGGTGCGCTCCCCGCACACCTGGCAGGACTCCCCGTAATTATCCCCGATCTTCATCGGATGGTCGCAGGGGATATCGCCGGACCGGATCAGGCTCACTTTGGCCTGTAGCTCGCGCAGGGCTTTATCATATTGCTCCTTTAGAGTCATGTTTCAGGTTTTGCGCCGGCCCGGTGTGTTGGGTGGAATCCCCCGGAGCCGGCGGGTTAACAGTTAGCTTTCTATTTGCTTCCGGGCTTCCTCCACCGGCACATAATCCCACTCCCAGGCCACCCGCTGGAGCACGTCCCTCATGCCCTGTAGCTGGCCGCAGAGCGTTTCAATCTTCCTTTCCGCCTCTTGGAGGAACTGCTGCGCCGCCAGCCGGTGGAGGCGCTCGAAATGCTCCTGGTAGTAGCGGATCGCCGCCTGTTCCCCGGCGGCCCGCAGCCGGCGGGCGGCGGATGGGGTAAGCCCCTCGCTGTTATAGCCCTCGCGGCTGGCAAATACAGCGGCGTGCACCTGGCCGCTGGCGGTGGGCTGCGTAACGGAAAAGCGCACATCCTGGTAGGTGACGCCGAAGAGGGTAAGGGTTTGCCCATCGGCGCGCAGGGCCACCATCCGCTCGTTTTTCAGTTCGCTCATTGCCCGGGAAATGTGGCGTTGCATCCCCCGCTCCCGGTGCAGGCAACTCCATGGAATCCTGACGGAGTGGAAAAGGTGTTCCTCCCGGAACTCGAGGGTTTGGTTATCGATTTGGAGTGTAAGCATGGTTTAGGGTTTTTAAGTTTTCAATAATCCGGAGGCCTCCCGCGTTTCGGAGGAATACTCCCTTGTTCATTTTTTGGGCGGCCAAAAAACGAACCCCAAAAGCCGCCGCCTACGCATCTTCGGCTAAAACGGCCCTCCCACAGGCCGGCAAAAAAAAACTCGCGCATGGCAATTGTTCTTTGCCCTTACGACTTCGCTGGCGCCATTCTGTAGCTCTCTTTTGGTTGCTTCGCCGCTCAGACAGTTTTTTTGCTGGTATGGCTTAGGAAGGCGCTGCGGGGCCGTTTCTTAACGCCGAATCTGCTAAAGGCGGATTTATCCGGGAGGTGGCTTCCTGGCTTTCGCTGCCGCCTTATTGGCTGCCATAGCAGGGACATTCGGCCTTATGGATTTTTGGCTACAATTCAAGGTGAGGTTTTCCCTGAGCCCTCTCCAAGCATCCCACGAGTGGAGCGCCTTCCCTCACCACGGGCTTTTGAAACCTTGCAGTTATGAGGCGCGCAACGGCTTGGGATGCGCGGTAGAAAACCGAACCGTAGAATTGTCCAAAAAGACATAAAGCCTTGGGTTTTTGGCACTTTTGGGCCAAGCCAAAAGTGCAAGGGGTTTTGCCGGGAGGCATTTAGTGAGCCACCCCGGGATCCCTGGCAATCCCGGAATGGCTCAACGGAGCAAATCAAAAACATCACTCCTCCCCGCCCAGGGCTTGGAAGGCGGCGCCCTCCGGGACTTCTTCAAAAACCGGCGGCGAATAATTCTCCGCAAACTGGATCTCTCCCGCGCCGGTGTTCGTCTCCTCGCGCCAGATGTGCAGGCCCTTCACTGCGTTTTGCAGCGTGGCGGCCTCTTCCGCGGAAATCTGCTCATAGTCAAACTGCGCAATGTGGTACTTTTTGCCCTCCGCCCCCGGGCTCTTGCTCTCCTTCTGCACCGGCGTGACCTTCAGGCGGACCTGCGTCAGCTTCACGTTGTCGTAGAACATGCGGTCGGCCACCACCTGCATCAGGTTCTGGACGCTGTAGCCGTGCAGCAGCAGGTTGCAGAGCATGCGCTCCTCATTGAGGAAAAAGAACTCCGCCCACCGCTTGCGGCCCACGCCGAGGATATCATCGGTAAAGACCCGGTAAGCCACCGGGATCAGCTCGAACGCCTCGCGCGGCTTGGTAAGCACCACCTCGCCGCGGATGTTGAACAGCCCGCGGCTGGCGTCGAATCGGTATTGCAGCGGCCGGCCCGGAAAGTAAGTAACAGGCAGTAGTTCGCCGGTTTCCTTGTTCAGCAGGTTGCCGTTCGGCTTCGTGACCGGGAGGTAATTGGTTTTGTTACTCATGGCAAAAAAAGGTTTTGAGGTTATGGAAAAAATTCAGTGGCCCCAGGCTCACCAGGGCAGATAGGCAAAAAGGAGGATCTCCACCAGCTGCGCCGGCGTGGCGTGGCCGTGGGTTTCAATGTAGAGGGTGCCGGGAAAAGGCTCCACCACCTTGGCCACCCGCCCATCTTGGGCCGCCCGGAACACTTCCTTTTCCCAAAGGCCATGGTCATTCTGCGCCAGAAAGCGGCGCGGGGCGATGCTGCGGATAAAGACCTCCGGCAGGAAGCCCTCGCGTTTGGCCTGCTCAATGGCCTCCTGCTGCGCCTGCTCCCGGCAGCGCGTTTCCTGGTAATCCCAGTCCGCCAAAGCGGCGTTGATGCGGTGCTCCATATGCTCCGCATAGCTTGAAAAGGTTTGCATAGCTAAATGATTTTAAGGGTTATGGATCAGGGCCCGGAGAGGGCCCTGTGGAATAGTACACCTTTCACAGGGGCAGCCCCTTATTCCCGCCGGCGCGGCTCCCGCTCATTGTTGCGGATGGCGTCCACGATGCTGGCCGCCATGTGGAATTTGCTCCCCCCGCCGCCGAAGTGGCGCAGGTGGCGCTTGTAATACCGCTGAAATTCTTCTTCCGTGAATTGTACGCCCTGGTGCTGGGCGTAGGCCCTGGCGTGGCCCTTAATGGTGCTTGGGGTTTGCTTTTTCATGATAGCTAAATGATTAACTTTTTGTTTCAATTTCTGTATACAATTTAAACTTTTTGTATGAGAAAAACAAATTTTTACAACATAAAAACTATACATAATTACACTGATAATCAGTTATTTAAACTCATTTTTACATTGAAAATGTGGCAAAAAAAGCGTATATTGAAACAGCACCAAACGCTAAAAATCCAGATGAAACTAATGATTGCCGGCAGCCGTAAACTGGCTGTTACAACCGACAACCTGGAGCTGCTGAAACGGGCCCTCGACGACGCCCACTGCCACTACAGCAACCAAACCGGCGAGCTGGAATGGCCCAGCGAGATCCTGCACGGCGGCGCCCCCGGCGGCGATGAGCTGGCCCGCCGCCTGGCGGATGAGCTCAACATCCCTCAGCAGGTGATCCGCCCCGACTTCCAACGCTACAACCCCAAGCGCGCCCCCCTGGAGCGCAATACCGAGCTCGTAGCCGCGGCCGATGTAGTGATCGCCTTTTACCACCCCGACAACATTCGCCGGGGCGGCACCTGGGACGCCGCCCGGAAAGCCGTAGAGCGGGGAAAGATCCTCATCGAGGTATGCCCGGGAAAACCCAACCAGGCCACCCTGCCAGCTCCGGGCCTCTGGCCCTGACCGGGCGAAGCACCCAGGGGCAACGCACCCACCCCCGCGCCCCTCCGGCGGTGAGCAGATATAGGCAAAAACCAACCCCCCCGCCGGAGGCACAACTTTTTAATGCGGCCTGTGGCCGCGCCATATTTCATGAGCGGCCCCGCGAGCAGGGGGCGGGCAGGCGCGGCGAGCCACAGTGAAAAAACAACCCCCGGAACAAAAACCCGCTGCCCGAACCGGGCCGAAGGGGCAGGCGCGCAAGGTGGAGCCGGTACCGGACTACCTTGCGCGCCTGACACTGAGGCCCTAACTTGTAGCGGGATTTTTGTGCAGGGGGGTGTTTTTTGTGGCGCACGCCCCGGCGAGCGGGGGCATCCCGGGCGGAATCCCCGAGGCGGCGGCGCGGACTGCTGCATCGCTGCAGCCCGCACCGCTGCCGGGGCAGGCGGGCGGAAGCTGCCGAACCCAAGTGAGGCTGCTGGAGCCCATAGCCAGGAGCGCCAGGGAGCCGGAGGGGCGGCCCCCAAGGGCCGGACAAGGCCTGTGGAATACCATGGGCATTCCCAACGGATATTCCACAGGCCGCAGGCTGAGCGAATAGCGAACCCCGCAGGCGCACGACCCTGCCGAAGCTTGGCTGAGGCTGGGGAGCGCCCAGGCAAAAATTAACTTGAAAATCCAGCCAATTTTCCTGAACTTTACCCCAGCTAAATGATTTTTAAGGGGCCTGTGCTCCTTAAGTTTCAATTTCGGAAGCGCCGTTTGAAAAACCCTTCAACCGGCGCTTTTCTCCTCACCAACACGCAAGGGATCCTCCATACAGGCAAAAAAAAAGCCCACCGTACAAAGCGGTGGGCCTCATCAATATTAGCACTTCAAACCGGCTCGCTCTTTTGCGGGCCGGCTTTGCTTAAAAAAAGCCGTATTGTAGTGTAGTTACTCAGAAGAATCCTTCTGCTTATCGTTTGGGAAGAGCGCCGATTTTGTCAAGGCAGACAAAAACGCTTCGGGTTTTCGGGCGATAGCCAGCCCGAGGTTCCGGATCATGCGGACCAGGCTCATACTCATGATGCCAACAATGAAAGCCAGTCCATTGCTGGTAGCCTCTCCGGCCTGGACCCGGTTAGACAACATCGGTGTGAGATAGGCCGCACAAGCCGCTCCACAAAATAAATATATAAGTAAATTTTTCCAAGTAAGCTTCCCGGCGCTCGACCCGGCCAGCAGGCCGCCCAGCAGCCCCGCAATAATAACAGCCACCTTGACACTCATCAGGTCAGTAAACCGGATGAATTCCATATTAAACGAATTGAAGTGATCAAAAAGGCCATTCCGAAGCTTGGCCGTAGCAGTAGGTTTCGGTTGCATTGGTACGAACATTTAGTTTAGATAGCTTGGTTGCGTTTGCTGGAAAGCCCCGGTTACCACCCCAAGCGGCCCGCCGGCAAACCCTAAAAAGCAGGGAGGCGCAATGGCCCCCCTGCCCGCCGGGCGCTCCTCCCACGAAAGCGCCGGCGCAGATGAGTGCAAGGCTGCTACGCTGCGAGTTTGAGCTTCGCGGGCAAAGCCTGGACGGCCGCTGCTTCCGTCTCGCCCCACGATTTCACCCAATCCTTCAGCTCGGAATAGAACTCGATGTTCCGCTTCAGCAGGGTGTAGCCCCGTGGAATAAATTGCAGGCCGCTCTCGATGCGCTGCTCGAGCGTGTCGTCCGCGAGGTCGAAATTGACCCCGAAGTAATCGACGAGCTCCTGCGCCTCATCCTGGCTGACGTCCTTCAGCTCGGCGAGCGCTGCCTTGCCCTTAGACAGTATCTCCCGGTTCTCGCCGATGAAAAAAGCCAGCTGGATCGCCTTGGAAAAATCGAACTTTCGGGCCATCTCCGCCAGCTGGTAGCTCACGTAGATGATAAAGCCCACCACTATCTTAAGGTTCTCGATGCCCAGCGCATCGCCACTCAAAGCAGCGAGCTGCAGGGCGCCGGTTTCCGGAAATCTGCTTTTAGCCATTCGTTCTTATTTTAAAGAGGTTAAATGTAAGTTGCCGTAATCACCGAATAGATATACTGCTGTACCGTAGCCAGCTGCCTGAGCCCCATCCTGTCCGCAATCTGCTCCAGGCTCAGCCCCTGGGCGTGGAGCTTCTTGATCACATTATGCCGGAAAGCATGCGTCGAAAGCTCCTTGCCGCCGGCCGCCAGGCTCACGCAGCCCTTATGCTCCTGGAAATACTTATCGTAAGTAACGTAGTGGCTCTTATACACGTAATTGACGCCATCCAGCACCGTTTTGCGCATCAGGGGGTGAAAATCCGCCAGCGGAATGATGCGGGGGTCGCCGTTCTTCAGCGTCGGGGCCACCACATCACCCTCGTTGGTCAGCAGCCAGAGGTGCGCCCCGCGCAGCTCCGTCACCCGGAAACCCAGGTCGTACAGCGTTTTGAAGAGCACCCACGAACTGGAGAAGAAGCTGCTCCCGATCCGGTTGAGGAAAGCCAGGAGCAGCCCATCCAGTTCCGCAGGCGACAGGACAAGCTGCGTCATCCTCTCCCGCTTACACCGCCGCCAGCACCCCGGCGCTGGTCAGGGTGGCCACCGGAACCGACTTCGTCGCATCCGTCCCCGCCGCATTAGCCATAAAGGGCACGATCAGCACCGTGCCTTCCGCCGGAATATCGACATTCACGGTAAACGTGCCGTCGGCGCGGGTCGCCGCAGCATCCACCTCCTTCCAGTCCAGCGTCGTTTGGTTCAGCAGGAAGAGTTTCGCCACATCCGTCCCATCCTGGATCTGGCTGCCAGCGTCATAGTTCCAGTCGATAGCCACCGCGTAGGTCCCGTTGCCATTGTCCGAGCTATTGGCGCCATCCAGCGCGAAGCTCGGGTTGTAGAGCCGGCCGTAGGTGTAGAGGTCCTCCACCTCATAATCCGTCAGCTGCTCCCCGTCCACAAGGCGCGGCTGGCGCGCCAGGTTGTAGTGCAGGAACGCATTGATGGACGACCAGGTCGAGCGGCTCGGGAAGAAATACAAGTTGAGGAAAGCCAGGATCGTGCGGCCGACCTCGAGGCTGCGGCGGAAGCGGGTGCGGACCGCGCTTTGCGCCACCGTGTTCGGGTTGCTGGTGTCCACGATCTTACCCTTCACGATCACATCGCCATCGCGCGCGCCGGTGACCGTTACGTTTTCGAAGCTGCCCCGCATTTTGAGCAGGAATTGGTTTCTACCTTTCATAGCTTTACAGAATTAAGGTTTGGGTTAAGAAATTATAATTGACATCATTGCTAGCATAGTATCCCTGGGTTGGTTGTCCAGGGTGGTGGCGGTGGAGCCGGGCAAAGCCCCCAGGAGGGTTACAGGTTTAAGGTTTCAGGTTTAAAGTTGTCCTGGCGCCCCATTAATCCGAACAGCCCTCATCCACTCACCGAGGCTTACACCCAGCCGTTACCTTTGTACTTCACCGTCTCGTCTGCATTCACCTGGATGATGATGCCGGCGTGCTCCGTTTCCTGCAGCTGCTCCTTGAGCCGGAAAACAGCGTACCAGTTGAAGCCTTCGGCCGGCGCCTTCACCGGGAGGTTCACCGTGCCATCCGCCCGGGTAGCGCCGGTATCGAAGGCGCGCCAGTCGCCGGTAGCAGGGTTCCACTCCAGGGCCATCACTTTGTCCGTGCCGTCCTGGATCGCGCTGGAAGCATCATAATCCCAATTCAGGGTAATGGTAGCCGCGCCGCCGGTAAAAACCGGCTGGTTAAAATCGGCCGGCGTAATCGCATTGCTGTACAAAGAACCGTTCGTCACCTGCAGCTCGCGGTACCCCTCATCATTTTCCTCGTCCTGGAGCTGCTCCTTCAGCTTGGCCAATTGCGCAACGAACTGGTTAAAAGGCGAGCGCGTCGCCTTGCCCGGCTTGAAATACAGGTTGAGGAACGGCAGCAGCGTGGAGCCAAAGGAAACAAGCTTGCGGAAAACCGTGCGCGTCGACTGCTGCGCCGCCGTATTCGGGTTGGTCGTATCCACAATCTTACCCTTCACCACCACATCCCCATCGCGGGCGCCGGTGACCGTCACGTTTTCAAAACTGCCCCGCATCTTGAGCAGGAACTGGTTTCTACCTTTCATAGCTTTACGTGTTTATTGGTTTGGTTGCAAAAAAAGCATTAGAAGCCCTTCAAGGCCTTAGGCCCAGCCATTCCCCTTGTACTTCACCGTTTCATCCGGATTAACCTGGATAATAATGCCGGAGCGCTCGATGTCTCCCGTATTCTCCTGCAATTGTTCCTTAATTCGGAAAACCGCATACCAGTTAAAGCCCTCCGCCGGCGCCTTCACCAGGAGGTTCACCGTACCATCCGCCCGCGTAGCGCCGGTATCGAAGGCCCGCCAGTCGCCGGTAGCAGGGTTCCACTCCAGGGCCATCACTTTGTCCGTGCCGGCCTGGATCGCGCTGGTAGCGTCATAATCCCAGTTCAAAGTGATAGTAGCCTGCCCCCCGGCAAAAACCGGCTGGTTGAAATTGGCCGGCGTAATCGGGTTGCTGTACAGCGAGCCGTTGGACACCTGCAGCAGGCGGTAATCCTCATCCGACTCACTGCCCTGAAGCTGCTCCTTGATGTAAGAAAGCTGCGCCACAAACTCATTGAAAGGCGAGCGCACCGCCCGGCTTGGTTTGTAATACAGGTTGAGAAAAGGCAGCAGCGTGGAGCCAAAAGAAACGAGCTTGCGGAAGTGGTTGCGAACCCCCTGCTGCGCTGCCGTATTCGGGTTGGTGGCATCCACAATCTTACCCTTCACGATCACATCCCCATCGCGGGCGCCGGTGACCGTCACGTTTTCAAAACTGCCCCTCATCTTGAGCAGGAACTGATTTCTACCTTTCATAGCTTTACATATTTATTGGTTTACCTGCAAAAAAAGCCCTGGAAGCCCCTCCAGAAGCCATTTAGAGCGCATTCCAGCCATTTGCCTTCGTCCGTATCGTTTGGTCCGCCCCGATGCTGAAAATGGCTCCTGCGGAGCTTACTTCGCTTGTCGTGTAGCTTTTGAAAAAGAAAGTGTAAAAATCCACCCCCTCCGCCGGCGCCGCAAAGGGAGCCGAATACTCCTCGCTGGCCCGCACCGAAGCCGTATTGATCAACTGCCAGTCCATCGTAGCAGAATTGAACTTAAAGACCTTCAGTTCATCGAAGCTGTGTTCCCCCGGAGAGCCGCCATCCGGCGTCCAGGATACCGTCATATTGACATGCCCATTGCCCCAATCGATGGGGTCCTCCGGCGTAATGATGAAATTCTCCCCGGCCAGCCGCCCCTTCGTCCACATCACCTCCTGGTGGACCATGGGCCCGATCTGGAGCAGGTAGGGCTTCGTCCGTTCAAAAGTTTCCTTAGCCATAATAAAACAGGGTTAAAAAGCCATAAAATCAGGTTACTTCCCGCGCCCCGGCATCAGGCTGACACCAGCGCAAAAACATCATCGTACAGCGCGTCATTGATCCCATTCAACTGCCGCATAAACTCATTGTACTCCGAGCGCGTCGCCCGCGAAGCCGGATAATGCTCCCTCAGGAAAGCCACCGCCGCCGAACCCACCTGGCCGAGGTACCAAAAGAGGAATCGGTTGATCTCCTGGGGCAGGGTGTTCGGGTCCGTGGTATCCACGATCTTGCCCTTCACCACCACATCCCCGTCGCGGGCCCCCGTAACAGTCACGTTCTCGAAGCTACCCCGCATTTTAATGAGGAACTGGTTACGTCCTTTCATGTGCTTGAGCTATTAGGTTAAGAAATAAGGGTTAGCGTATTGCTGCTGTCCAGGTACGCAAAAGGCGTGCGCGTCTCCACTAACTGCCCGTCCTGGCTGATCAGGAACGGGATGACCAGGTTCAGCCCCGACACCGGGCGGCCCACCGTAGCCTCCACCGTCCCCATGCCCCTGGTATACTGCGTCGCCTGAACCGTCCAATCAAAAGACTCGTCATTAAAAACCAGGACATGCACCCAGTCACTGGCCTGCTGGTTCTGCGCGGAAACCTGGCTCGAAAAATTGACCACCAGTGCATAATCATCCGGCCCATCCGGAGCAGAGTTCACCGCATCGAGCGTCAGCGGGATCTTCGGCAAATCGCCCCAGGTGTAATAGTCATATTGCGTTTCCAGGGCCAGATCCGCAATCCCCTGAGGATCCACCCGGTTCATATTGCGGGAGATAAAACTGGCATAAGGGCTCGCCTTGTCAGAAATGCGGGCAAAGTGGTCATTCAAAAACGGCCGCAGCGCCGAAGCCCGGCCCGTGCAGTTCTTAAAGCGGTCCCGCACCTTGGTCTGTTCCGGCGTCCGCGGGTTAGTCATTTGCGTGATCTTGCCCTTGATATAGATATCCTCCCCCGGCCCCTGCACCACCGTCAGGTTTTCGAAAGAGCCGGAGAATCCTACCAGGAGCTGATTGCGTCCCTTCATGCAAAAAGATTTAGCGTAAATATGTTATGCCCCCCCACCCCGAAACTCAGGGCAGAGGGGCCTCCGTCATGTTCAACCACAAAAAGAAAGGCGTAGCAGCAGCGAAAAAACCTCGAACGGGCAGCGCACCGGCAGCGCCGGCCCGGCGCCGGAAGGTCCGACTGGAGTCCGAGCAGGATCACAGCGGGATCACGGGGCGCTCAAAACCCGCTCCCGCCAGTATCCATGCGGCTTCCCGGCTGCGGCGCAGGTTCCAGACAGTCACAACTCTTGCAGTGGGGGCAAAGTCGGAGTTAGGTCGGAGTTTCCTCCGCCCTGGGGGTCGAAGTTTTTCAAAATTTGGGTGGAAGTGCTAAGGTGGGAGGGGATATGGATTCTAAAAAGATTTTCATTAGGCCGTTTTCCCCTATGGGAACAAATTTTGATTCAGTGGCAATATACGAGATTCAGCGTAACTATGTCAATAAGAGGAGCATGCAAAATGCAAAATCTCAACAAATTGGTTTTCTTTTTAAGAATGGTTGAACCGCTGGCTACCTGCCGTAAGGAGTATGGGAAGAGGCTTACCCTTTTGCTATTGTCAACGATTGTCAAAAAATTCTACCCAAAGCTTGCCATCAGGCCTCAATATTCCGAATTCCAAAAAGGATGGTTTAGAGCTTTGATCTAAATAAATCGGCCTGTTAAAACAAAATGATCCGGGATTCTCAAAACAATATTTCTCCATTTTTCTAAATATTTTACCTTCTGATGACCATCCTCTATTTAGATCACGTCTTTGTTGAAATATATTGAGTTCTAAGCCATCTACCGCCCCTCCAATAGAATGGGCAATAAAATGACCTTTATCCCATTTTTCACCAAAGAATAACTCTGTCTTTCCAACCCAACCACGTAAACGGAAATCATCGCGTTTTAACTTTTGCTGAGAAGATTTACCAAATACTGCTAATACCCTAGACTCAGCCGCTAAATGTAGAGGAACTAAACCTTTCTTTTCCATGGAAGCATAGTCATCAAAAATATACACAAATGATCCATGCGACATAAGGCATATATCTGTCAATCGATTACTTTGAGAGCAGTATGTATCTACCCACAAATAAGGTAAATTTTCAATTAAATGAGTAACAATTTTCTCATTGCTATAATTAATTACAGGAACAAGAATATTCTTGTAAGCATCATGTAAACTATAAGAAATTTCAGGTTTCACTCTAGTTTGCTGAATTAATTAAGTCTCCTCAAAACCAGACATCAACATATGATTTCAATTTTGAATAACCAAGAAATCAATTCTATTTTTTTTCCTCCTCCCTTGGCTGAGCGCCAAAGGCAGAGAGGCGGCTGCTTTTGCTAAGAATTGGACTGGGTAATTACGTTTTAAACATTATCACAGAAAACAATTCAGGGCATTTTAACCCTTACTCCTTCTTATTGCAGTTTTAATAACGCAAGAATTTTAGACATGTCTTTGCCCATCGAAGAACAAAAGTTAATCATGTCATATTCTATTTCACGTTGAATGCTTTCTGCCCTGTCCGAAATAGATTTAATTTTCTGAAATAATTCCTCTTTTTTATCTTCCCAATTTAAGCCATGTAGGCTTTCAGGCATAGCCTTGTGAACTAACCAATTTCTTTGATCTAAGAACGCATTTAGTTCATCTTGCAGTGATGAATCATACAGTTTCTCTTTAATTGCAACTTTAATAGCCTTACCCAAAGTATAACTTTGGTGCTGCTTTAAAAATTCATCAGCAAGTTCCTTTGTTGCTGCAGGATTCACTTTAAGAGTAATCGAATGACTCAAAGCTTGTTCAACTATTTGGATTTTCCACAGAGCTTCTCCGATGAAACAGTATAATGTAATTTCATCCTGGTTAGCTGGTATTTTTTTAATGCTTCCTTTCATATTCTTTTTTACGTTAGGTGAAGAGCTTGTTGCCTAGTTTATAGAATTTGTCCGTCTCAATATCTATTAATTGCCCTTAGATAGTTTGGGGTCGTAAAATTTCGCCCAACGGTTGGCTTGCCGCCGTGCCACCGTGCGTTGGATTTGCAGGCTGGCTGCTCGGCGGCATGGACAGCAAGCCTTGGTTCGAGGCATTCATTTATATCAATTTTCACTTCATTACTTTTAGTTTTTGCCCTTCTTTAACTAAATAATCATACCTAACAATTTTCCTTACCGGGACAGTTCTATAAAACGTACGTATTTTGCCGTATCTATCCTTAACCTTTTTATATTTTTTTTCATAAACAGTTTGGTAAATTGGCTCCTCTTTTAGATTATTATCTTTGACCATATTTTTGATAGACACCCCGTACTGGTTTGCAATTCCAGATAAAGTCTCTCCCTTTTTTACTTCATGAATTATCGGATTATTAGTTTTTATAGGGTCAAATAAATCGGTATTGTGCTCTAAATAGAGAAGAATAACTCCAGCTACAATTGCTACTAAAATAGGAAGTAATACATGCTTTACCATGTCAACTATTTTAGGATTTGTTTTTCATTTCAATATTGCCACGGACTATTATACACAATGACGTTTACCCCATACACTTGGTGCATTAACGCAACAACGACAAAGCAAACACCGCATAGCACCTTCAGCTTAGCAACTATTGTGTTAATACCCAACCCCCAATTGCTGTTAATTGTCAACTTTGAACAGCTGAACAGTGCTCAATTGAAAATCAGGCTTCCGACTTTGGACTTATGAACTTGAACTTTTAGCGCGATTGGATGAGGGTCTGTGAACAAATTACCCCCTTTTCAGGCACAATTTCAATAGGGGCGAGAAAAAAACAGCAAGAAAATCCGGAATCTAATGCTCTCCTGATGCACAGAAGCCAGAAAAGCAAGCCGCTTGTTACCAAACACCGAAAAATCCCTATCGGAGCAGCTGGCCAAGATCTGTCGGTGGAAAGATTAAACCGGCAGGTAGAAGCTACCTCCTGAGCTTCGCAAATCATGAAGCTAGTCAGTTCCCCGGCACTCCCTCTTCCTCAAGTCGCTTAAGGTTCCTAATCAACGTCGACCTCGACACCCCAATCAGCTTCGCGATCGCTTCCTGCGAGACGCCCGCCTTCTCATACTTGCGAAGTAAGCGTCCGGTGAACTACATCTTGCGATCCTCAGCTTTTTTCCAAAGATGCGGCAGAAGTTCCTCAATGCGGTTGACCGGGTGATCCGGCAGGCGGATCATGACATCCTCCAGCCATTCGACAGGATCCACCTCGTTGAGTTTGCAGCAGGCGAAGAGGCTGTAGAAGATGGCGGCGGTTTGCGCCCCTTCGTGAGAACCGGCAAAGAGATAATTGCGGCGGCCTACGGCAATAGGGCGGATCAGGTTTTCGGTGGAGTTGGTATCAATCAGCAGCCTTCCATCACTGAGGTAGTGCATCATCCGCGCTTTTCGCTTGAGCATATAGCCCATCGCTTTGGCGACGGGGCTACTCGGAGGAAGGTTGGGCGATTCCTCATCCATCCAGGTGAACAGCCCCTCCAGCACTGGCCGGGCTTCTTTCTGGCGTAAGGCATAGATGGCATCGGCATCCAGTTCCTGCTCACGGGCCTGGCGTTCTATGGCATACAACTGCTGGAATTGTTCCAGGGCATGGCCGGCCCGTTGGGCGTCGTTGCCCAGGGCTTTTTCAAATTCCCTCCGGCTATGGCCCAGGCAGTGGTAATGAGTCAGCGCCGGGTATAGCTTGCGGATTTGGTCGTAGATGTCATAGTCCCGTTTTAGAACGGGATCTGTATGACACCATCAAAATGTTTGAGGTGCTTGGCCGGGTTGTCCGCTTCACGGGTGGGGGAATAATCGAAGAAAACCAATTTTTCATGTACCGCATGATAGCCCCACAAGTGCCCCCGGTGCGTTTTTCGTTTTTTCTTTTTGTGGGGGCTGCCCCTGGGCGCCCGTTTACCCTTATCGGGCAGCACTTCCATTCGTGTTTCGTCTACCTGCAGGTAGGCCGCTGCTAAAACCAGTTCAATAAGCTTCTGATGTAAAATGCTTAGGCGGCCAGCTGACTGCCCAACCCATCCACACATGGTCGAGCGGGGAATAACCATGCCCAGGCGCTCAAACCGAGCCCCTATGCGGTACAGCGGCAAATGGTCCAGGTATTTATCAGTGATAATAACTCGCAGCAGCGATTCATCGGCTATGCATTTGTCGATAAACCGGGAAGGCAGCTCGGCAATAACGACGGAAGGGCCCTCTTTTTCCGGCTCTCCAGGGGCTGCCGACAGGGGGGCGTACTTGGGCCGCACAATCACTTTAACAAACAGTTCGGCTGGGGTGTAACACAGCATTTCGGTGCGTTCTTCTCCGATACGCACCATTCGGGACAAGTCAACCCCCTGCGGCTCAATGGTTTGCTCTTCCCGCCTGAGGTGCCCGCCTAGCACCAGGCGAGCCGGTTTCTTTTTGGGCTTGCCTTTTGTGCGTTCATGAGGCGGCACGCTCACCTTTGCTTTCCCGGCAGAAGCTTTGGCTGCTGCCTCGAAAAGGGAAAGCTGTTCATCAGGCTTGTCGGGTATATAGCGCTCGCTTTTTGCGCCAAATACCATGCGTTTCAACTGCTCTAACTGAAATTTGAAGGATTCAAGCTGCTCGCTCAGCGCCTTGATGGTTGCCTCCGATTCGGCCTGTAAAGCACGGTATTTTTCTATCTCGATATACCCTTTCATCTGCCCTCAAAATACGAAAAAGAAAGGGAGCGGCCTAGCTTTTTTAGCCTGTTTTGCTGGCTTTTCCCGCCAAGGAGAACCGCTTGCGCTGCCGTACGGATTTTAGCTCTATGCCTTCAATGATGAGCATCAATTGCCGCCAGGAAATCACGAGGCTACCCCCTGTCCCGTTCATGTTCGGATACTCAAACCGGCCCCTTTCCAGCCGTTTGTAATACACCACAAAACCGCTTTCTTCCCACACCAATAGCTTCATGTGAGTACGCCGCCGGTTTAGGAAAATAAAGACGTCGCCCGACAGCGGGTCCATGCCCAGGCTGTTACGCACCACCCCGCTCAGGCCGTCAAAGCCTTTACGCATGTCTGTAGCCGAGCGGTACAGGAAATACCGGTTCCGTTCATTGAGGGAAAACATCAGCCGCCAAGAGTGATCAGGTTTTGCAGCACTTCCACGGGTAGGTCAACTGATACGGTGGCTCGCACACCGTTGGGGTAGTGCAGTTCTATAGTGGGGCTCGAAGAGCCGCCGGCTACTTCCACGGCGATGAAACCCGAAGGCTCCGCCTCCGAGCCACGAAATTTACGCCGCCAGTAGTCCAAGGTATGGGCCGCCAGGCCATGTTTCGCACAAAAAGCTCTTTTGCTGCCTTGGTAGTGGGCATACGCCTCCAGTATCGGCCGCATCGCTTCCGATGTCTTTTGCTTCATCTTTTCTCGGTTTGATCCAGCCTAAAGGTCTACAAGCTTTTTTGCTATTGCAAGATGGGGTTCACCGGACGCTTACCTTGCGAATAGCAGCCAGGTTCTCAATCACCTTGGGGCTGATCCGCCTGCTGCCTTCAGGGCGCCCCAGCTTGTGCCCGTCCTCGTCACGTCTGCTACCGCAGCCGGATAAATCCCTCGGCCGGGTAAACCCCTCCGCCTTCTTCGCCGCCAGCTTCGCCTTCGTGTTGCGGGAGATGTATTCGCGCTGGATCTCGGCGGCCATCAGCAGGCCACTGGCAATGATCTTGGAGGTGAGGACAACGTGTTCTCCTAAACAAATTCGGGACCATCGGCCAAGCCGGTGGGAAGGGACCTCTTTTGCCCCGCTTTGTTATCTTTGCGTTGCTTCGGCGCAATGGCAGCGGAGCGGAAGATTTTCACCCTTTGGTTTCGGTTTTGTGGCTTAATGGTGTTGGTGCCTTGTTCGCTGCTGCTTTACTTATTATTTTTTCTTTATATACCTTTTTATAAGCCCTGAAAAGACCTCAATGTTTTTCATATTGCTAAATACTCTTCCATAACCTAAAAATGTTGTTTCGCCTTCTTGAAAATATCCGCAATCATTTTCCCAAACAGAATTTTTATTTCCAGTCATATTTACTACCATTTCTGTAAAAATTCCTTTTCCTTCACAAATAACAACTTTAGGCTTTACTATCTCTATCAATTTTCCTGTCCAATTTAATGACTGCTGCCAATATGTTTTAAATCGTCCTTTTTCTAAAGAATTCAAACACTTACTTATATCTCCTTCTTTTTTTGTAATGATATAATAAAAATTTGTTTTTACTGATTTGTCATCCAGTAAATTCCTGATTTCTTCTTCTGTATACCCTGCTTTTGTAAAGGCTTTTACTGTATCCCTTGCAATAGTATAAGTAGGATTTTCTCCGTCTAAATATTCAAGATAAGACATCTGAAAAGAAGGTTTTACTTCTATTGAACCGTTATTATTAGGATTTCCATTTCCTGGATTAATTCCAATAAACATGATTTCAGGTTTCTCAATAAATTTGCTATCCCAAACATAAAAACCATTATACAAACCTTTCGCCTTTGGGTTTTGGTCTAATTCTTCCTTTAACGCTTCTAAACTCTCCAAAACTTCCTTTTCCCACTTAGAATAATTTTCGTTCATCTTTATTTTTTTAGTAGCAGCGACACCCTACTGCATTGCCCATCACATAAACCCTATTGCGTGTAAATCCGAAATAGCTACATATGCTGATTCCCATTCCTACACTTGGGAGCAGGTTTCATAGCAAATTAACCTCTTTTGCCCCATAATTTCAACAGTGACGGAAAAAACATATAGTCCATTAACGGCCTTATCAACCCAGCCAGAATTCACCCTTCCTGCCCCCCCTCCTCCTCCACCCGCCTCAAATTCCTAATCAACGTCGACCTCGACACCCCAATCAGTTTAGCAATCGCCTCCTGCGAGACCCCAGCCTTTTCATACTTGCGGATCGCCGCCAGATTCTCGATCACCTTGGGACTAATCCGCCTGCTGCCTTCAGGGCGCCCCAGCTTATGCCCCTCCGCCTTCTTCGCTGCCAGCTTCGCCTTTATATTGCGGGAAATGTATTCGCGCTGAATCTCCGCGGTCATCAGCAGGCCGCTGGCGATGATCTAGGCGGTGAGAGAGTCGGTCGGCACGTAGCTGCTTGCTCAATTTGTCGCCTGATGCAAGAGGCACAGCGCCAGAGTGGAATAATCCAATTACAAGCCCTCGCTTTAACCCGCAAGGGCTACGTGCTCTCCTGAACAAATTCGGGGACTGCCGGTCAAGACGGCGGGTAGGGACTCTTTTGCACCCTTTATGATCTTTCGGATTTTCCACCCTGCGGCAGGCGGAGCACCGGGTTTTTACGCTTGAATTTCGGTTTTGGGGCTTAACTTAATGGGGTTGACGCTTTGTTCGATGAATTTTTTATTGGTTAATCCATACACCTTCTCGAAAATTTGGAATGAAATCATTTCCGTGATAGTATAATGCACTACAAATGTCAATAACTTCTTCTTTAGCACCACTTACTATCTCTGCTACGCATTGTTGACATTGGTTGTTATATTTGCAAAACCTACATGGAAAGAGTTGCTCTTTATATGTTCTGTTTTTTCTGTTTTCTTCAAAATGGTTGAATAGTTGGCTTTCGAATGAAGTGAATATATCTCCGTCTATTAAGTTGAGGTCTTTAATTTTTTTAGAAAACCCAGTATTTGGTTTTTCTTCGTAAGACATTGCAGGACAGGGCAAGTGGTTCCCATATAAATCTACATAACTAAAAACATCAGTTCCTCCACAAGCAGGGTGATAAGATGTCGGTAGGCCTAATCCAAATCTAAAGTTTAGGAATTCTGCATATGCTGGGGGTATAAAAACTTCTAACTCGAAACATCGGTCAGAAAGCATCCAATTCAAAATCAATGAAGTATAAGTATCAAGTAATTGCTGATGATTAAAACCTAACAAATCACTAAACATCATTGCCCGGCCGATCATTTTTACGTTTTTTACATTTAAGTATGATGCGTTAAATTGTTTAGCCAAAGTAAGCATAGTGCTTGCTTCATGGAAGTTAATACCTGTCATCACAAAAGCGATTTCTAAATACAGACTTTTATTTTGTATTCTGTTATGCTCTGAGAGTTTTTTTAAGTTCTTCACAGTTTTTTCAAATGTCCCTTTTCCTCTATTAGCATCATGAGTAGTTGCTGTCGAGCCATCAAGGCTAATAATAAATGAATTAAGTGATGGCTTTTCTATGATTGACTCAATTGGTTTCCATGAGGTCAGGTTTGTGTTTACACTCACTTTAATACCGACTTCCTCTGCGTGGTCTAATATAATTGGCAAATCATTCCTATAAATAGTTGCTTCTCCACCTAAGATTGTAATGAATTTTGTACCTCCGCTTGCTAATTCTGAAATAACTTTTTTTAGGTCATTTGTTGTTTGTTGACTTCGTGGATTATCTTGGTCTAACCCAACACCACAATGTTTGCATCGAATGTTGCATTTGCTGGTAGTGTATAATGTGACAGTTTTCATGAATTAACCATTTTATAATTGAAAAAGGGCTGCGATTTCTATGTGAGAACTAATACTCGGTTTAACAGCATCCCTTGACTGTTTTTGCTACCAAAGGATGCTGTTGGGTTGAACATCAATCGCCCAACCGGTCTACGTTGAGTGCAGCAAGTTTCTTGGAATTGCAACACCCCATTCCGATACCCCAGTCGGCTTTCATACTGGTTTTAAAATTAGTAAGATTAGCCGCTGCATTCAGGTTTAGTTTTGTCAAGCGGACAAAAACCTCGAGCCTTCTTGCATCTTCTTGGTTGTCAATTTCAAGTCTTGCTTTCTTGAGTGCATTTTTCGGATTTGCGAGAAGTTCGCCAATGAACGCTGGGTTTGTAGAGAGATGCTTCTCTACGTCTGTGAATTTTGCCATGATGGAAAAATTTTAAATGGTTAATGAATATTGTTTACATTTTCTTTTTCTTGTTTATTTAGTTTCATCGACTCTTACATTGACGCAACAACGACTAACCGAACCCTACATTGCATCTTTCACGTAGCTCCTATTGCGTTAATATTCGGCTATAGCTACCTACATCTCTTGTTTCTTTGGGCTGATCTTGAGAAAAGAATACCTCCATACCTTCGCCTTTGGATAAAATTCCGTAGGACATTATCCCCTTTTAGCCAATAATTTTGCTAGTAATGGAGAAAATATGGCCCCTTTCAAGATCTACCAGCCTTGTCTCAACTCAATCCTTTGGAAAGCCATATCCCTTTTTTGTTTTAAGATCCCTTATCGAGGTTGACCTCTACACCCCAAGCAATTTTGGGGTAAAACTCACCCTATAACTTCAGAAATGCCTCCTGCAACTCCCCTTCCTCCAATAGGTTCCATATTACTTGTTCAATTGTCCTCCTGGAGCAGTCCTTGACCAAGATCATCCGCTTGCTCCAAAAGTATGTTCCGTTTAAAAATTCCCCATTCTTCATATTTCTCTGGCGCAGATGATCAAGGCTGTCAAAAGGAAAAAAGGAAGCATGAAATTTCTCTCCGTTTTTCAAGGTTACAATCACATCATTCGCCTCCTGTCCAAAGGAGTTGCCTTCCTGCTCGCTACTTTCGTTTGAAATAAAAATTTGATCAATGATCTGGATCATCGGGTAAATAACTAGATGTGATTGATCCCGATAAGTTACGGGCAAAATCCAAGGGGCTAAATAGCCATTGAACGAAGGCTTCTAAATTGAGAACGAAATGAGGCTTTGATCCATCGGACGCGAAATTCACAGGCGGCTGAAATGATCGAGAAGAGTCCCTTTCAGCCGGTTGGCAACTGGAATACAAGCTCCATCAATCATGTGGACAGTCCCCTCTCTATGGTATCTCTTTATATGGTTGACGTTAATCAGATAAGACCTGTGAGGAGCGAAAAAACCATAAGGTTCCAGTAAGTTTTTAAATTTCCCCAGGTTGTAAGCACTCACAATATTCGATCTATCTCGGGTGACGACCCGTGTACATTTATGCAAAGCTTCGCAGCGCACAATCTCGTTCACTACGAGAAATTCATAGCCTTCAATGGTAGGGATGCCAACCGAGTTTTCCTGTATCTTCCTTTGCAGGATGGTTTTGATAAACCTTCTGTTTTGCATGAGTTCTTCCTTCTCCTGAATCCTGTGCAAGGCATGTTGAACGATTTGCATCAAGGACTCAGTTTTCACAGGCCTTAACAGGTAACCCGTAATGGCATTTTGGATCGATTCCATTACTCTGATTTCCGAATCGGATAGAATGATCGTTTCGAAATCAGAGTGGCAATGAATACCATTTGGAAGAAACCGGAAATCTTTCCAAAGTTGCAGGTCAATAAAGACAATGTCGGGGCAGGCATCCTGAATTTTCGCCTGAATTGATTCGAGGGCAGTTGAAGATCCCTTTACTTCCAATCCAGGAAAATGTTGCAGCAGCTGTGATTCCAGATGGCGAGTTTTTTCAACCTCAGTATCGACCAAAAAGGCACTAAAACGGGTTTTGACATTGGGTAGTAGGTGGTTTTTCATACAGGGGGAGTTAAGCCATAAATAGACAATTCAACGAAGGATCCTTACGAGGATCCGTGGCTAAAATTAGGGGAGTTATACATAGAGGAGTTAGTACGAATCTTCCAACCGTTAGTACAAATCTTTCAAAATAAGGGGTTGATTGGCAGAAAAAGACTAATCGGTCTATTACAATTGCTGCCTGATGAAGTTGCGACTACTTCAGATCAGCCTTCCGGCATCCCCTCATCCTCGATACGCTTAAGATTCCTAATCAACATCGACCTCTATACCCCAATCAACCTCGCAATCGCCTCCTGCGAGACGCTAGCCTTTTCATACTTGCGAATGGCAGCCAGGTTTTCGATCACCTTGGGGCTGATGCGCCGGGTTGTATCTCTGCTGCCATCAGCAGGTCGCTGGCGATTGATATGATCTTAGAGATGAGGGAGGCGGTCAGCACGTAATTGTTTGCTCAAATGGCGCCCGATGCAAGGGACAGAGCGTCACACCTACGATATCCAACTACAAACCCTCGCTTTACCCAGAAAAGGCTACGTGCTCTCCAGGATAAATTCGGGGTGGTAAACTCTACTGGTGGGAAGGGCGCTCTTTTATCCCGCTCTATGATCTTCCGGATTTTCCACCCTACGGGGGCGGAGCACCAGGTTTTTACTCTTTGGATTCAGTTTTGGGGCTTAATTTAATGGGGCTGACGCAATGTTACATGGCATATCTAGCTTTTTTCATTCTGTATTGCCACCCTCTATTTACATACCATTTACTTTCTCTATTGGATTCAGCTTCTTGGCGATTTGATATAGAGAAATCTATTATTAGCCCATCGCCGTGGCTATTTATTGAACCTTGGAATATTTCAGAGGCGAACCGTGCCAGGAGTTTATCCTCAGTATAAACTATGGCTTCATTGTTAAGTGCTTTACATAGAATGAGTATATCATTCCAAGTATTTCTAAAATCATCCTTCGCATTATACCTGCTAAGGAATAAATCTAACAACTCGTAACTTTTCTCAATATCTGTTTCGAGCAAGGGTTCACAAGACAGATTATTATCAAACAAAAATTTGATCCTATTTCTCAATTTTTTCTGAATTGGTTTGTCTAAAAATTTAATTGCAAAATTGAATAATAAATAATCCTTTTCATTTATCAGGTCCGAAATACCAAAGTTAGAGAACATAGAAAAAGGTGGATAGAATGGTCCGAAATCAAAAATCACCCTATCTGTAGATCTTTTATTAAAGGGATGTACAATATTGGCTATGCCACCCTCTATCTGAAAGAATTTCCTGTTTCTTGGTATATAGTAATTTGCCTTATGGGGTTGAGGGGCTTGCAGTAATAAAAACTCAATGGCCACAATCGAAGGAATTACACAGCCCTTAATGTCGAACCCTTTCGACTCTCTAAATTTATATGATACTATTTGTGTGTCAAGAATCGTCATTTTTTCAGCTACATATTTAATAAATAACCTTCAGGTTAATTGGTTTTGCCCTTTAAGCCATCATTACAGCCATTAGTTTTTCATTACACAAAGGGTGCATTCTTCACCTTTTGGGTTTAGGGTTCGGTTTTGGCGGTGTCTTTGGTTCCTTTGGAGCTTGAGGTTTGATGTTTGTCCCTCTTTTGTTTTTGTCGGGATTCTTGGGTGTCGGGGTTGTTTTTTTCGGTTTTTCCATTGTTATTTTTTTTTGGTATTTCAATTATCAAAATGTCAGACTTGGCACGGTTTAAGTAAACATAAGAAAGTGAATTCATATGTACTGCTGTATCATATTCGAATAAGTCTACGTCTTCTAAAACTATTTCCCTAACATCATCATCTTCTGAATAATACCTAACATAACCTGTATAAATTAAATTGTTTTCGGGATCTTTAACATGGACTTCCGAAACATCATTACTTGATAAAAATGTGTAAAATAAATTATACTCACCGTATTTGGTTGTAATTCTTAACCAGTTAGCAACTTTATTGACTAGCTGCTTATTTACAATTGCTACCACAACCCCAGTTGCAAAAATCGAAACCATACAAGCCTGAAAAATTTCAAAATACGGAACAGATTGATTGTCCTGCAATCTTTGCCAAATTATTAATTCTCCTTTATTGAAAGAACTATAAATCAATTGAAGCAATAGATATGAAAGAACCCCAAATAATAAAGTGTTTAATCCAATATCGATTGATTCCCATTTCTTTTTAATAATCAATCTCCGATAAAGCATTGTTGAAAGAATCCCCGGAAAGAGTATCAATATTAACCTAAACGCTAAATCACCTAAGTTCATGTTTGGGGGGTTATGGTGCCCTTGAATGAATGTATTGTTTAATAAAGAATATCCAACTCCCAAATTGAGTCTATCAACACAGCTTGGGAAGATTCATTTACAAATTAACCTCTTTTCGGGCATAATTTCAACAGGGTCCATAAAAACATTGACCGCGTAGGCCTTGCCGCTCCGTATCCCGTATGGAATTTAGTCTTCTCCCTCCTCCTCAACCCTCCTCAAATTCCTAATCAACGTCGACCTCGACACCCCAATCAACCTCGCGATCGCCTCCTGCGAGACCCCCGCCTTTTCATACTTCCGAATTGCAGCCAGATTCTCAATCACCTTGGGGCTAATCCGCCTGCTACCTTCAGGGCGCCCCAGCTTATGCCCTTCCGCCTTCTTCGCTGCCAGCTTCGCCTTTGTGTTCCGGGAGATGTATTCGCGCTGGATTTCGGCAGCCATCAGCAGGCCGCTGGCGATGATCTTGGAGGTGAGGGAGTCGGTCAGCACGTAGTTGTCCTCGATGGAGATGACGCCGATGCCTTTGTTGAGGAGGTCGTGCAGGATGCTGATAGTCTCGAAGAAATCGCGGCCCAGGCGGGGCAGGTCGCTGATCAGGAGCGCGTCGCCGGAGCGGAGGGTTTGGATCACTCGGCCTATTTCCCGTTCATGTAATTTTTTCCGCGAAGAGATGGTTTCATCTACCGGCTCCAGAGCAACAAGCTTCAGTTCGGGGTGCATGTCGAGGAAGACATTCTGGAGGTGGATCTGGCGGGCGTGGTCTTGCTTGTCGGTGCTGGCGCGGCGGTAGGGTTGCACGCGGCCGGTGATGTGGATTTTTGTCGTCATGTGATGATTTTGGGTGGTGTGAATTAATCCTGCTTGCCCGCGAGGCGGCCGAGCAGGCAAGTGTGCCAAATAATAGGGAAAGATAAGAAAAATGACACAGATTTAGTAGCAGAAAAACCCCTTTTGAGGTGACACAAAATTGGTGTCAGATAAACGTTCGTTTATTTGACACAGGCTTTCCCTTTTTGCAACTATGGGTCCCATCCACCTCCAATCAAATTAGCCCTAAAACACAGGTAATTTCCCATTATTCCGTATTTTCATCACCACAAGCCAAAACCAGATGATCCCCAAACCGCCAGTCATCCTGCTCACCTTCGCCAACGACCAGTTGCATTCCCTGCGGCAGCTCGCCCAGGAGCACGATGATTTGCGCGCTGCCCTGCGGCTGGTGGAGCGGGAAGGCAAATGCCGGCTGGTTTCCATTCACGCCGCCACCCCCGCCAAGATCATTCAGGCATTTCAGGAATACCGCGGACAGATAGCCGTTTTCCACTACGGGGGGCACTCCAGCGAAGACGAGCTGTTCCTGCATCAGGACTACCCCGGGCAGGGAGGTACTTCAGCCAATAACCTGGCAGTATTTCTGGCGTCGCAGCCAGGGCTCGAGCTGATCTTCCTCAACGGCTGTATCAACCTGCAGCAAGCGGAAGGTTACCACCGGGCCGGCGCCCGCGCCGTGATCGCCACCGGCGCCCACATCGGCGACGAAGCCGCACAAGCCTTTGCCCAATTGTTTTACCAGGGGCTGGCCGGCGGAGCGACGATAAGCGAAGCATTTCAAAGCGCCAAAACCGGCTTCCCGCTACAGTATGCAGAAAAGTGGCGGGGGCTTGCGCTGCGGGAAACAAAATCGCCGGATGCCCTTCCCTGGCAGCTATTGCCCGATGGCGTACACAGCTGGCGCCTGCCGCTGGTTGCCAGGCGCCTGACCCGAATCCCCACGATCGACCTGGAGAAGGAGTTCTTTGGCAGGGAACAGGACATGGAGCGGCTGGCAAAGATGCTGGACGAAGCCTCCCGGGTAGTGCTGGTCAACGGGCTGGGAGGCATTGGCAAAACGGTGCTGGCCACCGCATACGTGCAAACCCATGGGAACCATTACGATCATCTCGCCTGGATCAACCGGGGCGAGGACCTGGTTAACGCCTTTGCCCTTAACGCGGAGCTAGCGGATACCCTGGGAATCCCCTTTGAGAAAGATGAAGACCTAACAGACCGCTTCAGGCGCATCCTGTGGACGATGCAGCAACTGCCCGGCCGGAACCTGCTGGTGATCGATAACGCCCAGGAGCAGGTGGCGCAAAAGGAAATCTACGAACAACTGCCCGGCCTGCCGCATTGGCGGGTATTACTGACCTCCCGGCTCAGCCTGGGCGGGTTCAACCAGATGCGGCTGGATACGTTGGACCCGGAAGCAGCCAAAGCGCTATTCCGCAACCATTTTACCGGCAACTTCACAGCGGAGGAACTGGATAACTTCCTGGAGGAGATCGGCTACCACACCCTGACCATCGAGCTGCTGGCCCGCCTGCTGGACAAGCTGAACGGCCTGCTGAGCCTGGCTGAACTGACGGAAACTCTGCAGAAAAAAGAACTTGATGACCCTGATCTTCAAGAGCGGGTTTGGGTGCAGCATGCCGGCGAGGAGCGGGCTATTTTCCTCCATCTGATGAAGGCCTTTGAAATGAGCCGGCTGGAAGAGCGGGAGCTTTGGCTGCTGAAGCAATTTGTGGTGCTGCCCGTAGAGCCGTATCCGGCAGAAATGCTGGCCGAATTCCTGGGAGAAAAGCCTTTGGCGCTTAACAAGTTGCTCAACGGACTGGCTTCCAAGGGCTGGATTAATCAGTTTGAAGATAAGCGGTTTACCATCCATCGGTTAATCCAGCAGGTGGTGGAGTATCAATTACAGCCTGTATATGAGGACCTGGAAGCCTTGGTGGAGGCCATGACCGGAAAGATGTACAAGGATGTCTACAGCAACCCGATCACGGACAACTTCCCCTGGGTACGGTTTGCTGAAGCGCTGACCACTCACCTTCAGCAAGAGGGCCATGAACGGGTCGCTGAACTGCAAAACAATCTGGCAGTTGTGTATAGGAATCTGGGCGAGTACGCCCGCGCTCGGGACTTGTTGGAAGCAGCCCTTCAGTCCGATCTGAAAAATTTCGGGCCCGACCATCCTACCGTCGCCGTCCGCCAATCCAACCTGGCCAATGTGTATTCTGATCTGGGCGAGTACGCCCGCGCTCGAGACTTGTTGGAAGCCGCCCTTCAGTCCGATCTGAAAAATTTCGGGCCCGACCATCCGAACGTCGCCGTCCGCCAATCCAACCTGGCCAATGTGTATTCTGATCTGGGCGAGTACGCCCGCGCTCGAGACTTGTTGGAAGCCGCCCTTCAGTCCGCGATGAAAAATTTCGGGCCCGACCATCCTACCGTCGCCGTCCGCCAATCCAACCTGGCCAATGTGTATTCTGATCTGGGCGAGTACGCCCGCGCTCGAGACTTGTTGGAAGCCGCCCTTCAGTCCGCGATGAAAAATTTCGGGCCCGACCATCCTACCGTCGCCGTCAGCCAATCCAACCTGGCCAATGTGTATTCTGATCTGGGCGAGTACGCCCGCGCTCGAGACTTGTTGGAAGCCGCCCTTCAGTCCGCGATGAAAAATTTCGGGCCCGACCATCCGAACGTCGCCGTCAGCCAATCCAACCTGGCCAATGTGTATTCTGATCTGGGCGAGTACGCCCGCGCTCGAGACTTGTTGGAAGCCGCCCTTCAGTCCGCGATGAAAAATTTCGGGCCCGACCATCCTACCGTCGCCGTCAGCCAATCCAACCTGGCCAATGTGTATTCTGATCTGGGCGAGTACGCCCGCGCTCGAGACTTGTTGGAAGCCGCCCTTCAGTCCGCGATGAAAAATTTCGGGCCCGACCATCCTACCGTCGCCGTCAGCCAATCCAACCTGGCCAATGTGTATTCTGATCTGGGCGAGTACGCCCGCGCTCGAGACTTGTTGGAAGCCGCCCTTCAGTCCGCGATGAAAAATTTCGGGCCCGACCATCCTACCGTCGCCGTCCGCCAATCCAACCTGGCCAATGTGTATAGAAATCTGGGCGAGTACGCCCGCGCTCGAGACTTGTTGGAAGCCGCCCTTCAGTCCGATCTGAAAAATTTCGGGCCCGACCATCCGAACGTCGCCGTCCGCCATAATAATCTGGCTCATGTGTTTGTAGCTCAGGAGAAATGGAGAGAGGCAAAGAGTCATTTTTTAAAGGCGTTAACCATTGCCCAAAAAACTTGGGGCGAGGGCCATCCTAATACTCAATCTTTACTCGATGTGCTAAATTTTTTGGAGGAGAAGACTGGATAAATCTTCTCGACCTTTCAGCATTTCCAAATTTCACCAAAACCCTTCCGTATTCCGCACCCTATTCAGCTACGAGTTGCAAGCCTGCAAAGCCGCCTGCTGTCGGAGAGACGAATCCGGCGCCCTGCATTATGAATACGAAGCGCGAAGTAAACCGCTACGGGTGTAGGAGCATTAAAACACGTCGAGTTTAACCAGCTTCATATCCTAAACTCAACCCACAGAGGAAAATGGTCGGATACCCGATGAGAGATGGAGTTTCTGGTAAGGTTAGTATCAGTGTAAACGAAAGGCTGGAAATCGAAGTTGCCGCCGGCCCTTAGGTGCATATCGATTAAAGCGCCACGGCCGGTGTTGAACCAGGCGATCTGGTCATAAAATTTGTCGTCGTCGGGATCGCCCGGGTCATCAAAGACCGTTCGGGGGAGGTTCATCAGGACATCAGGGACCTGTAAGCCGGCGGCGGTGAAAATTTCGTACCCATCACTTCCCTGGCGGTCAATATTGAAATCGCCGAGCGTCAACAGGTTGTGGTGGAAGCGGTTGGACCTTTTGGCCCAATCGCTCATCCAGTCGGCAATTTCCTGTAATTCAGCCAGGCGGTCCGCTTCCCTGTTTCCGAACAGGACGTGCAAGGTAACCAGGATAACGGTGCTGTTTTCTCTTTGAAAGCTTACGGCATAAGGCGACCGGGCAAACTGAGTGCGCAAGGCATTTTGTCCAATGCGGCCGAGGCGCTCTTCCGGTACGACCAGTTCAGCAGCCAGGCCTGAGGGGATCAAACGAGAACGGTCAAAGATAAAGCCAAAGCGTTCGTCGTTCCCGGCAGCGCCTAAAGTGACGTCAGTCATGAGAAAGCCCCAGTCTCCGTGAGCGCGAAGGAAGTGGATGGTGTCCCGCAGGGCGCGCAGGTCACCCTTAATTTCCTGGATGGCGACCACATCAAACCTTGATATGATCTCGATAATAGCAAGCAAGCCCCGCAGGTCTCGTTTCGGGCTGTGGCTGGAACCCGCAGTCCATTCACGGGTAAGGGATGAAAAAGCCCGGATATTCCAGGTAGCGATCAGGAAATTGTCATCCGCCTTAGCGGGGATTTGGGCATCGAGTGCTGCGGAGAGCGCATCCAGGTCCCTTTGAATTGCAGCGGGAGGAGTATCCAGAATAGTTGGCATTGGGAGATTTTCGTTTATTGATTCAAAAGCCTTGTAAAACCTGGGCTTTTAATTCATTCAAAGTTAAGGTTAAAATTTGAAAAAACGAACCTCGTGGTTTTGATCATCCCTGGGGGCTGAAAGGCTGGCACGGTTTGGACTGATATATCCATCCTACCCCAAGTTGGAAAATAAAATGATAATCAAGGCAAAAAAAATAATAAAGGCTATTAGCCATATCAGAAAAACAAGGGAAGATGTAGGTGACTTTGGCGCCGGCCTCGTCCAGGAAAGCCCAGGGGATCTCGACGAAGTTGGCTTCGTCGTTCAGCTGCTTGCTGTACTGCTGGATGCGGGGGAGGATGGTGGAGATGTAGTCTCGCATGGGTTTGAGTAGCTTCGATTCATTATTCTACGTTGGGAATCTGCCTCTTGTTTCACAATGGCGGTCTCAAGGCAAATATCCGGTATGAAAATTAATTGGTTTATGGGGAATCATCGGCAGCTACTACCCCCGCTCCCCCTCCAACCTATAAAGCCCCTTCAACTTCAAATCCTCCCCCCACCATTCAATCAGGTCATATTCCTCCCCGGGCCCTTTATCATCCTTCATATCAAGATAGTCCTGGTAGAAGCCTTCCGCTTTGCGGAGCAAGGCCGGCTCCCGGATTTCCGCCGTGAGGTCCAGGCCGAAGAGGGCGCGGTATTGGAGCAGCAGGACGTAGGACAGCGTGATGTTCGCATTGCGGACAAAGGCCGGCGCCAAGCCGCCTACCTGCTTGTTGTTGGCGCCGTCGATAGCATCCTGGTACAGGGCGCGCAGGCTGAGGAATTGAACCGGGCGAAGCTCGGGATAGGAATGGAAGAGGCGCTCCTCGATGAACAGGTCGAGCGGGGCGTTGTAGAGCTGGCTGTTGATGCCCTGGAAGAGGAATTTCAGGAAGCCGTCAGCCTGGTTGGAGAGTAGCCCAGACTTCAGCATCTTCTGCCGGTCTTTGCTGGTTCGGGAAAGAAATTGCTGATAATTCAGGTCGTTGGAAACAAACAACTGGTTTTCCCGGGCCTGCCGGGCTTCGAGGATCAGGTCCAGGTGGCCCAGCTCGTGCATGATGAGGTGGGTGGCGTAGGGCTGGCCAGGTTTGAACTGGACCGTATGGGTATCGATATGCCGGTATTCCGCGACCAGCAGCTTGGCGGGAACGGGAATGTCGGTAGCTTCCTCCAGCCGGATCGGCCGGGAGCTGCGAGCCTGCAGTTTTTGGAGGTAAGGGCCATACAGCTCTTCCGGATCAGTAGCCTCCATATAGCTTTTCGCCACGTGGTACGCAAACTTCCGGCAGGTAGGCTCCATCGATTGGTACTCGCCGCTGGCGGCTTGCAGCGCGCGGATGGCCCAGTTAAATGCCTCCAGCAGGTTGCCCTGCTGCTCGAAAATCAGCGCAATGCCGTAGGACGCCTGGGGATAATCCGGTTTCAGTTCCAGGACGCGGTGAAAGCGCTCCAGGGCTTCCTCCATCCGGTTGGTTTTTGCCAGGATACCGGCCAGGTTATTGAGCGCCGTATAATCACCCGGCTGGAGGCTTACCGCCTTTTGGAAAAACTGCAGCGCAGTTGGCAGGTCGTCCTGAACCTGGGCGTAAAGGTTGCCCAGCATGATAAGGGCAGCCGTATTCTCCGGATTCCAGCGCAAAGCGTCGATCAGGTGGTTCATGGCGGCATCGGTATCTCCTTCCTGGTAGAGGATCTGGCCATAAATCCGGTACAGCTCGCTGTTGCTGGCGCCGGCCTGGATGATGGGCTCCAGCAAAGCTTTGGCCTGAGCGTACTGCCCCTTCTCGCTCAGGGCAATGATGCGCTGCTGCGTTTCCCGGGCAGCCTGCGCCAGGTGTTCGTCAAAGTGGATGGCGACCTGGGCGCCGTCGATTTTGATATCCGGCGTATAGTTGCCGATGGTGTATTGTTTTCGGAAAGCGCGAAGGATATCGGCCTCAGCCGCATCCGGCTGGAGGCCAGGGAAGAGAATGTGGAGCAGCTCGTCTTTGGGGATGATGATGACCATACCGAAGTGCCAGGTTGTTTGATTGCGAAGGTAAGCAATGAAGTGGAAACCGGCTCAATATTCCTCCGGCTGCATGATGACGGTGGCGCTGCGGTCCGCTTCGGTCAGCACCCAGATCCGGCTGATGCCGGTGGCTTCCCGCAGGTGTGGGGGCAATTGGTATTTGGACAGCAGCCGGTCCCCCGCCTTCAGCGCCTGGTTGTTGGCGACGGTATCTTCGGGCGTCAGCTCTCCCCAGTCGCCGCCCTGGTGCCGCTGGATGCACTGCTGCAGGAACTGCTGGAAGCGAGGGGCTTGCTGCGAGGCTTCGCTGATGCTGGGGGTGTCCCGCCTTCGCCTGAAGCTTCGGCGGGTAAAAGGCGACGATGCGGCCAAGGGGGAAGGGCATGGGGATACTGAATTTTAAAACATTAATCCAAAAACAAATCCTGGATAAAAAAAAGTTTTCGTGCTGCCAAATTCTTTGCTTCGGACATTCTGAAGGTTAAATGATACTTTTCCGTATGTATTAACCCCCTCATTGAGATTAAGAAAAATCCCTGGTCCAAAAGACGCATTGAGCCCGCCTCTATCATGGTAGCTGCTATCAGCTGAATGCAGGTAGAAAGACCAGCCTGCATCGGCAAATACAAAGATTTTATAATTCTCAATTATTTTCTCATTTATTCCAACATATTCAAATCCGATCCTATTCTTGACTACTGAGGCCAATTGAATTGACACTGGAAGAACCCCTAATTCTGTAGGGCGTGTGGTGTTATTTCTATCGAGTAAAAACTGATACCCAACTTTTGCTCCCAAATAGAGGTTACTCCTTTTTAACAAAATGCCATTTTGGTATGAGAATCGAGCGCCATTAAATAGGTTAAGGGATAGTTCAACAAAGTTTATGAATACTATTCTATTTAGTATTTCATTGAGTTTGTCTTCAAGATTATCTACTTCTGCTGTTAAAACTTCCTTGTCATAATTTGCTCTCGATAGACTGTCCGTCAAAAACTGAATTTGCCCATTAGCTTGTTCCAAACCCTTAATCAATTCTTCTTTATCTGCATTGATTTCGGTAATGATTCCATTTAATTGATCATTTTCAAATTCCACCTGTTCCAGGTTTAGCTGAATTCGATCATATTCAGCTAATACATCAAAAAGTTCACCTCTGAGTTTGAATATTTCTTCCGTTTTTGTCCGGATAGTTGTCCTAAGTTCCTCATTTTCTCTTTTTAGCCTGGTTGTTTGAGAAGACAAGGATAGGACCTCACCTTCTAATTCATCAATTTGCTGCTGCTTGTCAGAACTGATTTTTTTCAATTCTACCATCCTGTTTCTTAACCTCAACAATGCACTTTCTTGTGCATTAGCTGGCATTACGCAATATAAAAGGGAAAAGAAAATCAGGAAACAGAATGTCAGTGCACATTTATTCGTTATGGTGCTATTCATTGGATATGATTTCATTTGTAACTTCTAACTCCTCCATAATGGTTTCTGATATTTTCTTATCGGAACAAATTTCCGGGTTTGATAAATAGGATTCAAACTTTTCCTTCACAGCGGATAAAAACAATTTGTCGTCATAGTCAATACTTTTATTTGAGTTAGTTTTGCTGATTTTTCCAATTGCCGCCCTTAATTCCCCCTTTAATTCACAGTCATTTAGCTCCAATTTTTTGCCTTTCCCTGAAGATGAATCACTATTTTCATCCCTGTTGAGCCACCAAGTGAAAAAAATACTCACAATACCAAACAACCCAGTTATTACATAGGGGAGAATCAATGCGATAGGCCGTTTGGTAATATCAGTTCGATTTTCCCTTGCTGGCTTTCGCCTCTTAACTCTTGACATAACTTTTTAATTTGTTTTAAAATCCAAATTGGGTATCCCCTCCACAATCTTCACCGTCTGCACTCACACGTAGGTTTGGAGTGATATGGCTGGCACGGTTTCACCTATATTGTCACCAAGGAGTTACCGGACTCATCTGTCAGAATTAATATGTCCCTGATCCTCCAGCCAGGAGACAAACCCCAGTTCCGGTTGCTCCTCCTTTCCAGTGACAAAAGCCCTGTCAAGCAGCATATTGAATTCTTCACAGGAGGTTTCCGGAATAACAGCACAGTTGTGGCAGGCTGCACCATTTACGGAATCAGGCCCCTGTCCGCCGGCTGACCCAACCTCCATGCATACCGGATCAGCGGAACACCATCTGGAATCTTCAACCGATTCACGCAGGATATTTTCGAGGTTTTCAGGCCTCCCCTGGCGGACCAGTCCGCCGAGCGAGCCTTCGGAATCCCCTGAGGAAGTATAGATCAGGAAACCATTCATCAGAGAAGGGTTTTCCGGTGGACTACAATAGATCCTCTCTCTCAGTGATGATGAGCCATATCCGCAGTTGAAGCACAATCTGTTGATCATCAGGTGAGCAAGGGTATGAATCAGGAAAAACCTGGCATCAAGTGGCCGGTACTCATAGGCAGCTCCCCTTCTTTGTTCAATAGCGCTGTTATATCGTTTAGTAAGGCTCTGAGCCCTTTCTCTGACTTCGGGTACCTCCAGCCAGGATAACAGCAGTTTTTCATTGAGCTTAAAGAAAATCCCCTCTCCATATACCTGGACTGCGGGCAACCAGGTTAAATCAGCGCCTTTAGTAAGCAGGTTTTTCCGGTCCTGAAGGGTACCCTCAACCGGAAAAATTCTTGAAAACCCGGCAAAGGCCCGAGTTTCCTTTAGCTTTTCTATTAAAACGATCTGATCAAAAACATTTTCTGTATACTCCCCCCATTTGTATTGGCTTCGGGAAGGAACAGAGGATTTATAATCTTTGGTTGACCGTTCTCCAAGCATGATGTAATCATACTCCTCTTTCCTGAACCCCTGCTCCGTGACGTCTTCTTCCTGTCCCATATTACCCTCCAGCCTTCTACGAATCCCCTGATAGACGTTTTCCGAATTTTCATCGCCAAAATGGGTTTTAATTAATACCCTTAAAAAGGCCCCATCATTATCATGTGAATCCAACGTCCTGATCTCCTTTTCGTGTTTATTGAAAAACTGATTGATTTTGTTGTCAATTTCATCAGATCCGGAAGGCAGATACAATGCCGATTTGATTACCGGAAAATACACATTGGATGCGCCCCGGATTAAAACTCTTAAGGGCCTTCCACAATGATGGCTATTCCTAATTCCTTCTATCCCAAGCCAGGGGCGATGCCCCTGACAAGACTGGATATTATCGAGCGTATTTTGCCCCATAATCCCTGCAAGACTACGCGATTGTTTGCAGGAACAGTAAATCCGAATACTTGCCAGGTCGCCCGATCCTTTCCCTGCATTGTAATACAACCGGTGATCTTCATCTTCCGGCGCCTGCCCTCTGTGCACCCATTCCATCAGAGGGACATCCTGAATATGTCCTGCCTCACAAACTGCGACAAAACGTAATGGGATCAGCTTCATTCTTTTGCAGGAATCAGTTGAGCACAAAGGAAATTCCCCATGTGTTAGTTCGGTTTTTTTCAGAGTTTTACACTTCGGACAATAATACCATTGTGGAAACCTGACAGCAGGAATCTTTAGCCAGCGGTTTTTTTCACCACGTTCGATAAATGGCGGTGGGGACATGAAGAATTTTACTCCAAGTAGAGAAGCAAGGCGGGGCTCATCTTCAATGAAGAATTCCAATAAATCATAAGCATCCGGATTACTTTGTTTTATTATATCAGAAAAAAACGAGCTCCATTGTTCCGGACCGCAAATCATCAGGGATTCATCTCCGGGAAAATTCACCATCTGGCCTATACCGAAAGGAGCCAGAAGTTGCCCTCTGCGAATTTTTCTCTTCATAATAAATCTTTTAAAGATTTTCAGCTATAAAAAACATCTATATTTGATTCTTGATCCACTCCTCTCATAGAAGTTGGCGTAGGCAGGGATCTGAGCTTCAGTTCTCTGGGGACATTTCCTCCCAATCCGTACATCATTGGGATTGACTGGGAGCTTCCCAAAATCCCTTTATTGCTGGCATCTCCATAACTATTAAATCCCCTTTCCATAAATTCAATTCTTTGATCAAATAATTTTTCTACTTCCTCAAGCTCACCCGGGTCAATAAATCTACATTGATTCAGTATCAACTTCTTCGCCCAGCCCTTAAGTTGATCAAACTCTTTCCTGTTTCCGGAAAAATCCGGATGAACCCTGAGCTTATTTTCAGAAAAATGCCTGATAACCCCGATAACTACGGCATGAAGCGCCCTCTGTGCCGCATTAACTGAAAAAGGTGTAACGGAAGTGGGCTCAACACTGGAATAAATCCTGCTGTGATACCCCTGAAATTGCTCGTACTGGGACTTATCCCTGGGTTTGGAGGGACTGTAAAGCGTAATCACAAGACCCGGGCCATCCTTATCTCTACCTACCCGCGATGAAGCCTGGATATATTCTGCAGTTGTTTTAGGCTGACCATGTATAACCATAAGCGCCAGGCGGGAAATGTCCACTCCGGTAGCAATCATATTGGTTGCCAGGCAGATATCGGCCGCGTTGGATTTTTCACCGGTAAACTTCGCTTCCAGAATTTTGAGATACTCCGGAATTTTACCTGAGCTGATTCGGCTTGTAAGCTCGATCTGGTTTCTCACATAACGCCTTCTGTCAGCGGGAATTAGTTTCCGGTTATGCAGTACTTTCAGGTAATCTGCAATATCTGCATTGATCAGGGAGGAAGCCATTCCCAGCTCCCGGATGCTGTTGAAAAACCCAAGCAATGTCCAGTAAAAATCCTTTTGTGCATCGGGAAAAGCTGAATCAGAAACGGCCTGCATCAAGGCAGAATAAACCCTTACCACCGTTGTCTGTCCGGACTGATAACCCGGCGCCAGGATTCCCAGATATTTCCTCCCGGGTTTATCCTTCTGCTCCTCCGAAAACCAGGTATCACCAAATGCCAGCCCCTGAGGAGGAAAGATATTGAGATTATCAGACCTGTAAAGCGCCCTCACCTGCTCACCTGCCCGACTTATAGTAGCGGATGATGCCACGATTTTTGGCGGGTAAAACCGACCACCATCCGACGGGTAGAAAGGTGGCTTATTCCTTCCGTAATCGGTGCAAAGCGTCTGAACCAATGTTTCATACAACCCAACAATGGTCCCAAGCGGACCGGAGATCAGGTGTAATTCATCCTGAATGATGAGTGCCGGCGGGCTGATACGATAATAATCACCCCGGCTGTCTTTTCTGAATCCGAATAAACTACCGGATTGTTCCTTCCAGGTAAGCATTGCAAATTTATCAACCGTCCCCAGGACCAGAGTCGGGGATTTCTGGTATATATCCGGGTCAACAACGTAAAGAGGCAACTCCCGGCTATAGTATTCGCAATTTTCATTTTCACAGGAAAAGTATATTCTCTGATCTGCATCGTTTTTTTTCAACCCCTTTATTCTGACATTTCTGGTTGGATTATCAATTGGTCCAATCTGAACACCGCAACAGGGGCATTTCATTACGATGAAATTGTATTCTGTATTATTTCCTAATTCCAGTCTACGAAATTGTTCAACTGCCTCATCGTTATTATTAGGAGTAGTCTGCCCTCCAACCCACAATCCAATGGAAGTGGGGGTTCGGCCAAGATAAAGTTCATTTCCCTTTTCCTGCCGGATCAGGTCACAGGCACAGATCAGAGAAGAAGCTCTTTCATATTGCTGGGTTGTCAGCAGCCGGAGTGTATACCTCATCAGGACAGTGGTCCCATATTCGGGGTTTACATTATCTTCTTCCTCTTTCAGCCTCTGATAAAGAATGGTAAAAGCCGCCAACCCAAGATAGGCCTCCGTTTTACCGCCCCCCGTCGGAAACCAGATCAGGTCAACAATTTCCCTTTCCGGCGAATCAGGTGAAATGCTCCCCTCAATGTTCATCAGGATAAAGGCAAGCTGAAAGGGCCGCCATCTGCCCCAGCCGGTTTCGTGAAACTCTTCCAGAGTAGAATGCCTTTCGCTGCCATCCGGCAAAGTGGCAGGGATGAAACCCCTGTTGCCCTTCCCTACCCGAATCCATTTACGCTGAGGGGTTTTTGACCGCTGCTGCTGCCATATCATGGCTCTGTTCATCCACCTGAAGGCGCGGACAACGAGGGAATTTGTCTTCTCCCCGGCCAGAATGGATACTCCCTTTCTGATTCGTTCCAGGTTACTTCTGCATTTCTCAATATTTTTCAGGGCCGGCTCCCTGTAGATATCCTCCAGGCCCTTTGCTTCAACAGCCAGTTTATCGATCCACGCGCCGTATTTATCTGTCAGTTCCTGAAGTCTGGTTTTTGCCTTTTCCCAATCCCCCCGGTCGGATAATTCAAGCATACTAAGCTCAACATGGCCGGTAGGGTTAACCGGAGGGATTTCGAATTCAGGAGTAAACTCTGTACAAATTTTTCGGACAACTCCATCCTCTTCCTGCTCCCAGCGCACCGAGCATCCGTGGCCTATTGCAAATACCCTTTTTTTCCGGTACAGCAACCTCATCTCTTTCTCTTCATCAGTATCTGTGCGGGACAGTTTTTCCCTGTACGGCTGAATTATGCCCGGTTCAGTACAAAAAACCTCAAGCTGGTTCTGGAACAGAATGTACTGATCAGAAATTCTATGATCCGGACTGGCTCCGGCACAGTTCACAAGGCTGAAGGTGAGGGTACAACAATTATTCTGTCTGTCTAAAGGAGTTGTCCGGTTTCTCACTTCGAGCGTCAGCCACGGTTTCCTGTCCGGAAGGTGAAGAATCGTTTTTTCATGGACTTTACCCTTCCTTTTACAAAGTTTATTTAAAGGAATATCTTCCATCCCCTCTTCAGGTGGAAGAGGGCGCCTGATCCAGTACTGTCTCATGAAAAAAGCCTTTTCAGGGGCCTTTACCTCAATTTCGCCTGATTCCGTCACCGTTTTCACCGGTAATTCCCCGTCACCTCTATCGTACCAGGCTGTATGTATTTTTACCCTGATTTTTGCTTCCGTATTTTTCACCCTGATGGTAAACCCCATGGCGGACGGAAGCAACTGATTAGCCAGTCCGACAGGTTCCTCACTTTCTGTATCATCCGGAGTATTCCCGGAGCCTTCCCCGCTCACAGCGGCATCACCGGAAAAAATTTCCTCTTCTTCTCTATTTCCTGAATCATCGAAATTTTCTGAATCCTCATTTTTAAGAGTACTCTCAAAATTTGTCCCCCGCGGATAAAGCATACCGGCGCCATAGCGTCTCTTCGGAGATCCATGAACCCCATCCAGTAAAATTTCTTCGCTGGTTTGAGGGTCAGTATAAGCCGGGTGCGGGTCTGGCCCGACTACCTCCTTTTTAATTGCTTCAATTATTATCTCCCGAAGGTCCATATCAGAATATTTTTTTCAGATTTTTCATATAAAGAGCTTCTCTGGCAGCGGACAGGCTCCTGGGTAAAACCAGGTAAAGTTTAATCTTCGCCCTGGACAACCCCGTGTACAATAATCTTTCTGCCTGTCTGGTATCAAGTTCATTCAGATCCGTTAAGATGACATACGAAGCTTCGAGCCCCTTGAATGCCTGGATAGTCTGAAACCGGACTTTGCCGGCCCGGATCAATCCGCTTAAAACCGGGGAATGAATAACACAACTGTTTTCCAGGCGTCTTGGAGACAGGATAACCAACCTGTCATGAGGTATCCCACCAGCATCCAGTTCCAGGACTATTTCTTCTGCCTTTTTGGCCATAAGGGAGGCGGAACCCGGAAAGAAAGAATCAACAGAGTCTCCCTGGGGTGCAAGGTCAGGAAACCCGGGAAGGTCAATCCCGGTCAGTGCTGATATCTCCCTGGCAATTGTCCTCGTGTTCCGGCAATTAATGGTTAAAGGAGGCAGACGGGTAAAATTAGCCCTGGAAGAAAGGAGCCTGATGGCCTGTTCAGGGTCGTTGAGGTAAATGGCCTGATTGGAAAAATCTCCGAAGAACACCCACCTGCCTCCGGCTATTCCATTTTTCAGGATAATATCAAAGACCTCCAGGTAATTTTCGGTTATCAGGTCCTGTGCTTCGTCAATGACCAGGAGGTCGAATTTTTCTGATTGTTTTTCTTCAAAACCGAAGATAAATTCCCAGGGAAGGGTTTCCTGAAAAAACCTGTTATCTGCCTCCTCCGGAATCGTGTTGCCGGTAACCCCTGCCATATATTTGTGAAGGTTGCCTGCGCTCCAGGAGGAAGCTGAAATACCGGCAGCAACTTTTTTTGCATCCGATTCAATCTTTTGCCCCAGCAGCTTATTGAAGCAGAAAAAACCAACCCGCTCTCCTCTTTCCGCAGCCCGGCGGAATAATTCAGTCGCTATAAGGGTTTTGCCTGTTCCCGCCTGGCCTGAAATCAGGCACCTTTCATTGTAATCTGTAATATCAATAATGTGAAATTGTTCCCTGGTGTATGTTTCGATCGCATTTTCCAGATCGAACAGTTTATTAACCGGAGTGTACTGGTAGGAAAAATCACCCCGGATCAGCGCAAGTATGTTCTCACAATCTTCTTTCGAAGGTTTCGCCTGATTTACATCATACCATGGCTTTTTACTCATCTTTTCATGAAACCCCCGGGATAATGCCTCAATATATTCCGATACAGCAACCCCCAGCCCCTGCCTGGTATAGATCATCCATGGTTCTGCTTCCGTGCCATAATCGTAAAACTGGTCGAGGCCGGTGAACATCACTCCATATCCGAAGAGCACATTCTCAATTGTCCTATTCAAAGCAGCATTACCAAAGGACTGCTCAATCAGGATTTTACGAAGAGAATGCATGGCATCGTGAACCTGCCGGAACGGGCCTCTGTGGGAAGTTGTCGTGGTTCCGAAGCGGTTCGTAAACTCCCATACGCCCTCCTTTCTCGAAACCCTACCGTGTTTTACTTCCAGTACGAAAACGCCCTTATCCGGAGCAAGCACCAGGAAATCAATTTCCCCGGATAAAGCCTTCAGGTGCCTGGCAATGAACAGGGAATGCAGAACAGTGAAGTTCTGACAGCCCGGATCATTTTTCAGCATAGAGAATACCATTTTCTCCCCTGCCGAGGCATCAGAAGGAATCGTGCCGGGAACCATTCTGCTCATAGCAATCAGATGTTGGTTTCGATAAGTTTACGGGTATCCACATATCTCACTTTCCGGGCTTCAAAGGATTTACTCAGCAGCCCGAGAATGCGAAGTTCCAGGGTGAATTTTCCTATCCCATGGAATTCAGCTTCAACAGATGGATTTTCCCCTATTTCATTCAATTTCTCCTGAATTACCGAGATAAGCTTTTTCTGTAGTTCGGATTTGAATTCCTGATGCTGGTTTTTGGCATTCCTGATCTTCTGCACTTTTTCATCAAGGTCAGGAGGAGCCACAGGTATCGCCCCTGCCATAATAAGCTTCAGGTTTTTAGGATGCGGAGCCATCAGATCATCATCATTTTTCCATCTGAGGAGGTTTCCTCTGTTAAGGTTGCAATCCAGGCTAATGGCCTTCCGGACTTTCCCGTAATGTTGTTCCACTTCTTCTGTATCATTATTAAAATGTGAAAAAACACTCAGAAGGATTTCTCTCCATGAATTCATAATCCTGAAGGTTTTCTCCCTTCCCGGCATGGAATCGATAATCTTGTTGATTATCTGCTGCTCATTCAGCCAGAATACCACCTTGTCCCCCCTTTCCAGATCCTTAACTTTTCGCTCTTCTACCTGTACTTCCGTGTTGTTATCCTCACCGATAACCAAAACATTATAATCGTCTTTCATAAGTGAGAAGCAACCAGGAAAATACAGAGTAAAAGCATCTACCACATATTCATTATCCTGGGGCCCTGCGCCGGAAATAAACCTGCTTACAGTAGATTCAGAAATTGCTGCCCAAATAGCTTCAAGGTCAAATTTTTCCTGCTCCTCATCTACGTTTCCCACATCGCTGATACCGGCGGCATTGGCTATTTTTATCTCAGTCTTTGAGGGGCCGGCAGAAACAAAAGCTTGCCAGAGATCGCCCTCCGGAAGTTTGTCCCCGCATTGAACAGCATTGAGGTGCTTTTCCAGGTAGGAGCGGGTAATTGCAGCTTCCCATGGAGTTGAAAGGATGGCTATTTCCGGGCAGTAATACTCTGTTGCTGCCCGGATGAGGGCCCTGTTGCTGAATTCAAACAACGGAAAGCCGGGGAAAATCACCCTGCTCCGGAAATCCTTTAATTCTCTGATAATATTGACCCTGGAATTCAGCCTTTTCTCCTTTGGTGCAAACTCATTGAACTGTTTCTCATACAGCAGGTGTCCGCTTAAAAGATTCAGAGTAGCTTCTTTTTTCGGGGGATTTCCTGCCTTAACATGCCGGATCAGCTGATCCAAATAATCAAGACCCTGGTTAATCTTTTCCTGCAATGATTCCGGCAGCATATTCCGGGCCTGTTCATATTCCTGGAGAAATTTCCTGAAAAAACGGTCAGCGGTTTCAATTTCATTGTTGTAGTTGCCAATATTGTTCTTAAGGGTAAATAAGGCAGGGCGTAGATGTTCCCGGAAAGAATCCCGGAGTTTTTCAAAACTATCAAGCTGATAAAACAGCTTTCCACCCTCAAGGATTTTGTGAGCCTTGTTAGCAAGCTCCTCATCATGCACTAAAATGGTTATGTCCTGGCTGAAAAAATTCCTGCAGAAAAGCCAGAATTCCTTGTCTACCGGCCTGATCCTTTCAGAAATCAGAGGAGCCAGTTTCTCTTTGTCCCAGATATACCGGTATGAATCCGGGAACTTTTGCAGATACCCATCAAACCTATCCGTAGAGGCAGGCGAAATAAAGGTGTTGTCAGAAAGAATGATTACCCCAATACCTCTTTCCAGAATCTTTTTTATGGTTTCTGAATTTTCAGAGGCCAGTTCTATATCAGCAATTATTACCGCCCTGAGGTTCAGCAATTCAGTGAATGGCTCCTGCTTCCTGATCCCCTCAACCATACTGAGAATTTTCGTCCACCTCTTTCCATTTTCCGGGTCTGCTTCTCTGATTTTTCCGAGTGCCTTAACAAGGGAATCATCAGAGAAGTGGAATTGCCCGTTTTCAGAGAATCCCCCGGGAAGGAGTTCCTGAACCTGGAGATTGTTTTCCGCAAGTTCTTTTATAAACCGGGTGGCCTTTTCTTTTTCCTCCTCAAAAGCTTCCATCTCACTTATCACTTTGGCATACCGGCCCAGCCCCCTTTCAAGGATCAAATTGTCACCATACCCGCAAATCTGGGAAAGAGAAGAATCGCTGAACAGTGTATCCTTAAAAAACCTGGAAAATGAATTTCTTTTACCGGCCCCGGATACTACCAGAATTTTTGATTTCAGGACAGAACGGTTATTTGCCAGGTCAATCCCCAGGGTTTCTTCTATCACTGATTTTTCAGACTCTACTGTTTTTTTTCTGCTGACAAAAGCCCTGATTTCATCTATTCTCGTTCTACGGGTTCTCTTAAGTGCAAGTATGTTTTCAAGCAGCACATCCGTTGTCGCTTTGTCCCTAAGTTCAACTTTTGCATATTTCTGCCCGTTTTCATCTGTCAGAAAACTCAAAAACCGGGCAGTTGCGCCATATATTTCGACCATTTCCCCCCGCTTCGGATTCAGGTTTTTCAGATAATCTCCTGTATAATCGAAGTAGTCTTTATAGAAAAAATTAAGAGAAGCCAGGGCTGCAATCCAGCCGGCACTGTTGCACTGTTTCGGAAAATGAATCCACAGAGGCTGGCTGGGAGGGCTTTCAAGGTAGTGAACAGCCATGCCGGCTGAAATAGTCAGTACAGGAGAAAAGTGGTATTCTTCCCCCTGGTATTTAACCTTCAGATGATAACGGTTAAAAAGATAATCTTTCCATTCCCTGATATCCATTGAAGTCCTTTTTATCAGACAATACGAGCGTTATGTTTTACTCTAAAATCCCCTTGACAATACCTGCGATCTGGTATGCCAGGTAGGGCGGAACTGCATTTCCGACCTGAGTATATTGGGCTGTCCTGGATCCGCAGAAAAAGTAATTGTCCGGAAATGTCTGTACTCTCGCCGCTTCCCTCACGGTCAGGCTCCTGCATTGTACAGGATCATAGTGTATGAAATAGTGACCGTCTTTTGAAATATGACTTGTAATCGTTGTTGCAGGCTGATCCGGAGCCTGGGCCCTGAAGCGATCGGCAAACTTTCCTGATTTTGCGTTCTTATGCCTGGGTAAAAGCGAAGGGGGGTAATCATGAAGTAAGGGGGACCTTCCGTGTACTTCCTGGAAAGATGAAGCGAAGAAATACCTTTTCAGGTCTTCATCAAGATGTGCCCTGCTGGCATGGTTGCAAAATCCTCGCAACCTTTCATCGAAGTACCAGTGTGAAAGTTTTTCCGGCTTTCTGGAGCTTTCAACCGCTTCAATAAATTCACCTCCTCTTGAATAGGGAGGAGCCTGCCTAATGCCCCCGAAAGCCCGGCTGAATCCGTTTACACTGAAGATTTCCTTTCTGAGCTCAGAATAAACCCTGCGCCAGTTCTGAAAATTATCTTCAAGCATTTCATATTCAAACCTCACCCTTCCGTCAGCGTCTTCAGTCTGGGAAGTTATTCTCCGGAACAATCCGCTACGGATCCTGGGGAGGTCGCCAATTACTTCCCGCAGGGAAACAGAATCCGATTCCTTCAATATGGGAACATCCTGGACTTTCAGATCTTCTCTTATTCCAATCAGGATTATTCTATGCCTTTTTTGAGGAATTCCGTACTTCTCTGATTCAATCAGATAATCCGTATCTTTTTTGTACACAGGATTTTCTGAAGGAGGATCATATTCTACCGGTTTGCTCGAAAGAGAAAAAATCCTGTACTGAGGGCAATCGGTTTCCGGGAATACATCTGATGGTTTCCTGAGATCCCTCAGGATCATATCGAAAATACTCTGGTCATTTAACTTTGCAGAAAGCAGCCCTTTGACATTTTCCATAACGAAAATAGCCGGTTTGTGCTTTGCAATGATTCTCAGGTACTCTTTGTAGAGATAAACCCGATGGTCGTTTTCATCGACTCCCCCGTTCCTGACTCTGCCCACCACTGAATAGGCCTGGCAGGGAGGCCCTCCGATTAAAACCCAGGTCCGGTTATTACCAATCTCCGCTCTGATTCTTTTATCCAGTATAGCAACGGGTACTTCTCCGAGGGTTGCATTCCATGCTTCTTTTGCAGCCCGGGCGCTCTCCTCCGGAAATTGCCGGAAAAGCAGTTCCCTTTTTTTAATGAATGTTTCCATATTGCCAGACCGGATAAGGTCATAGTACTCCTGCGGCGCCCCTCCGGATGGAAACTGCCGGAAAAAGCTTCGGAGTTTAAGCGTTTCATGAGCATACTGGTCCTTTTCGACCGATAATCTCAGATCAAAAGCCCTGTTCCCAAAGTCGTCCGATACAGCACTGAACCCTTCGCCAAGCCCTCCCGGACCCGCAAAAAGATCGATAACCGGGATTCTAGCCATTTGTAAACTTTTGAAATAAGTTTTCGAGCGTCATGTTCCTTTTTTCTCCCCGCAGGCTGCATTCCCAGACAATCAGGACCTGCCAGCCCATTTTTTTTAGTCTGCGGTAGTTTTCTTTATCTTTTGTTACTGTGGAACTGATTTTATTTTTCCACCATTCTGTTCTTGTTTTGGGTATCACAAAGTACCTGCACCCTTCATGCCCATGCCAGAAACATCCGTTGACAAAAACTACAGTATTGTATTTTTTCGACACCAGGTCTGGCTTACCAGGTAGTTTTTTCTGGTGCAACCTGTACCGAATCCCTTTGCTGAACAGAAATTTCCTGACGATCATTTCAGGGGCAGTATCCTTACCCCTGATCCTGCTCATATTGTAGCTTCTGGTTTTCTTGTCATGGACATCCGCCATTCTGATTTGCTCCGGTTATTCTTTGATAAAAGTCCCCTTCATTCGGGACTATCAATTCTGTCATATTATGTGCCTGAAACAAAAACAGAGAACTTGCCTTGTGTTATTCGTCTGAGCGCCTGTGGGTGTTGTGTTACCTGAGCAATAATAAGAATTTTGGTAATATTTTTACGTGAACAGTTCAGGTTTTGTTTCGGAGCCACGAAATTATTTTAAGGGCCGGAGATAGCTAATTCCGATCCCACCCCGCCTCCTGCAGCCCCTCCTTTCTCCTGCACCCCGGAATCCGGTGCTTTGGCTCCGGGTGCCGGAGGCTTGTCGTTGCCTTGCGGGGCAATGATGTGGATAGCGGAAGGACGAGCTGCTGGCGGTTAAGAGCGGGATGGATATACATGCATCGATAAAGCTATGAAAAATAGTCAAGAAACTACGGCAAGGCAGCCATGGACCGGTCCACCCGGATGATCGCCTCCAGCACCTTTTCCAGCACCGTAATGGGCCCGATGGCCCTTTCCCCGTCGCTGAAGACTTCCATCAGCAAAGCGTTGTAGATCATTTTGAGGTCGGCAACAGTGAGGCCGTCCAGTTGGTGGGGGCCGTTTTGCCAGTCTTCCGGGGTGATGGGGAGGAATTGGTGGTTGTTGAATGGCATGGGTGGTGGATTGTTTGATGGAGTGGGCAACTTTTTCGCACAAAGGTACTGGTTGACCCGTCCTGTGACTTTTCTCATTGAGTTTTGCAGAACGGTTTCAGATATTAATAGAGGCGAAACCCAAGATTACTCAACCAATGAAAACGAAGTGCCATGAAAAAGTTAATTGCTTATTTTTTGTTCCTGGTACCGTTTTTCCTGCTGATAACTGATTGTAAAAAGGAAGAAACAGAGGAACCGGAACCGGATTTAGGACAATTTACGGATTCCCGGGACGGCCAGGTTTATAAAATAGTGGCCTTTCCAGAAATCGGGCAAACCTGGATGGCCGAAAACCTCAACTTCGACATAGGCGAAGGCTGCTGGTTTTATGACGACGATCCCCGGAATGGAGCAAGGTACGGAAGGTTATACACTTGGGAAGCTGCCAGGAAAGCCTGCCCTCCGGGCTGGCGATTACCGACGGATGAGGAGTGGAAAAATTTGGCTGATTCCTTTGGCGAGTATTCCGATAATGGTGACATTATAGGCGACCAAAACAAATCTTATCAAGCCTTAATTGAAGGCGGCAATTCAGGTTTTTCCGCGCTCCCTGGCGGCTACTACCAGGCCACCCCTATGGACATCTTCTTCTTTCTTGGCTACCACGGCTTCTACTGGAGCGCTACGGAGATCGATTTGGGCGGCGCGTGGGGCTACAAATTCGACGGCTACTACCGCAAGCTGTACCGGCTCAACAACAATAAGACTTGGGGTTTCTCCTGTCGATGTATCCAAGACTAATTCTCCTAAATGATGGAAAAACGAATGGGCTATTTGTCCATTTGACTATTTCCGCTCCAGTACGGGTCACACAGCGTATTTTTTGTAAACTTTACTCCGGACGATCCTTTCACCTGTCAACCTAAATTAGGACGGGTCAACGGGTCAAACAAATGAAACTCCTCCTCCTCGCCACCTTCCTCCTCACCTTCACCTATGAGCAAATAGACAGCCTGCTGCGGGAGTATCGCAAGGAGCATCCTGTTCCGGAGCATTACAGGGAGCAGTTGCAGTGGAGTGATCCTGACATCGCAGCGGAGAAGGAGGACAAGCGAAGGTAGAAGATGGGGCCCGAGGCTGGGCGTTCATTTTACCTTTATCAAAGGCGTCCGCATTTCGGTTTCCAGGCGCCGGGCATCATAAGGAGGCGTCCAGCCTATTTCTTCCCGGATCTTAATCGTTTCATTCAATCACCCGGCGGATGCTCACCGGCCATCCTGGCCAACCGCCTCAGGTTGCGCAAGCCTTCCCGGTTCAACCTCAGCAATTGCACAGAAGCCCGTCCGATTGGTGTAAGCCCGATAACTTCCAGGAAGTCGTCACTCCAAACAAAGTGGTCATTCCAATTGTGCTGGCGGGGGTTATATACAGGAACCTCCTCTTTGGTGAGCGGGTCGACAGCCGTTACTTTGTTGGATTTAGCGCTATTACAGCCACCGCAGGAAAGCGCGAGGTTGCTCAGTTCGGTTTTGCCGCCTTTATCAAGCGGAAGAAGATGGTCAATATTGAAGGTGTGGATGGCATTCCTTCTCCAACTCTGGCAATACTCGCAGCGTTCTCCGGCCCGTTCCTGGACAGCTAATCTGAGCTTCTCAGGGATGTACCTACCAGACATGCGGTTCGGGAGCTTTGATACCCAGGCGTTCTCTCAAATCTTCAAGGGAAATACTCCACAATTCAGCCAGAGCGATCATGCTTTCCAGCCGTTTCCCCTCCAAGGCTTCGATCTGATCAACAAGGCCCGTCAATTCCTCCTGTTCCTTTTCCGTAAGAGCGCTTTCCTTTTGCTTCGCCTGCAATTCCATAAACCGATAATGGAGAGAATCCGGCAGCCCTTCATTGATAGCCGTGAACAGCCGGGTTTCTTCTTTGGACAAAGCATGAACGCCCTCTCCTTTCAGGCCTTCCCGCTCGGCCTCCTTCAGAAATTGCTTCATACGCTCCAGCAGTTGCTCACTCTGGATATCTGTAATGATCCTGATCAGTTCCAATTTAGTGGCCTGAATATTCATACCGCTTATCGATTTGTTCAAAGATAACACTTGGAAGGGAATAATTCCATCAACGAATTAACCGGAGGCGGAGGAAAAAGGTTTCAGCAGGCCCAGGGCCTTCTCTGGCCACCTTCATGCTTGCCGGCGATAAGGCGTCCGCATTTTGGTTTCCAGCAACCGATCGGCATCATCAGGAGCCCAGCCTATTTCTTCCCAGGCCTCGTCGGCGCAGCCCATCAAACGTTCTGCCTTGAAGCGCAGCAGGGAAGGCAGCTCTTTGCTTATCAATTGAGCTGCCGGGCTACCTTTTCCAGCACCGTAATGGGCCCGATGGCTCTTTCCCCGTCGCTGAAGACTTCCATCAGCAAAGCGTTGTAGATCATTTTGAGGTCGGCAACGGTGAGGCCGTCCAGTTGGTAGGGGCCGTTTTGCCAGTCCTCTGGGGTGATGGGGAGGAATTGGTGGTTGGTCATGGCGTGGTGGGTTAGGTATGGGCAGAAAGTGTTAGCCGGGCTTGGCTGATTACTTGTGGACAAAGGTAAGGAAAGAATGGGTTGGATGCCTGTTATTCCCGGGCCTCGTCCCTTAACTGCTCGACCAGGGAACGGTAGTCTTCTTCCAGGATGCCGTATTGGGAGAGGTTGGCATTTGTGAAATCAGCTTCCATGTCTTTGAAAAAGGTTGCGTTATCTTCAAAGGCTTCCCGGCTGCGGCGATAGAAATCAAGAGCTGTTGTATGCTTTCCTTTTGCAAACAGTACATGCCCGTAGTTCATTAATGCAAGCTTATGATTTGGGTCGCTTTTAAAAACCTTTTGGAAGGCATCTTCCGAAAGAGACAAATTTCCGGAAACCAGGTGAAACCATCCCAGGCTGTTGCAGGAGGAAGCGAGCTTAGGTTTAAAGTGTTCCAGATTCATTGAAACAAGACGCTCATAGATATCCACAACTTCCCGGTAGGACGTTTCGGCTTCCCCATATTCGTTCTTTGCCAGGAGTAAACCTGCTAGGTTTTTCAGTGTCGTAGCAACATAGGGCAGATACGTTTGCGGGTTGGACTGGGATATGCTTTGATAGGTTTCCAAGGCTTTCCGGTAGGCTTTTTCAGCTTCCCCACATTCGTTCTTTTCCTGGAGTAAAACTGCCAAGTTGCTCAGTGTGCCAGCCACATAGGACAAGTACGTTTGCGGGTTGGACTGGGATAAGTATTGATAGGTTTCCAAGGTTTCCCGGTAGGCTTTTTCGGCTTCCCCATATTCGTTTTTTTCTTGGAATAAAACTGCTAAGTTATTAAGGGTCATTGCCACATCGGGTAAGTAGGTTTGTGGGTTGGGCTGGGCTAAGTTTCTTCGAATTTCCAAGGCCTCCCGGTAGGCCTTCTCGGCTTCCCTGTATTCGTTCTTTTCCTGAAGTAAAACTGCTAAGTTATTAAGGGTCATCCCCACATCAGGCAAGTAAGTTTGCGGGTTAGGCAGAGCTAGGTTTCTCTGGATTTCCAAGGCTTCTTGGTAGGCCTTCTCTGCTTCACCATATTCGTTCCTTGCCTGGAGTAAATTAGCCAAATTGTTCAGCGTTGTGGCCAAATAAGACAGGTACGTTTGTGGGTTTGGCAGGACTAATTTTCTCTGGATTTCCAAGGCTTCCCGGTAGGCCTTCTCTGCTTCCACATATTCGTTCTTTTCCTGGAGTAAATTAGCCATATTGTTTAGCATATTAGCCATATTGGGCAGGTACGTTCGCGGGTTGGACTGGGCTAAGTTTCTCTGGATTTCCAAGGCTTCCCGATAGGCCTTCTCTGCTTCCCTATATTCGTTCTTTTCCTGGAGTAATAGAGCCAAATTGTTCAACGTAGTAGCTGCATCGGGCAGGTATGCCTGCGAGTTGGACTGAGCTAAGTTTCTCTGGATCTCCAAGGCTTCCCGATAGACCTTCTCTGCTTCCCTATATTCTTGCTTTGCCTTGAGTAAACCCGCCAAATTGTTCAGCGTTGTAGCCAAATAAGACAGGTACGCTTGTGGGTTGGACTGGGCCAAGTCTTGATAGATTTCCAAGGCTTCCCGGCAAGCCTTCTCTGCATCCCCATATTCATCCTTTGACTGGAGTAAACCCGCCAAATTGTTTAGCGTTGTGGCCAAATAAGACAGGTACGTTTGTGGGTTAGACTGGGCCAAGTCTTGATAGATTTCCAAAGCTTCCCGGTAAGCCTTCTCGGCATCCCCATATTCATCCTTTGACTGGAGTAAACCCGCCAAATTGTTCAGCGTTGTGGCTAAATAAGACAGGTACGTTTGTGGGTTGGATTGGGCCAAGTCTTGATAGATTTCCAAAGCTTCCCTGCAAGCCTTCTCTGCATCCCAATATTCGTCCTTTGACTGGAGTAAAACCGCCAAGTTGTTTAGCGTTGTAGCTACATAAGGCAAGTACGTTTGCGGGTTGGACTGGGCTAAGTTTCTCCGGATTTCCAGGGCTTTACAGTAGGCTTCTTCAGCTTCCCCATATTCGTCCTTTGACTGAAGTAAAACCGCCAAATTGTTCAGCGTTGTAGCCACATAGCGCAAGTACGTTTGCGGGTTGGACTGGGCTAAGTCTTGATAGATTCCAAAGGCTTCCCTATATAATGGAGTTGCCTCTATGAATTGATTATGTTCCTGAAGAAAAAAGGCAAAAGCAAAAACAACTTCAGCCGTTTCAGATATGATACCCGCGCTTCTGGATGCCGAAAGCGCTTTTGAAAAATAATCATTAGTAACTTCAAACCTGTTAGGCAGGTCAAAATTTACAGCAGTCAGGCGGGCCAGTATCAGAAATTCATTGGCATTGGAAGCCAGGTGCTTGTTGATCACCTCAATCTCCAATTCTTTCCGGCTTTTTGCAGCCAGCAGCTGATCCTGATCAGACCCCATTTTCTCAGCATCGAGAACCGCCCTGGCAGCAGCATAGTCGCCGGCTTCAAAATGCTGCTTAGCCAGCCTTAAACGTTCCGTGTCGATAGGGATCCGCGTAAATTCGTCCGCCAGCTTAAGCACCTCCCTTTTGAGGCTTTCGACCTGCTCCTCAACTCTTGACCTTTCTTCGTCGATCTCCAGAAGTTCGACTTTGAAGTCCTGGTCATCGGGGTATTGCTCCGATTTCTGCCGGGTGTTGTTGAAGCGCTGCTGCAGTTTAGTGAGCTGCTCCTGCAAATCTTTATACTGAGCGGAATAATAGAGGTTGGTGACCTTATTCCCCCCCACCAGTACATCGCCGGTTTCCGTATTGACCGTGGAGCCGACAATGGCGTTTTGAACGTTATCCAAATGGTAATTGGGCATAAGCTTTACTTATCTGTATTTTTGCTACCGCCGACAATGAAATCGCCGCCGCCGGTATCGACCTTGCTATCCACCACAACATTGGTGCTGTTCTGAATAATGTTGCGCCCTTCAGAGGATAAGCTTTTTTCAATTTCCGCGCTCAACGCTTTATTCCCCTCCGCCTGCTCCTCAATCTCCGCCAGCAGGTTCAAAATCCCCATCCTGATCTGGTTCTTTGTCAGGTTGGCCTCATCGAAACTGACGGCGCCGAGCCGGATCTGTTTCATGATGTCATTATAACGGGCGGACTGGACAATGGCTTCATCAAGCCGGGGGGTGCCTTTCAGGAGCTGGTGCAACTCCTGGATGGCCATTTTCAGTTCATCTCTACCAATCAGATCGCCGATGTGGCTGCAATAGTCTTCTATGGACATGATACGCTTGAAATTGGCTTTTAAAATAGGCTGATTTTCTGAAAAATCCTATGCGCAGGATGAATTCCACCGTGCAGGGGCCAATGAAAAGCAACTCCAAAGCATCAAACCAGGAATTCCATCAGGCGGGAAAAACGGGCTGCCGCATCCAGGAAGCGGGAAGCGTAGCGCCCCTGGCGCATGGTGCCAGGGGCGCTACTGCGAGCGGAAGGAAAGCAAGCGGCTGCCCGTTCGCGCGGCGAAGGCGGCCGAATGGAGATAGCAGGTACGGAATGAGGCGGCCTGAGGCGCAGGGGCCGGGGGGAATGTATGCAGAATCCGCCCGGGGCGCCGGCGAGCTCGCCAACTGCAGGAAGGGCATTGTGTACAAATGAGCAGACGTCTCTAGCTCCGCCATGTAACCCGCTAAAATAGCAGCGAAGGAGCCGCTTTTTTCTTAGGCTCTATCGCTGCTAAGAATTTTCGCTAATTTGACCTAATACAATAGTTGACGTTACATCTTTCCGCTATGTCTTTTCCATGGCCAAATTAGCACAACATTAGTCCCGCCTACCCACCAAAACAATAGATACATCATCATTAGTGTTTCCGGCGCTGGCCCCTGAACCAGGAAGGAAATATTGACGTGAAAATGGGCCTAATAAATTCACCATATCCGTAATGTTGTCAAGTTCAGAATTGACAGTACTAATAGTTCCTGGAAGAGCATCCATAACGTGGTCCAAAATTTCATCATGCTTGACTCCCCCTTCAACCCAAGCGCCATGCCAGGCAACATGTGCCCGTAAATTGCCACTACCATTTATCCAAGGATAAATCCAGTACCGGATATCTGCATCATAGTCATACCAGTTCGGCACATCAATTCTGACAGGAACCTTGATGTAAATAAACCTCCTATTGTCATCGGGGTGAGGGTCTGACCCAGAGGTTGGTCCTTCCGGCCACATATCCCAAGTGATGATTGGATCACCCCTCATAGAAACTCGGGAAATTGAATCCACTTGATCTTCTATAATATCTCTGATTTCGCCGTACTCACCAAGAGCAACTGGTGATAATTCATTCTCATATCGACGAATAACTAATGCCGATGAAGTTCTGTCATTCATAAAATCACCAACGTATGGAATTGTATTCTGATAAGCGGGATTTCCAGGAGTTGTAGTAAACCATTTATATCTGCCCTGATAGCGGTCATGTTGAAATAGGACAACATACCCTCCAACTTCACTTGAATTGGCATCGACGTAAAGTGACGAGATATTATCATTCATGCTTAAAGCGCTGAACCATGTCCGACGAAACCTCCGATAGACATATCCTGGGCCATGATAGACATAGGTCGACCTACCCATCTGATTAACATGTTGATAAAGCCTTGACCAAATAGCATCGGTTCCAACTCCTTTATCATCCTTCTGCTTTACCGTTTTCTCTGATTTTTTCGCTGAAAGACTTTCTATGACCTCCTCGATCAATTTTTCGGTTGCATCATCAGAAACATCTCTCGATAAGAGGAGGTTAATCGCATCTTCAACGAGGTTCAAATTAGTTTCTGTTGGTGTTTTCAGGCATCTTTTGCTAAGGATCGAAAGAATTTTTTTAGGGTCTTCCTTTGCAAATTCCGGAAACAATATTCCAATGTTTGAAAGCAAAGGTTTTCTCCGTTCAACAGAATCAAAATCATTTGCCATAACTTCTTCGGATGTCGGCATGATTTTCTGAACTTGGGGTGGAATAAGTTGAATCTTACCAGAAGCATCCGGAGAAAGATAACAGGTCTTCTGATAAATTGCCTGAGCCCTGCTAACCATAGCCTCCATTGCCTTGGGGTCAAGCAGGAGTCTTTCTAATTCTTTTGTTTTCATTTTGTCAATGTTTTGATAACCGCCAGACTGGCCTCTAATACTTCCATACCAAAGTCGATTGAATCGATCATTAAAAACCAATCTTGTGATTATGAGTTAATGAAAATTTGACTTAAACGAGTTGTCAAAAAAAGTGCTCAAAGTGAGGATCTGTCCGGTAGGTTATTAAAATAATATATGATTTTTACTTTCAGTTAACCAATGATTTTTATCACATCGGATTATGTTGCCCCCCTTTATGACGGAAATCTGACGGATATCTTCACATTCTTTTTTCAAGCCTGGAATAGACTATGTGAAACCCCACATTCGCCGCCACCTTCACCCCCACCAGCGCCGGTAAAACAGCCCATAGCGGCCAGCCGGCAGCAGCAGTGATCAGGAAACAGGCGGACAGTTGTGCAGCCTTGCGGCTGATGGTATCAAACAGATGCAGCGCATCCGTCGTCCAAACAAGCCAGGTGGTGGAGCCGGGGAAGCGGGCTCCTTTCTCCGGGTCGCCGTCCCTGTACTTGTTGCGCCAGGACAGCTTCGGGTCCCAGAAAAGCGGGTTGAGTTTCCGGAAGATTGAAGTGGAGTAATGGAATTGAAGGGTATCTGTTACGCCGTTGGCGGCGCCGGAGATGGCCCAGAGGATAAGGGTGAGGATGATGAGGAATGTTGTTGTCATGATATAGTATGGTTTTTAATTAATGAATTCAATAGGGAGGAATGATGCTCTTAAGGTTTGCGCCTATGGGCAAAAATCACATCTTCTTTTCCTAGATGAAAAGAAGCAAAAATCACGGCTGCATAGGTTTCTTAACGCTACGCCAAAGCGAAAAAACCTAAACCCAACAAACTCGCGCATGGCAATTAGGGCTTTATACCAGTAAAGTAGGTTACGTGCCTTTGTGCCTTGCCTCTGACTGCTTCGCAGCTCATACAGTGTTGGCTTCTTAACGGTTTTTTCGCCTTGGCTTCGCTAAAACCTATAAGGCCGGTCCAAAGGCTTGGCGTTTGCAAATCTTTAAACTGCGGCACTATAGCCAGGTAGAAGATTGGGAAAAGAGTGCGGAAAGCCGCTTTGGCTGGCCCAATCCACGGGATGGCAGCAAGGGAAATGCCACATGGAGGAACGGCTATTCCGAAGCCAGTAAAGCGGGCTTCGCTGGCGCTGGCCTGCATCAAACCTGTCAATGGTGGAAGCAACCGGGGTCTTCATATAACCCTCCGCCGACAGCCAACAAAAGTATACCCGGAACCGCCATATAAATCTCCGCATCGAGGCAATCCCCCCGAAGCTGCTTCAGGATAACATACAGCAGGATCACCGCCCCCAGCCCCAGCAGGATATAAGCCGGCAGGCGCTGCGATCACTAATGATAAAAGTCATTGAAAATGAACGGCTATGAATAGTAAATTATGAAAAATGGAATACTCATGCCCGACCCCGGCCAAAATGACAAAACAAATAAGGAAAATCTAATCAGGGGAATTCCTATGGAAGGCCATCTTGGAAAGGATGGAGAGACGTCCTGGTTTTTTGGAGTGGGGATCAATGCATATGTACATTTCCCAAGGCTGAACAACGCCGTAAAAGATGTAAAGGACGTTGCGATCTTGCTTCAGGATCAATATGGCCTGGATCCGGAGCATACCATTCTCCTGTTTGATGAAGCGGCTACAAGAGATAACATTATCATTGAACTTGACCATCTAAAAGGGCTTGTTGCCCCGGATGATAAGCTGATCGTTTACTACTCGGGGCATGGCCACCTGGATTCCAGTAAAAAGGGGTTCTGGATTCCTGTGGATGCCGAACGGGAAAACACGGCTCATTATATTCGTAACTCTACGATCAGGGACTATATTGAAGATATTTCCAGCCGACATACGCTCATCATCTCTGATTCTTGCTTTTCAGGCGCCCTTTTTGTCCGGGGCGCCAGCCGCGCTGATTTTGCCATTGAGGAACTCGAACAAAGGCCTTCCCGCTGGGCGCTTTGTTCGGGCCGCCACGATGAACAGGTATTTGACGGGGAACCGGGAAAAAATAGCCCCTTCACCGAAAGTGTTCTGGATATTCTGCGCAGCAATCACCTTCCAAAACTTAACGTTGCTAAACTTGCCGACCGGGTTATTGAGCTGACTCGGGCCAATTACCAGCAATTACCGGAAGGAAACCCACTATATGGAGTTGGGCACAAGGGAGGACAATATGTCTTCAAGCTTCGGGCCAGCGAAGAAAACCTCTGGGAGCGTTGCCAGCAAGAGAACACCATAGCTTCATTTAATGCATATCTTGACCAGTTCCCATCCGGACGTTTTGCTGACCAGGCTCTTCTGTGTATCCGGGAACTGGAGGATGAGAACAAGTGGCAGGAAGTCCGACAGGTTGACCAGGTCTATGCTTACCGGGATTATCTTCGCCGTTTCCCTGAGGGGAAATATGAACTGGAAACCAGAGCGCGGATGAAGCAACTGGAGCAGCCGGGCAGTTTTGCAAAAGGAAGGCCACCAGCTCCTGTACAAAAAAAAGAAACCACCCCATCTTCCCCTGAACCCCAACGGGTAGAAAAGAGAAAACCGCTGCCTTCTTCCTCATCCTGGCGGAGGAATCTAGTAATTGGAATCGGATTGATGGTTGCATTGTTCATAGGTATCTGGATTATCCGCCTGGCCTCACGTAATCAGGGGAAGGTAGAAAGCGAAAATACCGGTTTGGAATTATTTGAATCCGGAGGCAAGTACGGCTACAGGGACCAGTCGGGAAAGGAAATTATAGCTCCCCGCTTCGAAGCCGCTGAGCCTTTCCAGAACGGTTATGCCCTAGTAAAAAAAGACGGACAGGCTTTTTTGATTGATACCAACGGGGATTGTGTGGCAGACTGCCCGGAGGAATTGGACAAGACAGCCTGGGCCAAGGCAGATCGTTTGGATAACCTGGATACCTATAAAGCTTACCTGAAGGAATTTCCCAATGGGCAGTTCAGTTCCGAGGCTAGAGGCCGGATAACCCAGTTAGAGGTCGAATTGCAAAGGGACCAGGCTGCCCGCCGGGACCAACAGGCATGGGAAACGGCCAAAAAAAAGAACGACATTACTGCCTACGAGAACTATCAGCAAAAATTTCCAAGTGGGCGATACTACAATCAGTCGCAGGAACAAATTGAAGTGCTTAAGAAAAGCAGGCGCCCTGAGGAGCCAAAACCGTTGACATTGGGGACGACGATCACAGGGCGTGTCCTTTATGGTGGATATGGCGCCACTCCGATTGGGGTAATTTCTAGTTATTCCAATGCCAATGCTGAAATAAACCTGATGGATGTTGAATTGCGGCAAAATTTGTCCATCGAATATGATTATGACCCACAGACCGGCCATTATTCCATTAATAATGTTCCGGCAGGAAAATATACGCCCTTTATCACCATTCAGTCGGGCTATCCTTTTAACAAAAATTCTGGAGGAGATTACATTTCCTTCCTCTCCGGTTTAAATGAGGATATCATCGTGGCTCCTAACGATAAGACGATCAACCGGGACCTGAAGGTTGTACACTCCATTCACCTCAAACGGCCAATGGATAATCAAAAGGAAAGAACGTTTGCGAATGCCCCTCCCGAAATACTATATCGGCAGGGCTTTAACCCCAGTGCGGAAGTCTTTGAATGGGACCCGGTCCCTGAAGCAACACGTTATAATGTCCGTATCCTGTTGACGGATGGCGCTACGGGTAATAATATTGATACCAAAAGCTTTGAAACAACAGAAACCTCTATCCGGCCTGGCCTGGAAGTGAACCAGGGTAATACCTACTACATGTTTAATATTGAAGCATACAAAGGAAGTAGTAACTATGTCGGGGATTTTACCAATTATTACAAGAATGGCTTCGGTGGGTGGTTTTTATTTAAAGTTTTGGAAAAACCGAATTGATTATCAAGAAGGGGATTTCAATACCGGGCTTTCCCATTTTTCCCATCCCAACGACAACAAGGAAATAGTATGCCCCAAGAACCATCCTGAGAACGTTAATCCAAACCCTGAAACCATTACGGAAGCGATGGAGGGGTAACCCGAATATACACTTAAGCCATAACTCCTCCATCATGAAGTTAATTATCTTCCGTTGGACCTCATTTGACGCTCCGTTATAGAGAAAAGCAACTTTCAAGGCAATTACCCATTAACATTAATCAAACCAAAAAAACCATTCTTATGAAAACCTACAAAATTCAGAGAGGAGATTCCCTGGAAGACATAGCCAGGCGGAACTACCTGGTCTTAGGGCCTGAAGGGAAAATTTCGCCCCAAAAGGTGAAACAGGTGATCAAAGAGATTCAGTCAAGGAACCCAGTATTAAAAGGTTCCCTACCATTGGAAGAAGAGATTATTTTACCAGAAATCAAGCAAATTGACTATGCCCCTGAAATTTGGATTGAAAATCCAGAGGATTTTGAAACTTTTGCAACTGTAATTTCCCACAGGGTAAATAGTGCAACTCAATACGGTATCCTTTTGCTTGTGGACCCACCACGGCTTCTGGAAGAGTTGGGCATTCACCTGAGTCATGAGGTAAAAACAGAATTAAGGTGTGCTTTTCTTGGTGTCACCAAGTCTCAGATGGATCAGTATGACGAGATCAAAGAAAGAATGTCAAAAGGACAGCGCATTCCAGGTTTTGACTCCGTTAGGTTGCGCCCCTGTCAAGAGTCTAGCCTCCAGGGGCGGCCTGCTGAAGCCAGGTTGGAGGTAGCCCATAATCCCATTGGAGGATTTGATTCTGTCCTTGACCTAAGGGAAAACATAGTAGAAAAGATTGTCCAGGTTGCATATGATGAAGGCGTGTTTCCACATCGTTTCAAGCTTTGGGATGAAAAAACCAAACAGTCTTCCGGCGAGGTTGTAATTGGGCGCCCTTTCCAGGTCACATTCGACACTCCTTTTCCTAATGGGGTTAAAATCGGATTGCCATTTGCCCTTATTCAACCTGAAGGGAATTTCAAAGGGGAAATAGTGTTAACAGTGGATGTCACTACTGCAGAGATAGGAGGAAAACCGGAATACCTGACTGCTAATTTTGAAGCTATTCATTCCATAGAGGTTAAAGATATACCGGATGATCTGAAAGGCCTGGTGGAGCTTTTTGCCAAAACCGAACTAAAAAAAGCCTTCGGAACCAAAGGTAAACAGGTACCATTGTCACCCCTGGTCAAGGAATTTTCCAAGCATGAACTTTACATCGAAGATTTTGAATTCAAAGTTTTTAAAAACCAGAAAGCACAATCACCCCGCTCCTTGTTAACCTGCCTTGATTTCAATCCAAACAACGATGCAGGAAAAGTTAACCAGGTGACTCAATTTCTAACCCAAGACTGGGCCCTGGGCTTAAATGAACGCATTCTGAAGCAAAAATTCAACGATTTCTGGTACAAGTCTCCGGATGCCTATAAATACCATCGGATCAGTAAAGACAAATTGGAAGATTTCATGGATAAGTTAGAAAAGGAAAGTGATAAAGAATTTCCCAATACTGACTTTTTACGGCAAGAGTTGGCAGGGGTTTTTAACCCGAATGGAGATATTTACCTGAAAAATGTAAATTTCAGCCTGCATGCAGGATACATCGCTTTCAATGTAGAACTTACGGTAGAAGACGCAATTTGGTTCTTGAAAGTAGATATGGGGCTCAGCGGTAAGATTAAACTTGCTGTTGATCCTCAAACGAATGGCCTCAAGCTTTCCGTATTTGATATAGACAGTTCTATCTCTTGCTGGTCAAAGTTCCTGATAGGGCTATTCTTTGCTTTCATAGGCCTGATCGCCGGTGGAATTATCGGCTGGATCATTGGCGGGGTCGTCGGAGGAGTAGTGGGTGCAATAACAGGTAGTATAATTGCTGCTACAATCGGGTCCGCCCTGGCAGGGCTTGTGACGGGTGTAATAATACCGGCTATCGTTGAAGCTGCCCTGGAAGGCAAGCTAAATAGTATTACTGATAAGAACCTACTGAAGATGGAATATGAATGGCAGATTCCTAATACGACTCTGATCCTCAAAGTTTACGGGAAAGCCATCACAATCTTAGAGGGTGAAGCCCTCTTACTTGGAACAGTAACATTGCCGCCTTTGAGCGAAGCAAATGTAAGCTTCACAAAACAACTTAAAACGTCTAACAAAACCCTGACTTTGCCAGGCGCTTCTCAAAGCCAGTTGAAAAAATTGGGCGGTTCACCTGCTTATCTCGTGACGACTCAAATTCTCCTAACTGCTCTGCCTGATTCCGGGCTAGAAAACCCTATAACCTATCATTGGAGCCTCGATGGCCAGACTTTAGAATGTGAATCGGATAAGATACTTATCACTGTCATGCCTTCCATGAGTTATTGCCTTAAACCTGCCAGCCTCAGCTTAGGAACAGTTAATAGCCAGAAAGGCCAAGCCAAATTCGATTCAGAGCCCTGTGTTCAGGTGCAAAAAATAGTCCGCCAGGTCAAACCAGACGGTACGGTTGAAGCGCCACGACTGTCTTTACCTAAAAAGGCCGACGATTCGATCCAGGTAGCATTAATTCCTATAGAACAGGTGGGAGAAGCCACTCCAACTGTAGCCTATCCAATAGCAAATATGGTTTTCGACCATTTTACAGTTGAAGTGAAAGCGAAAGACGTATTAGGTACTCTGGTAACAAAGAGTGAAAAGATGGCTGTCAAAGTTCTTGGCGACAAAATGTATGATGATTGGCAGAAAATAAAAGGCCAGTATAAGCAGTATGTTCCTCTCGAAGAACTTGTCTCACCCGGTGAGGAATTAATCAATCCTCCTTATGAGGATCTCCTGACACCTGTATATGAAAAGATGGAATTTCAGAGAAACGAACTAGCTGTCAATATTGAAGGCACAAAGGGGCTAGATTAGAAACTATTGTAACTTGGTTGGCTCGTTTTCGGGCCAACCAGGCAAAATGAATAATAATATTTGCAGTCGATCAGGGCTGTAGTGTTAAACATTTTGGGAAAGTGATCTGATCTTATACCAAATTGAGAAAAGGCTTGAAGAAATATTAAACCAAGGCTTTTCAAATTGCCTTCGGAGAAATAAAATCCATACTCAAAACAAATTTTGTTTAAAATGAAAAATATTTCAGACCTCTCTATCCTAGGGATGGAAGTAACTCAGGCTATCCAGATTTTTGGCGCCCAAAATAAATATTCTTTACCAGATAACTCCCTGGAATTGGATATCAACAAGGATATTGTAGTTCGGGTCTTTATTGGCCATGACGGGCTTTTTCCTGGACAATCGCCATACGCGATAGCTTTAAAAGGCGTAAATGTCAAACTTGGATGGCATACTTTTTATGGAGATTTAAAACCAGGGATGGCAATTGCCTTTGAGCAAATGGCTATGAAATTCGATGTTCCATGCACAACTAAATTAACTCATCTCCGCAACGATGCAAAAGGATCTGCAAATTTTTTAATCAAAGCTGAAAAGTTAGGGGCTTTTCAAAAAGAGAAAATATTAATGCTTTTCGCTGAGGTGACGGGGCCATTAGGGTTTACTGAGAGCAATCTTAACAACAATACTAAATTCCTGCAATTGGGGGGTAAAGATCCTTTGGGAAACCCACTGCCAGGAGGGCTTGATTTCCATCCAGAAATCAAGGTTTGTAGTGTTATGGTGGATTATCATCCACATAGCTATAAATTTGTATCCGGCTTGCCCAATTTCTCCACGATGGGAAAGGCAGGAATGCTCATGAAAAAGCTATTTCCCATGCCAATCAATTATTTTTCTTCTATCACATGGACGCATTATGGAATGAATTGTATCTATTGCCCTGGGATCATTGATCTAGCAGGGCAAAAGAAAATGTTGGAACTCCTAATGAAATTCAAATCTAAAATGATACCAGAGCCCGATTACCTGATTGGGTGGTTGCCCAAAGGTGCTTCGGGGCCTTCAGCAGATCATGTCGGCCTGAGCAGAAAATCAGACTCTGTAGGTTATGTGGTAGAGCGAAATACACAGGAAGAAAATGAGTTAGCCCTGGCACATGAAGTAGGCCATTTGAAGGGCTCTCCTTTACATACAGATACTGAGCTGGGTTGCCCACGAGAAATTGTCGAGGTTGGATTTGATGTTGAGGAAGGGAAACCGGTTCTGGGAACCACCGAAGATTTTATGTCTTCAAACGCTCATGCAGGTGGATGGATTTCACCCTTCACTTGGAGCCTGCTAATCGGTAATCCCATTTCTTGCCCGGGTTCTTCTGAAGGAACAGCCGATAAATTGCCAGATACTACCATTCTTTCAGGAACTGAACTACCTGTCGCCTTGATTAGTGGGTATATTACCAACAAAAACAGTGGTTTTATTGATAGTTTATATGTGATTCCGGGGAAGCGGATTCACAGCTGTTCTGACCAACAGGGACAATATTGTATGAGATTTGAAAGTAAAAGCGGCCAGTTACTGTCCCGCTTTTGCTTCGACCTGACTGTTGAAGGAAAGGGGGGAAACCCAGCCGCATCCAATTCCTTCTTTCTCCGGCTTCCTTTGCCAGAGGGGGCACACGCCATTAAATTGTTGAAAGGGCCACGACTCCTTGATCAGAGAACAAAATTACCACATGGGCCAGAAATTGCCTTTTTATCGCCTAACAGTGATAAACTAAAAGAAAGGGAAATCAATGTAGCCTGGAAAGGATATCATCCGGACGGCGCTAATCTCCTTTATTCGCTCTTATACAGTCCTGATGATGGAACTACCTGGAGCCCTTTACTCATCGATTATCCAGACGAAGGAATTAAAATTGATTCTACCCGCCTTACCGGCAAAGAATGCCGCTTTCGCCTTCATGCAACTGACGGATTCGATACGGCTACCGTTGAATCCACCTCTTTCATTCTGCCTAGGATTCAAAGTGTAGAGGATTTGCCAATTTTTAAAAGATTTTTAGGAAACAGCCATACTAAAGAATTACATGATATCTGGAATGCCTCCCCTCGCTGCCGATTGAACCAAATCCTAAAAAGCAGGCTTGGTGTAATCTTTTCCCTCGACACCATTGAACAGGCTCATGAATTGGGATATAAAAAATGTCCCTTCTGCCAGGAAAGTGACAAACAAAAAAGGAAAGAAATCAGAAAAAAGAAAGCCTCGAAAGTCGAAGAATAGTCCACTTCAAGCGATTTCGTATTGTTATGTAGGCCAGGCGGGCAGGCAGGTTCCAGATTTCGACACTATAATACCGGTTACAGTTGGAGCAAGGCCCGCCCACCTCGAGGGCGCCCTCATCGATATATTCCTGGATCTCCTCATCCGGAATATGGTGCACAGCACCGCAGTCGCATAGAATATTCATAGTTCAGGAAGTTTTAGAGGTGAAAAAAATGGAGCCGCCCGCAGGCAGCCCCGGGTAAACCGTCATTGCTTCGAATCGCCGTTCTTCTGTTCACGCTGCTTCAGGAAACCCTGGAAAGCAACCCGGACATCCTCTGGCAGCATATGTATGGGAAGTTCATCCCAGCCCCAGAACCGGTTGATGTAGCGCTGGGCCTGGCCATTGTCGAGCAGGCGGTATTTGCTGCCGCCCTTCGTCTCACAGGTAGTAATAGGAAGCGGTAAATTGATAAAAGGCATAGCAAAAGAATTTAGGGAGTGGAAAAATGAGGAGCAGCAAACAGCGGCCCCCAGGGATATGGCAATCACGCCGGGTTCAGTTCAGTATCAGATCTGGCCTCCAGCACCTCCAGGAAATGCTCCCTGGCGCCAAAAGGCAGTTCGTCCATTTCCAGGTCCTCCCAACCCGAGAAAGAGCTGACCTGGTGTTGAGGCTGCCCGTTGCAGAGCAGCCGGTATCGGCGGGTTTCGGACTCGTAAGTCGCGATCGGATGGAGACAGCTTGAAGAAGCCATGGCAGTTGCATTTAGAGGGTTAAGAAACCGGCGCCGGCCTCGAAGATCCAGGAAAATCATCCGCCAGCCCCTGCACCTGTCCGCCGGCAGCGTAGGCCTGGAACAAGCTGCGGATAGTATCAGACGTCAGGCCATTGCTACAGGGCGCATCCCGTTCCACCAGCCAGCGGATGGCGCGGTGCTCCTTCTCCTCAATGACAAACCACCTCGGCCTTTCCTCCCCCACCCCAAAGAGCGTATCCGCAATAAGCGGCGGGATGGGAATATCCGCGCTCTTACAGCCGTAGGGGTTGTACCAGTACCAGGAATAGCGCGATTGCCCCTCCATCCGGGACAACTTCACCAGCCGGAGCTCCGTGTAGTCAAAGTGGCCCGTTTCCGGGTCCAGCCTGGGTTCATTCCGCGGGATAGCCACCGTCGGAATATCGATGAAGGCCCCGCGCTTCCCCTTAGCGGAAAGCTGCCGGACCTGCTTGGTTACTTCTCGGAAATTCATAGGTAAAAAGGGTTTAAAAAGAGCCCCGCGCCGAAGGGCGGCAGCGGGGCTCCAGTTAACAAAAAATGATCCAGGAAAAACTATTCCTCCTCCTCCGCCAGAAACTCGAGCAGCAGATCTGCCTCACTATCCGCTTCCGAAGGTTCCGGATCCTCCGCCTGCCGTTCCGGCGCAGGATCCACATCCATAGCAGCCGTTTCAGCTGCCGGCTCCGGAGCAGCCCGTTCCGCCCGCCGGGGCGGCGGTGATGCAACCGCAGCAGTACGGGCAGCCGCAGGAAGAGCCGCCGGCAGGAACTGCAGCGCCGTTTTAGCCGCCTGCCCTTCGATCATCGATTGCAGCCCCGCAAAAGCCCAGTGCAGGGCCCCCTCCTCCCGCAGCTCCATTTCCAGCGGCAGGGCGCGGATCGTCTCCACGAACATGCGCACATCGCGCGAGATACCGGCGACAAATTCCGGGACACGAGCCGCGTTGATAGCCAGAATACTGGTAGCCTTCTTGCCCGCATCCTCCACATCGGCGAAGATCTGCGGCTCCAGCTCCCGGACAAACTGCCAGAAAGCCATTTCCAGTTTCGCGCGCTCGCGTGTTTCGGGCTTGTTGAGCTCCACCTGCAGCGCCACCAGGTTATCCGCCGGCGAAAAGCCGCGGGCCCTGACCTTAGAAGATTTTAGTTTCATTGCTTTAAAAGGTTTTGGTTGATAAAAAAAGGTTCCTTAATCGTGCGGGGCCCAATTGTGAAATTCACCTTGAAGCCCTTCGGGTCAGCCGAAGCCACCAGGCGATACAAGCGGCGGTCCACCCGCGCCCAGGCCTCGGCCTCCGACTCCTCTATGACCACCTCGCAGAGGTTGGTTTCGAGGTACTGGAAGATGAAAACTCTCATGGCCCATCAGTTTAGGTTATTAGGAAGGTTGAACAAGCGGCCCGCCCCGAAATCCATCCGCTCTGCCTCACCCGGAATGATGCCCTCCTCATAAAAATCCTTGAGCAGCCGGAACACCTTAAAAGCCACCTTCTCCGAAACAGACACCAGCGTCAGTTCCATACAGGCCCGCAGCTCGCTGTACGGTTGAGTGCTTCTCGCCAGGCGGTTGTTAGTTTGCTCAATCTCCGGGTAATGAAAGTTGATGATCCCCGTAACCTCCCGGGCAATGAGCCGGAGCTGGGGGTTGAGCTGGACAATATGGTTCTCGGCGCCCAGCTCCACCAGAGAGCAGGCAAATTCAGCCAGCATCTGGCCGATAGTGTGGTTCACCTCACTCACCGGCGCCTGCTTGCGGACCAGTGCAATCTGAGTAGAAAAGATCATTCGGATGATCATCCGGACCGAGAAACAGACCTCGCTATAGGATCGGGTTTTCATGGTTCAAAGATTTTTCTGAGTTCATTGGAAATAGATAAAAAAGGGTTGTCCGGCTTACCGCTGACCGTCAGCTCCTGGAACAGCGCCCGGGCAGCGCGGTGGACCAGGTCGAAGCTATCCTTCTTCAGCACCGGCCAGTTTTTGGCGATATTATCCGGGTTCATAAAAGGCTGCGCCAGGGCGCCCATTTCCACCCTGGAAACCGGGCAGGCGACAGCAAACTGCTTCCCCTGCATTTGGAAAAGGACATCCAGGCAATTGTTGACCGCTATCTCCAGAGTCATCCCCTCAGGGAAAACCTTCACGAAATAGATAGCACTGTCGCTGACATGGTACCGGTACACCGGGTGTTTACGAATACTTGCCATAGAATCAGAAAATTTTGCGGCCATCCCGGCCGGTTAATGAATAGCCTTTGCGGCGGAATTGCTCGTGTGTTTTGGTAGGTTGGGGTTCTCTTTCCAGCTCATCCAGGGGCTCTGTATGAACCCGGTAATAGTCCTCATCCGGCTCCAGGGTATGGAATATGACGACCTGTTGCCCGCGGCGGCGGTTGCGGTCGTGGATGTACGGATCACTCCGGATGGGGATCAGCTGGACGATCTGCCAGATTAAAAGGGCGAATACCACTACGGCGCCGCCAGCCATCAGGAAAGGCAGTGCAGTGAAGAAAAGCCCCCCTCCCCTCTTCTTTCGGTGTGAGGGTGGTTCCATGAGCTGGCATAGGAGCGTTCCGGCGAGGAAGACGAGTGCTCCGCTGGTGGTGATGTATAGGTTGGTGGTTGTGATCATTGTGAATTAATTGTGTGGTGTGAATTAATTATGCCTTCCAGGCGGGCAGGTATGCTGAAATACTATCCCCTGGCCAGGGCTAGCATTTACTCATAGCTGCAGTATTTTAGATGCTTGGGTGCTTCGGTAACCAATAGCCCTTCATTTCTTTTGGCGGCAAAAGAAACGAAGCAAAGAAAACCGCCGGCTGTGGAGCCTGGCCTAAAAATTCAGCGCCAGGGAGTCGCATACCAAGCCGTTCAGCTTCTCTTATGGTTCCGGTTCCAATTGTTCAATTGCTTCGAAGGAAGCCTCACTCGTGGTATGCTCTTTTGGCTTGGGGAGCTGAATTTTCTTAACGGCCATCCTCCAAGGCCGGAATGCCCCTGCTTCCCTGGTAGCCAGCCAGAAATTCTTTGGCGGCTCAATGTTCAGAAAAGCGCCGCTAAGGATTTATCCATTGGCTCGGCGGTGCTACTCGGCGGTTGCCAGGATTGGGCCAGCCAAAGCGGCCATCCGCACCCTTTTCCCACCCTCCCCCATTGACAGAGGATAGCAATGAACTAAAGAGGCCGATAAAACCCATGGGCGGAGGTGCGCCTTGCAGGATGCGGCCCCATAGGCTGGATTCTTACCTTAAAAACAGACACTGCTGTTTGAGCAATTATCCGAAGCCCGGCTCCTTCCTGAGCATACTGCACAGCGCCTGGGGAAAGGGTAATCCTCAACCACAAGAGCATGTCATTGCTGTTTGCTAACGAAGCAGAAAGAATGGCCGCGCCGCATTGGCTGGCCCAAGGGTTTTGGTTCTTTTGCCCTCAAAAGAACGAAGACGTTTTTTCCGTGCGAAGCAAAAATGAGTGCTTCCAGAACCTCAAGGGAACACCCTGGAACCAGCGCAGCAACAGCCATCAGAACAGCTCCTCCTGCGCCCTTTCCTCCTGAGCTTTACGTTGGATGCGGAGCACAAAAGCATAGAACTCCTTTTCCGTCATCGCCTCGAAAATATCGAGGGCCAGTTGCATGCGCTCCTCCTGTTTGGTGAGCTTGCCGCTTTCCGTAGGCTTATTCGCCCGCAGCTGAGGGTAAACCTTCTTCCGCAACTGCACCTCCCGGCGCAGCTCGGACATAACTTCCTTGTGGGTGTAGATCATGGTAAATGGATTTGTGACATCAGTATCTGACGCCGGTGAAAAAAAGATTTGAAAAGTTTGGGAGTTTTTCAGGTTTATCTGGTGACAAGGCTGGCAATCAACAACTTACACAAAAAGCGATCTGGTGACACCTGGTGACAACTTTTTGCATTTAGCTGAAAAACAGCCACTTGAGAAGGCCTCCAAAAAAACCGTTGATCTGGTGACAAACCCAAACATCTGGTGACAAATAAGTTAAAGCCTTAATATCTGTCACCACTGTCACCAGAATGTCACCAGATACCCTTAACCGATCTGGTGACACCTAAAGCCCTGATTGTCAAAGAACATTTGCCCTTTGTCACCACTGTCACCAGATACTTTCCTGAAAAGACTATAAAGTCTGTTTCCTTTAAGCACAGTCCGGCGAAACGTGACATGGCAAGCATTGTCGGCTTCCCTAAGAGCCCAATTGCGATGACGGCTGTAGTTCGTCATCCGTCGCAAAATCCACGGAGTACACCCACTTTCGGGCGCACCCCCCTACCCGCATCTGCCAGCGTTCAAAGCCCTGCTCCTTCAGCGCATCCCCCAGGCGTTTAGCGATCAGCGGCTTGCGGGTCTTATCCTCCAGCCAGGTGATGATATCCGAGTTCGTCAGGTGCGCTTCGGCCTTATCCCGCTCCTGGGGCACGCGGAAATACTTCGCCACCAGCTCGTACTCGAAGCTGACCACTTCAAACTGCTGGTTATATTCCTTGAGCTGTTGTTCCTCCTCCTTGGTAAGCCAGTAAGTAAAACCCCTCTGGAACTGCCGGTAAGCCTGGGCCCAGACCTTATCCATATCCACCTTCTGAGCCGCCTTAATATCGATAGCCGTCACCTCAAACGGCAAAAACCGGCGGGAGCCGGTCGAGTCATACAGGAAAGTCTGCTCATTACTGGAGCCGATGAAAGAGCAGATCTTCGGCAGGTCCTCCGGATAGCGCGAATACGGGCGGCGCGCCTTGACCACATTCTTGGTAATAAAAGATTTCAGCGCGTTGATCTTCTTCTTCGTGACGTTAGCCAGGTAATCGTCGAGGTTATAGATCAGGTTAGCCGTCGTAGCGAAAAGGTCATCCTTATTCTCCGGGTCCAGGTCGCCCTCATAGTAATACTTGGTGAGCGCCTTCGGGCAGAGGTTGCGCACCCAGGTCGACTTAAACGCCCCCTGCGAGCCAGTGAGGATAAAAATCGTGTGGTTCGCACAGCGGTCCGTAATAAACACATTCGCCACAGCCGCCACCAGCCACTTCTCCAGGTACTTCCGGAACATCTTCTCCCCCGCCACCGGAGTAGCAGTCCGGGCCAGGCTGCCGATATAGTCGTGCTTATCCTGGGTATCCAGCCTTTTAAAGTACTCCTGGATCGGGTTCTGCAGCGTAGCAAAATCCGACTCGATCGTCTCCCCCACCTTCGCCCGGCTCGCCCAGGTAATGCCGTCATGTTTCAGTTCCCGGACAATAGAGTTCAGCGTATAATCATCCATGCGGCGCCAGGCGCCGTCATCTTCCCCCACCCCACGGTACTCCGGCAGCCCCAGGATCACATTAAACCGGAACTCGTAGGAAAACTCCAGCGCCTCCTCCATCAAGCGGAGCTTATTCGTTTCCGCCTTCCGCTTCTTCCCATCCACCCCCTCCGGCAGTTCCGGGCCCCGGCCCGAATCCTCCCGGGGCTCCGGTTCCTCCTGATCCATTGCCGGCCCATCGTACAATTCATCCATAGCCAAAGTATTTTGAGAAGTCACAGATAAAAATCCCTAACCGTCATATATCCCACCAGGCCGGGGTCCTTGCCCAGCGACTGGAGGAAAAGCCGGAGCTTCCGGTTCTCCTCCTCCAGCACCGCCACCCGCCCCCGAGCCGCCTGCAGCGCCGCATCCGACTCCCGGAGCACCGATTCAGCCGTACTGACCGCCCGCAGCAGGTTCTGCGTCGCGATCATATAGCCATCAGCAACCGCGATAAGCGATTCCATGCGCTTAATGAAAAGCGGGTTCGGTTTTTTGCCCGCCTTATACCGTTCGAGGTTCTCCTCCTCCTTATCCAGCCTGGCGATGAGCTTCTCCTCGTAGTTCCAGTAATGCTGTTGAGCCGGGAAAATGAGTTCACGCATCGTAGTAGAGATTTAGGTTTAGAAATAGGAATAGCCACTGTTAGCGCCTGGCGGGGCGCAACAGGAAGCCACAGGAACGCCAGCCCCGACAATCATCGGGGTGCGGCGCCCTGGGCTACAAAAATTCCATCAAAATGAAGTGCTGAAGTACCTTAAGCCGTGACGGATAAGTCACTGGGCCTGTTCTTTTTGTAGAATTGATTCCTGCACACCGGCGAGCAATGCAAAGCATTCGCCCTCCGGTAGGAGATATCGCGCCTGCAATTCAGGCAAACCCGCGCCGGGCCAGGCATCCTGCGGCTACGCTGCGGAAGGGGGAGAGAAGCAGGAGCCGGCGCCGGCGCGGGGAGTATCAGTTTCCCGAGTGCTGGCCATTGCCATTCAGGGACAGCTCCAGTTCCGGGTCAGGCGCCGGTTTACGGCCCTGCTTCAGTTCCTCCAGGATCGCCAGCTGCTGCTTGCCCAGTTCCAGGATCGCATTCTCCAGAACCAGCAAGTGGCTCTCCTGCGGGGTAGGGGCGGCCGTTTGGCCATCCCGCTGCAGCGCTTCCTCCTCCTGCACATCGCTCAGGCTGCGCGCCACCGTGATCACCAGGCGCACCTCCAGGATAAAGCTCACCCAGATCACGAACTGCAGGATCATGTTGATCACCATTTCCAGGAAAGGGTTGCCGGCGCCCCAGGCGTGGGCCACATGCGTCATCTCGAAGGATTCAATAGCCGTCACCGCCACCGAAAAGAAAAGCCCGAAGACCCCTTTACCGATGCGGCCCTTGGCGAAATCGTGCGCCCCCGAGATCCCGAAGCTAAAGCGGGTGATCTGCGTGAGCAGGCCGATCGCCACGCCGACCGCCAGGCTAATGGCAGCCTTAGGCACCACATCCGCGAAGATGTTGAAGCCATAGAAGAAAGCCTGCACAAAAAAAGTGATCAGGAAGCCCAGCCCCATGCTGACCAGCAGGAGGGTAGGAGATTGGTCGAGCAGCCCCTGTAGGGTACGGATGAAATCGGAATGTTTGCGAGCTGTTGCCATTTTACGTAACTTTAAAGTGTGAATTAATATGCCAAATGCCCTGGTTGGATACCGTCCGGCCGGGGCATTGCTTTAAGCCCGGAAAAAAGCCTGCCGGCCAGCGGCGCAGCAGGCAGGGTGGCTGGGAGTGGCTGCAGAACAGCCCTGACTTGCCCCAAATCAGCTCCCAGCCCTAACGCTCTCTTTAAAAGGGGCAGGGTGGAGGGAAAGAAGCCCTAAGTCGATGTCGAGCATGGAAGCAATCACCGCCAGGCGCTCAGGGGAAAGCTTATACCTCCGGGAGTCCCTCTTGGAATAGATGTAGTTTTCGAGCATCCGGACCCCAATATCCAGCCGTTCTGCGATCCGTGCTTTCATTTGGTTGGCCTCTTCCGGGCCCATGAGGTCGAGCAGGATAGGGAGGGAATACTCGTAGGAGGAGTATTTTTCAAGGTTTTTAAGGGGTTGTATAGCCTGATTCCAGTTTTTCATTCTAAATTAGCGTTGGAAAGAAAGTGATTTGACTTCGTAGTTACGATACCAAATATAAATAATGTTTCGTAAACACGAAACAGAATTGGCACTTCAAAACCGTTAATTTTTAATGGACTGGACACAAAGTTCTCTGGGTCAACGAATTAAATACTGGCGGGAATTCAAAAAAAAATCGGTCACTGAGTTCGCAGAACAGATCCGCATGGACCCCCGCAACCTGTACAACTGGGAGAGCGACGAAAAGACGCCTACCCCCGCCGCATTCCTCGCAATTATTGATGCTTTCGACGATTTGAACCCTACCTGGCTGTTGGCCGGGAGAGGGGTGCCGGAGGCATTGCCTATCAGCGAGAACTTCGATAAAATGGCGGATTACCTGGCGGAGGCGGATGGGATTTTTAACATCGTGAAGCTGGTGCGGCAGATCTCCAAAATGGCGGAACGGCAGGAGCGGATCGAGCGGAAGTTGGACCAGGTGCTGAAGTTATTGATTAAGTAAAAGCCTGAAATCCAGGCTTTTTTGTTTAATAAAACTGTGTCAGTTCTTTGTCAGCGCTGGGCCAGGCCGGGGGAAAGGCTAGGGTAGGGGGGCTGGAAATGGTTGAGTGTCAGGTTGGTTCTTTTTTGAGAACCGTATTGCGGACTCTCGCCGTCTCCACTCCAAATTTTGCGGCGGAATTAGCCGCTTTTACTGCCAAGCCCCGGTTGGTCGATTGATTAACCGGGGCTTCTTTTTTTGGGGCATGCCATCTTGTGCTATGCCTTGATCATGCAGTGCCGCCCCAGTAGAATAAGCGGTTAAATGCTGATGGCTCAAAAAAAATAAGCATTAAAAAAATATACATATAAATGATTTACAGTTGTTTATATTGATGCGGCAAAAAATATTGCCAATTAGCTGTTCATTTTTTCAAAAAATCCCTATATTTACAACTTGATTAGAAACTAATATCCCCTCTAATTAGTTCTTTATTGTAGTATTAAGGTGTTAATACAAAAGAATAGACGCAGGCCTTCCCCCCCCTTAGGTTTCATAGCGTCAATCCGGCAAATATGCACAACAACCGATAAACGGGGCGAAAAGAAGTGTTATTATTAAATTAGCCTTGATATGGTAAGTTGCCGGAATGCAGAGGGCTTTCCTATCTATAGAAGGCTAGTTAATTTAAATTTTTATTTGTCTTCAACAATCAGAAGTTTATTTTTTTCTGTTTGTTTTTTGCCTTTCTTTTCTTTCCCCGCAACTTTTTGATTTTTAGGTCGTAAGACATGGTTGTTTTTCTGTATTAGAAGATGTCCCCCATAACTAACTTTCCAATATGCTGCTATAAGGCCATGTAGGGCTTTATAGGGATGCGTGATTTGATCTTTGCAGTACACACGGCAAGGAAGAAGATTAGCTATGTCATTAAGTTAGCAAGAACACATTAAATATTAAGGGTTAAATAAACACTAATTGAAACAACATGAACCCCAAAGTTAAATTGGAAAACCACCTCCATGAACATGAGGCGCGTTGGTTTGCGGTCCATACTCGTTATAAGCGGGAGAAAATCGTTCATCAACGGCTTACAGGTAAGGGCATTGAATCTTACCTTCCTCTGCAGCAGTTTGTTCGCCGCTATTCCCGAAAGGTGCGCACTGTTGAACTCCCCCTAATCAGTCGATATATTTTTACCCGTATTGTCAGGAGAGAATACGTTCCGGTTTTGGAAACACAGGATGTAGCCGGGTTTGTTCGATTCTCCAACAATCTGATTTCTATTCCCAACAAGGAGATCGATCTGTTGCAGCGCATTGTAGGAGAAGGGATAGAAACGGATGTAGAGCCTTATGGTTTTCAGCAGGGTGATGAAGTCGAAATTACTGCCGGCAATTTGACTGGCGTCAGAGGGCTTCTTGTTCGCCGGGAAAACAAGCACCAATTTATTGTCGAGCTGGGCCATATTGGTTGTTCCCTTTGCCTAAAAGTAGATCCACATTTGTTGAAGGCTGTAGGCCGCAGGGAGGAACAAAAAAGGCCTATCTCCATGGTAAAGGTGAAGGAGTTTGCGAAATGGGACATGAGGTTACAAGTTTGAATACATCGCCCCCCCTACTTTGGATTTCATACAGACGGTTAATGACAGGAGGAAATTGTGGAAACTATTTAAAGAGATTAAGCTCCTGCGGCTTATCAACGGCGAAGCCGTAGGAGACATTCGAACGATAACTTCTGGGAATTTACTTACAACACTAACACTAACACTAAGACATTATGAAAAACTTTGTCCTTATCGGCGCAGCAGGGTACATCGCCCCACGTCACATGCAAGCCATTCGGGATACCGGCAACAATCTCGTAGCTGCGTTGGATAAAAATGATTCCGTAGGGGTCATTGATTCCTATTTCCCGAATGCCGCATTTTTTACAGAGTTTGAGCGCTTCGACCGTCATTTGGAGAAACTGAAGCGGGAAGGGACGCAGATCGACTACGTCAGTGTCTGTTCTCCCAATTATTTCCACGATGCGCATATTCGCTTCGGGCTGCGGCACGGCGCCGATGTCATTTGTGAAAAGCCGTTGGTGCTCAACCCCTGGAACCTGGAAGCGCTGGGTACGATTGAAATGGAAATGTCGCGGCGCATTTACACTATTCTCCAGTTGCGGTTGCTGCCGGGCCTTCAGGCTCTGAAGCGAAAAGTTGAGCGGAACCCTGGGAAGATATATGATGTGGACCTCACCTACCTCACCTCCAGAGGAAACTGGTATTACGCCAGTTGGAAAGGCAGCAAGGAGAAATCCGGGGGCATTGCCACCAACATTGGAATACACTTCTTCGATATGCTCAACTGGATCTTTGGGCCGGTGCTGAACAGCGAAGTACATTTGCTAACGCACGACCGCGCAGCGGGTTATATGGAGTTGGGCCAAGCCCGGGTACGCTGGTTTCTGAGCATTAATTACGATACCATCCCTGAGGCGGTAAAAGCTTCCGGCGCTCGTACTTTCCGTTCCATTACGGTAGATGGAGAAGAGTTGGAGTTCAGCAATGGATTCACCGACTTGCATACCATGAGCTATCAATCTATTCTGGACGGTGATGGCTTTGGATTGGAGGAGGCAGCGGAAGCCGTCAAGATCGTGTATGATATTCGCAACGCCCAACCGGTTGGAGCGAATGGTTACAGCCATGAGCTGGCGCACCTTCCCTTATGCCAGCATCCTTTTGGGATGGAAGAGTTGGCGGAGTCTCCGCTGTTCTTCTAACAAGGGAGCAGAGCAAAGATGGCCCGTAAGCCATTAATAAAATTCCAAAAACTATGAGGTACAAGTATGCTATTTACTACGTGATGGCTTTTTTCGTCACAGCCTTGTTTAGTAGTTGCGGCGGTGTCAAATATGGCCAAATGCTGATGTTTGATACCGTAGAAGCGGGGCAGATGAACCTGGACAGCCTCCCTGTGCTGATTATTCAGACGGATGACATCCTGAGCATTCAGGTATCCAGCCGGAATCCGCAAACGGTGGTTGCATTCCAGGTAATGAGGGAGACTGCCGGAGCCAGTAGCACCGCTGCATTGGGTACGCCGGAAGGCTACCGGGTCACTGAGCAGGGCTATATTTACATGCCTTTTTTGGGGCAGGTGAAGGCGGAAGGAAAAACGCTTCAGGAATTGAGAGAAGAGATAGCCAACAAGCTGGTAGATTTCATACCGGATGCTTCCGTGCAGGTTCGTTTCGTCAACTTTCGGGTGACCCTGATGGGGGAGGTGAAACAACCCAATACCTATATTATTCCCAACGAACGGCTGACCATTCTGGAGGCTATCGGCATGGCAGGGGATTTTACGGATTACGCCCGCAGGAACAGCGTCTTGGTGGTACGAGAGCGTAATGGAGTGCGGGAATTTGCCCGCGTCAATACCCAGGACCCCGAACTGTTCAACTCGCCTTACTTCTATTTGAGTCCAAACGACATTGTTTACGTTGAGCCATTGAAGGCTAAGCAATATGCAACACGGGGGGATTTTATTGACCGGTATTCAGTCATTCTGGTCCCTTTTATTAGTGCTATAACAGTCTTGATAATTAATACCCGGACGAAATAGCGAAGTGGAATAATCGTAAAATTTTCAAATAACATCCCATGGAAGAGGGCAAAATTGATGTTTTGTTATTGCTGCGTAAAGCGCTGAGGTATTGGTATCTTTTTGGGATAGGGCTATTGTTTACTTTATCCTTAGCTTTTGCCTACCTAAAATATAAAGAACCCGTTTTCGAGGCTTCGACCCTGATTTTGGTTGAAGATGAGAAGGGAAGCAACCAACTCACCGAGGAGACCATTTTCAAAGACCTTGGCATTGGCCAGGTGTCCAGTAATTTGGTCAACGAGATGATGGTCCTGAAATCTTCTCCATTATATAAAGCGGTTGTTGAAAAATTGGAATTACAGTACCGATATTTCAAAATTGATGGCCTGATAAAACGGGAGCTTTATAAAACATCGCCGGTTGAAGTACTCAGCTGGGAGCCTAAGGAGGGATATGGAGGGTTTTATGGCCTTCTGACCGCAGATCAAAAAGGGGGCTATCAGCTGGAAATAGAGGATGAATCGCTGGGTGAAAACAACCTGTTTTCAGGGGAATTCGGTAAGAGCCTGAACTTGCCGATGGGCGTCGTCACTTTGTCCAACCGTGCAAATGCCAAAGAATTAGGAAAAATCGGAGTTTTGGTATTACCGGTGGAAGCTATGGTTGGAGACTTGCAAGGGAAAATAAATGTGTCCTTAGCAGATGAAAAATCCAGCATGCTGCACCTTTCTATGAAAGATGTTTCCCCGCAGCGGATCAATGATGTATTGACCGAACTGGTGGAAGTGTATAATCAGAATTCTATTGAACAAAAAAACCTGGTATTTAAAAATACTATAGATCTGATCAACAACAGGATCGATATGATCATCGAGGAACTGACATCGGCTGAAAAGGATGTAGAGGACTACAAGCAACGCTTCAGCATGACGGAACTGAGTTCAGAAGGGACGCTTTTAATGAGCGAGATGTCTTCCTATAACAAAGAAATAGCCGACAAGAAATTGCAACTCGAGATCATGAATTCCATTGAGGAGTTTTTGGAAAAAAACCGGAATAATTTCGAGTTTGTACCCTCCAATGTTAGTATTACCAATCTGACCTTGACTACACAGCTCGAGAGTTTCAACCGGTTGTTGACTCAAAGGGAGCAAATGAGGAGCAACCTTGGCCCGTCCCACCCTGATCTATTGCTGACCGAGAAGCAGATCCGCAACTTGCGGGAAACCATCATTGAGAATATTGGCGCCATCAAAAATGACCTTGAACTGGCCTTGAATTCCAGCCAGGGAGTGAAGAGGAATTTACAGGCTCGCATGCAGACGCTGCCGCAGCGCGAGCGGGAATTGATAGAGATCGAACGCAGCAAGAGCGTCAAGGAGAACCTATACCTGTATCTGCTTCAAAAAAGAGAAGAATCGGCAATCTCCCTGGCTGTCACTTCCGCCAAGTCACAAGTTGTAGAACCTGCGGTCACCCCATCTTCGTCCGTCAGCCCTAACCGGAAGCAGATATTAGTAGTTGCGCTGTTCATGGGGCTGGCTATTCCCGCGGGCGTTGTATTTCTGATTTATTTTATGAATGACAAGATACAGGTGGAAGATGATTTGGAGGGGGTAGTTTCCGTGCCGGTTGCCGGCCTGATCGGCCAGAGCCGGAAGAAGACCCGTCTGATCGTCAAGGAGAACAGCCGTTCGGTTACAGCAGAAATGTTCCGGATGTTGCGTGCTAACCTGAATTATTTTACGACTGGCGTAGACCTGAAGGTCTTACTCATCACTTCCGGTTTATCAGGGGAAGGCAAGTCGTTTATTGCTTTGAACCTTGGCGCCATTCAGGCGCTGGCGGGTAAGAGAGTTGTCATTCTGGAGCTGGACCTTCGCAAGCCCAAACAGGAAGTCATTGGTTCTGCAAATCGCTCGGCTAAAGGGGTGGTGGACTACCTGATCAACCCCAACCTCGCGGTGGAGGAAGTCATCCAAAATAGTGGAGCGCATCCCAATCTAGACCTTATCCAGTGCGGCCCCAAGCCCCCCAATCCCAGTGAGTTGATCCTCTCTCCCCGGCTGCGGGAGTTGGTCGATGAGCTTAGGGCTCGTTATGATTTTGTAATCCTGGATACCCCGCCGGTTGGTATTGTGGCGGATGCCTTACAAATGAGCGACCTGGCGGATGCCAGTATGTTCGTCTTGCGTGCTGGCTTCAGCCGCCGTCCGGAATTGCAAATCATCAATGACCTGGCGGATAAGAAAAAGCTGCCTCGCCCGTTCATCGTGCTCAATGCCGTTCCCATAAAGAGTGGTAATTCCAGCTACGGTTATGCCTATAGCTACGGCTACGGCTACGGGCAGGGGAATGGGTATTATGATGATGAGCCCAAACCTGGAAAGTGGTGGAAGAAGTTGGTGAGTAAAATAAGATCGAATGGCAGTAAGGAAGGCGTCGTAAATGGCAGGGAAAATGGCCATTCAAAGAAAGAAGGAAAACCGAAAAAGGCCTCCGAAGCTTTTGGCGAGTAATCATTCGAAAAACCAATAAAGGCAAGATCAATGAAAACAATTATTTTATGTGGAGGCTTGGGCACCCGCCTGCGGGAGGAAACAGAGTACAAGCCCAAACCGATGGTCGAGATAGGTGGTAAGCCAATCCTTTGGCATATTATGAAACACTTCTCTCACTTTGGCTATAATGAATTTGTACTGGCCCTGGGCTATAAAGGGGATGTGATCCGGGATTACTTCCTGAACTACTACAAATATAACCGGGATGTGACTGTAGACTTATCCAATGGCAATTTTGAAATTCACAGTGAAGAATTTCAGGAGGATTGGAAAGTAACGCTGGCGGAAACAGGCGATCAGTCCATGACCGGATTTCGCACCAAACTTGCCGGAAAGTATATTGACGAGCCCTATTTTATGCTTACCTACGGCGATGCCGTGGCCGATGTAAATATTGAGGAACTGGTTGCCTTTGCGAAAGAGAAAAAGACGATTGGAACCGTAACCGGCGTCTATCCGGCTTCCCGTTTTGGGGATCTGGTCACTAATGGGGACAGCGTAGCGACCTTTAAACAACAATTAAAAGATACGGAGAACAAAGAACCCATTAACGGAGGTTTTTTTGTTTTCAAGAAGGAATTCTTAGATCTGATCCCGGATGATCCTTCCGTCGATTTGGAGAAGGCGCCGATCGAGGCCCTGGTTGGGAAAGATCAGCTCTCGGTTTACCGGCATAAAAGGTTTTGGCATTGTATGGATACCTACCGTGACTACCTGGCTTTGAACAAGATGTGGGAAGAGCAACCGGCCTGGAAAATATGGGATTAGGAGTTGGTTAAAATTGAATACTCCGATCAAACTCTAAACTACCTCCTTTAAAATACACGACGCGATGAATTCCATTGTTTATGAAGATGTGAAGGCTATAATCGCCGGCTTGGGAAACCTGGTGGGGCGATTCAATGGTGCAAAAGTACTTATCACTGGATACAAGGGCTTTCTGGGGTCTAATTTCACCGCCTTTTTTTCAGTCCTGAATAAAGAGGTATTAACAGAAAAAGCCGATGTGTATTGCATGGATAGTGATATCGTTGACCTGGACGACCGGGCTAGTGAATTTGCTGAAAATTTCACTTTGATCAGAGGAAGTGGGGTGGATGACCTGCCCACCAAGACTTTCAATTATATCATCCATTGCGCGGGGATTGCTTCCCCAACCTATTATCGGAAATTCCCTTTGGAAACGATCAATGTCAATGCTATTGGCTACTGGGACTTGTTGAACAAGATCGATCATGAGGCGCTGAAGGGCTTTTTATATTTCAGTACCAGTGAAGTCTATGGCGACCCGGATTCGAAGCACATTCCCACTCAGGAAGATTACCGGGGAAACGTATCCTGTACCGGCCCGCGGGCCTGCTATGATGAGTCAAAAAGGGTGGGAGAAACCATTTCAGTCTCCTTCGCAGCGCAAAAGAATCTGCCCGTTAAAATAGTCCGGCCCTTTAATGTGTATGGGCCGTTTATGCGGTTGAATGACCGCAGGGTGATTCCCGATTTTGTGAAATTCTCCATGGAGTTGGGTAAGATAAAGCTATTCAGTGATGGCACGCCCACCCGCTCTTTTTGTTACAGTTCGGACGCGATCACCGGCTTTTTAAAGGCCTTGTTAGAGGGGCAGGACGCGCGCCCCTACAACATCGGCAACGATAGCCAGGAGATCAGCATGTGGGGCCTGGCCCAACAGATCTCCGAAATAATGGGGAATGTCGAAATCGAACGGACCATCAGCCCCGAGAAAAACTACCTGGCCGATAACCCCCAACGCCGGTGTCCGGTGATCGATCGGGCCAAAGAGGAGTTGAATTATGAGCCGAAAGTTTCCCTCCGGGAAGGTTTGGAACGGGTAATTGACTGGTACAAGGAAACCTATTTTTCAAATTAATCTTTATCCAAGGTGAAAATTGCAGTATTCGGAACCGGCTATGTCGGCCTGGTCACAGCCGTAGGTTTGGCCAACACAGGGAAAAAGGTCATCTGTATTGACAACGACCTGGAAAAAGTGGAGAAAATAAGAAAAGGCATTTCTCCCATTTATGAACCGGGCCTCGACGCGCTGCTGCTGAAAAACCTGGAAAGGCTAGCCATAACCTCCAATGCTGCTGATGCCATCACTGCCTCCGATGTCATCATTATCGCGGTAGGCACTCCATTTGACGGCAACCGGATTGACCTTTCCTACATCAGGCAAGCGGCGAGAGAAATAGGAGAAGCGATCAAAAATACCGATGATTACAAAGTGGTGGTCGTGAAAAGCACTGTAGTGCCTGATACAACGATGGGGGTTGTCCGGCCTATTGTATTAGAACATTCAGGGAAGCAGGAGGAAGAAGTTGGGTTCTGCATGAATCCCGAATTTCTACGGGAAGGCAATGCGGTGGAAGATTTCCTGGATCCCGACAGAATTGTGTTGGGGGTTTCTTCCCCAGAGGTTGAAGCGATGATGAGGGAAGTATACGACGGCTATCGCGATTCAGCCATTTTAATTACGAACCCAACTACGGCGGAAATGATAAAATATACCGCCAACTCTTTTTTGGCCCTGACGATCTCTTTTTCCAATGAGATTGCGAGGATCTGCGAAAATTTGCCGGGTGTAGATTCGGAGGAGGTATTCAATGGGGTCATTCATGATAAACGCTTTTCACCAATCATCGGCAAAGAAAGAATAACGCCACAATTAGCGAGCTACCTGCGGGCAGGCGTGGGATTTGGAGGGAGCTGTTTCCCCAAGGACGTAAAAGCTTTAAGGTCCTTTTCAAAAGGCCTGAAAGTGGATGGGAAGCTTCTGGATGGCTTGCTGCACATCAATGAAACGCAACTGGAGCATGTTTTTTCCATGGGCTTAAAAAAATTCAGCGGGAAGGCCCGGCGTATAGCGGTGCTTGGAACGGCATTTAAGCCCAACACCGATGATGTACGGGAATCTCCGGGGGTTAAGCTGGCTCAAATGGCCTTGGGCCAAGGCATTCAGGTGGCAGTCCAGGATTATGTCGCCTTGTCGAACACCAAAGCGCTTCTGGGGGCGCAAGTCGAGTATTATGACGACCCATTAGAGGCCGTCGAAGGAGCGGATATTGTTTTCGTGACGACCATTTGGCCGCAGTATCTGGATATCAGCGAGGAGGACTTTGAAAAACACATGCCGGAGCAGGCCATCATGGTGGATACCCGCTCTCATTTCAAAGAAAGGAAAGCGAAAAAATGGCGCCACCGGATTGGTGTTGGGCAACCTTTGCCCGTTAATGGTGAAGTGGAATATAGCCTTCGAAATAACGGTTATGGAATTCATTGAGCAGTCCATAAAAGGCGTATGGGAGGTCAGGCTCCAAGCGCGGGGAGACCAGAGAGGTTTTTTCATGCGTACTTATGATCAAAACCTCTTTAGCCAACATGGCCTCCACAAAAACTGGGTGCAGGAAAACCATTCTTTAAGTACTAAAAAAGGAACGCTGAGAGGCTTGCATTTTCAATTTCCACCCTTTGCCGAGGCCAAATTGGTGCGGGCTATTCAAGGAGAAATTCTGGATGTATTTGTGGATTTGAGAAAAGATTCCGAAACCTTCGGCCAATGGGGGGCTATTTTACTGTCGGATAGTTTAAAAAACCTGGCCTTCATTCCAAGAGGATTCGCCCATGGGTATTGCACCCTTTCCGATGTTGCGGAGGTGGTTTATAAAGTAGACAGCCCCTACACCCCTGAACAGGAAGGAGGGATAAAATGGGATGACCCGGATATCGGGATACAGTGGCCGGTAGCGCATCCTATCCTTTCTGAAAAGGATGCGCAACAACCTTCCTTCCAAGCGTTTTGCGAACAACACCATGCAATAAACTCAAATGGATAAAATGAACGTAAGACTTTTTAAACCGTCGGTAGGAGAGGAAGAATTGCAAAAAATAAAAGAAGCCTTCGAACGCTCCTGGTTGGGCATGGGGCCTGCCTTAAAAGAATTTGAAAAGAACTGGGCCGAATTTGTCGGTTGCAAAGTGGCTTATGGCCTGAATTCGGCTACTGCCGCCCTGCACCTTGCCCTGATGTCATTCAATTTTCCGGAAGGCAAAAAGGTGTTAGTGCCCTCTTTGACCTTTGCGGCTAGTGCTACGGCAATTTTGTATAACAGGTTGATTCCTGTATTTGTCGACTCCGATCCCATGACCTTAGGGATGAGCCTGGAGGATATGGAAAAAAAGTACGACAAAGATTGCGTCGCCATTGTCGCTGTTCATTATGCAGGGCATCCTTTGCCGATGGAGGAGATCATGGAATTTGCCCGTCAGAAAAACCTGAAAGTGGTTGAGGATTGCGCGCACACCGCCGGCTCGATATACAAGGGTAAAATGCTGGGAAGATGGAGCGATATTAGCTGTTTCAGCTTTGAAGAGAAAAAGTTGATGACGACCGGAGACGGCGGGATGATCTGCACGGATCATCCGGAATACTTAAAGGACATAAAAGCGCTGAGGTGGGTAGGTATTGATAAAGACAATTGGAAAACGGCCAAAAAATATACGGACAACCAGAGTGTGGACGCCCTGCACTGGTTCTATGAAATCTCTCTGCCCGGCTATAAATACAACATGAATGACCTGGCGGCCTCCGTAGGCCTTGCCCAATTGGAGAAGTTGCCCCGGATGAACCGGAGAAGGGCGGAAATAATCAGAAAATACCTGGATGGTATTAAAGGCGCTTCCCACATTATGCCGTTGTTGCCCTATGAACCGGAGCAGTACAATTACTGGATGTTCGGCGTCCGGGCGGAAAAGCGGGACGAATTGATCCTGCACCTGAAGTCCAAAGGAATCGCTACGGGTTGCCATTATACGCCGTTGACGGCACAACCACTGTTTAAGCCTTATGCTAAGGGTTGTGAGTTTGTAGAGCAGGAAGCCGATAAATTTATCACCTTACCGCTACATGCCGACCTGACGGATGAAGAGGTGGATTATGTGATCATGCATCTCAATGATTTTTCTCTTTGAATTTGATGTCTACTCTGCTTTACAGGCTTTTCAAGCCCAATTTAATAGGGGAATCGGGCCAGCAGGCCAAGAGCCGGTTTGCAATTAAGGAGCAACAGCTTCTATTCCTGATTATGCTGGCCAGCAGCATATTGATTGCTGCTTGCATTGATGAGGGGCATAACTGGGGAGGTGATTTCTCCTTATATATTGCACAAACAAAAGCGCTGGTAAATGGCTCGTTGTCAGAGTTGTATGCGGCGAACAAGTTTTCAATGGATAACTCTATTGAAATCCTGGGCCCGTATTTATATCCCTGCGGATTTCCACTTTTACTGGCGCCCGTCTATCTGCTGTTTGGCATGAACTTTATGGTAATGAAAGGGTTTTGCGGTTTGTTTTTCATACTATCTTTACCGCTTATTTATCAATTGTTTAAAGCTCATTTCCCGAATAAATTTTTCGTGTTTTTCATTATTATATTTATCGCGTTTAATGCGATCTATATCACTTTTGCCGACGCAGTTCTTTCCGACCTGCCTTTTTTCTTTTTCAGTGTGTTGTCCATCTACCTAATGGGCAGGGGAAATACCCTTTTTAACCAGGCCCTGCTGGGGATATGCATATTTTTTTCCTATTTCATTCGGGATGTCGGAATCGTTTTGCTTCCAACGCTTTTTGTGTTTCAGGTTCAAATGGCCTTATTCCGGAGAAGTGAGGTAAAGAACTGGGCGTTTTGGGCAATTCCGTACCTGGTATTTGCCATAGGTTTTCTTTTAAATTTTTATTTGTTACCCAGGGGAGGGCAAAATCACATAACTATATTTTTGTCCAATCTCACTCCTGGGAAAATTTTTACAAATACCATAGTTTACTTAAAACAAACGGATTCGTTTTTCATCAATGGAATAGTACCGGACAATTTGCTTTTTATTAAACTGGCTCCTATTCCCATTCTTGTAGCTATAGGGATGCTGGCAAGGTGGAGAGAATATTCATATTTGACGGCCTATCTCGCACTGACATTTTCGATATTAGTCGTATGGCCTTTCCTTACTTTGAGGTTCCTTTTTCCGCTCGTGCCTTTTTTTCTGTTTTTCATGATGCAAGGCCTTTTATTCGTCTCTGAAAAGGTGAAACTCAAACAGCAATATCTGGTTTGGGGGCTTTCCCTGTATTTAGTAGTTTTTGCGGCAGTAAATGGGATAGAGGCTGTTCGATATAGCAAGGAAGACACAAACGCCATTTATACGCCCGAAATGTCGAGGATATATGGTTATATCCAGGAGCATATTCCGCAGGGCCAGGTTATCGGATTCAATAAGCCAAGGGTGCTGAGGCTGATCACGGGAGTAAATTCAATTGGAATTGACGAAAATTCGTTTGAGGCATCACCAGCTCAATATCTGATCATTGAGAAGGATCAGTACAGTGGAAGAACTAACCGATACGACAAAATATTTGAAACTTCGAATTATTTAATTTTGGAAAAGCCCCAATGAGAGGAGGGCAAAGTCATGTTGATCTGAGGTGGGAAGAGAGGGACTGTGTTATTACCAATTTGAAGTGCTTTGCCGATGAAATTAGGCCTTACCCGGAGGTTTAGAACACTGGTTGCTCATGTAAATACATTCAGATTTGCAGTGCGCAGGAAATTGCTTGGTTTTGAATACGCAAATATATTGCTAAGCAGGCTGGATAAAAGATCCACCGAACTGATCCTCAGGAGGAACGGCGCGCAGATAGGAAGGCAGTGTGATATAGAATCCGGGCTTGTTTTTCACAACTGCATGGACTATTCCAACCTGAAAATCGGAGACAATTGCCACATTGGTAAAAATTGTTTTTTTGATCTGAAAAGCTCAGTTATCATTGAAGATAATGTCGTTATTTCCATGCGGTGTAATTTTATCACTCATACTGACCTGGAAAAATCGCCTCTTTCCAAAATTTATCCGGCGGAGACGAGCGGCATCAGGATTAGGGAAAATTGTTATCTTGGGATAAATGCGACAGTACTGAAGGGCGTAACCATTGGAAAGGGGTCCATAGTCGGGGCCAACGCTTTAGTGCTAAAAAGCATGCCGTCGGGGGCGATCATAGGCGGCGTACCTGCCCGTAAATTGAAGGACATACTGTAATGAGAAGAATCGGACAAAAAGTCAACGATCAGGTATGAGTACTTACACCTTATCGAAAAAAGCCGAAATAGTAAAACCGGAGGAACCTGAAGTCTCCGTCAAAAAAATATGGAGCGCCGAAAATAGTAAGCTGATGCTTTTATTAGGGGTTACCTTTGTATCTGTCTACTTTACCCCGCCTATTTTCAACAAATTCGTTTTTCTGATATTCCTGATATTGGCCTACCGGTCAAAGGAAGAAGACTACTTTTGGTTAGTTTGGTTTTTCATCGTGATAGACGCTCCCGGCCGCTTGTTTTCGGCAGAGGGGCTCTATGACAAACGGATACCTTTATATTCCGTAACGGGAGGGATAAGCTTCACTTTTTCTCAGCTCTTTTTGTTCGTGTATATCGCAAAGATGTATTTCGAAAATCGGAAATTTGATTTTGCTTTCAAGGAAATGTTCAATTACTTTTTTATCATAATTGGCGTATTCCTGCTTTATTCATTTTTGCTAGGCATGGGGCCAGGCACCATCGTAATTGTCCTGAAATCTTTGCTTCCCTGGGCCTGGATCTTAATTATTCCGTACTATGTGCGTACTCCCGAACAGATAGCAAAGGTCAGCCAGTTGGTTTTTCCTTTTGTATTCATAGGTATCGGATTTCAGATCCACACCTTCATTACGGGGAATTACCTGGATTACATGCTGAGAGGCGTGAAGTTGGATTATATAAATTTGGTTGTTGAAGAAGGGGGAAAAGCGTCACGGGTTTGGGTGTCCACCTTCCTGATGCTTTATGCATTGACACAGGCGCTTTTTTACATGGTGAGTAAGAAAAAGGCCTTTTCTTCCAGTAACTACCTTGCGGCGGTTGTTTTTACGGCCTTTGCTTCAATCTTTTTGTCAGCTACCAGAGGCTGGTTACTGGCATACGGTTTTTTGATTATGGCCTCAGTTTTTCTGATGAGTAAGAGTGGAAAGGTTAAAAAACTGATCAACCTCGCCATTGCTTCCGTTGTGATGGTTTATATTTTGCAATTTAGCTTTCCACTTGTTCGCCATCAGTTTGAGGCTGCTTTGGATCGGTTTGCCACTATGGAGTTATTGCTTTCCGGTGATGTGACTGCTGGAGGTACGCTAAAACGGATCGATGTCAGAGGGAAGCGGGTTATGGACCAGTTTTACGAGAGCCCTCTGATCGGGTGGGGTTTTTCCGATACCTACTTCGCATACGAGGACGGCCACGTGGGGCAACAAAATATTTTACTCAACGTCGGCATTATTGGTTTTTTATACCTGAATTTCTTTTATGGTTATTTATGTCTAAAGATCTGGGTTTATTCCGGGAATAAGCAAATACGCTCGATCTGGGGAAATGGTTTCCTCGTTTATTTATTTTCCTTACTTGCTATATTTATTATACACGGTAGTTCTACCCAATTTTGGGGGTTCATCATTGAGGGGATGACCACCAAGATAACCTTAATAAGTTTCATTATAGCATCCATAAACGCTATAATTGTACATGCGATCAAAGGCCCTGCAGAGGAAAATGACGCATCATTGAAAAAGGTATAGCCGCCGTAATGCTCAAACAGCGATTTGTTATTCAATTTGGTTCCCAGTTCGGTATAAAAATACTGGGCATGATTGCAGGCCTGATCGTTGCCCGGGTAGCCGGGCCGGAGGTCGTTGGTGTTATAGCCTTTGGGACCGCCTATATTTCAATATGGGGTTTTATTACGGGCTTATTCGGTACAGGGCATATTAAGATGATCTCCGAAGGCAAGGATTTCGGAAATTGCATGACCACATATACCTGGCTACAAGGTGCAAGCCTTTTTTTGTATATCGTTTTTGTTCTTGGATTTTTTTCCTACCAAAAGTTTTTCTTAACCAATGCATTTGAAAGTAGGACACATGAAATAGTCATTCTAATTCTTTTACTGGCCAATATCATAGACCAAGCGCTTAATTTCGGCAATTCAACATTCACCGCCAAATTAGAAATGACCAAAGCAAATTATCCTTTGGTATTAAAGGCGGTCATTTTTCATTTGTCCAGGATTGTAATAGTTTTCTTAGGATTAAGGGCAATAGGGTTAGCCACGGCCAATTTGATAAGTGCGCTTTTAGCTTTGCCCTTGGCCTGGCGGTTCATCAAAAAGATAGATTTTGGCCGCTTTAATAAGGATCTGTTCAAGGAGCACATCAGGTATTCAATCCCAATTTTCCTGATTGTAATTATCAATGCTGTCATGGAAAATGCGGACAAGTTGCTACTTAACTATTATACGGATACAAAAGAGCTGGGCTATTATTCGGCTGCTTTTTCTATTGGAGGGGTGGTCTTATTGGTTTCCAACACAATAGGCAATATCTTTTTTCCTCTTTTCTCCGGCTTGATTGCCAGGAAAGATTGGCAGGCGGTTAACCAGAAGATTGATAATTTTCAAAATTTCATCGTGTTATTTATTTTCCCCCTGATCTGCCTGTTGATCATAATCGGTACGCCCTTTCTGATTACGTTGATCGGTGAGAAATATTACCCCAGCGTTCTTCCATTTAAAATATTACTTTTTGCCACCTATCTTTCTATCGTAGGTATTCCATACGGCAATATCATTAATGGAATGGGACGGTTTTACATCAATGTCCTGATCAACCTCATTTGCCTGGCCGTTTTTGTCGCATCTATTTTTTTTCTGGTCAACCCAGCCTACCTGGGGCTGGGCGCAACGGGTATCGCCATTAACCTCGTTGTTATCAACGCTGTAAGGAATATACTCTATTGGATGTTTTCGTTCCGCATGGGAGAGATGAAATTTCAGGTATCGGTTTTTTTGCCCTACTTGACTATCGGTATGGTTTCCGCCATTTTTCTTTGGCTCTCGCCCACCTTTCTGGAGTGGAGTTCATTATGGTGGCTGATCATGAGCCCCGTCTATATCGCTATTGTTTACTATGCGATGTATCAGTTTGGGTTTATTGGCAGGAAGAATATTGAACAATTATTGGATGTCATGAACTTGAAAAAGTTGCGTGATTATATAAACTTCGAGTTACGGGATGATAAGTAGACGGATAAGGGCTTACAGGATACTCGCCCAGCCGATTTTCATTTCTTTTTAAAAAGGCCCCATGAATTTGAAAAAATTAAAGGTCATATACCTCATGCAGGATCTCCCCCCCTATGAGTATTACGTGAACGCTCCTAGGCCTTCTGTTAACTGGGATACTCCAAATGGGAGTTGGGTAGGGATTTGGGGATATGAGTGGGGGGATTTGCTGGGGAATAGTATCCTGGCTTACCATCCGGAATATGAATTTGAAGTCTGGCAACCGGATTTAAGGGCAGACAAGCTCTATTCGCACAGATTTGATAATGGCTTATGCCATAAATTATTTCCGGCAACAATCCACCGACAACTCAATAAAGCTGTTGTCACTTCCGAAGCCATTCTGGAACAACTGGGCAGGGAGCAAAACGGCCATGAAATCATCCTGCAAACCGATTTGACCCCTCATTCGGATTGGTTGATCCGGCCCAACAAGCACTTAAAAATAATGGGCATACTGCATGGCACCATTCATTTGCCTATCCATGAGTTTTTCAAGATCAGGAAAAATCCTCTGCGGTATTATTTTTTACTGCGCGAGCAACAAGCCCTTAAAAACATTATCAACTACTACGATCTGATCACGTATCAAAACGACACCAATCTGGACGATCTTAAATCGATTTACAAGGGTTCGCTCAGAAAGGTTACGATGGGGGTGGATTTCGAAAAATTCATTCCACTTGATAAAATTAGCTGTAGGAAAGAATTGGGATTACCCTTGGATAAGCGGATTTTCATTACCGTCGGCCGGATGAACGCGCTCAAACAAAATGATAAAGTAATTAAGGCTTTTAATCAGTTGAAGGATAAATTTGATTTTTTATTGGTCATGGTTGGGACCGCCGGCAGTAGTGAATATATGGAATACCTTCAAAAAATTGCTGCGCCCTTATTGGCGGAAAAAAAGATTCTTTTTACCGGTTATAAAAGTGGGGATAGCCTGGTCAAATATTACAATTCAGCGGACCTGTTCCTGATGACCTCCCTGAGCGAGGGGTGCTCGGTTGCCAGCATGGAGGCTATTGCCTGTGAGACGCCCATATTTTCTACCAGGACGGGTTATATAGCAGAATTACAGGCAGAGCATGAGGCTGGATACGTAGCGGGTATCAGAAATTATAGGGAGTGGGTGAAAGTTTTGAGCCGATACCTTAATGGCCAGCTGGAAATAACGACACTCGGCCGCAGCCTGGCCATGAGGGAATTTTCCTGGCGGGCAATCGCCGGAAAGTTTGATATGGCCTATCAGCAATTAGTTGAAAGCAGCCAATCGTTTTCAACCTCAAATTCGAAAAACTCATGAAACCTCCAAAAGTCATTGTTCTCATCCTGTCATTCAATGGGAAGTCTTTACTGGATGACTCCGTTTCTTCCTATCTCGACAACGATTACGAAAACTTTGAAGTAGTGGTTATCGACAATGGTTCCATAGATGGAACAGAAGATTACGTGAAACAAAAATGGCCGGAAGTCACTGTTTATCGTACCGAAAAGAATCTGGGATACTCCGGTGGTTTTAATTTCGGTTTGGATTATGCATTCAACCAGCTCCATGCGGATTATGTGTTGATCACGAATAATGATGTAAAGGCGGACAAAAAGGTTGTCAGTGCCTTGGTTTCCGTGGCGGAGGCCGATAAGAAAATTGGTTTCGTTACCGGGAAGGCTTATTATTACGATAACCCGGACACTTTACAGACCGTAGGAAAGTACGAAGATCCCATTCGTTGGAATGGCGAACATATTGGTGGCGGCCTGGTTGATGAAGGACAATTTGAACAAATATCAGAGCGCATTTTTGTGGATGATATTTTCATGCTCGCCAGCCGGGATGTTTATACTACAGTAGGCGACTATGATACGACCTTCTTTTTCCAGGCGGAGGAATTCGACTGGCAGGCCCGCGCTAAAAATGCCGGTTTTAAGATATATTATACGCCAAATGCCAAAATCTGGCATAAAGAAAGCATGACGATTGGCAAGAGGTCCGCTTTCAAAGCCTTTTACGACGCCAGAAACCCCATGCTGGTCATCCTGAAGCATCAGTCTCCGGAATACTTTCGCCGTTATTTTTGGTATCACTTAAAAAACGGGGTTGTTAGAAGCTCCCTGATGAACCTGAAAAACCTGCGCCCCAAAGTGAGCCTGAATATCTGGCAAGGCTTCTTATCCGGGATACTTTGGGGCATCCAAAATAAAAAACTAACGATGAGGCACCTGCTTAATACAGGAAAAGGTGTTACGGCTAAAGCCACCTCCAGGAATAAGCAAGCAGTCAATTCAGTGACTGAAAATTGAAATTTAATAAGCAGTTCTGACGATGAGACAGATTGCGGTGGTAAGCTTTGGGATGTCGGACATGATCATTCCACTTCTAAAGCACTTTTCAGGCCATAACCATGATTTTAATGTCACGCTTTTTTTTATCTATTCCCAGGATAATAAAAAAGAAGGGATTGTGAATTTTTCTTCCGTGTCTGTCAACAATGGTTTTGTCCCTGCAGAAAAATTGGGCGAAGTATTAGGCGCTGAAATTCTGGAATACGTCAATCACGCTTTCAAAATTGAAGTCTTTATCTACCAGAGTCAAAGATTCAGATCGCTGCAGAACCTGGCGCTCAGTATTCAATTGGCCGGCCGGCTTCGAAGATACGGCCTGATTCACGTTAATGGTATTGGCGGCGCTTTATTGCAGCTTATCCCCTTTTTACAATTAAAAAGGTGGATGCTCACCGTACATGATTACAAGCAGCATTCCGGCGAAGAAACCCGCTGGGGAGGAAAGATAATGGCCATTAGCCTGAAGCGGGCGGATCACGTAATTATTCAAAACCAGCCGGATTACCAGGAAATTCAGGCTCATTACCCAGAGCTATCTCACAAAACGTCATTTGTGCCTTTTGGCTATCTGGACATATATAAGGCTTTTTTACCGAAGAGCAGCAAGGAACAAACCCGTTGTGATATTCTGTTTTTCGGCCGTATATCCCAGTATAAAGGCCTCGAATATCTCCTGGACGCGTTGGATGAGTTACAGCAGAAAGGCCTTACCCCCAGCGTGACCATAGCTGGAGGCGGCCATTATGACTTTGGCGTCGGCCGTTTTCAAGCTTTGAGTGATGGGAACTTTATCAACCGGTATATTGAAAATGGGGAACTGGCGGATTTGATCTGTTCCGCCAAAATCGTTGTTTGCCCGTACACCGATGCCACCCAAAGTGGCGTATTGATGACCGCCTTTGCGTTCAATAAGCCGGTCGTTGCTACCGATGTTGGAGGGTTCAAAGACGCAGTTGTCAATGGTGTCAATGGTTTTCTGGTGCCGCCCCGGCAGGCCGGGCCGTTGGCCGCCGCATTGGAAACCCTCCTTATCGACTCCGAAAAGCGGGACGAGATTGCACAGAACATTCAAACACACAAAGGGCTGCCGCAATTTCGATGGGATCAAATAGCCCAGACTTTGCGGCAAGTATACCAAAAGTTTCAATAGAAGATTAACCGTACTTCAGCCCAACAGGCCATGAAAATTGCCATATTCATATCCACCCTGGAATTTGGAGGAGCTGAAAAGCAAGCCGTGGTAGATGCCGCTCTGCTGGCTAAAGGCCATCAGGTTTTTTTTATCACCTTTAGGGCAGGGCCGCTTAAGGAACAACTTCCCGGAGAGGTTGAGTTCCTGTTATTACAGAAGTCCAATTATTTCTCAACCGCCCGGACTTTGGCCAGATTTCTGAAAAGCAGGGAGATAGAGTTAGTTCACGCGCATCTTTTTGCCCCAATGGTTATTTCCAGTATTGCCTCCTTATTGTGTAAAGCGAAAGTGGTTTGGAATTTTCATTCCCATGCCTTTGATAATGTTAAGACAGCAAGATTAGCGCATGGATTGGCCTCCTGGCTGCCGGGCGTTAAGAAAATACTTTTTCCTGCTAATGAATTAAAGGAATATTATCGAGCGGAAAATCACAACTTCCCGCAAAAAAAAGAAATGATCTTTTTCAATTCGGGCCAGTTTTGGGAACAGCAGCCATACAGAGAATCGGGGGATGAAAAAATAATAATCGGCTTCGTGGGAAGAGTCATTCCATTAAAACGCTTACACTTGCTTGTTCGACTCGCTGAGAAACTCAAAGAGGAAAGCATCGCCAACTTTGAAATAAGCATAGTCGGCGATGGCACAGAACTGCAAAAACTCAAATCCGAAGCTGCGGAGCGGAATGTAACGGACGTCATAAGATTCCATGGCTTCCAGTCGGATACCAATAAGTACTACAAAGACTTTTCCATCTTTGCTTTGCCGTCGGAAGAGGAAGTGCTTTCCCTTTCGTTGATCGATGCTCAGCTGACCGGCCTGCCCTGCGTTGCGTTTGATGTAGGCGGTAATGCCGATGTTGTTGAAAACGGGCGGTCAGGATTTATCGTCCAAGATGAAAGCGCATTCATGGGCCGAATCAGGGAACTGGCCACGGACCGTAATTTAAGACGGCAAATGGGGCGCCGGGCTATCGAACAGAGCACCGAAAAATTCAGCCAGAAGGCGAGAGTAAATAATTTGGAAAAACTATATCAATCTGTATTAAGCTTATGATTTCCGGAATCAAGCCCATGCTCAGCTTTGAATTGAGGCGCAATCCCAGAATTGCCGCCCGCCCCGAAAATTTCGACAATTTCATTCCGGAAGGCTATGATGGCGTGTTAATCATTTCGGCGGATTTTGAATTAGCCTGGGCCTGGCGCTATGCCAAGAAATTGACAAATCCAAAGGAGGAGGCCGAACAATATGCCCGGCAGGCGAGAAGGAATATCCCCCTGATCCTCGATCTTTGTGAGCAATACAACATCCCGGTTACCTGGGCGACGGTAGGGCATCTGTTTTTGGACCGATGCGATAGAAAGGAAGGCGGCCTGCCCCATCCTGAATTAAAACGGCTGGCTCATTTCGAAAACAATTTTTGGAAATTTGAAGGGAGCGACTGGTTTGAGCACGACCCCTGCACCTCTGTTGAGGAGAATGACGCCTGGTACGCGCCCGACCTGATCCGGAAAATTATCGATTCCCCGGTAGGGCACGAAATAGGCTGCCACACTTTTTCACATATAGATTGCAGAGATGGGGTGTGCCCGGAGGCCATTCTCCGGGATGAACTCAGGGCTTGCCAGGAAGCGGCGGGCCGCTTTGGCATTCAATTGGAAAGCTTCATCTTCCCGGGGCATACGCTGGGCAATTTTAAAACCCTCAAAGAGTGCGGTTATACTGCCATCCGCACCAACTACGCCAATGTGATCGGCTATCCGGAAATGGATGAATACGGATTGTGGCGGTTTCCCGTAACGGCCGAAATGACCATGAACCCCAGGTTAAGCAAAAAATACAACGTTTATCGTTTTCAGAAGATCATCGAACTAACCCTGAAGCATAGAGCGGTTGCGAACTATTGGTTTCATCCCTCTCTACCGGGTGAGGATATTCCCGAATTGTTTGAAAATCTATTCCGGTTTATAAACAAGTATAGAGATCGGCTTTGGATAGGCACTATGAAAGACTATACGAAGCACTTAAATGAACATTGTCTGGCATAAACCCTGAGTTGCCAGGAATTTTGATAAATCCATTTGGTTTGCATTTAAATAATTGTTTATGAATAAATCTACTAATGTTCCGGTGATACTCATGGATTGTGAACACCGGTCCATTCAGGGTGTCATCTCTTCTTTTGGAAAAAGGGGGATTGAAATAGTTGCTTTATCTGCTCAAAGGGAGAACCCTCCGCCCGCTTTCCGCTCCAAATATGTCGATCATACTTATTTCAGTCCGACAGTATGGGAAGAAGAAGCTTATCTTAAATTCCTGATCGATTTACCGCACCGTGGGGTTTTGCTCTTTTCCACAGATTCGGCGGCACAGTATGTGTCCAAGTATAAGCGGCAGATACAGGATGCCGGATATCTGGTCAATATCCTGGATTATGAGATATTGCGAAAGTCATTTGACAAAGACAGTATATACAGGGTTTGTAAGGAGATAGGCGTGCCTACGATAAAAACGAAAGAAGTAAATTCCATCGAAGATATTTATTCGGCGGCTGAGGAAATTGGTTATCCTTTACTTTTGAAACCAACCCGGCTGGCCGGCGCCCGCTTTCAGAAGATCGATAAGCTGGAGGATATTCCCCGGGCATACGAATTGATGAATGGCATGATCCACTCCGAACAATTTGCCCCTCAGGAGTCGGGGATGATCGTTCAGGAATACATCATTTACGATTTCAATGATATCTATTGTATAGAATGTTATTTTTCCAGAGATCAAAGCTCCAAGGAAATCCTGGTCATCGAGAAGATCAGGCCCGATATCAACTACGACGGCACAGTCGGATCGAGGATATATGCCGGCAAAACGATAAGGTCGGCTGATCTGGAAAGGCTCACCCAGCAAGTACTCGATCATTTTAACTGGACTGGGATTGCCAATGTCGATTGGTTGTATTCTAAAAAATACGATGATTATTTGCTTTGTGAGATCAATCCCCGGCTTCCCGGCTTTTCAAATTTCCCCACCAAAATCGGCTTTGAAATGGCCTGGTATTACTACGCTGACCTGACCGATACACCGAGAGAAGCCTTTCAGTTTAAACCCGCCTTATACTTTGAAGCTCTGCGGCATCCCGGCGATCTGACCAGCAATCTGGTCGCCGTTTTTAAAGGGCATCTGAGCTTATGGGGGTTCATCAAACCGTACCTCAAGATGTTCACCGGCCGCTACCAGGTAGTATTCGATGTATACTACGGCGCTGATTTCGGATTGACCTGGGAGAATTATAAAATTTCAATTAATAATCTGATAAAAAAACCAGGTAAATATTATGCCGGCCGGCTTGCCCAGTCAAAGAAGGCCTAGTTTGCAGTATAGCCTGAATTGTGCCTGCATGAAATTTATTGCACTATGAACAGCGGGGTGAAAATAATTCATATTTCCAGCCATTACGATTATGTGCCGGGATACCATCCTCCCAAAGACGGAGATTTGTACCCCTTAGCTTCCTGGGCGGGCCTTCTTGCCAAGAGAATGAAAAAAAGGTATCCCCAGCTTGATATCGAAGTTTGGCGTCCTGATAAGACAGTGGATAAGATTTCGCATAAGGAAGTACTGGGCCTCAATACCTATCTTTTTCCGGTACGGCCACTGATGCTGGCAAGGGCTCTTTCGTTTCAGATGTATCGGCGGCTAAGGATGCTTTGCAAAGAACATAATGTCGTCGTTTATTGCCACTCTATATATGATTCTTTCAGCATATTCGGCCCGATGATCCTGCCTAAAGCAAGATTTATTCTTATTCATCATGGCGGATTGCCGCCGGAATTGAAAGGTGATAATTTAAAGAACAAGCTTAAGCATTATTTCATAAGCAGGTCGTATAAGAAAGTACATAAATTAACCTATCAGAACTGGATAAACAAAGACTTTTTGAGAAGTTTTCTGGCGCCTGAAAAATTAAATTTCTGGGTGGTGGGCGCCGACTTTGTCCAATTTAAACCACTTGGCAACAAGAAGGAGTTACGGGCTAAATACGGATTAAACCCCGATACGGTTTACGGTATTTATGTAGGCCCTTACTCCAGCCTTAAAAATGTGGAACTCATTTTAGAGGCGTATAAAGAATTAAAGGATAAATATGATTTTTCCGTAATTTTTATAGGCGGCGGGCCATCAGACGAACTGTACGGCGAGATACATGATTTAGGTTTAATCGATTTTGGCAAGGTCGATTGGTATGAGATGAATGATTTTTACAATTGTGCTGACTTTTATATTCATCCAATATTTAATTTCAGCCGGGAGGCATTTGGCGTAGCTCCGGTAGAAGCAATGGCAGCTAATTTACCTGTTCTTTCTACTTTATTACCCTTTTTACAGAGTGAATTTTCTATTGACCCGGCTTTGTTAGGGTTGCCGGTATTCAATAAAGAGGAAGTGACTCAGGGGATTGAGCACATGATCCTAAATCATAGATCTTATTTATCTGTTCGGGATTATTCGAAAAAGATCTTAGATGCGGAGGCCTCGATAATAGATATATTCGTAGGCCTCATGGAGTAGGAGGATTGTTTTTGATCAATTTCATCAGTGTAAACAATCTCCATAAAAAGAATATGAAAAATTCAGGAGTAGTTAATGTTTGATTTTTCCGGGTATATAACGACTACGGGCCAGGCGGCGCAGGTTGATCTGGCATCCGTTTGGGGAGCATACCGGGAAGTACTCGCAATTGATTGCGGGGTGGAAGAGTTTGCTCATGGCCAGTTGCGTTTGTGCGCCCTCAGCCGAGCGGGAGAGACTGTCGATCAAGCCCGGGAGGATGGGGTTTTTGTGGCCGTTTATGGCGCTTGTTATGATCGACTTAATTCATCAGACGGCATTGAGGCGGGGCGAATTAATGCCGGGGGCATAAAAAAACGGTATCAGTTGACGGGGTTTAAATTTCTGGGACATATCAAGGGGAGTTTTATCCTCTTCATCTCGGACAGCCACAAGCAGCAAACCTTTATCATCACTGATCCACTTAGCCTGCGATCCCTTTATTACCGGGAGACGCCGGGCGGCTTGTTTTTTTCCTCCTCCCTGCCGACGCTGAAAGAGCTGCTGAAGGAGTTGGCGATAGAACCGGCTTATGACGGGGCCTCCATCATTGAATATTACCTTTTCGATTTCACCCTCGGCCATCATACCATGCTGGAGGGCGTCAGTGAGCTACAAGCGGGGAATCTGCTTCAAATGGGAGAGGAAGGGCTCGGGTTACACAGTTATGCCGATCCGCAGGAGTTGTTTCCACTGACGGAAGAACCGCTGGATGAAAAGGAAGGGGGGCAACTATTGACGGAAGTCCTGGAAAAAAATATAGCACTCTTCACAGACGGCCCGAAAAATACTGCTATAGCGCTTACCGGTGGGTATGATTCCCGGTCGATCGCCGCCCTGGCGGGGGCGGATTTCCAAAAATACCAGTATTATAGTTACGGTGCTCCTCAGAGTTGGGATGTCAATATTCCCCAACGCCTGGCGGACAAAAATCACCTGGATCATTTGATAATAGACCTGAGCGGTGAATTCAAAAGAAATTTTTCCGCCTATGCCTTAAAAACCATTCAGCTCGGCGATGGTATTGCTGAAGCAAGCAGGGCCAATTACCTGTATGTTTATTCGAACTTTCTAAAGGATAAAAAATCTATTCTTTCCGGCTTATTCGGCAGCGAGTTGATAAAAAACCCTTCCAGCCGGGGCCTTTTTATCGATGAAAACATCCTCTCAATACTCCGGTCGGAAGACCCTGGCCTGGCTTTCGGCCGCTTGTATGGCCACATGCTGGATCAGGATATATTCGAGCCCGAATTCGTCATTCGCCACCGGGATGAGGTGCAGCGAAGAGTCTTGAATAACCCCTTGGTGTGCAATCAATTGCCCTTCAACAGGAAGCTGTTGTACTTTATTATGATGATCGGTTGCCGAAAGTATTTCGCCAAAGAAATTAAGCTGGAGCGATTTTATCTCAACAACAGGACCCCTTTCTTCGATATCGACTTCATACAATCTTTGTTGCTTACCCCTTATCCCTGGGTATACAACTGGACACGCGAAAAAAGCCTGGTCAAGAACCTGAAGATCCACCGGGTTTATGCCAGTTTCATCAGCCGGAACAAAGGCCTGATGAATACGATCAGCACCCATGGGTTTCAGCCCGGATACCTTTTGTCTGCTTGGTTTTATCCCTTGCTGGCGCTGCAGTTTATTCGAACGAAAAAGAAAATAACGAGAGAAAGCCAGTTGAGTTTTGAGGAAAATATACGCACGTTTTTCTCTCAGGAGGCCCGCTCATTGGGGGCGGCTTTGCCGTTCAAGCGGGAACGCCTTCAGTTGATGGGGCAAAGCGATTTTAAAAATTACGTCAAATTGAATTCCCTTAGCCAGTGGATGGAAAAACATGCCATTCAATCACCGGCGGTAATAGATCCATCGATTTTGAAATGATGAAAAAAGTTTTACACCTCATACGAAAAAATACGCAGCTCAAAGCTTCCTTCATAGGCAATCAAATTGCGAATCATATTGATTTCCAACCCTATGTAGTATTCAGAGAGAACAGGAATGGAGCACTCGACGGCGGTTTTGCGGTATTCGACCTGGATGAAGTAGCGTATCTGGACTTGAGCCAGTCGGCTACCTCTTATGAAGATTTACTTTTCAAAACCACTAAAACCCTGTCTAAACGGCAGGTCCGGAGCATCATTGACTTTATTGAGAACCACCAAATAGACAGGCTTCATTTTCATTACGGCACAGATTGTGGTGCTTTTTTTCCACTTTTAAAATATCTTGACCTTCCTTCGGTGGTCTCCTTTTATGGCTATGACTGTTCCTCCTTTCCATCTTTTATGCTGGGCTATGGGAGCCGCTATCTAAAAAACCGGGTTTTTGACCGGGTGACGAGCGTGTTGGCCATGTCGCCCGATATGAAACAGGACCTGATGAAAGCGGGTTGCCCGGAAGAGAAGATCGTCGTTCATTACTACGGCACAGATACCCGGCGTTTCTATATGGACCGCAGTTATGAAGCTAAAGAAACGGTAACCTTGTTGATCCTGGCGACATTAGTCCCTCAGAAAGGGCATCTTTTTTTGCTTCGGAGCGTAAAACAGCTTATCGATTCAGGAGTGGTTAATTTCAAACTGCGGATCGTTGGAGCCGGTGAACTGGAGGAGGAACTCCATTCCTTCGTACTTCGTCATAACTTAGGCAATTATGTGTCCTTCACCGGCGCCATCAAATATGCGTCAGAGGAGATGATGAGCGAATATAGCAATGCGGATATTTTTGTACATCCCAGCGTCGTGGCTCCCAACGGAGATAAAGAGGGGATACCGGGTACGATCATCGAGGCGATGTCGGCTGGCCTTCCTGTTATTTCAACCTACAATTCCGGCATTCCTTATGTAATCGAGCATGATAAAACCGGGCTTTTAGTTGAAGAGCACGATATAAAAGCCCTGAGTAAATCAATCGAAAATCTGATCACCGACCCTGCATTGAGGAAAAAGATTGGTTTGGCGGGCCAGAAACACGCCTGCGAAAACCTGGATTTGCATACCAAAGAATTGGAACTGGAAAAAACATACGAGAATTTGAACAAGCCCTTAAAACCTGAACGGCCATGTGTGGAATAAGCGGAATTATTAACTTTCAGGAGAATTCCGTATCGGAACCGGACATCCGGGCGATGATGCGAAGTATGAAGCATCGAGGTCCGAATGATGAAGGTTTTTTCGCTGAAGAGCATGTTGGATTAGGCTTTGTCCGATTGAGCATTTTAGACCTTACGCCCTCCGGCCATCAGCCCATGTTTTCACACGACGGCCGTTATGTGATGGTGTTTAACGGAGAGATCTTCAATTATATTGAATTGAAAGAAGAATTGCGGAAGAAAGGGCATACTTTCAAAACGCAAACGGATTCCGAGGTTTTATTGACCGCCTTTATGGAGTGGGGAGAGCATTGTCTGCACCGCTTCAATGGTATGTGGGCTGTCGTCATTTATGACCGGAAAGAGAAAAAGGTATTTGCCGCCCGCGACCGCTACGGTATCAAGCCTTTCTATTATTATTCGGATGACCAGCAATTTATTTTCGCTTCCGAAATTCCGCCTATTTTAAAAATACTGAAGTCAAAACCTTCGCCCAACTACCAGGCCATTTTTGATTTTTTGGTGTTTAACCGGACTGATCAAACGGAGCATACTTTTTTTTCCGAAGTCAAAAAGCTACAGCATGGATGCCAGCTTGAAGTGGCGAATGGTGCTTATGGCATCAAAAAATGGTACGATCTCAGAGCGCAGGCCGGGGAGGCAAGCCCATTTGAATCAGCTCGCGAATTTAAAGATCTATTTAGTTCTTCCGTAGGCCTTCGCCTGCGCAGCGACGTGCCGGTAGGGGTTTGCCTTAGCGGCGGCCTGGATTCCTCCAGCATCGTTTCCACATTGCTGCAGGATTACCAAAAGGAGGACCTCAATACCTTTTCTGCAGTATACCAGAAAGGGCAGTACGGGGATGAATCCGAGTTCATCCACGAATTTAGCCCTTTACTGAAGAATATGTTCTACATCACGCCAAGCGCGGAAACCTTGGCTGCCGACCTGCAGAATTTTGTTGTAGCTCACGCCGAACCCATCCCCTCGACTTCGCCCTATGCACAATATAAAGTTATGGAACTGGCCCAGCAGCATGTCGTGGTTACCCTCGACGGGCAGGGAGCGGATGAGGAACTGGCCGGATACCACTATTTTTTCGGCTTCTTTTTCAAAGACCTTCTGAGAAAGGCGAGGCTGGGCAAGCTTACCAATGAAATATTCCATTACCTGGTAAAGCACCACAGCCTTTATGGTGTCAAATCCTTTTTATATTTCCTGCTCCCCAGTCAGATGCGGACGAGCCTTCGGGTGGGGGAGAAGGGCTACTTCAATTCGGATTTTGTCGATCAGTATCAATCCAACAATACCATTGCCGGCAATTTATACGCGGCCAACAGCCTCAACGATGCCCTGCTGGATCATTTTGAATACAAGCTGGAGCATCTTCTGAAGTGGGAAGACCGAAACTCCATGTGGTTTTCACTGGAAGCGCGTGTCCCTTTTCTGGACTATCGCCTCGTGGAAAAATTACTGGCTACTTCGGGCGATCTGGTGATCAAAAACGGAATGACAAAACACCTCCTACGGGAAGGCATGAAAAACATCCTGCCCGAAAAAATAAGAATGCGCAAAGACAAGATAGGTTTCGATACCCCTCAGGACGAGTGGTTTCGCAGCAGCCAGTGGCAGGAGATCGTACAGGAGGTGCTCAACAGCCAATCTTTTCGGGGAAGAAATCTGATTGATGCGGACAAAGCCAAAGCCCAATACAAAAAACATCTTTCTGGAGAAGCCAACATATCCAAGGAGATCTGGAAATGGGTGCATTTAGAATATTGGTTCAGAACATACATCGATGGATAATAAAATAAAAGAGGTCATAATTCTAGGCAACCACATACAGGCGCTGGGTATTGCCCGCATGGCTGCCGCCGTGGGCCGCAGGGTATCGCTTTACAATAGCCATGGTGCTTCGGTGGCGCGCTTCAGCAATACATGTAATGCGTTTTATCTGTTTCGGGATAAGCAACATTTGCTGGAACTGTTGCTTGAGCGGACGGGGCCGAGAGATGCCATGTTGGTTGCGACCAACGACAACCTGATCGGCTTTATGGCCGACCATTACGAGCTGCTATCTGAAAAATTCTTCCTGTCTATTCCCCGGCCGGAGGTTGTGCAGGTCTGCTTCAACAAGCGAGATACTTACCGGAAAGCCATGGAACTTGGTATTCCCATTCCGGAGTCTCATTTTCCGGACAACCGGGAAGAGCTTGCGGAGCTGGCCGGCCGGGTAGCCTTCCCTGTCATTCTGAAGCCGGCGATCATGTACAAATTTCACAGCGCTACCGGCAAAAAGGTCTTTTTCTGCGAAGATGCCGAGGCGCTGAAACGCAACTACGAGCAGATACTGGGGATTATTCCTCCTGATGAGGTCATCGTGCAACAGTTTCTCACCGGCGGCGCAAAGCATTTGTATTCTTTCGGCTCTTTCTTTGCAGAAGGCCAGGTGTATGGCAGCCTGGTGGCCAACCGGATCCGGCAAAAGCCGATGGATTTCGGCATTTCCACCTCTTTTGCCCATACGATCATTATGCCTGAATTGGAAAAAGTATCAGAGGATTTTCTGCGTGCGATTGACTACTTCGGGCTGTCAGAAGTGGAGTTTATGTACGATGAAGCATCCGGGGCGTACCGTTTTATTGAGATCAACCCCCGTGCCTGGAAGTGGCATTCTATTGCCAACAAGCTGGATATCAATCTGGTGGGGATGATGCTTGATTTCCTGGAGGGGAGGCCTATTACCAAAAGGCGCAATGAACGCCCCAATGTGGCCTGGATTGAACGCCTGACCGATACTTTTGTCGCTTTAAATGAAATTCGAAAAGGCCGCCTGAGTATCCGGGAATACTTCGCTACCCTCCGAATGGCGAAAGAGTCGGCTGCCTGGTCACTGCGCGATCCCTTACCAGCGATTATCTATATCCTGATGGCGCCCTACTTGTTTTTTAAACGCAACTAATACAACTGCTGTAACCCTTTATATCACTGGTGTCCCAAGTTCGGGGAGGCCCTAATCCATCAAAAAAATTGAGCCTGTTATTGTTAGAATCCGTGGTAGTCAGTACGTTGCTGTATTACTACCTGCACACGAAGACCAGGATAAGCCTCAAGTTCCTGTTCATTGACAACATTGGTGTAATTGTGCTGTCCACTGTTCTGGCGTGGCTATTGACACCGGTGCTGGCTGTTGGCTGGCAGTGGATCCTTTTCCTGATCATTCCGGCTTTGGCCGTGGGTATTGCTTTTGGTTTTACAATGATCCGTTTTTGGCGTACGCCGAAGCGCAGGATTTCGGCAGGGCCTGATGAGATTGTATCGCCGGCCGACGGCAATGTTATTTACATCACCCGCGTGGAGGCCGGCGAGGTGCCCGTCTCTATAAAAGGCAATCGCTATTCCCGGCTGGAAGAGCTTACCAAAACCGACCTGCTCGATAAACCCTGCTGGTTGGTTGGCATCAATATGACGCCTTTCGATGTACATAAAAACTGTGCACCCATCGATGGAAAAGTACTGCTCAATCAGCACTTTGACGGTAAATTCCTCTCCCTGAAAGAAAGCGCCGCCCTGACCGAAAATGAGCGCAACACTTATGTGCTCGCCAATGAGGAGATGAAAGTGGGCATCGTACAGATCGCTTCACGGCTGGTGCGCCGCATCGATACTTACGTCAGGCAGGGGGCCGAGTTGAAAAAAGGCGAATGGCTCGGCATGATCCGCTTTGGCAGCCAGGTGGATGTGATTTTACCGGCTGATTATGAGATAATGGTCCAACTAAAGGATCAGATATATGCAGGTACGACTATTCTGGCTAAGAAGAAGTAAGTATTCCTGGCTTCCGCAATACACCACGGGGGGATGAATGGGCGCAACTTGAAGTTGCACCCCAACTTCAACTCTTTTGGTGCACCACCCATGAACGTACTGAACTAAAAACAATTCCTTAACAAGCGCTTATTAAAACCCAACTAGGCAGTGCGCATACTTATTGATATTGGACATCCTGCTCACGTCCATCTTTTCAGGCCTTTTGCTCAGGAAATGGAAAAACAGGGGCATGTTCTCCTCTTTACCTACCGGCAAAAGGAGTTTGAATCGGAATTGCTGGAGGCCGCCGGCTTTCAAAAGAAAAGTTTCGGGCCACATTACAATACCAAGGCCGGTAAGATCTGGGGGTTATTCAAATTCAACTGGCTCATGTTCCGGGCGATCCGTGCATTTAAGCCCGATTTGCTACTGAGCCATGGGTCTTTATACGCTGCACAGATGGCGTGGCTGAGTGGCAAGCCCCATCTTTCCCTGGAAGATTCGGGGAATATGGAACAAATTCTGCTCTACCGGCCGTTCACTCAAGCCATATTAGCGCCCGATGTGCTGCCGGAGCAGCTCGGCCCTAAGGAAATCCGCTACAAGGCCTATCACGAGCTATTCTATTTACACCCGGACTACTTCAGGCCCGATTTTTCCCGCCTGTCGCCACTGGGGCTAAAAGAAGGAGAGCCATTTGTAATCCTCCGCTTGGTATCCTTTAATGCAACCCACGATATTGGCCACGCAGGGTTCACCCGGGAACAAAAAGAGCAGATTGTGTCTTTCCTGGAAGGTAAATACCGGCTGTTCATTTCATCTGAAAGCGAATTGCCGGAGCACCTGAAAAAGTACCAGATCAAGCTGCCGCCCCACCTGATTCATCATGCACTATATTTCGCTTCCTTTGTCGTCAGCGAAGGCGCCACCGTTGCTTCCGAAGCAGGCGTGCTGGGAACGCCTGCGTTTTACGTCAACAGTATTGCTCGTTCCTACAACGAAGACCAGGAGCGCTTCGGGCTGGTCTACAACTTCCGCAACGGCCTGGGGGTGCTCGATAAGATTATTCAATTTATTTCCGGTGAGGAAGTAAACAAAAGCAATGAGGAAAGAAGGAAACCCCTGCTGGAGGAGAAGATCAATCCCACAAAATTGCTGCTCTGGACTGTACTCAACTGGCCCAATAGCGTTGAACGGCTTAAAAAAGATGAAAAAATTCGCTATACTTTTTCAATTAGGTAGGGGATGAGCGGTGCGGATATTTATTGGTCATTCCTTCTAAACAGAGTATAATAATGGACTTTACCCTGGCAACGTATGAAAAATTACTGGCCGCCCTGGAGAAAAATGGATACACTTTCCAGCCCTTTGAGGAATTTGTAAGTAACAAGAATGCCGGAAAAGCTGTAGTTCTTCGCCATGACGTCGACCGAATTCCCGGAAACGCCCTGAAAATGGCGAGAATAGAGCATGGCAGGGGGATCAAAGCTTCTTATTATTTCCGGGTAGTGCCGCATGTTTGGAATGAAGAGATAATCAAGAAAATTGTTGCGCTGGGGCACGAGGTCGCTTACCACTATGAAGACCTGGCCATCAGCAGGGGAGACCGGGAAAAGGCCATCGAACATTTCGGGGAACAACTCAAACGATTCCGGCAGTTCTATCCATCCAAAACTATATGCATGCACGGAAGCCCTATGGCCAAATGGGATAATCGCCAACTTTGGGAGCATTACAATTACCAGGATTACGGCATCATCGCCGAGCCATACTTCGATATTGATTATTCCAGGGTGTTTTACATCACCGATACAGGAAGAGCATGGAATAACAGTAGCATAAGCGTCCGGGATAAGGTGGAATCCGGATTCGATATTCCAATTGACAGCACCTTTCACCTGATACAATTGCTGGAGCACAAACAATTGCCCGATCAGATTATGATCAATACCCATCCACACCGCTGGTTTGCCCCGGGGGCCTATTGGTACAGAGAACTGATCCTCCAGAATTTAAAAAATGTTGTTAAGTCTGTTCTGGTTAAAGCTAAAGGGTAATGGCCAAATACGCACTATGGACCAACGACGTAGAAACGACTTCGATCTGGTTCAATACACTGAGAGACGAAACAGGATTCAAAGTCTGGAAAGAGGGAATGCCCGTACTGTTGGATATTTACCAGAAGTACGGCATTAAATCCACCTTCTTCTTCACGGGCTACATTGCCCGGCTGTACCCCGATATCGTCCGGATGATCCAATGCTATGGGCATGAAGTAGGCAGCCACAGTTATTCTCATAAAAAGGAGGACGGCCTGGACGTTTTACCGTATAAGGCGCAACTTCATCAACTTCAAACGTCCAAGAAGATCCTGGAAGATATCAGTGGCGAGGAAGTTATCTCTTTTCGCTCCCCGGCCCTGCGGCTGAGTAAAGATTCGGCACGCGCCCTCATCGAAAGCGGTTACCGGATTGATAGCTCGGTCGCTTCTCAGCGATTTGACATGTTTCTGTCTTTCGGAGGAATTAAAAAACTGAACTGGCTGACGGCGCCCCGCCTCCCATACCGGGTGGATGAGAACAATATTTTTAAAAAGGGCAGTAGCCCGCTCGTGGAGGTTCCCCTGTCTGCTACCCTTTTCCCTTATGTAAGCACCACAATGAGGGTATTTCCGTTAATCACCAACATCCAGCGCCAACTGTTGCACACGGAAACTTCCTGGAACGAAAAACCCATCGTTTTTGATATTCATCCGAATGAGTTCATCGACGAATCTAACGAGGAGCGAACGATCGAACGGCGCAGTAGGAACCCGGTATCTTATTTTTTACAGGATGTTATTCGTTCCAAACTGAAAGTAAAAAACCTGGGCCCTGCGGCAGCCCCTCTCTATGAGCGGGAAATATCCTATTATGCTCAACGGGCTTACACCTTTCTGACTTTAAAGGATTATTGCAAACAAAAAGGGCTGTTAGCCGACTGAACCTAGAGTACTGCTATGCGCATTTTCATCATTACGATGGACGACCCGGTCCAGACGCATCAATTCATCAAATACATCCTGGACCGAAAGAAAGGGCAGGTTGTCGGCCTGGCTGTCGCGGAGGGTGACCGGCTACGCATCGGCAAGAGCCGGTCCAAAGTGGCCTACGTGTTTTCGTTGCTTTTGATCATGGGGATACGGTATTTCCTGATCAATTCTGCGCAAACCATCTGGTTCAAAATAAAAAAGAAAGCGCATGCCCTGGGGCTGGCCGGCAATCCGTCTATCGTCCATTACGCCGAACAGTTGGGTATTCCTACCTGGCGTATCCAAACGCCCAACAGCAAGCGATTTCAGGACGAACTCCGGAAAATGAACATCGACGTCATCATCAATCAGAGTCAAAGTATTATCAAGAAGGGCTTACTGGACATCCCCCGGATCGGGGTTATCAATCGCCACAATGCACTATTGCCCAAAAACCGGGGGCGGCTCACGCCATTCTGGGTTTTGTACAAAGAAGAAAAAGAAACAGGGGTTTCCATTCATTTCGTTACCGAAGGCATTGACGCCGGAGATATCATCATCCAGAAAAAAATTGCCGTTTCTCCAAAAGAAACCTTTAATTCTTTGGTGCGTAAAAATTATCAGGTTGCGCCAATAGCCATTATCGAAGCTTTGGATAAACTGGAGCAAGAGAATATGGATTTTCTTCCAAATACGGACGAGGAAGCCACTTATAACACTGTTCCTACCTTTAAGCAAGCTTTGCGTTTCCGGATGAAAATGATGAAGAGGGCTTTTGGAGGAGGGGCGCCAAAAAACTATTTGCAACAATCCACTTCTAAGCAATAAAAAGTTCATGAAACAGACACCTGAAACAATGCCTTATGAGGATTCTGATATCGGTACCGCCCTAAAGCACACCAGTATCGAACCTCCTAAAGTTTCCATCAGCAAACTTTCCATCATTATTCCTGCCTATAACGAGGAAAACACGATCTATGCTATTCTGGACAAAGTGGTTTCGGTGAAGCTAATCCAGAATATCGAAAAAGAGATCGTCATTGTTAATGACTGCTCGCGGGACAAGACGGAAGAGCGGATTAAGCAGTACATGCTCGATCATCCGGAACTGGACATCAAATATTTCCGCCACGAGGTCAACAAAGGTAAAGGCGCCGCCCTGCATACCGGTATCGCCCAAGCCAAAGGGGAATACCTCATCATTCAGGATGCCGACCTCGAGTACGACCCGGATGAGTACAACCTTCTGCTCAAACCAATACTCAAAGGAATGGCCGACGTGGTGTACGGATCGCGCTTTATGGGGGGGGAACCCCACCGGGTGTTGTTCTTTTGGCACACGATCGGTAATAAGTTTCTCACTTTCCTCTCCAACATGTTCACCAACCTGAACCTGACGGATATGGAAACCTGCTATAAGCTTTTTAATACCAAAATGGTCCAATCCCTTAAGTTGGAAGAAAAACGCTTTGGCTTTGAACCGGAAGTAACCGCCAAGATATCTAAAGTACCGAAGGCTCGTATTTATGAAGTAGGCATATCCTATTACGGCCGAACCTACGAAGAAGGTAAAAAGATCGGGTGGCGTGATGGCTTTCGGGCTATTTACTGTATCCTTAAATACGGATTATTCCGCCGATAAAAGCTTATTTCCAATTTTTTAATTTCTTGAACACTCTAAATTCCTGTATATGAAAAAGTTTATTGTTACCGGGGTCGCAGGGTTTCTGGGCTCCAACTTGTTGAAAAAATTATTGAAGGAAGGGCATTCTGTTGTTGGGATTGACAACTTGTCAATGGGAAGCCTTGAAAACATCCAGCCCTATTTGGAGCATCCGGATTTTACCTTTTTGCAAAAGGATATCGTTGATTGGGAAACCTTCGAGACACTGGGGGGAAGCCACGATGTTCTGATTCATTTGGCCGCCTTCAAAATACCGCGCTATGGCAAGGCTCTGGACACCTTGCAGATCAATATCAAAGGGGGTGAAAATGTTCTGGAATTCGCCCGATTACACGGTATTAAATGCGTGCTGGCCTCAACTTCCGACGTGTACGGAATGAGTCCGGACCTTCCTTTCCGGGAAGACGGAGATTGCCTGGTTGGATCTTCTAAAGTTTCCAGATGGGCCTATGCGGTTTCTAAATTATACGATGAACACCTGGCGCTGGCCTATATGGAGGCTTATGGCTTTCCGGTAGTACTGTTGCGTTTCTTCGGTTCTTACGGCCCCAACCAGCACATGTCCTGGTGGGGTGGCCCCCAGTCCGTATTTATCGAAAAAATATACAAAGATGAAGTGATCCCTATCCACGGAGATGGGATGCAGACCCGCACCTTTACTTTTGTAGAGGACACCGTTCAGGGGATATACCTGTCCGCTATTAAGGAGGAAGCCAATGGGGAGATTTTGAACATCGGAGCCGGCGGCGACCAGGAAATTACCATTCTGGACCTTGCCCGTCTTTTGAAACGCATTTCGGGAACGCCGGGGGAACTGAAGTATGAACTGATCCCCTACGATCAAATATCCAAAGGGCGTAAATACCAGGACGTTCTCCGGCGGGTGCCGGATACCTCCAAGGCAGAAAAATTACTTGGCTTCAAAGCCAAGGTTGGGGTAGAAGAAGGAATGAAAATTGCAATGGAATGGCAACTTAAAATGTACGAAAAAAATCTTGCCAAATGAAGATTGGAATAATCGGCGGCGGTTTTATGGGCCTGGCTCTAGCCCAGAAACTGGCCGCTCCCAACCGGCACATTAAAGTATTCGAAGGGCAAGCTCAAATGGGCGGGTTGGCCACCTACCATGATTATCATTCCTTCATTTGGGACCGTTTCTACCACGTCATCCTTCCAGGAGATACTTTTCTGTTAGATTTCATAAAAGATATCGGGCTGGAAGGCCAGCTTGCCTGGAAAAAAACCTACACCGGCGTTTACGTGGATAAGGCTTTCTATTCGGTCAGTAACAACAAGGAGTTTTTACTATTCCCTCCCCTCAACCTGATTCAAAAGTTCCGCCTGGCGGTCACTATTCTTTATGCTTCTCGTATACGCGACTGGAAGCGGATGGAAAAGTTAACCGTAGAAGAATGGCTGATTAAGGTGGGGGGGCGAAAGACCTACGAGAAGTTTTGGAAACCGCTCTTGCTAGCCAAACTAGGGCAGGCCTACCGGAGAGTATCCGCCGTGTTCATCTGGACCTATATCAGGCGCCTGTTTGAAGCGCGCAACTCCTCGGCCAATCAGGAACAAATGGGCTATATAAAGGGGGGCTACAAGACTGTTTTTGACCGATTGGCGGAGATATTCCCGGAGCAAGGGGTGGATTTGCGCTTATCCACAGCGGTGGAGCATATCCGTCCGGATAAGGATGGCGGCATTATTATCGAGTACGACGGCCAGGAAGAACACTTTGATAAAGTCATTTTTACGGCGCCGGTCAATGTTTTGGAAAAAACAGTAGATCCTGCTCTGGCCAACCTGAAGCAGAAAGGCAAAGGGGTGGAGTATCTCGGTGTCGTTTGTATGATTGTGTTAACCCACAAGCCTTTTACACCCTTTTACGTATTGAACATTGCCGATGAAGAGATCCCTTTTACCGGAGTCATTGGGATGAGCACCCTGGTGGATACTAAAGAAACGGGCAATTGTTATATGACCTATTTGCCGAAATACATCCTCTCGGACGATCCCATCCTGAGGAAGCCGGATGAGGAAATAAAAGCCTGGTTCCTGGATGGCTTAATGAAGATGTACCCGGCGCTGAAAAAAGAAGATATCGTTGATGTTTTCATCAACCGGGCGTTTAAGGTTCAACCTCTGCAGGTGTTGAATTATTCAGAGAAGATTCCACAGATGGAGACATTGCACCCCGACTTCTTCGTCCTCAATACTTCCCAATTTGTCAATGATACTTTGAATAATAATTCTGTAACGCGTCACGTGAATAATTTCCTGGAAAGTTTTTCCAAAAAAATATCCACTGAACGGCCCGTTCAATCTATTGCTCAAGAAAAATAAACCAGCGAATTATGGCCCGATTGCCGGCAAGCCTTTCTCTCGATCTTGATGATCAATGGACCTATCTGAAAACCCACGGAGAGGATTCCTGGAAGGATTATCCCTCGTATCTCAACTATGCGGTGCCCAGAATACTGGACCTTCTGGATAAACATGAGTTGAAGATCACTTTTTTTATTGTGGCGCAGGATGCTGCTTTTCCAGAGAACAAGCCTGTACTGCGGGAAATTGCGGAACGAGGCCACGATATCGCCAGTCATACTTTTCACCACGATCCCTGGTTGCATATCTACTCCAGGGAAGAAGTCCATGAAGAACTTTCCAGGGCTGAGGGCTATATCGAAGATGCGACAGGCGTGAAGCCTCGCGGTTTCCGGGGGCCGGGGTTCAGCTTTTCCGACACTGTACTGAAGGTGTTGAAAGAAAGAGGGTATGAGTACGATGCCACAACTTTTCCCAACATTCTCAATCCTCTGGCCCGGGCTTATTTTTTGTGGTCTACGAATCTCACCAAAGAAGAGAAGGAAACGAGGAAAGGCCTGTTTGGAAGCTGGAAAGATGGGTTACGCCCCAATAAGCCTTATTTTTGGAACATTGATGGCGCGTCGCTTTTGGAAATTCCAGTTACTACCATGCCGCTTTTTAAAGTGCCCATACATGCCAGTTATGTATTGTTTTTAGCTACTTATAGTTTCGGATTGGCCATGGCCTATCTACACTTTTCCATGGCCATGTGTAAATTGACCAGGACGCAGCCTTCTATCTTATTACATCCGCTTGATTTTATCGGTTGCGACGATACCACCGATTTGTCCTTTTTCCCGGCCATGCGGGTAGAATCCTCCAAAAAGATAAAAACCATGGAGGCGGTCTTTCGCCACCTGAAGAAAAACTTCCAATGCGTAACGATGAAAGAGCATGCTGACATGCTCAGGGAAAGGCCTCGCCTTTCATCGGTCTCTATTAGCAGGGCCAAAGTGAGTAAAGAGAACGTAGCAGCCTTATAAAGGTATAAGAGCATGTTTTTTGTACCGGGCGCTAACCCCCCCCTTCTTTTAGAACTTGTTTAAATTTCATACTTCGGGTTGAAAATGCCCCTTTTTCGGTGATACTTCGTTCCTTTTTTTGTCCATACCTTCCAGGTATGCACTTCAAAAAGAGCCTTGTCTCACCAAAAAATGAATCCTTTTCATTCCCAAAAACGAATTTTAAACAAGTTCTTAACCCGAATAAACGAATTGGCAAAATGATTTCATTATTACAGCGCTTTAAACAAAATCTGGTTGAAGTACTGGATTATAAAGGGATATCCACAAAAGCGGCTGGCTTCATGCTCCTTGGCATTTTGCTTTTGACTGCAGCAATCAGGTTGGCAACGATACAAAGCCCGGCTCTCGACCGCACCAGCTGGAAAGAGATCGACCATATTATGATTTCTGAAAATTATGCAAAAAATGGGCGCCATTTTTTGAAACCGGAAGTTTCCTGGCCCGCCGACGAACCCCGGGTTACAGCTATGGAGTTACCGGTTGTGCCTTACATCGCCAGTTTTTTGTATACGGTGTTTGGCATGAATGTATTTACGGTTCGAATACTTACCCTATTAGCCTATGTATTGCTTGTTTTTTATATGTTCAAGCTTGTCAAAAGGGAAATGGGAACCGTTTTAGCCTTATTAACGGCCTTATTTACTGGCCTGCTTCCCATGTTTAATCCCTATCGGAATTACCTTTTTTCAGAGCCCTTTGTGCTATTGTTTTCCGTCTTTGCCATTTATCATTATGCGGAATGGATCGAATTTCGCAAAAAGCCCGATCTGGTTTGGTTTATGGTAGGTTTTGCTTTGACGGTTTCGCTAAAACCCACGTCCTTATATATTGGCTTGCCCTTATTGTGGATTCATTTCCGGGCATATCGGTTTGACATAACTAAATACTGGTCTTTTATCTGGCCAATTGCTATTGCGATGGTAGTGCCTGTTTTGTGGTATATTCACGCCTACTATTTGTCCCAAAATTACATCGATGTATTTGGTGTTTTTGGCGGGCAGTTTGGCGGGCATGACAAGCTGCAGACTTTTATGGAACTCTCTTCTGTTGATTGGTACAAAACCATGTTTTGGAGGTTACAGATGAATCTTCTGGGCAAGCCGGGATTGTTGCTGATTGTTATAGGGGCCCTTTCATCCCTGTTTGTAGGAAGAGGAAAACTTTTTCTGGCATATTTTATAGCTATCCTTTGTTTTTTTGCCATTGTTGCTGAAGGGAATATCGATACGCACTACCGGCAATTGACTATTATCCCCCCTGGTTCTTTCCTGATCGCACTGGGCGCCCTTGGCCTTTCGGTGCTTATTTACAGCGTCGCCAGCATTTTGGGGGCCGGGTTTAAGCCACTTGCCCGGGCTGTTGCGGTGGTTGTGCCTGTTGTTTTTCTGTTATATTTTCCTGTGAGAAATCCTGATCTATGGATGCCAGCACCCAAGGAGGCGCCGGTACATGACGACAACTGGTTTTTGGCCCAGGAAATTAAGAAATTCGCTTCGGATAACTCCAAGATCATTATGGCAGGGGAATACACCATCCACAAAGGGGGGAACGATGTTAGCCCTGTAACGTATTATTATTCAGGATTAAAAGGATGGACCATCCAGAAAGGGGAATGGAATCAGGCCGTTGTGGACAGCCTGATGAACAGAGGGGCGGATCTGCTTGGAGCCACTGCTTATAAGCGGGAGCCTGGCCTGGAAGCTTTTCTGCAAAGTTTAACCTCCCGGTATGAGGTGCTATATGACGACCCTGAAAGGCAATTACTGTTATTGTCATTAAAGCCGGGATTAAATAAAAAATGAAAAACAGATGGAAACGAGTACTGAAAATCGAAAGCGGAAAACGAGGTACGGGAAAGAGAATGGTTCCCTCAAATCAATGGCCTTGCCTTTGGTAAGCATTGTTGCCCCGGCCTATAATGAATCAGCCATCATTGAGAACAACCTGCAGGAAATTTGTGACTATATGGAGGGCCTGAAGGAAAACTGCCGATGGGAACTGATCGTAGTCAATGATGGGAGCAAAGACAATACCGGGCACTTAGCAGAGGCGTTTGCCAGTAAGCGGGACGACGTTAAAGTGATCCACCACCTCGTCAACCGGAACCTGGGGGGCGCGCTGCAGACTGGTTTTCAGGCAGCTGAAGGGGATTATGTTATTGTCCTGGATATTGATTTGTCATACTCCGTCGGCCATATTGAAAAGCTGTTATCGAAAATACAGGAAACGGAGGCCGACATGGTCATTGCCTCTCCGTACATGAAGGGCGGTAAAAACACGGCTGTTCCTCGTTTACGCCTGGTATTGAGTAAGGTGGTCAACCGTATGATGCGCCTCATGTCGCCTACAAAGATCCATACCTATACCAGCATGGTTCGGATTTACAAAAAAAGTTTCCTGCAAAAACTCAACCTGAAATCCATTACTTATTCCATCAATCCGGAGATTATTTTTAAAGGCACCATCCTGCGCGCCCGGATCGAGGAAATTCCGGCCCATCTGGATTGGAGTAATCAGGAGAATGTGGGCCGGACCTCCAGTATCCGGATTTTCAACGGCATCCTCGCCGGCCTGATGTCCGGCTTTATTTTTCGGCCGTATATGTTTTTCATGGGTATTGGGTTGGCGTTGTTTCTCCTCTCTTTTTATATCATTTTCTGGATATTCCTCCACACTTTTTCTGTGTTACCCGAAATTCCTTTGATAGCAGGGAATTTTGAAGACCGCTTTGGGTTGGCAGTAGCTCAGGTTTTCAGCGACCGGCCTTATTCTTTCATGGTAGGAGGCCTTTGTCTGATCATTTCTTTCCAGTTTCTGGGTATTGGCTTCCTTTCTCTTCAGAGCAAGCGATATTTTGATGAACTTTTCCACATCAGCACGACCAATCTGGAACAACAATTTAAAAATAAAACGGAGGGTAGCTAGCCGGGCAATATTTTCTTGTGATTAATTTTTGATTCAGAAAACGAGAATTTGCTCCAATAAAATAAGAATTTCACTATGTCTAGTATCCAGAAATTCCAGGTTTCCGCTATTCCGAATAAATTAGTAGAAATCATTAACGGCATAAATCAGCAGTTTTTTGTTACGTTAATTCTTGTGCTCTTCTTCTTCAGGTTTGAACTCAATTGGAATGAAGAGCATTATATGGTCCTGGCGAAGCAATTCTATGATCCTGACTGGGTTTTCGGTTCTTTTACATTTACAGAGTTTGCCAGTACCAGGGTGCTTTACCAGTATATTGTTGGATTTCTGCTCCACTATCTACCTTTTGAAATCGTTCTGGCCATTTTACGTTTACTACTAAGCGTTCTTATCGCCTATCCTGTCACGAAGGTGTATAAGCTCTTTGGGATAACGAATATTTTCATCTTACTGCAACTGCCTATTTTATTTTTCTTTCAGGGGGTGAAACTGTATTTGAGCGACTCTAATCAAAGCTTTCTCGGAGGAGAATGGATCTTTGTGGGCGTTGAGCCGAAAGTTTTTGCCTATATATTTGTGTTTTTTGCCCTTTACTATTTGCTTGTGGAGCGATTCTCACTGATGGTCATTTTTCTGGCCATAGCGTCTTATTTCCATATATTAGTAGGAGGCTGGGTGATGTTCTATTTTTCGCTCTACCATTTAATAGCCAAAAGGTCTTTCAAAGCGCCTTTTTTAAATGGCCTTTTATACATTGCCTGTTTGCTTCCGCTCCTGTTTTATCTGTGGCCGGTATTGGGGCATAGCATTTCCTCATCCGAGGCCTCTGAAAAGGCCGATTGGATCTTCGCCTATTTCAAGCAACCCTTTCATACAGGCATCTTTCTGACTATGACATATTTCATCCGGGGGGCTTTTCACGGGCTTATGTATAGTTTTTTCTTCTTTTTGTTATGTGTCTTTCTCTTCAATCAGTATAAGGATAAATACAATCTGAGGATAAATCTACTGAACCAAATTATTTTCATTGGAACCCTCGTGTCGGTAATCCTTGCCTATTTTGATAAATCCGGGGCATTCGGCAAGTATTTTCCTTTTAGAATCAATTCTATATACTGCTTTATGGTGTTTTTACAACTTGCAATTTTTCTGCAGTATTCCACTTTTAAAAATGGAATGGTGAAATATGCACAGTTTAGTATTCTGATTTGGTTCGTATTTATAACCGCTCCCGTGCACCTGTTTCACCTTTTTCAATCCCCGTATTCGTATTTTACCGGTAAATCGAAAGATCCGGCTTACGATGAGGTTTGTGAGTATATAAAACAGAATACGCCAAAGGACTCAAAGGTGCTCTTTTTACCACAAAGTGCGACGCCCGGGTATTATTATGATTTAGATGGGAATACGAATATGGTCAATATGGTCAGGAAAACCGAACGAGACCGCTTCGTCCTTTTCTTCGCTGCCCCCATATCTCCAGACGTCCATAAAACCTTAGAGTGGTATCGGCGGGTTCAATTAAAGAAATCAATAGTGGAAGGCAGCCAGGATCTTTGTGATGCAGTAGAAGGTGAAAAAGTGGATTTCCTCCTTTCGGATTTTAAAAGGGATACAAGCCTTTGTTATTCTCTGCTGTATAATAATGAATCTTACTTTTTGTACAGGATAAATAGAAAGTAAATCTCAAAAGAGAATGAACTCAACCGAAAAAATGCTTTTCCGTAGTGTCTGGTTTTTATTTTTGTTGTTTCCTCAATACTCCGGCCTCTTGGCCCAGCAGCAGCACATTTATTTAGCCAATGATAACCACACGGATTATTTCTGGTCGGGTACCGATCAGGATTACGTCAGCGTGGCGCTCAATGAGATCGATTACTACCTGGGCCAGGCGGATGCGACTGACAATCTGGCCGCGCCCTACCAGTGCCGGTACAACCTCGACGGGGCCTGGTATGCCTACGACTATAAGCAGCACCGTACCCCCGAGCAGTTTGAACGCCTGATGAGCCGCATCAGGAGCGGGCATATCAGCATTCCGTATAATTTTTTCGTGTCGACTTACGGCGGCCAGCCCACCGAAGCGATCCTGCGGGGCATGTACTGGCAGGGGCAACTGGACCGGGAGCATAGCCTGAATATCAGCATGGCCGTAGCGATGGAAAACCAGACCCTTCCGCTCGGCCTGTCCTCCCTGTGGGCGGGTTCGGGCGCAAAATATAGCTGGAAAGGGGTTTGTGGTTGCGCCACACCGGTATCCAGTTCATTATTGCAGCACCGCAACCACGAGATATACCGCTACCAGGGCCTGGATGGTTCAGGGGTAGTCATGAAATGGTATTCTCTTTCGCCCAGTGGCAACCGGCGGCTAGGGGGCTATGCGGAAGCTGCGGCTCCTGCGGTTGCTGTTGCCGACTGTGAGGCTAAAAGCAATACCCCTGCCTATCCTTATTCCATCACCGGGGCCTTTGGCTATGGCTGGGATGACCTGCAAAGCCTGACGAGTATTTTTACGCAAACCGCCCAGAGCCAATCCAACAGCAACCGTCAGGTCTACGTCTCTAACGAACATGATTTCTTTGAACATTTCCTGTCAACGTACGATGCCAGTAGCCTGCCGGTAGAAACAGCTACCTATGGAAATGACTGGGACATGGACTGTGAGGCTCTGGCTGCGGTGACGGCCAAGGTAAGGCGCTCGGTTGAGAAACTGCGCACAGCGGAAGCTTTGGCCAGCGTGGTGTCGGTAGTGGATGAAAACTTCTACGCGGCTTCGGACCCGCAGCGGGAGGCCGCCTGGATAGCGTTGGGCTCTTTCTGGGAGCACAATTTTGGGCTGGGCGGGTGTTGCAGCGGGGGGCGCGGGGCTTGGGAACAGGGCCTGGAGCAGCAGATAAGCGGATATGTAGACGGGCTTTTCGATGCTTCGCTGGCTGCACTTGCCGGGAAGATAGAAAATGCTTCTTCCAATATGCGTTTTATGGTATTTAACCCACTGGGCTGGACACGGACCGGCTATGTGGACGTGGCCTACGGCGGAGGGCCGGGGATAAAAGTTGTGGACCTGGAGACGGGGCAGGAAGCACCGCACCAGTTGGTTACATTGCAGGGCAGCCAATACTTGCGGATACTGGCGCAGGATATGCCGTCGGTTGGTTATAAAGTGTATGAGATCCGCCAGGAAACGGGAACGAGTTTCCCGAATGCAGCTACCCTTCAGGGCCAGGTATTTGAGAATGCGTTTTACCGGCTTACGGTAACTTCGCAAGGCGTGATCACGAGCCTGGTGGACAAGATGAACGGCAACCAGGAACTGGTAAAACAAACGGGGGGGCGTTTTGTAAATGATTTTGGCCAGGGCGGCGCCGAAGGCGGAACGCTGACGCTGCTGCACAATGGCCCGGTATCGGCTACCCTAAGCTGTACTTCCCCCAACCCATTGCAACACACGACACTGATCACTCTTTATGCCGGTATCGACCGGATTGACATCGACAATCAGATCAACGATAACTTCGGCGATAACATCCGAACCTATTCCTTCTCTTTTGATTTTACCAGCCCCACCCTTTGGCATGAGGAACTGGGCGCCGTACTGAAAGCGAAATACACCAGCAATGGAGGAAACTATGCGCCCCCAGGCCAGCCCATCCGATACGACTGGCAAACGCTGAACCATTTTGCCGATATCGGTACGGACAGCCGGGGAGTAGTGCTATCCAACCAGGGAGCGGGCTTTATGAAACTAGGCAATAGTTCACTGAATTTTCTGGATGAGAATTCGGCGCAGGTCAATGTATTGATCGGAGGGCGAATGGGAGGCTCCGGATCAGGGTTTGCTAACCAATTTGGACAAACAGAGTTTCGTAATTCTTTCGCCTTACGGACCCGTCAGGGTGCTGCTAACAAAGTACAATCCATGAAATTCGCCCTGGAGCACCAGAATGGCCTGGTAGCCAGGATGCTCGATAACCAGACAGGGCCGCTGCCCAGTACCTATCTTTCCCTCTTGGGTATGTCTTCTCCAGAGGTAATTCTATGGGCGCTGAAACCTTCCGAAGAAGGCCTGGCCGATGGCGGGCTGATATTGAGGATGTGGAACCTGGGCGCTCAAAACTTAACCAATACGGCCAGCTTTTCAGGAGAGGTGATTAACGCCAAGAGAACTACCCACCTTGAAACCGATATCGAACCGGCGAATATCCAGCAGGGTAAGCTCGTCGCCACTATCGGGCAGCAAAAAATGGAGACTTTTCGCGTGTTTATTGACCTGGCGACAGGATCGCGGGATTCCCGTCAAGGCGCCCGGCAGGAAATTCCCATAAGGTTATTCCCCAATCCGGCATCAGAAACCCTGATCATTGAGATGCCGGAAGGCTTTGGGAAAGTAGCTATGAAAGTATATGATATGAAAGGAAATGAGCTCCTTTTTAGAAATCTGGAAAACCGGCAAACCGAGTTAGATGTCAGCAAATTCCCATCGGGAGTCTTATTATTTGTATTCGAAGGAAATGGAAAGAAAATGATCCAAAAGGCCGTCATTAAATAGATGGATGGTTGCTTTTTAACACTTTTCCAAAAAAACGATAACATGTCCTTTAGCCTTACCCCCAGGATTGTTTTGGCAATGATAATTGTGTTAGCGCTGGCTTTTACTTCCAAAGAGCTCACCGCTCAGCAAGAGCATATATATCTGGCTAATGACAACCATACGGATTATTTCTGGTCAGGTGACCCACAAACCTATGTGAATGTTGCCCTTAATGAGATCGATTATTACCTGGACCAGGCGGATGCGACTGATAATTTAGCGCCGCCCTATCAAAGCCGGTACAACCTCGACGGGGCCTGGTATGCCTACGACTATAAGCAGCACCGTACGCCCGAGCAGTTTGAACGCCTGATGAGCCGCATCCGGAGCGGGCATATCAGTATTCCTTATAATTTTTTCGTGTCGACTTACGGCGGCCAGCCCACCGAAGCGATCCTGCGGGGCATGTACTGGCAGGGGCAACTGGACCGGGAGCATAGCTTGAATATCAGCATGGCCGTAGCGATGGAAAACCAGACCCTTCCGCTCGGCCTGTCCTCCCTGTGGGCGGGTTCGGGCGCGAAATATAGCTGGAAAGGGGTCTGCGGCTGCGCCTCGCCCGTGACTCGTGATTTATTGGAAAACCGCAACCATGAGATATACAACTACCAGGGCCTGGATGGCTCCGGTTTGGTCATGAAATGGTATTCCCTTTCCCCCGGCGGAAGCCGGCGGCTTGGCGGCTACGCCGAAGCTACTGCTCCTTATATTGCGGTAGCCGACTGCGAAGCCAAAAGCAATACCCCTGCTTACCCTTATTCCATCACCGGGGCCTTTGGTTACGGCTGGGATGACCTGGAGTCTTTAACGAATACATTTGTACAAGCTGCCCAGGACGAATCCAACAGCAACCGTCAGGTCTACGTCTCTAACGAACATGATTTCTTTGAACATTTCCTGTCAACTTACGATGCCAGTAGCCTGCCGGTAGAAACAGCTACCTATGGAAATGACTGGGATATGGACTGTGAGGCCCTGGCTGCGGTGACGGCCAATGTAAGGCGCTCGGTTGAGAAACTGCGCACGGCGGAAGCTTTGGCCAGCGTGGTGTCGGTGGTGGATGAAAACTTCTACGCGGCTTCGGACCCGCAGCGGGAGGCCGCCTGGATAGCATTGGGCTCTTTCTGGGAGCACAATTTTGGGTTGGGAGGGTGTTGTAGCGGCGGACGCGGGGCTTGGGAACAGGGCCTGGAGCAGCAGATAAGCGGATATGTAGACGGGCTTTTCGAAAATTCTCTGGCCGCGCTGGCGACTAAGGTTGAGAATAGTTCCTCTAACTCCAGGTTTATAGCCTTCAATGCGCTGGGCTGGGTTCGGTCCAGCTTTGTAGATGTAGCCTACGATGGAGGGCCTGATATTAAGGTGGTGGATGTTCATACGGGGCTGGAAGCACCGCATGAGCTGTTTACCTTGAACGGAAGCCAATATCTGCGGATACTAGCGGAAAATATTCCCTCCGTGGGCTATAAAGTTTACGAAATTCGGCAGGAAACAGGAACAAGCTATCCGAATGCGGCGGCCCTGCAAGGCAATATTTTCGAGAATTCATTTTACCGGCTTACAGTAACCTCGCAAGGTGTGATCACGAGCCTCATCGACAAGATGAATGGCAACCAGGAACTGGTGGCCCCAACTAACGGCCGTTACCTCAATGATTTTGGCCAGGGCAATGCCGAAGGCGGAACACTGACGCTGTTGCACAATGGGCCGGTATCGGCTACCCTAAGCTGTACTTCCCCCAACCCATTGCAGCATACGACACTTATCACCCTTTATGCCGGTATCGACCGGATTGACATCGATAACCAGATTAACGATAACTTCGGCGACAACATCCGGACCTATTCTTTTTCTTTTGATTTTCAAAACCCCACCCTCAGGCACGAGGAACTGGGATCAGTCCTGAAAGCTAAGTACATCAGTAACGGTGGGAACTACGCTGGCCCTGGCCAACCGATCCGCCATGACTGGCAAACGCTGAACCATTTTGCCGATATCGGAACGGACAGCCGGGGAGTGGTGCTTTCTAATCAGGGGGCAGGCTTCATGAAACTGGGCAATAGTTCGCTCAATTTTCTGGATGAGAATTCGGCGCAGGTCAACGTCCTCATCGGAGGCCGGATGGGAGGCTCCGGGCCAGGGTTTGCTAACCAATTTGGACAAACAGAGTTTCGTAATTCTTTCGCCTTGCGGACGCGCTCGTCCGCTTTCGATGGGTCTGCAGCGATGCGTTTCGCCCTGGAACACCAAAATCCACTGGTGGGCCGGGCCATCGACACCCAGGATGGCAACCTCCCCCCCGACTCCTTCTCGCTTCTAAGCATGTCGGACCCCAACGTCCTGCTTTGGGCCCTCAAACCGGCGGAAGAGGGGGTTGCTGACGGGGGGCTGATCCTGAGAATGTGGAATCTCGATGGACAAGGCCACGCTAATACCGTCACCTTCACCGGCGAGGCCTTTAACGCCCAAAGAACTACTCACCTTGAAACAGATATCGAACCAGCGGTTATCCAGCAAGGTAAACTCGTGGCTACTATCGGGCAGCAAAAAATGGAAACCTTTCGCGTGTTTTTAGATACCGTTGCAACAAACTGTTCTGTTCAAACAATGCTCGACCAATCTATTTGCGAGGGCGAAAGTTTTGAAGGGTATTCTGAAACCGGAACCTTTGTCGATATTTTCACCGCCACCGGTGGATGCGACAGCGTCCGAACCCTCAACCTGACGGTACTGCCCACAGCCATCACCACTTTGAATGAAAGCATCTGTGCGGGAGAGTCCTATGACGGGTACATGGAAACGGGCGTATACACGGATACCTATACGGCGGCCAATGGCTGCGACAGCGTCCGGGTGCTGAACCTGACGGTACTGCCCACAGCCATCACCACTTTGAATGAAAGCATCTGCGCCGGAGAGTCCTATGACGGGTACATGGAAACGGGCGTATACACGGATACCTATACGGCGGCCAATGGCTGCGACAGCGTCCGGGTGCTGAACCTGACGGTACTGCCCACAGCCAGCACCATTTTGAATGAAAGCATCTGTGCGGGAGAGTCCTATAACGGGTACATGGAAACGGGCGCATACACGGATACCTATACGGCGGCCAATGGCTGCGACAGCGTCCGGGTGCTGAACCTGACGGTATTGCCCACAGCCAGCACCATTTTGAATGAAAGCATCTGCGCCGGAGAGTCCTATGACGGGTACATGGAACCGGGCGCATACACGGATACCTATACGGGGCCAATGGCTGCGACAGCGTCCGGGTGCTGAACCTGACGGTGCTGCCCACTGCCACGAGCGTGGTGAATGCAACCATCTGCGCCGGGGAGTCTTATGAAGGGTACCAGGAGCCGGGCGCATACACGGATACGTACACGGGGGCCAATGGCTGCGACAGCACGCGGATGCTGAACTTGACGGTGCTGCCCACTGCCAGCACCACTTTGAATGAAAGCATCTGTGCGGGAGAGTCCTATGACGGGTACATGGAACCGGGCGCATACACGGATACCTATACGGCGGCCAATGGCTGCGACAGCGTCCGGGTGCTGAACCTGACGGTGCTGCCCACTACCACCACCACGGTGAATGCGGCCATCTGCGCCGGGGAATCCTATGACGGGTACACGGCGCCAGGCGCATACACGGATACCTATACGGCGGTAAATGGCTGCGACAGCGTCCGGGTGCTGAACCTGACGGTGCTGCCCACTGCCAGCACCACTTTGAATGAAAGCATCTGTGCGGGAGAGTCCTATGACGGGTACATGGAACCGGGCGCATACACGGATACCTATACGGCGGCCAATGGCTGCGACAGCGTCCGGGTGCTGAACCTGACGGTGCTGCCCACTACCACCACCACGGTGAATGCGGCCATCTGCGCCGGGGAATCCTATGACGGGTACACGGCGCCAGGCGCATACACGGATACCTATACGGCGGCCAATGGCTGCGACAGCGTCCGGGTGCTGAACCTGACGGTGCTGCCCACTACCACCACCACGGTGAATGCGGCCATCTGCGCCGGGGAATCCTATGACGGGTACACGGCGCCAGGCGCATACACGGATACCTATACGGCGGCCAACGGCTGCGACAGCGTCCGGGTGCTGAACCTGACGGTGCTGCCCACAGCCAGCACCACTTTGAATGAAAGCATCTGTGCGGGAGAGTCCTATGACGGGTACATGGAAACGGGCGCGTACACAGATACCTATACAGCGGCCAATGGCTGCGACAGCGTCCGGGTGCTGAACCTGACGGTGCTGCCTGCAATCACGACTACCCTCAATATATCCATTTGCTTAGGCGAGTCCTATGAGGGCTATACCGTGTCCGGGTCCTTCACGGATACCTATACGGCGGTTAATGGCTGCGACAGCGTTCGGGTACTGAACCTGATGGTATTGCCGGCGATCACGACTACTTTTGAAATCTCCATTTGTGATGGGGAGTCCTACGAAGGCTATACGGAGACTGGCGTATACAGCGATACCTATATAACAGCGGGTGGCTGCGACAGCACGCGGGTGCTGAACCTGACGGTGCTGCCCACCTTGTATTCCAGTATAAACGCCCAGGTTTGTGAAGGAGAGGAATATGAGGGCTATACGATGAGTGGCGTCTATACGGATATTTTTACCGCATACAATGGTTGTGATAGCATACGAACGCTTGAACTCGAAGTGCTGCCTGCTTTTTCCACACAAGTCAACCGTACCATTTGTGCAGGCGAGGAATACCAAGGTTACAGCCAAACAGGGGTTTATACCGATGCGTATACCGCCGCTAATGGTTGTGACAGTATTCGGATTCTAAATCTGATGGTAGTGCCGGCTATTGACACTGTTCAGATTGAACAGTTTAGCTGTGATAGCACTGCACTCGGAGTTTTTACTGAAACTCTTGCCAGCCAGGATGGGTGTGACAGCACAGTGGTAACTACTGTCCTTTTCGCCCCAATAGAGCCCAATCTGGAGGTGCAACCGGCCTCAATCGGCGCCAATAATGGATCGGCCTCCGTATCGCCAACCGGCGGCCAGGCGCCTTACACTATCCAGTGGAGCAACGGAAGTACCGGGACACCAATCAGTGGATTAGCCCCGGGCGCTTATTCTGTAAGGGTGTCGGATGCTACCGGATGTAGTGTTACGCTTGATTTTGAAATTGAACAAGTGAGTAACCTACGCGAAATTCCCTCGCTTGAGTATTTCAATCTGTTCCCCAACCCTGCTTCCCAGCACGTTTATCTGGAATGGCAATTCAGCCTTTGGGAAGAAGGGGTTCTAATAGTGCAGGATTTTCTAGGCAGGGAGGTGCACCGGGAAACCTTCCGCGGAAAGGCGCATCATACGGAGATCGGGATCGAACAACTGCCTGCCGGGGTCTACCAGGCACGCCTGATTGTGAATAAAGGGGAAGTGGCTAAATTCCTGGCTGTGCAGCATTGAAAAACACAATACTAACCAAAGTATAAAAAAATTGAGTAGCAAGAACTTATTATTTGTTGTGGGCGCCCGCCCCAACTTCATCAAGATTGCCCCCTTATGCATTGAGCTGGGCAAAAGGGGCGGAATGCCTTTCCAAATTGTCCATACCGGCCAGCATTACGATCAGTTGATGTCGGATGTCTTCTTCGAAGAACTGAACATCCCGGAACCTGACTTCAAACTGGAGGTTGGTTCGGGCTCCCATGGAAAGCAGACCGGCGATATGATGGCCAAACTGGAAGGCCTTTGTCAGGAACATGCTTTTTCCTGCATCGTGGTGATCGGCGATGTCAACTCTACGCTGGCCGCGGCCCTGGTTGGGGCCAAGTTGAATATTCCGGTTGCCCATGTGGAATCGGGATTGCGCAGTTTCAACCGCAGTATGCCGGAGGAGATCAACCGGATAGCTACGGACCATGTGTCGGACGTGCTTTTCGTGCCGACTCAGCTTGCTATGGCCAACTTGCGGAATGAAGGCCTGCAAGCCCGTTCGCACTTCAGTGGTGACGTAATGTACGATATGATCTTACACGGCCTGGAGTTGGCCCACAAACACTCCAGCATCCTGGAGCAATTCCAATTGTCTCCCAAAGCGTACTATCTTGCTACCCTCCACCGGCCGTATAATGTGGACGCCCCAGAGCAATTGAAAGCGATCATGAGCGGGCTGTCCAGCCTCGATGCCCCGGTATTGTTATCGGCTCACCCCCGGCTCCAAAAGAATTTAGCCCAATTCGGTATTGCCGTCGGAAAAAACGTACAATTGACTCAGCCCTTCGGTTATCTGGATTTCGTTGTGCTGGAAAAGAATGCCAGGAAGGTTATTACCGATTCGGGTGGGGTTCAGAAGGAAGCCTTTTTCGTCCAAACGCCCTGTGTGACACTTCGTCCGGAGACCGAGTGGGTAGAAACCATAGAAACCGGCGCCAATCTCCTGGTGCCCGATCGCACAGCGGAAGCTATCTTGAAAGCGGCCTATCAGGAAACAGCCCCCCGCTACGAGGAATCCCCTTATGGCGATGGCAACGCCAGTAAAATCATCATCGATATTCTTCAGTCAAAGTATTATTCCTGAGAAACTTGTTCAAATTTCATTCTCAGCCTGAAAGATGAAATTTGAACTTATCTAAAAACGCTACTCCAAAAGCTCCTTAAACTATGTCACTTATAATGGCTCTTCACAAAAGTGTTCAAACAACCCGACATACAATTAAAGACATTGCGATTAGCATTCGCCCTTACCAGTGGGTGAAAAATGTGCTGGTTTTCGCCGCCTTGTTTTTTTCTCTATCCTTCCTCAATCCGGAAGCGATCCTATTCAGTATGGCGGCATTTATTTCTTTTTGCCTGGTGAGCGGCAGCGTTTATTTACTAAACGACATTCGCGACAAAGAGGCAGACAGCCAGCACCCGGAAAAAAAATACCGGCCCATTGCTTCCGGCAGCTTACCGGTCTCCACTGCCCTTACCTTTTTTATGATATTCCTGATTTCAGGCCTGGCCATCGCCTTTCTGATCAATTGGAAAGTCCTGTTTTTGATTGGGGTATACCTGTGCCTGAATCTGGGATATTCATTCGGGTTAAAAAAAGTGGTAATACTGGACGTGATGATTGTCGCGCTTGGCTTTTTGATACGGCCAATGGCCGGGGCATATGCCATTGATGTGGCGGTTTCGCCCTGGTTATTTATATGTACTTTGCTTCTGGCGTTACTATTGGTATTAGGAAAGCGCCGGCAGGAATTGGCCATGATGAAATCAGAAGCTGGCAGTCATCGGAAGAGCCTGGAAGAATACAGCCTTCCATTTCTCGACGGGCTGATGTTTGTGAGTGCGAGTGCCGCCATCGTCACCTACTCTTTATATACCATTGCGGATGATGTCGTTGCCCGCTTTGGAACCCAATGGCTGATTGCAACGACCCCCCTCGCGATATATGGTATTTTCCGCTACCTGTATTTGGTGTATATTAAAAAGCAGGGGGGAGATCCTACCAAAATGATGATCACGGATAAAGCATTCCTTATCAATGGGCTGCTTTGGGTCGCTATGGTATTTTCCATCCTCTACTATTCAAAGCTTATAGCTTGATGATGTCTGAGGGAAAGTACTTATTACAGATAAGCTATTCCCGGAAGGGCTTGTAATAATGCCTGGTAGCCAGTTCAAAAAGGGCAAAATCTCCCTTGCTGTCCCCGTAGGCGATTATTTCAACAAAATCTCCCAACTGAAAGGCTTCCCGTAAGCGCCGGGCTTTTTCTTCCCCATAACAATTTGGGCTGTCCAGTTTGCCGGTGATCAACCCATCGTGGACCTGCAAGCGGGTCCCAATCAAAGGGATCTGCTGCTCGCGGCACCAATAGCCAAGCCAGTTTTCAGCAGAAGAACTGACGATGACGATCTGGTCTCCGGCGGCGCGGTGGCCTTCGAGGCATTGAACGGCTGCCGGCCGGAGCAAACCGGGGATTTTTTCCAGCCCAAAGCGTTTGCAAGCCGCCTCGAATCGGGGCAGGGGTTCGTTGCCGAAAAAATGGGTGAGAAAACGTTCTTTAGCGCGCCAGTTGGGAAACCATCCGGCTTTATAGCGCAGCAACATGGGCATCAGATAAAGCATTCCCAGGAAAAAACGGGCATTCCCTGAATAGAACCTGGTGAATTCCAGCATAGAATCCCGGCTGGTCAGCGTTCCATCAAAGTCAAATACGGCAAGTTTGGTTTTCATTTTTTCGACAACAATTAGGCCACATCGGCAGAAAGAAGCCGGCATTGTGAAGAGGCCGCCAATCAGTACGCCTGGAAATATGCTTGCAAAGTTAGGCTAAACAACTTGGAATATGCAGCTCTGAAAGAGCATGCTGCATGGGATTTAAAAAACACTTGAACAGCAATGGCTTTTGCCCTACAAAAACCAGTGAAAGCTTTAATACAAAGAATACGTACCTGGGTTTCCTGGTACCGTCAGTATGGCAAACTTCTACTTTTCGATAACCTAACACGACCCACTATGACCACTAAACCCCAAACACCCTTTGAGGCTAAAAACCAGAAGGGGTGGAAAACACCGGCGCCTTCCCCCCTGAACGAAATGGCCGAGCGGTATTTACCTAATACCGAACCCCCGGCAGTTTTATCTTCGCCGGAAGAACTTAACGGCATGGCGGCTGTAAAGCCCGAGCATGCGATTATCGTCCAACAACGGCTCAATGAGCTGCGGTCGGTCAATTCCAGTTTGATCCGCTTAAATGCCCAACTTCGGGTTGGTGGCTACCTCATCGGTTGCGTTGAAACCACCCAGTTGCGCAAAAAGCGAGTCCTGAAGCAGCTGCCATGGCCTTTTAAAAAGTTGCTTTATGGAATGGATGTCCTGCTCAAAAGGGCCTGGTCCAGGTTGCCTGTACTAAAAAAAATGTATTTCCGGCCAGCCTCAGGACGCAGCTGGGCCATGTCCGAGGTCGAAGTCCTGGGCCGCTTGTGCGCCTGCGGGTTCTATCCTGATGATACTGTGGAAGAAAAGGGGCTTCTCTATTTCTTTGCCCGGAAAGTGGCAACAATTGAAAAGGCGCCGAAAGCAGGAACCGGCCCCGTTATCCCGCTGTCCAGAGTGGGCAAAGGAGGGAAACAAATCACCGTGTATAAGTTTCGAACTATGTACCCCTATTCGGAATATTTGCAGGAATTTGTTTTTAATAATAATGGTTTGCAAGAGGGCGGGAAATTTAAGGACGACCCCAGAATCACTCCTACAGGCCGGATCATGCGCAAATATTGGGTGGATGAACTACCCAACCTCATTAGCATCTGTAGAGGCCAAATGAAACTATTCGGCCTGCGCCCTATAAGTGAACACTATCTCAGCCTCTATCCGGAATCTTTTCAGCAATTGCGAAAACGCTTTAAACCAGGCCTGGTGCCTCCTGAATACGTTGATTTGCCCACGACGATAGATGAGATTGTAGAATCCGAAAGCCGGTATTTGGAAGCCTACCAGAGACAGCCATTCCAAACGGACCTGAGGTACATGAGTAAAGCCTTTTACAATATTTTTATCAAAAAGGTGAGAAGCCACTAAGGTGAGGGAGAACAGTTAAAGACGTAATAACACCAATTTTCGCCCCCTTATTTCGCCCTGCGGCCCACTATCGGCCGTGGGGCTTTTTTTGTGCCTAAAGCACTGTTTCCAGCAATTATAGCACGTTTTTTTGGAAAGCTTAGTTGGCAAGCGTTCCCCCTCACTGCTCTTAGAAGCTGTTTGAATTTAGTCCTTCAGTTTTATTATGCCTCTTTTTCCGCCACTCTGCGGCTTTTTTTCGCCCCGTACCTATGGGTACGAGGCTCAAAAAGAGCCTTGATTGACGAAAAAATAGCCTATAATAAATTCTAAAAACCAAATTCAAACAGCTTCTTAAAGTAATACACTTTAGAAAAAAAAACAAGTGATCTGATTTATAGTTGTTTAATTGCCGTCTCCTTGCCTGCCGCCCGTCCAGCGCTCGCCCGGAATGACAGGCTGCGGCCTTGTCGGTTAGTTCCGCCGATGTCCTTTCGGCTGTCCATTCCCTTTTGTTCTGCCGACTGACATACTAAAAACCCCAACGCCCCCATACACTGCGCCCGCCAAAACCATCACCCACCAAAAACCCAACTCTATCGCGATGATAGTAGCCAGAGCGGTACTGATAACGGAAAAATATCCATTAATGCCCCAGGCCCAGGGAATGGAACTCTGCCCTGTTTCCGCAAGGTAGCGGATGCCGGTAGGAAAAGGCAGGCCCATGACGAAACCGAGGGGGGCAGTAAGCAATAGCAAAAGCCCTAGTTTGGCGCTCGTCGGCAGGCCAATGGCTGCCTGCAGGGTGGGTTGCATGATGGCCATATAGAGGAAGAGGAGCAGTGCAAGGAGTATTGGCGCAAGCCACAGCCTTCTGCTTAACCCTTTCCACCGTCCCGAACAGAAGCTACCCAGCCCGGAGGCGATTAGCAAAATGCTGATGACCGCCGCTGTGGCGAAGATGGGATGGCCGAAAAATAAGATGAATTGCTGGATGAGTAAGATCTCCACGAATAAATACCCCAGGCCCAGGCCGCCAAAATAGAGCAGTATCCAGCCCTTACGGCCGCCCCCAAAACCTATCCGGAAAAGTGGAAGTATGATAAGCGCCAGGGCGGCCACCAGTATCTGTACGAAAGTGAGCAATACGATGAGGTATCCAGCTTCCAGGAACGGCAGGCTTTGAGCGCCCCACATCCCCGTTAAAGCAGGCAGGCTCCGCCAGCGGAGAAACTGTGAAAAGAAGGGCCGGTTGTCTGTAGCCGGGCGGATATTGAAATCGTAAGCCTCGTAGAAGGACTCCCGTTCCGGGGAAAGGATGGCGTCAACATGATCGAAGAAAAGGCTATCCTGCCATTGATTATATTGTTGCCGCTCGGCAGCTTGAAGGCCGGGTAAAAGGACAGGGTCGAAAAGCCTTTCGTCGCAAAAAGCGCGTACTGCTTGTATTTCCATTTTTGTAAATGGTTCTTTTTTCAGTAAAAAGGTGATATCACCCCAACTCCTGATCCCAATTAAATGAGCCTTTTTGTTAGACAGGCCTTCCATTTCCAATACTGCTGCCATCGTGGCCTCTATCTTGAGTGGATTTCGCACTGGATAATCCATCCAGGAACTGACGCTGATCATGCCATTGGGTTTCAGTTTGCGCCACATCTGCCGGAAAGCCTCTACGGTCATACCATATTGTTCCTGAAGCGCATTAAGGCCTGCCGTGCCCCCGAAAGCACTGACGAGGGGCAGAACGATCAGGTCATAAGTATTGGTGTCGGTATATAAGAAGGTGCGGCTTTCCACTTGGTGGAGGGCCAGCCCGGGCTGAAATAGCAGAGAATCGGTTTCTGCCGCCAACTCGTGCTGTAGTAAGCCCACGATTGCCGGATTGCCCTCTACCCAGTCAATCTTTTCCACCCGATGCGCCAGGGCATGGGCTATTTGCTCTCCTGTTCCAGCATTAAGGGCTAATACCTTTTTGGGGGTTTGGAGCCAGTAGGGTAGAGCGCCGGTGGTAAAATCGAGAATATAGGCTGAATCGGGATCCGGAGTTGGCACTACCGCTCCCATCCAATCGCCATTGTTGAACACCGCCTTTCGGTTCGGAACCGTACCCTGGAAATTCAGGCTCAATGCGGGCGCGTAACGCAAGGCAGGGGAGGCAACCACCTGCATCCAGCCATAGGGGCTGTTCTGCTCGTGCTCAATGACTGCTTCCGGCAGAAGTAGGGTTTTGCTCAAGCTTTTGTACTCCGAGAGAAAGAGCTTTGGTGGAAATGCAAGCGCCCCAGTGACTATCAGTAGCGCCAGGACTCCTATTACACCGGCCAGGCGCTTGTTCGGCCCTTTCAAAGCGGCCCAGCCTGCTATGATGGGCAATAGGGCAGTGAAGGCGGGTATTTTCCAGGAGGGAAGGCACCACAACAACCCAATGGCCACCAATCCACCCAGCCCGGAGCCCAGCAAATCGGCAAAATACAAGCGGCTGATCTGTTGACTGAAACGAACAAACGCCAGCCCGATAGCCAAAGCTGCCAGAAAAAAAGGAATGAAAAAGAGCAAATAGGTAAGCACCAAACGCCCCCCTTGCCAGAAATCATTCAACAATAGGTAAGTGTCGAATCGGATGGCCTTTAAACTGGAACAGCCAACTACTACGGCCATGCTGGCCCCACAAAGAAATAGAAAGATAGGAAAAGCCGTTTCGAATTGCCTCAACAGCCTTTTTTCAAATAAGGAGAGGAAAGTGCCCGCCGCTCCAAACCCCAACATGGCCACCGAGATCACCATATAGGCAAAGTGATGCCATTGGGTGATGGAAAATACCTGCATTAACGCTAACTCGAAGGCGATAACTGCAGTCGACAACAGTCCTACGGAAAGACTATACCGGTTTAGCGCTGCCATCTAAGTTATTTTGGGGTTCCTGACTCATCTGACACTATAGCACAATAACCATTCAATCCCCCTCCCTGGTAAACGGTACAAACCGAACCGGGAACAAACTCGTCGTTTTTATCTTGTTGCCAGTCTTCTCCACCAGCATCAGCGTTTGAACCAGGAAAGGCGAACCCACCGGGATCACCATTTTGCCGCCGGGCTTCAGCTGTTTGACCAATGGTGGCGGGATATACTCCGTGGCAGCTGTCACGATAATGGCGTCGTAAGGGCCGTGTTCTTCCCAGCCGTAGTAGCCGTCCCCGGCCTTAACCTGAACGTTGCTGTACCCCAGTTTTTTCAACCTGCCTTTCGCCTGCTCTCCCAGTTCTTTTACGATCTCAACGGTATAAACCTCATCCACGATCTCTGCCAGCACAGCGGCCTGATAGCCGGAACCCGTTCCGATCTCCAGCACTTTGAAACCGGATTTTGGTTCGATCACCTCCGTCATACAGGCTACGATGTATGGCTGTGAGATGGTCTGCCCGTAACCGATGGGCAGCGGGCCGTCGTTATATGCCTGCCGCCGGTAGCTTTCGGGAACAAAAAGGTGGCGCTGAACATTGCGCATGGCGGCCAGGGTGGCCTTATCCGAAACGCCCCGGTTTTCGATCTGATATTTGACCATGTTAGCCCGCTCTTCCCGGTAAGTGTCCTGTGGGAAGGCTTCTGTCGCCAGGGCCAGCAGGAATGCTAAACTTCCTATCCACTTCATGATCTCTCTGGTTTTTGCCCTTTTCTCAATAGGCTGCAATGCCCCCTCACGCGGGGCGCCTATTGGCTTCTTCAACCCACAAAAGATAAGAAAAATGGATGAACGAGGAAATGAGGAAAATCACTAGCGCCTCGCTGGCTGGCTCCAAAAGGTTCTCATTTAGGGGCTAGCTGTCGTCCTATGTGCGCTATGTGGCTATGTGTTTTTCAACCTAATAAGGGGGCCGCCGACTGGCGCTCAGTCCTTCTGCCGGTTGAGCCCCATTGCCTTGAGGATGAACTTTGGGATCGGCTTGCCGGGCTTCCGCTTTTTGAGGTTGAGGTACCAACCCAGTTTTTTCAGGATGGGAAGTTTGTGCGTTTCAACAAACTCGATCAGCGTGCCATCCGGATCTTCGGTATAGGTAAATCGGCCGGCGGCCTCACCCATGTCGAAGCTATTCTGGCTGTCGACGGTAAAAGGGAAGCCAGTTGCCTCACAGGTAGCTTTGAGGGCATCCATGTTCACGACGTCATAGCAAAGGTGGATAAAGCCCAGGTCGCCCCATAAGCGGCCACCGTATATCTTTTTGGGGCTGCGCCCTTCCACTTGTACCAATTCCAGCTCGTTTCGCCCGAAAAGCTTGGCGAAGGGGCCAGCGAGTTCTCTACTTTGGCGCAGCAACACGCGGCGCATAGGGGAGTAGCCACCGGGAATATGCTGCAATTCTTCGAACTGGCCCTGCTCATCATAAACCACCTCATCGTAGCCCAGAATATCCCGATAGAACTTCAAGGATCCTTCAATATCCGACACTCCGATAATAGCCCCTACAACCCCGCCGGTGGGTTGTTTACGAAACTGGAACCAGTCTTTGGATTCCACTACCTGGAAGAAATTACCATATAGGTCACGCGTAAAAAAGTGAGCCGGGCCATTCTTTAGCCGGCTAATTTCAGAGACACACGCGATATTATTTTCCTGAAAATACCGGTAAGCCAGATGGATGTCGGGGCTCTTGATCTTGCTGGCAAAAATGCCATAATCACCGATCTGTATCTCAAAATCCGATGCCGCTGGTTTACGGCAGGTATACTGCCAGATCTCGAAGCCGCCTCCACCCTGTAGATTGAGCGCCAATATAGCGTAGCGGCTGCGAGGCTTCCCACCGGTGTAGGGCAGCATGAGCCCTGCCTGAGCTTTTTCCTTAAATACTGGAACATCAACACCAAATTGGCGGCGGTACCAAGCCCAAGCCGCATCGGCATCCTGTACGCCCACCCCAATCTGCTGAATACCTCCGATAAGATAACTCGTCATTATTCTGATATTTAGAAACACGGCCACACAAGCAACCGCCGGAGCAATATGCTTCTGATTATGACTTGGGTAGTAAAGTGTTGAAAGATTCCCTGAGGCTTGAAATTTTCCGGGAAACTAATTTTGAGCCCGAAAGAAAAGGATTTTTCGGGAGGGAAAGAATCATCCGGTTAAAAAAAATGGTCAAACCGCCGGCCTTATCCCGCTTACCGCTTCGACCGACGCGCCTCAAACCAAATTTCGCTCTGTTCTTCAGGGTCTCCGTTATAGTTAACCGTTATCTCTTCGCCCGCATCAATATCGCGCAGCGCAAAAAAATCCAGGGTATTATGGTCAAAATCAGGGATATATTCAGCATTGGGGTCGTAGTCGTGGTTAAACAGAGACCCATATCCCAGCGCAATGGCGCATTCCTCTTCTTTTTCACCCCATATGAAGTAATAATCGTATAAACCGGTTTCATCCAGATGTTGCCGATGAGCTTGCGGCATGACGATCATCGGGCAGATCTCAATAAGAGCGCCGGCCGGAATGGCTGCTGCCGTGAATACTCCCCGGCCTCCCAGCGGGCTAGGGGCAATGTATAGCGAATCGATGCGCTGCATGGTAGAATGCGTAAATGCTGAACTGTAAAAATGCGAAAATGTTCGCTATTTACCCCTCCTGCCGAAAGATCTTGCCCATTAATTGAAAAAGCTCGGGATGCTTGCGTTCAAACTGTTCCGGCTGGCTGAAAAAATATTCTCCGGCCACACTCAGGAATTCCGCTTCATTAGTGGCCCCATACGGATTGATATCCGAATCGTTGTCCTTGATCTCTTCGATCTCGTGATGCATCATCCGTAGCCAGGGCACTACATATTCATGGGGAATTAACATTTCCGGGATGCCGTCGGTAGAGCCGTCTGCTTTATCCAGCAGGTGGATGAATTCATGTATACCCACGTTCTGCCGCCGTTCCGGATGGGCGAAACTATCCAGCAATGCCGGCTTCGAGAGGATCATCATCCGGTTCATCGCCCCGCTGCCCACCATGCCGATGATGTTGCGTTGGGCATTTTGCACCTGGTAGTCTTCATCAAAATTATCCGGGTAGAGCAGTACTTCGTTGAGGTGGCGATACCGCCAACCCGGGAAGCCAAAGAGTGGGATGACCGCACTGGCCGCTACCAGCATCCGGTCGAGGGCCGTTACTTCCGTCTCCACTCCAGTGATGGTGACCTCCTCGAGAAAGCCCGCTACAGCTTGCTCAAAGCGCTGTTTGTCTTTTGCCGGAAGGCGCCGGTAAAAGGCTACCTGCTGTTCAAGTATGCGCCGGTCCGGTTCCCCAAGGGCCGCTACCCGTCGCTTCCGGAAAAACCAGAACCAGGCCAGCCAACTCAGAAAGGCCAGCAAGGAGAAGGAGAGGAGAAGGGCAGGAGTGGGCATAGGGTGAAATATTTTGCCTCAAATTACAAAAGAAAACCAGGAAAGATGGAAGGCGGGCAGATTCGCCTTAACTGTCAGATCAAGTCTTGGCTATTACCCCCAAACACTCCCGCAGCCTCTCCCTCCAATGCTTCAGTTCCAACCCCCACACAGCCTTGATCTTGCTTTTATTCAACACACTATAGGGAGGCCGGTGAGCCGGCAGGGGATAATCTTTCGTTTCAATGGGCAATACCTTACAATCGATCCCTGCTATTTCAAAAATGGCTAACGCGAAATCGTACCAGCTGCAAACGCCTTCGTCACTGTAATGGTAAATACCGCTGAGCAACTCCTTGGGTACTTCCCCTTTATCCACTTTGGTGAGAATGTCCAGCGTAGCCTGCGCCAGGCCGCGGGCGTAGGTAGGGCTGCCTACCTGATCAAATACAACGCCCAGGCTTTCGCGTTCCCGGCCTAGCCGTAGCATTGTCTTTACGAAGTTATGGCCAAAAGAAGAGTATACCCAGGAGGTTCGCAGAATCATGGTTAAAGGGTTGCTGGCGCGGACGGCCTGCTCGCCTTCCAGCTTGGTGATGGCGTATACACTCCGTGGGGTGGTGGCGTCCCCTTCCTGGAGAGGGATATTCTGGGCGTTGTGGTAAACATAGTCGGAAGAGTAGTGGATCAGAGGGATACCCTGCCGGGCACAACCCTCGGCCAGCCAGCGGGCAGCGTCTACATTACCCAAACGGGCGGCATCCGGCTCACTTTCCGCGCGGTCTACGGCGGTGTAGGCCGCACAATTGATACAGTAGTCGAATCGGTTATGGGTGAAAAATTGAAACACCGCCGGCTCATCTGTGACATCCAGTACCTGCCGGTTTGTAAAAGTAAAGGCAAAACCAGCGTAGCGCTCTGCCAGTACCTGAAATTCTCGCCCCAACTGCCCGTTAGCTCCGGTAACCAATATGCTGCTCATATGAGGATATTAAGAACTTGTTTAAAATTCGTTTTTGGGAATGAAAAGGATTCATTTTTTGGTGAGACAAGGCTCTTTTTGAAGTGCATACCTGGAAGGTATGGACAAAAAAAGGAACGAAGTATCACCGAAAAAGGGGCATTTTCAACCCGAAGTATGAAATTTAAACAAGTTCTAAAGCAAAAAACCACAAATTCGGCCCTTGATATAACCATTGGTTGAGGCCCACTAATGGGCAGCTAAGATAAGATAAACCACCAAAACAACCGGCACACCAACACCTACTCCGTATAACCAGCCAAACAGCTTTAGCCGGAAAGCAGGGAGGCCTACTGGAGGCCACATGCTTTCGAGGATAAGCCCCAGATTATATATCAGATTGGCCAGGCCCATGTAAACCATATAAGCAGCCAACTGAAAGCAAAAAAACAGCCAGTTGAATTGAAATTCAGAAAACCTATACCATTTGAATTGGTAATACTGCAGCACGTAATAGAGCATCATGGCGGCCATTCCCGCCAAAGCCAGTCCCCGGTTGAATCGGCTGCGCCGGGCTTCCCACCACTCGAAAGGCTCATTAACCGATTGGCCTTTTGTCATCTCTGCATCCAGGGTTTCAGAAGCCTCCGGCTCGCGCCCTTGTATGCTATGCAACAAGTAAATGAAAAGAGGTAAAATTCCCAGGCCCATAATAACGGCCAGTACGATAAACAAAGCTTCGGTCATGTATATAGCATAACATACTTGTCCAATCCCGGGCCGAATCCATCTTTGACTATTTCGACAGTTCGGTAGCCCATTTTTTGATAAAACAAAAAAGTGTGTTGAGAGGTGCTGAGGCGACGTTCAAATGTTGGATGCTTTTCCCGCATCCTTTCCAGGCGGAATTCGGTGAGCTGTCGGCCATAGCCCTTGCCGTGATACTCCTGATGGATCATTCCCCATGCCAGGTTGGCCAGTTGCAGTTCTGGTAAAGTGTAATAACCGCCACACCCAATTACCTGCTGGCCAACTTCCAGGACGAAATAGTCCTCAAGCCCGGGTTTATCCAGCCAATTGGTAAATAGCAGGAGTTCCTCCGGAGCGAAGTACTTCGGTAGGTTGCTCCGGAAGATCGCCAGGCAAGCTTCCCGGTCTGCGGGCATATAGGCTCGAATGTTTGGCATGGGCTTTCGCATTTTGGTAAATCTGCGCTCAAGTTAGGGATATAGCGGGAAATGTAAAGAAAACCAGCCAGAGTGGGGACTGAAGGGGGGGCGAAAAGCAGGAAAAAAGAAAAAAGTATAATGATTATAAAAATAATGATTACTTATATAATGATGATGAAAATAACGATTACAAAATCAATGATGATTTAAATAATCATTATTTATATAACGATTATAAAAATAATGATTATGTATGTAACGATATTTCCCTCTTTTTTACCCCCTCAGAAAAACCTTTAGGCTTTGTACTGCCTTCACCCTCGCCTGTGTTCCCCAAATTCCGGAAGCAGAAGGTCCTTTTCGGATAGCATGGCCTGCTCCGGGCGGATCTCCCAATCGATATTCAGAGATGGGTCGTCGAAGCGGATGCCCCCTTCGTGTTCTTTTGAATAGAAATTATCACACTTATAAAAGAATTCTGCCGATTCACTCAACACCACATACCCATGCGCAAAACCCCGGGGCACGAAAAGTTGCCATTTGTTCTCAGCACTGAGGCGGACACTATATGATTGCCCGTAGGTAGAGGAATCTTCCCGCAGGTCAACGGCAACGTCCAGGACTTCACCTTCCAGTACCCGTACCAACTTGGCCTGGGCAAAGGGCGCTACCTGGTAATGAAGGCCCCGTAGCACCCCAAAGGTAGAGCGCGCCTGATTGTCCTGAACAAACCGGGCCGCAATGCCGGCTGTTTCAAATTCCTTCTGATTGAATGCTTCAAAGAAGTAGCCACGGCTATCTTCCCAAATTTTGGGCTTGAATATTTTCAACCCGGGGAGTGGCGTGTCAATGAATGGCATGGTTATTATTTCTGTCGGAAAAATACACTGATCGGCACCCCGGTGAAGCTGAAATGCTTCCGCAACTGATTCTCCAGGTAGTTGCGGTAGTTGTCCTTCACGTGTTTGGGGTTGTTGCAGAAAAACGCAAAGGCCGGGAAGTAAGTCGGCAGTTGCGTAACGTATTTGATCTTGACAAAACGGCCACGGTGGGAAGGCGGCGGATAACGCTCGATGGCTTCCAGCATCACCTCATTGAGTACGGAAGTTTTTATTTTCCGGCTTCGGTTCTCATAGACTTCCAGCCCTACCTCAATGGCTTTGAAGATACGAGTCTTATCAATGGCTGAAATAAAAACAAGCGGAACATCAGTGAAAGGAGCAATACGCTTGCGTAATTCCTCCTCATAATCCCGCGCGGTATTGGTTTCCTTATCTACCAGGTCCCATTTGTTGATAAGGATGACAATGCCTTTATTGCGGCGTTGCGCCAGACGGAAAATACTCATATCCTGAGTTTCCATACCTTGCTGGGCATCGATCATCAATAGACAGATATCGGCCTCTTCAATGGCTTTAATAGCCCGCATAACGGAATAAAACTCCAGGTTTTCCTGCACCCTCGACTTCTTGCGGATGCCCGCCGTATCAATCAACAGGAATTCCTTGCCGAATTTGGTGTATTTGGTGTGAATGGAATCCCGGGTAGTGCCGGCGATATCGGTGACGATGTTCCGCTCTTCTCCCAACAAGGCATTGGTCAGTGAGGACTTGCCCACATTGGGCTGCCCGACAATGGCAAACTTCGGCAGTGCATCCTCTGCCGGCTCTTCGTCGGCCTCGATATGTTCGGACACCGCGTCCAGCAACTCCCCCGAACCACTGCCAGTAAGAGAAGACAGGAAGAAAGTCTCTTCAAACCCAAGGCTCCAGAATTCGTTAGCTTCCATCATCCGGGTGTTGTTGTCCACCTTGTTGACCGCCAGAAATACCGGCTTTTTGGAGCGGCGCAACATATCTGCCATCTCCTCGTCAAGGTCGGTAATACCCGTCGTGACGTCCACCATTAAGATGATAACCCGGGCTTCTTCCAGGGCGATCTCCACCTGCGACCGAATTGCTGCTTCGAATACATCGTCCGAATCCTTGACAAACCCTCCGGTATCCACAACAGCAAATGTTTTGCCGTTCCAAAAACTCGTTCCGTATTGCCGGTCCCGCGTCACACCACTCGTATCATCGATGATGGCCTGCCGCTCTCCGATCAGACGATTGTAAAAAGTCGACTTCCCTACATTGGGCCGTCCAACTATGGCTACTATATTGTTACTCATGATTCTTAAATAAAGGGCACAAAGATACTCTTTTTCAGGTAGGATTAAGCTAAAAGGCCAAAAGGACGTCACACCACCAAAGGTGGCGCTCGGCCTTTTGGCCTCCTGACGTTTCGGCCTTATTGATTATACCCAAAATGCCGCAGCATCCGGTCATCATCCCGCCAGTTGTCCTTGACTTTGACGTGCATTTCCAGGAATACCTTTTTTTCCAGGAATTTTTCAATATCCTTACGCGCTTCGGTACCCAGTTTCTTGATTGCACTTCCGCCTTTTCCGATGATGATCGACTTCTGCGTATTGCGGGCTACATATATTTCGGCGCTAATGCGCACCAATGGCTCGCCCCTGCTTGTCTGCTCCTCTTTGAACGCGGTGATGATCACTTCGCAGGAATAAGGGATCTCCTGATGATACAGTTCCAGGATGTTTTCTCGGATGATCTCGCTGATGAAAAAACGCTCGGGGCGGTCGGTAAGTTGGTCCTTCGGGTAGTATTCCGGCCCTTCGGGCAGGTGCTGCAGGATGATTTCCAGTAGCTTGTCCGTATTGGTCTTATTCAAAGCCGAGATTGGAATCGTCTCTTTGAAAGGCAGCCATTCATTCCATTTCTGGATGAGCTTTAAGATTTGGGCTTCCCCGGCCTGGTCTATTTTGTTGATGAGAAGAAAAAGTGGCGCTTCTACAGATTTCAGCCTTCCTATGATCGGGTCGTCTTCCTGATATTGCTCACCTACCTCGGTAACGAACAACATGACGTCCGCATCTTCGAAGGTAGTATTGACAAAACGGTTCATTATTTCCTGCATTTTGTAGGCCGGATCTTGTATCATCCCCGGCGTATCGGAAAAGACGATCTGGTAATTATCTTCGCTGAGTATGCCAATAATCCGGTGCCGGGTAGTCTGCGGCTTATTGGTGATGATGGACATACGCTCACCCAAAAGAGCATTGAGCAAGGTCGATTTCCCTACGTTGGGCCTTCCAATGATATTGACAAATCCGGATTTATGCATCAGTGTGTTTGTGTGTTTGTGTATTCGAGTATTTGGGTTGGCGGGTTAGCTCAAACACCCACTACTCAAACACATGCTTCTCATTTAACCATTCAAATACTGCCGCCTTTCCCCATTTACCAGTGCATCAACTATCTTCAGTACGCCCCGAGGTTTGTGCGGCCGCCAGTTGACACCATTGAACTTCGGGCCAAAATTGACGTAGTGTTGAAGCTGGGTGCTGCGCATCTCGTCGGCAACGTGGTCCAGGGTGTTGAGTAAACATATCCAGCCCCCTTCCTCGACAATATCTTCGTACCACTCTTCATAGTAGCAGTCGTCCGAACCATGAAAATTCAGGACATTCTCGCAAATGAGAATGTATTTCGTAATGCCCTCATCCTGCATGTGGTCAATCACCTTTCGTTTGAGGAACATGATGTCATTGGTCAGGCAGTCGTTCCACTCACCGATCAGTTCGATGATGGTGTAACCCAGGTCATAGTCTACATAAATGACCTTGAGGTAAAGGGTTTCAGAGCCCATTTCATCCCATTGCGGATGGATGAAATAGTTGTAAATCTTGTTCGTGAACCGAAACTCGTCATAAGCTCTCCCGAAAAAGGGCGACCGGCCATCCTCAGCGGCTACGTAGCCATCGCGCCATTTGTAGTAAGGTTCTATGTCGTGCATGTCCTGGCTGAATTAGTTGCTAAAATTGCTTTTGGTTGTGAAAACGCTTTCCCTCAGGTGATTGTTTTTAGCTGTTAATGAAGAAAGATCTTGGAGAAAACGATATAGAGAAGAACGCCCAGAATGACAACAATCATAATGCTTATGAACATCAGAATAAAGCCTACCGTATTGGTTAGAAAACCTTTCCATACAGCCTGCCCATAACTGATGCCAAACAGCTGCCGGAAACCAAAGGTGTAATAAACGACAGATAATAAAATTGACAACGGGAAAAGGTAGCTTACCATTTGCGGGAAAAAGGCGAAAAAGAATACCGGCAGCAGCCCGATGAAGGATAGTTGAGCAGTCCAGTAGGCATTAATAGCCAGATGCTCGGCATAATTGTAGCCCCGCTTCCGAAAGAGCAATAGAGATACCAGGCTTACAAAGGGCAAAGTCAGCAAAGTAATAAGATTGAGATAAGGCTTGATCTGCTCCTGTACCTTTTCCTGAGATAACCGGGCCTGCTCTGAAGGCTCCAGGCCCATGGCCCGTTCCTGCACCGAAAGGATCTCATCCTGTTGAAGGTCAAAGATCCCCAGCCATACCGTAACCACAGTGGCCAGGGTGGCTAAAATGATCAGGTACCTTATGGGGTGAAAATAACGCTTTCGCTTCCCTTCCACATACTCCCGCACCACTTGCCCCGGCTTGGCCATCAGCCGCTTCATTGTATACCAGAACCCCCTTTCCAGATTCGTAAGAGTCTGGATAAATTCGTTGAGCATGTGCCGGACGGCCAGGCGTTCGGTAATGGCCTTCTGTCCGCACTCGCTGCAATAGGGCCCATTCAACGGCGCTTCACAGTTTTTACATTGCTCCATGATTATTGGCCTAAATTCACCCGGTCTTTTCCGTCAAAACGGGGCGACTGAATAGAAAGGACTTTCATGGGTTCCTGGCTGGTTACCGATACGCTATGCGCCACACCTTTGGGAATGTTAATGAGGTCGCCCGCTACTATCCGGTAGCCTTGGCCATTCATTTGTATTATCCCTTCCCCGGCCAGCACCAATACTTGCTCGCTATGCTCCCGGTGAAAATGCGCCGGCACCGATTTTTTTATCCAAATGACGAAGGAACTGCTCAGTTCGTCACTCTCTAACGGCAGTGTGAAAATGTTTTCAAAATCGGCTGCATTGGGCTGTACATTCGGCAGGTTGTATATGCGCTGGCCCCGCACCCACCCGGCGCTCAACAATAACAACAATAACAATAATCCGTTTTTCATTTTTTTTACTTTTAATGACTAATAAGTCCCAATAAAGTTACCAAAAGTTATGCAAACCAATGGACGTCCCCTGGCGTTCCTTTGTTGTCACATCTGTGGAAGGGGGTGTGTTTGGGTGGTTGAGAAGACAAGAGGGATAGTTCAATCAAGTGTGTCTAAGGTTAATAATTAGGTTACCTTATCGGGAAGCTTTGCTTCCCTGGGAGGCGCTTCGCGCCGCTTGGAGGCCGTAGGCCGGAAAGCGGCGCGAAGCGCGCTCATTTTTCTACCAGGTGCCTGGAGAACCGTTCGCCATATTTTTTGGCCAAGTCTCTCTGGATGGCTTTCCATCCATAGGCACTCCTTTTCCAGGACTTCTCATTGTGCATCAGGCAGAGGTAGATTTGCTTGATGAGTGCGGTATCCGAGACCCAAGCAGCTTTACCCTTGATGAGCTTGCGAATGATCCGATGCAGAGCTTCAACCGGGTTGGTCGTATAGATCATTCGGCGCAGCTCTTTGGGGTAATCCAGGAAGGCCATCAGCTCTTCCCAGTCCTCTTCCCAACTCGCTATCAGGCGGCCGTATTTGCTGCCCCAGGCCACTGTAAATGCCTCCATCGCAGTCCTGGCTGCCTCTCTTGTGGTAGCCGTGTAGATAGTACGTAAACCCTTACGTACGGCCTTGCTATCCTTGTCATCGACAAAACGAGTCGAGCTACGAACTTTATGCACGATACACTTCTGGATAACGGACAAGGGATATACCTCTGAGATGGCTTCACTAAACCCAGACAAGTCATCGGTACAGAAGATCAAAACGTCTTCCACGCCCCGCTCTTTCAAATCTTCCAAAACCAGGCCCCAACGGCTGGCACCCTCGCTTTCATTGACGTACAAGCCAAGTAAGTCGCGCTGGCCCTCGGCATCGATTCCGTAAACGGTGTAGAAAGCCCGGCTACTATACTGGCCCTCGTAGCGTACTTTAAAATGCACCGCATCTAAATATATGATCGCATACAATGAGCGCAAACGCCGCGTTCGCCACGCTTGGATCTCGGGCAGCACTTTGTCGGTAATGGCCGAGATCTTGCCCGCCGAGACGGATAGCCCATAAAGCTTCCCCAACAGCCGCCGTACATCCTCCACCGAGTTGCCTTGGGCGTACAAAGCGATGATCTGCTCGTCTACCCCACTGGACAACTCTCTTTGTCTCTTACTAACCAACTCCGGGTCAAACTCCGAATTGCGGTCCCGGGGCGTGCGAATCGATAGAGGGCCTGCCGCCGAGAGAAGCTCCTTTGCTGTATAGCCGTTACGCTTGTTCTCCCGGTTTGAGGCGCGTTCTTCATCCAGAAAATCCTCCACTTCTCCTTCCAGCATCTTGTTGACCATGGACTGTAACAGTTCGCTGAAAACGCTTCCTTCGCTCAGCAGCGGCTTTTTTGAATACAGGTGCGCCACCATCCGTTCCCGTAGCTCCGCGTCCGGTATCAAGTCGGCTAGGGAGTCTTTCTTCTTTTTCTTCGTCATAAGTTTTGTGTCTTGTGCGTTAAGATACGCAGACACACTTTAATGAACAGTCTCAGACAAGACCAACAAAACCCACATGACCCACAAGGCCCTCAAGACCGACAAGGCCCACGAGACCGACAAGGCCCACGAGACCGACAAGACCCACGAGACCGACAAGACCCACGAGACATACAAGACCCACAAGACCGACAAGACCCACGAGACCGACAAGACATACAAGACATACGAGACCGACGAGACCGACAAGACCCACGAGACATACAAGACCCACAAGACATACAAGACCCACAAGACCGACAAGACATACAATACCGACGAGACCCACGAGACCGACAAGACATACAAGACATACAAGACCGACGAGACATACAAGACCCACAAGACATACAATACCGACGAGACATACAATACCGACGAGACCCGCGAGACATACAAGACATAAAAGACATACAAGACCCACAATACCCACAATACCCATGCACCGCATCCTCTTCACCGGCCCGGAATCCACCGGAAAATCAGAAATAGCCCGCCAGTTGAGTATCCATTACGGCACTGCGATGGCGCCCGAATATGCCCGGCAGTATCTGGAAAGGCTAGGCCGTCCCTATGAAGAAACTGATCTGCTGCAAATTGCCAAAGGACAAGTGGCCATGGAGGATCAGCAAACCAGCCTTGCCCAACGCCTCCTGTTCTGTGACACGGGAATGCTGGTGATGAAGGTATGGTCAGAATTTAAATACGGCCGCTGCCACCCCTGGATTCTCAAAGAGCTCCACACCCGCCGGTACACCCTCTACGTACTCTGTGGGATCGATATCCCCTGGGCGCCCGACCCCCTGCGCGAAAACCCTCATGAGCGTCAGGAACTCTATGACACCTACCTCCGCGAACTGAAGGCGCTTGGCGTTCCTTTCATCGAATTGTGGGGTTCACGGGAGGAACGACTGGAGCAAATGCACGAGCTGATCAAGCGAGTGCTAAATAGCTAGATGGCTATGTGGTTAAAGCTTTCTGGGCCTCAGCTATTTAACCATTAAGCCATTTAACCATTCCCATGGCAATTCCCCCGAAAACCCCTATCTTTGCACCCGCTCATCTGGGGTGCTGGAGTGAAAAAACGCTGGTTTTTTCTCCGGCTGAGATCATACCCACGGAACCTGCCCGGGTAATGCCGGGAAGGGAGATGAAGGAAGCTGCCAATGGTAGCTTTGCCTTCCACCGGTATGAAGCGGGCATCCTGCCCGCCGTGAAGCGAAACGCCGTACCAACCCAGGGCGCCGGCGATTGTTTCACTCAACTTTTTCCAATTCTATGATCAAGCATGTAATGATTCTGGCGGTTAGCCTGCTATTGTCTGTTGTCGCAGAGGCCCAATGCCTCGTGACGGGGCAGGTCGTTGATGAAAGCGGCGAGCCCCTTGCCGGCGCTAATGTTGTCATCCTGGAAAGTACGCTTGGCGCCGCTACCGATGCAAAAGGGGGATACCGCATTCCGGATGTCGGCCCCGGACTGTATACCCTCCAGGTGACTTATGTCGGTTACGAAACGGCAACTCAAAATGCAGTAGTCCGGGAAGGAGAAGGCGAAAAGCGTTTAGATTTTCAACTCCAATCCCGTAACCTGTTGGCCGGCGAGGCCATCGTGCGCGCCACCCGCGCCGGCGCTACTACTCCTATGACGTACACCAACCTCAAAGGCGAAGCACTCCAGCAAAATAACCTCGGCCTTGATGTGCCCTTTTTGCTCCAATGGACACCATCGGCGGTCGTTACTTCCGATGCCGGCGCCGGTATCGGCTACACCGGCATTCGCATCCGCGGTACCGACCCCACCCGCATCAACGTTACCATTAACGGTATTCCTTTGAATGACGCGGAATCACAGATTGTCTATTGGGTCGACCTGCCAGACTTTGCCAGTTCTACCGCCGACGTGCAGGTGCAACGTGGAGTGGGGGCTTCTACTAATGGCGCCGGCGCATTCGGGGCATCCATCAACATGAACACGGCTAAATTTGAAGCCGAACCTTATGCCGATATCAACACCACCCTGGGCTCTTTCAATACCCTTAAAGGCAATCTCCGCTTTGGTACCGGCCTGCTCAAAGATAAATTTACGGTGGAGGGCCGTTTGTCCCGCATTACCTCCGACGGCTACATCGACCGCGCCGCCTCCGACCTTCAGTCTTATTACCTCTCGGGAGCTTATATGGGGAAGGCCAGCAGCCTCCGGTTTATTACCTTTTCCGGCCATGAGGTGACTTACCAGGCCTGGTATGGCGTACCCGCAGCTTTTCTCGACGACCGCAATTTGCGCACCTTCAATCCCGCAGGCACCGAAAAAGAAGGGGAACCCTACGACAATCAAGTGGACAACTACCGCCAAAACCATTACCAATTGCTGTATAACAATCAGCTCGATGGCCATTGGGATCTCAACCTGGCCCTGCACTATACCCGCGGAAAAGGCTTCTATGAACAATATCAGGCCGATGAGGCACTGGCTGATTATGGCTTCGATGATATAAAACTAGGAGAGGAGTTGATCACGACTACAGACCTGGTTCGCCGGTTGTGGCTGGACAATGACTTCTACGGGGCTGTCTACAGCCTGAACTATCTCAGCGGCGACAAGAGGGTGGATTTCACCCTCGGCGGCAGCGGCCATATCTACGAGGGCGCCCATTTCGGAGACGTCATCTGGGCGCGCTTCGCCAGCAACAGCGAGTTGGGGAACCGCTTCTACGAAAATGACGCCCGGAAAACAGACTTCAACCTATTCGGTAAGCTCAACTACGGACTGTTCAGCGGCCTGAACGCTTACCTCGACCTGCAGTACCGCCGGGTGGGTTATGAATTCCTTGGGTTCAACCGGCAAGGCGAAAATGTGGACGATACCGCAACGCTTCAGTTCTTTAACCCTAAAGCCGGCTTGTTCCATCAGATTAATAGCCGCTCCAACGCCTACGCCTCTTTTGCCATCGCCAATCGCGAGCCCAACCGCGATGACTACGTCGACTCTACTTCCGATAGCCGCCCCGGACCGGAGACGCTTTACAACACCGAATTGGGATACCAATACAACTGGCCCCGCGCAGCCCTGTCCGTCAACCTCTACCACATGTTCTACCGCGATCAACTGGCGCTCAATGGAGAGATCAACGATGTGGGCGCCTACACCCGGGTCAATATCGACAAAAGCTATCGGTTGGGGTTGGAGGTAGTAGGCGGCCTCCAACTGGCGCCCGGCCTGCGCTTCGACGCCAACGCCACCCTCAGCCGCAACAAAGTGGCCGCCTTTACCGAATACATCGATGTGTACGATGAGGGCTTCAACTGGCTGGGGCAGGAAGCCGTGGAGCACGACAATACGAACTTGTCCTTTTCGCCGGCCATCATCGCCGGGGGCGGGCTGCGCTATGAGGCTTTGCGCCACAACCGCCAACATGATCTGGAGTTTTCCCTGATGTCCAAATACATCAGCAAGCAGTATATCGACAACACATCGGATGAAAATAACGTAATTGACGCCTATTCTTTCAGCGACTTCCGCATCGGCTATACATGGCGCCCTGGCTTTGTTCGGGAAATTGGCCTGACACTATTGGTGCAGAATGTATTCGACGCCCTGTATGAAGCTAACGCCTGGTCCTATCGCTACAATTATGCGGGCAGTTCCGCCCTGGACCAGGGCTTCTTCCCGCAGGCGGGCAGGAACTTTTTACTGGGAGTAAGGGTAGGGTTCTAAATTGCCCCTTTGTCAAATAAACCGTAATTTTGAAATTCAAATACAACTGATTATGCCTGTTACTGATCTGTCGCAACTGGATACCCAAAAACTTTATTCCTATGCGGATTATCTCCTGTGGCAGGTAAAGGAACGCATTGAGCTCATTAAAGGCAAAGTCTATAAAATGAGCCCGGCGCCGGGAACGGAACATCAGCGTATTTCCCACGAACTTGACCGTCAGTTTGGAAACTATTTTCACCGCAAACCCTGCCAGGTATTCCCCGCTCCCTTTGATGTGCGCTTGCCACGGAAAGGGGAAATAGGAGATGAGTTGGTTCATACCGTTGTACAGCCCGATCTTTGTGTGATCTGTGACCCTGCCAAACTGGACGAAAGAGGTTGCAAAGGCGCTCCCGACCTGGTGGTGGAGATCCTCTCCCCGGGCAATTCCAAAAAAGAGATGCGGGATAAATTTGAAGTGTACGAAGAAGCAGGCGTCCGGGAATACTGGCTGGTCAACCCCTCAGATAAAACTGTATTCATTTTCGTGCTCAACGATCAGTGGCGCTTTATAGGGTTGCAGCCCCTGACTGAGGACCAGAAAGGTATATCGACCATCTTTCCGGAATTGGAGATAGACCTTAATGAAGTCTTTAACCCTTGATGAGTTTTGTAGTATTAGTTCTTTCTAAAAAAGAGAACCGGGCAACAGCCACTAGCCATTGCCCGGTTCTCTTTTTCAGAGCAGCCTGAATTATTCGGCGCTCTTGATATACTTGCGCTCCTTGATGCGAGCTTTTTTGCCCACCAGTCCACGCAGGTAATACAACTTGGACCGGCGAACCTTACCGCGCTTGGTCACTTGGATTTCCGTGATATTCGGAGTAGAAAACGGGAAGATACGTTCTACTCCAATGCCATTGGAAGTCTTCCTTACTGTGAAGGTTTTAGTGGCGCCTTCACCCTTGATCTGAATCACATCACCGCGGAAAGACTGAATACGTTCTTTATCACCCTCGATGATCTTGTAACTCACCACGATGTTGTCGCCCGGGCGAAATGCCGGAAAATCTTTCTTCGGCATCAATTGTTCCTGTACAAACTTTATAGCATCCATCGTTTTTCGGTTTGAATATTGCCCTTCTCTGACTGCTTCTGGGAAAATCGAAAATTCATGATAGCAAAATGCGAATCGATGAACTCCAGTTTTTTTGACACGCAAAAGTTGTCAGAGAATCAAAATTTGATAGCGTCTGATTTTAGCCGTGCAAAGGTAAAATGTTTTGCTGGAAAAACCTAGCCTAAAATCTAATCAAAAAAAAAACTGTGAACTTTAGAAGCTGTTTGAATTTGGTTTTTAGAATTTATTACAGGCTATTTTTTCGTCAATCAAGGCTCTTTTTGAGCCTCGTACCCATAGGTACGGGGCGAAAAAAAGCCGCAGAGTGGCGGAAAAAGAGGCATAATAAAACTGAAGGACTAAATTCAAACAGCTTCTTAGGGAAAAAGGGGCATCCACTTAGCAATATACCTCCTATCGTACGACCGTGGCTACTCCTTTGACCTCATACCGCTCTCCACGAGGGCCGGTAAAAGTGGCCAACACCATATATACTCCGCTGGGTACTTGTGCTCCGGTGTTGTTTTTCAGGCCGTTCCAACCTTCCGAGGGATCATTGGTCTCAAAGACCATTTCTCCCCAGCGGTTCCAGATGCTCAGGTTGAAATTGGTGGCCCCCTCCATGACGCCAACACCGAAATATTTGTCATTGACCCCATCCTCATTTGGCGTAAAAGCATTGGGCAGATAATAGCGAACCTCCGGCCTCACATCGATGAGTTGTAAAGCAGTATCCCGGCATCCGCTGGGGTGGGTGACGATCTGCATGACCTGGTATTGGCCCGTATCCCGAAAAGTGTTGACCGGATTGGGCTGGGTGGAGCGCTGGCCATCGCCAAAATCGTAAAACCATGCCACAGCGAACTGCGATTCGTCGATAAAAGAAACAGTGGGGATAATATTACTGGGTTGAGCCGGGCTGAAGGAAAAACCAGCGACGGGCGACGGTAGCACCGTGATCAGGCCCTCGAATGTTGTATCCGTCTGGCAGCCCAGAGGAGAGGCGACGTCCAAAGATACGGTATAGGCCCCTGCATTATTATATATATAGGTTGGGCTAACGACAGTATCGGTTCCACCGTCCCCGAAGTCCCAGAGAATATCATACGCCTCACTTATGGGGTAAGATAGGTTGTTGAAAAAGATCTCTGCTGGTGCGCATCCGACAAAGGCGCTTGGCGCCACCAGCAGAAGCTCCGGGATGGGATAGTAGGGTAGCACCTGGGTTTCAGAGTCCTCACAGCCATTAATATCCGTCACGGTTAGAGTGGCGGGGAAATCCCCGGGGTCACGGTATACGTGATTAGGGTTTTGCGTGACGGAGGTATTGCCATCTCCGAAATCCCATTCCCAGTCGGTGATCGCGCCGCTTCCGGAAAAAGAAGCATCGGTGAAAACGGTTGGGCCGGCGAGGCAGGTGTCGTAATCATAACTGAAATCAGCAACTATTTCGGGGAAGATCTGTACGCGGATATTGGCTGTATCGCCACATTGGGTGCCAGGGTTTAGAATGAGGGTGCCTAGATAAGTGCCGGTATCGGGGAAAGTAATAGTCGGTTCCCATTGGCTAAAGGTTTGAGGCTGGCCCTCGATGTCAAAATTCCATTCCCAAACATCGATGAAGCTGCGTTGAAAACTTTCGTTGCGGAAAGCTATGGTGTTTTCCCCGCAGGAAGTGATGACGAATTCCTGCTGGTTGATGACTTCGTCGGAGTTGATTTTCGCCACTACGGTTGGGTCGCATCGCGCTACGTTGAATTGGAAATCGCGGAAAACTTTGCTCAGCAACTGGCCATTCCGGTATTCGGAAACACAGACGCCCACTACAAACTGCCCTTGTATGGTTGGCGTACCCGTGATCATGCCGGTATTGGGGTCGATAGAGACCACAGGGTTGCCACCCATCGGGGCGGTAAAGGTGTAATTGGGGGCCAGAAAGGTGACCGGTGGATATGGCGGGGGGCAAGCCGGATCTGGCTGGGCGCCGATACAGGTATTATAAAGATTGGGGTTATCTGTTATCGGGCCACCGCCCTGCAGCGGCGGACAAAATTGGTACACCAACTGGTCGCCATCGGCATCTGTTGCGGAGTGGTCAAATTGAAGCGGCGACCCGGCGCAAATGACAGTGGGAGGGAATTCATTGAATACCGGGCTGTTGTTGCACAACTGTTGGGCCAGCGGGGTGATCTCAATCGTGTGCGTAGCCCCGGTGTTGTCCGGGTCAAAGATGTTGTTGATCGTTATGTTTCGGCAACAACGCTGGTAGGAAATGTGATAACTCTTGTCTGATATGGGCAGGTTGGCCTGAAAACGATATAGCCCTTCTTGTACACAAACATCGGGAGGGATGAGGCAGGGGTAATCCGGCGCATCAACCTCATTGACATCGAGCAGCGGCGCATCGATGCGAAGAAAAGGAGTGAATTGACTCTGCTGATTGCAACCGTCTCCGGAACAATTATATACCGCTATGAATGCTGTCGGGTCAAAATCGGCGCAATCCGTGCAGTTACAGTCCCGATATGCCTTGAGCGTGAACTCGTAATTGCCATTGCCCAGGCATTCATAGGTCATCACCCCTCCGATGATGTGCTTGGCATGGGCCTGCACTCCTAAAGCCAGAAGGCATAGCGTAATAATAAAAGCCTGTAGTTTTCTTCGCTTCATCTTCTGCAGTCTTTTCTTTTGCTTTCAACCACCATCTCTCCTCCAAACAATATAACAATAACAATATAGCCCTATCCTCCTTCCTCACCGCACCAGTGTCGCCACCCCCTGAAGCTCCACCTTTTCCCCACGTGGCCCGGTATAGCGCACCAGACAAAAATATACGCCAACAGGCAAAGGCTTGCCGGTATTGTTCTGCTTCCCGTTCCAGCCCACCATCGGGTCTTCTGTGCGGAAAATCTCCTCCCCCCATCGGTTCCAGATGCTCATCTCAAACGCTTTGAGGCCCCGCAGGTAACCTTTGCCGATAAAGACGTCATTGGCGGAATCATCGTTGGGGGTGAAGGCGTTTGGCAGAAAATAGGTGACTTTAGGTACAACGTCGAGAAGCTGTACCGTCGTATCCCGACAGCCACTGGGATGGGTCACAACCAGCTTTACTTCCTGCAAACCCGTATCCTTGAAGGCGTAGGCTGGGTTTTGGCTTGTCGAATAGGCTATTCCCTCAAAGTCCCAGTACCAACGGCTGGCGCCGGAGGATCGGTCCGAAAATTGTACCTCGGTATTGAAATTGTCCAATTCCTGAGGGCTGTAGGTGAAATCTGCCACCGGCGACGGTTCGATGGTGATGAGGTTGGAAAACACGGTATCGGTTTGGCAGCCAATGGGTGAGGTGACCGAAAGGCTGACCGGGAAAACACCCTCTTTGGTGAACGTGTGTTCCGGGCTGATTTCGGTAGCGCTGCTTCCGTCCCCAAAATCCCAGTAAATATCGTATTCCTCATTGATGGGAGTCGACAGGTTGTCAAAGAAAATGCTGCCCGGCGCACAGCCCGTAAACGAGCTGGGCGAAATGATGAGCAGCGCAGGTACGGGGTAGTATTCGATCTCCTTTCGTATAGAATCCTGGCAGCCATTCTGATCGGTCACCCTAAGGTCTACTTGCTGATAACCAGGGGCTGCGTATACGTAATCGGGATTCTGATTGCTGGAACCCTGCCCGTCGCCGAAAGCCCAGCTCCAATTGCTGATCGGCGCACCGGCCTGAGACAAATCTTCAAATTTCACAGCCCCTGCCACGCAGGTGTCGTAATAATAAACGTAATCTGCCTGTATTTCCGGGAAAATACGGACCACGATGCTGGCCGTGTCACTGCACTCCGTACCGGGGTTGAGAAAGAGCTGACCTTTATATTCCCCAATTCCGGGGAATTGGACCACCGCATTCCAGCTGTTGATTGTCGTATCCCGGTCACCTAAGTCAAACTTCCAGTAAAATTCGTCTATATAGGCTTGCTGGAAACTCTGGTTGACGAAATTGATGCGGGTCTCTCCACAGCGGGTCAATAGGAATTCATTGCCATTTATCAGCGCATCTTCCCGGATGTCAGCCACAACCGTTGGGTCGCAGATAGTGACGTTGAACTGGAAATCCCGGAATACAGTACTTAGTAATTGGCCATTTCGGTATTCTTTAACGCACACACCCACCACAAACTGGCCCTGGTTTTGAGGAACACCGGTGATGAGGCCGGTATTGACATTGATGTTGATGTCGGCATTGGCGCCCAGGGGGTCGAGGGCGCTGTAAAATGGCGCTACGAAGGTTACCGGGTTGTAAGGCGGCGGGGCGTCAGGGCTGGGAGCAACGCCATCGAATGCAAAAGGAAAATCAAAATTAAGCCCCCCTCCCAGAAAAGGTGCACAAAACTCATAGACCAGTTGATCCCCTTCTGCATCAGAGGCGGAGTGGTCAAATTCAAATGTTTCTCCCGCACATAATACTATTGGTGGGAAGCCATTATAGGTGGGGCTGTTATTGCATGCAGCCTGAGCCGCCGGGGTCAGCTCCATATAATAGGAGGCGCCCGAGCCGCCGGGGTTTACAATGTTGGTGATGGTGTTGTTGCGGCAACAACGCTGGTAAACGATGTAATAACTCTGGTTTGACACCGGTAGGTCGACCACGGGGAAATTATACACTGCCCGCTGGACACAGACGTTGGAAGGGACGATCAGGCAGGGATTGCCCGGGTTTGGGTCGACAGGTTCGATGAGCGGCGGCCCCAGAGAGAAATTGAAAACCGGGTTGCTTTGGCCTTGAAGGTAAACCGTGACGCTGGCCTGATAGGGCGCTCCCGGTGCGGAATCAAACAGGGCGCCTCCCCCCTGGCAGTCCCGGTAAATATACATCGTAAATCGGTACGCCCGTGAATTCGTCGTCGAGTCCCCATTGGTCCAGCCCAGGCATTCATAAGTAATCTCTCCTCCGATAATGTGAGCAGCCGATACCGATAGTGCTGGGAGTAGTATTCCCAAAGTAATGAGGGTGCGTAATAAATGATTCAAGGGTGTCGTTTTTATGATTTAGCGGCTTTCGGAACAATACGAAGCCTGATTTTTAGTTGTATGAATTGTGTTGCCATTAATTAATTGGGTTAAGATAAATATAGTTTTCAAATCCGGCAGGTTTTGAAATTATATTTTGGCGGTTGGTAATTCTTTTGACAGAACCATTGCCGGCTGCTTTCAGGGAGGCATTTATATCCTGGCCCAGTATCAAGAAAAGCCCTTGTGGCAGGTGTGTTGCTGCCCAAAACCGATTATCGCTGTGCATTGAAGTACTCAATGGATTAAACCCTTATGCATATGACGACCTTTACAAATGAAAGGGCTACTATGGTTCAAAACTACGATCTCGACAATGCCCTGGCAGTGCTCCGTAACGGAGGCCTCATCCTCTATCCAACGGATACGGTATGGAGTATCGGATGCGACGCTACTAACCCTTTGGCGGCCGCCCGAATACGCCAACTCAAACGCACTGATGATGCGTTTGGCCTCGAAGTCCTGGTCAACTCTTTGGAAATGCTGCGTGCTTACGTGGGGCGCCTTCACCCCCGCATTGAAACCCTGCTGCTGTATCACGTCCGCCCTCTTACCGTTCTATACGATCAGGCCCGCAACTTGCCCGATAGCCTCTTAGCCATTGACGGCAGCATTTCTATTCGGCTCGTACAGGATAACTACTGCTCCGAATTGATCGGAACCCTGGGAAAACCCCTCGTTGCCGCCCCCGCTGACCTGCGCAACGATTATTTCCCAGTCAATTTCGGCGCCATCAGCTCCGATGTAATCGAACGCGTCGACTACGTGTCCCGCTACCGCCGCAGCGACAAGGCTCCCGCCCAGCCTTCCGTTATGGTGAAGCTCTCTGTTAAGGATGAATTGGAGTTTCTCAGGGAATGAGGGGATATCCTCAGGAATTTCCCTTTTTCCGCTTTTCTTGCGAACTTTCTCCCCGATTCGGAATGTTATTACTCCGGTTTCAACACGGCTTTTAGCTCGACGGGAAAAAATGTTGAAAAACCTTTTGCTGAAAGAAAGAAACCCTTATCTTTGCATCCGCATTTGACAAAATGGCTCCGTAGCTCAATTGGATAGAGCATTCCGGCCACCGGGCCGGAAAGGTTTCAGGAACGAATCCTGACGGAGGAACGAATCAAGCGCAAGGATAAAATGACAAAACGGCTCCGTAGCTCAATTGGATAGAGCACCTGACTACGGATCAGGAGGTTTCAGGTTCGAATCCTGACGGAGTCACTAAAGTATCAAGACCATGTCCAAAGTTTGTCAACTTACAGGAAAGCGTCCGATATCCGGAAACCGGGTTTCGCACTCTAATCATAAAACCCGTCGCCGGTTTTTGCCGAACCTGCAGACCAAGCGCTTCTACATTCCGGAGAAGGAAGAGTGGGTAACCCTCAAAGTGTCGGCTTATGCCATGCGCACTATTGATAAGGTCGGCATCTATGAATTCCTCCAGGATGCAAAGAAAAAAGGATTCGACGTCGGCGTTGAATTGTAGTTTGTAGGATTTTAAATTCTAAGAAAGATGGCTAAGAAAAGCAAAGGTAACCGCATTCAGATTATCCTGGAATGCACTGAACATAAAAACTCCGGTATGCCGGGCACTTCCCGTTATGTGACCCAGAAAAACCGCAAAAATACGCCGGACCGCCTCGAACTGAAGAAGTTTAACCCGATCCTGAAGCGTATGACGGTTCACCGGGAAATTAAATAACCCCATTATAGAGTTGCGATCTATCTTTTGATTGCTTATTTTTGGACAGTTGCTTACTCTATAACCTTTAAATGTGAAGTAAAATGGCAAAAGTATCAAAGAACGCCCGGGTCGCTCAACGTTCAGCTAATGCTGGTTCCGGCCGCGACCACGTAAAAGTGGTAAAAAGCGTTAAAGACCCAAAAACGGGCAAGTACACCTACAAAGAGGTGATCATCCGTAAGGATAAAGTGGAGGAATTCTTCGCTAGCAAATAACTCGAACTCGTTCTACGAGTCCCTATAGACATAAAGAGGCTTTTCTTTCCCGCGAAGAAAAGCCTCTTTGTTTAATATCCCCTGGCTCAAAGCCCCAAAGTTTAAGACATGAGCTTTTTCAACAAGTTTTTCAGCAAGGAAAAGAAAGAAGACCTCGATAAAGGCCTGGAGAAAACCAAGCAGAGCTTCTTCGGTAAACTCACCAAAGCCGTCGCCGGGAAAACTACTGTGGATGACGAGGTCCTCGATGAATTGGAAGCCATCCTCATCTCCTCCGACGTAGGCCTTGAAACGACCATCAAGATCATCGAACGGATCGAGGCCCGCGTCGCCCGCGATAAATACCTGGGAACCGCCGAACTCAATGAGATCCTGCGCGATGAGATCGTCCAGCTACTGGCTGAAAACAATACCACCGATATAGATGATTTTTCTCTGCCTTCCAATCAAAAGCCCTGTATCATCATGGTCGTTGGCGTTAATGGCGTAGGTAAAACGACTACTATTGGCAAACTGGCGCATCAGTATAAACAGCAGGGCAAACGCGTCGTGATGGGCGCCGGAGATACCTTCCGCGCCGCGGCCGTCGACCAACTTAAGATCTGGTCTGAACGGGTAGGCTGCGACTTTTACAGCAAAGGGATGAATACGGACCCTGCCGCTGTGGCCTACGAAACGGTTCAGTTCGCTATGGATAACAACTGCGATGTCGCCATCATCGACACAGCCGGCCGCCTGCATACCAAGATCAACCTCATGAAGGAGCTCGGCAAGATTAAACGCTCCATTAGTAAGAGCCTGGATGGCGCCCCCCACGAAGTCCTGCTCGTCCTGGACGCTACAACCGGCCAGAACGCGATCGAACAGGCCCGTCACTTCACAGATGCCACCGAAGTTTCCGCCCTGGCGCTCACCAAACTGGATGGCACCGCTAAAGGTGGCGTCGCTATCGGTATCTCTGATCAATTCAAAGTACCCATCAAATATATTGGCGTGGGCGAGGCCATCGATAAATTACAGGTTTTCAATAAAAGGGCTTTTGTGGATTCCTTGTTTCAGCAGTGAGCATGGAAGACGCATATATTCAGCGCGTTGCCCTGGAGCGATAAACATCTTTATACGCTTCAAAATCATCAAGATACAAGCGGTGCTTTTCAAGATCTGGTTGATATTGCCGCGAAAACTTCCTCAGAGGCAGCAAAGCTTCATAATCCTCAATGGCGCCCACTGCTTTCATGGCGACAAAGGCAGCACCACGGGCGGAAGCTTCTTCCTGTTCATCTACCCGGACGGGGATTCCGAATACATCAGCGATGATCTGCACCCAAAGCGGAGAATGGGTAAAGCCTCCATTGGCAATGAGCTGCACGGGCTTGGCTGGCATACTTTCAGCAATGTGATACAGGCTGAACGCTACGCCCTCCAAAACAGCCCGATGCAGGTGAGCTGGGCTATGGTTTAGCCGGAGCCCCAGAAAAGCGCCGGTGGCGCTCGCATCCCATATTGGTGCGCGTTCCCCCAACAGGTAGGGGAGAAAAAGAAGCCCTTCTGAGCCCGCCGGTATCTTTTTCGCTGCAGCTTCTGACAAACGCTCCTGCCCCAGTAGCTTGCCCAGCCATTCGAAAGCAATTCCGCCGTTGTTTGTTGCGCCTCCACTGACCAAGTACCTTTCATCAAGCCGGTAGTTGAAAATCTGAGCCTCCGGCTCGACAATGGATGCCTGGCTGGTCCTTCGAATAGCCCCGCTGGTGCCAATTGTCAATACCCATTCTTCCGGCGACAGAGCTAAAGCTCCCAGATTGGCCAGGCAGCCGTCGTTGGCGCCGGCGGCAACAGGTACGTTCTGGAGGTTGTCAGGCAAGGCCTTACTTTTCAGCGCCAGTAAGTGAGTTGGAGACACCAGGGGTGAAAGTTGATCCTCCCGGATACCGGCGTAGGCCAGGGCCGGCGCATGCCATTTCAGCGTTTGGATATCCATCAAGCCTGTGGCGGAGGCGATCGAGTAGTCCACTGCATGCACTTGGCAAAGCTGTAAAAGGATATACTCTTTTATGGATACAAAACGCGCTGCTTGCTGAAATAACGTTGGTGCTTCCTCCTGCAACCAGCGGAGTTTACAAAGTGGCGACATCGGGTGGATGGGAGTGCCAGTGGCTTCGTACAGGGCAGTGCCTTCTCCGGAAGCCCGCAGTTGGCTGGCTTGGCGCGCGCTTCTCCGGTCGCTCCAGAGGATGGCGTTAGTTAGGGGCTGTCCCGAAGGATCCAGTACGATCAGGCTGTGCATAGCACAGCTCAGGCTGATGGCTTCCGGGCGGGCCTCAGTTTGTTTTGTCACTTCTTTCAGTACGGAAATCACCGCCTGCAATAAGGCTTGCGGTTCCTGCTCCTGATAAACCGATTGGGGAGATAAAGTAGGATAGGCCGCCCGCGCTATGGCGAGTTGTTGCCCATCAGGAGTGATGGCTATTGCTTTGGTGCTGGTAGTACCAATGTCAATGCCAAGGAAATAGGGCATAATGGCGTTTTTGGTTACACGATATTTCGTTGTGAGCTTATAGGGATAAAGTTAAAGGTAAAATGAGTGCTTTCCTGGAAATTTCTAATTTAGAGTAAAAAAGTGAAGCGCGCCCTGTTTCGTACCCTAAGGCTGATCCGCCGTGCCTTCAGCGAGCTGTGGCAATCTGCAAAGCTCCTGCTGGGATTCCGGCCTCGCTGGCCAGTAGTGATCGCCACCTACCGCGGTTATGGGCGCCCCGATTGGATATCTCTCCGAGGCAGGGTATTAAAAGACCGCCGTATCCTGGCCCGCAATATTAATTCCCGTTGGCGGGCGCTCATTCACAACTACCGCCGATTCAATAGCCGGGAAATTCCAGATGTGCAAGTTAACGTACAGATCGGAGCGAATACCTTTCATGCCGTTACGGATGAGGAAGGGTATTTTCTGATCGGACAGGCCTTACCGGCGCCACTTCCTGTTCATGACGGACAATGGCAGGCAGCCAACCTGTCCATTGGGGCTATTCCCGGACGCCATGTGGACGTGCAGGCCAAAGCGGCCGTGCTGGTGCCGCCACCCGACGCCTCCCTCGGAATTATCAGCGATATCGATGATACGGTGCTTAAGACAGACGTCACCTCGATCCTTAAGCTCAAAGTTATCTATCACACCATGATGAAAAGCGCGGCTCTTCGGCAATCCTTCGGGGCCGCCCCGGCCTTCTACCAGGCATTGCAATGGGGCAAGGCCGGCCGGCCGGTGAATCCCGTGTTTTACGTCTCTAACAGCCCCTGGAACTTATACGACCTCCTGGAGGAATTCCTCGTTGTCAATAACCTGCCGGCTGGGCCTATCCTGTTGCGTGATTTTGGTATCCCCTACCAGGATCGGCCGGCCGGCTTCAAAGGCCATAAACATGCCAGTATCTCACAGATATTCTGGACGTACCCTGCGCTCCGTTTCGTGCTGATCGGTGACAGTGGGGAGAAAGACCCCTACATTTATCGTTCCATTGCCGAGGAATTTCCGGGAAGGGTAGCCGCTATTTATATCCGGGATGTACGCGCCCGCCGTCGCACCCGCCGCCTGGCCCGCTACATCCGGGAAACCAGCGCCGACATAAAACTGGTGCAAAACTATACCCAGGCTGCTAAAGATGCCGCCTTCAGAGGCCTGATGCAATGGGATGTCTTTGAACAATTTCACCACCCTTAGGGGCCGGCGAAAAAACCAGAAACGCTCCCTGTGAACCCCATCACAGATCTTCCGGCCGGAAGCCTTTAATTTTGCCAGAACAAGACTTGGCGAGATATGGATGATTTTATTAAACAATACCTGGAATACAACCAGCAATGGGCTCAAGATAAGCAGGAGGAAGACTCAGAATATTTTAACCTGCTGGCCGAAGGACAACATCCCAAAGCCTTACTCCTGGGGTGTTCCGACAGCCGTGTTTCTCCCAGTGTGGTCATCGGAGCCGATCTGGGCGAAGTCTTCGTACACCGCAACATCGCCAATGTGGTGGCTCATTCCGACCTCAACTTCCTGTCGGTCTTCCAGTATGCGGTAGAAGTATTAAAGGTGGAACACATCATCGTGGTGGGGCACTATGGATGTGGCGGCATACAAGCAGCTATGAGCAATAATTTGTACGGCCTGATCGACAACTGGCTGGCCAATATTAAGGACGTCATGACGCTGCATGAAGCGGAACTGAATGCTATTGCCGATGAACAACAACGCCTCAATCGCCTGGTAGAGTTGAATGTATTCGAGCAGATCAACAATATTCGGCAAACCTCCGTTTTTCGAAAAGCGCAGCAAAATGGGATCGCTCCAAAGCTGCATGGGTGGGTCTATAACTTCTCTACGGGCTTGATCAATGTGATTTTTGGGCCAGAAATAAATTCCTCGGCTTCTCGAGTTTGAGGAGAGGGCTCTTTTTTATACCTTTGTCATTATCATTTCCCCATCCCTGTATTTTGATGTTTTTTTAGCTCCCCCCGGTATTAGCCAGTTAACCCTTTATGCTTGAAACACAATTGAAACAAGCCCGTCAGGTGTTGGAAGACAACTGGAACGGTAGCTTTACCCAAACAAGCCCCAGCCATTCTTCACTCCAATTGAATTGGGATGCCGGTTTTATCGCTATTGGCAACGCCCATTTCAATATGGATCGGGCCGAAGCGGAACTGCGCCACCTCTTTAGCGCACAATGGAGCAATGGATTATTGCCTCATGCCGTGTTCGGAGAGAAAAAAGACGGTACCTGCTTTCCGGGCCCTGATTTCTGGCAGGCCGAACGGTCCCCTCATGCTCCCCAGTCTGTTCCTGCTTCAGGTATTACCGCGCCGCCGGTTTTCGGTTTCGTTCTCTGGCGTATCTATGAGATCGCTCAGGATGAAAAGCGGGCCAGGGCTTTCCTTCAGGAAATGTACCCACAGGTGCTGGCCTTTCACCGCTATCTGTACAATTTTCGGGATCCCCTGGAAGAAGGACTGGTGTATATCTGCCACCCCTGGGAAGGCGTAATAGCGAACTCCCCCTCCTGGGCCGGCGCCCTTAAACGCATGAATATCACCACGGTTGCCACTCCTCTTTATGATAGTAAGGACATGCCAACGGCTATGGAGACTGCCCTCTACAAGGACGCTCCTGAAGACTATAGCCGTTGTATCGATCTCATCAGCCTTTTTCGTAGTCTTGATTACGATAGCGGGGCCATCTATGAGCAGTCCCCTTTTCTTATCCAGGACCCGCTATTCAATGGTGTCCTGGCCTGGTCAAACGAATGCCTTATCCAAATTGGCGGCTTGTTGGGGGAAGATGTCTCTGAGGTTATCGAATGGGATGAACTGACGAAATATAGCATAAACGAAAAGATGTGGGATGAAGCTCGTGGCATGTACAACGCCTTCGACCTGCGCAACAACGAGCTTATCCACGTCCACACTTCTTCTGGCCTGATGCCACTCATCGGAGATGTGCCTACTCAGGACCAGGCAGAAAAGATATTAAAGACGCTGGAAAGCCCGATGTTTGGGGGTAAGCGCAACGACCTGTACAACTGCCCGGCCTATAGCCTGTTGGCTAAAGATATCGACTACCAAGGATTCTGGCGCGGTTCGGTTTGGATCAATCTCAACTGGCTGCTATTCCATGGCCTGCAGCGATATGAAATGTACGAAATGGCCGAGCGCATCCGCCAGGATAGCCTGGAATTGTTATCAGGACGAGGTTTTTGTGACTATTTCGACCCAAGGAAAGGCGTTTCGCAGCCAACAACCCATGAGGCGCCTCGATCTTCCTGTTCGGCGGCACTGTGTATCGACCTGCTGGCCAGCAATTGACGGAAACAAGCTTATAAGCTTATCGCCGGGTGTCTACTCTGTCGGAAGTTACCGGAGCGCCAGTACTGCTTCGCTTCGGCCGGCGACGGTTGTTGCTCTGGCTGTTACTCCAGTTATTTCTTTGTGAACCATTATTATCGCGGCCATTTCTGTAGCCGTTGGCAGCCGGCCTGGTGATTGCCGGTTGCGTTGCTGCCTGCCCTTCTTCCATGGGGAAGGGATGGTTTTTAACAACGTGAATACGTTGGCCAATCAGCTTTTGGATATCGCGCAGGTAAGCCTGTTCTTCTTCGTCGCAGAAAGAAAGTGCAATGCCGCTGGCGCCGGCCCGGCCAGTCCGGCCGATACGGTGCACGTATGTTTCGGAAATATTCGGCAGGTCGTAGTTGATCACATGGGTGAGGTCTTCGACATCGATGCCGCGGGCGGCAATATCAGTAGCGACCAGCACCCGGGTGCGGCGGGCTTTGAAGTTACTCAGCGCCTGCTGGCGGGCATTCTGGGATTTGTTGCCGTGGATAGCCTCTGCCTTTATGCCTTTCTTGTCCAGTTCCTTTACTACTCTGTTGGCGCCGTGTTTGGTGCGGGTGAAGACCAGCGCAGTGGGAATATCTTCAGTTTTCAACAAGTGAATGAGCAAATCCCGCTTTTGGTTCTTGCTTACAAAGAAGACAGCCTGTTCTACCCTTTCAGCAGTAGAGGATACCGGGTCGACGGCTACCTTTTCCGGACGGGTGAGGATGCCATTGGCCAACTCGGCCACTACCGGGGGCATGGTAGCGGAGAAGAACAGCGTCTGACGGCGGGCCGGCAGTTGGCGGATCACCCGCTTCACATCGTGAATAAAGCCCATATCGAGCATGCGGTCCGCTTCATCGAGAACGAAAAATTCGATTTTATCCAACTTGATGAAACCCTGGTTCATCAGGTCCAGTAGCCTGCCTGGAGTAGCGATAATAATATCAATACCGGACTGCAGGTTGCGGGTCTGGGCGTGTTGTGATACCCCGCCGAAGATAACGGTATGCCGCAGCTCCAGGAATTTGCCATAGGCATCGAAGCTTTCGCCGATCTGTATGGCTAGCTCCCGCGTCGGCGCCAGAATCAGTGCTCTGGCCGGGCGATTGCGGCCTTCGTTCCGGCCCTGGCTCTGCATGAGTTGCAGAATAGGGATGGCGAAAGCAGCCGTTTTTCCAGTACCGGTCTGTGCACAGGCCAGCAGATCCCGGCCCTGAAGGGCGGTTGGGATAGATTGAGCCTGAATGGGAGTGGGGTTTTTGTATCCAGCCGTTTTTAAAGCCCGCTGGATGGGCTCGATAAGATTTAAATCTTGAAATGTCATTACAGAAATTGAAAACGGCTGGCTAAAACTTTGGTAGGTTCTGGATCAGCAGTCAGATTAAATTAGGAATAATCCTTTGTTTGTTGATGAATTCCCTTCTTGCTTTTTGGGGAATATGCATGAATAACACGCAAGGTAGGGATAATAGTTCATTGTAAAGCAAGGGAAGGCTGTTTTTTCCTTTTTTCCTCTTCGTTCGAGAGGGACTCCGCCTCCGCAACGCTTCGGCGGGCAGGTTTGTCCCGAAGCGGTATAACCAGCCAGTCGGAGAGGCTCGCGGAAGAGGAACAAAGAGGATTGGTAACTATTCAGCATCATGGTAATTTGCTTCAGGAGCATTTTAGGCCGCATGCTGAATAGTTACGAGGATTGAAACAAAAAAGGCCCAGCGCCAAACTGGAGTTTGGCGATACTTCCCGCGCCTATCGGCCCACCCGCAGCGGCAAGCTGCCCTGCGGCCTGCCGTCCTTTCCGAAAAAACGGAAATAATACAGCCCCTCCGGCAAGCCTGCGGGCAGCGAGACGGCCTGCCGCCCCTGTATGCCTCCTGCCGAAATGCGCCTGCCCATGGCATCGAATAGCAGGTATTCCAGCGGTTCGCCGCTTGGCGGCAGGATGAGCACCTCATCGGAAGCAGGGTTGGGAAAAAGGCTTATCTCCGTTCTCCCGCCGGGCCGGGGCGTACCCACGATGGTGGAATCGCCCCGAAAAGCTACGAAATACAGATAGGCCGTATCGGTGGCGTTGGGCATATAGGCTCCGGCGGCGGGAACCAGTTGAACTTCGGACTGCTCGTTCAGCCTGATTATGCCGTTGTTTTCGCATGGCGCGTCAAACCAGCCGCCCGGGAGCCAGTCGGTGAGGAGGCTGCGGTTGCGGCAGGCATTTTCAAACAGGCCCTGATCCCAGCGCACGGTGACCGGGAATTGGGCGTTGGCTATCAGGAATACGCCCGGCTCATGTTCCGGGGTCGACATGCACTCGTCGTCGAGTATCAGTACCTTGCTGTGAAAGCTCGTGGGGTCAGCCTGGCTAAGTTCAAAGCAGAATATATTAAGGTCGTCATACAGATAACCGGCCGCCCGCACTTCCATGCTATCCGGGAAGGGCGCCGTTTTGATATCCGTTTCGCCAAATTGGGGGTCGATGCCGTAGCTTGCGCCGGCGTCGTAGCCGATGGTGATGGTGTCTTTCTGCCCTGCCGCGTCTTCCAGCCAAAGCTCGAAGGCGAAGGCATGCGCCTGCAGCAGACCCAGTGGCGCCAATACCAGGAACAGGGTGGTGATTGCATTCATGTCGCTTATTTGTTACTTGTTGTTGACCAATACTTTTTGTGTGTGCAGCAATTGCCCATCCTGCGTGGCCAGGGCCAGCACATATATATATGCGGGTATACCTTTCGAGGTATCCAGGGTGGCTTGCTGCTGCCCGGCGGTGAGCGGCTGTTCCATCTCCAGCCACCCCAGGGCGCTGTGGAGCAGCAATCGGCAGCGGGGCGGCAAATCCCGATCAAAATTTACAGTCAGCCAATCGCCGGCAGGCTGGGGGTAAAAGGTGGAACCATACTGGGTTGCACTACTGCGGGCTGCTGCACGGGTTCTTCCTGGTATGAAATGACGTAGTCTCGTTCGGTGCACCCGGCTCCAGGCAGCCGTTTTCGTCAAGCACCAGCAACCAGGCGTCGCCATTGGGCGTGCCGTTGGGAAAAAGGTTGGATTGAAGGCCACCACAGCTATGCGCCCGTCGGGCGCTTCGCAAATGTCGTCTAAGAGGAGAATATCGGCATACAGGTGGGTTGCATCGTTGATAAAACGCCGCTCCCACAGCAACTGGCCTTCGGGGCTCATTCGAAAAACAAACCCTGACAGGCGCACGCCCCCTACCATCCGGGTAACTGTTGTCGATGCCGCACCCCAGAATGTCTCCGTTTTGCGCCAGCGTGATATTGTGGATGCGTTTCCAGGAAGGCGCATGGAAAAATACTCCCAGGCGGTGTTGCCTACCGAATCCAGGTACCGATGACCTTGTCGGCTGCCCAACTGTAATAGGGAGAAATGTTGTACGCGGTATCGGTACAATTGACGACGGCAAAACCTCCGTTCTGCAGGGGCGTGATACGCCGCCGGCAACCGATGGACAGGCTGTCGTTGAAGTGCCGGGACCAGATGATATTGCCCAGGCTGTCAACCTTGGAAACTGCAAGCCCCGTAAAAGGGAGGACGGGTGTCTTGGTTTGAACGGCGGTGATATAATCCCCGTCGGGCAGGGGTTCGAGCATTCCATCATTCTCTCCAGCGGAGTAGGGGAAATCGAGGTAATAGGAAGCCTCAATAATGCTATCGTTTTGAACGACATTTAAAACCGGCTTCCATTTACCCTGGCGCCATCCAAATCCAAATAGCATCCACCTGTTATCGGGAAGCGGCTCCAGGGATGTAGCATAATCACCTTCCGCACTTCCAAAATCCGCCAGGAATACAACCCGCTATTTTGCCAACTCGCTTTGGCTAGATAATATTGCCAGTCTGCTTCCGGTACTTTGCGCATTTCACTCGCAAAAACAAGGTGTCGCCCCTCAGGAAAAAATCATCCTTCCAGTTGGGATAAATATCCTCGGTGAACTGGTCATAGTAGAACTGCCAGAGTACATCTCCCGCATTGTTGGTTTTTATTAATCCAGTACAAGCGTTATAATATCCGTTACACAAAGAACCAACGCCAATGACGAAATCATCTCCAATGGCCTGTACCGATGCGCCCCTGTCGCTGCCCTGCATGCCCACCAGGTCGTACGTCCTGGAAAAAGTAGGCTGAGCCAGAATGCTGGTAGGGGAAAAAAAAATACAAAGGAAGAATATCCATACGGAGTAGTTCATAATGCTTTGTTTTATCCAGGAAAAGCGAGGAGGCAACTCGCTCCGAAGGAGTCCCTTTGGGAAAGTTGCCACCTCATCCCCGGCGTCAGGCAGACACTTGAAGTGTCCGCCTGACTTTATTGGTAATTTGTGCCCACCTCAATGGATAATCATAAATTTGAATGGTACTCATGCGTTTCCCCACCACGGCTAATAGTGAGCAGGTACGACCCCGGAGTAAAATGCCGGGTATCAAGTTCTACTGAAGAAAGCCCGGTTTCCAGCACCCTTCGCTCCACGAGGCGTCCGAAAAGGCTTGTAACCCACAGCTCGCCGGCTTGCAGAAGGGGGGGCTTAAATTGAACAATTACCTGCTCCCTTGCCGGATTGGGAAAGATTGACACTTCATGGTTGCCTGAAGGAGGCGTTTCCGGTTCAATTCCTTGCTCTATTGATCGCGGTTCTACAGGTACTTCAGGGACATTAGGCATAAAAACAGCTCCTTTCAAGAAGGATAACATCCCTTTTGCATAACCACTTTCGGGGAAGTTGCTTTCTGCTATATCGTATAAGGCTTGTTCCTGCACCGGGCTAAGAATAATGCTGTCCGAAGCCGTCATCTGGAGATTCAGGCTCATTAGAAAGTGAAATGCCTGCTGACGCGGCGTAATTTGCGGCATGCTATCCAAAAGCGCTTCTGCTTTGGAAAAATTGCCGGCGCGAATGTTCAGGTACCATCCACCTGCCAAAGCGTCATGAGTTCCTTCCTGAAGCAGGAGTTCTTCAGCTGTTTCGTAATCGCCCTCTTCTTCCAGTTGAAGCGCCAGCGTATGCAAAGCCCTGTCTTTGGTTTGCTCCGCAAGCTGGATGTTGGCATACAGTTCATCACGAGGCGATTGGGGTATAGTGTCTTTAATGGTATCCAGGCTTGCATATTTTGAAGGGCTTATTAAACTTTCGGCTTCCTCCATAATCTGTCCGGACAAAGGAGCATTAGCCTCAAAAATGCTTTCTTTGCCAGGAGTTTGTATGGCGGAACCCAACATGGTAAGAGCACCTCATCCGATAAATAAGGGCTCGCCAATTCCAGGGATTGATGAATGGTAGCTACATTCGAAGGGGCTGTTTGAATGGCATTTAGCAGGGCGGATTTATCTCCACCGTCCAATAAAGCGCTCAGGCTATCAAGCCGCGCATACCGTTCTTCTAGACAACTCCTTGTCGTACATTCTTCAAAACCCTCAATATCAACACATGAATTGACTGGTGGAATTTGTAAGCCCCTAAAAACTATAATAATTAAACTGCTGGCTGCAATTGGGGTCATTGAGCGCACAGTAGTACCGGTATGAGCCTCGGGTCGCTGTCTGGTATGAAAATGTAAATAAAGGGAATGGTATTATTGCCGGTAAAAATATCGGTGCCATTTTCCGGGAACAGATTATCAGCCAGGTATCTAAGTTGCCAAACTCACTTTGTATCTTGAATATTCGCCCCGGTGAAGCGTTATAATCAAGGAGCAACAGCCCGTATTCGGCATCGAGCTCGTTATTATTAAACACGAACCCCTCGTTATCACCTTGTATAAGCATACCAAAGTTTTCGCTTAGGAAGCCGTTACAATTAGTGAATTTTTCCATCGGGCCTGTCAAAGTAAATTGTTCGCTAACGTCGTGGCCAGTAAAGGTATTGTTAAAACTGAAATATCCGCTTTGCCCATTCAACGATACGCCATGGCCATTCACTGAAAAGTCATTATTTTGCACAATAAGCCTGGATAAGCCAATGCCGTTTATCGCACAACTATTTTGGGTAAAGGAATTTCGCTGGGCATTTGGGTTGGCGGAGCCAACAACGACAGGGCTTGACAAAGGCATAGTAGCAGCAGCATATATGCCGTTGAGCGTACTTCTTAAAGTACACCCATTCAAGACATTGCCGCCGGCATTGCTGAATTCCAGGCAGTAATTTCCCAGGTTGAGGAATTCGCATTCATCGAATGTAATGCCTTCCCAAAATTCATTCGGACAATCTTCAAATTCCTGGCGATTGAAGCTGATCAACCCTCCGTCAACGGTTAATTTGCCGCCCCGTTTCACCCAAATATATCCATTTTTTGGCATGTATAGCCTGCCACACAATGTCAGTTCGCCTCCGGATTCAATAATAAGGTGGGTATACAATTTGGTATCGAAATCCCATGTTTCATCTCCTGTAACAACCCTCGGCAATTCACTTAACGGATCGTGGGACTGGCTGGGCTCCCGGCAGCTTACATATTTTCTCATGCTCAAGAGATGGGAAATACGATGCATTCGCCCTACCTGGCCGATGCTAAGATAATTGCCTTGCGAAAGGTGGCTTGTACTCATAATATTTCTGTTGGGGCAGGAAGCCGCGGCCGTAACGTGCCCCAGGCTAAAGGAGTGTCCCAATTCATGCAGGATATTTCATCGTTGTTTTCATACGGTGAATTAGCGTTGCAAGATAGGGTTGGGCCAGATGGAGGAGGCTCGGGGGGGGGCTCCATTTCACAGTTCCAGGTTCCGAAATCCTGAGCATTAAGCCCAGCAAGAACAGCCAGAAGAGCAATGGCTGTGATGGCTAATCGGTTATGCATGGCATTTATTTTGAGGTTAACAAATTAGGTACAACTACATCATATAGTGTAAAAAATACATGCGTTTTTCACACAATGATATCCTGCCAGTGTTTGTTTATTTACTTTGAAAAAGGCTCAGAGTACGCAATGAAAAGTGAGGCGGCTTGTTTTTGTATCGCCAATGTATTAAATTTAAAAATAAACAACAAGCTTTATGTCCATGTGCGATAAAAAATTTGATCAATTCCAAAAGAAAGTATAGCAAAAAAGGGAGCTGCAGGAACTTCCCCCGGCTCTCGAAACTGCCTTCTATAACATTGCTATGTACCGCAGTAGAGGCAAAACCTGAAAAACCTCACAGGAAAGACCGGAACTCCCGGTACCACCCTTCGATGCTCTCGTGATAGCGGTGGGCCTCATAGCCTGAACCGTTGTAAGTTCGCGCTACAGTCCGAAAATCGCTGGCAGTGGGATTGGTCTTAGCTACGATGGCTTTAGTGCTCGGACTAGCCGTCAAAAAGCAACCGATGTGATAGAGTTGTTCATCCACCGGGCTGACAAACATGGCTTTTGCAGAAGGGGCTCCGACTTTCCGGTAGTTCTCTCCCATGATTTGCCCCAGGCCGAAGCTCATGGAGCGGTATCGGAGCTCGGTGAAATCATCATTAGGGGCGGTCTTGTTCAGCCGGCTCAGGTAGTGTTGCTCGAAGCGGGGAGTGATCACGCCTGCAGTTTCCTGTTTTACGATAGTAAGCAGCCAGATGGGATGCACCGTAGCGCCGTTCTGCTCTTTAAGGCGTTTCACCGCATTTTCTGCTTGAGCCTGATAGCGCTGGGCTATTTCCTTACAAGTGTAGAAGTTACGTTGGTGATTGCTGTTGAGCTGAAAAATGGCCTCGTCAAAGTCGCCGCAGGCCACATGTTTGTTCTCAATGTTCTCGATGGCTACCTCCAACATCTTTTTTAAGGTTGGGATATCCAGACGGGTATCCGGTATGTTGACAATGCGGTGGTGCGCATTCGACCAGCTGCAGTCGTAGCAGAGCATATTTCGCTTGAGCTTCGGATTGAGGCCGTATTCAAACTGAAATTGAGCTACCCCCCGGTTAGTGCCCCGGCCAAAGTCGCCATCGATGAGGAAACCACCCCGGGAGGCCGTTGAATATCCGAGAAAGATAAGCAGGCGTTGAATCGCCCGGATGGAATGCTCCCCGGCGGTTTTCCGGTCCAGTGTTACATCCCCTGCTTCCAGGCGTTCCAGGTCATTTTTCCAGTCTTCGTTTTTTTCCCCCGGCAAGGCAATGATCTTTTGAATCCGGGGATCCTGAATGGCTGCAATCATGGGTTGGTGGTTTTGTTTTACATTGATAATTCAAACAGCTTCTAAGATAATTATTAATTCTGCATTTGCCAGAAAGATTCGTAATTCGTATTGCCACTATCAGCTTTGACATACATAGTGGCCTGGAAAAGCATAACCTGGAATGGCCGGGCGGGCCCTGCTATTGATTTTGCTCACAAGGGACGGCCCGATATTTCAGCATAGCCGTTCTGCCGCTGGCCAGATGGATAACCTTGGCCACATATTCGAAATCGCAGGCGCAGTCGAGGGTAATGCCTTTTTCTACCAACACACCACCGCGGAACCATTCTACATGGAAAGCTGGCGACTGGAAATAGAGGGAATTATTGGACTGTGGATTGTAAACAGTCAGAGACTCTCCCCCGGCATAACAAAAACTGCTCCTGATAGCTATTTCAAAGGGCATGATCCGCTTGGCAGCGTTCATTGGGCTTTCCATTTCCTGGGGGCTGGCCAGCGCATCATACGAGGGCTCTTTTCCAGCATGACGGGCGGGCTTGGGGATTTCCAGCGGCGCTTCCTTTTCGCAGGAGAACAAAAACAATAATGCGCTTACAAAAACGATGGCCTTTTTCATGATCCGATTATTTTAGGTGGTTTAAAATCGCTGTCCACCTTATTATTTGAAAAAGGCAGTGAAGGTTACCCTGCTGATACTTTTTTATCGATATCAACATGGATCATCCCGAATTTTCGTAGAATATCCCGGAAGATGCTTGGAAGCTGTCTCAAAAGAGGAGATGAAAATCCTACAGCCCAATAATATTCTGTTTTTTGCTGTCCGGCCGGTTCTCCCTTTCGGGGAGCTAGAGGGGCTGGGCCGGGCAGCAAAACATGATTTGGCGCTATTTTTCAATTCCTCTCTTTTGAGACAGCCCCGATACTACGCCTGATCGGCGGAGCCGCCTGCTGTGCCGCAGGCCGGCAGGGATACTAAGTTGATGCTATTGATGAGAAAAGCCGCCCATTAAAGTTCTTTTTGTTGTGGAGCCTCCTCATCCATAGTATCAACGGCCCGCAGGGCCAAAGTATCCTCAAAGCCCGTATGCGGGCTTTGAGGAGTATCCCCGCCTGCTGCCAGCGGCGGGCAGGAATAGAATCGCTGATTGGTGGTTATTACTGTACCACAATCCTCTTGGTAACGGACTGGTTCTCCGTTGACAATCGCAGGAAATAGATCCCTGCTGGCAGGGCGGAAATGTCCTGATTCAAGGTGGTGATGGTTGAAGTTACATTTTCCGTTTTCACACTTTGCCCATTGGGCAGTAGCCACTCTACCCGCAGCATTTCCTCCAGGGGGTGTTCAAAGGCCAGCCACAGGCTTTCCGAGGCCGGGTTGGGGAATATCTGGAAGCTGTTCCCCCCGATTTCGGAAATGCCATTTACGGCTATCGTCGTAAAGGAGAAAACCTCCGAAGGGTTGTCGCCGCATTCACCGGTGATAACGATGCGCCAGTAATAGGTCGTGCCGCCTTCCAGGTCGATAGGCAGAAAATGGGAATTGCCCGGTATGGAAGCGGTATAAAGGATATTTGCCTCAAAATCATCGGCGTCCGTAGAAAGCTCGATGCGCCGGGGGTGCGGAGGGCCGGAGGACCAGATGAAGAGCGGAGAAAGCGCAACGTCAACTTTGTTATCCGTTGGGGAGAACAGTGCAGGCGGCGTGGGCAACCCCAAAATATAAGCCGGCACTTCGCTGTTGCCACTGTTTACACCATCCGTTACGGAAAATACGACCTTTTGCCCTTCCCCAGCCTCCACTGCCGTAATGCTTCCGGTGATGATATCGCCTGGCATAGCGGTGGTGGAACTAAGGTTGACTTCCAGGCCCGGAGAAGTGCCCTCGGTTGAGATCGTTACTTCCCCGGCCAGGTCGGGGCCGATCCATAAGGAAAATTCTGTCGTTTCCCCCTGACAGCCCTGGATTCTGGAAATATTGGGGGTCGCCGTTGTATTCAGCGGTGTTTCGAGCGCCTCAAAGACGTAAAACCCATTGTTCATATCCGAGATCAGCGCTTTGCCCGAAGGCATTACGAATATCCCCCAGGCGCCGGCGAAGTAGTCGTCATTTGGGCCGTCGTACGTGTCGTAATAGGCCGCCCGCCGGGGGTAAAGCGGGTTCGATACATCGAAAACCTGCAAACCATCATAGTAATAGGATACATACAGCAGCCCGTCTTTGGGATATACGTTGTGGGGGATCTGTTCCTGATAAGAAGCCGGATTCATAGTGGAAATGACCCGCATTTCTGAAAGGTCGCTCACGTCGACGATCTTTACATCTGAACCGTGGGTTTCATCACACAGGTAGTAATATTGGCCATCCTCCGACAACCAACCGGAGTGGTTGTAGCCTTGCTGTGGGTAGTTGTCCATCGTACCCAGTAAAACGGGGCTGGCCGGGTCGGTAAAGTCGACGACGATAAGGCCGTAGGAGCCGGCGTGCAGGTATGCGATATTGTCCTGTACGTAAAGGTCGTGGATATAGGGGATAGGAATGGTTGGGTTGGGAAAGGAAGCCAGTAAAGTGGGTTGTTCCGGGTTTTCCAGGGATAATATCTTCAGCGTATGGCCGGCGCCGCCAGCTACGTATAAGCGCGCGTTATCTTCGTCGATAAATATATTGTGAGCCGTAGTGATAAACTCGTTTGATTCGTAAACCAGTTCTGCCGATCCCGGCAAGCCGCTGACATCGATGATCTGCAGGGCGCTTGGGCCTTCATCGGCCACGCCGTAAAGGTAGTGTTGATAGGATTTGACGTCCCGGTGGCTGATCCCCCCGCCCTGAGCAGTGCCGGGTACAAAAGCCACCGGCGCAAGGGGCGCAGTCAGCTCATCGAGGCCGAAAATATGGAATCCGGCGGTAGAGGAGATCACTCCATATTCTTTATCATCAATGACAATGCCCCACACATCGTGGTAAGGGTTGCTGAAAAAGGCTGGTACGATGGTAGGGTCTGACCAGTGCCCCAACAAGGTGGCTTGTGTTGGTTGGCCAATGGCCCAAAAGGGTGTACAAAGCAACAATAAGCGTAAAAGGTCTTTCATGATTGGGTGGTTTTGGTGATTCGACTGGTTGAAATTACTCAAAAAAGGCCGGGCATATTTACAGACAATGTATGAAATCGGCATTTCAACAGAGGAGTGCTGCCCAACTACATGTTTTTATAGACAAATCAAGTGAGAGAGGGATGCATACGTCATTTTTTTTATCTTACCTAAAAAAAACATGCTCCGCACCTGGTGGAAAGAATCCGTTATCTATCAAATCTATCCCCGAAGTTTCAACGACAGCAACGGCGACGGCATCGGCGACCTTCGCGGTATTATCGAAAAGCTGGACTACCTCAAAACATTAGGGATCGATATCCTCTGGCTCAGCCCGGTCTTCCAATCGCCCAATGACGATAATGGCTACGACATCAGTGATTACCGGGCTATTATGTCGGAGTTCGGCACAATGGCCGACTTCGATGAATTACTCTCCGGCATTCACGCCCGTGGCATGAAGCTGGTAATGGACCTGGTGGTTAACCACAGCTCCGATGAGCATCCCTGGTTCCAGGAGTCGCGCAAATCAAAGGATAACCCTTATCGACGGTATTACCATTGGCAGCCGAAGCCGCCCAACAACTGGCTTGCTTTCTTTGGGGGCAATGCATGGGAATATGATGAACCCACCGGCGAGTATTACCTGCACCTCTTTTCCAAAAAACAACCCGACCTCAATTGGGAGAACCCCGCCTTGCGCGAGGAAGTCTATAGCCTGATGCGTTTTTGGCTCGACAAAGGCATCGATGGCTTCCGGATGGATGTTATCCCGTTCATCTCGAAACGCCTGGACTGGCCGGATATCGATCCGGAAAACTTCACGGAGGCGGTGGAAACGATCTACGCCAACGGCCCTCGCCTGCACGAATACCTGCAGGAGATGAATCGGAAGGCTTTGTCTCATTATGATGTGATGACTGTGGGCGAAGCGCCTGGCGTGCCACCCCGCCTGGCCAATCTTTATGTCGGCGAAGGCAGGGAAGAGTTGAATATGATCTTCCACTTCGGCCACATGTTCCTCGACTGGGGCCCCAAAGGCAAATTCGACCCCAAAACCTGGGACTTGAATGAGTTCAAGGGCGTTTTCAATACCTGGCATCAGGCCATCGGCGAACGTGGCTGGATTAGCATTTTTCTGGACAACCACGACTTTCCCCGCCTGGCCTCCCGATGGGGTGATGACGGCCTGTTCCGCATCGAGTCCGCCAAGATGCTGGCGACCTTACTGCTTACTATGCGCGGCACTCCTTCGATCTATCAGGGCTCTGAGTTGGGTATGACTAATGTAGCCTTCGACCGCTTCGACGACTACCGCGATATCGAAACCCTCAACGAGTATAATCAGGCCAAAGAAAAAGGGGCGGATTTGGATGCCTTGCTCAAGATCGTACATCAGGTAGGCCGCGATAACGTCCGAACCCCCATGCAATGGGACGATAGCCCCAATGCCGGTTTTACTACTGCCGAAGAGCCCTGGATCAAAGTAAATCCCAATTACAGGGATATCAATGCAAAAGCTGTACTGGCCGACCCGAACTCCATCTTCTATTATTATCAACGCCTTCTGAAACTACGCAAACAAACGCCGGCCCTGATCTATGGAGATTACGAGCAGATCGACGAGGGCAGTAATTGGCTGTACGCCTATCGCCGCTGGGACAAGGACGGGGAATTCTACGTCTACCTCAATTTTTCTTCCGAACCTCAAAAGGGCCTTCCCCTGCCGGCCGGCGTGAAGCTGCAACTGTTTATCTCGAATTATGAACCCGATCCTTCCTTCAGGGACACCTTGCGGCCCTGGGAGGCGAGGGTGTATCAAATAGCCTGATGATCACTAAGCTCGACGTCTTACTACAGCAGCAGCCGATACTTTTCCTCGATGGCGCTATGGCAACCGAGCTGGAAGCCCGCGGCGCCAATCTGCAGGATACCCTCTGGTCGGCAAAGGTGCTGCTCGAGCAGCCGGCGCTCATCCGACAGGTACATTACGATTACCTGACGGCAGGAGCTGATGTGGTGATTACCGCCAGTTATCAGGCTACTTTTGAGGGTTTCGAACAGCGAGGCTTATCCCGGGGCCAGGCCCGGGATTTAATGCAGCACAGCATCCGTTTGGCCCGGGAAGCCCGGGAATTGTTCTGGGGGGAGGCAAGCAACCGGGAAGGCCGGATCTATCCCCTGGTAGCGGCTTCCATTGGCCCCTATGGTGCTTTTCTGGCCGACGGTTCTGAATATAAGGGGGGCTACCGGCTCAGTGTAGGCGAACTGATCAAATGGCATCGCCCACGCCTGGAAGCCTTACTGGAAGCCGGCCCGGATCTATTGGCTTGTGAAACCATTCCCTGCCCAGAAGAGGCGGAAGCGCTGGTGCGCCTTTTGGAAGAATTTCCCGACGCCCGCGCCTGGCTGAGCTTTAGTTGCCGCGATGAGCAGCACCTCAGCCAGGGGGATCCCTTTATGGAGGGCGTCTCCATCGGAGATGCTTCACCGCAGATCATTGCAATTGGTGTAAATTGTACACCGCCGAAATTCATTACGGCGCTGCTTCAAGACGCCCGGCAGGTAACGGAAAAGCCGTTGCTGGCCTACCCCAACAGCGGTGAGGCATGGGATGCGGAACGCCATTGCTGGATAGTGGGAAGCCAGGTAGAAGGTTTTGGGAAGTTGCCCCAGGAATGGGTTCAGGCCGGGGCGCGGCTCATCGGGGGCTGCTGCCGCACCACCCCTACTGATGTGTGGGCCATGCGGGATATGCTGGGAGCATTTCTAGGATAGCAGTTTGAATTCTGATAGCTCTAAAATAAACCCCACCATAACAGTTTCTCCAGAGAGAACCTTATCAAACCCAATTATTGTTTCAGGTTCCATATTATTCCGGTAAATGTAGGCTTTTTCTCCGTAGGGGTCTATCAGCCAGGCAAGGCGTACGCCATTAGCCATCCAGCTTTCCTGCATTTTTTTCTTCAGCCGCGATAAACTGTCGCTTTTGGACCGGATCTCTGCTACAAAATCTGGAGCCATGGGAATGAAACCTTCTTCAATTTGTCGAGGGCTTAATTGGGCCAATCTTTCATTACTCAACCAGGCTACATCAGGGCTTTTTACTGCTCCGCCGGGCAGGTCAAAACCGGTGCTGGGGCTAAAAACTTCGCCTTGGCCAGTCTGTAACCGCCAAATGGTGATGCGGGTAGAGAGCCGGTTTTCCCTAAACCCGCTCCCGCCTTTTACAGGAGTCATGATACTGATGTTTCCATTTTTTTCCCGCTCCATGCGCAGGCCGGGGTATTGTTCGGATAGGGTTATAAATTGTTGCCGGGAAAGCCCTTTCACCGTCAGTTCGCCTCCCATGCGGAGAATAGCCTCTACCAAATTGTCCACTTTTACTGCTGTGCCTGGGCTCATTTTAAATCTGTTTGGAAAAACAAGATAAGCTTTTTTCTTCAGGATTTCCAGCGCTCAGTGCCTATATCACCGGCCACCAATCACCCTTCCTATCACTCCCAGAAAGCCTGTTCAATGCGGTCTACATAAGATAGTGCAGCCAGGCGGTAGAGTACTGCCCTGAATCGGGCCTGGTGCGTGTTTCCAATACAAAGATATTGTTCCGGGCTACAGCCGATGCGCCCCGCAGCCTTTTGAACCACAAGGGAAGAGTCAATGCCTTCGACTTCCCGCCGGAGGGCTTCATCGCGGGGGATACAGAATTCATAGTCAAGCGCTGTTTTCCCCCCTTCCGGGCCCCGAAGGCCCTTATCATCGAGTTGGGACAAATCGAAACGGATCTTTTGAAGATCACTCTCAGAAGGGGGCTTCCTGGAACTTCCGCATGCGGAAAGCAGGGCCAATAGTAAGGATAGCAAAAAGTATTTCATGAGCCGAGGGCTTGAATATTGGGTAAGACGATAAAAGGCCACCCAAAACAATATAGGATGTGAGTAGCTACCCCAGCGTTTTCATCCAAAACCGGAGCGCTTTGGGGGATTCTTCTGCTTCATCCAGATCCTGCCAGGACATCTGACAGTACAGATCGGTTTGTTCGAAGCCACGCCGGCGCCAGAAAGCATCGAGGGGGATGTAATCTTTGGGGCGCCGGGGATGGCCTTCCGGCCGCACTACAGCGCAGAAGGCCAGGGTGTCGAAACGGCCCAATCGCCGGGCCCACTGCTCCCGTTTTTCAAAAAAATGCACCCCGATGCCTTGCCCCCGGTAGGGTTGAAGCAAAACGGATTCTCCATAATAAAAAATGCGTTGAATCTCGTGGCCTTGTTCGAGAAATGGCTGCTGTATATTCGGCGTTTCATATTCCATCGGCAATGCGGAAGAGGCGCCTACAACCTTATCGCCATCAAAGGCCAATACCAGCAGGCTGTCCGGAGCTTCCAGAAAAGTATGGAGATACCCACGCTCGTAGTCCAGGCTCCCCTTGTACAGGTATGGGAAATCCCGAAATACTTCGATACGCAACTGCGCCAGGGCATCTACGTGTACGCTGGCCGCTTCACCCGTGTATGGGACGACTTTGAGCATAAAGGCGAAAAGACAATTAAGTAGAGGGTTATGCCCTCAACCAGCAAAGAATAAAGGATCACAAGTAATCTTCCTCAAAGAACCATACAGCCCTGTCTCATCGAGACTTCTTCTCTACCAGCAGTACATGCCCCGGGTAATAGTCCGGGTTGATCTCTACAAAATTCCACTCATTGAACCAATGGTATACTTCGCCAGTCAGCAGGTCGGTGACTTTAAGGTTGACGTTCCGGTCAATACCCAGCAATTGCTTGGGTACTTCGATGAATCCAGCCTGGCGATAATCTACATCAAAACTGGCGATACACCAAATGATATTGCTCCGGTCATCGGTGTACTTGACGTAGCTCATCAATTGCTCATTGTCGGTGCGGGTGAATTGTATATTCCAGGTGCTTTGCAGGGCCGGCTGTTCCTTCCTGATATGGTTCAGGCGGGTAATGAGGTCTGTCAGCCGGTTGCGGTAGTTCCAGTCATAGTGCCGGACCTCATATTTTTCCGAATTGAAATATTCCTCTTTGCCATTCGTGTTTGGCGTGTTTTCCAGGAACTCATAGGATGGGCCGTACATTCCGTAGTTGGACGATAGCGTAGCGGCCAGCAACAGGCGTTTGGCGAAGGTGTTGGGGCCGGCGTTCATCATCTCAAAAGCGAGGATGTCGGGGGTATTGGGCCAGAAATTGGGGCGGAAGTACTCCCTTAGCTCCGTTTGGGTGAGCTCGGTGATGTATTCCTCCATTTCGCGCTTGGTGGTCCGCCAGGTGAAATAGGTGTAGGATTGACTGAAGCCTCCTTTAGCCAGTTCTGCCATTACTTTTGGGCGAGTGAAAGCTTCGGCCAGGAAGATCGTGTCCGGATAATCCTTTTGTACTTCGGCAATAACCCACTCCCAGAAGCGGAATGGTTTGGTGTGCGGATTATCAACCCGGAAGATCTGTACACCGGCTTCGCACCAGTAAATAATAACACTTTTGAGCTCCTCCCAGAGCTTCTTCCAATCCGCAGACTCGAAGTTGATCGGTACGATGTCCTGATATTTCTTCGGTGGGTTTTCAGCGTAGGCAATAGTGCCGTCGGGCCGCCAAAGGAACCAATCCGGATGTTCTTTGATATAGGGATGGTCGGGGGCGCATTGGAAGGCAAGGTCGAAGGCGATGTCCATGCCGTGCTCCTTTGCTTTTTTCAGAAGCCTCTTGTAATCCTCCAGTGTGCCGAGTTCGGGGTGGATGGCTTTATGGCCGCCTTCGTCACTGCCAATAGCCCAGGGAGAGCCGGGCTCATCGGGCCCTGCATCGGTGCTATTGTTTTTGCCCTTGCGGTTGAGTTTGCCAATAGGATGGATAGGGGGGAAGTATAAAACGTCAAAGCCCATTTCCTGAATGCGCGGCAACAGGCGCTCACAATCCTTAAAAGTGCCGTGCCGGCCCGCTTGCTCCGAGGTAGAACGCGGGAAAATTTCATACCAGGTGCTGAACAACTCCTTCTCCCAACCCACCCGCACGCGCAGGTTTTTATCATATACCGTTTCAAACTGCTTCATCGGGGAATCCTCCACTACCTGTGCAAAAGCTTCGCCAATGACCAACTGCACCGCTTCATCATAAGCGTCTTCCTTGGCCAATTGCTGAGCCAGATTGTTGAGTTCCGACGCTTTGGTTTTGGAAAATTGCTTGGCGGTTTCCTGCAGGTAATGGGCGCCGATCTTTAGCTCCACCCGCATGTCCTGTCCAGCTTCCTGTTTCTTCAGGAAGCCCTTGTGCCAATTTAATAGATGGTCGATCCACCCTTCCAGTTTATAGTGGTAGATTCCCTTTTTTTTCACCTTGAAGCTCGCCTTCCAGACGTCGTTGGCTTCGCTTTCCATTGGGACTTCCGTCCACTGCTTTTCACCATCATGGCGGTAAAGCAGGGCAACGCGGATGTAATCGTGGCCGTCGCCAAAAATATCAGCTACGACATCCACACTTTCGCCGGGCACGCGCTTGATAAAAAACTGGCCGTTTTCGATCTGAGGCCGGACGTTCTCAATGATGACTCTGTTTCTCATTTTTATGAGGGCTTGCAGGTTTAAAGTTGGGATAAAACAGCAACAGCTTCGTGTCAAAAATACACGAATCTGGTTGAATTATAGGGCAAACATAGGGAGAATAATTGTATAGCCCTACTTTTTGAACCATCCTGGGTTGGGATACTGACGTACAAAGTTCAGCGGGAGGCAATGGGGGGGCGTTTTTCGGCTCGCGGGGGGCTTCTAAATGCCAATAGAAGGTTAACGGTATTAAGAAAGCGTTAAAAGCCAGTGGGCTGCCGGCAAAACGATTATTTTGTTACCGATGAAGAATTATTTTCCGGCAATGCTTGCCGTAATGGCGTTGATGGGGCTATCCATTATTCAATATCAGTTGTTGCGTTCGGGCATACAACTGGAAAAGCAGCGCTTTGAACGACAGGTATATGCAGCCCTGCAGGAAGTGGAGCAAGGCATTAATCACAATACCCGGTTGCGGCAGCAGATCCAACGCCTGCAACGCCAACGGTTCGAACCGCTGGCCATCCCGGAGCAGGCCCTTCCACAATGTGTAACGGACACTTTGTTCGCCATGCTGAGAGCAGGCCTTTCACATCATGGCCTTGGTTTTCCTTTCCACTTTTCACTGGCGGAGGATTTTCTCGGCAATACGATTGCCGGAGAGCCTTTTCAGGGAGTCGGACAAGATAAAAAGATGGCCACTTACAGCCATCGCCTGCGAGGCCTGTTACAGCAGGAGTGCAACTGCAACCTGGTGCTGCATCTTCAGGTAGAACAGCTCTTCGGGCTGTTGCGCAAGCGCCTCAATTATCTGTTGGCGCCATCAGTGGCCTTTTTGCTGGTGCTGTTTGCCGTACTGTTTCTGCTCGTCCGAAACCTAAACCGGCAAAAACAGTTGGGACGCGTGAAAAACGATTTCATTAACAACCTGGCGCATGAACTGAAAACCCCGGCTTTTTCCATCTCCTTGTTATCCAAGCTTCTGCGACAGGCGCTCCAAACAGGCGCAGCAGAAAAAACAGAGGGCTACCTGATGCTTATCGAGCAGGAAAATGAACAGATAAAAGGCCATATTGAAAAAGTGTTGGAACTGGCCAGCCTGGAAAATACGCGCTATCAATTGGAATTGAAGGATGGCCGCCTTCATCCGTTACTGGAAGCGGTAGCGGCTCAGTACCGCCTAAAGGCCGGGCAAACTGGCGGAAGCCTGGACTGTAGGCTGGAAGCCCCCAATGATCAAATACGGATGGACGCATTGCACCTGCGTAACGCTATTCAAAACCTGTTGGACAACGCCCTGAAATATAGCCCCGGCGCGCCGGCCCTTGGGCTGCACACCCGGAATACAGATCGCACCATCCTGGTCCTGGTCACGGACCAGGGCGCAGGTATTGCTCCTGTGCACCAGCAACGGATCTTCGAAAAATTCTATCGCGGCCACCCCAACCTCGGGGTTAAAGGCTTCGGCCTGGGCCTCAGCTATGTTCAGGAAATCACCCGCGCCCATCATGGAAAAGTAAGCCTGGATAGCACCCCAGGGCAGGGGAGCTGTTTTACATTGGAAATCCCCCTGGCAGGAGGTAGTACCAGGCGCCAGGACAACTTTAGAATTCGTTCAAAATCATAACCCATGCCTAAACTATTGCTGATAGAAGACCACGAAACATTGGGGTATGCCCTCAAAGAATACCTGGAGATGAAAGGCTATTCAGTAGCCTTGGCCCAGGATGGCGACAAAGGGCTGGCCTATTTTCAAAAATTCCCGACTGACCTGTGCATCCTGGATATCATGATGCCGGGGAAGAACGGTTTTGCCGTAGCGGAAGCGATCCGGAGACAGGCTCCCCAGCAGCCCATCATTTTCCTGACTGCCCGTTCGCTCAAAGTGGATATCCTCAAAGGTTTTGGCCTGGGAGCTGATGATTATATTGTCAAACCCGTGGACGAAGAAGAACTGGTGGCCCGCATTCAGGCCGTTCTTCGGAGGGTGGCGCCAGATGAGGAACCCACTACCTGTCAGATTGGGCGCTACACCTTTGACCATCCTAACCAGAAGCTCAGCCTTGGCAATAAAGAACGCTTGCTCACCGAGCGTGAGGCCCATTTGTTATTCTTGCTCTGTAATCGAAAAGGACGGCTATTACCTCGCCAGGAAGTACTCAAAAGCCTCTGGAGTCAAAACGATTACTTTACCCGTCGAAGCATGGACGTATTTATCTCCCGCCTTCGCAAATACCTCAGCGAGGACCCGGATATTGAGATACAGAATGTATACGGAAGTGGATTTATTCTTTCAGATAAGCGCTAAAAAAAACTGTCGCTCTGATAAGTTCAGAGCGACAGCACCCGCCGGCGATTTTTCTTCTCTACAAAAGCTTAATACCTTTTCGCCGGCTTTAAAGATTGAACACCCAATTGACCATGTTATAGAAGATTAGCCGATTGCTTTTTGTTTGTTTGTGTTTACGTAGCAAATGTAAGCCCGGCCCTTCCCCCTCGAAATGACCTTTGTCATCGGCATTGTTGATTTTTGTCACCGGCTCTTCCGGTAGCTTGTAAACCACCGTGTTCAATTATGCGGAGATCTTGCCTTTAACATGGATCATCCCGAATTTTCGTAGAATATCCCGGAAGATGCTCGGCCCCTGCCCATTCGGGCCGGGGCCGATACTACGCCTGATCGGCGGAGCCCGCCTGCTGTGCCGCAGGCCGGCAGGGATACTAAGTTGATGCTATTGATGAGAGAAGCCGCCCATTAAAGTTCTTTTTGTTGTGGAGCCTCCTCATCCATAGTATCAACGGCCCGCAGGGCCAAAGTATCCTCAAAGCCCGTATGCGATGGGGCTTTGAGGAGTATCCCCGCCTGCTGCCAGCGGCGGGCAGGAATAGAATCGCTGATTGGGGGCTCAAAATTCGGGATGACTCCTGTTTACTGTTCAAGCTCTTTTATTTGTTGCTGCACGGCCTTTTCGATGGCCTCAGGCAGCAGTGGCCCGTAGTGATCTCGGAAGCCTTCCAGGTCATACCAGGTTTGAAACTCGCCAAGTTGCAGGGATTGGCCTTTCCCTTTCAGGCGAAAAGTACGCGCCTGCCCCTCCATCGTATCCTCGAAATACTGGGCGTGGTCCGAAAAAGGCTGAAGCTTATATGCGAACTTGCCATTCAGGAGAAAAAACTCATCCTGGTTCGAGTCCATCAAGCCGCCAAAAACGGCTAAACGGTCGTCACAAAGTTGATAACAATCAGACTGAAAAGGCCGGCCGGCAATCAAGGACTCAATGGCAGAATCCAGCTCGATGACGGCCAGATAGGGAAAGGTGATATATTGGCCTTCAGATTCGCTGTACCCATATCCTCCCAGAAGGTAGAGGGTGTTGCCCTGCTGGTAGTAGGCCATTCCGGTAGAGCTGGCCTGCTCAGCCAATGTACCTTCCAGATTGCTGCTGGTGTAGGCCGAGGCCCTTTTGCGAGCCAGGTCGATCAGCAAAATGTCGAGGTTGGGGAAATCACCTTTATAAAGTTCCGGGACATCAGAGCGGATGCTTCCTCCAAATACGATCAGGTAATTATTGTACGCACCTACGGCGTAGCCGTACATCTCCTGCAGCGTAGGGTAAAGCTCGTAAGCTGAGGGGGGCAATTCACGCACCGTTTGGGCAAAGGAACCAGGCATGGAAAAGGTGGCTAAGGTGGCTAGGAGAATAAGGCGTTTCATCTTGCTCGTTTAAATGTAACAACAAATTTATGCTTTGAGAGGTGCAACAGGAGTGGCTCATATCAGCCCCTTTCGTCAGAATTTGTAAAAATCTCGAATAAGAGTGACAATTATCATCTACAGGCTTTACAAAAAGGCACAATTTTGCGTCATTGACCAAAGTCGCCTCCGAATAAGCGCAAAAAATGAATAAACAGATTACTATTTTTGGGGTGGGATGCTCCTTGTGCCAGCTTTTACGATCAAACATTCGACGGGCTTCCCAGGATTTGGGCCTGGAGATAGAAATTCACGAGGTTACCGACATTCAGGAAATGATCAACCGAGGGATTAGCGCTATTCCTGCTTTGGCGGTAGGAAATGAAGTGGTGGCCAGTGGCAGAGTGCCGGAGGTGTCCGATATTATTCGATTTCTTCAGTCCTGAACCTTTCATTCACTTCAACCACCATTCAACAGCAACAGCAGCGCGGTTCGTTCTCCCTACCTTTGAATTGGGGCCTATTTCCATTTTTATTTACAATATCCTTGCAACAAGCGCTTCCTTCCGGTGAAAATTATCATCTCATTACTTACTTTGGCTTTTTCTTCCCCTCATTTTTTTTTAAAATTACACCCATAGAAAAATAGACCATACCACACCTATGAAAAAGATCCTCTTTCCAACCGACCTTTCCGAGGCGGCTGCCAATGCTTTTATTTATTCGCTCCACCTGGCAAGTAAAACCGGTGCAGTGATTACAACCTTGCACGTCTATCGACGGCCGGAAGTGAAATCGGCCAAGTTGCCCCGGACTTTGGAAGATTTCTACGCTTCTTATGACCTGGAAGAGTTTCAGAACTATAAGGATTCCCTTCCCACCTTGCGCGAAATCCAAAAAAACAGTGGCTTTTCCCATGTAAAGGTCAATCACGTCCTCAAATCTGGTAAAACAGTGGATACCATCCTTCAGGTAGCGGAAGAGGAAGAGGCTGAAATGATTGTAATGGGCACCACCGGCGCAACGGGGCTAAAAAAAATATTCCTTGGCAGTATCGCCGGGGAAATACTTGAACATGCCACATGCCCCGTACTGGCTATTCCCGAGAAAGCCATTTTTGACGGATTGATCGACCGCATCGCATTTACTACTTCTTACAAGGAAGAAGAGAAAAAAGCCCTCCGGAAAGTACTGGAAATATTAGAACCTTTTCATCCTCAGGTTCATTGCATCAATGTCGACCTGGCTCATACCGATTTCCAAACCCATGCTATGGAAAAGTTCAAACAAGGGTTTGAAGAAAATGATCACCTTCAGTTCCATGTCCTGGATGGGAATGATATCCAGGAAATGATCACCAAATTCCTGCAGGAAAACGACATTGATATTCTGGCTATGGTCACCCATAAAAGATCATTCCTGGAAGAGCTTTTCAATTATAGCCAGACCAAGATGATGTCTTACCATGCGGATACGCCCATCTTATCAATTCAGGCACATACCCTGGAATAGGTAATACTAAAAAACAGCGCGGGCGCAATTTCAGCACTCCTGAATTTTTGTAGCTGGGTCAACGATGTGTTGGGCCAATAGGGATGGGTGTGTTTGCGGGCCAGCCCCGCTATTCCAATCTTCCAGCCGGATCTGATTTTTGCAGAATTTTCTTTCGCCTAAGTGGGGGAGGAGCCAGGCTAATGGCATCCTTTTATTAGAAGCTGTTTGGATTTGGTTTTTAGAATTTATTATAGGCTATTTTTTCGTCAATCAAGGCTCTTTTTGAGCCTCGCTCTTTTTGAGCCTCGTACCCATAGGTACGGGGCGAAAAAAAGCCGCAGAGTGGCGGAAAAAGAGGCATAATAAAACTGAAGGACTAAATTCAAACAGCTTCTTAGAGCGCATAACCGGCCCATTCATTTAACAGACTTTAACGACGGACAGATAAGAATCGAAAACAAGCCGGCGTTATGGAACATACAAAAAAAAATAAACCATGAGACAATCTGCAAAAATCACCATCACCCTATTGCTCTGTGCTTTGTTTACCCTGCCGGCCCTGGCTCAGATCAGGGTCAACCCTAAGGTAGGCGTCAACTTTTCCGGCCTCGATGCCAAACTTCAGGACATTACGGCGGAAGCTCGCGTTGGCTGGAATGCCGGCCTTGACTTTCGCATTGGTCAAGGCTTTCTTTTCCTCAACCCGGGCGTTCATTATTACAGCTACACCGCCCGGCTGGTCAAGGACATAGAGAGCCCGGACGATGTGAAGCTTTCGGATGAAACAACCATTCAGAACATCAAACTTCCGGTCAACCTCGGTATCCGGCTTACGGGCGATAATGGCCTGCTTGGCCTACATGTGCAAGGAGGGATTGTGCCTGCTATGGTTGTTGGTGTGACGGAAAAGCAGGACTTTTTCTTCGACAAAAATGACCTCAATACGTTTACGCTCGGCGCCAATATGGGTGTTGGTGTCGATATACTGTTCTTCACCCTGGACGCCAACTACGAAATCGGCCTGAACGACTTCTTCAAAGATGCGGCTGGCCGAAACAACATGCTTACGGTTAGCGCCGGGATTAAATTCTAAAGAACGTGTTTAAATTTAGTTTTTCAGTTAATATGAGATGGATCTCATATTAGCGAAAGGATTAATTTTAAACACGTTCTAAATCTAAAAATCCGCGGAGGCCCTAAATCTCCGCGGATTTTTATTGCTTATCGATCTCTATCACCATTCCCACCGCCGTTTTTCCTTCTGTATTGGCTTCAAATGCCACCGTTTTACCGGCCTTGAAGCTGAGGTCTGTCATTCGATTATTGCCCAGCGCCTCGCGTAGTTTACCCGCGTAATCGGCTGCACGGCTGCCGTTAATGCGGGCATTGAACTGCTGAAAGTCTAAAGGTTCTTTACTCACTACTACTGCAATAAAGTCTTTATTCCCAATTTCATCGGCTACCATAGAATAGTCGCGCGGGAACAGACGAGTACCCGTAATAGCACAGTAAGGCGAGTGTTTTTCTGTATAGGGGAAAAGCACATAACTGGAGCCATCGGTTTCCTGGCCGAAGACATAGATATAACACTCAATTGAGTTGGCAATCAACACCTTGAACTTGTCGCCTTTCCTAATGGGCTTAATGGTGCGAAATACAGTATCCTCCTTTTTTGCCAGGCCAATAATGTTTTGGGTATTGGCGTCCATCAGGCCGAACTCTATGGCCATTCGGCTTTTATCCTGGGTAGAAGCCATGGGGTAAACACCATAAGCTTCTTTGACAAAATACTCGAAGTCGCGGTATTTTACCCAGCCGATGCCACGGTCACCCCAATCTTCGCCCCAGCTATTCATGATCTGGAAAGCTCCGCCGCTCTGATTATCATCATATCCGACCACACACATGGCATGGCCGCTGAAACCACGCATGCTGTAGTCCCGTTGGCTGGGTTGCCACAAGCTCTGTCGAACCATATCTCCCATAAAAGAACCTCCCACCATCATTCCAATGACAACGGGGTAGCCCTGGGCCAGATGTTGCTTGATGCCCAACAGATCGGGCTTGTATTCGCTGGCGCCAACGGTTAGGCGGTCAAACCCCTGGATGCGGTATTGCTGGCCCGCCTGTTTTTGAGAACTAGAGGGTTCGTTGGCGCAAGTCCGCTCATCATAACGGAACTGGTCGAAAGGAAGCCCTCCGTATTGCTGCATCGTTTTCATGGCCTCCACCATATAGGCGCCCTGGCAGCCCGACAAGGCGATCTGATTGTACAGGTATGCCGGGCTGAACGCCACGTCGTCTGGGTTTTGCCCCGTCGTTTCTGCCTCCAGGATGGTGCGGGCGGCGTAGGCGCTTGCCCAGGCTACACAGGAGCCCTGCCGGCCTTGCTGACGCCGTTGTGGTGCAAAACGCGCCAGGCTGGCCTTGGCCGGGAGCGCTGTTTGCCCGGAGGCGCCATAGGACAAGGGCTCGAAAACGAGGGCTTTGTCATAGACTTCCTCGTCCAGCGTGGCTCCCAGAGAGAATTCCGGAGTGGTGCTTTCTTCATAACCACCGCCACTAAATTGCTCCTGGCCGCCCAGAAAGAAGTACCATACGGCGCCTACGATCAGGATAGGGATCAGCAGCTTGGGCCGTTTGAAAATAAATAGAAGAATTATGGGCAGAAAACGGAGTAAAGAATTTCCGCCGCCTGGTTGTTGACGTCCACTACCGCCCGGCTGTTGGCGCGGGTCGTCTTTTTCCATTCTGATTGGCATGATTGATGCAGTTTTTTTCTGGTTCCAAAATTCAGCAATTCGAACAGGATTACCAAACTATCCTTCTTTGCAGGTGAAAACGTTCTGATCGGCCTTCTCAAAGGGGCGCTGCTGGTTTTGACGGAAAGCAGGGGAGAAGTGTCGCCGATATGGAAAAATTGCTGATTTTTTTTTCATTTACTGAAACCTTACAGGAAAAGCTACGTAATACTTAGTTGATCATTTAGAAGAAATGATATATATATCTAGCCCAACACTCAATAGAATAATTGAATAATATAGGTAGTTCCAAAAGAGCTTTGCTTTTTTCTGCGTACCAACTTGTTTTAATTTTTTTGAGGAACCCTTTTTGAAAATTTTTGCCCATGCATAGTTGGAACACTATATTTCCGGTAAACACAAACAAGCTAGACGAAGCAATCCTGATCCTGGAGGCCATAAGTGAGGTGAACAGTTTTCCAATTCTGGAATTTCTCAGGGAATTTGGGGACGCTACCATCCTGGACCTTTCTCTGCACACAGGCCTGGACGCAGACTCTTTGGAGTGGCAAATTGAGCTACTGTGCTGTGCCAGGGTGCTGAATCAGGAAGAGGATGTCTTGGGATCTTCCTTTTCACTTAATTATCAGCTCTTGGAACAGGTCAGTACCGTTGCTCATGCTCTGGCCAGCACCAGCAGGAGTAGGTAATAACCCTGTTTTGCAGCTTGTCCTTTTGCCATTTGCTTACTGCCTAGCCCTCCCTGACGAAGGGTTGAGCCAACCGGCTTATATCCTTACTGCACCAGCAGAATGAGGGAGTTCAATGGCTTCGCGGCATTTAGCCGATGCCGCCGCCTTTTCAGGTATTCAAAGCTCCGCAAACACTAATCACCTGGCCGGAGAGATAGGAAGACATATCCGATCCCAGGAAAACACAAACATCGGCTACCTCTTCGGCCCTGCCGAGCCGCTTCATTGGAATATTGCTGAGATATCCCTCCCGAACCTTTTCATCAAGAGTTTCAGTCATATCGGTTTCAATGAAACCGGGAGCGATGGCGTTGCAGCGGATGTTACGGGAGCCCATTTCCTTGGCTACTGACTTGGTAAAGCCAATGATACCTGCTTTGGAAGCGGCGTAATTGGCCTGCCCGGCATTGCCCGTCATACCTACGATAGAACTCATGTTGATAATACTTCCGCCACTGCGCATCATAGAGCGCAGCAGGTGTTTGGTGAGATTGAAGATCGATTTGAGGTTGTTCAGCATTACATCGTCCCACTGCTCTTCAGTCATTCGAAGCATCAACGTATCTCGCGTGATACCGGCATTATTGACCAGGATATCCACTTTGCCGAATTCAGCCAATACTGCCTTGGTGAGTTCGTCGGCCGCCTGGAAAGAACTGGCGTCCGACTGGAAAGCCTTGGCTTTGACTCCGAGCCGGCTCAATTCATCAGCCAGTGCGTTGGCCTGTTCAGCGGAGGAACGATAGGTGAAAGCTACGTCGGCTCCTTGCTCGGCAAAGCGTTGAACTATAGCAGCGCCAATGCCCCGGGAGCCTCCGGTAACGAGTGCTACTTTTCCCTCGAGTAATTTCATCTTGCGTTGGTTTTTTTGCGAAGGTAGGGAAAACGGTTAAAATTTGACAACAAAGTCTTTTCCACCCAACGTTCCCGGGCCTTGCCACGTCCTTTTCTTATCCTGGATGCACCACCCCATTACAATGATGCTACGGTTACTGCGGTTCAGGCGCAGATCCGGGCTGCAGCAGAAAAAGGCATTAAAATTGTACCTGTCACGGCCAGCGGCATCGATAAAGAGACGGAGTTCCTCATGCGGTTTACGGCGATCGCCACCAATGCGCCATACACTTTTAAAACGGACCATAGTGGCATCGGCAACGATCATCTTGAACCGACGGTTGGGGATTATGAAGTAGAGCACCTCAATGGCCTGATCGTTCGGTTGATAGGAAAGTATGTAGAGTGGCTTTGGGGGAGACGCTTGATTTTTTTTTGCAGGCTTTAGGGGGAAGGGCAGGATTTGCAGTATTAGGTAGGTAAAGGGCTGATCCAGGGCCATCGCCGAATGGAAAAAAGCAAAATGCCCTCTATGTTATCATTTGAAACAAAAACAATAAAGCCTTATATTGAAAGTTGTTTTTATAACCCCCGGCCGGAGCATCCGTCGTTTCAGCCCTTCGGCCAGGCCCCTGTTAACGAACACTCAAAATGATAAGTTATGAAAACCAGAACCCTACTATCACTTTTCGTTCTGCTCACCCTGTCCTTGTCCTCCTGCCTCAAGGATGATGTAGAAGTCCGGCATATTGTTTATACTCCGGAGGAATATGCCGCCATTTCCGGGGTATTGAACTTGCCCAACGACCAGGTTAATTTTGGAGTGGATTTACCGCAGCATATGAAAAACCTGGGCATGGTTCCGCCCCAAATTTCCAATGCTAAGGCTACCCTCGGGCGCGTATTGTTCTACGATAAGCAGCTCTCGCGCAACCAAACGGTTTCCTGCGCCTCCTGTCATCACCAGGAACTGGCCTTCGCCGATAACAAGCGCTTCAGTGAAGGCTTCAATGGCGAGCTAACCCTGCGGAATTCCCTGGCGCTTGGCTCAGTGGCCAACTTCAAATCCTCTTACGAAGGAGGGTCAACTTTTTCCGGGTCCGGGCAGCCACAGTTTTTCTTTTGGGATGAACGCGCCCACACTATTCAGGAGCAAAGCTCCCTGACCTTGCAGGATGACATAGAAATGGGCATGGACCTTAACGAACTGTCCAGCCGCTTATCAGCCGAAGAATACTATCGTGTGTTATTCCGAAAGGCCTATGGCACCGACGTTCTCCATCCTGCTCTGATCACGGAGGCCCTGCAGGAATTCGTCAATGCCATGGTGTCAACGAGCACCCGCTTCGATGAAGGTATTGCTGCGGCCAGTGGAGACCCTTTCCGCGATTTCCCCAACTTCACCCAGCAGGAAAACCTTGGTAAGAATCTCTTTGTACAGCATTGCTCTTCCTGCCATGGCGCTAATATGTCTATTTCTCCGGAAAAAGTAGCCAATAACGGTTTGGATGAGGTGTATCAGGATGAAGGAGTAGGAGGGGTAACCAATCAAAATACGGATATCGGAAAATTTAAAGTGCCCTTCCTGCGCAATATTGCGCTGACAGCCCCTTACATGCACGATGGCCGCTTCGCAAGTCTCGAAGAAGTGGTGGAGCACTATAATTCCGGTGTCAAAATGCACCAAAACCTCGACCACCGCCTGCGTACCGAAGATGGAAGCGGGCCGCGCCGCCTCGAACTCTCCCAGCAGGAAAAGGATGCGCTCGTGGCCTTTCTCAATACCCTGACGGATGAAACGCTAGTAACCGCCAGCCGGTTTTCGGATCCGTTCAAGTAGGGGCTTAGAGCTGATTGGTTGAGGGTTGAGGGTTCCATACCAACAATTATCAACCAATCAGCTCCAACTTTTCCTTCAAAAACGCTCCTGTATACGACTCTTCCACTTTTACTAATTCTTCAGGAGTCCCCTGGAACACCAGTTTTCCACCTTCTTTTCCGCCGCCCGGCCCCAGGTCAATGACCCAGTCGGCGCTTTTGATCACTTCCATGTTGTGCTCTACGATCAGTACGGTATGGCCATTTTCAACTAATGCATTCAGGGCGTCCAGCAACTTGCGGATGTCGTGGAAGTGCAAGCCGGTGGTGGGCTCATCAAAAATAAAAAGGATGTGTTCGTTGGGCTTGTCGGCCCCCAGGAAAGACGCCAGTTTGACGCGCTGTGCTTCTCCACCCGAGAGGGTGCTGGAAGACTGCCCCAGGTGTACGTATCCCAGGCCCACATCAGCTAGTGGCTGGAGCCTGCCGGTGATATCTTTTTCATCGGCAAAAAATGCAATGGCTTCCTCAACGCTCAGTTCCAGAATCTCAAAAATGCTCTTTCCCTTGTATTGTACTTCGAGTACCTCCTGCTTGAATCTTTTGCCGCCACATTCCTCGCATTCCAACCGCACATCGGCCAGAAACTGCATTTCTATGACCTGTTCGCCTTCGCCTTTGCAGGTATCACATCGGCCGCCATCTACATTAAAAGAAAAATGTTTGGGCTTAAAGCCGCGAATTCTGGACAACTGTTGCTCCGACATCAGCTTGCGGATGCTATCGTAAGCTTTCACATAGGTCACCGGATTGGAACGGCTGGACTTTCCGATGGGGTTTTGGTTGACCATTTCTACCTGTGAGATCAGGGAAAGGCTGCCTTCTAACTTATCGAATAAACCGGGCGCCTGGGCATAGCTTTCCCCGAGTTGCTTTTTGAGGGCTGGGTAGAGAATCTGCTTTACCAGTGTCGTTTTGCCAGAGCCAGACACGCCTGTCACCACCGTCATTGCATTCAAGGGAATGCTTGAGTCGAAATTCTGTAGGTTATTCTGCCGGGCATTTCTAATGTGGATGAAATTGCTGGCCTTTCGACGCGACTTCGGCACGGGGATCTGCATACGGCCGCTCATATACTTGGCGGTCAGACAGTCGGCTGCTTCGTCGTAGATGTTTTCATAGGGCCCGGCGAATACGACTTCGCCTCCATGAATACCGGCGGCCGGGCCAATATCAACCAGATAATCGGCATTTTTGATAATATCTTCCTCGTGCTCAACCACAATGACAGTATTGCCCATGTCGCGCAGCGATTTAAGGACCCGAACCAGGCGGCTGGTATCGCGTGGATGAAGGCCAATACTGGGCTCGTCGAGGATGTACATGGAGCTGGTAAGGTTGCTGCCGAGGGTTCGGGTGAGGTTGATGCGCTGCGTCTCTCCACCACTGAGGCTTGCTGACAATCGGCTGAGGGTGAGGTAACTCAGGCCTACGTCACACATGAATTGCAAACGGTTATTGATTTCCAGTAATAGCCGGCGGGCGACCTTGGCGTCAAACTCACTGAGTTCGATCGTATGGAAGAATTCCAGTAGTTCGTCGATGGGCATTTCCACCAGGTCAACAATAGCGCGGCCATTAATTTTGACATAAGTGGCTTCCTGGCGGAGGCGCCCCCCTTCGCAGGTGGGGCAATTGGTGCGGCCCCGGTACCGGGCCAGCATTACCCGATTCTGTATTTTATAGGTTTTCTCTTCCAATTCAGCAAAAAAACTGTTGATGCCGCCAAAGTATTTGTTGCCCTTCCAAAGCAGCCTTTGTTGTTCTTTAGTGAGATCCTGGTAAGGCCGATGTACCGGGAAATCAAAATTATGGGCGGTTTCCAGGAGCTGGTCCAGCCACAAGCCAAGTTTTTCACCTTTCCAACAGGCGATGGCCCCTTCATAAACAGATTTCGTCTTATCGGGCACTACCTTATCTTCATCAATGCCCATTACCTTACTGAAACCTTCACAAGTAGGGCAGGCGCCATAAGGATTGTTGAAATTAAACAGTTGGGGAGTGGGCTCCGGAAAGCTGAGGCCGTCCAGTTCAAAGCGGTTGTTGAATTCCTGTTCTTTCTGCCCGGCAACCTCCACAATGCAGTCCCCTTCAGCTTCGTAAAAAGCCGTTTGAACAGAATCCGCAATGCGCTTAAGGTTTTCGTCATCTTCATGCTTGACAACAAAACGGTCGATGAGTATCCGGAGGCCTTCTTCGGGGATCTCTCCCAGTTTTTTGGAGAGGAAGGGCGGCTTGCGTTCCAGCACTTCCTCGATCTGCATCAGCTCCCCATTTACCTGCAGGCGCGTGTAGCCCTTTTGAAGGAGTAGTTCCAGCTCAGCTTTTACCGGCCGGTCTTTGTATTTATAGGGAAGCGGGATAAATAACTGAACTTTGGCGCCTTCGTCAAAGCTTTGTATGTAGTCGGCCACATCCGACACCTCATGCTTTTTGACTATCTGGCCGGAGATGGGGGAGTAAGTCTTACCAATGCGGGCATAAAGAATACGCAAATAATCATACACTTCAGTGAGCGTACCCACCGTTGACCGGGCATTGCTGGTACTCACTTTCTGCTCAATGGCAATGGCCGGGCAAATCCCTTTAATATAATCTACATCGGGCTTCTTCATGCGGCCCAGGAATTGCCTGGCGTAGGATGAAAGGCTTTCCACGTACCGCCTTTGCCCTTCAGCGTAAAGGGTATCCATGGTGATGGAGGACTTGCCCGAACCGGAGACGCCCGTCACGACCACTAACTTATTCTTGGGAATCGTCAGGTCGACATTCTTGAGATTATTGGCGCGGGCTCCTTTGATAAAAATGCTATCCTTTAGGCCTTCCTGGCTGGGCTTATTGAGTATTGCGGCTTCTTTTTTTGACATGGATGGAATTTGTCTGAGGTCAAAAACTAATAAGGTGAACAAATTCCCGAAGCTAGGGTTTTGCCGGCAAGAGAACAAACTGAAAAGGGATAAACCAGAGAGAAGTAGCGCTTGCCCACTAATTTTCCGGTAATCGGAACCACGACAATTCAGAAATTCCGAAAATCCGGAAAAAAAAGAGCCGAAGCAGCGGGGGGAGCTGCCTCGGCCTGGGCTATGGGTACAGGTGTTGTAAATAAATAGACCTTCCGCAGAAGGCTAAATACTACAGCTATTTTATTGCAGGACGACGTCCTTTTCTTCTACCATCTTACGGATGTTGATCAATGCATACCGCATACGGCCCAGGGCCGTGTTGATGCTGACACGCGTCAGCTTGGCGATTTCCTTGAAGCTCATATCAGCATAATGGCGCAGAATGACAACCTCGCGCTGTTCGGGCGGCAGCATGTCGACCAGGGCACGCACTTTGTCGTGTGTCTGGCTCCGGATAATATGTTGTTCTGCATTGTCATCTGATACCTGGAGAACGTCAAAAATATCAAATGTCTCTGTAGGGGATACCTTGGGCCGGCGCTTGGTTCGGCGGAAGTAATCTACACACATGTTGTAGGCAATGCGAAGCGCCCATTGAAGGAATTTGCCCTCATGGTTGTACTTGCCCTTTCGAAGCGTGTCGATGATCTTGATGAAAACTTCCTGGAAAATATCCTCGGCGAGACTTTGGTCTTTAACAAAGAGGTAGATGGAAGTATAAATCTTTTGCTGATGCCGGTTTAGCAGCTCTTCAAAAGCTTTTTCATTACCATCCAGATAAAGGCCAATGAGTTGTTGGTCATTAAGAAGCGTAACTTGCATAACTAAATAACTTTAGCGTAATGGGATCTGATTAAAGCAAATTATTTAGTGTAGAAGTTACAATCTATAGCAGAGAAGTTTTGTGAAAAAAGAAAGCGTGGTAAAAAGCCTTATCGAACCCAAATATAAAGGCAAAAAACTTAAATAGCTAACTTAAATCTCATTTTTTTTAAAACATTAACAGAAAGTTAACCGGAAAATCAAAATAAATATCAATTAAATTGATGGTTACTGCCTGAATTGTTGGTACTTAGGTTGAAAAAAGGTGTTTAATTTTACGAAAAAGTATTTTTTCAAAATAAGTGTATAGAGCTGGATTTGTGGGTTTAATTTGATCTGGCTGAAAGACAAAGGCTGGGTTTTTAGAAAAAAGTAACAAGAACGGGGTGTTTTGTGAATAATTTGTAACAGAAGGGCCCTCAAATCCATATTTTTGCAGTACATCCATTTTGGCCGAGATAATGGCCAGAGGTGCAGTTTTAACAACGAGTATCCTTTAAAAGCTACTTCCCCTCTTCGCGCTGCTTTTGGGGGTTCCTGGGCACAGGGTCATATCCGTGCGGCCCCCAGGGATGGCATTTAAAGATGCGCTTCAAACCCAGCCATGTGCCTTTTAACACGCCCCACTCTTCAATAGCCCCCACCATGTAGTGCGAGCAGGTTGGCTGAAAACGACAGGTCGGCCCCAGCATGGGAGAGATGGCCATTTGGTAGAAGCGAATAGGGAGAATAAATAGCATTTTTAGAAAGCGGTACATGTGTTGCATTTGATAAGTAAACGGACGAAGCCTTTCTGGGGTTGAGCATCTGGGCGTTAAAAAAAAATCCTATCGAATTAATAGGGGATTCTTGGTAAAATTGCTTCTTTGCAGCAGCTTTGGGGATGCAAGGGCGCAGCGCTATGCGCCATCTGGAACCAGGCGCCATTTCATTTATGGTATAAGCCAAAGATAAAATGGGAGTAGATGCGGCGATTACTTTAGGGCTGATCGTTCTGGCTCTGATACTGTTTGCCACGGAGTTTTTTTCCGTCGACCTGGTAGCGATGCTCATCATGGTGGGGCTGGTGCTCACGGGGGTTATCACGCCTCAGCAAGGGGTAGCCGGCTTCAGCAATAATGCTACTATCACTGTAGCATTTATGTTTGTCCTAAGTGCCGCTCTGCTGAAGACAGGAGCGCTACAGGCTTTAGCCCATCGCCTCTCCAAAATATTCAGAAAAAACTACAACCGGGGCATCGTGATGATGATGGTGCTGATTGCCGCCATCTCAGCCCTGATCAACAATACGCCGGTGGTGGCGGTTTTCATCCCCGTGGTTATTCAGATATCCTACGCATCCGGGCAGCCCCCGGCCAAGATGCTGATTCCACTTTCCTATGCCTCCATCATGGGAGGGATGTGCACCCTCATCGGCACCTCAACCAATATTCTGGTCAGTGGGATTGCAGAAAAAAGCGGGCTCGGCGGTTTTTCCATGTTTCTCCTGACGCCGGTAGGCATCGTCCTTTTTTTGGCCGGGATACTATATATGTACTTTCTCGGCATTCGGTTGTTGCCCCGGCAGGATAAAATCGCGGAAGTGGCCGAGCGTTTTGGCCTCCATGACTATCTCACAGAAATAGAGCTGCTGGATGGCACGGAACTGGATGGCGTCAAGATCATGGATTCTTCCCTGGTGAAAGAGCTGGAAATGGACATTATCGAGTTGATTCGCCGGGGAGATCGATTCACTCTGCCGCCGGGCGATTTTATCCTTCAGGCTGGCGATGTCCTCAAGATTCGATGCAATGTGGATAAAGTGAAAGCGCTCAAAGAACGCGTCAAGATCGTGGATGATGCCAGGTTGAGGGTTGGGGGAAATTCCTTGGGCGAAAAAAATACGGCGCTGGTGGAGTTGGTCGTGATGACGGGATCCTCATTCGAAAACCAAAACATGCGGAGCCTGGACTTCCGGCGCAAGTACCGGGGTATTCCCCTGGCTATCCGGCATCGCGATGAAGTGCTGCACGAACACCTCTACAGTGTGCCCCTGCGGGCCGGCGATATCATTCTTGCGGAGGTGAAATCCCATTATGTCAAGGAGTTGAAGCGCCAACAATCGGATCGGAATGCGCCTTTTGTACTGCTTTCCGAAGAAGCGCTTACCGACTTCAACATGCGCCAGTTCCTGTTGGTGGCCGGTGTTATGCTCCTCCTCATATTGCTGGCTACGATGGAGGTTCTACCGATTATGATGGGGGCTATCAGCGGGGTTTTGGCGTTGGTGCTTTTCGGCCACCTATCGATGAAGGAAGTGTACCAGGCAATCAACTGGAAAATTATTTTTCTATTGGCCGGTTCGCTCAGCCTGGGGGAAGCGATGAAAAATTCGGGGCTTGACCTGATGATCGCGGATTCCCTGATCGGCCGGCTCGGGGCCTGGGGCCCGGTGGCCATACTGTCCGGCTTGTATCTGCTGACCTCTTTGCTGACCGAAGTAATGTCGAATAATGCTACTGCGGCGCTGCTGGCGCCCATCGCCATTGCTACTGCCGCTCACCTGGAACTCAGCCCAACGCCATTTCTGGTAGCCGTCACGTTGGCTGCCTCCTGCTCTTTCATGACACCCATCGGCTACCAAACCAATACGATGGTATACAGCGCCGGCAATTACCGCTTCTCCGATTTTTTTAAAGTAGGCGCCATGCTAAACCTTTTATTTTGGCTGATCGCTACTTTTTTAATCCCTATGCTATATGGCTTCTGAGGCGCTGCCAGGCGGGCCCTCAGAAAGAGGCTTTTTTAGAAGAGTTGCCTTTCTGCAATAACAACATTCCCTGCTTATGCCCCGGCCCGTTGATACTGACGACGTTTTTCTGATCCTCGTATGCCTCCATCAAAAGATCGTTGGCCACTTCGAGTTCTTGAAGGCTTTGCACTCCCGGAACTTCCAGGTAACACCAAACCGCCGCCAGGTCCTCCGAAGTTTCTTTGCCGATGAAGGTAAAAGCCCGCTCCTTGCCATTGACGCGCAGGCGGAAGTGCTGCTTCAGATAGGCCACTAAATGGGCCTCGGCATCGCTGGTTTCCTTTGGCGTACAGAGGAACAGCTTGTCGGCGCCCTGCCGCCGCAGCGCTTCTTCGAGGTCATCGAGAAAGAGGTGCATGCTGATCTGCAGGGCCTGCTCGGCTTCATTATAATCAATCAGACACTTGCTGATGTGAAAGGCATGGTATTCTGTCGCTTCTGAAGAAGCCACATTACCCGGAGCCAATAGCCCCGCCAGCAGAGAGGAAATAATCAGTATTCTTTTCATGGCATTTTTTTATTTACACATTCCCGCATTCTCGCATTCCTTCATTCTCGCATTCCTGCATTCTCGCATTCCTGCATTCTCGCATTCCTGCATTCCCGCATTCCCTCATTCCCTCATTCCTGCATTCCCGCATTCTCGCATTCCTGCATTCCCGCATTCTCCCATTCTCGCATTTCACGGCACCCGTTCCAGCGCCATCACCAGGGCCAGGCCAAAGGCAGCGCCGGAGATAAACAGGTTCCATTCCCGTTGTTTGGTGTTCAGCCAGTACAGCATGACAAAGGCCAGGCTCAAAACGCCGCCTACGATGGCCAACTGCCCCAGTTCAACGCCTATGTTAAACGCCAGCAACTGGGTAACCAATTGTCCTTCTTCTCCCGGTAACAACATGGATCGGAAAAAATTGGAGAAGCCCATGCCGTGAATCAGGCCGAAGATCAGGGCAAGCAAATAGTTGAACTCCAGTTTCGGGCTCAGCGTAGCCAGTTGGGCTTCTTCCCGGTGTATCAGAACGTTGTACAAAGCTGTCGCCATAATGGTCAAGGGGATGAGGAACTCCACCCAGGCAGTGTTGATAGGTATAATATTCAATGCAGCCAGCGCCAGCGTGAGGGAGTGCCCTACCGTGAAAGCCGTGACCAGTAGCGCCACCTTGCGCCACTGCTGAAGGCGATAAATGGCGCACAGCGCTACGATAAACAGGATATGGTCATACCCTTTCAGGTCGGCAATGTGAGTAAACCCAAGCTCCAGGTAGGTATGGAAAACAGATTGCATATTTTTTTTGGCAAAAGTATAGAACTTTTTTGGCTCCCTTCCGTACAAACAATTGACAAGTTAGCAAGGGGCTCTTTCCCTAATCTTTATCAAAGTTAATTGAATATTAAAAAACAGGGCCTTCTGAAATTTCTTCGCTGCGGCCTCCTTTCTTTCCCACAAACCAGTTATATTTACAAAATAAATAAGATGACTTTCCAAATAGAGCTTTGAGAGGCTCGTTTCATTTCGCATTTTACCCCCCCTGAAGAGTTTCATTGTAGGTGATGCCTAATCGCGCAAGCCCCCCCTGTGCATTTGGGGATTGCTGTTGGTTTACCAGCCTGCCTGCCCCCTTTAAGCCGGCTGCCTCCATAAAAAGACAACATCTTGACTATTTCCTAAACTAAAACGCTAATAGCGCATGAGACACTTTTCCATTTTATTATCATTCGCCTGTTTCCTGGCTTTGGGCGCCAGTATGCAGGCCCAAAACCCGGTCATTGCCAAGCAGAATTTCGATGGCAATGACCTGAATCTGATCAGTGAAAACTATACGGACGCCTCCGGATGGACAGGTGGCGACTGGTTTGGGGTAACCAACGCCGCCGGCGCCAATATCGCCTCCGGCCTGCCGTTTGCCCTTGCCGATGATTCTTCTGACGCCTCCTGCCGGGGCGGGAGCCCTTTCCCTGGCGATACCCAGGGCTTCATAACCTGTTCGTATGCCAACGGCAGCTTCCTGGGCGCATCGGATATTGACAATGGCGCCAACCCTACCGCCATGGCGAGCGCCGAATGGATCTTCGATGTATCCAATGCTTCCAACCTGGCGCTGAGCGTGGAAATAGCTGCTATGGGAGATTTCGAAGCCAATAGCGATGGCTTCTTCTTTGAATACAGTATCGATGGCGCGCCTTTCCAGACGCTGATCACCGGCTCGGTGGATGAAAATGACACACAGTCCTATACCATGGAAAGCGGCACACCGGTGGTTCTGGATGACCCCATGCTGGCCAATGGTGTTAAGCTGGGCAGCAATTTCCAGACAATTGTGGCGGCTATTCCCACTTCAGGCAATGTAGTGCGGATTCGCCTTACGGCCTTGGCTGACGGCGGCACCGAAGCGTACGCTTTTGATAACATCTGCATCACAGGAATGCAAACCTGCACCGAGCTCTTCATCTCCGAATATGTAGAAGGCTCCAGCAACAACAAGTGCATCGAGATATACAACCCCACCGGCAATACCGTTAACCTGGCTGCCGGCGCTTATGCCTTGAAGTTCTACTCCAATGGCAGTACTTCAGCCAGCGTAACCATTAACCTTACCGGGTCCGTAGCCCCTTATGATGTCTATGTGGTTTGTCAGAGCTCTTCCGATCCTCTACTGTTGGCACAGGCGGATCAAACGAATGGAGCGGGCTGGTACAACGGCGATGATGCGGTGGAACTCTCCAAGGATGGAGTGTCCATCGATGTAATCGGCCAGATCGGGTTTGACCCCGGCACCGAATGGGGTTCCGGCCTGACGAGCACGGCCGACAACACCATCCGCCGCAAGGCTTCCGTCAGCATGGGCGACCCCAACGGCAGTAACGCCTTCGACCCCAGTGTGGAATGGGATGGCTTCGCCAACAATACCTTTGATGGCATCGGCGCGCACACCAGCGCCTGCGCCCCGGCGGAGCCGATCTGCCTGATCACCAATATCTATTTGACCGATATTTTGGGCTGCAACGATAATGACTCTCCGATTCCGGAAGACGATTTTTTTGCAGCCAATATCGTTGTCGAATATCAGGGCCAACCGGCTGGAGGGAATTTGGTGATCACCGGGGATATTTTATTCCCATATTCTGGGGAGGTTGTCGTTCCTGTAGCTGACCTGACGGGCAGCCCCTTCGTTATTGATGGCACTTATTCCAATTATGCGAGGGCTATGGCGACAACTGCCGATGGCCTGCCGGTTTCCCTGACTGCTACTTTTTCGGATGAGCCATCCTGTACTAATACCAACCCTGTCGCTGGCATAGCACTCCAGCCCTGCTCTTTGCCAGACTGCACGCCGGTCATCAACGAAATAGACTATGACAACCCCGGCACCGACGATCGCGAATTTGTCGAATTATACAACCCCTGCGACGCACCGATCAACCTGGGCGATTATCAGCTCGTATTGGTCAACGGCGCTACGGGCGCTCCTTATGTGACACAAACGCTGCCCGCCGTGATGCTGATGCCGGGCGATTTCTTTGTGATCTGTGGCAGCATGGCCACCGTGCCCAACTGCGATTTCCAGATATCTCCCACCACCAACCTCATCCAGAACGGTTCGCCGGATGCAGTTGCCCTGCTCATCAATGGAGTAGTTGCCGATGCAGTGAGCTATGAAGGCTCCGTGCCGGGGTATACCCAAGGTTCCGGCACCGGACTGGAAGATATTGGCGTGCCCGGCTTGGGCATCGGCCGCTTCCCGGATGGCGCGAATACCAATCAGAACAATGTGGATTTTACCCAGCAGTGTATTACGCCGGGTGAACCCAACTCGGGCGCCAATGAATTCTGCTCGTTACCAGATGGTTACTCGGTGGATGTGATCGGTTGTAACGGCCTGGCCACTGCCGAGTATGAAGCACAGACGGGAACCTTCTCGATCTCTTCGACCTGTAATTACTTTGGTGGGGCGCCCACATCAGATTACCTGACCTTCGTCAGCCGGGAGTTGTGCGGCAACGGAGAAGTGACAGCGCACGTTGCCAGTGTCTTGCCGAACATTGGTTATGCTGGTATCATGATGCGCGAATCGGCTGCCCCCGGCGCAAGAATGGCTTCCTTTATCCGCTTTGCGGATGGGACCAAGCGGGTGGTTTACCGCGTTACTCCGGGTGGGCCTTACGGCATTGCACCGCTTCCCTCTACGCAGGGACTGGATTATCTGCGCATTACCCGGCAGGGCCAGTATTTCCTCTATTATGCTTCCTATTCTGGGGCGCCAGGTACCTGGAATCTTGTCTTTGCCCAGTACACGCCCATGAGCGAGTGCATTCGGGCCGGTATGGCTGTTTCCAGCTTTACCAATGGCGCGATCACACTGGCGGATTTCGATAACGTATTTATCGGAAATAACGTCTTGCCGCTGACTATTGAGGAATCAAACACCATAGCAGGCATTCAGGGTAAGCAGGGAGTGGTCCAGGTGGGAAGCCTGCCGCAACTGCCTTCCGCTCAGGAGGCGCTCAGCTTCGCCATCTACCCCAACCCGGTCGTGAACGAGCTGACGGTTGCTTTTGAACAGCGTAACGTACAGGAGGCAGAGATCACGATCCTCAGCCTTGAAGGCAAGCAATTGTACCGCGGGATACACCAGGCGGACGGCAATACGGTACGCCTGCCGCTCGACGGCCTGCAAATGGCCGCCGGTATGTACATCATCACAGTCAAGACTGGCGACGCAGTGGTGACCGAACGATTTATGAAGGCCAATTAGTAAGGACAATAATGCTTCCCAAGCATATCAAAGAGTAGAATACTACTCCTTGCGGGCTGTCGGCTTTTCCGGCAGCCCGCTGTTTTTTTATAATGCTCAATTTTAGGCCTTTCGGTCTGTTTTCTTTCCCAAAAACAGGTTATATTGTACAAGGCAAGCCCAATGCTCTCCATTAATTGGATTAAGGGAAGTGCTATTTCAATAGTTTCCTTTATCCGCCCACCTGATCGACCTGCCCAATTGGACCATGATTTTTTTAGGCCCGGAAAATTTCCGGAAGCCTCCCTCTGCAATATGGTCTCGACTTAACCAAAAAACTTAAAAATATGAGGTACTTAACTACGATCCTAATAACGATGGTACTATCGGTGTGGGCAGGGGGGCTATCTGCCCAAATCATTGCCCAGCAGGATTTCAATAGTCTATCTGCCGGGGCTTTTACAACAGACCAGCTTCCCAGCGGGGTTCAATTGACCAATACCGGTTCCCGCAATATCGGCGGGCCTGGGCTGGATTTCGCTTCCACCTGGTATGACACACGGGGTGTAAGCCTGGGGCCGGTAACTTCAACCGGAGATGCTAGTGATTTTATTGGTGTTAACAGTTTTTCAGGCGCCAGCTCCCCGGATGTATCCGCCAGCGGAGTGCTGGTGACGGCGGGTATAGAACAGAATTTTGAATTCAACGATACAGATGGAGCCGTGGTCCTCAACTTCGAGGCCGTCGATGTGACGGGATTCACCAATCGGCAGTTGCGATTAAATTACTGGATCAATGACACTGGCTATGAATCAGACGATGCTTTCACTATTTCCCTCAGTAATGGCGGCTTGGGTATTGTCGTGTTGGGCTATGGCGCAACCGAACTGGAGGCCAACGCGGAGGTAGGGGAGGCCAATCCGGCATCCTGGAAATCGCTAACCGTAGACCTGGATGCGGTCCTGGCTTCCAGTGGTTTGAACCCCGCCAACCTTATCCTTTCGATTGCCGTTGATGTCAATTCCAGCGATGAAAATATCTTCGTCGATGACGTCGTCTTCGAAGCCATAACGGGCTGCAATATCAGTTCGCTGACTGCGCACTTCCTGCCCTGCTGGGACCAGAATACGGAGGACCCGAACGACGATACCTTTATCGCCGATTTCACGATTCAATTCACCAACCCGCCAACCACCGGGAATATCGAGCTCGAGGTAAATGGCCAGACTTATTCCACTTCCGTGGTAGGGCTGGGAACCCAGTTCCAGTTCCTGAGCATTCCATTGTCGGCCGACGGACAGCCGGTAGTCGCTACGGCCCGCTTTACGGCTGTTCCTGCCTGTACCTTTACTGCTACGGTAGGGACCGCCCCGCCCCCCTGTTCCCTTCCGGCCTGCACGCCGGTGATCAATGAGATTGACTATGACAACCCGGGCGCCGATGACCGGGAATTTGTGGAATTGTACAATCCCTGCAATACGCCGATCGACCTGGGTTATTATACCTTGTATTATATTAATGGTGCTACGGGCAGCGTATATTTTTCTCATACATTACCGGTTGTGTTGATGCCAGGGGATTACTTCGTCGTCTGCGGCAATATGAGTACGGTGCCCAACTGCGACTTGGAGATCCTTCCTTCCACGAACGGTATCCAGAACGGTTCTCCGGATGCAGTAGCGTTGATATACAACATCGGCGGCATCGTGGCCGACGCGGTGAGTTATGAAGGTTCCGTGCCGGGTTATACCGAAGGTTCTGGTGATGGCCTGTTCGACTCAACGGCTCCGAGTGTAGGCATCGGCCGTTTTCCGGATGGCAATGATACGGATCAGAACAATGTGGATTTTAGCCAGCAGTGCATCACGCCAGGTTTTTCCAACTCCGGGGTAAATGTATTCTGCACACTGCCTCCGGGTTTCTCGGTGGATGTACTCGGCTGCGGCGGCCTGGCTACTGCTGATTATGACGGTATGACGGGATCCTTCTCTATTTCTTCCACCTGCTATTATTTTGGTGGTACGCCGACTGCCGATTACCTCACTTTTGTCAACAAGGCCTTGTGTGGTGATGGAGAAGTCAGGGCGCATATAGCCAGTGTATTGCCCGGTAATGGCTATGCTGGTGTCATGATGCGGGAATCGACGGCCCCTGGCGCCAGGATGGCGTCTATAATCCGCTTCCCGGATGGGGTTAAGCGGGCCGTTTACCGCGTTACCCCAGGCGGGCCGATCGGCCTTGCACCGCTCCCGTCCACTTTTGGCTTGGATTATTTGCGCATTACCCGACAGGGCTCGTATTTCCTCTATTATGCTTCTTATTCCGGAACACCGGGCAGTTGGCAACTGGTTTTTGCCCAATACACGCCCATGAGCAATTGCGTTTTGGCCGGCATGGCGGTTTCCAGCTTTGCCAATGGCGCTATCACGCTGGGGGATTTCGATAATGTGTATATAGGCAATACCATTTCGCCGCTTACCGTTGACGGCACAGACGAAGTGGAAGGCATACTGGGCAAGCAAGGCCTGCCAGTGGTGGGTTTATCGCAACAGCCTTTTGCACAGGAAGTGCCTAAGTTTGCTATTTTCCCCAACCCCGTGGTGGACGAACTGACGGTTACCTTTGAACAGAGCGATGTCCAGGAAGTAGAGATTGCGATCCTGAGCATGGAAGGCCGGCAGTATTACCGTGGGGTTCATCAGGCTGATGGCAATACCGTCCGTTTGCCGCTTGATGCAATGCAATTGGCCACCGGTATGTACCTGATCACGGTGAATACCGGCGAAGCAGTCGTTACCAAACGCTTTGTAAAAGCCAATAGATAAGGGTAATACTCGTTTTTTGAGTTCCCTAAACGAGAAAGCCTCCGTAGCAGTACTACAGAGGCTTTCTCATTGGATATGGCGACCGACGTTCCGGCTCTTGGCTTACTGGGCCAGGTTCAGGACGGAAAGCCACAGTTAACCTAGTACCGGTAATATTCCGGCTTGTAGGGGCCTTCTTCTGGTACGCCGATATACTCCGCTTGTTCCTTAGTCAGGCTTTCCAGTTCCACGCCGATCTTGGCCAGGTGGAGTCGGGCTACTTCCTCATCCAGTTGTTTGGGGAGCGTATAGACCTTATTTTCGTATTCGTCGTGTTTGGTCCACAGTTCGATCTGAGCCAGCACCTGGTTGGTGAAGGAGTTCGACATCACGAAGGAGGGGTGCCCTGTAGCGCAGCCCAGGTTCACCAGCCGGCCTTCCGCCAAAAGGAGGATGTCCTTGCCATCGATGGTATACTTATCTACCTGTGGTTTGATGGTCACTTTGGAATGGCCGTGGTTGCGATTCAGGTAAGCGACATCGATCTCATTGTCAAAGTGGCCGATGTTACAGACGATGGTTTTATCTTTCATCATCTTGAAGTGCTTTTCCCGGATGATGTTGCAATTGCCGGTAGCCGTGATGATGATATCAGCGCGGGGTACTGCATTTTCCATGCGTTTCACCTCGTAGCCGTCCATAGCGGCCTGCAGGGCGCAAATGGGGTCGATCTCAGTGACGATAACCCGGCAGCCGGCGCCACGCAGGGAAGCGGCAGTGCCCTTGCCAACATCGCCATAACCGGCCACGATAGCCACCTTGCCAGCCATCATGATATCGGTAGCGCGGCGAATCGCATCTACGGCGGATTCCTTACAGCCGTACTTGTTGTCGAACTTAGACTTGGTCACGGAATCGTTCACGTTGATGGCCGGCATGGGCAGGGTGCCTTTAAGCATCCGCTCATAGAGGCGGTGTACGCCGGTAGTAGTCTCTTCGCTCAGCCCGCGGATGCCGGCAATGAGTTCGGTGTGTTTGTCCAGGACGATGTTGGTCAGGTCGCCGCCATCGTCGAGGATCATATTCAGCGGTTCGTCGCCCTCAAAGGCATGCAGGGTTTGTTCGATGCACCACCAGAATTCTTCTTCGGTTTGGCCTTTCCAGGCGAAGACGGGTATACCGGCGGCGGCTATAGCGGCGGCGGCGTGATCCTGAGTAGAAAAAATATTACAGGAAGACCAGCTCACCTGGGCGCCCAGCTCCACAAGGGTTTCAATCAGCACCGCGGTCTGAATGGTCATGTGAAGGCAGCCGGCGATGCGGGCGCCTTTAAGTGGTTTGTCTTTGCCGTACTTCTCGCGCAGCGCCATCAGGCCCGGCATTTCTGCTTCGGCTAGTTCGATTTCTTTTCGGCCCCAGTCTGCCAGGTTGATATCTTTGACCTTGTACTTTAGCTGTTGATCTACAGATTGCATTGATTTCTGGTTTGTTATGTGAAAAATTCGAGGTGCGAAATTACGGATTTTCGGCCTCTTTTGCCAATAATTATTTTGGGGGTTGCCGGTGGGTAGCTTGTTATCAGGAAACCAGCCGTGGAAAAGCGATAGCTAACATCCTTGCTGAACGGTATACTGCAATTGGCTGGTGTCAAAGCCTTTCTGTTGCAGTTTTTCAAGCAGGGGCCGGAGGGTGGCTTCCGGCAGGGTAGGGGTTCGGCTCAGTATCCAGAGATATTTCCGGTTGGGGTGCCCTACGACGGCATAGCTGTAGTCGTCCGCCAGTTCGATGATCCAGTATTTAGCGCGGAAGGGCCAGAAGAATTGTACCTTAAGCTTGCTGTTATTGCTGCCTTTTACCGGGAATGCCTTACCCTTGATACTGCTCAGCTTCCCGTTTTTAGTGCAGCGGTTGTACACTTCAACATAGCCTTTCTCCGTCGGGGTGTATTCCGCGGTAGTGCATTGGCAGCCCCGTTGCGGGCTTATGGGGAAAGAAGCGATTTCGTACCACTTGCCAGCGTAGCGGCTGAGGTTTACTTCAGCGGCCGTGGCTAATGGCTGACGACTGCAACTGAAAAGGCTGAAAAGGCTGATTGTCATCATGGCAAAAAAAATGCGGGGCATAGTTTCGGAATTTATAAATATAACTCCATTAGCGCGCTAAGGTTCTAAGTGCTCAAAAAGGAAAAAGAAAAGGGGCTCCCCGTCGCTTATAATTTGATCCACTTCCCTTCGCGGGAAGGGGTTTCGTACTGTTCCAGTTTATCTAGCAATTCGGGTATGGTTTGGGCGACCAGCGCCAATTTCCGATGGGTGGGTTTGAGGAAGCCCTCGGCAACCATCAATTCCAGCTGCTGGATAAGGGGGTTGAAAAAGCCGTTGATATTGAGGAATCCGATGGGATGGGCGCCCTGCCCGAGTTGGGCAAGGGTCAGCATTTCGAAAACCTCGTCCATTGTGCCGTAGCCACCAGGAAGTACAATGACGGCATCCGAGAGCTGCGCCATTTTAATCTTGCGTTCGTGCATGCTGTCCACAACATAAAGTTTGGAGAGCGCCTCATGGCAGACTTCCTTTTTGCGAAGGAAAAAGGGGATTACCCCTATTACTTCCCCACCAGCCTCCAGGGCGGAATTGGCCAGGACCCCCATGAGGCCTACTTTGCCGGCGCCATAGACGATTTGAATGTTGCGCTGAACGAGTAGGCGGCCCATTTCAGCGGCGGCATCACTGTAAATTGGATTGGAACCAGTGTTGGCTCCGCAAAAAACAACGGCTGATTTCATGATCATTGATTCCTCATTTGGTGCGTGCGAAGTTACATAATTACAGGGATAACCCTATCCAGGCGAACAGGAGCCTGTTCCATTACAAGCGTTTAGGTGCTTAAAGCGTGATGAATTCTCCGATGGCGGGCAGTGTAAGCTGGTCTGATTGGCCGGCATTCCGAAAATATTCCTGAATGAGCCGGTAAGGCTCGCTGGCCGGTTCATCCGAAAGGTCATAAGTGCCGTAATGCATCGGGATGAGGTTTTCAGAGCCAAGATGCCGGAAGGCCTCCATTGCTTCCTGAGGGTTAGTGTGGATCTCCTGCATCATGTAATCCGGTTTGTAAGCCCCTATACCGATCATGGCATACTGAATACCGGGAAATAACTGCCCGATCTCCTCAAAATGACTGCCCATGCCACTGTCTGCACCGAAGTATATTTTCTTTTCCCCGCTTCGGATCATAAAACTGCCCCACAACACCCGATTGAAGTCGAACAGGCCGCGGCGGCACCAATGACGGGAAGGCAGGAAAGTGATCTCGGCTCCTTCAGTATGGAAAACCTGATACCAGGCGGCTTCCTCAACAGGCACATTGCCCACCCAGGGGCTGATAACTTTCGACAACTTCAATGGCGCAAGTATTTTCCGGGGGCGGTTGGTTTTCAACAAATCCTGCAAGCTGCGCTTATCGCAATGGTCGCGGTGGTCGTGAGACAACAATATGTAGTCGATGTCCTTTAACTGGTCAAGAGGGAAGGGTAGGGCGACTCTTCTTTTGAGAAAAGGCAATCCGTTGAAAATAGGGTCGGTAATAAGGCGAACGCCGTTGAGTTGTATCAGGAAAGTGGCGTGGCCCAGCCAAACAATGCCGTCTCTGGATTTGTCCTCCAGGTAATCCTGCTGTACTGCCAGTTGCGGAGCCCAGTCATCCTCTTTTTTTGCTGCCCGTTGTGGGTTGGGGCTCAATTGCCATTTTAGGAGTTTGCGAAAGGAGGGATAAAAAGGCTCCTCCATATAGTGGAAGCGTTTTCCGTCATGTGGGTTACCCTGCCAATCCGGACGGATAAGAGGTAGGCGGCTATTCTTCAGATATTCCATAATACAGTAAACTCCTTTCCCTCAATATAGTTGGATGCAGGCTGCTCTTATAAGGCCAGGAAAAACCCGAATGGCCCCAGCCTGGTTGGCGGCCAGTAGGATTTAGTCCACTTCGCACAGCAGCATTGGCCTATTTTCATCCAACTCAGCGGGATGCTTACCAGACGCCTCAATTGTCCAAATATCTTAAGGAAATGTGAAAAAAAGCAAGAAGAAAGGAGCAAGCAGTTTAAAAGCATTAATTTAGCGGCGAAAATTGCCAATTATAAAATCAAAACCAAGTTTATGAAAAAAGTATTATTCCATCTCAGCGCGCTGTTCCTCCTTTCTTTCTTTGCGCTGAACCTCAACGGGCAGATTAGCACCCCCGCCCCAAGCCCTGGCGCCGAATTAAAGCAAACGGTTGGCCTGACAGACGTAACTATCGTATATTCCCGGCCCAGTGTGAAAGGCCGTACTATTTTTGCCGCAGACGGCCTGGTGCCTTACGGTAAGCCCTGGCGCCTCGGCGCTAACGCCGCTACGAAGTTCTCTTTCAGCAAAGATGTAAAATTAGGCGGCCAGGATATGAAAGCCGGTGACTACGCAGTGCTGGCTATGCCTGGCGCTACGGAGTGGAAGTTTATGTTTTACCCTTATGAAAGCGGCAACTGGGGCAGCTATGTTGATAAGGACCCCGCTGCTACGGTTGTGGCTAAGGCCCAAACCTGGGACTACAATGTAGAAACCATGCTTTTCCTCATCAATGATGTTACGGCCAATGGTGCGGACATTCAGTTCTATTGGGCGAAGACAATGGTGAGCCTTCCTTTGGTAGTCAATACCGACGAGCAGGTGATGGCCTCTATCAAGCAGGTGATGGCTGGCCCCAGCGAGAATGACTACTACAACGCCGCTGTTTACTACCATGATTCGGGCAAAGACCTCAAGCAAGCCATGGAGTGGATTGACAAAGCTACTTCCGGTAACGAGCCCCGCTACTGGCAGGTGCGCCGCAAAGCCCTCATCTATGCCGATGCCGGTAAGAAGGAGGAAGCCATCAAGGCTGCCAAGCAGTCTATGGAACTGGCGGAAAAGGCCGGTAACGAAGAGTACGTGCGCATGAACAAGAAGTCCATCGAAGAATGGTCTGGTATGAAGACGAAATAAGGCGTCTTTAGCGCTATCGTTCTATTAAATACAGGAGGCTGCCTTCCTTTCGGAGCGCAGCCTCCTGCTATTTTATTGCCCTCCTTTAAACTATTGCCCTTTCTTTTGGTCTATGGTGGTGAAAATTTCAGCCCAGCCCGGGGTAGGGAGGCGGGCTATATTATCGTTTATGGAAAAAAATATTTATGAAAGCTTTTTTGACAATATTATTCACTTTAGGGTTTTTGGGTGCTTCTGCACAGCAATTGTATTTCCCGCCTTTAAATGGTTCGGATTGGGAAACGCTTTCCCCGGAGGAATTGGGGTGGTGTAGCGAAAAATTGGATAGCCTGCTGCAATTTGTCGAAGCGAAAAACACCAAGGCATTCCTCATTTTGAAGGATGGCCGTATCGTTGTGGAGCAATATTATGGGGCTTATACGCAGGACTCGGCCTGGTATTGGGCCTCTGCCGGCAAGAGCCTCATGGGCGTTATGATCGGCCTGGCTCAGGAAGATGGCTATCTGGATATTGAAGAGCCCACCAGCAATTATCTGGGCGCCGGCTGGACGGCCTGTCCGCCCGAGAAGGAAGCACTGATCCGGATACGCCATCAAATATCCATGTCCACCGGACTGGACGACAGCCTGGAGCCGCCTGGGTCGGCCGATAATTGCTTCGACCCTGAATGTTTCCAATATCTGGCCGATGCCGGCACGCGCTGGGCTTACCACAACTCGGCCTACCGCATCGTTCAGGATGTCATGGAAACGGCAACCGGCCAGAACAAGAACATATACACCCGCCTTCGCCTGGGCAACCGCATCGGTATGAAAGGCTTTTGGTTTGATTACATATACTACAGTACGGCACGGGATATGGCTCGTTTCGGCCTCTTCACCCTGGCCCGGGGCGCCTGGAATGGCGACATCATTCTTTCTGATACCACCTATTTCAATGCTATGGCCAATAGTTCTCAGGCTATGAACCCTTCCTACGGATACCTTTGGTGGCTCAATGGGAAGTCGTCCTATCTGTTGCCAGGCCTTCAATTTGTTTTCCCCGGCAGCCTTATTCCGGAGGCTCCGGCAGATCTTATTGCGGCTTTAGGTAAAAATGACCAGAAGATATATGTCGTTCCCAGTGAGGGTTTGGTGGTAGTGCGCCAGGGGGAGAGTGCCGGAGGCGTAAGCCCTGCTTCTTCTTCTTTTGATAACCAACTTTGGGCCCGCATCATGGATCTTCCTTGTACAACTGCCTCCCATGAATTGGATGCTTCCCTTTCGATGCTGCAAATTGCCCCCAACCCGGCTACAAATACTGTACAAATAAGTGCTCCTTCCAATATCCAGGAAGCCCGATTGTATAGCGCCAACGGCCAACTGTTGCGCTGCTTTTCAGCTGCCAGCCCGCAACTGAACGCCTCGGTTCAGGGCCTGGCGCCTGGCCTTTATCTGATACAGGTGCTCACGGAAAAGGGGGTATTGATTCAACGCTTGGTCGTCCGGGGGTAAGCCTGGGGGCAGGTCAACAGTCCGCACAGCGGCGGCCCTTCCTCCCTTCGGCCCGCTGACGTTCCGGCCTATAGGCCTAACGACCTAACGACTTATAGGCACTCCGACCTATAGGCCTTCCGACCTCCCGACCTTTAGTCCTCCCGACCTTCCGACCTAAAGACCTTCTGACCTTCTGACGTTCCGACCTCCCGACCTTTAGACCTCCCGACCTAAAGACCTTTAGAGCTCCCGGCCTTCTGACCTTCTGACGTTCCGACCTTTAGACCTTCCGACCTAAAGACCTTCCGACCTTTAGACCTAAAGACCTTCCGACCTTACTTATACTCGTAGCACCCAATATCGGGCATAGCTGCATCGCGTTGGGTTCCTTCCAGGTCGATTGGGATTTCGGGTATAAGCAAAGCTTTCCCCTCGGCAATAGAAAGCGTATCGAGGTGGTAATCATCTTCATTGGGGTCGGCGAAGAGCGCATCATCGCGAGTGCCGTTGATGCAGTTGATGCATTCCTTTCCGAAGAAATTGGCATACAAGCCATCTTGCTGTTCAAGCAGGCTCTTCACCTTAACGATGCAGTTTTCGAAGCGAACGTCAAAAAAGGCGTCGTTTTGCCCGCCGTAAAGGTCGCTAAGCTGGACTTCGTCATTGCGGGATCCGAAAAAGATGCAGTTTCGGAAGCGGGTGCTTAGGGGCGCATCCCGCAATATCTGGCAGCTGAGAAAATCATCGTAACAGAAAAAGTTACTCATGCTGATGGCGGAGGCGTCGACGCCATAACTTGCTACCGTGCAGTAGGTGAAGTTATAATTGCCACCCTGGATCAATTGAATGGAGGTGGATTGGTTGTTGTAGACCAGGCAATTCTCCAGGTTAATACTGCTGTGAAAACCGATCAGGGCGCTGCTGTTGGTATTATAGAATTGACTATTTCGGGCTGTCAGTTCGGCAAGAGAATCAACATAGACTGAGAAAATGGAATTGCGCACTGTTGTATATTCCATCAGGTTGCCTTTGCTGCCTTTGCCAAGAATGATGCCCTGCCACTGCCCGGGATCATCCAGGAAGTTTTCTTCCAGTCGGTCCCCCTGCACAATAATGGGGTTCTCTGAGGTTCCCTTCAGGCGAATACTTCCATTTCGCAGCGTGTAAATAATGCCATCATTATAGATGCCGAACAAGTCGTTTTGGGCGATACCTCCATGGACATATATCTGTGTGCCCGCCATTACTTCCAGGGCGCAACTGTCAATCAGAATAACGCCGTATATGACGTAGGGCTTGGGGTCATCCCAAACCAGCGTTCCGTTGTTGCAGCTCAGAAGCACCGGGACGCCACGGTTGAAACGGCTGGGGAAGTAGTTGGCGTTCTGCCCCCAGGCTTCCAGGTGTATCTGCTGCTGCTTATCCTGGGTTTCGAAGACGATCCGGTCTTCAATGACGAAAGGGCTGACAGACAGGGGTTGGTCCGGGTCGATGGTCACCTCTACAAAGACATAAATGCTGTCATTCGCCCATATTTCTACATTCTCCACTTCATCACCGGGGATACCGTCCACATTCATCCGGAATCGGCCGGCTTCGTTGCCGGCCAGGCTTATTTTTCCGATGCGCACTGGCCGGTCGTTGCGATTGTATACCTTGAACGAACGGGTAGCGGACCCCAACTCGGTAAAAACAGTATCAAATCGTAGTGTATCAATCGAAAACTCCAGTTCGAAACTTCCGTCAGTGATAAAATTGTCTTCTTCCTCACAAGCTGAAAACATCAGCATCAGCAGGCCCAGTATCCAGAGTATAGCGTATCTCATATTCTTTTTTTCTGCCTTAGAAGCTGTTTGAATTTGGTTTTTAAATTTCTGCCGCAACTACAACGCCCCCTATGGCGGGGAATTTTGCGGGCTAAAAATAATAATATCCATCGGCACTCCAGGGAAATCTTCCTGAGAGTAACCTTGTTATCTATAAAGGAGGGAAGCCTTAACGATAAACAATCGCAGAATAGCCTGGCTTCATGGCGTTATTTCCGAAAAAGGCCAAAGTGGACGGCTTTCGGAAGGATCAGTGAATAAGATTTACTCACACTGCGCCTTAAATGTTTCAATGCGGGAGGGGAAGTTGTATATATTTCTTCTACCTTTGCAAAGCAAAATAGCTTAGGCCAATTGGAGAATGCCGTAATTGATGTCCTTATTCCAGCCTTCAATGAAGAAAAGTCGGTTGGGCTCGTCTTGATGGATATGCCATGGAAAGCGGTTCGGGAAGTGGTCGTTTGCAATAATGCCAGCACGGACAATACAGCCCGGGTAGCCCAAGCGGCAGGTGCAACAGTCGTGCACCAGGAGCGGAAAGGCTATGGTAGTGCTTGTTTGAAAGGTATTGAATATCTTTTGCAAAAGCCAGCCAGCGAAAAGCCCGATATCGTCGTTTTCTTAGATGCGGACTACTCTGACTATCCCGAAGAGCTGCCTGATCTAGTAAAGCCCCTAATTGAAGAAAACTACGACCTGGTTATCGGATCGAGAACGATAGGCAGGCGGGAACGAGGGGCTATGATGCCCCAACAATTATTTGGCAACTGGTTAGCAACTAATCTCATCCGACTATTCTATAACTACCATTTCACGGATTTGGGGCCCTTCCGGGCAATTAAATTCGATAAGTTATTGGCTTTGAACATGCAGGACAAGGATTTTGGGTGGACGGTGGAGATGCAGGTCAAAGCGGCAAAAAATAAATATCGTTGTATTGAGGTTCCAGTGCGTTACCGAATACGGGTCGGACGGTCTAAGGTATCAGGTACGGCCCGGGGAACGATACTGGCCGGATACAAAATATTGTGGACGATTTTTAAATTGCTTTACCGGGCCTGAAATAACTCAGACCTGGATTAACAAAACCCTTTGCAATGACATCTGTGATTGCCTACACGGTACTGGGCGTTTACACTGTAGCCCTTTTATATATCACCGTGTATTGTTTGATGCAGTTCAACCTTTTGTACCATTACAAAAAGCAAAAACGCAGGGAGGAGGAAGAAAAGGCGCTTGGCCTGGCCTTTCAGGGCACTGGCGTTAGCTACACCCATAGCAAAGCAGTAGTGGGGGCTTTCAACCAGAAACGAAACCGCATGGGCCAGGAAGATGCTGAGATCGGCCTGATGGAGGAAGACGATGCGGTGCAGCAGTATCCTTTTGTAACGGTGCAGCTTCCCATTTACAACGAGATGTACGTGGTGGAGCGCCTCATCGACAGTATTGCGGCCTTTGATTATCCGCGTGACCGCTTCGAGATCCACATCCTGGATGACTCAACCGATGAGACTGTGGCTATCACCCGCCGCAAGGTGGAGGAATATAAAGCCAAAGGCCTGAATATTGAACAGGTCCAGCGCGAAAAACGGCAGGGCTACAAGGCTGGCGCCCTTCGGGATGCCATGCCGTACGCACAAGGTGAATTCATCGCCATTTTCGACGCGGATTTTTTGCCACACCCTGATTTTCTGAAAAAGACCATCCCTTACTTTGAAGATAGTTCTATTGGGGTGGTGCAGACCCGCTGGGAACATATCAATGAGGATTATTCCCTCATCACGCGCCTGCAGGCCCTACAACTCAATGTACACTTCACCGTTGAACAGGTGGGCCGGATGGCCGGCAATTACATGCTGCAGTTCAATGGCACTGCTGGGGTCTGGCGCCGGAAAACCATCGAAGATGCCGGAGGTTGGGAGGCGGATACCCTTACCGAAGACTTCGACCTCAGCATCCGTGCTCAGCTAAAAGGGTGGAAGATCAAATTCCTCGAAGAAATCGGTTCTCCGGCAGAGCTGCCCGCAGAGATGAACAGCTTTAAATCCCAGCAATTCCGATGGATGAAAGGCGGGGCAGAGACTGCTAAGAAAATGTTGCCCACCGTGTGGCGTTCCAACCTGACGCTTTGGCAAAAAACACAGGCCACTGTTCACTTACTGGCCAGTACGATCTTCGTATTTGTTTTTGTCACCGGTGTCTTCAGCGTACCCTTGTTATTTTCGCTTGGGGAACTCATTGACCTGGGCTTTAGTAAGAATTTCTTTGCCTATTTCCTGGCGGGCCTGTTGTCTATTATCGCGGTCTACTATGTAGCTAATGTGCAGGCGCCTGTGCACAAAGACGAACCATTCCACAAATCGCTGCTCCGCTTTGTAGGCCTTTTCCCCCTATTCCTCTCTTTGTCGATGGGGCTGGCCTTGCACAATACGGTAGCGGTTATTGAAGGTTACATGGGTAAAAAGACGCCCTTCGTACGAACGCCCAAGTTCAATATTAAAAATATTCGCGACAGCTTCACGCAACACAAGTACCTGAGCCGGACAATATCCTGGACAACCATTTTCGAAGGCCTGCTTGCCCTGTATTTCCTCGGGGCCGTTATCGGCGCCTTCTATATTCAGAATACGACGTTCCTCATTTTTCATTTCATGCTGGCATTGGGGTATGGAACGATCTTTTTCTTTACGCTCCGGCATCTGAGCCTGCGGTAGTAATAATAACCAGGCCTTATCGGAGGGTTGGAACAATCCCTGGAACCGGCCTTCGGGCTTTCCAGGGATTGTTAGTTTTCTAACGGATCTGAAAAAAGGTGGTGTTTCCTGTAAAATGGTTAATAATAGGGGAGAACCGGGCTTGGCGTTGGGCGTTGGGCGCGGCCTTCATGCTGCTGGTGCTGGCCATTGGTTATTGGCCTCATCAGGGTGACTTTGCCGTCCTGATGGCTTTGTATGTTCCTGCATTTTTATTGTACATGCTGCTTTACCGGCAGGCGCATGGCCGCGGAAACCTGTTATTCTTCCTCTTGCTGGGAGCCTTAATCCGATTGCTCTTACTCCCCGCTATGCCTTTGTTGTCGGATGACGTGTACCGTTTTATTTGGGACGGGCGACTGATCAACAGCGGCATTAATCCATTTGCCCACACACCGGCTTTTTATCTGGAGGCGGCAAATACGGTCTCGGGCCTGAATCCCGACTTATACAACAAGCTCAACTCTCCGGAATATTTCACAGTGTATCCCCCCCTGGCGCAAGCAACATTTGCTTTGGCTTGCTGGATATTTCCCAAAAGTATTTGGGGCGCTGCAATAGTGATGAAGCTTGTTTTGCTGATTTTTGAGTGGGGGACACTCGCGTTACTACCCTGCCTGCTACGCCGGATGGGCTTGCCGGAAAAGGGCGCTTTGTTGTACGCACTCAACCCGCTTATCCTGATTGAAGTAATGGGCAACCTCCACTTTGAAGGGGCCATGATTTTTTTTCTGTTATTGGGGCTATGGTTGTTGTCAGGGGGGCGATGGCAGGTTTCGGCGGTGGCCATGGCTCTGGCTGTAGCTTCCAAATTATTACCCTTATTGTTCTTCCCTTTTTTTATTCGTCGGTTGGGTTGGCGAAAGAGCATAGCCTATTTTAGCATCGCAGGAATTGTATTGTTGGTGCTGTTCGCCCCTTTACTAGGTGAAGCTTTTCTGGCAGGATTTGGCAGCAGCCTACAGCTTTATTTCCAGCAGTTTGAGTTTAATGCCAGCATATACTACCTGCTGCGTTGGCTGGGATACAGGATAAGCGGGTATAATCTTATTGCCTATATTGGGCCCCTGCTTGCACTGGTTACTTTGGGGAGTATTGTTTACCTGGCTTTTAAGGATATGCAGAAAGATTGGCAGAGCTTACCCGGCAGAATGTTGCTGGCCATTTGCCTTTATCTGGCATTGAGCCCAACCGTCCATCCCTGGTATGCCAGCCTGCCTGTAGCCCTGGCTACGATGTCCCGCTTTCGTTTTCCCATCCTTTGGTCGGGGCTTATCTGGCTTACCTATATCAATTACAGCTATCCGGAATATTACGAGAACCTTTGGGTGGTGAGCCTGGAATACCTGGCTATTTACGGGCTTGCTATTTGGGAGGTGCGCAATGGGCGAAACTGGATAGCCAATTAAAAGCTTCAAAAAAGGTTGCCAAGGATCGCAAGGATTCCCCTGCTAATCCTGGCAACAATTCCCCTTTCTTTACACCAAGAGCATAAAGTTTTGAATTCTCTTCAAAAAACCTGAAATTTCGGGCGGTTCAAATACATCTGTGTGAATTGGCAACAAGTATTTCCCCTGGAAGGGGTCGTTCAACATTACGATTGGGGCGGTTATGACTACATCCCTCAGCTTCTTGGCCTGGAGAATAAGGAGCAACAGCCCTATGCTGAACTTTGGATGGGTACCCATCCCCGGGGAGCATCGGTAGTTCGCAAGAATGGCCAGCCGGTTTCTCTGAGCCAATTGTTGTCGGGGCATCCAGAATGGTTAGGGGAAAAGGTGTTGGGCCAATTTGGTGCGCGCTTGCCCTATTTGTTCAAGGTGCTGGATGTCAGGCAAATGCTCTCTATACAGGCGCATCCCAATAAAAAACAGGCTGAAGCCGGATTCCAACAGGAAAATGAAGCAGGGATACCACTTGATGCGCCTCGTCGAAATTTCAAAGACGACAACCATAAGCCGGAAGTGATGGTGGCCATTACCGAATTTTGGCTGTTGCACGGCTTCCGTCGGGAAAGTGAGGTTGCGCGCGTCTTGGAAGAAGTGCCGGAATTTGAACCTTTGCAACAGTTTTTTACACACCGCAATATCTATGAGCTCTATAAGGCGATCATGGAAATGCCGCAGGCGGAAGTAGATCAATTGCTGCACCCAATGGATAAGCGGCTACGCCTTTTGGCGGAAACAAACCGCCTGAAAAAGGAACAGCCGGAATATTGGGCTGCCCGGGCTTTCGTTCAGAACGCCCTCCCGGGGGGGCGCTATGACCGCGGGATCTTTTCTATCTTTCTTTTAAATCTGATGCGAGTCATGCCCGGGCAGGGAGCCTATCAGGGCGCCGGCATCCCCCATGCTTATCTGGAAGGCGTCAATGTTGAGCTAATGGCCAATTCCGATAATGTTTTCCGTGGCGGCTTGACCACCAAACATGTCGATGTTCCGGTTCTGTTAGAACACCTGGACTTTCGCCCGGTAGAGCCACGCATTTTGAAAGGTGAGCCCATCTCTCGAGCAGAGTGGGCCTACTATACACCTGCTCCGGACTTTCAACTCAACAGGATTGCATTGTCTGCCGGTGAATTTTATCAGGCGCGCGTTTCTGAAGGGCCTGAAATATTATTCGTGCTGGAAGGAGCCGTCACCCCTGTTGGCTGCGACACCTTTACCCGGGGACAGGCCTTTTTTGTGCCGGCCGGCCATCCCTTCGCCCTGCACGGAGAAGAAGATACGGTAATTTACAAGGCCCTCGCGCCCTGATCACAGGCGCCTTTTATTCAAAAAGTTTAGCGTTGGCCAGAGGAGGCCGGTTCATTCAAACCTTTCAGGACGACATTATCCCGGCGGAACCGCTGCCCTTCCCGGAAAAACTCCAGGCTGATGCGTTCGCCAGGGCGGAACAAGGCCACTTGCTCTTGTAATTCAGGAACCGAATTAGTCTTTACGCCATTGATGCTAATGATGATATCGCCCTGGCGCAGCCCCGCTTCAGCTGCACTGCTTCCCCGGCTTACGTTGCTGATATATACTCCGGATATCGCCGGGAGGGAGTGTTCCACCACCATCTCATCCGTAACATCTGCAATACCAACCCCCAGAATGGCCCGCTGTACCGATCCGAATTCCCGGATATCGCGAATCACCTTGCGCACCAGATTGGAAGGAATGGCAAAGGAATAACCTTCATAACCGCCCGATTCGCTTATGATGGCGGTATTGATACCGATCAGTTCTCCTTGTTCATTAACCAGCGCGCCACCACTATTGCCGGGGTTAACAACGGCGTCGGTCTGTAAAAAAGATTCTATGGAATAGGAGCTTCGTAGGATGTTGATGTTGCGGGCCTTGGCGCTTACAATTCCGGCTGTAACGGTAGAAGACAGGTTAAATGGGTTGCCTACCGCCAGTACCCATTGGCCTACTTCCACCTCGTCGGAATTGCCGTACTCCAAGGGGCGCAGGTCGCGGGCTGGTACTTTCAACAAGGCCAGGTCGGTAGTAGGGTCTGTTCCGACCAAAGTGGCCTCCATTTTGTGTTTGTCGCTGAAAGTGATCTCATAGGTGGAGCCGTCTTCAACAACATGATGATTGGTAATGAGGTAGCCATCGGAGGATATGATCACACCAGAACCTGCGGACACGCGGTAGCCGCTGGCGCTAAGGGTATTAATGTTGACCACTGCGGCGGTGACTTTCTTGGAAGTGGTTACAAAGTCAGCATCCGGACTGGTTGCCCAATGGCGGGGCGGCATATTGACGGGCGCTTCTTCAGCATTTACCAGGCGGGCGGGCGAAGTTGTTTCGGTCAAGGCAGGTGTGGGATGGTAATACCAGGCAAACAAAAAGAAAGAAAAAACACTGCTGAAAACGGCAATGCCGATATTCATTAACACTTGTCTCATATTCGGTGATTTTCGAGTTAGTTTGAAGGCGTATCCAAATATTAAGGTAAACGCAGAATTTTCCAAATTAATGGTGGAAACAATATATTATTCTTGTCAAGGAGGAAACAAAAAAATCAATAGCAGTTTGCCCTACCCTGCGGCGGTGCAAAGTATGTGAAATACGGGAGTACCCGTTTGCTATTAAAAAAGGCCGCCCTGGCGGGCGGCCATCTGATAATCATGAGAAAACCACTTGGAAAGTAATATTATTGCCGGAAGCTTCTGTTGCGGAGCCGGCCTATACTTCATCCAGCTGAAAGAGCTGGTATTTTTCGATCAATTCCAGGAGCTGTTTGTCATAAGCCTGGCTACTGGAGTATCCGCTGCGCTGCAGGGCTCTGGCCCAGTTTTTATAACTGGCGCCAGCCTTAAACAAATCGGGGTATCTTTCCTGAAGTAGCAGGCTATGTGCCCGCCAGTTCTCCCAGGCGCTATCATAGTGGCGGCCCGCCAGGAGAGGGCCGAAGTGGTTGTTGTGCTGTAGTGCATCAGGCTGTTGGCCAGCCTGGCTTTCCAGCAGGGCTTGCGCCATTTTGATACTGGCGGGGATTCCGAATTTCTCCATTTCCATCCTGGCGACTTTTCCGAATCGCTGGATATAGGCCTGCGCCTTTTGATCATCCAGTTCAGCAAAGCCGGCCCGCTTTAGTGAGACAGGCTGCACCATGCTCATCTGCTCCGCTCCGCCCTGCTCACTGACGAAACCGGATAGAGGCGCCTTCATGTTTATGGAAAACTGTATGTCCTTTTTGGTTAAGATGAAAAAAGCCAGGCAGGCTAAAGCCAGTTTATACCAGGGAAGGCGGATGTTGAGAAACGCACCACCGGTGAATCGGTGAAACTGGTATTTTATAGCAACCCAGAGCTTCAGCAGGCCCGCTGCCAGGTAGTGGAGAATATCCTGCAAGGTGATATCCGGCATGCCGCCGCCGCTGCGCCGCAGTTGGCCTGGCCGCCGCATCGGTTTACTTTGCTGGCCGTGCCCGTGATAATTATTCGGTTGAGGTACTTTCATGGCCTTTAGATTTTGAGAAACTTTTTGTATCTTTGTATAGAGGCTTGAACAGTATTGTTGCGAAAGCCTTATCCTTTGAAACAAATTTAAAACAAAAAGTTTGTCTTTGGCAAATTTTTATAAAACAATTTTATTTAAAAATGAGTAATTTTTCAGATAATATTGTAAATCAAAGATTTAGAAAGGTGTTTCAGGAGCTGGAAAAGCATAACCTCATTAAGGGGAAATCTGATATTGCTAAAAAACTGGGCACCTATAACCACGTTATCAACAGTATCCTCAAGGGGCAACGCAACATAACCGTGGATCAACTGCACAAATTATTTGAGTACTACGGGGTCGACGCTAACTTCCTCTTCGGGCTTGGCGATGAAATGTTCCTGGATGGAATATCCGTGGAAGGAGAGATTCCCGCTCGTTCGGCCGACGAAAAGCAACGCGGCGGGCGGGAGAACATAACTCTGGTGCCCGAACGCGCCCTGGCCGGTTATGCTTTGGAATATCAGGATCGGAATTTCCTTAACTCCCTTCAGAAATTCTCGATCCCCGGGCTGGACGGCCAACTTCTGGGCTTTGAGATCAGTGGCGATAGTATGATGCCCACGATTACAAATGGGGATGTGGTCATCTGCGAACCCATGGAACGCGGAATGCCGCTACGGGATAACCACGTTTATGTCATCGTCACCGATGTCGTCGTGGCCAAACGCATACAGCAGATACGCGAGGGCAACGAACTTTCGAGCCTGCGCCTTATCTCCGATAATAGCAGCGTCTATAAACCTTATGAGGTGGAACTGGAAGATATTCGGCAAATACTAAAAGTGAAGTGTCGCCTTACTGCCCACGCTATTGCCTGATGACATGGATTGGAAAACAATAGATATGCGTACTTACAGGCATTGTTTCCTATTGATCAGGTTAGAAGATTATTAAGAACTTATTAGAATTGCTCTAATAACTGAAAAATACCTCACCAAGGGTATGTCAAATGGATAAAACTAGCATATATTTGTACCATCAATCCGGAAAAAACTGGCTGGCAAAACCAGCCGCACAAGAGCTTCCTAAAGGAAGCGCGAAACGAGAGGCATAAATAAGACGAACCTGAAAAAAAAACGACGGCCTGTACCTTGTCTCAGAAAGGTGTTAGAACTGTTCCTTTGGCAGTTAACCAACAAGATCCCATGAACAAAAACATTTACACTAATCTTTTCCCCCTGTGCGTCCTCGCATTTGGGTTTTTTCCCTTCAATCAATTAAATATTCCCAAACGGCTTTAAATCAGGCATTGTACCTGCAGTGCTTCGGAATTTCTGGTTGGTTAAAACCAGCATGTGGTTCCGTGTAGCCCTGGCTATGTAAAGATGTAGCTGTGATGGGCCAACTGCTGCGGTGACTTGCCTCAACCTGTTTAAAAGCTGGACTAATCTTGGCGTTCCTTCGGGATAATACCTGAAGGCATGACGGGGGTCTGGTCTATATATGCATGACCTATTTTTTTATAAATCATTTCATTAATCTCTAAACAAATTGTGATCTTTATGGAAAGAACGAGACTTACCTTCGCTTCTCCATCCAGTTGGTTCAGCGCGATCGCCCTGGTGCTCGTGTTCGGACTAGCCGGCTTGCAGCAAGCCTTGGCACAAGGAGGGTTTCTGTCTGTGACAGATGCCTCCGGCGGCACGCCGCCCTCCCCACTTAACTTCACGCCGCCGGAAGGCGACTGTGGGGTTAACCTGCAGTGGGCTGTTTTTGCAGTGGACCCGCTAGGTGTCCCCACCGTGACGGCTACTGCTTCCAACCCGAACCTGGGGGTTTTCCCCTCTGTTTCGCTGGTGTTGGTGCAGAATACACAGGCCCAAGTGTCTTACGCGCTGTACATCAACGCGGCTATTGGCACCAACACGGTGACGGTGACCTCCACCGGCCCCAGCGGCACCGTTCAGCAGACCTTCGTGATCGTTGCCAACGACGTGCGCGTACCGGAGATTTACGCTCCGAGCACGATCACGCTGGAAGTCCCCGGCTGTGATGTGGATGGCCTGGTGCCCCTGAACTATTCTTATTCTGCGGTAGACGACTGTGATGTACAGCCGTCTGTTTCTGTTGTGGGCCCGGCCAGCGGCACGCTGGTAGGCGCCAACACCACCGTGGTTATTACTGCTGTGGATGATTCCGGCAACACGAGCAGCCGCACGATCAACGTGGTGGTGAACGTACAGCCGGACAACAGCCCGGTGCTCAACGTGAGCGGCAACGGCCAGTTCACGGTCCCTGCTTGTGAGGATAACGTATTCGTGATCTTCTCCGGGACGGTGATCGACTGTGATATCACCGCTGCTACGGACAACTCTCTGGGTGGTGCTTTCGCTGCCCGCCTGAGCGCCGCCGGCGCCGGCCTGGCGCTGACCTATGTGGACACCGAAGACGGCTATGCCTACTTCGAGTACACCGGCAACCTGATCCCGAGCCCATACCTGTTTGTTGTCACGTACAACAACGGTGTAGCGGCGCCTACTGCGGTAGACGCACTGCTCACAGTTGAGCAGGACGCCCCTCAGCCGCCGGATGTAATCATGCCGGGCAACCTGACCTTCACTTTGCCGCAGTGCACCAACTCCATGGTGGCTCGCTGGGCAGTGACGATCACGGACGAGTGCGACGCTGCGATCAACGGCGCAACTTTCCAGTTGAACGGCGCACCGATCGTTCCGGTTTCTTCCAACCCGGCCGACGGCTACTTCCAGTTCGAGACGCCGATCACGGCAGCCTCTGACGGTGCAGTGATCACGGCTTCCTACACGGATGGCGATATGCTGAACACCACGGTGGACGCAACGCTGCAAGTAGTAGCACAGCCTGACACCTGGGCGCCGGTCATCGTATACCCGGCACAGGACATCAACGTAGAGTTGGACCCCTGTGAAACGGACCCAGCCTTTGTTTTCTTTGAAGTAACGGCAACGGACAACTGCAGCGGCGATGTTACGCCGGTGGTAACGGTTGCTCCGGGCGCTCTTGGCGCATTCATCATCCCGAGCGCAGGCGGCGATACCTACATTTTGGTTGCTGGCCCTGGCGTATACCAGATCCTGATCGAAGCAACGGATGCCGCAGGCAACCTGCGCCAGGAAGACTTCTTCGTCACCGTCACCCAGGCCCCGGCTCCGCCGACGAACCTGGCATGCAACGACCTGATCAACGTAACGCTGGACGCAAACTGCCAGCGGCTGATCACGGCTGACATGGTGCTGGAAGGCTCCTTCGGCTGTGCTTCTGAAAGCGACTTCTTCGTAAACATCGTCAACGACGACGACCCGACCAACGGCAACATCCTGGATGGCTGTGGCCAGTTCATCTACGAAGTAAGCTACATCGGCCCAACGCTAACAGGCCCAGGCCAGAGCGGCACGCAGGTGCAGAACTTCAACAGCACCGGCTTCACCGGCCCGTTTGTTCCGGCGAACTGGACAACACAAACCAGCCTCGGCAACGGTGGCGCTGGCGCAATTGCTTCTGCAACTTTCACCCCGACCACGCTGACCCTTCAGACCCTGACGTCTGACTACGCCCGGGCTTTCACGACCATCCCTAACGATGGCCACCTGAGCTTCAGCTGGGACTACAACGGTGCAGACCCGAACTTTGACTTCTTCATCTTCGACCTCAATGGCGGTAACCTCGTAACAGCAACTAACGCTGCAACTGGTACTTTCGATGATGATGTACAGGCTGGCTGGCTGCTGTACTTCGAAGTGAACGACGACGACTTATTGCCGGTCGGCGCTGCGACCCCGAGCACGGCAGTGATCAGCAACCTGGCTTTCGACTATCAGACGGTAGTGAACGGCGCACCGGTATGGCCGTATTTCAACTGGGAACCCTGCTGGGGTTACATCAAAGGCGAAGACAAGACCAAGCCGATCCTGGATTGCCCGCCGAACACGAGCCAGGCTTGTGTTAACGTAACGCTGCAGGCGATCAACGGCGCTCTGGCAACCACTGACCCGACGGTCAACACCGCGAACTACTCCTGCTTCCAGCAGTTGGGTACGACGGGTGGCGCACACCGCTACGACCTGAACTACTTCCAGGTTGACGTAGAAGACTACTATACTTTCTATATCGTACCGCAAGGCGGTTGGGAGCCAGACCTGGCAATGTACCAGGGCAGCTACACAGCCGGCAACCCTTGCGAGAACATCATCGGCTTTGCCGATGCCGGCGTACAGATCACGCCACCGACGATTGGCCTTCCGGGCGCACAGCCTTTCACGCCATCCCTGGCGATGACCCTTCCGCTGCGGCCGTACGAAGACTACTACCTGTTTGTAACCAGCGACCTGGCGAACATCACGGGAGCTTACACGGTATATGTCCGTTCACAGAACAGCGGGCGGATCGGCACGTGGGTGACCACGACAACGACCAACCCGATTAGCTGGGATGTAACGACGACGACGACGTTCAACCCGTATGCAGGCGCACAGCTGGGCACGATCTGCTTTGACCTGGTCTGCGACGACCTGAACTGGATCCTGAACAACCCGGCTTCCCCGGCATGGACGGGCCGGCCAACGGCAACGGACAACTGTGGCGTGCCGACGGTAACCTTCACGGATACGTATGTAACGCCGGGCGACTGCGCCCCGACGACGCTGACGCGGCACTTCAAGGCCACGGACAGCAAGGGCAACAGCTCTGTATGCAACCAGGTGATCACGATCCGCAAGCTGGTGCTGGGCGACGTGTACCTGCCGCCGTTCACAGTCCCGATCGAGTGTGACGAAGACTTCATCACGCTGGCCAACGGCAACCCGTCGCCAGAATCAACGGGCTATCCGTTCATTTCTACGGCACAGGGCATCATCCTGATCAACGACAGCTACTGCAACTTGGGGGCATCCTATCAGGATGGCCCGCGGATCACGGTTTGCGACGGCGCGTACAAGTTCGTACGTACGTGGTCAATCCTGGACTGGTGTAACCCATCAGCACCTGGCCTGACAGTATTGACGTACCCACAGACGATCAAAGTAGGCGACTATACGCCGCCGGCTGTTACCTGCCCGCAGGTTAACTACGGCTGGGGCCCGCAAGACCCGGAATACTCCACGAGCCCATTCTCCTGCACGGCTAGCTTCTCTGCGCCGCTGCCGGATGTAACCGATAACTGCTCTAGCTGGCAGGTATTAACGGAAATCGTGACTGAGGTGGAAGTACAATTGTACAACCAATACGGCCTGCCAACCGGCACCCGCATTGATACGGTTGTAGTTCGTACGATCCCCTGGAATGCTCCGACGCGCGTAGTAAGCGGTATCCCGCTGGGCAACCACTACTTCCGCTACACTACGACGGATGCCTGTGGCAACAAGACGGTTACCTACTGTGACTTCTCTGTGAAGGACAAGATCGAGCCGGTAGCGGTTTGTGACGACAACCTGAACATCTCCATCGGCGGCGGCGACTTTGCGCGCGTATTCGCTGAGGATATCGACGAAGGCAGCTGGGACAACTGCGAGATCGACCGCATCGAGGTACGCCGCAACAAGTTTGACCCGATCAACTACACTTGTGGCACGGCCTTCTCGGCCTGGGGCCCGTATGTAGACTTCTTCTGCTGCGACGTAGGCGTAGAGGTAACGATCGAACTGCGCGTGATTGACAAAGCTGGCAACATCAACACCTGCTGGCTGTATGTAACGCCGGAAGAGAAAGTACGCCCGTACTGCTACGCACCGCACAATACGAATATCGACTGTGACGACCTGCCGTACAGCTTCGACCCGACGGACATTGCCCAGCTTCAGAGCTTGTTTGGCGCACCGAGCGCAGACGACAACTGTGATGCAACGGCAACGGAACTGCCGCCGGCGCCGAACCTGAACTGTGGCTTTGGCACCATCATCCGCCGCTTCCGTGCGACGGACATCCATGGCAACCAGAGCAACAACTTCTGCCAGCAGGTGGTAACGATCAACGAAGTACACAACTACGAGATCAAGTTCCCGAAAGATGCTGCTGAGATCTGCGGCACGCCAAGCCCGGATACGGTAACGTATCAGGAAATTGGTTGCGACTTGCTCGCAGTGAGCAGCAACGACGAGTTCTTCAGCGCATCCGGTACGGAGTGCTACAAGATCTTCCGTACCTGGAAGGTGCTCAACTGGTGCCAGTACGATGGCCAGAGTGCTCCGTTCATCGTAGGCCGCGACGAAGACTGTGACAACCAGCCTGGCGACGAAGCAGTATGGGTACTGCACCGCCCGAATGGCTATACTTATATCGACCGCGATGACGATGAGACCGAGCCGAACAACGTACCGCTGGCGTTCCAGAACATTTGCTGGGGCATCGATGACTTCTGGCGCAAGGTAGACGAGGTACACCCTGGCTACTACCAGTACCTGCAGATCATCAAGGTGTACGACAACATCAAACCGAAGATCCTCTACACGCAACCGGACGACTTCTGCAGCTACGACAACGTAAACTGCACGGGCCTGGTAACGTATCCGTTCCAGATCGACGAGAACTGTACTCCGAACGACCTGACGATCAAGGTGTTCCTGGATGCCAATGCTGACGGCACGATCGATGCTAACCTGACGAACTCCGGCGCACTGAGCGGCACGTACCCGAACTACACGATCACGGGCAACTTCCCGATCGGCTGCCATGCATTCGAAGTACACGTAGAAGATGGCTGTGGCAATGCTGATGCTGAACTGCTGCCGTTCTGCGTAGTAGACTGCAAGCCGCCGGCCCCGACCTGTATCAACGGCCTGGCTATCGAGCTGATGCCGTTTGACAGCGATGGCGACGGCACACCGGACACTGGCCAAATGTCTATCTGGGCATCTGACTTCATCGTTAGCCCGATGACGGATTGCACGGGCCCGGTTAAGTACTCGATCAACCGCTCCGGCGACCCAGTTGACCCGGCTGCCACGGGCCTGATCCTGACTTGCGCCGATACCGGCACGCTGGTGGTAGAGATCTGGGCATGGGATGGCGCTGGCAACGGCGACTTCTGTGAGACCTACATCCTGGTACAGGACAACCAGTTTGACTTGTGTGGTGGCGCGACGCTGCTGGCAGTCTCTGGCGCTGTAGCAACGGAAACAAACAATGCAGTTGAAGATGTGCAGGTAACCCTTTCGGGCCAGGGTGCAGCTTCGATGATGACAAGCGCCAGCGGTGCTTATGCATTCAGCAGTGTACAGCAAGGTTATGACTACACAGTGACGCCGCAGCGCGATGGCGACTACCTGAACGGGGTATCGACCTTCGACCTGGTACTGATCAGCAAGCACATCCTGGGTGTGCAGCCGCTGAACAGCCCGTACAAGATGATCGCCGCGGACGTAAACAACTCCAAGTCTATCACGACCCTCGACCTGATCCAGCTGCGCAAGCTGATCCTGTCGATCGATACGCAACTGAGCAACAATACAAGCTGGCGCTTCGTGAAGCGTTCCTACATCTTCCCGAACCCGTCGAACCCATGGTTCGAAGACTTCCCGGAAGTAGTGAATATCAACAACCTTCCTGCCACGGGCATCAGCAATGCTGACTTCGTAGCGGTTAAAGTTGGTGATGTGAACCTGGACGCTCAGACGAACTTCCTGACGCCAGTGGAAGAACGCAACCTGGTAAGCACCTTCGCATTCAACGTAGCTGACGCAAGCGTGAATGCAGGCAATGAGTACACGGTAACCTTTGCAGCCGGCAGCGCCGATGTAGATGGCTACCAGGGTACGCTGATGTTCGACAACGCAGCCCTGGAACTGGTGGACATCATCGGTGGCGTGGCGACGGAAGAGAACTTCGGGTTGACTCGCGTGAGCGAAGGCGCAATTGCGACGAGCTGGAACGGCAACGTAGAAGCAGGCCAGCCGCTGTTCAGCCTGGTATTCCGCGCCAAAGCGGAAGGCCAGTTGAGCCAGCTGCTGAGCGTAAGCAACCGCGTAGTGAAATCCGAAGCATACAACCGTGCTGGCGAGTACATGGATGTCGCCATCCAGTTCAGCAACGGCACAGTAGCTTCTGCAGGCTTCGAGCTGTATCAGAACACGCCGAACCCATTCAAGGGTGAGACGATGATCGGCTTCAACCTGCCGGCAGACGCACAGGCAACGCTGACGATCAGCGATATCACGGGTAAAGTCCTGAAACTGGTTCGCGTAGATGGCGTTAAAGGGTACAACCAAGTGGTTGTAAACAGCAACGGCCTACCAACCGGCGTATTGGCTTACACGGTAGAAACCGCTGACTTCACGGCTACCAAGAAGATGGTTATCGTGAAATAATTGAATATGGGAAAGCAGTGGGCATTTGGCTTACTGCTTTCTCCATAGTGTAACAAGGCGGAAGGGCGCTGGAGATTTCTCCGGCGCCCTTTCTGTTTTACAGCGAGATGCTAATGCGCCGAAGTTTCCGCCCGGCTTACCGACAAAAACGTCAATTACCTTTGTGGGGCTAAGTCGTAGAAATTAAAGATATTGGGGGCCGGATTTCGGTATCCTATTTAAAAGAGGGCAGGCCCACTGGTTTAAACCTGACAAGTTTACGGTGGGCGCCCATTGGGCAAACTTGTCAGGTTTAACCACAGGCGAATGAAGCCATTTCCAAAGGACTTTTTATGGGGCGCCTCCACCTCCGCCTATCAGATCGAAGGGGCGCACAATATCGACGGCAAGGGGCCTTCGATTTGGGATGCGTTCAGCAGCATCCCGGGGAAAATAAAAAATGAGGACACCGGGCAGGTCTCCGGTGATCATTACCATCGTTTCCGGGAAGATGTGGCCCTGATGAAGCAGATCGGCATCAAGGTTTATCGTTTTTCCATTGCCTGGCCCCGGGTCATGCCCACCGGGAAAGGGGCGGCCAATGAAAAAGGCATTCAGTTCTATTCGGACTTGATCGACGAATTGCTGGCGGCCGGCATCACCCCCTGGGTGACCCTTTATCACTGGGACTTGCCGTTGGCCCTTCAACTGGAACATGACGGCTGGTTGGGCGCGGAGATCTCCGATCTTTTTGCCGCCTATGCGGATGTCTGTTTCGATCGCTTTGGAGATCGTGTCAAGAACTGGATTACCCTGAATGAGCCCTGGGTGGTGGCTATTTTAGGCTATGGCCTGGGAGAATTTGCACCCGGCCGGGTGTCCCATTCCGAGCCCTACCTGGCGGGCCACAACCAGCTCCTGGCGCACGCAAAGGCCGTGGAGGCCTACCGGAAAAAATACGCCCATCAGGGCGGGCAGATCGGCATGGCTAACAACTGTGACTGGCGGGAGCCGCTGACGGATTCTCCCAAAGACCAGGCTGCTGCCCAGCGGGCCCTGGAGTTCTTCCTGGCCTGGTTCGCCGACCCGATCTACTTCGGCGATTATCCGGCAGTAATGAAAGAACGCCTTGGTGACCGCCTGCCGGCCTTTACGGAGGCGGAGAAGCAGATGGTGAAAGGCTCAGTGGACTACTTCGGCCTCAACCATTATACCACCATGTATACGGCTGAGGCCACTGGCCCAATAGGGGAAGCCTCCATGTACGGCAATGCCGGCCTGGCCGACGACCAGGACATCGAGCTTTCCCTGGACGAAAGCTGGAAACGGACCACTATGGGCTGGCCGGTGGCGCCCTGGGGCTGCCGTAAACTGCTGGAATGGATCGACGATCGCTACGGCCGCCCGGATATCTACATCACGGAGAACGGCTGTGCCTGGGATGACCAAAAGATAGACGGGAAAGTGAAGGACACTGATCGCATCGAATATTACCAGGCCTACCTCCAAGCCTGCCAGGAAGCCATCGAAAATGGCGTAAAGCTCAAAGGATATTTCGCCTGGTCTCTGATGGATAACTTCGAATGGGCGCATGGATACAGCCAGCGCTTCGGCCTGGTGCACATCGATTATCAGACGCTGGAACGGACGATGAAGGACTCTGCCTACTGGTATGCGGGGGTGGTTCGGGAGAATGGGGTGTAGGGGTATAACTGGCTCAGGGTTAAAGGCAAAAGTAAATTGCATTTTCTGGAAAAAATGATTATGTTTAGAAGCTATCTGAACTGAAAACTGTGCTATGTCCTCTAAAACGGCTACATATAACCAGGAAGGTATTCGCAGAAAAATGCTCATCTCTGTGGAAGACTATCAGCGTATGGGGGCTGCCGGCGTCTTTTCAGATAAGCCCCGCGTGGAATTGATAGATGGAGAAATTTATGCTATGAGCCCTTTTACCCCCGACCATAATGGCCATGTTGATAAAGTATCCCGCTTCTTCAACAAAGCGCTGTTTGACGAAATCCTGGTAAGAACCCAGGGTTCGGTCAGGATCGACGAGTATTCCGAGCCGGAACCGGATATTACCATCCTTCGATTCAGCGAAAATTTTTACCGCGACAATCAGGCCACTGCCAAAGATATTTACCTCATCATTGAAGTGGCCGTGCATACCCTGGAAACGGACCGGACGGTTAAGAAACGGAAATACGCCGAGGCCCACATTCCCGAATACTGGATCGTCATTCCCTCCAAAGAGGCCGTCGAAGTTTACCGGAAACCGGAAGACGGGGATTACCTCGAAAAGAATACCTACCACAAAGGGGATGAATGGCTTTTTGAAGCGTTCAAACTGAAGTTAAAGGGGACTGATCTCCTGATTTGAGTAAAGGATTAAAGTGCATCGGCTTTTTTTCTTCCCATTGGTTTTTCATGGAAAGCTTGAACCCACTAGGAGAAGGGGAAACGAGCTGAACTCCGTGACCTGGAGACGTACTGACCTACTGACCTACTGACCTACTGACCTACTGACCTACTGACGTACTGACCTACTGACCTACTGACCTTCCGACCTTCTGACCTTCCGACCTTCTGACCTACTACCCCCTCACTCCGATATACTCAGCAACAGAAAATCAAACTGATGCCGTCCGCCCTGCGGCAGGAAATCATCCCCCAATACATAGCTGTACCGAACACCGAAATCGACTTCCAGCAGGCGGAGGACGCGTACGTCAAGGGTTAACTCCAAACCAGTTGACTGCTGTATCCAGGTGTTCGTAAAGGGCGAATCAGCCTTTAGCCAGGCGTGGTCATAAAACACATTGGCCTTTACCCTTTTCAGGAAGGCCAGGCTGCTGAATGCCCAGTCGGGGTAGAAAAGGGGCAGGCGATAGTTCAGGCCCAGTTTGAATATCTCGTCTCCAAATACCCGATCGTATCCGCGTGGATAGACGAACAGATTGGAAAAGCGGTAATTGTCCAGCACATCCTGCCGCTGATATAGCGTATTTACTACAAAACTATGATTACGGCTCAGTCCAGGCAGAAAAAGGTCGGCCCGGCCCAGCAATACATCACTCTGGAAGGCCTCATTGCCAAAAGTACTACGGTAATTCAGATCCAGGTTCAGCCCCAGCCTGGGGTTGAGGTGCTGCAGGGCCGTTCGGCGGAAACTCCGGAACACCAGCCGCAGGCCTGCTGCGTTCAGGCTGGAATTTTGCAGGGGTTCCCGAAACAGGTAATCCAGTTCGTCCAGCCTGCCTGCCCTGATGATGAGCGTATCCCTGGAATTCTCCGGGTTGTCAAAGTTGCCGTCTACGTTCAGGCCGATGCGTTGGTAATCCGCCCTTAGCGTGAGGCTGTTGAAGAAATTACCTCTGGTTAAATTCAAAGGAAGTGCCAGTCCGCCGGAAATCCGGCTTTCCCGCCATTGCTCTGCATAGGCATTCGAGTAAATAGTGGTGTCATTTGCTGGTGCAAAATTGTAAAAAAACGCCGACCGATTAGCGGCAAGGTAACTGGCATTGACGAAGGGATAGAGCTCGGCATAGGTGGCGCCTGCTGAAAATGTCCATTCGTCTTCATTGACATTGTAGAAACCGCCGGCATCCATGGACAGGGTGCCGAATTTATTGTCGGACAAAATACGGGCCCCGTAAACCGGAGGGTCGAGATAAGGCAGCCAGCTGTGCGGGTTGATGATCCCGCTCCATTTGTTGAATTTTTTAACCGGGAACACTTCCGTTCCCACCTTTCCTATAATGCTGCCGCCGTCCTGTTCCGCAAGCATTTCCGCATAACGAAAACTGCCCGGGCTTTCGGGGCCGTAAGCCTGCCACAGGGCCTGATCGAGTTCTACTTCAACGACATTATACCCTCGGGGGTGAAATTCGCTGTAGGCCAGTTTCCGGCCGTCGGGAGAAACCGCTGGCTGGAAGGCGCCCAGGGGGTAATCGGTCAACTGAAAAAGGGCTTTGTCTTTCAGGCGTAGCGCAAAAATATTATTAATGCCCGTGAAGGCGCCGGAGAAGTAAATGGAGTCCCCTTTCGGGAAAGGGTGGCTGAGCTGTTGGCTGCAGGGCGGGGTTAGTATTTCCATGTCGCCAGTTTCCCAATGGATCATCTGCAGGGCATTGGTTTCGCCCTTTTGGGCCACTACGACAAGGTTTTGGCCGTCTTCCGTCCAGCGGGGGAATTCGTAAAAGTAATTGTCCGGGTTGGGCAGTTTCCGGACAAGTGCCCCGCTTTCCGCATCCAGGATTACCAGACGGTACTGCATGTTTTCGGCAGCTTCAACGGCAACGATCCATTGCCCATTGGCCGATAAGGCCGGGGAGAAATACTTGGTGCGGGCCGTCAGCTTTTGCTTCCGCTTAGAAGCAATGTCATAAGTGCGGATGACCGAGAAGTTCTTATTCCGCCAGCGCGGGTCATAACCGGCCTCCGCCCAGCAGATTCTTCCGTTGGCCAGCGAAAGGGTGGTGTTCAAAGGATCGGCGGGAATAATCCCGGGTTCGGTGAGTTTTTCCTCTTGGCCTTCTGGGCCGATTTGGATGTAAACCGGTATCTGATCGAAGCTGCTTTTGGCTACCACCAGCGTTTCTTCGTCGAGATACTGCGGGTTGCTGTAATGAGTGACCGTCTTCTTGGGCCGGGTATTGAGCTGTATTCCCGGAGACGTGGCCCTTTGCTTTTCCCCGGGCTTCCATTCTCCTTGCAGATCTGCAATCGTGTTCAGGTACAATTCCCGGGTATTGAGCCCTGTCCGCTTTTTTAGGCTTCGGCTGAAGGGGTAAAAGAGCCCCCGGTAGCGGGTGGCGTCGTCAATGACGCCGGCCCATACGCCCTTTCCGTATTCTTTTCGGGCGTAGGCCGCCATGTAATAGCCGAGTGCATACCAGTCGGGAACAAAATCTTTGAAAGAACCGGCAGCTGCCTTTTCGTAGGAATAGGTAAGATCATGCAGGATCAGGGAGCGGTATTCCATATCAAAGGCCGGTAGGCGGCCGCGGCCGGAAGCAGAGAGGGCTGTCTCCGTTGCAGTGGCGTCTCCTTCTAAGTACCACCGGGGCAGCGCCAGGCCGAACATGCCGCCCCAGCCCCAGGAGCCGAATGTGGATTTCACCAATTTCGTCAATCCATTTTTTGAATTTCCAAACTGCTGCACATGCCGGTATTCATGGATGGTTAACAGGTCCAGCCAATCGGTAGGGCAATTGAACTGCGGCGGCGTCATATTGAATTCCGAGCGGAATGGGCCGACGGTGACAAAGCCGTTGGGGGTCAGCGTCTGGTTTTGCAGCAGGATCGTCACCTTTTGCCGGCCTTCGCCAATGGATTCGGTGTGATTGTCCCAAAGGTAGTGCACGATGTTGGCCACCCGTTGCCCGGCCGGTTCGAGCCCCTCCGGAAAGATGACCTGTACCCGATCGGTGTGGATCTGTTTCCATTTCAGCGATAATGGGTTGGCGCCGATGGGGTTGGCGGGGATCTGGGCGGGCAGCAGGAGGGGGAAGCATAACAGGAGGAAGGCCAGGAGCCTTGCCTTTGCGGGGGAGGTTATAGGGTTATATGGCCATATGGTTGTATTGTTATGTTGTTGGTGATTTGCTCGCTTGAGGGTACACATAAAGGGGGGATAGGGCTTACTCATTTCCTGGGGGCTTCCGCCCATATTTCTTCTCGTGTTTTTGGATGTATTCTTTCTTTCAGAGGGGCAATTCCCAGCCAGCCTTCCGGGTTGGAGAATGTTTCATACCATACTTCCGGTAGGTAATCGTAGCCGTCGCTGCCTGTTTTGAGCTGATAGGCTTTCCTTGCCAGGCTTAGAAGAGGTTCAAAGGTATATTCTTTGGGCATCTCGCTGGGGTTTTGCAATACCTGCTCATAGAACTCCCGGCCATTGGCGACAACACAGCAGCGGGCGTACAGAAAGCTGTCTACGGAGAAATGGCGCTTTCCTTCTTTGAGGTAGCGATTGGAGCCCAGTTGCTCAGCAAAGCGCTGGCCGTCCAGGGCATATAACTTGGCGGCGAGGATGTCATCGAAGGTGGAAATGTCAATTTCGGAAAACTGGCTAAGGGCCTGAACCGCGGGCCGGAGAATATCTTCACTTTTTTCTTTGTTCCAGTCCAGCAGGCTGATTATAGCCCAGAATTGATCTTCATTCATCGTTTTTTCACCTTGGCTTTCCTCAGCTTCAATGTGCAGAATCGCATTTGGGTATTTTTCCCGCAGACCCCGGATGAATGCTTCATCTGCGGCTTTCAGTGGTATTTTCAGTATGGTTGTCATAACTGAAACAAGTTAACTTGTTTTGGTGAGTTGAACAAGGCGGTTGCAGTAAAATGTCAATAGCATCCCAGGTGAAGGGGCACAATTGGCATCCATTCCCTATCTTTCCAGGCATAACCGAAACAACAATGGCTGCTAACCTCCAATCCCTGATCCCTTTCCTCTTTGCGCTGGCTCTGCTTGGCCAGGATGCGAAAGCACAGGCAACCTACCCGGAACTGACCACCCTCTTCAAAGAATGGCGCGCCTTCGAGCACCCCCCGCTTCGGGAGGGCGCGCCGGATTACACCGCCGAAACCTTCGAAAAGCGCTGGCCCGAATTTACAAAGCTCGAGGCCCGGCTGCTGGCCCTCGATACGGCCGGCTGGACGGTGGCGCAGCGGGTGGACTGGCAGATCGTCCGGGCGGAGATGAACGGCTACGACTTCAATCAGCGCGTACTGCAGCCCTGGGCGCGCGACCCGGCTTTTTACAAATCCCTCTGGACGGAACGCTCCGATGTGCCGGCGCACGAAGGGCCCACACACCACAGGACGACAGAGATCTGGACATACGCCTTTCCCTTGAGCCCAATGGAAAGGGAACGGCTGCTGGCTGACCTTCGGGTCATCCCTCCCCTCAATGCACAGGCCAGGCGCAACCTTACCGGCAATGCCCGGGACCTCTGGGTCGCCGGCATCCGCGACATCCGGGCGCAAAGCGCAGATCTGAAGGATATCCTGGGGCAGGCTGGGGTTAAAGACGATCCCGGCTTAGTTGCCGCCATTCAGGCCGCCATTACCTCCACCGATGAGCTGGCTGCCTGGCTGGAGGCGGAAGCCAAAACCAAGACGGGCCCTTCCGGTATCGGAAAGGAAAATTATACCTGGTATCAGCAGAACGTGCATCTGGCGCCCTTGACGTGGGACGACGAAGTGATGCTCCTGAAGCGGGAACTGGCCCGCGCCTGGTCCGCCCTGAAGCTGGAGGAGCACCGCAACCGCAAGCTGCCCGAACTGGTGGCCGCCGATTCCCCGGAAGTCTACGCCGCGCTGGCGGAGCGATCGGCTCAGAGCCTGATGAACTTTCTGGAGCAGGATGAGCTGGTAAGCGTCAAAGACTATTTCGAACCGGCCCTGCGGGAGCACCTGGGGCAGTTCGTGCCCGAGGATCGGCGCCATTTCTTCTGGATCACCGCCCATTATGACCCCCGGCCGCTCTATTCACACTTTTACCACTGGTTCGAACTGGCGCGCATGGACAACGAGCCGCACCCGAGTGAGATCCGCCGCGGGCCCTTGCTGTACAATATCTTCGATTCCCGCAACGAAGGCCTAGCCACCGCCGTGGAGGAGATGTTCATGCAGGCCGGCCTGTACGACGACGATCCCCGGGTGCGCGAGATCGTCTACATCCTCATCGCCCAGCGCGCCGCACGGGGGCTGGGCTCGCTCTACGCTCACGCCAATGAGATGACGATGACGGAAGCTGGCGGCATCCACTCGGAATACACGCCCCGCGGGTGGATGAAGACGGAGAAGGATCTACTCATTTTTGAACAACACCTCTACCTGCGGCAGCCGGGCTACGGCACCAGCTACATTACGGGGAAGTACCTGGTGGAGCAGGCCCTGGCGGATTTTGCCCGGATCAAAGAAGCGAAAGGGGAGCCTTTCCGCATCCGGGACTTTTTGGACCAGTTGAATGCCATGGGCAATATTCCAGTTTCGCTGGGGCGATGGGAGATGACGGGGATGGGGGGGAGAGATCAGGGAGATTGGTAAATGAGTCCGCTTTTCCAATATGCTGTAAAAAAGAAAAAAATAAGATATTACCAGGACGATAACTTTAAAATTCAAGTTGCGATCAAGAACTCTCGGCTTTTGTTTGCTCCAGCCCTGAAGGGGCCAAAGGCTGAAAATGCTTGATCTCTTTTCAGGGCCGGGGCAAAATCAAGCGTTTTTGGCCTTCTGGGTTTGTTCATCGCAACTTAAATTATTAAGTTTGAACAGTATCCCTTCCCCGCAGGTTATTCTTGTTAGTTGTCTGCAGACAGTTATTTGTTCTCTCTTTTTCAAACGGGAAACTAATAATGGGCAACAACCAACAACTAACAACAAATGAACCATCTCCAATACGAAACCAGCCCTTACCTCCTTCAACACGCCCATAACCCGGTGGATTGGCACGCCTGGAAGCCGGAAGCTTTCGAGCGAGCGAAGGCCGAGGACAAACCCATACTCGTCAGTATTGGCTACAGCACCTGCCACTGGTGCCACGTTATGGAACGGGAGAGTTTCGAAAACGAACAAGTGGCGGCGTTCATGAACGAACACTTTATTAATATTAAGGTGGACAGAGAGGAGCGCCCCGATGTGGATCAGATCTATATGGAGGCTTGCCAGGCGATCAGTGGCTCGGGGGGCTGGCCGCTCAACTGCTTCCTGACGCCCGATGGGCGCCCTTTTTTCGCCGGCACCTACTATCCACCTCGTCCGGCCCATAACCGCCCGTCCTGGATGCAATTGCTTGACAATATCAGCGGAGCATTCCGTACCCGCCGCCAGGAGGTGGAACAGCAAGCTCAGCAGTTGACGGAAACCATCCGCAATGCCGATAATCTATTTGTCAAACCTGATTGGGCGAATGTTCCGGCGGAGGAAGCTTTCTCCAAAGTTTTGATAACTAATATTTTTTCTGCGCTGCAGCAGCAATTCGATACCCGTTATGGTGGGTTCGGCGGCGCTCCCAAATTCCCGGGTACGATGGGGTTGCGTTTCCTGCTGGAATACCATCATCTTACCCACAATTCTGTGGCGCTGAACCATGTGGAGTTTTCTCTCCAGAAGATGATCATGGGAGGCATTTACGATCAGATCGGCGGCGGCTTTGCCCGTTATGCAACCGACCGGGAATGGCTGGTGCCCCACTTTGAAAAAATGTTGTACGATAATGCGCTGTTGGTAAGCCTGCTGGCAGATACCTACCGGCTTACGCGCAACCCGCTTTATAAGGAAACCATTGAGCAAACCCTGGATTTTGTGTCCCGCGAAATGAGCAGTCCTGAAGGTGGCTTTTACGCTGCCCTGGACGCCGATTCGGAAGGGGTCGAGGGAAAGTTCTATGTCTGGAATAAAAAAGAAATTGAGGCGGAGCTCAAAGAAGAAGCCCCATTTTTTAATGCTTATTATGGCGTAACGGATGAAGGCAACTGGGAAGGTGTGAACATTCTGCACCGCCGGCAAAACCTGGAAGATTTTGCGAGGGAGCAGGGAGTAGGGGAGGAGCAGGCCAGGCAGCGACTTGCTGTTGCCGGTGAACGGCTCATGTCGCTTCGCGCCCGGCGAATCCGGCCAGGCCTGGATGATAAATCCCTCCTGGGATGGAACGCGCTAATGGCCACGGCCTATGCCAAAGCCTACGCCGCTCTGGGCAAGCCTGCCTACCGTGAGGCAGCCGAACGCAACCTGGCTTTCCTGCTCGAAAAGATGAAGCAGGGATCAGGGCAGGCCCTGTTCCACACCTATAAAGAGGGTAAAGCCCAATACGATGCTTTTCTCGACGATTACGCCCTGCTGATCGAAGCCTTGATTGAAACCTATCAGGTGAATTTTGACCGGTACTTTCTGGAGCAGGCCGGCGACTACACAGATCACGTAATTGAGCATTATCTTGATCCGGAAACGAAATTGTTTTATTTTACCACAGCTGGACAGCAAGACCTTCCTCTGAGGCGCAAAGATCTTTACGATTCGGCCCTGCCTTCCGGTAATTCCACGATGGTGCATAATCTGCATCGCCTGGGTATCCTGCTTGGCCGGCGGGATTTCAGTGAATTGGCAATAGAAATGCTTCGTGGGGTCCGGTCGGCGGTAGAACGTTATCCTTCTTCCTTTGCCCGCTGGGCGCGGGCGATGCTTTATCAGGCCTACCCATATTATGAGGTGGCCGTCGTAGGGCAGAATGCCGGGGCCAAAGCCAAGGGAATAACCGCCGCTTTTGTGCCCAATATGGTAATCATGTCAGGTGAGGAATCAAATGAAGGCTTTCCCCTGCTCGCCGGAAAAGGTGGTGTAGGCGACACAAATATTTATATCTGCAAAGAATATGCCTGCCAAGCCCCCGTTAAAACGGTGGAGGAAGCGCTGGCAATGATGAATATTTCGAGTAGTACCCTTTGAAAAAACAGTGTGTTATATGAGGCGATTTTTTACACTGATTGCGCTTACGACGTCCCTGTCTATGGGGTTTGGGCAGCAGCCTGCCCAGTACAGCCTGTTCATGATGAACAAGCTCAACTGGAATCCCGGCTATGCCGGCTTGGATCATTCACTAAGCATTACCGGCATCTACCGGGCACAATGGGATCAATTGGAGGGAAATCCTATTACCCAGAATATTAATGTCCATATGCCCTTGTATATCTTCAGCAGCGGCATTGGTATCAATCTGGAAAATGATGAACTGGGGGCGGAGCGGCGTACTTCCGGATCTATCGCCTATAATTACCAACTTCCCGTAGGTAAAAAGGCGCTACTTTCTCTGGGTTTGAACGCGGGTATCGCCCAACGAACCCTGGATGGCGCCAAATTGCGTACTCCGGAAGGCAACTATACGGATGCAACGGTCATCTTCCACAATGATGACCTATTGCCTATTTCTATGGTTTCTGCTACTACACCTACCTTCGGGGCCGGTATTTATTACTACTCGGAGCACTTTGAAGCGGGCCTCGCCGTCCGCCACCTAAACGAACCAACCGTGAGCCTGGATGTCATCAGCCTGCAGTTGGCCCGTGCCTTTTTCTTTAATGCCAGCGCCCATTTCGACCTGAGCCAGAGCCTTTCCCTGCACCCATCTCTGATGGTCCGGTCTGACTTAGCTCAGACCCAGACCGATATAGCGGCTATTTTCCAATATAACGACAATATATTCGGAGGGGCATCGTTTAGAGGTTACAATAGCAATAGCATTGATGCGTTAGCTTTCATAGGAGGCTTCAAACTCAATGATAAGGTCACGGTGGCATACGCTTACGACCTGACGCTTTCCCAACTCAACCAGGTGAGCAACGGCTCGCATGAACTGATGCTGAACTACAACCTGAACAAGCGGATCGGTACCGGCCGCCCCCCGAAGGTGATCTACAATCCGCGTACGTTGTAGGTTAATTTGGAGCCAGGCTTGCCGATTACAAAAAATTCTGTATATCTTGCGCCCATCTGGAGGCGTACTTTGAAAAGAGGCCTATTCTAAAGGCCACAATTGCAAGGCCTTTTGCGTCTTGTTTTTGTGTAAGAAACGCCTCAGGCTGTATATTTTGCCCTTCATTTAAAATGGACTGGTGGCGTTCGTCTTTTCAGCTCCACCAGGCGAGAAGCCCTGATTTGTCAGTTTGGAAACGTGCCGGATCCCGGTAGGCAAATGTGTTAGCGGAAGCTTATTGCTCAAACGCAGTGCGTAGCTCCGACAAATGGTTGGCAGCTTACAAAAATGAAAAATTTATTTTTGATAAAATGGGCAAAGCGCCTATATTTACGTTCGCTTTTAAGGACCGTATTATATATTCAGAAGGAAAACTCGGGTGTTAACATGAAAAGTTTACTCAAGATCTCACTAGTCCTGCTAGTGTTGGTGGTAGCTTCTTGCGGCCGCCGCGAAAACGGCCAGTTGGTCGGTGCTCTCGATCGTCCAGCCTGGAAAGGCATCAATCCCTTTGGAATGGTTTACGTACCCTCGGGTACGCTGCACATTGGCCCGTCCGATCAGGACGTTAGCAACACTTTTGTGCAACGTCAAAAAGCCATTTCTATTCAGGGATTCTTTATGGATGACACGGAAATCACCAACAACGAATACCGCCAGTTCGTCTACTGGGTGCGGGATTCCCTGGCACACACCTATCTCGATCACTACACCGAAACAGACGATGGCGAAGAGCGCATCGACTGGGAATATGAGATCGACTGGGAAGACGAAGGCTTGGAAGACCTCTACTACCAGGGCGATGACCGTTTCGCCGGCAAAAAAGAACTCGACGCCAGCAAGCTGGTTTTCGAATATGAATGGTACGATTGGCAAAAAGCTGCCCACGACCACGGCCGCTCTCCGCGGAACGCTTTCATTCAGCGTAAGAAAGTCAACATCTATCCGGATACCCTCGTTTGGATTCGCGACTTTTCTTACTCCTATAACGAGCCAATGACTCGTAACTATTTCTGGCATCCGGCTTTCGACGATTATCCCGTGGTGGGGGTCGATTGGCACATGGCTAATGCCTTTACCTATTGGCGCACCAAGCTTTGGGATACTTACGCGCTGACCCGCGGTGACGGTATCAATACGGAAGAATTCCGTCTTCCCACCGAGCATGAATGGGAATATGCAGCCCGTGGCGGCCACGACCTGGCCCCTTATCCCTGGGGTGGATATTACGTTCGCAATGCCAAAGGCTGTTTGTTGGCCAACTTCAAACCCGGCCGTGGTAATTACCCCGAGGATGGAGGCTTATATACGGTAAAAGCAGATGCCTATTTCCCTAATGATTTCGGCCTGTACAATATGTCGGGCAATGTAGCAGAATGGACCAGTACTGCCTACTATGCCAATGCCTACTCTTTCCTTCACGACCTCAACCCGGATATTCGATACGACGCCAAAGACGATGACCCTGAAGCTTACAAGCGCAAGGTAATCCGTGGTGGTTCCTGGAAAGACATTGCACATTTCATGCAAACCGGCACACGCCATTGGGAGTATCAGGACACTACCAAGTCCTACATCGGCTTCCGCTGTGCATTGACCTTCCTCGGCCGTTCGCTGAATGATTTCTAATCAAAGGCAAAGAAAGATGGATACTGCTTCGTGCAGTATCCATCTTTCCCATACCATCCCAGAAGGAAGAGACAGCAGCTTACATATCTTCACCACACCCAACACCATGATTTTTTCCACAGGCTGGCTTCCATCCGCTAAAGGATGAGGGCTAAACCTGGCGCAAGGGGCTCCAGATACCAAGGAGGCTTGCGATAGGCTAATGTTCCGAAATAGGAGATTAGCAGCGGAAAAAAAAACTAAAAAAATAATAATGTAGCCCTGTAACCTTTTGAAAGGGCCGCATTATGAAGGTGGGTTTTCGGAAAACCCGTCGAGAAAGAAAAAATTTTAGCTAACTTATTCAAAAGAGAACTAAAGATGAGTTTCTTAAAGTCAAAAGGGTTCAAGTACATTAAAAACCTGATTATCGGTGTAGGTGCATCCGTAGTATTGATGGGAGCCCTCTTCAAACTGGAGAGCTGGGAAGGCGCTTCTACGATGTTGATCATCGGCCTTTCTGTGGAGGCATTCATCTTCCTCTTCCTTGGCGTCATCGGCCCGGAACCAGATTACTACTGGGACAAGCTCTACCCGGGACTGAGCGATTATGGCTCCAACATCGCCCCTCTGACGGCTGGCGATATGGGGGCTCCGAGCCTGCAGCCCGCCTCTACGCCTTTGAATGGTGAAGTGGTTGAGCAACAATTGGGAGGAATGCTTACTGAATTGCAAACCATGTCTAAAAGCCTGTCTTCTCTGAAGGCTCTTCAGGATGTGGACTTTTCCGGCACGAGCGATCAGATTCGCGCTATGAACAACTTCTACGCCAAACTGAACGAAGCGATGGCGGACCTGAGTGATTCACTGGAAGATACCAAGCAATACAAAGACCAGCTGGCAGTTCTGAATCAGAACATCGGTTCATTGAACCACACCTACAGCCAGTTGAACTCGGTTTATGGCAACGTGATCTCTGCCATGGCCAGCGTCAATAAGTAAGTTTTGCCGTGCGATTAACCATTTTTCGAATTTTTAAAAGCTCTTAAGCTATGTCTATACCTAAGGAACCGCGGCAGCTTATGATCAACCTCATGTACCTGGTGTTGACTGCCCTGCTGGCGCTCAATATCTCAGCTGAGGTAATGAATGCGTTCTTTACGCTCGATAAAGGTATCAAGCAGAGTAATGGTATTATTGAGAATACTAACCTGACTCTTTTGGGTAATATCCAGAAGCAGGCTGATGCCTATAAGAACGAAAAGAACGACCAATTTCTGGCTGCTGCCAAAGATGTTAAAAAAACTGCTGACGAATTTGTTACCTATATCGATGATCTGAAAAAGGAGCTTTTCGATGCAGCGGGCGGGGCTTCTGAAAAAAATCCAGACCAGCCCAAACGGATCAAAGATAAGGATGTAACCACCCGCCTGTTGGTGGGCCTGGAAAAACAACCTGGAAAAGGATACGAACTGGAACAGAAGATCCGGGATACCCGCACTAAGCTCGAAGAGCTGGTGGGTAAAGACCCTGCTACAGTTTCGTCCATGCCATTGGCCATTGATGATGAAGCGGTCAAAAAATCGGATAAGAAAGATTGGGTGGAATACAACTTCTTCCAAATGCCGGTTGCAGCGGTGTTCCCTATCCTTACCAAGATCCAGAATGATGCCAAAGCTTCTTCCACTACTGCCCTGAACTACCTGTTGGGCAAAGTGGCCGGCGAGGATATCAAGTTTGATGCTTTCGAACCGGTGGTATCCGCCAGCAAAGGCTATGTCATTCGTGGGGAAAAGTATACAGCGGATGTCTTCCTGAGTGCGTTCAGTACTTCTGCCGGGGACAATACTCGCATTTCGGTCAATGGGTCTAACCTGCCCGTTAAAGACGGGAAAGCGACCTATGAAACCACCACCAGCGGAATCGGCACCAAAAAGTATAGCGTCAAGATCGATGTGGTCAACCCTATTACCAATGAGGTGAAGTCTTATACCAAAGAGTTTGAGTATGAGGTTGGAGAACGTTCCGTTGCTGTTTCTGCCGAAAAGATGAATGTATTTTACATTGGTGTAGATAACCCGGTCGTCGTTTCGGCCGCCGGTATCTCTTCCAATGATTTAAGCGTTAGCATCAGCGGCGGCGGCGGCTCTATCAAAAAGGTTGGTTCAGCTAACTATGTCGTTAACGTTACTACACCTGGTGATTGCCGCGTCAACGTGAGTGGCGGTGGCCTGCGCGACAGCAAACCATTCCGCGTCAAGCGCATTCCCGACCCCGTTGCCCGCCTGAGCAAATCCAGTGGCGGCGCTATGGGTAACGGTGAATTCAAAGCACAGGGTGGCGTAGGCGCCTTCCTCGACAACTTTGATTTCGATGCTACCTGTCAGATCCAGGGCTTTACCCTGGTTTATGTAGCTTCCCGTCAGGACCCCGTCGAGATAATCAATGCCGGGGCCCGTTATAACGATGCGGCCCAACGGATGGTGCAGAAGGCTAAGCCAGGAGACATCTATTACTTCGACGACGTAAAAGCGCGTTGCCCGGGTGATAATGTCGGCCGCCCGATCAACTCAATGGTGTTTAAGATTAAGTAATTCCAATATATTTGGACTGCCCGGCGCGGTTGGCAAAGGCCATCAATGCCGGGCAGTTCTCCATTTTTTACAGGACACTCCGGATTCAAAACTTGACAAAGCTTAGAGTCGGGAGATGCCCGGTGTTTTTTTAATTTGCTGTTGGAATAAAAAATAGTTCGTTGCTTACTTCGTTAGTAAGTTGTAATAGAACAAACAAACTGGTTGTAAACTGCTGCTGAGTGGAAACTCGGCAGTTCGGCGACCATGGCAGTGCGAAGGAACGTGGTGTTAAATTACTGTTTTTCTTTTCTTTAGCAGAGGCAAAGCAGTATTTTCGTGCTCCTTAGGTTTTTTTCGGCCGTATCCGCAACCGTCTCAATCAAAACTTTAAAGCATTAAAAATTCAGCCATGAAGATCGCTCTGAAACTGCTAAGTTTAGGTTTGCTCTTGTTCTTCTTTGCCGGCCCGGTGTTGGCCCAGATTCCGGACAATATCATCATTACGGAATCAGGAGAGCCGAATGCAGACAAACCCCTCGATGACATCGTCGAAAAGCGGCTAACGGTCGAAAAGCGCGTTCTGCCTTACGACCATGTCCGCGAGGCGGACATCTTTTGGGAAAAGCGTATCTGGCGTATTATCGACGTACGTGAGAAAATGAACCTGCCTTTCGCTTACCCCGAACGCCCACTCTTCACCATCTTCCAGGAAGCTGCCGAATCCGGTGAAATCACGGTATACAGTACGGAAGATGACAAGTTCTCCATCCCCCTGACGCCGGATGAGGTCGCCTCCATGGGCGCCAGTGTGGATACCATCGCTACCGTAGACCCCGAAACCTATGAAGAGACCTTCCAGATCGTCCGTAACGAGGTTAACCCTTCGGACGTGAAGCGTTTCCGCCTGAAGGAGATTTGGTTCTTCGATGAAGAATCCTCCACACTGCAGGTACGTATTCTGGGTATTGCTCCGCTGATCGAGGAATTCGATGATAACGGCAACTTCAAATACGAGCGCCCTATGTTCTGGGTATATTATCCAGGAGCCCGGGAAGTATTGGGCCGCGAGCGGGTTTTCAATATCGGGAACGACAGCAGCCCTATGACCTGGGAGGATATTTTTGAAATGCGTTTCTTCTCCAGCTACATCTACAAGGAGTCCAATGTGTTTGACCGCCGTCTGGAAGATTACCTTTCCGGTGTTGACCTGCTGATGGAAGCTGAAAATATCAAGCAGGAAATATTTAACTTCGAACACGACCTCTGGACGTATTAATACCGTCCGTCCTAAATAAAATACACGATTTTACAAAGAGCGGCTTTCCCGGAGTGGGAAAGCCGCTCTCTATTTTAAACCCCGTCACATTACTAATTAGCCATTAAACCCCACTCCACGCATATACTCCCAGGCCGTCTGGTATGATCCCATACTTTCACAGTAATTCAGAAAATCAGCGTAGAAGCCATCATTGCCGATAGTGGCGCTATCGCCAACGACGACCAGTTTTTTGCGGGCGCGGGTCATAGCTACGTTCATACGCCGGTAATCAGAGAGGAATCCAATCTCGCTTTTGCCGTTGGAGCGAACCAGGGAAATGTAAACTACATCCCGTTCCTGTCCCTGAAAACCATCGATGGTATTGACAGATAGTGGACACAGGGCAAGCATCACATCTTCTTCTATCATCCGTTGCATGTGCAGGACTTGCTCCCGGTAGGGAGAAATTATAGCAATGGAAGGCATCGGGCTTTCAGGGTAAGCCTGGGTCAATTGGTAGAGATGTTCCCTGAGAATAAGGAATTCTTCCGGGTTGTAGCGACTCTGATATTGAGGTTGTACTTTCTCTTCGAACCCACAGCCTGCTGTATCAATGAAGACCAATGGATTATTAGGCTTCACGGGTAGCAGGTGCTCGCGTACACTATCATCGGCCTGCAGGGCATTGTGATAAAAGCGGCGGTTAGAGAACCCCATAATGGCCTGATGCATACGGTACTGCACGTTTAGCAGACTGACCTGAGGTAGCCGCTTTAGGAGTTTTTCAATAAGGGTGGCTGTCAAACCTTGTCGTTGGGCTTCCTTCGATTGCACCGTTGGGGGCAACTGGAAAGGATCTCCGGCAAAGATAACCCTTGAGGCCCGGGTGATGGGAATCCAGGTAGCCGGTTCAAGCGCCTGAGCTGACTCATCGATCACGACAGTGTGAAACTTACATTGGTCCAATATCTCCTGAGCTGCGCCTACAAGGGTAGCAGTGATGACGTTGGAACTATCAAGTATCTGGCTTATAAGGCGGTTTTCAAGTTGGGTTGCCCAGGCTGAGAGTTCTTTGGCCTCTTCGAAAAGCTGGCGGCGTTCGTCGCGTTCTTCGTAGCCAAAGCGCCGTTTGAAACGCCGGGCTTTCCTGCGCGCCTCTGCCGCCTGTATTCTGACCTTTTTTATGTTCTTTGCCTCTGGATGATGAGAAAGCTTCATCTCCAGCGTATGGCTGAGGATACTTTCATCCACCCGGGAAATGTTCCCGATGCGCGTTACCTGCAAGCCCTCATTTGAAAGCCGCTCCGTCAATAAATCCACTGCAGTATTGCTGGGAGCGGTGACGAGGATGGTATTTTCCTGCTGCGCTATCAATTTGATAGCCTGTACGAGGGTAGTGGTCTTACCGGTGCCCGGCGGGCCGTGTACAACAGCTACATCAAGTGCAGCCAGGATCTGGCTAACGGCTTGGTTTTGAGAAGGATTGAGTGTAGATATCTGAATGGGCTGCCGGCCTGTTTCAAAGCGGGGCTCCTGCCTGCCCATCAATACCGCTCTTAGTTCCGCAAGCCGGCCATTCTTCACTTCTTGTACTTTTGTGAGCGCCTTTTCCATTTCCTGGTAAGTCCGCTCATCGAATAGAAGGTCGACACCGATCATCCCCATGTTCAGCCAATCGGGCATATCCCTGCTGTTGAGAATAATTTTCATGCGGTTCTTATCGACGAACTGAACGACGCCGGTTCGTTCCGGCTGTTGTACGGCAGCTTGCCGGGTGTAAAGGTTGACTACTTTCCCCGAACGGAATTGGTGAGGGGCGCTTTCAGTGGCGTTCCGTTCAACGATCACAAATGCGCGTTCTCCGTAGGTATAGCCTTGCTTGCTTATCTGCAGGGGGTACCAGCTAAACCCCTGGGCGCGGCGTTCCTCCATAGAAAGGCGTTCCACCCGGTGCTTGAACTGCTCCAGGTCAGCCTGCTTTTCCAGTTGCAACAGCCTGGATAATTCTTTTAGTTCATTTTGGATATCGGTCATGCTGGTTATGGTTTCGATAATTGCGTCAAGGCTTTTTTATTGAGAAAAGGCCTTGAAAACTATGCAATAAGCTTACGCGTTAATAACTACACTTCAGCCCGATTGGTTTTTCAATTGCATAAAAACTAGCCGCTGGCCGGAATAACGCATACCATAACAGTTCAACGCTTTCCAGCACATGTCTTCGGAAAATCCAACAGCTTTGCGAGATCAGTTCGCTGCCTTATCCAATCTTTCGCCTTTTTTTCGCCTCATCTGGCAGACCAGCCCCTATATGGCTGCCGGGAATGCCATCCTGCGCCTGGCCAGCTCTGCTATCCCCCTGGGAATGTTATATGTAGGCAAGGAGATCATCGACGAGGTGATCCGCCTCATCAATGCAGGCGGGGGTAACGCCTCCTATCTTTGGATAATGGTGGGCCTGGAACTGGGGCTGGGGGTTATTTCTGAGCTAAATAGCCGTGGAATAACACTGCTGGACAGCTTGCTGGGTGACCTGGTCGCCAACCGCACTTCAGTCGACCTGATCCGCCACGCTGCCCAGCTCGACCTGTATCAATTTGAAGATCCGGAATTCTACGATAAAATGGAGCGCGCCCGCAGGCAGACCACCGGCCGCACCGTGCTCATGTCTCAGGTGTTATCGCAGGTACAGGATATTATCACGGTGGCCATTCTCGGCGCTGGCCTGGTGGCCTTTAGCCCCTGGCTCATCCTTATCCTGGTAGTAGCCGTTATTCCTTCTTTTTTGGGAGAATCCCATTTCAACCAGCAATCCTATTCCCTGACCCGGAGCTGGACTCCTGAACGCAGGGAACTGGATTACCTGCGCTACATCGGCGCCAGCGACCAAACCGCCAAAGAAGTCAAGATATTCAATTTGACCGGTTTTATCGCCGAACGTTTCCAGGCGCTTTCTGACAAATACTATCAAGCCAACCGTCACATTGCCATCAGACGGGCAGGTTGGGGGATACTTTTGTCCTCTCTGGGTACGCTCGCTTATTATGGAGCCTATGTTTATATCCTTACCCAAACCATTGGAGGCCTGATAACGGTAGGCACGCTGACCTTTCTGGCTGGTTCCTTCAATCGCATGCAGAGCATGTTACAATCTATTATGAACCGTTTTTCCCGTATTGCGGAAGGGGCGCTCTACCTGCAGGACTTATTCGACTTTTTTAAAATTCAGCCCACGATCGTTTCTCCTCCAAACAGTCGTCGTTTCCCCCTGCCGGTAAGCCGGGGTTTTACCTTTGAAAATGTCAGCTTTCGTTATCCAAACAGCGAACGCTGGGCTGTCCGGAATTTATCTTTTCACATTGCTCCCGGTGAAAAATTGGCATTGGTTGGCGAAAACGGAGCCGGCAAAACGACCCTGGTCAAGCTGCTGGCTCGCCTTTACGAGCCGACGGAAGGGCGCATCCTGGTCGATGGAGTTGATATACGGGATTACGACCTGAAAGCGTTACGAGGGAACATTGGCATCATCTTCCAGGACTACATCCGTTTTCAGATGAAGGCCGGGGAAAACATCGCTATCGGCCATATCGAGAGCGTCGGGGAACTACCTTCTATCCAGCAGGCAGCCCGTAAGAGCCTGGCCGATACGGTGGTGGACCAGCTTCCGGAGCGTTATGAACAAGTGCTTGGCAAACGTTTTGCCAATGGGGTTGACCTATCCGGCGGGGAGTGGCAGAAGATTGCTTTGGCCCGAGCGTATATGCGAAATGCCCAGCTACTAATACTCGATGAGCCCACCTCTGCGCTTGACGCCCGGGCCGAGCACGAGGTATTCCTGCGCTTTGCTGAACTGATCGAAGGCAAGTCGGCCGTGTTAATTTCTCACCGCTTCTCTACCGTCCGGATGGCCGATCGCATTCTTTTTCTGGAAAACGGCCAAAAACTGGAACTCGGTAGCCACGAAGAATTGTTGGCTCACAATGGACAATATGCCGAACTCTTCCGTTTACAGGCGAAAGGATATCAGGATTAGGGATGGCCAGCTAGCGAAATCCAGCATTTTCCTTACTTTTGCTGCGAACAAAACCACTTAAAACGATAACAATTTGCCAAGGATTCTTGCTATAGACTATGGAACCAAACGGACCGGGCTCGCCGTAACAGACCCACTTCAGATCATTGCCAATGGCCTGGATACGGTTCCCACCTCAGAATTGGCCGATTTTCTGAAACGCTATATGGAGAAGGAAGAAGTAGAAGCTATTGTGGTTGGGGAGCCTTTATATCCGGATGGCAACCCGGCGCAAATTCATCATTTGGTGGTGGGGCTGGTTCGGCAGTTGCGAAAACTTTTTCCCGATATAGAAGTTTTAACTCATGATGAGCGTTTCACATCCGAGCAGGCAAAGGAGATTATTTTACAAAGCGGAGCCGGGAAAAAAAAGCGCCGCGATAAAAGCCTGGTAGACAAAATCAGCGCAGTGCTTATATTGCAGGATTATATGGAATCAAAAAGAAATTTTAGCGAAAAATGATATTGCCAATATACGCTTACGGGCAGCCCGTCCTGAAGAAAATGGGAGAGGAGATTGGCCCTGACTATCCAGGCCTGAAAGAACTTATCGAAAACATGTGGGAGACGATGTACAATGCAGAGGGAGTTGGCCTGGCGGCGCCCCAGATCGGCCGGCCCATTCGTCTGTTCATTGTCGATACGATCCAGATCATGGAAAAGGGAAAGGAAGAGGAGGGCATTCGAAATATTTTTATTAATGCCCGGAAACTGGAAGAAGCCGGAGAACCGTGGACCTATGAAGAAGGTTGCCTGAGCATTCCTGATGTGCGTGGCGATGTGGACCGCCAGCCGCAGTTGCGGCTCCGTTATCTGGATGAAAATTTCGAAGAGCGGGAACAGGTTTTTACAGGCATCAATGCGCGCGTTATTCAGCACGAATACGACCATATTGACGGAATCCTTTTCACAGACCACCTCAAGCCGATCAAGAAGCGCCTGGTCCGGCGTAAGCTGGACAGCATCAAAAAGGGAAAGGCAAGTGTGGAGTATAAGATGAAGTTTCCGGTGGGCCGCTAGCTGCGAAGAAATGGTTCTATGGACAAATCGTTGAATGGCTGTATATCAGCATGGCATTTCTATACCAACCATTCGGCCATTCAACGCTCAGGCCATTTCTGCCTACTTCCGCCCAAAGTCTGCTGGTATTTCTCCCCAGCGTTCTGTATCCCACTTTAGTATAGGGTTGTCGTATGCATTATTTTTGAGCCAGGCCTCGGCTCGTTGAATCAATTCATAGATCAGTTTGGTTTTGGCGTTTCGCACGAGTTGGGTGTTGGCCTTTTTTCGCTTCACCCAGCCCATAGCAGTCCGGGAATCTGTGTAGACCGGCGTTTTTTTTCCTTGCTGTTTGAGTAAAGCCAGTGCGTGGACAATAGCGAGGAATTCTCCGATATTATTGGTGCCCAGGCTGAATTTTTTGTGAAAGATCTGGGTTTTGTTGCGCGTATCCACTCCCTGGTACTCCATGACTCCGGGATTGCCGCTACAGGCGGCGTCTACACTAATACTATCCCAAATGATCTCCTGCCTGGCCTCTTCCAAATTGTCTGGTTTTGTTTTTGGTTTGCCGGGGCTCTTTTGCCCGATATGGTCGGCGGCGCTGCCCCGGAAAGCGTCCAGGGCCTCCTCTTTAGAGTTGAAGGCTTTGTATCTGGCGTTGGGATATCCTTTGATCTGAAGCTGGCATTCCGTCCAGGAGTCGTAAACGCCTGGGTTGTTTCCCTCCCAGACCACATAATATTTTTGTTTTTTTGCCATGGGCGATTTGGTCTTTGTAAAAGCCGGGAAATTAGGCAATTCAAAGCGATTTCGGGTAGCCATACGCCAAAAGGGTTCAAAAATTAATCTTTATCTTTGTATAAAGCATAGAACAGAGCGATGAAGCTGATCGATACGCATACCCATTTATATCTGGATCAATTTGACCATGACCGAGACGCCATGATAGAGCGCGCACTGGAAAGTGGAGTTGACAAATTCTTCCTTCCCAATATAGACAGTTCTTCTATAGAGTCGATGTTGGCTTTGGAAGAATCTTATCCGGAGCATTGCTTTGCGATGATGGGCCTACACCCTTGTTCGGTTAAAGAAAATTTCCAGGAAGAATTGGCTATTGTCCGGCAGTGGCTCGATGAGCGTCCTTTTTGTGCGGTAGGAGAGATTGGCATTGACTTATACTGGGATAAGACATTTTTCGAACAGCAGAAAGAGGCGTTCCTTATACAGGCTGAATGGGCCAAAGCGCTGGGGGCGCCGATTGTGATCCACACCCGGGAAGCGATCGATATTACAATAGGATTGGTGGAAAGCATCAAGGACGACCGGCTTCAGGGGGTATTTCACTGCTTTTCCGGTAATTTGGAACAGGCGGAGCGCATTTTGAGCCTGGGTTTTTATTTGGGTATTGGCGGGGTATTAACCTTTAAGAACAGTGGCCTGGATAAAGTAATGGAGTCAGTTGGGTTGGAACAGGTGGTATTGGAAACCGATTCGCCTTATCTGGCGCCTGCTCCGTATCGAGGAAAACGCAACGAGAGTGCTTACGTTCGCCTTGTCGCGGAAAAACTGGCTCAGATCAAAGGGATTCCGGTGGAAGAAGTGGTGCAGGCTACCACCAGAAACGCCGAGTTCTTGTTTTCGAAGGTAGGCCAGGCGGCTTCCTGAACATTTTTTTGCACTTGGCAGGAGAGAATCGGGCGGTAAACCCCCAATAAAGAGGCTTCCACCGGTTCAAATTTTGATATATTCCATCTTTTTACAAATTTTGTGTTGTTCCGCATTGGCAAAAAGTTCTTAATAACTATATTTGCTCAGGGCGAATGGGTTTAGGGCATTTTCCCAACAGCTTCACTTCCCGGAGAGGTGCTCGAGTGGTTTAAGAGGCACGCCTGGAAAGCGTGTATACCCCAAAAGGGTATCGAGGGTTCGAATCCCTCTCTCTCCGCTTAACCAATTAAGTGTTCAACTTACTTTCAAAAACAATCGTAAAACCGTACTACCTATGCGAAAATTAATAGCACTGCTGCTGATACTTGGCTTGGCAGTATTCTCCAGCAATTTCGTATACGCTCAGGAAGGCGCTGATCCTCAATCTGGCGAACAGGCACAAGCTCAGGCAGACAGCATGCCCGCTGAAGAAGCTGCGCCGGCGCCTGCACCTGAAGAACAACCGGCCGCCGCCGCTACCGAAGAGGAGGCTCCTCAGAGTGGTTACCAATTGCTGAAAAAGTACTTCATCGAAGGGGACTGGCGATTCATGAGTTTCGTATTGATCACCCTTATCCTGGGCCTGGCCTTCTGTATCGAGCGTATTATCACACTGAACATCGCCACTACCAACACCGACAAGCTGTTGGCGCGCATCGATGACCACCTCAAGTCTGGCGATGTTCAAGGCGCCATGGAGGTTTGTAAGTCTACACAAGGCCCAACTGCCAGTATCCTTTACGAAGGGCTGAAAAACGCTGATGGCGGCCCTGAATCCGTAGAAAAAGCCATTGTGTCTTACGGTAGTGTACAAATGGGCCTGCTGGAACGCGGCCTGGTTTGGATTTCTCTTTTCATTGCCATTGCACCGATGCTCGGATTCCTTGGAACGGTAATTGGTATGATCCAGGCCTTCGACCGGATCGAAGCAGTGGGTGACCTTTCTCCCTCGGTTGTTGCCGGTGGTATCAAGGTAGCTCTTCTGACCACGGTATTCGGCCTTATTGTAGCCATTGCACTGCAGATCTTCTACAACTATATCGTTAGTAAGATCGACGGTATCGTCAACAAAATGGAAGATGCTTCCATCGCCCTGGTTGACATCATGGCTGCTAATAACATTTTCAAGAATTAAGAGAAACCTCAAGTCTTATGTATAAATTCTTAACCAAAAACGGCCAGCCGCTGGCATTCGGGCTGGGTATGGTTATCACCGTACTCTTCCTGATTGTGGTGCTGTCCAATATATCGGAATTTTCGATTCTGGAAAAGGAGCAACAATCGGAGACGGGGATCTTTAACCTTGGGATCATAAGCGCCATTGCATTGACGATTATCGCCGCCGCCTCTATGGTCCTTTTCGGACTGTATCAGGTTGTCGGGGACTTTAAAGGGTCTGTTAAAGGGCTTCTCGGTTTCGGTGTACTGTTGGCCATATTCCTGATTGCCTATTTCACGGCAAGCGGTGAACCTACGTCCTACATAAAAGGCGCCGTTGATAAGTTCCAGGAAACGGGAGGAATGATCTCTGCCAATAACCTCAAGTTTATTGGGGCGGGCATAACTACTTCTATTATTCTGATTCTTGCAGCGGCTGTAGCGTTCATTTTTTCCGAGATTCGAAACTTCTTTAAATAGTAGGTACTATGGCAAAAACGAGCGCCCGGGATCGGATGAGTAATGAGATCAATGCAGGCTCTATGGCCGATATTGCCTTCTTGTTGCTGATCTTCTTCCTGGTAACTACGACTATCGTCGAAGATAAAGGGATTACGGTGAAGCTTCCACCCTGGTCTGAAGAAGAGCCGGATATCACTAAGCTGAAAACCCGGAACGTATTCTCCGTATTGGTGAATGCCCAGGATATGCTGCTAGTACGCGGGGAGGCCATGCCGATCGAACAGCTTAGAGAAAAAGCCAAGATCTTCATCGCCAATCCCTACAACGATGAAACCATGGCGGAGAAGCCTACCAAGGCCATTATCTCCCTAAAGAACGACCGCGGCACAAGTTATGGAGTTTACCTACAGGTGTACAACGAACTGAAAGCTGCCTATAACGAACTTTGGGATGAGCTGAGCCGTCAAAGGTATGGGGTCCCCTACAGTGAGGATATGAAATTCGCCTGGAAGAAATCAATCCGGGATGAAATACCCTTTGTACTTTCAGAAGCTGAACCGACAGCTTTTGGTGAAGAATAACCGGTGTTAGCCCAGAGTGCCTTTCAGGTTCTCTGGGCTCTCGTCGAAAAACTGCCGCTTATTGCTTCACTCGTTCTCCGAAAGGAGGAAATTTAAAACGACTAACAATGGCTAAGTTTTCTAAAAAAAGAGGAAAAACCTCGCCGGCAGTGTCTACCGCTTCGCTTCCGGATATCATCTTCATGTTGTTGTTCTTCTTCATGGTGGTAACGGTATTGCGCGACGCTGAGCTGAAAGTGAAGGTCACCACGCCTTATGCCACAGAATTGACAAAACTGGAAGAAAAGTCACTGGTGAATTACTTGTACATCGGTAAACCGGTGGAGCGTTACCGGGAATTGTACGGCACTAAGCCGCGCATTCAGTTGGGCGATAAGTTTGCCAATCTGAATGATATTCCGCTCTTCCTGGAACGCCATAAGATAAAAGTACCGGAAGCCCGTCATGGACAGATCACTTCCTCCCTTCGGGTGGATGGTGAAGTAACCATGGGCATCGTTCAGGATGTTAAAACGCAGCTGCGTAAATCAGGCCAACTCAAGGTTAACTATTCCGCCCGCAAAGATCCAAAACGCAAAGGATCTGGCGTAGCATCAGAATAAACCGAAGTTTGTCACGTAAGTGAAAGCCTTTCAGCAAGGAGAATTCCTGCTGAAAGGCTTTTTTTTTGCGAGTAGTTTAACGCAGGCGATCCATAGACCGCACCAGCTTTTCATCTTTATTAATAAAACGGTAAGCCAGCAGGAGGAATACCAGCGCAGCTATCGGTAAGTAGGCTCCCATGCCATCTTTGATCATGTTGTCGCCGACGTCGTTGCTGTTTTGCATGAAAAAAATAACGCCAAAGACGATGCCGATCAGATTAGCAATGAGAGCAAAAATGCTTAGCCGCATCTGAGTTGCCCGATTGCGGAAGAGGAAAATACCGGCTAAGGACAAAGCGCCGCCAACCGCAAAAAGCACCAGCAGCGCGATCTGGTCTTGAACCGAATAGGCGCCATCACTAAAGATCATGGAACCCTTTACGGCTTGCGTGGTCGTCGCAAAAGGCAGGCCCAGGGCGCCAAAGGAGGCCGCGGCAGCCAGCGCGAGAAAGATGGATTGTATCCGTTGTAGCATGCTTCTGTTGATTTTATTATACAATTCAGCGCTAAATTAGTAATCCCCGCTTCAGTTTGGAATGATCGGGGCGAAAAAGAGAATATGGCCATGAAAGAACCCCCTACGCCTATCTTTTCCCTTGGTGCAATCTTTTCCCTTCCCTACCTTTGCAGACACTAAACTGCCAAGCCATTGTCAAATTCTCAACCGCTTGCTTATCAACTCAGTTTTTGGGAGCAGGACACCTTCTTTCGGGATGTGGATATCGTGGTCGTCGGTAGTGGCATTGTGGGTTTGAGCGCCGCATTGCGCGCCCGCGAGCTAGCTCCGTCAAGCCGAATCCTCGTGCTGGAAAGGGGCGCACTTCCGATCGGGGCCAGCACCCGAAATGCGGGTTTTGCCTGCTTTGGAAGCGTGTCCGAACTACTTGATGACATGTCGGTGCATCCGGAAGATGCCGTATGGGCATTGGTGGAGCGCCGATGGAGGGGCTTACAACGACTCCGACAGCGCATAGGGGATGCCCGCATGCGCTATGAATCCTGGGGTGGGTATGAACTTTTCCGGCCGGAAGAGGAAGATGTATTCGAACGTTGCGCCGAAGCAATTCCTGTTTTTAACCGTCGTCTCAAGGATCTGCTCGGTATCGGGGAAACCTTTCACCTGGCCAACGAACAAATAGGAAAGCTTGGCTTCCGGGGAGTAGGTAATCTTCTCTGCAATACGGCCGAGGGGCAGCTGCACGCCGGAGAAATGGTCCGGGCATTAATTGAGTTAGTACGCGAGAACGGTATTGAAATATACAATGGCCTCGGGGTGCAATCGCTGGAAGATAGCGGGCCTGGTGTGGAGATCATCACCAACTATGGATGGAGCTTTCGTGCCGGGCGAGTAATAGTTGCAACCAATGGATTGGCGCAGCATCTACTGCCTTCGCTGCCAGTTCGTCCGGCCCGCAACCAGGTTCTGATCACTGCGCCAATTCCAGGCCTATCGGTCAAAGGTTGTTTTCATTATGACCGGGGATATTATTACTTCCGAAACGTCGATGGGCGAATACTGCTTGGAGGGGGGCGCAATCTGGATGTGGAGGGAGAAACGACCTCCGAATTTGGCACCACTCCTCTAATTCGAAGCGCCCTGGTGAAGCTTCTTCAAGAACTCATCCTGCCCGGACAGCCGGTAGTTGTGGATAGTTGGTGGAGCGGCATCCTGGGAGTTGGGGGGCGTAAATCCCCTATTATCGCTCCTATTTCCGACCATGTTGTGGTGGCCGTGCGCCTTGGTGGCATGGGAGTGGCTATTGGCGCCCTGGTGGGAGAGGAAGGAGCGGAGCTTTTGTTGGGGCATGGGGCATAGGGCATAGGGCATGGTGCATAGGGCATAGAGCATAGGGCATAGAGCATGGAGCATAGGGCATAGGGGGGGGATTACTATCGTTAAAGAATGGTTAATTGAATTAACAAAAACCAATAGGGGGCATTTTATTGCCTGGAAAGTGAGAAGTTTGTACCCAATGAAGCAGATACGCTATATACCGGTTCGTTTTATTGCCCTGTTGTTGGCCCTCGGGTTTTTTACTTCGGTATCTGCCCAGCAACGCGGCCAGCGGGCGCCTGCTTCCGGAGCAGTAGTACAGGATACGGTAAAGCATCAGGAGGTAAAAGTGGACCATGCGGATGTTTTTGAGTATATACAGCGTCGCGATTCGGTCATCCAAAAGCTGAATGGCAATGTGGAACTCCGCCAGGATAGTGTTTTTATGTATTGCGATACTGCTGTCATCAAGAATAGCACCTATGTTATTGCAGTTGGCAAAGTTATCATTCAGCAAGGGGATTCGCTTAGCGTTTTTTCGGATACCGCTACCTACGATGGAGTAGCGCGTCTGGCGGAATTGTACGGAGAGGTGGTGCTGGTCAACGGCAAACAACAACTCTTTACCGACCGCCTGACATACAACCTCGATACCAAGGTAGCTACCTATAACAATGGCGCTACGCTTACACTGGATGAGACACAATTGACCAGTAAGCGGGGCTATTACTACGTTGATGAGCGCCAGGTGTATTTCAAGGACAGCGTCACGGTGGTTGATCCACAATTCAGCCTCCGGTCGGACACTTTGGGCTTCAATACTGAAACAAAAGTTGTTTCTTTTCTGGGCCCAACGTTAATCAGTGCGGACAGCGCCAGGATATATACGGAGAGCGGGTTTTATGATACGGAGAATAACCAGGCCGTTTTCACCAAAAACGCGCAATATCTGAAGGGAGAACAGCAGGCCACAGCCGATACCATCCGCTATGATGGCCAACGGAAAATCTACAGCCTGGAAGGTAATGCCCGTTTTGAAGAAGGAAAACGGCTGGCAACGGCGGATGTGATCACTTACGATGAAACTAATGATAAATCTTTCCTCGTAGGAAATGCCCATTACATAGATGAAAAACAGAATATCGTTGCGGAGGAGATCAATTATGACGCCAGGAACGAGGTGTATTCCACCCGGGGAAGATCGGTAATCAGTGACCCGCCACAGATACTGGAAGCCAATCAGGTAGATTACAATGAAGAAAAGGGGCTTGGTATTGCCATCGGTAATGTCATCTGGCGGGATACCTCGGCCGAACTGACGATCCTCTGCGAACAGGCTGACTATGACCGCAAGCGGGATTACCTCAAGGCCAGCGGCGGCCGAAACGGCCGCCCATTGTTGATCACAATATTGGAGGGAGATTCCCTCTTTATGGCATCGGATACCTTATATGCGCTTCGCGAGGATACGGTGGCCGGTGACAGCGCCCGACAGCTCCGTGCTTTCCACGATGTTCGGATTTATAAAAGTGACCTTCAGGCCATTAGTGATTCCCTGACTTACAGTACTACCGACTCCATCTTCCGGCTCTTTCAAAACCCTATTGTTTGGTCTGATACCTCTCAATTTTTCGCTGATACCGTAAATATTCTTCTGGCTGATAAAAAGGTTGACCGGATATTTCTTCGCAACAACGGGTTCATAATCAATTCGCCGGACGAGCTGTTTTTTAATCAGATAAAAGGAAAAAACATAACGGCCTTCTTCGAAGAGAGCGAACTGCGCCGTATGGAAGTGGCCGGTAATGCAGAGTCGGTATACTATGCGCGAGATGATAAGGGCGGTTATGTTGGGGTCAATAAGACCGTTTGTTCAGAGATGATGTTGTACTTTGGCGACAATCAGGTAGAGCGGATCAAGTTCTTCACAGAACCAAAGGCGGAGATGCAGCCTATGCGACAGGCCGACCATAAAGCTTTACAAATGCCTGGTTTTTTCTGGGAAAAAAAACGCCGCCCAATGAACCTGGAAAGCCTGTTTACGCCTCGCACAGAAGCAAGCCTTCCGCCGTCTGCAGCACCACCTTATGAACCTGAGGGTAAAGCTGATATGCCAGAGGGCATTGAGAAAACTCCAGGATCAGCTCCCACTCCCGCGGAAAATCAGGGAGACAGGCAATAATGTTTAATAAGCTTTTCTTTTCCGATATGAGTACTTCTACTATCCGCTGTTGTGTAATGTTGTCTATTTTATTCTGGGTAGCTGGCCTTTTATTGCCGGCGGAAGCTCAACCGGCACAACGCATGGAAGAAGCCAACCAGGCTTACCTCGATAGGCACTTTCAGGATGCGATCACGCAGTATGAGGCTTTATTGCAGGAAGGCTACCGTTCCGAAGTATTGTATTACAACCTGGGCAATGCCTATTATCGGGCCGGAGTTTTGGGCAGGGCGGTGTTGAATTACGAACGCGCCCTGAAGCTGTCTCCTGGGGATGAAAAGGCTCTTTTAAACCTTGAGGTAGCCGGCCGGCAGTTAAAGGATGACCTCCTGGTTGTTCCGGAATCTTCTATCGTACGTTGGTGGCGGTCGGCGCAGGGGGTATTTTCTTCAGGCATTTGGGCCAGCATTGGTTTGGGCATGTTATGGTTAGGATTTGGAGGGCTGGCTCTTTGGCTACTCCATCCTGCCCGCCGGTTGAAAAAGCTTGGCTTCGCCGCCGGATGGATATTTCTTACCCTTTGCATATTCCCCTTTCTTCTGGGCTTTGGGCGTGTACAGCAGGAATTTGGGCAGGACTATGCGATTGTTCTCGTGGATGAAACAAACCTCTGGGTAGCGCCAGATGAAGAGAGCCAGCCGTCCAAATTAATACACGAGGGTGCAAAAGTACGCATACTGGACGCTATCGGGAGCTGGTATCAGGTACGGCTCAGTGACACGACGGAGGGCTGGTTGCCTAAGGATGTTGTGGAAAGGGTGTAGGGTAAAATAAATGGCAATATTTTTAATCGCTATGGGGGGCTAGAGTAGGGGGGGAATGGGATAAATGAAAAAGAGCGGCGGCTGCCTGGATTGTTCCGGGTAGCCGCCGCTTCAGTTTATTGCCTAAAAAAAAGCCCTATCGTGGATAGGGCCTTGATATAAAGCTATGAAAACTAAAACAATTACTTATCCTCGTCTTCGCTCACTTCGCGTCCGCCTTTCAGGTTTTCCTGGAGTGCTTCCAGTTCTTCCCATTGGGCGTCGGCGGCGAGGCGTGCCTGTTTGGACCAGGTAGCGGGATCGTGCATGCGGTAGCGCGGCCCAGCTTCATCGAGGATAGCCTGGACTTTTTCCGTAGGAGCATTGGCCAGGTCTTCCCAGGTATGGATGTCAGCCTCGTTGAGCAGGCCTTCGATCTTGGGGCCGATGCCTTCGACGAGTTTCAGGTCATCCTGGGTAACTTTCTTACCGGAAGGCAGCGTGATCTTTTCAGCTTTGGCCGGTTTCTTTTCTTCCGGCGCCGGTGCGGCAGCTTCCATTTTGGGCGCTTCGACTTCCGGCTTTGGCTCCGGTGCGGAGAAGGCTTTTTCAACAACCTGCGCAGGAGCTTCCTGCTTAGGGGCCTGTTTCTTAGCTGGTTTAACCGGAGCTATCGTTTCCGGGGTTCCTTCGGCCGGAAGAACGTTGACGAAGGTACGGTTGTGGTGACGTTTGCGGAAGGACACCACGCCATCAATAGCGGCGTGCAGCGTAAAGTCCTTGCCCATGTAGACGTTTTCGCCAGGGTGAAACTTGGTGCCCCGCTGGCGGATGAGGATGTTGCCGGCTTTGGCGGTCTGGCCGCCAAAGAGTTTTACACCGAGCCGTTTCGATTTACTATCCCGGCCGTTATCGGTACTACCTACACCTTTCTTATGTGCCATTGTTCAGAAATTTTTGAGTGAGAAAAGGAATGAACGCCGGGAATTAAACGGCAATGCTATCAACTTTAATTTTGGTGAATTGCTGCCGGTGGCCGTTTTTCTTACGGTAGCCCTTACGGCGCTTCTTCTTGAATACGAGCACTTTGTCACCTTGGACATGCCCGATCACCGTGGCATTGACTTTGGCGTTCAGCACCGGCGTGCCTACGGAAACTTTACCGTCGTTATCGATCAGGAGCACCTGATCGAAGGCGAGGTTGTCCCCTTCCTGGGCTTCTAGCTGGTGGACGAAGAGCTCCTGCCCTTCCTCAACTTTAAACTGCTGACCAGCTATGGTTACGATTGCGAACATTGGTTAGCGTTTGATAAATTATAAATCATGTAAAATTCGAGGTGCAAAGATATAGCAATCTGACATGAAAACAAAGGAGTAGAGCGGAAAGATTGCTTAGAATCAGAGGATTTTCAATGAGATGTACGTAGTCCTCCAAGAAGTTATGCCGACTGACGTACTGATCACTGACATACTGGCTTACTTCCCCTTTCCCTGTACCAGCACCAGCAGCGTGTAGAACATGATTTTGAAATCCAGCGCCAGGGACATATTTTCGATGTAGAGGATATCGAACTTGAGGCGCTGCAGCATTTGTTCCAGGTTGGAGGCATAGCCGTATTTCACTTGTCCCCAGGAGGTAATGCCGGGCCGCACCTTCAGCAAGTGCTTATAGTGCGGGGCTTCCCGCATGATCTGATCGATGAAATATTGCCGTTCGGGGCGGGGCCCGACCAGCGACATGTCACCTTTCAGTACATTCCAGAATTGCGGCAGTTCATCCAGGCGCCATTTACGCATAACACCGCCCCAGGGTGTGCAGCGGTTGTCGCCGTCATGAGAAAGCTGAGGCCCGTGTTTTTCAGCATCGGTATACATCGACCGGAATTTATAGATCATAAACGGTTTGCCATGCAGGCCGACGCGCGCCTGCCGAAAAAAAATGGGCCCGTCAGAGGAAAGCCTTACCCTCAGGGCGATATAGGCGTAAATAGGAGCCAAGATAATCAGCATCAGCCCGGAAGCAACGATGTCGATGAGGCGCTTGACCAGCCGTTGCCACTTTGGCATGAGGTCCTGTTGGATCTCAATGAGTACAGCTCCAAAAACGTGGTTCATCTTGACGTGGCCCAGCATGATGTCGTACATATCGGGAATGATCTTGACCAGCACTTGCCCGCTGTAGTCAAACAGCACGTTGAGGATATCCCGTAGGCGGTTGTGCTCCGAAGTTTCGATAGCGATAATAGCTTCTTCGACCTGGTATTCCCGAACGATGTCTTCCAGTTGATCGATTGGGCCGATCAGCGGCAGGTGTTGGGACAACTCATTCCCGTTCTGGCCATTGACATCGACAAAGCCCAGAAATTTATACCCCAGGCCTTTGGAGCGGCCTGCTATTTCCTTGTACAATTCCACTGCATTCTGGTTGCCACCGATGATGAGCGTATTGTAGGTAATCATTCCTCTTTTGAGCCGTTGACTGGCCCGGGTGAGCAGGAACATGCGCACGGTTGAGGTAAAGAAAAAATGAAAGAAAAAGAGGGTAATAAAGGAATTATAGTAGGTCGTATAGTTCGTAACCACATCGTCCAGGATCAGGGTGAAGAACAGGAACAAGACCCCGAAAAAGCTGAGAAAAAGGGTGCGGGCCAGGGTGGCAAGCCTCGACAAGCGGTAGATGTCGGTGTACTGGTCGAAGATGGAATAAAAGAGTAACCAGCCAATAGGAATGATCACAACGCCATACCAGAAGTTGGCGTCATAGAGAACAGCCCCGTCCAGGCCGGCTCCTTCCAGGCTTTTGCGGTAAAGAAAGAAACAAGCCCAGGCGAGCATGGCTGTGACAAAATCCGCAGCCTGATAGAGCCGCGTATGCAGCTTGCGCAGGCGGGTCATGTTTTGCACCATAGTAGTGTTCGTAGTTAGTTGCCTTATATGGCCTCCTCAGGCTTTGGCCAATATCCCAAACGGGGTTAGAAATGTAACAATTTGATGTTATCCAGCCAAACATTGGCCTGCTTTCGGCTAAATTGTCCGTTTTCAATGGGAATGAAAGCCTGGAAAACGACCTGGTATTCCTCCTGGTTGATCTCATTGATCAGGTAAGAGAGGTTGAAATAAATCTTGTTCCATTCCGCTTTGGGAACGAAGCCGGGATCCAGAATAATGACTTCCTGAGAAGGAATGCCATTCTTTCTATTTCCGATCAGCCCAAATAAGACCGGGACATCCGATTTATAATTAACCTCCAGGTAAACAAACGGGCTGCGGCTGGCCAGTCCCGAAAAGCGTTCGGTGGTGGCCACTTCGAGGACGGAATTGGCGCTGTCCAGGGTGATGAGGCCCGATGCGCTGCCTTCAAACACATCAGTTGTGATAATCTGGATCTGGTCCAGGGATCCACGCCGAACGTCCTGAAAGATTTGGCCATTGCGTTCAAAGTTTTCAATAAAAGCAAACTGGACGTCGTCCCGGTATCGGATGGCCGGGCGAAGGGTATCAACCTGGCCGGGGGAGAGGGTGCGGTTCACCCTGAAATCCTGGTAATAGGGATAAATTTCCGGCGTAGAATTGATGCCATTATCTTTAATGCCAGCCTGCAGGGCAATGTCCCGGCCACCCAATTCGAGGACGGGGATGAGGGCCGGCAGCGTATAAGCGCCGAGGAAACCACCGTCAACACTCAGCCAGACATCTGTGATCTTTTCCGATGCGGAGCCTTCTGTGATGGCGTTGGTGGTGAGTGTGAAATCCGGTACATAAAGGTAGGCCGGAACATCCTCTGCCGGGTTGATGATATCACAGGCGGCAAGCGGCAGGATTGCCAGCAAAGGCCAGAGTTGGCGTTTCAAAGTTTTTCTGTTTTTTTTCATAGCTTATTCGGTTGACCGTAGTTTGTTGGTGGTGCGTTTATTTTTTTAACGCTCCGTTGCGTCTTTCAATTTCCTCCATGATTTGGTAGGCTAATTTCAATGCCCGATAGCCATCTTCAATATTAACGACGGGGCGGGTATTATTGCGGACTGCCTCGGCAAAAGTTTCCAGTTCCATCTTAATGGCGTTGACCGGTTCGATTTGGGGGAGGGCCATTTGCAGATATTTTTTGCCTCGGGAAGTTTCCAACTCCATGAGGTTGTCATCAGGAAGGTTAGGGGCGTCCGTATCGAAAAGACGGACGACTTGGGCTTGTTTGTCCAGAAAATCGAGGCTGATATAGGCATCCTGTTGAAAAAGGCGAAGTTTTCGCATTTGTTTCAAGGAAATGCGGCTGGCGGTGAGGTTGGCTACACAGCCATTTTCAAACTCAATACGGGCGTTACAAATATCGGCCGTATCACTTACCACCGGCACGCCGCTGGCGCTGATATGGCTCACTTCGGATGGCACCAGGCTGAGGATAATGTCCAGGTCATGGATCATCAAATCCAGAATAACGGATACATCAGTACCACGCGGATTGAATAAGGCCAACCGATGGGCTTCAATAAACATAGGGTTGAGTTGAATATCCCCCAATGCCAGTAGGGCGGGGTTAAAGCGTTCCACATGGCCCACCTGTACTTTGACACCGTATTCCCGGCTTAATTGAAGCAGGCCCTCTGCTTCTTCAATGGTATGGGTTAATGGCTTTTCAATGAAAATGTGTTTGCCACGGCGGATGGCCCGGGAGGCTACTTCGAAATGGGTCGTCGTGGGCGTTACAATGTCCACCACATCCACCGCATCCAGCAAGGCGTCGAGCTCTTCCCAGCGCCGGGCGCCGGATTGCTCCTCGGCCTGTTTGGCAGAGCGGTTGTCGGGGTCATAAAAGCCTATCAATTCGTAACTTTCTGAAGCCAAATTGATACATTTAAGGTGTATTTTCCCCAAATGCCCTACCCCCAGGACCCCTATTTTCAGCATTTCTTTTTGTTTTGGTTTGTTGACAGTTGGCCATACTGGCTTTACCGCCGGCAAAAGTACGAGAAAATCGGGAAATTGCCCGGAAGGGCTGGAGGGGGGTAAAGTTTCGGGTTACAGGCCACAAGCTTAAACGTTGGCAGGGGCGCCTTTGATGCTTAGAAGCGCATATGGCCAGCCCGGTTGGCTTATTCCCGGAAATACATCAGCACTGCTCCGAAAAGGGTAATAAGGGCGATCAGTACGGTTGCCATACGGATAGAGTAACGCAGGTGGTTAACGAAGGCCAGGATATCGTCCTTCATTTCCGGATATAGTGGGAAGATCTCTTCCTCCATCTTTTGTCGGTTAAATATATGAGCGGCGCCGAACTCCACTCTGTGTTTTACCAGTTTCCGGTAAGTGCGCAATACCCGCATGCGGAAGTAGATATTAACAAACAGCATAGCCACGAAGAGTCCGATAATAATGGATACGAGCAGGATGAACATGTATCAGGAATTTTTCTTTGGCGAATTTAAGAAAATCTAATAGACCGTGTAAAGGGTACGGACTGTCTGCACCAGTAAACTAGTACAAAGCATTTTCAGTTTAGATGGAATACTTCCTCTATGGGTAATTTCATAAAAAAATCGTTTTTTGAGGAACGGGATTCGGAACACCAATTTAAAAGGACCATGAAATATTTGTTTCAACTTTGCTTTCTACTAGCTTTTTCGATGCTGGCAGCCCAGGCTCCGCCGTTAACATATTACCTACCCGACATAGCCTATGATCCATCTGTTCCGACCCCGGAATCGGCCCTGGGATTTCAGATCGGGGAGTGGCACCTCAGTCACGATCAGCAGCTCTACTACCTCCGAAAGCTGGCGGACGCTTCGCCTCGTGTTACACTGACAGAGTACGCCCGCACCTATGAGAACCGGCCTTTGGTGGTGCTCACGATCACATCGGAAGCCAATCAGGGACGTCTGGAAGCGATCCGGGAAGCACACCTGGCCCTGTCCGACCCAACGCGGTCCGGCAATGCAAACACGGAGAACATGCCCGTAGTTTTATACCAGGGTTTTAGCATTCATGGCAATGAGGCCAGTGGGGGCAACGCGGCAACGCTGGTCGCCTATTACCTGGCGGCCGGCCAGAGCCCGGAGGTACAACGCACACTCGACGAGACAGTCATTTTGTTAGACCCTTGCTTCAATCCTGATGGGTTTCAGCGTTTTTCCACCTGGGTGAATATGCATAAGAACGCCAACCTGACGGATGACCCGCAAGATCGCGAATACCATGAAGTTTGGCCTGGTGGCCGCACAAACCATTACTGGTTCGACCTGAACCGGGATTGGCTTCCAGCCCAGCATCCGGAGAGCCAGGGGCGTCTGCGTATTTTCCATCAATGGAAGCCCAATGTCCTGACGGACCATCACGAGATGGGGTCCAATTCCACCTTCTTTTTCATGCCTGGTGTTCCTGAGCGGACCAATCCTATTACGCCGGCAATAAATCAGGAGCTAACGGCCCAGATCGGCGCTTATCATGCTGCGGCGCTAAACGAGATCGGCTCTCTGTACTACACAGAAGAAGGATTTGATGATTTTTACTACGGGAAGGGCTCTACTTATCCCGATGCCAATGGGGGAGTGGGTATTCTCTTCGAGCAAGCCAGCTCGCGGGGCCATCTTCAGGCTACGGAGAACGGCCCTCTGAGTTTTGCGTTCGCCATTCGAAACCATGTGCGCACTGCGATTTCTACTCAAAAAGCCGGAGTGGAGATGCGGCGTAGGCTATTGGATTTTCAGCGCGATTTTTACCGATCCGCCATGGAAGAGGCGCGGGCCGATGAGCGCAAAGCCTTTGTATTTGGGGATGCCTATGATGCTGCGCGCCTGGGGGCAATGTTGGAAGTGCTGCGCCGTCATGAGATAGCCGTTTTCCAACTCGACAAACCCATTACTGCTAATGGAATTAAATTCGAACCCGGCGCCGCCTATCTGGCGCCGCTGGAACAACCGCAATACCGGCTCATTCGGGGTATTTTTGAAACAACGACAAGTTTCCAGGATAGCATCTTCTATGATATATCTAGCTGGACTTTGCCATTGGCTTTCGAAATCCCATATACTGCATTGAAAGGCAAGGCCTATAGCCCTGCCATGCTGGGGGCGCCGGTGTTGGGGGTGGAGCCGCCTGTCACAGGGGTAAGGCCAGCATTTAGCAATTATGCCTATCTTCTGGAATGGGAGTCTTATTTTGCTCCAAAAGCGCTGAATTATTTAATGAGTAAGGGCCTGCGGGCCAAAGTTGCCCTTGGATCCTTTACGCTTGAGGGGAAGCCTTTTGAACGGGGGACGATCCTGATCCCGGTGGAGAACCAATCCAAAACACCGGGCGAGGTGCACCAATTGGTGGTGGAAGCTGCCGCCAGGGCAGGATCTCGTTTTTACGCAGTGGGCACTGGCCTTAGCCCCCAAGGAATCGACCTGGGAAGTTCCAGCTTTGAGGCTTTGCAGCGGCCACGGGTGCTGCTGCTTGTTGGCGAGGGGGTTTCCGCTTACGAGGCTGGAGAGGTATGGCACCTGTTGGATCAGCGCTATGGGATAGTCGTCAATCAAATAGAGCTTGCGGACCTGCAAAACCGGAACCTGGATAAATATAATACCATTATTATGCCTAGTGGCAATTACCGCAGCCTCACAGCTGCCGGCTGGGAAAAACTGAAAGCCTGGGCCGGGAAGGGAGGGACGCTGATCGCGGTCAGAGACGCCATTAAGGCTGCTCAGCAGCAGGGATTGGCTCAGGTCCAATTTCGAAATAAAAAAGTAGACAATAAAGATACTCCACGCCGGCCTTATGAAAGGCTGAGTGCAGATAAAGGTTCGGAGGAAGTAGGCGGCGCCATTATGGAAATACAGGCGGACCTTAGCCACCCGCTCTTTTTTGGATATCACCGGGAGCGGCTGCCAAGCTTCCGGCAGGGGACATTGCTACTGGAACCTGCCAAAAATCCCTACGCCAGCCCCGCTCTGTACACGGAAGAACCATTGTTAAGTGGATACATCAAAGGAGAGAACCTGGATTTGCTACGCGGCTCAGCTGCCGTCATCGTAAGTGGCACGGGAGCAGGCCGCACCATATGCCTGGCCGGAGATCCCAATTTTCGGGCCTTCTGGTATGGAAGCAACCGTCTGTTTGCCAACAGCATTTTCTTTGGCCGCATTATCAACAGCGACGCGGTGGAACGAAATACAGCCCTAACCAAATGATCAGATATGGTAAAAAGACTCTTCACTATTTTCACCTTTGGGATGCTGCTGGTTTCCCATTCTTTCGGCCAAGATACCTTTCATGAATTAGCACAAGACACCATCGTTACCCGGCCTGCATTTCTCGGCAATGTATATCTGCTGGATGGCAAGCGCATCAACTTACAGGTTATGCAGTGGTTTATGACCGATCATCCTTTAGCCTATGATCAGATCAGGGGGGCCGCGGTTACAGACCAAATGGCGGTAATAGGCTATACCGCCGGAGGGCTAATCTTTTTAAGCGGATATTTAATCGGACAGCAAGACCAGGGGACCGGCAATGACCTCATGTTGATGGGAGGAGCCGGCCTGGGGGCAGGTTTTTTTCTTACCCTGATCTCTAACGGCTACAAACGAAGGGCGGTGCTATTTTATAATAAAGATATCCGGCAGTTCCACCAGAAGGACAAAAATGTGGGCCTGAAATTTGGTATAGGCGAAAATGGCTTTACACTGGCTGCCAGTTTTTATTAGAACACCCCCAAAGGAAATTACATCAGGAGATCCCTGGCTTTGGCCAGGGCCCGGTCCAGTCCACTGACATCTTTGCCGCCGGCTGTAGCGAAGAAGGGCTGGCCACCTCCGCCACCCTGGATTTCCCGGGCCAGTTCCCGAATCATTTGTCCGGCATTGAGCCCTTTTGCCGTTGCCAATTCCCGGCTGATGACGATAGTCAGTTGAGGTTTGCCGCCTACTTCGGCGCCAAAGACGATAACGGCGCTCTTCAGTTCTTCTTCCAGCTGGTAGGCTAAAGTTTTAATGGCGTTGCTGTCTTCAAGCGGGAGCCGGGCGCTCAAAAAGTGGAAACCGTTGATTGTTTCCGCTTTTTTCAATAAGTCACCCTTAAGGCTGCTGGCCTGGGCAGCCAGCAATTTTTCGACCTCCTTACGGAGTTGCCGGTTTTCTTCCTGAAGGTTGGCTACACTTTTTGCGACGAGCTTAGGGGCTTTCAACAACTGCCGTATTTCATTCAGTTCTGCCAATTCCTGCTCGATATAAGCCTCGGCTTTACCGGCCGTAATGGCTTCAATACGGCGAATACCAGCTGCGACGGCGCTTTCCGAAACGATCTTGAAAAGGCCGATCTCACCGGAGGCCTGTACGTGGGTGCCGCCACAGAGCTCGCGCGAATAGTCGGCGTCAAAAGTGATGACCCGAACCAGGTCGCCATATTTTTCCCCGAAGAGCATCATCGCCCCCATGTCCTTGGCTTTGTCGATCGGTACATTTCGCTGTTCCTCGAGGGGGATATTCTCCCGGATATGCTGGTTAACCATTTCTTCGACTTTCAGTATTTCCTCCTCCGTCATTTTCTGGAAGTGGGCGAAGTCGAAACGCAAGCGGTTGTCATCCACATCCTGCCCTTTCTGTAGGGCGTGTTTGCCCAAAATGCGGTGCAGTGCCGCGTGCATGAGGTGGGTTGCCGAATGGTTGCTGGAAGTCGCCTGGCGCTTGTGACGGTTCACTTCGGCGCGTACCGGCGCATTGATGTCAGCGGGTAGTTGTTTGACCACATGGATGATGAGGTCGTTCTCTTTTTGGGTATCCAGCACGGGGATCTTTTCGTCTCCAAACCAAAGCAGGCCGGAATCGCCGGCCTGGCCACCGCTTTCTCCATAGAATGGCGTTTGGTTGAGCACCAGGTGATGTTCGTCTTTGCCCTTGGCATTTACGGTGCGGAATTTCAACACCTGGGCATGGTTTACCGTCAGCGTGTCGTAGCCCACGAATTCGACTTCCTCTCCTTCGCGAACGGTAGTCCAGTCGCCTACGGCTTTTGCTGCATCGGCTCTGGATCGTTTCTTTTGTTGTTGCAGGGCCTTTTCAAATCCGGACTCATCAACCTGCAGTCCCCGCTCGGCGGCCAGGAGTCGGGTCAGGTCAATCGGGAACCCATAGGTGTCGTAGAGTTCGAAGGCGTCACCGCCATCGATCTGGCCATTGTCCAGGCCCAGGGTGTCGAAGCGGCGCAGGCCTTTTTCAAGGGTGTGCAGGAAAGTATTTTCCTCCCCTTCGATCACTTTGGCTACCTGAACCTGTTGTGCTTTCAGCTCGGGGAAGATGCCAGCGAAATAATCGGCAATCAAAGGGATAAGGGTATGGAGGAAAGGCTCCTTTACATCGAGGAAGGAGTAATAGTATCGCACCGCCCGGCGCAGGATACGCCGGATGACGTACCCCGCCCCGTTATTGCTTGGCAGTTGCCCATCGGCGATGGCGAAAGCCACGGCGCGGATGTGGTCGGCGATGACCCGCATGGCCATATCCGATTTGGCGTCGGCCTCATAGCTGAAACCATAGTGCTTACCGGTTTTAGCTTCTATGAATTGAATCGTAGGGGTGAAGACGTCCGTATCGTAGGTAGCTGTTTTGCCTTGCAAGACCATACAAAGCCGTTCGAAGCCCATGCCGGTATCGACATGTTTTTCGGGGAGCTCTTCCAGCTTGCCGTCGGCTTTGCGGTTAAATTGGATGAAGACGTTATTCCATATCTCGATCACTTTCGGATGATCCTTGTTGACCAGTGTATCGCCCGGAAGTTTGGCCCGTTCTTCGGGGCTGCGGAGGTCGACGTGAATCTCGGAGCAGGGCCCGCAGGGGCCGGTGTCGCCCATTTCCCAGAAGTTGTCTTTTTTGTTGCCGTAGATGATGTGGTTTTCCGGCAGGTAACGCTTCCAGAGCTCACGAGCTTCCTCATCGGCCTCCAGGCCTTCACTTTGGTCGCCTTCAAAAACGGTTGCGTAAAGCCTGGATTTATCGATGTTGTAAACTTCGGTGAGCAGTTCCCATGACCAGGCGATAGCCTCTTCCTTGAAATAATCGCCGATGGACCAGTTCCCCAACATTTCGAACATAGTATGGTGGGTGCCGTCGCGGCCAACATCTTCCAGGTCGTTGTGTTTGCCGGATACGCGCATGCACTTTTGGGTATCGGCAATCCGGCGGTTTTCCGGAACCTGGTTGCCCAGGAACAGGTCTTTAAACTGGTTCATGCCCGCATTGGTAAACATCAGTGTAGGGTCATCCTTACTGACGATGGGCGAAGAAGGGACGATCTTGTGCTTTTTGGAGGCAAAGAAGTCCAGGAATGCCTGCCGTATTTCTGTCGAAGTCATGATCAGTTAAAATGTTAACCGGGGTGGGCAAGGCCAAGCCAAACCCAGGAGCCCTAATTTTTTATCGGGCTTAATTAGAAGCTGTTTGAATTTAGTCCTTCAGTTTTATTATGCCTCTTTTTCCGCCACTCTGCGGCTTTTTTTCGCCCCGTACCTATGGGTACGAGACTCAAAAAGAGCCTTGATTGACGAAAAAATAACCTATAATAAATTTTAAAAACCAAATTCAAACAGCTTCTTAAGCCCTTTTTTTGAAACAGCGAAGATAACCCGATCGGTTGACATTTATACTTCACTGCAGCAGAATTTGTGTAAAACCCTTGTTTCCGGCGGAATGTAGGCCGCACCAGCAATAAGTTTTTGTTTTAAGTCAACTGCCTGCCGGCATATATGGTTCCGCTGCTGATAAGCTATCTTAACCAAGTTAACGACAGTTAAAATTTCCTTAAAAGGGCTTAATTCTGGCCCTCTTTCCCAATATTTGCATTCGCCCGGACAAAAAGTTCCGGTTCTGCCCCGGTTAATAACTCCCTAAGCCTTGTTTTTGTACTTATTTTGATTACAAACATGCTGTGAATTCGCTTTTTGTTGAATCTCTTATCGAAAAAGACACATAAAATTTTGTAATCCGGCCTCCTCCAGCTATTTTTGACAAGCAAGCCACTTGAGAGACCATTAAAATGCAAGTTGAGAGAGCATCAAAATGGAGGGAGAGAGGGAAAAGCTAAACTTTCAGCAACTATTGGACCATTCCAATTAGAAAACAGTAAACACGCAAAAGCTGAACTTTTAGTTTAATGGCTAAGATCTGACACTCATGAGAAAAGAGAAGTTTGTTTACAACACTCATACCCTGCGGTACGAGAAAGTTGAATTGTCTACCAGACAGATTGTAGTAACGGCTCTGAGCTTTATTTGCGCCGCAATTTTCACTGCTTTCCTATTCACTTTGGCCACCCACCGGTGGTTTCCCTCTCCCAAGGAGAAAGTCCTGAAGGAGGAGATAAGTGTTATGGAAGCTCAGTTCGCTGAGGTGAACGGGGAGCTCGACCGGTTGCGGGAGGTTTTGGATAAACTCCAGGAGCGCGATGCTTATGCCCACCGAATGATTTTTGGTATGGACCCTATTGATGAGGGTGTTTGGAATGGCGGCGTCGGCGGCCATGACAAGTACGAAGACCTGCGGCAGTATGATACCGGAGAACTCATGGCTTCCGTAGATCAGAATCTTCAGAAGCTAAAGCGCCAGATGAGCCTCCAGTCGCACTCTTTGGATACGATCATTAACCTGGCTAAGAATAAGGAGGAGATGCTGGCAGCAATTCCTTCCATCAAGCCGGTCCGTGCAGATAAACTGCCGCGCAAGATGAACCTGCTTTCCGGGTTTGGAACCCGCATACATCCTATCTATAAAGTACCCAAAATGCATTGGGGGCTCGATTTTACGGCTCCAAGCGGCACGCCCATCCAGGCTACTGGCGCCGGTACTGTTGTTAAAGCCAGCAGAGGGACAGGGTATGGCAATGAGGTCATTATTGACCACGGCTACGGCTATAAATCCCGCTATGCGCACATGCGGCAAATAGATGTGAAAGTGGGCCAAAAGGTAAAACGCGGCCAGCAGATTGGCCTGGTGGGCAGTACCGGTACTTCTACGGCGCCCCACTGCCACTACGAAATCGAATATTTTGGTAAAAAGATCAACCCCATCCACTATTGTATGGATGGCCTTTCGCCTTCGGAATACCAGGACCTGGTAGAAGTATCTGAAATGTCGAACCAATCTTTTGACTAATCAAAGAGAACAAAGAATTAACAGCCATATGCTGAATAATTTATCCTTTAAAAAAGGCTTCCGGTTTGGAAGTCTTTTTTACTTATGCGCCTTTTCCGTCGCGCTGTGGGGCTGCAACAGCGATTCCTCTAAAATGCAGATCGCCTCGGCGGCTATCATCGTAAGGGCGGATACCCTGCCGGTTCCGCAGGCCGCTCCGGCTGTTTTGCCGGAAACCGAGCCAACTGAGCCGCAAAGCTTTACCGTTATTGGCGTAGGAGACATGATGCTGGGCACCAACTACCCATCGGCAAGCTACCTGCCGCCCAACGGTGGCCGCAATCTGCTGGATGAGGCCAGAGAGATACTCAAAAGCGCCGATGTAACCTTCGGCAACCTGGAAGGAACTATCCTCGACAAAGGAGGAACGCCCAAGCGTTGTAACAACCCGGCTGCCTGTTACGTCTTCCGATCGCCGGAAAGTTATGTGCAACACTTTGTCGATGCAGGCTTTGATTTTCTGAGTGTCGCCAATAACCATTCGGGTGACTTTGGCTACGAAGGGCGAAGCCGCACCAAGGCCCTGTTGGCAGAAGCCGGGATCGCCTTTGCCGGCCTGGCCGGTACCAATGAGTATGCGATCATCGAACGCGATGGGGTGAAATACGGGATGGCCGCTTTTGCACCGAATTCCGGAACCTGCAGTATTCACGACCTGGGCAAGGCCCGGGCCATCGTCAGCAAACTGGACCAGGAATGCGACATCGTGATCGTGTCCTTCCACGGCGGCGCAGAAGGCGCCAGCCATCAGAATGTGCCACGCCATTCAGAAACTTATTTCGGTGAAAACCGGGGTGATGTTTATAAATTCTCCCATGCTGTAGTTGATGCCGGTGCGGATATTGTCTTTGGCCAGGGCCCACACGTCACCCGGGCCATGGAATTGTACAAGGATCGTCTGATCTGTTACAGCCTGGGCAACTTTTGTACTTATGGGCGGTTCAGCCTGAGCGGCCCGGCGGGTTTTGCGCCCATCGTAGCAGTCAGGGTTGACAAACAAGGCGCATTCCTTGGCGGAGAAGTGACACCCATTTACCAGCAAAAGGCCCATGGGCCGAAAATCGACGCTCAGAAACGGGCCACGCTCAAGCTGATCGAACTTACTCAGGCCGACTTTCCGGAAACGCCGCTGGAGATCACCAAAGAAGGCAAGTTGTTAAAGAAGGGGTGATGGAATAGGGTGGGCCGTAAGTCGGATGGTGCTGGCTTTCATCGAAAATAATCAGCCGATACCTGCAATTTTCCTAATTTGGAGGGCACACAACATGCCAATGAAAGACCTAAAGGCCCAACGCTCCCGTTATTGTCCTAATTGCCACTACCCCTTAACTTCCTTCGGGACGTTTTGTTCCAATTGTTCGCAAAAGTATACGACCGGTAAAGTTCCCGTTTGGGAACTGATGAGCGATTTCATGGAATCTGTGCTGAACATTGATTCCAAGATATTCCGGACGATCGGCGCCTTATTTATTCCCGGTAAACTGAGTATCGAATATTTTAAGGGCAGGCATAAACGGTATTTTTCCCCCTTGCGCATCTTTTTTGTCATGGCGGTGGTACACTTCTCCGTGTTGAGTTTTGTTGGCTTTGATACCATTGAAAAGCAGGTGGTCAGCCAGAATGAGTCGACCCGCCGGCGGGCTTATCTGGCGGATTTCCGGGACCAGCTGGACAGCAACCGAATGAAGATTGAAGCGGCTTATGCAAGGCAACCAGGTTTGACCAAAGCCCTGGACTCTCTGGAAAACCTTTTCGAAGATTCCCGGGTGGATAGTTTTGGGTTTGGGTACCTGCATTACGACGCAGCCTCGGGTTTTATTCTTAAACAATTAAAACCGACCTGGCGGGACATCATGGAAATGCCCGAACAGGAGTTTTTTGACAAGTATGAAGTGAGCGGGTTCCTCTCTCGGCTCGAGGTAGGGCAAATGGTGAAACTAAATCGGCAAGGTGGTAATTTTACCCGCTTTGCGCTGGAAAAGCTCATCTGGATGGTGGTGTTCATGATGCCGGCCCTGGCCTCGCTGCTAAAGTTGCTCTACATCCGGCGGAAGCGTTATTTTGTAGAACACCTGGTTTTTTCCTTCCACTACCACGCCTTTTCTTTTCTAATTGTAACGATAGCGGTACTGCTCATGCAGCCCAAACTGGAAGAAATATCCGGCATTTTCACAGATGAAGTACTGTTGGCCATTTCATTTGGTGGTATCCTCCTATACATGTTTATGGCCATGAAACGCTTCTACCGGCAGGGGTGGATTAAGACTTTCTTTAAGTACTCCTTCATCAATTTTTCCTACATCTTCATTTTTGCCCTATTTTTGGTGCTCACCCTTGTGGTTAGTGCGCTGGTCTTTTGACAGATGTTGGTAGGAGTTTGATTATTCAGGTAGTTTATTCATAAATCCCCGCGCTTATGCCTTACGACAAATACGAGACCGTCATCGGATTGGAAATACACGTTCAGTTGGCCACCCGGAGCAAAGCTTTTTGTGGCGATGACGCCAGCTTCGGTGGCGAGCCGAACACCCACATCAGCCCCATCTCGCTGGGACATCCCGGGACCTTGCCCAGGCTGAACAAAAAGCAAGTAGAGTATGCCGTTCGTCTCGGCCTGGCGCTGGGTAGCCGTATCAACCTCACCAATGCCTTTGACCGGAAGAATTACTTTTACGCCGACCTGCCCAAAGGCTATCAGATAACCCAGGACCGGCAGCCTATCTGCATAGGGGGGCAGTTGAACATTTCAGTAGGCGAGGAACAGAAAAATGTGCGTATTCATCACATTCACATGGAGGAAGACGCGGGTAAGTCCATGCACGATGCCGGGGAGGACTACTCTCGCATTGACCTCAACCGCGCCGGGGTGCCCTTGCTGGAGATTGTTTCCGAGCCTGACCTGCGTTCGGCCGAAGAAGTCGATGCCTACATGTCGGCCATGCGTCAATTGGTGCGATACCTGGGTATTTCCGACGGCAACATGGAACAGGGCTCTATGCGTTGCGACTGCAATGTTTCTGTACGACTGAAAGGCAGCGAAAAGCTTGGCGAGCGTTGCGAGATCAAGAACCTCAATTCCATGCGTTATGCCCGCCGCGCGATCGACTATGAAGTAAAACGGCAGGTTGACTTGCTCGAGGCAGGAGGCAGGGTAGAGCAACAGACACTAAATTTCGATCCTGTTACCGGTGTTACCGCTCCTTTACGCGACAAAGAAGACGCTCACGACTACCGCTATTTTCCGGAGCCGGACCTGCCGCCAGTAGTGCTGACACCTGAATATGTGGAAAAGGTACGCCAGGGCTTACCGGCCTTGCCCTGGGAAATTCACGAGCGCCTCCTAAGCGAATACGGCCTTCCCGATTATGACACCAATCTTTTAGCAGATGAACAGCCTACGGCTTTGTTTTTCCTGGAGCTAGCCCAGCACACTGCAAACTTCAAAGCAGCCGCCAACCTGATCATCAACAAAATCATGCCTTACTGTAATGACACTGGAACGGCCATCACTGCCTTTCCGGTAAGCCATTCCCAACTAGCTGCTTTTATACAGCTCATCGACGAGGGTAAAGTGGCAAATGCCGTAGCTTATCAGCACATTTTTCCAGTAATGGTGGAGCATCCTGAACGCCCCCCGCTGGAGATTGCCCAGTCCCTCAATCTGATCCAGACCTCCGATGAAGGTTTATTGGAAAAACTGGTTGAGGAGGTACTGGCCAACAATGCCGATGAAGTAGAGCGCTACCGAAAGGGGAAAAAAGGCCTGATGGGCTTTTTTATGGGTGAAGTGATGAAGGTTTCAAAGGGTAAGGCGGACCCCAAGGTGGTGAGTGGGTTGTTGCGGAATAAGCTGGGGTAGGGGGAGTGGCCGTCTCAAATCAGCCGGTTAAAAATGGCTAAATGGCTGAATGCCTGAACTGTTTCTTTGAACGCCTGGCTTCTTTAAAAATGGGACTGTTCAAAGA
>JACJYG010000008.1:0-167500 GCA_020636215.1 Lewinellaceae bacterium
GCTTTTAACTCCTCTAACCATATTTGGAATATCCGGAATTTTATTCGGACTTGCTCACATATTTGGGATGCCAAGCGGAATAATTGGAATATCACTTGCAGCAATTTTAGGATTTGTTTTAGCCAAGTCTGTTTTTGAAATTCAAGGATTCTTTTGGGCTTGGTTGATTCACTTTTTACAAGATGTTGTAATAATTGGTTCCTTATACTTAATGGATAAAAGCTGAATAATTAAACACTAACAGAATGTGGGTAGGTCTTCAAAAATATAATGTAATAGCCGTAGCAGTTTTTATTGGAATAATAATTATTGCCCATTTATCAGCCAATGGTTCATATAGTTGGAAAACAAATACGGTAAGTGAATTGGCAGCACAAGGATATGAGAGAAAGTGGATTATGCAAATTGGATTTGTCCTTTTCGGATTAATTCTAATTTTTGGAATTATTTATAAAATAAATTATAAACAATTGACAATGAAGACTATAACTACAAACCTTCCGGAAGAAGTCGAACTCGATAAGGTAAAGATGATAATAGCAGCATAATTGTTTGAACAAGGAATATTGTCATCAGGACAAGCTGCGGAAATAGTAGGGATAACAAGAAGGAAGTTTTTAGAAGAGGTAGGAAAATATGGGGTGTCGATATTCGGGGAAACAGCAGAAGATATTGAAAAGGTTGGAGACATTGAACTGTAAGTAAGAAGAGATGAGGGTAATATGCAGATACGAGTTGCCTGATACTGTATGACAAGATCAACCAATTTGAGATCCTTCAAAAAACCTTTACTGAATTAATTGTAACCAGAGAAGTTGCAGAAGAATATGGAGAATTGCCAAATTGGGTAACAACCAAAGAAGTTACAGATAATGGGCAATATTTAAAATTGGCGGAAGATCTTGGAAAGGGAGAGGCAAGTTCTATTGCCTTAGCTTTAGAATTTAGAACTTGTTTAAAATTCGTTTTTGGGAATGAAAAGGATTCATTCCTGCCTGCTCGCCAGCTCGCTGGCAGGCAGGTTTTGGTGAGACAAGGCTCTTTTTGAAGTGCATACCTGGAAGGTATGGACAAAAAAAGGAACGAAGTATCACCGAAAAAGGGGCATTTTCAACCCGAAGTATGAAATTTAAACAAGTTCTTAATGATAGCCTACTGATAATTGATTAAAAGAAAGGGAGAAAAGTAGCTAAAGAATTGAGGATTGAGATAATAGGATCATTGGGGATTTTAATCAAAGCTAAAGAAAAAGGAGTGATAAAATCGGTTAGGGAGATTCTAACATTAATCGATAAAACAGGCTTCAGGGTATCCCAATCTGTCAGAGAAAAAGTATTGAAAGAGTCTGGGGAATTAGATTAGGAAGCCAGCCGCCAACAAAAGCTACTGGCCATACTCCGCATCCGCTCCGTACGGCAGGTAGCCCAACGTTATGGCCAAGCAGAAGAAAAGAAAAGTCACGATCAAGAGCCATTGATTGGGGCCCCATTGACTTTTACGTAAACAAATTTTATCTTTATACGTAAAAGTCGAAATAATGAATACTAAGTTAACACTAAGCCTGGACAAGGATATCATTGAGCGTGCCAAAAGCTATGCAAGGGAGCATAATGTGAGCCTCTCCTTTCTGGTGGAAAACCTCCTTCTTAAGATCATTTCAGACTACAAGGAAAGAAATGAGCATACAGGTAGCATCGTGAAGGAATTGAGTGGAATAATCAACTTGGAAGGATTAGATTATAAGGCAGATTATGCTAAATATCTTGAAGAGAAATACCAATGAGGAAGGGTGTAGTATTTGTTGATACCAACATTATTTTAGATTGGCTCGGCAAAAGAGAGCCATTCTTCAAGTATGCAGAAGAATTATTTTTAAAAGCTGAGAATAAAGAAATTGAGGTTTTGATCAGTACGATGAGTTACATCACTACTGAATATATTATACGAAAACAGTTGGGTAAAGAAAAAACGAGACAAGCTTTAAGCGGTATAAGAATGATAAGTTCGGTCTGTTCTAGTGGAGGTAAAGAGATTGACCTTGCATTGGTTTCTGACATGAAAGATTTTGAAGATTCCTTTCAATACTATACGGCACTTAATAATTCGGCGAACATTATCATCACAAGGAATCCGAAAGACTTTGTGGATTCCAAGGTGCCAATTATGAGTGCAGAGGAGTATATCAAATTAAGTCAAAAAGATTAGCCTGGCCATAACAATGCGCATATTCCATAGCAGTTAAGCACCGCTACGACACATGCGCTAGACGTTGTGCATAACATTGCCCAAATGAAGAAAATTTTTCTAGTCATTGCATTATCCTTGACAAGCATTTTAGCTTTTTCGCAAGAATTGATTGACAGAATTCCAATTAGAGTAGTTGGAAATCTGATTTTCATTGAATTGCATGTAAATAATTGTGAAGAACCATTAAACTTCATGTTTGATTCAGGAGCGGGTATCGCGGTTATTGATAATAAAGTTACAAATGAGCTTAAACTAGATATTTCAGGAACATCAAAAATTGGGACATCCGGTAAAACCATAGAAACAAAAGAGTCTTCATCAAACGAGTTGACATTTAGTGACAAGTTTAAAGCAGCTGACATTTCTTTAATTTTAATGGATTTAAGCCATATTAGTGAATATCTAAAGGTAAATGTTGATGGCATTATAGGGTTCGACTTATTAAAAAGTGCCATCGTGGAAACAAATATTGACGAGATGGAAATACTACTCTTTAAAAACGTCAATTACAAATATAGTGGGAATGCTAATCCACTAGAGCTTATTGAACTTGAATCAAATCACTTCGGGTTACCAGTAGAATTAAAATTAAAAGGACGTGAAAAAATCATAACACTTGTTGTAAAAATTGATACTGGTGCAGCTAATTATCTTACATTTCACAACGAAGCGATAGAGAAACATGATTTAATTAATCAGAAAAAAAAATATAAAGCAAGAAAAGGGTTTGGAGCAGATTCTACAATGACTAGTAATTTAAAAGGTAAAATATCCTCAGCGAAATTTGCTTCAATAGAATGGAAAAATGTTCCAGCTGTTTTTGAAATTGACCCATTGAATCAAAACTCAAAAAGAAAAGCTGATGGTCTTATAGGACAAGAAATGCTTTTAGATTTTAACATTACATACAATCTAAACGCTAAAGTGATGTACCTAGAAAAAAGAAAGTAAAAACGTAATTACCCAGTCCAATTCTTAGAGCTTGTTCAAAGGCATTTTTGCAAAACAACGGAGCAAATGCCGATATTTGCTTTGAGAACTCTTCCGGTAAGGTGATCATATTTTTGAAGTGTGGTAACTCCAAATTTAATCACACTGGAGGGGTTCTCATCTTATTTTTTATTACCAAGGACGCCAAAGCAGCCTCGAAACCAAGCTGCCCCTGGCCTCCAGCAAAATGCTAAAGTCCAGCTTAAATTGGATGGGAACTATGTAATGCTCAAAAAAGAACGGACGGAAGTACCGCATATACGGCCAGCCCGTCCATTCGGCCAGGCTGCCGTTGGAAAACATTTGGGATTGGAAAAAATTCACATGAACAAAATAACATGAAAAATATCTTACTTATTTGTTTACTGGTAATCCTCTCTACCGATTTAGCTTTTGCCCAATGCGGTGCCAATGAGATTGAAATTAAAGTCGAAATTGCAACCGATAATTGGGGCTACGAAACCTCCTGGACGATAACAGACCTTATGGGCACAATCATTCTGGAAGGAGGCCAGGGAGGTGTTTACGGCAACAATTCAACCTATTCAGACAGCACCTGCGTGGCTGCTGATGGCTGCTTTTTCTTCGAGATCTACGATATATTTGGAGATGGAATTCTTGCTCCTAACGGATATGAGCTTTATGTGGACGAGATTCTTGTTTCGAGCGGCGCCAATGACATTGGTTCTTATGCCAACGAAACGGCTTATTGTCCTGGCTCATGCACCTATACCTGGGATGCGCTTAATGATCTACAAGGATACATTAATGGAGCCAACCCTCTTGCCATCGATGATCTGAATCTGATATACAACATCTTCAATGAATTTCCAGAATGTCTGGCAGAAAGCGAGGCGATGATATTACTCGGTAAAAGTGTCGTAGAAGATTATGATGATGAAATCGGGGCGCTTTTTACTACCCCTAATACCATATCAGGGTTCACTAAAACCCCCGGAAACGATTTTGAAATAGAATTAGCGCGGGCAATGGTAGCGCTAGAGCAGGGAATATTCGATCATGTTTTTACTCCTGAGGTATACTCGGACTATCCCCAACACATTGATCAATGGCGATTCAATTCATGTGAGCGCTTTCCCGGATATGTGGCCCCACCTGCAGATCCATCGGTAAGCAATTCCATGATGATTCTAGCCAATTTTGCAGACCCTGATGGCATGAATCCTTATTATGGAATTAGCGGAAGTGGATTATGGCATGCCCTGCGGCCTACCGGTTTATATTTAGCTCCTGGTTCTGTCGCCAAAGTCGGTGTTCCGGAAAGCATGGTTGGCCAAGACTATTATGTTCAAGTTGGATCTCATGATTGGGATTTAAGCAACAAACCATTTTTTAAACGACTGGATAGAATCTCTAAAAGATTCTTGATTGACTCAACCACCATAGAAATATTCAACCCACTTGGAGGCGCTATCTCCATTCTTGTACCCTATGAAGCGGACGATGGAATTGTTGAGGTTACCATAACCAATGGTGTAGAAGCCCCTTTCTTTTCGTTGAAATCTTTCTATGAAAGCACAGATGTGAGTGCTGAATTGGACAAACCTGGCCCGTGGGCAGTATTCGAGTCTGAAAATGTGATGTACACCATTCCAAAACATTCCATCATACCTGGCCAATATGACCTCATTCAGACGCTACAAGATTGGGAAACTGCCGTGAGGGGTATCAATTCCATTATGGCAAGGCAGATCATCCCAGATAAACATACTATGTACATGATCGCGGATGTAACGATAAGAGGTAGTGCGTATTTTCCTGGTTATCCAATGTCCAACACGCCACTTGACTATTTCAATGTGCCGGGGCCGGCCTACTTTATCGATGGGCCGGGGCCGAATGACGAGACGAATTTCCATGAACTTGGGCATTTATTGGCGATGTCCAAGTTTCCGGGGGAGGTAGAAGCCCTGGTTAATTTTCCTTACATCATGGCCATGAATTATGGCCTGAATGTAGACTTGAACGAAGCGGTGAATTACAGCTTTGTTCCCAACACATTTGACATCGATAAGACCGTTACTCACAGAATGGTGTCTAATACTTTTGGGTCAGAAAGAGATATTGCAAACGCTACCACCAACGAAGTACGTTACCAACATAGAGGTTACGGACACTATTTTGAAATAGTCAATATACTTGGATGGTGTCCGCTCAGAAACTTCTGGAAACAAGAATTCATCGACTTTGAAAATGGGATCGATTACGGAATTAACGATCAGGACATCGACAGCAGGATCATCAGAATGTGCGTTGCTGCTCAAGCCGACCTGCGTCCATTGTTCCATGTCTTTGGTATTCTTCCGCAAGATCCAGTTGCGCTGCAAGACACATTGAATCAGCTAGGTATTGGACCTTCCTTAACGGTATATAACCGGCTTCAAGAGTACTTCGATCTGATTCCGGAAGACAACGCAGCATTCGTCGATTATGCCCTATCCGTTTATCCAAATCTGTACACGGATGGCCCTAACGAAAATCCTGATTACGGTGTGGGATGGCATTATCTCAAGTCACTTAGCTACGACGCTACCGAGGCACAGCAAAGAACCGACATCCTTCAGGGTATCATTGGCCTTTATTATCGGGATGGAAAACCCGCTGGCAATGGAAACCCTGACCTCTGCTGTTTACTTGACCCCATTAATGTCAACATAGTGAATGAAGAAGTGATCGTAGCTGGAGGTGTTGAGCCATATGAGATCTCTATCGACACCCTGGGTAACACGCAAACAGTTACTGTAATCGATTTCGATAACTGCGTAGCCACTGCTGAATACACCATAAGCGGTGTAACAGAGACAGCGCAAAGTGGCGTTCGGGTTTTTCCGAATCCATCGAGCGGTGAGGTACAGATAGATTTCGGCTCAGTTCAAGAACAAGTTTCTATTTCCCTGTTTGATCTAAGAGGAAGGTTGATCCAAACTCAAAGTGTGATGACGGCCGAATTAGTTAGCTTTAGGCTTCCTGAAACCAAGGGAATTTATCTCTTTAAAATTACGTCTTCAGATGGAAGATATAGTTCAATAATGGTAATAAAAGAATAAAAACGTTTTCCAACACCGGCTACCTGGCCATATTCCACATTCCCTACACACCGCAGGTAGCCCCACGTTATCATTCATTGTAAAAAACGAATCATGAATAAAACATTCAGTTTTTGGGCAAAGGCAGGTTATAACAATTTAAGAACGTGTTTAAAATTAATCCTTTCGCTAATATGAGTGCCTCTCTTTGCCGGGCTTCGGCTACCTGCCTACCTGCCGGAAAGGCAGGCAGGTTTTTCGGCACGTGCCTTCCAGGTATGCGCCGAAAAATGAGCCTCCGCGGCTTTGAGATCCATCTCATATTAACTGAAAAACTAAATTTAAACACGTTCTTAAACAAGTTCTAAATAATAAACCCGCTCCAAACAAGCTCCAAAACAAGGCGCCAGGGAATAGCCATTGAAAATTAGAAGGATATGACTAAGAAACATACAAAACGAATACTCAGAATAGTATTACTTGTTGCAACCATAATCTCCATGTTTTTCGTACCATGGATTTTGGTAAGGGCTTGGTTAGCGCCACTACCTGATACCGTTCAAGAACAAGTAAATGAAGCAATTGGGCTTGGGTTTGATGGAATAATTGTTTATGTAACTAGGAGGAAAAGAACCTGCTTTTACGCTGCCGGTTGGAAAAACAGGGAAAACAAAACACCTGCCGATCCGCATTCATTATTCAAGATTGCCAGTATCAGCAAATTATATGATGCTGTTGCCATTACCAAATTGGTCAGCGACAAACGTTTATCATTGGATAAAACGCTCGCTGATTACTTTCCGGAACTTGTGGAAGAATTGAAAATGCAGAAAGGATCACCTTGAGAATGATGGTGCAGCATCGGAGTGGCATTCCAATTTAACGGACACCCCAAACTTTTGGACAGACCCACCGAAAAGCAGTAAAGAAGCGCTTGAAAGAGTACTTGATTTACCAGCTAGTTTTGAGCCGTGAAAAATATGAATATTCAAATACGAATTATTTATTGATTTCCGAACTCATCGAAAAAGTGGTGGGTTATAGCAAATTCCAATACATCAAGGAGGAAATCTTGACCCCACTTGGGCTTAAAATACTTTCGGCTCGATTCATAAAGTGAATATCGACGATGTGATGAGTGGCTATTATGTTGGCATTGATGAAGATATCAAGACTGCGGACTATGGTTCAATGTTAGCGACGGCAGAGGACGTTGGCATATTCTTGCGGGCATTAAACGATGGTTCATTGTTTGACGAAGGAGAACAGGAAATTTATTCCTCCATCTACGTGTACGAACATACAGGCCTGATTCCTGGCTATCAGAGTATCGCAAAATACCACAAAGACATCGACACGGTTGTCATTCAATTTGTAAACACAACTAATTTTGATGGATACAACTGGAATTTATCGGAAATTGTATATAATCGTATTGTCAAAATTTTGAGAAGTAAAAGAAGCCCACAATAACGCAGATGAATTATTGTGATAAATAATATTTTATAAATTGGAGCATCAGGTTGTATTGCAAGCACTTTCAATCCGGAGCAGAGCAGCCTGGCTTTGTCCAACTGAACTCAAAGATTCGGCGTAGCCACAGTAAAACCATAATACCATGTATAAATTAATATCAATACTTGTACTACTTCCTTTCTTCGGCTTTCCTCAGGCCCGGGTGAGCTCAGAATTCATTGATTCCATTGTCAATGTATCCATGAGTAAATTTCCTCAGGCTGGAATTGGTGTTGCAGTTATTCAGGATGGTAAAGTCACTCATATGAAGGGCTACGGAATCACCGCTGCGGAATCCGGTGCGCAAGTGGATGAAAACACCCTTTTTGCCATCGCTTCCAACAGCAAGGCTTTTACAACCACCGCCTTAGGCATCTTGGCCGATCAGGGAAAGCTATCATGGACAGATAAGGTCATAGATCATATTCCTGAATTCAGAATGTACGATCCCTGGGTAACAGAAAATTTCATTATAGCGGATTTGTTGACCCACCGTAGTGGATTGGGACTGGGAGCCGGTGATTTAATGTTTTTTCCGGATGGTGCTGATTTTACAGTTGATGATGTTATCCGCAGTTTTCAGTATCAAACCCCGGTTTCTGACTTTAGAACAAAATACGATTATGACAACCTTTTATATGTGGTTGCTGGTGAAGTAGTAAAGAGAGCCTGCGGGAAAAGTTGGGATCAATTTGTTGAAGATGAAATAATGGATAAGCTGGGGATGGAAAATTCTGTCGGTATCTTTCAAAACATCACCAATAACACTAACATCGCCTACCCTCACAAAACCGAAAACGGACACATTCAACAAATTGACACTTACACCAAAAGTGATGGATCTTTAGGTGCTGCAGGAGGTATTTATTCCAGCGTAAACGACATGAGCAAATGGGTGCTGATGCATTTAAACGAAGGGCTTTATGGAGATATGCTGGCTGATACGCTCATTTCAAAAAAGAATCATCAGGAATTATGGAAAATCTATACTAATATAGGCTACAACGCCTTTGGAGGTGGAATTTACAACAACCATTACAGGGGGTATGGCCTTGGGTTTAATCTGCGGGATGAAAACGGTTATACCATTGTTCAACATTCCGGTGGTTTACCGGGCATGCTATCTATGGTTACTATGATACCTGAGTTGAAAGCGGGTATAATTATACTCACAAACACCGATCCTGGAGGGCTTAGTATACTAACTCTGACAAATGAAATTAAAGATGAAATCATTGGCGCGAAAGGATTAGATTGGTTTGAATGGGCCGCAAGCAGATTGAATAAAAGGGAATCGGAAGTAGATTCTGTTGTGAATGCTGTTTGGGCACAGGTTGAAAAGGTGAAACCTACCAAGCTCGACTTTAAGCAATATGTTGGAAGATATAAAGATGATTGGTTTGGAGAAGTTGTTATCTACCAAAAAGAGGATCATTTGTGGATAAAATCTCTAAGATCCCCTAAACTAAAAGGACTAATGCATTACTACAAAGCGAATAGTTTTGCAGTAGCCTGGGATTACCGGGACATGGACTGTGATGCTTTTGCTATTTTTCAACTGGATGAGAACGGAAAAGCAACATCGATTTCCATGAAAGGTATTTCCCCGGATATCGATTTCAGTTTCGACTTTCAGGATTTGGATTTAAGAAAAATCCCTGAGAAGCTGTTTGAATTTGGTTTTTAGAATTTATTATAGGCTATTTTTTCGTCAATCAAGGCTCTTTTTGAGCCTCGTACCCATAGGTACGGGGCGAAAAAAAGCCGCAGAGTGGCGGAAAAAGAGGCATAATAAAACTGAAGGACTAAATTCAAACAGCTTCTAAATAATCAATGATTTAACTATGCACCCTATTTGGCCGCATAGCTGCTGTTGTAGCCTTATGCAAGAGAGGATTCAGCCTGAATATGAAAAAAAACATAAATCTTGTAAAACGCATGTTAGTAATTACAACTGTTACAATAACAAGTTTCTTACTATTAATCACGTGTGTCCTGTTAATATATAGCCCTGGAAAACTTATGCCGTATCTGGATAATGACGGCAACCGACTAGCTGGAAGTATTTCAGAAAAACTATTTATAGAAATTGGTGGTGTTAAACAAGGAATGTTTCTTAGAAGTAAGAATATCAATAATCCGGTTTTACTCTATGTGCATGGAGGCCCTGCGTTTCCAAATTATTTTTTAATCGATAAGTATAATCCGGGGCTTGAAGATTACTTTACGGTATGCTATTGGGAACAGCGCGGAGGCGGGCTTTCCTATTCCTCTGAAGTCACTTTACAGAGTATGAATTTCGACCAACTTGCATCGGATGCTATTGAAGTTACAAACTATTTACGAAGCCGTTTTGGTAAAGAAAAGATTTTCATGATTGCTCATTCGGGAGGGACACCAATCGGCTTATTGGCCGCATCTCGAAATCCGGAATTATATAATGCTTACATTGCTATGGCACAGATTACAAACCAGACAGAATCGGAAAAAATCGCTTATAAATACATGCTGGAACAGTATAGGCTTGACCAAAATCAAAAATCAGTGACTGAGTTAATGAAATATCCCGTTTTAGAATCCGATTCCAATATCATTCCATTCTTTAAATCAGTTGTACGGGATAAGTCTATGCATGAATTAGGCATTGGGACCATGCACAAAATGAAATCGGTAATCCGGGATATTTTTGTGCCGGTATGGACTTGTAAAGCATATACGATCCGAGAGAAAATAAATATTTGGAAATCAAAGTTCTCATTTTTGCCAAAAACAAATCTGATTGATGAACTATTTTCAACGGATTTCACCAGCAAAATTCAAAAAATAGATATTCCTGTTTATTTCTTTAGTGGAAAATTCGATTTAACTGTAAATATTGATTTATCCAAATCATATTTAGTTCAACTTCAAGCACCATTAAAAGGATTCTACACGTTTGACAATTCAGCACATAGCCCATTATTTGAAGAACCCCTTAGCGTTAGAAAAATAATTGAACATGATATTTTAAATTATAAGGCTGATTTAGCAGATGGAAAATAATTATTGCCCCGCCAAGCATCCATTTCCTACCTTACCTTCAACAAAAAAACAATCCATGAAATTAACCTACCGTCGGTTTCAAATAGTATGCTTGTTTCTGCTATCCAGCGTGTTGTGCCATGCCGGAAATATCGCAATTTATAACAACCCTCAGGATAAGACAGCCACTTTTGGGAACAGCAAAATAACCATCACGCTCGATTACGATCAAAAATGCGCCATTACCGGCCTAACCCTCAACGGCCAAACCCTGATCTCCGGCCCGGCAGGTATCTTCTCTGAGATTAGAACTCCCGCAAACACTTACTCTACCCTAAAACTCTCAACAAGCCCGATCATAGATATCGGCGAAAACTCGGTAACCATCAGCAATATTGTATATGGCGATGCGGAGGAAACAGCTGTGGAGAAATGGTCTTTTTTGATTACGGAAACGGATATCCAATTTGAGATAGAAAGAACCCTTCCAAAGGCATTAACCATTGAAGAAGCTGCATTTCCGTCGTTTAGATTCGATCGGATCAACACCTGGGACGGCGCTTTTCTCGGGTATGGCGGCCTGGCCTGGTTTTATCTCTTTAACGAGAAGTTGTGTACCTACGGCGTTCATAGTGACTGCTCCACCTTTTGGAATAGTACCACGGGCAATGCACTTAAGGTGGCCGTGTCGGCAAAGGGGAAAAAAGTGGCCATGAAATACAGCCGTTCCGAAGATGATCATTTGGTTTATAATATTGCCGTTGCGGATGAGGAAATGACTCCTCGCTACGAAGCGGAAAAAAGGAGCAGGTTTATCAGGGGAAAAACAGATGTGTGGGATCCGTTCACTGCTCCGGCAGGAAAATATAAGGAAACCATCACGCTGTCCTATATCGATTACAACGAGGCCTATGGCCGGGGGTACATGGCCGGAATTAACGGGAAAGAAGTCAGCAATTTATTAAACACCGTTGCAAGGATCGGCGTGATCGATGAAAAGCTTTTTGGAGGAAACAGCTGGCACACCCCATACGGCCCTATTTGCCTGCACGAGCAATATATTGCCCAGTTTGCCATCGGCATCAACGATGAAACATACACGAAGGGTTACAAACAATGCCTTGATTTTTACCGCGATCATGCCATCCAGCCCAATGGGAGGGTAATTGCACGCTGGGCGTACCTCGATGAGGATGCGATGCCGGGTACTGTAAATGAATTGGGGTTTTACGAAGCGCAATGGGGCTACCTGATGGACTCCAATCCTGATTTTGTTTCCAATGTAGCCCAGGTTTATGATCTCACCGGGGATTTGGAGTGGGTTTCGAAACACAAAGCGGCCTGCGAAAAAGCCATTGAATTCATGTTAAAGCGGGATTCTGACGGTGATCATTTGGTGGAGATGATGTCCGCTTCGCAGTCGGAAAAAAAGGGGAGCGACTGGATCGACATTATCTGGGCCTCGCACGAGAACGCCTTTGTAAACGCCAAACTTTACTATGCCCTCACCTTATGGGCAAATGTGGAACGGCAATTGAACGATCCTGAAAAAGCAGCCTATTATGCCAATTATGCCGCCGAGCTCAAAAAAAGCTTTAACCGATCAACAGAAGAAGGCGGCTTCTGGAACGGCCACAACCGCTGGTACATCCACTGGCGCGAAGCGGATCATTCCATTCATGGAGACAACCTCGTGGTTCCTGTAAACCTGATGGCCATCGTGTACGGTATTTGCGACGACACGGCCCGGCGTCATGCCATTCTTGATAAAATTGAAGTGCAAACCCGGCACGAAGGCCTTTTCTTCTGGCCGATATGCATCTTCCCATACACTTTTGGCGAAGGCAACGACTGGCAATTCCCCTTTCCGAATTATGAAAATGGCGACATTTTCCTATCATGGGGCAGCATTGGCGTTGAGGCGTATGCCAGCTACAAACCCGATCTGACTTTAAAATATGTGGAGAACGTTCTGGATCGCTACGCGGAAGATGGCCTCGCATTTCAGCGCTATGGCCCGGATCAACCAGGAAGGTTTGGGGGATGACATCCTCTCGGGGAACAGCCTGGCGATTGTTGGGCTTTACAGTGCCATTTATGGCATTAATCCGCTGTACAACAGGCTGTATTTAAACCCGCACCTTCCCGAAAGATTATCCGGTACGGAATTAATTTATCATTTCAGGCAGGACAAATTAAAAATAGGGCTTGCTACCACGTAGGTATTCTATTTCAAATGAAACAATTCAAGCTGACATCGAAAGGCGATTTTGGGCTTCTATAGCGAAAAAAAAATGAACTTTGTATTATTTCAATGGGAGATGAGGATCCAGTATGCGCTTAAAAGCACAAACAGAATTCAACCGTTTCGATCGAAATAGTGAATTGGAATAATGAAGAATACTCCTGGTACCAATCTTCAACCAATGGACATGGGGAAATAAACTATTCCGTTAATGTTCCACAAGCCAATAGTGTCTATATTATTTTCGAGGGGAATAAAAAACGGAGCGGCAAAAGTGATGGGAACGGCTATTGAAATTCGCAGTAGTGCACGAGTGGACAGGAAATCCCTGTAAAGGTAGCCTTAAATGGTTCAAAGGCAAGCAACTCAAATAACAACTAATCCTGTTTCAACGGTATTGCCTCATCATTATAGCTGGCCTCCAAACATGAAGCTCTAAGGGCTATCAGATCGGATACTTTCTCTTACCAGGAACTTCGAAAAAACGAAGGGTCAATTTTTTGTTCAATGGACACAAATGTTGAATTTTTTTTCGATTCTTTCTTCTTGAACAATCGGAACAACAGTGCAAATGGAACAAGAACAGCAATGAATATTGCTCCAAAAAGTAGCGGACTCGTAACGGATTGCATCAATTTTGTGATCGCTAACCAAATGGCATGATTCACTGCTTTAGGGCTGTATAAAAAAGCACATCATCAGATAGACTTGGCGCCAATGAGGAGTATCCAATACTCCGGTATGAAATAATACAGAAGAAGAAAAGCTATGCCTGAAATAGCGATATCTCTATTTATAGTTTGCTGTTCCGTCATGTTTTAAAACAGGGAATAGATAAACGGAGCCAAGCCGGTAGATGCTCCAAAAATCAGAATTAAACCGCAAAACACGAGGATCAAAATCACCGGCGCTAACCAGTATTTTTTTCTATCCTTCATGTATCCCCATAGGTCTTTTAGCAAATCAGTCATTATTTCGATTTAATAAACGCATTATTTCCGACGACTAAGATATCAATATTTGTCTTCAGAAAGCAATTGTAGGCATCTTTCAAATCACAAACAATTGGTTCTCCATTTGTATTGAAACTCGTATTGACAAGGACCGCATCTCCCGACTGCTTCCTCATTTCAAGTAGCAGGCCGTAAAACGGATGATCTCGCTCCTCTACAACCTGTAATCGTGATGAAAAATCAACATGCGTTATTGCTTGAAACTTGGAACGAGGTACTTCAAGTTTCTCTTTAAGAGACAAGGAATTGAAATTCTTTACTAATGGATAACGATGTTCTGTAGCGATCTTTTTCACAAATTGCATGTAGGCAGCTTCGTAATCACAATTGAAGTAGTTCAAGGCTTCTTCTCTGAGCATGACGGGCGCAAACGGCCTGAAATCTTCGCGGAATTTAACCGACATATTCAACTTTCGCTGCATGCCTGTAATCGATGGGCTGGCAATGATACTTCGAGCACCCAATGCCCTGGGGCTGTATTCCATTCTTCCCTGCACCCAGCCAATCACTTTTCCATCAATGATGTTTGCAACAGTAAATTGATTGCGCTCCGCATTAGTTTTAAACCAAAGCGGTTTTAAATGATTTTCCTCACAGAACGCTTCCAATTCCTCCTCCGATATACTTGGGCCCAGCAGGGCCTGGCTCATCTCATCTCTCTCGGTATTGACGGCTCTGTTCTCTGCATACCTGAAAAAGTAATGCGCCAAAGCAGCACCAATTGCACCACCTGCATCACCTGCCGCTGGTTGAATCCACACTTTTTTAAACAGTCCCGACTCTTGTATTTTACCATTTGCGACACAGTTCAATGCCACGCCTCCGGCCAGGCAAAGGTTGTCGCTCTGCGTAATTGCTTTACTCGTACGCGCCATTTTCAAAACAATTTCTTCCGTTACAGATTGTATTGCGAATGCCAAATTGCAGTGCGTTTGAATGATAGCTTCCTCCGGTTCTCGTTTTGCTATCCTGAAGAGTTTCGCCCATTTTGAATCAGACACCATGCGCAAGCTGTGTTCAAAAGTGAAATAGTGGCCGGTTCATTTGGATGGAACCATCTTCGTGGATTTCAACAAGCTCCTTTCGGATCAACTCAATAAACCTTTTTGTTTCGTTGGATTTTCCATCGCCATAAGGCGACAAGCCCATCAATTTATACTCGCCACTATTTACTTTAAATCCCAGGAAATAGGTAAACGCACTATAAAGTAATCCTACCGAATCCGGAAAGCGCATTTCCCTCAATAACTCAATTTTGGTTCCCTCCCCTTTACCAATAGTGGCAGTCGCCCACTCGCCCACAGCATCTACTACTAAAATAGAAGCATCATTGAATGGCGAAGGATAAAACGCACTCGCGGCATGCGACAAATGGTGTGAAGCAAACAAGAGTTTCTTTTGATCCTTATAGCTACTGTCGATCTTCCTCAGCTCCCTCCTGACTTCTCTCCTTAGCGCAAGTTTTTTCTGCGTCCATTGGGGCATTGCTTTCAAAAAGGACAACAACCCTTTGGGGGCGTTGTTGTAGTAGGTTTCCAGCAAGCGTTCGAATTTCAAAAATGGCTTTTCAAAAAACACAATATCATCGACGTCATGCAAGGTAATACCGGCCTCTTTCAGGCAATAGCGAATAGCTTGTGAAGGAAATACGGCGCTGTTTTTATCTCTATTGAACCGTTCTTCCTGAGCGGCGGCAATGATTTTTCCATCCACAACAATTGATGCAGCTGAATCATGAAAATAAGCTGAAATTCCTAAGAGCTTGTTCAAATTTCGTTTTTGGAGATGAAAATAATTCATTTTTTGCTTAGACAAGGCGTCGAAATGGGAACATACCCTTAGGTACGTGACCATTTCGACAACGCAGTATAAGCGAAAAAGGGACATTTTCAGCCCGAAGGATGAAATTTGAACAAGCTCTAAGATGATTTTCACCTGCCAAATATATCAATTCGGGCGCAGCATAGCTAATGAATAATTGCTAATTTTGGTTTATGAATAAGCGTAAAACAGCATTCCTGAAATGGCTCCTTGTTTATCCTGTCGTGGTTTTTTTATGTCTTGAAATCGCTTTTCGAATTATGGGGTATCAGCATTTTAAAAATGATGATTACAGCATACGATCCAATCCCAAAAATGCTTTTGTCGGCCATCCAAAATTGGGCATACAGTTAAATCCCGGAACCTACCAAATCAACATTAACAATGGGCTGGCGTTTGAAGCGTGTCATTTAGACAACCATTCAAGATATGTAGCCGGCAGGAAGCAAAACCATTCGAATGTCCTTTTGCTCGGCTGTTCCTTCACCTATGGTTTTGGTGTTGACGATGGCCAAACTTTCGCTTCGCTGCTTCAAAAAGCCTACCCCGATGCGGGCATACAGAACGCTGGAGTGATTGGCTACGGTAGCGTTCAGTCGCTGATGCAATTGAAAGAACAACTCGAAGCAGGCCATTTGAAAGTGGCCTTGCTTCATTTTTCATCGTACCATTTCATGCGAAATCGCTTGTCTCAACAATACCGGTCGAATCTCAAAATAGGCTACAAACGTTCTTCACAGGATGTTGACAATCTTATGAAGCAATCGAAATTCCCCTATAAAACCAGCTGCGACGGGCCGATTGAATTTGCTTCATGGGAGTCCATGTACTCGAATTGGCCCGGCAGAGATTGGTTTGCGGCGATTAATTCGATGCAAACGGCTTTCGACAAGGCTTCCGAAGATATTGAACAGCAGCTTGAAATAACTGCGTGTATATTAAAAGAAATGAATGATCTATGCCGGAAGAAAGGGGTTGAATTCGGTGTGGTTTGTTTGGATAATACTCCTGAAACGATACAACTTAAAAAGGGCCTCGACGGATTTAACTGGCTGGATGTCAACTTCAATTTCAATAGTAAAGAACTGACCAATTATCCTTATGACAGTCACCCGAACCGTAAAGGGCACAAACTTATTGCGGATAAAATTCAACCATTTTTAAGAGGCCTCCTCAATGAAAATTAAGTTTCTCCTCTATATCTTCATTGCTTGCACTATTCCCCTGGGGTTTTGGGCGGCCTCAACCCTAAAGTTTGAAATCAATATCAATGCTTACAATTTAGCTTCAGACGATGCCATCGCTGGATACGAATCTTTTACAAGCGATTTGGAGCGAAAAAAAAGTGAGGAATCAATCATTATTCTAGAAAAAGAATCCGGTTGGAACACCTTCGAAGATTTCCAATTGCTAAAAGAGATTACAGCGTTTTGGCAGGCACAACCAGAAATTGAAACGGCATCGAGTATTACAGGCCTACAATATCCGAAGAAAGGTTTTTTCAGAATTCAATCGGAATCTTTTTTAGACATGAAACAGGCTAAACGGTTCCAAAAAAGAATGGGCCAATTTGAACGCTATGCGGACATCTTCGGTAAGTTTCTTTCTAAGGACAGAATGTACGCCCTGGTATTCGTGAGCGCCCCAAAAGGCATTTCCAAAAAATCGGCGCAACGCTTCGCGCAATGGAGCACATTGAAGCAAAGGATCAATGTACATTACATTCAATACGATTTGATTCAGGAAGAACTACAATCAACCCTTAGACGGGATACGATTTTGTTGGCATCCATTAGTTTGTGCCTGATCCTTATCGGATTCTACATTTTCACGAAGTCGTTACGTGGCTTGGGATTGATAGGAATCATGGTCGCCTTCAATATTGCATTGACCTTTATAGTGATGTATACCCTGTCGATGCAATTCACCTTGCACATGATTACCATACCATGCATTATTACGGTACTTTCCTTTACCGACATCATGCACATCTTATACCATCAACAAACAGAGCACGCTTCATCCAAAACTGATTTGGAACTGCAATACAAGATTCTTTCTGCTGTTCGTATTCCGCTCTTCCTAACGTCTTTAACCAATATCGTTGGATTTCTAGTCTTCCTTATCTTCTCTGAAAACATTCACCTCTTCAACTTTTCTTTAGCTTCTATCATCGGAGTGGCGATAGCTTATCTCAGCTCCCGCTTTCTCGTAATCCGTTTGATGGATAAGGATTTTGTTTTTATCAAACGAAACAATTTTCACAGACTTTACCGCATTCACAATAGTACTTCCCAATGGTTCTGGAGAAGAAAGACCTATATTCTTCCTGCATTTGTATCGGCTTCCGGATTGCTGGCAGCTCTTGTTATCTCAACCCTTTCTATCGATGGTTCAGAACAGGAATACGCCCTTTCGGAATCTAAGTTGACTAAAGGAACAAAGATTTTACAACAGGAATTTTTTGGTGCGAAGCAAGCTGAAGTATTCATTTCGATCAAGGAAGGCTCCGTTTGGGACAAAGAGACACTGGATCAACTAGAGCAGATTGAAACAGAACTCAATCGCACCTTTCAGCCTCTCTTTATTAATAGTCCTGGTGTTCTTGTGAAACGCTACCACCGCTTCCTCCGTAACGGTAATCCTGCTGCTTATTTTATTCCCCAAAGAATAGATTCAAATTATGTTGCGCAGCTAAACCAACATAAATCTCAGCTGGGGGGCGAAGGCATTATCGATTCTACCTCAATGAAAGCCAGAATTGTCTTTGGATTTGGAAATTTAAAACTGCAAGAGGCGCGAAAAGGTTATGAACACCTGCGCACTGTTTTAAAGAAGAATAATACTTCGGCGGTTCACTATGAACTCTCAGGGCTTCAATACCTGTCAGATGAGGCAACACACACTTTCTCGATTAAGATATTGGTTGGACTTGTGCTCAGTATCTTATTTGGAAGCGTACTCGTATTTTTATTCATGAATTCAATCCGAAAAAGTTTAGGCGTGTTGTTGGTCAATTTATTTCCAATGTTCTTTGCGCTGGGAGTTATGCTGTATTTGGAGCTATCTATTACACCCCTCACGCTCTTTTTCCTTTCTATCTTATTGGGCGTTTGTGTCGATGATTCTATTTATCTCATCACTCAAAACAGAAAAGGTTTCAATGCCTTGCATGTCGTTCCGATTTTCATCACATCATTTGTATTGTCATTAGGTTTCCTTTCACTAGCATTCTCTAGTTTCGAATGGATTCAGCCCTTTGGATGGATCTTTGTAATAGGAATTTCATTGGCTTACATTTTAGATTTATTTGTCCTGCCACTTTTTTTGAATCGAAAAGCTATATTTGGCAATGATGGCTAGCCTAACATACTAGTTTGCGTTATAAATAGCCACCAAACGCCCTCTGAATTGAAGGGCTAAAAAAAAATACAAATGGGAAGTTTTTTTCAGAAAATCAGACATCGACTATTAAACAACAGCAAATTCAGCAGATACCTGCTTTATGCCATCGGTGAAATTGTGCTTGTTGTAATCGGCATACTTATTGCCCTTCAAATAAATTCCTGGAATCAACGAAGAGAACGAAATGAGGAGGAAAAGAGGGTGCTTACCAACTTGAAAACCGATTTACAAAACGATATATACCAACTGGAAATCAACATAAGGTCAGCTTTGGATCGAAAAGCAAAAACGGATACGCTTCTGGACATATTATCTAAACCGGAGCAGCACTCTATGGACAGATTCCTTGCCCTGGTATATCCTTTATTCTATGAAAGCCATTTTGAAGTGAATAGCGGCACCTTTGATGAAAGCCTGGCTTCGGGGACTATTAAATATATTAAAAACGACTCTCTCAGGCAGGATATATTTGAATATTACCGGGATGCAAAACTGAGCTATTCTGACAAAAACTGCCTGAAAATGACCTATGAATTAATCCTACCTCAATTTACAAAGACCCTCGCCCCTTCAAAAGATTTTGTAAAATTCTTTGCGCAAAAACCCACCCTGCTTCCCGGCCTGAACCTTTCATCTATTGCTAAGGATCAGGATTTTTATTCTATGCTTATCTTGAAATACGGAACAGAAGCAGACCAGGTTATAAATTGGAATCGGTATAAGGAAATGGCCCAGTTACTTTTAAGGAAAGCCGAGGCACAAGTACATGGAAAATAAGCCGCAGCCTATGGCATTTGGCAATGACGGCTAGCTTGATGTTCCATTTATGTTTTTTCCATAACGTTCCATTTCAAAAATATAAAAAACACAAAACGAGCGTTAGAAAGGGCTCTAACGCTCGAGTTTCATATGGTTGGGGTATAGCGTTCCTTCGCAAACCACCTCCAAATGAGCCTGAATTCAGGATGCTCCCCTACCGCATTACTATCATTTTCCAAATATAACCTGCCCCATCGTTGCTTTTCATCACGCAGAAATAAACACCGGGCTCCAGCCTGCTTCCGTCAAATGGGACATCGTGTTTTCCTGGTGTTTGCGGGCCGTTTACAGGAATAGATATCAACTGGCCCGTGGCGTCGAAGATCGAAATAACGATATTTGCAGATTTACCCAGGGTGTATGAAATGGTTGTGTTTTGGCCAAAGGGATTTGGGAAGTTGGACAGTATGGCATTGGTGTTTTCCGGCGAGGCAGGTACTTGCTCATTTACGCCAACAACTGTAGCAATTACGAGTCTTTGGGTATTTGCAAGGACATCGATGCCTGAATTCCCACCCATAATATAAATATAGGATAACGTATCAGTCGGCCATGCCACGCAACCGAATGCCCTCCGGTTAAAGGCCAGGTTTGTAAATACCTCCCAACTGTCCCCGCCTGGTATTTCCGGGCCATAAGCTTCCACGCTCATTTCTGCGCTGGTTAAAGATTCAATGCCTCCGAGTGCATAAATAATGTCCGATAGTACTGCGCTACCATGAGCGGCTCTTGCCTGTGATAAAGGTTCCCCCCCACCAATCCAGGCAGATGCAACGAAATCGTAAACTTCAACAGAATTAAGGCTGTTGGACCAGACCGTAGTCCCCCCGATAACGTAAATTTTGTTCTCCACGACCACCGCGGTGTGGGCTGCTCTTGCAGTTGTTAAACCGATTTGCAAAGTGGACCAGCTGTTCAAATTCGGATCATATACGTATACCTCGTTGTGAACCGCACCCAAAAATTCTGTTGCGCCGCCTATGGCGTAAATTTTCCTCCCTGCAGAACAGGCCGACAGGAATGCACGGGGTGCAGGCAATGAGGCAATCGTATCAGCGTCAAATGTGCCGGTTTCGGGAAAGTACCGGTACACCTTGGATGTTGCATTCCCCAGTCCATCCGTTACTCCGCCAATTATATAGGCCGCCCCGGATAAATCAACCACTGCCATTCCAGCCATGGGTTGTGGCAAAGTTCCCGCAACGGACCACACATCTGCATCAGGGTCGTATTGCTCAATTTTGTCCGTATAAGTAAAAAGCCCCCCTGCGTTATTTATGATCCCCCCGAAAGCATAAATTTTTCCATTCGCGGCAGCAGCCGGAAAATAGGTTCGGTTCTGGTTCATGCTGGCTTTGGTTTCCCAAAAGGAGGTGTCCGGAACGTAGGCTTGTGCCACAACATCCAGCCTTGCAAGCTGGAAGAAAGCAAAGCAAATGGCAAATTGTAGAAAAGTAGCAGGTTTCATATTGCTGAGATTTTGGTTGTGATAAAATCATGCTATCACCCCCAAAATTGAACACAGGCAACTTTCCTTTCTGGTACTTTCATTTCAAATCTTTGGACGGATGTTTCATTTGCGCAATGTAGAAGGCGCCATCCCGAATTCCCTCGTAAAGGCACGGGTAAAATAGGCGGGATCTTTAAAACCAACCTCATAAGCGATCTCCGAAATGTTCAGATCCGTATTCGCCAGCATCACCCTGGCTTTGTTCAATCGGTAGGAACGGATGAACTGAGAAGCGGAGCTGCCGGTCAGCGCTTTTAACTTCCGGAACAACTGCACCCGGCTGATACCGAGTTTTTGGCAAAGATTAGCCACATGAAATTCCTCGTCGCCGGAATGGGCTTCAAGGGCGTTTCTGAGGTTTTTAAAAAATTCGTCATCCGGGCCTGAGGCAACCGGAACGGAGGAAACAGGCTCCGACATGAGGCGGTATTTTTCCCGCAAAGCGTCCCGCAGTTCGATGAGCTTCCGAACGCGGGTGCGGAGTTCCCGGCTGTTGAATGGTTTGGTCATGTAGGCATCTGCGCCATGCTCCAAACCTGTAAGATTAGATTCCATATCTGCCTTGGCTGTAAGCAGGATGATCGGAATATGACTGGTGCGGAAGTCCTTTTTGAGGGTTTGGCAAAGTTCAAATCCATCTTTTTGCGGCATCATCACATCGCTGATGATGAGGTCCGGAATGGTTTCCAGTGCCTTTTCGATCCCTTCCTGGCCGTTGACGGCTACGCCTACCTGGTAATCATCTACCAGGATCGAACGCAGATATTGCACCACCCCTGAATTATCTTCCACGATCAGAATTTGCGGATGCTCTTTTTTGAAGGCATCTGAATAAGCGTGAATATCGCCATCGCCGTCAAATTCCAACTGTGCAGGCAAAGGAATGCTTATCGCCGCCGGGGCGGGCCTGGCAAGATTGGTAAAAGGCAGGTAAACACGAAATTCCGTTCCCACCCCCACAACACTTTTGACAAATAAATTGCCGCCCAGCAACCGGAGCAGTTCTTTGACCACTGCGAGGCCAATACCGGTTCCCTGAGTATGGCTAGTTTGACCTTCATTTGTCTTGGGCTCAACTTGATAAAAGCGGTCGAAAATGTAGTTTAGGTCAACCTCCGGGATACCCATTCCATGGTCTTTAACGCTAAACTGCCAGCTTTTACCTGGCATTTCCCGCCCAAAGAGGGAAAACCAGGATACATCCTCCTCCCAATAATCTTCTGCCATACCAAACTTCAACTCGATTTCACTGCCTTTCGATGAATGTTTGATCGCATTCGACAACAGGTTCCCCAGCAACGACTCCAATTTCTCTGGATCAAAATCCAATTCCAGCTTATCCGGCCAATCCACGAGTTGAATCCGGCTGTTTTGTCCTTCCGCCAAACGCTGGTAGGGCTCAACGACAGTCAAAAGATAGGGAATGATATCTCCCTGGATATAATGCACCGGCATGGCGCCTGCCTCAAGTTTTGAGAGGTTTAGCATCTGATTGACTAATTGGAGGAGCCGGTTCCCGTTTTGCCGGATCAGGCCCAATCCGGCCCGAAAATGATCAGCCGGTTTGGCCTCAATCTGATCGGCCATGCCCAGAATAACCGTCAAAGGCGTTCGGAATTCATGTGTTATGTTGGTGTAAAAACGGGATTTCAGCGCTGCCAACTCCTGGATGCGCTCCTTTTCAGCCTGTTTAATTTTGGCATTTTGCCCGATGGAATACCGAAGCATTAAAAACACCGCGAGTGTGATAATCAGAAAATACCCGGTGAAAAGGGTGATGGCCTCATCCGATGATAAATTGGGATCGGGCTTCAGCATGGGCTGCAGGATGACTTCCACCACAACAGTAACCATAAAAAGCACCTGGACCGGGCTGGCCCATTTCCTGTTTTTCTGTAAAAGCAACAAATAAACCGGCCCGCCGCCCCAGCCTACGAAGACAAGGCCTGCGGAGGCGATAATACCACCATGAAGGCAAACACCGACAAAAGAGAAGAAGATATGAAAGAGGGCTGTAGCGAGTATAAACCAATCGATGCCGCGCCGTAACCACAAAAAGAGCCCTATCAGGATCGTATAAAACCCGAGGTAAACCAACTCCATGATGAATATGGTCCTTAACCCCATCCAGAAAAGCCATTGGAACGATGATACAAATGCAGCAAGGTTAATAGCAACTCCAGTTGATAACCATATTTTTTTAATGACAAGCGTCTCTTCATCGTCGCCCGGATAAGCCACTAAACGGGTAAGCCAGGCATTCCCTTTTGTCAATAAGTCATTGAGCATAGGTAAGGGCTTAATTGTTCTTTTAAAGGTACAAAAACAGGCCAGGCGGAGAACTTGTGCAGGCTGCTTTTCTTTGCACGGATTTCAAATTTTCAGGCGGGCCTGTTCAGCACCTTCAACCTGGTGGAAAGGCCGGATCTATGAGTTGGTTCGACTCCAGTGTGGAAAGTTTTGAGCGATTTTTTAGTAATTTGGACGGAATATTTTTCCGGATTACTAATATGCGCCAAAAATACAGCCATGATGAAAAAAAAACTCCCCCTCCTGATGTTCAGCCTTCTTCTTTTCGGATGCGGCCAAAATAATGAAACGCCCCCTGAAATTGGAGGACTTCCGGTGGACATAACGCCTTCCTTTACCACCAGCGGCAAGCAGGTATCCATATTCACCACGGCCAGTAACACCGATCTGCGTTTGGCTAATACGGGCAGTGCGGCATTCACCGCTGCCTCACAACCCCTTGAATCGGAAATTTCCGTTTTTGTAAACCCGAACAAAACCTTCCAAACATTCCTGGGGATCGGAGGAGCGATCACGGATGCCTCTGCGGAAGTTTTCGCCAGGTTACCCGCCGACAAACAGCAGGAACTCCTGAAGGCCTATTATGACCAGAATGACGGCATCGGCTATTCTCTCGCCCGCACTACCATCCATAGTTGCGACTTCAGCAGTGGCAGTTACACCTATGTATCCGATGAGGACAAGGAGCTAAAAACCTTCAACATTGAGCATGACAGGGCGTATCGGATCCCCATGATAAAAGCTGCCACCGAAGCCGCGGGAGGAAAGCTGCTGCTATACGCCAGCCCCTGGAGCCCCCCGGCTTTTATGAAGGGCAACAAGGACGTATTGCATGGCGGCAAATTGCTGCCGGAGTATTTCAAACCCTGGGCGCTGTATTTCACCAAGTTCATCAAAGCTTATGAAAGCGAAGGTATGCCCATTTGGGGAGTGACCATCCAAAACGAGCCAATGGCCGTTCAAAGGTGGGAATCCTGCATTTATACGGCGGAAGAAGAACGAGACTTTCTGAAAAACTATTTGGGGCCAACAATGGCGGAAGAAGGCTTAGGGGATAAGAACATTGTGGTTTGGGATCATAACCGGGACCTGATCAACCACCGGGCCAATACGATCTTCGATGACCCGGATGCCGCAAAATATGCCTGGGGAATCGGTTTTCACTGGTACGAAACCTGGGCCGGAGGCGACCCGATGTTCGACAATATTGGTAAGGTCAGAGAATCGTACCCCAGCAAAAACCTCTTGTTCACCGAGGGCTGCGTCGAACGCTTTGATGCCGCCAAATACCAGTTTTGGCCCAACGCCGAGCGATATGGCCGCTCGATGATCCATGATTTTAACGAAGGCGCCGTAGGTTGGACCGACTGGAACATTTTACTGGACCAAACCGGAGGGCCCAACCATGTCGGCAATTTGTGTTTTGCCCCTGTCCACGCAGATACCAATACCGGCGAATTGATCTATACGCCATCTTATTACTATATCGGCCATTTTTCAAAGTTCATCCGCCCCAATGCCAAACGGGTGAGCACGGCAAGCAGCAGGAGCCCCTTACTAAGTACTTCCTTCCTCAATGAAGATGGTTCGATGGCAACCGTCGTCATGAATCAGGGGGAAGAGGAAATAACCTATAAATTATACATCGGATCAGATGCAGTGGAAGTGAAGATCCCGCCGCACGCCATGCAAACCCTGGTGATCAAATAAGCGCCTTTTTTTCGATTCCAGAGGCTGTTGGAGGGCTATAACTTCTTTATCTTGGTATAGACCGGCATTTTTACCAAATGGATTTTTATCTTCCATTTTTGATCGGCCTCAAGAGAATTTCCAGCTATTCACCTACCCCAATCCAGTAAGCGATTTTTTGCGTATCGAAGCAGCAGTGGACGGGCTGAAGCCACCTTTCGACCGGAGGATCTTGGATGTGAACGGGACGCCCCTTATCCACGATCAATCGTTCAATAGGGCAGATTCGGTAAACGTTTCTGCCCTGCCTGCGGGCCTGTATTTCTTACAAGTAGCCAATGGCGGCATACCGGCAGTTAGCAAGTTTTTTAAAAAATAAATGTTTTGAAAAAAAATCGGATCAAAATGAAAAACCTTATAGCTACCCTCCTCTGTTTGTCGATTTTTTTGTCCGGCTGCCAGGAAGCCATCGAAAAAGAAGACATTAGCACTCCAATGGATGCCAATTATTATACCGAGCCGCACCGCCCGCAATTCCACTTCTCCCCTGAGAAAATGTGGATGAACGACCCCAACGGCATGGTCTATTACGATGGGGAGTATCATTTGTTTTACCAATACTACCCGGAAAGCACCGTCTGGGGGCCCATGCATTGGGGGCACGCGGTGAGCAAGGATATGGTGCACTGGGAGCACCTGCCCATCGCTCTTTATCCGGATTCGCTGGGCTATATTTTCTCCGGCAGCGCCGTGGTGGATTGGAACAACACCAGTGGTTTGGGCGAAAACGGACAGCCCCCGCTCATCGCTATTTTCACCCACCACGATGCGGAGGCCGAAAAGGCGGGCCGCAATGATTTCCAATACCAGAGCATCGCCTTCAGCAACGACCGGGGCCGCACCTGGACGAAGTACGCGGGCAATCCGGTTATTCCCAATACCGAAAAGATCCGAGACTTTCGCGACCCTAAAGTCATTTGGGATGAGGGCTCCCAACAGTGGGTCATGGCTTTCGCCGCCCAGAACCACGTTAAATTATGGGGCTCACCCGACCTGAAGAACTGGACGCACCTCAGCGATTTCGGCCGCGAATGGGGCTCCCACGGTGGCGTCTGGGAATGCCCCGACCTCTTCCCTATCACCCTTTCAAACAGCGGGGAAACCAAATGGGTGTTGTTGTTAAGCATCAACCCGGGAGGCCCCAATGGCGGCTCCGCTACCCAATATTTCGTTGGTGACTTCGACGGAAACACATTCACTTTAGATCCATCTTTCGCCTCTGATGTGAGCGGCGAAAAAGCCGTCTGGCTCGACTGGGGGCCAGACGATTACGCCGGGGTCACCTGGTCGGATATCCCCAAATCGGACGGCCGGCGCCTCTTTATGGGCTGGATGTCGAACTGGGACTACGCCACCGTCGTACCGACAGACACCTGGCGCAGCGCGATGACCCTGCCAAGGCAATTGACCCTGCAGAACACCGCTGCCGGCTTGCGCCTTTTTTCTGAACCGGTGAAGGAGTTGGAAACTTTGCGTGGAGAAAGTTACAACTTGGAAAACCAATCGATTGATGGAGACTATGACTGGAGCGGCCAGCCCGGCATTTCGCCTTCACAGATGGAGGTGTTGCTGGAAGTGGAACTACCGCAAGGCGCCCAAACAGACTTTGGCATAGCCCTTTCTAACTCAAAAGGCGAGGAATACCGCATTGGTTTTGATGCCGCCAAAAATGAATTTTACAGTGACCGCACGAAAGCAGGCGAATCCGGTTTCTCAGAGAAATTCGCCGCAAAGCGGCATACTGCGCCCCGCAGCAGTGATAGCCAGACACTTCGCCTGCACCTCTTCTTTGACGTCGCTTCCTGCGAGTTGTTTGCCGACGGGGGCGCAAGCGTCATGACCGAAATTTTCTTCCCGGCTGAGGATTTCAGCAAGGTGAAGCTATATTCTACTGGAGGAGCGGTGAAAATTTTAAAAATGAAGGCTTACCCCCTGAAAAGGGCGGTTATGCGGTAAGCCAGATCGGGCCGTTTAAAAAGGAAGAAATCGGATGAGCAGAAAACATAAGCTAAAAGTCTGTATTTTCACTGCATTTCATTAGAGCGTGTCTAAATTTAGTTTTTCTTCTAATATGAGATGGATTCCAAAGCCGCGCGAAGCTCATTTTTCGGCGCATATCTGGAAGATACGTGCCGAAAAACCTGCCTGCCTTTCCGGTAGGCAGGTAGCTGAAGCCCCGCGAAGGAAGGCGCTCATATTAGTGAAAGGATTAATTTTAGACACGCTCTAGAGTCCTGGAATTCAAAAAACAGAATATATGAACCACCGTAAGATCTTATTTTGGTCCATTACCGTTGCTTTAGCCGGTTTTTTGTTTGGATTTGACACGGTAGTGATTTCCGGCGCCGACCTGTCGCTGCAGGCCTTATGGCAAAAAGGGGAATTTTTCCATGGCTTCGTGGTCATGGCATCCGCGCTGTGGGGTACGGTGATTGGGGCTATTTTCGGTGGCATCCCTACCGACAGGCTGGGCCGCAAACAGACCTTGTTCTGGATTGGCGTACTCTATTTTGTATCAGCGGTTGGTTCGGCGCTTGCAGGAGGGCCTCTGGTATTTGCCTTTTTCCGCTTCCTGGGCGGACTGGGCGTTGGGGCATCCACCGTGGCGGCGCCAGCCTATGTTTCCGAAATTGCCCCAGCCAAAGACCGGGGCAAACTCGTGGCTTTGTATCAGTTTAATATCGTTTTTGGGATACTCATCGCTTTTATTTCCAACTACCTGCTGCGCAATGTCGGCGAAAATGCCTGGCGATGGATGATCGGCGTGGAAGCTTTCCCGGCATTCATTTATACCCTGATGGTTCTGACCGTACCCAAAAGCCCGAGGTGGTTGCTCACTAAGAAAAATGATCGGGTAGCTGCGGCAAAGACCTTGCGCCTGATCGACCCCGGAATGGATGTGGAAGCGGAGATGCAGCGTATTGTGGCCGGCCATGATGAAACGGATAAGAGTGAGACGATCCTGAGCCCGAAATACCGCTTCCCATTAATGCTGGCATTTCTGATCGCATTTTTCAACCAGTTTTCCGGTATCAACGCATTTTTATACTATGCCCCCAGAATTTTCGAGATTGCCGGGCTGGAAAAGAGTACGGCCTTGTTGAGCAGCGTAGGCATCGGCGTGACGAACCTCATTTTCACACTGGTTGGCCTGTCGATGATAGACCGTTTTGGCCGCCGACAGCTCATGTATGTCGGTTCCGTAGGCTATATCATCTCCCTTTCGATGGTGGCGCTTACCTTTGTAATGGGGATCAAAGGCATGGCTGTACCCGTCTTCTTGTTCCTTTTCATTGCCGCTCATGCGATTGGACAAGGGACGGTTATCTGGGTATTTATCTCTGAGATATTTCCCAATCACCTTCGGGCAAAAGGGCAGGCCTTCGGCAGCTCTGTCCATTGGGTTCTGGCGGCGGCCATACCCTCTCTGGTGCCCGTCCTCTTTACCAAAATCGGGACGGCGCCGGTCTTTGCCTTTTTCGCCTTTATGATGGTGTTGCAGTTGATCTTCGTGTGGCGGATGATGCCGGAGACAAAAGGCGTGCCGCTGGAGGAGCTGGAGCAGCAGTTGGTGATCGCCGGCAGAAGATAGTTTCATACCTTCTATCTATTAGCATTCGTAAAGGAGGTTCGGGAATGTCCGTTCCCGAACTCCATTCAAAATCAATCAAATGGAGCAGCCTACCATTATTTGCTTTGGAGAAGTCCTTTGGGACCTGCTGCCAACCGGCCGTATTGCCGGCGGAGCCCCTATGAACGTCGCCTTCCATGTCAATCAGATGGGGATGCAATCCAAAATGATCAGCAGCATAGGAGATGACGACCTCGGAAAGGAACTCAAAAGGTTTATGGAAAACAAGGGGATATCCACTGATCTAATCCAAACCGACAACACCTTCCCCACAGGCATCGTAAACGTGATATTGGATAACGGCGGTTACCCCTCCTATGAAATCGTCAGCCCCGTGGCCTGGGATTATATCCGGCCAGACGACAAGGCCAAAGACCTGGTCAAAAGTGCCGATGCCCTGGTTTTTGGAAGCCTCGCCTGCCGGACAGAACGGAATAAAAGAACCCTGTTCGAATACCTCGAATTGGCGCCGATCCGCATCCTGGACGTCAATCTGCGGGCGCCTTTCTACTCCCAGCCTCTGATCGAATCGCTGCTGGAAAAAGCAGACATTGTAAAAATGAACGACGAAGAACTCGCCCTTATAGCCGGCTGGCAAGGGCTGGATGGAGAGGAACGATCACAATTGGAATTCCTGAAAAATAAGTTTGGGCTCGATGTGCTCATCCTGACCAAAGGTAAGGATGGTGCAGTATGCCTGGATGAAACCGGCTACTATGAACAGCCGGCCTTTCCGGTTGTAGTGAAGGATACTATCGGCAGTGGGGATTCTTTTTTAGCGGCATTCCTGAGCAAGTATCTTAAGAATGAACACACCCGGCAATGCCTGATCTTTGCCGGCGCGGTGGGCGCATTGGTGGCGACAAAGGCCGGCGGTACGCCGGAGGTCACTCCCCAGGAGATCCTGGCAATGATCGGTTCAAAGCTTTAGCTACGCTACCACCTGAGGCTGAAAAACTTGGTAAAACTGTCCAACCTTCACTAAATTTGGTGCTTCTCAATAATCAAAATCAATCGCAAAATGCCCAAAGGATTTCTCCTCGACATGGACGGCGTCATTTACAGCGGAAATGAACTCATTTCCGGCGCCGACACTTTTATTACCGAACTTAAAAAGCGGGAAGTCCCCTTCCTGTTTTTAACCAATAACAGCCAGCGCACGCCGCGGGATGTCGTCAATAAACTGGCGGCGCTTGGCATCGAAGCGGAAGAAAAGGACGTCTTCACCAGCGCCATGGCCACGGGTTGGTTCCTGGCCCGGCAGAAGCCCCATGGTGCAGCCTATGTTCTCGGGGAAGGAGGCCTACTGACCAGCCTGCACGAAAACGGCTATTCCCTCGTGACCCAGGACCCCGACTTCGTGGTCGTGGGCGAAGGCCGGAACTTTACCCTGGAGATGGTCAACCATGCCGTGGATATGATCCTGGACGGCGCCAAGCTCGTGGCTACTAACCTCGATCCATCGCCCAAAAAGAAAGGCTGGACTAACCTGGGCATTAAAGCGGTGGTCAAGATGATCGAGGAAGCCACCGGCATCAAGGCCTTCTCCGTCGGCAAACCCAGCCCCGTCATGATGCGCGTAGCCCGCAAAAAGATAGGCCTCGAAACCGCCGAAACCACCATGATCGGCGACACCATGGACACCGATATCCTCGGCGGCATACAGGTGGGCTACCGCACCATCCTGACGCTCTCCGGGGTATCCAAAAAGGAAAACCTAAAACACTACGCCTTCGGCCCGGACCTGGTAGTCAATACGGTAGGGGACCTGGATCTGGATAAATGGCTGGCGGGCTGATTTTGATTAGCATGGTTATTGGGTAGCTCAGCGCGGCATACCTCCCAAATTCAGCCTTAGGAGGAGCTTTAATCCCGGTAATCCCTAAATCCGATAAATCCCGGTACCGATCAACCTGGAAGCCAAACCAGCTCCAATGAATACACCCATCCGAATCCTCGTCGTCGGCTGCGGCAATATGGGCGCCTCCCATGCCCGGGCCTACCACCGCATGGCCGAATTTAAAATTGTCGGACTGGTCAGCCGGGGGCCAGAGAGCCGGCAGGCCCTTTCCCGCGAACTGGGCGGCTACCCGGAATACGAAAGCTACGACGAAGCCCTGGCCGCTACCCGCCCCGATGCCGTATCCATCAATACCTACCCGGATACACACGCCGAATACGTCAAAAAAGCGCTGGCTGCCGGCGCCCATGTGTTCGTGGAAAAACCCCTGGCCAACACCATCGAGGAATGCCTGGATATCCAGGAAATGGTGCGGCAGACGGGCAAAAAGCTGGTGATCGGGTACATCCTCCGCGTCCACCCGGCCTGGGCGAAGTTCATCGAAATCGCCAAAGGCCTGGGCAAGCCCCTGGTGATGCGCATGAACCTCAACCAGCAGAGCCACGGCGCTACCTGGGAAGTACACAAGAAGCTGATGGACTCCATGTCGCCCATCGTCGATTGCGGCGTACACTATGTGGATGTCATGTGTTTGATGACCGGGGCTCAACCCATTTCGGTCAGCGCCATCGGCGCGCGCCTGACGGAAGAGCTTATTCCTGGAATGTACAACTACGGCCACCTTCAGGTGCGCTTCGACGATGGTTCCGTCGGGTGGTACGAAGCGGGCTGGGGGCCGATGATCAGTGAAACCGCCTTTTTCGTCAAGGATGTCATGGGGCCGAAGGGTTGCGTCAGTATCGTGGACAAGCCGGGAAAAGAGTCCTCAGATGACATAGACAGCCATACCGTCACCAATTCCCTGCGTATCCATTATAGCGAGACTACAAAAGAGGGCCGCTTTGCCCAACCGGATGAATGGGTGAGTACTACGGATGAGCCGGATCATCAGGGATTGTGCGATCTGGAACAGGCCTTTTTCCTCAACGCCATTCAAAACGGCCTTGACCTTAGCAACCACCTGGAAGACGCCATCAACAGCCTCCGTATCGTACTGGCGGCGGATGAGTCGGTGAAGACGGGAAGGACAGTGTTTCTGTAGCCGTCACGGGCCAGCTTCGCGGGTTATAAATTTCGCAAACCTGCGGATTATGGGTATCCGTTTTGGGTATATTGCGGAGCCATTTATCAGGAAACCCCGGCCGCCGTCCACACCGGCCGTTATCGGTAATTAAAAATCAAAAAGATGAAAAGGATCAGACTGCTTTTTGCCATGTCATTATTCCTGTTGATGGGGTGCCAAAATACTGGTGACAAGTCCAATGACAACCAGCTGCCTGCCTTGTTATTGGAAAAATCAAAATCCATCATTGAAGCAGATGGGCGCACTTTCAGAGACCTGAATCACAATGGGAAACTGGATATTTATGAAGACATTAATCAAGCTGTCGAAACAAGAGTAGAAGACCTGCTAAGGCAAATGACATTAGAAGAAAAAGCGGGGATGATGTTTATAGACGGTGTCCCGGTAAGTGACGATGGCCTGCCTGATGGAAGAAAGGAAATAACGGGGCCTGCCGTACGGAAGCCAACGATCGTTGAAAACATGGCCGGCCGGAAAATGGCCAACTTCAATGTCTGGGACATTCCGAAGGATCCGAAAATTTTCGCTGCCTGGTGCAACAGCGCCCAGCAAATTGCAGAAGCTTCAAGGCTGGGGATCCCAATAACCATCGCATCAGACCCCCGCCATCATTTTAGCAAAAATATTTTTTCAATGGAGGCGGAAGGCTTCTCGCAATTTTGTGAGACGCTCGGATTTGCCGCGATCGGTGATGAAAAATTGGTAAAGGAATTCGCAGATATTGTCCGGCAAGAATATCTGGCCATTGGAATCCGGGAAGCGCTGCATCCTCAGGTTGACCTGGCTACAGAGCCCAGATGGGCAAGGATCAGCGGTGCTTTTGGCGAAGATGCCGTACTCACTGCAAAAATGGCCAAAGCGTATATCGAAGGCATGCAGGGAACGATGCTCAACCCCGAAGGCGTTGCCTGTATGACCAAGCACTTCCCCGGTGGGGGGCCACAAAAGGAAGGCCTGGACCCTCACTTCGATTTTCAAAAAGGACAGATCTACCCCGGAAACAATTTTGAATATCACCTTATCCCCTTTGAGGCGGCCTTTGAAGCAAAAACTGCTGCTATAATGCCTTATTACGGGGTGCCAACGGATCAGACCGCTGAAAATGTCGGCATGGCGTATAATAAAGCCATTATTACAGATCTGTTGCGAGGCAAATATCATTACGACGGCGTGGTTTGCACCGACTGGGGATTGGTTACTGATGCGCAGATGGGGCCCGATGTCGTTTGGCCGGCAAGGGCATGGGGGGTGGAACAACTCAGCGCAACAGATAGAGTATTGAAAATCATTGAGGCAGGTTGTGACCAGTTTGGCGGAGAAAATCGTCCCGAATTGGTCGTTCAACTGGTAAAGGAAGGCAAACTTTCAGAGGAAAGAATTGACACTTCAGTGAGGAGGTTGCTACGGCTAAAATTTCAACTCGGCCTTTTTGATAATCCCTTTGTGGATGAGTCAAAAATTCCGGACATCGTCGGCAAAAAAGAATTTCGGGAGCTGGGCGTGAAAACCCAGCAACGCGCCATGACCCTATTGAAGAATGAAGATGACATACTACCACTTGCCAAAAATAAATGGAAGGCTTATATCGAGAATATTGACAGTTCAATTGTAGCCAAGTATGCAAGCGTTGTAGCAAAACCGGAAGAAGCGGATATAGCTATCATCCGGTTAAATACCCCATGGTATCCTGTTGACACAAAAATTCCATTCGCGCAAGGCTTCCATCATGGTGATTTAGATTTTAAAGGAGCGGAAAAGGAGCGGATTATCCAATTACTGAAAAAGACGCCGACGATCGTTGACATTTATTTAGACCGCCCCGCTGTAATACCGGAAATAGCCGGTCAATGCAAAGCTTTAATTGGAGACTATGGTGCAAGCGATGAATCGGTATGCGAGGTTTTGTTCGGAAACACACCACCGGAAGGCAACTTGCCTTTTGAATTGCCGTCCTCCATGGAAGCCGTTAAAAATCAAAAGACGGATGTTCCACATGATAGTGAAAACCCGCTTTTTGAATTTGGCTATGGACTGAGATACAAAAAATAAATAAATTGGAAATGAGGCGCCGATCATTGAACCCTCACTTCCACGCTATCTCCCCGCAAGCCCGCCGCCTGCACCCTTACTGTTGTGCTGCCAGCATCACTGCCTGACCGCACAATGGCCATCGCTTTCCCGTAGAATAGGGAAACCTGCTTATCCTGGAAGGGTTCGAAAGATTGCGGGTTGCCGTTACCTGCGCCCGCTAAACGCCCGGCGCCTTCTACGGATATTTCCACCTTGTTGTCGGCCAGGGGGGCGAGGTTTCCATTTTCATCCAGTGCTTCGATCAGGATGTAGGACAGATCCAATCCTCCCGCGGTGATTTCCGTTCGGTCGGCGGTGAGTTTCAGCCGGCTTGGTTTTCCGGCCGTTGGCATTACTTTTTCTCCCAATTGCTGCCCCTCTTTATAGGCCACTACCCGCAGTTCGCCGGGTTCGTAGATCACATCCCGCCACATCAAGCGAAATCGTTCTATTGACTTATCGGATTTGGGGTCTTTGCATTGTTTGCCCAATGATTTCCCGTTGAGGAAGAGCTCGGCGCAGTCTCCGTTGGTGTAGACGAAAACCGGGACGTTTTTGCCCACTCTGCCCTCCCAGTTCCAGTGGGGCAGGATGTGTATGGTGGTGTCTTCCTGTTTCCAGTAACTCTTGTACAAATAGAAGCGGTCTTTAGGGATGCCCACCAGGTCGACAATGCCGAAATAGGAACTGCGGGAAGCGTCCCGGCCCGTCAGGCCCATTTCTTTGATAGAATTATTATCGTAAGGTGTTGGTTCTCCCAGATAATCAAAACCGGTCCATACGAATTCACCGGCCACGTAGGGCTCCTCCTGTTGCCACATGAAGTCATCATCAGACACTTCCGCCCACAGGGGGGCGTTGAGGTCGTAGGAACTTATCTGCAAAGATCTAGTGAAATTTGTTTTTTCTTCCGGAAGGGGGAATTCATAAAAGCCCCGGGTACTGAGGGTAGAGGCGGATTCACTGATGATAACCGATTTATTGGGCTCCATCTGCCGGGCCAGGCGGTATCGGCGGCCGTAATTCCAGCTGTGTACATCATAATAATCAAAATGCCGGAGCTTGGCGCTTTCCTGGCTGTCGTTGACCAGCGTAGTGGGCCGGGTCGGGTCATATTTGTTGACGAAATTCAACATAGTGTGCAAGCGCTGAAAACCGTTGTTGAGGTTCCATTGGACGTCCCCGATCTCATTGCCCACACTCCAGATGAAAACGGAAGGATGGTTCCGGTCCCGTACGATGAAATTGCGGATGTTGCGATGGGCAAATTCTTCAAAATCGGTTTCCTCCGTGATATCGGCTTTCCCATCGTATTTGTCAAAGGCTTCGTCAAACAACAACAGGCCCATGCGGTCGCATAGTTCGGCGAGTTCGGGAGCCGCCACATTGTGGCTGTTGCGGATCGCATTGACGCCCGTCGCCTTCATGGCCTCTAATTGCCGTTCCATTGCCCGGGGATAGAAAGCCGCACCCAGGGGGCCGTGATCATGGTGCAGGTTGACGCCTTTGAGCTGAACCCGTCTGTCATTGAGATAAAACCCATTATCTGCGCTGAACCGGATGGTTCGTACGCCGAAGGGAGTGGTATAGGTGTCTACATCTTCTCCTCCAACCCGCACCCTCGTCCGGACTTCGTACAAGGCCGGATCCTCAATATCCCATCGGCGGGGGTTGCTCAATGTCAGCGTAGTTTCCAGCATTTTAGTATCCCGGGCCCGGATCGACCCGGAGGTTTCGCCGCTGGCAACAACCACGCCTTCCGGCGAGACGAGCTGGTGGATCAGCCGGATGCTATCGGTATTTTCCGAAAAGTTATTAATGGTCGTTTGGATGCGCACATCCGCATAGTGCGGCTTGACAATGGGGGTAGTAACATAGGCACCCCACACGTCGACATGCACAGGGTTGACAACTAGCAGTTGCACTTTCCGGTATATGCCCGCTCCGGGGTACCAACGGCTGTCGTGTTGCCGCGTGTCGGCATGCACGGCGAGCAGGTTAGCCCCTCCTGGATTGACAAAACCGGTGATATCCAGATAGAAGGAATTGTAGCCGTAGTCCCATTGTCCAGCCAGCTTCCCGTTGATATACACTTTCGGGAAGGCCATTACCCCGTCGAAGATCAGGTAAATGTGCTTTCCGGCCAGGGCAGCGGGAATATCCAGCGATCGGCGGTACCAGCCTTCCCCTTTCCAGGGCAATTTACCGGTGTTGCCATCGCCGTCCAGGATAAACGGGCCGGTGATGGCCCAGTCGTGGGGCAACGTGACTGCCTGCCAGGCGCCATCATCCAGATCAAGGGCGGCGCCTTTTTCCTGGGCGCCTTTGAAAAATTTCCACCCGTCATAGAGGTTGGTGAGCGTTCTTTCCTGAGCGGTGGCTAAAAAGGCAAGCTGTATGCAAAACCAGCTGGTTAGAATGGCCGGGAGCTTCTTCATGTGTTACTTTTATAGGAACCCAATGTAGAATTTTCACGGTCAAAAACACCATCCTAATCCAGTTTATATCCAACCAGGATAGGGACGATCTCGCGCTCCATTTCAAACAGCGGCCGTCTTTGCCGGCAAACCACCACGAGGGTTTCAGTGTACGGAGATCTTATCAGCCCGGCGACCTCCGGTTGCTCCCCAAAATAATCTTTATAGATAACCCGAGGGCCGTACTTATTGCTTTTCAGCGTGTATTCGGACAGGATATCTTCACTTTCTAAGGCCTGTTCTATTTCAAAAGAGATACCCTGATAGCCGGCCTGCTTTGTGAATGCTACGGCAGGATCAAAGACAATACCTTCCTTTTTCAGGCCCGGCAGCACCTCTTTTTCACTCAGCAGCCACATATATTTGAAAACTTGCTCCTTCGATTCCGTTCCATTGACCAGGACGACCGCCGCAGGGTCAAATTCAAAATACAATTCAGCCGTATCGGACACGATGCCATAGGCAATCTCTTTTCTCCAAAGCGTATCGCCGGAATTCATGTTTTTGATAGTGTAGGCTACATTGTGGCTGCCCTCGTAAGCGATCGAATATTCAGCATAGGCAAAGAGGCCCTCTTTCGACCAACCCAGGGGGAATAAAGTAGTGATCACATCGGCCATTACGATTTCGGCGCTGTCTGCCGCCGGCGCTTTCGGGGCTTTATAATAAACCAATTCTTTTATTTTTTTAGAATAGTTGCTTTCTTTCAGGGCCGAAGCCATGAAGAATGCATAAGGCCCAGAACCAAGGCAGGACATATCTTTCATTTATTGGTGTTTTCGCTTTATTGGGCCTACAATCTGTTTCTGATACCAGTTTAATACAACAGTTGCCTTTATTTCTTTGCCTGTTGATCGCCTTGTGCTGTTCCTCCTGCCATCACGAAAAGCGGCAGGCTGCCCTTGGAATGCATCCTTTTCCGTAGCTTTCCAGTAAATAAGTGAAAAATGAAAAGTATCGGCCCATTCCTGCCACTCTTTTTTCTGCTGCTGTCCTGCTCTGTTCAAGACCCATTGGGCAAGGGCGCTCCCCCTGAAAACACCTCCTGGAATAAAAGTATCCCTCTTGCCGGCAATGCCTGGGTGCTCGACGATCTGCTGGCTTCTTCCAGCCTGATTCAGGAAAACGGCCTGGCCAACTGGTCAGAAGCAGGCCATTCCATCGGGGTGTTTTTTCACCTGTCCGGTACCGGCAAGATGCAGATGGCCCTTCGCGCCAGGGTACAAAGCGGTGAATCTGTATTGAACTACACCTTTGGCGGACAAACGGGGGAAATAAGCTTGCACAACACCGATTGGGCAATCATTCCGATCGGTGCTTTTGACGTAAGCCTGCCCGGATATCAGCGGCTGGAACTGCAGGGCAAAACCCGCACAGGCCCTTATTTTGCCGAAGTGGAGGCTGTATTACTAGGAGGGGCTGCTGCCAAAGGGGAGGCCCATTATGTGAAAGATGAATTTTACTGGGGCCGGCGCGGGCCGTCGGTGCACTTATGGTACCCACAAGCAGATAGGATAGCACAGGTGGAATGGTTTTACAACGAAATTACCGTTCCGGAGGGGCAGGATGTACTCGGTTCCTATTTTATGGCCAATGGCTTTAACGAAGGCTACTTCGGCTTTCAGGTCAATTCGGATACAGAGCGGCGCATCCTCTTTTCGGTTTGGAGCCCTTATCAGACCGACAACCCCAACGAGATTCCCGAAGATCAGAAGATTAAACTCCTTAAAAAAGGCCAGGACGTGTATACCGGAGAATTCGGCAACGAGGGTTCCGGTGGACAAAGCTACCTGCGCTACCCCTGGCGCGCGGGTGTCACGTATCGCTTCCTCCTTCGCGGCCACCCTGCTGCGGGTAATACTACCGACTATACGGCCTGGTTTTACGCACCCGAAGCTGGCCAATGGCGGCTGATTGCCAGTTGGCGGCGCCCAAAAACCAATACCTATCTGGCCGGGTTGTATTCTTTTCTCGAAAACTTCATACCCGAAACCGGAGCCACTTCCCGCTACGCCCGTTACAGCAACCAATGGGCCCGCGATACCGGCGGCCAGTGGCATGAACTGACTCGCGCCCACTTCACTGCCGACGATACCGCCCGCAAAGGCAATCGCCTGGATTATACCGGCGGGATGCAAAACGGTGCTTTCTTCCTCCGGAATTGCGGCTTCTTCAACGAACGAACGGAAATAGATACCGATTTTGAACGGCCGGCAACCGGGAAGCAGCCGGTAATAGATTTGAACGGATTGCCGTGATAGTGGCCCGCGTAGAGGCCGCCACCACTATGACCTTCCGGATTTTTCCCCCTTTGGTTTCGGTTTTGGGGCTTAACTAAATGGGATTGGCACAATGTTATGAGCTTTTTTTCTTTCTCAATATCTTTAAAATGCGATTATATTCAATTTCAGATAAACTCCAATTGTAGCCTTCAAAGTCGACAGTGTTTGTGAATTGAATGACTACCGCATCGATGTCCTTGTGATATTTGGCAATTGTTTGGTAACCTGGAATCAAGCCAGTATGTTCATATTTGTAAATTGAGGAATAAATTTCCTGCTCTTTTTTGTTCTTAAACACAGAGCCATCATTTAAAGCTCTTATGAATTTACCCAAATCCTCGGCTGTAGCCAACATCGAGCCAATATCATCTGTTTTTAGATCATTATCGTAGCCAACATAGTAACCACTCATTACCTCATCCATGTTTACATCGTGAATAGAACCATACGTATGGGTTAGATTCAATGGTGTTAAAATTTCTTCCTGTATATATTGGAAAGAACTATATCCAAGCACTTTGTCCATAATTCTTGCGAGTAATAAGTAATTGGTGTTGGAATATTCATAGTCTTCATCGGGTTTGAAATTTGCAGGCATATCAAGCACTAAGGCAAGCTTTTCATCATCGCTTTCTTTAGGAGCAGCCCAATAATTAAAAGAGTCTGTGTAATTTGGAATTCCACTTCGATGCTGCACCATCATTCTCAAGGTTATTTTATCGGCATTTTCAATTCTTCCTTTCAATTCTGGTAAATAATCAGCGAGGCTTTTGTCTAATGACAACTTACCACTGCTTGCTAGTTTTGTAATAGCTAAGGCATTATATAACTTACCTACACTGGCTATTTTGAATAATGCCTTAGGATCCGCAGGTATTTTGTTTTCTCTGTTTTTATAACCTGCAGCAAAAAGTGCAGGTTCTTTTCCGCCTTCATCAACGTAAACTATAATTCCGTCAAAGCCCATATCAATGGCTTCATTTACTTGCTCTTGGACGTTGTCCGGAAGTGGTTTTATCCAAGCTATTACTATTGGCCAGGGTACAAAAAACATGGAAATAATGGTTCCAATAGCCAACGTTATTCTGATTATCTTTTGGGTTTGATTTTTAGTCATAATTTCAAATCATCCAATTTTCTTTATTGTGCACAACGGCAGCCTCCCGCTGTGCGGGACAGGTAGTGAAAAAACCCATCGTCCAAGTTACAAAAACTCCCTTCACGCCGCCCTCCTGCACCCAGGAATACTGTACAACCAGCCATTTTCCACTGCGCAAAGGCGCACCCTCCGGGCCTTGAACCGGAAAAAGCCAAAAAACAGCCTTTTCAGCGATTTCAACAAGGCCTTTACGCCCGGAATAGGGCTGCCTTCGTTGAAACTTCGGCAGGCTGGCATAGCTCGCCTGAGGTTACTATTTATTTGTCAAAAATGTCCATCGGGCAAGACGGATATTTTTCTACGATTAATTTAGCGACTCTGCCATTCTGTTTTGGTAAATCGATAAGTTCAAAATCGTCATTAAATTCAATGCCATCCGGCCAATTTACCGCTTCCCATACGCCACCAACTTTTTTAAACAAAGACCAACTTGGCTCAGTATATTCAATGTTGTCTTTTAGAGGAGTCACACTTACACATGCCCAATTCCTGTTTAACAAAAAATGATCTACTCTAATTAATATCTCATTTTTTTCCTCTCCAAAATCTTCTCTGAGAATGTTAAGAATTTCTTTTCTTTCTTTTGATCCTTCTTTAGGAACATGTGCTTTTTGGGCATAACAACCTACGCCAATAAGTAGGCAAAATAAAAATAGCCTTTTTTTCATAAAATTAGGTTTTAGTTAATTAATGTTCATTTGTAAAAAACTGATGGTACAAAGATGAGGGCAGCCGGCCCAAATCGCTTTTCCGAATGGGTGCGGAGATTTGACGATCCGTCGCATCGGCCCACTAAATGTTTGTCAATCCGTTGCACGAATTGGATGCGGCTTTGGCATAATAATTTGGAATCCAGCTACTTGCTGGTTGTGCTCGGCGGCTCTCCGAACACATCCTGATACGACCTGGAAAAATGGGCGAGGTTTTTATATCCCACCTTCCAGGCCACTTCGGAGACGTTCAGATCTGTCGTTTCCAGTAATTCTTTGGCCTTGTTCAGGCGGTAGGAACGGATGAATTCGGAGGGGGATTCATCGATCAGGGCAATTAGTTTCCGGTACAACTGGGAGCGGCTCATGCCGATCTTCTGACAGAGTTGCGGCAAAGCGAAATCTTCGTCTTCGTAGTGCTCCTCTATGATCCCCCGCACCTTCCGGATGAAGGCATCTTCTAACTGTATCGCTTCCACTTCCACTTCGGGGGGGCGGTTGTTGTTTCCGGCGGAGTTGTCGTTGGAAAAATAGGCCACCATACGCTGCTGCCGTTCCACCAGTTTGGCCAGGCGGACGAGCAGCTCTTCGCGGTCAAAGGGTTTGGCAAGGTAAGCGTCTGCACCACGGCGCAGCCCCGCGATCTTAGAAGAAGCATCGGCCTTAGCGGTCAGCAGGATGATGGGGATGTGGCTGGTGCGCTCGTCGTTTTTCAGCGTATCGCACACCTCGTAGCCATTTTTCTCGGGCATCATCACATCACTGATGATGAGGTCCGGGATGTTTTCGATTGCCTTTTCGATGCCAATAAGGCCGTTGTAAGCTACGTCCAGCTGGTAAATATCATTCAGGCAGCTCTTGAGATAGGTGACGACATCGGGATTGTCTTCAATGAGGAGCAACTGAGGGCGTTCATCAGCTGTGGATGCCGGTTTATCGAGCCCCATAGTTGTGGATTCAGCGGATGCCGGGGCCGGCTGGCCTTCGTAATCCGGAATGGCGCCGTTCTGTATCGAATCGGCCTGATTATTTACGGGCAGGATCACCGTAAACCGGGTACCTGCACCAAGCTCGCTTTCCACTGCTATCGTTCCGCCCATCAACTTCACCAGCTCCTGCGTATGCGCCAATCCTATACCCGTACCTTCCCGCTTCCGGGTCGTAGAGCCGTCGGCCTGAAAAAAGCGATTGAATACAAAGGGCAGTTTTTCCTGATCAATCCCCACCCCGGTATCGGATACCTCCAGGAACAACTGCTTGTCTTCTTCTTTGGCCCGCACCGTCACCTCCCCGCCGGAAGGCGTGAATTTTACGGCATTGGAAATCAGGTTCGTTACTACCTGCTTGAGCTGCTCCGGGTCGTAGTCCATCACCAGCGACTCCAGCGATGTGTGGAAGCGGAGGGACAAGTTTCGGCTGTTCGCATAGGTTTGAAAGGACTCCGCCAGATAGCGGAGATAGGGCACAACATCCCTTGCTGGAGCTTAAGTTGAAACGCACCACTTTCTAATTTAGACAAATCGAGCAGTTGGTTGATCAACTGCAGCAGGTTCTTACCATTATTTCGGATGAGCTCAACCCCATTGTCCAGATACTTTTCGGGCGCCCTCTTGATCTGCTCCGCCATACCCAGGATAACGGTAAGCGGCGTGCGGAACTCATGAGTGAGATTGGTGTATAGCCGGCTCTTAAAGCTGTCCAGCTCTTTGAGTTTATCGGCTTCCACTTTTTCCAGGTACCAGGTTGGTTTTCAACGCCTGCCGGTGGAGTTCGGATCTTCGGACAGCATACAGGATGCCGCCCAGCACTACAGCGTAAAGCAGGTAAGCCCACCAGGTGGCCCACCAGGGCGGGTGGACGACAATGGTTAAAGAAGTAGTTGCTTGATTCCATCTATCGTCGTTGTTGCTGCCTTTTACATTTAAAGTGTATTGGTAGGGATCAAGGTTGGTAAAGGTGATCTCCCTTTTGGTTCCCAGGTTTATCCAATCGTTGTTGAAGCCATACAATTGGTAGGCGTATTGGTTTTTTGGGAATTGCGAAAATTGAGCGCCGTCAGTTCGAAAATGATAATGTTGTCCTCATAGGAAAGGTGTATCTCATCCCGGTGGGTTATGCCTTTCACCTCCGTCTCAGAGTTTTGCCTCCTCGGGTGTTGTATTTTTTTAAAGAGGAGATAATAACCGCAGGAATAAAAGGGTTCTCCCGGATGCTATCCGGATAGAACAAGCTCAGCCCGTTTTTACCTCCGGCGTAGAAGGCAGCCTTACTTTTACTGCTGATGAAGGCATTGGGGTTGAAGCCATGGTTTAAGAGCCCGTCCCTGGAGTCATAGTTTTTAAATTTCCCGGTTTTTGGGCAAAACCGGGAAATGCCGTTTTTCGTGGTAAGCCATAGGAAGCCTTGTTTATCTTCCTGGATACCGATGATGTAACCATCGGTAAAGTATTCCGATTCAGATAGTGTTCAAAGGAATGGGTGGCGGGGTTGAATTTTTCCAGCCCCCTGCAGTGCCGATCCATAGTTGCCCCGGCTGTCTTCAAAGATGGCGTTTATAGTATTATTGGCGAGTGAATTTGGGGACTTCAGGCTCTGTTGATACAAAATGAAGGCGTCCGTTCCGGGATCAAAGCGGTGAAGCCCGTCTAAAGTACCCACCCAGATGTTGCCGTTTTCCGACTGCAGCAGGCAGGTGGTACGGTAGTGGTTCAGGCGCGCCCGCTTTTCGGGAGAGTGCCGGTAGCTTTTGAAGCGGCCTTTTTCGATCGCTTCCTGATCTTTTAAAACCGAAACACCTAGCGTGGTGCTTACCCAGATCTCGTGTTCGGCGGTTTCCAGAATATCGGTAACAAAGTCATCGGACAGGCTGGTGGAGTCATTCCTGTCGGTCAAAAAGTATTGAACGGTTTGCGTTTTTGGTAGTGGTAAAGGTTGAGGCCTCTGCCCCAGGTGCCGATCCATATATTGCCCTTGCTGTCCTGTAACAGGGTAGATATCTCATTGCTGTTCAATCCGTTGGGGGAAGTAAGTGTGGAGGGTACGGGACGAAAACTGTAGGTTTTGGGGTTAAATATCTTCAACCCATGCCGTCTTGCCCCGATCCAGACTTCATCTTCCCCGACTTCCAGCAGGGCATTGATATAGGAATGGGGCACTCCGTTTCTCTGCCCGGCCTGGTATTGGAAGTTGGTGAAATGGTTGCCTGTTTTTACGATATGGAAAACCCCGGCCCCCGCGGTGCCGAACCAAATATCACCTGCCTGGTCTTCTATAGGCTCCAGTACCCAATTATGGGCTGGGGTAAAAGGAGCGAGCCCTTCAGGGAGAAAAAAGCTGGTTTGCTGAAAATTAGCATCCAGGAGGTATAACCCCTGCCAGCTCGATGCCAGATAACGGCCGGAAAGGGTGCGCCGGAACCCATTGAGCCCGATGCCGTCCAAAGCCGCAGCGCTCGTGCGGGCCAGGTAACCATCATCTGTGTACTGATAAAGCTTTTCAGTTGCCACAACCCAGTTTTTGCCGTCCTGAGGAGGGGCGATCCGGTAGATATTCAGGTACATGCCTTTGTCACTACTTTCCTCCACCAGGACTTGCCGAAAGGTTCCCGCTTTCTGGTCAAAAAGCATCAGGCCCATTCCTGCGTATCCAACCAGTAGCCGGCCGTCGGCTGATGAGCCGATGGCCGTCACGATATGAGTAGGTTCATTTTCCCAGGGCAGGTGGTGGGTAGCCTGGTGCCAGAAGCGGGAAAAGGTTTGGCTGGACTTGTCGAACCGGTTCAATCCGTTGAAGGTGCCCAGCCACAGTAAGCCGGATTCATCTATCAGAAGATTTTTACCTGGTTGTGGCTGATGCTTTTCTCATCCTCAGGATCATGCTGGAAACTCCGGAAAGTTTCCGTCCGGGGTCAAAGCAGTTGAGCCCCCCATCGGTGGCGATCCAGAGGAAGCCCTCCTCGTCTTCCAGCAGCGCGTTGATTTTATTGTTGCTGATGCTGGAAGAGTCGCCCGGACTGTGTTTGTAAACGGTGAAGGAGTAGCCGTCGTAACGGTTCAGTCCGTCGTTGGTGCCAAACCAGAGGTACCCCGTCCGGTCCTGAAGGCAGGCATTGACCATGTTATCCGACAGCCCCTGCTCAATGGTGAGCTGTTCTACGGAATATTTCCGGCCCGTTCCGTTGGCCTGCCCGGAAGCGGCATGTTTTTGCCCGGAGAGAGGGGCCGGGGTAAAAAAGAGCAAACCCATAGAAAAGGCCAGCGCCCGGAAGATATTCAGGCTCCATGTACTGTTTTCTAAGGTGGAGCAGGCTATCGGTAAAATAGCCGGAGAAAGCAGCAGGCGGAGGAATTTGAAAGAAATAAAGCTCATTGCTGTTCAGGGCGTTTCCCATTTATTTGCTGAGCGTGGAATGGTTACCCAAAGATAAGGGATGATAAAAGAATAACTTTACAAATTATTCTTTTATCATCCCTTATCTTTAGCATTCTTGGCTACCAGAGCAGCCTAGAATGCTAAATTCCAGCTTAGCGCCTTCCGTACCAGCTATCTTTCGTGTACGAAATGCCCCCAGTTCCTGCTTACCTGTTCACCACCACCTTCTGCACCCAGCTATGCTCCCCCGACACAAACTGCAGCAGATAAACCCCGCCGGGCATCTGGCTGAAGTTCAGGCTGAAGTGATAGCCGGGCCGTTCCACCGCAAACGCTGCCTGCCCCAGGCGGTTGAATACAGTGGCCCTGTCTATCAAAACCGCTGATTCAACCTGTAAGTAATCATTGGTGGGGTTGGGATAAAGGAGGACTTGCCTGCCCCCATCCAACTCCTGTGTACTCGACACGGTGCATTGGCCAACCGGGTAGGGGACAGGGGAACTCGCATTGTCGAGCGTATCGGTGAATACGTTGAGGCCGCTGAAAGTCCAGTTCTCCAGTACGAAGGTGCTGCCGTCCGGGCCGGTGCCGGGTTTGCGATGCACCCAGCCGAGGGTATATTCCCATGGGGTGCCGGTGCCGTCCACGTTGATGTCGCCAAAGACGTCAATGACCTCGCCGTTCTCAAAAACTTCGTAGGCGTCGTCGCCATTGAAATTGTTGGCGGCGCCGTCATCCTGAAAATCGGCTTCGAAGCCGAAGAACTGAAGGAAGCCCACCGTGTCGTTGGTCACGAAGAAGCAGGTGCCTTCGTCCAGGCTGACGGGGGGGAAGGTGTATTCCTGTCCATCCGAGCCTCCGCCGTTGTTGGGGCAGCCAAGGCCGAAAAGGCTCAGGTTGGGGATGTCAGCCGTGGTGTATAATTCCACCGCCTTCGGCACACCGGCATACGGCCCGTGAACAATACCGATGATCTTCAGGGCATTGGTCAGCGGGGCGTCGTTGTCGATGATGGAAAACCGCATGGTGTCATTGGCGATGATGGCGCCATTGGTAGGATTTCCGATTTGCAGGGTGAAATTTTCCTCCGGCTCCTGCACGGTATCGTCAATGATTGCAATGGTGATCGTTTGCGCTGTGTCCGTCCCGGCAGGGAAAGTAAGGGTAGTGGGTACAAAGGTGAAGTCCCCGGCATCGGCGCTCCCCCCGCTGAGCAGGGCCACCTCCACGGTGGTTTCAGAAGCATTCGGGTTGTCGATGTAAAACTGAACGGTAACCGAACCGTCCTGCTCTCCGACAATGGCTGCAGCGGCCTGAATGGCAATGATCGGTACGTTCACACAGGCTGCCGCCTCACCGGGGTTGCCGAATACTTCCCGGCCATCCACCAGCTTGCCGGAGGAGGTTATCGCCCGTTGCCAGTTCAGGCCGTCGTTGTTATCGGCATCGGGATCGCAGAGGACGAGGGAGGGGCCTCGGCCGTCGGGGGTGGTTGGCCAGGGCGCCGTGTCGCCGAAATTGACAGAATCTTGCACCATACCATTGGCATCCAGCAGGGTAACAGCCTCTCCGCTGTTGTTGAGCGAGCCGCTTACCCATTGGAAGGCGGGAAGGCCCCAGAAACTTTCAAAGGTGATGCTGTCATCAGAGATCAGGACGTATTGGCCTGCCTCCAGCACATAGTTTGGAAAAGTGAATTCAAACGCATTGCTTATGCTGTACCCCGTCAGGTCAATGGCCTCATTGGTGTTATTGTACAGTTCAAGGTACTCCAGGTCCGTACCCGGTGAGTTGTACATGATCTCGGTAATGACCACGTTCATGTTGTCAACGGGCCCGCCTCCGCAGGGGGTGGGTAGGTAGGTATCAACAGGATAGGGTTCTGCGGCCTCCATATTGGTGGCCGTGCCATCGAGGATATTCAGCGTGGCGACCGTCCAGTTGTCCTGCACGAAGGTGCTGTCATCGGGCCCGGTGGCGCATTTGCGCTGCGCCCAGGCCGTGGTATATTCCCACGGTTCGCCGGTGCCGTCTACATCGACAAGGCCAAAAATGTCAATGACCTGGCCGTTTTCGAATACCTCGAAGGCATCATCGCCGTTGAAATTGTGCGCGGCGCCGGCCGGGTCGTAGAAGTTAGCGTCAAAGCCGAAATAATCAGTAAATGCAGCGGAATCCCGAGCTACAAAAATGCGGTCGCCGGAGGATGCGGCTACAGCCGGGAAGGCCCACTCTTGTCCGTCCGTCCCACCGCCATTATTGGCGCAGCCGAGGCCGTAAACGCTAAGGTCCGGGATGTCGTTAAGGACGTAGTATTCCGTCACCTTCACATCGGCACTGGCATAGATCAGCCCTACCAGCACCAGGCTATTAGTCACGTTGGCGCCACCACTTTGGTAGGGGTCAATCGGGTAGGGGGTTGGCGAAGTCGCATTCGTAGTTTGCGCATCGAAAACATTCAGCCCGCTGTACGTCCAGTTGCTTTCCATAAAAGTAGCGCCGTCCGGGCCGGCGCCGTTTTTCCTTTTCACCCAGCCGAGGGTGTATTCCCAGCTCGTGCCGGTCCCGTCCACATTGATATCGCCGAACACGTCTATCACGATACCGTTCTCAAACAACTCCATGGCATCATCGCCATTGAAATTGAGGGCTGCGCCACCGTCTTCGTACTGCGCGGAAAAGCCCATGAACTGAGTGAACGCGGCCGTGTCGTTGGATACATAAATAGTTGTTCCGGCAGCTGCCGCTCCGGCGGGGAAAGTCCATTCCTGCCCGTCGGTGCCTCCGCCGTTGTTGGCGCAGCCGAGGCCATAAACGCTCAGGTCCGGGATGTCGTTGATCACGTACAGTTCGGCAAACTTGGGGGCGCCGCTAAGGGGCCCATGCCCAAACCCGACAAATAGCAGGTCATTATTGGCAAGGCCAAAATTTGCGGCCAGCAAAAGCATGGAAACCGCAAGGAGTGATTGTATGTTTTTCTTCATGTTTACAGAATTTTGTTATGCAAGAGTGGCCTTGTAAGCCAAAATGGAACCTTCAATTCTCCTTACTCACCCAATCCACCGGAAAAACATCCGGGTTAAATCCCCACAAGTAGGGCAGCAGGAAAAAGACAATCAGCGTGAGCAGGATAATGGACAAAATGTTCATGAATATCCCGGCCCGCACCATGTCCGGTATGATCAGATACCCCGAACCGAACACCACTGCATTGGGTGGAGTGGCGACGGGCAGCATGAAAGCGCAGGAGGCCGCTACCGTGGCGCCGACCATGAGGATATACGGATGCACATTGACGGTAAGCGCCATTGAGGCCAGAACGGGCAGCAACATGGCGGTGGTGGCGAGGTTGGAGGTTATCTCTGTCATGAAATTTACGGTAGCCACCAGCACCAGCAGGAGGATGAGGAGCGGCACGCCATGGAGTAAAGCCAACTGGCCGCCGATCCAATTCGCCAGCCCTGTCGTCTTGAAGCCCTGTGCGATCGCCAGCCCGCCGCCGAACAGGAGCAGGATGCCCCAGGGCAATTGCACGGCCTCTTCCCAGGTGACGATTGCCCGCTTGTTTTCTTTCCGGGCGGGCAGGATGAACAAGGCGATCCCCGCCACCACTGCGATGATGGTATCGTCAATGCCGGGGATGAATTTTTCCAATATGAAAGAACGGGAAATCCATGCGAAGGCGGTCGCAGCGAAAACGACGAGAACGGTTTTTTCCTCGTACCCGACAGGCCCCAGTTTTTCCAACTGCTTTTTTATTTCTTTTTTCCCTCCGGGAAAAGATTGCTGTTTGAAAAAACTGGTATAACTGGCCAGGTATCTCCAGCAAAACAGTAACAGCATAATGGAAATGGGCATGCCGAACATCATCCATTTGGAAAAGGTGATCTCGATGCCGTACAATTCCTGCACGATCCCCGCCAGCACGAGGTTGGGCGGGGTGCCGATCAGCGTGGCAATGCCGCCGATGGAAGCGCTGTACGCAATGCCCAGCATGAGTATTTTTCCAAATACCCGGTTTTCGTCCTCAATGGTCTGAGGGTTGTCTTTTAGCTGTTTGATGATCGCTATGCCGATGGGGAGCATCATCACCGAGGAGGCCGTGTTCGAGATCCACATGGAGAGGAAAGCCGTGGCCGTCATAAAGCCCAGTATAATGCTTTTTACGTTGGTGCCAATCAGGCGAATGATATTGAGCGCAAGCCGTTTATGTAAGTTCCAGCGTTCGATGGCGATGGCGAGGATGAAACCGCCGATGTACAGGAATATGTATTTGTGGCCAAAGGAGGCCGTTGTTTCACTCAAGCCCAAAGCCCCGGTCAGGGGGAAAAGCACGATCGGCAAAAGTGAAGTCACCGCAATGGGGATGGCTTCTGTTATCCACCAAACGGCAATCCAAAGGGTGCAGGCCAGCACTGCATTCGCTTCCTTGCTCATCCCTTCAGGGTGGAAAACAAACAGGGTGAGCAGGAACAGGGCGGGGCCGAGCACCAGGCCGATTTGTTTTGGGTTTTTGAAAAAATTCATGCGCTTCAATTCAATAATTGTTGGAGTAAGGAGCGAAATTCCGGCGATTGGTACATGCCCTGGCCATCGTGGCCGATGCCGGCTACGATGGTTTTCTTGTGGTTATGGCCTCCGGGAAATGCCAGCTCCATGTACCGGAACATGTTTTCTCCCCGGCGGTAGCGGGTCGGGCCCAGCAGGGTGGCATAGCAGTCGGACGTATTCAGCGTCGGGTCGGGCCCGGCGCCGTTGCCCAGCAGATAGGTGATGGAGCGGCTGGTGAACTGGCCGTTGAAATCCCCTTCACTTGTCGCCGACAAATAAGGCGGCAGGATATTGAAGCCGATGGGGTAAATATCGTAACCCGTACAGCCTGTAGGCGTGTAGAGTTGGTCGCTGTTCTCGTCGATGCGCTGCCCGTCGGGGTAGTAATAGTACTGGCTGTTGGCAGGTACATATTCGAAGGCCAGGCTGGGAAAAAGGCCTTCCTGTTGGTTGGCGGCAGCGTACAAATGGGTAAAAAGCCCGCCCGAGGAATGCCCGGTGACGATAATTTTTTTGAGCACGGGAAAATGCGTCTTGTCTGCCAGTTGTTCCACCAGTTTGTCTACGACGGCAAACGAACTCACCGCCACAGGGCCCAGCGAGTTGTTGCCATCCCGCCAGCCGATATTGGTCCAGTACAGGCCGTTGGCGGATGCCTCCTGGTTGTTTTTGAAAAATGGAGCGATCAGCACCACCTTGTCTTCAAGGTTTATGGCCTGAAGGGTGGCCGTCAGAAAATTGAAATAATTATTTGCATCCCGGTTGGCGCCATGTACCACTATGATGGCTGCTTCCAGCTCCTGCCATTCCGCCCGTTCTTCATAGATCGGGAAGCTGGAATAAAAATCGAAACCGCCCGTTCCGCCCGCCTCTATCGAAACGGTTTGCAGGCATTCGCCCGTGGCGGAGGTGCAGGGGGGCAGGGCGTATATGATGTCGTTTTCCAAAGTGCTGAAAGAGCGGGAGAGTGGGCTGTCCAACGTCCCCCCGTTCTGCCCGATGGCGCCCTGTCCGACGGACACCTGGTAAGTCGTCTGCAGTTCCAGCACCAGGCCAACCGTCACTTTGGAGGACTGATTGGCATAACTGAATACCATACTGACGGGGCTTGGCGAAATGGAAAATTCCCTTTCGAAATCGGCAGGGTTGACGGCTGCCGAAAACACCATGGCCAAAGAGGAGGTAGTCGGCACATTGGTTATTCCGTCCACCAAATTTGCCCCGTTCAGGGTGATGGAAAAGAGGTTGAGCGTTGGTGCAACGCTGTCCTTCTTACAGGAAAGAGGCAGCAGCATCATTGCCAGCAAAAGGGGTCGAAAACAGCTGAATTTCATTAATTAAATTTTGAAATACGTGTACTAACCTTCCGGGTTACTATTTAGGTAGCTTCCCGACACGGCATTATCGGTACTCCAAGGAGGGCGCCTAAATAGTTACCCTTCCGGAGTTTTGTAAAGGCAGCCCAATCTCACTGGCAAAACCCATAAGGACAAGCCGATGACTGCGTCGTGGTAGAACCAGCCGCACAATCAATCCCGCCATACGCCCAAACCCCGTTCATCCGGTAGGCCCATGTCCCGGTATACTCCCAGAATTGCCCCGAACCATCCACGTTCGCATCCCCGTACGTTTCAATGGCGTCGGCGCCGCTGAACAGCTCGATGGCGTCGTCGCCGTTCTGGTTCATGGCGTCGGACTGGAATACCTGGGCATAGCCGTCGTAACAACTGCCGAAATAAGCCGCCATGGTGGCCGGCTCCCGGGCGACCAGAATGTGATCGCCTTCATTGACGGATATGGACGGGAAAGTGAATTCAACGCCGTCCGTTCCGCCCCCGTTGTTGGCCGTGCCCAGCCCATAAATGCCGAGGTCGGCGATAGGCCGGTTGGCGCGGACGTGGACGGCCTTGCCGCCGTTGGTGCCCGAACCGTCCCACAGGATGGCCAATACGCCATAAAGCTGTAGCGGAACACAGAAGGGGTAGGCACAAGCCGCATCCTGCAGGGAAGTGGAATTGGCCGAGCAATCCACTTGTGCGTATTCCCAGAAGCCATTGAATTTGTAGGCCCAACTGCCGGTGTACTCCCATTCCAGGCCCGTTCCGGAGAGTTCCACATCGCCGTAAGTTTCGATCACCGTGGTGTTTTTATACAATTCAAATGGGTCGTCGCCATTGAAGTTCAGATCAGGCGTTTCAATGACCACTTCAAAATCGTTGAAGCAGTCGCCAAAATAGTCGGCCAGCCCAATCCTGTCCTGGTCGCGCACCAGCAGGATATCATCGCCGGCGGCGGCGCTCATCGCCGGGAAATCGATCTCTCTTCCGTCTGTTCCGCCTCCATTATTAGCAATGCCGATACCGTAGAGGCTCAGGTCGGGAATGTCCTGCAAAACCCGCAGGTGGATAGCTCTGCCGTTGGTGGTGGCGCCCCCGATTTTCAGGGACATAACTCCTTTGAATTCCATTGGCGGCGGCTGGTCGCCCAAGGTGAGGTTCAGTATCTGGGGCTGGGCTTCCACGGCATTCACCAGGTTGGCGATGGCGATCGTGATGGTTTCCGCCCCTTCGTCCTCCCCGTCGTTGAGGGCCGACAGTTCTACCGTGGCCGTGGTGCTGCCGGCCGGGATAAGCATGCCGGGGGCGCTAACCGAATAATCCACCCCATTGATTGCCGACCCTGATAATTCCAGGTCCAGGCTTACATCATTGAAGATCGGGAACGACAGCTCGGCGGTAATGGTGAGGGTTTCCCCTTCGAAAAAGCCCGGTTCTTCACTGCTAAGCGTAATATTGGGGGCAGCAAAGGGGTGGGTGGTGAAGGCAAAAGTGAAATCCTCCGTGCTCGACTCCCCATTGGCGCCATAAGCGCCTTTCGGCAGGCTCAGCGTATAAGCCGTTTCGTATTGCAGCGGGGGGGCGAAACTAATGGTGGCGAACGAGCCGGAATTGTCATAACTGACGGAAAATGCCGCCGAAGGAGCGATACTCAGGGCGTTTTCAAATGCCGATGTGTTCAATGCATGGGAAAACACCAGCTCGATCTGGGCAACCACCGAAACATCCGACAGGCCGGAAGCAACGGCATCACCACCAATGTTCACCTTGAGCACCCGCAGGTCATTGGTGATGGGAAACCCGTCATCTTCCTTGTCCTGGTTGCAAGATGAAACAGCCAGCACCGCCAGTAAGAGTGCTACGGACAAGGGGGCTATTTTGAATATTTGTTGCATCGCTTTTCTGTTTTTTTGAAAAATGAGTTCAATCTCTAAAATCAAATTCCTCCGTCAACTGCTGCAGGAACTTCGCGTCATCCTTGTTCATGAAAACCAGATAGAGCTTCTCCCCGAACAGGTCTTTGGTGGCCAGCCTTTCCGGTATGCCCATGACGGTTTTGCCCGACAGGTGTTTATAAAATGCCAATGCGAGCAGGTATGTGCCATTCGGAGAAGGGTGCTTGTCGTCGGAGAACAACTCCAGGTCGGGCCGCCATTGCCTTGCCGAGGCGAAGAGTGGCCCGCAGGGCACATAATCGGAACCCGTTTCAGCCGCCAGCCGCTTGTACATTTCCGTAATTTTATCCTGCATCAACGGATTGGATTTGTACGCCCAGGTCATCATGAAGACGGGTTTGGCGCCTTTTTCCCGGATGCGCTCCGCGAATTTCCGACCGTACTCCATGAAGCTGTCCGGGCTGTCTATGGCGCTCAGGCTGTGGTTATTCAGCACTACGTAGTCCCATTCGGCGCTTTCCAGTATGGCCATGGTGTTGGCGCCCTTTTCCCCTTTCCAATGCTGTTCGAGGCTGGAACCGCCAACCGTGGATTGGCGGGTGAAAATGGCCAGGCCCTGGGATGCCGCCATGGCCGAGACCATCTGCGGCAGGTTGTTGAAATAGGTAAAACTGTTGCCCACGAACAACACCCTTACCGTGTCTGGTTGCGAATGAGCAGGGGCGCTGCCCAGAAGGAGGATCAGGCACAGGGCAGCCCCTGTTTGTTTTAAAAAACGCAATGCTTTCATATTGCTTTATTTGTTTACCGGCGTCGGTTCAAAAAAACCGGGCACCGGCTTGGGCACATTCGGGTTCCGGTCGATCTCCGTCGTCGGGTACAGGAAGCGCTGCGGCAGGCTGGAGCCGACATTCGGTTGCACAGGCACCCTGGCCAGGGTTTCCCCTTCCGTGCGGCGGGTATCGTTGAAGGCTTCTATCTGCCCGAAGAAGGTTACGTACCTTTCCTCCAGTATTTCCCGCAGGAGGGCATTGCCGGCGCTGATGCCATCGGCGTTTTCCATGCCGCCGGCCTCAAAATCGGCGGCTTCGTAAGCGTCGTACTGTATGGCGGCAGGGCTGGCGTTGGCCATGTAGCCCCCCGATGCGAGGTAGGCGCGGTAATCGTTCAAATGCGCCAATCCCTGGTCAAACCCGGCCGTTCGGAAACCGGCTTCTGCCAGTATCAGGCTGTTTTCCTCAAAAGTAACCAGAGGCGCGGGGGCGGATTGGGCCGCGAAGGCGTTGGTGGTGGTGTTGGGCTGAATACCGAACGAGGTCGTACGGAAAAGGAAATTGTAGCGACCCGTTTCATTGGTTTTGGCATTGCCCCTGTATTTTGAAAAATCAGGGCTGGCTGTTGCATCCGGTGAAATGAGGCTTGCCATAAAGTCGGACGTAAGCAGGTCAGACTGCCGGACCTCTACGGCAAAAAAACTGTAGTTCAGGTTGGCGTTTTCGGCTGCCGTGCCGTGGGGGGCCATCAGGCTGTTATCCGGAGAGCTGATGCCGTTTTGAGCAGCAGCGTAAGCCTTGTCGTATTCCTTTGTGTGCATGTAATAGCGAGCCTTCAGCGTATAGGCCACTTCCGTCCAGGCAACCGGGTCGCCATCCAGGTAGATCTCCGAGCCGCTACTGGGCCGGCCCGAACCGGAAGCGAGGTTGGTTATGGCTTCGTCCAGCAGGTTTTGCAGTTTGGAATAAGCGGAAAGCTGGCCCTCAAAAGCCGGGCTTTCGATGTCGGGTTGCCCTGCCTCATCAAAGGGGATGTCTCCCCAGAGTGAAGCGGCGGCGCCCAATGCCATGGCCCTCACGGCCTGCGTGATGCCCCTGGTAACGCCCCCGACTCCTTCTGCTTCAGCTTCCATTTCAGCCGCAAGGGCATTGGCCACGACATCCACGTAGACGTTGTTCCACTCGGAATCAAAATCGCTCGTGGTCACCCCGTATTGGCTGAAGCCGAGGTGCTGCCGGTCAATGCCCGTGTAGTAGCCGCAGAAAATGCCGGCTTTCCGGGCTACTTCACCGGTTTGCAGGACGATATTGCCTACTTCCGCCCCCGTCAGGATGTATTCGTAGGAAGCCGTGGTGGGGCTGTTGGGGTTTTCGTTCAGCCCATTCACCAGTTCACTGCAGGAGGCGAGCAGGAGGATAGCGGGGAAAAATAATATTGCTTTTTTCATTTTGATTGGATTCAGTTTTTAGAAAGTCACAGAAAGCGTGGCGACGTACGATTTGGTGCCGGGGTTGTTGAAGTAATCGATGCCCCTTGCCACGCTCACGCCCTGAAGGTTGGTATCCGGGTCGTTGCCCTCAAAAGGCGTCCACAGGAAGAGGTTTCTGCCGGTCAGGGAAATTTCCGCACTGCTGATGCCCGTATTGCGTTTTAACCAATCCGAGCTGGCCCGGTACGAAAGGGTCAGTTCCCGCAGGCGGGTCCACGAGCCGTCTTCGATGTAGAGCTCGTCATTGCCGCTGCCGAAAAAGCCGCCGTCGGCGTTATACCAGCTTTCCGTCAAGGCCACGGGGCCGGCGCCGAAGTTGTGCACTTTTCCCCGGAAAGTAGTGCCCGCCAGGATGACATTGCCGTCAAAATCGAGCAGGTTCTGGTTGGCGGTGCTCTCGTCGGCGGAAGCGCCCCAGGTGCCGAGGTCGTAAAGGACCGACTTTGTTCCCGCGTAGATATCTGCCCCCTGGTAGGTTTCAAAAAGGACGGAAAGGGAGAAGTTCTTAAAGGATAAGGTGCTGATGGCCGACCCCTGCCAGTCCGGGTTAGGGTCGCCGATGACTCCTTCCAGCTCGTCCTGCTCCGGGAATCCGTTTTCGTCAAAAACGATGTTGCCGGCATCGTCGCGCAGTGTCCTCGACCCCCACAGCACCCCGATGGGATACCCCTCCAGGGCTCTTGCATTCACAGCGGACAGCCCGCCGAGGTTGATGGTCAGGCCCTCTTCCAGTTTGGTGACCTCATTTCTCACTTGGGAATAGAGGAAATTCACTTCCCAGGACCAGTTTTTGTTTTTAACCAGGGAATAGCCGAGGTCGAGTTCCACTCCTTCGTTCTGAAGCTCAGCGCCATTGGTATACAGGCGGGTGATGCCCCGGGAATTGGCAATCGGGAAATCCAGCAGTACATCTACGGTTTTGTTTTTGTAATACGTGCCGCTCAGGGAAAGCTTATTCCGCAGAAACCTCAGGTCTATTCCGATTTCCGTTTCTTTTTTCCTTTCCGGCAGAAGGCTGGTGCTGCCCCTCTGAGTGCCTGGCACAAAAGCGCCGTTGCCATAGAGGGCGCCCGCCAGATTGCCGCCGTACTGGTCGGCGAAAGTAGGAGAAACGAAGACATTGGTGGTATTATAGCGGGCAGGCTGCACCCCGACCTCACCGTAGGAGAACCTCAGTTTCCCGAAGGACAAAATATCGTTTTTAAGGCCCTCCAGCTCCGTGAACTGCCAGGCGAGGGAGGCAGAAGGGAAATAGAACGTATTGTCCGCCCCGTCGCCGAAAGTGGAAGCCGATTCCCCCCGCAAGGTGGCATTGAGGAACAGCATGTCAAAAGCGGAAAGGGAGGCGGAGGAATAGACCCCCACGGTGCGCTCCTGCCCGAAAGTGCTGGTTACTAACCTGTTTTCGGGCAAGGCGTTATCAATATCCCGGATGCCGCTTGCCACGTCTGTGAACTGAATGAAGTTGATGATCTCGCTGCCGTCGGTGATCAGTTGGCGGTGGTTGAAATTGAAGCCAATCAGCAGGTTGCCGCTGAAATTCTGGTTGAAACGTTTGCCCGCCCTGGCGATGTAGTCCATGTTGAGAATGGAGTTGCGGGCGAGGCTTTTTTCAAAAAATCCCAACGTGAATGCACCCGAGGCAGAGCCGGGGGTGAAAAACTGCTGTTGCCATTCCGAGTATTTGTCCAGGCCTACCCTGCCGATCAGATCCAGCCAGTTTGTGGGAGAAACGGTCAGTTCCAGGGACGAGATGAAGCGGTCCACGTCCACGGTGCTTTCCTGCTCGTTGATGGTCCAGAGCGGATTGTTGTAGGTGGCGGTCCCGTCTGCCCCCAGCGGTTCGCGGTAGGAACGTTGGCGGTTCGAAATGGGGGAAGCGGTGCTGCTGGCATAAAAATCGCCCCGGTAGCCGGTGTTGTCAAAGTCAGGAGGCGTTCTCAACAGGCCCAGATGGAGGCCCGAGGAACTTGCCCCCCGCAGGATCCGGCCCGACTGGCTTTTGGTATAGGCCGTAGAAGTTTTGATCTTGATCTTATCGGAAAGGCGGTGGGTAACGTTCACCCTTGCCGTCGTACGCCGGTAGTCGGAATTTCTGCGGACGATGCCCTGCTGGTTGATGTCGCTGAGGCTGGCGAAGATGGTGCTGTTGGCATTGCCTCCCGTAACACTCAGGTTATTTTCCCAGAAATAGCCGTTCTGGAAGATGAGGTCGAAATTGTCATCGTTATAAAGCTCCCTTGAGTTTTTCTTGAGGATGGGATAGTACGTATTGCCTTCCTGGTCGACGTAGAACTGCCCGGAGGTATCGAATTCATCGGTTCCGCCCGGCCGCTCAGCGATTTTATCGCCCCAGGAGTCACGTGAACGTTGGTTGTAGACGCCGTTGTCGCCCTGCCCGAAGGTAGTTTGCAGCGGATAGCGGCGACTGATCTGGTCGAGGGAGAAGCTGGTTTTGTAGTTGACGGATAACTTGTTGTTATACTTACCGCTTTTGGTCGTGATGACGATCACCCCGCCCAGGGCTTTCGTTCCCCAGAGGGCTGCCGCCGACGCTCCTTTGAGGACGGTGACGCTCTCGATGTCGTTGGGGTTGATATCGTTGAGCCTCGACTGGGCGGCAAAGGTCTCCTGCGCTCCCCTTGAATCGTTGCTGATGGGGATGCCGTCCACCACGATGAGCGGCTGGGCATCCCGGTCGATAGTGGAGATGCCTCTGATCTGAATATAAGCGCCAGAGCCGGGGTCCCCGGAGTTTCTGGAAATGCGGATGCCTGAGGCTTTGCCGGACAGGGCATTGATCATGGTGGACTCGGCGGCTCCCGTGACTTTATCAGAAGATACAGTGGAACTGGCATAACCCAGTTCGTCCTCTTTTTCCTCAAAGCCCAGGGCGGTGACGACCACCTCGTCCAGTATTTTGGCGTCTTCCTCCAGCACGACGTTGATCTCCTGCAGGCCAGCCACCGGCCGGGTGATGGATTCCCGGCCTGTATAGCTGAAGGACAGCACTGCATTTTCATCTTTGACTTTAATGGTATAGCCGCCGTCCAGGTCCGTGAAGGCGCCGTTGGCCGTTCCCACCTCCGAGACCGTGACGCCGACGAGCGGCGTCCCATCCTTTTCGGCCACTTTGCCCGTCACCGTCTTTTGCGCGGATGCTTGCAGGGCCAGCAGGGTGAGCACGAAGGTGAGCAATGGCAGTAACTGTTTTTTCATAATCCCGTAATTTTCATTTTTATAAAAAGCAAGTTTGGCCAGGGCCTCTTTGCCCATCCTCCTGGTCATTACAGCCCTGCTGGATTGCTTATCGGGCGGCAAATAGATCAGGGCTATTCTTTGGTTGGCCAGAATTTGCTACTTTTAACACTGTTCTACTCGTTGGTGTGTTGACAAAATTATGTTGTTATATTTTTAAATAAAAAAATACAATTCTATAAAAATTTAAATAGACAAAATTTTATACTTTTTTACACCTTTTTACACCGGGTAAATGGAAGCATGGAGCCGAGCATTCAAGAAAAATTTCTAGAAAAGCTGGAGGAGAAATACGGCAGGTGGAGTAAGCCTACTGCCCGGTTTGGCAATACTTCTTACGGAGAAATTGCAAAGGCTTTGAGCATCAGCGCCAGCCAGTTTTCCAAATTGATCTACGGCACGGCGACAGAAGGGATGTATATCCGCTCCATTGAGAACATCAACCGCCTGCTCACCCGGGAAACCATCCGGGAAGAACGGGATGAAGCAGTGGCCGAAAATGAGTTGCTCAAGGTAGAGCTTGGAAGGTTGCAAAGGGGCCGGGCCAGCTCCCGCCGGCGCCTTCTGCTAATGTTACTGCTTGTCGTTTTTTCGATTATGGCTGCCTTGTATTTTTATGGAAAAGGCAGGATGCCCGCTGCGGAAAAGCCACATTCCTACACCCATCCATTGGCCGCTTTTTTCGACAAAGAGTACGATGCGAATTTCAACTCCCCCTATCTGGATATTCTGGAAGTGCAGGAATATTGCCCCTGCAGTGCGTATGAGGGGGTATGGTCGTTGAGCGAACAGTACAAACTACCGCTGCCCGGCACCCGCAAGCCTGGGGTCTATTACGTCGCCAAAAGTGCGGATGTCCGGATGAAATGCTCCCGCTACGACACCTCCGGCCCTGGCAAAGGAAGGGTGCTGATGGGCTACGAGTACCTCATCAACGAAATCTGGGTGGATACCAAAATGAAACCGATCTCGCCTACCTATTTTGACAAAGATAAAAAGGCCTTCACTCCCGCTTTTGACGCCCTGGTTTTTGAGCAAAACCCCCAGTTCAAAAAAGTCGCCACCATTCATTCTTTTTTCATCGACAAATTCGAGATATATCCCGACTCCATTGTCCGCAAAGGCGAACCCTATGGCCGCTATGCCTCTGATATTGATCAAAAACTGGCGGATGAGTATCAGATTGATATCAAGTTCATCCTGGAGGATGTAGTGGGCGACATGACCACCGCCACTTGTGCGCCCTCCCCCAATCTCTTCTGCGACCCCAATGATCTAAAAGAAAAAGAAAGTGTCATTGCCTTCGACTGCCTCTACACCATCCGCACGGAAAACCTGGGTATTGGCGGGGGCTACCCCTACACGAAGGGCTACCGGCTGGAAGAGCAGGCTTATGGGGACAACCTGACGTGTGGGTGCGAATGAGCTTTCTTCAAAACCCAACATGCTTCAAGTTGATTCACGCTAAAAACAGCAAGGCATGAAAGGATTCAAGTTGATTTTTGGAATGAAAGCCCCCTGCGGCTTTAGCTGGACTTTAGCATTTTGCTGGGGCCCAGTGGCAGCCTGGTTTCGAGGCTGCCTTGGCGCCTCTGGTATTAAAAAAATAATTACGAAGGCAATATTTCACCTTAACACCAGAACCTTTCGGGCCGTCAAAATACCATTCACCTCCATAGTGATAAAATAGGCGCCCGACGGTAAGGTGCTTACGTCTATGGCCAGGGCGTGCCTTCCGGCTGACAATTTTTCGTCTATTATATTTTTTATTGCCAGTCCGTCTTCATTCAAAAGGGTGGCCCGGATGGCCATTTTTTCTTTCAAATCAAAGACTAGCTGGAATAATGAGTCGGCGGGGTTGGGCAAAATTTCTACCTGGAAATCTTCAACCGGCCGCTCCGCATCAGCCGTTGGCATCGTATAGCTGTCCGCTCCATCGGTTAACCAGTCCAGGGAAACCCGGGCGAAATAAAGTTGGTAGCCTTCGTATTCACCGTTTTCATAAAAACAGCCGATCGTGCCATCTCCTAAGACGGTGAGGCTGGAATAGCCGGAAGGCCCCGGGTTGATGACTTTTGAAACCGGCCAGGTGGCGCCCTCGTCATAGCTCAGGAAAATAGTCAGGTTCTGCCGGCTTGTCGGATGGGCAGCGATTGAAAAGAGCAGCCGGCTTTTGTCAAAACCATCCAGCACAGAGGTGTAGCGAATCAGATCCCCATTGACGAAGGGGTCGATCAGTTCCTCCTGGAAATAGGGAGTGCTCCAGCTTTGGCCCCCATCCTCAGAAATAACGATCCGCCGGCGGTCGGGCGTTTGGTTGCGGATATTCATCATTATATTACCGTTGTCCAGTCCTACTATTTTAGCTTCATCGCCGATGGAAGATGCGGGATTGGGCAGGTAGCCCCAACTTTGTCCGCCATCGTCGCTGAAAATCATGAAATTGCTGATGGCATTGGCGGACGTTTCCCGGACACCTACCGCGCCCACAATCCGACCGCTGCGGAGCTGATGTGCACTGCCCGACGCTAACCAGGCTGCTGACCAGGAGGGGTTGTAAATCTGATCTGTAAATTCCTGCGGAGCACTCCACGTCTGCCCGTTGTCCTGGCTGCGGCAAACCTGAAACCGAATCCGATTATTGGGAGTGGATTGAAAAAGCCCAACGTGGGAAGCGAACAGGCATAGTAAGTCTCCTGTACGGCGGTCGAGGACCAATGCGGGATCACTGCCCCCTGCCTGTCCGAAGTCCGCAATGACGAGAGATTCCGACCAGGTATCCCCCATGTCCGTGCTGCGGCGCACCACGATGTCAATATTGTTGGGCAAATCCCCAGGCTGATCAACCCGTGCGTCGGCTGCAACAATCAGGGAATTGTCGGCAGCGGTTTCGATGGCAGGAATGCGATAATTGACAGATCCGTAGTCCCCTCCTGAATACAATAATTTATGCTCCAGAATAATCAGCCGCCCGTCCTCAGCGCCAGCGGGAATGACTGCATGGGCCTGCCCATCCACCGTAACCGACGCTATTTCACCTTTCAGCACATTTCCCTCCTGCGCATTTTCCGAAAGATCGGCTGTTATCCAAAAATGGTTGGCGCCTTCGGCCAGCAATTGGCTGCCGTCCACTTCAAGCGGCCCCTCCCCTACACTTGCCGTACCGAATAAAACGGCCGTTGACATTCGCGGGCTTTCCCCCGTATAATAAATCTTGATGTTTTCTACATCCAGCAAACTGGTAGTGCCCGACAGGTTGAATTGGATGTTGGTTAGTTCCAAAGGATTACTATCCCCCTGGGCCACCACATTCACGGCAATAACCCGTTCATCCGATTCACCTTTCCCGACGGGAATGCTGGTCGAGACCACTATGCTTTCCTGGTAAACCATCGGAGCGTTGGCGGCTACCGTAGTTGCCCCGCCTGACAACGCATCATCGAGGCTGAGCGCCATGCCGCTTTGTGCATCGGTTGTGAAATTTTGAAGAAAAAGAAAGGCGATCAAAAAAAGGCTAAGTGTATTTTTCATGATAAAGAATTGATGCGATGAAATTCGATTCTATGAGTACGTTTGGAGGCCATCATTTCACAAAACCCTCAATCAGCTCCTTCCAAAGCCGATAGCCATTTCCATTCAGGTGGAGGCCATCGTTGGTATAGTCCAGGTTGAGTTTTCCCTCGCCATTGAGGAATTTTTCATGTAGGTTTATAAAAATGACATTTTCTCCAGCCATTTTCTGCAGGCCGAGGTTCACTGTTTTTACCGCCTCATTTTTGTCTGTATGGCCGTCGAACTTCCCAAAATAGTCATTAACAGGGAGGAGGCTTTGAAGAAAAATCTGAGTTTTCGGGCTTGCTTCCCTAATCCGGCCGACAATAAGGCGGGTATTCGTCAGGACGTATTCTGCAGTCAGTCCTCTTGCCAGATCATTGATCCCGATCATCAAAAAAACTTTTTTAGGTTTTGAGTCTGTCGTTTCTTCGAGCCGGTCCAAAACACCCTGCGTTATATCGCCGCTGATCCCCCTGTTTTTTATCTTTTTATTGCCGAACATTTCGCTCCATTCGCAGCCATCGGTGATGCTGTCACCAATGAAAATAATTTCTTTTCTGGAGTTGGGCAATTGCTCGAAGTGTGTCTTTTTTTGATAGTAATAAGTGGAGTGTTCGAGAGGGCTCGTTGAAAACTGCAACCCCTCCATTTCCAGTGGGACAAAAGTGAACATCCAGTTTTGATAGCTTGAAGAGCAGGGGATTTTGACAAAAACCTTGTTCCACCCTTTTTTCAAAGGCACTTTGGACGGCGTCCTGGTCCAGTAGAGTTCCTCTTTCGCCCAGGGGGTTTCCTGGTCTTGGGGCGCTCCCCAACCTTCGCTTTTAGAGGGCCTCCAACCGGGGTTTTCCCAGTGGGGGGCAGGCAATGGCTCATCATTCACCCAAACCCCGCCTCCGCTAACATCCCAACTTCCCTGCACCGGGATTCCGGTATAAACCCGATTGGCGCGCAATGGCGTTTCAAACCCGATCCAGGTGTCTACCGTCCGGGCTATATCAGAATGGATATAGGTGAGGGCATATACGGTTTGCCCTGCCTCGGCTTCGGGATAATATCCTCCCAGTTTGAAGCGGTCTTTGATAACCAGCGTATTCCCCCCCGCATTTTTCCAGCTTATTTCCCTGGACAAATAGGTATACGTATCTCTAAGCCGGGAGAGCAGTTGATCCCCTTCATTTTCACGAAAAGGCCCGATGAGTTTCCACTCTTTATCGCTTTGCGGAAAATATGGAAAGGGCAGCGCTGTGAAAAATTTGTTTTTGTGGTGAAAGAGTATTTTTTCAAACACACTGAAATATTCAAAAGCCGGGGTACCCTTGGCCGGCAACAAGGTATAGAATGCCGTTGGGGCTTTGCTTACGTCCGCGGTCCACGTCTTCCAGGCATAAGTGAGCAGGGAAGGGTAAACGGGGTTTTGCCGGAAAGCATCTGCCTCCTGTTCAAGGTTCACATCTGGCCAAAAACACAATATACCCCCGATCACTTCATTGTCGGACGGATAGCCAATTGGTTTAAAAAAGAGCCTCAAAACCTGGGTCATGGGCTCCCCATTGTTAATATAGTTATTCCAGGAATCAATTTCTTTGAATGCCCCCTTCTCCAAATGTTTGGTTTGCCAGGTTTGCCGCACGACGGTGCTATCCGCGTTCAGGCCAGGATTCCAGATGATGACGTCCCGGTTATTTTTTTTACAAACCCCCACCATTCTGGCAATGAACTCCTCCGGATTATCAATGTGCACTTCGTCAGAGCCGATGTGTACGATTGGGCAGTCCTCTTGGGGGATTTCAGAAAAAAATTCATTCAAAATGTTTTCCAGCATTTCCATGCCTTTTTCCGATTCCATTTTGACCCCCATTGATTTCACAAAAGAATCGGAGTGGCCGGGCATATCAATTTCCGGAATGATGGAAATATGTTTTTTGCGGGCATAAGCGATCAGTTCCCGAATATCGTCATAGGAATAAAATTTTCCCGGATCCCGAGTGGGGCGATGATTGGCTGCAGCGGTCAATTGTGGGTACCACTTGCTTTCAATTCGCCAGGCGGGGCGGTCGGTGAGGTGCCAATGAAATACATTCATTTTGTACATCGCCATGATATCGATCTGCTGTTTGAGCGAAGCCATGCTTTGGAAGTTCCGGCCAACGTCCAGCATATATCCCCTGGCCGGATAGGCGGGCCAATCTTCGATTTCACAAAGTGGCGTGAAGCAACGCCCATCCTTCTTTTGGATAAGTTGCCGCAGGGTCTGCAGGGCATAAAAATGGCCTGCCTCGGTAGCGGCTTCCAAGTGGATCCCCTTTTTTGAAACGGAGAGGCGATAGGCTTCCGGTGCGAGATCGTTGTTGCTTTTAAATTTAACTGACAAGCCACGCTCCCGGCCGGTTTTAATTCCATAAAACCCTGCGATGTTCATTAATTCTCCGGCAAGGGGTTCGGGCCATATCTCTGCCTGCCTGACATCCCATTCCGACATTTCCAAAAATTCATTGTCCCAGGATAGCTGTTGTGGAAATGGAATAAGCATGGCGGGGGCAGTACTCAATTGCTCCACCGCAAATTTGGACTCAAATACATTTCCCTCCTGAGCGCAAACAGAAACGGTTTTGAAAACAATAAATAACAAAAAAAATGCCGGTATTTTTTTCATGGTAATTTATGCTATCACCTTACTTAATTTGACTACAAAAATCAAAAAAGCCAATCGCCTCCAGTTCTATTTTCAATGAAAGCACTTCTTCATCCGTTGGTGATTGGACGGGCGCACGAAACCAGCCGCAATCCAGGCCGATGAGCTTCATAAATGCTTTGCCGGCGCCCGTGCCGCCATATTTCAGGAGCAACGCGACCATTTTCACCGCAAACTGTTGCAATCGTTCTGCCTCCTTTGTTTCCCCCTGTTGAAATGCGCGGATGATTTGGTTGTAAAGTGGGGCGGCATAATTGTAGGTGCTGCCGACTGCCCCTTCGGCTCCGGCAGCCAGGCCGGAAAGCAAGGCTTCGTCAATGCCCCAGAGGATATCGTATTTGCCCTCCTTATACATCCGGCAAGCATGAAAATCCATGATATTGGGGGCGGTAAACTTTATGCCTGCCAGGTTGGGGATTTCGGACTCGGCGAGTGCGAGGAATTCCGCCATCATAAAATGGCCACCCGTTAAAGCCGGGATATGGTAGTAGTAAAAGGGCAATTCAGGCGCCGTATCCGCCACCGATTTGCAGAAGCGCACCAACTGGGCTACCGAACCAGGCTTGAAGTAATACGGACAAAGGATGGAAACCCCGTCCATATTGTGGCCGGCAGCGTGGCGGGCCAGCAGCTGCATTTCTTTCAGACAGGTGCCGCCCAGCATGAAAATGGCTTTAAGGCGGGGCCCTTTTACCATGCCCCACCTTTCCATTACCTGCTTCTTTTCCTCAAAAGTGAGCGAAACCCCCTCACCGGTAGAGCCGCAAATGAACGCGCCGGTAACGTCATTTGCGTCATACAGCCGGGCCAGAGTGGCTATTTTTTCCAACGCCAGTTCCCCGTCGCTGTCGAACGGCGTGAATGGAGCGGCGATCAGCCCTTTTAATTTTTCCATAAACAAATGCTTACTTATTTTTTAGAGAATAGAAGGTGTACTGTTTGTTCTCATCATCATTCTTCCCAAAAAACAAACTCACTAAATAGCCCGCCACTATGCTGGTGGACATTCCCGTGAATGCATACAGCAGGAGGTGTATGTCGGTGAATTCTTTGATGAAATACTGAACCAGGCCACTGATAATGAGCCCGGCTATCGCTCCTGTTCCATTGGTTCGCTTACTAAAAATGCCCAGTACAAAGATACCGCCCAATCCACCGGCAAAGAGCCCGACTATCATATTGAATTGATCCCAAAGCGAGGAAATACCCCAGGTGGCCATGAGTAAAGCCAGGCCAGTGCCTATAACGCCAATTGCAAGCGTGATCAAACGGGCAAGGTTGAGGTAGGTTTTTTCGCTCTTAATGGGGCGAAGCCGGCGGATGAAGTCGGTGGTGACAACCGTGGAAGCGGAATTCATACTGCTATCCAGGCTGGACATGGAGGCTGCGAAAATAGCCGCAATGAGCAAGCCAACCACGCCATCGGGCAAACTGCTTACAATGTACCAGGGGAAAATCGCATCCGCAGTTTGCAGGGTCGGATTCAACATGGCCGGGTTCACTTTGTAATAGACAAAAAGCAAAGTGCCCAGCGAAAAGAAAATCAGGGTAGCCGGCAAGGTTAACCAGGCGCCGGTGGTGATGCCACGCGCCGCACTTTTTTCGTCCTTCGTTGTCAGGTACCGCTGTATGACCGTTTGATCGCTGCCATATTGTATGATGTTGGTCGTGAACCCACCCAAAAGCACCACCCACAAAGTTGGGGTTGAAAAATCAAGTGTAAAATCAAAAATTCTGGCCTTATCGAATTGGGACACATAATTGACAATATCGGCTCCGTCTAAATTGATGAGCAACAAAACCAGGCTCAGCAAAGCGCCGCCCAGCAACACGGCCACCTGTACAACATCTGTCCAGATAACCGCTTCGATACCCCCCAATACAGTATACAAAATACTCAGTACACCCATCGTGAGGATGCAAATATGAACATCAATACCGGTTACTACCGAAAGGGCGACAGATGGCAAAAGCAATACGATCCCCATTCTGCCTAATTGTAAAAAGAGGTACATCGAACTCCCGATGAGCCTCGTCAGAAGGTTGAAACGCAGTTCAAGGTATTCATAAGCAGTGGTCAGGTTGAAACGGCGGTAAAAAGGTAAAAAATAGCGGATGATAAAAGGAGCGACTAGGATGATGGTCATCATGAGAAAGAAGTAAAGCCAGTTGGTCGCAAAGGTTTTGGCCGGGATGGCCATAAAGGTGATGGCGCTTAGCTGGGTGCCGAAAATACTCAGCCCAGCCGCCCACCACGGTATCCGGTTTCCCCCTTTGAAAAAGTCGTCCGTCGTATGCTGGTTTTTTGAAAAGACCACCCCCAGGCCTACCAACAAGAGCAGATAGACCAACAAGACGATGTAGTTCAAGGCGCCAAAAGTAACATTATCGGTCATCGCTCCGGCCAGTATATTCGGGGTTCGGATGCAGGGTGAAATTTCCCCGCTTGGGATCACTATTTGACCGTCCCACCAGAACGCTGAAGTCGTTACCTGGCTGCCTTCCGGCAATTCCCCCACTTTGACCCAGGTTTGTGTGATGGTATGGAACGACCAGATCTCACGAGAAAAACCCGGATGGTTTTTCAGGATGGAATCCCGTTTAGCCTCTAAAGAGGCCCGTTTTATTTCGTCGGCCTCCGCTTCGATGTCAATTGCAAATTGTTCGAGCACATTGAGCAATTTGCCTTCGGCGCCGCCAAAGAGGATAATATGGTTGGCCCCAATAGGCAGCGCCGTGCCCGCAGAAAGAAAAACCTGCCGGGCGCCTGCACCTTTTTTTTCACCGACAGCGGCCCATTCGTTTTTTACGGGGTTGTAAGAATAGCCATCCGCGTAAAGTTTGCTCGGGCCTTTTTTGTCCTTGTACCTTCCTTTCAATAAATAAAAACAGTCTGTCTCACCGTCATTCTGGGCAATGCCCACCGCATGTGTACGGGCTGGGCCGGGCCATACAGGGAGGGTTTCCCAATTGGCGGCGGGATTGGAGAGGTCGAGCTGCCAGAAATACTTGCTGTTGTCATTTTCGGAGCTGGCCGCGACATAAATTTTCCCTCCAATCAATGCACCGGCCATATTGGCCACCGGCACGGGAAGGGAGGGCAGGTTTTCTATTTCGATCTCCTGCAGGCCACTGTCCCATTTCAGATAAAAAACTTCGTCAAAAGTGGTTTCCCCGTCCATGCCACCTATGCAGACCAACCCCTTTTCGGTGCTGACCGTCAAGCCATAGGCGACCTTTCGGGGCAGGGAAAACGGCTTGCTGCTGAACCAGGTGTACTCGCCTTTTCCATTTTTTTGAAGAATGTATATGTCCTTGTGAAACACTTTTGAGCCGCCCTCCCAGGCAGGCCCAAAAGGGAAATTCGCTCCGCCGGCAATGATCAGGGCGTTGTTGTGAATACCCATGAATGCCCCGGCAAGGCCAGGCTGTTCGACCGCCCCATTCGCAGGCGGCAGGGCCGCAAGGCCTTTCCATTCAAAATGGATGGCCGGCCCTCCGTTATTTCCGCTTACAAACAAAAACGGAAACGTAGCGAAAAGAATATATAGTAGCGCTTGTTTCATAAATGTATCCATCGGTATGTTAAGTAGTCAGTCAAAATCCAGGTTATCCTATGAAAAGGGCCAGGCCATCAACCTTGAAATGCTTTCTGCCCCTTTGAATAAGCATCCCAACAAAGTTGGGAAAACCGCTTGAATGAGAAGGGGGCGGTTCCTATCACTTTTGACTAAAATTTTCATAAACGGCCTTTATTTTTCTCAAACAGCAGGTAGATATGTCTCGAACTCCTTTTTCAGGCCTTTGAGAGGATTGGATACCCTATTTGAGATAATTGAGACATAGCGAGACGGGGAAACCTTCTCTTAGATAAAATTAACAACCCTTACAAATTCAGCCGCTCGCCAACTTTACATAATCAATTGAATCACTAGTTGTCTTCATCAAAAAAACTTGATTATGCAAAAACTTAAATCTACAACGAACAGCCGGCGATGGGGCCAGTGGTTGCTTGCTTTAGGCATCCTAATGATGTTGGGCGCCAGTAACCTGACGGCGCAAGGGGCGTTTGGCGTCTCCGGCAAAGTGACTTCAGAGCCGGACGGACAGCCCCTGATCGGCGTCAGTATTTCCGTAAAAAACACCTCTATCGGCACCGTTACCGATGTAAATGGCGCCTATTTCCTCGATGTACCTGATCGATCGGATGTACTGGTATTTTCCTACATCGGATATATCTCTCAGGAAATACCGGTTAACGGGCAAAGTGTCATCGATGTGGTATTGGTAGAAAACGCGGCCCAGTTGGACGAGGTCGTTGTCATTGGTTATGGCACCCAATCGAGGAAATTATTGACTAGTTCGATTGCATCGGTAGATGCGAAAGAAATCCAGGATTTGCAGATCACTTCATTGGAGGGTGTCATGCAGGGCAGGGCAGCCGGGGTCAGCATACAGACGGCTTCCGGCCAACCCGGCAGTTCTCCTAATATCAGGATCAGGGGCGGCTCCTCTCTGCAGGGCAACAATGAACCCTTATTCATCATTGATGGGGTGCAGCGCTCTTCCGAAGATTTTAACCCTGAAGATGTGTCTTCTATTGAAATCCTGAAGGATGCTTCAGCTACCGCCATTTACGGTGCTCGAGCATCCAATGGCGTCGTATTGGTGACCACCAAATCTGGCAAAACGGGTAAAGCAAACTTCAATGCCAGCTATCGTAGTACCTGGTCTTCTTTACAGAACAGGCTGGATTTGTTGGGCAGCAGAGATTTTATACAAATTGAACGGGTTGGGTTAACTCGCTCCTTCCTCAATGAAACCAGCGCCTTCGGTGTCGGTGCAAATGCTACGGGCATCGGAAATCCACCGGACGGCAATTTCACCCTAAGAGCTTTAGCGGCCGGAGAATCGGCGCCGGCCGGGTATGAATCCATGACAGACCCGATTACCGGGCAGACATTGATATTTCAGGACGTGGACTGGCAGGATGTTGCCTATCGTTCTACCCGTATTGATAATGTTCACCTTTCGGTAGATGGCGGAGCAAACAATTTGACCTATTACCTGGGGGCGGCCTACCTGGCTCAGGAAGGAATCGCCAAAGGGACCGGATATGATCGCTTTAGCCTCCAGTCAAATGTGGATTTCCAGGTTTCCAGAAAGTTGAAAGTGGGAACAAACGTGAATTTCACGAGAAGCTTTTCAGATGAGCCGTACAATACCAGTGTCCTATTCGGGCGTGCGGCAAGGCTGGCGCCCACCACCCGCAGGTATAACGAAGACGGAACGATAGCGCCAGGTTCAAGTTCCGGCTTGCCTAATCCGGAATGGTATGCCTCCACATTTTTGAATACGAACGCCAGAAACAAGCTGAACCTTGGAGGGTCAATTCAATACAACATCCTTGACAACCTGGTGGCCAGTGGCAAGGTCAATTACTTTATTGACCAGAGCACCAGAGAAGCTTTTGTCAAAGCCAACAAGATCACCTCTGCCCGTGATGCTTCGGTGAGTATGCTGGAAAGCCGGCTGCGCCAGTTTGAAGGGACGTTAAGGTATTCGAAAACTTTCGGGCTAAACAACCTGGCCATACTGGTGGGGGGGTCTAATCTGAACACCGATTATTTCACCTTTTCAGCTTCCGGACAGGGCGGCCCTACCAATTCCATTCAAACTTTAAATGCATCTCCGGTCATCAACGGCGCATCTTCCTTTAAGTCAAAAGACCTTTTGATCGGCTACTTTGGCCGTCTGTCTTATGATTTTGACCAGCGTTATTTGCTTTCGGCAACATTGAGAAGAGACGGTTCATCGAGGTTCGGTTCTGATAACCAGATAGGCTATTTCCCCAGTGTTTCTGTTGGATGGAGGGTTTCGGAAGAAGGCTTCTTTTCCATTCCTGCGGTATCTGACCTGAAACTGAGGGCAAGTTGGGGGCAAACTGCCAATAATGATTTTGGCAACCCATCGGATCTAAACCGATTTTTCCTTTCACAGGGCGTCGTTGACCCAACCCTTACCTACAATGGACAAGCTGCTGCCCGGACTACCGCATTGCCCAACCCGAATCTGGGCTGGGAAACGACTACCCAAACAGATTTTGGATTTGACATTTCCCTGTTCAATGACAGGGTGCAATTGACCGCAGACTATTATAAAAAAATCACTTCTGATTTATTATTCAGTAAGCCGTTGCCCAATACTTCCGGTTTTGGTTCCATTACAGAGAATATTGGAAAAGTTGAGTTTACAGGAACGGAATTGTCCATTTCTACCGACAACCTGAAATCCAGGGACCTGACATGGATCACAGACTTTAATATCTCATTTACCAACAATAAGGTACTGGAATTGCCGGACAATGGCCGTGACCGGAACCGTATTGGAGGATATGAGCTGTCGGACGGAACCGGGATAGGCGGGATTGCGGAAGGAGAACCGCTTCGGCAAATCGTGGGATATCAGTTTGTGAAAGTATATGCTACTACGGCGGAAGCGGTAGAAGACGGCCTATTCGTAAGCTTTGCCAATGACAGAACAAGCGCCAATGGTATTGATTACAGAAAACGGGTCGGAGGTGATGTAAAATGGCTGGACGTCAACGGCGATAAAATCATTGATAATAATGACTTGCAGGTACTTGGATATGCCACGCCGAATATCGTTGGCGGCTTTGGCAACACCATTAGCTACAAAGGACTGGAACTGTATGTATTTCTTGACATGGGCCTGGGCCATCATATTTACAATAGCAACCGGGCGAGGATGAACAGTAACTCTCAGGGCAATATCAACGGCACCGAGGATTTATTGAATGCATGGAACGAAGAAGGAGATGTAACGGACATTCCACGATTTACTTTCTTTGATTTCGGAAATGCCCGCAATCACGATGCAGTCGGTTTTGGTAGTACAACCGGAGACGGCGGCCTTGCCGACAGGGCCACAAGCCTTTATACCGAAAAGGGAGATTATCTGGCTGTAAGAACGGTAAGGTTTGGCTATACCCTGCCAAAGTCATTGGTTGAAAGATGGGGCATAAGCTCGGTTAAAGCCTACGTGCTGGGACAAAACCTGCACTATTTCACTGCTTATCGGGGGTACAATCCGGAAGTAGGCGCTTTGGACCTTGGCCTTTACCCCTTGTTCAGGAGCATTTCACTTGGACTGAACGTAGGCTTTTAATCAAATCGATGTTCCACTAACATTTAAAAGACAATCATGAAAAATATACTCGCATTATTTTCAATCCTGTCACTCCTGCTTTTTGCAGCCTGTGACGATGACTTATTACTGACGCCCCCGAGTAGTCTTTCCGTTGAAAACTTTTTCCAAAATGAGGAAGATGCTAAAAGCGCCGTAAATGGCATGTATTCACAAATGAGGGCTGTCGCCAACAGCATGTACCTGTACGGTGACTGGAGAGGAGACCATACGGAGCAAACTGATTTGGGTACAGGAAGCGATGTCATCAGAAATACATTGAAAGACGATACCGGAGGCGCCGATTGGGGTTCTTTCTATGGGCTCATCAATGACGCCAACCTGATTTTAAGATTGGTGCCCAAGATTGAATTTGTTGATGAAGGAAAGAAAAATGACCTGCTTGCCCAGGCTTATTTTGTCAGAGCATGGGCGTACTTTCAGGTAGTTCGGATTTGGGGCGACGCACCATTACTCACCGAGGGTTTCCTCGCACCTGACCAGGAGGGCATTTTACCCGCCCAGAGAGATCCGGCGGCAGCCATTTTCACCCAGATAAAATCTGACCTGGAGGCCGCTTTGGACAATTTCCTGAGCGATGCCATCAGCAATCGTTACACAGCATCCAAACCGGCGGCAAACACACTCAAAGCAGATGTGTATCTGTGGACAGCCAAAAGAGAAGGGGGTGGAAATTCGGATTTGAATACGGCCCTGGCTGCTATCAACCAGGTCGTGGGCCATCCCGACCTGCAATTGGCCTCTTTTGAAGCGCTTTTCAGGACCACTTCCGTTACGGGCTCCGATATCTTTTCGCTCTACAGAGATATGATAGAGCCGGGAGGAACGCCCTGGTACAGTAACTATATGTTGCAGATACAGAATTATGTATCTCTCCCCGATGAAGCAAAAACACGTATTCCGCTGATGGTCTCCGGCGCCAGATTCTACGCGCCTACTCAAATTCTTTATGACCAATTTATCAGCAATGCCAACCTGGGAAATGGAGCGGCAGATGTTAGACAAGGCATCACTATACAGGAATATGATTTCAATGGCGATCTCCGCAAACAGTTCGTAAAATTCATTGGCGACCCCGGTATTGAAGCCAATGAATACACCGATGACTATAAAATCTACCGCTATGCAGATGCCCTGTTGATGCGGGCGGAAATACACAATGGCCTGAACGACCAGGGCGCCGCTGTTGCTGACCTCAATATGACCCGCAACAAGGCCGGCGTCGGCGATTATGCAGGTGGCATGTCCCAGCCGGAAGTAGACGATGCTATCCTGTCGGAAAGAGCCGTGGAATTTGCTTTTGAAGGAAAAAGATGGTGGGACCTGGTTAGGTTCGGAAAGGCTTATGAACTGGTGCCCAGCCTTGTTGGCAGAGAAAATGAACAGCCTATACTTTGGCCCATTTCTCAGAATACGATGGCGCTTAATCCTAATTTAAAGCAGACTCCGGGATATTAAGAGCTTGTTCAAATTTCATCCTTCGGGCTGAAAACGTCCCTTTTTCGCTTATACTGCGTTGCCGAAATGGTCACGTACCTAAGGGTATGCTTCCATTTCGACGCCTTGTCTAAGCAAAAAATGAATAATTTTCATCTCCAAAAACGAAATTTGAACAAGCTCTAAGGGAGTGATCAGGGGATGAGGCTGAGGTTGAGAATAGTGGCCAAAGGTTCAGCCTCAACCTCAAACCACTTGCTTGGTTTTCATACACTAGATTAGCCGGGGGGATGAAAATCCCCCTCTTTTTTTGCACAAAATACAAGCTGCTATGTACCGTACTGTACAAACCGCCGCCCGTTTTTTCCTCGTGATTTTATTTCCAATTGCCACTTGGGCGCAAATCGGGTTACCTGATATTTTCAGCGACCACATGGTTTTACAGCGGCATCTGCCTATCCCTGTTTGGGGTACCGCCCCGGCAGGTAGCGAAGTGGCTGTCCGATTCAATGAATTTGAAATCAATGCCCTTTCGGATAAAGACGGAAAATGGGAAGTGACGTTGGCTGCAATGGCTGAGGGCGGCCCTTACCAAATGAGCATTTCCGGCAATGGGGAAACCATTGTTCTAAAAGACATTCTGGTAGGTGAGGTTTGGTTATGCTCGGGGCAGTCGAATATGGAGTGGCCACTAAAGAATTGCACGGAAGGCGAACTGGAAATCCCAAATGCCAGCCAGCCGGCCATTCGTTTTTTTCATCTCAAGAAAAAGCATAACACGTATAGCACTCCGTATACTAGCGAGCAGTTGGTAGAATTTACCAAAGGGCATTTTTTCTATCCCGCCAACTGGGAACCTTGCACTCCCGAAACAGCAGCGGAATTTTCAGGGGTAGCCTACTTTTTTGGAAAAGAACTGTCTGAATCGCTAAAGGTGCCCATTGGCCTCATCCAAAATGCTGTCGGTGGGTCGCCAGCCCAATCGTGGGCCAGCAGATCGGCATTAGCCAGTCATCCTCAGTTGCAAAGCCTGGTGGATTTTTCAGGAAACAAAACCTGGCTCGATTCCGAAATCATCCACCCCTGGTTGGCTGAAAGAGCAAAACAAAACTGGGGCGATCTGGGAAATAAGGGAGATGCTCCCTTGCCGGGCCATCCCTTTTCGCCGGGTTATTTATTCGATTTTGCGCTCCAACCACTCGCGCCATATGCCATTCGTGGGGCGATTTGGTATCAGGGGGAGTCCAACGCTACCCACCCTGCTTCCTATTTTGCTATCATGGACATGCTTCTCAAAAGTTGGCGAAGCCTATGGGGACAAGGTGATTTCCCATTTTATTTTGTTCAATTGCCAAAAATCGGGAATCGGAATCTATGGCCCGAATTTCGGGAAGCGCAGGAAAAATGCCTGGCCATTCCGAACACGGGCATGGCCGTTGCCATTGACAGTGGGCACCCCACTGACGTACATCCAAAAGAAAAAAAAGTAATTGGCTTACGGCTTGCCAGACTGGCGCTTTTGAAGGCCTATTCAAAAAAAATCGCGGCGGAAAGCCCAGGTTTGTCATCATCCGAATGGAGAACGGATGGAAAGGAAGTGGTACTTTATTTCAATAATACCTATGATGGCCTCACGGTCAAGGGCCAGGAAACTCCATTGGGTTTCACCCTACAGGGCTATACTGAAAACGGCTCACTTGAAACCATCTTAAAACCTGAAAAGATCATAATAGAAGGAGAAAAGATCAAGCTGTTCCTGCCCGATGGTTTCTTGCCGGTGAGGGTGAAATATGCCTGGGCGCCGAACCCCGACAATAATGTTGTGAACAGCGCCGGCCTGCCACTTGCTCCGTTTAACCTGATGCTGAACGGAAATAACTGAGCGTCAAGAATCTTTATTATATTTAGAGGTAAATCCAAATACGCTTTAAACGAACCTGGATGGGCCTTTTGAGGAAAATATTGATTCTCTTTTACAGCGCTTTTTTGTTGCTGTTCCATTCCCCTGCAAGTAAGGCCCAAGACAGTTACATCAAGTTTGACCGGATGACCACCCAGAATGGGCTGCCGCAGGACCACGTGTTTTGCATCTTACAAGATCGCAGGGGCTTTCTGTGGCTGGGCATGGAAACCGGCCTGGCCCGCTATGACGGATACACCTTTAAGGTTTATCAACACGACCCTGCCAATCCTTTCAGCATCAGCAGCAATATCATCAAAGCTATCATTCAGGATGCAAAGGGCTACTTGTGGATCGGCACGGATGGCGGCGGCATCTGCCGTTTTGATCCTAAACAGGAACGGTTCCTCAACTTCCAAAATGATCCGGACAATCCCAATAGCCTGAGTGATAACCGGGTTTATTCCATCGCAGAAGACCGGAGCGGCGCTATTTGGGCCGCTACGCTGGGCATGGGGCTAAACAAGATCGTTTTAAACGAGAACCTGGGCGCCGGTGTTAAAAGCGGCCCGGTGATCACTCGTTTCCGACATGTACCAGGCGACCCCAAGAGCTTGTCTAGTAACAATATATGGACTATCTATTTAGGCACGGAAGACCGCTTGTGGATCGGTACGGGTACAGGTGGCTTGAATATGCTGGATTTGAAAAAGAAAGTGGGCACGCAAGCGGCCTTTGAGCATTTTGAGCATCAGCCGTCCAATTCCAACAGCCTCAGTGGCAATTCCGTAAAAGCCATTTTCCAGGATAGATCGGGCGCGCTCTGGGTCGGCACCGAATTTAACGGATTGAACAGAATGGACCCCTCCACGGGAAAATTCACCCATTTCAAGCACCTTGAAAATACGGCAGGAAGTTTGAGCCACGACCATGTATCTGCTATCCTTGAAGACAAACAAGGAAGGTTATGGATCAGCACCAACGGGGGAGGGCTCAACCTCTTCAACCATAAAACCGGGCAATTTATCCATTACCGGCATATTGCCAGCGACCCCTACAGCCTCAACGGCAACCTCATCAATACCATTTACCAGGATCGTTCCGGCATCATTTGGATAGGTTGTGTCATCAAAGGGCTTAGCTGGATTGACCCTCAAAAGCAGCAAACCAAACACTATTACCCGGTGGAAGGTAAATCAAAGAGCCTCACGGGCAATCTCGTTAAGGTTATTTATGAAGACCGGCAAGGCGCTATCTGGGTAGGCACATACGGCGGCGGCTTGAGTCAGTTTGACCCCGTAACCGGTGATTTTAGCTATTTTCCTCAAACCCACACCGAGGCCGCCAACGCCATTTCCAATAATGTGCAAGCCATTTTGGAAGACAGGGAAGGCCTATTTTGGATAGGAACAGATGGAGGGGGACTCCAACGTTTTGACCGCAAGCGGAAAATTTTTACGCCATTCAATCAGTCCGCTTCGGGAAAAAGCCGTTTGTCCGGCAACTCCGTCTGGGCAATTTGCGAGGATATCAGAGGTAATCTTTGGATTGGAACCGCTGACGGCGGCCTTAATTTTTATGACCGAAAAAGTGGAGAATTCGGACATTTTGTCAGCGACCCCAATGACCCGAAAGGCATCAACAGCCATGATGTCCGTGTAGTCGTTGAAGACCGTTTGGGCTTTCTTTGGATAGGCACCTATGGCGGCGGCTTAAACAGATACAATCCTGCCAATCAATCATTTGCACACTATAAAAAAATACCGGGGGATACCACCAGCCTCAGCAGCGACATTATCACCACCATTTTTGAATCGCCCACGAACGGGCAACTTTGGATAGGGACTTTCGGCGGCGGCCTGAATGTTTTCGACCGGCTGTCGGAATCTTTTGAATCCTTCCGTGAAAAGGATGGCCTGCCCAACGATGTGGTGAAAAGTATTGAGGAAGACCGCGAAGGGAATCTTTGGGTCAGTTCACTGAAAGGCATTAGCAAGTTTAACCCTTTAAGCAAGGCCTTCGTGAATTATAATACAAGTGATGGCATGCAAGCCGAATTTAACCTTGGATCGTCCTGTCTCACCAGCGACGGCACCATGTATTTTGGAGGAACCAACGGATTCAATGTTTTTTACCCTAAGTTGATCACAAAAAAGCCTGATACCAGTGTACCCTGCCTGCTTACCGACCTGAAGATTTTCAACCGGTCGGTGCAACCCGGGGAAATTCTGAATAATCGAATGGTTTTAAAAGAAACCATCAGTGAAACGGAGGAAGTCGTTATTCCATATACGATTGATGACTTTGCTTTTGAATTTTCAGCTCTGGATTTTGCCCGTTCTGATAAAATCGAGTACGCCTTCCAACTCGAAGGAGTAGATGACAACTGGAAATATACGGACGCCAGGCACCGGTATGCGGCCTATTCCAACCTATACCAGGGAGAGTATCTTTTTAAGGTCAGGGCTACCACCAAAGACGGCACCTGGAACGGCCAGATCACCCAGCTCAAAGTCAAAGTGCTGACTGCCCCCTGGAACACCTGGTGGGCCTACGGGCTGTACGCCCTGACATTTTTAGGGCTCATATACGCTTACCGGGTTTACACGATGGGGCGATTGAGACTGCTCAATGAATTAAAACTGGAGCGGTTGGAGCGGGCGAAAGTAAAGGAGATAAACGAAATGAAACTAAGGTTTTTTACCAATATCTCCCATGAGATCCGCACGCCCTTAACACTTATTTTAGGCCCACTGGAGTCCCTCATTTCAGCCAATATTACAGACCTGGGCATTCGCAAACAATTGCAGATCATGCGCAGCAATGCCAACCGCTTGTCCATTTTGGTCAATCAATTGCTCGATTTCAGGAAACAGGAAACGGGGCACACCAAACTGAAGGTAGTGAAAGCCGATATTGTAAAATTCATCCAGGAAATCAACCTTTCCTTCAAAGAGTTTGCACAACGGAAAAACATCTCGTTCAATTTCACCTCCTCCCCTGCATCCATCCCACTGTGGTTTGACCCTAGTCAAATGGAAATAATTCTCTTCAACCTGTTGTCGAATGCCATCAAATTCACGCCAGAAGGGGGTAACGTTTGGGTAAAGGCAACAGAGCAACAGGACTGCGTCGAGCTGATCGTGGAAAATGACGGCGAAGCCATTTCCACAGACGACCTGCCTTTCATTTTTGACCGGTTTTACAAATTTGACAAAAACTACTCCGGGAACTACCTGGGCAGCGGCATCGGGCTGGCGTTGACAAAGGGCCTGGCCGAACTGCATGGCGGCTCCATTTCCGCCAAAAGCGTCTCAAACGGGCTTACCTCCTTTATCCTCACTTTCAAAACCGGTAAGGAACATTTCTCAGAAGGCCAGTTTGCGACCGACTTCAAGAGCGGCGAAGATGCGGCGCATTACCAACCTCCGGCTGGCCTCGACAGCCCTTCAGGCGCCATATCCGAAATAGCAGCTGGCTCGAATGCGCCCGAATTGTTAATTGTTGAGGACAATAGTGATGTCAGGAATTACTTAAAGGAAATTTTTCAACCCTACTACAGGGTATTATTGGGCGCCAACGGAAAAGAAGGATTTGACCTGGCCGTCAAACATTCGCCGGACCTGATCATTTCAGATATCATGATGCCGGAAATGGATGGCATTGAACTCTGCCGGAACATCAAAACCGAAATAGCCACCAGCCACATACCCGTCATTCTTCTGACCGGCCGAACGTCTCTGGTTTTCCACGCCGAAGGCCTGGAAACAGGAGCTGACGACTATATCACCAAACCATTCAATCCCGGGATCTTGAAGATCAAGGTAAAGAACCTGATTGACTCCCGGCGGCGACTGCGGGAAAGGTTTAGCGATCAGGTCAAACTTGAGCCAAAGGAAGTTACACTCACTTCTCCAGATGAGGAACTGCTGAAACGCGCCATCGGAATTGTGGAAAAACATATGGACGACTCCGAGTTCGATGTCAATTCGTTTGCCCATGAAATCGGAATGAGCCGGCCGGTTTTGTATCGGAAACTACCCGCGCTAACCAATTACACCCCCAACGAATTCATTCGAATGATCCGGCTGAAACGTGCCGCCCAATTGCTTTCGCAAAATGTTCTTTCCGTGTCGGAAATATGCTATTCCACCGGGTTCAAAACCCCAAAATATTTCAGTAAATGTTTCAGGGAAGCCTTTGGGGTTTCTCCTTCAGCATATGCTAAATCGACTGTCGATCAGGGATGAAGTTTTATCAATTTCCTAGCATTATTTAATTTAGGGAAAGTAAAAAAACAGCTTATTTTATCGAAGACCAAAGCCTTCATCGTGAAACAGCTACTCGTGCTTTGCCTTGTTTTGATACTCCCTTCCTGCCGGGCGCCGGAAGTGACAACAATGCGCCCCCAGAATCCCTCGCCTATGGCCGAATACACCCGGCCGCATCATCGGATCCCCATCGATTCTGTTCCGGATGCCGGTATCACAATTGATCTTTCCGGAGGATTTCAGGGCAAGCTGTATGTGCCTGATAAATGGAAGAACGAAAACCAGGCCGCCCTGCTTATTCACTTTCACGGAGATAGCCGGGTAGCTCAGTACGCCATTGATCAGCAATCGACCCCATGGGTGCTGTTTCATTGCCAATGGGGAAGCGGATCTTCCGCCTACAGCCGGCCCATTCAGGAACTGGGGGCAAATGCTTTCCTGGATACGATCCTGAGCGCTGTTCAAAAGATGCTGCCGGAGACGCAGATCGCCAGCATCTGTCTAAGCGGCTGGAGCGCCGGGTACGGCGCGGCCAGAAGTTTGATCAGCGATGCGAACACCGCCAGCCGCATCGACGGCATCCTGTTACTGGATGGTTTACACTGTTCTTATGTGCCCGAAGGAAAGGTGATGGCGGAAGGAGGCGCCATAGACAGCACGCAAATGCAAGTCTTCCTCGACTGGGCAAAGCTGGCGGCAGCCGGTAAGAAATCCTTCCTATTTACGCATTCTTCCGTATTCCCCGGCACCTTTGCCAGCACGACCGAAACGGCTGAATATCTGCTGCAAAGCCTGGGTATAAAGAGGCAGCCCCTTTTAGCGGAAGGGCCTATGGGCATGCAGCAAACCTCCGTCGCCGGCCAGGGAAAATTTCGGATCCTCTCCTTTGCCGGCAATTCGGCGCCGGATCATGTAGACCATTATCATGGGATAGGGGCTTTTTTAGGGGAGCTGCCCTAAGGCTGGCCTGTACTACTCCTTAATTATCATTTTGGCAGCCTTCCCCTTTTGTCGTATTTTAACCGCCCAAAACTTTTCCCTCATGAAGATAAACGTCCCCCTCCTGCTGATATGGGCTCTTTGCCTAACCAATGCCACTATCTCCTACGCCCAGCTAGAGCGGATAAACCAAACGATAGACCGGCTGGAAGCTGAATCCCACCTGCGCTTTTTGACTGCCGATGAACTGAAGGGGCGCAATACAGGTACAGGCGAATTGCTCATCGCCGGCCGCTACATTGCCGAACAGTTTCGCAGGTCCGGACTGATCCCGCTGGGGGATGCCGAAGGAGATTACCTGCAGTGGGCGCCCCTGCATACCGTAAAGCCACCCACCGTTGCTACAGTAGCTATGCTGGGAGAGGAGTTCAGAACAGGGGTCAGCTCGGTTATGGTTACCGGCGTCAACGGAACGCTGGAAGCCCCGCTGGTGTACCTGCCGGATATCGAGCATTATGAGCCTGTTGGCCTTCAAGGTAAAGTCGTGGTAACGGTGCTTCGGGATGTACGGGCCTCCGCCCGAAACCAGGATCAGCTGAAATTACTGGAGGAAGCCGGCGCTGTTGGCCTGATACAAATTTTCGGCCCCGGGCAGCGCATTCCCTGGCAACTGGTTTTGAACTACCTCAACCGGGAACGGATGAGTATCGGAGCGATCGAAGCTGAAGAGGAGCGGGGATTTCCGCATATCTGGGTGCACGATTCGACCAATGTGCTCGTTAAGCAGTTAAAAGAACAGCCCGATGCCGTTGGGTCTATCCATATCGAAGGGATCAAAAAAATGAAGGTGGATGCCTTTAACGTAGTCGGTAAAATTGAAGGCGCCGACCCGGAACTGAAAAAAGAACACATCATTATGTGCGCGCACTACGATCACATAGGGGTACAGGCCGGTGCAGGCCAGGATTCCATTTACAACGGCGCCCGGGATAATGGCATCGGGACTACCGGCCTCATTAATGCCGCCAAATACTTCGGAAAGTATCCACCCAAACGATCGATTATCATCATTGCACTGACTGGAGAGGAAAAAGGGTTGCTGGGCAGCCAATATTATGTCGATAACCCAAAGATTCCTCTGGAAGAAACGGTATTTGCCTTTAACATCGATAATTCCGGTTATACCGATACCGAGGTGGTCACCTTATTGGACACTAACCGCACCAATATCGACGAACTGGTATATCAGGCGGCCTCCGAAGTAGGGCTGGGCGTGATCGGCGACCGCCTGCCTGGCCAGAACTATTACGAACGGTCGGACCAGGTTAGCTTTGCCGCCAAAGGGGTGCCCGCCGTCAACTTTAAAATGGCAATGGCCGCTTTTGATGAACGGATCACCAAATACTACCACCAGCCCTCCGATGAGTTCGACACCGTCGACCTCGATTATGTCCACAAATACTGGAAAGCCTATATCCGGTCCGCAGAACTGATCGGCAACTGGGCCCAACGGCCGTACTGGATGCCGGGAGACAAATTTGAACCAGCCGGTAAGGCGCTTTATAAAATGGAATAAATTTAGAGCTTGTTCAAATTTCATGCTTCGGGCTCTAAAAGTCCGGCAAGAAAATAAGCCAAAATTACCGATGGCCTGGTATGCTGAGCGGCTAGTCCTGGCAACAGAAAAAAGCCGGAACTAAACGGGCAGAACCAATAACGGGACTTGGCTGCTGTAGGCTTGAGCCTTGGTTATGCTTTTATTAAAGATACTCTCTAGAAAGCCCTTCTCTCTTCTTATCATGCACAATAGATCACAGCCCTCTTTTCCTATGAAATCATTGATGGATTCATTGATGCTACCGGACATGGGCACTTCACGATAGGTCGTTTCCACACCATCAAGGGATAAATCAATCTTCATATAAGCATTTTCATCCGAGCCTGATTTGACGTTGAGTACCGTCACTGTAGCCCCGAACTTAAACGCCAACTTTTGGAGCGGTGAAAGCACATTTGGCGAAACCTCTTTTTTGTCCATTGCCAGTACAATTTGCTCAAGGGGACGAAAAGTACAGGTGGGCGGGACAATCAAAACAGGAACTTTTGCGATTTCTATTGCGGTAGCTGCGACAGAACCAAATACCACCTTTTCGAGCCCCGAAGCACCCTTTGCTTCCCATTATTATCAAATCAAATTCATGCTTCTTGACGCTACTTCCAAAAAGGGAAAAAATATTGTCCCGCTCTACCATTGTTTGAACTGAAAGCCCTTTTTGTGTTATTACGTCAATGAATTTTAACTTTGTTTTTTTCATATTCCGCTCCATTTCCTTGGCAAAGGGCTGTTCGTCGTCATCAAAGTTCAAGTCATAATTAAATCTGTCAAAAGAGTAAACATGGTATAAATAGAGCTTACTTTTAAACTTTTCGGCTATTTCAATTGCATGCTTTAAGGCATTATCTGCAACAAGAGAAAAATCGGTCGGGACAAGTATTTTTTTCATGTTTGTGTATTGTTTTTTAACTAATATAGAACAAACCTTCATCACGGGGCCTTGAATACAAATGCCAGGATTTCGCTGACGTAAGCGGACTTGATTGTTTCCAAAGGGCGGGTATAAAATAATACCTCGCGAGGTAAAAAAGCTACAACATTTTTCCCTCTCAATTACCGTATTTCAACAGGAATCACTACATTTGCAACAATCTCACAAGATAATCATTCTCATCTAGCAATTATTCATGTACGCAAAGGAAATTGCATATAAACTTTCAGAAAAAGGGCTAAGGGTTACTCCACAGCGGATTGCGATTCTAGGCGCAATTATGAAACTTAACAATCACCCTACAGCCGAGAACATTATAGACTACATCAAAAAGAACCATCCGAATATTTCCATTGGAACGGTGTATAAGGTTTTGGATTCCTTTGTCGAAAACAACCTGATAAAAAAGGTAAAAACGGAAAGCGGCATCATGCGTTATGATCCCTTACAGTCCAGTCATCATCACCTTTATTGTGAGGAAACGGACCGGATCGAGGACTATGAAGACGAAAAACTAGATGAACTTATAATTGATTATTTTAATAAAAAGGAATTAAAAACTTTGACATTCAAAGCATTCAACTCCAAATAACAGGAACATTTAAAGATTGAAAGTATGAGTAATTCAAAACACGGTAAGTGCCCGGTAATGCACGGAGGAAACACTGAATCAGGGGCGTCCGTCACAAAGTGGTACCAATTCGCTTAATCTGGACATTTTGCACCAACATGACACCAAAACCAATCCATTAGGCGAAGATTTCGATTATCACGAAGAGCTGAAAAAGCTGGACGTTGAGGCTTTAAAGAAAGATATGCATGCCTTGATGACCAGCAGTCAGGATTGGTACTATGCCGACTAAAACCATTACGGCGGGCTAATGATACGTATGGCTTGGCATGCATGCTGCTGGTTCCTACAGAATTTCTGACGGCCGTGGGGGTGGTGGCACCGGTAACCAACGTTTTGCCCCGCTAAATTCATGGCCAGACAACGTTAGCCTGGATAAAGCAAGACGCCTGCTTTGGCCTGTCAAGAAAAAGTATGGCAACAAAGTCAGTTGGGCCGATTTGATTATTTTGGCCGGCAACATTGCCTACGAAAGCATGGGCCTTAAAACTTTCGGATTCTCTTTTGGACGTGCGGACATCTGGCATCCGGAAAAAGACGTCTATTGGGGCGCTGAAAAAGAGTGGCTGGCTCCAAGTGACGAACGATATGAGAATGTGGATGACCCCAGGACCATGGAAAATCCACTGGCTGCCGTACAGATGGGTTTGATCTACGTTAATCCGGAAGGGGTTAACGGAAAACCTGACCCGTTGAAGACTGCGGCTCAGGTGCGCGAAACTTTTGCACGTATGGCGATGAACGACGAAGAAACCGCTGCCTTAACCGCAGGTGGACATACCGTCGGTAAAACTCATGGCAATGGCGATGTAAGTCTTTTAGGCCGGGAACCGGAAGCTGCTCCGGTGGAGGAACAAGGCTTTGGCTGGGCGAACCCCCACAAGTCAGGCAAAGGCCGCTACGCCGTAACCAGCGGAATTGAAGGCGCATGGACGACCCATCCGACAAAATGGGATATGGGCTACTTCGAGATGTTGTTCAACCATGAATGGGCATTGGCCAAAAGCCCGGCAGGCGCCTGGCAGTGGGAGCCGATAAATATCAAGGAAGAAGACATGCCGGTCGATGTGGAAGATCCTGCTATTCGCAAGAAAACAATAAAGACCGATGCCGATATGGCCATGAAAATGGACCCTATCTACAGAGAAATTTGCATGAAGTTCTGGAAGGATCCTCAGTATTTCTCTGACACCTTCGCTCGCGCCTGGTTCAAGTTGACGCACCGGGACATGGGGCCAAAATCACGCTACTTCGGGCCGGATGTGCCGGCGGAAGATTTGATTTGGCAAGACCCCGTACCAGCAGGCCGTTCCGATTATGACGTAAATGCTGTAAAAGCAAAAATCGCTCATTCAGGCCTTTCTATCGCAGACATGGTAGCTACCGCCTGGGATAGTGCGCGTACCTTTAGAGGGTCCGACATGCGTGGTGGCGCCAATGGCGCGCGTATTCGTTTGGCGCCTCAAAAAGACTGGGAAGGGAACGAACCAAAACGTTTAGCTCGTGTACTGTCCGTCCTGGAGCCTATTGCCAAGGAATTCGGTATCAGTGTAGCAGACACTATTGTACTGGCGGGCAACCTTGGTGTAGAACAAGCAGCAAAAGCTGCAGGGTTCGATGTTACGGTTCCTTTTGCACCGGGCCGTGGAGACGCCACGGATGACATGACGGATGCCGATTCTTTTGCGCCACTCGAACCATTAGCTGACGGTTATCGCAACTGGATGAAAAAAGACTATGTCGTAAGCGCCGAAGAATTGATGCTGGACCGCACGCAGTTGATGGGCCTGACCGCTCCTGAAATGACGACCCTGGTTGGTGGTATGCGTGTAATAGGCGCTAATTATGGCGGTACTAAACACGGCGTATTTACGCACAAGCAAGGTGCTTTGACGACCGACTTCTTCGTTAACTTGACCGACATGGCCTATAAGTGGAAGAAGGTGGATGAGAACCTTTACGAAATACGGGATCGCAAAACGGATGAAGTGAAATGGACGGCCACACGCATTGACCTTGTATTTGGTTCTAACTCCATTCTTCGCTCGTATGCAGAGGTCTACGCACAGGACGACAACAAAGAAAAATTTGTCCATGATTTTGTGAAAGCATGGGTAAAGGTGATGAATGCAGACAGATTTGATTTGAATTAACGCTCATTAAGCCATATCAAGCCCCACTACATTCCTGCTAAAACACCTTTCAGGAATGTGTGGGGCTTGTTTTTTTAGGAACCTTCTAGCCCCTAAAAGCTTCAGGGGCTGCCTCCATTATCGTGGGAGGTGGTGCGGGCGACTGACTTCCAGGCGATTCCTGTGGGATTGGTGGATACCACCCAATGATCATCCGCATGATAAAACCCTACAAGGCTATCAGCAAGTGGCTTAAAATGGTTCCCATGCCCTTTGACTAGGAACGTATGGATGCAAACGCTGTTTTTGTTTTTGAAAAGGCGTTGAATAGGAGTCACCGCAGCGGATCATGCAGTGAATAAAAGTGAATAGTTGACGCTTGTTGAGGATAAATGAGCGGTCCGGACGGGACTCATTATTGTAGGCGATAAGTCCTTGATAATCTTTGTTTTGCGAGATCGGCTTTGGCCTTTGGAAAAACAGAAAGCCCCCCATTTTTACCAGCAGATTTTCAATTTTCAATCAATTCCCAGTGGCCACCCTTTGCTCCTCCAACCCTTTTGAGCAATTTATCCTCTTGTAACTTTTGCAGGTTCCTTCCGATGGTACGTTTGGTGTTGCCTCTAAAGGGAGGAGGAAATGATAACCCCATTTGGAAAAACGACGCCCGTGTGGGGGATCTGCTGATTGCCTACAATCCAGAGAATGGAGCGGTATCCTATGCCATCATCAACGATGTTGGGCCCAGTAATAAATTGGGGGAAGGGTCTGTTTTGTTGAACATGCAGCTTAATAAAACGGATGCCCTTCCAAAGAACAGGAAAGATACCTATGGCCTGGTAACTAAAAATGATGTCTTCCTTGCCATCATTCCCGCTTCCAGGAACTATAAAGTGGAGAGGCCCTTTACTGCCGAAAATATTAAGAACAGGATCACCTCCTGGTTGATTGAAAATGGCTTTAGCGGGGAAGCGGATTTTGTGCAATTTCTACAAAAACAGGGGCCGGCCCTGAAATAAATCCATTGGCTGCCTGATCGGCATCCAACAGGTTTGGATTAATTTTAAACACGTTCTTAATTTTCTTGTTGCCATCAAACCCCTTGTCCGGCAAGCCCCGCTACCGGTTTTCGACCGTTTGAGAATCAATAATTCCCACTTGCGATAGCCAATTCGTTGTGTCCCATGTGAAGAAAAAATCACCGAAAAACCACCTTAAATCCAAGATCCCTGCCCATGCCTTGGAAAATAGCAAGATTGATCCAGGATAAAGCAAACTTTTCGAGTAACTCCACTTTATCAGCACCGCCAAAATCATAACAATTTTCGAATCCTGCAGCTTTTGAAAGTTGAGCGGCAACAGCTTTGGCTTTTTCGGAAGCCCCCGCCATAAACATATCCAGTTTTACATTCCCGTAATCCGGGTTCTTCATGTTCTCAAAGCCCGTAGAATTGAAGCATTTTACTACGGCAGCCTCGGTCAAGGCTTCAAACGCATGATAGGCGGTCTGATAATGTTCGGGCTTGGTGCGGATAGCATTCGTAGCATCAATAATGATCCTACCCGAAACATTCCCGAAATCAGCTGCCAGTTGCTCAGCAAATTGAGGCGGTGATGCTACTAATATCACTTCGGATAAATTAACGGCTTCCGGAATGGAATGAACGGAAGTGTTCTCATTGTCCAATAATTCCATGCCTTTGAAATTGGCGGTATCCCGAACACCCAGGAATATCTGATGTCCCGCTTTCGCCCATTGGGTGGCCAACGCGCCGCCTACGTTCCCTGTTCCGATGATGGCAATTTTCATTCGAATTATTTTTTATTAACAAACTTCACAACTTCATTGGCTGATGCCCTGGGATTAGAACAACTCCAGGCTCGAATAGGCTTTCCACTGGCCATTGATTTGGGGAGTAAACCTAAATATGGAGAACCAGCTATATTGCACGTCAGCGAAAACGCTTTCATGCCCCGCCATAATTTCCAGGCTCTGCCCCGAACAAATAAAAGAAGCAAGCACCCCACATACCGCAATCCAATATGTTTTTACCATTCCGAGAACGATGAAAGATGGAGGAGCAAACAAGGGCTGTTTACTCCTCCTGAAGTTTTATTTATTCAATTGCTCAACCACCATCTTTGCAGCAGCTGCGCCCGAATTCTGTTGCTGTCCGGTAATTAAATTACTATCGGCAATAGCATAGGAGGAAAAAGGAGGGGCTACTTTGAAAGTGGCGCCGCTTATCTTTTTCGCCTCATCTTCGATCCGATAGGGTTGGATTTTTTGTCCAACGGCCTGATCGGCAAAATCCTCCTCCGCATTGGCAAACCCTGTCCAGGTTTTCCCCTTGACAATCAATTCCCCATCAGATTTTTTGGCTTCCAGCAAAAGCGTTGTAGAGTGACACACAGCGGCGCTTGGTTTGCCTGCTTCGTAAAAGGCGGCAAACAATTTTTCCAAATCGTGATTCCCCCTGTAGGTGTACATAGGGGCTTGCCCGCCTACCAAAAAAATGGCATCGTAATCATCGGGGTTTACCTCCGCCAATTTCTTGGTGTTAGCCAGCATTTCGTTGAACCAGTCCAACTGCATATATCCCAGCGAAATCACATCGTGGGCCGAATACCCGCTTGCATCGGTAGGATTGGAGTAGCCATCCATTTCTATTTTTCCACCTTCCGTGGAAGCTAATTCCACCTCATAACCGGCTTCCTGAAATACATGCAGCGGGTGGGTCAACTCGGCGGCCCAAAAGCCAATAGGCCAACCCGTTTGCTTTGAAACGGAGGGGCTGCTTGCTACCATTAATATTTTGCCCTTCGAAGGCATTCCGTGAGCATGGACGTATGTCAAGTCCTCTTTGATCAGTGTCATATTTTTTGGATTTTTTTGTGATGAAATCTGCGGCTCGCAGGATGGAAAAATGAAAAAACTTAGAGCTTGTTCAAATAGCGAGCAAGAGTAAAAACCGTATACTTCTCATGCTGTGATTTTTTTTGTTAAAATACTTGCACAAAAGTATACTTGACACCTATCTTAGGCAAGATACTATCTGAAATGTTTGATACTAACCTTTTTGAAAGTATACTGATAACCAAACACATATAACGTATGCCTGATTTTCTGTATAAAGGAAAAGCCTATTACAACCCAGTGGAATTTGCCATGGATAGACTGGGCGGAATCTGGAAAATGCCAATTCTGTGGAGACTTAAAGATAAGATTTACAGATATGGAGAATTAAAAAAATCAATCGCTCATGCTTCTGATAAAATGTTAACCACACAATTAAGAGAATTAGAAAGTGACGGGTTTATTAACCGGAAAGTATATCCCGTCGTTCCACCAAAAGTGGAATATAGCATTACCGAAAAAGGGAAATTGGCTATTCCAATAGTGCATGCTATTCGCAATTTTGGTATTCAATTAATGGAAATCGAAGGGATTGACATTGAAAATTACAAACCCAAAGAGAACCCAGCACAGAAAAAGGGCTAAGCTGAACTTTAGCATTTTTCCGGGGCCCATTGGCAGCCTGGTTTCGAAGCTGCTCTGGCGTCTTTGGTATTAAAAAAATAAGATGAGAACCCCTCCAGGTAAGAACAATCAGGTGGATACACTTGATGAAGGCTTTAAAAACACTGTAAAAAACGAACTGCCCCAAAATACATTTTCCAATGATAATCAGCGAATTGCGCAAAACAAGTTAAAACAAAAAACCCTTGTAAATCGATGACTTACAAGGGTTTGTAAATTAAGCGGTCCGGACGGGGCTCATAAAACGGAGGTTTAACTCCTTGGTAACCTTTGGTTTGCGTGAGCGGGGTGGGCTTTTGGAAAATGTTTTGGAAAAAGAATCGGCCTTAGAGCTTGTTCAAATTTCGTTTTTGGAGATGAAAACAGTCAATTTTTTGCTTAAACGAGGCGGCAAAATGGGAACGTACCCATAGGTACGAAGCCCATTTTGCCAACGAAGTATAAGCAGAAAAGGGGCATTTTCAGCCCGAAGGATGAAATTTGAACAAGCTCTTAGTTTCCTGTTTATGGTTCCAATGTCATAACCGGCAGGAAGGTATAATAAAGAGCCCCATTGTTTTATTTTAATCCATGAAAGTAAAATAACGGAATTTTTATTTTACTTTTATCATATGGAAGAACCTATTCTTATTGAATCCTTTGAAGCTGGCCATTATTCCAGAGGAGCTGGATATCGCTATTTCGTACCAGCGAAAGTTAACCGGCAGTGGAATTGGAAAGATGCCAGGCTCAACACCTTGCTGGAAAGAGCCTCCTTCCAATTGGGCCAACTTAATTCCTATGCACACCTGGCGCCCAACATCGGCCTGTTCATTCACCTCCATGTGACTAAAGAAGCGGTGGTTTCCAGCAGGATAGAGGGAACCCGGACGAGAATGGATGAGGCGTTATTATCAGAGGAGTATATTTCACCGGAAAGGAAGGATGACTGGCAGGAAGTTAAGAACTACACCCAGGCGTTGAATGAGGCGGTCGAGCAATTAAAAACCCTTCCCCTGTCTTCCCGGCTCATCCGGGCAGCTCATAAAGCTCTTCTTCAAGGGGTCAGAGGAGCACACAAAATGCCGGGCGAATTTCGCAGGAGCCAAAACTGGATCGGTGGGGCCTCGATCGATGACGCGGTTTTCGTCCCCCCGGCGCACACCCATATCGATGAATTGATGGGCGACCTGGAGAACTTTATGCACAACGATCAGATTGCCGTCCCCGCATTGATACGAATAGGCATCGCCCATTACCAGTTTGAAACCATCCACCCCTTTCTGGATGGGAATGGGCGCATCGGGCGTTTGCTCATCACCCTCTTTCTGGTAAGCGAAAAGATACTGGATCAGCCACTGCTATACCTGTCCACATTTTTTGAGCAGGATAAAGGCATGTATTATGACAACCTCAGCCGAGCCAGGGAAAAAAACGACTTACTCCACTGGTGCAAATATTTTTTAGTGGGCGTAGAAGAAACAGCCCGAAAAGCCAATTCGACACTGGCTGAGGTGTTGCGGCTGAAGCAAAACCTGGAAAGCCTTATCCATCGGGATTGGGGCCGGCGCACCCAGTCGGCCATAACGCTGCTGAATGCTTTATTCAAAGAGCCCTTTGTCAAGGTGAAAGACGTGGAGTCGATCTGTAGCCTTAGCCCTAAAGCTGCCGGCAGCCTGGCCCAAAGCTTCGTGGATGGGGCGATATTGAAAGAATTCACCGGCCAGAGCCGGAACCGGGTCTTTGTATTTGAGGAATATTTGGGGTTGTTTGAGTGATTAACCTGCCTATTTTACAAACAACTGGAAGGCGAGCGTCCAATATTTTGCCGTTCCCATCGATGAGGGTGATAATTTGAAAGCTCTGGCGAAGAAATATTGCTACCATGCCTGCCGGGAATCATTGCTGCAGTTTTGGATACCAGGGGAGGATTGGTGAGGCCTGTTGCCAGAAAAGAAAGCCGTATCAGGGTTAGAACTCTGTGGGGTGAAATGTTGGAAGGAACTCCGCTGGTAGAGGGAAGTCTATTCTGTAAAAAATCGACTACCCAAAATGTGTTTCCAGCTGATAATCAGTGGCTTGTGAAAAAAATGTATCCGCTCAAAACGTAGTGGCATTCAAATCTGTACAACAGCTTGTACAAAAATGAGAAGATGGAAGGCAGGCGCCACTTCTGACTAGTTATCTCGCAGACAGCAATGGCCGGCAAGTAAAATATATCCACAATGGTTTCAAAGGGTAACCAATTCCAGTCCTTCCACCTCTTTGAAGTGTTGATCTCGGGAAGCAAGAGGAATGCCATGGGCAATACAGCTTGCTGCGATCCAAATATCATTTTCCGGGATTGGGCGGCCTGTGTCCTTCAATTTTTTTCTTATCTCAGCGTAGGTTTCCGCAATGGCCAGATCGTTTGGCAGCAATTCGCAGGCGCTGATGAATTGGCGGAAGAGTTTTTCATTGTCAACAGGCCTTCCTGAATTCTTGGCTCCGAATAGTAACTCTCCGCAAACGGTAACAGGTAAGAAAAGAGTAGAAACTTCCTCCAGAAGTTGAATAATATGTTTGTTTCCATTGAGTACGTCAATCGCAATGTTCGTATCCAGGGCTAACTGCTCCTTCATTACCATTCCCCTTCAATGGTTTCGAATTCCTCATTGATCAAGTGCTTGATGGCTACCGATTCGGCATCATTCAAACTACCCGCCAGCCGTAAAACGGCTTGCTTATTAGCAGGTATACTTCCTGCTTTCTTCCCCAACTCCGCCTCCAGGTCAGCCTGTAGCTGGGTCATTTGCCTGAGGGGCAGTTGCCGTATAAGTTCCAGGAGTTCCGCGTATCCGATATTCAATTTCAGTTCCATCGTCTCTTGAGCTTGATTGATCCAAGTTAAGAACATTTTGCTTATTAGCCAAGTTCCAAATTGTCATTCTATGATAACTTCCCAATGGCCGCCTTCCCGTGAACCTACCCGCGTAATCCTTATGTCCCATGGTCATCTTTGCCGATCTCAAGCGTTCCGCCATTGGCGTTGGCAAAGCCACTTATCCATTTGATATACTCGTCCCGCCAGGTGCTTTTCCATTCTATGTTTTGGTTTTCGTGCATAGCAAGTTACTGGTTGGCAAACCAAACCACATATTTCCGAAGCGTGTGATAATTAGCAGAGTTCTTATCGGTTGCCTCTAAATCACAGAGAAGAAAATTTCCGGCGCCTCCCTCTGTCCACTTGATTACAGCGATAACGCCGTAGGGGTCTTCGTAGCCGTCAAGTGCAAGGATGTCCAATTTTTGCCCAATGTGGCGGCTTCCCTCTTTGACTTTTGCACGAAAAGGAAATACCAGGTGCTTTTCCAGGTATTCCGACCAACCTGCATAAGATTGGGGCAAGAGCAGTCCAGGGGTAAAAGATCCTCGATCAACTTCCGAAAATGGGATAGGTGGATCACCATAGAAATGGTAGTCATGGTAGCGGGCTTCGAGTTCATGCTGTATCTCTTGGACCTGCTTGGGGGTATCTTTGGGTTCAATGATTTCCAGGTTTGTAGACTCAATGGTATACCGATAATAGTCATAACCACCATCAATGCAATGGCGAAGGTAGGAGTCTGGTATTTGCATTAGTGTTGTACTGTCCCATTCTACTTCTACCGTACCGTATTCTGGATACATTTCGATAATTCGGCCCGACCAACTAGCCAAGGAAATGCCCGTCTCTTCATCCTTTAGTCCTGCTTTGACTTGTACTGTTTGACCAATGTCGAATCCCATAATGTGCGTTTGAGGCTGGGGAATAAAGATAAATCTTCAGGAAACACTGAGCAACTTAAATCCCATAAGATTATCTTTCGGGAGAAGAAACAATCAACTCAATGCCATCACACTCACCATTTTCCCATTTTTACGACGAGGTCTTCGCTGCTGCGACACCAGCTCAACAGGAATCATTCCTCCGGCAACTGTTTACCCAGGATGCTTCACTTTGTGCAAGTTTTTGGGCTTATATAAACCCACCCTTGCGAGATGTTGAAGTAGGGCAAAAAACTGTAGATGCGGAAGTAGCTCAGATGCAGGAAAAAATCAAACGATATCCTTGGGATATTTTGTTTGACATGGATCCTACTGCAGATGATTATTCTACCGAACTCACCGAACTAATCGACGAAGACGTAATCGGGGCCTTTTTACAGAAGATGGAAGCCGCTTGTAGCACAGGTGACCTTTTATCTGCCTTGAATTGTATGCGAATTATTGAACAGGGCACCAATTTGAACTGGGAGGAAATCGAGGAGCCTGCCGGTTACTATGCCGCTGAAGTAAAGGAACACATCTGCTACCAGTTCGATTTTTTCACTGATTGTTTCCTTTATCATGTCTTTTCTGAAGAACTAATCAAAAACGCCATTGTACAAATGGAAGCCTTCCAATCTGAATCCTCAGGGTATTTTGACTACTCAGAATATTGGGAAGAAGTTTTGAAAGTATTCAAAGGCCGGCTGGTGGAGAATCCTTAGTTTTCCGTTTTATCGCGTGAAGGAAAAACCAAGTGATTTGCCATATCGAAAATAATTGTGTAATCTTATTCAAGGTTCCATACCAATTCAACCAGTCGAACACGCAAATATTTGCCTTTTTCTATAAGGGACTCCTTCTCCTGCGCCAGCGTTTCCGTTTTAAATTCAGGTAAAAAATTCAATATTATTTCTAGCGCCTTAAGGCATTTATTGATTTGCCGTATATAATGCTTGGTATTTCGGCTGGATTCCCTTTCGAGATAATCCCGAAAAACCGACTTCGTTTCTTCCTTAAGGCTGTTTTTGGCCTTCCATTCACCGAAGGTGCGCAGCTTGGTTTCAAAAGCCTCAAGTCTTTTCGAAAAAAAATATAATTCCCGGGCGAAAGACAGATCTTCTTCTTCGACGGTTATTGGTTTCAAATAGTGTTTTTGTTTAACGTATTCTCCCAGCTTTCGCCAGGTCGAGCAATATGAATCAACAGCATATTTTGAATCGCCCATTTTTCTTTTGAATTCATACAAATAGGACGGCCCGCCTAAGAGTAATCCGGGCTTAAATTCATTATTATATCCGTATTGGCATTCCAATATACCAATATGCCAACAGTTGGAAGAATGTGTTTTAATTGTTCTTTCCGAAAGCCCTAAGGACTCAAGATAGTCCATGAACCCGAACAGAAAAGCGCACAAGTTAAAAGCGAAGGCATAAGATTTTTTATCCCAATACCAATCAACAATAAAGTTGTCTATTTGAGCACTTCGTATTTCGTCCATCTATTGCAAATTTATTCTCGAAGGCTTACTCTTTGGTTTATACTCTTTTTCATGGTGTGCGTTTGTGCGTGAGAGATAAAGATAAACCGTCAAAGAGTACTGGGCAAGTTAACTTTCAGAAGAGTATCTTTCGTATAGCGAGCCATCAGCCCCTTCGCTTTCGGATTATAACCAATTTCAAGGTTTGGAAAGGCCTACTCCTTTTGAACAACAGGGCAAAAAGATTGGGAGAAATGCTCCTTGCCCTTGTAGAAGCGGTAAAAAACGCAAAAGGTGCTGTGGGAAGAAGGCTTGATCTTTTTTAATAAAAAAGACAGAACAGAAAGGAATCACTACAGCGGCCTATTCGGTGAATAAAAGTGAATAGCTGACGCTTATTTAGGATAAATGAGCGGTCCGGACGGGACTCCGAACTCACATCACTAAGTTGTTGATAATCAATTAATTGAATACAGCCGATTCAAATCTGTACAACAGATTGTACAAAAAATGAGAAGGAGGAACCAATGCCTCGCTTCTTGTAGCCTTTTGCCAGCCAGCATTTGAACTTTGGGAAGTTAATAATGAAAAAATCAAAGCAGGAATTCAAGTTTATCCGGATCCTGCCTATTATCCCAGACATGCAGGATCTGAATCTGATCTTGGAAGATTCGGTAGAGAAGAGACGTTTGCCTGCTTACAACTGCTTTCCGGATGTCCTTCCTTTTTTCGGAAGCCGGGAACATCCCAGGGAAAGCCGCTATTCCCTCGAGCAATTTTTCTGTAGTGTCCAAAAGTTCCAGGGCAGCATCCAATCCAAAATTCCCTTCAACATATTCCAACAGGGCAGCATACTCATCTTTTGCGGAAGGCGCCCAGATGATAGGTAGGCTCATCGCTGAAGCTTCTTTCTGAACGATGCCACCACTTCATCATGGGGGATACCCTGGCCTGCGTCCAAGTCCTGAATGGCTGACTCGATCCTTTCTTTTTGCTTTTTGCTTAGCTCATTCCAAAAATCTTCACGGGCTATTTCCGGCTGATATTTCAGCCCGAAATCCAACAGATTTTTGATAGCGTGGATCAATTCCTCATCTTTTATTTTGACGATTTGCTCGATGATGTACAATTTTTCTGCTCCTGTATCCATGATCCGTTTAGCTTATTTGATTCAAGGTAAGAACATTTTGGTTAGCTGCCAAGTTCCGGGTGTTCAACCTAAACCCACTTTCACCAACTGCTCCAGCAGCGCCATATCTTCATCCCACTCCTTCAGTGCCCGGTCATAAGAGGCCTGGGTTTTGATCAACTTCAGGGTGTATGGCCTGCCTTTTCTGATCGTTTCCATTCTCAAGTCCACCTCCTCACTTTTGACGGCCCTTTCCATTTCGGACCGGAGCGATTCGTTTTGTTGGTAGTCCAACACCGCAAGGGTAGGAGAACTCAGGAACGGGTGGAGGATCTTCCAGATGTGTCGATAGTCCTTCGTTTTGGGCGTTTCCCGCTTCCAGTCGAGTGGAGGAGAAGGCCGGATTGCTGTGCGAGCCTTCAGGTCCTGTATGCAGGCCTCATGAAGGGATTTAGCCAGTACTCGGCCCGAATACTTATTGGAAAGCAGGATAGGCGCCAAAACCTCATTCGCGTAAATTCTCGGCAAAGGCCAGCTGATGCCTTTCAACACAGCCTCTACCCAATCCAAGTCCGTTTCTTTATGGAAACTGAGTACTAAAATATATTCAACTATGGCCCTGGCAGTCTCTAAGCGGCTCTCGTCAATCGTTCTTTTTGAAAAAAGTGGAGTTCTCTCCAATTCGTGGAGTGAAACCTTGTTGAGGTAAGCAGGGATCTGTTGCACCTGATGCATCAGGAATGGAGCCAGGGTAGCCGAGCCCAAAGCATCCAAAGCATTCAAAATGTCTAGTAGATGGCGGATCACAAAAACATTATGGGTGGCCGCCGCTTTTTGGAATATCGGTTGAAAAGCATCGATGGGGTATTGCTGCAGAAGATCTACCCAGTTTTCCACCTTTATGTTTTCAAAAATGGCTAACAGCAGTGCTTCGCCAGGTTCTTGTAATAAGCCCCCATCTTCGAGCCGGGCGAAGGCGGTGGCTACCGCGCTGAAATCCGGGGGATTGTATCTCTTTGCAGCCTCAATCCCTTCTTGTGTGAACCCAGGGAGTATCTGCCGGGCGTATTCCCTGGGATGGAGCTCTGCCTCTTCCCAGTGCCCCAGGTAATAGCTCAGCCATTGCAAGCGCACCGGAAGGGGAGTGCTGCTCAAAAGCCTGCTATGTTGGCTTTTGGGCCAAAAGATAACTGCGCCATAATGGTACCAGTACTCCATGGTCATGCCGGCATTACCCGTATACCCTTCCTCTTCCTGCTCGATGGGTTCTTCTTCCCCCAATTCGAAGTCCGTGAGGATATCTTCCTCCCGTATATTCAATTCGCCAAGCCCGGGGGGCTCGTCAGTCCCCCAGTGCTTAATTGAGGTGTATTCTTCATGAACCTCTCCCATAGTACCTCTCCCGGATTCTTCCTCATCATAATCTTCATAGTAGCGCCCACGGCGGCGGCCATAGCCGTAGTAATAATCTCCGCCCTCCAGTTCCCCCATTCTGTAAAGGGTAACCAGGCCCAGGGTGGCAAAATAACCTGCTTTCTCAGCAGCTTTCATGAGTGCTTCGGCACGGGGGCGGTCGTGGAGTTTCAACTGGCCCAAAGAAAAATTGGCGGAGGTATACTGATGGCCCAGCAAGACGGCCTGGGGCCGCCATTCAAAGGTATCTGCCAATGTTTGAAGCAGCTCGGCCATTTGGCCTACCTGCCTTCCAAATTGCGGGCTACTGATCTTCGAAGAACTGGCAGATTGCAACAGGTTGTAAACCAGGCAAAGCCGGTAGCCGGAATTGACCGGTTTGACCTCATGCTCGCAATCGGCGTAAAAGGCGGCAAAAGGCATTTTATAACTACTTGCCGCCGGTGCGAAATCAACCGTTTCCTCCCGCCCATCAAATCGAAGGATCAGTTCCCCTCCAGTGTGCGCGGAAGGCAGGCCCACCACCAGAGTGGCAAACATGCCCTTATCCTTCTCCGAATCCTTATGGGGTAGGAAAAAATCGCCCGCTTCATAAAGCAGCAGTTTATACAAAGAGGCCGTCACCGATTGGGCTTCGATGCCCAAGCCCTCTTTCACCGTTTCAAGTATCTCCCGGATTGCCAAATTCCAGTCCTCATTGTGAAAGGACAACTGTCCGGCGTCGATTTCCCAGGCGCTCCGCACCGAGGTATCGGTAATGGTTTGGCTACCCTTCCCAAAAGGCGCCCTGTGGGCACGTCGGATGATATCCTGTGCCTGGCCGGGTGTTAGCGGCAGCCCGATTTCGCCAATCCCCTCAATGTATAGGCCGGGGTGGGTGAAATGGTGTACTCTAAAGGACATAAAAGACCCGCTTCCTTCAATGGTTTTCAGCAGCGCCAACAGTTCCTTCTTTACATTGCCCGCCACTTTGGAAGCAGTGCCGGAGGATGCTTCTCGCTCAGCGATGGAAAATGGAAGAGGCCGCCGGCCATGAAATTCATAGCCCTCGTAATGCACTTCCAGCGCCTTCTGAACCGCTTTTACCTGCGAAGGGGTGTCCTGAGGCTCGATGGCCTCTACATTTATCGCCTCGATGTGATACCGGAAATAATCATAGCCCTCATCGATAGAATGACGGATATAGGCATCGGGCAATTGAGCTAAAGTCGGGCTGTCCCATTCTACTTCCAGCATGCCAGTTTCAGAATGGAATGCGATAACCCTTCCGGACCAGCCTGCTATAGAGGTGCCGGTATCTTCGTCCTGTTGCCTTGTTTTCACCCGTATTGCCTGGCCGATAGTGAATGTCATGGTTTGCGTTGGAGGTTGAGGATCAAAGATAAATCGTCGAACCGTAAAATGACACAAACTTTCTTCTCCAGGTACATCTGCATCAAACATTCCGAAGTGAAGGGGAAGAGAAGGCTGTATCGGTGAGCATAATGACGGATTTCGGGCAGAAAAAAGGGAGGAAAAGCGTGCAAAAACTGTACAAAAACCAACTACCCTAAAATGTGTTTCTGACTGATAATCAGTGTTTTACGTAAAACAAGTTAAAATAAAAAACCCTTGTAAATCAATGACTTACAAGGGCTTGTAAATTAAGCGGTCCGGACGGGACCGGAAGTGCAAAGCTATATGTTTGATTAACAAGATTTTGTGATTTACAGGATCTTGATTTCAATCCATTTTAAAGCCTTTTGGTGGTGCTACAGGCGAGCTGTAACGCTTCATGATAGCCTAAGATAAATTGGCCTCAATTGAGCAGTAATTAGTGCCATTACTTCGGGGAACTCCAAACGCTCATCCAATTTCGCTTTACGTAGCCAGGCTTTCCAGCTTGTGTTCCTTGCCTCATCCAAATAAAAAGTTGGCAGGAATAAGCTGTGCTCTTTTGGAGCAGGAGTTTCTCTTCGCTCAAAAGTTTGCCGGACGGCTTGTTCCAAAACTTCGGGGCTAACGGGATGGTTTTTCAGCAGGTGGTAGACATCGTAGAAGTCCTTCATGCGCGTATTGATTTCCGCCAGGTCGATCATGGCTTCGAATTTTTCGGCAATAGTGGACTCGATCGAGTAGGCAAATAGCACAGGAGGGTCCATTTCAAGGATTACGGGATAAGCCATTTTCATGGGGGCGGGCACCACCGCATCTCCAAACCCGATGTCAATTTTAAGCCTTTGTTTTGTCCTGTCCAGGTGAGCGGTAATACCAATTCGGATGCCTTGGTAGTTGCCATCTTTAACAATATCCTCCACAGTAAAAGAATCAATATCGAACGTAACCCCATCGTCCTGATAGGTGATTTCACAAATTTCGGTTATCGCCTGCCGTAGTGTTTGGTGGGTTGAAGGGATATGCATCCCCAGAAAATCAATATCCTTTGTAACGCGGCTTCGCTCTCCTTCCAGGGCGTACAAAAAAGCAGCTCCTTTGAGGCAGAAATGCTGGTTGTATTTTGACTTCGAAAGGCGGTACAGGAACCGCTCCTGAAAATATCGTAGCAAAAGTAGTTGATGGTTTTTTCCCTCCGTTCGGGCAATTTGCAGCAAGCGGTCTTTCACCGAAGCCACGATGTTCTTCTTTTCACTCATAGCAGAATGCTCAAATAGGTTTTCATTTGATCCTCCACCCGCAACAGGCGGGCAAAGCGAAGGAGCTTTTCAATATTCCGGCCTCTTTCCTGGAGATAGTTTTTCAACACTTCTTTTTCAACATCCTTGCCAATTTTGTTCCTGAACCTGACCGCATCGCACACCGATTTTTCTTTCTCATAGATATTAACCCGGGTGTTGCCGATTTGGGCCTGGGCAATGCCAATGCTCCAGTATTTTTCACTCCAATAATAAACTTTGATCGGTGGATAATCCGGCAAGGCCACCTTCCGGGATTTTTCAATGGCGATGTGATACTCCGGCGGTACAAAATCGGAGAGTTGGTAGTAATTCCAGGCCGAAAAAAGGCATACCACCCCCTCGGGTACGATTCGGCTTACCTCTTCCAGTTCGTCATCAATGCTAACAGTAGCAAGCCTATACAACCCCCTTTTGATTTTTATTACTTCTCCTTTTTCAACGAGCAGGTCGAGGTAATGGTGGTGCAGGCCTGCATCCAGAATATCCTTTGTCCGGGCGTACCCCTTGTTATGGCCAAAAACTTCGAGTATTTCCTTTTCTGTTTCCATTCTAAAAAAACTACTGCTAATTTAAACAAAAGCAGTGGTTTTTGCAAAAATCAGTTTACCTAAATTGCAATTATCATGGAAAGAGGGCCAGAAAAATCATTGACCTGTAGGAGAGCAAAGCTTTGTTTGTCCGATTAAGTATAACAGCTTGGGCGGGATTATAAACGAGATGAAAACTCCAATACAGTCCCCTAAGAACCCGAACATGCTGCCGCATCACTCAGCTATTCATTCAATACAGAACCTGAGCACAAAATTTTAAATCTATTTTAAAGAAAATAGAGTATAAAAATACGTATACAATTGATTGTCAAAGTTTTAAGGAAAATGCATTAAAATAAAAAAAGCCTTGTAATTCATTGAATTACAAGGCTTTGTGTTTTCTTGCGGTCCGGACGGGACTCTGAGATTACGCACATATATCATTGACAATCAATTTATTAAGCCCAATAGATTCAAAGCTGTACAACAGATTGTACAAAAAATGAAAGGGTATTGATTGCACAGGTAACGTCTATCCTCCCTCCATAAACTTGGAGAACCTTCGGAGGTGTTTTCCGAAATCCCTCCAAACGTCTTCAAAATCAGGCAAGTCATTTATCTGGTGGGCCAGGTATTGCTCCCATTGACTTTTCAGCGTTTTCTTTTTGGAGTTCACCTTATTCACAAAATCATTGGAGTCCAACCCTTTGAATGCAGCTTTCTCCTGAAAACCGAAAACATAATCTTCAATATCCATGCCTTCCTCCTCTAACAAATACCAAAGGTCATAAAGGTCTCGGGGAGTGGTGCGTTCCATAAGTGTTCGCATCTTTTCGGAGACGATTTCTCCCAGGCTGTAGCATTTGCACACGAAATCGCCTTCAACATCGGAGTAACCAGCATAGATCTTCCGATCCTCGGGAGGGTAATAGATTTTTTCATCCTGGCTAATGTCCACCTTCAGGTCCTTTTTAGAGCCATCTCCACCAAGTGGCCCAATATAACCAGCATAGAAGTTGACATTACCGGTGCTGAGCTCAGTGATTTCTTTAACGGTGAATTTTAAGCGGGATTCCTCATAAGCCCATTCGAAGATTTCACCGAATGCATTCAGGATTTCGTCTTTGTCAAATACGTTTCCGACAAAAGTAAAGTCCAGGTCTTCTGAGAATCGATAATCAGGATAATAAGCCTTCTTTAAGGCAGTGCCTCCTTTGAACAAGAGTTTTTCGCTCAGATACTCATTCTGAGACAGCCCAATTAGCAGCCACGTAATGATGTAGTCCTTTTCAATTTGTATGTCCCGGACCTTTTGCAGGTTGGCGATTGCCTGTATTTCTCCTGGTTTTATCATGGCTTAAGTTTGTATCGACGAGAAGATGGACGCCTCATCCAGGTTGGCCTGTATCTTCCATTTTGAAATGTATTTACCTTCTTTTGGCAAGCTGGGGTCCAGGATAGTATAAGAACTGGAAAGAGAAGCTTCCAACGTTTTGGTGAACGCTCTTTCAATACCGAAGCCATCCAGCAAATACCCCAGGCGCTTCCTGACAGACTGTGCGCCAAAGCGTTCGAGATAGCTATTCAACTTTTCAAAATCCAGGCTTTTTCGGGCCTTGAACAAGGCTTTGGCAACCTCAGCAATTCCGCCGGCATAATCTGGTTTGTAAAGGCAGTCGATCAATGTTTTTTCCGGATCGCTGACGGGCACCTTGTGGAAATCATCTATCCAGGTGTTCCTGAAGCCAAAGAAATGGCGGCGATTGTGGTAGATGAATTGAAAGGCCACGCCCTTCACCACGGTCTTGCTCGGCCTGGCCTGTTTGTCCACCACCACCTGCTCTATAAGGGAGGGTTGAGTCGTCAGTTCGTGTATTTGCAGGGCGCTATAGTAACCAATATAGAAATTGCGGCCTTCCGCCAGGTGGCGGGCGACTATATGCCAGTTGGGAAAGTAAGTTCTGCTATCTGCTTCGTAGGGGATGATATGGAACAAACCGTCCTTAATCCGTAATAGAAGCCCCCGGTTGACCATGCTACGAATCAGTTCTCTGACTGCTTTTTCGGAGGAGCCTTCCAGGATGCCAATAGCGTCTTCGATGCCAAAAAAGCCCTGCCCGCTTTTGTGCAAAGCGGAAAGCAGGGAAGAAGACCGGTAAGAAATAGTTTTATGTTCCATATTGTATATGCCAGTTCATAGATGGCAATTTAACTACAAATTATGATGATTACAATAATTTCATAGTAGAAATACCAGTAAATAACTGGTATAGAAGCTATAAAACATTAAAAAGCAACAAAAAAATTCCTTTAGGAACACCTGAATCGGACATTCAGGAGAGGAAGAGAAGGCTGTTTGCGGTGGGCAGCATGGTGGATTTCGGGCAGAAAAAGGGGAGAAAATACTGTACAAATACCGTACAAAAACCAACTGCCCGGAAATGTGTTTCCAGCTGATAATCAGCGAATTGCGCAAAATAAATTAAAATAAAAAGCCCTTGTAAATCAATGACTTACAAGGGCTTATAAATTAAGCGGTCCGGACGGGACTCGAACCCGCGACCCCCTGCGTGACAGGCAGGTATTCTAACCAACTGAACTACCGAACCATTATTTTAGTGAAGTTTCTTTAAACTTCGTAAAACATTCTTTTTAAGTACTGGCGGCGGCGAAACAGGCAGGTATTTTTACCCGGCCTGAAGGGACGGGCTAACCAACTGAACTACCGAACCATACTTTGCTTTAGGCGCTTTCGCCATCAGCGAGTGCAAATGTAGTACAGATTTCAAAATGAAGCAACCCCCACCTGAAAAAAATTAAAAAAAGTTTTGCCTAACCGGGCCAACTGCCCCCTTATTGCTACTTTTGTATTCGGAGAGCAAAGCAAAAGCCCCGGCAGGGCCGATCGCTTCCAGGTTTTCTGGTGGCCATAGCCTCAACAGGGCATTCATTCTAGTGCAAAACCTGTCCTTTCTCCTGAAACGGGAAAGTTGGGTAAAAACAGCAACCTATGGTTTTCCTGGATTTTGAGCAACCCCTTGAAAGTTTGTACGAACAACTCGAGAAGATCCAGCAAGTTGGGGAAGAAGGTGATGTCGATGTTTCCGAGATGGTCAAAGAGCTGGATACCAAAATCCGCAATAAGCGGAAAGAGATCTACAGCAACCTGACCGGCTGGCAAAAGGTGCAACTATCCCGCCATCCCGAACGCCCCTATACCTTGTACTATATCGAGCAGATGTGCCGCAAGTTCACCGAACTGCACGGCGACCGCTGCCTGCGCGATGACAAGGCCATCGTCGGCGGACTGGGCTCCCTCGACGGGCAAACTGTCATGATCATCGGGCATCAGAAAGGGGTGAATACCAAAATGCGGCAGTACCGCAACTTCGGCATGGCCAACCCCGAAGGCTACCGCAAAGCCCTCCGCCTCATGAAAATGGCCGAACGCTTCGGATTCCCCGTCGTCACCCTTATCGATACTCCGGGGGCCTCTCCGGGCCTGGAAGCAGAGGAACACGGACAGGCAGAGGCCATCGCCCGCAACCTCTTCGAAATGGCCCAGCTACGGGTACCCATCGTCTGTGTCGTCATCGGAGAAGGCGCCTCCGGCGGTGCTATCGGCATCGGCCTGGGCGACCGCGTTTACATGCTGGAATACACCTGGTACTCCGTCATCTCCCCGGAATCCTGCTCTTCCATCCTCTGGCGAAGCTGGGATTATAAGGAACAGGCCGCCGAAGCCCTCAAGCTGACCGCCGACCACATGTTTGAATTCGGCCTGATCGACGGTATCATCCGCGAACCGGTCGGCGGCGCCCATTCTGCACCCGAAGAAATGGCCAAATTGCTGAAACGGCAGATCAAAAAAGCGATCAGTGAAGTGCAGGATATGACGCCTGAAGAAAGAATCGAAGCACGCATCAATAAGTATGCCGCTATGGGCGTTTTCGATGTAAGGACCTCTCCTGTCGAGGGGAAAGACAAATAAACTATGGGATTATTACAGGATATACGGCTGTTGGCACACCGGCGAAGCCTGAAGCAACAACTCCGCCATAAAGGCAAATCTAAAGGCCGGGGCGCCGTCAACCTCAATAATGCAACTTCCATCGGAATCCTCTTTGACGCCTCAGAACTGGCGGACAGAGACGCCGTGTTGCAGTATGCCGAAAAACTGCGCAAACGTGGCAAACGGGTCAACTTGCTCGGTTATTTCGATGATGCTACCGACAGCAATTCTTTTGCCTTCAAATTCTTTACCCGCAAGCAGTTGGATTGGGCCTTGCGCCCCAACAATGAAGATGCCAGGGATTTCATCGCGCAGGATTTTGACCTGCTGTTAAATATTGATCCGGTTTCCAAGATCCATACCGAATACATCGCGGCCTTATCCAAAGCCAAGCTCCGGGTAGGCCCATCCACCGAGTATACTTATTGCTACGATCTGATGATCGATACCACTGCCCGCGCCGGCATCCGGCCATTCATCGAACAGATGGAAGCCCTGCTTGGTAAAACCAACATCCAACATGAGCCAGCAAAAGTTTAGTGGCGCCGGCGTAGCCCTCGTTACTCCTTTTCACAAAAAAGCCATTGATTACTCCGCCCTGGAACACCTTATCCAATACGTCATCGATGGCGGAGTGGATTTTATCGTCTCCCTTGGCACTACCGGCGAAGCCATTACCCTGAGCAGCCAGGAATGTCGCGACGTACTGGATTTTACCATCAAAACCGTCAACGGCAGATTGCCTATCGTAGCAGGCTTTTTTGGCAGCAACTACACGGAGAAGCTGGTTCAATCCGTGCGTACGTACAACTTCGACGGCATTGCAGCCATCATGTCCAGTAGCCCTGCCTATAGCAAACCCTCCCAGGAAGGGATCTATCAGCACTATATGGCATTAGCGGAAGCTTCCCCGCTTCCCATCATTATCTACAACGTGCCCGGGCGCACCAGCTCCAATGTAACGGCGGCTACCTCCGTCCGACTGGCCAATGCCAGTGATAAATTCATGGCGGTCAAAGAAGCCTCCGGCGACCTGGTTCAGTCCATGCGCATCCTGAAGAATAAACCAGAACACTTCCAGCTCTGGTCAGGCGACGACCCCCTCACCCTGCCGCTCATCAGTTGCGGCGCTACCGGTGTCGTTTCTGTCATCGCCAACGCCCTGCCCCGGCAATTCTCCGATATGGTGCGCGCCGCTATGCGGGGTGACTTCGCCAACGCCCGACGCCTCAACCACCTGATGCTCGATATTCACCCCTGGCTCTATATCGATGGCAACCCCACCGGCATCAAAGGCGCGCTCGAAATCCTAGGCCTCTGTAGCGGCGAAGTCCGCACCCCCCTGACCACCATGGAAAATGACCATTACCTGAGCCTCAAAAAGGAACTGGCCAAAGTGATGGAATTGCCATAGTATCTAACAGGCGCCGACTCAGCGCTCATAATTCAACCGCTTCAATAACTCCTCCATATTCGCCTCGCTGACGGGTATCTCAAACTTTCCAATTAGGATCTGATGGCTCCGAATGGCTTCGATCTTGTCCAGATTGACGATGTAGGATTTGTGGACCCGCATAAAGCCCTCGGCCGGCAGCTTCTCCCCAATGGCTTTGAGGCTTGACCGGGTAAGCACCGGCTTCGCCTGGGAGGTGAGGAATATCTTTACGTAGTCTCTCATGCTTTCAACGTGGGTAACCGCTTGAACAGGGATCTTCACCAAAGCATATTCTACATTGACAAAAAAAGAATCCGGCGCCGTTTCAGAAACCGGCAGAGCGACAGGGGCTGATTGCTGCTGATGCTGAAATGCCTCCAGCGCTTTGTAGGCCGCTTTGGTGAAACGCTCCATACTCACCGGTTTCATCAGGTAGTCTACCACATTGAGCTCATAGCTTTCTACTGCATAATTGGAATAGGCGGTTACAAATATAGCCAGCGGCTTCTTCGGCAGGCTGGCCAGAAATTTCGTGCCCAGCAAACCCGGCATCTGAATATCCAAAAATATCAGGTCAATAGACTCTGCCTGAAGCACCTCCATCGCTTCGAAAGCGTTCCGGCAGGTTTTTACCAACTCCAGAAACGGTATCTGCCGGATGTTCTCCTCCAACAGCTTGCGCGCCAGGCTTTCGTCATCTACCGCTATACACCTTAGTTTCATGCTTCTGCAGGTTGAGGTTGAGAGGGTTGAGATCAGTTTAGAACGGTTTAGTTTAGCGTGGTGCGACATCTAGACGTACAACGTCAAGCTCCAGCTCCGCCACGAACCACTCTCCCTCCCGATCCAGCCGAAGCCGATGGCTATCCGGATAAAGCAATTCCAGCCGCCGCTTCACATTGCGCAGGCCGATGCCCGAGCTGTTGTCCTTATCTTCCGGCAGCTCCGGCCCAATTTTGTTCCGGACGGAAAAAGCCAGAGAGGTTTCTTCCAGCCTAAGGCTTATGTCGATGACAGGGGCGGACACCAGGCCTACCCCATGCTTGAAGGCATTTTCAACGAAAGGGATCATGAGCATCGGTTCAATGAGTTGTCCCCGGGCAATGCCCTCGATCTTCAGGCGGATGTCTACGTCCTCTTCAAACCTCAATTTCTGTAATTCCACGTAGTTTTTCAGATATTCCACTTCTTTATCCAGCGGCACCTGCGCGTCGGCCGATTCATAGAGCATGTAGCGCATAAGTTCCGAAAGCTTGATCGTTACCGGTTCTGCCTGAACAGAGTGGGTTCGGATCAGGTAGACGATGCTGTTGAGTATATTGAAAATGAAATGAGGGCTGATCTGCGACCGTAGGAAGGCCAGTTCCGATTGTAGCCTTTCCTGGCGTTCTTCCTGCTGCAACTTTTCCTGGCTCACCAGATTGGTGATCAGGCTGTAAGCTGTTCCGATAGCCGTGACCATCAGTACGAACATCAGGGTAATGAAGAGGTGCCGGTGCCAGGGATGTCCGCTGGAGGGTAGCAACCATTCCCTCATTCCGAGCTGAATGATGATAAAAACGATGATCAGGGCCAAAAGGGACAGCAGGTAGGGTGCAACGCCCCTCTTCCGCAGTAGTTTTGGCGCCAGCCAGGCCGTATTCAGAAAGAAGAGCGGAATGTTGGTCAGCGAAACGGGAAATACTTTGATCACGTACTCCCGGAATTCCTCATTCCCGGCCGAACTGATAAAAGGCCAAACGAGCAACATGCCCCAGAACAGCAGGTGAAACAGCAGCCGGAACAGCCTTTCCGCATTGATCTTGATCCCCAGTATGGCCATGGTATTTGGTATGAAAAGTTCAAATTTAGGCTATTCCATTCGGGCAAAAGGAAAGAAAGAGATGAAAAAGGCTATTGCTGCGATCAAACAGGCTATTCTGTTGTTGTGCCGCCTGATCGGTTTGTTTGGGGGTTTTAACTACAGAATCCTCCCGCACATCTACACATCAACTTTTCTTGCATTTTTTCGCTTTTCTTTGCACCGTTAAAAAATATCATCCGAAAAACAACTAGCCATGCAACTTCCAGCCAACGCGCTTGCTACCGGCAGCATCCGAATCCTCACGCTCCTGTTCTCATTGCTTCTAACTACGGGGCTTCTTGCCCAGCAGCCGCCTTCCGGCATGCCCGGCGCCCCTGGAGGACGCTCCCAAATGAACATCGGCCGCTTCTACGGCAAGGTAGTGGATGAAAATGGCAAAGGCGTTTCCTTTGCTACTGTCCAACTGCTGGGCATGCGCTTCGATTCCATCACCCGCAAACCTCAGGAAACCCTCATCACTGGACAGATCACTGAAGAAAACGGCGATTTCAGCCTGGAAAACCTCCCGGTTATGGGAGAATTCACCCTGAAGGTGAGCTTTCTCGGCTATGCCGAGGCCAGCCAAAAGGTATCCTTCGGGGTTCCCGCCCCTGGCGCCGGAGGAGGAAGGCCCAATGGCGGCGCCCAGCCCGGACAAGGCAGGCCGGGTGGCGGCATGGCGGCCATGGCAGGAAAGTTCGACGTCGACCTCGGCAATATCGCCCTCGTCACCTCTGCTCAAACTCTGGAAACCGTCAACGTAGTCGCCGAAGGCGGTTCCGCTATCTTGGCCCTCGACCGCAAGATATTTAAGGTGGATAAAAACGCCATGGCGGCCGGCGGCACCGCCGAAGACGCCCTCAAAAACGTCCCCTCCCTATCCATCGACCTCGACGGCAACCTGACCCTGCGCAACGCCGCCCCCCAATTGTTTATCGACGGCCGGCCCACCACGCTTTCATTAGACCAGATCTCCGCCGACGCTATCGAATCGGTTGAGGTGATCACCAACCCCTCCGCCAAATTCGATGCTTCCGGCGGCCAGGCCGGCATCGTCAATATCGTCCTTAAAAAAGAACGCCGCATTGGCTATAATGGTAGCATCCGGGCCGGCGTCGACACCCGCGGCGGCCTCAACGCCGGCGGCGATATCAACGCCCGGGAGGGTAAAGTCAATGGGTTCATTAGCGGCTTCTTCAACCAGCGCCGCAGCCGCGGGGAAAGCGAAACGGACCGCCAGAACTTCTTTGGCAACCCGCTGACCAACCAACTGCAGTCCAGCGACAATAAAATGAAAGGCCTCTTCGGCATGGGCCGGGCCGGTATCGATTGGTTCGTCGACAACCGCAACACCCTCACTTTTACCGGCTCATACGTGCGCGGGCAATTCCGGCCGGAAGATGTGATCAACATCCATACCGATTCTCTGTTCCAGGACGCGCCGACTTACAGCGACGCGCTGCGCAACTCCCTGACCGAACGCAATTTCCGAAACCTGGGCGGTTCTGTCTTGTTCAAACACCTCTTCCCCAAAGCCGGCCGGGAATGGACGGCAGACGTGAATTACAATAGCATCTCCACCGATAACAGTGGCAATTTCACCACGACCTACACCGGCTCTTCCTTCGTGAGCCGCGAACGCCAGATCGGCAGCGGCGGCACGGATTACATTACCGCTCAAACCGACTACGTAGACCCCATCAACGATAAAATGAAAATCGAAACCGGCCTGCGGGCAGCACTGCGCAGTTTTGATAACAACAACGCCAATTCTTTCTACGACCCGGACACCGACACCTGGATCGCCTTGCCCAATTTCACCGACCAGTACCAGTTCAATGATGCCGTATATGCCGCCTATGTCTCTTTCAGCCACCAACTGCCCAAATGGGGATATCAGCTCGGCCTGAGGGCGGAAAGCAGCACCTATACCGGCAAATTACCGGAGTCGGGAGATGTTTTTAACAACGATTACCCCATCAGCCTCTTCCCTAGTGTTTTTGTCACCCGCAAACTCAATGAGGAAGATAACATCCAGCTCTCCTATACCCGCCGGATCAACCGGCCCAACTTCTTCCAGTTGATGCCGTTTACCGACTTTTCGGACTCCCTCAACCTGCGCCGAGGCAACCCGGACCTGCTGCCCGAGTTCACCAACTCCTTCGAACTATCTTACCAGAATATCTTTTCGAAAGGGGACAACCTCCTGGTTTCATTCTATTATAAAGAAGCCAACGGCCTGATCACGGCCTACCAGTCTACGGAATCTGACCCAATTACCGGGAAAGAATATGTTGTCTCCAGCTACACCAACTCCAACAGCGGCCTGGCCTACGGGATGGAGTTCATCCTGAAGAATACCTTCTGGGAAAAGGTGGAGCTGACCTCCAATATCAACCTCTACAACTCGAAAGTGGACGCTTCGAATATTGAAACCGGCCTGGTGGACGAGCGCTTCAGCTGGTTCCTTAAAGAAAACCTGTCGGTAAAACTGCCGGCTCAGTTCACCCTGCAACTCAGCGGTGAATACCGCAGCCGGGCCGCCTATTCGCCCAGCTCCGGCGGCGGACGCTTTGGCCACCACGGCCCCACCAATACCGCCCAGGGGTACACCATCGAGAACTGGTTCGTAGACGCCGCCCTGCGCAAAGACCTGATGAACCGCCGCGCCTCGCTCACGCTGAGCATCCAGGATATCTTCCGCACCCGCCGTTCCGGCTCCTACTCTTCCTCTGATTTCTTTGTACAGGAGAGCTGGAGAATTCGCGACCCGCAGGTAGCGCGCCTGAACTTCTCCTACCGTTTCGGGAAGATGGACGCCTCCCTCTTTAAGCGGAAGAATACGAATATGAATAATGAGGGGATGGATATGATGCAGTAGAGGAGGCGAAAAGGGGATGCTGTGGCTGGGGTTCCCCCATCCACAGCATCATTTCGCGTAGCGAACGATTATCCATAGTATCGATACGGTAAACATCGATGGCATCTGCCAAGCGAGCATCAAATCCCTTTAATTCGATCCATCAACGCCTTAAACGCCCCTTCCCTTTGCGGCCGGTCCCAGCTTTCCTTGGCTTCGAGTACGCCGTCCTTCTCCTCCAGCAAAAAGTGGAACACAAAATCTTCCGGATTCTCAAACGAGTTATTCAGGGAGCCAAAGCGCAGGTCATTGAACTGCAACTGCCCATCGGGCCGTTGCAGGATGCTGTAGTAGCCGTTGGAAAACCAACGCAGGATGCGGATATCCCGGTCCTCTTCATGGCCTTCAATCAGGCCGTGGCGCTTGGGAATAATGGTAAAGGACCGTACTTCCGGCTTTTCATCCAGCAAAGAATACATGCCGTGATAATAGGCGGTATCCCCTTCCGCCACGCCCTGCCAGAGGATGTTATTGAGAATGGTCGGAGCGGTCATGAACCGTTCGTACCGGATGCCATCCCTTTGCAGGGAAGCTTCAAATAAATGGTCGACCCGTACCTTATTATAAAAGGTGAACAACATATAGGCCGAACTGACCCCTATGCCGATGTAGTTGAACACCGGCCGCCACCGGCTGCGCCGGCCTGCCAGGAAGGCGATCAGCAGGAATATCAGAAAGGGTAAGGTATAAAGCGGATCCACCACCGAGATATTATTGAAGGCCACCCGATAATCCCAGAAGGGTTGAAACAACTGCGTCCCGTATGTGGTGCAACAATCCAGCAAGGGATGGGTAACGATAGCCCAGAATAGCATCCAGGACCAGTCGCGCCAACTGGCATTGGCGTCGCGGGCGGGGCGGCGCCGAAATTGCTGCCGCGCCCAGATGACGGCGGGGAAAAGCATGATCCCCGCACTCACCGATAGCGCGATCTTCGGCGCCTCCAGAAGGGGTATAGGCATCACCATGACCCCAACGCCGATGAGCAGTAATATGGCTAGCCACACTCGAAAAAAAGCAGGGCCGAAGCCTTCTCCCTTGTAAAGGCGATGCAACAAATAGCCCATCAGTACCGGCGCCACAACAGCAAAGCTGAGGGAGTGGGTAATGGCGCGATGAAAGGCCAGAGAGCTCATATCGTCGGTAACGAAGTTGGCCAGTACATCGAGGTCGGGAATGGTGCCCCCGATAGCGCCCCAGAGCATGGCCCGGTTGCCTACCTTCCGGCCCAGCACCGCCTCTCCTACTGCGGCGCCGAGCGTGATCTGTGTTAAAGAATCCATTGGGTGTTCATTGTTTCAACTATAAGCTTCCGATCCTTGGTCGCTCGCAATATAGTTGGAAAAACATCTCAGCCCACAGGAGGTTGCGGGCTGGAAAAGAAAAAGCCGGAACAGGCATGCTGTTCCGGCTTCTCAAGATAGCCTATGTTTCGTTTTGCCAGTGAAAACAGGCCGAATCAAAACCTGAATCCCAGTGTAAATACATACTGGTTTAGGGTTACATTATTCTGTACGATCTGCTCGGCAGATAAGGCGGTCAGGTAGGGCTTGTAATCCTCCTCAGTGCTGCGGCGCTGGTAGGCCAGGTCGATGAAAAAATTCTTTTCGCGAATACCAAAGCCCGCACTGATAGTGTTGCTGATGGTGGTATCGTCAATGAGGGGGGACTGTTGCAGGCCAAGGCCGGCGCGGAAGCGGAAGACCTCAAAGGCCAACTCCCCACCCAAACGGAGGTTCCAGGCGCCGCCCAGTTGGTTGGTGATCCCGGAATTGGCCTCGCGCTCTGCATCCGCAAAGCCGTCATAGCGCAATTCGTTGTTGCTGTAATCCACCCACTCGATCTCGGCGCTGAGAAATCCCAGCTTGTTATAGATGAAACCGGCGCTGCCGATCAGCCGCCAGGGAGTGCGCAGCTTATAGTCGAACAAACCGTCGGGCGATTCTGCACTGCCGCTGATCAGGTCGCCTGTGCCGTCATCGCTGGTGAGGTAGTTGTAATCCATGGTGGTGCGGTAACTGTCGCTCAGAGAGAATCCGGTAGGCGTATGTACGGCTAACCCCAGCCGCAGGGCCTGGTCCACCCGGTAGATCATGCCCAACTTGAGGTTGATGCCCGCCCCGGTAGTCGTTAGCCGCTCTGTGTAAGTGAGGTCCTGGAAGAATGGGACTTCATCGTTGACATCCTCTTCCTGATAGCCCTTTTCTTCCCGAAAGTTGAGAAAGGGCACTCCAATGGTCGCGCCGATAAGCAGCCGCTCTTTATAATTTCCGGCAAAAGAAAATACCAGCTCGTTGATGGAGCCCCGGGTATCCACACTTTGCTGCCGGCGAATGACGGCATCCGGAGCTAATTCAAAGTCGGATTCATAAAAGCCGTCTTGTGGGTTCTGGTCATAGAGCGCCTCGGCGTCAATGGCCACGCCGGATTCAAAATCGCTGATCCCTTCATCGCTGTTGGCTTGTTCCTGGAATCGGTCGACGATGGAGCCTTCCGATTCGCCACGGTAGAAATAGTTCTGGTTAAAATTGGCCAGCCGGTTTAGGCCGATCCCAAAATTAAAGGTGGACCAGTTGGCCGATCTGGGACGGGAAGCCACTACCACGCCAAAAGCACTGAGGTTGAAATTGGTCCGGCTTTCTTCTATCGCGGCATTGGACTTGTCATTGACCAGCAAGGATTCGGTTCTGGCATTGTAGAAAGAAGGCGCGATGACGAATTCCGAAGAGCGGTACCAGCCCAGTCCGGCCGGGTTGGTGCTCAGTACGGAAAAATCCGACCCTAAAGCCCCCAAAGCCCCGCCCACACCGATGGAACGGGCCGTACCGTTCACTTCAAAATGGGAATATCGAAGCGCATCGGTAAAGGTTTGAGCGTTGAGCGTAAGGGTCAAGAGCGCAGTAAGCGCCAATAGAGAGAGAATACGATTAGGCATAAGATTGTTCTTTTGTTTAAAAAATGCTGGGGTTGTGGGGCAAAAAAAAGTGGGTGGAAATCATGACAACTCCACCCACTTTCCCTCTATATGTATGAATGTAAATTCAGCCTGTTAAGGACTTAGTTGCCGCCTCGACGGCTCGGAGTAGTCGTTGAACGGCTACTGTTTCCACTGCTCGATGACCGGCTGCTGCCACTACTGCCACTGTTGTAGCTACGCGAAGAGCTTCCGCTGCTGCGGCTCGGGCTACTGCTGGGGCTATAGCTTCCGGAAGAACGGCTGGAACCGCTATTGCTACGGTTGTACCCCGAAGAAGACCGGTTGTTTGAACCACTATTACTCCGCTCATAAGTCCGTGGTGAACTGGAGCGGCTGTTGCTTCTTTCATTCACCCTTGGTGAAGGAGAAGGGCTGCTCGGCTGCGTACGGGAATTGTTCCGGTTCGAAGACGGCGGCGTATAATCGCGTCGCGGTTGGCTCGGCGGAGTATAGCTGCGCTCACGGGTATTGGAATTGTTCTGTTGTTGGTTGCGGTCATAGCGCGGGGTCGACGGCGTAGGGGTCACACTTCTTGGAGTCGTATCGTAGGTGCGGCTACGCGTGGTTGCCGTTTCCCGCGTTGTTACAGGGCTACGATTTATACCCGGGTCGGAAGTGGCGCCCGGATTGTCTTTCCGGCTGACACCATCATACACCTTTCCGGTCGGCGTCTGATTGTTGGTCACATCTTTCGGGGATTCCCGCTGGATACCTATCTCCCGCTTCGAAGTGTTAGGCACCCTGGACGTACCGTTGGTACGCGGGCCATAATAGGTGTTGTTAACGGTCGCCACCGTATTGTAGGTGTAGCCATTCCCCCAGGAGGGTGGGCAGTAGAAGTTGGAGTAACCACCACCGTAGAAACCGCCACCATAAAAGCTACTTCCGTAGAAGCCGCCCCCATAGAAACTAGGCCCAAAGGAGTTGAAGCCAAGATAAAAACTATTGCGCGGGCCCCACGGATTCCATGGGTTGTAACCCCATCCCGTATTCCAGGGGCTCCAGGCGTTATAACCAAAAGCGCCGCCGTACCACGGATCCCACCTGTTCCATCTGTTCCAGCGATTCCAGCTCCGGTAGGAATAGAAATCATCATAGATCAGCACGGTCACGCCAGGCGTGAAGAAGGGGTCGTAATAGTACCGGTCAATATATACCGGGTCAAAATAACTGAACCCGTAATAAGGACGGTGGAAACGGCGAATACGGGACGAATAGTAATAGTCATAGTCATCGTCATAATGGCCGTATTCAGCATTGTCATAGCCTTGGTCATCATTGGTGACGTAGTTGTCATTGCCACCACTCCTATAATTATTGTTACTGTAGTTGTATTCACTATCGACATCCGGATTGTAGTACAGGTCGTCATATTGCCCGAAGGCATTGGCGCCCACACCTCCAACAAGGAGAGCGATCAGAAATACGGTCAATCTATAGCTTTTCATAAAGGCAGTTTTTAATGTAATTACCGGAACTCTCTGTACTTCTAACAACACGTAATTTATTACTTTTGTGCCTAATTTTTAGTTAAAGGCTTTTTAAAGTGCCGCTTACGTCTTGTTAATGTCCATAACCAGGAACTTATTCCATTGTTTAGACGTAGTGGAAACACTGGGGTAACACGCCTTAACACAACAGTAAGAACCGTTAAGGATGTGTTAATTTTTTTTATAATCAACTGGCATTCAAAGGTAGATAAAAGAAACCAAATTCATGGCGAAGGAAATTACGAACCGTACCGAGAATTATTCGCAGTGGTACCTGGATATTGTAAAAAAGGCTGACCTGGCGGATAACTCTGCTGTCCGCGGCTGTATGGTTATCAAACCTAATGGTTATGCCTTATGGGAAAACATGCGCGACCAACTGGACCGCATGTTCAAAGAAACCGGCCACGTCAACGCTTATTTCCCGCTGTTCATCCCCAAGAGTTTTCTCAGCCGGGAAGCCCAGCATGTCGAAGGCTTCGCTAAGGAATGCGCCGTGGTGACCCACCACCGCCTGATGAATGACCCTGATGGCAGCGGCGTCATCGTCGACCCTTCCTCCAAACTGGAAGAAGAGCTGATTGTCCGGCCGACGTCAGAAACAATTATCTGGGACACCTACCGGGGCTGGATACAATCCTATCGCGACCTCCCATTGCTCATCAACCAGTGGGCCAATGTGGTGCGCTGGGAATTACGCGTTCGCCAGTTCCTGCGTACCGCCGAATTCCTCTGGCAGGAAGGCCATACTGCCCACGCAACGAAAGCCGAAGCAGTAGCGGAAACGCTGAGCATCCTGGATATTTACACCCGCTTCGCAGAGGAGTATATGGCCATGCCGGTGATCAGAGGTATCAAAACAGCTAATGAACGCTTTGCCGGCGCCGAAGAAACCTACTGTATCGAGGCCCTGATGCAGGATGGCAAAGCACTACAGGCCGGAACATCCCACTTTTTAGGGCAAAATTTCGCCAAAGCCTTCGACGTGAAGTTCCTTAATGAAAATAACATCGAAGAGTACGTTTGGGCGACCTCCTGGGGCGTCTCTACCCGCCTCATCGGCGCCCTGATCATGGCCCATTCCGATGATGACGGCATGGTCATACCTCCAAAGCTCGCCGCCACGCAAGTGATCATCGTCCCCATCCCGAAACCATCACCGGAAATCGGAGAAGCTGCCGACAAGGTCATGAAGGCGCTTCGGGCGAAGGGCATTAGGGTCAAATACGACCTCGATGACAAAAAACGGCCGGGCTTTAAATTCGCTGAACACGAAATGAAAGGCATCCCTGTGCGGCTCGGCATTGGTATGCGCGACCTGGAAAACGGCCAGGTGGAAGTAGCCCGCCGCGATACCAAGGAAAAAAAATCTGTGCCCTTCGATGGCGTGGCAGACTATGTCGCCCAACTCTTAGACGATATCCAGCAAAACCTCTTCGACCGGGCCCGGCTGTTCCGCGATACCCATACCACTAAAGTGGATAATTTCGACGACTTCCGCAGCCTGATCGAAACACCACGGCCAGAACTGTCTGAATCTTGGGGAGGGGGCTTCATCTCCGCCCATTGGGATGGCACCACGGAAACAGAACTGAAGATCAAGGAATTGACTAAAGCCACTATCCGCTGCATTCCTCTGGATGCCGAAAAAGAAGCCGGCCAGTGCATCCTGACCGGCAAACCCTCTCAGGGCCGGGTGCTCTTTGCTAAGGCGTATTGATGTGAATGCGTGAATGTGAGAATGCTGAAATGGACGCATTCTCACATTCTCACATTCTCACATTCTCACATTCTCACATTCTCGCATTCTCACATTCTCGCATTCTCGCATTGAAGCCCCCCCACCTCAGCCCCCCGGTAAAATTTTCCCTTCCCCTCGGCGTTAACACTTGTTGTATTGCCACACATTTAAAAAAAAACAAACTGAAAGTGGCAAGGTGGCCCGTTTGTCCGGCCTCCTTCCCCGGCAAAGCCATTCAGGGGATTATTATCAGGCATCGCCATAAATTCGTAATTTGCCATTTCAATCCAGAACGAGTACTACAATTCGTGAAGAACCTTATTCCACATTTCATTCAGGACCAATTTCAGAATGGCCAAAGCCAGGGCCAACTGGAGGCATACACTATGTTTGTGGATCTTTCCGGCTTCACGCCATTGACAGAGTCCCTCATGCGGCAGGGCAACCGGGGGGCAGAGCAGCTCTCTAATATCCTCAATGAAGTGTTTGAACCTCTGGTGCGCCTGGTGTATGCAAAAGGTGGCTTTATCCCCTATTTCGCAGGGGACGCCTTTACCGCTATTTTCCCTGCCTCCCAGGATGGCATGAATGGGCGGGAGATCGTTCATGCCGCCATGATGGCGCGCAACCACTTCAGCCAGCGGCAGTTCCGGTTCAGCGACTTTACCATCGGCATTAAATTTGGCCTGTCCTACGGCGTCGTTGAGTGGGGCATCGTGGGCAATCAATACAAATCCTTTTATTTTCGGGGCGCCCCTATCGATGGCTGCGCCGACAGCCAGATGGAAGCAGAAGGGCAGGATATTGTGATCGACGAAGCCCTGCGCCTGCAGCTGGCTAAAGGGCAATTTTCACTGGAACCCCTCGAACCCGGCTTCTACAAGGTACGTGGTAATGTGCCTGTAAAAGACGAGCCGGCCGCCGCCGCTACAATGCCGGAACTCGACCGGCAGGTGGTCTTGCGATTTTTACCCGAAGCAGTGGCCCGTTATAAACAAGAAGGGGAATTCCGAACGGTCATCTCCGTATTTATTTCCTTTGACGGAGTAGAAAACCATGAAGCCCTCAATGATTTTGCTTCCATTGTCCTGGAACAGATCAATAATTTTTCCGGCTATTTCAAAGAGATTGATTTCGGCGATAAAGGGGGCGTCATGGTAGGCTTCTTCGGCGCGCCGGTTTCCTTCGAAAACAATACCGACCGGGCCTTGGAATTTGTCTACTTCCTGCGGGAAAACCTGACCGGGCTGACCGAAAAAACCGGCCTGCGTTATCGCGCGGGCGTTACCATCGGCACCGCTTATACCGGAATTGTGGGTGGTGTCGAACGTTGCCAATACGCTGCCGTCGGCAATCACGTCAATCTGGCCGCACGCTTGATGACTTATGCCGAATGGGATGAAGTATTGGTGGACGTCGATATTCAAAAGAACCGGCATTTTCATTTCCTGCATCGCGGGGATATCCAATATAAAGGCATCAAGGGCAATGTGCCTACTTTCAAGCTCACCGGCCGCAACTATGAAAGCCGCGCTGCCTACACCGGCGAAATGATCGGGCGCGATGCAGAATTAAAGCGGCTGATCGATAACACAGAACTTCTTTTTGAAGGCAATTCGGCTGGCATTGCTTATATCTACGGTGAAGCAGGCATCGGCAAAAGCCGCCTGCTCCATGAGTTGAAAAATATATTGTACGGACAACAACTTGTGCAATGGCATACTTGCCAGGCCGACCAGATACTGAAAAAGCCCTTCAACCCTTTCATATATTTCCTGAAAAATTACTTCGAGCAATACACAGAACGGCCTTCCCAGGCGAATCGCCAGAATTTCGAAGGCCGTTACCTCCAATTGCTGGATAAACTATCGGCCATCCAAAAACCGGAAGCAGCCTTAGTCCGCCGGGAACTGATCCGGACCCGCTCGGTACTGGCTGCCTTGATCGGACTGGATTTTGAGGATTCCATCTGGGGCCAGCTCGACGCCAAAGGCCGGTATCAAAATACGCTTTCTGCTATAATAAATCTGCTGGTCGCCGAATCCCTTCACCAACCGGTGATTGTAGAATTGGAAGACGGACACTGGCTGGACGACAACTCCCGGGAATTGCTTACGGAGTTTATCCGGCAAATGGGCCGGTATCCCCTCTTTCTGGTCGTCACCTCCCGCTACAAGGATGATGGTAGCAAACCCGAGATCATTAACCGGGGACTATTGGCCGATATGGGCCTTCCGGTTTTAGAGATCGACCTCAATACCCTTCATCCTGATTCCGTCAAGGCCTTCGCAGAGACCCGGCTGGGCGGAAAGATCAACGATGAATTTTTCGAACTGCTGGTCCGTACTTCCAACAGCAATCCTTTCTACCTGGAGCAGATCCTCGAATATTTTACAGAAAGTAACCTGATCGATAAGGAAGCCGGCCAGTGGGCCATCCGCGATAAAAATATTAAGCTATCGAGTTCCATCAATGCTATTCTGATGGCCCGTATCGACCGGCTTTCCAATCTGGTAAAAGAAACTGTAAAAGCCGCAGCGGTTATCGGCCGCGAGTTCGAAGTGCCCATTTTGTCGGAAGTCATGAAAAGACAAGAAGATTTCATTCGGCGCAATGGGAATTCGGCCACGCTACTCAAGGAACAGATCAAACGGGCGGAAGAAGGCCAGATATGGCATGCGATGAATGAACTGCGGTATATCTTCCGCCATTCTCTGCTGCGGGAAGCAGCCTATAGCATGCAGCTGCGTACCCGTCTCCAGTGGCTGCATCAGATGATTGCCGAGTCCATTGAGACTATCTACAGTGAAAAGCTGGAGGAACGATACGTCGACCTTGCTTTCCATTATGACCAGGCCGGCGTCTTTGACAAAACCTGCGAATACCTCCTTAAAGCAGCCGACCATGCCCGAAGCAATTATCAGAATCAACAGGCCCTGGAATACTACGAACGTTTACTGAAAAGGCTGGGGCGCCAGAAAGATACCGCCGACCAGATCCAAACCCACCTCAAAAAGGGCAAGGTGCTGGAACTGATCGGTAATTGGGATGAATGTGAACAAGCTTACGAGCGAGCGCTGAAACTGGCCAAGCAATCGAGAGATGTCCTCCTGCTCGGCCAGGCCAACAACAGCCTGGGCCGCCTATTGATGCTTAAGGGTGACTATTCCAAAGCGATGCGCTTCCTGCAAACCGCCGCCGGCCTGTTTGAGTCAATCGACGACCGGGCCGGTAAAGCCAAAGCCTACGGCAACCTGGGCAACCTTTATTTCCGGCAGGGTGAATACGACGAAGCCAAAGATTTCTTCGAACAAAGCATCAGCATCGGCCACGACGCCATCGACCCTACCGCTAACGCTCAGGTGGCTGCCAACCTCGGCCTTACCTTTATGAACCAGGGCAATTATGACGAAGGCATCCGATGCCAAAAGGCGCAACTGGACATCTGTGAGCGCCACAACGACAAACAAGGCATGGCCACCTTGTATACTAATATGGGAATTGTCTTCTTCGAAAAAGGAGACTACGATGCCGCTTTGGAAGCCTATCAACGAGGGCTTAGCCTTAGTGAAGAACTGGGGAATAAAATGCTTACTTCTATCGCGATCGGATGCATTGGCAGTGTCTATGAACGCAAAGGGGACTACCAGCGCGCGATGGAAAACTTCCAGCATGACCTGGAATTGTGCGAGGAACTGGGGGACAAACAGGGCATTGCCATTGCGCTGGGCCTCATTGGTGAATTACATAGCATAGAAGGGCACTTCCACAAGGCTATCGAATACTTGCAGAAGAACCTCATGCTCTGTGAAGAACTCGGCTACCAAAAGGGCATCGCCAAAGCAGTAAATACCCTGGGCGACGTATTTTACTTTACCCGCCAATATGATCGTTCCCTACACTTCTATGACCGGGCCATCGAAGTAACCCGCAGGATCAACAACCGGCTGGTGCTGGGGTACAGCCTGGTGGAAAAAGGAATCGTGCTCCTGGAACTGGGCGAACTGGATGACCTGGATGAGGTCGTCCGGGAAGCGCTCGATATCGCCAATGAACTCGGTAATCCAGACCTATTGTTCGAGGCCCAGGTTCTTTCCGCCAATCAACAACACGCAAAAGGCCAGAAGGAAAAAGCGATCACGATATTGAAAGGCCTGGAAATGCAACCGTTAAGCATCGATCAAAGTGCTAGTGTCAATTTCGAACTTTACCGCTTGCTCCCGGATGAACCCCAGTACCGCACCCGCGCCCTCGAACAATATGCAAAGCTCTATTCCGCCACCCCTCGATACAGTTTCAAAGTTCGGCTTGCTAAGCTGGAAGAGGCATAGGGGACAGGGCTCTTTTCACAATTCCATATGAGGGAATAGCACGCCACCGCGCCTACAATGGCATCAACTTAAGGAATGGTGAGCTTTTTAGGAGGTGACTTCGAGTTCACCTCCTAAATTGGAAGCCCCGAAAAGTAAGGGGATGAGCGGGAAGTCATCCCCTTACAACCCCGCTTGATATTCTTAAGTTGACGACATTGCACCGCGCCTACCCTCTTCACTCGGCCGGAAAAGGCCCCTTTGGCTATGATTATTAATGGCTCGGCTTCTTGTCTGCCGGTGCGGAAGCATGAAAATCCCTGCCTATGCGTTCCGCATAATTGTTGAGCAACTCCAACACCCGCTCTCGCGTCGCAGATTTCACGATCAGCCCAATATGGTGGTCTTTCCGGAGGCGCCATGCAATTTCCGGATCGTTGAAGGAAGAATCATCAGGATGCTGAAAACGAGAAAGAGAAACGATGATGCCGGCATAATCCTGTCGAACTGAAGGAAGTTGGTAAGATTCCCGCCTCGCTATGGCATTTTCCAATTTCGCCCATTCACTCCACAAATTAATGCCCGAGGATATCTCCACCATTTCCGCCAGGTGAGCGCCGCCCACACGGGAAGATGTTTCCAGGAAATAGAATTGCCCGTCCTCCTGGCACTTAATGAACTCGGTATGGGATGCGCTGAACTGCATGCCAAAGGCTTTCATGACATCAGCATTTAGTTTTTGCAGGGCCTTGTCCTCTTCACTACCAAAGGAAATGATGTGGGAGCGAAAGATCCCTCCCCCGTGGGCTACTTCCAAAGGCGTATTCAAATACCGGGACACCCGGCAGAAGAGCACCTTTCCGCCAACAGTCAGGGCATCGGCATGGTACACATCTCCGGGCTTGAACTGTTCGATCAGATAGCGATGCCGGTCTTCCCCCAGGCCTTCCAGCACCTGCCAGAGTTCTTCTACACTGTGAACTTTTTTAATGCCCGTAGCGGAGGCTTCCGCCCGGGGTTTGACGACCCAGGGAGGGCTGTTGCGCAATGTATATTGATTGATCGCCTCATCATTGAACAGCGCGCTAAATGATGGTACAGGAATGCCGGCTTCCGCTGCCTTGGTGCGCATGGCCAGCTTATCGCGGAAGTAGCGGCCAGTCGTCTGGCCCATTCCCGGAATGCGGAATTGCTCCCGGAGAAAAGTAGCTTTCTCAACATCAAAGTCGTCCAGAGCCACAATGCGGTCGACCTTCCGGCTGCGCAACAGCCAGGCAGTGCCTTCCGCTAGCTTCGCCAGGTTTTCCGGACTGTTGTCATCGGATTCGATGTAGAAAAACTCATCAACCGATTCGCGGGGCCATGGCTCATGTTCGAGCACCTTCCTGGTAACCAGGTAAACGATATTGCCGGCTTGCTTACAGGCGCGCAGAAAGTCCTGTCCTTTAAAATAAGTCGATATGCAGAGGAATGTTAAGGGTTGCGACATAGGGCGTTGGATTTTTAATGTATCACGTTAACTAAGCTGGCTCAGGAAATCCGTCAGCAAGCGCACTCCGTAAGCAGTGGCGCTTTTTTGGGATGCGAATTCTGAATCGTTAAAGGCGACTCCGGCAATGTCGAGATGGGCCCATGCAGGATGCCCTTCTATGAAAGCCTCCAGAAACTTGGCCGCACCGATAGCGCCGGCCATGGGTTTTCCACTATAGTTGCGCACGTCCGCCACATCAGATTTGATGTCGTCTTTGTACAAATCCCAGATCGGTAAACGCCACAGGCGTTCACCGGTGCGTTCGCTGGCCTGATACAGTTGAGCGGCCAACTCGTCATTATTGCTGAACAGGCCGGCTGCGTGATATCCAAAAGTTCGCACCGTACTTCCCGTAAGAGTGGCCAGGTCGATGAGGAGATCCGGGTGAAAATTCCGGGCCATATAGGAAAGCCCATCAGCCAGAATGAGGCGCCCTTCCGCATCCGTATCAATCACTTCGATGGTTTTACCACTATAGGAGTTGATGACATCACTGGGCTTCAGGGAGCAGGCATCGACACTGTTGTCGGTGGCTGGTACAATACCGATAAGGTGCACGGGGAGCTGGAGCTTGGCGGCCATTTCTAGCGCACCGAAGACAGCAGCAGCGCCGCCCATGTCACTTTTCATATAATGCATATTGGCCGAGGGCTTGATCGACAAGCCTCCGGTGTCGAAGGTAACGCCCTTCCCGACCAGGCCAACTTTCTTCCGCGGCTTTCCGACGGATTCCGGCGGCTGGTATTCCATAATAATGAAGGCCGCAGGGTCTTCACTACCGCGGTTTACAGCAAGCAGCGCATGCAGGCCGGTAGCCTCAATTTGAGCTTTTTGCATAACCTCCACCTTGAAGCCATAGGCCCTGCCGGATTCCACGGCCCACTGCGCCAGGCTTTCCGGATTTTTTTTGTTGCTCGGGGCATTCACCAGGTCGAATATGCGCATTTGTGTTTGGGCCATTTCCCGGCCCCGGGCAGCGGCATCCAGGCAGGGCGTTTTATGCCCTTCTTCCGCCAGTATCTGCACCATCACATCAGGCTGGGCCAGCGGATGTGGTGTTCCATTGTCCTTGTTTTTGAAACGTCCAATGGAATAGGCGCCAAGCAACAGGCCATTGATCGCTGCTTCTACCCAGGAAGCAGCTTCGCCGCTGAGATTGCCATGCAGAAGGCTGATGGCAATCGGCGTCGCCATTTTTTGCCGATATTTATGAGAAAAAGAACGGAAAGCTTTCAGCACTTCAGAGAAGGCGGGATTCTTGCCCAAGCCCAACAAATAAAAACGGCGTTCCTGTTGGTACAGAATTTGCACTTCCCCCTGCTCCGCTTTGAAATCCTGCCGCAGCAGTCTTGCAGCCTGCCCAGTTTCGGCAGCAAGAAAATTCAGAGCAGGATCCAGGGAGTCGCCAGCTGCCACCGGGATAAGAACAGCAGCTGGCAGGCTTTTCAGGGTCGTTGAAAATGTTATTACCATTACTCAGGCTTCTTTTTTTTGAAAAAACAGCCACTCCATTGCCTTTGGAAATTCCTCTCCCCAGCGGGCCTCATTGTGCTTACCCCAAGGGTCGGTCGAGAGATTGAAGCGGATATGCGCTTTCCCCTCTTCCTCGAAGGCTTGCTTGAAACGCCTGATATTGGGGATCATATTGGCGCCTTCCTCACCGCCGCCGTAGAGATAGATATCCATATCCTGCGGTTCCTGAAAATTCAAAAAGTGGAAATGAATATGAGGCGCCACCCAAAGCGAAGGAGAGAATATCATGAGCTTATTGTACACTTCCGGATAGATCAGGCCAGCGTAAATGCTGATCAGTGCACCCATTGAGCTGCCGCCAATACCGGTATTCTGGCGTTCCGGAAGCGTCCGGAAGGTTTTGTCTATATAAGGTTTGAGCGTATCCGCCAGAAAGCGGACGTATTTTTTTCCCTCCCCGGTGCCCAGTTTGGTCCGGTAGGAGGGAGTAAATTCAGCAATGCGTTCTTCTTTCGCGTGGTCGATAGCTATAATAATGATATCTCCCATGCCGCGTTCGGCCATGACCGCCAGTTTTTTATCGACAGCCCAATTGCCGAAAGGCGCGTAATCATCGAAGAGATTCTGCCCATCCTGAAGATATAAAACGGGATACCGTTTGTCCGTTTGGTAATAATTGTAGGGCAATAAGGCTGAGATGCGCCGGGTTTTGATCAATTGGGGTATCTCGAAGTGCTCGGAAATGACCTGCGGTATCGGAAGGAATTCCAACGGATAGGATCGCCCTTCCTCCATCCAGCGGGGAACGAAGTCGTGGTATTGTTCCTGCTTCAGGACATCGGCTTTGCGGTTGGGCGGAGGATTCCCGTACTCGTCCAGTTCGGCCCAGTCCCAATCTCCACGGTGATATTTGTATTCCAACTGCCGGGGCAATAAGTATTTGTTCGGAAATTGAAATCGGTATTCACCCGGGCCGGTTTTTTCCATCCGGAACGCCTCCTCACCAGTCCGCCATCCATTGAAATTGCCAGCGACAAATACCGGCAGGCTACTTTCAGTTGGAGTAGTCAGATGCAGCGAGAGGCTTTCCTGGCCTTTTTCGATACCTTGCGATGAGGGCATTTCCCCGGTCATAATGTGTTTTTCCTGCGCGTTGCTCCCCATGATTTTCAAAAGGAACAAGAAACAGGGCTTAATCTATAAGAATTTCAATAATACGCTCCTAATCAGCGGATATATAAAGCTATTGCATACACCTGGAATTGGGTGTTTCAAAAGTCTACAAAATTACGAAAATATAGCATGGAAAAACTAGTTTTACCTAAGCGCATATTTGAAGCTTGCTCCTATTGCAAATCAAGGACATATGACCCCCGCTTGGAATCGGGGCAGGCTCTGACGTCACTTTTGATTGCTTATTTGGCCCGCCAAACGCGCAAAAAAGCCAAACCAGAGCCACAACTCATTGGTTATCAAAACAAAAAAACTCTAACCCAGGTAAACGGTTGAATTATAATATGGCTATATCCTTGGCCACACCTCTCCGGCAACAATATTACAATAGCTATATTACCACATTGGCCCTCCAAAGGGGCCTATTCACATATTTAGCCTGATATTTCCTTGAAAATTTGGCGCCAAATTCAGATATTTAGTAGGGAAAGGAAGCAACCTTTGTAAAAAGGGCCTGTCCTTTTTTTGGAAATATACACCCGGCTAAAAATGATAACTGTAGCAATTGTTGATGCACAGCGCCATACGCGCGAGGGCGTACAACGCCTTGTCGATGCTTCAGATGGCCTCAGCTGTTTCGGTGCTTATGCTGATGGACATTCCGCCTTCGAGGCTTTTGAGCGCCAATCACCAGATATAGTGTTGGTGGAAGCGGAACTACCCGATATGAGTGGCTATGAATTTATTCGCCGGCTGCTCTACAAAACACCAGATACAGAAGTACTGATCTTCACGGAAGTAATAGAAGAAGAAGATATCTTCCAAAGCTTCAGAGCCGGCGCCACCGGTTACCTTTCCAAAAAAATATCCCCTTCAGATTTACTGCAATCCATTCGCGAGGCCTACAATGGCGGCGCCCCTATGACCCCGGAGGTAGCACGGCATGTAGTGACTTCTTTTCGGCATGATGCGAAACAACTACCTTCCCTTTCTCAGCGCGAATACGATGTGCTGGCCCTACTTTGTAAAGGGTATAGCTCCCGCAAGATCGGTGAACGTCTTTTTGTCAGTTCCAACACGGTGCGTTTTCACCTCAAGAACATCTACCGAAAGCTAAAAGTCAGTTCCCGCCATGAAGCAGTTGCCATGGTAGCCAAAGAGGGTATGTTATGAGTGGCCATACATTCCCTCCCTGACCCAAAACCAATGTGAGTTTTTTCATACTAATCTGTTTTCTGTTGCCGTACTCCGTTGTGCGGCAACTTTTTTTGTAAAAAACTACCCGTTTGTGTAGGTGAAATAGCCCCAAGCCCGCCTTACCTTTGGAATGCCTATTTTTATAAAGTATTATCAATACCCGCCTTTACATCAAACTCGCCTGCCGAGGAAGCGTTACCCGGCCGCTATTCGTTTTGTTTAATGATACTTCCCAAACAGTACAACATTGAAGACCGGTAATCCCTGAACGTATCTGTTGTTTCACCGGCACTTAATTAATAACGCTATACTCGATTATTCCTAATCAAAAAACTGCATCATGAAGAGACTTTTATTGGTTCTGCCAATGGTGCTGTTCGCCTTCACCCTGGTGTTGGCGCAGCGCACCGTAACAGGTACAGTAACCGACGAAGAAGGTACGCCATTAATTGGCGCCAGTGTATTGGTCAAGGGAACGACCTCCGGCACCGTAACCGACATCGACGGGAACTACTCCCTGCGTGTTCCGGACGGGAGCAACACCCTTGTCTTCAGTTATACTGGCTACACCAGCAGAGACGTAGAAATTGGCGCATCCAATGTGTTGGATGTATCCCTCAGCCAGTCTGCCGAGCTACTTGACGAAGTAGTGGTAACGGCTCTGGGTTTTGAGACCAAACGCTCCAAGGTTGGGGTCGCCTCCTCAACGGTAGAAGGCGGCGCCCTGGTAAGGTCCGGCGAAGTCGGCCTGATCAACAGCTTGGCCGGTAAATCCGCCGGTGTCAACATCGTTTCCTCCTCCGGTGACCCGGGAGCAGGCGCCCGGATCATTATCCGTGGCGCAACCTCCATTACAGGCGATCTGCAACCACTGATCGTAGTCGATGGGGTGCCCATCTTTAACGACTCCTACTACGGCGAAGCCTTTGGTGGCCAGGCTCGTGGCAACTCCGGTAGCCTTGGCTCCGGCGGGGGGGTAACCCAGCAATCGCGCCTCAACGACATCAACCCGGAAGATATCGCCAGCGTGGAAGTACTGCGTGGCGCTTCCGCTGCTGCCGTCTGGGGTTCGCGTGCCGCCAACGGCGTGATCGTGATCACGACCAAGAAGGGCAAGTACAACCGCCAGAAAGACTGGACCGTGAATTTCAACAGCTCGGTGGCGTTTGACCAGATCAACCAGGAAGTTCCACTGACCGATGCCTACGGCGGCGGGATCAACGGCCAGTTCCAGTTTCAACCCTCCGGTGGCCTTTCCTGGGGCGACCGCGTGGCCGACCGCACGGGTGGTGCGGACGCCTACATCACCGATCCGAACGCGGCCGGTTATGCCGGTTATTTTGAACTGGCGGATGGTACGCGCTACTATGCCCTTGCCAACGGTACAACCGCCAATCCGCATGGTGGCAAAAACAGCCGGGAGGTTTACAGCCCTTATGATTTCCTCTTCCAAACGGGTACGACCGTCTCCAATTCGCTGGGCATCAGCTCCGGTACAGATAAGGGCTCGGTTTATTTCAGCATTGCTAACCTGCAACAGGAAGGTGTTATAAAAGCTGGTAGTGATTATGACCGCACTACGGCCCGCCTGAATGCCACCCGCCGTTTGGGCGACAAGTTTGCCATTGACGCCAATATGGGCTATACCTACTCCAAATCCAACCGGGTACAAATGGGCTCCAACCTGAACGGCCTTTTCCTGGGTGGCCTGCGTAGCTCCATCGACTTCAATGACGATGACTATGTCGGTACCTATGTGAACGCAACAGGGCAGGAATTCCCCAATCGCCAGCGCGCCTACCGCAATCCGCTGGGCGCCAGCACCAACTCCATCTATGACAACCCGGTCTGGATGATCAACAACATTGAAAGTACGACCAAGGTCAACCGCTTCCTGGGCAAACTGGAGTTGCGCTATGAACCCACCAACTGGCTGAACTTCACGGCTCGCGGTGGTTTGGATACCTACACGGATGAACGCGAAGATATCTATCCGGTGATCTCCTCCGGCACCAACAACGGTGGCCGTTTCACCAAAGAGGCCATCACCCGCACGCAGATCAATACCGACTTTATCGCCCGTGCCCGTTTCGACCTGGCGGACCAGATCGCCCTGGGCGCTTTGGTTGGTGTCGGTGTCAACGAGCAGCGCCTGGATGATGTGGGCGCCAACTCCCGTTCGTTTATCAACCCCCTGTCTCCGCCGCAATTGAACAACGCGACGAACTTTGAACTCTTCAACCGCGAAGAAGTAACCCGTACCGCAGGGGTATACGCTACTTTAGGCTTCGAATTTTACAATCAATTGTACGTCAACCTCTCTGCCCGAAACGACTGGTTATCTACGCTGCCGGTTGATGACAACTCTGTCTTCTACCCAGCAGCCGACGTAGCCTGGCAGTTCAGCAAGTTGCTGTCCAGCCGCGATATCCTGTCTTCCGGCCGTGTACGCGCCGGTTACGGACAGGTAGGCCGTGGCCCGGATCCTTACCTGACCGGAATTGACTTTTACGCACCTACCGCTGCCAACACCGGTTTCGGGGAAGGCTGGGGCCCGGGTGTAAACCCCGGAGCCTATGGCGGAGCTTTTGCACAAAGCACCATTGCCGGTAACCCGAATATCAAGCCGGAGATCAAGACCGAGATCGAAGGCGGCCTTGACCTGGGTTTTGTCAAAGACCGCATCAATCTTGGCTTCACCTACTATACCAATACCACCGATGACTTGATCATCTCTGTGGTACAGCCCTCTTCCACCGGCTTTACCTCTCAGATCGCCAACGCGGCAACTATTGAGAACAAGGGTATTGAACTGGAAGTAGACTTCGGCATCATTGACAACAATGACCTGAAATTCAACATTTACGGAAACTTCACACGCAACCGCAACGAGGTGACGGAAATGGTGGGTACCGAATCCCTCTTCCTGGCCGGCTTCTCGGGTGGTAGCTCCCGCGCAGTAGTGGGTGAACAGCTTGGCGTACTCTTTGCCGGCACCTGGGCTCGCGATGCGAGCGGCAATCTCGACCTCGATGAGAACGGCTTCCCGCAATTGGGCGCTACTTCCGGTGTAATCGGTGACCCGAACCCCGACTGGAGAGCCGGTGTGGGAGGTTTGCTGAACTACAAAGGCTTCAGCCTGAACTTCTTGTTCGACCACAGTGAAGGCGGCGATATCTGGAATGGCACCCGCGGCGCCCTGGCATACTTCGGCCGGGCCGAATCTACAGGCGTAACGACAACGCTGACCTCCGATCAAGCCAATAACCTGAAAATATTCACGGGTAAAACAGTGGCCGAACAATATCCTTTCTGGCAAAATTCTGATGGTTCCTACACCGTGCGCGGAGAGATCAAGGATTATGGTGCAGGCCAGGTATTTATAGATGAGCAGTTTTACCGCACGGGCCCTGGTTCTGGTTTTACCGGCCCGGAAGAAGCATTTGTAGAAGACGCCACCTGGACGCGCCTGCGCGAAGTGACGCTGTCCTACAACTTCGGCAACAACCTGACCAACTGGCTGCGCGGCGCTTCCTTGTCCCTTACCGGCCGCAACTTGTTCCTATGGACGGACTATCAGGGCAACGACCCGGATACCAACCTGACCGGCGCCGGCCAGAATGGCTTTGGCCTGGACTACTTCAACAACCCCGGTACGCGTACTTACAAGGTGACGCTCAACCTCAATTTCTAATCACAAAAATTGAAACGAGTTATGACTATCAAAAATATATTGTCTTTCATCCTGGTATTCGCTCTGCTGGGCCTTTCTGCCTGCAGCGACTTTGTGGATGACTTTCAGGAGGACCCCAACAACGCGTCCGATGCGCCTATTGCAGCCGTGTTGAATGCGGCTTTCGTGGGTACTATCATCGCGCATGAAGGGGAAGACGCCCGCCTGGCCTGCATGTGGTCCCGCCAATTTACCGGCGCTGACCGCCAATATGCCGCTTTGGAGGTTTATGGCGTCAACGCAGAAAACTTCGACTGGGATAAGTATTACCTGGTCGCTGAGAACAGCAAGATCGTCATTGAAAAGTCTGCCGAAACAAATGACCGGCTGGCCAGTGGTATTGCCAAGACTTTGCAGGCACATTCATACGGAATGGTAGCTTCCATGTGGGGTGATATTCCATTCCGTGAAGCCAATGACTTCCTGAACTTCCCTGACCCGAACTACGACCCGCAGGCTCAGGTGTACAGCGATGTCCAGGCATTACTGGATGGCGCCTTAACGGACCTCAATGGTGCCACCGGTGGCGCCGTAGCCGGCACCGACTTTTACTTCGGCGGCAATCCGGTCAAATGGTCACAAGTGGCTTCGACACTGAAAGCCCGTTATGCATTACACCTCGGTGATTATGCCACGGCTATCAGCGCGGCTGAGAAAGGGGTTATGTCGTCTGCCGATGATTGGATCATCCCGCACACCACAGGCGCTTACAACCAGGACCAGAACATTTACTATTCCTTCGGCCAGTCAGACCGTGAAGGCTACATGACTGCCGCCAACGCTTACCTGCCCGCCATCCTGGATCCGGCCAATGCCGCCTACCGCGGTAACGCCAAAACGGATGAGGCAGCCCGCTTTGCAGCTGCTTTTACGGGAGGCGAAGGGACCTACGACCTGAACTACGACGGGATGTGGTCCGCTACTTCTCCATTCCCGCTGGTGACGGCTATTGAGAATCAATTGATTCTGGCTGAAGCCAAATGGCGCGGCAACAGCGATCCGGATGCGGCCTTGACGCACCTCAACAATGCCCGTGCTATCCTGGCTGCTCAATTCCCGGCTGGTAAGTATGAGGCCTACACCCTGGCGGACTTCGATACAGGTGGCATCGCCGCCCGGCAGGGCCTGTCGCGCAACGACGCCCTGCTATACGAGATCCTCGAGGAGAAATACGTTTCTCTCATGGGCCAGATGGAGGTGTTCAATGATGTTCGCCGGACGGATAACTTCCTCGGCCTTCCACCAACATCGGGCAGCCAGTTGCCGCAGCGTTTTCTGTACCCGCAGTCAGAGCTCGACGCCAATGTCAATGCACCGGACCCGATCCCTGGCGTGTTTGAGGAAACGCCGATCAATAAGTAATGTTTGATGCGGTTTTTCCCTGGGCCTGGCCCGGGATTTTGTGCCCGGGCTTTGGCTCGGGAGCAGAACAACCACAGAAACACTGCTGAGAGCGGAAAAACAAACGTTCCTCCCGATTTTTCAGGATGACGTGACAAGAGCCTGCCCGGATTTTTCGGGTGGGCTCTTGCCACTAAAAAATGTCTTAATCATGATTTTTCGCACCTTTTTTTCCTTTGCGCTTTGCTTGTTTTTCCTGAACAGCACCGCCCAGCTCGACTCGCTCGAACATTTCACCCATAGGGGGTTGAACAACGCCAATTATTTTGCGGAGGACTCCTACATCTCCCGTGGATCAGCAGCAAAAAAGGTGGAAGGAAATCTTTTCCTCAATGAGCAATGGCAGGAGGCCAGGGTCCTGACGCCGGGAAATGAGGTGATTGTTACTAAGGGGCGATACCGGATATTTGATGATGAGATGCAGGTGCTGAACGCTGAAAACGAAGTACTGGCGCTCTATCCGGCTAAGGTCAGGGCTATTGCTATTGGGGAACAAGTTTTCATTCCACTCCAATTCCGAAGCCCGGAAGGAAAAAATACCGTAGGCTTTTTTCAACTCCTGGTGGAAGGCGAGATGGACTTATTATTACGCCGGAACATGGAACTGGTCAAAAGTGATTACAACCCCGCTCTCAATATTGGAGACCGGAACGACCATCTGGAAATACAGGAAACCTACTACTACCGCTATCAGGATGGGAACCCTCAATTATTGCGTCAAAGTAAAAGCGGAGTACTTAAAGCCTTGGGCCGCCGCAAAAAGGCTGTAGCTTCTTTCGCCAAAGAGAATCAGCTGGGCGCCCGAAAACAGGAAGACCTTATCGCCCTTTTCCAGTTTTATAACCGCCAGGAAGCGGAACAATAGGAGGTTGGATAACTGTTAACCTACCATGCATGGCCGACCACGAACTGATCACAACCGATACCCCACCCTCAACTGCAAATAATAGGAACGCAACTGCCGGATGTCGGGCTCCTGGCGTTGTAACAAAGGCGTGAGCCCCAGCACATGCCGCAGGCTGATATGCGCTTTTGGAAAAGGGTAAAAAGAAAAACCGACGACCCAACTTAATTCATTGCGCTGGAAGTTATCCTGCTGTGCACCGATCGTAAAGGCTTCTTCCGAAGATGGTTTTTTGAATCCTTCTTTTACTTTGGATTCCAACAGGCGCGCGTATTGGACCCCCGATTGCAAGTGAAGGAAATAGTGCCCGTCCCAGTTTTCCAGCAATTTGTAATCCAGCAGAAATGGCGTTTCGACATATTGAAGCCGAACATTAGCAAAATAGTCGGCCTTTTCTTTCTCGTTAGCTCCGGCCCGGGCGCCCCGTTGGCTGTATAATAGCTCGAGCTTGAAATCCAGCCGATTGGAAAGTTGAGCAATACCTTGTAGCCCACCCACGATTCCAAACTGTCGGTAGCCAAACTGGTCGTCGCCATCGATCTGGGAGGCATTTATTCCTAAAACTGCTCCGGCGCTGAAGCGCTGGCTGCAAAGGGTCAACGGAAGAAGCGCCATCTGGAGGAAAAGAAGGCATGCAAACCTGGCCATGGTTGTTGTTTTTAGTCGGATGAATTGCTGCTAAAGGCAGCTTGTTTGCCCTCCTGAAAATAAGGATTTTTTCTGATTCTTGAGCAAGGAGAATTTGTGGGCAGGTATTTTGAAAGGACGCGGATAGCACAGCATACCTAACACTACCTATGGTCGCAATGTAGCCCTGATACGCTTCAGTCGGCGGAATGATGACCCCTTCATTTTGCAGAATGATGGTATCTAGAGTGGCGTTATGGGCGTACAGCACCCCTATATTGCCGGTTGTCTGCCCGGTGCTAACCACTCGAAATTCCATGCCCGGATGCGCTTCGGCAAATTTTTGCTGGGCAGATAGCCCGGAGAGGAGTCCCACACTCAGTATTAAAAGGGAAAACAACCGCAAACACGCCATTTGCCCCCCTTGGAACGGACTAACTTTTGTTCTCATGGTGGCCCTGTTTTTGGTTTGGAAAACAGGCAACTTCTGCACATGGCCAACCGGTTGGTTAAAAAGGCGCAATGAAAGGGCAAACTTCCATGGAGAAGATATTATCTGACAGGCAGGAATTCAATGATAAAAGTCAGCCGCAGGCAAATTGGGAAGTGAGCCTGATAGGGTGTCATGGTTTCACCGTTTTCCATTTCAATGAAACACCGTGAAACCATGACACCCTGAACTCGCTACCAGGCCGGAATAATATTCAGGCCAAAAGTACCCTGGCCAAGTTCCAATCCCTTATCCGTTTTAAGGGGGAAGGCATAATAGGGTTCCAGTATCATAGCGCCAAACAGGTTGACCCGCATGGATACCCCCGTGCTGAATATGGGCTTGGCCTTGAAATAATCAACCAATGGCTGCCCTGTTGTGGGATCTATGATAGGATTGCCTTCGCTGTCGAGCCGGTAAATCGCACCGTTAAACTGATCAAAAGAGTGCCAGGCGACACCGGCATCTGCAAAGAGCGCCAGCTCGGTGAAAAACACTCCCGATTTAATCAATGCCAAGCGCTCCGGGCCCGTGAAGGGTATCCTTACCTCAAAGTTCGACACCAGGATCTTGCTGCCGAATAACTCATCAAAGTCCCGCCCGTTTTTCTCCAGGAATTTGCCGGCGCTACCGGTATTGTAACCCCGTACATACCAGGAACTTCCTATAAACATGGGGTAGAGATCATTACTGCCTGCCCCGTAACGCCCGTAGTGCAGCGCGCGGAAAGCCAGGCCGAAAGGCCGGAAGAATTCGTATTTTCGATAGTCGGCAGTGAAGGCTGTGAAATTGTATTCGCCGAAATACTGATCAACACCCAGCCGGAAACGGCTTCCTGACAGCGGCCCCACTACTCCGAAAGAGGCCTTGTCGCCTACCAGGGCCGCCCCGGTATTCCAAAGGTTAAACCCTCTGGGGCTATCCAGTTTTTCCTTTTCCTGGCCGATGAGGTTGCCGATATAAGTCCCATCCGTTTCATAATAGTTGACGTACTGGTCAAGACGAGAACTGTAGCGGCTGTAGGTTGCGTTCCCTTCCACTCGCAGGATAGTGGAGAAGGGATAATAGGCAAAAGCGCTGATCCGGTCCTCGAAAATGCGTTGCACGTAAAAAGTATCGGCGAGTGACAGATAGGTTCCGTCACCTATCTGAATCGGCTCGAATCCCGTACCACCAAATGTAAAGCTGCGGAAAGGGATATGCGAAAGGGATCCCCCCCAGTTGATACGATTATCCCGATTGATGTAGGCAGCGGCTCCCCCAAAGTCGGTAATTTCTCCATTCAGTGCAAGGCTGGCAAAAACCTGATTGCTGCCAAGCATGTCGCTGAACAACATATCGACCCCGCCGGCCACGCCGGTTTGTGTACCGAAGGTATTGCTGGTTCCTACGCCAACACCGGCGCTCCCGCCAATGTAATCAAGTTGAAATTTTGGCTTGTAGGGCACCATGGTAAGACTGGAGTCGGCGACATCGGCAGTAGGGCTGGTTTCCCGAAGTTGCTGGTCGACGAGGGCAGAGGCTTGTGGATTTACCCGTGGCAGGGTGGCGGCTGCAAAGTCGACGGCATTGGGGTCAACTTCCTTGTGGAGAAAATCCTGAGGGCTGGCCCGGTAGATGTTGTACTTGTTCTTTGAGAAGTAAGTGTACAACAATTTATCGCGCCGACGGTCAATGCTGATGGCCGGGGCGTAGGGGGTAATACCGCTCACGCCCGTAAGCAGGTCGGTCAGTTGATAAACTTTTCCAGTGGCAGGTTCATATTGATACAGGTTGCGGAAGCCATCCCGGTTGGAGAGAAATATGATGTTGCCGGCCGTATCCAAAACGGGGTTGAGGTTGTCGGCCCCCGGGAAAATATCGATATTTTCTACCTGACGGCTGGCAAGGTCCATTTTAGCGAGGTTGAACACCCATTTGCCATTGGTTCTGCCTCGCTCGCGGCTCAACTGGTCTGTTGAGAACACGAGGTAGCTGCCATCAACCGCCCAATGGGGGTGCATTTCAGAGTTGGCGTCGTTCGTCAGTTGTTCGACGGCGCCGGTGCGGATATTGACGGCATAGAGGTCCGTCTGTCCTTCCACCAACCCAGTCACCACAATGGTTTTGCCATCGGGCGACCAGGCGGGGTTACTAAACGCCTGCACCCCTTTGATGGGTAATTCTTTGAGGGTTTTGCCCGACTCCACATCATTAATGACCAGAATATTGCGCCCTTTGCTGAAGGCCGTAAAGGCGAATTGTTTGCTATCGGGCGACCAGGAGCCGGCAGATTCGATATAGTCGAGATCATCAATATCGCCACCTTTCCGGCTGCTGGCCTCTTTGCGGATGATCTTACCGGTACGGGCATCGGCCAGAAAGAGGTCGATGGAGAAAAGGTCCTTTTCCGACAGGAAGATCACGTATCGGCCGTTGGGGCTGATCTGCGGGGCAATATTGATTTCGCCCGAATTTTCTTTGGTGATCAGTTCCTTGCCCACCAGGCGGTCTTCTGTGGCATTCAGATATTGGCCAAAGTGCCTTTTCAGAGCCTGTTCCCAGAGCGTGGACAAGTTTTTACTGCTCATGCCCAACTCCTTGGTGCAAGCCATTTCAAAACCGTATTTTGCGGTAGCAACAAAGAAAGGTTCGATGATTTCATCCCCCTTCAGCCCGGTCAGAAAGGCCCAGAAGGCCTGTCCGTAGCGATAAGGGAAATATTTGGGATTTTGCAGGTCTTTAAGACTGGGCACATCGTCATTCAATACGGCATCGCGCATCCACATGGCAGTGTGGGCATCGACGCTGCCAATGGACAGGTATTCCGCCAGGCCTTCTACCATCCAAAGGGGCAGGTTTCCCAGGCTCTGAAGGGATGTGGAGTCGCCATTGATAATGAGGTTGTACTGGAAGGCGTGCACCAACTCATGGCCCAACACGTGATTAGTCTGTTGGTTTGACATAGCAAAGGGCAATACGACCCTGTTTTTAAGGGCTTCCGTTACCCCCCCGGTTCCCACACCAACCGCGCCCATTATGGCGTTGGTCTGCTGAAAATCTGCGTGATCGTCGTACAATACGATAGGATTTCGGCCTTTGATAGTGTCATCCAGGATGCGTTGGTGTAGAAGGTACCATTGTTCGGCTTCTTTGGTAAATTCCTCCAGCCGCTCTGGGTTATTCAGGTATTGATAGATCTCGAAGTGGGGAGATTGGTAAACTTTGAAGTCGAAGGATTCATAATTGGCTTTATTGCGCCCGAAATACTGGGCCTGCAGACTGGTAACACCCAATACCGAAAGCAAGAGCCAGAAGGTCAGGATTTTGGTTTTCATAGTTTCTTTTTATTTTGGATATGGAGATAGCGAAAGCATAAATAACTAGCCTTCAATACTTTTAACACTTGTAAAAAGCCCAAAGGTCGTTTGCCGATATACTTTCTCCGTTAAATTTTCCTTAAACTATTTTTTTAGCATAAACTGCCGAAAAATAAGGGGTTACACCCAACCCTGCCGAAAAATCGGGCCGTCTGTTCTATCTTTTGGGCATTTTTATACTCACAAAAAAAACGGTATGAAAACTTGGTTTACCTTCTTCGCACTAGCCCTGCTTTTGAACCTCAATCCAACGGAAACAATGGCGCAGTTATCCAAATTGATCCTGCCTTTCGAACAGGATAACAATACCACTTCTACTTACTTTCAGGCCATAGATTTTTATCAGGCTCTGGCAGCTCAATTTCCACAGCAACTTGAGCTGAGGGAAATTGGCCAAACGGACAGCGGCCTTCCACTTCATTTGCTTATTCTATCTACGAGTAAAACCTTCGATCCGGATTCCGCCCGGGCGGCCGGCAAGCAGATCCTGTTCATCAATAATGCCATTCACCCCGGCGAGCCTTGCGGGGTAGACGCCAGCATGATGCTGCTGCGCGACCTGCTGCTGGACAAAGAACGGCAGGCTCAGCTCGAGCGCCTCATCATTGTAGTCGTGCCCTTCTACAACATTGGCGGAGGGCTCAACCGGGGTAGCTTCAGCCGCGCCAACCAGAACGGGCCCCAAGCTTATGGCTTTCGCGGCAACGCCCGAAACCTCGACCTCAACCGCGACTTTGTAAAGTGTGATTCGCACAACGCCCGCGCTTTCAATCAGGCCTTCGCCCGTTGGCAACCCGATGTTTTTATCGATACTCATACTTCCAACGGCGCCGACTACCAATACACCATGACACTCATCCCTACTCAAAGCGATAAACTGGATCCGCAGCTCTCGGAATACCTTGACGGCCGCCTCCTACCACGACTTTATAAGGATATGAAAGCGGCAGGTTGGGAAATGACCCCATACGTCAACGCCCGGGAAACTCCTGACGAGGGGATTGCCGCCTTTCTGGACCTGCCGCGCTATTCCTCCGGATATGCCGCTTTGCACAATACCATCGGCTTCATGCCCGAAACGCATATGTTGAAGCCTTATGCCGACCGGGTGCGCAGCACTTACGCCTTTATCGATTGTGTGATTCGCGCCATGCAGGAAGATCAGGCAGCACTACAGCAGGCGCGCCAGCAGGCCCGTGACAACACTTTGTCCAAAGACACATTCAATATTAAATGGTCGCTGGACCCTTCTCAAGCCGATACAATTCTATTTAAAGGATACGAAGCAAAATACAAGCCCAGCGAAGTATCCGGCCTCAGCCGGCTTTATTACGACCGCAGTGCTCCTTACGAAAAAGATATTCCTTACTACCGAACTTATAAAACGACCACCCGGGTACGAAAGCCGATGGCTTACCTCATCCCTCAGGCTTATACAGAGGTGGTGGAACGCCTGCAATGGAATGGTGTGAAGATGAAACGCCTGACAGAAGATGTAGAAATCGACCTCGATTTTTACTACATCGATGCGTATGAGACGGTGGAGTCCCCCTATGAGGGGCACTACCTGCACTTCGGCGTCAAAACGAATACCAAACACCTTAGGCGCCTGTTCCGGAAAGGAGATTTTGTGGTTTATACCGATCAACCGGCCAATCGCTACATTGTGGAAACCCTGGAGCCCGAGGCCCCGGATTCTTTCTTCGCCTGGAATTTCTTCGATGGCATCCTGATGCAGAAAGAATATTATTCCGCTTATGTATTTGAAGGCCTGGCAGCAGAATTATTGCGTGATGACCCTGAATTACAGGTGAAACTGGAGCAAAAACGGCAGGCAGACGAAAAGTTCGCTCAGTCAGCACGGGCGCAGCTCAATTTCATCTATGAAAACTCACCTTACTACGAACCAACTTACCGCCTCTATCCTGTAGGACGGCTGATGGAGCCCGTGGATTTGCCCGAAGAGGAGGGGGATTATTAGAGCGTGTTCAAGTGTTTGTGTATTTGAGTGTTCAAGCACCCCGAAACCTCAATAAAATCAAGGCTTATCCTGCCCAGGCTCGGGATTTGACACATTTATTTGAACAGTCTCGATTATTAGAGCCCCTAAGGATGAGCAGCCACCCAAACCGCTCCGTCTTCAAAAATTTCCTTTTTCCAGATGGGCACCGTTTGTTTCAGGGTGTCAATAGCGTACTGGCAAGCTTCGAAAGAGGCCTGCCGATGCGGCGTGGAAACGGCAATGATGACGGCAATTTCTCCTGGCTCCAGCACTCCGATGCGATGGTGGAAGGATACCTTCTCCGCCGGCCAGCGTTGCTTCACCTGTTCTGCGATCTTGCGCATTTCGGAAACGGCCATAGGTTCATAGGCTTCGAATTCCAGGCGCACTACGGATTTTTCTTGGGTATGGTTCCGCACCGTACCGATGAACACATCGATCCCTCCGGCGCTGGGGCTTGCAACGAAGTCGATGCAGTTCTGTGGCAGTAGGGGCGTGTGAAGCAGTTGAATATCTATCATAGCTTATTAACGCTTAGTGTCATGCTAACAATTGGAGCGGCGCGAGGTTCAAGAAAGTAAGGGTAAGGTTTTCTACTCAAGGTTTGCCCCTGAGCGTATTTTTTGCGAGCTTGTGGGAGGAATAAAAGTAAATGTTTTATGGCAAGGGATGACATTTTTAACAAAAAACCGGAAAAGGCAGCGTCCGAAAAAATCCAGAAGTGGGCCGTGTTGATCAATAAAACCGATTGAAGGATGAGGCAGATAGCCATTTCCGACATTCACGGCTGCATCAAAACCTTCGAGGCTCTGTTGGATATTGTAAAGTTAACCGCGGTTGATGAGCTTTATCTATTGGGCGATTATATAGACCGGGGGGCGCATAGTAAGGAGGTTATCGACAAAATATGGGCGCTACAGGCAGCTGGCTACCAGGTTCATTGCCTGCGCGGCAATCACGAGGAACTTTTGCTTCATGCCAGGCAGGAGCAACTCACGCCATGGCTCACCTGGCTCCATAATGGTGGAGATATGACCATGCGCAGCTTTGGCCTGGACCCGGAAGCCCCGCCGGATTGCATCCCTTCCAAATACCTGGATTTCCTGGAACACCTCCCCTACTATTTTGAAACGGATGCTTACTTTCTCGTTCACGCCGGCCTGGATTTTCGCCTTCCCAACCCAATGGAAGGGAAAAATGCAATGCTTTGGATCCGCGACTGGTATGGTAATCTGGACAAAAGCTGGCTAAACGGGCGCATCATTGTCCACGGCCATACCCCTTTGTTCCGGCCCATGATCCAACACCAACTGAACCATCTGGACGATTTCCCTGTCATAGATATCGACGCCGGTTGCGTGTTTGGCAATATGTACCTCAATCATCTGTGCGCTTTTGATTTGACTAACCGGCAACTGTATTTTCAAAAAAATATCGACCACCATGGACAGGCAGAGTATTCTTGACTTCATGCGATCAATGGCATGGGAAGCCGGCAACATTATGACGGAACATTATAATGGCGATTACCAGATATATACCAAGCCCGACCGCTCGAAAGTGACCGATGTGGACCTGGCCATCTCCAAAATTGCACAGGAGCAGGTAGCCCGGCGTTTCCCGGATATTGGCCTGCATAGCGAAGAATCGCCCAACAAGGAAATCATAAAGGGCAAGCCCTATTTCATCATCGATGAATTGGATGGCACCAGTTATTTCATTGAGCGAAAGAAGGGCTTTTCCCATCAGTCGGCCTTCTACGACCCTTCCGAGGGTTTGGTGATCGGACTGGTATATTATCCCTGGAACGACACCTTGCTCTACGCCATTAAGGGGGAGGGCGCCTTTGTGGAACACCAGGGAGAGGGGCGGGCTCTGAAAACCATTTCCGACAAAGCTTTCCACGAACTCACCTACGCTCATCCTTCACGGTACACCGGCGAAAAGTATATGCGGCTGTTCCGGGAATTGGGGGTCGGAGACAACCGCATCATCCGGACTACCGCCAACCGCACCCTGCTCATGTCGCAGGGAAAGCTGGATGTCAATATTTTCCTTTCGCCCCACATTCCCATTTGGGATCTCGCCGGGGAAAAGGTTATTGTAGAAGAACTGGGATTTTCCCATTGCTACCTCGATGGAAGCCCGGTAGAATTTGGCCAGGAGCCACCCCGAGGCAATCGCGGCTACCTCCTATGCCGGGCCAAATGGCGGGATCATTTTCTGGAGGAAGTGCCGAGGCTGCTGCCTTCTGAATATAAGAAGTTTTGAGAAGAGAAAGAAAGCCTGTAATGTTTGATTGGAAAAGCGATGCCTGGCTGGCTAAAACCAGCAGGGCCGCCGTTTAATTCCTGTTTTTCTACTATCTTTCTGATCCAAATCCGCAGCCCATGCAGTCCTATCACGGCAAACTCCTTCTTTTCGGCGAGCATACCATCCTTAAAGGTTCTCAAGCGTTGGCGCTGCCCCTGCCGCACTATGAAGGCCGCTGGGCCTACACATCGGGCGCTATCCCTGCACACCTGAACCTGGAGAATTTCCTTTCCTATCTTCAGAAACTAGCCAGAAAAGAGGGGCTGCTCACCGAACTCCAGCTTGCCGCTTTTGAGCGGGAAGTGAACAAGGGTTTATTTTTCGAGTCTGATATCCCCGTGGGATACGGCGCGGGCAGTTCGGGTGCGCTCTGTGCAGCTGTTTACGAGCGCTTTGCCGTCAATCCTATTGCCAGGGAGGAGGAGAACCATTACGTACTGCTCAAGCAGCAACTGGCCCAATTGGAGGGCTTTTTTCATGGCTCCAGTTCGGGTACTGACCCGTTAATCTGTTACCTCGGCCAGGCCGTGTTGTTATTTCCGGACGGCCATGCCCATCATCGGCTAAGCCCGGCCGCTAAACGCCGGAAGGAAGGCCAGTTTTTCCTACTGGATACCGGCATCAGCCGCAAGACCGGCCCTTTGGTGGAACTGTTCCTGAAAAAATGTGGTACGGAAGCCTATGCAAGCGCTATCCGATCGGAGCTATTGCCCGCCACACAAGCCGCTATTGATAGCTACCTGGCCGCAGATAGCCGTGGCCTGCAGGCTGCAACTACCCAGATATCCACCCTGCAGTTAGCGCATTTCCGGGAAATGATCCCCAAGGAACATATTGGAGTATGGGAAAATGGGTTGAAGTCGAAGGCTTATGCTCTAAAGCTTTGTGGTGCAGGAGGTGGGGGCTTTATTCTCGGCTATACCCTGGATACAGCGGAGGCCACTGCTCAATTGGGGCCCATGGCGCCGATCTTTCTGGAAAAAATTTGAGGGAGCGCCTTCTGGTAAGGCAACTCCCTCTCCGTTTTTCATACTAATCCATTTTCAAAACATATTGAGTGCGCATTCCCAGGGGGATGAATAGAAAAAGCCCCTTAGGGCAAGGAATTAATATTTTTTGATTGCTTACAATGAAATTTTGGCAAAGGGTATTCTCGCCAATACACGCTTTAGCCGGGTGGGTATCACAAGGTTTCAATTTCAACCCTGTGTTAAGCCAAAGTTAAAACATTTTTCTTTATTCCATGCATTTGCATATATCAAATTAAAAAGGATGCGGCTGACATAGAAAAACAAGTGGTTTGACCGGGTATTAGCAGCAAGTGGAAAAACGGATAGACACCTTTGAAATCGTAGATAAAAAGCATTTTGAGCAGGCTTGGGGCAGGAGAAAAACCGAAGGCTCAGCAGGTAATTGTATATTTGCAGGTAATTGCTCACCAAATCGGACACTGCCAATTGGAAAAAGAAGTGTATACCCCATCCCCCAGGGCCTTCAGCAGCGAGGAGGTGCTCAACGATTATTTCCTCTGCGCCCTCAGCCGGGAAGTCAGTTTGCTGATCCGCCGGGAAGTGCTCACCGGCAAGGCCAAATTCGGCGTTTCCGATGACGGCAAAGAACTTTTTCAGATCGCCATGGCCAAGGTTTTCCAAAAGGGAGACTTCCGCGCTGATTATTACCGCGGCCATACGCTGGTTTTGGCTCTCGGCCTTTGTACTCCGGAAGACCTTTTCGCCCAACTCTACGCCGATGCCGATAACGACCCCTTCTCCGGCGGCCGGCAGATGAACAACCACCACGCCACGCCGCTGATCGACGAGCAGGGCAACTGGCTCAACCACCGGGAGCATTACAACCTCTCCTCCGATATATCGACTACCGGCGGGCAAATGGCCCGCGGCATTGGGCTGGCCATGGCCTCCAAGAAATACCGGGAATCCCCCCAACTTAAGGACACCCCCTTTTCCAATAGCGGAAATGAAGTCGTGTTTTGCAATATCGGCGACGCCAGCACCTCGGAAGGGGCCTTTTGGGAAGTGGCCAACGCCGCCGGCGTACAGCAGGTCCCCCTGGTAATGACGGTCGTTGATGATGGCTACGGCATCTCCGTATCCCGCGAGCAACAAACTACCAAAGACAGCATCTCCCAGGCCATGGAAGGCCTCCGGGCCGAAGCCGATACCAACGGCATCGATATCTATCACGTCAGAGGGTGGGATTATCCGGCGCTTTGCGAGACCTACCGCCAGGGCGTGGCAACTGCCCGCCGCAGCCACCGCCCAATACTGTTCCATGTCGACGAACTGACCCAACCTCAGGGGCATTCCACTTCAGGTTCGCACGAACGCTATAAATCCAAAGAACGATTGGAATGGGAAGCCGCTCACGATTGTAATGCAAAATTCCAGGAATGGATCCTCCACAACGGCATCGCCACCGAGGAAGAACTTCAAACCCTGGAAGCCAAAGCCCGAAAACAGGCCAAGGCTGCCCGCGACCGCGCCTGGAAGGCATTCACCCAACCGATCCTTCAAACCTGGAAAGAATTGAAGGCGCTCTTCAGTGACGTCGCCGCCCAGGCCCGGGACCAGGAGCGGGTGCAAACAATACAGCACGAGTTCAAATCGCTGCTCAACCCGGTGCGGTCGGATATCGTGCGCTGCATCCGGAGGTTGCTGTTCGCCACCCGCGGTGAAGACATGGCTGCCCGCCGCCAACTGGAATCCTTTCTAAAGCAGGTGGACGATACCATGCACCGACGCTATCGCAGCCACCTGTTTAGTGAAACGCCCCGTTCCGCTCTTCGGATTCCCGTCATTTCTGCCCGATATTCGGAGAGCTCCCCCCTTGTGAATGGTTATGAAATACTCAATACCTTTTTCGATAAAGCACTGAGAAAGCAGCCCGAAATTATTGCATTTGGGGAAGACGTCGGTAAGATCGGCGATGTCAACCAGGGCTTTGCCGGGCTACAGGACAAACACGGTGCGCATCGCATATTCGACACCGGCATCCGGGAATGGACTATCGTGGGCTACGCTATCGGCATGGCCATGCGCGGCTTGCGCCCTATCGCCGAAATCCAGTACCTGGACTACCTCATCTACGCCCTTTCGCCACTTTCCGACGACCTGGCTACGCTGCGCTACCGAAGCAACAGCATTCAGGCCGCCCCGGCTATCATTCGTACCCGGGGGCATCGGCTGGAGGGTATCTGGCACTCGGGATCCCCTATGGGCGTGCTATTGGGCGCCTTGCAGGGCATGTACATCCTCACCCCCCGAAACATGGTGCAGGCCGCCGGCATGTATAACACCTTACTTCAATCCGACGACCCCGCCGTGCTTATCGAATGCCTCAACGGCTACCGCCTCAAGGAACGCCTACCGGACAATATCGATACTTTCACCGTACCATTAGGTATGCCCGAAGTGTTGCAGGAAGGGGCCGATGTCACTTTGCTCACCTATGGCTCCTGTGTGCGAATCGCTCAGGAAGCCATTCGCTTGTTGGAAGCGGATGGTATTTCAGTAGAACTAATCGATGTCCAGACACTGCTGCCCTTTGACCTCAAACACCGCATCGTTCAATCCCTTAAAAAGACCAACCGGATCATTTTCCTGGACGAAGACCTGCCCGGCGGGGCCTCCGCCTACATGATGCAACAGGTATTGGAGGAACAAGGCGGCTACCAATGGCTTGATTCTCCGCCCGTCACTATATGCGCCCAGCCACACCGCCCACCCTATGGCTCGGATGGCGATTATTATTCCAAGCCTAATGCCGAAGATGTGTATGAAAAGGTTTTTCAGTTGTTGTGGGAAGCTAACCCGGGGCGGTTTGAGAGGTAGAAGTAGAGCAGGAGCAGTCCCGGCCGGACATTCAGCTATTTACTAACCGGTTATTTTCATCCGGGAAGACCACACTGGGTTTAAACGATTTTGCTTCTTCGAAATCCATCCAGGCGTAGGAAATGATAATAATGATATCGCCCACCTGAGCGCGGCGGGCGGCTGCGCCGTTGAGGCAAATGACGCCAGAACCCCGTTCTCCGGGGATGACGTAGGTTTCCAGCCGTTCGCCATTATTGTTGTTGACGATCTGCACCTTTTCCCCTTCAATGAGGTTGGCCGCTTCCATGAGGCCTTCGTCAATCGTAATGCTGCCCACGTAATTCAGGTCGGCCTGCGTCACCTTTACGCGGTGTATCTTGGATTTAAACCGTTGGATCATCATAGCGCGAAAAAAATATAATATTCTGCAATGTTTTAGGATAAGGGCAAATTGTACCAAAGTGCTTTTACCCACCCCATACAAACAAAACAATATTATGGAAAGTTGTCCAGCTTTTTCATTTTGCAGACAGGGCGGCCAAGTAATAGGGCTAAGAGTGTTTGCTGTTGCAGGGCGCAAAGGTAGGGCTTGGGTGGGGTTTTCCAAAATTTTGAAACGGGGTGGATTTAGGAGCCGGTTTGAAGGATGAGGTTATCGATCAGGCGCACTTCCCCGGCCCATACGGCCGTACACGCTACCACCATCCTATCGGGTTGGGCCTCGTTCAGTTGTTGCAGGGTTTGGCCATTGATAATCTCGAAGTATTCCGGGCGGAATCCGGGAATAGTCAATTGCTGTAAGGCCTTTTCCTGCACTTCCGCCGGGGGGAGGCCTTGTTTGATCCAGGCGCCGGCGTCCTGCAGTGTTTTGTAAATGATAGCAGCCTGCTTGCGCTGTTCAGGGTTCAGGCGTGCGTTGCGGGAGCTCATTGCCAAACCGTTCGCTTCCCGAACAGTAGGGGACATCACCACCTCCACCGGCAAGGCGAGCGCCTGGGCCATATGCCGAACGAGAAAACATTGTTGGTAGTCTTTCTGGCCCATATACAAGTGGGAAGGTTGCACAATATCCAGCAAACGTTTGACGACTTGCGCCACCCCCTGAAAATGGCCCGGCCGGAAGCGGCCTTCCATGCCCTCCGCCAATTGGCCGAAGTCGACCGCTACGGAGGTATCCAGCCCAGGGGGGTAAATAGCTTCAACGGTAGGCATAAAAACCGCCTGGCAACCAACCTCGTAGAGCATTTGAAGGTCTTTAGCTGGTGTGCGGGGGTATTGCTCGAGGTCGGCTTGCTGATTGAACTGAGTGGGGTTGACGAAGATGCTGCACACGGTGCAATGGGTGGCGGCAAGCGATTCCCTTATCAGGGAAAGATGCCCTTCGTGCAAGGCTCCCATCGTAGGAACAAATCCGATGGCGCGGTTTTTAGTCCGGAAAGGCTCCAGAAACGCCCGGAGGCCACTCACATTTTTGAAGAGATACATCTCGAATTGGCACGTTTTGCAAAACTGTATACGAATATAGGCGTTTTTGTTAACAGAGTATTAAGTTGGGCATAGATACAGGAAAATCAATGATTTTTTGCTAAATTTGCATTCTTATATGCTCCATCCTGTGGAGTTGAAAGTTGTTCCTTTAAATACTTATGGTCTATGAGTAAAAAGAAAGTGCTGATCGTAACGCAGGAAATGCATCCTTATACTTCGCTCTCCGAAATAGCCAAAATAGCAAGAAAGCTTCCCCAACATATCCAGGAAAGTGGCATGGAAATACGGGTTTTGATGCCCCGTTTCGGTACTATTAACGAACGCAGGCACCGCCTGCACGAAGTAGTGCGCCTTTCCGGTATGAACATTATTGTCGATGATGATGATTACCCGCTGATCATCAAAGTTGCTTCTTTACCGGAAGCCCGTATGCAGGTCTATTTTCTGGATAATGAAGACTTCTTCAAGCGCAAGCAGATTTTCAAGGATGAGGAAGGCGAACCATTTGACGACAACCCCGACCGCATGGTCTTTTTCTGCAAAGGGGTGATTGAAACTGTTAAAAAGTTTGGCTGGCCTCCTGATATTATCCACTGTCATGGATGGATGACGAGCCTTATTCCTCTGTATTTGAAAACGGCCTACAAGAGTGAGCCACTCTTCCAGCACGCTAAGGTGGTCTACTCCGTCTATGACAACAACCCCATGGAAAAAGCCTTCAATGACCAGTTCATTGCCAAGGCGTCCATCAATAACCTGACGAAAGAGGACCTCGACGCTTATCAGAATGGCGCCGGTGTCACCTTGCACAAGGGCGCCATCACTTACGCGGATGCCGTCGTGCTGGGCAGTGAAGCCGTGGGCGAATCCGTTAAGAAATTCCTGGCGGCAGCCGACAAGCCCGTGCTGGAGTACCAGAGTGACGAGGAAGAAAACCTCGACCAATATCTCGAGTTTTACAATATGCTTTCCGCAGAGGAAGTTGAAGAGGGAAAATAAATAGTCAATTCTGATCAGCAGGCTGCGCTAGCCGCACCTGTTCATCACTCAACCCACCGGCAGCAAAAGATTGCTGCTGGCCAATGCCCCGGCCCGCTGGCTAAACACCCCCCAATAGCGGGCCGGAGCACTTTCCCTACCCATTGGTTTGAAAAATGCAACGCACCAGCGCCCAATAATCGCTCGTGTGACGCTTTGTATTTTATTTTTTCCGGACGGACTTTCCTCTGGGAAACCGCCCCAGGATGTACTATTATTGCGGGGTTTTACTCAACTAATGGAAAAAACTAACCAAAAATTTATGAAATTATCCGATGTTATTTCCTCCTTGGCCGTTGTGCTGCTCCTGGCAGCCTGCACTGACCCAACCATCGTTGGTGGGAGCTTATTGGATCAGGACAAGGCAGATGTGGGATTCAATGATACCCTGACTATCCGGGCCACCACCATTACCAATGATTCCATCCGAACCTATTCGCCATTTTTGTCCAGCCAGTTAAACAACTTCCTGTTCGGCGCCTTTAACGACCCTGTTTTCGGAAAAACTACCGCCAGCATCTTCGCACAGGTCTACCCGGAGAGCCGAACTCCAAATTTCAAAAATATCACGCTCGATTCCATCGTACTTATTCTCCCCTACTATTCAGACGGAACATACGGCACGATCAATCAGCCTTTTGATATGGAAGTTTTCCGGCTGGCCGAAGCCTTGAACGAGAATGAAGAATACTTCTCCAACCAAGATGTCCCTGTCGATCCGATGCCTCTTGGTAGTATTACGGCCACGCCCAGCCTCGACAGCCTGGAATTTATTGACTACAATGGCGCCGAACCGGACACCCTGAATTTCGCCTTTTTCCGAGTTCCACTCAATCTTTCTCTTGCAGAAGAACTAATTGCGCTGGATAGCTCCATTTACCAGAGTGACAGCCTGTTTTTTAATGCTTTCAAAGGCTTAAAACTACATCCAGGAACAGATAACGCCGGCATGCTGGGATTCGACCTGGCTTCCACCCGGGCGGGCGTTTACTTATTCTATCGGGATTCTACCGGCGCCGCACGCCGTTTCCTCTATGATTTTGACCCCACTCCTACCGTTCGCTTCACACAATTTGAGCACGACTACAGCGAATCCCGGACAGCGCCCTTTATCGATAACCCGGCCAAAGGAGACAGCCTGGTTTTCGTACAGGGCATGTCTGGACTGGATATCAAGCTTGAAATACCGAATGTGCAAAACCTGAAGGGAGTGGTCATTAACAAAGCAGAGCTGGAGTTTTACATAGCTTCTTTGGAAGGTGATGAACCATTGGCCTATTTGCCAACGGAGCAACTAATCCTGACAGCGCCCAATAGCGAAGGGGAAGTGGTAGCTATCGATGATATTGAGATCATCCTGTCGCGGCGGTTATCGCTACCGGAAGTATTTGGGGGTATACCGTTCGAAGGCAGCAATGGCAGCCCGGCCGTATACCGAATGAACCTGACGGCGCATTTTCAGAATGTCATTGACGGTGTCCTCGGCAATACTTTTTATATCACGCCATTCCGAAAAGCAGAAACAGCTTCCCGGGTAGCCTTATACGGAGCAAAACACTCCCAATATTCGATAAAGCTAAAGCTGGCCTATACCCGTTTATAAACGCTCGGCCCGGCCAACACATATGCTATCATAATCTATTTGTCTCAATAAAACACCTAAAAAATCATGTGTGGCATCGTTGCGTATCTAGGAAAACAAGAGGCCTACCCGATCCTCATCAAAGGACTGAAGCGGCTGGAATACCGGGGGTATGACAGCTCCGGAATCGCCCTTCTTAATGGCGAATTGAAAGCTTTTAAAAAGAAAGGCAAAGTTCAGGAACTGGAAGCGTTTGTAAAAGATGCTTCCATTAATGGAAACACTGGCATTGGCCATACGCGCTGGGCCACCCACGGCGCACCAGATGACATTAACGCCCACCCCCATCTTTCCGGCAATGGCCGGCTGGCGCTCGTCCATAACGGGATCATAGAAAATTATGCTTTATTGAAAACAGCCCTTGAAAAAGAAGGCCATCAATTTAAAAGTGAAACTGATACTGAAGTATTGGTACACCTCATCGAAGAGGTCCAAAAGCGAGATCAGCTTCCCCTGGAAGAAGCTGTCCGGATTGCGCTTAGACGGGTCATTGGGGCCTATGCCATCGTAGTAATCGACCGGGAAGAGCCACACAAACTGGTGGCAGCCCGAAAAGCCAGCCCACTCGTTATTGGCATAGGCGCTCAGGAATACTTTCTTGCTTCTGACGCCACGCCTATTATTGAACACACCCGAAAAGTGGTCTACCTCAACGATGAGGAGATCGCTGTGGTATCCATTAAAGGGGGGCTCCAACTCAAGACTATCCATAATGAAATACAAACCCCTTTTGTACAGGAACTGGACCTGGAACTCGAAAGCCTTGAAAAAGGGGGGTATGACTATTTCATGCTCAAAGAGATCTATGAACAGCCCACCACAATCGGAGACAGCATGCGGGGGCGGATCAATGTTGACGAAGGCTGGGTACGGCTGGGAGGGCTATCTGACCATATCGGCCGCATTTGCGATGCCAAACGGATCATTGTAGCTGCCTGTGGCACCTCCTGGCATTCGGGCCTCATAGGGGAATATCTGATCGAAGACCTGGCGCGCATTCCGGTGGAAGTGGAATACGCCTCCGAATTGCGCTATCGCAACCCCATCATCACCAAAGAAGACGTGGTCATCGCCATTTCCCAATCCGGTGAAACGGCTGACACGATGGCTGCATTGGAATTGGCAAAAGAAAAGGGCGCCATGATCTACGGTATCGTTAATGTAGTGGGGTCGTCTATCGCCCGGCTCACCGACGCCGGCGCCTACATCCACGCCGGCCCGGAGATCGGAGTAGCCTCTACGAAGGCCTTTACCGGACAAACTTGCCTGCTCACAATGCTGGCCCTCATCCTGGCGCATCGCCGGGGCACCATATCCAGCGCCTATTACCAAAAGTTGATTGCCGAATTGGCCAATATCCCCGCTAAAGTGAAAAAGGTATTGGAATACGATGAAGAGATTAAGTATATTGCAGGGGAAATTAAAGACCGGCACAACGCCCTCTATCTGGGCAGAGGGTATAACTTTCCTGTAGCATTGGAGGGAGCGCTCAAGTTAAAGGAAATTTCATACATTCACGCCGAAGGCTATCCCGCCGCTGAAATGAAACACGGCCCGATCGCACTCATTGATGAGCGAATGCCCGTCGTTGTAATTGCAACAAACAAGAGCGCTTACGACAAGATAGCCAGCAACATCCAGGAAGTAAAAGCCAGAAAAGGCGTGGTCATCGCAGTGGTGACAGAAGGAGACGAGGTCATCAGCGAGATGGCAGACTATACTATCCGCATCCCGGATACGGAAGAGCCGCTAACTCCGCTCCTCTCGGTAATCCCCCTGCAATTGCTCTCTTATCACATCGCTGTGATGCGGGGCTGCAATGTAGACCAGCCCCGAAACCTAGCCAAATCAGTTACTGTAGAATAAGTAAACTTTTAAATATGAGTGATCCTATTAATCAAGGAATGGAATATAACTCGGACAGAGAAGACGTGATCATTCCGGAATACGGCCGCAATGTCCAAAAGTTGGTCCAATACGCCAAAACAATCGAAAATCCCAAGATGCGCCAGCACTTTATTGAAAAAGTGGTGGATATGATGATGCAGATGCACCCTCAAAACCGCAACCTGGAAGATTATCGCGAGAAGCTGTGGAAGCACGTCTTCCGAATTGCCAATTATGAACTTGATGTCGTCCCGCCTTTTGGTGAAATCCCCAAACCGGAAGATGCCCGCAAACATCCGGAAAAAATCGCTTACCCGGTTACGGAAGCGCGGTTTCGCCACTATGGCCACAATATTCAGGTGCTCATTAAGAAAGCACTTTCCATGCCGCTCGGGCCTAAACGCGACGGCTTTGTCAATGTCATCGCATCCTACATGAAGCTGGCCTACAAAACCTGGAACCGGGAACATTACGTCAGCGACGACGTCATCAAGGGCGACCTGGAGTCCCTCTCCAACGGACTGCTAACGCTCCATGAAGACACCGCTATTGACAACCTGTCCAGGACGGACCGCCGCCGCCCCAATATGAGTGGCGGCAAACGCCCCGGAGGGCCCAATGGCAACGGCCCTGGTGGCAGAGACAGAGACAAACAACAGCAGCGGCCGCCACGCACCTATCGTCGCAAGAAATAATCAGGAATGTCGCTCGACGCATTTGAAGTAATTGGTGGCGCATCCCTCCGGGGGGAAATTACGCCTCAAGGCGCCAAAAATGAAGCGTTACAGGTTCTCTGCGCTACCCTTCTCACCGAAGAGGCCGTTACGATCTCCAATATTCCAGATATCCTGGATGTGCAACGGCTAATCCAGCTTCTGGAAGGCCTGGGGGTAATCGTTGAACGGCTTTCCGAGGACTCCTACCGTTTTCAGGCACAGGAAGTCCGATTGGATTTTTTTCAATCCCAGGATTTTCGGCAGAATGCCAGCCGCATCCGGGGTTCCGTCATGCTGGTGGCGCCCCTGCTGGCCCGTTATGGGCGTGCTTTCCTGCCCAAACCGGGCGGGGATAAGATCGGCCGCCGCCGTCTCGATACCCATTTTATTGGGTTGGAAAAGCTGGGTGCTACCTTCACTTACGACCCGGTTCTTAGCCAGTACAATGTGGAAGCAAGCCGTTTGAAAGGAACCTTCCTGCTGATGGACGAGATATCCGTGACCGGTACGGCGAATGTAGTCATGGCAGCTGTTTTGGCGGAAGGTAGTACGCATATCTATAATGCCGCTTGTGAACCCTACGTTCAGCAGCTATGCCGTATGTTGGTTCGCATGGGCGCCAGGATCGAGGGCATCGGCTCTAACCTCCTCACCATTGAAGGGGTAGGCCGGCTCGGAGGAACGGAACACCGCTTACTTCCTGATATGATTGAGGTGGGTAGTTTCATCGGAATGGCCGCCATGACTCAGTCCGAAATCACTATCCGGGAGGCGAAGGCTGAAAACCTGGGCATTATTCCCCATGTTTTCGAACGGATGGGAATCATTATGGAATTCCGGGGCGATAGCCTATTTATACCACGCCAGGAAGAATACGAGATACAAACCTTCATCGACGGGTCCATCATGACTATTTACGATGCCCCCTGGCCGGGCTTTACCCCCGACCTGATGAGTATTATACTGGTGCTGGCTACCCAGGCCAAGGGCAGCGTACTGGTGCACCAGAAGATGTTCGAAAGCCGGTTGTTTTTTGTCGATAAGCTCATCGATATGGGCGCCCAGATCATATTGTGCGACCCCCACCGGGCTACTGTTATCGGGTTGGGGCGCCGGTATCAGCTTCGCGGCATTGAAATGACTTCTCCGGATATCCGCGCCGGGGTTGCGCTGCTGATCGCCGCCCTTTCCGCCAAAGGCCGCAGCGTTATCCATAACATCCACCAGATTGACCGCGGCTACCAGAAAATAGATGAACGCTTGCGTGCGCTGGGGGCCCAGATCAAAAGAATTGAAGGATGATCCTGTATAATGTTACCATCAAAATAGCAACGGATTTGCACCAGGATTGGCTTCAATGGATGAAAACCGTACATATTCCGGATGTTATGGCAACCGGCCTGTTTGAGGAATACCGGCTGCTACATATCTTAGGTGAAGACGAATCAGAAGGCGTCACCTTCGCCATCCAATACTTCTGCCCCAGTCTTGATGTTTTTCGGGAATATCAAAGCAAACACGCCAAGCAGCTCCAGCAGCAACACAGTGAACGCTACCAAAACCAATATGTAGCCTTCCGGACATTAATGGAAGTGCTGTAAATTCAGTTGGCGAGGCCTCACTCTTTATTGGCCAATTGCCCGCAAGCCGCATCGATATCCTTGCCCCTACTTCGGCGAACCGTCACCATCACACCATGATTGCGCAGGTAACTTGCGAAGTCGTCGATACGATTTTCACTCGATTTCAGGAAGGGAGCTCCGTCAATGGGGTTGTATTCGATGATATTGACGCGCACCGGAAACCGCTTGCAGAGCCGGGCCAGATTGGCAGCATCCGCCAGGCTATCGTTGAAGTTCTGGAAAGCGATATACTCGAAACTGAGCCGGTTTTTCGTTTGCCGGTAAAAGTATTCAAGAGCGTCCATCAATACCTCCAGATTGTTCTGCTCATTGATGGGCATGATCTGGTTGCGCTTTTCATCATCGGCTGCATGCAGCGATAGGGCAAGGTTGACTTTAGACTGATCGTCGGCCAGCTTACGGATCATTTTTGCGATGCCGGCAGTGCTGACCGTAATGCGCCTGGGCGACATATTCAGGCCTTCGGGGGAGGTCAAATGTTCAATGCTCTTCAGAACATTGCTATACGCCAGTAAGGGTTCGCCCATTCCCATATAGACAATATTGGTCAGCGGGTGGCCAAATACCTCTATAGATTGCTGATTGACCAGCACTACCTGGTCGTAAATTTCGGCAGCATCGAGGTTGCGTATGCGCTTCATGCGGCCTGTCGCACAGAAAGTACAGCTGAGGCTACAGCCTACCTGGGAAGAGACGCAGGCCGTAAAGCGGTTCTCGTCCGGCACCGGAATGAGCACCGATTCGATCAGGTGGCCATCATAAAGGCGAAACCGGCTCTTGATGGTTCCATCGAGGCTGTGCTGCACCTTGTCGATCGCAATGGCGTTGATGGCAAAATGCTCGCTAAGATGCTGCCGCAATTGCTTCGACAGATTGGTCATAGCATCAAAGGAAAATGCACTCTTTTTCCAGAGCCATTCATACACCTGCCGGGCGCGAAATTTCGGTTCACCCAGCTCTTTGAACACTTCCTCCAATTCAGCCTGGCTGAGCTGCCGGATATCTTTTTTTGTATTTACTGAAATCATATTATTACAAACAAGCTAACAATAGAATACTGCCATCAATGAAGAAAAATCCTTCCCAAATCGTACCCGTCTGCTATCGCATCCGGACAAGAATCGCACCTCCTACCTCCTAAATAGCCTGGCAACGTGTTTCAAGCCATTTCCGTTCTTCTTCCGTAAGCATAGGCGCCAATTCTTGAAACACCTTTTGGTGATAATCGTTGAGCCATTCCCGTTCTTCTTCCGTAAGCATGGCCGGTTCGGCCAGTTTCAGGTCAATTGGGAAGAGCGTCACTGGCTCGAAGCGGAAGAAGCGGCCGTCATCAGTAGTGGGCCCCTCTATGCAAAGTTCAAGATTTTCGATTCGGATACCATATGCGCCGGTTTTATAGAAGCCCGGTTCATTGGAGGTAAGCATCCCCGGCTGGAAAGGCGTTTCGCCCCGTTCGCCTTTAGGATTGGGAGTAAACCCTTGCGGAGGTTCATGCACATTGAGAAAAAAGCCCACCCCATGGCCGGTGCCGTGGCCGTAGTTGAGCCCCGCGCGCCAGAGGTGCAAACGCGCCAGTATATCGAGCTGTACGCCGGAAGTGCCTTCTGGAAAAACCGCTCGCGACAAGCCAATATTGCCCTTGAGCACCAGCGTGTAATGCCGCCGTTGCTCGTCGGTTGGTTCACTCAGAGCAGTGGTACGGGTGATATCGGTTGTGCCTTCCAGGTATTGCCCCCCGGAATCGAGCAGTAAGATACCCTCCGGGTGGATTTCCGCGCTCGTATCAGCTTCCGGTTTATAATGGACGATTGCACCATTTGCACCATAGCCCACGATCGCTGCAAAGCTCTCCCCAAAATAGTTGCCCTGCACCTGGCGAAAGGCCGCCAGCTTTTGCGCCAGTTCATACTCGGTTACCGTTCGGTGTTGCAGCTCTGCTTCCAACCAACGGTATAAGCGAAGCAGCGCGACCCCATCCTTGCGCATCGCCTGCCGAATGTGCCGGATCTCCGTTTCATTTTTGATGGCCTTAAGCGGCCGGATCAGGTTTTTACTCTTTTTCCATTGCTCCTCGCCCAGCAGTTCATATAGCCGGATACTGGTGCTGGCCGGGTCATACAATACAGGTTGTAAGCCAGCAATGCTTTCCAGGAAGCTCTCGATAACTTCATAGGAATGTATTTGAACCCCATCCTGTTCCAGGGTATTCCGCAGGCTGGGTGTTACCTTCTGTTCATGTACGAACCAATGGGCTTTTTTCTGCCCGATCATCAGGTAGCTAATGCAAACCGGGTTGTATTCCACATCGGAACCCCGGATATTAAGAGTCCAGGCAATGTCGTCGAGCGTGGCCACCAAATAGTAAGGCTGCCCATTCATCCCTTGTCGAATGAGCGCCAGCTTATCAGCCCGGCTCTGCCCGGCGTAGGCTACCTCCAGTTCAAATGCTTCATTGCGAGGTAGCAAAGGGCGTTCTTCCCATATCCTGCCCACCAAGCCTTCCTGATGAGTTAAATGGATGCCTTTCGCATCCAACTGCCGGGCCAGATACTGGATCTGAGAAACGGAAAAAACACTGCCGTCGCACCCCACTGTACTTCCCATCGGAAGCGTTTCAAGAAGCCAATCGACATGCTCCGGCATGTGTGGGACTTTCAGGCGATGCAGAACAAATTCGCTGCCTGCCAGTTCTGCTTCCGCCTGCAGGAAGTACCGGGAATCTGTCCACAACCCGGCATGATCGGCCGTTATAATAGCCAGGCCGGCCGAGCCGGTAAAACCAGATATCCAGGCTCGTGTTTTCCAGTAGTCGGCTACGTATTCACTTTGATGAGGATCCTGGCTGGGCACGATGTAGGCATCGAGCCTGGATTCTGCCATCTCCCGGCGCAGCTGCGCCAGGCGAGCATCGATTGAATTTATATTAAATTTTTTTGGCATATAATTTGTAGCTATTTGTTTTGGAAATCCTATTTTTGTGGCGGGCTTGTTACCATCCTCCCGGCAGGCATTTTTTCAACTTGCAAAAGATAGGAAATTTGAGTAAATAGATACCTTGAATCGTTATCTCTTTAGAATTATTTTTTAGAGGATAACCCAATACTAAATGCATAATGACCATGCTAAAGCAGAGCCTAAGCCAGAAGATGCTTCAGAAGCTGTCGCCACAGCAGATACAGCTTATGAAGCTGCTGCAGGTTCCGACAGCCAATCTGGAACAACGGATCAAGGAAGAACTGGAGGCCAACCCAGCGCTGGAAGAAGGCTCGGATTTGGAAGATTTTGCCAGCCAGGAAACAGCTGATGATGAAAACTTCGCTGATGACACTTATGCTGATAACGAATCGGATGATTATCGGGAAGAAAAATTCGAACTAGACGATTACCTGAATGAGTACATGGATGATGATCCCACTTCGTATAAACTCCGGGCGGATAATTACGCGCCGGACGAAGAGGAGAAAAGCATCCCCATCCCCGTAGAGAGCTCATTCCATGAATACCTGGAACAGCAGGTTGGCATGCTGGAACTAGATGATGAACGCCAGGAGGCTATTGCCCGTCAGGTCATTGGCAGCATCGATGACGACGGCTACCTGCGCCGGGAGCCGTCGGCCATCCTCGACGATCTGATGTTCGCTCAGAATATCTTCACTTCCGAAGAGGAGATCCTTTCCATCCTCAAAAAAATTCAGCGCTTCGACCCGCCCGGCGTTGGCGCCCGCGACCTGCAGGAATGTTTACTCATCCAGCTCGAATCGAAAGCTGAACTGGACGATGAGGAGGATTTTCTCGATTTTCAGGAGCGCGAAAACCTGGACCTGGCCATTGCGATCATCAAACATAGCTTTGAGGAATTTACCAAGAAACATTACGATAAGTTGGTGCGCAAATTGGATATCTCCGAAGACGACCTCAAAGACGCCATCGACGAAATCATCCGGCTCAATCCCAAGCCAGCCAGTGGTTATTCTGGCAGTGGCAACCGCTCCACCCAATACGTCGTCCCCGATTTTATCGTTTTTAACCGCGACGGAGAGTTAGAACTCTCGCTCAATTCCCGGAATGCTCCCGATCTTAGGGTCAACGAGCAATACCGGGACATGCTGCGGGCCTACAAACGCAACACCCAGGGCCGGCGCGCCGATAAAAAAGAACGCGAAGCCGTCTTGTTTATCAAACAGAAGATCGACTCCGCCAAATGGTTCATCGACGCCATACGACAACGGCAGGAGACCATGTACAAAACCATGTACGCCATCCTGCAATATCAGTATGAGTTTTTCCTTACCGGTGATGCCCGCAAGCTTCGGCCCATGATCCTGAAAGACATTGCTGACATCACCGGCCTGGATATCTCTACCGTTTCCCGGGTGGCCAATAGCAAGTTCGTACAAACGGAGTTCGGCACCAAACGCCTCAAGGAGTTCTTCTCTGAAGCGATGTCCACTCAGGAAGGGGAGGAGGTATCTACGCTGGAAGTCAAAAAGATCCTTGAAGAGGTTATTTCTCAGGAAAACAAACGCAAGCCGCTATCCGACCAGAAGTTGCAGGAGATCCTTGACAAGCGGGGCTACAACATTGCCCGCCGTACTGTGGCTAAATACCGCGAACAACTCAATATTCCCGTAGCACGCCTGAGGAAAGAACTCTAATGCCTCGCCATCCAGTTTGGCGGTCTGTATCAATTCCTGATACGCTGTTCTATCGCCTCCAAAATCACCCCGCACGCCCATCGGATTTGCGCTTCCGTGATGATTAGCGGCGGTGCGATGCGGAGGGAGCGGTCATTGAACAGGAACCAATCTGTAATAAGCCCCTGTCTCAGGCAGTACTGAATCACAGCCTGGACGACATCGAAACTTTCCAGTTCCACCGCCAACCAAAGGCCGGCGCTGCGCACTTCGACGATGGCGGGATGCCGGAGTAATTCCAGGAACAGTTTTTCCTTGCTTTTCACCTGTTGAATAAGATCACTTTCCAGTAAGGTTTCCAGAGTTGCGAGGGCAGCAGCGCAGCAAACAGGATGGCCGCCAAAGGTAGTGATATGGCCCAATGGCGGGTCAAAAGACAGACAACTCATCACTTCCCGGGAGGCTACGAACGCGCCGATGGGCATACCGCCGCCCATTCCTTTGGCCAGCAGCAGAATGTCTGGTACAATCCCATATTGCTCGAAAGCAAATAGGCTGCCTGTGCGGCCATAGCCCGCCTGTATCTCATCCAGGATGAGGAGCGCGCCCACTTCGCTGCACCGCTGGCGGAGCTTTTTCAGGTAGCCTTCAGCTGGCGGGCGGATGCCCCATTCGCCCTGTACCGTTTCCACGACCACCGCTGCTGTTTGTTCCGTGATCTGTTGGAGGCACCATTCGCAATTATACTCAATATGGCGGATGCCGGGTAGGAGGGGATGAAAGGCTTGGGTAAAATCTTTGGGCCACATCAGACTGGCAGCGCCCTGTGTGCTGCCATGATAGGCCTTTTTGCAGGCCACGATCTCAAATCGGCCGGTATGGCGTTTAGCCAATTTCATTGCGCCCTCTGTCGCTTCCGTTCCCGAATTGACGAAATAGACACTGTCCAGTGGATCTGGGAGATGCCTGGCCAATAGTTCGGCCAATCTCACCTGTGGCGCCAGCACGAATTCGCCATACACCAGCGTGTGCAGATATTGATCGAGTTGCGCCTTGGCGGCTTCCACCACCCTGGGGTGGCGGTGGCCCAGGCCACTGACGCCGATGCCGGCAATAAGGTCGAGGTAAGCCTTGCCATCGGGGTCATAGAGGTACATGCCTTCAGCTCGTTCAATCTGTAACATCAGCGGTGCTACGCTAGTTTGAGCGATATTTTGTAGAAACAATTGCCGGAGGTTGGCCATTTGTATTTCAAGCTTTTTTAAGAATAGTTATTCGAACGTCAATTCAATTTCCAGGAAAATGCATCCTTTGCAACCAATGTTCGTTATAATATAATGTAGGATGTTAGTAATTCATTAAAAGCAGTACAAGTCATTTACATAAAGAAAAATATTGTCGAACTTGTTCTGTTAATGATAGGCATCAAAGTCCTTTGTTTGAAAGGAAAAAAAGGATTCATGCGGTACCTTCCGGGCTTTTTGCTCCTCATGGCTGTTGTCTTCTCCTGTACTCATCCGACCGTTCGGATGAAGGGGTATGAAGTGCATGGTATCGATGTTTCCCATCATCAATCCCGGATCATCTGGGATTCCGTTGCGGCGCAAGAGATCCACTTTGCTTTTGTTAAAGCTTCTGAAGGAGTCAGCCTTAATGACAGCCTTTACTGTTTCAACTGGGACGAAATGAAACGGGTGGGTATCCGTCGGGGTGCTTACCATTTCTTCCGTCCATCCTTCCCTGCGGAGGAGCAAGTCGAAAACTTCGCCTTTCAGGTGGAGATGGCCTACGGGGACCTTCCCCCCGTACTCGATGTAGAAGTGCTGGATGGCGCCTCCAAAATCCAGCTCATCACCGGGGTCCGAACCTGGTTGTACCTGGCGGAGATCCAGTATGGTGCAAAGCCCATTCTCTATACGAACCTCAAGTTTTACAACCGCTATCTCGCTGGCCATTTTGACGAATACCCCATTTGGATCGCCCGCTATAACTCCCGGGAACCCCGGCTGGCCTGCGGCCGCGACTGGCAATTCTGGCAATATGGTAATGAAGGAAAAGTGAATGGCATTGCTGGTGATGTCGATTTCAATGTTTTCAATGGCAGCCTGTCCGAATTGGAATCCCTTTGTATGGCGCCCCCTATGATTCTCAGCCAACGTTGATTAGCCTTTTCTTCCTTCCACTCACTTACAACTATTCAGGATCAGTTGCCGGTAGAAGCGGATCATCCGTTTATAATTATCCAGGCTAATGCATTCATTTATGCCATGGTAGCGTGAAAGGTCATTGTGAGTAAGTTGTACCGGCATGAAGCGATATATGTTGGCTGCAACTTCGGTATAGTGCCGGCTATCGGTGGCGCCGATCATCAAAGCCGGCGCCACAATGGCCTCGGGGAAAATCTCCTGCGTGGTACGCTGAATAGCTTCAAAGCCAAAAGTGTTGACGCCAGAAACCGAAGAGGGGTTCATTGCCTCGTCCTTTTTCCACACTTCCACGCTTACTCGTTGGTCCTGAATGACCTTGCGCACATAGGCCAAAACAGATTCTATATTATCCCCCGGCAAAATTCTAAAATTTACCCGGGCAGTAGCAGTAGCCGGCAGTACATTTTCTTTTATCCCTCCTGATATAATGGTTGGAGCGCTGGTTGTTCGGATTATTGCATTGGCGGCGGGGTCGGAGCTGAGTTGTTGCTTGATTAAGCCACCGGTAAGCCAGCGGTTCGCGAACAGGACTTTAAAGAGTGGCGTCATTTCAGGGCCGACATAGTCGAAAAACAGGTCTGTTGCTCCGTTAATATGGGCAGGAAAAGGGTTATCCTGGAGGCGGGCCAGCGCCTGGCTCAGGATACCTATGGCGGTCTGAGAGGGAGGCATCGACGAATGGCCAGCCTCTTCCAGTTGGACGGATACGGAGAGGGTGACGTATCCTTTTTCGGCTATGCCGATCATTGCCAGTGGCTGATTGAGGCCCGCCAGCGGTTTTTCCAGAACCATAGTACCTTCATCCAGAACATACTCAAACTGAATGCCTTCTCTTTTAAAATAAGCAGCTATTTGTTGGGCGCCATTCAGCCCACCAACCTCATCATCATGGCCGAAAGCCAGATAGATGGTCCGTTGGGGAGCGTAGCCCTCCTTGAGCAGGCGCTCTACCGCTTCAATAATAGCTAACAGGCTGGACTTGTCGTCAAGGGCGCCGCGTCCCCAAATGAACCCCTCTGCTATTTCTCCTGAAAAAGGAGGAAACGCCCACTCGCTACCGGCACTTTCTTCCACCGGAACGACATCCTGGTGCGCCATCAAAAGGATAGAAGGTAGCTTGGGATTGAGGCCTGGCCATTTGTACACATAACTAAGCCTGTTAATAACCCGCCGTTCCAGCAGCGAGTCCACCATCGGAAATTGTTGTTGCAAAAAAGCGCCAAAGCCAAGCAGTGCAGCAGTATCTACAGTGGTAGAAGTAGACAGCGTAGGGAATTGTATGGCGCCAGCAAGGCGATCGGCCACTCCATCCTCAACAGGAAGGGCTTCTACCGAGGCAATGTTAACCTGCCTGGAGGTGAAGGCAATTGTTTTGATCCCCATAATGCCAATGATGATCACCAGGGCAGTGATCGATAACCTTTTTATGCGGCGAATTAACCTCCTCATAGACAACCGTTTTTGCGAATCTACGGAGCCTTTGGCAGGCAACAAAATATTAAACAACAAAGCCCACCGCAGATAATACCGGGTAGGCTTTGTTTCTTCCGTTGGATTGTCTTAGAAAATCACATTATACTTTAGCAGCAATTGCTGGGTAAGATTGACACGGCGGGCAGTAACGGGGTTCCCGTCTGCGTCTACCTTTATTCCATTAGGCGCCTTATTGTCGGATACCTGCATCCGCATATCATCATCATAGAAAACGTTGACCAGAAAAGAAAGCTGGAGGCCTTTTATTATCTCCAGGGCGAACTCGTTGGTCCAGTCTACGTCGATATTCTGAGGATTTTTCAGATAATTAGAGTACAAAGTAAGGGCAGAGGTATACGCCATGCGGTCGTTGAGGAACTTACTTCCGTAATTAGCCCGAAGCAGAGAACCAATCTGGGCGTCTACTTTATCTGTATTCTCCGCAAGGTAAAGCCCGTCTGGCCCTTTGTCCCCTTCAACGGGATTCCCGTGCACACCCTGGCGGGCAATAATCTCATCGAGCACCATGATGAACTTCGAACCAATAGGGGAGTAAAAGAAAGAAAGCTTGTCATTGGGTTTATAGTCAATACCCACTGAAAAAGTCGTGGTAGCCGGTGAAAAGAACTTGGACAGCGGATTCTGCCCTTCAGCGGAGATGTCCTTTAGGAAAAAACCTTGATAATCAGCTGTCCCCCGATAGGTTGGGGTCAATTGGGTGAGCAGGGTGAAGTCGACGGCATAGAAGAACTTAGAATTCTCAGAGACCTTATAACCCACTTTTGAGTTGAGGCGCAGTTCATCTATGATCTTTTGGAAAGGGATCTTATCGGTAGAACCTTGTGCGATAATCCCGGATCCCAGACGTTGCATGCCAAATTGCAACCCGCCCAGATTATCCCACGCCAAACGGCCTTTATTGTATTTAGCAAATATATTGACAGCGCCCCCCAGGCCGAGGCGGTTTTGCCCGGCGCCCTGCCGGGGATTGAGCTGAAAGAGTTGGGAGAAATCCAACCCAAACCCGGCGCCGGTTTCCCAGGCTGGTTTTGCTTCTTCGGCGGCCTCTTGGGCCTGGATAAGCAGCGAAGAACAGGAAAAAAGAAATGTGAGCAGGAGGTAAGTTAGGCTTTTTTGCATTTTTACGTTTTTTGAGTGAATATAATACACCCTTAAAAGGGGGATGGAAATAGATCTAATCTTGATATTCGGAAGGCGCTCGCTCAAAGACTTCCACATTTTCGGAAACTAATTTACTGAGTGGGACCAATACCTCATGCCCATCCACATCCAGCGTGAGGGCAGATCCATCAATTTCCAATACCCTGCCTTTCAAACCATTGATCCCGATCGAATCCCCAACTTTTATTTTACCCTTATTGTAAAAAGAGGCCAGAAAGTTGGCCACAATATTGCGGGAGGCTAAGCCGTAACCTATTGCGAAAGCAAGGACGACCCCTGCCAGAAGGATGGAGATATTATCCTGGATGAAATCCGTATCAATCCCGGCCTGGGATAAGGCGATCATCACCACATTGAGGAAAAGGAAATAGAAGACTACGTTGGAGATCATATTTGCAGCTGGGATTCCCAACGAATCACAGGTGGTTTTGACCACATTTTTTAAAAAATCACTGACCAGCAAGCCGATTACAAACACCCCCATAGCCGATATCAGGACGGGGATGTAATTTAGGATCTGCCCCATTAGTGAAGAAATAGCGGGCATATTGAGGATATCGGTAGCGGCCACTACAAAGATGAAAACGAGGAAATAATAAACGACCTTGGACAACAGCAGGCTGGGGACAAGCTTTATGTTGCTTTTGTAAACGATCTCAATCTCGTTGAGCCGTTCAGCCAGTTTATCGGCCCCTATGGTTACCAGTAAACGACGAGTTACCCTGGACACGACCTTTGCCACGATAATGCCAATGAGCAGGACTGCTAATGCGCCCAAAAGGTTGGGGATGGCCTGTGCAAAGCTGCCGAGCAGCTCTTGCAGGAGGCCCCATAGGTTGATCTTTGAATTGGTTCCGGCAGGAATTTGTAAAGGTATGATCATGACAGCATCTTTTCATTGGAGGGTTAAACAAAAACAGATAGTTAGCGCAAGTCATCCAGATCCGGCAGTTCGGGACTGATCTTCCCGGGATGGCTCTCTCCTAAGTCAGGAGGCGGGTTTTTAAAATCCGGGGGGGCTATTTTTTCATTTTCGTCCAGCCTGCCACCCATACTTGAAACGATCACATTCACCATAGCTGGGAGGTAAACATCAATGAGCTGGCCTACAAACTTGAATATTCCAAAAGTTTGCAGGAGGTTGTTTTGCACCTTCTGCCTTTTCGCTCCCTCATATAGGCTACTTTGTTCCTCCAGCAATTTTTGGAAATTGTTCATATCCGGCCTCATCGTTAGATTGGTTGTTCCGTGAATTTTTCTTCCCGGACCTGTTGCGCCTTTGCTTTGGCCCGTTTGATCTTCATTTTCACCGCACTCTCTGTTTTGTCGAGTGTTTCCGCAATATCTCTGATCGACATATCATCCTGGTATTTCATCAGGAGTATTGCCTGGTCGCCGGGCGGTATATTATCCAATACTACTTTCAGTTGGACCAGGTTCATTTCCAGCAGCACCTTATCGGAAATTTCCTCATCCGGCACATCTGGTGCTTTTTCCATTTCATCGGAGAAGATATCTTTCTGTTTCTTTTTACGACGCAGGAAATCGATGCAATAATTGTAAGTAATCGAGTACACCCAGGTTGAAAATTTGGATTTTTCGCCAAAGCGGGACAGGTTGAGGAAAATCTTGGTGAAGATTTCCTGAGTTGCATCCTGCGCCATCACTTCATCCTTCAGCAGGGAGATGCACTTGCTGAAAATTTTGGCTGAATAGCGGTCATACAGTAATCCAAAACACCGGGAAGCCTGTGTTTCGAGGTAACTATGAATTACCTCGCTATCCTTCATTGAATTATCGCACGATTTTTGCAAGGGAATGCACATTTATTTAATAAAACGGAACCATGCGGAAGAACTTTATTTGCCTGGCAAATCAAGTCTTTAGACGCATATTTCACCAAAAGATACACATCTGCTGCTAAAAATAGTGAAATTTAAGAATTGACTGTCTATCTGATAGGAAGAGAAATGTTATTACAGGAAATGGAAGGAAAAGCAGTTCCGGAAAATACAGGAAGGCGGGGTGGAGGTGCTATTGTTAAAGTTTAAAGGTAGCAGGGTGTGGTTTTCAGTTTTTGGGAGGCTGTTCATTAGAGGGCGCCAGTGCGAACGTAATGCCTTGATTTACACGGCACCTTTTAACTTCAAGCCCGTCTGTGCCAGCCGGGCAAGCCAGGAACTTTGAGCCGCCCTTTTGACTGGCCCCTAAACGACAAAAGCCCCACTGCGTGAGCAATGAGGCTTCTGTAACGATATTGAGCTGGCAGCGACTTACTCTCCCACCTTACGGCAGTACCATCAGCGCTGAGGGGCTTAACTTCTCTGTTCGGAATGGGAAGAGGTGATCCCCCTCGCTATAGCCACCAGCAATTCTTTACCCCTCGAGCCCCTCCCAGCCTCCCCGAAGGGGAGGAGTTGAGGCCCGTCTTTCCTCCCCCTTGGGGAGGGTAGGTGGGGCTGACAAGTTGTAGGGAGAGAAAACTTGGCGCTCGCAAAGAGCGCTGTGAGGTTCGCCTCACGGCATTCGGCTAGAAGCTTTCGGGTTATTAGTACTACTCGGCTCCATGCATCACTGCACTTCCACCTGTAGCCTATCAACGTGGTCATCTTCCACGGCCCTCAAGGAGTACTCATCTCGGAGCCGGCTTCGCGCTTAGATGCTTTCAGCGCTTATCCGTTCCGCACATAGCTACCCTGCGATGCAGCTGGCGCCACAACAGGTACACTAGAGGTGCGTCCAACACGGTCCTCTCGTACTAGTGTCAGCCCTCCTCAATACTCCAACGCCCGCAACAGATAGGGACCGAACTGTCTTGCGACGTTCTGAACCCAGCTCGCGTGCCACTTTAATGGGCGAACAGCCCAACCCTTGGGACCTTCTCCAGCCCCAGGATGTGACGAGCCGACATCGAGGTGCCAAACCTCCCCGTCGATGTGAGCTCTTGGGGGAGATCAGCCTGTTATCCCCGGAGTACCTTTTATCCTTTGAGCGATGGCCCTTCCATACGGAACCACCGGATCACTTGAGCCTGCTTTCGCACCTGTTCGAGGCGTCCCTCTCTCAGTCAAGCACCCTTATACTCATATGCTCTGCGCATGATTACCAACCATGCTGAGGGTACCTTTGCAAGCCTCCGTTACTTTTTAGGAGGCGACCACCCCAGTCAAACTACCCACCACGCACTGTCCTCTTCCGAGTTAGAACCTAAGTATAGGAAGGGTGGTATTTCAAGGACGGCTCCACCACCACTAGCGTGGCAGCTTCAATGCCTCCCACCTATCCTACACATCCTATACCCAAGCCCAATACGAAGCTATAGTAAAGGTTCACGGGGTCTTTCCGTCCCGTTGCGGGTAACCGGCATCTTCACCGATACTTCAATTTCACCGAGCTCGTGGCTGAGACAGTGCCCAGATCGTTACACCATTCGTGCAGGTCGGAACTTACCCGACAAGGAATTTCGCTACCTTAGGACCGTTATAGTTACGGCCGCCGTTTACTGGGGCTTCAGTCAAGTGCTTTGGATTGCTCCTAACACCCTTCCTTAACCTTCCAGCACCGGGCAGGTGTCAGACCCTATACTTCGCCTTTCAGCTTAGCAGAGTCCTGTGTTTTTGCTAAACAGTCGCCTGGGCCTCTTCACTGCGGCTCTTCCATCCCTGGAAGAGCGCCCCTTCTCCCGAAGTTACGGGGCTATTTTGCCTAGTTCCTTAGCCACGGATCACTCGAGCGCCTGAGGATACTCTCCTCGACTACCTGTGTCGGTTTACGGTACGGGCTGCATACTTCGGCTTTTCTTGGAAGCTGTTTTCCGCTACTATCAGCTCGCCATTGCTGGCTCGCTGTACTATCCCCCGAAGGGTTTAACGCACTATTCCGTCAGTGCGCGGGCAGTCCACAGCTCCGTCCCCTTTTATTGTATGCAGGTACTGGAATATTAACCAGTTTGCCATTAGCTTCGCCTTTCGGCTACGCCTTAGGCCCCGACTAACCCTGATCTGATTAACATCGATCGAGGAACCCTTAGTCTTACGGCGAACGGGTTTCTCACCCGTTTTATCGTTACTCATGCCTACATTTTCTTTTCCAGCTGCTCCACCATGCCTCACAGCACAGCTTCTACGCCACTGGAATGCTCCCCTACCACTGTACAACCTAGTTGTACAATCCATAGCTTCGGCGATATGCTTGATGCCCGATCATTTTCCGCGCAGGAA
>JACJYG010000008.1:172500-601062 GCA_020636215.1 Lewinellaceae bacterium
AAAGCGGATCATTTCATAGGCCGGAGGAGAGCCCCGCTTTTTATACTTAGGGTGCGGCATACGGGTATAAGGCAGATCGAAGGATGTGTCAATCTGTTCTTCCGTCATTGGCGGGTAAGGCGGATTGACGATCAGTACTTTTTCCCCGACCTGCTGCAGGAGGCGCCGGGCTTGTACTTTATTGGACTCTTGTTCGATGTGTTTGAAATTGGCGGCGTAGGATAGTTTGTCCCGAAGACAGCGCTCATGAGAGTGTAGCCACATGTCTTCCCAGTTTTTGTTTTTGGGTAGCGCCTCTTCTTTCGGCCGAAGGATAGCTGTTTGGGGAACAGTATCAATCGAACTGAAAGGCACCCCCTTATTCAGGAGGCGGAGGGTTTCCCGCAGCGGCATTTCGCCCATTCCATAAACCAGCATGTCCGCGCCACTCATTTCCAGAATGTTCGGAAACAATTTATCCGCCCAGTAATCATAGTGGGTAACCCGGCGCAGGGAAGCTTCAATACCGCCGATCAGGACAGGCACATCGGGGAATAACTGCTTTAGTATTTTGGTATAAACGGTGGTGGCGTAATCCGGGCGAAAGCCAGCAGCCCCTCCTGGAGTATAAGCATCAGTCGAACGGCGGCGCCTGGATGCGGTATAATGGTTCACCATGGAGTCCATGCAGCCGGAGGTTACGCCAAAGAACAGCCGTGGACGGCCCAGTTTTTTGAAATCGCGCAGGTCGTCTTGCCAGTTGGGTTGGGGCACAATAGCCACCCTGAGCCCCTCACTCTCCAGAATCCGGCCAATGACGGCCGTGCCGAAGGCAGGATGGTCCACGTATGCGTCTCCCGAAATGAGGATCACATCCAACTCGTCCCACCCTCTCATTTCCACTTCCTCCCGGGTGATGGGGAGCCATTCTGTTATCGGCCGATCATCAAACATTTCTCTTTTATTGAGTTTTATCTTATTGGGAACGACAAAGTTACGGGAAAACAATGAAACCTGCCCCTCGTAAACAAGGGCGCCCTCAATATGGTTTTCATCACCTTTTACCTGCCCGAGACCTCTCGTACAGGGTTACTACGCCGAATACCAGCAAAAATCCATAGACCGCATCATCCAATGGCACTGAAATGATCCGGATATCCAAATATTCTTCCGGATTGTAAACGACAATGGGTTGCTGAGTGAATCCTCCCGTCAATACACCATTGACTATCAGGAAAGGAATCAGGCTCACCAGATAGGCCAGATAAAAACGGCTGCGGTAACTTCCATCCAGGAACAGAAAATGAAAGAGCAGGAAAAAACCGGTTAACAGGAAGGTCGTGCTGGTGTATAAACGCCCCCAAAAGAGGAAACCAGTAGCCAGGAAAAGGATCATAAAGCCCAGGGTGAGTGGTTTTTCAACTGCCGCCAGGAGGTCTTTTTTTACATAAAAATTGAGGCATTCATAAATGAACACACATGCGAATGGAACTGTGAAGAAGAATAGCCACTCTTCCACCGGTAAATGAAAGATGGTGAAGCCGCCGAAATAGGCATCGTTAAAACCCCATACGCCTTTGGCAGTGAAGAATGCATCCCACAAAATAAAGAAGGCTCCAACGATGAGGATACCTGGTAACAAAAATCTCCATTTTTTGTAATAATGAACATTCTTGTCAAAGCTCAGCAAAAAGATCGGTACAAAGGTGAAAATGTGAAGGTAGAAGTATGCCCAAGGGGTTTCCAGCCAGGAGAGCAATTTGACTTTGGGCACCTGAAGCAGCAGGTTGTCGGCCTTTACGGGCACGGTTAACCACTGAACACCAACAAGAAGCAGTGCCAGTAGGACTATAGCCCACTGCAGCAACCTGTAGCTGAAGGCCTTTTTTTGTTCTTTGATTGGCGCCGCTGCTTGCTCCATTGCATTTACTGTTAATCTGAGGCCACCGCTTGCCAGCCTTTAATGATAACTATCTAAAAGGATCCTTTGCGCTTCTGGAAATTCTTAAGCATTGCCCCCAAACTGATAATCAGGAACAAAGAAAGAATAACTTCCGTCCCTACAACATATTCAGGCTATTGCGCAGGGCGGAGCTGAAAAGCAGGTACACCTTTTTACCATTAGGGACACGGATACGCTCTTTCGTCACCCGGGTGGCCGGTGCATTTTTGATCTTCTTAAAGAGGTTGATATAATAAATGTAAGCCAGATAGACTCCCAGGCGCGCACCTTTAGGCAGTTGAATAATACCCTTGTAGGCATCGTCGAAATCCTTTTTGATATCTGCTTCAATGGCGAGCTTATCTTCGGTAGAAAAGTGGGTGAAGTCTACTCCGGGAAAATATACCCGGCCCCGTTCGTCAAAGTCGCTTTTCATATCCCGCAGAAAGTTGATCTTCTGGAAAGCCGAGCCAAGGCTGCAAGCCGGCGCTTTCAGGCGCTGATACATCTCATCGTCACCTTCACAGAATACGCGGAGGCACATGAGCCCTACCACTTCGGCAGAGCCATATATATATTGCTTATACAGGCTGTCGTGGTAGCGGTCGTGGTACAAGTCCATTTCCATACTGTCGAGGAAGGCGTCGATCAGTTCCAATTCGATCTGATACTGATGGACTGTTTGCTGGAAAGCGTGCAGCACCGGATTGAGGCTGATGCCTTCTTCGATAGCCCGATAGGTGTCTTCGCGGAAGCGTTTCAGCAGCGTTTCCTTATCGAACCCGTGGAAAGTATCAACGATTTCATCGGCAAAGCGCACGAAACCATAAACCGCGTAGACCGGGTTTCGAAAACGGGGGTCAAACACCCGTATTCCCATGGAGAAAGAGGTGCTGTAACGGTGGGTAATGTGTTTGCTACACTCTGTGCATACCTGGTTAAATAGTTCCATCATGGCGTGATCGGTAATTTTTTGTGGTGAGTCCGGCTTACCCTGGCTCATCAGGGATGTATAGCTTTGAAAATTTCCTCTGCGACGACTTGCCCGGATATCAAAGAAGGCGGCACTCCCGGGCCGGGGGTGGTCAGTTGTCCCGTATAATAAAGGTTGTTCACTTTTTTACTCCGTAGCTTGGGCTTCAGGAAAGCTGTCTGCATCAAGGTATTGGCCAGGCCGTAGGCATTGCCTTTGTAGGCATGGTAATCCCTCTCAAAGTCAGCATGAGCGAAGGAACGCTTGAAAACCACATGCTCCCGGATGTTTTGCCCGGTGAGGGTTTCCAGGCGCCCCATGACGATGTCGTAGTATTTTTCCCGTTGAGCTTCGCTGTCTTCCAGGCCAGGCGCCAGGGGGATAAGGATGAAGAGATTTTCTTTGCCTTCCGGCGCCACCGATGGGTCCGTCACAGAGGGCGCACAAACGTAGAATAAGGGATCAGAAGGCCATTGCGGCTGGTCGTATATCTCCACGGCGTGCCGGCCGAAGTCGGCGTCGAAGAAAAGGTTGTGGTGATGCAGGCCCTCTAGCTTTTTGTCAACCCCAAGGTAGAACAGCAGGGAGGAGGGCGCCATCGTACGCTTATCCCAGTATTGCTGATTGTAGGTACGGTGTTCCGGCGCCAGCAGGTGTTGCTCAACGTGGTGGTAATCGGCGCCACCCACTACAACATCAGCCTCATATTCGGAATCTTGGGTGATCACTTTGGTGGCGCGCCCATTGGGTACGTGCACTTGTTTCACTTCCTGGTTGAGCCTGATCTCTACGTCCAGTTCCTCCGCCAGGCTCACCATGCCTTCGATAATCTTGTGCATCCCGCCCATGGGGTACCAGGTGCCCAGCGCCATATCAGCGTAGTTCATCAAACTGTAAAGGGCCGGAGTATTTTCGGGGGTAGCGCCGAGGAAAAGAACGGGAAATTCCAATAACTGAATGAGCTGCTCATTTTTGAACAATTTCCGAACGTGGCGGGCCATCGAAGTGAACATTTGCAATCGGAAAAGGCTGGACAACACGCGCAGGTCTGCAAATTCCAGGATAGAATGGCCCGGCTTGTGTACAAAATCGGCCATACCGACCTTATACTTATATTGGGCTTCGTCCAGAAATTTCTTTAGGTTTTTAGCGCTGCCCGGCTCGTAGCGGTCGAACATGGCGTAGAGCTCCTCCATTTTGGCTGGAACCTCCATGATGTCTTCATTCCCAAAGAAAATACTGTAAGAAGGATCGAGCCGAACCAGTTCGTAATAATCGGACGGTTTTTTGCCAAAACGGGCAAAATATTGTTCGAACACATCCGGCATCCAATACCAGCTTGGGCCCATATCGAACATAAATCCCTCGGCCTCAAATTTGCGGGCGCGGCCGCCTGGAACAGCATTTTTCTCCAGTACCGTGACCTGATACCCCTTCTGCGCCAGGCTGGAAGCTGCCGATAAACCGGCAAAGCCGGAACCAATAACAATTACTCTTTTTGCCAAAGCTGCTGTTGATTTAATGAATCAGAGGATCAACAGCAATCTGGCACTTTTGTTTAATAATTTTGACCAAATAAATGGCAAAGATTCAACAGAAGCGTTTATTGGGGCCAGGCCATGAAACCGCCTTTCAGATCGTATAGCTCCTTAAAGCCCATGGTAACCATTTGACTGGCGGCTTGCCCGCTGCGGTTCCCTGAACGGCAGTACAGCATAACCGGACGGTTCTTGTCGAGGTTTTGTTCGAGTTGCTGTGTGAAGTCATCATCGTAAAAATTGAGGTTCAGCGCACCGTCGATGTGGCCTTGGGCAAACTCTTCGGGAGTACGTACATCTATTAGTTGCAGGTTGGGAATCTCCGCCATTTTAGCCTGGAAGGCAGCCGGCGTTAATACTTCGCTGATGACAGGCTGCCCGTCAGAAGGAGCCGCCTGCTGCTGCCCCGTATTATTTTGGCAGGAATGAACGGAAGCGGTGGCGATCAGAAAAAATAAAAGGAGCTGTTTCATTTGTTCGATTTTTTACGGGCAAAGATAGGGGATTTGAGCTACAAAAGACTGTGCGGTTGATCACTGAACTATACCGGGGGGGTAAATAGCGTTATAGCAGTTCACCCCGCGGTTTATCCAGGGCCAGTCACCTTACCAACAGCACCTCCCCCTCCACCTGCACCTCCCTGCCGTCGGCGCGGCGGTAGCGCAGGCTGTACACGTAGGCGCCCGCCGGGGCGGGCTGCCCGCGGGCGGCGCCATCCCAGCCCAGGCTCTCGTCGTTAGGGGCGAAGCTGCTACGTTCGAACAGCAGGGCGCCCCAGCGGTTGAACAGGCGGAAGCTGAGCACCGTTTCTACGGAGGCATCCCCGTAGACGGCCAGTCGGTCGTTGCGGCCGTCGCCGTTGGGGGAGAAGGCGTTGGGGACGTACAGGCCGCTGCGCTGCCCGACGAACAGCGTCACTGCATCGGCAACCGTGCAGCCCAGGCTGTCGGACAGCAAGGCCTGGTAGGTGGTGGTGGTGCGAAGGGGCGCGCCACAGGCGCCAGGCAGGTGTCGCAGCTCAGGAAATCCGGCGGCTGCCAGTACAAGGTAAAATACCGCCGCATTGGTAAGTATACAGGCGCAGGCTGTCGCCCAGCCGCAGCGTCGTGTCGGCGGGAAGGGCGAGCAGCAGGGGCGGCGGATCTTCAAGCAGGAAGGCGAATTCGCGGCGGCAGCCCTGGGCATCCTCCACCAGCAGGGTGTAAGCGCCGGCAGGGAGGTTATTCCATTGCGGCGCAGCCTGCAAAGGCGTACCGCCGTTCAGCGCATAGAGGTAAGGCTCAAAGCCTCCGCGGGCGCTGTCGATGGTTATGCTGCCATTGGTATGCCCTGGCAGCGCGGCGGCTGCAGCCGGAAGCCCGCCTCGATGGGCGTGTCGCTCAGGCTGATGGTATCCGCAGCACTGCAGCCATCGGCGTTGGTGACGGTGAGGCTGTAACTGCCCGCCTACCCACGGTTATTTCCGGGCTGCCGGTACCCCTGTCGACCAGGCGTACGCCCCGGCGGGCTGGTACTGACAGGGTGATGCTGGGCGAAGCGCACAGGCTGCCGGAAACCTGTATGGCAACCGCCGGTACCGGGGCGCACCGCCAGCTGGAGCAGCAGCAGGCTGTCGCAACCGCCCGCCAGGCTGATGGTGTCGGCATACCAGCCTGGCGAGTACCAGCAGCCGCCCGCCGAAGGCATAACGTTCCCCTTCGCAGATGGCGGTATCCAGGTAGCCAGTACGCTCCAACACCTCCAGCCGCAGGCAGAGGGTGGAATCACAGCCATTGGCGCCGGTATAGGTGCGGCACAGGCTGGTATCGGTAGAGAGGGTGAGCCCCTCCCAACTCAGGCTTTCGTTCCAGCAGATGGTGTGGCGCTCTTCGCGCAGCGAGGTGTCCCGGAACACCAGGCTCAGGCAGTGGATGCTATCGCAGCCCAGGGATGAAGTATAGGCTGTGCAGAGGGTGGTGTCGGCGCTGAAGGCCTGCCCCTGCCAGGCGAAGCTCTCCCCCTGGCAAAGGGCAGCCTACCGAAGGTGAACAGGGTGTCGGCCCCGGCGAGGGTGTAGCTGGCGGCGGCGCGCGCAGCCGTTAGCGTCGGTTACCTGTAGCTGGTACAGCCCCGGTACCGGCGTTGTAGAGGGTGTCGCCGCCGGGCTGCCCGTTCCAGGCGAAGGCGTAGGGCGGGCGCCGCCCCCTGGGCGGCGGCGCTGAGCGTGCCGTTGTCGCCGCAAACGAAAGCGGCGGCGGAACCGATGGCGGCCCATAGGCTGTCGGGCTGGCTGATATACAAGGTGTCCGTATTCTGGCAGCCGGCGCTGTCGGTAAGCAGGATGGGGTACAGAGTAAGCGGTACGGTACTGCTGCGCTGAAGTACTCGGCGCCGTCGACCAAGAGGAAGGTGTAGGGGGTACCAAAATTGGCGGATAGGCTTACACTTCCATCTTCGGCGCCAAAACAGAGAACGGAGGCGGTATCCGTTTCCAGCGCGAGCAATTCCTGGTAGCACAATGGTAGACAACGAAGGCAGGCTGTTGTAAAACGAGGAATACAAGCTTACCGCAACCTGCCGGGCGCCAGGGGCAGGCGCAGCAGCGTCGTTGTAGTACAATGTATTGCGAATGGTATGATGAGAAACTACCCGCCGTTGCGCCACCACTGGTTGATAAACAGCAAGCTTGCCGTGTTGTTGCCTTGAACAGATATGAAAGGCGCCCCGCTGGAGGAAAGGTATTCCAGGCGCCGTCCAGGCTGCCGAGCAGCTCAAGCCGCATGGAATCAAGGGGAAAGGCGAGAAGGTTCCCACATCAGGGTAAGCGACTCCCACCGGGCTGGCGCAGGTAAAAACGGTGTAGTTATTCAGGCTGTCGCCCGAGCTGTCGTCCAGGTCCAGGTCGGCATATAACTCGCAGGGGGGGAGCATACATTCCGAAGAGGTGGCGGCATCGTAATTGAAGCGGTTGTACTGGCAGATTTCCGTCAGCGTGTAGGTTTCAAAATCCAGCAGATAAACCGTGCTCTTTTCCTGGTCTGGATGGTAAGGCGATAGCATAAGTCACAATGCTGTCGCAGCGGAAAGGGAAAGTAGCCAGGCCTGTATGAGCGGGATGCTATCCGGAAAAGTACCAACACCGTGCTGTTTGCGGGGTTATCGATATCTACCTCTACCAATTCATTATTCCGGGTGGTCATGTACAAGCGCCCTTCCCGGTAGGTGAGGTCGCCTCCTGCCCTCATTCCGGGAGGAAAATCGCCGAGGAACGCCATCGTTGAACTTGTCTGGTCATAAGTGCTCAAGCCTGTGCCGGCGGCAAACACCAGGTACCTTCGTAGTTGCAGGACAAAGCCTGGATGTCAGCGTTTTGGGGAAAGTCGCCCAAATGGTATAGGAAAAACCCAAGATCATACCTCTGTAATCCATAGTTGTCCGAAGTAACTGATGTTCCTCCATAAAGGTAAGCATCGTCCAGGTTAGGCAGTGCAATGCCTGTAAATATTAGCCTGGTAGTGACTGAGCTGTCCACTGGGCTACAAGAGTCAAGGTCATTATAATATAAATTTCTATATAAAGTTGGTATAACAGTAAATGAATCAGATGTCATATAAGTTTGCCCCAGCATCTCATGGAAAAAGCAAGCTGATATTATGAAAATAAGCCAAGGGGAAAATTTTTTCATGGAATAGGAATAATATTTGGTGTGATTGAGAAACAAAAATAGTTGCCAGGAATACTATGCCCCCGGCAACTGTTGGAGCGGCGGCAATTTAGGGTTTTTGGCGGATAATTTTGTGGGTGATGAAATTGCCCTTGCTATCCCGGGCTGTAACCAGCAATACCCCCCAGGGAGCATTTTCCCCAAAATCCAATATTACCTGGTTTTTGCCCCGCGCGAATTCCAGGGTTTTGCTTTTAAAGCGTTTTCCATAAATATCGGATACCGTTACTTCGAAAAGGCCTGCTGCCCTGGTTTCTACTTCTAACCGGGTTTCCTGCCAGAAAGGGTTAGGGGAAACAGAAACCTGAAAAGGAGGTTTTCCAACTGCTCCGTTTAATTGGGGGCTCTGAGGTGTTTGTAGGAATAGAAGGGTATCCTGGTTCACCAAAGCCTGAGGGCATTCAAAAAAACACTCTGGAATGCCAGCAGACGAAGCATCCAGGCAAGGTTCATCACTTGAGCTAGCTTCTAGGTAGAAAGTAAGTACTTGATTTTCGCTGGCGGAATAATATGTGAGTATGCACAAGTTATTTTGATTATAACACCAACAAGATTGAAGGTTTTCCATTATACAGGGAGGGCAATCGTGATAAGCCTCTAATATTTCGGTGTTTTGGCTGCATTCTTCCCACCATCCAGTCACTGGGTTACAGTCAAATTCAGTATAATCAATAAGATAGCAATCTTCCTCATTTGGTTGGAAAATACATTTGCTAAGCCCCGTTGGGTTACCGGGCCCTCCATTATTAATATCCACTGAAATTTCGAGGTCTATCCAGGAATCGCACTCGCAATCGGCATAAATAGGATAGTTGGTTACTTCATTAGAGTTGTTCCGAAATAACGTAAATTTGGGCAAAACCCGAGAAATATGCTGGACATCGACCGAGCCCTTCGCGAAGAAGCCGTTATGCGAGGCCTCACAGGACTAAAAGTCCGGCAGTTTGAGGAGCTACACAAGAAGTTCGACGCTGAACTGCTCTCCCGTAAGCTTGTAGCAAAGCCAAAGCGCCAAAGAGCCTTGGTGCCGGCATACCCTGCAGGATAGTGCGGGCATGCTGTTCTTTATCCTGATGTATTTCAAGGTGTACCCCACTATGGCAGTTGCCGGCTTCTTATTCGGCGCCGCCCGCAGCCGGATCTGCGACTGGGTACATACCTACCAGCCTGTGCTGGAAGCAGTGCTTGGCAAGAACCTGGACCTACCAAAACGGAAAGTTTCTTCGGTGGATGAATTTGTCAAAACCTTCCCCAAAGTCAAAAACTGATCATTGACGCCACGGAACAGTACCGCGTAACCGGCACAAAGACCCCGAAAAGCAGCGCCAGCACTATTCCGGCAAGAAGAAACGCCATACGCTGAAGAATACGCTGGTAGTAGAGCCCCGGAACAAGAAGATCCTTATCCTCACGCCCACCGTGCCTGGGGCGGTACATGATAAAAAGGACTTGGATGACAACGACATCGTCCCACATATCCCGGAGGACATCCCTATTGAGGTGGACCTGGGATACAAGGTACCTGGAAAACGAATACGACGGCATAACCATTCCGCACAAAAAGCCCCGGAAAGGGGAACTGACAAAAAGCCAAAAACGGCAAAACCGAAGATCGCATCCTCCAGAATACGGGTAGAACATGCCATTGGCTTGTGTAAACGCTATGGCGCCCTTTCAATGTGTACCGAAATCGCCGGGAAGGGTTCGAAGACAAATTGATGGTAACTGCCTGCGGCTTGGTCAACTTTATCAAAGAACTAGGAAAAGTACCAGAAGCCCCTACTATAAAGAGATAATTCTATCAAATTTTGAATGAACTGTTATTTCGGAACAACTCTATTTATTGGTACGAAGTAGGGTATGCCTTACGTATGGTAATTCATTAAAAATTTCAAGGGGAATATGCACCCACACTCATTATTAAACCCGTTAATTTGATAAGCCTGGTTATTAGGAGGAACCAGAAAATGGTAAGTCGTATTGCCAATAATTATAGCTCCGTAGGTGGCAGCAGGGGAGAATCGGGATTGTCGCTTTGAAAACAGAACGAATAAAAGTCGCTCCAGCTTCCACCCGATAAATCACCAGATAAGATATTTTTCCATTGAAAATGGACCCACAACTACTTACAATAAAGCCTCCATCAATAACAATAAGTTCTTCGGATAACACGTGTTGGTCAATATCAAAAACCTGGTTTCTATTCCAAAATCAGCCCAGGCAGTAAGACTGCACCCTCGCTCATCATCAGTAGCCCGGCAATAATACTTACCAGACTCTGGTACTTCTATCTCAGTCAGGTAAGAGATAAGCTGATGGTACGAGGTTCCGGTCCCATCGTGTTGTAGCCCTCCCAAACCCGATTGCTCTGTAAAGGCTGATGCGTCAGATGTCCATTCGAGGTATAAATAATTAGAGGAGTAGCTTGGGTTGATAAAAGCACCATGAACTCGAAACAAGCTTCGGTGTCCATCTAAACAGTTATTCAATGTTGAAATGTCAAGCCTGTCAAAATATCCACAATCATCTACTATTTCCCTGCACAACTTCGCCCGTTGCCCACAGGCATCCCATACCGTTACACAATAATCACCAGGTATGGTGAGCCCTGAAATGTCCTGAGAAGTACTGGCGAACTCCTCCCTACCTTACAGGAATAAGTATAAGGAGGGATGCCCCCGCTCACATCAATAGCAATGGAACCGCTGTTGCCATTTAGTAGCAGGCTCAACCTGGTTAGGCAAACAACTCACTATGACTTGATTTGCCGGGCAAAGCGGCACATCAAATTGGGCAACCGACGAACAGCCGGTGGCATTGTCGGTGACGGTTACCGTATAGGTTCCGCTGGTAAAGTTCCTTCGTTCAGGACAGTGGTTGCTCCATTTGACCATTGGACGGAATAGCTGGAGTGGTTTGAACAGCGATCTTCAGAAAACCGTTTTCCAGTTCAAATGTCCCCAAATCGGGCGGCACAGCCGTTGACGCCTGATAATCTACCAGGCTGATTTCCGGTACGGGTATAGCATCGACCTCATAGCTTTGCACATGCTGGCAACCCCAGCTATTGGTTAGCGTCACCGTATATTCTCCGGGCAGAAGACCCGCCAGGGTATTTACATAAAAAGCCAATGTTAGACTGCCATTGCACCCCATGGCTCCAGCTGAATTGGAAGGCTGCCTGTATTTATCCCGGACCCATCGGTGAAAGTGAGGGATATCTCCCCGTCCGAGCCGCAGGTATGCGTCAACTTGGCTACGATATCGGGCTGAAACAAGGCTACTTCGAAAGTTTCTTCTTCGGTGCAGCCAAAGCGGTTGGTAACTGTAACGGTGTATGCTCCCGGCTGAAGTAGATTTAATTCCAGGAGTATCTGCGCCGTTGTTCCAGGCATAAAAAAACGGTACGGAATTCCGTCGCTGCTGATGGTAGTAACTATACTCCCCTGTCCTCCTTCCTCGCAGATATGGGTAGCCTGGTAGTGACGGTAAATGGCGCGCCTTCGCTTTGCCCAACTTCAAAGGGTGCGCTTATGGTACGGCGCAGGCATCCTGAATATTGGTATGATACAGGTGGCTGCCAGTCCGGCAATGCTGACGCTGCCATAAGAGGTAGCCGCACCGGATGCCGCCGCCCCCTGCCAGCTTATGGAATAAGGCTTTTTACCTCCACTGATAGACAATATAGCCGACCCGGTGGAGGAAGTACAGATGGCATCTGCAATGCTGGTTTCCAATACCTGGAGCGGGGAATAGCCGTCCGGAACCGTGTAAGCGGCTGTTGCGGTAGCGCCGCAAAAAGTCTGTAACGGTTACCTGTTGTTGGCGCCTGCTATCACACCGTCAAAGCACTTCGTGGCAGGGTAATTTCTGCCACTGATACACAAATGGTTCTACGCCACCCTGTATTTCGGCACAAACCCTGCCTTCTCCTTCAGGCGTTTGCGGGCAATCCGCTCCCGACAGGTATGGCGTTACCACCAAAGCGGATGTATTGTAAGCGGGGATAGTAATATTTTCAGAATGGAGGACAGTCCCGCACTCCAGGTATACCACCTTCACGCCCAGGTTGTAAGCGCCTGGCGCCAGCCCGTCAAGGCAGGCGCTTATTTCGCCTGCCGGCAGCCCATCAACAGCCAGGTTGCCTGTACATCATCGTAGCCAAACCCATTTTGCAGCTTCAGGCAGGCTTTGCCGTTGCTTTGCCCCGGACAGGTAGGAAAGGTTTCGATAGCCAGGTTTTCCAGCCCTGTGCACAAAAACACGCAGCGGTTCACCACACAGCCATCCGGGGCGGTTACCTTCACGCAGTATGCTCCTCCGGTAAAAGTACCCTGAAGCGCGTGCCCCAGCGCAGTAAAGGCAGGGTTATCCGGGCTCGACCATATAATGGAATATCCGGCATAAGGCGGCGTAAGCCCCGGTATCTCCAGCTTTATTCCGCCCAATTCAGGTATTGTGGTAACTTCAATATCAAGGCACGGCTTTTCGATCACATGGGATAAATCCGCTGTACTTGCCGGGTACTTACGCCCAGCTGCAATCTGCCTGAAGGGTGGGCAGAAGTACGCAATGCTCCGTGTCAGGTAAGCCCCATCAAGGGGTTCCCCGCCAAATCCTGGTACTTCTGAACTTCAGTTGTTGAGATATGGAATTGTCGGTAATGATTGAAGATGTAACTCCCACAACCTCAAAGTTCCAAATAGTCGGTGTGCTATTGTTCACTGATTGAGAAACTAACGGTTGTCCTGGCAATTCCAGGCTCAGGGTGCTCATAGCTGTGTTTAGCCAGGCTTTTACCCTCAGGGCTGAATTATTCTGAATAGCCTGAAAAGCTTCCACTACTATCTGTACATTTTCATCTTTTACATATTTCAGGCAACCGGCTGCTGTTTCCAGCCATTCTGCCCGGTATATCAATATCTCGTACTATGTGCATAAGCGTTACCCAAGCTTCTACTTTGCGGATATAGGGATACTCGGTATCAGCCAGGTACCACCTCCCAGCACCCACTCTCCGAGCAGCCTGCATTATCCGTAACCGTCGCGCAGTACAGCCCGAAGTACTGGTAGGAGGGGGCGCCGGAAAACTGAAAGCCCGGATTGCCGGGGGTGACCAGGCGTAGGCATAGCTCTGCCCCGAGCCGCCGCTCACGATCAGGCTGATAGCGCCGTCAGTACCATTGGCGCAGGCGGCGGGGGTGACACCGCTTCCAGCGTTATGCCGCTGCCGGCGGCTACCGTGGCTGTAGCTTCCACCGTACAGCCCTATCCCATCCGTGATGGTGGCATGGTATTGCCCGGGGGTACCAGGCCGCTTAAGTTCATGCTCTGGTAGCCGCCGGTATTGCACGCGCTATAGGGAAGCGTACCGCCATGGGGCGACAGGCTGGTACCGCCCGTTCGATGCTTCCTGGCAACTGGCTGCAACCGTACTTACTGATACCCCCGGTACTTCGCCTGCTTCAACCACAGCCTGAGCCTGTACACTACAACCATTGGCATCCGCAATGGTGGCGCTATAGCTGCCGGGCGCCACGTTCACCAACGACTGCCCGGTAGCGCCATTGCTCCACTGAAAGCTATAGGGCCCCACACCCCTGCTGACAGAAAGCAGCACCTTCCCATCTACTGATTGGGGGCAGGTGGCGCTGTAAGTTGTGGGAAAGGTATGCAGGGGGCTGGGTTCCGTGAGCAGCACGCTGGGGGCTTCCACCATGCAGCCGTCGCTGTTCGTTACCGTAGCGGCGTACACCGGCGCGGCGCTCAGGTACTGGCGAGGGGGTTGCCCGTAGCGCCGGTGCTCCAACTGATGGTATAATTGCCATCCGGCGGGGAGATAAGCAGGGCAATGCTGCCGTCGGAGCCGCCCGCGCAGCCCGGCGGGCTGGCGCTGGCCTGTATGGAAAAGGGGATCTCGCTGCTGGTAAGCACGGTGAAGCTTTGCTCCAGGCTGGCAGCCATTGGCGCCGCTTACCGTTACGGTGTATTGCCCCGGCTCCAGGTTGGCCAGGTTCTGGCTGTCAGCGCCGTTGCTCCAAAGAAGCTGAAGGGCGGCGCGCCCCGCTGATGAACCAGCCCGATAGCGCCGCCGCTGTCGTCCGGGCAGGCGGGGTGGATGGTGGGCTGCAGGGTGGGCAGGGGGCAGGCGGTTATGCCCACATCGTAAGAGAAGGTGCAGCCATGCAGGCATTGGTAATAAAAGAGTATAAACACCCGCTACCTTCATATTCACCGGGTTCTGCTCATCGGATGTATAACCATCAGGGCAGTACCAGAAAAGCGGAACAGGTACCTTTATAGAACCATCATTTGCACACCTCGAATAAGGTATGCTGCGGCTGGTATTCGCACAGGCAGGGGATGAGCAGGGGTGATTGTGATCTCAGTATGGCTGAAGGGCATGGCGGATAGAAAGAGCGCGAGTGTGAGGAGGTGCTTCATGGTAAAACGGTTGATTATGGTGCGGTGGTTATTCCTTTTCCCGGGCGGTTACCTGCTTTCCAGAATGTCGCAATTTTCAATAGGTTCTTCCGCTGGGAAACACCACGGATGGAGTTAGTATGATGCGGAGGCAGGCGGCTTTTTTCTTTGTTATTCAATGACTTAATAATACTCCAATGGAAATAAGTCTGGAACAACAGGCTAAATAAAAACAGTTCATCATCACTATGAGGCGCGTCTAATTTTTTCATTATTTTATTTATCACCCCCTGGGTTCCCTTCCCCGTTTTCATGGATCATTACCCCATAACTATACCAGTAAGGATACTCTTCAGAGAATAGATCCTCTAGTGAAAACCGATGGAAGCCTATGCTATCCAATAGCCTCTCCATATTCTCTTCAATGGGAAACAGATGAAAAAGCATTTTTTGCCCGGTACCGTTCCTCCCGTGGTACAGCAGGGTCATTGCAGGCGTCAAGCATTTGATGATAAAAATGCTGTTTAGTTCTCTTTGGTAGTCCTTGTTTAATGCCTGTACTTCCGCTTCAATGGAATCTATTCTCGACTGGGCGCATAAAAACTGCTGTTGCCGCTCACGAGAAAAAATAAAATGGCTAAAATAAAATCAAGAAATAATCTCATGTTAAATGGTTTAATATGGTAAAGTAACCGGATATGGTTGATTACTAAGGTTCATTTCATTTACTTTCCCTGGGGGTGCTGTGATGCAAAAGTGCTATAAGTAAAACGGTCGTTAGCAATAAATGGAGTATTCCCTTCTTCGATTAAAATACCAATTCCCTCAAAAGGGCATTCCACCTACCAGGAGGCTATTCTGCAATATTCATACTTGTAACAGGCATATTATTCACCATCCTGGATGCATCCATGTCCTGCTGGTGGCATTATACTTTAACTCATAGCCACCTGTAGAAACTGAAGTAGAATCCGCTATACTGAGATTTAGTGTTCCGTTACTTCCTGAGTTTGATGCTTTTATTGGGAAGCTGACTGAGGGATTTGCGATATCCAATTCCATTTTATATAACCCATTTGAAAAACGTCTAATATGAAAAAGTGTTATACCAATTTAACTTTACCGAAGCCCTTGAACCTTCAAGTAAATTAGGAATTTGGACCTGGTAGTTTTTTAAATGGAGATAATTGAATCCTGACAAATTCTTTAAATGAGGCTCTATAAATTTTAAATGCCAAGTTTTCATTTACTAAATCATATATATCTGATCCTGGTGGGTCGAAAGAATATATAAGCCCTGAACTGGATGGCGTATTGTCATTTTGAAAAATAGCCCCCTGAATCATCATTCGGCTTTTCATTATCTTGCGGAATTAGCCATGGGAAAACATCCTGTTGGCAATCACTAATATTGCCCGCACCAGATAATATTTTACAAGTATTAGTTTGTCTTTGCCTTGTAACATCAAATTCAAGGTTTAACTCAGTATACTGATAAGGTTCCAAGCTTGGAAATATTCGAAATTTCCATAAAATCCTACCTGCGATCCATTTGTCATTTGATGAGTTGTCCCTGGAAAGTTATAAGCTGGAATTGGCATAAGAGGTCCCTTTCTGCAAAATACTAAATCCATATCTTGTAGTATCGGACGCAATCCATACACAGTTTATTCGACTGAAAAATTTACATTCTGAAAGTTCTATTTGAGTAGCTACTCCACTATTAGGGCAATTGCAGTCCCTCCTACAAAAAAAGGGAATAGGATTAACGGCTCTATTTAGCCAAACATTATTCAAATCCACCCAAAAAGCCGTCGCCGCCACCGTATCCTTTTTGCCGTAGTACGAAGCCTCAATCACAATATCCCTTACAGCCTCGCTATGGTTGGTAGCTTCCAGGTAGTAGGCGAGGCTCTCCTGCCGTTCTCAAAAGAGATGCTGTACTCAAAAGGCGCGTCGAATGAAGGGAATCCATTTTCGTAGGCGCTGTCCATAGCCTCACTCTTTCGCCTCCTTGCAATATCCTCAATTTCAGGCTTCCGCCTGAATAAGGCTGTGGCTTACCAGGACAAGCAATTTCATCATGTCTATTTCATTTCTCCCAACAGGGGATGCCAGCACCTCCATGTCAACATTGTCAGGAATATCGTCTCCATCCGTATCATTGAGGTTAGTACCGTTACGGCTCCTTTGACCACCTCTATTTCATCCGGCACCATTTGCCCACCCGACCAAGACGTATCGGCAGCCCAATCGTAGAAGCCATCAAATATTTTTATGTCCACCAGAGGGCTACATTCTCCTATGGTTATGCTATCAATGGTACCAGGCAACCGTCATTATCTTCCACCGTAACCGAATAGCTGCCGGCAGCCTTAACCTGCATAGTATACCGAGGTACTGCCGTCGTTCCAGGTATAACTCATAAAAACCACCTGCAGCGGTAAGCATAAGCGTGTCCTCGCAAAGCTGTGGGCTACTGGTAGTGATGGATAAAGGAGTTGAAGTGCACATAACGGCTTCAACCTCAGCGCTGCCCTGGCAACCGTTTGCATCTGATACGGTAACTGAATAAATTCCAGGCTCATAAACAAGCAGGGTGTCGCCGGAAGTCGTCACGTACACCGTATAAACGGTGGTTTGCGCAGGCGTTGCCCATGACCGCGCGAGGTAGGGGTCGTCCAGCCCATCCTCCGGAAGCCAGCGGTAACAATAAACCAGGCTGGGGGCTTCCACATCGCAGCCCAGCCGCGTCCCGCTTCCGGCGCAAACCTCCCGGTCCGCCCCCGCAAAACCCGGGCAGGGCTCCACCAGCACCTGCAGCTCCGCATTGGCGCCGGCATGGTACCGTATCGATCCGGAAGGCGTAGGACATGCTTGCCGAATCGGCAGCGGGGTAAGGGTGAAACACCGGGCGGCAGTGTCGCCCTGGGCAAACTGCAGGGTAAGGGGCGATGAAAAGCCGGAGAAATGAGGCGCTGCGCCGCCCTGCAGGCTGATGCTCACCGCTTCCGCCTGTGCCGGCGGCGCTTCGGGCCGTACGCAGGCCAACAGGCTGTCACCGGCGTAGGCCTGCAGGCTATCGGTTGTAAAGCTGTACAAGGCAGGCGGCGCCAGGCTGCGGCGTTCCAGGGTGAAGCCGTCGAAATGGACGATACCCGTGCTCCCCGACAGGTAGCCGGGCGGTAATAGCCAATATACTCCATCCAGGTACCGGAAACTCACTGCTGCTTACTGTTGTTCCGGGCGCATCCAGGTTTTGGGTGAAAAAATATTGGGTTTCCCCGATAGGTACTGCTCCGGCAAAGGAAGCAATGCTGTTATAATAGAACCGCATCGGCAAAAATTGGCTGGCGGAGTTCGCTTCCAGGCTCAGCCGGTACTCATAACCCGGGGAAAGGCTGGCCCGTATGGCGATGAAGGACCCTACGATATAACTTCCACGAGCGCCCCAATCACCTGAACTATCAGGCTGCCCATATAAGCCTGTGGAGTAAGCAAAATCCGGCAGGCTATCCAGCGTAGCGCCGGGCGCCGCCAGCCCATCGAAAGTTTCCATCCGGACGGTTTCCCAGCTCTGAGCGCCCAGGCCCAGGGTGGCGGCAAAAAAGAGCGCGAGCAGTAGCGGTTGTTTGATCATGCGTTAGTGGTTTTGGACGTCTGGTATGTCTGGTATGTCTGGTATGTCTGGTACGTCGGCGGCTCCTGAGTTCAGCCATTTGGCCATTCAGCAATCAGCCATTCATTCAATGTCAGCACGTCAGGGCAACTATTTATGCATTCTCGCATTCCCCGCCCGCCATAGCCTTGGGTGAAGGCGGGTACGCATTCTCGCATTCCTTACGTTGGCACATTGGCACGTCGGCGGCTCCTGAGTTCAGCCATTTGGCCATTTAGCCATGCAGCCAATTCCCTTCGTCAGCCCGGCCGGACTGCCGCTACATTGGCATCATCTCTTGCATAACGCTCGGAATAACAAGCAGCGGATTTCCATTGCACCAGCAGAAAGGCTGGTTTGCTGCATGCTGAAGTACTGAAATCTGTTTTACTGAAAAATGGCGGTTGCGCGTATAGTGTTTGTCTTTTATCTGATGGTAAAGAAAACGAAAAGCCGGGAATGGGCTAAGTTTTTTCCGGGGAAAATGGGGGGAAAATTTTTCGTGCGTATTCCGGGTTCTGCTCATCGGATGTATAACCATCAGGCCCGGCCCAGGAAAAGCGGAACGGCCCGGCCGACAGGCGCTGTAACATTTGCCGTTTTCTAAATCCTGAATAATCAGGCAGGGTAAGGATATCCATCCAAGTTGCGGAACCTCAGGCTGAATGATCCGAACATTGAAATCAGAAAGGGTATCATGCCTTAGGACGCCTTTGTCTTCCACATCTGCCAGCCTGGCTGGTGCTGTCGGCACTAAATGACAGGATATCTCTGAACAAGTATTACCTTTGCATTCGTGAATAGCAATCTTGAACGGCTCCTGGAGCTGTACCGCGATGAAGAGCGCACTCAGCGCATTGTGCAGGCCATTGGATCTGAAACACCCGCCCGGCTAAAACTCACCGGCATGGCAGGCGCACAGGGATCCTTTGTCCTGGCGGGAACCTACCTGGCCGCCCCACAGAGCCATCTTTTCATCGCCAACGATAAGGAAGAAGCGGCTTACATTCAGAATAACCTTGCCCACCTGCTCGACAAAAAGCCCATTCGCTTTTTTCCCGACTCCTTTAAGCGCCCCATGCACTTTGAGGAACTGAATAACAACAACGTCCTGCTCCGGACGGAGACGATCAACCAACTTTCCAACTCTCCCGCTGCGGGTGAATTAGTGGTCTCTTATCCGGAGGCGCTTTTTGAAAAAGTAGTCTCTCCTGAAATCCTTAATCAACAGCGCATCAACATCAGCAAAGGGGAGGAACTCGATGTTGATTTCCTGGTAGAAGTACTGGTCGAATACGGTTTCAACCGGGAAGATTTCGTTTATGAACCGGGCCAGTTCTCTATTCGGGGGGGCATCGTTGATATTTTTTCCTTCGGAAACGAATATCCTTACCGCGTCGAACTATTCGATGAAGAAGTAGAAAGTATCCGGACGTTTAACCCCACTACCCAACTTTCCGTCCAGAATATTGCCCGGGTAACGATTATCCCCAATATCAACACCAAATTTTCTCAGGAACAGAAAGTTTCATTGCTGGGTATCTTACCTGCCCGAACAGCTATTTGGGTGATGGATTTCCAGGTATTGCTCGACAAGCTGACGCTTTGCTTCGAAAAAGCAGAGGCTTTCGCCAAAACGGTCCGGCTACAGGAAGAGGAAGAACTGAAGAAAATCTTCCGCGACCGCGCATTCATCCGGCCCCATGAGATCATTGAGGATATTGAAACTTACCCTATAATCTGCCTGGCAGACAGTGCTCAGCCTATTGAATTTAAGCAGAAAATCATATACAATACCCAGCCTCAGCCCAGTTTCAACAAGCATTTCAAGCTGCTCATCGCCAATCTGAACGAGAATACCAAAAACGGCATCGAGAACTATCTTTTTGCTGAAAACCCCAAGCAGATCGAGCGTTTCTATGCTATCTTCGAAGACCTCAATGCCCAGGTGCAGTTCCACCCCATTCCGAATTCGATTAGCCAGGGTTTTGTCGATACGGCACTCAAAGTAGCTTGCTATACGGATCATCAGATCTTCCAGCGTTTTCACCGTTACCGATTGCGGCAGGGCTTCACCAAAGACCAGGCGCTCACCCTTCGCATGTTGCGCGAACTGCAGGCCGGCGATTTCGTCACTCATATGGACCATGGCGTGGGCCGTTATTCTGGCCTGGAAAAAATAGACATCAATGGCCATGTCCAGGAGTCCGTGCGCCTGATCTATAAGAACAACGATATCCTCTACGTCAGCATCAACTCGCTGCATAAGATCACCAAGTATGTCGGAAAGGAGGGCACGGCGCCCAAATTGGACAAGCTGGGCTCCGACACCTGGAAAAACCTGAAAGCCCGCACCAAGAAGAAGGTCAAAGACATTGCCACCGAACTGATCAAATTATACGCCAAGCGCAAGGCGTCCAAGGGCTTTGCCTTTCCACCCGATGGCTACTTGCAGAATGAACTGGAAGCGTCTTTTATATATGAAGACACGCCAGACCAGCTGAAATCCACCAATGATGTGAAGGAAGATATGATGAAAGCCCACCCTATGGACCGGCTCATCTGCGGGGATGTCGGTTTCGGCAAAACGGAAGTGGCGGTGCGCGGTGCGTTTAAGGCTGTTGTCGGTGGAAAGCAGGTTGCCGTTTTGGTGCCCACTACCATTTTAGCCCTGCAGCACTACCGAACCTTCAAGGAGCGACTGGAAGAATTCGGCGTCAGCGTCGATTATGTCAACCGTTTCCGGACTACCGCTCAGCGGAATCAGATCTTCAAACAACTGAAAGAAGGGGAGTTGGACGTCATCATCGGCACCCATGCCCTGCTCAGCAAACAAATTGGCTTCAAAGACCTGGGCTTGCTCATCATTGACGAGGAGCAAAAGTTCGGAGTGGCCGCCAAGGAAAAACTACGCAACCTGAAAGTCAATGTTGATACGCTGACACTGACGGCGACCCCCATCCCCCGCACCCTGCAGTTTTCCCTGATGGCGGCGCGCGACCTGTCCATCATCCGCACCCCGCCGCCCAACCGGCAGCCCATCCATACGGAGGTGCGGATCTTCAGCGATGAGATCATCAGAGAAGCGATTTATTATGAAGTGAACCGCGGCGGACAGGTGTTTTTCGTACACAACCGGGTGAAGAGCCTGGCTGATATTGCCGCAATGGTGCAGCGCATGTGCCCCGATGTGGAAGTGGCAGTCGCGCATGGCCAGATGGATTCCGACAAACTGGAAAAGACCCTGGTCGAATTCATCGACGGCCGGCATGACGTGTTGGTTTGCACCAATATTATTGAAACAGGACTGGACATTCCGAACGCCAACACCATTATTATAAACAACGCCCATCAATTCGGCATGAGCGACTTGCACCAGTTGCGGGGACGGGTAGGGCGTTCCAACCAGAAGGCGTTCTGTTACCTCTTCAGCCCGCCCTTATCCACCCTCACAACGGAAGCCAGAAAAAGGCTTAAAACCCTGGAAGAGTTCTCAGACCTGGGTAGCGGCTTCAATATCGCCATGCGCGATATGGACATACGGGGCGCCGGCAATCTGCTGGGCGCCGAACAGAGTGGCTTTATTGCGGACATAGGTTATGAGACCTATCAGAAGATACTGGAAGAGGCCATCCGGGAGCTTAAAGAGACAGAATTTAAAGAGCTCTTCCGGGAAGAGTTGGAGAAAAAACCACAATTCGTTAGGGATGTGCAGATCGACACGGACTCGGAGATGTTGATCCCGGACGAATACGTCAGCAGTATTCAGGAGCGCCTCAGCCTCTATACCGAGCTGGATGGCATCGAAACGGAGGAAGAGCTGGCGCAGTTTGAGGAGCGTATGCGCGACCGATTCGGCAAATTACCCATTCAGGTGAAGGAGCTCTTTGAGGGGCTGCGCCTCCGATGGGTGTGTAAAGCACTGGGCTTCGAACGCATTATTTTAAAAAACAACAAGCTGCGCTGTTACTTCGTGGAGAACCCACAATCGGCATTTTTTGAATCCGCTTTGTTCAACAACATCATTCAGCTCATTTCCACCCAGGGAAACAAGCAGGGGCTGAGTTTCAAACAGTCGCATAAGCATTTTATCCTGGTAAAGGATGGTGTGAAGGGATTGAGAGAGGCGCATGAAGTGTTGCAGAGGATTTTGGATAAGGTGGGTGCTGTAACGGAGGCCGGCTAGAGTGGCTCCGTTTACCGCATCCCTTTTCCTGCCGAATGGGTTTCCTGTATCAGCAGTAGAGACTCTTCATTCAAGTGTTTCACCGCGCACGTGCCCCCCTGGTTTACAGAGCAGATTTCAACCTGAAACCCGGAACTTGGAACAGTCCTTAGGCTTACTTACGACAACTTTCCATAAGCCTCCTGCAACACCTCAGCTGACCGGTTCAAAGCCATGGCCTCTTCTTCCGGAAGCTCGGCTTTAATGATGCGCTTTACCCCATCTCCATCGACCAGGCAAGGTACACTGATGCACACATTTTCCAGGCCGTATTCGCCCTGCAAAGAAGTTGAGACCGTCAGCATGCTACTCTGATTGCGCAGAATGGCCCCAATGATCCGCACCAGGGCCTGCCCGACGGCAAAATTGGTGGACCCTTTGTAGTCAATGATGTGATAGGCGGAATGGCGAACCTGTTCTTCGATCCTGGTGCGGTCTTTCAACCAGCTTTGCATGGTGCCGTTTTCCAAACAGAAAGTATCCACTGGTATTCCACCAATATTGGTCAGTGACCAGGCAGCGAACTCACTGTCGCCGTGTTCCCCCAGGATGTAGGCGTGCACATTATGCACCCCCACGCCGCAGTATTTGCTGATCAGATATCGAAAACGGGCGCTATCCAGCACGGTGCCGGAGCCAATGATGCGGCCTCTGTCCCAACCGGAACGTTCCAGGGCAACCCGCGTGAGTACATCGACCGGATTGGCCACTACCATGATCACTGCCGCTGAACCCTGTTCTACAATATCATCAACGATACTTTCTATGATGCGGGCATTGCGCTGCAGAAGGCTCAGACGTGATTCTCCGGGGCGCTGGCTGGCGCCCGCTGTAATGACAATAGCCTGGGCGTCTGCATAATCTTCTTTATCTCCTTCCTGAATGCTTACCGGCGGAAAAAAAGGCAGTCCGTGGGAGAGGTCGAGTACCTGCCCAGCCAACAGATTTTTATTGACGTCGATCAATACAATCTCATCGGCCAGGCCACTTTGAGCCAGGGAAAAAGCAAAAGTAGCCCCTACATCCCCCGCTCCGACAATGACGACCTTCCTGGATTTCCATTTTTCTGAATTCATACTGTGCAGTTTATTGACTTCATGTAGAAGTGCTTTGGAGCAAAAGATGTTCACGATGGGCAAGAATAAAAAGCCCCCGGTGCTGTGGCGCCGGGGGTGCTTCAGTTAAAAGAAATGGAGATTAGCTTTATTCGTTGGGGTTCATCATCTTGCCGATGAAGAGCACGCTGTTGGTTTGGTTCTCCCGGATGATAAAAACAAAGGGGTGGTCGGCCTTAAATGCCGGTATTAGTGGTACGGAGGTTTCCACGATCACGACCGCCGTCACAGCAGCTGCTTCCGTTCCTTCTTCATTCACTTCGATAAAGGATTTGTGCAGCACCTCATCGATCATCAGGTCGGCTTCGGCGATATTGGTGAAGTCGGCGCCAGGGCCGAAGGCAATGCCCATACCCAGGTTGGTGAGGGGTTTGATCAGGCTTTTCTCGTATTTCATTTCGAACTTCGGCATGCTGAAGAACAACTCAGAATATTCAAAAGACTGCGTCCATTGTTCCCAATTGTCCGTGTTCAGTTGTCCGATGACCTCATCAACGGTATGGCCCGGGTTGGGTAGCAGAATACTCATGGAGAAAACAGAGTCGCCGTAAGCAAGGTCGATGGCCTGGAAAGTTTCGTTGGCGAAGTAGGGGAAGAAGGTCTGGCCCATGTTCATCATGTCCACCTCAGTGGTGGATCCATCTTCCAACCGGAAATTATCCGTATAGGTGTCTTCAGGGTCGAACTCATGCAGCCAGGCGCCTTTAAAATAAATGGCGTTGATGAGGTACATAACCACATCCGGTTCGATCTCTCCACTGATAATGGATTCGATCAGATTGTTGGTGTTATCCTTTACCCACCCGTTGATGATATCTTTGGCAGCCGGGGCAGCGAAATCCAGGGCCGCCACTTCGCTGTCGTAGAATTCCTGGTTCACATTCAGAAACTCCTGGCGCACCGGAAACCCCTGACGGTACCAGATGGAATTGGCCAGTTGGAGCTGAACCGCCGGGTCGAGGGCAGGCAGGAGGGTGAGCAATTGCTGGAATCCTGCGTTGGCCTGCTCGATCGTCAGGCCGTTTTGTTCCAGGGTAGCCATCATATCGGCTCTGGTTTGCCCGTCAGCTCCGTTGACGGTCATGGAAAGAGCCGTGGCTACGCTCATGGGAGAGATAAAAATGTTCATATCCGCCTCCTCTTTCTGTAATTCCTGGAAGAGTTTGAATCCAAATGTATTATTGGAAAGCGTCAGATCGCAAGCCTCCGGGTTTTCCGTGCAATCTATCGTCGGATGAGGATTAGGATTGTCGTTGGCGGAATTGCTGTCGCATGACGCTACGAAAAGCAGCGGGGCAGCCAGCAGAAAGAATAAGATTGGCTTTTTCATGATTGCAGTATTTTTTGTCATAAAGCAGGACGACAGGCAGGGCCAGGAACGTTGGGGGATGAAAAAAAATTCCCACTCCCAAGCTGGAAAGAGCTTACCTCAGAAAGGCCCCCTCGAAGGCCGCACGGTTGCCCACTCCATCCACCACCTCTAGCCGAAGCTGATGCTTTCCGGGCGGAAGTCCCTTTTCGAAGCGGTGCTCCAGGTATTGGCGCTTTTCATCATAACTAAATAACACCCATCGGCCATCGATCGTTCCGCGGTATTGCAGGCCTTTCTCGCCGGCGCCGGCTTGCACATTATCGCCGATCCGGAATGCGAGGATGGGTTGTTGCCGCATATCTTCCTGGAATAGCAGGGGTTCAATATCAGGCGGGGTTTCATCCACCATAATGCAATAATCGCCGAGCTGGCGCACCTGGGCGTGGAGTGAGCCATCCTTCCACTGGCCGCCGCAATTGACAATTTCATGGTGGCTATTGCAGTAGGCGATAAAGGCTTTGTCTTTCAGCCCATCCGGAATGAGCCGGTTGGGGCGAATGGCCAGGTAAAATTCCCGATGCACTGGGCTCCGGTTGTTGTGCAGGTGGTGAACAAGGGAAAAGAGTTGATACGATTCCTCCAGGGTAGCCTGATAATCGAAATACAGGTCTTCGTAGAAGGCGCTATCCGGGAAATACACCTCCATGCCGGCGGAACGGATGATACTGGGCTCGTTGAAAGGGAGGAAGTAGTTGTAATATCGTTTTTCCGGTTTTTCCGTGGGTTGCAATCGGCGTTTCAGCCAGCATTCCAGACGGGCGGTATTGCCGGCCAGATCTCGGGTAAGAAAAGTCAGCTTTGCTTTCCCCCCGGGCGCCAGTGCGACGATACCATCGCCCGGATCGTAAATATCCAGCGCGTTACCGGGCATTCGGTAGCAACGGTTGAAAAGGCCCTCCCCTTCTGTTTGGGCGGAATAATCGATATGTCCATCCAAAAAGGAATCACTTTCCGGGCCGAGGGCAGCCAGATGGAAGGCATAAGACAGAGAATCGTTGATGAAAAACTGGAGTTCATAGATTCCGTCCCAGTTGTCGGCGCCGTCCAGTTGGTCGAAAGCTTTCAGGGAGAAAGCAGTAGATGGCGAATCCGTATACAGGGTATCCCCTTTAGAAAGCCGGTACGCCCCCCGGCTCCCGCGAACTGGAAAGAGGGTGCTGCTATGGCTTGTACCGTTTTGGCTCAGTAGGTAAAGGCGCAAGGCCTGAATGGCCGGCGGCCTGTGGTCTGCAATCTTCAAACCGAACAGCAATGGGTTTATGGCAGGCCCGCCGCCACTTTCCCGGAGTTCAAAATGCAGATGTGGCCCAAAGGAATGCCCGGTAAGGCCGATATACCCCACCACCGCTCCGGCTTCAAATGGGAAGCGATTACTTTCAGGCAAGAGTTCTACTTCAAAAGATTCGTGGGCGTACTGATTACTTTTGACATATTCCTCCACTTCCGGGCTGAAGCGGTCGAGGTGGGCATAGACCGAAGTGTAGCCGTTGGGATGAGACAGATATATAGCCTTGCCATAGCCTCCCGAACGCACTTCAATCCGGGAAATGAAGCCGGCGGCGGTTGCCAACAGAGGTTGCCCGACATAACCCTTGATATCCAGCCCAGAGTGAAAATGGCCGGGCCGCAGTTCGCCGAAAGTACCGGACAGGCGCAAAGGGCCGTCAAGGGGCAACCGGAATTGCTCCGGCGGATAGCGTTTATCCTGCTGAAAGGAAAAGGAAAATAAGAGGCAAAAAAACAGTGCAATAGAACCGGTCCGCATAGTGAGTCCCTTTTCGGCCGGATAAAGATAGGAAAAGAAGGTTATCCCTCTTCTTCCAGCCAATCACTCCATTTTCCGATGATTGTTTTTTCGGACTGGTTTTCGCTTAAGTACTCCAGGAAATGGGCCCGGGGAATGGGCCGGGCGCCCATGCTGGCCAGGTGGCGGGTTTCCTGCTGGCAGTCGATCAGGCGGAAGCCGCGGGCCTGGAGTTGGCGCACCAGAGCGATAAAGCCGAATTTGGAGGCATTGCTCACCTTGGTGAACATCGATTCTCCAAAAAACACTCTGCCCAGAGAAATGCCATATAAGCCCCCCACCAATGCGCCATCCTGCCATACTTCTACCGAATGGGCGTACCCCATTTCGTGTAGCTGGCTGTATCCTTTCACCATTTCTTTAGTGATCCAGGTATGCCGGCGGACTTTCCCACACAGGCGCATGACGGTTTCGAACGCATGGTCAAAAGTCAGGCTGAATTTGCGTTGGTTGAAATAGGGGCGCATACTTTTGGAAACCTTGAGTTCTTCCGGGAACAATACCGCCCGAGGGTCGGGCGACCACCACAGGATGGGCTCACCAGGGCCGTACCAGGGGAAGATGCCCTGGCTATAGGCTGCCAGCAGGCGTTCGGGAGAAAGGTCGCCCCCGACAGCCAGTACACCTTCCTTTTCAGCAAGCTCCGGTTTGGGAAAGATGATATTTTCTTCGGAAAGCCAGTAAATGGGCATTCTCACAATAGGTTGAAAAAATGAGGGAGTTGCGGCCGGTAATTTCCTTTTTTGCCCTCGCTGCAAGTTCTTAGTTTCCGCCTTCAATCACTGCGGACAAGCCCCGATCGACCAGGGCGTCTTTCTTGGGCTTCAGTACATTCTTAGGGGCTGTTTTCACGATAGCTTTACCCTTGAAGTGGATGATTAGGGCCAATTGCTCGGACTGTTCATTCGAATGGTTCAACACTTCCATGAAGCACTGGATGACCCATTCAAAAGTATTGTGGTCGTCGTTGTAAACGATGAGTTGAGCCAGCTCACCAATATCCGAATCAGAGAGGTCTTCTTCCACAACGACTTCTTCCAATTCCTCCTGATTTTGACCGTATAATTCGTGCAACATGGCTATGCAATTAGTAATCGAAAAAAAGCGGCAAACTATATAAGGTAACAACTAATTCCGCCCTTTTAATGCAATTTGCATTTTTTTTCCTACCTACAAAGATAGGGGTTCTTCTTCGATTTTTTTTCTTTGCAGCGCAAAACAAAAGGCATGGATAACATCAAGCGGGCGTATTTGGAATTGCATATTGCCGTATTCCTTTTCGGGTTTACGGCTATCCTGGGCGACCTCATCCAGCTTTCCGCCCTGGTGTTGGTGTGGTGGCGGGTATTGTTGACGACTTTGAGCCTGCTTTTTCTGGTACGTGTAGGGAAAATTTTCCGGGAATTATCCCGCAACACCATACTGCAGTATATGGGAATTGGGATACTGGTGGCTTTTCATTGGCTGGCTTTTTATGGCGCCATCAAGCTGTCCAATGCTTCCATTGCGCTGATCTGTATGGCGACCACATCTTTTTTCACTGCGCTCATTGAACCGCTCATTATGCGACAGCGGGTTCGTGGATATGAGATCCTTTTGGGTTTACTGATCATTCCGGGCATGGCCCTCATTGTCAGTAGTACTGCAGCATCGATGAACATGGGCATACTAGCCGGCCTGGCGTCCGCGTTTTTGGCGGCCCTATTCGCCACCTTTAACAAACGGTTAATCGGGCGGACAAACGAAATGAGCATAACGTTTTTGGAATTAGGTAGCGCCTGGCTGTTTCTTAGTATTGTGATTCCAATATACCTGCTCAATCGGGAAACGCCTCTGAACTTCCTGCCGTCAGGTACTGACTGGCTTTATTTATTGACCCTGGCGCTGCTTTGTACTACTTTGGCCTATGTACTGGCGCTGCGGTCGTTGCGCCATCTGTCCGCTTTCGCTTCCAACCTGACCGTCAACCTTGAGCCCGTTTATGGCATCGCCCTGGCCTGGTTGCTGCTTAATGAGGACCAGGAACTGGACCCCGGTTTTTACTGGGGCGTCCTGATTATTCTGGCCGCCGTATTCAGTTATCCTTTATTAAGGCGAAGATTCGGAAGAGGAGTGATCATTCCCTGATTAGTTGTATGGAAGGGCACAAAAAAGAAGGGGCCAAAACAAGTAATTTCTGGCCCCTTAATAATGTGGAATAGTATTCTAATATACTTATACTTCTTTTGGCGCTTCAGGTTGCTCTTCGCTCTCAGTTTTTTTCAAACCATTTTGATGCGCCTCGTAATCGTTGTCCACCAAACGAGGGCCGATCAGACGTTCCACGTCGGATTTGAGCAGCATCTCCTTCTCCAGAAGAGCATTGGCAAGTATCTCCAGCTCTTCGCGTCGGTTGGTCAGCAGCATTTTAGCCCGTTTGTATTGAGCTTCCACCATTTTACGGACTTCCCCGTCGATGAGGGTGGCGGTTTCATCCGAATAAGGGCGTTGGAACTGATCCTGGGACATGGCGTAAAAGGAGACTTGGCCCACTTTTTCATTCATACCGAAGACAGTGATCATGCTATAGGCCATTCTCGTTACCTGGTCGAGGTCATTCTGGGCGCCGGTAGAGATTTTATCGAAGATAATGGATTCGGCAGCCCGTCCGCCAAAGGTCATGCACATCCGGTCAAGGAGCTGTTCTGTGCGGGTGATATACTCTTCTTTAGGAAGATATTGAGCATAGCCCAAGGTACCGATACCACGCGGGACGATGGTCACTTTAACCAAGGGGGAGGCGTGTTCGAGATACCACCCGCAGATAGCATGGCCGGCCTCATGGTAGGCGATGATCTGCTTTTCTTCCGGAGAGATCAGCTTGTTTTTCTTTTCCAGGCCGCCGATCACCCGGTCGAGGGCGTAATTAAAGTCTTCCATATCCACCGCTTTTTTATTGCGGCGAGCGGCCACCAGGGCTGCTTCGTTGCAGATATTGGCAATATCTGCCCCGGCGAAACCTGGAGTCATCTCTGCGAGGGTCTCCGGCAGGACTTCGGGGGACGTTTTTATATTTTTAAGGTGGACGGAGAAGATGGCTTTCCGGCCCTTGAGGTCAGGCGGGTCGATGCCGATCTGGCGGTCGAAGCGGCCGGGCCGCATCAGGGCGGTATCGAGTACATCAGGCCGGTTGGTGGCGGCCATCAGGATGACCCCTTTATCCGTGCTGAAACCGTCCATTTCAACCAGCAATTGGTTGAGGGTGTTCTCCCGTTCGTCATTCCCCCCCTGGAGGCTATTGCGGCCACGTGCTCTACCAATGGCATCGATCTCATCGATAAATACGATACAGGGGGCTTTTTCACGGGCCTGCTTGAAGAGGTCGCGGACGCGGGAGGCGCCAACGCCAACGAACATTTCCACGAAATCGGAGCCAGAGATAGAGAAAAAAGGCACTCCGGCTTCGCCTGCCACTGCTTTGGCTAACAGCGTCTTACCAGTACCTGGAGGGCCGACCAGCAATACCCCTTTGGGAATCTTGCCGCCCAGGGCCGTATATTTTTTGGGATTTTTCAGGAAGTCGACCACTTCCATGACTTCTTCTTTGGCTTCATCCAGCCCCGCTACATCTTCGAAAGTGATCGATACATGGCTATTCTGATCGAAAAGGGTGGCTTTAGATTTTCCAATATTGAAAATCTGGGTGCCGGCGCCACCCGCACCGCCACTAACTCTACGCATGATGAAAATCCATATGACGACAACGATAAGAATGGGCAGGACCCAACCTAAGAGCGGCGCCAGCCAATTCTGCTTGGTTTCATACTGCGGGCTGATCTGGTCTTCGGCAGGAATACCGGCTTCTTCCTGGATGTCATCGAGCCATTTTTCGAAGGAGTCTACCGAGCCAATTTCGCGCCAGTAGTTATAACGGCTACCCCCGAAGTTGCTACGGGCGGCATCCTTATAAAAATCCTTCTTTTGTTCCAGAGCACTCTCCTTGATATAAATGAATGCCTGTTTTTCATTGATGACAGACAGCTTTTCCACATCCTGGTTGATGATCATCTCCCGGAGCTTGTTGCGGTCGACCTGATCGCGTGTTCCTTCTGACATGCTGTAAACATTCAGCGCCAGCAGGAACAGGGCTATAATGCCATAAATCCAGTAAGAACTGAATTTAGGGACATTGGGCTTGTTATTATCTTTACTATTCTCGTTTTCCATCTAATAATACTTCTTTTTACAGGCTGTAATTGCATTCACCTCACACGGCTTGTTCCGAAACAGCGGCCAAGCCCTTCTAATTCAGAAAAAATTTCACTTATTAACGCAGGAGCAGCCAATTCGTTGCTATTTTTCGGCCAAGACTCACCGTGGTGCTATAAACTTTCATATTCTGTGAAGCGCGCATCGCTCCAAAGGTTTTCCAACTCATAAAAAGAGCGGGTTTCCCTGTAAAAGACATGGACCACAGTAGTGAAGTAATCCAGGCAGATCCAGAGCGCGTTGCGTTCGCCTTCCACATGGGAAGCCAGCACCGAGCCGTCCTTTTTCAGCCGCTTCTGGATATTGTCTGAAATGGCTTTGACCTGGGTGTTGGAATCCCCTTCGCAGATGATGAAAAAATCAGTGGGCGACTCTTCCAGGCGGCGAAGATCCAGCTTGATGATGTTCTTGCCCTTAATATCCTGGATGCTGTCAATGATCAGATCGTTCAATTCTTCGGTGGTGAGCCTACGTTGCTGGACTTTTACTTGTGAACTCAAATTGTGTTTTTATTAGTTTTGTGAATGATTCAGAATACCTTATAGTATTTATGCTTTACTGAAAGCCGGTTCGAATGCCAAAATGAGGGCTTCCAAATATGCTTTTGACAATGAAATTAACCAAAAAAATTACTTTTGCTTAACAAGAACACCCTTTTTATTGGAAAGGTTCTCCTGGAGTTTGACTCCCTGCCGTCCACCAACCTTTTCGCCTTGGAATTGCTATCAAAAAGCAAACCAAGCGAAGGAACTGTCATTCTGGCTTTCGATCAAAGTGAAGGGAGAGGACAAATTGGCAGCCGCTGGGAAAGCCAGCCGGGATGCAATATCACGCTCAGCGTCATTTTATACCCAACTTTTCTTCCTATTCCTCAACAATTTTCATTGAACCAGGCCTCTGCTCTTGCTGTTCGCGATTTTGTTGCAAGGTACGCCAAAAAGCCGGTTTATGTCAAGTGGCCCAACGACATATACATAGGACATTGTAAAGTTGCTGGAATTCTTATTCAGAATACCCTCAGCGGGGGTGGTTTTCAAAGCGCCGTCATCGGGCTGGGGATCAATGTCAATCAGGAAATTTTCGCTCCCGGCCTGCCCAACCCCACTTCCCTGAAATTGGAAACGGGTTTGGAATTTGAATTACCGGAACTCATCCAAAGGCTTTGCCAGGACTTGGAGCAGCGTTATCTTCAATTAAGAAACAGCCAATTCGGCCGCCTGAACGAGGAATACCTGCAGTATCTTTACGGCCTGGGGCAAACCGCCCTGTTTGAGCGCCCCGATGGGCAGCAGTTTAGTGGAATGATCACCGGGGTCAGCCCCATAGGTTTACTACTGGTGGAAGCTGGAGGGAAGGAAGAAGCATTCCAACTCAAAGAAATAAAAATGGTGAGCCCTCCTCAAATTTGAAATAGGATAATCTGGAGCGGGTGTTTGGGAAGTGCGTGTTTGAGAGGCTGTCAAGCCCCCCCCGAATACGACAGTACCCAAACCCTTGAATCCACTCAAATCATCTCAATGAAAGTACATCTGATCACTGTAGGCGATGAGATCCTCATCGGACAGATTGTTGACACCAACTCGGCCTGGATGGCCCGGCAACTCAACCTCATCGGCGCTCACCTCGTTGGTATTTCCTCGGTTGGCGACCAGGAGGCGGAGATCACCCGGGCCCTGGAACTGGCGCTCGGGCAGGCTGATGCCGTTCTGATGACCGGGGGGTTGGGCCCTACCAAGGACGATATCACAAAAAAAGCCCTGGCTCATTTCTTTGGAGTGGACCTGGCATTCCACCAACCCACTTACGACCGCATCGTTCGTTTTTTCGAGCAGTTAGGGCGCCCTTCTACGGAAGCCCACCGGCAACAGTGTTACATGCCAACCAATGCAACCCTGCTGATGAATAAAATGGGCACCGCCCCGGGTATGTGGTTTGAATATCAGGGCAAAGTGGTTGTCTCCATGCCCGGTGTTCCCTACGAGATGGAATATTTGATGGAAAAGGAGGCCATTCCCCGCCTCAAGCAATTTTTTCCCGGCACGCCAATCGTGCACCGGACGATCCTAACGGCTGGGGAAGGAGAATCCGGGATTGCCGCCCGGCTGGAACGGCTGGAAGACAGCCTTCCCAGCCATATTAAACTGGCTTACCTGCCCAACCTCGGGCAGGTGCGCCTGCGGCTTACCGGCAAAGGCGCCGATGAAGCTGCCCTGAAGCGGGAACTCGACCACTATACCCGGCTGGTCTATAAGCAACTGGGAGACCTCATCTTCGGAAGCGAGGAGGAACAACTATCCGCAGTGGTTGGCCGGATGCTTCGGGAACAGGGGAAAATACTGTGCACCGCCGAAAGTTGCACCGGTGGCTATCTGGCTCATCTCATTACATCTATTCCCGGTTCTTCCGGCTACTTCAAGGGCAGCATTATTGCCTATTCCAATGAAGTGAAGATGAACCAACTGGGTGTAAGCCCTGCAACACTTGAAACCTATGGCGCCGTGAGTGAGGACACTGTCCGGGAAATGGCGGCAGGGGCAATTGCCACCCTTCAGGCCGATGTAGCCATCTCAATATCCGGCATCGCTGGCCCTGATGGTGGCGCCCCTGAAAAACCGGTTGGCACGATTTGGATGGCGGTGGGAGATGGGACGAATATTTTCACCCGAAAGATACAAGCTGGTAAAAACCGGCTGAAAAACATTGAATTTGCTTCGGTACACGCCCTCAATTTCATCCGTCAATTTCTGAGTGGGCAGCTTTCCAATCGGCAGTAAGCAGCAGATCAGTTAATAGTATCGCAATTTTCATGGGGCGAGGCGGCGCAGTTTGGCAACTTACTAACGACTGGCGTCCTGAAAAGCGGGCTACACCTTTGGCGGGCCAACTACCAACGACATGCCTTTTTCTTTAGTCAGGGCGAGCTGTGCCCGCTCATAAAGTTTGGCGAAGCGTGCGGCCACGGCGATCAGGTCCTTGAATTCGAGCAGTAGACTGAAATAGAGCATGCTATTACGGCGGCCGTACTTTTCTTGCTTGATGCCCTCAACCTGATGGTGAATCAACTTTTCCAATTGAATAAAAAGCTTCCGTTTGTTCTCCAGCAGTTTGTCCAGCCCCCTGAAATCAGCTTTCTCAATCATGTCGGCCACTTCCTGGAAAAATGCGCCAATGGCATTTTGCATTTTATAGAGGCTCTCCGCCTGTTCGGCATCGAGCGGTTTGTGAACGTTTTCCACATGCTCTCGGCAGGATTCTAAAATAAAGGTGACAGACTGAAGGATATCCTGTTCCAGGTCGTATACCAGCAAATACACCCGGCTACTTTCGGTGTATTCCTCCGCAATACTACGGATGGCGCTGTAAAGTTGTTTTTTAAGGCTCTTCTTATTTTTCTTCAATTGTTTTACATCCTTTTCTGCACGTTCAATCAGAAGCATATCTTCCTGAAGAAGGCCAAAAACCGAATCGTGGAGCGCTGAACGGATATTGGAGAGCGTGGCGATTACACTCTCGTAGGTTTCCTGTAATATGACGGCGGCGGGAATAGCCTGGCCTTTTCTATCCAGAGCCTCTTCGGCTACTCTTTCCTTTTCCCGAAACCGGTGCAGAACGAAAGTCCGGGCAACCAAAGCGGCAGCCAGGACGACGATACCAATGATGGCCCAGATGCCGAAATGCCGGATCAGCCAGGCGAAAAGGGCAGATACCGAGAAAGCGATGAAAGCGGTGAGGAACCAGCCCCCGATGACATTAATAACCCCCGCCACCCGGTAGACAGCGCTATCGCGGCCCCAGGCCCGGTCCGCCAGTGAAGTACCCATAGCCACCATAAAGGAAACGTAGGTCGTGGAAAGCGGCAGCTTCAGAGAAGTAGCAAATGCGATAAGCGTACTGGCTACAGTCAGGTTGACGGAAGCGCGCACCAGGTCGAAATCTGGTGGGTCGTATTCTTTCCCGTTCTCAGAGAGGGTGCTGACCGGCCGGAAGCTGTGCTCTGCTTTTTCCAGCCAGGAGTTGGGCAATGCCCAGGCCAGGCCTTTGCCGACTACCCGGGTGTACCGCACGATGTAGCGCGACAGCAGGTTGGGCGAAAATCGCTCCAGCCCTTCTTCCTGCCGCCCCAGTTTGACCTCGGTTTCTGTTACCGTCCGGGCTTTACGCGACAGCCACAAGGTAAGGATCATAATCAACCCTGCCCCCAACAAAAGATAAGTATTGGTCCGCACCGGCTGGGCCAGCACCACCATACTGTAATCGGTAGCAGCGGCGCCCGATTTGGTCCAGGCAACATAGGATTCAAATCCTGCGATCGGCACGCCAATAAAGTTGACCAGATCGTTACCGGCAAAGGCCATTGCAAGTGAAAAAGTGCCGAAAAGCACAATGATCCGCAACACATTGACTTTAAAAACCGAGATCAGCAACTGCATAACTGCGCTCCAAAACAAAAAAGCCAGCCCCATCAGCAACAGGGTATTGGAGCTAATCCAATTCAGGAATGCCGCGGAGACAAAAGAGGCGCCCTTGAGCCCTTTAAACACGAGGAAATAGGTCATCAGGGACAGCGCAAGGCCTCCATAGAGGCCCCCGGCCCAACCCATGCGCCGCTCGTAGTGGAAGGAGAATAGCAATCGGGAAAAATACTGTATAACCGCCCCCGCGGTAAAGGCGACTCCTACCGAGATAAAGATGGCCGAAATGATAGCCAGCGCACTGGATGTATTGATATACTCAGCCAGCTCAGCCACACCATCCCCATTGGCCGTAACTTTATAAAGCGCAACGGCCACTGAGGCGCCCAATAGTTCGAAGACGATAGAAACCGTCGTTGAAGTGGGCATGCCAAAAGTATTGAAAAGGTCGAGCAGCAGGATGTCCGTTAACATGACGGCCAGAAAGATGACCATCACTTCAGAAAACTGGAAGAGTTCGGGATTGAAAATACCCTTACGAGCCACCTCCATCATACCGCTGGAGAAGGTAGCTCCAATAAATACACCCAGACTGGCCACGATCATGATGATGTGCCGCGGCGCAACCTTGGATCCTACTGCTGAGTTCAGGAAATTTACCGCGTCATTGCTCACCCCCACCACCAGGTCGGAAATGGCCAGCCAGAAGAGTAGTACAACCGCAATGAGATAAAAATCTGGCATAATTTAAGGCCCTATTATGGGAGCTTAAAGCTACGGCCTAAAGGTTAAACCAATGTAAAAGCAAGGTTAATTTATTTCCACCTTCTGCGAATAATAAACGCTTAACGCTAAGCGGAAAGTAACCCGGATGCCCTCGTAACCATTTCGGGCTGAATCATCGAGCCCCCGCAGGCCTTGCACATCCAGTTCTCCCTCAAGGGCCGACTCCACTTTCTCCACCGGAATTTCCCGTGCTGCCGCGTGCAATATCATAGAGCTGGCCAGGCAACCGGCCAGGCCGTGCAGAATAAACTCCACAGGGTTAGCGCCTTTGTTGTCCTCCAGCAGGATGGGTGGTTCGTCGTTGTCGAAAACAAAAGGAACCGTCCGGGAGGTATCCTCCTGGCGCCCGCCATAAAATTCCTTGATCGTAGTGTGGTTGTGGCTGCCATCAATCCATTGGTTTTTGGCGCGAAACCTTAAAGCAGGTGTAGAATTCGCGACATTCAATTTACCAATTTATGGAAAGAAAAACCTGTCTAATTCTATTTTTGAGTATTTTACCCTGTTTATTGAGTAATCTGTTGGCTTATTTGTTTTTTAACCATACCCTTATGACGATTTTGAAGGTCATTGCCTTCCTTGGCGCTTTTCTGATCTTACTCTATGCCCTGGGCCCCAGGCCTTCCAAACCGGTATTGGACACCACCCTGCCCCAGGTCCCTTCCGATCTTGCCCTTTTGGAACAATTGATCCTGCAAAGCGAGCGATCTAACCCCGGTATCAAACCTGACAATGAAGCACGCATCATTTGGTATGATTCTACCCACACTAAAACGGAGTACTGCCTGGTTTACCTTCCGGGCTTCACCGCTACGTATATGGAGGGCATGCCTGTCCATCAGGATTTTGCCCGCCGTTATGGCTGCAATCTTTACCTGCCCCGGCTTTACGACCATGGACTTGAGGGAGATGACGTTTATGCAGCGTTTTCACCCGATAGCCTGCTCGATTCCGCAACGCGGGCCCTGGCTGTCGGGCAGCAGCTTGGGGAGAAAGTGATCCTGATGAGTTGCTCTACCGGCGGCACCCTCTCTATACTGCTCGCTGCCGGCCACCCCGAACTTGCAGGCCTCATTACTTATTCTCCCAATATTGAGATAAAGAACTCCAGCGCCCGCCTGCTCACCTATCCATGGGGCCTGTATCTGGGCCGGGTGATTGTCGGAAGTAAATACCGGGAATATGAGGCAGCGGACGAATTCAAAAAGTACTGGTACACCCGCTACCGGCTGGAGGGCCTGGTTGGGTTGCAAACCCTGCTGGATGCTGGTATGACCCCGCAAACCTTCCGCAAGGTGCAGCAGCCGTTCTTCATGGGCTATTACTACAAAAACGAAACCGAACAGGACGAGGTCGTCTCCGTGCCAGCCATGCTTAAAATGTTCGAACAACTGGGAACACCTGAAAACCTGAAGCAAAAAAAAGCCTTCCCCAATGTTGGGCAGCATGCCATGATTTCACGGATCACTTCCCAGGATATACCGAGTGTTGAAGCGGAGACTTTCCGATTTGCGGAAGAGGTGTTGGGGTTGCGCCCGCCACAAGGAACAGGGGGCCGGCCCAAATAAGGCTAAGAGCATGTTTAAAAGCCCTTTCTTATGAAAACATGGATCATCCCGAATTTTCGTAGAATATCCCGGAAGATGCTTGGCCCCTGCCCATTCGGGCCGGGGCCGATACTACGCCTGATCGGCAGGGATACTAAGTTGATGCTATTGATGAGAGAAGCCGCCCATTAAAGTTCTTTTTGTTGTGGAGCCCTCATCCATAGTATCAACGGCCCGCAGGGCCAAAGTATCCTCAAAGCCCGTATGCGGGCTTTGAGGAGTATCCCCGCCTGCTGCCAGCGGCGGGCAGGAATAGAATCGCTGATTGGGGGCTCAAAATTCGGGATGACTCCTGTTTCTTACCCAGCCTATCCCGATAGTTGTCAGGGGAAGACGGGCTGGTTTCTTACCCGGCCGATCCCGATAGTTTTCAGGGGAAGACGGGCTGGTTTTTTACCCGGCCGATCCCCACGGTTATCGGGAGAGGACGGGCTGGTTTTTTACCCGGCTGATCCCGACAGTTGTCGGGGGAGGACGGGCTGGTTTTTTACCCGGCTGATCCCGACAGTTGTCGGGGGAGGACGGGCTGGTTTCTGGTTTCTAGTTTCTGGTTTTTACCCGGCCGAGGCATTTACCCAGCTGCAAAAGCAGACGTGGCCAAGACGGGCCTGGTTCCGTCGCCCAAAACGTCAGGCTGATCATAGCTGCAGTAGCCAGCGGGCCGCTATTGCTCGTGAAGCCCCTCTCAGGGAAATAATACAGTTTAAAGGCTGGCGGAGTAACTTTTTTCGAGCTGATCAAATAGAAGGGTTGAGTACGATATTTTCCTTGGATGTTGAGAGGGGTGAGAGGGAAGAAGTTGAGAATGCTCAAAACCGCATTGTATATTGCTAAAACATCTGAACTAAAAAAGAGCCTGCTATGTTCCGCAAAATTCTGTTTTCAACCTTAATGTGTTTACTGGCGATTACCATGTTTAGCCAGGACGAAATGGACCCACTGGAGAACGCTCTATCTGGTATTGTTACCGTTGGGGTATTCGATGTCAGTGATAATGACCTGGTGTTGGGATTTGGAAGCAGAAAGAAGACCTATGCCGAAATCGCCTATGAGCAGACGCTCAATATGGGTGACGCCTTTTCCAATGGTTCGGGGTTTGTCGTTGATTTTGGCGGTAAATATTATATCCTCACCAATGTCCATGTAATCGATGCGGCCTCTGGGCAGGCGGGTTCGATGTTTGTGTTCAGTATCAGCCGGGCCAAATACCCGGTAAAACTGGTGGGTGGCGACAGCTTTTACGATATTGCTATTCTGGAGTTCGACGGGGTGGAACCCGGGCCGGAGATCCACCCTTTGCAATTTAGTGAAGAAGAAGTGCGGCTGGCCCAAAAAGTCTATGCCATTGGCAACCCCCTGGGAGCTTACCCTTATTCCATTACGGAAGGCATCATCAGTGGCAAGAACCGCCAATTCTATCGCCCAACGACTGGCCGCTACGGTTTTCTGCAACATACCGCTACCCTGATCTGGGGGAATAGCGGCGGCCCTCTCGTCAACGAAGCCGGTAAAGTGGTGGGTATTAACACCTGGGTGGAAACCCGCAACAAGGGGGGGCAGAATTACCTCTTTTCCCAACTGAATTTTGCGCTGGAAGGCCGGAAGGCCCAAAAACTGGCACAAGACATCCTTGGCAATGGCGGCCGCCTGCGCCGGGCGTTTCTGGGGGTGGAATTCGCGACTACCAGCAATGCCTTGGGGCCAGACAGCCCTCCTTTCATCAAGACCGTATTCGAAGGCAGTCCAGCCTACGAAGTATTGAAAGACAGGGCCGGGTTCACGGTCAGCAGCATTAATGGGCAAGCCGTACAAACCTTGCAGGATATTGTGCGCATTCTGGAGGAATCGGCTCCCGGCGAGCAAATAAACTTTGGCCTCAAGAAAGGCATTCTAAGCCCTGTCGACTCCATTAAGGCAGCCGAGCTGACGGCGGCGAGGCTGGAGCAGGTGGCGCACCATTTTTTCCAAAGCTATTCCGATTATGATGTCCAGGAAGATGCTGGCGGCGTAGTACTGTCCGGCAAACCCGGTAAAACCTATCTTCGCCTCGAGCAGATGGCCGCCGCCGGCGAGGGGGAAAGCGGCGCCTCTTTTGAGGTCATACAAGGCAAGGAAAGCTATGGCCTGGCTGGCTTGGGAGGTATTGACAAACTGGGGCAATTGTCCCTTTACCGGGCCAATACCGTTCATGAATTGGGCGCCGTGATCCGCTTGAGTACGCTGGAAGGCCATCTGGGCGCCAGCCTGGTAGAAGGAACGGAATACGCCGGTACGGTGCGATTCTACACAGAGGACAGCGATTTCAATGAAATCAAAATACTTTTTTATTAATTTATCAAAACACAGAATTTCATACCGATTTTAATTTTTATCTTGAAATAAATACAAAGTTGTTGGTTTTCATTATTTTTATAGTTTCAGATTCCAGGAGTGGAATGTAGCGACTTTGAGAGGCCTGATTTTTCACCAAACTGCATACAAAATGAAAATCGACAAGCTTTTACTCTCTACCCTGGCGGGCGGCGTGGTAGGTTGGGTGCTTGGCAGGGGCAGCAGCAAATAAAGAGGCGCCAATTTTTTATTAATCCTACTTGCTATGCCATTTAGCGACAGGGCTCAGAAAAGTTGAGTAGGTTGAGAGGGTTGAGGCAGTTTAGTTTTTCTGTTCTCAACCTTCTCAACCTTCTCAACCTTCTCAACCTTCTTAACCTTCTTAACCTTCTCAACCTTATCAATGACGCCCATAGAAAACTAAACTACTCTTAACCAATGGGCAAAAAAAACACCCTGATTTTCACATCCGAGAATTAATATTCCTTTCTTCTATGCACTCATTCATCCTGCTATGTACTTTTGAAAAATTTTCAGGTACATGAAGAAACTCGCCTTGCACTGGCAAATCCTGATCGGCATGGCCGCCGGGGTGCTTTTCGGGCTGCTCGCCGCCCATTTTCAGTGGAAAAGCTTTGTGGTGGATTGGATCAAGCCCTTTGGCGCCATTTTCATCAACCTGCTCAAGGTGATTGCCATTCCGCTCATCATCGCCTCGCTCATCAAGGGTGTTTCTGACCTGAAGGACATTAGCAAGCTTTCCACCATTGGCTTCCGTACTTTGGCAATGTTCATTGGCACCACCATGTTTTCCATATCGGTGGGCCTGGTGGTGGTCAACCTCATACAGCCGGGTAAGCTCATCGATGCGGAGGTGCGCAACGAGCTGCTGGAAAATTACGCCGGCGATGCCTCCAAGCGCATACAGGCTGCCGCCGAGCAACAGGCGAAAGGGCCCTTGCAGCCTCTGATCGACCTGGTTCCGGACAATATCGTTGGCGCCGCGGGCAGCAATGGCAATATGCTTCAGGTCATTATTTTCGTCACCCTATTCGGCATTGCCCTGGTCATGGTTCCGGAAGAACGGGCCCGGCCGGTCAAAGCCTTTTTCGACAGCACCAACGACGTCATCCTCAAACTGATCGACCTCATCATGTTGTCGGCCCCTTACGGCGTATTTGCCTTGCTGGCGGCCCTGATCGTGGAATCGCCCAGCATCAGCTTGTTCATTGCACTAATCGGCTATTCTGCCTGTGTACTGATCGGCCTGGCCATCATGATCCTCTTTTTCTACCCCACGCTGGTTCGGTTGTTCACCGGCAAACGGATGCCCTTCTTCCTGAAGGGGATTGCGCCGGCGCAGTTGGTGGCCTTTTCAACGAGTTCGAGCGCCGCTACCCTGCCGGTTACGATGGAATGTGTACAGGAGAACCTGGGGGTGGAAGAAGAAGTTGCCGGTTTTGTTTTGCCGGTGGGCGCCACCGTAAACATGGACGGCACCAGCCTGTACCAGGCCGTGGCGGCGGTATTTATTGCCCAATCTATGGGCCTTGAGCTATCCATCTCCGCTCAGTTGGGCATCATCGTCACAGCCACCCTGGCCTCCATCGGCGCCGCGGCGGTACCGGGAGCTGGTATGATTACCCTGGTGATCGTACTGGCGCAGGCAGGTATCCCTGAGGCCGGCCTGGCGCTGATCTTTGCCGTCGACCGCCCGCTCGATATGTGCCGTACCATCGCCAATGTCACCGGCGACGCAACCGTGTCCATGGTTGTCGCCAATAGTGTGGGTAAGCTGGGGGAACCGAAAATCGGGGCGGGGCATGGGTAAGGCGCTAATGGCTGCCTGGGAGAAATCTGGAACCCATAAACGAGAAACAAGCCTGCCAAACTGGGTAGCCTGGAGAGGAGGAGACGAGACGCCCCTGGCAAACCAGAAACCCAGAAACCCAGAAACCAGGAACCAGAAACCCAGAAACCAGGAACCAGCCCGTCCTCCCCCGACAACTGTCGGGATCAGCCGGGTAAAAAACCAGAAACCAGAAACCAGAAACTAGGAACCAGGAACCAGAAACACCCAAAACCACACCCAGCCTTGCTCACCAATCCTCAAAAGGCGACTTCCCTGTCTGCTCAACATAGCGCGCCAGCGAGCGATAGGAAGTGTAATATTTATAGATATTGCTGACGTACTGCACCGTTTCCCTACCGATATCGCGCGCCGCGAGAAGTTCCACATTATCGAACCAGACCGTAGGGTCCAGGCCGTTGTCGGCTGCTTCTTTTTGCAGGCGGATGATGCGCTGTGGGCCAGCGTTGTAAGCGGCCATAGCAAACAGGCCGGCATTGAGCGAGTCGATATCGGGAGACACGAAGTACTGGTCGATCAGAAAGCGGAGGTATTTGGCGCCGGCATGGATGTTGTTCTCCAGCGGCCGCACATCATTAATGCCAACATTGGGGTCGCGGGCCGTGCTGGGCTTGATCTGCATGATGCCTACTGCGCCGGCGGGGCTCACCAGGTTCGGGTTGAGCCGGGATTCCTGATAGCCCTGGGCGGCCAACATGAGCCAGTCGAGTTCGTACTGCTGGCCGTATTTGATAAAATAATCGCGGGTGGCCTTAAAGCGCGCCCGGTCTTCTTTCGAGAAGGCGTTGCGCACATAATCCGTCTGTTTGAGGTAGCGGTTGAACAACATATTGCCGACGAGCGTCCCCTTGCGGTTCTTTCGTACAAACTCGTCTACCACCGCCTTCAACTGAGGATTGTCTTTTCGCATCGGCCAGGCGACCTCCCCACCACTGAAAAGGGCGAATTGATGGTGTACCTGCAAGCTGTCGAACACCTCTGCCCAAAAGCTGGCCCGGTGCTCGTCCATGATGGCCATGGGGATCATACCGGCGTTGACCATTTCCAGAATGTCGTCATCCTCCAGGTGTTCGTCCACCAGTTCGATGTCTATTTCCGGGCTGCCTGCCTGCCGAAGGGAGTCATTGATAGCCTGCAAGTGTTCGTAATAGCTGCTGGAAGCCCGAACGTGGACGGCCTTGCCCTGCAATTCTTCCAGATGGGTGAGCGGGGGGGTGTTTTTAGCCGTAACCACCACTTCCCGGGCGCCGGTGAGCACCGGCATGGAGAAAGCCACTATTTGCTGTCGTTGCGGCGTGATGGTCAGGTTGGCCACGGCAATATCGCCATAGCCTTCCAGCAGGGCGGGCAGCAGGCGGTCACGGGTGGTGGGGATGAAAACGACGCGGATGTGGCGCTTCTCTCCCAGCTTGTCATTGAGGTATTGTTCGAACAGGTTCATGGCCTCGAAGGCCAGGCCCCGCCGCTCTGTCCCGTCAATGTAATAGCTGTCCGGGCTATAGGGCGCCAGCACCCGAATGCGCCGCCGGACGATCATGCTGTCGAGATCGCCCTGCCATTGCTCACTCAGGCCGAGCACTTCGTCGAGGGGATCGAAGGGCTGAGTGGACAGGCTGTCGGTTGCTTCGTCGGGCTGGCCGCTGTGGCCGGAGGGTTGGCAGGCCGTTCCCAGAAAAAATAACATAGGAATGGCCCAGGTGTGTAGTCTGGAGGTTTTCATAGTATGTTTGTTTGTGGGTAAAAGGCTTGATAATCATAAAGATAGGTAGATTTCGGGAATCTAGGCGGCTCCTTTCTGGATTTCCGGGGGCGGGTGGGTTCTTGGTTCCTGAGGTTTCTGGTTTCTTCTGTGTTGCCAGAAACCCAGTTCCTCATTCCTCCCCCGATGATCACAGTCATTGACTGCCATCCGAAAAAAACCGATACTGCCTTACCGCTTTACTCCAAAACCAAATAATCATGAAAATTATAGCCTGCTTTTGCGCCTTTTCCTGGATACTGGCCCTTTCTACGCTGCACGCCCAGGAAGCAGACAGTCTGATACTGTCCAATCAGGGTAACCCCTACCCCCTTTACCCCAAAACCGTGAAGATCAGGCCGGATATCTCCTCGCCTTACCTTTCTGCAGACGGGCAGGAAGTCGTGCCGGCCGTTACCGAAAAGGGAGAATACACGCTCATTCCGGTTACGGTCGGCGGCCCATCCGCTATGGTTGAGGAGGATGTCGTTGACGCAAAGGATTTTCCCACCCTGGCGCGTACTGGATTACACAGCTTAAAAGAGTTGGAACGAACCCATTCCATTACCGGGCGCTCGATAGAAGAGATCAACCACCTGGCAAGGCCGGGCGGCCTTTCCCAGGACGGTTTTCTTGCAGCCGGGGAAGACATCATTTCGGTGTTGAAACAAGACAATGAACTGGTAAAGGCCATGGGGCTCACCCACCCCCAAATGGCCAAACCACTTTTCCATGTACTGAACATGATGCAGGCCTGCCTCGATCAGGGCGACTGGAATATGGCCCACCACCGCTGGGAATACATCCATTATGCCCTATACCATGACAAAGTGGTGTTTCTGGATGCCCACGACACCAAGGGCGGCCAGCTATCCATTTTCGATGACGGCATCATGGGCGGCTTCTGGATTCTTATCTGGCGGGAACCCACGGCGCAAGAACTGGCCTTCCTCAAGGAAAAATACGGCCATCTTGAGCCTCCGGAATTTGAATCCCTGCTTGACAAGCTAACCCACATGTTGACCGGAGAGATCGAACCGCAGTACATCCAACGCTACGGCTTCTACGAAGGCCATACCGGATGGCGAGTGGACCCCATCGCCATTGCCTTTATTTTCGGGCTGAGATCGATAGAGGAGATCGAAGCGGCATTTCCGGGAGGCTTGTATGATCAGCTGGCGGGAAAACTGGCATACTGACGTACTGCTGCCCTAAGCTTGCTTCACCGCCGCCAGAGCATCCTCCACCACCGCATCAAGGAGTTCAGCGATCGTCCAGCCGTGGGCGTGGGCTTGCTGGGGGATGATACTGGCTTCCGACATGCCGGGGATGGTGTTGGCCTCCAGGAAGTAAAAGGTGCCGTCCACCAGAATATAGTCGATTCGGGACATGCCACGGCAGCCAAGCACTTCGTAGATCTTTTTGGTTTGGGCCTGGCATTGTTCGCGTTGCTCATCGGACAGGCGGGCGGGGGTGATTTCCTGGCTCTCGTTCTCGTACTTGGCCTTAAAATCGAAGAATTCGTTTTTGGGCACGATCTCGGTAATAGGCAACACCACCACTTCTCCGTCCTTCCGCACGACGCCATTGGAAAATTCCACGCCATTCAGGAAGCCTTCCACCACCACCTCATCGTCGAACTGGAAGGAAAGCGCCACGGCCGGCTCGAGTTCTTCCGGGGTTTTCACTTTAGACACCCCGTAGCTACTGCCGTTTTTGTTGGGTTTGACAAAGAGCGGCAGGCCCATATCGAGTAGCTCCTGCCAGTCCGTATCCTGCCCTTTGCGTAGCAGGCGGGACGGCGCCATGGGGATATCGTGGGATTTCAGGAAATCCTTGCAGGCTTGCTTATCAAAAGTGAGGGCGCTGACGAAGAGGTTGCAGCCGGTATAGGGTAGCCCCTGCAGTTGAAAATAGCCCTGCAGACAGCCATCCTCGGCCGGGTGGCCGTGGATCATTAGGAAGATCAGGTCGAAGCGCACGATCTCACCGTTACGGTGCAGGGAGAAGTCGTTCATATCGACTTTTGCTCCTGAGCCCTGTTCGGTAAAGGCGCCTTTATTGAGCTCGATGAGGTACTTGTTGTACTTATTGGCGTCGAGATGTTTGTGCACCGTGGCGGCGCTTTGGAGGGAGATGCTCCGTTCGGCGACATCACCGCCGGTAAGGATGGCTACGTTCAGTTTATTCATAGTTTTTCACCTCAGTATATGGGCCGAAGATAGAAGGAAAATTACGAATTTTTCAGGATCAGAGGAAGGTAAAAGACGGGAGCCTTCCCGAAAAACGAGAAGGCTCCTGATGGATTAAAACATCCAGAAAAGGAAGTGCTCTATACTGCCACGCCAACAATATAGCAATATAACATCACAACCTCCTCCTTACATACCAGACCCCATTATTCTCTTGGCTTCCTCCATAGAAATGCGGACACCATCGCGATAGGGGACCACCCAGGCATCTTTGATACCTATCTTTTGCATATAGGATCTCAGTTGGTCGGCTTCTCCCATGTCGCGGAACATGCCGATGATGATCTTTTGCAGGCCATCCACCGTTTCCAGGTCCATATTGTCGTTTTCCTTATCGAGATTGGCTGGCATGTTGGATTTTCCATAGGCGCCAATTTGCACGCGGAACACCAGCCCGCTCATGTCCGGCCCCTGGGAGGCTGTTGATTGTTGGGCGTTCAGTTGCCGGATAGATTCCTGTGCGGTGCGGACACTCATGTTTAATTGGTCCACTTCCTGTTCGAGGCTGGCAATTTTAGAATCCTTGCGGCTGGACTCGGCCTGTGCCTGTGCAGCTTGCGCCTGGAGCTGTTGATTTTCTTTGCGATAACGATCGAGGTCATCTTCCAGGCTAAGCAGGGCGTCAGGGTTTTTCTTATAGTCCTTCAGCTTGGCTTTCAGTTCCTTTTTTTCTTGTTTCGTCAGTTTTTTGGATTGGGCCTGGATCTGGCCGGCCATTAGGATAGAAAGCGTAAGGAAAAAGATGGTTAGCAGTCTCATGGTATTGGTTTTTTTCGTTATAAAGTTTGAAAATGTGCAATTATCAGATACGTTTTAGCCCTCCTCCTTTTATAGAACGGTAAAGGAGGGTAAAGCGTTTCGTATAAGCTCAGGGGGTTCAGCAAGAGATAAGGCCATAGAAGAAAAAAGATGGAAAGTAATGCTTTTATTATCGGCGCTCTTTCCGTGCAGGGTAAATAACGGCGTAAAGGTAGAAAATATTTATGAATGAATCCAGGAATTTGTTTGGCGCGCCGGTGCTCGATAGCGCTGTAAAGCCGGCATATTCCAACCTGCTAGTCATTTACGAATTCCCGCCGCAGCCTTTTGTCATCTTCCAGTATGTCAAAAAAATTGGAGAGGTACTTCTCGATAGAATCGTGGCATCTATCATTCATCATAGGGAAGTCGGCGCATCGTTGGAGGATTTCTTCCTTTTTGGAACGAAAAAAGGCAGCCGTTTGCAAGGCTTCCTGTTCTGTCACATAAAACCCCAGGAAGTACCGCTGGTTAACATCTTTGATCGGTAAGGTCGGCGCCGGAACGGCATAATGAGTCCCGGCAAAGCCCGCGTAGTCAAAATCGTAGGGCACCGGAATGATCCTTTCAAAACCCGGCGACTGCACAAATTCCAGATTGTGTTTATTGGCTACCGACCAGTCAACATTAGCGATCATATATTGAAAAAAGCACATTTTCAGGTAAGCATCGCGGTCCATGGTGGAGACCCTGACGACGCCACGGTCCAACACCCTACCCCCAATTCGGCTGGCGAACTCCTCCTCATCTTCTATCAACAGGCCATAAAAAGAAAATTTTTTCTTGTCGCCATCCCAACCTTCCAGCCTGGCCGCTTTCGAATTCAGGTGAATCGGATGGATAATCTCATAAATATTGTAGGCCAGGGCTTCCCGCAACAGGCATTCTTCATACTGTTTAGCTTCCCTGCAGGTCAGGGCGAGTTTCAAGGTTTTAAAGGAAGGGTCCAGGCCGAGGGCATCCAACTGTTTTTTTTGTGCTTTGATCTTGATGGGCGGATATTGGCACACTTGTTTCCGAACGTTACCCCTGGCCCGGAGTTTAACATCGAGGCTGGCCAGGCTACCGTCTGCATTGATAAAAGTCAAAACCCCCGGCTGATATTCTTCATTTGTCTTATTGCGAATCAACATGCCCCAGTCGGTATCCAATTTCAATAAAGGCATAGAATCCTTTTGCTGGTGGAAGAAACCGAACAAGGAAGGAGGTGTCGTTTTCCGAAGCTCCTCGTTTTGCGACAGAAGAGCAGGGGCCTGCAATAAGATCAAAAAGACAATTGACAGGGAAAGTAATTTGCTCATTGTATTTGGGTATAGGTTTAGGTTAGCTAAAGCTGCATCACTTCAAAGGTACCCTTTCCCCGGCGAGCGTGCCCCGGTAGAAGTGTTTATTTTCGTATAACAGGATCTCACCGCTCTTCCCGAATTTGATGCTGGAATCTATTCCGATTATTTTATTGCGGAACAGCGATACAATGGCCTCAAAGGAAGTGTGCCCTACAACGATGTTCTTTTTCCTGATCTGCCGTAAAATAGCCTGTGCCTGGGTTTTGGTGAAGCCTTCGTCGAAATATCCCCGATACCAGATGGGGCCCTGTTCATCATACAATACCCGTAAAAGAGGCTTTGCCAGAATAGAATCTTCCGGTTGGCCGATGATCCGTTCCCGAAAGGTTTCATTCAGTTGTTCATTAGAAAGGCCAAGCTGAAGATATTGCTGCGAGAAACCCGCATGTACAAAAGCCGTTTTGTTGATGGATATCGCAATCGGCTTGGACCGCAACCATCGGCCCAGGTAAGTATCCGGGCCAAAAATTTCATTATAGGGCAGGCGCATACTGGCGCTGGTGTACCTGTATTTTTTGTTGATGTACCGCAGGTCGCCCTGTAACACCATGACCTCATGGTTGCCCAGCAAATAGTGGACTTTGCCGTTCGCCTGCTCCGCCTGCTGCTCCAGTTTGTGGATGAGCCAGAGGATCTCCGTTACCTCATCGCCCCGGTCAAATACATCGCCCACCACGACCAGATGGCCTTGTCCAAATGCCCAATTGCCGCCATCATCGACGATGTGGTGCACTTGCAGCAGTTTCAGCAGCACCTCGTATTGGCCATGAATATCGCTGACCGCGGCTATCTTATCCACGCCTTTGAAGGTCGTTTCCAGGGACGGCTCAAAAGAGCCGTCAGTATGCAGGTAAGCGGGGTTGAAGGAGGCCGAAACGCCAGCTTCGATTTTCATTGGAGCCCCGGCGCGTAAAGTGTCGGTTTCGAGCTGGCCATTCCGCACCCACCGGGCAATGGACAGGCCGTTTTCATAAAATATGTAAGGCCCATCATTAAAGGTATATTTGGAACCACTATCGTTCTGGGCATAAGAAGCAGGCGCCAAAAGCACCCCACTCAAACTTAGGGACAATAACAAGCAAAATATTCTCATCAATTTGATTTAAGGGAACCGCTTCCGGTAGCCATGCAAAAAGTGGCCTCCCGTTGATCAATAGTTTTCTTTACATCCATTCAAAGGTACTATGTATTTGGGAAAGTCGCTAGGTGAAAGGGCTAAAGGCGCGCGAGGCAGGTAAGCGCGCTTAATCTTAATGCGGTGGCGATGCCCTGCCAGCCAAAGGTGAGCTGCGGTTATTGCAATGTTGCGCCTTTTTGCTAATTTGCCGTTTCTGTTCAGCAGCGTATTCTAAAAGGCCTGATTGAGCACCCAAAGTATTAGGTGCGTTGTGTTTATTTTCCTCGGAGACGGCATAATTCCCAAAAATGAAAATGCAAAGTCTTGTGAACAAAATATCCCTTCAATGGGACCTTTGGATCGGCCCTTACCGGGCTTTTTTTCCTACCAATAAGGAAGATGTGCAGGATTGCCTGCGCCTGATGAAGGAAGCCGGCACGATCGACGGGGTAGCCGCAGCATCTCCCCAGGGCGCCGACACTTCCCAACTAGCCGCCTGCCAGGATACCCGAACCGGAACGATCGTTGCCAGCCTGCGCCTCGCGGATGCCGCACTGGAGCAAGCTGCCAATGGGAAAGCACAGCAGTACCAGCTCGACTTATTTGATGAACAACGACTGCAAAGCATTGCCGTTTTTTCCCAGCTCGCCATCCACCCCTCCCACGAGAAATCCCAGGCAGCGCCGGTTCTGCTAAGCCATTGTTCTATCGAAGTGCTGAAAGCCGGCGGGCAGGCCGTGCTCATGTCCTGCGACCCCGGGCATTATTCTATTTACAAGCGCCTGGGCATGCGCCCGATCGGGCCATTGAGTAAAACTACTGAAGGCCTCTTTCGCATCCCTATGATCTTTCTTCCTGACCAGGAGTACCTGTCTCTTATTAACTCCCCCATTCTTCCGCTGCTTCAGGGGATCGATTTTGACAACTACCAAACCATCTGCCAGTGGTATTACAAGCTAGTGCGGGAAAATAGCGAACTCCAAACCGGCGCCGCATTTTATCCGGAAAACCAGGAAGACTTCGAAGGCCATCACACCATCACCGAGGGCCTGAGTGAAAAAGGACGGGAAGCTTTCCTGAAAAACGCCCTGGTGATTCACTGCCGGGAAGGAGAAGTTCTGATCACGGAAAATGACGGCGGCAAAACTTTCGGCTTTGTCCGCAAAGGACTGGTCAAAGTCGTTATCGGCAGCCAAACGGTGGTGCTCCTGGGGGAAGGCGACATCTTCGGCGAGATAGCCTATATCCTACAAAGCAAACGCACCGCCGAGGTGGTGGCCGCCAGCCCGGATACGGAAGTAGTGCTGTTCAGCGAATCAGCCCTCACCCGGCTGGAAGGAGAAGCCGACCGGGCGGTCGTCTGGCGCAACCTTGCCCGTGTGCTGGCCCAGCGGCTGGTGCTAACGAATAAGTTGCTGGGGTAAGTTCCGATTTTGGGAGGGCGCCGGTTTGAACCCAATAAATCACCAGCTAGAAAGCTAAGAGCTTTCTAAACCAATCAAAGTACGACTGGCGGCTCTAAACTTCCTAACCCCAGTAGCCTTTCTCCAGGCTATCACCCCTTGGGCAACTTCCAGCCATTGTAGTAGTTGGCCTTAATCAGTTGGTTAGCTTCTTTATCATCCCGGAATAAGCCCTTATTGTCATCCCAGTATATCTTCCGGCCGGTTTTGTAGGCGATATTGCCCATTTGTGCATTGATGGCGGCAATACTACCACTTTCGATCCCACAATGGAGCATACTCGGGTCATTGGCACGTATGGCGTCTACAAAGTTCTGAGCATGATCTTTAATATAATCGGCATCCCACAACCGGTCCTGTTTGGGGATCGCTTCCACTTCATATTTCGTGGCTCCATCTTCCTCCCGTTCCGTTTCCGGAATAATTTCCCAACCTTGCCGGTTGAGGACCAGCGTAGCATGATTTCCGATGAAAGCGATGCCCTCGGTACGGCCGTAATTGCCATTGTCGATGCCGGTGGCATGTTCCCACAACATATTGAAGTTGTCATACTCAAAGACGGCCTGAAGCGTATCAGGTGTTTCCGAAGCGTCATCAGGGAAAGCCAGCTTACCGCCGGAGGCCATCACCGATTTGGGAGCATGGGCCTTCATTGCATACAGGGCAATATCAATTTCATGCACCCCCCAATCGGTCATCAGGCCGCCGGCGTAGTCCCAGAACCAGCGGAAATTGAAGTGGAAGCGATTGGGGTTGAAGGGGCGTTTAGGGGCCGGGCCGAGCCACATATCATAATCGACGCCTTCCGGCGGCGGCCCGTCGGGCAGGACTGGCACAGGCTTCATCCAGCCCTGATAGGCCCAAACTTTTACCAGGCGGATATTGCCCAGCTTGCCTGACTGTACATACTCAATGGCCTTTCCGTAGTGGGCGCCACTGCGCTGCCATTGTCCCACCTGGACAACCTTATTATGCTTTTGAGCGGCCTCCACCATGATCCGGCATTCTTCTATGGTGTTAGCTATGGGTTTCTCTACGTACACATCCTTACCGGCTTTGACTGCGTCAACCATGATCAGGCAATGCCAGTGGTCGGGAGTACCGATGATAACGGCATCGACATCCTTATTGTCCAGCAACTTCCGGTAATCCTTGTAAAGCTTAGGCTTTTTACCTTGAATTTTTTCTACATCGGCAGCCCTTCGGCCCAACACGCTTTGGTCCACGTCACAAAGGGCAACACATTCAACCCCGTCTACCTGGAAATGCCGCGTCATATTGGTCCAGCCCATGCCATTGCAGCCAATGACGGCAAAACCGAGTTTCTCATTAGGTGAAATGCGCTTTCGCTGGGCAGCGATCAGTTCGAGCGGAAGGATTCCGGCCAGGCCGATGCCGGCAGCCGCAGTGGAGGCTTGTTGAAGGAAATGTCTGCGTTTCATCTAAGCTGTTTTAATAGTAGGTGTTTGAGTGTTTGGGTTCAATGGGCGTCCATCAAACGCTCGCTGCTCCAACCCTCCTCAATCTTTTCCCTTAAGCTTCTCCTCCCGCAATATATACTCCTCTTCGGTCAGCTTGCCTTCTTCTTTCAGTTTCTGAAGCTGGTTGAGTTGTTCCAGCAGATCGGCCTCCTCCATTTGTTCTTCGTCCAGCAGGCCGGGTTCGGGGGCAGGCAGTTCTTTGGGAATGCGATATTCATTTTCAGCGAAGGCCTCAAACTGGGGTTGGATACGAAGGTAAGACAGGTCATCGTTGCTGGTAATCCGGCTGGTATCCTTCAGTCCGAAAGCAACAGCCAGGCTCAGGTGATGCAGGGCTTTCTCCGCATTTTCGGTGGCGGAATAACAGCAGGCCATCAGGAAATGGGCCTCGGAATCATCGTATTTGATCTCCAGTGCTTTTTGCAGGAAAGCCAGCGCTCCCTCGTAGTCGTATTCGCGGTATTCCTGTTGGGCTTTCTTCCAATGTTGATTGAAGCGCTCCCGGAGCAGCCGTTTGGGGTCGGCTGCTTCGGCTTCCTCCGCCTTTATTCGGGCCTGCTCTTTTTCGAGCGCTGTGGCGTTGTAGCGCGCATTGAAGGTAGCCCGGTCCATCGACATCAGGAGAATAGAATCGATGAAACCAATGATGGCCAACACGCCTGCCATCCAACTCAGGCTGGTAATTACAAATACCGTAAGGCAGAACACTAGCAGGTGCAGTATGCCTTTCTCGCGCTGGTCGAGGTAAAAACGGTGTGCGCCGAAAATACCAAAGAAAAGCGCCAGTAGAGCCGCCACCCATTTTTTTTTCCGCCCTTGCTTAGGTATGCTTACGGCTTTAGCCGGGGCCCGTTGTGGCCTTTTCCACTCGATGTCGGGCACCGTAATGCCCACATTAGAAATGGCGTATACCTCTACCTCCTGCTGTATATTCTTCAATTGAAAATACCCGAGTGGTTTGGCCCGGAGGCGGGAGTGGTTTTTAATGTCGTCGTATACCTTACCGGAAACGAAAATACCTCCTGGTATGCAAAGGGATTCCAGACGCGAGGCGATATTGACGCCGTCTCCGTAAACTTCTTCGTCACTAAAGGTAATGTCTCCGGAATGGATACCGACGCGGATAGGCACCTTGGGTTCCTTTTTCAGAGCATGCTGAAGTGCTAGAGCACACTCTCCGGCAGCAGTAGCGCTGGGAAATATGCTGAGGGTTCCATCGCCAAAGTATTGCAGGATCTCCCCTCCATATTTTTCATGCAACTGTATAAAAACCTGCCGGTGGCGTTCCCGAAGCTGATTGGCCAGTTCTTCATCCTTCTGCATCATGGCGGAATAGCCCACGATGTCTGTAAACATGATAGCTGCCAGCCGACGTTTTTTGGGCTTCATGTGTTGGTCAGGTTAAATGAACGGGCATTGGAGAAGGCCCAAACCTCCTCAAAGTAAGTATTTTGGACGGATTTTTAAAATGATAATCATCATTGGAGGAGCGGGCAACAAAAGAAAAGCCCCCGGCCCGCATCCTCCACAATTTGGTTAGGTAAACATTGGTGGAAGGGTGCGCCCCAGAGGCTTTGGCCCAAAACTATGTAGTGATAATATGAAACTTCAGTGTTTGTTTAACTCGTCCCAGTTTGGTACTGCCGGCCTATTATGAGCACTAAGCCGATATGCGATACCGATATTGACCAAATAGTCGGCAAATGCCGCATCACCATTTCGGGGCTGGCCGGTAGCCTGCTCCGTTTCCAGGTCCGTGACACTTTGTGGACGATCCCGGATTACCGCAACCGGTACTGATAAGCTCAGTGAGAGCCCATTTTTCATATAGCTGACACCCGGCTCAAAAGAAAGCACTTTCCCCGGCCTTCTGAAGCCCTCGCTTCCACCAATCAGGTCCTCTACAGGCACTCCCTCATACCGGGCTCCCAAAGACAGGCCAAGGCCGGAGGCTGAAAAGCTGGTTCCCATGCCCGCCCGAAGAGCGTACTGATCAGGTACCGACATTATCGCCTCGTTTTCCAGAATAGGGTTCAGCGTTTCCCGAAATGTACGGATGCCATTGGTTTCTCTGGGATTCAACAGGTAAAAACCACTGCCATAGAGAAAAATGGACTCCGTTAGGGTTTGATATAGTTGAAAATCAAGCACCAAACCGAATCCGCCATCCCCAGGCTGTATCGACTGGTCGACCGGCCTTACCTGCGGCTCGCCGTTAGGCCCTACGTTATAAAAAATATCACTGGCGTTGTAGTTGCCGGTAGGCAGCTTCAGCCCCAGGCCCAGCGCCATATTCGTATGGGGATGCGTTTCTGCAGATAACAGCCAATAACCCACCCCAATCCGGGCATCGGCAAGGCCTCGTGCGAAGGTCGTATACCTTTCTGTGCGCCCGTGCTCATATAGCGAAGAACGGGTATTGATGACAAAGGGCAGGCTCAGGTTCGCGTACCATCGGCTGCTGATGCCATAGGAGAGGTTGATGTCCAACGCATGAGCGTGATTAATCACCTCTGTTCCGCTTGCTATCCGGTCAGCCTCCTCTTCCATGCCCCGGAAGTGACGGAAAGATTTGAAATATCGATAATTGCCACCGACCTGCCAATCGCCCTTTGGCAAAAAAGCAGAACTGGGGCTGTTGCCGCTACAGTTTGAAAAATGTCGGATGGCTACGCATCCCTGGGCATTGATTTCCCCTATGGAAATCATAAACATGGCCAGCAAGGCCATGGCTAAGGCTAAGGTGTTCGGTTTCATTATTGGGTGCTTTTGGACTATTGGACTATTAGCCTCAAAGTAAAAGCTAATTGGGCCGGCATTCACCCAACGAAGAGTGATCAAAAGCAAATGATTGGTTAATTTTCTAAATAATTAGCCAAAAAGCCGTCCCGCCCGGAGAGGAAGCCCTTATTTTTAGGGCGCCGCCTAATATTTCTGGTAATGAATACTATGAAAAAAGCAGTCGTGTTTATCCTGATCCTGTCTCTGGCAGGCCTGGGAGCCATCCAATATCGCTTCCTGCTGATCGGATTGAAGTATGCTAAGGCGCGTTTCGACCTGCAGATGGGCCAGGCCATGCAGGCCGCCCGGCAGGATCTGTACCAGGAAAACCAGCTTACCGTCCTGCTGGCTACTATTGTAAAGGAAGAATCGGGGAAATTCCCCATCGGCCTCGACACGCTAAGAGATGCAGGACGTAATTTTTTCGCAGACTTCCTGAAAGACCGGATGCTCAGTAAAGGGGTAAATGTGGATTTCGATTTTGCATTGACCGATATTCAGGGGAAAGTTGTATATCTGAAATCGGAGCATTTCGAAGTGAATAGCGATTTCATGGACTACCGAGCTCCGCTAAGTGGGTATATTGCAGCGCAGTGCCAATGCACCCCTTATCTTCAGGTAAAAACCCACAACCTGGTCAATTATCTACTCGGCCAGTTGAATGGCTTACTCCTGCTTTTCCTTGTCTTTTTTGGCCTGGTCGCGTTTTGCTTTTTGTGGTTGCTGTACTTGTTACGTCAGCAAACGAGGCTGGATGAGGTCAAGAATGATTTCATCAACAACCTTACCCATGAGCTGAATACCCCGGTATTCACCATCGGTATGACGGCAAAAATGCTGCAGGACAATTGCACGTCTGAAAGGGATTTTAAGCTTCTGGAGATTATCCGGGAAGAAAATGAGCTTCTGAAAAAGCATATTGATAAAGTACTGGAACTGGCTTCTATGGAAAGCGGACAACGCCTCATGGAGAAGCAGTGGATGGATGTGCACCCGGTGTTGGAGGGCCTCGCCAACAGCTTCAAGGTTCAGGTAGAGCAGCAAAAAGGGCAATTCCGCTTCCTTCCTACAGCGGAAGCCCACAGCGCCATGATTGATCCCGGCCATTTGTCCAATGCCGTACACAACCTGCTCGACAATGCCCTGAAATTCAGCGCCTCTCCAGCTGAAATAGAACTTCGCACTTACAATCAAAAAGGGAATCTGTGCATTGCCGTAAAGGATAATGGCAGAGGAATTAGTAGCGAGCACCGGAAAAAGGCCTTTCGGAAGTTTTACAGAGTCCCCAACGGCAATCTTCACGAGACCCGGGGCTTCGGACTGGGCCTCAGCTATGTCCGACAGGTGGCCAGAATGCACAATGGCCAGGCCAGGGTAGAAAGTAGTGTTGGAAAAGGCAGTACTTTTACTATCGTATTACCAACACAAGCATGATCTCGTTATGAAGGCAAAAATCCTACTGGTAGAAGACAACGAACGGCTGGGGTACATCCTCAAGGAGTACCTGGCCATGAAGGATTTTGAAGTCTCCCTGGCGCCCGACGGCCAGCGGGGGCTGGAAGTATTTGAGAAGCAGGCCTTCCATTTGTGTATTCTCGATGTCATGATGCCTGGAATGGACGGATATGCCCTTGCCGAAAAAATAAAGGCAGCTGAGCCGGACATGCCACTGATATTTTTGACGGCTAAGTCCCTGAAAGTGGATGTATTAAAGGGCTTCAACCTCGGCGCCGATGATTTCATCAAGAAGCCTGTCGATGAAGAAGAACTACTTGCCCGGATAAACGCCGTACTCAAGCGCGCCCAGCCAACCCGGCCTGCCGTTTCAATAGGAGTTATCGAAATCGGGCAGTATCGGTTTGACCCCAAAAACCAGGAGCTTATACTCGGCGAAGCCGTACAACTGCTGACCAAAAAAGAAACCGACGTTTTGAATTTTCTTTGCCAGCATATCGAGGAACTTGCTCCTCGTACCCAAATGCTCAACACTATCTGGGGCAAGAGCGATTTCTTTACCCGAAAAAGCATGGACGTCTTTATCTCCCGGCTCCGGAAACGCCTGGCTGAAGATGAACAAGTACAGATCATTAACGTTCACGGCAGTGGGTTCATCCTGAAAGTACGAAAGGATTGAGGGCCCCAAATAAGCCTTGCATTCCGAAAAATCCGCTAATTTGCACTTCTTTTTTCTGTACGAAATAATTCAAACTGATCAAAAGAATTATGCAATTCCTTGATATCTCCATCCCTGAACTCGTCGAATTGGGGGCCCAGAAAGCCGAAGCATACGCCCATGCCGAGCCTTTTCCCAGCATCTATTTTGACAATTTCTTCAATGCCGACGCCTTGCGCCAGGTGCTGGCGGAATTCCCCGAATTGGGCAAGGAAGGTAAAGGAGAGGTTTTCTATGCCAATCCCAATGAAGCCAAGTACGCCTCCAAAGGCGAGTATAAGTTTGGCGCCCTGACCCGTGAGTTTATGCATTTTCTCAACTCCCAACCGTTCCTGGAGTTTCTACAGAACCTAACCGGCATCAAAGAGACACTTATTCCCGACCCTTATTTCGAAGGCGGCGGTTGCCATCAGATCAAACCTGGTGGATTTTTGAAAGTACATGTGGATTTCCACAAACACAAAACCATGGGCCTCGACCGGCGGGTCAACGTCCTGGTGTACATGAATGAAGATTGGAAAGAAGAATACGGCGGCCACTTCGAACTCTGGGAAAAAGACATGAGCCGGTGTGTCACCCGCATCGCTCCACTGTTCAACCGAATGGCCATTTTCTCTACTACCGACTATTCCTGGCACGGCCATCCCGACCCCCTCACTTGTCCGCCGGACCGCAGCCGGAAATCACTGGCCTTATATTATTATACCAACGGCCGCCCCGCGAGTGATGTCAGTGAAGCGAACCGCAACCGCATCACGACCACTTTCGCCGCCCGAAAAGGCCAGGACAGCGCCAAAATGACCGCTTTCAACAGTATGGTCAACCTGGCCAATGACCTGCTGCCGCCGATTATCGTGAAAACGATCAAGAAGTTCAGGAAAAATTAAAACAGGCTAACTAGCTTCCGTTTGGCCAATTCTTCACAAAGAATTGCCTCTCAGCCACTCCAGAAAATTCGCAGTCCGACGGCGGGAAATAGGTACTATATTGCCATCTTCGAGCAGAACGGAGCCACCATCTTCGCGAAGGACCTCCTTGATATAATCCCGGTTGACGATATGAGATTTATGGCAGCGAAAGAATCGCCCGGAAGGCAGCAACTCCTGGTTGGCGCTAATATTTTTGGCTACCAGGATGCGGTCTCCTTTATTGTTGTAGAAGAAGGTCATGCTATCGCTGGCTTCCAGGCGGACGATATCTTCGAGGCGCCAAAAGGTCCAGCCTTTGGTGGTGGGCAACCGTAGCTTTTTTTCTTCCTGAGGACGCAGATTTTCCATCAGGCTGGCAATCTTGTGGTTCCAGTCGGTATCCCGATAGTTTAGCTTTTCCACGGCTTTCACCAGGTCTTCCGGGTTGATTGGTTTGAGCAGGTAATCGATTGCATTTACCCGGAAGGCCTCGGTGGCGTAGTTGTTGTAGCCGGAAGTAAAAATGATACTGAACTCGGGAGAGGGAAAGAATTTGATCAGGTCGAAGCCCATACCATCCTCCATCTGTATATCCAGAAAAACAGCATCGGGCCGGGTAGTACGGATCAGAGAGACGCCACTGGCCACTCCATCGGCCTCTCCTACAACCTCCACATCGGGGCAAAGCTGGGCCAGCAGGTTCTTGAGCACCTTCCGCGAGCTGGCCTGATCGTCAATGATCGCAACGGAATACATAGTATGTGTGTTTGAAATGGCAAGATACTAAGGAATTGGCGAAAAATCGAGTCCTATTTTGCCGCGATCGGCCTGGCCCTTTTGCAGAAAAGCCGAGGTATTACTGTATCCGCAATCCGAAATCGTCGACAGATTGCCAATGATTTTCAACGATCAAAACAACATTCCGGGAGCCAGAATGAGTTTGCCGCCAATCAAACAATGATATTATTTAATATAATGCCTTCTGATAGATCCGAAACCGTTTGTGTAGTTTGGCCCCCATCCGCTCGTATTCCGCCAACATACGGGTGTTGGTTTCCAGCACCAGGTGCGTTTCAAAAGTGTGAATTTCGGCTTTCCGGGCGCTTTGGATCAGCGACCAGCCCATCAGCACATCGAGCCCGCGGCCGCGGTATCGCTCGTCGATGGCGCCCAGCATCAGGTCCAGCTGATGAGTGGTTTTGGCAGCCCGTAGGATATGAAAAACCCCAAATGAGAAAAGCCTGCCTCTGGCCCGTTGTATGCCTTTTGTCATATTGGGAATGCCCACGATAAAAGCAGCCGGTTGTTTTTCCGAATCCAGGACTATCTTAACGAAACGAGGGTCCAGCAAGGGAAGGTAACGGCCGGCAGTTTCCTTGATCTCCTGATCATCCAGTGGCACAAAACCATAAAGGTCTTTGTACGTCCGGTTGACCAGTTCGAATACGCCGGTGATATAAGGCTTCAGTTCTTTGGTTTTGTGAAACTCCAGTAGTTCGAAATTGTTGTTCCGCCGCACCCGTTCGAAAGCCCGGGGATAAATATCCGGGACATTGTTTTCGATATCGATCACAAAATCCAGGCAATCGACCTTCTTTCCGTAGCCTTTGCCCTCCAAAAAACGGGGCAGGTAGGGCAAATTGCAGGCTGTGACGAGTATCGGGAGTTTGTCGAACCCTTCGATCAGCATGCCTTCGGGGTCCTTTTCGGAAAACCCGAATGGCCCGACGGCCTCTTCCATACCTTTTTCCCGGCCCCACCGCTCTATTGCTTCTAGCAGGGCATGAGCTATTGCTTCGTTTTCATAACAATCCAGATGTTCAAAGCGAACTATTTTTTCCTGGTGCTGGCTATTGTACTGATGGTTGATAATCCCCATAACCCGGCCTACGGGCTTTCCGTTCTGATAGGCCAAAAGCAGAATGGTGTCGCAATAAGAAAAAGCTTTGTTCTTCCTGGGATTGTAATAGGCCCATTCATCCATGTAAAGGGGAGGCAGCCAATTGGAATGGTTAGCGTGAATACGGGACGGAAGATTAATGTAAGTGCGTAGTTCCCCGCGGGTTTGCACTGTCTTCAGGGTAATCTCCATAGGGCAGATGTTTAGAGCTTGTTCAAATTGTTTGGCTCGAACTCCAATACTCCACCGATCCTCCTCCGGCTACCCCAATGCATAGGCAGCAATCCGCTTGCTCAATTGATAGCAATAATAAGTGATCGGTACTGCCGCCAGCACATCGATGGTGTAATGGATATGCTGAATCAGCAACATTACTGCCAGTACAATTACAGCGGCCAACGCTACAGCTTTTTCTATTCTTTCCTGCAGGCATAAATATATTAAAAAAGCGGTGGCTGTATGCCCTGAAAAAAAGAGGTCTTTGGTAACCTCAATGCCACCGTAGAAGAATAACGCCCCGGGGTCGGTAAGCGGCACCAGGCCCAAAGGAGGCTCCAGGGGCGACAAAGAAAGTGTAATTACCCTTACGGCCAGCACCACCACATAACCGATCAAAAAATGTAAGAGGATGACAGGAGAATACACCCCCCGGAGAATGATATAGGCCAGTGAAAAGTAGATCAGCCCAAAAATGAATTTTGAAAGGTCTCTTGCCGGCAGTACGGTGAGCAGAAAATCATTCAATACCAGGCCGGGGCGCTGTTGGAGGTATTGAAAAAAAGCGGGCATTTGTCCCGCCATTATCAACAATATGCACAAAAAAAACACCGCCACCCAACGAAATTTGCGTTGTTGGAGGGTAGCGCCCCATTTATACCCGATTTGCAAAAACTGTTCTGAAATGTTCATTGTTCCCGCTCCTGGCTGAAGCAAAATGAACACCCAATATAGCCCTTCTTCAGAACAGAAACTTACTTAAAAGAACACAAAACTGGCATAGCCCACCACACTACTATGGTCGCCGGTGATATCCCCTGAGTTCAGGTATTTCAACAGGCGGCACTGCCAGCCTTTTTGGCGGGCAATACGCATGGCGATCAGGATGGGAGCCTTGCCACAGGCAATGCCTATTTTTTCCATCTCTTCATAATCGAGCGCCTCGATGGCCTCTATTGTGCGGCGGTCGAGCAGATTGGCCCGCTCGTAATGGTAGAAGTGGCTCAGATCGGAACTGACAAGTAGCAGGGTGTCGTCATCCAGTGTTTCCATGACCGACTGAGCGCAGGTTTTGGGATCGATATTGCCCGCCACCAAAGGCATCCATTCGAATTCACCCAACAGGTATTGCAGGAAGGGCAATTCAACTTCCAGGCTGTGCTCATTCCGGTGAGCAGCTGCCAGTTCGGGAAAACCATTGTGATGCACCTTTACCTTGCCCAAAGGTGTTTTCCAGTAATCATTGACATCAGCCGCCAGCTCGTCGATCAAAGCGGCATGGGCCGGGCCGATGGCCACTACTTTTTTCCATTGCTTTCCGGCTTCTTTCAACAGGGAAAATCCATAAGCGGCCACTTCCCCGGAATAAATGAAACCGGCATGTGGCACAATCAGCGCTTTAGGAACAGCTTCTATTTCCCGAAACGGTACTTCCTGTAAAAAACGCTTCAGGGTTTGGGCCAGCTGTTTTCGCTCGGAAGGGTAGAACTGGCCGGATACTGCGGGTTCTCTGACTCTTATTCCCATATGCCAGGTATTTTGGTTTTACAGTTCGTACAACAGCCATCCTGAAAAGCGGGTTCGATACTCGTTTGGTAAGCCTCCCGCAGAATGAGCGGCTTTTGGCACTTCGGACAGTAGGTAGCCGACCGCCTCCAATCGCGTATATTCCCCACATAAACATAATGCAGGCCGGCCGACCGGCCAATATCATAGGCGCGTTCCAGCGTAGCACGGCTGGTGGGCGGAGTATCTGTCATTTTGTAGGCGGGATGGAACGCGGAAATATGCCAGGGAATATCCTCATCTATGGAGGCCAGAAACGCCGCAATATCCTTCAACTCTTCATCTGAGTCGTTCAAGCCCGGAATAACCAGCGTCGTGACTTCCAGCCAGATGCCCCGCCGGTGAACGTCCAGAATGGTGTCCAACACCGGTTGCAATCTGGCCTTACATTGCTTGGTGTAAAATTCATCGCGGAAAGCCTTCAGGTCGATATTCATTGCGTGAAGGTGGAGGCCCATAGCATCCAGAGCCTCTTCGGATTCATAGCCGTTGCTTACAAATACATTCCGGATATTGTACTGAGCGGCCAGAAGGGCTGTATCATGAAGGTATTCGAAGAATATGACGGGCTCGTTATAGGTGTAGGCAATGGAGGGGATTTGCTTGCCAACACATATCTTGACGATTTCTTCCGGAGAGAGTTTGTAGCCATAACGGCCAACTTCAAACTCGATAAACGCACTTCTTTTTTCTTTCATCAACCTTTCCCGAATCGTTCGGGCTACCTGTGAAAGATCCCAGTTCTGACAGAAAGTGCAACCAAAGTTGCAGCCTACAGTACCCACGGAAAAAACCTCCGTACCAGGCAAAAAATGAAATAAGGGTTTTTTCTCTATAGGATCGATATTCACCGCAGAAGCTCTGCCGTACACGAGCAAGTATAACTTACCCTCTTTATTCTCCCGGACGCCACAGACGCCGGCTTGCCCATTCTTAATTACACAACGAAGCTTGCAGGCTGTGCAGCGCACGGCTTCCTTGTCGAGCGTTTCGTACAAGGTGGCTTCCTGTAATGCCGTTTCGTGCAAAATTTCCTCGTACATCAATTCCTATTTGATGAAGCGATGGAAAGAACTTTACGCACTCCCGCGAATGGAATGCTCCTCTACAAAAGAAACAATTCAGAGAACCGAACGATTCAATTCGAAAGCATAAAAAGGTATGGATTGAGGAATGGAAGCCCCTATACCAGCAAAAGCAGTAATCACTAAAATGCTCCTACAAATCTATCTTTAGATAGACCGGGCAATGATCGGAATGCACCACATCCGTCATCTGATAGGCCTCCAGGAGCTTGTCCCTCAGATTGTCGGTCACTGATTGGTAGTCGATGCGCCAGCCCTTGTTGTTCTCGCGGGCGCGGGCGCGAAAACTCCACCAGCTGTATTCCACCTTATCGGGATTGAGGAAGCGGAAGGCATCGGTGAAGCCATTATTAAACCATTTGCTCATCCACTCGCGCTCTTCGGGCAGGAAACCGGAAGAAGTTTTGTTGCGCACCGGGTCGTGGATGTCTATTTCGGTGTGGGCGATATTGTAATCCCCAACGATAATCAACTTGGGGCGTTCTTTTTTCAGCTCGCCTACCCAACGGAAGAAGTCATCCAGGAATTCCATTTTAAAGGCCTGCCGTTCATCGCCGGTGGTGCCGGAGGGAAAATAGCAATTCAGCAGTGTCCAGTCGCCGAAATCGGTTCGCAGGATACGCCCTTCCCGGTCGTATTTATCAATTCCACAACCAACGATGACATCATCGGGTGGGATACGGGAGAAAGTCGCTACACCGCTGTAGCCTTTTTTCTCGGCGCTGTGCCAGTGCTGCTCGTACCCCAGCGCTTCAAATTCCTGCCGCTCCGCCACCTGATCGGGCTGAGCTTTGGTTTCCTGTACACAGAAAATATCGATGTCGTGTTGCTTCAGCCAGGCCAGCAGGCTTTTGCTAAGCGCCGCCCGGATGCCGTTGAGATTATAGGATACGATGGTTTTTGCCATAGTTTGTGGTTTGGGGAGTAAAGATAGGGAAAGCTAGCGTCACGGAAGTCATACCATATAGCCTTCTCCAGCCGGAAAGGGTGGCAAGCTGAATACCTGGAGCGATGATCACTACCGTTTTCAGTTGCGCATAACGAGAATGATCAATGAATACTTTTTTTTCGTAGTTTTAAAGAAACAATTCGAAAACCAGTTTACCCGCTTATGGACTTCCGGCGGCTTTTCGACATTTTGCCCTATCAACAGGCCCGCTTTCCCCAGGCGGTAGCCCTTGCGTACCGGGCCGGGCAGCAGTGGGAGACCTATTCTACCAATGATTGTATCAACGAGGTAAACCGGGTGAGCGCCGGATTGCTTCAGCTGGGGCTGAAACGGGGCGACAAAGTGGCCATCCTCGCCCAGGGTGGTAGCCCCCGCTGGGTATTTCTGGATTTTGGCATGCAGCAGATTGGCGTGGTTCCTGTGCCCATCCACGCCACTGCCAGCCGGGAAGAACTGGCTTATATCCTTCAGGAAGCCGAGGTGCTCTACTGTATCGTGTCCGACCAGCAACAACTGGAACGGGTGATGAGCCTCCAACCGAAGCTCTCTCAGCTCAAAGGTTATTTTTCCATGCAGCCGTTATCAGATGTCCCTGGATGGGCGCAACTCCTGGCCGAACCCTCCTCCCGGCATATGGAAGCCTTTCAGGGTTTGCGAGCCGCAATCCATGAAGACGACCTGGCCACCATAATTTACACCTCCGGTACAACTGGGGAGCCTAAAGGGGTCATGCTTTCTCACAAAAATATCGTCAGTAACATCAAGGCGACTATGGCGCTACTTCCGGCAGATTACAGCAAAAGGGCCATCAGTTTTCTGCCGCTCAGCCACATTTTTGAGCGCATGGTCGCGTACACCTACTTGGCTGCCGGTACTTCCCTGTATTTCGCCGGAGAACCGGACAAGTTAATGGAAACGATCCGGGACACCCACCCGCATTATTTTACTGCCGTACCCCGTTTTCTGGAAAAAGCCCATGACGAGATCATGGCTCGCGTCAGCCGCCGCTCCAGGTTTGTACGGGGGCTGGTGCGCTGGGCCGTCGCTATCGGAGAAAAGTACAGGGAACGTGTCCGCTTCGGGCCCGCGTACCGGATTCAATTATTCTGGGCCAACCTCCTGGTATTTCGGGTTTGGCGGCGCCAACTGGGCGGAAAAGTGGAGGGTGTTTTCGTCGGGGCGGCGGCGCTGCAACCCCGGCTGGCGCGCTTGTTTTCCGCAGCCGGTATTCCCATCTTTGAAGGCTATGGCCTGACGGAGACTTCGCCGGTCATTGCTTTTAACCGGTTCGAACCCGGGGGCTCCCGCTTTGGCAGCGCCGGTATCCCCATTCCCGGACTGGAACTTAAAATTGACAAGCCGGATAACGAAGAGGAGGGGGAGATCCTGGTCAAGGGCCCCAATGTGATGATGGGGTATTACAAACGGGAAACCGAAACCAAAGCTGCATTCACCAGCGACGGCTGGTTCAAAACCGGCGATGTAGGCCGGATTGTCCACAAACGCTTTCTGGAGATTACGGGGCGAAAAAAGGACATTTTCAAAACGTCCAGCGGTAAATATGTCGCCCCCCAGGAAATTGAAAACCGCCTGAAGGCCTCTCCTTTTATCGAACAATGCCTCGCCATTGGCTTTCAACGCCCTTTTGTCACTGCGCTGGTCCTGCCTAACTTTGAAGCACTTAGGCAATGGTGCGCCGAACAGAACATTCACTGGACCGCCCCACCCTATATGATACACAACCACAAAGTGATACACCTAATGGACGAAGAAGTGAACCGAATCAACGAAGATCTGCCTAACTTCAAGCGAATCCGTAATCTCCAATTACTTTCCGAGGGCTGGACGGCGGAAACCGGTGAACTGACCCCGACACTCAAAGCCCGGCGGGAGGTAATATTTGAAAAGTACCGGATAACAATCGAGACGCTTTACGAACAGGGCGCCCGTCTGTGATGTTTATAATTTTTTTCCGATATTTAGTTGTTTACCAAAACTAACCCTCAATTATGGAACCCAAGCGGCTTTTTGACTTTATTCACTACCAACAGGAAAACCATCCGTTAGAAGAAGCCTTTGGCAATCGGGTCGACGGCAAATGGGCCTTTATCAGCACCCAAAAAGCTATCGATTTGGCCAATAAAGTGAGTAGGGGCTTATTGAAACTTGGCGTACAAGCCGGCGACAAGATTGCCGTGGCCGTCTATAAAAATCGGCCGGAATGGGTCGTTCTGGACATCGGTATTCAGCAGATTGGCGCCATCAATGTGCCAGTGTATCCTACCATCAGCCCAAGGGAGTACGAATATATTTTTAACGACTCTGGAGTCAAATACTGCTTTGTAGGCAGCGATGACCTCTATGACAAGGTGCGCAAGGCGCAGCAAGAGGTGCCTTCCCTGAAGGAAGTCTACACCTTTGACCGCCAACAGGGCAGGCCTTATTGGGAAGACATCTTCAGTGAGGAAGGACAAGGTGAAGTGGAAGCGCGCAAAGCCGCTGTGCTGCCGGAAGCCCTGGCCACCATCATCTACACTTCCGGAACGACCGGCAACCCCAAAGGGGTGATGCTTTCCCATCACAACATCGTCAGTAATGTCTTGTCGGTAAAGAACATCTTCCCCATTGAAGCCGGCGACCGGATTCTCAGCTTCCTGCCGATCTGCCATATCTTTGAACGGGTCGCTCTATATGTTTACACCTTTAAATGCACCAGCATCGCTTTCACCGGCACCGATAACCTGGGGGGCGACGAAGGAGATCTGAAAGCCGTGCGCCCCCACTTCTTCACCACTGTTCCCCGGCTTTTGGAAAAAGTCTACGAAAAAATCTACAATAAAGGGCTTGCCCTCACCGGCGCCAAAAAAAGCCTGTTCTTCTGGGCGCTGAGCCTCACGGAAGATTATGAATACGATAAAACTTACACTGGGCTGGCTGGCCTTAAGTACAGTATCGCCGATAAGCTCATCTTCAGCAAGTGGCGCGAGGCGCTGGGCGGGCGTGTGAAAGGAATCGTCACCGGAGCAGCCCCCTGCCCCATTAAGATGGCGCGGGTGTTTTCCGCTGCTGGCATTCCCATTCGCGAAGGGTATGGCCTAACGGAAACTTCGCCTGGCCTGGCCGTCGGCCGGTTCGAACCAGGGGGGGCTATGTTAGGCACGATCGGGCCTGCTATTGAGGGGGTTGAATTGCTGATCGATGCTTCCGATGGCGATTACCGGGAAGGCGAAGGGGAAATTTTAGCTAAAGGCCCCAACATCATGATGGGATACTATAATAAACCGGAAGCCACAGCTGAAGTAATGAAGGAAATCAATGGAGAACGTTGGTTCTGCACCGGCGACATCGGCACCCTGGTGGAAAAAGCCGGAGGTGGGAAATTCCTGAAGATCACTGACCGGAAAAAGGAACTGTTGAAGACTTCCGGCGGCAAGTATGTCGCTCCGGCGCCAATAGAAAACAAAATCAAAGAAGATTTCCTCGTAGAGCAGGTGATGGTTGTCGGTGATAAACAAAAATTCGTCTCTGCCCTCATCATCCCTTCAGAGGAAACACTGCACGATTGGTGCGGCCGCCACAACATTCAATGGTCTTCACTGGCAGAAGCCGTTGCAAGCCCACTGGTCAATGAGAAATTCGAGGAAATCATCGCCCGGTACAATCCATTGTTTAGCAAAACCGAGCAGATCAAAAAATTCAGATTGATCGCCGCAAGCTGGGACCCCATAAAAACGGATGGGACGGAAGCGGAGCTTACCCCTACGATGAAGCTAAAAAGAAGGGTGATCATGGAAAAATACCAGGATGTGATCGAATCTATTTACGCCGAAGTAGAAGCGCCTGCCGGGTAGGGGTAGGCGCAATGGATTGATGGGCTCCATCTCTTTGAGCCGGGCCAGCTTTAGACAGTCCCGGTTCATCCTTGTTTCCCGGCTGAGCCAGTTTGCGCTGCAAAGCACAATGGAAGCCGGAATACCAATAAACAGGATTCATCCCGAATTTAAAAGAAGGGGCTATTGCCCCCTTTCTCTAAAGCAAGCTAGAGTCCACGGCTCTGGCCACCAACGAATGGAGTTCATGGCGAACTTCATTTATTATTTTCGAGAAATTCGGGATGCTTCCTATTTCTAATTTAGCCCGGAAGGAACTTGAAGTTCCACTGATAGATGGCTACGACCAGAATGATGAACAGTAACAGAAAGATAAAAAAGTACATCAAACAGTAGCCTTTTCCGCCAGCATTCTTTATTTCAGACATGCTTTTCTTTTGTTTTGATTGCAGAAAAAATGAATCCTGAACCATCCGTTGGCAGGATGAACACCAGCGCTCAGGTAGTTTACGCCTGAGCGTCAGAACGCTGCAAAGATGAAGAAAAATATAAAAACGGCAAAGCACAAAAACAAAACGGGCCGGCTTTTCATAGCCGGCCCGTTTTGTTTGCAATCTTCAGCAGCGATTAATAGAACTTGGAGCGGTAATCTTCGATGTCCGCATTCTTCTTCATGGCCTGAATCAATTGGCCATTTACCTGACTGCGAACCGGCTGTGCTATGACGCGGCGCATTTGCGGAATGTTATTGGCCGGACCAACGACCGGCTTATTGATCACTTTAGCCAAGTACACACCTGCATTGCCAACGACCGGCTTAGAGGTTTGCCCCTGCTCCAGGTTGAACACCTCTCCAATAAGGGCCGGTTCAGAACCTAAGCTAGGCACAAAGGAAGAGGCGAAATTCACATTGGTGGCCGTATCAACCTTCGTTTTGAAATTGGCGGCAATGGCATCCAGGTCTGTCCCCTGAATGCGCTGTTTGATGAGCTCGCCCTTTTTCCGGTTGATCACCTGCTGTTCAATCTCATCTTTGATATTCTCTACTGAAGGAAGCCCCGGCTTTTGTATACTGCGCAAGGCGGCTACCACATACTTGTTGGTATAGTAGGAAACAGGGTCCTGGAAGGCGTAAATCTCAGGAGAAACCTCCCCTTTATCCGCATTGAAAGCCCAGCGGACCATATCGCGCGAAGACTGTCCCGCACCAAGGTTGCCCACGATGAAATCGTTTTTCTTCAGGCCTGTGGAAATCTCGATCTCCTGGCCTTCGAGTTTTTCAACCGACTGGCGGAACTGCTCAATATCTCGGTTCTCGCCAACAAATATCTGCGCCCGCTGAAAAGCTTCGTTTTGGGTGGTTTCCGAAGGCACGATAGCTTCCCGGATGAAAGCGACCTTCGCCCGCTCCGTCTTGCTGGCACTCCGGCCCAGTACCTCGATCAGGTGCCAGCCATAGCTCGTCCGGACCTTATACAATTTGCCAATCTGGCCCGTAATAAAGAGTACATCATTATACTCCGGCACGAACTGGTTGGGCGTAATATTTTCGTATTTGCCCCCTTTGCTGGCGCTTCCAGGGTCCTGGCTGAACTTGACCGCAAGAGAATCGAAGCTGGCCGTACCGGCCAACAGGAGGTTTTCCAGGCTGTCGATGGTCTTCTTTGCAGCCGTAAAGGCAGCCGGGTTGTCTGCCGGAATAAGAATATGGCGGCTGTCGGCAGAATCCGCCATAAATACACGGTCCAGCAATTTCGCCGCCTGAAAGTCGCCGGCATCGACATAAGGGCCATATACCGAACCAACCGGAATATTGAAGATCGTATCGGCAATTGCCGGCGGCAATTCCTCCTTGGAGAAGTAGTTGGCGCTGATCTGCCCGTAATTGCGCGTCACAAAGGCGGAATCATTGTCGGTGGTTTCAAAATCGGGTACCAGGTCCGCGATTTTCTTCCGCAACGCAGCGGAATCCTCCGCTGAAGGCAAAATGTCAAATACCGTGTACTCGAGCTTGCGGGTTTCCTCGTCCTGCTTGAAGCGGGCTTCATTTTCCTTAAGGTACTGCTTGTAGTCCTCATCGCTAAGCGTCACCTCGGTATTGTCGATTTCATCGAAGGGGATCTTCACGTAGGCAAAGTCAATTGCCTGGTTTTGTTCGATATGCCCCATCTCTACCATCCAGGTGGGCGTGTAGATCGCTTTGCCGATCATGTTGTTGATCTTGCTCTGAAGGCGGTCTTTTATAATCTCTTTTTCCTGCTGCGCCCAGTAAGAACGCATGCGGGGGTCCGTGAAAGTTCCATCTTCAATTGCCTTGCGGATCTCATTCAACTGCTGGAAATTCACCTGACGGGTATTGGGGTCGGCAAAGCGCTGCTGAATAATAGGGCTGGGGGTGGGCCCAAACTCCAGGTCCAGGAGCTCTGTCTTGCTGACGCCCAGGCCAAGCGCATCGGCTTCTTCCTGTACGATGGCCTCTTCCACAAAGTAGTTCCAAAGGGACTGCCGGCGGCTGAAGACCTCCCCACCTGAGTTGCCATACAATACCTGCTCCACGCGGTTGAACTGGTTCCAATCCAGTTTTTTCCCGTCAATGCTACCCAGAGTGAACTGGGAGCTGCCAAATACACTCTGCTGGCCAGAAGTCATATCCATCACAATGAAACCGATAAGGCCCAGTGCGATCAATACGACCAGGATCCATGAGTTCTTCCGAATTTTACTGATCAAAGCCATCTCTACGACTGATGTTTTAGAAAATCATTATTCTGTTACCTGTACTATACCCCCAACGTTTTGCTTAGGCGGCATAGGGCCTTAAGCGGTTACTGTCCGCTAAGGAGACGCAAAGATAAAACTACATTTGAAAAAAACCACACAAAACTCAAGTGCTTTAACAGCTAATTTCAAAATGCACAATGGTTTATGTATCTGAGGATTGGCATTAGGGGCGGAAATGTCGCACGTCGCACGTCACAGGCAACAGACCTGCAGGTTGCAAGTCTCGCCGCAGGATGACAAAACCACCAGTGAGCCTGCTCACCCCATGACGTGATGACGCGCCGACATGCGACGTGCGACGTACAGACGTGCAGACGTGCAGACGTACGCTACCGGCCTGCCCATACCCTGCACCCCTCGGTGCAATTGGTGCAGATATCAATCCGGTTGCGCCCCTGAAGCAGTTGTTGGCGGAAAGCATAATAGGCTTGGCTATGCCAGAGCTCGGCAAAGCGTTGGGTGCGGAGATCGCCCAGGCGGTGGTTGGCGTCCTTATCAAAACAGCAGGGCACAACCAATCCGTCCCAGGTGATGACACAGGAGTGCCATAGTTTCCAACAATGGTTGAGCAGCTTGTTTTTCACCCGATATGTTCCATCAGCCTGCTGCTGATAGCGGGCGTAGCGCTCGTTAAGTGGAATGAGCGGATTTCCGTTTTTATAGTCATACACCTGCGCCGTTTTGAGCCGCACTTCGTCGACGCCTATCTCCCGGGCCAGGCGATAGGCTTCCGGCACCTGATGTTCGTTGGGCCGAACTACCAGAAACTGAAAAATAATATGGGGGGTTTTTGATTTCAATTGCTTTTTCATTTCCACCACATTGCGGGCGCCTTGTAGCACGACTTCCAGTTTACCCTCTTTCCGGTATTGTTCATATACTTCCTGGGTCGTACCGTCTACGGAGATAATGAGGCGATCAAGGCCGGATTCAATGGTTTTCCGGGCATTGTCCCGGTTCAGGAAATGGCCGTTGGTAGAGGTGATGGTATACAAGCCTTTGTCATGAGCATAGCGCACCATATCCAGGAAGCGTGGATTGATATAGGGCTCTCCCTGAAAGTAAAAAATAAGATAGAGGAGCTTCCGGTGCAGTTCGTCGATGGTTTGGCGAAAAAAATCTTCCTTTAAGTTGCCGGTTGGGCGAGTGAAGGCACGCAGGCCACTGGGGCATTCCGGGCAGCGCAGGTTACAGGCGGTCGTCGGTTCTATGGCGATAGTAACCGGCAGGCCCCATTGAATGGGTTTACCGGCCCACCGGGTGAGGTAGAAAGAACAAACAACCTTAAAAGCGTTCCAGAGACGAGAAAGACGAAGCTTGGCCAGCAGGTTAATAGCATCGTTCATCTTTTCTCCTCCCGTTCGGGCTCATATCCGATATCGACCGGTTCGTTCATCCGGGTAACCTTTACCTCGGTACGGCGGTTGTATTCGTATTCCTCATCGGTACATTCCACTCCTTCCTGGCAGTTACAATGGTTCAGGGGGAACGCTTCGCCGTAGCCAAAGGCCTTGATGCGATGAGGCTCCACCCCCCGGCTGACCAGGAACTCCCGCGCCGATTCCGCCCGTTCTAGGGAGAGCTTTTGGTTGAATTCCTCCGAACCGATACAATCCGTATGGGATATCAATTCGATCTCCATACTGGGGTAGGCCTTCATCAGCCGGGCCAGGTCCTCCAGATCACGGGCTTCGCCGGAACGTATCGCAGATTTGCCAAAATCGTAATAGATATTCCGCAGCAGGATAACCGAACCTTCGCGAATAGGCTGGCTCAGAATGGTCGTCGATTCCGGCTCCATTTCAAGCACCACCGCAAAGGAGCGCTTTCCACGCAAATTGACCGTAGAAATCTGAGTCGTATCGCCTTGGTAGCCTGCCTGATGACTGGTTATCGTAAAATCGCAACCGATCTCGATGCAATATTCAAAAGTGCCGTTGATAGTGGTGCGAACCGATTCTTCCTGCCCTGTACAATTGTTGAGTATCCGGACCATCGCATTGGGGATGCGCTTGCCATAAGGCGTGCTCTCCACCAACCCGCTCAAGGTCATGCAATTGGTCGGCGACATTCCAATCTCTAAGGGCCGTTTAAACACATTGTCGGCCGGTACGTACGATATTTCTTTGGGTGCATAGCCTGGCTTGGACGCCAGAATGAGGTATTCTTTGGCCGTATTCAGCATGGCGTATGTTTCGCCACTGTTATTGGTCAAATATTTGGGGTCTCCAAGGTCTTCTTCTTTCTTGCGAACCCGCCGGAAGACCATCTTATCCCCTTCGCTTTCCGATGGCAACAATTCCAGCTCGTACAGTTCTTCGTCTTTGGCCGATCCGTTGTCCGATTGCTCAAAAATGCGGACAGAAACGCCGGGCAATTGCCGCCCGGTGCTCTCATCATAGGCCGCCAGCACTACATTCGACATCTCCGGGAAGGTAACCCCTTGTATTCCGTCCGGAGCTTCGAACATATAGATATCGTCTTTGCCAAAGCCTCCAGGGCGGTTGGAAGAAAAATATCCCACGTTGCCATCCGGGTTAAGGATAATGCCAAGGTCATCAGCTTCTGAATTGAACGGCTCACCGAGGTTGATCACCTCACCCCATTCGCGCTGTCCGATATCGATCATGAAAAGATCGAAGTTCCCGTAGCCTTTGTGCCCGGTAGAAGCAAAGAAAAGGTTACCGCTTTCGTGGATGAAGGGAAATGCTTCATCCTCCGAAGTGTTGATACGGCTACCCATATTGATGGGCTCCGACCAGCTGTCTCCTTGTTTCAATGCCACCCATATATCGAAGCCTCCCACCCCTCCCGGGCGGTCAGACGAGAAGTAGATTTTCTGTCCGTCGGGCGAAAGGGAAGGGTGCATGCAGTTGTATTCATCACTGTTAAATGGCAATTCGCGCACGTTCTGCCAGTCGAATTGCCCCCGGCTGGCCTCATATATTTTCATGCGGACTTTGCCCTTGGAATCGGCTTTTTGCCGGCCCTGGTTGAGGTTGTTGCGGGTGAAATACATAATGCTGCCCTTCCTGTTGAAAGAAACCGGGCCCTCATGCCGCTCGGAGTTGATCTCTAAAGAAAAAGGCGCAGGCTTCATAGGAATGCCGTTGGGATCCAGCTCTGAATAAAACAGCTCGAAAAAAGTTTCCCCGATCTGTGTATCCACCGGCCCACCCTTGCGCCGGGAAGAGACGAAAACGATGCCATTCGCGTAAAATACGGGTGAAAACTCCAGGGCATCCGAATTCAGGGCAGTAACATTTTGCAATACCACCGACTCGTTCAGTTCTGTTGCTTTACGCAAACGGGAACGCGCCCCAGGCTGCTGGGCCGGCAACAAATACGGCAACAAGCAAAACATTAAAACAAACCAACGCATATAGCCACGATTTTTTCGCATAGTATTCCCCTCCAAGTTAATAAACCTGGCCGGATTTTTCTACCGCCGGGAACTGCTATTGCCAAAGAAACGAGGATTCTCGAAAATCTCTCCTTCTGGCTCCCCTCCGATGATGTAGTGGATGAACGCCTCCACACTGCCGCTATTGTAGTCGCGCAGGTCTGTTAATGTGTAATCATAGGACAAGCCAAAAAGGATGTTTTTACTAGCCTGAGCCGCCAGGTTCAACGACACAGACTCCCCTATCGGATTAGCTTTTGAGCCTCCGACCCGGTAAGAAACGCCGGTGGTGAACTTGTTCATGAAAGTCACGCTCACGTTAACATCTGCATCAAAGGGCGCCCCCTTTACATATTTCAACAATATATGCGGCTGCATCTTGATGTCGTCCCCCTTCAGAGGAATGATAAAACCTGTCATTCCATAAAAATGCTGAACTTCTTTGGTCAGCGTGCCACCGGCATCCGACAGGTCAATGCTGTTAGCCAGCAGGCGGGGGGCCGAAAAACCGAAATAAAAGTTCTCGGTATTGTAAAAGGCGCCAAAACCAAAATTTGGCACAAACCGGCTTTGATAGCCAATAGGAATGGCCGAATCCGTTTCCTTGGGTTGTGTGGCCACCACCTCGTCATAATTGATCCGGATCATTCGGACAGAAGCCGAAAGGCCAAAACCGAGATAGCCATTGCCCAGCGGGAACCGATAAGCATAATCCCCCTCTAGCGTATAGCGGTCGGTAACGCCAATGGTCTGTCGAATAAGGCTCGCCCCAACGCCCAGTTTCTTACTATCCAGCGCCGCCATGTTAAAGGTAACCAGCTGGGCCTGTGGTGCGCCATCCAGCCCGATCCATTGATTGCGAGCCATAACCGTGACCCGCGTGCCACCGGTGCTGCCGGCGTAAGCGGGATTATAGCCTAGTTTGTAGTGCATAAATTGCGTAAACTGGTCTTCCTGCTGTCCAAAAACCAGGGCGCTGATGAAAAACAGGCATATGAGGGTAAAAATATTTTTCATGGATTCTGTTTTTAGCTTGGGATTGAAATGGCGGGGCCCGAAGGCCCCGCTTATGCTGCGCATTTATCGTTGAATTAGCAGATAGCCATTGAGCGGCGGCCGCCCATCTCCAAAATTGACGATGTAAAAGTAAGTGTCGGCCGGCAGGTCCTCGCCGTTAAAGGTTCCGTCCCAGTTGTTCTCATAAGGCTGGATAGAACGATAAACCTCATCCCCCCAACGGTTGAAAATCAACACCTGACTATTCGGGAAGTCCCCTTCGTTCAACAGACAGGGTACCGTGAATACATCATTGATGCCATCGCCGTTCGGAGTGATGATGTTAGGCGCCACGCACTGCACATCCTCTCCCACCAACAGCCTTACCATAGCCGTGGAACATTCACATCCATCGCTGCAAACTTCGTAGGTGAGCCGGTCTTCTCCAATGAAATTGACATCCGGCAGATAAAGGAATGTACTGTCGCCGACCACCCGCGCCATCCCATGCATAGGGCCGTTGAGGATATTGATGAAAGAATTGGGCGGAATGTCGTCATTGGACAATACATTGACCGGGGTTTCGATCGCAAACTCAATGGACACCACATCATTGGCTGCTTTCGGGTTCTCCTGGTAGTTGATAACTACGGTATCGCGGGAAGACTCTCCGCAAAAGCCGTCATCCAGCGTCCAGATGAAAATATTATCCCCGATCTTCAGGTTCGTCACAGCGGTGTTAATGCTGTCGCGACTCGTAAAGGAAAGGCCTCCATCCGGAGAAGACCAGCGTCCGAAGCTCCCTTCAGCAGGTTCTTTGGCAAGCAATTGAGCCAAGTTGTCATCATTGCAGAAGAGCTGGTCGGGCCCGGCGTAGGGGTCGTTGTCTGAAATGGTGATAAAGACATCATCTTCCCGAATACCACATTCACTCCGCACCGTCCAGGTAAAGACATAGGTGTTGCCAGGTGCAACGCCTTGGCCCGAAATCGTGGTAGCTGGGTTAAGCTCGTTGTCGATAACGATATTGAAATCGGCCTGAACGTCCGATTGTGTCCATTCACCAACCCCTTCCATGGGCTCCAAAGCATCCAATTGGATCGTATCTCCGGCGCAAAGTAATTGGTCCGCTCCGCCGCTGGATGCTTCCGGCAGCCTGATCTGCAACATTACCGTATCAACACTGAAATTCTGGCATGCCCCACTCGACAAGGACCAGCTGAAGGCGTAGGCATTGCCACCCAGTAAGCCTTCTACTGCTGTACTTGGCTCATTAGGCTCCAGGATATTCACACCGGTTGCATTACCATCTATGAGCGCCCACTGCCCGGTGCTCTGCTCTGGGGTGCTACCATTAAGCTCGGCCACGGTTCCAATACAGAAGGCCGTATCCAGGCCGGCCGCCGCTTCCTCCTGAGGAATCGTACTGAGAGTGGCCAGGGTCGACAAAGAGGGGTCGGAAGCGCAATCGTTCAGCGTGGCCTCCACCCAGAACGCATAATCGCCGCCGGGAAAGTCCGTAAAATCCGATAAAAGGAAATTCAGGCTTTGCGTTACGCCAACCGTATCGCCATTGTAGTACCACAGATAATCCGCTCCTGAAGTGGCCGAAGCCGGCGAAACAGATAGGGCCAACGCAGTGCCCGGCGTACTGATACAAACCGGGCCGCTATTGGAGGCCAATGGCGTATTGGGCTTTTCATTGACCACTACATTCACCACAGAAGGCGCAGAAAAGCAGCCGTTGCGCATCACCACCAGGGTGTATGCGCCGCTGTGCAGCACCGGATCGGCAGCAGGGATTGTAGGATTGGGCAGAGAAGACGTGAACGGCCCGGTCCATTGATAAGTTGAACCTGATGGGGCGATTGCGGACAACTGCAGGGGTTCCCCCTCACAAACCGGGCTATTGCTTGTCGCTAAAGCCAGTGGAACCGGGTTGACCGCAATTGGCAACATACCAGAGGTATCGGAGTTGCATCCGCTCACGGTAACGAACACGCGGTAAGGGCCCGTATCGTCGGGCGACAGGTTGGACAGCGCTAATATTTCTGTCGTGGTGGTTACCATGCCCGCAGGTGTCACCCAATTATAAGCAACCCCATTGCCCGAATAAGGACTGATCGATAGATTGACGGCTTCTCCGGTACAGAAGGGGGGTTGAGTCAAAGGGTCTAGTGTGGGCGTTGGTGGTGTCGCCGGCGCATTTCTGGTACTGACCAGCGTGGATGCGGCCGCCGAGCGACAACCATCTCCGGTGGTTACCACCAATTGGTAATTACCATTGTTGGCCGCAGTAGCACCAGGAATAATGGCAAGACTGTCAATAGACATGTAGGTGCCTGGCCCTGTCCATTGATAGGTATAAGACCCGTCATTGGAAGGAAATACGGTTGCATTAAGGGTGATATCTGTCGGCCCGTCCAGGCAGGTGGGAGCATTATTGCTTATCGCCACGATGTTCACATTCGGCAACACTACCACCTCAACCGAAGCTGTATCTACACAACCCGGGAGCGTTTTGATCATAACCCGGTAACGGCCCTGGCCGTTTAAGCCAATATTGTTGATCACTGGATTTTGGGCCACAGAAGTAAACCCGTTGGGGCCCGTCCATTGATAGGTAGCGTTCGGGATACTCGGCCCTGAGAAAAGCCTCAGCGTTGTGTGCTCACAAACTTCCGGCGGGTCGGCGCTGACCATCGCGTCGGGCACTTCATTGATCACAACGTTGATACTGTTCGAAGGATCAGAATCGCATCCAAATTTTTTGGTGTACACGTACCAGGTTCCTTCATAGTCATTCGTTGCATTGGGCAACAGGAAGAGGTTGCTCGTGGTCGTAAACTCATTGAGGTTAGGCCTTACCCAATGGTAGGTGCTCGCTCCGAGCGGCAGGGCCTTCAATACCAGGGTCTCGCCTTCACAAACCGGCCCTGATTCTGCGGTAAGCACTGGCGTTGGCGGTTTGGGCAACAGATTGACCACCGTAAAATCAGGCAGCGAGCTGCACCCATTTTTGGTGACGACCAACTGATAAACGCCCGCATTGTTGAGGGTGGATTCGTCGATCACAGTCGGAAACTGGCTGTTGGATGTAAAGCCGCTCGGGCCCGTCCAGGTATAAGTGACTCCTGTGACGAAAGTCCCCAGCGTGATTGCCGATCCTTCGCACAGGGTCAGTTCCTCATCATTGACTATAGCTACCGGCCGGTTGGTCACGGTAATCGTCACCGGCTGTGAAGGTTGCGAAACACAGCCGTTAGCCTCAATGGTCATATAGTATTGCTGGTTTCCAGGCTGATGGGGCCCTGGCACTACGTACTGTGGCACATTGGTGGTAGCCATCAGGTTGCCCGGAGGCAGGCCGCTGTACCAACGATAGATCGCATTATTGAGCGTCACCGAAGAATTCATGACGATATCATCGTCATTACAGACATTCAGGCTGGTGTTGATAGCCGGGGTAAGCGGTTGATTGGTGATCGTCACATTGACGACTTCCTCCGCCACGCAGCCCGTCAGTCCGGTTATCTGTAATACGTAAGCCCCCGCATTGGCTGCGGTGACGTTGGGAATGATGGGGTTTTGCTGAGTAGAGATCAGCAGCCCTGACGGATTGTACCATTTATAAGTGTAAATGACGCCGCCCTGCGCAACCGGAGGATTGGCAAACAGGTAGAGCGTATCCCCCCCGCATATTCCCGGGCTGAAAGTCGGGCTTGGAGGCTCCGCTTCAATGCGGATGGGCTTCGTGCAGGTGGCCGTATTTCCCGAACCATCCACTACAGTCAGGGTTGCCATTACGGTTGTGCCGGCCTGTTCGCAGGTGAAGGTATTGGGGCTAAGGTACATGGTATCGATCAGGCAGTTGTCGTAGCTGCCGGCATCAAACTCCATCACACTCACCGTATCGACCTCCAGGCCTGAAGGATTAATCTCAACAATAGTGGCCTGGCAAAGGGCTACCGGTGGCTCACTATCGACCACAAATACACTAAAAGTACAGGTATCCTGGTTGCCCTGATCATCAGCTACGACGTAGGACACCATTGTTTGGCCTACATTGAATTCATGGGTAGGGTTGATGGCGGGAGGCGTCATCTGGGTTAAGGGGATATCTGTTGCTCCCATCGCAAAATAAGCCGGTGTAATCTCCCGGTAGCTAAGGGTCGCAAAAATGTAGCTAATGCTGTCCACTTCTCCATCGGCAGCCACTACAGCAGGGGCACAAGGGTTGATGCCATCCCCCGGCAACCCGGGCGGCACCTGTATCGGGTTGGGCTCAACGAGGAATTCTACTACGCCATCGGCCGCCCAGACATTAAAGGTATCGGCGGGAATGCTGAAAACAAACTCGCCCGGCGAGCTGCAACTGGCAACCCCTACCGGAGTACCACCTACCAGGCCGCCACTGTCGCCAAACACGCGCACAAAAGCACCGGTGGTGTTGAAATCTCCTTTAAGGTCAAGAGTGAGTGTCGCCACGCCTACTGCATTGGCAGCAACGTTCTGAAAGGTGTAAGTTTTCGAATTGGCTACAAAGTCGTTTAGGTTGGGATCTTCTGTAAAGGTCAGCCATGCGCTGGCGGTATCCAGAGGCATCGTCACTTCATAAGTGCCCGCCACCCCACAGTTGTCGGTGACGCCTTCCGGAAATGGCAGGGTGACCATCGCCGAACAAACACCGGGGTCAAGCCCTACGCTGATGTCCGCCGGGCAATCGAGTATAGGCGGCTCGCGGTCTTCCACCCGTACCTTGTACGTGCAACTGTCCAGATTCCCGGCACAGTCCGACACATAATATACAATGGTGTTTTCTCCCAGAGGCAGCGGGACATCTACCGGCCCTACCGGACTGACCGTCACAGCCGTACCATTATTGATGCGGTATTGATAGCGCAACTGGGCGAAATCGCGCACATCGAACGACAGGTTGGCCTCCACCCGGCTATCCGGGGAACAGATGTCATTCACGGCAAAGCTGCCGGAAAGGGTAGGCTGGATGTTTGGCTCCAACCGAATGGTGACAACTCCGTCCAAAGCCCAGGTGTTGATCTTGGCAACCGGTATGGTGAGCGTGGTGTCTGAATCACTGCATTGCGTCAGCGACCGGCCGGTGCGGCCCAGCAACGACCCATCTTCTCCGATGACCCGGAAATATTCAGTCATGCCCTCTGCGTCGGCATTCCGCAAATCGATCGATAAGGTAGCATCACCCACTGCGTTAATGGGCAGGGGGCTGGCCACGGTGAAATTCAATTCAATGGGGTCCACCGGCGTAGTGCCTTCTTGTCCCGGGGCTGCCGGCGAAGTCAGAATAACCATCCGGTCAATACTTTCGGTGAGCAGGCTCGCCGCACATTCTTCTTCTACAAGGGGCGGTACTAAGGTGAATGTTGCCTCACATTGAGCGGGGTCGTTAGCCACTACCGCATCCTGGGGGCATCCCATGATTACCGGCGCAGTATTATCAATGACGATAAAGGTTGCTGAAGTGGTGTCTGCATTGCCGCATCGGTCCAAAACCACAAAGTCGACTGCCTGCACCACAATGGTATCGCTTGGAGCCGGACATAACAATGCCGGCATACTGACGAGCGTATCTGTTCCAGCTTTGTATGCCTTCCAGTTCAGTTCGTCATTCAGGGCACAGTTATCGCTGGCCAGCGCTCCGCCGTGGCTGTTGATCCAGTTAGTGAATTCCTGGGCAATGTCCATGCCTGCCATACAAGTGATCATTTTGTCGGCTGCAACCGTACTGATGGCCGGCGCGATGGTGTCAATCACCGTAATCCGCTGAATGAGCTGCGTCGCATTCCCGCAGGAATCTTCCACCACCCAGGTACGCTCCACGGTAAATTCATACTGACACATGCCGGCGATGATGGTCTCCGGGCCCATAGAATAGGACAGGCTGTCATCGCAGTTGTCCATCAGCATGGTGGGCACCCCGGTGATCATCAGGTTGTTCTCTTCTCCGCAGTTGACCGTTGTATCGGCAGGCACAACAAAGGTGGGGGGAGTGGTGTCCCTTACGGTAATGATCTGCTCCCGGATGGAAGTATTATTGCACAGATCGCGCACCTGCCAAGTCCGCTCAATATCATAAGTATGCGGGCAACCGTCATTGTCATCGACGATGTTATCCGAAAAGCTCACAAAAATAGGGCCGCCACAGAGGTCTACAGTATCCGTTACCGTACCGGTAATACTGAGGTCCAATGCATCCTGATCACAGGAAATGGTTGTATCTGACGGCACGGTAAAGGTGGGTGCGCGCTCATCCCGAACCTGTACGATGTGCACCGAAGTCGTCATATTGCCACAGGAGTCGGACACGGTCCATGTTCGACGGATATCATATTCCCGGTCCATACAGAGGCTGGTGAATGGCAGGGTATCCTGCACATATTCCGCTATCAGGCCCGGCTGGCAATCCATAACCGTAACCATGGAAGGCGGATTGTTCATCAGGTACTGGTCCAGCGTATCACACCCCACTTTCAAGGTGTCAGGTGGCAGGCCCACCAAAATGGGCGGCGTAGTGTCGATCGTGACAAAACTTATATCGAGTGAGCCCATGTTGCCACAAACATCGTCGAAGACGAAAGTCACGACGAGGGTATCGCAGGGTGCATTAAAAGTACTGGGAATGGGTGCGGTAGGGCCAAAATTGGACACCCCGGTGCAATCGGTGATATTACTGCCAAGAATAAGCTGAATGCTGTTTTTCCAATTGGCATATCCGGTATCCTGTGCAACTTCACAGGCCATCACCGCATCGAGGGGGTCTATGGCGCCGAAGTTGGGCGCTTCCGTATCAGGCAGGATAACAATCATTTGGGTATCCATGTCCGTATTCCCATCGGAGTCCATGGCAATCCAGATCCGGTAGATGGTATCCTGCATGCAGGCATTGACCACCCCATTATCTGTACTGTCTATGGGAAATACCATGAAATCTGGATCGATATCATCAGTGACGAGCAAGGAATCAGCAAGGGGGACATTGCAGATGCCCACAACAGTCGTATCGTTGGGCACCCCCTGTATTACGGGGGGCAGCGTCATCTGATGAGTTGGCTCCAGTTTGGGTTCATGCGTTGGATGGTTATTTTCACTTCGCGCCTGCAGGGGTTGCGCCCCGGTAAAGAGGGACAACAAACTGGTAAGGCAAAGAAGGGAAATAGAGCGGAGTAGTCGTCTTTTCATAGTTACTACTTTTTGGGATTCCTTTACAGCCAACGTTGGGCCATTGGCTAGCAAATGAACCGGGGGCTAATTTTTTTGAATGGGATTGTAAATGCGAATAGCAGGTTTTTTGACGCGGGCAGGGATGCCGGGCGGCTTACAGAGGACGTTCATGGGATACATACTAAATCGGTTTTTATGGTCTAATTTTCTCGATAGTACTAAGTCGATGCATATGCCTGTGCCTTTCAGCCAGGCGCGGCGCGAAAACTGGAATGCAAAATATTAAAATCCAGCCAATCCCACCGAAATTTTTCTCTTCAAAATAACTGAAGAGGCTTGTTTATCAACCACTTCTAATCAGTTCTTCACAAGATGGTACGAAGATAGTGACTCAAGGTTTCAAATATTCTGCAACAAAAAAGATGAAAAACCGGGGTATTTCAAGGGAGTAGGAAGGAAGCGCCACTACCTTACTCCTCTTCGTCGAGGCCGGCAGGTTCCCCCTCCTCGCGTTCACGCAACTTTTTATCCTCGACATTCTCATTGAGGAATTCGTTGAGCTTATCGACTTCAAAGTTGGAAATAATTTCCCCGAATTCGTTGATCCTGATATCGAAACCTTTAAGGTCTTTATGCACTTCGGGATTTCCCTTTTTTGGTTTTTTCTTTGGCATTGCAATGTGATTTGGCTGATAATATCCTTGTTTTCACCCCTGGGCAACCCATTCATCGAACAATTGGAAGGCCTTTTTCAAGCGGCCTACCGTTTCCTGTTTTCCGAGTAGCTCCATCATTTCGAAAACTGCCGGCCCCTGCATAGTGCCGGCCAAGCCAATGCGAAGCAAAGGGAATACTTCCCCAAATTTCAGCTCATTATCCTGAAGAAAACCTTCCACAAAGGCTTTGATGGGGCTGGCGCTGAAATCCGGAAGTATGCTCAATCCTTCCACGAATTGCCGGAACAGGCCGCTCCGCCCGGCGTCCCAGCGCTTACGGGCGTTTTTCTCATCATAAGACCGGGGTGGTTCAAAGAAATAGTACCCATTCTCCCAGAATTCCAGAAGCGTAACGGCACGCTCCCGCATCAGATCGATAAAGCTGTGGAGGAAAGCATCGCCAGGCTGGTGGCCATTTGCTTCAATGATAGGGCGAACCTTATCCATCAGATCAGCCGTATCCGCTTTCAAAATATACTGTTGGTTGAACCAGCGAGCCTTATCTATATCGAATCGGGCGCCCGACTTGCCGATCTTTTCAATGCTAAAAGCCTGAATGAGTTCCTCCAGGCTGAATATCTCCTGATCCGTGCCGGGGCTCCAACCCAGCAGCGCCAGGAAGTTAATGGTGGCTTCCGGCAAAAAACCGTATTCCCGGAATCCGACAAAGGAATCATCCTCCCTTTCACCTTGCCAGGAAAGCGGAAATACCGGAAAGCCGAGGCGGTCGCCGTCGCGCTTACTCAATTTGCCGAAAAGGGAGTCCTTCAAGAATGCTTTCAACTGGGCTTTCTCCGGTTCATCCTTGTCTTTTTCTTTCAAGCTAACAGCGATATTGGCCTTATCCTGTAATACCTGTAAGGCGAACTTCTCCGTTTTTTCAAAGTGGGCGGATGGCACGTCCGAATGTTTCTTGTGAAACTCCTGGGCCAGGCGCTGAGCCAGGACGGGTGTGTTTTCTTTATGCAAAAAACTTTCCGGCGCCGGCTTTAGAATAAGTGGCAGGTGAGCGAATTGAGGCATACTGTCTTCCCATCCGAAAGCGCGGTACAGCAATACATGGTGTGCGGTGCTGGACAGCCACTCTTCCCCCCGGATAACATGGGTAATCTCCATGAGGTGGTCATCTACGATATTGGCCAGGTGGTAGGTCGGTAGGCCGCCGGCTTTCATCAGCACTTTATCATCCAGTTCATTGGTGTCAAAAGTGACTTCCCCCCGGATCTGATCCTGAACCACGGCTTGTTCATTGGGCCGTACTTTAAGGCGCACCACATAAGGTTCCCCGGCAGATACGCGGCGCTGCACTTCTTCAGCGGGTAAGGCCAGGCTATTCTTTAAACGCTGCCGAACCCTGGCGTCATATTTAAAAGTGGGGTCTTTCAGGCGTTCCGCATCCAGCTCTTCAGGCGTATCAAAGGCTAAGTAGGCTTCTCCTTTATCGAGCAGTTGCTGGGTATATTTTTGGTAGAGTTCTTTTCGTTCCGACTGCCGGTAGGGCCCGTATGCCCCCCCGAAACCAGGGCCTTCATCCGGTATCAGGCCTGACCATTTCAGCGATTCAATGATGTACTCCTCGGCGCCCGGTACATAGCGCAACTGGTCAGTATCTTCAATGCGAAGAATAAATGTCCCATTGTGTTTTTTGGCTAACAAATAGTTGTACAGGGCCGTACGCAGGCCTCCGATGTGAAGCGCTCCGGTAGGGCTGGGAGCAAAACGCAATCTTATGTTATTCATTAAATTTATTTTGGATCTCAATGATTTTTATTCCGTTGCTTAAGAAGCTGTTTGAATTTGGTTTTTAGAATTTATTATAGGCTATTTTTTCGTCAATCAAGGCTCTTTTTGAGCCTCGTACCCATAGGTACGGGGCGAAAAAAAGCCGCAGAGTGGCGGAAAAAGAGGCATAATAAAACTGAAGGACTAAATTCAAACAGCTTCTAAGGCTTTCACAAATAGCTTTTGCCTCCTTTTTTCCTTAATTTGGGGGATCCTTTTGTCTATCAGGCTACTCTATGTCCCCATTTTTTGCTATTACGAATTTTTTTTGAAAAAAAAAGCCTTTTATAGCAGCAAAATCATTCCTCCGCGCGTTGTTCTCTGAAAGAGATTAAACCCTACCAACAAAAAGCGCCCAAAAGCGTTGCCTAACAAACTAGACTCCAACTGCTGGAAAGCACAAATGTAAGGATTTTCAAAGAGCTTGCCAGCACCCCCTGTTTGAGTTAAAAGATTTCCCTTTTGAAACATACTTAGGGTAAGGCTTAATTCCATTTTTTCAAAATAATATCCCTGAACATTAATCCTGAAGTACTATGTATCTCGTAAAGACACCTCAATTTATCCAAAACCTGTTCCCCAACTACACCTGGCGAATACCCACTAAGGAAAAAGTGCTCTATCTGACTTTTGACGATGGGCCTATTCCTAATGTCACACCCTGGGTGCTGAAACAACTGGAAGAGTATGACGCCCGTGCTACTTTCTTCTGTGTTGGAGAAAACATCCGCAAGCATCCTGAAGTTTTCCATCAGGTTGTGGAACAAGGCCATGCCATCGGCAATCACACGCACAATCACCTCAACGGCTGGTTGTCCGACAACATTCCATACTTCCACAATGTGCGCCATTGCGCCAACCTGGCGCAGTCTGTGCTGTTCCGCCCCCCATACGGAAAGCTGAAGCCGAAGCAGGCTCAGTTCCTGCAACGCCATTACCGCATCGTCATGTGGGATGTGCTCAGTGGGGATTTTGACCCCAAACTGTCGGAAGAACAGTGCCTGGCCAATGTGGTCAACAATGCTGAGCCCGGCTCTATAGTCGTCTTCCACGACAGCCTCAAAACGGAGGACAAGCTGCATTACGTACTGCCCCGCGTGCTGGAGCATTTCGCCAATAAAGGTTATTACTTCGGCAAGCTCAATGAAGAGGAGCTGGCCAGTACTCAAATGCGCGCTACTGCCTGATTTTTCTTTGTATTTCTGCAATGTTTATATAGCCGAAAGCCACTGCTCCGAAAGGATGCAGTGGCTTTTTTAGGCCGGCGTGACACTACTTGAGCCCCACAACGAACCTCACTCTCCCGCCATCAGGTCAACTGGTTCGGCCTCGGAGATGACCAGGGGAATGGCGGCGCGCACCTGAGCCTGCTTTTGGGTAGAAAGCTGCTCATAGGGCCGCTCGTAGCGGTTCTGCGCTGCCTCCTCCCAGAGTTCGTTGTAAGCGGCTATCAATTCATTGTACACCTCAAGGTAGGCCTGATAGCTAGTGCCCCGGTCGTGGTGCAGCGAAACGACCGCCCGGTTGGGCGCCTTGGGCCGGGATTCCAGGCCACCGGGGTTCATAATAAAATCTTTGGTGAGCTGCCGAAGCTGCTGTACATCGGTAAGGCTGTTTTCCACCAATAGCTCATTTCTGGCATTGAGCTTGACCAGGAGGATATTCCTGTCGGCAATTGGTTTGGCCGGATCTTCTGTCCAAGGGGGCAGGCGTACGGCAATTCCCTTGTCCACCAGGATAGTGGTCGTAACCAGGAAAAAGATCAGCAGCAAAAAGGCGATGTCCGCCATCGACCCGGCGTTGATTGCATTGTCTTGCCGGCGTTTTGGTTTGTTCAACATGTCTTGATATTTTGGTTAACAATACCGGCAGTTATTCGGACGACAGTTTCAGGAGCTCGTTTATAGCTTCTATGGGATAGATGTATTTCCCTATATTTATGGCGTATACTGCACCATCTAAAAATACCCAAAATACTACCATGCCGCATTTCCTCAACCGCTGGCGCGCCCTATGGAACCCCAATCGCTACCACGGCTGGGGGCGGCAGCGCAACTATTTCGAAGGCTGGTACTTCAAGTTTGTCGACCCGACAGAACAGTACGCTTTCGCCGCCATTCCTGGTATTTCCATGGGTAGCGACGGGAAACAACATGCCTTCGTACAAGTGCTGGACGGCAAGTTATGCCGGGCGAGTTACTATGAATTTCCGGTTTCCGAATTTGTCCCACAGGCCCACCGATTCGAATTGAATGTAGGTGAGAACGGGTTTTCAGAACAGCATCTGTCATTCCATCTGCCGGAGTTGAAAGGTGTCCTGAAACTGGATAGCCTTAGGCCCTGGCCTAAGATGCTGGGCGCACCGGGCATCATGGGGTGGTATTCCTTCATGCCTTTCATGGAGTGCTACCACGGTGTAGTGAGCCTCAATCACCAGCTGGAAGGCCAACTGGAAATATATGGCCAGCCGGTTGACTTTACCGGCGGCAAGGGTTATATCGAGAAAGACTGGGGGGAGTCTTTCCCTTCTTCCTGGATATGGACACAAACTAACCACTTCGATGCCGGACAGCCGGTTTCGCTGATGGCCTCAGTGGCTAATATCCCCTGGATCGGCAGCCACTTCATCGGGTACATCGTTGGCTTTTTGCTTGGAGAAAAACTGTACCGCTTCGCTACCTATACCGGAGCGAAAATGCGTGCTTCCCTGGGCGAAAAGGAGGTTTTCTTATCCTTTAAAGACAGAAAAAACCGCCTGGAAATCATAGCGCACAAAATCGGGGGCACCGGCGAATTGGTGTCTCCCATTTCCGGCGATATGATAGGAAAAGTCAATGAAAGCCTGCAGGCCACCGTGGAAGTGAAACTTTTTGAGGGGGATTCGTTGTTATTTGAGGGAACAGGGAGAAATGCCGGGCTGGAAGTAGCTGGCCCGGTAGAAGAACTCCTTACAACAGAATGGCGCCGGTAGTTCAGTAAGTAAGGAAAGCGTTGTTGCTTGTATCACAAATACCGCTTAATTTAGGGCCGGCAATGCTGGCATTTATCAATTTGAACCGCAGTCGCCAAAACCATTAAGGCCATGAAAAATCCATTCAAGTCATATACCGGAAAGTTTTCTGTCGAAAAATTCTGGAAGAAGCTTTTGCACCTTGCCGTTCACGCCGGTACCAAAGGCGTGTATTCCGCCCTATTGTTGTTTTACGCCTACCGCCGGAAAGAAACCCCCGCCTGGGCCAAGAGCATCATCCTCGGTGCATTAGGCTATTTGCTGACCCCGATCGATGCGATCCCGGACCTCAGCCCCATCATTGGCTATACCGACGACATTGGTGTGCTATCTTTTGGCCTGGTCACTATAGCTGGCTATATCAACGATGAGGTACGGGAAAATGCGCGCAAGCAACTGAGCCGCTGGTTCAAGCAATATGATGAACAGGATCTGCTGGAGGTCGACAAGCAGCTTTAGATTGGATTCATTCCAAATTTCCCTTGCTTTTACTTCTCCTCTTTCGCCGTTCGGCTATTTTTTGCAATTTTAGCGTGCCAAGCCAAAATAAAGCAAAACACCTACCTCGGGATTTACTTACCTACGATTACAACTTAACCCAAATTCCATAATGAAGGCAGGCGCCGGCTACATTGCCCGGGTCAATAGCTACAGCTGTTTTCAGCTATTCAAATGCAAAAACTATAATCATCATGAGATACGAGCCGATCAATCCGGACCTTTTTATTCAAAACCGCAAGCGCTTCATGCGCAAAATGCAACCTGACTCCATCGCCATTTTCCATTCCAATGACCTGATGCCCCGCAGTGGCGACACCTACTACGCCTTCCGGCAAAATTCCGGATTGTTTTATCTCAGCGGGCTCGATCAGGAAGAAACCGTAGTCGTTTTGTTTCCCGATTGTATTAAAGATGGATTCCAGGAAGTGGCCTTTATTCGGAAAACGGATGATGTGACGGCCATCTGGGAAGGGCAGAAGTACTCTAAGGAAGAGGCGCAGGCTATTTCTGGTATCGGGAAAATTTTCTGGCTGGAAGATATGGACCGCATCCTCCATGAACTCATCCTGCTGGCCAAACGCGTGTATCTGAACCTGAACGAACACGACCGCTTCCAGTCGGATATCCAAACCCGCGATGTACGCTTTGCCCGGCAACTCATGGAAAGATATCCCCTGCACAAATACCACCGGGCGCAACCCATCCTCAAGAAATTGTTCATGCTGAAGTCTCCGCTGGAAGTGGCGCTCATTCAGCACGCAATCAATATTACCGGCAAGGCCTTCCACCGGGTGCTGGAATTCGTCAAGCCAGGAGTCCTGGAATATGAAGTGGAAGCGGAGGTCACCCATCAGTTCATCCGAAACGGTGCAGCCGGCCACGCCTATGAGCCCATTGTTGCCAGTGGAAAAAACTCCTGTGTGCTACACTATGTCCAAAATAGCCAGGTGTGCAAGGACGGAGATATCCTGCTGCTTGACTTCGGCGCCGAATACGCCAATTACGCCGCCGACCTTAGCCGGACCATCCCGGTCAACGGTCAATTCTCCCCCCGACAGCGGTCTGTCTACGATGCTGTTTTGCGCGTACTGAAAGGCGCCCGACAGATGCTGGTGCCAGGTACGACCCTGGAAGAATATCACAAAGAAGTCGGCAAAATGGTGGAAAGCGAACTGCTGGCCCTCAAATTGCTGGATAAAACAGATATTAAGAACCAGGATGAAAAATTACCCGCCTATAAGCGATTTTTCATGCACGGCACTTCTCATCATATCGGACTCGATGTACACGACCCTTCCCACCGCTACGACCCTATTCAGGCTGGCATGGTGTTTACCTGCGAACCGGGCATTTATATCCGGGAGGAGGGTATCGGTATTCGCCTGGAAAACGATATTCTGGTTACCGACGAAGGCCCGGTAGACCTTATGGCCAATATACCCATCGAAGCCGAAGCGATTGAAGAGTTGATGAACGCACAGGTGTTGAGTAATACTTAGGGGCTGCGCCAACAATTATACTGCATTTAATTTCCTGAAAGTTCATTAAATTTGACTTCAGGCCAATAAAAAACGCTTTTGACTAAACGAGCACCCCTCCTGTTTTGTTAAGCGCTGGATCATTCCTTACTTCAAACTCGCAAAAGCAAGCCTAACAACCTTATGGTTGAACGTACGAGCCCAACATCACCGGACCAGGAGATCATCCACTTGCTGGAGCAGCGGGATCAGCGGGCCGTCACCATGCTATACGAGCACTATTCCGGAGCGCTCTACGGCATCATCCTGCGGATCGTTGGCTCGGAAGTAGTGGCGGAAGAAGCACTGCAGGAAGCTTTGCTCAAGATCTGGCAAAAAGCGGAACAATACGATCCCGAAAAAGGGCGGTTATTTACCTGGATGGCCCAGCTTTGCCGCAATACGGCTGTCGACACCCTGCGATCCAGCCAATTTAAAAAGGGCAATAAAACCGAATCGCTCCCCGATATCGTATATAACAATAGCGCCCTAAGTGAAAACCCTGTAACCTCCGACCCTGCCCTCCGGAAAGTAGTCGGCCAGTTGGAGGAAAAAAACAGGCAAATCATCGACTTATTGTACTTTCAGGATCTTACCCAGAAAGAAGCCAGTGAGGCATTGGGTATTCCTTTGGGTACGGTAAAGACCAGAGCTCGTAAAGCCATGGAACAGCTCAGGAAAGTTCTTTCCAACGAGCTGTTATGGTGGTGTGCCATCTCATTGACAACATTCGAATTAATGATCAGTTATCTTGGACATTAAATCATATATAGCATCGGGAGTCCTGGAACTGTACGTTCTGGGGAAACTTTCGCCGGAAGAAGCGGCCGAAGTGGAGCGTTACGCCCGGGAATATGCCGAGATTCGCCAGGAATTGGATGCAACGGAAGTAGCACTGCAACAATACGCTATGCTTCACGCACAGGCTCCTCCTCCGGGTGCATTAAGCGGCGCCCTGCAACGCATCCAGGAGGCTGATAAGGCTGCATCCCGGCCTGAAAAGCCAATTCATCGACTCCGGTTTCTGGCCTATGCCGCCTCCGCTTTATTGGTTCTTGCCATTGCTGGCCTGCTGGTATTGCTGAATAAAAACCAGTCGCAGCAATCCGCTATTACCACCCTGGAAGAAGCGCTTGATGCACTAGGCGCCTCTTGCGACAGCGTTCAGGCCAATTATGCTCAGGCAAAACAAGAAATGGATTTTTTAGGGCTACCCGGCACCCAGCAGATCGTCTTACGTGGAACCAAGCTTGCGCCGGATGCCATTGCCACCGTTTTCTATAATCCGGATTTGCACAAAAACCTGCTGGCAGTAGTGCAGTTGCCTACTCCTCCTGTTGATAAACAGTATCAATTATGGGCCATTGTCGATGGGAAACCGGTGGACATGGGCGTCTTTGATGTTGATATTTCTGCTTTTGCCCTCAAAGAAGCTCCCTTCTTTGAAAACCCGCAGGCTTTTGCCGTCACGCTGGAAGAGAAGGGCGGCAGCCCGACACCTACCCTCGATCAGATGTACGTCATCGGCAATACCTAGAAAGCTGGTTTAAATTTCATCTCCTCCAACAAGTGTCAAAAAAATAAAGGGAGCAAGCTAACGCTTACTCCCTTATTGTATATTCAGCAAAATGACTTTCTGGATTGATTTACTTGCCGTTGCCGGATTTCACGCCGGTTACCAGCAAGGATATCTCGTTTTTAAGCACTTCTACGAAGCCGCCACTCACATTGAAGGTAATTACTTTACCGGCTTCGTTGCCATCCTTGATCGAACCCGTCTCTTCATCGTAGTATCTGTGTTCACCACCAGCGGTAACAATAGCTATTTTTCCTTCTTCCAGCGAAGAGACAATAGGTGCGTGATTTTTCAATACCTGGAATTCCCCCAGGGTTCCCGGCACTTTCACAGAGTTAATCTCTCCCCGGAAAATTTCCTTATCCGGTGTAAGAACGATGATGTTCATATTCCAGAAATATTGTGGCGTGAAACGCCTGATTTTATGAGAATAGAGGCTGTCTCAAAAGATAAAATGAAAACTTCGCAGCCCAATAATCTTCTGTTTTTCGCTGCCCGGCCGGTTCTCCCCTTCGGGGAGCTAGAGGGGCTGGGGCGGGCGGCGAAACATGATTTGGCACTATTTTTCAGTTCTTTACTTTTGAGACAGCCTCAATTATACGACTTGGATAATTTAAAGCTCAGCGGCTTCTTTCAGCATCTTTTCGCCGGCTTCGATTGCTTCCTCGATCGAACCTTTCAGGTTAAAGGCGGCTTCCGGGTACTTGTCCACTTCACCATCCATGATCATGTTGAAGCCTCGGATAGTCTCTTCAATGGGCACCATTACCCCCGGCATGCCGGTGAATTGCTCGGCAACGTGGAATGGCTGCGACAGGAAGCGCTGTACGCGACGAGCGCGGTGCACCACCAGCTTATCTTCTTCTGACAATTCCTCCATACCCAGGATGGCGATAATGTCCTGCAATTCGTTGTAACGCTGCAGAATATTCTTGACGCGCTGAGCACAGTCATAGTGTACGTCGCCGATGATGGCCGGGTCGAGGATGCGGGAGGTAGAATCCAGCGGGTCTACAGCCGGGTAGATACCCAGGGATGCGATCTTACGGCTCAGTACCGTCGTGGCGTCCAGGTGGGCAAAGGTCGTAGCCGGAGCGGGGTCTGTCAAGTCATCCGCCGGTACATAAACGGCCTGTACAGAGGTAATAGAACCACGCTTGGTAGAAGTAATGCGCTCCTGCATGAGGCCCATTTCAGTGGCCAGAGTCGGCTGGTAGCCCACCGCGGAAGGCATCCGGCCCAACAGAGCCGAAACTTCTGAACCAGCCTGTGTGAAGCGGAAAATGTTATCGATGAAGAACAGGATATCGCGGCCACCCATCGGGTCGGAGAGATCGCCGTCGCGGTAGTATTCTGCAATGGTCAGGCCAGACAGCGCTACACGGGCGCGGGCGCCGGGGGGTTCGTTCATTTGGCCAAACACAAAAGTAGCTTTGGAATCTGCCAGTTCTTTCATGTCAACCTTGCTCAGGTCCCAACCGCCTTCTTCCATGGAGTGCATAAATTCTTTGCCGTAGCGGATAATGCCGGCTTCCAGCATTTCCCGCATCAGGTCATTGCCTTCACGCGTCCGTTCGCCCACTCCTGCGAATACGGAGATTCCTTCATACCCCTTAGCGATGTTGTTGATCAGTTCCTGGATCAGTACGGTTTTGCCTACGCCGGCGCCACCAAACAAGCCGATCTTTCCACCTTTCAAATATGGCTCGATCAGGTCGATCACCTTAATGCCGGTGTAGAGCACTTCCTTTTCTACAGACAGCTCCTCATAAGTCGGAGGTTTGCGGTGGATAGGTGCGGAATGCGCTTTGCTAACCGGCCCGATGCCATCGATCGGTTCGCCCACTACATTGAACAGGCGGCCCTTAATGACGTTGCCGATCGGCATGGTGATGTTTTTACCCGTGTCCTCCACCTTAGTACCGCGCGTCAGGCCATCTGTAGAGTCCATGGCTACGGTGCGAACACTGTCTTCACCAAGGTGTTGCTGAACTTCAAGCACCAGGATTTCGCCATTCGGCCGCTTGATTTCGAGTGCACTCAGAATTTCAGGAAGTTTGGCGCCTTCCCCGGAGAAGCTCACGTCCACAACAGGCCCGATCACCTGCTTAACTTGACCGATATTTGCCATATCTATTCGCGTATTTATAGTATAAAAAGAATGGTTCTTCAAAAATCGGTGCAAATTTAGCCTTTTGTGCTGATAATCAAAACGAAAATCGGTTTTGAATCCCTCAAAAATGTGCCATTTTAAGCGCGTTGCCGGGCTTTTCAACCGGCCGTTTGATGGTCCAAAAAGGGGCTGCCGAAATATGCTTTCTTTTTTCAATAATCCTGCCGATACAAATTTCGGCCAATTACGGAATGCCGTATTTTTCTTAAAAGCAGCTCGTCTTTCAAAAAAGGCCGTTCGGCCCCGGCAGATTCCATAAATCCTGGTTATTTTTCGCCTATGATCAGTATTCTGTTACCCATTTACAATAGTGAATCGCACCTGGCAGCCTGCCTGGACTCCATCCTGTTGCAAACGCAAAGCAACTGGGAATTGCTCGCGGTTGATGATTATTCGGATGACGACACCTGGCTCCTGCTACAACACTACGCCCAAAAAGACCCCCGAATCCGCCCGCTTCAAAACAGCGGACAAAAAGGCATCATCCCCGCCTTGCGATTAGCACTCCTCCATAGCCGCGGCCGCTTTATCACCAGAATGGACGCCGACGACCTCATGCCGGCCCACAAACTACAAACCTTGCGCAGCCTGCTACAATTCCGCGGCCCGGGCTGGGTGGCCACCGGGAAAGTCCGCTACTTCGCAGATGAAGAACTAGGCGACGGCTATCTCCGCTACCAGCGCTGGCTGAACCGCCTGGCCGACAGCGGCCGGTACTTCGAGGAAATCTACCGGGAGTGCGTGCTGCCTTCTCCGGCCTGGTTGATATTGAAGGAAGACCTCCTACGCTGTGGCGGCTTCCGGCCCGACACTTATCCGGAAGACTACGACCTCTGCTTCCGCTTCTATGAACAGGGCCTAAAGATCGTCGCCAGCCCGGAAACCGTACACCTTTGGCGCGACCATGCCGCCCGCACCTCCCGCAACAGCGAAGTTTATGCCGACTATACTTTTATGCCCATCAAGCTTCATTATTTTCTGAAGCTGGACTATCAGCCGGCCCGCCCGCTCGTCCTCTGGGGTGCGGGGCGGAAAGGCAAGGAGGCCGCCCTGCGCCTTCAGGAAGAAGGCATCTATTTTCACTGGGTATGCGATACGCCGGGAAAGATCGGAAAAGATATTTATGGCATCCGGCTTAAATCCTACGAAACCATTACAAGCTTGAACAATCCTCAGGTGCTGGTAATGGTAGCCGCCCCCGATGCACAGGTGGAAATCAGCGGGCATTTGCAGGAATGGCGTATGCAGGCTGGACAGGATTTCTTCTTTTTTTGTTGAGTAATACCCTTTTCTACTTTGGCTTTTCCATTTTACATTCTATATTTTACATTTTGACTTTTACAGCGCATGATCTGGGACGAACTCGCCAAGATAGCACTCATCGGGACGGAAAGGGCTCAACTTTCCGAAAACACGCTTTCGGCCCTTGCCAAACTGGGAATCAATGCCGAAGGTAATCCCGCAAAGGCTATCCTGGAAGCGGCTGCTTTGTACCATTCCCTAAGGCGGGCCGGCTTCCCTTTGCAAAAGCAGGAGCCGGAATTCAAACCAATACAGCCCGAAGAAAGTAGCCCGGCCAACAGAGCCTCCGGCCGGTCTGCCCAACACCTGTCTCAGATCCTGGATGGCCGTTATTTTTACGCCCTGCCGGAATATCTGCTGCTGGCCCGACAACATCATAAGCACCTGCCGGCGGAACAATTGCCGTTCCTCTTCCGGCTGAGCCTGAAATATCCTCAAATCTGGGAAAAGGTGCAGCCTGCTCTCGGCCCGGAAGGACAGTGGCTCCTGCGCCAGAATCCGGACTGGCAGGCCCTGGCCGAAAATCCGGAGCTGGACACCTGGCCCGATGCAACGCTGGAAGTGAAACAGGCGATGTTGCGTTTTCTCCGCCGCACGCAACCCGAGCAAGCTGTTCCGCTGTTAACCGCTATTTGGGACCACCTTCCCCATACCGATAAGCAGGCCTTTCTGAATATACTGTCCACCGGATTGGGCGACTACGACGAAACTTTTCTGGAGGGCTGCCTGGTAGATCGACGCAAAGAAGTACGCCTGGCGGCGGCGGCCCTGCTCAGCCGCCTGCCCGATTCCGGCCTGATAGAGCGGCTGTACGCCCGGGCAATGCAGTTGTTGAAGCAGAAAGGCAATGGGCCACCCGATTTACAGTATCCCAAAGCGCTGGATGAAGGCTTAAAAAGAGATGGCATCGGCGCCAAAAAAGGACAGCCCTCCGATTGGACGTTGGAAATATTTAGTAAAATCCCGCCGAAACGCTGGGAAGAGTATTTCCACAAGCCAACCGTAGATACACTGCGCCTCCTGGCCGGCAGCCCCCGCAAGCAATTATTATTGGAAGCCGCCGCCAATGCTGCTATCCTGCACCAGGACCATCGCTGGATAGAGGCTATCCTGCGCTTCTGGTGGCGCACCAACGACGAGGCCGCCTGGAGCAGCGCCACAGGCAAAAGGCTGATCGAGCAGCTTCCCGAGCCCCTTTTCAATGAACTGGCCGTACAACAACTCCAGCAGCAGCCGGGCTATATTGAAGAAAGCAGCCTGCTCAGTCAGATGCTCTGCCAGGGCGCCCACGAATGGGAGGACCGCCTGGCGCTGCTAGTGCTGAAAGGTTTCCAACAGTGGATCAGCGGCGCCCGAAATTATTACTGGAACCTCTGGCACTACCGCCGTATCCTGGAGGTGGCCGCCTATAAGATCAACCCCAAACTACAGGAAAGTTTCCGCAACGGATGGGACGCCCGCTCACCGGTCTGGTATCGCTGGGAGAAGGAGGTGGACCGCTTTTTGCAGGTGCTGGCCTTCCGGAAAGAGATGCAGGCGGAGGTGGGACGGGGAAATGGTTGAATGGCAAAATGGTTGAATGGCTGTCCAAATTTCTCTGCTTAGGCGCCCCTTCGGCCATCAGGCCATTTTTAACCGGCTCAGTAGAGGCAGTCCGCCATTTTAATAACAGCATTAGGAATAGACCAAACATTTTCATTACTCTTGTCCAGTAATCTGAAAATCTAAAAACCATGCCCAAACCCTCCATTCTCCGCCCCCATGCCGAAGAGGCGTACGCCGAAGAGCTTAAAGCCCTGGCCAAAGCCGACAAGCACCCCAAGCCGGCCAACTGGAAGCTTTCCCCCTGGGCGGTAGCCACCTACCTGCTGGGCGGGAAGCTGGAGGACGGAACCACTATTACCCCTAAGTACTACGGCAGCCGGCGGCTCATCGAAGTAGCCGTCGCTACCCTGGCCACCGACCGGGCGCTACTGCTGATCGGAATTCCGGGAACGGCCAAGACCTGGGTGTCCGAACATCTGGCGGCCGCTGTTTCCGGCGATTCCACCCTATTGGTGCAGGGCACTGCCGGTATGAGCGAGGAAAGCCTGCGCTATGGCTGGAACTACGCCCGCCTCCTTTCCGAAGGGCCTTCCGATAATGCCCTGGTGCCCAGCCCGGTTGTACAGGCTATGCGATACGGCAAAATCGCCAGGGTGGAAGAACTGACCCGCATACCCTCCGATGTGCAGGACGCGCTCATCACCGTGCTCTCCGAAAAAGCATTACCGGTGCCAGAGCTTAATACGGAAGTTCAGGCCGTACAAGGCTTCAATATCATCGCCACCGCCAACGACCGCGACAAGGGCGTCAACGAACTGTCGAGCGCCCTGCGCCGCCGCTTCAACACTGTGGTGATGCCCCTGCCGGCCACGCTGGAGGAAGAAGTTACCATCGTTAAGAACCGCGTCGCCCAGATCGGCCAGGCGCTGGAGCTACCCCCGCAGGCCGCTCCCATCGAAGAGATCCGCCGCCTGGTCCTGATCTTCCGGGAACTGCGCAGCGGCAAAACCGAGGACGGCCGCCGCAAGCTAAAAATGCCCAGCAGCACCCTGAGTACCGCCGAGGCCATCTCCGTCATCAACAGCGGCCAGGCCCTGGCTGTCCACTTCGGCGACGGCGCCCTCAACGCCCGTGATATGGCCGGCAGCCTGCTCGGCTCTATCGTCAAAGACCCGGTGCAGGACAAAGCCGCCTGGGAGGAATACCTGGAAACAGTAGTGAAAGAGCGAGAGGGGTGGACGGATATTTATGAGGCGAGCCGGGAGTTGCTGGGCTGAGCCGTACAGCACACCCTACGGGCCTGAATCACTGAACTGAAGTTTCTAACTCTATCCCGTTTGTCCTACCTTTATCCTATGTTCTCCATCTATGGCATCCGGCACCACGGCCCGGGCTCCGCCCGCAGCCTCTTACGCGCCCTGCAGGCGCAGGGGCCCGATTGCATCCTCATCGAAGCACCCGGTGATGCGGAAGGGATATTGGAGTATGCCCGGCACCCGCAGCTCATCCCACCAGTGGCTGTGCTCCTTTATGATGATAAAGACCTAAGCAAAGCTTCCTACCTGCCCTTCGCCGAATTTTCTCCGGAATGGCAGGCCATTCAATATGGTTTGCGAGAGGGACTACCCATCATTTTCATGGACCTACCAATGGGTATGCAATTTCAGTTGGAAGAAAAAAATGCCGGGCAACTGGAGATACCATTGCCTTCTTCCGAAAACGAAGCCCCTGTCATCCGTGACCCCATGGGATATATTGCCGAACTGGCAGGTTATACCGACAGCGAACGCTGGTGGGAAGCCACCTTCGAGCAAACCGATAACGATGCGGACATCTTTCAGTCCATCATCAGCCTGAATACTGCTTTACGGGATGAATTGAACCGGCAGGAGCCGCCGCTCAATCGCTTGCGGGAAGCCTACATGCGCAAAACCCTGCGCAAAGCGATCAAAGACGGTTTCAAGCGGATCGCTGTAGTTTGTGGCGCCTGGCACGCGCCGGCACTACATTACCTGGACCGCCATCCGGCCAAAGCGGACAATGATTTGCTGAAAGGCTTGAAAAAAAGCAAGATCAGGGCCACCTGGATACCCTGGTCCTACCAACGGCTGGCTTTTCAAAGCGGTTACCGGGCCGGCGTGGTTTCTCCCGCCTGGTACGCTTTGCTGTTCAACCAGCGCGAAGAAGCCGTGCAGTGGTGGATGGCGCGGGCAGCCCAACTATTGCGACGGGAAGGCATGGCCGCCTCGGCGGCCAATGCGGTCGAGGCCGTCCGCCTGGCGCACAGCCTGGCGGCCCTACGCCAACAACCTATCGCCGGGATTGAAGAAATGAAGGAAGCGGTGCTGTCTGTGCTTTGTGAAGGCAATGAAGCGCCCCTGCAAGTCATTGAAGACAAGCTTATCACTGGAGAAGCGGTAGGCGAAGTACCGGTTGATATTCCCCAGATCCCGCTACAGCAGGACCTGGAGGCCCGCATCCGTTCTGCGCGCCTGACGCAGGCCTATCTATCCGGTACAGCAGAGGACAAGGCCCTGGACCTGCGCAAGCCCAGCCACCTGGACACCAGTCATTTGCTGCATCAGCTCAACCTGCTAAGGATTCCGTGGGGCGCCTTGCTGGAGGCTTCCGAAAACCGGCTCGGCGCCTTCAGCGAGCACTGGCGGCTGCAGTGGCAGCCCGAGTATATCATCCGGCTCATTGAAGCAGGCATGTGGGGCAATACGGTTTACGCCGCCGCTTCCCACTTCGCCCAAAAGCGAGCTGCCGAAACCGAAAAGCTGGCCGAACTGGTTGGTATTGTTCGGGAGGCATTGCTATCGGGCATCTCAGAGGCATTTGCCAGCCTAATTGCCCGCTTGGAAGATGCCGCCGCACTTACCAAAGATGTTTTCCATTTGCTGGAAGCCCTACCGCTGCTGGCTGACATTGCCCGCTACGGAGATACCCGTCAGACAGATATTCAGGCCGTTGAGGCATTGCTCAACCATATTATTCCCCGTATTACCATTGGCCTTCCAGGGGCGGTTCTAAACATTGAAGAAGCCGCCGCCCGCGACTGGTTTTCCCTTCTTGTACAAGGCAACCGGGCCATCAGCCTGCTCAGTGAAGCCGGCCACTTCCAATACTGGAACCGGGCCCTTCTTCAGATCGCCGGCGCCAATCCGGCACACCCCCTGCTGCGCGGACTGGCCTGCCGTATGCTGTTTGACAAATCGCTCCGCTCCGGGGAAGAAACCGCTGCCGTGATGCGCCAGTCGCTCTCTTTGAGTGAAGAAGCCGAACAGGGCGCGCTTTGGCTGGAAGGCTTTCTCTATGGTAGCGGCCTGTTACTTATCCATACACCCGAACTATGGCCGGTGCTGGACGAATGGATTAACGAAATCCCGGAAGCACATTTTCCTGAAGCCTTACCCTTACTGCGCCGCGCCTTTTCCAACTTCACCGGCCCAGAACGGGAGAAAATGCTCACCCTGGCGAAAACAGGCGCCCAAGGCCCAGAAGCTCTGGCAACTGGGCTACCGGTTGCTTTTGATCAGAAACGAGCAAAAGTAGTGCTGCCTACGATACGGATGTTGCTTGGGCTGGAAGGGGAAGATAATGGCTGAATGGCTATATGGCTATTTTGTTGGAGGGAGAAACATAATTAAAGAGGATTTAACATAAGCTTCACGTTCAATTAAGGCTTAAGCAGGACATTTGCAGCATAAATGTTGATTTCTTGCTGTCATCTTCTCTTATGATGCCAATCTTTCCTGCAATCTAAAGTCGCTTTCGTAGTCAGGGTTGCGCCGCCCGGTGTAGCCCTGGCTTCTTTATTATTGCGCAAAGGAAAGGAGCTGCACCAAGGCAGGCCCACCTTCCACCTCCGCTCCATCTTGCCATTAGCAGAACCGGAAAGAGCTTGTTCAAATTTAATCCTCCGGGCTGAAAACATGCCAGCCAGCGAACTGGCGAGCAGGCAGGCAGGAATAATTTTTCATCTCCAAAACGAAATTTGAACAAGCTCTATATTTTGCTTAAATTTAAATGGTCATTCAGAAGCTGTTTGAATTTGGTTTTTAGAATTTATTATAGGCTGTTTTTTCGTCAATCAAGGCTCTTTTTGAGCCTCGTACCCATAGGTACGGGGCGAAAAAAAGCCGCAGAGTAGCGGAAAAAGAGGCATAATAAAACTGAAGGTCTAAATTCAAACAGCTTCTCATACAAGTTGTATTTTAACACCTTACCCATGTCACCCAATGAGGCCATAGAAGAAGTCAAGGCATTGTTAACCAAAGGAAATACGGAGGCCGCTGCTGACCTTTTACTGGAGCTTTCGAAGGATAGCAAAAAGGAATATTACCATACTTCTCTACTACTCAAAAACAGAATTGAAACCCTCCAGCACCAGGTTATTGAAGGCATACTGAGCCAGAGCGAACAGAATTTGGAATGGGCAAGGGTTACCAAGAGTATCCTCGATTTGGCCGAGCAGATTGAAAAAAACGAATTGCCGGTAAATCCAGGCCAATTGTTCAAGGGCCAAGAAAACCGGAGAAGGCCGCTTTTGATCACTTTGGCCCTGCTGGCTATTCCAATAATGGCAGTAGTAGGGTGGATTTTATTACAAAATGACCTTACTTCCTCCCCCCCCTCCAACTCAATCGAAGCAAAGGCGATAGAAACCATTTCATACGAAGGGCGCGTTGTAAGGGCTGCCGACCTAAGTCCCGTAGCAGGCGCAGTCCTGAATTTTGACCACGGATTTCTTAAAGTTCAAACCGATGCGGAGGGTAAGTATTCAGTCGCTCTTCCGGCAGGTCAAAAAACCACTTACCTGGAAATCTATGCTGATGGGGAACTAAAAATCAATCGAAAAATCCTCGTCAGCCGGGAAATCCTCAGTGAGTTGAAAATCCCAAAATAATTTATTATATCTATAAGAGCATGTTGGAAGTATTTTTATCTTGAAAATCAAGGAGTTGTGGTTCTGGTTAAGCTTTTTGTGGCGCGTTTGGCGGGCCTAATAATCAACCAAAAGCGACGACAGAGCCTGCCCCGCAGGATTCACAGATTCATAATTTTTTTTGATTTTCAAAATAATAAAGCTCCAAATACACCTAAAAAGGTTTTGAAATTCACCCAACCGCCCAATGCCATGAAAAAAAAATGCCCCCTGTACCTGTTGCTGATGCTATCCTGTTTTCCCGTATTTTCCCAAAGCTCGGGCCTCATTGCCATAAGCGGTAAAGTCGTAGAGTTGGTGGATGGAGGACAAAAAGGAGTGCCGGGAGTGACGGTAAGTGTTGCCGATCAGGATTATGATATCACCGATAAAGAAGGCCGCTTTTTATTGCACCTCAAATCCGAAAAAAGCGAGGCCATAGTGGCATTGGAAGGCTGTCCATATCCTATTGTATCCCCTTATGGCGGAAAAATTTTCATACCCCCATCCGGCGAATTACAGATCAGGGTCTGCGGCCAGGAAAACAAAAAGCTCCGCCAGCAGATCGATGCCTTGGAGCATAAAGTAGAAGGGCTGGAATCTCAACATAAGCTGAGCCAACGGCAGCTCTCCAAAATGCATGAGGCCCTGCTCGATACAATCCTTTATTATGAAGCTGTTATTCATAGCCTTTCCAATACCGTAGAGGAGTATGAAAGTAGCCTCCAGGAACGTCAAAACCGAATCACGGCCTTGGAGAATAAGGTTAACGGCCTGGAGCAAGAGCTTTTTGTGGCTTTAGAAAAAAAATATTTGCGGCAAAAAGAGCTTTATGAAGCCATTTCAGGCGGCCTTGAAGAATATACCGACCAGGTGAAAAACCTCCGAGACATGTTGCTGCCGGACCGCATTTCCTTTTATTTTCTGAATGAAGGCGCCCGGGAACAGTTGTATACCACGATTAATAACTACAACGAAGCCCGCAGTTTTATCCTTAACAACCACGAAGGCCATGTGGAGGCGGCCGAACATTATTGGGCAGGCCCCGGTATTTCCAAGCAACTGAATGAAACTTACCAATATCTTCTCGAGGATGTCCACAACGAAGTAGTATATCCGATTGAGTTTTCCGTCAACGAAAACCTGAAATTGTTCCTTTCCCGGCAGCTTGGCCGCAGCCGGGCAACAGCGGAAGCCAGGAAAGGCGCGGAAGCTGCTATGTCCCAACTTTCTCCCCGGATTGAAATCCTGGAAAAAAAATGTGCAGACATGATCCAACAATTGAACACCTCCCTGTAACCTGTTCTATTCACCCAATACCCAAAGCCATGATCAACAGACTATCTATTGCTTTTTTCAGCCTTCTTATTATTGTCGCCAATTATCATTGCAACCCGGATTGTGATTCCCTTCCCGGGCTGAGCATATCAACTGCTGAAAACCCTACCGGCTATGAAGTTCTCATCCGGGCCAACCCTCCGACGGCGCTTCAGGGCAGAAAAGTTTACTTTGACGATGTGCTGGCCGAAAAAAGCCGTTTCATTGACGGTATGGGGCTGGCGGTAACCGTACCAGACGGAGTGGACCCCGGCAAAGTGGAAATGAAGATCGAAGACCCCGATTGCCTGGATTTTGTAGCGCTGGATTTCAACGTCACCACCGCTGATTTTTTTCAGAATAACCCCGACTATGTTTTTCCGCCACTGCCGGAAATTATCATCCCTATGCTTCCCACAGATTTTCCCCCGAGCATTGAGAACGCCTGGCTGAGCCCGCAAAACCTCGATTATTGCCTTTGGTTCAAATTTGTTCCCGACTCGGATGGAAATTGTACTCAAACCCTCAATCCATTGACAAGTTTTGAACAAAGCACTTGTGGTACTTCTGGTGTTTTGTATGAGGCAAACCATATGTCCGGTTTCATGGATAGCCGCAATATCCTGCATCTTTCCATCGAACGGGCCAACGGAAGCCTGGAAGAATTTGAAGGCCAGTTAATCAACCCGAATGACGCACCAGAGCAATACCGGGCCTGGAATTCGACGGGAGCCGATTGCATTAGCGGCCTGCCCAGTCAATACAAAAAACGCCGTCACATGATGCTGCTCACCTCCAAATCTACCGGCCGGCAATTGCTGATCTACCAGCAGGAAATTCCCGATGTGCCTGTCGATTGTTTATAGGGGTTGACTTTTTTTAGTACCACAAACGTATGCCCAGGGTAAAGGAGCTAAAGCTTTCCGACACCCATTCGGTATAAAAGCTACCGCTATCCAGGATGAATGGAAACTGCGTATTCAACAGAATACCGAAGCGGGTATCCGGCTGGAACAATACGCCCAGGCTACCCAGAAACTGTCGGTTGAGCCTAACCAGCGAACCCGAGTAGGTACTTTGAAGGGTCATAGAATAGGTGGCCCCGGGAAATAGATACCACTTTTGATCCCATAAATCCAACACGAGGAACCCACTGGCGGAGGGGGTATGGCTGGTAAGCTTATTCTCGTCGTTTCCCAGGTGCACCCTCCATTCGGCCTGTAAAAAAACGAAGGTCGATGAATTGAACTGTTGGTAGTAGGTGGCCATGGCCCCGAGTTGTGTCCTTTGTGCTCCCAGGCGGAGGCGGAGGTCCTCCTCTCGTACGACAGGATAATGGACCGTTGCCTGCAATGTTAGTTCGGGAACCCGGCCGAAAGGCATGGTGCGAAATCGCAAGCCAATGTAAGAAAGGCCGCGATAGGTATTTCCGCTTCCGGTATCGCCTTCAAAAACCCTGAAAGGCGAGCTCCGGGCTTCATCATCCAGGCGGGAAGAAGAATAGCGAAACTCCGCGCCGAGATCCCATTTGGCGCCAGGAGAAAAGCCATAGCTGACACGGGCCAATTGCTCCATCCGGGAGAAGCGGTAGCGATTGGCAACCCTGATTGCGTTCTGCGATGGTAAATATTCATTGACCGCAACCCAGAACGAAGTTAGGGAGTTGCTGAAATTAATTTCAACAGCGTCCTTTTGAAGAATAACCGGGGATACCCCGGTGTAAAAACTTATCTTTTCATCTCTCCCATACTGCCCCCAAAGGAGCTGAACGGAAAAAAGGATAAAGCAGCCGGCCAGGGAAAGAGGCCGCAAGAGGCGATTGGGTGTTTCCATGATCAGAGGGTTTTTCTGGTGTAGTAAAAAGAGGCCTTTGATTGCCGCCCGGAAAAATTTACAGGCCCGGTAATCAACTTATAAATATACGGATTTCTTTCCAAGGATGCTTTAAAGAATAAAAGCCTCGAATTACTAGCCTATTCCTCTTCCTCGGCGACAGGCGGCCTTTCCTCCAGCCAGAAATTATTCAAGCCAAGCCCCTGTATAATACTAATCTGCTGGAGGTTGAGCAGTTCCAGCAGGGCGAGGAAAGTAACGATGGCCTGGATGCGATTTTGGCATTCCGAGAAAACATCTGAGAAATTGGCCCGCCGGCCGCCGGCAATTTTGGAGAAGATATGGGTTTGCTGCTCTTCAATAGTATAGCTAAATTGTACGATGCGATGAACCGTCTTGGGATGCGACTCATCGAAGCGCTGCATCACCCGTTCGAAAGCGCGCAATAACTTGAACAAGGTCACCGACTCCAACTCATTGTCCACCAGCGCCTTAGTGGCGATCTGCTGCAACTCGCGGCTGGCGTTGCCCCTGTAATTCTGCATGCTGCGCAACTCCTCGAGCTGGCGCATTTCCTCCAGAACACTTTTATACCGCTTGTATTCCAGCAGGCGGGACACCAATTCTTCACGCGGGTCTATCTCATTGCCTTCTTCATCCACTGGTTTGCGGGGTAACAGCAGTTTGGCCTTGATGCGGCAGAGCGTAGCCGCCACCAGAATGAATTCGCTGGCCAGGTCGATGTTCAGCTGTTCCATATGGCGGATGTAGCCAAGGAAGTCATCCGTAATCTTGGCGATAGGGATATCGTAAATATCGAGTTCGTCCCGCTCGATGAAGAAGAGGAGCAGGTCGAAAGGGCCCTCGAATTGAGGGAGTTTTATGGTATAGGAATTAGAATTCGCTTCTTCCATCAACAGCTTTTTACAAAAATAAGCAAAAGGCTTTAACTTCGCTGCATGGCAACCAAAGGCAAACTTTACCTCATTCCCGCACCACTGGGAGAACAAGCGGCCCACACTATCCCGCAATACGTGACCGACATCCTCCACCGGCTTGATGTCTTCATTGCCGAACGCGCTAAGACGGCCCGCCGTTTCATAAAAGAAACCGATCCCGTTAAGCCGTTCAGTGAACTGACTTTTTACGAGATCACCAAATACACGCCACCGGAGGAACGGGCTCAGTTTCTGGAAGCAGCCGAAAACGGACAGGATATCGGACTGCTCTCCGAGGCCGGATGCCCCGGCGTAGCCGACCCGGGCGCTTTTGTGGTTCAAACCGCTCATCAGCGGGGCATAGAAGTGGTGCCGCTGGTGGGGCCCTCCTCCATTCTGCTGGGCTTGATGGCTTCGGGATTGAACGGGCAGAATTTCTGTTTCCACGGCTACCTGCCGCCTAAAAAGCCAGACCTGATGCGGGAACTGAAATTCCTGGAACAACGCGTATTCAAACACACCCAAACCCAGATATTCATTGAAACCCCCTACCGCAATATGGCCCTCATTGAAACAGCCATCAATACCCTTTCACCCGATATGCTCTTCTGCATTGCCGCCGACCTGACCCTGCCCACGGAATATGTGCGCACGCTGGCTATAGGGGACTGGCGTAAAACACAAATCCCAAACCTGGATAAGCGGCCGGCAATCTTTTTACTGGGGAAGTAAGTACGCGCCCGGGGCATTAGCTTTCCATTTACTGCTTCGACAACAAGGCGCCTAAAGGCTTTTCTCCTGGTTTCTGGCTACATTGTAATATGGCTATATCCTTCGCCTGAAGGCATCCCGGGCATTACACTTGAATGTTACTTTTCACCCCTGGGTTCGTCACAAAACAAAGCTTAGTGCTCTGTAAATTAAGTAACTTCCAATTTTGGCAGTGTCTTTTAATGGAATACTGCGTTGCTCGATCAGTCAGGTAGCTATGGCTATCTTCCTTCCTCGCGCCTTGTCTTCCATCAAAATACCCATCCCAAAACAAGAAAGAACTTAATTTACAGAGCACTTAGTTTAAAAACAAAACTAAGTAAACTATTTTTGATAACTTTGCGTTGTTTACGACGTGAAGCTTCTGAATTGATGCCGTAAAATTCCAAAATAAAACTCGTGCTCATGACCACACTGGCCCTTGCGGAAAAACAACTCGAACAAAAAGGCTATCTGGATATCGACGTAGACCCCACTCTCGACCTTTTTGAAGAGATCGAAAAACTTAAAAAGGAAAAGAACGCCATCATCCTGGCGCACTATTATCAGGAGCCGGATATACAGGATATTGCCGACTACATCGGTGACAGCCTTGGGCTTTCGCAGCAGGCCGCTGCCACCGATGCGGAGATCATCGTATTTGCCGGGGTGCACTTCATGGCGGAAACAGCTAAAATGCTCTCTCCGAAAAAGAAAGTGTTGCTGCCTGACCTAAAGGCCGGCTGCTCGCTGGCCGATTCCTGCCCGCCGCCGCTATTCCGAAAGTTCAAGGAGAAGTACCCCGATCATGTCGTAGTGAGTTATATCAACTGCACTGCCGAGTTAAAAACGCTGACCGATATCTGCTGCACTTCTACCAATGCAGTACAGATCATCGAAAGCATCCCCAAAGACAAAGGCATCATCTTCGCACCGGACGTTAACCTGGGCCGCTATCTGGTCAAAAAAACGGGCCGCGACCTGGTGCTGTGGAACGGTAGCTGCATGGTGCATGAAATCTTCTCCCACGAAAAGATCGTCAAGCTGAAGATGCAGCATCCGAATGCGGAATTCATCGCCCACCCCGAATGCGAAACCCACATACTGGATATGGCCGATTTCATCGGCTCCACCACCGGCCTGCTGAAATACACCCAGCGCAGTGCCGCTACAGAATTTATCGTCGCTACGGAAACGGGCATAATCCATCAAATGCAGAAGGCTTCTCCACAAAAGACCTTCATCCCCGCCCCACCCAATAACACCTGCGCTTGTAATGAATGCCCGCACATGAAACGCAATACCCTGGAAAAGCTCTATACCTGCATGAAGTACGAGAACCCGGAGATCATTCTCCCCGACTGGGTCATTGAGCAGGGCCGCGCCTCAATTGACCGCATGCTGGAGATTTCGGCGAAGGCCGGCTTGTAGAGACGTAATTTGTGATGGGTGAAGGGTTATTCGTTGGTGGTTTCTTGAATTGGAAATAGGCGATTATTCGTGAGGGAGGGGGAGCCTCTGATCACTGTATCTCTGTTAGTTATAAAACCAGCTGGTTCCAAGGGTTTCAGGACAGACTGTTCGATAGGAGTGGATGGATTCGCCATTCCGGAACGCCAGGCCTCTAAACATGCCCATAGGGCCAATAGCAGGCATAATCCAATCATTTGTGGTTTCATGTTCGTTTGATTTTTGGAGGTTATACAGGAAAAATAGTTAAAGCAAAATTAAGGGTATAAGCTGGGTGATAGTGGGTAAAATTGGGTAAGGTTGGGTAAAATCGAGTAAACAATGGCATTCCATATTCTAATTTGACATTTCCTGCCTCAGAATACCATCCCACATCGCATGTTTGCCCACCACCTACATCATGAAAGGATACCTGGGGATGAACTACAAGAGGATACCTTTGTTGTCAAAGTATTCCAGAACCAATAAACAGCTTCAATTATGACACAGCTCAAAGAAGGCGATAAAGCTCCGGGCTTCAAAGGAGTCGACCAGCATGAAAACACCGTTTCCCTGTCCGATTTCAAAGGAAAAAAGCTGATCCTCTATTTTTACCCCAAAGACGACACCCCCGGCTGCACCGCCGAGGCCTGCAATCTCAGAGACAACTACGCCGTACTTCAGTCAAAAGGCTATGCCCTGCTTGGTGTCAGCCCCGACGACCCGAAAAAACATCAGAAATTCATCGATAAATACAGCCTGCCTTTCCCGCTGATCGCCGATACGGAAAAGGAAGTATTGAACGCTTACGGCGTATGGGGCCCTAAACAATTTATGGGCAAGAAATACGATGGCGTGCACCGCACGACTTTCGTCATCGATGAAGCCGGAAAGATCGCCAAGGTTTTCACCAAGGTTGACACTAAAGCACACGCCGAACAGATACTGGAAGCGATGGGGGAGTAGGCATAAGCAGTCAGTAGCGAAAAAGGCGCACTCCAACTTGCCACCTACTAGTTGAAAACCCCAAAAACGAAGCCGCGGCATGATCATGCCGCGGCTTCGTTTTTGGGTAGGAGGCCTCGCTATCTAAAAATCAATATCTGCATCAAAGTTGACCAGGTCGACAAATCTAGCGATACGTTCGCGTATTTCTTTATTGGAAAGCCCCTTCAGGCGTTCAATGCTGAATTTTTCGACACAAAAAGAAGCCATAGCGGAGCCGTAGACCACCGCCCTTTTCATGTTTTCAAAAGACAGGTCATCGGTTTTAGCCAGGTAGCCTATGAAACCGCCGGCAAAAGTGTCCCCTGCGCCGGTAGGGTCGAATACTTCCGCCAAAGGCAAGGCGGGGGCGAAGAAAATATTGCCACCGGAAAAAAGTAACGCTCCGTGCTCCCCTTTCTTAATAACGAGGTATTTGGGCCCCATACGGTGGATGGCATCAGCTGCTTTAACCAGAGAATGCTCACCGGATAATTGCCGGGCCTCTTCGTCATTGATAACCAGCACATCGATCATTTTAAGGACATCCAACAGGCTTTCCATAGCCGTATTCATCCAGAAATTCATCGTATCCAGCGCAATCAGTTTGGGCCGGTGTTCCAATTGTTCGATCACTTTCCGTTGAACGGACGGCGTGAGGTTGCCCAACATCAGATAATCCACCTTCCGGTAGTGCCCTGGCAAGGCCGGGTTGAAATCGGCCAGTACGTTGAGTTGCGTATCTAAAGTGTCCCGGTCATTGAGGTTGTTGTGGTACCGGCCAGCCCAGAAAAAGGATTTCTGGCCTTCCAACACCTGTAAGCCATCCAGGTCTATCCCCCTCGATCTGAGGTAATCCAGTTCTTCTGATGGGAAGTCATCTCCAATGACGGAAACAAGCTTGATATTCTTCGTAAAATAGGATGCGGCCAGGGTGATATAAGTGGCAGCTCCTCCAACAACCATCTCCGCCCTTCCAAAGGGTGTTTCTATGTCGTCAAAGGCAACCGTACCAACAGCAAGTAAGCTCATGAGGAGTCGTTTTTTTTCTGGAAAATTATTCCGCAAATATTGCACTTTATTCCCTGAAGTGATAACTTTGCACTCGCCTTTTCAAGAAAAGGGATTTTTATGCTAAAATAATGCCTCAGTAGCTCAGCTGGTTAGAGCGGTCCCGCTTTTTTCATAAAAGCGGGATTAATCCGTAGATTCAAGGTTCAAGCCTTTACTTCGGGTACCTTCCAGCAAGCTCAAGATAAATGCCTCAGTAGCTCAGCTGGTTAGAGCGGCGGACTGTTAATCCGTAGGTCCAAGGTTCAAGTCCTTGCTGAGGCGCAAAGCCCCGGAGTGAAAGCTTCGGGGCTTTCTCATTTACCCTAAAGGCCATCCCTATGCACTTCGTTTACATCCTTTATTCCCAGGAGTCTGATATTTTCTATGTAGGCCAAACACCAGATTTACATACCCGTTTGCTCTTCCACAATAAGCTTTCTCTTAACTCCTTCACTTCAAAACATCGACCCTGGACACTATTGCGATCCATTACCGTCAACAATCGCAGCGAGGCCGTCATCCTGGAACGATATATTAAAGGCAGAAAAAGTAAAGATTATATCCAACGCCTGGCCCACGATGATAGTGCTGTCCTGAAACTGCTTCTCAAATTCCACATCCAACCACCGCCTTCAGATGGTTAGAGCGGTCCCGCTTTTTCTAAAAAAGCGGGATTAATCCGTAGGTCCAAGGTTCAAGTCCTTGCTGAGGCGCAAAGCCCCGGAGTGAAAGCTTCGGGGCTTTCTCATTTACCCTAAAGGCCATCCCTATGCACTTCGTTTACATCCTTTATTCCCAGGAGTCTGATATTTTCTATGTAGGCCAAACACCAGATTTACATACCCGTTTGCTCTTCCACAATAAGCTTTCTCTTAACTCCTTCACTTCAAAACATCGACCCTGGACACTATTGCGATCCATTACCGTCAACAATCGCAGCGAGGCCGTCATCCTGGAACGATATATTAAAGGCAGAAAAAGTAAAGATTATATCCAACGCCTGGCCCACGATGATAGTGCTGTCCTGAAACTGCTTCTCAAATTCCACATCCAACCACCGCCTTCAGATGGTTAGAGCGGTCCCGCTTTTTCTAAAAAAGCGGGATTAATCCGTAGGCCCAAGGTTCAAGTCCTTGCTGAGGCGCAAAGCCCCGGAGTGAAAGCTCCGGGGCTTTCTCATTTACCCCAAAAACCATCCATATGCACTTCGTTTACATCCTTTATTCCGAGGGGGCTGATATTTTCTATGTAGGCCAAACCCCGGATTTTACATACCCGTTTGCTCTTCCACAATAAGCTTTCTCTTAACTCCTTCACTTCAAAACATCGCCCCTGGACACTATTGCGATCCATTACCGTCAACAATCGCAGCGAGGCCGTCATGCTGGAACGATATATCAAAGGCAGAAAAAGTAAAGATTATATCCAACGCCTGGCCCACGATGATAGTGCTGTCCTGAAACTGCTTCTCAAATTCCACATCCAACCACCGCCTTCAGATGGTTAGAGCGGTCCCGCTTTTTCTAAAAAAGCGGGATTAATCCGTAGGTCCAAGGTTCAAGTCCTTGCTGAGGCGCAAAGCCCCGGAGTGAAAGCTTCGGGGCTTTCTCATTTACCCTAAAGGCCATCCCTATGCACTTTGTTTACATCCTTTATTCCCAGGAGTCTGATATTTTCTATGTAGGCCAAACCCCGGATTTACATACCCGTTTGCTCTTCCACAATAAGCTTTCTCTTAACTCCTTCACTTCAAAACATCGACCCTGGACACTATTGCGATCCATTACCGTCAACAATCGCAGCGAGGCCGTCATGCTGGAACGATATATCAAAGGCAGAAAAAGTAAAGATTATATCCAACGCCTGGCCCACGATGATAGTGCTGTCCTGAAACTGCTTCTCAAATTCCACATCCAACCACCGCCTTCAGCTGGTTAGAGCGGTCCCGCTTTTTCCAAAAAAGCGGGATTAATCCGTAGGTCCAAGGTTCAAGTCCTTGCTGAGGCGCAAAGCCCCGAAGTGTAAGCTCCGGGGCTTTCTCATTTACCCTAAAGGCCATCCCTATGCACTTCGTTTACATCCTTTATTCCCAGGAGTCTGATATTTTCTATGTAGGCCAAACACCAGATTTACAAACCCGTTTGCTCTTCCACAATAAGCTTTCTCTTAACTCCTTCACTTCAAAACATCGACCCTGGACACTATTGCGATCCATTACCGTCAACAATCGCAGCGAGGCCGTCATCCTGGAACGATATATTAAAGGCAGAAAAAGTAAAGATTATATCCAACGCCTGGCCCACGATGATAGTGCTGTCCTGAAACTGCTTCTCAAATTCCACATCCAACCACCGCCTTCAGATGGTTAGAGCGGTCCCGCTTTTTCCAAAAAAGCGGGATTAATCCGTAGGTCCAAGGTTCAAGTCCTTGCTGAGGCGCAAAGCCCCGAAGTGTAAGCTCCGGGGCTTTCTTGTTTACCCCAAAAACCATCCATATGCACTTCGTTTACATCCTTTATTCCGAGGGGGCTGATATTTTCTATGTAGGCCAAACCCCGGATTTACATACCCGTTTGCTCTTCCACAATAAGCTTTCTCTTAACTCCTTCACTTCAAAACATCGCCCCTGGACACTATTGCGATCCATTACCGTCAACAATCGCAGCGAGGCCGTCATCCTGGAACGATATATTAAAGGCAGAAAAAGTAAAGATTATATCCAACGCCTGGCCCACGATGATAGTGCTGTCCTGAAACTGCTTCTCAAATTCCACATCCAACCACCGCCTTCAGATGGTTAGAGCGGTCCCGCTTTTTCTAAAAAAGCGGGATTAATCCGTAGGCCCAAGGTTCAAGTCCTTGCTGAGGCGCAAAGCCCCGAAGTGTAAGCTCCGGGGCTTTCTCATTTACCCTAAAGGCCATCCCTATGCACTTCGTTTACATCCTTTATTCCGAGGGGGCTGACATTTTCTATGTAGGCCAAACCCCGGATTTACATACCCGTTTGCTCTTCCACAATAAGCTTTCTCTTAACTCCTTCACTTCAAAACATCGGCCCTGGACACTATTGCGATCCATTACCGTCAACAATCGCAGCGAGGCCGTCATGCTGGAACGATATATCAAAGGCAGAAAAAGTAAAGATTATATCCAACGCCTGGCCCACGATGATAGTGCTGTCCTGAAACTGCTTCTCAAATTCCACATCCAACCACCGCCTTCAGATGGTTAGAGCGGTCCCGCTTTTTCTAAAAAAGCGGGATTAATCCGTAGGCCCAAGGTTCAAGTCCTTGCTGAGGCGCAAAGCCCCGGAGTGAAAGCTTCGGGGCTTTCTCATTTACCCTAAAGGCCATCCCTATGCACTTCGTTTACATCCTTTATTCCCAGGAGTCTGATATTTTCTATGTAGGCCAAACACCAGATTTACATACCCGTTTGCTCTTCCACAATAAGCTTTCTCTTAACTCCTTCACTTCAAAACATCGGCCCTGGACACTATTGCGATCCATTACCGTCAACAATCGCAGCGAGGCCGTCATGCTGGAACGATATATCAAAGGCAGAAAAAGTAAAGATTATATCCAACGCCTGGCCCACGATGATAGTGCTGTCCTGAAACTGCTTCTCAAATTCCACATCCAACCACCGCCTTCAGATGGTTAGAGCGGTCCCGCTTTTTCTAAAAAAGCGGGATTAATCCGTAGGCCCAAGGTTCAAGTCCTTGCTGAGGCGCAAAGCCCCGAAGTGTAAGCTCCGGGGCTTTCTTGTTTACCCCAAAAACCATCCATATGCACTTCGTTTACATCCTTTATTCCGAGGGGGCTGATATTTTCTATGTAGGCCAAACACCAGATTTACATACCCGTTTGCTCTTCCACAATAAGCTTTCTCTTAACTCCTTCACTTCAAAACATCGCCCCTGGACACTATTGCGATCCATTACCGTCAACAATCGCAGCGAGGCCATCATCCTGGAACGATATATTAAAGGCAGAAAAAGTAAAGATTATATCCAACGCCTGGCCCACGATGATAGTGCTGTCCTGAAACTGCTTCTCAAATTCCACATCCAACCACCGCCTTCAGATGGTTAGAGCGGTCCCGCTTTTTCTAAAAAAGCGGGATTAATCCGTAGGCCCAAGGTTCAAGTCCTTGCTGAGGCGCAAAGCCCCGGAGTGAAAGCTTCGGGGCTTTCTCATTTACCCTAAAGGCCATCCCTATGCACTTCGTTTACATCCTTTATTCCCAGGAGTCTGATATTTTCTATGTAGGCCAAACACCAGATTTACATACCCGTTTGCTCTTCCACAATAAGCTTTCTCTTAACTCCTTCACTTCAAAACATCGGCCCTGGACACTATTGCGATCCATTACCGTCAACAATCGCAGCGAGGCCGTCATCCTGGAACGATATATTAAAGGCAGAAAAAGTAAAGATTATATCCAACGCCTGGCCCACGATGATAGTGCTGTCCTGAAACTGCTTCTCAAATTCCACATCCAACCACCGCCTTCAGATGGTTAGAGCGGTCCCGCTTTTTCCAAAAAAGCGGGATTAATCCGTAGGCCCAAGGTTCAAGTCCTTGCTGAGGCGCAAAGCCCCGAAGTGTAAGCTCCGGGGCTTTCTCATTTACCCTAAAGGCCATCCCTATGCACTTTGTTTACATCCTTTATTCCCAGGAGTCTGATATTTTCTATGTAGGCCAAACCCCGGATTTACATACCCGTTTGCTCTTCCACAATAAGCTTTCTCTTAACTCCTTCACTTCAAAACATCGCCCCTGGACACTATTGCGATCCATTACCGTCAACAATCGCAGCGAGGCCGTCATCCTGGAACGATATATCAAAGGCAGAAAAAGTAAAGATTATATCCAACGCCTGGCCCACGATGATAGTGCTGTCCTGAAACTGCTTCTCAAATTCCACATCCAACCACCGCCTTCAGATGGTTAGAGCGGTCCCGCTTTTTCTAAAAAAGCGGGATTAATCCGTAGGCCCAAGGTTCAAGTCCTTGCTGAGGCGCAAAGCCCCGAAGTGTAAGCTCCGGGGCTTTCTTGTTTACCCCAAAAACCATCCATATGCACTTCGTTTACATCCTTTATTCCCAGGAGTCTGACATTTTCTATGTAGGCCAAACCCCGGATTTACATACCCGTTTGCTCTTCCACAATAAGCTTTCTCTTAACTCCTTCACTTCAAAACATCGCCCCTGGACACTATTGCGATCCATTACCGTCAACAATCGCAGCGAGGCCGTCATCCTGGAACGATATATCAAAGGCAGAAAAAGTAAAGATTATATCCAACGCCTGGCCCACGATGATAGTGCTGTCCTGAAACTGCTTCTCAAATTCCACATCCAACCACCGCCTTCAGATGGTTAGAGCGGTCCCGCTTTTTCTAAAAAAGCGGGATTAATCCGTAGGCCCAAGGTTCAAGTCCTTGCTGAGGCGCAAAGCCCCGGAGTGAAAGCTTCGGGGCTTTCTTGTTTACCCCAAAGACATTAGTTTCACCTCTTCTTTCTAAAAAAGCCGCACCTCCCGGAAAAAAAACCGCACCTTCCATTGTCTAATCCATAGAATACCTCAAAAGACAAGTCGCCGGTTTCGAAAGCGAAAGCGCTTAAGAAAAATGAAAGACGGTAACTTGCCTTTTGAACACAACCATAATCATCCATCATTGCCAAAGCAAATGCCATCCGCCCTGCAACTGGTAGAACGCGCCCGAAAAGGTGACCAATCCGCTTTTCGTCTGTTGGTTGTGCAACATGAAAGGCTTGTGCGTGCTACGGTTATGGGGATGTTAGGCGATACCGCCGAGGCAGATGATGTGTGCCAGGAAGTATTTATCCGTTTTTACCAATCCCTCTCAAAGTTCAGGGGGGAATCAGAAGTGGGTACTTACTTATGCCGTATTGCCATCAACCTTTGCATCAATGAGGGGAAGCGTCGGCAACGAAAAACCCGCTGGCTGTCCGCCCTCGGCCAGGAGGGCCATTCCGAAGACCGGGAAGATCCTGGTAGGAACCCAGAACGGCAGGAATTGGAGGATACCCTCCGGAAAGCCCTGCAACAGATTGACCCTGAGTTTCGTGTTGTAGTGGTGCTCCGCCTGATCGATGGTTATTCCGTTAAAGAAACGGCGGAAATATTGGAGTTGCCCCAGGGCACCATCGCTTCGCGGCTGGCACGGGGGCAACAAAAACTAAGAGAAATATTAGAAAAATGGCTATAAACGAAGAAAAAGGGCGCCAGTTACTCCTCCGATCGCTGGAGGAAAGCCTGAGCGCAGAAGAACAGGCCGAATTGCTGGCCGCGCTGGCTGGTTCGGAAAACCTTCGTAGGGAACAACAGCAACTGGGCAAAATGCGTAGCCTGTTGGCTAACCTTCAGCCCCCAACGGCCCCGGATTTCCCCGACAGGCTGATGATCCAGCTGCGGGAACGGCAACAAGAAGCCCGGATCATCACCTGGGTGACCAGGGTAGCTGCCGCCGGCCTGCTGATTGTCGCCCTGGCGCTACTCAACCTGTACTGGACGGAAGGCAGCCTCGATACGGATACCATCCTCGGACTGGAAAGCCTTTCCCCAAATGACGCTTTAACTTTAATGGATTATTAAAGCATTGCTAATTATGAAAACTTATCAGATCACTATAGCGGCCATCCTGTTGGTTGCCGTGGGCTTTGCGGCCGGTTTTTTTACCCACCGCGCCATGTCCGTGAAAAGAATACAACGAGTGGCCCAACTGCGTTCTTCGGCCGGCTTCGAAGATAATCTGTTCCGGATCATCCAACCCAGTGAGGAGCAACGTGCGCAGTTGAGCCCTATCGTGCAGCGCTACGCGGGGCAGATTGCCGATAACAACCAGGAAAGCCGCCGCCGCCAGAAAGAACTAGTCGACTCCATGCACCTGGAAATCAAGCCGTTATTGACAGAAAAACAGCTTGAGCAACTCGACCGTTTTTCTCGTCGTTTTCGGGATTATAAAAACCACCGCCGAAAAAAAGATGGAAAAAAGAGCCATCCCCGGGAAAAAAATGAGGAATAGGTTTGTCAAAGTTAAGAAAAGCGGCCATCCGGTTAAACCTTTGGCTGCGGAGTCATCTAAGCTAGATTAAATAACCTGTGCAAAGAATCGGGAATGATTGGGCCAGCGTTTAAACCCGATTATTTTACTTTAAAACAATTTACCATGAAATCGTACCAGCAAGTATTATCTGTCTTATTTACCGGCGCCCTGCTTTTACTAAGCATTGCTCTGGGCGCACAAGCCCGGCACGGCCAACATCACCAGCCGCGGTTTATGCAGGATCTGGAACAATTGAAAACGGAGCTCCAATTGACCGACGAACAGCAAGCTCAACTGGAAGCGCTGAATACAACCTTCGAAAAGGAAAGGGCTGAACTCAAAAACCAGCAATTCGATAGCCCGGAGGCCCAACATGCTGCCTTTAAACAACTGATGCAAGATCATAAGGCCCGCATCGATGAGGTGCTCACCACGGAACAAAAAGCCCGTTTGCAACAATTGAAGCAGGAACGTAAAGCACCTCGCCAAGGCCGGATGGACAAGGCGGATAAAGCAGCCTTAAAAAGTGAACTTAAAGCTTACCGCTCAGAAAATATCCTACCCGTAATGAAGGCGCAACGAGCGAAACTGGAAGAAAAACTGAGCCCGGAAGACAAGGCTCAAATCACAACACTTCGCGCCAGTTTAAAAACCAGGCGCCAGGAAATGCGCGCGCTGAAGCAAGAGGCCAACAAAAGCCGGGAAGATTTCCAAAAGCTTAGGGAAACCTACAAGCCAGACCAGGAAGCTATCAAAGCCCTGGTAGAAAAATACGATGCCGATATCGATGCACTACTGGCGGAAATGCAACCGCAACAAGAGCAATGGCATAAAGATATCCAGGCCATCTACCAAAAGTACCGCCCCGAACCCAAATCCGGTGACGAGAAGACTGGCCCCAAAGGAAAGTATGGACATCATGCCGGCCCCAAAGGGCAGCATCCTGCCCTCCCCGGCAAACCAGAGATGCACAAAGGCCGTTTCTTGTTACTCGATCCAAATGCTGCCGATAATAGCAGTACCGAAAACTCAGCCCTGAGCAAGGTAAGCGTATTCCCCAATCCGGCCGCCAATGAGATGACCCTGCAATATACTTTGGAAAAGGCCGGTAGCGTCCGCATCGAATTGCGCAATAAGGAAGGTAATCTGGTCAAAGTCGTAAAGGAAAGCAACGAGAAAGCCGGCACGCAATCTGTAACCATTGATGCCAGCTCCCTGCAGGAAGGCATCTACTACCTGACAGTGATCAGCCAGGGACAACAACTGGCACAGAAAGTGGTGGTCGCCAGGCAATAGGGGGGGCGTCGAACGTCAATATGGAAAATGGGGAGGCCGAGAGAGGGGGGCGAAAACTCAACTCTCTCAGCCTCCTCAACTTCTTCTTTCTCAACCATAGGAGCCCTCGCCACTGAGCCTCTTTAGCATCCACTCCATTCCAAAGTATCCTTCTCCTCCTTCCAATGGGTAATTTTGAGTAATCTTGGGTAATCCCGCCCTCGGGTGCAGATTAATTTTCTATTTTTAGTCCTCAAGCTGAACTAAAAATGGGTAGGATCGGCCTGCCCCGAAAAACGGATGCCATGCATATAAAGACCTTTGCCGGAGCCGTCCATGGCGTCGATGCCCGCACGATCACAGTGGAGGTGAACACCGGCGGCCTGGTTACGCAAGGCAATTTTTACCACCTGGTTGGCCTGCCCGACAACGCTGTCCGGGAGGGTTTCCAGCGTATCGAAGCGGCCATTCAGAATATTGGCCTGCGCATGTTGCGGGTTAAGACCGTCGTCAACCTGGCGCCTGCTGATATACGGAAGGAAGGCTCCGCCTATGACCTGCCAATCGCCATGGCCTGCCTGGCCGCTACGGATCAGATGGATGGTTCCGAACTGGGCCAGTACCTCATCATGGGGGAACTGGCCCTCGATGGCAACCTGCGGCCCATCAAAGGCGCCTTGCCCATTGCCATTCGCGCCCGGAAAGATGGATTGAAAGGGTTTATCCTGCCTAAACAAAATGCCCGTGAAGCCGCTATTGTAGACGATATCAACGTCTACGGGGTCAGCACTTTGCGCGAAGCGGTGGATTTTATCGAAGGCAAGCTAAAGATCGAGCCCAAGATGGTGCTCACCCGGGAGGAGTTCTTCGATTCGCAGAACGCTTACGAAGTCGATTTTTCCGATGTCAAAGGGCAGCAAAACATCAAGCGGGCACTGGAAATTGCCGCGGCCGGCGGCCACAACGCTATCCTCATCGGCCCGCCCGGCGCCGGCAAAACCATGCTGGCGCGCCGCCTGCCCACTATACTGCCCCCCCTCAACCTCCACGAGGCCCTGGAGACCACCAAGATCCATTCCGTAGCCGGCACCTTGCCGCCGGAGTCGGCCCTTATTTCTACCCGCCCTTTCCGATCGCCCCACCATACCATCAGCGATGTGGCCCTGGTCGGCGGCGGCTCCAACCCCATGCCGGGCGAGATATCCCTGGCCCACAATGGCGTCCTTTTTCTGGATGAGCTGCCGGAATTCAAACGCACTGTGCTGGAGGTGCTGCGCCAGCCTATGGAAGAAAGGCGGGTCACCATCTCACGCGCCCGCATCTCCGTGGATTACCCCGCTAACTTCATGCTCATCGCCTCGATGAACCCCTGCCCCTGCGGCTATTACAATCACCCCGAGAAGGAATGCGTCTGCGGCCCCGGCGTCATTCAGCGCTACCTCAACAAGATCAGCGGCCCTCTGCTTGACCGCATCGACCTGCATGTGGAGGTAACGCCGGTGTCGATCGAAGAGATATCTAACACTGCCCTGCCGTCCGAATCCAGCCAGGACATCGCCGAGCGGGTGCTGCGCGCTCGCGAGATACAAGCTGAGCGCTTTAAGGAACTGCCCGACGTCTTCTCCAACGCCCAGATGCCGAGCCGCATGGTGCGGGAGGTCTGCCAGGTCAATCAGGCGGGGCTCATGCTGGTCAAGAAGGCGATGGAAAAGCTCCAACTCTCCGCCCGCGCCTACGACCGGATACTAAAAGTGGCGCGTACAGCAGCTGACCTGCACGGCAGCGAGGAGATCAAGATTGAGCATCTGGCGGAGGCGATTCACTTTAGAAGTTTAGATAGAGAGGGGTGGGCTGGGTGACAGTTCTGCCGCCAAGGACAAACTAAATGCCTGAACCAATAACCAATGAAAACAAAGAAAGCTTTGCAACTGGAAAACCTGAGTCAGTTGATAGATACAATATCTTCTGTTCAATGTGATTATTATTCAGAAGGCTGTATGGTAGCCTTGGGAAAACATGAAAATCCCGATCCTGACAATTTTCTAAATGCCAGGCTGGAAATTTCAGGAATAAATAAAGGGAGCCGGAGGGAAATGGCTCAAAGGCTCAGAAAAAAAATGCGCCAACTTGGCGTTTCAGATCATCTTAAGATTCCGGGATATGTCATCATCATAGAATTTGGCGCCCCGATCTGCATAATAGTCCAGAAATGAGTGATATCCAACACCTACATAAAGAAGCCATGGCTATTGTCCATGAAGCTTTTACCGCGCAAAAGGCCGGCGATAGCGAGCGCTATCTCGAATTAACCCATGCGGCCTACGAACAGGAAAAAGCAGCAGCCTGGCTGCTGTTCCAAAAACTGGACGCTGAACCTACCCGGTCTGTGCTTTTTCGCAGTGCTGCCCAATTGGCTTTCAATTGTGGAAAAATCAGAGAAGCGGAACAATTGATCGCCGCAGCCTTGGCCGGCAACCCTCCCTTGGAAATCTTGGCGGAATTGAGGCAACTCAACCGGAAAGTATTGGATGCTTTTGAAGCCGCAGTTTAAGAGAATATCCCGGCCTTACTCTTCAAGGGATTGATTGAAAATTTACGGACATTCGGCCCCGGCGTCATCCAGCGCTACCTCGACAAGACCAGCACAGCCTGCCCTCGTCCGATGTAGCCTTGGCGAAGTTGGATCGACCGCATCCACGAAATCTGCCTCCTTTTAGTCGTACCAATTACCCATCTATGGATTCTCATTGAATTTTATTCTAATTATTGCCAACTTATATATTGGGTACGGCTCTTCTCTGATAAGTATGTAAAATAAAGCGATATGAAAACTAACAAAAACACGTCTTTCCCTACCTGCCGCCAGCTTTACCTGCTCCTGTTTTTGTTCTGTTTTCAAATCTCTGGCCGGGCCCAGGTTTGGGAAACCGTAATTGACGACAACGGCCAAAGTGTCCTGCTCACTGGCAACCACCCCACTGTCCCATTGCCCGACGGGGGCGTAGTGGTTGCCGCCACTTATGAAACGGAAGATTCCGTGCTTCTGGCCCGGACGGATGAGGAGGGAAATGTCCTTTGGTTTCAGCCTGTCCCAACACCGGAAGGCCAAACCCTGGCCTGGGACGTCACTCTTACCTCCGACGGAGGCTACGCTATTGGCGGCGTTCACTATTTAAGTAATGGCAAGGGGCAGTATTTTATTCTCAAGTTCAATGAAGGGGGCTCTCCGAGCTGGAACGAGGCCTTGGAGCACCCCGGCCATGGGTTGGTTAAGGCGCTCGTAGGCGCCGACGATGGAAGCTTGATCCTGGTGGGCGGCCAAACCTATACTTTCGAGGAAAGCCCGGTGCTGGCCGATTCCGTAAACGCCAGGATTGTGCGGCTCGACGCCCAGGGGAATATTCTCTGGGACCAGATCCTGGATAAAGGCACTCACGATGAATTGACGGCGGTTATTCAAAAAAAAGACGGGAACTTTATCGCGGCGGGCATGAGCCGGGGATTTCCTCCGCAAACAACTTACCGCGTTTATCTGATAGAATTTGACCTGGCAGGCAACATCCTCTGGGAAAAGGTGTTCCGGCCGGAACCGAACCAAAGCCCGGTTGTGAAATCAGTGATCGAATTGTCCGATGGTGGACTGGCCATGGTTGGGGCAGTAACGGTGTTTCCGAATCTGATGAATTTTCAGGATTTTTTCATCTGTAAAACCAATGCCGAAGGAGAATTGAGCTGGGCCAATGTACACGGCGGCACACAACAGGAAACCCTGGTAGATGTAGCCGAAATGCCGGATGGAGGGCTGTTGGCGGTAGGTAGAACATTCGTTTCAACGCTCGGCACTAACCAACCAAGCGGCTATATTGCCAAATACGACGGACAGGGGGAGCTCTTTTGCGAGGAATTAACCGGCCCGCGCAATGAACTGAAAGGAATAGCCGCTATCCCGGAGGACAAAGGATTTATTCTGTCTGGAATGAGTTGGGATCATGATTCCCCGGTGGATATTTTCTTGTGGAAATATCCGGCTGACTATTGTGAAATACCAATAAATACCTATTCCGTTAAAAACCCCTGGAAGGTTTCTGTTTTCCCCAATCCGATGAAGGAATGGGCTTCCATTCAGATAGAAAACGGACCGCAGGAGCCCATTGGCCTCGTATTGGTGAATACCTTGGGACAGGTGGCCCAATATCATACCTTCAGCGGCGACGGCGCCCTTACACTCGAGCGAAATGGGTTACCGTCAGGGGTGTATTTTCTACTGCTGAAGGAAAAAGGTGAAATCGTGAATACCAGAAAATTGGTGCTTTATTGATAAGAATCAATGTTGTTTATGATCAATATCATCATCTTTCCTCTGGCTATTCCCGAACTTTCAACTCTCACCCTCACCCATTCACCAGCTGGATTTTCGATCAATTGCCCTGATCCTAAAACCAGATTTATGGAAAGGAACGACATCAAAACCAAAGTCCTTAAGGTCATTTCCGAAGTGCTGGACACAGAAGGCGTAGTAATTGGTGAAGATGACAATTTCGTTTTCGACCTCGGCGCCGACTCCATGCAAAGCCTTCAGCTCGTCGCCGGCTTTGAAGAGGAATTTAACATTGAAATGGATGAAGACAAAGCCCTGGAAGTGCAAACCGTCGGGGCCGCCGTGGATTTCATAGCTCAGTACGTTTAAGCCAGACAGATATGCCCGACCGATCCGCTCTTCACCAGGCAAACCTGGACAAGATATTTACCCCCCGGTCCGTAGCCATCATCGGGGCCAACACCAAAAAGGGCACCGTCCCTTTTGATATCCTCTACAGCATTCTCTCCGGGGAGTTCAACGGCCTCATTCTGCCCGTCAGCCCGGGGAAACAGCACATTGCCGGCATTAAGGCCTATAAGTACGTGGTCGATATCGAAGACCCCGTCGACCTGGGGGTTATTGTTTTTCCCAGCACGGTAGCCCACATGGCGCTGGAACAATGCGGCCAGAAAGGCATTAAATCCGTGATCATCATTTCCGCCGGCTTCAGGGAAGTGGGTGAAAAAGGGATAGAACGGGAAAAGCAGCTCCTGGAGATCGCCCAAAAATACGATATCTCCTTCATCGGCCCCAATTGCCTGGGCCTGATCAATACCGACCCAAAAGTCCGCCTCAATGCCTCCTTTGCCCGGCAGATGCCCGCAGCCGGCAATATCGGCTTCCTCTCCCAAAGCGGCGCCCTGTGCACCGCCGTGCTGGATTTCGCTCAGGCCAAAGGCATCGGCTTCTCCAAATTCGTCAGCTTCGGCAACAAGGCCGACATCTCCGAGATCGACCTGTTGTATTACCTGATGCGGGATGAAGCTACCAAGGCCATCCTCCTCTACCTCGAAGAAGTCAGCGACGGCCGTGCCCTGATGCAAGCCGCCCGGGACATCCGCGAACAAAGCGGCAAACCGCTGCTGATCATCAAATCCGGGCGTACGCAGGAAGGAGCCTCGGCGGCAGCCTCCCATACCGGCTCGCTGGCCGGCAGCGACGATATCTGCGACGCAGCCTTCGAGCAGGCAGGCATCCTCCGCTGCGATAACATCGAGCAGATGTTCCATATCGCCACGGCTTTCGCCTACGCGCCTATTCCCGAATCCAAACGGGTTGCCATCATCACCAATGCCGGCGGCCCCGGCGTGCTCACCACCGATGCGGTAGTCAGGCAGGGCCTGCAACTGGCCCGCTTTTCAGAAGCGACAACCAAGGTGCTGAAAAAAGCGCTTCCCAACACGGCCAACCTCCACAATCCCGTCGACGTGATCGGGGACGCCACCGCCGATCGCTACGAAGCCGCCATGGAAGCCGCCTTGCAGGATGAAAATGTGGACGGCCTGTTCGTCATCCTGACGCCCCAATCCATGACCGATATCGATGCTATCGCCCATCAGGTGGCGGCCGCCTCCAAAAAATACCGGAAGCCGGTTTATGCGTCCTTTATGGGGGAAACCGACGTCGCTTCGGGGGTGCGGATACTTCAACAAAATCAGGTCCCTCATTACACCCTGCCCGAATCCATGGCCAAAACCTTCGCCGCTGCCTGCCGCTTTGGGGAACTCCTCCGTAAAAGCCCGGGCGAGCCCACTCCGATCACCGGAATGGATGTATCGAAAGCAAAGGCCATTCTGCAAGGAGCAAAGGAACGCGAAAAAACATACCTTCAGGAGTTCGAAGCCGTTGAGGTGTTAAATGCCTACGGTATTCCGGCGCCGAAAGGAGCACTGGCCACTTCGCCGGAAGAAGCCGCGCGGATCGCCAAAACCATTGGCTTTCCAGTTGTGCTGAAGATCCAATCCGACGATATTCTGCACAAAGTGGATGTAGGCGGCGTGCAAATGAATATCCAATCGGAAGCGGAAGCCAGAGCCACCTATGAGTCCATACTTTCGAACGTGCGGGAACGGCAACCGGAAGTGGAAATACAGGGTGTGTATGTGGTGCGCCAGGTACCTCCAGGCGAGGAAGTCATTCTCGGCCTGAAGCAGGACCCTTCCTTCGGGCCCGTGATCCTTTTTGGACTGGGTGGCATCTTTACGGAAATTTACAACGACTTCAGCCTTCGGGTAGCGCCGCTAACTAAAAAAGAGGCACTGGAAATGGTGCGGCAGGCCAGGGCCTATACAATACTGGCAAGCGCCAGGGGCCGCCAACCTAAAGATGTAAATAGTATCGTGGATGCCCTATTGCGCCTGAGCCAACTAGCCATGGCCCATCCCGGGATCCGGGAACTCGATATCAACCCCTTGATCGTCCTGGATGAAGGAGCAGGGTGCTTTGCTGTTGACGTGAAAATATTGCTAAACCAATAGAGGCGTTATTAAAAATTAATATCCATGAGGATCCTGATCCACAAAGATTACGAAGCGCTCAGCAAATGGTGCGCCTACTACATTGCTAAAAAGATCAAGGACGGGCGCCCGTCAGCCGACAAACCTTTTGTGCTGGGCCTTCCGACCGGCTCTTCTCCGATCGGAACTTACCGGGAACTGGTTAAGCTTTACCAGGCAGGGAAGGCCTCTTTCAAAAATGTGGTGACCTTCAACATGGATGAATACGTCGGCCTGCCGGAAAACCACCCGCAGAGTTATCACTATTTTATGGAGGAACACCTCTTTCGTCACATCGATATCCCCCGGGGAAACATCAACATCCCGAACGGTAATGCCCCCGACCTGGCCAAAGAGTGCCAGGCCTATGAAGACAAGATCGTGAAGGCCGGAGGCATAGATCTTTTCCTGGGTGGAATAGGCGTAGACGGCCACCTGGCCTTTAACGAGCCGGGCTCCTCCCTTATATCCCGAACCCGGATCAAAACGCTTACCCATGATACCCGGGTTGCTAACTCCAGGTTCTTCGATAATGATGTAAACAAGGTCCCTCAAATCGCGCTGACGGTCGGCCTGGGCACCATTATGTCGGCCAAGGAGGTCATGATCATCATCAACGGTTATTCCAAGGCGCGGGCCTTGTACCAGGTGGTGGAACAGGGCGTCAACCATATGTGGACCGGCTCGATGCTGCAACTCCACCAGCACGGTATCATCGTCTGCGACGACGAAGCCACCATGGAACTCAAGGTGGGCACTGTAAAATACTTCAAGGATATCGAACGGCACGACCTGGAAAACCTTCCTGAATTATAAAACAATAGGATGAAATACCGGAACCTGACCGATTCCGAGATTACTGCCCTCCTATCTCAGGGCTGTTTTTGCGACGACTGGACTGCAGTCCGAGTATCTGGCCCGTTCAACCCGGCCCATATCCACTCCGCCCGGTTCGAAGGAACCGTTAAGCTGTGCCCCATGAATCAAGAGGTAGCCCCTGGGGAAGGCGCTCCAAAGCCTTCAGGGCTTTATTCCTGCTATATCAAAGATTGCGAAATACAGGGCCCTGTTTATATCAGCCAGGTAGGCCGGTTGGAAGGCTATACCATCGAAAAGGATGTACGGATTGAAAATGTGTCTTCGCTTGTTGTGGAAAGCCCAACAGCCTTTGGGAATGGTACGGAAATCGAGGTTTTGAATGAAGGAGGAGGCCGGGAGGTATTGATTTTTGACCAACTTACCGCCCAGATCGCCTACCTGATGGCCAATTACCGGCATGAACCAGAGATGATCGTCCGTCTGAAGGAACTGATCCAGGATTATTGCCAGAGAAAACAATCCGATCGAGGGGTGATCCAATCGGGCGCCTCCATTCGGGATGTCCAAACCATCAGGAATGTGAATTTCGGGCCCAAAGCATTGGTTTCCGGCGCACAATCGCTGGAGGAGGGGACAATATCCAGCACGGAGGCCGCTCCGGCCCACATCGGGGAAGGAGTCATCGCCAAACATTTCATTGTCCTTTCAGGGGCTCAGGTCGATTCAGGAGCTATACTAGATAAATGCCTGGTGGGCCAGGGTGTTCGGATCGGCAAACAATTTTCGGCGGAAAACTCGCTGTTCTTTGCGAATTGCGAGGGATTCCACGGGGAAGCCGTCAGCCTTTTTGCCGGGCCCTATACTGTCACCCACCACAAGTCCTCGCTGCTCATTGCCGGCATGTTTTCCTTTTTTAACGCCGGAAGCGGGTCCAATCAGAGCAACCACATGTACAAACTGGGGCCATTGCACCAGGGATGGCTGGAAAGGGGCTGTAAAACCGGCTCCTTTTCTTACCTGCTTTGGCCCTGCCGCATTGGCGCCTTTTCGGTGGTTATGGATAAACACAGCTCAAATTTTGACACCTCCGAATTTCCCTTTTCCTATATCACTTTGGAGGACGGTAAAAGTACGCTAACCCCGGCCATGAACCTGTTCACAGTGGGAACCAGAAGAGACAGTGAAAAATGGCCCCGGCGGGACCGCCGGAAAGATCCGGACAAGCTCGACCTGATCCACTTTGAGTTATTCAGCCCTTATATTGTTACTAAGATGATCCGGGGAAGCGAGATACTCCAAAAGCTTTATGAGGAAACACCAAAGGAGCAGAAATATGTCAAATATAAAGGGGTAAGTATTTTGCGCTTACTGTTGAAAACCTGCCGGAAATATTATCAGATCGCGCTGAAGAAATACTATGGCGAGCAATTGTTAAAACGGCTGGAAAGCCGTTCGTTCGATACCCTGGCCGGCCTCCGGGAAATTTTGCAGCCACAGGAAACCTATACCGGCGACTGGGCCGATATGGCCGGCTTGCTGGCGCCAAGGGCCGTTATCCAGGAAATTACCGAAGCGATAAAAGATGGGCAGATCAAGCGTATAGAACAGCTCCGGGCTCGCCTGAAAATGGCCTACGAAAACTACGAGGAGTATACCTGGGCATGGTATGTCCATACCCTGGAACGTGAAACAGGTACAGCAATAGGACAGGCCACGCAAGGCCAGTTTATTGAGCTGATCCAGGATTGGAAGGCCAATGCCGCGAAGTTGAACAACATGATCCTGAAAGATGCCGAAAAGGAATTCGACCAGAACAGCCGGATCGGATTTGGGGTGGATGGGGACGAGGAAGTGAAAGAGTCCGACTTTTCCAGGGTTAGAGGGGCCTATGACGGCAATGAATTCGTCCGGAGCCTGCAGGCCGAAAACGAAGCAATCGAAAAAAAGGCGGCGGACTGGACGGCAAGACTGGAGCAGCTTTTAACCCCTGAAATAAGAAACCCCTCCAAAGATAGATAGCACCTTTGTGAAACTTCTTTAACGAATACAGGGCAGGGGAGCCTCAGAGCACCTATTTACACATGAATGCTCTCTGCTGAAAATTTAAGAACCTCAGGCTTTACCAGCCGCTCGAAATCTTTGTAGCCCATCTGGATCAGTTCCGTATGGGAACCTGCATTAAAAGCTATCTCCTCCTGTTTCGTCAAACTTTCGGCAACAAAAACATCCATGCCATAAAGATTTCCGAACGGGGGCATTGCGCCAATTTCGCATTCCGGAAACCTATCCTTAAATTCTCTCTCGTCGGCGAGTTCCACTTTACTCGCACCGGTAGTCCTTTTCAACAGATCGAAATCAACTTGAAAGGATGCAGGGAGAACCGCCATAGCCATCTTTCCGTCCACTTTGATCATCACCGTTTTTGCTATTTCCTTCCCTGAAATATGGGCGGAAGCAGCAATTTGTTGTGCCGTAAAAGCCATCGAGTGATGGATGGTCAGATAAGGGACCCTATGGCTGTCCAGAAACGTTTTTAATTTTTGGGTTGGCATAAAGACTTCTTATTTTATTAGAAAATAGGAATATCAACCTGCCAATTGAGCTTCCTTTCAATTTACAAAAAAAATAGCAAAGTGGCTTTCTTATTCCCTGACAAAATCATTACACCAGTCATTTGGAAATAGCGTAACTTGAGTAGTGAACCAAACAAAAAACGCATGCTTTCCCGGTTCTATTCGAACAGAGCATCCCTCTCTGCGCTAACGGGGCTGCACTTCTTCCGAGGGATATTCCTTGCCCTCCTTTTTTGCACCCTGGTTTCCTGCAAAGACGGGCGGCCGCCCTCAGAGGTGGTGCTTTTTGAAAAATACGGCCCACTGGTAAAAGACCCGGCCGGCATATTCGACCTCCCCGAAGGATTTACCTACAAGATCATATCCAGGTCCGGCGAAGTGATGAGCGATGGCCTGCTCACACCAGCCAAACCAGATGGGATGTCCTCCTTCCCGGGAAAGCAAGAAAGGATTATTTTGGTCAGGAATCACGAGCTGATGCCCACTCAGGCCGGGCCCTTTGGGGCAGACGGAGAGGGCGCCGCCAAAGTGCCGGAAAGTAAAATATACGATAAAGGTAAAGGCGCCCTGCTATGCCCCGGGGGAACAACGACCCTCGTTATCAACGAAGAGACCCTGGAAGTGGAACGATCCTTCCTCAGCCTGGCCGGTACGCTAAACAATTGTTCCGGTGGCCCAACGCCCTGGGGTTCCTGGATCAGCAGTGAGGAGATCGTCGTCGATGGCGGCAGCAGCATCTACCAGAAAAACCACGGCTACAACTTTGAGGTCCCGGCCACCGAAACGATCGGGCTGGCCGAGCCCATCCCGCTGAAAGCCATGGGGCGTTTTCGCCACGAAGCTGTTGGAGTAGACCCCCTCACGAGTATCGTCTATCAGACCGAGGACATGGAAGACGGCCTGATCTACCGTTATATCCCAAACCAAGCCGGGCAATTGCAGCAAGGAGGCCGCCTGCAGGCACTGGCTATCAAAGGCCTGAAAAGTTTCGATACCCGCAATTGGGAAAAGCCGGCATTCCCCCATAATGAACCGTTGGCGGTAGAATGGATCGATTTGGATCAGGTTGACGCCCCAGCCAATGACCTGCGCTTTCGGGGCTTCAACCAGGGTGCGGCCGTTTTCGCCAGAGGGGAAGGCATGTGGTTCCAAAACCAGGAATGTTACTTCGCCTGCACCAGCGGCGGGAGGAAAAAACTGGGCCAGATCTTCCGATATATCCCCAGCCCTTATGAAGGTACACAACGGGAGCAAGAACAGCCCGGAACGCTGGAATTGTTCCTGGAACCCGACAACTCAGCCCTGGTCCGCTGGGCCGACAACCTCACCGTCGCCCCCTGGGGCGACCTCATCGTCTGCGAGGATAATCCAAGCCCCTACCTTCTTGGCGTCACCCATGATGGCAGGCTTTACAAGTTGGGCCGCAATGTCGGATTCGAATCTGAATTGACCGGCTGTGTATTCTCCCCCTCGGGCCACACGCTGTTCGTGAATGTCCAACAGGCTGGGTTGACTATTGCCATCCAGGGGCCGTGGGAGGGGGAGGCTTCGCTTGGCCCCTAACCTAAAACCTCCAGCTCCCCAAGCCATTGTCCCAGAAACGCATACATCGCATACAACTCCAGGGCAAACGGCAGGTAACCCAGATAACCCAGCAGAGGCATTTCAAAGACGTGCCAGAAATCGACGTAGGGAACCTGATAAAGCCATTTGGGAGAAGAATAGAAGTTCCACAGTTCCCAAAAGAAGCCACATATTAGGCCACCCATCCATAGAGCCAGAACGAGCCGCCAGTCGCCGTCCGCTGTCCTTCTGAGCAAGGAGGGCCGGCCCAGCCATAAGTTGACAGGGTCCATGATAAAGAACAGGGACATCCAAAGAAAGGCAAAGCCGTACTGAGGCCAGATAATGGTGACCGCCAGCATGGCCCAGCCCAGCAGGAAGAATAGCCATGCGGTTGAAGGTTTTCTTCCCACTTTCCATCCTGGTTTGAGGTTTCGGAGCCAGGAAAACGTCCAGAACAACTGGGTTGTGATCAGTATCGCCGGCAGGACAACGGAAAAATTAAGGGTACAATAAAGGAAGTACTCTACATCGCTGAAAGAATCGATCGGCGTGTATATCCAGTACCGGGCCCGCACATTCAAAGCCTCAAAGATCCACCACAATGGAGCCGAAAGTAGAAAAAGCCCGGCAAAACGCTTAGGATTTTGGGTAAACCACGAACTGCCTTTCCTGTAATATACCAGGGCATCAACGGTGAGGATATACCCGAGCCACAAGGGGAAAAAGCCCCAATGGGTGCGCAGGCATGTCAGGCCCCAGTTGAGATACCAAAAAAGGGCTACCAGGAGAAGCCCGGCCCAGCCGTGCCAGGGAAGGCGGGGAACATGCTCTTTGGTGGCTTCATTGTCGAACGGAAACATTTGCGCCAATTTTTTTACCACTTAAGATACCTTAAAGTTGTCAAATTATTGCGGTTCTCTTCAAAAGCCTATTTTTGAAAAAAATAAGCGCCCAATGAAACAACTCCTCCGTATTCTCGCCGGCCTGATCTTGTTCAACACCACCTATTCAGCAGCAGCTCAAACGCCCTATGCACCAGAAGCCCTCACTGCTGAGGACTACGCCCGCGGGGAAGACGCCCTCTACGCTCAAACGGCGCCACTTGTATTCAGGGCAGACATACGCCCCATCTGGATCGATAATTTTCGTTTCTGGTATCGCAACGACATTCCCGAAGGCAGGGAATTCATCCTGGTGGATGCCCGGAAAAAGACAAAAGAACGCGCTTTCGATCATAAAAAGCTTGCGGATGCCCTCACCAAAGCTTCGGGCGCCGAATATGGGCCATTCAACCTCCCCTTTTCCCGTTTCGAATTTGCAGATGACGGAGAAGCCATTGTTTTTGGGGCAAAAGGAATACAATTCACCTACCATATCCGCAACGGCCAGTGTACCGCTGCCCCGGCTCCGGAACGGGCCGGACGAAATACCATTGTTTCCCCCGATGGCGCCAAAGCTGCATTCATTCGCGACTTTAACCTCTGGGTAAAAGACCTGAAGTCCGGCGAAGAAACCCAGCTCACCAGTGACGGAGTGGAAGATTTTGGCTATGCCACCAACAACGCCGGTTGGGCCAAAAGCGAACGGCCAGTCCTGCTTTGGTCTCCGGATTCCAAAAAGATCGCCACCTTCCAGCACGACGGCCGGGGCGTAGGGGAAATGTATTTGTCTACCACCAATGTCGGCCACCCCAAACTGGAAGCCTGGAAATACCCATTGCCCGGCGATAGCCTCATCTTTCGCATCCACCGGGTCGTTATTCACCTGGATGGCCCACAAGTGGTGCGCCTGCAGATGCCGCCCGACCCACACCGCTCTTCCACTACCGACCACATTGCCGGGAGGGATGGCACGTTCCTCGACGTAGAATGGAGCCCCGATGCGGCGCAACTGGCTTTTTTATCCAACTCCCGAGACCACAAAGAAGCAGTGCTGCGCCTGGCTAATCCAGAAACCGGGACTGTCCGAACCGTACTGGAAGAAAAAGTTGAAACTTTTTTCGAGTCGGGCTATAACGAACGCAACTGGCATATCTTACCGGAATCCAACGAAGCCATTTGGTATTCTCAACGAAGCGATTGGGGCCATTTGTATCGCTACAATCTGGAAACCGGCCAACTGAAAAATCCAATTACCAGCGGTACCTGGAATGTGCTGCAGGTGCTAAAAATCGATTCAAAGAATGGCGTCATTTATTTTACCGGTGCAGGCAAGGAAGCTGGTGACCCTTATTTTCAATACCTGTACCGCGTCAACACCGATGGCTCCGGCCTGAAGCTCATCAGCCCGGATAGCGCCAACCACGAGATTAGCCTGTCACCAACGGGGGAATATTTTGTGGATAGCTATTCCACGCCAACTACGCCTCCAATAACCGTATTGCGGGATAACAATGGGCAAAAAGTAATCACCCTGGAAGAAGCCGATATTTCCCGCCTGTTGGAATCCGGTTGGGCGCCGCCCGTCCCTGTTACCGTCAAGGCCAGAGATGGTATTACGGACCTCTATGGACTGCTGTTCAAGCCAACCAATTTTGATCCCAGCCTTAAATATCCCATTATCAATTACATCTACCCCGGCCCACAGTCGGGCAGCGTTGGTAGCCGGAGTTTTTCCGCTTCCCGCCGGGATAACCAGGCCTTGGCCAACCTCGGGTTCATCGTCGTAGCCATTGATGCGATGGGCACGCCAATGCGGTCGAAATCTTTCCACACTGCTTACTACGGAAACATGGGCGACAATGGACTACCCGACCAGGTAACCGGCATGCAACAACTGGCCGAAAGATATTCCTGGATCGACCTGGACCGCGCCGGCATCTATGGCCATTCCGGCGGTGGTTTTGCCTCTACCGATGCTATGTTCCGATATCCGGACTTCTTCAAAGTGGCGGTGAGCGGCGCCGGCAACCACGACAATCGCAATTATGAGGATGATTGGGGTGAAAAGTGGCAGGGTCTTTTGGAAACCTATCCCGATGGAACGACCAACTATGATAACCAGGCCAACCATTTGCAGGCTGAAAACCTCAAGGGCAAACTCCTGCTCACTCACGGCACCATGGACGCGAATGTACCGGTTTACAATACATTGCTCGTGGTAGACAAACTGATCGCGGCCAATAAAGACTTTGACCTGGTGCTGTTCCCCAACCGTGGCCATGGTTTCGCAATGGAGCCCTATATGTTGCGCAAACGCTGGGATTATTTCGTGAAGAACCTTTTGGGGGCGGAACCACCCAGGGAATACCAGTTTGACCAAAGGAGCGCACGGCCATAGGTTGTCCTAAGCGCGGCTTTAGATGCTACCTTCCTGCACGGCAACCGTGGAGGGCGAAAAACGGAGGGCCGAGGCCGAGAAAGTCGGCACGCCATATTTTTCGGATAAATCAAAGATCTTTTCCGCATCCTTCAGGCTGCCCGCCAATGGTTTATCGATGAACACCCGTTTGCCGGCCTTAAAAACCAATTCAGCCTGTTCGAGGTGGCGGCGGCCGTCGTTGGTTTCCAGCAATACCACATCAACGGCTTCCAGCATGGCGTCAATAGAATCGGTGATGGACACTCCCATCGCTTTCATTTCCTCTATATAATCTGGTATCCGATGGACGCTGGATTCAATATCGAGACTGCCGTATGGGTAGGCATGGGTTACCCGGTATGAAGTTTCCGTTTGGGCTGCATGCAGGGCTTTTGCAAATGCAACAGAGTGAGAGGTGTCCAGTCCAATGATCCCGACGGAAACGGTGGGCTCCACTGGCCAGGCTTGATTGGGAATGAACTGTGGGGCCAGCCATAAACCGGCGCCGGCCAGGCTGCTCTTCTGAAGGAATTTTCTTCGATTCATCATGGCTCGTATTTAAACAGTATTTTATCCTTCATCACATTGATGACCACCACTTTTCCGGCGGGCAGGTAGATATCCTGCTGCCGGGCCGAAAAGTAGAGGTTGTAGGCGGCGGAGTTGTTGCCCATGCTCCATTTGACGGCAATGGAATAGGTGTCATTATTCACTGCTCCGGCGAAAACGACTTCCAGTTTGGCTTTGAAAAAGCCGGGGCGTACGGTGGCGGATTCTCCTAAATGAAGTGTGTATTCGGTTGATTCAGGCATGGTGCGTTGGTTTTTTTTTTGCAATATGAGCCTAACGGAACAGCTGAGGCACAAATTCGCTCAGATAAATACGCCAGTTAACCCAGGTATGCCCTCCGTCACTTTCCCTGTAGGTATACTTCATGCCCATGGCATCGAGCTTTTCCCGAAACTCGACATTCGCCCTGTAAAGAAAATCATCTTTGCCGATGCCGATCCAGTATAGTTTCAGCCCGTTATCCATTTGTGTTTGCAAGGTGCCGTCAATGTTCTGGTAAACTTTACCAGTGGCATCTTCCCTGGACATAATGGCAGCGGAGAATAATCCCACATAGTCAAAAGTATTGGGGAAATAACGGGAGATGTGCATGGAATGGAAGCCGCCCATGGATAAACCGGCGATGGCCCGTTGGGTTTTATCGGCTTTTACGCGAAAGGTGGCCTCAACAAAATGAACAATGTCCATGAAATTTTCCTCATAACGTCCATTCATGGTTCCGGGAATCATGAATTGCGGTTTGTAATAGCCGTCCTTACCCTGGCCCGGAGCGGCATCCTGGGAGACGTTCCCATTGGGCATCACCACGATCATGGGTTGGGCTTTGCCCTGAGCGATCAAATTATCAAAGATCTGAGGGGCCCGGCCCAAATCTGTCCAGGCCTCTTCATCCCCCCCTGCGCCATGCAAAAGATACAGCACCGGGTATTCCATATTGGAGGTTTCATACCCAGGAGGGGTGTAAACGGTTAACCTCCTGTCCATTCCAAGGCCAGGTGAATCGTACCAGTATTTTCCTACTGTCCCGTGAGGAATATCGTTCACTTTGTACAGATCCGCCTGTGCGCCATCTATAATAAAAATGTTGAACAGGGACGCTACATCCCTCATGATAAATGGATTGTTATGATCCACAGCCGTGATCCCATCGATGATAAAGGTATACTTGTACAACTCCGGCTCCAATGGTGCAGACCTGTATTCCCACACGCCACTGCTATCTTTAGTAAGCCTGGCTTTACCGGGGGCATCCATTTCGCCGTAGGCTGTCTGGATTTTCACCGTAGGCAGGAAATCACCCGTTACCAGTACGGTATCCGCATTGGGAGCGAATACCCGGAAGGTAACCGATTGATCATCCTGTATTTGAGGGGATACGATCTGTTGGCCGCCGAATAAGGCCTCCTGTCCGTAGGCCAGGCTACTATATAAAACTAATAGTATTGGAAGTAGAGAACATTTTGATTTGATCATTTTTTCGGATTTTGTTTATTTCAATCCCAAAGCCTCACAATAGCCCTTGTTTGGAAAACAATTTTCAAACTTACTTTTCTCAATGAGTTGGTTTAATATATGCACTATCTCTTCTGGTTTTATCGTGGGGGAGTTTTCATATACCTGTGTCAAATCCTGAGCCTTGGCCAAATAAGCATTGATTTTACTGACTGTCCTGGCCGGCTCGAACACTCAAACACGCCCTATTCCGGCCCCTTTTCCAGGAAACGAATTGCCGCTTCCCAGTCCAGCCGTACCTCTCCGCTCAACCGCAGCACTGGCGCCGGCCACTCCACCGGAACCCCGTATTTCAGATAGCTCTCCCAGATATGCTCCACATACCATTCCGGCTCTTCGCCCCAGCGTTGGTCGGCAGCTTTCCGGCGTAAAAAGGTAGGCTTGCTGATCTCCACAAAAAAACACTTTTCGTACAGGCGGTTGGTTTCCTCGTCGCAAAAGGCCATCAATCCTTCCGCAATAACTACATCATATTGTTGGCTCGCCTTCACAATGGACTCCCGAAAACGGGAGAAATCAATAGAGCCGGGATGCTCCCAATCCACCCTGCCTTTAACCTTGGGGATCTCGCTTTCCGGAAAAGCAAACTCATCCTGATGCAGGAGCCGCACGGAACGTCCCTGTTGGCGGAAATACTTCTGCAGGCGCCGGGCCAGTTTTGTTTTTCCTGCCCGGCTCACGCCGCCGATACCGATGATCATACCTTATAGTAGTATTCAAAAAATAAGCTATCGCTTTATTTTTCGGTGATCAGGCTTGTCCTTCAGCCATTTCGATGCCTTGCGGCCTTCGCCTGATCACCGAAACCGACAACTTATTTTTTGAGGATTCCTTTGTTTACATTTGCACTAAAAGCCTCACTAGAATGGACACCCTGCAAGTTATTGAATACATCGCTGTAGCGAGTGGCATCATCCACGTTTTTTTGCTCACGCGGGAGAAGATTATCGCCTGGCCCTTCGGCATCCTGACGGTGAGCCTGTACATCTATATCTTTTCCGTATCGAAGCTGTACTCAGATGTCATCCTGCACGTCGTTTATGTCATCCTAAATATTTACGGCTGGTGGAACTGGGCCCGAAGGGCTCAAACGGCCGAGCACGTTCCCATCAGCCGCTTGTCCGGTAGGGAAACAGGGGCCTGGGCCGGGCTCATTCTGATCGGGTTTCTGCTCTGGGGCTACACTATGCAAGCCAACACAGATGCTTCTTTCCCATACAGGGATGCCTTCACCACCGTAGCCAGCCTGGTGGCGCAGTTCCTGCTGGCGCGCAAAAAGCTGGAGAACTGGATCATCTGGATCATCGTAGATGTGGTGGCCATCACTATCTATGGCCTAAAGGGGCTATACCCCACTACCGGATTGTACATCGTTTACCTCTTGCTCAGCACCAAGGGATTCCTGGATTGGCGGCGCACGATGCGGGCGGGCTGAGCTTGGACTAAGAGCTTGTTGCGATACTTTTCAATAAAACGATCATACAGAATACTCCTATGAATAAAGTGATAAAGCTCTTTGGAGCATTTTTATTTGCTGCGCTGGTTTTACCATCCTGCAGCGTCAGCCCTAAGGGCGCTTATTCCTCCAGCACCATACCTTTAGCACCGGATTACAGCCGCGACGAATACTGGGCGGCCCTGCCCTGGAAAGCCGATGCCGCCGACCGCTGCCCGGATGGGCTCACCGACCGACAGGCAGAGTCGGCAGTGGACGTCTTTTTTCTCTACCCTACCCGATATGTAGGAGATAAAGGGCAAAACGGATGGAACGCGCCCTTACAGGATGCGGCATTTAACAAGGAGATACAGGAGAGTACAATCCAGTTTCAGGCCAGTATCTTTAACGGAGTGGGGCGGGTTTTTTCGCCCTATTACCGGCAGGCCCACCTTCAGGCTTATTTTTCTAAAGACACAGCCAGTGTCCGCCAGGCCTTTGAATTGGCTTACAGCGATGTACGGGCGGCATTCCAATACTATCTGGCCCATTACAATCAGGGGCGGCCCATTGTCATCGCATCCCACAGCCAGGGCACCACCCATGCCATTCGCCTGCTAAAAGAGTTCTTCGACGGCCAGCCGCTTCAGGAGCAACTGGTGGCCGCCTATCTGGTGGGAATCCCCGTTCAGAAGGATGCGTTTCAGTCCATCCACCCTTGTCAGGATTCCCTCGACATCGGCTGCGTCTGCTCCTGGCGGACCTTCCGGCGAGGTACGCCGCCGCGGCGCCCGGAACCCGATGTTCTGGTGACCAATCCACTTTTGTGGAATACCAGCACGGCATACGCCGGCCGGGAATTAAACCGTGGCGCCGTACTTCGCCCTTTCGAAAAAATAATCCCCAACGCGACTGATGCCCAGATAGCAGGCCCCATCCTGTGGGCCAAAAAACCGAAATTTCCGGGGAGTTTCCTCATCCTGAGAAAAAATTACCACGCCGGCGATCTGAATCTTTATTATATCAATGTTCGGGAAAATGTCCAGGAACGGGTACGGAAATACCTCGCGACAAAGCAGTAACAGGAAGGCTAAGAGAAGAGAACCAGGAGGGAAGTTGCCGGTAGGCGGCCAGCCGAAATGCGACACACCAGACGCACCAGACACACCAGACACACCAGACACACCAGACGCACCAGACGCACCAGACATACCAGACATACCAGACACACCAGACACACCAGACCCGTTGGGCAGTCCGGCCTTTCCAGCTACCCTCCGTACCTGGCGTACACCCTATCAATCAGGCGCGCCAGGGCATGGTCTTTTTCCGTCACCACATTCCCGGCATCATGGGTGCTAAGTTCAATACTGACGCGATTGTATACATTGTGCCAACTGGGGTGGTGGTTCATCTTTTCGGCATGAAAGGCCACCTCAGTCATGAAGCTGAAGGCTTCCGTGAAGTCTTTGAATTGAAAGGTAGCTTTGAGTTGGTTGTTTTCTTCTTTCCACATGGCGGGAATGGTTTTAAATGGGAGAATAGGAGAATGCGGGAATGCGGGAATGGCCATTTATACATTCTCGCATTCCCGCATTCTTGCATTTCTATAGAATACCATAGACATCATCCTGCTTTTTAGGCCCGTTTCCACCCCCTTTATTGTCAAAACTCCAATCGTATTGCCCAAGTTCACTGAGGGCTGCTTTCAGCAGGCGGATGCATTGGTAGATATCGTCTTTGTGCGCCATTTCGATTGTTTGGTGGATATGGCGCAGAGGAATGGAAATAGCACCGGCGATGGCGCCCTTTTTGCCATGGCGCTGCACTCCGGCGGTGTCCGTTCCGCCGGCGGGCAGGATTTCCGGCTGCCAGGGGATGCCGTGCTTGTCGGCCAGTTTTTTCAGGTAGCTAACCATTCGATAGTCAGAAATAACGGTGCCGTCCATGATCTTGATGGCCGCCCCTTTACCCAGGCGGGTGACGTATTCGTGCGCCTGTGCGCCGGGCACGTCGAAGGCGATGGTCACATCCAGTCCGAAACCGAAATCGGGGTCAACGAGGTGGGCTGAAGAGATGGCGCCCCGCAGGCCGACTTCTTCCTGAACGGTAAAGACGCCGTAAATATCGTAAGGCACCTCTGCATCTTTCAGCTCCCGCAAAACTTCCAGTAAAATGAAAACAGATACCCGGTTATCGATGGATTTGCTGTTTACGCAATCGCCCATTTCGATCAGGTGTCGTTCCCTGGTTATGGGATCGCCGATGGCGACGATCTCTTTCACTTCCTCCTTGGGCATGCCCAGGTCGATGAAGTATTCATTGATCGGGACCTGTTTGGTGCGCTCTTCGGGTTTCATCAGGTGGATGGGCTTGGACCCCATGACGCCGATAACATCTTTCCGCCCGTGCACGATGACGCGCTGGGAAGTGAGGGTTTTAGGGTCGAAACCGCCCAGGGGATGGAAGCGAAGAAATCCTTCCTCGTCGATGTGGGTAACCATAAACCCGATCTCATCCATGTGGGCAGCAACCATCACCCGTTTGGGCGTTTTCCCTTTTTTGACGGCGATGACGTTGCCCATAGCATCCACGCTGACCTCGTCTACAAATGGGGTGACTTCCTTCAGTACGAGTTCGCGAACGCGCTGTTCGAAGCCTGGAGCACCCGGCGTTTCACAAATAGCTTTTAGTAGCTCTACGTTGATCATTGGAGTGTTTTAATTATTGGCTTTCAGGGATAAATTGGGACGAAAATACAAATTATAGCTAAACAAAAGTGCTTTGAGCGCAACATACGATGCCGGCGTTGTACTTTTGCCCCGGAATGAGAATGGGCATTGAGCAGAACAAAAAACAAAGAATTTGTCCCTCTTAAAGAAACTGGCCGGCGAGACTGCAATATACGGTACGAGTAGTATCCTTAGTCGATTGCTGCACTATGTGATTCTGACTCCCTATTTCACCAGGGTGTTCGGGCAGGGAGAATACGGCGTGGTATCGGATATGTACACCTGGGCGGCCCTGTTGCTGGTGCTTTTTACCTATCGCATGGAAACGGCTTTCTTTCGCTATGGCAGCCATAAGGAAGATATGGAAAAGAGTTTTTCCACAGCTTCCATTTCGTTGCTGGTGTCTACTATTGTTCTGGTGGCGCTGTTCATCCTGTCGGCCAATTCGCTGGCGGACTGGTTAAAGTACCCCGGCCATCCGGAATACATCATTTGGTTTGCATTTATCATTGGGCTCGACGCCCTGTCGGCTATCCCCTTTGCCCGCCTGCGGCTGGAGAACCGGCCCATACGTTTTGCGGTTATCAAAACACTGAATATTGTTGTTAATATCTTCTTCATTTTTCTTTTTCTGGAGGTAGGCCCCTGGCTGATCGATCATGGCTGGAAGGGGCTGGAGGTGATCTATCAATGGGAAACCCGCATCACCTATGTGTTCATTTCCAACTGTTTGGCCAGCGGCGCCGTGTTGGTGCTGCTCTCGCCCCTGTTCTTCAAGATGAAGCTGGAATTTGACCCACAGCTCTGGCGCCGCATGCTGATCTATGCCGCTCCGCTGATCATCGTAGGGGTTGCCGGGGTCATCAATCAACTGATCGGCATCCCGATGATCAAGGAATTGGCTTCCAATGACCTGGCCGCTAATAAGCGCATGATGGGCATTTACAGTGCTGCTACCAAAATCGCGGTGCTGATGAACCTGTTTACTCAGGCTTTCAACTACGCTGCAGAGCCTTTCTTTTTCAAGAACGCGGGCCGGTCGGATAAAGACAAGGTTTACGCTCAGGTGGGCCAGGCTTTTGCCCTGGTGGGTAGCCTGGTATTCATCACTATCATGCTCTACCTCGATGTGATCCAATATTTCCTGGGGCCCGATTTCCGGGAGGGCCTGGGGGTGGTGCCTCTATTGTTGTTGTCTTACATCTTTTTGGGCCTTTATTACAACTTTTCCATCTGGTACAAACTGGCCGACCGCACCGCCATTGGAGGCTGGATCGCGACCGGTGGATCCGTGATCACCATCGCACTCAACATCTGGTTAATACCCAGCACCGGTTACTACGGCCCCGGCTGGGCAGCCCTGGCCTGCTATCTTTTTATGGCGCTGGCCAGTTATTGGACGGGGCAGAAATACTACCCCATTCCCTACCCAATGGGAAGGATAATGGCCTATATCGTCTCCGCGGTGCTGGTTTACGGAGCCAGCCTGGCCCTGAGCCGGCTTTTCCAGCCAGGACTGGCAGCCGGCCTGGTGGCCAACACTGCTTTACTGGGCGTATGGGCGCTGGGTATCTTAAGAATAGAACGCAACCTGGTGCGGAGGCTACTGAACCGAAGAGGCCAGGTTGAGGGATGATAAAAGGCCTGAAATCCGGACTAGATAAACCGGCAGCATTTTTTTTGCCCCTCGCTAAGTCGAACAATTGAACGACAAACGCTATTTGTAATAGCGAGAGAAATGGGCTAATTTTGCATTTGCCTGAAAGCTGGCCCATCAACCAGCCAACCAAATAAAGATCAAATTTCACAACCAAAGTACTGTTTATGGCTCAAGTCGAATTGATCATGCCCAAAATGGGCGAGAGCATTATGGAAGCCACCATTCTGAAATGGGTCAAAAATGTGGGGGATACCGTCGAAGAAGATGAAACCATCCTGGAGATAGCAACGGACAAAGTCGATTCGGAAGTTCCTTCGCCTGTTAGCGGAACGATCAAGGAGGTTTTTTTCAAGGAAAACGATACGGTAGAGATCGGAAAGGTCATAGCTGTTATCGCTACCGAAGGAGAAGCAGTAGAACCCAAGGACACGCCCAGTGTCCGGGAAGAAAGTTCCACGACGCCTGTTTATTCCGGTAACGGCCATTCCAACGGCCACGAAAGCACTCCGAAACCCCAGCCGGAGCCCGTTCCGGCAACAGCCGAAATAGAACGGTCAGGCCCTGGCGGCCGGTTTTATTCTCCTCTGGTGCGCACCATCGCCGAAAAAGAGCAGATCAGCCAGGAAGAACTGGAGCATATTGAAGGCTCCGGTATGCATGGCAGGGTTACCAAAAAAGATATCCTTGCCTATGTGGAACAACGCACAGAAGCGCCACAGCCCGCCCGGCCACAGGCCCAGCCTTCGCCTCAGCCGCAAAGCCGGCCGGCCACAGCAGCCACACAGCCGGCAGTTAGCACCAGCGGTAATGTAGAGATCATTGAGATGGACCGCATGCGCAAGCTGATCGCCGACCATATGGTCAACTCCAAGCGCACCTCCCCCCACGTCACCTCTTTTGTGGAAGTTGACGTCACCAATATGGTCAACTGGCGCAACAAAAACAAGAAAGCTTTCGAAGTGCGCTACGGGGAGAAGATCACTTTCACCCCTATCTTCCTCGAAGCCATCGCCAAAGCTATCCGTGACTTCCCCATGATCAACGTCACTGTGGATGGAACCCGGATCATACGCAAAAAAGACATCAATATCGGCATGGCCACCGCCTTGCCCAGCGGCAACCTTATCGTTCCTGTCATTCGGAATGCCGACCAGCTCAACCTGCTTGGCATCACCCGTAAAGTAAATGACCTGGCCGATCGGGCCCGCACCAATCAACTGAAGCCGGAAGAGATACAGGATGGCACCTTCACCCTGACCAATGTCGGCACATTTGGCAACGTTATGGGCACGCCTATTATCAACCAGCCACAAGTGGCCATCATGGCTGCCGGCGCCATCCGGAAGAAGCCGGCGGTTGTGGAAACCGAGTATGGAGACCTGATCGCCGTCCGCCAGATGATGTTCCTGTCTTTATCTTATGACCACCGCGTGGTTGACGGGTTTCTGGGAGGGTCCTTCCTGCGCCGGGTAGGAGATTACCTCGAAAAATTCGATGTTGAGCAAAGCATTTGAAAACGGGCAAGATTACCCGAACCATCACCTATGGAGGCCCACTGTCCCGGCGCCCCGAGGGGCACGGCTTTCCATTAAAACAGACCGGGTGCTATGAGAATTTTTTTTCTGATACTGATCGCCAGTGCAGCCTTGTCGGCAGCACAGGGGCAAAGCACTAAAAAGCAGGAGGCAAAAGAATTTTTCGCCCACCAACACTATTCTGATGCGCTGTCGGTGCTGAATAGCGAGCCGGGCCTGGTGAAAACAGACCAGGAGGCAAAGTTCCTGTTTGCCATTTGCCATTACCAACTCAACCACCTGAACGAGGCGGAAGCCGCTCTGCAAGGCCTCATCAGGTCGGAAAAAGCCCCCTACCCCGAATGCTGGCTGTACCTGGGTAAGATCTACCACGCCATGCACCAGTTCAGTAAAGCGGCAGATTACTACAAGGACTATTTACGGCAGGCCAAGCCCACACAATTCAGCCGGCAAATGGTCTGGGATGACATCCGCCGCTGTGCCAATGGCATGGAATGGCAATACCTGCAGACTGAGGTAGTGGTAGAAAATATGGGCCGGGCAGTGAATACGGAATACGATGAGTTCGCACCAATTGTAAGCCCTAACTTTAGCAACAAACTCTACTTCTCGTCTATCCGCCCCGGCAATATCGGCGGAAGCCGCAACAAGGCCGGACAGGCCGACAGCCGCCTGGGACGCTATTCCAGCGACCTGTTCTCCTGCGAAGCGCAGGGTAGCAGTTGGGGCCAGGTAAAAGCGATGCACTACCTGTTGAACAGCCCTCAGAATGAAGTATTGCTGGATTTCAATGCCGATGGGTCCGTCCTGTATTATTTTAAAGGAAATTCTCCGGAAGAAGGGCAGATCTTCGTCGATACTTTCCGGAAAATGGAAGAGCGGACGCTCAGCACCAATCCGTTCCTCGGGCCGATCAGCCCCAGAATAGGAGATGGCACGCCTTTTTTTGTGAATGACACCCTGCTTTATTTTTCCAGTCGCCGCCCGGGAGGCTTTGGAGGACTGGACCTGTATTCCACCACTTTTTCCAAGGGCAAATGGACGGCGCCCCAGAACCTGGGGCCAGTCGTCAACACGCCTTATGACGAAACTACGCCCTTCCTGGCGCGCGATGGCCGTACCCTATACTTTAGCTCCAACCATCCCGGCCGAAGCATGGGAGGGCTCGATGTGCTCAAATCCGTATTCAATAAGCTGGCCGGCCGATGGACGGAGCCGGAAAACCTGGGTATGCCGGTCAACTCAGCTGGTGACGATGCCTACTTTCGCGTTGGCAAAGATGGCTTTACCGCCTATTTTGCCTCTTCCCGAAAAGATGGGTATGGCCAACGTGACCTATACCTCGCCTATTTCAATAACTTCCTGCCGGAAATGGAACTGCCGGCTACCTATCAGCCGCTTTATGCCGAAAAGCCCCAAATTGTAGAAGAAAGCATACCAAAAGCACGCAAAGACCTGGCCACCGAACCCGAAACCCCAAAGCAGGAAGCCGCAACCAACCCGGTTCCGGAACTGCCGGCCAATGCCTTCACCCCAATTTATGTACGCTCGGAAATGGAAGGGCTCAGCGAAAGTAACAAGATACAGCTTGAACGGATTGCCGCGGTTATGAAAGAATTCTCGGGCCTGCAACTGGTCATCACTGCTTTTTGTACCGAGAAATTTTCCTTGCCCGCTCGTTTGTTCAAAGGCATAAAAAAAGCAGAACAGGCCGCCGATTATCTAATGGAACAGGGAGTAGCCGGCAACTCGATCTTTATGCGTTGTGGCGACGCCGGTAAGGCCACGCTTAAGGGCGGAAATTACAGCCTTGAGTTTTCCTTCCTGAAACCAGATGGCTTCCCGCAGGATACAGCATTGCCGGATCTCGAAATGGGCCTTTCTCCTGCTATTGCCGGTCATGAGATCCAGCGAAACCTTTTATATAAAGTGCAGATCTCCTCCCTTTCCGGGCAATACAATGGCCAGATGATCGAAAAATTCCCAGGTGCTATGGTGGAAAAAAACCCTAACCTGGCCTATTATCGCTATACGCTGGGAGCATTTAGCAACTATAACGAAGCAGAAGCTTTTCGAAAAGAAGTCCTCAAAGCCGGGCAAAAAAGTGCTTTTGTTGTACCCTATATTTATGGTGTGCGCGCCGACCGGCCGATGGCCCGAAAGTTCGTTCTCCGGTTCCCTGACCTCCAACATTATACCAACTGAGAAAAAGCTTTTACCTTTACCTGGGTATTCCCTTCGATTTGTTGTGGAGTAGAACCATTCTTTTTAAAAAATCATATATGAAAAGTATCGAATTTCTTCGGGAAGGCTTGAAGAACCTCAAGACTGTGGGCACTGTTACGCGGAGTTCCCGGCAATTATGTCAAGGACTGATCAAACACGTGAATTTCCAAAACGCCCTCGTTATTATTGAATTAGGCGCTGGCGATGGCGTAATAACCAAACATATTCTTGACAATATGCGCCCCGATGCCAAATTGCTGGCCTTCGAAGTGAACCCCAAATTCTGTGAGAGCCTCCGAATGATAAATGACCCGAGGCTGATCGTCGCTGAAGATTCCGCCGAACGACTCCCGGAATATATGGCCCGGATTGGCGCGAAGGAAGCGGATTACGTGATCTCTGCACTTCCCTTTGTTGCCCTTCCAAAAGAATTGGGCTACAAGATCGTCCAGTCTTCTTACAACATGCTACGCAAGAGTGGCCTGTATATCCAGGTACATTATTCGCTGCTGGCAAAAAAATTATACCATTCTGTTTTCGGAAATGTCTCTATCAATTTCGTGCCGCTGAATGTTCCGCCAGCCTTTGTGCTGGTGAGCGAAAAACACTAACTGCCTGAAAGGCATGCCCATACTCAGCTAAAACGCCTTGCCTTAATTTTTGAAAATAACTCAACAGCTCCCACATTCAGGGATAAGGCTTCGAATTACATTGCTTATCTTACGCAATCATTCTGCCTGATATCATCAAACTGCTAACCCGGAATTAGCACAAACTATCATTATATGTCATCTCCAACTTCCCCTGCCATCCGGTTCGCTAAAGGAACCACCAATGATTTTTACCATACTCTGAGGCGCCGGGCCAACGCCTATTTTGAAGAAAACCAGATTTCCCGCCACGCCAATGCGCATATGGTTGTCAAAACGGTTTTCATGGTCTGTCTTTACCTCGTTCCCTTCATCCTGAGCCTTACGGTTGTAGAAAGCAAAGCTGTTTTCTTCGGCCTATGGCTTTTGATGGGAGTTGGCATCGCCGGCATCGGCATGGCAGTCATGCATGACGCCAACCACGGAGCCTATTCCAGCAAGGAAACCGTGAATGACCTGATAGGCTACTTGCTGAATTTGGTGGGAGGCTGCGCTTCCTACTGGAAAGTACAACACAATGTATTGCACCATACCTACACCAATATTCAGGGACACGATGAAGACATCAGCCGGGTGAAGATCATGCGGTTTTCTCCCCATGCCCCAAAGATGAAGATGCACCGCTATCAACATTACTACGCCTGGCCCTTATACGGTTTTATGACCCTCCTGTGGGTGACGACCAAGGAATTCTCCCAGCTGTTCGAATTCAGAGAAAAAGGACTGCTGCACGGCAAGTTTAGATTTCGCAAAATGCTCCTGGAAGTAGTACTGACAAAAATCCTCTATTTTGCTTATATCCTGGTGCTGCCCATGCTCATCCTGCCGTTCTCACCAGGGTTTATTCTGCTTTCTTTTTTTAGCATGCACTTTGTAGGCGGCCTGATCCTCAGCCTGGTCTTCCAGCCTGCTCACGTTTTAGAAGGAAACGATTATCCTTTGCCGGATGAGGAAGGTAGAATGGAGAACCATTGGGCCATCCATCAACTACGGACTACAGCTGATTTCGGACAGGACAACAAACTGCTGTCCTGGTATGTCGGTGGCTTGAATTTCCAGATCGAGCACCACCTTTTCCCTAATATTTGCCATGTACATTACCGGGCGCTTTCCAAAATTGTACGCCAAACGGCAGAGGAGTTCCATTTGCCTTATCATACGGAAAAGAGCTGGGGCGCGGCTATCCGAAGCCATGGCCGGCTACTCCGGGAATTGTCAAAAGTTTAGCCCCAGATTGGATGTTCCTCCGGCCTGCTGAGCAGCGGTCCGGAGGAACATCAGGGCAATCGCATTTAAAACAAACCGGCAGCAGGATTATGACCCCTGGACACATTCTGTCCTACCAACCCAGGATATCGCTGCCTAATGGCAGTCGTCGGACGACTTAACCAGGGTTCCCCTCAGTATGCGCATGCAGGCATCTGATCCAAAAATAGTTAAATGCGATTGCCCTGGGAGGAACATCCAGGCCTTCCCCTTTTTCGGCCTCATTTTGTATCTTACCTAAAAAAACTATGGACACGCCCTTCCTCGGCCTGCGTACCGCAATCTACTGCGTGGCTGACCTCGAAGCCGCTAAAGCCTGGTACACCAAAGTGCTCGGTATCGAGCCCTATTTCGACGAGCCTTTTTACGTCGGTTTTAATGTTGGTAGTTATGAACTTGGCCTGCAACCGGAGCATACTCCCCCAAAGGAAAAAGCAGTAAGCGTAGCCACTTATTGGGGCGTGGAAGATGTTGCGGCCACCCACGAACGGCTAATAAAACTGGGCGCAACGCCCCATGAAGCACCTATGGAGGTAGGAGGAGGGGTTATTGTAGCAGCGGTGAATGATCCCTGGGGCAATTTATTCGGAATGATCTTTAACCCCCATTTTAACCTAAGTTCATAGTCCAATGAAACGAGTAACCGGCATCGGCGGCTTTTTTTTCAAGGCCAAAGACCCTAAAGCACTACAAGCCTGGTACGAAAAACACCTGGGCTTACCGACAACTCCCGTGCGCATTTTTCCCTTCTTCGCCTTATTGGCCTGCTCATTATTCATTAGCTGCGGAAAGATCAATCCTCCGGTCCAGGTATTCAAACCCTCCACCTTGCCTTTGGAAAAGATCAAGCTTCCCGATGGCTTTCACATCGAAGTATTTGCAGAAGGAGTAAAAAATGCCCGGTCGATGGCCCTATCTCCCAACGGCGCCCTCTTTGTTGGAACCCGCGGGGAAGGCAAGGTGTACGCGCTAAGGGACACCAACGGAGATTTCCGCGCCGATGAGGTATTCACCCTGGCTAAAGGACTGAAGATGCCCAATGGGGTGGCCTTCCACGAGGGCGCTTTATACGTGGCTGAGGTCAGCCGCATCCTCCGATATGATAACATCGAAGCCAACCTGGCCAATCCACCGGAGCCGGTTGTCATTTATGATCAATACCCCACCGAAACCCATCACGGTTGGAAGTTCATCAGCTTTGGCCCCGATGGGAAGCTCTATGTGCCGGTGGGCGCTCCCTGCAATATCTGTGAATCCGAGGACGAAGTTTTTGCCTCCATTACCCGCCTGAACCCCGATGGCTCCGGCATGGAAGTAGTGCAGCACGGCATTCGAAACACGGTGGGTTTTACCTGGCATCCACAGACCGGAGCATTGTGGTTTACCGACAATGGCCGCGACTGGTTGGGCGACGACGAGCCCGGCTGCGAACTCAACCACGCTCCGCAGGATGGCATGCACTTCGGCTTTCCCTACTGTCATCAGGGCAACCTACCTGACCCTGAATTCGGCAACAACCGATCCTGTAGCGAGTTTACACCCCCAGCCCAGGTGCTCGGGCCGCACGTGGCTCCGCTGGGCGTAGAATTCTATACCGCCAGCCAGTTCCCCGAAGCTTACCGTGGCCATATCCTCATTGCCGAACACGGCTCCTGGAACCGCCGCGAGAAGATCGGCTACCGGATCACTATGGTAAAACTGGACGGGAATAAAGCGGTGAGCTACGAGCCCTTTGCCGAAGGCTGGCTGTCCGATGGGGATGTATGGGGCCGCCCTGTCGACCTGGAATTCCTACCGGATGGCTCCATGCTTGTTTCGGATGATTTTGCGGATGCGATCTATCGGATCTCCTATAAAAACTAAGAGCATCGTACATTGCTTGCTCTAAAGGCCTGCCTGGGCAGCGCCCACGGCCAGGCTTTCCATCAACGTGGCCAGAAATTCTCTTTGGATGCTGACTGTTTTGTCCTGAGCATACCATTTCTGGGTGGCAATGGTCAATTCATTGTAACGCAGCTTTTTGGCTGCTTCGTCCGAAATAGCGTTCAGCTCCTTTCTGGCGGCCATCACCATATCCTGCACTTCGACAGGGCGTGGGCCCCAGCTTCCCAATACGTCCAGGCTTACCGCATCCAGGATAATAACTATGGGAATAGACCGCCCGCCGTTTGTAAGGAAGGCATCCATAATATCGGGATGCTCGTCGCGCAGGATGAAGCGCAGGTCAATGTTGCCATTGGCTTCTGCCATTTTTTGGAGTACCGGAATGATTTGAGCCGCATCTCCGCACCAGGCTTCCGTAAGGATCAACCAGGCCATGGGCCGGCGTATTTTCTTCAACTGATGGGCCGTCTCTTCCAGCAGGTGCACGGTTTTGTCCAGCCGCTTCATCCGGGCATTATTGAGTTGGGTGTAATGGATCATTGCCTCGCTGTGGTTGCCGCCCGTTGTTTTTCCCTGGGCCAATAGCCCATCTGTCAATTGCCGGTATCCGGTATAAGACAAGCCCTTGCTAACCACCTCCTTACTTATCTGTTTCATGTTTGTGTTTCTTTTGAAAGTGCTATCGATAGGGGTAAAACAGCCAAAGCCCCCTTCGGTTCAGCTTACTGCTGTCCGTCAACGGACATCTCCATCGTTCTGCCTGCTGGCGTGCTGATAGCGGCTCTACTGCTCTCCCGAAGGAATAAGCTGCACCAAACGCCTGAGGCTAGCCTGGTTCTCTTCCAGTTCGATAGCCTTCAGCACATCTTCTTTTTCCCGTTCGGTGATATGAAAAGAAATAGAAGCCTCCAGTTTGTGGGATTCAGAAGGGCGATACAGAAAACGGACGACATCAAATTTTCCTTTGCCTAAAAGGTCATACATGAACCCCAGGCTGTTATCATGTTCAAACTCCTGGATAACCATCATCTTGCCGGCAATTCCCAGTGGGTTGAACAGGGATTCTATAATCCCCTGGCCGCCGCTGGGCGTAATCTGTTCGATCTTTTGCGAGCTGCTGATCTGAAGCAATACGACGCCACTGGTATTTTCCAGGATCCAATCGCGAAAAACCTGGATGAAACGAGTAGCCGATACAATACCATAATTGTCGAGAAAGCCGGCGTCCATCACTTCGATTTCCGGCTTGCTGGGAAGCAGTACGTTGGGCAGAATGTAGGGGTAGGTAGCATTCATCCGCAGGGCAGTCAGAAATCTTAGATTATCGGCATTTTGCGCCCGAAACATCCATCCGAAATCCACAGCATCCACTTCAAGCTGCCGGGGATAAGCCTGGCTTACCGGCGCTACCATCATATAAGTCACCCCTTGCGGTGAAATGATCAGGCGGCGGGCGTCATTGACGATGGAGGGCGTCAGAAAGAGCAGGGGAACCAGGGCCTCCTGTTCTGCTTCCCGGTAGTCGCCGATGCTTTTGTCCAGGATAGAATCCGTGTTTTCGTCCAATTGTTGCTCGAAAATGTAGCCCCGGTCCTTTTGATAGATAAAACCTCCTGCTTCGAAGGTAGACCAGGGCAGGAAAAGGTCATTGGAAACAATAGTGAAAGCCAGGGAATTGAGCAGGTCTTTGGAGATGTTGTCGATATAGTGACGGCTGTATAGGTTAATATTGGGGTCAGACTGCTGCTGCAGGTATAGCTCCCGCAGGTAGGCCATACCCAGCATGCCCCCGGATGCTCCGGTAATCAGGACGGTGTGCCCCAGCAATTGCCCTTGCATCAGGCTGTCGGCCGTCTGTACCACCTGCATCGTCCAGGTGGCTGATTTCAGGCCGCCGCCGCTAACACAGAGGATCACCATTTTCGGCTTTCGCCTTCCAGGCGAGGCTACCCGATGCCGCCATTTTTCCAAAATTCCGGCCGTCTGCGCCTTATCTGCTTCAATTTGTCCCGATTCACAAACCTCCTGCAACTTATCGACGGAATACGCAGTGGGTGTCGTTGTATAATCCAGCCCGTAAGCCCGGTTGGGGCGGTTAAGGACATCGAAACGGGTCAGGAAATTGACCCCCACCAAAAGCAGGAAAATGACCGTTACCCGCCATTCATTAAACCAGTAGGTCAGAGCGCCGATAATTGCCGTCAGCACACTGGCCAGGATGAAAAGGCTGGCGCCGGCAGGTATCCGGAAAGCCGGATAATCGATCAGGTAACCCAGCACCAATAGCAGTAGCATACTCAGGAGCTGCAGGATCAGTGCATTGAGGTGGTTTTGTTTGAAGATACTCATCAGGAGGCTTGAATCATAATGCGCCACACTGCGCACCAGCCGGGGCTGTATCGATTCGGTGAGGTAGGTCGTCACCTTCCAGCGGGTCGTATCCAGTTTGATGTATTCCAGGTCGACGTGGCGGCGGCCCGGACTTATTGGACGGGCCAGGTTGGGCGGCGCCTGCTGCCCGTGCCGGTCGTAATAGGAAATATCGCGGTTAGTAAACTGAAAATAAAGGGAATAAAGAAACACCAAAGAGAGTATTCCTGCAATCATCCCCAGCATATTGATCAGAATAACACCAAACCCAAGTCCTTCATAGTAATGCTGGAAGTGAATAGCTATTCCGGCATAAAAGCCAAAGAAAGCAAGGGGAAGCAGGAGGTTGTTGATCACGAACTTGGTGAAAGGCCGCGCCAGCGAAGCCAGGAAAGGGAAATAATGGGCGCTGAGCAGGTAAGTCGTCAGATTCCAGCTCATGAAAAAACTCCCCAGGGCCAACCCCAGGAAGTAGAAACTCCAGAAATTGACATGCCCCAGGTATTCCGGGTCCAGGAAGAGGTATTGCAAGCCCAGTTTGCGCCCCAGCGATCCATTAAGAAATAGCACAAACAAGGCCCAGGTCGCAATCAACAAATGGTTGCTACGGAGGTGCAGGATGAGCAGCTGCACCGGAAAAGAGTAATATAAACCCCGCCAATGCTTCATGGTTTCGTTTGGGCAGGCCAGAGGCTCATCCAAAATGGCTCGGAAAAGTACATGGCCTTATTAATGAACGCTGACGGGCTCCGGTTTCGTTGCCCGTATCTGAATATGCCTGGAAGATTTCAATGGCTTCAACCGATTTTATCTTCCGGCTGCAAAGGCCGCCCAAAAGTCAAAACCCGGTTTTTAAAGCTATAATCAAAAGTGGTATTTTGCGTTATTATTGGCGTATTGGGCGGATATCGCTCCACTTTCAATCCAGACATGCTCTTAAAAATAGTAAATGCCATTATGATGCGGTCCCTTTTTCCCGTTTTAATAGCCACCCTGGCCATACTAAGCACCTCCTGCCGGCAGAAAGTACCGGTAGAGGCGGTGGAAGCTCAGGATGATTATGGTTATACCGAAAAATACGAGCGCCGTAAAGAGAACTTCGCCAAACAGGGTTTATACCAAAAAATCAACCAGGCGGGACAGAAAATCGAGGAGGCATTTTACGAAAATGACACCCTCAATGGCCTACGTATCCTCTATTATGATAATGGCGACACCCAGGTGGTGGAAACGCACCTCATGGGCCATTTCGAAGGGCCATTTCGGTCCTACTATGAAAATGGCGTCCTGAACGTGGAAGGCCAGTACGAAGCCGATGTAATGCACGGCGCCTGGAAAGCCTATTACCCCACCGGAGAATTGAAGGAAGTCGTTACCTTCGCCGAAAATGAAGAAAACGGCCCCTTTGTCGAATACTGGAAAAATGGCAATAAAAAAGCGGAAGGCACTTACCGCAACGGCGATAATGAACACGGCCTGCTGAAACTGTACGACGAGGCCGGCGAACTGATCCGAACCATGAACTGCGACAACGGCGTCTGCCGGACTATCTGGAAAGCTGAAGGCGTGGTGGACAGTTTATCAGTGGACAGTGAGCAGTAGGCAGTTGAAAAGGTGCACCGCAGCTTTTCATCCCGATGAGGCCCGGTGGGCCGAAATCGGGATGGCAGTTGAAAAGGTGCACCGCAGCTTTTCATCCCGATGAGGCCCGGTGGGCCGAAATCGGGAAGGCAGTTGAAAAGGTGCACCGCAGCTTTTCATCCCGATGAGGCCCGGTGGGCCGAAATCGGGAAGGCAGTTGAAAAGGTGCACCGCAGCTGCGGAGGGGTTTGCACCTTCGCAGCCCGACGAGGCCCGGTGGATCGAGATCGGGAGGGCAGTATGTCAGTGGGCAGACGATAGTAATCAGTCGGCCCTCCCAGCAATATAAAAATTATTCTCAGGGCGCTCCGCTATGGGCATAGCGGCGGAGCTTCCACTTCGCCTGAAGGGCGAGCATAATAACTTAGGGCGATGCCCTAAGCCAAAGTAAAACCACATGCATAAACCACTACTCTCTCTACTTGGAATGGCCTTCCTGGCCCTGAGCCTTCAGGCGCAGATCGGTGGCATCAACACCTATGAGTTTCTCAACCTGTCGGCTTCAGCCCGGATTTCCGCCCTGGGCGGCACGCTGATCACCGTTCGCGATGACGACGCCAACCTTGCCTTTGGCAACCCCGCCTTATTGAACAGCCAGATGCACCAGCAACTGTCCTTCAACCACAGCTTCCACGTGGCGGGCATCAGCCATGGCTACGCCAGCTATGCGCACCACTTCGCCAAAGCCGGCATTACCGGCCATGGTGGGGTGCAATACGTCAGCTATGGCACTTTTGACCAAACCGATGAGTACGGACAGGTAAACGGCGCCTTCAAAGCGGCTGAATACGCCATTACCCTGGGGGCCTCTCGGCAACTCTACGACCGCCTGGCCCTGGGCGCCAACCTGAAGTTTATCACCTCCCAACTGGAAGGTTACTCCTCATTGGGCCTGGCGGCCGACCTGGCCGGGGTGTATTTTGACACCGCCCGCAATTTCACGGCCACCATCGTCTTTCGAAATATCGGCACGCAACTGACCACCTATCAGGAAAGCAATGTGGAGCCTATCCCCTTTGAAATGCAGGTCGGCCTGTCCAAACGCCTGCGTTACCTGCCTTTCCGATTCTCCGTCATCTACCGCTATTTCAACCGCTGGAATATCCTCTATGACGACCCCAATGCAGAATCTTCAACCCTATTCTTCGGCGAGGTGGATACCGAACGCAGCAAAACCAATATCTGGCTGGACAATTTTTTCCGACATTTCGTCTTCAGCGGCGAGTTCCTCTTCGGTAAACGAGAAAACTTCCGCCTGCGCGTCGGCTACAACCACTTCATGCGCAAGGAGTTGTCGGTCGACAACTTCGGCAGCCTGGCGGGCTTCTCCCTCGGCGGCGGTATCAAGGTCAACCGCTTCCGGATCGATTACAAGAGTGCGTTAGCGTTGGCTTAGCATACTTTCCACCGGCTGTCCTATTGAGGGTAAAGAACTGTTCCCGAACTATAGTAACCAATTTCAGTATTTGGCTCAACCTGGATTGAAAACTATATTTGAACTCCTTGAACCTTCTGCAAATGGTGTTCTGAGAGTTTAAGGGGTAATGCTGATTTCGTGCCCGGGTATTCAATGGCACGTCATTTGAGAACCTCACCACCAAAATATTGGATGATGTAACTTATGTTTTTTTCGCCATACCTCCACTGGAACCGTTTCAATTCAGATGAAGGGGCTTTTCCTGGGCCTGGCCGGTGAAGGCGAGGAATAAGAAGAATAGAAGTGTGGTATATTTCTTCATACTCAGGCTTTTGTATTTCCGAGGATAATGGCTATTACTTTATTTTCACCGTCCATTACGAAAAAAATATCTTTATAAAAGAGCCCCTTCATTTCTCCTATGGAGCGCCTTGATTTATTCAGGGATAACCGGCGGTTCTGAGGCTTCCCATACTGCTGCCTAACGGCATCGGCGTCATCTCCGACCTGAACGCCCTTCCTTGTCTGGTATTTTGAGCTTTCGATTACGGCTTGCCTCAGTATTCCCTCTGTGTCGAAAGACAATTGTACTCCCGCTGAACTCAATTCATCCAAATTTTGAACGTCTTCTTTTCGCGATTCATTGATAAGAAGGGCGCCCCTTTTTAATCCTACCACGGCAATTTCTGTATCAATATTGATAATATCCTCCGCCTGATTTTTCTGAGCACACCCAAAACAAAGCATAATAAAGACGACAAAAACAATAAGAACTGATAAGTTTTTCATATTCAACTCATTTTACTGGTCAAGAAGTTTTTCTCTGGTATCGGGCTATCACTTTCAGGCGCTAATTGCAATTTATTGAAGGAGGCGACATTCCTCCGTTTATATTTCGGCTCATTTGAACATTTAAAGGCATTAGCTTTAGATCCTCTCCAAGATCTCCTTATTTCCATTACCACTACAAGGCCAAGTTCCGTTTGTATCCGGCACCTAGGGCATTGCATGTGTTGATTACTAAATCGGTGCAGTTATGATCGGGTGGACAAATTGATTTTTTCACCATCCCCTTTTGATGATCCATCCAAATGAAGGTATTTGTCTGGTATATTACGCCAGTAACCTCTGATCGAATGTTATGGTTGCATCCTTCAAAATAGGTGGAATCTGCCAAATAGCCTAAGAGCATGAACCGGAGTTCAGAAAAAAAAATTTGAATCCTACCATCCCACCCTAAAATCGCGTAATTTTGCAGCCTTTTAAGAACTTTCTCTACGAAAAATCCGTAGTGCATCTTAGTTACAAATACAGTCTACCATGATCAATATCACTTTCCCCGATGGCCAGGTGCGGCAGTACGAAGCCGGTACGACGGCGCTGGAGATCGCCCAGTCCATCAGCCACGGGCTGGCGAAGAAAGTCCTTTCCGCAAAGGTAAATGGCGAAGTCTGGGACGCCACGCGCCCCATCGAACAAGACGCCCGCCTCCAACTACTCACCTGGGATGATAAGGATGGGAAAGCAACCTTCTGGCACTCCTCGGCCCACCTGATGGCCGAAGCACTCGAAGCACTCTACCCCGGCATCAAATTCGGTACCGGGGCCGGCTACGGAAAGTGGGTTCTATTACGATGTCGACCCCGGCGGACATACCATCTCTTCAGATGATTTCGCGAAGATCGAGGCAAAGATGATCGAGCTGGCGCGACAGAAAAACGCTTATGTGCGCAAGCCCATCTCTCAAAAGGATGCCGTCGAATTTTTCCAGGAAAAGGGGGACGAATACAAGCTCGAGCTAATCGAAAAGCGCGGCGGTGAGGACATTACCCTCTATCAGCAGGGCGAGTTCATCGACCTGTGCAAGGGCCCGCATGTGCCGGATACGAGCTATATCAAAGCCGTGAAGCTGACCAACGTCGCCGGGGCTTACTGGCAGGGGGATGAAACGCGCCAGCAGATGACGCGGGTGTACGGCATTACCTTCCCCAAGCAAAGCGAACTGGAGGCCTACGTGCAGATGATCGAGGAGGCCAAGAAACGCGACCACCGCAAGTTGGGCGCCGAGCTGGAACTTTTCATGTTTTCCGAACGCGTCGGCGCGGGCCTGCCTATCTGGCTGCCCAAAGGCAACCAACTGCGCGACCGGCTGATGAACTTCCTGCGCACCGAACAGGAGAAGCGCGGCTATAAACTGGTCACCACGCCCCATATCGGCAAAAAGGATTTGTATGTAACTTCCGGCCACTGGGAAAAATACGGCGAAGACAGCTTCCGGCCTTTTGGCACCCCGCGTGAGGGGGAGGAGTTCATGCTCAAACCCATGAACTGCCCGCACCACTGCGAGATTTACGCCCACCGGCCCCATTCCTATAAGGAGCTACCCCTGCGCATCGCCGAGTTCGGTACGGTATACCGCTACGAACAGAGCGGCGAGCTGCACGGCCTGTCGCGTGTGCGTTGCTTTACACAGGACGACGCCCATATCTTCTGCACGCCGGAACAGGTCAAAGAAGAATTCCTCAATGTACTCGACCTGACGCAGGTGGTGCTTGCTAAAATGGGTTTCCAAAACTTCACCGCTCAGATCTCGCTGCGCGACCCCGATAACCCCTCCAAGTACATCGGTTCGGATGAAAACTGGCGCAATGCCGAAAATGCCATTATCGAAGCCGCCAAAGAAGCCGGGCTCAATACGGTTACGGAACTGGGCGAGGCGGCTTTCTATGGCCCCAAACTCGACTTCATGGTCAAGGACGCCCTCGGCCGTTCCTGGCAGCTGGGCACCATACAGGTGGACTATAACCTGCCCGACCGATTCGAACTGGAATACGTCGGCGCCGACAACCAGCCGCACCGGCCGGTGATGATCCACCGGGCGCCTTTCGGCTCCATGGAGCGCTTTATCAGTATCCTGATCGAGCACACCGGTGGGAAATTCCCGCTCTGGCTGACGCCCGACCAGTTTGCCGTGCTGCCTATCAGCGACCGGTTTAACGACTATGCCCTGAAGGTAGAACAGCAATTAGGCGTTCACGACATCCGTGGCTTCGTGGATGACCGCAGCGAAAAGATCGGCCGCAAGATTCGGGATACGGAATTGAAGAAGGTGCCCTTTATGCTGATCGTCGGCGAGAAAGAAGAGGAATCCGGAACGGTTTCAGTGCGCCGACAGGGAGAAGGCGATATCGGTAGTATGACGGCGGATGAATTCGCAGTTTACTTTAAAGGGCTCGTGGATTGAGGTTTCTGGTTCATAGGATCGCCGAAGAACCAGAAACATACGCCTTCCCATGCAACCTTTATCAAAAACCGAGGGTCTTAGTAAAACCTTAGGCCTGTTTTTTTAGTTTGGTATAAAATATCCGTTAAACTTTCATTAAAGTATTAACGGGCAGCTTGAATTGTTAAAATTATATGCGTAATTTGCTCGGTATGCAATACATTTGAAAACTCCAGTGGTATGAAGCAAACTTTACTTTTATCTTTTTTCTTCCTTTTAAGCCTCTCTGTTGCCTACTCCCAAACGAGTTTCAGCAGTCGTTTAACGCTGAAGAAGCCTGGAGACACCGAAAAGGTCGACCTTCAGGTATACCCTAATCCTGCAACGGATTATATTAGTGTGACCAATGGCGAATCGGTAGCGAAAGTCATGGTCTTCAACCTCGTTGGCCGGCAAATGAAAGCTTTCGATACGGCTGAGGGAGACAAGTTCTTCGTTGGAGACTTGCCAAGGGGAATGTATTTGGTGCAGTTGTTGAGTGCAAAAGAGCAGATACTCACGACCCAGCGCGTCAACAAACGATAAAGCCAGCTTTATTTTTCACCATAATATACAGAAAGGAATTCCGGCAAATGCCGCAAGGCTGCTAGCTCTTTGTACGCGGTGCGCGCCTCTGCTGCCGGTAAACCAAAATATAGTTTTCCTCCTTCCAGATTTTTCGACACGCCAGCTTTAGCCGACACTATTGCCTTATCTCCAATTACCAGGTTCTGCGCGATACCTGCCTGCCCGTATAGAATAACATCATCGCCGATAACGGTATTCCCTCCAATGCCTACCTGAGCGGCGAACAGGCAATTCTTACCAACTACTACATCATGTCCGATGTGCACCTGACAGTCTAACTTCGTACCCGCACCGATAACGGTATCCCCACTAACGCCTTTATTGATGGTGCAACCCGCGCCAATCTGCACCCGGTCTTCAATGATTACCCGCCCGCCGGAACGCCAGGGTTGGTACCCTTCTTCCGTCCGCTTGAAATAGAATGCATCCGTTCCAATGAGCGCGCCGGCCTGAATGGTGACGTAATCGCCAATAATTGTATGCTCGGAAATGACCGTATTGGCCTGAATGTAGGTGTGCTTGCCAATCCTGACATGGTGGCCAATGACGACATTGGGCTCGAGGATAGCGGTAGGGTCTACTTCCGCCGTTTCACTGATATTGGCTTTCGCCGGCTGAAAAGGGCGGTGCGCCAGGACGATGTCATTGTAAGCCGTGAAAGGGTCCTCACACAACAGTAAAGCTTTTCCCTTGGGGCATTTCGCCTTTTCATTGATCAGAATAATGGAGGCGTTGGACTTCAACGATTTGTCAAAGTATTTGCGGACATCCACAAAGGTGATATCCCCGGGTTGTACCTGATGGATCTCGTTGATGCCGGTGGCCATCAGACTGTCATCGCCGATGAGCGTAGCGCCAATTTTTTCGGCAATTTCCCGGACCGGGATGGGGTTGGAAAACTTCATAGGTTTTTCTTATTCTGGGCTCAAAGGTAACGCAAGATGGCATAGGAACAAAGAGAGATGGCAGGCGATTCGCGGCCGCCTGCCATCTAAGCCTCCCGGGCCACTCGGTACTTGTTTTTATCAGGCGGCAAAGTACGCCTCCAGTTCCTTCAGCGTATCTTCGGTAGCGGCAATGTCGCGGATAATTTTACCTTTTTCCAACACAACAATCCTTTCACAGACCTCGGTGACGTGGGCCAGGTCGTGGCTTGAGATGAGGATGGTTTTATCCCGATCCAGTTCCCGGATCAATTTTTTCAGACGGATCTGAGAGCTGGGGTCGAGGTTGGCAAAAGGCTCATCGAGAATGACGACGCGTGGCGCGCCCATCAGTGCAGCGGTAATACCGATCTTTTTCTGGTTCCCCTTCGACATGTCACGCACATATTTGCCCCGGGCGAGGATCTCTCCGTTAAAAAACTCCTCAAAGCGGGCCAGGAATTCAGAGACATCGCTGGCATTCATTCCATAGAGTTTGCCTACAAATTGGAAATATTCTTCCGGCGTGAGAAATCCGATGAGAAAGCTTTCGTCCAAAAAAGAACCGGTGTGTGCTTTCCACTGCTCCGACCGGGCGACATTTTGCCCTTCGGACAATACTTCGCCGCCGGTAGCCTGGATGAGGTCGAGCAGCAGGCTGAACAGCGTTGTCTTTCCAGCGCCGTTGTTGCCCACCAAACCGAAACGCTGGCCGGCGGGTATCTCCAGTGCCGGGACGTCAAGTACGACAGCCCGTCCATATTGCTTCGTGAGGTTCCGAACTTCAATCATCGTTTATTTCTGTTTAAAGCTGATGGCTAAAATATGTTTGCGCCGCTCAAACTGTTTTTGAACAAGCGACAGGATTCGGTTTTTCATCGCGAGGCCGCCCATCCCCAATAAAGCGAGGCCTCCGAGAGCAACGTTGGGCCCGGCGGCCAGAGACAGGAGCCAGTAGAGCAACATCGGCAGCAAAAAAACAGGGATCAGCAGGATAAATTGTGAGGCGCCAATGCCCTCCCAGTTCATTATTGCACCTTTTCCGGGATCAACCGGGCGCGTGTTATACGTAGCCAGGAACAAAATAATGAAAGCCGTGACTCCAATACTAAAAAGGCCGGAAGCCAGTACTAGCGGAATGAATCTATAATCCAACAGCCCCAGTAACAGGCAAACCACGGTAGTCGTGCAAATAAAAGCCATAAAGAGGTAATATTTGGCTTCCAGGTATTCCCGGCTGAGCACGGGCCGGGCCAATAGCAGGTTGAAATACTGGCTTTCCCAGGAGATCAGAAATTGGCCATAGGAAGCCATGGGGAATACGACAGCCATCGACACCATCAGTAAAGTCATGCCAACTTTACCCTCCCCGAGTTCCTCAACCGCCATTAATGGATAGAACAACACCAGAATGCTCATCAGCAGCATCGTGCGCGGCCGCTTGTTGCGCCAGATCTGTTTCAACTCCAGTTGCAGATAGCTCCCCACCCGCCCAAACCGATCCAATGCCACAAAGCCTTGTGTCGACTGGGCTGCTTCCTGCTGCCCCGAAAGGGCATCCAAATAGGTGAAGTGGTGCAGTAGCCGGTACATCATCCAATAGGCGCCGAGCACCATCCCCAGCGGAATAATCAGCCATGCAGGCTGTTGCAATACGGCACTTACTGCTTTCCCAAAATATTCGGACAAAGGGAAAACGGCTTTCCAGTCGAGTATTGCCAAGGCTGCCAGAAAGGCAATCACAATAAACACCACCAATGGCCGGGCGCTGAACTGACGCTTCAGATAAAACCCTATAAAATTATTGAAGAGTATGATCAACGACAATAAGCCAACCCAGGCCCATCCGGCTGCGGCGCCTTCCTGCGGAAATACAACCTTTGCCGCAAAGGGTATGACGAAAAATAAGGGCAGCAAATTGAAAATATTAAAGACCGACTTTACCAGCAGGTAATGATACAAGCGGCTTTTCCGAACCGGCAACAACAGGTACCCTTGTATATCCAATAATGGAAAGGCCTGTAGGAGAAAGCGGAAGGCCAGGCCGAACAAGGCGGTGTAGAGCAGTAATTCATTAAACTTCGCCAGTGGAGATGCCTCGGGAAATAATTCCCCTAGAATCTTATCAAGAAAATACCCCAACACCAGGAAGTTTAACATCAAATAGGCTGCAAACAAGCCCAACAGAATATTGACGGCCAGGTTGCGCTGCCAGAAGGACGAGCGCGTTTGCGATTTCAACCCGTGAGAAAGTAAGTCTTTTACCATACTAATGTGAGGTCAGTTAGCGAATAACATAATTAACATCCTCTCTCCTGATCATCAACAAATCTCTACCAATTTTGCCCTCTGATCGTCGAATGCTTGGCAGGCTTAAAAGCTGTTAGCCTATCGGCCGGCAAGACATTTGCCCCCCCCCGTCCCGATGCGCTGGCCTTATGGCATTCCAACGCATTGACCTCCAGACCTTTCGACCTCCAGACCTCCAGACCTTCTGACCTTTCGACCTCCAGACCTCCAGACCTTTCGACCTTCTGACCTCCAGACGTCCAGACGTCCAGACCTTTTGACCTCCAGACCTTCTGACCTTCAGACCTCCAGACCTTTCGACCTTCAGATATCCCGGCCGCCCGTCACCTTCCTAACCTTGTACGGCCGCTTTTGTTGCGACTCAAAATACGTCCGCATCTGTATCTCGATGATGATACCGACCGTAACCAGCTGGATGCCGGCAATGACCAGCATCAGCCCCAGGATGAGCAGGGGTTTACCCCAGATATCATGGCCTAAAAGCTTTAGTACGACGAGGTAGAGATTGATCAATGCGCCAATGCCGAAGAGGAATACTCCAGTGTTGCCGAACAGGTGCATCGGCCGCTGCATGTACTTCTTGAAGAAAAGCATGAGCAAGAGGTCACTGATCACTTTGAAGGTCCGGTTGAGGCCGTATTTGGACTTACCAAACTCCCGGGCATGGTGTTTGACCGGAATCTGTGTGATGCGGGCCCCTTCCTGATAGGCCAGCACGGGTATGAAGCGGTGCAGCTCACCGTAGATACCCATATCTTTGGCGATCTCTGCCCGGATGACGCGCAGGGCGCAGCCGTAGTCCTTCAGATGAACGCCCGAAGCGTGGCGGATGATGTAGTTGGCGATCCAGCTCGGGATCTTGCGCAGGACCATGCCGTCCTTGCGGTTGGCGCGTTCGCCGGCCACCATATCAAAGCCGCCTTCTTCCGCCAGCTTCAGCATAGCGGGGATGTCAGAAGGGTCGTTCTGCAGGTCGCCGTCCATGGTGGCGATAAACTCGCCCTCCGCGTGTTCGATACCCGCCATAAGGGCCAGGCTCTGGCCGTAGTTTTTGCGAAACTCCACTACTTTCAATCGGGGGTGCTGAATGCTGTACAGCTCTTTAAGGGTGTTGTCGCGGCTGCCATCATCGACGTAGACAACCTCGTAGTCCATGCCGTCGAGGGCCCGGGTGATGCGCTCGAAGAGCGGCTTGATGTTCAGCTCTTCGTTGTATACGGTGACAACTACGGATAATTTCAGGGGCATAGACTTATTCTTTTGTTGACTTCAACTTACCGATATCGTAAGTGAGGGTATCATGGCGCAGGCGAAAATCCCCCCATTTTTCGTACTCGACATCGGGGTAACTACCCGGGCTGATGATGTAAAGAGCAGTGGTGTCAAAGTCATTGAATTGGCGCGGCACAATAGCGCCCCGCTCGTTGGTTAGGTAAAAGGAATTCGTGGTTTGCACTTCGGTATCCTTGTATACAAAAAGTTTCTCTTTTTTAAACTGCCGGGCCGCCTGTATGGTCGACTGCCGGCACTCGTCGCCAAAATCATGGGCGTTGCGGTCGGGCAACACAAACCAGTTGAAGCCAATGCGGAACACCAGCAACACCAGAATCATCACCAGCAGCCGTTCTTCCCGAAGGCGCCAGTAGAGGTAGGTGAGCCCGCCCATGGCTAGCCCCAGTCCCAACGATTTGGCTACGGCATAGGGAACCACCTGCAGCCGGCCGAAAAAGAGGGGAGCAAAGGCGCCAAGGGTGGAGACGATGCAAAACGCCAGGAGGAAACCTGTAATGACGCGGTATTGCCAGGTGCGGCCTTGTTCATGATCGGCATGCAAATAGAGATAGGCCGAAAAGATTAGCGGCGCCAGCATGAGCAGGTATCGCGGGTATACCTCCGGCGATGCCCAGTATACCAGAATATTGGATAAAAAAGCGATCAGGTTGAAGGTTATAAAGCTGTCTTTGCGAATGAAGGATACAATGTCTTTCCGAATAAAATAGAGGATCATCAACGACCAGGGAAGGAAGTGATAGAGCATCTCGAAGGGGAAAGTAAAAAAGTGCCCGATCGATTCCCACAAGCCATAATGCGTGACGGTCCGCTTGGAAGACTCCCGAAACAAGGTGGTAAACACGTTCTCCAGGCTGTTGTACTGATCGTAGGCCAGATAATACCCGCCGACAATGGCCACAAAAAGCAGGCCGCCCAACACGTGCTGCCAGGAGAACAGCTTCCAAAAACGCCGCCGGTAGGCAAAGTACACCAGCAAGGTGGTGCCCTGGAAAACAACGGCCGGCAGCCCTTTCATCAGGAATCCCGCCGCCGCCAGTAGATAGGAAAACAGGAATAGCTTAAGCCAGTTCTCTTTCTGAAACTGATGGTAGATTACCATGAAACTCGTAAAGACCACCCATGAAAAACAGGTGTCGATGAGGGCCAGCATGGAATCCCAGAACAGCACCCGGCCGCAGGTGATGTAAAACATGGCGTTCAGAAAGGCCGTTTTGGTATCGAAATGCCGGCGGCTGAAATAAAAGATCGTCCCGGCATAGCCCAGGGTGCAGAGCACGGTGGGAATGCGGGCGGTGAACTCGTTCACCTGGCCCTGCAACTCGAAAAAGAGCAGCAATATCCAGTTATACAGCGGCGGTTTATTGTAATAGTAAGCTCCGTGTATGGTCGGCGTGATGTAGTTGCCGGAAAATTTCATCTCCAGCGCCACCAGCGAGCGGATGCCCTCATCGTCGATAAAGGTCATCAGGCCCAGGTTGATCAGCAGGGCCGGCGCCAGCAGCACCAGGGCTGCCAGGTAAAGCCAGTGGCGGTATGTCAGTTTGCGGGTGTTCAAAGTTTTTCTAAAGGCTATATCTGGTTGATCCGTTAATAATCCAGGCAATCATCGCCCCGGCGCTGTTGCTTAATATCTCCAGGCTTACATTGAAGAAAGCGAAAGCGCCCTGGCAATCCGGCCAATCCCGAAAATCCGTGGCAAAAGTAAGGGAAATTGTGTATTGGAGGGTAGTTTTTGGCCCTGCGGCAGATCGTCAGTGCTCAATGCACCCGTATTTTGAAAACATAGCCGAACCGCCATTTTACCCGGAGCAACGCATTGCTTTCCGGGCCCGCTTTGACAAAAAAAGCCGCCGATTCCAGCTCGGCAGCGCCGTATTGAAGTGGTTGGGTGAGATAATCTGGCGTATGCAGGGAGAAAGCTGTGATTTTCATAGGCGCCGTTATTTCATCGGCCAACGCATCGCTTTCCTGCCGTTTCAAGATGTACTCGTCATCGTAACGCTCCGTGTATATAGCCTTTACAGAATCTCCGTAAACCAGGTGAGTGATGGTTCGGTTAAAAATATCTGTGGTAGATGATTAAAGTGTCTCCCATGATTTCCGCCCTCCTATAAAAAGAGGCTGGAGCATCAAAAGCGGATGCTTCCTCTGCCCGGCTGTTTTCAAGCCCCGAACCCAGGAATCTGCTATTTTTACCGATGGCGATTCTTCAAACCGCAGGCTATCCTTGTTCAGCGTGTCCAGGGCGATAAGGTTGAAAAATACCAGTCCGCCATTGTTTTCTGCCAGGATTTGTTCTTCCAGTTTCAAGATGCTTTCCCGGTAGTTGTCCGGCATGCCCTGGAGTTTTTCGTGGTAGGTATCTGCCAGTGTGCTGTCGAAAACAACCTGGGCAGAGCTGAGTTGAAGGCAGCAAATGATTAGGATTAAGGGAGGAGTGCTTTCATGATACAGTGATGAGAAGTTACTGTTTATCCATGCACCGGTTCGAAGCGAAAGCCAGTGAGCCCGGCTTCTTCGATAGCGGTTTTCAGGTGGACGGAGCAGAAAAAGCCCCGGAGAGGCCCCCCCATTTTGAATAGGTCAAACTCAATATTATCCACAAGCGCCGCTTTTTTTAAACGTACTATGTACTCCGTATCCCGCAGCGACCTCATTTCAGATAGATATTCTTCGAAGCTGTTCAATGATAAAGAGGCGATTTCTATAGGGCGCATTACACCTCCTTCATAGTTGAATTCCTTGCGGTGAACGACAGCAAAGGAAGAAGCGCTCCAGTTAATTAGTTCTGATTGACGGTCGTTCGGCATGTAGAGGATAAAATATTCCATCCGTCGGTGAATGTGAAGAACCTCAACCGAATACCATTGGGTATTATCAAGATGATGCTTTTCAAATAAAGCTTTTGCTTTTGGGCTAAGCAATAATGTTTCCCGCTGTTTACTTTTAGAGAATTTATTCTGTAATAAGTCCGTTTTTTTTGCTGCACTATGAAGTTTAAAAATAGGAAACTTGAGATCAAATTTAATCTCTCCACTTAAAGGGATATTTCGGTAAGAATAGGGCGCCAGATAATTATAATCCCCAATCCAGTCAATCCATTTGGTATCTACGTATCCTATGACATTGGGGTCGACAGATGGCAGGATTTTAAATATAGCCATGGTTTTTTTTGAAATAAAAGTAAAAGAAAAGATAAGGCAGTTTAATGAATTCCAAGAAATATTAAACTGCCTTCTTGAACTCAAAAAAATGACTTAGGGAATGATCAAGTCATTTATTTTTGTATTAGGATTTGATTCTATCAGGCTTCTCAAGGAATTTTGGAAATCGATCAACCTTTCCGAAACAACGTTGGGATCAATCTGCTCAAGCGGAACTCCATATTGTTGCTCAAGATCATAAATTATATCTGTCACCTTCTGGTTCACCTGCGAATTATAGTTGGGATGATTGGCATGTATCCCATCCGGCTGATAATCAATTCTGTATTTTTTAGCTGCCATCCCATTTTTGGGGTGATTCATATGGAAGGTCTTTCTCTTTGCACTGGCAGCATATTGCACTAAATCGTGATTCCACAAGGCCTGCGGAATCAGGTGATGTGCTTCATCCAGTTCGTTTGCCACTCCCACAATCTGCCGGAATGTTTTCCCTTGAGGCAATGGAAAGGTAATCTTTCCCGCTGAGTTCAGTTTTACCAGGAATTCAACTACTGAATCATCGGCAATTTTTACTGCTATTCTGGCATATTTGGCGCCGGTAGCTACCCAGCCTGCAAATGGAATGGCCGCGGCAAAGGTCAAGCCAGCATTGACGCCATCTCCCTCAATGAGATATAAGGCGCCGTTAATCAAGTCGCATGGTTCCAGCGCCAATCCACAAACATCTAAAGCGGTGTGGACTATTCCTCCGACAGTTTTCCAATATGCTTCCAACGCAATACCCGTTTGGCACAACCCATTGCATTGCTGCCCGGGATGTTCATTCTCCCACTCTTCTCGGAGCAGGATACAGTGCATTACATATTGAGCGTATAGAACTGGGTCAAGGAGGAAATGTGCATTTATGACAGCGTCTCTTTGCGAATCGGTATATGGCCCTGCCAATAAACCATTGCTTTCTAACGAGAGTATAGCTTCCAACGCTTGGTAGGATGCCTCGTCAAACCCCTTCTCCTCCAGAAACTCGAATGCCTCGTTGAGCATATCCGAAAGAGCCGGGTTATTTTGATTATTCAAAATATAATTGACGATAGCAGGAGTGATATGGGGATAAGCCCTTATCCAGGCTTCCTGCTCGTCGGTGTACTCCACCCATTGCCCTATCCATCCCACCAACTCCCCAAGCGCACATTCCTCAAAATCCCCGCTATAAATACAATCCATACTAAAAATCTCGTGCAGCTGCTGCTCTGTCAAGTTCAGCCCGAAGCCCTGAGACAGAATGCTCAGCGCATTGTCTTCGATGATTTCCTGCAGGCAGGGATTCATTGACTCGGCGGGGGCGCTCAAAAAGCCATTGAGTTGGTGAAAAAATACGAGAGGGTTGGGGCCTACCTCGCCAAACTGCGCGCTGCAATTCTGCTGGATCATATCCCACAGGGCAGGCCCACTGAAGGCCCGGGAGTAACTTGTTTTTTGAACACTACTTAGTGTTTGCAATTGTCCATAGCTGTTTGGCGGAAAGGAAACGAGAGCGCTCTTTTTTTTCATGTTTGGAGGGCATTCTGGGAAAGCTGCGGCAGCCAGAGGACATTGCACGCTGGCCGCTGCACAGAGAGGGGCGGCATCGTTTTCTGCCCAGAAATTTATTTGCTAATTTCCCTGCCTCAAAAATTCTGAAAAATTCCGCAATGAAATACGCCCTCGCCTTTCTATCCTGCCTCCTGCTCATTAACTGCAACCACCCCCAGCCCCGGCAGCACAGCCCTACCCCGGCGGACAGCCTTCAAACAGATACCGTCGGGTTGGCCACCGACAATTCGCCCACTGAAATCGAACCAAAACCGGTACAGCAAAGCCGCCTCGACTACGACACCACCCAATGGACGGACATCGCCCTGCTCGACTCCTCCATCCTCATCGACATGAAATACGCCACCACCGATAACTTTGTACAGGAAAAAATGTACGATTGCGGCCGCTGCTTCCTGCGCCCGGAAGTGGCGAAAGCAGTGGTTGCGGCTCATCAGGAACTGCAAAAACAAGGCCTGGGGTTAAAAATGCTGGACTGCTACCGCCCACGCCCCATTCAGTGGAAGCTATGGGAAAAAGTGCCCGACCCACGCTATGTGTCCGACCCGCGCAAAGGCTCTATGCACAACCGTGGCGCTGCGGTCGACTTGACCATCGCAGATGCCAGGGGGCAGGAACTGGAAATGGGGACCCCTTATGATTTCTTCGGCCCGGAAGCACACCCCTCCTACACCAACCTGCCCGACTCCGTGCTGGCCCATCGGCAATTGCTGCGGGAAGTGCTGATGCGACGGGGGTTCCAACCTACTTCTACCGAATGGTGGCATTTTTCCTACCATAAACAGAACTATGCGCTGTCGGACGTGTTATGGAAATGTTATTAGCACGGGCCGAAGCCTGAAAAACCCGGCAACAAAGCTTATATTTGCCGCGTTTTCAAGTGAAGGATTACCTTGGCGAGCAAAGCCAAAAAACGAATACTTACCCATGGCAAATCAAACAGTGGAATTCAAATCGGATGTTGAGGCGGTTGACGCACTAGCAGAGGCTTATAACTTGCTTCGCAAGGAAATCGGGAAAGTCATCATCGGGCAGGACGAAGTGGTCCGGGCGGTGATCATTTCTCTGTTCAGCAACGGCCATAGCCTGCTGGTTGGGGTGCCAGGGCTGGCCAAAACGCTGCTCGTCAGCACCATCGCAGAAGTGCTGGATCTGGACTTTAAGCGTATTCAGTTCACTCCCGACCTGATGCCGTCCGACATTACCGGCTCGGAAATTCTCGGCGAAGACCGCCACTTCAAGTTCAACCGCGGGCCCCTGTTCTCCAATATCGTGCTGGCGGATGAAATCAACCGTACGCCACCCAAAACACAGGCCGCTCTGCTGGAAGCCATGCAGGAACGCTCTGTGACGGTCAGTGGCGTCCGGCATGTCCTGCCTTCGCCTTTCTTCGTACTGGCTACTCAAAACCCCATTGAACAGGAAGGCACCTACCCGCTGCCGGAAGCCCAGCTGGACCGATTTATGTTCAACATCCCCCTCGACTACCCTTCTTACGAGGAAGAGATCGAAGTGGTGAAAGGCACGACTACTATCCAGGATTTTAACCTGAAGCACGTCTTGTCAGGCGATCAGATTAAGGCCTTCCAGCAACTCATTCGCAAGGTGCCTATTGCCGACAATGTGCTCGAATACGCCGTATCGCTGGCCACCAAAACGCGCCCGCAAACCAACCGGGCTACCGAAAAAGTTAACAATTATATCTCCTGGGGCGCCGGCCCGCGCGCTTCTCAATATATGGTGCTGGGCGCCAAGTGCCACGCCGCCATCCACGGGAAGTACTCGCCCGATATCGAAGATGTACAGGCCATCGCCAAATATGTGCTTCGCCACCGCATCGTGCGCAACTACAAAGCCGAAGCAGAGGGCGTTACCGAAGAGCAGGTGATCGAAAGCTTGTTCTAGGAATACCCTGCAGGCCCGGAAAAAAGGGAAGGTTGCTGACAACCTTCCCTTTTTTTTGTACAATGGAACTTTTTTTTGGTCCAACTCGTTGCACCAATGTTAACCCAATGTTAACTTTGTGTAAATTAAAAGTAAAGCAACGAACCATGAGCAAAGCCCGCTATAAAGAAGTACAACGATTCCGGAGATGGGAAGTCATCGCCCTGCTCCTATTCCTACTGATCGGATCAACTTACCATCTGTTCAAACTGATCGGTGAAAGCACCTATGATCAGACGAGCCTTATCCTGCAATACCTGTTGATCCTGGTGCTCATCGGGGGCGCGTTGGTTTATTTCATCAGCATTCGGCTGATCGTCAAATTCGATGATGAAAAGATCCGGTATCAATTCTATCCCTGGCATTATCACAAACACGAGGTAAAGTGGTCGGAAGTGGCAGATTGCCAGGTGGTCGACACCCCTGCTGCGGCCGAATTGAGCGGCTGGTCGGTGCGCATCGGCACCGGAGAGCGCAGTTTTAGCGTCAGCGGCCGCCGTGGCTTATTGCTTTCTCTCAAAGATGGGCAACAGTTATTTATCGGCAGCCAGCATCCCGATCAATTGCGGGAAGCGCTGGAGCAATGTCGGCGTACAACCCCCTGAGTAGTGGTCAAAAAATAATCGGCGGGAATTGGATTTTTCCGAAAAAAGCCGGAAGCATCGCGATGCTTCCGGCTTTTTTCGTCAGTATTGGCCTTTGTAGCGTAAATTTACGCCAAAACAACCCCAAACTGCATCTGTTTAATGGGTAGGCAGAAAGGCGGCCGGGAGCTTTTCTCCCTTTGACAATATTTAAAAAACAACACGTTTCATGAAAAAGCATTTTCAATTTATACTTGTCCTTTCCTTTCTTTTCAGCCTGTTACTGAGCAGTTGCACGGAGGAGGTACAGCGAGGACTGCGGGCGGTGCCCACGGCATTCGGCAGCCTCAACGAGATTGTCGTTATCATGGATACGGACTTGTGGGATGGCCCGATGGGTGACACCATTCGCTATTACTATTCTTCGGCCTATCCGCTCTTGCCCCAGCCGGAGCCCGTTTTTGACCTGCGCCAATTTACACCCGAAGACCTTGAAAAGGAGCGCCTCCGCAAGGAACTGCGCACCTATATGTTCGTCGGAAACCTCGAAGACACCAACTCCCCCACCACCAAGATGATCCTGGCGGACATCGGGCAGGAAAAAGCCCGCCGCGCCCGTGAAGACAAGGCTTTCAACAGCATCGCCGGCCGAGATAAGTGGGCCAAGGGACAACTCGTCATCTATCAGTTCGGCTACTCTACGGAAGAGTTGATTAAGGCTCTCAAGGAGAACTTCCCCGCCGTCAAGAAGCGGGTATACGAGTTCGATTCCAAAAAACTGGACGCCTACGTTTACCTGAATGGAGAGAATAAAAAACTGGAAGAGGAGATTCGCACCGCTATGGGTGTCAGCCTGAAAGTGCCGAGCGATTACTTCCTGGCCATCAACGACGGCAACATCATCTGGATCCGCAAAGAAACGGACGATATCAGCAGCAACATCCTGCTTAAAAAAATCAAATACACGGATCAGGCCCAACTAACCAAGGAGAACCTGCTCGCACTGCGCGATTCCATTGGCAAGCAATACATATCCTCCACCCTGCCCGACACCTACATGCAGGTGAACGCCATTGACCTTCCGGTGCTGTCTAATCCCACCAAGATCAACGGCTACTACGCCCTCGACGCCCGGGGCATCTGGGAGATCGTCAACGACTATATGGGCGGCGCTTTTGTCAGCTACTTCATCCTGAACCCCAACACCAGCGAACTGCTGTTCATCGACGGCTTCCTGCACGCTCCCGGCGAGGATAAGCGGGATTTCATGATGCAACTGGACCATGTGTTGCAGTCGGTGAAGTTTTAGATGCTTCAGACAGCATCTTTCCTTCCGGATATGAGCTATAGAGAAAGATGCTGTCTGAAAGTTGCACCTCATTTACCCAAGGAGTTTTTGCCCCCTTCCCACTTTTTTTCTATTTTGGAAAGCTCAGCAGCTTAACCCAGCGATGCGAAACTTCCTCAAGCCCCGGCGCGACCTTCAATGGAGCAGCTTCACCGACGAAGCCCTGGCCGATCATTACCGGCGGCATGGGGAGGAAGGCGCTATCGCAGAGCTGTTCAGTCGTTATATACACCTCGTTTACGGCGCCTGCAAAAAAATCCTGAAAAATAAGCCGGCGGAAGAGTTGCGTGATGTGGTGATGGACATCTTTGAACGGGTCGTGATACAGGCCCGTGAGTCCGAGATACAAGCCTTCAATACCTGGGTATACGCCATCACCCGCAACGAGTGCTTTTCGCGCCTGCGCGAACAGGAGCGGACCAGCCGGTATCAACAGGATTGGGAAAATTTTGAAAAAAGTACCGCTTCTGTTATGGAAAATGGAGGCCTTCTGCGTCTATATCAAGTAGAAGAGCCTAATGCCGGCCAGTTGCTGGAAAACGCCCTGGCGAATCTGGAGGAGGGCCAACGCCGCTGTATCGAACTTTTTTATCGGGAGAAAAAAAGCTACCAGGAAATCGCAGCGGCTACGGGGTTTACCCTCAAACAAGTGAAGAGCCACCTCCAAAATGCCAAGCGGCGCCTGCAGAATGAACTGGGCGGCCCATTACAGAGTGAACAATCAAAACTATGAACGCAATCTTTGCAAAGCGCGGCTGCCTCACCCGGCAGGAGTTGATGCAGTATTTGCGCGGCGACCTCGGTGGCCAGCAGCAGCACGATATTGAGAACCATCTGCTGGACTGTCCGCTCTGCTCCGCCGCTGTGGAAGGCATGGCCCAAAGCCAGAACATGGAGGAAGTGGAGGAGGAACTCGAATCTATCCATAACAGGGCTTATGCCAGCCGTGCGCCACGGCTGCGCAAAATGGCCTGGATCAACCGTGCCGCTGCCGTAGGACTGCTCCTGCTACTGGCCTACGCCGGCTTCCGCTATTGGGCTACGTCCTTGCCCGAACGCCTGTTTGCAGAATACTTTCAACCCCTCGACAACCAATATATCACCCTCCGTAGCGCCGGCGAGCCTCCGGTTAATCCCGAATTAAAAACGGCACTCGACTTCTACACCGCCGCCGACTTCACCGCCAGCTTGCCCCACTTCCAAAACTACCTGTCTACCAATCCCGATGACGGACAGGCCGCCTTACTGGCCGCCAACGCCTGCCTCCATAGCGGCGCGCCCCAACAGGCGGAAGCTTACCTTCTGCCTTTGGAAAGCAAAGACCGGCAATGGAACGGACAGGTCAAATGGTACCTCGCCCTGGCCTACCTGAAGCAAGGCCAGCAACAATCTACCCGGCAATTACTCCAGGCCATCCGTGGCGATGAGTATTCGGAATACAGGGAAGCAGCAGCAGCACTGATGAAGCAGTTGGAGTAGCCTCTGAGTAAACCTCGGAGGTTTATGTAAAAACCTCCGAGGCTGCAGATTACTTCAGGAACTCCAGGCTCTTATTAATAAACTCCGTCAGGCTGCTGCCGCGAAGCATGTTCTGGTTGAGCAGGGCCAATTTGTAGAGATACTCAGCCGTGGCGGCGCGCTTCTTTTTATTTTTCTCGCCGGCCAGCTTATTCGCGATAAGCGGGTGGTTGGTGTTGACCACGACGTTGTAGGAGTCGGGCAATTCGCCGAACTGCATGCCCTGCATCATTTGCATCTCCTTCATGCGGCGCATGAATTCCGGCCGGGTGATCGTCACAGGCAGATCTTCCGGCGAGAGGGCTTTTACCACGACCGAGCCGCCATCGGTTACCAGTTCGTCAAATAGGGTTTTTACTTCTTTTTCCTGCTCTTCGCTGAGTACCGACTCCTGCTTTTCATCCTTCTGCACCAGATTATCGACCGTATCGGAGTCGACCCGTACGAAGGTGATGCCGCCCATCTTGTATTCCAGCTGCTGCATGAAATGGTTATCGATGACCGTGTCAAAAACGAGGATATCGTACCCCCGGGCCGTAGCGGCCTTGATGAAGCTGTCGTGGCCATCCGGATCATTAGTGTACAGGGCCACTACCTTGTCGTATTTGTCCGTCTGGTTTTCTTTGATCTTCTCCTTATATTCCTCTATAGGAAAATACTCGCCGGCCACGTTGCGGACCAGAGTGAAAGGCAATGCCCGCTCGTAAAACTTCTCATCGGAAATCAGGCCGTACTTGATGAAAACCCCCAGGTCATTCCACTTGGCCTCGAAGTTTTCCCGCTCTTTCTTGAATAGCTCGCTCAGCTTGTCTGCTACCTTTTTGGTGATGTAGCCGGTAATCTTACGCACGTTGCTGTCGCCCTGCAGATAACTGCGGGAAACGTTCAGCGGGATGTCGGGCGAGTCGATCACGCCGTGCAACAGTGTAAGGAACTCAGGGACGATTTCCTTCACGTTATCCGTGACGTAGACCTGGTTGCTGTACAATTGGATCTTGTTTTTCTGCACTTCGAAATTGTTGCCCAGCTTGGGGAAGTACAGAATACCGGTCAGGTTGAACGGATAATCGATGTTGAGGTGTATCCAGAACAATGGGGGTGTGCTGAAGGGATACAGTTCGTTGTAGAAGGCCTTATAGTCCTCGTCGGTAAGTTCCGCAGGCTGGCGGCGCCAGGTGGGGTTGGTGTTGTTAATGATGTTATCCACCTCCACTTCTTTTTCCACCTTCTCCTCGCCTTCCCCTTCGCTGACGGTTTCGGTATGGGTACCGAATTTAATGGGGATGGGGAGAAACTTGCAGTACTTATCCAGGAGTTGCTGAATGCGGTGTTCTTCCAGGAACTCCTTGTTCTCCTCGTTGATGAACAGCACGATGTCCGTCCCCCTTTGTGTTTTGTCATTTTCGGCAAGGGTATACTCCGGGTCGCCTTCGCAGGCCCAGGTCACGCCGGGGGCGTCCTGATAGGATTTAGTCACCGCTTCCACTTTATCGGAGACCATGAAGGAAGAGTAGAAGCCCAGGCCGAAATTGCCGATGATAGCCGCTTCGTTTTTATATTTTTCCAAAAACTCCTGAGCACTGGAGAAAGCCACCTGGTTGAGGTATTTTTTCACCTCCTCCTCGGTCATGCCGATGCCCTTATCCCGAACGGTAAGCGTTTTATTTTCCTTGTCGAGCAGGATCTCGATCGTGAGATCGCCGATGTCTTCTTTTATTTCTCCCCGGGAAGCCAGGGCCTTGAGCTTAACGGTTGCATCAACAGCGTTGGAGATAAGCTCGCGCAAAAATATTTCGTGGTCGGAGTAGAGGAATTTTTTAATGATGGGGAAGATATTCTCCGTTTGTACGGATATGTTACCTTTCTGCATAGCCATATTATTTAGTGTTTTGCAAATATTTATTGTGAAATTATTTCTATCAGGTGCCGCTTTCGGTGGCCAGGCGAAGGCCGTAAGCAACCTAAGTGGCTGAAGGACAAGCCTGGGCGCCGAAACCATCAGCGGCTTCGTGTTTTTTGTTTACTACCACTCCTCAAAAAACATGGTGCCGCTTTCGGTGGCCAGGCGAAGGCCGTAAGCAGCATAAGTGGCTGAAGGACAAGCCTGGGCGCCGAAACCATCAGCGGCTTCGTGTTTTTTGTTTACTACCACTCCTCAAAAACATGGTGCCGCTTTCGGTGTTTTTGCGAAGGTACCAACCTAAGTGGCTGAAGGACAAGCCTGGGCGCCGAAACCATCAGCGGCTTCGTGTTTTTGTTTACTACCACTCCTCAAAAAACATGGTGCCGCTTTCGGTGGCCAGGCGAAGGCCGTAAGCAACCTAAGTGGCTGAAGGACAAGCCTGGGCGCCGAAACCATCAGCGGCTTCGTGTTTTTTGTTTACTACCACTCCTCAAAAAACATGGTGCCGCTTTCGGTGGCCAGGCGAAGGCCGTAAGCAACCTAAGTGGCTGAAGGACAAGCCTGGGCGCCGAAACCATCAGCGGCTTCGTGTTTTTTGTTTACTACCAAATACGTGCCATCCTAAAAAAACTGACAAATTGACGTAACCTTGTTATAACAACTGCGTACAAGCAGGCATATTGGCTACTACTCATACGCTGGAAATATGCGCAAGGCTTCGCTAATTAGCCTTTTCAAACAGGAATGTGAGTTTTTTTATTGACTGGTTGTTATTTATGATAGAAATTTATAATTTGCACGCTGAAATGAGGGGTTCTTCCCCTTTTCCTTAAGAGCTTTTTGAGAGAGATACTAATTACTTCTTTTTAGTTTCCTGTCTACGTACCAAATCTTTTGAACAAGACGGTAGTGTGCCATCTCTGCATTTACAGCACTGTATCATGTGCGGTATGCTTCTGCAGCGTGTATGGCGCTACATTAAGATACAGAGCCCTTGCGGTTCTGAAAAGCCTATTGTTGTGAGCAGCGTTGCCAACACTGGGGGGTAGTTGGTGCGTTGCTCGCGCAATAGCGCTTTCATTTCAAGATAACAGGAGCTCCCGTAACGGGGTTCCAAAGGAGTGAGTGGGCCCGGTTCATTTTTGGGGGGTAGAATCGGCCCAAAACTCACCACCAGGGTAGAAGGCAACTTCTACCCTTTATTTTATACAAGAGCCGCTCTGGTGCTTCACCAGAGCGGCCCTTGTAATTGACACACTATTACATCTACTTCAGCGGTATTTTTGCCACTCGGCGGGCGTGCCGGCCACCTTCAAATTCCGCATCCAGGAAAGCTTCAACAATGGCCAGCGCCAAATCTTCAGCAATAAAGCGCACCGGCAGGGAAAGTACATTTGCGTCGTTATGGCTACGGGCCAGGCGGGCCAGTTCTTCATCCCAGCAAACCGCCGCCCGGATACCGGAATGCTTGTTGGCTGTCATTGCCACGCCATTGCCACTGCCACAAAGGACGATGCCGAGCTCCGCCCTGCCCTTTTCCACCTGTTCCGCTACGGGATGCACAAAATCCGCGTAATCGACGGAGTCCGGAGAGTTCGTTCCAAAATCCAGCACTTCAATACCCCTGGACCTCAGTAAATCAATGATACTTTCCTTGTAGGGAAAGCCAGCGTGGTCACAACCTATGGCGAGGGTTTTAATTTCCATCTTGCAAAGGTGTAGTTTCGGTATCCTCTACGGCAAAGGGAGCAAAGAGTTCCTCCATTTGTTTGGTAAACTCCTCATCCTTATTCTGGCGGGCGGCGCGCAGGATGTCATCCTTGGTGCGCATCGCCAGCAGATAGTCCGTTTCATAGCTGGATTCCAGCACATCAACCGGCAGCGAGTTGTAGAAAGCCAGGTGATCCGCCATTTCATTCGCCAATATCTCCAAATGTGGCTTGGCCTTATCATAGGCGTCGGCCTGCAGGTACACAGAAATCATATAGTAAGCCCGGTAGTCGTAGGGGAAATTCATTTCCGGGAACGCTTCGAAATACTTGTCGATCATTTGAACGGCACGCTCCTTGTCTCCCTCTTTCAAGAATTCCAGAGCTGCCCGCCGCATGCTCAATTGATGGCTCTGAATACTGGGGGCATAGCTCTGGTCAACAAACAGATCATATTTATCAAAGCCTCCCCAGCGGAACTTGTCCATGACATTATGGTAGACGGAATCCGCATTAACCCGGCCACTTCCAATGATGCCGTACTGAGGGTCACTTGGCGTTCGGACGGGAATGATGCGCAAGGCAAGGCCTTCCAGTTGCATATAGTCGTCAAGGCCGAAAAGTTTCTCCTGCCGGCAGGTTACCGCGAAGTAAATAGGCCGTTTCCAGAGGTTAGAAGCCAGAATATCGAGAATGGCAATCTCATCCTTGATCAGGTAATCGTTGTCTTTTAGGTTCAGCGGAATGGCCTGCGCGATCGAGGCCGTGTCCTCTATGCCGACTACCCCACTGGACAATACTGCTTCCCGGTTGACCGGTATGAAAACCTGCTTGGTGGAATAATAGCTTTCCAGTTCCCGCCCGGAAGACATGGGCAGCGGGTGGTCTTCACCGATAAATCGGATGAAATTATCCAGCGTTGTGGGGCGGTCCTGCCCACTAGGGTTGTAATAAAACAACTGATTGCGTTTCTTCCCCCGCAGCGCATCGCGCGAGATAGACATTTCGATGGGCGGCGAGTCATTGACCTTGCGCCGCAACAGGTCGATATACCAATCGACGGCAATGAGGCTGAGGTTGACGACCCGAACGTCGGTACGAATACCTTCCACCTCCTGCGCATACCAGAGCGGATAGGTATCGTTGTCGCCATAGGTAAAGATGATGGCGTTGGGTGCGCAGCTCTCCAGGAAATTGGAGGCATAATCGCGGGCGCCGGTATGATGCATGCGGCTGTGGTCGTCGAAATTTTGGGTCCCCATCAGCAGTGGTGCGCTCAGCACGAGCAGAGAAGCCAGTACAGCTGACACCACCCCACTTTGCCGGAGGCGCGACCGCAAAAATTCGAATACAGCCAAAACCCCCATGCCGATCCAGATACAATAGGTAAAGATGGACCCTACCAATACATAGTCGCGTTCGCGGGGTTCATTGGGTGGCTGGTTGGAATAAATAATAATGCCGATACCCGTAATTACAAATAGCGCGAGTAAGCCAATCGCATTATAACTGCGGTGGCGGAAGTGGAAGAACAGGCCCAGAATGCCAAACAGGAAGGGCAGCATATAATACTTATTGCGGGCCTTGTCATTTTTCATCGATTCAGCCAGATGACTCTGATCGAAGAGCCGCAGGTTGTCGATGAAAGGAATGCCGGAAATCCAATGGCCCGCAGATTTATTCCAGGGGTAGAAGCCCTGCTCGCCATTCTGGCGGCCGGAGAAGTTCCACATAAAATATCGCCAGTACATCCAACCCAGCTGATAACTGAATAGGAATTGAATATTATCCAGCTGATTGGGGCGGCCTGCCGGCAAGGGGGCATTGGGGTTCAGGCCCATCCAGCGTTTGTACAGAGCCGGGCGCCCCTGCGTATAGTCTCCCATACGAGGGAACAACATCTTGTCAGAATTCCGGTATACGTAGGATATCTTCTGGTCTACAATTTCGTAATGGTCGCCTACCCGGCCGTAGCGGTCACTGGTTTCGGTTTCTATCGGTTTCGCGTCAAAGTGCGGCCCGCGCAATAGCGCGCGTTCGCCGTATTGTTCGCGGTTGAGGTAGGGGAGCAGCCGCATGGCGTCGCTCGGAGCGTTCATATTGATCGGCGGATTGGCATTGGCGCGAATGACGATGACGCCGATAGTCGAGAAGCCAATTATGACCAGCGTAGCGCCCAATATCAGGTACTGGAGCGCCAGATTGCCTTTTTGGTGCGCATAACGCAATCCAAAGAAAATAAGCCCACCTACAATGAGCAGCGTGGGCAATAGGCCAGAGTTGAACGGCAGCCCCATGCCATTGACCGTAAGTAACTCCATTGCTACCCACAACCGGGGAATACCTACGATAATGAGCACCTGTATACCCACAATAGCCGCCAGGCCGGCAAAGCCAGCTATAAAGATACCGCTCCAGTTGTGCTTGTGGTATTTCTTGAAGTAATAGAACAGGGCCAGCGCCGGAAACGTCAGGATACTCAAAAGGTGAACACCAATAGACAGTCCAGCGGCATAAACCGTAAACAGCAACCAACGGTCGGCCTGCTGATTGTCCGGCAGACGGTACCACTTCATCATGGACCAGAGGGTCAGCGTGGTAAAGAAAGTTGACATTGCGTAAACTTCCCCTTCCACTGCTGAGAACCAAACAGAAGTAGCGAAGGCCGTTGACAGGCCGGCTACCAGGCCAGCACCAGCCGTCGCGATGCTCTGGGCATTGTCGAGTTGGCCCTCGCGGCCCACCAGAGCCATTTCACCGAGGATGATGGTCGTCCAGCAAATGAACATGGCGGCGAAAGCAGTACAGGCGGCCGACATCAGGTTGACGGATAGGGCTATATCCGAAGGGTTATTGGAAACCAGCTCGGCAACGGCCGTGAACATACGCCCGACGATCATGAAGAGGGGCGCGCCGGGGGGGTGCACCACCTGGAGTTTATAAGCTCCCAGGATGAATTCTCCACAATCCCAAAGGCTACCGGTGGGTTCTACCGAGAAGAAATAAACCACGAGCGCAATGGCAAAAACAAGCCAGCCGGCAATGATGTGTAAGCGTTTCGTTGATCCCATTGAGTATTCCTGTTGTTTAACTTAGGTTGGATGCCCCTCAACACATTGTATATCAAGAATCAGGGGCGCCCGAGTCATGAACTGCAAAAGTAAAAAATTATTGCTACTGCCAGCGGTCCGGCCAGCTTTCTGTTTCTATTTGGAAAAAAGATTGCCGATTATTGCATCATAAAAAGCTATTTGCTTACTATGCAGCGGCCCAACTGCCGGGGGGCTTTACACAGGCCCCCTTTCAAACTGTTAACTTATGAAACTGATTTTCACCATTTTGATCGTTTATTTGCTCTATCGCTTTCTTTTCACCCCTTCTGCATTGGAAAGGGGTAGGGAAAACCGGCAGGAACACATCCGCCGGGAAGAGCCCCCGCAACAGGAGGCGAAACGCGATGAAGGGGAATACATTGATTACGAAGAAGTAGATTGAATATGGAACCCACTTTCCAGATCGGAAGCCTGGTGCTGTACAAAAACAACCAGCTCATTGCCTTCAACAAGCCGGCGGGCATCCCGGTGCAGGAAGACAAAACCGGTGATAAAGCATTGATCAACCTCGGAGAGATCTATGCCCAATCCAAATTGCACCTTATCCATCGCCTCGACCGGCCAGCCACGGGCATCGCGCTGTTTGCTAAAACACCGGGGGCGCTGGCCAGCCTGAACGAACAGTTCCGAAACCGGGAAGTGGAAAAGGTATATCTGGCCGTTGTTGGAGAAAAGCCTGAGCCGGAAGAAGGACACCTCCGGCACTATCTCCTTAAAAATGGCCGCCTGAACCGAACGGCGACGGTTGAAGAGGAAAAACCCGGCGCCCGAATGGCGGAACTCTCCTACCGCTATCTGCGCAGCATCGAACGTTACCATCTATTGGAAGTACGACTGCTAAGTGGGCGCCACCATCAGATACGGGCCCAGCTGGCAGCCATCGGCCTGCCCATAAAAGGCGACGTTAAGTACGGTTTCCGGCGAAGCAACCCCGACCGCTCCATCCATCTGCACGCCTGGAAACTCCGCTTTCGCCACCCTGTATCCAATGAATGGGAGGAGATCGTAGCTCCTGTGCCTGCCGACGACCCCGTTTGGAAAGCATTTGAAATAGCCTGACCCCCATGGAAATCATCCTGAAATACTTCCCGAAACTTACGGAATCCCAACGGGATCAGTTTGCACAACTGGGGCCGCTCTTCCGGGAGTGGAACGATAAGATCAATGTCATTTCCCGCAAAGATATTGACAATCTTTACGCCCATCATATCCTGCATTCCATGGCCCTGGCAAAGGTGATCACCTTCAAATCCGGAGCCGATATTTTGGACCTGGGCACCGGCGGCGGCCTTCCCGGCATTCCGCTGGCCATCCTATTTCCGGAAACACAATTCACGCTGATTGATGGTACACGAAAGAAAATTTTGGTCGTCGAAGAAATCAGCCAAGCCATTGGCCTAACCAACGTGAAAGCCCAGCATATAAGGGCGGAAGAGGTGAAACAACGCTTCGATTTTGTCGTTAGCCGCGCAGTGGCTAGCCTCGACAAGCTGGTGGAGTGGAGCTTCCCGCTGATCAAAAAGAAACAACAACACGCTCTGCCTAACGGGCTGTTAACCCTTAAAGGAGGGGATATTAAGGCTGAGATAAAGGCCCTGGCTCGAGGTTCCTATGCCGAAATATTCCAACTCTCCGAATTCTTCAAAGAAGAATATTATTTGGAGAAATTTGCCGTTTACGTGCAGGCGTAATAAATGTGTTAAAAATCCTGAATTTCATACCCTAATCACTTCTTTTTATTCTGTTTTTTTTGTAAATTATATAGTGAATCAAAAGCTTTGATCATGAAAGCTAATATTCGCGAAATCAGGATTTTTTACAATCCGGAGATCAGGTCTCACAGGATGGCCGTTGCCCACGCTCAAAGCCTGGCGCCCTTTGTGGAAGCTTATGCCTACGATAAAGCTCCACTGAATGACACCTGCTGGGAGGAAATCCTCAAAGCGCTGGGGGTACATCCAAAGGAACTACTCAACAAAGCGGACACCTATTACCAGGAAAACATTAAAGGCCACGACTTCGATGAGGAAGGCTGGATACACATCCTAAGGCACAACCCCTTCCTCATCCAATCGCCGATCGCGGTCAGAGGGCACAAGGCCGTCATTTGTAAAATGCCGACCGATATTTATCGGCTTATGGATACGGAAGAGTGCCAGGAACTTTTGAAGCATGAGGAATTTATAAATGGAGAAACGCTCTGCTCTTAGGAGCCGTGCCCGGGATGGCCTGAAAAGGCGGCATTAATTTGCCTATCCTCTAAACGGAAAGCAAAATAATGGGAATAAACGTTTCTCCGCTTTCAGTTTCGCCGGCCTTTTTGTATTTTTGGAGGCCTTTCGCTGTAAAAATTAAACCAAGCCTATGTCTTTTGAAGTAGAAGGAAAGCTGATCAAAAAATACGACACCGAGAACAAGACCGGTACCTTTCAGGCGCGGGAGTTCGTGATCGAGGTCATGAGCGGCAACTACCCGCAGTTTGTCAAATTCCAATTGGTGCAAGACCGCTGCGCCCTCCTTGACCCCTTTGAAGAAGGAGAAGAGATGAAAGTCCATTTCGACCTGCGCGGCCGCGAATGGCAAGGTAAATACTTCACTAACCTCAATGCCTGGCGGTTGGAGAAGGCGAGCGCCCATGCAGCCTCAGCGCCTCCTCCCGCCGAAACAGGCGACGGCTCTTTCCCTTCCGCTGTTGACGAGCCCAGCTCGGCGGCGGATGATGACCTGCCGTTTTAATGGCGATACAAGACTTCCGGTATTTTGAGAAAATCGGAAGTCTTGTACTTTTCTTTGCGTTTCTGCCTTCTAGTCATGAAGCAAATCTCCATTTTATTCTTCCTTTTTCTCTGCATCGTTCAACCCGCTAGCGCCCAGCGCCTCACCGGCCTGGCTACCCGTTGGAATGACAGCTTCTCCGAATGGATCGCCTTTACCGACACAGAAGGACAGGATGGTGAGCTGCGCCAGCGCTGGCAAGGCCAGGACGACTGGACGGAGTGGCAGTATCGCCTCGGCGAATTCACCGGCAATATCCGCCTGAAATGGAACAATAACCCCAACGAATGGGAAGCCCGGGGCGATAATGTCATCGTTTCCGCCCGCACCGTCTGGAATGATAATTTCCGGGAATGGCGCATCACCGATGGGCAACATACCATCACCCTCTTTTGCCGTTACGGCAATACTTTTGACGAATGGTCCGTGCGTAGCTCCAATGCCGGCAACTTCGAGATGTATACTCAATGGCAAGGCGATCCCCGCGACTGGGTTATCGTCGATGAATTAGGCCCAACTGTCAGCCTCCCCACCAGAATGATGATGGCTTTCATTGTTGCCTTCCATAGCTCACCGAAGGAGTAAACTCCAGGATATTCATCGTACTCCTCCCCGGCCACCCCAGAATCGTACCCGTCCGCTCCCGCAGCCGGGCAAGCATCGTATATCCCCAAGCTCTTCCAGGTTCGTACATCGACTTATTCCAGGACGAAAATATTTTTATCTCTGCAGATCTGTTTCAGTTTCTCTGGCCATACCGTTACGCTCACCTCGCCTATATGGGCTTTGCGCAGCAGCAGCATGAGGACGCGTGACTGGCCGATGCCACCACCGATGCTCAGAGGTAGCTCTTTGTTGATGATTGCCTGGTGATAGGGGAGCTTCAGGAAATCGAGCTGGCCTGTGATCTCTAATTGCTGGCGCAGCGTCTGTGCATTCACCCGCACGCCCATTGAGGATAGTTCGTGGCGGCGCTTGGTCACCGGGTTCCAAACCAGAATATCCCCATTGAGGCCGTGCATGGGGCGTCCGTCCTTGGAGATCGTTTCCGTGACCCAATCGTCGTAGTCAGGGGCGCGCATTTCGTGGGGGTAGCCGTCTGCCAGCGTCCAACCGATACCGTAGATAAAAACAGCGGGGTATTCCTGCAGGATGCGCATTTCCCGTTGCTTTCTGGGCAAGTCTGGATAACGGGCCAACAAGTCTTCGGCGTGAATAAAGGTAAGTTCTTCGGGCAATTCAGGATATCGCTTGTCTTTCAGTTGCGGGAATTCCTTCAGCAGGTAAGTCTCCGTATCCTTGAGCACTTTCCATATCTTTTTTACCACGTCGGTCAGGAAAGCAAGGTTGCGCTCTTTGTCCGTAATGGCCAGTTCCCAATCCCATTGATCGACGTAAGCACTGTGATCATGGTCGAGAAAGTAGTCTTTGCGTACGGCCCGCATATCGGTTAGCAGGCCTTCGCCGGGCTGCATCTCGAATTGTTTCAACGCCACCCGCTTCCACTTGGTAGCAGCCTGAACGACCTGCGCCTCAATCGGGTTCTTGCCACGGTCGTTGGAAATAAAAAACTCAACCGGGGTGCGGGAGCCGTCGCGGTCGAGGTAGTCATTGACGCCACTATGCTTATCGACGATGAGGGGAACTTCCACCATCATCAGCTTAAGGGCTTCACAGAGGTGGTCTTCTATGAAGCGCTTGCCCGCCCGGATGGCGCGTTGCGTGTCTTTTCGGCTGAGGAGGGATTGGTAATCCCTTGGTAATATTTGCTCTATTTCTTCGTAACTGCCGATGCCTGGCCCAGCCAGGTCCGCTTTTTTGTCTGCTATCAGCATAAGGATTTGGATTTATTTGGTTAGCGGATAAAAGTCGAACGGCCCATAAGTTAACTAATGAACCCCATTACTTAGATGAGGATCATCACCTGGCAGTGTTGATTTTAGTCAGTAAGTGGCCGTGAGGTTTGATCTGGGGGTCCTGTTTTTCAGCGAATTTAACCCAGTTGAGGCTGAGGCTAAAGCTGAGGATCCCGAAGGCCGCGATGGTTAGACAAGCCGAACCGGGGAACTTTCGAAACCCTCACTTTATGCCCTTAATCCTCGGCCTTAATCTCAAACCTCACCATAAGTTAAGAGGGAGACATTTTTTGGAGGAGGGCCTGAAAGCGGGGGTGTTTTCGCAAGCCTTTAAGGTTGCTGTCGTTAGCGTACCATCCCCATTGGGTGATGCCTTCTTCATAGGCGTGTTCGAGGCAGGAAAGCGCTTCCTCTGTCATGCCGAGGATGGCGTAAACACAGCCAGCGTTATACAACAGCATGGGATCGTCGGGGCGAAGGGACAAAGCCCTTTGCAACCATTCAAGGGCCTTCCCTTTTTCACCCAGGCTGGCCAGGCCATTGGCCCCAAGATAGAGGGCGCGAAGGTCGAGTGGATCGAGCAACAGCCAGCTTTCCGCTACTTCCAGGCCACGGCGTTGAGCGGCAATAGCCTTGTCTTTTTTGCCCAGCCCAGCATAAACGTGCCCGGCGAGCAGAAGAGACTGATAGTCTTCCGGCCGCACCCGGTTGGCTTCTTCAAACCAATAAGCGGCCTTCTCCAGCTTGCCCTGGGCGTAATACAAGCGGGCAAAGAGGTAGCGGGCTTCAAACAATTTGGGATCCAGTTCAAGGGCTTGCTCAAAAGCACCCTCCGCTTCCTCGTATCGATTTTCCAGCGACAGGGAATGGCCATAGGCAACAAATGCCTCGGGGAGCAGCGGGTCCAGCTCGATAGCCCGGCGGCTGGCCCGGCCGGCCGCCAGCAAGTATTCTTCCAGGTTATCGACGTACATATACAGATAGGCGTAACAGTTGGCCAATCCACAATAGGCAAGGGCATAAGCATCATCCTGTTCGATGGCCTCCTGGAAGAGTTGCAGGGCCTTCTGTATGCTTTCCGGGCTGAACTGATAGAAATACTGCCGCCCTTTCAGGTAGCGGTCATAGGCATGAATATCGCTCGAATGGCGGCTTTTTATATCCCGAACGCGTTTTGAGATGAGTTTGATTTTCAGGGCCGTTGCAATGTTTTGGGCGATTTCATCCTGCACGGTAAAGAGGTCGGAAAGCTCTCGCTCAAACTTCCCCGCCCAAAGGTTATAGCCGGTTTCGCTATCCACCAGTTCGGCCAATACCCGAACCTGCCCGTTGGCTTTTTTGACTGATCCTGCCAGGATAGCCTTGGCGCTCAGTTGTTTGCCCAATTCACGGATGCTCAATGGCTGCCCTTTTAGCGCAAAGGAAGAAGAACGGGCCACGACTCTCAGCCCCGGTACTTTGTTTAGGGCAATAATAATCTCTTCGGCCATACCATCTCCGAAATAATCCTGTTCGGGACTCCCACTCAGATTAGTAAAAGGCAGAACGGCCACACTGGGAGAAGGCGTTTCGGTACGAGGCGGTGGAAAATTGACAGGTATGCCGGGAATAATCAACTGATAAAGCCGTTCGGGCTGTTCGAAGCCGCGCAGTATAAACTCCCCAAGGTCCTGAAAGCTGAGGCTCCCTTCATTAAAGGTTCCCTTCAGGCTTTGAATGGTAGCTTGCGAAAGCAAAACCTGCCCCCCGTGGGCAGCATTGCATACCCTGGAAGCACGATGGACTTCCAGCCCAATATAGCCGGAAGGTACGGCCACTGCCTCGCCGGAATGAATACCGATGCGCACCTTCAAGCCGGCTTTCCGGGCCCAGGGTTGGGCGTAAAAGGCCCACTGCGCCATCACTGCGCCATGTATGGCCATAGCCGGGGTGGGAAAAGCGGCAAAGAAACCATCGCCCGCAGTATCGATCTCTTCACCATGAAGTTTCTCCAACGCACTGCGAATGGACTGATGGTATTTTTCGAGTAAATATGGATAGCCCTCGCCCAGCCGCTTGATGAGCTGCGTAGAATCTTCGATATCCGCGAAGAAGAAAGTTACGCTCTGCTTAGGGAGGTGATTCATGGATTGCGGTTCAAATATTTCAAAAATAACTGGAATTCCTGAAGGGGTGACAAATTTCATCAGAAAAGGCGTTGCCCTTCTCTATTTTGCCGGCCAAGCCTTATTTTCAGATTAACCAAATTGAAACGATGCATCAGAAAATCACGATCGAGCCCTTTCGTATCAAAGTAGTAGAACAAATTCGGCTGTCATCGGATGATGAACGCCGCGATTTTTTGGAAAAAGCGCATTATAACCTTTTCCTTTTACACTCTGATGAAGTCATTATCGACTTGTTAACCGATAGCGGCACTTCTGCGATGAGCGCCGAACAATGGGGTGGCATCATGCGTGGCGATGAGAGTTACGCCGGCGCGCGAAGCTGGCTGCGTATGGAATCCGAAATAAAGGACCTGACCGGCTGCGCTTTCATTCTGCCCACCCACCAGGGCCGGGCGGCCGAACACCTGCTCTACAACCGTATCGGCGGGCAAGGCAAGGTGTTCATCAGTAATACCCACTTCGACACTACTCGGGCCAATATCGAATTTTCGGGCGCCACGGCCATCGATATCCCCATCGAAGCTGCGCATCACCGCGATGAATACGATCCGTTTAAAGGCAACCTCGATACAAAAAAACTGGAAGCTCTCATCAAACAGCATGGGCCGGAAAATGTTGGAGCCGTCATTCTCACAGTCACCAACAACACCGGCGGCGGCCAGCCGGTGAGCATGGGCAATGCCCGGGCCATCTCCGACATTTGTAAGGCTCACGGTATCCGTTTTATCCTCGATGCCTGCCGTATCGCTGAGAATGCTTATTTTATAAAACACCGGGAAAAGGGGTATCAGGCAAAGTCCTATCGGGAAATTGCACAGGAAATGTTCCGCCTGGCCGATGGATGTATCATGAGCGCTAAGAAGGATGGGCTGGTCAACATGGGCGGATTTTTGGCGCTGAACGACCTCGACCTGGCGGTGCAATGCCGAACGGTCCTCATCATCACAGAAGGTTACGCCACCTACGGCGGGCTGTCGGGCCGGGATATGGAGGCCATCGCCATTGGACTGAAAGAGGTCTTTGACCCGGACTATCTGGAATACCGCATCAAAAGCACAGCTTACCTGGGCCAGCACCTCCGCGATATTGGCGTACCGATCATCTGGCCTCCGGGTGGGCACGCCATTTACATTGACGCCAAAGCCTTCTATCCACATATTCCGGTCGAAGAATTCCCCGGCCAGGCACTGGCCTGTGAACTCTATCTCAAGGCGGGAATCCGCTGCTGCGAGATCGGCTCGGTGATGTTTGGCAAAAATGACGAAAATGGCAAACTTATTCCCGCCGCGATGGAGCTGGTTCGGCTTGCCATTCCCCGCCGGGTGTACACCCAAAGCCATATCGACTACGTAGTGGAAACTTTCCGAGAACTGGAACAAGAGCGGGATCGGGTGCATGGATACCGCATTACCTACGAGCCACCCTTCCTGCGGCATTTTACGGCGCGATTTGAACCGGTGTCTTAAGGTTTGGAATGGATGCGCACTTTGGGCGATCCTTCCATCATCTGTATAGCCAGGTCGGCAGAAGTGAAATGGGCGAACTCGATTTTGCCGGCGGCGCTCATCTTAGGGTCATTCGTAATGGCGTCACTTAATGCATCCGCCAGGCCTTTAAAGTTTATTCTTTTGACGGTATTGTCGCGGAATAACTGCGCCGGCGTTTGGCTTACTTTAGCCCCCGTTTCTTCTCCGGTTACATCCACCAGGTCTTTTTCATAGTTGCTTCCAGCTTTTCTAAAGCCAAAATGGATAGCGGTGGGCGGCAGAAATAGATCTAGCGTCTCTATTTTCAAACCGGCTTCAAAAAAACAGATCAACACTTCATCTGATAAACGTTCCATTTTTATCGGAGGGATCCCAACCGCTTCCTCTCCATCGTCGGTGATCTTTTCCCGATAGCCGAGTACTTCTAATTCCGGAAAGCCGGCAACGGCTTCCGACCGCAGCAGAAAACCGTAAATAGCGCCCACCGGATTTGCCCAGATGGGCTTCAGTTGCAAACTGGGGCCACTGCCATCAGTGCGATAGGGCTTGGGCGATTCGCCCAGGCTGAGCGCGCCGTCTTGTAGGCACTTGACCCAGAAGGGGTCGATGCGGAAAAAGCCGATCGACTCTTCCGGCAATAGGTGCTCATCAGGAATGAGGTACTGGAACGGCACTTCCTCCAACATTTCCCGGCGATTGAGCCAGGCCATAATCTCTGTTTCCCGCTCAGTTGGCGCCTGCCAGAGGATGGCCCCTTCTGCATCGGAAAGGCTGAGCAGCTGTTTGGCATAATCATAAAAACCCACCGGCTTGCCTCCATAACCTTCGTTAACCCCAAGTAGCGCCCCATTAATAGCATCCCAGATCCGGACACTACCATCTTCAGCCGCAGTGAGTACCCGCTGCTTGTCGGGAGAAAAGGTGACAGCCGTTACGGCTGCAGTGTGGCCTGTCAGGGCAGAAATAGCGTTGTCGCCATCCTTATGCCAGATGGCCGCCGTATGATCGGGGGCGTCCAGGCCCATGGCCAGCTTTTTACCATCGGGTGAAAAGCTGATAGACAGTATTGCCCCCGACAGGCCGCTGCGTTCCGGCCCGTCACTGCCATCACTCACTTTCCAAAGTTTGACACCGCTTCCACCGCCACCAGCCAGCCATTGCCCGTCAGCAGAGAAAGCAAGGGCGCCAACCGCCTGAGTCAGGCCAGTCAGGGAGCGGGCCACATCAAAAGTCGGCTCATTGCTAATGATTACTTTCTCCCATACCTTCACATTGCCCTTTTCATCGGCGGTGGCGAAATGGGTATCATCCGGTGAAAAAGCGATAGCCGTAATGGAATCCGGATGGGAAGTATCCCTTTTGTTCAAGGTATAATCTTCGGTATCCCACACCGCCACGGCCTTGTTTTCGTAACCGGCTACGATCCATCGGCCATCGGGAGAGATGGCCACGACATTCACAGCAGCATTCAAAGCATTATCCGTGAGCGTAGCCAGCAATTTGCGGGTAGCCCTGTCCCAAACCTTCAGGCTGTTGTCCGCTGAAGCGGTTACCAGGAAACTGCCGTCTTTCGATAATGCGGCATCTTTGGCGGGATCGGTATGATATCCTTCAATAATTTTGTCCAGTTTGCCTTTGCCGGCCTTATAAACCCGGACGGTATTGTCAGCGGAACCGGTGGCCACTTTCTGGCTATCGGGCGAAAAACTAAGGCTGTTGATGGCGCCAGCATGCCCACTTAACTGCCAAATGGCCGATTGAGTAACAGCATCGTAGATAGTAGCCGTATTATCATTAAGGGCTGCAGCTATTTTTTGACCATCTGGCGAGTAGGCAGCGAAACGGCCGGCGACGGTACCCGTACTGGCCAGGCCAAGTCCAAGGATCTGACTGCTATTGTTATCCAACCCGGCCAGCAGCGATAGGCTGTCGGGCGCAAAGGCCAGGCTGTTGACAGGGCTGCCCAGATCGGCATCTTCTTCCGTCTTACTGAAGTCGGAAACCGCCCAAAGCATTACCTTTTTGTCAGCTGCTCCGGTAGCGATCCACCGCCCATCGGCGGAGACGGCCAGAGCGGTTATAGGCGCTGTGTGGGCGTCAACAATTGTCGGAGTATCGCCGGCATTCCAGATAGCCAGCTGGCCTTCGCTGGCCGAAGTGCTGGCGCCGATGAGCAACTGCGTTCCGTCGGCAGTGAAAGCAACAGCTTCCACTGCTCGCGGGTGTTCCATTCGGCGTTTTAAATCAAAAGTGTTGGCATCCCACAGGATAGCCGTTTTATCATCGGAACCAGTCAATAATTCCCGGCCGTCGGGTGAGAAGGCGAGTGCATTGACCGCATCAGTATGAGCAATGAAGGTATGCAGCCATGCATAGGTATTGGCATTCCAAAGCCTAACCGTTGTGTCCTTTGAGGCAGTGGCCAATAGCTGTCCATTGGGCGATATGGCGACAGCCAGTATTTCATCATGGTGGCCGTTAGCCTGGAAAAGGCGAAGCCGGTTTTCTTCCTGTTGCTGGCCAGTGGGGAGGTGGCCGGTTTCCGATTGTTGATTTCTTTGTTTTGCCTTTCGGGAGACAGCATTTTTCCAGTGGTAAAGCTGAAGTGAGAACTTGCGGTCGCGTAGCGCCATCTGTCGGCCCAACGTCCAGGCAGCAGCGTAGCTGGTATTGAACAGTTTGCTCTTTGAATCGTAGATCAGCAAGCGGTCGGCCGTTTCCACCGGAAGTATGTCAATGGCGCTGCTATCGGAAGCTTCACCGGGGATAAGGGGGCCACGGTACCAGGAAACGGTATTATCTCCAATGCGCAAGTGGTGGGGCAGGGGCACATAACCGGCATCAAGGTAGGGCTTGGCCAGCGTGTTGCCATTGCTGGGCAGGCGCAGCATGAAGCTGCTGGAAGTCGCTTCATTGACCTTCGATAGTATAGTGGTAAAATCCCGATTCTCCGGATCAGACTCGAAAGCCCAGCTGTGGAAGCTCACCAGGCGGATCGGTTCATCGTTGGCGGTGCCGCCGTAGTTGAACTCCCCCCCGTTGAGGAAGCAATTTTCCAGCGAAACCAGGTGCACGGTGCTCATGCCCTCGACTTTTGGCAGGCGATTGCCCACCACCACCGCCCATTCTCCCTCTTCCGGCGGCAGCTCCCCATCGGCATCGCCAAATTTCTCGAGGATGAGATCTTCCAGGATGTCGCGCACGGCGGCTTCTTTTCCCGCGAATGCTGTGCCGGCCCATACTTTATCGTCGATCCGGTCAGCAGGCCGAAACAAAAGCGGGTTGGTTATGTCTTCAACCGTGCGCAGTATTCTCAGTTCCACTAGTTTCGTCCAAAGGGCATCTCCGTCGATGCCGACATTCTGGGGGATCACTTCGCGGAGTTCGTCAATAGTAACCTCTTTTCCCTCCAGGTCACGGCGGCAATGGGCTAGATAGGCGAGGTCTTCCCGCATAGGCATCAATTTTTCCAGGGTTGCCTTAGGGACATCGATAATCGTCACCTGGTCTTCATTGCTTTCCCCGACTTCCAGCAAGTCGGCCGCATCGGTGATCTCTTCCAGGGAGGGGACGTGCATACTGTTGCGAGAAGTATTGAAACTTTCCAGCGAGATGGTCTTCGCCATAGGGGCCTCCTCCTGGTCGAATACCAGCAGGGCCAGCCAGGGCAGCGCATCGGCAGCCGCTGTGCCGTCGATCGATCGTTCCCAGGCAAAAGTGCTGCGTTTGAGGATGATGTGCGGCGCCTTGGTGGAATAGTCGGCCTTGCTGCCGTTGGGCGGAAAGACGGATTGTATTTCGAAGGTGGGCAGGACATACCGCTTGCCCGCTACATAGAGCTTCTGATCTAACACCTCTGTGAAACGAGCTTCTCCCGTTCGGTCGGCGCCATCGACCAGTACCTGCTCGTATTTCAATTGGACATTATACTCGCCGCTCTTGAGCAGGGGCAGGTGGTTTTGGATGAAGTTGACGTATATGCGCTTTTCCATGGTTTTAGTTTCAATATATTTACAATTCGATCGGGGCAGCGGCCAGGTCAAAGAAGGCTACCTTATTGGCTCCGCCATCCTGAAAGCCGATATCTGTCAGGCCGAGTTCCGCCAGCAGGGCTGCGGTATCGACATCGGCTGTTGCGCCAGCATGTTCCTGCCATTCGAAATCGGGGCCTTCTTCTACTTCGGCGTTAAAGGCCAGGCCTTCCTTGTAGGCCCAGGCCATCTCATCGGGGGCTTCCGCCGGCGGACGGGACACAACCGTAAATCCAGTGAGCACGTTGTAGACCAGCTCTTTTTCCTTATTCAGGCCAGCGGAAAGGACCGTGCCCCAAAGCGCCCGTGGGATCGATTTAAAAATCGGTTTGATCCGGAAGTACGGCCGTTGATCATCATTAGTATTGTTGAAGATAGCCAGGCTGGCCTCCGTCCTCACCTTATCGGCGCTCAGGCCCATGGGGCTGATGCCGAAGTGGGTGTTACGGCTTCGGAAGAGCGGGCTTACCGAACTACCGGACGGGTTGATGGAACGGTACGACCCCTGCTCGATGGGCAGCACCGAGTCGGTATCCATGCGGAAAGTTTTGGGGTTGATCACCCATACTTCTGCCCCGCTGGTTTCTTCCTCGGCGGTACTGAGCAGGCCATCGGCAATACTCAGGGTGAGCAGGCCGGTGGCAGGCAAGAAGGAGTCGTTAAATTCCGTCCAGCTGATCGGCTGCGGAAGGCCGTAGGGGGTCGGGCCGAAGCTAACCGTAAAGCTGACAATGGACAGGTCGATGCGGGCCACTCCCGAGAACTCCGGCCCCCAGATATGCAGGTCGGCGCCGAGCTCGATGGAAATGGTGTGCCTGCCAAAAAACCAAATGGTAAAGGACACCCCCATGCTGACGTACAGCTGTATATCGTAGAAGTAAGGCTTCCAGGAGATGAGGAAGTCAGCCCCGATGATAAACCAGGCTTTGAGGGAGCCGTCCTTCCAGACAGCCTCCAGCCGCCCGCCCGCCATAACGGCGGTTGGCGTGAGGGCCATATACATCCGCCCTTTAATCGTAAACTTGGGCGCCACCTGCCAGTTGAATCCGAGGCGCGGCACGTTCGGATAGTGAGCCGGCTTGCGGTAACGGGGATGGTAGCCGCCCAGTGTCAGCACGAAATCGCCGGCCTGCGGGCTGGGGTCAAACCAGGTGAAGAAAGCAAAGCCCCCCTGCAGCGTACAATCTCGGGAAAGGATGTAGGAATCCTCACTCAGCTGCGCCTGTATACCAAGGAAGCCCTCGGCGGGCGCGAAGGTACCGCGCAACAGCAAGGTGATCTCCGCCAGCGGTGTGATGGCTTTGGCAGCATTGGGGTCAGCAGTAGGCAGCACCAGCTTGGAGCGCCCCATGATGTCCAGCCGGAAGGAATCGCCGAAGGTGGCGATCACCAGTATGAAAGAATCGATGAGCTTGAAAGTGGTAAAACGAATGCCGACCGCCAGGAAGATCTTGCCCAGGTCGATGGGGATGTGGTTGCCACTAATGAGCAGGCCAGCCAGCTCCAGCGGGTTGTCGATGCCCTCGGTAGCGACGATAATCATCGGGTGTTCGGCAATGCGGCTCACATCGGGAATACGCACCGAACGGTTGTAACCAAAGCCGGCCGCCAGCCCTTCGACAAAGAAGAAGGCCGGCCCGCCCAGCGGATAGCCCAGATAGGCAAAAATGTAGAAGGAGGGTTCCCCATTGACAGTAGCGTACTCACCCAGGGCGGCAATGGTGAGGTTGCCGGCCTTGATGACGGCCGTTCCGCCAAAGCGGTCGCTCACTTCCAGTCCCGGGTCTACCCCGGCATCGTTGTCGATGCGCAGGAACAGTCCGCCTACCTCTACCGGGCCGCTGGCATAACGCAGTCCAAATCCGCGCAGGTTGAAGGCCGGCGCGAAGCGGTCAATAGGGGAGCCGAAGGACAGTTCCATCAGGCTGAGGGTGAGCGGCCCAAGGGCCAGCTCGGCATCCGCCATGAACCAAAGCTTGCTATCGGCAAAGTTGACGCCGATACGGGCCATATAAAACGGCCCCAGCCGCTTGTTTACGTTGAACCATTTGCCGGGAGATTCGGGAGCGGGCAGCTGCCGGGAAGCACCGCTGTTACCGGTTCCCGAACTACTACTCCCGGAGCCACTGCTACTGCCAGAAGAAGAACTTCCTGTACCATTGGTACCATTACCCGATTCCATCGGCAGGTTGAAATTCAGGGGAAAGGTTCCCAGCTCCATCGTACCGGCCAGGTTGGCGCCGTCGGACAGCGCCGTATCGGGCAGGCTGATGGATACGCCTGCCGCATCGAGGGTATCCCCGACATCGGCGGCCGTAATGCCGCCCTTGGAGTACATGATGCGCACCTCATCCAGGCTGATGCTGGCGTCGGCGGGTAGTACAGAACCGACCAAGGGCAGGTTGCTGAAGTCCATACCCATCCGCAGGCCCACCAGGAAGAGGGTCTTGCCGGCAGCGGGCTGCCCGCTACCGGCCGGCGCCGGAACAGAAGAATAGATGAGGGCCGCCTGGTTGAGCGATACCGACAGGTCCGGGATGGCATCGGCGGCATCAGAAGACAGCTGGCTGATCAGCGCACGAACGGATACCGTGGCGGCATCGCCTTCAATGTCCAGCAGGGCCGCCAGAATGTTCTTGGTGCTGTCGCTGCTGAAGAGCAGCACAAATTCGTATTCATCGATAGTGATACGGCCGGTAAAGCGCTTACTGTATGTGGCCGGATTAGAGCCGGGCTCGGCAGTAATCTCTACATTAATATTGGCTTGCAGAACGGTATCCTCATCCAGCGGCAGATTGCCCTGGCAACTGAAAATAAAAGTTTTCGTACCGGTATTGAACGAGGCAAAGATATCCTGCATGGTGAAGCCCTTGATCGGCTCCGGGATGGAATCGTCGACGCCAAACTTGTTTGCCAGGTCAGCAATGAGGTCGCCAATGGGGAGTTCCTGGCCGGGAGCGGAACCACCGGCAAATAACCAGCCTCCGCCCGCCTCGGGCACACCGGCGGAAATGAAGAGGCCGATGCCGCTAACGTCCAGCACGGCCCGCATCTCGCCAGAGGCGCCATTGGTTTTATCACCTTCTATGGAAAGGGTAAGCTGGTCCAACTCCAGGCTTAGGCTGTCGGAAATACCGAGCTGCCAAAGGTCCGCCATTTCAATGCTCAGACTGTAGGCGCCGGCTTTGGTAGCCTGGGCTTCCATATCCAACACCAGTATGTCGTGGTCGATGGACAGGCCCGGGAAGAACTTATTGAACAGTTGCGATAAGTTGAGCGGCGCCTCCGGGCCAAGGGCGCCGGTGAGAACGCCATCGGGCAACAGAAGGGAGGTATAGATATTGGCATTGCCCAGTTTCCAGATGGCAAGCATCTGGAATTGTACGCTTCTGCCCTGGGCGGCGCTTGCAAAAGGCTTGTTCAGCAGGCCGCTGAAGCGGAGGCCTTCCAGCCCGATCACCCCATCGATAAAAGTATAGGTATTGCTGACCCCCATCTCAAACTCGATCGACTCGATAGCAGGGCTGGCGATGGAGAAAGCCACTGAAAAACTATTAAGGCTGATGTTCGCAAGGATATCTACCGGCATAGGCAACAGATCACCCATCTCGTCCATATTGGTCAGGGAAACGAGGCTGAGGATGTTGGCCAGTGAAAGGCCGTTGGGCAATTCGGCCGTAACGCTGGCCAGGCTGCCTCCAATGGGGATGTCGCCAATAATATCGATCTGAATATCGCCTGCTTCAACCCCACCGTAAAGAATCAACCCGCTGTTGCTCAGAATGCCGGAAGTGGTGGTAGTGTACAATTCAAAGCCCTGAAATTCCGCTTTGAAACTCCCCACTTCAAAACCCGATTCTACCGGAACAAAAAGATGAATACTATTGATTCCATCAACCGCTTCGGTGAATCCGTTGAAGAACTTTAAATCCGCGACTTCAACCAGGGGATTGATGAAGGCCAGCGCGCCTTCAAATGTCAGTTCCCCGAAGAAATTGAGCCCGCTGATGATCTGATCCTGCTGCTGGAGCAGGGGCTGTGTTTTATGCCCCAGCTTTTGGAGGATGGCGTCTATTTTGGTGGCAGTCGCCGCAACTTCCGTACTTTGGCTGGAAACCAGCAGGCGAGGGGTATTCAGGCCCAGGTCGTTGAAAAAAGAAGGCTGACTACTATCGGCTGAAAGATTGAAATAGGAAGGCAGTTCCGGAAAACTTTTCAGGATCGTCCAGCCGCTGGCCGGCTTGGCCAGGAGCAGGCATTGCAGCGCCACCGGGGAGCCGGCCTCATAAAAAGCCAGGTTGGCCTCAAAGGTGACATTCAGGAACGTCACCTCGCCGATCAGGAGCAGATAGCTGGGATTGCTCTGCATGACCATCACGGCATTATCCATTACCAGGGCATCCAAGCCAATCGCCTGGCTCCAGTTATCGGAGATATGCTGCGCCTGCAGCACCGCGGCGGTGATCTCGTACCGGTTCTTTTCGCCGGAGGGCGTTTCGATGGCCAGGAGCCTGGATTGTAGGGCTTGTAGCATGGGTGGTTGTGGGTTTTAGGGTTAAATGCCAAATCGGTTCCGGTTCCCTCCTCTTGTCTGGACTCCGACGGAAGGCTGCAGAAGCCTCTGTATTTGACCAGCATCCAATCCCTTGGAGCTCAGTTTTTCTTCTATTATTTTGATGAAGGCGTCATCTCCGCCGCTAACGGCTTTTGAAATGGCGCGTACGGCCGTTATTTCAAGGATCTTAAATTCATTGTAATCGAAGCTTTCGCTCTGGGCGTCAAAGGTGTGATCAAAAATGCGCCGGCCGGTTCTTGTGAAAATGCGGTATCGAACGAAACGGGCTACTGGGAGGATAGTGAAATATTTATTGACAATTTCGTATTGTTCAGTTCGATCCAGGTCTTTCTCGGGACTAATTAATAGCCGAACAAATTCTAAATTATCAATGAGCGTGTCGATACGGGAACTCCGGTTTTTCTTTTTTGGGAGATCCCCACGGGTTTTCGTTTCTTCGATTATGCGAAGGACTTCTTCCCGAATGAGGTTTTTCTTTGGAAAAATATTTTCAAACAAAAAAGCAGTAACGGATACTTTTAACCCTTCGTTTTTGAATTCTTTCCTTCTTTGGGCCGTTTCTATGGCCAACTGTGTGGTATTACAATGTTTGCTTCCGGCTACAAAATTACCGGGCCGTTCAACCCCACCATCTCCGTGGCCCACCAAATGGCACCATTCCTGGTCGGTTCGTAAAGTGGAAGTACTACCAATTGGAGGAGTCCTATTATATTGATTCCAATGTTCTATTTTGTGTTGCTGCCATTCTCCATTTTGAAAACTGTTTAATCCATGTTGAGGATCGAGAAGGAATTCCAGAAACTTGGTTGCCGGTACAGGGCCGGTACTGTTTTCCTCCCTTCCGATCCAGGAATTGTAATTGTTTTTCAGCTCGTCAAAAAGGAGAAGGTATCCCCCCATCACCTTACTGGCGTCTTCCCTTGGAGGTACAGCCCTGCCCAACAGTACCTTATCATTCCAAAGTTGAAATAAGAATCTCTGAGCAGTTACATCATCTATATTTCCTCCGCTAATTTCCCCAAGAGGACGGTTGTTCCCGAAATCAGGGCCATTGAAAAAGCTAGGTGTGAAAGGTGGTTCCACATTTCCTTCGACGGGCTTTGGCCGGTTCCTTTTTTTATTCAACTGCGCTTTAAACTTACGAGCGTACCACACATCGCTCCCCATAGGGTTTAGGGTTTGGATATGGCTGAGGTCTATTGGGATTGGACATAGGTAATAACCGTCGGGAATACTTCTCTGAAAGGTATTCAAATCGTTGACATTGGGTATGTATCTGCCGTCTCCTTCATTTTTTTTCAGGCCAATTGCTAGCCCAACCGCCTCATTTCCAGCCCAGATGTATTCTATTTCAGTCAAGGGGTCTGCTCGCATCTGGCCGCCCCCGCCACGTAATTCCCGGTAAATTCGATTTGTCCTTACCTCTTTGAATTGTATAGACCCAGCATTATCTACAAAATACAAATATTGGTGGCTTGGCTTGGAATTTACTTTTATAACCCTATCTCCTTGAGGCTCGTAATGGTAATCTTTTGGGTCTGATTCAAGGAGGTAGATCGTTCTGGACGAGACCTCATCGCGGCTTATTATCTTGAATTTGCCTCCGAATTCGAAAGCTTGACTTTGTAGTACTTCTTGGTTATCTGGGCCATTGTTGGTCAATAGCCTAAAATCGTCAAAGGTCAGGCGGATCATATCATCAAAAAAGGTTTCACCCTCCTCTGTCTCCAGGAGTTCTCCACTCTCATCTACGATCCGAAAGCGATATTCATCAGAAAACTCGGATGCCCAGCTGCTCAGGTCTTCGTATAACTGCTGGTTCTGCCCGCTGATGGCCGCAATACCGTCTTCTGTTGCTTTGAAATTCCAGGAGGTGATCTTCTGCGTATCGCGTATCGCATTGTTGTTATAGGCTTTTAAGGCTCGGTTTAAAAGCGGATAATAATATTGTGTTCGGTTATGAAAAAAGCTGAGATCCGCAATTTGTTGCCCTTCCCCATCAAACGCTTCCAAAATAAAGGCCATAATTCCTCCTTTTAAAGTTTAAGAATATATCACAACTTCATTATAAACGCCAGCACATAATAGGGCGGGCGGTTCTCGTGGGCAACGGTATTGTTCCCATTAGCAGGATCGCCGCCGGCGCCGCTGAAGGTGATGTTAGAGCTACTTGGGCTCGTAGTATTAGCAGAAGAGGTCAGGCTTTCGGAGGCCTGGTTAGCGGCCCCACCTCCGGAAGAAGACTCCCTTCCCCGATGTTTATCATTAAAAGTGTGCGAATGCCCCGGGTCAGTAAAGCCATGGTCGTGCCAGGGCATTTCAGTGATATCCAGTTTTACCTCACGCTCTCCTGCCGCTACATCCAGGGTTTTGTAATCATTCAGGTTAGCTTCCGTATTGCCATTGGCGGGCTCATCATTGGACTGTCCCACGATAAAGCGCCCCCGCAGGTCGGGTGTCAGTAGGCCATTCTTCATTGTGCCGTCGCAGAGCGCCCAGCCCGCCGGAATGGCGCCCGCCTTTCCCGACCACATGATGATGCCGCCGCGGGGGATGATGCCGCCGAAGCTGGCGCCGGCTTTCTGTATCTGCAATTCATCCTCATTGGCCGATGGCTGGAGGGTGAAGGGGCCAATAGAGACGGAATCTTCGGCGCTCAATGCTTTGTCGGCGGAAAGGCTGCCTTTTACCTGTACCGAGGTACTGTCAATGCCATCTTTTCCTTCCACCTGGAGAATGCTTTCACCAGCTACTTCCGATTCAATGATGGTGTACTTGTCATTGAATACGACGCTGCCCGCTTTACCGTCAATGGTGATTTGATCACCAGCCAACTCATTGTTGAAGCGGATGGTATCAATGGTGAGCTTGCCTTCCACATCCATTGACTTGGCAATGATCTTTCCATCGACTTCCAATTCTGCATCGGGATTGTCCACACCGATGCCCACCAGCGTCCGCCGGTTGTTGCCCTGTTCACTGATGTCGTCCTGGAATTTTACCGGTGACTTCTCGATGGGCACGACAAACTGTCCGTCCCAGTAGCCGGCAATGTTCTCGTAAGCCAGGTAGAGGTTGGTGAAGCCGGAAGGCATGGAACTGATGATGCCGCTCAGTTTCAACAGAAAGTGCTCCCCGGCATCCAGGATAGTGTCTTCGCTGACGGTGAAGATCCACTGGGGAGATTGCCCCTGCAACTGTTTCTGAACGTGCCAGAGCACCTTCCTGCCGCCCGTCATTTCGATATCTACATCAAAAGCGGCCACGTTGTCGGAATCGGCAATGGCCCATGCTTCCGACAGCTCGCTGGTATTGAAGGAGAGGATAAATTTGCTGGGGCTTTCACTATTGCGCCGCCTCAAAAAGATCTGGCCATTGCGCAGCAGGTTGGTCACCTGCAAGTCCAGCTCGTTGGTAGTGCGCCCGTTGTTGATGATGGTATTGGAGCTGACGAAGCTGGCGTCCATCGGCAGGTTGCGGCCGCCCTGGTTGTTGAGCACATTGAGGCGCTGTTGGCGATGGTGGAGTGTTGCTCCGGCAGGTACGGGCTGATCTGTAGGCTGGGGCAGCATAAAACGCTTACCAGTTACTGGATCAAGTGGCGCCATCTCATAATGCAGCTCTACCCGCGAGCCGCGCGAGCCGCCATCGGGGCCGGCTTTGACGTTTTGAATGGGTAGAATGAAAGTGCCCAGCGGGGGAATGGCCAGCCGCTCCCGCCCATCTATATAGAGCAGGAACAGGGAAATGGCGCCGGGAACGATGCCTGCATCGATGGCCGCCTGGCCGTCCCAGCGCCAGGGCTTGATGCGCCAGTCGGCATTGCCGACCGTGATCCAGCCGAAATGGCCGAACGAGAGGGTGCCGGGGCGGAAGCGGAGCTCAAAGTGGTAATTATCTTTTCCAGGCCGGATATCTGCGAGAAAGCTTCCTGTTTCCTTAACGAGTTCCTTAATGACCACCTCATCATCGGTATTATTCTCGATGAGTAGGTAATGAGTCGTGCCGGGGAAGCTGTTGTTGACGATGTACAGTAATTCCTCGCCATCGGGGTCGATGAGTTTAAAATCCAGCGGGTTCTCTTCGTAAAAGCCGGAAAGAGCGAGGTTTTGTTCCAAAAGAGTGGTCGGCATAGTTCCTTTTTTGGGTTTTTGTTCAAATGAATGGTTCAGCGGCCAAAGCGGTTACTGGCTTTCCGTCGGCTTCAGCCGGAGCCAGCCCTCGCGTATCCACTGTCGCTGACCGGTGAAGGCTGCACTGGCGCCGGGCGTTTCAATGCCCTGATAGTAGTGGTCCAGGATAAAATTGATGCGCAGTTCCATTCCTTTCTCCCCTACTGTCTCCGCCCAGATGGAAGTAGTGGCGCGGTCTTTGGGGTCCACAATTCGGGCAGCATCGGGCGCCCCATCCAGGGCTTCCAGCCATTTGGTGTCGGCATTCAGCAAGAATGCCCACAGGCGTCCGCCAATTCCATCATCAGCGGCGATGGCAGTACTGAAACCGGCGTAAGTCAGAGGGCTCAGGGCCTTCACCAGCTCGTCCAGATCCGGTTCGATCCGTTCGAATTCGGCGCCCAATGGGGAGCGGTTGTTAACTTCCGCCAGAGTGAATACACCTGCATCTTCCACTATCCATCCTTGCCGTTTCAATTGCTTCCATAGCATTTGAGACAGTTGTTCTGTGAAAACGGACTGGCGGATAGTGCGGAAGGAATGGATCTCCCGGTATTGATCTGCCGCTTCCTGTTCAATCCAGCTCCAGGCGAAGTTTTCCTCTTTGGGCAGCGGCACGCTAATCTGTTCCGGGGGCGTCAGCACCGGCGCCGTCAGGAAGGTTACATCGATAGCCTGAAGCGCGGCCAGGTATTGCTCTTCCGGAATGCTGATCTCTTTAGCCGGCAGGATGCCCGTGAAGGCGTGAATGCTGGCGCGCGGGTCCATGAGCATACTCACTTTGACAGGCTCGCTTTCGAGCGACTGTTCGAGCGGCACAGTGTAATCGGCAGTATCATTAAGAGGTTTCAGGCTGCTGCTGGAGGCCGCCGCCGCATTGAGATAAAGTTGATCGCTGTATCGGTAATCCCCGCTGTCCTCTGCTTCCACCCAATACCCTACCAATCCATCGTTGAACTGCGCTTCGGCGCCGATGCGGATGGCGTACCGGACACTGGTGTACAGGTCTGTTTCCCGCTGGCTGTCGCCGTCTTTTCGATCGCGGTAGAAAGCATTCCAGCCTTGATGGACAGCAGGTACACCTTTAAGCTGCAGATCGAGGCTGGCGCGCACCAACGCCATAGGGCGGCCCATGAGCAGGGCGATGGCCTGTTGCTGTTCGGAGGTTTCCGGCTCAATGCTGTCCATCACGCCGTCGGTATCGATGAGGAAGGCTTCGATGAAGCCGGCTCCCTGGCTCCGCAGGAAGGAGATCATCTTTTTGAGGTGGGGATTGATCTCGGCCGTTTCAGGATCATCGATCCCCGACTCCCCCCGGGCCGCCCGCCATAGGGCCAGGTTCCCATCCTGCTCATTCTCAATAGCGCCGAGGTTGCGCCCCTGCGCGTCATAGATCATCAGGCTGATGTCGAGGAAGTTGGCCAGCGCCCAGCCGCAGATGGGCGCCGTGTCTTTGGTGCTGTTCATCTCCACCTCCTGCTCTTCTGCGGCCAGCCAGCGGAAGTTGAGGCGGGCAGGTTGAGCCAAACGCATCGGCAAAGGAATTTCGACAACGCTGGAAAGCCCACTTATCTCCAGCGGCGACAGAGTAGTGCCGAACAGCTCGGCGCCATTCTTTGGGTCGAAGAAGTCGAGCTGCCGAAACTGCCCGAAAGTGTCCACCATACGCAGTTGGTTGAGCCGGAGCTTGCCGCTGCGGATAGGCATGAAGTCGGTCAGGGGCTGGGCGGCATTTCTGGTACTGTCCCCCAACAGGCTTTTTACCTCATCGGTAAAACCCTGGTAGTTGGCAAAGCCAATGGGGTCGGCAACGGGCAATTGCAAGGATTCCCGCAGCATCAGCAAAGCCTGGTTGAAGCCGCTAAGGGACTGCGAGAGCGAGCTGACCGTAGCCAGTTTGTCTCTGGCTTCCTCCAGGGCTGTCCGGTTGGGGTCATTGGGAAAAGCATCCAGATAGGCATTTATGCGTTGGGCCATGCCTTTCTGAGCCTGAGCAGTCAGCAGGCTGCGGCCATTGTATATGTTCGGATTGCGGCCGGTGATCACACTCGACTGCCCGGGCCGCACTTCCAGGTCTACAGCATTAGGCTGAAGGCTGGTATTGCGGATGGCGTAATCCTCCTGGTAATCACCATCGCGGGAATTGCTGCCGTCCTGCAGCGGGCAGGCTTCAACCTCCCATTCCATCATCATGGGGTTCCAGGGCTGCTGGCTCATCGTTTGGAATCCGATGGCTTCGTCAGCGGGGACGCTGATTTCGTCAACCAGGTTAGCCAGGGCCGTTGGGTCGTTAATATAGCCATCGCCGGCGCCAATTGTTCCTTCCAGGCATTCCAATAAGCCATCGCCGCGCAGCCGGCCATCCTGCCCGAAGCGCCTGCTCGGCTCAGCAATATCGCCGGTAATCAGCAAGACCGGTTCGCGGGGTTTCCAGTATCGGGGGGCGATGAGCTTTTTCAACACATACCTCGAAGGGATATTTTCATCAGCCAGCTTCTGGTTTTCAGTATCCAGCATAGTGAGCAGCTCCCGGATACGAAAGGCCAGCTGGGCGGCGAGGGCATCACGTTGAGGGTCGAATTCGGACCGGTCAGTCGCTTCGAAAAGGGCGAACTCGAAATCCTCCACGGCTTCGAGCGCCAGACTGAAGTCGAGGGCCGGCGGGGTGCTGCCTGCGGGCAGGCGCGGATCGGTCAGGGCGTTGAGGCGAATAGTAGCTCCTGTTGGCGTGGCGCCACTATCTGCCCGTTCTTCCTGTTGAAGTTCCAGCTGGCCAGTATTGAGCATCCCATCCCTAAGCGGAGTGATGTCTTCTTTGTTAATAAAAAACTCCAGTTCGTCGATATCCGGATAATCCTCCCGGCTATCCTGAGGGGGGTAGGTGGACATCATGTATTTATACCAGTCGGCGAAAAGCTGCTCGCGCAGAGCGTCCAGTTGAAAACGGGCGTTGTCGTATTGCTGCTGCAGGCGATTGGCCAGATCGAGCTGGCCGGCTAAATCTGTCGATAGGGGCGGCATATTCAATGCCGACTGGTTTTGGCTTTGCGCGTCGGGGCTGGCCTGGCTTTCCAGGCGAACGGCCCAAAGCTCACCGGTCTCCTCAGCGATAAAACCGGCTTCGTGGCGGGCTTCCCGGAACTTGGGGCCAATATCGAGCTCGCGGCCCTGCAGCTGTTCGGAGAAAAAGAGCGCTTCCAGGCGTTCTTCTATGGCCCGCCGCTCCGGCCCGTTGGTGGCTTCCGAAGCCTGCAGGGCATTCTCGATGGTATTCAGCTTTTCTTCCAGGGCATCCTTTTCATCTGTTTTTTCATCAATGAGACTTTGTATTTCTAATTCCTGGGCATCGGCCAGTTCCTCTTCTACTTTTTTGAGGGCTTGCTCTACCGCTCGTTTATCAGCGGGGGTGACAATGGTTTCGGCGCCGTCAATGGTAGCTATTCCTGTTATCGGTTTTAATTGATAAGCCAGAAAAGCGGCCAGGGCTTCGTGGCCAGTATTGGCAACACTGACTGCTGTATCTGAGAAGGTGGGGGATTCGGCAATTTTCTTTCCCGGATCATCGGGATCTGTAATGAAGAGCGCAGCAGGATCGATCTCCAGCCGGGAATAACAAGCCATTTGTTCCGGCGCCGTATTCGGGAGCGCCCAGCCCGTAGCCTGTTCTAGCGCCTCCTTATCGGCGGTGCTGAGATTGGGTTTTTCACCTCTTTGTATTTTCAGGAAGTCGGTGGCCTCATCCTCGTACCAGCCTATCAGGTGGTACACCACCGGATCACTGATTTCGGAAGTAATTTCTGTATCATGGAAGCCAAATACGCTGCGGCAGTTGGGGTAGAAAGCCGCGAAGGTGGCCTCCCCGTAGCCCACCGCGGTGAGCGGCTGGCCGGACAGGTTGCTGAGGTAGCCTTCTGTATTTCCGAAGGCGGGAGGTGTCCAGGCAGCATCGGCATCCTGAGGGATTTCCACCTGCCGGCCCATGTAGCGGAAGGGCTGGTTCCAGCCACTATTGCCAAGGCCGGTGAGGGGGTAGGTGATGCTCTGTTGCCGTTCCAGCATGCGAATGGCTTCATTGGCATCCTGTATTGCCGCCAATTCGTTCTGATAATCGAACAGATCTCTCCCTCCTACACCCTGCTTGATTAATTTGGCTATTTCACGTTCGAGCCGCAGTATGTTCAGGTCGTTGTTGTATAGCGCAACCTCATTCTCTTTGATCCCGGTTTCGATCTCCTTTTCTTCCGGCCAGAGGTAGTCACTTTCAATCAGCCATTTTTTTTCATCCAGCCCTCCTCCGGTACGCAGGACGAGCCATCGGTCGGGGACGGCGGGGAATTCCACGCGGGGGTGATCACTTTCATCTGCCTGGTTGCCATGTGTCAGGGCATCCGGCAGCGCCCAATGCAGGTGTATGCCAGCCCGGTAGCGCTGATGCTGGTTTTGTAAAGGTTGAGAGATGATATTCTCGCTGATGTACGCGATATCGGCATTGACATCTCGGGTTCCATTGAAAAAGGGAAGGTGGGAAAAATCAGCAGTTGATTCCGTCATCAGGGTGTCCTCACTGAGGAACAGGGCATCCAAATGAATAGGCACCACAAGGAGCTTGGGCATGAGGGGATGGTTTTAGGTGTACGCTTGTAGCTTTTTGTCTTACCCAAATTGCTTGAAGACAAGAGCTTTAACTGTCAAAATTCGGGTTCGGAATTGAAGATAGGCTTAATATTTTAAATCATAAAAAAAATACAAAATTTTATTCTTTATTATTCTATGTGTGTTTGGGGTTTTGGGGATAGCTAAATATAACCCTAGCTTTGCACCAATTAAAAGCAAATCCCAATGGATCTTTTACTTCATCAACTTATCATCCACGAACTGGAAAAAGAGGCCGACTCGGCTGATGCCCGGCTATTCCTTACGGATTCGACTATTCCTACTTCCGACAGGGCCGAGGCGCTGGTGGATAAACTCAACCAAACCCTGGTTCAGAAGGAAGATGTATTGAATGGCTACCTGAGTTCTCCGGAAGACGCCCTGTTCCCTGGATATTTTCAGCATTTACTCGATGGGCAACTTTCGGAAGAGGCCTTTATTGCATTTTCCAGGGAAACGATGAGCGCCTTACAATTGGCCCTGCAGGGGGTGGTAGGCGCCAAAGGCGGCTATCTGGTGTACGCCGATTATTCGGAATTTGACCATCGGATGCTGGGCATTTTTCTGGTGCGGGATACAGAGGGTGTGGTTTTCCAAAAAAATACCGCAGAGGGCGCTTTTGAATTAAATACCATTACCTATCTCAATACCGACAAACTGGCTATGGCCTGCCGTATCCATATCGACCGGTACGATGGCGGGCAGGGACGATGCGTGGAACTGATCAAACACGCGAAAAGCCAGAAGGAAATTTCCGAATATTTCATCCACTGGATCGGGTTGGAGCGGCCCGAAAGCAGCCGCGAGATGACCACCACCTTCCTACAGGTGGCCAGTGAACTGCCGCTGCCTGCCGAAGCCGAAACGGGCCAGCCCATGGAGGAGAGCCGATTCCGGGAAAAAGTGCTGCAATTTGCCATGAACAGCCCCCAGAAAACGATCCATGTCGGCCATTTTGAAAAGGAATTTTACGGAGAAGAGAAGCCCGTACAACAATACCTCGAAGACAACGGCCTGGCGCTCGACGAAGAGTTCCGCTTCGACCGTAAAGCCCTGCGGGAGTTTTACAACTACAAAGTCTCCGCAGAAAAGATCTACCTCTATTTTAACCGCGGCCACCTGAAGTCCGGACAAATTGTTGTGGACGGAGATAGCATCACTATCCATTCCCCGGACCTGGCAGAGCAGATCATGGATATTATCGGAGATAATAACCGCTTATAAATTGCCGGGCTTTGTGTATTTTCATCCTCCTTCTCTAACTTTACCGGACTACTTTTTTTCCCAAACAAATATGTAATGAACCGGCCCTTCGGAAAATTCTGGATATTCCTCCTTGCTTTTATGGCGATCTATGGATTTGTGCGTAAAACCCACACTCCTTTGCCACTTGCCCACCGTCCGGAAAATGTCCAGAACTACCTCAAAAAATACAAATACCTATCCATTGAATTGAGCCAGCAAACCGGTATTCCCCTGCCCATTATCCTTGCCGTGGCCGGGCTGGAAAGTGATTGGGGGCGAAGCCAACTGGCGCAAAACGCCAACAACCACTTTGGCCTGAAAATCAAGGAAGATTGGAGTGGCCAGGAATATTGCATTACCACCCAAGAGTTTGAAAATGGCTTTTCCTATGAATCCTATGAATGCTTTAGAAAATATCCACTCATCCGGCAGAGTTATCAGGATTTTGGGGAATTCCTCCAAAAAAGAACTCATTATCAGGGCCTGTTCAACTATCCTTCCTGGAACTACTACCGCTGGGCAATGGGCCTGCAGGAAAGTGGATACGCTACCGACCCGGAATACGCTCAGAAACTGATCCGCCTCATTAAAGTGTATCAGTTGGATGACTTATAGGCGGCTTCCTTAGTGAATATTTTACACTAAGTAAGCTTGCCTGCCCGACAATAAATCTTATTTTTACTTCCCATCACTGATCCTGGGATCAAAACAAGACTACTTATGAACCTGCAAGCGCCTGTTTCAACAATAATGTCTACCGACCTGAAGATTGCCGGGCCGGATGACCCGGTAGCTGTGCTCGATGAACTGTTCAAAAAGCACCGTATTCATCACGTTCCAGTTACGGAAGAAGATGGAGCCGTAGTGGGCATCGTCAGCAAGTCCGAGTTTCTATATCTGCTTCGCGGTTTTACCGTTCACGAAATGGACCGGTTCCGGGAAGAGGCTAAACTCCGGGCTTTTAAAGTGAAAGAGATCATGGTGAAACAAGTAGAGACGATCGGCGAAGATGAACCCATTAAAAAGGCGGTAGAACTCCTGGCTCAAAATCGCTTTCGTTGCCTTCCTGTGATCAACGCAGACAAAAAGATCGTCGGTATTGTCACGACACATGATATCATCGACCTCGTAAATGAATCCGCTTAATTGACGCCTGCTGCTCACCGAGCAATTCTGCCGGGCCGGTGTTTCCTGCATTTTTCACTCCCAAAAGACAGTCCCTATGGATCTCAACGCATCTGTTTCCACCATTATGACTACTGATGTCAAGATCGCCGGCCCCGATGACGCCACTTCGGTACTCGACGAGCTTTTCCGACAACATCGTATCCATCATGTGCCTATCGTGGAAGAGGAGGGGACCGTCCTTGGCATCGTTAGTAAGTCCGATTTTCTATATCTGTTGCGCAGCTTCGGGGCCCACGAATCGGACCGTTTCCGGGAAGCGGCCAAACTCCGGGCTTTCAAAGTGAAAGAGATCATGGTGAAGCAGGTGGAAACGATCCACGAGGACGAACCCATCAAAAAAGCCGTAGCGCTATTCTCTCAGAATCGATTCCGGTGCCTGCCTGTTGTCAATGCGGAAGATCACCTGGTTGGCATCATCACCACTCAGGATATCATCCAAATGGTCAATGCACTGGAGTAATTCTGAACATAAAACCACCCTTTGCAATATCAACGACAAATTTGTAACTTGATGGAGGAAGTCCGGTGGCGGGTTTCCTCCATCATTATTTTATAAACTACCCGACGATGTTCGACCGCGATAAATGGCAGGAGATATTTGAAACCATTCGCAAAAATAAATGGCGCACCCTGGCCACTGCCTTTGGCGTATTCTGGGGTATCCTTATGCTGGTGTTACTGATGGGCGCCGGCCAGGGCCTGCAAAACGGGGTAGTCAGCAACATGATCCTGGATGCGACCAACAGCATCTGGTTTTTCACCGACCGCACTTCGCTCCCCTACAAAGGCCTACCACCCGGACGGACGGTAGAATTCAAGGAATCCGACCTTAATTACATCAAAGACAACGTGGAAGGCCTGGAGTACATCGCCGCCGAAAACTGGCTGATGGGCAACTTCAACATCATCCATGGACAGAAATCTTCTCCTTTCCAGGTGATGGGCACCGGTAAGGATTATTTCAGCATCAAGATTTACCAGGAATATCTGGCGGGCCGCAAGCTCAACTTCAACGATAACCTGGAAGCACGCAAGGTTTGCGTCATTGGAGACCGGGTATCCAATGTGCTGTTCGAGCCGGGCGAGAGCCCCATCGGCAAGGAGATACAGATCAAGGGAAGTGTTTTTACAGTGGTAGGACTGTTCCACGACGAGGGCTGGGGCGGCCAGTTTTCCGAACGCATTTATATTCCTTTCAGCACTTTTCAGCGTACCTATAATCCCGAGCGTACAGTGCGCTTGTTCGCCGTTACCACCAAAGCAGGCTACTCCGGCAAAGTCCTGGAACAAAACATCCTGACAGTACTGAAGCAACGCCATATGGTGCATCCCGATGACAACCAGGCCTTCTGGACACACAACCAGGAAGAAAACTACCGCTCGGTAATGGGCCTCTTTTTCGGCATCAAATCTTTTGTCTGGCTGGTAGGCATCGGCACCCTGATTGCCGGCATTGTCGGCGTCAGCAACATCATGATCATCGTTGTACGGGACCGAACCCGCGAGATCGGCATTCGAAAGGCGCTGGGCGCAACGCCATGGTCTATCGTTAGTATGATCATTACGGAGGCCATCCTCATTACCAGTGTAGCGGGTTATTTTGGCCTGCTGGCCGGCGTGGGGCTGCTCTCGGGGCTCAACCGTATCATGTCTATAGCCGGGGCCGAGTCAGAATATTTTACCAACCCCAGCGTCAACCTATCGGTGGCCTTTTCCGCTATGCTTTTGCTCGTGGCCGCCGGCGCACTGGCCGGGTTGGTGCCAGCGCGGCGGGCAGCGCGGATCACCCCGGTAGAAGCATTGAGATACACCGGATAAAAACCCATACTATGTTCGACCAGGATCGATGGCAGGAAATTTTTCAAAGTATTCGACAGCACCGCCTACGGGCGCTGCTCACTGCTTTTGGCGTATTCTGGGGCATCTTTATGCTGGCCATTCTCATGGGCGCCGGCAGTGGCCTGGAAAATGCCGTATTTGTGAATTTTGATATCGCCAAGAACGCCGTTTTCGTCTGGACCCAACGCACCAGCGTTCCTTACCAGGGCCTGCAGCCCGGCCGCAATATTCAGCTCAAAAACAGTGACATGGACGCGTTGCGGGAGCAGATCCCGGAGTTGGCGGTAATCTCCCCAATAGTACAGGTGCCTGGTAGTTTTACCATTGAATACGGTGATGAAAGCGCTAGTTTCCCCGTTAATGGCGATTATCCGGAATTTCTGTCGGTAAAGCCGTTGATCATTGAACAGGGGCGGTTTATCAATGCCAACGATATCCTGGATAAGCGGAAGGTGGCTGTGATTGGCCTGCGGGTACAGGAAGTGCTCTTTAAAAATGGAGCGGACCCCCTCGGACAGTATATTGAGATCAAAGGGGTGCCTTTCCGGGTAGTCGGTACTTTCCGAAGCCGGGTGCGCGGAGAAGAGGGCACTCAGGACCTCCAGACCATCCACATTCCTGCTACAGCAGCCCAGTTGGCCTTCAACCGCTCCGGAGAGATCGATTATTTTGCCTGTATCCCCAAGCCGGGCGTTCCGGCAGCAGTGGTTGAAACAAAAGTGGCCGCTCTGCTCAAGCAACGCCACACTATTGCCCCGGAAGATGAACGGGCGCTGGGTACTGCCAATGTCGAAAAGGAATATAAAGAGGTTCAAGGCTTGTTCATCGGCATCCGCGGTTTTAGCTGGCTGGTGGCCATCGGCACCATCATCGCAGGCATGGTCGGGGTAGGCAACATTATGATGATCATTGTGAAAGAGCGCACCAAGGAGATCGGGATCCGAAAATCATTGGGCGCCACGCCATGGTCTATCATCAGTATGATCCTGCAGGAAGCGCTGGTCATTTCCGGACTGGCGGGCTATGCCGGGCTGGCGGTGGGTTGTGGAGTCGTAGCTGCTATCGATTATGCCGTCACGAACTTTGGACTGGAGTCCGAATTTTTTTACAACCCGGAGATCAACCTGCGCACTGCTATAGCCGCCATTTTGGTTTTGACGCTATCCGGCCTGGTAGCCGGGCTCATCCCCGGCCTGCGGGCTGCTGCCGTCAACCCGGTGGAAGCCCTGCGTGATGAGTGAGGCGCACCCAATCTCCAGATGGGGAGTTACGATTCTACGGCCTTTTTCATCCAGGCTGGCCCTTGCGCGATCACTTCCTGATGAACAGGGCAGCTGTCCTCGTGAGCGCCGGGTAAGTAACCTGTACTCACCAAAAACTCATTCACAATCTCCCCACCTGTAAAGCGAAAGGTTTTACGGAAAAGTTTGGTCCACGCATCCCTGCTTTTAGGATGGTTCGCATCCAGCCAGGCTTTGAAAGAGCCGTATTCCCGGCGCAGTTCCAGTATCTTTTGGGCATTGGTGATAGCCGCTTCCACCTTCAGCCGGTTTCGGATGATACCGGCATCGTTCAACAAGCGTTCCCTGTCTTTTTCACCATAGCCAGCAATGGCCTCGATGTCGAACTGGCTGTAGGCCTGGCGGAAATTATCCTGCTTTTTGAGGATGGTCGTCCAGCTCAGCCCCGCCTGGTTGATCTCCAGGATCAGGCGGCCAAACAACTCGTTGTCGTCGTGGATGGGGAAGCCGTAGGCGGTGTCATGATAAATGCGGTGGAGGCTATCCGCTTCCATCTGGCCGACAGCTTCACAATAAGACTTGGGTTTTTCCATAGGCTTTTGACATGAAGATGAAAAAAATCCGGTAATTTTCCAGCCTTTTGACAAAACGGCTAATTTAATTGGACACTTATCCCCCTCTTGCGGGCGGAATTGATCCTACGCCCTGGAATAAATAACACTATTGATTCTTGGGATTCAAGAGTACATTTGAAGGGACATGTCCCCTTTGAGGGTAAAAATCCATAGCATCCTTTCCAGCATACTGCTCAGAAAACTATTAAAAAAAACAAATACAATGCCCGAAAAAATCCAAATTCCTCAGCGCTCCTGGATCTGGTTGCTCATCAACCTGACAATCCCTCTTTGCGGGGTAATGGTGCTGAAATGGAACCTGTTCGGCATTCTCTATTTTTTCTGGATGGAATTGATAGCGCTGGGCGTATTTGGCCTGTTGCGCATCCTGACGGCGCTCGGCAACCGGCCTTATCTGGAGTTATTGATCCCCCGGCTTGGCTCAGCAGTATTTTTTGCCGTGCTATACGGCGCCCTGCTGATGTTGGTAATCGGCTATTCGATCTCCGGGTTTGACCTCAGTGAGCATATGCTTTCGGGCGTAAAATCCAATTTTACCGGGATCCGGTTGGGCACAGCCTTCCTCTTTGCCAGCTACCTGCTGGAATTTTCCAGGGACTACCTGTTGCTGGGGAAATTCCGGGAAACGCACCCTTTCAGTATTATCATAGGCACTTTTGTATATACTTTGCCCCTGGCTTGTATCATCCTGTTCGTCCTGACCCCTTACGCCCCTAAAGCCCCCGAGGGGGTTGGCAACCTGTTCCTGGTGCTGGGCATTATCCTGGGTAAAACCCTGATCGAGTTTGCGATTGCGAATGGGAGAAGCTGGTTACAGGCCAAGTAAGAGCTTTACACTTTTTTCAATGCCTGACAGAACCGCTCCGTATCCTCCATCGTGCCTGTGCTGATACGGCACCATTGGCGCAGCGGTGGGAAGGGCCGCTCAACCACACTCCCCCGCTTTCCCAAGCCTACGCCATCTTTATTTCCGCCGCCTTTTCCAGTCCCAGTTCGCGCACGCTGATGTCGCGCATTTCCACCTTGCGGATCTTACCGGTGACCGTCATCGGGAAGCTTTCTGTGAATCTGATGTAACGCGGTATTTTATAGTGGGCGATGTTGCCTTTGCAGTAGGCTTTGATCTCTTCTTCGGTTGCTGTTTCTCCTTCCTTTAGTTTGATCCAGGCCATCACTTCTTCGCCATACTTTTCGTCGGGCACGCCGATGACCTGTACATCACTGATTTTCGGATGGGTGTACAGGAACTCCTCAATTTCACGCGGGTAGATATTCTCACCGCCACGGATGATCATGTCCTTGATGCGGCCAACGATGTTGATATAGCCTTGCTCGTCCATGGTCGCCAGGTCGCCGCTATGCATCCAGCCGCAGTCGTCGATGGCTTTTTGGGTCTTTTCCTTGTCTTTCCAATAACCCAGCATTACGCTATAGCCGCGGGTGCAAAGCTCTCCTCTTTCCCCAACAGGAACAATACGGCCGTTTTCAGGAGAAACAATCTTAATCTCAAGGTGGGGGTGGACCAGCCCAACCGTGCCTACCTGTTTTTCCAGTGGGGTGCCAATTCGGGTTTGAGTGCTCACCGGGCTGGTCTCCGTCATGCCGTAACCGATCTGCATTTCATCGGCATGCATGAGGGTTTTGACCTTGGTCATGACTTCAACCGGGCAGGAGGCGCCAGCCATGATGCCGGTGCGGAGGCTGGAGAGGTCAAAGTCAAAGAAATCGGGGTGCTCCAGTTCAGCAATAAACATGGTGGGCACGCCGTAAATGGCCGTAGCGCGTTCTTGTTCCACTGCCCGCAGCACAGCTTCGGCGTCGAATCCTTCGCAAGGGTAGATCATAGTGGCGCCATGGGTAATGCAGCCCAGGTTGCCCAATACCATACCGAAGCAGTGGTAGAGAGGCACGGGGATAACCACCCGGTCTTTCTCTGTAAAGTGCTGGATATCCGCAACAAAGAACCCATTATTGAGAATATTGTGGTGGCTGAGGGTTGCCCCTTTGGGGAAGCCGGTAGTGCCGCTGGTGTATTGTATATTGATAGGCTCGTCGAAATCGAGGGAAGCCTGCCTTGCAGACAGTTGTTCTGACGAAACCTTTGGGGCAAAGGAAAGGAACTCCTCCCATGTCCACATGCCAGGGGTGGGCTCGGGGTTGAGGCGGATAAGCGAATGCAGCGCCGGCAACCGTTGCGCGACAAGACGGCCCGGATGGCTTTTTCCCAACTCGGGCGCCAGATCATATAACATTTGCGTGTAGTTGGAATACTTAAATTCGTCGGCGGTGATAAGCAAACTGCAGCCAGACTGGTTGAGCGCATATTCCAGTTCGTGCAGGCGGTAAGAAGGGTTAATATTAACCAGGATGGCCCCGATCTTGCCGGTGGCCAACTGCACCACTGTCCACTCTGCCCGGTTGGGTGACCAGATGCCAACACGAACGCCTTTCTCCACCCCAATAGCCATCAGAGCGCAGGCGCAGCGGTCCACTTGTTCTTTCAATTGCCGGTAGGTCCAATGGATATCCTGATGGCAGGACACTAATGCTTCATTATCCGGATACTGCTCCACAATCTCGTCAAAGAGTTGGCCAATAGTTTTACCGATTAGCGGCTTGTCACTCGTGCCGCTGGTGTAGCTTAAAGGTTTCATCCTGTATGGTTTTATTATGGTTAGGGCCAGGCTGGCCAAGGAATTTTCGGATCTGGATCATCAGGGTTTCTTCTGCTTCCCAATGGGGTATGTGGCCACAGCCGGGGATCAGCAAGGGGGTTGCCAAAGTTTCAATAGCAGCAACAATGGCCTGCACCTGGGCTGCGCTGCCATACGCATCTTCGGCGCCCTGAATAACAAGCACCGGGCAAGCAATTGCCGGCAGCAGAGTCCGGATGTCCCAGTATTTATAGGCAGGATCCAGCCAGGTGGCCGCCCAGGCCTCGAACAGGACATCTGCTTTCTCCCCGTGGTATTTACGCAGGCGCTTCACTATTTTTTTCCGGTTGGCTACCGCCTGCCGAATGCCTTCCAAGGTAGTATCTTCCACAAACACATGCGCCGCTTCCGTGATCACCGCGGTGGCCGGAAAGCGGGTGGCGTAGAGCAGGGCGATACTGCCCCCATCGCTATGCCCGATGAGCACTGGTTTTTCAATGGAAAGTGCATTTAATAGCTGTGGCAGTACTTCCCAGGCTTCGTGCTGCAGGTAATCTTGCGTTCTCTTTTCCAGAAAGGGGGAGGATCCTCCGTGGCCAGGCCGGTCATACACAATAGCCCGGCGACCGGTGAGCGCGGCCAGGGTATGAGGAAAGTTGCGCCACTGTGCAACAGACCCCAATGCATCATGCAGAAAAACAAGCGGAACCTCTTCCGATGAGCCTGGCAGGATTTCCAGCACATTTAAGCGGGATTGGTTAATATCAATATCGAAACGGCTTTCCTGCATAGCGTTGAAGCCTGGTTTATCGTGCCTAAAGGACTCCTCTTACAAGTTTCTCTCTCCTGGTTCAACCTGTAACTTGTAACGCCTCCATCCCCAGCACCCCCAATGTACCCCCCCACCTCCATCCCCGCCATGAGTATCATCAGCCGGGACATTGATTTTGATCAGCACCACAAGTTTCTGAAAACCAAATAATTATTGCATGTAATCAAAAAAGAAATGCTATCTTTTCGATGAAAAACATATTTTTAACTAAAACCCATTTGAAGCGATGAAAAATCCAACTTTTCTATTGGCAATTTTTTGCCTCATCTTTCTCTTTTCCTGCAATCAAAACCCACCCGAACAAGAAGAAGAGGCCTTCATTAACCCCCTGCCCGGCGCCTGGAAAATGACAGCTTACCTGCCTGCCGACTCCAGCACGATGACCGCTCCGGATTTTGTACAGTACAAGTTTTATACGGGCCAGCACTTTTGCTTCCTGGCCTATGACGCCACCGCCGATACGCTGATCATGGCCGGCGGCGGCACCTATACAGCGGTGAAAGATACCCTCACAGAAGACCTTGTGTTCACCACCTGGGATTCCACAAATATTGATGTGTCGTACACCTTCAATTATCAGGTAAAGGATGGAAAATTCGAACAGCGGGGCTCCATGCCCTCTACTACAGAGGGGGAGCCCGATTTTCAGCTGGCGGAAGACTACGAATATGTAGGCCTCTCCATCGACACCTCCGGAACGGCAGGGTCTCCCAGTGGCCTGTGGCGCTCCAATCTGGCCGCCTATGGTGATGCTGCAGAGCCGACAACCCTTGAGAATGGCGATGTGATCTACAAGCTCATTACCCCCACTCACTTTTTTGTAATGAGCTTTCAGCCGGATGAAGGCCGCTACCGGGGCATGGTCTTCGGCACCTGGGAGATCAAAGATGGTAAATACACGGAAAAGATCATATTAGCCAGCTGGAACAAGGAAATGGCAGGCATGGAGATTCCATACGATTATACGGTTACCGACAACAAGTTCGAGCAAAAGGCTATGGTGACGGTTGGGGACGAAACCGGTAAGATCGAAGAGTACTATGAGCGCGTGGAATAAGGTATGAAATAGTAAAATAAGTTGAAATGGGTTGTGCGGAATGCTCTGCACAACCCATTTCGCATAGCGCCCATCAGCTATCGCTACTACTCCACCATATAATGACCATCATCGACAGTGCCTCGGCTAAACTTCCAGTACAAACGCCGGATTAGGGCTGTGGAACCGGCCTCGGATAAAGCTGCCATTGATAAACTGCTATTTGGCAATCGCCTCCACTTTTTGCCTTAGTGCTTCGGTCGTCCAGATCCGCATGCCTTCTTCTTCGAACAATAGTTTTCCTTCCCGGCTGATGAGCAGCGTCGTCGGCAGCTTGATAACAAAGGCATCGATATAGTCCCCTTCCAGATGAGCGAAAGGAAAAAGGAAGCTGTGTTTTTCCTGAAACTGTTGAATAGTGGACAAATCATCCGTACTAACGGCCAGGAAGGCCACCTCACCTCCAAATTGCTGAAAAACCTCGGCAATGGAGCCCATTTCACTGATACAAGGCGCACACCAGCTGGCCCAGAAATTGAGAAATACGGGCCTCCCGGCATAAGCCTTAAGGTTGAAGGGCTGGCCATCCAATCCTGTAAACTGGAGCTGCTCCAGGCGTTCATCCAATTGGTACCCGGATGGAGGGCCAGGGTTGGAAACCAACTGTTGCCCGGCGCTACAGCCGCCAAAAAGCAGGCATAGCCCAAAGATCATCGAAAAGCGTTTTGCTCTATTCATGAGCCAAAAGCAGTATTTTAAAATAGATTTTTATTATTTTGCCCAAGCCAATTCCCCGACTGCAATATTTTTCCCATCCTGCAAGAACGGTATTTCAGTTTCCACCAATGAACTTGCCGGAAGCTTTTTTCTCTTTTGACATACATTTAATCACGATAAACTATTCTAACACAAACCCTATGAGAAGTATTATTTCAACCTTCGCACTCTGTATGGCAGCCTTCGCCCTTTTTGGCCAGGGCCTGCCTGAAAACCCGGAAGAAGGTAAATGTTACGTGCGTTGTGTCACCCCGGACGTTTGGGAAAACGAAGAAGTAAAAGTACTGGAAAAACCCGCGCACAAGAAGCTGGTGGCCATTCCGGCGGTTTATAAGGATGAAAAAGTAGAAGTGCTGACCAAACCGGGCACCAAAAAATTCGTCTATGTCCCTGCCCAATACAAAAACGTAGTGGAAGAGTTCCTCATTGAAGAACCCTACAATGAATTGGACGTAAAGGAAGCCCAATTTGCAGTTTCCGTTGCCGAAGTTGAAGTCCGCCCCGCCTATGCGCGCTACGAGTATCAGGTGTCCACCGAAAACTGTAAGTCACCCGACAAGCGTGACTGCATGGTACTTTGCTATGTAAAATATCCAGCTGAAAAGAAGTCGGTTATCGTAGACACTTTGCTCCGTGACGCTACCGTCGAAACTAAAAAAAGCGAAGGCCGCAAAATCACAATCACCAAACAGGTGATAACGAGCGAAGCGCGGGTGGATACGATCGAGATCCCACCTGTGTATGAGACTTATACCCGTAAGGCCCTGGTACAGGACGCGACTGTCCAGGAGATTGAAGTGCCCGCTGTCTACACCACTGAAACGGTCCGCCGGCTGAAGGAAAAAGGAGGGCTCACCGTTTGGGAAGAGATCGAATGCGACTTGACCGATTACAATGTCCTGCCCATCTACTACGAATTAAACAGCGCCCGCCTGACCGAAGCCTCCAAAAAAGTGGTGGAGGACAAGATCTATAAGTTAATGAAAGCCAAGCCACTGATCAACGTGGAGATCAGCTCTCATACCGATTCCCGGGCCTCTAAAGACTATAACATGGAGCTTTCGCAACGCCGCGCCGAATCGGTGGTCAACTATCTGGTTTCCAAAGGTATTGCCCGTAGCCGACTCGTGGCCAGAGGATATGGTGAGTCTCAGCCCGTGAATAAATGCATCGACGGGGTGCCTTGCTCTGAAGAAGAACACGCCAAGAACCGCCGGACAGAATTTCGCGTTATCAGTAATTAATACAGGAAACACCTGAAAGGCAGGCATCTTAATGTAGAGGATGCCTGCCTTCCAATTTTCAGTCAACTTATGACAAAGTATCTGTTTTTTCTGCTGCTGCTGTCTGCCACCCTCTTCTCCGGCTGCAACACCAGCAAGCTTACATCGCAAATACAGCAGGAAGAATGGTTGCCCCTTTTCAACGGTAAAAACCTGGATGGCTGGACGCCCAAGATCAAAGGGCATCCGTTGGGCGACAACTTCGCCAATACTTTTCGGGTAGAAGACGGCATCCTGAAAGTATCCTACGATCAATACACCGCTTTCGACAATCAATTCGGCCACCTCTTTTATGAGCGCCCCTTATCCTATTACCGCTTGCGCACCACCTACCGATTCACCGGCGAGCAGGCGCCGGGCGGCCCTGGTTGGGCCCTGCGCAACAGCGGGATAATGATCTACGGGCAAACTGCCGAGTCGATGGGGTTAGACCAGGATTTCCCCATTTCCATCGAAGTACAAACCCTGGGCGGTACGGGGGATGGGCCACGGCCGACGGCAAATCTATGCACCCCCGGCACCCATGTGGTGATGGACGGCCAATTGTTCACCGACCACTGCGTAAGCTCCAGTTCCAAAACCTATGATGGCGATCAGTGGGTGACGGTGGAAGTACTGGCCCTCGGTGATTCTCTTATTCAACACTTCGTGGAAGGGGAATTGGTGCTGAGTTACTCTAAACCCCAGATCGGTGGCGGCGTTGTCAATGGCTTCGACCCCGCGGCCAAACCTGATGGGACGATGCTTACTGGCGGCGCCATCTCCCTGCAAAGCGAAAGCCATCCCGTGGAATTTCGAACCGTAGAACTGCTCAACCTGGAAGGCTGCATGGACCCGAAAGCGAAGAATTATAAAAGCTACTATGTCAAACACCGGGCGGAGGATTGCCGGTATTAAGCGCCAGATTGTTACAAGCCTTTTTTTAGAGACACCCAGGTCCAGCTTGCGCCGGCAGCGTCAATAGCAGCAAAGATCAGCACCGCCTGCCCCACTTTGTCAAGGGCTAACATAATAACCATAAAAGCGGCAGCAAAAAGACGAAACCGGACCGTCCAGATAAACAAGGGCGCCAGCTTTTCAAGGGCCGCCACCACGGGGAGTGTTCAAATAACTGTGTCAAATCCTCCGCTATGATCAGGGAAGCGATGGTTTGGATTGAAGCGGCCATGGCCTCGCAGCGGGGAAACGGCTATTTCGGAACAGCAGCCAACTACGGAGGCCCGGATGTGGAACGCATCCCTGATTTCTGGCCCAACATGATTATGATAGACGTACTGAGAACCCACTATGAAGCTACGGGCGACGAACGGGTGATCAGCCTGCTTACTCGCTATTTCAAGTGGCAAAACACCATTCCGGACAGCCTCTTCCTCAAATCCTACTGGCAACACCACCGCGGCGGGGAAAACCTGGCTGGCGTATACTGGCTTTATAATCATACCGGCGATACCAGCCTGCTGGCCCTGGCCGAAAAGATCCACCGAAATACAGCGGATTACGTCAGCGGGATTCCCGACTGGCATAATGTGAACTTTGCCCAGGCCTTCCGGGAACCGGCTACTTATTACCAGCAGAGCGGTAATCCGCAGCACCTGGCCGCCACTTATCGCGATCTGAAAGAAATAGGAGAACTGTACGGCCAAGTACCCGGCGGCCTGTGGTGCGGCGACGAGAACAGCAGCCCGGCCTATACCGACCCCCGGCAATCTATCGAAACCTGCGGCATCGTGGAGCTCATGCGCTCCTGCGAGGCGCTGCTGGAAATCACCGGTGATGCCGCCTGGGCAGACCGCTGTGAAGAAGCGGCATTCAATTCCTTGCCGGCCAGCCTGATGCCGGATTTGAAAGCCCTGCGCTACATGACTTCCCCGAACATGGCGCAATCGGACCGCAGCAACAAATGCTCCGGCACGAATTCAACCATACCCGCTTTGAGCCCGTGGAAACGACGGCCATCCGGGCAATGGTGCAACTGAAGCCGGGAAAGACTAGTGGGTTGATGGGCTGGGAGGTGAGGTAATCAAAAGCTAATGGTGAGGTTGTTGATACTTTCGATACTCGTTACACTGATACTATTGATGCTACATCAACAGGATCAATAACATCCTTTATCAAAAAAAATAGTAAACAATGTTTTCCCCTTATTTAGACAGTGCCCTGCTCATTTTCCTTTACATGAACCTGCTCTTCCTGCTGGCCCTGTGGAAGCGGGACAACAGCATCGTCGATGTCGGCTGGGGACTGGGATTTGTGCTGGTGGCCTGGTGGATACACCTTTATTACCCCCATCCTTTAAGCTGGCTGCCCGCGGTGCTGGTGAGCATCTGGGGCCTGCGCCTGGCGGGGCATATCGGGCGACGCAAGGATCGGGAAAAAAAGGAAGACTGGCGCTACGCCAAATGGCGCGAGGAATGGGGAAAATGGGTGGTTCCCCGGTCCTACCTGCAGGTATTTTTATTGCAGGGCTTCTTCATGTGGATCGTGGCGCTGCCGTTGATGCAACGCCCGGCGGAGGCAGGGCTGGCGTGGTATCAATGGATCGGAATTGCAGTTTGGCTGCTCGGCTTTCTCTGGGAGGCCATTGCCGACTGGCAACTGGCCCGTTTCAAATCCCGGCCGGAAAAAAAGGGGCAGCTTATGATGGGGGGCCTGTGGCGCCTGTCCCGCCACCCCAATTATTTTGGCGAGATCGTACTGTGGTGGGGCCTGTGGCTGCTGATGTTGCCCTACGGCCAGTGGTACCTTAGTTTGTTAAGCCCCATAACCATCACCTGGCTGCTCACCCGCGTATCGGGCGTACCGATGCTGGAGGGGAAGTATAAGGGCAACCCGGTTTACGAAGCTTATCAGAGAGAGACGCCGGCTTTGGTGCCGGGGGTGAGGAAGTGGCTGAGGGGGAGGTGATGGGCTGTTCCTGGTTCCTAGTTTCAGGTTTCAAGTTTTTACCCGCCTCCGCGGGCCGAAGCCGTTTCAGCGGGCGAAGGCCCGGCCGACTCCGGCGGTTTGTCAACTGGCCGCCATTGCCGTAGATGCCTTGAACAAAGGCGTTGGCGTACCAGTCGAAAATGAGCCCATAGTCTGCCACTTCCACCGTGCAGGGTTCTGCCGGCGGCTCGGAGGGCGGCGGGCAAGGTATAATCTGTTGGCCGCTCTTCTTAAATGTCCCTACAATTTCACTTGCGCCGTATTCGCTCACCGTTTTTTCAAAACCCAGGTTTGTCCCTTTTACCTCAATGGCGATGCCATAATAGCCATTATACTGGTTCTTAAATACAACTGTTACATCATCAAAAAGGTAGCCATTCTGGCTCATATAGGTTATCAAATCATTCTTTAGCCTGTCCGCCTCCCCGGAAATGTGGTAGCAGGCTTTTTTGCTATTGCAAGACGGGGGTTCACCGGATGCTTACTTTGAAATTGACATCCACATAAATGTTGACCGGAGCACTGGTGATGTTCTCGAAGCAATAGCTGCCATAGTTGTTGGCTTCGCAGGGGAGTTTGGTTTCTTCCATTTGGCAGGAAAGTAAAGAGAGCGACAACGCAAGTGAAAGAATGTGAAAAGCCCCGCCCTGTCGGACGAGGCTTTCGATTTTTTGCCCTCTTTAAACCATAAGCTATTTTCGATTATTTTTCCGGCTTATTGGACAACTTCTAAAGTTGACCGCTCATCAAATTCTATTAAAAGAGAATCGACAGGTAAGTAACTCTTCCCTCCTTTTTCCATTTTACCATGTGAAGGATGAGCTATGTATGTAATTTTTCCTTCTCGGACAACTTCCTCAATGAAGCTGGCAACTTTTTCAAAGCCACACTCCTTCGCTCTATCCCTTATTTCATTGAAGTATGCTCTGATGTTTATCGTATCAGTAGAATATGGGTCGAGATAAGTTGTTGATGAGGTAACATTATACAAGTTTAGGTATACTGTACTACCCTTACACGTTAATGAAGCCTGGAAATTAGAGATAGGCTCCTCTTCTCCATGTGGTGAACTTTCATTGGATAGGTATAAAGGTGAAGGCTTGTTATTTTTTGCTACTATCGTGTAGTATAGCTCAGGAGGCTGTTCCTGATAGGAAGATGTGCCCGTTCCATAATTAGTATGAACTTTCAAAATATAAACCTCAAACTCTTCTTTTCCGGTCGTAGTAGTAGAATTGTCACAACTTACTAGAAATGAACAGACAAGGAGGATAAACTTCAAAATATTATCTTTCATTACTGACCCGTTTCTCTTTTTCGATAATCAAGGTAATAATCCATCATTTGCCTTTGGTACTTCTTTGTAGTTTTATCCCATGTTGGATGTCTCATCTGAAATTCATATACCTTGTGATGAGTTCTTGTCTTATCACCGAATCCCAATTTGCCATGACCGATAAACTCATGTGCTCCAAGATTATTTTGAATGTTTGTAACCATATTTAAATCAGAGTCTCCTTCTCCTGAATACAAGTTAGCGGTTACCTTTATCCCTTTGCTCGTAACTGTTGTTTCCGCTAAGCCCAGAACATTTTCAGGATCATTGTAAGATGCGTTACGGTTGCGATCTAATACAGAAACTTCTCCGTTATACAATTCTGATACTTCAACATCAGGCATTTCGTCCAACACATCGGTTAGTATTTTTGAATACGCCTCAGGTGTTAAATCTGCATCATCTAATTTGGAGGCTAGTGGGCTTTTCTCAGCCCAAATTATTACTTGATCATGATTTAAAGGTTGGTTGCCATTAATTCTACTCACGGTATTAAAAGCCGTTCTATCCATGATAATAATTTCACCAGTATATCCTTCGGAGTCTACTCCCAAGAAATTGCCGTCCTTGTCAAAGATCGGGCTATCCAGTGCCCCGTCGGGGTCTATCCTCAATATTGGGTTGTTCTGCACGTAGTTGTACGGCGTCATCCATGCGCGCTCTTCTGCCAGCGGATCCACGCCCGTAAACCTCCCCAGCGCCGGGTCATACCACCTCGCCCCATACTCATACAGGTTCGCCCCATAATCCTCATTCAGCTCCTTGCCATTGTACAGGTACTTGTTCTCCGGAGCCCCCGTCTCGTACCCCGCCTTCGCCCTCAGGGGCTACGGCGGACGAAGCAGGGCCCCATATGCCCCATACCAAACGGGTAATAGTGCGCCTTCCCGACCCTACGGGTACGGGACCTCCGCTCTTTGACCGCCATAGCCTCTGGCGACGGCGGTGCGCTCCGGCTTGCGTAATCTCCAACTCATTCTCCGGCGTACCAGGGTCCTCCTCTGTCAGCTCGATATAGCCATTCTGGTTGAAATCAGAGAAGTAATATTAATATCAAGAGTAATTTGCTAAAAATATTTTATAAATCAGAACTCCAATTAAAACCCCTACTATAAGAACAGTCGTTATATTACTTATCATCTTCAATATTTTGTTTTTTTTAGATTCATCCTTTTTTACTTTCCACCAAGGTTTAAGTGCTGATTCCGTCATAAAATCAACCTTTTGCTGGCTTAAAGGAAATAAAAAGAATATAAAAAAGGAACTGCCATCTCTTTTGTTAATCAAATAACTATTGATCAAGAGCCTGAGAGTTATTGCTAGAAATAAAAATCTTATTGTCAGTTTTACGAAAAACATATTCATTCATTTATAAGTCTAAAATATTTTTCAGATTGCCATTGATCATCAGTCCCTCTTATGCCTGAATTCGATATTCTGACTCCGCTTCTTATGTTAATGCCTGTTTCTTTATTCCCATTTATCAATTTGCCAGAATATCCAATAATATTATCTCCATCCAATATGGACCTAACATCCCTCACAGACCAATTCGGGTTTTTCAAAATTGTTCTAACCGCTTCAGTACGAGTCAACGATATTGATTTTACTTCATCAATATTAAATTTGCTTAAGGATATTCCTACGCTAATCCCTCCAGAAATTCCGAATTGATTATCGCCAATACTAATATCAACTGGCCCTCCAGCAAATGTTGTTACCGCTGCCTTACTGATTGCGGCCTTAAAAGAGGAAGATTTCCAATCAACTAATATCCCTGCATCAAAAAGATCTATATCTCCCCCTAAAAAGAACTGAGGGTTGGGACTGCCTTCATATAGAGTTTCAGCATTCTCAACAAAAGCAGTCCCGGTAATAGCATAACTTGTGATTCCATAACTATCAAAGGCAAGCCCTAATTGATCAAATTGCCCTAAACCTTCAATACCCCCCAATGAAAACCTTGCTTCCGCGAAAAGAAAAATAACGGGTGGAGATTGTCTCTTATCTTCTTCTTCCTGCTTGAATTGTTCATTTAAATGATTCCAAGCATCTGCTCCCTGAACATATGCTCCAGTTGGATCGACTAGCCTAATTGGGTTATTGAGAGTATAATTAAAAGGCGAATAGGAATGGTAACTTTCTGCCAGCGGATCAACCCCCGTAAACCTACCCACCGCCCCATCATACCACCTCGCCCCATAATCCATGAGGTTGATGCCGTAGTCTTCATTCAGCTCCTTGCCATTATACAGGTACTTGTTCTCCGGAGCCACCGTAGCATACCAGGGCCCATCCTGGTTCATCCCAAACGGGTAGTAATGGCTTTCTTGTGTGACCTCAAACTCATTCAACGGCGTACTGGGGTTCTCCTCCTCCAGGTCAATACGCCCATTCTGGTTAAAGTCCGAGAAGCCGAGCCTTGTATTTCCAAGGTGATCCTGGTGGAAATACTCCGCCCGGAAGCGGGTTATGCCAGGGCCGCCACTGTACTCCGCCACCATCCGGCCGTCGGGCAGGTTGATGGCTTCCAGTTGGCCGTCGCGGTATTCGATGCCGCCGTCGTAAAGAACTGCTCCAAACTCACCATCCTTTTTCCACTTTCGCCCTGTAGCGTCGTAGGTGAGGGACATGGCGCCTATGGAAGTAGGTAAGTTAAGGAAATTGTACTGCATCATCAAACCCTTGTGGGGGTCATATTCGAGGTTGCCGTTGTCGTCGTACTGGTACAGGGCGGTGAAGCTGGCGCCGGGCTTGAAGCCATATACCCGGCTATCTATGGGCGCCTCGTCTTTGACATTGCTCATCTGGTTCGGGCGCTCCCCGTTGTAAAGCATTGTCAGCCGGTCTATCTCCCGGGGCACGAAGCAATCTCCATCGAAAACCAGGCCTTTGCGGGTGATGGACTTGATGTTGCCCACTGCATCATAACCGATGCCTGGCACGCTAAACTCCTCAGAAGCTACGGCCTGAGGCCCCTGGCCGGGGGTGGCGTTGGCCGGCAATTCCAGGAAGCCGTAGTTGGCGGAAATGACCCGGTTGAGGGGATCGTAGCTGTACTGATAGTATTTCGGGGCCCGGCTGGTGATTTTCCAGCGCAGTTCCTTGATGTTGCCGTTGGGTTCATACTGCTCGAAACGCATGGCAAACAGGGGCTTGCGCTCCGTTACCACTATGGTGAACACCTGGCTGTTGGCTGTGATTTCCTGCTCATCGAGCACCAGGTGCGGCCCGTCGAGTTGGTTCAGCAGGCTGTCGCCCAGGATGTACATAGTGGAGCCGTCGCACAGTTCTACCAGGTACAGCGTGATGGGCAGCTCATAATTGTTGGGGTACATATTGCACATCGCATTCTGTATCTGGGCAACGGATTCCTCCTGTTTCTTTTTGTCCTGGTAGGAACAGCCCAGACCCGGAAGGTTGCATTCTTCCGAAGGCGATTCCGTTTCTATGTCGTGGATGTCGCGGCCGCCCGTCGTGGCTCTCTCGCTGAGCAGTGCGCTGAGGGATAGGTTTTGGGCCGGGCCTTCAGTATACCGCACCTTGAAATCTTGGGTAGCCTTGCTGATGTGCAGGCGTTTTTCACGGGTGTAAGAACCCTCTACCACGCTCAGCTCGTCAGGGAAGGCCCAGCGCACAGCGCCATTGTTGAGGCGCACTTTGTAAAGCACCGCCGGGTAGCTGAGGTTGCCGGCCGTTTTACCCGCCATTAGGGCTTCCATTTGGAGCAGTGAGGCCGGCTGCTCGTGTTCTTCCCCTTTGGGCTTGCCGGGAAGGTTGTTGCAGGGTATAGGCGTGGTAGCGCTTTTTATGAAATCTTTTTTGAATGTATTGGACTTTACCGTGTACTCAATCCAATCAAAGGGGTAATCCGTTTGAGAAATTTTTAAAAACACCAAATAATCGATATTATTCCTATTCTCAACTGGCGTCACAGTAAGGGCTACATCTTCAAAAATGTACCCGTTATTTCCTAGCCAGGATTCGAGCTCCGGCTCAAGGCTGCCCAAATTTAAGGAGAGAATATAAGGATAATTCAATAAGGGGATAAGGCTATCTCCTATGCCGTAAATTCCGGCCACGCCATCTGATAATGGGCCTTTCAATACAAAATTGACGGAATAATCGGCCAACTCAACATAGCAAATATCATTTTCACAGGGGTCCAGGCCATCGATGGCCACATCGCCGCCATTTATACAAAGTTCCTCGGCCAGTTCCGGAAAATCCACTTTCTTTTCAATTTGGATAGTATCGCCGCTCACATCAGAACCAAACCCGCATTCATCATACTTCAACTGATCGTAATAAATAGAATTCATATCGGTTACCCAACCCCGGATGTTGTATTTCAACTTCACCTTATCCAGGGCGCTGAAAGGATCCAGGGAGCCATAGTACTTGGCCTTCACCTGGTCTTTGACATCATACGACCGGCCGAAAACAAACCCATCGGCCATTTGGCTGGCAAAGGCTGTATAGCCCAGCTCGCGGCCAAAACTGTCATAGAAATGGCTGGTCACCAACTGGAGTTGTTCCGGGCCATTGTGGGTTCTGGTTTCCTTTCTCAGCCAATCGGCATCGTTGTATTGAAACAGGTATGAATCAGTGCCCAATGGGTTGTTTTCCAATTGTTTTTCCACTCTCCCAAAGGCATCGTATGTATAGTCTGAGTGCATAAAATTATTGGAGGCGCCGTCGAAAACCCTGGCCTCCGTCCACATCATCCTGCCGGTATTGATTTGCAGGCCAGTGCCTTCGCCATAGCTGTTCTCGATTATCCTGGAGCCTGGGGAGCCGTGGGAAGCATTAGGGTTGGTGGGGTCCCAGCCATTGATCTTGGCCCACCTCACCAGTGTTTCCCGGCCATACCCGTCATAGGTATAATCCAGGCGGTTGCCGTTGCCGTCGATGGAGTATTTGAGCAAGTCGTTGGTATCGTAATACCGGAAAAGCTGCACTTCGCTGCCCGGCACTTTCTTGGATACCATCCGGTTGCGCACGTCATATTCGTACTCGTACGGATCCCCTGCGGGCGGGTATACCCGGGAGAGGTTGCTGCGGTTATCGTACTCATATTCGGTAATGCCGCCATTGGCATCCACAAAACGGTATTGGCGGCCCAGGATGTCGGTGAGCGTAGCGCTGACATTGCCTTTCTCATCCGTGGCGCTCACTTTGTAATAGTTGTTTTCCCCGGAATAGGCCGTTTGGGTGGAGTTGCCATCCGGGAAAGTTGCCTTCAGCACCCTGCCCAGGGGAGAGCGCTCGTGCTCATAGGTTGTGTATGTCCCCACCTGGTAGGTTTCCTTTTTCACCCGCCCGGCATTATCGTAAAATATTTCCTGCTTGGGCACTCCGTTGTGGCTCTGGCGGGTGGGCCGGCCCAGGCCGTCAAATTCCTCCTCGATGGTTTGGGTGGGCGTACCATCCGCGTAAGTGGTGGTGGTAGTAATTTTGTTGTTGCCGCCGCCAATTTCGTAGGTATAATCAGTGGTTACGGCTCCGCTGCGGGCTCTCACCTGTTTCAGCCGGCCCAGGCCGTCATAGGAATATTCGGTGGACTGGCCATCGATATCTTCAATTTCCTGCACATAGGGCGAGCCGCCGGAGTCATGGTATGTATACCCCCAACGCCAGTCAATGAATGATTTTCCATCCAGCAGTTTGTTGGCGGTCCATTGATAATTGATCGGCGCAAAGCCCATGGCCGTATAGTCGTTTGGCATGCCTTCGGCTACATAGCCCGAGATACTGCCCCGTAGCAGTTCACTGCCATCCTCCAGGATTTCATAATAGGATGTTGGGTAAAACCCAGAATACCCCTTGCGCCAGCCGCCGGCCAGCCCGCCAACGTACTTTTTCTCTTGTAATGGGATAGAAACCATATTGGCGCCCAGCAATGTGGGGTTGTTTTGTTCCAGGGCGTATTCGTACTCTGTCCGGTGCAGCTCCCCATCGCTGTTCGTGATGCTCATGGACGTCGGGTTGTAATGAGGGTTTTGAGGGTTCGACATCGCATTATATTCGTAAGTAGTAGTGGAGGTAACGCCATCGAGCGTGTGCACCGTTTGGAAAACCCGGAATGGCACACGAGTCCTCACCTTATACGCTTGCCAGAGGATACCTCCCCCTCCAGGGCCGGTGGTTGTGGTTTTTACCATCTGGCTCTGGCCGCTGATATAATCGTTGTAGCCATTGCCGTACGAGCAGAAACAGTCAAAGGTGCTTTCTTCCTGTTTTACTCCCGTTTCCTCCCAGGTGGAGGAGTAGCTTGTATTGCCCGCTATTTCTCTCAGCTCTTCCGGAGGAAACGGATACTCTGAGTAGCTGTAATTGTTTGCACCCGCAGGCGGCTCTTCGGTGTAGAACTGGTATTCCGTCCAACCGTTTCCTTTCAGGTATTCCACCACCCGGCCATAGCCGATGTGGTTGCCTTGGAAATCCCCAAGCGGCACAATGCTGTTTTCCAGGAACAGGTTACAGCCAGAACAGGTGCTCCCAACACCGCCGCCTATGCCCGTGACGAGCTGGATATCGTCGTAATTGAACCAATAACGGGGCAGGTTGTACAGTATGCCGCTGGATTTCGTGCTATCTTCCTGAAGGTATTTGTATTCCCTGGTAATGATATTTCCATTGCCATCGTCAATTTCGGACTTCTTCAGCCGAAGGCCGCCCACCTTTATATTTTCTTCTACGGTTACAGGCGCTCCACCATATATGTAAAAATCTCCATCTACCCGGACGGCATAAGAGATAAAGGTATATGTCACCCCAGGTACAAGCATATTATTAAATAATGACTGTAAGCTGCCGGAGTTAGAATAATGCCCAGAAGAAGGCACATTGAATACTGCCTCTGTAATAAAACTACCATTTCGATAGACTCTAATTGTGTCTGTGGGAGGATAATCAGAATTTCCGCACACTACAGGAGCAAGTTCAATAGAATAAAATAGCTGCGAAAGCTCTGATGAAGTAAAACTAATGGAGCTTGGCACACTCCCCTGCGAAAAGCCCCCTGGCCCATTACAAAGGTTAGAAAACCCTATTTCCATTGCCAATAAAGGCGGGGCTTGTTCTGAACTCACACGGTGATATTCATTGGCTTCATACTCCAGCCGGTGCGACCCGCCTGTTGGGTAGGCAATGCTTTCCAATGTACCCAAAAGCATGGGGCCTTCATGTGTTTCTCGGTCAGATGTGCCTGTATATTCAACGTCCACGGGGCCATTATTCGTCATTATCTCTTCCGATATCGGCGGGATGTTGAGCTGGCTGGAATTGAAAACAGTATTGTTGGCATCAGCCCCGTTGTAGTACCCCCAATGGTCTAAAGCCAGGGAAAGCTGGTGCGGAAGCGAGCCGCCATCCCCCATGTAACTGAAAGTGTAAGGGGGGATGGTTATCCCATCGCCCAGGCAACTGGACTCCTGTACGGAAAGTAGTTTCAGGCGCTTGTCCTCCGCCCCGCCCCGGGCGTAACTCGTATTGTCTTGCCAGTACCCGTAGGAAAGGGTAAATTCTTTACATACGGTGCTGGCCCCTTCACGGACGATAATCCGCTCTAACCGTTTTGCTTACAATGGCCCATAGTTATACGGGCCGCCATTGTAAAAATATTGGTAGGGGTGTAAATCCTCCCGCGCGCTTTCATCGGCAATGAACTCGATGGAACCCAAATTATAGCTAATCAAAGAAAGCCGGTAGGTGGTTACATCATACCAATTCACCCGCGAACAGCCACTCCCGGAATTCAACTCAACAGAACTACAGCTTCCCAGGCTGTTGTAGCTGTACTGTTCTGCATCGTAGCTCAAATTGATTTCGTGTTGCCCATCAACTGATTCCACTTTTACCAGCATCCAGCTTGAAGCCACGGGGTTTTCTCCCATTGCCGCCGTTTTTTCTACCATTGGCGTTGCCTGGCTTGAGGCGCTGTTTACTCCAAAATGGTATTTCACCCCATCCGGCGCAATAATGGTAAAGCCCTTTATCCTATCCGATTCATTGCTGGTGGATTTGTCATGTCGCTGGATGAGCAGGTTTTGTTTAGGGACAAGTACAGGCTCTCCGTTTTTGTCGAAGTAAAACTTGCCGCTGTAGCCGGCAAAGTTGAAAGAGAAAATGTCCGCTTCTCCATCGATGTTGCCCTGGAAAATATCATCAAGGGCCTGGTAGGCAGGCGTGCCTGGAATAAGCGGGTTATTGGGGTCCATATCAGGGATATTTTGCACAGTCAGGCCGCTTAAGAAATACCCCCCAAAATGTTCATCTGGCTTGCCTATCACCGTCCGTATTACCCTGCCTCCCGCGTTCAAGCTCCAGCCCAGCCCTACCCAGCTCGCCGGCTCCCCTACTTTTACGCCGGATGCATGGTAGCTCAGGCTAACGGGCAGGCTGACAGTCCCATCCTTGGCGCTATGGACCGGCACGGATATGCTCGGCGTACCCGTGTAATACCCCACGGGGATATCCGTATACTTCCCCAGGCTGGCCGCCTCCGGAGAGGGCATCGCCACATCTCCCAATAAATTATTCACCGGCTGTGCAGCCACTGGGGACAGCCCAACAAACAGGAAGAGGAGCAGCAAGTAACAAGCTGCAAAAAATAGTTTGGCAAAGGCCTTAGCGCTTAGCGTAGCTTTCATCATCAAAGAGTTGAGCGTCATGGCAATGGTATTTTCTCAGGGTTATTTTTTGGCAAAAAAACACAATCTCCAAGCCTGGCAGAAGGCTTGACAGTTATTGCAATGTCCTGCATGCTATTCAGGTGCAGGCATACCACAATTGCAGCGCATGTAACCACAACAAGGGCATGCTGCTTCCCAAAAAGGCTGGCCATTGGCATTTTACCACACCCCACTGCAACAGCTATGGGCTGGCCACCTTTGTAAAATCAACCTTGTTGTTCAATATAGCCCGCTGATACAGGGGGTAAGGCGCGTGTGTTTATCTGAGGATAAATGGAGCTCAAAAATTTCAAAATGCCGAATTATGCCTTGGGCAATGTTTTCTTGAGTTTCTCAAAAAAGGTTTAGATAGGATAAGCTGATAGTAGTTATGCGCGTTGCTCAGAGGAAAACATTTTAAAAAACCAAGGCCTTCGTGAAAAAATGAAAATTTTTCAGGATGAGTTGAAAGCTCAGGTTATTGACAGGCTGGGAGAATAGCCATATTATCATTGCAACTCCCTGCCTGAGCTGCGGTTTCTTCGAAGCATCAGCATCCTTACATTGATAGCATCTCCATCTAGGGCAACCACGTGCTAATGAGTTTTATCGCCTCCTAGATTATCGCAGGCGGCCTGCTGATATACCATCTGGTATTTAGAAATTCCGGAAACCTTGATGGGAAAGGAACGACGTTGGATAGGAAAGTCAGAAATAGTAGTAAAAAGGAGGAAATAGTAGTGTGTGATTTTTTAAAAATACTGTAATACTCCTGCGCCTGAAAATTGAGCCGTTAATAGTACAGGAAATGAGATATTTGAGGTAGGGCCATTCTTCCCGCCGGTAGCTCTAGGATACCGCATAGTCGGAATATTCGCGAACTTTAGGGGAGAGGAAGCCAAGTACAATATCAGATTTTGGGACTCCCATCTCCATCAGTTTGAGCCCAAGGTCGATTTCAGTCATATTGCGCTGGATCCAGATCTTGCCTTGGATGATATCCATGTGGATCGGGCAATCGTGGATGAACTTGTTGCCTTCCCAGCCAATCGTGACCACTTGATAGCGGTGGTTTTCTTTATCCGCAATCAACTGGTTTTCAGCTTTCAGGTTGGAATACTTGACTTTTGAATATTCTGTGAGTATCTGGAGTATGATATTCTGGTATTGCGCTATTTTATCCATGATTTTATTTTTTCGGTATCGGGTTCGTATAGTATTATTTTGAATTCATGTTTGGTGAAGACCGCTTTTACCAAGGGCTCGTCCCCGAATGCATCGTAGATATCGGCTGGCATTGCCAGGAAGAGCACCCGGCTCGAATCAACCAATTTAAGTGCTTCCCGGTAGATCAGGTATTTGCCGACTGCTTCGTGCAGAGCTGTAATAAAGGAGGCAATCCCGAATGTCTTTACTTCGACGGCTATTTTTTGGCCTTCTTTCTCTGCGCCGATCAGCTTTTCCGCCCCCAGGTCAATATGTACGGGAATGCGCCCCACTTTTAAATACAAGGGGTCATCTGTAATGGCCCAACCTTCGCCTTGAAGTGCTGTCCTGACTTCCTCATGAAATTTATCTCTTGCCATACAATTGCCCCAATTCCAAGGTTGCGTATAGTAAGCTATAAATATAAAGCTTTCGACATACAAATGAAACGTTCGGCTGGGGAAGATGTTTTTCCCTGTGTTTGGCTGGCGAACAGTAGCCTGCTCCAAACTCGCCTTCCTTTTTCCACTTTCGGCCTGTGATTGTATCTATATGGAATCAGCCCAAACAGTTCCAGCCCGAAAATGAAGTGGAAAACATCCTTATTTGATTGGAAAGGTATAACAACCCTATTTACCTTGGCAAAGCCAGCGAGTCCGGGCACCCCAGATGCAGGAAAAAGGAGCGCTCTTCTCCGTCGGGCTTTTTGATATGATATGTAAGAGAGTTGGTGTCTTTTCGAATCGTGTCATTTACGGAAACAAAGTTGAAAAAATCCTCGTGCGGACCTTTCTGCAAATAGAAATCATAGTTTTTAGCCTCAAATTGCCTGATTTCAAGTACGCGATATAGATGGTTTTCTTTCTGTACATACTTTTTTTCGATCACACCTTCAATTCTGTGTTTACTATCAATTCTTGCAATTCGGCAAACGGAAGGCTCACGAGGACCACAAGATGGCAAAATCAGGAGTAGGAAAAAAAAGCTATACAAATAGCAAAAGGTTTTCATGTTACGGCTATTTTATTCCCCATAAAAAGGTTTTGCCTTTCGCTCATTAGCGGGTTGGCTAAGTGCTCCTTGAAATGACATATTACTTTTGTTTCTGAATGAATACCCTCCCGAAAAAGCCAAGTTTAAAACTCCTCCTGAGGGTACTCTTCCAATTTCTTCTCCTGCGTAAGGGTTCCACACGAAATTATCATTGAACCAGCTATGAAAACGGGATTGATTAACTTCTCCTAACCTGTCAATCAATTTCAGGACGGCACACTCCCTGATTTCGCTAAAATCAGCCACCCCGTGACAGGCTATATCCCCCCAAAGCACAAATACTTCACTTCCATAAACTCCTCCAGCCCGTACTTGGAGCCTTCCCGCCCAATGCCGCTTTCCTTCACCCCTCCGAAAGGAGCAACAGCCGTAGAGATCATCCCTGTGTTGATGCCCACCATGCCGTACTCCAGGGCTTCCGCCACGCGCCATACCCGGCCAACATCCCGTCCGTAGAAATAGGCGGCCAGGCCGTATTGGGTGGCGTTGGCGGCGGCAATCACTTCGTCGTCATTTTTAAAACGATAGACCGGTGCGACGGGCCCGAAGATCTCTTCGTTGGTCAATTTCATGCTGTTGTTGACATTGGCCAGCACGGTGGGCTGATAAAAAGTGCCGCCCCGTTGATGGCGATGGCCACCGGTGATCACCCGAGCTCCTTTTTCAAGCGCATCGGCCACCAGGTATTCCACCTTTTCCAGGGCAGCCTGGTTGATGAGTGGGCCTATGCTCACACCGGTTTCCAGCCCGGAGCCTACCTGCTGTTGCGCTACTGCTTTGGCTAGTTTATCTACAAACACATCGTAGATGCTATCCTGGGCGTACAGGCGGTTGGCGCATACACAAGTCTGCCCGGCATTGCGGTATTTGGAAGCGATGGCGCCGGCCACCGCTTCGTCGATATCGGCATCGTCGAAGACAATGAAAGGGGCGTTGCCACCCAATTCCAGGGCGACCTTCTTGACGGTGTCGGCGCATTGTGCCATCAGCAGTTTACCGACCTCCGTTGAGCCGGTAAAGGACAACTTCCGGACGATGGGATTGGCGGTCAGTTCCCCGCCCACAGCGGCAGGATCACTGGTGGTGACAATATTCAAAACCCCGGGCGGGAAACCGGCGCGCTCCGCCAACTCTGCCAGGGCGAGGGCAGACAGTGGCGTATCTTCCGCCGGTTTGATGACCACCGTGCAGCCTGCCGCCAGGGCCGGCGCTACCTTGCGGGTGATCATGGCGTTGGGAAAATTCCAGGGGGTAATAGCCGCCACCACGCCGATGGGCTGTTTGATAACGATGATGCGCTTGTCGGCCCCATGGCCGGGGATCACATCGCCGTAGGCGCGTTTGGCTTCTTCGGCGAACCATTCCACGAAGGAAGCGCCGTAGGCGATCTCCCCTTTTGCTTCCGGCAGCGGTTTACCTTGTTCGGTGGTGAGGATCAGCCCCAGGTCCGGCACATTGGCCATTTGCAGTTCGTACCAGCGCCGGAGAATAGCCGAACGCTCACCGGCCGTTTTGCCCCGCCATGCAGGCAGAGCGGCATGAGCGGCTTCGATAGCGCGGCGGGTCTCGGCAACGCCCATATCCGGCACTTCGGCGATGAGAGCGCCATCGGCCGGGTTGTGGATGGGGTAGGTTTCGCGGTTATCGGCCGCTACCCATTGGCCGTTGAGAAAAGCCTTGTTACGGAACAGGGAAGGATCTTGAATGGAAAGCATAAGTTGTTGTTTTCAGTTCTTACTTTTCTACGTGTAGAAGATAGTCATTGTTCAAATGGCTTGACGGAGAAAAATTACTTTTCTATCTTAAGCCTTTTACTTTTATTCATTCGCAAAGGCCTTTATCTCGTGGAAATCACCGAAGTCTTTTACCCCAATCTCCGCCAGGAATGGCGCAACTGGTTGCAAACCCATCATCAGAAAAAGCCGGAAGTCTGGGTGCGCACCTTTAGAAAAGCAACGGGAAAGCCCTCTATTTCCTATGATGATTTAGTAGAGGAATGCCTCTGTTTCGGCTGGATCGATGGCCTAGTTAAAAAATACGATGAAGAAAGCCGGGTACAGCGCATTACCCCCCGCCGGAAGAAAAGCTTCTTATCGGAACTCAACCGCCAAAGGGTATGGAAACTGCAACGGCTCAGCTTAATGACCGCTGCCGGCCTGGCGCCCATCGAAGATCAGATCGGCTCGCCCAATGACCCATTGGAAATCCCTGCCTGGGTAGAGGAACAACTCCAGGAAGACCCGCTGGTTTGGGAAAATTTCCGGCAGTTCTCCCATTTCTACCAACGGCTAAAGGTCGGCTGGATCAAGGAATGCGGCCCCAGGCGGCAGGAGGAAGCCCAAAAACGGCTGAATTACTTGATTAAAATGACGCGGCAGGGAAAACAATACGGGACGATACCGTTGGAGGATTAAAGCTGAAAGGTGAAAGTATTCTTCAACACCACCGTCCGCGCGCTTGAAAAAGATAAATACGGAATTTACCATTCAGCAGGCCGTTGTATACGGTGTACAGGTCATTCCCTTCCCGGGGATTGGAGCGCAGGCGAATATTGCCGGCCGGCAGTTCAGAAAGCGCTGCCCCAAATTGAGGATTCTGCATTTTATAAGGCAGGGGTGGAACTTTTTCCCAGGCACTTTCATTTAATACCCCATCCAGGGGAATTGTACTAAATTTGCCCGCTCTTTTGCGTGGGTGGGGATGTCACTAAGTACGCTGTAAGAGCTTGTTCAAATTTCACTTCCAAAAACACTATCTCAATACAAATGTGGAACGAAGTCCGGCATACCTTGCGCCTGGGATGGCCGATCATCCTGGGCAACCTTACGCAGATGCTGCTGGGCATTATCGATAGCGCCATGGTAGGCGCCATTCACAGCAGTCAATTGGCGGCGGCATCCTTTGTCAACAATCTCATCACTATTCCACTGATACTGGGCATTGGGCTGACGATGGCCATTTCCCCATTGGTAGCCAACGCTATGGGGGAAGACGATAAAGACAAACCTCTCCGGATAATGTACAATGGCCTGTGGATCGTCGGCATCGTAGCCCTGCTGATGGCTATTGTCATCCACCTGGGCGTAGATATCGTCTACCACATGGGACAGGACCTCATCGTGGCGGAGCTATCGAAGGAGTACCTGATTTGGATGGGCTGGGGCATGGTGCCCATGGTATTGTTCATTGGAATGAAGCAATTCGCCGACGGCCTGGGGAAAACGCAGGCGCCCATGTATATCGCCCTGGCTTCCCTGCCCATCAATGTCATCCTCAATTACATGTTTATCTTTGGAAAATGGGGCGCCCCAAGGCTGGAACTGGAAGGAGCCGGTATCGGCACGCTGGTGGCCAGAGTGATGATTATGATCGCCATTGCAGTACTCATCTTCCGAGGCCGGGGCTTTGCCCCCTACCGCCAGCATTTGCGGGAACAGTTACAGTTTCGAAAAGACCGCTTGCGCGATGTGTTTCGGATCGGGATACCTTCTGCCCTGCAGTACGGCATGGAGGCAGGCTCTTTTGCCGTTTCCGGCATCATGGCCGGCTGGCTGGGGTATGTACAGCAGGCGGCGCATCAGATCGCACTCGGCCTGGCTTCAGTGACTTTTATGGTGTCGCTCGGCATCAGCGTCGCGGGCAGCATCCGCGTGGCCTATGCCCATGGGAAAAGAGATTGGCTCAGCGCCCAGCGAATTGGAAAGACCACCTTGCTCATGGCGGCCTCTTATGGCGTATTTTGCGCAATTTTGTTCATCCTGGGCCGCCATCAATTGCCCCTGATGTTTAACGATGAACCCGAAGTGCTGGCCTTCGCTGCTACCCTATTGTTGCTGGCGGCAGTTTTCCAGATATCCGATTCGGTGCAGGCCGTAGGGGTAGGCCTCCTGCGTGGTATCCAGGATGTGCGGGTGCCGACCGTATTGGTGGGCCTGGCATATTGGGCGATCGGTATCCCTACCGGCTATTATCTGGCCTTCAATGCCGGCTTCGAAGTGGCCGGCATCTGGACGGGCTTCGTGATGGGGCTGAGCGCCAGTGCCCTGCTGTTGTCAGTGCGGTTTTTGAAGCTGACAAGAGTAAAGTAATCCTACCAATCAATAACCCGTTTATCCCTGATGAACTTCCCACTCAGGTTCTGCGGAGCATCTGTAGCCAGCCAAACCGGCGTTTCCGCCCCTTTTGCCACCGGACGGGTTGCACCAGCTCCCCCCATATCCGTTTTGACCCAACCGGGACAGACTGCATTTACTGCAATATTCCGGCGCTGCAATTCATAGGCCAATTGACGGGTGATACTATTGAGCATGGTTTTGGACACACAATAAGCCGGCGACCACCCACCCACCGGATCTGTCATGGAACCGCCGCTACTGGAAATCATGACGATCCGGGCGGGATTGTTCAGGTACGGCAGAAAGGCTTTGCTCACCAGGAGCGGGCCGAAACAGTTGGTGGTGATGGTTTGCTCCATAATCTCGTCAGCATCGCTGGAAATCCGGGCATCGGTTTTGAGGAGGATAGCCGCGTTGTTAACCAATACATCTAATTTGATGTCATGGGAGCTAAACTGTCGGGCGGCGGCCAGGATACTTTTCTTATCAGTGACATCCATCCTTAAGGGAACAGCCTGGAGGCCTTCTTTCGTCAATTGAGCCAATGCTTTTTCCATTTTTTCTTCATTCCGGCCGGAAAGGAATACCTGAAATCCCTGCCGGCCGAGCTGCCGGGCGATTTCAAATCCGATGCCTTTGTTGGCGCCGGTGATGAGTGCTGTTTTCATATCGCGAAAATAAAATTCTGGTTCCTCCAAAAATAATAAATCTTTAGGCCAGGCCCCAACCTGGTAAAAACTAATCCAAGGATGTATGATTAGCCTAAATTCCCAAATCCAGGAAACCTATTTTTATTTTTTTAGTTCTTTTTTTGCAGAACTAAAAAAAATACTTACCTTTGCCTCATCAATATTAAAGTCATGTCAACGACAACCGATCGTGCCACGAGAATAAAATCCAGAGTAGAAGAAATGGGTATCTTCTTCGAGAAGCAGGGCCACTCTCCCATGAAAGGCCGGGTGTTGGCCTTCCTGCTTCTGGCAGAGCCACCCTACAAAGATTTTTACGAGATACAGGAATTCCTGCAGGCCAGCAAAAGTGCTGTCAGTAATGCCCTAAACCATCTTCAAGACGAAGGAATCATTGATTATATTACCTTCAGTGGCGACCGCCGGCGCTATTTCCGGGTGAACTGCAATAGCTGGTTGAAATCCATAAGAGGCAAAATTGACCAGGTAACCACCTTAAAGGACCTGCTTAAGGCTGTACTGGTGGAACGGCAGGATAGCAAACACCTGGATTTCAATGAGGGGCTGGAGGAAATCGTCGAATTCCATGAGTTCATCTCCGAAAAGATTGAGATCCTTCTTGAAGAATGGAAAAATAAAAAAGGCATTTCCTGAATTTTTTTTAATCTAATGGTTCTTTTGATTCAGAACTAACTTTTTTGTTCGAAACTTTTAAATAAAAGTAGTTACTAAAATATGGTGCTGCTATTTTTTTCACCCGAATAGTTCTTAAAATCCAGAACAAACAGAATTTAAAAGATCATCCAATGCATGCTTTAACGAAGAAAATTTTCCTGGCCCTATGGCTGATAACCTCAGCAGGTTGGAACCTGGCTACTGCGCAGCAGGCCTTACCTCCTTCCGTCGATAAAATAGGGATGACGCTGCGCGATTGTATTGATTATGCCCTGGAACACAACCCCGGCCTGCAAAGCGTACAGTTGGACGAAGTAGCCGGCGCGTACCGGGTCAAGGAAGTCCGGGCGAGCGGCCTGCCGCAGGTGAATGCGTCCGGAAGGTACACCGATAATTTTTCCCTGCCCACTCAATTGTTGCCGGGAGAAATTTTTGGAGAGCCCGGCACGACCATACCCGTGCAATTCGGCGTCCGTTACGGGCTTACCGCCGGAGTGGAAGTGAACCAATTGCTGTTCAGCAAGTCGTATTTCACCGGACTGAAAGCAGCGGAAGCTTCTACCGGCTATTACGAGCTGAACACCCTGAAAACAAAGGAGGGCCTGGTCTACAACATTGTTCAAATCTACCTGCAACTGCAGATCACAGATAAGCAGAAGGAGATACTCCGGGCCAACCTCAACCGGGTCAATCAGTTGATTGAGATCACCCAGGCCCAATTTGAAGAAGGCATTGTCAAGAAGATCGATGTAGACCAGCTAAGGGTTAACCGAACTAACTTGAATACGGAGATCCAAAACCTGGAGATCGGCTACGAACAGCAAGTTCACCTCCTGCAGTTTTATATGGGCATGCCTGTACAAGAGGAGCTCAAAATCGCCGAACTGCTGGAATCCAACCCTTCCCCTCAATTGGCCAATGGGCTTCAATTGGAGTACAACACCACTCTGCGGCTACTTCATAAGCAACAAGAACTTACTGGCCTGGAACTTCAAAGCGTACGGGACGGTTATTTTCCCACCCTTTCCGCTTTCGCCAGCTACAACTGGCAGGGACAATCGAGCCAGCTCTTCTCAAAAGATAATGCGATAAACACCTTCAGCACCGGTATGTGGGGGCTATCCCTCAATGTGCCTATTTTCGACGGGTTTCAGAAACGGAACAAAATCCAGCAGATCCATGTGCAGCAGCAGCAGCTTGGGCTTAATTTCCGCCAGGCATCTAACCTGACCCAGATGGAATTTCACAATGCTACCGAGCAATTACGCCAAAGCCAGACGCTCATCAGCCAACAGGAGGAAAATATGAAACTGGCGGAGGAACTCTACGGCATCACCGCTCTTTCCTACCAGGAAGGCGTGGCGCCGCTGACCGAACTGCTCAATGCAGAGACCAGCCTAAAAGAAGCTCAAACACAATACCTCACCGCAACCCTGCAAAAGAAACTTGCCGAGCTCGACCACCTGAAAACCAGTGGAGAACTGGCCCGGCTGATCGAAACGGCTGGAAAGTAAAAGCTCGTTGTCCAAACCATTTTCAAAAAAACATTAAAGTAATATCTATAATGAAAATCGTAAGAATCGCCCTCACTGTCCTCACAATCGCCGGTATTACGGGACTATTTGCCTTCCGGCTTTACAACAACAAACAGAAAATCAATGAAAAGGCACAGCCCAGAGAAGAAGTCATCACTGCTATTCCAGTAAGGGTAGCCCAGGTGGAAAAACTCCCGATTGATAATAGCCTCAATTTGACTGGATCCTTTGAGGCCCGCCAGGAACTCAACATTATTGCTGAAGCCCAGGGCCGCCTCACCAGCTTGCGAATCGAAGAGGGGGCGGCTGTGCAAAAGGGGCAGGCTGTAGCCAAAATCGATGATACTGGCATTCGTTCCCAATTGGCGACTGCCCAGGCCAGTATGGAAAAATCAAAAAAAGACGTCGAGCGCTACGAACGCCTCGTAAAGGCCGGCGCTGTCAGCCAACAGCAACTGGAAGAGATGAAACTCAACCTCCAAAATATGGAGACCAACGTGACTGCGGTGGAGCAGCAGCTTAAATACACTACCGTAAAATCACCCATGACGGGAATTGTGAAGGAAGTAAAAGTAGAGGAAGGCAGCTTCGCCACACCCGGCGCCACCATTGCCACTGTTGTTGATATCAGCCGGCTGAAAATGGTCGTGAAGGTTCCGGAAACCGACATCGTAAAGGTAAAAAAAGGCCAGCAGGTGGAAATCAAAACAGACGTGTACCCCGATAAAGTATTCACCGGCAAGATAAGCCTCATCAGTGTTCAGGCTGACCAGGGAAGGAAATTCGATGTAGAAATTGAACTACCCAACGACAAGCAATTCCCGCTGAAAGCAGGCATGTATGGCTCTGTACTGATCCAGCCAGCTTATGGAAAAACGGAGTATGCCCTGTTCGTACCCCGCAATGCCCTCACCGGCAGCGTGAAAGACGCCAAAGTGTATGTCCTGCAACCCGATAGCACCGTCGTGTTGCGCAAACTGCAGGTGGGCGAGGATAACGAAGGGCAGGTCCCCGTACTGGAAGGCCTGTCTGAAGGGGAAACGGTCATTATTACCGGCCAGATCAACCTCTCCGACGGCAAAAAAGTGAAGATCATCGGCAACGAACTGACGGCAGCAAAGCAATAATTTATTATTCACCCTATCATCCCTGAATAAAAATGTCTATCACAGAAATATCTGTAAAACGGCCCACTCTCGTAGTCGTTTTGTTCACCATACTTTGTTTTTTCGGAATGATCGGCTACCAGAGCCTGACCTATGAATTACTGCCCGATATCTCGTCCCCGGTATTGTCCGTCACGACCATCTACCCCGGCGCATCACCGGAGGAAGTAGAGAATTCGGTGACCAAAAAAATCGAGGATGCCGTATCTACCCTGGAAGGGCTCGATGAATTGCAATCCATTTCACAGGAAGGCGTTTCCTCCGTTATCATTCAATTCAAATACGGGGCCGACGTCGACCAACTAGTGCAAGATGCCCAGCGGAAAGTGGACGCGATCAACTCGACCCTGCCCGAAGACGCGCTCGACCCGAGCATTGGAAAGTTTTCTTTCGATGAATTGCCCATTATGCGTATCGGAGCCACTTCCGACATGGACGAAGTGGCCTTCACCAACCTTTTTGAAAACCGCCTCCAGCAGGAACTTGCACGCATCGAAGGCGTTGCCCAGGTGAACCTCGTCGGAGGCGAAAGCAGAGAGATACAGGTTAATGTAGACGGCGACAAGCTGAAATATTTCAACCTATCCCTCCTTCAGGTGTCACAAGCCATCAACCGTGCCAACATGGACTTCCCGACCGGCAGCGTACGTAACAAAGACCAGGACATTCTGGTGCGCCTCTCCGGAAAGATCAAAAATCTCGATGTTTTGCGACAACTCGTCCTAACCACAAAGGATGGCGCACCGGTATACTTGAAAGATGTGGCGGAAGTACACGATTCCAAAAAAGAGACTGAAACCATCAGCCGCATCAACGGGAAGAATTCTCTCGGGATCCTGATCTCCAAACAATCCGACGGCAATACCGTGGAGGTAGCCGCCAATGTGAAAGCGGAATTACGAAAACTGGAAGAGCGCTACAAAGCGGAGAACCTTACCTTCAATGTGGCCCAGGACAGTTCCATTTTCACACTTGAAGCGGCTGATTCTGTGATACATGACTTGTTTATCGCCATCATTTTGGTGGCCATTATTATGTTGTTTTTCCTGCACAGCATCCGCAACGCTCTCATCGTGATGGTCGCCATTCCGGTTTCGATCGTCACCACCTTTGCCGTGATGAGCCTGTCCGGTTTCACCCTCAACCTGATGACCTTGCTGGCCCTATCGCTAGTAGTGGGTATTCTCGTAGATGATAGTATCGTGGTGCTGGAAAACATCCACAGCCACCAGGAGCGGAGGAAATCTCCAATGGAAGCCGCCATTGCCGTTTGGAATGAAATGGGGCTATCGGTAATGTCCATCACTCTCGTGATCGTAGTAGTATTCCTGCCATTGGCTATGGTGACGGGTATGATCGCCGACCTGTTGTTCCAGTTCTCCATGGTTGTTGTAGCCTCTACACTCATCAGCTTGTTGGTATCTTTTACCCTGACGCCCCTCCTGGCGAGCCGCTTTTCCAGGCTTACCCAGCTCGATCCGAAGAAGCCGCTTCAACTCCCCCTCATCTGGTTTGAGCAATTCATCAACGGGGTACAAGGCTATTTCGAAGCCATTTTGAAATGGTCGCTAAAGCACAAGATCGTCACCGTAACTGCCATTTTTGCAATGGTTCTTGCCTCCTTTACCCTTTTGACCAATGGATTTATCGGTAGCGAGTTTGTGAATTCGGGCGACAATGGCGAGTTTCAGATCAAAGTGGAACTCCCCAAGGAAGCCCCCATTGAACAGACCAACTACGTCACTCAACAGATCGAAGATCAACTGCTGCAAAACCCCGACATCGTAAGCGTATTCACCACCGTGGGCCAAAGCAGTGGGCAAATGTCGACTTCGTCAAGTTCTTACCTTGCGGAGCTGAACGTTAAGCTGGTGCCTGCTGAAGCACGTAGCCTTAACTCATCCGAGTACGCGGAAAAGGTTAAAACCGATCTAAAAAAGAGCATTCCTGGCGCCAAGATCAGCGCAGTGCCGGTAAGTATGGTCGGTGGAGGCCACTCGGCGCCTATTCAGATCATCCTTCAGGGTTCCGACCTGGACGAGCTCATGGCCTTTGGAGAGCGGGTTCAGGAAGTGGTGAAGCAGGTGCCAGGCACCACAGAAGTGAAAGCCACGGTAGAAGGAGGCAACCCGGAAATTTCCGTCGATATTGACCGAGAGCGGATGGCTGACCTCGGGCTGACGCTCGACCTAGTGGGTGCTACCATGCAGAATGCCTTTACCGGCAATACCGATTCCCAATTTAAAGATGGAGACTACGACTATGATATTCGGGTGCAACTTGATGCGTTCGACCGCCGGAACATGGACGATATCAAAAACCTCAATTTCTCAAACAATCAAGGCGATCTTATCAAGCTCAGCCAGTTTGCCGAGGTAGCGCCTAGCACCGGCCCGGCCCGGCTCGAACGGAAAGATAAGATCACCTCGCTGACCATTGAATCGCAGGTAGTGGGCCGGGCAGAAGGTACGGTTGGACAGGAGATACAAGCCCTGCTCACCAAAACCGAAATGCCCGCGGGGGTTACGGTTACCTTTGGTGGCAACCTGGAGCAGCAACAGGAATCTTTTGCTTCACTCGGTTTTGCCCTGCTGACCTCCATCCTGCTGGTTTACCTCATCATGGTTGCCCTGTACGATAGTTATATCTATCCCTTTGTGGTGATGTTTTCCATCCCAGTAGCGCTCATTGGCGCATTCCTGGCGCTGGCCCTGGCGATGCAAAACATAAGCATCTTCGCCATGTTAGGGCTCATCATGCTGGTCGGTTTAGTCGTGAAAAATGCCATCCTCATCGTGGATTTTGTCAACCAGCTTAAAAAAGAAGGGATGCCCAGCCGGGAGGCAGTTGTACAAGGCACCATGCAGCGTTTCCGGCCCATCCTGATGACTACTATTGCCATGGTGATCGCAATGATCCCGATTGCTGTGGCCACGGGCGCCGGATCGGAATGGAAAAATGGGTTGGCCTGGGTGCTCATCGGCGGACTGACCAGTTCGATGGCCCTCACCCTAATCATCGTTCCGGTGATGTACCGCGTGGTAGATGGTTTGAAAGAGAGGTGGGATAAGCTTAAAGAAAAGCGGCAGCAGGAAAAACAGGTCGCAATAGCTTAAGAAATTAAGTTTTTCATTGGTGTTAAAGGCCTGCCTGGCTCTCTATTGCCGGGCGGGCCCTTCTAGCCTACCAGTTCTATTTATGAATTAAAAAACAGGATAAAAAAATCACATGGAAAGCACCACACAACACGGAGAAATTTACAGGAAGGTCAAAGCGCTATTGATGAAGCTAGGGTATGCACCGGAAGCCATTACTCCCACTGCATCCTTTGTCAACGACCTGGGTTTCGATTCCCTCGATATAGCAGACCTGGCTATGCAGATGGAGCTGGAATTTGATATACCCATCGCCTTTGACCAAATTGAAAATGGGTTCAAAACCATTAACGACCTCGTACAGGTTATTGAGCCCCTATTAATTGCAGAAACCCGCAAAGCCGACAGGCAGGGTTAATAAATCGGTTGGTGTAAATTATCCCGCTTCCGCCACTGCCTTCAAGGCAGCTGGTTGTAGGATAGATATTCGGCTCCGTCGAACCTCAATCAGACCCTCCTCTTTGAAACTGCTGATCATACGGGTGACGCCTTCTCGGGAGGTGCCGATGAGTTCCGCAATTTCGGTGCGAGTAAGCAAGAGGTCAAATTGATCGCTTTGGAAAATCATTTCGGAAAAGTAGAGGAGCACCCCTGCGACCAGGCTGGTCAAGGGCTTGTTGGACAAGCTGGTGTATCGTTTGAAATCCAGTAATTCATTCCGACAAATGTCGGCAATAATCTCCGAGGCAAAGCTGCCATTGTCTCGCAACAGATATTTGAACGTATTAATATTAATACAACAAGCTTCGATAGGGGTTAGAGCCGTAGCAGAATATTGGTTGACGTTGTCGCCGAAAATAGTGGCCAGGCCTAAATAGGCTGGAGCCTTTACCAACCTGAGGATGAAATCCCGGCCTTGCCCCACCTGAGTGTGGATTTTAACCAGGCCAGCCCGAATATAGATCACATGTGCATTAAAAGCCTTTTCTTTGAATAGTTTGTCCCCTCTTTCAAACTGCATCCTTGCTACATTGCTGTTTAATAATTCCAATTGTGCTCTATTCAATTCTGCAACTGCACAAGATTTGACGATACAATTCAGACAACTTTCTGAAAATACTGTAATGCCTGAGTTTTTATTGTCTTCGTTTGACGCCATAGTACCCTGTTTTTGAAGAAGGGTGCTTTCTTTGTCACAGAAATGTCAGAAAATTCCCTTAATCGCACAATATGGTCAAACGATTTCACACGAACAATGAGCAGCGTCATCCCGGACATTGACTTTCATCAGGTCAGGAGGGCCGAAAAAATAAAGCGATTTAAAAAGGCGCCCTCAGTGTTCATTTAACCATTGACTTCCCCTTCCAGATACCGCTCCTGCAAAATATTAATATGGTGTGTTTCGTGGCCGGCAATGATATAGGCCAGGGCCCGAGCAGATACCGGACTTCCACTGGCCGTTCCGATGCGTTGCCACATCTCGTCGGTGAAGTAGCGGAAAAGGTGAAGGGTAGCTTCCCGCACGGCGGCATATTCCTCTCTTACTGAGGCGAGGCTCCGCTGTGCCGCGTCGGAATGAGGAACGTAATTATCCTGATCGAAGCCGGGAAGGGGCGTCTGGTCATTTCGGGCAATGCGCAAAGCACGGCAGGCAAAAATCCGCTCTGCATCTACAACGTGCAACAGCAGTTCCTTAATGGTCCATTTGTCGGGAGCATACCGAAGGTTTCCGATCTGCTCTGGTAGGGCCCGCAACAGGTTTAGAGTATGGTGCTTTCCATCCTCAAGCACTTTTAGTATATCTTCGTCTTTTACCTTACTGATGTAGGTGTGATAGTAGGGGTTGTATTCGCTTTGTTGTGGGCGGCGGTTCATAAGGATAGGTTTTTATCTAAAATATTTACACCTTCAAAGGCCGAAAAGATGCTTTGGGGGCGAAGAAAATACGTAAATAGTCCTGTCTCATTTCTGGTATGCCACTTTTCCCCCAACCACCGTTCGCAGCACCTGGACCGCTTTGATCTGTTCCGGAGCAATGTCAAATATATTTTCTGACAATACAACAAAATCTGCCAGGCAACCGGGTTTCAATATGCCCAGTTTATCCTCCTGGAAGCCGGCGTAGGCGTTGGCAGCCGTGTAGCAGTGCAAGGCTTCTTCTACTGTGATCTTTTCTTCCGGCACCCAGCCATTGGGGTTGGCGCCGTCCAGGGTTTGGCGAGTAACAGCGGCGTAAATGCCTTCCAGCGGGTTGAGCGGCGCGACCGTCCAGTCGGAACCAAAGGTCAATGGAGCATTGGCGTCCAGAAGAGACCGGAAAGCATAAGTGGTTTTGATGCGCTCAGGCCCGATGCGTTTCTCTGCCCAACGGCCATCATCAATGGCATGGTATGGCTGCATAGAAGGGATGACGCTCAGCCCGGCAAAGCGGCCGATAGCCTCCCGCGTAAGATGCTGAGCATGCTCGATGCGAAAGCGCCGGTCACGAGGCCCGTTCCGATTTTCCGCATCCTGATACACATTTAACAGCCAGTCGTTAGCCCGGTCTCCAATAGCATGAACAGCTACCTGCAGCCCGGCCGAATCAGCAGCCAGTATCCACTTTCTCAGGTCATTGGTATCGGTGACCACCAACCCTGCCGTTTCAGGTTCATCATTGTAAGGATCATAGAACCAGGCCGTAGTAGATCCGAGAGAGCCATCCACAAAGCCTTTGAGGCCTCCCCAGCGTAGCTCGTCATCGCCTTTGCCGTTATTTTTTACATATTCCGCAAGTTCTCCCCATTTGCTTAATGGGATAAAACTGTATATCCGCATTGGCAAACTTCCCTTTTTTTTGGCGCGTTGGTAGGTATTAAGGTCCGTCCAGCCGCCAAAGCTACCAACATCATGCACCTGGGTAACCCCCATGGAAAGTGCGTGTTCAACCGAGCGTTGCAAGGCCTCATCCAATTCGGTTTCACTGTATTCGGGTATAATGCCAAACACCAGGCTCATAGCTTCATCCTTAAGCATGCCGGTAGGCTCGCCGGTCGAAGGGTCCCGGACAATTGTGCCGCCTTCCGGGTCGGGGGTATCTTTGGTAATGTTAGCCAGGGCTAAAGCCTGCGAATTGGCCAGCGCCATATGCCCGTCGAGGCGGGATACAAAAACGGGATGGCCGGACGAGACGCTGTCGATCCATTGCCGGCGAGGAAGCTCGCCGCCCCAGGCCTCATGATCCCAATTTCCACCGGTGATCCAACGGCCGTCATTGGGTAAGTCATCGGTAAAATCGGCGAGCCGCTGCGTAAATTCTGAAGGTGTTTTTGCAGAACGCAATTCTACCCCAGCCAGCACAAAGCCGCCATCCAGGAAATGAGTGTGATTGTCGATAAAACCAGGTGTGATCAAACGCCCTTTCAGGTCAACAACTTCTGTTTCCGGGCCGATATAAGGCTCATAGGCATCTCCAACAAAAAGGATCTTACCATCAGCCACGCCAATTGCCTTGCCCCAGGGTTGTCCTGGGTTTCCTGTCCATATTCTGGCGTTGTAATAAATAGTTTCGGCAGTAGGCGCTGAGGATCGGCAAGCAGACAAGCCTAGCGTCAGGAAGGTAAGAAAATACAGCAGGCGCATAGTCTGTTTATTTTATCTCCCGCCTAAGATAGCTGTTTCACGCTGAATTCCACCTACAAAAGACTCCGTTCTGCTCGCACTAAAAATCCTTCGCTATAATCAATTGGCTTATAGCGAATGCGCTTGCTGCTCCGACTCCCTCTGCCTTCAAATTAACCTCAGTGATCTCAAACTGGCGGAAAGAGCGTTTTACCTCAGAACGACTTTTCCGCCTGATGGCGAAATGGGAAGCATCAAGGATTGTAATTTCAATCCGCAAATTGAAAAGGCCATCACCATTGAGAATGGGAGAGCAATTAAAATATGGGACTTCAACGGAAAATTATTCGATTCTTTAAAAGCTGAGGCTAGTGTTTCATTTGTAAGTATAGGTAAAGATCCTGCCCTTTTTTTCACGGGAGATGATAAAGGCCGTGTTACCGCATGGCCATTAAATGGCTATGTTCCCAGAACGCTGATAGCACACCCAAAAAAAATAACCGGCCTTCGGGTTTCCGAGGGCGATAATGGCCGTTTTATTATTTCCAGTTCCAGAAAAGGGGCTAATGTTCTCAATTTAGCAGACTCTTCCATACACTTTTATCGCATGCGCACCTTGGCTTTCGATGGTAACCCGGCTAATCTTTTTACAGCCGGAAGGCATAGAATAAGGTATTGGGGAAGTAATATGAAGCGGGTATGGCAACTATGCCCCATCAATAATTTTAGTGCTGCCCCGGATGGTAGTTATTTTGTTACTTCAGGGAAAGGCCGCTCCGCCCGGCTCAGGGAAACGTTCCACTCCTCCTCTCAAAAACTGGATAAGTTGAATGGCTCAATAACGACCCTCGATATCTCTGGCAACAGCCAGTTTATAGCTGCCGGAAGCGCTAAAGGAGAAACGAAAATATGGAAAAGAGATGGGACGCTTATTCAATCCCATTCTAATTTTAAGCGGCCCGCTCACACTCAAGGGTGAAGTTACCTCAATAAAAATCTCCGATGATGGTAATTTTATTTTAGCCATATCTTCCTCTGGCCTGTCGTACTTGTGGCAGTCTGCTAAGAGCTTTCAAAAAGAAATAGAAAAGTTTGAACAAATACCTCCTGAGTTGTTAAAAGAACTCAGGGCTGCTGGCGCAAGGCTTTATCCGGAAAATTAAACTGTTCTCCCAACAAATATAGCCCGAAGGCTTACCCATCAGGACGCGTTTTCCACAACCTTTTCCACATCTGTTAGTTTGTATCACCTATTAGTTGATAATTCACGTATAAGGTGACAGACAAAAACAGTATAGCCCCGGCTTGATGCAGGACGCCCAAACCAACTGGTACGGCGCCCAGGCAGTTGATCAATGTGAATATCCCCAGTAACACTTGAATTACTAACACACTTACCAACAGATAAAGCCCGATTTTAAGGGTGGGAGTGGAAGGGGTGCGTACTCCCTTGTAAAAGAACCACAAAACGAGGCCTGTGAGCAGGTAGGCCGTCGTGCGGTGGAGGAGTTGTATCAGGCCGGGCATAAAAAGGTGTGCGTCGTAATTCACAAAATTTTCCACATTCCAGTTGGAGGTATGGAGCAGGATATCTGGCACCCACTGCCCGTTCATATCGGGCCAGGTGGGAAAAAAGAGGCCGGCTTTCATTCCTGACATGATGCCCCCCAATATGATCTGCACCGCAGCCACAACCGCGATGGCCAAAGCTCCTTTTTTCAGCAAAGCATTATCGATTCCCTTCCAGCCGGGTTGCAGCACCCGGAACGTAGACCACAACAAGTAACTGAATAAGAGCAACGCCAGGGATAAGTGCATGGTGAGCTTATAGGCGTTCACCCAGGGGCGGTTGACCAATCCGCTGGCCACCATGATCCATCCAAAAGAAGCCACCAGGGCTGCCAGCAGAAAGACGATCCCCATGCGTTTCAATAATGGCCTGTCGACCATGCCCCTGGCCCAGAAGATCCCCAATGGGATAAGGAAGACGAACCCCATCATACGGGCCCACAGGCGGTGGAAGTACTCCCAGAAAAAAATAAACTTGAACTCGCCCATCGTCATCCCTTCATTGATCTTCTGATACTGGGGGGTGGTTTTATACAACTCAAAAGCTTCCTCCCATGCCTGAGCATTGAGCGGTGGCAGCGTACCGGTGACGATTTCCCATTTGGTGATCGACAGGCCGGAGCCCGTCAACCGGGTGACTCCACCAATAATTACTTGCATGAAGATCATAAATAAGCCCAAGATCAACCAGGCTTTGACAGCCCAAGGATACTTTCGCCCACCCTTTTTTATACCGACATGAGATGCTGCAACTGCTTCCATATAACTACGGTTTTCAACCAATTTATTTCTGAAACAAAAATACATCCAATTGTTTGGCCATTTCTGAGTCAACAGTTTTGATTGGCTTCTATTAATAGTCTATTATTAAAAATTTAAAAAAATCTCCTCATCATTAGGAGTGTTAGTTTGTGGATAAATTTACTGGTTAAGTTTAGTTAAACTCAATGTTAAGGCCTGGAACCATTCTCTCCACAACTTTTACACAGGCCTTTTTGCTCCGGGTTCAGGTGCTTTGCAAACTTACTCACAAGCTGTGCATAATACAGGGCCTGGATATTTTTTTCCATCCGGGCCTGCGATTTTTTGAATTTACCTGTCGAAAACAATAGTAGATATCCCCAGAAATGGAATTAAATTAATATTTTTTACATATGGTGTTTCACCATTCTTGGCCATTGTGGGCCAGCTCATGGGTTATTAAGGCCCCGGCCCACAGAAGGTGTGGAAAAGCATTTTTATCAAACTACTGGTTTTCTTATCTTTAACAGATCGGTGGGAAATGGCTGTGGAAAAGCGAAAAACGAATGCTTGCAAAGTTATGTTTTATAAAAAAGAGGCCTATCAAAATTATTGTATGCTAATAAGTCTGTTAGTAGTTGTTGGTATCAATTCATACTCCTGAATTACAGGATGAATGGAGCAGTTGCCCGGAAGTAGCCGGAAACAATAAAGTTGAAACACATGTGCGGAAGGTTCTCAATTGTCACTACACCGGAAAAGGTCAGGAAGCAGCTCGGCGATATTGAGACGGGCCAGAACCTGAGGCTCAGCTATAACGTAGCGCCTACCCAACATGCCTACGTCATCACCAATGAACATCCCAAACGCCTGGAGTATTTGGCCTGGGGGCTCATTCCCCACTGGTCAAAAGATGATAAAAATGCCGGCAAGCTCATCAATGCCCGGATGGAAGGCATTGCCGGCAAGCCCTCTTTTCGGGTGCCCATCCGACGCCGCCGTTGCCTGGTGTTGGCCGACAGTTTTTACGAATGGCGCAACGAGGGCGGGAAAAAGATCCCCTATCGCATTTTTCTAAAAAACGGCGACCTCATGCTCCTGGCCGGGATCTGGGATATTTGGTACAAGGGTGACTATGCTGTTCGCACTTTTTCTATCATTACCTCCCCTCCCAATAAGGAAGTAGCTCCCCTGCACAACCGGATGCCGTTAATTCTTCCCCAGCGTGAACAGCAGGAACGCTGGCTCTCCAACCTGTCTATTGACGAAGTAATGGAACTGCTACACACGCCGCCCGACGGAGTGCTGGACCGATATCAGGTTTCTGAAAAGGTCAACTCCGTGAAAAACGACTCCCCCGAACTTCACCAACGCGTTGGGGGGCAACCGACTCTGTTCTAGTTGTTTGTTACTTCGCAGGGCCCGATCAATCCATTAGCAACCATAAATCGGCAATAATTATATTTACAGTCAAAAATCATGCGGGTAGTCATACAAAGGGTATCTGAGGCATCGGTTACGATCGAAGGGCAGGTGAAATCCAGTATCGGCTGGGGGCTGCTCATCTTGTTGGGGGTAGAAGATACAGATAATCAGGAAGATATTCAGTGGTTGTGCGCCAAGATCAGCAAGCTCCGCATTTTTAATGATGAAGCCGGGCTGATGAACTTATCCGTGCAGGATTTTGGCGGCGAACTGATGGTGGTCAGCCAGTTTACCCTTCATGCCAGCACTAAAAAAGGGAACCGCCCTTCTTTCATTCGCGCCGCCCGTCCCGATTTTGCCATTCCGATGTACGAAGCTTTTGTCAAAACCCTGGAACTGGAATCCGGCCTGCCGGTCAAAACCGGCGTCTTTGGCGCCGATATGAAAGTGCGGCTGTTGAATGACGGCCCGGTAACGATTGTTATGGACAGCAAAACCAAAGAATGATGACGATACTGGAAGCCCAGCAAACTGTTGACCAATGGATCAAAACCATTGGCGTGCGCTATTACAGCGAACTTACGAATATGGCAGTGCTGATGGAAGAAGTTGGCGAGGTAGCACGCCTGATGGCGCGCCTCTACGGCGAGCAGTCCTTCAAAAAGCCGGAAGAGGCCACCTCTGCCAAAACTCAACTCGCCGATGAAATGGCCGATGTCCTATTTGTCCTTATCTGCCTGGCTAACCAAACCGGCATCGACCTGACCGACGCCTTACGCCAAAATCTGGACAAAAAAACAACCCGTGATGCTGAACGCCACGCCAATAATGAAAAATTGAAATAAATGCTTACTCCTACCCTCCATTGGCTTCCCAATCTTTAATCTCCCTACTCCTCTTTGAACGGCGAGCGCTCCTGTTGGTCCAGCACCATTCGCCGGGCTAGGTAGATGCTGGCGCCGAGCACGATCAAGGCAAGGATCATAAGTTCTTCATAAGCTTCCTGCAGAATAAAGAAATCATAGACACCATGAATGCCCAATGGAACAGCCAGGCCGAGTACCAGCATTTGGTTGCGCTTCCGGGAGGGCTGGGTAAATTTGGATTGTCCCACAAAATACCCCATGATGATGGCAAAGGAAGCATGGGCCGGCACTGCGGTGAATGCCCGCAGAATGGTAGTGCCAAATCCGAATTTGCCGGCATATAGTATATTTTCTAAGGTGGCAAAGCCCATGCTGATCATCACCGCATAGACGATTCCATCCATCGGTTCATTGAAGAAAGCGCGAGGGTAAGGATAAGCCAAAAGAACCAGAAATTTGGCTAATTCCTCTGTGAGGGCTACAACGACAAAAGACGAAACCAGTGTGACGCCCAGATGGCTTGGGTCATCCCAACCGGCATAGAATGCCCAACTTTCTATCCGTAATACCGGATAGGTAACCAACATGCCAAGCAGGAAGGTAATGGCCAGTTGAAGGCGAGACTCCTTCTCATATTTATCCATTTGATAAATATACCAGCAAATCAGCAGGCCCGGGAATAGCGCCAGCAGGAGGAGAAGCGAATCTTCAATCATCAGGATTGGGCTTTTGACTCGCAGAAAGCTATAAATTGACGGACGATCTGTTCCGTTTTTCGCTTGGCTTCAAACATACCCATATGGGCGACATTATCCAGAATGTGGATGGAAGACACTGCCGGCAGATGGATTTGTTCCATGCTTTGGCCTGCAGGAATGGCCTGGTCTTCTTTGCCTATAATGAATAAAACTGGCGCTTCTACCTCTGCCAGAGTTGCTGATTCGTCCTGTCGCCCAATCATGGCTTCCAGGGCCGCTATGATGCCGCTACTCTTGTATCTGGCGGCGCGAAAGATGAGCTTCTCCAAAAGGAAAGTATTGCTTTTAGCAAAATTTGGTGTAAACAAAGCAGGGATCAATTGTTTAACAAAAAGCACATGGCCCTGACGTTGAATGAACTCGACGCTCTTGCGGCGGGCTTCTTTTTTTTCTCTGGAATCGGGATAAGGATGGGAATGGAATAGGCCCAGCCCCATCAAGGCTTCCGGAAAAAGACGGGCAAAGGCGAGGCTGACGTATCCGCCCATCGAATGCCCAATGAGCACTACCTGTTCCTGCCCCAGTGTTTTCAGCACAGCCCGGACTGCTTCGGCCATCTGCTCGATGGTGGCTCCCGCTATGACCTCCGACTTGCCAAAGCCCGGTAGGTCGATCCGGATCACTCGGAATGATTCTTCCAGCAGGCTGGTGGAAAATTCATCCCAAAGAGTCCTGTCTTCACAAAACCCATGTAGCAATACGACCGGCACGCCCTTACCTTCTGACTGGTAAGCGATCTTCTTGTTTTGGAAAGTAATAGATTTCATAATTAAATTTATTTGGCGGCGGCTACATTTTCCAGGATGCCGTCATATTCGTGCACTAAATTACTCCAATCATACTGAGCAACAAAATGGCGAATGCCGTCCTGTTGGCGAATCTTTTCTATATGATGCAGCGCTTCGGCCAGTTTTTCATACAAACCTTCTTCTGAATGATACAGATGAGTGGCCTGTTTGTCGGCAGGAATGTGCATGGGATACGCCAGGCGGTTGGGAAGCAGCGGGAAACACCGGCAATATATTGCTTCCACAATACTACCGCCAAAAAAATCCTGCCGGCTGGTCACGGGGAGGATATCTGCCTGCCATAAGAGCCGGGCGTATTCCCCGGGTTCTTCGACATAGCCAAAGTGTATGATCTCGTCCCCTAAGCGTTTTCGGGCTTCATCAAACACCGGGGGAAATTGGCGGTAGGATTCTCCCAGTACAATGAGGCGGAATCGATGGCCTTCATCCTTGAGACGAAAGAGTTGCCGGAAAAAAAATTCAGGGTTCTTATCGTATTCCCAACGATGGTTCCATAATAGGGTCGCTTCCGGGTACATGGGCCGCGCCTCGTGGGCGTCCATCCAGGCTAATGACAGGCCCAGCGGAAGCACCATGCTTTTCTGTGCTATTTCCCCGACGCGGTTCAGGCTCCTGGCATCCGGAAACTGCTTTAAAAAGGCTGGTAGGCTTTCCAGGAAAGTGTGCTGGTGATAAGGGGAATTGAACAACACTTTACTGGAAGCCAGAGCGCTGGTATAGTTGATGAACCCATATTGAATATTGCGGTGCAAGGCAACGTCCGGGTCATCGGGCGACCAGGGGTATGTGATCTGGTTTTCGTGAAAATAGGTGGCTACGGGAATGCCAGCAGCCTTTTGCCGGGCCAGCCCCAGGAAAGTGGATACATCCAGCATATCAGTGGCCAGGATCAGATCGGGCTGAAAAGTACTGTTCAAAAATTGCTCCGCCAGGCTTACTGCTCCGCCGAACATGCGCCACTTCCAATGCCGGCCCTTCAGGTGCAGGATTTGCACCTCATGCCGGCTGTATTGCTGGTAGCCTTCTGCCCATCGTTTGTGGCTACCACCTAAAAAAGGCTCCAGGAGCAATATTTTCATGTTAACAGCTTGCTAAATATTCTATTAGGTTACACCGCCTATCCGGGTTTTCTTATCTTTACTTCAGCCTAATGTACATAAATAATGCCTGGTTTTTCTGAACTAAAAAAAGGATTGTCGAGCATTGAAGCGCTCGAGCGGGAATTGAATCTGAAGCAACTTCAGATCAACCGCCTGTTGAATATTACCCAGGCCATCAATAATAATGTATCCGCCGAAGGTTTATTCAATATGTATAAATCCTTCCTGAGTTGGGAGATCGGCGTGAAAAAAATGACCCTCTATGTTCGGGAGGAGGAGGATTGGATTTGTGCCGCATCAATAGGCATTCCGGATAGCCTGCTTTCTCTGGATATCAGCCCCTACTTCGAGCGTTATATCCGACTCAATAACGTGGAAGACGATAGCCACCCACTCATCAAGGAATTTGACGTGGTCATTCCGGTGCGCCACAAAGACCATCCCATTGCCTACGTTTTTATTGGGGGGTTTGGGGAGGAGGAGGATATGTACAACAAGGTGCAGTTTATCACAACCATCACCAATATTATTGCGGTAGCAATCGAGAACAAACGCTTGTTCAAACGGCAGCTCGAACAGGAACGTCTCAAACGGGAGATGGAACTGGCCGGAGAGATGCAGCACATGCTTATTCCCAAAAAAATGCCCAGCAAATCCTGTTACGAGCTGGACAGTATTTACAAGCCCCACCTCGGCGTAGGGGGCGATTATTTCGACTTCATAGAATTTGAAGACGGCAAGATCGTCTTCTGTGTAGGAGATATTTCCGGAAAAGGCGTGGCCGCCGCCCTCCTGATGGCTAATTTTCAGGCGAACTTTCACACCTTGATCAACAAGCGTACAGCGCTGGACTGTTTCGTTCGTGACCTCAACAACTCGGTCAACCTGATTACGCAGGGAGAGCGGTTCATTACCTTCTTTATTGCAGAATATGACACCGTAACCCATTCTCTGCTCTACGTCAATGCCGGGCATAACCCGCCGGTGCTGGTCAACGAAGGAGAACTTATCCTGTTAAATAAGGGGTGCACCATCCTGGGCTCTTTCCCGGATCTTCAGGAAGTAGAAGTTGGCCACCTCACCGTTGATGGCGAAGCCATTATTCTTGCTTTTACCGATGGGTTGACCGACTTGCAAAATGAGAACAGCGATTTCCTCAACGAGGAAATGCTATACACTTTTGTCCGTAACAATTACAAACTTTCGGCCGCCGAATTCAATCGCCAACTTATGAGCCGGCTCGAATTATTCAAAGGGGTCAAAAATTACCCTGATGACTTTACCGTGCTGACTTGTAAAATATTCACATCTTAATAACCCCTTCGAAGGCCTGGCTCCAATTACTATTGCTCAACGGCCTGGCCTGTTGATTGGCCCTTCCACCAAACCATACTATCGATTAATGCTTTGATGATGCTTACAATTCTTTAAATTGTGTAGATATTTGGCATTTATCACTATATTGGATTGCCCTCTTCGGGCAGCGGGCCTACCCGCCGAATATTAGGAATAAAGTAATGAAAGATAAAAATGTAGCCGGTATTTTAGCCCTTTTTCTGGGTGGTTTTGGAGTCCATCGTTTCTACCTGGGACAAACCGGACTGGGTATATTTTACCTCATTTTCTGCTGGTTTCCTGTGATGTGGATCATTGGTTTGATCGACGCCATCGCTTTCTTTAGCATGGATAAGGAAAACTTTGACCGCAAATACAATCGTCAATTCCTTTCTGCAGAAAAAAGAAGCGATACGGATTTCGACCGCCGTAACTACCAACGTAGAGAACGCTGGGACAACCGGCAGGCCAGGAGAGAAGACCGCCAGGAACGGCGTTATGATAGCCGGAAACAGGAGGCTCCCAGGCCGTCTCGGCCACCCGCCCGGCCCCGCCAAAACCCCTTTAAGGCCAGTGGAATAAAAAAATACAAAGATTATGACTATAACGGGGCAATCGAAGACTTTAATAAGGCGCTGGATATCGAACCCAATGATGTAGCTACCCATTTTAACCTGGCTTGTGCCTATTCGCTAAACGAAAATGTCGAAAAGGCCTTCTATCATCTCGACCGGGCCGTAGTCAATGGATTCAACGATTTCCAGAAGATTAAGGAACATGACGCTTTTGCTTACCTGCGGATTCAGGATGGATTTGAAGCCTTTGAGAAAAATGGTTTTCGGCTCTCTCCCAAAGCAGAGATGCCCCCGGCAAATGAAGCCTTTGCGGTGAACCCGCCGGAAGAAGAAGACGTATTGGAAGGACAACCGGACCTGCTGGAACAGCTCCGCCGACTGGGAGAACTACGTGAGAAAGGACTGTTGACGGAAGAAGAGTTTGCCATGCAAAAGAAGAAACTTTTGGGTTGAGGTTCACGTACAGATAGAGGGTTGGCGCTTTGTAAAAAACAGGACAATAGTAGGCAGAATTTAAAGTTTAACAGAATAGTCTTCAACAGTGGGCGCCTTACTTTCGTTTCATGAAGTAGAATATCAATGTGATGACAGCTGAAAACTTGATCTCAGATAGCGTAGTGCCACTACGTACCTCCGATACTGGCGAAGAAGCCCTTGGCATGATGAACGATTTCTACGTCCGGCACCTGCCAATTGTTAATGACAAACAACTACTGGGCCTGATCTCCGAAGAAGATATCCTCAATCACGATGTAGAGGAGCCCGTTGGTTCTTACAGCCTTTCCCTCGTACATACTTACGTCAGAGAAACCGACCACATCTATGAGGTGCTTCGCCTCTTAGCGCTGCACCACCTTACAGTAGTTCCTGTTGTGGATGTAGAAAACAATTACATTGGCCTGATCACACTCGAGGATCTGATGCTGCTTTTTGCCAAAACGGCTTCTTTTGCGGATCCGGGAAGCATCTTGGTTTTGGAAATCAATAAGCGGGACTATTCAATGGCCGAAATTGGCCGCATCGTCGAATCGGAAGGGGCGGCTATCCTGAGTTCTTTCATAACATCTGATCCCGAATCGGCTATTATTGAGATCACTTTAAAGATCAACCGGCAGAGCCTTCAGTCGATTATTGCAACCTTCGGCAGGTTTAAATATGTTGTGAAAGCCTCTTATCACGAAACAGAATACGTAGATTCGCTACGGGAGCGTTTCGATGCCCTGATGTCCTACCTCAACGTTTAAGCGCCTTCCCCTTTTGCTTTTTAGGGATATTTATTACGTTCGGATCAATATGATGGTATTTTTTGGGGAGATTTATTCGAATTCCCGAAGGCTTTTCAATCGGGATTACTATGAGAAAACAGCTGCACCCTGTTTTTCCATGTACTTTTTTACGGCAGCACTCTCCATTTTATTAGCTTGGTACCCCTATTCTGCTCAGGCACAATTGGACTTCGTTACCATCGACAGTATTTCCATTAAAGGAAATCGAACGACTAAGGCAGGCATCATTTTGCGGGAAATGCTGTTCGGTATTGGGGACACGATCCCCCTCGAAGAATTGCCTGAAAAACTGAAGCGCAGCGAGTTGCTCATCATGAATACCGGGCTGTTCAATTGTGCTACCATCAATTACAAAAACTGGGAAGGTGCTACCAATAAAGTCCACCTATTGACGGAGGTAGACGAAGCCTGGTATATTTATCCCGTCCCGGTCTTTGATTTGGCCGACCGCAATTTTAATGTCTGGTGGGTGGAACAGGGGCGATCTCTTGACCGGTTGAACTTCGGAATAGATTTTTCCCATCTCAATATTTCGGGTCATATGGACCGACTGAAGCTGTCGGCAAAGTATGGCTATACCCGCAAATACGCAGTGGGATATCGGCTCCCTTATTTCAATAAAGCCCAAACTCTGGGTTTTTCCGCAGAGGTGGCCTTCCTTCAGAATAGAGAAGTGAACTATACCACTCTCAAAAATAAACAGGAGTTTTATCGCGACGAAAATGAATTCCTTTATCATCGGTTTCGGGCCGACCTGGAACTAAACTTTCGGCCTCGTATAAAATCTTTCCATGACTTCGTAATTGCCTACCGGCAAAACCGCATTTCCGATGTGGTTTCCTCCGAACTCAATCCAGATTTTTTTCTAGACGGGCGTAGCCTGCAGCGCTATTTTCTTCTGGCTTACCGCTATACTTATGACAAACGTGATGTGCGCCCCTATCCCTGGAGAGGCTCCTACTTTTACGGTGCGTTGGAAAAGGATGGTATCGGTATTTTTAAAGACCGCAACGCCCTCATCCTTTATTCGAGCTATGGGCGCTTTCTGCCTTTTGGCGAAAGATGGAGTCTCGGCCTGAAAGTTCATGGTAAATTATCCATCTTGCGCAATCAGCAACCCTACAACGACAACCGTGCTATTGGCTTTGGGGTGCAATACCTGCATGGTTATGAATATTATATCATGGATGGACTGGATATGGGCATGATACAATCATCTATGCGGTTTCGCCTCTGGGGGGCAGATGTCAATTTCGGAAAGGCCATGCCCATTCAGGCCTTCCGCAGGATGCCTATCCGGGTTAACCTTTCCCTGAATAACGATCTGGGATACGCCAATAATCCCTATTACCGCGCCGGAAATCCACTTGATAACCGCCTGCTTTGGGGTGGCGGCCTTGGCCTCGACATCGTGCTGTACTATGACAAAGTCATACAAATAGAATACAGCATCAATGATTTACTGGAAAATGGGTTATTTTTACACCTGAACATGAATATCTAGTGCGCCTAACCCCTGAGGCTTGTGAAAGCCTCAGGGGTTAGGCCAAAATCAATAACCGCCCCAGGCACTAGCAGACTCCCCTATGCAGGTAGTCGTATACAGCAAGGTTCTCAATGATAAGGATATTCCTCATGTGCAGCATCTCTTCGACGCTTTGCATAAGGAAGGAATCAATGCATATGTTTACGCCCCTTACCTGGAACAACTCAAAGGAAAAGTCGATTTCCGACGCGATGTAGGCCAATTCGAAGGATATCTGGATTTCCGGGTAAAAAAATTCGACTTTTTTATCACTTTGGGCGGAGACGGCACTATCCTTTCCGCTACCACCCATATCCGTGATAGCAATGTCCCCATTATGGGGATCAACCTTGGGCGTTTAGGCTTTCTGGCAAGTATTGAGAAAAAACGCATCGCTGAAGCAGTCAGCCTGATCAACCGGGGCATGTACCTCATCGATGAACGGCGGATGATCTACCTGGAATCCAACTTGCCCATCTTCGGGGAACTTCGTTTTGCGCTCAATGATTGTACCTTGCTCAAACGGGATACTTCCTCCATGATCACTATCCATACTTTTATTAACGGGGGATATCTCAATTCTTACTGGGCGGATGGCATTATAGTGGCCACGCCTACTGGCTCTACCGGGTATTCGCTCAGTTGCGGCGGGCCCATTATTTTCCCTAATTCGGGTAATTTCGTCATTACACCAGTGGCGCCGCACAATCTAAATGTACGTCCTATCGTCATTTCCGACGATTCCGTGGTCTCTTTTGAAATTGAAGGGCGGGCCGAAAATTTTCTTTGCACGCTGGATTCCCGTTTTGAGACCGTTACCGCGTCTCACCAATTGGCCGTACGGAAGAACGACTTCAACATCAGATTGGTCCAATTACATGATGTCGGGTTCATGGATACTATTCGGTCCAAATTAGCCTGGGGTGTAGATACGCGCAATTAGCCTAATGGTTAATCGGGAGGCTGGTCAAACACAATATGTACGCCCTTATAACTTTGAAATTACTTATGTTAATTGAATTTACACATCAGGGCCAGCGTTTCAGGGCCGTTCTTTCCCGTCCGATCGATATTTCCATCCCCCTTCGGGCAGGATTGGATACAGTCAATTGTTTCTATGCACCGCCAATGGAAACGGAGCCAGTAGTAGCCGGTAGTTTTGTCGGTTCTACTGCCCTGGGCGGACCAGTCAACTTTCTGAATGTTCGCTTCAACCCTCATGGCAATGGTACTCATACGGAATGCCTGGGGCATATTGCCAAAGAGCCCTACACTATCAATCAATGCCTGGAACAATTTTGTTTTGTGTCGCGCCTGATTAGCTTGTATCCCTCCAAAACTGCAGAAGGCGACCGGGTCATCTTCCGCGGCCAATTACAGGAAATGCTGGATGGATATCCCCCTACCGAAGCCCTCATCATCCGGACACTGCCCAATGACGATCTCAAATTAAGGACCCATTACTCCGGAGCCAATCCGCCCTATTTTCATCATGAAGCGATCGCTTTTCTTGTCGAGTGGGGCGTCCGGCATCTCCTGGTGGACCTACCGTCCATCGACCGCGAAGAGGATGGCGGCCAATTGCTGGCACATCACGCTTTTTGGCAATATCCCGACAATCCACGTACAGACTGCACCATTACCGAACTGGTTTTTCTGAACAATTCTATCCGGGATGGATTATATTTGTTAAACATCCAGGCGGCAAGTTTCGAAATCGATGCCAGCCCGAGTAAACCGGTACTCTATGAATTAGAATTGTGCTGAACTATGTCGTATACTCCCTCTACCTATCATTCCCGGATATACCGCGATTTCAAAGAGATCGAGGCGGCCAATTATCGCCATATTATCCGGTTTTATGAAGAACGGGAGCATTCCATTCAGCAGCTCGATTTTGAGGAAAGTTTCGAATTACTGGTAACCTATGTCAACGCCCTGTTTGAAGTGGGCGCCTATCAGAAACACCTGCTCATGGTGGATGTTGTCATTGAAACGGTTATCGACCAGAGCATTGGGCTTTTTCGTGGAGAAGATATTTTTCACAAAATGCTTTTTCGCAAGGCGGCTTCTCTTTACAATCGGATGGAATATAAACAAGCTGAATACATTCTTAAAGAATTGATCCGGATTGCTCCGGGTGAAACTGATGCGGCCCTTTTTCTAAAAAAATGCCTTCGCAAGCAGGAACCCCCTTTTCTCAACCTGGCTAAAGCCTGCAGTATTTTGTTTTTCATGCTGGCCGCCTTTATTATCAGCCTGGAAGTACTGTTCGTCCGGCCCTTTTACAAAATGTACGTGGACTTAGTAGAAGCCACCCGAATCATTATTTTTCTGATAGGTTGGCTAGTATTGTTGGGTGGAATTACCTTGCATCGTCTTCGGGTAGAGCGTAAGGTTGACCAATTCGTGTCGGTTGCACGGATTAAAAAAACAGGAAACAGGCATTCCTCCTGATCGTTTTTCCTATTTTGGGGCAAAAATATTTGCCCATGAAACCAACCTTATTAATCCTTGCCGCCGGTATGGGAAGCCGCTATGGCGGCTTGAAACAAGTAGACGGAGTAGGCCCCAGCGGGGAGGCAATCATTGAATACTCCATTTATGACGCCATTCGGTCGGGTTTTGGCAAAGTAGTTTTTGTTATACGCCAGGATATCGAAGCACCTTTCCGTGAAAAATTTTCCCGCAAATTTGAGGACAAGATTGAAGTCGTATATGCTTTTCAGGAGATCAACAGCCCCATCGAAGGCTTGTCGGAACTCCCAGCCAGGGAAAAACCCTGGGGAACCGGGCACGCAGTGCTGGTAGCCGCCGATGTTGTCCAGGAACCTTTTGCGGTCATCAACGCTGACGATTATTACGGTATCACCGGCTTTGAGACGATGGCGCGCTTTCTCAAGGATGATTGCGCCCCGGATCACTACAGCATGATCGGGTATCAACTTGATAAAACACTTTCTGAAGCCGGCTTTGTCAACCGTGGTGTCTGCGAGGTGGATGCAAATGGCTATCTGACGGATGTAGTCGAACGCCACCGGATACAACGGGATAACGGCAATATTGTCTATGAAGAAGGAGGTGGACGATACGCGCTCGATTCGGGCGTTCTGGTCTCTATGAATTTCTGGGGCTTTCACCCCAACCTCTTCGATGCCCTGCGCGGGCAATTCCTTGAATTTGTCGAAGCAAACCGGGACAATCCCCGGGCCGAGTTCTATATCCCGTCTTCCGTCAACCTCCTGATTAAATCCGGCGCTGTGCATCTGAGTGTATTGCCCAATGACGAAAAGTGGTATGGCGTCACCTACCGCGAAGACCGGGAAATGGTGGAGTCCGCTTTTCGGGAATTGGTTCAAAAAGGGAAATATCCAATGTCACTATGGGGGAATGGTTGATTAGGCGGGCTTCATTGCAGTGACAACTTTTTGGGCTGGTAAAAAACGTTCGCAGCGTTCCTGTCTAAAAATAAAACGCCATCCTCCTGGTTTTTTCCAAGGGATGGCGTTTTATTTGGCGCAATAGATTTACAAATCAAACTTGATGCCTTGCGCAAGCGGTAGTTCTGTACTGTAGTTGACTGTATTAGTCTGCCGGCGCATGTATGCTTTCCAGGAGTCCGACCCGCTTTCGCGGCCGCCGCCGGTTTCCTTCTCTCCGCCAAAAGCGCCACCAATTTCCGCACCACTGGTGCCAATATTTACATTGGCGATACCACAGTCGGAACCAGCCACGGACAGGAACTGCTCGGCCTCCCGCATGTTGGTGGTCATGATGGCGGACGATAAGCCCTGCGGCACCTCATTGTGATAGGCGATGGCCTGTTCCAGATCCTTGTATTTGATCAGGTACAGAATGGGGGCGAAGGTTTCTTCGTGAACCATTCTAAAGTCGTGTTCCACTTCGGCGATGCAGGGTTTGACGTAGCAGCCGCTCTCGTATCCTTTGCCTTCCAGCACGCCGCCTTCCACCAGGAATTTGCCGCCCTCCTTTTTCACTTCCTCAATGGCGTTGAGGTACTTTTCTACCGCATCCCGATCGATAAGCGGGCCGACATGGTTGTGTTCATCCAGCGGATTGCCGATATGCAATTGTTTGTAAGCATTAGCCAGGTTCTGTTTCACTTCATTATAGACGCTCTCATGTACGATGAGGCGGCGGGTAGAAGTACAGCGTTGGCCGGCAGTGCCGACTGCTCCGAACAGCGCCCCGGTAAGTACCAGCTTAAGGTCTGCACTGGGGGTAACTATGATTCCGTTGTTGCCACCCAATTCCAGGATGCTGCGGCCGAGGCGGGAAGCCACGACTCCACCCACAATTTTACCCATGCGGATGCTTCCTGTAGCAGAAATCAGCGGAACTCGGGGATCAGTCGTCATGAATTCTCCCACCTTGTAGTCGCCATTAATAATCGTGACTACACCTTCCGGGACACCATTTTCTTCGAGCACCTCACGGAAAATATTCTGGCAGGCTACCGAGCACAGTGGCACCTTTTCGGAAGGTTTCCAGACCACAACATCACCACAGACTAAGGCGAGCATAGCATTCCAGGACCAAACGGCCACCGGGAAATTAAAAGCAGAAATAACGCCTACAATACCAAGTGGATGCCACTGCTCCATCATACGGTGGTAGGGGCGTTCCGATTGAATGGTCAGGCCATACAACTGCCGGGACAAGCCTACGGCGAAATCACAGATATCGATCATTTCCTGCACCTCACCCCAGCCTTCCTGAAGGCTTTTTCCCATTTCATAGGATACCAGGCGGCCCAATGGATCTTTGTATTTGCGGAGTTCGAGTCCGTATTGGCGGACGATCTCACCCCGGCGGGGGGCAGGGATCTCCCGCCATACCTGGAAAGCAGCCTGGGCTTTTTCAATCAACTGGTCGTATTCCTCACGAGTGGTTTTGCTGACGCTACCGATGAATTCACCATCTACCGGAGAGAAAGATTTGATGTATTTCCCGGAGTTGGTAGATTCCAGGCCAGTACTGGTGCCGGCATTGTGCTTTCTCAGGCCCAGTTTCTTTAGAAAATTCTTTTCCATTATTCAGGATTTGGTTTTATTTCAATTCGGGCGAAATTAGTAAAACCCTGTTCAACTGCCCAGCAATTCCTTCACGATGTCGGAAACAGCTTTACCATCGGCTCGGCCAGCGAGCTTTTTGGTGGCCATACCCATCACCTTTCCCATATCCTTCATAGAAGAAGCGCCGGTTGCTGTGACGATGGCCTGTATTTCCGACCGAAGTTCTGCTTCTGACAATTGCTGAGGCAGATAGCGTTCGATGATCGCTATTTCTTCGCGTTCGGTTTTTGCCAGGTCTTCCCGGCCATTCTTTTCGTAAATATCCAGAGATTCCCGGCGCTGTTTGACCAGTTTTTGCAGAATCTTCATTTCTACATCCTGGGACAGGTCGTGTTTGGCGCCACTGGTTTTTTCCAGTAGAATAGCTGCTTTAATAGCGCGTATTCCGCGCAGGGCAACGTCGTCTTTGGCCTTCATTGCCTCTTTAAGGTCCTGGTTGATGCGTTCTTCCAAGCTCATAGTTCAGTATTTTTGGTTTGCTAATATTGCAAAGCCGCGAGGGCTGTATTTAGTTCAATTAGGCTTCTTTTCTTTCACTCACCCAATTGGTTAGCTGGATAAAATCCTGCAGGCTCAGTTGTTCAGGCCGTTGGTTGAAAAAAGGGTTTTCCAGGAAGGCGGTATCACTGATCATCATTTTCATTGTATTGCGCAACATCTTCCGGCGCTGGCTGAAAGCTAGTTTGACTACCCTGGAAAAAAGGGCCTCATCACATCCCAGTTTTATTTCTTCCTTCCGGATCAGGCGTATCACGGCGGACTGTACCTTGGGAGGGGGAGAAAAATTACGCTTATCAACCGTAAACAGATACTCGCCTTCGTAGAAAGCCTGGACCAAAACACTGATCACCCCGTAAGTTTTACTGCCGGGCCCGGCGATAACTCGTTCAGCGACTTCCTTCTGGAACATACCCACCATTTCCGGAATATACTGGCGGTATTTGATCATACGGAATAGTATCTGCGAAGAAATGTTATAGGGGAAGTTGCCGATCAGGCCAAAAGGCTTTTCTTGCATGAGGTCAGGTAAAGCAGCCTTTAGGAAATCTCCGCTCACAATACGGCCCTTGAGGGAAGGAAAGTGTTTATTCAGATACAAGACCATATCATGGTCGGCCTCCACCACGAGCAAGGCGTAATTTTTTTCCAGCAGGTATTTCGTCAGCATCCCCCTCCCGGGGCCCACTTCCAGTACATTTTGGTAGTCCTTTCCTGCCAGAGAAAGGCTATCGGCAATACGCCCGGCAATGGGCTCGCTATTGAGGAAATGCTGTCCGTAGGATTTTTTTGCTTTCATGAGTGGAGGAGGCAAATATACTTTTTATTTTTACCCGCATTTGAAAATGGAAGAAATATGCCGGGAATTTTGGCATATTTACGAAAATAGCAAACCTTGCCGGTTTGCTTTCATCAATCCAAAGAACAAAGTAAGAAATGGAAAAAATAAAAATAGGGATTAGTGTAGGAGATATTAATGGCATCGGCCTGGAGGTCATTCTGAAAACACTTTCTAATCCAAGGATAGTCGAGATCTGTACCCCTATCGTATATGGATCTACCAAGGTAGTTTCCTATCACAAGAATATTATTGGTGATGAGCTCGAATTTCATTCTATCCGTGGGGCGGACAAGGTTTTTGCGGACCGGATCAACATTGTCAATTGCTGGCAGGAAAACGTCAATATCACATTGGGAAAAGCATCGGACCTCAGCGGGCAATATGCCTACATGTCTCTGGAGGCTGCTACCAAAGACCTCAAAGATGGCTTGATCGATGCCCTGGTTACAGCTCCCATTAGTAAAGAGGCCATGCAACTGGCCAATTTCCCTTTTCCCGGCCATACCGAATACCTGGAACAGGAACTGGGCGCTGGCGAAAGCCTTATGTTTATGATCGGCGATCAGCTTCGTATTGGCCTGGCCACCAACCATATCCCGATCCGGATGGTTGCCGACAGCCTGAACAAGGAAGTGATCATGCGCAAGCTACAGATTATGAATGAGGCGCTAAAGGTCGATTTTGGGCTGGAACGTCCGACAATAGCCGTGCTGGGCCTCAATCCGCACGCTGGCGATGGTGGCGTGCTCGGAGAGGAAGAGGAAAAATTTATACGGCCGGCTGTAGTGGAGCTCAAGAAAAGAGGAATGCTGGTGATGGGCCCTTTCCCTGCCGATGGTTTTTTCGGCTCAGGGCAGTTTTCAAAGTTCGATGCCATTCTCGCCATGTATCATGACCAGGGGCTGGTGCCTTTCAAAGCCCTGTCTTTTGGAAAAGGAGTTAACTTCACCGCCGGCCTTTCTGGCATTCGCACCTCACCAGATCATGGCACTGCATTCGACATCGCCGGAAAAAATGAAGCCGACCCTTCTTCGTTCCGGCAGGCCGTTTTCCTGGCGCTGGATATCGCTAAGAACAGAAGGGCTTACCACGAGATGCATGAGAACACCATTATCAAAAGAGAAAAACCCTCCGAAATAGAGGGCGAAGACGAGATCCTCAAAGAAGAAGAGAATTAATAGCTTCGTATTTGGTCGGTGGGTTTACCAATTCCTTTGATCTTCTGCGCATCTTTAGGAACACCTCTGCATTAATAATTCGTTGCGGTTTTTCAGGAGGTAAGCCATGCTATCCTGTATCCCACTGCAACAGCTTTGCCAATGGTGTTTCAAAACTGTACTTTCATCTGCCTATGAAATACTTTCTGTCTCTTTTGCTATCCTTGCCCCTAACCGTGGGGCTAGCTCAGAAGAATCACACCCTAAGCGGGCTAGTTAAAGACCTTGACAATGGAGAGACGCTTATTGGCGCAACCATTCTCGCACCCGCTCTAAACCTGGGGGCCTCTTCCAATGAGTACGGTTTTTTTTCCATTGCCTTACCTGCGGAGGACACCGTCGAGGTGGTCATTAGCTATGTGGGGTATCAACCTAAATCGTGGCAGTTCTTCCTGCGCGCTGATACAGTCATCCAGGCCGGGCTATCAACCGGGGTGCAGTTGGAGCAGGTCGTTGTACAGGCCAATTCCTATCGCGAACAGTTGTCTTCAACGGAAATGAGTGTAGAAGCTGTGACAACGCGGGAAGCCAAGTTGCTGCCGGTTTTGCTCGGGGAAAGTGATATTTTGAAAACAATACAGTTGAAGCCAGGTATCCCCTCCGGTTCAGAAGGCACTACCGGCCTATTCGTACGGGGAGGAAGCAGCGACCAGAACCTGATCGTTCTGGATGAGGCTATCGTTTACAATCCCAACCACCTTTTTGGATTTTTCAGCACCTTTAATACGGATGCCGTTAAAGACCTGAAGATATACAAGGGCGGGTTTCCGGCTCAATACGGTGGCCGCCTGTCTTCTGCTATTGATGTGAAACTGAAAGAAGGCAACAACCAGAAATTTTCCGGTTCCGGAGGGATCGGCCTAATCGCTTCCCGCCTGACCCTGGAAGGCCCCATTCAAAAGGGGCGATCCTCCTTTATCGTATCGGGCCGACGTACGTATGTAGACATTTTTACCCGGGCCGTCAACCGTGCCAATGTGGATAAGGAAGATTACACCCAGATACCCGGTTATTTTTTCTACGACCTGAATACCAAGGTGAATTTCGACCTGGGGAAAAAAGACCGCCTGTTTGTCAGTGGGTACTTCGGCCGGGATGTATTTAGTGTTGACGATGATTTTTTCGATTTCAATTTCGACTGGGGGAATGCAACGGGCACAGCACGCTGGAATCACGTTTTCTCCCCCAGGCTTTTTGCCAATACCACTTTTACCTATTCAGACTATCAGTACAATATCACCAACCGGATCACCGGATTTTCTTTCCGCGTAGGCTCCAACATTCGGGATGCGAATTTAAAGTCCGATTTTTATTATGAACCGAACAACCAGCATACGATCCGATTTGGCGCTAATGCCGCATATCATCAGTTTACGGTTGGCCGGCTGAAAGCGGGAAGCGATGATGGGATTATCAGCTTCTCTGCTGGTCAGGACTTTGATGGACTGGAGCTGGGGCTCTATTTTTCGGATGAATTTGATGTTTCGGAACGCTTTAGCCTCAATGCCGGGCTTCGCCTGAGCGGTTTTCAGAATGATAGTACTTTTTATGCCGGATTGGAGCCGCGACTTGCCGCTCGTTATACTTTGTCCGATCGGCTGGCTCTGAAGGGGTGTTATGCCCGCATGTATCAGTATCTGCACCTTGTATCGAGTGCAGGTGTAGCATTGCCTACCGATGTATGGTATCCTTCAACCAGGCGGGTTAAGCCGCAGCGGTCCGACCAGTTTGCTCTTGGGTTATCCTATCTGCTGGGGGAACAGTTCCTGCTTTCATGGGAAACCTACTATAAATTTCTTGATAACCAGTTGCAGTTTGTAGACGGTGCACAGTTGTTTGTCAATGACCAATTGGAAGAAGAGTTTGCTATCGGACAGGGAGAGGCCTATGGGCTGGAGTTCAGTATCGAAAAAAAGCAAGGCCGGTTGACCGGCTGGATCGGATACACCCTGGCGCTAATTCAGTTGAAAAATTTCGAAACGCTTCTTCCCGATGGCCGATTTGCCCAGGAATCGGAAGGTTTCGGCCCTTTTTCTCCAATTTACGACCGCCGGCACGATCTTTCGGTGGTAGCCCTGTTTGAGATTAGCCGGAGGCTGACGGCTACCGCCACTTTCGTTTATGGCTCGGGCGACCTGCGTTGGCTGGCGCCAGGGCGGTTTACCTTTCAAGATATCTACGGCGCTAGTTTCGAAGCAGTGGTGCCGGACTACCAGTCGAGGAATAATTACCGGCTGCCACCCTATCACCGGCTCGACCTGGGGCTCGTGCTTCGTTTTTTTCCAAAATGGGGAGAAAGTGACCTGGCCTTTAGTGTGGTCAATGCTTATGACCGGCGCAATACCTTTTTCATTTACCTCGAACCCGAGTACAAGGAAGTGGATGGAGGAGATGGTAACCAGATATCCATCCCCACCAGGATTGCGGCCAAACAGGTATCCTTGTTCCCCATATTGCCTTCTGTTACCTGGAACTTTAAATTCTGACCCTATGAAAAAGATCGTAATTCTCTTTTCAACTGCAGGCCTCATTGCCTTGCTGTTCTCCTGTAATTTGGAGAAAGAGGTCGATATAGCCCTTCCGGATTATAATTCCCGTTATGTCGTAGAATGTTACCTCGAACCCGGCAAGCCTATCACCCTGCTGCTGACCAGGAGTGCGCCCTATTTCGAACCTTTTCCGGAACTCAACCAGGACTTCCTGAGTAAATTACTGGTCGATAGCGCCGAGGTGTCTATCAATTATAATGGGGTGGATATTTCGCTGGAAAATCAACTTATTATTAACCCCCTTACCTCAAAGGTTTATAATTACTATTCTTCGGTAATTGTCCCTTTTGATACTATCCGCCCATTTGAATTGTCGATCACAACCCAGGACGGACAAACGATTTCCGCGACAACAAACTTGTTGCCGATCGTGCCAATCGATAGTGTGGTGGTTCAATTTGCTGAAGAAGACACCCTGGCTCGGGTGCTGACCTATATTACCGATAACCCTGCCCAGCATAACTATTACCGGCGCACGTTACACGAAAGTAGCCTGGACAGTACAGCGGTTCAGGATTTCTCGGTCGACGACCGTTTTGCGGAGGGCGTACTGGTCTTTGGTACGGGATTTAACTATGCGGAAGGAGATACGCTGATCATGACTATTTTTCATATCGACAAGCCGTACTACGATTTTCTGGAAAGCCTAACGGGCGCAGTCGGGGCCAATGGGAATCCGTTTGCACAGCCAAGCCCAATCCTTTCCAACCTGGAAGGCACAGCAGGGGCTATCGGTATTTTCACTGGGCTCAGTTATGACCGCTTGATGATTGTGGTGCGGCGATGAGCAGAAGAGGGCTAAAAAAAAAGCCGGACGGGATTCCCGTCCGGCTTTTTTCTTTTGAGGAAAAGCCTGATTAGTTTTTCTTCATCAAACCACCCAGGTCTGGGTTCGGTTGAACAACTGAGCGGCGGTTTTCCTTGCGGCCTTCCGCAGTCTTGTTGTCTCCAACCGGTTGCGTATCACCGCGGCCGGCGATAGTCAGTTGCTCCGGGCTGGCGCCTTTTTTGATCAGGTAACGAACAACCTCGTTGGCGCGGGCAACGGAGAGATCCCAGTTGTCGCGGTAGGCAGCGCCTTCCTTCATCTTCTGGGTGTCAGCATGGCCAACAACCATCAGCTGCAGCTTGGGATTGTCTTTGAGGGTCATGGCCAGTTTTTCCAGAGCGCCTCTTTCAGCTTTGCTCAGGCGGACGGATCCGCTGGAATACTGGATGCTCTCATCGGTAACGACATAGAGGCGGCCATCGCGATCTTCCAGTTTCAGTCCGCTGGAAGAATAAGCATTGAAGATACCATCGATCTGAGATTTCAGAGCGGCGAGCTCCGCCTCTGTCATCGACAATTTCTCCTTCACCTGGCTCATCTGGCTTTCCATGCTTTTCATACTGCCTTCGAGGGAAGAGATTTTACCATTGAGTTCGGCCTTGGTGGCGTCGAACTCTTTCTGGAGTGCCATCTTTTCTTCCTCGAGTGTTTTAACTCGGGCTTGAGTTTCGGCAAGTGCTTGGTCCGTGGCTTCCTTTGCTGCTAACAGCTCATCGTATTTCTTTTTAGAAACGCAAGACTGGAAGGAGCTGATAGCCAGGGTGAAAATCAGTAATTTTACTATCAGACGCATGTTCTCTTAGTTTGATTAGTGAATTATTATTGGTTTTAACGTTTCAAATCTGTTGAATGTGCCTCACTAGGCGCATCAAAGGTAAAAAAAGGTTACAATATTTTATAAATATGAGATTCTAATGATTGCACCATATTGAAAATGTTAATTGCGGGAGCTTTCAACCGAGAGGTAAGGATGGCCGGCTGAAGGTTTTAACTGGGGAAGGCTTTTGAAACATGAAATTAGCTTCGCTAGCAGTAAAGATAGCAACTTTCCCCAATTTCTTCAGTTTAGGGGGCAGAAATTCCCTTGCTTGTAAAAAAAACAGCCCTGCTTCGAGGGGGATGTATCGGAGGAACCACCCCAAAGCGGCTTTGCCCGGCTTGCCTCCTTTTAATCTTCCGTCTGTATCCCTGGCTGAATTGGAGTATAGCGATAAAAAAACTATTTTTGCACTTTGACTTCTACCTGCATAGCCGGGGCTTTTTACAAACTGACAATCACGTAGATGGAATACGGCATTAAAGAAGAAGGAAGGTTTAAATATATTGAATCGGAGGGTGGAGAAGAAAACTTGCTTTTGCTGCATGGCCTTTTCGGCGCATTGAGCAATTTCGAAGGTATCATCAGCCATTTCTCCCAAAAATATAATGTAATTGTTCCAATCCTGCCCATCTTTGACCTGCCTATTCGAAAGGTCTCCCTTACGGGCCTGGTCGACTATGTTATTGATTTTGTGGAATATAAAGGCTACCAAAAGGTCCACTTGCTGGGTAATTCACTGGGTGGCCATATCGCACTGCTTTATGCACTTGCCCGGCCCGGCCGGGTAGCCTCCATTATCCTGACTGGCAGTTCCGGCCTTTTTGAAAGTGCGATGGGCACCAGTTTTCCTAAGAGGGGCGACTATGAATTTATTAAAAAGAAAACGGAGTCTACGTTCTATACTCCCGAAGTGGCCAGCAAGGAACTGGTGGATGAGGTCTTTGATATTGTAAATGACCGCAATAAAGCCATCCGTGTTGTGGCTACTGCCAAGTCAGCAGTTCGTCATAATCTGGGGGATAACCTTCATCAGATTAAAGCTCCTACCTTGCTGGTTTGGGGCAAACAGGATCAAATCACTCCAGCATTTGTGGGCGAAAAATTTCACGAACTGATCGAAAACTCCAGGCTTATTTTTCTGGATGAGTGCGGCCATGCGCCTATGATGGAGCATCCGGAGGCTTTCAACCAGCATCTGGAAAACTTTCTTAAAGAAGTTACTGCGAAAACGGCGGGTTAACCCAATCATCTATTTTGGCTTGGTTTCGGGTTTTTGTTCTTTCCCCGGAAGTGGCCAACTAACACCTTCCCTTGCTTGTTCTAATTCATTGATAACCAAAGCCTTGTTGGAATGTCGGTGTTTTTTCGTTCATTCACAACCCATTTGCTAACAAACGCAATGAAAAAAACGATTCTCTTTCTGATATCCAGCCTGCTATTTGGCTGTGGCGCCCAGCAAAAAGCGGTGGTGGCCCCGGAGTCTGATCTTGAGTTCCGTCAATTAGATACCATGGTCGTATCCGCCAATACCTACAGCCCTGATGATAAGGTATCCTATGGCCTGCCAACCTACCATGCCAGCCGGAAGCGGGAAAATGACCTGCTTCATACCCGTCTCCGCCTTCGCTTCGACTGGGAGGCTGAAAAGGTGTTGGGCCAGGCCAGCCTGAAGTTGCAACCCTACTTTTTTCCTACTGATCATGTAACCCTGGACGCCAAAGGCTTCGAGTTCCACAATATTGTGCTCGCAGGAGAAAGCAAGCCTCTGGCCTATGCTTATGACGGGGAACAGGTAACCATCCAACTAGGCAGAACGTTCCGGCGCGGAGAGGAGTACACCCTTGAAATTGATTATACCGCCAGTCCTTCCGCATCGGGAGGCAGCTCCGCCATCACTTCTGATAAAGGGCTTTTCTTCATAAACCCCAGGGGAGAAGACCCCGATAAACCCCGGCAGATATGGTCGCAGGGAGAAACGGAGCATAACTCACGCTGGTTTCCTACCATCGACAGCCCCAACGAGCGCTGCACTCAGGAGATGTACCTGACCGTTGATTCCAGTTTCCAAACGCTTTCCAACGGCCTGCTGCTCAGTTCGACAGATAATGGCGACGGGACCCGGACGGACTACTGGAATATGAGTCAACCTCATGCACCCTACCTCTTCATGATTGCCGTTGGCCAATATGCAATAGTAAAAGACGATTGGGAAGGCAAGCCGGTTTTATACTATGTGGAGCCTGAGTTTCAACAAGATGCCAGGGCTATTTTTGGACACACGAAAGAAATGTTGTCCTTTTTCTCCGATAAACTGGGCGTGAAATATCCCTGGTCAAAGTTTGCCCAGGTGGTCGTGCGGGATTATGTATCCGGCGCTATGGAAAACACCACTAGTGTCGTCTTCGGGGAGCCTATCCAGAAACACCGCCAAGAGCTAATCGATGATAACAATGACCGGATCGTTGCTCATGAAATGTTCCACCATTGGTTTGGAGACCTGGTCACCTGTGAGAGCTGGTCGAACCTCACGCTGAATGAGGGCTTTGCCAACTATAGTGAATATCTTTGGTTTGAACACCAATACGGTGTTGATGAAGCCGATTACCATCTGCTGAATGAATGGAGTGGTTACCTGGGGGCTTCCCGGGGCGGGATGCATCCGTTGATCGATTTTGGATATGCGGACAAAGAAGATATGTTCGATGCGCATAGTTACAACAAGGGCGGCGCCGTATTGCACATGTTGCGGGACTATGTCGGTGATGAGGCTTTTTGGGCTGGCTTAAATCTCTACCTCACTGAAAATGCCTATACTGCCGTTGAAGCCCACAATCTTCGCCTGGCCTTTGAAGCCGTTACCGGTGAAGACCTCAACTGGTTTTTCAATCAGTGGTATTTCAGCGAAGGGCACCCGATGTTGAATGTTACTTATGGTTACGATCCAGAAAACCACCAGGCTACGGTAAAGGTGGAACAAACCCAGGATCCGGATCAAATGCCGGCCATTTTCGAACTGCCGGTTGCCATTGACCTCTACCTCGGTGGGGAAAAGCCGGTACGGCAGGAAGTACGTCTGAGGGAACGGGTGCAAACCTTTACATTTGATGCTCCGCAGGAACCCCTTCTGGTGAATTTCGACGCCCGGCGGGTGTTGTTGGACGAAGTGGAGGATAATAAAACAGAAGCGCAACTCCTTTACCAGTTTTATCATGCTCCGAAATTTCTGGACCGCTATGAAGCGGTGCTTCGCTTGCAGGGCAGCACCTTGCCTGAAGCCGCTCAATTGCAGGCAGACGCCCTGTCCGACCCTTTCTGGGCAGTGCGCAACCTGGCCATATCCAACCTGGGAGAAGAAGTCGGAGACAATGCGCGGGGACGCCTTCGCCAAATGGCTGTTAGTGACCCGCATTCCCAGGTTCGGGCCGCAGCTTATGAAAAATTGATGGAACTGGAGGACAGCTCCGCGCTGGCAGAGGCCAAAATTTCTATGGCGCAGGACTCCGCCTATCACGTGATGGGGGCGGCCCTCCAATATTTGAACCAGTTCGATAAAGCTTCCGCCCTGGAGTACGCCCGCCTGTTGGAAGATGAACCGGTTGACGACCTCCTGCTGTCCGTAGGCCAGATATACGCAGAGAGTGGTGATCCGGAACGGCTCGCCTTCTTCGAGAAAAATCTAAAACAGGTGAAAGGCTTTGCCGTTATCTATTTTGTAGATAGCTATCAACGGCTTGCCGTAAACGCTGGAATGGATCCGGCGAAAAAAGCTGCAAAATACCTGGCAGCTTTGGCCCTTGATGGCAGCCAGTCACCCTGGCGCCGGTATGGGGCCACCCGGGCTCTTAACGAGATGCGCAAAGCCTATTCTGGAAATAAGGATGCCGGCAACCAGGAAATGTCAGCCCACTTGCTGGGCTTGATTAAGGACATCCGAAAAAAGGAAACCAATGCGCAGTTGCAGTCGTACTACGACCAGATGATGCCGGATATCCGGCCATAAGGGAGGCTCTTGACATTTCATGAAATGTTCACTAATTTAAAGCAGCCCTTTTTTGTTAAAAACCCTGTTTATTTAACCTTTTAGGGGGGGAACGCAGTTCTAGTAGTTAGCGTATCAGAAAGTTAAACCCAAGCTCTTTATGGCCACGTATGACAATTACCGACTGTTAGTAGAGAAACTCGACCAGTTTATTCGCAAATTTTATATCAACCAGATGATTCGGGGCGCTTTGTATAGCATCGGATTGCTGCTGGTGTTGTTCCTGGCCATGAGCCTTGCGGAACACTTTTATTATTTCAGCTCTGGCGTCCGAAAGGCGATGCTTTTTTCCTTCCTTGGCATCAGCCTGGTTGCCCTGGGAGGTTGGGTGCTGACGCCATTGATGCACTACTTCCGGTTGGGTAAGGTAATCTCCCACGAGCGGGCGGCGCAGATCATCGGCAACCACTTTCCCAATGTCAAAGACAAACTGCTCAATGTACTCCAATTAAAAAATCAATCGGATTCAACTGCCAACCGCGATCTCATCCTCGCCAGTATCGACCAGAAATCAGAAGAGATTAAACTGGTGCCGTTCAAAAATGCGATCGACCTGAACAACAATCGGAAATACCTGCGTTATGCTTTGCCTCCCCTGTTGTTGCTGATCGTGATCTTATTCGTAAATGCCAATCTCATCACGGATAGTACCGCGCGCATCCTCAATAACGATAAAGATTTTTCCCGGCCAGCCCCTTTTTCCTTTATACTGGAGGAAGACGCGCTTTCCGTTGTTCAGTTTGAAGATTACCCGTTGACGGTTAAGGTGGAAGGAGATATCCTGCCGAATGAAGTATTTATCTCGGTTGATAATTATCAGTATCGACTGGCCAAGGTGTCTCCTGGTGTTTTCTCCTACCGGTTCAGTAATGTGCAGAAAGATATGGATTTCCGTTTGTTCTCTACCGGAGTGGAATCTAAGAAATATAAACTTGAAGTGTTGGAAAAACCCAATGTGCTGGGCTTCGATGTGAAGTTGGATTACCCGGCCTATACGCAGCGCAAGGATGAAGAGTTGTCTAGTATCGGAGACCTGGCGGTGCCCCTTGGGACTAACATTGACTGGGTGTTCAGCGCTTTGAATACCGATGCGATCCGGCTGCATTTTTCCGGGGCTGCCGGTGAACAAGAGGCTACCCGCTTTTCCGACGGCCTTTTCACCTTCAGGAAAAGGGCTATGAAGGACGAGGCTTACAAACTATATATTTCCAATAAAGACCTACCGGATGCGGATTCCATTAGCTATACCCTCTCTGTTATTCCGGACTTGTACCCCAATATCAAGGCAGAAAAATTTCAGGATAGTACAGATAGCAAATTGCTGTTTTTCGTAGGGGATGCTTCCGATGATTATGGCCTGTTGAGCCTTTCGTTTAACTACCGCATCAAAAAGGCGGCCAATGGCAAACAAGGCGAACTCCAACAGGTGAAAATGAGAAAACCAGACGGCAAGCAGTTACAATTCGACTATACATTCGATCTCAATGAACTGGAACTCGCTCCTGGAGATGAGGTCACTTACTTCTTTGAAGTATACGACAACGATGGTGTCAATGGCAGCAAATCGGCCCGCACTAACCTCATGGTTTACGCCATGCCGACCAAAGAGGAATTTGAGGCCATGGCCGAACAGAATGATGACAAAATTAAAGACGACCTGAAAAAATCCCTTCAGGAAGCCAAGAAAGTCCAGGATGAAATGAAGCGCATGCGGGAGAAACTGCTCCAGGAGAAGGATATGGACTGGCAAAGCCGTAAGGAACTCGAAAAACTGCTCGATCGCCAGAAAGAACTCGAAAAACAAATCGAGCAAGCCAAGCAAGCCTTCGAGGAAAACCTCAAGAACCAGAATGAATTCTCTGAAACGGATGAAAAGATACTCGAAAAGCAGGAGCAGCTGGAAAAGCTCATGGACGAACTCATGAGCGATGAAATGCGCGAACTGATGCAAAAAATTGAGGATATGCTCCAGGAATTGGGAAAGGACGAGGCCCTTGAAATGATGGAGAATATGGAAATGTCGAATGAGGAGTTGGAGAATGAGCTCGACCGGATGCTGGAACTGTTCAAGCAGCTGGAGTTGGAGCAGGAAGTGCAGGATGCTATCGATAAACTCCAGGAGTTGGCCAAGGAACAGGAGGAATTAAGCCAGGATACCAAGGAAGGGGAGAAAGGCCAGGAGGAGCTTCAGAAAAAGCAAGAAGAAATTGATGATAAGTTCCAGGATGTTAAGGAGAAGATGGATAAAATAGAGGAGAAGAACCAGGAACTGGAACAACCCAAAGAGTTGGGAGACCGGGAAGAACAAATGGAAGATATCCAGCAAGATATCAACCAGAGCCAGCAGCAACTGCAGCAGCAACAGAATAACAAGGCTTCCCAGTCACAGAAAAAAGCTTCCGAGAAGATGAAGGATATGGCGGAGGCTATGTCCATGATGATGCAATCAGGAGAGATGGAGCAGATGGAGGAAGATATTCAGGCGCTCCGACAATTATTGGAGAACCTGGTCGGCTTATCCTTCGACCAGGAGGGCCTGATGGACGAATTCAACCAGTCTGAGATCAATACGCCGCGCTACGTGGAACTGGTCCAGGAACAATTCAAACTGAAGGATGATTTTCGTCTGATTGAGGACAGCCTGCAGGCGCTTAGCAAACGCGTTTTTCAAATCGAATCCTATGTTACGGAAAAAGTAACGGAGGTTAAGGGCAATATGAAGTCCAGCCTTGATGAGCTCGAAGAACGCCGCAAGCCGCAGGCCGCTGAGCACCAGCAACGAACCATGAAAAACGTTAACGACCTGGCGTTGATGTTGAGTGAGGTAATGAACCAGATGCAGCAGCAAATGTCCGGAATGATGTCCGGAAATCAGATGTGCAACAAACCTGGTGGACAGGGGCCAAGCGGGAAAGTGCCGAAAGATAAGATCAGCCAGGGACAGGAAGGGCTTAACCAACAAATGCAGCGGCTGAAAGAGCGAATGGAAAAAGGGATGGGGGGCGCCTCGTCCAAAGAGTATGCGGAGATGGCTGCCCGGCAGGCTGCCCTGCGGAAAGCCCTGCAGGACAAACAGAAGAAACTACAGGAGCAAGGTAAGGGCAGCAAAGATCTGCAGGACATGATTGATGGGATGGATAAAACTGAAACAGAGTTGGTCAATAAAAGGCTGACAAATGAAATGATGAAACGGCAACAGGAAATCCTGACCCGGCTACTGGAGCACGAAAAGGCCGAGCGCCAACAGGAATATGATGAAAAGCGCAAATCGGAACAAGCTAGTCAACAGGAACGGCGGATGCCTCCTTCTCTGGAAGAATACATCAAAAAACGGGAAGCAGAAATCGATATGTATAAAGCCGTTTCTCCTTCGCTTAAGCCGTACTATAAAACCCTCGTCGACGAATACTTTAAATCTCTGAAGTCTTCGCCAGAGAAATAAATATGAGGGGCTGCCCGCATCATTCAAATGGTATGGGCAGCCTCTATCCATCTCACCCAACCTTTATGGTACTTGCATGTTATCTCAAATTACAGTAAATTTCACTCTCGTGAAATAAAATGAGTTCAAAGCCTATTATGCTTAAGCTTTCCTCAGACCCCAGGAATATTGCCCTGGTCGAATCGTTTGTTGAGCAAGTTGTCGAAAGATATAAACTCAGCCCCGATGTTTATGGCAATATTCTTATTAGCCTTACCGAAGCGGTAAATAATGCCATTATTCATGGCAACTGCAATGACCAGTCCAAAACGGTTCAGATTCAGTTTCGAAGGCACAAAGATTGCCTCGCCGTAAGAGTATCCGATGAAGGCCGTGGCTTTGACCCCTGCAGTGTCCCTGATCCTACCTCCCCGGAAAACCTGATGAAGATCGGTGGCCGTGGCGTTTTTCTCATGCACCAGCTTTCCGATGCCGTCGAATATCACAATAACGGGAGCACCGTAGAGATGCAGTTTAAAATATGATGGATTTCAGTAACGATTGGTGGGAGGAAGAAGAACAAGCTATTTCCTTTAACACCGAAGATATCGATTTTGAATTGCCCGAATCAGAGGCTGTTGTTCAATGGATACAAAAAATCCTGCAACAGGAGGAAAAGCAACTCCTGCAACTCACATATATATTCTGTAGTGACGAGTACTTGTTTGAGATCAATCAGGAATATCTTAGTCACGATACTTATACAGATATTATCACCTTCCCTTATACCGATCCCCCTCTCATCGAAGGAGACATTTTTATCAGCATCGACCGGGTACGTGAAAATGCGCGGAACCTGGGCCTGCCTTTTGAACAGGAATTGCATCGCGTGATGATTCATGGCGTGCTGCACCTTTGCGGTTACCCGGATAAGACGACGGAAGAAGCCGCCCAAATGCGGACTATGGAGGATAAAGCGCTCGCTTTGTTCGAGCAGCAATAATGGACTAAGGAGCATCCAGGATCATAAAATCTATTCTAAAATACCAACATTTCCCTAAACCAGCCTACTTTTGCACATTCAATCCAGGTAGCCTAACCCAACTCAGCCCTAACTCTGTGGGATAATTTCCAAAAAATGCTGAACATGAAAGTGTTGAAGTTTGGCGGTTCCTCCGTGGCAAAACCGGAGCGCATCCGCGGCATTGTCGATATCCTGAAAGGATATTATACGAAAGGAGAAAAATTTACAGTAGTCTTCTCGGCCTTCGGAGGCGTTACAGATTCTCTGATCGAAATGAGTGCGCTGGCGGCTAAGGGGGACGAAGGCTATCAGTCGCTTTTCGAAGCATTCAGCCAGCGCCATTTCCAGGCAGCGGAAGCACTGTTGGAAGAGGAGTACCTCAAAGCGGCCTTGCCAGAACTACAGCGCAATCACGATGTGCTGAAGAACCTGTTATATGGTGTTTTTTTGGTTCGGGAGGCTTCTCTCCGGACCATGGATTACGTGCTGAGTTTCGGAGAACGCAATTGCGCGTATATCATTTCCTACGTTCTCCGTCAAAGTGGCATTAACGCCGCTTACCTCGATGCCCGGAAAATTATCAAAACGGACAAGTCCTTTGGCTCCGCTAAGGTGGATTTTGCCCAAACCTATGAAAAAACAAGAGAGTATTATTCTCAAAATCCTGAAATTCAAGTAGTTACGGGTTTTATAGGTGCTGCAAAAGGAGGATTGACCACTACTTTGGGCCGAGGAGGTTCTGATTATACCGCTTCACTTATCGCTGCCGGCCTGGGTGCAAGTGTGATTGAAATATGGACTGATGTAAATGGGGTGTTAACTGCTGATCCCCGGAAAGTAAAACGGGCCTTTACCATTCCGAGTATGACCTATTCGGAAGCGATGGAGATGTCCCATTTTGGCGCCAAGGTCATTTATCCCCCAACGCTGCAGCCTGCCTTGTCGCACAACATTCCTCTTTATATTAAAAATACTTTTAACCCGTCTTTTGAAGGCACTTATATCTCAAATCAGGCGGAGCCCGATGCGCATGCTGTGAAGGGTATATCTTCCATCAGCCATGTGGCGCTGCTGACCCTTGCGGGCAGTGGCCTGTTTGGAGTGCCGGGTATTGCCGGGCGATTGTTTTCATCCCTTGCTGAAGGAAGCATCAACGTCATTCTGATCACACAAGGCTCTTCAGAGCATTCCATCAGTTTTGCGATTCATCCCGATATGGCCAATCGGGCCAAGCGCCGGGTAGAGGCTGAATTTGAATACGAAATTAGCATGGGAATCGTCGACCCGGTCAAGATCGAAGACAACTTGTCAGTGGTGGCCATTATTGGCGAGAACATGCGCTACCAGCCAGGCATTGCCGGGCGGTTGTTCCAGGCTTTGGGAAAGAATGGAATCAATGCAGTGGCAATTGCTCAGGGTTCATCGGAATTGAACATTTCGGTTGTCATCAACCGGACGGATGAGGCTAAAGCCCTCAATTCCTTGCATGAAGCTTTCTTTTTGTCCGACACCAAGGAGCTACACTTGTTCATGGTGGGGGTTGGCCTCATTGGGAGTACCCTGATCAAGCAAGTGCGGGAGCAAAGCCGGTTTCTGAAAGAAAAGCGTGGATTGGAGATTCGAGTGGTAGGCCTGGCCAATAGCCGGAAAATGTTGTTCGATGACAGTGGCATCGATTTGTCCAGCTGGCAGGAACAACTTCAGCAATCAGGGCTGGAAATGGACATAACGATCTTTATTGGCAGGATGAAGGAACTGAACCTTTCCAATACTATTTTCGTTGACAATACGGCCAACGAAAAGATTGCCAATTACTACGAATCTATACTGGACTCCAGCATTTCTATTTCCACCCCAAATAAAATCGCAGCCTCTTCGGGGTATTTACAATATCAGCGCCTAAAGGCTATTGCCGCCAAACGCGGCGTACAGTTTTTGTATGAGACGAACGTAGGCGCCGGCCTACCGGTCATTTCCACTTTAAATGACCTGATCAACAGTGGGGATCGCATTTTGAAGATTGAAGGGGTATTATCTGGTTCGCTTTCCTTTATCTTCAACTCTTTCCAACCAGGCACTTCCTTCAGCGAGATTGTCCGGCAAGCTCGGGCGTTAGGTTATACGGAACCAGACCCCCGGGTAGACCTCAATGGTATTGATGTACGCCGTAAGCTTATTATTCTGGCGAGAGAGACTGGGCTTGCTCTGGAAGCAAAAGATGTGAAGATTGAAAGCATTCTGCCGGAAGCCTGTCAGCAGGCTAAGGGTGTGGAGTCCTTTTTCGAGGAAATAGCCAAGGCGGACGGCTACTTTACCGAACTGCTGGAAAGCGCCCAGGCTGAAGGAAAGGTATTGCGGTTTGCCGCCCGGTTAGAAGATGGCCGCGCCACCATCGGCTTACTGAAGGTGGAGGCCTCCCATCCCTTCTATACCTTGAGCGGGAGCGACAATATGATCGTATTTACGACAGAGCGTTACCGGGAACGGCCCTTGGTGGTACGTGGCCCGGGAGCTGGCGCTGAGGTGACGGCTGCCGGCGTTTTCGCCGAGATTATCACGATTGGAAATTTCTTGAAGTAATGAAAGCAGGAATTAAAGTATTTGCCCCGGCAACAGTAGCAAACGTAGCGGTGGGCTTCGACATTTTAGGCTTTGCTTTGGATAAACCGGGAGATGAATTGATCGCCCGGTTTTCTGATATTCCCGGCTTACGGATTACGAAGATCACTGGTGACCAGGGGAAACTACCCTATGATGTAGAAAAAAACACGGCTGGTTTTGCCGCTCAGCGGCTGTTGGAGCATCTGGGCGAAACCGGCCTTGGCATTGAACTGGAGATCCATAAGAAAATGCCGTTTGGAAGTGGCTTAGGCTCTAGTGCCGCCAGTGCTGCCGGGGCGGTGATGGCAATTAACGAATTGCTGAAGCATCCGTTGGAAAAACGGGATTTGCTTCATTTTGCCGTTCTCGGTGAGCAGGTAGCCGATGGCGCCTACCATGCCGATAATGTAGGGCCCTCTCTCTTAGGGGGGATGTTGCTTATTCGCAATAATCAGGATTTGGATGTTCATCGCTTGTATACCCCCAAGGGCTTGTATGCTACGGTGGTTTATCCCCATGTTGAAATATTGACCAAAGACGCCCGGGATGTGTTGAGTGCAACGGTTGCTTTACCACAGTGTATTGAACAATCCGGCAACCTGGCGGGGTTTATTGTGGGGCTGTTCACTTCTGATTTTGAATTGATCAGCCGATCTTTGAATGATGTGCTCATTGAACCACAGCGGGCGCGTTTAATCCCGAATTTTTATCAGGTCAAAGAAGCGGCTATGAAAGCCGGGGTATTAGGGTGTAGTATTTCCGGAGCCGGGCCTTCAATTTTTGCGCTTAGCGCCAACGCCTTAATTGCTGAAAAAGCAGGAGAAGCCATGCAGCGTGTTTTTTCTGACGCGGGCATTCCCAATGACCTGTTCGTTTCGCCTATCAACCAGGAAGGCGCCATCAAACTATAAGGAAGATGAAACTGTATAGCACAAAAAACAAGGAAAAGCTTGCAAGCCTGAAAGAGGCAGTCCTAAAGGGGCTGCCGGATGACAATGGACTGTACATGCCATTAGCAATCCCGCGTTTGCCAGCTGAATTTCTGGCAAACTTAGAGGCTTATTCCTTTCAAGAGATTGCATATACTGTGGCTGACGCCCTCTTTCAAGGCGTGATTCCGGAATCTGATTTGAGGAAGATTATTACGGAATCAATTAATTTCCCCGCACCTGTCGTGCAGTTGAACGAGCAGGAGTATGTCCTGGAACTCTTTCACGGGCCTTCTTTGGCGTTTAAAGATTTTGGCGCCCGCTTTATGGCCCAGCTGATGAGTTATTTCAACCAGGGAGAAAAACGGGAACTGGTAATTCTGGTAGCTACTTCCGGAGATACCGGAGGGGCAGTGGCAGCAGGGTTTTATCAAACTCCCGGCACCCAGGTGGTTATCCTCTACCCTTCCGGAAAAGTATCCATGCTACAGGAAAAGCAACTGACTACCCTGGGGCAAAACATCACCGCCCTGGAGGTAGAGGGTACTTTCGATGACTGCCAGGCGATGGTAAAAGAAGCCTTTTTAGACCCCGAACTGAACCAGGTTATCCGGCTTACGTCGGCTAATTCCATCAATATTTCCCGCCTTATCCCACAATCCTTTTACTATTTTGAGGCGTACAAGCAGCTTCCTAAAGATGGGCGCGACACCGTTTTTTGCGTTCCCAGCGGGAATTTCGGCAACCTCACTGCCGGCATGATAGCACAGAGGATGGGCTTACCCATTCAGCATTTCATTGCTGCCACGAATGTTAATGACGTCGTGCCAGAATACCTTGAGTCCGGTTTGTTTAGCCCGCGTCCATCTACAAGGACACTGAGTAACGCCATGGATGTTGGGAACCCTTCTAATTTTGCCCGGATGCTGGATCTGTTCGAAGGGCTTCCGGAAAGTTCCACGTGGAACAATATGAAGGAAAATATAAGTGGATATGCTTTTACCGATGTTGAAACCCGGGCTGCAGTAGCAGACGTGGATTCGAAATACGGGTATGTAATCGACCCCCACGGAGCGGTCGGTTATCTGGCGCTAAAGGCTTATCAAAAAACTCACCCCAAGACCAAAGGTGTTATTCTAGAAACAGCACACCCTTCCAAATTTTTGGATGATGTCGAAGCGATACTGGGGCGCGAAATTGAAGTGCCCGAACGTTTGGCTATCCTGGCCCGAAGGAAAAAAGAGGCTGTTTTGTTGCCGAGCCGGTTTGCTGCCCTGAAAGAATGGTTGCTGAAAACTATGGCTTAAGCAATGGCAATGTTCCACGTGGAACATTGCGGTGTGAACAAAACGGTTGGTAAGCGGTTCGCATTCCAGAGCTGATGGCTTGTTTCTTATCGGTATTGATTCGGCTTTATTGGGTTTAAGCTTCAATTGAACATCATAAAAAATGGACACCATGTTGAGAATGCAGCTATTATTACTGGCTTGCTTATGGGCAGGCGTTGGAAGCCTGGTTGCGCAGGAAGCCTCCGGGGCAAGCGATAAATTTGCCCAGCTTTACCAGGAATTACCTACCCCTAATGTCTACCGGACTGCCTCAGGGGCGCCCGGGCACCAATACTGGCAGCAAAAGGCGGATTACCAAATTGCCATCGAGTTAGACGATGATAAGCAACGAATATATGGGGAGGAAACGATCACCTATTTTAACAACTCCCCTGATCCGCTTGCTTACCTTTGGGTGCAGTTGGATCAGAATGTGCGAGCAACGGATTCGGATACTTATAAGGCCAGAACCAGTAAGATAGAGGATCGAATGAGCCCCAAGGAATTGAAAGAACTGACCCCGACTTTCGATGGCGGCTTCAAACTAGATTATGTTCGGGGCATGAATGGGAAAGTGCTGCCCCATACGGTCGTCAAAACTATGATGCGGGTGGATTTACCCACACCTTTGAAGCCAGGAGAGCAGTTCAGCTTTCAGGTCAAATGGTGGTACAATATCAATGACCGAATGGAGATCGGGGGGCGGTCAGGCTACGAATATTTTCCGGAAGATGATAATTACCTTTACACCATTGCCCAGTTTTTTCCCCGAATGGCCGTTTATAATGATGTAGAAGGATGGCAAAATAAACAGTTCTTGGGTAGCGGCGAGTTTACCCTTCCATTTGGGGATTACGAGGTAGCGATTACGGCGCCAGCCGATCATTATATTGCTGCGACGGGCACCCTGCAAAATCCGGAAAAGATCCTCTCTCGTCAGCAGCTTCAGCGGTTGGAGAAAGCCCGGCAAGAGCGAACGACTCCTGTCGCCATTGTAACGGAGGAAGAAGCCCGGGCTAATGAGAAAGAAAAATCCAGGGACAAAAAGACCTGGACTTTCAAAGCTGATAATGTTCGGGATTTTGCTTTCGCCTCCTCCCGGAAGTTTATTTGGGACGCCATGGGGGTGGAAATGAGTAACGGAACTGTGGTGATGGCGATGTCGATGTATCCCAAAGAAGGGAATCCCCTTTGGGAGCAATACTCTACCAAGGCCGTGGCGCATACTCTGAAGTGGTATTCCCATTATACCTTTGACTACCCCTACCCGGTGGCATGGTCCATCAATGCCGACCGAATCGGGATGGAGTACCCTATGATATGCTTTAACTTTGGCCGGCCAGAAAAGGACGGTACGTATTCCCAAAGAACTAAGTATGGAATGATTGGGGTCGTCATTCATGAGGTCGGCCACAATTTTTTTCCCATGATCGTCAACTCTGACGAACGGCAATGGACCTGGATGGATGAAGGGCTTAACTCTTTTGTTCAGTTCATGACCGAGCAACAATGGGAACGCGACTACCCTTCCCGTCGTGGGCCAGCCTACAAGATCGTCGACTATATGAGAGATGATAAGCGCAGTATGGTGCCTATTATGACCAACTCGGAATCGATCCTCCAGTTTGGAAATAATGCTTATGGCAAGCCGGCAACCGCATTGAATATTCTTCGGGAAACGGTTATGGGCAGAGAACTGTTTGATTATGCTTTTAAAACTTACGCCAATCGGTGGAAATTCAAACATCCCTCTCCCGCCGATTTCTTCCGGACCATGGAAGATGCCTCCGCAATCGATCTGGATTGGTTCTGGCGCGGATGGTTCTTTACAACTGACCACGTCGACATCGCCCTTGATGATGTGAAGTGGTACCGGTTGGATACCCAAAACCCGGAAATGGAAAATCCGCTCGCCCGGCAGGAAATGGAAAAATCCCCTCGATACATCGGGAGCATTCGCAACGCGCAGGAGATCGAAAAAACCCAGGATGAACTCGACCCCAGCCTGCGCGATTTTTACTCCGATTACGATCCACTTCGGGTAAGCATTTTGGATAAGGAAGATTATCAGAAATACCTGAAGGGCCTGACAGAGGATGAAAAGCAAATGTTAATGGCCGGAAAGAACTATTATGACTTGACCTTCCGGAATGTCGGTGGCCTGGTGATGCCGCTCATCATTCGCTTTGAGTATACCGATGGCAGCTCGGAAGAGCAACGGATACCAGCGGAGATCTGGCGATATAACAGCGAACAAGTGAGCAAGGTCTTTGTATTAGACAAAGAGGTTAAGCAGATCATTCTTGACCCATATCTGGAAACTGCGGATACAGATACCGGAAATAACTACTTCCCCCATAGGGAACAGATTAGCCGGTTTGAACTTTTCCAGAAACGGAATGAGCGTTGGGATGAAGAGGGGGAGAATCCTATGCAACGGGCCCGGCGGGCAAAAGCACATACCGAAGGTACGAACTAAATATAGCGAAGTTTTCCAAAAAGAAACCGCTGCCAGGACATCTCCCTGGCAGCGGTTTCTTTTTGGAAATTTTCGGGCGAAAATGTTTTCCCTATAGAATTTATAGGAAATATAAAAAGCATTCCAATGCCCAAAAAATCCAAAAACCGCGCTGAGAATAGATCAGAAGGCGACAATTTAATGATCGAAAAAACGGTAAAGAAAAAGATCAAGGCTTCTGGATTAAAAAATTGAAAATCAAATATTTATGTGTTTGTAAAAACAACAACTTTTCCGCAATTACACTGTTGTGTTTAAAAATAAAGGCCTTCAGTTTTGCGTAAAAAATTTCATCCCGGACCCTACTGCATATACGTGAAAAATAAGGCCTTTTTCCAACCCCTGAAAACGGCAAAAGTTGGAAGTGAAATGTCGTGGAAAAACACCTTCATGCTCGTCCTATATGCCAGGTTCAGCAATGAATGTTTTTTCCGTATTTTTGCAGCGCGGAAATCAGAGTTACATGACGATAGATTACAAAAATCCAAAACTGGTCATTGAGACCAGCAAACTGGAACCGGGCGAGGTCGCCTGGCGCAGTCCGTCCAATTTGGCGATCATTAAATATTGGGGCAAGCACGGACTGCAGTTGCCCCGAAACCCATCCATCAGTTTTACCCTGGATAGCGCCTATACGGATACGAAACTGGAATACCAGCCGAGGAAGGGGGTAGACCATCAGCGCATAGAGCTGGACTTCTTTTTTGATAATGCTCCCAATCCGGCTTTTGCCGCCAAGGTCCAGAAGTTTTTGGAAGGGGTCGCAGACATATTTCCATTCCTTCGGCAGTTGAAATTGGTGATCCGTTCCACCAACTCTTTTCCGCATTCATCCGGTATTGCCTCTTCGGCTTCCAGTATGAGTGCGCTGGCCCTTTGCCTGTGTTCCCTGGAAGACGCCTTGTTCAATACGTTGAATGACGATGAAGGATTTCGGCGCAAGGCTTCTTATGTCGCCCGCCTGGGGTCAGGCAGCGCCTGCCGATCAATTTTTGCCGGCCTGGCCGAGTGGGGGGAAATTGGAGAGATCGAGGGCGCATCTGACCTGTACGCTATTCCATTTGAAGAAGAGGTGCATGAAGTGTTCCAATCGTATAATGATGCCATACTCATCGTGAGCAAAGGGGAAAAATCCGTTTCCAGCCGGGCCGGACACGCCCTGATGGATAACAACCCTTATGCCGACAGCCGATACCAACAGGCCCGTCAACGGTTGCGCAACCTGCTTGGCCCCCTGCGCACCGGCAATGTGGAAGAGTTCGGGAATATCCTGGAATCGGAGGCGATGACCCTTCATGCATTGATGATGGCCTCCAGTCCACCCTATATTCTAATCAAGCCGAATACGCTGTTACTGATTGACAAGGTCCGGGCATTCCGGGAATCAACCGGGCAGCCGTTGTATTTTAGCCTCGATGCAGGCCCCAACCTGCACTTGCTGTATCCGGAAGTCATTAAAGCATCCGTTGAGGAATTTATCAAAAATGAATTATTATCCTACTGCGAAAGTGGCCAATGGATAGCCGACCGCGTCGGAAAGGGGCCACTACAATTATAATCTGGCTATGAAAAAAATATTGGCTATTTTGATAGCGCTTGCTTTTGGAAAACTGGGCTGCACCCAGGCGCCGGCCGAAAGGCCTTATGTGTCCAGCCCGGCATTTGATAAAAAGATCAGCGAGACGATCCACTTTACGGTTCCCACAATTGGCGTTCGGGAATTGAAAAATATTCAGGATGAAGTTCATATCTTTGATGCCCGGGAGTGGAAAGAATATGAAGTTAGCCATATAAAAGGAGCCCACTACCTCGGATACGATAATTTCGATGCGGCCCGGCTGGCCGGTATACCCAAAGACGCAAAAATAGTATTGTATTGCTCCATAGGCTACCGCAGCGAAAAGATCGGAGAAAAGCTTCAGAAGATGGGGTACTCCCAGGTCTACAACTTGTACGGTAGTATCTTTGAATGGGTCAACGAAGGCTTCCCGGTCGTTGGGATTGACGAAAAACCTACCCAAAAAATACACACCTATAATTCCAAATGGAGCCAGTGGGTTGACCACGAAAAAGTAGAAAAGGTTTGGTAGCCGAGTGGGCTACTACCTGCATATCATAACAAAACTATCTGACACATGGATCTTTTTGCAAAATTGGCAGAAGATAGAGGGCCGCTCGGAAGGTGGTCGAAAATGGCGCACGGTTATTATACGTTCCCGAAACTGGAGGGCGAGTTAGGTAGCCGGATGGTGTTTCAGGGCAAGGAAAGGATTGTCTGGAGTATTAATAACTACCTGGGCCTGGGGAATCATCCGGAGGTTCGCAAAGTCGATGCGAAAGCAGCAGCGGAATGGGGCCTGGCCTATCCGATGGGCGCCCGCATGATGTCGGGCGAATCCAATCTCCACGAACAACTGGAACGGGAACTGGCCGAATTTGTCGGCAAGGAAGACGCGATGCTGCTCAACTTTGGTTATCAGGGTATTATGTCCATCATTGACGCCTTGCTGGGCCGACACGATGTGGTTGTTTACGACAAAGATAACCACGCCTGTATCTATGATGGGGTTCGCATGCACATCGGCAAACGTCTGCCGTTCGAGCATAACGATATCAATAGCTTCAAAAAGCAAATGGAAAAGGCCACCGCTTTGGCCGAAGAAACCGGTGGCGGCATCCTGGTCATTACCGAAGGCGTATTCGGTATGCGGGGCGAGCAGGGCATCCTTAAGGAGATCTGCGAGCTCAAAGGCCAGTATCAATTCCGCTTGCTGGTCGACGATGCCCACGGCTTTGGCACTCTGGGTGAAACCGGCGCCGGCGCCGGGGAAGAGCAGGGCTGTCAGGATAAAATTGACCTGTATTTCAGCACTTTCGCCAAATCGATGGCCAGCATTGGGGCTTTTGTCGCCGGTGATAAGAACATACTGGAATACCTGCGTTATAACGTCCGTTCCCAGATCTTCGCCAAGTCTCTGCCCATGCCTTTGGTTATTGGCAACCTGAAGCGTTTGCAACTGCTGCGGGAAAACCCGGAACTCAAAGCTAAACTCTGGGAAAATGTGAACCTGCTGCAGGACGGCCTGCGCGCTAAAGGCTTTGACCTGGGCCAAACGAATACCTGCGTGACGCCGGTGTTCATGCACGGCTCCATTGAAGAGGCGATCGTACTGGTACACGACCTTCGTGAAAACTACAATATTTTCAGCTCGATGGTGGTGTATCCGGTTATCCCCAAAGGAATGATCCTGCTCCGCCTGATCCCGACCGCATCACACACCAAGGAAGACATTGAGATCACCATCGCTGCCTTCAGTGAAGTGGCTGAAAAGCTAAAAGCCGGAGTCTACGCCAAACAAGCGGAAATGGTCAAGCCGGAGTAAGGCCTAAGTTGGATTATCCGGATTGATTCTACTCGAAGAATAGTGTTCCTTTTTATTGAGGAAGCCTGGTTTCTTGCCGAAGCCGGGCTTCCTCAATTTGGCATCCGAAAAATCCGCCAGGCCAACCATCCGATGATCAGGAGGCTAAGGGTAGCGCAGATCGTAAGGGAAAAGAGGTTGTCCAGGCTAGGGCTAAGGCTGCCCAGCGCTTTTCCAATATTATTCAGGCCCAGGAAGCAGGCGATGCCGACGATAGCCAGGCTCAATAGATTGGAAACCAAGCCGTTCCGGTAGGCTTTTGGGATCAGCATGTGGTCATTGACCGCCAGGATCAGGAACATAGCAACTACCGGTAGTAATGCCCCGTTGATAGCCTGCGCCGCAATAATAGCCGGTATAGGCTTCACATCCATTAATCCGAAAAACAGGCCGATACCCATGATGGCGCCCCAACTGATGCGAAAGCGGCTGGAATGAGTTCCCCATTGTTCGTCGCCTTCCCCCAGCAAAGCTCTGGCCGTAATGGCGGTGGCCAGAGGAGCTGTTATCGCTGAACTGATACCGGCAGCGAACAGGCCAAGGGCAAATAGCGCCGGCGCCCCGGCGCCCAGTTTTTCCTCCATGGCTGCCGAGAGCGTTTCAAAGCTGAAAACACCGCTCACCTGTGTGCCGGTAATGAGGATAGCCATAGAAATAAGCCCTCCAATAGCTACCGCCATACTTATACCCCAGCGCATCTCTTCCACCTCCTGTTCCTGGCTGATGCCCGATGCCAAAAACAAATTGTACGGCACGATGGTGGTGCCAACCAGTCCAAGCACCAGCAACAGTCCTCCTTCAGGGATACCTGGCTGCAAAGCGCCCAGCATTACATCTGCCAGGGTATAGTCTTTCTGGAGGATGGCAATACTGAGGAAAGCTATTCCCATAAAGGCTACAACCAAGGCCAGCAAACGACTGATGGCCCGGATACTGCCCTGCCACAGCATCAGGCAAGCCACTAATCCGACTCCCAGTAACAATGTGTAGGTTGGAACGGGGAGTATCAGGGCCAATCCGGAAACAGCTCCCAACAGGTTACCGGCCTGATAGGCGGCGCAGCCGAAAGCCACTGCCAGAAACAACGCCCAGCGCAGGCCTCGTCCGTATCCGTTGCGGTATTGTTCCGCCACAATAGTCCCCAGGCTTTTGCCCGACGCCAGCGTGATGCGCGCCGCCGCTTCCTGCAGGATGATGGTGGCGATGGTCGAAAATAAGAGGGCCCACAACAAATGGAGTTGAAAAGAAGCGCCGGCCTTCGCCGCCGTCGTTACCGTACCTGGCCCGATGAAAGCCGCGGAGATGATGGACCATAATAATACGCTGGACAGGCCCCGGCGGAAGCTGAGGGTTTTAGGCATGGCTTTTTGATTGGGAAGATAAGGGATGACAGGCTTAGAAAAATATCAAATTTTGAGTATTTTTCAAGATCCAATTTCAACATCTGAACCCAGACAAGATGAGAGCTATCATAGTTGATGATGAACTTCAGAGCCAGCGGGTATTGCAAGAACTGCTTGCCCAAAACCACCCGGAAGTGGAAATTGCAGCTTCGGGTAGCAGTGTCGAAGAAGGCTATCAACTGATCCGGCAACATAAGCCGGAAGTCGTTTTTCTGGATATTGAAATGCCAGACGGATTGGGTTTCGATTTATTAAAGCGCTTTGAAGACTACAAGTTTCAGGTAATATTCATTACCGGCCACAATGAGTACGCCATCACGGCTATCAAATTCGGAGCGCTCGATTACTTGCTCAAGCCGGTTTCAGCGGAAGAACTGGCCATTGCTCTACAAAAGGCATCCCAGGCATTAAAGGAAAAAATTACGGAAGATCAGATCCAGATTCTGCTGGAGACCCTTCAAAACTTCGAAGCCAAAAAACTGCCTAGCCGCATTGCCATTTCCACCACCGGCGGCATTCTCTACAAGCAGGTTAAAGATATCATCCGGCTGGAGGCACAGGAAAACTATACGCAGTTCTCTTTATGGAATGATGCAAAAGGAATTCTGGCTTCGATCAATATTGGGGAGTATGTGGAGCAATTTGAACGGTACCGGGAGTTTATGAGAGTACATCGGTCGCATCTCGTCAATTTGCTCTATGTCGACAAGTTTGTGAAGGGGGAAGGTTATCTGGTGATGGAGGATGGGGCGCAAGTGAATGTATCGCGCCCCTACCGGGAGGAGTTGCTGGAGCGGCTAGACCAGATCTGAAGTTCGCTTCATTCAATCAAACCAGCATTTCGTTCAATCAAAGTGGCGTTTCGTCGGATGTGGCTATAGCTTTGGGATGCCATTGTTAATTTCAAGGTGAAATTTTCTTTTATCATCAAAAACGATCATTATGGCATACACGACAGTGCAAAATCTGACTACAATAGATCGCTTTAGCGGTGAAATAAAAAATGGCGATGGCTTTTGTAAAGCAGGGCATACCTTTTTTTACTGGGAGGATATTGAAAAGGTCATACGGCAATCAAACACCGCTCCTATCTCAAATTTGGAATTAGTGGGCGTACGGTTTACAAGAAAAGATGGAGGGGAAAATCACGACCTTGAATTCATATCCGTCCTGGCCCTTAGAAAAACAGAGGAGGAAATGAAGATGCTTAATGGAAATTTTAATAACGAAGAAAAGGACAAGAGCCAATGGCACAATATCGTGGCGCTGGCCTGGCCTCCTTATTACATTAGAGGAAGTGTAGAAACACTGGAAAATGATGTTGAAGGTTCACCCTTTGCTGGGCGATTGTTTGAGGGCAGCAGCAGCTATATGCCAGGGATTGAAATAGGCAAATAACCCAAGATGAATAATTGTTAATATTCGAGGGCGACGCCTGTTTCTTTCGATATAAACCGATTTTTGGAAAGTATGTAGAAATAGTATTACCAACCTAAAACACTTCCAAACTACCTCTCATATGGATACTGAAAATGCAGATGTACCTACTACTATAGATAATGAAAGCCCTCCGGAAAGAGAAACACGCAATTGGAGTTTAGACGAAATGTTGGCTTTAGAAGCCGATGATAGGGTATTTGAACAATATGACATCAAAGCATTCCGGGATAGGATACTCAAGGACGTTCAGGCGGATATTCTAAAAGCTACTAAACATAAGTACACCCTGTATTGCTTTCTAACCTTTAAGAATGGGAAGAAAGAAGCTATAGCAGAATGGCTGAGTAAGATGCCTTTGACCTCGGCCTTTGACCAAATGGAGAAACCGGAGGAAAATGCGGTTAGCCTTTTTCTGAGCTACGAAGGCTATGAATATTTCTGTGATCCCCAAAAGATCAGGCAATTGGTCCCACTGGAGGATGAGGACATTATTGCACTTAAGGAAGGCTTGACCCAAAGATGCCCAAGGGCCTTTGGCGATAACAATGGAGGGACTCCGGAGCAAAATTATCAAAAAACGCTACATGCCCTGATACTGATTGCGACCGACAAAGAATTACTGAAGGCTAATAAAAACAACCTTAATAAAAGCGATTTACTGGAAATTTTTATTCAAGAGACAACAAAGGCAGGGGAGGGAATATCTTTCAAAAATAATTTCGGTGAAGTGTTTTTCGAAGTTGGCAGGAAAAATCCGGACGGTTCCAAGGACCATCCCCGGGAATGGTTCGGCTTCCGGGATGGCATTAGTAATCCCCGTTTTTTCCCAAAGCCTGATTTTGAGAAAGAGCTTGGCCATAAACCCGATAAGCCTTCCACCCTCAGCACTGTACTTCGGAAAAACCAGCTCTCTCCCCAACCATACGCCTGTGGCAGTTTCGTGGTTTTTCTAAAGCTCAAACAGAATGTTGAGGCATTCAATGAGGTAGTGAATGCCCTGGCTAAAAAACTGGATATGACGGATTATCCAGGCTATGCTGCGGCCTATATGATGGGCAGGCATAAAGACGGCACCCCTTTACACGAGTTGTATAATTTTCCAACTACCGATAAGAGAAACCTGAATAGGTTTGATTTCAGTGATGATAAGGCTGGCGCCGTTTGCCCAATGCATGCCCATATTCGGAAAGCCAATCCCCGGGATGGACAATATGAAAAACGAATCGTCCGTAGAGGAAAAGTTTATGGCAGTCCTAGCTCCGAGGATAAAGGCATTCTTTTTCTGTCCTATCAAAGTAGCCTGCGCACCTTCGAAGATATCATCAACAGGGGCTTGTACGGGTACAACTTCAAGAACCAAAATATTGGAAAAGATATGCTCTTTACTGGAGTTGGCGAATACCATGGAAGTCACCAATACAGGAACATTTCCGGAAAACCAAGATCTCCTTATATTAGAGTTAAGGAAAGACTCATAGAGTTTATGGGAGGGCATTACTTTTTCGCGTCTTCCATTTCCTTCATTCGCATAAACCTGAAAAACTGTATGTAGTAGAAGAGCCACCAATGTGAACACCCGCGCTTTTTTTTATTTATTGCTATTCTTCTCTCCCTTGTCTTCCCATGCGCAAGGCCAGCAATCCCTATGGTTTCACCACCTCGGCAAGGAAGACGGCCTTTTAAATACGACAATCAATAGTATTTTTCAGGACTCAGAAGGGTTTACCTGGATCGGCACCGAGTCAGGACTGAACAGATACGATGGATACACTCTGGCCTCTTATCTTCCGGATGCTTCTGATCCCAGGGCGCTGAGCGGAGGCCGGATAACCGGGGGCTTCTTCGAAGACAGCGAGAAGAACATCTGGTTTTGCACCGATGTGTCCATTCAGTGTTACGTACGGCAATATGATTATTTCGAATCATATCAGGTCAGGGATAACAGGAAGTTGGAAATAAAGTCGGGCTATAAGGCCATTTATCTGGAAAGCGATAGCTTGCTTTGGCTGGAGGCCGATAGCAGGAATATCTATTGGTTCAATATTCATACCCACCAATACGCAGACACAGCGGTTGCCAAGACAATTTTCGATATAGATGTTTTCCCCGGCGTTAAAGAGGATGGTAGGATGGAGTATCTGTTTTCAGTGGATGGCTCTAAATCCCCGGGGCTGGAGGTTTTTAAATTGGACCCTTCTAAGAATGCGATACACTCGTTTGTTAAATTTAGGGGCGATGACCCGAATCTTCCAGCTTTAAATATCCATAGTGTATGCTTCGAACAGAATACTGCAGTGTGGCTATCTGCGAATTCTGGTATCTATCGATGGAACATGTCGTCAGGCGCAGGCGAGCTTCAGCAATTTCCAACGAACAACTTTCAGGCTAAAAGAATTGCGCCAGGAGATGACAACCATTTTTGGGTTACGGAATCCAGAACAGGGCTATCTATTATTGATAAAAGCCGTGGGGAATTAGAAAGTATCAACGGCCGCTTAGTCAACGATCCCACGTTTGGCATTAATCATTTGATGTACGACCTTTATAACGACCCAATGGGGAATATTTGGATCCGTGCTTTTGAAGAAGGATTAATTTACGTACATCCTGCTAAAACTAAATTCAGGTCCATCCCAAAGTTTCCGGGAATCAATGGGGCAACGAATTATTCTTTTCGCACGATGATACAAGGAGCGGATCATCAAATCTGGTGTAGCACCTTTACCAATGGGATCTTTTTGCTGGATAAAAATGGCAACCTGCTGCGCCACTATCATCCGGGCCATTCTCAATACAATTCGATCCCTAGTGCTCAGATCAATCACATGCTATTGGACCGCAATCAGCGGCTATGGGCCGCCACTGAAAAGGGGGTTTCTTATTTCGAACCTGCTTCGGAAAGCTTTATTCCGATCACGGATGAAAAAGGTGGAAATGTAGATTATATTGTATACCTGTTCGAGCTAAGAAATGGAGATATCATAGCCAGTTCGCTCCAGCGCGGCATTTTTAAAATAGTGGAGAAAGAAAACACCTGGCGCCTGCAGCAAATTTATGCTCCGGATGGAGAAACGGATTTTTTCACTACTATTTACGAAGACCGCCAAGGGAGTATTTATATCTCCCGTAAATTGTCCGAAGTCATCATCTTTGATTATTCAAAGGGCAGTCTCAAACCAGTTACCTCTTTGCCGATCAATGGTTATATCAACGGCTTTCATGAAGATGAAGACGAGAAAATACTTTGGATCGCGACTTCATCCGGCCTGGTAAAACTGGAAAAAACGGACATAAAAAAGCCTCCTTACACCTTCACTAACAGAGAGGGCTTGCAAAGCAACGAAATTCAAAGCCTGATACTGGGGAAGGATCAAAACCTGTGGATGGGCACCTCCGGCGGTATAAGCCGTTTCAATCGGGACAGCAGTCAATTTGTGAATTTTAGCCTGGCCGATGGCTTACAATCCCGGCAATTCAACAACCTGGCGGTATTGGGCCACGAAGACGGCGCCTTATGGTTCGGCGGCGACAATGGCATCACGATCGTTGACCCGGCCAGGGTAAAATTTCTGGAAACAAAGCCAAAAATTCAGATCACCGAAATATTGGTCAATGACCAGGTTTTCGATAATTTATTCGATGCGAACACTCAAAGCACCAATCCCAGCACGATTCATAACCTGGTGCGAAGCTTCCGGGAGAACACCCTTTCATTCAGCTTTGTCGCCATCGATTACAGCGACCCGGCAGGCACTCAACTCGAATATCAAATGGAGAAAGTTGATAAATCCTGGGTCCGGTTGAAAAAAGGAGAACCCGGTTTCGCCCGGTATGCAAACCTTTCTCCCAATACGTATACCTTTAGAATCCGCGCTGCCAACTCTGATGGCTTGTGGTCTTCGGAGGAGAAAGTCTTGTCTATCACCATTACCCCACCCTGGTACCAAACCTGGTGGGCGCGATCGCTATTTGCACTTTTGTTTGCACTTGCACTCTATGCCCTTTACCGCTATCGGATCAATCAGATTCGCAAAGCGGAGGCCTTTAAACGCAAAGAAGCCGAATACAAGCAACTGGTCGCCGAAAACGAAACAGCGGTGCTCCGCCTTCAGATGAACCCCCATTTCATCTTCAATAGCATGAACTCCATCAGCAGTTATATTCTGCAAAAGGACATTGATACCGCCAATGACTACCTCAACCGCTTTGCCAAATTGATGCGGATGATCCTGAAGTTTGCAGAGAAGCCCTTTCTATCGGTATCCCAGGAATTGGAGCTGCTGGAACAGTATCTCAATACCGAAGCTATGCGCTTTGAAGACAAGATCGATTATGAATTTAAAGTTGCTGACGATCTCGATCCTGATGAAGTCATCCTACCCACAATGATTCTGCAACCGTTTATCGAAAATGCCATCTGGCATGGGCTGGCTACAAAAGAAGGCGCCAAAAAAATAAGCATCGGCTTTGAGCAAGAAGCGGGACAGTTAATTTGCAGCGTTCAGGACAATGGCATTGGCAGAGCGGCTGCCCAGGGCAAAGCTCCTTCCCATGAGTCAAAGGCTATCTCCATTACCAGGCGGAGGCTCAGTATACTGGAAGAGATGGAAGGAGCTTCCACCAGCCTGGAAATCATCGACCTGAAAGATGAGGCTGGCTCCCCGGCCGGCACCAGGGTCGTCATCTGCCTGCCATTGTTATAGTTCCTCCTCCAAAAGAAGTAGCCTCAACCGGGGCATCTGGAAAGGGCCAAACCACCGCTCATTGGCCTCTATCCTTTCCTTTGACAGATCCGCACTTCCAATAAATAGAACGGTGGATTGGCCACTCAAGCCCTCAAAAGTTAGCCCCAATAGGATACCTTATAGAGGAATCATACTGAGGCCAGAACATGAACACCCCTGTATAACCTCAAAACCAGAGCGGGGAGAAATTTATTTTCTCCCCTTTTTTCCCTAAAAAACCCTTTACACTATGAAAAGTAAACACCTAATACCCATTTTCCTTTTGACGGCTCTAAGCCCCCTGCCAGCAAATGCCCAATGGGCAAATCAGGGTAGTGGAATTTCCAATCCCAATTTCCGAGTATCTGGATTTACCATTGCGAATCCTGATGTCGTTTGGGGGATAGCCACAGATGCCGTGGCCTCCCCTGAACCCGATTACCTGGTCAAGACCAACGATGGCGGCGCTACCTGGGCAGCGCTGCCGATCAACGTACCGCCAGCCCTCCACGCCATTCAGGTTTTTGTATTGGATGAAATGACCGGCTGGCTCGCTACGTCCGATGAGCTAAACCCCATTTCCGGAAAGGTCTATAAAACAACAAATGGCGGCCTGAGCTGGATTCCAGTCGAGATTCCCAATGCTACGCAAGCTGCCCAGGTTGAGTATATTCCCGGTACCGAGGGGGCCTATCTGGTGCACAATGGTGCAATCACCGAAACCAACACCAACGCCACAATGATGGTGACGCATGATGACGGAAAAACCTGGGAAACCTTTGAATCCAACCTCAACCTGGATTGCGTTGAATTTCTGTCCCCCAAATCAGGCTTTGGGGCGGGCAATATCATTGGCCCTGATTCCTGGGGAATGGAGATTGTTCATTAAGGTGTGTCACAACACCCGTAATTCCTTAATTTTCAAGGCAATTTTTAACTTGAAACCTGAACCCCGTCTTTGGCAGCTGGGCTTCATCTCCTTGAGCCGGGCAAGCTTTGAACAATCCCATCTGGAAACAACCGAGCAAGGCGGCAACCTACCTCTAATGCGCCTCTAACCAATTCTTTCCTACCCCCATTTCTACCACGATCGGCACTTTTAGGCCCGGAATGGTGTTTTTCATCAGCTGCTCAATAATTGGTTTGATAGTTTCCAGCTCTTCTTTATGAGCATCGAAGACTAGTTCGTCATGCACCTGCAGGACCATTTTGGATTGGAATTGCCGCTTTTCAAATTCCTGGTGGATATTGACCATCGCGATCTTGATCATATCTGCCGCGGTACCCTGAATGGGTGTATTGATGGCGTTGCGCTCGGCATGGCCGCGTACAACGGCATTGCGGGAGTTGATGTCGCGTAAGTAGCGGCGGCGGCCCATCAGGGTTTTGACGTAACCAACTTTACGGGCTTCCTCCACGGATTTGTCCATATAGCCCTTCAGGCCGGGGTAGCGGAGGAAGTACTGGTCAATGAGCTCCTTAGCTTCTGAGCGTTTAATATCCAGTTGCATAGAAAGGTTATGGGCGCCGGCGCCATAGATAAGGGAGAAGTTGACGGTTTTGGCGCGGTAGCGCTGTTCGCGGGTCACTTCATCGTAGGGGACTTCGAAGACGCGGGCGGCGGTGGCGCGGTGAATATCCTTCCCTGTTTGGAAGGCATCCAGCATAGCCTCGTCGCCACTGATTTCGGCAATGATGCGCAACTCGATCTGCGAGTAGTCGGCTGCCAGAATGACGTGGTCCTCATCGCGGGGGATGAAGGCTTCGCGGACCTTGGCGCCTTCCGGTGTGCGAACGGGGATATTTTGAAGGTTGGGATTATTGGAGCTCAGGCGACCGGTAGCAGCCAGTGCCTGATTGAAAGAACTGTGGATGCGCCCGGTTCGGGGGTTGACCATTTTAGGCAGGGCATCTACGTAGGTAGACTTCAGCTTCACCAGCCCACGGTGTTTAAGAATATCTTCGATGATGGGATGTTCTTTGGCCAGTTCCGCCAGTTTATCCTCACTAGTGGAATATTGGCCCGATTTGGTTTTGCTCCCTCGGTAAGGCAGCCCCATCTTTTCGAACAGGATCTCCCCCACCTGTTTGGGAGAGGAAATATTGAACCGCCCGTCAGCCAATTTGTAGATGGTTTGTTCCAGTTCTGCAATTTCCTGGTCCAGCTCTTTGGAATACTCGTTCAGGAAATCGGCATCAACTTTCACCCCGGCATATTCCAGCTCGACCAAAGCCTTCACCAGGGGCGCTTCGATCTCGTCGAAAAGCTTCCGAAAGCCTTCCTTTTCCAGGCGTGGCGCCAGGTATTCCTTTAACTGCAGGGTGATGTCGGCGTCTTCCGCGGCGTATTCCACCACTTTTTCCACCGGCACATCGCGCATAGTGAGCTGCTCCTTGCCTTTTTTGCCGATGAGTTGGGAGATAGAAACCGGTTGGTATTTGAGGTAAGTTTCCGAAAGGTAATCCATATTGTGCCTCAATTCGGGTTCCAGCAGGTAGTGGGCCAGCATGGTGTCGAAGTATTGGCCTTTTACCTCTACTCCATACCACTTCAGGACGATGGCGTCATACTTGATATTTTGTCCTACCTTTTCGATGGCCTCGTTTTCGAATAAGGGCTTGAATTCATCTACCACCTTTTGGGCTTCTACCTGATCTTCCGGAATGGGCACATAATAGGCTTCGTGGGCTTTAATAGCGAATGATAGTCCTACGAGTTCTGCCTGAGTTGGGTCGATATTAGTGGTTTCAGAGTCAAAGCAGAAGCTCTTTTGCTTGGATAAAAGGGCAATCAGTTTCGCCCGTTCTTCAGGGGTATCCACCAGCTGGTAGTCGTGCGAAGTATTCGAGATGTTATAATCCGCTACAGAATGTGCTGGCGGTGGTGGCGGAGCCAAAGGTGCGGGCGCATTTTCCTCGCCAAAAAGATTGCCTTGTTGGCCGGGGCCGGGTTTGGAAACAGGAGCAGCTGCGGGTTCTTCACCCTCGTTCAGAATCTCCCGGGCCAGAGACCTGAATTCCAGTTCCCGGAAGATCTCAGCCAGTTTGTCCTTATCCGGTGCTTCCAGTTCAAATTGTTTTTCATCAAACTGGATAGGCGCATGGGTATCAATGATGGCCAGTTTTTTGGAGAGCAGGGCCTGGTCAGCGTATTCCTTTACCCGTTCCTGTTGCTTGCCCTTGAGCTCGTCCACGTGTTCGATCAGGCTTTCCACAGAGCCGTAAGCTTCCAGCAATTTCGCCGCCGTTTTGGGGCCAATGCCCGGGATACCGGGAATATTGTCGACGCTGTCTCCTTGTAAACCCAGTATATCAATTACCTGTTCGGTGCGCTCGATCCCCCAGTTGTCCAGCACTTCCTTTACTCCCCAGACCTCGGCGCCATTGCCCTGGCGCGAAGGTTTGTACATCAGTACTTTGTCGGTGACCAATTGTCCAAAGTCCTTATCAGGAGTGACCATATAGACCGTATAATTCTGCTCGGCCGCCTGACGCGCCAGGGTGCCGATAACATCATCCGCTTCGTACCCATCAACGGTGACGACAGGGATCTTGAAGGCGTTGACGATGGCCTCGATGTAAGGAATGGCTACCGTTATATCCTCCGGTTGAGCTTCCCGATTGGCTTTGTATTCCTTATACAGTTCATGGCGGAAAGTGGGGGTCGACAGGTCAAAGGAAACAGCAATATGAGAAGGTTTCTGCGAACTCATCAGATCCCAGAGGGTGCGGGTAAAGCCCATTACCGCGGAGGTGTTGACGCCTTTGGAATTGATAAGCGGCCGGCCAATAAATGCAAAGTGCGCCCGGTACACCAGGGCGTGGCCGTCGAGCAGGAACAATCTTTTATCTTCTGACATGCTATTTTGGTTTGTTGGCAGATTAGTATACATGTTTTATTTTCAAGTTGGAAGCTATATCGGTTAAAGATTTATTGCTTCCCTTGGGACTGTTCAACGTTTACCCGGCTGACTAGATTTATCCGGCTGACGGACGGACGTAAATCGTCCCTCTGCCCTCCCTACTCCTCCACCACCGCTTCTTTCAGGATCATATCAACCTCCTCGCTGGAAAGCGCATTGCGCCGGCCTTCTTTGCTGGACAGGTAAGAGTAGATTGACGGAATGACGAAGAGGGTCAGCAAGGTGGCAAACACCAGGCCTCCGATGACGGCTATACCCATTGAAACGCGGCTTTCCGAGCCGGCGCCCAACGCCAGGGCAATTGGCAGTACGCCCAGAATAGTAGACAAACTGGTCATCAGGATAGGCCGGAAGCGGGACACGGAAGCGTCTTTAATGGCTTCCAGCCGGCTAAGCCCCTGCTCTTTCCGCTGGTTGGCAAACTCCACAATAAGGATACCGTTTTTGGCGACAAGGCCAATGAGCATGATGATACCGATCTGACTAAAGATATTGAGCGTGTGGCCAAAATACCAAATGGACAACACTGCGCCGGCCAGCGCCAGCGGCACGGTGAACATGATGATGAACGGGTCGACGAAACTTTCGAACTGTGCCGCCAGCACCAGGTAGATGAGAATAATGGCCAGGGTAAAGGCGAACAGCAGGCTCGAAGAGCTTTCTGCAAAGTCTTTGGATGGCCCGGCCAGTTCGGTGTAGAATCCATCGGGAAGTACGCGCTTGGAAATGGCGGACATGGCTTCGATTCCGTCGCCAATGGTTTTACCATCCGCCAGGCCGGCCGAAACGGTAGCTGAAACGAAGCGGTTGAAGCGAAAGAGGGTGGGCGGCGTCACCCTTTCTTCCAGCCTGATGAGGTTGTCCAACTGTATCATTTTACCCTCATCACTGCGCACGTAAAGGGAGCGCACGTCGATAGGTTCGTTGCGGTCCTGCCGTTGCACCTGGCCGATGACCTGGTATTGCTTTCCGTCCATAATAAAGTAACCAAAGCGCTGGCCACTGAGCCCAAGTTGCAGGGTTTGCGCAATATCGAGTACAGAAACCCCCAGGTCTTTGGCTTTCTGCCGGTCGATATTGATATTGAGTTCGGGCTTGTTGAACTTCAGGTCCACGTCTACAAAGCGGAAGGTAGGGTCTTTGCCGACTTCCTCCACGAAGCGGGGCAGGGTTTCTTTCAGTTTGGCAAAATTGGGCGCCTGCAGAACAAATTGTACCGGTAGGCCGCTCCGTCGGTTGCCAATACTTTGTTCTTCAGCGAGGAAAGTAACGGCGCCGGTCAGTTTTTGCACTTTGGGCGTTAATTCATTAAGTATTTGGGATTGGCTGCGCTTCCGGGTTTTCGGGTCGGTGAGGATGGCGAAAGCAAAACCTGAGTTGACGGAAGTTGAAGCGCCAAAGCCAGGCGACGTCACCGATATAATGCCTTCCCGCTCGGGTATTCCTGCCTTCATGGTATCTACCAGTTGAGTCATATACTCATCCATAAACTCGAAAGTAGACCCTTCCGGGCCGCGGGTGATAGCCCGGATGCGGCTTCGATCTTCCATTGGCGCCAACTCCGATGGGAGTTCTCTGCCGATGAAGTAGATCATCAATCCGGCAACCACCATGATCACCGGCCCCAGCCATCGCACCTTCATAAAAGCATTCAACCCATTCCGGTAACCATTGGTCAAGGCGACGAAGAAAGGCTCGGTCAGACGGTAGAAGAAAGGATGGCGGGCCCGGCGTTTCAATATCTTGGCCGACAGCATGGGGGTAAGGGTCAGGGCTACGAAGGAAGAAATAATCACCGCTCCGGCAATCACAATGCCGAATTCCCTGAAAAGGCGTCCCGTTAAACCCTGTAAAAAAATCACCGGCAGGAATACCGCTACCAATGCTACCGTTGTAGCGATCACTGCAAAGAATATCTCCTGGGATCCTTTAAGCGAGGCCTTCAGTGGCGTCATGCCTGCTTCGATCTTGGCGTAAATGTTTTCCAGAACCACCACCGCATCGTCCACCACCAAACCAATAGCCAGGACAATGCCCAGCAGGGTGAGCACATTGATGGAAAAACCGGCTATATACATGATGAAAAAAGAACCGATCAGCGAGATGGGAATGACTAAAACGGGAATTAGCGTGGTACGCCAGTCGCGGAGGAAGAGGAAAATAATGAGCACCACCAGGCCAAACGCCAGGTAGATGGTCTGATTCACCTCCTCAATGGAGGCGCGGATAAATTTAGTGATGTCGAATCCAATGCCGAGTTTAATGTCTTCCGGCAGGTCTTTTTTTATCAGTTCGAGGCGTCGGTAGAATTCATCGGCGATTTCGATGTTGTTGGCGCCGGGCTGCGGAATAATGGCGTTACCCACCATCGGCACGCCGTCTCGCTTGAGCACGGTGCGCATGTTTTCCGGGCCCAGTTCGGCAGTTCCGACATCGCGGAAACGTACGATCCGGCCGCCTTCTTCTTTCAGGAGAAGGTCGTTGAAATCTTCTGGCGTCACCAGCCGGCCCTGGGTTCGCACGGTGAGTTCCGTATTATTGCCTTCCACCCGGCCGGAAGGCAATTCGATATTCTCTCGCCGCAGCGCATTTTGTACATCCAATGGGGTGAGGTTGTAGGCCGCCAATTTATCAGGGTTAATCCACAGCCGCATGGCGTACCGCTTGGAGCCCCAGATGCGGATCTCGCTCACACCACTGATCGTCTGCAGGCGCTCTTTGAAAACGTTTTCGGCAATGCTGGTCAGTTCCAGCAGGGAACGCTTGTTACTTTGAATGTTCAGGAAAATGATTGGGTCAGAGTTGGCATCAGCCTTGGAAACGATAGGCGGGTCCGCTTCGGGAGGCAGTTGTCCAATACTACGGGATACTTTATCGCGCACATCATTGGCGGCGGTTTCCAGGTCGACTTCCAGGTTGAATTCTACCGTTAGGGTGCTGCGGCCATCATTGCTGACGGAAGTAATGGATCGGATGCCGGCAATACCGTTTACCGCTTCTTCCAGAGGCTCGGTGATCTGTGACTCTATGATGTCCGCATTCGCGCCCACATAGTCGGTGCTGACGGTAATGATTGGGGGGTCTACGCTGGGGTATTCCCGAATGCCCAGGTAGTTCAAACCAATGAGCCCGAACAAGATGATCGTGATGGACATAACCATCGACAAGACGGGGCGCTGTATGCTGACAGAGGATAAGCTCATGCTTTGGAATTTTAAATGTAAAATTCAAAATGTAAAATGTAAAAGAGGCTGGGGAACACCTGCCGCTACAATTTATGCTACATTTTACAGATGGAATTACTCAATTTAACTGAGTAATGAGGACATCGGCGCCAGGCTGGGCCTGCAGTACCCCGGAGGTAATCACCGTATCGCCGGCTATCAGGCCTTCCGTGATTTGAATGAGGGCTTCCTGGCGAATTCCGGTCGTCACTTCGACGGATTCTGCTTTTCCATTGCGGACAACGAACACTTTCTGGCTATTCAGTTCCGGAATGATGGCCTGAGTAGGGATCATTATGGCATTCCCAAACTGCTTGAGGTTGACGGTCACTTTGGCAAAAGCGCCCGGAAGAATACTTCCGTCTGGATTGGAAGCAGAGGCCTTCAGGCGTAACGTCCGGGTATCGGGGTCAACGTTAGGTTCTCTGGCAACTACAGTTGCGTTGTAGACCTGGTCCGAACCGTCGAGCCGGAATTCCACCGTTGTTCCCCGGTTGACTTCCCGGCCATATTTTTCCGGAACATCGAATTCCAGCTTGATCGGATTGATCTTTACGAGGCTAACAATGGGCGTGCCTGGTGACAGGTAACTCCCTTCACTCACCATGCGAAGCCCTAGCTTCCCATTGAAAGGCGCCCGGATGATGCGCTTTTCCAACTGTGCGTCAACCAGGGCGATCTCGGCTTTGGTTTTCTCCACCTCTGCTGCCGCAACTTCATATTCCTGGAGGCTGACGCCTTCTTTATCATATAGCGCTTTGAGGCGTTCGGCAATCTTTTCATTCAAGGTCTGCTGAACGGCCAGGCGTTTTCGTTCGGCCCGGAGTTCTTCGGTGTCCAGCTCTACCAAAGCGGCTCCGCGCTTCACTTCTGTGCCTTCCTGAAACAGGATCTTCAGCACCTTTCCCGGCACCTCGCTGGTAATGGAAACTTCTTCATCGGGAGCAGTGGAGCCATTCACGGAGATGGCGTCTTTTAGTAATTGGGGCCGCGCTATCATGGCTTCTACCGATAAGGCTGGGGGCCCCTGGGGAGCACTCCGGGCCAAACCCTGATCTTTGGGCGGTTCCGGTTTTTTTGTTCCCAGAATATCCGACTGGTATAAAAGGAAAGCGGCAGCCAACAGGACGATGGCCACAATAGATACGATTCGGGTGGTTCTTTTACTCATTAGGCGTATTGGTAAAATCAGTTTTAAAGGTAACTACTTTTTAGCGAGCAGGGTTCATTTTTCATTGGCATGTAAAGATTTTCAGATAGGCGGCTTATAATTTGGATGTCCCAGTAATTTTTTACATTATATGGCCTTCATTTTCAATTGTTTGAAAAAAAAAGAAGCTGGTTTATGGGTAATAGGCCCCTAATTGTGGTGAAATACGGTGGAAATGCCATGCAGAGTGAACAGCTCAAGCAATCTGTCGTTCAAAGTATAGGAACCTTGCTTCAACACGCTTACCGCCTGGTGCTCGTTCACGGGGGCGGGCCTTTCATTGGGAAGATACTGGAGCAGGTTAATATCAACTCTGAATTTATTGGTGGGCACCGCAAGACGAGCCCCGAAGCATTGAAATATATTGAGATGGCGCTCAAGGGGGAGGTCAATGGGAGTTTGGTAAACCTGCTTAATAAAGCTGGCCACCAAGCTGTTGGCTTGTCCGGTAAGGACGGGCGGATGGTAATAGCCCGGAAACGCTTCCATGTCAGCCATGAAAATGGGCGGGAGCTTCGACACGACCTTGGGCAGGTGGGCGATGTAGCAAGAATAGATACCAGCCTGCCAATCCTACTACTGGAAAACGGATTTATTCCCGTTATCACTTGTATCGCCTCCGATGAAGCGGGTAATGATTATAACATCAACGCCGATATGTTTGCCGGTAGCCTCGCCGGAGCCCTTAAGGCGGACCACTACCTGGTTTTGACCGATGTAGACGGCCTGCTGAAGGATATCAATGACCCTTCTTCTATCATCCGAAAGTTACCGTTGGAAGCATTAGATCCGCTCTTTGGATCTGTGATAAAAGGAGGAATGATCCCCAAACTGGAATCTTGTCGGATAGCGCTTATGAATGGCGCCCGCTCTGCCCGCATCATTAATGGGACCAAGCCGGAGAGTTTGCTCAATGCCGTACAATCAAAAGAATCAACCGGAACAGAAATATGCTTGTAAAAGACAAAACGACAAACGAGTCGTTACACGAAATGGATCGGCAGCACTATCTGCCTACATTCAATCGCTTTCCCCTGGCTTTTAACAGGGGTAGCGGCGCCAGGCTTTGGGACGTGGAGGGAAAGGAATACCTCGATGCGCTGGCGGGCATTGCCGTATGCAACCTTGGCCACTGCCACCCGCGGGTGGTGCAGGCTGTTCAGCAGCAGGCTTCCCGCCTGATGCACATCTCCAACTTTTTTGTCAGCGAGCCACAAGTGAAATTGTCGCAGAAATTGGTAACCCTTTCCGGGCTGGACCGTGTATTTTTCGCCAACAGCGGAGCAGAGTCCGTTGAAGGAGCGATCAAAATTGCCCGCAAATACGCCTTCAGTCAGGGCCGTGGTGGGGGCATCATTTCCATGAACAATTCTTTTCACGGCCGTACCCTGGCGACCATTGCCACCGGAAAAGAGCGCATGCAACGTGGCTTTGGCCCTATGCCTGCCGGCTTCCACCGGCTTCCTTTCAATAATATCGAGGCGGTGCGGGAGGCCATCAGCGAGGATATTGCAGCAGTTATCCTGGAGCCTGTGCAGGGGGAAGGAGGTATAAATTTAGCCAAGCCTTGTTACCTGCGCGCCCTGCGGGAGCTTTGTACGCGGGAAAATGTCGTCCTTATCTTCGATGAGATCCAATGCGGTGTGGCGCGTACCGGCGAGTTTTTTGCCAAGGATTACTATGAGGTGCAACCCGATATTTTGACTCTGGCAAAAGGGCTGGGCAACGGGATGCCCATAGGCGCTATTCTCAGCAACGAAAAAGTGAGCAGCGCCATAGAATTTGGCGACCATGGCACCACCTTTGGCGGCAACCCCCTGGCTTGTGCCGCCGGATTGGCTACGCTGGAAGCAATTGAAGAAGAAGATATCCTGCGGCAAACGATGCGGAAAGGCTTCTGGCTGAAGGAAATGCTGGCGGAAAAGATCGGCCGCCATCCCGGGCTAAAGGAGATCCGGGGCCTGGGGCTAATGATCGGCGTGGAATTCGATTTCGAAACCAAACCCCTCGTCCTGAAAATGATGGAACACGGGGTATTGGCCAATGCCACTGCCGGTAATGTGCTGCGCCTGGTGCCGCCACTGGTGATTACCTTCGAAGAGCTGGAACGCCTGGTTGATGTAATCGCCTTGTCTTTGAAAGAAATAAATTGATTGAAGATATCTTCCCATTTCATCGGAGTCGGAGGATTCGAAATAAATATTCATGATAAAAACAGGAATTGTCGGCGCTACCGGTTACACGGGTTCCGAACTGGTGCGCTTGTTATATAACCACCCCGAAGTTAGCATAGAGGTCATTACTTCAGAGAGCCGGACTGGGGATCGATTTTCGGATGTACATCCCCACTTTAGCGGTGTCGTCATGCTCGAATTGGAACCTGCGGAGGCGATGCTGAAAAAGGAGGTGGACCTGATTTTTCTGGCGCTTCCACATGGGGTATCGATGCGTTATGCTGAAAAATACCGCAATGCTGGTTTCAGGGTTATCGACCTTTCCGGCGATTTCCGGCTTTCTTCTCCGGAAATCTATCAGCAGTGGTATGGTCAGGCTCATACTTATTCCGAAGGTTTCGAAGGAGCCGTTTACGGCTTGCCGGAACTGCACCGGGAAAAGATCAGGAAGGCGGGCCTGGTGGCTAACCCCGGGTGTTACCCAACGAGCGCTATCCTCGGTTTGGCGCCATTGTTGCAGGCCGGCCTGATTGCGGGTGGGCAGGTCATTGTAGACTCTAAATCAGGGGTGACGGGGGCAGGTGTAAAGGCCAAGCCCGGCACCCATTACTCCAATGTCAGTGATAATTTTAAAGCCTACGGATTGAAAGGGCACCGCCATACCATTGAGATCGAAGAACAATTGTCGGGCCTTGCTCAGGAACCCGTTCAAATACAATTCACGCCCCACCTGCTACCCGTCGACCGGGGGATATTGTCAACGATCTATACTCAGCCAAAGGAAAAGGTTACGGAGAAGGAGGTCAGGGCGTTGTACAAATCTTTTTACAAAACCCATCCTTTTGTCCGCATGCGGGACGAGCCACCCGCCCTCAAGGAGGTGCGGGGGTCCAATTTTTGCGACCTTTTTGTTACTTATGACGAACGGACCAAGCGCATCATTACAATTGCCGTCATCGACAACCTCGTTAAGGGCGCTGCCGGACAGGCCATGCAAAATATGAATCTGATGATGGGGCTGGAAGAAACCGCCGGTTTTCCGATGGTGCCATTGAACCCTTAGTACTAGTCGAAATACAATTGTGCTCTTAGCGTCTTGGAGATTGCGGGAGCGCTTTGAAAACCAACCATAAAACAATCAATATTTCAATACAATGATCAAGAACTTAACCAGCGTCAGGGGCATCAAATGTTGGGGCGCCCACATTGGCATCAAATCCATGCGCAGAGACCTGGCCCTGATTTTTTCAGAAGTACCTGCCAGTGCGGCCTGTACCTTCACCCAAAACCAGGTGGTAGCTGAACCGGTAAAAATATCCCGCCGGAATGTAAGGGATGGAAAGGCGCAGGCTATTATTTGTAACGCCGGCAACGCCAACGCCTGCACCGGAGAACAAGGGCGCCTGGGAGCGGAAGCGATGGTAGAAACCGCCGCCAAAGCCCTGGGGATCGAGAAAGAACAGGTGATCATAGCTTCCACCGGTATCATAGGAGAGCCATTTCCTACGGAAGAGGTTGTAAAAGGTATCGAGGAAAACATCAGTAAATTGTCGGATGACCCCAAAGCCGGCTCTTTTGCCGCCAACGCCATTCTTACTACGGATACCTTTGCCAAAGAGGGTTTTCTGGAGTTTGAACTGGACGGAAAAACCGTTCATATCGGTGGTATCGCCAAAGGCTCCGGCATGATCCATCCCAATATGGCTACCATGCTCAGTTTTATAGTTAGTGATATTGCCATCGAGCCGGGAGTGTTACAAAAAGCGGTGAAGGAATGCGTCAACCGTTCCTTCAATATGATTACGGTAGATGGAGACACTTCGACCAATGACATGGTAGCCGTATTGTGCAACGGACTGGCCGGCAATAAACCGATTGAATCGGAAGCGGACGAGTCTTACCTCCTGTTTCGGGAAAAACTGGAGGAAATGATGATCCACCTGGCCAAACTGATCGTCTCGGATGGCGAAGGCTCCTCCAAGTTTGTAGAATACCGGGTGAGCCATGCGCCATCAGAGGAAATAGCCCGCAAATTAGTGCGTGCTATTTCGGATTCTTCGCTGGTAAAAACCGCTATGTTCGGCCGCGACCCCAACTGGGGGCGTATCATCTGCGCCGGCGGGAACGCCGGGGTGCCTTTTGATTACACGACGGTAGACCTTTTTCTCGGGTGTGAAACGGAGTTGGTGCAGGTGCTGGACAAAGGCCGCCCGGTAGCGTTTGACCGCAATCAGGTCAAGCGATTGTTGCGCGAGTCCCATCTCCGGGTACACCTGAATATGAACGAAGGCGAAGCGGAGAGCACCGGTTGGGGCACAGACCTGACTACGGATTATGTGATGTTCAACTCGGTGTATACCACCTGATAAGAGGCAACTGTTTAGTCTTTTCCTGCCACGATGAGTTGCCGGGTATAACGATTGCTCAACGCATCTTCCACCTGGATCAAATATACCCCTGCCGGGTAGCTGGAAGTATCGAGTTGCTGCGGCCAGGAGGGATTTTGTGCAGTCAGTATGAGCGCGCCCCGGGCGTCAAAAACCTGGAGGCGCTGCGCCGGCTGCGGCCCCCGGAAGTTTACTGTACACTGGCTGCGGGCCGGGTTGGGGAAGGCGTGGAAATAGGCCGTCCCTTCGATTTCCTGTAAACTGGTCAAAGGGTTGGATATTTCGATGCCCAAACTCACGGTAGGCTCTACCGCTACTGCTTTTCGGATCCGGACGTAATCCAGTAAAGCATGCGAGCCGAAAGAGAAGGAAGACAGGCAGAAATGAAAGGCATCCATCGTGTAGAAAGTGACGATGCGTTCGGTGGTGTTGGACTGGCCGTTATCCAGGTTGGAGAACTCTGTAATGGAGAGGTGCCCGTCCTCGTTGATCGCAATTTTAATGCGCAAATTATTCATTTGCTCTTTTGGTACGGATATGCGGGGGTAATTGGTATCGGTGGCGAACCCATTGGTCATGGTATCCGCCAGATGGGCGAGGATATCCATGGTATCTGCAGAAAAGGCGCCATTGTTATACCGGAAATAAATTCGCTCAAGAGGTTGGGACGAGCTGGAGAATCCGATGGTGGAACTCGTTCCGACACTGGCGGCGCATTCGGCGTAAACCGGCCCCTGAAAGGACGGAACCGTCCGGGCAAATTTAAAACGGGGCCCGCTGGCTGTACCGGTGCTGGCGTAATCCAGCAATCCGTTGGATTCTTCAAAAGTGGCGTATTCACCAATGGATTCCCACTTTTCGGTATCAATCACGCCATCTTCAAAATCATCGAAGAAGAGGAAGGTGGCGGCTCCGTCGCTGGCGGGAGCAGCGTTGGGGTTGCCGTAATAAACCCGAATGACAGTAGACGCGCCGGCGGCCAGAAATGGTATCTTCACCCAGATCACATTTTGGGGGCTGGTAGCAAGGCTATCCATGAAATAGGGCAATTCGCTGCAATCCTGGCCTACGAAACGCAGGTCTGCTCCATTGGCCTGAAGTTTGCCCTGGCTGACTAACTGGGCGGTGTTTGGGGTGAATCGGATGGTGAAATTGTCCAGGTCTTCAGCGCCCTGGGTATTGTCGATTTGGATGTTCCGGAAGTATTGCCAGCCGGGAAGGCAATCCTGGGCAGTCAAGGCTATTGTGATTGATACCCAAAAAAGGAACAGTAAGGCTTTTTTCATGTCTTTGCTTTTTGTGGTGTTCAAAAAATACGGCCGTGGCAAAATTAGCCTGGCGCCATGTCCTACGCATCACCCCAAAGGGTGATTTTTTAAAATGCCACGCCTGGGTAAAGGCATTGAACTGGCGCCTCCCAAATTTGCTTATGTGAGAAAAAAAATTATCTTATGTCCTCATTTTTAATCATAAATTCCATAAATCCGCCACCCGGCTTATCGTCCTTATCGAGCTCCTATGTGTTGTTTTTTAATTGATTTATCTATTTTTAAAATCCTTATAGTTTTATGGCAAATCGTTTTGCACTAATTGGTTGGAGCCTTCCTGTTATTGAAAGTATGCAGAAGGCCAAGCTTCCCTATGTTGTTGTATCCTTCCCCGAATTTGAAAGTTATGCCAAAGAGCATAATATTCCTTTTGTTGGCTATCGCCTGGATGAGTTCGGCAGTCACTCCAATTCTTTGGCGCTGGCCGAGCTGCTGCGTCCGTACGATGCGGATGTGGCTGTTCCTTTATACGAAGAAACGGTGGAGTGGGCTGGCGCCCTGAATTCCATTTACCGGGATGATCCGCGCGTGCTCAACCGGGCGTTCCTGTTTCGCAATAAAGCGATGATGAAGCGCAAAGCACTGTTGGGAGGCCTGCGGGTCGGATTATTCGAAGAAATACATAACCACGAACAGGCTCATAATTTTTTGAGCCGCCTCAATGAAGCCGAGCTACAACTGCCAGGCGAGGAAGACGCCTGGTTCCACGTTAAGCCTTTTGCTTCTGCAGGGACCGTGGGGCACCGCTTCATAAAATCCAGGGAAGATATCGATAATAAGATCAAGCCGACAGATTTTCCCTGCCTGGCGGAAAGCCACCTTGGGGGACAGGAGTTTTCCTGTGAAGCTTTCATTCATAAAGGGAAAGTCCGGTTCCTGAATATTACAGAGTATGTGAAGCTGGGGTATTCCAATTTTATTCCTGCCGGGCCGGAGCTGGAGTCCAAGCGGGAGCTCATCCATAAGGAAGTCCAGAAGCTGGTGGATGTATTCGGTATCGAGTATGGCATGATCCATCCCGAGTGGTTTCTCACCGAAGATGGCCACCTCAACTTTGGCGAGGTAGCCTGCCGGATACCCGGCGGCCACATCCTGGAACTGGCGTCGAAGGCGTATGAATTTGATGCGCTGGTGGCTTTTGTAGTGAGTCATGACGCCAGCATGAGTGATAAGGCCCTCGATGAATTTTTTCCTCCCAGGGATTTCAAGCCCAGGAAATACTACGGTAACGTTATGGTATTCCCCAAGAGTGGCCATATTACCCGCCTGGAAATACCAGAGGAGCTGACCGAAGAATCCTATTACCTCGATAATAACCTGGTTGCGCCGATCGGGCCTCAAAAGATCGGAAGCCGGGAAGGTTTCGGCAACCACTTTGGCACAGTGAATTTCACTGGGGAGGACGCCGGGCGCATGAGAGAACTCCTGAAACATTACGAGGATGTTCCCTTTTACGTGTAGCACAAAATTGACTTAGAGCTTGGACGAGCCATCCCGGATTTTCGTAGAATATCCAGATAAGATGCAAGGCCTCGGCCCGAATAGGCTGAGGCCGATACGACGCCTGATCAGCGGATCCCGCCTGCTGCCAGCGGCGGGCAGGAATAGAATCGCTGATTGGTGGCTCAAAATTCGGGATGTCTCCTGTTTTTTTAAAACCATTTTCCGGAGTCGGTGAAAGTACCGGTTCATCCGGAAAAACAAGAATACATGGAATTAACCATCAGTGAGTTGGAAAGCCGGTTTCTGGAAAGTATAGCCCACTTCAGGGCGGCGCCCTCTTTTACAAAAAAAGATAAAAAGGATAGCCTGTTGAGCCAGGCAGACGTGCTATGCCGAACTGCCGAAGGACTCGCCTTCCTTTACCAGTCCATTCCTCAGATCAATGAAGCCGGAATCTTCGAAGAGTCTTCCTGGGCTGCGCCTGAGCATCTTGTTGCCTACCTGGCAGGCGGAACCCTACTTGCCGGCTACCCCATTAGTACAATGGAAGCGCTGAGTGAGCTACGCCTGCTGGCTATTGCGGAACATCGGATAATACATCCCACTTTTTCGGCGGAACAGGCCCTCGAATTTTTGGAAGATATGTTAGTCGCTAATTTCGAATTGGCGTATGAAGACTTTTCTCAAAGAGCATGGGCGCAGTATCCTAAAGGAGAGCTGAAGAAGATCCGTTTACTTTTCAACTTAATCCATCAACAGGTGCCACTGGAAAGGCTGATGCCCAAAATTGCCACTGCAATAGAAAGCCTGTCGGAGCATCGCCCTATCGTGGTAAGCAGGATAAAACGCATGTTGGCCGTGATCCACAAACAACTCCAGTTGGATGCGAAGGACCCGGACGGACGGCGGCTTTTGAAGTTCGTGAATGTTCTTTACCAGCCTACGCCACAAGTTGAAAAACATCCTTCGCCGGAAGAATACCACCAGTGGTTGGAAAAGGCAGCTAAGGCGGAAATAAAAATGGAAAGTGAGCAGATCGGAAAGCAGATGGCTGCTACCGGCCTGGTATCCGATTATCAGTTGGTGCTGCTTCAATATGCCGTAAAACATTGCCCGGATGTTGTACCGCTCATTTTGCATCTGGATGCACATGGAATTGCGGACTATGAAAGGCATGAGGCCTTTGTTGGCTTACTCATCCAGGAATTCATGGTCTTGGGTAACAAGCAGGCTGTTTATGGCCTTGCCCGGGTATTGCAGCGGAACCTTCTGTCCAGAAAAGTCACCTGGCATGCCTTAAATCGGCTTACGCGGGTGAAAATACATCCGGAAGTGGCCAAAAACCTACTTCGGGGTAATCTGTCGGACGAAGAGGTTTCGCCCGCTCAACTGCTGATAGGAGGGGCTTTGTGTGCATTGGGGCAACCGCTGGGCCTGCGTCAAGGGAACAACCCTACCTGCCAGTCGGCAAGAGGGCTCAGTATGTGGAGCCGGCATGCTCCAGGTAAGCTGGTCAACCTCCTCATCGATGCGGCTACGATGAATAATGTGGTTTTCAGGTATGAGGGCGAGTTGATCGAGTCGGCAGCTGTGACAGAAGGATTAACCCGGCAGTTCGATTACAAACTGGACCCGGTTTCCATCGTTTTGGTCCCGCATCTCGATAAGATCTATAATGAAATGATGAAAAGGGCGGTAGTCAAACACCTTGGCGTCGACCCCCATATTTCGGTAAACCCCGCTTTCTATGGGCATTGGATACAAACCGGTTTTTTATCGGTTTATAATTCAGTGACCGGCAGGATAGAAAAATTTGAAAACTTCGTTCGCGTCTTTTATGCGTCCTTTCATCCGGAATACAACGGCGGGCACCACCTGATCTATCCCGTACCTCTAGGCATTTTTATCACGGATGCTAACGCCAATATGCTCGGATATCACGCCATTTCCCTGTTGCGCATCGAGCGTTCTTCGACAGGAGATTGGCGGGCCTATTTCTTTAACCCTAACAGTGAGGGGGCACAAAACTGGGGGCAGAACATTCGGCCTTCCGTTTCCGGAAATGGTGAATTTCATGGAGAGTCTTCCCTTCCTGTTTATCAGTTCGTATCCCGTGTTTATGCTTTTCACTACAATGGCCTTCGCCTGGAAGGAAGACAAGAAGAGGTGCCGAAAGAGGCAATAGATAAAGTCGAGCAACTGGCTCGCGAAAGTTGGGGGAGGAAATATTCATGGAGCATTTGATAATCAATTAAGAACAGACCAATGGTACAACGACAGCATTCTCATTACGATGCTTTTGTCAGGAACGTAAGGCACTCTTCTCGTATAGAACTGAGTCAATCTGCCTTAAAAAAGAACGTCAATTTTCTGAAAAAAAAATTGGGCAGCCACCCGCGTTATTCAGCAGTTGTTAAAGCCAATGCCTATGGACATGGTATTCCGCAAATGGTAAAAATGTTGGAAAAATGTGGCGTCAATCACTTCTCTACAGCCTCGGCTTACGAAGCCGAAGAGGTACTGGATCATTGTTCGGATTCCTCCGAAATCATGATCATGGGTATCCTTTACGACCAGGATATAGACTGGGCGATCCAAAATGACATTGAGTTCTATGTTTTCAATTACGATCGCCTGCCACTGGTATTGGAAAAAGCTAAAAAGCTGAAAAAGAAAGCAAAAATACACCTGGAGGTAGAAACGGGCGCCAACCGCACCGGTATGACGGAGCCGTTTTTCAGCAAATCGCTAACCTTTCTCAAGCGTCATCAGGAGTATTTCATTTTTCAGGGAATGTGCACGCACCTGGGCGGGGCAGAGTCCCGGAGTAACCAGTTCCGGATCGACCAACAAATAAGCCGGTACAAAAAATACCTTGCGGAACTAAAAACGCGAAAGTTTATGCCGAAGTACCGTCATATTGCTTGCTCTGCCGCCGTCCTGGGCATGCCGGAAACCCACTATGACCTCGTCCGGATAGGCGTGGCTACCTATGGATTTTGGCCCAGCCCCGACATTTACTACCAGCACATACAGGAAATTGGGAAGGGAAAAGACGCTCCGATGAACCGCATCATTTCCTGGAAAACGGATGTGATGGATATCAAAAATGTACCGCAAGGGGAATTCATCGGATACGGCACCGCTTTTCAGGCTTTGCACGACATGCGCGTGGCGGTTATACCCGTGGGGTATAGCAATGGCTACCCTCGTGGGCAATCCAATAACGCCCACGTGCTCATCGGCGGGCGGAAAGCTCCTGTCACCGGCCTGATTAATATGAACCTTTTTATGGTAGATATCACGGATATTCCCGGCGTGGAGATCGGCGATGAAGTGGTGCTCCTGGGGAAGCAAAAGAATAATACCATCAATGTGAATTCATTCACCAACTACACCCAGTTGATCAATAACGAGATGCTGAGCCGCCTGCCAACGGCTATCCCCCGGCAAATTGTGAGGTGATTACAAAGGCCATACGCATTTTCATGTCGTCAACTCAGTACTGAGGCCTTCCATCGTAACTGACAATTGACGTACTGAAAACCTACGCCACTTCCCGCCATTTCTTTTTCAGGGCAAACAGCTCGTCCCGGAACTGAGCCGCCGAGATGAAGTCCAGCTCCTTGGCGGCCTTCTTCATTTTGTCTTCCGTTTCCTGGATCATGCGTTCGATCTGTTCGCGGCTCAGGTATCCCATAATAGGGTCGGCGGCGAGGCTGGGCTCGTCAGGTTCCACATAAGCGCGCTGTTTATTGCCGCGGATGTCGAGAATGGATTGTTTGCTGAGAATCTCTTCGCGGCTGCGGCGCACGGTTTGAGGGGTAATGCCGTGTTCTTCGTTATAAGCCATCTGCACGGACCGGCGGCGATTCGTTTCCTCGATGGTGTTTTCCATTGCCTCCGTGATCTTATCGGCATAAAAAATGACCAGGCCGTTTGAGTTTCGGGCCGCGCGGCCGGCCGTTTGGGTCAGGGACCGGGCATTGCGCAGAAAACCTTCCTTATCCGCATCAAGTACAGCAACAAGGGATACTTCCGGCAGGTCGAGGCCTTCGCGCAGCAGGTTTACGCCTACCAGCACATCGAATTCACCCAGGCGCAGGTCGCGCAGGATTTCCACCCGCTCCAGGGTATCCACTTCAGAGTGGATGTAGCGCACTTTGATGTTGAGGCGTTGAAGGTACTTGGTCAATTCTTCCGCCATGCGCTTGGTGAGGGTCGTGATCAGGGTGCGTTCCTGGCGCTCAATCCGGCTCTGTATCTCGTCCATCAGATCGTCGATCTGGTTGAGGCTGGGGCGCACTTCAATGGGTGGGTCCAGCAGCCCGGTAGGACGGATGAGCTGCTCCACGATCAGGCCGCCGGTTTGTTCCAGTTCATAATCACTGGGGGTTGCGCTGACGAAAACCACCTGATGGATCAGGCTTTCAAATTCGCTGAAGTTGAGTGGCCGGTTATCCATTGCGGAAGGCAGCCGGAATCCGAAATTGAGCAGGCTGAGCTTGCGCGCCCGGTCGCCTCCGTACATGCCACGCACCTGCGGGATAGTCACGTGGCTCTCATCGATGATCATCAGATAGTCGTCCGGGAAGTAATCAAGGAGGCAAAAGGGGCGGGTGCCGGGCCGTCGGCCGTCGAAGAAGCGGGAGTAGTTCTCAACGCCATTGCAGTAGCCCAGCTCTTTGATCATCTCCAGGTCGAAGGTGGTGCGCTCGCGGATACGCTTGGCTTCCAGGAGCCGGCCTTCGCGCTCAAAATATTTTTCCTGTTCGTACAACTCATCCTCGATTTCCCGGATGATATGATGGATGCGGTCCTTTGGAGCTACGTAGAGGTTGGCGGGAAAAATAGCCGCCGTTTCCATGCCCTCGATCCGCTTGCCACTCTCGATCTCGATACGGTCGATTGACTCGATCTCGTCACCGAAGAAAGTGACGCGGTAGCCGTAATCTACATAGGGGAGGTTAATGTCGACCGTATCGCCCCGCACGCGGAAGCTGGCCCTCCGGAAGTCTGTCTCCGTTCGGGAATACAGGCTTTCCACCAGGCTGTAGAGAAAGCCGTTGCGGGAAAGGCTTTGCCCCACATTGATCCGGATAATGCTGTTCTTATAGTCCTCCGGGTTCCCCATACCATAAATACAGGACACCGAAGCCACAATGATAATATCCCGTCTGCCGGACAACAGGCTGGAGGTGGCCCGCAACCGCAGTTTGTCTACTTCTTCGTTGATGGACAGATCCTTCTCGATAAAAGTATCGGTCACGGAGATGTAAGCCTCCGGCTGGTAGTAGTCGTAGTAGGAAACGAAGTATTCCACGGCATTGTGCGGGAAAAAGTCTTTAAACTCTCCGTACAGCTGGGCGGTCAGGGTTTTATTATGGGTCAGAATGAGGGTCGGCCGGTTGAGCTGGGCGATGACATTGGCCATCGTAAAGGTCTTGCCCGAGCCGGTGACGCCGAGCAGCACCTGGGCGCGGTCGCCAGACTGTATGCCCTGTAGGAGCTGCTCAATAGCCATTGGCTGATCGCCGGTAGGTGTGAAGGGTGATTCGAGTTGAAATGACATGGAATAAGCTCCGTTTTGATGTGTCCAAAGATAGCAGAAAACAATGCCAATTAGAAACACATTAAGCGGTCAAGGAGTTGGCCGGGGAAGAAGTTTATAAGTTGAGGAGTTGAGTAGGCTTCCGGGGAAGTGGGCGCTAATGTGCCTATGTTGGCATGCGGGATTGTTGCCACAATTGCCACATAGGCACATAGGATGTCCGGTAAAATGTCGGGTGATTTCTTTTCAGATGGTTTTACAGCTTTGCGACATCAACTGTCTGGCCCTGTAGTTCGGGCTTTACGGTTAGCAGCAGGCGTTCTTTTTTGCCCTTATACAGCAGATAAATGTCCTGCCCCGGTTCGGTAAGTAAACTTGAAGTGCTAACCGGCGACAGGTTCCAGACGGTTTGGCCGAATTTGATGGAAATGGGTTTCAGTGAGGTATTGCGAAGAGTGAACTGCACCCTGTTGTCAGGTTCCTTAGGAGTGGGGGTGACGAGTTTTTCTTCCTCCTCGTTCCAATTAGTGTCCTGAATGGATAATTGTTTTTTAAAGGCATTGCCTTCCTCTGTTGGCGCAATAGCGAAATGCACTTTTTCAAACCGCACCCTTTCCTCGAAGGTGCAATTTTTTAGCACCACAGCGCCATAGAAAGCCATTTCTTCAAAATCCAAGGGCCCCTGGAAGGTACAGTTTTCCAGGACTAGCGCAGCGTCGAAAGCCGTAAAGTACTCTTTGAGCAAGCGGCCATTTTGCTCTTCCCGGGTAGTGCGGATACCGCCCTGGATGGTGCAGTTCTTCAGCACCAGCGGCTGTTTTACTTTGGCCGTAAAGCGCTTCACTTGTCCGTTGCGGACGCCATAAGAACCGGAGGGGTGCTGCTTCTCGAGCAGGGTGAAATCCAGTGTCCCGGTGATGGTGGCGCCCTCCAGCGTAACGGCTTCCTGCCGATTGATCATTTGCAGGATCTGGGCAGGCGAATAGGTAACCCCTTTTTGGGCGAGGAGCTGCGCCGTGCCGCTAACAACAAAAAGAGTGAAGAAAAGCAGCCTGTGGCTGAAAATAGAAATGAGGTTTTGCGTAAGCATGAATTTTTGTTTTGAAGGTTAAACCATGCTGCAAAAGTGCAGCCGGCGCCTTCTGCTTTCGCCTCAAATCCTGATTTGGGACGGCTCAAATTGCGGGAAGAGGGCTCAAATTGGGGAGGTTAAAAAGAGAGGTGTTTTCTTCCCCTCCACATCCAACAATTCAATGCTATAGGCTATCCTCCCTTTCCCCTATTGCGACACCGCCGCGAGGTTCTTAGCCTTTTCTTTCCGCACATAGTACATATCGATCAGGCCCTTGTTTTTGGCCTGTACCTTGCCGCGGTATTCGCAGTCGAACTGGTATTTGACCAGGCCGTAGGTAGTGTCGGAGATATTCACGTGGCCTTCCAGTCCATTGGTTTCCATACGGGAAGCGATGTTGACGGTATCGCCCCAGATATCGTAGGCAAATTTGTTGAGGCCGACCACGCCGGCAACCACGGGGCCGGTATGGATACCGATGCGGGCCTCGAAGTAAGGTTTGCCGAGGCGGAGTTTTTCCTTTCGTTGTTCATCGAGGAACTGTTGCATTTCCATAGCGGCGCGTATGATGTTGTAGGGCATGCCCTTGCGGCCGGTCAGGCCGGAAGCGCACATGTAGGCGTCGCCAATGGTTTTGATCTTTTCAATATCATCATACTGAGAGATGATGAAGTCGAATGCCTTGAAACATTTGTCCAGTTCTTCGACCAGTTCTTCGGGCGCCAGCTTTTCGGAGAGAGACGTGAAATTCACAAAGTCGCTGAATAATACCGACACCTGTTCATATTTACGAGCTTTGGCCTTGCCAAACTCTTTCAATTCATCGGCAATGGACTTGGGCAGGATGTTGAGCAGCAGCTCTTCGGAGCGTTCCTGTTCCTGCTGGATGATCTTGTTTTTTTCCTTAAGGCTTCGGCGGGAGCGGCGAGACGATAGGAAGAGCACCAGGAGCAGCAGGGCCAACAAGGTGCCGAAGCTGGCCAGGATGATGAGCTGTTTCTGGCGGTTGGTGGCCTGTTCCGCTTCGAGGGTCGCTTTCGCCAATTCGGCCTCTTTGGCGAACAGGACGTTTTCGTTCTCCAGCACTTTCCGGTCGAGCTGCTTTACTCGCTGCGACTGGACTTGAGCCACCTCTTCAGCTCGTTGTTTAGCTTCCGAGACAGTCGCCAGTAGTTCCTCTTTTTCGGAGATCTTTTCTTCCACTTTTTGCTTTTCCTGTACGAGTTGCTGCTGGCGTTGCTGAAGGCGGTCGCGGTCTGTACTCAATAAATCCCGTTCGCTCGACAGATTGTTGATCTCCGATTGCAGGCTTTCGCGTTCCTCTTCCAGTCGGCGTTTTTCCTTTTCCAGTTGGCTTTTCTGACGTTCGTACTTGTTTTCCAGGTCGCTGATGCTGGTTCCTTTCTGGCTGAAATAAGTGAACGCTTCCTCGACGACCTGATAAGCTTTGCGGTAATCGCGGTCTTTAGTGGCCAGCCGGCTTCGTTTTTCCACGCTTTTGATGATAAGGTCTGAATCGCCTGCTTGTTTGGCGGAAGCCAGAGCGCTTCGATACCAGACTTCGGCATTTCGGTCGTTGCGATCCCTTTCGTAGCCTTGTCCTACCAGATAAGCCGCCTGGGCGGCCATGCCGTCGATTTTGAGGTCGGTGGCCAATTGATAGGCTTTCTTGCCGTAATCAATGGATTTATCAACATTGACGCGTAGGTAAGCATCGCCAAGCTGATAGGCGAGGTACATTTTATCTTTACTGTTGCCAGCCTCCTGAAAACCCTTCTCCAACTGTTCGATCGATTCTTGTGCAATACTTGCAAAACCAAGGCAGAGAAAGAACAGGATAAACGATTGCTTCATATAAATCGGTTTGCGCTGAAATGTCATTTAGAAACCAAGAACGGCAATCCCCGCTATTTTGTTACGTCACGGTTCAGGGCCTTTCCGGGATAACCACCACACAGAACGTCAAAAATACAAACTCCTATGCAGAAAATGAGAATATGAGGGAGCAACTTGGGTTGAAAGGTTGAGAAGTTGATGGGGAGTAAGGCGTTTCGGCCTTCAGGCCTAATGATGAAAATCATACAGGGCGGTTGATATTTCTCACTGGCCGGCCTGCCCCTTTTAGTGATATTAGTGATGTATTAGAATCACGAAACAAAATCGCAAAAGATGAACGTCCTAGCTCCAGTCAAAACGCTGATGACCACAAACCTTATTACTGTTGCACCGGAAGATAAGCTTACGGTGGTAAAAGAGATCTTTGAAAAGAATAAGATCCACCACATTCCGGTGGTGCATGGCAAGGATATGGTTGGCCTGATCAGCAAAACCGACTTTGTGTATTTTATGCGGGGGTTCAACCGCAGTGAGGAAGACAAATTCGTCAATGAAGCACGGCTTCGCGCATACAAGGCGGAGGATATCATGACCAAGGGCCTGGCCAAGCTGAACCCAAATGCACGGATCAATGTCGCCTTAGAGATTTTCATGGAAAACCGCTTCCATGCGGTTCCGGTAGTAGAAGAAAATGGCGAATTGGTAGGTATTGTGACCACATTCGATATCATTAAAGCGCTGGCCGCGGAAGAGATTTCCGCCAAGCAGATAATCGACAGTAACAAATTACGCTAATGCAGCATGCCACTGCGTATTAAATTACTAGGCATCGGATGCAGAAAAAGCAAGGCGCTGAAAAATAATCTGTACAAAGCGCTGGACCGCCTCCCTGAACTAGAGGTTGAAGTGGAAGAGGTGACCCGTTTTCATGACATCCTGGAATATCAGATCGCGGCCGCCCCGGCCTTATTGATAGAAGGCCGCCCGGCCTTTCAGGATGAAACGCCGGGAGTGGACGAATTGTACGCCTTTTTGAAGCAATATCAGCAAAAGCAAAAGCCCATGAAAAAGTTACTTGTGCCAACCGATTTTTCCGATGTGGCGGCCAATGCCTATCACTTTGCGCAGCAACTGGCGGCCGGGGGAGACTGGGAGGTCGTGGTCACCCATGCCTACCATCCGTCATTCGATTACAGCAATCCCTACCTGGATATGCCCGCTGCCGAGTTCGAAGCCGTCAAACGGGAATTGATGGAACATTTTGTTAGTGAACCCTCTGTTTCTGATGGAGAAACGTCGGCTCCTTCGGCTATAGCCCCCAAAACGGAACTGCGCATCGGTTTTGCCGGGGAAGAGATCGTTCGTGATTCAAAACAAGCCACCCTTATTGTGATGGGCACCACTGGGCAAGGTAACCTCATGGAACAGGTGTTTGGCAGCGTATCCACCCATGTGGCTCAAAATGCCCATTGTCCGGTATTTCTGATCCCTGGGGGATGCCGCTGCAGTGGCTTCGAAAATATCGTGTACGCCAGCAATTATCAGGCAGCCGACGAGGCTATACTGGCAAGAGTTATTGATACGCTGGGCCTGGGCCCGGCAACTATCCACTTCGTACATGTGGAAGAAGAAGAGGACAAGGCTTATAAAGTGGAAGCAGTTGCGCTTGAGCATGCTGTGAAAGTCGGTAAACCCAATATTGACCTCACGGCTGTCGAGGTGGAATGTACGGATATTCAGGAAGGCATCCTCCACTATGCTCAGGACATAGGCGCCGATCTCATTATCGTGGGGACGGTTCACCGTAGCCTCCTTGAACGTTTATTCCACAAAAGCTTAACAAAACGATTGACTTTTCATACCAGCGTCCCCTTGTTGGTTTTACATTATGATGATTGAACCTTTTTTTTAAACAACCATCAACAAGCAACCAATATCCGGCTTTCGGAGAGAGAAATAGCTAATCATCAACACCCCTTTCCCCTAGCAACAACAGCGGCGCCGGGCTATGCCAGGCCATGTGGCGCGCTAATCGCCCGTGCAGCAGGTTGTCCGGAAATGCCCGTTGAGGGAGGTACAAGGCCAGCAGGTCTACGGGATTATTTTTCAAGTAGTAAAAGATACCGGATTTGACAGATTTTTCCCGAATCATGGTGACCTCCGTCTGGCCGCTTTTCAGTTGCTCCGATTTGGATTTGTCCGGGTCTTCAGGCAGCATGTTTACGTAGAAGGGGTCGATTTTGGCGTTCAGCGCCTTGGCCAGATTTTTCAGTCCAGATGGGATTACGGCTTCATTCAGGCTAAGATCGATGGCCAGTGCAATATGCCGCAGGGGTTTATAATTAGCCGCTTCAGGAATGAGCAATAGTGGACAGGGCGTTTTACCGATAAGGTGCGTGGAAACACTGCCAAAAAGATGTTCCTGAAGCAGGTGTTTGGAACGGATGCCCAGCACGATCAATTCCGAGCCGATTTTCTGAGCGGTATTGGCGATCTCAGTTGAAATACGCCCATTGGCGACCAAATAACCTTTCGGCGCTACCTTAATCAGTGTTTCATTGGGATCGTGGTGGGGGTAGTTCATCGTAAAGCTTTTCAGGCGCTCACGGTACTCCTCATTTTCTCGTTTGACCATAGCCTGGCGCTGTTTTTCAGTCACCGTCTCCTCCGCTTTGGTAGCCGTATTGACGAAGAGGGCCGACAGGCTTGCCCCGAGATCGAGGCTCAGCCATTGGGCGTATTCATAAGCATTGCCGGATGCCGGCGAGAAGTCGATTGCTACAAGGATCTTTTTCATTTGTCGGGATGGGCTTTTGTCCCCAAATTAAAGGATTTGAGTGCTGCGATCAATGAGTTTTAGCACCTCCGGCCCGGGATTCCGGAAAAATGAATATTTTTAGGGCAAAGCTATTTTCCAATTATGAATACTGCCGAACAGGCCTACGAATCTATCCTGTTAGCCATTGAAAACAACCGGCTTTCCGAGGCGCTCGATCAATTGCTCGCCTTGGCCGCTGCCTATAGCCCTTCGAGAGAAGCAGCTGTTCGGATGCAACGTTCCGAGTTCAACGCCCTTGAAGAAGAAAGCTTGATGATGGGGGATGGAAGCAGTATCCGGGAGCGGCGTAGTAGCCTGAAACTGCAGCTCTTTCGTCTGGCCGACGCCATAAAAAAGGATGTGCAGGCTGCTCCCACGACACCTCCTGCTTTTTCAGACAGGCCTAAACGCCAGTATGATACCACGGCATTGCGAGCCCTCTTCCGATTAGGCCAACCGGGCCCCCTCATCCGGCAACTTATCACGCTTACCGACGGCGACCGCGTTTTCTATGACCAGGCTCTGCTGTTGGAACAACGCTGGAAAGCGGTCAGTGACGATGAACAACACAACACCGCCAGCCTGGAAAGCATTACCGTGCGGAAGAATCAACTCAATAAAGATCTGCTGGAGTTGATCCGGGAAATGGAAGGGGTTTGAAGATGTACGATGTACGGGCGACGGAGGAGCCAGGGTGTGTACGATGTGCGGTTTTACCCGGCTAACGGCAAGCCGACGCGTTGACGTGCGACGTGCAGGTATGCGACAGAACTAAATCCTGACCAATGATACAACGAAAAACCACACTCATCGCGCTATTGATAATGGCTGCATTTGGGCTGGCCATTGCCCAGACAGGGTACACCTATCAGGCAGACCTGAGCAGTATGCAAGGCAACCGGCTTACTGTGAAATTGACTGTTCCGGAAGCCAGCCAGGCCGTAGTGAATTTTGTTTTTCCCTCAGCCGTGCCAGGCTATTACCACAATGACCTGCAATTCGGGCGGCTGGTATACAATGTCCAGGCTTTTGGCCCGCAGCGCCAATCCCTGCCGGTGGAACAGCTCTCCTTCAACCGCTGGCGCATCAAAAACGCAAAATTGTTACGGTACATCGAGTATGAGGTGGAGGATGCCTGGAACCATAAGGGCTATTCCAAATGGCTGCCGGCAGAAAATATTTTTGTAAGAGACAAGGCGTATCTCCTCAATCCTGCCGCCCTTTTCGGTTACCTGGAGGGCAAGGAGAACCTTCCTTTTTATGTCTACCTCACCCGCCCGGCCGGTTTGTTCGCCTCCAGCGGATTGAATATCCAGGCCGACGCCAGACGGGATGCCTTCTCGGCAAGCTCCTACCAGGAGTTGGCCGGGCGGCCCATCTTATATACGGACCAGGAGCCGGTTTCCTTCAAGGTAGGCAACACCACGATGGAAATTGCGGTTTTTTCCGAGAAAGGAGCCGTTCGCCCACAACAGATACGGCAGGTATTTGAGCCGATGTTCTCCGCGCTGGCCTCATACCTGGGGGGAGCATTGCCGATAGATCAATATGCTTTTCTTTTCTTTTTTTACAGCGGAGAGGCTTCACCCCTTGTTGCGCTGGAGCACCGGAATTCTTCGGTATGGGTGTGGCCGGAGCAATGGGATCCGAAATTGCTGAAAGCGCCCACGTTAGAAGCAGCTCTGAAAAATGCGGGCTTTCACGAATTCCTGCATTGTTATGCTCCCCTGAATATCCACTCCGAGGAGTTTCAGCAATTCGATTTTGACAATCCTTCCATGTCGAGCCACCTTTGGTTGTACGAGGGTACGACGGAATACCTCAACTATCATGCTCAGGTAAACCAGCGGCTCATCTCCGAAGAGGTCTTTAACTGGTTCGTCAATGATATGCTGGCCGGTATGAAGGAGTACCGCCAGGATGTCTCCCTAACGGACATCAGCAGCCGCGTCTATGGCGAACTGGCGGATCGGTATGATAATGTAGCCTACAAGGGATTTCTGGTGAATCTGTTGCTCGACATCAAGCTCCGGCAACTGTCCGGTGGGAAATCCGGGTTAAAGCACCTGATCCAGGAACTGTCGGCCCGCTATGGCAACAACAAGGCCTTCAAAGACAGCGAACTGTTCGATATCATAGCTGGAATGACGTACCCTCAGATCGGCGCTTTCCTGAAAGCGCATGTTGGCGTTACGGAGCCCCTTCCGTTGGAAGAAATTTTCGGCTTGGTGGGTTATGAGTATGATCCGGTGCGGAATAAGGTGAAGCCTAAGGATGAGGCGCCGGAGCGGGCGTTGCAGTTGAGGGAGAAGTGGCTGTTTGGGGAGTAAGTCCGTTTGCAGCGCCTATTGAACGAGCTTCGCAGCCGGTTCTTCGTTCCATTCGCGGCCGAGGAAAAGCCGGCCGTTTGCTTTTTTACTGCGTTTTACGCCGTCGGCGCCCCAGGCGCCCCATTGTTTAAAAAAGAAGGCGACGTTTTGCTCGGCGCATTGCTTTTGCACCTTGGTCGCCCACTCGGGACGCATAGGCCTGGCTTTGGGGCCGCTTTCGCCGCCCACAATAACCCAATGAATGCCGCGAAGGTCTAATTCTCCGACTTCGGCTATGAGCGGCTCGATGGACAAAAAACGGATTCTGGCTGGAATGTCACGCAAAACATCGATCCGATGCTTGGTTTTGGCGGATTCCACGCTGACGCCGAGCCATACATTGTCCGGCATCTTTCGTTGCTGGCAATAATCCTGAAGGATTTGTTCCCGCTTCGTCAGGATTTGATAGCTGTGCTGGGGCGTTCGCTCAATGACCTGAAACACCTGGTCCAGAAAATCGAAAGGCATTTTTTCGTGAAACAAATCGCTCATAGAGTTTACGAAAAATTTGGTCGGTTTCTTTATTTTCAAAGGCATTTCCAGTCGTTCGGGCATGAGCGTAAATTCGAAACCGTTCTCATAGCCGGGTGCGCCCATAGCCTGCAGGCGTTTGGCCATTGTTTCGGCATAGCAGTTCTTGCATCCGGCGCTGACCTTATTGCATCCCGTGCTGGGGTTCCAGGTGGCTTCGGTCCATTCTATTTTGGAATATTTCATTTTTGGAGTATTTGATAAACGATGCGCCTTTTATCTTTGTAAACCTTTTCATAAGTGGCTAAAGGAGACCTGCCATGGTAATCGATCAAACCTTCCTGCTTCATTTTTTTTAATTCAGATGCCGCATGGCTCCCAAGATGGGCTTCATCCAGGGCAAAATTATAGGCATCAAAATTATCGATAATGCTGCCGTCAAGTACCTTTTCCCGAAGGCGGGTTTGAAAAGATTCTATTTTCGTGAGCTGCTTGCCTTCAAATATATCCAACTGCCCTTTTTGCCTGTCTTCATCAATATCAAAGTTGGCTTCCCCATTAATGTCGTTTCGTTTCCAGGCAGTTTTCAAAAATTTGTCCACCGCCCGAGGGTGCGAAGCTCCGAAGATGATACCATGAATATTGGCGCCCTTTTTAATGGAGTAAGGGTAGAGTTTGAGGTTTGAATCGGCAGGTAATTTTGCTCGCAACTGGGCTATCAGGCTTCGATGAATGTAATGATAAGGCCTCTTTTTGGCTTCTTCCATATCCAGTTTAACATACGACTGAAACTCCTCCTTATTGCCAAATCGCCAGAAATAGGAAGATGATACAAAGTATAGAAAATCGGTTCTTGTTGTTTTTTCAAGCTCCAGAAGATATTTATCAGCCAAAAAACGGATGCCATTCTGGTCGAGATAAACAAGACTTGAATATTCCCGTATTTGGGGCAGCAACCTTTCGAAACAAATACCAAAGTCTTCATTGAAAATTTCCAATTCTATAGCTCGGCCTAATTCCGGATACTCTTGGAGAAAATCTTTACAGGCAAAAGAAAGTTGCTGATATTTTTCGGGATCGAATTCATTGAAAAACACCCGCACCTTGACCTTTTTTTGAAAAATTGCAGAAATCTGCTCACGTAATTTTTGCAATATTCGAATAGGACTACCTGCAACGCCATCCTTATCGTAACCTGTTCCTGCGAAGAAATCAAAAATACAGATCATCGGATCGCCATACATTACAAATGTAGGTATCCAGGCCTGAGCGTAGTCCTCAAAAATCTCCAACTTGGAGATAGTGGCCTGGTCGAAAGGTTTTTCGTGCAGGTTTTTGCTCATTAGAGAGAGGGATTTGCAAAACAAAGATAACAAATTTTGTTTTAACGAACAACTTTTTGTTTCTAATTGAATGCCCGGAGCCTTCTAAACGGCTATCCCGCTCACCCTACCAGCAACGGGCACTGATCAATACTCTTTGACCCAAGTATTCGGGGACAGGGCCATACATCTGTACATTGGCAGCCATCCGGCTTCACTTATGAGCTACGGAAGCAATACGCCCGGCGCCCGGCTTTGATCAAGCGGTGGGAAAAGGCAGGGTTGTTTGATACCCCCTAACTCGTCTTCCTATAATTCCAAACCGCCAGCCCATTGACCACCATGGCGTAGCTCAGCATCACCAAAATGTGCCGCTGGATGTCCATCACGCCACTGCCTTTGAGCAGCACCATGCGCATCACTTCCACAAAGTAGGCCACCGGGTTGAAACGGGTGATTTCCTGTGCCCAGGGCGGCATACTTTCTATGGGGGTGAACAGGCCGCTCATCAGGATGAAGATGATGAGGAAGAACCAGGCGATGAACATGGCCTGCTGCTGTGTTTCCGTCACGGTGGAAATGAACAGGCCGATACCCAGCACCACCAGCAGGTAGATGGCGGCAAAGCCGAAAACGAGCCACAGGCTGCCAACGAAGGGGATGTCGAAAACGAGCCAGCCCACCGTCAGGCCGATGGCGAGTTCTATATTGGCGATGATCCAGAAGGGCAATAGCTTGCCGACTATGAATTGGTATTTGCGGATCGGCGTCACATTGATCTGCTCGATGGTGCCGATTTCCTTTTCCTTCACGATGTTCATTCCCGACAGGAACATGCCCACCAAGGTAACCAACAGCACCAGAATGCCCGGCACCATAAAGGTGAAGTAGTTCAGCTCCGGGTTGAACCAGTTGGAGGAGGCGATGGTAAGGGAAGCCTGGCTGGCGGCCGGGCCGGCCGCTTCGGCGCGTATCTCTGCATTGAAATCCTGGATAATGGCCGTGGCGTAGGCGTTGGCCAGGCCCGCTTTCACGCCATTGACGGCATCCACCGAAAGTTGTAGCCCGGCCTTCTTGTCGCGGAGGAGGTTTCGTTGAAAATCAACCGGGATTTCCAGGAAAAGGTCGGCTTCCCCTTTCTGGATCTCGTCGAAGGCGGCCTGGTTGGTAAAGGAACTCCCGATAAGGATAAAGTTTTTGGAAGCCTGGAACTTGCTGATCAGCCGCTGGGAATACTGGCTCAGGTCGTGGTCTACAATGTGAAGGTTGATGTTTTTTACCTCGTAGTCCGCCGCATGGGCCAGGATAATCAGCTGAATGATCGGCATCAGGAAGATCAGCGCCAGCATGACCTTGTTCCGGAAGATCTGCAGGAACTCTTTGCGTATGATGAATAGGATGGTTCTCATGGCCGTTATGCTAAGCGGATTTTGAAATTGCGAATGCTGGCGCCGATGAAAAACAGCGCCATTCCTAATAATATGAGGGTCTCTTTCCAGATGAAATTAAAGCCCGTACCCCGCAACATGACGTTTTTGATGATGATGATAAACCACTTGGCGGGAATGATATTGCTGATCACCTGCAATACCTTTGGCATAGACTCGATCGGGAAGATGAAGCCCGACAGCAGAATGGTCGGCAGCATCAGCGCCATCAATGAGATCAGCATCGCCACCTGCTGAGTTTCTGTCCGGGTGGAAATTAGGATGCCCAGGGAAAGAGAGGTGATAACAAACAGAACACATTCTACCATCAACAATAGCAGGCTACCCCGGATGGGCATGCCAAAAACGAAAGCACCCAGCAGCAACACAATAGCCGCCATGGCCAGCGCCAGCAGAATATAAGGGATCACCTTGCCAACGACAATGGTTGATGGCCGTAGCGGGGATACCAGCAGTACTTCCATGGTGCCCAGTTCTTTTTCCCGGGTGATGGCGATGGAGGTCATCATGGCCGACATCAGCATCAGGATGATCGTAATGACGCCGGGTACGAACATATACACGCTCTTCAGGCGGGGGTTGTATAGCATTTTTACATCGGTAGAGATCTCGAGCGGCGGGGCGTTGCCCTGGTTTTGCTCCTGGAGGTACCGGCCGATGATGGCCGAGGCGTAATTAATGAGCGTTGTGGCGGTATTCGGGTCCGTCGCGTCGGCAACGAGTTGGATCTGTGTCGGAACACTGCGCAACAGGTTCTCCTGCAATTGGGGGGGGAAGACGACCACCATCTTGGTTTTTCCCTGCCGGAAATGCCGCTCGATATCGGACACGGCCCGCAGATTTTCATCGATCTCGAAATAGCTGGAGGCTACCAGGCGCTGTATAATATCCTGGCTCATTTCTCCTTTCGACTGGTCGAGAATAGCTATGCGGGCGTTGGTGATCTCATTGGTGATGGCGAAACCGAAGATCAGGACTTGCACCATCGGCATTCCCAAAAGGATGAGCAGGGTGCGCTTGTCGCGAAAAATATGGTAGGTTTCCTTTCGGATGAATATCAATAACTGTTTCATGCGTGTTGGCGCCCGGGGCGGGTTAGGTTGAGAAAAACATCGTTCATGGAGTCGGCATGGAATTGTTCTTTCAGGGCTTTCGGGGTATCTAGTGCGGCGATGCGCCCGTCTACCATAATGGATACGCGCCCGCAGTACTCGGCTTCGTCCATATAGTGGGTGGTCACAAAGATCGTCATGCCTTCATTGGCTTCTTTGTAGATCATCTCCCAGAACTGCCGCCGGGTGATGGGGTCCACTCCGCCGGTGGGTTCGTCGAGGAATACGATTTCCGGCCGGTGCATGATGGCGATGGAAAAAGCCAGTTTTTGTCTCCAGCCCAATGGTAGCGATTTCACTAGCGTCCGGGCGTAAGATTCCATACCCAGATTGGCAAGCAGTTGCTTCATCTGATGTCGAATGTCCTTCAGGGGCAGGCCATAGATGCCGCCGTAAAACTGAATGTTCTCCCGAACGGTAAGGTCTTCATAAAGGGAGAACTTCTGGCTCATATATCCGATGCGCCGCTTGATCTTCTCCGTATTGCGGTACACGTCAAATCCGGCCACAGTGGCCTGCCCGGAGGTTGGGCGCGACAAGCCGTTCAACATGCGAATGGCTGTAGTCTTACCGGCTCCATTGGCGCCCAGGAAGCCGAAGATCTCTCCCTTCTTTACTTCAAAAGAGATCTGGTTGACGGCCGTGAAGTCGCCAAAGCGCTTGGTCAGTTTATCGGCGGTTATAGCTGGTAGCATGGTTGTTGCTGGTTATTGGTTCCAGCCTCTATCGAGACCGGTAAAATGGTTATTGGTTGATTGGCGTCTTACATCGTACACTTCCCTGTTATTCCCTGAGCCATAAATCGTACCCGTCGCCGGGCAAGCATCGTACATTCCACACCTATCTCAGCTTTTCGTCATCAATTCCATGAAGGAATCCTCGATCGTCGCTTTTGCCGGTTTGATCTCAATTCCGGTATGTTTTTTGTCTGCTAAAAAAGCGTGTACTGCTTCCGGCCATATTGGCCCGTTGAGCGCCAGGTGGGCGTAATCCCCAAAAGGATAGGCGCTGTGAGTCGATTCAAATTGCCGCAGGTCGTTGATGAGGCGGTACATATTGTCGGTACGGACGGCCAGGAGCGGTTTGTCAAAACCGGCAACGATATTGGCGGGGGTGTCGATACTCATGATCCGCCCTTTCTGAATGAGGGCGACCCGTTCGCATAGGCTGGCTTCGTCCATGTAAGGGGTCGACACCAGTATGGTGATGCCTTTCTGCCGGAGCCGTTGCAGCATCTCCCAGAATTCCTGCCGGGATACGGCATCGACGCCGGTAGTGGGCTCATCCAGGAAGAGCACGAGGGGTTTGTGGATGAGGGCGCAGCACAGCGCCAGCTTTTGTTTCATCCCTCCGGAGAGCTGGCCTGCCTTTCGGGTGCGGAAAGGTTCCAGTTGTACATAGATCTCGCGGATAAGCTCGTAGTTTTCTTCGATGGTTGTGCCGAAGATGGTAGCGAAGAAATGCAGGTTCTCTTCCACTGAAAGGTCCTGATAGAGGGAGAACCGCCCCGGCATATATCCCACATTGCTGCGGATTTTTTTGTAATCCTTCCGCACATCCCAGCCGTTGACGCTTGCCTGGCCTGAATCGGCCAGCAAGAGGGTAGCCAGTATCCGGATAAGGGTGGTTTTGCCTGCTCCGTCCGGGCCGATAAGCCCAAACAGCTCGCCCGAATGCACATGAAGGGATATTTCGTCTAATGCCAGCACCTGCTTGCCGTAGCGCTTGCTGATGTTCTGGACGTCGATCGCATATTGGTTGGCCATGTTTTTTTGTTAAGTCATTAGGTCTGTAGGTCGTTAGGTCGTTAGGTCAGTAGGTCTGTAGGTCGTTAGGTCGTTAGGTCAGTAGGTCAGTAGGTCGTTAGGTCAGTAGGTCAGTAGGTCAGTAGGTCGTTAGGTCAGTAGGTCAGTAGGTCGTTAGGTCGTTAGGTCGTTAGGTCAGTAGGTCTGTAGGTCATTGGGTCAGTAGGTCGTTAGGTCAGTAGGTCTGTAGGTCATTGGGTCAGTAGGTCGTTAGGTCAGTAGGTCAGTAGGTCAGTAGGTCGTTAGGTCAGTAGGTCGTTAGGTCGTTAGGTCAGTAGGTCCGGCACCCTTATTCTACCGTCTTTTGCTCTGTTCCCGGCGCCTGCAGCATCACCTCTGCAGGCATGCCGATCTTGAGGCTGCCGTCGTTTTTCACGCGGACCTTCAGGGCGTAAACCAGATTGACGCGTTCTTCCTTGGTCTGCACAGTTTTTGGGGTGAACTCCGCTTTATCGGAAATCCAGCTTACTGTACCCGGCAGGCTGCGGTTGGTTTCTGCCGTTTCGTCGATGAACACGCTTACCGGCTGGCCGATCTTTACATGGGGTAATTGGGCGCCGCTGATGTAGGCGCGCAGCTCCAGTTCCGCCAGATTGGCGATCGTATAAAGGGGCTTGCCGGCGGCGGCCATTTCGGACGGTTCGGCCAGTTTCAGCAGCACGGTGCCTTGGATAGGGTTGTAAATATAGCAGCGCTGTATCTGGTCGTCTACCTGTTCGATCTGGGCTTCCAGAGGGGCAATCTCCGCCAGGATACCCCGGTTAAGGGTATTGGTTTGTGAGCGGGTAGCCGCGATCTGTTTATCAACCACATCGGCCTGTCCCCGGAGGTCATCCAATTGCTTTTGGGTGGCGGCATTGTCAGCTACTAGTGCTTCCATGCGCTTGACTTCCCGTTGCAGGTTGCGCTTTTGCTCCAGCAGCACATCGACCTGCGGTTGGGATTCCTGGGTTTTTCCGGTAACGGCGCGGATGCTGGCCTGCAATTGTTTCCGACGGAGCAGCAGGGGGACGGTATCGACCAGCCCGATCAGTTGCCCGGCTTCCAGTTGCTGCCCTTCTTCAACTTCAAAGTAGATCAGCTTGCCGTTGCTCTCGGAAGAAACGATCACCTCGGGGGCTTCGAAATTGCCGTAGGCATCGGCCAGGTGGTTGTTGTTCTGGCAGGCCGCCAGCGCCAGCAGAGGCAAAAACAGAAATAGGGATGATGCTTTCATGGTATTTTTAAATTGATAATGAACTATTAGTAAATCGGAAGTCGGAAGTCGGAAGTTGGAATGAGTATCCAAATTTCAGTGGTTAACGATATCCGGATTAATATAGGGTAATGACGATATTTGGAATTATAATGATCCTTTGATGGCCAGGTAGTCAATTCGAGTTTGCAGGAGTTGTAATTCGTGCAGTTGTCGGTTGAGCTGAGCTTGTTGCAGAGCGTTCGATTGGGTGACGTAGTCTGTGGAAGTAGCCACTCCCTGATCGAGTTGAGCGGAGATCTGCCGGAGAATGCGCTCCTGCAATTGGGCGATCTCCTCATCGCGGGAGATCAGGGTTTCCAGGGTGGCGACATCCTCCCGGTATTTGCCATCCATGCGGTTGATATTGGCCTCGAAAGTGGCGCGCTGGGTATCGACGAGCTGGCTGTTCAGGCTCAAAAGCTGACGGTCGCGGCTTGCCTGTTTCCAGTCGATAAAATTCCAGCTGAATTTCACCCCGCCCATAGCGAAAGGGCTGAGGCTATCATCGAAAAAGTTGAGGGGGTTGGGTGCGCCGATCCCCGCCTGGACAAACGCGCCTACTTTCGGCCGCCAGCTGGCGGCAATCATATCTTCGCGGGCCAGGATGCTCTCCTTCTGATAGGCGAAGAGCTTAAGTTCGGGCCGTTGTAGCAAAACGTCAGCTGGAATGGCTTCCGGGCCGGGCAGTTCAAATTTAATGTCATTCGACAGCGGTTCGCCGATCAGGTCGCTGAGGCTGGCTACCAGGGCGCGGATATTTCCCTGGGCTTGTTCTGTTTCCGATTGCAGGCGAAGCACTTCTACCTTAAGTTTGTCTACATCTCCTTCCAGGGCGACGCCATGGCGGACGGCAGCTTCCAGGGTTTTGATTTTATCCTCCAGCGTTTGCAAGGCGTTGCGTTGAATATCGATTTTCTCCCGTTGTAAAAGGATGCCAAAGATATATTGGTTGGCCTGCGCCTTCAGCTTGTCCAATTCGACGACTACCTGCTGTTGGCTGGCCGCCAGGTTGGCGCGTTCTATCTTTTGGCGAGCTTCCAGCATGCCGCCATCGTAGATGGTGTACTGCAGATCAGCGGTAGTTTGAAAGCGGTAGAGCGGCAGGTCCAGGTTGCCCCCGGGAATGGGAAGGTCAAAAGGGAACTTTACGTTTTCCGTTTGCAGGCTGGCCTGGGCGTTCCAGCTAATTTGCGGCAGCCGCTCGGAATGTATCCGGTCCAGTTGCACCTGTGTAGCCTGCGCCAGCAGGGCGCTCTGCTGATAAAGGGGGTAATTCGCTTTTGCCTTTTCGTAGCAGTCTTCCAGTTTCAGGGTTTGAGGTGGTTGGGAAAAGGCAAAAAAAGGCCCCAGTGACAGAACCAGGAGGATCAGTTTGTTTTTCATTTTTACCAAATTGGTTTAACTAAATGGGTAAAACTGAGCTAAAAAAAACTACTGTTTTACCCGTATGGCGTTCAGGATAAAGTCGGTGACTTCCCGTTTACGGTTTTCCATTAGTTTGAGGTATGTAGCATCGTCCACTTGTACCAAGCCCTGGAACATTGGCCGGGCAATGAAAGGGAAAGCGCACATGGAGAGCATATTCAGGACCAGGTGCAGCGGATTGACCGGCCGGATGCGGCCGGCCTCTACCTCCATCTGTATCTGCCCGATCAGCAGCAAGGGGTTGGGCCGGTGTTTACGGTTCATGATTCCTTTCACAAATTCGTCTCCCTTCTGGTTGAGTTCGTTGATTACAAACGCAGGCAGAGAGGGGTTTTCCAGCATGATGTCCATATACTGGTCGACGAATGCCTCGATCTTTTCAAACAGTGGAATATCGGCGGCGAAGATGTCATTGACCTTCAGGGCAAAGCGTTCGAAGGCCTCATCGAATACCGCCTTGAAAAGCTTATTCTTGTTGCGAAAGTAATAATGCAATAGCCCCTTGTTGATACCCGCAACGTCCGCAATTTCCTGCATTCGCGCCGCCGCAAACCCCTTTTGCGTGAAAACCTGCCGGGCTGCTTCCAGTATTTTGCTTTCTGTATTTTGTTCTGCTACTTCCATTTTTTACCTAAATGGGTAATTTCGGACAAATGTAAAGACTTTTGCAATACGGCGCAAGGGGTGGAGCGGAAAAAGTTGAATGGCTAGATGGCCGAATGGTTTTATCCGGGCGATTCCGGCAATTCTATGGGGAGGCGGGGGAGGGATGTGGAAATGCGAGAATGCAGGAATGCGAGAATGCGAGAATGCAGGAATGCAGGAATGCGAGGATGTGGAAATGCGAGAATGCAGGAATGCAGGAATGCAGGAATGCGAGGATGCAGGAATGCAGGAATGCGAGAATGCGTAAATAGAGGGGGAATTCACGCATTCACGCATTCACGCATTCAAAAACTGAACCCCACAGAGGCCTGGAGGGTCAGGTTCCGGTCATCATCTTCCCGTGAGATGAAATTCTTGCTGGAATCGAGGGCCTTCCTGGAGATATCCCGGTTGGTTTTAGTCAGGTCGCTCAGGCCGTAATTGACGCGGAGGCCGAGGAACAGGCCCTGGTTGAGATAAAAGGCCAGGCCGCCGATCAGGCCAAAGTCGAGGGTGTTGAAGAGTTTGTCGTTCCCTTCTACGATTTGATTGTAAGAGGTTAAGGTTTTGGGAATCAGCACATCTTTACCATCGATTTCCCGGATCTCGACATCATTGAGATCCGTCCGTTGGAAAGTATCATCGAAGTAATTGAATTCCAGCGCGATGGTGAAAGGGTCAACCGGAGCGCCTCCAGCGGATGTGCCGCTGAAAGTTAGTTCGCCGGCGCCTCGGGAAGAGACCAAAATACCTAAATTGAAACCGCCGGACAATTCCAGCCGCCCCAGCCGGCCCACGGCGGTGATAGGAATATCGATGTAGGAATTGGTGATCGAAAGTGTGGTGTTCCGGTCGCCGGTGGCATACACGGGGATGTCATCGGCCGTATAGAAAATCCAGTAGGACTGTCCGAGGTACTTGGACTCGGTCCCCTTCTGGGAATACAACAATTCTCCCCGAAGCGTAAAGGCGTCGTTGAATTTCAGGTTGGCCATGCCGCCTACGTGGAAGCCTGATTTCAGGGTGTATTCTTCGAGATCATTGCCACTGTCATCCATTTCCAAAGGCCCTTTGATGGTGGCGAAGTTCAGGCCGGCGCGAAAGCCGGCGGAGAATTCCTGTGCGGAAAGTGGTAGAAACGCTACCAGCGCTAGGGCTAGAAGTAGTAAGTTCCGATACATTTCTTGTCTTTTTGGGTTAAAATTGGAATAGTGTTACTTAAGGACTTTCCAGCGCCAAGCCTGGTTGGTGCGCCCCGGCTTATTTCTTCAACACCGAATGATGCTGAGGCCGTTCATTAGAACAAATATAAGCATGCTTTCTCGTTCGTTACGCGTTTTAAGGTAATACTGTCGTAGCCTGGCACTTTGCCCAGGCTTTCCGGGAGCGGCCAGAGGCGGGCAATGCTATGCCGTTAGTATATAAACAACTCGGCTAAACCGGATATTCAAACCCCAATCCCGCCAGTTCCTTTGCGATCCCATCAATGATAGCCTCAGGTAGTGGCGCCTGCGGCGGCCGCATATACAGCCACTCCTCCCATTGCTGCCACCGGGCAAACAACTGCTTCAATACCGGGACAAATCCACCTGCTTCAAAGGCCTGCCGGATGGCCGACAGCCTTTCCTGCAGCCTGCCAACCTCCTCGCCATTGCTCCAACGGCGAAACACATCGGCTGCCAGAGCCGCCGTCGCATTAGTGGTAGCGGAAATACAGCCTGCACCGCCGATCTTCAGCACATCCGCCAGGTATTTCTCCGTACCGGCATAGAGCTGAAAGCCCGGCAACCGCTCGCAAACCTCCTGCATGTGGCCCCAGTCTCCACTGGAATCCTTCATGCCGACTACGACACCTGGAAATTCCTGGGCCAGGCGCTCCACCAGTTCAGTAGAAAAGGGAACGCCACTTAACTTCGGGAAATGGTAAAGGTAGATGCGCAAGCGGCTGTCTTTTACTTTTTCGATCACGAGTTTGAAATAGCGGAACAAGCCTTCATCGCTGATGGGTTTGTAGTAAAAGGGAGGCAACATCAGTATGCCCCCGGCTCCGCTTTCTACCGCAAAACGGGTGAGGGCCACCGTATCCGGAAATGCACAGCAGCCCGTACCCACCATCAGGCGTTTGCCGGGAATGCCCGCTTCCAATACCGACTCGATCACACCAATGCGTTCCCGCACCCCAAAGGAATTGGCTTCTCCTGTGGTGCCCAGCAAGGCAATGCCGTCGGCGCCCTGCTTCAGCAACCATCGGCAATGCCCGGCCAACATGGGATAATCGACGGATAAGTCTGCTTTGAGCGGGGTAAGGTTGGCGACGAAGACGCCCTTGGGAAGGAAGATGTCGGTAAAATTTTCGGGCATGTGTGTGGTGCTATGATTGATCAGAAATTCGAATGCTAAGCTATTTAAAATTAGGAAAACTATGCAATAAACATAACACATTTGGACAGTATAGGAGCTTGTGAGAGATGGAATAGTAGGGTGTTTTAGGAAACTGTCGGGGAGTCTTCCAAAAACTGTGTCAAAACCTCCGCCATGATCAGGAAATCCTTGGTTTTATTGAGGTTTCGGGGTGCTTGAACACTCAAATACACGAACTCCTGAACACGCCCCTTATTTTGACCCGCCAAACGCGCAACAAAAAGCTTAGCCACAACCACAACTCCTCGATTTTAAAGGCAAACCCGCTTCCAACGATGCTCTTAAAAGAAATGAAAATAAAAAAAAGCCCCCCTCTCTTCCCCTTCCACCTGAATAACGCCATCTATTACCCAGCCTTACGCTGAGCCTTATCCGGCGCTGCTTTCATCCGAATGACTTTGCTTTCATCCTTGTCCTCACCTCCGATGCGATAGCCCAGTACGGCGCTCACGGCAATGGCCATTGCCACCACAACTAGCCATGTTTGTCCGGCATACACCGCAATGATAACCACCAGCATCATGAAGTAGTACCGTAGGATTGTACTTGCAATACTTAAGCGGAACATAACTAATTTTATTTAGTCTAAATTTAATATACAAGCATTTCCAACAGAAAGGAATGACCTGCATCAACCGAGCAGTTGATTTTGATCAATGATAATGCCCCGGCTCACGACATCCACCCCGGCATCAACTACCAGGCGGCCCAAAAGCCAAGAAAAGTGCCCAGGGCCTGCGCGCCATTCAACCGGCGGGCAACAGGCAATTGGGCGATGATCAGTGAAAAAATAGTGATGATAATGAAGGAAGGTACGGCGTAACCCAGATCGGGTTAGTGAACATAGCCGTGGTTTGGATGATCATTAAAGTGACAAAGTAGTATTAAATTACCGGCCCTAACAAAACAAAAATGACTTATGGCAAGCCTCAGGCCCTTTAGCTTTTCTGCTCTTTACCTATATTTCCCAATCCTGGCCTTTGCTTTTTTCCAAAATAGCCAGGATGCTTCCCTGCCGGCCATCCTGATCGATGGCTGTTTTGAAGATTGGCAGGGCCGGACCCCTTTGTTTGTCCAAGAGCAGGCAGCGGTAAGCCCGGAGGCCCTTCGCCTGTCCGGGCTTTGGGCTGCCGATGATGCGGATTATCTTTATTTAAAGCTGGTGTTCAACAACAACATTCTGTTGCAGGAAAACAACCGCATCATCTTGTACCTTGATTGCGACGATGAGCCCCACACGGGTAAGGCGATAGGCGATATCGGCGCCGAAGTAGCCTTCGCGTTCGGGCAAAGACAGGGATGGATGCTGGTAAACGGAGATAGCCTTTCCATTGAATACGAAGCGCTGGGCCTGGTTGCCGCCCCGGCTACTTATACGGACACATTCGAATTGGCATTGCAGTGGAACGCCTCCCCGGAATTGGAACGCCTGCACTTTGGCGACGGCCCCTTGCGGCTCCTGATCCGGGATGAGGATAGCGGGAATGCGATGCCTTCCGTTCTTTATCAACCCTTGAGGCAAGGCCGAGCGCCATTGAAATGGCCGGGCCTGGAAAAAGCAGACAGCCGCCACCTTCGCCTCGTCACCCATAATGTCAACCGTCACCATTTGCAACCCGACAAGCGGGATGCTTTTACTCGGGTATACCGGGCGTTGCAGCCGGACCTGCTTCTGTTGGAGGAAGCTTATGACGGGACGGCAGAGGAAATTCGAGACTATTTCCAGCCCGCGCTGGGCCCCTCTCCAACCGGACTGTGGTTAGCCTATAAGGCTGGCGCCGAGGCTACGGTTCTGATCACCCCCTATCCCGTTCATGAAATCGTTCCATTAGGAAACAGCGCGGCCTATTTGATTGATCTTCGGCCAAATTACCCCGGCAGCCTGGCCCTGGTGGCCCTTAGTTTGCCCTGCTGCCGACAGGACAGCGCCCGGCAGGCGGAGGCGGATCAGATCATGGCCTTTGTGCGCCATTGGCGCAAGGGGTCAGTGGATGGAGGGCTTGCGGAAGGAACGCCCATCGTATTGGCCGGCGACGCCAACCTCGTGGGGTATCCTGAACAATTGGCCACCCTGCTGTATGGCCGCATCCAGGATAGCCTTGCCTATGGCGCTTCTTTTTCTCCCGATTGGGACGACAGCCCTTTTACCGACCTGTGCCCGCAACAGCTACAACGGCCCATGACGTTTACCTGGCGGGGCAAAGGGTTCTTCCCTGGCCGGTTGGATTATATTATTTACAGCGACAGCGCATTAAGGATCGGCCGAAATTTTGTTTTTGATACGGTTGGACTGCCGGAATCCCTGCTTAAGCAGTACGATATTCGGGAACAGGATGCGCCCAATACCTACAAACACCAACCAGTGGTGGCCGATCTGATTCTCTACAACCAATAGCGGCCAATTTTTCTTTATCTTTATTTTGGATTGGACTATTGTTTGACCATTTCAAAGCAGGAATGATTACAGTAAATTGGGAGAAGACCAGCGCAAGGTTTTGCACCCCTGCCATTATTCTAATCTTGGTACTGGGGGCTGGCGGTTATCTGTTTGCGCAGCCTCAGGCCCGGTTTCACCGCCTGGCGGAAGCAGAAGGCCTCTCCGGGCAATCCGTCAATTGCATTTTTCAGGACAAGCAGGGCTACCTCTGGATTGGGACCGACAACGGCCTCAATCGTTATGATGGCTATCAGTTTACCGTTTATGAATATCGAGCCAATGACATTCATAGCCTGAGCAGCAACTGGGTTCGGGCTATTTCTGAAGACCAGTCCGGTTATCTTTGGGTAGGGACAGATAAAGGACTGAATCGATTTGACCCTAAAACCCAACAATTCAACCGCTTACCACAGCTCGGGAAAGGAGAGGATACCCTCCAACAAGACTACATCTATTGCATCACAGAAAGCCGGCAGGGCGGCCTTTGGATCGGTTCCCGAGTGGGCGGTTTACACCACTATGACCCCAATACACAGCAGTTTGAACAAATTACAATTGGAGCTAAAAAACAACCATTTCAGGAAGTACAGTGCATTTATGAAGGCCGGCAAGGTGCATTGTGGATCGGTGTCTGGCAGGAGGGGCTCTACCGGCTCAATCCGGCAACCGGGGCATTCCAGCATTACACCCACCAGCCCAATGAACCCCAAAGCCTGGGCCACAATGCCATTCGGGCTATAGTAGAAGATAACAAGGGCCGCTTGTGGGTGGGCGCCTATGGAGGAGGGCTTGACCAACTGGACCCCGAAACCGGCTTTTTTCAGCACTATCGGCGGGGCCCCGAAGGTTCCAATAGCCTGAGCCATGATAATGTATGGGCCATTCAGGAAGGAGCATCCGGCCGGCTTTGGATCGGCGCCTATGGGGGCGGAGTCAATCTGCTGGACCCCGAAACCGGCCGTTTCTATCACTATCAGCATCAGCCCGGCCTTTCCACGAGTTTGAGCAATAATGCTGTCCGGACGATCTACCAGGACAGAGAAGGCCTGCTCTGGATCGGCACCAACAAAGGATTGAACTACTGTTCCGCCGAGGAAGCCCATTTTCTGCATTTCCACTACGAGCCCGGCAACCCATCGGGCCTCTCTGATAACGCCATTTGGAGCCTTCATCAATCGGAGCCAGGTAAACTTTGGGCGGGCACCTTCAATGGGATGCTTAATGAATTGAACCTGGCCACAGGCCAGTTTCGTCATTTCCCCTATGATGCCGGCCATGACAGTCCCATTTACGCCATTCAGAAGAGCAGTGACGGAGGCCTCTGGGCCGGTACTTTCGGGGATGGCCTGCACCGGCTGGACCCCCAAACCGGCCTTTCCCGACACTTCCGGCATGACGCACAAGACCCCAACAGCCTCAGCCACGATGCTGTGCTATGCATCTTCGAAAGCCGTGACAGCAGCCTTTGGATCGGTACTTATTATGGGTTGAACCGCTTCACCCCTGCGACAGGGCGGTTCCAAATATTCCTCCATGACCCCAATGATCCCAACAGCCTCAGCGATAAGGTCGTATGGGCCATTACCGAAAACCAGGATGGCAGCCTTTGGATCGGCACCAATGCAGGGCTCAACTGGTTCGACCCGGCTACTGGCCGGGTGAAGCATTACCTGCACGACCCAAACGATGCCCGGAGCCTCAGTTACGATGCTGTACGGTCTCTTTTTAAAGACGGCAAAGGCCAGTTGTGGGTAGGCACCCGGGACGGCTTGAACCGGTTCGACGAGACTGGTTTTGAAATTTTTCATACCGAAGACGGCCTGGCGGGTGACATTATTTATGGCATCCTGGAAGATGAAAAAGGACGGCTGTGGATCAGTACCAACAAAGGGCTCTCCTGTTTTGACCAGGAAAGCCGGCAATTCCGTAATTATAATGCTTACGATGGCCTTCAGGGCTCCTCTTTCAACCTGGGCGCCTACTGCAAAGACCCTTCTACCGGCATGCTCTTTTTTGGTGGGGACAATGGCTTCAATGGCTTTCACCCGGATAGTATCCGGCAAAGCAACTATCGGCCGGTAGTAGTGATCGAGAGCCTGGCCCGGTTTCGCCCGGGCGACATGGATCATCCACAGGAAAGCCAGGTACAAGCGGGGCAACCGCCTATTCAGCTTTCCTATAAGGACGATATCCTCACCTTCAGGTTTGCCGCCCTGAGTTTCGAGAAGCCGATGCGTAACCGTTACGCCTATAAGCTGGAAGGTTTTAATGAGCATTGGATACAACTGGGAACCGAGCGCAGCATCACTTTTACCGACCTGGCCCCCGGCGCGTATACCCTTTGGGTTAAAGGTTCCAACGGAGACGGTGTTTGGAATGAAGCGCCAGCATCCGTCCGATTTGATATCGCTCCGCCATGGTGGCAAACCTGGTGGGCTAAAGGGTTCTATGGTTTGCTGTTTGCGGGCCTCTTGTGGGGAATTTACCGCTGGCGGACAAAAAAGCACCGCCAAAGGATTATCTGGCAAGAAAAAGAGCTGGAACGGGAGCGACTGGTATCAGAACGCCTCCGGCAGGTAGATCAACTGAAGGATCAGTTCCTGGCCAATACTTCCCACGAGTTGCGCACCCCGCTTCAAGGCATCATCGGGCTTTCAGAGAGCCTTTTGGAGCGAGCCGCCAATGAAAGAGAGCGGGAAGACCTCTCCATGGTGATCTCTTCCGGAAAGCGGCTGAGCAACCTGGTCAACGATATCCTTGATTTTTCCAAGCTCAAGAACTTTGACCTGGTGTTGAACCGCAAGCCGGTGGATGTTCATACCCTGGTGGATGTGGTGCTCCGCCATAACGCGCCCCTGGCGCGCGGCAAAAAGCTCTTACTGGCCAATGATGTGCCCTTAGAATTACCGGCCGTTGATGCGGATGAAACCAAGCTACAGCAAATACTGTACAACCTCATTGGCAATGCCATAAAATTTACCGAGAAGGGACAGGTGCGGGTTGGCGCCCGGCTCCACCCGCAAGAGGGGCCTTTCAGCAAAGCCGCTATGGTGGAAGTATTTGTTGAAGATACCGGGATCGGGATCCCCCAAAATAAACGGGAGGCTATCTTTCAGGAATTTGAACAGGCAGATGGTTCTATCTCGAGGGAATTTGCCGGCACCGGCCTGGGGCTCAGCATCTCCAAGCGCCTGGCCGAGTTGCACGGCGGGCAGTTGTGGGTAGAATCAGAAGTAGGTAAGGGGTCTTGTTTCTTTTTTACTTTGCCTGCCTCCAGTGAAGCGGCGCCAAAAGGCAGCTCCCAACCACAAGAGCAATATTCGCCACCAGCTGCCATTGAAAAGGGCAACTTTCGGGGAATGGAAGGCAAAATCCTCGAAATGGGTGAAGAGCTAGAAAAGATACAAGTATTGGTTGTCGACGATGAGCCGATCAATCAGCAAGTGTTAAAAAACCACCTCTCGGCTGGTTTCTACGAGCTCACTCAGGCGATGAACGGTGAGGATGCCATCCGGCTAATGGAAAGCGGGCGGCATTTCGACCTGGTCCTCCTCGACGTGATGATGCCCCGCATGTCGGGTTATGAAGTATGCCAGAAGATCCGGGAAAAATATTTGTCCTCGGAACTACCAGTCATCATGGTCACCGCTCGCAATCAGGTAGAAGACCTGGTGGAAGGCCTGAGCGCCGGCGCCAATGATTATCTGTCGAAACCATTCTCCCGGGATGAATTCCTGGCGCGGGTAAAAACCCAACTGGACCTGTATCGCATCTTTGATGTGACGGGGCGTTTCATTCCCAACGAATTCATCCGGGCATTGGGAAGAAGCCGGATTACTGAGGTGCAATTGGGCGATTTTGCCGAACGCGTAGTGACCGTTTTCTTTTCTGACATTCGCAGTTATACCACTTTGGCGGAAAGCATGGCTCCTGAGGACAATTACCGTTTCGTCAATGCCTATAATGGCCGGATGGGGCCCATCATACAACAAAACAAAGGGTTCGTCAACCAGTATCTTGGCGATGCCATCATGTCTATTTTTCCGGAAAATCCGGCTGATGCGCTAAAGGCGGCTATCGGCATGCAGCAAGCGTTGCGGCATTACAATGAAGCCCGGCAGTTGAAAGGCAGGGCCCTCGTTCGCGCCGGTATGGGCCTGCACACCGGCTCTCTCATCATGGGCATCATCGGCGACCGGAAGCGGATGGACGCCGCCACCGTTTCCGATACTGTCAACACCGCCTCCCGGATCGAGAGCCTGACCAAGCACTATGGCGTTTCCATTTTGCTGAGCCGTGACAGCCTCTCCAGGATTGATGGCCAGGAAGCTTTCCACCTGCGCTATCTGGGGCAGGTGTTGATGAAGGGCAAGCTTGATCCTATCGGGATTTATGAGTGTTTTGACGGGGATGACCCCTACCTTTTGGACAAAAAACTGGCCACGCTGGATGTTTTTCAGGAAGGCCTTTCCCAGTATCTTGCCGCTGATTTTTTCGCTGCCAGAGCTGCTTTTTCTGCAGTGCTCGCAACTAATCCTGATGACCAACCCGCCCGTTTGTTTTTGGACAAGGCAAACCGATACCTCACCTCCGGGGCTCCCGAAGGTTGGGCCGGCGTTGAGTTGATGGATAGTAAGTGATACGCGGACACAGGACAATATCCTCAGTATCTTCCACCCATAAAGGTGGGATGAGTATCCAACTTAAATCAATTCCTCTTTCATGCCGCGCACCAGTTCAGCATCTACTTCCTGCCAGCGGAATTCTTCCATCACCGCCTCGTCGCCCATATTCACGCTACCGTGAAATAACATGCGGCTTTCGACATCCATACGAGCCGCAGAGTGGAACTCCGACAAGCCTTCAATAGCGCTGATTGCGGCAATATTTTCGGGCAACAGTTCGCCACAAGCCATGATGGTGACCCTGTCGCCGGCATATTGGGCGAACCGGCGGAGATTGTCCCGGCCTTCCATCGCAGTAGGCTGCTGGCCGGAGGTGAGAATGCGGCGTACGCCCAGGGAAGCCAGCAAATCTATGGCCGCCAATGGGTCCCGGCACATGTCGAACGCGCGGTGGAAGGTAAAGGGTAGTGGATGGGCAGTTTCTACCATTTGCCTGGTGCGCTCCTCATCGATACTTCCGTCCGGATGGAGAACCCCCGACACGATGCCATCGGCGCCCATAGCCCGGGCCTGCCGGATGTCTTCCAGCATGATCTCAAACTCAAGATCGGAATACAAAAAATCCGCTTTCCGGGGGCGGATCAGGACAAAGACGGGGATGCCTATTTTCGCTTTGGCCAAACGGATCTTGGCGGCGCTGGGCGTCACGCCACCTTGCGCCAGGTTTTCACACAGCTCAATCCGGTCGGCGCCGGCCTCAAAAGCCTTGATGGCGGAAGCGACGGAGTCACAGCAAATCTCAAGCGTTCTTTTCATGTGAAAATGGATTGTTTGAGTTCTGGCTTATTGAGCATCTTGAAGATTAAGAGTTATCCCTCAACCAACCATTCAGCTATTCAGCCATTCAAATCCCCCCGGCTACCTCCTGTCGTTTATACCCTTTCAAGCCATAGAAGACCAGATACGCATATGCGGCGAAGGGTACCAGAAACGAAAATTTAACCCCCAGAGGTGTATCGGCAACCACGCCCTGCAAGATCGGGATGATGGCGCCACCCATGATCATCATGACCAAAAGAGAAGAACCGTAGCTGGTGAACTGCTTCAGGCCCGAAATGGCCAGGGTGAAGATATTGGACCACATGATAGAGTTGAACAGGCCAACGCCCAGCACCGCCCACAGGGCTACCTTGCCGGAACCCAACATGGTGACAGTAAGCAACACCATCGCACAAACGGCGAAGAGGGACATCAGGCTGTTGGGCTTGGATCTGCCAAATAGGAAAGCCAGGTAGCTGAGTATTAGCATAGTGCCAAAGCCCCATACTACGGAGGTACTCAGTTGGTTAATGGTAATCACGGCAAAAACCACAGCTATGGCCAGGAGCGGCACGGGCAATAATTTTAGCGCCTTTTGGGTGAAGCTATTTTGTCGGCTCAGGGAGATGGCGCCCAGGAAGCGGCCCACCATTGCGCCGCCCCAGTAAAAAGCGACGTGGCTGCCGGCGGTCTTATTATCCAGGGCAATAGTCGGATCGGTTCTGAAATATTCAACCAGGAAACTACCAATGGCGATCTCTGCACCCACATAACAAAATATGGCGATAGCGCCCAGGTAGAGGTGAGGGTAGCGGCTCAATTGGAAACCTTCTTTTTTCACCTCTTCGTATTCGATGTTCGGCAGGTGTAAAAACAGAAAAACGACACCGATGATGATCAACGCTATAGCTAGAAAAATATAAGGCCCCTGTACGGTTTTAACATCCACGATTTCTGTGTTCTGCAAGATGAGCCAGGCCCCAAAAAGCGGTGCGATAGTGTGCCCTACCGAGTTGACGCCCTGCGCCAGGTTGAGACGGCTGGCTGCTGTCTCCTCCGGCCCGATTACCGCGACGTAGGGGTTGGCGGCTACCTGGAGTATGGTAATACCGGATGCCAAAATAAAAAGCCCTAAGAGGAATATGCCATATACAGTGAGTTCGGAGGCCGGATAGAAGACGAAACATCCCAGGCCCATGAGCATCAGCCCGATCACAATACCGCGCTTGTACCCTACCTTCCGGATGATCATACCGGCTGGTATACTCATTATGAAATAGGCCCCGAAAAAGAAAAACTGGATCAACTGGGCCTGCCAGTTCTTCAGGTTGAAGGCCCCTTTCATGTGGGGGACCAGGATGTCATTCAGGGAGGTCAGCAGGCCCCAGAGGAAGAACAGCACGATCAGGGCAATGAAGGAAAAGCGTTGTGTTTTATGCATGTTGGCCAATCGTTTGTGGTGTGAAATTCAAAATCTAAACCCGAAAAAAGTAAATCGATGAAGCTTTACTTCGTTTTCGGCTCAATTTTACATTTTATATTTTACACCTGATTATCGGCGGGCATTTTTTTTGCAGTTTTGATATTCTAAACAGGAGTCATCCCAGATTTTCAATGGCGCCAACCTCGCTTCAAAAGCTATTTTCAGCATAAAAACAGAAATAGTGAAAAACATCCCATTCCTGCTCTTCGCCACCTCCATACTAACAAGCTGCAATGCCCCGGCGCCTCCGCCGTAAGTCACCATTTCGGAACAAGGGCCGGATCTCGATAAAAGGTTAGTGGAACTGAGCATTGAATTGCCTGAATGGTATAATACTGTTCCCCTGCCGCTCCACTATCTTTGTCAATCACCGTGACATATTGCGCAAGTGCAGGATATCACTCCATTCGATAGGGCAAGCCAGATAGAGGCCTATTTATTTACCGCCATTTATTGCTACCTTTAAAGCCATCCGCCAGCACCTATTCAGCTATGACACCGAGCGAACCAAAGCAAGAATTAAATCGCACTCTGGGCCCCCTGATGCTCTGGGGCCTGGGCGTGGGCTATGTCATTTCCGGCATGTACTTTGGCTGGAACCTGGGCCTGGAAAAAGGGGGGACGCTTGGCCTGGCCGTCGCCACGGGTTTCATTATCCTGATGTACCTCACCTTTACGTTCAGCTATACGGAGCTGGCGTGTGCTATACCCAAAGCGGGCGGCGCCTTTGATTATGCCATCCGGGCCCTGGGGAAAGACTGGGGTTTCCTGGGAGGCATGGCGCAGAACATAGAATTTATTTTTGCCCCGCCCGCCATCGCATTTGCCATTGGCGCTTACCTGAACATTTTTATGCCTGCAGTGCCCATAATCGCCATTGCAGTATTGGCCTACGTGATCTTCACTGCTCTGAACATTTACGGTGTGCAGGCGGCGGCTTCTTTTGAGCTGGCCATTACGATTATCGCGGTCATTGGGCTGATCGTTTTTGCGGGGGCTGCCCTTCCTGACTTCCAATGGAAAAACCTGGAACACAATGCCCTGCCCAATGGTTGGACCGGGGCCTTTGCCGCCTTGCCTTTCGCCATCTGGTTTTTTCTCGCCATCGAGGGCGTGGCCAATGTGGCGGAGGAAACCATCAATCCGCAGCGCAACGTCCTCATCGGTTTTGGGTCTGCTATCCTGACTCTGGTCGCCTTATGCCTGCTTACTTTTATTGCCTCCATCGGGGTAGGCGGTTGGGAAACCATCGTTTTTCCGGCCCCCGGCGGCGCTCCATCCGATTCCCCGCTCCCACTGGCGATGGCCCAAACTGTGGGGCAGGGCCACCTACTCTACAAGGCGGTTGCGTTTATCGGCTTGTTCGGCCTGGTGGCTTCCTTTCACGGCATCATCCTGGCGGCCGGGCGGGCTACTTTCGAATTTGGCCGGGTAGGTTTCGCACCGGCTTTTTTCGGGAAAGTTCAACCAAAATTTAAAACGCCGGCTAACGCCTTGCTGGCCAATATGGGGATCGGCATCGTCGCCCTGCTGACCGGCAAAACGGCAGAGATCATCACCATCGCCTGCTTCGGTGCGCTTACGCTTTACATCATTTCCATGATCTCGCTGTTAGTGCTGCGGAAAAAAGAACCCGGCCTGGAACGGCCCTTCCGGGTACCACTCTATCCCTGGTTCCCCATCATTGCGCTGGCCATCGCCGGCATCGCCTTTTTGGCTATTACCGTTTACAACCTCTCTCTGGCATTTATCTATTTTTCCATACTGGCTGTGGCGTATGTCTGGTTTAAACTGTTTTACAAAGAAAGCCCCCAGGAAGAACTGGCCCTGGAAACCAGTGAGTAAGCCTGGCCATCTATCCTTCAATAAACCCAACCATTCTCTATGGAACTCAAAGGATTATTGACCCTTGAACAATTGAAAAACAAGGTAGCCAGCGAAGCGATCGAGACTGTCGTCGTGGCCTTTACCGACCACTACGGCCGCCTGGTAGGCAAGCGCTTCGACGCGGAGTTTTTTATAGACCAAGCTGTCCAAAACGGCACCCATGGTTGTGACTACCTCCTGACCACCGATATGGAAATGGAGCCCGTGCCCGGCTATCAGTTCGCCAACTGGGAACTCGGCTATGGCGATTTCCATCTTGTACCCGACCTTTCTACCCTCCGCATCGCCAGCTGGCTAGACCGCACCGCACTAGTACTCTGCGATGTGCAGAACGATAAAAACCACGAGCTCACCGCGGAAGCCCCGCGTTCTATTCTGCACCGGCAACTGGCACAAGCCAAGGAGCTGGGCTATCATTGCTTTGCTGCTTCCGAATTGGAATACTATTTATTCGAAAACAGCTATCGGCAGGCCTTCGAGCAGCACTATCAAGGCCTGAAACCTAGCGGTTGGTATCTCGAAGATTACCACATCCTGCAGGGCACCCGGATAGAACCTTTCACCGCCGCGGCCCGGCGCCACCTGAAAAATTCCGGAGTGCCGGTAGAGAATTCCAAAGGCGAATGGGGGTTGGGGCAACACGAGTTGAACGTCCGCTACGCCGAAGCGCTGGAGATGGCCGACCGGCATGTAGTGTTCAAACAATGCCTGAAAGAGATCGCTGACGCCATGGGCCTATCGGTTACCTTCATGGCCAAATTCGATTCGGAGCGGGCGGGTTCGAGCTGCCACATCCACATGAGTTTGTGGAAAGACGGCGAGAATGCCTTTGCCGGGAAGCAAAAGCTGGGGCCTGTGGAAGGCTCTGAAGTTTTCCGGTGGTTCCTTGGAGGGTGGATCACCCATGCCCCTGAGGTAATGCCTTTTTACGCTCCTACTGTCAACGCATACAAGCGCTACGTAGATGCCTCCTGGGCCCCTACGCGGCTGGCTTGGAGCTACGACAACCGCACCGCCGGTTTCCGGGTGGTGGGCCATGGCAACAGCCTGCGCATCGAATGCCGTATCCCCGGGGCGGATTGTAACCCTTACCTCGCTTTCGCCGCCTCCCTGGTCTCCGGCTTAGATGGCATTCGTAACAAAATTGAACCCCCGGAATGTTTTACCGGCGATGTTTATGCTGCCGGGCATCTGCCCCGGGTGCCCTATACCCTCGGCGAGGCCGTTGACAAATTTGAAAACAGCGCCTTTGCCAAAGCGGCATTCGGCGAAGCAGTGGTTAATCATTATACCCATTTTTACCGCACAGAAATGCAGGCCTACAACCGGGCGGTTACGGATTGGGAAAGAAAACGATACTTTGAACGGATATAGAAGGTAGTCACCGGGCTTAGTCACTGGCTGACTTTGCCTGGCTTCATTTTCATCATCATCATCAACTCAATCAACAAATGCGCTTAAAAGACAAAGTCGCCCTCATCACCGGCGCCAGCAGCGGCATCGGCCGCGAGACGGCGCTACTATTTGCCCGGGAAGGCGCCCGGGTGGTAGCCGCAGATGTCAATGACGAAGAAGGGCGGGAAACCGTAGCTCTGATCGAAAAAGAAGGGGGCGCGGCGGCCTACGTGCACGCCGATGTATCCAAAGCTGCCGATTGCAAAGCCATGGTGGCCTTTGCCGAAACAACCTACGGCAAACTCCACATCCTGTTCAACAATGCCGGTATTATGCACAACGACGACGGTGACGCCGTTTCCACGGAAGAAGCCATCTGGGACCTGACGATGAATATCAACGTAAAAGGGGTGTTCTTCGGCTGCAAGTACGGCATCCCGGCTATCCGCCGCGCCGGGGGTGGGTCTGTTATCAACACCGCCTCTTTTGTGGCCATATTGGGCGCCGCTACGCCACAGATCGCCTACACGGCCAGCAAGGGCGCAGTGTTGTCAATGAGCCGTGAACTGGCCATCATTCACGCTCGCGAGAACATCCGCGTGAACGCGCTCTGCCCGGGGCCACTACGTACGGAATTGCTCATGAAATTTCTGAACACGGAGGAGAAAAAGCAACGCCGCCTGGTGCACATCCCCATGGGGCGCTTCGGCGAAGCCCGGGAAATGGCATCTGCTGCCTTGTACCTGGCGTCAGATGAATCTTCCTACGTCACCGGCACTGAATTTATGGTGGATGGGGGCATCACAGCCGCTTATGTGACGCCGGAATAACAAATGGAAGTGTTCAAGTATTTGTGTGTTCGTGTCCCGTCCCAAGGGGCCGGGTAAAGTTTGTGTGTTCGGGGAGGTTGGCAAAAGCAAAGCTCCTTTGATGGCCGTTTGCGAAGATTGGCCACACCTGATTAAATACTCCTAGCAAAGTTTTTATCACCATGAAGGATATTTTCCAAGTCATTAGCCCGGTGGATGGCTCCGTATATGTGGAGCGGCCGTTGGCCTCTGCATCCGAGATGGAGCAGGCACTCGCCCGGGCGGCAAAAGCCCGGCGAAGCTGGAAAGCTACTTCGGTAGCCGAAAGGGCGGACTTTTGCCGCCGCGCTGTTCAGTATTTTCTGGGCCATACGGCGGAAATCGCCGAAGAGTTGAGCTGGCAGATGGGCCGGCCCATCCGCTACACGCCCTTTGAGATCGACCGGGGATTTCGGGAGCGGGCGTTTTATATGATCGATATTGCCGAAAAGGCTCTGGCGGATATTCCCACAGACCCCTTGCCCGGTTTCCGGCGCTTCATCCGCCGGGAGCCGCTGGGCACGGTGCTGGTGCTGGCGCCCTGGAATTACCCCTACCTCACCTCGGTCAACGCCGTCATCCCGGCTATCATGGCGGGCAATACGGTGATCCTGAAGCATGCCCATCAGACGCCTTTGTGCGCCGAGCGCTACGCAGCAGCTTTTGAATTCGCCGGACTGCCGGAGGGCGTATTTCAGTACCTGCACCTGTCGCACGAGCAGGTAAGCGGCATCATCGGCGACGCCCGCATTGCGCATGTGGCCTTTACCGGTTCCGTTGGCGGGGGGCAGGCCATACAGCAGGCCGTTAGCCGGCGATTTCTGGCGGCGGGGCTGGAATTGGGGGGAAAAGACCCCGCCTACGTCCGCCCTGACGCCAATCTGGAATACGCCATCGAAAACCTGGTGGACGGCGCCTTTTTCAACTCCGGCCAATCCTGCTGCGGCATCGAGCGCATTTATGTGCACGAAAGCCTTTTCAAGCCTTTTGTGGACGGCTTTGTGGAATTGACAAAGCAGTACATTCTGGGCAATCCCTTCCTGAAGGAAACGACCCTGGGCCCTATGGTTCGGGCTTCGGCGGCCGCCTTTGCCCAGGCGCAGATACAGGAAGCCCTGCAGAAAGGCGCCAAAGCACTCATCGATCCGGCGCTTTTCCCGGCGCATCGGGAAGGCACGCCCTATATGGCGCCGCAGGTGCTGATCGATGTGAACCATTCCATGCAGGTAATGGTGGAAGAAAGCTTCGCCCCAGTGGTGGGCATCATGTCCGTAAAAGACGACGCCGAGGCCATCCGCCTGATGAACGACAGCCCCTATGGCCTGACCGCTTCGGTCTGGTCAAGCGAAATAGAAGAAGCCATCCGCATCGGTGATCAGCTCGAAACCGGCACCTGCTACCTCAACCGCTGCGACTACCTCGACCCGGCCCTGGCCTGGACGGGCGTGAAGGATTCCGGCCGCGGCTGTACGCTTTCGGTGCTGGGCTATGAAGCGCTGACGCGGCCCAAGTCGTTTCATTTGAAGACAGTGGAATGAATAACCCTCAAAACATATGGTATCTCCGATTTTCGTGTGGCCCTTATGCTCAAGTGAGATGCTCATCCCGTCCGTACGGGCGGGATTGATACTGCGCCCTGCATGGGCGTTTGATACTTAGAGCTTGTTCAAATTTCATCCTTCGGGCTGAAAACGTCCCTTTTTTGCTTATACTGCGTTGTCGAAATGGTCACGTACCTAAGGGTATGCTCCCATTTCGACGCCTTGTCTAAGCAAAAAATGAATAATTTTCATCTCCAAAAACGAAATTTGAACAAGCTCTAAGTCGATGCTATTGATAGGAGCACTCATCCATAGTATCAAACGGCCTTCCCGGAAGGGTCACTTCGGGAAAGGGCCGAAGCATCCTTTTAGCCCGTGCGCGGGCTAAAAAGAGCATCCTTGCCTGCCATAGGCAGGAATAGTATCGCTAAAAATTAATGATTTCTGTTTTGAACACTATTACCTCATGAAGATAGGCCTTCTCGAATGCGACCACGTCGCCCCTCCATTCCGCCACATCGCCGGCGACTACCGGGATATGTTTGCCGCCATCTTGCCGGGCCTGCAGCTCAAGCCATACGACGTCTGCAACGGTGAATTCCCCGAAAACGTGGAGGCCTGCGACGGCTACCTCTGCACCGGCTCCAAATATTCGGTGTACGACGATATCGACTGGATACATCGGCTAAAGGTTTTTTTCCACGAACTATACGCGGCAAAAAAGCCTTTCGTTGGGGTCTGCTTCGGCCATCAGATGATGGCGGAGGCGCTGGGCGGAAAGGTGGCCAAAGCGCCGGTGGGCTGGTGCGTGGGCGTACATGAATTTGCCGTTCTGGAAACAGCAGAATGGATGCGTCCCAAGAACCCCAATTCCCTTGGGGCTGAAGGTGCATCTCGGGATGCCTCGGCGTCCTGGCGGAAAAGTGGGAAGCCGGAAATGGGAAATCGGAAGGAGTTACCTGGGATCCCTGTTTCCGCCTTCCGCCTTCCGCCTTCCGATTTTAACCCTAAGAAGCTCCCTAGCCTAAAGCTGCTGATGTCCTGCCAGGACCAGGTGCAAAGCCTCCCGCCCGACAGCCGGGTGCTGGCCAGCGCGGCCGACTGCCCGGTGGGTATATTCTCGGTAGGGGACAGCATGCTGGGCCTACAGGCGCATCCGGAATTCCCCAAAGCGTATATGGAAGCGCTGATCCGGGACCGGGTGCAGCGGATCGGGGAGGAGAAGGCGATGAAAGGGATCGAAAGCCTGGGGCAGGCCACGGATGAACGGGTGGTGGCGGAGTGGATGGTGGGGTTTTTAGGGCAGTGAAAATATTTAGTAAAGTACTATATTGAGGATATTAACACAATAGGGTCTAGGTGGAAGGGATTTGGTTAGTCGCCGTAGGTTAGAGGTTGTTCATTAAAGTGTGTCACAGCACCCTTGATCCCTTGATTTTCAAGGTAATTTTAACGTGACACGAGCGCAGCGACTGATGAAATAAACCCGTCCACTTTAAATGTAAACATTAAAACTTATACATGCTTTTAGAAATCAATAGCTATCGGGGGACATTATTTATGCTGAAAAGTCTAATTCGCGTTGTAAACAGGAATCAATCCCTGGCCTTCATTTTAAGCCTAATTTTTTTCGTATCGGCCAATTCACTTTTTGCGCAAACGGAAATAAAAGACAACCCAATAGTCAAATCGCTCAGGGATTTGCCTCTTGATTCTTCCTTTTCCTGGATGAAAAAAAATGAATATATAGTCAATGATACTTATAATTCGGTTGGCCATGAGATCGGCTTACAAGCTCTTAGCAGGGCCTACCTCACGAAAAATGATTCTATAATAGCGGAGGCGCATTTACTGCTTAGAGGCTGGCATGATAGTACAAAGGCTTTTCCGCTTGACTCTATATTATATCATACTGAAAAATCAGTCGAGCATTATCTCAAAACCGGTAATCAGCGAAAAATAGCTCAGAATAGCACCCTCCTGGCTTATGATTATTCAAGCATACTTGAATACAAAAAAGCACAGGAGAGTATGTTCCGTGCTTTAAATATATATGAAGCCCTGGGGGATGAACCGGGAATTGCGAGAGCTTATCAAAGCCTTTCCCTTTTCGCTATTACTATGGAGGAACCGGAGCAATCCATCAAGTATGCAGATAAAGCCATGGCCTTATTTAAAAAGGCGGACGATTATATTGCCATGGCGATGACCTATTTAAGATACATTAAAAGCTATACGATGCTTGGGCAATATGACAAGGCCTATCAAGCGGCAACAGATTGCATTGAATTGTGTGAAACCAAGGTGCCAGATGATGCTGTAGAACGAGGTTTTTCAGGACGAGATATTGAGGGGAGAGCTTATTCTGCTCGTGGAAGCCTATCTATTACTAGGCAAGATTATGAACAGGCACTGGCAGATTATACCAAAACATGGGAAATGAGTGTAGAGGACTATGGCGCAGAAATATCAAGAGGTTGGCGGGCTGAGATGGGAATTGCCTGTCGCCATTTAGGGCGATACGAAGAAGCTTTAGAACATCTGCTAACCGCTACTCAACTCGTGGAAGAACTAGGAGGGGAGGGGGAGTATAGTATAACGCTTTACCTGGAAATAGCAAAATGCTATGAACTGATGGGTAATTATAAAAAGGCATTGGAATACCAGGACAAAGCAATGACTATAAAAGATAAATTGTACCAAGAAAAAATAGCAACCCTGGAAACCGAAACGGCCGTCAAATATGAGACTGGGAAAAAAGATCAGGCTCTTGCAGTGCAGGAAGAACAATTAACACAAAAGAGTAAAATCCAAAACCTTACGCTAGGTGTTATGGCCTTGCTGGCGACGTTGCTCTTTGCATTATTTTATAATTTTAGAAAAAACAAAAAAATTACCGCTCAATTAGAAATCAAGAATAAGGAAAACGAACTCCTGCTCAAGGAAATCCATCATCGGGTAAAAAACAATCTTCAGACCATTTCCAGCTTACTCAGCCTTCAATCAGAAAGTATCAGCGATAAGAGCGCTTATGATGCAGTACAGGAAAGTAAAAATCGCGTTACCTCTATGGCCTTGCTTCATCAAAAATTGTATCAGGGAGAAAATCTCGCAGCTATTGAGATGCGTGACTATTTTGAAACGATTGGAAAAACGATCATAGATAGTTTTGGAGAAAAGGCGGAAAATGTTTCCCTCGAGATAGATATGTCAGAGATTGAATTGGACGTCGATACTGCTGTTCCGATTGGACTCATTACCAATGAACTGATCACCAACTCTATTAAACATGCCTTTCCCAATAAGCGAAGAGGCCAAATAATAATTACCTTGGCACAAGAAAAAAATGGTTTGCTGAAATTGAATGTCACCGATGATGGCCAGCCTATGATTGACGAAACCGCCGTCAAAAAGGAAATAGGATTTGGCACTTTGCTTGTTCAATTACTGACTACTCAACTAGGAGGAAAATTAGAGAAATCGACCCAGGGAGGTACATCCACCATTATTAAGTTTCCACTACAGGAGAAATCGGTGGCTTAATAAAATGCTAATATGACAGAAAATATTTCCCCGAAAATTCTGATGGTAGAGGACGATATGATTATTGCTGCAGATATTTCTATGCAGCTCACCAAAATGGGTTATGAAGTCGTTGGGATAAATACACGCGGAGAAGATGCACTCAATACCATTGAAAATAATCGGCCGGATATCATTCTGATGGATATTGTATTGACTGGTAAAATGAATGGTATAGAAGCAGCCCGGATTATTTTGAAAAAATTTCAGGTGCCGCTAATTTTCCTGACCTCTAATTCAGATGACGCGACTTTCCAGCGAGCCCTCACAGCAAAACCCTATGCGTTCATTTCCAAGCCTTTCCAAAAGTCCGAATTAGAACGCACCCTTAAGCTTACGCTCCAACGTATCGCAATAGAACAAGAATCAGCTCCCTCCCCGGAATCCACTGACCATGTATCCGCAATGGATGACCGCCTTTTTATCAGGCACAAAGATCAAATGGTCAAAGTATTGCTCACAGAAATTCTATATGCTGAAGCCGATAGGACTTATTGCAAAATACACACTGAATTACAAACCTATCTACTCTCTGTTCCCCTGAGAAACCTTGAATCTCAATTGCCCGCCGATCATTTCTTACGAGTCCATCGTTCATTTGTCGTCAATCTCAAGAAGATTGATGCGATTAGTGAATACCACGAATATCTGATCATCCAATCCCATCAGGTTCCCATCTCCAGGAGATCAAAAGAAGAAGTGATAAAACGCTTGAAAATGATTTGATCCATACTTTTCCTATTGCTTTTCTGATCTACAAATCTTTACCATTCGGATAGTGAATCCTGCCGTCTGGAAGTTACCTCCGGCCCATTTTTCAATTCCACCTACTTTGCATTTACATTAATTGGCAGTGCAGGATAATCTTTTCCTTTCACAAAAATCTATTATCGATTACGGTGTAACCCAGAAAACAAGCAAAAAACAATCGCTATGCTTACACAACTAGTACCCAAAATACTAATCATTGAAAGCCAAATGATTATCGCAGCAGATATGTCGCTACAATTTTCAAAGCTTGGTTATGATGTAATCGGAATTAGTACTCGCTCAGAAGATGCCCTAAAAACCCTTGAAACCAATCGTCCGGACATTGTTTTAATGAGCATTGAAATACAAGGAAAAATTGATGGACTAAAAACTGCCCGTACAATAATGGAAAGTTTTCAAATCCCTGTTGTTCTCCTGAGCGCCAAGGTGGATAAGGATACCTTTAAAGGGGTTATTGATACCCAACCCTATGCTTTCATTGCTAAACCTTTTGAAAAAAAAGACTTACAACGTGGGGTCGAAACTGCGCTTGATCGAATGGCTAAAGAAGGACGATGGGCCAACGAAAAACAAATACCGCTCTCAGAGGATGGACTGTTTGTTCATCAAAAAGATCAATTAATCAAAGTAAAAATCAAGGATATTTTATTCGTAGAAGCTAACAGAAATCATTGTCAGTTAGCTACACCTGAAAAAAAGTATCAGCTTACGGTGCCGCTGAAAATAATTGAAGATCAATTGCCTGACAATCAGTTTATTCGAGTACACAGGTCGTTCTTGGTGAATCTTCATGAAATTAATGTCCTGCAAGAACATGGACAATATCTAATGATCCATAATCATAAAATCCCTATCAGCCGCAGACTAAGGCCTAATGTGCTAAAACGTATAAGGCGCATTTGATCAAATGTCATTGAGCCTTTCTTCCTAACCGTTCGGGAGGGAATCCCTACCACTCGGAAAGTTGCTCTAATTCAAGCTGAATGCTGCTCTAAATTTGGAACTAAGAATACAGGTTTTCGAAACCTCATTTTTTATCCATAAAAACTAAATACATGAAATTCTACAACAACGAATAGATTCATGATCATTCCTTTTCAAATCGCACATTTTTTAAACGCTATTCATTGGCAGGTTGCGTCCAAAGATACAACCTCACTTAACTCTAAAAATAATAATTATGAAAAATTTAATTTTAGCAGCAATAGCATTTTTTTGCTTCGGCTTGGTCTATGGGCAACCTTATTTTAATGGGCCTGAACAAGAGGCTTCTTTTAATTATGTAGCCCCCCAACCTGATAGTAATACGAAATGGAGAATTAGTAATTTGCGAAATTTTCAAGGCGTTTCCTATAGAATTAAAGCTGAGGGTAAAGTCGCGAATACAATTTTAACCGATCACATTAAAGTAGTTGAAAATGCTTTATTGCAATTAATTCAAGCTAACGTAGATTTAGCCCCTCTAGGCAATATTCCATTGGAATTCTATTTTGTTAATGGCATTCCAATAAATTACCCGCCAACAGTCAACTCCACTGTAGAAAAATACGATGGCCTTCAAGTGCATAAAGTTATGGCATACACACATGATGCAAACTGGAATCGTGTAAATAGAATTGTGACGCATCTAAAACCCAATAACTTACAACAACAATCATATCTTATTGGCCGGCTAATCCATGGAATTGGGCGGATTTTGCACGAACAAACTATAGGAGAAGATAACTATTGGAATCCTGCAAGCCCATTTAATAGTGGAGGCCAGGCATTAAATTATCCAAAAGAATCATTTGCTTATTTAATAGGAGATAATGCAGAAAAGTCAAGAAAAGCATTTGTGGCAGAATTGTTTATGTTCAGCGTTTTAGGATACTTAGACACTAAATTGCCCATTAACGATTCATATTCTCGACTTGCTATTAATAATTATCGCGGCTATTCAGGGCCTAATTGTAACGCTATTTCAGGAAGATAGTATTAGGTTGTTTGAGCGTAGTTTAAAATCATTTCCAACCTCATTATGTATTGCTTTTTAAATTTCACACCATTTAGTATCCAAGGATACAAGACCAAAAAAAATACAATGAAAAATCTATTTAGTTTATTAGTATGGTTATTGATGGCTTCCTCTATATCATATATATATGGGCAGGCCAGCACACAACTTGAAGCGCCATATGTACAATCATTAGAAATTGCTACTATTGGTTCAACAACTTCAGTTGGCAATTTCGAAGAAGTAACCCATGGCCTTTGGAAAAGTGCTGTAGGAGGTCAAACCACTTCTTATGAGGAGTTGAATCGAGATCAATGGTCAATCTATCTTAAGGAAGATGATGCAGATCAGGCCGTTACTATAAATCTTTGGACTAAGAAAGTGCTTTTGGGCGGAGTAGAAAAATATTCAGTTCTTGAAAGTAGCGCAGGTGCAATTCCTGATGAACCAGTAACACAAACCAATATTGCCCTGAACAAACCTGCCAGACAGTCCAGCACCTATTTCAATCAAACGGATAAATATGGGCCTAGTTTTGCGAATGATGGGAAAATAAATGGACAGAACAAGGGCGGTGAATATATTATGTGCACGGAAAAACAAGATAACCCTTGGTGGGAAGTGGATTTAACGGGCACCTACAACATCAGAGCAATCAAGTTGTATAATCGAATCAATTGCTGCCCTGACCGATTGGCCAATTTTACTATCCTGGTTTCTGACAAACCTTTTACGGGGAATAACGGGGGCACTGTTTTTACAGCGAAGCAACCTGCTCCGTCAGGAGAAAATGGATCTGGCGCCTATTCCGGAAATGTGACAGGGCGTTATGTTCGGCTGTTTTTAGAAGGCAACAATTATATGTCTGTCCCGGAGATAGAAATATACGGAACACTGGCCGATGGGGCCAATCCAACAGTAAACACGCCCCCGGTAAATACTCCTCCGCCCGCATCAGCGAGCGAAAGCATTAATAAATACATATATAGTCTGAATTATGATGCACGAGAGTTATTGTCCACAAATGAAGCCGGAAGCAGCGAAGCTATCCCTACAGGAGAGCGTAAAACTCGAGATTCGATAGGGAATTCAGTTATCATTTGCCGGAAAAGGCCTGTGAAATTAGATAAAAAAATGGATAATATTTCCATTTTAAAACCAAACTCCGGGGTCATTTATCCAGGCGCTTTAATTCTTGCTGATAGAAAGTTGGCAGAGGGTTTGCCAACCCCGATCACCCTAAAAAAGTCGAATATTACCTTACGCGTAGATCTGCCTGGTTTAAGCCAAAATGGCACTAAAGTTATTGACAACCCAACAAATTCAAGTATTCAAACGGCGATCAATGATATATTAATAGAGTGGAATAAAAATCCAGCATCTGAAGGATGGGTAAATGCTGATCATTCAATCAAATCATTTGAAAAAGCATACTCTTCTGAACAATTGGCACTGGATCTGGGATTTAGGTTGGATTGGGCAAGTAACTCTGTTGCAGCAGCGACTAAAGTTAATACAAGCTCACAGAATGAGGTGACAGTTGCTTTTTTTCAACAAGTCTTTTATTCCATTACCATGGATACTCCAGAAAAACCAGCTGATGTTTTTGACCCTTCGGTATCGCTTTCTGATATTGAGCGGGTAATGAACGCAAAAAGCCCTCCGGCATACGTAAGGTCTGTGGATTATGGAAGAACCATAATGGTGAGAATGGAAACTTCGAAAAAAACCCTAGAGGTGGATCTTGAAGCTGCCTTGAAATATGCAGTCAATCCGGGCACTGTTCTTAATGCTGACCTGAAATCGAAATATGCGAGTGTTTTAGAAAATTCGTCATTTACTATTTACAGTGTTGGAGGTAATGGCGAAACGGTTTCAAAAAATTTATCGGATGGGACGGATTTGTCAGGGTTAAATACGATTATTCAAAAAGATGCAGTATATCGCAAAGATAACCCTGGTGTCCCTATTGCTTATACAGTAGCTTTCTTAAAAGATAACGTAACAGCAAGTGTAAACTCTTCTTTAGAGTATGTTGAGACGGACTGCACTGAATACGCAAATGCCTTTATTAAGTTGGTACACAACGGAGCATATGTTGGCCGATTCACTGTAACCTGGCAAGAGCCAGATGCACAAGGGAAATATGTGAATAAAGAATGGAAGTCGGGAGAAAAGACTAGTGGCTATACTGAAACACTCACCTTACCTGGAGACGCTGTGAATATTAATATAAAAGGAGAAGCAGCAACAGGACTGGTTTGGGATCCATGGGGGGAAGCCATAAATAAAGTCGAAAAAGGGCCAACCAACTGCACTTATACTATATTTGGAACGACCTTAGGGAGGAAAAATAAAATTGACTGCCCTACTGATTAGTAGCAGACTGTCGTACTAATTAGCAAGTAGAAAAAATCGGGTGTAGTTGTATCAAATCTATTTGGTAGACTGCACTCGATTTTTTTTTGAATATAAAAGAAGCGTCATGCGAATTAGGAGCTAAACGCGGACTCCAGGCACAGGCTCCGAGGAAATGCCAACCCCGAAGGGGTGAGATGATTAAAAAAAAGCCAAAACAAGGCAGAAAACCCTGAAGGGGTGACATGTTGTGGGGGAAGAGAAGGCCCGAGCGGGAATGGAAAGCCTGGAGCTGAATACGGATGAATTGGTGGTGGCGGAGTGGATGGTGGGGTTTTTAGGGCTGTGAAAATATTTTGAACAAGCTTTTAGCAAAGTACTATATTGAGGATGTTAACGCAATGGGAGCTAGGTAGAAGGGGGAATGTGTGGGTGGTTAGTTGGAGTTGCTAATCAATCGGTTGGAAAGGAGATAATAGATTCCGAAACCTTAAATCTAGGCCCTTGGGAGGCCCGGCTTTACCGGAGTAACTGATTGGCCTGTAAATTAAGTGCGGATAAAAAACCAAGAAAAATGAAAAAAACGATTCCAATCCTACTCCTGGCAATTTTGATGGCAAGTTGTAATACCGAAACTCCGCCGAGGGAAGAAAATAGGGAAAAACAGAAAACGGTCAGCAACGATACGATCCCAAAAGTAATCGGGATCGGCGGCATTTTCTTCCGCGCTAAAAATCCTCAGGAAACAAAGGAATGGTACGGCGCCAACTTAGGCCTGGCCATTGGCGATTATGGTTCCCCATTCGAATTCCGAAATGCCGACCGGCCGGAGGAAATCAATTACCTGATATGGAGCCCATTTAAGGAAGAGACGGATTATTTCGAGCCGTCCAAGAAGGAATTCATGATCAATTACAGGGTACAGAATATAGAAGGGTTGGTCAGGAAATTAAAAGAGAATGGGGTGGTAATAGTAGACGAAATTGAAACAGTGGATTATGGAAAGTTCGTTCATATCATGGACCCTGAAGGGAACAAAATTGAACTGTGGGAACCGATCGACAGCGTTTTAACACAAATGGGTGGGGAAACAACCAAGTAACAATATTGGCTATTACACATTATCATGAAAAACCCGAAATGGATACTACCGGTAATCGTTATTTCCCAGTTTTGCTGCACCTCCCTCTGGTTCGCCGGCAATGGCGTGATGGGCGACTTGATCCGGGATTTCAGCCTGGAAGACAGCGTCCTGGCCCATTTTACTTCCGCCGTGCAATTCGGGTTTATTTCCGGTACGCTGGCCTTTGCGGTGCTCACGATCGCAGACCGTTTCTCTCCCTCAAAGGTTTTCTTCGTCAGTGCGCTCATTGGCGCGCTGTTCAACCTGGCTATCATATTGGAAGGGAATAGCCTGGCCAGCCTGCTGGCGCTCCGCTTCCTGACGGGCTTTTTCCTGGCGGGCATTTACCCCGTCGGGATGAAGATCGCTGCCGACTATTTTGACAAGGGGCTGGGGAAGTCTCTGGGGTTTTTAGTAGGCGCACTGGTGGTGGGCACCGCATTTCCACATTTGTTAAAAGGGGTCACCACCGGCCTTCCCTGGCGTTTGGTATTAGCAATCACTTCTATGCTGGCCGTGTTGGGTGGGCTATCTATGCTGCTGCTGGTGCCCGACGGCCCCTTCAGAAAATCCAGCCAGAAACCAGACCTGTCCGCCTTTTTCAAGGTTTTTGAAAACCGCGCCTTCCGCTCCGCCGCCTTCGGCTATTTTGGGCATATGTGGGAACTATATGCCTTTTGGGCTTTTGTGCCGGTCATGCTGGCGGCCTACGCTTCCCTCCACCCACAAACGGAGCTCAACGTTCCAATCTTGTCTTTTCTGATCATCGGCATCGGCGGCCTGGCCTGTGTGCTGGGCGGGTACCTTTCCCAAAGCCTGGGAACGAAAAGAACAGCCTCCATTGCCTTACTGCTATCCGGCCTGTGCTGTCTGCTCTCCCCATTGATTTTCTTTATCGATTCGAAAGCCATCCTGATCGGCTTTCTCCTTTTCTGGGGCATGGTGGTGATCGCAGATTCGCCCTTGTTTTCCACTTTGGTGGCCCAAAACGCATCGGCGGAATCAAAAGGAACGGCCCTTACCATTGTAAATTGTATCGGGTTTGCTATTACGATCGTCAGTATTCAGCTGCTCAATATTTTGCGGGATTCCATGGATCCGATGTATATCTATGTCGTATTGGGCATGGGGCCGGTATTGGGGTTGATGGGGTTGCGGGGAGGAAAAACACAAGGCGAATTAAACGGGGTTAAAGAACCCCTGCGACTTATGTAGCAGGCATAGATTAATCAAGTACAGGCGCGGTCTCACCTTCCCTGATGCAATTATTGCTCCGCCTCCCATTCTTCCAGATATCGCAAACAAGCCAAATCCTCTTCATCTGCACTGGGCGCGTTGCTGAACCAGGCGTCCAGCATTTCTTTAGCCACTTCTTCGGATGTGGCTCGCAGGCTCATGCAAAGGATGTTGGCGTCGTTCCATTTGCGGGCTCCGGCGGCAGTCTGCGCATCGCCGCACAGAGCAGCGCGGATGCCCTTCACCTTGTTGGCCGCCAGGCTAATGCCGGTGCCTGTCCAGCAGAATAATACCGCCTGATCGAATTGCCCGGCGGCCACTTTTTCGGCTACCTCGATGGCCACTTTTGTCCAGGGCGCCGGCGTAGCCACCAGGGCGCCAAAGACAGTTAGCTCGTGGCCCCGTTTTTTCAGTTCTTCCACCACGGTTTCCGCCAGGTGGGTTTTCATGTCGCTGCCGACAGCTATTTTCATAATCTGATACTTTTTATGCCCCTTCTCCACCCTTTGTCTCCTCTTCTGTTTTCTTATAACACGGCCGCTCCGCCTGAGTGCAGGTAGAGATATGCGCCAGCCGCCCGTCCGGGCCGGCGGGGCCCATGGTCCGAATACACCAGTAAGTGGTCGTGCCGGGGTCTTCCGGCAGGAAAGGGCGGCCGCCGCCTTCCATAGTGCCGAAAGCGTTCTTTGCCCGCAGGTAGCGGCAGTAAGCTTTTGTTTCGTCCATAATCAGTGAATAAAAAGAGCCGCAAGGCGCTCATTTGCCCGCCCTGCGGCTAACCTATTATACTTAAATCGTTGAAGAGGCCATAAAGCCAACAACATTACAATATGACAACACAGCCATATCCGAGAACCCCTAGGCAACCGCCTGCATGATCACCCGCTTCGTCAGGTTTTCAAACAGCTTCACCTTGTACGCATTGTGCTTTAGCGGTGTAGCGCCTTCCACCGATTTCATGGCCGCTTCCAGGGCCAGTTTTTCGGTGACCACTTTGCCTTTGAGGATTGCTTCGGCAGCCTCCCGGCGCAGCGGGACAGAGGATGCGGCGCCAAAGACGATGCGGGCGTCCGTACATTTCTTGCCGTCCATTTTCAACACCACGGCCACATCGGCGATGCTCCAGTCGTAGCTTTCCCGCTGTCCCATTTTGAAGTAAGCAGAGCGGGTGTTGGCGTCCACCGGAGGCAGCATGATGTTGGTGATGATCTCTTTGCTACCGGCGACGTTCTCCTGGGTCACCTTATCTTCAGAAGGCGTGAAGAATTCGGACAGGGGCACCACCCGCTTGCCCTCCGGCCCGGTCAATTCCACTTTGCCATCAAAGGCCAGCAGCGCAGTGGCGAGGGAAGACGGATGCACGCAGGGACAAATATTGGTGTCGAAAATGCCGTGGAACTGGTTTTGCCCGATCTGCGCGTAGCAGGTATAGCCTCCTTTTTTACGGCACTTGTGCGCACTGCTGCGGAAGTACCAGCAACGGGGGCGCTGCATCAGGTTGCCACCCATGGTGGCCATATTGCGCAACTGCGGCGTGGCGGCATGAGCCGCTGATTCGTAGAGGGCCCGGTAATTCTTTTTTACCTCGGCGCTTTCCTCCAGGCCGGCAATCGTCACCAAGGGCCCAAATTGCAGCCCGGTTTTGTTGTCGTACGACAATTTATCCAGCCCGGGGATTTTGCTCAGGTCGATCACCCTGCCGGGTTCAACAAGGCCCTCCTTGATGAGGTCCAGCAGGTCGGTCCCGCCGGCTTTCACCACATGGGCAGAGGAAGCCGCTTTCTGGAGGAGGGCTTCCGGCACCGTGCTGTTCATCATATTGATGGCATCTTTTAAACTCGGCGCCTGGACATATTCAAATCGATTCATATTCTGATCTGATTTTTGCGGTTTGACAAAAGGATTAAATGTTGCCCAGGGCCGCCAGCACTTTCTGCGGCGTGATAGGCAGTTCGTAAATACGCACGCCAATGGCGTTGTACACGGCATTGGCAATAGCCGCCGCCGTAGCGATGTTTGCCGGCTCGCCGATGCCGGAGGCGTCGGTGCTGGAATGCGCATCGTAATGCTCAATGATGACCGTCTCTATTTGTGGGATCTCCTTAGCATAGGGCAGCTTATAAGTGTCAAGCCCGGTATTGACCATGTGTCCGGTATTGAGATCCATCACGCGGTCTTCGTACAAGGCATAACCAACTCCCATGATCACCCCTCCGTTGATCTGGCTTTCGATCTGTAGCGGGTTGATCGGCCGGCCACAACTATGAGCGGCAACGACTCGCTCCACCTTAATAAAACCGGTTTCGGTATCTACAGACACCTCTACAAATTGCGCCGCCCCGAGCCGTCCATGGCCGAGCCACTGGCCGGATTCAAAGCCGCCATAATTAGCTGTGCGGCTGGCCGTTGTCAGTATCTGGCTGGTTGGCATCCGCTTGGTCGCGTCGGCAAAGGACACCTTTTTGGAGGCATCAGATTTGGCAAAGACTTCGCCATTTTTCAGTTCGATATCTTCTATGTCTACTTCCCAGGCGCCGGCCAGGGATTCCATGAGTTTCCTCTTGGCCTGGTAGGCGGCATTGCGGCAGGCAGGGGTGATAGCTTCCGCCGTCATACTGCCGCCTGAGCCCAAAGCATCGGGATAGGTAGTGTCGCCAATCTTAATAGTGATGTCCTTGGCCTGCAGGCCAAGCTCTTCCGCCGCTACCTGCGCGAGGATCGTTTTAGTACCGGTTCCAATGTCCTGAACTCCAGACATGACCTCTACCGAACCGCCCTTGTTGATGCGGATCATAACCGAACTGTCCATATCCACGAAGCGGGGCCAGGTAGCCTGCGCCACACCGATGCCGCGCTTAACCGGGCCGGGGTCGGAGCCTGCTTTCTTGCGTTTCCAACCGAATTTTTCGGCGCCGCGCTTGCGCTGAACCTTACGGATCTCACTGGCGTCAATTTTTTCCCGCAATTCGAGCGGGTCCATATCCAGTTTTTCCGCCAGTTCATCGATGAGAGATTCCATAGCGAAAGCCCCTTGCACATTCCCCGGTGCGCGGAAGGCCGCCCCCGGGCCGGCGTGGGTAAATACATCGTACTGGGCCATTTTGAAATTCGGGCAGACGTACATATCCTGCGCTACCCGGCCGACGCCGGCGCCCAGGCCGACACCAGCGGTGCCGTATGATAACAAGTCGATGGCGGTCAGTGTGCCATCTTTTTTAGCGCCAACTTTCAGGAATTGATGAGAATTGGGGCGATTGCCGGCGGAGATCTGTTCCTCTTCCCGGTCCAGCATCAGTTTCACCGGCTGGCCAGATAGCTTGGAGAGCCAGGTGGCCGCCACGCCGGCATGGCCGGGGCCAAATTTGGAACCGAAACCTCCGCCCATGAATTCGGTGATCACCCGCACTTTACTAGTGGGCAGGCCAAACAGTTCCGCCAGTTCATCGCGGACATCCTTGGTGCCCTGAGTGGAGGCGTAAACGGTCAGCATGTCGCTTTTCCAGTCGGCCACCAGGCCGTGGGTTTCCAGGCAACAGTGGGTTTGTACCTGGGTCCGGTATTCGTGTTCTATGATGACCTCCGCTTCGGCGAAACCCTTTTCCATGTCACCGCGGGGGCCGCCGACGAAGCTGCTGGTAGTGGGGCCGCGGAGATTGCCTTTTTGCTCTTCAGCTGCTTTGACGCCGACATCACCAGCATTGCCTTTATCTTCGATGACTTCTTCGTACACGAGGGGAGCGTTCGGTTTGCGGGCTTCATCGAGTTCGACGACAAAAGGCATTGGCTCGTATTCCGCCTTGATCAGGCGAACCGCTTCTTTGGCGATATTCATCGATTCGGCGGCAACAGCAGCGATCGGCTGGCCGGCGTAACGGAGCACCGGCAATTTTTCTCCACTGAAGGTATCTTTTTGTTCACCCTCCACTCCCTGGACGATGACTGCATATACCCCCGGGTATTTCCGGGCTGCCGAAACGTCGAGCGACTTGATGCGGGCGTGCGGATAGGGCGAACGCAGGAACTTGCCATACAACATGCCCGGTAATTGTATATCTGCCGAGTATTTGGCGGCGCCGGTTACCTTTTGTAATGCGTCTACCCTTGTGGTGCGTTGGCCCACCACACGGAGCTTTTCGTTGACAGGCAGCGCAGATGGTTCGTCAACAGAAACCTCCCGTTCGATCTCGGTGAGGTTGTGTCCCGGAATACCAAAAGGTAGCTTGAGTTTTTTGGTATTCAGGGCCTTTTTATGATTAGGATTGGCCATAATTCGATTTTTTAGTTTCCCGGCCCAGGAGCCGGGCATTAGTGCTTAGAAATAAAGCGCGGGTTGAATTTGCACTTATTGTTTCATCTTTTTCGCCGCGGCCAGGGTGGCCTCAAAAACTTTGGGATAGGTGCCGCAACGGCAAAGGTTACCGCTGGTAGCTGATTTCACATCCTCCAAGGTTGGATTGGCGTTGCGTTTCAGCAGCGCGGCGCAGCTCATCACCATACCGGGGGTACAGAATCCGCACATGCTGGCATCGTGTTCGATGAAAGCTTCCTGCACTGGATGGAGGGCGCCGCCCTGGGCCAGGCCTTCAACAGTAGTGACTTCCCGGCCGGCGACATCCACGGCCAGGGTCATACAGGAGTTGACTGGTTTACCGTCAAGCCAGACGGTGCAGGCCGAACAGGAACCCCGGTCGCAGACGACCTTGGTGCCGGTCAGGCTTAGATGGTCGCGCAGGGCTTCCGCCAGCGTGGTGCGTGGCTCAACCCAGACCGAACGGGCCTGCCCATTCACCACGAACTGTACTTCCGCTTCCCCCGGCCCGAGAATGGCAGGCGGAGTAGTGCTTTCTTCCAGTTTGAAGCTCAGCAGCCCGGCGCTCAGGGCAACCGTGCCGGCTGTAGTCAGGCCGGCGCCCCTCAGGAAGGTGCGCCTGGAAACGCCCTTTTTCTCTTTCCTGGGTGATTGTTCTTCAGAAGGGATTTTCATAATATAGCAATTGTATGGTTCAACAAGAATGATGACTCTATTAAGCTTGATGTGGAGGTGGATGAGGCTTGAAATGAACAGCAGGCTTGAAGCTTGCTGGCCATTTAGGTATAACGATGCCTGGAAAAGGCTGAGGCTAAAATTCTGCACGCTAAATTTAAAAAAAAAGTGCCAGACCTCCATGAGTAGCCCTCATTGAATTAGCCCTTTTTAATAAATTTTAGGCGTAGTTGTCCAAAACCCCGGAATAGCATATCTTACTGTTTATGCCTAAATTCCTTACAATCAGCATACAAGAAGCACGGGCGCTGGCGGTAAACAGCCAACTGCTAGGTGGCGCGCCCCTTCTAAGTGGAAAGGAAGGCGCCCGCCAGCAAAAGAAAATTTGGCTACTTCAGCCTTCCTTTGTTATGGGGCGATTGTTTCGTCGGCCATATCGACGCCAAAGCCAACCGTAAAACCGGGACTTTTTGCCTCAATAAGTTGGGATGGGAATCCGGAAAAGCCAAACGGGAGGAAATAGAAGCTGCTTTTGCGGAATGCCTGCTGTCTTTTATAGAATTCAATCAATGCCAGAGCCTGGCCCTTGCGCCTCCGGCAGTCCGGCAATTGAATGCCGACACGCTTAAGTTTTTTCAAAACAATATTTCCATTAAAATCACTCCTGATTAATTAAAATTTTACATTTTTGTTGCCCCGCATTATTTTTGATGATTGGATATCTGAAAAACACTAGCAGATTTTGAAACCGACCAATATTAAAGACCCGGAGTATTTCCATAAAGTAGTGGATTGCCAGTACGCCTGCCCCGCGCATACGCCGGTGCCGGAATACATTCGCCTGATCGCTGCCGAGCGATACACGGAAGCCTACATGGTCAACTGGGAATCCAATGTGTTTCCTGGCATCCTGGGCCGTACCTGCGACCGGCCCTGTGAGCCGGCCTGCCGCCGAGGGCGGATAGAGGAAGAACCCGTGGCTATCTGCCGCTTGAAACGCGTGGCTGCCGACAACAAAGGCGAGGTACGTTCCCTCATGCCCGCTGTTCCCAAGGAAAAGAATGGCAAAAAAATCGCACTTATCGGCGGGGGGCCTGCCTCCCTGACTGTTGCCCGTGACCTGGCGCCCCTGGGGTATGAGATCCATCTCTACGATGACCAGAAAGCCGGTGGGGGTATGATGCGTAGTCAGATTCCCGCCTTTCGATTGCCGGAATCCGTTTTAGCCGAAGAGGTGGATTATGTACTGGATATGGGCGTCCACACGCATCTCAATACCTTTGTATCCAGTATGAAGGATATGCTGGAAAAGGACTATGACGCCATATTTGTAGGAACAGGCGCCCCCCGGGGCGGCGACCTGCCCAAACTACCCGGCCGCTGGGATACCAAAGAAAATATTCATCTCGGAATCGAATGGCTGGCCAGCGTGGCTTTCGGCCATACCACTAAAATCGGCAAAAAAGTGCTGGTATTGGGTGGCGGCAATACGGCTATGGACTGCTGTCGCACTGCCCGCCGCCTGGGCGGTGAGCAGGTGACCGTCGTGGTGCGCAGCCCCTTCCGCGACATGAAAGCCTCTCCCTGGGAGATCGAAGATGCGCAACGGGAAGACATCCCCATCCTCAACAATATGCCTCCCAAAAAATTTGTGGTGGAAAACGGCAAACTGAAGGGGATCGTTTTTGAAAAAGTGGCCGCTATCTACGATGAGAAAGGCAAACGGACCCTTATTCCAACCGGAGAACCGGACGTATTTCTGGAAGCCGACGACGTACTCATTGCTATCGGCCAGGATAACGCCTTCCCCTGGATCGAGCGGGACCTGGGCATCAAATTCGGAAACTGGGACCTTCCGGTAGTGGATAAGATCACCTTCCAATCGACGCTCGACCGCGTCTTCTTTGGCGGCGACGCTGCTTTTGGCCCCAAGAACATCATCACCGCAGTGGCCCACGGGCATCAGGCCGCCATCTCTATCGACCTGTTCTGCCGCGGAGAATCCGTTTACAACCGGCCGGCCCCCATGACTAACCTGGTCAGCCAAAAAATGGGCATCCACGAATGGGCCTACGACAGCCCGGTAGTGATCGACGCGCGCTATCTGGTGCCTCATGTCGACAAACAACTGGCGTTGAAGGACCGGACCATGGAGGTGGAATTGGGTTTCGACCAGCCTACCGGCTTCAAAGAAGCGCAGCGATGCCTCAACTGTGATGTACAGACCGTTTTCAATACCAGCCGTTGTATTGAATGCGATGCATGTGTGGATATTTGCCCTACTTCCTGCATCACCTTCACCACCAATGATGAAGAAGCCGAACTGCGACAACACCTGAGCGCCCCGGCCCATAATACCACTCAGGACCTTTACGTTTCGGAAGACCTTCCTACCGGCCGCGTGATGATCAAGGACGAGGACGTCTGTTTGCATTGCGGCCTTTGTGCAGAACGCTGCCCAACCGCAGCCTGGGATATGCAGAAATATTTGTACCAAGTGACAAAAGCCGCGCCGATATGGAACAACTCAATGCTGTGAATGATTTTGTGGTTCGCTTCGCCAATGTAAATGGCACTGGTTCCGCCAGCGCCAATAACATGTTTGCCAAGGCCATTTTCCGGATGGGCATACCGATGTCGCCCAAGAATATTTTCCCATCCAATATACAGGGGCTGCCCACCTGGTACGAAGTCCGGATCAGTGAGAAGGGCTATTTGGGCCGGCGGGAAGGTATCGACCTGATGGTGTGTGTCAACCCCCAAAGCATGGCGGAAGATGTGGCTTCGGTCAAGCCCGGAGGCTATTTTCTGTACGACAACACCAAAAAGCTGCACCCCCAGTTCATCCGCGAAGATATCCACTATATCGGTATACCGATGACGGATATGGTGATGCACCAGTATAGCGACCCCCGGCAGCGGCAGTTGTTCAAAAACGTCGTTTATGTCGGCGCCTTATCGGCTTTACTGGATATAGAATTCGAAGTACTGGCCGGCATTATCCGCGACCAGTTCAAAAAGAAGGAAAAGTTGATTGCGCCCAATATCAAGGCACTGGAGCTGGGGCTGCATTTTATCCACAAACATTATGACTACCCTCTGGATATCCGCCTGGAGAGAAGGGACAGTGTAAAGGACAGCATTCTGATCGACGGGAACACTGCCTGCGCGTTGGGTGCTATATATGGTGGCGCTACGGTTGCGGCCTGGTATCCTATTACACCTTCAACCTCTGTTGTCAGTGCATTTGGCAAGTATGTCAGCAAACTGCGGATAGACCCTGAAACCGGAAAACGGAAGTTCGCCATAGTACAGGCCGAAGACGAGCTGGCCGCCATGGGGGTTGTCATTGGCGCCACCTGGAACGGCGCCCGCTCCTTTACCGCCACCAGCGGCCCGGGGGTCTCCCTGATGAGCGAATTTCTGGGGCTGGCCTATTTCGCGGAAATACCCGCCGTACTGATCAATGTGCAGCGGGGAGGGCCGTCTACCGGGATGCCTACCCGGACGCAGCAACCGGACATCCTTTCCAGCGCCTATGCCTCCCATGGCGATACGAAGCATATCCTGCTCTTTCCCAGCACTCCCGCCGAGTGTTTCGAACTTACTGCCTCTGCCTTTGACCTGGCCGACCGCTTTCAAACGCCGATTCTCGTTATGTCGGACTTAGACCTGGGCATGAACGAACACATGTCGCCGCCTCTCGCATGGGACGACAGCCGCCGCTACGACCGGGGTAAGGTGCTCAGCGCCGAAGAGCTGGAAAAACTCGAAAGATTCGGCCGCTACCTGGACGTCGATGGTGACGGGATCTGTTACCGGACGATACCGGGTACACATCCCACCAAAGGGTCCTACTTCACCCGGGGCACCTCCAAGGATGAATATGCCAAGTATACCGAAAACGGAGATGCTTATGTGCGCAATGTGGACCGGCTGGCCCGGAAATGGGAAACGGCCAAGCAAGCGGTTCCTCCTCCTGAGCTGTATCAGAGCGAAAACCGTAACGCCTATGGAATAATATTCTTCGGCACCACCACCTATGCTGCGCTGGAAGCCATGGATCTGCTACGGGAAAAGGGGGTCGAATTGGACGCCATGCGGATACGCAGTTTCCCGTTCAACGAAACAGTCCTGCAGTTTATCGAACAACATGAAAAGGTGTTCGTCATTGAACAGAACCGGGATGCGCAAATGCGTAGCCTTTTGGTCAACGAGCTGGAAGTAGCGCCGAAGCAGCTCATCCCGATCCTCAATTACGACGGCAAGCCTATTCCAGCCGATACGATCGAACAACAGATTGCCAAAACTTTCAATTCCGAAACAAGAAAAGATGACTTACATAAAGCCCAGGTTCCGGCATCCTGAACTGCCAAAGAATAAAATTGGATATGCCAAGGCCGATTATGAAGGCGCTATCTCCACCCTTTGTGCAGGCTGTGGACACGACTCCATCAGTGGGGCCATTGTTCAGGCCTGTTACGAGTTATCCATTGAACCGCATCGCCTGGCCAAGCTGTCCGGTATCGGCTGTTCGTCTAAGACGCCGACCTATTTCCTTAGCAACTCTCATGGATTCAATACGGTCCACGGGCGAATGCCGTCAATCGCTACCGGTGCTTATCTTGCCAACCGGGAGCTGATCTATCTTGGTGTTTCGGGCGATGGCGATTCGGCGTCCATCGGAATGGGCCAGTTCGTGCACGCTGTACGGCGCAATGTCAACATGGTATATATCGTGATGAATAATGGTTGTTATGGCCTGACCAAGGGGCAGCACTCGGCTACTGCAGATCTGGGTGCTCAGAGCAAGACCGGCTCTGTCAACCCTTTTCCTTCTATCGATTTGGTGGGGCTGGCGCTGGAACTGGGCGCTACTTTTGTGGGCCGAAGTTTTTCCGGGGATAAAACACAACTGGTGCCGCTGATCAAAGCGGCCATGTCGCATCCTGGGTTTGCATTGCTGGATGTCATTTCTCCTTGTGTTACCTTCAACAACCAATCGAAGTCGACCAAGTCTTATGATTATGTGCGCGCGCATCTGGAGGCTACCGCCACCATAGACTTCGTACCCCACAAAGAGGAGATTCGAGTGGACTATCATCCGGGCCATTCTGCCTCTGTAGAACTGCACGATGGCTCGGTTATCCAACTGCACAAGCTGGCGCCGCACTGGGATCCCACCGACCGGAATTCAGCCGTTACGCGATTGCAGGAGTCCAAAATAAAAGGAGAGATACTCACGGGCCTGCTCTATATCGACCCGGAAAGCCAGGGCCTGCACGACCTGGAACAAACGGTGCCTCAGGCGCTCAATACTTTGCAGGAAGAAGATCTCAACCCTGGCGCCAAATTGCTGGATGAGATCAATGAGAGCTTTCGGTAGACTAAGCAGGCGGGGATTTCTTTGAAGTTAAAGAAAAAAAAATATCTTTTTTCTGATAATTTGTAACCTTCCTCTCTTTCTTCCGTAAACTGTACTATTCATTGTTAATAAAGTGCGATATTTTTTCCCAGAGAAAAAAAAAACAGTATCTTTGTAATTGATATAAATAAAAAAAACCGGTTAACAATGTTAACCGGTTCCAAAAGAGCTTTGAGAGGCTATCTACATACCAAAACTGAGGATATTCTTTAACATCCTCAAAAATCTTTCATGAGATTATAAATTGCATTCGTGGGATTATTTCCTACTTCAAAATTGCAGGCGCCTTCCAAAGGCATTTGCAATTTTTTTTTGTTAGCAGTGAGTCGTTGAATTATTCTCTTCTGAATAACCTTGCCAACTACTTCTCTTCCGTTGACAATACAAAGATGGCCCATTTGAATTGGCAAGAGAAGTACAATTCAGTAATTTACTGGATTGGTTTTAAGTTTCGAAATAAATACATTGACTTGATTTTCAGTCGATTTTGATTCACGCAGCAAGTTTTTTCTGGATAATGACATATTGTTTTTTTTGTCATATTTACTATTTTTTTGAATTCCTGTTCAAAAGAGGAACATTTTTCTTCCCGTCCGCCTTTCGCTCCATCATTAAATGCCCTTCCCGCCCCTGGATAAAGTCCATATTTTTCTGTATTTTTTCGAATTGTTTCACCGGCCCTACCCATAAAAAATGCAGAAATTACTGTTCTCCACTCTGTTCTTTTTCGGAAGTTGGCAATTCGCAATAGCCCAATGTGACAGTCTGTTGACTTTCCGGCCCATTCATATCCAGGGTTTGTTGGATGGGCAACCTGGAAATTTTTCGGGCCTGCTGCTGTTAAAAAGCATGGCTGGGGTAGCCTTAGAGGTCAATAGCACTCCCTTGGAAGATGAGGCCGGCGGTCAATTGCTGCCTAATGAGCGTATCTCCCTTTCGGCCCAGACGCTTTCCATTGGAGCGGGGAAAACGGGCAGTCTATTGTATAGTGTAGAAGGCGCCAGCATGCCAGGCGACTATACCGGTTTGCTGGAGGTCAGTCAGAAGGGGGGGAGCTGCCATTGGGAAATTCCCGTAACTGTAGGGCTGAACCGGAAGGATCAGATACAAATCCTGGAAAACGGCCAGGCGCTCAGCCTGAAAACAGTGGCGCCTTCCTGGCTGAATTTCATTCTGCCCGCCAGTATCCGCCAGGAAGGGATCAACTTCCGGGTTGAGAACGAAGGGCCAACTTCGGTGACGATGGATAGTTTTTCGCTTGCTCTCATCGGGGAAACCACCCATGCCGCCCTTACGGAAACCTTCGTCAACTGGGAGAATGCCGATAAGAACCTGCATGCCAATGAACTCGAGCTGCTGAGCTTCCGTTTCCAACCCGATAAAGGAGAAAAGCTCAGGGCCGATCAATATCAAGGGGAACTCCGTGTCTACTTTAAGGACTACCCCGAGCCGCTGTCGCTGCCCCTTACCGTATCTGCCCGAGCGGGTTCTTTTTGGGTAATTGTGACCCTTTTACTGGGTATCCTCCTGGGCCGCCTGATCAAAGACCTGAATAAAGCACAAGGGCAGATTGCCTTGATGCGCCGCCTTGTTTCCCTGCGGGCAGAGGTAGAGCTATTGAGTGACAAACTGGCGCAGAAACAGCTCTGGGACGAATTATCGAGATTGGAAACGGATATCAACGGCGTATTCAGCGATGAGGCCAAGCTGGAAGTGGAAAATAAATTTCCCCCGCTGGAGAAAAAGATCCAACAAGCCCGGGAACTGGAGGCCCTCTTCGAACGAATGGGAGAGCAATTTAAAACAGCAGAGGCCAGCGCGGAAGAAAAACAGCAGGCCAGTCAGCAGTTCCGCCTGGTGCGCGATATGGTCCTGGACGGCAAAGAAACGGAGGCTATGGAAGGGTTGAAGAAACTGGACGACATGATATCAGCCCAGGCGGAAAAGAGCAAAGGCTTCTTCGATGAGTTGGCGGCGCCCGCTGCCGAAGCAATGAAACGGCAGTTTGCCAAAATGGTCCAATCTCTGCAGGGGGAAGGCCCTGGACAACAGGAAGGCAAAGAACCCGGCATGATGGAAAAGTTCTTTTTCCAGGCCATGCAGCTCCTTTCCGGCGTAAAGATTTCAGCTCGGGTGCGCTATGGCTTTATCCGGCCCCTGGTTACGTTGGCCACCTTTATCGTGCTGCTGCTGCTCGGCCTCAACGAGATTTACATTCAGGCCGGCGACACCTTTGGGTCCGAAGGCCTGCTCGACTATCTCAAAGTATTCCTCTGGGGGGTCGTCTCCGATGTCTTCTCCCGATCGCTGACCACGGATGATGCGGTTGCTTCATTTCTCGGGAAATAAGCACCTGGCCGCATAGAGGCTACCAATAGAGGCTGTCTCAAAAGATAAAATGAAAACTTCGCAGCCCAACAATCTTCTGTTTTTCGCTGCCCGGCCGGTTTTCCCCTTCGGGGAGCTAGAGGGGCTGGGGCGGGCGGCGAAACATGATTTGGCACTATTTTTCAGTTCCTTACTTTTGAGACAGCCTCCGAAAAAAATCGGATCAACCCAAAAAATCGTTCAGGAACCTAAATACTAATATGGCTAAAATAAATAAATCCGGTAAAAAGCTGCCACAGCTCTACGCCGTGTTGGTCGGCATCAATGATTATCCCTATCTGCCCAAAGAAAAGCAACTTTCGGGCTGTAACAATGACGTAGCCCTGATGCAGGGCCTCCTACAGGAAGGCTTCCTGCAGGCTCAATTCAGTGCCGTCCATCTTCTGCCGCCCATTTTGGGCCGGGAGGCCACCAAAACCAATATCGTGGCGGCGATCCGTGGCCACCTTGGGAAGGCAAAGGCCGGGGATTATGCTCTTTTCTATTATTCTGGCCACGGAATTCGGGAGTTGACCGATATCGAGCCATTTCGGGAAGAAGAGCTCGACGCCAATATTGGAGGGATCATTTGTTCTGACTTCCGGGGGCCGGGTAAAAAAGATCCGGATGATACTGTCCTGGCCGACAAGGAGTTCCGTTTCCTCATCCGCGAGCTGGCTGAAGAGGGAAAGGGTAAGCTGAAAGCACAAGTGATCACGATTTTCGATTGCTGCCACTCCGGTTCCAACACGCGCTCCATCCTGAGTGACGAAATACCGGCCCGGGCGCGGCAACTGGAGCGCCGGGCGCTGCCGGCCCGCAACTGGAAGGGTTTCCTCTTTCACGATGCCCCCGGCCTGTGGGAAAAGGTGCAAAAAAAGGCTTCTTTGGAAGAGATCCTGCCCCAGGGCAACCACATTATGATGGCGGCATGCCTCGAGGTGGAACTGGCATGGGAAGCCGAGACCGGCCCGAACGGCCAAAGTAACGGCGCTTTTACCCAGGCGCTAACAGAAGTGCTGCGCCAGCACAATGGGCAGGTCAGCTATCACGACTTGCACACCCGGGTGCTCAATAAGCTGCGCTTCTACTACCAAGATGGAAAGGGGCCCGACCGGCGGCAGACGCCCCAGTTTTACATCCAGGCCAACCAGGCTTCAGCCCGTTACCAGTTATTCCTTTCGGATCAACTCGCCGGCCAGCAGGCCGACGCGCCCATCGAGTATAATGCCGCTGAAAAGGAATGGCGGCTCAGCCTGGGTGCGCTGCATGGCCTGCCGGCCGAAACGGCAAAACCGATACTGGCCACTATGTTTCCCCTAAAGGATCGAAAGAATAAAAAAGAAGCCAAGGTTAAAAAGGTATTTCTCACCCATGCTACCCTCGAGCCTCCGGCCGGCCTGAAGCCCACCGACGGGCCGTTCCTGGGCAGGGTGGAGAACTTGGCCATCGCGCCTCTCCGCATTTTTCTTTCAGGAGAAGCGAAAGGCCTAGCCCTCGCTCGGAAAAAGCTGGGGGAATATCTGCAAAATGGCCTTTCCTTTTTTACCCTGGCCGACAAGGAAGACGATGCCGATTATGTGCTGCACGCGGATCAAGGCCTGTTCACCACCTATTTGCCTTTCAACCGGAAACAACCCCTACTAAAATCCATCGATTACCGTAAAGGGGATGGCAGCCCGGACCCTGCAAAGGTTGCCGTTGCCTACAATGATTTTCAGCAGATGGCGCGCTGGGCTTACCTGAAAAACCTGGACCATTTTTCCGCCCGGAGCCCAATCGGCCTTCGTATTTATCAGTACGAAGGTGCTGGTAAGGAACGGTTGATTGCTCCAAAAGGCAATCAAATACAACTTGAGCTGAGCGAAGAAATGCCTCATACCTGGATACGCTTCGAACTGGAAAACCAAAGTCCGACACTACTACACCTAAGCCTTATATATATGCCCTTCAATTTCGGCTTCCTGACCGAAGACAAATTCTGTTTCCTGAAAAAGCCTCAGGTTCCTTTACTGAAAGGTGAAATAGCGGCTTCCCGGAAGATAGGGGTTCAACCTCCCGACAACAACAATGGAAAGGAATACCTTCGTGTAGTAGTGGACGATTACACCCGGGACTACAATTGGCAAACGGAGCATAATTATATGAAAGTCCTGGCCAGCAAAACCCCATTCGACATCGCCCCCTTACATCTGGCCCCCCTGCCTACTCCGAAGGAAGAGGTAAGCCGTACAAGGGGGTATGATTTTGGAGGGGAGGAAGCGGAAACTACATTGCCGGAATTTGACTGGGAAGTGCGCACGATTGAGGTAATGATTGGGAACCCGATGTATACGCCGGATTGAGGGAGGCGGCAATGGAGGCAGAATGAAACAATGCAGAGGTTATTCAGGGTGCGAGGCTAGGGAGGCGTTATTTTTGCAGAATTATAGCTGATATGTCAATTGGAATAATCGTTACCGACAGGGATGTATCAATCCTGAAGCAAAAAACCGAGGCGCTATTGCCATCGGAAACTCCAGTTTGGGTTTACCCAGACATTCCGGCGCCGACAGAGGTTGAAATGGTGGTCGTATGGCGACATCCGGACGGAATCCTGAAAACCTTTCCGAACCTGAAGCTGGTATGCTCACTCGGCGCCGGGGTAGAGCAGTTATTTGACGATCCGGGGCTTCCCCCATCAGTGGCCATCAGCCGTATCGTAGATGAAGCCCTTTCGATTTCCATGCGCAACTACGTGTTGATGGCCGTGTTGAACATCCACAAACAGCTTCGTTTTTATCAGCACAATCAACGGGAATTGCGATGGAGCAAGCCCGATCCCTTGGAAATCCCTCTGCGCATAGGGGTTTTGGGATTGGGAGAGTTGGGCGGCCCCATTGCGCAAAATCTTGCCAGCCTGGGCTTTGCAGTGTGGGGGTATAGCCAAACCCCTCGAAACATTGAGGGCGTACATTGCCTGCACGCCGGAAGTATTTCCCCATCGAATTTCGCTTCAAAAGTCAATTTGTTGATCTGCCTGTTGCCGCACACTAAAGCCACCGAAGGTATTCTCAACCTGGAAGTGTTCCGGAATATGCCCAAAGGTTCCTTCCTCATCAACGTTGCCCGCGGCGCTCATCTTAAGGAAGAAGATCTGCTATTGGCGATGAAGGAAGGCTATATCCGGGAAGCTTGGCTCGATGTGTTCCGGGAAGAACCCCTGCCACCCAGCCATCCCTTCTGGTTATACGACAGGATTACGATAACGCCCCATGTGGCCAGCATCACCAATCAGGAAAATGCCGCGCGGATTATAGCCGAGGACTATCGGCGATTGAAGGAAGGTAAACCGCCGTTGTTTGAGGTAAACCGGGAAAAAGGTTATTGAGTCCGTTGCCTTCGTCACCCGTTGCCGGGCTTTCTTCTATTCCTCTCCCAAAGCTTTCAGGTAAAATCTGGAAAACGCAGAAGTGCTATGCTCCTGACGCATGATTTCCGCTGTGCGCGCCACTATTTCCGGATGCTGGGCTGCCACGTCTGTCTGTTCTCCGAGGTCTGTTTCCAGGTTATACAATTCAATGGACAAGTTGCCTTCCTGCATGTCTTTACGGATGGCTTTCCAATGCCCCATGCGCACCGCCTGCTGTCCCTTGTATTCCGGGAATTCCCAGTACAGGAATTCATGTTGGAGTTGTTTTTCAGCTTGGCCAAGGAAGGTAGGCAGCAGGCTGAGCCCATCTGTAGTTGATGAAATTTCCCCTTCCGTTAGTTCGGAGAAAGTCGGCAGCAAATCCCACAATGCAGCCAGAAGATCCGTAGACTTCCCTGCCGGCACATGCCCCGGCCAGGCGGCGATCAGAGGAACCCGGATGCCACCTTCGTGTACGAAACCCTTGCCCCGGCCGTAATCGCAACCGAAGGGGCCGCCGCTTTCGAAGAACGGCGTGTCGGCGCCGCCGGCATAGGTTGGGCCGTTATCGCTGGTAAAGAGGATGAGCGTGTTTTCATAAAGGCCTTCCGCTTTCAATTGTTCTACCAACGCGCCCACCTGTTCATCCAGATAGGAGATCATAGCGGCATAGGTGGCGCGGGGATAGCGGCAGGGGAAATAACCTTTGTCGCCAGTGTATGGGGCTTCCGGCCCCAGTTTTTTCCGATAGTAGTCCACCCATCGACGGGGGGCTTGAAGTGGAACATGGGGGATGGGTGTGGCATAGTAAAGAAAGAAAGGGTGTTCCTTGTTTTTCCGAATAAATTGCTGTGCTTCGGTGAGCATGAGTTCCGGCGCATACTGCGCTAGCTCGAAGTCGGCATAGCTCTCCTCCGCCAGCGTATCGGCGCCATCGGGCAGGCGGGTATTGGGGGGCACCAGTTTATTATCGAGCCATACTTTTTCCTCGTTTTTCCAGAGGTGCCGCGGATAGTAGGTGTGGGCTTGCCGTTGGCAATTATAACCAAAAAAGAAATCGAAGCCCAGCTTACCGGGAATACCTTCCGTGAGCGGGCCCCCCAGGCCCCATTTGCCGATCACCGCTGTGGTATAGCCTTTCGTTTGCAGCAAATCGCCCATAGTGAAAGTGGAATCTGGTAAGGGGCGCTGGCCTTCCAGGTTGGGGTCTTCCACCGCTTTGGCAAAATCCCAGACCGGCCCCCGTTCGCCGAATTCGTCATTGCCCCGGATATAGGCATGGCCCGAGTGCAGGCCCGTCAGCAGCATACACCGGGCCGGGGCGCAGACCGGGGCGGCGGTATAAAACTGGGTGAACCGTATCCCCGTCGATGCCAGCGCATCGATATGCGGTGTTTCAATGGCCTTTTGGCCATAACAACCCAATTCACCATAACCAAGATCATCGGCCAAGATGAGGATAATATTGGGTAAACGGGAAGAGGAAGAATGCTGCCCGGACAGGCCTGTAGTGATCAATAGAAAGAAGAAAAAAGTAAGGCTTTTTACAGTCATGAGCAGTGGGTTGGCGAGGTGAAGAAAAGTTACACCGGCTCTAAAAACAGGAATGGCTGATAGCTAAATGGTTGTTGTTAAAAGCCATCACCAGGCCCGCAATTCAACCATTTAGCCATTTAGCCATTTATAGCCATTTCCTTGCCTTTTCAGGGCGTTTACATCCGCTCGATGATCATTGCAATCCCCTGTCCGCCGCCGATACACATGGTGACCAGGCCGTAACGGCCGCCGATGCGTTCGAGTTCATACATCGTTTTCACCAGCAGGATGGCTCCCGTAGCGCCGATGGGGTGCCCCAGAGCGATAGCGCCGCCGTTGGGGTTGGTCTTGTCGGCAGGCAGTTTCAGGTCGATCGCCACGGCGCAGGCCTGGGCGGCAAAAGCTTCATTGGATTCGATGACGTCCATGTCGTCAACGGTAAGATTGGTTTTAGCCAGCGCATTTTTCACAGCCGGCACCGGGCCGATGCCCATTTCGGAGGGCTCCACGCCGGCATGGCCATAGGCTACGATGCGGGCCATCGGCTTTAGCCCTTTGGCTTTGGCCGTAGCAGCTTCCATCAGGATAACTGCGGCAGCGCCGTCATTGATACCGGAGGCGTTGCCGGCGGTCACCACGCCATCTTTTTTAAAGGCCGGGCGCAGTTTGGCCAGGCCTTCCAGCGTGCTGCCTGCGCGGGGATACTCGTCGGTATCGAAAACAATAGTTTTCTTGCGGTCCTGGATCTCTATGGGCAGGATTTGGCTTTTGAAACGGCCTTCGGCGATGGCGCGCACGGCGCGTTCCTGGCTTTCGAGGGCGAATTTATCCTGCGTTTCTCGGCTGATATTCCACTTGGCGGCCACATTCTCCGCAGTAATGCCCATATGGCCGTTGCCAAAGGGGTCGGTCAGCGCGCCTACCATCATATCCACCGTACTACCTTCGCCCATACGCTGGCCCCAGCGCAGGCTTGGCAACAGGTAGCCGCCGCGGCTCATGTTCTCTGCACCGCCGGCCATTGCCACCTTGGCGTCGCCCAATTGTATAACACGAGCGGCAGAAACCACGGCCTCCAGGCCGCTGCCACACAGGCGGTTGAGGGTCATGGCTGGTGAGCCGGCAGGAATGCCCGCTTCGACGGCGACGACTCTGGAATGGTACATGTCACGTGTCTCCGTATGGATGACATTGCCGAAAAAAGTATGCTCGACTTCCTCGGCGGAAATACCGGCTCGTTTGATTGCTTCGCGGGCGCAGAGCGCACCCAGTGTGGTGGGAGGAACAGATGCCAAAGATCCACCAAAGGTTCCAATAGCAGTGCGAACACCACTCAGAATTACGACTTCATTTGTTGCAGCCATAGTTTTTTGTTTTGGATGATTTACCGGGCCCCGGCCGCTTTAGCACAAGACGCTCGGAATTGTATGCTTTATGAGAAGGTAAGCAAATTTAATTAAAAAATATAAAAATATAGATGTTTATATGTATTGAAAAGCTCATTAGGTGATTAATTCCCGGAAAGAATGAAGTGCATGCTGCAGGTTGGCCTGAGCACGGACGCTCAGGCCTTCTTTCAGCCCCCATTCGTCTCCGGCAACGGCCAGCGTGAAGGCGGCAGGGCTGGCCTGGTATAGATCCTGGCAGAGGAAAAGCACCGACCCGGGCGACAGGGCGTGGGTGGAAAATTCAAAGCGGGCTGCAGGCTGGCATACTTCCCAGCGAAAACCTTCTGGTAAGGCGCCCTGATAGGCATCGATAAAAACGACGGAATCATAATTGGCGATGAGGGCGGCATCTTCCACCTGTAATTGGTAGCGGTATTCAATGTCTCCCTCGAAATCCGGCCAGTTTTCCAAAGCATCGAGGAATGCCCACCCCAGCCCGTCGTCGGCCCGGCTGTTGTTGCCGATGCCGACGAGCAGGGTGTTTCTTGCATTCAGTAAGCCTTGTGGCCTGGCTTGGTTAGTCCCGGTAGCATTCATCCAGCAAGTTGTCTTGGTGATCGTAAAGGGCAATATGCAACGGCATCTTACCCATGGCGTGGGTGGCGCAGCTCAGGCAGGGGTCGTAGGCCCGGATGGCCACTTCCACCTCGTTGAGCATGGCTTCGGTGATCTTAGGCTGTTTGTTGAGTACATTTTGGGCTACCCATCGCACGGCCTGGTTCATTGGCTCATTGTTGTGGGTGGTAGATACGATGAGGTTGCACTTGGTGATCATGCCCTTTTCGTCCACCTGATAGTGGTGGATGAGCGTACCGCGTGGTGCTTCCATGATGCCAATCCCTTCCGGCCGCCGGGTTCCTTCCCGGAGCAGATCGTTACCGAGAATGGAGTCATCGGCCAACAAGCTTTTGATCATTTCGGCGCAGTGTAGCAACTCAATGAGCCGTGCCCAGTGCGAGTGCATGGTGCAGTTGTTGGGCTTGCCATTGGTGTACCCCCTGAATTCCTCCCACTCCTGTTGGGCAAAACGAGAAGGGATACTGTCGCAGACATTCAGGCGGGCGAGCGGCCCTACGCGGTTCCACCCGTCTTTGCGGCCAAGATGCTTGAGATAAGGGAATTTCATGTAAGACCACTTGGCCACGCCTTCGGTGAAGTACTTGATATAGGCGTCGTTCGGAATATCATTGAGGGTCTTATTCCCCAAGCTGTCGATGGCGCGCAGGCGGCCGTGGTAGAGTTCCAGTTCGCCATTGGGGCCCACCAGGCCGAGATGGCCGGACGGATAGCGGGCGAAGGTGTCCAGCCACTGGTAGTTTTTATTGTGGTAGCCTTTGATGAATTCCACCGTTTCCCGGGCCCATTGGATGATCGTATCGACCGAGGGGGTGTCATTTTCCTGCTGGAAATAGGCTCTTTCTTCCGGGGTGAACGTTTTGTGCACCCCTCCCGGAACCGCCGCGATACCGTGGATCTTCTTCCCGGCGATCGCCTTAATGATCTCCTGGCCGAACTTGCGCATCAGGATGCCCTTTCGGGCCAGTTCTTTGTGTTCTACTGCAACGGCAGCTACATTGCGCTGCTCTGGCGGCGCGTCAAAGCCGAATAGCAGGTCGGGGGAAGCCAGGTAGAAAAAATGCAGGGCGTGAGATTGGAGTATCTGCCCGTAGTGCAACAGGCGGCGCAGCTTGGTCGCTGTAGGAGATAAGTCGTCGGGGTCGACCCCGACGATCTGGTCGATGGCTTTGGCGGCGGCCAGGTGGTGGCTCACCGGGCAGATACCACATAGTCGCTGTACCAGGACCGGCGCTTCCCAATAGGGCCGCCCCTGAACAAAACGTTCAAACCCCCGAAATTCAACGATGTGGAAGAATGCATCCTGTACCTGTCCTTCCGAATCGAGATGGACGGTTACTTTGCCGTGGCCTTCCACCCGAGTGACGGGGTCTATGGTGATCTTGCGTGTCATATCGTTAGTCGTATTTGAATTCAGAATAAAGAATAGAATATTGGTCCCCCCAAAGGAGGTTCTTCACGGCTTTCCAGATATGCTCTGCATTCGGGGGGCAGCCGGGTATGAAATAGTCAATCTCAACGATCTCGTTGATCGGGTATACTTTATCGAGAATCTTGGGAAGGTCCTCGTGGTAGGGTACGATGTGCTCGCCGGGTTCGGTAGTCATGGAATTGAGGTAGGCTTCTTCCAGGCATTCTTCCAGCGGCACCAGGTTTCGCATGGCCGGCAGGCCTCCCCAGATGGCGCATTCCCCCATGGCCACAAGGATCTTGCATTTCTTGCGGAATTCCCTCAGCGTCTCGATGTTCTCGGTATTACAGCAACCGCCTTCTACCAGGCCGATATCACATTTCTTGGTGAATTCCTTGATGTCGTTGATCGGTGATTTATTGAACTCCACCAGCTCGATGAGGTCCACGAATCCCAGGTCGATATCCAGCATCGACATGTGGCAGCCGAAACAACCTGCCAGGGAAATGGTAGCGATGACTTTTTTCTTCGGTTTGCCCTTCTTAGGCCCTTTTGCCGGCAGAGAGGGCTTGGCTATTTTTTTGCCCTCAGGTTTAGCGGAATGCATGTCGAAGCGGCGATCCCCGAAGGGGCTACCCATGCTTGCTCCCCGCACCAGGATGGCGCCGGTAGGGCAGATCTTCATGGCGTGCAGGGCCTGCTCTTTGGTCAGCCTGGCCTCCTGTTCGTAATCGATGGCTACGATGGTTTCGTTGCCCCGGTTGAAAAAGGAGAAGACTTGTTTGCCATCGTCGGTAAGTACTTCTTCGATACAACGGCGGCATTTCACGCAGCGGTTGTGTTCGATGACCATCCGTTTGGGGTTGAAGTCGATCAGACGGTCTTTGAAGATGTGTGGGAAACGGGAAACCGACACCCCCATTTCATAACCCATATGTTGCATATCGCAATTGCCGCTCTTCTCGCAGGCCGGGCAGAAGTGGTTGCCTTCGGCGAACATCATTTCTACAATAGCCTTGCGGACATCGGTCAACTCGGGCGTATTAACCTTGACATCCATCCCCTGTTTTACCTTTTGCATACAGGCCGGAACGGCCTTGCCGTTCAGTTCACAGGTACAAACCCGGCAGGTGCCCAGCGGTGGGTCGATATGCTCATAATAACAAAGAGACGGAATGAATATGCCGTTTTCTTTGGCGACCTTGACGAGGTTTTTGCCCTCTTCCGCCTGAATTTCTTTACCGTCAATTTTGATCTTGACCAGTTTTGCCATGATAGGTTGGCTTTTAGAGCTTGTTCAAATTTCATCCTTCGGGCTGAAAACGTCCCTTTTTTGCTTATACTGCGTTGTCGAAATGGTCACGTACCTAAGGGTATGCTCCCATTTCGACGCCTTGTCTAAGCAAAAAATGAATAATTTTCATCTCCAAAAACGAAATTTGAACAAGCTCTTGGTTAGCTTCTGAATTTTTCATAATCCGCAACAGCGCGCTCAATGTTGAATTCCTTATTGAGCCGGTCTGCTTCGCCTTCGATCTTTTGATTAAAGTACTCTGGGAAAGCATCCAGGGCTTTTATCAGCGCGTTGGTGGCCATTTTACCCAGGCCGCAGCGGCTGGCTATTTGCATGATCTTACCCCATTGCCGGATATCCTCATAATCGGATTGGTGGGCCAGCCCGAGGCGGACCTTCTCCAGTTTGCGGCGGATGATGAAATTGCCGGCCCGGCAGGGCGTACAGACCCCGCAGGATTCTTCCTTGAAGAAGTCGGCGAAGTTGATCAGGATATCGAGAATATCCCGATGGCCGCTGAATATCATCAGGGAGCCGCCACATCGAAGGTCTTCCTTGGATAATACCCGGTTTTTCTCCGCCATGGAAACGCATTCGCCGCTGGGGCCGGAAACTTGTATGTAATAGGGGTTTTCCGCCTGGCAAAGCTGCAGCAGGTCTTCCAGCCGCATGCCCCACTCGATCTCGTAAATACCTGGCAGGTGGCAGTCGCCGGAAATACTGAGGAGTTTGGTTCCGGGCGAATCCGGCGTGCCCAGTTTCAAAAAATGATCAGCCCCCAATTCCATTACCCGGGCGGCAGCGCATAAGGTTTCTACGTTGTTCACCACGGTGGGCTGGTTGAGATAGCCTTTCTCTACAGGAAAATATTGTTTGACCCGGGATTCGCCGCGCTTTCCTTCCAGGGAATTGAGCATGGCCGTTTCCTCCCCGATCACATAAGAACCGGCTCCCAGTTGCAGGCGGATATCGAAGTTAAAACCTTTAATACCGGCTGCGTTCAGGCCGAGCAGGCCCATCCGGTAGAACTGTTCGATGGCCTTTTCGAGTTTATCTTTCATCCAGGTGTATTCGGCGCGCAGGTAGAGCATTCCCACACTGGCCCCCACAGCGTAACCGGCGATGATCATGCCTTCCAGCACCAGGCCGGGCATGGTGTTCAAGAGGACGCGGTCTTTGAAGGTGCCCGGTTCTCCTTCATCGGCGTTGCAGACGATGTATTTGGGGGAAGATTCCTGTTGCCGGCACAGGCCCCATTTCAGGCCGGTAGGGAAGAAAGCGCCGCCGCGGCCGCTGAGCTTGGACCGGTTGATCTCATCGATAACCTGCTCGGGGCTGAGAGCCTGTAATTTGGCTATCGCGCTGCCCGGGAAATATTCCCGCAGGAAGACCGACCGGCCTTCGCCGGGCACATATCGGATATTATCGGCCACCTCGTCGCAGAGTTTTTCCACGGGAACGCCCTTTTTTAACTCCGCGATGATGTGCTTTACCTTCATCGTGGTGAGGTTGGTAAAGGGGTGGAAATTGATGAGCGCCGCGGGTTCCTGATCGCTCAGCCCGATACAGGCTGTTTCGAATAGGCCAAACAGGCCGCTGGGGTCTACCTCTCCGAAGGCGGCGCCTGTTTCCCGTTCAAAAGCTTCCTTTACCCGCTGGAAACCGCTGAATTCGGAAACGATGCTGTTGTTGAGGTAGATGGTGTAACGGCCGGCCGGTTTGCGGTGGAAAAAGTGATAAAAGGAGATCACCCCTTCCAGTTCCACTTTCGAGATGCCCCGGTAGGCTGAAAACTCAGCTACGTCTTCATCTCGGATATAACCATGCTTGTTTTGATAGGCCCAAAGGCAATCCAGCAAATCAGGATTAGCCCGCTGGTGGACTTGCAAGTCAACTTGCATTGCAGGATAATTTTTGTTGGGAAGAATATACGTTCCACCATCAACTGTGGTGGAAATTTAATGCATAGTACAAAAACTGCAGGCCCTGGGTAGTGACATTATTCACCCCTGGCCGATGATTAATCTCATTCGTATCAGCCCCTATTGTTCAATAATTTGTGCCCGGAAACATTTTGCTAAAAAATGACTCTTCGTTGAGCCTCTAAGCTTTAGCGCTTGTTTGAAGGCCAACCTTGGAGCTGCAAAGGCCACTTTTTTAGTGATTATGCGTTGCTTTTTTTGACCGTACCGAAGGGTGCGCTTTTCAAAAAGACGCCCTGTCTCACCAAAAAACGACTCTTTTCGCTATTAAATCCGGCCTCCAAATAAGCTCCTAGAAAAAAAATTACTGCAATTGTTAACTAAATATCCTAGTACAAAAGAAGCTGTCATGGATAAGAAGAATAGTAAAGTCAAATACCCGGGCATCCGTGTTGCAATGGATGGGAACACTGCTGCCATCATGTGTGAACGAGAATCTTCGGATGCAGCAGGCGCTTACCCCATTACCCCCTCTACACAAATGGGAGAATATTGGGCGGAAGAAGCGGCCAAAGGCCATTTGAATATTTCTGACCGGCCTTTAATATTTATTGAGCCGGAAGGCGAACATGCCGCTGCGGCTGTTACGGCCGGTCTTTCCATGACCGGCTTACGGGCAGCCAATTTTTCCTCGGGGCAAGGCATTGCCTACATGCATGAATCCCTTTATGCAGCAGTCGGGAAAAGGCTGACCTACGTCCTTAATATTGGCGCCAGGGCCATGACCAAATCTACCCTGAACGTACATGCCGGGCATGATGATTATCACGCCATAGATGATACCGGGTTCTTCCAGCTTTTCGCTAAAAAGGCGCAGCACGTAGCAGATTTGAACATTATCGCTCATAGAATTGCCGAGCTGGCCTTAACCCCCGGTGTGGTGGCGCAGGATGGTTTTTTGACCACTCACCTTATCGAGTCCTTACTGCTTCCCGAGCGCGAATTGATCCGGGAATATCTGGGCCGGCCGGATGATCTCATTGATACCCCGACTGCCGCTCAGAAGATCATTTATGGGGATACGCGCCGGCGCATACCGGAACTATGGGATGTCGATAACCCTGTAATGGCCGGTATCGTTCAGAACCAGGATTCCTACATGCAGAGTGTTGCCGCGCAACGGCCTTATTTTTTCGACCATATTAAAGAGCTTACGGACCGGGCTTTTGAGGAGTATTACGAACTCACCGGCCGCCGTTATGAACGCGTGATGTCCTACCGGGCAGAGGATGCGGATTATCTGATCCTCGGGCAGGGAAGTGTCGTGTCCAGCGCGGAAGTAGTAGTGGACTACATCCGGAAAACACGCGGCATCAAAGTCGGCGTCGTGGACCTGGTTATGTTCCGGCCGTTCCCCGCCGACCTTATCGGGCGAATATTAAAAGGCAAAAAGGGGGTCACTATTCTTGAAAGATTGGATCAGCCATTGGCTGAGGATCTTCCCATCGCCAGGGAAATCCGCGCCGTTTTGACCAAGTGTATTGAAAATGGCTCCAATAAGAAAGAGACGCCATATCCTGGCCTGGCCAGCTACAGCCCTTCGGATATTCCGGCATTGTTTTCCGGTTCCTTTGGGATGGGAAGCCGCGACTTGCAGCCGGAAGGCATCATAGGGGCCATTGAAAATATGTTGCCGGACGGGAAGCGTAAAAAGCTGTTTTATTTATCCATTGATTTTATTCGGGATGTCCCGTTTACACCTAAGCAGAGAGCCTATCAGGAAAGCATTCAGGAGGCTTATCCGCATGTGAAAGAGCTTGCGATCCATGGGTCAGAAAACCCAAACCTCATGCCGGATGGCGCGGTTACCGTCCGCTTCCACTCTGTAGGGGGTTGGGGTGCGATCACGACCGGGAAAAACCTGGCCATGACGCTCTACGATCTGCTCGGATATGAAATCAAAGCCAATCCAAAATACGGTTCGGAGAAAAAAGGCCAGCCGACGACCTACTATCTTGCTGCGGCGCCTGAACCCATCCGCATCAACTGTGAGTATTACTTTGTCGATGTCGTACTTTCTCCCGACCCCAATGTATTTAAACACACCAATGCATTGGCCGGCCTGAAGAAAGGGGGCGTCTTCATCATCCAAAGTGATAAGGCAAAGCCCGATGAAGTATGGGGAGATATTCCGAAACCATACCAAAAGATCATCATCGATAACAACATTCGCATTTTTTATATCGATGGATTCAAAATAGCCCGGGAAGAAGCTACCGACCCGGAACTGCAATTGAGAATGCAGGGTATCGCATTCCAGGGGGCATTTTTTGCGGCTTCTCCGCTCATGGAAAAAGCTGGCCTGTCAGATGTGACGCTTCTAAAAGCTATTGAAGATCAGTTGCAGCACAAGTTTGGCGGAAAAGGGCAGCGGGTTGTGGATGACAATATGCGGGTGGTGAAACGCGGTTTTGATGAAGTGCATGAGATCACCAATAAGGTGTTTGGCGCCGGGCATTCGGAAAAGGCAAACGGCGAGGCCGCCCTGCCTATCCCGACCATGATGAAAAATATCCCGAAAAGTGAATCTAACCTAAGCGATATTCACCGATTCTGGGATCAGACCGGGAATTTCTATCTCCGGGGAATGGGGAATGACAACATCACCGATCCATTTATCGGATTGAGTGTGATGCCTGCAACATCCTCTATTTTCAGAGATATGACCGGCATCCGTTTCGAACATCCGGAATGGATACCCAATAATTGTACGGCCTGCGGGAAATGCTATACTGCGTGTCCGGATACGGCCATACCTGGCTTGGTCAGTGACCTGTCTGATGTTTTGGATACCGTTGTTAAGCGGGTGAAGAAGAATCATGGCAAAGTGGAATACCTGCCAAAAGCTGTGCGGCAGATGGAAGGTAAAATCCGCACGCTTTTCAAGGAATCCGGCAATGGAGCAACGGTGAATCACCTCATCCAGGATGCGATAGACCAGGCCATCAGCGAAAGTGCGAATGGCAATGGACTGGCGCAGGAACTGGGGTGGTTCCGGGAAGAGTTGGGCGATTTCCAATTTGCCCTCACGCGGCCCTATTTTGACCTCCATGAAAAAGACCAACCCAACAGCGGCGGTTTGTTTAGCATTACCATCAACCCGACTACCTGCAAAGGCTGCATGGAATGTGTCGAAGTCTGTGATGATGACGCTCTCCGGCCTATCACTCAGACCGAGGATTCCGTGGCCAGGCTAAGAAATGAGTGGGATTTCTGGATGGACCTGCCCAATACGCCCGTAAAGTATAACCGCATTGACGACCTGGAAGAAAAGATCGGCCCGCTCGAAACTATCCTGTTGAACAAGGATGCCTATCTGAATTTCGCCAGTGGTGACGGCGCCTGCCTGGGATGCTCTGAAAAATCGGTCGTTCACCTGTTTATTGCAACAGTAGAATCACTGATGCAGCCCCGGATCAAAAAGCACATTGCTTATCTGGACGAGCTTATTGAAAAACTGGAAAAACACATCCAACTCAAGCTCATCAAAACGGTCAATGTCAGTGATTCGGACATGATGTCGAAGATCGTTGCAGAGATGCACGACAGCGACCTGACCATGTCGGGGATAGCCCGTAGGCTGGAATCCGCACAAGGCAGTGAGCCCATCGACCAGGAATGGCTGAAAAACGTCACGCAACTGCTGGCTAAATTAAAGAAGCTGAAGTGGAAATATACGGACGGAACTACCGGGAAAGGCCGTTCCTCTATGGGTATGACGAACTCGACGGGTTGCACCTCTGTATGGGGCAGCACCTATCCCTTCAACCCCTATCCTTTCCCCTGGGCCAACCACTTATTCCAGGATTCCACCTCCATGGCAATGGGCATCTTTGAAGGCCACATGGCTAAAATGGCGGATGGATTCAGAACCATCCGCAAGGCGGAACTGGAATTGAGCGGCAATTACCGGCCCGATGAACATGATAGCTTCTTCACCTACTTTACCTGGCAGCAGTTCACCGATGAGGAATGGTTGTTATGTCCTCCGGTGGTGGCTTTGGGCGGTGATGGCGCCATGTATGATATCGGGTTCCAAAACCTGTCGAGGATGATGGCTTCCGGTAAGCCCATCAAGGTCATCATCGTGGATACTCAGGTGTACTCCAACACGGGTGGCCAGGCCTGTACTTCCGGTTTCATTGGCCAGGTTTCGGATATGGCGCAGTACGGTAAGGTTTGGCAAGGAAAACCCGAGCCGAGAAAAGAAATCGGGTTGATCGCCATGGCGCATAGAAATACTTATGTGCTTCAGGCTACCCTGGCCAATACCAGCCAGATGATCGAAGGCTTTATTGATGGCCTGATGGCCAAACGGCCCGCGCTGTTTAACCTGTATACGACATGTCAGCCGGAGCACGGTGTCGGTGATGACCTTGGAACGCATCAGGCCAAATTGGCTATGGAATCCCGCGCTTATCCTATTTTCAAATACAATCCGGAGAAAGGTGTAAAAGCGGAAGATGCTTTTGACCTGAGCGGCAACCCGGCAATAGAAAGTATCTGGCCTACCTACCAGTTGAAATACCTGGAGAACGGCCGGGAAAAATCGATGGAAGTGGCCATGACTTTTGCGGATTTTGCCCTAACTGAAGCAAGATTCAGGAAACATTTCCGCAAAGTACCCCGGGACGCCTGGAACGATAATATGGTGATCTTATCAGAATTCCTCGAGATGAGCTCCGATGAGCGGGAAGGCAAATTCCCATTTATCTGGACGGTAGACCGAAAGCAGCACTTGAGCCGCGTGTTGGTTGCCCAAAAGATCGTGGAATCCTGTGAAGAAAGACGCGACTTCTGGATCCTGCTTCGCGCACTGGCCGGACTCGACAAAGCGCCAGTTGAAGTGGTCGATGTTGAAAGTAAGGTCCGTGCAGAGGTGGTCGGAAAGATCGCCCAGGGATTGATGAAGCTTGCCGGAGGAGATGGAACAGGCATCGTTGACCTCGCGATGGGGGAACCCGCCGCTGTAGCGGAAGCCGCTCCGGAAAAGGCCAAGTCAAATGGTGGCGACTACATGGCGCCATGGCTGGAAAGTGAATCTTGTACGGCCTGCGATGAATGCATGAAGATCAATTCCAAGATATTTGCCTACAACAATAACAAGAAGGCTTATATCATGAATCCGGATGGCGGGCCGTATGAAGACCTGGTGAAAGCCGCCGAGAAATGCACGGCACGGGTGATCCATCCGGGCCTGCCGGCAGACCGCTCCGGAAAGGATATGGACAAGTGGGTCAAAAGAGGTGAAAAGTACAACTAATGGGACTGCTGAATTTTCGCAAAAGCACATTTAAGCACGGGGTTCACCCTCCGGAGCACAAAAGCGAGACCAATGGCTTGCCCATTCGACAGTTTCCCTTTGCTCCGCTGATCATTTTACCCATGGCCCAGCATATTGGCGCCCCTTCGCAAATTGTGGTTCGGGAAGGACAGGAAGTCGCCCGCGGCCAACTGCTTGCCAAGGCGGGTGGTTACGTTTCGGTCCCCTTACATGCGCCCGTTTCAGGGACCATCCGAAAAATTGCCAATGTTCCAACCATTTCCGGGAAAATGTCCCCGGGGATCTTTCTGGAAACCTTTCCTTTCTCCAGCCAGGAAGTTTTGGAAGGCACTCCGGTCGATCTGGAAACAGCTACCCCGGAGCAGATCCTGCAAGGCATTCAGGATGCCGGAATTGTAGGGCTCGGCGGTGCGGCTTTTCCGACCCACGTAAAACTCAAAATACCGGAAGGGAAAAGCTGCGAGGCTTTGATCATCAACGGTATAGAGTGTGAGCCCTACCTGACCACCGACCACCGGGTGATGCTTGAGCAGGCGGATGATATCTTCATGGGTATCAGATACCTGCTCAAAGCAACGGGGGCAGAACGGGCCATTATCGGAATAGAAGCCAATAAACAGGATGCCGCCGATCACCTGGAAGCCAGAATACCGGAGGACATCCCTGTGACGGTCAAGGTGGTGCCAGTAAAATACCCCCAGGGTTCGGAAAAAATGTTGATCACGGCCGTTCTTGGCCGGGAAGTCCCTTCGGGCGGATTGCCCATTGAAGTGAATGTAGTGGTCGTTAATGTGGCCACTACCGCGGAGATCGGCCGGCTTTTACCGCATGGCCGCGGCATTCAGGAGCGGGTCATTACCATTACCGGGCCGGCCGTGAAAAAGAAGGGGAATTATCTGATCCCTATCGGAACGCCACTCCGCTATGTTTTAGAACAAGTAGGGGTCGATGAGCAAATCAGCGAAGTTTATATGGGAGGGCCCATGATGGGCGTGGCGGTCTCCAACCTGGACATTTCCATTGTGAAGGGCGCCTCGGGTATTGTGGCTTTTACGGAGGAAGATGTCAAACGCCCTCAGGAAATTTATCCCTGCATCAAGTGCGGCGCCTGTGTAGACGCATGCCCCATCTCCCTGAACCCTTCTAAATTGGGAATTTTAGCCAAATTCGAAGCCTATGATCGAATGGCGGAAGACTTTCACTTAATGGATTGCTTTGAATGTGGGTCGTGCTCTTATGTCTGCCCTTCTCACATTCCATTAGTGCAATATTTCAGGCTGGCAAAATCAATAGTAAGAAAACGCGCCACTGCAAAACAGACTGCCGAACATGCTAAATAGAACGCTAAATATCAGTACTTCACCGCATATTGTTAAAGGCATTAGCACCGATAGCATCATGCAAAATGTGGTATGGGCCTTACTTCCCGTTGCACTCTTTGCGGTGTATACTTTTGGAATGAGCGCCTTGCTGGTCCTGGTAACTTCAACAGCTGCCTGTGTCCTCACGGAACATTTCATGTGTAAGTATTCGAAAAAAAAAAGCACCATATCCGATTGGTCGGCAGTCATAACGGGTTTATTGCTGGGGCTCACCCTGCCGCCTAATTTCCCATTATGGATGGCGTTTAGCGGAGGCGTTATTGCCATTGCCCTTGGCAAATTTATTTTTGGCGGCTTGGGGTATAATGTATTCAACCCTGCTCTGGTGGGGCGGGCGGTGCTTCAGGCTGCATTTCCCGTGGCTATTACCACCTGGTATCCGGCATTTCTGCCCGATCGCTTTTTTTCGGTTTCGGTTTCCACCTTCACCGTTCCTTTTATGGAACCGGCCATTGATGCCATGACGGGCGCCACACCGCTAGCGGCCTTCAAATTTGACCATGTCACGACCAGCACATCAGACCTCGCGCTGGGCCTGATAAGCGGCTCCACGGGGGAGACCTGCGCCTTGCTGATCCTGTTGGGAGGCCTGTATCTGATCGCCAGGAATATGATGAACTGGCGCATTCCGGTGGCTGTCCTGGGGTCTGTATATGTATTGAGTGGGATCTTATATCTGATCAATCCGCAAGTGTATCCGTCGCCACTCTTTATGCTTTTTTCGGGAGGCTTGATGCTCGGTGCTGTTTTTATGGCCACCGATATGGTGGCTTCTCCGATCACGCCGCTGGGCGTTGTGGTTTATGGGGTTATCATCGGACTGCTTGTCGTTGTGATCCGCATTTGGGGAGGTTTGCCGGAAGGCGTGATGTATGCGATCCTGCTCGCCAATGCCATTTCACCCCATATCGATAATTTGATCAGGCCAAGGGTTTATGGGACTACTAAAAGCTTGAAACGATCATGAACGAAACGAATCCGGTAAATAAAGATGCAACCGCCAGCAGCCTGAAAATGCTTCAGGCCATGGTCGGGATCGGGATATTTTGCGCCCTGATGATCGTATTGGCTTTTGAAGGAACGATGCCGAGAATAGAGCAGAACAAGGCGGAAGCCTTAGAGAAAGCCATTTTCAAGGTAATTCCGGGCATGGAAACAAAGAAAACTTTTAAACTCGGCCCGGACAACAGTTTCGTTCCGGTGGATGGCAAAAGTAAAGCGGATCAGTTGGTTTACGCTGGTTATGATCAAAACGGCAAACTGGTGGGGGTCGCGGTGGAAGCCAGTGGGCTGGGCTTTGCCGATGTGCTGCGGGTGCTTTACGGCTACGACCCCGAAACACAGAAGATCATAGGGTTTTATGTTTTGGAAAGTAAAGAAACGCCTGGTTTGGGCGACAAAATTGAAAAGGACCCTGGTTTTCAGTCCAATTTCAGTGGTTTGGATGTCTCCCTGACCGAAGATCAAAGCGCCCTTAAGAACCAGCCTGTCACCGTCAAACACGGAGCCAAAGAAAACCCCTGGGAAATCGACGGTATCACGGGGGCCACCATATCATCCCGAGCGGTTGGAAATATTATGGGGACGAGCACGGAATTTTGGGTGCCGCTGATCCATAAAAACAAAGAAACTTTCATGGTTTCAAAAACTGAACAGTGAAATAGCCTAACAAATGGGTAATCAAACAAAGGACAATAAAGGCTTTCTGGCATCTTTGAAAGATAGCCCCTCCACCGACGATTTCATAAAGGGATTGTGGCGGGAAAATCCAGTATTCGTTCAGGTGCTGGGGATGTGCCCGACTCTGGCGGTTTCCAACACCGCTATAAACGCCTTTGCCATGGGCCTGGCCACTACTTTTGTTTTGCTGATGTCCAATATGCTGGTTTCCTCCCTGCGGAATTTTATTCCCAAGCAAGTGCGCATCGCTTCCTATATCCTGATCATAGCGTCTTTTGTTACGGTAACGGATTACGTGATCCAGGCCATCAGTATAGACCTTCATAAAAGCCTGGGCGCTTTTATTTCGCTCATCGTGGTGAATTGCGTGATCCTGGGCAGAGCGGAAGCCTTCGCCTCCAAAAATACTGTTGGCAGGTCTTTTATGGATGGGCTGGGAATGGGCCTGGGGTTCACTTTCGGTTTGTTCTGTCTGGGAGCAGTGAGAGAATTGCTGGGCAATGGGACTATTTTCGGGTTCCCGTTTTTTCCGAGTAATTTCCAGGAATGGATTGTCATGATATTACCGGCAGGAGGGTTTTTCACCCTGGCCATCTGGTTGCTTGTTTTTAATGCATTAAAAGAAAAAAGGGCAAAAGCATGAAATCGGAATCACTTTGGTACATATTTATCAATGCTAGCCTGATCAATAATTTTGTGCTGGCCTATTTCTTAGGGATCTGCCCTTTTCTGGGGGTATCCGGCAAAATGGAAACGGCTACAAAAATGGGTGGTGCAGTGACCTTCGTGATGATCATCAGTTCGATGTGCGCTTATGGCATCCACAGCTTGCTGATCGCCGTCAATGCCCCATTCCTGCAATTGATCAGCTACATCGTGGTGATCGCTTCTACCGTTCAATTGGTAGAGATGTTCATCAAGAAAATGAGCCCTGCTTTGTTCCGGGCATTGGGGATTTTCCTTCCCCTGATCACCACCAATTGCGCCATATTGGGTTTAGCGCTATTCCAGACGAATAAGGGCTATGGATTTGTCGAAAGTTTCGTATACGCATTAGGCGCAGGCACAGGGTTTACATTTGCCCTGATACTCATGGCCGGCTTGCGGGAGCAGCTCGATTTTGCAGAGGTTCCCAATGTCGTAAAAGGCACCGCGCTTACCCTGTTGATCGCCGGCATTTTGTCGCTGTCATTCATGGGCTTTGCAGGATTAGGTAGTTGAAAAACAACAAGCGATGATTAAATCATTAATAATCGGTATCGGTGGGATTGTCTTCCTGATGGTCATTTGGGCCGTAATTCAGTCCTGGTGGGGAAAAACATTTGCAGATAACATATCTGATGACGATGTGTTGGCGGGCAGGATGAGTTGTGGAAATTGCGGCTGTACGACCGTCTGCGAGAATAAGCGCAGGGAATTAACAACAAAATAAAATACATTAACATCTAACAATAGCGGTTATGGCACACTTAGCAGATTATAATACTAAAAACCAACATCAGGCGACTGTGAAAAAAACAGAGCGCTTAACTCCTGCAGATACGGAAGAAGTCCGGGAGATAGTGCTGGAAGTAAAACAACCGGGTTTTGATTGCCATGTGGACCAAAGCTTTGGTGTGCTGGTAAAAACTTCCGGTGAGTTTGGCAAAACGGTTCATCACCGATTGTATAGTGTTGCCGACCTTCCCGCCAAAGAGAATGGAAACCCGCTCATTACCATGTTGGTGAAACGCTGTTCCTATGTGGATGAATTCAACGGGGAGCTTTACAAGGGGATCGCATCCAATTATCTGTGCGATCGAAAGGTTGGTGATGAAATTACCATCACCGGGCCCTTTGACCTGCCTTTTGCCGTGCCTGAAGACAAAAACTCGAACCTCATCCTGATCGGTATGGGAACGGGCATTGCGCCTTTCCGGGCATTTGTAAAGCACATTTATAACAATGTAAAAGACTGGAAAGGAAAGATCCGCCTGTTTTACGGCGCTCGTAGTGGCCTGGAATTGCTGTATTTGAATGATAAAAACGGCGACCTGACCAATTACTATGATGAAGAAACATTTAAAGCGTTTCATGCTTTAAGCCCCCGCCCACAATGGTCGGACCCCATTGCGCTGGATGCCGCTATTGAAGCCAGGGCTGCGGAGATTATCGAGCTGTTGTCTCATGCCAACACCCATGTTTACGTAGCGGGGTATGAAAAGATCCGGGAAATGCTGGACAAGGCTTTTTCCAATATCCTGGGCTCAAAAGAAAAATGGGAGACCCGAAAGGCGGAGTTGGTTGCCGGGAAGAAGTGGGCGGAAGTCATTTATTAGTTTTAAACCACCAGGTAATTGATATGACGATCATAATTGCTCTTGTCGCGCTGGGGAGTCTGACTTTGGTTTTGGCGCTACTGATCATTTTCGCCAATAAGAAGCTCTACGTTTATGAAGATCCGCGGATTGATACGGTAGAGGACCTGCTGCCCCATGCCAATTGCGGAGCCTGTGGTTATCCGGGTTGTCGGCCGTTTGCGGAAGCACTGGTTTCCGGAGAGGCTTTACCCGGGAAATGCACTGTCAGCACTGACGAAGGGCGGCAGAGAATTGCCGATTATCTCGGCGTCGCCCTGGGAGCAGAAGAGAAAATAGTGGCCCGCCTGGCCTGTGCGGGCGGAACCAATGTCGCCCTCAATCGCGCCAAATACCAGGGCATACAAACTTGTCAGGCTGCATCCTTGGTTTCCGGCGGCGGTAAAGGTTGCTTCTGGGGTTGTCTGGGCCACGGTGATTGTGAAGTGGTGTGCGATTTTGACGCGATTTCCATGAACCCCTTTTCGCTACCGGTAGTGGATATTGATAAGTGTACAGCTTGCGGCGATTGTGTGGAAGTCTGCCCCAAAGACCTGTTCTCCCTCCATCCGGTGAGCCACCGGCTTTGGGTCTCGTGCAAAAACCTCGAGGCCGGCGATGAAATCCTGGAGGAATGCCAGGTGGCCTGTACCGCCTGCGGCAAATGCGCCATGGACGCTCCGGGCGACCTCATTTCCATGGTCCATAATTTGCCCGTGGTCAATTATTCAGAAAACCACAATACGCAGGTCCCCATTCAGCGGTGCCCCACCGGCGCCATCGTTTGGCTGGATGATGAAATGGGCGTGGTCAAAGGGAAGGAAGCGAAAAAAATCATTCGGAAAGGGGACCGGGGAATGGGCTTTTCGTAACCGCTCCAAGCGTCCGGCTTTTCCGCCAAATTTGTTGAAAACCCGATCGGGTCCAAGCGGAATTGTCAAAAAAGAACTATTTTGGGAAACACCTTATAAACCGTTTTCCATGAAGCGCAACCCTTTGCCCGCAAAGCACTCGCTGAATAATGCCTCCTGGAAGGAAAAAGCTCTGAAGGAGGATAAAACTAACCTCGAGGCGCCGTTGGAATGTAATAATAATGAAGAGCGCGAGGAGGACGTCTGCTACAAAGCCGGAGATCGCAAATTAGAGATGGGAAATAGCCCGGCTTCTCCGGTTTGCTACGCTCAATCCCCGGAACTACGGGACGAGTACCGGACACCGACTTCGGATTCATAGTTCATCAATGCAAATTGAACGGCATTCAGGCGCCGGGGTTGAGAGAACTCAGGCGATAAAGGGACATTACCGCCTGAGAGCCTGGTATCCTTACCTCAATAGACCCGCTCCACTCCCTCCGGGCCCTTCTCCCCACCAAAATTATAAGGCGGAAGGCTATGCACTTTCAGCTCACTTTCCGGTACGGGAAGCTGAGCGGGCGTGCCGATTTGCAGGCCGCCCAGCGCATCCACCATATCGTAAGGCAGGCGAGGGCCGATGCGGCGGCGGTCGAACCACAGGCTCATGGGGGCGGTGCCGAGTAACTCGACGGCCCTTTCGTATAGAATGGCTGTTGCGACCACAGTATTAGAAGCGCCAGGCGCCAGGGCGGGCAATTCTCCCCGGCTGCTACGCGTACCCTGGTTGAGCAGGGCAACGGCCTCGCTGTTTCGGTCCAGCTGCAATAAGGCTTCTGCACGGAGTAAGGCATTATCGGCAGCCAGGAAAACGGGCATGGGGCCGAAGGTGGCGCCGTCGCCGGCGAAAGTTGGATCTGTGATATTTCGATTGTCCTGGTAATGGGAGAAGTGCCACTCGCCATTTTCTACCGGAAAGGCCTGGCTGGCGGAAAAGATAAAATCCGTTTCCAGGCGCTTGTCGGCCGATTGGGCCATGGGGTTGGCCAAGGGGGCTTCGCCGAGGGCGTTCACCTCCGGGTATCGGGCCGGCTGATTGGGGTCAAGCGCCGCGATCAGGCGCTGGTCGACGCGAGCCCAGAAAGGACCCTGGCCGGTTTCGGCAAAAGCATATTGCTGGTAACTCTTCCAGTAACGCCCATCCGCCATAGGGGCGAAATCATAACTAAGGCCCTTTTCGGTATGTTGAAGCACGGCCGCCCAATTTACAGTTTCATTTTCTGTTGCCGTGCGCGGCCATTGGGCCAGAAAGCGGGCCGCATAGGAATGGCAGAGCTGGATGAACTGATCGGAATCCAGCGTCAGGCCGTTGAAGGAGGTATGGATGAAATCATCGCCTGCCGCCTCCGCCAGGGATATCGCTTCTTCCAATTCTGCTACCGCTGCGTCAATCACTTCGGGATAGTCCGAAAACGGAACCATCTTCTCCAGGTCTGTATTTTCGTCCACCAGCAACGCCTGGTCGAATATAAGGCCGAGATAACCCCAACTCACGCCCCGCAGGAAGTGCGCCGCCGCCTCAACTGATTGGTCCTGCCCGCCTCCACCGTCAATAGAAATGCCTCCTTTCATAGCCGCCAGCACATCGTTGGCGTTCGATACGGCGGATAAACAGCCATACCAGGGCGTTTCCACGATCTTTTTATAAGCTTCGCTTTCCGATGCCCGGTTGTTGTAGGCGGCCCGGGGTTCCTGTCCCATACGGCGGGCGCCGAAATCCTCCCACCCCATGCCATAGGCATCGGCCGTGACCGACAGCGCTATCACCGGGATCTCGTTGTGCACGGCATTCCACCAATCAACATAGCCGCCATCCAATACAGGCAGCAAGTCCTTGCCGGAAGCAATGACGTTGTCCCGGTCCGGATTGTTCTGGTTGAGGGTGTCTATGCCCTCACAGGCGGATAGGAAAAACAGTATGGCTATCAGTGATAATGGAGTAGTTATGATGGATCTCATGGTTTTCATTTAAAAGGTGATCTGAAGGCTGAAAGTGAGCGTTTTTGGGAGCGGATAGTTGAACGCATCCACGAGGAAAAGGCTGGGGTCGCCATAAGGCGTACGGGCATCGCTGCCGCGCCCGCCGGCTTGTCGGTTGCTCAGCACGTTTTCTCCCCGCGGCGCAGCGCCGATATCAGGATTAAAGCCCGAATAGTCCGTTTTGGTGAACAGGTTCCTGCCGATCAGGCTGAACCGCATGCTTTCCACCGCGCCGCCGAACAACTTGTTGCGCAGGGTATAGGAAACAGCAGCTTCGCGCAGCATTAAAAAGGAGCCATCTTCCACAAAGTGGCTGTTGGCTGTCATGCCGTTGGCCAGGCCCTGCGGGCCGAAGAATCCACCGGCCACATCGGGATAACTGCTCAGGTCCGCATGGCGCTCGTAGTTGTAGAGCCACTGGCGGGTAAGGTTGTACACATCGCCGCCCTTCTTCCAGTCGAGCAGCGCATAGAGTTCAAAGCCTTTAAATCCGATAGTGTGGGCGAATCCCATCCGGAAATCCGGATTGATATCGCCAATGGTTTGTAGCAGAGGATTCCCATTTTCATCGACGAGTTTGTAGGGGCGTTCCTCCGGCGTCCCCATCCGGTCTTTCCGGACGATATATCCCAGGCTGTTGATGTCGTATTCCCGGGGATCGATATCTGTTTGTTCCGCCAGTTGTTCCACGCTGGTGGCGAACACTTCGCCGACGATGGTTCCAAGGGTAGCGCCTTCTTCTACCAAAAACATAGAGGTGTGCATCAGGCCCGGCCCCGTAGTATAGCTGGGGATATCCAGGCGGCTGATGGTTTGATCCATTTTGGTGAAGGTGGTAAAGAGGTTCCAACGGAAATCCGTGTTGCCTATCTTGAATAGTTTGGCGAAGTCGATATCCAGCCCGGCTTCGTAGATCTTGGATTCCATGGCGCCGGCGTTGCGCCATTGCCCTTCGAAACCGGCGGCGCCGGAAAGTGGGACCAGAAGGATCTGATCGTCGGTAGTGGCTTGTACATAGCTGAAATCGAGGGTAAAGGCGCGCAGAAAAACAGCATTAGCGCCCACTTCCAGTTCTGTCGTTTTGGCCGGCTGCAGGTTTTCGTTGCCCAGGGTCTTTTTGGTCGCTACGCCGCTGATGAGTTCATAGGTTTCAAAGCGTTGCTCATAAGCCGGCCGGATCCCCGCTGTGCCAATGGCGGCCCGCAGCTTCAGTTCCTGGAAGGGTTTCAGCCGAACATCTTCGGTAAGGCGGTAGGCGCCGCTTATTCTATAGTAGGTATTCCAGCCCTCGGCCTGGCCGAACAGGGAGGATTCTTCCTGCCGGATAGCGCCGCTGAAAAGGTACTTCTTTTTATAATCCGCATCGGCGGCAAGGTAGCCGCTGTAGGCTATGACCTCCTGCGATTCCGAGGAAATGGACAGGTTGCGGCGGGCGTTGTCGAGCGAACGGATACCCTCCACCGCCAGGTCTTCGCCAATGGTTGCGTCAAATTCCTGGCCGTGATTTTCGTACAGGAAGCCGGCGCGGAAAGCTGTATTGAAGCCCAGGAAGGTGCGTTGTAGCGTAGCGTCAAGCGCAGAGGTGAAATAATTATTGACGCGGCGGGTGCGCTGAATCCCTCCGCCATTACTGCCATCTACTCCGGCTGTGGCCAGGCTGCCGAACATGCCCGGCACGCTGGTGCTGAGGTAGCCTTTATGCAGATAATGCTCATAAGTATTGGTCGAGCGGTCGAGGGAAGCCGTATAAGCAAAAGACAGCCACTTTGCTGCCTGGTAAGTGGCGCCGAAGCTGCCCATCAGCCGCGAGCGGTTGGCGGTTTGCTCCGAATTGTCGCGCAAATACAGGGGGTTTGTAATGCCTGAACCGGTGTTGTCGATGTCCCAGTCGTGGGCGGAATCATTTTCCTCATTGGTAGCCTCCAGCCCGAACATCGGTGTCATAAGGAGGGAATTCGACAACAGGCTGCCGGGCCCATTGGCGGTAGGTTCCACCAGGCTTTGCCGGGACCCGGAGTACATAGAATTCAAATGAATGCCCAGCTTTCCGGCCTGATGGCCGAGGTTGGCCCGAAAGGTATTGCGCTCATAGCCATCCATCCCCTGAATGATCCCTTCGTCTTTGAACCGCTGGGCAGAAGCCAGAAAATGGGTCGATCCGGTATTGGCCTGAACGGAGAGATAGTGCGAACGGAAGGCGCCGTCCCGGAAAAGGACGTCCTCCTGATAGTCCTGTGGATTGGGCAGCGGCACATCGTACACGGCATCGGCCGTGAGTGCGCCCAGCACCGGTTGCGGCCCTTTCGCATCAAGCACTTCCCGATTGGTGAATTCATTGAGTGGGTACCGCTTGGTTTCGCGGGAGTAGCCCAGCTCGGTGCGGTAGGTGAAACGGGTATCGCCCGCGTCCAATGCTTTTCCGTTTTTGGTAAAGATCTGAATCACCCCGTTGGCGGCTTGTGAGCCATATAATGCGGCCGCTGCGGCGCCCTTCAGCACTTCTATCTTTTCAATGTCTTCCGGATTGATATCGGCCAGGGTGGACCCATTGAGATAGATGCCGTCGATGATCAACAAAGGTTGCTGGCCGTTGGCGATGGAATTGGCCGCCCGTAGTTGGAGGAAGGCCGATTCACCGGGTTGTCCGCCTACGGGGGTAGCGCGCAGGCCGGCCACTTTGCCCTGCAGGCCGCCGGCAATGGTTGGGGAAGGTACCGTTTGCAGAAAAGCCTCATCAATTTGGCCGGTGGCGTAACTGATCGCTTCCATCGGGCTGCCTACCGCTCGGCCGGTGGAAAACAAACCCTGGGATGCCCGAATTTCCGGCGCCAGCTGCATATCCAGTTGAGAGCGCCCGTTGAGGTTCACTTCTATCGTTTCATATCCATCGTAGGAAAATATCAGGGAAGGGCTGGAGAGGTCGGTAAAGAAACTCTGTTTTACGCGGATCTCGTAGGTTCCTTCCTCATTGGTAAGGGTGCGGTTGGCGCTACCTTTTTCTTGTATGGATACGCCCTTCAGCGGATTGCCGCTATCGGCGGCGGTGACGGCGCCTTTGACCGTGATCTCCTGGGCGTTTCCGGCTGTGCATACGAAGAAAGCCAACGCCAGTAAAGGGTACCGGAGTAAGGCTTGTAAATGTTTTCTCATATAAATAATGTTGGTTGGGGTATAGAATATTTATTTAGATGCCCACGCCCCTGCGTACCTCCCCACCTTTCGGGCGCCCCCTAAAAGAGAGGGGGTAGAGGTACGCAGGGGGGGCAAGTCAGGTTCCACCTCTACCGGATCACCTTGATCTCCACCGGATCGGAAAGCGGGGAAGAGAGGCAGCCCCAGCTTTTGTCGGGCTTGCAGGTCAGCACTACGTATTTGCCGGACAGGAAAGTGCGGGCGGTCAGCTCGAAGGCCGGGCTTTCCTGGAGTTCTTTCGTGCCGGGCGCCAGCACCCATTCGCTGCTGCCTTCCGGTTGGTGGTAAAGGGTATAGCGATAGGCCTTATCCGCATAACCGTATTCGATCACGATCTCGTCGCCGTCCTGGATAGGCTTATTTCCAATGACCTGCGTTTCCCGATAAATGCGGCAGGGCTCGAATTGGGTAACGGGCAGTTGGGGATGCTCATAAGGGGCAATCTCCGGGTTCCCCAATCGGTTAGCCAGGCCGCCTTCTACGCCCGGGGCGCTGTTATTGGGTGTAGGAATAATAGCTCCAGCGGGTTCTCCTTTGATGGTTGTTTCCTTCATGCCACCGATCGGATCACTGGCGGGGGGCTGGAGGCGGTCGTGGTAATCCAGGATCTCTTCAATGCCGTATTTGGGCCCTTCGCCGGGAACGAATGCGGCTTTGCGGACGCCATTGGGCGTGCGGACCACCACTTCCAGGTACTCCTTACCGGATTCCAGGCTTTGGAGCAATTCCGTGATATTGGCGCCCGGCTTGCGGCCTTTGACCAGCAGTTGGAGCTGGTTGGGGTCTTTGCCAGCCCAAACAGAATACTCACAGCCGTCTTCCTGGCAGCAACGAGGGTTGAGCCAGGAAATATATAAAGGCTTATCCGGCTGTGTCGGGCTGTACACCAGTTGCAGGTTCTGGATCTGCGTACAATTGGGGTCGCTGGCTTTGACCTGCACCTCCTGAAAATTTTCTTCCATAGCCGGCGCTTCGTCACCGAAATCATCCGACTCCGGGATGTCTGCGCCCTTTTTCGATAGAGCGCCGCCCTGTGGTTCTGCGGCCCACTCCCGGCCATAGATCGGTTGCGAGCTATTGGTTTCTGCGGAAGCCAGCGTTTCATTTTCTTCCTGCGCCCGTATCCAGAAGGAATACATCGGAACGCGCTGCGGCAGGGCAGCCGAACGGCCGAATACTACGGCCTGCAGGGTATGGATGCCCCGGTAGAGGTCCCGGTCTTCCAACTGAACAGAAAAAGATGCGGGTTGTCCAGGATAAAGGGGGATCTCGCCAATGGTGATATCCCGGTATCCCGGGTTAATATAACTGATGCTGACGACGGGGTTCCAGTCGGCGCAGGGCGACCCGGGAGCTAATTCCAGTGAACCCGTTATTTTATCCCCTTTCAGGAAAGCCTGCGCATTGATCGTACAGGTATCCGGCACAGCCGGTATGGGGGTGGCATTAGCAGTAAGCGGCGCGGACATCTGGGGGGCTTCCCCGGCAATATTGACGGTCGTTCCGATATTATAGATCACGGGGCTTTGGCAGCCTTCGCCCCAGGCCAGTACCTGTAGATAGTAGCTGCCGGGCGCCAGCAGGCAGAGGGGTTCGGTGCGCACAGCTGTGCCCAATGCCGGTTGTCTTTTTCCATCGCGGCGGATGGGCTCCCATGGGCCGTATTCCTTACGCACTTCTACGCCGAACTCCCAGTTTTGTCCCTGGCAATTGTTGCACTGGATCAGCACGGCAGGCTTGTTTTCAGCACCACAATACCCGCTGGGGTCGACTTTTACAAAAAGTTCCGGCGTCTGGCAGGGCACAACCCGGGTTTCTGCCGGTTGCATCGGAGCGGACGGCGTTTGAACCGCCGGCGACGGCTGATTGGGCTTTGGGTTCCGGTCAAGCGCACTGGCTACCGGCTCCGCCTTTTCGGGGAAGGTATAAAAATAGCCCTCCTGCAGTACCCGCGAGTTAAACTTGCGGTTGGCGGCGGAAGCATTGCGGTAGTCCAGTCCGATAGAATAGAAATGCCGGTCGGAAAGCCCGGTAATGGTAAGGGTATCCTGCTGTCGGTTGCCCATTTGCTGCAGTCCCCGCACCAGGCGTTGTTTTCCATCTCCCATTAGGTTGGAGCCATGGTCCTTTATCCAGAAAGAGGCCTCGATGGCGCTCATTTTGGAATGGGTAAAATAAACGGCTAAGCGGACGACGCCATCCTCTTCGGATGGTAAGATCGTGGTGTGAAATTCCGGCTCTTCCCGGTCCAGCAAACCATCGAAAAGGTCTTTCTGGCCAAAGGACCGGAGGGAGGAAAACAAGCCAAATACCAACAAACAATACAGCGCTACGGATCTTTTCATATTTTGGATATATAGATTATCTAATCGTTCGAACACAAAACGATCGTTTGAAAAAAATAGCTTCCAAATGGCAGAGAAAGTAGGCTTGTCGTTTGTTTTGATGACTTTTTCCAACAGCTGTGAAAAAGTCCAAGGGTGTAGGAGTGTGTGGTGCTGTATTTTCAGGGAAATGCAGAGTCCGGCGCGCCTCCTCCTCAACTGTTTCAAAAGGATTAGGCCGCCTGGATCGATTGATCGAACTGCAAAGATATAGTTTTTATTGTATATGTAAGATTTTTTCGGCCATTGATTTTCTGAAAGAGAATGTTAAACCTGGAGGGGTTCCTAATTGATGTTGTTAAGACTCCCGGGAATATTACTGGAAGAGGCAGCCAAGAATTACAGGACAGTTCCTTGCAGCCCATGCTTTTACTGATCCAGATCCAACTTCCACTCCTGGCCGGTTTGGGTGTTGAGCATTACCATGCTCAGGCTATCGCCGTTTGTTTTAACCTTATAAAGCTTAAAATCATTGTCATCTTTAAATAATACCCAATCCTGATAACTGCCTTTAAATAGTTGCGCCAATTGTCGCCCATCCATAGAAAAAAGCCGGCCATCAAGGTAGGCTGTGGCAATGCCTTCCAGGGGCATTTCCCCGGAAGTGGGATTGGGAAACAGGCGCCAATTAACCCTCTCCGGTTCATTTGCACTTACCGGGTTTTCGGACTGCACCAACAGCGAAATGGCCAGGCGGAGGCTTTCGCAATGCGCCAGGCCGGCCGGCATAGCGGCGTCTAAGTTTTCACCAGTTCCATTGTCGTATACTCTATAACTTTAGCCTGTTAATTCCCCCAGCGTTTTTCTTCCAGTTTGCGCTGGTACAACTCCTCCCGCGCCTGAGCGTTTTTGGGGTCAGAAATATCCAGCAGCTTATCGGCATCGGGATGATCGCGGTTGATCTTGCGGCCGAGGAACGATAGCTTGTTCTTCAGCACTTTGGAGGTTTCCGTATTGGTTTCTTCCACCAATTGGCTCATATCGTCTTCGGAAATGTACTGGCCTGTCTTCAGTTTTTTGCGGGCAATTTCTTTGGCCACCTCATGGCCGACGGCCTCGTCGTAGAAGTTGTCCCATTCCGCCGTTTTATCAGGGGTGTCGGCATTGGCGTTGCGGCGCTCCCGAGTAGGTTCAGCGGCTTTCCGGTTTCGAATGCTTACGGACACTTCGTCAGCTACAGCCCGGGCTTTGCGTTCTGTTTCCAGGTCGACGACATCCCCGTCCGACAGCTTTTCGGTGACGGCCCGGTCGTAATCGTGCAGGCGGTAGCGGTCGATATTGCGTTTGAGCACCGTAGCGGAGAAGTTGGCGTTGCGGCTCAGTCCGTCGGCCCAACGGCCACTATTGGCGGAATACTTGAAGTAGGTGCTGCGCTCCCTGTCCGTGGCGTTATCCTTGATGCGGGCAAGCGGCATAATAACTTCTTCCATAAAGGCCTGCCAGCTATCGATATGTACGCCTTCTTCCAGTTTGGAAATACCTACCGCCAGCGCGATACCAGCTGGTATGCCCTGTCGGATGGCCTGCTGAACGGCCGAGTTGGAAAAACGTTCGATCCATTCGTCCACCGAGCTGCTTTTTTGGGCGGTACGGCCGGCCTTTGATCCGCGCTTTCCACTGACGGGTTCCCAATTCTCCGCTTCATAAGAGCTGCTGCCATTAGGGGACACCACGATGACATCCCCCTTGTCATTTTCAGCAGTTGCGCCGTCCATGGAAGCCGAATAGTAGGCGGCGGATCTGTCGTTGTCGCGCCCTTGTAAAGTAATACGGACTCCAGCTTTATCAAGCATGCCGATGATCAGGATCAAAGCCGTGAGGAGGCCAAGGGCATTGAACAGGCGGCCCAGTCCCCAACCATTTCCTTGAGAGTAATTTTTGCTCATGATTATTGATTTTGAAGGTTTGTGATTTATTTTCTTTGTAAGCATTGCAGCCAAAGCAATTGTGGAGCAATGCGCAATCATTATATTCTCAGATACTAGCAGTTTTGTTTAAAATATCCCTCCCCCGGCCTGCGGCCACCCCCTCGGTGAGGGGGACAGTTGTCTCCGAGGTCTCTATCCTCCCCTTGGGAAGGGCTTATTTTGCATCCGTAGGGTCGGGATGTCCGCAGGGCGGAGGGGTAATACCTGATAATTATTTAGTTTACAGGTTGCAAGGTGTGGAATACTCCACAGATTATGGAGGGACTATGGTAGGAGTAGACTCGGAGTCCAATTGCTTAGCCAATTGAAGCATTCTAAAGGCTAACCGACGCCTGATTACACTTACCTCTATGTACGGCAACCTGTCATTTAGAGTTTCATATTCAAGATGACAAAGATCCATGCTAATTAGAACTGCTTCATCATGAACATTACCTCCTTTTTTTTCCGAAACTGATAACATTTCTTTCATCGCATCTGAAAGTTCATTATCAGCAATGAGTTTGGCGATTTTTATATAATTCCTCATGTTTATCGGTTTTTGCTTTTGAGAATTTATACAATATAGATTGTTGTAATTCCCAAATTTGAACCAATTTCCTGAATTCACTTTCGTAATGCTATTCTCATCCAAATACTAATGCTTGGTATTCTGTTCCTCCACCGCCCGGATCAGGTCGAAATCGAAACGCCAGAGTTCATAGGTTTCAATGAGGTAGGCGATCTTCTGGTGATAGCGGGGACTGGTGGCGTAACCGGCCATTTTCAGGCCGGCGGCGCAGGCGGCGTAGTACGGTAAATGGGTGCGGCCGCCGAAAAAATCTTTGGCGGCGATGCCGGAGCGGTGGTAAAACGAATCGGCGGCGGAAGAAATATCCCACTCCTGCCGGCTGACTGGAAAAGCCTGCCAGATCCAGGCGTAGCAGCCGGTCTGCCCCTTCGTGCAGGGGCGGGTAAGCAGTTGAGAATGCCGGGCATAGCTATCGGCTACAGATCGGTAGACCTCAAAGCGGTCGTAGGCGTTGTCGTCCCATTGGTTAAAAACTCCGATGGCCGGTTCTGTAAAGGAGAACTCCTCATCCTGGATGGCCTGGTATTGTCGCCGGGCTATTTTGGCCTGCGCCGAGCGCCCGGGCCTGGCTTTTATGCCGAAATGGTTCTTGGAGGCGCGGGCCAGCTTCGATTCGCCTGCTCCGGACTCCAGGATACCCTGGGCCAGCTTGATACTGGCTGGCACTTTGGAGCGGTACATATCATTGAGGGCAGCGCCCTTATAGCGGTCAATATAGTCGAGCAGACGGCCGGCCTGGCGCAGCTTACTGCTGGAAAAGCCCTTGTGTTCCAGGTTCAGCAGGATGCTGTCGCGCTGCCAACTGGTTCGAATAGCCAGCTCTGCGTCACCGGCCGGGCCTGCTCCACTGATCTTTTGGTTTTCTGCTTTGGAAACAAGGGGTTGGTTATAAAATAGGGCAATCGCTTCATTGGATAGCCCTCCGAGCGCATTAACGCCCTGTAAATAAGTATCCGTAAGCCCCACGACAATTGGAAGGTTTTCCAACTCATCCCGGTTGTGCTGATAAAAATACAAGCCGGCCACTACTGCCACCGCCAGGGTAATGGCGAGCAGAAAGGTGGAAACCGCACGAAAAAAGTAGTCGGCCATAGCGTAAATCGAGAAAGTCAGTTGTTTAAGTATACTTAAAAAAGCTAAAAAGTGTTACTTTTACCCCGCCCAAATCGTAATCTCCTTCTGGAAGAAACTCCTTTTCCCCTTGAGGCCTGCAGGCCTGCAGGCGCTGTTTTTCAGGCGGCCATCTATTTGTTTCTGCCCGTTTCAACGCACCCTCGCGCTTTGTTTGCGGAGGGTTTGAAGCAGCGGCGCCTATTGTTGTAAGCCACTGTAGGCCAGTTTAAAACGTACAACTATTAGCGAAGATAAGTGATTAACCGGAGGCATTGCTTTCGGGGAGATGAAAATCTGAAATGAGCATTTTTTCAATATCCACGCCCAGATCATCGAACAGGTATGCCCTGAGATGGGAAAAGTATTTCCTTTCCCTTGCATGGCTTTGTGCAGCGCTTCCTTTGGCGGCGCAAACCAACCCGATTTTTCTCGAAAATTGTGGCCAGTCTTATATTGACCCCCAGGATGGAAATAACGCGGCCACCAGCCAAAATCGGGACACCCTTCTCTACACCCAATATTTTCAGGAAAACCAGCAGTTGCGGGCTTTTTACGTGGACGTCAACGCCTTTGGCGGGCAGCAGCCCGACCGGGTGCGGGCCTATGCCATTCTACCCGATAGCACACTCAAATTACTGGGCAGTTTGTCTTTCGGCAATTGTGTAGATTGTGTGGACGGTTTCGCCCTTATACTGGATAACACGGAACTTGTTTCGGGCGTGGCGAATACCAACACGATGAACATGTGGTTGCAATCACAAAATCAACCGCCTTTCACCCTTACTGGCAACCTTCAGACGCTTACAGGGGTAGGCCGGTTGAGCGGTACGATACCCTTCTGCGCCATTGGCTTCCGGGTGGAATATTCGGTTTACAGCGACCCCTCCAATACCACGACGGAGTTTTCGACCCACATTCTTTGCCCGGAAATAATCCGGAGTTGCCCTATTGAGAAGACTGCGGCCATCGATTGCCAGCAAAACACCATTACCCTGCAGGCTACCTTGCCAACAGAATGCTTCGCCGGTACTGTAAGCGTGCAATGGCGCAATGCCACCGGATGGGTAGCCGACGGCCCGACGGCCAGCCTGCCTTTGGCGGGCAATCAAGGTTGGTTCTACCTCACCGTTTCCGATGAGTGTTGTCAGGTGGTGGATTCCGTATTGGTGGAAAACCCGCCTTTCGCCAATGCCGGCCCCAATCTTGAGTTTTGCCAGGGCGAAGCCGTCAGCCTTGCCGGGACGGGCGGCGCCGGCCATTTCTGGGAGTTCAATGGCGAGATCCGGAATGATTCCCTGTTGATTTTCCCGGCGATAGAACCGCAGGACGATGGCTGGTATATTCTCCATGCCTTCAATGAGCTGGGCTGCGAAGATACCGACACGATGTTGCTAACCGTGCACGTACCGCCGGCGCCTCAACCCAACCTGCCCGGCCTTTGCCTGGGCGACACCCTGGAACTAACGGTGCTCAACGATACGGCTTATGTTCAGATATCCTGGCTGGATCCTTCCGGGCAGGCACTTTCCCCACCAATCATTTTCGGGCTTCAACCGGCTGATTTTGGCGATTACACTTTTATTGGTGTGGATGCTTTCGGCTGTGAAGCCAGACAAGACGTAACGGTAACCGGCAGTTCGCCGCCGGCTTTTGAATATGTGATCGAAGAAAGCTGTGACACGGCCCGGGTCCACCTCTTTCCGGATACCTATCTGTATACCTGGGAAACCGGGCAAATGGGCAGCCCTTTCCTCACCGCCACCGGCGGCACATTCGGGCTCACGATTACCGATGCCCAGGGCTGCCGTACGATAAGCTCCATACCCGTACCCCCGCCGGAAGGGCCAAATGTGGAATTGGATATCGAGCAACCGCCCTGTCCCAACGATTTCGGCGCTATTGAGTTTCTGGCCGATTCCGGCCGCCCGTTGATCTTTTCCATCGATGGCGGGCAGACTTTTTCCTTGTCCAGCAAATTCCGAAAACTCCCACCCGGTAGCTATCCCACCATAGTAATGGATGATGTAGGCTGCATCCGGGAGGCCCTGGCAGAGATCATCGCTCCCGACACGATGGGCGTGACGCTCAACCTGGAGTCGCTGGAAGTCCGCCCGAATACCCCGGTTTCTCTGACGGCCACTACCGTTGGAAATATTGAGGAATACCAGTGGCTGCCCCGGGAGATCGACACCGGCCAGCCGGCCACGAATTTCCTGGCCCGCAACAATATGGATGTTCGCCTGATCGTGCGCGACGGCCGTGGCTGTATCGCTTCCGACGGCTTTCAACTCACCGTCGTTGTGGGCGATATCTACGTTCCCAACGCCTTTTCACCCGATGGGGACGGCCGCAACGATACTTTTACCTTTTACAGCGACAACGGTTCCGGAGAGATCATCGAGACGCTCCGGGTGTTCGACCGTTGGGGCGGCCTGTTATTTGAAGGCAAGGATTTGTACCTCAATGATGGATCCGAAGGCTGGGACGGGAGCATAAAGGGGGAACCCGTCAACCCCGGAGTTTATACTTATTACGGCATCGTCCGCTTCGGTAATGGGGCCAGGCGGGTATTGAAAGGAGATGTCACGCTGGTTCGTTAAAGCAATTACGCCTATGAAAAAAATCATTCTGTTAACCCCGATCCTGCTGTGGGTATACACGCTTCAAGCTCAATTCCTGGAGTTTGGGGTGGAAACCGTTACAGGCCCGGCCCATACCACCTTCAAGGGGAACCTGTCGGAGATGGTGGGCTTTTCCGAACTGGAGATTACCGACGCGCAGGTAGACTCCGCCTTTGCCGCCTTTGATCTGAGTGCGCCCCGCTGGCTGAAGGAACTCTTTCCCGGCCTGCGCATCGATGTGGACCAGGAGATCAGCCGTAAGGTCAACCGAAATATTACGGGAGTTCGGATGTACGCCCGCTTCAAGTGGATCGGGGGAAGTTTTACCGTGTCGGACCCCCGCCTGACGGAAAAGCGGGAATCCCAAAAACTTAAAAACCAGATCAAGTCGGTCCGCTTGTCATTGAAAGGCGATGCGGAAGGGCTGGCCGAGCATCTGGCCCTGCTGGCGCTGGCTGATGTGCAAGCGGAAAAGCCCTTCTTTTCCAAGCGTTACGACCTGGAAGCTTACGTACACCTGAAGAAGATCGTCCTGGGGGAACAGCCCTTGCTGGAGTGGGGCAATAAGCGCCCTTGTTCCCTCGACCTGGAAGTGACGCCCGGCATTCGTTTTTCGGCCGACCCTTCCCCGGTGGTGAACCTGGGCAGTATTCTTTTTGTCCGGGAAAAACTGGACAGCCTGATGGACGGCGGCCTGCTGACGCCCGTGGAGAATACGACCGATCAGATCGCTGAAGCCCTACAGAGTATCGTTTTCGGAAAATTCAACGACCCCCGGGTAGTGCCTTCTTTCGGCTGGTTTTTGCGCAGCGAATTGCCGGTCAATTTTGGTGGTGGCTTTACCTTAACCGGCGGCGCCGAATTAAATGTACAGAAGCACACTGCGATAAAAGGTACTAAACCCATGTTCTCTGCTTATGGCTTTGTTGGCCTTCGGTATGTGATTGCCGGAAAAAGCAACAGATAGATCCCAATAGAGGAAAAGCAAACATTTTAAATTAAAAACAATTGGCCATGCATCTTATAAAATTACTCCTTACCAGTATCGGAATACTCCTGGGCTTGGCGCTGGCGGCTCAGCCCAATCCTACTATTGATAAAAAAAAGGGGCAGCATTTCTTGCTACAGCTTACCGACGCCCAACTAGACGTAGGCCTGCACCTGACCTCTGTCTTTGCCCTTGACGACCGGGCGCCCTTATCGGCCAATCCCCATTTTCAGGCCATGTGGAACCTGGTGCGCCTCGGCGCCAACCTGGAGGCCCTGCTGCATGGGATGGACGAACCGCTCAACGACCTGGACATGGACAAGGAATTCGGAAAGAACGGTTATAATAAAACCATCCTGACCTTTTTTGTCCGATACGGCTTCGGAGAGTCCTCCGATGTGAAAATGCAGCGGCAGTTTCTGGAGCTGGATATTAGCCCCGGTTATTTCCGGCAGGGCAACAACGGGATGAACCTGCACCTGGACTACCGCTACAATCTGGCCACCACCCCCTATGGCGCCGGCGCCAACAGTATTGACCGCGCCCTGGATTATGAGATATATGTAGGCGGCAGGGCAGGCTTCGACTGGAGTTTTCAGCGTTCGGAGAACGAGGCGGGTTTTTTCACCCACCTCAGCAGTGAGATCGAGCGGATTGCCGACGAGAACGAGTTTACGGTTTCCCAGCTTATCATGCTGCAAGACCTGGTCGAAAGCAGCAAGGTGTTGCTGCCCAAGGATGTTGGCGGCGGCGCCTTCCATATCGGGCCTGTTGCCGGCGCCCGGATATCGAAAGGCATCATGGCCAATACCCGTATCTTTGCCGGCGCGAACGGCTTTTACGACATCATGGACCTGATAAATGGGAGCAGTTCCAAAGAGAACAAACGCAGCCAGCATTCCATCTCTCTGGTACTGGGGTTGAATGTAACGATAGGAGGAGAAGGCCGGGGCGTGGTGAATTTTTTCTAAAAGTATGACAGAATGGGTAAAACGATAGGCCTGGCTTTTTCCTTTGCCTTTATGTTGCCCTCCGGCGCCGGCGCCAATACCAGCGTCAGGATCAGGGAGGCCTTGATTTTACTGGGCTTCCGGGGCGCACAAACTTTACCCGGCCCATTGGGACGGGACACGAACACTTTCAGGATGACCAGGATATTTTTGTTTTTTTTGCTGTATTTGGTGATTAGTTCGGGAATGGTGCTACACGCCCAGGATACCCTTTTCTGCCCGCCCAACCTCTTCCCCAACCCAGATTTCGAAGAACACCTCAATTGTGAGGACTTTCTCAGCGGCTTTTTAATTGGTAATGTACCAGGCTGGTTGAATGCCTACGGCAGTGCCGATTACTATAACTGCGGCTATAACAACCAAGGCGTCTCTACTTCTCCGATTGGGAATATAGGCAGCCAGCCGTCTTCCGGAACCGGCTCGGCGGGCATGGCCGTACTACCAAACAATCTGTTTTGCGAAGGCGCATTGCAGATCGAGGCGATCAAAACGACTTTGCTGGAACCTTTGCAGGCCGGGCAATCCTATACGATCCGCTTCGATCTGCGCATCGATGAACTGCGGGGTGCTTCCCTGAATAATATGCCGCATCCCTGCATCGATTTCGGTTTTTTATTTTATAATGGCAATGCGCCGTCTCTCGATCCGGGCACCAACTCCTGTGGTTGCCTGCCGCAGCCGCAGCTAAGTATTTCCTCCAGCGAAGTCCCTTTTCTGAGCTACCGGACATTCGAAATTACTTTCCAGCCCACGCAGAACTTTTCGAAGGTGATCTTCGCCCCTTTTTGCAATGCGCTGACCGGTACGCCGGAATGTTATTCTCCGCCCGAAAACGCCTCTCCTTTTACCTTTTACATCAACCTGGATAACCTTTCTCTCCGGAAAAATTATTGTGTTTCCGCACCGGATACCAGCATTTGCCAGAACGGCTGCGCCCGCTTTCTCTTCCAGGGCGATTTGGGTGCATTCGACCGGGCCAGATGGTATTTTCCAGGCGGAACGCCGGAAGCGGTGGAGGGGATAGCCGGCCCTGAAATTTGCTACGCTGAAGCGGGCGTATACGACGCGCTCCTGGTGCTGGAAAAGGGGAATATCCGCGATTCCATTCGGATGGATAGCGTTATCAAAGTAGCTCCCGGTTTTGAAGCTAGTTTGGGTCAGGACACCTTCTTCTGTAAGGGCGATCCGTTGGTGCTGGCCTTCGGGCCTCCTGAGGCCATGCATAGCTGGAGTGATGGCTCCGGCGGCGCCCAATTGGAGGTGGCGGAGACAGGCATCTACTGGGTGGAAGCGGCCAGAGGGCCCTGCGTACAACAAGATAGCATTGAGGTGACGGCGGAAGATTGCGAACAATGCCTGGCTTTCCCGAATGCTTTTACCCCCAATGGCGATGGGGTCAACGACAGTTTTGCGCCCATTTCATCCTGCCCGAATTCGGTGCTTTCTTACCGGATGCAGTTGTTCAACCGTTGGGGAGAGAAGGTCTTCGAATCCCAGGACCCGGGCCTGGGGTGGGATGGATTGCAAAATGGCAATCCTGCCCCGTCGGATGTCTATTTCTGGAGAGCCGTTTTCGCCGTCCGGCAAGCTCGGGGAGAGGTGGTTTTTAGCCGACAGGGCGATGTAGCGTTGATGAGGTGATTATGAATTACCTCCCCGCCAACCCTGCCGTGGCAAACGTAATATACTCCAGAAAGAACAGCAGCCAGATAAACTGATAATACCGTTGTATGCTTTGCTTTTGCTGCAGGTCCACCCGTTTGTTCGCCAGCCAAAGCAAGCCCAGGAGCAGGAGGTGCGCCCCCACGAACACCAGGGTGTTCAGTTCAAGCATCAGTAAAAAAGGCAGGATCATCAGGCTTACATAGATCAGGCTGATCATCATATTGCCGATCCGGAATACCTTCTTGGCGCCAATCCGTAGCGACAGGGTACGGATCTCGTACTGCCGGTCGCCTTCCATGTCGGGAATGTCCTTGAACCAGGCGATGATGATGCTGTAGATGAAAATCGTGCCGGTTAGCAGCCAGATGGAGGGTGGAATATCCTCCTGGCTGTTGATGAGGAAGTGGAAATTCAGAAAAAGCAGCAGGTTGACGATAAGGCCCCGCACGGCAATAATGCAAAAGGCTGCCCAGAAGTAGAAGCGCTTCAGGCGAAAGGGCGGTAGCGAATAGGCCGTTCCCAGCACCAGGCTGAGCAGGACCGTGAGCAGCAGGTATTTTCCGATATAAAAGGCGATAGCCAGCGAAAGCAGGACAGAAAAAATAATCAGAAAATATCCCATCCGCATGGAAAAAGCGCCGGAGGCCAGCGGCAGGTAAGGCTTGTTGATGCGGTCGATTTCCACATCTGTGATCTGGTTCAGGCCGACGATGTAAATATTGGCGCCCAGGCAGCTGGCCAGCGTCAGGAACAGCGTCGCCAAATGCCAATCCTGATAATCCGACATCGAGAGGGCCAGCAGGTACAGCGCCAGGATGCTCAGGCTAGTGCCCACGACGGTATGCAGGCGGGAAAAGCGGATGAAGTTGATCAGGAAATTCATATTTTCCGGCCTTGAAGTACGCCAAAACGGATCAGCCCCAGCCGGTAGCCCTTGATCATATACCGCATCGCCCAGGCGCCCTTGATGGTAGGCCAACCGGCATTCAACAGGCCCCTGACGCTACGCCATCGGAAGGCCGAGCGCATAACGGCGCCCCAGAAAGGCGCTACTGCTTGGGTCCAGTCTGCTGTTTTTACATCCCTGAACCCGCTTGTCTCCGCCATGGTTTCCAATTCGGGGATAGACACCATGGGCGGCAGATGGTAGTATCGGTAGATACCTTCCAGCAAATGTTGCTCCGCAGCGCTCAAATCAGGTGGCGTGGCCCGGTGAAACCAGGTGGCGATCAGCAGCTTCCCTCCTGGTTCCAGTAATTCGTGGAACAAATTCAGCATCTTTTGCTTTTCCAGAATATGCTCGGCGCTTTCCATCGACCAAACCAGGCTGAAGGGGCCCTCGGCCGCTGTCAGGCTCATCATATCGCGGGCTTCTATAGCTACTTTGTTTTCAAGGCTGGCGGCTTTGTTATACGCCTGTGCGCTTTCCGCCTGCACCGGACTTAGGGTGCATCCCAGTACTTCCGCATCAAACAATTGCGCCAGCAGGCGGGCGCTTCCACCCACACCGCAACCGGCATCCAGTATGCGCCGGGCTTCCTCAACGCCGCCCCAACGCAGCAGTTCCAGCGCGAGGTCAACCTGGGCCTGGGCGTGATCTTTCGCCTGTTTGCCGTCGGCGCCATAGTATCCGTGGTGCATATGTTCCCCCCAGGTGTCCAGCCAAAGGGCGGTAGAGCGGTCGTAGAATTCCTGAATGCGTTGGTTGAGGGTTCTCATGTTGTAAAGTTTTGGATCGGCTAGATAAAACGGTAGATCACCCACCCGATCAGCAGCCCAATGGCCAGCAATACGGTGATCTGGTAAGCATTCAGCCGCTCCCGGTATTCCTCCGGAGCCCCCTTTTGCTTGTCGCTAAAGATATTGCGGACATAGCCGAATAAAGCAGCAGGGATAAACAGGAAACCTGCTAAGGAGCCAATGAGCAACCGGCCGATCAGTTGCAGCCAGCGCCCCGGGCTCATTTTTTGCGACGGCTCCACTACTTCCACCCGGCCAGCAGCCGGCGAAATACCTGCCTTGGGCTTGACACCGGCGACGGAGATCCCGTATTCTCCCCGGCCGTTCACCCAGTGGGGTTTGATGTATCGGACCTGGATGTCCTGGAAGCCCGCCTCCCGGAACCAATGGAGGTATTCCTCTTCTTTGGGGAACAACATCCAGGTATTGGCGATGAAGCGAGCCAGGGCGTTCTCCGGTTCGAGCGGGCCGATCATCAAGGCAAGGCCGCCAGGTTTGATCACCCGGTAAGCCTCGTTGATGCCTTGCTGAGGGTTGGGCCAGTATTCAATACTGCCGGCGGAAACGTAGCGGTCGAACTCGTCGGTGGCAAAGGGGATGTTTTCGGCATCCCCCAACTGGAAGGCACAAGCCTGGAGCGCTGGTTTCTGTTTTGCCCGCGCCATTTGGTGGGGGCTCTGGTCGACACAGGTAACCTTATCTGCAGGGACATGGCGGACGATGCCTTCGGTGGTAAAGCCGGTGCCGGAACCTACATCGATTACCCGGATCCCTGGCTCATTTAGGCGGCCGAGTTCCAGGCTCTCGTCCCGCATCCGTTTCGTCCAGAACAGGGGGTTCACCAGTTTGTCGTAAAAAATGGATAGAAAGCGGTAAAACCAGTATGCTTCTTTTTTGTGTTGGATCAATCGCATGGATGCTGGATTTAGGCCGGCTTCGGGGCCGGCTCGTGGGTAATGGTGCTCACCGGGCAGATATCTTCGCACACCATACAAGCGATATCGCAAGGGGTGTTGACGGCGATGGTGTCGAAAGGGCTGATAAAACCGGCTTTCTGGGGGCAGACGGCAACGCAGGCGCCACAATTGATGCAGGCGTTCCAGCCAATGAAGAAGATAACGGGTTCTTTTTTAGGCATACCGGCTCAGATTTTTTTGTATTCCGAATGGGGGCTGAAGTAGCTGGACATAGTTTGATAGAGCATAGCATCGCGGCGTTTCAGGTTTTTGGTTTTGAAGATCTGGCATTTTTCCTTGTACAATTGCCACATCTTATTGCCCAATTCTTCCAGCCATTGCTCCTGATAGCCCGCCAGGTTTTCCTTGGTAGGCGCCACCCCTTCCCGGATCAGTTTCGCCAGGAATTGCCCGGCGATGCGCCCGCCGCTAAGGGCGGTGTGTATGCCGCCGCCGGTGATGGGGTTTACATGGCGCGCGGCATCCCCAACCAGAATCAGGTTGTCCGAATATTGAGTGCGCAAAGGCGCCGCCAGCGGCACGCCTCCACCCTGTATCTCCAGAATGCGGGAATTTTTGAAGCGGGTTTTAAAAAAGGAATGTTGGATGAACTGATCGAGATGCCACTGCGCGTTTTCCTTCGTCATCGTCCGGATGACGCCCAGGCCGATCTCGGCGTAGCCATACCCTTTGGGAAAAACCCAGGCGTATCCGCCGGGCGCCCATTCGTGGCCGGTGATGATCTCCAGCAGGCCATCCGTCTCCACCTGGTCGACCACAAACTGCAGGCAACTGGCCAGCTCGGTGAGCTTGATATGCGTGTGCAGCCCCGCCCATTTGCCCACCTGAGATTGCAGGCCGTCGGCGCCTACCAGCACTTTCGCTTCAACGGAAATTTCTTTATTGAAATGGCGCAGCTGTACGGTGCAACTTCCGGAGGAATTAACCACATAGCCCAGCCCTTCGGTTTTCAACCAAACCTCGACACCGGCGCGTTCCGCCATGGTCATCAGGCAGCGGTCGAAGCGGCGGCGGTCCACCACGTAGCCGAGAGGTTTCTTATTTGCTCCCTGTCCGTACTCATCCGGTTTCAACTGCCGGTAATCGATGATGGTTTCGGAACCGTCCTGATCGTAGATACCGAAACCATAGATCGCTTCGTGGATAAATTCATCGGCCGGTTGGATGCCTACTTCCTCCAGTGCATGCCGGCTCACGGCGCCGGAGCACTGAACGGGCGCGCCCAGCTCCTGCCGTTTATCGACAAGCAAGGCCCGGAGGCCCTGCTCTGCAGCGACCCGGGCGGTGGTGGCCCCCGCCGGCCCGGAGCCGATGACGACGATATCGTATTGGGAGGTAGACATTGTATGATGTGTTTTACCTCTGTGGTAACTCTAAAAATGGCAAGTAGTTCGGGAAATGATCGGATTTCGGTTAATTAGGCGCTTATTGGCCTTTTTTCACCACATAGGCGCCTAGCCGTTGTTCTCTATAAAAATTTGAAGCTGCGCCCTATCTTACATTGGTGTTCTAAACCTAATGCATGCTTATGAAGCGCCCTATACTACTCTGCATCTTCTTGCTATCGCAAATAATTGCCTGGGCCCAGCCAACGGCCATCCCGGTCATTACCGAACTGGGCCTGGCGCAGGCTCCGGCTGGAAAACTGAGCAAATACTGGCTCCAAATCGCCTCTAACAGCTTGTCTGAGCCAATTTACGTGCCCATTATGGTGGCCAAAGGCCTGGAAGATGGCCCCGTGCTGGGCCTCACGGCCGCCATCCACGGCAATGAACTTAACGGCATTCCCATTATCCAGGAAGCGTTCCGGCAGGTGGACCCCACGAAGCTCAAGGGTACGTTGGTGGGTGTGCCGGGCCTGAACGCCATCAGCATCCCCATGGACCGGCGCCGCTTTCCCGATGAAGAGGACCTCAACCGCCTGTTCCCCGGCAAGGAAAACGGCGACGAAAGCCAGCAATATGCCTGGCGCATTTTCAACAAGATCGTTCGCCATTTTGATTACCACATTGACCTGCACACCGCCAGTTTTGGCCGCATCAACTCCCTCTATGTCCGCTCCGATATCTATAATGACACCCTGATGCAAATGGCGCGGTTGCAGGACGCCGACATCATCCTGCACAACGAAGGCAAGCCCTCCGCCGGGCAGGTGGTGGCTGCTTCGCGCACCCTGCGCGCAGAAGCGATGCTGGCGGGCATCCACTCCATCACCGTGGAGTACGGAGACCCGCAGGTGTACCAGCCGGAGATGATCGAACGGGGTGTGCTCGGCGTCCTCAACACCCTGAGCTGGCTGGGTATGATCAACCGGCAGGTAGTGCCGACACCCTCGGCGGTAGTGTGTAAAAAATCCTACTGGATTTACGTGGATGAGGGCGGGCTATTGGAAGTGCCGGTTGAATTGAAGCAATTGTTGCTAAAAGGCGATCGGATCGGCATCCTGCGCAACCCCTTCGGCGATATTATCCGGGAGTACTTTGCCCCCGAGCCCGGCATCGTCATCGGCAAGAGCAGCAACCCCTCGAATGGTAATGGAGGAAGGATCATTCATTTGGGGGTGTTGCGGTGAAGGGGGGGGGATGGTTGAATGGTTGATGGTTGAATGGTTGAATGTGATCCGTTCTGATTTAGGTTTACAGGTGAAAGGATCGTCCTGAGTAAAGTTTACAGGACGGGACACCGGTTAAAAATAGTTGACAGTCTCTAGTGAGCCGGTTAAAAGGGTTGAATGGGTGATGGTTGAATGGTTTTGGACCCAGGAAGGCCAGGCTTGCGCATAAAAATTGGACATTGGCTCCATCTTTTTTTCGTTCTTAGCTTTAGGTTTTTAAAACTGAACGAGTGACCTTTGCGGGACATCCAAACCACCATCCGATGATCCTCTTTTTTGGAAACCCCGCCGACATTATTTTCGCCGTTCAGCTTGACGCCCCAATTTCAGAAACCGACATCGCCAAACTTTCCTGGCTGTTCGGCGGCCAACCGCAGCTCCCTGCTGATCAGGTGGAAGGCCTGTTCGTAGGGCCCCGCGCCGCCATGGTTACCCCCTGGAGCACCAATGCCGTCGAGATCACCCAGAACATGGGCATCGAAGGCATCCGGCGCATCGAGCAATTTACCGCCGGTGAGCGCCACTATGACTCCATGCTGTCCCAAAAATACCAGGGGCTCCATCAGGAAATTTTTACCATCCACATCGAGCCGGAGCCGATCCGCGAGATAGAAGACATCTCAGCTTATAACCAGGCGGAAGGGCTGGCGCTGAATGAAGAGGAGATCGATTACCTCGAACAGCTTTCACAGCGAATTGGCCGGAAGCTCACAGATTCGGAGGTGTTCGGCTTTTCACAGATCAACAGCGAGCACTGCCGCCACAAGATATTCAACGGTACGTTCATCATCGACGGGGAAGAGCAGGCCAGCTCGCTCTTCGCCCTGATCAAGAAAACTTCCAAAGAACACCCCAATTCCATCGTCTCGGCTTACAAGGATAACGTCGCTTTCCTGAAAGGCCCGCGTATTCGGCAATTTGCGCCAAAAACGGCCGACAAGCCCGATTATTACGAGAAGAAGGAATTCGATTCGGTGGTTTCCCTCAAAGCCGAAACCCACAACTTCCCCACTACGGTAGAACCCTTCAACGGCGCCGCCACCGGCTCGGGCGGGGAGATCCGCGACCGCCTCGCCGGTGGGAAAGGCTCGCTGCCGCTGGCCGGAACGGCTGTGTATATGACGTCCTATTCCAGACTGAAGGAGAACCGTCCATGGGAGAAGGCCCTGCCCGAGCGGCCCTGGCTGTACCAAACGCCCATGGACATCCTGATCAAGGCGTCCAACGGCGCCTCCGACTTCGGCAATAAATTTGGGCAGCCGCTGATCTCCGGTTCTCTCCTGACCTTCGAACACCAGGAGCACGCCCGCAAACTGGGCTTCGACAAGGTGATCATGCTGGCCGGCGGCGTCGGCTACGGTAAGGAAGCGCAAGCCCTGAAAGCAGCACCCCGTCCCGGCGATAAGATCGTTCTGCTGGGCGGCGACAATTACCGCATTGGCATGGGCGGCGCGGCCGTTTCTTCTGCGGATACCGGTGAGTATCACTCAGGGATAGAACTCAATGCCGTGCAGCGCTCCAATCCGGAGATGCAAAAACGCGTGGCCAATACCATTCGTGGCCTGGTGGAAAGCGATGAGAACCCCATCGTGGCCATCCACGACCACGGCGCCGGAGGGCATCTGAACTGTTTTTCGGAACTGGTGGAAGCCACGGGCGGGAAAATTGACCTGGATCAACTGCCAATCGGCGACCCCACCCTTTCCAAAAAAGAGATCATCGGCAACGAATCGCAGGAGCGCATGGGGCTGGTCATTTCCCCGGAAAACCTGGACATGCTGAAAAAAATTGCCGAACGCGAACGATCTCCTATGTATGTGGTGGGCGATGTTACCGGCGATGGCCGTTTTGTTTTTGAATCGGGTAGCAGCGGGGAGAACCCCATGAACCTTGGGTTGGCCGACTTATTCGGCAGCTCTCCGAAAACGATTATGGCGGATAAGGCGGTCAAAAGAGATTATGAAGTCATTGATTATGAGCCGGCCCAACTGCAGCAGTACCTCGAACAGATTCTGAAGCTGGAGGCCGTCGCCTGCAAAGACTGGCTGACCAATAAAGTTGACCGCTGTGTAGGAGGGCTGGTGGCCAAACAGCAGTGCGCCGGGCCCCTGCAACTGCCCCTCAACGATTGTGGGGTAATGGCGCTGGGTTTTGATACGAATTACGGCGTGGCCACCTCCATCGGCCATGCTCCTCTGAACGCGCTGATCGACCCCGCGGCGGGCTCCAGGAATGCAATTGCCGAAGCGCTGGCCAACCTCGTCTGGGCGCCGCTGGAGGACGGTATCCGCTCCGTATCGCTTTCCGCCAACTGGATGTGGCCCTGCCGCAATGAAGGAGAAGACGCCCGCCTCTACCAGGCCGTCAAAGCTGCCTCCGACTTCTCCATTGCCCTGGGCGTCAACATCCCTACCGGTAAGGATAGCCTGTCGATGAAGCAGAAATACCCGGATGACGAGGTGCTCGCACCAGGCACGGTGATCATTTCTACAGTGGGAGTTTGCGACAACATCCGTGGAATCGTGGAACCTGTATTCCAGAAAGCCGGTGGCCCCATCTACTACCTCAACCTCTCCATGGATGCCTATAAGCTGGGCGGCTCGTCCTTTGCCCAGGTGCGGAACAAGGTAGGCGCCGAAGCGCCCGATATGCTGGATGCCGGAAAATTTGCCGAGGCCTTTAACAGGGTACAGGGCTTGATTAAGGAAGGAAAGATCCTGGCCGGCCACGACGTATCAGCCGGCGGGTTGATCACTACCCTGCTGGAGATGTGTTTTGCCGATAAGGAGCTGGGAGCGGAGATTGATCTGAGCACCCTGGGAGAACCGGATAGCATTAAATTATTGTTCTCGGAAAACTGCGGCCTCGTCTTTCAGGTGAAAGATAAATCGGTTGCCGCCGATCTCGAAAAGCTCCCCATCGCCTGCCATCTCATCGGGCGGGTGGTGGAAGGCAATACTTTGAGCATCAAAAACGGAGCAGAATCCCACAATTTCGATATTGCCGCCTTGCGCGACACCTGGTACGAAACCTCCTGGCTGCTCGACCAAAAACAAACGGCCGGCCAAAAAGCCGACGAGCGCTACCGCAATTACAAGCAGCAGCCGCTACAGTATGCCTTCCCCGAGCGCTTCTCCGGGAAAATGCCGGTAATAGATCCATCCGTCAAACGCCCGAAGGCGGCAATTCTGCGGGAAAAGGGCAGCAATTCCGAGCGGGAGCTGGCCCACGCTCTATACCTGGCCGGCTTCGACGTGCGCGACGTGCACATGACCGACCTGATGACGGGAAGGGAAACCCTGGAGGACATACAGTTTCTCGGTGCAGTCGGCGGTTTCTCAAATTCCGATGTGCTGGGATCGGCAAAGGGCTGGGCCGGGGCTTTTCTTTACAATGAAAAAGCGCGGGCCGCCCTGGAAAAATTCTTTGCACGGGAAGACGTGCTGTCGGTCGGGATTTGCAATGGCTGTCAGTTGTTCATCGAACTGGGGCTCATCAATCCGGGCCATGTACAAAAGCCGAAAATGGGCTTCAACGACTCGCACAAACACGAAAGCGGATTTACCTCGGTCAGAATACAGGACAACAAGTCCGTGATGCTGTCCAGCCTGAGCGGCAGCACCCTGGGCGTCTGGATCTCCCATGGCGAAGGCAAATTCGAATTTCCGCTGCCGGAAGATCAATATAATATCGTGGCCAAATACGGCTATGAGGGCTACCCTGCCAACCCCAACGGCAGTCACTACAACACTGCCATGATGGCCAGCGATGACGGCCGCCATCTCGTGCTGATGCCCCATATTGAGCGCTCCATCTTCCCCTGGAACTGGGCCTATTACCCCAAAGACAGAGCGGACGAGATATCGCCCTGGATCGAGGCGTTTGTGAATGCGCGGAAGTGGCTGGAGGGGTAAATGGCTACATGAATGGCTGAATGGCTGACCGGCTCCCTAGAGACGGTCAGCTATCCGGCCATTCAGCAATTTTCAGGGGCCGCCGGAGATACGGGGCAGCATAGAAAAACACCTATGACAACATTGTAATATAAAAAGAATGCTCTATATTTGAAAGCGTAGTGTTGGGGCTGTTTGGTTGAGTTACGCCGGCTTTCTTCCGCTTTCCGACTTCCCAATTCCGATAGGGTGTAAGGGGGGATATGTGTTTGTAGCCGTTTGTAAACGGTTGTATGCGCAATTTGACGGCCAAATCGTAAAGCTTTGATTTATATGTTTTTATGTTTAAAAAAGGGAGAGATAAGGGATATATACGCAACTTTATTGACGGATATCGAGAT
>JACJYG010000009.1 GCA_020636215.1 Lewinellaceae bacterium
ACAGAATTGACACCAGTTCCGATCTGAGCTTTGGATCGCAAGCACTTTCATAATAATAACCAAAATCATGAAGATTAAAATTTGGAATACAGCTATCATTTTCCTGCTAGGCATAATGTTCCTTTCCTGCAACTCAAAACCACGGGTGATAGAGGGGAGATCGGCAGCTGAAGAAGCGGAGGCAATCAGTAATACTGGCGGACAGGATGCCTTGGCCTCTACAAATTCGGTTGCGGATGAACACAAAGTTATTGGCGAAGGATCATCAATGGACGAGGCGCACACTGGAATCCAGGAACAGGAAGGCTTGCCTGGCCCTGCAGCCGGTCAGATCGAACCTGCACCTGGGGCAGTTAAAATTTCCCAACTTTACGCCAATAAGGAAAAATACAGTAATAAAGTTGTGAAAGTGACCGGCAAGTGTGTGAAAGTCAACCCCAGTATCATGAACCGGAACTGGGCCCATATTCAGGACGGGTCAGGCGAGAACATAGACCTGACGGTAACGACGATGGAGGATATTCCTCTTGGTGCAGTAGTTACTTTGGAAGGAACGATTGCCCTGGATAAGGATTTCGGGGCTGGCTACCGGTATGATGTCATTATGGAAGGAGCTGTTTTGCGCTAGCCATTTTCTCATCAAAGGAACAATTGACTAAAGATGAACACCTTGAAAAAAATTCTGGATAAGCTATTCTCGACTTCAGCGGCCGGCTTATATATGGCCTTATTCGCAATAGCCATTGGCGCCGCGACCTTTGTAGAAAATGACTTTGGTACGAGTTCCGCACAGAAACTCATCTTCAGGTCCCGATGGATGGAAGTGCTGATGGTATTATTTGCCATTTCCATTTTGGTCAACATATTTCGGTTTCGGTTAATCCAGCAAAAGAAATGGGCAATATTTGCATTCCATGCCGCTATTCTCCTGATTTTATTGGGGGCTGCCGTGACGCGCTATACTGGTTTTGAAGGGATGGTCCATATTCGGGAAGGCAGTATTTCTGATTCCTATCTGACTGGGGAAACCTACCTCGTGTTTGAAGCAGAACAGGGTGGGAAAATCTATACTTTTGATGAGCCGGTGCTTTTCGCCACGCTGGGGAATAATGCTATGAAGCGGTCTTTCCTTCTAGGCGAACGGGAAGTATCGGTTGAAGTGTTGGATTTTGTACCTAATCCGGCAGAGGTCATGGTGGAAGATGAAAATGGCGCAGCAGTAATACAGCTGGTGATAGCCGGGGCCAACGGGCGGGAAGAATATCACCTTGGGCAAGGCAGCAAAAATAAGGTTCACGGGACTTTATTTAATTTTTCGGATGAAGAGGAACCGCAGGCTTTCAATATAAAATATGAAAATGGTAGTTTGTACCTTAAAGGGGCCCAGGCATTCACCGTAATGCAAATGGCAACCCAACAACGCGACACCTTTTCCCCGGGGCAGTATTATCCTCTTATGCTTAGAAGCCTGTATACAATTGGTCAGGAAAGTTTTGTCTTTGCCAATTTTTCACCCAATGCCAGGGTAGAGTTGACTTCTACCAGCCCGAAAATGTCGAGTACGAGTATGGGGGGCGTGAAAATCAGAGTGAGCCAGGGGGATGAAATAGCAGAAGACTACATCTTTGGATCGAAGGGTGTGGAAGGCCGGCCTGGCCTTTTTGTCCTGGGGGATATGCAAATGGCCATTTCTTATGGCGCCAAAAGGGCGAAGCTTCCCTTCGCCCTGAAGTTGAGAGATTTCATCATGGAAAAATACCCGGGTACGAATAGCGCTTCCTCCTATGCCAGCGAGGTTACTTTAATGGACTCTCGCAATCACGTCAATAAAGACTACAGGATCTATATGAACAATATTCTAAACTACAAAGGGTACCGCTTTTTCCAATCTTCTTTTGACAAGGACGAATTGGGCACCTATTTGAGCGTCAACCACGATTGGTGGGGCACCTGGATATCCTATCTGGGATACATTATCCTGACACTTGGTATGGCCCTAACCTTTTTTAGTAAAAAAAGCCGCTTTCAGCAGTTGGCCAAGAGCCTGCAGAAAATGCGGCAGGCCGAAAGTGCGCTGGGTGCGGTAGCTATCGGATTTTTCCTCATATGCTCCCTTCCGGCCTTTGGTGACACCCAGGCTCAGCCCACTACTCATACGGTAGATATCGGACACGCCCAAAAATTTGGTTACCTGATCATGCAGGACCATCGGGGGCGGATGAAACCCATAAACACCTATGCCAGCGAAATCCTTCGAAAACTAACCAGAAAAGAATCCCTCAACGGCCTGTCTGCAGAACAGGTCATATTGGGCATGGCGATACAGCCAAAGGATTGGTACGGCACGCCGCTCATCAAAATGGGAAAGCACGAAAAAACAAAGGCCCTGATTCCAATTGAGGGCGATTTGGCTTCTTATGATGATTTTTTTGATGAAAATGGGGCGTATAGATTGAAAGAGTACGTAAGAACAGCTTACAACACTCCGGAAAAGGACAGAGGCGCTTTTGAGAAGGATATCATGAAGCTGGACGAAAAAGTCAACATCTGTAATATGGTGTTTTCGGGCAGTTTTATGAAAATGTTTCCCATCCCTGGTGACCCCAACCATCATTGGCAATCTCCCACGGATGTCGGCAACCAAGATCCTTCCAGGAAGGAATCGTTTTTTCACCGAAAATTCTATGCCGCATATATTCCGGCCGCTCAGTCGGCGCTGCACGATCAGGACTGGAGTATAGCGAACCGCATGATCGATGAATTAGGTCAATTTCAACAACAATATGGCGCTGCTATTTTGCCATCCGAGGCCAAGGTGAAAGCAGAATTACTGCTGAATAAGCTGGATGTTTTCAGCAAGTTGGGGAAAATTTACGGCTTGTTGGGGCTGTTGTTTTTAGGCTTGCTTTTCACCTCGGTTTTTAAGCCCAAGCTCAATCTAAAGGTTCCTACCAACATCGCACTGGGGCTTTTCTTCCTGAGTTTTGCCTTCCACGCTTTCGGCTTGGGTTTAAGGTGGTATGTTTCCGGAAGGGCGCCCTGGAGTAATGGGTACGAGTCCATGATCTATATTGCTTTCACAACGGTATTGGCAGGGGTGATCTTTGGAAGAAAGGCGCTGGGCAGTTTGGCCGCTACCTGTATTTTGGCGGCTACTATTCTAATGGTGGCGGGCTTGAGTTGGCTTGATCCCGAAATCACGCCTTTGGTTCCCGTTTTAAAATCTTACTGGCTCACCATCCACGTATCCATGGAAGCCGGGAGCTATGGCTTTTTGATGCTGGGGGCACTCATTGGGGTTCTGAACTTGATCTTTATGATTTTCAAAAATCCCAAGAACGCTCAAAACGTCAATCGCATCATTCGGGAAATGACCCATATCAGTGAAATGACCCTCATTGGAGGGGTGTTTATGGTCAGTATCGGCACTTATCTGGGCGGCGTTTGGGCCAATGAATCCTGGGGCAGATACTGGGGTTGGGATGCCAAAGAAACCTGGGCGCTGGTTACTATTTTAGTCTATGCTTTTATCCTTCACATGCGTTTTATTCCCGGCTTGAGAGGCGCGTATGCATTCAATGTAGCTTCTCTGTTCGGATGGGCTACGGTCCTGATGACGTACTTTGGGGTCAATTATTACCTATCCGGCTTGCACTCTTATGCGGCGGGCGACCCCGTGCCTGTTCCGCCCTTTGTTTATTATGGCGTTACTATTTTAACGGCAATCAGCCTTATGGCCTATTGGCGGAACCGTCAGTTTGAGCGGGCTGGATAGGGGAGAGGCCAGGGTTTTTACGGACAGGTATTGCCAAAAGTGGCGCCGGAACAAGCGGTTACAGGCGGCCCAATTCTTTTTTTAACAGTAACTCGCCTTCCTTATGTAACTGATATGCTTTATCATAAATCTTTTTAATATCCGACACCTCCTTCTTTTTTACAAGGCCCTTTTGGCCTCAAAAGGGCGAAAGGATTTTCTTCTAGGTGAAGAAGCCTAAGAGCATAAAACGCCCCAAACTTAAGGGAGCGCTTCTGATTTGACCAAGCAACCTCCAAGGAGGCTAAGTCCGCCCTGTCGTTACGCGAAAGGGCCCCTTAAGCATTGAAATAATCAGTAGGCCGGCTCAGCAATCCGGGCAACAAACATCCGGCATTGGCGTGAGCGGGGAGGTTCTCAAGATCCGGTGATGGCCCAGGGCATCGCTTACAGGGCTCGGGATATCGAGGTTCGCTGTTTGCGTTGCGGAAAAACTGGCGTTTTTTAATTTTGCATTAAACTGCTCCTTTTGATCCTGGCCGACCAGCTGTTCTGCTGCCTGGGCAACGGTGGCCTTGTGAAGCCCGGAGATGTGGCCATAGATATTGGTGATCTGTGGAAGGGTTTCCACGACGAGGACACTCAGCGGGGAATCCTGGGGCAATCCCAGTAAGGCCAACAACTGCTGTACTTCTTTATTGGTCCACACAGTTGTACCGAACTTTGTAGCGTCTTTGTTTTTTTTGCTAAAATCCACCAATTTGAAAATATTCACAAAATTGGAGGTATCCAATTCATACGTGAAATGCTTGGAGGTAATCGAACTTAGCACCTCAAGTTCCTGGTCAGAATATTTTTCAAAGACGTTCACCGACCTTTCAGGCTCTACCTGCACCCGCCAATCCAGTTGCCGGTCATCCAGAAGAATATTTCGGTAGTCCCGGTTGTCCGCCTGTTTTACCTGAGCGTATAACAAGGCCCAAAGCTGTGTGCGTGGCGGATCGGCGGTAACGTTTTTGCCATTAGATACGGCAACGGCATAAGGAGCAGTGACCCATAATTTTTTCTCATCCCGGTTAGGCATGCAGGTGAGCGCCGGGGCCGGATGTTGGATTCCTGTGGCCCGTAACCGCCTGCCATAGCGGCCATGGGCTGTGGTCCAAACCATTTCCTCCGTGACCGGATCCCTGAAATGGCCCAGGCGAAATTCATAGGTGAAAAAGCCGAACATTTCATCCGCATTTGCGTGCAAGCCCGGGGGCAAAGGCAAAATATAATGGCGGTCGCTGGCCGAGCTTTTCTCCATGGGCTGCATTGCGTTCAGCCCGTCCAGTGTATTTGTTGCGCCAGGTATAATAACGCGGATCAATTCGGGGTCGATTGCGAGGCCCGGCTCCTCTGGCGCGGCCAGCAATTCCGTATCGTTGTTGCTGATGAGCTGGTCAGGGGCAATGGCCAGGACACGGGCAAAGTATATATCGTTCGGGTCTTTCACCGGTTCTTCAAATTCAATCCACAGGTGGCGTTTCCGGACTTCCGTGGCGGAATACGTTTCGTTCCTGACATAGGGGGATAGCGCAATCCCGGCTGATACGATCTTCGGCACCTGGGCTGGCGGCGTGGTAATGGGCAGGTGTAATTCCAGTTCCTCAGGAGGATCCTGCTGATTGGCATGGCTTTTTTTGAAACTGGCCTCAATGGTATAGGATAGGTCGATGGTATCCGGAAAACCAGGCTCTTCCTCACTTTCCGGCTTTTCTTTTTTGGGCTCCACCGCATCGATAAAGATGAAGCGGGTAGAATTGCGTTGCGGATTATGCAAGGACTCAAAAGAAGCAGTGCGGATCATTTCGATATCTCCCACCACGGCATTTGTTGATTCGGCCTGGATTTCCCCGGTGAATTTTTTAGTGCGCTTAATGACAAAACTTCTGGTATTGAGTGCATCCCACATCCAGTCGCGGTCTATTTCAAAACTGATGCAGCACAACCAATGGTTGATCAGGTCGCCTTTAGAAGCGAAAGTAATGGAGGAGTTGTCCGGGGCGAGGGTATGCCTGATTCGGCTGGAACAGCCAAATACAATTCGCTGGCCCTTGGGTGCATTCAGGCTTAGGCCGGTGCTTTCAATCTTCAATTGGCCGGCCAGTTGTTTTACATTATCCTGCTGGTTTCCGTTGGGTTTACCGAAAAGCAGGGTGGACAGCCTGCCGTCGAAGTTGTTAACCACATCGGGTTGCATAAAAATACCCTGGATGACTGGAACGCCGGGCGTTTGGATCAGCAGGCCGGTTTCATCCTCTGAAGCTTTGTAAGCCATCAACTGGAAGGCTTCTCCAAAGCGATTGTCCAATTGTTTATTACTTTCATTGATAAAACCGTAGTATTCCTCGTTGTCTGCTTTTTCTTCGCAAACAGCCCTGATGGTTAAGCGGGCCGTTCTTCCCGTTGGCAACACAAGCTGTGGCAAATTGTCGATGTCATCTGCTAAGTCCAGGTCATTCACTATATCCACTGAACTGCCACTGTGCAATACTTTTACATCCTTGTATTCAATTGGAATGCTGAGGATAGCTTCGTAATCATCATCGGAATTGATGGCGGGAAATGGCCGATATGTGGTGTACAGGTGAACGTAATCCTCTTTTCCGGAAACGCTTTCCAGCTTATCGAGCTTCAGAGATTCAATTTCCACGACTATTTCAAGCCGGTCGATGTCAGGGTCGGCAATGCCGAGGCCAACCCGGTGCTCCGCATTGACGCTGTGGTCCCCCGGATCGACATCAATGCCGAGAGCCGACTGGCTGATCAGGCGCTGGACCGGGTTAGCATACTTTCCTGTATACACGATAGCCGGATAACCGAGCTTCGGGCGTCGTATGTTCAATTCCGTTATCGGATTGGGCACATCACTGTTGACAAATGGATTGTCATCATTCCCGGAAGGATCCAATTCCAGTATCCTTGGCTGATTGGGAGAAATGTATCGCTTAAAACGGCAGGTGGCGGTGTCCGAAGCTGTTTCATTGACCGGGTTTGCCAATAGCGGCGGGGCGCCTCCGCTAAGGTCCTGCATTCTTATCCTAAATTCATAATTGTTGCCGTATCGCAACTGGGTGTTGATGGGGCCGGCATTATAGATCTGATTCAATTGGTTTTGCGCCGGGCCAGTGACGCCCGTACCAGTATCATTGACCGGATCTTCCGGATCGGCATTAACATCGACATTGGTGGTCTGGTAGATACTGGCGGCATCTTCATCCGGCAGGGCCATGCTTTTTCCCACCCAATTAGCGAAATACATCGGCAGCCAATAGTTGAGGTTCTTTCGCCCGTCCAGCTGCATGGGATAAACCTGGTAGGGGAGTTCTCCTTCGAATGATCCGAGCAAAATAGGATTGGCCGGGTTTCCGGGGTTGCGGGATAGGGTCAGCGGCTGCTTGCTGGCCACCAGGTTGAGCGATTCCCAGGGGTTTTCCGGTTCTGCTGTTTCCCGGACGTCGATGATATATCCAAAAACGCCCAGGGGTGCCTCCAGGCGCCCGCTCAGTTCTCCCGAGGGGTCACTGAGTAGTTGACGGATGTACCAGATCAGAATTTGCTCGTCATCCCAACCCAGGCGAATACCGACATCTTTGACCGGGTGAGCGCCGTCGTTCTCCTCCACCAGCAGGCTTCGGTTAGGAGGTTGCTGGCAATGGACGATCTTCGCAAACCCATCATCGTATTCTGCAGTCTCAAGAAACAACTTTTCGTAATTGCCGGCCGGAACGGGATCCGGATCGGCCGCCTGTGCTTTGGACAAGACCGGATAAAGCATTGGAGCAAAGACCTGGCGGGCTTCTCCCGGAATTAATTGGGGTATCCGCGCGGCATATCTTCTGATGAAAGTGGGGTCGGCATCAAATTGGTTTTTAAAATCACTCCCATCGGCAAGGTCGATAAAGAGCCAGCCGCCATCGGGAAAATGGCTGGCGTTGATGGATAAGCTGGTTTGATAGATCATCCCCGCCTGCCGGGCCAGTAATGGTTGCCGCATCAGATAGGCCAACACCTTCCCCCAACTGATCTCCTCCGGGCTGCGCTCAAACCCTGCTACCTTTTTGGCGTCTTTTACGGCGCAGTGGTAACTATCGTCTGTAACAGCATTAGGCGTCCGTGGTGTCGTAAAATTAAATGCCTTACGGTAGCTTTTAGGCAGATACTTTTTTACCGTCAATGCTTCGGGCCGGCCCCCTTCGGGTTGATCATTCAGGGGATTATTGACATTCAGGTTGGTATTCAAAACCCCCAGGTTGGTAATGCTGAAATGTTGCGCCAGTGCTTCAAAAATGTCACGGGCATTACCCGGAGCTGTGGTAGTGAGTGGCAAGCCTGAAACAGGAGGAAAATTATGTGGAAAAACACCCAGGCCATTAAAAATGTTGGCGGTGAAGGATAGCTGGGCATCTGCGAAAGCTGCTGCATCCGGTATAGTGGCGTGCTGTTCGATGGCTGGCGCCAGGGGGTTCTGATTTCGCGGCAAAACGACAATATTGATAGCCAGCTCGTCGCCATTGAAGAATTGTGGAAAGGTAAGGATAGAAAATCGTTGATTTGGGTTCATGATCTATAGCTGTTTGGATGCATTGTCGGTTACGGAATACGGAAAACTGCATACGGATACCGGGCGGCAAGGTCACGAGATCTGCCGTTGCTCCTGCCAGGAAGTACTGAAGCTGATATTAATGACCAGGAAGATGCTGATGTCCAGGCCGAAAGTAACCTGACAGGCCAGGTCGGTACGGGAGCCTCCGCCGATCGTTTTTTTGGAAACGGTCCCTTTTGCTTCTATCCTGATCGTGATGGCTACGATACCGCCAAGGATCTCTGCATGCCCTTCAAAAAGCATAAAGGCGGTAAGTTCGATAATGCCGATTGCCGCAAAAATTTCCACTCCGACCACAAACAGGACGCTTACATTGCCAGCTACCGGCAAGCCTATAACGATCTGTGCGCCAAAGCCGAACTTCATGCGCAGAGAAGGCCCGATCTTGGTATCGGCGGCAATGTCGAGGTTGACCTGGCCGATCGCATAGATGGTGGCAGCGGAAATGGATACACACATAACCGACAGGCGGCCGTAGAATCCCAACAAGCCACCGGCACTGGGTAGTAGCTCGTTGGCGTCGGTCGTTACCTTGATAGCGGCGTTAAAGTAAGCGCCGATGGTCAGGCCAGCTTCCAGTTTAAAGGGTGTATTCGGGTCATTGTAAACTGCATCGGGCACTGGAAAGCGCAGTACAGGTATCTCTTTTGTTGCTTCGAATTTATACTCCCAACTCCCAGCTTTATTGCTCATTGCTAGTTTCAGGCCGCTGGCAACGGCCCCGGCGTAATCTCCACCCTGAAGCTTTTGCAGGATTTCCAGGATCTCAATCACCGGTTTCAGTTCATCCGCGAATTCAATTTCCGGTTGCGGGTAGGCAGCTTCTGAGCCTTTTTTGGAATCCCAGTTGCCCCGAATGGTGATCAGGCGGTTGATGCCCGCCAGGTCGACAACCAAGCCGATATTGCCCATCCGGCTTTTCCAGGTATCCGCAATATCAAGAGCGGCAGAACTGATGTTAAAATCGAGGTCTCCTTTGACGTCGCCATTGCCTTTCTTTGCCTTGTACTCAATGTAAATTCTAAAGTTCCCATCTCCTGTGTCGATCAGTTCGAACTCCTGGTCCGGCAAGTCGAAAGAGGATACTTTTTTCAACAGTTCAAAACCCTGTTGTTTGGCATTGTTTACAACATCGGCCACATCCATGACCTCCCAGACATCCTTGCCGATGTCCTGGAGTGTTCCTTTTAGGAATTCGTTGCCATTCTTGATCAGGGAAATGGCATCCCCGAGGTCATTCTCGGCATTGCCTATATTGGGAAATACCGCTTTGGAATTCACGATCCGGAACGCGTCCACAAAAAGTGGCGGTGTTTTGCTGTAAAGCTTCTTTTTTCCAAGTTCGAAGGAAGGCGTCAGGAACAAGGCCTTTTGCGTATCGGTGCTTTGGAGGAAGCCAAAGTTGAGCGTGTCTGCCGCCGGCTGCCGCAATAATTCGGTGGGATTGGCAATTCTGAGCAAGGCATCGGCGATGGGGGTATCGAGTTTCTGAGTGGCTCCATCCCGGACCAGCTTTCCGGCTCGTACGACGGGTACACTCAGATTGGACGGCGCCGGGCTTACTGCGCCAGAATCGCGTTCGTGTTTTACCATCGACCAGGCCCCATCTTTAGGGAGCAGGACATTGCCCCGGCCCGCAACGGCGAAAGTGATGTCCGTTCCGTTTGCGCCGAATGAATTATTGAAATCAAAACGGTTGAGGCGCATTTTCTGGCCGCTGCCGGCTAAGTCTATTTCGCAGTCAATAGGGCCGCCAATGGCGTTCAGTTGTTGAAGGATCAGGCCACGGAGGGCTGCACTGGAAAGCGGCAGGCCTTTGGGAGAGATCTGCACATATCCGAGGATCTTTTTGGAGGGCACCAGTTTTCGGTCAACACCTTTGACCTTTTTGACAACAAAGCCGGAAACCGCATTTTCTATATCCACGTCCGCATTAAAATAAACGGGTTGCAGGGAAAACGCCAGCTCATCATTCAGGTCCGTATTATCGACGAGCAGCCCGTCCTTATCCACCATTTTGGCGGAAGTCATCTTTGCATTGTAAACCGCAATGTCGCCGGCTTCCTGGATGTCTTTTACAAAATACAGGCCTTTAATGATGCCGGGATGGATCTCGTATTTCCCCAGCCCGGGATCGAATGCCGAACCAGGGTCCTGGGCGCTGAAGGTCGGCATTTGATACTTCTTAACCTGTCCGTTGTCGATCACGTTGATGTAGTAGTTCAGGAAGAACTCTCCGTCGCTTTCAGGCTGCCAACCGGTATCAAAGCGGTATACGTAGCCACTACCCACCCGGAATAAAGTGATCGTCCGGACTACTTTTATCGCCCAGGGGTACATAATGCTCTTAACCTGGATGATCTCGTGTGCGCAGCGGCCGACAAAAACGTCGAACCTGGCCTGGCTGGTTTCCGCGATGGTGGCTTTGGGGTTGAGCCAGTTGCTAAAGGTACTGGCCCCGTAACCACTCAGGTCGATCCGGGTAAGGGGGACACCGCGCTGGCTGGGAAAGTCGGGTGGCAGGGCAAAGAAATCCTGGTTGAATATTTTAGTAACACTTTTTCCCAGAGTGCTGTCCCCTTTGGCCGTGCCGTCGAGTTCAAGGACATTGTTAATTTGTACCGTGCTGCCGATGAAACTGTCGCTTTCTTCCGGTAAAAAGGCTTCACCGGCATTGAGTTGCATCTGCAAACCGCCCTTTAAACCTGCTCCAAATTCCATAGCATTGAGCAGGACTTCTGACCCTCTGCGGGTCAGCGTTTGATTATTTTGCTGGTCGAAATACTGGTATTGGTTTTGTAAAAATGCCACTGCCTTAATCCCGAACGGCAAGGTGAAAAAGGTAAGCGCTCCGAACGTATCGTCGTTTTCGAAGTTTTCAAGCAGAAAGTTCGTCAGGGGGATAGGCGCCAGGGCAACGCTATCGGTGCTGGCATTGAGAATATGCATCGGCCCGCCGTCATTCGGATAGTAATTGAAGCCAACAGAAGGGTCGCCAGGGTCGGCCCCCGGCTGTGGAGGGGTGAGGTTAAATACCGGTTCCCAGGATATTTGAGGAACGGTAAATACCCGGACATTGAGTGCGGGGCTTACGACATCAATTCCTTCAACCTGTATGGGGAAACCGGCATTGGCAGTTTGAGGGTTAAAGGGGACATGGGTAGTAACACTTGTTCCGGTGCGGGAAGAGACAACATTAAAGCTGATCCCAAAGAGGTCGGCATTGGTGCTAACATCAAGGAGGGCGAAAATATCCCGGGTAAAGCGGCTGGTAAAGTCATCCCAGTAGCGGCCGTATGGTTCTAAAGGTTCATCCCGTGATGAAGAACCTGTGCTTGTTGTAGAAGCCGCAGTGCCGGTCAGTGGAACAAACAATCCATATTGGTTATTTGCATTGGCGGCATTATTGCTGCCAGCAGGATTTTGTACTTCGTTGGAGGCATCCGGGCCGGAAGAGCTTGCATCATCGGCCAGGGATATACCCGCAAATTGATTGGCTAAAGGCGCAAAATGGAAAGATACTTCGACTTCATCAAAGCCGTCATCTTCAGCCGGAGGATCCCATTTCACCCGGGAAACCAACCAGGAACTAATAGCCGTATTGGGCACGGCCACCACTCCGGTATCTACTGTTCTTATTCCTCGTATCTGCCTCCTCAATATCCCCAGGTTAGCCGCGTACGGATCGGGTAGGGTGGGGAGATAAGCATACAAGCCGAAGGTCAGGAAGAAGAACCCTTTTTCTACCCTGGCGTAATCGTCAGAAAGCGTACCAAAAAGGAGGCAGCCATTTACCTGGGTCACTTTGAACAAAGCATTGGACATCGCCAGAGCCATTTGGCCCGGAATAATGGGGTCCTGGTTATTCAGTTGGGCATTGTCCTGAATAAGGTTGTCATCAAACAGGTAGATCAACTTACTGCTGGTGTTTACAGCCACCATCAACAGCGAATTCAGGGAGTGCACTGCGGGCGGCTCTCCATTCACTTTTACCGGCCGGTCGACCTGAAAATCGGCATTTGCCAAACACATAAACAATTCATTGCCGTTGGCATTGCTGAGGTAGAAAAAAAGCGTAGGGGAAGGGAAGCTTAATTTTACGGCCGTCCCGAATTCATTGAGTTCATCTTTCCAAAGCGCGAATGACTGATGGGCCTGAAGGCTGGCCGCCGCCAAGCTCGCCAGCAGGATCTGGCCAGGGTGAACGAGAAATACAGGATTGGTAAAACGGAGGCTATCTCCTTTTAAGCCCTGCCATTTGTTGTCAAGCCCAATTCCGCATTGCACCATCATACCCCCGATGCCTGCGGCAGGAACAGGTTGGTTGATATCAATATTACCTACCGGTAATGCCCAGGCGCTTCGGGTTATTGCTGCTGTTTGGCTGATGAAATTAAATTCAGATTCGCTGTTAAGTATTTCCAGAGATTGTTCGGAGGTGTTGAAAGGAATTAGAATGCGCTGCAATGCCGTCTCGTAGCCCGGTTGTTGCTGGCCGTTCCAATTGAAATGAATACTCTGCCCGTACAACTGCCAGTCGGCGTTGCCTGCTTCATCAATAGCGCTGCCCTGAGCAGAAAAATGGAATTTCAGCGTTTGGGGAAGTTGTAAGGCCATGTTTCTGGCATCAATACCGAATGGGCTGCTTTCGTCCACATTGGCCACTTCGGGTTGGTCCAGGTTTAATTGTACGGTGACCGTAGTATTAGGGGGAGCTGTAAGTTTGTTGTTAACAACTTGGGCCTGAATGCTGAGGCTTACCTTGCCATTTTTTATGGACAGGCCGGTATAAGTTCCGCTGGGAGCATTGGGTGCAAGCAGGCTCGATTTAATCCAGATACTCTTACCGGTAAGGTTGAAATTTCTCAATTGGTTGAACCCGATGGGCAATTCGAGGTTGGTTGGGATAGGCTGGCCCTGTCTTACCTTAAATAACAATACCGGATCCGGGTTTCCCTGGATGTAGAGTGCGATCAACTTCTCAATTAGATAGAAATCAAACCAAAACTGCCTGCCGTCTATATTCTGGAAGGGGCCTACAGAGTGGTTTACGCTAGCGCCTCCGGCCCAACTGGGGATCGAGCCATATATCAATTGTTCCCGGAGGGGAACTTCCCGGACAAAAACCCTAAGGGATGGTTCTTCCTCCAGGTTTTCCGCCAGCAGGTTGAGCTGGCCAAGGCGCTGGCTGGATATTTTTTCCTCAAAGAAGAGATCTGCCTTTTCAATAGAGAAATTGCTGTTTTTTAAAAGGCCGGCATCATCGGGCAAGGAAGTTTTAGCTAATGAGCTGTAAAGCCTTTCAAGCATGGATTGTTGCTCATCAGTTTCAATGACTAAGTGGCCGGCTAGCCCACGGAGGGTGGCGTTGAGTTGGTTTATATCCATAACGTTTTTGGGATTGAGAAGCTTTAGAATTACTTCCGAAGCTCCCATATATTAGCAGTAGGATATTTTGCCGAATTTTAACCTCAAAGCCCTTGGCTAACTTTTTATTTTCAATATTGCATATTATCGTATTATATTCTACAAAAGCAACTTTTAGCCCAAAATTTTCTTGCAAAAATTGATAATTACCATTAAAGTAGTACAATGAGGGAAGCCGCTGTTGAGCGGTCAAAACGAAGATACCTGCGCATGGGTATACTATCACATCCGGGTGGGCCGTAGAGCAGTTTGGCGCCAACCTCCCGGAGCCTTACCGGGCCCGCTTGATCCAGAAGGGCGCTAAGGTAAACCAAAGCAGCATTCCCAGGGCCATAAGTACCTTGTTCGTCTGGGCAGAGATGACATCTGCAAATACGAGCATGGAAGGAAGTAGGGTCAGGATAAGCCCGCTTAGCGCGAATATTCCGAGAAGGGTTCTTTTCATGACAGATCAGGTTTTAATTGTGTTGAAGGCTGGAGCAGAAAGCTTAAACCGATGTATAAGGCTACCGCAACAAACCAACCGGGTAAACCCAGGAAGAAAATTTCCACGCCAAAAGAAAAATTGAGGAAGAGGCAGGCGGCCAGAGTGAGTATCCATGTTCCGGCAGCTGCCCAATTGATCTTTTGGCCTGTCTTTTCTGCAAGCTCGCTTTTCAGCCCCAGTTTGGGCAGGAGGTAGAAATCGATCAAAATTATTGCGCCCATAGGCATGAGCAGTAGTCCATACAAGGCTACGAAATCCAGCAACCGCATGACCAAAGCCGGGAAACAGGCTGCGGTAGTGGTCACCAGTCCAACGATAAGCGTGACTTTCCAGGTTTTTGAATTGGGCAGGATGGCCTGAACGGCCAGGCCCGCCCGGTAAATCGTGGGGTTGGCCGTCGTCCATCCGGCAACGATCACACAGGCTGCTCCGGTGATGCCGGCTGCGTAATAGGCAATCGGGCCGGGCGCGAATTCCAGGCTGTTCTGGCTGTTTTGCAGGAAAACGGCATATAGTATGCCGGAAGCGATCCAGGCAAAATAATGGCCGACATACATGCCGCCGGCAGAGGTGAAGCCTGCTTTCCAGCTTTTGGCATAACGGAAAATGGAGAGGTCGGCCATCCCGATGTGCATGGCCATATTGCAAAACCAGGCGAAGAACATGACGTGCCAAAAAGTGAATTTTGACTGCCCTTCCAGCGGAATGCCGGTCCATATCTTGGATTCCGCCACCGGCCAAAAATCTTTAATACTATTAACGCCCAGTTCAGGCAACACGGCAATAGCCGCGGCCAGGAATACAAGGATCATCCAGGGAGAAGCAATGTTGGCGAAGCGGGATACCTGCTCATAGCCTAAAGTGGCGACAAGCGTGGTGACTATTCCGACCACCAAAACGATCAGTACCCAGGAGAGGCTGCTGGGCAGCCAATCCGTCAGTTCCGCCATCGGGATATTGAAGGGGATGCCAACGGCGGTAGCGGAAACAGCGATCATCGACCCTGCCAGAAAACAGAACATCAGCGCATTGACCAGGTTGTAAACAACAGTAAGGTGCTTTCCGCAGATCTTCTCGAGTTTATAGTAGAGCGTTATGCGTTCTTTTACAGCAATTGGGGCGCATAAGAACGCCCAGCTCAGTACTGCCAGCAGATTGCCGGCGAGCAGGCCCAAGACCAATGCTCCTGCGCTTGCCCCATGGGCAACAAATAAGGGGCCAATCACAAACTCCGTCCCGGCAGTGTGTTCTCCGGCATACATGCCCAGGAAGCTGCGCCAACTCTTGAGCTTTGCTGCCGGAACCGGCTCTTTTTCGTATTCCTGGACGCTTTCCAGGCGGGCGGTCAATCGGTCGAGTATCATACTATTGGTTTTTCTGTTTGTTTTGTTTGAAACTTCTCCTATTGCGAGGCTTCCAGGAAGATCGTCAAACTCCGGGCGCCCTGTGCGCCAATAACCAGGGATTGCTCAATATCCGCCGTTTTGGAAGGGCCGGCGATAAACAGGCCGAATCCCGTGGCGTCCACCGGTATCCGTTGATAGGCCTCCTGCATATTGTGGACGATGTCAGCCGGGTCGAGTAGAATGATCAAATGCTGCGTGATGAATGGCAGCACCCGCTGGCCACAGTCCGCCTCGGTAACCCATACTGCGCCATTTTCCGCAACTCCTAGCTGCCCTTTGATCACAGCGACATCTACTGATTCCAGGTCTGTGGTGGACTGGATCTTTTCAAGATCAATGGTACTCCTCACCGTCGGCAGGGGAGAGGCAATGTTTACCGCTTCCGGGAAAAGGGTGTTGATAACCGTATTAAGCCCCGGAGAATCGGAAATCCGGAACACCTGGCTACCTCCAGCCTCTGCCGTTGCCACAAAAGCATCGAAAGGTTTTGCATTCCCCGTTTCAAAAGATGGAATAGAGGGTAAGAGAACCTCAGCTGGTTTATTCTTTTGGATAGCGGCGATAATTTTACTCTTGCTCATAATCGCTTGTTTTCACGGTACCATTCTTTAAAACTTTGGCGGGGTGGCTCGGGCAATTCCCTGTCCTTTCCCCATTCATTGAAGCGATTGTACAGAAATGGCCGGGGTAAGCGCCGGATCGCCCAACGCCCTATTTTGCCGAAAAAGTTGTACCAACCCGGCCGCGACAGGACTCGCCCTGCCCATTTCATGCTTTGCCTTTTAGCTGCCGGCAAATGTCCTTGTTCAGCGATCACCTGCCGCCATCGGTAGAGCTGCTCGTGGATGTTGATCTTCACCGGGCATACATCAGAACAGGACCCACAAAGCGTAGAGGCGAAGGGCAGCCCGCTGTATTTTTTCAGGTCTAAGCCCGGTGTCAGAATAGAGCCAATAGGGCCTGGGACTGTGTAGCCATAACTGTGCCCTCCGCTTCGTCGATAGATGGGGCAGGTGTTCATACAAGCACCGCAGCGGATACATTTCAGGGAGTTGCGGAAATCTTCCCTGCCCAATTGAGCGGTCCGGCCGTTATCGACGATAACCACATGCATTGCTCCACCTGTTTTAGGGCGGTGGTAATGCGAAGTATAAATGGTGATCGGCTGTCCGGTGGCGCTGCGTGCAAGCAGGCGGGTAAAAATGCCGAGGTGTTCCGCTTTGGGGATGATTTTTTCTATTCCCATACAGTGGATCTGCACCGGGGCCAGATGGACACCCATATCTGCATTGCCTTCATTGGTGCAAACCACCACACCGCCGGTTTCCGCAATGGCAAAGTTGACCCCCGTGATGGCAGCCTGGGCTGTCAGGAATTTTTGGCGCAGGTGTTGACGGGCGGCTTCCGTCAGGTATTTGGGGTCGGTAGCGCCTTTTTCGGTATGGAGTTTTTCGTGAAACAATTCGCCTACTTCCTCCTTTTTCAGGTGGATGGCCGGCATGACGATATGGCTGGGAGGTTCCCCCTTCAGTTGAATGATCCTTTCGCCAAGGTCGGTATCCACTACTTCAATGCCCCGTTCGATCAGGTAGTCATTCAGGTGGCATTCTTCGGTGAGCATGGATTTGCTCTTCACCAGATGTTGCACCTGATGCCTTTTCAGAATGCTGTGTACAATGCGGTTGTGTTCCTCAGCGTCGGCCGCCCAATGAACCTGAACGCCATTTTGGATTGCCCTGGCTTCAAATTGTTCGAGATACTGATCGAGTTTTGACAGCACATGGCTTTTTACCTGGGAAGCTAGTTCCCGGAGCTCTTCCCATTCCGGAATGCCATGAGCGGCTTTGTCTCGTTTGGAACGAATAAACCACAGCGCTTCGTCATGCCAGTCTGTACGGCTTTCATTGCGGATGAATTCCGCGGCTTTTTGTGCGTGTTGATTCATGGTTGCACCCCGTTTAATATCTCTGCGATGTGCTTCACTTTTATATTTTTTTGTTGTCTCCGGATAATGCTTTCCAGATGCATCAGGCAGGACATATCTCCGGCGGTAAGCACTTCAACACCCTTGCTTTCGTGGTCGGCGATGCGGTCTTTGCCCATTTTTACAGAAATAGCCGGTTCGTTGATGGCAAAGGTGCCGCCGAAACCACAGCATTCGTCCGCTCGGCTCAGCTCTACCAGCTCGATGCCTTTAACCAACCGGAGAAGGGCCTGAAGCTTGGAGTCTTTTTCCAGCACGCGTTCCGAACCCGTGCCCAGGCGCAGCCCTCTTAAGCCGTGGCAACTTTGGTGAAGGCCAACTTTGTAGGGAAAGCTACTGTCCAGGCTTTCGACTTTCAATACATCCAGGAGGAATTCACTGAGGTCCAGAGTATTTTCCCGGACTCTTTTTACCGCCTCGGTTTGCTCGATAATATCGTAGTGTTTGCGTACATGATATACGCAACTTCCGGATGGGGCCACGATATAATCGAAGGCGTGAAAAAGCTCGACAAAGTGATGGTAAGTAGCTACCGCATCCTGTTCACATCCCGTATTGGCCATAGGTTGTCCACAGCAGGTTTGGCGGAAGGGGTATGCCACCTGGCAGCCTAGCTTTTCCAGCAATTCCAGGCTGGCAATAGCAACCTGCGGGTAGAATTGATCGATGTAACAGGGTATGAACAGGCCTACTTTCACTGGCGAATAGCTTTTTGTTGTTGTAAAGAAAAGTGTTTTAATAGAAAATCAGGCTCGACAGCCCGATTGTTTACGGCTATGGCTGCTCCTAAAGCAGAGCCCAATGGGGATGTCGTTTTGATCAATTCAATAGTTCCAAGGGATCTGGCCAGGAGTTGGAGGAAAAGTTCGTTATCGACAAAACCACCATCGATATAGGCTTTACGGACAACGGTTTTCCCCTTGGCGAGTTGGAGCGCCGAAACCTGCAATTCCACTAATTCCTTGATCAACTGATGATAGGCCTCTTCATAGGAGGAAAAGACGCTTAGATCGGTACTAGCCGGAGCACGCTTTTCCAGCCCTGGCTGATGGATGCTTTCCCAATGGAAAACAGGCTTCTTGATTCGTTCCAGTTTTTTTAGGATTTCTGGGCCTGTTTCGACATGCCGATGGCGGTCGTAGGCTTTCAGAAAGTGATCGGACAGTTTTTTAGCCCAGATCTTATATTCATTGCCGAGGAAGAGGCGGGCAGCCCTCACCGGCATTCCATCCACCCGAAGAAAGTTGAGGCAATCCTTTTGGAGGTCATCAACACTTAGGGATTCCTGACTGAAAGGATTGAGGGTGATGCTCCAGGTGCCGGTAGAGATCAGTAAAAAAGGTTCGGTATTGGCGATGATATAGGGTAATAAGGCGGCGGAGCTATCGTGTATGCCCACGCCAATTTTTATGTTCTTTCCTTCAATGGCCGTTTCAATGGCCGTGTTTGTTGGTTGGATGGGCGGCAATAAGCGGTTGATTTCTTCCTCGTAAATCCAGCGATGGTAATCTTTTTTCTGGAAGTCCCACATCCCCGTATGGCAGCCGATGCTGGTGTATTCACTGAAAAATTTTCCGGTAAAAAGGTAGGTACAATATTGGGGAAAATGCAGTGACTGGTGTATCTGCGCGAATACTTCCGGCCGCTGGTACTTGAGCCAAAACAATTGCAGGCCCGAATTGAGCATCCCCATTACCGGGGAGGCCGTTTGGGCCGCCCATTCGTCGGCGGGGCCGTATCGTTCAAAAAAATCTGCGGACAGATCTTCCGGAAAAGGTTTGAGGTAATTGTACAAAGGTGTAACAGCCTCCCCTTTATTGTCGAGGTGAACGAGCGAGGCCCCATAAGTGGAAAAGTTGAGGCTTTGGATATCGAATTCGGGATTGGCTAAAGCTTCCCGGAAAGTTTCTTTCATCCAGAAAGTTAGCTGGCTCAGGTTTTCACAGGGGAAGCCATCTTCATCTACACTTTCTTCGAAACGGGTATAAGATCGATACACCTCCCTGAACTGTTCGTCAAAAAGGAAGAATTTTTTATTGGTTTTGCCAATGTCGAAAATGGCCGTTACTTCCATATCACTGGAATTTGTGAGCTTGTTCAAATAGCCCACAGGGACGGGACTCAAACACTTTTGAATTCACAATCCCGTAGCTATACTTTTTACGCCTCTTTCTTTCACCAGTTGTTTGCGCACTTCCAGGCCCTGATACAAGGCCAGAGGCTCCAGGGCTGCCCCACTTTGGAGCCGCGCCTCCCGGAGCAGGGGCCGCACATCGGTCCGAAACGCATTTTGCATAATCTCCTGAGCCCGGCTTACCTCGTTGTTAGCCTGGGCTTCTTCCAACGCTTTACGATCTACCAGCAAGGCCTGAGCGTAAGCCAGGCGAATAGCCTCCAGGCTTTGGATCAGATCTTCCAGGGGATCTTTAATGTTGTGGCTGGCGTCGATCATCCAGGCAAGCGGTGGGTTTTGGGAAGTATTATTATTCATGCCATACACCAGCTCGTTGAAAATGAGAAAGAGTTGGTAGGGTTTGATGCAGCCCACCGTTAAGTCGTCATCGCCATATTTGCTGTCATTAAAATGGAAGCCGCCCAATTTTCCTTTCATCATGAGCGTGGCGACGATCTGTTCGATATTCGTGTTAGGAAGATGGTGGCCCAGGTCGACCAGCGTAAAGGCCCGCTCGCCGCACTCGGTGGCCAGCAAATAGGCAGTGCCCCAATCCTGGATCACCGTGCTATAGAAGTTGGGCTCATACGGTTTGTATTCGATGTACATTTTCCAATCGGGCGGCAGGTGGCGATAGATGGCTTTCAGGCTATCCATCGTGTGTTGAAGCGCCCGCCGCAGGTTGTTCTGTCCAGGGAAAGAAGCCCCATCCGCCAGCCAGACGGTAATGCTTTTGGACCCGAGCGTTTTACCGGTTTCGATCACTTCCAGATTGTGTCGGATAGCCTGTTCCCGCACGGCGCTATCGGTGTGGCTGAGCGAGCCGAATTTGTAGCTGTGCTGCTGCCCGCGCTGGTCCTGAAAAGTATTGGAGTTGACTGCATCGAAGGTGATGTCATGAGCCGCCGCCAGTTCTTTAATCGCCTTAGGATCTTCAGGGATATCCCAGGGAATATGCAGGGAAACAGCCCCTGCTGAGCGGGTCAGGGCATGAATCAGGCCAATATCCTCAATCTTTTGCTCCAGGGTTCCGGGCTCTCCACCCATAGAGAAGCGTCCGAACCGGGTGCCACCTGCTCCCAGCGCCCAGCTGGGTATGGCAATTTGAAGGCGCTTCAGTTGTTCGACAATAGCGTCGGCATTCCTGCCCTGTTTATCAAGCTGATACCGGAGGAATTCATACGTTTCCCGGTGGCTTTCGATGTAGGATTTGTTGTGTCTGGATATCTGAGAAGCATCTATTTTCATTGGCCTGTCAATTTAAAGGTGACGGCATTTGGAGGAATGCCGCTCCAACCCTAACCAAATAAAACCAGAATCAGGTGTGAAACTTAATCCTTTTTGGCTTAACGAACAAAGGCTGCCTCCATGCCTCCATCCACATTAATGATATTCCCCGTGCTTTTATTCAGTATAGCTACCAGCGCGTATACCCCTTTGGCTATATCTTCGGGCAGAATGATCTCATTCATCAGGTTCCGTTTGGCATAATGGGCGGGGAGGTCCTCTACCTTAATCCCATAGGCTTTTGCCCGGCCTTCGGCCCATTCGCCCTCCCATATCTTACTGCCGACGATGACGCCATCCGGGTTGACTGTATTGACCCGAATCTTTTCCTTTCCCAATTCGGCCGCCAGCAAGCGGGTCATGTGTTGCTGAGCCGCTTTGGCGGCGCCGTAAGCGACATTATTGGGCCCAGACACCAGGCCATTCTTGCTGGCAATGTTGACGATGTCTCCACCAAAGCCTTGTTTGCGCATTACCTCCACTCCGTTTTTAGCCATCAGGAATTGCCCTTTGACCAGGACGTCCTGTAACAGGTTCCAGTCTTCCAGGGAAGTTTCTTCCAGTGATTTGGAGATGGCCAGGCCGGCGCTATGCACAATGATGTCTATGCCGCCAAATTCCAGGCAGGCTTTATTATAGGCTTTGGCTACGGAGTCAGGGCTGGACACATCGCATACCGCATAAGCCGACACATCTCTGCCGAAAGTATTATTGGCTTCTTTTACCCGTTCTTCAACAATATCCGTCAGCACGACATTCGCCCCTTCGGCGGCCAGCTTATCAGCAATAGCCTTTCCAATGCCTCCACCCGCACCGGTAATGATGGCTACCCGTCTGGAAAGCAGTTTCTCCGGAGGTTGCCGCTGCAATTTAGCCTCTTCCAGTAGCCAGTATTCAATATTGAAGGCTTCCTGGCGGGGTAGGGCTGTGTATGCCGAAATGGCTTCGGCGCCCCGCATGACATTGATTGCGTTGATATAAAATTCACCGGCTACCCGCGCCGTTTGCTTGTCTTTTGAAAACGTGAACATTCCAATTCCGGGATAAAGGATTACCACCGGATTTGGGTCGCGCATGGCCGGGCTGTCCGGATGTTTGCAACTTTCGTAGTAGTCGGTATAATCCTGGCGGTATTGTTCGAACTGCGGCTCGATCTGTGCTCTAACCGCTTTGTGGGCGGATAAATCAGCGTTGGCAGGTAAATTCAAAACCAGAGGCTTGATCTTGGTGCGCAGAAAGTGGTCGGGGCAGGAAGTGCCCAATGGGGCCAGGCGGGCTAGGTCTTTGCTGTTAATGAACTCCAGAACGCGGCTGTCATCCGTAAAATGCCCGACCATTTTATTATAGCTGGAACATAAACCTCTCAGGATGGGAGCGATTTGAGCCGCCTGGGACAGGCGGTCTGCCGGCGCCAGGCTCTCCACTTTCTGCCCTCCGAAAACAGGCCGTTCTTTGCCCAGCCGCTCTTCGATGTATTGGGAGGCCTGTTCGATCACCTCCAAACTGTTCAGATAACATTCATAGGAGGTGTCGCCCCAGGTGAAAAGGCCGTGGCTCCCCAGGACGATACCCCGGATGCCGGGGTTCTCTTCCAGGCATCGTTCCAGTTGCAGTCCCAGGTCAAAGCCAGGGCGCTGCCAGGGCACCCAGCCCATGCTGTCTCCCCATATCTCCCGGGTAATTTCCCGGCTGTCTTTTGCCGCAGCTATGGCGATCAGTGCATCGGGATGAAGATGGTCGATATGTTTGAAGGGGAGAAGGCCGTGCAGCGGTGTATCGATGGAGGGCGCACGGCTGTCGAGGTCGTAGAGGCAGTGATTGAACAAGGCCACCATTTCGTCTTCATGCTCCAGGCCGCGGTAAACCTGCTTTAGTGACCGCAAGCGGCCGGTATATAAGCCTGCGATCCCTTTGCGGGTCAGGGTGCCAATATCCCCTCCAGACCCTTTAACCCACATCACTTCTACGGCTTCCCCGGTGAGCGGGTCTTTTTCTATGGTTTTGCAACTGGTGTTACCCCCGCCGTAGTTGGTAATGCGAAGGTCAGCGCCGAGCATATTGGATCGATAAAGGAACAAAGCCACTTCATCGCCTTCGAGCTCAGCTGCTTTTTTATCATCCCACAAATATTTGACGTACTCAAAAGTTTTGACTTTCATGACGAATAATTTAATGGCGGAATTTTTTGATTGTCAGAGTGAGATCCCACGTTTCCAGGGGATGAAATCATCTTGCCCCAGCCTGACGGCATTGGGAGTTGCTTCACCGCTGGCCACCCGGATGATGTAATCCAGCAGTTCTTCGCCTTTGGTTTGTATTGTGTCTTCACCCGAAATAATAGTGCCGGCATCCACATCTATGATATCGGCCATCCTTTGGGCCAGGGCAGTATTGCTGGCCACCTTGATTGTCGGCGCAACCGGGTTGCCGGTGGGGGTGCCCAGGCCGGTAGTGAAAACAATGATATTGGCGCCCGAACCGGCCAGGCCTGTGGTGCTTTCCACATCATTGCCGGGAGTGCAAAGCAGGTTCAGGCCAGGCTTGGTGGCCTGTTCGGTATAATCCAGTACATCTGTAACCGGAGAGGCGCCTCCTTTTTTAGCTGCGCCGGCAGATTTCATGGCGTCGGTAATCAGGCCATCCTTAATGTTGCCGGGTGAAGGGTTCATGTCGAAGCCTGACCCCACATCGACTGCCCGCTGAGCGTAGGCCTGCATGAGGTGGGCAAATTTGCTGGCGATAGTATCATCCACACAGCGGTTGATCAACTCCTGCTCTACGCCGTTCAGCTCCGGGAATTCGGACAGGATCGTCGTGCCGCCCAGGGCCACCAACAGGTCGGAGGCATACCCCAATGCAGGGTTGGCGGAGATGCCGGAAAATCCGTCGGAACCGCCGCATTCCAGCCCCAGTATCAATTTACTGATGGGGGCGGGCTGCCGTTCGGTTTGATTGGCCAGCATCAGCCCGGCAAAGGTCTTTTTGACTGTTTCGGCAATAAAGTCTCGTTCGGACTTACTTTTCTGTTGTTCAAGGATGTACAACGGCTTACTGAAATTTGGAGCAAAGGCTTGAATAGCATCCTCCAGCAATTGGAACTGAGCATGCTGGCAGCCGAGGCTTAAAATGGTGGCCCCGGCAACATTGGAGTTCGTAATATAACCCGCTAATAGCCGGCAAAGCGCCTCGGAATCCTGGCGGATGCCGCCACAACCCCCATCGTGTTGCAGGAACTTGATGCCGTCAACATTGGGAAACAGGCGGTTCCGTTGTATTTCGTCTGCATCCTGGATAATATCAGCTTCAAGGATAGCTTCTGGCGACGCTCCGTTTCGATAGAGTTGGATCAATTTTTGGGTCTCTACCGCAAACTGGCGGCCGGAGGCATACCCCAGTTGTTCCAGCATCGCATCCTGGATAACCTGGATATTCCGGTTTTCGCAAAAGACCAACGGGATTACCAGCCAGTAGTTCATGGCGCCCACCTTGCCGTCGGCCCGGTGGTACCCCCTGAACGTCCGGCCACTAAATCTGGAGATGTCTGGTACCTGCCAGGTAGTATTGCGTTCCCCGACTTTGAAGCTGCCGGCCGAATGGGTGACATTCTCGCGGCTGATGCGGCTGCCTCTGAAAATATCTTTAGTGGCTTTGCCCACCAACACGCCGTACATGATGATCTCCTCTCCTGTTTTGAAATCGCGTTCGCTGAATTTGTGTTTCACCGGAATATCTTCCAGCAGTTCGAGAGTGGCGCCATTCCACTCCACTCGTTCCCCGGATTTTAAGTCTCGTAACGCGACGACCACATTATCATTGGGGTGTACTTTCAATAGCTTATTTTCCATAGTCTGGATGAATTGTTATTTTAAAAACCAAATGCCCTGGGCAGCCACAAGCTCAAGCCCGGAACGTAGGTAACCATCAGGAGCGCTACGATCATGGCAATGAATAAAGGCAGTAATGGGCGGATCACCTTCTGTATGGTTGTGCCCGCAACGCCAACCCCCACGAACAATACCGAGCCAACCGGCGGAGTGCACAGGCCAATACACAGGTTCAGCACCATGATGATCCCGAAATGAGTAGGGTCCATGCCCATTTTTGTCACTACCGGCAGAAAAATAGGGGTGAAGATCAGAACCGCAGGGGTCATATCCATGAATACCCCTACAAACAATAGGATGAGATTGATGATCAGCAAGACGACAATTTTGCTGTCGCTCACCGAAAGCATAATCTCCGTTATGTTCTGAGGGATATTCTCATAGGCCATTATCCATGACATGCTCATTGAGGCGCCGATAAGGAGCATGACGATAGCGGTGGTTCCAACCGACGACAGGAAAATCTCCGGAATGTCTTTAAAAGAAACTTCTTTATAGAGGTAGGTCAATACCAGGCAATAGAGCACGGCTACCGCCGAAGCTTCGGTGGCGGTAAAAATGCCGGCTACAATTCCGCCGATAACCACCACCAACAGAAATAAGCTGGGCAAGGCCTCCAGGAAGCTGCGAAAGGCCTCACTTAATTTGCTGCGCTTTCCCGTGACAAACCCTTTTCTTTTGGCCCATATTGCGGAGACGATCATCAGAAAAACTCCAGTCAGGATACCTGGAATATAGCCGGCCAGAAAAAGGGCGGCGATGGATACGCCGCCACTCGCCAGCGAGTAAACGATCAGGATATTACTGGGCGGAATGGTCAGGCCGGTAGTGGATGACGTGATGTTTACCGCCGCGGCGAATTCCTTGCTATAGCCTTCCTTTTCCATTTCATCGGTCATAAAGCCGCCAATGGCCGAGGCTGCTGCCACCGCCGAACCGGAAATGGCGCCAAAAAGCATGGCCGCCATAATATTGACGTGAGCCAGGCCCCCGGGTAGAGCACCCACCAGGGTCTTAGCGAATTTGACCAGCCGCCGCGCGATGCCGCCCCGGTTCATGATCTGTCCGGCCAGAATGAAAAAGGGGATGGCCAGTAGGGCAAAACTATCCAGTCCGGTGGCCATTCGTTGGGTGACCGTCGTAAAGGCCGAAATGGATGGAATACTTACCAACATGGTCAGTAGGCTGCTGATGCCAATGCTCCAGGCAATCGGCACGCCAATGGAGAGCAGAATGAGAAAGGAAAGGACGAGTATTGGAATTTCCATTGTTTCAGGTTCTATTTGTTCTGAAGTAATGTAACCACATCGCTGGCCTTATAATAGATTACCAATATTCCACTCAGAGGCGCCACACTGTATACGACTGCCATGGGGACGCGCAGGGCAGGCGATAATTGTCCCAGTACTTGGGTGATGTACATCAACCGGCCCCCACCGATAACCATAACCGTAAAAGCAAATGCGGCAATCAAAAAGCTGATGAGCAGTTTTAAGCGTATTTGGCTTTTTTTTTGAAGTTTAGGCATCAACAGTTCAATCGATAGGTGCATATCCTGCCCGGCAGCATAGGCAGCCCCCAGTATTCCGATCCAAATGAGCAGAAAACGGGCTAGTTCTTCCGACCAACCGGACTGGTTCCCCATAGCATAGCGGGTAAATACGCCCCACAGCACGTCAAGGGTCATGATGCCCATCAGGAGCGCCAGAAAGTTTCCAAGGATTTTGTCAATTTGCTTTCGCATCATTTTACGGTTTGAATTTCCTGGATGAGTTGGTACATCTCATGCCTGTCTTTATACTCTTCCAATAGGCCCTTGGTCATTTCGGCAAAAGGAGCCTTATCGGGGTAAATGACCTCTACGCCGGCTTTTTTTACTTCTTCCAAGGCGTGTTGTTCGGCTTCCGCCCAAAGTTTGCGCTGGTAAATGGTGGCTTCGGAGGCGGCTTCCTGCAGCCATTCTTGTTCCTGAGTAGTCAAGCGGTTCCAGGCTACCGTTCCAATGGTTAAAATATCAGGTACAGAGGTGTGTTCATTCAGGGAATAATATTTACAAACCTCGTAATGGCGTGAGGTATAAAAACTTGGCGGATTGTTTTCGGCGCCGTCAACGACGCCTTGTTGGAGGGCTGTATAGAGCTCTCCCCAGGAGATCGGGGTAGGGGAAGCGCCCAGCGCCCGTACCAGGTTGATGGCCGTTACGCTTTCTTGTACTCTGATTTTTAATCCTTTAAGATCATCTGGTGTGCGGATCGGGCGGTCTTTGGTATAAAAGGAACGCGGGCCGGCGTCAAAATAAGTCAGGCCGCGCAGCCAGTATTTTTCTCCCTGTACCAGCAACTTTTGGCCGATTTCGCCATCCAGCACCTTGTGGCTGTGTGTTTTGTCCCGGAAGATATAGGGCAGGCTGAGCACCTGAATATTGGGCGCGAAATTCTCCATAACCGCTGCCGATACTTTGGTCATGGCCAGGCTGCCGATCTGTAATAATTCCAGGCATTGGCGCTCTGTTCCCAGCTGTTGGCTGGGGTAGATCTCGATCTTCAGGCGTCCGCCCGATTTCTCCGCGACCCGCTCCGCCATAAACGCCATGCCTTTATGAACAGGATGGCTAACATCTAGCCCGTGCGCCAGCTTCAGCGTTTTGGTTTTGGAGATCTCCCCACAACGGCTTAGCGCAATGAGCGCAATAGCGAAAAGAAAAAATACTATTACTGTTCTTTTTTTCATTTCGTGTGAATGATTGGTGATGGGGTCTACCGTCCTGAAAAACCTGCTATTACTACACTTGGTAGTCGAGCAACTATTTCCCTTTCAACTCCTGAATAATCTTCAGTGCTTCCCGGGTTCGCTTTTCCAGCGTTTCAAAGTCGCCCGATTTTAAAAGGTCGCCTGATATCAATTTTGAGCCCATGCCCACACAGGTGACGCCGGCCTCGAACCAGGCCTTTAGGCTTTCCATAGTTGGTGAAACACCTCCAGTTGGCATGATGCTGGTCCAGGGCTGTGGGCCCTTGATGTCTTTTACAAATCCAGGCCCATAAGTACCTCCCGGAAACAATTTCACTATTTCGCAGCCCAATTCCTCCGCCCGGGCAATTTCCGTCAGGGAGCCACAGCCGGGCGACCAAAGGACCTTGCGCCGGTTGCAGGCCAGGGCGATATCTTCTCTGAGTACCGGAGTCACTACAAAATTAGCGCCGAGCTGCATATAGAGAGAGGCTGCCGCAGCATCTGTTACGGAGCCTACCCCCAGGATCATCTCCGGTAGTTCTTTTGCACAGAATTTGTTCAATGCTCCAAACACCTCGTGGGCATAGTCCCCCCGGTTGGTAAACTCCAGCAGCCTTGCGCCACCGCGGTAACAGGCGGATATCGCCTTCTTGCCCAGTTCTATGTCGGGGTGGTAAAACAAGGGGACCATGCCGGAATCCGTCATGGTTTGGGCGACTTGTAATCGGGTAAATCTTGCCATGTTTTTTGTTTCATAGGTTCGGCGTCGTCCCAGGCTCCGCCAAATAAGTTTAAGATAATGTAAGGAAAAGCGATTCTTTGATTATCTGCTCACCCTGCCGCTGGCGTCCCCTCTCATCAGCGTTTCTACCTCCGCCAGGGTGGCCAGGTTAGCGTCCCCGTAGATGGTATGCTTCAGGCAGGAGGCCGCCACCGCGAAATTCAGGGCTTTCTGGTTATCATTCGGGTAGTTGGCCAGCCCGTAGATCAGGCCCCCCATAAAGCTGTCGCCTCCACCCACCCGGTCTACGATATGGGTGATCTGATAGGTGGGCGCCTCATAGAGCTGCTTCCCATCGTACAAGACACCCGTCCAGGTATTGTGGGAGGCGTTAATACTGCCCCGAAGCGTAATGATGGCCTTTTTGCATCGGGGAAACTGCTTCATGAGCTGACGGCCTACGGAGATATAAGCCGCTGCATCTATGGTATCTCCTTTGGTCACATCAATGCCTTCCGGATGAATATCGAAGTGCTTTTCTGCATCTTCTTCATTGCCCAGGATGATGTCGCAACCGGCAACTAGTTCTGGCATTACTTCCGATGATTTCTTGCCGTATTGCCAGAGGTTTTTGCGGAAGTTAAGATCGGTAGATACAGTGACCCCCAGCCGGTTGGCGGCCTGAATGGCCTCCAGCGTGGCCTCGGCCGCGCCTTGCGAAATGGCAGGGGTGATACCCGTCCAGTGGAACCACTGGGCATCTTTGAATACCTCTTCCCAATCGATCATTCCGGCCTGAATGCTCGCCATGCCACTATGGGCACGGTCATAAATGACCTTACTGCTCCTGGCCACAGCGCCCATTTCAAGAAAGTATATGCCCAACCGCTCGCCACCCCTGAGGATGTATTTGGTCCCAACGTTGCGCTTGCGCATTTCCATCAGGGCGCATTCCCCGATATCGTTTTGGGGGAGCCGGGTAACGAATTCAACAGGCAATCCGAAGTTGGCCAGGGATACAGCGACGTTGCTTTCCCCGCCGCCATAGACGACATCAAAGGTGCTTGCCTGTGAAAAACGCTGAAAACCAGGAGGCGTCAGGCGAAGCATGATCTCACCAAAAGTTACGATTTTCTTCATTTCCTTTTATGCTTGATTTTGTTGTCAAAAACCAAAATACGCCTTGGCGTTTCGATAGCAGATATCTTTGACTATTTCGCCCAGCCATTCAACATCATTCGGAAGTAACCCATTATGCACATCTCTGCCGATAAGGTTGCAGAGCAGCCGGCGAAAGTATTCATGCCTCGGAAAGGATAGAAAGCTGCGGCTATCGGTCAACATGCCGATGAAACAACTGAGCAGGCCCATGTTGGATAAGGCATTGAGCTGTTTTTCCATGCCGTCCTGTTGGTCGAGGAACCACCAGGCGGAGCCGAATTGCATCTTCCCCCGAATGGAGCCGTCATTGAAATTGCCGATCATGGTGGCCATCACCTCATTGTCCCGGGGGTTGAGGTTGTAAAGGATTGTCTTGGCCAGCTTGTTTTCCGAGTCGAGCCGGTCGAGGAATCGGGCAAGGGAGGCTGCCTGGTTGAAGTCGCCGATGCTGTCAAATCCTGTATCGGGGCCCAACTGGCGCATCATTCGGCTGCTATTGTTGCGGAGCGCGCCAAGATGGAACTGCTGCACCCAGCCTTTTTCAGCATACCGGCAGCTTAGTTCGAATAAAACGGCTGACTTAAAAGCCTGGATCTCGATTGGCGACAGTTCCTGGCCGGAAAGGCGCTTTTTGAGGGCTCCGTCCACTTGTTCTGGGCGGAATGGAGCGGCATACATTTGTTCCAGGCCATGGTCGGAAAGCCGGCAGCCATTATCGTGGAAAAAGGCTATCCGCTTATGAAGAGCTTGAAGGAGGCTATTGAAATCATTGATCTCGATTCCGGCTACCTCTCCCAGTTTTTCCAAATAGCGAGGGAACTCCTCTTTTTCGATCAGGATTGCTTTATCGGGGCGAAAGGCCGGCCGCATTTGGATCTCCAATCCATCGGCTTTGGCTTTCCTGTGGTGTTGCAGGTTATCGGTGGGGTCATCTGTCGAGCAAACCACAGCGACATTCATTTTACGGAGCAGGTTGCGGGTACTGTATTCCGGGGTTGGGAGCAGGCCAGAACAGTGTTCATAAATATCTTTTGCCGATTTTGGACTCAATAAATCCTTTATCCCAAAATACCGCTGTAACTCCAGGTGCGTCCAGTGAAAGAGTGGGTTACGAATGGTATAGGGCGCCGTTTCCGCCCATTTTTGGAATTTTTCAAAGTCGCTGGCGTCACCAGTGATATACCGTTCAGGGATGCCCAGGGTGCGCATGGCCCGCCATTTATAATGGTCGCCATTGAGCCAGATGGCGGCCAGGTTTGGGAAGGTTTTATCTGCTGCAATTTCGTCCGGCGGCAGGTGGTTGTGGTAATCGATGATAGGCAGCCCTTTGGCGTACTCGTGGAAGAGGATTTCTGCCGTATGGGTCTCCAGCAGGAAGTTGTCGTTTAGAAATGTTTTCGTATCCGTATTGGCTGCTTGCATGCGATTTGGTTTACGATTTCTTAAGGTGGGCTGCTTTTGACAGGTTCAGCATCCGGATTCCTTCCACTGCCAGACGAGCGTATTCGGTAGCGCCTTTTTGAGTTAGATGATTAGGGTCATGTTTGCCTTCCGGAAAACGCTCCTACTGGCCCGGTTTACCCAAAGATATATTTCCTTAGAGAGCTCAGGGGCAATTTCATTGATAAAATCTTCTGTCCTGAAGGTAGGCTAAGGCCCTCCTAATTCTTTCAGCCTGGATTTTCGCCAGGAACTTAGGATGACACCCATCGCTTATATTGAAAGGCTAAAGCCCTTGCTTGATTCTGGAACGGAAATTATTATGCCCGATTGGGGCCCTTCCTAGAAAGTTGACTACATTAGATGGCATTTTTACCAGGGCTAATTTTTTAAAATGCTTACTTTATGACCCGGTTTTCATTATTTGCCTGCTTGCTTATCATTCTTCCGTTACTACTTACCGCCCAGGAGAATATCCCCCTCAAAGGCGATGAACTGATCCTGCAGGGGTATCAGCAAAAGCTCAGTGGGGTGGAATACGACTACAACTCCACTATTCCCGGCATTACCAAAGCGCTATTGGTCCGCGCGACTAACGGTAAGGAGTTTATGGAATGGGAAACGGAAACTGTTCCAGCCACTATCAACCAGCCTTATGTTACATTTATCTGGGTAGCGGGGCAGGGATGCAACCTGGGAGAAGCACAGATGGAGCTGGCTATCGAGGGACAGCCGTCCCTTTCGTTTGAAATCAGTTATCGAAAGAGCTGGGATGTAAGCGGAAATGCCGGTGTAGTACTGAGCTACCGACACAATCAGTTCGATGGGGCCAACGACCAGTATGGGTTCATGTTCCTGCGGGTTCCCAAAGCCTTGCTCTCTCCCGGGCAGCCATTGAAACTGAAGGTCACCGGCGCCCGCAACAATAGCCAGGCCTGGTATATGACCTTCCGGGCAGGCTTGAAGCCGGGGCTGATTATCACCCCTTTTCCCGCGCTGATGAAAGGGGAAACCAACCGGCGGGCTATTTCGGCAACCGTCTATCACTTCCAGCAGCCCACAGAAGGGAGATTGTACGCCAATGGCAAGTTGTTGCAATCCATACCCCTGAAATTCGGCCATAACTACCTTTCCCTGGGCTGGCCAGTGAGCCAGGAAACAGAGGATATTACCTTCCGCCTGGAAGCTGCCAATTATGCAGAGGAAAAGACGGTTAGCCTGTCGCCCTTCCGCCATTGGAAGGTCGATTTTATCCAGCATTCCCATACCGACATCGGCTATACCCGGCCTCAGACGGAGATCCTTGCGGAGCACCTTCGTTATATCGATTATGCCCTCGATTATTGTGACGCCACCGACCAATACCCCGATGACGCCCAATTTCGCTGGACCTGCGAGGCCGCCTGGGCAGTTGACGAATACCTCAAGAGCCGGCCCAGGGAACAGATCGAACGCCTCAAACGGCGGGTCGAGGAAGGCCGCATAGAAGTGACGGCCATGTACTTCAACTTTGATGAGCTACCCGATGAGCAAACTCTGGCGGCTTCCCTGGCCGCCAATCAGCGCTTTCGCGATGCAGGGCTGAAGGTGCAACTGGCCATGCAGAACGACGTCAACGGGACGGGCTGGTGTTTCAACGACTTTTTCAATAGCATCGGCGTGAAATACCTCAATATGGGCACCCACGGCGCCCGGGCCCTGATTTGCTTCGATATCCCCACTGCTTTCTGGTGGGAATCACCTTCCGGGAACCGAATGCTGGCCTTCCGGGCGGAACACTATATGACCGGCAATACGGCCTTCGGCATCCACAGCCAGAACTTTCTCTATTTTGAAGAAAAACTCATGGCTTATCTCCTAGAGCTAGGCAATAAAGGCTATCCCCATGATGTGATCGCCATCCAGCATTCGGGTTACCTGACAGATAATTCGCCACCGTCTACCCGGTCCTCCGACATGATCCGGATGTGGAATGAAAAATACGAATGGCCAAAGCTGCGCTCGGCCGCAGCCAGCGAGTTTTTTGAATATCTGGAACAAAACCATGCTTCTGAATTGCCGGTCTACCGGGTCGCCTGGCCCGACTGGTGGACTGACGGGTTCGGCTCGGCAGCCCGCGAGGTTGCGGCTACCCGCGACGCCCACGTTGATATGATCGCTAATCAGGGCGCCCTGTCAATGGGGCAGATGCTGGGCGGCCAATTACCTCAAGGCATCACCGGACGGATTGAAGAGGCGAATAAGGCTATTCTTTTCTACGGCGAACATACACTTGGTTCGTCCGAAAGCGTGCGCGACCCCTACGGTACGGCCACCATGGAGCAGCGGGAAATGAAAGAATCCTTTGCCTGGGAAGCTAACCGCCGCGCCAAAATGATTGGCGAGGAGGCTATGGGCATCCTCCAGCAATTTTTCTCCAAATCCGAACAACCCAGCTTACTGGTGTTCAATACCCTGAACTGGGCGCGCGATGGTTTGGCAACCGTATACATCGACCACCAGATACTACCCCTGGGCCGCAGATTCCGTTTCCTGGACGAAGAGGGTAGGGAGGCTCCCGCCCAACAACTGGGTAACCGCTCGGATGGAACTTACTGGGCGATTTGGGTGGAGCAGGCGCCTGCCTTTGGGGTGAAAAAGTATGTCATCGATCTGGGAGAGGAAGAATCCGAAACAGCACCGCTATCGAAGGCGCTGGAAAGCACCCCACCCATTCTTGAAAATCAGTGGTACCGCTTGCAGTTTGATAAAGATAGAGGAGCTGTCGCCAGCTTGTACGACAAAGAACTATCATTGGAATTGGTTGACCCCGGCGCTCCCTGGCAATTGGGGGAATTTATTAATGAACGATTGGGCAACCGATCGCAGCTGGAAGGCCGAAAATTGGATGATTACCAGCGATTTAGCCTGGATACCATCTGGTATGACGGCTTTGAACCCGGGCCCATTTGGGACGCCGTACGCTTCAAAGGGGAGTCGAGCACCTTTTTCAGCCCCAATGGGTACGATATCGAGTTCCGATTGTTCCATACCAGCAAAAGGGTAGGGCTGGCCTATGAAGTCATTAAACGGCCGATCATTGAACCGGAGGGCATTTACCTGGCTTTCCCGTTTCAATTAGACGATGGCAAGATTTTTTGCGAAGTGCCCGGCGGGGTGATGGAGGCTGGAAAAGGCCAGTTGCCTGGCTCGGCTAATGATTGGAATACTATGCAGAACTTTGTGTCGGTTCGCAATGCCGGCGCTCAGATTGTCTTTGGCAGCCACGAAGTGCCTCTCGCGCAGTTTGGCGCCATCAATACCGGCCGTTTCCTGGCTGGCGCCGGCCCCGACAGCACCCACATCTTTTCCTGGCCGATGAACAACTACTGGACCACCAATTTCAACGCCGACCAACGCGGCGGACATGAATGGTCGTACTACCTCACTTCTTCAAAAGAAACCAGTAATAGTTTTGCCACCCATTTCGGCTGGGGCGCCCGGGTGCCTTTCCCCGCCAGGGTGTTACCCCCCGGCCAGCCGGGAACGGATGCCCTGAAAGGCAGCCTCATCCAGGGTTTCCCGGATAATGTATTACTGGCCAACGCCCGGCCGGAAGAAGGCCGAAACAGCCTGGTCCTGCAGCTTCGGGAGCTCGATGGAAAAATCACACCCCTGTCTCTCAAGGCCCCCGGCGGACAAATGCTTCGTTTGGAACGGGTGGATGTGGTAGGAAAGCCTCTTGCCGGCAAATCTGCGCCGGCTCAATTGAAGCCTTTCGAAAGCGCCTTTTTCCGGCTGAGTTGGTAACACCTTATCCACAGTATCAATAGTATCCACAGTATCAATAGTATCCACAGTATCAATAGTATCCACCTTATCAATAGTATCCACAGTATCAATAGTATCCACAGTATCAATAGTATCCCTACAAATACCCCCCATGAAACCCTAACGGCAAAATGGCATTCCCCGACTCAATGACATAAATCGGCCCTTCCGACCCTTGGAGGATCAACACAATGGGCTTATCCTGCCTGCTCTCTGCCTCGCAGATGGCTTGCCGGCAAGAGCCACAGGGAGCTGCCGGAACCCTTATCGCCTTAGCTGGATTATGAACCGTGATCGCGATCGCCACGATGGGAACACCAGGCTGTTGCATGACGGCGTTGCTCAGCGCTACCCGTTCGGCGCACAGGCACATAGGGTAGGCGGCGTTTTCCTGATTAGCGCCCAATGCTATGCTGCCATTCTCCAATAGTATGGCAGCTCCTACGTGAAAATGAGAATAAGGAGCATAAGATTCCTTCAACGCCAAACGTGCTTTTTCAAGTAGTTGCTGGTATGTTTCCGGTAGTTCACCTGTAGTATCGTAAGCCTTCAGTTTTGTACTCAAGGTTATTTCTTTCATAGAGCTCGGCTTCACCTGAAGTAAATAAAAGTCTTATCTTGCGGCCATTCAAAGGCGCTATTAAGCCCCTTTGAGCCGAGCAATTTACCTCAATAAAAAGATAATACCAACTCATGAACAGCATATTGATCATCGGCGCCGGGCGTTCGGCCACGGCTTGTATCAAGTACGTGCTGGATAAGGCCCAGGATCGGAACTGGTTTGTAACCGTGGCGGATGCCGACCCCAAATTGGCGGAAGCCAAAGTTGCCGGCCATCCCAATGGGCGGGGCACCTGGCTTGACGTTATGAAAGTGAACGACCGGCGGGAACTCATCGGCCGGGCCGACGTGGTGGTTTCCCTCTTGCCTGCCTACCTGCACCTGGAAGTGGCCCATGATTGCATTAAACTAAAAAAACACCTCATTACAGCCTCCTATGTCTCTCAGGAGATGCACCAACTGGCGGACGAAGCCCGCAACCGGGAGTTGATCTTCATGGGAGAAATGGGCCTGGATCCAGGCATTGACCACATGTCGGCTATGCAGCAAATCAATGCGATCAAAGCCAAAGGAGGAGAAATTACAGCTTTTCGATCCTATACAGGTGGTCTGGTGGCGCCGGAATCGGACGACAACCCCTGGCATTATAAGATCACCTGGAACCCCCGAAATGTTGTATTGGCAGGGCAGGGAACTGCACAGTATCTCGAAAACGGCAAGCATCGTTACATCCCCTATAATCGCCTGTTCAAAGAGTACCGGCTGATCGATGTTCCGGGTATGGGTGCTTTTGAAGTGTACGCTAACCGCGACTCTCTGATGTACCGGGAAGCCTACGGGCTTGGTGAAATTCCTAACATCCTGAGAGGCACCATCCGCTATCGGGGCTTCTCCGAGGCCTGGAACGCACTGGTCAAAATTGGCCTGACGGATGGCTCTTATCCAATCCTTGGCTCCAGCCAGCTGACGTACCACGAATTGATGGAAGCCTACCTTAATCCTGCTTTTACTTCCGGTTCGGTCAAAGAGCGCATCGCCAACTTCATCAAGCGGGACCCCGACTCCGATGTGATGAAAAAACTGGAATGGCTGGGCTTGTTCAGCAAAAAGAAGATCCGCCTGAAAAATGCCACTCCGGCCCACATTCTGGAGCAGTTGCTGCTGGATAAGTGGAAACTGAAGCCTCAGGATAAGGACATGATCATCATGCAACATGAGTTCGAATATAAGCTAGATGGCCAACAGCAGCAGCTCACCTCAACGCTCATTATGAAAGGGGAGGATGCTGAAAATACGGCCATGTCAAAACTGGTAGGCTTGCCGCTGGGCATTTTTGTTAAACAAGTCATGGAGGGCAAGATCGTCCGGACGGGGGTCAACATTCCGGTTATGCCGGAGGTTTACCAGCCGGTGCTGGAAGAGCTGAAAGAATTTGGAGTGGTTTTCCAGGAACAGCATAAAGTACTATAAGCCCTGAACCTGCTTTCTTTCCTTTATCGCAGTAATGTGCGCGCCTTTCAGGTATTTAATGTACTTCGGCAAGGCGCTACGATCCTCATCGCTATCCTGCTCGCCAAAAGTGCGCTCGGCACGGAAGGGATCGGTATTTATGAGATGCTGTTGTATATCGGCTTTACACTCACTGCTTTCTGGATCGCCGGCCTGATGCAAGGCTTTCTGGCTCAATACCCGCAATTGGCCCCTGCCAGGCAGCCGGCTTTCTTGTTCAATGCCTATCTATTGTTCCTGGGCCTCAGCACTTTGGTGTTAAGTATATTGTGGGTAGCAAAAACACCCATCCTGACGGCTTTGGCCAGTCAGCCGGACCTGCCCTATTACGAACTTTTCATCCTGTTCCTCTGGCTGAATGCGCCCACTTTTCTGGTGGAGAATATCTATCTTTTGCTCAACCGGCCGGCGGAAATATTTCGCTTCGGTATTTGGTCGTTCGGGCTCCAGGTAGGGGCTACATTAGCGCCCATATACCTGGGATATGGTTTGCAAGGCGCCTTTTACGCCTTGATCACCCTGGCTGCGGGCCGGCATATCTGGCTGCTATATTTGCTTTGGAAATATGGGGCTTTCGAATGGCAACCCCGGTTGATAAGCCAATGGGCATTAATGTCCATCCCACTCATTTTATATGCGCTGATGGGCGTTTTTAACCAATCGTTTGACAACTGGCTGGTGAACTTCCGGTACGCGGGAGATGAACACTTGTTCGCCATTTTCCGCTACGGCGCCAGGGAACTTCCTTTTGCTTTGGCGATTAGCAATGCTTTTGGTTCTGCTATGCTGCCGGAAGTGGCCGGAAATTTGGAAAATGCACTGCCGAGTATTCGGGATAAATCCAGGAAATTGTTTCACCTGTTGTTTCCATTATCCATCTTTCTGGTGCTCACCAGTAAATGGATATTCCCATTGGTGTTCAGTAATTCTTTTGAGGACTCGATCATTTTGTTCAACATTTTTCTACTGGTGACCATCAGCCGCCTGGTCTTTTCCCGGCCGATCCTGGTGGGGCTCAACGCGAACCGATTGGTGTTCTATATCTCTTTGGTGGAATTGGCCTTTCACGTTGTCCTTGGGTTTGTCCTGGCTCATTTCATGGGCCTGGTTGGTATTGCCATTGCTACCGTCGCCGCCCATACGCTGGAGAAAATATTGCTGTGCTGGTTTCTGTACCGTAAGTTCGGCATCAGCCTCAGCCAGTATACGGATATGCGGTGGTTCCTTGGCTATTCAATGGGCATGGTGGCGGGTTTCGTAGTGGCGGTGGCCGGGTGATTAAATAGCTATGGCATAAAGCTGTTGATAAGCGTAAGACAAGTTAGGGTGCAACTTGGCGTTCAATGTCGTCAACTTAAGGCTGTCAGCGACTGACTAAGCCTGGTTCTTCTCCAAGACAAGTCAGCCGCTGACTACTCCCGCGTCAGTCAGCGGCTGGCTTGCCTCAAGTAAGCCTTGCTTAGCCAGACGCTGACAGGCTAGCCATGAGAATCTTAAGTTGACGACATTGAACTTGGCGTTGAAGTTGCACCCTGATTTCAATACTTTTGAAACCCTACTCAGGCTTTGTAAATCCTGCTGATCAGGTTATCGATGATGTACCCTTTTGCCCTGGAATAAAAAGTGTCCATCTCTTCCAGGTAGCGGTGGTAAAGGAAGTTCAGCGCCAGTCCGGCTATTAACGCCACCAGCGTGGTGTCGAAAGCGACGTTGAGATGGCTGGTAATGGCCGGCATGCCTTCTTCGGTCCGGGCCAGGTGCGCCATGCCAATAGAAGTCGACAATCCGATCAGCGTACCGATAAAGCCCAGGGATATCACAGCGCTCAGCAGGTACCGTATGGTCTCCAGCTTGCCCTCCAGTTCTTCCTTGCTGGTGTCTACCTGGGCATTGAACACTTGAAGCGTCTCACCCACCGACTGGTCGTTGCGGTATTGTGTACAGGCTTTTTTGATAAAATCAGATACCAGGTAACTATTGCCGTTTTTCTCCATTTGAATGGTATTCAACTTGATCTGGGCAACTTCTTCCGGGGACAGCACCAGTTGGTCCCGGACCGGCAGCAAACCCAGATTGAAGCCCTGGTATTGGACTTTAATGAATTTCCGCTGTTCAATCAATTCGAAAATGCTGTAGGTGAACACCGCATAGATCGCTGCCTGTATATACCCCTGGTTGGATCCTCCCAGCGCTTCCACTACGCGGTGCAGCCCGGAACCGGGTGTGAATAGATTACCCATCAGGATCAGCAACAGCCACAGGAGGGCCGCTGCAAGCAGGCTGAAAATCATTTGAATGCTTTTGGTCTTAAACATGGCCCTTAGTTTTTGATGAATTGAAATGTACCGTCTGCTTTCAGGCGTACCGTGCCCAGCAAGACGCGTTTATCACTCAAAATCACATCCTTGGAAAAGGATTCTCCTCGCTCCTGGCGCTGGCTGTCTTTAGTGTAAACCAGGCCGCTGACCTTCACGGAACTGTGCTTTTTCACACTTTCCTTGAATTGTGCGTATAGCTTGTACTCCCCGGGAATGATCGCACCGAATTGCCGTACCGCCTCCTGGGTGGTTCGCAGGTCATTGCCAAAAATCCGGTTCCGGGATTTTCCGCTGTCCCATTCCCCGATTGCCCGGTCTTTTTTCCGGCCGCCGTACACACAGTCGCTTCCTTTGCAAACAAACAAGTCCACGTTGTCGCTCAGGTCTCTCCAACTGATCTCAAAGGAGACATTGCAAGGCACGGATGGAGCATCGCCCTTGTATACCGGCGGAGCTTCCACCGGGCTCTTCGGATTTTCCACCGTAGGATTGGCTTTTGGATCCTCAACCTTGGGCTTTTCCGGTTCTTTGCTGGCAGGGCTTGGCAAGCTGCCCCGGTCCGGTTGCCGCGCCGGTTCTTTGGCCACGGCGATGCGGGCCGGTTGTGGCGTCGGCTGGGGCGGAGCAGGAGAGGGCTTCGCTCCCGGCATTGCCTTGTAATCGACCAGCAATGCAAATAAGGTGTCTCCTGCCTTTTTGCGCCGAAGACTGTCGTCCAGCGATCCAAAAATCTGCATCCGGGTGGTGTCAAAGTAGACCGCTGCCTGTTGAACTTTTGCGGCTGGCGCTCCTCCTTTTGGTGTTATAATAAAGAGAAAGATCACTGCGCCAAGAGCACTGGTCAGCAGGTCCAAAAAGGACAGGTTGAATAATTCAGCTTTTCTCCTTGACATAATTCGTAGCTTTTGAGGTGAAACCCTGATCCGAGCGCCCCTGAGGGCCGGAGCCCCGGACAGTTGAACGGCTGGGTAATGGGAAATGGCATTCCAGGCATTTTTCCCCGTCGCCCGGTGTATCGCTGCCGCAATTCCGGCAGGAGACAATGGTTTTGGGGGCTTCCAGCGGGTCGCCTGTCCAGCCTTCATCATCCTGATGGGTGAAATGGCCTTTCATGTGGCAATGCACACAGCGCTCAGTTCCATCTTCATTGATGGTGAAGCAGTTATTACAGATCAGCATAGTGCTTTTGGGTTTGTCAGGAACAGCAAAATGGGAGGGCTTGCCTTTTTCATTTTGCGGTTCTGTATTCTATATTTTACATTTCAAATCAGTACCGGTCTCCAAACTTGAAGTGGTATTCATAGCCCACTGATAAAATGGTGGAACGGTTCAACTGCTCGCCTTTGAAGGCGCCGAAGAAGTCATTGGCGTCCTTGTAGCGAGGGTTAAAGGAGTCTTTTAGTCCGGAATCCCAGGTGACGTTGAAGGTGATTTTACTGTTATCGTTGACGGCAAAAACCAGGCCCGGCGATACCTGGAAGCCCATTTGTATGGAGCGGTAGTCTTCGTTCAGGCCGTTGCCGAAGGCAATGGTGTAGTTCTGTACATCTGTTTCATCGGTGCCGAAGTACTGGGTTTCCTCGTCGAGTTTTCCGCCCAGGCCGATGTTGAAGGAGGGGCCAATCGCAAAGGAAAGCGCAAAGCGGTCGCCGAGGTATTTGCGGTAGCCTACCAGAACCGGAATGGAAACGAAGTGCAGCTTTTCCCGCCCGGTAAAGAAGCCGGTGCCGAAGTCGTCCTCAAAGTTGTCTGTCTGGTATTCGCCGCCTTTCTGGATGTATTGAATCCCGGTACTGAGGGTGAAGTTCTGGATCTCAAAACCGAGGCTTGCCCCACCGTTAAGGCCGAAAACAGAGCTGGAGCCAGGGTATAACTCCGCCAGGTCTTCGGTGTACTTGAACTTGGAAAAATTACCGCCGCCGCTGGCGCCGATGAAGAAAGAGTTATTCTGGGCTTCAAGAAAGGTGAGGCTGAAGAATAACAGCAGAAGGGCTGTGATGTGGGTTTTCATAGCTAGATTGTTTTGATTGGTTACAGAATCAGTTTGAAAGGGGAAGCATGAATTAGGTTGCTTAAGGGTGGAATGCGATCGCTTGTGAAATACACCACAAAGAAACGGGCGGGAAGTGTTAAGGGATGTTATGGATGGGTTACGCTTTTCTTAAGCGGAGGGGTTTAACGTGCTGTTAAGGAAGGGGTTAAGGGAATTAACAAGAACATAAATTGGAAGAGACTATTGGAGCGCCTGGAACACCAAACGGCCCGCTGGGCCGTTGCTTAGGCGTTTAGCCCCTGATTCACATGACTCAACCCGCCGAAGCCCACAGTTCATATGGGGCTTCGGCGGGGATTTTTTGATTCTTAAGTAAAATTCGCATACAAAGAAATAGGCTCACTCCGCCCGCACAAACCGCAGCACCACCGGCGCCTGCCCTTCCTCCAGTACCTCGATGGAATACAGCCCCGGCGCCAGCTGGCTAACCGCCCACTCCAGGTTCGACTCGTCAGGAAGCCACTCGCGGGTTTCCAGGATCTGGCCGAGCTGGTTGCGCAGCCGTACCTCCAATCTTCCGGATGGAGTAGGCATTACACCTTCTCCGGGCTTCTGCTCAGAGGTTCGGGTACGGGCCAGCGTCAACACTTCCCGCGCCGGGTTTGGATAGAGGCTGATGTTCCGTTCCCTGGCAGCCGGCGTAGCGGTTTCAACCGGCAACTGCGCAATTGGCAGGCTGCCCCCGCTGAAGCTCACATTGGTGAATACGGCATCGGCTGGTGTTCCATTGAAATTGGTAAAGGCGCCAAAGCCCACTTCGAGGCAGCTCCCCAATGGAATCATCTTAGCCGTTACAAAGGAGAAACTCAGTCCGTTAAAGGAATAGTAGCCGAAGAACCAGTTGCCCTGCCGCGTCAACCGCAGCCAGTAGGGCGCCGGTTTGCTGAAGAAGTTAATGGTTTTATTCGCGCCGGCCACCGAGCGGGATTCAAAGCGCACCATATTACTTAAGTTGGAAAACATGCCCACCATCCGGCTGCCGGGGGCCATATCTTCCCGTGCCACCACACCTGCATATCCGGAAGGGGTAACACTCTGCACCCGGACGGTTACTGCAAAATCGCCGCACAGCTCCTGGCTGATGAGCGCGAGGTTGTCGGCGTTCAGGGAATTGTTGTTGGAATTGGCCTGGATGTTGAAAGCCGGTGGGCTCTGGGCCGGGTCGTACTGATAGGTATTGCCCGCCCCCGCGTTACCGATGTCTTCACTATCCAAGGGCCCCGGCAGGGGAGGATTGCACTGAACGGTGACCACAGCCATACAGGAACTAGAGTTGCCATTGACATCCGTCACGGTTAAGGATACCGGATTGTCGCCTTCCTGGGTACAATCGAAAGTGTTTGCATTCAGGGCAAAGCCGGCTATTCCACAGGCATCATTCGAACCGTTGTCTATTTGGGAGGCAAGAATGGAAACCGTTCCGCTCCCATCCGGTTGAACCGTAATGTTCTGGCAGATTGCATTGGGAGGCTGGTTATCCACCTTCGTCACCGTAAACGTGCAGGAAGAAGTGTTGCCACTGTTATCCGTTGCCGTCAGTGATACAGGTACTGAACCAGCGCCGGTAACAATGGATCCGGCAGGAGGAGACTGGGTGACAGCCGGCAGGCCGCAGTTATCATTGGCAGTCGCCAAAAGCGTGTAATTGGGAAGGGATGCAGAGCAGTTATTACCTAATGCCAGTGTCTGTCCTCCCGGACAGGAAATCGTTGGGGAGACAGTATCATTTGCACAATTTGGCGGCGCCGCAGTAATGTTTTTGTACTGCACGTTAACCACCAGCAATTGCGAATTATCGGTAGTACAGACGGCAATCGGCTCTTTGGACTGGTTGCTTAAGAATTGGTAGGTAACGGTGGTATCTACACCCAAATCCAATCCCAGATACTGAATCGCTACATCCGTAACATCCAGCCACCCCAATGGAGCTATTTTTGCATCGAGCCGTTTTTCGCGGTATTCCGTACTTTGTTGGCGCAGGACGTCAAAGGTGCCGCCGGGAATGGCCAGGGTGCCAAAGGCATTAACTGCATCAAGCCGGCTAATGGAAACCCTGATCCGCATCGAGTCGGCGTTAAACGGCAGTAGCCCTACGCCTGGCAGGAGGCCCGGCGAAAAAGGTACCAGTAGCCCCGAGCTTGTTTGGTTGATGTCAAAGAAATTGAGGGGGGCTTGTTGTTGAACGAGCGGCGGGTTAAATTGGGCAACCAGATCGATGCCTAACAGGAGCGGGTCTGGGCCCGAAAGGCCCAGCATGGTTACCTGATTGCCGGATGCGTTCAGGTATACATCCACATTGCCGCCGGGTTTTTGATACAATAAGTTAGCCGATGGGAAATATAAGGATTCGGGGCCTGCCTGCGGGGGGAGAAAAATTTGTTGCCAGGTAGCGGAAGCTTGCAGGTTGCTGAAATCCCATTGCTGGGGGCCGCCGGGGGCTGTCATAACTATCCCTTGGGGCTGGTTATCTATCTTAAAAAACAACGTATCTCCTACCGCCGGAAATACGGCGTTGGTGATCGTGATCTGGGCCGTCGCCGGTATCAGGAGGCCCATCAGGAACAGACACAAAAGTCCAATGTTTTTCATATAGCATTGTGATTTTAGGAAACACTACAAAACCTTGTGAAAAAGGAGAAGGGGGGCTAAAATGGGGAAAGTATATTCTTTGTAAAATTAAGTGGAAGTATCTATAAAGTGAAAGAAAGTTGTCACAAGATTTATAATACGCTGTTAAATAACTGAAATAACCAATGAGGCAACCTGGGTTTGTAGAAATAAAAAAGCCCAAGCAATTGATAAACAACTACTTGGGTTTTTATTAAGTCGGGGTGACAGGATTTGAACCTGCGACCTCTCGCCCCCCAGACGAACGCGCTACCGGGCTGCGCTACACCCCGAAAAAGCCGTCCTTCCGGTGCGGGTACGGCTTGGTGGTCATTACTGGATTCGAACCAGTGACCTCTGCTCTGTCAAAGCAGCGCTCTAAACCAACTGAGCTAAATGACCTGAAAACAGCCTTGAAAAGACTCAAATTACTGCGCTTTCGCAGAGCGAGTGCAAAGATAGCAAAATCCTCTGTTTTGGAAAAAGCTTGTTCCCTATTTTTTCGCCCGAAATGAATTAACGTATTTTAGGAAAGCGGAGTATGGCTTAATAAATTGCCTGGGTGGTGACAGGCTGAAAGAAACTGCCACCGCTTATCTGTGTATCTTCACTAGCCCACCAAAATTATTTATCCACATTTTGTTGAAAAAATAGCCCGTTCAGGCCGTGTAAAAGTCCTTCCTGGCCCTTACATTTATCATCCTAAAGTTTACCTATCCAATGCGCTATTTCAGTCGGCAGTAAACAGTGGGCAGTTAGCAGCTCCCGGTTCTCACTGGTTTCAATGCATTGCATCCTGAAAATCTACCCTGTTTAGTGCCGATGGAGCTAGTCAACAGCTTTAAAAAAATATTTTAACCCTGAATCAGAATGGCCTGCCTTCGACTTGCAAGGCAGTACCTAATTCTTTTTCTTTAGTAAGAATGGGGGACACTTTAAACACAAAAAAATTCTACGAATATGGAAACACCAGCAGTGCAAAAAGAGAAACGGCCCGGGAACGCCAAAACCTATTCCTACGAAGAAGCCTATAAGGCTACCGTAGAATACTTCGGCGGTGATGAACTGGCAGCCAATGTATGGGTGAATAAGTACGCACTGAAAGATTCTTACGGAAACCTATATGAGCTGACGCCGGATGATATGCACCGCCGTATCGCTTCGGAAATCGCCCGAATCGAGCAGAAATACGCCAACCCTTTGTCCGAGGAGGCCATCTATCAGGTGTTGAAAGATTTCAAATTCATTGTCCCCCAGGGTAGCCCTATGGCGGGTATCGGCAATCCCCATCAGATCGTTTCCCTCTCCAATTGTTTTGTCATTGGCAATGATGCCGATTCTTATGGCGGCATCGTCAAGTCGGATGAAGAGCAGGTTCAACTAATGAAGCGCCGGGGTGGAGTGGGGCAGGATCTGTCTCATCTTCGGCCCAGTGGAACCCCGGTGCTGAACAGCGCACTGACCTCCACGGGAATCGTTCCTTTTATGGAGCGCTATTCCAACTCTACCCGCGAAGTAGCCCAGGGCGGCCGTCGGGGCGCTCTGATGCTAACCGTCTCGATCAAACATCCGGATGCAGAGGGCTTTATCGACGCCAAGCTGGAACAAGGCAAGGTGACCGGCGCCAACGTTTCGGTCCGCATCGATGATGCCTTCATGAAAGCGGCTCTGGCCGGCAAGCCTTACGTCCAGCAATACCCCGTGGATGCGGAGGTGCCGAAAATGAAAAAGGAGGTCGATGCCTCGAAGTTGTGGAACAAGATCATCCACAATGCCTGGAAGTCCGCCGAACCGGGGGTGCTGTTCTGGGATACCATCATCCGGGAATCAGTGCCGGATTGTTATGCAGGCCTGGGCTTTCGGACGATCTCGACGAATCCTTGCCTGACGGGCGATACTCTAATTGCCGTGGCCGATGGCCGGGGGCACGTGCCCATCCGGCAACTCGCGGTAGAAGGCCTGGATATCCCTGTCTACTGCCTCAACGACAAAGGCAAACTTGAAATCCAGATGATGCGAAATCCCCGGTTGACGGGCAGGCAAAAGAAGGTGTATAAGATTACTTTGGATGATGGCTCAACCATTCGGGCCACTTCGAACCATAAGTTTCGCTTGAAAAATGGACATTACCGGGAAGTGAGAGATCTAGAGCCGGGGGATAGCCTGATGATCTTAACTAAATTTCAGGGGCCGGTTGTCAATGAAGAGGGCAGGAAACAAACGGATTATTGGTGGTTGAATAATGGTGCATTCCGGTCAAATAAGTCTGAACACCGCTTGATCGCTGAATATTATCAAAAGCGAGAATTGGAAAAGGGCGAAGTTGTACACCATATAGATTATGATAGCTTAAACAATCATCCGGATAACCTCGAGGTCATGTCGGTGGAGGCGCATAATGCGCTGCATCAGGCGGATATGCTAGGAACTCAAAATCCTATTTTTAAAATCAAGGCTGACCCTGTGAGGTTTCGGCAGTATAGCAGGAGGATGTCGGAGGCAACTTCGGGCTTGAAAAATGGAAAAGCATACCAACTGACTAATAAGGAGTTGTTTGATAAAGCGCTTGAACTAACAAGCCAGTTAGGCCGGCGTTTTTCCAAAAGGGAATGGCAGGAGTTTGCTAAAGAACATAGCCTTCCCATGTCATTTTCCAAATTCAGGCAACGGTCTTTCGGCTCGGTTAAAGAGCTGTCCATTCTTGCTGCCATTGAATTAGAAATAGAGCAATTTAATGAAGATCCGCGCCTGGCCCGCACGCTGATTCGTGCTCAATGCCAGGGCTACGAAGCCGTTATTCAGGCTAATGAAGTCCAGGTGAAAAAGCAGTGCGAGCATTGTGGCGGTTCATTTTGGATCAATTACCATCGCCGTGAGATATCCTGTTGTTCATTTGAGTGCCATAATATCCATCTCAACACGAGTGAAGAAATTAGAAATAAGCGAACAGCTTCGGTAAATAATGTTTTTAAAGATAAAGGGGAAGAGAGTAAAGCGCGTCAATTAGAGATATTTACTCGCCTCAAATATAAACTAAACCGAAATCCCATGGTGAAAGAGTGGGAATCGGCGTGCAAGGATGCGGGTATACCGTTTCGCCTGAGAACCAAACATGGTTTTGATTCCTTTACAGAGCTTAAAACAGAAGCCGAATACTATAACCACAGGGTCCAATCTATAGTATTCGACGGGTACGAGGATGTCTATAATGGGACAGTGGATCAACACCATAATTTCTTTGCTGGCGGTTGGGCGTCGGCAACCAGAGATGGCAAACAGAAACTGGTCTATTTGAATCAGAAAAATTGCGGCGAAATTCCACTTTCTCCTTATGATAGCTGCCGCCTATTGGCTATTAATCTTTACGGCTACGTGGAAGAACCTTTCACCGACAAAGCCTGGTTCAACTTCGAGAAGTTTGCCGAGCATGTTCAGATCGCTCAGCGCATGATGGATGACATCATCGACCTGGAGATCGAGAAGATCGACCTCATCCTGGATAAGATCGAAAAGGACCCGGAGCTGCCGGAGATCAAGGCTACGGAGCACCGCTTGTGGGAGAAGATCCTCAAAGCCTGCACCCAGGGGCGCCGCACAGGGGTAGGCATTACAGCGGAAGGGGACATGCTGGCTGCGCTGGGCCTGCGCTACGGCAGTAATGAAGGCATCGACTTTTCGGTTAAAGTGCACCGTACGCTGGCAGTCAGCGCCTACCGTGCTTCGGCAGTTATGGCCCGGGAGCGAGGGGCTTTCCCGGTCTACGATTCCGAACGGGAAAAGAACAACCCCTTCATCCAGCGGTTGCGGGATGCCGACCCGGCGCTATACGAAGAGATGCTGGCGCATGGCCGGCGGAATATCGCCTTGCTGACCATTGCGCCTACCGGCACTACCAGTCTGATGACACAGACGACATCCGGCATCGAGCCGGCCTTCCTCATTAATTATAAACGCCGGCGCAAGGTCAACCCCAATGACAAGGACGCCAAGGTGACCTTTATCGATGAGGTAGGCGATCATTGGGAGGAGTACAATGTGTTCCACCACAAATTTATTACCTGGCTGGAAATGAACGGCTATGATGTGGCGGAGGTCACGCGCCTTTCTTCGGAAGAACTCCAGCCGGTCATTGAAAAATCCCCTTACTTCCATGCAACCGCCAATGATGTGGATTGGCTTCAGAAAGTAAAAATGCAGGGCGCCATCCAAAAGTGGGTGGACCACTCGATCAGCGTGACGGTCAACGTTCCGGAGCAAACCTCGGTGGAAATGGTTAAAAAGATCTATCAAACCGCCTGGGAGGAAGGCTGTAAAGGTTGTACGATCTATCGCGATGGTTCGAGATCCGGGGTGTTGGTAGCCGATACAGGTGACAAGCAAAGAGGCAAGGGCAAGTTTCAGGAAACCATGCCGCCGAAACGGCCTGAACGCCTGGAGGCTGCCGTCGTCCGGTTCAAAAATAACTCCGAGGACTGGATTGCTGTCATTGGCCTGTATGACAACCGCCCTTATGAGGTCTTCACCGGCCGGGCAGAGGATATGTTCAAATTTCCGGAATACGTCACCAAAGGATGGGTCATTAAGGTCAAAGATGAGGAAGGCAATAACCGTTACGACTTTCAGTTCCTGGACCGCGAGGGGTACCGGGTGCTTATCGAGGGCTTGTCCCGTTCTTTCAATAAGGAATACTGGAATTACGCCAAGCTGATCTCGGGTGTACTGCGCCATGGCATGCCCATCCTCTATGTTGTTGACCTGGTCGAGGGGCTCAATGTAGCGGAGGATTATATCAATACCTGGAAAAACGGGGTCGTCCGCGCCCTCAAGCAATTTGTGCCTGATGGCACCCAGGCTGCCAATAGCGCCTGCCCCAATTGCAACGATCCGGATGGCCTCATCTATAAAGAAGGCTGTTTGATCTGTAAGAGTTGTGGGTATTCGGAGTGTGGATGATTTCAGTGGGCAGTGGGCAGTATGCAGGGGAGAAAACACAGGGTTACTGCCCACTGCTCTAGACCGTCAATCCTCCATCAGCGGTGAACACGGCTCCGGTGCAGTAGGAGCCTGCATCGGAGGCCAGGAGCAGGGCCAATCCGGCCACTTCTTCTACAGTGCCGGCTCTCGATAGGGGCAGTTGAGCGGACAGGTGCTTCATGATCTGTTCGTTGCTCCAGAGGGCCTGGCTGAATTTGGTCTTGATCAGGCCCGGGCAAATGGCGTTGGCGCGGATTCCGTATTGCCCCCATTCCTTGGCCAGCACCTTGGTCAGGGAAATCAGCGCGGCTTTGCTAACACTATAAATACCAAGCTGTGCTTCCGGTGAAAGGCCGCCCACACTGCTGATGTTGATGACGGCCCCTCCGCCCCGCTTTTTCATCTCTGGCAGGGCAAGGCGGCAAAGCTCGAAGGGCCCTTTTACATTTACCTCCATGATCTTGTCGTAGGCCCAGGGTTCCGTTTTCTCTATAGGGCCGAATGTAGGGTTTGCCGCAGCGTTATTAACGATGATATCGATACCGCCGAACGCCTGGATGGCCTCCTCCACCAGAGCTCGGATCTGATCGCCATCACCGGTGTTGGCGGCAATGGCCAGGGCTTCGTAGCCTTTGGCCTTCAGTTGCCGGGCTACTTCATCGACAGCTTCCTGTTTTCGGCTGGAAACAACGACATTGGCGCCTGCTTCTGCCAGGGCATAGGCAATAGCCTCTCCGATGCCTTTGCTGGCGCCGGTGACGATAGCAGTTTTGCCGTCCAGTCTGAATCGGTCCAGGATGTTCATATGAAAGCTTTAAAAAACTTGAGTCATCCCGGATTTTCGTAGAATATCCCGGAAGATGCTCGCCCCTGCCCATTCGGGCCGGGGCCGATACTACGCCTAATCGGCGGAGCCCGCCTGCTGTGCCGCAGGCCGGCAGGGATACTAAGTTGATGCTATTGATGAGAGAAGCCGCCCATTAAAGTTCTTTTCTCATCCATAGTATCAACGGCCCGCAGGGCCAAAGTATCCTCAAAGCCTGTATGCGGGGTTTGAGGAGTATCCCCGCCTGCTGCCACCGGCGGGCAGGAATAGAATCGCTGATTGGTGGCTCAAAATTCGGATGACTCCTGTTCGATTATTCAAAAAATTGCCCGTCTTCTTTTAAAGATGCAGCCGTTCCTTTCTGGCCAAAAGCTCTTCTTCCGATTCTTCACGCTCCGGGTCCGGTACGCAGCAATCGACGGGGCAGACGGCCGCGCATTGAGGCTCTTCGTGAAACCCTACACACTCGGTGCATTTATCCGGTACGATATAATAGTAATCGTCTGAAACAGGGGGTTGTTCCTCATCGATGTCTACCATTCGGCCGTCTTCCAGTTTGTATTTTCCTTTGACTTCCGTACCATCGGCTATGGCCCATTCCACCCCGCCTTCATAAATGGCGTTATTGGGGCATTCCGGTTCGCAGGCGCCGCAGTTGATACATTCGTCCGTTATCATGATTGCCATAATCCTATCCTTTTTTCAATTTGAACATTGGTAAACCCTTATGGTTTTTCAGTGCGGGCAAAAATAAGCGATCGGGCAAAATAAACAAACATGTGGTCAGGAAATAACATCGCCCTTTTGGGTGCGCAATTTCCCCCATACCCGGAATAGGAAGTACGCGCCGCCCGCGGCCAGGACAGTCCCAATCAAAGCAGAGGTGGTTCGGCCATAGATCCAGAAACCCATGGCGAACAGCGTACTGTATACCGTAATGCAGCCGATGAACATGCAAGCGATCTCAAGCGGAAGCTGTCCGGCTTCCTTTTGGATTTCAATCCCTTTCTCATGGGCTTCCGTGATGACTTTATCCCAGCCTGGCCCGCCCGGCTTGATGCGCCGGTAGAATTCGATCAGCCGGGAATGGTCGGTCTCCGGTGTGAAGAAAACGGAAACGATCCAGGTAATGGTGGTCAGGATGGCGCCGATGACAATTTTCTGCCAGTCTTCCAGTGGTAAGAACCCGGTTTTGTCGTGCAGAAAGGTAAAATAGGTGGCAATGACGAGCGAGGCTACCATGGCGATAATTTCAGTGTAGGCATTGATGCGCCACCAAAACCAGCGCAGAATGTATATCAGGCCGGTACCGGCGCCCAGCAACAGGAGCAGGTTAAACGCCTGGGTGGCATTAGTCAGTGTCAACCCCAGCGTAATACCCAACACCATGGAAAGAGCGGTGAAGAGCCTGCCGGCCAGGACGAGTTCCTTTTCCGAAGCATCGGGCTTGATAAACCGTTGATAAAAATCATTGACCAGATAGGAAGCCCCCAGGTTAACCTGGGTCGACATCGTAGACATGAAGGCCGCGATCAGGGAGGCGGCCACCAGGCCCAGCAGGCCGGAAGGTAGCCGGGTCAGCATGGCCGGGTAGGCGATGTCATCGCCAAGTTTGCTTTCCGAAAGGCTGGGAAAAGCAGCATGGATGTCCTTTATTTCCGGGAAAACGACTATGGAAGCTAGTGCAATCAGGATCCAGGGCCAGGGGCGCAGGGCGTAGTGGGCCACATTGAAAAGCAGGGTGGCGCCAATGGCGTGTTTCTCATCCTTGGCGGAGAACATCCGTTGTGCAATGTAGCCACCCCCGCCAGGTTCCGCGCCCGGGTAATAGGAAGCCCACCATTGAACAGCCAAAGGGACCAGCATTAAGGGTATCCACAGGTCCGGATTACTGAAGTCGGGCACCATACTGAGCTTATCCTGTACTTCCGGGTGGGCCAGGAGATTGGTCAGCCCACCGACTTCTTCCAGGCCAATCAGATACACTGCAGCCCATACGGAGCCCACCATAGCGAAAACAAACTGAACAAAATCCGTGACAATAACGGCGCGAAGCCCTCCAAAAGCACTGTATGCCAGGGTTATGGACCCTGCGATCAGCAAGGTCTGCCAGCCGGGCCAGCCCAGCATGATCGATCCGAATTTGATGGCTGCCAGGGACACGGCGCCCATGACAATGACGTTGAAGATCAGCCCCAGATATAACGCACGGAACCCCCTCAGGAACGCCGCCGCCCAGCCGCTGTAGCGCAATTCGTAAAATTCGATATCGGTCAGAATGTGCGCCCGCCGCCAGAGCTTGGCGTACACGAAAACGGTCAGCATCCCGGTGAGTAGAAATGCCCACCAGTTCCAGTTTTTGGCAACGCCCCCTTCCCGGACGAATCCGGTGACCAGGTTGGGCGTATCGGCGGAAAAAGTAGTGGCCACCATCGAAACGCCAAGCAGCCACCAGGGCATATTTCGGCCGGAAAGAAAGAATTCCTGAATGTTTTTACCTGCCGAGCGGGAAGCCCAGAGCCCAAAAGCCAGCGTGACGGCAAAATAGACCCCAACAATCGACCAGTCTAGTCCTGAAAGATTCATTTCGTTTTGTTTTTTTACTTGTTTTTCTATAAAACTTCGGCAAAATAAACAATCCTTGAAATGGAATACCAAAGCGGGCCAAAAAAATAGAAGGAAGGCCGTCCGCGGTTCTGCCTGTTTTTGAATTCTCCTGAATACGGTTATCTTTGTTAGTCGCCGTCCAGGCGAGCTGTGCGCTGCTTTTTTAAACCTGAAACAATCAAAAAAAGACCATCCAAATTGGCAAAGGGTACGAAAGATACGAGTGAAAAGGTAACGCCCCTGATGGGGCAATACTTTAAGGTAAAGGCAAAATACCCTGATGCAATCCTGTTGTTCCGGGTGGGCGATTTTTATGAAACCTTTGGCGAGGACGCTATTAAAGCTTCTCAGGCTCTAGGCATTATCCTTACCCGCCGCAATAATGGGGGCAATGATATTGAACTGGCGGGCTTCCCCTATCACTCGTTGGACATGTATTTGCCGCGCCTGGTCCGAAGTGGGTATCGGGTGGCTATCTGTGAACAGCTGGAGAAACCAAGCCCTCAGAAAAAGATCGTCAAAAGAGGGGTTACAGAGGTGGTCACGCCCGGGGTGGCCGTCGATGATAAACTGCTGGATCATAAATCCAACAATTACCTCGCTTCCCTCTTCTGGGGGCGTAAAGACCAGGCCGGCCTGGCGTTCCTGGATATCTCGACCGGTGAATTCCTGGTTTGCGAAGGGTCACTGGCCTATGCGGAAAAGCTGATTCAAAGCTTCAAACCTTCTGAGGTTATCTTTTCCAAAGACCGGCGCAAAGATTTTGATAAGATATTCGGAGACAAATTCTATACCTTCCTGCTCGACGAGTGGGTATATACCTATGATTATGGCAGAGAGAAATTGCTGAAACAATTCGAAGTCCAGAATCTTAAGGGGTTTGGGGTGGAAGATATGGAATTGGCCCAGGTTGCCGCCGGGGCGGTGCTGCACTACCTCGATACGACCGAAAACAAGAACCTCAAGCACATAAGCGCAATCAGCCGCATTCAACCCGACCGTTATGTCTGGCTTGATCGCTTTACAGTCCGCAATCTGGAACTGCTTTATACCAATAATGACAGTGGGGTGCCGCTCATCAAAATACTCGACCACACAGTTTCCCCAATGGGCGCCCGCTTATTGAAAAAATGGGTGGTGCTTCCTCTCAAATCTGAGGCTGCGATCAATGGCCGCTTGGCGGTAGTGTCCTACTTCCTGGAAAATAATACGCTCAGCGCCGAACTCGAGCGATACCTTCAACAGATTGGCGACCTGGAGCGGCTTATTTCCAAGGTGCCCTTGGGGAAGATCAACCCCCGCGAGGTGGTTCAGCTGAAAAAGGCCCTGAACATTATCGAACCTCTCAAAGAGTTGCTGATGGCCAGTGATAATGCGGAGCTTGGTAAGATCGGTGAAGGGCTCCAGTTGTGTAAGCGCCTCAAAGAACAGATCGCCAGACAAATCGTCGAGGACCCGCCTGCCAATCTTTCCAAGGGCGGAGTTATTGCAGATGGTTTCCATGAGGAGTTGGACGATTTGCGCAATATTGTACTCAACAGCAAAGAATTGCTTCTGGAAATACAAAGAACTGAGGTAGAACGAACAGGTATCAGCAGCCTGAAGATCGGTTTCAACAATGTATTCGGCTATTACCTGGAGGTCACCAATAAATACAAAAAGGTAGTGCCGCCGGAATGGACCCGCAAACAGACCCTGACCAATGCCGAACGCTATATTACGGAGGACCTGAAGCGGCTGGAGTCCAAAATACTGGGCGCAGAGGAAAAAATACTGCTACTCGAAGAGCAGCTTTTCGGGCAGTTGGTTTTGGAATTGGGAGATTACATTCAACCAATTCAGCATAATGCCGGCCTGATCGCCCGTGTTGACTGCCTGCTCTCCTTCGCCCGGGCGGCCCAAAAGAACAACTATTGCCGGCCCGAGATCGACGAGTCTCTGGTAATTGATATCAAAGGAGGGCGGCATCCGGTGATCGAACAGCAGCTTCCGCTCGATGAGGAATATATTCCTAATGATGTATACCTGGATAATGAAGAGCAGCAAATACTCATGATCACCGGGCCCAACATGTCGGGCAAGTCGGCTTTACTGCGGCAAACCGCCCTCATCTGCCTAATGGCTCAAATGGGGTCTTTCGTTCCGGCCCAAAGCGCCAGGCTGGGCCTCGTCGATAAGGTCTTTACCCGGGTTGGCGCATCCGACAATATTTCGCTGGGCGAATCAACCTTTATGGTGGAGATGAATGAAACGGCCAGCATCATGAACAACATCTCGGACCGCAGCCTCATTCTCCTGGATGAGATCGGCCGGGGGACGGCTACCTACGATGGGATTTCTATTGCCTGGTCTATTGCCGAGTTTCTCCACCATAACAATATAGCCAGGCCCAAGACGCTTTTTGCCACTCATTATCATGAGCTGAATGAACTGGCTCCCAAGTTTTCAAGGATCAAGAATTTCCATATTGCCACGCGGGATGTAGGCAATAAGGTAATCTTTCTCCGAAAGCTGGCGCCGGGCGGCAGCGAGCACAGCTTTGGAATACACGTCGCAAAAATGGCGGGAATGCCCCGGAGTATTGTAGAACGAGCTGAGCACATTCTCTCACAGATGGAGCAGAAAGCCATAGGCAACGATAATGGTGAACAGGAAGGCGGCCTGAATGTAGAAAAACCAGACACAGCGGCTATCTCTTCCGCTTCTTTGCAACTTAGTATTTTTGAAACGGTGGACCCCACTGCAGGGAAGATCAAAGCGGCGCTGCAGGACCTGAATATCAACAATATGACGCCTATCGAGTGTATGATGAAACTTAACGAACTGAAGAAGGTTCTGGAAGGGGAAGGCTAAAAGAGAGGCCCTACCGCTAAGGGAAGGGCCTCCGTTCAAGTGTTTATTTGTTTAGGAAAGCCAGTTAGTTTTCGGGTTGTGCGTTCTTTTTTGACGCTACGGCTTTGTTTTTGATTTTTTGGAATCTGCCCTTTCGACGCTACCTGAGCGGGGGAGTCACATTTTTTAAAGTATTTTATGAAAATAGCGTTGCTCGGATACGGGAAAATGGGAAAGGCCATCGAAAGCCAGGCTATAGCTGCCGGTGATGAGGCCGTTTTAAGGTTGCGTTCGGAGAATGCAGCTACGCTGTCAGCCGAAGCATTAAAAGCGGCAGATGTGGCCATTGAATTCAGCCGGCCGGAAAGCGCTTTTCAAAATGTGCGCCTGTGCCTGGAAGCTGGAGTTCCGGTGGTCTGCGGCACTACAGGCTGGCTGGAACAGATGCAGGAAGCCCGGCAATTGTGCACCCGTTTAGGCGGCGCCTTGTTTTATTCCTCCAATTTCAGTATTGGCGTGAATATATTCTTTGCCCTCAATCGACATCTGGGCCAATTGATGGCGCAGCAGCCCCAATACGAGGTAGAACTGGAAGAGATCCATCATACCCAAAAACGGGATGCGCCCAGTGGTACGGCCATTACCCTGGCTCAATCCCTGCTGGAACAGCTTCCCGGCAAGGAAAAATGGACGGATCAGGAACCCGTCAGCCCAAAAGAACTGCTCATCCATTCCCGGCGGGAAGGCCTTGTGCCGGGCACTCATGAGGTGCGGTTCCATTCCGATATTGATTCGATCATCATTCGGCATGAGGCACATTCCAGAGAAGGGTTCGCCCGTGGCGCCCTTCAGGCTGCTCACTGGGTGATCGGCCGGCAGGGTTATTTTGAGATGAAGGATATGCTGGGGTTTTGAAGAGTGGAAAAGTTTAGAAGTTTAGAGGGTTTAGAGGGGTAAGGGGAGTATTGTGTTTTTGAAAGCATAGTGGAATTGTAAAGGGCCATTTTATAATCTATTAATATATGCGGTTGCCTAAAGTTGCCAGGCTGAGCCTGAGGATTCTGGTGTTTTTCCTGCTACTGGTGTTGGTTTACCTCGGCCTGGTGCTGGCTTATGGCACTGCTGACGATTGGCAGCCGGAGCGCGAAGTAGTCCTCGAGCCTTATCAGGAGGCGCTTCAGCCGGTGGTCAAGGACAGTATTCTATCCTTTACTACCTGGAACCTGGGCTACGGTGGGCTGGGGGAGGAGTCCGACTTTTTTTACGACCACGGCAATATGTTTTTTTCAGGAGCCCGGATGGTGCGCCCTTCCCGGGAACTGGTAGAAAAAAATATTGCCGGGGATACTCTTTTCGCCCGTTCCACCCGCTCGGATTTTTTCCTCTTCCAGGAAGTGGACTACCGCGCCAAGCGCAGTTATGGCATCAACCAGTTTGAAGAGATAAAGGAGGTTTTACCAGGCTATGCAGCTTATTTTTCACCTAATTACAAGGTTTCCCGCGTACCCATTCCACTATTTGAACCATGGAGGGCTTATGGGCAGGTGTTGAGCGGCCTGGCTACCTATTCCCGCTTCCAGCCCATTGAATCAATCCGGTATCAATTGCCGGGCTCCTTTAATTGGCCTACCCGGATATTTCAACTCGACCGATGTGCTGCGCTGCACCGTTACCCCGTCGCTAATGGAAAGCAGCTGGTGGTGATCAACATCCACCTTTCTGCTTACGATGCAGATGGTGCTCTGAAAAAAGAGCAAATGGCCTTTCTCCAGAAATTACTCCTGGCAGAATACGAAAAAGGGAACTATGTCCTCGTAGGTGGAGACTGGAATCTCTGCCCACCCTATTTTCGGTTTGACGGTTTTATGCCGGGTAATACGCAAGGATACTCCCAGATTAATATTGAAGACAATTGGATGCCGGCAGGATGGAACTGGGCTTACGACCCACGCCTGCCCACCAACCGAAAAGTCCGCACACCTTACAAAGCGGGTGAATCCTTTATCACTATTATTGACTTTTTCCTAACCTCGCCCAATATCAAACTCCGCACGATTAAGGCTATCGATCAACAATTCCGGTATTCTGACCACCAGCCGGTCTGGATCGAGGTGGAATTGTTGTAGGATGGTTGTTTTCTATCCGCTCTAATCCTTAAAAAGGTGATGAATATTAGCTTCCGGGTTGAGAAATATCATTCCTGCTGGGAAGGGCTATGGCTACCTTTATTGCCGTTGTTAGGCTGTGCTTTATTGAGATACAGCCAATTACAGTCCTAAAATGCATTATTGCCAGAAAAAATCTTCTCACCATGAATGACGTAAAATATGTTTACACCTTTGGCGACAAGAAAGCGGAAGGGAATGCAAAAATGAAAGAATTGCTGGGTGGCAAAGGCGCCAACCTGGCCGAGATGAACCTCATTGGCGTACCGGTGCCTCCGGGTTTTACCATTACGACTGAAGCCTGCGCGCATTACTACAAAAAGGGCAAGCAGGAAGTACTTCAGCTGCTGGACAGCCAGGTTCGGGCCGGCGTCCGTTCGGTCGAAAAGGATACCGGAAAAGTATTTGGGAACCCCGACAACCCCCTCTTGCTTTCCGTCCGCTCTGGCGCCCGGGCTTCCATGCCGGGTATGATGGATACGGTGCTCAACCTGGGTATGAATGATAAAGTTGTAAAGGGTTTTGCCCAAAAAACAGGCAATGAACGGGCTGCTTGGGATTCCTACCGCCGGTTCATTCAGATGTATGGCGATGTAGTGATGGACCTGAAACCCGAGAACAAAGAAGATGATGACCCCTTTGAAGTGGTGATCGATGAAATGAAAGAAGAAAAAGGGGTGCAGGTAGATACAGAACTTACCACCCAGGACCTGATCGACCTCTGCGGCCGTTTTAGCCGCCTGATCGAAAAGCGCACGGGGAAGGCATTTCCCCAAGATCCCTGGGAACAACTTTGGGGTTCTATCACAGCAGTGTTTGACAGCTGGATGAACGACCGGGCTATTCACTACCGCGCTTTGAACGGCATACCAGCCGAATGGGGCACCGCCGTCAACGTACAAGCCATGGTATTTGGCAATATGGGTAATGATTCCGCTACCGGTGTGGCTTTCACCCGCGACCCTGCCACCGGCGAAGATGTCTTTACCGGTGAATACCTCATCAACGCTCAGGGCGAAGACGTAGTAGCGGGCACCCGTACGCCGCAACAGATCACTAAAGAAGGATCCCAGCGTTGGGCGAAATTGGCCGGTGTTTCCGAAGAAGAGCGCAGGAAACTTTATCCTTCACTGGAAGAGGCAATGCCGGGCCTGTATTTCGAACTGGATGAAATACAGCAAAAACTGGAAGACCACTACCGGGATATGCAGGACCTGGAATTCACCATTGAGCAAGGCAAGCTTTGGTTGTTGCAAACCCGCAATGGAAAACGTACAGGCCAGGCCATGGTGCAGATCGCCATGGAGATGATGGATGATGGCATACTCAACGAAAAGGAAGCGCTCCTGCGTGTAGAGCCAGCCAAACTAGATGAGTTGCTGCACCCGGTATTCGACCTGGATGCGGTAGCTGCCGCGAAAGAGATCACCAAAGGTTTGCCGGCTTCCCCTGGTGCAGCCTCCGGTCAAATCGTTTTCTTCGCCGATGAAACCGTCGAGTGGGCGCAGAAAGGTAAAGCAGTCATTCTGGTGCGTAAAGAGACTTCACCGGAAGATATCCAGGGCATAAACTACGCCAAGGGCATTCTGACCAGCCGGGGTGGTATGACTTCACATGCCGCCGTTGTAGCACGGGGGATGGGCAAATGTTGTGTATCCGGCGCCGGCGCTTTACATATTGACTACAATGCAAAAACGGTTTCTGTTAACGGTACGGTCTACAAAGAAGGCGATTGGATCTCCCTCAACGGAACAACCGGACAGGTGTTTGAAGGCAAGCTTCGGACGCGCCAGGTATCCCTCAGCGGCTACTTTGGAAAACTAATGGATTTGTCGGATCAGTATGCCCGCCTGAAGGTAAGGGCTAATGCCGATACTCCGGAGGATGCTATTACCGCCCGCAACTTTGGTGCTACCGGTATTGGCCTGTGCCGTACGGAGCATATGTTCTTCCAGGGCGACCGCATCGTTGCCGTTCGGGAAATGATCCTGGCGGAAGACGAGGAAGGGCGCAAGGAAGCACTTGCCAAGTTGTTGCCCTATCAGCGCGAAGATTTTGAAGGGCTGCTGGAAGCAATGGAAGGCTTACCGGTGACCATCCGCCTGCTCGATCCGCCGCTGCATGAATTCCTGCCCAATACGGAGGAAGCTATACAGTTCATGGCGGATGACATGAACATCCCAGTGGAACGGATCAGAGAGCATATCGAAGAACTTCAGGAAGTCAACCCGATGCTGGGGCACCGCGGTTGCCGCCTGGCTAACACTTATCCGGAAATATCGGCTATGCAAACCCGCGCCGTCCTGGAAGCCGCCCTCAACCTGAAGGCCAAAGGGGTTAAGGTGGATCCTGAGATTATGATCCCCTTGACTACGGTTGGCAACGAGTTAAAGATGCAGCGCGACTTTATTCGCGACCTTGCCCAGCAGGTTTTCAAGGAAAGAGGAGACTCCATTCCGCTGAAGATCGGGACGATGGTGGAGGTGCCGCGTGCAGCGCTTGTAGCCGACAACCTGGCCAAGTGCGCCGACTTCTTCTCCTTTGGTACTAACGACCTGACGCAGATGACCATGGGCTTCTCCCGGGATGATGTCGGCAAATTCCTGCCCATCTACCTGGAGAAAGGGATCTTGCATGCCGACCCCTTCCAGACCATCGACCAGGATGGCGTCGGGCAACTGGTGCAAACAGCCGTTAAATTAGGCCGGCAAACGAAGCCGGACCTGATGACTGGCGTCTGCGGCGAACACGGCGGCGACCCAGCTTCCATCGAATTCTTCCACCGCAGCGGCCTCAATTACGTGAGTTGTTCCCCTTACCGGGTGCCGATCGCACGCCTGGTGGCCGCTCAGTCGGTGGTGAAGGAACAAATGAATATCAGAGATAAGGTTTTAACGGGCGTCGATAGCTGCTGAAAAGCATCGGGCCATTTATGATCCAATGACAGGGTGTGTTTTTACATACCCAGCCCAGGTCGCCGCCGCCCTCTTGGGGCGGGTGGCGCCCTGGGCTTTCTCTATTGGAGTGATTCAATGAACAAAACCAACAACTTATGCAGGTTAAAGATCTCATGGTATCGCCAGTGGTGGCAACCACCGTCGAAAGCGATGTCGCTTATGTGCGGGAATTGATGGAGCGAAAGGGCGTCAGCTGTATTCCAATTGTTGGCCCTGCCGGTGAAGTCAAAGGGATCATTACCACCGATGATATTATAGGCCTGCCCGATGAAAGCCTCAATGCTACGGAGGTAATGGCCCGGCAGGTGTTTGCGGTGGCCCCTACGGACAGCGTTCAGGCAGCCGCTCAAGAAATGCTGTCTCGGAATGTCCACCACCTGGTGGTCATGGACAACGGTAAGCTGGCCGGTATGCTCAGCTCGCTGGATTTTGTGAGAATGGTGGCGGAAGAAGTTCCAGTGGCCTCCAGGCCATAGCCTTTTACCCCAGGCTTTTAGTTGCCCAGGGTCTATTCCAGTTCAGCGATTTTTTCCTGAAGCCAGTTTACGCTTGCGATGTTTTTGGTTGCCTTTATTTCCTCTTTTAATTTCTCGATGGATTTTAGGTCTCCTGGCATAGTCCGAGTAAGTTTTTTGGTGAATTTTATGAGGTTGGCATAGTTCTTTCTTCGATTGACAGGGATGTCTTTGTGACGGTTCAAGAAGGCCCTGAAGCTGTCAAATAAAGAGTAGAGCGGTTCAAGCTCCTCAATTTCATAATAAGTTGCTAAGAGCATAGCCTTGGAGCCAAGGTTATATGCCACATCTTCATATTCCACGTTTCTCAATTGTTCCAGGACTTTGTCATATTTTTTTTGAAAGAAATAGACCTGTGCTAGATTATAAGTGACCGCATTGCTACGAAAAGATTCCGGCAATTTTTCAGAATAGGAGTTGATGAAATTTTCCGCCCAGGAATATTTGCCAAGGCGAAGGGCGATATTGACAATGTTTTTGAAATACCAGGGTGAAAGTTCTCCCTCGGTAAACAAGATTTTTTTATCTATAAGATCTTGGTAAAGAAGGAATAACTCATTGGTAAAACTGTGGTTCCCTTGATTGATTTTACGAATACAGTAATTTTGAGCGGCCATGTATAACACATCCTTGGCTTCATTGGGAGGGAATTTTAAGGAATAATTATCCAAAAGGTATTTAAGGCGATAGTAGTGTTCCTCTTTTTCTGCTTCCGTCAAAGTCAGGTAAATTTGATAGTATAAAGCGATAGGAGGGTATTTCTCAAAGTCAATTTTGCTCAGATGCTGGATTATTTCCTTGACGAAAAGTAACTCATAGTCATGAGACACAAAAGTTTGCTGAGTGATAGCGGCGCAGAGTATCCGAAGTTTTTCCGCCAGGTAAAAAATATCCAGGTTGTTGGCGATGTCTTCGATGTTTGTCCTATCGGAACGTTTGGTCTCAAATTCGGTTAGATTGTAATAGTTTTGCTCGATACTGTACTGATGGTAGTAATAAGAGCCCGACCGGTAGGGCTGTTTTTCGGAAAGCCGTCTTGCAGTGCGCATCGCAGAGCTGTATAATTCAGGCACCTTTTTTTTGCCGACAGCCTCCATCAGGTAAGCAGCCTGCTGAAGGGTCTTAGTCTCATAGGTTTGCTGAGCCAGGTATCCTTCCACTAGTTTCAGCAGGTCGGAGCAGTATTTCCGGAACCGCACATCATCAAATTCCTTATCAGCCTGAAGCACTTCCCATATCCGTTCCTTTTCAAGGCTGCCCGGGTCCTGGTTGTTGATGGCGTTGAGAAAGATCTCGTACAGTGCTACCAACTCTTCACTCCGGTTGAAGTATGGAGATTGAATATATTTCCGGCAGCGGTTCTGTTCGTACTTGTCGAAATGTTCAAGGATAGAGTACAATTTGCTATTGTACATATTATTAATAATTTTTATCTTTGTTCATGAGGTTTACCTCCCTCAAAGCGGGAAATACCCAAAATTAGGTAATTTTTTTGAAGCCATTTTCGGCTCTTCCAGCTAAAGCCCTGATGATAAGTTACTTTTGCCGCAATAGCCGTCCAAAAATAAGTGGCGATTTTGAAACCCCGCAAAAAAATTATCGTTAATACCAGAGAAATGTTGTATTTTGTCGAGGTAATAAGCAATGATTAAGCTGTTTGAAGATTAGGCTGTTAGAATTAGCAATGATTTTAAAATCCACGAACCATGAATGTATCTTTACGAAAGCAAATTCTGTTCATCCTGCTGCTAGCGCTGGGGGTCCCATTGGGGCTTTTTGCCCAGAATATCAACGTTAGCCTGTTCCAGGGGCAGGTTTACAGGGATACGTTCATATCCCAACCCAACAATCCTAACCTGCTGATTAGCCCACAACACGGAACGGTCAGTTATCCGGAGAGCCCGCAGCACCACTTCAATTTAACGTATACGCCTGCTCCAGACTTTATTGGAACGGATGTCGTGCGCTTCCGGGTGTGGAAAACGACTGGCAGCGCAATTACCTTTATTTACCGCGAGTATCGCTTTACCGTAGCGCCTTCCAATGTTGTGGCGGTGCATGATAATGTCACTACTACCGCCGGCACGCCCGTCACCATCAATGTCTTGCGCAATGATTCCACGAGCAACGGCGTACTCATCCTGAAGAGTATTCCTTTGGTCAATAATGGGGTTGCAACAATGAATCCGGCGGACTCCACTGTCACCTTCACGCCTGCTCCAGGTTTTGAAGGCATCGCCTATTTGAACTATGCGGTATGTGACGACCTGGGGGCCTGCGACAATGGAACGGTGAGTGTGATCGTCCTGGGCCAAAGCGCCAGCACACCGGATACCATGCGCATCTTTACCAAGAAAAACCGCCCGCAGAACGTTTTTGTCCCCAATGAATATCTCCTGACTGGCGCTCCGGCTAATGGCTCTTACGATGATTCCGGCGATGTGCCGGTTTATATGCCAAACCCGAACTATGTGGGCTATGACTATATCCTTTTCGACTATAACGGAGTGGATAAAGTGGTGGAAGTCAGGGTGCTGAACCTGGGAGATAATGCCTTCGCATTTGATGACCAGTTCTACATGACGCCCTATGATGGGGAGCGCGAGTTCAACGTGCTGGCCAATGACTATTATGGGGTCAATTCCAGTTGTTTTTATGTGACCAGTGCTGCGCAGTATGGCACGGTTCAGTATGTACCTGGCCAGGATGTAAAGGGCGTGGTTCGGTATACGCCACCTGCTGGTTTTACGGGGGTTGATTGGTTTACTTACTCCACCTGTCCGCCCAATACTCCGGGCAATCAGGAAACAGCAACGGTCTTCGTTTTTGTAAGTAGTTTCGAGCCATCGGCTTCCACCTTCCGGATGAGCACTCCTAAGCTGACACCGCTCGTAGTCGGATACAGCGTGCCCATCACCCAGTTTTCTTTTTCTATTGAGGCGCCTGCCGACCTCGGTACGGTCAGCTTCCTGCAGGGCAACGTGGATACGCTGATCTACGGCCAGCAGGTTACCGGATACAACCTCATTCTATACGTACCCAATAGTAACGTTAGCAGTGGTTTGGACGATTTCGAGCTTAAGTATTGTGTCCTGACCAACGGCGTTTGCAGTTACGAAAAAACGGTTAAGGTGGATGTCGAGATCCTTGATCTTGGCGATGGCGCCGGCCCTATGTGTTTCGATGACTGTGTTTGGCCGGGCGACACCAACTTCGACGGAGCAGTCAACATGGAAGATATCCTTCCCCTCGGCCTCTGTATGGGGGAAGTCGGGATTCCCCGCTCGGAAGTCGACCTTAATATCTGGTACGGACAATACGGCGATAACTGGAATGATCCTTTCCCACAGGCTGCTATTGACCTGAAACACCTGGATACCGATGGCGATAGCCTTATCACCGGCCTGGATACGCTGGCCATCAGCCAATTCTATGGCAATGCGCACTCCATGACTTCCGTAAAGATCCCCTTCTTCCAGTATCCTATCGTTCTGAATGGAGATATTTTCGCCGGCCCTGGCGACCTGGTTGAGCTGACGATGCTGATGGGGTCGGAGGCGGATCCTGCGAAAAACATCTATGGATTTACTTTTCCTTTCCAGTATGACCCATCTTTTGTCATTCCTGAAAGTGTGGCGGTCAATTTCAACAGCGGCAGTTGGTTATCCTACAATTCGCCGATGCTGCAGATGTCCAAAAACAATCAGGATGGCCTGGTGGATGTAGGCTTTACCCGGACCAACAGTATTTCGGCCAGTGGCCATGGGGAGATTGGTAGTGTCAGTTTTATTATTTCTGATGACCTGGACGGCTTCCGTCCCGGAGCGGAAGGTTTGCTCTTAACCGTTGGTGGCGGTACAGGCACGGTAATGAACGGCACAGGCCTCACCTATGGGGTAAATATACCCGAATATAAGATCCACATTGTTCCCAACGCAGTAGCAGAGGATCCGGTGGTGAACCCTGACCAACTCAAAGTATACCCGAACCCGACCAACCTTGGGTTCGTCAATATCCACCTCAATGGGGGACAGGATTTCGAACGCGCCATTATCTACGGCCTGGATGGCCGTCAGTTATACGATACAGGTAAAGTACTGGCCCGCCGGATGCAATTGCCGGTGAACCAATTGAAAGACGGCATGTACTTCCTAAGCGTTTACACGCCAACGGGGGTGATCAACAAGAAGTTTGAGGTGATCCGCTAAGAAAGAAAAAGCGGGCTGTTGAAGAACAGCCCGCTCATTAATATTCAAATAAAGGTGAAAAAATTTCCTATATTACTGATTATTCAGTAATATTGTTATGTTAAAAATCGTTATTACGTTGACATTCATTGCTTTTTAATATTCGTGGAATTATAATCATTGCTAGTGAGTCGCACATACGTTGTGCGGCTTTTTTTTTGCCCCTCCATTTAGATGCTGAAATTTCACTAATATATTCACTTTATACTAAATTTAATTTCTAATTACTTTTTAATCAGCTTTCTGAATTGGCTTGCCCTTTAATTGCATGTTATTTTTTCTTCACAAAGCTTCTATTTTGTCTTTGTTTTCCCTAGGTAATAGTTGAATATTTGTACTGTGAGAGAAAGAGAAGTGCAGCGTGCAAGCGGCAGCCAAACGAGCCTGCCAACTTTGACTAGGATATGTTCATGGGATTATAATTTGTTAGTAGTGAGTCGTCCGCTTCAAGCTGGACGGCTTACTATTTTTTGGTTCTGATCCCGGTATCAATATTATGCAGCCAGCGGAAGGAATGTTTAGAAGCTGAAAGGAAGATGGCGGCTGCAATCAGTTCGTCTGATTTTATTTTGGATATGTTCATGGGATTATAATTATTGTACAAGGCCGTTACTATCAAGTACGGCCTTTTTTTATGCCCTTTTCCCAGGGCCAAATCGGACTCAGTATCCGTACTTATCTTTCCACCAGTGTAGCAACAACTGTTTCATCTTTTCTTCCGCAGGATTTTGCTGGGGTTTGAATAGCTTGGTATTATGCACTTCGTCAGGCATAAATTCCTGAGGTGTGAAGTTTCCGGGGAAATCATGAGCGTATTGGTAGCCAGCGCCATAGTTTAGCTCTTTCATTAATTGGGTCGGGGCATTTCGCAGGTGGAGCGGGACGGGCAGGTTACCGGTCCGGCGGACGAGTGCCATGGCTTCATTGATGGCCAGGTAGGCGGAATTGCTTTTAGGCGAGGTAGCCAGATAGATTACCGCCTGAGAAAGAATGATTCTCGCTTCGGGCAAGCCCACCGCCTGTACAGCCTGGAAAGCAGTGGTCGCCATCAACAAAGCATTGGGGTTAGCCAGGCCGATATCCTCTGCTGCTGCAATGACCATCCGGCGGGCGATGAACTTGACGTCTTCACCTCCTTCGATCATCCGGGCTAACCAATATACAGCCGCGTTGGGGTCACTACCCCGGATCGATTTTATGAAAGCAGAGGCTATATCGTAGTGTTGTTCCCCTGCCTTGTCGTACAAGGCGATGTTCTGCTGCACCTTTTGAGCCACCAGTTCATTGGTGATTACCAGTTCCTCTGCTGCTTCGTCGAAATTGGATAATAGTTCAAGGATATTGTAAAGCTTCCTGGCATCTCCGCCTGAATACTGTAAGATGGCTTCGTATTCCTCTATCCTGATCTTCCGGCTCTTCAGGTGTTCATCCTTTTGCAAGGCCTGCTCAAGCAGAAAGATGAGTTCCTCCTTTTTTAGTGGTTCAAGCACGTACACCTGGCAACGGGAGAGCAAAGCCGAGATCACTTCAAAAGAAGGGTTTTCAGTCGTGGCGCCGATAAGGGTAATGGTGCCTTCTTCCACCGCACCCAACAAGGAATCCTGTTGAGATTTACTGAAACGGTGTATTTCATCGATGAAGAGGATAGGGTTGGGGCTGTTGAAAAAACGTTGGCTTTTAGCCCTGTCAATTGCTTCGCGAACGTCCTTTACACCAGAACTTACCGCAGAAAGGGTCTGAAAAGGCCTTTGTAACTCATTGGCGATGATCCTGGCCAGGGTGGTTTTGCCAACCCCCGGCGGGCCCCAAAGAATAAAAGAGGGAAGTTTTCCAGACGCAATAGCCTGCCGGAGAACAGCCGCTTCTCCCACCAGATGTTTTTGGCCTACGTATTCTTCCAGCCGCTTTGGCCTCATTCTTTCAGCTAATGGCCTCATTGGTTATTGGTTATTGTTATCAGTTATTTGTTATCGATTAGCTGTTGCTGCATAGGGAAACCGATTTTAATATCCGAAAAAATGAAAAAAAATCCGGGATGACCCAACTGCTGTAACTAATCCGCCGTGAGTGTAGGTGAAAGTACTGAATAACGCAAAAATCTTATCCAATGAAACAATTCCTAAACACTCTTTTTTTTCTGAGCCTTAGTTTTCTGCTCCATTCACAGTCCATTAACATTACCGTCAATGGCTTCGTTGTGGATGCCAACGGCCAGGGGGTAGAAGGCGTAAACCTTTACGTCTTCACCGATTCCCTGCCTGGTTTTGATTACTACAACACCGTTCAAACAGATGCGCAAGGGGCCTATTCTGATTCTTTTACCGTTCCCAACAACTTCACCCAGGGCGTGCTTTACATACTGATGACCGATTGTAATTTCAATGACGTACTAGCCTCTGTCTTCTGGTCGCCGGCTGATACGGATTTAACCCTTGATTTTCTGTATTGCAGCGGAGGCAACCCAGTAGATACCTCCTGTTATACCTATTTAACCTATGATGGGCAAACTCCTGGCGGCGCCATACTTGGAGCCAATGGTTTGGGTACGCCACCCTTTACCTACAGCTGGAGTACGGGGGAAAACACCCAGTCTATAGCCGTCATCCAATCCGGCCTGTATTGCGTGACCTTGACCGATGCCAACGGCTGTACTTCCACCGCATGCGAGCAGTTTTTCCTGGAGCCTTGCTCTGCTACGATCGAATATGATTCCGTTAATTCCGGTTTTGGCTTAACGGTTATTCCAACGGGCGTAGCGCCTTTCTCCTATCAATGGAGTACCGGAGAAACGACCGCCTCTATTTTGCCAGACGTTGAAGGCTTGTATTGTGCGACCGTCACCGACGCCGAGGGCTGTGAATCAGAAGCCTGCATCTATTGGGGCAATGTCATTGACACCTTTTGTTCCGTCATCATTTATCCAATTCAGGGCAGTACAATGCTGATGGCGGATGCGGAAGGTTCTGCTCCATTCGCCTTTCTGTGGAATACTGGCGAAACGACCCCGCAGATCAGTATTAACGGGCCTGGAGATTATTGTGTGGTTGTTACGGATGCGAATGGTTGTGTTTCTACAGCTTGCTATTCCGTCGCAACGGCAGACAACTATCTGATCAGTGGCACGGTATATGAGCAGGACAGCAGTGGCTTGAACGGGCTCATTGGCGAGGTTTACCTCATACAATACGACCCTATAGAAGGAACACTTACTGCAATAGATACGGTAGCGCTCACCCCAATACAAGGCGGCGGATATTATAATTTTGGTGATGTTCCTGCAGGGGATTACCTCATAAAAGCGGCTCTTACTCCGGATTCACCGGGTTATGACAGCAACCTGCCCACCTATTATGGTAATGTCCTTTGGTGGGATGAGGCTGCTTCTGTTACGGTCCCCTATAGCGGAATACAATTCTTCGGAATTACGCTGGCGTCGGGCGATAACCCGGGCGGCCCAGGCTTTATCGGAGGTTTTGTCAGCGATGGCGCTAATTTCCAATCCGGACAGATCGATTTTCGGGATGGGGATCCGATTTCCGGTGTATCGATTATTCTGCTGGACGAGTTAGGCCAGGCGGTGGCTTATGACTACACCGATGAGAATGGATATTTTGAATTCCCGAGCCTGGAGTGGGGGACATATAAAGTAGCGATTGAGCTGCTAAACCAGGAGCGGGCATACTACATGGTTACCATTGGCCCGGACAATCCTTCGGTAAATAGCCTGCGCTTCGAAGTTACCGAGGATGGAGTGGTAAGCACACTCGATCCGGCATTAAAGGAAAGCCTTATACTTTTCCCGGTGCCGGTGCAGGATGTATTGGGTGTGCAATTCGAGTCTTCTGTTTCCGGAACTGCGCTCTTATTTGTCAGTGATTATTCCGGCCGGGTGTTGTTGCGGCAGCCAGTATTATTGCAGCAAGGCCAGCAGCGCCTGGAACTCGGCGTAACCCGCCTGCCGGCCGGTTTGTATATGCTCGGTATACAGTCGGGGAGCCAATTGATGGGAAGGAAGTTTATCAAACAATAAGGGCAATCGATGCTGCTCTATAATGAGGGCTTGCCGCTTTCGCCGGCAAGCCCTCATTAGCTGCTTTAATCAAGCTTGTGTAATTTTGAACCAATTAAAGGTTCTGAGAAAAAACTACTGCTTTGACCATTGGGCCACAACTGCTTGAAGACTGCGCGAAAGGGGATCGAAAGGCCCAGTTCGTTTTGTACAGGCATTGTTTTCCAATGTTGATGGGAGTATGCCGACGGTACCGTAAAGAAGAGGATGAGGTAAAAGCGATGCTCAATGAAGGATTTCTGAAGTTACTCGATAATCTGGAAAAGTATCGTCCGGAAGTTCCTTTCGAAGCCTGGGCGCGGCGCATTATGATTAATGTGTTGATCGATGATTTTAGAAAAAACCGGAAAGTGAAGGAATTGATCGAACATACGGATTTCACCGATATCCCATTAGCCGAAGCGGGCTTTGACTACAATGAGGCGGATAAACAATTTGATGTTGAACAATTGGAAAGCTTTATTCAGGAATTGCCACCGGTGAGCCAGAAGGTGTTCAACCTTTTTGCTATTGATGGATATACACATCGGGAAATCGGAGAACGTTTGGGCATAAGTGAAGGAACTTCCAAATGGCATCTCTCTTTCTCGCGAAAACGGCTGCAGGAGCAGATGCAAAAAGCACTGAATTCATCCAGGGTCATTTGATGATGTAACAATTTGGAACAAAAACCACCAGGAATGGACCGTTTAGACCAGTTTTTTAAGGGCAAGTTTGAAGATCGGGATTTCCCGTTCGACCCTGCCTACTGGGAACAGGCAGAACAGATGATCGCTCTGCGCGAAAAAAAACGAAAGCGCAGGACTGTTTTTTGGTGGATATTTGGCTTCGTTGTCCTGTTAACCACTCTCGGCCTAGGGGGATATTTTTTCTTCGGCAAAGGCTCGACTTCATCTGATGCCGCCAATTATAGTGTTTCTTCTAAAATAGTTCAATCCACAACAACACAAACCTCGGAGGAGGTGGCTTCAAATAAGAAAGGCTCATCAGCAGTTTCGGAGAAAAAGGGGAAAAGAACGATGGGGCTAAGGGGCCAACGCCCCCCGTTTGCTGCGGAGGCGGTATCTGATCGTGAAAATGATAATGATAACAATAATAATCATGAAAATTATAATCATGACAATCATAATGATGACAATTATAATCGTATAAATTATAATGATTCATTTTATAATCATGACAATCATAATGATGACAATTATAATCGTATAAATTATAATGATTCATTTTATAATCATAATAATGATAATGAGGAGGCCGGCCACGTTCCGGCGCCACCTTCACCGGGCACAGCCAACCCGGAGAAAGGCGATGGAAGGGAAGGCCTCAGAGTCGTTGAGGCATTTGCATTAGGTGAAGATTTACTGCCTGAGGCCATTCAGCCGGAAGAAAGCGAATCCCTTGCTTCAATCCGAGCCTATTTTCCTCAGTTGAATGAGCTGCCTATTCAACTGAAGCCTTTTAATAGGCCCCTTGCTCAGCTTCATCTCCAGCCCTTAGTGCCTGATATCGGAATCAAACCACGAAGAAAGGCTATCCGTTGGGACATTACCGGATCGGCTACAGCCTATCCGGGCGATGGCAGGATATGGGCCGGCGCTACGGTAGGAGTACTGGCCTCCTATTCTGTTCGCGAACGACTCCTTCTTTTCGGCGGGCTACAGTACCGCGTAAGGACAGGAGCTTTCCAGCCCTCCGATAATAGTGAAGTAAACACCTATCGTTTTGGAATAAGCAGAGAACAGTTCACCATTCTTCCCAACCGGCTGCATTACCTGGAGATTCCGATTGGATTGGCCTTCAGCCGGGAAAGACACTCTTTGTCTGCCGGGCTGAGTTGGAACTATCTTTTAGGCATTCAAGGCAGTTTGTATGCTGCTGAAAAAACGGAGTTCGGCCTGGCCTTTGGGCCTGCTCGTGAGGCGGATGGCGGATGGCTGGCGGAAACAGGCTTTAGGAAGCAGAGCCTGAGTTTATTGGCGGATTATTATTATCGGATTTGGGGCCGGATTCAGTTGGGCGCCGTTCTGCAGTATACTCCTGGGGGAATCCTGGAGGAAAGAGGCCCGGAAGCTCCGGATACACGCCTGTTGAAAGAATCCGGCCCGCTGCTACTGGGGGTGGGGTTAAAGATAAGACTATGAAAATTTTACAATACCTCGCAATCTTTTCTATCCTTCTTTTGGCGGCGCAGTGCCGGAAGATCGAAATACCGGAACCCGTGGAGGGCAGCCCCGTTTTTTTCCTGAACACGGATCTGGCTGGATTGGAACGGAAATGGAGTGCAGGGGAAGATGGATATTATTTGCATACGAGCTTTGAGCAAGACAGCTCCGGCCTTTTTGTGTATAGTGGAAGCATGGAAGAATTGGGGTGTAGCGCCGGCTGTCTTCCTGCTGTGAAGATCAGCTTCAGGGGGGTAAAAAAAGGAGAAGCACTTCCCGATAGCACTTTGAAAGTGGGGGCCTATACCTTCTTTCAACCGCTGCAAGGCCAAATGGAAATCCGGCATTCTGTTCATTTTTCAGGAGAATCAACTTTTTTAGTGCCGGATGAGCCTTATGCTTATGAATGGGATTTTGGAGATGGAGAAACATCCTCCCTGCAAAGCCCCTCTCACGAATATTATGACGATAGCTCCCGGCTTGTCAGATTGACTGTTACTTCGGCTTCCGGATACACAGCTATTTCCGAAAAGCGCATTGAGTTTGACTCCACTGCACAGGATTGTTCCATTGATTTTTACATAATCTCTACCCAGGGAGGCGTGGCGCAGGCTGTATTGGAATTTCCCGGGCAATTCATGGGTGGCTATTGGAATACAGGGGACTCTATTGCCAGCGACATTATTTTCGCATTAAGCCCAGGCGGGTCTTTTTTATTATGCGCCACCGGCACCACTTTTAATGGCTGTAACACCACCTCCTGTCAGACCGCGTACTACACTTTTATCCAGGGCGCTCCATATATAGCATCCTGTTCTGCTGGTTTTTCTTATCAGGCTCAAAAAGACACCCTTTTTCTTCCGCCTCCCGAACAACTGGGTACTGTAGTTGTGGAATATACCGATGCGAACGGAGTGCAGTACAGTTCGGCCTGGGGCCTTCAGGATGGTTTTAATCCTGAATTCGAACTACTTTCCGTGGAGCCATTTGAAAAAAACGAGGATGGGCTGCCAACTCGTAAGCTGGAAGTAGCTTTTCGTTGCCAGTTGTTTTCCGAAAATGGACAACCATTCGGTCAATTCTCCGGCTCAGGGGTCATTGCGGTGGCTATCCCGGAATAATTACTCTTTCCTCATTATTTTTTTTAACTTTACTACACATTTTAGGAAACCTTTTGAGGAAGCATCCGTAAAGACATACAGTAGCATTCCTATTCCATCCCTGGCATACGCCCCCACCTGATAGAAATGGAAAGCTATTCTGCCCCTCAGTTTTTTTGTTTCCAATTGCATTTGAAGTAAGTAGTATTCTAGTGCCAGTCCTGCCTCTATTCAAAGCGCAGGATTTCCATCTACAGCAGGAAATTATCGACAACATTCTGACCCCTTTAGCACTGCTTCCGTTGTGCAGGTGGCTGGATTTGACCTATAGCCTCAAAAAATCAGTGGCCGATAGTTTTTTGATCATTACTATTTGAGAAAACTGAATGTCATGTTGACAGAACATAAGCCAGTATTGAGAACTATTCAGGGAAGCCCATTTCGAACCCTTGATGAATTTTTATTTCAGCATGGGCCCAAAGCTCAGCTTTTTCAAATTGATTCCAGCCGCATGACTACCATTGTAGGGGAGCAGGGGGCCAGGCTTACGATCTTACCGGATTCCTTTTCCGATATCAATGGCAAATTTGTGGACGGGCCTGTTGAGATTCACCTTAAAGAAGTGATTTCCCGGGCAGAAATGATCCTGGCTGATAAAACCGCTACTTCCGAAGACCGCATACTGGAGTCGGCGGGGCAGCTTTGGGTGCAGGCTACTCAGGGCAATGGCTTGTTGCAATTGCGGCGGCCAATGGTGGTTGACCTGCCGGTGCGGAAAAATCTTCGCAATCCATTGGCAATGCGCCTTTTCGTTGGCAGTACGCCCACCGTGAAGGCTTTCCATTCCGATAAGGATTTCGATTGGAAGCTGTGGTCGGATAAACCAGTCGCTATTCGGAAGGTTAACGGGCATAAATACTATCACTTCAACCTGGAGCGTCTCAATTGGGCCAATTGTGATTACTTTGTGTCCCGTCGAGGGGGCAAATCAATGGTTACCGTTAAGCCGGAAAACCCGGTGGAAACCATGGATAAACAGATTGCTTTTCTCGCTTTTGAAGACATTAACTCCGTGGCACGTATGTATCCAGGTATTCATGGGTTCACTGCTTTGAATATCCCCAACCAGCTTTCAGCTACAGCTGTTGTTATCGGGATGCACCAGGGACAACTATTTTTTGGACACCATTTCTTTAGCCGCTTTTCGGATAGGCTGGCCCATGTGCGGATGCGGGCGGTAACGGATCAGGAATTGTTGGAAACCCTGCATCGGCTTTGACCGCCGGCACGCTTCCTGTTTTAATATGTGCCGGTAAAGGACAAGGCCGAGTTTCATGGTTGTGTTCCGAACACATCGATCATACGCTCACGAATTATATTCAGGTGCGCAGATAAGACGCTCCGTTGATATCTAAAATACAGCCCGTTGTAAAACCAGCCTGCTCAGAAGCTAGAAAAAGGATAGCATAAGCAACCTCTTCGGGCCTGGCAACCCGGTTGAGCGGGCTTTGTTGTTTGATGGCCGCTCCGGCATCGCTTTCCAGGTATCCGATGGCCATGTCCGTTTCCACAAAACCAGGGGCAACTGTACCGACAAAAATATGATATGGCGCCAGGGCCAGGGCCAAAGATTGCCCCAAAGCATTCAGTCCGGCTTTGGACGCTCCGTAAGCCGGTTGGGCAGGTTCTCCCCGGAAAGCACCACGGGAAGAGACATTTACAATACGTCCGCCACCTTGTCGGATCATGTGCTGGGCGGCACAATAGCAGACGTTAGCCGCTCCGGTGAGGTTCGTGGCAAGTGTCTGGTTCCAGCTTTCCTGCCAGGCTTCATAGCTGGAGGAATCGATAGGGTGGGGTTCAAAAATCCCCGCATTATTCACTACAATATCCAGCTGGCCAAATTCCCGAATGACAGCATCAACCATTTGCCGGACTGCTTCGGGCTGGCTAATGTCCGCCCGGATCGCCAGATGGCCTTCTCCGGAGAGCATTTCCACTGTTTCTCGTGCTGCTTCGTTGTTGCTTCGAAAATTGATGGCCACTCGGGCGCCGCGGCCGGCAAAGGCTATTGCTGTGGCGCGCCCAATGCCACGGGCGCCGCCAGTGATGAGTACAGTTTTGTCGGTAAAATCCATGCCATTAAGGTAACGAGCTTTCTCCAGCTTAGGAAGCCTTGCCGGATAAAAAGAAAATGGGCAGATTCACCAGATGGGAACCTGCCCGAAAAAGGGGAATCATGCGTCTTATTTGGAGGCGGTACAATGAATTGATTAATAACCGGCCCCGAGTTATGCCGGACTCATCGGATAAGCGTTACTGAACCCATTTTTTGATACTGCCGGCCCGATAGTTTGGAGCCATTCCATAAGCTCTCATCTTCAAAAATGGCCTGGATTTTCCAAACGTAGACATCCTGAGGCAGGGGCGCGCCATTTAAAGTGCCGTCCCAGCCCTCCGCCGGCTGTCCGCCTCGCAGCAGGCTGCTTTTCCAAAGCAGCTGCCCATAGGGTGAAAAGATCTCTACCAGATACTCTTTCAATCCAATGCCTTTAGGTAGAAAATGCCGGGCATCCCCTGATCCCTGTTCCGGAGCAAAAGCGTTGGGTACATATAAGCCCTTGATGAGTTCCGGGCGTAGGTCGATGAGGGTGTCGTCCTGGCATCCTCCTTCTGCAATAGCGGTTAACTGGATGGGATAGGAGCCATTGTATTCAAAACGGTGCGTTGGGTTTATGGCTTCGCTCAGCGAGCCGTCGCCAAAGTCCCAGTAATAATAGTCCGCCTGCTCGCTGGTATTGATAAAGTTTATAGTGCCGGTTGCATTTCCGTTGAATAGCTCTTCACTCCATTCGAAGCTGGCAACTGGCATTGGCAGCACTTTCACCGCTCCGGCCAATGTCAGCGTATCAAAACAGACATCATCGTAGGCGGTTATGAGCGTGACATCGTACCAGCCTGCTTCGACATAATCGTGAGTAGCCTGGGATTCGCGGCTACTGGCCCCATCGCCGAAGTTCCAGTAATACTGGTTGCCACGGGAGTAATTGGCGAAGCGCACTCGCAGGGGTTGGCAACCGGTAAGGGTATCGAGGGCAAAATCAGCAATCGGGCTATCGAAAAGGGTGATGGTTTGACGGGCTGTGTCCAGGCACCCGTACTGGTTGGATGCCAATAATTCAATATCGTAGGCCCCGGCTTCTGTATATTCCTGGCTGGGACTGGCCAGCGCTGATCCCTGGGCTAGGCCTAAATCCCAGGTGTAACCCTGTGCCTCTTCTGATTGGTTTTGGAAATGTACCATCATGGGTAACCCACAATCCTGTTCCTGTTCAATAGCAAAAGCCGCCTCTGGTAAAGGAAAGGCAAAAATGCTGTTGAAAACTGTGTCTGTTGTGCAGCCGGATGGGGTAGATACTGCCAGGCGCACCGGGTAGTTGCCGGCCTGCAGGAAGGTATGGGCCGGGTTTGGTTGGACAGAGGAATTCCCGTCTCCAAAATCCCATTGGTAGTAATTGCCACCTGAAGCCTGGCTAGTGAAGGATACGGTGAGGGGGGTACATCCGGAATCACCATCCAGTTCAAAGGCGGCAACCGGAGCTGCTTCTATCGCCACCGGTTGGGTTAGGGTGGTGGAACAGGCATTCTGTAGGGAAATGCCGGTCAGAGTAACGGAATAGGTGCCTGGAGTGGAGAAGTAGTACAGGGGATTAGTGAGACTGGAGGTGTCTCCGTCTCCGAAATCCCAAAAGCTGCCGGCCAAATTTTCAGATGTGTTAGTGAATTGTATTGGCTGGCCGGTACAAAGGTTTGGGCTGTATGCGAAGGACACCTCCGGGGAAGGCAATACCTCAATCGCTATCCAGGCTGTATCTTCGGCGCAGGCGTTGGCGGCATGTAATACTACCGCATAGGTTCCCGGCGATTCAAAGGTATGGGTAGGGGCGTCGATCGCTGCAGTGTTCCCATCTCCGAAATCCCAGCTCACATTTGTTCCCTGGGTGGAATAGTTGGTGAAATCAACGGTGAAGGGGGCGCATCCCAGGGTGTTGCTGGTATTGAAAAAGGCGCGTACTATTTCCGGCTCGATGGTCAGCACCTGGCTTGCCGTATCGGCGCCGCAACTGTTGGTGGCAATGAGCGTGATGGTATAGTTTATTATGGCGGTATCTCCCTGGTACAATTGTGGATTGGGAGTTTGGGCTGTGGAAGTCTGCCCGTTGCCGAGGTCCCAGAAAAAACTTTCCGGGCTGCCCACGGAAATATTGGCAAATTCCACAAGTAACGGCGCACAACCGGTATCGACGGTGAATCCGAAATCCACCACTGGGAAAGGGCGGACCAGCAGGCTATCGATATGGCTATCCGTGCCGCATAAGTTCTCTGCCGTCAGGTGAATATAGTAGGTGGTGTCATTGACTCCCGCGGGATAGGATAGTGTGAATCCTGGGTTGGGTTGGGTCGCGGTTTGTCCGTTTCCAAAATCCCAGGAAAAGTTGGTTTCATACCCACTGCTCTGGTTTTCAAGGCTGACTTCCAGCAGGCCGCAACCAGTATTCTGACTGGGCGTAAAGGCGGCAAGCGGGGGGGCAACTATCTCCAATCCATTAGTAACACCGGCGGAACATCCAAACGCATTGGTAACTTCCAATGCCACAGTGTAGGCCCCAGCTTGCGGATAGGTATGGCTTGGTGAAGGATCTCCGGAAGAAGCGCCATCTCCAAAATCCCAGTTGAAAGAGGTGGCTCCCTGGGATTGATTTTCCGGGCTGAATGAATTGCCCGCACACAAAACTTCAGGCAGGGAAAAGGCAGGTTCCGGTAAAGGATGGACAATGATTTCCAGGCTATCTGATTTCTGGCATCCACCCGGGCCTGCCGTTATGGTATACAAGGCCACATAAGTGGCTGCCGGCAAACCGGCAGGGGAGAAGGCTCCATCGGTAATGCCGGGCCCCGACCAGATTCCGTTGGCAGGGCTATTGCCGGAAAGTATTACCGGCGGGGCTTCCTGGCATAGGGCAATGCCTGGCCCTGCTTCTACTGCGCCGGGGTCAAAAACATCAATGGTGATGGAATCTTCCACCGCACAACTGCCGGCGCCAACCCGGTAAAGGAGTTGGTGGACGCCGCCACCCGCCGAAGCGGGATTGAAGAAAGCACCCGAAACTCCGGCCCCTACCCAACTTCCACCTGGCGGAACGACATTCTGGTTAAGGCTGTATGGGGTATCGCTGATGCAAAGGCTGGCGTCTGGCCCGGCATTCACATTGGAAGGGTCGACTACCCCAATATTGATAGCAGCAGTGCTGTTACATCCATTACTGGCACTGGCCGCATAGGTCAACAAATACGCTCCTGCTCCGCCGGCGACAAAAGGATCAAAAAGGCCGGCATTACCGTCGACAACGCCGGGGCCGCTCCAAAGGCCTCCTGGCGGGTTAGCTGTCGGCAAGGACATCGCTCCCGCTGTATTGCAGTAGGAGGTGTCGGGGGCTTCTATTACCGGCGCCGCTTCTACGATTGCCGTTAACGAATCAGACACAGCGCAACTATTTGCATCGGTAAAAGCGTAAACCAGCGTGTATTCCCCAGGGCCTGATGCATCTGGTAGGAAGTTGTTGCCTGATATAGCGCCTCCACCAGAACTGCTCCAGCTGCCATTAGCCGGTGTTCCATTTAATACTACTGGCCCGGCGTTGCTACAGATATTGATATCCGGGCCAGCTATTACCGGCGTTGCGGCCAGAATAGTGATGGCCATATTGCCCTGTGTATTGCAGGCGCCTACTCCGTAAGTATAATTCAGCGTGTTAACGCCAATATTGGCATCGCTGGGGTTAAATAGGCCATTGGCCGTGATGCCCGGCCCCGACCAGTTTCCTCCCCCTGGTGTTGCCGACAAAGTGAAGGCCGGCTCCGAACTGCAAACTGTTGTGTCGGGCGGCAAACTCATGGTGCTGGGTGATTGTACCACAAATGTATCCTGGACGGTAGCCGTTCCACAGCTATTGCTGGCTGTAAAGGCAACGATATAAGTACCGGCGGTGTCGTATTGAATGCCCGAAGGATATAAGGTGTCCGCCTGGCCCGCCTGGCTACCGGTGAAATCCCATTGAAAATCGCTGATGGCCAGCCCGTTATCCTGGATACTCAGGTTGGTGGTGTCGAAGGAAAGAGCAGCGTCCTGACAAAAATCGGGGAGCGGGCCAATTTCCAAAGTGGGGGGCCCTGGCAACAATAGGGTGGTGTCCCAATTGGCCTGGGCGCAGGGGTTGGAAACAGATAGCTGAATGTTGTATGGGCCGCCCCCCAGAAATTCCACCACTGGATTTGGGCTGTCGGCGCCGGTGCTATCGGCGAATGCCCAGCCTTCTGTTGGGGAAATGCTCCATTGGTAGGAAAGCTGGCCTCCATTGGTGGTAGTGTTGAATGGGATGGTTAATGGAGTGCAGCCGCCGTTGGGGCCGGCGCCTGGTTCCGGAATGGTAATGTCGGCCCCCGCTGCGGGAGGTTCATAAATAGTTACGGCCTGGCTCAAGGTTACTGGGCCGCAGGCAAAGCTCACTAAAGTCATTTCAATAGTATATACGCCCGGAGATAAAAATTCGACCTGAATGCTGTTGGACCCAAAGAGGCTGCCGCTGACGACGTTCCAGTCCTGTCCGGCAGAACCACTAATGGTCCAACTGGGGTTGAGTATATTAATACAGGAGGAAGGGTTGCCCGCAATTACTTCACTGATGTTGGCCGTCGTATTCTCAAAGCCGTAAATGGCGCCCTCGCAACTGAAGGCAGGCGGCGTAATCTGAAACATCGGTTCTGGTGGTTCGCTGACTTCAATAGGTTCTATTGTGGCCGTGGAAGAATTGCAGGGGTTGTAAGCTACGATTTTGATGTCAAAGGCATTATCATAGTTGCCAGTGCTGGTGGTTACTCCACAGGAGCTTTCCAGGAAGGTATGAGTGAAAACCGGTGGCAGTTCCTCCTGAGTGAAATGGGCTACTTCCTGGCCACTAATGTAAACGGTATACTCTGTACCCGGTGGATTCCCTGCCGTGTTGGTAATGGGGAAATCCAGGGTGGCGGGTGCACAGAGGCCGACGGTATTACCGGGGATTACCAATCCTACCGAAGGATTGCCCCCGTTGTAAAATGTGTAATTGTCAGTAAAAACACAGCCGTTCTGGTGCGTTGCGGTAACGAAAAGAGTGTAATACCCCAGTCCACTGTACACGTGGGAGATGGTGCTGGTATTGGAAAAAGTAGTATTGTCAAAAGTTTCCGCCGGACTTCCATCTCCCCAATTGATCATATAGGATGCATTGGAGGCATAGGTGCTGGAGGCGTTGAACAACTGTAGTTCAAAGCTGGAGGAACCATTACAGGCTTTCAACTCATGGCCAATCATCTGGACTATACCCGGAGGCACCCCTATAGACGGGTCGGGGACGGCTAGTACGGTTATGTCCTGTGAACTGCAAGGCGCCCCATCTTCTAACAAGGTGATGGAATAGGTGGAATCCAGGTGTAGCATTGGGAAGTTATACGCAAAGCTGGATCCACTTAGGTCGCTTTGCCCGTCGCCATCCAGGTCCCAGCTATAAATGACTCCCGGGTTAGGATTATTTACAGTGAAGGTGACTTCTTCGGTTGCACAGGGCGTATTATTAGAGGCCGTGAAGGAGCATTGGGCCCTGGCTTGTTGTTTCCCGAAAAAGCATAATATAAGAGCTATGGTAAAGCAAAATGTAAATTTGCTCATGACTTCAAGGGTTTGTATTTATGGAATGGAGCACTTGGCCGGGCACTCCCGGAAAGCGTGCATGGTTTAGAAAAAATGACGGCAATCCAATACCCGGTTTTTTCGGAGGCTGGGGCCTCTCATGTGGGCATTGGCATTCGAACCATTCGCAAACTGGTACCGAAAATTTACCTCAAAGACACTGCCGGCTGCCGGGCCTACACCTGTTGAATTGAGGTCGGCACTCACTCCAAAGAAAAAAGAAGGTGGTGCATCACGCCGGTTGCCGGGGCCGTTGGTATACCCTCCAATGCTGAGAATAAAAGCATCGGTGTGAAACGCATTGGGCAGGAAAACGCGGTTTTGATACAATACGCCGAGGTAGAAATTACTGACCAACCCATACAGGCCCAGGGTGCCTACTGTCATATTTTCCTTGAAACTAAGGAATTTGTACCCTTGCATGTCCAGCTTGAAATTTGGAGAAAAGGAAATATCCATGCCGGCGCCTCGAAAAATAGTAATAGGAATGATCATCCCACCGTGGAAGGTAGTGCGAGGGGCGACTCTGGTATCAAGGTTGAGAAAGGAATCGTTGCCGCGGGCCGAGCGGTTTACCAGATAGGGGAGGTGGTGGAAGCTCAGCCCAAGGTGGCTCCGCACCCGGCTGGCATTGCGCTTGCCCTGGCCAAATCCACCTTCATGGCGCCACACCATCCCAAAGTCAAAATCTCCAAAAAATACCCGGTCAAAAACAGGAACGACGCTGGTAGCATTGACTACTCCATACACCGGGTCGAGCTGATCGGAAAAAACTAAGGGATCCCAGTCCAGTGATTTTTGTACCAGCCGCCCCTCCATGCCAAAATGCAGATTGTCGTTTCGCCCGGGAATAGTGTAGGACAACACCAGGCCTGCCTGATTGGTGGCCAGGCGGCCAAGGCCTTCGGTGTTGTTTAGCAGGTGCAACCCAAGCCCTAGCCGCGCCGCCGGCACTTGCATCTCCGCCGAAAAGCCATAGGTGCGGAAACCATTGTCTACTCTGGCCCATTGCATTCTGGCAACGCCCGAAACACCAATGCCAGGCTCCAGTCCCGCAAAGGCCGGGTTGAGATAGATGCGGTTGGCGTAAAACTGGGAAAAAGAAGGGTCCTGTGCAGAAGATAGGCCATAGGAAAAAAGAAATAGCAAAAGGGGCAACAGGCGGTAGCCCCGAATGGGTGTCCATCGAGATTTCATAATAATCGGTTTTGGAATATAATCGGTTAATACACTACAATGCCTTACTATTTTGGTACAGGGGGTATTGATTGGTTTCTCAGGACAAAAAGAATCTAAATACTGGGCTTTTCCATCGAAGGGGAGGGGGAGGATAGGAGCGGCCCAATTATCCCATAGTATGTAAGGTGTGCGTATTGCTTATGTCAATGGTTTGGATATGCCTGGGAAACGGCTCCTTTGGCGAGGAGCTTCGGATAAAAACGGGGAGTTGTCTCTGAAACGATATAAAGATAAAAATCTTATATGATAAATGAAGTTTTTTTGAAAAAATCGCCCGGCTAGAAACCGGGATGTTTATCGAGGGCCAATGTGTTCCAGCAAAGCTTCCCGAAATGCTCGTCCTATTGGAGCCCTATGCGTTTCAACTTGTACGTAGTTCCCCTCGAGGAATTTCAGGTGAGCCAGTGAGATGATGTAAGACCGGTGGGTACGAATAAAAAGGGAGGCAGGCAGTTCTTGTTCTAACTGAGCCAGGGTGATTTTGGGAAGAAGTGTCTGGGTGGTAGTGTAAAGCTTGACATAATCTCCGTAGGCTTGCAAGAGGATGATTTCTTCATAGGGAATTCGGAACAAGCGGCGGTCTACTTTCAGGAATAGGAAGTAAGGGACGGTTTTGTTGTTCCCTTCTGAATTGAAAAGCCGCTGCACCTTGTTCACCGCTTTCAGAAAGCGTTCAAATGGAAAGGGTTTGAGTAAATAGTCTATGGCTTCCAGATCAAAGCCCTCTAACGCATATTCCGGGTAGGCAGTTGTAAAGATAACCATTGGGGATTCCGGCAGGGTTTTCAGCAAGCTGATACCCGAAAGCTTCGGCATATTGATATCGAGAAACAATAACTGAGGCTTCTTTTTCTGTATTGCCTGCATACCCTCCAATGGATCAGTGGCGCTACCCAGCAACTCCAACTGTGGAACTTGGCCAATATAGTGTTCTAATATTCTAATGGCAGGCGGTTCGTCATCTATAATATAACAGGTGATGCTCATAATTTTTCAATTTGCAGTTCGGCCCGGAATCGCCCATCCAAAGGGGCAGCCAGCATTTGGAACCGATTGGGGTAGAGCAGCTGAAGCCGCTGGCGGACATTTTTGAGGCCGATACCATGACTTGGAGCTGGTATGCCTACCCGTTCTTCCCCCAAGGTGTTCTCGACAAGGAAATGCAAGCCTTTTTCTTCAATTTGAATGGCAATGGCTACGGAAGGCAATTGCCCTTTTCCTTTGAGCCCATGTTTAAAGGCATTTTCAATAAATGGGATGAAAAGCAATGGGGCTATCTGTTTGCCTTCCGGCTCCCCACTAACTTTCATTGAAATGGATACTGTTGTTTCCAACCTGAGCTTTTGAAGTTCAATATAGTTCCGAATGTATTCCAATTCCTTTTCCAGGGAGACCATGTTTTTTCTGCAGTCGTACAACATATACCGCATACATTCGGACAGGCGGAGCAGGGCTTCGGGTACCCGGCCGGACCTTTCCAGCGCCAGGCTGTACAGGCTGTTCAGGCTGTTGAACAAAAAGTGAGGGTCGATCTGAGCTTTCAGTGCTTTGAGCTCGGCTTCTACCTTCTGGCGTTCCAGGCGACTGATCCTTTTTTCCTGTCTTTGTAACTGGAACCACCCTTTAGACAACTTCAACAAAGTGGTGAGGCCGACATAAACCAGGATATACTGTAGAATGTCCCAAAATTCAAAGTAGGATATAAAATAATAGCCCGGGAATAGCCAATCGGCCAGATATTGGAAGGTCAACCAGTTGAATACACTGGCGCCGGCCAATTCGATAGCAACAGAGAAGAGGTATAAAATTATTCGGTTGGACCGCAATAGCCTGGGAATCAAAAGCAATAAGTTGAGGTAAACCGCCAGCCAAAGGCTCAGATGAAAGAGTAGGGTATAGATCAGGTCGACCTTATGAATTTCTTCTTCATAAGCAAAATGACGGGTGAGGACGTAGAAAGAGAGGGCCCAGAACGCCAGGTGCTGGAGCCATCTCTGTTGTAGTATTTGAAATACACGATCCTTCATAGCCTTACTGCCTCTCAAAGATACTGGGATCGGCGAAGGCCTCCTTCTCCCCAGCGTATTTTTTTACAAATTCCTGTAGGTCGCGGGTAGGGGCAGTAAGCACGATTTCACCATTGGTTGTGGTTTCATGCTTAATTCGGATTTTGCGTTGTTTGACCAGGCCTTCGAGCCAGGTGGGGTCGAAAAAGTAGACGGCCATTTGATTCCCCTTTAACTCCACCCTGGCAAAAGAATGGGTACGGATTAAGGGGGCTATAGGAAAAGCGTCCGTATCTTCATATTTTGGGGTAAGATTGAAAAAATCAAAAAAATAGTTTTCCCCTAGCCTTACCATATAGGCCTCAAAGGTGGCTTCTTCATCCTCATCTTTATAAGTTAGTTTGTAGGCTGAATCTTCTGCCTTTTCAAATATCCAAGCTGTATTATCTGCTCTCCAGGAACCCAGTACTTCTTTCTGAAAGACCACCGTATCATCTGAGTAAAGTGGGTAAATGGATGGAATACAACTCTGTAATAATAGAAGCGTTGTGGATGCTGCGAAAATCAGTGTTTTTTTCATTTTTCCCATTTTTGATTCTGCCGGCAAAGTAGGGCATGCCAGGATGCCTGGCAAAATTAGTCGTTGAACAACACGTTAAAGCAGTTCAACGACGAGCTGGCATAATGCCCATTTTCCCTTTCCAAAGAATGTTGCATAGTTTAAGGCCTCTGGCAATTTCTTATCCCGGTAGTGACTAAAATTTGGAATTTTATCTTACTTTGACGGATTATTGTGAGTTTCACACTAATTGAGAAAGTCTGAAAAAGCCAACAAAAAACTACGGATATGTTATCCTCCCTCAGTGTACTTGACTTGCTGATTATTTTAGCCTACTTCCTTGTCGTTTTCCTGCTGGCCGCCTGGGTGACCATTCAAGAGCGTCGGTCAAAGGCGCACAATTATGGTTCACAGGATTACTTCCTTGGAGGAAAAAACCTCGGCTGGTTTGTAATCGGGGCCTCTCTTTTCGCATCCAATATCGGCTCAGAGCACCTGGTTGGGCTGGCTGGTTCCGGCGCCCGGGGGGACATGCCGGCAGCGCAGTTCGAATTGCTGGCATCGCTGATACTCATCCTGCTGGGCTGGGTATTTGTGCCATTTTATATCAAAAGCGGCGTTTTCACCATGCCGGAATTTCTGGAGCGCCGGTATTCCCCCGCAGCAAGAAACTACCTTTCTGTTGTATCCATCCTGGCTTATGTGCTGACTAAAATTTCCATTACGATTTTTGCCGGTGCATTAGTATTTGAGGTTATGGGAGTGGAATTCTGGACAGGAGCGGTCGTAGTGGTTCTCGCAACTGGCGTTTATACCGCTTTTGGAGGGTTGCGGGCAGTAGTATACACTGATATGATGCAGATGTTCGTGTTGGTGGCTGGGGCACTGGCCGTTACCTTTTTTGGGCTGGAGGCCCTGGGAGGCTGGAGCGGAATGATGAAGGTGGTAGAAACGGCCGGGGCAGGCACTGATGCTCGCTTTTTCAACCTCTGGCGTCCGATGTCAGACCCTGATTTCCCCTGGACGGGCATTATGTTTGGTGCGCCGATCCTCGGAGTATGGTATTGGTGCACGGACCAGTTCATTGTGCAGCGGGTATTGTCGGCCAAAAATATTGCCAATGCCCGGGAAGGAACGTTGTTTGGTGGTTTCCTGAAGTTATTACCGCTGTTCATATTTGTCATTCCAGGCGTGATCGCTTTTGCCCTTTCTCAGGAAAACCTCCTGAATCTGCAGGGTGACCCAGACAAAGCACTACCGGCTATGATCACTGATTTCCTGCCATCCGGAATGAAAGGGTTGGTATTGGCAGGCCTGCTGGCTGCGTTGATGAGTTCGCTTTCTTCGGTTTTTAACTCCTGCTCCACTTTGTTTACGATCGATTTTTATAAACGCTGGCGGCCGGCGGCCACCGAAAAGGAACTGGTTAATATTGGGCAGGTGGCAACGGTGGTGCTGGTCGGCATCAGTTTGGCCTGGATCCCATTTATGCGTACTATGATGGAGGGCAGCAGTTTCTACAAATACCTTCAAAGCATACAGGCATACATTTCTCCACCCATTGCTGCGGCTTTCTTGTTGGGCCTGTTTGTCAAACGCATCAACTCTAATGGAGCTATCTGGGCTCTATGGACGGGCTTCGTTCTCGGAGGGCTTAGGCTCTTCCTTGAATTTCAGAAGAACGTTGGCCATTTAACAGAAGGATCCTTTCTCTATTATTTTGCCGACATCAATTTCCTGCATTTTGCAATTGTCCTTTTTGTCATTTCCGCTGTGGTAATGGTGGTAATGAGCCTCTTGAAGCCTCAGGACCCACCTGAAAAGCTTAAGAATGTGACCTACGAAAAACCGGAGGACAAGGCTACCGGCTTTGGGCCCGGCAACAAAGATTTCTGGCTGACCATACTGCTGATTGCCGCGATCCTCATAATCTGGCTGGTGTTCAGCCCTTATGGATTGGGAGGCAGGTAGGTTGTCAGTAGGCAGTGGCCGGGCTTGTTCCAGGCTCGTTACCTGGCTTTCGGCGCCTATGCGATCGCATTGCCCGTGTATCATTATGCCGATGCAAAGAGAAGGGGGGCGGGCGGCTGCGGGCCCGGCTCCAGTGTTTATCTACAATTTGGGTAAGTTGATCAAGTAAGCTTCGGCTACCGGCAAGTTTGCCCGTATATTTAGACGCATCCAAAACCTGGAACCAATGAGCATCCTTTCAATTCAGGGGCTTACGAAGCGATACGGCAAGATCACTGCCATAGAGCACCTAACGCTCGAAGTGGAAAAAGGCATGTCGTTTGGCATTTTAGGCCCCAACGGCAGCGGAAAGACTACAACGCTGGGCATCGTGCTGGGCATTATCCATTCCAATGCTGGGGAATTTCAGTGGTTTGATGGCCAATATGGCCAGGGCCATCGGCGGCACATAGGGGCGCTGCTGGAAACCCCCAACTTCTATCCCTATCTCAACGCTGTTGAAAACCTTGAGATCATTGCCCATATTAAAAAGATAGCTTCACCCCGTATAACGCCCTTGCTGGAAATGGTGAACCTGTACCAACGCCGACATTCCCCGTTTCGGACATACTCGCTGGGCATGAAACAACGCCTGGCCATCGCAGCGGCTATGGTAGGCGACCCGGAGGTACTGATATTTGATGAGCCAACCAATGGCCTCGATCCGCAAGGGATTGCAGAGGTGCGGCAGACCCTTAAGGAAATCGCCGGCATGGGAAAAACGATTATTATGGCTAGCCATATTCTCGACGAGGTGGAGAAAGTATGTTCGCATGTGGCCATTATCAAAAATGGAAAATTGCTGGCCACTGGCACGGTGGGCGCAATTATCAGCGACGATATGGTAGTGGAGGTTGGGGCCGATGACCCTGCCAGCTTGGGTGAATTACTACGGAAACATCCACTGGTGCGGCAAGTCGAAGAAAAAAACGGACACCTTCTGCTCTATCTTAGAGAAGAGGTGTCGGCATCAACCATCAACCGCCTGGCCTTTGAACATGGGATTGCATTATCCCACCTCAGAGTGGTCAAAAAAAGCCTGGAATCGGAATTCCTAGCCATCACCTCCCGGGAATCCTAATGCTTACCACCAAACTGAAAACCAACATGTTCTTCTTGCTCAAGCTGGAATGGAAAAAATTAAATAAGCTTACGGCTTTCCGGATATTCATTGCTTTCTATCTGGTATTGTTGCCCACGCTATTACTCCTGGGAAAGCGGATCCCGGAATTGCCTCCGCCAATGATGACAAATGAAGTCCTGTTTATCTTCCCGACCGTTTGGGAATGGCTGGCTTATGTCGGCAACTGGCTTTGCTTCTTTTTCTTTGGCTTCCTTTCCATCATAACCATAACAACAGAATACAGCTACCGCACTATGCGGCAGAACATTATTACCGGACTGAGCCGGAAAGAATATTTTTTAGCCAAGCTCTACCTCTTGCTTGCTATTAGCACATTTGCTACCGTTTACTACACCCTTTGCGCTTTGCTGATTGGGTATTTCAATACTCCCGCAATCTATTGGCATAAGGTAGTGCAGAATGCATGGTTTATTCCCCGTTATTTCCTGATGTGTTTCGGATATATGAGTTTCGGAGCATTGCTGGGTTTCTGGATCAAACGTACGGGCATCGCGCTTTTTCTCTATCTTTCTTATATCATGTTCCTGGAATCTATTCTGCGTTGGGGCGTACATATGCAGTTGTGGAAGCACCGAAGTATGCATTTCTACCCCATGAATGCGGTGGAAGACCTTACCCCATTGCCGTTTACCCAGATGGCGGATGAATTCCTCTCCAGTTATGGGTTCAGCCTCTTTCTGAGTCCTGTTGAGGCAGCGGTGACGACAATTGTGTATTCAGGTATTTTCCTTTTCCTGGGCTACAAGCTGGTGCAAAGAGCAGATCTGTAATTGTTTCGGCAAATGAAGGCTATTGAAAATCAAAAATATGCAAGAACTAATCACGAGCGTATTCGGTTTTAAATAAAGGAATTATTGCCCACTTTACTTTGTCAGGAAGGTGTAAAAGCTTAAAAGAAATGTTAAAAAAATTAAGATTATTTTAACATTTGTGTTCGATTTTGTATTTTTGCCTTACTCTAATCAGCAAAATGTTATTTCACAAACTGCCAATCTCAAAATCGAATATTTTTGTGTAAGGCAGTTTCAGATAAATGGTAGTATTTTTTGAAGGGTAATAAATCCTTCATAATAACAGTCGGGTGATTTCTTACAAGAGCGAAGCGTTTTTGACTTCGCTCTTTTTGTTTGGTTTCCTGCTCTTTTTAAATATACTTCCTGTTTATGCTGCCCTTTTTTAAAAATTCCAAATCTTCCGGCGCTTTTATAGCCATAAATAACATATTTTTACCCGGTACAGTGTATGAAAAACTAACCAAACCAACTTGACATAATGAAGCATTTTCAATTGAGCGCCCTCGACATTAGTATTATGGTGCTTTACGCGATACTGATCATTGCCTATGGTTTGTACCACGGCAAGCGAAAATCTTCAGAAGAATATTTTCTTGCAGGCAGGAACATGATCTGGCCGATTGTCGGCATCTCTCTTTTTGCAGCTAATATTTCCAGTTCTACGCTGGTTGGCCTGGCTGGCGACGCATTCAAGACAAATACGCACGTCTACAACTACGAATGGTTGGCGGCGGTCATTCTGGTGTTTTTCGCCATTTTCTTTCTGCCCTTCTATCTGCGCTCCAAGGTATATACCATGCCGGAGTTTCTGGAACGGCGTTATGACAGCCGGTCCAGATACTATTTTTCTTTTATCACTATCATCGGCAATGTACTCATCGATACGGCTGCGGGCTTGTATGTCGGCAACATCGTGCTGAAGATTATGTTTCCCAGCCTTCCGGCTTGGCTGATTATCGTCCTGCTGGCTTTTGCCGCAGCGGCTTACACCATTCCAGGCGGGCTCAATTCTGTGATACAGACCGAGGTGATACAGGCCATTCTCTTACTTTTTGGTTCGATCTTGCTCACTTACTTTGCATTTCACCAGGTCGGTGGGTGGGGCGCCTTTATTTCCGGCCTGAACGATATGGCCGCAAAGGGGCAACTCGTGGAAGCTACTCCGGGAATTCGATTACAAAATGCCGAAGAGGTCCTCAGTTTGATCCGGCCTGCAAACGATTCATTTATGCCGTGGACCGGCTTGCTGGTGGGGGCGCCTATCCTGGGTTTTTATTTTTGGGCCAACAACCAGTTCATGGTCCAGCGGGTACTGGGCGCCCGTGACCTCAACCATGGCCGCTGGGGCGCCTTATTTGCCGGCCTGCTAAAATTACCGGTGATCTTCTTCATGGTTCTTCCCGGAACGGTGGCCATCTTATTGTATTCTGACCTCGACCTGTCCTTTCTCAACTACCAACTGCCTGGCGGAGAGATCTGCACTAACCTCAGAGACTGTCCGAATATGACCTACCCGGTCTTGTTGTTTAGCCTGCTGCCGAAAGGCATACTGGGACTCGTGCTGGCGGGCTTGCTGGCGGCCATGATGTCGAGTGTTTCTGCTACTTTCAACTCCGCATCCACTTTGATCACTATGGATTTTGTACAGACCCTTCGGAAGGGACTGACCAGCCAGCAGCTGGTTAGAGTGGGCCAATTCGTGACCCTGATACTGGTCGTCCTGGCTTCTCTCTGGGCGACTCAGATCGATAAGATCGCAGATACCCTTTGGTTGTACCTCCAAACCGTACTGGCATTTATTTGCCCGCCGGTAGTATCTGTCTTTATCCTGGGCCTTTTCTGGAAACGAGCCAATTCCCATGGCGCTTTCTATAGCCTGATCTCCGGTTTTGTATTGGCGCTTTTTTTAGTAGTGGCGTCTGTGCTCTCCACTCAGGCAGCCGCAGCGGGCACGGAAGCTCCGGCCTGGGCAGCTTTCCTTACTGATATCCATTTTCTGCACATGGCCTTTTTCCTCTTTTTGGCATGCTTGATCATTCATATCGTGATCAGCCTGGCGACGCCGAAACCCGACGAGAAGAAAGTGGAAGAATATACCTGGAACAAAGGCATGTATACGATCGAGACAGAAGAATTAAAAGAACTTCCCTGGTATAAGAACTACCGTATCCTGGCTGTTCTGTTGCTGATTACGACAGCAATTGTGGTTGGGTATTTCTGGTAGCGGTAAAGAATTACTGTTTATGGAAACAGGGCAGGCCTTCCTGTCCTGTTTTTTTTTAATTTTGGCCTTGCATTCTTAAAAGTGAAATTGTGATTCAGGCGCGAAACATTCATAAATCATTCGGAAAGCTTCATGTGTTGAAGGGGGTTAACCTGGAAGTGCAGAAGGGAGAGGTGGTCTCCATTATGGGCAAATCCGGGGCCGGAAAAAGTACTTTATTGCACATTTTAGGGACTTTGGACCTGGCGGACGAAGGCCAGCTCCTGATCAATGGAGAGGATGTTTCCCGTATGGGCGCAAAAAAAATGGCGGGTTTCCGAAATAGCAATATTGGGTTCGTTTTTCAGTTCCATCATCTTCTTCCGGAGTTTACGGCTCTGGAAAACACTTACATACCGGCCCTTATCGCTCGCCAGCCGGAAAATAAAGCCCGGGAACGCGCCCGGGAATTACTGGATTACCTTGGGTTATCAGCGCGCTTATCTCATAAGCCAGCTCAATTATCCGGTGGAGAGCAGCAACGCGTAGCCGTGGCCAGATCCCTGATGAACCAACCGGCAATCGTATTCGCCGACGAGCCTTCCGGCAACCTTGATTCCGCTTCCTCTCAGGAATTACACCAGCTCTTGTTTAATCTGCGGCGCGATTTCCAACAGACGTTTATTATCGTAACCCATAATAAGGAACTTGCCGCCATGAGCGACCGCTGCCTGGAAATGCAGGATGGGCGCCTGATGTAAAAAGCAGGTTTTCTTTTGATCGTTGCCAAACATTGTTTCAATGAGTGAGCAGAAAGGCCCCAACGAAATAAGGCCTTCCAAAGCTAATAGCATTGGAAGCCTGCTAAAGGAATTAGGAATGGCCATCCGCAATTGGTTCCACGAATTGCTGAATCTGCAGGAAGGCCTCGACCGGGAGGGGACGATCGTGGCAATAAAGACCAACAAACGGATGCGAGGCGCCAATGCCTGGCTACTCGGCTGCTCTATCATGATCGCCTCCCTGGGCCTCGACCTCAATTCTCCTGCTGTTATTATCGGCGCCATGTTGGTTTCTCCGCTAATGTCTCCGATTCTTGGCATTGGGCTGGGCGTTGGGATCAATGACAAAGATACGCTACTGGTCGCTCTGCAACACTTTGCCATTGCGATTGTAATCGCTTTGGTAACCAGCACTTTCTATTTCTTTATTACCCCTTTTGGACAGGTGACTTCTGAAATTCAAAGCCGGACTTCGCCCACCGTCCTCGATGGGCTGGTTGCTATTTTTGGGGGGCTGGCGGGTATTATCTCCACAACCCGAAAAGACAAGACGAGCGCTATTCCGGGGGTAGCCATTGCTACTGCTTTGATGCCTCCCCTTTGTGTAACTGGTTTCGGCCTGGCAGAACTCATTGAACTTTACCTGAAATCAGGGAGCGTCTCTCCGCAAGCATTCGAACAGGCGATTTCCCAAACCTGGGGAATTATTGGGGGCTCATTTTATCTGTTTTTTTTAAACTCCTTTTTTATTGCGCTCACAGCTTTCGTGATCATTCGGGTTCTGGGCTTTCCGCTTAAATCTCATGTGGACGCCAAGGAAGCCCGGCGAAATCGCATTCTCATTATTCTATTTAGCCTGGTAGTGGTGCTTCCAAGCGCCCGTATCCTGTATCAATTATATTTACTGCAACAGGATAAAAATGAGGCCGCCCGGTTCATCGCGGATTATTTTCCCGAGGCCTGTATAAAACATGATCTTACGCGTATTAGCCCGGATACCAATAAATTGATCCTGCAATTGCTGGGCCGAAAGATACCGGAAGATTCAATTGCCTATTACGAGCAATTGTTATCTAAGCAATATGACCTGCACAAGCCGGTACTGTTGTTTCCTATGCAGGCAGAACTAGGGATGGAAGACCTCAAAAACTTGTTGCAGGAACAAAAAAGAGAGGTCGTCTCTATGATGCAATCCGAGCGCCGGGCGGCAGAAGAGGCTACTCGTCAAAATGAAGTCTTACAAGGCGAATTGCTCGACGCCCAGCTAGATTCCGCCCGCATTGCCAAAACACTTCTATTAGCGCGGGAAGTTTTTCCGGAAGAGATCGAATCCATTCGCTATGCTCCGGAAATGAGGGAGTTGAAAGACAGCTTTATTTTAGTCCAACCCCCCACTTTTCTGGTCCATTGGGCTAGAGGGAAGGGTAGTGAAATAAACAAACAACGCCTCGAAGGCATTCTCAAGGTAGGCTCAGAGGCGCCGTCGGTTCAGGTGCTGGCCTATTAAACCATAGCAACAACAAGCCTGATATGAGAGCATTGATTGTCGTAGATATTCAAAATGATTTCTGTCCGGGTGGCGCCCTGGAAATAAATGGAGGCAATGAAGTCGTGCCGGTTGCCAATGAAGTGATTAAAAAGTTTGACCTCATTGTGGCTACCCAGGACTGGCATCCAGCTAACCACGGTGCTTTTGCCGCCAACCATTTATGGCGCCGGCCTGGAGATGTCATTCAGCTGAATGCCAGGGAGCAAGTCCTTCAGCACATGCACTGTGTACAGGGCAGCTTTGGAGCAGAATTTGTACAAGGGCTCGATACTTCCAATTTTGAAAGAGTGTTTGTGAAAGGGACGGACCCTGCCATTGACAGTTACAGCGGTTTTTTCGACAATGGGCATCTGAGATCTACCGGCCTTGGGGAGTTTCTGAAGCAAAGGGGGGTTCGTGAAGTTTTTATCCTGGGGCTTGCGCTGGATCAATGCGTGAAATATACCGTGCTGGACGCGCTGGAGCTAGGGTTTGCAACTTTTCTGATTCTCGACGGATGCCGTCCTATCAACCTTCAGGAAGGAGATTCTGAGCAGGCAGTCAAGGAAATGACCGAAAAAGGTGCTATCATTGTATCATCCACTGAAATCAGGGCCTAAGTGCTCATTTGGATGAAAAAAACTCCTAACCATGCTACAAGAAACCGCACTTTCCTCCCAAAATCTGATGCAATTGGAAGACCGCTATGGGGCGCACAATTACCATCCTTTGCCGGTGGTATTGTCCCGGGGGCAAGGCGTTCACGTCTGGGACGCGGAAGGAAAGAAATATTACGATTTTCTATCTGCTTACTCAGCTGTCAACCAGGGCCACTGCCATCCGCGCATCATCAGAGCGCTCACCGAACAGGCCCATCGCCTGACGTTGACCTCACGGGCCTTTTACAATGACATGCTTGGCCCCTTTGAAAAATTCATCACCCAGTATTTTGGCTACGATCGGGCATTGCCCATGAATACAGGAGTGGAAGCCTGTGAGACAGCGGTCAAGCTCTGCCGAAAATGGGCTTATGAAGTGAAAGGCATTCCTGCCAACCAGGCCAAGATTATTTTTGTTGCCGGCAATTTCTGGGGCCGTTCTCTGGCAGCAATTTCCGCTTCAACCGACAACAATACTACCCGCAACTTTGGGCCCTATATGCCGGGCTATATTATCATCCCCTACAATGACCTTTCGGCGCTTGAATCAGCTTTGAAGGATCCGCATGTTGCGGGTTTCATGGTTGAACCTATTCAGGGTGAAGCCGGTGTTTTTGTGCCGGATGATGGCTACCTGCGCAAAGCTTTTGAACTGTGCCGGCAGCATAATGCCTTGTTTATCGCCGATGAAGTACAGACCGGCATTGCGCGCACCGGTAAGTTGCTGGCCTGCGAGCACGAAGGTATCCTGCCGGATATCCTTGTTCTGGGTAAGGCGATTTCAGGGGGTGTTTTCCCGGTTTCAGCAGTGTTGGCTCGCGATGAGATCATGCTTACCCTGAAACCCGGGCAGCATGGCTCCACTTTCGGAGGCAACCCTTTGGCTTGTGCGGTTGCCATGGAAGCCTTGCAGGTGGTGAGGGACGAGAACCTGGCTGAAAATGCAGACAAGCTGGGTAAAATTTTCCGCAAACGGATGCAGCAAAACCTGGTGGAAAAGTCCACCCTGGTTGAATTGGTAAGAGGTAAAGGCCTGCTCAACGCCATCGTTATTGATGACGATCCGGAAGGAGACACGGCCTGGAACATCTGCCTTAAACTAGCGGAAAACGGATTGCTGGCCAAACCCACCCACGGCAATATCATTCGCTTTGCCCCCCCACTGGTCATGACAGAAGCCCAACTGAATGAATGCTGTGACATTATAGAGGAAGCTGTCCTGGAGTTTGAGTCTTGAAAAGGACAGGAGCCGTAGTGGAGGGGATAGAGTAAGGGCGTGGTGCACTACCCCCGCCTATGGGCCTAAAGGTTCACCTATACAGCGACACAAAAGTTAAATTTTTTCATAAATTCGTTTCGCCAGGAACAAGCTTTCCCGGCGGCCCGACGTTCAAACGGGTACCAGTTCATCGCCCAGGCCCTGGGTTTGAGGTTGCGATAAAAACTAAAAAAAACATTACAATGCTAAAGAGAATTGCCCTGATCCTGGTGGCAAGCCTTCCATTCCTCCCGCTGATAGCGCAACAAACCACCGTTTACACCGAAGCAAATGAAGCCTACAAAAGAGGCCTTTCCCTTTTTGACCAGGGAGTTTACGGATTGGCTCAACAGGAATTTCAGCGTTCGTTGAACTTGTTACAGCCAGTCAATGAACCAGAAGCGGTTTTGCTCCGTACCAAAGCGGAACTCAATTTTGCCCGTTGTGCGGTGCGCCTCGGTGCACCTGACGGGGAAAAGCTCATCCTGGATTTTGTGCGCAAATATGCTCCCAGCCCTTTGTCAAACCAGGCGCTGATCGAAGTAGCTAATTATTATTATGAAGCCCGGGAGTACGACAAGGCCATTGATTATTTTTCCAAGGCGCCTACATCCGGGATGAGCCGGGAGCAAAAAACAGAGGTTAAGTTCAAGTTGGGCTATTCCCAGTTTGTCACCAAGAATTTTGCCCAGGCGAAAAACAATTTCCGTGAAATCAAGGACCTGGAAGGCGAGTATCGGGACCCTGCCAACTATTACCTGGGCTTGTGCTATTTTTTTGATGGTAGCTACGATAATGCCATCGCTCAGTTTAAGGTAGTGGAACGGAATAAGCGTTATAAGCGCCACATCCCATACTACCTGGCGCAGATCTACTTCGCCGAACGTCGTTTTGATGAATTGATTGCCTATGCAGAACCCCGGCTTAAAGACCCCGACATTAGCAATGAAAAGGAGATCCGCCAATTGTTAGGGCAGTCCTACTTCGAGAAGAAACAATACACCAAGGCGCTGCCTCACCTTCAATATTATGCCGAGCGATCCGGTAAGCTGCGGGAAGAAGAACTCTACCAGATCGGCTATACCTATTATCAGGTAGGGGACTATGGCAAGGCCATCCAATATTTGCAGGAGTTATCAACTATCGACTCAGAAATTGGACAAAATGCTATGTTCATCCTTGGCGACTCTTATCTGAAGCAAAACCAACGGGTTTCGGCCCGCACCGCTTTCGGCAACGCCAAACGGATGGCTTATGACCCTGTTATTCAGGAAGACGCCTTGTGGAATTACGCTAAATTGTCGTATGAGCTGAAGGACCCCCGGGAAGCCATTAACGCCCTGCAGGAATTGCGGCCCCAATCTCGCTACTACGTGCAGGCCCAGGCGCTTATGAGCGATATCTTTCTCAGCTATCGCGATTACCAGCAGGCACTGGCTATATTGGACAATATCCCGAATAAAACGCCACAGCTTCAGGAAACCTATCAGAAAGTATCCTACCTGCGGGGGCTGCAATTATTGCAAAACGGCGAACAGGCTGCAGCCAAACAGAGCTTTGAAAAATCACTGAATTATTCCATCGATGCTTCAACCCGGGCATTGACCATATACTGGCTGGGCGATATCGCTCACCGGGAAGGCGCCTACGATGCCAGTATTCGGCTGATCGGACAATTTCTGACCCTTGCAAAGACCCTGAGCAACCTACCGGATGAGTCCTCTATTTTCACCGCCAATTACACACAAGGGTACAATTATCTCAAGCAGGAAAATTACGCAGCGGCCCTTGGCTTTTTTCAGGATGCCGTTTCCGGAATCGAACGCAACATGCCTTTTATCCGAAGTACAAAGGTGAAGCAGCAGGTTCTGGGAGATGCCATTCTTCGGGCTGGTGATTGCCTGTTCAAACGCAATCTTTACCTTAAAGCAGTGGAATATTACGACAAAGCTATTAGCAAGCAATATGCCGGGTTTGACTATGCGCTCTATCAAAAAGCTATCATCGAAGGGCTTCTGGGGCGTACATCCGATAAACTGCTGGCGCTGGAAAGGCTTTCGAAAGAATTCCCCAACTCGGGCTATGCTGATGACGCACTTCTGGCAATGGGAAGTACCTACCAGGAAATCGGCCAATTCAGTAAGGCTGCCGAACCGCTCAAGGAACTGTTGCGGCGCTTCCTGGGTAAATCGGAACTGATTCCGAAAGCCCTCATCCGCCTTGGTCTGATCAGCTATTCCCAGGGCAACCTGGATGGGGCGATAAACTATTATAAACAAGTGTTCTCCAGTAATCCCGAACCTAATGAGGCCAACCTGGCCCTGGCTGCTCTGGAAGAAATATACGTGGATGACCTCGGCCGCGCCGATGATTACTTTTCTTTCCTGGAAACTGTTCGGGGAAATGTGGAAAGCGAAGTGCGTGATTCGATAAACTTCCGCGCGGCAGAAGCCCAGTTCGAAAATGCCAATTATGAACGTGCCGTTACGTCCTATACGGATTATCTGCGCAAATTTCCAAAGGGCAGTTACAGCCTGCAGGCTCTATATCATCGGGGAGAATCGTATAGTGTGCTGAAACAGTATACCGAAGCACTGAAAGACTATGAAACTGTAGTGGAACGGGGATCAAGCCCTTACTACCTCAAAGCTTTGGAGAAAGCGGCTATTATCGCCTACAACCACGAACAGGATTTTAACCAGGCCTACGATTTATATGTGAAAATGGAAGAAGCGGCAACCAGCTCCGATATGCGTTTCGAGGCCCAACTGGGCGCGCTGCGAAGCGCCTATCGCATCGGACGCACCCAGGCGGTAGTGGAACAGGCGCGAAAGGTAGCTTCCAACCCCAGTGCAACAACTTTGCAGGTAGCTACTGCAAATTTTTACCTGGGGAAGATTGCCTATGATCAAAAGGATTATGATAATGCATTGACGGCTTTTAATGAGGTGATCCTCAAGAGCGATAACGAACAGACGGCCGAAGCCCGTTACCTGAAAGCCCATATTTTTTACCTGCGGCGCAATCTGGAGGAGGCTCAGCGGCTGTGTATTGAGGCAAATAAACAGAGCTCTGCTTATCCCTATTGGGTTGCTAAAAGTGTGATCCTGTTGTCGGATGTCCTGACCGAAAAAGGAGACCTGTATAACGCACGTGCTGCGCTTGAAGCATTACTCGAAAATTATAATGAGGATGCTGCAGTGGTTGCGGAAGCCCGGCAAAAACTGGCCGCCATTAATACGCAGCTTAACCGTTCGAGCCGTCTTAATACAGACCAGGACCCGAAAACACTGGAAATGCAGGATGGAAACTGAGGCCTGGCTGCGCTTTGGCAGACAACAATACAGTTTAATCGAAGACCAAAACAAAAAGACAATAATGAAAGCCTTCAAAAATATCTTTTTTTTCTTGCTGCTCGCTGGCTTCCCCTTCATTTTGAATGCCCAGAACCCGGACCTTCCTTCCGAGCAAGTGGATATCATTAAAAACTTTGAAGCGCGACTGGGGGACGCAGAGCGTTACCGGCTCGATCCGGAATTGCCTCCGCTCGATACAGCGACTCGCCGCCAGGACTATATGGTTACTTCCAGCTCTCTGGAAGTTGAATACCTTCCGCCCAAAATCCGCCCTCTGGCAATGCCTTCCGATAAAGAATCCGGGGAGCGCTACGATGGTTATGCCCGCCTTGGCGCAGGGTTCCCTCTAGCTTTTCTGGGGGAGGGCTTTTACAATATCAGCAGTGTAGAAAATTTTAATCTCGGTTTGTCGGCGAAGCATTTGTCTGCTAACAACAATAAAAAGATAGAAAACCAGCGCTTTTCCTATACCAATGTTGGAGCAGACGGGACCTACCATTTTGACCAGGGTTTTTCGGTAAATGGTGGGCTGGGGTATACCTCTGATGTAGTTCACTTTTATGGCTATAACGATCTCAACGAGGCCCTTGGCGAAAACTTTTCCTTTGAACCGGAACAGGTCCGGCAGAAGTTTGACATCTTCGAGGGGCATGCTAGTATTTTTAACGGAGCCAGGACGGAAGCTGATTTTAACTACCATGCAGGTTTGAAATTCTATTTAATGAACGACGACTATGCCGTCCGGGAAAATGGCTTTGACCTGTTGTTTTCTGGCACAAAATGGTTTGATGGGTCTCATCCTCTAACCATAGAGTTGGAAACGGATTTTACCGCATACAAGGATACTGCCAACCAAAGCCTGAATAACTTTTTCTTAAGGCCATCCTACACCTATCATGGCGGCAGTTTCACCGCAAAACTGGGAGCCAACATAGCCTCCCATGATGACAATTTCTCTTTCTTTCCCGATGTAGAATTATCTGCCTTACTGCTGGATGGAGTACTCGGCGCTTACGTGGGGGCAAGTGGTACGTTGGAGAAGAATTCTTTCCGCAGCCTGAGTGATTACAATCCCTATATTTCTTCCCGCATCCAGGTACGTAACAGCAGTTATTATTACTATTATGGGGGTGTTCGGGGCAATGTGCAAGGGATAGACTACGATGCGCAGGTAGGGTATAAGGCCATAGATAATCTGGCATTATTCCTGCTTCCTGATATTTATGACACCATTCCCCGTTTCGATGTGCTCTACGATACTGCTAGCATTTTCACTATTAAGGCATCGGTATCAGCGCCATTATTTGATGGCTTTACCTTGACGGGTACAGTAAGCCAGAATTTCTTTTCTCTGGACCGGGAAGCAAAGCCCTGGCACCTCCCATCTCTGACCGTCAACCTGGGCGCCCGCTATGTAACCATGGAGGAAAAATTGACTATAAGGGGTGATTTTTTTCTGGAAAATGGTGTCCCTTACCTCAATGATGATGGAGATGCACAGAACCTGAACGGCCTTTTTGATATCAGCCTTGGCGCTGATTATTTCTTCACCAAAAATATAGGTGGGTTTGTCCAGGTGAACAACCTGGCGAACAACAAGCGGCAACGCTGGTTCCGCTATCCGACATTTGGGCTCAATGCTATGGTGGGAATTGTGGCGAGGTTTTAAACTTTCCTAAGCGGGTAAAAAACAGGCTTTCGGGATGCCCCTGGAAGCCTGTTTTTTTTTAAGCTCAACTCCTTTCCAGCAATTTCTTTTTCTGCATGCTGAATTCTTCTTCGGTCAGTATTCCTCTTTCTTTAAGTTCGCCCAATTCAGCGATCTGTTCCAGGATATCGCCGGCAGAGGCTTTCCCGGGTTTGGCCGGTTCTTCCAGGATATTGGGCTCAGGAGAAGGTAATTGAGCAGCGGGGCGCCGAAAGCCATTCGAGACAAAGGCATCGAACTGTGGAAGGGCCCGCAGGTAAGCCAATGCATCGTGCTGGTAAATCTTATCCAGTTTATTAAATCCGTATTCAACTGCTTTTTCAAGGTGGTCAAAGGCCTTTTCCCCAGCCTTTAACATAGAGTAGGTACAAGCCAGGTTAAAGTGCAGCGTGGGATCGCCCGGCGATAGGTCGAGGGCGTCTTCGAAATCTTCAGCAGCTTCTTCAAAGCGGTATTCCCTGAAATTTTTTATGCCGCTTCGCTTGAAATCCCGATAGCTGGGAGGGGGAGGGGAGGCATAGGCTGGCTCGTATTGGCGCTGCCAGTCACGCCGGTACTGTTTTTTGCTGCCGGGGTTATTATATTTTTCATCGAAATCGACCCTGGGCATAGCAAAGAAAAGGATAGAGTCGATAAAGCCCAGCACCAACGGCAGGAGTACAAGAGGCGCCTCCCCATTTGAAGCGGTGGTAATGCCAATTGTGGCCATAGCCAGAAGGAAGTGCGCAATCCCCAGTCCTTTTTTGCCCAGATAAAAACGATGAACGCCGAATATGCCGAAAAATAAGGCAAGGATACCGGCAACATATTTACTCTTCATTAGCTCGATGTCTTTTTTGCGCCCAAAATAGCAGAATACCAATCGCCATTACATTTCTTTAGCTCAAGGCGCCTCTTTTAAGGATAAAAATTGGCCTTTATTGTATAAGACGCTGATCAGGCCAGAATGGTTTCATGCTTAGGCCCCAAAGCGCAAGGCCGGCAGCTGGACATTTTAGCCTCTATGCATTTCTGAGCATTTCCCCGAGAGCCTGAATCCGTTCGGTGATGCTTTGGTGCAAAACTCCAAGCCGGGCGATCTGTTCTTTCTCTTTCTCCAGCAGGAGGTCAAATTTTTCAAAATTACCTTCGATCTTTACTTTCAGGTTCTGGATATAAGCCTTCAGGTTAGTGCTTACTTCTTCTTCCAGTTTTCCGCGGCCTTTGTTAATCTCGCTCTTAAAACCGTCCAGGATCTTTTTGCGTTTCACCCGAGACGAAATACCCGCAAACAACAGGCCGATAGCCGTAAGGATGCCGCCGGTGATATCGAATACCATGCCCTGCGCTACGGCAGCCAATACGATCCCTATGACGGCAAGGCCGCTACCTGTGGCCACATTGGTGGAAATAGGGCTTTTATCCGGGAACAGGCTTTGGTCCGTGAAATTCTCTGCTCGATTGACAAACCGGGAGAATTGTTCCTGTAATTCCCGTAACACATTATTGCGTTTTTCGGCGATATCGCTGAACAACTCATGGTCGTCGCGCAGAATGGTTTTACTGCTGCGTATCTTCAGGTCGATGATCTTAGCCATCTGCTGGATGCTGTCAGCCAGGTCGACGACGCCGGAATTGAGTTTGGCGCGAAGTTCGTCGTTCAGTTCTGTTTCCAGGCTGGTGGCCAACTCTTCCAGCCATTCTCTGGCAGAGGCCTTTTTGCTGAAAACGGCGGACAGGGAACGTTTTAGCAGGGAAAAGAAAGAGAGGCCATGGCTGAGTTCTTCTTCTTTTTTGCGGGTGATGCGGTCATACCCGGCGATCAGGTTTTCAACCAGGACATCCACCTGTTTGATGCTTTTGCCTTCCTGGGCTTCCAGCGTTTGATGAATATCTGACCGAAACTCCACATCGGCTTCGTACTGCGCCTGCCTTAATTCAAGCCCCTTGAATATCCGTTCATTTATATTCTGAGAAGTTTCAATATTGTTTTGCAATTTCAGAATGGGCGCTTTCCCGCCCGTAATGTGATTCGCGATATATTCCCGGACAGCTTCAAATCCGCTTTTTTCTTTTTCTCCTTCCAGTTCCAATTTGGCGGAAACCGCAAAAATACTGGGATTCGGAAGCCCCTTTTTCTCTGCGTATTCGACAAGCCCTTGCCGGGTTATTGCCAGGTCTTCGGCGGGCATCAGGTCTTTTTGCTGGAGTACAAAAATGATCTTCTTGCGCCAGTCGGAGTGGATATAGTCAAAAAATTGCCAGGCAGAATGCCGGTAGGGATTCTTGGCTTCGAACACAAAGACGATCAGGTCGGAGGCAGGAATGAAGCTTTCCGTAATCTCCTGATGGTGTTCTATGATGGTGTTGGTGCCCGGCGTATCTACAATGGCGATCTCTTTCAGAATATCAATGGGCAGCAGGATCTTTTTCAGATAGGGATTGAGAATAATGACTTCTTCTTCTTCCCCATAGAGAATCTGCTGGATGGTATCCGTCATGGGTTGGGGCGCCACTTTGGTGATTTCCCGGCCGGTATCCAGCAGGGCGTTAATGAAACTGCTTTTCCCAGACTTAACCTCTCCCACGATAACAAACATAAAAGGTTCGTGGATACGGTTTCTCAGGTCGCTGACGGTTTGGGCTAACTCGCTGTTCCCGATCTTAATCGTTAAATCGTGAAGGTCTTTGACGATCTCCTCGACCTGTGCGCGCAGTGCCTGAAGGTTCGGATTGATAAGCTTGGACACAGATACCTTGTTTTATTTATGAAGCCAGAAGCGGGAAGTTGGAAGTATTTTCTTGGAATTTCCTGTGTTTTCGACACAAAGGTTATCAAAAAGTAACATATATTCCTATTCCAATTCCACAAAGCTGCTTTCCAGAACAATGGCGGCCTCGGGGCCGGTGCAAAATAGTAAATCTAAAATACTCAAATTGGGCAAAAAGCCATGTTTTTCTTCGAAAACCTGTGGGTATGGCGCCGGATAAAAGTTCTGGTCCGGCGTATTCCGGTGCGGTTTGGGGTGGATACTGTTTCTAAGGTCCATCCAGCCTGCTCCAGCTTGAGAGTGGTATTGTTCCGTAAGCATCAGGTTTCCATCAATTTGGATCAGTTCCGCCAGGGTTTGCAGTAGCTCCCAGCACAAATCGAAAAGAAAATCATAACGAAGCTCAAAAAAGGGCCGAAGCCGGTCTGCAAAATAATCAAAAAAAGGAGCGTTGCCATAAGCCGACCGGATACTGCTCCAATGTTGTTGCCGCCAGGGTTCTTTATACGCTATGCGCACTTCCCGAATCCCTTGTTGTTCGTTTTTCCCCTGTTGTAGTGGGATGGATAAGCGAAGCGGGCCATTGGCTCCGGCGATCAGGCAGCGGTTCCGGAAGCTTCCTTTCTGGTAGTGCTCCTGCTGTTCTATGTGAATGGAAGGGTAATGGGCCAGTTTGGAAAAATACTGGATACAGGGGAAATAATGCAATTCCAATAAGACAGATTTGGTCTGAAGCATGCTTATCCTGATAAGGTAGGTTAGAACCTTGTTTTTTGAATAAGGCTAAGGTCCGGTTTATTATGGAGTCGGCAAAATAGGGCTCATGGAATTCCACTATCTTTGGGGCGCACAGAAAAAAAACGGAATCCGGAATGAGTATTCAGAAGCGCCTGTTTATTGGTGTCGCCGCTATTTTGTTTCTAGCCAATCTTTTGGTGATGAACGATTTTACATCCTTATGGGATGGGCCGGAGTCGTTTATTTTTTGGCAGTTAAGCCAGGGAGGGAGTAAAGGCAGCCTTTATGAAGGTGTACTATCTATGGTTTACAACCTGGGCATTTTTTGGTTTCGCTTGCCCGGCGCATTGCTGCTGTTATTGGCGATGCCCCTGTATTGGTTGATAAGCCAAAAGATATTCGGCAGGCAGGCAACCCTCTATACACTGTTGGCCCTTGCAGCATCCTTGCTGATGCCCAACCTGGCGAAGTGTGCTTCCGGTGATGTTTGGGCGATGGTTACTCAATGGTTGGCTTTTGCCACTTTGATCCGTTTTTTGAAACAACCTGAAAGGGGATGGCAACTATTGTTTTATCTTTTATTGGCATTGGCTGTTTGGGTTCAGCCAATGAACGCCCTTATCTTTCTGCTTGGCGTTTCGATTTATCTTTACTTTGCTCATCCTCAAGGGAAAAACCTCATCCGGCTGCAGCCTTGGCTGGCAGGGCCTGCCTTTGCAGGGATACTTTATGCATTGAATATGCTCAGTTTTGATGGACAAGGGTTCGTGGTTGGATTCCGGTCCGGGCGTTTTTTCCTATGGAATTTCCTGGGCTTGCTTCCCTTTTTGGGGTTTTGGATGGCAGGCTTGTGGGAAAGCTTTCAACGGGCTCGAAAAGGAGAGGAGTTGGCCCGGATCAGCCTGGGGGCTTTTATTTTTGCCATGCTCGGGCATTCCCTGGCTTTGCAGGGTATTCTGGCTTTACTGGTTGCTAAACAGTGGCAGGGGGCCTTTCAATCGGGCTATCCTTACAAACCCATTGTACTGACAGGAGCGCTGTTGCATCTGCTGGGCATATTTTTTGCGGCGATTCTGCTGATGATAGGGGGCTTTCACGAATTCGGCCCATTAGGCTTTCGGGCCGGTGTTGCAACAACGGGCGCCTACTGGATGCTCAGTTTTGTAGGCGTAATTGGCCTGGTAGGAGGAAACCGTCGTTACGTCATTGGCGGAGCGGTCTTGGCGGGATTACTATTGACGACTTTATTTTGGTTGCAACTTAACCCATTGTTAGAAAGCCGGCGTAACTGGGCAAGCCGCCTGGTGCAGGAAACGGCAGTGTATTCGAAGCAGGCCGGGCAGCCCCCAGTCCTGAATATACTCGTATTTCACCCGAATGGAACGCCTTTTCCCAAACTGGCCGCATATGCAGGAGCAGCTTTCCCTCATATCCGTTTATTACAAACGGATACAGAACTGAGAGCCGCCTTGGCGGAAGCACAGGTAAGCTATGTACTGCTGCCGGTAGAAACAGCCCGGAAACTAGAGCCGGATTCCGGACGGGAAATAAAGCGGATTGAGGGTTGGACCGATGGGCTTCAACCCTTGGAATATGTCTTGTTGAGTTATTAAAATGAATTCCGGAACACCAGGTAAAGTAAAATCAGGAGCACCACAGTTGAGATGGCAACAATTGTCATGAACTTCCGGGCGTCGTGTTGGTCTCGTATTTCCTGTCTTCTTTGTTTCTTAGACTTTGCCATAGATTATCCTTTTTGTGCGTAAATATTACAAAATTCAAGTTTGTTAAATTAAAAAAATTTAAAGAAAATTTTGGTTTTCTCTGCCATATAGGCTGCTTTCAAACTTCCTGATTTCTTATCTGGGCTTTTTCCTGGCTATGCTCCTGGAGTGCAGTGGCTTTTTCTTAATTTTGCAAAACAAAGTATAGCATTAAAAACAGAACACTATGGCGCTGATTAAATCTATTTCCGGGATTAGAGGGACTATTGGCGGGGCTGCCGGACATAATCTGACTCCTCAGGATGTGGTGGAATGCACCGCCGGTTTTGGGTATTGGTTGATTCAAAACGGTGCACCACCCAAGGTGGTAATCGGCCGCGACGGGCGTATCTCTGGCCCTTTGGTCAGCCAATTGGTGGCCTCTACCCTGATGAGCCTTGGAATAGAGGTGGTTGACCTGGGGCTTTCTACCACACCTACGGTAGAAATGGCGGTGCCAATGGAAGGCGCCGGCGCCGGCATCATCGTCACTGCCAGCCACAATCCCGAGCAATGGAATGCGCTGAAGTTCCTGAACCGTAAAGGGGAGTTTATTTCCCAGGCGGATGGGGAGGCGCTGCTTCAACTCATTGAGAGTGGCCAGATCGATTACGCCCCTGTCGGACGATTGGGAGCGTATCGGCAGGCGGGTGGATATCTGGAGGAACATATCGAAGCGATCCTATCTTTGCCCTTTGTAGATGCAGAAGCGGTTCGCCGACAAGGCTATAAAGTTGTGGTCGACTGCATCAACAGCAGTGGCGCCATTGCTATGCCGCTTCTATTGGAACGCTTGGGCTGCGAAGCAGTTCTTTTGAATGCCGAGCCAAACGGCCGCTTTGCCCACAACCCGGAACCGTTGCCGCAACATCTCCAGGAATTGTGTGCAACTGTTTTGGAACAAAGCGCAGCCCTTGGTGTTGCCGTCGATCCGGATGTTGACCGCCTTGCCCTGGCCTGCGAAAATGGCGCCTTGTTTGGGGAAGAATACACCCTGGTGGCTGTAGCGGATTACATCCTGCAGCAGCAGCCAGGCAACACTGTTTCGAATTTATCTTCTACCCGGGCGCTTCGCGATGTGACAGAACGCCACGGTGGAAAATATTTTGCCAGCGCAGTGGGGGAGGTGAATGTTGTAGACAAGATGAAAGTTGAAAAAGCGGTTATTGGCGGGGAAGGCAATGGTGGTGTCATTGTTCCGGGCCTGCATTACGGGAGAGATGCTTTGGCAGGATTGGCCATCTTCCTGACCTATCTGGCCAAAACCGGACAAACTGCTTCCGCCCTGCGCGCTACCTATCCGGATTACCATATGGTGAAAGATAAAATTGCCTTAACCCCGGATATTGACCTGGAAAGCCTCCTGGGGAAATTGGAGCAACGTTTTAAAGAGGAAGATTACAATACCATTGACGGACTGAAGATCGATTTTGAACACGGTTGGGTTCATCTTCGCAAATCTAATACCGAGCCTATCATTAGAATCTACTCAGAAGGCTCCAGCCCTGCTGCAGCGCAGGAATTGGCCGACCGCATGAAATCAGAAGTTGATGTGATCCTGGGTAAGGCCGTCTGAATTGTACCAAAATAAACTTCAATAGATCAACTCATTTGCCATGCATGCCCTCACCAAACCTAGCGGAAAAGAAACGGAGTCCCTGGAGCATTTCTTCGAACCGTATCGGGAAAAGATCATTGGCTACAACCAATATTTTGAAACGCCTTTCGGGCCTCGCCGCATCCTTTATGCCGATTGGACCGCCAGTGGGCGGTTGTATGAGCCTATCGAACGAATCTTGTCAGAGCAGGTCGCTCCATTTGTGGGCAATACCCATACAGAGACTACGGTAACCGGCTCTTCCATGACCATGGCATACCATCATGCCAAAGATATTATCAAACAGCATGTGGGGGCGCGTAAGAAGGATGTGCTCATTTCCTCCAACTCCGGAATGACCGGAGTGGTGAATAAATTTCAGCGCATTCTGGGCCTTAAAATCCATGAGCGATATACCGATAAGGTGATCCTTCCTCTTGAAGAACGGCCGGTTGTTTTCGTTACGCACATGGAGCATCATTCCAATCAAACCTCCTGGCTGGAAACCCTGGCCGAAGTGGTGGTGATCCCCCCTACAGAAGATGGACGAGTGGACTTGCAAGCATTGGAAGATTTGCTGAGGACGCATCAAAACCGAAAACTCAAGATTGGAGCGGTCACTTCCTGTTCTAATGTTACGGGGGTGAAAACACCTTACTATGAGATCGCAGAGATCATGCACCGGCATGATGGCCTTTGTTTTGTCGACTTTGCTTGCTCCGCGCCCTACATCGATATCGACATGCGGCCGGAGAACGAACTTCGGCGCCTGGATGCCATCTATTTCTCTCCCCATAAATTCCTGGGGGGGCCCGGCTCTACAGGTATCCTTATTTTCGACCCCAAATTGTACACCAATCGGGTACCCGACAACCCCGGGGGGGGCACTGTCGACTGGACGAATCCTTGGGGCGGGCATAAGTACATTGAAGAGATAGAAGCACGCGAAGACGGTGGCACACCGGCATTCATGCAAACCATTAAGGTGGCGCTCTGCATTCAGCTGAAGGAAAAGATGGGGGTAAAGAATATCCTGATGCGGGAAGAAGAACTGTTGAAGCGTATCTGGGCCCGCCTGAGCCAACTTCCAAAATTGCACGTTCTTGCAGATAATATCCGGGAACGCCTGGGCGTCGTCTCTTTCTACATTGAAGGCCTGCACTATAATCTTGGGGTCAAATTGCTTAACGACCGCTTCGGGGTGCAGGTGCGGGGCGGCTGTTCCTGTGCCGGCACCTATGGGCATTATTTGCTACACGTCTCTCAGCAGCATTCCCAATCCATCACAGAAAAGATCAATCACGGCGACCTGTCCGCCAAGCCAGGTTGGATCAGAATGTCTATCCACCCCACCATGTCTAATGCCGAGCTGGACTATCTTCTGGATGCACTGGAAGCGGTCTATCATCACCACGAGGAATGGGGTAAGGACTACGAGTACAACACCCATACCAACGAATTTAGCTATAAAAACCAACCTGGCCATGAATCCGGGCTGGTGGAAGGGTGGTTCAATCAAGAACTTTTATAAAAAGATCAATGCATCGAATATATTTTGACAACGCAGCCACTACACCTCTGGACCCTGAAGTCATCGAAGTGATGGTGCAGGCCATGCGGGATAATTTCGGCAACCCTTCCTCCATCTATGCTGAAGGGCGTACGGCTCGCGCGGCCATCGAGCAGGCGCGCAAGCAGGTGGCTCATTACCTTGGCGCGTCCATTGGGGAGATCTTTTTTACCAGTGGCGGCACCGAATCGAACAACATGGCCCTGAAAAATGCAGTGCGCGACCTGGGCGTACGGCGCATTATTTCTTCTCCCATCGAACACCATTGCGTACTCCACTCTCTGGATGCCCTTAAGCGCCTTGGCCAGGTTGAGGTAGCCTTTGTCCGGCTGGATGAAAAGGGTAGGGTGGATAAAGAACATTTGGCAGAACTCCTGCAATCCGGGGAGGCCAAAACGATGGTATCTCTCATGCACTCCAACAACGAGATCGGTACGATGATTGATATGGAGGAAGTGAGCCGGTTGTGCCGGGAGCAGGGCGCCCTTTTTCACTCTGATACTGTGCAAACAATGGGCTATTACCCCTTCGACCTGTCTAAAACGCCAGTCAGTTTCCTGTCCGGCTCCGCTCACAAATTCTACGGCCCCAAGGGATGCGGCTTTATTTACATCAACGGCGACAATATCATTAAACCCTTTGTAGACGGCGGCTCGCAGGAGCGCAATATGCGGGGCGGCACCGAGAATATTTACGGCATCCTGGGCCTGGCCAAGGCCCTCAGCCTGGCTTACGACAATCTGGAAGCCCGCCGCGCTCAAACTAAGTCGGTGCGCGATTATCTTCGACAGCAGTTGGACGCTCACTTCGATAACCTGCAATACAATGGCGACCCCGACGATGGCCACTACAAGCTGCTCAGCGTGGCCTTCCCGCCTAGCCCGAAGGCGGATTTGCTGCTGCTCAACCTCGACATTGCCGGCATTAGCGTCTCCGGCGGCAGCGCCTGTAGTTCCGGTGCGGATGCAGGCTCTCATGTCATTGAAGCCATGAAGGGTGACCCCGCTCGCAAAACGATCCGGTTCTCTTTTTCCCATCACAATACAAAGCAAGAGGTAGATGTAGTGGTGGAGAAATTGAGAGAGATATTGAAGGAACGGCATCTTTAAAATGAGCGGAGAATTGATTGAAATTGAAAGGATATCCGGTGGAAAGGACCAACGAAAATTCAGTAAGCTTAAATAAATACATTAGCAGCACGGGGATCTGTTCCCGAAGGGAGGCTGATCAATGGATCAAAGATGGGCGAGTCACCATCAATGGCCAGCCCACCCAATTGGGTAATCGGGTATTTGAAGGCGATGTCGTTCAAATTGATGGCGAGCCGATAGACGCCCGGCCAAAGGCATTATATATCGCTTTCAACAAGCCTGTAGGAATTGTATGCACAACCGACCCCAAGGAACCCAAAAATATAATCCGGTATATCAACCATTCCCAAAGGCTTTTTCCTATTGGGCGTTTAGATAAGCCTTCTCAAGGATTGATCTTTTTAACCAATGATGGCGATATCGTCAATAAGATCCTTCGGGCAGGGAATAATCATGAAAAGGAATATATCGTATCGGTCAAGCAACCGATTACGCCAGAATTCATTCAACGTATGAGCCAGGGGATCCCGATTTTGGGAACCGTAACCAAAAAATGTGAAGTAACGCAGTTGGATGACTTCACCTTCCGGATTATTCTGACACAGGGTTTGAACCGGCAAATACGCCGGATGTGTGAATACCTCAACTACGAGGTGGCCACGCTTAAGCGCACGCGCATTATGAATGTCAGTTTGGGGAATCTTAAAATTGGCCAATGGCGGGAACTGACTCAGCTGGAAATACAGAAAATTAATCAGATGATTGCCTCCTCTTCCAAAACAGAGGAAGCTTCTGAAGATAAGCATAAAAAGAAGTATCCTCATCGTAAAAAAGGCGCCTTTCCAGGTAGAAGGAAATAAACATAATATGTAATCAGGCCTATTGAACGCCCCTTTCCCCAAAGATCAAGCTGCCTATCCTCACCATCGTACTTCCCTGTTCGATAGCGATCCGGTAATCATCCGACATGCCCATCGATATCTCCCGGAAGTGCTGCTGGCCAGCGAAGTAGGTTGATTTGAGGTGGTCAAAGAACTGTTTTAACCCACTGAACTCCCGCCGGGTCTGATCTTCCTCTTCGGTAAAGGTGCCGATTCCCATGACCCCACAGATGCGAATATGGTGCAGGGCGCTGAACTCCGGAGCGCGCAGCATGTCTTCCACCTCCTGGCGCGTGAAGCCGTATTTGCTCTCTTCTTCGGCGATCTTCATCTCGAGCAGGCAATCGATGACACGCTCATTTTTGGCGGCCTGTTTATCAATTTCCTTCAGTATTTTGAAACTATCCACGGATTCGATCATGGCCACGAAAGGAGCCACGTATTTTACCTTGTTGGTTTGAAGATGGCCGATGAGGTGCCATTGGATATCTTTTGGCAGTTGTTCGTATTTGGGTACGAGCTCCTGTACGATGTTCTCTCCGAAGACACGCTGCCCCTGCTGGTATATTTCCAGGATTTGTTCAATGGGTTTTGTTTTGGAAACGGCGACGAGTTGGGTATGGGTGGGGTGGAGTTCTTTCAGAATATCTTGTAAGGGGATCATCATGCAAATGATTGGTTTTCTAAATGAGAAACACGCCAGGAGGCCGAGAGTTTGCTGTAGGACAATAAGGATTGAGTGTTTGTAGATTTATTCTAGGCCTACTAGGCCAGAGGCCGTTCAAAGCTTGTCCGGCTGTCTTCACAAACCTTTAACGCCCAATTGGAAATAATCCATTTAACAGGCCCGTTTTACCAGCATCAGCATACCTTAAAACTAAAAACGCCGAGCCATGAATGATTACCGTTTTGAACGCACCGCCAGGAAAAACCGACAGAAGGCTTTGTATTTTACTGTTTTCTTTCACCTGTTGCTGATTGGAGGCATCGCTTACACCACCAGTGGAGGCAGCCTGAATAAAATCCTACCCGCCAAAATAAAAGCCGTTCTTGGGATAGAACAAGCGGAGCAGGCAACGGCATCTGAGTCTGATTTACCCCGGCCATAAATTAATATTGCCCCGATTTTCTAGAATAACCCATGCAACTGCCCCCTTACCAGGTTGACAATCTCGCCCAGGTCTTCCGGATTGTGGATAAAATCATATTGATCCGCACTGATAATAAGTAGCCTGCCTTCCTTATAGCCACTAATCCAGTTCTCGTATCGCTCGTTGAGGCGGCGCAGATAATCCAGGCTCATATTGCCCTCATAATCTCTGCCTCGCTCCTGAATGTGGTCAACCAGGGTGGGAATACTTGCTTTAAGATAAATCAACAGGTCGGGCGGCTGGATCTGAGAAGACATCGTTTTGAACAACTGAAAATAGTTCTGGAAATCCCGGGTCGACATCAGCCCCATATCGTGCAGGTTGGGCGCGAAAATATAGGCATCCTCATAGATAGTCCGATCCTGAACCACAGTTGTGTCACCGCTCAGGATTCGAAGTACCTGTTGGTATCGGCTGTTTAAAAAAAAGATCTGCAGGTTAAAGGACCAGCGCTGCATATCGTTATAAAAATCGCTGAGATAGGGGTTGTCATCGGTAGATTCGTAATGGACTTCCCATCCGAAATGCTTGCTCAGTTTCTCCGTTAGGGTAGTTTTCCCTGCACCGATGTTACCAGCTATGGCAATGTGTTTTATCTTTGATGGCATATTCTCTTGCGGCAGGCTCATAGTAAAGTTTTATTTTTCGGCTACGAAAATAAGAAACTCTTGCGTTGAACGAAGAAATGCCGCCAAACTTCTAAAAATCTGTTATGAAAATAGATAAGCTGCTAATTTCAAAACTCGAACACCTGGCCCGGTTGGAAGTTGCTCCGAAAGAGGAGGCCCGTCTTATGAATGACCTCAACAATATTCTGGCAATGGTGGAAAAACTGGAAGAACTGGATACAGATGCCGTGGAGCCTCTCGCTTACATCAATGAAGATGTTAATGTGTTTCGCGAAGATTTCATAGCCGGCCAGGTGCGGCACGAAGCCGCTTTGCGCAATGCGCCAGGCCATGATGACACCCATTTTAAAGTGCCAAAAGTAATTGACTTATAAAACGAGTTGCATGAAAACCATTATCTCCATAAAGGAACTGACCAAAACCTATATCATGGGCGCCGCAAAGGTCCATGCCTTGCGTGGCGTTACACTCGACATTTTCAAGAATGAATATGTTGCCTTGATGGGCCCTTCCGGCTCCGGGAAATCTACACTGATGAACCTCATCGGCTGCCTCGATACCCCCAGCAGTGGGGAGTATTGGCTCAATGGTACTAACGTTAGCACCATGGACGATAATGACCTGGCTGACGTCCGTAACAAAGAAATTGGCTTCGTCTTCCAGACGTTCAATCTTCTTCCCCGCCTGACTGCGTTGGATAATGTCGCATTGCCCCTGGTTTATGCTGGCCTGAACAAAGCAGCCAGGCTGGATAAGGCCCGGCAGGTGCTTGATGCTGTTGGCCTGGGCGACAGAATGGATCACAAGCCCAACGAGTTGTCCGGGGGGCAGCGACAGCGTGTCGCTGTCGCTCGCGCTCTGGTTAATGGCCCCTCCATCATACTTGCTGATGAACCTACGGGTAACCTCGACACCAAAACGTCCATCGAGATTATGACCCTCTTCGAAGAGATACATAAGGCCGGCAATACCGTCATACTGGTCACTCACGAACCGGATATCGCCGCCCATGCTCAACGTATGGTCCGACTACGTGACGGCCTGGTGGAGCGTGATGAAAAGAATGAAAATGTGGTCAGTGCATATGATCCGGGGCACAGGTACCATCAGGAGTAAGCGGTTTTTCTGCCCTGCTGTTTGCCATGCCGGTGAGGCCCAGGAGCGGCGCCTAAATTGGCAATGGCTTCCACCTTTCAATTTTAGCCTTCTCAATCCCGTGCCTGCAAGGCCGGGATTTCCTTCTTTTGTTTCCGGAAACTTCCTTTCCAGTGAATTTGTTATATCCAGTTCGGAGGCCTTTATGAAAAGGGGGCCGTCTTTTATACCATAAAGTTGAAAAAAGGGAATAATGGCATTTAGGATTTATACCAAAACGGGGGATAGTGGAGAGACCTCTCTTTACGGCGGCAAACGCCTGCCGAAGAATGATCTTCGAATTGAAGCTTATGGCACCGTCGATGAATTGAATTCCTATCTCGGCCTGGTTCGGGATTATGTGGTTGAGGAAGGCATTCGTGAGCGGTTAAAGTCCATTCAGGACCGGCTGTTCACCCTTGGTTCGAACCTGGCCTCTGATCCGGAAAAGGGCCTGGCGGTGCCGGATGTTAGAGAGGAAGACATTCATATCCTGGAACAGGAGATGGATCGGATGAATGACGGGCTTCCAGAGCTGAAGAATTTTATTTTGCCAGGGGGGCATCCAGCTGTGTCTACCTGCCATATAACCCGCTGTGTCTGCAGAAGAGCAGAACGTCTGGTGGTAGCCTTGGCGCAACACGAAAAAGTAGCGCCCATTCTGGTAAAGTATCTCAATCGCCTGTCGGATTACCTGTTTGTCCTGGCCCGGCAATTAGCGATGGAGCGTGGTGTCGAGGAGGTAGTGTGGGCGCCGCGGAAAGGGTAGGGCCTTCGTGCGCTTGGGAAAATAGTTCATGGCTATATGGTTATAGGTAAGGTGGCGCCGTGTTTGACAAATTAACAATGCTCAACCTTATCGGTTATTTGTTATATTTGGAGTGTTCGGGTCATAAACCCGGCATGATTAGCATGAGTACTTGGAAAACTACGATGGAACGGTTGCCCAACCTGGTGAAATACCTCCTGGTTTTTGGGGTGGTCATTTTTATAACCTTTCTGTTTCCCGACAACGTCCAGTTCAAATACGAATTCGACAAGGGGCAGTTATGGCGCTATGAAGACCTGAGGGCGCCTTTTGATTTTGCCATTCGCAAGCCGGCAGAGGAGATTGAACAAGAGCGGAAGAAACTGGAAGCTAACTTTTCTCCTTTCTATGAGATCGATCCAAATGTAGCCAGGGAAAAAAAGCGATTGCTGGGAGAGGTATTCCCCCAGAAGTTAGAGGCAGTCCGCCAGGAAGGGCAGTTTACGGATGTATTGGCCCGGCCGGATAATTACCTCGAATTCGGCCGAAAGTTTCTGGATAATCTGTTTCAGAAAGGCATACTTGAACTCGCTCCACAAGATCAAAACAAAGGAGAGGGCTTTGTGATCAATGTAGTTCGGGGCAATACCACTCAACCACAAACTGTAGAGAACCTGCTTAATGTAGAAAAAGCTAAAGCACTTCTTAGCGACTCGCTGCCATATAGCCGCCTTGCTGAGCCGGAATTTCTCTATCCCATTTTGGAAAGCCTCATCGCCCCCAACCTGATTTATAATGATACCCTTAGCCGTCGAATATTAGAAGAGGAGCAATCGCAGATCGCCACTTTCCGGGGACGGGTTTCCAAAGGAGAACTGATTGTACTGAAAGGGGGGACAATTACGGATGATATTTATCAGAAACTCGTCTCTTTCCGGCAACAGTACGAAGAGGAAGTATCGGTAGAAAATTCCAAATGGGGGGTTTTGGCCGGCTATTTCATTCTTTCCAGCCTTATCATTGGTGTGTTTTTGTTATATGTTAAGTTATTCGCGCAACCTGTTTTTTCCCGTTTCAATAAGCTCATTTTCATTTTATTGTGGCTGGCAGTCTATAGTTATTTGGTTTATGCTGTCGAACAGGTTAGCCTTCTGAGCGTATATATGATCCCGTTTTGTATCGTTCCCATTATCATCAAAACTTTTTATAACGACCGACTGGCTTTATTCACCCATATTATTGTCGTGCTCCTCGCCAGTTTTATGACTTCGCTGGGATTTGAATTCACTTTCCTGCAGATTTTGGCTGGTATGGTAGTGGTTCTGAGCAGTATTAACACCCGCGACTGGTCCCGTTTTTTCTATTCTATTTTTTCTATTTTCCTTGCCTATGGGTTGGGGTATCTTGGTTTATCTTTGATACAGGAGGGTAATTTGCAGGCAATCGACCTGAATGTTTTTGCCTGGCTTTTTCTGAGCACCTTCCTGACGCTACTCGCCTATCCGCTCATCCCCTTGATGGAGCGCTTCTTTGGCTTTACTTCCGCCATCACTCTGGTAGAACTTTCGGACCTGAACCGGCCGCTTCTTCGGGAATTATCGCGGAAGGCGCCGGGTACTATGCAGCATTCCCTTCAGGTAGCCAATCTTTCCGAGGAAGCTGCTCGAAAGATCGGTGCAGATTCTCTGTTGGTAAAGGTGGCTGCACTATATCACGATGTGGGTAAAACCCTGCAACCGGCTTTTTTCATAGAAAACCAACCCGGAAAAAATCCTCACGAAGGCCTTTCTGAACTGGAGAGCGCCAAAATTCTTATGAACCATGTTCCGGAAGGAGTGAAAATGGCAAAAAAAGCCCGGCTGCCCAACCTGCTGATTGACTTTATCCGTTCTCACCATGGCACCACCAGAGTAGAATACTTCTACCGGAATTTCGTCAATGAACATCCCGAAGCGGAAGTTGACGAGAGCGAATTCCGTTATCCGGGGCCTCGCCCACGCACCAAGGAAGAAACAATCCTGATGATGGCAGATTCCATTGAGGCGGCGTCCAAGAGCCTGAAAAACCCTACCGAAGCGGACATATCCGATTTGGTGGATAAGATTGTGGCCGGAAAGATCACCCAAGGGCAATTCGAGAACTCTCGCATGACTTTCCGTGAGCTGGAAGACTGTAAAATTGTGTTTAAACAGTTGTTGAAGTCGGTTTACCACGTGCGGATCGAATACCCGGAAGAAAAAGAGAGTGCACAGTAGAGAACCGTTACCTGTAAAACCGGGAACGCCCTATGGCCTATTGCCAACTGTTCCTTGCAATTCAAAGCCAAATGGGCAATGCCGGCAACCATTCTGACAGCAATAACCCCGTTTTCGCAGAAAGTGCTCTGTCAGAACGAACAGGCCGTTTTCCAGGTAGTAGTCAATTCCCTCAACCAATTTTTCCTGTTTGGACATTTCTGGTTCACCTTTTCGCGGATCAGCCACTTCTTGATGTTCTATAAGGCACTGGTACTGGTTCGCAGGGCAGGCATACGGCGCTGCGCCCATTCGTAGGCGCCGAAGAGAACCCCTGCGAAGAAAAGGTCACCCAGGAGCGTATTCCAGAAGAAAGGCAGGCCGGCGGCATATGCGCCAAGCAGGCCGGTAGCCGTTTTGGGATATACGGGGTCAACCAGCCAGGAACCAAAGTTGGTTACCAGGAAAAATATTACGGAAGCCAGGAGGCTGGCAGCCAGGAGGTTGGGTATATTAACTTTCCTCAGTATGAAAATGCCCAATGCGATGATTAGCCCAAAACCAAGGTATACCCCTATTGCCAATTGGCTGAACCAAACAACTCCCTCCTGGTAAAACTGTGGATAAAGCCGGGCGTAAACCAGGTTATTGAGCAGGAAGTCACTGGCCCATAAAGCCGCAAAGGGGATTAGAAAGGAGAGATACTTTTTGGAGAAATAGGCTCCTCCGAACAAGCCGATAGCGCCGATAGGCGTGAAATTGTAAGGGTGGGGGAGTAAGCGGCTGAGCGCCGCGGCGCCTATCATTAAAGTAATAATACCAAATCTGACTTGTATCTTGTTACTCATGGTTAACTTAGTTTTTTTAGGTTTTATAGGCCGGTAGTTCCGCACAAAAATAATTCAATTCTGAAAAGGGGCGGCAAAAATCGGGCAATATCCTGTTAAATGGGCCAAAATCTATATGCCTCTTGTCCTGATAACAGCACCGGGCGACGAATAGGTTTGTGAAATATTTTAGTTTTGCAATTTTAACAGGCAATCATTCTATGAAAATATTTTCCATCTTCTTGTTCCTGTTTGTTGGGAGCACTTTGCTGTGTTTATCCTGTCAGAACCAGCAGTCGCCTCGTGGCCAGGCTCATTCGGACGCTGCCAGCGACTCAAAAGGCGAGGTGCTTCATCTTTATACGTACCGGCATTTGCCGGCGGATGACTCCCTTTACCAGCGGTTTCAATTTTTGACCGGTATTGCAGTAAATGTCGTCCAGAAAGATCCCTCAGAGCTATTTGCTCTTTTGCAGCAGGGGAGGCAGGAGCCTCCGGCGGGCCTGATGATTCTCCCGGATGTGGCTATGGCCGTCCGGGCCAAGGAAGAAGGCTTATTGCAGTTGTACTATCTGCCCCAACTGGATCAGTATGTCAAGCCCGATATGCATGATGATTATGGTTACTGGACCGGCCTGACGATTCAATTGCCGGTCATTGCCTACGCCTCCGCCCGGGTTGGGCCGGAAGGGCTTGCCTCCTTTTTTGACCTGACGGAAGCCCGGTGGAAAGGCAAGGTTTTGGCCCCCTCCGCCGATGATCCTTACCTGCAATCTTTGGTGGCTTCCTTCATTGTCAACAACGGTGAGCCTGCCGCACGGAAATGGGCAAAAGAGGTAGCTGTTAACTTTGCCCGCCCACCCCAGGGCAACGGACTGGATCAACTAAAGGCCATGGCGGCAGGGGAGGGGGATGTCGCCATCGCCAACGCCAGCGACCTTGGTTACCTTCGCTTCCCCGACACTTATGCAGAACTGCAACTGGGCCAGGACATCAAATTGGCCATCCCATTTAATGGCGGCTTCAACCATATCAATGCCACTTGTGCAGTTGTGCCCAAAGGCTCCGACGTCCAAAAAGCCGCTCAATTCGTAGAGTTCCTTACGGCTGCTCCCGCACAGCAGATTTATCCTTCAGCCGCCCACGAGAATCCGGTCAACGTAATGGGCATTCCTTCCGATTTTTCGATTGAGGAGGTAGGAGGCATAAAAGAAGACCCCGTTCCACTTAACCAACTCGCGCAGAAAAATAAACTGGCGGTGCAGATACTGAAAGAGGCTGGCTGGTAAGCCATTGAAAAACCACCAAAATCAAGAACCAATGTTTTATCGTGCAGCCCAGAGGGGGGATAACGGATTTTTCAAGTACCTGGCCACGCTAGTCGCTGTTTTCGTCGCTTTTATAATAGGGCAAATCCCCTTGCTTTTTGTTATCGACCTGTTCTCCGGTAAAACCAGCCGAGGGGCAGCCGCTATGGAAGAATTCCAGGAATCCATGGATTTTGCTGTATTGGGGATCAGTCAAAATCTGGCGCTGTTTTTGGTATTACTGGCTTTTGTGGCAGCCCTCGGCACGCTTTACCTTTGTATCCGTTTTCTGCATCACAAACGGTTGGCGGATGTACTGACTGGGCGCCGCCAACTTGATTGGCGCCGTATCTGGTTCTCATTTGGATTCTGGTTCGGGCTGAGCTTACTGCTTGAATTAGTGGGTTATTGGCTTAATCCGGAAAACTATACTTTGAAGTTTGACCTTTGGCTTTTTTTGCCCCTGTTGGTTATTGCCCTTTTCATTTTGCCGTTACAAACTACTTTTGAAGAAGCGATGTTCCGGGGATACCTCATGCAAGGCCTGGGTTTGTTGTTCCGCAACCGCTGGATACCCTTATTGGCAACCTCTATTACCTTTGGTTTGTTACACATTTCTAACCCGGAAATAGCTCAATTCGGGCTTGCGCTGATGATGCCTTATTACATTGGATTTGGCCTGCTCATGGGCATTTGCACCCTGATGGACGAAGGCACGGAATTGGCACTAGGCCTTCACGCGGCTACAAATATTTATGGCGCGACTATCGTTAGTTTTGCCGGGTCTGCCTTGCAAACCCCGACGATTTTCCGGCTCCGGGAACTTGACCCTATCCAGGTTCTGATAGCCGCTTTTGTATCTGCCATGTTGTTCCTGCTAGTTGCTTCCAGGCGATACGGATGGCGAGATTGGGGGAAGCTTTTTCGCCCTCTCCCTCCAAGTACGCCTTTACCGGAAGTGGAGTCGGATATGGAATAGGCCTGCCGGGAATCCGAATAGTACAACAAAAAAACATATCGCATGAAGATTATTCAGGCACTCTCTTTTCTGTTTATTAGTACCGCTTTGTTGCAAGCTCAGCCGGAACGGTGGCAACAACGGGTGGAATACAAAATGGATATCGACTTCGATGTAGCGCAACATCAGTTTTCCGGGACACAGCATCTCATCTATTACAACAATTCTCCAGACACCCTCTATAAGGTATTCTACCATTTATACTTCAATGCCTTCCAACCCAACAGCATGATGGATGTCCGCTCCCGCACTATTCTGGACCCCGACCCTCGGGTAGGGAAGCGGATACAAGGTTTGAAAGAAGACGAGATCGGTTACCAGAAGATACTTTCGTTGAAGCAGGACGGAGTGGCTTTAGATTATGAGGTTTCTGGAACCATTTTGGAAGTAGGCCTTGCCCGGCCTGTGCTGCCCAATAGCCAGGTGGTGTTCGATATGGAATTCGAAGCTCAGGCGCCGCTTCAGATCCGCCGTTCTGGCCGGGACAATGCCGAGGGCATAGCTTATTCAATGGCGCAATGGTACCCCAAGCTATGTGAGTACGATTACCAGGGCTGGCATGCCAACCCATACATTGGCAGGGAATTCTACGGGATATGGGGTGATTTCGATGTAACGATCCATATTGACCGGAAATTTGTCGTTGCAGCCACCGGCTACCTTCAAAACCCGGAGGAAATTGGGTATGGATATGAAAAGGAGGGGATGAAGGTTTCACAACCCAAAGGGGAAAAGCTCCATTGGCATTTTCTGGCGCCCAACGTCCACGATTTCGTCTGGGCGGCTGACCCCGACTATACCCATGATGTGTTTACACGAAAGGATGGCACGGCCCTTCACTTGTTCTATCAGAAAAATGAGAATACAGCCGAATCCTGGGAACGGCTGCCGGCTATTATGGATAAGGCCTTTGACTACATCAATGCTCACTTCGGCCAATACCCTTATAAGCAGTACTCTTTCATCCAGGGCGGTGACGGCGGTATGGAATACCCTATGGCTACGCTCATCACCGGAAACCGAAACCTGAGCAGCCTGGCTGGAGTATCGATCCATGAATTGATGCATAGCTGGTACCAAATGGTTTTGGGTTCAAACGAAAGCTTGTACCCTTGGATGGACGAAGGATTTACGAGTTGGGCCTCTACCGATGTGAAAAATTATTTGCGGGCCGAAGGAGTCCTTCCCGGAAAAAAAGATGAACATCCCTATGCCGGTGAGTATGCCGGCTACGTCAATTTTGCCCTGAGCGGTTATGAAGAACCAATGAGCACTCCTGCCGACCACTTCGTGACCAATTCCGCCTATGGTGTTGCCTCCTATACCAAGGGGGCAATTTTCCTGGAACAACTCCGGTATATCATCGGTGAAGAAGCCTTTCGGAAAGGAATGTTGCGTTATTTCGATACCTGGAAATTCAAACACCCAAATGCCAACGACTTTATCCGGGTTATGGAAAAAGTTTCCGGGCTGGAGCTCGACTGGTATCGGGAATACTGGATCAATACGACCCGTACGATCGATTACGGGCTGAAAGGCCTGGAAACAATTGAGGGCAGCCCCAATCAGGCCAGGGTCAAACTTGAAAAAGTTGGGATTATGCCCATGCCCTTGGATTTATTGATTGTTTATAACGATAACTCCCGCCGATACTTCAACATCCCACTCCGGATCATGCGAGGACACAAGCCGCTTGAGGAAGGAGGTATTCTTTACACCATCCTGGAAGACTGGCCCTGGACCAATCCCACCTATGAGTTTGTTTTGGATGTCAGCCCCAACGAAATCAGGGAAATTGTGATCGACCCTGAAGGGCGCCTGGCTGATGTTAACCGCGAGAACAATGTGCTGGTAAAGCCCTGACGCGAGGAGTATTTACTTCGAGCAGGAAGGTTGGCTTCGGCTTTGAGTAGCGCTTAAGCCATTCAGTTCTATTGTTGCAATCAGACTTTACTCAGTTAAAAATTTCTTACAAAAATGATCAAAAAAAACTTAAAAACAACCCCAACTTTCATCGCAGGCGATGCAACCCTGATCCAGGAGGTGCTACATCCTAAAAACGAAGGCCTGAAGTTAGAATACAGCCTGGCCTTTGCCAGCCTGAAGGCAGGGGAAGCTTCCTTACCGCACGTTCTTCACAAAAGTTCAGAAGTATATATCATTCAAGAGGGTAGGGGGCGGGCTACCGTTTCAGGGCAGCCGGTGGAAGTAGCACCGGGGGATGTGTTGTATATTCCGGCAGGAGCGGAGCAGTTTATAGAAAACACCGGGCCAGAAATGCTACAGTTTTGGTGCATAGTATCCCCGCCTTGGAATAAGGAGGATGAATGGGTAGGGGAATCTGTGAATGGCTAGTGGCAAATTCCATAAAATAGTGGAAAAAGTCTATTTTTGAGGACTTTTGTAGTATTCGGGAGTGTTCAAAGATTCAGGTTTAACGTTTCAGGTTTTCCTGAAAACCAGCCTTTTACGGGGCTGTTGACACATTTGAATGAACAGTCTCTAGTATTCAGATTAACAGGAAATCAAGAAGCAACGGCCGCATGAGAATACTTCAACTCTGCAAAAAATTTCCCTATCCCCTGAAGGATGGTGAATCTATTGCAGTGACGACACTCAGCAGGTCCCTGCATCAGTTGGGATGTAAGGTCACCTTACTGGCCATGAATACCGCTAAACATTATTCTGATATCACTGATATACCGAATGCACTTTTGCATTATGAACAGGTTCTGGCTGTACCAGTGGACAATCGAGTGAAGCCCGTTGATGCTTTTTTAAATCTTTTTTCCCGTGAATCCTATCATATTGCTCGTTTTGTTTCTCCCGATTTTCGCCAAAAACTGGCCCAGTTGCTTGAAAGCCAGTCTTTTGATGTCATTCAATTAGAAACGCCTTACCTGGCGCCCTATCTTCCGGTAATTCGGCAGTATTCCGATGCGGTGGTAGCCATGCGCGCCCACAACATAGAACATGAAATATGGCAAAGGATTGCTGGAAATACCCGGCTACTTCCCAAGAAGTGGTACCTCCGGCACCTCGCCTTTAAACTTCGGCGGTATGAACTGGAGCAATTTAAAGCTTATGATATCCTGGTGCCTATAACAAAGCGCGACCTGGACCTGTTTCGCTCGCTGGGCTATGGCAAAACGGCGGTTGTTGCTCCAATCGGTATCGACTGTGGCCAATACCAGCCTGATTACAACAGTTTTAAGCGTACGCTGTCTCTGTCCTTTATCGGCTCACTGGACTGGATGCCTAATCAGGAGGGCTTAAAGTGGTTTCTGGACGAAGTCTGGCCCCTCTTATACCGGAAATATCCAGCCCTGGAGTTACATATAGCCGGCAGGAATCCTCCACGATGGATAGGGCAAATGAAAGCGCCCAATATTCGAATTCACGGGGAAGTTCCTGAGGCAGAAGCTTTTATTAACCAACATAACATTATGGTGGTTCCCTTACTGTCGGGTAGTGGAATGCGCGCTAAAATCCTGGAAGGAATGGCCCTTGGAAAAGTGGTGCTTACAACCACTGTTGGATTGGAGGGTATTGCTGCCAGGGATCGAAGGGAAGTATTGGTAGCAGATACACCGGAACAATTTGTGGAACAAATAGCGTATTGTCATGAACAGGGCCGGGAACTGGAGCAATTAGGCAGGGCTGCCAGTTCATTTGTTGCGCAGCATTATGATAGCATAGAGATAGCCCGTCAGTTATTGCGGGCGTATTCAACCCTGACGGTGGAAGCGTTTTGATTATGGTGTTGATACTCAAGATTATTTTCTGGCTTTGTTTTTTCAGTGTAGTGTATACTTACCTGCTCTATCCTTTGTTGCTCCGGTGGCTTGCCCGGGGCCATCAGGCTAGCCCCCCAACTCTTGGAGATAAGGACACCTGGCCCAGGATTTCCATCCTAATGTCGGTGTATAATGAGGAACGCGTGATCCGGCAGAAGCTGGATAGCTTGCTTGGCTTGGATTACCCTACAAATAGGCTTGCTGTTTTTATTGGATCCGACTGCTCTAAAGATGACACGAATAAGATCGTTGGAGCATACGCCTCCCGTTATTCCCATATCCATTTTTTTCCTTTTACAGAACGACAGGGCAAGCCTGGGGTAATCAACCGTTTAGCAACAGAAGCAGCCCGGAACTGGGGGCTTGAAGCAGGCCATGTTTTTGTGATTACGGATGCCAGCGTGATGCTGGAACCTCAGGTGTTGCATTGTCTGGCACGGCATTTTTCAGACCCTAAAGTAGGTTTGGTAGATGCCCATCTGGTGCATACGGGCATGCAGGATGCAGGGATTTCCAAAGCAGAAGACCAATATATTTCCACGGAAGTCCGCCTCAAGCATTTGGAAGGCTTGGTATGGGGTAAAATGATCGGGCCATTTGGGGCCTGCTATGCGGTGCGTTCCAACCGTTATTCGGAAGTCCCTCCCGCTTATCTGGTCGATGATTTTTACATCGCCATGAAGGTGCTGGAAAAAGGTGACAAGGCGCTCAATGACCTGGAAGCGATTTGTTATGAGTCGGTTTCACATGAGATCAGCGAAGAATTTCGGCGAAAATCCCGAATTTCCGCCGGTAATTTTCAGAACCTGCTCACTTTTCGCCATTTATGGTGGCCGCCCTTCCGGCCCTTGGGTTTTGCCTTTTTTTCTCACAAGGTTTTGCGCTGGATGACGCCTTTTGCCATCGTCCTGATGCTCACTACTACTGGCTTGCTGGCTCTTGAGGGAAACTTATTTTTTTGCGTATTGTTCTGGCTATTGGGAGGAGGGCTTGTCCTGCCCCCGGTGCTGGATAACTTTCTGAAAAAATTAAATATCGACCTTTTGCCAGTCCGTGGCGCTCATTATTTCATTATGATGAACCTGGCGTTGCTGGTAGGTTTTTTTAAATTCATAAAAGGGATTCGATCCAATGTCTGGGAACCAACTAAAAGAAACTAGCCGCAAGGAAATCCGGCTTAACACTATCGAAGAAGCGATTGCGGATATCAAAGCCGGCAAGGTAATTATCGTAGTGGATGATGAGGACCGGGAGAATGAAGGAGACTTCATTTGTGCTGCGGAATGTGTGACTCCTGAGATCATCAACTTCATGGCTACCTACGGCCGCGGCCTTATCTGCGCCCCTATTGATGAAAAGAGAGCTGATGAACTGGGGCTCGACATGATGGTTTCCTCCAATACAGCGCTGCATGAAACGGCTTTTACGGTATCCATCGACCTCATCGGCAGGGGATGCACCACGGGTATTTCCGCCTATGACCGCGCGACCGGCATCCGCGCATTGGTGGACCCGCACATCAAACCTTCTGATTATGCCCGGCCCGGCCATATTTTCCCCCTACGGGCCAAGACTGGGGGCGTACTCAGGCGAACAGGCCATACTGAAGCAGCCATTGACCTGGCCCGGCTCGCAGGCTTCTATCCAGCCGGCGTGTTGGTCGAAATACTCAATACGGATGGCTCTATGGCTCGCCTGCCCCATTTGATGGAAATCGCCCGAAAATTTGACATGAAGATCATCGCGATCAAAGACCTGGTGGCTTATCGGATGCAAACCGAACGCCTCATTAAACGGGAAATGTCGGTCAAGCTGGAAACCAGGTACGGCGTGTTTGAAGTAACAGCCTATCGGCAGATCACGACCGATGACCTCCACCTGGCTATCAAATGCGGGCAATGGGAGCCGGATGAACCGGTGCTGGTCCGCGTCCATTCGTCTACGGAAACTGGAGAGATCCTGGGGTCTCTGTTCGATGACTATGGGGTCAAACTTCAGAGGTCCATGGAAATAATCAGCCAGGAGGGGAAAGGGGTGCTATTACACATGCGGCACGGAGAAAAATCGGACGCCATTCTACACCGCCTGCATGCCTGCCTGCAAAAACAGGTGGACGGCCAACCTGTTGTTTATGACATCCGCGCCGATATGGATCAGCGCGATTATGGGGTAGGGGCTCAAATACTTCGGGACTTGGGCATCTCCCGCATACGCTTGATCACCAACACCCCCCGCCGCAGGATCGGCCTGGTCGGTTATGGTTTGGAAATCGTTGAAAATGTACCTTTCTAGCGTCTTGTATGCGATATGAACGCAAATTCAGAACGGAGGAAGCCTCTTTATCCGCGGTACAACTGATCACCCGGATGCACCCTGCCTGCTTCCGGCAGCTTTACCCGCCCCGTTGGGTGAATAACCTCTATTTTGACACCCCAGAATTTGCTGCCTTCAACGACAATGCATCCGGAGCTCCGAATAGGGTAAAATACAGGCTTCGCTGGTATGGCCGGCCGTTTGAACGACTGAAGGACCCCGTGCTGGAGATAAAGTGGAAAGAAGGGGAGGTGGGCTCCAAACGTGGACATGCTTTAGATAAGGGGGTTTACCGCCTTCCTCAATTAGGCGAACTGGCCGATGTAGCCCGCAGTCTTATTCACAAGGGGAAAGAACTTCAGCCCGTTTTGTTCAACTCTTATTACCGCTCCTATTTTGGAGCTGCTAACGGCCAATTCCGGCTAACCATTGACAGCAGCCTACAATTCGGCGCGTACCGGCTAAGTGGAGCGCATTTGCTTCCTTTTCAGTTGCCGGGGATAATACTGGAAGTGAAATATCCACTTGAAGAAGAGCCCAACAGTGATCTGATCTTTCAAAACCTGCCTTTCCGACAGACGAAGAGCTCGAAGTATGTGATGGGGCTTGGGCTGGTGTATGGCCTCACTTAGAACTTCGGGCAGAGTATCGTCTCATTCTCATATTCTCCCAGATAAGCAATAGAAACCTCGATGGCGCCCCGTCGGTCGCGGCCAGCGCCGATAGCGTTGAGCTTGGCGTCGTAGCTGACCCCTAAGAGGAAATTATTAAATTCGAGGCCAACCATACCTACCACCGCATCAAGGGAGAAGGAATTATCGGCATTGCCAACCGGGCGAGCCCAGCCACCGACATGCAGGGCGGTGCCGCTGATATCGTTGATCAGGAACCGGAAGTTGGCGCCGGCGTTGACGGCGAGGTGAGGGCCCTGATTGTAGAACAGGGCGCGGGGTTGAATGCGAACATCCTCCCCAATTGGGATGCTAAGGCCAGCGTAGGCGGTATATTTGCGGAGTAGGGTATTCTGATCGCTCTTTTCCGGTTCGTCTGGATTATAAAAAAAACTGACCTGCGGTTCCATGATATGGTACATCGCTGCGCCCGCATAAATTCCCATTCCACGTTCGGGGGCATAGGAATAATTGAGCCCAACGGCAAAATCGGCAGCGGCATAGTTGTTTTCGGGAAGGATTTCCTCTGTTGGATTGGTATAGCCTGAAGAGCCGGCAAACTGATCTTCGAAATATAAATTCTCATAACTAAAGTTACGCTGAGCAATCCCGGCCTGCACGCCGAGGCTGAGGAACTGGTCATTGCGGGGGCTCAGTGATTTGTGGAAGCTGCCTATTACGTTGATCTGGTTGTTGGAATACCCTACCTCCGGCACTTTGTCATTGTAGAAGACCACTCCAACCCCAAAAGCATCTTTGTATCTTTTTCCAATGTTGCGGAATCCAAAACGCAGATCGATCGCCCCGGCGAAGGTCTTGTAGGGGTCCTGATCCCGATAGATAAATGCCACGCGGTATTTTCCATCGAAGGTGCCCGTGAGTGCGGGGTTGAGGGTGAGGGGAGAGGCGAAAAACTGGCTGAAATGCTGGTCTTGTGCCTGGGAAATAGTAGCGGCAGTTAGCGCAAGGATGATGATCAGTAAGTATTTCCTCATGTTTTTTTCTAAAGCTTTTTTGCGTTGAAAGGTGGTGGCATTCATTCTTCTCCGGGCCTATTTCAGGGGGGCTTTCCACCTCCCTCAAGGGATGCTCAAAGGTATACCCTTTGGCCATTTTTTTTAAATTTTTCCTGTGAATTTGCCCCGGAACCGGCCAGCATTCTTAGCGAAAGGTGGTCTTGCGGCGCCAGAGAAGCGATATTTTGTACAGAAGTCAACGGACTTTCCGGTAGAATTATTATTTTTGAATATATCCTGATGCTGGCCGGCAGGGTATTCGTGGCGATAATTGCCGGGAGGGTATTGAGAGGCCACGCTCCCGGGAGCCTAAAAATGATGCCTGCATGTCATATGCAATCTGTTCGATAAGCATTGTACCGGTTCGTACCGGCTCATCCCATAGCAGTGAGATGGCTTCTCAGTTACTGTTCGGGGAGTTGGTGGAAGTGTTGGAAACCAAGGGGCGGCAATGGATGAAGGTCCGGTGCGCCCATGATAATTTTGTTGGTTGGGTGGCCGGAAATCAGTTGAAAGCCATCACCCCAAGTGAATTCGAACGATTTCAGCAGCATTTTGCCTACAGTCTGGAGTTGTACCATCCGCTCATGGGGGAAAACCATTGCATCCCGGTAGTGATGGGGGCACAGTTCCCTGCCTTCGACGGGATGCGTTTTCGCCTGGAGGAAGACTATTTCACCTTTAGCGGCCAGGCAGTATTCCCGGAAAATATTGAAGCTACTCCTGAATTCATCCTGAAGATTGCCCGCCGTTATCTTAATGCTCCTTTCCTTTGGGGCGGCCGGTCTCCGATGGGCATCGATTCGTCAGGATTGGTGCAGATGGCTTTCAAACTGGCAGGAATCGCCTTACCCCGCGAGGCCAGCCAACAGATTTACATCGGTGAATCGGTCGGTTTTATTGAACAGGCGCTTCCGGGTGATATTGCTTTTTTTGAAAATAAGGCGGGGCGTATTGCCCATTGTGGCATCATCCTTCCCAATAATGAAGTGCTACATGCCTATGGCCGCGTTCGGGTAGATGTGCTCGATCATTACGGGATCTTCAATAAGAAGCAATCCCGATATACACACAGCCTAAGGGTGGTGAAACGTATCCTGGCAGGGAAAACGGAACCCAAAGCAGCTCCGGCTGTTGTTCCGGAAAAGGTGGCTAATCAGGTACAGTTATTTGATTAGTCACACAACAGGGTTATCACGTTTTCAGACCGCCTGAATAATATCATACTTCGTCAGGATATGCAGTGCCCCCGACTTGTCCTGAGCCATTACGGCGGGAATGGTTCGGTCAACGTATTTACTAAGTTGGCTAAAGGGCAGATCAATACTAACTACTGGAAATGGGCTGCCCATAATGTCGGAAACCTTCTTTTCCGAATGATCCAAGGGGTTTTCCAGCAGGAAGGACAGTACTGCTGTTTCCGTAATGGACCCTACCATTTCATCTCCTTTCATGACCGGCATCTGAGAGATGTCATGCTCTTTCATCAGTTTGAAGGCCTGCCGCACCGTATCATCGGCGGTAACGGAAATGAACTGCCGGTTCTTTTTCAGGGCGAGGATGTCCTTCACGCTGAGTTCCCGCTCCAGGAACCCCCTCTCACGCATCCAGTCGTCGTTGTATATTTTGCCGACATAGCGGCTTCCATGGTCGTGAATCACCACTACTACGACATCGTCTTTGGTGAGTTGCTCTTTGAGTTGCAACAATCCGGCAACTGCTGAGCCGGCAGAGTAGCCAAGCAGCAGCCCTTCTTCCCGGGCCAGGCGGCGGGCCATCAGGGCGCCATCCTTGTCGGTTACCTTTTCAAAATAATCGATGACACTGAAATCGACGTTTTTGGGCAAAATGTCTTCGCCGATCCCTTCCGTTATGTAGGGGTAGATTTCCTTAGGGTCAAACTCGCCGGTTTCGTGGTATTTTTTGAACACGGAGCCGTAGGTGTCGATGCCCCATATCTTAATATTTGGATTTTTTTCTTTGAGGTATTTGCCGGTGCCGGAAACTGTGCCACCGGTGCCCACGCCGACGACGAGGTGGGTGATTTTTCCATCCGTTTGCTGCCAGATCTCCGGGCCGGTAGTTTCGTAATGAGCCTCCCGGTTGGATAGGTTGTCATATTGATTGCACCAGTAGGAGTTGGGGATTTCCATACTCAGGCGGCGGGCAACAGAATAGTAGGAACGCGGATCATCCGCTTCTACATTTGTCGGGCAAACGATCACTTCTGCCCCGACCGCCCGAAGGATATCCATTTTTTCTTTGGATTGCTTATCGGTGGTTGTGAAAATACACTTGTAACCCCTAACTGCAGCGGCCAGCGCCAGGCCCATCCCAGTGTTGCCGGAAGTACACTCGATAATGGTGCCGCCAGGCTTCAGGTCACCCCGTTTTTCGGCATCGTTCACCATTTTCAGCGCCATCCGATCCTTGATGGAATGGCCGGGGTTGAACGTTTCTACCTTCATCAGTACCAATGCAGGGATTTCCTTTACCACCTGATTCAATTTCACCAGGGGGGTGTTGCCAATGGTTTCCAGGATATTGTTGCAGTATTCCATATTGGGTGTAGCTATATATTGCTATAATGTAATATTGTGGCTTGATTTTATTCAGCGAGAATGAGTTCCGACGAACAGGATACATCGGCCTGCAGTTTTGCGCGGCAAAGGTAAAGAAAATCCTTATCGATGGTATTTTACCCGGACGAAAAAGCGGGGGTCAATGGCGCCCAATGCTTTTGCTGCAAGGGGAGAAAGTACGACCACCACATCGTCTTTATAGGCCGTATCGGGGATTTTACCGATTACTTTGGCGTAGACGGTGCGTTTGCTCATGGGGTTGGTAACCGAAATGATGGAATTGACGGGGGCGTAGCGATGCAGGGCATAGAGGTCGGAATCTTCTTTGCTGTGGTTTTTCCAGAAAGCTACACCCTGGTGTTCCAATTCCTTTTTGCCAGCCATTTCATACTGATAGATCTTCCGAAGGGCGTTATTGCGCCGTGCGAGCGGCCCACCGGAAAATTCCCGAAGACTGTCGGGCACGCCGTTAATGTTGAGCCAGCCAACATGCAGGCATTGGCCGGTTTTAAGGGTGATGTCGGCCAGATGGTTTCGTTCCATAAGATCTTCTATGGGCATTTTGAAATAAACTTTGGAGATGCGGTACATCGTATCCCCTTTTTTGACAACATAGTAGACCGGCACGTGTTCTTTGGGGGTGAAATTTTGAGTAGGATATCTTTTAATGGCCCGGTTGGGGATTGGAACCCGGATAAGCATACCAGGTTGAACGGATTGGTCTTTAAGGCCAGCATTGTAGAAGTAGAGTTCTTCAACCGACATTCCATAGAAGCGGGCCAGGGAATAAAGCGTCTGTTTGGGTTGGATGATATGTTCCAGATACTTTTCTTCAAAAGCGTCGACGCTAAGAAAAATAGTATCTTTAGCCGTGAGGTAGTTTAGGCTGTCACCCGTATCGGCATGGCTCATTTGGGGCAAAAAGAGTAGCGCCAGGAATAACATTTCTCTCATAGTGTTTCTAGCTTGTTGAACACAAATATATGAAAACAGTAGGTATCATACCCGCACGTTTTGCTTCTACCCGTTTTCCGGGCAAGCCACTGGCGGAAATTGGTGGAAAAACCGTTGTTCAACGGGTATACGAACAGGCTAGCCGGGCACGGCGGCTCGATCAAGTGATCGTGGCTACCGATGATGAGCGCATCTTCCAGCATGTTGAATCTTTCGGCGGACAGGTGATGATGACCCGGCCGGAACATCAGTCGGGCACCGACCGCTGTGCCGAGGTGGCCTGGAGGATTGACGAAGCAGACGCCATCATCAATATACAAGGCGATGAACCTTTCATCGCGCCCGAGCAGATCGACCTGGTGGCGGAACCGCTGGCGCGCCGGCAGGGGGTTCAGATCAGCACGCTTGCACGGCGCATCAGCCTGGAAGAGGAGTTACACAACCCCAACATTGTTAAAGTTGTTTTTAACCGCCAGCAAATGGCCTTGTACTTCAGCCGTAGCACCATCCCCTACCTGAGGGGCGTGCCAACAGAGCAATGGCTATCAGCCGGCGTGTTTTATAAACATATTGGCCTGTACGGCTTTCGCCGGGAGGTGCTTATGGATGTCACCCGTATGGAACAGTCCAGATATGAACAACTCGAATCTCTGGAGCAACTGCGCTGGCTGGAGGCTGGAATCAATATCTTTGTCAACATTACCGAGACAGAAACGATCGGCATCGATACGCCCGAAGACCTGGAACGCGCCCGCGCCTGGCTATAAGTTCCGCCGATCTCCAGATCGGCCTTGTGGGCAATTCTAAAAATAATCCTTTTGGGCGCAAATCTGCGCCCAAAAGGATCCTAAGCCCCTTTGGGGTGGGGCATCAAGTACAATAACTTTGCCAATCCCTATTCCTTCTCCGTCGGCATGATCGGCGGCGTTTGGGTGTAGCCCAATTGCTTCATGATCAGGTTCGTATCATAGTAGAAATAGGCTCTCTTCGCTTTATTGCCCTCCATCTTGTAGGCAATGTGGTAGGGAAACCAGACATCCTTGTCAGCTTGAGGATAACGCAAAGTCATGTCACTCCAATGAAAGACCCAATCCCCTTTAGTGGGGCCTTCTTTTACAGAAATCGTATTCCAATACCCTTCGGACATATCCTTTACGGAATAACTCTTCCGGGCCTCTGTCCAGTACCCCACTAATTCGTCGACGCTCATAGAGTCAAGCCGGCTGTCGATGCCGAAAGCGTAAAAATCGCCGGTCATGTTTTCTTTCAAATTTTTCCATTGGCCCGTTTTAAAGGCGGTGTTCATTCGTTTGATCACATCGATCTGTTGCTGATTGTAGGCAGGCGTATCGGCTTTCCGAGCAGTGTTCTGAGCAATGGCTGAAGTGTGCACGAAACTTACGCCCAAAGCCAGGCAAATCATGCTAATAAATAATTTAGTGTTCATAATATGATTGAATTTTTATTAAGGTGATAATTAAAGGCCCAAGAGAATGAATCAAAGGTAGGCCATGGGGCATGATTTAACATGGACGTATCTTTCAAAAAGCTGGACATATCTTTCAGCAGCCGGTTTTGGGGCGGTTTTTTCAGTTGAAAGGGTGAGAACTCAACGGGGTCAACCTCCCAGGCATTACATGGGGTGGCTGGACTGGTATAAGGTTCAGTAGCGATACTACAGATACTGTAGATGCTTCTCAAATCGAATAGCATCTACAGCATCAATAGCATCTACAGTCATTCCACTACGACTTTTTCCATGCCTCTTCCTTTCTCCGTGCGTACTTCCACCCAGTACAACCCTTTGGGCAAGCCCTGTAAGTTAAGGGCATGGGTACCGTAGGGTGAAATGGATTCCCTTTGGCTCATTACCAGTTGCCCGAAGCTGTTCATCACCCGGACTTCCATAAGCTTGGCTTCTTCCTTGAGTTCCAGGTAAACCAGTCCATTGGAAGGGTTGGGATACAACTTAAACCCAATCGGTTGGACATACCGTTCATCACTACCCACCAGCCCATCAACGGGGCCATCGGCGAAAGTTACGAGGTTACAGGCGACGATGAGATGTGGGTTGAAACCGTCGTTGCAATCCGGGCAAGTGACGCCGCTTTGGCAATTCGGGTTGTTCGGATGGCAGCTATCCACATAATCTTCATCGAAGACATAGCGGAGGCTAACGGGGGTGTTGCTGATAAAGGGCGTCATATCATAATCGAACCAGTGGGCGATAGCGCCAGGGCACCAACCGGCCCGGTCAAAATACCAGGTGCCGTTCTGGGGTTGGCAGGCGTCCGGATTGGGGTTGCAATCCTGCCAGTTGTGTTGCTCAAATGTTTGAACGCCATTGACCCAGATATGGTGGGTGTCGTCATGGAATTCCGCGGCATTGCCGGTATTGTTATCCCCCCAGCCATGCCCGGTGGAGACCAGTTTAAGGGTAGACGCCACGGCATTGTCAGGAAATTGAATGCTACGCTCTTCCACCGGCTGCAGGTTTGCCGGGTCGCCAAAAGGATAGGTTTCCCACCAGACGATATCAATAGCACTGTATTTATGTTGAGGCGCGCCGGCCTTGAAATCAAATTTCAGGTTGTACAAAAAGCCATTATCCAAAGTCTCGCAATTTAGGCGGAAAGCGATCTTTCCCTGGAGAACAGACATGTAGTCCGTCAGGTCGATAGAGTGGGAGCAGGGGGTGCCGTAGGGAGTGATATACCGGAATATCTCCACCCACTGTCCATTATGCCCTTTGGCCTCAACGCTGGACACCCGGTCCCATGGGCCACAGCCGCCGGTGGGGCATTTGAGTTCCAGGGTTGCGGTGACCTGGCTGAAAGCGCCCAGGTAGGAGGGGAGTTCTGCTTCTACTACCTCCGAGTTTTGGGTGGAATTAAGCCAGATATCGCTGGCTGCTATCACGTCATTGATATCACTGGTTTGATCAACGACATTGATATTCACGCTTTCCGTCGCGGAAGCACCATAATTGTTGGTTGAGATGATATTTACCGTATAGCTTCCATAGGCAGGCGGCGTCCACCAGCCGGTGTAGTGGCCGTTGCCCCAATCCTTGGGCTCAATGTCTTCCCCATTGACCTGGAAGTACACATTGGACACGGAAAACAGTTCGGGATAATCGATCGTAGAGATGGCCGCCAGTTGTATGGCGGAAAGTTCCGGAACATAGACCTCTCCCGCCAGGGGGTTTCGGGCTTCTATGACGGGTACGAAGGTATTGGGGTCCAGCACCTGGAAAGAATTAAAAATATCCTCGGCAGGTTCATAGGTTCCATCACCCACCTGGCTGGCCTTGATGACAACTTCTCCGGCAATTCCATCCAGGGTGACGATGTTCCCATCCACGGAAGCAGGGCCGGAAACCACTTCATAGGATACCGGAAGCCCGGAGCTGGCGGCGGCATTGAGTTCAAATGGTTCAGCTGTCGTCAACTTATTGGGGATCTGAGGGAAAGTGATGGCCTGGAAGCCGATGTCCAGCACGCCGCCGAAATTGGAGGTTGGGCCCATCATTGCAAAATTGAGCAGGTCGGCGTCGCGTTCCCCATTCCCGATCTCACATTTTAGCTTGGTGATGGAGGTATTATCCTCGCCGGGCACACCCTGGTTGAATTTGTAGTACAATTGTAGTTCGGGTTCGTCACCAGTCAGTTCATTTGCCATCATATCCTGGATGTCGGCAGGGGTGAGCGCCTTGGTCCAGACGGACACTTCATCGACGCGGCCGCCGAAGTAGAAGTTAAAACCCGCCAGGATGCTTTTGCCGATGGCGAAGTCGATATTATCGAGTTCAAAAGTACCGGATGCAGGGGAGCTCCCCTTGAGCACTCCATCGATGTACAAGGCAACCTTGGCGCCGTCATATACCCAGGCGATGTGTTGCCAGGTTTCGGGAACGATACTGAAGGCCGGAGCGACAAATTCGTAAAAACCCACTGAGTTGTGAAAACGGCACTCCATCGTCCCGTTGTTCAGTTGGATCAGGTAGAAGCCGTTATTGCCCCGAAAGCCCATCATGCCCTGCCCGTAGGCCAACTGGTCGGTATAATACCAACCGGCCATGGAAAAGGCGCTGGCATTGGCGATGTAATGAGAACCATCATTGAGGACAACATAGTCATCCACCCGGTCGAAATGCAAATACTGGTCCGACTGGGCCACGCTTTGATGGGGCAATAAAGCCCAAAGGAAGAGCAATAGTAGGGTAGAGGGTAGGGCAATTTTTTTCATAATACATGTATTTTTTGTTTTTTATGAATCAACCTTTTTTTGCTGGCATCTTGCGTCCAGACTGTCAACTGACGTAATGATATCCTGGCTAAAGCATCCACCAGACTTTTACCCGTTCTGAATCCTCTACCATTTTACTCACCTGTTCAGCCCAGTTATCGGCATTGTTCTCGGCTTCGGAAGGCGGGTAGGGGAAGCGAAAATGCGCTACCGGGCCGCCTTCCCTTGGTGTCATGCCGGTTCGGCGAGCCAGAGCATAGGCTTCCCAGGGCTGCCGGAAAGCATCCAGCCATCGCTGGGCGTAAATAAACTCCAGCTTTTTATCCGTAGTGAAAATACTGATCCGTGGATTATTGGTAACAGCGAATATCTCGCCTATGGCCAGCACTGGAGATTTGTTTTCCCATATCCCGCAGTTCACCATGACGTTCTGCCAGAATTGGATGGAAGCCACTACTCCGAGCGTGTATTCGCCCTCCGCTTCGTCAGAATCCATGCCCACTCCCAGGCCCCGAAGGTAGGCTTCCGCCTTGATGAAATGCACCTCGGCGGCGGTCAGAATGATTTCGGGGATATCCATTTCATCCCGGATCAGGTAATAATTGAAGGGAGAATAAATATTACCATTCCCTTTAATCGGGTAATTGCTGTCACGCTGTTGCTGGTAAGGGATCCCTCCGGAAGGAGGCGTGTCAGAATCCGGTATCTGCGGAAAGGGCGCCCATTCACCTGCATTGTTGGTTTCAAAGAAAATATAGGCGCGCGGGTCGTAAATACCACTGCCATCGATATTGTTATTGATCGATAATTGGTTCCAAACGGTGCTGCCCATGCGCAGTTTGTTGTGTTCGCGGAACGACCAGTTGACGCTCTCGTTTCGCCAGTCCTGAGCGGCGGGCGACATCACCACATCTTCTCCATCGCGGATCACGGGTAGATTGTTCTCGAGGATATCCTGAAGGATTGGGGCTGCAAATGCCGGGTCCTTCTCCACCATCCGTAAAGCGTGTCGAAGCCGCAGGGAGTTGGCGAATTTCTTCCACCGCAGCATATCTCCGTTGAAAAAGGTGTCGAAATTGCCAAAGCTGACATAAGGCGTTCCGGAAGCCGTGGTGGGGTTGGGAAAGGTGTTGAGATGGTCTGCTGCCCATTTTAGGTCGTCCAGCAAGTATTTGTAAATAGCCTCCTGCCCATCAAATTTTGGGCGGGCGAAATCCAGGTCTTCGAAACCTTTTCCGGCGTCAAAAAAAGGCATATCGCCAAACAGGTCGGTAATTCGGAAGGTTTTGTAAGCCAAAAGGATCTTTACCATGGCCCGGACATTGTTCAGCGCCTCGGGCTCAACCTCCATTTCGTCAAAGCGCAACTCGATTTCCCTGATGTGGGCCAGCGCCCGGTAATAATTGCTCCAGGCTTCTTCTGTCCCAATATTGATATTCTGAAAAGTAGCCGCCGTCAGGGCTGCCTGCTGGGTAACACCATAGAGGGTTTCATTGTGCAGGTAGAACTGTTCATTCCACCCCAGGCGGAGAGAACTTACCACATTATTGAAGAGTGGCCCCACATCTGTTTGGGTGGGGAAGAAAGGGTTGCGGTTGAGTTCCTCAAAATCTTTTTCGCAAGCGGATGCTATCAGTAAGGATAGGATTAAGGAAATATGTATTGCCGATTTTTTCATGCTTTAGAATGCTTATTTAGATCGCTGCCGCGGCCAGAGGGCCAGGCCACTTTTTTTAAAAAGACATATTCAACCCGAACGTCAGGGAACGAACACTGGGGAAAGAAGCCCATTCCAGGCCCTGCGCATTACCGGAACCATTGGCCCCTTCGGGGTTCACCCGGTCAGGTAGGGTAGTATACAAATAGAACAGGTCGCGCCCCACCAGGGAAAAAGTCAGGTCCTGGAAAACGCCGGACTTATCGAGTAACTTTTTCGGCAGGCGGTAGGAGAGGACGACCTCACGGAGTTTTACCCAGGAGTTTTCCAGAATGCCCGGCGTCGTCGGGAAATGTCCCCAGCCGCCGGTATTTCCGATGTATTTGAAATAGTAGTGGGTTACTTTATCGTTAGGCAGGCCATTGGCGTCTACGCCCGGTAGGATGACCCCGATATTGCGCACCTGGCCATCCGGATCGGTGTAAGGCAGGCCGCCGCCGAGGCGCTCTTTCAGGGTTTCCGGGCTTTGCCCGGTCTGCAGGCCGATCACGTAGGAACCGGCGTAGATATCGCCGCCCCATTTGGTGTCGACCAAGGTGCTGAGCGAAAGCCCCTTGTAGCTTAGTTTCATCGTCCAGCCGCCAGTAAAATCCGGGGAGGCATTGCCCAATGGCACCCGGCTGTCGGTAAAGAGGTAGTGGGTGCCGTCTTCGTTGACGATGGGTTGCCCGCTGCCCTCGTGGTAAATATAATCGTAGCCGATAATCGTGCCGTATTCCTCTCCTTCCCGCACGGCAATAGCCGGGCCGTTCAGCCCCCAGATATTGGCCAGTTCGAGGATCTCCGCGCCATCACCGAGGCTGGCCACGAAATTCCGGTTGTGGTTGATGTTGATCCCCGTCCTCCAGGAGAAATTCCGATTGTGGATCAGGGTTATATTCAGGATAGCTTCGTAGCCTTTGTTTTCCAGGACGCCCGTGTTGATCCGGATGCGGTTGGCGCCGGAGGAGGCCGGCAGGGGCGAATCCAGGATCTGGTCGAAGGATCGGATATAGTACCAGGTAAAATCGAGGTTGATCCGGTCTTCCAGTAGCCCCAGGGTGGCGCCCATTTCATACGAGTTCGCCTGCTGGGGCTTCAATTCGATTGGTGGGATAGTGCCCGGCAAAGAGGCCGTCTGGCTGCCGCCAAAGGTCCCCGTGGAATAGACGAAGTCGACCTGATAGGGGTCCGTATCGGAGGCGGTTTGCGCATAGGCGCCGCGTAGTTTAAGAAAGCTCAACCAGTCAAGGTTAAGGTCAAAGGCCTCGGTAGCGAGGAAGCTGAGCGAGGCGGAAGGGTAGAAGTAGGAATTGTTCTTTGCAGGCAGTGCGGAAGACCAGTCGTTGCGGCCGGTTAGCTCCAGGAAGAGGTAATTCTCGTAGCTTAGGTTCAGAAAGCTGTAAATGGAATTGATCTTTTTATCGTAGCGCACCTCCGAAGGAATAGGTACGGTAAGCCGGTCGTCATAGTTGTTGAAAGAGAACAACCAGGGGTTGATCCAGCGGCCGCTGCTACCCTTCAACCCATATCGGCTGCGTTCCCACTGCGTACCTCCAAAAGAAAGGCTGGCGTTAAGCGCAGAGTGGAACAATTTATCCTTTTTGGCCGTGATGAGGAATTCGTTGTTGCGCACCAGGTCGCGGTTCAGCTCATTGGAGTAGCTGCCTTCCTGTATGCCCAGCCGGTCAATAGGGTTATTGCGGGCTTCAAACTGGTTGAGGGTAAAGTCCATGCCCAGCCGGCCGGTAACGTTCAGCCAGGGCGTGATATCGTAAATCAATGACAAGGATCCGATCAGCTTGTTGCGGTCCAGGCCGGTATTATTATTATAGGTGTTCCACCATAAATGAGGGGGGGCAAAGGTGAAGGGGTAACCGCCTTCAATGTCATCGTAGTTGTAGCGCGTGCCATCCGGCAGGATGTTAATTTCCTTTTCAAGCCCCTTGTAACTGCGCGGCCAACTGTACAGGATGCCTTTGCCAAAGGAGCTGTTGTTGTCATCCCCCAGGGTCGGGCTGTTCAGGCGGTAGTAGTTGAGGTAGGAAACCGAGAGGTCCGCGTGGACTTTAGAGGAAATATCCAGCCGGGAACCCAGGTTGACGGAGGTTTGGTTGTATTTGCTGTTGGGAATGATGGCGTTGTGATCTGTCCGGGTGAGGGAAACCCGCAGGGTGCCCATTTCGCCGCCTCCCGAAAAGGCGAGGTTGTGGGTGGTGGTGTTGCCATCGCTGAAAAATTGTTTGAGGTTGTCGGGCTGGGGGTCGAAGGGGCGCATTTCGCCGTCCCACCAACGCACCATCTGTCCCTCCATCTTGGGGCCCCAGGAGACCCCTGTGGAGTAGAAACCGAACAGTTCTGCCGTCGGTTTGCCGAAAGGCCCGTCGTTGACCTGGGTCTCGCGGGGATAAATGTAATTACCTTCCGCGTCGGTTGGCAAGGTAGGTTCCGACAGGCTGATGGGGCCGCCGGCGCCGAAAATGTTTTGCACGTCGCGGTAGCGGAACGGCTGAATGATCTTGTGCTGAACGGAGTAATTGACGCCAATGCCTTTTTGCTTTTTCCCTCGTTTGGTAGTGATCAGCATCACCCCGTTGGCGCCGCGGGCGCCGTAGAGAGCGGCGGCGGTGGGGCCTTTCAGGATATTGACGCTCTCGATGTCCATTGGGTTTATATTGTTGATAGCCGACCCCCAATCGACGCCGCGGCCTATGTCCTGCATCCCGGGTTCGTTCTCTAGCGGCACGCCATCCACGACGATCAGTGGTTGGTTGTTGGCGTTGATGTTGTTATTGCCGCGAATGACGATGCGGGTAGTGCCGCCATCCACGCCATTCGGTGTGGTGACCTGCACGCCTGCCGATTTGCCACTCAGGGCGCTGACCAGGTTGGGCGCGTTGGACAGAGTGAGTTCCTGGCCCTCGAACTTTTCCGTCGAATAGCCGATCTCCCGTTTTTGCCGTTTCACGCCCAGCGCTGTAACCACTACTTCATCCAGTTGCTCGGCGTCCAGTTCCAGGGCCACATCAATTTGCGCCCTGCCGTCGATGGCTATTTCCTGGGTTTGAAAGCCAATGTAGCTGAATACCAGGATGCTCTGTGCGTCAGGCGCCTGTAATTCATAGGCGCCGTCCAGGTCGGTAGAGGCGCCGAGTGTCGTCCCTTTCACACTAACATTCACCCCGATGAGGGCTTCACCATCCTCCGCGGAAATAACCACGCCTTTGACGAGATGTTGGGCGGAGAGGAAATGACTCCAGGAGAGGAAAAAAAGTAGGAGGAGAGGTATAGATCTTTGCATGCAGGCTACTGTTTTTCGTTTACTGGCCTTCCGTTTGGGTAAAGGCAATTTCCAAAAATAGGGGAATAGTTGGATATGTCGAATCAAATTGAAAATGTTTTGCCGGCCTCCATATTGGTAAAAAGCCTATTGCCCAAATTCCGGCAATCAACCCCTGTTTTTCTACTGAAGCACTACCTTTCCGGCGCCCACTGATTCCCCTTTATCCTAATCCGATAAAAATACAAGCCAGAGGGCAGGCCTGCCGAGGATATCTCCATTTGATCCACATTCAGGATCAGTTAAATCAGGACCCTGTCCAGATATAGGGTAGGAGAGAGGATTGTTATTGCTTATCAGCAGGAAGAGAGGCTCCAGAAAACAGGCCGGGGTATGAAAATTGGAGGAAGGGTGAGTCCGTGTTGGAGTTTTTACGCTTTACTTAAAAAAGGAGGGCGCAGAAGGTAGCATTTCTTTTTATATATTTACCGGAAAGAAGAACGGAAGAATGAAAAAACCAACGAATTACCTGCTGTTCATACTGGCCACATTGCTTGTAGGGTGCGGGGTGCTACAAAAGAAAGACGAAGCAGGATTTAAAACCCTTTTCAATGGCAAGAACCTGGATGGCTGGGTGCAACATGGAACTGAAAAGTGGTATGTCGAAAAGGGAGAATTGATCTGCGAAAGCGGCCCGGATGCCCAATACGGTTATTTGTCCACCGCCGATTATTATGACAATTTCGAACTAAGCCTTGAATTCAAGCAGGAAGCGAACGGCAACAGTGGTGTTTTCTTCCGGTCTACTTTTGAAGGGACCAAGGTCAGTGGCTGGCAGGTGGAGGTGGCGCCCCCCGGAAGCCACACCGGAGGGATCTATGAATCCTATGGCCGGGGGTGGTTGATACAACCTGGGCCGGAGCAGGAAAAGGCCCTGAAGATGGGGGAGTGGAATACCTTAAAAGTGATAGCGAAAGGCCCTGCAGTTACCACCTGGCTCAATGGGGTGGAAATGGTGCAGATCGAAGATCAAAAGATTGGAGAAGGGAAAGGCGCGATAGCGCTACAGATTCATGACGGTGGCGGAATCAAGGTGCGCTGGCGTAACATTAGAATTAGGCCCCTGGGAAAATGAAATTCCTGTTGTTAAGAAGCTGTTTGAATTTAGTCCTTCAGTTTTATTATGCCTCTTTTTCCGCCACTCTGCGGCTTTTTTTCGCCCCGTACCTATGGGTACGAGGCTCAAAAAGAGCCTTGATTGACGAAAAAATAGCCTATAATAAATTCTAAAAACCAAATTCAAACAGCTTCTAAGCGGAAAAGCATATCTATTTAAGCAATTTACTAAACATACTTACATGAAATATCTTATCCCCTTTTTATTACTCGCACTGGCCATCAGTTCCTGTAAAACGGAGCCCAAAGCTGAAGATGATGACTGGATCTATCTTTTTGACGGCGCCAGCACCGACGGCTGGAGAGCCTATAACGGAGATTCATTACCTCCCCAATGGGTGATCAAAGATGGCGCTTTGACCTTTGATGCGGAGGTGAAAAAATTGGATGTTGAACATCAGGGAGGCAGAGATATCATTTACGCCGCAGAAGAGTTCGACAATTTTGAATTGTACTTAGAGTGGAAACTGCCGCCAGGTGGGAACAGTGGTATTTTTTACCATGTAAAAGAAGGTTACGATGGCCCTCCGAATGTTGCCCCGGAATACCAACTGATCGATGATGAGAATTATACAAAGTTTCATGACATTACCGAATATAATAAGAGTATTGGCTATACAGAAAACCCGCAAGACCTACAGCCTTTACAGCAAACCGCTTGCGATTATGCTATGACTCCTGCAGACCCTGCACAAAAAGTCCTGCATCCTGCCGGTGAGTGGAACAGCTCTAAAATTGTATTCACGCCAACTCGTGTAGAACACTGGCTTAATGGGAAAATGGTGTTGTCTTTTGTACCCTGGTCAGAAGATTGGTACAAAAAGAAGAACAGTGGAAAATGGGAAGGTTCCCCGGATTATGGGAAGTTTAAAACCGGCTATATCGGGCTGCAAGATCACGACAGCCCATTGTGGTTTAGAAATATAAAAATCAAGAAATTATAATCACAAGGAAATGAAAAGAAGAGAATTTATAAAAAATGCCGCTGCCTTATCATCCGTAACCCTGTTACCTTCTTCCGTCTGGGCATTGGCCCAAAATGGCAGCCTGAGGACGGCGCATATCGGCGTTGGGGGAATGGGGATGGAGGACCTTAAAGCGATTTCATCGCATGGTTCCGTAGTTGTCACCGCCTTGTGTGATGTGGATGCCAACAATTTGGCCGTTGCCCATAAAATGTTTCCCGATGCTAAGGTTTATAGAGATTACAGGAAGCTTCTTCAAGAAATGGGATCCGAAATAGATGCGGTGATCGTTTCGACCCCGGACCATACCCATGCGCCCGCTTCCATGATGGCCATGAATATGGGGAAACCCGTGTATTGCCAGAAGCCCCTCACCCACCACGTGGCGGAGGCAAGGGCCATGCGCAAGCTGGCGGAAGAAAAAAAATTGGTTACCCAGATGGGGATACAAGTACATTCTTTCTACGATTATAGAATGGCTACCTTTTTGATCCAATCCGGGATTATCGGGAAAGTCAAAACCGTACGAGCCTGGTCGCCCAAAAACTGGGGATATGATGGCCCGGAGCCGCAGGGAGAGGATCCCGTTCCCGCCCATCTGGACTGGAACCTCTGGCTGGGCACTTCGGCGGAAAGGCCTTATAAAGAGAATGTCTACCACCCCGCAAACTGGCGGAAATTGCTGGATTACGGTTGTGGAACCCTGGGAGACATGGGTGTGCACATTTTTGACACCCCTTACAACGCCCTGCAACTGGATGTGCCCAAAACCATAAAGAATGAATGCAGAAAGCCGACAGGGTTTGGGTATCCCGAACACAATATCGTCACCTATACATTCCCGGGAACCCAGTACACTGCAAAAACTTTAAAGTGGGTATGGTATGATGGCCCGGGCGCGCCAAAAATGCACAAGGACTTAAAACTGCCCAACGGTGAAAAACTTCCGGACCAGGGCGCTATGTTTATCGGAGAAAAAGGCCGCTTGCTTTTACCGCACTTCATGGAACTGCCCCGATTGATTGTGAAGGGCAAATACCAAAATATCGATGCGGAGATATCGAAAATCGGGCAGAAAGAAGGATTAGGCGTACCCATCCGGAATTATGAGTCGGAAGGGAAGAAGCATTACCACCAGTTTGTGGATGCCTGTATGGGTAAAGATACCTGCACGGCGCCCTTCTCCTATGCAGCAAGGCTCACGGAAACCATCCTCCTGGGCGTCATCGCCGGCCGTTTTCCGAACAAGACACTGCACTGGGATAATGAGAACGCCAGGTTTGCGGAGGCGGCGGCGAATGAATTCCTTGATTCGGAGTATAGGGAGTTTTGAGTGTTTGGGTTGGGAGATTGGGGCTCGGCTCCGCTTGGTTAGCTTGGTGGATCACTTAATTTCCACCGCAAACCCCTGTATCTTCCGGGCTTGATTATCCCCGGGGCATTGGCATTTGATGTTTCGGAACCAGTACAGGTCGCCCGGTGCTGCCTGGCCTGTGAGCGCAAGGGCCGCCTCGCCGAAGCGGGCGCCGGTGTTCGTAATGGCAGTACGTTTGCCGGTGGCAGTTATCTGGACGACTTCATACTGCAGCATAGTACAGGTAGCAACAAAATCGAAATCATTCAGAAGGAGCCCCACGCCGCCTTGTTCCCGGAATGCCTCCGGTTCCATTTGCTCAGGCAGGATCATTCCACCGAATAACGGTGTGGGGTCAGGTATGGACTTGGCCCGAAAGGTAAAGTCGGACTGGATGATACCTGCCTTTACCTGGAGGGTGATTGTTCCGGGCTTGTCAGTTCTTACATTGTAAATGTGGCCGTAGGATTTGGAAAGGGTGGCGCCGTTGACGCTGACCTGCACATCTTCACTAGAAATGCCCGCTGCTGTAACGAAAACAGGGTTATCGACACCGACATACATCACATTCGATTTGGCCGCCGAAGCGGAAATGCAGCGTTCGCCGGCCTCAAAATAAAAGTCCTGGGCTCTGGTGATGGTTGTTGAGTCATTTAAAACCGTTACGGCCACTGTATACGTGTTCCGGCCATATTGCCGGGCAAACTGGGTGTATCGTGCGCGGCCGTTTTCCGGAAATAATTGTTTGTCGTTCACTCGGATAAGGAGATTCTGGCCACGAAGCACCACGCTGTCTACCATTACGATTATCTCCGTTTCAAACTGTTCTCCCCGAACGACATATCCACTTTTGGGGTTTGAGAAAATATGTATGTCGGTAGAGTCTAGTTCGATTTGGGCAAAGGTAGTGGTGTTTGCCGTCAGCAGTAGGAGTGTGACAATTAACAAGTTGAGCAAGTTTTGTGATCGCAGCATAACTTTTTGCCAAAGCGAGGTAACTTTCCACTTGTTCAGGCTGCCAGGCGAGGAGCAGGGTTTGCGGTGGGGTAGCAGGGTTTTATGAAGTTTCATTTTTTGGGGTTATATAGGAGGACAACGCAAGGGTGGGTTTTGAAGTTCCGGAGCGCTCAAAAAAGTGTATCAGCGCCGATTTTTTAAATGCAAAACTATCGCGTTTTTTTTGAACCGCAGACGCGAAGACAGGCGCGGAGAAAAGGGAGTACAATTCTAATTTGAACAATCAGGCCGGCCTCCTGTTTCCTGTGCATGCTACTCTTAAATATATTATGTGCTTATTGTCTGGGCTTCAGCAGTATGATACTATTTGATTTCGATCTTCAAAGTGACCTGTCGGCCTGGACAGTGGTCGATGATGTCGTAATGGGCGGCCGTTCAGAAGGCCGCTTTCAGCTCGATGAGGAGGGCAACGCGGCCTTTAGCGGGCTGGTTTCCCTTGAAAACAATGGCGGGTTCTCCTCGGTGCGCTACGGGTTCCGGCAAAAGGGGGTAAGCGCCTACCAAAAATTCATCATCACGGTCAAGGGAGATGGCAAGCGTTATCAGTTCCGTGTCAAGTCTGGACCCTACGACCGTCATTCCTACATCTGTTATTTCCAGACTACAGGAGAGTGGCAGGCCGTTGAAATACCATTTTCGGAAATGCATCCCTCTTTTCGCGGCATGGAACTCAATATGCCCAACTACCCTGGCGAAGCGATGTCGGAAATCGCTTTCCTGATCGCCAACAAGAAAGCGGAGGGTTTCGAGCTGGTGATTGATAAGATAAGCCTGGAGTAGGGCTTTGGTGGCTCTTGATCTTAGGGAAAAAAAGCCTGCACCCTTTCGGGCACAGGCCGCTGCTTTTATTAGTGACCCCGGCAGGATTTCCCGCTCAAGAAAACCTAAGCCGCTGCGCTTCTATGTTTTATAAAGAGCGAGACAGGCTTCTCATCCTGCCGGAGTGGCTTAAGCGCGGAAGTACTGGGCTAAAATACAAAGAGGGCATAGCTTGACAGCTACGCCCTCTTGTGCTTTGTGACCCCGGCAGGATGAACTGCGTTGATCCTTTGTGCTCCGAAGTCAAAAAGCAGCGGCCTGCTCGCTGCGCTCGTACCGGCTTTTGCTTTTCTCCGCTTACGCAAAAGGGTTTTGCGCCGCTGCCAAAAACAAAAGCCTGCACCCTTTCGGGCACAGGCCGCTGCTTTCATTAGTGATCCCGGCAGGATTCGAACCTGCGACCGTCTGATTAGAAGTCAGATGCTCTATCCCCTGAGCTACGGGACCATTTTTCTTTTATCCATTGTTTGCCATACCCGGATTTCAAATATTTTTCCCGAGCCCTGGCTTCTTCTCTTGTTGGGAATTCTTCCATGAAGAACAGTTCCCAGGGGCGCCACCCTTTGGTCGACTTGGTTTTGCCGGCATGTGTTCTTCTAATCTTCGTTGAACGTCACTGGTCATTCCTACATAGAAACGAAAGTGTTGAATACTTTTTAAAACATAGATGAAGAACATAGATCAATTGCTGCTTAGAAGTCAGATGCTCCCTGCCTGCCAGGCCGCCAGTATTAGGCTTTTCAAAGCCTGGCGGGCAGGCAGGTATCCCCCTTCGTCCGCCGAAGCTGTAAGCGAAGGCGGATGAGCTGCGGGGCCAGTCGAAGTAGGAATTGGGAAATCGGAAATCGGAAGCGACCGAAGGGAGTCCCGTACCCGGAGGGTCGGGATGGGAAAGCGAAAGGGCTACTTTTAGCCCATTCATTCCAGCCAATTCCAAAGCCGGGGGCAAAATTACTTTTTTTCTACAGCTTTACAACCGGGCCCAGATCAAAATCGTTCAACAATTGGAGCAGGGTGCTGTTAGACTAATATAAAATATCCTTTTAGTGAAAGCCAAAATGACCTTTCTTTTCCGCAAGAAGCGGCTGTACTTTTCGATCGCCGCTTTTCTCTTCTTTATCTATGCCTATGATTTCATGGAGATGAGGGCGAGTTCCGACACTTTCCAGCAAATCCTTTCTGACAATCCGTTCGGGTATGAAGCCCACTTCGATTATTATCAGGCCGAAGGGCGAAAGCTGCGGTATCTGGAGATCGGTAACGATACCTTGCCATTGATTGTCTTTATTCATGGGGCGCCCAGCTCTTCCTCGTTTTGGAAAGGGTTTCTTCGTGATAGCTCCTTGTTGAGCAAAGCCGCGCTTTTGGCGGTCGACCGGCCCGGTTATGGCTACTCTGGCTATGGCGATCCGGAAACTTCGGTAAAAAAGCAAGCGGAACTTATTGCAGGAATCATCCAGGAAAAACGGGAATGCCACCCATCGGTAATAATACATGGCTCCAGTTATGGCGGCACGGTGGCCGCCCGTATAGCCATGGATTTCCCGAACCTAGCCGATGGCTTGCTGCTGCAATCGGCTTCCGTAGCACCGGGGGAGGAGAAGACCTTTGCATTCTCTCACATTACCGAAAACTGGCTGCTGCGCTGGCTTTTACCTGGTTCCATCCACGTGGCTAATGTGGAGAAACTGTCCCATAAAGTGCAATTGGATTCCATGGCTAACCTTTGGGATCGAATCCGCAGCGCTGTCATCGTCCTGCACGGCAAAGCGGATGGCTTGATTTATCCCTCTAATGCTTTCTATGCCAAAGAACGGCTCACCAATGCTTCCTTCCTGGAAGTGGAAATGCTCGAGGGCAGCAAACACGATTTGCTCTGGACCAAACGCGAACTGCTGTTGAATTCTCTGAATAAACTGATCGATTTGTCGAAGAACAGGATGCAGATTTCGCAGTATTAGGGGAGGTTGGAAGGTCAGTAGGTCGGGAGGTCGGGAGGTCAGTAGGTCATTAGGTCGGGAGGTCAGTAGGTCAGTAGGTCGGGAGGTCGGTAGGTCATTAGGTCTGTAGGTCGGAAGGTTGGGAGGTCGGGAAAGTGGCTATTCGCCGGTACCTCCAAAAATCATATCTTTGCAGGGCACCTCTAATACTTCACATGAGTAACGTTAAGATCGAAGAAAGCTGGAAAGCCGTGTTGGAAGGCGAGTTCGAACAACCCTATTTCCAGAGCATTGCTTCTTTTCTGCGAAAGGAAAAAGAGCAGGGTAAGACGATCTACCCGCTAGGTTCTCTCATTTTCAATGCTTTCAATACAACTCCATTTTCGAATGTAAAAGCAGTGGTTCTGGGGCAGGATCCCTATCACAACCCTGGCGAGGCGATGGGGCTGTGCTTCTCCGTACCCAAAGGGGTCCGGGCGCCTCCTTCTCTCCAGAATATTTACAAAGAACTGAATACGGACCTTGGCTTGCCCATCCCCAAACACGGCGACCTTACCCAATGGGCGGAGCACGGGGTGTTCTTGCTGAACGCGATGTTGACGGTAGAACACAAAAAACCGGCATCCCACCAAAAGATCGGCTGGCAAACGTTCACCGATGCGGTGATCCGGAAACTGTCCCAGGAACGGGAAGGGCTGGTATTTATGCTGTGGGGCAACTTCGCCCGCCAGAAACGCGTATTGATCGACGGCTCCAGACACCTTATCCTGGAAGCCGCTCATCCCTCACCGCTGGCTGGCGGAGCCTTTTTTGGCTGCCGCCACTTCTCCAAAGCCAATGATTACCTGAAACAACAAGGCAAAGAACCGGTGAATTGGGCCATAAAGTGAATTGAAGTGGGAAAGCGGAAGTGGGAAGTGGGAAGTGGGAACAGTCACCCTCGCTTTCCATTCCGCTTTCCCATTTCCGCCTTCCGCCTTCCGTCTTCCGCTTTCCGCCTTCCGCTTTCCGCCTTCCGTCTTCCGCTTTCCGCCTTCCGCCTTCCGCCTTCCCACTTCCTAAGCTTCCGCCTGCGCCTCCAAAGACTTCAAATACTTATTCAAGCGTTCCATCGGTTTGGGAATGGCTACTCGGCCAGAGCGAACGAATTCGTAGATCCCAATCTTTTCGAGGTCTTTAAACAGCGCCTCCGTTTCGTTTTCATGCCCCGTTTTTTCGATGACGATGAACTCCGGTTCGATTATCAGGATGCGGGCATTATGGGAGCGAATGAGCTGTTCTACGTTTTCGCTGTTGGAAAAAATATGGGTCGGAACCTTGTACAAGGCGACCTCCTGGTATACAATCTCATCGGGCTCATAGAAAAACGCCTTGAGCACATCGACCTGCCGCTCGAGTTGAGCAACCAGTTTCTCCACCATTTCATGGGTTACATTGACGACGATGGTAAAGCGGTGTATGCCAGGAATAGACGACCGGCTGGTTGTGAGGCTTTCTACATTGATGTGCCGCCGGCTGAATACCGAAACTACCCGCGACAACAAGCCCGATTGGTTTTCCGTGAAAACGGTTATGGTGAAATATTTTTTTTCAGACATGTCCCTGATATTGAATTGCTGTTTGAATTAAATGCCTAAGTCGAGCAAAAATCGTACATCGTACACCGTACACCGTACATCGTACACCGTACATCGTACACCGTACCTCCCTTACCCCTCCTTTTCCAGCACGATCTCATCTACTGCACAACCGGAGGGCACCATAGGGAAAATGTTCTCTTCCATTTCTACGCGTATATGCAGCAGATAGGGGCCGTCGTGCGCCAGCATTTCGGCTACGGCGCTTGGCAGGTCTTCTGGTTTATCAATAGTACGGCCGGATACTCCAAAACCTTCCGCAATCTTGATGAAATCAGGGTTGGTGAGGGCTACTGAGGAGTAGCGGCGGTCGAAAAATAGTTGCTGCCACTGCCGGACCATTCCGAGGTAGTTGTTGTCCAGCAAAATGATCTTTACCCCTACATTCCACTGTGAACACATGCCTAATTCCTGCAGCGTCATCTGGAAGCCACCATCACCTACAAAGGCAACTACCTGACGATCAGGTTTTGCAAGTTTAGCGCCGAATGCGGCGGGCAGGCCGTAGCCCATGGTGCCGGCGCCTCCGGAAGAGACCCATTGGTTGGTGCTCTTGTATTCGTAATAGCGGGCTGTGGCCATCTGATGCTGTCCGACATCGGTTGCTACGATGGCCATGCCATTGGTTTGGTTCGAAACTTCGCGTATGGCCATGCCCATTTTGATGTGCCCCTGTGCCGAAGGCTTCAGGTCGCGGCTGATCACCTTGTCGTATTCAACATCGTAGAGTTTTTTAAACTCAGCGAGCCAGTCCGGGTAGGATTTTTCCTTGACCAGCGGAAGTAGCCGTTCCAGGGCAACTTTGGCGTCCGAATGGATCGGTACATGAGCGTAGACATTCTTGCTGATCTCCGAGGCGTCGATCTCGATATGAATGACTTTGGCCTGTTTGGCGTATTTCTGGAGATTGCCCGTTACGCGGTCATCGAATCGCATGCCGATAGCAATGAGGACGTCACATTGGTTCTGCAGGATATTCGGGGCGTAATTGCCGTGCATGCCCAGCATCCCCATATGCAGGGGATGATCGGAAGGGATAGTGGACAAGCCATGGATAGTACAGGCTAGCGGAATACCGGTTTTCTCCACGAAATCTTGAAAATCCTTCTGAGCATGGGCGATCTGAATGCCATGGCCGGCCAAAATAAGCGGGCGTTGAGCATTATTGATCAACGCCGCTGCTTCCGCCAGCATTTCCGGGTCTGGCTTTGGGTTTGGGTGGTAGCTGCGAATAACCGGGCGAGGATGATATTCAAAGTCTAGCTCTTCCAATTGAGCATTCTTGGTAATATCAATCACTACGGGCCCGGGGCGGCCGGAATTGGCGACGAAGAACGCTTTGGCAAAAACCTCCGGAATTTCTTCCGCCCGGGTAACCTGGTAGTTCCATTTGGTCACAGGCATGGTGCAGTTGATCACATCGGTCTCCTGGAAGGCATCCGACCCAAGGAGGTGGGCGGCTACCTGTCCGGTGATGCACACCAATGGCGTAGAGTCCAGAATGGCGTCTCCCAGGCCGGTTACGAGGTTGGTGGCGCCGGGGCCGGAAGTGGCCATGCAAACTCCGGTTTTTCGGGTAACCCGGGCGTAGCCTTCGGCAGCATGAATGGCTCCCTGTTCATGGCGCGGCAAAATGTGGCGCAGCCGGTCCTGATAATGATATAGTGCATCGTATACCGGCATGATCGCACCTCCCGGGTATCCAAAAATGGTGTCGACCTGCTCCTCGAGCAGGCAACGCAACACTGCTTCTGCTCCGGTAATGCGATCCTTTTGCTTCGTTGCTGCTTCAGCCGCATCGACTGGCTGCTCTACATGCTGTTTCATCTTGTGATACATTTTAAATAAGTAAGGCTGGAGCAGGCCCCCATTTGGAACACCCTCTGAACAGGTGCTCCGAATGGGGCGTTCAAACCCTAAACTAAATTTCGTCTGTTACGCAACCTTCGCTGGCGGAAGAGACGGTTTGAGCATACTTACGCAATATGCCGTTTTCCGCATTGATCGGACGGGGCTTCCAGTCTAACCGCCGCCGCCCGATCTCTGTTTCGGTGAGATGCGCTTCGAGCAAGTTCTGGGCCGCATCGATGGTGATCTCATCGCCATCTTTTAGCAAGGCGATCAGGCCGCCGTCCTGGGCTTCAGGCGTGATGTGCCCAACGACAAAGCCATGGGTGCCGCCCGAAAAGCGTCCATCCGTGATTAGAGCGACTTTGTCTCCGAGCCCTTCTCCCATCAGTGCAGAGGTTGGCTTCAGCATCTCCGGCATGCCCGGCGCGCCTTTGGGGCCGCTATAGCGAATGACGAGGACATCGCCCGCCTGTATGGTTTTTTTTCGGATAGCTTCATTGGCGGCGTCTTCTCCATCAAATACCCGGGCTTTCCCGGTGAACTGTTCGCCTTCTTTTCCGGTGATCTTGGCTACTGCGCCCGCTTCGGCCAGATTGCCGTACAGGATCTGAATATGCCCGGTTTTCTTGATGGGTTGCCCAAAGGGGCGGATGACGTCCTGCCCTTCTTTCAGAGGCGCTACTTCGGCAAGGTTCTCCGCCACTGTTTTCGCGGTAACCGTCAGGCAATCCCCATGTAAATAGCCAGCTTCTAAAAGCATCTTCATTACCGCCGGCACCCCACCTACGTTGTAGAGGTCCTCCATGACATAGCGCCCGCTGGGCTTCAGGTCAGCCAGGAAGGGGGTCTTATCGCTGATGTGCTGGAAGTCATCAATTGTAAGGGGTACGCCAACCGATTTGGCAATGGCGATCATGTGCAACACAGCGTTGGTGGAGCCACCCAGAATGGTGATTACCGTCAGGGCATTTTCAAATGCCTCGCGGGTCATGATATCGCGGGGCCGGATGTTCTTTTCCAATAAATTGCGTATTGCCGCTCCGACTCGCATGGTGTCCGTTACCTTTTCGGGTTTGTTGGCAGGGTAGGAGGAATTGAATGGCAGGCTCATTCCCATCGCTTCAATTGCCGAAGCCATGGTATTAGCAGTATACATGCCGCCACATGCCCCGGGGCCAGGACAGGAACGCTGTACGATGTTTTTAAAATCGGTTTCCTCCAGTTTACCGGCGATACGCTGCCCTAAGGCTTCGAACGCGGAGACGATATCCAGGTCTTTTCCCTGATATCGGCCCGGGCTGATCGTACCGCCATAGACCAGGATGCCCGGCCGGTTGAGGCGGCCCAGGGCGATCATCGCCCCTGGCATATTTTTATCACAACCTACTACAGCCGCTACGGCATCGTACCACTGGGCGGAGACGACCGTTTCGATGGAATCGGCAATGATGTCCCGGGAGGGGAGGGAATAGCGCATGCCACTAGTGCCCATCGACATACCGTCGCTAACGCCAATGGTATGAAAGATCAGGCCGATGAGCCCGGCGTCCGCCACACCTTGTTTGACCTGATTGGCCAGGCCATTGAGGTGCATGTTGCAGGTGTTGCCCTCCCAGCCGGTGCTGACGATGCCCACCTGAGCTTTTTTCATATCTTCTTCAGTTAGCCCCACGCCATAAAGCATGGCCTGAGCGCCTGGTAGCGTGTCATCTTGGGTGATTCGCTTACTGTATTGGTTGAGTTCCGACATAGATAGTACCTTTTCCTTTGGATGTAAGGATTTCAAAAGTAATCCCGGACACAGGCAATAGCGAATAAAAAATAAGAATTGTTACGGCCGTTAGGGATTGATTTTTGAACTTAGGCAACTGTTTTTCAATGACTTGGGCGCTTGGTTCTTACGATGGCCGCTGGAGGAAGCGGGCGGAATGGGAGAATGCGGGAATGCGAGAATGCGAGAATGCGAGAATGTGAGAATGCATAAAGTAATTCGTTAACAGATTTAGGCATTTTTTCATTTACACATTTCCGCTGTTCGGATATCTTTGCCAATAAAACCATGGCTCGTTACACCTTTACGCTGTTGCTATTGTGTTTTTCCCTGATCGCCGCCAACGGGCAAGGCCGATTAAAGAAGAAGATCATTCTACCGAAGGCCTTAAATGAGGTGTCTGGCCTGTACTACGCGGGGCCGGATAGCCTATGGTGGCTTAATGACAGCGGGAATAGCGCAGCGCTCTATCTGACGGATGGGAGGGGGAAGCTGAAGCAGGTTTTGCCGGTGCCCGGCGCCTTAAACCGCGACTGGGAAGACCTCACAGGAGATAACAAAGGCAAGCTGTATATCGGGGATTTTGGGAATAACCTCAACCGGCGGCAGGACCTTTGTATCTATATCTTCGAACCTCAAACCGGGCAACTGGATTCCATTCGGTTTCGCTATCCGGATCAAATAGCCTACCCGCCAGCGCCGGAATACTGGAATTTCGATATGGAAGGATTCTTCTGGTCTCAGGATTCCCTGCATCTCTTTTCCAAAAACCGCCTGCCTCAGGGTAACTACTATTCTAAACATTACGTATTGCCCGCTGCCCCCGGCCAGTATACCGCCAGCCTGAAGGATAGCCTGCTACTCAAAAACCGGGTAGTGACCAGTGCCGCTCAAAGCCCGGACGGGAGGTCGGTAGTACTGCTGGCCTATTGGTACAAACTCTTCCTGGGTTTTATACCGGTGACCAAGACGAGTATATTCCTTTTCAACGATTACCCTGGGAGTGATTTTCTGAACGGCAAGATAAAACGTTACCGGGTGCCGCACTGTATCGCCCCTACCCAATATGAATCTATCGATTTTATCGCCCCGGGCAAGGTAAGGGTGGCCTCGGAAAAGACAGTGTTATTTCGGCAGCAGGCCAGGGTGCGAAAGCTTGGGGGGCAGTAAAATGGCTTAAGCGTTTATCCCTAAAAAGCAGCCTCTTCGATCCGGACAGCCAGGTCGAGATGGATAAGGATTTTGTCATCTACCTTGATGAGCCCCATGAGTGCGGTGGGTGGATCGATGCCAAAGTCGGTCATTTTGATAGCCAGTTCGCTCACAAAACGGTAGGTGTCTTTGCCCGTTTCGCGGGCATTGACGTTCAATTTCACCAGGCGGCTGACACCGGCAACGCTGAGGGTGGCTTTGGCGGCCAGGGATCCGTAACTTTGGGGTTCATCCGGCCATTGATTGGCTTTCCATTGAACTTCCTCCAGGCGGATGGAAATAGTAGGATATTCGCTGGCTTTCAGGGTTTGATGCATATCCCGGTTCATGCCCCGGTTACCGCAATCCAGTTTTTTAGTTTCCAGTTGGAGGCTGGTGTTTTGGAAGGTAGCAAGCTGGTTTTTCGGCCTTATCGCCAGGGAGTATTGTAGGGGAGGGAAGTTTTGTTGGCAATTGCAGGTGAAAGGGGCCACATTGCTGGTGCCTTTGAGATAGAGCTGGCTATCCGGCAGTATCTGAAAAGGCCTGGCTTCATTAACAGAGAAGCTGGTGGTTGCCATGGCGGCCAGGAAGAAGCTGACCCCTAATATAGTATTGCGAAGCGGAGCTAGCATAAGTTTCATAGTGCCAGAGCTTTACAAAGAACCCGGAAGGGGGGCGCCAGGCGCACCCCTCCCGGGTAGGGGGTAAATTGAACAGAGATATTAGAAGCCTACGACAGCTTCGATCATGAATCCGTTGAATTCCCCTTCGGAATAAAGGTTGTCGGTGGGGAAATCATTGTAGTTCTGTTTTACGTAAGCGCCTTTCAGCAGCAGGTTCTTGGTTGGGAACCAACCTGCGGCGATTTCGATGCGGTCGATTGACACGTCATTGGGGATACCTGCTAACTGGCCACTAGCCTGATTATAACGGCCAGCAATGTACAGCTGTTCTCTCGGCAGGAAGCGGTAGGTCAATTCAGCGCCGATCTGCGTGAAATCGCGTTTGTCCGCTTCGGAATTAGCTTTGCCGGAAGCCATCTCGTACACTCCAAACAGTTCAAGTCCTTTGTATTTGAGGAACGGGTTGATCTGGAAGGCCGTAATTTCGTTGTTAAAGCCCGGGTTGACACGGCCGCTGAAGGCCTGGTTGTCGGTCGTTGAAGCGGTAAGGACGCCCCGGTTCAGATAATATTCAGGAACCATGGCAAAGTAGAAGCGGGAACCGGTGCGGTCGCCACCGTACAAGGTATTCCGTGGGGTTTCCTGGTTGGTGTAAACCGAGCCCGACAGGCGGAAGCGGAAGTCTTCAGTAACTTGTTTGTCGTAGGCCAATTTAGCGTAGATGGATGGAGACTTCTTCTGGTTGGCGCCATAGTCAAGCACGTCACCTTTGATCAGGCCGTTGGTCATACCGACCATTGCCATTACATTGGAAGTCGGGAACAGATATACTTCTCCACCAATTTCCGTAGCAAAAGCATCCATGATGTAGTTGCCGACGAAGGGGTTGTACATCGCGTTACCGTTGTCGGTGCGGCGGAACTGCTGGTCGCCGTAGTTGATCTGGAAGTGGCCGATCTTTACGCGGACATACTTGGAGTACCATTCCGGGTTGTTGAACATCGGCAGTTTATCCACCTGGATGTAGCCGCCTTTCACCCAGAATTCCTGGTGGTGGCGGGAAGACATGTAGTTTTCCAGTGCTAAGCGGATGCCATCATCGAGTTGGACGTCCAGGTTGAGGTTGGCGGTTGCCAGGTTGAAACCGGAAGACAGCGGATACAATTTGTTCAGGTCGTATTCCGTGCCTTTTGAGTCCGTGTAAATGTTTGGGGTGGCCTTGTTGCTGTGGTCCAGTGCCTGATATTGTTGGGCGAAGTTACCACCAACCCGGACTTTCAGCCCATCAAAGGAATCATCGGTTTCTTTTGGAGCTTCGAATACATTGATCCCTTCCTGTCCATAGGGGCGGAAGTTGGAGATTTTGGCTTGCTGAGCAGTGAGGTTAGTCAGCATTAGAAGTGCCAGTGCGCTTAGGATTAATTTGGCCGTTTTCATAATCTAGATAATTTTTGTTTTTGTTAAAGAACCCACCCTGCAAAAGGTGAATAATTGAGGTTATTTATTATTTGCTGCTTCCAACTGTACCGGTGGAGGCCAGCGTCAATTCGTACTTGACGGTAACCTGTTCGCCAACTTTGATGGCGCCCATCAATGCGGTAGGTTGTTCCATACCGTAATCAGAGAGGACAATGTCCTTGCTTCCACTAAAGGTTATATTGCCGGAAGCATCTATTTTGCCCTTGGCGTAAAGCTTGACTGTTTTGGCGACTCCGGCGATGGTGAGTTTGCCGTTGGCGGTGACGTTTAGGCCGGAGATTTGAGCTGAGCTCAGGGAAAAAGTAATGTTGGGGTATTTACTTGCTTTCAGCGCTTCGTACGTCTTATTGTCCATAATCTTGCCTTTTGTACTTTCGATACTCTTGGCAGGGATGGTTACGCTAAGGCTGTTGAGCGCTTTTAGTTGCGAACCCTCTATTGTAAGGTTGGCTTTGGCGTCAACCTTGGTGATATCGGATTCCCATTCGTGCAGTGTGGATGTGCCGGATACGGACATTTTGAACCCTTTGACAACATAGCCTTCCTGGGCGGTAGCCTGAAAGCTGATGGCCAGAAGAGCGATTGTCAGGATGGAAAGAATGCTGTATTTCATAATTTGTTCGATTTTAATTATGGTTCAAATGTAGGAGGAATTGAAAGACAGGGATTATGATATTAGTCACTTTCAAAAGTGATATTTATCACATTTCGACTTTCCTTCCAATTGTTATTTTGGTTAGAATTATGATTCCCCGCTTAAATTTCAATGCTTTTTTATGGTCAAAACCTGGGTTTTATAAATGGCCATTCCAGCCAAATAAAAAAAACAGGGTCATTTTGGAGGGTGTATGTATCAGGATCAGGAAAATTAAATAGGAGGGAGGGCTTGGGACAAAAGAAAAAGCCGGAGTTTTTGGCTCCGGCTGAATGTTCATGAGATTATAAATGTAAAATGGGATTATCTGTTAAATGGGATTTAAGAAAAAATGGGATTATAATTTTCAACTGGGGAAAAAATGTTCATAGGGCTATAATTCAGAATTTGGGATAATGTCTTGGTTTAGTGGTGCGTCAAACGTTATTGCCCGATTACAAGTACAAATATAGAGGGGTGTTCTTCATAGCACAAACACAATTTTTCCTGGTTTTCAATCAGAAATCCATGTTATTGTAAAGGAAGAACATTTCGAAAAACACCAGCGGGCCTTTTTTTAAAGGGTTCTATGTTATTGGAATTATTAAAAAAAATATTTGAAGGATAGCATTTTTCGTTCATATACGATTAATCCCGTATAAATGAAAACCCCCAAACCCCACTTCAGCCATTCTGCCTACCGCCCCCAGGCTTTGTTCGGCTCAGGCCCCAGCCATATTTCCAGCAAGCCTCCTTTGGCATAGTCCTTATGAAAGAACCAGTATTGTTCCAGCGCCTTTCCGTTCAGCTTAGCCCTTTGGATGTAGCAGTTCTCTTTGGAATTGTTATAGGTTTTAATCACAAATTTCCCGCCAGGATAATATTTTGGATCCAGCGTGATGGCCACCTCATCAAACACCGGGCTGGTTATTTCATAAACCGGATTGGCAGAACAGGTTCCTTGCAGGCTAAATAGCCCGATCGACATCAATGCACTTACGCCGCCCATTTGCCCCTGGTCTTCATCATGGCCTCCATAGCCTTCACTGGGGGTGATGGCGCCATAGGCCTGCTCATTCACCCGCCGAACCCAGTATTGGGATAACCAGGGTTGCCCGGCATAGTTAAAAACATGTGCGTTGGAACAGCCGGGTTGGTTGGCATAGCTGACATACCCATTGCTATAGCCGAAAACGAAATTTTGCGGCGCCGCTTGCTCGAACGCATAATTCAGCTTGGCGCAAAGGGTGTCGGGGCCACCCATCAGATCAGCCAGGCCTTTTATGTCATGAGAAACAGACCAGGTAGCCTGCCAGGCATTAGCTTCCACCCATCCCTGGCCGCTGAGCGGGTCGTCATGCAGCCAGTTTCCTGCTTCGTCTTTGGGGAAGAGGAGCTTTTGTTTAGGATTATAAAGCGTTTTCCAGCCCTGGGAACGCTTCAAAAAGTAGGCTTCATCTTTCGTTTTTCCCAATTTCCCAGCCATCTGGGATAATGCCCAATCCTGAAAGGCAGCCTCTAAAGTGATGCCGGCATTCCCCGGATGGTACCCTTTGGAAATGTAGCGGTCATCGATCTCCATCATTCCGCCAGGCATGTGGTTGCGCTTCATGGCATCATAGGCCTGGCCAATAGCTGTTTTGGTTAATAATCCTTTCTGATAAGCACTGGTGATCAGGTTGGTGGCCGGGCAGGTGGTCATTATGTAGGAATATCCTCCGGCGCAGGGGCCGCGTGGGAGTAGCCCTCCATTTTCCGCATATTGCACCAGACAAGCTGCAAATTCGTCCTGAACTTCCGGCCAGGCCAGCCCCCAAAGAATATTCAGGTTCCATTGAGAGAGCCAGAAAGCATCCGAATTGTACATGTGATGCCTGGCATTTCCTTGCTCGTCCCGGGCTAAGGTTCTGACTTTAAGTTTGGCGTTTACGGTTTGGCTGCCCTTTCGCTCTCCCTCCGTATAGTCAGGATAATCCCCGCTGATATCGTCTAATTTGTGCCGGCCCAGCAAGCCGTGCCAGAGGTCGGTGTACAGTTTTATTTTTTGTGCATCGCTTCCACCTTTCACCTCGATGCGCCCCAGCCACTCGTTCCATTCCTTTCGGGCGTCCTGCCGAACCGCATCAAAATCCCAGTGATCGCATTCCTGGCGTAGGTTGTTCCGGGCATTTTCAATACTGGTATAGGAAATGGAAACTTTCATTTGGATCTGTTCGCCGGCCTGCACCCTGAAATTTGTGTTTACGCCGGCAGTCGGGGCGTCGTAATAACTCCAGGGGCCTTCTGTTCGCGCAGTTTTTTCCGGGCCGCTGGTGAAGCTGCTGACATCCTGTCGCTTTTCCGGCCCATTCCAGGCATCCATGCTTTGAAATGGGCGGTCGAATTGCAGGACAAAAAATATTCTCACATTATCCGGCCCGCCCCACAAACGCCCGGTGGTGTTGACAGAGCCTTCCAATTCGCGATCGCTGACTTTAGTTACCCGGGCATCGGTCATAGTGGTGGTGGCCAGATACCCACCGAGGTTGAGCAGAATATGGCTTAAGGCCTCTTTCGTATAGGTCAGACGGTAAAAACTAACCCGGTCGGTGGTAGTTTGCTCCACCCACACATTGTAATCCTTTAAAAATAGCCGATGAAACCCGGGTTGAACGATCTCATCGTCATGAGAGAATTTTGATTTCCATCCCTGTTCTCCTCGGGAAGGGTCTACTTCGCCGGTGGTTGGCATCAGGTCGACGCCGGAAAGCATCCAGCCATGAACTTGTGGAAACCCTAATACTTCGTTGGAGTTATAATTGTACCCACCCCCATATTGGTTCTTGTTGCGGGTCAGGGGAGCTGCGCCGATCATCCCGAACGGCCGGCTTCCGGTAACGAAAAAGAAATACCGCCCCCGCGCAGATTCGATGTAAGGGTCGACCCAGGATACCAAATCAGGATAATCGTCATAAGACGGAAATACTTCAATCTCTGACAAGCCTAAATTCAATCCATCACCATCGGTCGTTTCAAACCGCACCCATTCCACTTTTTTAGGCGAAAAAGTAATGACTTTAGGGCCTCCGTCATTGGGTATTTCGGTTACCTCAATGATGCTGCCGTCACTGAAGATGAGTTTGCCTCCAGCGATGTGGGCTCGTTCATCAGGCCGGTCGTATAAGACAATTTTCTGAATGTTCACCGCTTTTTCCCAGTCAAGCTGGACCCAGGGATAATCAATGTATCCCCAGAAGGTCATGCTGCTTTGGGAAGCCCATTCCCCACGTCCACTTTGCCCGATGATCCCGTCGGTAATATTCTGCGCAGCATAGTCCGGGCCGGCTTGAGAAACAGCCTGTACTTTTGCCTGTGGGGCGATATTATCGGGGCCGGCGAAAGCGGGGAGCGCCAGGCAGCCCATGAAAAGGGAAAAGAAGAATTGTGATTTCATAACATATCTTATTTTATCGTGCTCCATTTGGGAACAACCTCGAAGACGTAAGATATGTAGCTTGGTTGGAAATCCCTGCTAATCCCTTTTCAAATTCTCCCAGTGTAAGTTCGACCCCACATTCGGGTTAAAATTCGGATCATCGGTCAGGATGTACTCGCCCAGGTTGTTGGACCAGGCGTGGTTGTAACCGCTGGGCAATTCCACTTCCCGGCCTTCGAAGGGGTCATAGTAGCGGTCGATATTAAGCATGTAGTCGCTAAAGTCCTGTGAAGCCTGGTCGTAGACTTTGCCACGGGCTTCAAATTGTGCCAGGTTTTCCGCCCGCATCTGGTCGCTCATCTGGCTCAGCATGCGGCTGAGTTCGCCGATGCTGTGGATGCGCTGGATCTGTTGCTGCGCCAGGTATTCGATCATGTTGCTGTACTTGGCGTACCATTGCGGGTTGAGGCGGAAGGAAGAGATAATCGTCTGGAAAACCTTGGCGTGCTTTTCCAGTTCACCCTGCCGGGCTTTGAAGGAAAAAAGGTAGTCCATATACCAGATAACGTTTGTGGAGGTGCCGTACATCGATTGAATGGGAAAATACATCCCTTCCACAACGCCGTATATTTCTTCCTCCATCAGTATCCCTCCCTCTTCGTAGGTAATCCTGACCTTTGCGCCATCGGCGAAGGACTGGACATACCCTTCTCCAAGGTTACCGGCGCCAACTGCTTTTGCCAGGCCGGGCAAGGCTTCTGCATGGATGACCTGGAGTTTTGGGCGGTTGCCCCGCGCCTGTGCCAGTGTAATTAACTGGAGGGCGTCTACTGCTGTGGCCGGGGGCCGCACTTCCATTCCGAAATAGCGGGAGCCGGGCGGGTTAAGGCTAAGTGTCATCTGGTTGTCCGTCCAGAAGTAACAGTGGTTGGCAAAAGCTTCAAATGCCTCCGCACCATTGGGGTTGTACACCCGGAAGGCAGCAGTTGCCGGCATGGCCGGCAGGTCCAAGGCCCAGGTAATGCCTCCGGAAAATTTCCAGTTATCCGGCATCAGAAAATGGAAGGCTTCGCCTCCCGTCCCCTGTGCGTCAATGTAGGAGAAAGCCTTGAATTTGATCGGAGGCTCTTCCTCTTCCACGTATCCTGTAACAGGCCTCTCGTGGACATCCGTGTTTCCGCAGGAGGCCATCAGGATTGCGGAAAAGAGGGTTCCGCAGATGAAAGATCCCAACATGGCCTTATGATTTGATCGTGAAAAGTCCTATCTAATCAAGCCAAACCAGCCAGGAAAGATTCCTGAAGGCCTCCTTTCTTTTTACCGGGAAATAATAATAATAGCTTACTGTCCTTCGGCCGGATCCGCTTTCAGCTCGAACGTCCGCTCGATGGGGTTGTAAGGGGATTTAACGGGGTCTCCTTGGCTATCTATCAGCATTAATTTTACCATATTCTTACCCATTGGCAGGTTTTCGAGGTAATAGGGCTCCCAGTTGGTCAGGTAAAAAGTGTGTTCATGGTTGACATCCACCGCTAACTGGTAGGCGTTTTCGCCCAGTGTTGCATTGATCAGGAAGAAGTCGAGCATGACTTTATCCGTTTGAGATTTGCCAACGTAGTCTCCTTTCGGGCGGCTGTAAAACAACATCGGTTCTTTGATGTCCTCACTTTTTACAATGCTGCCATTTTTGATGGTTACTTTTTGAGCGATATAGGCCTGGCCGTTCTTGATGCTCTCATGGTAGGAACGGCTCAGAAAAGCCAGGATGATATGCTCTCCATCCGGAATGGGGTACTCAAATTCCGGAGCATACTCGGCGGCGTACGGCTGGTCATCAATGATGAGGTGAATGTGCTGCCCTTTGTCGGAATTGGCGCACATCTTTGTACTCGCATCCGGAGTTTGCACCCCTAGCTGATAGCCAGTGCCGCTGTACTTGAAGGTGAATTTCCCTTTTTTGTAGGCCATGCTTTCCAGTTTCGCATCGGCAAATTCTGTCGATTTTCCGAATGGCGCTAATTTAACCATGCGGCTGGCAGGAGCAGACTCGGCTGCTTGTTCCTTGTTTGCCTGTTCGGCAGTGCCTGCGCCATTATTGCTGGGCGATTGGCCGCCGCAGGAGGCGAGTAAAAAACCCGCCAGGATTGGAAATAGTTGTATGGTCTTCATCTGACAATTGATTTCAGGGAAAGATGGGGTTCTAATAAAAAGTCACATGGCCCGCCTATTTTTTATGATTTTTCGCGAGATACCTTGAACGACATTTGCCGCAGTGCCCATTTATACCCCTCTACCCAAAAGACACAGGCAAAAGATACGGCCAGGGAGGCCAACATAAGGGTTTCTGGAACCGGCTGTAGCCCAAAAAAGCTTTGTACCGCGGGCCAAAAAAGTGAGGTGGCCAAAATAGCGGTCGTGATCACCAGGATGAGTGGGGCGAGTCGGTTGGGATAGCGAATGGTTTTGAAAATAGAGTAGTAAAAGGACCGGTTCACCAGTGTTAGGAAGATATTGCTCATGAGAATGCCGGTAAAGGCGAGGGTGCGTACCTGGCCTATTGTATAATCGGTAAATTCGCCGAGGATAAAATAAATGCCGGCCGCCACCAGCAGTAACAGGAACATGGGTTCCGTGGCCACGTCTTTCAAAACCCGCCAGAACCCGCTTATTTCTTTGTTTTTGATGGCATTGGAGCCGTGTTTTCGCCGGGATTACAGGATTCCCGCAGGAGAAAGTCCGGAGAACACTTGTTCCGGAGCGGCTCCGGCTGTTTGATTTGGCATGTAACTGTTTTTTAAGTACACTTGCCCGGGCGCTTTTTAAAAAAGAGTTTGTATAAATAAAAATTAATTCCTTTTTTGTAGAGGAAGCCTTTACTTTTCCTCTTTACCGGGCTGAATGAAGTTATTGGAACATCAAATCAAAGACATGATGCGCTCAAATACAATTTTATGCCTCGCTTTTTTCCTGTCATCTTGTTTTCTTTTTGCCCAAGCCCCCAGCTACGAACTTGGCGTCCTGGATTTAGGGCAAAAGCCGGCCTATGTAAAAGGCCCGGAAGAAATGCTGGTAACGGAAAACCAGGTATATCTTGTCACCTCCAATAATGGAAGTTATGACCTGCTTGCCTTTGACGGCCAGGATATGCAGGTTATTCATAGCAGTGAAGAAACCATCCGGATACTCGAAGAATTGAACGGAGGCATATTGATCCTCCTGGGTAGTATCAGTACAACAACCTATTTGTACTTTGTGGACCATGCCACCCACTCCTTAACCCAACTGCATGAATTTGAGTACAATTTCAAGGCGCTCAGAACACTTTCCGGCCAGGCTGTCTTTCTGAACTGGAATGATCAACTGTTCACTACGGACGGGACGCCTGCCGGTACTTATCTGCTCAGGGAGTTCTACGAAGTTGACTATGATGAAAAGCTGGAGTATGCCATCAACGGGAAAGTGTACCTTATAGCTGATAGCAAAATATGGAGTAGTGACGGCACCCTTGCAGGCACCTTCAGTTTCTCTGATTTTCCTCCGGGTGGCGTCGTCGATGGAGGCTTTGTGGAATCGGGCGGCCTTACTTTCTACTCCAGGTTCGGCGGTTCCGTGGGTTATCAGCTTTGGTCTACGGACGGGACTTCCGCCGGGACGCAGTTGGCCAGCGATGTCGGCGTCAATTTTACTGCTATTCGCAACGTACAGAAAACGGATAATGGCGTAATGTTTATTGGTGAAACCCAGGCGCATGGAAAAGAACTCTGGGTGAGCGACGGCGCCAGCAGTGGAACACACTTATTGCTGGATATCGCTCCGGGCACGGCGTCTGGCATTGACTACTATTCTTATTTTCCCTCTGGTCGACAAAATCAGGCCATCTTTAAAGGGCAGGGAGTGGCCGGAAACCAGGTTTGGAAGACTGACGGAACGCCCGAAGGGACTTTCCCTATTCTGGATTTTTCCGGGCAGCCCGATTATGAAGCAGGCTGGACGCTCTACCGCCTGCATGAAACCCAGGATGGCAAGCTTTTCTTCGTAATCAGAAATAATCTGGAGGAGTACAGCCTGTGGACGTTCTCCAATGGAATGCCCGGCGCCATTCCACTTGCTGACTTGCCAAAAGCCATCAGCTTGTCCTATTCTTCCGGCTCCAAATTATACTTTGAATATAACCAGGGAGGGGATCAGCTATGGGTAACGGACGGAACGCCGGCGGGAACGATTCATCTTCCTTTTAACGGGGTGAGCTTTGAGTTTCTCGCCACCTTCAATGACCTCCTCTTTTTTACGGATGCTTTTGGCGATTCGGGGACTTTTGGCGAGGAGCCCCGCGTGAGTGACGGAACCATCGCAGGTACGGTGCTCTTAAAGGATATCAACCCTGGGCCTTTGGGCTCCAACCCTTCGTTTTTCTTTGAATTCAACGGCCTCCATTATTTCTATGCGGTAGACGGGGAATGGGGGCAGTCTTTTTACACAACAAACGGAATGGAAGGCGGCACCTTGCCGGCCGTGGATTTTTACCCCCACACCACAGGCTCCCAGGTGAATTACCTAGCTTCTGCGGGCGGCAGGCTATTCTTTACCCTTGGCGACACCTTGTGGGCCAGTGACGGTACAGAAGAAGGCAGCATTAACCTGCACATTCCGCTCTACAATTTTCAGGTTTACTCGGAAATAAACGGGAAGATGTTGTTTATCGACCTCAATGGCGTGGATGGCAGCCTTTGGGTTTCTGACGGCACCCTTGCCGGAACGCATCTCCTGCTGGCTCAGGTTTCCTCATCTTTTAGTAACCATCCTTCCGCCAGAATGGGAGGGAAACTGTGGTTTTTCTATGATGACGGGATAAACGGCCTGGAACTTTGGAATACCGATGGGACAGTGGCGGGAACTAACATGGCGTTTGAAAGCGCGCCCGGCAACGCTTCTTTATTTAACATGTATTTCAGCAATCTTATCAATAACGGCTCTCTGCTTTTCTTTACGAATTCCAGCAGCGAGCATGGCTCAGAACCCTGGGTGTCGGATGGAACCCTGGCCGGAACGATGATGCTTAAGGATATTGTTGAAGGCCCCTCTTCCTCATCGCCCAACGCTTTCACACCCTTTGGCGGCAAGGCCTATTTTGGAACAAGAGATGCCAACTGGGACTACAGCTTCTGGGTAAGCGATGGCACGGCCTCCGGAACCATTCAACTGGCCAGCCTGGAATTTATCCCGGACGGCAATGTCGTTTCCATCGGCGATGATTTCATTTTCAAAAGTTATGGGGGGTTATGGAAAACGAACGGTACACCGGAAGGCACCAGTTTGATCTCCGACGGAAACGGGGATGGTTATTTCAACCCCTACCAACTCACCCAATTTGGACAAAAAGCCATTTTTTCAACCGATGATGCGGTTTACCGGCAAGAGCCATGGATCACAAATGGCACGCCGGAGGGCACGCATTTAATAAAGGATATTCACAGCACTTACGGCTCTTCAGCTGACGAGTTTACAGCGGTAGAAGACTTTGTCTTTTTCCAGGCGGAAGCCGATCTCGATTTCAGGAGGCTATGGGTTACGGATGGCACGGAGAGTGGGACGATGGCAACTCCTTTTAATTTTCAAGAGCTGCGCAACCCCAGTTATCTGGCTATGCACCGGGGCCGGCTGTATTTCATTGCGGAAAGCGGATTGTACGGAAAGGAGATCTACTTCCTCGATTTCCGAAAAGAGGAAAATATCAGCGGGCAGGTTTACCACGACCTCAACCAGGATGGCGAGAAAAACCCGGGGGAACCCGGCATCTACAATGCGAAAATTATTGCCGCCAGCGATACGGAAACTATCACTTTCAGCGATGAAGAGGGCAACTACCAGTTTTATGCCCCGGAAGGGGACTACGAAATATCTTTGATCCCGGATCAATGCTGGGCGCTGAATTCTGATCCGGCCACTTACCTCATTAGTGCCGACAGCAACCTCATGAGTGGATTGGATTTCGGATTGATAAAAACTTCCGCTCCGGAATCAGTAAATACCTTCATCGCCTCCGGGCCAACGCGTTGCGGTTTTACGGCGCCCTATTGGATCAAGGCCCATAACAATGGCTGCCAGCCCTTCTCCGGTGAAATACGGGTGACACTCGATGATTTGTTGGAACTGGCTTCCTCCGACTGGCCCCCTTCTTCCATTGACGGGCAGACTCTGTCCTGGCACATCGACAGCCTAGAGGAATCCGGGGTCATTCAGATCGGGCTGCAGATCCTTATGCCAGACGAACAACATACGGGGGAAACCCTGACCGTAACTTCTGAGGTTTTCCGGCTCAATGGCCAGGGCGCATTGGAACCGGCAGGTGAATTCACCTATGGAGCTACTCTCACCTGTGCTATCGACCCCAACGACAAACTGGTATCGCCTAACAGGGAAGAGCTAAGCAGCAATTTCACTTTACTGGATGAGGTTCTGGCCTACACGATCCGCTTCCAGAATACGGGAACGGATACGGCCTTTACCGTAAAAATAACCGACGTATTGTCCCCTTTGCTGGATCTGGAAAGCTTCCGTTTCGTGGCTTCCAGCCACCTCTGCCGGTCTTTCCTGTACCCGGATGGGAAACTGGAACTTCTGTTCGAGAACATTTTGTTGCCGGACAGTACTACCAATGAGCCCCAAAGCCATGGCTTTGTCACCTTTGAAATAAAGGCCCTGCCGGGAATCGTTGACTTTTCTGATATTAGAAACTCGGCAAATATATATTTTGATTTCAATGGCGCAATTGTCACCAATTCGGTGGCCAGCACCATAGTGGCCTCTTTTGACGCAGATAACGACGGGGCATGGGTTTGGGATGATTGCGATGATTATAACGGGGCTATTTATCCCGGCGCTGAGGAAGTCCCCAACAATGGGATTGATGAAAACTGTGATGGCGTTGATTTAATCACTTCTGTTTTTTCTATCCGGAATACGGTGATCCGGGTGTTTCCCAACCCAACTGCTGAACGCGTTCGGATTGAAATGGACACGCCCTTGCCTCTTGGCCTTAAACTACTGGATGTCAGCGGGAAAGTGCTGCGCGCCTGGAACATTGGCAATTCGGGTGAACTGAATCTAAGCCAATTGCCTTCCGGTATGTATTTTCTGGAAATGGCCCATCCGGAATCAAATCAGCGGGTGGTTGAAAAAATCATCAAACTCGAATGAGTTGAACCTGAACCGCATTGCCTGCGCTTTCAAACCTCACCGGCAGGAACTGCTCCGTCATTTCTATATTGCTTTCGAGATGCCCGGTTGGCGAGGGGAAACACATACGGCTGCCAGGGCGCAGCGCCAGATAGGGGATCAGTTGGTCAGCCATGTGTTCATCCAATGGCGCGCCGCTGGCCAGAGCGCGGTTGAGCCGCTGCGCAGCTTCCCGGCCCACGGTTTCGGCGGGCTTGCCCCGTTCGCCCAGGGCATCGGCGCCCAGGCGGCTCTGATGGCCTTCCGCCCAGAGCACTATACCTGCGCCAGGATTGTAAGCCGGGTCGTAATCTGTGGAAATTTGTACCGGGCCACCACCGTCTTTTAATTCCTTCCGGGCCGCTTCGGCCATTCTTTCCGCTACCCGCCGCTCAGCCAGGCTATCGGAAGCAAATGCGATACCGGAAATGCGGCCAGGCATAGCGGCAACAGAAATAGCGTAGGGTGGGAGGGAAGCAGCCTCTTTCCAGGAAGCAAAGTGAGGTTCAATTTTCACGGTTACCGCGCCTCCCCCCTTGGGGAAATACCCTCGACGTTCGATGGATAGCCGGATTGTAGCAAAATCCTGCAGGTAGGGCAGCATAACATGTTGCGTATATTCCACCGGCGGCTGCCATTTGCCGCAGGTGCCGCCGCGGAGCCTCAGCGTGGTGGGGCCGGGGGCAAAAAGCAGTGGTGGGATCAAGGCCTGCAGGAGCAGGGAAATGCTGCCGGCGGTGCCAATGTCGAAAAAGTACTGGCCGGCCTGCACCGGGCTTGGTTCGAAGGTAAGCTCGGCTGTCCCTGTTGCGACAGGGCTCACCTGCGCCCCGCAGATGGCCTGCAGCGCTTTAATAGCCTGCAAATACTGCGCTTTTAGGCCGGGCCTGGGGCGCCCGGCCCGGATGCGCTCCATGTGAAAGGGCAGCCCGGTGAGCGCAGATAAAGCCAGTGCCGTGCGCACCATCTGCCCACCACCTTCGCCCAGTGAGCCATCCAGTTCCAGCATAATCTAGCAATTTTTACCCTCCTGCTATCTTTGAAAATTTATAGCTTTACCCTTCAAACCATGTCTTAATGCCTCTATAGCCATGAAAAAACTACTTCTACTATTTAGCCTGCTAGCGGTTGCCCTTTCCGTTTTTTCCCAAAATAACCCCAATGCCAGCCACGGCAATAAATTCGAACAACTGGGCGCCATACTACCGCCGCCCAATGATTATCGTGGCGTGGATGGCGCCCCCGGCCCGGCCTACTGGCAGCAGCGCTGCGATTACGATATCGAATGCCAACTCGATGTAGAAAATCTCCGGCTAAATGGAGAAGAGCGCATCACCTACTACAACCAATCCCCCCATACCCTTCGCTATCTCTGGCTGCAACTGGATGAGAACCAGCACGCTACATCGAATGACAACCAATACTTCGACGCCAGTTCCATTAAACCGGCCATGAGTGAAACGGACTTGCGGCTGCTGGAACCTTACCGGGAGAAAGACAAATATGGCCATAAGATCGAATCGGTAAGCGGGGCCAACGGCAGTCCGCTAAAATATCTGATCAACCAGACAATGATGCGCGTAGACCTGCCCCAGCCGCTTAAACCAGGCGAGTCCTATTCGTTCAATGTCAAATGGCATTATTATATCATAGACCGGATACGCTATGCTGAATTGGCTCAGAACTTTGCCAACTACCCGCGTGGCGGCTACGAATATTTTCCGGATGATGGCAATTATCTATTCACCATTACCCAATGGTACCCAAGGCTATGTGTATACAGTGACTTCGAGGGTTGGCAGACCAACCAGTTTACCGGTAGGGGAGAGTTCGCCCTCACATTCGGGAACTTTCTAGTAAAAATGACCGTACCGGCGGACTATATGGTGGGAGGCACCGGGGAATGCCTCAATTATTCTACGGTCTTGTCGCCCACTCAGCTCCAGCGCTGGAAACAAGCCCAAAATGCTACCGAGCCCCTGGAGATCGTCACGCTGGAAGAGGCTAAAGCCAACGAAAAGAAAAAACCAAGCAAAGAAAGCAAGACCTGGATCTATAAAGCAGATAACGTCCGGGACGTGGCCTGGACGGCCAGCCGAAAATTCATCTGGGATGCCATGCCCCACATCACCGAAGAAGGTAAAAAGGCTATGTGTATGAGCTACTATGGAAAAGAAGCTTATCCTATCTATCATAAGTATTCGACCAAAGCAGTGGCGCATACATTGAAAACCTACTCCAAATACAGCATCCCTTACCCTTATCCGGTGGCTATTTCAGTAGAAGCAGAAAATGGCATGGAATATCCCATGATCTGTTTCAACCCCGGACGGGCGGAAGCAGACGGGACCTATACCGAGCGGGTAAAAACTGGCGCCATCTCCACTATCATTCACGAAGTGGGGCACAATTACTTCCCCATGATCATCAACAGCGATGAGCGGCAGTGGAGCTGGTTCGACGAAGGCCTCAACAGCTTTGTCCAGTTTATCGCCGAACGGGAATTCGACAATGATTATGAGCCCTGGTTTGGGCCGGCGAGCCAGATCACCGATTACATGAGACTTCCCAAGGATCAACTGGAGCCTATCATGACCAACAGCGAAAACATCAGCGATTTTTTCTCCAATGCTTACCGCAAGCCGGCCACTGCCCTGAACATCCTCCGTGAAACTGTTATGGGCCGCGAGTTATTCGACTACGCTTTCCGGGAGTATTGCCGCCGCTGGGCTTTTAAACACCCTACTCCCGCCGATTTCTTTCGCACTATGGAAGACGCCAGCGGAATGGACCTCGACTGGTTCTGGCGAGGCTGGTTTTACACCACCGATGCCGTTGATATCGCCCTGGATAGTATCCACTGGTATAAAGTAGATATGGAGAACGACCCTCCAAAGAAAGAGATCACGCTGACCGAAAAACATAGCAAACCTTTCGAAGACATCTCCAAGATCCGCAACCGGGAGCAAGGCATGGAATTTGTGATCGACCAGGACCCTTCGCTTCATGATTTTTATACGGATCATAAAGCCTGGGAAACCGCCGATTCCGTAACAAAAATGCCCCTGTACCTCTACGAGGAAACCTACAGCCCCAAAGAAAAGAAGGAACTGTTTGACGGAAAAAATTACTATGAGCTCTTCTTCAGTAACAAGGGCGGCTTGGTCATGCCAGTCATCATTGAGTGGACTTTCGAGGACGGCACGACTGAAATCCAGCGCGTGCCGGTGCAGATCTGGCGCAAGAACGAGAACGCCTTTTCCAAGGTATTTGTAAAAGAAAAAACCGTCACTGCTATTCGCATCGACCCCTACCGGGAAACAGCGGATATTGATGAGTCCAACAACAACTGGCCAGTCCGGGAGATGCCGTCGCGCTTCCAGGTTTTTAAAGCGCATAAGGAAGGTAAAGTGCTAAACCCAATGCAGAAGGCGCAGGGAAAGACGATTAAACCCTGAGCCTATTCTGCCCGGAAAGTGCAACCTTTTATGGCCTCACGGAATGGCGCATCACTACTCATCACTTTGCCAGCAGTGCTCTGGCCTTCCCTACATCCGGATGTCCTACTCCCGCCTTTTCCAGTGCATCAAGGTCCTGGAGGAAAATATCGCGCCAGGAGTTTTCCTCATCGTAAGGTTTGTCCATCCATTCCTCGTACACCGCTTTGGCTTCCTTCCATTTTCCCAGGTAGAGCAGCGCCAGGGCCAGGTTGGTGTTTAACCATTCTTCGGAAGCATCCGCAGCCAGCCCTTTGCGGGCGGCCGCTTCGGCGGCTTCCGGCTGGCGGTTAAAGAGATGATACCAGGCAAGATTGCCGCAGGCGTTGGCCAGGCGAGTTTGGATCGTTCCATCTCCCGGACGCAGCGCGGAGAGGCTGTCCCATTTCGCGACGATCTGAATTTGCCAGGACAGCTGGGTGGCTTCGTCGCCGGCAGCGTCTAGCTGGCTTTCCAATTCTATGATCGTCTTCTGGAGTTTAAGGATGGGCAGGTTTTCAGGGGCGTAGGTTTCGAGTTCACGCTGTAGCCACGATACTCCACTTCTGAATGCATCTGCCCGAGGATGCCCCTCAGGGAAGCGGGAGAGCCAGCCCTTTGCTTCTTCAAGGTATTGGAGGCTCTGCTCTCGGCAACCGGCCTTGTTGTCGATTTCAAGCCAATCCTTACAGAAAAGGGCTTGAGCTAATAAAGCCTGGGAAAAATTTAGTCCTTGTGCCTGCGGGCTTCTTTCTGCAAGCTGGCGACGGATATCAAGGCTTTCCGTGTAATAGTTAATTGCAGCCTCCCAATCCATTGTACTTTTCTTCAGGCTACCCCAACTGTGAAGCGCAGTTGCTAAATCGGGAAGGTAGACATCCGGATTTTTCTGCGCCAGGAGCCGGTAGGCTTCCACTGTTCCGTTGAAGACTGCCTCGGCTTCAGCAAAAGATTCCTTGTAGAGGAGCAAATTTCCCATGTTGTACAAGGTGCCAGCCAAATCCGGCAGGTAGGTATCGGGGGCCCCCTGGGCCAACTCCCATCGGATTTCCAACGCCTCTTGGAAGGTTGCTTCGGCTTCAGTGTAGGATTCCTTGTCTAAGTATAAATTCCCCAGGTTATTCAGGATAGCGGCTAAATCGGGAAGGTAGATGTCTGGATTTTTCTGCGCCAGTTGCCGGAAGGCTTCCAGGGCTTCGAGGTAAGCTGCCTCGGCTTCGGTATAGGATTCCTTGGCAGAGAGAAGAATCCCCAGATTATTCAGGGTGCCGGCCACATCGGGAAGGAAAGCATTTGAGTTTTTTTCGACTAGTCGCCGATAAATTTTCAGGGCTTCTTGAAATGCCGCTTCGGCTTCGGCAAAGGACTCGTTATCTTCGAGTAATAGCCCCAGGTTATTCAGCAATGTTGCGCGATCCTTATCAGTTTGTGCTAATGTCATTGCACGTTGATACAGCGGCATGGCCCATTGGTACTGGTTCTGTTTGTGCAGAAAAAATGCCGCTTCGGAAATATTTTCAAAATTGAAGCTATCTTTCTCTATTGCTTGCAGATAGCTGCGGTAGGCCGCCGGGAATTCAAAGTTAGCGGTCAGCATCCGTGCCCGGATCATGTAATTTTCCACCGCCTGAGCCTTGGCGCGTCGTACTTTTTCCTCCTGCGATTGTACATTGTCCCAGAATTCGTCCAGCTTTTCCTGCGACATGATGGCCAGGGCGGCCTGTAAGTCGCCCTCTTCCACGAATTTCTTCAGGGCGTCGCGGGCGAAGCCAGACGCTTCGTCAAGGTCAGTCTGAGCCAGGCGTTGGGCCAGTTCGGTTTTGTTGGCTTCCAGTTCCTGCAACTGCTGGTAGAGTTTAGTGATCTGAGCAGTGAGAGCAGCCCGCTCATCTTCAGTCAGCCCGTTGCTGCGCTGGGCAATGAGGGAGTCGATCTTCAGGCTTTGTTCGGCGATGCGCTTCTCTAATATATTCGTAATTCGTTTCACCCGCTGGTCGAAATCGTCCTGCCGTACAATGGCGATACGTACTCGCTCCTGCGGGTCATTTGGTATAACTACAGTGACGGACTTATCGTCGGCCCCCAGCACCTGGAAACCTGGCTTTTGCACCAGTATGGTTACGGATTCGCCGACTTTTCGGGAAAGGAATTCGATCGTAAATTTTCCGTCTGTCCCGGAATAGGCGTCGTTGGCATCATCGAGTGGGATGAGGTGGACATTGGCCTCCGGGGTTGCTTCATTACTTTTATTGAGCACAATGCCCTTGATAGAATGGTTTTGGGCGAAACAGAGATGAGCGAGCAGGAAGATCAACAAAGTAAAGGTATTTCTCATGAGGTCAGTTTTTCAGGCGGATAATGATCAGGGCGCCGCCGGGGTGTATTTCATGAGAAGCGGCAGCGTAGCCTTTTTTCGATACTATCAGCTGGTAGCTTGTTTTTTGTTGTTCATTTGGGATAAGGAAACGAAAATTTCCGCTTTCATCGGTTAACTCGCGGCTCCCTTCGATTTCAACAATTGCGCCCACGATAGGTGCAGAGTCATCCAGATTAGTGACTTTACCAACTACAACACCCAGGCTTCCATCCGGCTCAAGCCGTAAAACCGGACTGTCTTCGGTAATCAGGAGGCTATCTGCTCCTATTTTCCAAAAACGGGCTTGCATTTGCACTGGCACGCTTTTGCCGATCAGTTCCCGGCTTAGGTTTTTGAAATCGGCCGTCAGGTCTTCATTGTCGATTACAGAAGCCCCCGTCCAGTCTTTGCGTTCCCATAGCTTAAAGGTCTCGATGTCGGGTTCGGGATAACCGGGCAAATCGGGCCTTTCAAAACGCACGGTAAGATCAAAAGGGCCATCCTGGTTGCCCCGGGCCTGCAAAAAAACAAATAGAAACACGCCAACTACCGTCAGCAGCGCGGCGGCACCCAGCCAAATCCCGCGGGCGAAGGGTTGAACCGGTGGAGTAGGAGGGGCCGTGGATTCTCCCGCAGAAGGGCTTTCCTGCAGCCGGTCGATAATGTCAAGTAAAGCCTGATGTATCTTCGCTAATTCGATGCGTAGTTCATCAGGCCGGGCGACGCCCAGCCTGTCCTGCTGGATGGCCTGCTGATAACGGGTCGACTGGTGGATGGCCTCATTGTAAAGGCGCCTGTCTCTACCGGACTCTGTGATCTGGAGCAGTGCGTTGATGACTTGCTGGGTGTCCCCATCTGCGAGAAGGCGCTTGAGGCGTTTTTTCGATTCCATTGGCCTGATTTGCGGGCCAGTAAAAATAAAAAAAGTTTTTTTTATTCAGGCCGCCCATCATCTTGTGCCAGTGCCATTAGCGGCTTCGAATAACCTGGGGCAAGTCAAAGGAGGGTAACCAACCGGTAAATTAAGTTTGGCGGCAATGTTTGCAGAAGTGTGCAAAAAAACTTTCTCCAATCGGGGGGGGTATTTTCCGCCTAAGTCGTTTTTAAGGTGAATTTAAATGGCGTGCTGATTTACAAATCATTGAATTTCAGCGCCATGAATTTTTTTTCATCCATTCACCAAAATCTTGGGTTATGAAAAATCAATTGAAATCATCACTTCTGTTTTTAGCCGCAGCCTTTCTGTTCGTCTTTTCAAGCTGTAAAAAAGAGGCCGGCCCGATTCCTGCCGAGGATGAGGCCATCATCGCAAAAGCGAAGGAATCGCTGTTAAGCCAGCAATTGATCCTTTCCTCCTTTCACATTGCCCAGCGAGGGGCTGAGAATGCGAATGGCTTCGTGGAAGATGGTGGGGTGGAAAACCGTTCGGATACCTGTGGAACCCTTACTGTTACGCCTCCCGACCCTTTTGTCTTTCCAAAAACGGTCATCGTTGATTTTGGCAACGGATGCACGGACACGGACGGGAAGTTCAAAGAGGGCAAAGTCATCATGACGGTGGAAGCCTTCTGGGAGCCTAATGCCGAGATTGCGGTTGCTTATGATAACTATTCGGAAGACGGCGTGAAAATTGAAGGCCAGTTCGTTTTCGCAAACCTGAGCACCCCCACCGCAGCCATTCTCAGAATCACTGCCGAGGATATCAAATTTACCGACCCCAACAACTTCACCTTCGCCTTTAGCGGTAACCAAACCTATACTCAGATTGCAGGGCGCCCGACCTGGTGGAACTGGCACGACGATGTTTACCATGTGACAGGCAATATTTACAGCACACTAACCAATGGAGAAACCGTGAACTGGCTCATCCAAACCCCATTGGAAAAAGCCAATATCTGCAACTACGTGAGCAAGGGGACGGGGATCCTCGACATCAACGGCCTGCCGGTAATTGTTGATTATGGAGACGGGGCTTGTGACAATCAAGGCACCTTAACCATCAATGGACAGGTTTATCCATTTTCGATGTAAAGCGGGAAGTCATAAAAGAAAAGAGCCGTCAGCGATTACCTGCTGACGGCTCTTTTCTTTATGGGCTACAATTATTTATTGTTCGTGAAGGCTCAACTTAATTTTCTTCTCCAGTTCGGACACTGTGTCCTTAAAGATCGCATCGGTTTCCATCAGGTCTTGTACCGTCCGGCAGGAATAGATGACGGTGCTGTGGTCGCGGCCACCAAAGGTTTCTCCAATAGCTTTAAGGGATTTATCGGTCAGGTTTTTGGCCAGGTACATGGAAAGTTGACGGGCGATAACGACTTGTCGTTTGCGGGTTTTGCCCTGCAGTTTATCTACATTCAGGCCAAAGTGCTCCGCTACCAGTTTCTGAATGTAATCCACCGTGATCTCCTTATTGATCTGGCTGACGAAATTGCGGATCACCCGTTTGGCCAGCTCGATGTCGACCTCCTGTTGGTTGAGAGACGACTGGGCAACCAGGGAAACCAGCACCCCCTCCAGTTCCCGGATATTGTTCTGGATATTATAGCAGATGAATTCGGTGACATCCTGAGGTATTTCGATACCTTCCTGGCTCATTTTTGCCTCCAGGATAGCGATGCGGGTTTCCAGGTCGGGTGCTTGTAAGTCAGCCGACAAGCCCCACTTAAATCGGGAGATCAAGCGTTCTTCCATGCCATCCAGGTCTTTGGGAGGCCGGTCGGAGGTCAGGATGATCTGTTTGCCGCTTTGGTGTAATTGGTTGAAAATGTGGAAGAATATCTCCTGTGTTTTCTGTTTGTTGGCCAGAAACTGAATGTCATCAACGATGAGGACGTCAATCAATTGGTAGAAGTTTACAAAATCATTGACCGCGTTGTTTTTGATGGATTGAATGATCTGGTTGGTGAATTTTTCCGAGGATACGTACAATACCACTTTATCCGGAAAGCGTTTCAGGACATCGTTGCCGACGGCATGGGCCAGGTGGGTTTTTCCAAGGCCGACATCACCAAAAATGACGAGCGGATTAAAAGAGGTGCCCCCTGGTTTTTTAGCGATGGCAAGGCCGGCCGAACGGGCCAGGCGGTTGCAATCCCCTTCGATGTAATTATCGAACAGATAATTAGGGTTGAGCTGCGGCTCGATCTTGACCTTTTTAATTCCGGGGATAACAAAAGGGTTTTTAATAGCCTGATAATCCACCATGCCAGGGGCAAAGCTTTCTGAGCCGGAGGAATGGCTGCTACCTACTGCTGCCCGGGCAGGCCGGGCGTGCTGAGCCTGGTTTTGATGCCCGTTATTCATCAGGATTTGATACTCCAGGCGGCCATTGTCTCCCAGTTCCCGCCGAATGGTCATTTTCAAAAGGCTGACATAGTGCTCTTCCAGCCATTCATAGAAAAATTTGTTTGGCACTTGAATGGTCAGTGCATTCTCATCCAGGCGAACCGGTTTGATCGGTTCAAACCAGGTCCTGAAACTCTGTAGGTTAACGTTCTTACGAATAGTCTGCAGACAGTTATCCCAGACTGTAGCATGATCTCTTGTCATTCCCCAGTTGATAGCTGTAGTTAAAAAATAATGTTAATTGACTTAAAAAAGCCTAGAGTATCAGCAAGTTAAGTTCATAAGGCGACGCAATGATAGGAGATGCATTGCCATCTCTTTCATTGGTTGTTGTAGTCGAATCTAAATGTTGTGTCTTGTGCCCAACTTAGATAACGGAGGATTACAAAGGTGGGAAAAAATCTCTAAACTTGAAACTGATGTTGATAAGTTTTCCGGTTTTTTTTCACCCGGCTCCCGTAAACATTTTAAAAGGCCAGTAAGTGAAAACTTTATACATTTTGGCCTTAAGTGGATGAGTGCAAAGGGGGCTCCCCTCTGCAATGTGCATAACAATGCCTTTGATGTTAATATCTATTCTAATAACCTGGAAATCAATATTTAACGAAAATATTGCCATGTGCCGGCTTTAAAAAAAATCATGGACGGCCCTAATGATGCGGCCGAAGAGGATGTAATTGCCATGTTAGTCATTGGCGCGGGGGTAAAAAAGCCATTATTCCAGCTGTCGGAGCAGCCAGTCCCGGTTGTTAATTACCTTTACCTCCTTTATCTTTTGAGCCAGGTCGCCGTAGCGCTCAGGCAGGCTCCTGATGATCGTGGACAGCAGCCGGACAAAATTGGTGTAGGGTTCCTTCACTTTCTGTGACACGGCTTTATTGCGGCGAAGGAAAACCAGAAAAGAAGCCAATAAAGATTCCAGTGCTTCCCATTGTTTAGCTTCATAATAGATCTTGGCCAGCAACGCCTTGCCCCCCAGGTTGTAATGAATATCGGTAAACTCCACCTCCCTGAGCTCGCCGAGCGCCGCTTCGTGCCTTCCCTGGAAAAAGTAGAGCTCTGCAAGGTTGTAGTGCATTGCGTCTTTCCTTTCCTTTTGCGGCAGATAGGGGGCAAAGTGCCTGACAAACCACTCCACCCAATCGTATTTTTTGAGGTTCAACCCCAGTTTAACCATGTTTTTATAGGTCCAGGGCGATAAACTATCGCTTTCCAGCAGGATCTTTTCATTGAGCCCGCGCTGGTAGAGCCCGAATAGTTTTTCGGCATAGGCGCGTTCGCCGTAGCGGACTTTACCTATGCAAAAATTGATCGCATAGTACAACAGGGCACGAGCTTCCTCTTTGCTGATTTTTTGCCTGTACTCGTCAAAAATGGCTACATAGCGGTCAAAATTTTGATGTGTTTCCTGCTCTTCAGATAATAAGAGGAATAGCTGAAAATACAACTGTAGCAGCACTTTCTGCCGCAGGTCCTGGCTTCTTAGGTGGGCAATAAGGGCATCCATCATTGGGAAATGATAGGTTTGAGGCCAGAAAAGCCGCTGCCGGTTTAACATTTCACAAGAATAGCGCAATTTATTCAGGGCATAGAAGTCATCCAGGCTATCGGATGCTTGTTGCAATGCGGGGTTGGCCCTGCGCTGGTTTTGTTTGACGAAATGCAATTCTTCCAGGCTTTTGAGCTTATAGGAGTAATAATACTGCTCTGAGTGTATGGGGTAATTATTCAGCGCCTCGGTAGCGGTGCGCCCAGCCTGCCGGTAGTGCTTGTCCAGGCCCAGTTTCAGAAGTTCCTCCGCTTTCAGAATCTCCAACAGGGGCTGGGCGTTTTCCAACTGCTGCAGGGCGAGCCATTTTTCAGCCAGTTTGAGTAGGTTGCTCATCAGTTGATTGAGGTGCTGGTAATGATAAGGCTGGTTGGGGAAAAGCTCAGCGTATGCTGTCTCCCGAATCAGCGCCTTTTCGGAGAAACCTTCCTGCCAGGCCAGGTGCAAATAGCGAAATAGCGAAATTACTTCCTCATTGGTATTGTGAAACGGGCTTTCGACAAAAGTACTCAGGCTTCGCCATTGGTATCCATCCAGCTTCTTTAACAGGCAGGCCAACTTGCTATTCTCCATAATTTCTAAGGTATGCTCTTTATGCCCGTCAATCGGGCAAATGAAGTGTTTAAATATTTTTTAGGCAAAAAAACCCAATTAAACCCTGATTATCAACTAAATATTTTTTAAAAAGTTAAAAAGTATTCCATATAATTTAAATAAAATGTTGTTGTTCCCCCCATGGGCTGGAGTTACTTTTGTAGCATGTAAAAACTCAAAACGAACTGATGCATAGTAAACTCTGGATAGCCATTTTTTTGCTTTGGGCTACGGGAAGCGCAGGGCAGGTTTACCCGGGCGACGCCAATCAGAGCGGCCGGGCCGACCAACAAGATATGTTGTACATCGGTTACGCCTACGGCGCCGTAGGCCCGGCCCGCGTACAAACCGGCACTGCTTTTGTAGAAATGCCGATCGCACTGGATTGGGCGCAGGCTTTTCCTGACGGAACCGGGTATGCCTACGCCGACGCCAATGGAGACGGGCTGGTGAGCATAACAGACATGCTGACCGTGGTGTCTAACTATGGCTTGGTGCACAGCCAACCAACCGAACCCGATTACCCCGCTGCCGATCCGTTTGGAGACCCCCGGCTCAGCTTCACTCCAGATATAGCGGGCGGTCCAATTACTGCTGGGTCCGCACTAACATTCACCATTAGCCTGGATTACCCGGGTATTGTGGCGGCAGACATCAATGGCCTGGCTTTCTCTGTAGATTTTAATAAAAATTACATACAAAGCATTAACCTGGCCTTTGACAGTAATTGGCTGGGCGGGCCTTCTTCCTCCTTTCGATTCCAGAATATTGACCCCCTGCAAACGGATCAGCTCGACCTGGCGGTTACCCGCTACGGCGCCAATGGCACTATGGGCGGAGGAATAATCGGGCAGCTGTCCATTGTGATCGAAGATGACCTCATCACCTTCATGCAGGCAGATAGCGCAGCGGTCACCCTTTCCTTTTCCTCCATCATGCTCGTCAACGATAGCCTCGAACTGCAGCCGGTCAATGGGGACAGCATTAGCTTCACCGTCTATAATCCTGGTTTTTTACTGTCTCGGCAACGGGAGGTAAAGCGGAACCTCCTACAGTGTTATCCCAATCCGGTGGCCGGAAGACAACTGAACATCACTGCCGGCGAACCCATCGAGGAAGCCCGGGTCTTTAACCTCAACGGCGCAGAACTTTACCGGCAGCGCCTTCCTGCTGCCCCCAGCTGGGCCCTGCAACTACCCGGGGACTGGCCAGCGGGCTACTACCTGCTTCGGGTACTCACCGAAGGTGGGCGCATCAACGAACAATTATTATTTATTCCATAAATTAAATCACCCGATCATGAAACAGTCCATTATTATTTTGCTTTTGCTGGCTTTTAGCAGCAGTGGTTTGCTAGCCACAGAGTGCAGCCTGAAAGGAAGCCTTTTCTTTGGCATGGATGAAGAACCGCTGGGCAACTATGAGGTTAGCCTGGCGTTTTTCCAGGAAAACCTCTTCCTGGAAAGCACCACCGATGAATTCGGCGCCTTTGACTTCTTGTTTGACCTCGAATTTGATGGCGTAGGCCCCATTTTTGGCAATGTCATCGTCGAAGATTTTTGTACAGGCGTAGTGGTTATAGAAACTGCTATTTTTTTAGCCGCTTACCCGGATGTTGAAGATTTTACAATAGTCATTTGCGGTGAGGCTGACCCGCCGCCGGTTCCTCAGAATTGCGAGGCATTCTTCTACCACCAGCAGGCCACCGTTGCCCCTTACATTATGGCATTCTATGACATTTCGAGCACTGCTGCTCCGGTGGATTCCTGGTTCTGGGATTTTGGGGATGGAGCTACCAGTACTTTGAAAAATCCCTCTCACTTATACGATGCTACCGGCGAATACGAGGTAAGCCTGACCATACAGTCGGATACCTGCCAGAGCACCTACACCAGGCTGGTGGAAGTATTGGACACCATACCCTGTGATTGCGCCGGCACTTTATTTCCCGTCTGCGTAACCCTGCCAAATGAGGAGCAGCTGATATTCCTGAACGAGTGTTTTGCTCAGTGTGAGGGGTATTCTCCGGATGAATACGAGCCTTGTATTAACGCCTGCCAGGCTGAATTCAATGCTGTTCAAGTTAACGCCTCCGGCCTGGTGCAGTTTACCGACCAGTCCATTTTGGCGGGCGTAGAAACCGTCAGCTGGTTGTGGGATTTTGGAGATGGCGACTCGAGCATTTTGCAGAACCCCATCCATACCTACAGCAACTCAGGCGCCTACCCGGTAAGCCTGCGGATCATTACTAACGGAGGGTGTGCGTCTACCCTTATTCAGGATGTAATGGTTAGTGTCCTGTCCAGTGTTGGCGAAGAAACTGCTGATGGACTGGAACAGGTCAAAGTTTATCCCAACCCAGCCGGAAGCCGGCTCACTGTGGAACTGGGCATTGTCAGAAGCGGGCTGCATGTTCTTGAGCTGTATACCCCTGGCGGACAATTGGCCCGGGAATATAGATTCGACCTGGCCAGCGGCCGCCAGAATATTCAGTTAAACCTCGAGGGCCTCCCTGCCGGAATGTTTTTCCTCAGGGTCCAGGGAGCCCAAAATGTAAAAACCATACCCATCTTCCGACTGTAAATGCTAATACCCGATTGACAAAAACTGGAAATCACCCTACTCTGGATAAAAGCCCGTTCACGTGTATGCGTACGGGCTTTTTCTTATATTCGCAGCCTGAACCAAATAAGGCTGAATATGAAAAAGATCACCGTAATCGGAGCCGGCGCCATGGGCAACGGCATAGCCCATGTTTTTGCCATGCACGGATATCAGGTAGCCCTGGTTGATATCGCGCAGGCAGCCCTCGATAAGGGGATGGCAACCATTGAGAAGAACCTTAGCCGTATGCAGGCCAAAGAAAAAATCACGGAAGCTGAAATGAAAGCTACGCTAGGCCGGATACATACCTTTACCAGCCTGGCAGAAGGGGTAAAAGAAGCGGAACTTGTCGTAGAAGCCGCTACTGAAAATATAGGGCTCAAACTGAAAATATTCGAAGAACTGGATGCCCATGTTCCGGCTGGCGCTATCCTGGCCTCCAATACTTCCTCCATTTCCATTACTCGTATCGCTGCGGCCACGAAACGCCCGGGGCAAGTCATTGGGATGCACTTTATGAACCCAGTGCCCGTCATGAAACTCGTGGAAGTTATCCGTGGTTATGCAACCACAAAGGATGTGACAGCCACGATCATGGAGCTTTCCAGGAAACTGGGGAAAATCCCCGTCGAGGTGAGTGACTATCCGGGCTTTATCTCTAACCGGATCCTGATGCCCATGATCAATGAGGCTGTATATGCGCTTTTTGAAGGCGTGGCCGGGGTAACGGAGATCGATACCGTCATGAAGCTGGGTATGGCCCATCCGATGGGGCCCCTGCAATTGGCTGATTTCATTGGGCTGGATGTCTGCTTGTCTATACTCAATGTTCTGTTCGAAGGCTTTGGCAACCCTAAATACGCACCCTGCCCCTTGCTGGTGAATATGGTCACGGCCGGAAAACTGGGCGCAAAATCCGGGGAAGGTTTCTACACCTATCAGGCCGGCAGTAAGGAGCTCGTCGTATCAGATGCATTTAGGCGCTGATAATCCCCAAACCAGGGAGGTTTCTCCAAACCTCCCTGGTTTGATGTAAAAACAACAAATTGTTTTCAATGCTTGACTAAAACAATAATTTGTGTTATTTTTGCATCATTCGCTAATTGTTCAACCTAAAAAATAGCGCATGATGCAATATGGACTCACACAGGCGCAACAAAGTGGACTTGGTTTTTCCCTCCAAGGTATATCCGATTCCCTCAGTAGGAATTGGTTTCGCGGCCTTTTACTGGGCATGGGCATTTATGCTTTGTTCTTCAAGGATATCAGCATCCAGTTTAATTTGGGTGCTCCGCAGCTTGTTTCCAACAGTTCTCTGATCATCACACCGGAAGGGGTAAGGGAGGTAGAAGAAAGCAGCGCCAGTGCGTTTCCTGCCCGTTATTCCGAAGAGGCGCCCCGCAACGTTTCCCAGTTAAAAAGCGGTAGCAGTAAAGCAACCAAGGGAAAAAAATGGGATACCCGGAAGGCCAACGATTTTTCAAACCTCACGTTCATTCTGAGCCCCACTTACGCCCGCCGGCATAATATTCATCCGGACATTGTCGAAGCAAAAGTTGGAGCCTGCAAGGCTTATGTACGGCAGTATGCATCGGCTGCTTTACAGGAAATGCGGCAATATGGGATTCCTGCCAGTATTACGCTGGCGCAAGGACTCCTGGAATCTAATGCAGGAGAAAGCCGCCTTTCTCTGGAGTCGAATAACCATTTCGGGATCAAGTGCCGCACCAAGTGCCGGGGCTGTACCTGCCGCAATTACACTGATGACGGCCTGTATGACATGTTTAGGGTTTTTGAAGCACCGGCTGAGAGCTACCGTGAACATTCTATGTTGCTTAATAGCCCCCGTTATAAGCACCTGCATAAACTACGACAAACAGATTATAAAGGATGGGCGCACGGCCTGAAAAAAGCAGGGTACGCTACCGACAAGCGTTACGCCGAAAAACTAATACAGATAATAGAGTTTCTAGGCTTGCAAAAGTATGATCGTGCAGCCTGATGGAGGCCTAATATCAAAAAAGCCGCTCCGGATTAACTCTGGAGCGGCTTTTTTTTATAATTTCGAGAGGAATGGAGCGCAATCTTTAACTACGAGAAATCAATGTCTATGGCCAATTGGTTGGAATGGCTGTCCAAAGCGATCAATGCCCTAAATGAATGGGTGGGCCGTGCGGTTTCCTGGTTGACTGCGGTGCTGGTTGTTCTGGTCTGTTTCGATGTAGTGGCGCGCTACCTGTTTAGTAGTACCGCCGCCTGGGTAATGGAATTAGAATGGCATTTATTCGCCCTGATTTTTCTGTTGGGCGCCGGTTATGCCTTTCGACATGACCGCCATGTCAGGGTTGACCTTTTTTACGCAGGTTTCTCAAGCAGGGATAAAGCCTTAGTTGACTTTTTCGGAGCGTTATTATTCCTCATCCCATGGTGCGTTCTGATCGTATATGCTTCCTATGATTATGCCTTGATCTCTTTCAAAATCAAAGAAATTTCTCCCGACCCCGGCGGCTTGCCGGCCAGATATGCCATCAAGTTTGCGATAACAGTAGGCGCTGTGCTATTATTGCTACAAGGGATAGCCAGCCTGATAGATTCAGCCCTCCTGCTCGCCGGATTGAAACAACCGGACGGGGACGAAAACCTAACAGACACCAACAAAATTTAGGCGGATGGAAATTCTGGCGATTTTGCTCTTCATCAGCATTTTTCTGCTTATCCTCTATGGTTACCCGGTTGCCTTCACCCTGGGCGGCATTTCGGTATTATATGCGCTGTGCTTCCTCGATCCGCTCACGTTTACGGCTTTGCCACCCCGCATTATGGGGATTATGAGCAATTATGTACTGCTGGCAGTACCGCTTTTTATTTTTATGGGCATTATGCTGGAAAAATCAGGCCTGGCGGAAAGCCTTCTGGAGACAATGGCCATGTTGTTTGGCCGGCTGAAAGGCGGGCTGGCTATTAGCGTGGTGATCGTAGGCGCGCTGCTGGCGGCATCCACCGGTATCGTAGGCGCCACCGTAGTGACCATGGGCCTGATCAGCCTTCCCACGATGCTTAAGCGGGGCTACAAACCGGAACTGGCAACGGGCACCATTGCCGCCTCCGGCACCTTGGGCCAGATCATCCCGCCATCTGTCGTGCTTGTGCTCCTGGGAAGTGTTTTAAATGTTTCCGTGGGCCAGTTGTTTGCCGCAGCATTATTGCCCGGCCTATTGCTGGTGTTGGCTTACATCTTATACATCATCATCGTGGCAAGGTTGAATCCCAGGATAGCGCCAAGCATGCCGGAAGAAGAGATCCGGGCATTCCGTGGAGAAGGATTCTGGGGGAAGGTGCTGAAGGCCTTTCTGTTGCCGCTATTCCTGATCGTGGCGGTATTGGGGTCCATTTTTGCCGGTATTGCTTCGCCAACGGAAGCGGCCGCCGTAGGAGCAATGGGCGCTACCTTGCTTACTGTGCTTCAGGGGAAATTTTCACTGGATGTGTTGAAGGTTGTTTCCCGCGAAACCACACACCTGACCAGTATGGTCTTTGTCATTTTGCTGGGCGCTACCGTTTTCTCATTTGTCTTTCGGGAAATGGAAGGCGATGTTTACCTGGTAAGCCTTATTCGCAACTCCAACCTTTCTCCCATGGGGTTCCTGGCCCTGGTCATGGTAGTCGTTTTTGTCGCCGGATTCTTCATTGACTTTATTGAGATCATCTTTATCATCGTGCCCGTTGTGGCCCCTATTTTTATTGAACTGAATATTGACCTGATCTGGATCGGAGTATTACTGGGGCTCAACCTCCAGACCTCTTTTCTTTCCCCGCCCTTTGGCTTTTCCCTGTTTTACCTGAAGGGCGTAGCCCCCCCCGGCATTACTACGGCGCATCTGTACCGGGGCATCGTTCCATTTGTGTTGATTCAGTTGTTATTCCTGTTGGTAGTGATCCTGTTTCCCGGAATACTTTACTTTTTTATTCAATAATTTCGGACGGAACCTTAGCCCACTACTTATCCCAGGTTTAGCGTGGCATCGCGTTGTATCTGGTCGTAGAACACTTTTTCCGTGATCTGAGAATAATTAGCCGCTTTTTTCCGGAAGGCGTCATAGGATTCATAAGCCTTCCGGCTGAATGGGTCACTGCTTGTAATTTCATCGATCACTTCCCGGGTATAGGCCCGCATCTGTTCGATCACTTCATCGGGGAAGCGGCGCAAGTCAACGCCTTTCTGAAGCAAGTTGGTAAGCGCCTCCGCATTTTTGGCTTCCATTTCGGATAAGGTCCAAACATGGACCCTCAGAGCAGCCGTTTTGAGAATGGCCTGCAGGTCAGTGGGTAAGCCATCATAAAGCTCCTTATTGATAAAAAACTCCAACATGGTCCCTGGTTCGTGCCAGCCGGGTGTGTAGTAGTATTTGGCAATTTCCTGGAAGCCCATCAAGGTATCGTGAAAAGGCCCCAACCATTCCGTTGCGTCAATGACGCCGCGCTCCAGGCCGGTGTATATCTCACCTCCGGCTAGTAAAACAGGAGTGCCTCCGGCTTTTTCCAGCACCTTGCCCCCCAGGCCGGGAATGCGCATTTTCAGCCCCTTGAGGTCCGCTATGCTGTTGATCTCGCGGTTAAACCACCCGCCCATTTGCACCCCGGTGTTGCCGCCAGGCATAGGGACGAGATTAAAATCCCGGTAGAGCTCTTCCCACAAAGCCATTCCCTCGCCACCCAAAAGCCAGGCGTTCAGCTGCTGTGCATTCATACCAAATGGTACGGAGGCAAAGAATTGTGCTGCCGGGGCTTTTCCTGCCCAATAGTACGCAGCACCTGACCCCAGTTCCGCTCCTCCTGTGCGAACGGTATCAAATGCTTCTAATGCCGGAACCAGTTCTCCTCCTCCATACACCCGTATCTGTATCCTTCCGCCGGAAATAGCCTCGACCGTTTCGGCAAACTTGGTGCAAGCCTCCCCAATGATGGGGAAATTAGGCGGCCAGGTGGTGACCATCTTCCAGCGATAGCGTTTGGCAGTGAGCACGTTGGGCGCATTACTGCTGTCTTCCTGTGCGAAGTTTTTGCCACCTAATCCCCGGATGAGGAAGGGTAGGGAAATAGTGCCCAATGCCAGGCCTTTGAAGAAGTTCTTGCGGGAGAGTTTCATGCCAATATTTTGTTAATCGGTGCAGCTAAAGATACGGAAATTCCAGAGTTCCCTCCAAGTTCGAATTTTTTGGAGTACACGCCTGAGCAGGGATAAAAAAGCAAGTTCACGATTTCAAAATCCGTAAACTTATTTTTCAAGGGTTAGCAAATTTCGTTTAAAACACAAAAAGTTTGGTATATTTGATTCATAAAACAAAAGCAAACTGGAACAGCCAAATTCCTACATCAAGGGTAGGGGAGCCCAGCTCAACCCTGCCAACCGCTTCGACCAATATGTCCGCGACAGCGAACCATTGGAACCGGATGCCCGTACCCAATACCTCAAAGTGCACCCCAAGACGATCCTGAATCGGGTAGACAGCCCGGATATTGGGATGGGCTGGTCAATGAACCCTTATCAGGGTTGTGAACACGGCTGTATTTATTGTTATGCCCGCAACACCCATAATTACTGGGGCTACAGCGCCGGACTGGACTTTGAGCAGAAAATCCTGGTGAAAGAAGATGCCCCGCGTCTGCTGGAAGAGCAACTCAAAAAGAAAAACTGGCAGCCGGAGCCCATTATGCTATCCGGCAATACCGATTGCTACCAGCCTATCGAACGGGAACTCGAGATCACAAGGGAAATCCTGAAAGTACTATGGAAATACCGCCATCCGGTGGGTATCATCACCAAAAACAGCCTCATTCTCCGGGACCTTGATATCCTGAAGCCTATGGCCGAAAAACAGTTGGTGCGCACGTCCATTTCCGTTACCACTCTGGACGAAAGTTTGCGGCACCAATTGGAGCCACGTACCGCTTCCGTGCATAGCCGGCTGAAGACCATTCAAACCCTGGCTGAGAACGGAATTCCGGTGAATGTAATGCTGGCGCCCATCATTCCTGGGCTTAATGATCATGAGATCATGAAAATGGCGGAAACCGTTGCCGGCCTGGGCGCAATGTCTATCGCTTATACCCTGGTGCGCCTCAATGGCGATGTGGCGGAATTATTCGAAGACTGGATTCGAAGAAACTTGCCGGATCGGGCAGAAAGGGTCTTAAACCGTATCCGGGATTGCCATAGCGGACAGCTCAATGATAGCCGTTTTGGTACTCGCATGCGCGGCGAAGGGCAGATTGCAGATATCGTCGCCCAACAGATTAAACTGGCCCGGCAAAAATATTTCGTGGATAGGGCCAAACCGGAATATGACCTCACGCTATTCGAACAAGCCCGTAACCCCCAGTTAAAACTTTTTTAAAGTCAGGGTAACCTTTTGCCCGACTTGCAAATCTATAAAGTGTCATTAAGTAGCCATAGTACTTTTGAAAAAGGCTCAGCCGGGAGGTTGGGCCTTTTTTACTTTTTGCTGGGCGCAGTTGTGATTTGTCCCCCGGCTTGAAATAGAAAAGGTGGCGAGGATTGAGCATCTTTAGGGTGCTTAAACCAAAAAAAAATGTCGCACCTCACCACCCTTTCAAAGATACAGAAGTTCATTGAAGAAAACGTCATCGGCCAGCTAAAGGCATGGGCGCAATTGTTAAGAGCAGGGCATCTGTACGCCTACGAAACGGAAGCTCTTGGCTGTATCCATGGGCTTTACGATTTTATCAGCGAGCAGCTGCTACCGGAGGCAGCCCTTCAAATTGCTGATCAACTGGTGGATCAAGGCCGGGCGTCAGGCGGGCGCAAGATTGAAGTACGGCCCTTTAAGCTGCGAATAGCCACTGGCCAGCAGCTTGAAGTTCAAAGCCCTTATGTCAAGCAGCCGGGAAAAGGCTGGAATGGGCCTCGGCAATTACTGGCTGTCCACTGGAATATCATCGATGGGGCCAGCCCGGCATTATATGACAGAGTCGGCTATTGCGCTGCATTAGGGCCCTCGTACGAGATGGCCCACCAGACGCTGGGCAAATTTGGCGTACAGCTATGCCTTAGCTCCGTGCGCGATATTACCAACCGCCTGGCGAACCATTGTTTTGAATCGGGCGAAGAAAATGTAATCGCCAGGCCAGGCGAGACACTAGAGGGTAAGCGGGTAGTGATCTCCATAGACGGAGGCCGGACGCGAACCCGAAGCTATGATGACAACTATAACGATTCGGGGAATGCCACTTACCAAACAGCCTGGTGTGAGCCGAAGCTATTCGTCATCGATGTGCTGGATGAAAAAGGGCAGCCAGAGCGCCACGAATTACCCATTTATGGGTGCCGCTTTGCCGAAGCTGATGTGCTGGCTTTGCTGGAACGCTATCTGAAGCGGCTCCATATAGCGAAAGCCAAACAGGTACAGATTATAGCAGATGGCGCTCCCTGGATATGGAATAATGTTAAGCAAGTGCTGTTGAGCCTGGAAGTACCGCCAGGGCGCATTGTGGAAACGCTCGACTATTATCATGCCTCGCAATATGTCCATGGCCTGGTGGAGCAAATGCCCCAACGGGTGGGCAAAACGCAGCGCAATGCGTATTTGCAGCAGTTCAAGGGCTGGCTGTGGAACGGGAACGCCGGGCTTATCGCCGAAACTTGCCGGGCTGTGTTCAAACGGCCCGGAAAAATCGTCAACCGGTGGCTGAATTACCTGGAAAAGCACCAGGACAAAACCCGGTATGCGGAATTTGAACAGGCCAAACTGATGTGCGGCAGTGGCATCATCGAATCGGCTATCCGCCGCGTCATCAACCTGCGCTTCAAGAATGCTTCGACATTCTGGGACAAACAGGTGGTGGAAAAGCTATATTTTCTGCGGGCGGCGCTACTGGCTAAACGATGGGATATTGTCATGGAAAACCTCACAAAATAAAATTGATCCAGGGGGACAAATCACAACTGCGCCCCTTTTTGCTCTAATTGAAAAAAAACTTAATTTTTCCAACGTTTTACAGATAGTACCCGTCTTTTCATCAAATACCGCACTACGGAGCTATGCTATCAAACCATGCCGGGCTGGCCATTAATACCGTGGAGACAGAACGCAATACCGGGCCTTTGTCATTACATGGCATCATTGATGCCTGTATAAGAGGGGAACGGCAGGCGCAACATCAGCTGTACCAACAGTTTTTTAATTCGCTCTTTGCCATTTGCCTCCGCTATGCTTCTGATCACGACGAAGCCAGGAGCCTGGTTAACCAGGCCTTCCTCAAAGCCTTTCAGGCCTTAGAGCAGTGTAAGGACGTGCAGGCTTTTCCCGCCTGGATCAACCGCATTGCCGTTAATACTTGCCTGGACCATATCCGGAAGTTGAAATCAAAGCAGACTATGGCTCTCGAGGATGCTCCGGAACCTGCCATTCCCTCCTCTGCCCTGGATAAGTTGGAAGCGGAAGACCTCCTGAAATTGGTCCAGCAGCTGCCTCCTTTGAACCGGGCTGTTTTTTCTCTTTATGTAGTCGAGGGCTACAAACACGAAGAGATCGCCCAGGAATTGGGTATGAGCGTAGGTACTTCCCGCTGGCATCTCTCTACAGCGAAGAAGGCATTGAAAAATTTACTCCAAAATTATTATTAGCAATAGAATGAGCCACCACGATAAATTTTGGGAAAAATTTGGCAGCAAGGCACGGCAACACATTCCGGAAGCCTACTCACCTGCCGATTGGGCAGCAATGGAACAGTTACTGGATGGAACACCTCCTTTGGCGCCTGCGAAAAAAGGTAATACCGCCCGGCTCATGGCCTTACTCCTGCTACTGATTGCCCTGGCCTATCTGATCACCGGCGATTTCACTGGCAATAAAGCGATCCCAGGCAGCGGGCAAAATGATGCGAATCTGGCCTCCGGGGCCATAGTTTCCAATCTTCCACAAGAGAATAGGCCTGTATCAACGCATGTAAACATCGAAGAAAGTAGTGTTCAAACATCGAAAAAAGAAAAAAGCCGCCTTTCAATTGCCGGCGCCGGGGTTGGAGTAGGAGAGGGGCTATCTGGAAAAACGCTGCCCTCTGCAGCCCCTAATAGCGCAGGCCGTACTTTGGCAGAAAAAACACTAAATCAAAATCAAATTGCCCAGGCTCCAGCGGGACCGTCCGTCGCCGCACAGTCCCAAAATAAACAGAGCAGCTATACCATGGCGTCAGAGGCAATAGTGGATATACCCTCAGCTCCTGCTTCCGAAACGCTGCATGCCGCCATTTCTGAAAGCCAGGAAGCGGAACCGGCCGTCCAGGACCGAAAAGCCAGCCCCATCGCTTCGTTGGATGTAGCAGCGTTTCTGCCCATGGAGAAGCTTCGCCTCGTATCTGGAACCTTTTCTGCACAAGAAGTTGTGCCTGCTCCGTCCCTAAAACCCGGCCGGGAGTGGTACGCCGGATTATTACTTGGTGTGACCAGTACGGCCACTGATTATCAGGATATTCAATTCTCCCTTATGCCGCTTCCCGGGTTGTTTGGGGGCGTCCGCTTAAATGAAAAATGGAGTATCCAGGCGGAATTACACGCCAAATACGTTAATAACTACAACCTGGCTTATTCGGTAGAAAGTTTCCTGTATGACAGCGCGAATAATTTGAATGTCATCCAACAGGAATTTACAATGAAAGCCTACGGCGCGCTGGAAATGCCGCTTGTCGCCAAACGCCGCATCAACCCCAGGCTGGCGCTGCTGGGTGGAATAAGGCCATCCCTGATCTTTGAGGATAAGGACGGCCTAAACCTAAGCCGATCGGCAAGAGAAGACTTCAGCACAGGCGTTACCCCCAATGCATCTGAGTCCAATTCAAATTTTTCCGGCCAGAGTATCCGGCATAGTGACCTTGGCCTTATTCTCGGCCTGGAATGGGCTTTCCATCCACAGTGGTCCCTTGACCTCCGGTACAACCAGGGAACTCGCGACCTGAGCCCCAATAACTTATACAACAGCTCGGCTATTCATCTCAACTCCGACCTTCAACTAACGCTGAGAAAACGACTTTGGTAAGTAAGCGCCAGCGGGCAGGCGAACCTGATTATTTCCAGGTACGTCCACCCGCTGATGCCTCAGCCGTTCTCTATTGTTTTAGAAAACGCACCGTTTTTATCGAGCTACCAGTATAGCACCGAAGCATATAAAAGCCAGGTTGCAAAGCAGCCACATCCAGCTCCAGTTGCTGGCTTCCCGTTTCTACTTCAAGGCTGCGGCTAAGTATGATTCTGCCCGCCTGATCCATTACCTCCAGCCTTCCGCTTTCAGAACGGCCCATCTTGGGCTGGTAAATACTAACGGCCAGCGTTTGGGCGGCAGGTACCGGCCAGAGTTTTACGCCCAGTTCCTCTGGCGTATTTTCCGGAATGGAGAAGGTGCTCGGATTACTGCCTGGCGCTTGTTCTTTAACTATCGCTACATAGTTATCAGACAAGTCGAAACAATCATCGCTCAGGCTCGCCAGGGAAGCTGTGTCCCCAACCATGGCGGTCAAGGCGCCGGTGTATGCCAGGCCCCATACGCGATTGGGAGCAGTCCCTGAATTTTCGAAATTATACACATCTTCATTCAGGATCGCTACAATGATATTGTTGGTATCGGTAAGAAGATAGACGAACCGGCTGTTGCTTACATCTGTACTGTCAAAATGGACCCAGTCCGTAAACCCATCGGCAGGGGTTACTACCACGAGGGTATCCCCGTCTTCTGTACTCACCCGGCCTCCATTGGGTACATCCTGGTTGACGGTGACAAAATTTTCAGAAAGCCCGTAACAGCCGCTGGCTAAAGCCACCAGGTTGGCCGTATCACCAGGCATGGCCAGTAAGTCGCCGGAATAGGCCAGGCCCCAAACGCGGGTGATGCCTGCACCCAGGCCTTCAAAGTTGGTAGGATCTGTGCCGCCATTCGTGCCAATCACAATATTGCTGGTATCGGTGAGAAGCAGCGCGTAATTGGCTCCAATGACGCCGTAGTTCTCGAAGTAGAGCACATCCGGATTGCCGTCACCCGGGCATACATAGGTTACAGTTTCCTGATCCGTAGTCCGGATCAACCCTCCGGCTACTTCCTCCTGATTCACTGTAATGAAGTTATCGGACAGGTCGTAACACTCATCCGACAATATGGCTACAGAAGCCGTGTCGCCTATCGTCGCCGTAATGGTGCCGGTATAGGCCATTCCCCATACGCGTATCGTTCCCAGGCCGGCTCCGTTAAACCCGGACAAGTCAGCGCTGGGTGGGTACAGAATAACATTATTAGTATCCGTCACGACGTAGGCAAACAGGCTGTTGACTACTCCAATGCTGTCAAAGCGAATGATATCCGCCAGGTTACTGCTGGTACAGGCATTGATCACCGTGGAGCTGTCCGCTGTACTAACGGTACCGCCATCTGGAATATCCCTGTAAATAGTAAGGAAGTTTGTCGATAGTCCAAAACAACCATCTGATAAGCTGGCCACGGATAAAGTATCGCCTACCATTGCCGTCAATACACCATTATAGGATAACCCCCAAACGAGCGAAACCCCGATACTGTCGTCTTCAAAATCTTCAAAATCAACCGTAGGGATAGACAAGATTACGTTATTTGTATCGGTGATCAGATAGGTAAAGGCGTCGCCGAGCACCCCGATGCTGTCAAAGCGCACGGTATCCGCCAGGCCATCACCTGGACAGAGATAAACAAACACCTCGCCTTCTTCTGACCGAACTCGCCCACCAATAGTCTGCTCTTTTATGACTGTGATGAAATTGTCGGAGAGGTCAAAGCAGGCATCGGAAAGGGCTACCGTGGAAGCGGTGTCTCCAGCCATCGCCGTCAGGCTGCCGGTGTAGGCAAGGCCCCAGATACGCGCCGCTCCTCCGCCTGTTCCCTCGAAATTGATGAAATCACTGGAAAGGATTTGCCTAATAACGTTATTCGTATCGGTTACTAGATAGGCATAAAGGCTATTGCTGACGCCCGCACTATCGAGGCGGACCAGGTCGGGCAAGCCATCACTGACACAGACAGACACCGTATCCTGCCCGCTTTCTGTACTTATCGTTCCACCATTGGGCGCCTCGCGGAAAATAGTGACAAAATTACCGGAAAGGGCAAAGCAATCGTCGCTTAGTGTCGCACTTGCTGCATCATCCCCCGCCATGGCAGTGAGCATGCCGGTATAGGCAATGCCCCAAACCCGGGAGATTCCGGTGCTGTCATCTTCAAAGTCAGCGGAGTTTCCGGTGAGGACTTCCAGGATCACATTGTTCGTATCCGTCACCACATAAGCGTAAAGGCTATTGCTGGCGCCGGAAGCACTAAAGCTGACAATATCTGCCAGGCCGTCCCCTGGGCAGGTGTAAGCCTCCGATGCACCGCTTGTAGTACTGACGGTGCCGCCCATTGGCTGCTCGTGGAAAACGCTGATAAAGTTGCCGGATAGCGCATAGCACCCGTCTGCCAGGGTAGATGTAGCGGCATTATCGCCAACCATTGCCAACAAATTACCATTGTATACCAGCCCCCACACCCTAGAGGTTCCAGCTCCGGAGGCTTCGAAATCAAAACTATCAGCAGATAATATCGCTACTATGACATTGTCTTCACCGGTTATCAGGTAAGTGAATGTCCCAGCTCCCGTGTTCAGGCTGTCGAAGCGCACTACATCGGCAATGCCATTGCCCGGGCATAGGAATACTTCGGTTTCTCCATCTTCTGTCTGTACGGTTCCACCTTCAACACCTTCCAGGTTCACGGTAACAAAGTTTTCCGAAAGACTATAGCAACCGTCGGAAAGCATAACCAAAGAGGCCGTATCACCCACCATCGCTGCCAGGTTGCCGGTATAGGCTAGCCCCCATACTCGAACAATTCCTAATCCAGTGGAATCGAAGTCGTATTGGTCCCCATCAACAATATCCAGGATAACATTATTGGTGTCGGTAACTACATAAATATAAGAGCCGGTCGTTATCCCGGTGCTATCCAGGGTAAGTGTGTCCGGCTGGTTGTCATCCACACAGAGTGAAACCATGACGTCCCCACTTTCGGTAGCAACCTGCCCACCCTGCGTTTCCGAGAATTCCAGAGACACAAAGTTATCTGATAGGGCATAACAACTGTCCGCCAGGACTACCTGCGAAGCCGTATCCCCAAGCATCGCCGTCAGGTTGCCATTATAGGCCAATCCCCAAATTCTGAACGTTCCGCCGCCAAGGCTGTCCGGAAGCAGGATGTCGGCAGTCAGTACCTCCAAAATGACATTATTGGAATCTGTCAATACATAGGCGAAATTGTCGCCACTTGCACTGCTGCTATCTAGACGGATTGTATCCGAAAGGCTTGCACCGAGGCAAAGGGTAACTGCCGTTTCTCCGGATTCAGTAGAAACACTGCCACCTGCGACCGATTCCAGTTCGACGGTGACAAAATTCGCGGATAAAGCAAAACAAGCATCTGATAAGGCAGTGGCCGCAGCATCGTCGCCTATTTGTGCGGTGAGGCTACCAGTATACGCCAGGCCCCAAACACGGAAAATACCGCTGCTGCCGCCAAAGTCAATTTCATCCCCGGCAGGCAGGCTCTGAATGACATTATTCGTATCGGTTACCACGTAAGTATAAGCGGTATTGCCAACGCCGGAGCTATCAAAACGGACGACATCCGCTATTCCATCGCTGCTGCAGAAGTATAAGTTCGTTTGCCCCGATTCTGTAGCGACCGTTCCTCCTTCCGGCTGTTCCTTATAGATGGTGACAAAGTTATCGGAAAGATCAAAACAACCATCAGCAAGGCTAACTACGGAAGCTGTATCACCAACCATTGCGGTCAGGTTGCCAATATAGGCCAGCCCCCATACCCGGCAGACGCCAACCGCCGCGCTGTCGAAATCTATTTCGTCTGTGTTTGGAACTGAAAGGATCACATTATTCGTATCGGTTACCACGTAAGTATACAGGCTATTGCCTACGCCGGCGCTATCGAAGCGCAACAGGTCAGGGATGCTGTCTCCCGGGCAAACGTAGGCAACATCTGCGCCGTTTTCTGTAGTTACTGTGCCCGCGTTAGGCAATTCCTTGTATACCGTGATAAAATTATCCGATAAGGCAAAACAAGCATCCGACAAGCTTGCCGCAGAAGCCGTATCGCCTGCCATGGCTGTCAAATTGCCGCTGTAAGCCAGCCCCCAGACCCGGCAGGCGCCGGAGCCCAGGCTATCAAAGTCGGCGCTGTCTGTTCCAGGCAACGCCAGGATGACATTGTTTTCATCTGTAATAATATAAGCATAGGCACTGCCGCTGGCTCCGGTGCTGTCGAACTGCACAATGTCCGGCAAGTTGTCGCCCGGGCAGGTAAAAGCTTGTTGTTCCCCATCCTCCGTACTGACTGTGCCGCCAATGGGTTGGATATGGAAGACTGTGAGGTAATTAGCGGACAACCCAAAACAATCATCAGATAGGGTAGCGGTGGAAGCGGTATCACCCACCGTGGCGGTAAGCGAACCGTTGTAGCCCAATCCCCAAATCCGGTAAATACCTGGGGTTAAACTATCAAAAACCACAAAGTTAGTATCCGGAAGCGCCAGGATGACATTACTGGTATCGGTGAGCAGAAATTGGAAGGAATTGCCCACGACGCCGTTCGTGTCGAACCGAACGGTATCGGCTAACATATCTGCAGGGCAGGTATACACTTCGATGGCGCCATTCTCATCGGTGACCATACCGCCGCTGGCGCCGTTCTTGTTCACGGTTACATAGTTGTCCGATAACGCAAAGCATCCGTCCGAAAGGCTGACAATAGATGCGGTATCACCGGGAACCGCGGTCAAAGCACCCGTATAGGCCAGCCCCCATACCCTGCAAATAGAGGAGCCCAGGGAATCGAACTCCAGTTCATCGGAATCGCTAAGTAGCAATATGACGTTATTGGTATCGGTGACAACATAAACAAAAGCACTGTTGCCCACATCTGAACTGTCAAAGCGGATCAGCGTTGTGGCGCCTCCTCCGGCGCAGAGGAAGACGTCTGATGCACCATCCTCCGTACTGACCATTCCGCCACGAGGTTCCTCCCGGTAGATGGTGACAAAGTTTTCGGAAAGCGCATAACAGCCATCAGCCAGACTGGCGGCGCCGGCATTATCGCCAACCATTGCGGTAAGCGTTCCAAGGTAGGATAACCCCCAAACTCTTGAAATGCCAGTACTGTCATTTTCAAAATCGTAGCTATCGCCATTGAGAATGGCTGTGATCACATTGTTCTCATCGGTGACGAGATAAACAAAAGTGGCATTACCGGCTGCATCTGTGCTGTCAAAACGTACGACATCCGCCAGCCCGTCACCCGGACAGGTGTAGGCTTCGGTTTCGCCGTCTTCCGTACTGACCGTCCCACCTGCCAATGCATCGCCAGTTACGGAGATGGAATTAGCGGTCAGGGCGTAACACCCGCCAGCCAGTGGCGTGCCGAATGGGTCGCCAACTTGTGCTGTAATCGGCCCGGCAAAGTTGAAACCGTAAACGGTAAAGTTGCTCCCGGCCAGGTTGGCGAAATCAATAGAGCCTTTTACTCCGATATATACGATTACATTGTTCTCGTCCACGACGAGATAGCCAATCGGGAGAGCGTGGAGATTAGTTGTGAAATTGACGACTGAACCTTGTGCGTCCTGGCAAAGGTCGACCGCATTGGGGCCGTTGGGCCCAATTAGGGTGACACCGTTGAAACAGGGGAACTGGGCGTAAAGAGCCCCCCAGGAAATCAAAAAGATTAAAAGGGAGAGGATAGGGTGCTTGAGTTTCATTAGATCGATTTTTGGTTAAAAAAGAGCAGAAGGTGAATAACGTATTTAACTGAAGGCAAAGGCGCTACACCAGCCTACAGATATAAAATACGAATCTGTAAATTTAACCGGGGTGAAGTTCAGACAGGAGAATCTTGAGGTATTATGCTCGCCAATACCTATTTTAATAAGCTCAAAAATAGCATAAATTCAAATATAAACAATTATTAACTACTATAAAAATGAAGAACAGGGTAGGGGAGGCTAGCCCAATATCGACGCTTTTGCCTCTGTGTTTTGAACAGATGGCTGGACTTCATAAACAACAAAAAATACGGACACTAGTGCTGAAAGCAGAAAATAAGCGGCTACAGCCCAGCTTCCTCCCGGTAAAATAGTTTGGAGCAAAAACCAATCGCCTTGCAGGTAGATAAACACAAGCCCGAGGATGGATTTTAGCGTTTCTACCCACCAGGCATGAGGGTTCTTATCCATCAACATGGAATAACTAAAAATGGACAATACCAGAAATCCGCCATAAACCAAGGCCCCGGGAAATCCGATGGCGCCCAACCTATTGAAAAGGTACATCATAGAAGCAAAGGTGAACGCAAATTGTATCCAGGACCACCATTGCAACGCTGAAGACAATTTTGGGTCATACTTGTCGAAATGATAAACGTCCTTGATTCCGAAAACCGGATAATTTTCCGCAACATCAGAAGGCCTCCACCCGGTAGGCATAAACCAAATTTTAAACTTCGCAGCCCAGGACCGGGTGCGCCAGGCGTCCTGAATGAGCAACCAGAGATGTTGGAAGTTGATAATGACCGGGTTCCAGGTACGTACCGGGCGTGTTACGCCATACACCGGCGGTACATCGTCCAGTTCTTCCTGGAAGGTGCCGAATAATTTGTCCCAAAAGATAAATATTTGAGACAGGTTTTTGTCCAGGTATTCCGGGTTGATGGCATGATGTACCCGGTGATGAGAAGGCGTGACGATGATCTTTTCGAGAAAGCCCATTTTTCCGATCAGGCGGGTGTGGTACCAATATTGGGCAAATAAATGGAGCGGTGCTACTACCTCAACCACTTCGGCCGGCACGCCCAGGAATGCAATTGGGATCAGAAAAAAAACCGTGATCGATACGAACCCGGAAATGGATTGGCGCAGGGCACAGCCCAGGTTATACTCCTCGCTGCTGTGGTGTACGATATGCCGATTCCAGAAGTAATTGACTTCATGAGAGAGGCGATGTACCCAATAGCCGGCGAAATCCAGCCCGATAAAAGCCAGTATGTAAACCAGCCAGGTGGCTCGGATCTCGAATATTGCAAGGTGCTCTACAAACCATCCATAGGAAACAATAACCAGCGTGAGCCCTAAAACATCTTTTATGGTGTTCGTCAGCCCAGAACTCAGGCTTGATAAGGTATCCATGCTCCGGATGACCCTGGCGCCCTTCAGGCGGGCAATTACTGCTTCTAATACTAATAGCGAAACAAAAAAGGGTATGGCGTAATTCAATACACTTGCATAGGCTTCCATCTCACTTTCTTTTTTGCCTGTAATTTAATAATTTACAACAATTACTTAAAGATGACAGGTGGCATCCCTTTATATCTTATGCCTGTTCTTAATTTTGTACATCACTAAACTTAAGCGTTATGAGCAATAGATTTTTACTACCCGCATTACTACTGCTATCAAATTACGGCCTTGCCCAAACGGTGAGTGGGACCTATGGGCCCAGCTATATCATACAGGGGTTCTATAACTTCCAGGGGGATGAAATGACGAATGCCCTCAATACAGATTGGGATATTGCATTTTCCACCGCCGGTTCCCAGGATGCAGGAATCCATGTCAATGAAGCAGTAGAGTCCATGGGCAATGAATTGGAATTGTACCAAGCACCTACCAATGATTTCAACGATGTGATCAGCCCCGGGAATCTGGACACCCGCCTGTACAACGATGAGGTAAGTTGGAATTATGGCGCCTTTAATGGATGGGTTGACCCTACTGACCCGGATGACTACGGTTGGGGTTTCTACAGCCAATCAGAGGATGCTATTATCGGAGATAAGGTTTTTGTGCTAAAATTCCGGAACGGCACCTATAAGAAGATCCAGATACTATCCCTTTCACAAGGTGTTTATACCTTCAAATACGCCAACCTCGATGGCTCTAACGAAGTTACACATACAATTAACAAAGCAGATCAGGGTGATATCACCTTTTTTTCGTTCTCTGGAACAGGTGGTGTGGTAGATTTTATCCCCGAACAATGGGACTTGTGGTTTACCCGCTATAGCAGTCCCCTTGACGATGGGTCACCAAATCCTGTCAATTACGAAGTCACGGGCGTGCTGTCTGGTTACGGTGTGGAAGTGGCCGAAGCCAAAGGCATAGACCCCCAAACCGTTACCTTTGAAGCATATGAAGATTCTCTGCACTCGGAACTGGGTGCGATCGGCTATGGGTGGAAGGAGATCAACATAAATACTTTCCAATGGACGATCTTCAGTGACCTTGCTTATTTTGTCAAAACTGCTTCAGGGGATGTATGGAAAGTAATTTTTACCAGTTTTTCAGGCTCTAGCAGCGGCGATTTTGCCTTTACCCGGGAGTTCGTGGGGAATTTCAGTGCAATCGAAGAACAGAGCGTATTCACTGGCATGGAGGCCTATCCTAATCCGATAACGGATGAAGCTACCATTGCCTTTTCTTTGAAACAGGCAGGTATCGTGCGCCTGGTGCTGTACAATACAATGGGCCAGGTAACCTGGAGCCGACAGGTGGAAGCTAATGCAGGCTTTAACGTCCAGATACTGCCCGATTTGAATATCCCTTCGGGAACCTATGCGCTTTCCTTGCAATTCCAGAACGGCGATACGATTTCAAGAATGGTTGCCATCCATTAAAAGCCTTGGTAGGCTAGGAGCCGTTATCAGCGAAGTTAAAAGGTAATGTGCAAATCCTCGCAGGTTCTGATTCCTGCGAGGATTCTTATTACCGTTTTCATGCCTCATGTCAATTAAAACAAAATGTGTTTAAAACACTATTTGTTTTTTTAATTATGTTAAACAGAGCAAGGTGGAAGTATGATTGGGCAACAATTTTCTTCGAACATTTCCATACATTTATTCTGAATGCCGGATGAGCGACAAGGTATGGGCAACTTTATTCCTGTCTTGTTCATAATTAGAAATCAAGAGCGACTCAAGGCTGGCATGACCAGAGATATCCCAAAATGACTGACATCGGGCTGCCTCCTCAGCAGGCAAAATGATCCTGCTTCATTGAGCTCTGGTAAAAGTTATCCCGGGCCGGCTCTGTAACTTTTCGCCTGTTTTTTAGCCTATAATTTATATTATGTTAAATAAATGAATTCCGGCTCAAATTGTCACAGGGACACTTGAATAAAGCCTTCCCTCCTCCTTCATAGAAATTTTTAATTATCAGAAACGTTATTTAGCTAAAGTACTTATTATGCTCCCTAACCGGCATTCTTTCACTCTGGTGTTTTTGTTTACGATTTCCCTAAGTTACGGGCAAACCAACGCAGCCCACCTGTCGTACATCAATCAATACAAAGACATCGCAATTCAGGAAATGGCCCGCACTGGTATTCCTGCCAGCATTACCCTGGCACAAGGTATACTGGAATCGAATGCAGGCCAAAGTGAATTGGCGGTTCAGGCCAATAACCATTTCGGGATCAAGTGTGGCGCCGACTGGAGCGGTGCAGCCTATTTTAAAAAAGATGATGACTATGATCCGTCGGGATATCTGCAGGAGTCTTGTTTCCGCTCCTACCCTACTGCTGAGGGCAGTTTTTTAGACCATTCCAGCTTTATCGTTTCTCCCGAAAAAGCGTATCGTTATGGCTTTTTGTTAAAACTCGACCCTACCGACTACAAGGGCTGGTCTTATGGGTTGCAGCAGGCAGGGTACGCTACCAACAATTTGTACGCGACCCTGCTGATCAGCCTGATTGATCGCTATGAACTTTTTCAATATGACTTGCCGGCCTCTGCCCCGGCGGATACCCTTTCTATTACCTCTCCGGCAACTATTCCTCCGCTGATCAGCACTACCAACAACGTACCGTTTACGCTTGCTTCGGGCTACGAAACAGCCAAGGATATTGCCTACCGGACCAAAATACCTTTGGGCGACCTCCTGATATACAATGAGGACTTGCCCACCAGTTTCCTCTTACCGGCCGGACAAAAAGTATTTCTGGCGGCAAAACGGAACGCCTTTAGAGGGCCGGTGGATACCCATGTAGTCCAGCCTTCGGAATCCATGTATGACATTGCCCAACGCTACGGTATTCAGCTCGATAAACTATTGGCGCGCAACCGAATGGAGCCTGGTGATCAGCCCGCTCCAAATGAAACGATCAAACTACGCGGATGGAAAGCCAAGGAACCCCCTGCCCTTCAGCCAGAAGTTAGCCAGGGCGTCAATTTTCATACCGTTGCTAAAGGGGACACTTTATGGAGTATCGCTCAGCGTTACCATACGACTGTAGAGGCCGTCAAACGGTTGAACAACCTCAATAGTAATGTAATAAAAATAGGGATGGAATTGCAGGTTCGATGAACCCCGTCCGTCAAACTGATTCCCCTCTCCCCTCCTCCGTAAAGGAATGAAGAAGGCGAATGGATTGGAGAATGCCGAAGTAGAAAACCTTTCTTTTCAATCGGGTTAGCCAGGAAGTATTCAAATAATCATCCGGGGACACTTCCTGGCAATCCTGCTTGATGATATCATCCAAACGTTGCCTGAATACCTTCGCAACATCCTCATCAAAAATTTCCAGGTTCAGTTCCACGCTCAGGAGCTCACTGAGGTCGTTCAGGTTAAAAGACCCAATAGTACACCAACGGTCGTCTGCAACTGCCACTTTGGCATGTAGAACTGTTGGTTGATACTCAAATACCTTTACCCCGCATTTTAATAGTTTAGGGTACAAATATTTTACAGCAGTTCCATAGAATAAGACATCCGTGTAGCCGGGCAGGATCAGGCGGGTATCAACTCCTCTTGAAGCGGCTTTACAAAGGAGTCTGATCATCTTTCTTTTCGGAAGAAAATAACTGGAAGCCAGCGTCAGCGATTGCCGGGCATTACTCAATGCGCGGTTATACCCCCTTCGGACTTCCCGCCTACCCTGGAAAACATCATTTAAGCGAATTTCCACTTTTTGCCGGCCCAGTTGTTCTTTTTCCAATAACTTCTTTATTGGAATTTTGGGATAGGGCTTCCTCGCCAGAATACTAACTGCCAGTTCGTGTAATGGTTTACAGATATCACCCTCCACGAAAACAGCAAAATCTAGCCAGGGGCGCGCTGTGGCGTCACCCCGGTAGCGATCCGCAATATTCAATCCTCCAACGAGAGCCTTCCTCTGATCAAAAACAGCTAGTTTGTGATGAAGCCGCCGCCCAGTCCGGAAAGGAATAGAAAATTTCACCGGAGAAAAAATGCGCAGTTTGGCCCCGCCCTCCTCCAATTCTCTTCGAAAACGCTTTGGGAGGTTCATGCTTCCGATGCCGTCCAGGACAATATTGACGGATACTCCTTTCTTACATGCATTCAAAAGTGCATGTTGTACTTCCCTGCCCGTAGTGTCGTTATTGAAAATGTAGTACTGAAGATGGATAACGTCCCTACTTCCTTCAATTAGCCGAAGCAGGCGCTGGAAAAACCCCTCCCCTCCCTGAATAACTTCAATGCTTTGAAAATTGTCATTTTGAACTTGAGAAGTTTTGGGCATACCAGCAATTTTTCTATACACTGCGAACATAGAAATACTTTTCGAAAGCGTAAAGTATTATCTACTCTTGGCATGCCGGGCCTAGAAACGCTTTCCGATCCCAAGGGCTATTGACCAGGTATCGTAAGCATCCTGCCTTGTATCATAAAAAATGGTGGGCGATATATCCCAGCCATGCCCAAATTCAAACTCGTATTCCACTCCAAATCGGACCAAAAAGAAATTCTCTTTGGGTTCCAGCTCCACCCCCGGGCCAATCAATAGAACCAGTTCTTTCCATGGCTTGAAAAGCGCATCTATAGTGAATACAACAGGGTACTCCCGGTCCAGAAGTTCTTCATTTTCCCGCTCTACGATAAAGGATTGGATTTCCAAATCGTTGTGCAATCCGATGCCCCATTTGGGGTTTACCCAGTACTCCAGGTCGAAACCCCAGGATGGAATTGCTAAATGACTGGTTGATTCACCGGCAGGGATAAAGGTGTGGCCAAGAAGTAGTGCGGCGCGCCAATGCGTGAACTCGTGCTCTGCTTGTTGGAGTTCTGCTGAAGCACGATCATGCTGAGAAAATAAAGGGCAGGCCAGCACGATCAGGAGAGCGGATAATTGTATTTTTTTTTGCATAGTGGTCTTTTTATGCAAAAAAAGACAATCCTTTCCCAATCTCCATTGAGAAAAGTCACTTTAGTGAAACCAGAAATCTTATTAACGTGGTGTTCGACTACTCTGGCTGGCTAGCCGGATTTCGAACGCCATACATTACTGCACCTTCTGGCACTCGACGGCAAGCAGGCGGCAAACTGGGTTGAACTGTAGGAGGTAATTACGCACATTATGGCGCTTGCTCCATAACACGGAAAGGATCAAGAGGGTCAACATGGGATTAACGATTCATTTTGGATATTAAACAACTCTATAACGCGCCTTTCCAGAAAATTGTTTCCAGGTATCGAAAAAATTAACTAAAATTATAATTATTTGATAATTAACAACTTATGGGTAAATTAAAAATACTTCTGCCATATTTCATTTATTCAAATAGCAACCGCAGGGAAATGATCAAGGTCATCCCGATTACAAAATATCGGAAGGCCTTCTCCGGAATTACTTTTACAATCTGTATTCCCACGGTTATCCCTAGTATAATAGCAGGCAGAGTTGCCAGGTCAAGTAGAAAACTGTCCCAGGTGATCGTACCCCATACAAAAACATGGAAAGGAAACTTGAATAGATTTATGATCAGAAAGAACCAGGCGGTAGTCCCAATAAAATTGTTCTTCGGTATACGGGTAGCTAGCAAGTAAACGGCCATTATAGGCCCGGCGGCATTTCCGATCATAGTGCTAAAACCGCCTAGGACGCCGAACAGAGACGTAAAGCCCCAGCTACTCACAAGCCTGGAAGAAATTGTGGCACGCTCCTGGACCAGCAATAAAACCAGGCTGGCAATAATAATGACTGCAATCAACCCCTTGAAAGCTTTATCGCCTACTACAACGCCGACCCAAATACCTACTGCTACTCCCACTATTGCAGCAGGTAACAAGCGCCAGATGTATTTCCACTCTGCATGCCGGTTGTAATAGGATACGGCAAAGAAATCTGCCATAGACAGCATAGGGAGCACCAATCCAGTTGAGACCTTGCCGCCAAATACTGCTGCCATGATGGGGACCGCAAACATGCCCATGCCCTTAACCCCTGCTTTGGCCATCCCAATGAGCATAGCACAGAGCATTAGCCAATACCAATGCTCTGATGACATTTCCATAAAAATCAGGACTTAATGTACATCACCTCCTTAGCCGCCTTTACGATCTTTTCCGCGTTGGGCAGAAACGCTTCTACCAGGGTAGGTGCATAAGGCAGGGACGTGTCCGCCACATTGACACGGGTTACCGGGGCATCAAGGTAATCAAAAGCATATTTTTGGACACCATAGGCTACCTCAGAGGAAATGCCGGCAAGGGGCCAGGATTCATCGATAACAACGAGGCGGTTGGTCTTTTTGACGGATTCAACAATTGTTTTATAATCCAGTGGGCGGATGGTGCGCAGGTCGATCACTTCAGCTGAGATGCCTTCTTTGGCCAGTTCCTCAGCGGCTTCCAATGTGGGGAGCATCATCTTGTTGTATGAAACCAGAGTGATGTCCGTCCCCTCCCGGCGTACTGCAGCCAGTCCGATCGGCACAAGGTATTCTCCCTCGGGTACTTCGCCCTCAAAGCCATACAAAAGTTCTGACTCCATCATACAAACAGGGTCATTGTCACGGATGGCAGATTTCAAAAGGCCCTTTGCGTCTGCGGGATCTACACAAGAGACCACTTTCAGTCCAGGAACATTGGCTAGCCAACTCTCAAAAGTCTGAGAGTGCTGCTGAGCCAGCTGGCCGGCACTACCGGAAGGCCCTCGGAAAACAATAGGGCATTTAAACTGGCCGGCAGATTGCGAAAGGGTTTTGGCAGCGTTATTCACGATCTGGTCAAAAGCAAGTACGGCGAAATTCCAGGTCATAAATTCAACGATAGGCCTAAGGCCGTTCATTGCAGCACCAACCCCAATGCCGGCAAATCCAAGCTCGGCAATGGGCGTATCGATGACACGCCTGGAGCCAAATTCATCAAGCATTCCTTTACTGACCTTATAGGCCCCGTCGTATTCAGCAACCTCCTCTCCCATCAGAAATACCGTGTCATCCCGGCGCATTTCTTCTATCATGGCTTCGCGCAATGCGTCACGTAGTGCCAGTTTTCTTGCCATTTTTCTATTTAGTTTGCATGAATGAATTTAATGTGGTAACCATAATACAAGCCATCAAATATAGGTGATGAAAATTACGGCTGAACTATACACCCCATGGCAGATTGCATCAGGTACGCAAAAATAGTAAAACTACCCTAATTAACAACAGCCCCTGAGCCTTGTTCAGCGCTGTTAAAATCCAGTTCGATTACAATAATGTAGCATGATAGCCGCTGTTTTAGTATTTTTGCCCTTTCATACTATACTAAGCCTCCGGGAGGAGGCGTTTCCTATTCATTTAAGCGGAAAAAACTGACATATCCAAAATGAAAAAGGCAATGAAAAGTAAAAACCTCAGAAGAATTAGCACAATCGCGGCTATTTTAGCCATCGTTACCGTTTTTTCTTCCTGCAACCGCGGCTATGGCTGCCCAAGTAATTTCTCGCTGAACGAAGTGCTGTCCACCGTTGTTACTACGGTGATCAACCTATTTCAGTAAATGAGTAAAATAAACTGGTTACCGCTGACAACTGTCAGTCAACTAGAGGACATCGCCGAGCAGTCAAAGTCAACTCCTTGCATCATTTTCAAACACAGCACGCGCTGTTCCATCAGTTCCATGGCTAAATATCGCCTGGAAAATAAATGGGATATTGATGACAGGGAGTTGACGCCCTATTTTTTGGACCTAATTGCTTATCGGGAGGTGTCCAATTCCGTAATGGATTTCTTTGGCGTCCGCCATGAATCTCCACAGCTTTTACTGATACGCGACGGGCGTTGTTCTTACCACGCCTCTCATATGGATATCAGGGTACAGGAATTAAAGAATTTTCTGAGCATTAACGCCTAGTTAGCCATGGAACCAGACAGTATTATCGAAACGCAGGATGGTTCTCACTCTATTTTCTCAAAATCTTTTGGCGTTAGCTACCATTCGAAATATGGCGCCATTCAGGAGTCTCGCCACGTTTTTATTGATTCAGGGCTTGTCTTCAAGCTGTCGGCTCAAAAAAGCCTCTCGATCCTGGAGGCCGGCTTCGGTACCGGCTTAAATGCCCTGCTCACTTTACAGGAAGCTGCTCGGCATAAAGTAAAAATCACCTACGAAGCGGTGGAAGCCTACCCAATTCCCTTTGAACAGGCTTGCTTGCTTAATTACCCCTCCATCCTTGGGAAAGACATAGCCCCTCAATTTCTGGAATTGCACAAATCCACCTGGGGCGCGACACATTCCATTACCCCCTATTTTACTTTCCGTAAAAGGCAGATTCGCTTTGAAGAAATCCAGGATGAAGATGCGTACGACCTGGTTTATTTCGATGCCTTCGCTCCTGGAACGCAGCCGGAGCTATGGGATGAGGCTGTCCTTGGAAATATGTACCGTGCACTGAAAATTGGCGGAGCCTTGGTTACCTATTGTGCCAAAGGGGTGGTCAAACGCACCCTGATGGGACTCGGATTTACCATTGAATCCTTAAAGGGGCCGCCTGGAAAACGAGAAATGACCCGGGCAATCAAAAGCTGACTCCTCTGACAGAGGCCTAATCTTCATCCTCGCCTGCTTTTCTAGGCTTGACCACATTAAGCTTTCCGTCATCTCCGTAGAGTTCCTTCGACTTTTTGTTGTATGCCAGCGCTGCTTCTTCGGGTGTATCGAACATCCCAATATGCACGGATTTCCGGTTAATGGAAATCACCGCCCGATATCGATTATTCTCCTTGTACACGCCCGTATACCCCACCCTGCTACTGGTCTTGCGCTTTCGGCTCGCCACAGAACGCGAACGATAAACAATGTTCTCCAGGCGGCAATCCAGTTTGTTGCCATTTTTAGCGCCTACCAGATTCCGGTCTTTTGATTTTGAATCAAGGAGAAATTTTTCTGCAACGAGCTTGTGCAGATAGATCGTCTCGGTTTTGTATCCCCCATCTGCTTTCTTCCAGGTTTTTTGAAATACAGCGCAACCACTGGAATGCCGCCGAAGATTGTTGATGAAATCTACTTTGACAAGGTAAGGTTCTGAAGTCAAATATTCATAAACCTTATCATCCAGCAATACGGTTTCATCCGCATTTTTGAGTTTGACTTTGTATAACACGCTCTCTTTTGTTTAGGTTAAAAATATTATTCCAAAGAAATGCTCAGTGGGAAATTGTTATTCTGTGAAGCTAAAACAAGGCTATTGCAAAATAAGGCTGGGAGCTAATATGGCGAAAAATAATAAATTTGTTAAAGAATTTAAAATACGGACGTAATGTTTTTGTTAATCCAGAAGCAAATACTGTTTCACCTCCTCTATATGGGAAAGAAAACAAATCTAATTTTACGACGATTTAAGGCTCCCGGCCTATCTTTGGAATAAAAAGCGCTATGGCCTCATCCGACCGTCATTTCATGCAGCGTTGCTTTGACCTTGCTGTACTCGGAGCAGGACGGACTGCGCCCAATCCTATGGTTGGTGCGGTGTTGGTGCATAATGAAACAATCATCGGGGAAGGGTTTCACCGGGCATACGGAGAAGCCCATGCAGAGGTCAATGCCGTAAATAGTGTGTCGCCGGAAAACCGGAATTTAGTCCCCTACTCTACTTTATATGTTTCTCTGGAGCCTTGCAACATTTATGGAAAGACCCCGCCTTGTACTAATCTTATCCTGGAGAAAAAGATCCCTAAAGTAGTCATCTCCTGCCTCGATCACAGCCCTGGAGTTAATGGTTCAGGCATTGAACGCTTACGAGCTGCGGGGGTGGAGGTTGTTGTTGGGGTATTAGAGGCGGAAGGGCAACATTTAAGCCGCATCAGGAATACCTTCGTTCGGGAAAACAGGCCCTATATTATACTGAAATTTGCCCAATCCAGCAATGGGATGTTTGCCCCCCCGGATAGCAGGCAATATTGGCTAACGAACGCATTCTCTAAACGGCTTACTCATAAATGGCGAAGTGAAGTTGACGCCATTCTGGTTGGCGCGAATACAGCCCGGATAGACAATCCACAACTCACAAATCGCCTTTGGCCCGGGAAATCGCCTTTGCGGGTCGTCTTGAGCCGGCATGGCGGCCTTCCATCCAGTCTAGCCCTTTTCGACGAAAATGCCCCTACTCTGTTGGTTTGTGAAAAAAAAACCAGCCTAATGGGGCAAAAGAATTACCAAGTGCTCGAATTAGCTTTTAACCAGGCGCTCCTGCCCAGCCTATTGACCAGCCTGGCTCAACGAAATATCACGTCCCTTCTCGTGGAGGGAGGCGCCCGAACCCTGGAAGGCTTTCTCCAGCTTGGCCTCTGGGATGAAGCGAGGGTATTGGTAGCAGGGGTCCATTTGTTCCCGGGCCTACCTGCCCCCCAACTCCCTCTGGCTCCTGAATCGATACAAAAACTCGGAAATGACTTTCTACTGGCCTATCAAAACCACGCTTGAATAGCCCCCCGGTTTACAATCGTTAAACTTCCTTTAAAGTGCTGAACCGCTAGCATAATGGCCATTTTTATTTTGTTTGTTTGTTGTGACTTTTGTTGACCAAAAATGAAAAATTGAAATACAGAATGAAAAGGTTGAGTGCCATACTGATCATTTTTTTTACCCTGATCGCCCTTTCATTCAAGCCGGTCGAAAACACGCGAGAACTTCATCAACAGGAGGTTAAAACAGCCGTCAATTGGCTAAGCTGGGAAGAAGCAATGGCTCTGTCTCAAAAAGACAAAAAAAAGATCCTGTTGTCGGTGTATACCGATTGGTGCGGATGGTGTAAGCGGATGGATACGGTTACGTTTGAAGAGCCGGGGCTCGCCCGTTACCTCAACGAAAATTTTTACCCCGTAAAATTCGACGCGGAACAGCGCACAGAATTAGAATACAAGGGGAAGTCCTATAATTTCGTCAAAAATGGCAAACGAGGTTATCACGAACTCGCAGCCGAATTATTGAAAGGAAGGCTTAGTTTCCCTACAGTCGTTTTCCTCGATGAAAACCAGGAGGTGATCCAATCTATCGTTGGATTTAAGCCTCCTCAGGAGTTTGAAATAATCGCCACCTATTTTGCTCAGAACCGGTACAAGGATACGCCCTGGTCTGTTTATCAGCAGAACTACAAGCCAGGGCTAATTAAAAAAGACTGACCTGATAGACTACCGTTTACGCCGGCTGGTAGTGCTTCTCCGGGTAGAACTGCTTATGCCTAGCACTCCCAACAATCCTCGAGTAAGCTCCCTGGCAACAGTACGGCCAATCTGGCGGGTGGTCGGGTTACTGATGATCTTTTCAATGGTGCTTTTTCCCTGGCGGCGAGATACCGTTTGAGCCCGCTGCTGTTGTTCCATCATCTCTTCCTGGAGGCTATCCTCATGAGCCGCCGCTATTTTTTCTTGCAGGATTTCATAGGCGCTTTTCGGGTCTATAGCCTCGTTGTACTTCCGGAGAAGGTTTGAACGGCTAAGTATGTTGTCTATTTCCTGCCCCGTAAGCACATCCATTCTGGATTCAGGAGCTCGCAACATCGTATGCGCCAAAGGTGTAGGGATGCCTTTTTCATTCAGGACCGTAACCAGGGCTTCACCGATCCCCAACTCTGTGACAGACTGCGCAACATCATAAAAATCAGACAGCGGGTAGTTCTGAGCAGCCAGCTTTATGGCTTTGCGGTCTTTGGCGGTAAAAGCGCGAAGCGCGTGCTGAATTTTCAGGCCCAGTTGGCCGAGGACATCGTCGGGTACATCCGCGGGGTTCTGGGTAACGAAATAAAGGCCTACTCCTTTAGAGCGGATGAGCTTTACGATCACTTCAATCTGGTCCAGCAATGCACTGGAAGCTTCCTCAAAAACGAGGTGCGCCTCGTCAATGAAAATTACCAGCTTAGGTTTATCCATGTCCCCTTCCTCCGGGAAATTGGAATATATCTCAGCCAGGATCTGGAGCATGAAGGTGGAGAACAATTTGGGCCGGTCCTGAATATCGGTCAGGCGGATGATAGAAACGATTCCCCGGCCATTCTGGTCTACCCTGCAAAGGTCATCTACATCGAACGACCGCTCTCCAAAGAAGCGCTCGGCATCCTGTTGTTCCAGCTCTATGATTTTGCGCATAATCGTCCCAACCGAAGCAGAAGAAATATTTCCATATATTTTTTCTGCTTCTTCTTTGCCTTCATTAGTAATGTATTGAAGGGTCTGCTTGAAGTCATTGAGGTCTAAAAGCGGAAGCTGGTTGTCATCGCAATATTTAAACACTACAGCAACAATACCGGATTGGGTATCATTAAGCCCAAGTATCTTGGAAAAAAGCACAGGGCCAAATTCAGTGACGGTGGCCCTCAGACGGGCGCCTTTTTCCTGAGAGAGGCTCAGGAACTCAACAGGGCTTCCACCCGGGGTAAAAGGGATGCCAATTCGTTCGTGCCGTTCATCGATCTTCGGATGGCCTGCACTGGGTACGGCGATACCGCTAAGGTCGCCTTTGATGTCCATCAAAAGGGATGGTACACCCTCTTTGGAAAGCTGCTCCGCGATTATCTGCAGCGTCTTAGTCTTACCCGAACCGGTAGCGCCGGCGATGAGGCCATGCCGGTTCATCGTTTTTAAAGGGACTTTAACAAGCGTATTAGGGATACAGGTTCCATCCAGCATAGCTCCACCAAGGATGATGGAAGCTCCTTTGAAGGCGTACCCTCCTGTTATCGTGTTGGCAAATTGTTCTTTCCGGTCAGACATAGCATTTATTGGTTATTCCACTTCTCAATTCTGAGTTGATATTTTTGCTTACTGAATTCCCATAGGTCCACATTGAGGTTTTGCTCAACCTCATCCTCCAGCTCCTGAGGCATTAGCTCACTGAAAAAATCGATACCGGTGATTTCCTCAACCTTATCGATTGGTACTGCGAATTTGTACAGCGGTTCAAAGCTAACTTCGTTGGGAATGATAAAACCGATGCCCTTAACCTGGGGTTCTTCCAGATCGAGCAGGACTTTATAAAATGCGGCGGGAATGGCAACTTCATTGGCCCCGATCGTCCCTTTGGGTTTAAGCTTCAGGACCGGGCCGGTGATTACGTATAACTGGCCATCCCTTTTAGCCCAGGAACGGGTTAATTCCTCTAGCTCTCTCCAAATGCCTTTGTTGAAGTTCTTGGCCTGGGGGCTGATATTGCTCATGAAAAAAGTTTCCTCCATTGCAGCTTCGCTGAACGCCCGGTCGGCTGCTGGTACGAGATGGCCCCGGTCATAACCGCTATTCCGGTAATCATCTGGTGTAGCGCTGCCCGTTTTCACCATCAGGTCAGGGCGAAAGCTATCCGCACGGTCTACCCAAGGGTTTTCCAACTCCTTCCTGGTAAGCCGATAGGCAACCCATTCTGCCTGTTCTTGTTCTTCGGAGTAAGAGAGCGAATAATATTGATGGCGAATGACCTCGCCGGTCGTTGATTCCGGAAGATAGTAATCCTCTGTTTCTGATACCACTTTATTTTCTTTCTCGCCGCCAGAAGGGCTTGGACTGTTCCCCATGAACATGTTGAACAGAAAAAACAAACCACTAATGATGGCGCCAAAGATGCCGACTTTAATAATGGTACCGGAACTGCCTTTACCTTCCCGGTCGTGGTTCGTCCTGAATTTAGCCATGCAGTAGTTTTTGATTGGATGCTCGTAAAAATAGCAAAACAACGGCAATCCAATACATTTGACTGGAAAAAGAAAGGAAAGAAACAATAGCTCACTGTTGCTCCACCAGCAGTTTCACCGCTTCGTAAGGATAGATCAGCAAGCCGGTCTCTTTTGTATTCTTGGTCGGTTTACCTGTTTTTTTAAGAATATCATAGACCTCCTTTGTATCGAGAGAAGGTTTAATGCTTTTCAACAGGCCGATTAAACCTGCGGCATAAGGCGTTGCCATTGACGTGCCATTGTAGGAAGCGTATTGATCTCTGGGAATGGTCGAATAAATATTGACGCCGGGGGCGGCGACCCCCATTTTTACATCAGTAACGTAGTTGGAAAATACAGCCCGTTGCAGCTCTTCATCAATGGCGCTGACCGCAATTACCCCTGTAACGCCTGCCGGCGCATAGCCTTTGGCGTTACGGTTGGAATTACCGGCAGCAGCTACAACGATGGCGCCCTTTTTATTAGCATATTCCACCGCCTGCCGGTAGGCCCGTTCCCTGCTTTGGTTGGATACACCGCCCAGCGACATAGAAATAACATCGGCGCCTGCATCGGCGGCCTGGATGATGCCGTCAATAATGCCACGCTGAGTCCCCATGCCTGATGCATTCAATACTTTGATGCTGGATACTTCGATGTAGGAATTGTCGCGCGAAAAAGAAGCAACGCCCACGCCGTTGTTCGAAACAGCCGCAGCAATGCCGGCACAATGCGTGCCATGCCCTTGCGGGTCATTGTCGTTGCCTGCTTTGATCGAGCGATAATTGTCTTTGATGTCTTCATGTTTGGCGTCTATCCCTGTATCCAGGATCACGATCAGTGCTTTGCGTTGGGGGGTGACTTGCCGGCTATCCAGGTAATCGAGTAGTTTTTTGACGTCCATAGCCTGGAACCCCCAAAGCTGGTCAAGGTATTGGTCATTTAACCCTAGTTCTTTTTTGGGATTGGAGGGAATGCGGCCTTCCATGGGAGTAATGGAAATCATTTCATTAGGCTCGACCCAGTCTACTCCATTGGCTTTTTGGATTTCTTTGATGACCAGGGCTGTTTCCCCTGCAAATTGAGTTGGGATGTCAACTATATAGTAGTCATCTAATTCTGTAGATTCCGGAGAGGCAGGAGAAAAAGCCGGGACTGATATTATATGATACTTACTTTCAGCAGTCGCCAGAATGTCATGTATGTTGGCGCCTTCCGCCAGCTCTACGAGTAACTCCCCTTCTGCGTCCAGTTGTGCTGATCCTGTTTCCCTTGGTTCGAAACTTTTCGACATAAATGCCTGATAATAACCCGAAAAAGCTATGACGGAAGCTATGATGCCATAGGCCAACCATTTTTTTCGGACAGCCAGAAGCTGAAAAAACAGGCCGAAGCCAGCCATCGCTAAAAGATCGCGAAACAGGACGCCTAGTTTGACGCTCCAGGACACATCGGCCAGAAGGGCCGAAAGAATAAAGACGGTAAACCCGATAAAGAAAGAGCGCTGAAAAAGCCGGCTTTTTGTATTATCGGTTTTGTATATAAACCAGAGCGCAAGGCTTCCCAAACTTCCTGCAAAAGCCAAAGGATAGATCATGATCAACAGATTTTCTTAATTCATTTAAAAGTACCGAAAAAACGCCATTGAGACAAAGAAAGTGGGCCAACGTAGGTTTTTTATCGGCATTGCCCGATCTCTTCTCTTTCATTCAACCACAAAACCGGCTTAGGCGTTCTTCAATTGGCGCTTTAGTGGCAGGGCAGGCTCCTAAAGTGTGAACAGGATTACATTATTCAATAAACATTATTTTTAATTTTGCCCGAAAAGCGAGAAACAAATGACAGAAGGCATTGAAAAGTTAAAATGCTTGATTATCGGTTCCGGCCCGGCAGGATATACCGCTGCGGTCTATGCCGCCAGAGCAAACCTCCAACCTGTATTATATACGGGAAGGGAACCGGGAGGCCAGTTAATGATCACTACTGATGTGGAAAATTATCCCGGCTACCCTGATGGCATCATGGGGCCCCAAATGATGGAAGATTTTCGCAAACAAGCCGAGCGCTTTGGCACTGAAGTCCGCTATGAGATGATATCCAAAGTGGATTTCAGCGGCCCGGTGCATAAAGTGTGGACAGAGTCCGGGAAAGAAGTCCAGGCCGATAGCGTGATCATTTCTACCGGTGCAAGTGCAAAATGGTTGGGGCTGGAGTCTGAAAAACGCCTCACCAATAAAGGGGTTTCGGCCTGCGCTGTATGCGATGGGTTCTTTTTCCGAGGACAAGAAGTGGCCATTGTTGGTGGGGGCGATACTGCTGCCGAAGAAGCTCTTTATTTGTCAAAGTTATGCCCCAGAGTCCATATGCTGGTGCGCCGCGACGAACTTCGGGCTTCGAAGATTATGCAGGAACGCGTTTTAAAATCGGAAAATATTACCATCCATTGGAATACGGAAGCCTTAGAAATCTTAGGTGAGCAGGAAGTAAAAGGCGTCCGGATAGTAAATAACCAGACTAAAGTGGAATCCGTCATTCCGGTACAAGGGTTCTTTGTTGCCATTGGGCATAAGCCAAACACGGATATCTTTAAGGATTGGCTGGATATGGATAACACCGGTTATATTATTACCAAGGGCAAAACGGCTCATACCAACATCGAGGGCGTTTTCGCCAGCGGTGATGCGCAGGACAATGTATACCGACAGGCTGTTACCGCAGCTGGAACGGGATGTATGGCAGCCCTCGACGCCGAGCGCTATCTGACAGAAAAAGGAATTATTTAAGCAGGTAATTTCGGTTTCGCAAATTACTTCAGATTTCGCGGGAACGCCTAAAATAGCTATATTGCCGGGCCAATCGGTGATATAGCTATTTTTTTACGGAAAACATACCAATACCATGTCTACACTGGCCTCAACCCGTTTCCGCCCTGGAGTACTCCACGGCGATGAAGTAACGGAATTATTCAATTATGCCAACGAGCAGAACTTTGCCATTCCGGCAGTGAACGTCGTGGGCACCAATTCCGTCAATGCTGTACTGGAAACAGCGCGCGACGTCAACTCTCCCGTCATCGTTCAGTATTCCAACGGCGGCGCACATTTCTTTGCCGGCAAGGGCTTGTCCAACGACAAGCAACAGGCTGCTGTCATCGGAGGAATTTCCGGAGCCATGCACGTTCACGCTGTGGCAAAAGCCTACGGCGTACCGGTTATCCTGCATACGGACCACTGCGCCCGGAAATTATTGCCCTGGGTTGAAGGCCTGCTCGATGCCGGGGAACAATTCTTCGAAAGCAGAGGCTATCCCTTGTACAGCTCTCACATGCTGGACCTTTCAGAAGAACCACTGGAGGAAAATGTCGAAACCTGCGTCCGATTTCTGGAACGCATGAGCAAGATCGGGATGACTCTCGAGATCGAACTGGGTGTCACCGGAGGTGAGGAAGATGGAGTGGACAATACCGGCATCGATAGTTCCCGCCTCTATACCCAACCCGAAGAGGTGGCCTTCGCTTACGAATCCTTGAGCAAGGTGAGCAACCGCTTCACTATTGCCGCTGCATTCGGCAACGTCCACGGTGTATATAAACCGGGTAATGTATCGCTCAAGCCGGTTATTCTGAAGAACTCTCAGGATTACGTCAAAGGGAAATTTAATACCGGAAATAACCCGGTCAATTTCGTCTTCCACGGTGGCTCCGGCTCTTCCCGGGAAGAGATCCGCGAAGCGATTGGATACGGCGCCATCAAAATGAACATCGATACCGATATGCAATGGGCGTTTTGGGATGGTGTGCGCGAATACTATGAAGGCAAGCGCGATTTTATGCAAACCCAGATCGGCAACCCGGAGGGCGCCGATAAACCGAACAAGAAGTATTACGACCCCCGTCAATGGTTGCGTAGTGGCGAGAAAACCTTCAAAGCCCGGCTCATGGAGGCTTTTGAAGATTTGAATTGCATGAATAGAAACGCCTGAGATTAAAGCGTATAAAGTTTCAGGGTTCTACGGTTTCATTTTAGGAGGCGCTCCGGAAATTCAGCTGCATGGATTTCCCATCTATCTCCATTGAAACCGTAGAACCGTTTACATTTCCTAAAACACGACTGTCCCCAATTCTTCGGCGAGTTGATTACGAACTGCTTTCAGTTTTTGGTCCAGCTTGAGATAAAGCAGGTATTCGTCTGATTTTTGCTCGAAAAGGGTTTTTATCTTCTCTGCATTTTGCCGGATCATCTTATCAAATTTCCGGAGCTTGAAGCGTTTCAGGGACTGGGTGCTATCATTGATGAAATTATCATCCGGCATTTTCTGGGTAGTCAGGAAGATCTCCCAGCGTTTTGCCCAGTTCTCGCTGTATTCATATGGGCTGGTTACAAGGTTGATCGCTAATTCGCGAATTTCCGGATCCGGATGGTTGAGAAAATAGGCCGTGGAAACCTCTTCCCCGGCCAGAATCCGTTCGCGGGCAAGATTGGCGGTGCGCTGGTAGAGTTTGTTGTCAAAGTCTTCGAGCACATCCTCAATATTGCTGAGAAGGTATTGGGCAACGGTGAGGTTGTCATCCTGGTCGAATAGCGTGGAACCCCCAGCCACGAGGATGCGGATAATGTCTTTTTCCTGAAAAGCATCGCCGCTGGCAATAGCATCCTCCTTTGGCTTCAGCACCGGGCGGGCAGGTTCAACCGCAAAGCCATCCTGTTCTGCTTCGAATTGCCGGAGTTGAGTTCGTTCTTTTTCCTGCTGCTGCTTCTTAAAGTGTTGAGCAACAACCTTATTTGTTTCGTTTACAAGCAATTGCTCTTCCACCTCCATAATACGGGCGCACTCCCGGACATAAAGGGACCGTTTGATGGGCTCTGGTATTTTGGCAATACTATCCACAATATCCTTAATCAGGTTGGCTTTCTTGATCGGGTCTCCTGCTGCTTCTTCCTGCAGCATTCCCGCCTGGAACATGATAAAGTCCTTAGCCTCTTTGCCAATATATGTTTTGAACGCTTCTACGCCTACCTGTTTGAGGTAGGAATCGGGGTCCTCCCCTTCCGGCAGCACGACTATTTTTACATTGAGCCCTTGCTCCAGTACCATTCCCATTCCCCGGAGAGCGGCTTTGATGCCCGCCATATCGCCGTCATAAAGGATCTTGATGTTCTCCGTATTCCGTTTGATGAGCCGGATCTGGTCAACGGTCAGGGAGGTGCCGGAGGAAGCCACTACATTTTCGATGCCAGACTGGTGCAGGGAAAGCACATCGGTGTAGCCTTCCACCAGAATGCATTCATCTTCCTGGCGGATGGCGCGTTTGGCGAAATAAGCACCATAGAGCACCTTGCTCTTGGTATAAATTTCCGTTTCCGGGGTATTGATATACTTGGGCGCTTTGACATCTTTAACCAGGATGCGGCCGCCAAAGCCGATCACCTTGCCGGAAAGGTTGTGGATGGGGAACATGACCCGATTGCGGAAAAAATCCCGCCCGTACTGGCTCATCAGCCCCACTTTTTTCATCAGGTCTGAATTGTAGCCATCATGGGTGGCTTTCACCACGAAAGCGTCCATCTTATCAGGAGCGAACCCCAGGCCGAACTTTCGGATCGTGTCTTCCCGAAACCCCCGCTCCCGAAAGTAATTGAGCCCTACACTCTTTCCAAGGTCCGTATTAAACAATTGATCCTGGTAGTAATCCCGGGCATACTGGTTGACGATATACAGGCTGTCGAGAAATTGTTGCTCCTGGCGGGCTTCCTGCGACAACTCTGTTTCTTCCAGTTTGACGCCGTACTTTTTGGCCAGATAGCGCAAGGCTTCCGGGAAGGTGAGATTCTCATGTTCCATGACAAAACTAACGGCGTCGCCGGCTTTGCCGCAGCCGAAACACTTATAGATGCCCTTGGCTGGAGAAACGTTGAAGGACGGTGTTTTTTCGCTATGGAAGGGGCATAACCCGATCATGCTGACACCCCGCCGCTTGAGCTGTACAAAGTCCTGAACCACTTCTTCGACTTTGGCGATTTCCAGAATTTCCTCTACACTCTTCTTCTTGATCATGGCTGAGATTCCTTTCCCTTAAAAATAATGATTTCTGGCCTTAATTACACAGCCGCTTCCATTTCATTTAAAAAGATGAAGGATGTTTACGTCAAAACGCCCATAAATAATGGCTTCCCGCCAATTTTGTGGTGTGCGCGAAGTTTTTAATTAGGCGCTTTCGCTGGTTCCACAATGAAGAACTTTGCGGATTTTGGAGTATACTGGAGGTTGCGGGTAAAATCGGGCTGTTGAGTAATAAGGATTGGAACCGTATTGTTGGGGGCATTGGGAGAGATGCCGCTGAGGTCAGCTTCGGCTATAAAATCCCGATAGGAGACGGAGTCATATTTGCTGAGTCCGAGCTTACAGGTCACGGTAATCTTATCGGGGAAGATACGCAGGCTATCCGGCGCATTTTTCACTACAAGTGGTACATACATCGTTTTTTCGGTAAAGGGTTCCACCTCAATCTTGGCTTCCACCATATTAGCCGACAGGAGTACTTCCCGGTTGGGCTGTTGAAGGTGGAGTATCACGGTGGAGCTGGATTTGAGGTTTTTCAGGATGAGAGAATCCGTTGGCCAAAAGTGAATGCTATCTATCAATGAATTAGGGCCACTGATGCGGACAGAGTCTGGTTTCAGGCCTATGGGCGCTTTGAGATGGTGTTCCGGGGCAAAAGATAAGCGCCGTTGTATGATTATGGGAACCGTTTTCGAGTTACGGTCTTCCAGTTCTAACAGGACATTATCATAGTTGATCTCCAGCACTTTGATATCGTTGGTGCGGAGCTCGTGTGCGATATCGTTCCGCAACTGTCCACGATTAAGGTGGAGCCGGCTGACATCCTGCATGTCGTAAACCAGGCTTACAGTAGGATGGGAAAAATAATCAAAGAGCAAGTCCCAGCCCGACCCTTCCAACTCTGCGACCATATCGGCCGGCGGCAATTCTGTGAGGGCTTTTTCCTGAGGTATTTCCAGTTCAAAGGAAATTGGCCTTTGCGTCTGGTAGGTTTGGGAAAGTTTGACCAGGAGCCAAAATATCAGGGCTATCCCCATACATATTAGGAGGATAGCCCTGTCTTCCTTAAGTTGGATCCGAAAGTATTTATTGTTAAGATCTATCATCAGGCGTAATGAGTGATTCCGTCATTTCTTTGGAAATAGAGTTGCGGGTCACCCTAATATAAGTGTTTTTCGCTATTTCGAGCGTGATGATATTCTCTTCGATCTTATTGATCCTGCCAATGATGCCGCTGGCGGTAACAACCTCTTCTCCTTTTTGGAGGGCGTCCATAAATTTCTTCTGTTCACCCTGCCGTTTTTGCTGGGGGCGTATCAGAAAAAGCCAGAAAATAAGGATCATTGCGCCGATAAAGATGAAATTGGTGTACATACCGGCGCCTCCTGCCTGTAACAATAAAATTTCCATTGCATTCATTTTTTTGGTGATCAGTTTTCCGTTTTTTATTATTCTGTGCTGGCCTTTCCGCCATCTGCGGGGTGAACAAAACCCGAAAGGAATACCCGGCTTGTCGCAGGATAAGTATTGGCGGTAACAGTAATCGGTTTGGATTGTTGGTTATGCTTGTTGTGGGTATCAAAGCGCACCGATATCTCGCCCTTTTCACCTGGTGGAATGGGCTCCTTGGGCCAATCCGGAATAGTACAGCCGCAGGTGGATCGGGCATTGTTGATGAGCAACGGTGCTTTACCGGTATTCGTGAAGGAGAAACTATGCTCGACAATAGCGCCTTCTTTTACTTCACCGAAATCGAAGGATGTCTCTTCAAATTCAATTTTAGCAACATTTACGGTATCGATAGGTTCATCGGCAGTCACCGGGCTACGGATAATATCCGCATTGCTAATAGGCCCCTGGCTTTTGATTTCTTCAACCGATTTTTCCGAGCTGGTATCCGGTTGGTTGGACGAATTACAGCTCAAGGTAACTACGGCGATCCCCGTCAGCAACATGATTCTTTTCATCATGATCTATGGATTTTTATATGCCCTGCAAAAGTAATAAAGATTAGGGAATCAGGATATGAATGCTAAGGGTTTGAGGAAAGGATTTGCATTATTGTAAACTCCTCATAGGGCGATTTGTTTGATCGAAGTGAAAAGCCGGAATATATTTTGTTGTTTTGAATTGAAACAGCAATAATGGACATGCGAATATTTCTGATCGGTTTTATGGGAAGCGGTAAGTCATATGTGGGCCGCCAATTAGCCGATATCCTGCATTGGCCGTTCTACGACTTAGACAGCCTGATTGAGCAGCAGGAACAAGCTGCGGTAAGAACGATCTTTGAACAGAAAGGAGAAGCTCATTTCCGCCAAATCGAGCGGGAAGTGTTGCACACAACTGCCATATACCCAAAGGCCATAATCGCTTGTGGTGGCGGTACTCCCTGCTTTTTTGACAACATGGGATGGATGAAAGCTCATGGCCTGGCCATATATCTCCGTGCTCCGGCTGAAGTTTTGTACTGCCGCCTTTCGAAACAGCAGGAACAACGTCCGCTTCTGAAAGGCATGGATGGCCCTGGCCTCCTGGCGTTTATCGCCAATAAACTGGCCGAACGGGAACCTTTTTACCAGCAGGCGAACATTGTCTACCAACAGCGGACCGGAGAAGAGCCAGTGGCGCAGGAATTAGTAGCTCATTTTCAAGACATTATAGGACACTAAAGTATGAGGGTCGCAGGAATTGACTATGGAAGTAAACATGCCGGCACCACGGTTGTTGCAGGTTTTAATGGCAGCAGCATTACCCTGGTTCAGAGTGCAAAAAAAGAAGACGCGGACCTGTTTATCTTAAAATGGGCGCGGCAATATCATCCAGCTTTCATTTTCCTCGATGCGCCCCTCAGCCTGCCCGGCAAATACCGGTATCCGGATCATTATGAAGATTATTTTTACCGGAAAGCCGACCGGGCGCTCGGTGCTATGTCCCCCATGTTTCTGGGAGGGCTGTCCGCTAGGGCCATGCAACTTGCCGAACAATTGCGCGCCATGAATATTGAGGTCTGGGAGGCTTACCCAGCTTATTTAGCCAAGATCCTCGAATTAGGCCCGGAACGATACAAAAAAAGGGAGGAAGACATTCCGGCAATACGCCAGCAATTAGAGGCCCATTTGCCGGAGGGATGCTGCCCGGAAAGGGTTTCGTCCTGGCACCAGATTGATGCTTTGTTGGCGCTAATCACCGGCCTGCGCTACAGCCGAAAGGAACACCTCACCTTTGGCCAAGTGGAAGAAGGGCTTATTATCGTTTGAATGCCGCCTGGAGCTTATTATAAAAAAGGCTTAGCTTTAACCCGACAATGCAGGAAATATGGCCTATAAATTTTCCATCCCTTTTTATGCTTTTCGGTTGCACCTGCACCCTGGAGTAAGCCTGCTTTCTCCCCTTGCAGATAATACTGTACTCCGAATTGGCCAAACACTGCGTACCGTTGCGAGCCAGTATGCGAATACCCTTCAGCAGAAAGTACTGAATACCGGGCAATTCCATACTTTACTGGATGAGTATCAGCAAGGGGATTTTTTAAGAAACACCCTGCTCGTGCGCTTTCCTGCGGCCAAAGATGGCATCAGCTATCCTGCCTTCCAACTGGAGTTCGAATATTTTTTTAACCAAAAAGGCAAGAGCATTTGGGGGCTATTGCCGGCGCTCAACCTGGAAGCATTCGCCGAGGAGGAAGAAGCCTTGAAAAAGCGCCTCGAGGATGCAGTGTTTCTTGAATTTTCACGCCACAAACGACTACAATCAGTACAGGATATCGTGTCGGCTATTTGGTTTGAAAGTATTGAATTGCAGCAACAGGAAATCCAATTGGAGGCGCCCAACCCCATGGAAATGGAGGATTTGGCGCAGCAAGGCCAGGAAAAGCTTTTACCGAGGGTGGCGAAGTTGCTGGAAGTCAAATTTCCTGCCGCCTATGGCCGCGAAAAAGAACTCAACCAGTTTGTGCGGGCTTTAAAGGGGCGGTTTACGCACAATGTATTGCTGGTAGGCCCTTCCGGGGTAGGTAAAACTGCCTTGGCGTGGGAACTGGCGCGGCAACAGAAAAAACGCCGCATGAAAGAGCAAATATGGGAAACCACTGCCTCTACCCTGATCAAGGAGTTGATGGAGGAAACCGGTTGGCAGGAAAACCTATCCCAACTGTGTAAAGAGCTTTCCGGAAGTGACAACATCCTGTTCATCCGCAGCCTGATGGAGTTGTTTGAAGTGGGGAAATACGAGGGTAATTCCGTCAGTATTGCCGATTATTTCCGCCCTTTCCTTAGCCGTGGGGAAGTCGTTCTCATTTCCGAATGTACCGAAGAGGAACTTGCCCGAATAGAGTTACAAAGCCCAAGCTATATCTCCTATTTCACCCAAATACACCTGAAAGAACCGGAAGGAGAAGTCCTTGAGGCGATTATCCTTGATAAAGTAAAAGATACGGCTCAACTGAAGAGCGTGCGTATTGAGGAAGAGGCGATCCGGGAGGCGATCCGGCTCAACCGAAGGTTTTCCCCATACTCGGGCATGCCGGGAAAACCGATCCGTTCCCTGGAAAGTTTGCTGATCAATAAGCGCAGTACTCTTGATAAAGCGGCGGAATCCCTTCACATCTCCCGCTCAGAAGTGATCCATCAGTTTTGTGAAGAAACAGGGATGCCCCGATTTATGGCCGACCCCGCTATTCCTATGGACACTGTCGCTATAAAGGCGGATTTTAACAGCAAAATATTCGGACAAGAAGCCGCAGTCGACAGCATTGTCGATCTTTTGGCCGCAGTCAAAACAGCGCTTACGCGCACGGGAAAGCCTATTGCATCCTTACTCCTGGTGGGGCCTACCGGAGTGGGTAAAACAGAGCTGGCCAAAACCCTGGCAGAATTCATGTTCGGAAACCGCAATCGCCTGGTGCGGTTCGATATGAGTGAATTTTCCACCCCCTACTCCATTTTACGGCTCACCGGAACCAGTTACTTTACAGATGGCCTGCTAACCTCCGCCATCCGGCGGGAGCCTTTCAGCGTATTGCTGTTCGATGAGATCGAAAAGGCGGATCCTCACTTTTTCGACCTGTTGCTTCAACTGCTCAGCGAAGGGCGATTGACCGACAATCAGGGGAAACTGGCAAATTTTTGTAGTACAATTATTATTATGACTTCCAATATTGGGGCTCAAAATTTGTCTCAAAACCCTATCGGCTGGACCCAAGAACCCGAAAAGGAACAGGTTAAAGCCCACTTCCTTTCTGAAGCTCAAAAATATTTCCGTCCGGAGCTTTTCAACCGCATTGACCAGGTCATCCCCTTTGCACCACTCGATAAATTCACCGTCCGCTTCGTGATCGAACGGGAAGTACAATTGCTTCGTCAGCGGGAGGGTATCCGTTTTCGCCGGATGAACCTGCAGATCGAAGACCCTGTGCTGGACTTCCTTGCGGAAAAGGGATACGATAGCAAATATGGCGCCCGGCAGTTACAACGCACCATCCGGGACAAGTTGCTAGTTCCCCTCGCCAAGGTACTCAACACTGAAGATTTTGACGACCAGCTCGATGTAAAGGCATTGGTTATTGAAGGAGAGATACAGGCGATTTCCGAATCAGACCCACTTGGACTGGAACTGCTGCTGGAAGAATACACCAAAATCAACCACGCCGACCATGCGAGCTCCCTCCGCCGGCAAATAGAACTATTAAAAGAAGGCCATTTCTACGTGCGCCTCCTCAGTGAACTGGACATTCTGGAACAGAAAAAACGAAAAGCGAAACAACGGTTCTGGAACAACCGACAGGAAACCGAACGGTATTCCTATTATCTGGAAACCCGGCAGCACGTCGACGATTTATATCAAAATCTGGAAATGCTTGAGATGAATCTATCCCTATCCTGTTTGAGCTCCGGCCCTTTTGACCCCAAGTGGGTGGACCAGCTGCAGGAATGGGAAGAAGCTTTCTTTGGGTTGAAAATGGAGGTATACTCCCGGCTGCATCCCAAGGATAATTATTGCCATCTGGCGGTTTACGGCCCGGAGCCACTGTTGCCATTAGATTTCTACTTACACCTGTTTCAACAAAAGGAGTACTTGGTCCAGTCCAATAGCCTTTGGTTCAGGGAGAGCCATTACAGCGAAGCCATTTCGACGCTTGACCCCGGAGACGGGAACCTCCACAAGCAAAAAAGAGAAGAATATATTAAGAAACCATACCATCCGGAACATGCCAACTCGCTCCATCCTCCACAGGAAGGAGATGTCTTGTGGGGAGTAGAATTCTCCGTCTCCGGCCCCTGCGCCTACCTCTTCCTCAAAGATGAAGCCGGCCCGCAACGATGGAAAGAGCCCGGGCCGGAGCCCCAGCAGCAGCATTATGTCATAGTAGTTGAAAACCAAGCGTTCCGAACGCCGATGAAGCTGCACAGGAAAGATTTTTACAGCAGACAGCCTCCCCGACGGATTATTGAACCTACTTTTGTGAAAGATACAGTTTATAAAATCAACCGGGAGTACAACAAATCTGCGCTCTATCCACTTATTATGGAAAAAATGGAGGAGCGCTTTCGCATCCAACTTGATACTGAAATACTTTGACCATGAAATCAATCCTTGTCTTTACCTTTGGTGCATTCCTGCTATCCAGCTTCCAAGTTGCTGCCCAGGATACAGCCAGCACCCCTAAGTATTATTGGGCGTCTTTTACCGACAAAGCCAATTCGCCATACAGTGTAGATAAGCCCTCGGAATTCCTTTCCGAAAGAGCGATTTCCCGGAGGCTGAAGCGGGGCATTCCCATCACGGAGCAGGACCTGCCTCCCAACCCGTCTTATTTACAGCAGTTACAACAGGCTGGTGCACAAATCCTTCACCAATCGCGCTGGCTGAACGCTGCAACGATCATGATCGAAGAAGAAAAATTGGCGGGAATACAGGCGCTATCATTCATCGATACTGTTTTTTATGCAGGCTTACCCTATGAACAATCTGAACGAAGACAAATGGCCTTCCAGATGGACAGCCTGCTTTCCAAGCCTTTGGAAAATGAGTTTTATGGGTATGGGGCTGACCAAGTCAAACTCCTGAACGGAGACACACTCCATGAAATGGGGTATGACGGCAAGGGAGTTTGGGTTGCCGTGCTGGACGGAGGGTTTATAGGGGTGGAAGAAAATCCATTTTTCGATAGCATACGGACTGGAAGCCGTTTAGTTTTGTCCCGGGATTTTGTAGACGGGGATGCCTACCCTTTTGAATCCAGCACACATGGTACTAAAGTCCTTTCTGCCATGGCGGCCAACGTACCAGGAGTAATGGTTGGCACTGCTCCGGGCGCCACCTATACTTGTATTAAAACGGAAGATACACGAGGAGAATACCGGATAGAAGAATGCCACTGGGTAGTTGGCCTGGAATATGCCGATAGCATTGGAGCCGATTTAGTGAATTCTTCCCTCGGTTACACTACTTTCAACGACCGGAAAATGGATTATGCTTACGAAAACCTGAACGGGCGGTCGTCGGTGGCCAGCCTGGCGGCGGATATTGCTGTTTCCAAAGGTATGATCATTATCACCAGTGCGGGCAACGAGGGGAATTCCAAATGGAAGTATGTAGGGATTCCCGCTGATGCTACTCAGGTTTTGGCTATTGGCGCAACCGACCTTAAGGGCAACCGAGCTTCGTTCAGTTCGGTAGGGCCTACGTCCGATGGCCGGATAAAGCCAGATATAGCAGCGCCAGGCGCTTGGGTCACGGTAGCTGATGCTTTTAGTTTTCGGGTTTCCAGGGGGTCAGGTACTTCTTTTGCATCCCCGATTCTGGCCGGTATGGTAGCCAGCCTTTGGGGGGCTTTTCCGGAAAGTAGCAATCTGGAAATTATGGAAGCTGTACGGCAAAGCTCCAGCCAGGCAACCGCACCAGATAACGAGTTAGGATATGGCCTGCCCAATTTTGGGAAAGCCTATCGCATTTTGAGTGAAAAAGGAACCGGGCAATCCAGGCAAATGAAGCCTGAAATTCTACCAGCCGGCCAGGAATAGCACAATAGTGCTCAAGCGGATGAATACAATCAATAAAAAAGCCATCCCGGCCTTCGGTGCAAACCAAAATTCGGGATGGCTCAGGTAGGTTTGGAAGCCTGATATCGTCCAGGGGCTAAACTATACCTTGAGCGATAAGGGCTTCGGCGACCCTGACAAAGCCAGCAATATTAGCGCCTTTGACATAGTCAATATTGCCATCGCCATCTTTACCATATTTGACACATTGGCTGTGAATGTCGATCATAATATGCAGAAGGCGTTCCTCAACTTCTTCGCGGGTCCAGTTCAGGCGAAGGCTGTTCTGAGACATTTCCAGGCCGGAAGTGGCCACCCCGCCCGCATTGGCGGCTTTTCCAACGCCGAACATCACATTAGCTTGCTGAAGGAGATGGGTTGCCTCCGGTGTTACCGGCATATTGGCGCCTTCCGCGACAGCAATGCAGCCATTCTTGATCAATCCACGGGCATCCGCTTCATTGAGTTCATTTTGCGTTGCGCAAGGCAGGGCAATATCACAAGCAACGCCCCATGGCCGGCCGCCTTCGATATAAATAGCGTTGAAATGGTCGGCATATTCCTTAATGCGGCCTCTGCGTACGTTTTTCAGGTCCTTCACCCATTCCAGTTTTTCTCGGGTAATGCCATTGCGGTCATACACTGTACCGCCCGAATCGGAAAGGGTTACTACTTTGGCGCCCATCTGGATGGCTTTCTCGGCAGCAAATTGGGCAACGTTGCCTGAGCCGGAAACAGCGACCGTTTTGCCGATGAGTTTTTCTCCTTTGGCCTTGAGCATTTCATTGAGGAAGAAGATAAGGCCATAGCCGGTCGCTTCCGGGCGGATATGGCTTCCGCCATATTCAAATCCTTTGCCGGTTATCGTGCCGGTGTGCTCATTCCGGAGTTTTTTGTACATGCCAAAGAGGAATCCGATTTCTCGGCCCCCCACCCCGATGTCTCCTGCGGGAACGTCTCTATCGGGACCGATATGACGGAACAGCTCGAGCATAAAGCTCTGACAGAAGCGCATGATCTCTCCATCGGATTTTCCTTTGGGGTCGAAATCCGATCCACCTTTGGCGCCGCCCATTGGCAGGCCGGTCAGGCTGTTCTTAAAGATCTGCTCAAAGCCCAGAAACTTTAAGACACTCAGGTTGACCGTGGGGTGGAATCGCAGGCCGCCCTTGTAAGGGCCAATGGCATTGTTGAATTGTACTCGGTAGCCCCGGTTGACTTGTACCTGGCCCTTGTCATCTACCCAGCTTACCCGGAAAGAGAGGGCCCGGTCGGGCTCAGAAAGCCTTTCCATAAGCGCGAAGCCCTGATATCTCGGATTTGCCTCAATAAAAGGAATGGCAATTCTCGCGACTTCAGTGACTGCCTGATGGAATTCAATTTCGTTTGGAGTACGATTGCGTAACCATTCCAGGAAGGAGGTTACCTTGTCAGTTGTTGTTTTGGTCAGGGTCGACATAATTATATGGTTTTATGCATCCCCAATGTAGCCTCACCCTTATTTCAGGACAATAACAAATGTCACCTCAACAAGGTGATAATTAGCAACAATTCCAAATTTTTTGAAAAAAAAAGGCCTATTAGATGTCTATTATTCTAAAAAACAGGCAAATAACGGTATAAGATATTTTTTTTCTTAAAAAGCCCGGAAAGATAGTTCAGACAATTTTAATTGGCGGGTTATTATTCTGAGATCAAGGAGAAACTTTGCACATCTAACGGTTTTCTTCCTTCCTCTAAATTGCCTGGTGATTGAACGGCTGGATCACCATTTCGGACACAACGCCGGAAGTTGGTTGTTGGCAAAGAAACCAAATAGCTCTACCAGCCGCCTTGGCGGTGATGAATTTATCCCGGTTGACCCGCATGTCAATAGAGTCCCAAAATTCTGAATCCACTCCTCCCAGGTAAAGGCTGGTAATGCGTACTTCGGTGCGTTTCAATTCTTCGCGAATGGACTTCATCATTCCTTCCAGGCCGTATTTGGAGGCTGAATAGGCAGCCGCGCCCGCCATGGGCGTTTTACCCAATACACCAGGAATATTGATCACCAGGCCTTTTTTCGCTTCTTTCATAGCTGGAAGGAAAGCTTTCATCAGGTTGAAAGCACCTTTCAGGTTTGTATCAATAACGCGGCTGAAATCTTCATAGGTAAGGTTTTCGAGCGGGCTGAGCAGCCCAATTCCAGCTGCATTGATCAGAATATCGAGCGGGCCTGATTTTTCGTGAATAGCCTTCGCTACTCTAATAGTTTCAGCCTGGCTGGTGATATCCATCCGGAAAGCCTGGCTAGAGGAAATATTCGTTTCAGAAGCCAACCGCTCCAGTTTTTCCTCATCCCGGCCGGTAATAAATACGTTGGCCTGGCTATTTTTGATTAGCTTGGCGGCTTCGGCGCCAATCCCACCGGTGGCGCCGACGATCAGGACTTTTTTATTGGCAAGTATTTCGACTGACATAATTTGCAGGTTGTTAAGGTTAATGTGGTGGGTTATCGGATTGCCTGCAGGAATTCGGCCCGGACGTTCTCGTTCAGGAATTTTCCAGAGAATTCCGAAGTAATAGTGCTGCTGTGTTCATGTTGTACACCACGCATTTCCACACACATATGTTTGGCATCGATATATACGGCAACGTCTTCCGTGCCCAGCACTTTTTTAAGTTCATTGGCAATTTGTATAGTCAGCCGTTCCTGGACTTGTGGCCGGCGGGCATAGTATTCGACGATCCGGTTGAGTTTTGATAATCCGATAACCTTGCCGTTTGCAATATATCCGATATGAGCTCTGCCATAAATAGGCAGGAAGTGATGCTCGCAAAATGACTGGACGCGGATGCCTTTTTCTACCAGCATTTGCCGGTATTTGAATTTGTTGTCGAACAGAGAAACAGCAGGCATATTGTCCGGGTGCAAACCCGAAAAAATTTCCTTGACGAACATTTTGGCTACCCGGCGGGGTGTACCCCGGAGGGAGTCATCCTTGAGGTCGAGGCCCAGTATATTCATAATCTCGCGAAAATGCCCTTCGATCTGCCTGACTTTTTCGTCATCCGATAGTTCGAAGGCATCCGGCCTCACCGGAGTGTCATAAGAGGTCGCTACGTGTTGAGCGCCGATTTCATCTAAAAGCGAATCGGCATGATGCCCATTGGAATGGCCGTTTAAGTTGGATCCGTTTCCATTGAGCGCATAATTTGATTTGATCATAAGGGATATTTTAGAAAATTCCGTGAAATTCGTTGTTTATTAAAGACCTCTACGTAACAGACAAGCAAATTGATTGTTTAACCATTGATTTATTCATTTATGCCTGGACTGTCAAAGCGGCAATATTTTAGATGCATTATACTCTTCCTCGCGCTGATTGGGGTAAGTAACTGCGGCCATCCGGCCAGGCAGGAGCCCTTTGTAGATTGTCGGTATGGCGCTCCTGAACCTATCTTCAATCCGGGCCTTGCTTCGGTCAGCCGCCACAGCTTTCACATAGAAAAAGATAAGGCTGTTGAAGAACTGGCCTTTTCAGACGGCCTGGAGCTGGCCATTTTTCAAACCGGCTGCGAATTTATCCGGCAGGAGTTTCGCTTCCGATGGGAAGGTGATTTCCATGGAGCTCCCGATGATTTCTGGATCGGTGAAGCGGCCAGGGTGTTTAATCGGCTCGGCCAATTGGGGCCGGAGTACCTGGCCTACCGGAATCTGGCGCAAACGATCACTGAAAATGCCGGCCGGATGCGGTTAGATGAAAGTATAAAACTGCAAGATGGCTTTTACTTTCAGGCCAAAACCATTTTGTCTGCCGATGAGGCTAAGCTGTCCATAATTATCAGCGAACAACCATAAAAAAAGAAACGCTCCTAAATCAGCCCATCTCTTTTTTTTTCTATTTTTTCTTACTGAGTTTCAGCATGTTCCGGATGGCTCTCGATAAACATGTTATTTTTATTAATTTTATATATAATTGATTGCCAGTGTTTTAACCAAAAAAATTACAGGCTTCATCATTTTGATGCCCGACAAATTGTCAGTGCTTTTTTTTGTTGAGCAGGATCATATTGAATACTTTTATGCTTGTAAAGGCAGGAGAGCGACTTTAATTCCCTCATTATCCCGAATGCTATTATCCCGAAGTAAGGAATTCCCTTCGATGTCCTATAGCTATTGTTCTGCCATGTTAGGTTGAGTATAGAATTTTTCTCTATAAAAGAATTTAAGTATCAGCAAGTTAAATGAGCTCCGCTACAATTTTGTGGCGGGGTTTTTTTATATTCCTGCGGCCTTCCCAGCTTTTCTTTTTCACATCCTAAAGGAACTGAGTATATTTGCGCCGGAAAGAACAACCCGTAACATTAGGTTGTTAGCGTAATTTAAATCAAACCGATGACCATGGATAAATTTGACCTCATTGTAATTGGAAGCGGGCCAGGCGGCTATGTCGCGGCCATCCGGGCATCCCAGTTGGGAATGAAAGTCGCTGTTGTAGAACGGGAATCTCTGGGTGGGATTTGCCTGAACTGGGGCTGCATCCCGACCAAGGCCCTTCTGAAAAGTGCTCAGGTGTTTGAATATATTCGCCATGCGGAAGATTATGGAATTAAAGTGGGAAACCCTACGGCGGATTTTGAGGGTATGATCAAGCGGAGCCGTGGTGTAGCTGATGGAATGAGTAAAGGGATTAATTTTCTTTTCCGCAAGAATAAGATAACGGTCCTTGAAGGAAATGGAGCCCTGGCGCGCGGTAACAAAGTAGAAGTTACAGACGCCAAAGGGGTCAAAAAGGAATACAGCGCCAGCCATATCATCATCGCTACGGGGGGGCGCGCCAAGGAGCTGCCCAATGTGCCAATTGATGGAAAAAAAGTGATTGAGTACCGGCGTGCGATGAGCCTTGAACAGCAACCTAAAAAGATGGTAGTTATCGGCGCGGGCGCTATTGGCGTGGAATTCGCCTATTTCTACCATTCTATTGGCACCGAAGTGGTTGTCGTGGAATTTCTGGAGCAGGGCCTGGTGCCGCGGGAAGATGCCGATATCTCCAAAGAACTAGGTAAGATATACAAGAAAAAAGGCATTGAAGTTTTCGGCAATACTTCAGTAGAAGCTGTTGATACCAAGGGCAAAGGGTGTAAGGTATCTGTCAAGGACCGGAAAACCGGAAAAACGCAGGAAATTCAATGCGACATTGTCCTCTCAGCAGCAGGCGTAGCGCCCAACACAGAAAATATCGGACTGGAAGCGCTGGGCATTAAAACGGACCGGGGGATGATCCTGGTTGACGATTATTATCAGACGAACGTTCCTGGAATCTATGCAATCGGGGATGTAGTGCCGGGCCCTGCCCTGGCTCACGTTGCCAGTGCAGAGGGGATCATCTGCGTAGAAAAGATTGCCGGGCAACATGTGGAGCCGCTCGATTACAACAACATTCCCGGTTGTACTTACTGTAGTCCAGAGATCGCCTCTGTAGGCTATACCGAACAGGCAGCAAAAGAAGCCGGTTATGACCTTAAAATTGGCAAATTTCCGTTCTCTGCATCAGGAAAGGCCAGTGCTTCCGGCGCTAAAGAAGGGTTCGTAAAAGTGATCTTCGACGCGAAGTACGGAGAGTTCCTTGGTGCGCACATGATAGGGTCCAATGTAACGGAAATGATCGCTGAGGTGGTGGCCGCCCGCAAGCTGGAAACGACTGGCCATGAGATCATCAAAACAGTACACCCCCACCCCACGATGAGCGAAGCGGTCATGGAAGCAGCCGCTGCAGCCTATGGAGAAGTGATCCATCTTTGATGGTTGCCGGTTTCATAGTTTCACTGTTTCGCCACCTGATGGTAACAGTGAAACTATGAAACCCTTATCCTTTTTGCGAAACAGCCCCCCTGATATTTTCGAAAACTCTTTCGATGAGGCGTTTATCGGAAGTGATGACAGTCGCCGTGCCGAGCATTTCCCGGGTAGGTTCAATCTGTCGGCCAAGAGTAGTTGTCAGTCCGTTAGGAAAGAATATCTCTACTGTAATCTTACCTTCAATAGGCACCTGGCTCTTTCCCCTGACCACAGCTAATAAGGCGCCGTATTCTGCGAAGGAATAACTGTCGAGATTGACGACCACCTTCTGCTGGGGTTTAATCTTTACAGATTTAGCTACCTCAATCAGCATTACTCCTTTCGTTTCGTGTTCTTTAAGCGGAACGACAACTCCAATCTCTTTTCCCTCCTCGACAAACTGTTGTTCGCTTATATTCCCCAAATCAAGGGATACAATACCATCGACGGGTGAGCTGATGACATATTTTTCTTTCCAGGCATTGAGGTCTCGCCGCAAGGCCTGGAAACTTTCACGGAGAATGGCAGCAGCTTCGTCCTGATTCTCTTGTGAACCGGCCCGGACGCCGCTCATTTCGGCCCGGATGCGGTCCATATCCAGTTCTTTACTTTTAATGGAGGATTCAATGCTTTCGCGCATCCGTTTCAAACTGAGTTCGCTTTCCCGGGTCCGTTCTACCCGTTCCTCTGCCAGAAGCTTTTCGCGGGCCAGGGCTTCTTCCCTTTGAAGGCGGGTCTCTACGATCTCTATTTGCCGGTTAATATTAGACAAACGGTCCCGGTCGCTGGCGGCCATACTCTGCAGCTTTCTCAATTCGCGGCGCAGTTGTTCCAGGCTGTACTTATCATAAGGATTGGAAAGAAATTGTTTCATTTCATCCTGGCGGCGGTAAAATTCGAAGAGGCTGTTTTTCAGTTCTCCCAGCACCAGGTTGTTGGCTACTTTGAAAGCCAGAAGAGTAGAGTCATCAGGCCCCCCAGCGGCAATAATGGCATTTTCCAGGGTCAGGACATCTTCAATATTGGCGCTTTCGTTGTTGGAGCTATTGTCAAAAACGATGAGCACCTCTCCTTGCCGAACTCTGGACTCATTTTTTACGCGGATCAATTTTACCCGGCCCCGGAATTGGGTGACCAGGCGTTTGGGAGGGTCTGTCGATGAGATTTTGACTTTTGATTCGACCGTATCCGGGTATTTTACCAAAAAACCAATGTACCCGATCACCACCAGCGCAATCAAAAAAATAAGGGTGCCATAGCGGGTCATCCATCCTGGAGGAGTACCGAGAATTTCCTGCACTTCTTCGCTCCTAAGCTCTATGTTTTCATGTTCCAGCATCTCCAAAACTACTTATGCTCCTAATTCTAATTGATTCCGGACCAATTGATAATACGCTCCACGCAGATAGGTCAGTTCTTCATGAGTACCTTGTTCCACTATTTCACCGCCTTCCAGAACGATGATGTTATCGGCATTCATTACGGTGCTCAAACGGTGGGCGACGACAATCACAGTGCGGCCGTAGAAGAATTCCTCCAGGTTTTCCATGATCACCATCTCATTGTAGGCGTCGAGGGCGCTGGTTGCCTCATCAAAGAAGATGTATTCCGGATTTTTATAAACGGCGCGGGCAATGAGTAAGCGTTGTTTTTGCCCCTGGCTGAGCCCCAGTCCCTCCTGCCCTATTTTGGTGTTGTAGCCGAGCGGCAGGGATTCAATAAAACTTTGAATATTTGCGACCTTTACTGCCTTGAGCAGCTTCTTCTTATCGATGATCTCATCTCCCAACGCTATGTTTTTGGCGATAGAATCATAGAAAATGTAACCGTCCTGCATAACGACTCCGCACTTACTGCGCCACAGCCGGCTGTTAATATTCGAAAGGTTAATATCCCCCAGGCGAACGGCTCCCTCCGCCGGCAAATAAAAATTGAGCATCAGTTTGACCAGAGTGGTCTTTCCACTTCCGCTGGTTCCAACAATGGCCGTCGTCTGCCCTTTAGGGATGCGCAGGTTGATATTGCGAAGCACCGTTGGAGAATGGGGGCCGTTATATTGGAAGGTAACATCCTCCACGATCAGGTCACCGGATTCGGGAAGTAGGGTGATCTTTTCTTCAATATTTTCCTCATCTTCTTTGGAATGGATCTCATTCATTCGTTCCAGGCTGATCTTCGCTTCCTGCATATTGCGCAGGAAGTCGATCCATTGGCCCACCGGAGCATTTAACTGGCCGATGATGTATTGAACGCCCAACAGCATCCCCAGGCTCATATTGCCATCGAGGACCGACTTGGCGACGATAAAGGTAATGATCAGGTTTTTGGTTTCATTGAAAAAGGATGCCCCGGCCCGCTGAAACTGGCCGATACGCAGAGAACTCATCCCGGTTCGGAACAGCCGGGCCTGAATGCGCTCCCAGGCCCATCGTTTCTGTTTTTCGGCATTATGCAACTTGATTTCCTGCATGCCGCTGATCAACTCTATGAGGTTGCTCTGGTTTTCCGAAGACTGGTCGAAACGCTTGTAATCGAGTTCCCGACGGATAGATTGGAAAAAAAAGATCCAACCCAGATATAGCGTTGTTCCGATAAAGAAGACTAGAAAAACAAGCCGGCTCCAGGCCAGCAAAACAATAGCAAAAGCGATGTAGTTGACGAAAGAAAAAATAGACATCAGGGAGGTTGAAGTCAGGAAGCGCTGTACCCGTTCGTGGTCGGCGATACGCTGCATGAGGTCCCCACTGATCTTGGAATCAAAGAATTTGATCGGCAGCTTTGTCAGCTTGATCAGAAAATCCGAGATCAGGCTGATGTTGACCCGCACCCCTACGTGCAGCATGATCCAGTTGCGCACCTGCTCTACGGCAAGCTGGGTAAGGAAAAGAAAAAACTGAGCGGCCAGGATGATCTTAATGAAGTCCAGGTCGACATTTCCGATACCGGTATCTACAATTGATTTGATCAGGAAAGGAAAAATAACCTGAAGGCCGGTACCGATAAAAAGGCCTACTATCAATTGGATGATCAAAGGCCGGTACTTCCGAAAATAGGAGAAGATGTAGCCGAACCCGGCTTTATTGACCGATTTTTCTTCTCTTTCGTAAAACTCAGGGGTGGTTTCCAAAAGTAAGAGGACGCCAAGCCCTTCCCCCTCTTCCACATCACTGACCCAGTTTTCGATAAACTCTTCCCGGGTTAGCTTAAAAATACCGGCAGCTGGGTCAGCGATCCAGGCATAATTTTGTTTGACTCGAAAGACCACAACAAAATGTTCCTGTTTCCAGTGGGCGATACAAGGCACCGGAATATCCCGAGATAGCCGGTCATAAGTCGTTTTCACTGCCAGAGATTGCAGGCCGATATGCTCGGCTGCGTCACTTATGCCCAACAAAGAAACCCCTTGCTTGCCCATGTAGGTAAGCTCGCGAAGGTACTCCAGAGAATAATACCTGCCCCAATACCGCGAAATCATTCGCAGGCAGGTCGCTCCGCAGTCCATTGCGTCTAATTGTTGGTAAAAAGGAAATTTCCGTGGCATTTCTCTTGTCTCAGCCTTGATAATTGCTGCTGCCGCTTTCAAAATATTTCAAATAAAAAAGCGGTAAAACAATTTTATTCACGAAAGATAAGGCCTTCGGGCCTCTTTTGGAACAGTTAGTGCCTAATTTCTTTAAAAACAGGGCCTTTAAGCATGAAAAAACCATAATATTGTTTATTCTATGACTATGAACACCTTTTGGAAGTCTGGGCCCAATTAGCTATTTTTCCCGTCAATTTGAAATCGGCACATGGTCAATAGCTTTATTTCCGTTGTGGGTGTGGTTAATCATTCTCAGGAGCTCAAGGTGCTTCCAGATTACCTGAACAACCTCTTTCCTGTTTTGTCTCAGCATTTTTCAGACTATGAGATCATTCTGGTAAACAACAATTTCGGAATTCCGGTCGACCCCTATATCGAACCACTGCCGGAGGAGCTCAAGCACAATATTTACCTGCTGAACCTATCCCGGGTGGCCAACCCTAACCACGCTATTCTGGCCGGGCTGGACCGCGCCAATGGAGATTACACCATTATCCTTGGGTTGGAATTTTTTCAACAACCCGAATGGGTATTGAAGTTATTTGAGAAAACGAGAGAACACTATGATATCGTTTACCTGCGGGCCAGCTACCGGGAAGTAGGTTTGCGGTCCAGGCCATTGTATAAGATATTCTACTATATCCTCAAGCATTATTCGACCCTTCAAATTGATGAGAAAGCCCACAATACCAGGATAATATCACGCCGCGCCCTCAATTCCCTGTTGCGGCTGCGGGAGAACCTAAGATACATGAAGGCCATTTATTCCATTGTAGGCTATCGGACGACCTATCTGGAAACAGATATGCCGCTACATGCCGGTTATTCGGAAGCTTTTTCCGAGCGTTTTCGAACCTCTCTGGTGGCTATTACCTCTTACACGACTTTTCTGCGTAGCCTTTTGCTTTGGATCTTTATTTTTTCGGTCATTTTCCTGCTTGGGGTCATTTTTAATGCCCTGAAAGTGAAGTTCACCGGTATTGACCTTTTTGGCAATATCGGAGAGCCCTTTTCAGGATGGACCTTCCTGGTTATTCTGATTGCCATCTTTTTTGCGACCACCTGCCTGAACCTTTACATCATGTCTATCTACCTGTCCAATATTTATAATGAAATCAAGCAGAGGCCGCTCTACATCATCGAATCGATTAAACGGTTTTAGCAGCCATGCTTTTTTTCTCAATATGATGCTCCATCCAATGATGGGCATATTCAAAAACTTCCAGTTGTTTTTTTTCATTGTGGATCTCGTGGTACAACCCCTCCCATTCCCGATAAGTGACGTCTCCCTGGACGCGGAGTGCAAAGGCGCGGCTTCCTTCCGGGGAAACAATATGGTCTTCGCCACCATGCATGATCAAAAGAGGTAATGGGAATAGCCCGGAATATTGATCCAGCCAATTGGCCTGCTGCATCATCCCAATACCGGTAGCTGCGGTGATGCGGTCATGGACCAGGGGATCCTGTTCGTAAGCGCGGACCACTTCAGGATCTTTCGAAAGGTGCTCCGTTTTCAGGCCGTTGCCCTGCGTATAAGCAGGATATAATACCCGCATTATTTTCCCCAGGGCTATCTCTATGCCAGAAGGCTGGAAGGCCAGCCTTATCCAGGGAGCTGAAGCAATTACACCTTGCACTTCGGGATGCCTTTTCAGGGCATAAGCGAGCACCAGGTTTCCGCCCATGGAGTGTCCATAGAGAAAAATGGGCATCCTCTGGTGATGGACTTTGGCCTGCACCAATAATTGGGAGACTTCGTCCAGCAGGAGATCGACGCGAGGAGTATGCCCTCGTTTACCTCCGGATAGGCCATGCCCCCGGCGGTCATACCCAATAACGCTATAGCCATTATCCGTAAAGTATTGGGCAAAATGGCTGTAACGGCCAATGTGTTCTCCCAACCCATGGATCAGGCAGATGGCGCCCTTGGGCTGATTAGCCTGCCATTCTCTGCCAGATATATGAATGCCATCGCTGGTTTCCCATTCAAAATTTCGTTCCTGCATGTCAGTTTATTCGTTTGCCTTCCTCGTATTCTATCACGCGAGCTTTGGGATACCGTTGCTGAAGGAAGTTGGCCAGGAAGTCGGTAGCCTCTGCTGCAGTTGAAAAATTTCCTAAGGTGTAGGAATAGGCCTTCTCATTGAGTTTTTCAACGGTAAGGTTGCCGTGTTGAAAGAAAATATCGTGGCTTTCCGGAAGAGGTTCCTCTACAGCCATTATTTCAATCCTGAAGCCTGTGAAATCCTGGGGGATTTTTTGCACCTGGCTATAACTGTTATCCACTTCGATTGGAATGATAGGAATCACCTTAGGGGACGACGATTTTCCATCAAATGGGTTGGAGTCATAGGGGGTAAAGCGGGCGCCACTCAAAGGGGCGTCAAAATCCTCTCCTACCGGGATCGTATCCGCCGGTTGGAAATAATCAGCGGGAACTTCTTCTCCAATCTTGGTTATGTGAGGGTAATTTTCCAAATTACTGCCCCCAAAACAAGGTTGAAGCAAAACGAATAAGCAGAGAAAAGCAAAAAACGCTGTAGTTTTAGACATAGCACTTAAGATATGAAATGTTCGGGGAAGAAGGCCTCAAAGAATTCTAAAGGCTGGCCTCCAGTATTTTTTGAGCACTACCGAAAATTAAATTTACTACAAACAGGCTTTAAAACCAACTCCCACGATTATGAGTTTGCGTATTGTTTTTATGGGCACACCAGAGTTTGCCGTCCCTTCCCTGGAGATATTGGCCCGGAATGGTTATGATATTGCGGCTGTAGTAACGGCTACCGACAAACTCGGCGGCCGGGGCAAGAAACAAATCCTGCAATCGGCAGTGAAGCAATACGCCATTGAGCACGGTATCCCCGTTCTTCAACCAGAGAACCTGAAAAACCCGGAATTCATTGAAGCACTGCGCCAACTGAAGGCCAATCTTCAGGTCGTCGTGGCATTTCGCATGTTGCCGGAGGAGGTATGGAATATGCCTCAGCACGGAACATTCAACCTTCACGGCTCTCTTCTGCCTAAATACAGGGGGGCTGCTCCCATCAACTGGGCCATCATCAACGGAGAAACCGAAACCGGAGTCACAACATTTTTTATTCAACATGAGATCGATACCGGTGATGTCCTCCTTCAGGCGCGTTTGCCCATTGGAGAAAATGAGACCGCCGGTGAAGTACATGGCCGCATGATGCTGCTTGGCGCCGATACAGTGCTTAAAACTGTCCGATTGATCGAATCTGGTAACTATAAATTGGAAAAACAAGATAGCAGCCTGGCGACTAAAGCCCCAAAAATATTTCACGACACCTGTGAAATCAACTTTGCCCAACCCACTCAGAAGATCCATGACTTTATCCGGGGGTTGAGCCCCTACCCTGCTGCCTGGACATTACTGGACGGCAAGGAGCTTAAAATATTACGCACAACCAAGGAAATAACCAGCCACGCCCATCCACCCGGTGCTTTGGTATCCGATAACAAAAGCTTTCTCAAGATCGCGACACTGGATGGCTTTGTACAAATTCATGAACTTCAGTTGCAGGGCAGAAAGCGGATGCCGGTTCTGGATTTTCTTAATGGTTTTTCTTTTTGATTTTTGTAAAATTTTTCGTGAAAGAAAATTTTAACTGAGTAAAAAAATATTATAAATGGCAAGTGAGTATGTCAGTGTTTCCAACCTCCGTTTTCTGCTGTTTGATGTTTTGGCATCTCCGCAGCTCAACCGCTTAGGCCTATATCAGGACTATGACCAGGAGGCTTATGAACTTGCGCTGGATGCAGCTAAAGACATAGGCGACCAGTTTCTGTTTCCGATCTATCGGGAAATGGACAAAAACAAGGCTTATCACCAGGACGGGGTTGTCCATGTACACCCCGGCTTGAAAGCAGCGATCAAGGCCATTGCAGAGGGCGGATGGATTGCAGCGCCGGATGATTTCGAGCATGGAGGCCAACAAATGCCCTTAAGCCTACTCAACGCTTGTATTTTTATCTTTTATGCCGCCAATGCCAATGCCGCTGCTCATGCCTTTCTGACGCAGGGCGCCGCCAACCTCATCAGGAGTTTCGGTGATGCCGGCTTACAAAAAACCTATATTCCCCCAATGTATGCCGGTGACTGGCAGGGGACAATGGCGCTGACGGAGCCTCAGGCGGGTAGTTCATTATCCGATATCACAACCACAGCTGTTCTTACTACCGAGGGCCATTACAAGCTCAAGGGCCAAAAGATATACATCTCCGGTGGAGACCATTCGGCTGTCGACAACGTGGTGCATTTGATGTTAGCCAGGATAAAAGGAGCCCCGGAAGGCGCCAAGGGTATTTCGCTGTTTGTAGTACCGAAATACCGGCAGGAAAACGGGAAACTGGTATCGAATGATGTGACGACCTCCGGCATCTTTGGGAAAATGGGGCAAAAAGGCTATGTAGCCGCTCAATTGATGATCGGTGAAAAGGATGACTGCCAGGGGTATCTGGTCGGAGCGCCGCACAGAGGCTTGCCTCAGATGTTCCAGATGATGAATGAGGCGCGGATCGCCACCGGCCTGATGGCTACCGGCACTGCTTCCGGCGCTTACTACGCCTCCCTGCAATACGCCAAAGAACGGCCACAGGGCCGGCATCCCTCTAACAAAGATACCGGCCAGCAGCAAGTGTTAATCATCGAACACGCCGATGTGCGCCGAATGCTCTTATTCCAAAAAGCCATTGTCGAGGGCAGCCTGGGGCTCCTGCTTCAATGCTGTTATTATGCCGACCTGGCGCGGGCGACAGAAGATAAAGAAGCCCGTGAACAAGCCCATTTGTTGCTGGAATTGTTGACGCCCATTGCCAAGTCCTACCCTGCCGAAATGGGCACCCTGGCCGTCAGTACCGGCATGCAGGTATTGGGCGGCGCCGGCTATTGCGATGATTTCCCCTTGGAACAATACTACCGGGATATCCGGGTCAATGCCATTTATGAGGGTACTACCGGCATCCACGGCCTGGACCTGCTGGGGCGAAAAGTTATGATGGCTGATGGTAAAGCCGCCACGCTTTTCCTCCGGGAAGTCCAAACTACTATTAAAGAGGCAATGAAAATGCCTGCACTGGATCCATTTGGCCGTCAATTAACCGCTGCCGCCATGGGCCTGCATCAAACCACAATGCACCTGGTAGAACTGGCTATGAAGGAAGCGCCGGAGATATTCCTGGCTGACGCCACCCTTTACCTGGAGTATTTTGGCATAATCGCAATTGGCTGGCAATGGTTGAAGCAGGCTATTGCAGCTGAAAAAGCACTAGCCGGCGCCGAAAGGGAAACTGAAGCTTTTTACCGGAGCAAACTAGCCGCATTCCAGTACTTTTTCGAATATGAACTGCCGAAGACAGAAGGCATCCGCCAGCGCCTGCACAGTAGCAATCGGGTGACACTGGAAACACTCCCGGAATGGATCCTGTAACTATTTAAATTTGAACATAATCCGAAACAATGATACATGTATTAGACCTTCAGTTTAAAGACAAGCCGGATACGATCGCCTCTTTTTTAATTGAAACAGGAGCCGGGCCGGTTTTAATTGAAACGGGCCCCTACTCTACTTTCGGCCACCTGGAAAAGGCTGTTAAGGCCAAAGGGTATGCATTAGAAGACATACACCACGTCTTCATTACGCATATTCACCTCGACCATGCGGGAGCTGCCTGGGCTATGGCGGAGCGGGGCGCTACTATTTATCTGCACCCGTTTGGAGAAGCCCATATGCATGACCCCTCCAAGTTGCTGGCTTCGGCTACACGCATTTATGGAGATGAAATGGATAGTTTATGGGGCACGCTGAAACCTATTCCCAAAGCCAAGCTGAAAACGGTAGATCATGGAGAAGTGATCTTCATTGGAGGTATTAGCTTGAAGGCATACCATACGCCGGGGCACGCGGTGCACCATATCGCCTGGCAGGCGGGCAATACGTTGTTCACCGGTGATGTAGCAGGGGTTAAGATAGAGGGCGGCCCGGTGATGCCCCCCTGCCCGCCCCCGGATATCAACATCGAAGACTGGCAGGAAAGCCTTCGCCTGATCCGTTCCCTGGAATTGGATGAATTGTACCTGACGCACTTCGGGCCCATCCCGAAAGCACAGATCAACCAGCATTTGGATGAACTGGAAGCAGGCCTCCTGGACTGGACCAATTGGATGCGGCCCCACTATGAAAAAGGCGAAAAGGCAGAAGCGATTACGCCTGTCTTTCAGGCTTATGTACAGAGACAGCTCCTGAATAAAGGCGTGGCGGAGGAACAATTGGAGTTATATGAAAACGCGAACCCTTCCTGGATGAGTGTGGCGGGATTGTTGCGGTATTGGCGGAAGAAACTTGAAGCATAAGAGCGCAGGCCTCTGGCCCACATCCAAAATAAGAAAAGCGGATGAAGAATATCCTCATCCGCTTTCTTGTCTTTTCTGATCCTTGTTGCTGAATGCCGCTTAGGAAGCGGGGATCAGCCTTTTTCCGGTTTCTACAATTCTTTTTATCAACTGGACATCGGGCAGGACTACATGGGTTTCACTGCCCTCCAATTCCTCCTCATATTGTTCAACCCTTGATTCAGCGCTGAAAACATTTTCAGCGCCCTCTTGAACAGAGGCGAAATTGAGAAAAATGTAGGAACCGAGGCTTGCCGCCACTAACAGGCAAAACAGAACAGTACGGGTGCTAAGTTTTTTCATTGGGAGAAGGTTTTCAAAGTCACTTCCAAAAATAAGGCTTTTATACTGATGGCAAAGTTTTCATCGGCCAACGGGTAATTTTTTCCGACGGCCGTTCTAACCTATAGACGGGCTCAAAAGAAAAAAGGTTGCAAAAAAGGAGAAATTTCCAGGCAAATATTTAATTTTGGACAAGGCACGAGCCTGATTGTTGAAACCTCGGCCAAAGAAAATGGGCTAGGATGATGAAACTTTGGGCTTTTCTGATGAATAGCCGTACGATCATAGTGGGAGCTATCTTTTTCACTCTTCTTTTCCACTGCTTTCCCTTTTCCCGCAGTACTCCATTCCTCATCCTTAATTGTCCTGTTTACAGCTACTTATTCATTATCAATAAAACAACTATCGCATGAGAACATTGTTTACACTCATTTTAGCTTTTTCTCTTTCCGGAATATTGTCTGGACAGGCATTTGTCATCAATTCTCCTCAGGAAATCGCCGGGGGGTATGAAGTAATGGCCGCCGGATTCGGAGGGGATGTCCTCGCTCAAGTCTGGACAGGCGATGCAGTTTATGTAGAAGATGCAACCGCAAATCCCAACCAGGGTTGTGAAGACCTGGTAAATGGCGCTATGGTCATGGGAAAGATCGCATTGATTGACCGGGGGTCTTGTGAGTTTGGTTTAAAGTGCCTCAATGCAGAAAACCAGGGTGCTATTGCAGCTGTAGTGGTCAACTCCGCACCCGGCGCCGGCACCATCTCTATGGGAGCAGGAGCCGTAGGGGGCCAGGTCACCATACCTTGCGTGATGATCCCTTATGAAGTCGGCCAACTCATTCGTTCGGCTATGCTGAGCGACCAGATCGTCAATATTTCCCTTGGAGACCTGGTTCCGCCACCACCGCCGGCCAATGACATCTCCGTCAGTAATTTCCATGTACTGGTGCCTCAAATGGGCATCGTGCCGGCTTCTCAGGTCCGGCAGGCTGGCGATTTCGTATTCACGCCCGGGGCTGAGATTATCAATAAGGGGGTCAATGCCGCTCCGAATTACAATATTAATGTAACGATCACCCACACGCCATCCGGTGGCGCCCCGACCGAGGTATACAATGAGTCTTTTACCTCCACGGATTCCATTGCGTCGGGAGATACTACCGCTCTGATCGTGTTCCCGGGTTTTGACCCGGTCTCCCCGGTCAATTATGGAGAAGGTGTCTACGATTACCTGTATACTATCAGCATGGATAGTACGGATAATGCTGCCTTCAACAACACCGCCAGCGGATCCTTTACACTCAGCGAAAACCTGTATTCAAAAGCGACGCTAAATAAATCAACTGGCCTGCCTAACATTACGGCTTCAACCACCATAGCCGGTGGGGGTAACATTGAGTTTATTACGGCGATGAATGTCCCCTATGGAGAAGGCTTTGTCATCAATGAAGTCTGGTTTACCGTCCGTCGAAGCGAAGGCCTGGCTAATGTCCCTGTATCGGCATACGTTTACAAGTGGAATGATGCCAACGGAGACCTATTTGTCGATGAAGGAGAGATGGAAATCAAAGGGATTTCGATCTATACGTTTCCTGAGGATGAACCCAGCAATAGTACAGAATTACTACTGCCCGTTCTGGACTATGAGACCTTCGAAGAAACCGGTGTTCTAACCGAGGATGACTCCAAATACTTCGTTGGTGTCCGGTATGAAGGCACAGAAACAGTAACACTTGGTTTTGACGCCAATATCAATTATGACCGGACTGTTGTATGGAAAGAAATGAACGGAGATACCTCTGCGTTGAACGAAGGCTTGCTGCTTGCAGATACATGGACGCCCGAGGGCGTGCCGGATGTAGTATCTATTGCCGGCGCCTATGGCCTTTCCATATTCGGCCCTAATACCGTTACGGCCACTGGTGTTTACCTTTCGCCCCTGGTAGGCACTGAAGAAATTGCCGGTGTAGACAAATTTGAAATGAATTTGTTCCCCAACCCGGTGAAAGACCAGCTTCAGGTGAATGTTAACTTCAAAGAAAAGGCGGCATACGTAGAATACTATGCCTTCGATGCTGCGGGCCGCCTGGTGCTGCACAAGCGGGAAACCAATGTCCTGGACGCTACCCAGGCTAGTTTTGACGCCAGCCAGCTACCTGCCGGCGAATATCATTTGGTCATTCGTACGGATCTTGGCATTCAGGCGAAGCCATTTGTAGTAAGCCGTTAATGTTGGAGGTATTGTATCAATGCTGTTGATAAGCAATGGCAAGTTAGGGTGCAACATTGAAGTTGCGCCCTAATTTTAATGCTTTGAAATTTTCAAGCTATCATTTATCAAAATAATTTTTTCACAACCAAATCAGGATTAGTATGAATAGCAACTTTACCAAGTTGATTTTCGCGGGGATTGCCACTTTTATGTTGGCCTTCCCTTCAATCAATCTCTTCGGGCAAATTCCCAATGATTCCCCGTTCCCGGTTGATTTTATCGTAGAAGCACCGGGTGGATTTTCACGGACATTCGACTACGTTTCGGTGACCAACTCTACCGAATGGGGCGTACAACCATTGAAGCAAACCGTCAGTGGGGAATTGATATGGGTAGACGATGATGACATCGCCGGAGACGGCCTCGATTCGCTGGGGTGCGACACCACCTCAATGGCTGATTACACCGGCAAGGTCGCCCTGATTCGCCGCGGCGTCTGTACATTCGCCTTTAAAGCGTACTATGCCCAGAAAGCTGGAGCTATTGGGGTGGTTATCGTCAATAACGGTGGGGCTGCCCTTAGCGGGATGTCCGCTACAGACCCACAAGCCCTCGAGGTTACCATTCCAGTTGTCTGGATTGAAACTGCTGATGGCGCGCAGTTCATTCCTAAGGTGGACGCGGGAGAATCAGTGATCGCCACCTTCCAGGTAAGGAGCTTCTATGGAGAACTCGGCCCGTATGCCTATGGCACACCGAAAGATCAGATCATTCCTTTGGATAACATCCAGGTGGACCTGTTGAACCTGAACGATACGGACCCCGTATTTGACGTAGTAGGAAATGTAGACATCACGGATCCGGCGGGGACGGTTACGACGCTGACCGCTACTCTTGATAGCATCGCTCCTGCCTCTTCGGCTACCATTGAATTCGCTGATTACCTGCCCAGCGATGTTGGTTCCTACGAGATGGTCTTTACCAATAGCCTGACGGAAGATACGATCCGGAGAGTGTTTGAAATTACGGACTATACTTACCAGATTGATAACGGCAATATTTGCACCTGGCCGGCAGACTGCTGGATCGGATACGGTTATCCCTATACAGATTTCGTCGAGACGGATTTTCTGGTCCATGAATGGGGGAACGTATATTTTGCCGGCCCCAATGGAGGAACGGCTACCCATGCCTCTTTTTCTATTGGCAACCCGGATTCCTTGTACACCGGTGACCCTTCCGCTGATGTATTCACAATAATCCTGTACGATGCAGACACAGATGGCGACGGCACTATTCCAGGAGATGAAGCAAACTATGACAATTTCGCGCCGGTTGGCTTCACTACTTACGTGCTTACCGGTGAAGAAACGCCTTATGAAGTGTTGACTGTCGAATTGGAAGCTCCCGTTACTTTAAATCCGAATGGGGTGTATCTACTGATGGTAGGATACAATGGGGTTAACTCCGGCTTGGGTATTGCACCCTGGCCAACCTTCACCGGCTCTAACACCTATGCAGCTTTCGAAGATGTACTCTTCACGGACAGGTTGTATATGGGAGGCTGGTCGGGTGTTTACAACTTTGTTGTTCGCCTGCACATGGACGGGTTCACTCCTGTCTCCACCAAAGAGGTTCCCCCATTGGACGATGCGAAAGTAACCCTCATGCCGAACCCCGCCAGCGATTACATGAATGTGCAGCTTGACCTGGATGAGGTAGCGGATAAGGTGGATATCATCATCACCAGTGTTGCCGGTAAAATGGTGATGCGGCAGTCTTTCCAAAACGTGCAAAAGGAAACGATTACCTTTGACACAAACAACCTGCCGAACGGCCAATACTATCTGGCGATCAATACGCCGGAAGGATTCCGGGCAAAGAAATTTGTCGTTATTAAGTAAAACGGCCGGAAAACGACTTCTGAAAGAAAGCGGCTTCCTGGGGTTCCAGGAAGCCGCTTTCCTTTGGCTTCCTATCTCACTCATTCCCAAAGAATCCATGCTCCACGCCAGCCATTCAGCTATTAACCATTTCCGCTAAGCCGCCGTTCAATATCCTCCACCCTACCCTTTGGGATCGCCTCGATCAGTTTTTGGGTATAGGCCTGTTGGGGATTGGCGTATACCTCATCGGCAGGGCCTTCTTCTACGATCTTTCCATTATTCATGACGATCATCCGGTCACTCATAAACTTTACTACAGAGAGGTCGTGGGAGATAAAGATATAGGTGAAACGGTACTTTTCGCGTAGCTCCATCAAGAGGTTCAGCACCTGGGCCTGTACGGAGACATCCAGCGCTGAGACAGATTCGTCACAAACAATAAACTGGGGGTTGAGCGCCAGGGCGCGGGCGATGGCGACGCGCTGCCGCTGGCCGCCGGAAAATTCATGCGGGTACCGGTTGAAATGCCGGGGTTCGAGATTGACGGTGTCCAATAGTTGCAGGGCGCGCTCCCTGCGTTCATCTTCGCTGTTGTATAAACCGTGGACCTCCATTGGCTCCATAATGGCCTTGCCGATCGTCAGGCGGGGGTTCAGGGAGGAATAGGGGTCCTGGAAAATGATCTGCATCTCCTGGCGGATAGCCATCATTTCTTCGGCGCTCAGGCTAAACAAAGAACGGCCTCTGAAACGGACGTCTCCTGCTGTTGCACTGGCCAGCCTCAGAATGGAACGGCCCAGGGTCGTTTTCCCGCAGCCCGACTCCCCGACCAGGCCCAGCGTTTCACCAGGATACACATCGAAACTCACATCATCGACCGCTTTGACATAGTCTACGGTTTTACCCCAAAAATTTCTGCGGCTGGGAAACCAGGTGCGCAAGCCTTGAACTTCGAGTAAAGGGGGCCGTTGCCGAAGTTCCACCAGGCGTTTGATGGTTTCGTTAGCCGGTACTGAAACAGCGGCGACAGCCTGTTCTACCGATCCTTCTTTCTCCCTGGCCTCCGGCAGCCCGGACTCGTTTTCATAGTCCTCCATGAAATCACTGATCACCGGCAGCCGGCGCAAGCGCCGGCCCAGTGGCGGGCGGCAAGCCAGCAGGCTCTTGGTATAGGGATGCAGCGGCTTGGAAAAGATATCCAACACACTCCCCTCCTCCACTATCTGCCCCCGATACATGACCATGACCCGGTCCGCAATCTCGGCAATTACGCCAAGGTCGTGCGTGATGAAAATAATGGAGGACCCGATCTCTTCTTTTAACTGATTCATGAGGTCCAGAATGGCCTTTTGGACCGTGACATCTAGGGCGGTCGTCGGTTCATCCGCAATGAGAATGCCTGGCTGACAGGAAATAGCCATGGCGATCATCACCCGCTGTTTTTGGCCGCCGGAAAGCTGGTGGGGATAGGCTTTATAAATCCTTTGAGGATCAGACAGTTGCACCTTTTCGAAGAGCTCTATCACCTTGCGCCTGGCCAATGCTTTATCCAGTTTCTGGTGCAGTCGAATGGCTTCTTCTACCTGGGCCCCGCAGCGGAAAACCGGATTGAGGGAAGACATCGGCTCCTGAAAGATCATGGATATTTCATTGCCACGATATTTCTGCATTTCCCGTTCCGGCAATTTCATCAGATCCACAGCCTGCTGTGCACTTTTCGGAAAGTACAGGGCTTCTCCACCGACCACCTTGCCGACAGGGGCTGGCAATAGCCGCATCAGGGAAAGGGCGGTGGCCGACTTCCCGGAACCGGATTCACCAACAATACCCAGCGTCTCCCCCCGATGAATAGAAAAACTCGCCTGGCGAACAGCTTGTATCTCCCCTTCGTCTGTAAAAAAAGAAGTGCAGAGGTTATTTACTTCTAAAATTTTATCTTTACTCATTCAATCCCCAGGTTTCGGCAAAGTTAAATTATTTTGATGTTTTTTTACCCGGCTTAGCGTCGCGAGGACGGGCATGGTTTCATGGCCTTACAGACAATACCTCAACTCCTTAAGCAGGTTCCAATTCAAATCAATAGATATCCCAATGAAACGCATCACGCTTACTTGTTTCGCGCTCCTGTCCTTTTTCAATATTCATGCCCAGGGCCAACTCAATATGTCGCTGCTGGGGCGATGGGATGAGGATGGCTTGCCTATGTCTAGTTTCGTGAAATACAACGATATCTGGGGTTATGCTGATTGTGAAGGCCGCGAGTACGCCATCATGGGTTCGGCACGGTATACTCATTTTTTGGACATTACTAATCCGCAAGAGCCAATTGAAGTAAGCCGGTTTTCCGGTAGCGTCAATTCCATCTGGCGGGATTTCAAGACCTATGGCCATTACGCCTATGGAGTAGCGGATCAAGGGACAGATGGCCTGATGGTTTTTGACCTCGGCAGCTTGCCCGATACGGTAACTCAAGTGAATCAACTCACCGGTATTTTCCTGACGGCCCATAATATTTTCATTGACCAGGCCCAGGGACGGCTTTACGTTGCCGGTTCCAATAGCCGCGGCAACGGCGTTATCGTGTTTGACCTCAAGGCAGACCCCAGTAACCCTGCACTATTGGGAAGCATTCCGCTACCGGGAGGCTATATCCACGACATCTACGTTCGCGACAATATCGCCTATTGCTCCCATGGCAATCAGGGGCTTGCCATATACGACCTGACTGATCCAAACAACCTGATCCCCCTGGGCAGCCTTACAAGTTATCCGGAACAAGGTTACAACCACGCCAGCTGGCTGACAGAAGATGGAAGTAAACTAGTCTTTGCCGACGAAACCCACGGCCGCAGCCTGAAACTGGCTGACGTGTCGGATCCCGCCAATATTACGATACTCGACCTTTTTAAATCAAGCTTGCTCGCTCCTTCCGCCACCAATAGTATTGCACACAATCCCTTTGTCCGGGGGCAATACGCTATTGTGTCCTATTACCATGATGGCGTTCAGATATTTGACTTGTCCAACCCGGAGGACGTACAACAGGTAGCTTATTTTGATACTTATCCGGGAAACCAGAATTATAGTGGCTACGAAGGATGCTGGGGTGTCTATCCCTTCCTGCCTTCCGGGAATATTATTGCCTCGGATATCACCCACGGATTATTCGTTTTATCTGCTGACAGCATCGCATTCGAACCGCCACCAGCCTTGAGCGCCGGTTTGGAGGTGACTGCTCCATCGGCTCTTTGCGAAGGAGACACCGCGCTGCTCTCCGCGGTTCAGCAAGGCCTTTTTTCCTACCATTGGTATAAAGACGGAGCCTTGCTGGAAGAGGAGGACGCTACACTTACCGTTACCCAATCCGGTGCTTACACTTTAATCGCAAGCAATGGCATTTGTACAGATACCTCCCTGGCGGTTGAACTCCAGTTTGCCCCTTTGCCCGAAGCAATCCTGGCCGACTCCTTGCTCCTGTTCTGTGGCGATGTCCCTCCCTCGATTTCCACGCCTTCAGAAGGTGAAACATATACGTGGTACCTGAATGGGCAAGCATTGAACCAAAGTGCCGGGCCGCAGTTGGATGTTACAGAAAGTGGCGTGTATCAGGTTGAAGTTTCGGCAGGCGGCTGTAGCACCATTTCAAATGAGCTAGAGGTTATTTTGGGTATCATGCCCAATCCTACTTACAACCTGGTTTATCCATCTACCCTCTGCCTGGGAAGTGACACCATTTCACTAGTACTTCCTGAAGAAAACGGCCAATTTTATGCTATTTCTAGCGAAGGCTCCCCTGCCTTTGATACCCTGGAAAGCCTAATCTATCCCATTACCGCTAACGGACTGTATCATCTTTTTGCTTTCAATGAAAATTGCTCCCTCGAAGTGAGCCTGCCATTAGAGGACGCTTTCCATGAGCCGCTGATTCCCACGATAACAGTCGAGAACAATGTGTTGACGGCTTCCGAATCCAGTTCTTACCAGTGGTATCTGGACGGGGAACCCATTTTTGAGGCCAATGAGCAGTCTTTTCTGGCATTGGCAAGCGGGTCGTATTCCGTTGAAGTGGTTGACCTCAACGGTTGCAACGCAGTTTCCGCGCCAGTATCTCTAATGGTCAATGCCGTATTGGAAGCTGGCCAAGTTGGGATGCAATTGTATCCCAACCCGGTGGAAGGCCGGTTGTTCATCAAAGTTCCCAGCCCAATCCGGGAGGCCCGACTGCTCAGCCTGGATGGCCGCCTGCTGTTGGTTGCAAACGGAAGCCAAGCTTCTGGTATGGAAATCAACACGACAGCCCTGCCGGCAGGTGAATACCTGGTGCAGGTTTTGCTTCAGGACGGTGTGTTTAATCATTTGATCATTAAAGAATGAGACACGCCAAACCGGGTTGCGAACTTTGCGCAATACTGACAAAGATCATTTTATCCTTCCCAAAAAAAAGCAAACTTGCCCATCCAAAATAAATCATATGCCGGTAAAAGGATTTACTGTCGGATATTTTCCTTTGGGGGGGTAAGCACTGAAATAATTTCAAATTTAAATAGGTCAATTTACGCTCATAAGATATATTTGTTCCAGTTAAGCTCTAAAATTACAGTAAGCCATATCAATCCTAATACTCAGCGCTTTTAAATATCTTATTTTCAACGATTTACGCCTCTTGATTCAAATGCAATCCTAGTGTTTCTTTAACGCTAAATGGCTGGGTAATGATCTTTCCAAAGCATATTGAATTAAAAACTGTAGTTATTATGAAAAAACATCTACGCTGCGCCGTAGCCTTATGGGCTGTGCTGTTCATGGCTGCCCAGGCTTATGCGCAAGGAACTGTCCAGGGGACAGTCACCGATGAAAAAGGCGAGCCTTTGATCGGTGCGACTATTTTACTGGTGGGTAGCAGTAAAGGCACCGCCACGGATTTTGAAGGTAACTATACCTTGGAGAATGTTTCTCCCGGTACACAAGAACTGCTGGCCTCTTACACAGGCTTTAGCGACAAAAAAATGACAGTCAACGTAATAGACGGGCAGTCCGTTACGGCCAACTTTCAGCTAGGGGAAGATGTCGAGATCCTGGAGGAAGTAGTAGTTATTGGGTATGGTACTGCCCGAAAAGAGGACGCCACCGGTGTTGTGGCTAAAATAACCAACGAAGATTTCAACAAGGGCGCCATTGTGTCTCCTGAAAACCTGTTGGCCGGTAAAGTGGCCGGGGTACAGATCACCCCGAACAGTGGCGCACCAGGTGAGGGCACCAAAGTGCGCATCCGTGGAGGCACCTCTATCAATGCCAGCAATGAGCCGCTTTACGTGATCGATGGAATCCCTATCGACAACGAGGGTTTTGCCGGCGGCCGCAACCCGCTGAACTTCCTAAACCCGAGTGATATCGAGTCCTTTACGGTACTGAAAGACGCCTCGGCAACAGCCATCTATGGTTCGCGGGGCGCCAATGGCGTTATTATCATTACGACCAAGAAAGGGAAATCCGGAAGCCGCCCCCGCATTAGTTATGAAGGGTATTACACCACCAACCAGATTGCCAGCGACCCACAGGTACTGGACGCCAAGGCTTTCCGCGATGTGGTCACCTACATTGCCCCTTCCCGCCTGGAAAGCCTGGGCAGCGCCAATACCAATTGGTTCGATGAGATGCTGCGCACGGCCACCGGCCAGAACCATTCCTTAAGCCTCACCGGTGGTGGGGAAAACATGGGATACCGTTTATCGGCAGGATATCAGAACCTGGAAGGCATCCTCCAGGGTTCTGAAACAGAGCGGATCAGCTTCAGCGCCAACTACAATTACAGCCTCTTTGACAACCGCCTGGTCATCAACACCAATATCCGAGGCGCAACGACCAAGGACCTTTTTGATCCGGGCATCGGCGCCGCCTGGGATTTTGACCCTACGCAACCGGTACTGGACCCGGCAAATACCGCTTTTGGAGGCTTTTTCGAATACGGCAACGCCCTGGCGCCCCGCAACCCGGTGTCGGCCTTCAAGCAGAATGAAAACCAAGGCCAGGCATTCCGGAGCATTGGCAACCTGGAACTGGAATACAAATTCGATGACCTGGTTCCCGGCTTAAGTTTCAAAACCAACTTGGGCTATGACGTGAATAAGGGGGAGAAAGTAGAATTCCAACCCTCTACTTATGTCAACACGCAGGTGTCCAACTATAACGGCCGGATCAAGATCGAGAACTACACTCGCACCAACTACTTGCTGGACGCGTACCTGAACTATAAGAAAACCTTGGGAACGAAGCACCGTTTGGATTTTGTGGCCGGTTACTCCTATCAGGACTTCAATGAAGCTTATCCGCTCTTTGAAGGGCAAAACCTGTCCACTGACGCCTTTGGCGCCAACCGCCCTGACTTAGCCGAGGACGTATTTCCTCAGAACACCACCTGGGAGAACCGGCTCATCTCCTTCTTTGGCCGCCTAAACTATAATTTTGACGAGCGCTACCTGTTTACGGTTACGGTGCGCCGGGACGGTTCCACCCGCTTTGGGCCGGAAAACCGCTGGGGTACTTTCCCATCTGCCGCTTTCGCCTGGCGGATACTGGAAGAAGACTTTGCCAGCGGCCTGCAAAGTGTATTCTCTGACCTGAAGCTTCGCCTGGGATATGGGGTCACCGGTACGGAATCCATTGGCGATTACCGCTACCTGCCCAAATATAGCTTCAGTGATTCCAGGGCCCAGTACCAGATCGGTACGGCTGCTGATGGCACGCCTATTTTTGTCACCACCGCTCGCCCGGATCCTTACGATGCTGGCCTGAAATGGGAAGAGACCTCTTCCTACAACGTTGGCCTTGACTTTGGTTTCTCCAATGGCCGCATTAATGGTTCGTTAGATTATTACTACAAAAACACACAGGACCTGCTGTTCGAGGTCGACATCGCTGCCGGCACCAACTTGTCGGACCGCGTGCTGACCAACATTGGCGAACTGGACAACCAGGGCGTAGAATTGACGTTGAACGCCAGTGTCCTGAACAAACCGGGGCTCAACTGGGACCTGAGCGGGAATATCGCTTATAATGTCAATGAGGTAAAGGCGATCAGCAATATTGCTGGCGCCGGCATCCGCACGGGAGGCATTAATGGCGGCGTTGGCAACAACATACAGATCATCCAGGTAGGCCAGCAGGTCAACTCCTTTTATGTCTATGAACACCAACTCGGAAGCGATGGCCTACCATTGCGCGACGGCATTGACTATAACGACGATGGCAAGACAGACGACCTGGATATGTACGTAGACCAAAATGGAGACGGCATCATCAACGAGAAGGACCTTCGAATTTTCAATGCCCCGGCGCCGGATGTGATCTATGGCATCACCTCCAATTTCGGATTCAAAGGCTTTGACCTTTCCTTCACCCTGCGAGGCGCCGTTGGCAACTATATTTACAACAACAACGCTTCTTCCAAAGGTTTCTACCAGCGTGTCCAGGGTACTGGTATTGGAAATAACCGCTATTTCCTAAACAACATTCACCAATCAGCCTTGGTAACTGGCTTCAATACGATTCAACTTTTCTCCGACTACTATATCGAAGATGCTTCCTTCCTTCGAATGGATAACATCACCCTGGGTTATACCTTCCGGCCTAAGACGGGCATTTCCAGTCTGCGCTTGTATGCCACAGCGCAAAATTTATTTGTCTTGACTGAGTATTCAGGCCTTGACCCGGAAGTTGACAATGGCATTGATAGTGCGCCTTATCCACGGCCACGCGGGTTCATTTTTGGCCTCAGCCTGGGGCTTTAATTTTTTTATTATTAAAAAAGCAGATCAATGAAAAAGATCATCAATATATCACTGATTTTCATCCTGGGCGTGCTGTCTGCCTGCACCGACCTGGATGTAACGCCAAAGAACGACCTGACGCCGGATGTGTTCTTCACGGAGGATGACGCCTATGCGCGCTTTCTCGACCGGATTTACGCCGGCCTTGCCGTGACGGGGCAGCAGGGCCCTGCCGGCAATGCGGACATCAAAGGCATTGACGAGGGATTCTCCCAATACATACGCCAGTACTGGCAGTTGCAGGAATTATCCACCGATGAGGCGGTCATTGCCTGGGTACAGGATGACGGTTTGTTCGACCTGCATGACCACTCCTGGGGCAGCGCGAACCCTTTTGTACGGGCCACCTACTACCGGATTTTCTTCCAGGTTTCTCTGGCCAACGAATTCCTCCGCGAATCCACTGATGACAAACTGGACGGCAGGGGCGTTAGTGAAGAGGTGCGGGCGGAAATGCCAGCTTTTCGGGCAGAGGCGCGTTTCCTTCGCGCCCTGAGTTACTGGCACGGTATCGACCTGTTCGGAAACATCCCCTTCTACACCGAAGAGCAAGCCATTGGCGGCAGCGCCCCGCGCCAGGCCAGCCGGGAAGAAGTATTCAATTACCTGATTGGTGAATTGCAGGACATTGAGGCCGACATGTTGGCCCCCGGTACGAATGCCTATGGCCGGGCTGACCGCGCCGCCCTTTGGATGTTGCAGGCCAAATTGTACCTGAATGGAGAAGTGTATACGGGTAAGCCTTATTACACCGAGTGCATTGCCGCATGCAACAAAGTGATCTCTTCCGGCGCTTTTAGCTTGCAGGAAAATTACAGCCACAATTTCCTGGCTGACAACCACTTGTCACCGGAAATCATTTTCGCCGTCAACTTTGACGGGGAGTTCACACAGACCTATGGTGGCACCACTTATCTGGTCCATGCCGCTATTGGAGGCAACATGGATGCCGCCAATTTCGGCGTCAATAGTGGTTGGGGGGGCCTGCGCACTACCAGCGCCCTGGTTGACCTGTTTCCTGACGAGACGGGCGGCATCGATGAGCGCGCTATTTTCTACACCGATGGCCAAACCAAGTCCATCGAATCGCTCACTGAGTTCACCAACGGCTACGCCGTACCCAAGTATCAGAATGTCACTTCTGACGGCACTCCAGGCTCCGACCTGACCTTTGCCGACACGGATTACCCTATGTTCCGCCTGGCTGACGCCTACCTGATGTACGCCGAAGCTGTTCTGCGCAATGGACAAGGTGGCGATGTGGCCACTGCAGTGGGGTATATTAATCAACTTCGGGAACGCGCCTACAACAATGCCAACGGAAATATCACGGCCGATGGATTGACGCTTGACTTCATCCTGGACGAGCGCGCCCGCGAGCTGTACTGGGAAGGCCATCGGCGCCAGGACCTCATTCGCTACAACCTCTTCACCGAGAATGGCATCTGGCCCTGGAAGGGAGGAGTAAAGGAAGGAAAAACCACCGAGGCTTTCCGAAACCTTTACCCCATACCCGCCAACGACCTGCTGGCCAATCCGAATCTGTCGCAAAACGATGGGTATTAAAATAATGATTGTATGAAGCACCGCCGGTGGCGCCTCATACCCCATTTTTTTTGAGTTTCAAACTAATTAAAGATATGAAAAGGACTATTAAAATATTTACACTAATCATCGGTTTAATTGCGTTGGTGCTTTCCTGCACCAAGGATGAGATCGATGTGGCCGCCCTGACGGATTTCCCTCCGGGGATCGTTTCTATTTCCCCGGCCGATAACTCCAAAGTCGTCGTTGGCAACTTTGACATCAAAGTCATTTTTGCCGACGGGCAAAGTTCTCCTTTGTCTACCGCAACAATAACCTTCTCCGATGATTTTGGGAACCAGTTGGCGGCCGAGACCAAAAGCCTCTCCGGCACCCGGGATTCCCTGGTCATTCCCGGCAGTTCCTTTGGCGCAGAGTTGCTAGGCCCAGCTGTTTATAACCTAAGCATCAGTGTTAAAGACTCTAAAGGGCAGGAAACAACACGAGACACGAAGTTCGAGATATCCCTGCTTCCCTTTGCCGCCAACTATAATGAAATGTACCTCTCTGGTGCTTTCAATGGTTGGCCTGCCGACGGTTCTGACGCCATGACGCTTGTGGCAGACCACACCTGGGAAATGCAGGGCATTGATATGCAAGGTGGCGAATGGAAGCTTAAGAACTGCGCCAACTGGTGTGACAAGGACTGGGGCGACCCTGACTGCGATGGCATTGTCCAGGAAACTACCGGCGGCGGCCCCAATTCCGCCTGTAGCCCCAGTGGCTTAGTAAATTTCCGCTTCAACGATCAGACATTGGCCTATACCATCTTACCGGCCGTCGAGTTTGAAACAAAACTCAGCGGCTTGTACCTGCTGGGCACTTTCAATAATTTCGAAGGCAGCCAGTACAAATTCAACCTGATAGCGGATAATACCTGGATGCTTCCGGAGGTCGAACTTACAACGGGAGATCTGTTCAAATTCGCCGAATATCCCAGCTTTATGGGCCGCAACTGGGGCGACAGCGAAGGGGATGGCATCGCCGAAGAATTCGGTGCAAACATTATGTTTACTGCACAAAGTGCTTTCTACTCCGTTACATTCAATGAAAAGACCCTGGAGTACACCCTGACTTTCCTGCGGTTCCCCACCATCGGGATCATTGGCTCGGCAACGCCCGGAGGATGGGACACCGATACTCCAATGACGGATAACGGCGATGGAACTTTCAGTGTCCTGATAGACCTGATCGACGGTGAAGCCAAATTCCGGGCCAACAATTCCTGGGATTTTAACTGGGGTGGTTCCGACTGGCCTTCTGGTATTGCCGAATTAAATGGCCCCAATATTCCGGTGACGGCCGGCAAGTATAATGTCACCTTCAATCCGACAACGCTGGAATACAGTTTTGTCGAAGATGCCGGTTTTGGATCAATCGGGATCATCGGCTCGGCCACGCCCGGAGGATGGGACAACGATACCAATATGAAGGACAATGAAGATGGCACCTACACTTTGCTGATCGGCCTGCTCGATGGCGAAGTTAAGTTCCGTGCCGATGACGACTGGGCTGTTAACTGGGGGGCAGCGGACTTCCCCACTGGAGTTGGTACTCAGGACGGCCCGAATATTCCAGTTACATTTGGCCTGTACCTGGTCACCTTCAACTCCGTTACCGGCGAATATAACTTCGCACCGGCTTCGGTGGGCATCATCGGAAGCGCCACTCCAGGTGGCTGGGACAATGACACCAATATGGATCCGGACGCCACTAACCCGAATATCGTTAAGGTCAATATGGACCTTGTCGATGGGGAAGCAAAATTCCGGCTCAACGATGACTGGGCCACCAACTGGGGCGCCGCAGACTTCCCCACCGGAGTCGGCACTCAGGATGGGCCCAATATTCCGGTAACGTCGGGAACCTATGATATTTCCTTAAACGTACTGACCGGCGAATACAACTTCCAATAAGCTACCCGCGTAAATACAAAAGCGGCATTCCGATTAGTTCGGAATGCCGCTTTCTTTTCCTGCCAGAATGATATCGAGCAAGTAATTAGCCCTTATCCTCCACCCTGAAAACCAGAATAGCCGCAAGAATAAAGGAAGCCCCTCCCAGCAACATGGCGTAGATAGCCTGGCTTTCAAAGAATTGGGAAAGCAGGAAGCCAAGAATAGAGGCGGCAATAATCTGAGGGATGACAATAAAGAAGTTAAAAACGCCCATGTAGTATCCCATCTTGCTGGCTGGCAGAGAGCCCGTCAAAATAGCATACGGCATTGAGAGAATGCTGGCCCAGGCAATGCCGATACCCAACATTGAGGCCAGAAGCCAATGATAATCTTTGATGACAAATACGGAGAGCAGGCCCAAGGCACCGGCGATGAGGCAAATGGCGTGGGCCGCCCGGCGGCTGGTTCGCTTCGCCAGAATCGGAAGTAGAAAAGCGATGAGAGCAGCAACACCGTTATAAACGGCAAAACACACCCCTACCCAGTTAGCGCCCTGATTATAAAGATCCGAAGCGGTATCGGTAGCACCGAAAACATGGCTGGTAACGGCGGAAGTCGTATAGATCCACATGGCAAAAAGGGCAAACCAGGAAAAAAACTGCACCCAGGCCAGTTGTTTCATGGTGGTGGGCATATCCTGAAAATCGTTGACAATAGTGACAAAACCATTGTTGAACCGGCCATAACGTTGCAAAAGGCCGGAGATGATCAGCAAAATCCCAAGCAACATGATACCTCCTACAAGAATATATAATTCCTTTTCCAAGCCTTGTTGAACCAGGCTTGAAAACAAAACAAAGCCGGCCAGGAAGATTACCACACCTCTTTTAACTTGCCGCTTCCCATTGGTTTCAAACTCACCAGGAGTTCTAGTCGGCTGCATGGTAATTTCCCTTTTCTGATTCTCTTCAAAGGAGGCCATCTCTTCCGGCGAATATTCATGAGAACGGATAATCGTCCATAACACAGCGATGAAAAAGACCGCCCCACCCAGGTAAAAGGACCATTTAACCGAATCAGGCACAATATGTGGCGCGGCGGTATTGCTAACCCCAAACCAGTTAGCCAGCATATACGGCAACATGGAAGCCACCACTGCCCCTGTACCAATAAAAAAGCTCTGCATCGCAAAGCCGGTGGTCCGCTGATCAGAAGTCAAATTGTCGCCGACAAAAGCACGGAAGGGTTCCATGGAAATGTTGATGGAGGCATCCATGATCCACAACATGCCGGCCGCCACCCAGAGAACCGGGGAATTAGGCATAATAAACAGTGCAGTAGAGGCAAGAATAGCCCCCACTAAAAAATAGGGGCGCCGGCGGCCCAGGCGGTTCCAGGTCCGGTCACTGAGATACCCGATGATCGGTTGAATAATCAGCCCGGTAACGGGCGCCGCTACCCATAAGATGGGAATATCTTCGACCTTGGCCCCCAGGGTTTCAAAGATCCGGCTGACATTGGCATTTTGCAGGGCAAAACCAAATTGGATACCCAGGAAACCAAAGCTCATATTCCATATCTGCCAGAAAGTGAGCTTGGGTTTCTGGCGAACAGAACCGGAAGGGGAAGTTTCCTGTTTCACGTGCTGTGTATTTGAAAGTGAAAAACATGGAACACAAGGCCTCTATCTGTGGCTTAGCGCCCAACGGGAAGCAAAATAAGAACTTCCCCATTAATTAGATAAAGACTTTATGGTTTGTTAGCCACGCCCGCCCACTCCTTGCACTCGTGTCCAGGAAAAGCTCCCCATCCCGGCCTCCTTCGTCGGTATGCGACTCCCTATGGCCGCTTCCGGATTCCAAAAGCTATTCTTCCACTCCAAACTGCGCTTTTGTGGGCTTGGTCAGCAGGTTGATCACCTTGGTGATGATGCCCGCAGTTTTGGTTTTATTCACCCCTACCCAGGTCATCGTATCCTGCTCCTTATTCACCCCCTGAACCTCCCACTGTCCATCCTGAGAGTCATAGATATTATCGAGAGACAGGACAAGATCTCCTTCGAATTCATTGAGGCGCCAGGCGCCATAACCGGTTTGCTCTTCCCATTGTCCACTTTCATAAGAGCCATCGGGATTGAATTTAAACCAGCGGCCTTTATTACCTTTCCTGGCCTCGGGGTCTTCGGCTACATAATATTCGAAAACCCAATAGTTGGTGGTGAGCACCGAAATCAACGGCGAAGTCCCCGGATTGACTGGATCGAGGAAAGAGCCCTTGGGTTCATCGCTGACAATAGCAGCCGTTCCGGCCTGCCCATTCATTTTCTTTCCCTCGCCACCACCATTACAGGCAATAGCGCCAACGAGTAAAATCAACCAAATTAAATGCTTCATGGGTATATTTTGATTTTTTTGACCAATTAATGAGCTGCCTCCATAACGCCATTAGCCGGTAATTCCTTTACCTCACCGTAGAGCATCAACCGGAGTGGCTGATCCGTATGGTTGATGATCCGGGCTTTCCCCCGGCTCCCTTTCACCTCCAGGAGATTGCCGCGGAAGCGGACTTTAAAGGTATAGGATTCCCACTGTTCCGGTATAAAGGGGCTAAACTGCACCATGTCATTATAGACACGCATTCCGCCGAACCCTTTTACAAGAGACATCCAGGTACCCGCCATACTTGTAATGTGACAACCATCGTCCGTATCGTTGTTGTAATCATCCAGGTCAAGGCGGGCGGTGCGGAGGTACAATTCGTAGGCTTTCTTTTCAAGGCCCAGCCGGGAAGCATGGATTACGTGGACACAAGGAGAAAGGGACGATTCGTGAACTGTCCGGGGTTCATAAAATTCGAAATTCCGGCGGATGGTTTCTTCGTCAAAATGGTCTTCAAAAAGGTAGAGCCCCTGTAAGACATCTGCCTGTTTGATAAAGACGGAGCGCAGGATGCGGTCCCAGGACCAATGCTGCACCAGGGGGAGCAGGTTGGGGTCAAGGTCTTCAACGGTAAGCAAGTCTTTATCCAAAAAGCCGTCGTGTTGAACCAGTATTCCCAATTCCTTGTCCTGTGGCAGGTACATCTTTTCGATGATTTCCTTCCAATGATTGGCTTCTGTGTATTTGTGAAATTTCAGTTTGTTCTCCAGTTCCAGGTAGTGTTCCGGAGCAGCCTGTTCCACGTACTCAATAGTTTCCAGGGTAAACTGAAGGCACCACTGGGCGATATAGTTGGTATACCAGTTATTATTGACATTATTTTCAAACTCGTTGGGGCCAGTGACGCCATGCATTACATACATGCCTCTCTGCTTGGAGAAATGTACGCGCTGCGCCCAGAAGCGGGCGATACCAATGAGTACTTCTAATCCGTAATCGATGAGGTATTCTTTTTCCCCTGTATATCGGATATAGTCGTATATGGCGAAAGCGATAGCGCCGTTGCGATGGATTTCCTCAAAGGTGATCTCCCATTCGTTATGGCATTCTTCTCCATTCATGGTTACCATAGGATACAAAGCGGCGCCATCCGTAAAACCTAATTTCCCGGCATTTTCGATGGCCTTCTGAAGATGCTTGTAGCGGTAAATGAGCAGATTACGGGCGACGTGCTGGTCGGCTGTAGCTAAGTAAAATGGAAGACAGTAGGCTTCTGTATCCCAGTAGGTGCTGCCACCGTATTTTTCACCGGTGAAGCCTTTGGGGCCAATATTTAGGCGCTCGTCTTCGCCGGTATAGGTTTGATACAATTGAAAGATATTAAACCGGATCCCCTGTTGAGCTGCGACGTCTCCCTCGATAACGATGTCGGCCTCTTCCCACTTTTCACCCCAGGCTTCCGCCTGCTCGGCCAGCATGGTGTCAAAGCCTTTTTTGTAAATTATTTTCAGGACTTCCCGGCATTTATCCATCAGTTCCTCCTTCGGATAATTAAAGGAAGACACATTAACGGCATATTTGTAAACAACCGTTTCCTTGCCTTCTTTGCAGGGCAAATCTACCGTACAGCCAACGTACTTGAGCTTTTGAACGCGGTAAGAATTGAAATCTACTTCTTCTCCATCCTGGAAAATGGCAAATTTCATGCCGGTGCAGGCTTGGAACTCCGTTTTTTTGGTCTCCGCGAGCACAAAACCGGTGCGGCGCTTCACCTTTTTGTCCACTTCCACCCAAAACTTCTCATCGTAATTGGAGTCCTCATTGATCACATCAGCATCAATATATGGAGTGACGCTCAGGGTTCCGGAAAAGTTCAGGGGGGTGATGGCGTACCGGATAGCCCCGGCTTCATCATCAACGATGCTGCACAAACGGCGGGTGTGGACCCTGACTTTTTTGCCGCTCACCAGCTTAGCCACAAAGCTGCGCTCCAGGTAGCCTTCTTTCATGTTGAGCTCCCGACGAAATTCTTCTACCTCACACTCAGCCAGGTCAAGGGTTTCTCCATCGAGTTTGATGTCGATACCGATCCAGTTAGCGGCATTGAGAACTTTGGCAAAATATTCCGGATAACCGTTTTTCCACCAACCAACCCGGGTTTTGTCGGGATAGTAAATGCCAGCGATGTAGCTCCCCTGCAGAGAGTCTCCGGAATAAGCTTCTTCGAAATTGGCCCGTTGGCCCATATGGCCATTGCCAATGCTAAAAACGCTCTCTGATATCCGGTTATATTCGCGATGAAAACCTTCTTCGATGATACTCCACTCGTCGTGTTTGAGGTATTGCTTCATGCCATAATTATTTTTAGGAAGGATTAAGCTTTGATTTGGATGCCATTGAGAATATCATCCAGGGTAATACCGATGAAATTAGGGATCACCAGATGAGCGTGATTAAGGTGCGCTTCCTTACCGATACCCACAGCATAGAAACCGCCGTTGAGCGCCGCATCGATGCCTTTGGCTGCATCTTCAAAAACGATACATTCAGAGGGCTGCCGGCCCAATTCCATGGCGCCAAGGAGAAATACCTGTGGATCGGGTTTGCTTTTGGTGGCTTTGGCGCCATCTACGATACTGGCAAAACGATCGCGCAGGCCGACCTGGGTGATGATATCAGAAGCATTTTTACTGGCTGAGCCCAGGCCCAGTTGAATGCCACGTTCCTTAAGATGGTCCAGGAAAGGCATCACTCCATCCAGGATCTCATCCGGTTGCATCTTCAAGATATATTCCCGGTACCATTCGTTTTTTTTCGCGGCCCAACTCAACTTATCCGCTTCACTCATCTGTACCCCGCCCCATTGCAGGATCAATTCCAGCGAACCCATGCGGCTAACACCCTTCAATTGCTCATTCTCCTCTTCTGTAAAGTCGAATCCCAACTCATTCGCCAGGCGGCGCCAGGCAATGAAGTGATATTTGGCCGTGTCGACGATAACGCCGTCGAGGTCAAAAATGCAGGCTTTGATCATCGAAATGCATTTAAATTTTAGCCCAAACGGGATGCTAAGATAATATATTTTTTCAGGCGCAGCTTTGGATGGTGAAGGAAATACACCTTAAGAATTCTGGAAAATATGCGCCCCCCATTAAACCATTCAGGCAACTAATAGTCAGAAAAAGCACCAAAGGAAATTAGGGACTTATTCCAGCAAATCGTTTTCCACTACCAAAATGTTTCCTATATGAACAGAAGAGCTACACTAGCCACGCTGTTGGGCAGGGGGAGAGAAAAGCCTCAGGCTCCATTGCTCCCCATCGTCAATTCCGGGCTGGAGCCTTATAGCGGCCCATGGGCGTATGAACAAGCAGCACATTTGTTGCGGCGCAGTATGTTCGCCCCTACCTATACACAGATCAAGGCTGCTGCCGGGCAAGGGCTCGAGGCTACTCTGGAACTGTTGTTCAGCGAATTGCCCCAACCGGAGCCGCCCCTCAATTATTATTACCAGGACGACCCCAATGTGCCGGTGGGCGCCACCTGGATTGATGCGCCCTACTCTGCTTCCGCCAATTTCGCCCCTTATCGAAACCAAAGCCTGCGCGCCTGGGCCATGCTGCAATTGTTCCAGGAGGGGGTATCCGTTCGGGAAAAATTGACCCTTTTCTGGCACAACCACTTTGCGGTCAGCAATATCAATGACGCCAAGTTCATGTACCGGCATATCGCCCTGCTGCGGTCCAACGCCTGGGGTAATTTTCGCGATTTGGTGAAAGCCGTAACCATCGACCCGGCTATGCTCCGGTTCCTGAATGGCAACCAGAATACAGGGAATGCTCCTAACGAAAACTATGCACGGGAACTCCTGGAGCTTTTCACCATTGGTAAAGGCCCACTGGCTGGCCCGGGCGACTATACCAATTACACCGAAGAAGATATCAGTGCGATGGCCAGAGTGCTCACCGGCTGGCGCGATATCGGTTTTAACACCATCAACCCCGATCCTGAAGTCAGCTCGGTTTTCCTGTCCAACCGACATGACAACGGCTCCAAACAATTATCGCATCGTTTTGACGATATCATCATCAACAACATGGGGCAGGATGAATACGCCCATCTGATCGATATCATCTTCCAGAAGGCAGAAGTGGCCCGCTTTATCTGCCGAAAGCTGTACCGCTGGTTCATTTACTACCATATTGATGATAATGCGGAACAGAATGTAATCGGGCAGATGGCCCAGGTCCTGATAGACAATGATTTTGAGATTCGTCCCGCACTCATGGCCCTGTTGCGCAGCGAGCATTTTTTTGACATGCTCAATGTAGGCCCAATGATCAAAAACCCTCTGGATTTTATAGTTTCTTCGGTCAAGACTTTTGAAGTCCCGCTTCCTCCTGAGCTGCCTCGCCTTTACAATACCATGCAACGGTTCTTTTCCTCCAGCATTCTGCAACAAATGGAGTATTTCAACCCACCCAGCGTAGCCGGATGGAAGGCCTTTTACCAGGAACCGCTGTACTACCGCACCTGGATCAACGCTACTACCCTACCCATCCGGATGTTAATAACCGACGCTATGGCTGGGCCGGGTTTTGTAGTAAACGGCTTTCGGGTCCAAATTGACCCATTGTCTTTCGTGGCTACTCTGGAAAACCCCTTCGACCCGAACGCTGTAGTAGAGGAGTTTAGCCGGATATTATTCCCGCAGCCTATTACCGATGGGCAGAAGGCTGTCCTGAAAGATATTCTCATCCCCGGCCTGCCCGATTATGAATGGACGGTCGAGTATAGCGACTATCTGGCCAGCCCCGATAATGCAGCGCTCGCGGAAGCGGTGGCCAGCAAGCTACGGCAGCTTTTACAAGCCATGCTCAGTATGCCGGAATTTTATCTCAGCTAAGCATTTTCCCTTATTCCAAACACCTTCAAAGTATCCTCTTATGAAAAGGAGAAAATTCCTGAAAGCAACGGGTGCAGTAGTCAGTTTGCCGATTCTTTTGAATGGGTTCCGCCTTTCCGCTATGCCCCGCCGTTCCATATTTAACGCTATTAGTGATGAAAGCGACCGGGTGTTAGTCCTCATCCAAATGAATGGAGGTAACGACGGCCTGAACGCTATTCTGCCACTGGACCAATACGACAGGCTTGCCAACGTGCGCAGCAATATTCTCATTCCTGAAAATGAGATCCTGGGAATTACGGATACGGTTGGGCTCCATCCTGCCCTGGCTGGCGTTCGAAGCCTGTTTGACGATGCCCGGCTCAACATCCTGCAGAGCGTCGGTTATCCCAACCAAAACCGCTCCCACTTTCGGTCTACAGATATCTGGACGAGCGGCTCCCCTGCTGAAGAGTCATGGACAACCGGCTGGATGGGGCGCTTTTTCCAGGGTGGGCACCCTTCCTTCCCGGAGAATTACCCCAATGAAGAATACCCGCACCCTTTTGCGATTACCATGGGGAGCGTGGTATCCGAAACCTGCCAGGGTACCGCAGCCAACTTCAGCCTTACCCTCAACGACCCCTTCTCTCTGACGCCTCTTACCGAAGGAGCCGCAGGGGAATTGTCGGACACGCCCTACGGCCAGGAACTATCCTTTCTGCGCACCACGATCGCCCAAACCAATGCCTACGCCGATTCCATTCAGGAAGCAGCCGAAGGTGGCAACAATACGGTAGATTATCCCAATGGAAACCGTTTGGCCGAACAGCTCAAAAACGTTGCGCTGTTAATTTCCGGGGGCCTGCAGACCAAAGTCTACGTGGTCAGCATCGGTGGCTTCGATACCCATGCCAACCAGGTAGTGGAGGGCAATACCGCTAGCGGCGAACACGCAGAACTGCTGTCTCAAATATCTACTGCAATGGCTGCTTTTCAAGCCGATTTGCAACAACTCGGCCTGGAAGAACGGGTGGTCAGCCTGACGTTTTCCGAATTTGGCCGGCAAATCCGTTCCAACGACAGCCTTGGCACCGACCACGGTTCCGCCGCGCCAATGATGGTGTTCGGAAAATGCGTCAACCCCGGCATCCTCGGAGATAACCCAGAGATACCAGAACAGGTGGATAACCAGGAAGGAGTGCCCATGCAGTTCGATTTCCGCGATGTGTATGGTTCCATTCTGATGGACTGGTTCGAAGTGCCGGAAGAAGAGGTGCAAAACTTATTGTATCCAGAATTTCAGTACCTCCCCATCCTGGAGCCCTGCACGCCAACCAAAGCCAGGGAAGCAAATGCTTTTGAACAGGAAATTGAGGTAAATGCTTTTCCCAACCCCTTCCGGGATTGGGCCAACATCCGGTTCCGCACTAATGGAGAATGGGTAAAACTGAGTATTTACAATGGCCTGGGTAGTGAAATACTAGTGCTTACCAACCGGAAACTTCCAGCGGGGGAACATGAGATCCGTTTCGAAGCGCACGGCTTACCCGCAGGCAATTACTACCTTCGCCTGCAGTTGGATGGCCGGCAGAAGACGAAGAGCCTGGTTAAGCTATGACAATTTTTCGCGCGCCCTTCATTAAAGCGCTGCCGAAGGAGGGAAAGCGTAAGATAATATATGAGATGGGAAAGCTGATTTGATCAACTATATGACAAGGTAATACCAGGCAAGTCCGTAACTGCCAGGAAACGCTTCAAACAAAACCAAATATGTGCTGCCACGATTGGGAATATGCGCGCACGAAGGTACAGAGCCTGCACCCATTCCTCCTCGGCCGGGAGTGGTTGGCGCAGCTTGACACAGCCGATTGGGATACGCTGTGGTCGGAGATTCAGCACCCTGAATGCTTTTTCTCCTCCATTCAATTGTACATGGAGCTATGGGATAGACCAGTGCCTTGTCTGCAGTTCAATGGGAAAGAAGGTTTGGTGCTCTACGCATTGCAGGGTGTGATAGAGCATGGATTGAGTACGAAGGAATGGACCGAAACATACTTCAAGGCCCAGCAACTGGAAGTAGCTTTGGAAGTGGCAAGCACTCATCGGGAGCGCTATCCGGAAGCCTGGGTGGTGAAGGCGGACATCCAGGCTTTTTTTCGCTCCGTGGCGCACCAGCATATTCTCAACGCCCATCTGAAAAACCTGCCTGCGGTTTGGGCCGGCATACTGGTAAGTTACATCCAGGCCTTAGACCACTTACAGCAGGCCCAGATGCCGGCGTATTTTCGCCAGGGCTTCGGCCTGCCGTTAGGCATCGAGCTGCACTATTTGTTGGCGCACTACCTGCTGTTACCGATAGATCAATCCATCCGTTCCGACAAAAACGTACGGGCTTATCTGCGCTACCTGGATGATATGCTGATCTTCGTTGAAAACGAACCAGCGGCCATAGAGCTTCTTTCCGCTCTAACCGGGGCTCTTGATGCGCTTGAGCTAAGCCTCAACCTCCACAAGACAACAGTGTATCCGCCGGGAGAAGCAGCTTTTTTCCTGGGAGCGAAATTATAGTGGCGGCGCGACAATGTCCACCGCTTATTCGCGCATTATCTGCACCAGAATGTCCCTGGCAGTGATTTTTTCGTCTTCGGCGAGCAAAAAGGCTTTACTAAGGATAGCCATTAGCGTTTCATCCCCTCCTTCAAAAGGTAGCCAGATAGACTGAGGCGGTTTCCCGCCCGTGCCGGGCACGATACAGAGGTATTGGCCATTAGGCTCCATGAGGATATTGCCACTGCCGAGATTAATTTTATACGTCCGCAGGCTGCCCACTACTTTCAAATAATTGCCCTCGAAACTACACTTACGGGCGATTTTAGTCATTGGTAAAAGGCGCTGCAGAAGATCGCGGCGCACGTCCGCAAGAGGAGTCCTGGACTTCGAGCCAAACGAAGCATCACGCCAATAGTCCATCAAATCGCCAGTCTGCTTCTGGTCGAACAGCGGATCGAGGCCCAGGCTGGCTACAGATATAAACAGGTCGATATCGCGCATCACTTCCGAGAGGATGACGGGGGGGATATCGCTTAGCCTTACTCGTTTGTTGTTTCCCGCCAGATTGGTATTCGATGAAGTATCAGCGAAAAAGCACAATTCCTGGGTGATACACTCTGAATAAAGCACCCCACCCCTGATGTTCAGCATGGCAGTGTATTGCCCGCCGGGCACCCGAAATAGTGGAGGCTGATCATAACTCATCAGCCACTCGCGGGATTTGCCGAGGCTGTACAAGGTGTTCCCACGCAGATAGTGCCCGGCAAAGCGTTTGGAATGGTCCCCGGCCAGCTCTTCGGCAGGGGTAAGCATATATACTTCCCTGAAAGCTTGCTTGAAGGGCTGGGTAAGCTGTTGTGCAAAAATGAAATCGCGCCAGGCGAGGGTCTCTGCCACCGTTGCAATAGCCGGGTGCCAAAGCCGGATGCGAGTAGCGTCTGGCAAATACACCGGCGCCTGCCGAGCGTCGGCCATTTGCCCACTGGAGAGGATGAAAGAAACTGGCCAATCTTCAGCCATCCAAATCAGCCTTTCTGCCAGGCAGCTCATCAAGGGGTGTCCCGCGATGTACGCCTTCCAGTCGCCCAGTGCCCAGGAGCGTTGCAGCAGCCAGGAACGCTCCAACCGACGGGACTGCGCCTGAAGGGTTTCGGCGATGCTTTTTTCCTCAGCTTTGACCGCTTTGAGCGCTGCCGCAGCTTGCTTTTTCAAGGCTGCAGGAGCTGCCTTTTGCAGTTTTCCACCCGGGGCTTCCCAGTTGGCCTGCACTTTTAGGCCATCCAACGAAAGGATGGCGTGCCAATCTTCTACAGCAATACGGAGCTTGCCCTCTTCTATGCCATGGCCAGGCGCCGAACGGTCGGCCAGTTCTTCAGGAGAATATTGCTCCAGCAACCGGGTAAACTTCTTTCTGCAGCTTTCAATGGCACGCTTATAAACCGAATAGCTGGCTTTCGCTGTAATATTGGACAAGGCGCCGTAGGCTTCCAACGTACCGATTTTCGCCAGCATTTCCAGTGCCAGGTTGCCCAGCCTGGCGTTGAGGGGTCCACCGGGCACTTTTTTGTAAGCTTTGTTAGCAATTTTCTGTAACAGATAAAGCTGGCCGGCACCGGGAAAAATGTGGCTCAACCAAACCAACCCTTTTAAAGCGCTGGCTTTCTCCGTATCAGCAAACCACTCTTCTCCTGCCGCCAGTTTGTCCAGGATCAACACAAAGCCATCCTGGAAAGATTTTTCCCCCAACTTACGGGCAGATTTCTCGGCCTCCGCCTGCCAGCTCTTGGAAGGCTTGCCATCAATAGGGTAGCGCAGGCAGTGGGTAAGCAAAGCCGTCCAGCCGGGCAAGCCGGCCAGTTTTTCGGCTTCCTCTCTGAGTACCGCGAACTTGGGATCATGCGCCAGGTCGATTTCTTCCAAATCCTGACGGGCATTGGCTTTGACCAGTTCCTCAAGGCTCTTCACAAAGGCTGGCGCCGGCTGCGCCCGTGCAGAAGCGAATCCAGCCAGGGCTGCCTGTAAAAATGCCGCCCGATGCGCCTGATAGGTCTCTTCATTGACCAGAATGACCCGCATGAGCCGGAAATTCAGGTGGTAATCTGTGTCGGCTGCTTTGAGCAGGGGCTGACTACGGTCCAGGTAAGTCAATTGGTAAGGGATGCCGTGCTCGTACAGCAGGGTATTGAGCGGCGCGATGATGCCTACACCCAGCCCGCTGGTCGCTTTAAGTTCGTACTGCTTTTCCTGTATCCGAAATTTAACCCAGTGGTTTTTGTCCTTGTCCTGATAAAATTTGATAACATCCACATCCCCCACATTGCGGAGGAGTTGAAAAAAAGGCCGCATCTGCTCGGGGAGCATACCTTTATAAACATTTTGAGTGGGCGCCGGAGGTGTCGGCTGGAATCCAGCGAAATAGAGCCTGGGCAGCGGGGCCAGATCGCCTGTAACGGGATGGCAGGCAGCAGCATGCTCGCGCAAGATTTTTTCCAGTACAGGATTGTCCTGCCATTGCCGGTTGAGGTGGTTCAGGTAGGAAAGAAGGGCATCGAACAAGTCAGAATGCTCCCTCAATAGTGTCTCAGCAGCCTTCATCACCGGTTTTGGCAAGCTGTAGTTCCGGAGGGTTTTGGCAAAATCCAGCATATCGAGCAAAACCGGTTTTGACCAGTGCATCTGTGCCAATAAACCTGCAAGATATCCTTCGTTGAGCTTTTGGGCGAGCCTGCTGTCGGGATTGTAAACCGACAACTTGAAAAACGCCAGCAAAGACTCGCTGTCCAGAGCGGTGATTTCCGGCGCAGCCGCGCAATCGGCCAGCTTCACCTGTCGGTATACCGGCCAAGGCAGTTCCTGTCGCTTGAAATCCAGTTCTGCATTGGCCTTCAGGAAGAGCTGTGCTGCAATAATCGCCGACTCGATATTATCGTCGGCCAGGGAAATCTGGTAGGCCATGAACCATGGCAAGTGCTCCCTAACGGTTGCTTCAAGCGTCGATTCGGCTTGCCGGAGTTGATGCAATAAGTTTTCCATCCCCAGGTTCTTGCCGGTAACCTTACAGGCCTGCAAGGTGATCAGGATCAATTCCGGATAGTAGGTTTCAGGATAATGTACAGCGGTTTTCATCAGGCAATTGACCACACCGTTTCCCATACAAGCCAGGTAGAAAATATAGCGAAACGCCTGATAAGGAAGGCCTTTCATCGGTGGATGCTGCATCAAGGCCGCCAAGCCAGTATTCATTACCGTCTCGTTTGGACTTGCTAGCGATGGGTAAGCCAGATAACTCTTTGCCCTTTCTTCAGGCGACCAGGCAAAAACGGAATGGTGCTCGCTTAACAGCTTGTGGAGATCTTTCGACAGTCTTTGCTCAGTGTAATCGCCGTGACGGGTGCGGATGGCCCGAAGGGCCGGCGCCAGGGCATCGTTAATAGACTTGCCTTTGTTGCTAAATATTCCCTTGAGAGAAGCGGTCTGCTCGCGGGCATAATCAGGCAGCTCATTGGCGCGGAGTAGTTGCAGGAGCTCGCACAACGCATGTGGCATGAATATTTTTTTTTAAATATTGAGCCCGTTTATCCGCCCACTAGTGGCATGAGGCGGATGAAGTGGATTTCCGATTGTGGGCTGAGCAGGAGTTCTTCTTCCAGCGACTCCCGTTGTCGGCCATCCACGATGACAAAAAAACCATTCTGCTGGAAATCGGCCAGGGCTTCGTAACAGGCTTGTTCAGGATCCACCTTTATTTTTTGGGCTTGTTCTAAAAGCTTCTGGCGCCTGGCTTCTAACAAGTTTTGGTTGAGTACCTTCTCTTTTTCAGAAATAAAAGAAGAATTAAGTTTAGGGGCGTCGAGCTGACGGTTGACCACCGCGACCTTGGCCCGTACTTTTTCCATGATCAGATCGGCCAGAGTCATATGCTCTTGAGTGATGATTACGGGTAAAGGGCTGGATGTGCCGGCGCCAAAAGCCTCTTCCTGAATGATGATTTCAAACATAGTATTTAAAGTGCTGTGGCGGCTCGCCAATTGGAGCCGTTAGGTAATACATAATTTTTGGTGTGTTTTATTAGATAACCCCCAACTCCTTCCCCACCTTGGTGAAGGCCGCAATTGCTTTGTCGAGGTGTTCCCGTTCATGTGCGGCGGAAATCTGGGTTCGGATTCTCGCCTTGCCTTTCGGCACAACCGGAAAGAAGAAGCCGATAACGTAGATCCCTTCGGCCAGGAGGCGGGTAGCGAATTCCTGCGACAGCTTGGCGTCGTATAACATGATGGGCACGATAGGCGCTTCGCCTGGCAGAATATCGAAACCGGCGGCGGTCATTTTTTCACGGAAATAAATGGTATTGGCTTCCAGCTTATCCCGCAAAGCAGTGGAACTGCTCAACAGGTCGATCACCTTGATGGAGGCGCCAACGATAGCCGGCGCGAGTGTATTGGAGAACAGATACGGCCGGGAACGCTGCCGCAACATATCCACGATCTCCTGCCGGGTAGCCGTAAATCCACCGGAGGCGCCGCCCATTGCTTTACCAAAGGTACCGGTGATAATGTCAACCCTGCCCATGACGTTGTGATGCTCATGCGTGCCGCGCCCGGTTTTGCCGATAAAGCCAGTGGCATGGCAATCATCCACCATAACCATGGCGTCATATTGTTCGGCGAGGTCACAAATTTGGTTCAGCCTGGCAATATCGCCGTCCATAGAGAATACTCCGTCTGTGGCGATCAGGCGGCGCCGCGCGTTTTGAGCTGCTTTGAGCTGTGCTTCCAGGTCAGACATATCGCTGTGCTTGTAGCGGTAACGCTGGGCTTTGCACAAGCGGATGCCATCAATAATTGACGCATGGTTGAGTTCGTCCGAGATAATGGCGTCTTCCTCGCCCAGCAGCGGCTCGAACAGACCGCCATTGGCGTCGAATGCGGCAGCGTAGAGAATGGCGTCCTCCATTCCAAGGAATGTGGCGATTTTTTTCTCCAGCTCTTTGTGGATGTCTTGTGTGCCGCAAATGAACCGAACCGAAGACAAGCCGAAACCATGCGTATCGATAGCTTCCTTGGCGGCTTTGATTACCTCAGGGTGAGAAGACAGGCCAAGGTAGTTATTGGCGCAAAAGTTAAGGACTTCGCCCGTGCTTTGGGTGCGAATGGCGGCAGCCTGGGGCGTGGTGATAATCCGTTCCACTTTATAAAGGCCCGCATCACGGATTTCTTTGAGTTCTTGTTCGAGTGCTGGTTCTACGTTTTTGTACATGAGCGAGTTATATTTTTATGGTTTCAAGCTTATTGTTCTTCCTTTTTTGGCGGATTTACGCGCCGCTTCCAGTATCTCCACTACGATAAGGTTATTTTCCAGGGAAGACAGGTCAAGTGGAGTTACTTTTTGTTGGCCGCGCACGACAGCAGCAAAGTAGGCAAAAGGATCTTCATAATCCCAGGAGGGAGCCGATTCATTAAATGGCCCCTCCTTTTCATCCAGCAGGATGCTCATGTCCGACCGGTTCAGGCTGATCACATAGCCTGTCTGGCCGTAGGCCTCCATGTCCTTTCGGTTGTAGGGCCAGTTCCAGGAAGCTTGTATGATGCCCTGCATTTCAGGGTATGCCAGGATAATGGTGGCTTCATCGTCTACCTCGGGATAAATGTCGGGTTTAATCTGTTGGGTGATACAGGTTACCGACAAGGGTTTCTGCCCTGCCATCAACCAGGTGATAAGATTGGCGCCATAACAGCCAAAGTCAATCACAGCACCGCCACCGTTCAGTACCGGGTCGGCCAGCCATTCCAGAAATTCCCGGCTCACTCCGATCTCTTTGGGCCCCCGATGCCCATCGTGCACCACTACTTTACGCAAGTTGCCGATCTTGCCATCCTGAATCATTTGAAAGGCCCGGTGATTGCTGCCGTACCAGGTGGTTTCGTAATTCGTTAGGAGGTGGATATTATATTGCCGGGCCAATTTTTCCATTTTCCTGGCATGATCCATGCTAACGGCAAGGGGTTTTTCCACCATAACGGAAATGCCCCGGGGCGCGCATTTTTCCACCACCTCCAGGTGGCCGAAAATGGAATTGAAGGCCATAACAGCCTCAGGTTTTACCGCATTCAGCATCTCCTCGATGGACGGGTACACCAGGCCCATACTAAAGCCGTATTGCCGGGCGTAGCGGCTGGCCAATTCCTGATCGGGTTCAGCAATCCCGACAATTTCGATATCTCCCTGAGCGGCCCGGCCCAATATCCAGTGTACGTGGTCATGCACCAGCCCCACTATACCAATCCGAACGGGCAGGGATGGTGCGGAGTTTTCCTGGGCCCTGGCGCTTGTAAAAAGGGAAAAGCAGAAAAGAATAATAAGATGGAAATATTTCATTTGAAAGGCTTACATCAATACTACCTGGTAATATTCTTTCAGATGGGCAAGCATATCGATCGTCATCTTTTCCAGGCCATATTCCGGCTGCCAGCCCCAATCCTCACGGGCTTGGCTATCGTCGATGCTTTCCGGCCAGGAAGCAGCGATGTTCTGCCGGAAGTCCGGTTCATAAGCTACCTGAAAGCCAGGAATATGTTTTCGGATTTCGGCTGCCACTTCGGACGGCGTAAAGCTCATCCCCGCCAGATTATAGCTGGAACGAATTTTTACGGATTCAGCCGGAGCCTCCATCAATTCAAGGGTCGCCCGAATGGCGTCCGGCATATACATCATGGGCAGACGGGTATCTTCCTTCAGGAAACAGGAATAGGGTTCTCCCTTTACGGCATTGTGGAATATCTCGACGGCGTAATCCGTTGTACCTCCTCCTGGCATAGATTGATAGCTAATGATACCCGGATAACGAACGGAACGCACGTCGACCTCGTATTTTTGGTAAAAATACTGGCACCAGTTCTCTCCCGCCACCTTGCTGATCCCATACACTGTTTCCGGTTGCAACACGGCGTATTGCGGCGTATTTATGCGGGGTGTCATGCCGCCAAATACGGCAATAGAGCTAGGGAAGAAAACCCGGAGCCCGAATTCTCGGGCTGCTTCCAGGATATTGAATAAGCCGGCCATATTTATTTCCCACGCCCATTTAGGATTTTTTTCTCCCTTGGCCGAAAGGATCGCCGCTAAATGATAAACCTGCCGAACATTATACTGACGGATCAGGCTGCCCAACTGGGTGGCATTCATTACGTCGAGCACTTCGAAATGCCCCTGCCGTTCCTCCGGCAGGCGGATATCCGTTTGCAATACGGCATCGGAGCCATAGCGTTTCCTTAATTCTTCGGTAAGTACTGTGCCAATCTGGCCACTGGCGCCGGTGATGAGGATCGTTTCAGTTGTCATACAATGGTTAGAGCTGGTTGTTATTCCCAAGTTATACAAAATGGCTGAAAAAAGCAGCCGGTTTTGTAGTGTTCAAAAATAATAGTCCGCATACTTTATTGAGAATTCCTCAATCCAAATCCGGTACAGCATCCAGGAATTCATAATCGTGCCGCTCGTAATCCAGGGCGCAACAATAGCTTTCCAGGCCATTGGTTACGAGTATGTACCGCACTTTGAGCGGCATGTTGTACCAGGACGCCTGCCGGAAGGTATCCTGACTGATGGGCACCTGGGGTGCTTTACACTCAATCAACATAAAGGGTAAAAAGCTGCTGTCATACACCAAAAGGTCAAAGCGTTTATTTAAAGTATTAACTTTCAACCCTTTCTCAACATTAATTCGAGCGATACTATACCCTTTTTCCTCCACCAGATAGTGTATGGCTAACTGGCGCACCATTTCCTCTGGTTGCAGCACCAGCCATTTCTTACGAATGGGATCAAAGATAAACCGTTTATCATTTTCGCGTTTGACATTCAGCAGATCTTTGAAGCGCATCAGCTCGAGGTCAATTCGCATCAGCGGAAAATAACTTTTCGGCTTACTACGTCATTGCCAGAAGCCAGCTGCAGGAAATATATCCCTCCCGGCAGATTGCCCCGATCGAGTGTAAAATTGTTCACCCCCTCCGGCAGTTGCCCCTGATAAATGGATCGCAGTAATGCACCATCCAGGCTATAAAGGGCCAGCCGGGCCATTGGCAATGCCTGAGCAAGCTCCAATTGCACTGTTGCCTGTTGGCTTATCAGATTGGGTAATACGTTGAACCGGCTGACCGCATCGGGTTCTTCTTTGGTGGCCGAGACTATTGACACCACCGTTGAATTTGTGTTGACCGCTCCGTATTTGGCGCCATCCTTCTTCCAGATGACGGTAGCAATTTCAATATCCCCGTTATACAGGTCATCGAGGTCTAATATTCCGGCGAGCTGCATCTGAGCACCGGTAAGGGTAAACGATTGCTCTACCTCGGTGCCTGCCGTGATATTGCCGTTGGCAATCAGCTCGCCAAAAGAACCAGGTGTGGCCGATAAACGCAAAAGTTCTTTGTGCTGAGCATTGTCACCAAGGCTTGCCTGATAACCGACATAGGACTTCTCGACCAGATAAACGCCAAGATAATATTCGCCATTGGTGTCCTGAAAAAATCGGGCCTTGGTTTCTATCTCAACGGTATAGGTGTCGTCAACCTGCGCCTTTAGGCCGGCCTGCACCACCGGCGCCTGCCCGTTGATCTGCTGGACCTTTTGCCGAACAGCATCCCGGACAGTGGCAATATTACCGGATAGGGCGCCCTGATTCTCATTATTTACAAAAAAGACCGGCTGGGAAATTACGTTGTCATTGCCATACCAGGCAAGCGCTGTCGGGTTCTGATAATTGCCGCTGTAATGCGCCGCCACCAGCAGGGCATCACCACTATTGTCGGCAATCAGGTTCTCGAAAAGCGTCCAGCCCCAGGTGCCACAATAAGGGCACCAGCTGGCGGTATATTTTACAACCAGAGGTTTGTTCGTCTGTGGAACGGTAATATCCTGAGCGCATAGAATAAGAGAAAAGGCTAAAAAGGGCAAAAAGAGTACTAACTTCTTCATTATTTTAAACTTTTGGGCTGAAATAATAGCTTATACCGGTCAAAGTTGACTACACTTTTTCAAATTTCAAAGCCCAGTAGGCCTTAGTGTCCGCCCTTATCCGGAATCTGTCGTCGATGCGATAGCCCACCACCCAGCAAATGCGCCCCAGCCGGTCTTCCAATATCCAGGCCATTTCTTTGTCAAAGCGGGGAACCTTGTAGTTCGTAAAAAAATCCTGAACCTTTTGATGTTGCCCCCCCATACCCAACGGTTGAAAAACGTCCCCTTCCTGCCAACGCCGAAGGCGAAGCGGGAATTCTAATATATCCGCATCCAGCGCAGCTTCGGTGGTGTCCGAAGTAAAAAAACCGGGCCTTCCGCTGTGCCGATGCAACGACAGCCGGCCATCAGAAAGCTCAAGGACCTGGTTGGTTTCCTCTATCTGGTGTACAACCAGGCTTTCGCTTTCGGGCAGGGCTTCCAGGATCAGGGCATCCCTGTCGACAAGCAGACGGTAATGGGGCGCAAAAAAAGCCGCACCGGTATGTCCCAGGCTGGAGGCCAACTGTTGTGCCTGGCTGGTGTTGAATCCAAAGGGCGACAAAAATTCATAAAGAAGGGACGGCATAGCAGCCGCGTGCTCCCGGAGTATCGGAATAGACAACAATACCCGGCCTTCTATTTCCGAAACGATCTGTCCACGGAGCAGATCCAAAGCATAGTCATAGAGATATTCCGCTTCTTTCATGCGCTCCAGGTTGGCCGCCATTGTCGCTTCCAATGCAGGGTTGATTTTTCGCAGGGCGGGAATAGCCTGCAGTCGTATCCTATTGCGGCTATACTTGTCTTCCGCATTAGAAGCATCCTCTCGAAAGGTAATCTTATTGGCAGCCACAAAGGCTTCAAGCCCTGCGCGACTAGCAAAGAGAAGCGGCCGGATAATATTACCATTTTGGGAAGGGATGCCATGCAAACCTCGGATCCCGCAACCTTTAGCCCAGTTTAACAATACCGTCTCAATAGAGTCATTGAGGTGATGGGCGGTGGCAATATGGCTATATCCCTCTTTCTCCCGGGTAGCTTCGAGCCATTTGTACCGAAGTTCCCGGGCAGCCATCTGAATAGAAACGCCTAATGTTTCGGCTTCTGTCAGGGTGTCAAAAGTGATGGAATAAAAAGGCGCTCCCCAACTTTGAGCAAGATCCTTTACAAAACGCTCATCTCCATTGGAAGCATCCCCCCGGAGCTTGAAATTGCAGTGGGCCAATCCAAAATCCCAACCCGACTGTCGAAAAAGGTACGCCATTGCGATGGAATCCAGCCCGCCACTGATTGCCAGAAGCACGCGGCTGTCCGGTGGCAGCATTTTTTCGGACTCGATAAATTGTTGAAAATCATCCAACATAGGCAGGCTGTTTTACACCCGCGCTGCTTCAGGGTAGTGCTTACGGATCAATGCATTGGTCTCTTCCAGCGATTTGAAAACATCGAAATTCGTGCCTTGCGTGCGCAAGGCTCCCAAAGCGTTGGCATACTGCGCCGCACGGATATAATCAGTCCGGTCTTCCAACAAACCAAAGGCCATGCCTCCTGCGAAGGAATCCCCGCAACCAGTAGTATCAACTACCTCTTCTACCCATACTGACTGGACAAATTCTGCTCTGAACTTTCCCTCCGGCATGGAGTAAACCATACAGCCACGAGCATCAAGGGTAATAAAAACTGCTTTAACCCCTCTTTCCAGGCAATGTTGGGCGAATTGCGCCATTTCATTTTCCGAAAGCTCCCGGTATTCATGTTTCAGTTCTTCCGGCTTATACTCTTTTTTGAACCAGCAACAACCCGCCTCTTCGATATTCATTTTCAGGACATCGATGTAGGGTAGCCAAAGGTCCCGTTCCACCCAAAACCGACGCAAACGGTTACCGGTGGTCGTTACCGTTGTAGTAGGGCCGTGGGCATCGAATATAGTAATGGCGCCCTCTCGCCGGTTTTGTTTGATATATTGTAAGGTCTCCAAAGGCACTTCGTAATCCGAAATTGGCACCCCCACAAATATGTCGGCGTCAATCAGCGGGGCAACATCCTCCGGGCGTATGGGAGGCATAAAAGCCGTTTGCTTCTCCAGGCGGTTATTCTGGTCGACAAAGCGCAGCTGGATCACATCCCCCTGGTCGAGGTGAGAATAGACGGCTTCGAGGCCTATGTTGGGATAGGCGCCTAAAAGATTTTTTATTTCCTGTTCATCCTTGCGCCGGATGTGGGTGAGCGGATAAGCTTTTCCTTTGCCTTCCATCAGTTTTGCCAAAGCAATAACAGGATGCGTCACACAACCGTATTTGACGATCACCTGGCCGCGGTTAGTCGTAATATGATCATAAGGGATTGGGCCCAGGACAGCGATTTTGTATTGTCTATCCATATTATTACCAAGGCTTTTGGATGGTTTCCGTGAAAATTGTTTTCGGCAAGCCTAATATATGAAATAATTTTCCGAACGGAACAATAGGTTGCCCGGTTTTCAGTTTTCTGCACCCTGCGCACGCCGTTGCCGAGATATGCATTAGTTTGGCTGGGCCGTTTGCCGGCGGCGCATTACCGGTACATCCTTCACTACCATCTGAACGGTGGTATCCTTAATGCGCTCTTCCAGCAGCACGATCTTTCCACGGCGCAGGTTATTGAGCAGATCCTCCTGATAGTGCCGCACCGTGATCAATTCCAGCCCACGATCGAGCATGACTTTAAATTTATCGCTAATGCGGGCAGCAAAGCGGTCGGCCTTGTCATCCACATCATTGACGCAGAGGCTAAAACTGATGGCCGAATTTTGCATCATATTCACCTGAAGGCGGAATTCCGCGACAAGGTTAAACAGGTAGCTGATGTGGTGTTCGGCGACAAAGGAAAAGTCACGGGTACTAATCTGTAAGAGGACTTGATTGGGTTCTAAGGCTACAATAGGCGGATAGGCGTCTTCCACCTCATTTGAGATCAGGGTGCCTTCGCCTTCAGGATTGATGAAGGATTTTACCAAGAGGGGAATGCTCTTGTTTTGAAGCGGTTTAATCGTTTTTGGATGGATCACCTTGGCGCCATAATAAGTCATTTCGATCGCTTCTTTGTAGGAAAGCCGATCCAGCTTGGTCGCGTTCTCAAACACTCGAGGGTCAGCGGTAAGCACGCCGGGAACGTCTTTCCAGATGGTCATATCCTGTGCGTCCAGGCAAAAGGAAAAAATAGCTGCCGTATAATCAGATCCTTCCCGGCCAAGGGTAGTGGTAAAATTCTCTGTTGTACTTCCGATAAAACCCTGTGTAACGATAAACCCTGGTTCTGCAAGCATGGGAACAACAATGCGTTCCGCACGGTCCATCGTTTCCTCCCATTGCACCCAGCCCTCCCGGAAAATATCATCGGTCAGGATAACATCGCGGGCGTCAAGCCATTGGGTGGGCAAGCCGATTTTCGTGAAATAAGCATGCGCTATCTTCGAGGAAACCAGCTCACCGACGCAGACAATCTGGTCGTACATGTAATCATAATTCTCATGGGGTTCTTCCTCCAACACCCACTCCACCTCTACGAAGGCGTCATTGACCACAGCATAGGCCTCGTCCTCTTTTCCAAACAGCTCCTCCATAATCTGATAATGCTGAGCCTTGATCTCGTTCAGTATCTCAAAAGCTTTACCATTTCGGGCAGCATGGGCTTCCACTACCTTTTCCAGGGCATTAGTGGTTTTGCCCATAGCGGACACCACGATCACCAGCTTTTCCTTTTTATAAGATTGGAGAATGCCAGCAACATTTTTAATTGCAGTGGGGTCTTTGAGCGAGGCCCCGCCGAACTTAAATACTTTGACTGTTTGTTTCATTGAGCGATTAATTGCAAATGAAAAAAGCAGGTTTAAGAAGCTGTTTGAATTTGGTTTTTAGAATTTATTATAGGCTGTTTTTTCGTCAATCAAGGCTCTTTTTGAGCCTCGTACCCATAGGTACGGGGCGAAAAAAAGCCGCAGAGTGGCGGAAAAAGAGGCATAATAAAACTGAAGGACTAAATTCAAACAGCTTCTAAGGGCTTTTGTAAAAAAAGGGCTGTAATGCATGAAACACTACAGCCCTTTTTGGCTTGAGCTGAGCTACCCCAGCTTAGTTCTTTTTCTGAAAGTAAGAAGAATCAACCGTCCCACCTTCCTGGATAATATCGAGGCGTTTCTTGAACTCGTTGGACTTCTCCAGGTCGTCTTTACGAGCATATATTTCCTTCAGAGCGATCAGAGTGTTGATGTCATTGGGAGATAGCGCTTCTGCATCCTGGAAGTACGGCAGTGCATGATCGAACTCAGCGAAAATCTCCTTCTTGAGTTTTTCGTATTTGGCGATGCCTTCCTTGGTGTAGTCATCCGCCAGCTTGTTCAATTCCAGCGTCATAGCAGCAGCCTTGTTGTAGTACAGGGCCCCTATGCTATAGATAGCATCTGCGTAGTTGGGGTCTTTTTCCAATGCCTGGTTATAATACTTTTTGGCATTTTCGAAGTACTCATTAGCCTTTGCTGTATTGCCCTCTTTTTGGGCCGACTGATAAAGGTTATCATAGACATTACCCATCGTAGAATACAAGGAAACGTTATCCGGCTCCTTAGCGATAGCCATTTTCAACTTATCGATCAGTTCATCCAGCTTGTTGATGCGCAAAAAGTGGTTGATTTCAGCGAATAGCAGGGATACATCGTCCGGGTAGAGTTTACGCCCTTCTTCCAGGTAGGAGTAGGCTTGTTCCGGGCTGGTTTCATCCGATTTGATCTTGTAAAGCGCTTCATAGATCGCCGGCTTTTCATACTTGATATCGTAGAGTTTCTGGAAGAAACCGGCGGCGGCAGCGGGATCCTCTGCATTAAGAGCAGCCAGGCCTGTAATATACAGTTGGTTATTGAGGTCATCCTCTGCGTCCAGCGCGCTTTTCTCTTTATTATTTTTCAGAATATCGTGGATATCCACCACTTCCTTAAAGTTGGTGAACGCACCGGCATAGTCACCGGCTTCGTACATGTAGATGCCCATATTGCTGAGGTTACCCTGAGCAATTTGCATGCCTTTCAAAGCATCCTTTTGTTCGTATTTTTTTTCTGCCAGTTCGAAGGCCTTCATAAAGGCTTCGGCAGCCTGCTGGGCAGGGTGCTCCACCTGCGGCAAGCTTTTTTCATCACCAATACCTAATTGGCGGATAGCCACAATCTGGTTGGCTATCTCATTGTATATCTCCCCTTTCGTCACCCAGGTCTTGGCCATTTTGCCAGCTTCAGGATCCTTCTCGGCAACCATTATCTCGTCAACTGCTTCTTTCAGTTTTTCCTTGTTGTTGGTAGGGTCGAGATTAAAAGAACCAAGCGCTTTGGCTGCCTGACGCTGGGCCTTTATTCCATCTTGTGCATTCAATGCCGTGATCAGCAAAAGGGCGATGAAACCCAAAATCAGTTTCTTCATAGTGGAATTTTGTTTTTATTTAGACAAATCTACACTTTTGACGTCATTTAGGCGCAAAGAGGTATTTACAAAATGTTAAAATTTTTCTCCATACCTCCTTCCTCCGTTAGGCTATGAAAGATAAAGCCTCCGCACCAGGCTTATTTAAGCTTCGCCTTCCGCCGGCGCCTCTGCATCAAACCCATCTTCGGTGTCTTCTTCCCGGACGATAGCGACATCTGCGATCTCATCCTCAGGATCCAGGCGAATAAGGCGAACCCCCTGGGTGGCCCGGCCCTGCACCCGGATATCTGACACCTCCATACGAATAACAATTCCAGAACGGTTAGTAATCATCAGGTCATCCTCTTCTTTAACGGCTTTGATGGTCACAACACCGCCAGTTTTATCAGTCACCTGAAGCGTTTTCACCCCTTTGCCTCCGCGGTTGGTCAGGCGATACTCCGAAAAGTCTGTCCGCTTGCCCATTCCTTTTTCAGAAATAACCAGAATGGTCACTTCTTCATCGGAAGGATCGATACAAACCATTCCAACGACGTAGTCCTTGCCGTCTTGATCGAGGGAGATGGCGCGAACGCCGGCGGCGGTCCGCCCCATACTCCGAACAGTTGATTCATTGAACCGAATGGCGTTTCCACTGCGGTTTGCAATAAAAATTTCGTTCTGGCCATTCGTCAGGCGTGCTTCCAGCAATTGGTCTCCTTCGTTTATGGTAATAGCAGCAATCCCCCCGGCCCTTGGCCGGGTATAAGCTTCAACGGAAGTCTTCTTGATCATGCCCTGCCTGGTACAGAAGACAATGTAGTGGTTGTTGTAAAAGTCTTCGTCCGTGAGGTCTTCGATAATAATGAACGCCTTCACCTTATCGTCCTGAGGAATGGAAAGGATGTTCTGAATGACCCGTCCGGCAGAGTCTTTGGACGCTTCTGGTATCTCGTAAACACGCAACCAATAGCACTTGCCCTGTTCGGTAAACAAGAGCAGGTAATTATGCGTAGTGGCCACAAAAAATTGCTCGATGAAATCTGCATCCCTGGTTTTACTCCCCCGGGAACCCCGGCCGCCCCGGCCCTGTGTGCGGTATTCAGTTACCGGTGTCCGTTTGATATAGCCCAGGTGAGAAATTGTAACGACAACCCCTTCGTCCGGAATCATATCTTCAATGCTGATCTCCCCACCGGCATAACTGATCTCGGTACGGCGCTCATCTCCATATTTTTCTTTGACCTCACCCAATTCCTCAATCACAATCTCCTTCTGTAGTTCCTCGCTTTCAAGGATAGCACGAAGGTGGGCGATACGCTTCTGTATCTCATCGTATTCTTCCTTGATCTTATCCCGCTCCAACCCAGTCAATTTTTGCAGGCGCATATCCAGAATGGCGCGGGCCTGGCCATCGGACAAGACATTGGATGCTTCACGAGGATAATCTTCCGTATCGGCTTCCTCGATCAGGGTCCGGAATTTGGCCCAGAAAGCATCCTTATCATCAATAAAGTCACCCCGCATCAGGCCTTCGCGGGCCTCTTCAGGGGTCGATGAGGCACGAATAAGGTCGATGACCTGATCCAGATAATCCAACGCGATTAACAGGCCAACCAGGATATGTGCCCGGGAAATGGCTTTTTTGAGGTCAAATCGAGTACGGCGGATAATAACCTCGATCCGGAATTTGATGAACTCCCGGATGATATCTTTCAGGTTGAGCGTCCGCGGCCGGCCATTCACCAGAGCGACGTTGTTGACCCCGAAGGAAGATTGCAGGTACGTATATTTATAAAGGTGGCTAAGGACGACATTCGCCATAGCATCTCGCCTGACTTCCACGACGATACGCAGGCCATCCCGGTCTGATTCATCCCGGACATCGGAAATGCCATTTATTTTTTTCTCATTGACCAGTTCGGCAATTTTGGCAACCAGCGTTGCTTTGTTGACCTGGTACGGTATCTCTGAGATAATGATGGCCTCCCGCCCGTTATCTGCAACCTGTATCTCCGCCTTACCGCGCACAATGATCCGGCCACGGCCGGTTTCAAAAGCATCGCGGACGCCTTGATAGCCATAAATAATGCCACCGGTGGGAAAATCAGGCGCTTTGATGTGCTGCATCAGTTCCTCTATGGTAATATCCGGGTTTTTCACGGTGGCGACGATGCCATCCACCACTTCCGAGAGATTGTGTGGCATCATGTTGGTAGCCATCCCGACTGCAATCCCGGAAGCACCATTGATGAGCAGGTTAGGCACCTTGGTCGGCAGAACGGTTGGTTCTTCCAGCGAGTCGTCAAAGTTGAGTGCGAAATCAACCGTCTCTTTGTTGATATCCGCCAGCATATCATCGGCGATACGGCGCAAGCGGGCTTCAGTGTAACGCATGGCCGCCGGGCTGTCGCCGTCCATCGATCCAAAGTTACCCTGGCCATCGACCAGGGGGTAACGTAAAGACCAGGTTTGGGCCATACGCACCATGGTATCGTAAACGGAAGTGTCGCCATGGGGATGGTATTTACCCAGTACCTCACCAACAATACGGGCTGATTTCTTGTGGGCTTTGTTGTAGGTAAGCCCTAAATCCGACATACCATAGAGCACCCTGCGGTGCACCGGCTTCAATCCATCTCTAACATCGGGCAAGGCTCTCGAGACGATAACGGACATCGAATAATCGATATAGGCCGACTTCATCTGATCCTCGATGTTGACAGGTATAATACGCTGTTTCAAAGACATTTACGCTGTTGTTGCTTTACAAATTTCCCCTATTCAATATGGCGGGGGAAGCGTTTTTTAAAAGACAGGCAAAGATAAGAAAAAAGCACCAATTTCCCTGTTAGTTTTGCATTATTAGAACAAGCCTGAGGAGAAGTTGTTGGAATGCCGTTACTTGTACTATCCATTGAAAATTTATCTTTGCAAAAAAAATTGGACATGCCACAGGAAGTGAAACCTTACAGCCAGGAAGACAGTAAGAAAACGCAGGTCGGGCGCATGTTTGACGGGATTGCGCCCTACTACGATTTTCTCAATCGTTTCCTTTCGCTGGGCATCGACACCCTCTGGCGCAAGCGGGCTATCCGTCAATTGGCGGGCCACCAGACAGAAGTGCTGCTCGATGTAGCTACCGGCACGGCCGACCTTGCATTGGAAGCAGCCCGGCAGCTTCAGCCAAACCGTATTGTCGGGCTGGACCTATCCAATGAAATGCTGGAAATCGGCCGCTCCAAAGTCCTGCGCCGCCACCTGGATGGATTGATTGAATTAACGCAGGGCGACTCGGAGAATCTTCCATTTGAAGACAATACGTTTGATGCAGTCACCGTTGCTTTTGGAGTGCGGAATTTTGAAAACCTGGACAAGGGGTTGAAGGAAATGCGGAGAGTACTGAAGCCAGGAGGCAAGGCTGTCATTTTGGAGTTTTCCAAGCCCCGGCTCTTCCCTTTCAAACAACTGTATAATTCTTATTTTCGCTATATTCTGCCGACGATCGGCAAACTGACTTCGAAGGACCCGAAAGCCTACCGTTATCTCTACGAATCGGTACAAGCTTTCCCGGACGGGCAGGATTTCATAAACATCTTGGAAAAAACCGGATACAAATCGAACCGATGCATACCACTTACCTTAGGGATCTGTTCCATCTACACAGGGGAAAAATAGCACTTTTCTTCCTCGCCCTGGCTTTTGCTCCGGCCCTTTCGGCTCAGCGTTACAGCTCAGGCAATTACAACTATTATGACTTCCAGCAAAAGGACTATTATTTCGGCATCACGCTGGGATACAATACCTCCTCTTTTAAACCCTTCCGGTCAAAAGGGTTCCTGGAAAGCGATAGCATCCGCAGTATAGAATCCGTTACAGGGCCGGGGTTCAACCTCGGAATCGTTACCAATCTAAAAATGGGCGAGAACTTCGACTTTCGATTTATGCCCACCCTCTCTTTCGCCGAACGTAACATTGAATACACCAAAACCGGCCGGCTGGCCAATTTCAGTCAACGCCGGGTGGAGGCCGTACTCGTGGAAATGCCCTTCCACATCCGCTACAAATCCGCCCCTTACAAGGATATGCGCCTATTCATCATCGCCGGCGTAAAATACGGCTTCGATGTGGCCAGCGACTCCCGTAGCCGGCAAGCTGAAACCCTGGTAAAAATATCTCCCAATGATTTTTCTTTGGAATATGGCGCCGGCATACAGTTTTTCTTCCCTTTCTTTATTTTTTCCCCGGAGTTTAAGGTCTCTCAAGGTATTGGCAATACGCTGATCTACAACGAGAACCTAGAAGAGTCGACGGTGCTGGAAAAGCTGCTCTCCCGTACCTTTACTTTTTCGCTGCATTTCGAGGGATAGCGATTAACGGACAACAGGGGGCTAACATAAACACTCCCCTTTAACAAAACCGATCACATCGGGGAAAAAACGATTGAATTCCAGGTTGAGCGGTTCGAAATCCCTGATCAGGCTGTCAAGGGCGCCTTCAAGGTATTCCGGGCGGCTGACACGTTGTTGCATCCGGTAAAAAGTATAATCGATACCATTGTGGGAGCCGTAAGCCTGTAACCAGTCATCAGCGATCATCAGAGGAAGGCGTCGTTGAAGGGGTGGCGGCATCATGTCGATATGTTTTTCCAATATGCGGTAAACGCCTTGGGTGAACTCCGCCAATGGCTGTTCGGAGTATGCGGGCCAGTTAATGGCCAGGAAATAATCATAAAACACATCGACCACTACCGGAGCATATTTTCCATGTTTGTCGTAGAGCCGGCGCACGCCGCTCAGCACCTCGGGGTGCGTATCCGTAAAAGAATCTATTTTTCGGTGTAATTGAACGCCATCCTGGATGGGCGCCGAGTATTCCCGCACCGTGGCGTTATCTACATAATCCGCCAGGAAATTGCCAAGCAGCAGATCTTCACTGTCACAGGAGAGGAAAAGGTGGGCCAAAAAATTCATGCTTCTGCAATTATGTGTTTTTTCTATACAACCACAAAGCAACTTTGGTTTCCGCATTTCACCAATGTGGCGGAAACATTTTTATATTTGCGCCGCAAAAAAATAATGCCGGCCCTGGCCGGTTTATCTTAATCAATCGAGATATGGGACTTAAGTGTGGCATTGTCGGCCTTCCGAACGTTGGCAAATCAACCCTTTTCAATGCGCTGACTTCCGCTAAAGCTCTGGCAGCCAACTATCCGTTCGCTACTAAAGACCCCAATATCGGGGTAATCACCGTACCGGACAAGCGGCTGGATAAACTGAAAGAATTGGTTAACCCCAAAAACCTGTTGCCAACCACCATCGAAATACTGGATATTGCCGGCCTGATCAAAGGAGCCAGCAAGGGAGAAGGCCTGGGCAACCAATTCCTGGCTAATATCCGGGAAGTCGATGCCATCATTCACGTTATCCGCTGTTTCGAAGATCCCAACGTCGTGCACGTCGATGGTAACGTCGACCCGGTTCGCGATAAGGAGGTGATCGACATGGAATTACTCTTTAAAGACCTGGAAACGGTGGAGAAACGGTTGGAGCGCTTGCGCAAACAGGCCAAGAGCGGTAAAAAGGAAGACCAGAAATTGGTGGGCATAGCCGAACATATCAAGGAAAAGATGGAAGAAGAGGTTCCCGCCCGCAATCTGGATCTGGATGATGACGGCAAAGCCCTCATCAAGGAGATGTTCCTGCTGACCGCCAAACCGGTCCTTTACGTCCTCAATGTCGACGAAGACTCGGTACATACGGGCAATCAGTTTACCCAGGCCTTTACCCAGGCGGTCAATGGCGATAATGCCGAGATCATCTGGATCAGCGCCGGCATCGAAGCGGATATCGCCCAATTGGAGAGCAAAGAAGAACGCCAGGAATTCCTGGAAGCCATGGGGCTCGAGGAGCCGGGCGTTAATAAACTCATTCACGCAAGCTATCACCTGCTGAACCTGATTACCTACTTCACCGCCGGTGAAAAAGAAGTGCGCGCCTGGACCATCCAACGCGGGTGGAAGGCCCCGCAGGCCGCCGGCGTTATCCATACGGACTTTGAGAAAGGCTTCATCCGCGCCGAAGTAATTAAATACGCAGACTATATCAAATATGGTTCCGAACAGGCGGTTAAAGAAGCTGGTAAAATGGCAGTGGAAGGTAAAGAATATGTCGTAGAGGATGGCGATGTAATGCACTTTAGGTTTAATGTCTGATGGGGCCTGGTGGGCAATTTTACAATATTGCAATTCAAACATAAGCCCCTTCCTCTATGCGCCGCTATTTTATTCTAAACAAGCCCTATGGCGTACTGAGCCAGTTCACCCGGGAGGAGCCTCACCACCGGACACTCGGCGACCTGTTCCGTTTTCCGCCGGATGTTTATCCCCTGGGGCGGTTAGACCGGGATAGTGAAGGGTTGTTGATCGTTACCAATGACAAGAAGCTGAACCATCTCCTTCTCGACCCCACTCATGCACACCGGCGCACCTACCTGGTGCAAGTAGAAGGCATCCCCGGCCAGGAAGCTTTGGCTCACCTACAAAATGGTGTTTCAATACGGCTCGGAAAAACCAGCCACACCACCCTACCCGCCCGCGCCCGCCTGCTGCTGCAAGCGCCGGGTATCCCCGAACGCGACCCGCCCATCCGCTACCGCAAGAGCGTACCCGATTCCTGGATCGAACTCGAATTAAAAGAAGGGAAAAACCGCCAGGTGCGCCGAATGTGCGCTGCAGTAGGCTTTCCGGTGCTCCGCCTTATCCGGTTCAAAATTGAAAAATTGGAACTCCAGGATATCGAATGGGGAAAAGTACGGGAAATGGATGGAAAAATGTTGTATGACTTACTGGGGATTAAGCGTTAAGGAAACCTCAATACCGCCACACGTCCAGGTATTTGGCAAATATCTTAGCCAGGTTTTCGGCATCATCGATGCCTCGATGGTGTATTCCGGTAAATTCAAAACCTTCGGCGGTGACCGCTGAACGGAGGCCTCGTGATTTCCGAAGGCGTTTTAATTCCTGGTACTGTCGTTTGAGGTTGATGTGCTGTTCGGCCCAATCGTATTCCAGGTCGTGAAGCTGGCAATCCTGGATAAGCATTTTGCGGTCGAAATTGCCCCAGGAGCACAGCAGGTAATCTTCGTCGAAAATCTCAGCCCAATCCTGGAATTGTTCAATCACTTCTGAGAATCCATTGGCCCGGTCAATATTGTGCTGTTCGATAGACGTCAATTGCCGGCAGAAATGAGAGAGGAAGGGGTTTAGAATGGGGCGTATGAATTTATTAAAAGTGCCGGTCACTTCTCCATAGGGATTGAGGCGGACAGCCCCGATCTCTATAATTTCCTGAACCTTGGAAGGCGGACGGCCTTCCCAGCAGGTAGCTTCCAGGTCAAAAACTATGAAATTCAAGCTTTTGTGGTTTTTTATTTATTTACGGCCCTGCGCGAGCAATTGTTTCAGTTCCGTTAATTCCTGTTGCAGGCGGTCGATCTTGCTTTCGATAACATCTGTGTTGTCCATCGTCATTTCATCCACAAAAACGGCGTTGGCCAGGGACATACCAAAAACGCCTCCGATCAAAACAACCAGTACAAAATAAAAACGCGTGGCCCCAATGATAAAAGAGCTGTTGAAAATGGTGCTATCCGTCCCGTTTTCCTCCACATGCACCGCAATAGCCGCTGGAATCTCATTCCAGCCTTCCACTGTAAACATCTGAAAAATGGAATAGGATGAAATCAGCGGGTCTCCAAAATACTGCGGCGCAATATCCGCATAAAAATGGCAGGTAAAAATCGCCAGCAGAACATTTAGAAAAACAAGGGCGAGAAGAACGAACAGGGAAGCCTTCAAAGCACGCGCAAGGCCCGCCATGATCTTACTCAGGTGCGGGACAAACCGAATGAACCGCACCAGCCGCACCAGGCGAAATAGGCGAAGGATAAGCAGCAGGGAAGTATCGGGAATGGGCACAATTTGCACCAGTAAAGACGGTAGGCTTCCGATGATAATAGCGAAATCAAATCGATTCCAACCGTTCTCGAAGTATTTGTTGGGTTTAAGCACCCAGATCTTTACTACAGCTTCAACCAGGAAGAATACGATAAACAGGTGGTCAATTATTTCCAGCAAGGGGTCCTCGCGATATGCTGGAAAGTACATTGTAAAAATGATAACGGCATTGATCAAAATAGCCACCATCATGTTCCGCTCGGAAAGAAATAAGTTCTTCAACATAAAAACAGGGCTTTAGACCATTTCCATCTCGTATTTCTTCCATTTGATCTTCCGCTCCAGCTTATACCCTTCCAGGCGGTTGTGGTAATAGTATAATACCTTAAAGCTCTCACTGACGATCTCCCTTTTTTTATTGAACACCAAAGGCTTCGCCAAATGGTAGGTGCCCAGGCGCTCCACCCCATCCCGGATCAAATTTTCTGTTTCCCAGTGGATTTGCTCGGAAAGTTTAACGGCGCCCTCTTTTTCCATTTGAATGAGCACCTTCTGAAGCTGGTTGACGACATCGCGGAGGGCTTCCATGGGAAAAACGTAATCATCGGTAGGAAGGCGTAGAATGCCATAGAGGTCAAGCTTGCTGTTTTGATTTTTCAATAACTCAAAAGCAGTAAAAGATACCAAATGGCTGGTGAGCACGATATTGTCCTTGAAGTAACGTTCTACGATCTTATCCCCCAGCATTTTGGTATACTCCGATTCTCGCTGCAAATCCTGAACGACCTGGCCGTTGGAAAGAAAATAGTCCTTGATCTGGATCAGGCTGCCATGTTGGTCATAGCTGTTGCCATTTTCATCAACCGGGTTGCCCAGCACGTCAAGTGGCTGGCCGAATGACAGGGTAATATCGTTGCCTTGAGAGAAGAACCGCCAGGCGAATTTTAATTGTTTTCGAACACTATAAAAATCGTCTTTTGCGCGAATATAGCGCTCCTTACCGATCCGTTTGAGGTGTTGCTCGATCAGGAACTGTGCTTCCAGCACGAAGTGATAACTGGTGATCAGGGGTACAACAAATATCTTTCGGTTTTGGCCATTTTGAAGCATAGCCCGCTGAGCTTCCAGCACCGTGCTCATCAGTCCAAGTTTTAGCTTTGTCTCCATAGCTCCGGAACGGGAACGGGTGCCACCCGGAAAAAACAAGCTGTTGACGCCACGTTGGATGGAGAGGTTAGACATGGCCTTCAGCGTTTCCAGATAAATGTGGTTCTTCTTGCGGCGGTCCACCCGGTAAGCCCCCAAACGGTTCATGAAGTAAGCCGTATATCCGGTATTGTAGAGGTTTAGGCCGGCGCCGTAGGAAAAGGAGGGCAAACCAGCGAAAGCGTCCATTGCATAACCAATGAGGATAGAATCCAGGTTACTGAAGTGCGTGGGGACAATAACGACGGTGCCGGCCTGGATCAGCTTCCGAACTTGCTCTACCTGCCCTTTCACCAGCAAGCGGTCCTGAAGGCGGTATTTGGACCCCCACAGGCCTCTCCAGTTCCGGCTGGCCGCTGTATTCAGAAGGCGGGTAAAGAAAAGTGTCAGAAAGCGGCGGGCAAAGAGGAAGGTGCCGACCCGGAAAGTCCCTACGATCTCTTCTGCATAACGGTGGATGATCCGCCGCAGAATCTCTTCGTTCGTCTTTCGGGATTCTTCCTTGCTCCGGTCCAGGGACTGGCCTACCAGTTTTTTTTGAATTTTCCGCCAGAACTGGCGTTCGTTGGGCGGATCGACTTTCCAGGGCTCTTCCTTCATCCGGATACGCTCCTGGTAGATCGTTTTTGAGATCATATCGGTGAGTTCACCAGACGGCTGCGCCATGAGGCGCTCCAGGGTGAATTCACCGATCTCCTGGATAAAATTGCGCCGGTCTTCGCTGAGTTTATAGATCGGCCAGTCCTCTATATTGGGAATAACATGTGGGTACAAGGCTTCGGGCTTCTTGGCCATAATTCAATAAGTTTCGTAGAATTTTTTATTGATGCCGTCTATGAATTGCAGAATATCTTCTCTTCCTTCCCTTCCCACTGCTGAAGTGATGAATTGTTGGGGCAGTTCATTCCAATGCTCCAGCAGGGCCTGCTGGACCTGATTGATATTGGCCTCTAATTCTTCCGGTTTGAGGCGGTCTGATTTAGTGAAAACGATAACAAAAGGGATCTGCTTCTCGCCGAGCCAGTTGATGAACTCGATGTCCAGTTGCTGGGGCGGAATATTGGCATCCACCAAAATGAAAGCGCACTGCAGGCTGGCTCGCTTTGAAAGATAGCCCTGGATCATGATCTCCCATTGCCGGCGCTTCCCTTTTGAAATGCGCGCGTAGCCATAGCCCGGCAAGTCTACCAGATACCAGTCACCATTGACCAGGAAAAAGTTCAGCAACTGCGTTTTTCCGGGAGTCTTGGAGGTGTGGGCAAGGTTTTTACGCTCGGTCAGCAGGTTGATCAAAGAGGACTTTCCGACATTGGACCGCCCGATAAAAGCGTATTCCGGTTTTCCATCGCGGGGGCATTGTGTTTCTGTGGGGTAGCTGCCGGCGAATGCCACCTGTTTTACTTCCATGCGTTGTTGCTTTGCTGAAAACAACAATAATAGCCCAAAATTGTGGTTAAAAAAAATGGAAAGTATTTGTTGCAAGCCCTATCTTTTAAAAAGCTTCTTTGTTCATAATTATATAAAATGGAAAGCCCATGAAAAAGGTAATAGTATTTCTAGCCTGCCTGCTGTCGCTGGCGCCCGCATACGCTCAACTCCGGATCGGCCTGCGCGCCGGGCTCAGTACATCCGACCTCCAGGTGGCCCCCGCCACGGTGGTTGGCCCCGGCGGCCTGGATTACCTCAAGCTGGCGGTAGATGAAGCCCACTTTGGCCTGCAGGGCGGCCTGGTCATACAGGCCAGTCTTGGAAAGCGGCTGCTCCTTCAGCCTGAAGTGTTATTCAATTCCAATAAAGTGGATTACCGCGTGGAGGATTTAACTGACCCGACTGCGCCAACGACTATTAAATCTGAAAAATACCAGAATCTGGATATTCCGTTCATAGTGGGCTATCGACTGGGCCCCTTGCGGCTTCAGGCTGGCCCGGAAGCCCATATCTTCCTCAACAGCACTTCCGGCCTTACCGACTATGAAGGCTACAAACAGGACTTCCAGAAAGCTACCTTCGGCTGGATCGCCGGCCTGGGGCTCGATATCTGGAATTTCATGCTGGATGCGCGCTACGAAGGGAATTTCACCAAATTCGGAGACCATATCACCTTTTACGACAAGACCTATGATCTGGGGGATCCGCCATCAAGGTGGTTGTTCTCGCTGGGGTATTTGTTCGGCAAAAGGTAATGCGTGAATGCAAGAATGCGTGAATGCAAGAATGTGTGAATGCAAGAATGCGTGAATGAGTAAATTCCTCGAATCCCAATTATCGCATTCTCCCTCTCCCATTCTCGCATTCTAAATATTCCATTCTCGCATTCTCCCATTCTCGCATTCTAAATATTCCACCCACCATACAACCAAGCCATGGCCATGGGTAGTCCTTACTGTAAATAACGGAATTCCAGCCACATGGCCTACGCCACGATTAGCATGACGGAAGCTGAATTAATTGATGGATGCCTCGCCAATGACCGCCTGGCGCAGAAGCAGTTATACGACCGCTATTCCAAGGCCATGTATACGGCGGCATACCGGATCACCTCTGATTTTGAACTGGCCAACGATGTGCTGCAGGAAGCCTTTATCAAGGTTTTCCGGGCGCTTCCCGGCTTTCGGCGGGAGTCCACCCTCGGCGCCTGGATCAAATCTATCGTCATCCGGACCGCCCTCAGCCGAATCAAACGCGAACCCCATTTCGAACCACTTGAAAACCATCAGCAAAATGACGCCATCGACTGGGGACACCGGCTGGATGTGGAGTATCTCGAAAAGGCGATCCAGGCGCTCCCGGAAGGATACCGGGCTGTTTTTGTACTCGTAGAAGTGGAAGGTTATCCCCATAAAGAGGTGGCCGAAATGCTGGGCATTTCAGTGGGCACTTCCAAGTCCCAGTTATTTTACGCCAAAAAAAGGCTGCGCGAATCCATCAGTAAAATCCTTGGGCAATGAACAGCAAAGAACAAAATCCGGAGGTTCTGAAAGCAGCGATCCGCCAATTGCCGGCCTATCGCCCGCCGGATACCGTATGGGCTGATATCGAAGCGGCACTGGGCCAAATGGAGCAGGAACAAGCGCTCCGGGAGGCCCTGGCGCAACTACCGGCCTATTCCCCGCCGGAAAGCCTCTGGGAGACGATCGAAGCGGAACTACCTGACGTCAATCGTAAAGCGCCGCGCCTGCGCGCCATTAGCTGGGCGAGCGCAGCTGCGGCGGCAGTGGTGCTATTATCCATCGCCTGGTTTCTTTGGCCCAGCCCCGATAGCCCTTTCGAAGTCAGCTATGCGTACGAGACGACAACCGGCTCCAACCCTACCCTTTTCGAGAACGATTGGGATGAAGACGAGCCCGCCCTGAAAAAGGCAGTAGATCAATTCTCCCAGGATCCGGTAGCCCGCCAGGATCCGGCCTATCAATCTCTACTCGTAGAATGGAAGGAATTGAACGAAGCCAAAGCAGAAGTAGTGGAAATAATGGAACGCTACGGTAAAGATGGCCGCCTGATCCGCCAGCTCAGCGAAATTGAGCGGGAACGGTCTGCATTGGCTAAGCAAATGGTAATACAGATATGAAAATGAACCACTGCATTCCCCTTCTAACCAGCGCCTTTCTAATCTACGCCTCGAGCTTGCTATCCGGCCAGGGGGCCGACCTGCACGTCATCACCAAACGGTTGGAAAAAACTTTCGCTTATAAGGCTGGTTATGAGGTCAATATCGAGGGAGAGAAAGCCGAGGTATCGATCGGAACCTGGGACAAGGCGGAAATTTCAGTCCGAATGGAACTTATCGCCCGTCACCCGGACAAAGCCACCGCCGAAGCCGACCTGGAGAAGATGAAATTCCTGGCCGAGCGAGTGCGCAACAAGATCTACCTGCGCAACTATATCGGGATAGCAGAAGGGGAAGCCAAGCCAGCATCCAATCTGGAGGCCCGCTACACCATTCTGGTTCCAGCTGATTGCCCGGTCTACCTCAAGAACTACTTCGGCGTTTCCAACGTGGCCAACCTGACCAAAAGCTTCCGATTTTTCGGCGAATTCAGTAAGGTAGGCCTGGATAATGTACAGGGCGCCATCGACCTCCGCACCCGCTTCGGAGATATCATCGGAAGAACGCTAAGCGGCGATGTCACCATCAATTCCCGGCGGTCGGACATTACGCTCGAAGACATCAAAGGCCGTTACAATATCGAGGCGCAGTACGGCGCCATCCGCATCCTCTCCACCACCGGCCTGCTCGACCTCAACATCAAAGCCGAGAAAAGCGATGTCTACCTCTTTGACCCCAAACTTGGCGACTTCGGTTTCCTGCTCACCGCCCAGGAAGGCCAGATCAACTACCCCGGCGACCTGCGGATGAACTTTTTATCCAATACGGAGTCCTTAAAAAAAGTGGAGGTAAAACCCAAACAGGAATATTACCCCAGCATTACTATATCTGTCACCTTCGGGGATATTTACCTGGAAAAGGAGAAGCCGGTGAATGGGAAGTTTTGAGAGAATGTGATACTCACACCACCCGCACCAATTTCTCCTCCCGCTTCGTGATATACCCCAGCGCCTCCAGGATAAACCCCTGCTCCAAAGCAACTTCCAAAAATGCCGTTTCAGACTCCGGGCTTACCGCTACCAGCAGCCCGCCGCTCGTCTGCGGATCGCAGAGGAGAAAGCGCTGGCGGTCCGGCAACTCGGCGACTTTATGGCCATAACTAGCCCAGTTGCGGTGGGTGCCGCCGGGGATGCAGCCTTCGTCGAGGTAGTGGCCCAGGATGCTGCGGTCCATGAAGGGAACTTTCTCGAATTCAACAACAGCAGTAACGTTGCTGGCTTCGCACATTTCGGTAAGGTGGCCCAGCAGGCCGAAGCCGGTCACATCGGTCATGGCCTGGATGTAAGGCAATTTCCCAAACACTTCCCCTACCCGATTCAGTTGCACCATGCTGTTGCGGGCCAGGTTGTGGTGCTCGGCATGGAGCTTGTTTTTCTTCTGGGCAGTGGTGAGGATGCCTACGCCAAGGGGTTTGGTAAGAAAAAGCTTTGCGCCGGGAGTTGCGCCGCCATTTTCCTTGAGGTATTCCTTTTGCACGCGTCCCGTTACAGCCAGGCCGAAGATAGGCTCGGGACTGTCGATGCTATGGCCGCCGGCCAGGGGAATACCGGCTTCGGCACAGGCTTTACGGCTGCCTTCCACTACCCGGTTGGCCACATCCGGTGGCAACTTATCGATAGGCCAGCCCAGGATGGCAATGGCCACCAAAGGGGTGCCACCCATGGCGTAAATGTCACTGATGGCGTTTACCGAAGCAATGCGGCCGAAATCTTCAGGATCGTCCACGATCGGCATGAAAAAATCGGTGGTGCTAACGATGGCCGTGCCGTCGCCCAGGTCGTAAACGGCAGCGTCGTCGCGCTCGTCATTGCCGACTAACAATTGAGGGAAGTGAAATTTTTCGGATTGGTACTGCAGGATCTCATCCAGCACTTTGGGGGCGATCTTACAACCGCAGCCGGCGCCGTGGCTATATTGGGTCAGTTTATATTCTACCAATTGCATAAATTGTTTTTTTCAGCAAACGCTATTAGTTCCCGCGCGGTTTTGGCCGGTTCGGTATTTTCCGTAGGAATGTAAAAAATCCGGGAATGATCCCGTTTACTCAGGGTGTGGTGGTTGTAGGCCTTGTCGTAGTACCGCAACCCAATTCGGGCGGCTTCGGCATAATCGTCGATGGCCAGCGCTTCCAGGGCCGCTTTCAGGTGTTGCCCGCCCAGGCGTTTGCCGATCTTTTCAAAGGATGAAATAAGGTGCTCCTTTGGAAATTGGGCATAAACTTCCACCAACCGGTTAACCCTGTTTTCGAATGGAACCTGCAGCGCCAGCAAAGGTGCTTCCAGGATTCTTTTCCAAACCCCATCCGGGATATAGACCCTCCCGATGGGCTTGCTCTCGTTTTCCAGCCAGATTGGCCGTCCGGGGTCACACTGCTGGAATGTTTTGAATAAATCGTTTTCAAATTGTTCTACTGTGGGCTGACTGCTTTCTCCCAAGGCGCCAAATGCAGACCCCTTATGGTGCGCCAGGCCTTCCAGGTCGATCACCTGCTCGCCCAGTTTTTGCAAAGCCTGGATTACTTCCGTCTTTCCGGAACCAGTCTCTCCTCCTACAATGACCAAATTGGCTGGCCGTTCTGAAAATTGCTGAAGGATATAATTGCGGTAGGCTTTATAGCCTCCAATGACGACTTCAACATCCATGCCCGCCAGGTTCAAGAGCCAGCCCATGCTGCTACTGCGCTGCCCGCCCCGCCAACAATGCACCGCTATTTTTCCTGTCGGCCCCAGGCGGCGGGCTTCTTCCACAAAATGGCGCATTTTGGGCCCAACAAAATCCAGCCCTTTGAGAAAGGCTTGCTGCGGATCAGCCTGCTTGTAGATAGTCCCCACCTCAGCCCGTTCCTCATTGGAAAACAACGGCAGGTTCAACGCGCCGGGAATATGCCCCTGGGCGTACTCAGCCGGGGTGCGCACGTCGAAGAGCACCCTACCGCTTTCCCGGTTCAACAGTTGTTCTATGGTGATTTTGGTGGTTGACAAGGTGGTTTTATGTCTTGTGTGTCTTGTTCGTCTTGTTGTCTTGTGTGTCTTGTTGTCTTGTGTGTCTTGTTCGTCTTGTTTGTCTTGTGTGTCTTGTTCGTCTTGTTTGTCTTGTGTGTCTTGTTCGTCTTGTTTGTCTTGTGTGTCTTGTGTGTCTTGTTCGTCTTGTTTGTCTTGTTCGTCTTGTTTGTCTTGTTGTCTTGTTGGTCTTGTTGTCTTGTGGGAGTGTTCGTGAGTTCGTGTCCCGTCCTTGAGGGCCGGGTAAAGTTTAAGCACCCCGAAACCTCAATAAAATTAAAGCTTCCCTGATTATGGTGGAGGATTTGACACAGTTATTTGAAAACTCCCAACCTACTGACCTTCCGACCTACTGACCTTCCGACCTACTGACCTCCCGACCTACTGACCTACTGACCTACTGACCTCCCGACCTTAAGACCTACTGACCTACTGACCTTAAGACCTTCCGGCCTACTGATTATTCCTTTTCCCAATCCATCGCCCGGCTTACTGCTTTTTGCCAACCCTTATAGAGTCGCATGCGCTCCGTTTCCAGCATAGAAGGAGAGAAAGCGGCATCGAGTTGCCATTTGGCAGTGAGGTCCTCTGGTTTCCAGAAGCCGGTGGCCAGGCCGGCCAGGTAAGCGGCGCCGAGGGCGGTCGTTTCGATGATCCTGGGGCGCTCCACCTGTGCGCCCAGGATATCCGCCTGGAACTGCATCAGGAGGTTGTTGGCGCAAGCGCCACCGTCCACCCGCAGCGTTTTCAGTGGTACGCCGGCATCCTTTTCCATAGCCTCCAGCACGTCCTTGGTTTGGTAGGCCAGTGATTCCAGAGTAGCCCGGATGATGTGCGCCTTGGAGGTGCCTCTGGTAAGGCCAAAGATAGCGCCCCGGGCGTACATATCCCAATAGGGTGCGCCCAGGCCGGCAAAAGCGGGCACCACGTAGACCCCATCGGTATGTGGGACTTTCATGGCGTAGTATTCCGAATCTGGTGATTCGTCGATAATCTTGAGCCCATCGCGCAGCCATTGGACGGCAGCGCCGGCGATAAACACACTACCCTCCAGGGCGTATTGCGGGCCTCCATCGAGCCGGCAGGCAATTGTGGTGATCAGGCCCGATTTGGAGATCACTGCTTCCGTGCCGGTAGCCATCAGCATAAAACAGCCGGTGCCATAGGTGTTCTTTGCCATGCCTTTAACAAAGCAAGCTTGCCCGAACAAGGCCGCCTGCTGGTCGCCGGCGATCCCACCAATTGGAATGGGGCTGCCAAACAACGAGGCTTGTGTTTGTGCGTATACTTCGCTGGAATTACGAACTTCCGGCAGCATGCTCCTGGGGATGCCCAAAACGGACAGCAGGTGCGCATCCCATTCCAGTTTTTTGATATTAAAAAGCAGGGTGCGGGAGGCGTTGGTGTAATCAGTGAGAAAGGACTGGCCGCCAGTCAGTTTCCAGACCAGCCAGGTGTCGATGGTGCCAAAGCAGAGTTCTCCTTTATCTGCTTTTTCGCGGGCCCCGGCCACATTATCCAGGATCCATTTCACTTTGGTGCCGGAGAAGTAAGCGTCGGCCAGCAGGCCGGTATTTTCGCGGATGTAGGGTTCCTCCCCTGCTGCTTTGAGTTGATCGCAGATAGAAGCGGTGCGGCGGTCCTGCCAGACGATGGCATTGTAGATGGGCTCTCCGGTGAGCCGATCCCACACCACAGTCGTTTCCCGCTGGTTGGTAATGCCGATCGCAGCGGCCTGTTCCGGTTTTACGCCATTTTTATTCAGTACATCCTGAGCGACTTTCAATTGACTATTCCATATTTCATTGGGATCGTGTTCCACCCATCCGGGCCGTGGGTAATATTGAGTAAACTCCTGTTGCTCAACGGCTTTGATGTTGCCATCCCGGTCAAAAAGAATGGCTCTGGAACTGGTAGTTCCCTGATCGAGGGCGAGGACGAATTTTTCCATACACGATTTCTTGTTGCATTTTTTGGGCACGGAACAAAAATAAATTCCGGCAAGTGGCTGAACCAACCCTGCTTCCGAAACATTTCAATAGAACATTTCAAAGATAAAAATTAAACTGAAAGCCAACGAATGGAGATCCAACAGCTTACCTACGACCAAGTCCCTTATCTTTCCAAACGAGACCAGGCTTATGCTCTGGCAGTACCTGCACTCCGGCCTTTTTACAAATACGACGTGAATCTGGAGGCCTTTGCCCAGGTGATCCAGGATAAAAAGAAAAAAGCGATAAACCGCCAGGCCTTGATAGAAGTTTTGGCCGAACAGTATCAAGAGCTATCCCCCTCGGAGGCCACCCTGAAAAACATCCAGGCCCTTGGGCAGGACAATACTTTCACTGTCGTAACGGCCCATCAGCCAAGCTTGTTCACCGGCCCCCTCTACTACATTTACAAGGTGATCTCGGCCATTAACCTGGCTGAACAACTGCGGCGGCGTTATCCCACTCAGAATTTTGTTCCCGTTTTCATTACCGGCGGAGAGGACCACGACTTTGAAGAAGTCAATCACCTGCATCTGTTCGGTAAGACTATCAGTTGGCAGAATGCGGAAAGCGGCCCGGTGGGTATGATGAAAACGGATAGCCTGCAGCCGGTACTAGCGGAGGTAAAAGAGGTGCTAGGGGACTCAGAGCGCGCCGGGGAGCTCTACGAAATCCTAAAGGCCTCTGTTGAGCAGCATGCCCAATACTCCGGCGCCGCCCGTCATCTGGCCAATGAATTATTCAAAGCTTATGGCCTGGTAATCATTGACATGAACCACCGGCGCTTCAAGCAATTGTTTATACCCTATATCAAGGAAGAGATACTGGAACAGCCATCCAAGGCGCTGGTCGAAAAAGCCCAGTCGGAATTGGAGAAAGCCGGCTTTTCCGGCCAGGCTTATCCCCGAGAGATCAACTTTTTCTACCTGCAGCCCGGCCAACGGGAACGCATTGTGGAGGAAGCCGGACGGTTTAGGGTGTTAAATACGGAGCTTTCCTTCTCCCGGGAAGAATTGCTGCAGGAAATTGAACAGCATCCCGAGCGCTTCAGCCCTAATGTGGTGATGCGCCCAATCTTCCAGGAGGCTATTCTGCCCAATCTGGCTTATATCGGAGGAGGTGGAGAACTAGCCTACTGGCTGGAACGCAAAAGCCAGTTCGAACACTTCGGCCTTAATTTCCCTATGCTGGTGCGTCGAAACTCGGTGTTATTCATTGACGGAGGAAACGCCAAACGCCTGGAAAAGCTAAACCTCAGCGTTGCCGATATTTTCCGGGATATCGAGGAATTGGTAAAGGCCTACGTACATGAAAACACGGAGAATGAGATTAGCCTGGCCGAAGAGAAAGTACAACTGGAGGCCATCTTTAAACAAGTGGAGCGAAAAGCCGGAGAAGTAGACCCCACCCTGGTCAAAGCCTTCGCCGCCGAAGGCGCCCGGCAGATGAACAGCCTGCAGCAACTGGAGACAAAGCTGATGCGGGCGGAGAAGCAACGCCACGACACGGCCATCAATCAGATGCGGGCTCTGAAAGAAAAGCTCTTCCCCGGAAATGGCCTACAGGAGCGCTACGATAATTTCATGGGCTTTTATCTGAAGTATGGAAGGGGCTTTTTCGAGGTATTGAAGGAGAATCTTGATCCGATGGAGAGTACGTTTACGGTGGTGGTGGATCGGTGACCTCGGCGGACTAGATACAGTTTAGCCCCATACTCCTCTCCTCTCCGGACGGGATCGATACGCCGCCCCACGGGCAGTCAGAGTCTAAAGAATGCATTTCTAATCGCCTGTCTGGAGATCGGCGGAACGTCATTTGTAGTCTTCCCTTGACGGCTGGAACACATCGATCACATAACAATCCGTCAGGGCGAGGGCGGCGTGCGGGGTGTTGGAAGGGATGGTAACGGACATACCCGGCCTGCAAATCCGGGTTTCCCCGCCTACCGTCATTTGCAGTTCCCCCAGGATAACATTGGTCACCTGTTCCTGTACGTGGTGATGCTGGGGCAGCACACTCCCCTTTGTAATGCGGACATGGCCGATAGTAAGCGTATTCGTATGGATAAAACGAGCGGTGAAGCCAGGCAGGATCTCTTTTTCCGGCATGTCCTCAAGGTTCAGGAATTTATGCATGACAGGGGCTCAATTAGCATCGAAGAAATAGAGCAGGTCGGAAATAGTTTCCTTCAGGTCTTTGCGGTCAACAATGAAATCCAGGAAGCCGTGTTCCAGAAGGAATTCAGCCGTTTGGAAGCCTTCGGGCAGGTCACGCTTGATCGTTTCCTTGATAACCCGGGGCCCGGCAAATCCGATAAGCGATTCCGGTTCGGCGAAATTAATGTCCCCCAACATTGCAAAAGAGGCGGTAACTCCACCGGTAGTGGGATCGGTCAGAAAAGCGAAATAAGGGATGCCGGCTTTAGCCAGTTGAGATAATTTTGCAGAAGTTTTCGCCATTTGCATGAGCGAAAAAGCCGATTCCATCATACGGGCGCCTCCGGATTTAGAGATCACCATAAGCGGCGTACGGGTTTCGAGGCAATGGTCAATAGCGCGGGCAATCTTTTCACCGACTACTGACCCCATAGATCCTCCGATGAATTTGAAATCCATGGCGGCAATGACCAGAGGCCGGCGGTTGACTTTTCCTTTAGCGACACTGATCGCGTCATCGAGGCCTGTTTTTTTCCAGGCCTCTTCCAGGCGTTCGGTGTACGGCTTGAGATCGGTAAATTCCAGGAAATCTTTGGAAATCAGTTCCTCGAACAGCTCCTCGTAATTGCCGTCGAAGAGGAGGTCGAAGTAATCGTAGGAGCCAATTCGGACGTGGTAGTTACAATGCGGGCATTTGTAGAAATTCTCCTTGAGCTCCTTCATCGTCGAAGTTTCCTTGCAGTTGTTGCACTGGTACCACAACCCTTCAGGAGCTTCTTTCTTGTTTCTGGTCGCCGTTTGGATACCGTCCTTTAATCGTTTGAACCAACCCATAAAGTCCTTTTTTTCTAACTAACACCCAATAAACCGGGCGCCCGGGGTTCTTTGCACCAGCCGGCTTTTCTTAGCCGGATCTGAAATGCAAGGGTCAAAAATAAGGCTCCCCCCGGTGAATTTACAAAAAAGCGGACAATAATTTCATCGGGCTGCGCCTCGGAGCCTTGAGCGGTGCGGCCAACAAGGGTTTGAGCTGTTATTTAGCATCTTCCGGAGGAACGACTGAAACCGGTACTTGTAAAAATTTTACATAGCTTACTATATTTTCTCTATTTTGGGGGCTCGCAAATTCAAAGCATCCATGAAGAAACTGCCACTACACTGGAAGATCATCATAGGATTGGTTATTGGCATCATATACTCTTTTGTATCGAGTTCTCTGGGCTGGAATAAATTCACCCAGGATTGGATCGACCCATTTGGCACTATTTTCATCCGATTGCTGAAGTTCATCGCCGTGCCTCTTGTCCTCTTTTCGATCATTGGAGGCGTATCTGCACTTCCCGACCCTTCCAAACTTGGCCGCATGGGCGTCAAAACCCTGCTGGCATACCTGATAACTACGGTAGCCGCCGTATCGATTGGCCTGTTGCTGGTCAACACCCTTAAACCCGGGGCTTACATCGACCAGGGGCAGCGGGTCAAAAACCGGTTAAAATATGAACTATGGGCACATGCCACTCCGGGCGGAGAGATCCTGGATAACAAAGACTTCCTCGCCAAACCTGAATACGCCGGGCTGGTAGCTGCGGCGAAGGAAGCCATGGCCACCGAAGAAGGCAACCGGGCCGTAGAAGAACGGGTGAAAGCCGCCGAAGTATTAAAAAGCTCGGGGCCGCTACAATTTTTTGTGGATTTCGTTCCCGACAATATCTTCGCAGCACTCACCGATAGCGGGCGCATGCTGCAGATCATCTTCTTCGGTATCTTCTTTGGCATTATGCTGTTATTGATCCCAGCTGCCGCCGCCCGGCCGGTTATTGAGGTCGTCAATGGCGTCAACGAGGTTTTTTTGAAAATGGTCGAGGTTGTCATGCAGGCTGCACCGTTCTTCGTATTTGCCCTCATGGCCGGCGTGATTTCCAAAATGGCGGATAGCCCGGCCGAAGTCCTCGAAATCTTTAAAGGCCTGCTCAGTTATTCCCTGGTAGTATTATTGGGGCTTTTCATCATGATCTTCCTCTTTTATCCCGGACTGATCTCTCTCCTGGTGCGCGGCCTTTCCTACGGAGATTTTTTCCGCCGCATCAGCCCGGCGCAGTTCCTGGCCTTTTCGACAAGTTCCAGTGCTGCAACATTGCCGGTAACGATGGAATGTGTGCGCGACAATCTGGGCGTATCCCAAACCGTAACCAACTTCGTGCTGCCCATCGGGGCCACGGTCAATATGGATGGAACGAGCTTATACCAGGCCGTGGCCGTGGTGTTTCTGGCTCAAATGCATCTGGTGGACCTGACTCTGGGACAACAGCTGACCATTGTGCTGACGGCCACGCTGGCCTCTATCGGTTCCGCAGCCGTACCCAGCGCTGGACTGGTCATGATGATCATTGTCCTGCAGTCTGTAGGGCTGAACCCGGCCTGGATTGCAATTATTTTTCCCGTGGACCGAATCCTTGATATGTGCCGCACCGTAGTAAATGTAACGGGCGATGCGACGGTCAGCAGCCTCATTGCGCAATCGGAGGGAGAACTTAATGTAAATATCCAACAGCAATTATAGCCAAAAAACATCATTCCATGAATGACAAGCCAATCCTCGGTATCGGTTCCCGCGTCCGCCATCCCGCCTATGGCGATGGTGTGGTGATCCGGCTGCACAAAGCAGCCTACGATGTTTGTTTCTTTTTATATGGCATCAAACAGGTAGGCAAAGAGTACGAAAAGTGGGAAATTATAGATGCAGTGCCCCCCGAAGAAACAATTTCTTTCTCCGAAGCAGAAAAGTCGTTGATCAAAATCCTGCGCGCCTTCTCGGATATTACCGAGGAAGTGCCTTTAGGCGAACGTTGGCTGGGCGGCACCATGATCCTCAAACCTGAGGATGAAAGCCTGAAATCAAAAGAAATTCCCCTGGAAAGCTTTTTCCATAAAATCGTCATGTTGCGCGATCGGCTTCGGGTGCTGGAACAACGGATCAACAGCAACGACAAACTTGATGATGAAGAAAAGATCAACCTGCAACAGTATGTAACCCGCATTTACGGAACCCTGACGACTTTCAACGTCCTTTTCAAAAACAAGGAAGACTATTTCGTTGGAGAAAAAAGCCGATAGAATAATACGGAGCTGTGACAAACCTTAAAAGCAGATTTAAGGTTCTTACAATGAATCTTTTCGCGATTTTTTCAGTAAAACAAATTCATGAATCGGCAATTCGGGAAATTACTGTTACCATTGGCCTTTACATTGCTGGCCGTATCAGGCATCAGCGGCTGCCTTGAGGTAGACAACCCTTTTACCGGCCTGCCGCCCGGCCCATGGAGAGCCGTTCTCGACCTGTCTCCTCAACCGATTGCTTCTAATCCGCAGGGAAAGCCGCTGCCAGACAACGGCAACTTTGGCTTTCAGGAAGTAACAGAAGGAGAACTACCGTTCAACTTCGAGATAAAATACGAAAATGAAAAAGATTATTACATCGAGATCACCAATGGAGCGGAACACATCCGGGTAGATGATATTTTCGTTGGGCGGGATCGTTCCACTGCCAAAGACACCGTTGTCATCTCCTTCCCGGTCTATGATTCATACATCCGAGCTATTTTTGAGGAAGGCGTAATGGAAGGGGAATGGGTCCTCAACAACAAACCAGATTACCGCGTCCACTTCGTCGCCCGGCATGGCCAGAACCATCGGTTTACAACTTTGCGCAAACCTCCTGTGATGGACCTAAGTGGAAGATGGGAAGCCACATTCGGGATCGGCTCTGAAGAGGAATATAAGGCTATTGCTGAATTCCAGCAGCAGGGCAACCATCTTTTGGGGACCTTCCTGACAGAAACCGGCGACTATCGGTATCTGGAGGGCACCGTACAAGCCAACAAGCTCTATTTGTCCACATTTGACGGAGCACATGCCTTTCTTTTTGAAGGTAAAATACAGGAAGACGGTACGCTGATCGGCTCTTTCCAATCCGGCAAGCATTACAAAACCCTATGGGAGGCCCGTCGCAATCCGGATTTCCAATTGCGAAACGCCTATGAAGTGACTTATCTCCGGGAAGGATATGACAAGCTTCAGTTTGCATTCGAAAATACGGAGGGGCAGCTCGTTTCACTTGAAAGCCCGCCATACAAAGACAAAGTAGTTCTTGTGCAGATCATGGGAACCTGGTGTCCGAATTGCCGGGACGAGACGGAGTTCCTTAAAGATTACCTGAAACAACATCCCGGCCAGGAAATAGAAGTTCTTGCCCTGGCGTTTGAACGGTATCAAAACCCGGATAAAGCCAAAAGGGCCATTAAAACGTTTAAAGAAAAGATGGAAGTCCCTTACGAGATATTGTATGCGGGGATTGCCGGCCAAGAAGAAGCCTCCAAAGCCCTGCCCATGCTCAATGCTATCATATCCTATCCCACCCTGGTGTTCATCGGCCGCGACGGCAAGGTCAAAAAGATACATACCGGTTTCACCGGCCCGGCCACCAGCGAATTTGAGACTTTTAAGCAGGAATTTGAAACATATGTCAACCAGCTTCTTAACGAGAAACAGTAAAACCAAAAATCAACTTGAAAAATTATGAGCACGAAAAACATAGCGATAGCCTACTGTACGGATAATGAGGAGGCCGTAAAAGGTATCGAACAGAAACTCCGCCCCTCCGGCTACCAGTTCCAGCTCTATCCGTGTAGCCGCGACACCTCCGGCGCTTCACTGCCCGAACAGCTCGTGGAGCAGCCGAATCCCATACTGCTCATCATTAGCGACAACTTCCTGAAATCCGCCCAATGCATGAGCCGTGGCTTGAAATTGTTACAGGAAAAAAGAACTCAAATATTGCCTATCGTTGTTGATGGGGCCGCAAAAGATGAACAAAGTGGAGAATGGACTAATATTCCCACCGATTTCGAAAGGGTAAGCGATATCATCCAATATATCAATTACTGGCAGGACCGTTATCTTGACCTTCGCCGGCAAAAAAGGCAAATGAAGGACTTTGACGAAAACGCCTTCAACGCGCACTTGAAAGTGATGCGCGAAATATCCAGTGAGGCTGGCGAGTTTCTAAGGGTATTACGGGGCATGGATTATCAGCACTATCCTGAATTTGCAGCCAATTCTTTTGAAAACTTTTTCAAATTCACCAACGATTCCGCTACCTGGGCCCGGTTCAAAACGATAGCGCCCATTGAAGAATCTAGCCCTACCCCACCGCCACCGCCTCCTTCGGAAGTTTTGACTGAGGAGGAACCGCCAGCCGGCCTGTCGGAAATTCCCGGAATAAGCCTGCTGGAAGTGCAAGAACAGGAAACGGAACCCGCAGTAGAAGAACCTGCCGAACAACAAGCTGCCGAAGCATCCCCAATGACCATTGAATGGGAAGCAGAACCACAGGTAGCGACTGAGGAATCAATACCCACTGAACCAGAAGTGGAAGTGGAACCGGAAGAAGCCGAGGAAGCCGAAGAGCCGGTAGCCGAAGTTGAAGCGGATGAGGCGGCGCCGGAAGAAGAACTCCGCGATGCAGGGGATCTCTATAATGCCCTGCGAGAAGAAGAACAACAAGAACAAGCAATAGAATCTCAGACTGAAGAGGAAGAGGAAGAGGAAGAAGAAGAAGACGTTCAGGTTGCCGATCTGGTGGAAGAGGCGCTGAACTACTTCCAGGCAAACCGCATACAGGAGGGCCTGGCTTATATGGTGGAAGCTATGGAAGCACACCCTGACGATCATTATCTGCGCTACCACTACGCCCTAATGCTGGCCCAAAAAGGGCAGGATTACCCAGCAGCGCGGCAAGCGCTTACCCCTTTGTTAGAAGCAGAGGGAGAAAATGAAGATGCACTTTTCCTGATGGGCGAGCTGGATGAGCTTCTGGATGATTTCGAAGCTGCCCGTGAACACTACCAGCATTTGGTGGAACTTAACCCGGACTATCCCAACGCCTACTATCGGCTGGGGATGATCACTGCGGGCCACTTTGAAGGGGAGAAAAAAGAGGCCGCCGATTTTTTCAAGAAGGCCGCAAAACTGGATCCCGCCAATGCCGATGCCTATTACCAATATGCGCTGCTCCTTTCAGAAGCATTTGACAAGCCTAAAAAGGCCATCAAATATCTTAAAAAAGCCCTGGAAGCAGACCCCCATCATCCTTTTGCTTACTATGACCTTGCGCTGGCTTACCACCAACTGGGAGAAGGGGAAAAGGCTCGCAAAGCCTATGCCAAAGCCATTGAGGCCAATCCCGAACTGAAGACGGCCGAAAATGACCTGGCTTTCAACCCGCCCCGGGAAGAAGCATTAGCCGCACGCACTGGCATTGGGCGTGATACCCTTGAGGCCCTGAAAGACAACATCAACCGCCTGGAAGAATTGCTGAAAGCCCGGGAAGAGGAATCGCTCCAACTGAAGCAGGAAATGGAGGAGAAAGCAGCCGCAGCAGCACAGGCAGAAGCAGAAGCAATAGCCGCAGCAGAAGTAATAGAAGCAAAAGGCAAACCCGCCGTCGACCAAACGGTGCTCATCACGGGCGCCACCTCCGGTATTGGAAAAGCGACGGCTGAGCTATTTGCCCAAAACGGTTATCGAGTGATCATTACTGGCCGGCGGGCCGCCCGCCTTGGGGAACTCAAAGCCCAGTTCGAAGAAGATTATGATGCAGAAATCCTCGCCATCGAATTCGATGTGCGCGACGAGCGGGCTACCCAGGAAGCCATCGGCCACCTTAGCGGCAAGTGGGCCCAAATTGATATCCTCATCAATAATGCCGGCAAGGCCAAAGGACTGGCGCCCATTCACGAGGGTAAACTGGAACATTGGGAAGAAATGATCGACACCAACATTAAAGGTTTGTTGTACATGACCCGAGCGGTCTCTCCATACATGGTGGAAAGGAATAGCGGACACATTATTAACCTCTGTTCTACCGCCGGCAAGGAAGTCTACCCCAATGGCAATGTATACTGCGCTACCAAATTCGCGGTAGACGCCCTGACCAAATCCATGCGAATGGACTTGCATCGATATAATGTCCGGGTTAGCATGGTCAGCCCGGCGCATGTGGAGGAAACAGAATTTGCCCTTGTACGATTTGATGGCGACGAGGATAAGGCCCAAATCTATAAGGACTTCAAGCCTCTGACTTCCCGCGATGTAGCGGAATCGATCTTCTTCATCGCCACTCAACCTCCGCACGTGAACATTCTCGATATTGTCCTGCAAGGCACTCAACAGGCCAGCAGCCTGGTCATCGACCATTCCGGACGGGACAAGTATGAGGAAGAGGAGTGATGGAAAAAAGTGTTTTTCAGGGTTTCACGGTTAAAATGCGACAATGAAACCGTGAAACCCTGAAAAAATACTACTGTTTTAAAAACCTGCCCGTCCTCACCGTATGCCCCATTTTCACTTTCACAGTATACAGGCCCGCAGGCAATTGTTTTATATTAAGGCGTTCTTCCACTTTCCCGGCAGCTTTCCCATTCCGGCTAAGGACCAACTGTCCCTTGCCGTTTAGGACAGCCAATTGATACCCTTTATCGGATTCAATGGGAAAGAATTCCGCCTGCACCCAATCAGTAGCCGGAGAAGGGAATAATTTGATAAAAGAAGGCGCTGCGTTGATAGACGGCAAATTGACAACAGTAGTGTCCATTGGCTCAACGAAAAGAGAATCAAGAGGGTATGATTGAATAGAACGAGCGAAAGTACCCGCTACCAGTTCATTCCGGGCTGCGTTCCAGGCCAGGTCAGATACTTGAATATAAGGCAGGTTCGACCCTAGGCGCTCCCAGTTCTCCCCGGCATCCATAGAACCGTATACCCCCCCATCGGTGCCAACAAAGAGTATGGAATCCTGATGGCCGGGCAGTACCAGGACATCGTTAATCGCCAGATCCGGAAGGTTACCGGAAATATCTTCCCAATCCTGTCCTTTATTTTTGGTGCGGTGCAGTCGAGGAATAAAATCGTTGTCCTTGTACCCCGAATGCGTGACATAAGCCCAGTCGGGAAAATCCGGTGAAGCTTTCACAGAAGTCACATAGCGCTCCGGCAGCCCTTGTCGGATATCTATCCAGGTGTTGCCCCCATTTTCACTCCGCCACACATTTGCGTCTACAGTACCCACATATATTAAGCCTTCGGTGAGGGGAGATTCATCGAGGGTAGTAATAGCATGGTAACGAGGGTTCAAAACCAGGCCATCAGTAAGGTCTCCACTAATAGCTTCCCAAAGGGGCATAAAGCCGGCAGTGCTGCGGTAAACCCGAAAAGTTCCAGTATACATCACGTCCGGGTTATGAGGGCTGATGATATAGGGCATGTCCCAATCCCGACGGTCGGTAAAATCGATGCCATTGGTAGCGCTTTGCCAGAAATTGCCCCCATCAGTAGAAATGACGATCCCACCGTTCTGTGTCTCGGCATACATCACATTGGGCATATCCGGCCGGAAAGCTGGCTGAAACCCATCCCCGCCATAGAGGCGCGGCCATTCTACTTCAAGATTAGGGCCACCGGAAGTGCCATTATCCTGAGCACCACCATAGCACCAGTCGGGTTGGTGGGGATTGTAAGCAATGCGGTAGAATTGAGAAGCTGGAATATGTTCAATATCTTCCCAATCAGATCCATTATCGGTACTGCGGTATAGCCCTCCATCAGTGGCCAATAGCATGGCTCCCGACGGGGTAAATACCAGGTCGTGTTTATCGGCATGGACATCGTATGTGAACCAGGGCGGCGCCGATTCCAACCAATTTTGCCCACCGTCAAGAGTACGCCAAAGGCCCACCCCCAGAACGAAGAAATCATTAGCATCCAATGGATTGACCTTAATCTTGGCGAAGTACCATCCGAAACCACCTAATATATCATCGGGCAAGCCATTGAAGCTGCCGAAATCCAGCACCGGCGACCAGCTATCCCCGCCGTTGGTAGTTTTATAGATATTGAAAAGCTGGCTGTTCTGCCCCACATAGAGGGCATAAACGATATCGGGATTAGAAGGCGCCACAGCCAAACCGATCCGGCCGATGATTTCCTGGGGCAGGCCATTGTCCATGAGCACCCAGCTATCGCCACCATCGTTGGTTTTGTAAACCTTGGCGCCGGGGCCTGTAATGGTAGATTCGGTATTATTGCGAATGCGGTCCCATCCAGCAGCATAGAGGATATTTGGGTCGTCAGGATTCATCACCAGGTCAATGATGCCCGCCTGATCACTGATGAAGAGCACCTGTTCCCAGTCCTGCCCCCCGTTAGTGGAGCGGTATAGGCCGCGGCTCTCGTTGCGTTCAAAAGGCAAGCCCATTGCTGCTGCAAAAATCATGTTCGGATCGTCGGGATTAACCAAAACGCGGGAGATAATGCACTGTTCAGCCAGGCCGAGGTGCACCCATGTATCCCCCCCATCTTCGCTTTTGTAGACGCCATTGCCAATACCAGGCTGGGCGCTGATATTGGGGTCGCCGGTACCTACGTAAACCACCTGCGGATTGGAGGGGTCTATTTCAATATCACCGATGGCCAGAAAAGGCTGGCTGTCAAAAACGGGCTCCCAATGCTGGGCGCCATCCGTGCTGCGCCAAACCCCGCCGCGGGCAAAGCCGACAAAAATGATGTTTTCATTTTGTGGATTTACGGCAATGGTATTGATCCTCGCTCCCAGGTTGCCCGGCCCCCTGTTGGCCCATTCTTCTTCGAAGCCGGTAAAGGAGCGGAAAGAAAGCCCAGACCTCGCTTGTTCCAGGCCACGCAGGAATCCCTTCAAGGCGAAAGTCTCATCGGGGTAATTCCGGGCCAACCAGTAGTCCTCGTCAGGGAGGAGTTGTTGGCGGGTCCCGGTTTGAATGGAGGATTGTTGCTGGCAGGAAAAAACGATCGATAGGAGCGCTGCAAAAAAGATAGCCTTTTTCATGATTTCACCTGATTTGAGGCGGAAATTACTGCATTATCGATAAACAAGGGAAAATTCAAGGTGCGGAATTTGACAGCCTAGCGGCAGAAGTATAATTAGGCGCCTTAGCGATCAAAGAAATACGCTTTGATCTCATTGGCTTCTTCCGGTTTCATCCGGCCACTTAGAATAAGGCGCACTTCGCGCCGGCGAGGAGCGCTATCGTAGCGCTGTTGTTCGATCTCCGTCAAAGACAGAACAGGAGGCACCGGGATTGGATGGCCTTCATCGCTCATGCCCACGAAAGTGTAATAAGCATGGTTGCAGCGGCGGGCATTGCCCCCTTTGATATCGTTGGCGAAAACCTCGACAAATATCTCGACCGAGGTGCGGAAAGCTCGGGTGACACTAGCTTCCAGGGTCACTACATCTCCTACCCTAATCGGTTTCTGAAAGGAAACATGGTCGACAGAGGCAGTAACCACATGAGCCTCACAATGCTTGCCGGCACAAATGCTTGATGCAATGTCCATCCAACGAAGCAGATTGCCTCCCATAAGATTACCCATAGGATTCGTATCGTTGGGCATGACCATCTCGGTCATTACTGTTTTAGACTCACTAACTCGCTTGGATTTCAATTCCTGGCTCATGTGTTTGGTTATCGGATCATTACGCCCTTCCGGTTAATAAAAGGGATGGTCGTAAAGTGATCCTGAGTGATGCTCCCGGTTACAAATACATATTTTTTATCGTACATATGCTCTTCAAGGACAAAGCTAACCCAGTATTCATTGGTCAGTCCGAATAATTTCACCTGAATGGGTTCGATCTGCACCACTTCCAGCGGGCCAACTTCTTCGAAAAAATGGCGCAGGGTGGTGGTGCGCATTTTTTCCCCTTCGATCTCGCCATACCCCCGGGAATTGATTAGGACATTAGTGATGGGTTCCTCTTTGAGGTTAATCAGGTAGGTATCCCACAGCTCCTCTTCGAGGATGTCCGCATCTCTGGGAACAACGGCGATAGCGATGTCTTCTACTTTCAAATTGTGTATATCCTTCATCATGGGTTGAACTAACAAGATTTTGCGCCCTGTTCCTCGATTAATTTCACGAAACGAACTCAAAGCCGAACAAGCCGGCAAAATGTTCTTTTAACTTCATTTTCACCTCCTGCATGGGCAGCTTGGCGCCCAGTTCTTTTTCAAGGGAAGTAACGGATTTATCGTCATCATCGATCCCGCAAGGGATGATGTTTTCAAAATGCTCCAGTTGTGTATTGACGTTAAATGCAAAACCATGCATGGTCACCCAGCGGCTGAGGTGTACGCCAATGGCGCAGATCTTTCGCAGGGGAGCCTCGCCGGAAGCTTCCAGCCAAACCCCGGTAAAGCCCTCTATCCGAATCCCTCGAAGCCCATACTCGGCGATAGTCCGGATAATGGCTTCTTCCAGATAGCGTACATAACGGTGTACATCGGTGAAGAAACCATCCAGGTCAAAAATGGGGTACCCCACGATTTGCCCCGGGCCGTGATAAGTGATATCACCACCCCGGTTGATCTTGAAGAACTCAAAACCCTGCCTATGGAGATCGGCTTCATCGAGCAACAGATTGTCCATCGACCCACTTTTTCCGAGTGTGTATACCGGCGGGTGTTCACAAAAAAGCAGGTAGTGGCGCTGGCCTTCGCCGGCCTGGCCAACCTTCTCCAATTGCCGGTTGTGCAATTTCCTGTCAACCAACTCTTTTAGCCTGGCTTCCTGATAAGCCCAGGCGTCTTTGTAGGAGATCATTCCCAGGTCCTGGAATACAACTTTTTGCATTTTTTAAAAATGTGGCGCAAAGGTAAAGATTATTAAGAAATATTTCTGCTTTCGCAGTGCATTGCCAGGGCAATCGCATTTAACTATTTTTGGATCAGATGCCTGCATGCGCATACTGAGTGGCCCCCTGGTTAAGTCGCCAGACGACTCAAAGTCGTTAGACGACTGCCTAGTTTAGTCGTCCGACGACTCAAAGTCAAAGTCGTCAGACGACTGCCATAAGGCCCGTGACTGGGGAATATTGCAGAAATAAACAGCATTTTTACAAAAATCAGCTACCTTAGCCAAACCATCTGCCCTATAAGCCGTATAAGATTCCTACCTGTATGGAAGTGGATAGAACCCAATTATTTTGGCCATAATCGTCGTACTGTCCATTTATCAGAGCCCCCCGGCACGCCTACCGGCAGTTGTTATTGAACCATAAAAAAACCGCGAACATGAAGGCACTGTACACTTTGCTTCTAGTATGCTGCAGTTGGGCTGGACTGAAGAGCCAACCCCCAGCCCCTGATTTTACGGTAACCGATAGCCATGGGCAACAACATCATCTTTACGCCGACTATTTGAATCAGGGAAAAACAGTAGTAATCGAGCTATTTTTCACCTACTGCCCGCCCTGTAACGCCATGGCGCCCCTGCTGGAGCCCTTTTACCAATCGTGGGGAGGAGGAAATGGAGATGTAGAAATGATCAGCCTGAGCACAAAGAGTGATGATAGCAGCGCCGATGTTGCCATGTTCGAAGCCGCCTATGGGCACACTTTTCCTGGTGTTGGAGCCGACGGAGGCAGCATCAACGCTTCGCTACCCTATCGCAACGGCACTTATGGGCTTTTCTTCGGCACCCCGACATTTATTGTCATTGCTCCAGATGGCAGCGTCAATTACGATGTCCGGGGGCCTAATTATCAGGCGACGATCGATTCGCTTGATGCCGCTATTGCAGCAACCGGGGCAGTGCTGCCACAAGTTAGTTTCACGGCAGGAGGTACGGTGGCCACCAAAACCGGCGCCAAAATTCCCGGCGTCGCTATCCTGATAGCGGGAACGGCCGATACGCTGGCTATTACCGATTCAACCGGGCATTTTTCCTTTACCACCTTGCTCACCCCAGACCAACCCTATTTCCTCACTGCCAGCCGGGACAGCAACTACCGCAATGGCGTCACGACCCATGACCTGTTGTTGATCAGCCGGCACATACTGGGCATCGGCCAGTTTACCGATCCGCTAGTATTGCTTAGTTGTGACGCCAACCACGACCGGCAGATCACCACGCTGGACCTCATTTTTCTTAGGCGTCTGATCCTGGGTATCGACCTGGAATTACAGAACCAGCAATCCTGGCTTTTTGTCAATTCGAACTATCAATTCCTGATTCCTTCAAACCCTTTTTCTGAGCTCTACACGGGCAATGCCGGCAAAGCGCCTTTTTCATCCCAAAGCTCCGGCGCCTTCAACTTTACCGGCATCAAGGTTGGGGATCCGAATAACACCGCAGATGCGGAGCATTAAAGGGGAAAGCATATATTTGCAGAAAAATTTCATCATGAATTTTCGCGTCATTGTATTTCTTTCCCTGGCCGCACTGGCGGTAGCCTGCCAACCGAGTGGCAGCACAGAACAAAACACCTCTGAAACAGCAAGCGAGCCTGCAGACACGCTTCGCTATGATCAGGAAGTGCACCTGAAAAACGTCCGGCAACTCACCTTTGGAGGTGATAATGCAGAAGCCTATTGGAGTTTCAACGGGCAAATGCTCTCTTTCCAGGCTACCAATGAAGCCTGGGGAACTGCCTGTGACCAGATCTATTACATGCCCATCACCGGCTATACCGGTGAAAAGCCGCCGCTGGTAAGCACCGGCAAGGGCCGGACCACCTGTTCTTTCTTCCTTCCAGGCGACACCAGCATTCTGTATGCTTCTACCCATCTGGCCGGCGACGCCTGCCCCGAAACACCTCCGGTGGTGGACGGAAAGTACGTTTGGCCCATTTATGCATCTTTTGACATTTTTGTGGCCGACCTCCAGGGTAATATTCAGAAGCAGTTGACCAACACTCCCGGCTACGATGCGGAAGCGACAATTTCTCCGGATGGTAAAAAGATCGTTTTCACCTCCACCCGCTCCGGCGACCTGGAACTCTGGACCATGGATATTGACGGGTCCAATCAGAAACAGGTGACCAATGAACTGGGCTATGACGGTGGTGCTTTCTTTTCACCTGATAGCAAGAAGCTGGTTTTCCGCGCTTCCCGCCCTCAGACAGAAGAAGAAAAAACGGCTTACAAAGATTTGTTGGCTCAGGGGCTGGTACAACCAACCCAAATGGAAGTCTTCGTTTGCAATGTGGATGGTTCTGAAATGCAACAGGTAACTAAACTGGGCAAAGCCAACTGGGCGCCCTTCTTCCACCCATCGGGTGAGCGCATCCTTTTTGCTTCCAATCACCATACAGAAAGTGGGCGGCAGTTCAACGTGTTTTCCATCAAACTGGACGGCACAGGCCTTCAGCAAATTACCTTTGATACAGTTTTCGACGCTTTCCCCATGTTCTCGCCGGATGGCAAAAAAATAGCATTCTCTTCTAACCGCTTTAATGGCGGCACGAGAAGCACCAATGTTTTCGTGGCGGATTGGGTGGAATAGGGAATGTATGAATGCGAGAATGCGAGAATGCTTGAATGGAGCATTCTCACATTCTCGCATTCTCACATTCTCGCATTTATAACACATCGCATGAAACTCAAATTTCCGGAAGGTTTTTTATGGGGTAGCTCGACCTCGGCAGCCCAAGTGGAAACGGCTTCTGCGCATAACTGGCGCGGGGTGGTAGCGCGGGATGGCCATGTATTTGACCACACGACCGCCCACGAAGACCTCCGGGAACTGGATGCTCAATACATCCTGCAGTTTGGAACCGTTTACCGCTGTAGTGTGGATTGGGCGCGGCTACAGGAGCAGGCTTTCGCCCCCTTTGCGGTGGAAGTAGTGGAAGAGTATCAACAATTTTTCCGCTTGCTAAATGAGGGGGGCGCCCGGATATTGTTTGTCATGCATCACTTCACCAATCCTTTGTGGTTTGAGCAGAACGGTGGCTGGCAAAATGAGGATAATCTCTCTGCTTTTGTGGATTATGCCCGGCAGTGCATCGAGCATTTCGGCGCTTATGTTTTCAACTGGAATACGTTCAACGAGCCGAATGTATACGCAATGAACGCCTTCTTTCTGGGGCAGTTCCCCCCCTTTAAGAAAAGCTATCGAAAAGCCAACCGGGCGATCCGGCATATGGCTCAGGTTCATAAAGTCATTTATGACCTTCTAAAATCCATTTGCCCGGAAAAGCCGGTTAGCATTTCCCTCAACACCGCTTATTTCAAGGGGCTTAACTGGCTGGGTAAAATACCGGCCCGCTTTACCGACTGGTGGTTCATCGACCGGGCGGCGGGGCTTTTCAAAGATGTGGACTATTGGGGGCTCAGCTATTATGCCTATGTGCCTTTCACGCCCTTTCCGATAACGGAAATTGAAAACCCTGGCCAGCTTAAGCAGTTGGGCATCCCCCATGACAAGATGTGGGGATACCACCCACAAGGGCTGGGGTTGATCCTGCGTCGTTTCCATAAGCGCTTCGGCAAGCCTATTATCATGGTGGAAAGCGGCATCTGTACTGACGACAGCGAGGTGCGCATCCAAGCGATCAAAGATTATCTGAAGGTTTGCCATGGGGCAATTCAAGATGGCGTCGACCTGCGGGGCTTTATTCAATGGAGCACCTGGGATAATTTTGAATGGAACCTGGGCCCTACTTATCGGTTCGGCCTGGTTCGCGTTAACCTGGAGACGATGGAACGGGAAATGACGGAGGCAGGGGAATTCTTCGCCAGGGTAGCCCGGGAGGGGGCGGTGGAGGTTTGATGTTGAATGCTAAGATGCAAAAATGCATGAATGCGTAAATATATTTTCGCATTTTCGCATTTTATCACATGCCACCAAAGGCCAATTCATTCTATTCATGAAATACCTGCTTCATTTCATTTTTATACTGGTTGGCTGGAATGCTGCTGCCCAAAATGGAGCCTTGTCAGCGGTGGGGGCCCGAGGCATTGCCATGGGGCAAACGGGCGTAACATTCAGAGACGTCAACAGCCTGTTTGGCAATCAGGCGGGACTGGCCCATTTGGAACAGTTCGCCGGGCTTGCGTTTGCCGAACGCCGGTTTCTTTTGGAAGAGATCCAATCTTTTTCTTTCGGCGCCGCCTACCCTACCCGCTCCGGCACATTTGGCCTGGCGTTGAATTATTTTGGCTTCGAAGCCTACAATGAGCAACGGATCGGCCTGGCCTACGGCCGAAAGCTCTTCGAACGGTTTTCTATCGGGGCGCAATTCCTGCTGCTCAATACCCGCATTCCGGATTATGGGAGCAAAGCCGCCTTAACTTTCGAATTGGGGGTATTGGCGGAACTCATCCCCCAACTGAATATAGGTGTGCACGTATACAGCCCGGCACGGGTGTCCATTACAGAGGATGCCTACCTGCCTACGGTACTCAGAATTGGCCTGAACTACCTGCCTTCCGACAATCTAAGCCTGATGGCGGAAGTGGAAAAAGACATCGACTATGCCGCCCGCACCAAAGTTGGGGTAGAATACAAAATTGCGCCCCCACTGGCCCTTCGCCTGGGCGTCGCTACGCAACCCACCAGCCTGAGCTTTGGCCTGGGCTACTTGCTATCCAATGGGCTGAGCCTCGATATCGCCTCCAGCTATCATCAGGTACTGGGGTTTACGCCGGCTGCGGGCGTGAGTTATGGGCTGGGGAGGGAAAAAGCAGGGGGGAGCGTTTCTGGTTTCTAGTTTTTTACCCGGCCGATCCCATGGGATTGGGAAAACAAGAAGGAAAAACGTATGAATATCTTAATCGTATCGGCTACCCCCTTTGAAATAAAACCTTTGCAGGAGTACCTGGAAAAGCACTTTATTAAAAACGGGCCATATCAGTACCAACGCGGGAAGGTCCAGGCTTCTATTCTGATCAGCGGAGTAGGCTTGCCGTTAATGGCCTATGCGCTGGGCCGGGTGCTGGGAGCAAAAGAAGTGAACCTCGCCATCAATGCGGGCATTGCCGGCGCATTTAACAGGACGTTGGAAATCGGGCAAGTGGTGCAGGTAGTTAGCGAGCGCTTTGGTGACCTGGGTGTACAGGAAGCGGATGGGCGGTTTACGGATGTACACGAAATGGGGTTGATCGAAGCCAGCCAGCCACCGTTTACGGGAGGGCGGTTGGCCAACCGTTCCGCAGAAGCATACGCTTTCCTGCCAATAGCCCATGGCCTGAGCGTCAACCGGGTGCACGGCTATCAGGCTGATATTGACGCTATCCAAAAGAAATATCCCGATGCCGACATCGAAAGCATGGAAGGCGCCGCCTTTTTCTACGCCTGCCTCTTGGAACAGATCCCCTTCCTGGAGATCCGCAGTATTTCCAATTACGTGGAGCCCCGCAACCGGGAAAACTGGAATATTCCCCTGGCTATTGAACGGCTGAACGAAACGCTTATCCAATTAATACAATCGGTGAGTGGGTAGGCTGGAAAGGCCTGCCGATTGCCCCTACTCCACCACCACCTCATCCACAAACAGCCAAACCTTATCGCCAGCGGCTTTATGCCAGGCCGGGGCTGTCCCTTCGTTGGTGGCGATGATCCGGATAAAGCGCGTTTTTCCCGGCGCTTCGAATGTGAATTCTTCTACAATATTAGGTTCTTCCTCCAGCTTCGGATTTCGGGCCACTGAGACCGGCTTGGAGTAGTTTTTTCCATCCTGGGAAAAGGCGGCCGAAACGCGTTTCGGAAGAAAAATATAACTGTCCAGATTTTGCAGGCAGCGGACTTTGACCGAAGCAATATCCATCACCTCCGGCAGTTCAATAACGGCTTCCATGTCTCTTTCTTCAAAACCCAGCCAGTGGCCATCCGAAAAATCAGCAGAACCGCGCTGATTGTCAATCAGCGTAGCGGCGCCCTGGGCTGCATATTTGGGATGAGGTTTGGTTTGCAGGCTAGCCTTTCCGCTACTTGCTTTATTCTGCAAAGGCGGCAACACCCGGGGAATATCTGTTGGCCGGCTGTAGGGCCATTGCAGGTAAAGCGCCTTCAATGCTTCTACTTGTTCCGGGTAGTCCGCAGCAAGGTTACGGCTTTCTGAAGGGTCCAAAATAGGATTAGACAGGAAGAGGGCGTCCTTATCGGTGTCGAGTGGATACTTGTTGCTGGGGTCCATCGGGTTTCCGATCAATTTCCAGGGGCCGCGCCGCACCGCCCATTGTACGCCTTGTTTCCAAAAGAAAGTCCGTTCCTCTGGTTTGGCATCATTAAAAAGAGGGAGCATGCTTTCGCCTTCCAGGGTAGGCAATAATGGAGCCGCATGGGTGATGTCGAGAAAGGTGGGCAACCAGTCCATAGAACTACAAGGCTCCCCTACTACTTTGCCTTTGGGGATCTGCTCCGGCCAACTGATGATAGCCGGCACCCGGATCCCACCTTCAAACAAGGAAAATTTGGCGCCCCGGTACGGCCCGGCGTAACCGCCACCGCCAAAGGCGCGATCCTCACAGGAGTGGCCGTGGTCGGACATAAAAACGATGATGGTGTTATCCCGCAGGCCCTTTTCTTCCAGGAATTGGATCAATTGCCCGATTAGTTCGTCCTGGGTGGACAGGAAGGCGGCGTAATCCCGCCGGGGCATGGGCGTGTTTTGATAATATTGGCGCCATTTTTCAGCAGGCTGCAAGGGATAATGCGGAGCATTCATGGCAAAATAGAGAAAAAAGGGCGCCTCTGATTGCGCAGCAATGAAGGCTTTGGCCTTCTCCACCATCAGTTCCGGGAAATACTGCCCGGAAGGGAAAACCTCTGCTTCATTTTCCCACAAGTCGTGCCGGTTGGGGCCATCCCAGTAAAAGAAATGAGAATAGTTATCGATACAGCCGCCCATGTGCCCGAAGGAATAATCAAAGCCTTGCCCCAACGGCCGGGTATCTTCGGTATTCCCCAGGTGCCACTTGCCAATATGGCCGGTGGTATAACCCAAGCCTTTGAAATACTCCGCCATGGTTACCTGTTGAGACGGCATGCCGGCATGCCCGGGTTGAGAGGAGGCGTTGCCCGCCAATCCAGCTGCATGGGGATTCCTGCCGGTCAGTAGTGCTGCACGGGACGGAGAGCAGACAGGGGCGGCAACGTAGAACTGGGTAAAACGAACACCAGAGGCTGCCAGGGCATCCAGATTGGGCGTATGGAGATCGTGGGCGCCGTAACAATTCAGGTCCAGTGAACCCTGGTCATCGGTGAGAATGAAAAGGACGTTGGGCCGGCTATTTTGGGCTGTAAGGTTAAAAAAATAAAGGCTAAACAGGAGAAAAAGGCTTGGGCGCATGCTTTTGGATGGGAAAATACGACTTCCGTAGAAATTGACAAATGTTCTGCTACCGTTTGCCCTTTAGCATCCGATGTTTTCCATTGATGTCTTTCTTCAGTTCAATAGACTTAAAGCCTTTTTTTTCAACAACTTGAACTACTTCGCCTGCATTGAATTCGTTCACTTCAAAAAAAAGCTTTCCCTCAGGGCGCAAGGCGGTAAACGCAAATTCGGCAATAACCTGATAAAACAGCAATGGCCCTCCCTGATCCACAAAAAGCGCCAGGTGAGGTTCGTACCGCAATACTTGTTCCGGCATCAAGGTTGATTCTTCCCGGGGAATATAGGGTGGGTTGCTGACAATGATGTCGTAATGCCCTAAGGTTGCCCACTGCGTTTTATCCAGGATGTCTATTGGGGAAAATAACACCTCTACCCTATTCTTTTCGGCATTTTCGCGGGCCAACTCCAGGGCATCGGCACTAATGTCCACCGATTCAACCTGCCAAAAGAGCCGGTGTTTTTTAAGTGTGACGGGAATGCAGCCACTTCCGGCGCCAATGTCCAGTATCCTCAATGGCGCTTTCCCATTCTCTTCCAATATCCAGTGAACCAGCTCCTCTGTCTCCTGCCGGGGAATCAGCACCCGCTCGTCGACTTTGAATTTCAAACCGTAAAAATCCGCCATACCCAGCACATACTGAACGGGCTCCTGTTGCAACAAACGGCCTGAAATGGCATCCAAAAGCTCCATCTGCCCGGGATTGAGTTTGTCCTGCCGATTCAGATTTCGGATGCCGAGCGCATCTTCAAAGACGATGCGGGCGACAGATGCTGCTTCTCCCGGCTCGTAAACACTACTAAGCTTACTGATCAGTTGCCGATAAGCCGCTTCTATGGGCAAATCCGTCACGACAACCTCCCTTTGAAGTCTTCATAAGCAAATTGCCGGACCACTTCCAAGGTGTTATCTTCCTTCCAGATGCAGATGTTGGGGTGTTTGACCCCATTGAAAGTTGACGTTTTTACCATGGTGTAATGGATCATGTCCTTAAATACAATCTGGCTGCCCACCTCCAGGGGGTGGTCAAAAGAATATTCCGACATGTAGTCGCCTGCCAGGCAACTCACCCCACCGATGCGATAGGCCGGTTGCCCGGACACAGGGTCAGAGGAGGCTCCCAGAATGCGGGGGCGATAGGGCATTTCCAGGGTGTCCGGCATATGAGCCGTGAAGGATACATCCACAATAGCCGTTTTCACCCCCCGGTTCTCTACGATATCCAATACTGTCGACACCAAATCCCCGGTTTCCCAGGCGATGGCGCTGCCGGGCTCCAGAATGACTTCCAGGCCATATTTTTCGCGAAAGCGTTGCAGTAAGCCAATCAAGTGTTCGGTATCATAGCCTTTCCGGGTCATGAGGTGGCCGCCACCAAAGTTCACCCATTTCAGTTGTGGGAAGAAACGGCTGAAGTGTTGTTCAAAAGCAATCAGCACCTTTTCCAGGTCGTAAGAAGAGGATTCGCAAAGGATATGAAAATGCAGGCCTTCAATACCATCGGGCAAGGTATCCCCCAGATTATCGGGCGCTTCGCCGAGCCGGGAGCCCTTTGCCGCGGGATTGTAGAGGTCCACTTCCACTTCCGAATACTCCGGATTGACCCGAAGGCCGGCGGAGATTGGATGCGGAGCAGCTTTCAACTGCTCCTTAAAACGGTGGTACTGACTCAGGGAATTAAACGTGATGTGGCTGCTATACCCCATGATCTCCTCAAATTCATCAGGAAGATAGGCCGGTGAATAAGTGTGCGCCAGCACTCCCATTTCTTCAAAAATAAGCCGGGCTTCATGCAAAGAACTGGCCGTAGCCCCTTTGAGATAACGGCCCACCATCGGGAATACCCTCCACATGGCAAAACCTTTCAGGGCCAGGATAATAGATACCCCTGCCCTTTCCTGCACTCCTTTGATGAGTTCCAGGTTTTGTCGCAGGAGTTCTTCTTCCAGGACGAAGCTGGGGGAGGGTATTTGGTTATAATCGATCATGCTTTGTATTTCAGGGCAATTTACATTTAAGGAGTGAGTGTTTGGGTGTTTGGGTGTTTGGGTTCCCGGAGCCACAAACACTCACTTCCCAAACACTCAAACACACTCCTTCAGTCCATTTCCAGGTCGATATCGACCTGTTCGTGCCAGGGCAGGCCCATGGGGCCGAGTTCGTCGAGGAAGGGGTCTGGGTTGAGCTCTTCGACATTGAAGACGCCTTTGCCTGCCCATTGGCCGGTGAGCATCATCCGGGCGCCGAGAGCCGCAGGTACGCCAGTGGTGAAGGAAACACCCTGTGCGCCCGTTTCTCTATACGCGGCCTGGTGGCTACAGTTATTCCAGATGTAGTAGGTGCGCGGCTTCCCATCTTTAATGCCGCTGATTCTGCAGCCAATACTGGTCTGGCCGGTATAATTCTCTCCCAGTTCGCCGGGGTCGGGCAAAACGGCTTTGAGGAATTCCAACGGTATAACATCCATGCCTTTGTACTTGACCGGCTCAATGCCCGCCATACCGATATTCTGGATCACACGAAGGTGCGTGAGGTATTCGTCGCCAAAGGTCATCCAGAAACGGGCGCGCTTGATTGAAGGGTAGTTCTTAACCAACGATTCCAGTTCTTCATGGTAGATGAGGTAGGATTTCTTGGGGCCGATATCCGGATAGTTGATCATTTTGCTGATCTCGTGGGGTTCCGTTTCCACCCATTGGCCGTTTTCGTAGTAGCGGCCTTTCTGGGTAATCTCCCGGATGTTGATCTCCGGGTTGAAGTTAGTGGCAAAAGCTTTGCCGTGGTCGCCCGCATTGGCGTCAATGATATCCAGGTAGTGGATCTCATCAAAGAAATGTTTGGCGGCGCGGGCGGTGAAAACGCCGGTCACGCCAGGGTCGAAGCCACAGCCCAGCACGGCGAGCAGGCCTTTTTCACGGAACCTGTCCTGGTAGGCCCATTGCCAACTATATTCGAATTTAGCGACCTCTTTGGGTTCGTAATTGGCCGTATCCAGATAGTGTACACCAGTTTCCAGACAGGCGTCCATGATGGTAAGGTCCTGGTAGGGCAAGGCGACATTAATGACCATGGCCGGTTGGAAAGCGTTGATGAGCTGCACCAGTTCGGGCACCATATCCGCGTCCACCCGGGCGGTAGATATTTTCTCATGGCCGGTATCCCGCCTGACGTCTGCGGCGATTACGTCGCATTTGGATTGGGTACGGCTGGCCAATAGTATCTCGGAAAAAACTTTAGGCTGCTGGGCGCATTTATAGGTGACAACGCGGCCTACGCCCCCGGCGCCGATGATCATGACTTTAGACATAGCAGTGATCAGGTTTTATGTGGTTGCAAAATGTCAGGCAAAAGTAGTGATTTTAGTAAACTGAACCAGAAGAACTTGTTATTGTTGTGACATCAGCCGTCTATCAAAGGTTCTCAGATGTTATTTGATTTCAACGTATATAGTAGTCTATTGCTGCCGCCTGTCATTCAGGGCCTGTTGTTCAGCATTTTATTGCTAATCAGAGGTTTCCGGGAAGACAAGTTATCCGACTATCTGCTTTCGGCGCTGCTATTTCTGTTCATGATCCGGGTTTCCGGCTGGATGCTGGGCTTCGCCGGCTGGTATGATTCCCATGACTGGCATTCCACCTTTATGTTTTACTTTCCTTTTACCCATTGGTACGCATTTGGGCCGCTGATGTATTTTTATTTCCGCAGCCTGGCCAATTCGGAATTCCGGTTTCAAAAGAAGGATTTCCTGCACTTTATTCCAGCCTTCATCTGGGTGGCATTCTTTCTGTATGCTTTCCTAATGGATGTGGTTTGGCGGCACTGGATCAATGGCATCGCCTTCACCGATCATTTCGGCACGAAGGGCCCATTGGGACAATTGAACGGCATGTGGCTCGATGACATTTTTGACTACCTTGCTCTGCCTACGCTGTTGGCTTATGTTATTCTTACTATTCGGCAATACTTTCAATACCGGCGATATATCCTCGAGCACTTCTCAGATACGGATGATATCGATCTGAATTGGCTGCGTAATTTGTTGTACGCCTTTCTCCTTTCGATCGCGATCTGGATAGGCTTTCTATTAGCCAGCATTTGGGGTCAGGAAGGCTTATCCTATGTGGAACTCTGGTACTCTCACCTGGCCTGGGGCATCATTATTTATTACCTCAGTATCGCGGGTTATTTGACGCACATCCCGGAAAGATTTCCACTCTACTTCAACCCGAAAGCCGAAACCGCCCAAGCGACCGAAGCAAAAGAAGAAAGTGAGGAGTTGGAAAAGCTCAAAGCCCTAATTCTTAAATGGATGGAAACGGAACGCCCCTACCTCGAACCAGACCTGACCCTCAATGCGCTGGCCGCTCAAATGCAATTGCCGGCCACTACCCTTTCCCGCACCATTAATAACGGCCTGGGGAAAAACTTCAATGATTTCGTCAATGAGTACCGGGTGGAGGAGGTGAAGTTCAAGATCCGTTCGGCGGAATATGAACACTTATCGCTACTTGGTTTAGCTTTCGAAAGCGGATTCAGCAGTAAGGCTACTTTTAACCGGGCTTTCAAAAAATTGAGTGGGCAGTCTCCTTCCGAATATCAGAAGGCTCACAAAGCGAGATAATGCTTACAAGCGTTCTTTGCCCTGCTCCTTCCGAAGGAATTCCATATTCTCCCGGTGGGGCCCTTCCAGTCCCCGGCGATGCGGGTAACGCTGCCAAAGCAGATCTTCCGGGAAAGGTTTGCCTGTTTCCACGGCAGTTTTGAGCTTGTCGATGTATTCCAGTGATTCCTGCCAACGCCGCAGCATTTCGATCCTGTCGCCGGTAGCGTCACCGTGGCCGGGGATGAGCAGGGCCGACTGGTATTCGTCGATAATGTACCGGGCTTTTTCCAGCGTTTTCTCATAAGCCGAACTGCTGTAGCTGATGAAAGGGAATTCCATATTACTCAGGTAATCGCCGGCGATCCAAGTAGCCGTATTTTCCACCAGCGTAAAAAGGCCGTCAGCAGTATGTCCGGGAGAGCGCCAGAACCGGAGGCGTACGCCTTCCAATTCCAATACCTGTCCGTCTTCTGATATTTCAATATCAACCTTTGGATATTCAATATCGTAATCCCGATCGAGATAGTATTCTTCATCAAATTTATGGATCTGCTCCAAAATTTTCTCTTTTTGGGGCTGCCGGACAAAAGCCCGGGAGGCAATCACAGTGGCATCCGGAAATGCTTTCCATCCCAGAATATGGTCATAATCTGAATGGGTAAACAACAAGTAAAGCGGCCGCCCCTGCCGGGTTTCCTGAACGAACTGCCGAATTCGGTAAACTTCTCGAGGTAACCAGTTGGGATCTACAAGCAGCAACATTTCCGGCGTTTGCACCAGGGTACAGGTAGTGCGGTACAAAGCGCTTTCAAAGATGCAGATCTGAGGAGTTTTGTATTGGATCATGAGGACGGTTAATGGTTAAATGGTTGTATTGTTGAATAGCTGGCATTGGGGATTGTGGGACTGTTCAAAGTTTCTGCGGTGCTTTCGCGTAAGGCGAGGCCTACTTCTCACAGGCTGCTGCTTCTTAAGCGAGCGCCGCTATCGCAGCCCTGTTTCCAAGCGTAGCCCTTGGTGGTTAGGAATTTCCCCTGGGGCCTTGTGTATTACCTTTTTCTGCTTCGCTTCGAGGAAGCTCTTCGCCCTTTTTTACTCGCTGCCATTTTGTTGTTTTTAATGGTGCTCGTGAATCTCCTCCGTCGATTTGAAGCGCAAAAAAGGGCCAAACCTGTCCCGTACCGGCAGGTCGGGAAAACGCCGGAAAATCCTTATGCGGCGACTCAACCCATAGGTGCTTCGGATACGGAGCTCAATCGGATACCCTTATGGTTCCGTTTTGCCCTTTTTCAAGGTGCTGTGCCGGTTTCAGTGCTGGGGCTTAAGTACCGGCCCTTCGCCAAAAGTACCGGATTCCATAGCTCTTATCTGTTGCCTGCTTTTGGGATGAAACCGCCAAGGCACATTTTCTGCCCTCCAGTGCAGGAAACAGCCTTTTCTTCTAGGCCTTTGCCACGGGCTGCTTCGTGGATGGGAAAAGGGCGTTTGTGGCCGCTAAGGATTTATCCATTGGCTCTGAGGCGCTACCCGGCGATTGCCAGGATTGGGGCAGCCAAAGCGGCCTTAAACACCCTTTTCCCACACTACCTTCCTGACAAGGGCCGGATCCGAACCAAAATCGGCCGGTAAAACCAAGGGCGGAGGTGCGCCTTGCAGGATGCGGCCCCGAGAGCAATACTACTACTTCATGCAAGGACAATTGCCAAGGAGCATATTCTCCATGCCCAGCTTTTCAGCTTGAGCATACTGCACAGCGCCTGGGAAAAGGGTAAGCCCGAACCTTACGGGCAATGGCCTGTACTTTGGCATACGAAGCAAATCAGCCTGTCCGCGCCGCATTGGCTGGTACAAGGGTTTTGGCCCTTTTTACCCGGCCGTAGCCCGCAGGGCGGAGTCGGGTTGCCCTCAAACCGACGCAGGAGGTTCATGAACGCCTCTAAAAACAACAACAAGGCAGTGAACTAAAAGGGCGAAAGAATTTTCTTCTAGGCGAAGAAGCAAAGAGCATAAGGCTCCTACACTTTGAGGTAGCGCTTCTGGCTTCACCAAGCTGCCTTCAAGGGGAGGATGAAGTCGCCCTTTCGTTACGCGAAAAGATCGTTTCTGGTTTCAAGTTTCTAGTTACTCTTATAACCAGGATTTTACAAAACTGTTGACACAGTTAAATGAACTATCCCTAATGGTTGCTCATCTACAATATAACCAAAAAGCCATTTAACAAGTTATTTCCCTATTTTTAGGCGCCACCAAAGCTTCATGCTATGTTTCGCCGACAATTCCTTGAACTCGCTGCCACTTCCACCGCTGCCGGCATCCTCCTGCCTAAGGCCTTCTGGCTTCAAATTCCGAAAGGTTACCCTTCCATGCGCCCCCCGCTGGAGGCACGAAAATTCACCAGCAAGGCGCTGGAAGATCAAATCCGGGAAATCAAGGCAAGCATCCCCGATGAAGAACTCGGTTGGTTATTTGAAAACTGCTATCCCAATACGCTTGATACCACCGTCGATTATGGCGAGCTCGACGGGAAACCCGATACTTTTGTTATAACCGGGGATATCGACGCCATGTGGTTGCGCGATTCCTGTGCGCAGGTATGGCCGTATCTCCCACTGACCCGCCAGGATGACTCCCTGCGACAGCTCATTAAAGGCCTTATTCACCGGCAGGCGCGTTGTGTATTGCTGGACCCATACGCCAATGCATTCTATAAGGACGGTTCCCGAAAATCAGAATGGGAAGGCGACCGCCCCCAACTATTACCCGGCGTCCACGAGCGCAAATGGGAAGTCGACTCGCTCTGTTATGTTATTCGCCTGGCGCATGGCTATTGGAAAACCACTGGAGACAGCAGTGCTTTTGACGGGGATTGGGATGCCGCCATGCGCCTGATCGTGGAGACTTTCCGCACAGAGCAACGCAAGGATGGCCAGAGCCCTTACTACTTCACCCGCGAAACCACCTGGATGATCGATGCGCCGCCTTTTAACGGCAAAGGCCGCCCTATACGGCCTGTAGGACTGGTCGCTTCTATGTTCCGGCCCTCGGATGATGCGACGGTTTTCCCCTTTCTCATTCCGTCCAACTTATTCGCCGTGCAGTCGTTGCGGCAGTTGGCCGAAATCTATATAGCGGTTAAAAAAGACCCGGCATTTGCTGCTTCCTGCCGTAGTTTTGCCGACGAGGTGGAGCAAGCGGTACGACAATATGCTTTAGTAAAACATCTTAATTTCGGCAGGATATACGCCTACGAGGTGGACGGCTACGGCAACGCCCTTTTCCAGGACGACGCCAATGTGCCGAGCCTGATGTCGCTGGCCTACCTGGGCGTACACCAACCCAATGATCCGGTTTACAAACGCACGCGCCGTTTTCTGCTCAGTGCGCATAACCCTTATTATTTGCGGGGCAAAGCGGCTGAAGGCCAGGCCAGCCCCCACAGCGGCCTGCGCCGCATCTGGCCCATGGGGATCATACTGCGCGCCATGACGAGCACTGTGGATGAGGAGATTCTGCACTGCCTGCAGATGCTGAAATCTACCCATGCCGGTACAGGTTTCATGCATGAGGCATTTGATATGGACAATCCGGAGGATTTCACCCGAAAGTGGTTTGCCTGGGCGAATACCCTATTTGGAGAATTGATCGTGAAGTTGTACGAAGAGAGGCCTGGCTTACTGGGTAAAGTGTGAAGGGGTTAAGGGAAGCCTGGAGCCCCCGCAACAATGGCTAAACTTTGTGATTTTGAGGAAAAAACATCATGGCAGTTCAATTGGAGCAACGGTTATTGCTTCAACATACTATTTGCGCGATTTTTTAGTCTGGTTCTTAGTCTGGTGATGCTTCAGCACGTAGCAATCCTCCTTTTGGATGGGCGTGAACAAGTCCGCTTCCTGGATAAGTATCTTGGCAGTAGTTTGTTCAACCGCGGCAATTTCGACCCGGACGCCCTCTCCTTTCAGGTGGCGCACCAATTCGACATAATCGGAATCGCCGGACATGATGATGATCGTATCTACCTTGGGAGCGATCTGGGTTGCTTTAATGGTCAGGGGAATATCAGCAGATTTGTGGCAGGGCACCACGGAACCATGGAAATTGTTGAGCAGCCGTTCCGCCAGTTTGGCGGAGATACTGACGCCTTCGCGAAAATACATAAGGCGGCTCAGTCCTCGCCCATCCAACAATTTAGGGATTAAGGTATCGAAATCAGCCAGGGAATTCTTTTCATCGGTCAGGTGGTGCAGGCTCATCTCGATGTTGTTGCCATCAATCAGGATGGCAACCGATTGGTTAATGTTCACTTGGGGACGGTCACTCATGTGGATTGTTTTTCAATATTTTAAGTTGGAGGGTGGCGGCAAAGATAAGCAACAAATATCCGGTGGCAGCCAAAAAAACCGGCCCAATTTCCCCGTCAACGCTTTCTGAAAACATTTCAGGCGTTTACCCTTGAAATCTCCTTACTCTCTCCCCTCTATTTTATTACGATTTCCAAATAATTCGTACTTTGTCGACCCCACAAAAAGGAGTCCAACCACTCCGGATTTTTTATTCAAACTCAAAACACAATGGCAAAAAAAATCAGCACTCGACTTACACTCACAGTAGGGTTATTGGGTATTGCCCTGGCCTCCCTCCTTGCTCAACCGGCGGCCCCCTATAATACCGATGTCGAAATCAGCCGATTCGATTACGGCAAGATGTGGACCTTTGAACACGCCCCCATGCAATACTTCCAGGAAACCTATGGTTTTCAGCCCAGCCAGGAATGGTGGGAAAAAGCCAGGATGGCTTCTTTGAAATTCGCGTCCTGGTGTTCTGCTTCTTTCATTTCGCCGGATGGCCTGATCCTGACGAACCACCACTGTTCCCGGGGAGAGGTTTTTAAGGTTCAAAAGGAAGGAGAAGACCTGGAAAACAATGGTTTTTATGCTCCAACACGAGCTGAGGAACGGCAGGTGCCGGGGCTATTCGTCAAGCAATTAGTAAAGTACGAGGATATTACCAGCTTTGTAGAAGGCTACACCAGCCAGGCCAAGACGGATGAGGAGCGCCTGGCCAAGTCAAGGGAAGCCATGCAGGCAGCAGTAGCGGCCTATGGACAAAAAGAAGGCTGGGCAGGCCTGGAGTTGGAACCTGTCGTTTACTATAGCGGCGGCAAATATTCCATGTACGGCTACAAGCGCTACGATGACATTCGCCTGGTGCTTATTCCTGAAATACAACTCGGTTATTTTGGAGGCGACCCCGACAACTTTACCTACCCCCGGTACAACCTGGACATGACAATCTGGAGAGCCTATGAAAACGGCCAGCCCGTCAATTCTGCCGACTTTTACTTTCCTTTAAATCCGGAAGGCGCCGCCGAGAACGAAGCGGTATTTACGATCGGCAATCCGGGTAGCACGGAGCGGTATCGCACTATTGCTCAATTGGAATACGACCGGGATTTCCGCTACGAGATCCAGAAAACCTGGATGGACAACCGCATTAAGATCATGCAGGAACAATATGACAAGGCGCCTACCCCTGAGTTGCTGGACCAGATATTCGGCCTGGCCAACGGTTCAAAAGCTTTTGGTGGTATTTTAAAGGGCATGCATGATCCCGATTTGATGGGCAAAAAATGGAAGATGGAACAGTACATCAAATCGCAGTCACAGGCGGTAAAAAGCGGAACCGATTACTGGCAACAAATTGCCGACCAATATGCCCCACTCAAGGGGTATAGTTCAGAGATCACGCTTTTATCTCCTAACCCAATGAGCGGAACGGCACTGCAATTGGCCTTTGGAACTTATGCCCTTATTCAGGCCTTGGATGGAGATGTTTCGGAAGCCGACCTGGCAGAAATAAAAAAAGAGATTACCGACCTGGCGCCAGGCCTGAATAGCCCTTATGAAGTGGAGTATCTTACTGCCCTGCTCGAGGAATTGCAGGAATTCGCCCAGGCGGATGACAGCTATATCACCCAACTGCTCGATGGGCGCACACCCGCCCAGGCAGCCAAGGAAATTCTGGCGGACACCAAATTCAGCAACGAAAAGAAACTGGAAAAACTGCTGGAAGGCAAGCCCAAAAAGCTAAAGGAATCCAAAGACCCGATCATCCAGATGGGGCAGCTCCTGGTGCCTGAATTCCAGGAAGCTTCCATGGCGTTCCGGGCCAGCACGCCTTCCCGCCGCGCCCTGGAAGGGAAGATTGCCCAGGAGGTCTTCGATGTCTATGGACTGGCCATTCCCCCGGATGCCACCTTTACCCAACGCATCGCCGACGGAATAGTAAAAACCTACGAATACAACGGTACCGAGGCGCCCTACAAAACCACTTACTTTGGTTTGTATGACCGCTATTATTCCAACAACGGTGAATTCCCCTGGTCACTACCCGAAAAATGGTTGTCTCCTCCGACAGAGCTTTTGAAAGCCCCCCTCGACTATGTAGCTACCTGCGACATCATTGGAGGCAACTCCGGTAGCCCGATGATCAATACAAAAGGAGAACTCGTAGGCCTGGTCTTTGATGGCAATATCGAATCCCTGCCTGGTAATTTTATTTATGATGCAACCGTCAACCGCTCCGTTGCCGTACATGCAGGGGGCATTGCCGCAGCCCTGAAGTACATCTACAAAGCCGACCGGCTGTTGAAGGAGATGGGCGTGGAGTAAGGAAGGTTGAGGGAGGCCAATGCCGTCAACTTTAGAATATCAAGCGTGGTTGTAAGGGGATGACTTCCCGCTCATCCCCTTACTTTTCGGGGCTTCCAATTAAGGAGGTGAACTCGAAGTCACCTCCTTAAAAGCTCACCATTCTTTCAGTTGACGCCATTGGCCCAGAAGACGCCCCTCAACTCTCTTCCACAATAAACGATAGTTGAAGTGGATTAAACATTCAAAAAACATAGCACAATGAAACGAACCATTGCTTTATTCATGCCTTTTTTGGCCTTGCTTTTTTTGGCTTCCTGCGGCAATACCCAGGCACCGGCTGAACAGTCAGAGAGCCCGCAGGCAGGCGATCAGGTGACAAAAGACTGGGATGCAGCCAAAGAAGCCTATCACGATGTCATGTCGGGTACTTTTCACCCAGCGGAAGAAGGGAATCTGGAGCCGCTGAAAACGCGCTATGCCGAGCTAAGCAGTGCGGCAAAAAAATGGGCGGAACTGCCCCTTCCGGAAAACCTGGCAGGGAAAGGGCTGGAAGAACTGCTTCCAAAACTCGTAACGGAGTCGGAGGCTATCGGAACAGTAGTAACCACCGGCTCTGAGGAAGAGATCACCGCTTCGATCACAGCTTTGCATGAGGTATTCCACGAAATTGTGGGCCTGTGCGAGCATTGAGAACTGCTCAATGGCAATAGGTTTTCCCGCATAGTGATTGCCCGAAAACCTATTGTCCTAATCGTTTTCTATGAAACAATTACTATTGGCATTTATGCCCGTCTTTATCCTGTTGCTCACCTCCTGTGGCGCCCAACACCAACTTCAGCAGGCCGACAAAGCCTATGTCCAGGCACTGGAGGTGTCCGAACAAATTCAGCCACAGTTATACGGCCTGAACCAGCAAAAAAATGGCCTCAATATTCAGGGAAGAGCACTCCAACCGGAAGAGATTGAATTCATTCAAGCGGTGGAAAGGATTGAGGATAGCTATGCGAATTGGAAGGATAAAGAAATAAAGGCCTCCGGCGCTGGACCGGTTACCGGCGCCAGAAAGTTGCTCACGCATCAAAAGGCATGGCTGGTTGAAATCCTTTCCATTCAGGAAAAGGTGAATGCCTTGGCCGGCCGCACTCCACAATAAAGAATTTGAAAACGCCCCCAGCATGGCTGTCTTCTTCAAATACTACCTCTTTGCTTTCCTTTCTTTTTTTGCCCTTGACCTGCTGTGGCTGGGGTGGCTCGGCAAAAACCTTTACCGCCGCTACATCGGACACCTGATGCGGGATCAGGCAGACTGGGCGGCCGCGCTTCCCTTTTACCTGCTCTTTCTGGCGGGCCTGGTCTATTTCGTGGTACAACCTTCAGCCGATAGCCCAGCACGGTTAGTATTGTTCCGAGGCGCCGCGTTTGGTTTGGTCACCTATGCCACTTATGAGCTGACGAACCGGGCTGTTTTAGCTAACTGGCCCTGGCCTATCGTTTTCATCGATATCCTTTGGGGAATTGTTCTCTGTGCCCTGGTGAGTTGGGTGAGCTGGTATTTTGGGCGTTAGGTTTTGGACAGCAACTGCTTCCAGTACCAATCGGTATGTTCCTGAATTTCTTCAAGGATAGGATAATTCTCCTCCCGGAACAGGTGCCTGAACCGCCCCTGATGCTTCAGGCATTCGGTTACCGGCACTTCTTTTTCCGGGATGTAGTTGATGGTATACTGCTGCTGTTCAATTTCATAAAGTGGGAACAACCTGGTTTCAACCGCCAGCCTTCCGATCGAAATAGACATGGCAGGGTCTGTTTTATGTCCGGGCGGGCAGGGGCCATCTATCATCAGCAAGCGGAAACCAGGGGTATCCTTTGCCTTTTTCATCTTGCGGCGAAGGTCCTCGAGATGAGCCAAAGACCCGGTGGCGGCATAAGGCAGGTTGTGGGCGGCGATAATCCCCATCAGGTCTTTGGGCCAGGTGCGTTTGAATCCGCCGTTGGGGTTTGTGGTCGTCACGGCGCCATAGGGTGTGGCGGTACTTGTTTGGATACCAGTATTCATGTACGCCCCATTATTATTCACGATGTACAGGATATTCTCCCCTCTTGCCGCCGCTCCGGAAAGCGCCTGCAGGCCAATGTCAAAAGTGCCGCCGTCACCGGCCAGGATCACCACTGTAGTATCTTCCTTACCCTGTCGGTCGAGCGATGCCCGGACCCCGGTGGCGGTTGCCGAGGCAGCTGCAAAAACGGTATGCACAATATTGCCCTTCAGGTCATTGAGCGGATAGGGCCCGGATATAATGGAAAAACAACTGGCTGGCGCTACATAAACGGTATTCTCTCCCAGAATGCTGGACAAATGCCGCACCAACAACGACCATCCACAGCCGCGGCAACTGAGGGCGCCGGAATATACTTTTTCGTCTTTTATTAAAAATTCAAGTGCTGGTTTCATCTTTCTGGGTTAAATGCCTGATAATCTTGTTGTTTAGTCAACATCAATCCAATTGATATCTTCAGGGCTATGGGTAGCCCGGTAGATGATTTTTTCGATGGTGAGCGGCGGTACATCCTTTCCGCCAACCCCTGCATAAAAATCGAGCATACGAAGGTTGCGGGAGCCATAGAGGGCCCGCTTCATTTCCTGCTGAATGGCGCCCTCCCGGTCCCCCAGGAAATTGCGCTCCACATTAGCCAATATGGCATTTTCGGGCAGGTTCTTCAGTGCATCTAATACGGAGGCTTTCGGGAATGGTTTGAACAACCGTATCTTCAGCAAGCCTACATCCGGATATTTTCTTATGACACCCCGGGCCGTGGTGGTAATACTGGAAATTGTGACCAGCACCAGTCTGGTTTGGGGCCCGATATTCACGGCCTCTACATTGCCATACTTTCGCCCGAAATGCCCGGCAAAGCGGCCGGCAATCTTTGCCGAAAGAGATTCCACTTTGTTCACATCTTTCCAACTGTTGTAATTGAACTTGTAGTAATGTTCCGGCGGAACGAGCCCGCCAAAGGCTTTAGGTTGAGCCAGGTCAATACTCATTTCGGCGGTGCGCCGCGGCGGAAGGAACTCATCGACCAGATCCTGTTCCGGTATCCAGATGTTCTCGCTGGTATGGCTTTGGTAGAAGGCATCGAGCACAACCATTACCGGAATATTGAGCTGTTCGGAAAGCAGGTAGGCCTGAATAATGGTATCCAATACCTCCTGCGAGCTTTCCCCATAATACTGAATCCAGCCTGTATCCCGTTGCGAAAGAGAATCCGACTGATCCGACCAGATATTCCAGGGAATGGAAGGCCGTCCTACATTACACATCACCATCGGCAGCCGGAAATGAGAGATAGCCTGCAGTACCTCGTGGGCGTAAAACAGGCCTTGCCCAGCGGTAGCCGTAAACACCCGTTCCCCACCAAGAGCAGCGCCCATAGCAGCAGCAAAAACGGAATGTTCGCTATCCATATTCACATAAGTGGCGTCCATTTCTCCATTGGACACCATCTCCGAAAGGCGCTCCACAATAGTAGTTTGGGGTGTAATAGGATAAGCCGGAACAAACCCTACCCGACAGAGGCGTGCTGCTTCGGCGGCAGCATAGTTGCCTTTCATAATTCGCTCCTGATGGCGCGGGAATTCCGACAAACGATCCGGAGCCGCCTCGGTGGCTGTTTCGGTTCTTGGCCCATCTGGCATGATCGTATCTTTCATAATGTTTCCTCTTCCTGTAATTGAAATTGAATAGCGGAACAGGGGCACTCTTGCGCACAGATTCCGCAGCCTTTACAATAGTCATAATCGATCCGTATCCTTCCGCTTTCATCGACGAAAATGGCGGCATCCGGGCAGAAGTTGAAACAGTTGCCGCAGTTGAAACAGTCGCCGCAGTGCAAACAGCGGCCCCCTTCCTCTACCAGTTCGTGTTCTTCCAGCCCTGCCGATACTTCTGTGAAGTCATTGAACAGGTTCCGGTTGTATTTAAACTCCGACCGATGCCGGGCAGAAGGCAAGAAATAAGTATAATTAATATCCTCCGGCAGTACGACCTCCGGCAGGGTTTCGTCGTGATGGTAAGGTATTCCGCGCAGGAAAGCATCGACTTCTTCCGCAACTTTATTGCCGCTGCCGATCGCTTCGGCCACCGTCCCCCCCCAAGCCATGTCACCGGCACAGAATACAGGGACATTTCCCTTGTAAATCACCTTGCCTTGCTGTGGTTCCACCTTCTGGCCATGGAAGACAAAATCATCAAACTCCTGCCCAATGGCAGCGATCACTTTATCTACTACCACATCCCTTTCCGAACCTGCAATGGGTACAGGCCGCCTGCGGCCGGAATCATCCTGGGGCCCCAGGCGCATATCCTGCAAACGCATCGTGATTAGTCCCTCCTTCGTCAAGTTGACGGCTATCGGAGCCGACAGGAACTCCATTTGTACGCCTTCTGCCATAGCTTCTTCTACTTCCTGAGCGATGGCCGGCATTTCGGTGATCGTACGGCGGTAATAAATTGTCGGAATGGCGCCGAGCCGCAGAGCAGTACGGGCCAGGTCGATGGCCGTATTCCCTCCTCCAATGATCGCGATCTCGTCGCCTTTTTTAATCCCATCCTTCTCTCCATGCAACTTAAAGTTGCGCAGGAAGGTGATTCCTTCGGCAAATAAGTGCTCGTTTTCTAAACCAAGAGCTAAACCAATATGGGAGCCGACAGCCGTGATCACAGCATTGAAACCTTTAGTAGCCAGTTCTTCCACCGTCACCCGGTGGCTTGTCTGTATTTCTACCCCTTCTTTCAGGATAGCGGCAATTTCCTCGTCCAGTACTTCGTCTGGCAGGCGGAATTTCGGGATCCCTGCACGCATCATGCCGCCAGCCAGAGGCAGCGCTTCAAAAACCGTAACAGGATATCCTTTCCGGCGCAGGCGCAGAGCCGCTGTCAGGCCGGCGGGGCCGGAACCAATTACCGCAATTCGTTCCTTGTAACGGATAGGGCTGGGCTTCAGGGGGCGCTGTCGGAGTCGGTCGCCAAGGAAACGCTCCATTGCGCCCACATTCAAGCCTTCATCCAGTTGGTTCCGATTGCAGTTCTGTTCGCAGAAGTGGGGGCAAACCCGGCCGCAAATACCGGGGAAAGGGTTGTGCCGGGCGATCACTTCAAAGGCCTCGTCAAATTTCTTCTCCGCGGTTAGCCGAACAAAGGCACGCACATCTGTCCCGGCGGGGCAGTTGGCGTTACATGGTGGTGTTTTGCTGACGTAGGAAGGCGTCATCAGCCGCCAGTTGCCGGTTTTATTGCTGGACATAGGGACGTTCCAGAAGGGCGCCTGGAAAGCATCTGAATGCACTCCTGCCGACTGGGCCAGGATTTCCTCAGGGACCACCTCCATTTCTGCATCTCTGGCATACAGGCATTGAACCAGGTATTCATTGCCCTCCTCCAGGCCCTGAACACTTTCAAAGGCCCGGCTGGCCGACTCGGCGTTGGCGTCGGGTTTGATCGGGACGCTCTGCCGAAGCACCGGCAGGGCCATGTCCAGTTCAGCTTGAAAGATCCGCATGACAGCCCCGATCATGGCGGCATTGATAATGGGAAGAGATTTGGACCCCAGCCCCAGTTCAAGGGAGATGCGCGTGGCCGGCACGGTATATATCTGGTTGGCCCTGCCTGCAAATGCGGCCGGGCTTTTTTCTGTGTTTACCAGCACGGCGCCATTTTCCTTTAAGCCCTCAAAAACAGGGACTTGTTCCAGCAGGCTTTCGTCAAAAATGATGATGAGGTGGGGATGGTAAATGTTGCTGCGGTTAAAAATTTCGTTTTGAGCAACTCTGAGGAAGGCTTGAATGGGTGCTCCTGTTCTTTCAACCCCGAAAGCGGGAAAAGCCTGGACCTTAAAACCGCCCAGCTTGTTGAAAATTTTGGCCAATATCTCGAAGGCAGTTACCATTCCCTGTCCGCCTCTGGCGTGGCCGCGTATTTCTATCATTTTCCTGGTTTTTGAATGAACGAAATCGCCAATTTCCTTTCTTTTGTTCGTCCTGGTTAGACACTTTAAAATAGGCCTCTTATACTCAAACTGGAATGACAAAAGCTTTGGATACCCCTGATTTTTGTCACCTTAACCTCCCCTCATTTTTTGGTTTAAATTTCGAAAATTTAACTATTATGAAACATTATTTTTGCATTATCAAAAATATTTACTATTTTATTGGACTATTACCAAAAATCACATAACAGTCATCTAAACCGCCCATCATGAGTAAATTCCCATCTGTGACTCAGTACATGACCACTCGCCTGGTCACTTTTCATCCGGAAACCTACCTTTGGGAAGCGATCGAAACCATGCTGAAGAAAAAGATTTCCGGCGCACCGGTATTGAATCATCAGGAAGAGCTGGTCGGCATGCTTTCGGAGGTAGATTGCCTCCGCATTCTGGTGGACGGGCTCTACAACGATGAGCCAAGGCACATGCTAAAGGTTGGAGATTATATGTCGACAAAAGTCAGCACCATCAGCGCCAGCAAATCCATTTTTGACGCTGCTAATGAATTTATCAGCCATGGTTTCAAGCGCTTGCCAGTCATTGAAAATGGAAAATTGGTGGGCCAGATCAGCCGGGTAGATGTACTAAAAGCAGTACAGGAAATGAAACCTAAAGCCCGCCATATCCCCGATACCTGGAAAGGGAGAGAGCCGGCGCTACCCAGTTACAAAAAGACCCGCCATACAGGGAATAGCTAGTATTGATAGGCTTTCCTGAGTTTTGCTTTAAGTTTTTCTTTCAACGCCTGTGGAATGAATGCCGCCTCCAGGGCCATCAGGTTCGTTTGGAGGAAATGGCCTTTTCCCCACCCAAAATGTCGATGCAGTTTCTGATATTCCTCTGTAAGGGTAATATTGGAAAGTGTTCGCCCATCGGTGTTAATATTCAGGCTGAGCCCGGAGCGAAACAGTACTTCAGCAGGATGGCTGTCTATATCCTCACAAACACCAGTCTGGACATTGCTTGTGGGGCAGATTTCCAGGTGAATACCTAGTTCCCGCAATTCCTTTAACAATTCCGGAGCTTCTGCCGACCGGACCCCATGGCCGAGACGATAGGGGCGAAAGTGCTCCAGGACTTCCCGCACGCTGTCTGCCCCTCTTGCTTCTCCCGCATGGGCTGTGCAAGGTATACCCCGGTTTCGGGCGTATTGAAAAGCTTTAATATGATTATCAACCGGATAACCAGCCTCATCGCCGGCAATGTCAAAACCCACCACAACGGGCCCTTTGAAACGTTCGGCAAGGCGGATCGTTTCCAGGCTTTGCGCCTCGGTAAAATGACGAAGGGTACATAACAGCAACCTGGCTTCGAGGCCAGCCTGTTCCATGCCGCGGCTCAGGGCCGAACAAACGATATCCACGGCCTCTTCCGGCTTCAGCCCATTCCGGGTGTGCAACAAGGGCGCAAAGCGAATTTCGGCGTAGATGGTGTTTTCCAGGCTGAGTTGCTGAAGCAGGTCCAGTGTCACCCACTCCAGTTGTTCGGCCGTTTGCATCAGGCGGATACCATGTTCAGCATGAGTGAGGTATTCTGAAAGGTCGCTACATTTTACCGGGGCGATAAAATCCCGTTGGTAAGCTTCAAAAGAGATATTGGGGTCAATCCGCGATGCAACCGCGAAGCTGAGCGAGCAATCCAGGTGAAGATGCAGTTCCACCTTTGGCAAGGTCGAAAAATCCATGTCTGATATTTGAGGCTGGGCCGAAAATCAAAAAGCGCAGGCTGGAAACATAACCCAGCCCTCTTCCACTTTTAATCCATTCTTCCCAGGTGCCTCAACATTTTGGCGTGGTTGTTCAAAGCACCCAAAAAAGTAGGCTGAACGTGGTAAGGCAAACCGAATTTTTCAGCTGTTTCCCGAACGATCTGAGAAAGGTTTGGATAATGAACGTGGCAGATATTAGGAAACAAATGGTGTTCGATCTGAAAGTTGAGCCCACCAATATACCAGGACATGATGCGGCTCTTAGGCGCAAAGTTAGCCGTAGTAAGCAGCTGATGCACGGCCCAGCTGTTCTCCAGGTTCCCCTCCCCATCCGGCATTGGATAGGCCGCCTCATCCATAACGTGAGCAGTCTGAAAAACGGAAGCAGTAATAAATCCAAGAATAAAATGGAAAATCAAAAAGAAGGCCAAGGTCAAATACCAGGGAATATCCAACATGATCATAGGAATGACCAGTAAATAACCGTAATAAACCACCTTAGTAATGATCAGTTCGGACATGGCGCGGATAAAGCTAACTCCCTGAGCGGCCAACATGCCATTTTCATGGTAGCGGATGAGTTGCCGGATATCCTTGGTCGTGATCCACATAATTGTCATGAGGCCATAGAAAAACCAGGCATAAATGTGCTGGAACCTGTGGAACCAGTAGCGTTCCTGGTGGGGTGAAAAGCGGAGTATCTTGCCCGCATCAATATCCTCATCCATTCCACTGACATTGGTAAAAGAATGGTGCAGAACATTGTGCTGGATGCGCCAGTTAAGGGCATTCCCACCAATGAGGTTCATCACATAGCCCAGTATGGTGTTGACCGTTTTATTGCGGGAATAGGCCCCATGATTGGCGTCGTGCATAACCGAAAAACCAATTCCTGCCGTGGCAATGCCCATTAGCACCCACAATGTAATGATCAACCAGGGATGCGAAACCTGGCCACTGACCAGAATGCCGTAAGGGACAGCAAAAAAGGTGAAGAGGGCTACCGTTTTGATCACCATTTTACGGTTGGCAAAACGGCTGATGTTGCGCTCCTGGAAGTAATTATTGACCTTTTGGCGCAATTCGGCCATAAATTTTCGATGGTCAGCATGGTTGAATTTGATATCTTGAATAGTCATGTTGCTGAGTAATTAATTCTTAAAAGAACAAAGATAAAGTGCAAAAGCGTAAATGCTCCGACAGGAGAACATTTAAAAGAGAATATGACACGCAAAAGGCCGCTTACCAGGCCGCTTTTACCCTGTTGAGGAATTGACGGGCGGTCCCTACATCGACATCCTGTATCTCATAGGTATTGCCATCATCCATTTTGAAGATGCGGTCTTTGGCTTTCATATTGGCCAGTTCCTCCATGAAAGCGGGGTTATTTGAGGTAACGCTAAGGATCCCCTGTTTATAACCAAAGAAATAGAATAACTCGCTGGGGGATTTCAGGTAGATGTATACCCGGTCATCATCATTGGTAGGCATCTTAAACTCAACATAACACTCCAGCATTTTGTTGAGCGGTTCTCCATCAATACTCACTACGCCCAATTTCGACTCCTTGGAAACGAAGGACTGATAGTCCACATTCCATTTCATGGGCAATTTGCTGAAAAGGAAGGTATAAGGATTCGCCTTTTGAGGAATTTCCAAGATCCCCAGGCCGAGGCTGGATAGCGCCTCGTCCGTTTCTTTGCCAGGCGTCAACAAGTTGATCAAGGCAGGCCGGAAGAAATCCAGTTCATTCAGATAAATAATGGAGGAAGCGTCGAAGCTCATCGACTGAATATCGGTTATCATAATCTTCAGGAGCTTATCCGGCACGTTCATTGTCACCCCGGCCATTAATTCTGCTTCCATTTCATATTTTTCTTCCCGGGGGGCCAAAGGAGCGAGGGAAGCAGTATCTGAAACGATCATTTCTTCTTCCGGCTGTTGTACTTCCAGGAATTTTGAGCGAGCGATCCCGGCGGCATCCACTTTTATATACTGTAAGCCGGAACCGATATTGAAGCGGCCCTGGCCTTCCACTTTCCCATCCCGGTTATAAAAAATGAGCTGATTGCCGATGGGCGATTTACCCACAACGCGGGCTGAGTCACCGAAGATGAAGTAATCCCTTTCCTTGTTATATTTAAAAATACCTTTGACGGGCAGCAGGGGCCTGTCTTTCCGCATGAAAAGCGGCATCATAACGCGAGGATAAGCCTCGGCTGTTCCCTTACTGAGGAAAATACCGGTGGCGAGGGGCTCTCCATCATAATTTTTGGGCTCGTCAAAACTAATGGCCAAGTCATTTTTATCGGCCTTTGAACTCACAGTGAACCAAAACCGATGCGGAAGTTTTTCGGCATCCAGGCGGGCAAAACCTTCGAATGACAGGTTTTTGGATTCCGCTTCCAGGCTGATCACCCCCTGGAATTCAGTTCGGTGGTCGATATAGAAATGGTCATCAGGCTTAACTTCCCCGGTAGCACGGGTTACGGCGCGTTTTTCGCTCCAGGCGCCTTTGCCAACGGGCTGCCCAACAATATTATCGAACTTGATCTCTTGTTCTTTATCCCCAATGTTATATTCATAAAAGCCGGTGGCCTTGTACACCCGCCTTCCCGAAATGTCAACAGTGGCCCGATTGATCACGTGGTTCTTGTTTAGGGTGTCCGCCACAATCCTGGCGTTTTCAAGGGTAGCCATAGCCCCGCCGCGGCCAATTTCAATATGGCCGCTATCCGGATAAATAAAAGCATCGGCTGATACGATGAACGGGACGCCATCTACTTGCAACTGATCTTCCTTCAGGTCATAGAAAGCATCGCGGCCTTCAAAGAAAAGAGAATCCCGGTCGGGGTGGATAGACACAAAACGGCCGGGCTTATTGGGGTCGGATTTAAAGAGGATGTTCTCCTCCGCCATATTCCAGGTGAACTCGTTCATAGAAGTCTTGTACTGAATGGCCGGCAAGGTCGTTTCCAGGAACTCATCATTGGCTTTAAAGGTAGCCGTTTGTTCGTCAAAATCGACATCACTCTTAACATTGCTTGTTTCCAGGGCGACATCCTTCAGGTCCTGGGTTTTGATCTTCACTTCAGTCGTATCCGCTACGGAAGAGAAAGAGCCAAAAGAAAAAAGGTGGGATTTTAAGGTGGCTTTTTCCCAATCAAAAGTACCGTCTCCTTTCAATCCACCGGGGGTTAGAATAAGCGTGCCTTCCAGGGTATGCCGCCCTTCCTGAAACAGGGCAAAAGGCGCTTCCCTGGACCGAATATACATGCTATCCTGATAGGGGCGCCAGTCGATTTTAACGTCAAAGCCCTGGGCGCGGGGTACGTCTTTTTCCCTGTTCTCTTCGAGGTTAAAGCGCTCGGCGCTGGCCAGCATCTGTTTCGGCATGAAGATAATATCCTCCGAATTGATCACCGCCCCCAGATACTCCACTTTGCCTTTTGACAGCAGTCCTTTGTTGCTCAGGCTGATCTGCCCATCAAAACTGCCTTTTTTCTGGTAGGCGGGGTAGCCTTCTTCCGGAGTGTCCGTAATGAAACCAAGGGACTCATCTTCCTGAAGGGATACGCGCTCCCGAAAGGGAGGAAAGATATCCGCTGAAAAGAGGTTCCCGTCAAATTGAACATCCTCCCGGGTATAGAAATCGAGGTGATTGAAGCTGAAGGGATCTAGCTGGAAATAAAAAGAATCACGGGTATACACCCCATTCTGTGTGCCTTTATAATCGTAAAACACAAAGGAGTTATCCTTGCTCTGAAGCGAAGGAAACATAGGGATATCTTCCTGTCCGGACTTATTGGACGGCGCATCGATAAGCAGGACGCCGGTCAGGTGCTCAATACGTGAAGCGATCGAAAGAGCTTCCGGCTGGCCATTGTTAATTTTTCCGGTAGGCACAAAAAGGTCGAAATAGCGGATCGAGTCCAGGTCGACCTGAAAAGGGGTGTATTTAAAATGAAAGTCCTTTCCTTCAATAGTCGAGAATCCGGCGAACACCCGGCCGTCAAAATCCATATTACGGTCTTCCAGCATAGTCAGGCGGCTGCCCAGCGGCCTCATTGCGACCTTTTGTTTTTCACTGAATTCCACAAAATCGACTCCAGAGATATCGATGTTATTATCCCTAAGGTTCATAATAGCGTTGGTGCTATCCGTTTCGGATTCCAGGCGGAGCACATCGTAATCGGTCCGGTTGCGGTGGGCATCGGCATAGAGCAAAACCTTATCCTTGATCTCCACGATTTCCTTTTCGGAGTCGTAGTTAATGAAGCCCCTGGACACCATATCATAGAGCAGGCTTTTAATATTTTCAATGGAGAAGCGAGGATTGAGTTTCTTGGCCACCTCTTCGGCAGGCAGGAAACGGGTGCCCTCCTGATCGTTCATTACCTTCAGCACAGCAATAGGGTTTACCGAAGCGATATTTTGCAATTGCTGATAATCCTTTTCTGTAAAGAAGTTGAAGGATTCAAACTGGACCGCGGGCTTGCGCACGATAGGGATCTTTTCCCGTCCGATTGCAATGGAATCCTGGTTGAGGTAGGCGATGATATTATCGGCAAATATATTAACCTTGTGCAGAGAGCTGAAGAAGGGGTTGCGGTCGCTGGCCCTATCGCCCCTCGTGAGTGACAATTCCCGATCCGGGATCTCAAAGCGCATATCTACGGAAGGGTGATAGATAGAATCCTGTCCGAAATATAGAATTCCTTCGACGCCCTGCCCGGAGATGCGTTCTTCTCTGCGGATCGTAAACAATTCGGAATAGGCCTTGAACGAGGCCTTGCTATTTTTGTCGACAATATTGATACTCGCTTTAGTGTCTTTGGAGCCAAATCCGTAAACGGTGGTGCCGTTCAGCCTAAACCCACCGCGATAGGTAATCCCTTCTCCGATATTGTCAATCTCCAAAAGGCTTTCTTTTGATTCGAAGCGGGGAAAAGACCCCTCCGTTGCGTCATTTTCGGCCACTAATTTATCGCTAAAGGAACCTTCAATTGCGCGGTTGCCAAAAAACAGGGGATAGTGCATTTTAACCCCTTTAGCTTCGTACAGGCTTTTGATCGCTTCAAATTCATAATCCCCGAGCTCAGCGTACACTTCGGGGCCGAGGCCATGGCGTTCCCAGGTGACGCGCCCTCCTTTGCCTTTCCAGATATTTTCTGTAGGCAGAAAGCGCCCTGAAGTCTGATAAATAAAAATTGAATCCTGCCGGCGGTTTGCCATCAGGTCGAGTTTATCGAAGGCCACTACCGGCAGCCCTTCTTCGAAACTGAATTGGTAGTCGTTGGAAAGGGCATACCAGGAAGTACCTCCTGAATCGGAATAACGCAGGGCCTGCCGTTGAAAAAACAACATGGAGAACTGTACGAAATCATTGAACGGCTTGAGGTGGCGGTCATCAATACCGGCCAGGACCTGATCCAGGACCTGATGCCATTCCCGGAAGCGCCGTTTGGGGTCATCGGTATTTCCGATCATCGACAGCGCATTGAGGTAATTCTCAAAGTAAGGGCTGGCCATCATGCGCTGTTCGAGCATTGCATTGCCCGTTTTCAGGATTTGATTGGACTCCTCTTCATCAAACATTCCACTGCTAAAAACCTGGGCGAATTCCTTGTAAGCTTCTTCCAAAGCCTGTCGTTTGCTCGCGGTCATATAAACTTCCAGTTGGCGCAAAAACTCGGCATGGTCATCCGAGAAGCGTTCCAGGCGCTGAGCATTCATTCCACTCCACAGGAGTGTAACAGCAAAAAGAAGCAAGTAAACCTTTTTCATGTTGTGATATTGATTTTCAGGATGGGCATCAACGGCTAAAACGGAGGCAACACCACTCCTCCTTCCGGGCTTTTTGGGACAGGGACAGGCCCGTATCAACAGCCCTTTCGATGACCAATCTCTCGTCGGCAAATAGAATACCGGAGGCCAGTAAAACACCCCCGGGAGCAAGCCGGTCATATAACGTTTGGAGCGAATTTAATATTACGTTTCTGTTAATATTTGCCAGAATGAACTGATAGCGGGTTTCGGGCGCCTCCTTCAGAGAACCGTGATAGGCCCGGATATGGCTAACGCCATTGAGCGCCGCATTTGCAATAGTGTTCTCATAGGCTGGGGCTTCAATATCCACCGCATCGATGATGGCGGCGCCCAGCTTTTCAGCCAGGATGGCCAGGATGCCAGTTCCGCAGCCAAAATCCAAAACGGTGGCGCCGGAAAAAGCCTCCTTTGACATTTGTTCCATCATTAAATAAGTCGTGGCGTGATGGCCGGTTCCGAAAGCCATTTGAGGGTCGATAATGACCTCGTGGGCCACCTCCGGAACAGGGGGGTGAAAACTGGCTCTAACGACGCAAAAACCGGCAATTTGAATGGGCTGAAAATTGGATTCCCATACAGCGTTCCAGTTTTTCGCGGGGATGAAGCGGCGGCGAAACCGGAAAGCCAATTGCCCTCCGATCTCGGAAAGCCTGCTTTCGACATCCTCCAGGCTTTCACTGGCCGGCAGGTAAGCATTCAGGCCGGTATCCGTTTCCTCAAAACTATCGAAGGGTAATTCTGCCAAAAAGGCCAGCGCAATTTCCCGGATGGGCGCCGATATTGAAATTTCGAAACAATAATAATCCATATACTTTATCCTATTTTGGCGCCCTTAAAAAAGTCAGGAAGGCTTGGCTGCCTGGCCGCCTGGCCGGTGTTTCAGGGTAGAAGGCGCCACGCCCAGGTGTTCATCCAGATACAGGCCGGGAAGGGCTTCCCGCAAGCCTATCTTGATCAAAGCCAGGTGATGGAGTGCGTGATCATATGCAAACATCAACTCGCGGCCAATAGTTGAAGCCACTAGTGGCCGATATGCTTCCGGATGGGCAGAAAAATCAGCCCGTACCCGAATAGCTCCCTCTTCATCAAGGCCGAGCACCATTTCTTCCAACTGAATGAAAAGAGACCGGGCATAATCCGGATCCTCTTCGATCAGAGCGTTCCGTTTTCGGGCTGCATAATCGACTTCTTTGCCGCCCAGGGCCCGAAACAGGCAATCGTAAAAATCGAAGATATGCCGGAAATGCTGCCCGATAGTTGATCCATTAAAAACCGGAAGAGGGCGGGCATAGGCATCCGCCGAAATAATAGCCAGCAAATTGCTGATCTGCTGGCTGATGTGTATTGTTCCTTGTTTGCAGTCCATTCTATTTTTCCTGTTCAGCTCAATCGCGGTAAACCTCCCGCCGGGCCGCTTTGAGCGTATTGACCAATAAAGACACCACTGTGAGTTGCCCAACGCCTCCCGGAACCGGAGTGATCAGGCTGGCTTTAGGGGCGACGGAATCATAATCCACATCGCCGCAGAGCCGGTAGCCTTTTTCAGTTTCCGGTTCTTCCACCCGGTTCATCCCCACATCGATCACTACTGCGCCTTGTTTTACCATGTCGGCCTTCACGAATTCCGGGCTACCTATGGCCGCAATCAGGATATCAGCCCGGCGGATATGGCCCTCCAGATTATGCGTCCGGCTATGGCACATAGTGACCGTAGCATTGCCGGGATAAGCTTTACGGGATAACAAAATACTAATAGGTGTGCCGACTATATTACTTCGCCCGATGACCACCACCTCTTTCCCTTCTGTGGGGATCTCATAACGCCGGATCATTTCCAGGATGCCGGCAGGAGTAGCCGGCAGATAGCAGGGCAGGCCTTGCGCCATACGGCCAAAATTGACCGGATGGAAACCATCTACGTCTTTGTCCGGCCGAATAGCCAGGGTGATTTTTTCTTCGTCGATGTGCTTAGGCAAGGGCAGCTGGACGATAAAACCGTCGACCGTGGCATCCTGGTTGAGTGTATCCACGATTGCCAATAATTCCGCTTCGGTAATATCAGCCGGCTTTCTGACCAAGGTTGACCGGAAGCCAACTTTTTCGCAGGAACGGACCTTATTCCGGACGTACACCTGGCTGGCTGGGTCATCTCCAACCAGAACGGCGGCAAGGTGCGGTGCTCTTCCGCCTTTCTGAAGCATGTCGGCTACTTCCTTTGCCAGTTCTTCCCGGATTTCCTTTGCGAGTAGTTTGCCATCGATAATATTCATAGACAACATTTAATGGTTTTACAGCCTGGGATGGCCAGGTTTAACGCGAAGCTACAAAATTATTCATTCAGCAGATTCAGGCGGCAAAACCGGCCTTTGGGGCAAAAAAAAATATCAGGCTAACTATCCAGTCAATTTTTCCAAATATTTGTCGGGCCTCCGAAAAAAATAAAAAAGAAAGCGCGGCGGGTTTTCCTTTCAAAAAAATATTTTTGCAGGGTGCTTAAAAAAAAGGCAGGACATAATATGCGGTCATTTTATACAATTAATTATACTTTTTTTTCTAACTTTGTTTCAGCCTTAAGGACGACATGGAACGTCCTTATCCGAAAAAATGCACCCTTTTTCGGGATTCCGCTTTTTTTAATAAACGCTTACTACCTCTCAAAAAATCGGCCTTCAGCGGGGCCAACAACTATCAATTCTACTCCGATCAAAGCCCCATGTAATTTAAGTTTACCGGCAGGTGCTCAGTCAATACGTGCAGGCCTGCCAAAAGTATTTTCAGTTATCAGTCCGAAAACTGATTTGCTGATGTATAAGGATTGAATCCCTTAAACTATTATCAACCATACCAAAATGTCTTTCATGAGGATCTTCACACGGAATGTAGTGCCTATTGTGGCGGCCTTAGTTCTCTTTTCCATTTTTCCAGCCTTTTCTCAAACCTACCCAATGGGCAGCCAGCCTTTGGTGACCAGCTGCGGAGGCTTTTTTGTAGACAGTGGCGGAAATGCCAACAGCTATGGCCCCAATGAAAACCTGACCATGACTTTTTGCCCGCAAACTTCACAGGGCACCCACGTTCAATTGGTGTTTTCCAATGCCAATATCACTGATGGCGACCTGCTCTGCTTTTACGACGGGATGGACGCCAACGCGCCGCAGTTATCCTGCTCCGACGACTTCTACGGAGCCTCAACTTTTATTATTCAGGCCACTGCAGCCAACCCTTCAGGCTGTATCACGGCCGTGTTCACTTCCGACGGCGCCGGTGAAGGAGACGGTTGGAGTGCTGACATCAACTGCATTCAATCCTGCCAGACAATCCTGGTAGACCTTGTGTCCTCCGACCCGCTTGTTAACCCAGTCGATACTGGCTGGATGGATGCCTGTCCTGGCCAGCGGGTTTTCTTTGAAGGCCAGGGTATTTATCCTCAGAATGGCGTCGTCTACAATCATTCGGATTTCACTTCGGAATTCGTTTGGGATTTCGGGGATGGAACCTCGGCGGTTGGGCCCAGTGTTTCGCATATATATGATGAATCAGGTGGTTATACAGTACAATTGACGATTACGGACCAACAGGGTTGTAAGAACATCAACTTTCTAAGCCAGCGGGTTCGGATCTCAACGGTCCCCAACTTCAATGTCGGCGGCAGCTTGCCCAGCCAGATTTGCGTTGGCGATACCGTCATGCTAAATGCCGCCATCGACACCATTGTTCCTGGCGATGTATTGTCAGTGGTCAATAGCGGCGGCAGTTTCCAGACGGCGGGGGTACGCTCCGACTCCTTACCCCTTCCCGACGGCACCGGCGCCGTTTATCAGACCAGCATCGCTTTCACCAACTTCGCTCCGGGGCAGGTGCTATCCAATATAGACGACTTCCTGGGCATTTGCGTAAACATGGAGCATTCCTGGATGTACGACCTTGACATTTTCCTGGAATGCCCCGATGGCACTCAGGTTATTTTGCAGAATCAGGAATTCATCGCCAATGAAGTTTTCCTGGGGACGCCGTATGAAGTGGATGATTTCAACACCCCCTTCCCTCCCGGCCAGGGTGTTGGTTTTGACTATTGCTGGACCCCGAACGCCACCAACGGAACCTGGACGCAGTACGCCCAATCGAATGACCCGGGCGGTCCGGTAGAGTACGTCCTTCCTCCGGGAGACTACTCCTCTTATGACCCTTTGGAGAACCTGCTGGGTTGCCCGTTGAATGGCGAATGGTCGATCATCGTCTCCGACCAATGGGGAAGCGATAATGGCTGGATATTTGAGTGGAGTATCAATTTCGCCTCGCATCTATATCCCAATCTGGAAACTTTCAAGCCTCAGATCATCGATTACGGCTGGCAGCAAAGCCCACACATCGTGGAATACAGTGCCGATTCTCTGGAGGTAATGTCTTCTCCTCAAAATGCAGGAACGGCCAGTTACACTTTCTGGGTCCTGGATGATTTTGGTTGTACTTTTGATACTTCTCTGACTTTAAATGTTTTACCAATTACCCATCCGGATTGCTACAGTTGCGCTCAAAATATCGCCCCCGTGGCCGATACAATAATTTGTGCCGGTGAATCCGTAGTTCTGGATGTATCTTCCCCATCAGCGCTATCACAGGAGGTTACTTTTGAGTCAATTCCTCAGGAGCCGTTCGGAGCGGCCACTTATCCGCCGGCCAATCCATTTGAGCCAGTGATTAATGTCAATAGTATCAACCCAGGCATCCTGGATGACCCTGCCAATCAGATCCTTTCCGTTTGTGTCAACATTGAAACCAACTGGAACAGTGACCTGAACCTATACTTAAAGGCTCCCTCCGGAGAATTACTGGAACTCAGCACCGGCAACGGTGGCGGATCAGACAACTACACCAACACTTGTTTTACACCAACGGCCACCACTCCTATCACCGGCAGCACCGGCCCTTTCACTGGCGAGTTCCGCCCGGAGGGCGACTGGAACAGCCTGCTGGGCGCCCAGATAAACGGCCCCTGGACATTAGTGGCCTCTGATGGGTTTGCCCCCAATGATGTTGGGGAATTCTTTTCCTGGTCTATTACATTCCAGTCGACTAAAGACATTCAATACAGCTGGACCGGTAGCGGCCTTTCCTGTAATGATTGCCCGGCTCCGAGCGCCAACCCTGTCAATTCAACCAATTACATTGTCACTTCTCTGGACAGCTACGGCTGCACCTATTCGGATACCATTGCCGTGATCGTTGTCAATGATATTCCAGCGCCCAATGTGCAATGTGCAGATGATGGCAGTGGGAACCTGATTTTCAGTTGGGAGCAGGTAGACAGCTATACGGAATATGAGTATAACGTCATTACCAACGGTAGCCCCAGCGGTTGGCAGGGGCCGGTTTCACAATATACTTACACGGCTACTGGCCTGGATTATGGAGATGAAGTAACCCTGGAGGTACGTGTATTTGTAGATGTAAACACTTTAACCTGCGCCCAGGGAACCGGCAGTGCGACCTGCACCTCCTTGAGCTGTCTGTTGCAGGCCTCGGTTTTCGGCAGCCCGGTTGATGTAAGTTGTTTTGGAGGCAGCGACGGTGCTGCCAGTGTGCAGGTACAGGGTGCGGAAAACCCGGTTCAGTATTTCCTCAACGGCAGTTCAACGGCACAGGCCAACGGCATCTTCAACAACTTAATTGCCGGAGATTATCAGGTAGCGGTTCTGGATGGCTCCGGCTGCCGGGATACAGTTTACTTCGCCATTGCCCAGCCTGAACTGCTGACAGCTGATATACAGATCAACACCCTCATTGACTGCAATGGAAACGACACGGGGGTAGCTCAGGTTTTCCCACAGGGAGGCAATGGCAACTATACCTATCAATGGAGTACAAGCCCGGTTATTACAACGGCCACAGCTTCCAATCTGGGAGCAGGAGATTATTCGGTAACCGTCCAGGATGCCAATGGCTGCACGGCCACCGCCAGTGTTATGATCACTGAACCGGACGCCCTGGAAATAACGCTCACCCCCGAAGATGCCAGTTGCGCCGGACTGGCAGACGGTAGTATTCAAGCCTTTGGCAATGGAGGTAATGGCGCCCTCACTTATACCTGGAGCAATGCCGGATCCGGGACACAGCAAACAAACCTGCAGGCCGGCAACTATTGCGTAACCGTGCAGGATGCCAATGGCTGCCAGGCTGTGGCCTGTGCGGATGTCGGAGCGCCCACCAGCATTATTGTGGATTCTGTATCTACGGTAGCGGTGCTTTGCAACGGAGACGATACAGGCCGTGCGACAGTTTATGCTTCCGGCGGCGCCGGCAATTACACCTATCTGTGGGATGACGGGCTGGCCCAAATCGGCCAAACGGCCACTATGTTGCCGGCTAACAACTACAACGTTACGATAACGGATGCGAATGGATGCCAGGCTATCGCCCAGGCTACTGTTAATGAACCGGACGCCCTTAGCCTCTCTTTTAACGTCGAGGATGTAGCCTGCACCGGCGGCAGCGATGGCGCTTCCACAGCAACTGTCAGCGGAGGGGTTGCCCCTTATACATATACCTGGCAAAACGGGCAAACGGGCCTTACGGCCACCAACCTGGCAGCTGGCGCTTACGGGCTCACAGTCACCGACCATAACGCTTGCCAGCTGGCCGGTACTACCAATGTAGATGAACCGGACAAAGCGGTAGAAGCAGAAGTAGTTCAAACCCGAATGGGATGCTTTGGAGCAAAGGATAACGAAGTAAGCGTGATGGCAACCGGCGGCGCCGGGACCGGCTACACCTATCTTTGGAGTGACGGGCAAACTACGGCTACTGCCGTGGGGCTCGATTCCCTCCCCTACTCCGTTCTCGTCACCGATGGTAATGGTTGCGAAGCCGAAGCTGCCATAACGCCCTCTGACCTGGATCAAATTGACTTTTTCATTATCACGACCACTCCTTCCTGCAATGGCTATACGGATGGCCGCCTGGGTATCAACGAGATCTCCGGAGGCGCCGGCGTTGTGATCCAGGACTACAACATCGCCTGGAGCACCGGGGCAACCGGGCCAACTGCAGAGAACTTAGCCGGAGGGCAGGTATATAGTGTTACAGTTACCGACAATCAGGGCTGCACCCGGACGAAAACGCGCACCCTGCAACAACCTGCGCTGATCACCTTCCAACTGGATGTGGATAGTGTTCGTTGTTTCGGCGGTTCGGATGGAGCCATCACGATCACCAATATTCAGGGCGACCATGCGCCATTTACTTACTCCTGGAGCAATGGACAGCAAACACTAACGGCTTCTAACCTGGTAGCCGCCAATTACGGGATGACCGTTACGGACGCGGAGGGCTGTTTCAACACGGGTACTGCAGTAGTGCACCAACCGGCCGCCCTAAGCCTGTCGTTCGAAACGGAAGACAACGGTTGTTTCGGAGAAAAGGCTGGCCGAATCGCCACCACCGTATCCGGAGGCATTCCAGCCTATGCCTACAGCTGGTCCAACAATAATACCGGTGCGATACAAGAAAACCTGGCCGCCGGTTCTTATAGCCTGACCATCACCGACCGGAACGGTTGCACCAAAGAAGGGCAAACTGTGATCGAAGAGCCCGACCCTCTGACAGCGGCGATCAAAAGCCAGGATCCCACCTGCAATGGCTTCCGCGATGGTAGTATTACCGTTGATGCCGGCGGCGGCACGCCCCCTTACCGCTACAGCCTGGACAATTCGTTTTTCAGCGGTTCCAGCATGCTCATCGCCCTGCAGGCCGGCGAATATAATGTTTATCTAAAGGATGCCAATGGCTGCTTGTTCAGCGATCAGGTTGCACTAACCGACCCGGCTCCTTTCATCGTAGATGCCGGAGAAGAAAACTACACGATCAACCTGGGCGACAGCATCACCCTCACTGCTACGGCTCAGAATGCCAAAGGCATGGTGGAGTTTGTCTGGGAGGCCCCCTATGATGGTTCCCTGAGTTGCACCGAGTGTGTTACTACCACAGCGATCCCGGAAACTTCCATTCTTTACATGTTATACGGCATCGACGAGAACGGCTGCGAAGACACAGACAGAGTACTCGTCTATGTCAAAAAGACCAGAGTGGTGCTGGTGCCGACCGGTTTCACCCCCAATGGGGACGGCCATAACGATGTACTGGTCGTACATGGCAAAAGTGGCACAATGGTCAGGCGCTTCCAGATATTTGACCGCTGGGGTGAATTGCTCTACGACTTCAAAGACTTTGAAGTCAATGATGAGGCCGCTGGTTGGGATGGCACCTTCCGTGGGCAGCCCGCCATGGGGGGCGTATACATCTGGAACCTCGTTGTCGAATACGAAGACGGCATGGAAGAGGCATTCCGTGGTGAAACGACTCTTATCCGATAAAAAAACCGAAAAAGCCGGCGCAGTAGCTCAGGTTCGGGCCGGAGCTACTGCGCTTTTCTTCACTTTAAAAAAAAGCTAGGCTATGCGCTTCAATTTTACTTTTTTGGCTCTTATCTGTATTCTATTTTCATTGTCTGCTCCACAACAGGCCAAAGCACAGGATCCACGTTTCTCTCAGTTTTACGCAGCCCCGGTTGAAATGAACCCTGCCATGATCGGTGTTTTTGAGGGGCGTTTCCGGCTGGTGGCCAATTACCGGGAGCTGTACTCCAGCATTCTGGGCAACCATCCATTCCGGACTATTGCCGCCAGTTTTGATATGCGTTCCCGGGTTCAACAAGACGATTATGCCGGTTTTGGCCTGAGTGTGCTGCGGGATGAAGCCGGGATTTCACAATTCCAGCGGGTAAAAGCGAATATTGGTGGATCTTATATGAAACAATTGGGTGGTAGCCGGTATGCCAGCTATGACCAGTTTCTGGTGGCCGGCGCCCAGATCGGGTTCGGGCAGCACAGCCTGAACTGGCAGCGGCTTTGGTTTAGCGAGCAATTTGTAGAAGAAGGTGGGTTTGTAGACAACACTCTTGACTCGGGGGAATCTTTTGATAAGCAAACCACCGGACTGTACCTTGACTTCAACGCTGGCCTGATGTGGTATGTGATCCTGGACCGGAATTTCAGCTTCTACGCCGGTGGGGCGTTACACCACCTCAATACGCCCAATGTTTCTTTTATGGAAGACAGCAAAGCGGACCTAAACACCCGTTGGGTGGGCCATGCCGGCGGCGAAATCCCTTTCACTGCTGAACTCAGCTTTTTACCGGCTATTGCGGTTATGGGGCAGAGTACGGACCTCAGCACCACGGCAGGCGCCAATTTCCGCTATAACAACCGCGACTGGAAGGAAGTCGCTATTCGCGCCGGTGGATGGGTTCATTTATCAAACGAACTGGAAAATGGCATTACGATGGATGCGATTATTGCCAGCGCCATCCTGGAGATGGAACGCTGGAATTTCGGCCTGAGCTACGACATTACTACTTCCCGCCTGGCGTCGGCAAACAACTCCCGGGGAGCATTCGAAGTTTCGCTCATTTACACCCATCCTGCCAAATGGCGGACTTCCGTAAAATGTCCGAAATTTTAAATAACATTGCATTTTTGCCTGAAAATTAGCATATTAAAGGACTAATTCATCGCATTTGATTCTACTGCCTGCTCCTAACTGCATTCCAGGGAGCAGGCAGTTTGATTTTATTGGAGTATGAAAGAAAGACAACTCGGTTTCCGGGATGAGCGCCCGGATAAAATGGACAGCTACATCCTAGAGGCCATGGCTAAGCGGCATCCCCTGAGCCTTCTCCTCGACCAGGTGGAAGACACCCGAAACCTCGGCGCCTTGTTCCGGCTGGCTGATGCGGCCCGACTGCAACACATCTGGGCTCTGGGAGATTCGGGCCTTTTCGACAGCAAGATCGTCAGGCGGGTGGCCCGATCGACTTTGTCTTACGTCCCGCACAACACAATTGATTTAAACGAAGCCCGGACTCTTGCCCAACAACAAAACATGGTGGCTCTGGAGATCACTGATAACAGCATTCCGTATACTGCCTACGCCCCCCCAGGCCCTTGTATATTGGTGATCGGAAATGAGAAGGACGGCGTATCTGAGGAGTTGCTAGCCCTTTGCCAAAAAAGTATTCACATTCCAATGTATGGTGTGAATACCTCGATGAATGTTGCTATGGCTACCGCTATTGCCGTTTACGGCCTGTTGGACAAAATCAGGCAAGGTTGAATAAAAAAAGCCCGTCCGGCAAAAGGCCGGAGCGGGCTATACATCAAATGGATTTTTTCTTTTACACCTCTCCCCCTTCGTTCTCCTTACCCTTGGCCAGAAAGTAAAAACCGACCAGGCCAGCGCCTCCAAAGATAAGCACCATGGTAAAGTAAGCTACCACATCCGGCAGCCCTGACCGCTGAAGCAGGTAGCCCATAAAGATACCGATACCGATCATAATGGCCACAATGCCCATTTTAAGGGAATTGTCCAGGCGGAAATTAGTGGCAAATATTTTGGCATCCACTCCGCGTTCTACCAGGGCCATGCGTTCGCGATGGCGGGTGGAAAAAAACATGTACACCAGAATAATTATGGCTGCCCACATACCAGCGACAGCAAGGATGGGAATTAAGATTTCAAAGCCTGACATTGTCTTCGGATTTAGTTTTTTAATTTTGTGTTCAAAGGCTATGACGAGTAGTTAGTTTAGAGCGGTTACAATTCCAGCCTTTTTTTTTCACCAAAAATTCGACGCAGCCTGTTGTAACCTCCTGCCGGCGAAGCTCGTCAAAGGTATCAGCAAGTGAAATACAGGCATCAAATGGATGAAGACCTCAAATTGGTGGACCAAACCCTTCAGGGTAACCAGGCTGCTTTCGAGCAGTTGGTGCTGCGCTACCAGAATTATGTCTTCACCATCACCCATCGGGTGCTACCGCTAAGAGAGGAAGCAGAAGAAGCTGCACAGGACACCTTTTTAAAAGTATATTCTACTCTTGGCGCTTTTGAACGCAAATCGAAATTCAGCACCTGGCTGTATACAATTGCTTATCGTACGGCCGTGGATGTAGCCCGGCGTAAACAGCTGGCGATAACCTCCATTGACGAGGACAATTCATACCTGCAGCTAGAAGACACCGGGGGAGAAAGTCCCACGGATGACATTTTTCAGCAGGACCTCAGTGAACAATTGCAGGAGGCCATTAAAAGTTTGAAACCGGACGACGCCACCCTGATTACCTTGTTTTATTTACACGAAAAACCGGTCAAGGAGATCTCCGACATTATGGGATTAACGCTGAGTAACGTCAAAACGAAATTGCATCGGCTACGCGAGAACCTAAAGGAGGTTTTATCCAAACAATTGAAGGAAGAAATACAGGATCTGTTATGAACAATCGCGAATTACTCTGGAAATACATCGATGGCGACTGCAGTCCGGAAGAACAGGCTGAGGTTGAGCGACTGCTGGCGGCAGACGAGGGTTTTAAACTGGAATGGGCTCAACGCCAAAAACTGCACGAAGGCCTCAAGGAACAACCTTTGGAGCAACCTTCCATGCGATTTGCCCGCAACATCATGGAGCGGCTGCCCGCGCTTTACAAAAAGATCAACATCGAACCTTTGTTTTCTCCGGCTCAATGGCGGGTGATTTACGGCCTGCTGGGCGTTTTTCTGGTAGGCTACTTCAGCATGGTCTACGGGGTTGTAGAGTCCGGAACGGCTGGCACACCAAGCCCAATGCTCGATAATATGATTCAAACCGTTAATAGCCTGCCATCCCAGGTAATGGCGGTGTTGGCCGCCCTGTCCTTTGGAATCATCACGCTCGTATGGCTGGACCGGCAACTCAAGCGGCGGTTTGGGTAGCTTAATTATATGGCTATATTGTTGGTTGTCAATCATTAAAACTTAGCCAACTCCGCTAATCCCGGCTGAATGCCAGGCGTTCTCCCATTTTATCTTCGAAGAACTGCCCCTCGTGGTAGGCCAGGTGGCCACTGACGATAGTGCTCTCTACCTTGCCTTTGAAGGTATGCCCCTCGAAGGGCGACCATCCACATTTGTAAAGGATGTTTTCCTTCCCAATTGTCCATTGCTTATCCACATCCAGGAGGGCGAGGTCGGCCCAGTAGCCTTCCTCCAGGAAGCCGCGGCGGCTGAGTTGAAAGCAAACCGCCGGAGCGTGGCACATCTTTTCCACGATCCGCTCCAGGCTAATGCGGCCCTGGTGATAAAATTCCAACATCACATTGAGTGCGTGTTGTACGAGGGGCAGGCCGGAAGGCGCATCAAAATAGGCGCCTTGCTTCTCCGCCCAGGTATGAGGAGCGTGGTCGGTAGCGATAATATCCAGCCGGTTATCTAAAAGTGCGGGGAAAAGGGCTTCCTGGTTTTCGGGCGATTTGATGGCGGGGTTACATTTAATCTGAGTACCCAACGTATCGTATTGCCGGCTGTTGAAATAGAGGTGATGAACGCAAACCTCGGCCGTAATACGTTTTTCTTCCAGGGGGATATCGTTGCGGAACAAAGCCAGTTCTTTGGCAGTCGATATGTGCAGGATATGCAAACGGGTGTTGTGGCGGCGTGCTAATTCCACTGCCAGAGAAGAAGACCGATAGCAGGCCTCTACGCTGCGGATATCGGGATGAAAGCGAATCGGCATCTCCTCGCCGTATTTTTCCCGGAAGGCCTTTTCATTAGCGCGTACCGTGGTTTCGTCCTCGCAGTGAGTAGCGATGAGCATAGGCGCCTGGGCGAATAGCCCTTCCAGCGTTTTGGGGTCATCAACCAACATATTACCGGTACTGGAGCCCATAAAAGCCTTTATGCCGCACACTGTTTTGGGGTCGGTACGTAGTACTTCCTCCAGATTATCATTGGCGGCGCCCATGAAGAAGGAGTAGTTGGCCAGTGATTTTCGGGCTGCCGCATCGTACTTTTGTTGCAGCAGTTCCTGTGTAGTAGCCGGCGGCCTGGTGTTGGGCATTTCCATGAAAGCGGTGACGCCACCGGCAACAGCGGCACGGGCTTCCGTATAGAGGTCGGCTTTATGCGTAAGGCCGGGCTCCCGGAAATGAACCTGGTCATCGATGATGCCGGGGATGAGGTAGCGGCCGTCAGCCGCAATCTCGATATCGGCCTTTCGGTTGATCTGGGATGCGATTTGTTCGATGAAGCCATTTTTCACCAGCACATCCCCTTCCGTGATCTGCCCGCGGTTGACGATGCGGGCGGCTTTAATCAGTATAGACTTCATGTAATTGCCTTTGGTGGGCCGTTAAATTAGGAAATCCCGCTTTAAAGGCTGCAATTTTTTTCCCTAGCTTTGCAGGCGCATCAAAAAAAGGATGATCCATATGAAATCTCCACTAGATCCAGATTTCAAACTCGGTGTGCTGGGCGGCGGCCAACTCGGCAAAATGATGGCCCTGGCTGCCGGCAACTGGCACCTGCCGCTTTATATGCTCGATGCTTCCCGGGATTTTCCCGCCGGCCGGGTGACGCCGTTTTTTACTGAAGGCAATTTTCAGGACTTTGACGATGTCTACCGTTTCGGAAGCCAGATGGACGTGATTACCATCGAGATTGAACATGTCAATACCGAGGCTTTACACCAACTGGAAAGGGAAGGAAAAACCATCCACCCGGCGCCCGCTGCGCTGGACATTATCAAAGACAAAGGCGCGCAAAAGCTTTTTTATCAGGAGAAAAACATCCCAACCGCTCCTTTCCAGCTTTTTGAATCGGAAACGGCTGTTCAGGCGGCGCTTCAATCCGGGAAAATCCAGTATCCATTTGTGCAAAAGTCCAGGACTGCCGGCTACGATGGCCGCGGTGTCAGTGTGATTCGGGATGAACAATCGCTTGGCAAGCTATTGGCGGGCCCCTGCGTCGTAGAGGAACTGGTGGATATCGACAAAGAACTGGCGGTCATTGTAGCGCGCAACGCCGGGGGCCAGGTAAAGGCCTATCCGACAGTGGAAATGGCCTTTAACCCCCAGGCCAACCTGGTGGAATTCCTGTTCTGCCCGGCGGCCATCAGTCCCGAGTTGGAACAACAAGCGGAAGCATTGGCCATTAAGGTTATTGAAGCCTATGATCTTTGTGGCATGCTGGCAGTAGAGTTGTTCCTGGATAAAAAAGGCGAATTACAGGTGAACGAGGTGGCGCCCCGCACCCACAACAGCGGGCACCATACCATTGATAGTTGTTATACCTCTCAGTTCGAGCAACACCTGCGGGCGGTGCTCAACCTGCCGCTGGGAAGCACAAAAATGAAAAGCCCTTCTGTAATGGTAAACCTTCTGGGCGCAGAAGGGTATGAAGGCCCCGCCATTTATGACGGCCTGGCGGAGTGCCTGGCGATTGAAGGCTTACATTTACACCTTTACGGTAAATCCTTGACCAAGCCATTTCGGAAAATGGGGCACGCCACAGTGGTGGATGAAAGCCTGGAGCGTGCAAAGATCAAAGCCCGGCAGGCTATGAATACACTCAGGATTATCAGTGATAAGTAATGTGAGGCTCGTGTATCTGGCCGGGCGGCAAATCGCCCAATTCCGGCAACCAGCGTTTGACGTAATCGCCCTTTGGATCGTAACGGTAGGCCTGTGAAAGGATATTAAAGCAACGATTATCCCGGGAGTCGCTTCCTACACCGGCAATAGAATTCCAGTTGCCCCAATTGCTCGCCACATCATAATCGATCAGTAAAGACTCGAAGTATTCGGCCCCCATCTGCCAGTTGATTTTCAGGTCATGGACCAGGAAGCAGGCTACATTTTGCCGCCCCCGGTTAGACAGGAAACCGGTATGGTGCAGCTCCCGCATATTGGCGTCGATAAAAGGCACACCCGTAGCGCCTTCGATCCAGCTTTGCAGAGATTCCCAATCGTTGGCCCATTCGGAGTCTGTCTCTCCGTTCAGGCCCCCACGGAGGAAAATCCGGTTGCCATGTTTTTTTGCCATGAAGCGAAAGAAATCGCGCCGCATCAGTTCATAGAAGATCCAATAGGTAGAATCCTTAGGGCCTATTTCCAACTCGTAACGTTTCAGTTCATGGAATATCTGCTTGGGCGAGAGGCAACCCTGAGCCAGCCAGGGTGAAAATTTGGTGGAATAATCGCTACCGATCAGGCTTTCCCTCCCTTCCTTATCCTGCGCGGCCAGGCCGGTTTCCCATACATAATGGTGAAGCCGTTGGAGCGCTTCGGTTTCTCCACCCCGAAAGGCTATCACCGCGCGAGGGTCTGGTTCAAATGTTTCCTGCCGCAAATCATGCATGTTGGGAATATCGCCGGCTTCCAGGCGGACGGTGATGGGGGGCAATTTTTCCGGGGTAGGCAGCGGCTGACGAACCGGCACATAGCGCTCAACCTCTTTGCGGAACTGGGCGAAAGTGTCGGGGGTATGCTGAATGGGAAACGGCAGGTCAGAAGTATAATAAAGCAGTTTACCACGGTCATAGCGCATCTCCTGCCCAATTGTCCAAAGGTTTCTTTCCAGTGCATCCTGAACCCTTTCCTCCTCCCGGGTTCGTTCTCGGTTACAAAACACCCAACTGGAACGCACTTCTTTGGCCAGCTCAAAGATCACCTCCTCCGGTTTTCCCACCCGTACGATCAAATCACTTCCCCTGGCGCGAAGGGATTCGCGAAGGTCGTGGATACTTTCAATAATAAAACGGGCGCGGAACTTCCCGGTCTTGGGAAAACCAAAAAAATGCGTTTTCCCTCTGAAAACGCGTTCATCGAAAACATAAACCGGTATGATTTCATCAGCACTGTCCAAAGCTTCTGAGAGCGCCTCATTGTCATGGAGCCGTAAGTCCTGTCTGAACCAAAGAATAGCACGCCTGGTGTACATAAACGGAGTTCTTATATGAGGTCGTTCGACAAGCCGGGCGCTCAAAGCCGGAGCCCTGGCCTGTGCTTTTAATTTTCAATAATTTCTGAAAGATACAACAAAAAAGCATTCCCTTGGTTTTTCATGGCGGCCAGATTCCAGTCAATTTAACGAACAATGAACTTTATACCTGGCTGTTGCGTTGGACAGGCAAAATCAGAAAAAATGGACCCGAAAACATTGCATCCCGAATTGCGTTTCCGCAGCTCGCGTAGTGCAGGCAGTGGCGGGCAACACGTCAACAAAGTGGAAACCAGAGTAGAATTGTTGTTCAACCTGGAAGCATCCGCACTGCTGACAGAGGAACAAAAGGGCCTAATTCGGAAAGCCTTGCGAAACCGCATCAACAAAGAAGGCATTCTGGCTATCGCCTCCGGAAAGGAACGTTCCCAATTGCTCAACAAGCAGTCAGCGATCCGCCTATTCAACCGGCTGATCGAAAAAGCCCTGCAGCCGCCCAAGAAGCGGAAACCTGTTAAAAATTTTACAGCCAGTCCGGAAAAACGGCTGGAAGCCAAGCGGCGGCGCTCAGAGAAAAAGGCGACGCGCCAGAAGGCCATCCCCCATCGCGGCGATGGCCTTCTTTTTTTCAAGCATTTTTTTGTCAAAGGCGTTTGAAAGGCTATTTTGCGTCCTTACACATCAGAATTTGACAACATCACTCAACCCACCGCATATGAACCGCTTTATGTTTTCTGCAATTACGCTTTTACTACTCGCTGCCTCGACGGCTATGGCACAGGATAAATCCGCTTTTGAACTTTTCAATTCGGAAGGTAAAACCGTAAAGTACCGAAAACTGCTGAAGGAAGCGCAGGAGGCCGATGTCATTTTCTTTGGCGAACAGCACAACAACCCTATCGCACATTGGCTGCAACTGGAGCTCACCCGGGACCTCCACCAGGAACTGGGTGGAAAGCTTGTGTTGGGAGCAGAAATGTTCGAAGCTGACAACCAGCTTTTGCTGGATGAATACCTGGCCGACAAGGTCAATACGAAAGCGTTTGAGGAGGAAGGCCGCCTCTGGAAGAATTATAAAACCGATTATAAGCCCCTTGTAGAATTCGCCAAGGCCAATAACCTGGCTTTCGTAGCTACCAATGTACCGCGCCGCTACGCCAACCTCGTTTACCGGGAAAGCCTTGAAGGATTGGATAATCTTTCCGAAGAAGCCAAACGCTACCTGGCGCCATTGCCCATCCTCTACGACCCGAATCTGCCCGGCTATCTGGAAATGATAGAAATGATGGGCGGCCATGGCGGCGGCGCCAATGATAATTTACCCAAAGCCCAGGCTATCAAGGATGCTACCATGGCCTATTTCATCAGCCAGAACTGGGAAAAGGGGAAAACCTTTATTCATTTCAATGGTTCTTACCATTCAGATAACTATGAAGGCATTCTCTGGTACCTGAAGCAGTACAAGCCTGAAGCTAAGATCCTCACCATCACAACCGTAGAGCAGGCGAAGGTAGAGGAGTTGGAAGCAGAAAACCAGGGCAAGGCGGATTTCACCATTCTTGTGCCGGAGGATATGACGAAGACGTATTGAGTATTGTTGGGGGCCCGCCATTGGGGCTACAAATGAAATGATTATGAAAGTAATGATTATGAAAGTAACGATTACTTAAATAACGATTATAAAAATAATGATAACTTCTATAATCATTATAATTATCATGATTATTTAAATAATGATTATAAAAGCCATCATTATAAAATATTACGATCATAAAATAATGATTACAAATATTGCAATCATTCAAACCGCGATCCTGCTTTCTTAATGTCCACCTTAAAAAAGAGCGCTACCCTGTCATTACTCCTCCTGGCCCTGGCCTTGCTTTTATCCCATTGCCGGGAGCGGAGCCTGCCCATCCTGAGTAAAACCCATGAGGAAAACGGGAAGCTGGTATACGAACAGATTCCGGATTTCGCTTTTATTGGCCAGGACAGCAGCCGGGTTGACAATGCCACATTTGCCGGCAAGGCCTACGTAGCAGATTTCTTCTTTACCTCCTGCCCCACTATTTGCCCTATCATGACACATAATATGTTACGGATCTATGACCACTTTAAAGACAACGACAAACTTCTCTTACTTTCCCATACGATCGACCCAAAACGCGATAGCGTGGCGCGCCTGAGACAATACGCTGAAAACCTGGGGGTCCGGCCGGATAAATGGCATTTTGTCACCGGCAATAAAGATTCGCTTTACGAAATCGCTGATGACTATTTTAATATAGTTATTGAAGACCCAACCCTGCCGACTGGTTTTGACCACAGCGGGCGGATCGTATTGGTGGACCCCAACCGCCACATCCGGGCCTATTGCCAGGGGACAGACAGCTTAGCGGTCAAAGCTTTCATAAAAGATATAGAAATTCTACTCGATGAGTTCTAACCATAATATTGCGCTTACTTTTCTAGTCCTTTTAATACTGCTTTCCGGCTGTGGGGGGCAATCTTTCCAACAAGGGCAAATCCTTTACCAGAATTTCTGCGCCAACTGCCATATGGATGATGGCACCGGCCTGGCGGGTAATATCCCTCCCCTGGTTGGTTCCAGCCTTGTGCGTACACAGCAAGAACGAATACCTTGCATCATCCGCTATGGCCAGGAAGGGCCAATTGAGGTCAATGGACAGGTATTTAACAACCCAATGGCCGCCATTCCACAACTCAGCGACATCGAGATCACCAACATCATCAACTACATCAACCACTCCTGGGGCAACGATTTTGGTTATGTCAAATTCGAAGCGGTACGTGAGGCTTTGAAGCGTTGTGAAAAGTAATCACTTAATTCGCAACTAAAAACTTATGCCCCCGTAACATAAAATTGTCTGATGCTGTAGCAAAGGCTATTTTTTTGCTCCGGCCCTCCCCGGTTTTTCCATCGGATTTACTACTTTGGGGCGTCTCTTCAGGCCAAACAGGCATTTGCCTGGTATTCCACCTGGCTTGGAAGATCATCTAAAAACACTATCAACTGCCTATCACGATTATGATGAGATCTTTTACCCTATTTCTCCTGCTCATTCTGCCATTCTTCCTGTTGGCCCAACCTCAGAATGACGACTGCGGCGGGCTCATTGACCTGGGTGTGGCGCCGGCCTGTTCCGAATCGGTATTTTATTCCAACGTTGGCGCAACAGCCAGCAATATCGGTTTCGGCAATATTCCAGGCTGCTTCAACGGCGGCACGGTGCAGCGTGATGTATGGTTTGCATTCACCACCAGCGACACCATATTTGATTACACCATAACCGTCACCGGCCTGACGGACGGCACGACGGCCGGGATGGTCAACCCCCAGGTTGCCATTTACCGGGGAGACTGTTCTGTTGACGGCCTGGCCGAGCTGGCTTGCGCCTCGGCTGAACTCGGCGCCACTTTTGTGGAACTCGACATTATGGGCCTGACGCCCAATGTCACCTATTTCCTGCGCATCAACGATTATTCCGCTTCAGCCACTCCCAACTGGGGCACTTTCCAGCTTTGTGTGGATGAAATGGAGCCAGCCAGCACTATCGACGAAGGAGGCTCAACGGCTTGTTCCGGAATTCTCTACGATAGCGGCGGCGCCGATGGTGATTATGGCAACAATGAAAATTATTCCTTTACCATCTGCCCCGACCAGCCGCACCAGTGCATTATTTTTACGCTGGACTACTATTTCATCGAACCCTCCGACTTTTTTGCCACCGACCAGCTCACCTTTTACGATAGTGACGCCCCCAACCCGGGCGCCATCATTGCTCAGATCGGAGGAGCTGACTTTTCCGAGGATGGCGGAGGGGCCGTTTGCTATCAGGTACAGGCGACCAGCGGCTGCCTGACGGTGGAATTTATTTCCGACGCGACCAATGCGTTCCAGGGCTTTGCCGGCCAATGGGAATGCACCCAGGACTGTCCAGACTACCAGCCCATTACCGTAACGCCTGATATTACGGAAGAGCAGATCATTGATTTTGTCTCTACGCCTACTACTACGGCTACTATTACCAACATCGACTGCCCAACCCAATCATACGGCATTTTTGAAGCCGGCGACAATACTGACCTGGGCATGGAGCGAGGGCTCCTGCTCACCACCGGCGACCTCAACTGGGCCATTGGCCCCAATACCGGCCCGGGGGGCGGCAACCCCAACGCCGATAACGGCGCCCTTGGAGATGACGACCTGGATTACCTCTCGGAAGTCCTTGGCGATAATACCCTTTCGGAAAATGCCTGCATCGTCGAGCTCGATGTATTCGCTGCGACCAACGAACTGACCTTTGAATATGTCTTCGGTTCTGAAGAATACCCCGAATTTGTCAATGAAGGGTTTAATGACATATTCGCCTTTTTCCTCTCTGGCCCAGGCGTCACAGGCGACCCGAATATCGGCAACCAACTGAACATTGCCACTTTGCCCAATGGCAATAATACGCCGGTACAGATCAACAGCGTCAACAACATCACCAATTGGGAATATTACCGAAACAACGAAAATGGCCTGAGTATTCAGTACGACGGCCTTACTTCCGATTATCTCGGTATTAAAAAAAGCCTGACGGCCAGGTCGCAGGTCACCCCCTGTAATACCTACCACCTCAAGTTTGCCATTGCCGACCGCGGTGACGCCATCTACGATTCCGGGGTCTTCATCTCCGAACTCAAGGGCGGCGCACCCAACCTGAGCGTGCAATACAATTCCGGTATTGAATACCTGGTGGAAGATTGCACCAACCAACCCGATGAGGTAGTCATTCAACTGACCAGTGCTTTCGATGACACCGTTTCCTACAATGTCGTGATCAGCGGCACTGCTACCCTGGGGATGGACTATGATTTGAATATCCCCGCCGTAATCACCTTCCTGCCGGGCCAAACCTCGCTCAGCTTCCCCATCACCCCACTTTCCGACCTGGAAACCGAACCTACGGAAACTATAATCATTTCCCTGACCAACAACTTTGGCTGCGGCGATGTGACCTATACCGAATTGACCATCAATTTGGAAGACGAGATCAATGTGCAGATCTTCAGCGGGCAGGATACGGTCTTTGTATGCCAGGACAGCAGCATCGTTCTGGAAGTGTCGGGCGCCTCGTCCTATTTCTGGACACCCGTCAATGTCTTTACTGATCCGACCAGCCCAACACCAACGGCCAATCCCACGACCAGCCAATGGGTTTATGTGGAAGGCATAGTAGGGCCTTGTATAGACAACGATTCCATCTATCTTCAGATCATCGATCCGGAAATCATGGTGGAAGCACTGGACCCTGCCGCCATCTGCCAGGGTGATTCGGTGCGGCTGCTGGCCACCAACAACGTCAACAATCAAAACCTGCTTTGGACGCCCGCCATCGGGCTGAATGACCCCGAAAGCCAGACGCCGGTAGCCAATCCGCAAGTGACCACCACTTACATCGCCTCCGTTAATGTAGCCGGCTGTGTGGTTACCGACTCGATCACTATTGACGTATCGCCTTTTGACTTCCCGCAAATCGCCGCTGATACGCTGATCTGCCAGAATTATAGTGTACAACTGGCAGAGTTGATCGACCCCAATACGACCACAACTCAATTCAGCTGGACGCCAGAAATTGCACTGGATGATCCAACACTTTCCGGCCCCATCGCTACGCCCCAGGAAACCACCACTTACCAGTTGATCGCCACCAGCGCCAACGGCGCCTGTGCGGACACTGCGGAAGTCACGGTTACGGTATTCCCGGCCAACGTCACCATTGTCAACCCGGATACTACCGAGATCTGTCTCGGCGAAACCGTGGAACTGACAGCTGTCACCAGCACCGGCTCGGCCGAAAACCTGTTGTGGGCGCCCAACGACGGCACGCTGAGTGATACCACAGGGCTCAGTGTTACCGCTTCCCTGGTAGTTTCCAACTGGTACTACGCTACTTTCACGGTGGGCGCCTGTACCGTATTCGACTCTGTGTATGTGCGGGTAGACTCCCTTCCGGACCTGGCCATTGTAGCCGATCCGGAGAAAGACCCCTATTGTACCGGAGAAATTGTCACTCTGGCATCCACCACCTATGAGCCCAGCTATTACCCGGATATCATGCACCAATGGACACAGGGACTGGGCTTCCAGACCCCCGATACCCTTTGGAACATGGTCTTTAGTACGGAAGACACCTCGATCTACCGCCGCATCACCATCAACCATGCCTGCAAAGACAGCGCAGAGGTGCTCATCAATGTAAAACAACCGACTATCCTTACCCTTACGCCGCAAGACACCACGATCTGTATCGGAGAATCGGTGCAGTATCAGTTGCAGATCGAAGGGCAATACGAAGAATTGGAATGGCAGGGCGGCGGCCTGAGTTGCACCGATTGCCTGGACCCGGTGGCTACGCCCGGCAACCCAGGCGGCGTGGGCTACACCGCGACAACCGACCCGGATGAATGCCCGACGAGTATTACCGCCAGTATTGAGGTGTTCGGGCCGCCGACATACCTGCTGAACAGCATCCGGTCCGTCTGTACGGGTGGCTCCCTGCTGCTAAACCTCAATTCTGACCAGGTGACGAACTATACCTGGACCTCAACCGACCCCAACTTTGGCACGGTGACCGACCCCCAGCCGGTAGTTAGTCCGGACGCTACCTATACCTACTATCTTTTTGCCGACAATGGCGTCTGCCCGCCGGCAAACGACAGTATTTCCGTTACGGTTATTCCTCAGGCGGATGTTTCCGTCACAACTGACAGCCCGATAATTTGCGCCGGGAGCCAGTCAATAATCCTTGCCGAGGTAACCAACAGCAGTGCCGATGACAGTTTTGTATGGACGAATTCCTCCAACAACGAAGTGCTGTCCGGGCCGGAAATTCAGGTTATCCCCACACAAACGACTACCTATTTCCTGCAATTCACCAGTGGAGGAGGCTGTGATACACTGTTCCGGGAAATCACCATTGAAGTGACGCCTAAGCCACTTTATGACTTAATCGGCAATACCGTGATCTGCCTGGGTGAAACCATTCAGCTCAACCAAGCCTCGGATGAGATTTCGGTTTATACCTGGACCGCGACCGACCCCAACTTCGGCACTGTTTCAGACCCACAACCTATCGTCACGCCTACTCAAACGACGACTTACACACTGGTGGTAGATAATGGCGTTTGCCCACCCGAAACCTTTGATATTCTGGTGGAAGTGGTCAACCCGATGAACCTCCAGATTGAAGGGCCAACGGGGCTTATCTGCGCTGGGGATCCTATCACGCTCAGTGCATCCGTCACGGGCGGCAGCTCACAGGATATCTTTTCCTGGCAGGGCAGTGACGGCGCCTCAGCTACCGGAAGCTCGGTGTCTTTCAATCCGGTTGAAACGACGGTATACGACCTGATCTATACGGATGGCGCCAATTGTGTTACCCTTACCGGCAGCATAACAGTAGAGGTAGAGCCCGGTATTTCGGTCAGCCTCCTACCCGATATCGACCTTAACATGGATATCTACCAGGGTACCCCCATTAACCTGCAGGCTGTCGTCTCCACTGATGTGACGGGCTCGCTGGTTTATACCTGGCTGCTCAATGGAGAAGTCCTGGCGGAACAGGCTGGATTAGATACCTACATGGATCTGCTCATCGCTAATCCTTCTGTCTATTCTGTTATCGTAACAACGCCCACCGGCTGCGCCGATACGGCTACGATCACCATTCCAGTACTGGAACCGAGGATCGGCGTGCCGAACGCGTTTACGCCCAACGGCGACGACACGAATGATACGTTCAGTTATGTGATCAGTGGAAAGGTTCGCCGCATTGCGGAATTCAAGGTCTACAACCGCTGGGGGCAACTGGTCTTCGAAAACGATACCGAAGACCCGGACACTTTCCTGGGCTGGGATGGCGCCTTCAATGGTAAACCGCAGCCCTCAGACACCTATCTATACATCATCAGCCTGGAGCGCTATGATGGCCAAACGGAGAAACTGACGGGGGATGTGACGCTGCTGAGGTAGGATTTGAATGGCTGAATTGCTGAATGGTGTGAATGGTTAAATGGCTGAATGGCTGAATGGTTATGAGAATCTGGGGCTAAAAACCAGGGTGGCTGTACCCTGGTTTTTAGCAATTCTTTCCCCGCGGCACTATAAGGCAAACCCAAATGAACTCAGGGGGAGACTGTTCATTAAAGTGTGTCTGCGTATCTTAACGCACAAGACACAAAACTTATGACGAAGAAAAAAAAGAAAGACTCCCTAGCCGACTTGATACCGGACGCGGAGCTACGGGAACGGATGGTGGCGCACCTGTATTCGAAAAAGCCGCTGCTGAGCGAAGGAAGCGTTTTCAGCGAACTGTTACAGTCTATGGTCAACAAGATGCTGGAAGGAGAAGTGGAGGATTTTATGGATGAAGAACGCGCCTCGAACCGGGAGAACAAGCGTAACGGCTACACAGCAAAGGAGCTTCTCTCGGCGGCAGGCCCTCTATCGATTCGCACACCCCGGGACCGCAATGCGGACTTCGAACCGGAGTTGGTTGAAAAGGGGCAACGAGAGTTGTCCAGTGGGGTAGACGAGCAGGTCATCGCTTTGTACGCGCAAGGCAACTCGGTGGAGGATGTACGGCGGCTGTTGGGGAAGCTTTATGGGCTATCCGTCTCGGCGGGTAAGATCTCGGCCATTACCGACAAAGTGCTGCCCGAGATCCAAGCGTGGCGAACGCGGCGTTTGCGCTCTTTGTATGCGGTCATATATTTAGATGCGGTGCATTTTAAAGTACGCTACGAGGGCCAGTATAGTAGCCGGGCTTTCTACACCGTATACGGAATCGATGCCGAGGGCCAGCGCGACTTACTTGGCTTGTACGTCAATGAAAGCGAGGGCGCCAGCCGTTGGGGCCTGGTTTTGGAAGATTTGAAAGAGCGGGGCGTGGAAGACGTTTTGATCTTCTGTACCGATGACTTGTCTGGTTTTAGCGAAGCCATCTCAGAGGTATATCCCTTGTCCGTTATCCAGAAGTGTATCGTGCATAAAGTGCGTAGCTCAACTCGTTTTGTTGATGACAAGGATAGCAAGGCCGTACGCAAGGGGTTACGTACTATCTACACGGCTACCACAAGGGAAGCAGCTAGAACTGCGATGGAGGCATTTACAGTGGCCTGGGGCAGCAAATACGGCCGCCTCATAGCGAGTTGGGAAGAGGATTGGGAAGAGCTGATGGCCTTTCTGGATTACCCCAAAGAGCTGCGCCGGATGATCTATACAACCAACCCTGTGGAAGCCCTGCATCGGATCATTCGCAAGCTCATCAAGGGTAAAGCTGCTTGGGCCTCGGATACAGCACTCATCAAGCAAATCTACCTCTGCCTGATGCACAATGAGAAGTCCTGGAAAAGGAGTGCTTATGGATGGAAAGCCATCCAGAGAGACTTGGCCAAAAAGTATGGCGAACGGTTCTCCAGGCACCTGGTAGAAAAATGAGCGCGCTTCGCGCCGCTTTCCGGCCTACGGCCTCCAAGCGGCGCGAAGCGCCTCCCAGGGAAGCATTGCTTCCCATTGAGGTAACCTAATTATTAACCTTAGACACACTTGATTGAACTATCCCCTCAGGGGATCGCCCTGGGTAACCATTCTACCATTCTACCATTCTACCATTCCACCATTCAACCACTTACAGCGACAACTTCGCCGCAATATCCTTCGGAATAGCATCCTTGTGGACCATGATGCCTACCGTTTTCATCCGGAAATAAGCATCCGACATATAGAGGAAGCCTTTATAGGCGCTGATCTCTCCCCATGAGTTTTTGGTCAGATAGTACTTCGTGCCGTTCTGGTCAGTAGCCAGGCCGGTGAGGTGCATCAGGTGGTCGTCGGTAGTGGCGTAGCTTTCGAAAGCCTGCTGTCGGCTGGCCTGCGTCACCTTGGCCTCTTCTACCGGCGAATCACTACCCCCATCCGCGCTGGGGTCTGCGGGAATAATAGCCACGCCCTTGCCGGCGCTGAAGCCCTTCTCGCTAACATCCCCGTCCCAGGCAACAGTATAGCCTTTGGATAAAGCGTAATCGGCAATCGCCTGCAATTCGTCCAGCGGCAGGTTATAATACAGGCCATTGGAGTAGTTATCCGGGATTTCCAGGACAAAGGTTTCGTAAAACGGATGGTGGCTGAAAGACGTCAGGGTAACGTAGTCATCGGGATTGATGCCCAGGCTTTCACCGAATGATTTTGGCGTATATTCCATGCCTTTGTAGGTGAAAGTAGCCGGTGGCTGCCCCATATAATTATCCAGGATGCAGCTGACCGAACCCACCCATTTATCACTTAGGTTTTTCGTCCCCAGCAGGCCATCCAGCATGCCCTTGAGCGCTGCTTCCATTTCGCTGTGGTCAAAGACCGCCACGCCTTCCGTCTTACCGGAATACACCGATTCGGGCATGGCGCCGCCCATACGTAAGGCGCGCATCACATCGTGGCTAAGCCCGCCCTGGCTGAAATTAGCCTTCCCCTGCCGGAGCATATAATTGCGCGCCTTATCCTGGTAGATGGTGCGCACCATATACATTTCGGAAAGGTCGTAGGACGGTTTGCCCATACGCAGCAATTCAGATTCCAGGAAGGAAACCGTGGTAAAGCTCCAGCAGGTGCCGGTGCGTTGCTGATTTTTTACCGAAGTACATTCCAGCTTGTTTTTAACCGTAAAGTTGTACTGAGCGGGCAACTGCAATGTGAACAGCAGGGCCAACCCCAGGAGTAAATGCTTCATTTGCAGGTGATTTAATGTTTATCGAATCAAGGTTATATTGCCTTTTTTAAAAAACTGCTCGCCGTTAAAACAGCGCACCTCCAGGTAGTAGCCATATACGTCGGGCGACAGTTCTCTCCCTTTGTAGGTTCCATCCCAGCCCACCGACTGGTCGTCGGTTTCGAAAACCTTTTCTCCCCAGCGATCGTAAATGGCGAATGTAAGTTCCTCAATCGTATTCCCCTCCACGAAGAGCAGGTCGTTGAGGTTGTCTCCATTGGGCGTGAAGGCATTGGGCACAAATATATATGGCTCGATGCATTCTCCGATGACAATAATTGTGATTAAAGCCTCATTGCGGCAGCCGTTCTCATCCACCACGCGCACTGTGTAGGTTGCCGTACTATCGACCTGAGCAGTAGGGTTGGAAATAGTTATATTATTCAATCCGCTGGAGGGTTGCCAGAGGTAGGCATAGTTGGCGTCGAAAGTCGCCTCCAGTTGGACCGCACCAGGACTAAAGAGCGTATCCGGTTCGGCAGTAACACTCAGTGGAGGCACCGTATTGTCAACAAAAATGCGGCCGCTTTCCGTCAGCATACAACCGAGTTCATTGGTAATCTCCACACTAAATTCCTGATTTACCAAAGGATTTACCAGCACACTGCCGGTGTTTTGCCCTTCAAGTATAGCCGAAGCCGGGCTCCAGGAGTACGCCAAGTCCCCCCCCGACAGGTTGATGACTGTAAGCCGGGCGGTGTCTCCCAGGCAGATGGACGTAGATTCATCCAGAAATACGATTATCTGGCTGCTTCCGATGTCGACACTGTCGACCACCCTGCATCCGAAATCATCCGTCAGCCTGATATAATACCGGCTCGCCGGGCCAGGTTGTACCAGCAATTCCGGGTCCGTACCAAGTAGTATGTTGAAATTCGGGTTTTCCGACCAGGCGAAATCAGTGGCCTGGGCGCTTTCCACGTACAGCAGGAAATCTTCTTCACAGACCACCGTGTCGGGCGCCAGCTCGTAGGTGATCGGAGGCGGCACAATTGCCGTGACCTGCCGCTCCAACTGGCATTCCCCCGCCGCGTCGGTAATTGTAACCGAGAATACTTGGGGCTCATCGAGCAGCACAGAGGGGTTGGGCGCAGCCGGATCCGGGAAAAAAGCAGCCGGCGACCAGCTGTAGGATAAGGCCGGGTTGGCATCGGGATTCAGAAAAACCGGCTGGCCGGGGCAGGCAATAACACTATCCGGTAGGTTCACCTCCAGGATATTGACCGGCACCAATTGGGTGATGCTATCCACACAACCGTCGCTGGAGGTGATCAGCAGGCGCACCGGCAATTGGCCCGACTCGTAGAGGGTCAATCCCGGGTTCGGGCCCATGGCGGACAGCCCGTTTCCAAAAAACCATTCCCAACTCAATATCGCACTCTGGTTGTTCACCGACTGGTCCTGGAACTGAAGGCTGATTGAATCGCCACAGCCGACCACTTCCCATCCAAAATCCGGGATGATTTGCGGATCGCCCACTACTACTTCCTGCACCAGCGTATCCTGGCATTCAATAAAATTACTCAGGCTAACGGACACCTGATAAGCGCCCGGCCCGGGATAGGTGTAACTCACCGCCGAACCCTGCGCCGAAGCAGCGGGATTGGCAGGGTCTCCAAATTTCCACTGGTAGAAAGGGGCGTTGACACTACTGCTGGAAAACTGCACGGTATAGCCCCCGCACTGTACCTGGGAAAGGAACTCCAGTTGGGAAGTCGTGTCGATCAGCGTCAGCTCGGTATTGCCCGTTCCGGTGCAATCGTATTGGTTTTGAACCATTACCGAAAACGCATAAGTTCCCGGCGTGGTAAGCTGGGCAAAAGCCGTGGCGGAATTCTGTCCGGCGATGAGGAGGCTGGCCGGCGACCAGCTATAGGACAATACATCCTGCGGGTCCAGATTAACCACCGAAACCGCTCCGTAATCCCCGGGGCAGATAGCCTGTTCGGAAGCCATCAGAATGTCCACCGCATTGCCGCTGATGGTGGTTGAATCAGTGGCAGTACAACCGTATTCATCCCGAACCAGCAGGTAATACGACACCGGCCCCATGGGGCTGACGAGCAATTCCGGCTCCTGGCCGATCCAATTGTTGAAATCGGGGTCGGAGGCCCATATAAACTGTTGGCCGGTATTACTCGATGCCTGCAACAGGAAATCCTGGCTGCAAATGGACGTATCGGGCGGCGCCTGCGCACTGACCGCCTCGGGCGCCAGCACGGTAACCTGCCGCTCTACCTGGCAAAAACCATCGGCATCGGTAATGGTCACGGTGTAGGTGGCCGTTTCCAGCGGCTCGACATAAGGGTTAGGGGCATTCAGCACTTCCAGGCCTGGCGCCGGCGCCCAGGAGTAGGTATAGTCCTGGTTGAAATTGGGATTCAGGAATGTGCCCTCTCCGGGGCAAACCGCTACGGTATCCCCGATCAGTTCGGCATCGATCAGGCGGGCGGGAATACCGTCCACAAAGGTTTTCTCACAACCATTGGCAGCCGTGACTTTGAGTTCCAATATATAATTATTACTGGCCGTGACCACAAAAGTTGGATTGGGCTCGCTGGATGTCTGCCCGCCCGGTTGCAGGGCCCACATCCAGGAAGATATAGTAGAAGCAGTATCCTGCGTCAGGTCCGTCACCGCAATAACCAGCGAATCGGTGCAGGAGACAAACTCGTATTCGAAGTCCGGAAACAAAGTATTGTTTTGCAGATAGATCTGCTGCACCGCCGTATCCTCACAGGGGCTGCCCGGCGCGGCGATGAGCGTAACGGTATACAGGCCGGTATCGGAAAAGGTGTGCACCGGGCTTAGTAATGTCGAGGAATTATTGGATGAGCCGGGGTCGTTGAAGTTCCAGACGAAATTGGAGGTGCCCAGGCTTTGGTTTTGAAAAAAGACCGTCAGGCTTTCGCATTGTATTTCCGGCGCCGTAAAGGCAGCAGCGGCCTGTCCGCAGAGCCCGACATTGTATTGAAAATCGCGGCGGGTGGTGGAGATGAGTTCCCCATCGCGGTATTCTTCCACGCAGATCCCCACCACGAACTGGCCGATGGTGTTGGGCAGCCCGGTCAGCAGGCCGGTGTGCAGGTCGATCTGCAGGGGCGCCCCGCCCGGCAAACCGTTGAGCATGTTGTTGACCCCGTAAGGGGGGCTGACCCAGCTGACGGGTTCATAAGGCGGATTGTTAGGCGGTTGCGGCATGGGGATGTCTGGATTGGCGCCGGACAGCGGCGTACACAGCCGGTACACGATCGAATCCCCATCCTGGTCGATAGCCGACTGGTCAAAAACAATCGGCTCGTTGACGCAGATGTAAATGGGCGGCCATTGTTGAAATTTCGGGTTGCTGTTGCATTCTTCCAGCGCTTTTTCGGAGATATTCACCCCGTAAGTCGCCCCGGTATCGAGCGGGCCGATGATATTGACGATCGTCTGATTGCGGCAACAGCGTTGATAGGCCAACTGGTACCCCCCAGGAATGGGCGGCAGCGTAATAGTCGTCCGATAAGTCGTGGTATGCACACAGACGTTGGGCGGCACCACCAGGCATTCGCTGGTCAGCACGGGGCTGAGGGTGTCGTTGTTTACCAGAGGTACGAGCACTTGTTGCAGCAGCACATTATTCATGTCGAACACCCCAATGGAAGCCGGGTCATCGAACCAGGCATTGGGATTGCCGTAATAGCAGTCGCGAAAAATCGTAAGCGTTATTTCATATTGGTTGTTCCCCAGGCAGGTATAGTTCATTTCCCCGCCAACGATGTGGGTCGCTTTGCCCAGGACAGGAAAGCCAACGACGAGTACAAGGCAAAGGAAAAAATGTTTGTAAAAAGAGGCCATAGCAGGGCTTGAGTGAACAGAAGGGGAAAGATACGAATCTGAGGGGAAAGATTAAATAGCCAGGGGAAGCCCCTCTCCTACCCAACCCCTTGTTTTTTTCCCATAAAGGTTTGATTTTGTGCCCTGAACCTACGTTCTTTGACAACGATGGATCCAAAAACAAAAAGAATAACGGCGATTTTTGGCGTGCCCGCTTTGTTGCAAAGTTGTAAAAATTTAATTATCAGGTTGTTATAAAAAGACCTGTTAGAGTACCACCTCCAGTCAAAGAAGGATTAAGACTTGGCACTCAAATCATGTGCGAAGTCATTTGCGTGGGTTAGAGTACCACCTCCAGTCAAAGAAGGATTAAGACATTTAACGCTCAATCGCTTTGACAATACAAAAGTGGGAGTTAGAGTACTACCTCCAGTCAAAGAAGGATTAAGACAGGAACACATTGTACCGAAGACGGGACTTGAACCCGTGTCAGAGTACTACCTCCAGTCAAAGAAGGATTAAGACTGTTTTCCTGTTGGCGGGTAACAGGTTGCGTTGCATGTCAGAGTACTACCTCCAGTCAAAGAAGGATTAAGACGCAGTTATTTTAGCAGCAACCTGGTCATACAAGTGTCAGAGTACTACCTCCAGTCAAAGAAGGATTAAGACGGAGGTAGTGAACCAGATTGGCATGAAAGTTGTTACCGTCAGAGTACTACCTCCAGTCAAAGAAGGATTAAGACTTGCTGGCATTTACGATGTATTCTTTCTTATCAAGTCAGAGTACTACCTCCAGTCAAAGAAGGATTAAGACTTTTACTGTGGTTAGTTCTGTTTTATCCATCAGAAGTCAGAGTACTACCTCCAGTCAAAGAAGGATTAAGACCCATCAATTGTTACTACATTCAGATTCAGATTATTCGTCAGAGTACTACCTCCAGTCAAAGAAGGATTAAGACAATAGTAGCGCTTTGGCTTGACGTTCTGACAATACATTGTCAGAGTACTACCTCCAGTCAAAGAAGGATTAAGACTCTTGGCGATTGCCCCATATGGGAATTTTTTAAAGTCAGAGTACTACCTCCAGTCAAAGAAGGATTAAGACTATCATATGTAACTTCAATACATCAGCAGGTTTTGTCAGAGTACTACCTCCAGTCAAAGAAGGATTAAGACGCACCTTGCCCGTCCCATAAAGGTAGATCATCTTCGTCAGAGTACTACCTCCAGTCAAAGAAGGATTAAGACCATTGTTGATAGCTTCTTCACCCCTATATGGGATGTGTCAGAGTACTACCTCCAGTCAAAGAAGGATTAAGACAGCTAGGGTCCCCTGTTTTGAACAAACTTGAAAAGTCAGAGTACTACCTCCAGTCAAAGAAGGATTAAGACTTTCGACAAGTTTGAGGAACCTATTCATCTGGCTCGTCAGAGTACTACCTCCAGTCAAAGAAGGATTAAGACTGACCGCTTTTGAACTTGCAATTTGTGGCATAGAAGTCAGAGTACTACCTCCAGTCAAAGAAGGATTAAGACTAGAGAGAGAGCCCTGCTTTCCCCCACGAGCAGACACGTCAGAGTACTACCTCCAGTCAAAGAAGGATTAAGACCGCCAATTAATCTAACATTATCGTCTTCTTTTGCCAGGTCAGAGTACTACCTCCAGTCAAAGAAGGATTAAGACCCCCGCCCTCTTTCGCTGTGGGTTAATCCGGGCCGGGGTCAGAGTACTACCTCCAGTCAAAGAAGGATTAAGACCTCTTTGCCGTTTCCTTGTCCATTAGTCGAATTTTAAAGTCAGAGTACTACCTCCAGTCAAAGAAGGATTAAGACGGCCTAAAGCCGCGTCAAACTTTGCTTTTTGGGCTTGTCAGAGTACTACCTCCAGTCAAAGAAGGATTAAGACTATACAATGATTCAATATCATGTATAGCGTCATATAGTCAGAGTACTACCTCCAGTCAAAGAAGGATTAAGACTCACACATCCCTCTATAATAAATGAGGTGAGAATGTCAGAGTACTACCTCCAGTCAAAGAAGGATTAAGACTGTCAATAAAACATCAGATAATTGTCTGACGCTATCGTCAGAGTACTACCTCCAGTCAAAGAAGGATTAAGACAATTCATCGTTGGCATTTGCCAATGTTTCGGCAAGAAGTCAGAGTACTACCTCCAGTCAAAGAAGGATTAAGACCCCCCCTCTCTCTTATCCAGCGCAAGATGATGCATGTCAGAGTACTACCTCCAGTCAAAGAAGGATTAAGACTCTCATTTCCTTGTGTTTGCTGTCTTTTTGCATCCGTCAGAGTACTACCTCCAGTCAAAGAAGGATTAAGACAGCTTTTTTACAGCTGTAATGAATTTCTTGGGGTCTCGTCAGAGTACTACCTCCAGTCAAAGAAGGATTAAGACCCTGCAAAAAGTCTTTGACCAAGCATTGCAAATCATTGTCAGAGTACTACCTCCAGTCAAAGAAGGATTAAGACAAAATACTGTCTCCCAATGGCGATAAATCCATAAAAATGTCAGAGTACTACCTCCAGTCAAAGAAGGATTAAGACCGCTGCAAATTTCCTCTGCGTCTCCACCCATTTCTGTCAGAGTACTACCTCCAGTCAAAGAAGGATTAAGACTAGCCTGTATTCGCCTGTCCATCCGAGATCATCGGTCAGAGTACTACCTCCAGTCAAAGAAGGATTAAGACTTTTGCCCAAATGTGGGCGGGTAAAAAAATAGGGTCAGAGTACTACCTCCAGTCAAAGAAGGATTAAGACAATAGCGTAGAAGTTCTTCTTAAACCATTTCGTGATTTCCCGCTTTTCGGCGGGAGTACTCAAAACGTAGATTGAAGCTTTTTCTACTGGTCAGAGTACTACCTCCAGTCAAAGAAGGATTAAGACATACCATCGCTTCATGCATCGCGTTGTTCCTTTACTCGTCAGAGTACTACCTCCAGCCAAAGAAGGATTAAGACTTTAACCGGATCAGTCCGGTATGGAATTTTGCATTGTGTCAGAGTACTACCTCCAGCCAAAGAAGGATTAAGACTCCTCGTTTTGGAGCTCTTTCTCCAGAGCTTCCAAATGTCAGAGTACTACCTCCAGCCAAAGAAGGATTAAGACTAGGCTTTTTGGCCCTTCAAAACCTTCACAAAATCCGTCAGAGTACTACCTCCAGCCAAAGAAGGATTAAGACTGTATCATATCACGGTTCCAGGATTGATCTGGAACGTCAGAGTACTACCTCCAGCCAAAGAAGGATTAAGACTTTTATGTAGGTGCAGCTCTAAATTGAACTGCACCGTCAGAGTACTACCTCCAGCCAAAGAAGGATTAAGACACGCAAAGCCTTCCTCACCAGGAATCTCTGCATTGCAGGTCAGAGTACTACCTCCAGCCAAAGAAGGATTCCCGACTAAGCCTTACTAAGCAGCCGGCAATACAAAACCCTCCAATTCCGGCTGCTAAGTGCGGCTAAATCGGGATGTCGCGCTGCATCTGAGCAATGGCTTGGCGCAGCGCTCCATAAGACTTGCCGCTGGGCAAATATTACTATTAACCGGAAACCGGGATTTCAGTCAGAGTACTACCTCCAGTGAAAGCCCGCCTTCGCCGATTCTTATCTTAGGGAGCTTCGGCGGGTAAAAAGGACGGCCAAGCGATTCCCGACCGTAGGAAGGGATGAAGGCCCGGTGGGCCTTCAAGCGAGGGAGCCGCGCAGCGGGTGGGCGGGTAACAAAGGCAATTCTATCTTTCTATTTCATCGCGTCAGAGTACTACCTCCAGCTAAAGAAGGATTAAGACGATGAGGCATCCCCATTACTGATAAGTTCATTTGCGTCAGAGTACCACCTCCAGCCAAAGAAGGATTCCCGACTAAGCCTTACTAAGCAGCCGGCAATATAAAACCCTCTAATTCCGGCTGCTAAGTGCGGCTAAATCGGGATGTCGCGCTGCAACTGAGCAATGGCTTGGGCAGCGCTCCATAAGACTTGCCGCTGGGCTACTATTACTTTTAACCGGAAACCGGGGTTTCAGTCAGAGTACCACCTCCAGCCAAAGAAGGATTCCCGACTAAGCCTTACTAAGCAGCCGGCAATATAAAACCCTCCAATTCCGGCCGCTAAGTGCGGCTAAATCGGGATGTCGCGCTGCAACTGAGCAATGGCTTGAGGGCAGCGCTCCATAAGACTTGCCGCTGGGCAAATATTACTTTTAACAGGGAACCGGGATTTCAGTCAGAGTACTACCTCCAGTGAAAGCCCGCCTTCGCCCAACTCTATTTTGGCGAGCCGGCCCGGTAGAGCCACAATAGGGCGAAGTCGGGTAAAAAGGACGGCCGAGCGATTCCCGACCGTAGGGAGGGATGAAGGCCCGGTGGGCCTTCAAGCGAGGGAGCCGCGCAGCGGGTGGGCGGGTAACTAAGCCAATTCCATCTTCCTATTCAATCTCATCAGAGTACTACCTCCAGCCAAAGAAGGATTCCCGACTAAGCCTTACTAAGCAGCCGGCAATATAAAACCCTCCAATTCCGGCTGCTAAGTGCGGCTAAATCGGGATGTCGCGCTGCAACTGGGCAATGGCTTGGCGCAGCGCTCCATAAGACTTGCCGCTGGGCTACTATTACTTTTAACCGGGAACCGGGATTTCAGTCAGAGTACTACCTACAGCCAAAGCCCGCCTTCGCCGATTCTTATCTTAGGGAGCTTCGGCGGGTAAAAATGACGACCGAGCGATTCCCGGCCGTAGGGAGGGATGAAGGCCCGGTGGGCCTTCAAGTGAGGGAGCCGCGCTGCGGGTGGGCGGGTAACTAAGCCAATTCTTTTTTCTTATTCCATCGTGTCAGAGCACAGTACTACCTCCAGCCAAAGCCCGCCTTCGCCCAACTCTATTTTGGTGAGCCGGCCCGGTGGAGCCACATTAGGGCGAAGTCGGGTAAAAAGGACGGCCGAGCAATTCCCGACTAAGCCTTACTAAGCAGCCGGCAATACAAAACCCTCTAATTCCGGCTGCTAAGTGCGGCTAAATCGGGATGTCGCGCTGCAACTGGGCAATGGCTTGAGGGCAGCGCTCCATAAGACTTGCCGCTGGGCAACTATTACTTTTAACCGGGAACCGGGATTTCAGCCAGAGTATCACCTCCAGTGAAAGCCCGCCTTCGCCGATTCTTATCTTAGGGAGCTTCGGCGGGTAAAAAGGACGGCCGAGCGATTCCCGACCTCAGAGAGGGAGAAAGTATGGAGAAAGCCTCCTTGAGGAGGCCCGCTGCCCCTATTGTCTCGAACCTGGATTCATCGGATTTTAGGATTACCGGGATCCTTATAGCCTGGATGGTTGAAAATCCCGGTTCGGAATTATCCCGCCAGCCCAGGTTGTAGCCCTGGTCCGCCGACCTCCAATCCCGGTAATCAAAATAGTGGCCACCTCACTAATCCTGAAAATCCCGGTTCGAGACAGCCAGGATAAGAAGGTATACTGGAGTATTTCGCCAATCTGGAGATTGGCGGGACTATTAAATCCCGGTTCGAGACAGCCAGGATAAGAAAGCATACTGGAGTATTTCGCCAATCTGGAGATTGGCGGAACTATTAAATCCTGGTTCGAGAAAGCCAGGATAAGAAAGCATACTGGAGTATTTCGCCAATCTGGAGATTGGCGGGACTATTAAATCCTGGTTCGAGAAAGCAGGGTGAGTGGTGGAACACTTACCGCAGTTCAAAAGCCACCGTCTTCACTCTTCTCGTCAACACATCCCCCATCTTTTCCTCCAGGATCATCGCCTGAGCCTGGGGGCGTTCAAAGACTTCCTTCATATTGCGAATGCTGCCCACCGGCACCCCGGACTCGGTGAAGCGGCGCAATAATTCCTCGCGGGGCAGGCGACGGAAGGCGGGGGCGAGCGCCTCGCGCAACGCATCCCGGTGGCGCACCCGCATGGCGTTGGTGGCGAAGTGCTCGTCAGTGGCGAGGGCAGGCAATTCCAGGCATTGGCAGAGGCAGGAAAACTGGTGGCCGGAGCCGGCGGCGATGACGAGGGCTTTGTCATCCCGGGAGTAAAAAATATCGCCGTAGGGGGCGATGTTGGGGTGCCGGCTGCCCATGCGTTCGGGGATGTGGCCGGCCATCAGCCAGTTGGTGGCCTGGTTGGCGAGGGAGGCGATGGCTGATTCCAGCAGGGAGGTAGTCACGTAGGCGCCCTCGCCGGTTTGCTGTCGGCGCAGCAAAGCCAGGAGCAGGCCTTCCTTGAGTTGATGGGCGGCCAGCAGGTCGATAAGGGCCACGGGCATCTTGGACGGCTCGCGGCCCGGTTCGCCCGTCATGTAGAGGAAACCGGCCTCGGCCTGGAGTACGACATCAAAGGCAGGCAGGGCTTCATCTTCGCCGAAAGCGGTCAATTGGCCATAGATCAGGCGGGGATTGAGCAGGCGAACCGTGTCGTAATCCATCCCCAGGTGGCGGGCAGAGCTGAGCTTGTAGTTGCTGATCAGCACATCGGCTTCTTTCAGCAGTTGGTACACCACTTCCCTGCCCGCTTCCGTAGTCAGGTCGAGCAGGCGAACCGATTTGTGATAATTGACGCTGCAATAATAGGCGGAAATGGCGGCGCGCGGGTCCTCGCTGGGAACTTTCCAGCTTCGGGTGACATCACCGCCGGTCCGGGCGTTTTCAACTTTGACAACTTCGGCGCCGAGTTCGGCAAAGAACATGCCCACAGCCGGGCCGGCCAGCACGCTGGCTAACTCTACGACTTTGAGCCCTTCGAAAAAGGTAGATACTGGCATAGTTATATGGCTATATTGTTAGCCGGGCAGGCCCCAGCTACTTTCTGGTAAAAATTAATCATAATTTTCTACTTTTAACCAAGTCCAAAAGTAGAAACTGTGCTTTCGCGTAACGAAAGGGGGCCTTCTGGGGGCGCATTGAGAAGCGAGAAGCGCTCACTGTTTGGGAGCCTTATGCTCTTTTGCTTCGCCAAGAGGAAAATTTCTTCGTACTTTTGAGGGCAAAAGTACCAAAACCCTTGAACCAGCCAATGCGGCGCGGCCACTCTTAGTGCTGGGACTGCAAAGTATCGGAGCCGGCCCTTGCGTTTGAGGTTTACCCTTTTCCCAGGCGCTGTGCAGTATGCTCAAGCTGAAAAGCTGGGCATGGAGAATATGCTCATTGGCAATTGTCCTTGCATGAAGTAGTAGTATTGCCCTCGGGGCCGCATCCTGCAAGGCGCACCTCCGCCCTTGGTTTTACCGGCCGCTTTTGGTTCGGATCCGGCCCTTATCAGGAAGGTAGTGTGGGAAAAGGGTGTTTAAGGCCGCTTTGGCTGCCCCAATCCTGGCAATCGCCGAGTAGCGCCTCAGAGCCAATGGATAAATCCTTAGCGGCCACAAACGCCCTTTTCCCATCCACGAAGCAGCCCATGGCAAAGGCCTAGAAGAAAAGGCTGTTACCTGCACTGGAGGGCAGAAAATGTGCCTTGGCGGTTTCATCCCAAGCGCAGGCAACAGATAAGAGCTATGGAATCCGGCACTTTTGGCGAAGGGCTGGCTTAGGGTTCAGCGGCCTTCGAGAAGTCGACCTCGCCTTACGCGAAAGGACCGTAGAAAAGAACTGACTATTACAACATTACCACAATACATTCCTCCTCCGAATGAAAATCCTGTCCGCCTCTCAGATCCGGGCGCTCGACGCCTACACCATCGAGCACGAGCCCATTGCCTCCATCGATTTAATGGAACGCGCCGCCCAAACGTTTTCCAACTGGTTCACGGAACAGTTCTCGGATATCCGCCGGCCTATTCACATTTTCTGCGGCATCGGCAACAACGGAGGCGACGGCCTGGCGGTGGCGCGAATGTTGCACCACCGGGATTACGAGGTGGTGGTATACCACTGCAAGATCAGTGATCAGGCTTCTGAAGATTTTCGAATCAACCGGGAGCGGCTGCCAGGCTTGGGGGCGGTTCCGGTGGTTGACATCGTAAAAGGCGGAGTACTACCGGCAGTTCCGAAAAACGCAATACTCATTGACGCCATTTTCGGCTCGGGCCTCAACCGGCCGGTAGCGGGCTACTGGGGCGAACTGTTGGAACACCTCAACAACCAATCCTGTACCAGGGTGGCCATCGATGTGCCTTCCGGGCTGTTTATTGACGAACCATCCACAGGTGCAGTTTTTCAGGCAGATTACACTTTCAGTTTTGAATTGCCCAAGCTGGCCTTTTTCTTTCCAGAGAACCAGTTGTACGTCGGGGAATGGGTGGTGCGCAGCATCGGCCTGCATCCGGCTGCTCTGGCGGAAGCGGAGACGCCGTTTTACTACCTCGACGCCCCTATGGCCCACTCCTTGTTGAAGAAGCGGCACAAATACGACCACAAGGGCGCCTTCGGCCATGCCCTGCTGATCATGGGCAGCTACGGCAAGGTAGGCGCCGCCATTCTGGCCAGTCGCGGCAGCCTGCGCGCCGGCGCCGGCCTGACGACGGTGCACGCCCCCCGCTGCGCCTACGAGATCCTGCAGATCAGCGTGCCGGAAGCGATGGTGAGCATCGACCGCCATCAGTACTACTTTTCGGAAGTCCCGGCGCTGGAGCCCTACTCCGCCATAGGCGTGGGCTGCGGGCTGGATAAAAAGCGGACGAGCCGGGAGGCCCTGCTGGAATTGCTCCAGAAAGCCAAGCAGCCGATGGTGATCGACGCCGATGCGCTCAACATTCTGGGCAGGAAACAGGAATGGCAACAGCATATCCCCAAGGGCAGTATCCTGACACCCCACCCCAAGGAGTTTGAACGCTTGTTTGGCCCCAGCGCCAATGACTTTGAACGCAACGCCCTGCAACGGGAGAAAGCGAGAGGACTGGGAATTCACATCATCCTGAAAGGCGCCCATACCTGTATCGCCGCTCCGGATGGCCGTTGTTATTTCAACGCTACCGGCAATCCCGGCATGGCTACCGGCGGCAGTGGTGATGTACTTACAGGCATCATTACCGGAATACTCGCTCAGCGTTATCCGCCCCTCGACGCCGCCCTGCTGGGGGTTTACCTGCACGGGCTTGCCGGCGATATCGCAGCTGGAGTGCTGGAGCATGAAAGCCTTATCGCCGGTGATATTATACAGTACCTGGGTAAGGCTTTTCGGCAACTGCACCAGTAATTTTTTTAAACCGAGGTGGCCACAATGCCAGCCGCCAGTCTATTTAGCACACTATCATAAGGGGCGGCCCGAAAGTTTTGATGAAAAATAAAATTTCAAAAAAAGATTTCGATACCATCATTTTCTCTATTTTTGCATTTAAATCTATGCATCCCAGTATTTTATCCGGAAGTTTAACCTACGCCCTCAAGTGCCGGCTTCCATTATCCCGAGCATATCTCACCAAACGTTTTTTTTCGGAACTAAATAGAAAAAATTCAGAAAAGCACAACAACTTGACTATTAATCCTGGTGTTTTATCCAGTTTTTGAATTGGGTTTCATTCATATTCTAATTCTACTACTATCAAAGCGTTATCCGTACCAATTGAAAAGAGGCGTGTTACATTCATTGACTTGTTACGCGCGTATGCCATCCTGATGATGCTGCAAGGGCACTTCACAGACACCCTTCTGGATGTATCTTATCGGGATCCCAACAACCTAATCTACGCCACCTGGTATTTCATGCGGGGCATGACAGCGCCGATCTTCTTCTTCGCCAGTGGCCTGATCTTCGTCTTTCTGTTGATGCGTGACGGGCGGCCTTTCCGGGAAAACGAACGGGTCCAAAAAGGCCTGCGCCGGGGAGCTTCGTTGATCCTCATTGGATATATTTTGCGCATGAGCTTTCCAAGGCTGCTGTCTTTCCAGCTCTATAATGGCCTGTTTGCGGTAGATGTATTGCACTGCATCGGACTGGCCTTATTTTCGCTTATCGGCCTTTACCTGCTGAGCCGGCGTTTCCACCTTTCTTTCCCACTACTGCTGGGATTGGGCGGCGCCCTGGTCTTCTTTATCGAGCCTACGCTTATGGCCGCCAACTGGGATGCTGTTCCGCTGGTGCTTCGGAATTACCTGACCAAAGAATCCGGTTCCGTTTTCACCCCTATTCCCTGGATCGGCTACTCCATGCTGGGAGGGATACTAGGGTACATCCTGCACCGCAAGCCTCAACTGGCGTTCGGACAGTGGCTACCGGCAGCGCTGGTGGTTGCCGGACTGTTCCTGCATTACCTGTCCGATAAAATGCTGGTGAACCTGTATGAACTTACCGGCCTGGATAACTTTTACGCCCATGCCACCAACAACTATATCCTATTCCGCTTAGGGCACGTATTCCTTGCCGTAGCGATCTTTATCTGGATCGCCCAGTTGTGGCAGAACATTCCGAAGCTGTTGTTGCGGATAGGCAGTGAAACACTGGTGATCTACGAGGTGCACTATGTGCTGTTGTACAGTACCTGGTTTGGCATCGGCCTGTCTACTTTCTGGTACCGCAGCCTTACGCCCTGGGAAACCTTCTTCGGCGCCTTACTTTTTCTTGCCTTTTTCGTGATGATGATCGCTCATATCGACACCATCCGGTCCTTCAACTGGCAGTGGTTCAAAAGAAATGTTCCTGTAGCATGGTTTTGGCTCCGGGAGAGATCCGTTTTCTTATGGCGAGTGGCCAGGGTAAAAGCAATAAGGCTATACCGTCGCCTGGCCTATGGGTATCAAAAAGCCAACGGCTAACCGTCAGGTTAACCGTTGACTTGCCCCCCTTTTATAACCGGCACCGGGAGTTCGCTCTCACCGCCGGTTATTTTTTTGGGGAGCAGGGTTGGAATGTAGAAATGCGAGAATGTAGAAATGCGAGAATGCGTAAATGAACAGTCCCACAAATTCTTGCATTCTCGCATTCTCCCATTCTTGCATTCCCGCATTCTCTCATTCTCTCATTCTCTCATTCTTGCATTCTCTCATTCTCGCATTCTCTCATTCTTGCATTCTCTCATTCTCGCATTCTTGCATTCTCCCATTCTTGCATTCTCCCATTCCCTCCTATTCCTTGAACCCGTATTTCACCGGCGCGTTCAGGTTATACAGCGTAAAAGCCCACTTATCAGCCTGTTCCTGAATAATCATCGACACCGGCTTTCCGGCGCCATGGCCGGCCTTGGTATCGATACGGATCAGGGCGGGATTATCGCATCCCTGAGCTTCCTGCAGGCGGGCGGCAAACTTAAAAGAGTGCGCCGGCACCACCCGGTCGTCGTGGTCGGCAGTGGTGACCATGGTGGCCGGATAACAAGTTCCGTCCTTCAGGTTGTGGTAGGGAGAATAGCCCAGCAGGTATTGGAACATCTCCTCGCTTTCGTCGGCAGTGCCGTAATCATACGCCCAACCGGCGCCAGCTGTGAATTGATGGTAGCGTAGCATATCCAGCACCCCTACTGCCGGCAGGGCAACTTTCATCAGCTCCGGCCGTTGCGCCATCACAGCACCCACCAGCAGGCCGCCATTGGAGCCACCGGCGATCGCCAGGTTTTCTGAGGAGGTGTAGCCTTCCGCTATCAGGTATTCCGCGGCGGCGATGAAGTCGTCGAAGACGTTCTGCTTATTCAACTTCGTACCGGCCAGGTGCCAGGCTTCTCCATATTCGCCGCCGCCGCGAAGGTTGGGCACGGCAAATACTCCGCCGTTCTCCAGCCAGACAATATTGGAAGTACTGAATACCGGCGTGAGGCTGATACTAAAACCTCCATAACCATATAACATAGCAGGATTCTGCCCATTCAGTTCCAGCCCTTTTTTATAGGTGATCATCATGGGGATCTTCGTACCGTCTTTCGAAGTGTAGAATACCTGTTTGGACTCATACTGAGCCGGGTCGAACTGCACACCGCTGGCCTTATAAAGGGTAGACTGTCCACTATCCACGTCATAGGAATAAATATTACCAGGGTCAATGTAGCTGGTGAAAGAATAGTAGAGCGTTTTCTCTTCCCACTTTCCGCCAAACCCACCGGCAGAACCCTGTCCGGGCAATTCGATCTTGCGGACGAGCTGGCCATCCAGGCCTACCTGCTCCACGGCGGAAAGCGCGTCTTTGAGGTAGTTGGCGAAAAAGTATCCCCCACCGGTATTGACGCTGAGGACTTCTTTGCGCTCCGGGATGACATCCGTCCAGTTTTCCGGGCCGGGTGCAGAAGCATTCACCTTCACCAGGCGGTTGTTGGGGGCATTGAGGTTGGTTTGGATATACAGCACGTCCCCCTCGCTGTGAACGAGGGTGTGTTCATTCTCAAAATTGGCCACCACCGGCACAATAGACGAATTGGGTTTCGACAGGTCCTTAATGTACAATTCATTACCCGTTGTGGAAACAGCAGCGGAGATCACCAGCCAGCGTTCGTCTTCCGTCACTCCGCCGAAGATATAGCGCCGTGGCGTTTGAACGCCACCGAATACCAAAAGATCTTCAGATTGCGGGGCGCCCAATCGGTGGTAATACAGCTTGTGATGCTGCGTCATGCCGGAGAGCTGGCTGCCCTCTTTGGGCTTGTCGTAGGAACTGTAATAAAAACCTTCTTTCCCTTTCCAGGACAAGCCTGAGAATTTAACGTCTTTCAGCGTATCCTCGATCACTCCTTTGGTTTCGGCATCGATGACGATAACCTTGCGCCAGTCGGATCCACCTTCTGATATCTGATAGGCGGCCAGGCTGCCGTCCTTGGTGAATTCAATACCGGACAAGGAGGTGGTGCCATCCGGGGAGAATTGGTTGGGGTCGAGAAATACTTCCGGCTCAGCTCCATCCTTTTGCCGGTAAAGGACCGCCTGATTTTGCAGGCCGTCGTTTTTGTAGAAATAGGTGTAATCCCCTTCGATGAAAGGGGCGCTGAACCGTTCATAATTCCACAGTTCTTCCAGGCGTTTACGGATGGCTTCCCGGAAGGGGATTTTTTCAAGGTACCCGAAAGTCACTTCATTCTCCGCCTTTACCCAGGCCTCCACATCGGCGGCGGTATCGGCTTCCAGCCAGCGATAAGGGTCAGCTATCTGCTGGCCGAAATAGGCATCTTCAACAATTCCCTTTTTCGTTTCCGGGTACTCCACTTTCATAACGGGATACGGTTCATGTTTACCGCCTGCGTCTTTGCCGCAGGCGCTTAGTAATAAGATCACTGCAATAAATAGAATTATGTGCTTCATGGTTTTGAATTTAAGGGCTTTAAAATAAGAAAAACTGATCGCTTGGCCGGATTCTCAAAGGGTGACATATTGCTAATTTAACAGTTCACCGGCCAGCTTTAGCCGCACCAGGCCTGGCCAGCCGCCGGCTTATGGCAAAAGCAGGCTTTTTAATCCCTTTGTTTTTTTGTTTCTTCGCAGAAATTATCCGCGAAAATACGCTTCAAGCATGAACAGGAAAGCTTTAACCATATTAATCGCCCTCAGCCTGGGCAATGCGCTCTGGGCGCAGGACAAAAAAGCAGAAAAGTGGGATGTCAACAATCCTCCGGGGGCCTTCAAAGAGGCCGAGCTGAACCTCACCGAAGGTACCTGGATGAACCTGGATGTCAGCCCCGATGGCCGGACGATTGCTTTTGACTTGTTGGGGGACATTTATACCATGCCCATCACCGGCGGCCAGGCCAAATTGCTGCGCCAGGGGCTGGCCTGGGAATCGCAGCCCCGGTTTAGCCCGGATGGCAGCAAGCTCCTGTTCACCAGCGACGCCGGCGGCGGCGACAACATCTGGATAATGGACGCCGATGGGAGTAATGCCCGGCAAATCACAAATGAGAGCTTCCGCCTGCTCAACAACCCCGCCTGGATGCCCGACGGGCAGTACTTTATCGCTCGAAAACATTTCACTTCGGAACGTTCTCTGGGCGCCGGTGAAATGTGGCTATACCACATCAGCGGCGGAGAAGGCCTTCAACTGACCGAGCGCAAAAATGACCAGCAGGATGTCAACGAACCTTCTGTTTCTCCGGATGGACGCTATGTATACTTCAGTGAAGACATGTATCCTGGTGGCTATTTCCAGTATAACAAAGACCCCAATAGCCAGATCTATGTCATCCGCCGTTATGATCGGGAGAAGGGCGAGTTGAGCAACATCATCGCCGGCCCGGGTGGCGCCTGCCGGCCCCAGATATCCAACGACGGCAAAAAGCTGGCTTTCGTGCGCCGCATCCGCACCAAGTCGGTGCTGTTCGTAAACGACCTGGCCACCGGCCAGAACTTTCCGCTCTTCGATGGCCTGAGCAAAGACCAGCAGGAAGCCTGGGCGATCTTCGGCGCATACACCGGTTTCGACTGGACGCCCGACGATAAAAACATTATTATCTGGGGACAGGGAAAGATATGGAAGGTGGACGCGGCTACCGGAGAAGCCAGTGAAATACCTTTCAATGCAACGGTTAAACATCGTTTCCAGGAAACGGTGCGATTTGAAAATAAAGCCTACGAGGATCAATTTGACGCTCATGTTATCCGACATGCCGTCACCTCGCCGGATGAGCAAACACTGGTATTCAGCGCCGTGGGTTATCTGTGGAAAAAAGCCCTGCCCAACGGCAAACCGGCCCGCCTGACCGATGGCGCCGATTTCGAATTTGAACCCTCCTTTTCGCCCGATGGGAAAGAGATCGCTTACGTTACCTGGAATGACGAGGAGATGGGCGCTATCTGGCGGCTCAACCTCGCCAGTGGACAGAAACGGCGCATCACTAAAGATAAAGGCATCTACCGCACTCCGGCCTTTTCGCCAGACGGAAAACAGATCGTCTATCAAAAGGAAGGCGGCAACGGGCATCAGGGGTATGCTTTTTGTAAAGAACCCGGTATCTATATCATTCCGGCCGAAGGCGGGGAAGCAAAGATGGTAACGCCTAAAGGAGAATTCCCCATCTTCAGTACCGATGGCCAGCGCATCTTCTTCCAATCGGGTGGATACCTCTTCGGCAGCATTACTAAAACTTACAACAGCATCAAAACCGACGGCAGCGATGAGAAAAAACTGTTCGACGGGAAATACGCCCAGCGCTTTGTACCCAGCCCCGATAACAAATGGGTGGCCTGGTCGGAATTGTATAAGGTTTATATTGCTCCCCTGCCTATGACTGGAAAACCGGTCGGATTATCCGCCAGTACGAAAGCAGTGCCGGTCGCACAGGTGGCGCGCGACGCCGGTATCAACATCCACTGGTCGAAGGACAGCAAGAAGCTGTTCTGGATGCTGGGCGACGAGTACTTCTCCGATGAACTGACGGAGCGTTTCAAATTCCTGGAAGGCGCCCGCGACAGCCTCCCCCCCATGGATTCCACCGGCCTCCATGTAAAGCTGGAGCTGGCTTATGATAAACCAGAAGGAGCTATCGCCTTTACCAACGCCCGCATCATTACCATGGAAGGCGACGAAGTGATTGAAAATGGCGCCCTGGTAGTGGAAGGTAACCTGATCCGGTACGTCGGCCCGGCAGAAAAAGCGCAGATACCCAAAAGCGCGAAAGTGATCGACTGTAGTGGCAAAACCATTATGCCCGGCCTGGTTGACGTACACGGACACCTCGGTGATTTCCGCTACGGCCTCAGCCCCCAGCAGAACTGGTACTACTACGCCAACCTGGCCTATGGGGTGACCACCGCCCACGACCCCTCTTCCAATTCGGAAATGATCTTCTCCCACTCGGAAATGATCAAGTCCGGCAAAATGGTAGGGCCCCGCCTCTACTCCACCGGCACCATCCTCTATGGCGCTGACGGTGATTTCAAGGCCGTGGTCAACAATCTGGACGATGCGCGTTCCGCAATCCGCCGCACCAAGGCTTATGGTGCTTTTTCTGTAAAATCCTACAACCAGCCGCGCCGCGAACAACGGCAGCAGATCCTGCAGGCTGCCCGCGAATTGGGCATTCTGGTGGTTCCGGAGGGGGGCTCCTTTTTCTATCACAATATGAGCATGGTGGCCGACGGGCATACCGGCATCGAGCACAACATCCCGGTAGCTCCGCTCTACGACGACGTTATTCAATTCTGGCGGCAAACCCAAACCTACAATACGCCGACCCTGATCGTCAATTATGGCGGCATCAATGGAGAGTATTACTGGTACCAACATACTAATGTGTGGGAAAAAGAACGCCTGCTCCACTTCACCCCCCGCTCTATCATCGACTCCCGCTCCCGCCACCGCACCATGGTCCCGGAGGAGGAGTACGAGAACGGCCACATCCTGACGTCCAAATCGTTAAAAAAGCTGCAGGACGCCGGCGTAAACATCAACCTTGGCGCACACGGCCAGTTGCAGGGCCTGGGCGCACACTGGGAGTTGTGGATGTTGCAACAGGGCGGCATGAGCAACCATCAGGCATTAAAATGCGCTACGATCAACGGCGCCACCTATCTGGGGATGAACGCCCAAATAGGCTCCCTAAAAGCCGGCAAACTGGCCGACCTGATCGTGCTCGAGAAAAACCCGCTGGAGGATATCCGCAACTCGGAATCCATTCAGTATACCATGGTCAATGGCCGCCTGTACGATTCGGAAACGATGAACGAAATTGGTAACTACGATAAAAAACGCCATAAATTTTTCTTCGAACTGGAAGGCAGCGGCAATGCCTGGCCAATGATGATGGATGGGCAGAGCCTGATGCCGGCGCAGTGTGCATGTGGGCGGTAGAAGGGCGAAAGGTTTTATGCTACTGACGGATCAGATGTATTGTTTGGATTCCTTCCCTGCTCCTAAGCATAAGGAGGTAGAAACCGGCAGGTAATTGTTCCAATATTACCGAATGTTCGCCAGAGTCAAAGGCCTCCTTTTGCACCAGGTTACCAAAGGCGTCGTAAAAAAAGCCCTCCGCCTTCCAGGGTAAATTAAGGGTGAACCGGCCGTTGTTGGGGTTGGGAAAAACAATCGCCTGCCGCGTTGGGCGATCGGTTTCTCCAGCGGCATTGATGAATACGGCTATACAATCTGACGTATCCCGGCAAACCCCAGTGCTGTCTATAACAATGACCGCATATGCTCCACTAAGATTGGCTATTAATGATGGCCCATTTTCACCAGGCAAGGCGGCCCCGGTATCGCAATCGATCCATTGGTATGCAGCATTTAATTCAGCAACGCTTAGCGTGTCATTTTCCTGACTAACCGCAACCATCAAGGCCGGCGGTTCCGCTATCTCCACAGCAACGGTAGATTCACAGCCATTGGCGTCGGTAGCCGTTAGAGTATATTGCCCCGCCGCCAGGCCCGTTGCCGTTGCCGTTGTTTGCTCATTACTCCATAGGTATACAAAAGGCTCTGCACCTCCTTCCGGATGTACGGTAATCGCTCCGTCTGTCAGGCCATGGCAGGAAACCGGCTGCACATCCAGGTTGAGGACAGCCGGCGGCCCGAAAAACGCCAGTTCTGTAATAACGAGGCTATCGCATCCTTCTGCACTGGTGAATTCAGAGAGATACGTCCCCGGTTCATCCACTACTACCCCATCGGGAAGCAGGTAATTCGCTCCGGGGCAAATAGACAGGCTGAAGGAGTCAACCAATGACTCAGGCGGTGACACCGGGAAATTGTAGAATGCCAACAAACCGATGCCATTGGCGTTTTTTACCGGAGCCTCGTTGCCTATGGAGTGGCCGGAGTAACTTAACCCGGTAATGGCTGTGGAGAAAGCTTGTGACAAGGATAAGACTATCGTCCTGCCCACTACTTGCCCACTCTCAATGCTCACAGCCGTATCCCCTTCAAGCCGGAAGTCCGTTTCCCAACCAGGGTTCCACAAGTAGTCATCATTTTCATTTTGCAAACGAAGGGTAAGCTCGCTGCGGTCACATTTGGAAAACCAGGCGCTGTCCACCATTGGAGGCTCTACATTTTGCATTGGCAAAACACCATAGAAATGCTCTCCCAGCAAGCGGTACATATCTTCACCAGCCCTTTCATAACCATCGAAATAATGGTAATGACAGCCGTTGTGGTTCATGCCGGTGGAAGACATGATGCCGGTGTTTGGCAGCTCCAGGGCCAGTTGACGCTGCGCTTCCTGGATGACGCCAAAATTGCCGTCCCAGCATCCGGGGCGGATCTGAAAAAGGTATTCTCGTTGGTAATCGAAATCAGCCTGCCAGGCGGCACGCAATTGCAGGTATTTGTTTTTGTATGAATCCACGGTTTCGTGGTAACCGGGAAGCGCGTTGGTTTCCCCCTGAAAGAACAGGATGGCCCGGATATGATTGCGTAGCCCGGAATATTCCACACGTTTGTAAAACAAGCCATAAGAACTGGAAGTACTATGCGGTTCTACTGGATCGGGCAGCATCTGGTCAATTGAAATACCACCAATGCCCCCATTAATGATAGCCACGGGAATGCCCTGTTCTTCCACAATTCTTTTAGCCAGCACCAAACCCCATTGGCCGCTTCGATTATCCGCAAAATAGCCATCGTCTCCTGCTTCCTTATGCCACACGTACAAGCTGTCACCCTGGTATTTCAAGCCGAAATTGCGCACAAAGGGATGCCGGTGGTAAAGATAGGCATGGGGTATAGAATTGGTGGGGTCGAAAGGAACAGCTGCCAGCGCATTACTCTGCCCCTGAATGATGTAAGCATCCCCAGCCACTACATCAAATGCTTCCGCCTCGGGATATTCCTTCCCGTTTTTCACCCCTACCAATTTAAAACCATATTCGGCCAACTCCGCCGGTATAGCTACCTGAAAAGAAAAATCCTGAGGGGTAGCTGCAATTAATATTTGTATAAGGACATCGTTGCGGAATACTTTCAGGCGCATCTCATCATAAGTGCCGGGCGTTTCCTGACTTCCTTCGAAAACTACGGCCCCCATATTGGTAGCCAGGTCGCGGGGCAACAACTGATAATGGCGCGGGGCCTGTGTTAAGAGGACATGCCGGCCCTGAACAGTCCTTTTAAAAAATAGATTTTTCCGATCTGAAAGAATGTTTATCCTGGAAAAATAAGCAAAATCTCTTCCGTCGGACGATAATGGGATTGCATTCACCATATTGTAATTGGCCAGGTAGCCATCATCAAAATACTCATCGACGATCTGGAAATCATTATCGAGCCGGAATACCCAATCTCTTTTACCCCAATTGGGTTGACTGGGCGCACCCCACACCCCGGCGGCAAGGAAACCACTCTCTAAAGTATGGAGGGAAAACCCTTCATCTATTCCCGAGCCGCCATAGGCCCTATCCAACAGTAAGTTTCCGCTATTCGGATCGTGAACCGCCAGATAGATATCTCTTTGGTTGCTTGTATCCACTTGCCGCCACCCCATGGCCACAATCCTGCCATCAGGGGCCTCTTGTACTGTGTTAAACCAGCTGCTGGGAAAAGCTGAGGTATTTTTCCAAAGTAATTGCCCCTGACCATCCGTTCGGAATAGCTGAGCCTGAGCTGGACTGGTCAAAGAAGCATTGGAATTCCCGGCAAGGATATACCCTCCGTCTGACGTTTGAGCAAGCGCCTGGGGTGCATCATAATACAACTCGTTATACTCTCCCCATAAAACGGGGTTTAATTGCTCATCCAAAACGGTAAGGAATATATTGGACGGGTTCAAAAAGGAAGCCCACACAAAGGTTCCCGCCACCGCAACCTTGCCCTCATTAGCCGTGATCACCGCTGTAGCCGAAGCATTGTAATTCAGCCGCCCAAAGGTGGTATCCTGCAAAACATTTCCGAAAGCGTCCGCCCTTATTGCCAAGGCTTTTTGGGCCGTATCACCCGGTGCACAGTTGTTGCATCGCCCCACTGCAACCAAGCCTCCCGAGGGCAGCTCTGTCAGGGCGTTAAAGGCGGTTTCATCGCCAAACAAATACATCTTCTGCCAAAGAGTATCACCGGTAGCGTTGAGTTTTAACAAAAAACCTTGCGGGCCAATGCTCCCGGCAACCACAAAACCACAATCCAGTGTAGCTATAATCTGAGCGGGAACCGCACCGTTAATGCTGTCTTTGTATATCTGACGGATTTCCTGCGGAGGAAAACTTTGGGTATAAAGGTTGCTGCTCATACAGGCAGCAAGGATCAGGGAAGTAAAAAGCAGGGCTTTCATAGTTTTTTCTTTTATTTGGTAAAAGGAAAACTTAACCACCTTGATGCATCAGGTATATTAAATATTACCCCTCATCATCCGGGCACCCCCAAAAAGATTGAATATTTATTACATTGATACAATAGACAGGGCAACCGAAAGAGCAAGCCAGAATGATCTCTATTCGGGTGCAGTGGGCTGTAGCCGGATCTAATCCGGATGAAAAGCAGCGCTACAATTTCTTAACTGACTACCGGCTCCACCGCTTCTCCAACTGCATTTCCGGATGAAACTTGAGGGAGAACCAGTTATTCGCTATTGCCATGGTTGTATGCACCACTACCGGTACGAAAATTGACCCCGTCCGAAAGGTGATGATGCAGAGTAAAACGCCTAAAGGGATCGCCCCGATGGCCTCCTGCTTGTTTTTGGGGACGTGGATGAGGACATAGAGGATGGTGCTGATTAGAATGGCCGGCCAGGCGCCAAGGGCTCTGGCGCCGGCGAATAGCAGGAAGCCTCGGAACATAAACTCATACCCCAGCATATAAACAGCCCAACCCAGGATACTGAGGGTAAAAGTCATCCAGTTCCAGGACTTTAGCCGGATCTCCGGGTACATATTCCGGCTATCAGGCTTGCGGGCCCCAATCCAGGCAGCGCCGGCCAGTACCGGCGACAGGATCAGTATCCAGTACCAGGCCTCCGCCGGAATGCGGGCCGAGACGCCATAATCTTTCCAACCATAGGGCTGAGTGGACAGCAGCACCGTTGCCGGAATAATCCCATAGAAAAGAAATCCCATAAAACGCTTCAGCAGCACCTGATAGGCCTGCCCCCTGTCCTCCCCATATCCCCCCGATAAGCGCTGATTCAACCATTTTGACCGCGAGCCGTAGAACCAAAACAAAAAGCCTGCCATAAACAGGATCAGGGCCAGGCTGTATTCGGTGTATTTGACCTCCCAGACTATTGGATATTGCATTAGACAAGGTTTTAAAAATGCAAATAAATATCAATACCCGATTTTTTTCTATCGCTAGGGCTGTGTCCGGGGATGTGGCCCCATCAGCAATCTTCACAAAATACATGGTGCGGCTCCGGGAGCCCTCTCTTTTTGGATCTCATCCAGTTTCTCAAGAGAAGTTTTTTCAGGAAACGCTGGCGCCTTCGTCCAGTAGTTCTATTTCTTTTTTCAACTGCAGTTGGCCGGAGCGGGCATCCGGTTCCAGGAAAATGGCGGCGGCAAAGGGAACCATTTCGTTTTTGCCCATAAGCTTTTCGATATTGAAAGCCTGTCCTGTATCGCCCGGTTTATTGGGCGATTTCCGCTCGAGCATATCCAGTAATTCCAGTTTGTTTTCATCGTTGGGGCCGCAGAGCATATTCATCAGCCGCTCCTTACTGATCTTGTTGTAGCGCGGGTTTTTAATGGAAATAGAAACCAGTTGGGTCGTCCAGTCATTGGGGTTTACATCTGCTTCTGTCTCTTCATCCAACGGCACCCCGCGGGTGCGGAATGCCCCGCTTGGCGGCGTTAGTTCGGGCAGCGACAGCTGCGCCACGTCGATATTGTTCTGAGTGCTGACCAGCAACTGAAACCAAAGGTGGGTCTCTCGTTGGTTAAAATCAAAGATCTGTGGTTCGATGTTGAAGGGGATCACCCCGCCCCGATGAGCAAAAATGGTGACGGTTTCTCCTTTTTTGATCAACTCCACCGCTTTTTCCATCAGGCCGGCATTGCTTTCGAAATTAATGGTCAGAAAGAGCAGGCTGTAGTAGAGGTCCTGATCAAACTGGTTTGTCAATTCCACTTTTAAGCGGGCGCCATAGGTTTTTTGTGCTTCTTTCCACTTCAAGCTATCAATGACGGCGCCTTTTTCCTGGTACGGTAAGCTTAGCCATTTGCCGTCCTTCTCATAAAATACCTCCACTTTGATAGGCGGTTTTTTAAACAGATGAACACTGGCGTTGTGCAGGCGCTTTACGAATTCCCAGTTGGCGATATGTTCTATCTGTCGAATAATCTGGGAAATAGCGGCATTATTCCCATTCCGGCCGAGCGCTACCAACGCCGCCTGCGGATAATTGGGCTGGAAGGCCGGCGAAATGTAGAGGCTCCCATTGCGAACATGCAGCACGTAATCAGCCTCTGCTTCCATATCTGTAAGTTGGATTCGGGCGCTGTGCTTTTTCATTTCGGCATTCAACTCCTTGAGCAGGGCTGCATCCCCATCCGCGTTGTCGATCCGGACTTTAAGGGGGTAGGAAGCCGAAACCTCGCAGGGAAAAGCCTGTTCCTTATCGAGTTTGGCGTGCTCTTTCGGGGAGATATCGAGGAAAGCCACATCGGGTTCCAGTTCCCGGATAACGGGCACAATCCATTGATCAGCGCCTACTTTCATGCGCAGTTTGGCATCTTTGGAGATACCGTGCATCGCGCCGGCGTCGAGTAACCAGCCCTTGGCTTTACTGAAGGAGACCAGGCCCTGCAAGCGCCCTTCTGCATCTACTGCCCGGCCAAGAAAGCCGGTGTACATGAGGTTGGCGTCTCCCCCCTGGATGTACAGCTGAGGGTTCTGCTGGTACTGATGGCGGATGTAATTGGATACCAGGCTGTGCAGGGAAGCGTAGCTGATGCCGCCGCCGGTGCGATGCAGCACGGCCAAAAGGTTTTTGGTAAACAACCCTTCGTTTCCGATCTCCAGGGCCGGCTGGTCATCAAGGGCGGCGGCAAGTTGAACGTGCACGCCTTCCGGCAGGAGCTCGGTGATGGGTTTACTGGCGAGATCTTCCTTGCTGTATTGTTTGGAAAAGATAAAATCGCTCCAGGATCGCTGCGGGAAGACGTTGGTAAAGCGCTTTTGGCGGATCTTGGGTTCCTTTTCCATAAAAGCGGCGGAGCGGGTATTGTCGCCCGAATGGCAGCAGTCAAAAATTGTCAGGATATGCGGCGGCTCTGCTTTGGGCTGCTCTTTTTTTCCGTTGGCAAGCTCGTGGATGAGGTAACGCAATTCCTTATCGGCCAGCAGCACCGCTTTGCCCGCGGGATCATAGCAGGCGAGAGTTTCCAGGCGCTGGTCCGTTTCATTGGGCCAGGCTACTGCATCGGCCCATTCCTGAGCGCCGTGGCCGGAGAAGTAGAAAAAGGCGGCTTCACCCGCCTTCGCCTTGGCCAGATGGGCCCGGAAACCATCGATAATCGCGGCTTTCGTAGCCTTGTCGTTTAAAAGCGTTAGCGGTTCCACTTGCAGCAATGGATCCTGTTGCAGGTAGGCCAATATTTTCTGTGCATCGCTGACGCAACCGGAAAGCGGCGCGGTGGGATAGGTGTCGATGCCAACAATGAGTGCATAAACTTTGGAAGTGTTTGCCATGATCCAGGTTTTATGGGCTTTAGAAATCAGGCATAATATAGGGAAAGCAACAGGGAAAATTTCAAAAAAAATGTGTAAATCTGTGGCTTCTGTTTTCTATTAGCCTGGAAACACCCAAAATTATGATCAAAAAAGCATACCCCTTCTTAGCCTTTTGCTTGCTGTTTATCCAACTCAACGCCCAGGTCCGGGAGGCGCCGGGCCGACAGGAAGGTGAAGGGCCTTTCTCTCAATTGATCATCCGCGGCGTGACGCTCATCAATGGCAATGGCGCACCGCCCAGAGGGCCAATCGATATCGTGGTGGAAAACAACCGCATCGTAACGATAGCCGTGGTGGGCAACCCCGGCGTACCCATAGACCCCATGGGGCGGCCACAATTGAAAGCAGGCGGCCGCGAGCTCGATTGCGAAGGCATGTACCTGCTGCCGGGGTTCGTGGACATGCACGGCCACATCGGCGGACAGGCGCAGGGCGCCGACGCGGAGTATGTCTTCAAACTTTGGATGGGCCATGGCATCACCACCATTCGCGACCCGGCCTGCGGCAACGGCCTGGATTGGGTGCTGAAACATCGGGAGCGCAGCGCCAAAAACGAGATCACCGCACCCCGCATCTATGCCTATACCGTTTTTGGGCAGGGCCAAGAGGACCCCATCAGCACGCCGGAACAAGCGCGGGAATGGGTTCGGGAAAATGCCCGAAAAGGCGCCGACGGCATCAAGTTTTTCGGCGCCCCACCCGACATCATGGCTGCCGCCCTGGACGAAAACAAAAAGCTGGGCCTCCGCTCGGCCTGCCACCATGCCCAAATGGATGTCGCCCGCTGGAATGCCCTGCAATCCGCCCGGGCAGGCCTGACCAGCATGGAGCACTGGTACGGCCTGCCGGAAGCCCTTTTCGAGGGCCAAACGGTACAGGATTACCCGCTGGACTACAACTACCAGAACGAACAGCACCGGTTTGAAGAAGCCGGTAAGTTGTGGAAACAGGCTGCCCCACCCCATTCCGAACACTGGAACAAAGTGATGGACGAACTGCTGGCCCTGGATTTCACGATTGACCCCACCTTCAATATCTACGAAGCCAACCGCGACCTGATGCGCGCCCGGCGCGCCGAATGGCACGAGGAATACACGCTACCTTCCCTCTGGCGCTTTTACCAACCCAGCCGTATTTCTCACGGTTCCTACTGGCACGCCTGGGGCACCGAGCAGGAAATTACCTGGAAAGAAAACTATCGCCTGTGGATGGAATTCATCCGCGAATACAAAAACCGGGGCGGCCGGGTGACGGCCGGCTCCGACTCGGGCTTTATCTACCAGCTCTACGGCTTTGCCTATATCCGGGAACTGGAGTTGCTGCGGGAGGCCGGCTTTCACCCGCTGGAGGTCATCCGCTCGGCGACCCTCAATGGGGCCGAAGCCCTGGGCGCCGATAGCCAGATCGGCACGGTCGAGATCGGCAAACTGGCCGACTTTGTTATTATTGAAGAAAACCCACTGCAAAACCTGCAGCTGCTCTACGGTACCGGCGCCATCCAATTGACAGCCGACAACGAAGTGGTTCGCGCCGGCGGAGTGAAGTATACCATCAAAGACGGCATCATCTACGATGCCAAACAATTGTTGGCCGATGTAAGGGAAATGGTGCGACAGTCAAAAACAAAGGAAGATTTCGAGATCAAACAACCGGGGATGGAGTGAGGCAGGGCAAGGGGAAGCCCTTTGGGAGGTTATAGGGTTATAGGGTTACAGGGTTTTTACCCGGCTGAGTGCAGCGAAGACGGGCCTGGTTCCTGGAGTGAGGCGAAGCCTCTGCAGGGGACAAAAAACTTCCAAATTTGAGATTTGTTAGCTAAAAGCGCCCGGCCGGAATGGCATCTGGGGTGCGGCAGGCTTCAAACGGAGTACTGCAGACTGAGTCGGTAGGCCGAGATCGGGATGGCAGTGGGCAGTTGCAATAACTTTTTTTGCTTTTCACTAAAAACTGAAAGTTCCGAAACAATGTTTTACCTTTGACTCAAGGCAAAACAAAAGTAGAATTATGCAAGCAGTAAGGAAGATAGAAACGATCCTCAGGGATGAAAAGCTGAGCCCCCGGTTGCGGCAAATCGCCGAAAAAGTGTTCGCCGGGCAACGCATTACAGAAGATGATGGCCTTTGCCTGTTTGAGCAGGGTGAATTGGGATTTGTCGGCGCGTTGGCCAACTATATCCGGGAGCAGCGCCATGACAACCGTACCTATTTCAACCGCAACTTCCATATCGAGCCAACCAACATCTGCTTGTACACCTGCAGCTTCTGTTCGTATTCCCGCCTGATCAAAAAGCGGGAGGAAGGCTGGGAATACAGTATGGATGACATTATGGACATCGTGCGCAAATACGATGGCGAACCGGTGACGGAAGTACACATCGTAGGAGGGGTTCTCCCCCAGTACGATGTGGAATTTTACGCGGAGCTCTTTCGCCGCATCAAAGCCCACCGGCCGGAGCTGCACGTCAAAGCCCTGACGCCGGTAGAATACCACTACATTTTCAAGAAAGCCAAAATCAGTTACGAAGAAGGCATGCGCCTCATGAAAGAAGCCGGACTGGACAGCATGCCAGGTGGCGGCGCCGAGATTTTCCATCCCGAGATCCGGGATCAGATCGCCGGTGGCAAATGTAGCGGAGAACAATGGTTGCGCATCCATGAGATCTGGCACGAACTGGGAGGCCGCTCCAACGCTACCATGCTTTATGGGCATATCGAGGAGTACCGCCATCGGATACATCATTTGGAACAGTTGCGCCAATTGCAGGATAAAACAGGCGGCTTCCAGACTTTCATCCCGCTGAAGTTCCGCAATAAAGACAACCAAATGTCGCACGTGCCGGAATCTACTGTAGTGGAAGACCTGCGCAACTACGCCATCAGCCGCATTTACCTCGACAATTTCGACCACATCAAGGCCTACTGGCCCATGATCGGACGCAATGTCGCCCAGTTATCCCTGGCTTTCGGCGTGGATGACATCGACGGCACTATCGACGACACCACCAAGATCTATTCTATGGCGGGTTCCGAGGAGCAGGTTCCAGCCCTGAGCACCCGGGAGTTGGTTAACCTGATCCGCCGCGTCGGGAGGGAGCCGATCGAACGGGATACTTTATACAATGTCCTACAGGATTACACAGATTTTGAATTTGAAGAAGACCAGGCATTTAAAGGGTATGTTTCCCTGCCGGTGGTAACCAAAAACTAATGAAAAAACTGATATACATTGTCCGGCACGGAGAAACCGATTACAACCGGCTCGGAATTGTGCAAGGACAGGGCGTTGACACCTCGCTCAACGAACGGGGCCGGCGGCAAGCCAGAGCTTTTTTCGAACATTACCAGTCTGAACCCTTCGACCTTGTATTTACTTCCCGCTTGCGCCGCACTCATGAGACCATGCACCCTTTCATCGAAAAGGGCCTGCCGTGGGAACAGTTCGCCGAGATCAATGAAATTGGATGGGGCAGCCACGAAGGAAAGCACAGCACTCCCGAAATGCGGGAGGAGTACCACAAAACGGTGTCTCAGTGGAAGCAAGGCAAGTTCGAGGCCCGGCTTGGGAATGGAGAAAGTGCTGCCGATTTGGCCCACCGCTTATCCCAATTCATCCGCCACCTGCGGGAACGAGAGGAAAAGCAGATCCTGGTGTGTTCGCACGGGCGGGCCATGCGATGCCTGTCCTGTCTGCTGCTGGAAGTGCCTATTCAACAGATGGACAATTACAAACACCACAATACCGGGCTGTATGTATTTCGGTATGAAGGGGAGCGTTTCCACCTGGAACTGGAAAACGACATCCGGCATCTGAAATCCGCCGGATTGGAGATTGGACTGTGACGTTGCTACAATTTGCCCGAACCAGAAATAAAACCAAGGTGAGAAAATTTAAAGTAACTGCTGTTAGCTACCTGAATACCAAGCCATTATTGTATGGCATCCTACAAAGCCCTTTAGCTGCCGAAATAAGCCTGCAGCTGGATATCCCGTCCGTTTGCGCTCAACGGCTCAGTACCGGCGACGCGGACCTCGGGTTGGTGCCGGTGGCCGTCATTCCGGAGCTTGAAAGCCCCCATATTATTTCCGATTACTGCATCGGCACAGTAGGAACGGTCAAAACAGTGGCCCTTTTCAGCGAACGGCCTTTAGAAGCGGTAGAAGCGCTTTATTTGGACCACCACTCCCGCACCTCAGTAGAATTAACCAAGCTGCTACTGCGCGACCACTGGAAACTCAACCCCAGGCTTATCCCTGCCCAGGACGGGTATATCGACCTGATCGGCGGCGCCACGGCGGGCCTGGTGATCGGCGACCGGACGATAGGCCTGCACCGCCGTTTCCCCTATGTTTATGACCTGGGAGAAGCCTGGATGCAACACACCGGCCTGCCTTTCGTCTTTGCCGCCTGGGTAAGCAACCAACCACTGGAACCAGAATTTGTAGAAGCGTTTAACCTGGCCATGCAAAACGGCGTCGGCCATATCCCGGAACTCATGTACATTTTGCCTTCTCCGCATCCCGATTTCAACCTGGAAGAATATTTTACCCGTTACATAAGCTACCGGCTGGATGCGGAAAAGAGAAAGGCCCTCTCCCGCTTTCTGGCGGCTATCAGCCCGAAGGTCCCGGCAGGGCTTTAGCTTTCCAAACCCCAGTTTGGCGTGCAAGCTGGTTCTAAATCCTGAACTGGAGTTTAGTGAAACATCAACAATGCACCCATTCAAACGTTATGAACTATGCAACAAAATCAAAGCAATATGTTGATCAAACATACCCTTTGCCTGGTTATTTGTGCGTTTGCGGCCAGTATTACCGGGGCACAGGAAGTCAATTCAAAATCAGAAAAAAGCAATATACAGGATATGGAGAAAACAGAGAACCCGAAGCTGGAAACCGCCACACTCGGCGGCGGTTGTTTCTGGTGTGTAGAAGCCATCTATCAGGACGTAAAAGGAGTAGAATCTGTCGTCTCGGGTTATTCCGGCGGCACGGCGGAAACGGCCGATTATGAAACAGTGTGCCGAGGCAGGACCAAACACGCTGAAGTTGTACAGGTCCATTTCGACCCGCAGGTGATCTCTTTCGAAGAGATCCTGGAGATATTTTGGGCCACCCACGACCCTACCACCAAAAACCGGCAAGGCAATGACTCCGGGCCCCAGTACCGCTCCGTTATATTCTACCATAGTGCCGAACAGAAAGCCATAGCAGAAAAGTCCAAAGCAGAAGTTGCTCCTCAGATCTGGGATAAAAAAATCGTTACAGAGATCAGCCCTTTTACCGGTTTCTGGGAGGCGGAAGAATACCATCAGGACTATTACCGCACCGTAGGCATGCGCAATCCATATTGCACTTTCGTCATCACCCCCAAAGTGCAGAAATTCCGCAAAGCGTTTCAGGATAAACTAAAAGACCCGGATTAGCATCCTGCCAGGAGTTATTAAGAACCCCAAAGAACGCTTGTTCTTTGGGGTTCTTTTTTTTGGAAATCGTCAAACATATAGTACCTTAGGCCTCTGAATTTTACAAACGTTAGCGATTCACAACTATGAAGTTTGCCATACCCAGGGAGCGCGAAGATACTCGCGTTGCGCTCGTTCCCGAGGTTGCCGAGAAAGTCAAAGCATTAGGGCTTGAGATCCTTGTCGAAGAGGGCGCCGGTGCTTCTGCTTACTATACCGATGAAGAATACGCATCGGTAGCTACGGTGACCACCCGCCAGGAGTTGCTCAAACAGGCAGATATGCTGCTCTGTATCAATCCGCTTCCGGATGAGGAGCTCAAGCAATTGAAAAAGGACGCCATCGTCATTTCGGAATTCCGGCCTTTCCTCGACAAGGAAGTAGCGGAAAAACTTCGTGCAATGGGCCTGCGAGGGTTCAGCATGGATATGATCCCCCGCACCACCCTGGCTCAGTCGATGGACGTGCTTTCTTCCATGGCTTCCATTGCCGGCTATAAGGCGGTGCTGGAAGCAGCCCGCCACTTGCCCCGTTATTTCCCGATGATGATCACGGCGGCGGGTAGTATCCGGCCTGCCAAGGTGCTGATACTGGGCGCCGGCGTAGCCGGCTTACAGGCTATTGCCACTGCGCGCCGCCTTGGTTCAATGGTGGAAGCCTCCGATACCCGCCTGGCGGCCAAGGAAGAAGTGGAAAGCCTCGGCGGCAAATTCATTGTTGTCGAAGGAGCCCGTGATGATAAAGGCGCCGGCGGCTATGCGGTCGAACAGTCCGAAGATTTCCTGCAGCGGCAGCGCGCCGAAGTACAGGCCCGGGCAGCCAAGGCTGACGTAATCATCACCACTGCTCAGGTCCGCGGCCGGAAAGCACCGCTGTTGCTGCCGAAAGAAACAGTGGAAAAAATGCGCCGTGGCTCCGTAATTGTCGACCTGGCCGCCTCTACCGGAGGCAACTGCGAACTTACGCAGGACAATAAGGTCATCGAACACAATGGCGTCACCATCATCGGCAACTCGAACCTGGCCGGCCTTATGCCCCAGGACGCTAGTGTGCTATACGCCAACAACGTGTTTAACTTCCTGAAGATCCTGGTCAAAGACGGGCAACTAACCCTCGATATGAACAATGAGATCATACGGGGCGCCTATTTTACGGCGGAGGCCAAGGCGGAGGAACAAGCGTAATATGCGGCCCTCAATATCCGGGCCGCCGAACAGAAACTTTTGCAAATAAAAATAACAACCGGTATGGATGGTTTCATTCAGTTTTTCGAGGAGTACCAACTGCTCATCTACCTGCTGGTTTTCACGATCATTCTCGGCTTCGAAGTCATTTCCAAGGTGCCGACCGTCCTGCACACCCCTTTGATGTCAGGCGCCAACGCCATCAGTGGCGTAGTCGTGATCGGTGGCATCCTTCTGGTGCGGCAGGCTGAATCGGGAGATTTCTTATCTCTTGGGCTCGGCCTGTTTGGCATTATTATGGGCATGATCAACGCCACCGGCGGTTTTGCCGTGACGGACCGCATGCTGGAAATGTTTAAGAAGAAAAAGAAGAAGTAAACCATGGATATCAAATTCCTGACAGACATAGGTTTTCTGATCGGTTCGGTTGGCTTCGTTTGGGGCCTCAAACTACTCAGTTCACCTGATAGCGCCCGCAAGGGCAACGCTATTGCCAGTGTGGGTATGGCAGTAGCCATTATCGCCATTATTTTTGCGCCCCTGAACAAGGGCGACAATAACTACCTCTGGGTCGTTGGCGGCCTGGCTATCGGCGGTATTGTCGGTTACCTGATGGCTATAAAAGTCAAAATGACCGCTATGCCGCAGATGGTGTCCATTTTCAACGGCCTGGGCGGAGCTTGTGCGGTATTGATTGGCATGGTGGAATTGCGGCACTTCTACAATGGCGCCAGCCCAATGACCGGCGGCCAGATCGCGATTTCCCTTTCGGCGCTGTTTATAGGCGGTATTGCCTTTACGGGTAGCCTGCTGGCCTGGTTCAAACTGGAGGAATGGATCCGGGATAATGCTCTGGTGTTGCCCAAACACTCCATCTTCAACATGGTGCTGTTGGCCATTATCCTGGCGATGGGCGTTTATGTGTACATGGAGAATATCGATGCCGGCATTGGGCTGGCCGCCATATTCATGGTGCTTTCGCTTATCTATGGTGTTTCCTTCGTCGTCCCGATCGGCGGAGCTGATATGCCAGTGGTTATTTCACTGCTCAACTCCTTTTCCGGGCTTTCGGCAGCCTCGGCAGGCCTCATCTACGGCAATAACTTCATGCTGGTTGGTGGTATCCTGGTAGGTGCTTCCGGCACCATTCTCACAGTCCTGATGTGCAACGCCATGAACCGCTCTCTGCTTAATGTGCTCATCGGCGGCTTCGGCGGCGGTGGCGCCAGCAGTGCAAAAGGCGCAGCCGGGGAACAGATTGCAAAGGAGGTTAGCCTCAACGATGCCGCTATTCAACTCTACTACTCCAATTCCGTAATGATCGTTCCGGGTTACGGTTTGGCGGTTGCCCAGGCACAAAAAGTGTGTAAAGAGATCGACGACCTGCTGGAATCCAATGGCGTGGATGTCAAGTACGCCATCCACCCCGTTGCCGGCCGGATGCCGGGCCATATGAACGTGCTGCTGGCGGAGGCCGACGTCCCCTACCCTAAATTGCTGGACCTGGACGACGCCAACGCCGCGCTCAAAAACACCGATATGGTCGTCATCGTTGGCGCCAACGACGTGGTAAACCCTTCTGCATTAGATGATCCGGGCAGCCCTATTTACGGTATGCCTATCCTGCATGTTTGGGACGCCAAAAACGTTATTGTACTCAAGCGAAGCATGCGTTCCGGTTATGCCGGTATTCAAAACCCGCTTTTCTTCCACGAGCGGACCCGCATGCTCTTCGGAGACGCAAAAGATACCCTCTCCAAACTGGTGAGCGAGATCAAAAGCCTTTAAGTTGTACAACGGAACCTTTTCCCTATGCTGGAAAGGGTTCCGTTGCCCAGGCTTTTCCCTGCCTATGCAAAACATCCCTTTTAACCTGCTCTTTTTTTTTCTTTCCCTCTTTCCATTACTGGCCAGTGCTCAGAAAATTGAACTGGAACGGCGCGTGCCGGAAACAGCCATTCCTGGACTCCTGCTCGAAAGCCTGAAAGATTCCTATAAGGGGTTCAAACGCATGCGTTACTATGAAGAACGGAACGAAGAAGGGCGCTTTTTCGAGGCCAAGTTCTGTTTTCAAAAATACCGGTACAGTGTCAAGTTCGACACCCTCGGCCAACTGGTGGATGTGGAACGAAGAATCCCTTTTAAGAGCATCCCTGAAGACATTTCCGCCCGGATCAGGCAGGACCTTGGGCGGTATTTTCAGCGCTACACCATCCGAAAAGTACAGGAACGCCTCGTAAATGGCAAGATGATCGGTTATGAACTGGAACTGCAGGGCAAGTCGCCGGAACATCTTGGCTACTTCGAAGCGCAATATGATTTCCTGGGCAAGCGCGAACGCATCCGTACTCTGGAACGAACCCCAAACGACTTTATCTTTTTCTGAAGCCCATGAAACACACCCTGCCCCTGCTTCTCCTGTTCCTGTGCCGTCAGTTGCCTGCCCAAAACCAAACCTCCGTGGAATGGCTGCCCCAACTCAGCTTCGACTATCGCTTCAACGAACGGCTGAGCGCCAATGTGAACACCTTCCTGGAAATACAGTCACTTGAAAAAAGAGAAGGGGAAAAAGCACAAACTGGCTTCAACCCACAGACTTTCAATTTACAGGCCGGACTGGCTTATCAGTGGACAACCATTCTCAACCTCTCGATAGGTTACCAGTTTGGCTGGCGGGATTTGGATGAGGAGAAAAAGGACCTTGAACATCGTTCTTTACAGCAACTTTCCGGAGCTTACAGCTTCGGAAAATATCGCTTGCGCGCCCGCTTCCGAACGGAGCAACGCTATTTTAAACAGGACAACTATCAGGCTGCCCACCGCTGGCGCCTGCGCCCCAGCCTGGACTTCCCCCTTCAGGGCGAACGCCTTGACCCGGGTGAAACCTATCTGAACACCCAATGGGAGTTCCTTTCCAATGTTTTCGAGGATGATGCCTTGCGGTTGGCCGAACAACGGGCTTACTCCGGCATCGGCTGGCTGCTTTTCAATGGTTACCGCATTGAAACCGGCCTGGAATACCGCTCCCGGCGCAATACCGCCGGGAATGGTTTTCGGCGGCGGGTCTTTTGGAGGGTGAATTTTACATTCAGGTAATGGATATCGATTCCCGGCATAACACGGATCAGTTGCAGCCTTTCTGCCGTGAGGGTTACATCGAAATACTCCCCTCCCGGAAGGGCGTAGAGCCAATAACCGCATTGATGATATAGGGTATTCCCTGGTCCATATGCTCTATCGCCCGTTGCATTGCGGCGCCGAAATCATCAAGGGATTCTACCCGCTCGCCAGCAGCGCCAAAAGCCTGAGCTATCTGGTGATAATCCGATTTAGGCAACACCGTAGCCGTATCTGTTCCCAGCATAGTAACCTGATCGCGGGCAATCTGCTCCCAGGAACCATTGTTGCCAATGACGGCGCACACTTTCATGCCATATTTCCTGAAGGTATCGAATTCCATCAGGCTGTAGGCCGCACTGCCGTCACCGTAGATGATCCAGATATGATTTCCGGGATCATGGAGGGCGGCGCCAAGGGCAAATCCACCGCCAACGCCCAGGGTTCCGAAGGCGCCGGGATCGAGCCAGCCCAGGGGGGCCCGGGGGCGCAAGGTGTAAGATGCGGTTGCCGCAAAATCACCGCCATCGGCGATGAGGACGGAATTGGCGGGCATCGCCTTTTCCATTTGGAGGAAGAGCGCAATCGGGTTGATGCCTTCAACCGGCTGATCGGCCATTTTCGAGATCTCGGCCTCCCGTTCGGCTTCCCGTTGAAGAAGTGCTTTTTTCCACTCACTCCAATCTGGCAAGGCAGCTTCCTCCCTTGCCAAAGCGATCAGGAACTGTCCGGGGTCGGCCAAAATGGCCGTATGGGGAGAAATGTTTTTACGCAGTTCCCTGCGGCTGCGGTTAATCGCGATCTTGCGGGCTTTACGGCCGAGGTGGCGGCCATAATCCAGCCGAAAATCGACGGGGACGCCACATAGCAGTATACAATCCGCCTCTTTCAAGGCTTTACGCCGCTTATGGCGATACTGAACAGCATTGGAATGCCCCGCCAGGCCACGCGCCATCCCGCTGAGATAAACCGGAATGCCCAATTGTTGAACGGCCTTGGAAAGGGCCTGCACCTCCTGTGGCCGCATCATGGCGCCGCTACTGATGATGCAAAGCGGCCGCTCCGATTCATGAAGGGCCTGAGACACTGCGCGTACTTCCTGGTCAGAAAAACCAGGGGTTCTGGCTTTCAGGGGCAGCGGCGCCTGGTAATGCTCCATGCCGCGGAATAATCCGTTGACATGGCGATTGATGTACCATTGCAGGGCTTTTTCTCCCAGTGAACGAGCGCCGGTATTTTTCATGCCATACCATTCCCGCACCGTAGCTTCTTCGTAAAGCAGATCGACAGGCAGTTCGAGGAAAACGGGGCCGGGCGTCCCGCTGAGCGATATTTGAAGGGCTTTGTTCAGGAGCGGAGCAATGTCTCGTTGCCGTCGCGCCCGGCCCAGCCATTTGACGTGGGGTTGCACCAAAGCTTTCTGGTCGATATCCTGTAAAGCGCCACGCCCTCGCAGCAGCGTGGCCGTCGCGCCACCCAACAACAAGACCGGCGATTGGGCCATTTGAGCATTTTTCAGCGCAGTAATGGAATTCGTCACCCCCGGGCCCGCTGTAACGGCAGCCACTCCTGGAATGCCGGTGAGCCGTCCAATGGCGTCCGCAGCAAATACGGCGGAGGCCTCATCCCGTACATCGGTGATCCGGATGCCCTGCTTTTCAGCCTCTACATAGATGGGGGCAATATGGCCTCCACAAAGGGTAAAGAGGTGTTGAATGTTATGCTGTTTCAGCACACCTGCAATGATCTGGCCTCCGTTCATAAGCTGGTTTTAAATGTTTACTCACTCCATCCGCATGCGCTTATAGTGGTTGATCAGTCCATTGGTGGACGCGTCGTGGTTGGATATAGCCGAATCCCCTTCCAACTCCGGCAAAATCTTCTTGGCCAGTTGCTTTCCCAATTCCACGCCCCATTGGTCGAAACTGAAGATATTCCAGATGACGCCCTGCACGAATATCTTATGTTCATACATTGCAATGAGGATACCCAGGCTGCGGGGAGTTATTTGTTTTACCAGAATGGAATTGGTGGGGCGATTGCCTTCAAATACTTTAAAAGGTAGCAGCCGTTCGATCTCCGCTTCCGATTTCCCTTCTTTTTGCAATTCCTGACGCACTTCTTCCGGGCTTTTGCCCATCATCAGCGCTTCGGTTTGAGCAAAAAAGTTGGATAATAATTTGACGTGGTGGTCTCCGATAGGATTGTGGCTGACCGCCGGGGCAATGAAGTCGCAGGGGATCAGCCTGGTGCCCTGATGAATAAGCTGATAAAAAGCATGTTGCCCGTTGGTGCCAGGTTCCCCCCAGATGATGGGCCCAGTCTGATAGTCTACCTTCTTCCCGTCGCGGCCAACGTATTTGCCATTACTTTCCATATTGCCTTGCTGGAAATATGCAGCGAAGCGGTGCAGATATTGGTCATAGGGTAAAATGGCTTCCGATTCGGCGCCGAAAAAGTTATTGTACCAAACGCCGATGAGCGCCAGGATGACCGGAATATTCCGCTCCATCGGCGTTTTACGAAAGTGCAGGTCCATAACATCGAAGCCTTCCAGCAATTTGCGAAAATTGCTGAAGCCAATTGTACAGGCAATAGGCAAGCCGATAGCAGAAGTGAGGGAATAGCGCCCGCCGACCCAATCCCAGAATTCAAACATATTCTCGGGAGCGATCCCAAAGGCGGTAACTTCTTTTTCGTTGGTGGAAGCCGCTACAAAGTGTTTGGCAATGTGTTTTTTATCCTGAGCCGCCTCCAGAAACCAGCGCCGGGCGGTGTGGGCGTTGGTCATGGTTTCCCGAGTCGTAAAGGTTTTGGAAGCAATGATAAAGAGGGTGCTCTCCGGCTTTACTCGTTTAAGCGTTTCCGCGATATGGGTGCCATCCACGTTGGAGACGAAGTGCACATTCATACCTGGCTTCCAGTAGGGCCGCAGCGCTTCCGTCACCATTACCGGCCCCAGGTCGGAGCCCCCAATGCCAATATTTACAATATCCGTGATGCGTTGGCCGGAATAACCGCGCCATTCTCCGGAGATGATTTTATTGGAAAAAGCTTCCATCTGCGCCAGCACCTGGTTGACGTCCGGCATGACATCTTTCCCGTCGACTTTGATCGGCAAGTTCAGCCGGTTGCGCAGGGCGACGTGCAATACAGCCCGGCCTTCCGTCTCGTTGATTGGCTCCCCTGTGAACATCTTTTCAATGCTCTCCTTTACCTTGCATTCGGAGGCAAGTTCCAACAATAATTCAAGCGTCTCCTCCGTGATCCGGTTTTTCGAAAAATCGACGAGTATATCTTCAAATTGGAGTGAGAAGGCTTCAAAACGGCCAGGGTTTTCGGCAAACAGATCTTTCATGTGCCGCGCCTCCATTAACTGAAAGTGAACATCCAGCTTCCTCCAGGCTTTTGTCTGTGTTGGGTTTTGACGGTTGAGCATAGCTGTTGATACTTTTGATGTTTACCCGGCCGAGTGTAACGAGGACGGGCTATTGATACTTTTGATGCTAAGATGGGGCATATTTAGTTATTATGGGAAAAAGAGAAGGGGAAATAATCAAAGGGTTCACAAATCTTTTCCGCCTTTCGAGCCCTTTCCCATTAATCTTGCAGGCATCATTGTGTGTTATTAGAACAAAAAGACTATGGCATACTATTTTAGCAAAAAACTAGACGTAGGTTTCGAAGAAGCCATCCAGAAAGTAACGGCGGCTCTGAAGGAGCAAGGCTTCGGCATCATCACGGAGATCGACATGAAAACCACATTCAAGAACAAGCTGGATGCCGACATCCGCCCCTACCGCATTCTGGGCGCCTGCAATCCACATTTCGCCTACCAGGCGCTGCAATTGGAGAACAAGGTCGGCACCATGCTCCCCTGTAATGTGATCGTACAGCAACTGGAAGATGGCAGCATTGAGGTCGCCGCAGTGGATCCCATCGCCTCTATGTCTGCCGTGGAAAACGAACAGCTGGGCAATATTGCGCATAATGTGCAGTCGCGGATGCGGGAAGTGGTGGAAGGGCTGTAGCCCCCAAGGCCGCAGCTTCGCGGGTTTTGAGAATCAATGAACACTCCCTGGCTTTTATAGCAGCCGTGGGAGGGCCTGGTAAAAAAAAATGAGCGCATGAAAGTATTTAAACGCATCTTTCTGGCCCTATTTCTTATCGTCCTATCCGCGTTAGCCATTTTCCTGTATATCAACCTGCACAACCCGCGTGAGCCACTGCCTGTGGTTGGCAAACAGCTTGAGGAGGCGGTGGATTTCCAGAACCGGCCGTGGTGGGAGGCCGCCACCGTGTATCAGGTTTATCCCCGTTCCTTTCAGGACAGCAATGGAGACGGGATTGGCGATATTCCGGGTATTATCATGCGGCTGGATTACATCAGGGATCTGGGGTTTGAGGCCATCTGGTTCTCCCCTTTTTTCCAGAGCCCTCAGCAGGATTTCGGTTACGACATCAGTGACTATCAGGCTATTGCACCGGAATACGGCACGATGGCGGATGTAGACAGCCTGATTGTTGCAATGCACCGCCGCGGCATGAAAGTAGTGTTTGACCTGGTGCTCAACCACACTTCCGATCAGCATGCATGGTTTCAGGAGTCCCGATCCAGCCGTGACAATCCCAAGGCAGACTGGTACGTCTGGCGAGATGGCAATGGAAAAGAGCCGCCCAATAACTGGCACAACGCTCTGGGGAAAAGTGGCTGGCACTATGCTCCCGAGCGAGATCAGTGGTATTACGCGGCTTTCCTCCCTTTTCAACCCGACCTGAACTGGTGGAACCCAGCGGTAAAAGATTCCATGTTCGCGATGGTGCAATACTGGTTGGATAAGGGCGTGGATGGCTTTCGGCTGGACATTTTCAACTTCATCTACGAAGATGAGCAGTTCCGCGATAACCCCCGCACGCTTCGCTACCTGCCCGGCCCAGACATGCAAAAGATGAACGGGCAGCACCTCCTTTACAACCTCAACCACCCGCAGAATATCATCCTGGCCCGGGAACTGCGCAGCATCCTGGATGATTCCGGCGCTCCTGAGCGCTTTATGGTTGGGGAGGTATTTGGCTATCACCGTCAACTCCGCCAATTGCTGGGCGAATCGGAAGACGGGCTAAACCTCGTATTTCTGCTGGAAATGGCCAATGGCTTGCGGTGGGATGTCAATTTCTTCCGGGAAGAGATCCGCACCTTCGAGGCTTTTTATCCTTATCCCTACTCCCCTACCTATGTATTTAGTAATCACGATGGGCCGCGCAGCATCAGCCAGCTGGGCGATGATGTTCGAAAAGCGCGCCTGCTGGCGTTGATCCAGTTCAGCCTGCGTGGGGTACCCTTTACTTACCAGGGCGAAGAGATCGGGATGCCTAACGGGAACATCCCGCTCGACGAAGCGCTCGACCCCCTTCCTGCAGCCATTGATTATATTCCTGACTTCATTCGAAATTCCGGCCTTATTTTCAACCGCGATAACTGCCGCACCCCGATGCAGTGGGAGGCTGGAGCAAATGCCGGTTTTACTACTCCCCAGGCCAGGCCCTGGTTAGAAGTCCAGGCCAATTGTGATTCAATTAATGTAGAGCGCCAAAAGCAACAGGACAGTTCCCTGCTTCAAACTTATCAAAGCCTATTGGCCTTGCGCCGGAAGAACCTTCCCCTGCAATGGGGCAGCCTACAGCTACTGGAAGGCCAGGACTTGCCAACCGAGGTGCTGGCCTACCGCCGCTCTTACCAGGGACAGGTTGTGGAAGCGTATGTAAATTTTTCGGAGCGGGCCATAAGCCTGCCTGCCCAGGGGGAATTGCTAATCAGCATTGGGGAGCCCAAGCTGACAGAAGGGCAACTGAAGCTTGGCGCGCTGGAAGGCGTGATATTGGGGATGCCTGAATAAGCTGGTTGGATGGAGAAATGACAGGGCAATCGCATTTAAAATAATCCGGTAGCCGGATAATAAACAGTGTGCGCATCCTGTCTCCTGCCATGTCCACGACACAGCTGGATAATGGCCGACAAAGGCTAGTCGTCCGACGATTTTGAGTCGTCGGACGACTTAACCGGCTTCCCGCAGGATGCGCATGCCGGTAGTTGATGTAAAAAAAGTTAAATGCGATTGCCCTGGGAGAAATGAAGCCATGACTTGATCTTACCAAAATTCTTTCTAACTTCGGCAGGACAGCAAACATAGAACATATAAGAAAGCCAGGGGGGAGATCCCACTATATTTTCAGATTCGCCGCCCCATGGCTGGCCCAAGCACACAAAACCAGAACCCATTTATGGCACACTCCATTTCCAACGAGGGTTTCCGACGCACCTTTGTATTGAAACCCTCCGATACGCCTGATTTTTGCCGGGAATACTTCCAGGATTTCCTGCAGGACTCTGAGGGAGTCGGCATCATTCTAATTGGCAATGACGAAGTTCATCAGAAGGCTTCAAAGATCATTGACCCTTTCATTTTTTTGCCCGGCGCTGGAATGCCTTCGGGGCGTTGCCTGTGGATACAAGATCCGGCAATACTGAAAGAAGAGATTAATACGGCTTACAGTGATCATATCCCTACCCCTCTGGATCAATGCATTTGCCTGTTCCTGTCGAAAGACAAAACCCGTCTGGTAGACTTTATAGAATCTGGGGCTAATATTGATGACCTCCTGATCATTCTGAAGTTCATTGAGGCCAACCAAGCTAAAACCATATCATGAAAAGCACCATAACACTGCTCCTGCTCTGCAGTTACCTGATCATTGGGACGGAGCTTTCTGCCCAAAACATCCTTCAACTCACTGAAATTCCCGGCACGACAAAAGCCAAAACCATTCCACTGCCCGATCAGGGCATTCCCTATATTGACATCAACAGCCAGATCTCCATCCGGCTTAACAAGGCAGCCTTGCGCGATAAAGCCGCCACCCTCCAACAGGAAAAGCCAGACACCGAAGGCCTGGAAGCCAAGGCCGCCGAGTTCCAGGCCGCTCTGGAAAGCCAGAATGAAATCCTCACCCTGCTCAACGACGAAGCCGGAAAAGTGGAGAATTCCGAACAATTGCTGGGCCTGCTTCAGGGCATGTTCCTGAAAATACTCACCGGGAACCTTACCAATGCCCGAGCAGCAGTAAACAAATACAACCAGGAGTACAGCGCCCAAATAGATACCTGGATCAACCAGGGGCAAACCCCACCCGACCGCTTTGCTTATATCATCGGAAAACTCAACGAAGAGCTGGAAACAACGGCATCCGAGATCGCCAGCCTGCAGGCACAATCCAAAGCTAATTTCAGCCTGGTGGCTTTCAAACGCGACAAATCCGGCGGAGAACAGATACATATCGAGAACTTCGACCAAATTGCCGGCAAGGAATTTCGGCCGATTCAGCGGTGGGTGATCGGCCTATCCGGCCAGGATCAGCAACAGCTACAGAACCTGCAGGCTGCCGCCACAGCGGTGAATGCACAAAGTGAAAACACCTTTGAAACGATCAAACAGGTCGTTCGGCAGAACCTTCCTTCCGTTGAGTGTACCCGACAACTGGCCAGTCAATTCAACCAGGGCCTGGATTCCCTGAAAGCAGATGTAAAATTGAATTTTGAAAATAAAAAACAGCAACTACTGGAGATCACCAACCTGGCGGAAGTCGTCAATCAGGACATCACCCAATGGTCGGTACAAACGCCCTTTAACGCTTTATCCGGAATTCGCGACTTCGTGGGAAAGGTTAAGGGCTTTCGGGCCAATCTGGATACTGGGCTGAAGCAGTTTCTCGCAGGAGATGAAGCGGCGCCCGGCCCATTTCTGGAAGTCAGTGGCTGCCTGACACAATTAGAAACCGACTTCAACCAGGTAATGCAGATTGCCGAAAAAGCAGGCTTCGTACAAAATGTCTACCTCAGCACCGACCGGATCGCCAAAGAGACCCTTTCTTTTGACCTCGACGAATTGCCGGAGGAAGGTTTTATCGACCTCAACTATAGCGGCCGGCGCGAAGAAGGCGACGAGCTGGAAGTCCGGGCGATCGTACGCTTTGGAGAAATCGATTCAGGCGAAGAGGAACAGCCTCGCCCTATCCTCTTGGAAAAACGCCGTATGCGGATGATCCTGGTGGGCGCCCATGCCGTAACCAAGCTGGGCATCATACTCGGCAAGCCGCTTAATTACAGCTTGCCGGCCACCGCCAAACAAAAATTCCTGTTCTCTCCTTCCGCGTCCCTCCTGCTCAAATTCGGAAGCCGAAACTCTTCTTTTTACAACAACTTCCTCAACGCCGGCATCGGCATCAATACTGCCGCGCCGGACTTTAACCTCGACGGGGTGCCGGAGTTCAGCGCAGGCTTGGCCGGTTCTGTCTTTCAGGATATTCTCAGCGTAGGCTGGAACTGGAACTTCGGAGAGAATGCACCCATGTATTTCATCGGCATCCACCTGCCATTCCAACTGCCCGGCCTGCCGGTGAATACGATCAATGTAGCGGATTCAGACCTGGGGCAATAAGAGTGCTTCCAAGCTGGAGTTCCAAAGAAAAAATAAATACATCCATTTAAAAACAAAATCGACACAATGAGATTATACCAACTCAAGCACAAGTTGCTGAGCATGCTATTGCTCCTACCCTTTCTGCTTCTTGCCCAGGACATCACCGGCGAATGGCAGGGCATCTTGGATATTCCCGGCTCCCCCTTGCGGCTGGTCCTGCACGTAGAATCAGCCAACGATGGATACGTAGCCACGCTTGATAGCCCTGACCAGGGGGCTTTCGGCCTGGAGGTGCCCCAATTCCGCTTTGATCCCCCACAAGTCTTCTTCGCCGATCCAAAGCTCGGGCTACAATACAATGGACAGGCCAACGGCGATTTCACCGAAATCCGGGGTACGTTTACCCAAGGCAGCCTGAACCTGCCCCTTCTGTTGGGCAGAGAAAAGGCCGAACCCCAGGATAAAGCCCTGGATTACCTGCAGGAACACTATACCAAAAAAGAATTGTACATCACGATGCGCGATGGCATCCGTTTGTACACCGCTGTCGTTACACCCAAAGACACCACTCAGGACTACCCCATTCTTATGATCCGGACCCCCTACAGCATCGGCCCCTATGGGGAAGGCAAATTCCCTTTTTTCATGAGGATTTACCAGCATCTGGTGCGGGAAGGTTACATCTTCGTTTTCCAGGATGTACGGGGTAAGTACATGAGCGAAGGCGAATACGTCAATGTGCGCCCCTACAACCCGAAAAAGAAGGGTAAGGAAATCGACGAGAGCAGCGATACTTACGACAGTATGGATTGGCTGATAAAAAATGTGGCCCGCAACAACGGCCGAATCGGTATTTTCGGCATTTCTTATCCGGGTTTTTACGCCACCATGTCCATTCCAGATGCACACCCGGCCCTAAAAGCAGTCTCGCCGCAGGCCCCCGTTACTGACTGGTTCATCGGGGATGACTTCCATCACAATGGCGCCTTTTTCGTGATGGACGCTTTTTCTTTTTACTCCAGCTTCGGCAAACCACGGCCCAAACCCACTACCGATGGCCCTTCCGGGTTCGACTGGCCGATGGACGACAACTACGAATTTTTCCTGGATGCAGGCCCCATCAAAAACCTGAACGAACGATACCTGGGGGATTCCATTGCTTTCTGGAAGGACCTGATGAGCCACCCCAACTACGACGATTTCTGGAAGGCCCGCAACCCGCGCCCGCACCTGAATAATGTCCGCCCGGCAGTTATGACGGTCGGCGGCTTTTTCGACGCCGAAGACAGTTTCGGGCCCCTGGCGGTTTATAAAGCCATTGAAAAGCAAAACCCCGCCAGTACGGAAAACCGTATCGTAATGGGGCCCTGGTATCACGGCCAATGGGCAGCCGGGGATGGCGAGCGGATGGGTAATATTTTCTGGGGTTTCAACTCGACCGACCACTACCGGGAGCTGGAATCCAAATTTTTCAATTATTACCTCAAAGGTAAAGGGGAAATGGACATCCCCGAGGCCAGCATCTTTGATACCGGGGCAGGAGAATGGCGCGAATTTGAAACCTGGCCGCCCCAGAATGTTACGGAACGCAAGCTATACTTTCAGCCTGCCGGGGGCCTGGCATTCGAAGCTCCTAAGGCCCGGGGCAGCTATGACGAATACGTTTCCGACCCGATGAAACCGGTGCCTTATACCGAGGATGTGCACCTGCGCCGCACCCGGGAGTACATGACCGACGACCAACGCTTCGCCGCCCGCCGCCCCGATGTCATGGTATATGAAACCCCGGTTCTGGAAGAAGATGTGACCCTCACCGGGCCGCTGACGGCCAACCTCTTTGTCAGCACCACCGGTACCGATGCAGATTATGTAGTGAAACTGATTGACGTTTTTCCGGACGAAATGGAGGATTACCCGCGCAACGAAAAACAGGTGCCGATGGGAGGCTATCAGATGCTGGTCAGGGGGGAGGTGTTTCGGGGGCGTTTCCGGAATAGTTTTGAAAGGCCGGAGCCCTTTGCGCCAGGCAAAGTCACACAGGTGCGTTTTGAAACGCCGGATGTGGCGCACACCTTCAAAAAGGGGCACCGCATAATGGTACAGGTACAAAACTCCTGGTTTCCGCTGGTAGACCGCAACCCACAAAATTTCGTAGATATTTACCACTGTGAAAAGCAGGATTTTCAAAAGGCGACCCAGCGCATTTACCACGATGGGGAGTTCCCGTCTTATCTGGAAGTGAAGGTTTTGGGCCAGTAAAATCCAGGCCAAGGGTTGAAAGGCTGGAGTAATGTATCCGTCTCGCGACAATACAATACTCCAGCACTCGCCTTATGTTACTGCCGGGCGATAAACCCGCATAGTTCGTTCTTAAAATCCGTAGTCTTGAAAAGATAAGGGCCGAATAACTGGCGGCCCGCCGTAATATTGATATACAAATAAGTATCATTATCCGGCACGTACATTACCTGGGTAGTGCAACCGATGCCATCCCCTTCATGTCCGAACTGTCCGTTTCCATCGGCATACTGATAGTACTCCAGGCCAAGCCCGTAATCCGGCTGAGTAGATTCTTTGCCCTGCACCCACTGCCGCATCTCATTCCAGGAAGCCTGGCTCACGACCTGGCCTTTTACGAGCGCTTCCAGGAAACGGATCGCATCCGTTGCGGTTCCGGCCAGGCCGCCATAAGCATTGCTGGCGTTGGCCAGAGCACTATTCCACTGGCTGCAATTTTCCAACTGCTCATTAGCGTATCGATCGAAGTAGTAATTAGGGAACGGTAGTTGGGCCGCCTGGGCTTCCGATAGGTTGAAGTACTGGTGATCCAAATGGAGGGGGTTAAGTATTTCCTCCCGGAGCAGGGCTTCGTAACGCTTGTTTGTTACGTTTTCCAGAATTAACTGCAATAGCAAGAAATTTGTGTTTGAGTAAAAGAAATCTGTACCTGGATTAAACATTAGCGGTTTGCCATAAACCATTTCCAGTCGATCCTGAACAGTAGGTTGCTCCAGGGGGCGGTTGAGCTGCCATAGCTGGAAAGCCGGCAGTTCCGTCACATTGACAATACCCGAAGTATGGCTCAGCAGCATGCGCACCGTTACTGACCCGCTCCCTTCTATACCATTGGCTACTTCTACCGGCAGGTATTGGCGGATTGGAGCGTCCAAATTGATGCGTTCGGACTCCCATTGTTTCAGGATGAGGGCGGCAGTGTAGATCTTGGTGATGCTGAAGTACCAGCTCACCTGGCCATACTGCATCGGGCTTTGGGCTTCGAGGCTGGCGTAGCCCCCGTTGGAGATATACCAGCCATCGGCATTCTTTACGGCCACCTGAACGCCGGGCAGTCCTTTCTCGACATACTTACCGACGATAGCATCGATAGAATCTCTGAGCGGGTGATCGGGATTGATGGCCACATCGGCGCCAGCATCATGTGTGGGTTGCTGATAAGCCTCTTTGGTGCAGGCGGCAGCCAGCAGGGCTGTCCAGAAAAAGAGAAAAAGCAGATTGGTTTTCATGATTGGTTCAATTATTGAATTGGTGAAATTTTTACGCCCAGCAGCGCATTGGATACCGGTAAAGGGCTCAGGTCGGGGCTGTAGCCGAACAGGGCCTGCAATTGGTAAGCGACATAAGGGGTCAGGCCTACCTTAGAGAAATGGACCGTACGGTAGCCCAGGCTAAGTTGCAGGGGCGCCTGCATAACTCCCTTGGCGCGCCGCCCTTTTACCCATTGCCCTTCCGTCCTGTTAAAGGACTGGGTAGGATAAAACGAGAACTGATAGCCAATCCCCAGGCCAACGCCAACTTCCAGATGTTGGGCAATGACAGGGGTTACGCCAAACAGCAGTTGGGCTTGCAACGCATCGCCCTGATATTGCCCCCGGCTATACCCCAGGCGAAGGCTGAGGCCCAGCGTCCCTTTTTGGTTAATAGGCTGATTCACACCGGCATAAACAGCCGGTTCCGGCCCATTCCAATGGGCTCCCATTGCAGGGATGTAATAGGAATGCAGCCCTACCGCAACGTCTACCTGCCTCGGTGGCATTGATTGTTGCGCCGTCAGGCTCAGCGGGCCCAACAGGGCCAGCCATAAGATGCTCTTTTCGAGTGATTTCATGTTTTGATAGTTTGTGAAAATGTGGAGAGCCCGATAGCCCCCCTGGGTGTTTGTTGATGAGGCAAAGGTGAAGGGTATAAGTAGCCCAATCGTCTGAATTGACGTATTCGGACCTTTTTCGAAGTGGGAAGTCGGAAGTCGGAAGTGGGAAGCGACCGGAGGGAGTCCAGCACCGACGAAGGAGGGCGGGATGGGAAGGCGGAAATGGGAAGGCGGAAATGGGAAGGCGGAAATGGGAAGGCGGAAGGCGGAAGGTTTACCCGGCCGAGTTACGAGGACGGGCGGAAATGGGAAGGCGGAAGGCGGAAGGTTTACCCGGCCGAGGTACGAGGACGGGCGGAAATGGGAAATGGGAAGGCGGAAGGTTTACCCGGCCGAGGTACGAGGACGGGCGGAAGGAGAGAGGATACCCCGTATTACTCTTCTTCCCACTCTGGTTTTACCTGTCGCAAATAAGCAGATGGGGTTAAACCGGTTTTCTTTTTGAAAACGGCATTGAAGGTTGCTTTGGAGTTAAAACCTGAATCGTAGGCCAGGGCGAGGATGGTGAGGTGGCGGCAGGCAGGATCCTGGCAAAGGCGCTGAAATTCGGCAATGCGATAGTCATTGACAAAATCGTAGAAATTCTTCCCAAGGTGGCTATTGAGGGTTTCGGAAACATACTGCCGGTTGGTCTGGAGCTCGTCGGTGAGGTCCTGCAAAGTAAGATCGCTGTTGAGGAAGCGTTTCCCTTGTTCCATAAGTGCAGTCAGCTGTTGGGCCAGGGCTTGTCGGGCAGCGGGGCTGAGGGCCTGGCTGGGTTGAGCTTCCCCTTCGTCGGGTAAAACAGCGGTATATGGCCTGGAAACCAGCAGTGGGGCGTCCTCCTTTTCCGGGGCTGGGTGGTGGGCGGAAAACAGCTCCGGCTGCGCCAGGGCTCTGTAGGCCATCCAATAGATGATGGCTACCACCCCAAGGAAATGCCAGGGATAGAAAGCACCAAAAAACGGCCAGTGAAATTTCCGGGCATAGAAAACGAGGATGGAAAAAAGCACAATACCAAAAGATATGTACAAAAAATGGCCCATCCAGTCCATACGCACTTTGCTGAGATCCGAATAGAAATCCCGGATACGGCGAAGGTGTTTGCGGTACAGCAGAATACACAGTCCAAAAAAAACGACATGTATAAAATTAACCAGTTGGTTAACCAGGCCAAAGTCATCTTCTACGGAGCGGGCATAGTCATCGAGATAGGCCCGTTTAGCTTCCGGCGATGCCAGAAAATAGGGCAACTCCAGAAAGAACACCACCAAAAAAGGAAGAAAGTAGAGAAGTTCCCACCAGCTAAAAGAAGGAGCCAGATGCGTCATTCGGCGCAGGAACAACAGTACCAATGGGCCGTAAAGCGCCGGCAACACCCAGCTCACATGGCTGAGATAAGGGTATTTCATCATAAAGGCCCGCTCATCGAACCCCACCAATACGAGGTGAAACGATAACAAAATCAGTAAACCAGCTAATAAGCGATTGGCAGGTTGATTTCCCTGACGCGTAGCCAGCAACAGAGCCAGGACGAAGCCTTGAAGCGCACCTGCTAACAGGATCAGTTTCAGGATGGATATATCCATACTTTCTTAATTATGCCTTGCCTCCAGCAAAGATGCTGTTTTCCGTCTATCCCTCCCCTCCCTTCATCCGAAAAATTAATTATTCCTCAGCCAAACTATCATTTTGAAAAATCTTTTTCGTTAAGAGCTTGTTGGAATCAGATATTAGTGGCAACCCCCTGAAGTAAATGCCGTTACCAAATCCATTTTTTCCGTCTGTTTCCAGGAATAAAAAATCACCTGACAATGAATAAAGTAAAGCGATTCCTTCTGTTGTGTTCCGGCGTCGACCAGCGAATTCTGGTACAATGCCCTTCCGATGAGAACAAATATATAGGTATCGGCGGCACCGTACTCTTCACCGGTATCCTCGCCTTTTTCTCCGCAGGGTATGCCATTTATACGGTATTTGACAGTTACTTTTTCGCCATTGCATTCGGTTTGGCCTGGGGCCTGATGATCTTCAACCTCGATCGCTACATCGTCTCAAGCATGAAGAGCCGGGGGGCTTTTTGGCGCGATTTCGTAGTCGCATTTCCCCGGCTTATACTGGCCGTACTGCTGGCCCTGGTAATCTCCAAGCCTTTGGAACTTAAGATCTTCCAGAAAGAGATCGACGCGGAACTAATCACTATGGAGCAGGAAGTATACAAGACGCAGGAAACGAAGCTCAAGAGCCGGTTTCAGGAGCAGATCGAGGGCTACCAGAAAGAAGCGGCCGCCCTGCAATCGGAACTGGATGTGCTGGCTGCAAAGCGAGACACCCTTAACCTTATGGCCATTCAGGAAGCAGACGGTACGGGGGGTTCCGGCCATAAGAACCTCGGCCCCATTTACCGCATAAAAAAGGCCAAAGCTGATGAGGCGCAAGCCGAATTGGACGCCGGCCAGCAGCGCATCCTGCCACTCATTGTTGAAAAACAACAGGCCGCCCGCCAAACAGACAGCCTGATGCAAGCCGAAATCGTCTCCCTGGAACGCAAAGCCTATGGCGGCATGGCTGCCCGCATGGAAGCTCTGGACCGGTTGGGAAAAGGCAGCGAAGCCATATTTTTCGCTAACATCTTCATCATCCTGCTGTTTATCGCAATCGAAACATCTCCCATCTTTGTCAAACTGATCTCTCCCCGCAGCCCTTACGATTTCCTGCTCCATCAGCATGAGCACGTATTCGAGATGGATAACCTGGAAAAGGTTACCCTGCTGCGTAACGCTACCCAAAATAAAGTGGAATTCGATACCGCTACCGGTGTCTATCGCACCAGAAAAGAAATCGAAGTAGAAAAGGAACTGACCGACGCCTACCTGGAACGAAAAAAAGAAGCCATCAAATCCAGTCCCCTGGAATGGCTTCTGCCCTTTATTAAGGGGAAGGTTTAACCGTACAGAAGCCGGCAAGGCCCATAGGGGCTGCTTGGTTTAAGATTTCAAGAAGCGAGGCAAGCCTGTCGGCTGAACCGTGACTTTTCTAGCCGCTGCCGTCATTCTGCAAACAAAATAGAAGATGGCAAGCTACCGGGAACTCTTTCGCAGAAAATCTATACATGCTCTTGAGGTACAGGAAGAGCATAGCGGGCTGCAAAAAGCCCTCAATGTGCGCGACCTGACCGCATTTGGCATTGCCGCTATAGTTGGGGCGGGTATTTTTTCAACCATCGGCAACGCTGCCGCCAGCGGCGGGCCAGCCATTACGCTCTTATTTATTTTCACGGCGGTGGCTTGTGGGTTTTCCGCCCTCTGTTATGCTCAGTTTGCCTCTTCCGTGCCTGTATCCGGTAGCGCCTACACCTACGCTTACGTCTCTTTTGGAGAACTGATCGCCTGGATCATTGGCTGGGACCTCTTGCTGGAATATGCCATTGGCAACATTGCAGTGGCCATATCCTGGTCGGACTACCTGACGGGCTTTCTCGGAGGCTTCGGCTGGAATATTCCCCAGTATCTGACGATGGACTACCTAAGCGCCTCCAGAGCCTTTAAAGAAGCTTCCACCCTGATAAGCCAGGGCACAGCAGTGGACGCCCTTCCCGAAAGCATCCGCGCTGGTTATCTGGCCTGGATACAGGCCCCCGCCCTGGGCAGTGTGAGGCTGATTGCCGACCTGCCGGCCCTGGTCATTGTTTTTTTTATAACGGCATTGATCTACGTAGGTATCCGGGAAGCGCGCCGGGCCAGCAATATTATGGTGGGGCTGAAACTGGCGGTGGTATTGGGCGTGATAGTCATCGGTTTTTTTTATGTGCATCCGGAAAACTGGTCGCCTTTCAGCCCCAACGGTTTTGGAGGAGTAATGAAAGGGGTGGCGGCCGTTTTCTTCGCTTATATCGGCTTTGACGCCATCAGTACGACCACTGAAGAATGCCAAAATCCACAAAGGGATATGCCGCGCGCCATTATTTATTCTCTGATCATCTGCACGGTCCTGTATGTGTTAATCGCCTTAACGCTGACCGGGATGGTATCTTACAAGGAACTGGCTGTCGGCGACCCCTTGTCCTTCGTTTTTCACCGGATCGGATTGAATTGGATAAGCGGCTTAGTTGCGTTCACAGCCCTTATCGCCATGGCCAGCGTTCTACTGGTCTTCCAGCTGGGCCAGCCCCGCATTTGGATGAGCATGAGCCGTGACGGTTTGCTGCCGCCCGCTTTTTCCCGCATTCACCCCCGTTTCAAAACGCCAGCCTTTTCCACCGTTGTTACCGGTTTTGTCGTAGCCATTCCCGCTTTATTCATGAATCTAACCGAGGTGACCGACCTGACCAGCATCGGAACGCTCTTCGCTTTCGTCATCGTTTGCGGCGGCGTGCTGATTATGAGAGATGACCCGCAACAGCAGGCAGGGTATAAGGTGCCCTATATCAATGGCCGGTATATCGTCCCTCTGCTATTATTAGGAATTGCTGCTTACGGTAACTGGTATTATCCGGAGGCATGGAACAACTTTTTCGAAAAGGGTACCGGGCATCGCTTTTTTGCGTGGGCCGTTTTTCAGCACAAAATCCCTTATCTGATCTTCGGCTTATCCGCTCTGATAGTCACCATAATGTCTGTCGTGAGGCGCCTGTCCCTTATCCCGGTGCTGGGGCTGCTGAGTTGTCTGTACCTCATGTCGGAACTGGGATACACCAACTGGATGCGCTTTCTGATCTGGTTGGTGGTAGGCCTGGTGATCTATTTCTTCTACAGCAAAAAGAACAGTAAACTGGCGGTTGCCAGGTAAGCCAGCGTGGTAAAATGTTGATTCGTTGATATGAAAAAATAGCGGATAGCCCTCAACCAGCACCATCCATAATGTTAAAGTTTGCTAAAAAAACCATTTGTCGGGCAAAGATTCCCTTTGAAATGTGAAATTTGTCTTACAACAATGAAAACAAGCTAAAAAAGGGCGTGGTAAAAAAGCTGGCCATATTGATCATTTTCCTGTTGGTGGGAGCATCCCTGAGCCCACTGATGGTCAACCATTGCTCTGACAACAAAGCTTTCCCTCCTCTTGCTGCCGAAGAAGCTACAACCGATTCATTCACGGACGGGCCCTTGCTTTTTGATGTCGGGCCGGAATGGGATGGGCCGTTGGGTACAGCGGGGCTATTGAGTTGGGTTTCTCCCTTAAACCGGCCCGAAGCTATCGTATTTTCGCCTCGAGGCCGGCAGCTTTGCTTGCCCGTTACTTCCCGATTATTCCTTCTCTTTCACGCTTTTCTTTTCTACGATTTTGCCTAATCAAGCCTAAAAGGATCTAAAATAGCTGTCCGGCAAAGCTGCCGGCAAGCTCAAGTGTATTCTCGTAACTAAAATTTCAATTAGCTCATGAAACATTTTTTTGCAATGGCGGCCTTCTGCCTGATGGCCTTGCCTTTAACGTTCGGACAGAACACCCAAGCAGCAGAGGCCTCAGAAGCCCCAACCGGGAAGCCGGTAATCGCCTTTGAAACCATGGAGGTCGATTATGGCGTCATCCCGCACAATGGCGAACCCTACCGCGAATTCAAGTTCACCAATACGGGGGACGCCGCGTTGATCATCAGCAACGCTCGCGGGAGCTGTGGCTGTACTGTTCCGGAATGGCCGAAAGAGCCGATTATGCCGGGTGAGAGCAACGTCATCAAAGTACGGTATGCAACAGACCGGATTGGAAAATTCAGCAAGACTGTAACACTGACCACCAACGATGAGGAAGGCCAGCACGTGCTGCGCATCAAAGGAGAAGTGTTGCCCGACCCAGTAGAAGGCACTACACCTGCCTCAACTGGTGGTGTTCAAAATCAATAAAAAAAAACTGGAAGCGGCGGCCGTTTTGCCGGTGGCCGCTTCCATTAAAATCGTCATTTAAAATGAAACTTTCAGGAAAATGGCTGCTGCGAATCGCCTACCTGGCATTCTTGCTAGCCATAGTGGTTATTATTTTGCTTAATGAATAAAAAACAAAATCCACACAACCATGAAAATGAACGCCGATAGATTGTCCTTCTATTTTCTGATGGCCATGCTAGCGCTATCTCTAATCATAGGGCTAGGGCTTTTGGTGTCCAGTTATTTAAAATAGGCAGTCCCGAAAATTCAGGATAGCCCATGCGAATTAGAGGCTAAATGGCCTTGCAGCCGCGTATGTTCAGTTCGCCCCTCCCCCCACATACGGGGAACAGGCTATTCCTGAAATTGCCGTAACAACCAGTCCAGAAAGGGTTGCCGAAGGCGCCCGTATCGCTTCCATGCTATGTAACGGCTGCCATCTTGGAGAAGACAATAAGCTGAGTGGGCAGCGCCTGACCGACGTTCCGCCGGTCTTTGGCAAATTCTATTCTGCAAATATTACGCAGCATCCCGATTATGGTATTGGCCAATGGACGGATTCAGAAATACAGTATCTAAACCCTAAATCATTACTGCATTTGTTACAAAGATCACAGAAAATGCCAAAATAAATTCGGAAATTTGGCTGTTAAACGGATGTAAGGGTTAATTTCCGCCCTTCATAAAAAAACATCCCAAGCAGCAAATTATGTTCCGAATTGCAATTCTGATGATGGCCTTGTCCCTCCAGGGCCCATTATGGGCTCAGAGTACAGGGCCATTCTCTCCATATCAACTGGAATGGAAGCAGGAAGCGGCCATCTTTGGCGGCAGCTTGGTGTCATTGGGCGTGGGGCAGTTATTACACCAGAATGCCCCCCTTTACACGCCCGAAGAGATAAGTAACTTTCAGGCCCAAAGTGTGAACGGTTTCGACCGGGTTGCCATCAATTTCAACTCTGAGCCGTCGCGGCAGTTGAGCGACCAATTCTTGTACGGTTCTTTTTTTCTGCCCGGTTTTTTTCTGGCAGGCCAGCCAAGCCGCCACGATATTGTAAAGATATCTACGATCTATAGTGAGGTTATTTTCCTCAATGCTGGCCTGACTTTGCTGGTCAAATCCTCTATACGGCGGCCCCGTCCCTTTGTGCTCAGTGAAAAAGTCGGCCTGTCCAACAAACAGAGCTTGAATGCCAGCGCTTCTTTTTTCTCAGGCCACACTTCCACTGTGGCAGCCAATTCTTTCTTTACCGCCAGAGTGTTCTCCGATTACTATCCGGAAAGTAAGTGGAAGCCTGTCGTATGGGGGGCAGCTATTGCCCTGCCAGCTGTTACCGGTTACCTGCGTGTCAAAGCCGGCAAGCACTACCCCAGTGACGTGATCGCCGGCTATGCAGTGGGCGCCACGGTGGGCTACTTCATACCTAAACTTCACAAAAAGAAAAATATACTTCCGGAGGGCATGCACCTGGATACCGGGGTTAACAGCATGCATTTGGAGTGGGTGTTTTGATCCCTTCCCAATCAGGCCCCGCCCTTCACTTCCTCGATCTTATCCACAATTTTCAGCGCCCAAACCATCTGTTTGGCCGAAGGGTATCCTTTGTAGAGCGCCTTCTTGCGGGCGATCATCAGGCAGCCGCGCTCGTCGTAAGTGACTTTTTTCTTATAACCGTCCTCCAGGCTAAGGTCGATGTACTCCTGCCATTCATCGGCAGAGATGGCCTCGAAGTCGGACTTGAGCAGATCCAGGTCGGTGGGGTCAGACAGGTCGTAAGTTCTGGACATGTGCTGGTGATTTTTTTATTGCTTTTATAAAATTCCTGGCGCTAATTTAGGGGAAAAGCGGAAATGGAAAGGTATATGGCGAGAAGGAAGTGTTTGAAAAAAGATGGCGTTTATTCCGCAATTTTGAATTCCGCATTCGACGACACCACCTTCAGTGCTCCTTCCTCGAAATATATGCCCCGGAAAAACCCCGGTTCCTTCCCTTTAGCATCAACCCCATAGATCTGCATATCTGCCATTGACTGCCAGACCTCCATCAGGTTAACCATTTTGTAGAATAGTAAATGCTCCAGTGAACCGGGATGATTCGCCTCAAATTCCCGTTTCAGGCCTTCCCAGGCTGCAGTAATCGAATCCGGGTCAGGAGTGACAAAACTCAGGTGAAGAGAAATATGCCCTTTATTCACCTTCAGCCCTTCTACCTGCAATACCTTACCGATACCATACTGCCCCAACCAATCCTGGTAGGCAGCCTTTTGCTGGTTAAAAAAGGCCGTGTCCTGGGTGAAGTCTTCGGACTGGCCGCTGGCCGTAGTGCCGGCCAAGAAGCAAAGGCAGGCGAGGAAGATGGTTTTGGCAAAAGAGGTAGGTTGCATTGGCATTCGTCCTTGAAAATTTGGTTGAGTAAAAATAGGAAAACTTGGGGGGATGACAAAAAGCATGTTTGTTACTCCCGCTCCTCCTTCATCCGTCCCCTTATTCCATACCGTATTTATTGTTATTCCTACAAAAAGGAAGTTCTGAACCATTGTTGTCTTTAATTTTATACCAGCCAACTTTTCTTGAGGCCCAAAAAAACCGATTGCTTGTAGTGAAACAATAATAATAGGCTGCCAAAAAAACGGTTGCCATGAACAGCACTTCCTATTTTTTGTCCTTCTGGAAAAACACTATACCCGGAAGCCGGAAAGGCTTCATGGCATCCTTTTTCATTTTGTTATTCTTGTTATTCTCAAACGATGGCGTCTGTCAACCGGGAGTGAGCCCGGAGAACTTCAAATTCATCCGCCTAACCGAGCAAATCGGACTAAAAAACAGGGCATTCCTGGATATCTTTCAAGATAGCAAAGGGTTCATCTGGTTTGGCGCCGATTACGGGGTTTTCCGTTTTGATGGATATGAATACAAGTCCTATTACACCATGCCGGGAGACACCAGCAGTATCAGCTCCAATGGGGTTAGCCTGCGGGCATTTCAGGAAGACGCCAACCAGGATATTTGGGTGGCCACCCTTCAGGGCGGACTGAATAAATTCGACAGAAAGCAGGAAAAATTTCAACGGATTAACAGTTCCATGGGGATACCCCTCAGCTTAATTCCAAACCGCATATCGGCCATACAAAACGATAAAAAAAATGGCTTATGGATCGCTTCCCATGACAAGGGGCTGCTGCATTTCGATCCGAAAAACCCACCGTATTTAAATAGAGTCTATCCGTCCGGACAAGCCATTGATTCCATTTCAGGAAGCCTCACCACGTCTTGCATTTGGCAAAGCCCCATGGGACAGCTTTGGTTGGGCACATTCAAGGGCCTGATCATTTACGGCCTGAAAGGCAAACAATTTTTTCATTTTCCGCCAGGCCCGGGGCCCAATAACCTCTCTGGAAATTTTGTAACCGATATCTACCAGGACAAAAGCGGGCGTATCTGGGTAGCCACAAATGAGGGATTGAACCGTTGGGAAGCAGAAACGCATAGCTTTACCCGATATTTCCCCGCAAGCATATTAGAGATTGGAGACCCCAATTACAATTACATCTGGAAAATATTTGAAGACAGTCAGGGTAATTATTGGGTGGGCACCAATGCCGGGCTGCTTCGCTTTCGGGTAGAAAATGGCCAGTTTGAACGCATCAACTATCGTCCCGCTGACCCATTTTCTATTTCAGAAGGCGCTGTTCACGCCATTATGGAAGACCGTTCCGGAAATGTCTGGTTTGGGACAGATACCGGCGTCAGTTTACTGAATCCATCTGCAAGGCGCTTCAACCGGGAGGAGTTTGAGCCTATTCAATCTTCCTTACCAGCAATTGCCAGCAATCAGGGAATCGTAGCCCTTCTGGAAGTAAAAGGCCGGTTATGGCTGGCCACTCAAAAGGGATTGTTTATTTATAAAACCGGGCAAGCTCCAAAACTGGTGTTGCCAGGAGATTTTTCTGCACTGTTCAAGGACAGCCAGGATAGGATCTACGCCGGTACGATAGGCAATGGGTTTTACATTCTGGATGCCGATGGCGCCGCAGTACTCGCTCATTTTGAAAAAGAGTCCCAAAATCCATATTCTCCCCAAAGGCCAACCGGGCACCGGATATATGATTTTGCGGAAGACCAGCAAGGGTATATCTGGATTGCGGCCAATGGATGCCTGAACCATTATAATCCTTCTAAGATGGAATTCCGGCATTATTATTCGAAAGACACTATTCCCAATAGCTTATCCAATTCCAATATCAAAGCCTTAAAGCTTGATTCGCGTGGCGATCTGTGGATCGGTACGCAGAATGGCCTGAACTTGCTGTCCAAGGCAGAGCTGAGCAGGCAATTTGAGGCTTCCCGGAATTTTGTCCGTTTTAAACACGAACCGGACAACCCCAATTCGATCAGCAATGACCGGGTGTCCACCATTGTGGAGGATGCCCAGGGCAAGTTGTGGATAGGCACGGAAGCCGGGCTAAACAGTTTTACTACCGGCAAGGAAAAATGGCAACGCTTCTTTACCACCGACGGCCTGCCGGACAACCGGATTGCCGCTATCCTGGAAGACAATGAAGGCATGCTTTGGATCGCCACCGCCAGAAGCGGTTTGTCAAAATACGACGCATCAGCCCATCGGTTCTTCAATTATTCCCTAAAGGACGGGCTGAACTCCGAATTATCCAATGAAAACGCCTGCCTGAAAACGGCGGCAGGGTTGCTCGTTTTCGCCAACCAGAATGGTTTGAATGCCTTCGACCCGGCTGAAATTGTCCCCACATTCCAGCAATTCCCACTTTACATTACAGACTTTGAACTCTACAATAAAGCAGTCCCCATTGGTGGGAAAGACGCCATACTCCAGCAGACGGTTTATCTAACCCGCAAAATATCCCTTCCTTTCCGGCAAAAAGTATTTTCCTTCAAAGTGGCGGCCCTGAACTTTCTAAACCCGGAAAAACAATGCTACCGCTATAAGTTGGAAGACTTTGATAAAGATTGGCGATTTCTGGGCAATAGCCGGGAGATGACCTTTACCAACCTGTTCCCGGGAAACTATAACCTAATCATAGAAAGTACAGATACACCAGATAACTGGGCCTGCCCAAAATCCCAAACCTCCCTCCAAATCAGCATCCGCCCCCCCTGGTGGCTGAGTTGGTGGGCCTTCCTGTTATATGCCATACTGATCACCGGCGGGATAAATGGCTTACTTCGGTTTCGGGTCAGGCAGGCCAAACAGCAGGCTGAAAATGAACGCCTCCGCAGCCTGGACGAGGTGAAAAACCGGATGTACGCCTACATCGTGCATCAATTCAGGGATCCGCTGGCCATTATTTTCGGCCTGGCCGAGCAATTCTGGGGCAATGTCAGTAATGGCATGGAAAAGAACCTGCGGATCATTCAGGAGAATGGGCAATACCTCTCGAGCCTGGTGGACCAGATCCTGGACCTGTCCAACCTCAAGTCTGGCGCCACACCTGTCAAAATGGTGCAGGGGGATATTATCCTGTTTTTGAAATACATCTTTGAATCTTTCCAATCCTACGCCGAAACCAAAGGGATAACAATGGTTTGTGAAACGGCCCTGAGCCAGTACGTGATGGATTATGACCCCGACAAGCTGAGGAAAATCATCTCCAACCTGCTTTCCAACGCATTGAAATTTTCGAATGAAAAGGATCGGGTAATGCTTCTGGCCCGGGAGGTTAAATCAAAGGATACTACACAACTTGAGATCACAATCAGCGATACCGGCATTGGCATCCCGGAAGATCAACTCGATCAGATTTTCGAACCTTTTCGCCAGGCAGACAACAAGCTCACTCGCCAGGGGATTGGCTCCGGAATAGGGCTAACCCTTGCCAAAGAACTACTGACTTTACTGGAGGGTTCGATCCGGGTACAAAGCCAGCATGGAAAAGGGGCCAAATTCATTGTCACACTCCCGGTTCGGCATAATGCGCCACTGGCAGACGCAATGGACAAAGGCTCCATTGTCAATGCAGTCAAAAGAGGGATTGGTATGTGGGGCGGGAAGGCTTCCAAAAAAGCAAAAGTGCTTAAGCCCCATCCCAAGACTGGTGACAAACCGTTGCTACTGCTGATTGAAGACAACCCAAATGTACGGGCATACCTTTCCCAGCATCTGAAAAAAGAATACCAGCTGCTCACCGCCGAAGACGGCGCATTGGGGCTAACCCTGGCACAGGAACAATTGCCGGATATTATCATCAGTGATGTCACGATGCCGGGAAAAGACGGCTACGAGCTTTGTCGGGAAATAAGAAAAGAGCTATCCACCAGCCACATTCCGGTCGTCTTGCTTACCGCAAGGGCTGATGTGGATTCAAGGATACAGGGCCTCACCGCCGGCGCCGACGACTTCCTATCCAAACCGGTCAACCTGAACGAACTGAGCGTCCGGCTAAAAAATCTGCTTCAACTGCGCCAGATACTGCAGGACAGGTATCGGTCCCCTGAATTCTGGAAGGGCAAAGCCGGCGCCCCCTCCCCTGCCCCGGAGGACCGGCGGGTTTCGGCCGAAGATGCATTTCTGAAGAAATTGCAGGCCATCATAGAAGCCAACATTTCGGACCCGGAACTGGACATCAAGAAGCTCCAAAAGCAGGCCGGCATGAGCAGCAGTAATATCCACCGCAAGCTGAAGGCCCTCACCGGCATGCATACCACGGAGTTTGTCCGCTACATTCGCCTGACCCGGGCCAGCGAATTGCTGTGCGAAAACCCGCATACTAATGTTTCCGAGATCTACTCGGAGGTGGGCTTCAACAGCCATTCGTATTTTTCCAAGAAGTTTAAGGAGGTTTTTGGGTGCAGTCCTAAAGTGTACCAGGAGGAGCGGTGTGGGCTTAAAACCAACTAAAGCTCATACTTGGCCAGGCCCGTCCAGATGCAAGCATCAGCCCAATTATACTTCCTTAAACTTGCAAAATACCCTTCTAATCCTTATATTTATTTTACCCTAAATCATCTCCCCATAAGAAAGGGCATCCCCTTGTTTTGGCCGGCGAATGACTTCCCTTTTTGCCCCCCATTCACATGTAGCCTTGTTGTTGTTTGTTGATACTGCCGCAACGCATGTAGTGCCACAGTATATTTGGAATTTTGTTTACACCCCACTCAAATAGAGGAAAATACAAGGGAACTTGATTCCATAGAAAAACCAAATTCAAACAACCCTCTATGCAAACCCCAGTAGTATACCTTGCCTTCGCCAATGACCGCGATGATTACCTGCCCACCTTAAACCGGGAAAGGAAAGCCATTTCCCGCTCCTTACGCCCATTAGAAGGAAATGGCTCGATCAACCTGGAAGTAGAAGCCAGCGCTTCTTTGGATGACCTCTTTGAGGTTTTCCGCGATTATGACAACCGGATCGCCATTTTCCACTTTGGAGGACACGCCGGCGGCGCCAGCCTTCAGCTGGAACAATTGGACGCTACCACTCAGGGCGCCCAGGCTAAAGGCCTGGCGCAATTACTGGGGCAGCAGGAAAACCTGAAGCTGGTTTTTCTGAACGGCTGTGCTACTCAGGCCCAGGTCAAGCTCTTGCTCGAAGCCGGCGTGAAGGCGGTGATCGCCACCACCGCTTCCATCAATGACTCCATGGCCACCGAGTTTGCGGAGCAATTCTACTATTATCTTGCCATCCATCACAGCATACGGCATGCTTTTGATATGGCAAAAGCCTTTCTGGACTCCAAATACGAGGAGCACCCTCCTATCATCACCTTCCGGGGAGTGGGATTTGAGCAGGCTGAAAACAGCCCCTGGGGCCTATATGCCAGCAATAGCGATGGCGCTGAGGAGGTTTTGGATTGGAGCTTGCCCAGGCATATAAGCCCTGGCCCTTCCAAAATACCCTTCGAAATCCAACCCAACACCAATATCAATGATATTCTCATCGCAGAAATCTGTATTGAGCTGGTTAAGTATAGCCCAAGGGTAAACTTAGAACTCAGCCTGGAGAAGGAAGACCTCCATGAGCCTTCCATAATAACGGCAGTTGTCAATGCTTTTCCTACGCCTATTGGTGAAGAATTGCGAAAGCTAGTTTGTAAAAACGATAAAACTCAAGGGCCTAATAAATTAGAATTATTTAGTGTAGAACGGCTATCTCAACTGGCGCAAACATACCGGACCTCTACTCAATTTATTTTTTTCTTACTGCTTTCTCAGCTTTGGGACGAAAAGTACAAGAATCCCAAAATGAAGATCAGCGCAGAATATCTTACAGAGTTGAACAGTTTTCTTATGCTCCGCCCCGGAAGCTTCCCATCTTTCGATTACATCCGGGTGATTCAGGCCATCCTCAATTTATTTAACGAGCTCAAAATCTCCTGTTTTATTCCGGAATTACAGAAGGTTCAGTGGAATGTATCCAAGGAAGGTGAAGTATTTCAGGCCATCTCCTTTCTGACGGAACTCAATCAGGCTTTACTAAACAGTGTTTTTGAAGAAGAAGACATCAAAGCCCAGTGCCTGCAAGCGGAAAAACATTTGGGCGTTTTTCTAAAAGCACTCGCTTTCCTGGCAAAATATAAGTTGGCCGCCATTGAAAACATTGAAGTTATCAAAAGCCGGCATGAAAGCGCCCAATACAGGCATTATCAAATCACGCTCAATAAAGTCCTGACCGTAAAGGACCTAAATGTTCACCCAAAAGATATCATTTTTAACAATTTCACCGATAATGAGTGTGTGCTTTTGATGAAAACATCAGGTGGTGAAGTAAAGGATTATCTCAGCCTGGCTCCTTTTATCCTTAACAAGAATTCGCTTATCAATGAAAAAAGCATCAAGCTATATCTGTATAGTTACCAGGAAAACGATGCCTTCATTTTCCACTTACTGAATAACCGGCAAGATCCTCCTTTGGTCATTGACAATCAGTCCTATTCCGATATCTACGCCCAATTTGAAAAATTCAGAGCAGAAATTTTTGGTTTCAAGCCAAAGCTGAGCCCTCCTGCTCCTGTTCCTGCTCCTAACTAATGTACTAGCGGTTGACATAAAAAGGAAACGATAACCCTACTAAACAAAACCAAAATGGCAGGCAACTCCCCTTTTAAACTGCTGGATGCCTACGAAAAAAAAGACAAGGACATCTTCTTCGGCCGGGCAGAGGAAATCGAAGCCCTTTATGAAATGGCTTACCAAACCAACCTGATCCTCGTTTACGGGCCTTCAGGCAGTGGCAAGACCAGCCTGGTGCAATGCGGGCTGGCCAACCGATTCCAGCCATCCGACTGGTTTGATATTTACATCCGGAGGGGCCAAAACATCAATACGGCATTACACCGCGCCATCAGTGCCTATCAGGTAGCTGAGGCCGAAGAAGGCACCCTTATCAAGCGCTTAGCTGGAATAAAAACCGAAGCCCTCACAGATTCCCCGCCTCGCGAAGCATGGGAGCCTGGTACTGAACTTAACCGGTCGTTGCGGGATGTTTTTGAATATTATCTGAAACCCATTTATTTGATATTTGACCAATTCGAAGAATTATTCATTCTCGGGAATAAAAAAGAGCAACAGGAATTTTACCATACCATTGCCGACATACTGAATTCGGAACAATATTGCCGGATTATTATCATCCTGCGGGAAGAGTACCTGGCTGAGTTGGATGCATTTGAAAAAGTAGTCCCCTACTTGTTCGAAAAACGGCTCCGGGTGGAGCCCATGACCCGACAGAATACCAACGAAGTTATCGTCGGCACTACGGAAAAATTTGGCATTCCGCTTAAGGATGAAGACACGGCCAGCCTGATCATTGATGCACTGGCTAAAGGCCAGAAAAGGGTGGAGCTAACCTACCTGCAGGTCCTGCTCGATAAGTTATTCCAAAAAGCCTATCAAAAAGACCCCAATAGCGTGGCTTTCGACAGCCAACTCGTCAAACGGTTGGGCAACATAGAGAATATTCTGGGTGAATTCCTCGACAACCAGGCCCGTATTATTCAGGGACAGCTCCAGCAAAAGCACCCCAAATCACCACCGGAGGCAGTGAAAAAAGTACTAAGCGCTTTCGTGACCCTGGAAGGCACCAAACAACCCCTGAAAAAAGAAGCCGTAATAGTGATTGGCCTGGACCGGCAGCAAATCGAATATATTCTCGACAGGCTGGAAAAAGCGCGGCTACTACGCCTGGAAGAGGGCTTTTATGAGCTATCGCACGATGCACTCGCCCAGCAAGTGGCCCAGGAGCGAAGCGAAGAGGAAGTGGCCCTGCTGCGGATCACCAAGATCGTCAGGGACCGGTACACGGCCTTCCCAGCGACCAACTCCCTCCTGAACAGTAAAGAATTGCGGCTGCTGGAAGTACACCGGCAACAACTCAAAACCGAAGGAAGGTTCAGCCCGGAGGAATGGGAATTCATCAGGAAAAGCGAATGGGAAGACAAGCGCTGGCGAAGGATATACTTATTTGGCACCCTGTCCCTCATTGCCATCCTGACTATGCTGACCATCTATTCCACTTATTACCAGAGGGTTTACAAAGAGCAAAAAGAGATCGCCACGAATACTTTGGACAGCCTCAAAATTGCTCAGGCCAGGACTATTGAAGCCCGATACAATGAATTCCTGGCCAATGCTAAAAAGTCGATGGGAGATTATCGCTACGCCGATGCCGTCAAAGAACTGGAAACAGCCCTGGCCTTCGACAGCACCGGACAGGAAGCGATAGCCTTGAAACAGGAAGCACTGGCCAAACTTGAGCTGGAGGATGAGTTCAATCGTCTCATCGCAGAGGGGGATTCCCTCTTTAACCAGGGTGAAACTACTTACCTGAACGCCCTGGAAAAATACCGCGAAGCGGTTAACCTGGACTTCAACACCCCGCTGGCCAAAGCGAAAGAAAGCCAGGCCAGGGAAAAGCTGGGCAGCGCCTTCGAAAAGCTCAAAACAGCGGGCGACGCCTTCTTCGATGGAAAGGGGTACAAATTTGCGCTGAATGCCTACCGGCAGGCGGCGCGGATTCGCCCAAGTGACCCCTACATTCAGGCCAGGATAGCCGAGTGTCAGCAAAAAATGGGCGGCCGGTAGTAAAAGGATCATTTCACCACAAATGCCTGAACCAATGAAAATAAGACTATCGATATTGCTAATAGCCCTGGCTATCCTCTCGCTGTGGAAGTGCCGCTGGGACCTGGAGGAGTTGATTTTTGTGGAGGTGTTTGCGGATTATCGGGAAATATCCCCAAATGGAGATTCCCTGGAGCTCTATGGGCGCATTGAAGCCACGCAATATAAAGAAACCGTCGTAGAATACGGTTTTGTGTGGTCAACGGTTGATTCTTCAACCTTTCCTGGGCTGGAGATCGAAAAAAACCTGGTTCGGAGCAATAATTTGAGTGCGGCCAACGGCAAGTTTTTTTGCGAGATAGCGGTCCGTGAACTAATGCTTGATACCGTCTATTATTTTTGGGCCTATGCGATCACCAAGGAGGGGGATTTAAAATACAGCTCATCCCCTCTTGTTTTTAATACCGGTGATATCCTCATAATAACCGGAGAAATTAAACCTTTCCTACTCACCTTTTGCACTTTTGAAGGGGAATTGCAGGGTTTGGCTATCGACAGAATTAAGGAGCACGGCCATATTTGGGTGACCACTCGGAAATTGCCGGGGGAAACGACCTTGGTTATTGAGCGAGATTCTTCGCGGCGTGGGCCTCCACATAACTCGGGGATTTTCAGCACTATTATAACTACTTTGCTGCCAAATATCACTTACGAAGTACAGGCGTACGCCCAAACCGACGACACCATTTTCTACGGTGATCCCAAAATGATCACAACAAAAACGATCCAGCTTTCAGATGTCAAATTGGAGCAAACAGGCAATGAAATCATTGCAAAGGGGGAAATAAGCCAATTGTCGTTTTTAAATATTATCACCCCGGATTCCGTCGGTTACAAATATGCTGCAGAATATGGCTTCTTCTGGAACAATGCAGAGTTCCCGCAGGATTTACCGGACTGGAAAGTCGACCATAGGATTGTTGTCGATTCCAATCAAACCACCAACACCACTTTTGATAGCTGCCTTACGACCCTTGGGCCTGGAGAAAATTGGATCAACGCCTGGGCTTACGCCATTTTGGAAAGGGATGATGGCGTCTATAGCGATACACTCTTCAGTTCCCGGGAAGAAGGTTATTTCTATCTGGAGGAATTCTGGAAGGAAACCAGCACCCTGCTTCCCACGCGCAGTGGTGCAGTAGCTTTTGTGCTTGGAGAACTCGCATACATTGGGTTAGGAGAAACGGGAGAAGCCCCTCCTGAATATTTGAGCGATTTTCATTCATTCAATGGAACGGGATGGGCGTCTGTTGGAGGTTTTCCGGGAGGGCCGCGGAGTAGCGCGGTATCCTTCGTAATTGAGGACACTGCTTATGTTGGCCTGGGTAACACTTCTGATGTGCTGTTTTATAAATACACTTTTTCCGGATGGGATGCGGAGCATCCAGTTGTTGGTTTTCCCGGTGTAGGCCTCCGTGGCGCAGTGGCTTTTGTAATTAATGACACCGCTTATGTCGGACTGGGACGGAAGGCAACTGGAGGAGGCTTGTCAAATGAATTCTATAAATATAATCCCGTTTCAGGCTGGGAGGCCTCACAGCGCGAATTTCCAGGTCAGCCTCGTAGTGGAGCTATTGCCTTTGTACTGGACGACACCATTGCTCATGTGGGCTTAGGAGAAGGTGTTAATAATAAGATCCTGAGATATACACCCAATCAAGGCTGGGAAACTTTTGGAATCAATTTTGGCAACGAAACCGAGGGCCGGTTTGGGGCGATAGTTTTTGTAATTGACGATGTTGCTTTTATTGGTTTAGGTCAGTCCAACAACGACCTGGCATACAAACATGATTTGTGGGGATTTCCGAATAACACCATCATAAACAACACATTTCCATTTGCTCAAAATCCGCAAGGAAGAACCGATGCAATAGGCTTCAGAATTGACGGTAAAGGATATGTTGGAGCCGGGAAGTATACCACCCCTATGGGTCAAACCTATTGGTTTGGAGATTTTTTCCAATTCAATCCTTAAAAACCTGCAACATGAAACATTGGCAAATACCAGTGGCCTTCCTCTTAAGCGCCTACCCCCTCCTCCTCCACGCCCAACTCCAGCCCGTGGCCAGCAGCACCCATACCCTCACCGCCCAGATCAATCTGGTAGAGAACCAACTGCAACCAAGGGGCAGTGTTGTCAGCATACAGGAAGGCGGAACCGCCTTTGAAACGGAGTTACTACTCGACAGCCTGGCCATTCAGTCGGGAGAACTAGTGGTGTATTACCACCTCCCACAGAGGGAAGCACCTACCATTCCCAGGACAAAGGACAAGACAAGCCCCAAAGTAGACTTCTCTTATAATATTTCCCTGGACTTCACCTTAGATGGACAGCCCCTGGCGCCCGAACCGCAATACCTGATAGGCGACATCGGTACGGGGATTACCCCCCGTAAGGAAGGCAGCCCATTTCGGATTCACTGGACACATCTTCTCCAGGACTACGTCAACCTACAGGGGGTATTAACGGCCAGCCTGAAGGTGGAGGAATATACCAACCTGCTGGTTTTACTCGAGCTCAATTGCCAGGAAGCGCCCAGCTTTAACTTTGAGCAGCGCCTACCCTACTACCTGGCCGCCGGCGCCGGCGCCGGGCTCATCGTTCTGGGAATATTTGAAGAAGAAAGATCCCAGGACATCTATGACAATGACTACGCCACTTCCACCAGTTTTCGAAGAGCATTGCCTCTTTATAACAAGGCCAATAACAAGCATCACAACTACATCATTTTTACTTCCGTCGGCTCGGCGATCTTACTTGCCGATGCCGTGCTCTACTTTCGGCGGAGTAAGCGATACCGTCAGGACAAGAAGATTTACGACCAATACTGTTCGGATAAGCCGCTAAGCATCAAGCCCATGCTGGAACTTCCCCTTGGCCAATCCCCAGGGGGCCAGCTAGGCTTCCGCTTAGCCTATACTTTTTAGCGAAACCAGCTTAAAACAGTGCATTATGAAGCCCCGATCTCTCCTGCTGCTCACTTTACTTTTTCTGGGCGCTGTTTTGAATGCCCAGAGTGGTTGCTTTTACTATTTCTTTAACCAGGGCGCCAAAGCGCTTCAATCAAAAGACATTGAGAAATGGGGAGAAGCGGAACTTTACTTCAATGCCGCCTATCATTGTCTGGAGAATAATGAAAAACAAAAAAGCCAGGCGCGGGAATGGAAAGAAAAGGCAAAGCAACAATATATCAAAGCCATTCTCGAAGCCCGGGATTCCGTGGGGCGGGCCAACGAACTGATCAAACGGCAATCCCTCATCAGCACCGCCCTGAGCTGGTCTTTTTTCGCCCAGGAAGAAGCTGCCAAGGACAGCCTGCACACCGCCCTGGCGCTCGCCTATGAGGCCTATGAAACCGTCAGGAAAAACCCCACCCCCTTTAGCCCACTGGTCCAGAAGTCCTTTGGAAACACCATCTACGCCAACAGCGGCATTGCCCTCAAAGGGCACGACAACAGCATTCTGGAAGCCCTGATCTCCCCCGATGGCGCCACCGCCCTAACCCGGTCACGGGATAATACGGTGCGGGTGTGGGATATCAATACCGGTGAAATCATTACCATTCTTGAGCCGCACGCAGGCTTTATCCACGCAGCAGCCTACTCCCCCGACGGCAGCCGCATCGCTACCGCATCAGCCGATGGCCTGGCGCGACTCTGGTCACTCGAAGGTTTACTGCTCCAGGAAATGAAAGGCCATACCGACGAAGTGCTGGCCGTAGCCTTTGCCAATGACGGCCGGATACTCACGGGCTCCCGCGATGGAACCGCCCGGCTATGGGATGCGGAGGGCCGCCTGCTCAAAGTACTGGAGGGCCATGGCGCACCGGTGCTGATCGTAGATTTTGCCCGACAAGGCGGTAAATTGTTATCCGCCACTGCCCAACAAGTTAAAGTCTGGAGTTCCGATGGCAGCCCCTACGCCACCCTCGATGGCCACCGGTCCTATATTTATTCCGCCCGCTTTTCCCCGGATGGCTCGAAAGTACTGACCGCCTCAGCCGATAGCACGGCCATCATCTGGGCGATTAGCGGAGAAAGATCGGCAACCCTGGAAGGCCATACCGGCATTGTCCACAACGCCTGGTTTTCCGGAGACGGGCAGCGCGTACTCACCATCTCCACGGACGGCAGCGCCCGGGTGTGGGCAGTAACTGGAGGCCAATTGGCGGAGCTACAAGGCCGAACCGGGCTGATCACCTCCGCTTCTTTTTCGCCGGATGGGTCCAAAATAGTGGTGGTTTCCAAAAGCAAGACAGCGAAACTGTGGGATATTCAAAACCTGGATAGTTTATCTGCCATCGGCCTCGTAGGCCATTCCGAGGAAATCCTGCAGGCCCTGTTCGGGCCAAATGGGGACAATCTGCTCACCGCCTCCAGAGACCGTACGGCCAAACTATGGGACCTGAAAGGCCATGTCATTCTTAACATTAATGGTTTCACGGGCCCCGTCCTCTCGACTGCTTTTTCCCCGGACGGCCGCCACCTCCTGGCCGCTTCGGCGGATAACACGGCCATCCTCTGCGAAGAGCCGGAGTCTGTGTATGAACAAATGAGCCAAAATCCGCCCCGGTTGACGGAGGCGCAGCGGAAGCGGTTTGAAATGAAGTAAAAGGCGGAGGTTTTGTTTAAATTTGAGCATCATTCCACCATCATTTCGCCACCATGCAACGACAACTCCTCCTCCTCAGCAGCTCCCGCCCCAACCGGCAGGCCTCTTATTTCTCCCATGCGCAGGGCCCATTGAATGACATTCTCAAAGGATTGAAGCGCCTATTATTCATCCCCTACGCCGCTCCCGGCGGCATGGCTTATGCGGACTACACCACATCGATACGGGAGGCCTTTGCCGCCATCGGGCTGCCGCAACAGGTGGAAGGGATCGAGGCATACAAAAGCCCGGCCCTGGCCATCCGCGAGGCGGAAGCCGTTTTCATCGGCGGCGGGAATACCTTCCTGTTGCTCAAGACGCTTTACGAAATGGATCTCCTGGAGCCGCTGCGCCGGCGGGTGCTGGACGGCATGCCTTACATCGGCAGCAGCGCCGGCAGCAACATCGCCGGACTGACCATCAACACATCCAATGATATGGCCATCGTGCACCCGCCTTCGTTGAACGCGCTTGGCTTCCTGCCCTTCAACATCAACCCGCACTACCCCCTGAAGGAAAGCGAATTGCACAGCGGTGAAAGCCGTGCCGAACGCATCCGGGAGTTCCACGCCTTGCCGCAGAACCGGCAGCCGGTGCTGGCGCTTTACGAAAGCAGTATGCTGTTACTTAAGGATAATCAGCTGAATCTCCTGGGGAGCTCTTCTTCCGATGAACCGGCAGCCTGGCTGTTCCGGCAGGGGGAAGAGGAAGCGGTTCCTTATGGTGTGGGGGGGGATTTGAGTGGGTTGCTGGCTGAAACGCTCTGAGCCAGAAATTCGGAAAAATCGCGAAATGTCAAATTTAAATTCCATAATATCAAGAGCAGTTAAAATAAGCCCTCTCTTTTTGCTTTTATTACTACTATTTGTCCCTGCCTTTTCTGGCCACTATTTCATGTTTGCTTTCCTTCTGGCATTGTATTTTTTAATTGGCGCCTTTCTCGCTTATAATTTGTTTACCCACCATTCACAATACGACCTCTATGGCCAGGAAAAAGATGCCTCCATTCAACAGGAGCTTTGGAAGGCATTAGGGCAGGTGTTTGATCCTCGCAGTATGATAGCGACTATCCTTATCAGCATCTTTGCCTTTCTGATCTCGAAAGAATTGGGCATGAGCCTTCCTGCGCTGTATCTTATTATGCTTGCGGGCCTGGCGGCCTGGATTATTGTCTATCTAAAAAAGTACATTGGCCTGCTTCAAAATGAACATTCTATCCATGAGGCTTATCTCGATAAACGGTCATTTATTTTAGTCCTTCGGCCCTTCAGGTCCTCCATATACACAGATGAATTCCTCCTCACACTAAAAGAAGGCAAGCAAGAGGGTACACAGTCTTATCTTTTCAGAGACAACCTGTTTAATTCAATCCTTAACAAAATAAACAGGTACGCAGCCGTTTTTATTGGGGGAAGGACGGGTATTTCCAGGAATTGCTATGACATACAGGCAATTGATGAGGATTGGAAATCCCTCTTACACAATTTGATAAAAGAAGCAAAAGCAGTGCTCTTCCTTCCAGGCACGAGCGAATCCCTTTCTTATGAGTGGGAAATGGTTGTGAAATCCTATCTATCCAAAACCCTTGTGGTAATGCCATCTTCACTGAGTGGAGATATCAAAAAAAAATTAGCACTGGGAAAAACCTATCAGGTTTCGGACGCCCTCACCCGAGAAAATGACTGGGAAAGATTCCGGCAGCTTTCCTACCAGCACTTTAATTTATTGCTCCCCAAATATTATCATGAAGGAGGCTTCTTTATTGTGCAGGATTCAAAGTTTAAGAGGGTTAGATACTCCACTCTTGAATTAGAGTATTTTTTGGACAACAACTTTAGTGATAATATTTCTCTGGCGGAGACGCTGGCCAAATATTACGGCAAGCTCCCGGAAGAACCAGCCTCACCCTTTCCTGGCCAGGCTGTAAAATAAGAGCTTGTTCAAATTTCATCCTTCGGGCTGAAAATGCCCCTTTTCTACTTATGCCAAAGGCATCCCTTCGGGATACTTCGTTGGCAAAATGGGCTTCGCACCTATGGGTACGTTCCCATTTTGCCGCCTCGTCTAAGCAAAAAATTGACTATTTTCATCTCCAAAAACGAAATTTGAACAAACTCTAACTCTACTATGGAATGCCCGAAATGCAATAGTGAAATTGCCAATGAGAATATAAATATCCATGAAGATAAAGCAGTCTGTCAACATTGCCGGTACGTTTTCCAGCTGAGTAAACAGTTAGAAAACACCCAAAATAAAAAAGTATTGAGCCACACAGCAAGACAGAACAAACCGATTGTCCGGCAGTTGGAAGGACAGCTGGCGATTAGTGTTAACTTTCGATACAAAAGTGCAATTTTCGTTTTTTCATTTGGGTTGTTGGGGGCTTTTCAGTTATTAAATTTAATGTTCGGTGAAATTATTGAATCTGTTGAGGATGGTTTTTTACCCCTATTATTCCTTTCACTAGCTACTTTACTTGGGCTTTCCTTTAGCTTTGCTTTTATAGCTTTTGCGATTCTAATGTATTTTGGAAAATGGGAGCTAAGGGTTTCTCCTCACGGAGGCGAGCTCTTTACGGGGGTGGAAGAATATGGGATCCGAAAGCGTTTTCTTTGGGATGAAATCACAGCAGTGGAGGAGCAAATAGCAGTTGGGGAAAAATTAAGACATTACGGAATAATCAGAGCCCAAAAAAAAGATATAAAATTTGGCCATCTGCTAAATGAGGACCAAGTAAAATTTGTGATTCATTGTGTCAATATTATATTGAATCACAAAAACCGGGATGAACACTGGCCTCCAAAACAGATTGAAGATTTGTTGAAAAATTATAATGATTAACCTTACTTGTTGAGGAAAACCAACATGGCGATCATCACTGTAAACTGCCCACACTGCCAGGCCCAGGTTCTTGATGAACATTTTGACCTGACAACCGATCTGGCTCACTGCCTGAAATGCGGCCAGGTTTTTCATCTGTCAGAGCAAATTTGGGAGGACTGGGAAGATGGGTTTCATTTTAAAACTGTCCCAAAGGGAATTGGATTTTCTCACACCAATGGCCACCAGGTTGAAATCAGGATAAAAGGCAGGAATATTCAGTTCAAAATTTTTGGAGTAATCCTCGCATTGATCACCATTATTATGGCGGTTCCGGTCATTTTATTTGGAATATTTGACCAAGGCGAATCGATAGTCAGGCCAGTTTTTTTTCTTGTAATATTACTCATCGTTCTAGCCACTTTCTTTCTCATAGGGTTTGCGATGGCCTTTGGGAAGGAGGTGCTCGCACTAAGGGCAGATGGAGGTGCTGTTATTCTACAGCTTGGCCCCATGAATTACAGAAGAGTATTCAGTTGGGATGAGATCGACTCTATTAAAGAAGAAAAAACATTCCGTATGAAGCAAAAGGATACGAAAGATTTTGGAATTGGAATGGAATATATTGTGATGGCAGGCAAAGGCCTCGCTTTTGGCAACTCTTTTTCCCCGGATCAGCGTTTCTTTATTTTGAAATACCTGCAGGCTTTTAAAAAATCCACGGAACTGAACCAGCCGTTGCCAGGCCTGGAGTTGGGAAGCGCTGGTCAAGGAATCCATGGAATTGAACAAGCAGGCTAAATTGGAGAGTTGAGAGTAATATAGCCACGAGGTGGTTATTCAGGCTAAACCTGAGAATAACCACCCCGTGACTCCACTATTCCATTATTCCATCAAAGATATTCCTAATGCTCCTCAATCCACTCCAGCAACGGCTGCCAGGCCAGCTCTTCTGCGTTGTTCGCGAGGAAGATATCGATATGTCCGAAATCGAGCATGCCCTGGTCGTCCGGCAGCAATTGAATGATGTGATGAGTCACGTCTGTGCTGCCGATAAAGGAGAAAGCATACTCTGAAGGATAGCCCAGCCCACCATAGGCGGCCAGGTTCAGGATCGGGACGGTAATTTCCGCAAAGTGGTCATCGAAGGGGGAATCCTCGATCCCGGTCATCATTACGCTGTAGTCATTGACAAACTGTGCCGGTTCGTAGAGCGGAGCGGCTTGCATGAAATCAAGCCACTGGTCCACCGTCAGGAACTGAAAGCCTACAGGAAAGTCATTTTCCCACATACCTGCCAGGAAATGGGAGTGCGGTTCACCATAGATGAGTCCTGCGCCAAGGAACATTGCAGCCTGCATGTTGGTAAACCCTGGGAATATTGGCGATTCGCCATCAGGGTCTTCTTTCCCCAATTGCCCCAACATTCTGAACACAATAAAATCTTCGTACGTCTCATTATCCAAAAGTTCCCGGGTGCGGTAATATTCTGCTAAAAAAGTGTTCAACATTTTCTGGTCATCTGTCTTAATCGCCAGGTCAATCGGAATAAACCCTTTGATATTTCTTTGTCCCTGGCCGATCTGGGTTTCGGCATTCAGCGCGGCGAATCCAGTTGCTACACCGCTACTATACCCCGCCAGTATCATCCTTGCATTCGGGCTGCCGGTCAGGTAGCGGGCCAGGCGGGCGATGCCCATGGCCCGGCGCAGGTCTTTCTGTTGTTTATCGAGCCCCCAGTCGGCCATGAAGGAATAGTCCGTCACGTTGTCAGGCACCAGATTCCAGGCCTGGTCGATGCCCCAGACGTCCACGTCGTTTTTGGCCAGGTAGGCGGCCATGCCGAAGTCCCTCGGCGTGCTCGGGGAATTGAGGCCCGGCAGTGTCATACCCACAAAATCCTTGGCGTCTCCATGCTGGAAGAACAGGGCTTTGGAGGTGTTGATCGGCCGGTTGGGCGCCCACTCCTTGACCACCCGGTGGATAGCAATCCGGCTGTAGGGCCCGGAGCCGATACGTACGGTAAACCAGTAGTGCGCGATGTCATCCGCTATCACCTGCCGGTAGTAGTTGTGGACGCCGATCCCGCGGGTTTCTACTTCGCCGGCAGCCATTTCCACTTCAACGGGCCACTCGGCAGTGGCTACCAGCTCTTTGGCAATGCCATAAACGTCAAGATCGAGGCTTTGCGCCAGGTCCTGGAAATTCAGAGCCAGCTCCTCCTGCGGGGCCGGCGATTGCAACTGGTCTTTCTGGCAACTGTTCAATAGCACGAAAATGCTCAATGCTGCAAGAATTACAATTAGCTTCTTCATAGATTGTATTTTTTGGGTTAACATTTAAAAGAAGGGGCCTTCGGGACTACCTCAAAAGTGAAATAATGAGCGCGGGAGGAAAATCAGTGGTGAGTTTTTTTTCTAAAAAGAAGCTTAGAGCTTGTTCAAATTTCATCCTTCGGGCTGAAAATGTCCCTTTTTCGCTTATGCTACGTTGTCGAAATGGTCACGTACCTAAGGGTATGCTCCCATTTCGACGCCTTGCCTAAGCAAAAAATGAATAATTTTCATCTCCAAAAACGAAATTTGAACAAGCTCTTAGTATCCGATGGGGTCAATCTACATTCAAAGAAGAATTTCAGGTTAGTAAGTAGTTGGAATTCCTCTAATAGATGCAATGACAAAAATCAGCAATACAATCTTTTTTCTTTCCCGATTGAAGCATTAGAGCCTGGTATATCTCCAGTCGATGATGCCGTCGGCGCTATAAGGGCGCCCCCTGGTTCGGTACTGCCTGTCAAACTGCAGCACCTGCTGCAGCAAAAAGAAAAAACCCGCTGTAATCAGCTGAATTACAGAGGGTTTCGAGTCTACCAAGTGGTCCCACCAGGATTATTAAAATCCACACAATTTATTGATAATCAATAAGTTGCAAGCAAATTGCCAGGATTTTAAAAATACTGTAATACGATATCCCAGGCTACTTTCTCATCAACCCCAAAATATTTATGGATAATAATGTTTCGAAGGCCGACAATATCTCCCCAAGGAATAGAGCCATGTTCCTGCTTCAGTTCGTCAGAAAGATGGTTGCTGGCTTCACCAATAATGCTCAACTGATAAATACAGGCGCTCTTCAACATCGAATCCTGTTCGAAGGCGCTGAAATCCACTCCATCTGTGAAGGAGGCAATTTCGCCTATTGCGTCCAGGATGTGCTGCAACCTCGCCTTATCACCAAGCTTACCGGGCATAGATCAGCTGTTTTTCCCGGTCAATTACCGGCTTTAAGTACTTGGACATGCCCTGAGCAGACACCAGGTCAACCTTTCGGTTCAATATCCTGGCCAGGTCCTGCTCCATTCGGATGAACAATAGTCCAATTGGATTGCGGTAATCCAGTTCGACTAAAATGTCGACGTCACTATCGGGGCCAGCTTCTCCCCGGACAAAGGACCCAAACAGATAAGCTCGGTTCACTGGCTTATCCTGAAGGTAGGCCTTGATGAGTTCTATGTTCTTTTGGTCCAGTTTCATATTGGTATTGGCTAATGCTCACCCATAAAAACCAGCAAGGCAGCATCTGCAGTTCCCCATTGTCGGCCATTACGATCAAAGGGCTGGCAATTTTAAAGATGGGTGAAATTTCCTTAAAGATAGGCAATCCGGAGAAGATTGGCTCCACCATTCCTGCTTTTTGGCACATTTTAGCGTTTGTATGTTACCCGGCTAGTGCATCGAAGTAGATAGCAACCAACGCAAGGTTGCTCTTAAAGGCACTTGTTCTTCCCTGCCCTCCGGGTAGGGGCTCCGGCTTGCGTTATCTCCAACTCATTCTCCCCCGTACCCGGGTTATCCTTTATTTCAATGAAACTGTCTTCGTTAAAGTCAGCAAAAGCTAACCGGGTGTTGCCTAAATGGTCCTGGTGCCAGTACTCCGCTACAAAACGGCTAATATCGCCTTCGCTGCGGTTGCCGCCGGACGGGTATTCCGCCACCAGGCGGCTTAAAGCTTCTCTTTGACAAAAAGTTTGATGGTTAAAGTATCCGAATATTCAATTGCTCCATTCTCATCCATAACGCCTATTAAATACTGTATTAAATATGCTCCCGGTTCTTTAAGTTCGCAGGAAAAATGATATGCATCTGTATTCCTTTCTTCTGTTTTTCGTAAATTACCTGATCCAGGTTCCAGTAAATCTCCATTTTTATCCAATATTTTAACATTCAATCCTGATTCCCATCCAAGTGGAGCTCCTAGATATATCTTTGAATAAAAACCTTCACCAATGTTTAATTCATTTTGATCATAATAGATATTGCAAAGTTTTCCTTCCAATACTGACCTTGAGTCTTCGAAGGAAACCTTACCTAATAAGCCATCTAAACCATAGAACTTATACCATTCACAGTGCCCATATCTATTGAACTTAATTTGCCCTCCAAATAACTTTCCATTCAAATAATTTTCAATCATGTCAAGATGTAGCCCATCAGGTTTTTGTTCATACCATAGCCAGGTGCTATCTTTTTTCCCGTCGTCAACCTTGCCCAAGTATCTTGGCTCACCATTTTCAAAAAAACCCTTAGCTATTCCGTTTTCTTTTCCGTCAATAAAGAAATTTTCGTATTTCACCTTCCCATTTTGATAATAAGAAACAAAAAAACCATTAGGCACCGTATCTGCATTGAACATTTGTTCCTCCTTCAGGCTCCCGTCTTCGTAAAATGTCCTGGCCAATATTGTATCACCACTTTCAGATTTAAATAGTTGAGTGCTAGATTTCTTGGGCCTGCCACATGCTGATATGAGGCCAACCATCAAAATCAGGTTAACCAACAAATTAATACTTTTCATCTTCTTTGATTTTTTGAAAAGTCCCTTTTCCGTTGATATGGTCAATATGAGAACTGTCCTGGAGGCTTTTGCATGCCGGGCAAATCAAACTATCATTATTGCCTGCTTCAGGAGAGTATTCATTTCCACCTTGGATTATTTCGCTCACGGTTGCCGCATGTTGGGCGGAATTAAGCAAGTAGTTCAAAGCATCTTCAACTGATTTCACAGGAACTCCCTCAAGAGATTTAAATCCGCCAAAAGCATCAAGAAGGTCATCCAGATTTGGGCCAAGCTCTGAATTGGTATTAGTTCTGGTTTCGTTTCCTCGACCAAAACTTAGCGTAAACTCAATACCTCCTTCCGGGCTCTCAAAACCGTCAAGAAAATTGGCAATTTTTTCAGAAAAGCTTAGTTCATATCTTTTTAGCTTGGCTCCGGTATCAACATTATGGACTATCTCTAACCTTCCTCTTTCACCATATTTTTCTGGATCTGAGTAGACAGAATATAGATGATTGTAATTTCCTTTTGAGGGCTTCGCAACTTCACTGGATTGAATGATAAAATTTTCTCCATTAGAATTCTTTCCTATTTGGGTAATAGCGAGGACTTTCTGTAAGCCCCAAAGGTCAATATTAGCAATCGGCTCATTCTCCGCATAATTATACGTACTCACCCATGGGAACTGATCCGCAATCGGATCCACCCCCGTAAACCTCCCCAGCGCCCCATCATACCACCTGGCCCCATAATCCATCAAATTGATCTCATAATCCCCATTCAGCTCCTTGCCATTATAAAGATACCTATTCTCCGGAGCCACCGTAGCATACCATGGCCCCATATGCCCCATACCGAACGGGTAATAATGCGCTTCCTGGGTTATCTCCAACTCATTCTCCGGCGTACCAGGGTCCTCCTCTGTTAGCTCAATATAGCCATTCTGGTTGAAATCAGAGAAGGCCAGGCGGGTGTTGCCTAAATGGTCTTTGTGGAAATACTCTGCCCGGAAGCGGGTTATGCCAGGGCCGCCACTGTACTCCGCCACCAGCCGGCCGTCGGGTAGGTTGATGGCCTCCAGTTGGCCGTTGCGGTACTCAATGCCGCCGTCATAAAGAACTGCTCCGAACTCGCCGTCCTTTTTCCACTTTCGGCCTGTAGCGTCGTAGGTGAGGGACATGGCGCCTATGGAGGTGTCTATGGGCGCCTCGTCTTTGACATTGCTCATCTGGTTCGGGCGCTCCCCGTTGTAAAGCATTGTCAGCCGGTCTATCTCCCGGGGCACGAAGCAATCTCCATCGAAAACCAGGCCTTTGCGGGTGATGGACTTGATGTTGCCCACTGCATCATAACCGATGCCTGGCACGCTAAACTCCTCAGAAGCTACGGCCTGAGGCCCCTGGCCGGGGGTGGCGTTGGCCGGCAATTCCAGGAAGCCGTAGTTGGCGGAAATGAGCCGGTTGAGGGGATCGTAGCTGTACTGATAGTATTTCGGGGCCCGGCTGGTGATTTTCCAGCGCAGTTCCTTGATGTTGCCGTTGGGCTCATACTGCTCGAAACGCATGGCGAACAGGGGCTTGCGCTCCGTTACCACTATGGTGAACACCTGGCTGTTGGCTGTGATTTCCTGCTCATCGAGCACCAGGTGCGGCCCGTCGAGTTGGTTCAGCAGGCTGTCGCCCAGGATGTACATAGTGGAGCCGTCGCACAGTTCTACCAGGTACAGCGTGATGGGCAGCTCATAATTGTTGGGGTACATGTTGCACATCGCATTCTGTATCTGGGCAACGGACGCCTCCTGTTTCTTTTTGTCCTGGTACGAACAGCCCAGACCCGGAAGGTTGCATTCTTCCGGCCCTGGCTGCCATCACGCAAACCACTCCCTCAGCACCCTCGCCAAGATAGCCCGCCAGTCCTGTCCTCGCTAACCCGCTGCTACAGCCGCCACAACGCCGCTGCGGAGGCCTGCCGGGCAGGCTGCGGCTGCGGGCCTCCACTAGCCGCCTCACCACGGCTTTATAGTCCGCTCACTTACGCCCCTCCACCTGCACTCCCGCTCTGACCAACACCCGTTCCGGGTCTATTCGCTATGCGCCCCGACACTATGTGTACGGGGTAGACTGCTGCTTTCTCTCCTGCGGCCGCCAGCTCTCCCACAACTCCCACCGCCATGGCCGCCTCGTCGGGACGCGCACGCTGCGCGATAACTGCGAGCCAACACCTCACCCAACACCACCACGACTCGGGAGCGAAAGCCGAACGGCAAAAAGCCTCTACTCCTAACGTCGACACGCTTTTTGCCGTTCGACTTTCTAAACACGAACTCCCACTTAAAACCTGAAGGTTTCAAGCGGGAGTTCGTATGCAAAAAAATACTGGCCCCGACGTTGCAAACGTCGGTTAGCGGTCGGTTGATGTGGTTGCTATACTACCGACAGCGGGCTATGCGCGCTGCTCTTCCTCCTGTGGCCGCCAGCTCACGCACAACCCCACCGCCATGGCCGCCTCGTCGGGACGCGCCGCTGCGCGAACTGCGAGCCAACCCTACACCCAACACCACCACGACTCGGGAGCGAAAGCCGGGTGGCTATTTATTAGATGAAGAGTGAAAGTCAAAAGATTTTGAATACCCAGTAAAAATGCGATTGATTTTACCTGTATTATTTCGCCCAACCTCGAGAGAAAATTGTATAGCACACTCATAAGGTTCAAAGGCTACTAAAGCATTACTTGTATCAGCGATTATGGGTCTTAAGGTTCGACTAAACCTATCAAGTTCTTTATCATCTAGTTTTTTGTCACTTAAACAGTCGTAGGATAAAGAATCAAACCGTAAAGTCAAATCTTTATAGACTCGCATGTGGTAATATAAAAAGCAAGTATCTGGACGTCCAGATGAGAGATTATTTCTCAATCTCTCTAGTCTTGTTTGATCTATTTCTAGAGTGAAGTTAATATAACCTTCAGCGTCATTCACTTTATAGATCGTCGATCTATTAGACAAACTTCTACATGAAAGCATGCTAAGGCTATAAATTATTAGGACAAAAATAGATAATGAAATTCGGTTCATTGCTACTGCTTTAGTTTGACAGCTGTGTTAGATGCGGCTGGGTTCAATACTCTTTGCCTTCCTCTGTAAGCAGGATTAAACTGATTTCCTTTTTCAAAATCTTGGAGATACAATCGATAACCAAAAGATACCAAGTTTTCTCCTGGAAGTCGGCTACCCCGATTATCAGAGCGTCCTGGTTTTTGCACGATTACCTGGTTATCGGCAGCTTTAAGGTCTTTAACAAAAAATTTATCCCTGAGCGGTTTTTCGTATCCTGGGATTACACTTCTATCGTCTGTAACTCCATCTTCAAAGACTATTGAATTATATAATTTTGCCTCGGCATCTAATTCCCTCGGTGCACGATCATTTACAGTGCCACTTTCATTTAGGCCATAGTGAAGAACTTGAAACTTATGAAAGAACTCCTCTGAAACTGTAGAGTTTGTTGCTTCATCACTGAGAAAAACTTCACCCCCTATTTCCATAGTTGATTCCCCTGAAGCAGTGGAGCCGTCTTCTCGTTTTCGAGGTTTCCCACCGGTTATTGTGAACACTATGGCATTGCCATCTTCATCAGTTACAGTATCGAGATAATCATAGAGGGCAGCAAAAATGGAAGAGTTTTCTCTCATACTATTTATTCGATCTTTTATTTCATCAGAAACTCCATCACCATAGTCAATTCTCATTCCATCTGGGTCAATATAAATTAAAGGATTGTTAGCAACATATGCAAAAGGACTAATTGACATATATTCCTCCGCCAGTGGATCGACCGCATTCCATCGTCCAATACTCGGATCATACCACCGGGCGCCATAATCATAAAGATTTATATCGTAATCTGTATTCAATTCCTTGCCATTGTAGAGGTACTTGTTCTTCCCGACCTTTCAGGTACGGGACCTTCGCTGCGCTTCGGCCGGAGCCACTGTAGCATACCAGGGCCCCATATGCCCCATACCGAATGGGTAATAGTGGGCCTTCCCGACCCTACGGGTACGGGACCTCCGCTACGCTCCGGCCTGCGTAATCTCCAACTCATTCAACGGCGTATTGGGGTTCTCCTCCTCCAGGTCAATACGCCCATTCTGGTTAAAGTCCGAGAAGCCGAGCCTTGTATTTCCAAGGTGATCCTGGTGGAAATACTCCGCCCGGAAGCGGGTTATGCCAGGGCCGCCGTTGTACTCCGCCACCAGCCGCCCGTCGGGTAGGTTGATGGCCTCCAGTTGGCCGTTGCGGTATTCAATGCTGTTGTCGTAAAGAACTGCTCCGAACTCGCCGTCCTTTTTCCAATTATGCCCTGTGGGTTAAATACAGTTTCCTCAGGACTGGACAGAGGCAATTTTGAATATAACCATGGAGTAGAACATGCAAAAGAAACCTCCAATAACAAATAAAGCAACGATAACATCTTCAATGACTAGATGTTTGGTCATTTTTTGCATCTTAGTTTCAATGCTTTTTTTTCTTCTCCACAATACTGTCGCACCAGTTATCACAAAGATAAAAGCGACAACAACCGAACTAAATCCGTTGAATTCAAAGGCATTATTACGAGTTATTTTATAAAAAAATGCCCAAATAAGGTGAAAATAAAAAAATAACAATAAGCTTATGGCAAAGGATGCAAAGTAAAAAACCATGGCCTCGTCCTCTTCTATGCCATTATAGAATTGATAGAATCTTAAAAATATTCTACTGACTATTTTCATCGGTTTCAGTTTAAAAATCAATCGGGAGTTGACTTCAGAAAAAATTCATCTCTCGGTATGCCAAAGGCATCTTGCAAAAACGGCCTAATGTTCTTTCTATACCAAGGCAAAGACGTTAAAAGCCTTCCTGATTCCCAGCCAATTGTCCAACCAATCCCGGGCACACCTCCAAAAGCCCCAATTGCTGACGAAGAACCTTCTGATATTGCGGAACGCGTTGAAATATTGTTGTTCATCCAATCGACACCAATATTTGCCAGTGCAGGTATTGCGAAGGCCGTTCCAGCCCCTTTCAATAATCTCGATGACCACCGAACTGCATTTCTGCTTCCTGTGAATTGATTGCCTCCCCAGGAAGTATTGTAGTATTTACCGTTTGCTCCTCTCCAATATCCATTTCCCGCCTGGAAACTCCCCCCCAATGTAAAAGAAGTGCCAAATAATGAAGCCCCTTGAATCATAGCAGTTCCTCTATTAGAATTACTTTGAGAGTATCCACTCGTATAACCAACTTTAAGAGTATCACCTTCGGACACTCTATATGTTTCCTCTCCCCCATATGGGTTCCACACGAAATTATCCCCAAACCACGAATGAAAGCGCGCCTGATTGATAGAGCCCATCCTATTCTGATTTTGATATTCCTTAGCCTTGTTTGAGCTAGCCCCCGGCCGGGAAGCCTCTATCCACTGTTCATTGTTAAAGGTCACGAAAGCCCGTAATGATCGTCCCGCCGCTATACTCGTCCACCAGCAGCAATGCCTATTTCAATTCCCCTCGTATTCATTCAGCCAGGAATCATAGATGACCTTTTCAACCTCCTTTTTCTTTAATAAATCCCTCCACTGAAAGCGCCCTCCTGAATAGGAAAGATCAACGATTTCACCTCCCAGAAGTGCCTTATATTCAAATCTGGTTTTCCTAATATTCTTACTTACCTTATATTTAACTTCCTTAATTGGATTTGACACAATTACACAGATCTCCTCTAGTAATTGATCAAGGTCTTCCAGGTCTCTCAAAGTACAATCACCTATTATTGGACCTGTTCCATTTAAAAATAACTGTAATCCTCTTTCTGTAACCTCAAAAGACAGTTCATACATATTGTGTTTCTGGTATTTGACTTCAACCCCCTCAGAAAACGGATTAGCCTCATTTGGGTTGCCAAATAATTCAGTTATTCTTTGCAATATCTGTTCTTTCATATTATTTTAATTTCCACCAATCCCAATGACCTCCTCTCCACTTCCTCAATCGCACGTTTAAATCCCGAAGTTTCTTACTCCCTATCTCCTTCAAATACTTCTCTCTTCCCGCCCCCCATCTCATACCGTAATACCTGTTTCCTTTGTGCCTACTTACACCAATTCTAACCCAATTTCGAATGGGGCCTATTGCTTCAGATGTTAGAGATGCCCCTGCCCCTATTTCAGCCCCCCCGATCAAAGCAAGCGGTGCAACTAAGGTGAATGCAACCGGTCCGGCAGCCTCACCTAAATCGTGGTCTCGGGCGTACCTAAAGTACTCTTTTTGTAGCGCTATTGGGGCATTGCTTAAAATCCAATTGTTTACATCAGTATCCGCCACACCCCACTCAAACAACTCTTCCTTGGTGAAATAAAAATCTCCCGCATGGAGTAATTCTCCTCCCTTGCTTTCAGTTCTTTTTGCCGAAACAACCACCTCATCACTACCAGCTACTAGCCCACCCGTGCTTGGAATAACATCTCCTTTTAAAATCATTCGTCAGATAACTTCTTCTTTCAATTTCAAAGAGGCTTCCTTCAATGCATTGATAAGCTCCTGGTAGTCAAAAGCGGTTTCTTTTTCACAGTAAAAAATAATTTCTTGCACTCCAGTTTCAGAATTAATCTCTGCTATTAATTTGTTGTCATGCCAAATCTCCGCAACAAGATTTTCTCTATCGGGTACACTGGTAACTAATACTTCAAAAATTTTCATAATCATTAAGGTTCCAAAAAGTTAATAAAAGTTTTACCGTCAGCACTAAATCTGGCACCTTGTCCTCCTGGAATTTGTACTTCCATGACATTTCCAAATCTTGCATGATGCCTTATTGTCCTAATTGCGTTAGGATTTGTAACGATAGAATTCAAAATCGAACTTGCCTGTTCATTTATTGCCGCTGGATTTCCAGTTGCTTTTGGAAAAGAACTACCAGTTCTACTTCCATGCTTTTGCAATGCTCTTCCAACGGCAGTAAGATTTCCCTTATCCGCTACATTACCTGCTCTTAATAAATCATCTACACTACCAACAGTTTGGGCAGCAGCTTTACTGGCTGTTACAACTCTCGCAGATGGCGATGCAAAGCCCAGTAAAGAACCGAAATAGTACGCTCTGTCAGCCCAATCAAGTTGGATTACAGCATTAGGATTATATGATTCTGAATATAGGTTACTCAATTCATTGAAGCCGTCTAATCCAATATCTCTAAAATGAACGCCTCTTTCTGTATAGGTGAATTCTGTAATAACTCCAAATTCCGAGTTATTGAAAGTCTTTATATTGCCGTCACTTCCCTTATGAACTATTGCAAAACTTCCGTCATCTTGTTTTCTGATTCTTCCTTTAATCCCTTCCTGCTTGCGATGTTCCCTTGCTTCGGCTCTTGTTTCAAATAGACCTAATGGGTCGGTGTACAAAATCGGATTATTAAACCCGTAGCGGGAAGGTGTCCAAGCTGGTGCAAGGTCTGCCAGCGGATCCACCCCCGTAAACCTTCCCACCGCCGGGTCATACCACCTTGCCCCATAATCCATCAGGTTGATGCCGTAGTCTTCGTTAAGTTCCTTCCCATTGTACAGGTACTTGTTCTTCCCGACCTTTCAGGTACGGGACCTTCGCTGCGCTTCGGCCGGAGCCACCGTCGCATACCCCGCCTTCGCCCTCAGGGGCTACGGCGGACGAAGCAGGGCCCCATATGCCCCATGCCGAACGGGTAATAGTGTGCTTTCCCGGCCTCCGGCACGGGACCTCCGCTCTTTAACCGCCATAGCCTCTGGCGACGGCGGTGCGCTCCGGCTTGGGTTATCTCCAACTCATTCTCCGGCGTACCAGGGTCCTCCTCTGTCAGCTCGATATAGCCATTCTGGTTGAAATCAGAGAAGGCCAGGCGGGTGTTGCCTAGAACCTGTCCCGTACCCGAAGGGTCGGGATGGTCTTTGTGGAAATACTCCGCCCGGAAGCGGGTTATGCCAGGGCCGCCACTGCACTCCGCCACCAGCCGGCCGTCGGGTAGGTTGATGGCCTCCAGTTGGCCGTCTGTATATTCCGGTGAAATTCACCCACCCATTCCGGTGCAAATTCACCCACCCCAGGAGCCTGTGCTGAGGCGAGTTAAAGTTACGATTCTAAGCCCTTTCTTTTGCGTAAACTTTCTCCTTGCAGTTCAATGCGGTGAGCGTCCGCAGTGAGGCGGTCCATAATAGCATCTGCCAAAGTCGGTTCTCCCAGGTATTCGTGCCATTTAGCCACGGGCAGTTGGGAGGTGATGATCATGGGCTTCTTGGCATAGCGGTCTTCCAGCATCTGCAGCAGGGCTAGTTTCATTTGCTGGTCCAGGGGCTGTAGCCCGAAGTCGTCCAGAATGATGAGCGATACTTTCTCCAACTGGTTGAGTAGTTTTAGGTAGTACCGTCAAGTTTGGTGAAGCGATTTTTTTCGGTGAAGCGGTTCATGTTCAGGTAAATGGTTTTGTGCCCCATGGTGCAGGCATGGCAGTACGAGGGCGCAGGCAATAAAGCTTTTGCCACAGCCAGTGGGCCTGGTGATGAGGATATTTCGGCTGTTGAACATAAAGGAGCAGTCGGACAGGGTTGCCAGTTGATCGCGAGTGAAGTTGCGCTCTGCCGAGCAGTGGACTTCGGACAAGACGGCGTCATATCGCAGCTTGCTTAGGGAGAGGTACAACTGGGTACGGCGCTGGGTGCGGGACTGCGCCTCGGACTCAGCCAGTTGAGCCAGCATTTCATGGGCTGCAGGCTGTTGCTGGAGGGGCAACTGCAGGATAGCTGCATAGCTGTGGTATGCCATGCAGGCGCAGCTGCTGAAGTTGCTCGATGGTGGCTTGTTGATTCATGGTTTCAGATTTAAAAGTGGATAATAATGGTTAATAGTACTTTACTGGTATGCCTCCGTACCGCGGATGTTGCCATGCTCCGGAATCGGGGATAGCACCTCCGCGGGTTGTTCCAGTTTGTCCAGGTTATTCTTAAGGATGTTGTGGATAATGGTATAGTTGATGCGGTGTCCACGCAGGGCTCGGCAGCAAGCTGCTTCCAGGCGGGCGGCACTGTATTTGTTGACAAGGCGGAGTAAGCCCAGGCAAGAGTTATAGGTTTGTTCGATAAACAACTTGGTGGACAGTATCTGCTCGATGGGTGCCAGGCAGCAAGCCCAATTTGGTGGGCTTTGTCCAGGAAGTACTCTGCTGTCCAGCCGCGTTGCTCCAGGTAGTGCCGGTGGGCGGGCGGCATGTGGTACGGCAAGGGTGGTGTAACTGTAACGCAGGCGGCTGCGTTGGTGCAAGGCGATTCGCTTGTTCTGGTAGTACACTTCCACTTCACGGGAGGTATAAACCACCTGTACCCTCTTGTCGATATACTCGTAAGGGACGCTGTAGTAATGCCAGTCCTGCCCGATGACGATGTGGTAATTGCGCTGCACCTTGGCTTTGACGCAATACTTCACTTCAAAGGTGCTAGCCGGCAGAGCGGACAACAGGGGGCGTTCGTGATCCTGGAAAAGCGCCAGGCGGTTGCCTCCGGCTTTACGCTGAAAAGGCTTCTGGTGGTGTTTTACCAACTGCTGGCGGATGGCATTGTTAAGCCCCGCTAAAGAAGTAGCCTGCTCATTGCGTAAAGGGGCGTAAATACGCTCGTAAGCCAACTGCACCCTCCGTTCTACACTGGGCTTGTCGCGCGGTTTGGCTACACGCGCGGTATGAAGGTACAGCCATAATGCAGGCTGAGCTGTTCAAGCAGTTCGGTAAAAGCAGGCTCGTAACGGTTGGCGCGCTTCACCCCGCTTTTCAGGTTGTCGATTAGCCCGCAGGCTGGCACCCCGCCCAGATAAGCAAAAGCATTGGCGATAGCGCCGATAAAATCCTCCTGGCGCTGGCTGGGCAAAGGCTTCCACATAGCTGTAGCCGCTGAAGGGCAGCACGGCAATGAATACCGGGCAACTAACCACCTCGCCGGTTTTAGGCTCCACATAGGAAAGCATTTTGCCGGCAAAGTCGATCATGAGCCGTTCGCCGGCTTTGTGTTCAAAATGCATCACCGCATCCTGGCGGCGGGAGTAGGCTCTGAGCCGCTCACAAAATTGGGCGTAGCCATAGCCGCTGGCCTTGGTACTGGCGGTATTCCTGCCATAGCAATTGCCGCGTGACGCCGGTTTTGCCCAACTCGATGAGCCAGCCGGGCAGGCGCTGTTCAAAATCAGCCAGCCGCCCGTCCACCGCTTTTTCAGCTATTGGCTCGTAGGCAATGCCGCTGAGCGCTTCGTCGCTCAGTAACAGCAATGCCTGGGTATCCGCTTCATACGCCAGGCACCGCCGAAGGTAGGTACGCACCGTATTGCGGTCCAGCCCCACTGTACGGGCTATCGCCCGGATTTTTTGACCCTGGCTATGGGCTTGTAAGATCATCCGGATCTGTTGCATGCGTGTAAGGGTATTGGCCATCTGTTCTCGCTTTCCAGCAAGCTACGCATGGCCGGTGAAAAAATGTTTTTCACCTCTTCACGCAGGCTCCCAGGGGTGGGTGAATTTAGTCCGGAACTGATGGGTGAATTTCATCCGGAATTGGTGGGTGAATTTGGTCCAGAATATACAGCCGTCGCGGTATTCGATGCCGCCGTCGTAAAGAACTGCTCCAAACTCGCCATCCTTTTTCCACTTTCGCCCTGTAGCGTCGTAGGTGAGGGACATGGCGCCGATGGAGGTAGGTAAGTTAAGGAAATTGTACTGCATCGTTGAGCTCTTGTGGGGGGCGAGGTGTTTCTATACTACGGCGATTACAATTGGATTTCCTTTATCCCAATTTTTTGTTAATTTAGATGGCCAAATCATTGCCTATGCCGATCACGATCAATCTTACACCAGAGCTGGAAGCAATGCTCAAGGAAGTAGCAGCCAGGACAGGTAAAGACATCGACAACTACATTGTCAGCATGCTGGAAGAAAAGCTGCTGCCCGGTTCTGCTGACCCTCGTAAGAGAGAAGCTGAGCTCCTTCAGCAAATCAACCTGGGCATCTCTCAGGAAGAATGGCGCCGATTTTTCCATTTGGCGGAACGAAGAGATACGGAACAACTGACTCCCGAAGAATATCAGGAATTGTTGGGCTTAACGAATGCTATTGAATCGGCCAACGCCCGTCGTATGGAACACTTGGTAGAATTGTCCATTCTTCGCAAGATGCCTTTAGACAAACTGATGGAAGAACTGGGAATCCAACCGGTATCGAATGGCAATTAGCGACGCCTTAAAAAAACAGGTTGCCGCAAGAGCCAACTCCTGTTGTGAATATTGCCTGTGTCAGGAAAAATATTCCCCAGCAACGTTTTCCATAGACCACATTATCCCATTGTCCAAGGATGGCAATGACGATATTGAAAACCTCGCCTATGCCTGCCAGGGATGCAACAACTTCAAGTACAACCACCTCTCCGGATTTGACAGCATAACCGGACAGAATGTGCCCCTATTCAACCCAAGGACTCAGGATTGGAAAGAGCATTTCATGTGGAATAAAGACTATTCCTTAATGGTCGGCAAAACTCCAATCGGCAGAGCAACCATTGAGCGGCTGAAATTGAACCGGCCAAGTATCGCCAACCTCCGAGGAGCACTCCATATTCTTGGCATACATCCCCCCCTTTTGAAGTAAGCTTCTATTAGGAGTCCCCAGCCTAATCTATTACAACCTGGCCACCTGCAGATAAGAGAAAAGCAATGTATGCTGTACTGCCGGCATTTGGGAATCAGGATAACCTTGATGAGAAAGGAACGATGCTGGATAGAAAAGTCAGAAATAGTAGCAAAAAGGAGGAAATAGCAGTATGTGATTTTTTAAAACTATAAAATACTGTAAATCAGCCTTAAAAAATCAATCAAAAATATAATTTACATTATTTAAAAAATCATAATTACCTGAAGTTCATATAATTATGATTAAAAAGTGGTCCCACCAGGATTTTTAAAAACGTATCCGCTCATTGCGCCGGTAAACAGCGGGGATGCCAGCCACTTCCTCCCTGAAAGCCCAGTATTTTGAACCATTGGGGAACTCCACTTCATACAAGGCAGTCGGGAAAACGAAACCATCCAGGCTCCGCGTGGAGGCCTTGTAAGGGCCGGGATCATGTCTTTGCCTTGCTCGATGCCTTTCAAAACTCCTGTTACCCAGAATTGCCCATGGACCTTATGAAAATTCCCTCACAGTTTTAACCGTAGAGGCTTTTCACTGAATGCTAAAACCTTTGCTTTGGGAAAAAGAAGCTGAAAACAACACCTTAAATGAATCCCATAAAAAGAAGCATTATCAACGGAATAATCAAATAACTTAAAAGGAGCATCTTATTTATTTTTCCATATTCGGCGTTCAACCATTTTTTATGGTTTATGATAGTTAATACTGATACGAGCAAAATTGATACTCCTTGAAACATCCAGAAAACTAAAAAGTAGCCCAAACCGGTTCCGCCGGAAGCAAGTAACATGAATAAAAAAAGTAGAAAGCTGATTAGCAAATATAAACCCGTTATTATTCTAAGTGCCATATTTTCATTTTTTATCATCTTGAAGTTCCCATTTCTGGCCATTCCAAATGTAAGTTCCTTCTTTTAATTTATTTATATCTCCAAAGAAAGACAAAATACTATGACTGCTCTGCCCTTCATCTTCCTGCACATCCTCTGCTCCTTCTTGCGTTTGATTGGCTAACCAAGGAGCATCAGCTAAACTTCCATCAAATATTCCTCCTCTATGAATAAATTGCTGGGTAAATACATTACTCTCAGCTTTCATACCCGCTGCTCACACCACTAGACATTTTGAAAAATCAAGCGATATTCACCTTGGGTGATTTTCCCCAAATAACGGGTGAATTGGATCAGATTTAGGGCTTTTCGCCTGACAATATCGAGCCCTTTGAGGAACACCGATACGGCGCGGTATTCAAAGCCGGAGCGTTTATCCCGTACCCAGCGAATACCGTCGCGATATTCTTTGAGCAGCCCCTCCCGAATAGCCAGTATATAGACCAGTACAGCGATGGCCATCATCAAGTGGCGTTTTTCTTTGCCTTGTACATTCATCGCTTCCAAATTCACCCCGTTACTTTTTAAATGCTTGAAGCACACTTCGATCTGCCAACGCCACTGGTACAGCCTGCTTGCCTGGGTAGGGCTGTGTAGGTTAGTTAGCAGATAAACCAGTTCGTCTTCCGCATCCGGGCGTGGGTTTTTCATCACAATATAGTGTAAATCCAGCTCGCCTATTTTTATCTTCTTGGACACCTTTTTGCCTTTTACTTCTGCGCTGCTTTGTCCTTAAGTTGCTGCCAAGTACGTCCTCCATTAGCGTTGATCTCGTCGTGATAGATTCCCTCTTTTACCCGAATAACAAAATACAAACCACTCTTGTCCAAGTACTTGAACCACCTCTTGCCCACATATTCCCGGTCTGCCAGCAGGGTCATACCACTTAGGTTATATTTGTTCATCACTTCGTTGAGCATGGCTATTCGCTCTTCCTGGGAAGAATGCCCGGTACTTTGCCAAATCTTCCCACCAGATCGGAATCGCTACATCATCGACCAAAACACACAAGGTCATTAAATGGATGGTTTCATTACCACAATCCCACTTGGTCCCATCCAGCAAAAGGTGCTTTTAACTTCTTAGCTCCAAAACGCTTACCCTGCTTAAAAAAGTACCAGCCAACACAAGGTGCGCAAGCCTTGCATCAACTGCTCATATTGTTGGCAATCTTGCTCGCTTAGCACCTTGCCTTGGTCGAAGTAACGTGTCAATAATTTATAATCAGCATGGGCGCTGGCTTGGCCAGAACCACGAACATGGGGTACACTGTTCTTCACCTTATTCAGGTTGACCGTACCCGCCAACAGGATCGAATGACTGACGATCAAGGTGTTTTTAAGGGTATTTACGGGCAGTTCCAAGGTCTTTTCTGTATCTTGCTCAAGAAGCGTAAAGGCCGACATCTTTAATGGTTTTAGTCGACTTTAAAGATAGTTCACTTTACGCTTCTTTTTCAAAATGTCTAGTGGTGTGCCCGCTGCTTGAAATGGATCAAAATCTGCGACCAACGTTACAGGGACTCCCTTTACCCCACGTTTTCTTGCAGCCCTCAAAAGCGCCTTTACGAAACCTTTACCAAAAGCACTGCCCATACTATGAGTTATTACCTTAATTGTCTCTGTAACGTTACCATTCTCATCAATTATCTGGTTCAAGATCGCCTCGGCATTAGCAACTCCTGTCATATATCCGTCTGCATACCTGCTTCCTCTTGACAAATTGTTCCCACCGTGAATGTAAGTAGCATTGAAATCCCCTAAATGTTGCATAACGCGCTTATCAAAAGCTCTTACTTCTCTTTCAGGACTGTAACTGTATATTGGATTTCCTGTCTTTTGATTTATTCCAAGGATTGACCGGTTTCTTGTATATTCCCTCCAATAGCGTGGGGTTCCTTGGTTACCTTTAGACGGAGTAAAACCATTGATAAAGACGACTAATTTTCCATCAGGGTCTTTAGCATTGATAGGCCTATTAAGAACGTAGCTATAATTAGAATAAGGATAGTATAATTCAGATAAGGCATCCACCCCCGTCCACCTCCCCAGCGCCCCATCATACCACCGCGCCCCATAATCCATCAGGTTGATGCCGTAGTCCTCATTCAGCTCCTTCCCATTATACAAATAATTATTCTCCGGTTCCACCGTCGCATACCAGGGGCCCCTATGCCCCATACCAAAAGGATAATAATGCGCCTTCCCGACCCTACGGGTACGGGACCTCCGCTACGCTCCGGCCTGAGTAATCTCCAACTCATTCTCCGGCGTACCAGGGTCCTCCTCTGTTAGCTCAATATAGCCATTCTGGTTGAAATCAGAGAAGGCCAGGCGGGTGTTGCCTAGAACCTGTCCCGTACCCGAAGGGTCGGGATGGTCTTTGTGGAAGTACTCCGCCCGGAAGCGGGTAATGCCAGGGCCGCCACTGTACTCCGCCACCAGCCGGCCGTCGGGTAGGTTGATGGCCTCCAGTTGGCCGTCGCGGTATTCGATGCCGCCGTCGTAAAGAACTGCTCCAAACTCGCCGTCCTTTTTCCACTTTCGCCCTGTAGCGTCGTAGGTGAGGGACATGGCGCCGATGGAGGTAGGTAAGTTAAGGAAATTGTACTGCATCGTCAAACCCTTGTGGGGTCATATTCGAGGTTGCCGTTGTCGTCGTACTGGTACAGGGCGGTGAAGCTGGCGCCGGGCTTGAAGCCATATACCCGGCTATCTATGGGCGCCTCGTCTTTGACATTGCTCATCTGGTTCGGGCGCTCCCCGTTGTAAAGCATTGTCAGCCGGTCTATCTCCCGGGGCACGAAGCAATCTCCATCGAAAACCAGGCCTTTGCGGGTGATGGACTTGATGTTGCCCACTGCATCATAACCGATGCCTGGCACGCTAAACTCCTCAGAAGCTACGGTACTTGATACTTTACCGGGGTGGCGTTTACCGGCAATTCCAGGAAGCCGTAGTTGGCGGAAATGACCCGGTTGAGGGATCGTAGCTGTACTGATAGTATTTCGGGCCTGGCTGGTGATTTTCCAGCGCAGTTCCTTGATGTTGCCGTTGGGTTCATACTGTTCGAAACGCATGGCGAACAGGGGCTTGCGCTCCGTTACCACTATGGTGAACACCTGGCTGTTGGCTGTGATTTCCTGCTCATCGAGCACCAGGTGCGGCCCGTCGAGTTGGTTCAGCAGGCTGTCGCCCAGGATATACATGGTGGAGCCGTCGCACAGTTCTACCAGGTACAGCGTGATGGGGAGCTCATAATTGTTGGGGTACATGTTGCACATCGCATTCTGTATCTGGGCAACGGACGCCTCCTGTTTCTTTTTGTCCTGGTACGAACAGCCCAGATCCGGAGGGTTGCATTCTTCCGGCCCTGGCTGCCATCACGCAAACCACTCCCTCAGCACCCTCGCCAAGATAGCCCGCCAGTCCTGTCCTCGCTGACCCGCTGCTACAGCCGCCACAACGCCGCTGCGGAGGCCTGCCGGGCAGGCTGCGGCTGCGGGCCTCCACTAGCCGCCTCACAACGATTTGTAGTGCCGGTCGCTTACGCCCCTCCATTCTGCCAACCCTCATGACCATCTGCACATTCCGGGTCTACTCACTATGCGCCCCGACACTGGCGTGTACGGGGTAGACTGCTGCTCTTCCTCCTGCGGCCGCTAGCTCACACACTAACCCCATCGCCATGGCCACCTCGTCGGGACGCGCCGCTGCGCGATAACTGCGAGCCAACACTTCACCCAACACACCTCTCAGCCGCCGGAAGTTTACTGAAGGCGGTACGACTCGGGAGCGAAAGCCGAACGGCAAAAGCCCTTTACTCCGCTAGTGCCTCCGCTGAGTAGCTTCGGCGCTCGCGGAAAGCTCCGACTTGGCTTTTACCGCCCTGCTTTCTAAACACAAACTCCCACTTGAGGCTGTCTCAAAAGTCGCTACCGCCGGGGCTCCCCCAACTCAGGGCAGCCATGGTAAGAGGTGACAGCAAGTTCATTGAAAATTGGTCAAAAGTCGAAAAAGCTTTGGGAAAGGCCATTTTTTCAAAAAACAGCTGCCATTGGCTCGTTTTTTGGCCCATTTGGTTGGCTTGAACGCTTTGAGCTGGCGGCAGCGGCGCATCTTGGACAGGCTTATTCAAGGTTGCCCACCATTTTCTAAGGTTATGGGCAATAGCCAACATACTGACTCGGTGCTTACGCCTTCCAAGCCAGTGAGCAAGAAGCGCCGGAAGCCTCGGCACTGCTTGATGTGGTGAAGACTGGTTCTGTATCAATGCCTCGTTTTTGGCGCATTCGGATTCCTCTGAGCGAATTCAAGCGCTGGCGTGCTTGCTGGCGGTATCGTGCGTTTCGTTGATTAACCCGTATGATACGGTCCGTTTTAGCTTTATGGCACATGCCTCTCAAAGGGCAGCCCTCACAGCGCTGAGCTTGGTAAACGTGAATTTTATGCGGATAGCCTGCTTGCGTTTTTTTTCCTCGCACACTTGTACAAGAGCCATGCGTTGCCCCATTGGGCAGACATAGTAATCCTGTTCGGCGTTGTAGTATAAGTTCGTGTAATAAAAGGGTTGGCATCTGCCTTTCCGTTTTGTTCCCGGTCAAAGCCTGGGTATTTGAGGTAGGCTTCAGGTACCTTTTCTTCCAGGTATTCATAAGCCTGTTCACAGCCGTAGCCGGCATCGCCGCCAATCCTTTTAGGCTGTGGGCGCTGATGGACTCAAGACTTGGAACGTGTCGTCCATATGCTCGGTGAAAACAGCCATGTCGGAAGGTGTCTGGTGCACCGTGTAATTGATGACAAACTGGTTCTCCGTGCCCAGTTGCAAGTTGTAGCATGTTTTTAATCTACTACTTGCCCAAATGATCCTCTTTAGTGCGCATGAAGGTAGCGTCCGGGTCCGTCTTTGAATAGGAACTGCGGTACGCTAATATCGCTTCCTGCTCCTCGTAGGATTGCAGTTTGGGCAGGTGCTCCTGCTGGAGCTTTTCCAATTGCTTGCTCAGCTTTTTGTTTTCCCCAGTTGCTCCTTGAGCGCTTTGTTTAAACGTTCAATTGTTTCTTGAAGCGCCTCACTATCACTAACAGCCGGCTGGGCAGCCTTGGCTTGTTCCTTAGCTGCTTCTGCCTCAGTACTGTTCATTGGTACTTCTATTTGTTCGATGATCTGGGCGATCTCCAGCAGGCCCCTTTGTAACGCTCGACATTCTTTGCCCATACATAAGTGTACCGCCCGGCAACCGACTCTAGCTTCGTGCCATCAACATAATATTCTTCCAACCGGACGTAGCCTTGTTCCACCAGCATAGCCAATACATGGGCAAATACAGCCTTGACTGTCTGCTTGAGCCGGGAATTGCGAAAACGGTTCAAGGTATTGTGGTCAGGCTTTTGCATCCCGCATAGCCACATGTAGCACAGGTTCTCTCTTGTAGCGCTTTCTCTATGTCGCGCGATGAATAACGCTTGTCAACATAGCCATACACCAAGCGCCTTTGAGCATCATCCGAGGGTGGTAGGTGCTGCTACCCCCACCTTCATAGGTATTCAATATAGGCTCCAGGTCCATGCCTTCTATCGCATCGTTGACTAAGCGCACCAGGTGCTCCTCCGGAATAAGTTCTTCAAGCGTGGGGGGCAGCAGCCAGGCTTGATTCTGGACATAGGGCTTGAAGGTCACCTGGTTGTGGCGCTTCTTTTTTCCATGAGGAGGAGTTGGCTCTTTCATGTCTTTAAAATACGGACTTTTGACCGATTTTCAGCACCGGCAGGCGACTTTTGAGACAGCCTCCAAGCGGGAGTTCGTGTTCAAAAAAATATCAGCCTCGAACCTTGCGATCATCTATCAGCGGTCGATTGATCACTTGACTATGCTATGGGTCATTTGGCTCAAGGTGCACTTGAATTTTTGAAAAGCTTCGACTAAGAGTTTTTGATTCGTTATGATCTATGTAATCAGGGTGTTTCACAATCAAATCGTAAGCTTCCGCCTTCTTAATCTCCAATTTAAATTTACCATCCAGATTGGTTTTCACAGAATCAAGAATGGGTTTTGATTCCCACGCAGCATTGGACATATCGTATACCCACCAAGTAATTCTAACCTTGGCCCCAACAATTGGGGCTTTAGTATTTTTATCAATTATCTGACCTGTCAGCGAAACATTTTGATAGTTACCATCGCAGCTTGCCAAAAGAATCGTTAGCAACGATAGGCTAATTGTTCTTTTGATAATTCTGGATAGCCTGCCTAATATACATGCGGATATAGCCATCTTGTTTTTGTTGAATATTACCATGAGTAACCCCCGAACCAGTTGCATTGATGTTATGCACTTCTGTATTTCCTGTACCCCTATTTCGGCTACCATTTGAACCTGGAAAATTTGAAGTACCACTATCGCTACTACTGCTTTGGCTGGAAGAATTTGAACTAGTAGCCCCCGTAGATCTAGAAGTTGAAGATACTCCTGAGTCGTCTGTTTGATAAAAATTAATATTTACTCGTACGTTCTCTGGTACATCTTTATTTACTGTAGCATTTTGTAGTGGACCATCGGAACCATCCACTGTTATAAGGAGGTCTACAGGAATATTATCTTCCTCTACTTTCGTCGCTAGATCCATAGCAACATCGACGCCATAACTGTATCCATATAAGATTACCTGATCACCATCTTCATAGTTTTCAGTAATAAAATCGTATCCATTACTGACACCCGATGCTGAAGTGAAGCCAGGTGCAATTACTCTACCTTCAAATTCTCTGTTACTCTCCGCTGCTGCTCTTTCTGTGGCTTTATAAAATTCACCAGTGTGTCCGGCCGCAGCAGGAGTGGTCGTTTTACCACCACCTGTAGGTCCACCATGATACATAATTGCAAGGACTTTCTGTAGCCCCCAAAGGTCTATATGAGCAATTGGCTCATTTTCCGCATAATTATAAGTAGTCACATGTGGAAATTGATCCGCAATTGGATCTACACCCAAGAATCTCTGCTTTCAGAGGTCATCGTAAAAGTAAAAGTATGACCTTTAAGACAAGAAAGGAATTCTGTATGCCCTCGACGGGCTGCTCAGGGACACCAAGACCCGGCTCGCATACCAATGACAAAAGGAAAAGCCCCGGCCAGAAAATGGGCGGGGCTTTTTTGACTCCTAATTCGGCGTTTTTCATCAATTTAAGTTGTCATGTTATACCCCATTAGAACGTAAAGCAGCAGAGATAAGATGATATAAAACATGTCACCCTTTTCCATGAATTTATTCTTCTTCAACTTGGAAAAAATAACTACAACAAAATAAAGGTTGATGATTACACAAAAAGGCACTAAAAATAAATTCATCAATCCAAGTTCCGTTCGCAGCTCTTCCCTAACCTTATCTGTCAGAAATGCTTGAGCATGTAGAAGGTACAAAATGACAAGCACGCTCGTTCGGAGTAATTTTCTATTTTTTAAATTCATTGCTTTTCTTTTTGAGTGTTTTGGTTGTACATCTCCCCTGCCTTTATTGCTCGCTGGTCAGCATCGGCATCCATAAAAAGCTCATTTAACTCAGACCCAATCTTTGCTGCCGACGGTGAAAATCCGGAGTCGTTCATCCAAGCCCCCCACATGAAGTTTCCGGCATCGTATAAATTAAACAACCTAAAGTCATCTCCGAACTTAAAGTAATGTTGGTTTTCAACATAGTGGGTCCTCAACGTGCCATCTTCCAAATAGACGTGCTCATCACCAGTCCCATCTTTACCAAAATAGTTTGGAACTAAATGACTCATCACAAAGTCAGCCTCACCATGTGATTTGGATGCAACGTTCAGCCAAGTTCCCTCCCCTGCTGCATCAATTGCAGATGCAAGCTCATCATTCGATATGTTGAAGAAAACCCTGTCTCCATCCTCAAAATTTCTTGTTGAAATGTCTGAGTCCAAATTCTCAATATCGTTCAGATGGAGTACTTGGCTTGTTTCCTCCATCACAAAAAGATTAACAGGGTTACCTGTCCTTTCAACCCTTGACACTTTTCCTGAAGAGTTTAAATAGATAATGTCATCCGCCGCCCTACCATCTGGGTCTATGAACTGAATTGGGTTTCCTATTGCATAATTATATGGTGTCCATGAGTAGAAATCTTCCGCCAGCGGATCCACCCCCGTAAACCTCCCCAGCGCCGGGTCGTACCACCGCGCCCCGTACTCGTAGAGGTTGATCTCGTAGTCGGCGCTGAGCTCCTTGCCATTATACAGGTACTTGTTCTTCCCGACCTTTCAGGTACGGGACCTTCGCTGCGCTTCGGCCGGCGCCACCGTCTCATACCCCGCCTTCGCCCTTAGGGGCTATGGCGGACGAAGCACGGCCCCAGGTGGTTCATGCCAAACGGATAATAGTGGGCCTCTTGCGTAATCTCCAGTTCATTGACCGCCGTCGTCGGGTCCTCTTCTGTCAGCTCAATCAAGCCGTCCTGGTTGAAATCGGAGAATACCAGCCGCGTATTACCAAGAGCTTGTCCCGTACCCGCAGGGTCGGGATGATCCTGATGGAAACACTCCGCTCGGTAGCGGGTGATCGTACCCCCTGTATACTCCGCCACCATACGGCCGTCCGGCGTATAAATGTGCCGACGATAAATGTCGGCACATAGTGACTGGCAAGGGTTGTCCATCAATCCTTGCCACGTCAGCTATGCTTCCAGTTTCCCATCGAGGTACTCGATGCTGGAGTGCTTGTTGGGAGGTGGTCATTTGAGCTGCAAATGCCAGCTTATGGAATCCCGACAGAAAGTCGGGACAGGCTCTCACTTTGCCATTTTTAAGCCCCGTAGCGCTGCTATGAGGCTTAAAAATGGCTTCGTGAGAACCCATAATCTGACATTTTCGCCTTCAAAGCACACCTCCCAATGAGCACTTAAGCGTAGCCGGTGACGCCGAACTCCCCGTGTTTGAACCACTTGCAGCCCGTAGCGTCGTAGATCAGCCTCATTTGGCCGATCTGTGTTGGCAAATTAAGGAACTTGGGGGAAATTGCTGGCATTTTCACTGCGGACAGGAGGCTTGCCTGGCCGCAAAAGGACAGATTTTCGAGGACAAAACGGGACAAGCCGCTACCTTAGCCCCCGTGCGATAAGCCTCCTTCGCCTTTGGAGCTTCGGCTGCCGGGGAACATCGCAACGAGTTGCGAAGGGGTGGTTTTGGTGAAGTTAGGGGACGGCGAATAATGGTCAAGTTGGTAGGATGCTAACGGAGGGACGCTTTTTATCTCCAAAAGCGGCCTCCAAGCTCTAAGTCGGAAGAGACTCGATCTGCCAATATCTGCAATCAGGATTGAGTTGTCTGCTTACCTGGCGCATTTTATTGAAATCAATAACTCTTTTACCCTCCGGGTTAAAGCTTATAATTCCATTTTCATAACAAGCAATTTGTGTCTTGATAAAGCTATATAATGACGAATAGATTTTTATTGGTTCCATAATTGCCATTCCAGGAGATAAAATATACAACGAGCCATAATCCTCCATTTTTTTATTCAGGTTAATAATGATGTAATCCTCTACAAGAATGGGGAAATATTCAGGCCCTACTAACTCCAACTCTTCAATAATTTCTTTGTAAGCTTTAATGGCAGTATCCAAAGAAACAAAAATGCCAAAAGGAAATATCGAAGAAGAAACAGATGGAACAGTCCAATCTTTCAGCCCGTCATGCCATTGATATAAAGAAGCCAGGCTTTCAGTTGGAGTTAAACCTAATCTTTGAACATTATTTTCTATTCGTACCTTCTCAATGCCTGCGTTGTAGTAATCGAAAATATTCGCTTTTTTTAGTTGAATTACCTGTTCTAGCTGTTTAAACATAAAAAAATTGTTTCATTTGATTATTGCAAATAGTCAAAGTTCATTGTTAGAGGCCACGATTTCTTAAATTTGCGCAGAGAGTAGAGAAAGTATTTAAAATCCAAATTCACCTTTCCATTTCCAATACTCCCTGGCCATTTAAAATGAATTCAGTTATGTCCCTTGAGGGTTTTGGGGAATTGGAAATAAAGCCGGATCTTTCCAAATTATAATTGGAAATCTTCCAGCAGCACGTTTGAGTAGTTCCACTCCAAAGCTTTTTATTTGCCTTAACCTTGTTACGTTCCTCATCTTCCTGGTTTTAGAGTTAACATCTTGAGCCAGTTTAGCAGCAGCCGGAATTCTGGGGCTGTCAGTATCACTCCGTGGAACAGGTAGAACTAAAAACTTATCTCCAGATTCCAATTGAGAATATAGCGTACTGAGTTGTCCTCCCTGAGTGGCATTTTCACGCCCAGGAACATATGCCACTGAAGCACCTCTTCCTCCTTCCTCAGTACTAGCATAAGGATATTCGTCTCTATGCAAACCTTCAGAATATCTTGACAAAACTCCATCTAATGCTTCTTCTCTTCGGCGATTTCGATTATCAGCATTTGAATCATAAGTTAAAATTTCTGGTTTCCCTTTACTAAATGAATTTAAGGTGTGATCGAATATTTTTGGAGTGAATTCTTCAAAAACGAAATGGATGCCCTTTATTGCTTCTATGTTTTTTTGTATGAAGCCAAATAATCTTTGAGCATCTTTCCCTGTAAACTTCACTCCTCCATTAGTTTTCTCTATTGCTTTCCCATCAGGGTCAATGAACTGAATTGGGTTGCCTATAGCATAATTGTATGGTGTCCATGAGTAGAAATTCTCCGCACTCGGATCCACCGCCGTCCACCTCCCAATAGCCCCATCATACCACCTGGCCCCATAATCCATCAAATTGATGCCGTAGTCTTCGTTAAGTTCCTTGCCATTGTACAGGTACTTGTTCTCCGGAGCCACCGTCGCATACCAGGGCCCCAGATGCCCCATACCGAATGGGTAGTAATGTGCTTCCTGCGTTATCTCCAGCTCATTCAACGGCGTACTGGGGTTCTCCTCCTCCAGGTCAATACGCCCATTCTGGTTAAAGTCCGAGAAGCCGAGCCTTGTATTTCCAAGGTGATCCTGGTGGAAATACTCCGCCCGGAAGCGGGTTATGCCAGGGCCGCCGTTGTACTCCGCCACCAGCCGCCCGTCGGGCAGGTTGATGGCTTCCAGTTGGCCGTCGCGGTATTCGATGCCGCCGTCATAAAGAACTGCTCCAAACTCACCATCCTTTTTCCACTTTCGCCCTGTAGCGTCGTAGGTGAGGGACATGGCGCCGATGGAAGTAGGTAAGTTAAGGAAATTGTATTGCATCATCAACCCCTTGTGGGGGTCGAAGGTGAGGTTGCCGTTGTTGTCATGCACATACTCGGCCGAGGGGCTTACCCCCGGTTTGAAGCCATAGGGGCGATAGGGGGTTGGAGCCAGGTCTCCCACCCTTAACAGCCGGTTGCTGGGCGTATCGTAAACCAACGTCATCCGGTCTATCTCCTGCGGCGTAAAGCAGTTTGCATCTGGAACCAGGCCGCGCCGGGTAATGGACAGGATATTCCCCACATCGTCATAAGACGCGCTTACCTGATAGTAATTGTTCATATCGATAATGGGGGTAATATCGGTAGGGCTTGCCAGGCGCTCCTCGCCATAATTGGCGCTCACCAGGCGGTTTAGGGGATCATACCCGAACTCATAAAACTTGACAACCCGGTCAGTAACCTTCCAGCGCAAACGCTGGATATTGCCATTGGGCTCATACCTGTCGAAGTACATGGCAAACAATGGCCGCCGCTTGGTGATCACCACATCTATCTGTTCGCTGGGCGATGAAACCACTATTTCATCCAGCAACAGGTATGGGCCTTCCAGCATGCTCATCAACGTATCCGGCACATAAGCCGTTGAACCGTCGCATAGCGCAATGAGCTTGATGGTTAAGGGGTAGGTAAAATCGCCGGCATCCATATTGCAGATGGCATTGTAGATTTGGGCCAGCGATGCTTCCTGCTCCTGCTTTTCCACTTCCGTACAGCCCAAATCCGGCGGCTGGCAGCCCTCCTCTGGTGTTGGCGGGGAGCAATCCGGCAGATCTACCAACTCCTGGGCACGGGTGGCAATGAACCCGCTCACATCCAGGGCCTGCTGTATGCCGCTTTGGCGAACAACCTGCACCGTGTCATTCTGGTTCTCTATATGCACTCTCCTTTCCCTCGTATACGGGATGGCTATACTGGATAATTCCTCCCGGAATGCCAGGCGCGATTCCCCATTTCCGAATATAACGCGGTACAAAGCAGTGGGGTAGGTTAAGTTGCCCGCGCTTTGCTGGGCGAATACACCTTCAAGGCTTTGTATGGCCCCTGCGTGGTTTTCCCCATCTGGATAAGCGGGAGGTGTAAAACAGGGCACTTCTCTGGGGTTTGCCTGCTTGAAGTTGATGAGCCCGCTACTACTCCCTGGAATGAACGAGATGCCTTCAAAATGGTAATCCGTCTTTGTTATTGCAATGGCAAATAAGCCTGGTTTGTTGAGCAGTTCATACACCTGCACATTTTCAAACACATAGCCATTGGCAAACAGCCAGTTTGCAATATCCTGGGCCAACTGGCTGCTTTCCGTATACCCGTACCCATAGCCCGGCAAGTTCATCAACTGGCCGCCATTGCCGTAGATGCCTTGAACGAAGGCGTTGGCGTACCAGTCGAAAATGAGCCCATAGTCTGCCACTTCCACCGTGCAGGGTTCTGCCGGCGGCTCGGTGGGCGGCGGGCATGGTATAATCTGTTGGCCGCTCTTCTTAAATGTCCCTACAATTTCACTTGCGCCGTATTCGCTCACCGTTTTTTCAAAGCCAAGGTTTGTCCCTTTTACCTCAATGGAGATGGCGAAATACTCATTATGGTGGTTTTCAAAGGAAACAGACACATCGCCAAAAAGGTAGCCATTCTGGCTCATATAGGTTATCAAATCATTTTTTAGCCTACCCGCCTCCCCGGAAATGTGGTAGCAGGCTTTTTTGCTATTGCAAGACGGGGGTTCACCGGATGCTTACGTATCAACCACCTCTCAATCCCCGTGGAGTAAAGTGTAAAACACCTACAAACAAAAGAATGGCTCCAAAACTACCAAGTCCGCCAATTGTCAATGTATTCTGTTTGTGCATCCAATCCAACGATATTACCAAGTGCGTATAGTACATCGCATAACCCTTCTCTTTCTTCAGTATCGATCCTGCTTTCTATACTTTTATTTTGGTCGATTTCATTAATTTTTTTAACGACCTCTTCAAACAACATCATTACCTTTTCATCTCCTGAGTTTTCAGGCAATGCAATTAATCTATTTCGTAAGTCATGTAATTCCTTTAGAAGGTACGGCTTAATATCCTCGTAACAAACTTCAAGGTATTCTTCAAACTTAATGGCTTCCATTTCTTTTCTTTTCATAGCAATTTCTTATATAAAATTAATAAGTGATTCATGACGAGAGAGTTGTTGATTTTTCTAAAAACCAAACCTTGCCCTCCAATTAGGCATATTATTATCCAACCATTCTTCTCCTTTTGTAACATCGCCACTAGAATTATACTTATTGGCTATTTTACCTCCTTTGGGACCACCATTGAAGTTAATTATTGCTGCCTCAATGTCTAAAAGCCTGTTCTCAGGAGCATTAAAGTAATCAGTAAAAGGTAAAGGTGCTTTATTTACTTTAGGATACCGGCCAGTAATTGTAGTAGAAGTTTTCCCTATGTAAGGCAAACCATCTTTTGTCCCAATATAAACCAAGTTGCTTCCCGCTTTTTCAATCCCTCCATAGATAGAATATCTGCTACCTCCCCTAATCGCTGCGGCCAAATCGTCTGATAATACTCGGACTCCCTCCAATTCGCTTACTTCTCTAATTGAACGCCCAATATTATCGCCAGCCCCTGGCGCTTCAGCGTCAGTGCCCAACCCCCATACTAGGCCAGCTAGGGTGTTTGCACTTTCAACTGCAGTTACAGGATTTGAAACTGCCCACCCAAACAAGCTTTGACCCCCTCTTTTAATCAAACCCCCAAGCCCAACTCCTCCTAATCCTGCTACTCCTCCTTGAAATCTAGCCTGTGCTCTTGCCCAATATTCCTTATCATCAATTCTGCCTTCAACATAATCTTTAACATCCCTGTCCATTGCAATTTCGGCAGATACAGCTTGCAGGCCGTGTAAGTCAACATTATTTACCGGCTCATTCTCCGCATAATTATACGTACTCACCCATGGGAACTGATCCGCAATCGGATCCACCCCCGTAAACCTCCCCAGCGCCCCATCATACCACCGCGCCCCATAATCCAGCAAATTGATGCCGTAGTCTTCGTTAAGTTCCTTCCCATTGTACAAGTACTTGTTCTCTGGAGCCACCGTAGCATACCAGGGCCCAAGGTGCCTCATGCCGAATGGGTAGTAATGTGCTTCCTGGGTTATCTCCAGTTCATTTTCTCCCGTACCCGGGTTATCCTTTATTTCAATGAAACTGTCTTCGTTAAAGTCCGCAAAAGCCAACCGGGTGTTGCCTAAATGGTCCCGGTGCCAGTACTCCGCTACAAAACGGTTGATATCGCCTTCGCTTCGGTTGCTGCCGGACGGGTATTCCGCCACCAGGCGGCCGTCGGGGGCGTAGATGGCTTCCAGTAGGCCGTCGCGGTACTCTACCCCGGCGTCGTACTCTACTGCTCCGAACTCGCCGTCCTTCTTCCACTTTCGCCCGTAGCGTCATAGGTGAGGGACATGGCGCCGGGAAAATTCCAATAGCAATTTTTTAAGTTTATCCAATTATTTTCGGGAGTACAGTAATTATAACTATAAGAAAACCCACTATCCAATTATATCTTTTACTGAAGGAAAAATTATCTCTTGAAAATACGAGCATTACCAATATAATTGCTGAAGAAACTAAAGGAAGCAAAAAAATATCAATAGAAACATTTTCTTTATATAGAATATAAACTAATGCTCTTTCAAGAATACATCCAATAACATACCCAAACATCAGGGCTCTTCCTAAATAAAAATTCTTAAAGGCAATAAATCCTGCTACAAACAACATCAGGCTAAATCCAAAAGAACTTCCCGATTCCCTTATCCCAATCGAGCTGTAATACTGAATAAAAAAGAAATTAAATAAATAAATTAAGGAAGACAAAAGTCCAATTATTATTGCTACTGCCGCTAATATCTCATCTCGAATTTTCATGTCAAGGCCGTTTTTTGTTCTTATCCTTATCCCTTTGATCAAAATTCAATGTTAACCTCTGGAGGCCATTATTATCCATGTATTCAAGAATTTTGATCACAATTGGAGCAATTGAAGTGCCGTTATTTACATTATCTTGGGGACTACCTCCAATACCACTGCTGCTACTTCCTCCCAAAAAATATGTGGTAACACTAACGCTATTCACGTCAACTTCCTCACCATTAGAACTGAAAGCGGTTACACTTGACAGATGAGGAACTCCTCCATGTTTGGTCCTATGTGGACCTTGGTCAAAAACATCTCTCAAATAGTTTTCAAACTTCATAGCATCGGCTTCGGTCTGTTTAAGGTAATTCCTTTTAGCGTTAACTTCGTCTTGATAAGCATGATACAACTCGTGGCCCAAAGTGAAATAAGATGGATTATATACTCCATCAACAAATTTCATCTCTTGGGTATATGTTAAAGTATTGGTTATCTTATTGTATCTTGTACCATAAAAAAGCCCCCCCTTAATAGTTCTTGCACTTCCATTAACTTAATAGTTCTTGCACTTCCATTAATGTAATATTTTTTATTTGATGCTGCTAATTTGTCAATTAACAATCTCCCCATTTTGGTAGCATAAATCTTACCAAGATCTTGAATGACTTGCTGAGAATTACGATTATTCACAATGATTATCTCTGCTCCATTCGGGTCAATAGCAATTGTTGGCATGTTTGCTACATAGCCAAAAGGAGAAATCGAAAAATATTTTTCCGCCAGCGGATCCACCCCCGTAAACCTCCCCACCGCCGGGTCATACCACCTTGCCCCATAATCCATGAGGTTGATCTCATAATCCCCATTCAGCTCCTTGCTATTATACAGGTACTTGTTCTCCGGAGCCACTGTAGCATACCAGGGCCCCATATGCCCCATACCAAACGGGTAATAGTGGGCCTTCCCGACACTACGGGTACGGGACCTCCGCTACGCTCCGGCCTGCGTAATCTCCAACTCATTCTCTCCCGTACCAGGGTTATCCTTTATTTCAATGAAACTGTCTTCGTTAAAGTCCGCAAAGGCCAGCCGGGTGTTGCCTAAGACCTGTCCCGTACCCGAAGGGTCGGGATGGTCCTGATGCCAGTACTCCGCTACAAAACGGCTGATATCGCCTTCGCTTCGGTTGCCGCCGGACGGGTATTCCGCCACCAGCCGGCCGTCGGGGGCGTAGATGGCTTCCAGTACGCCGTCGCGGTACTCAATGCCGCTGTCATAAAGAACTGCTCCAAACTCGCCGTCCTTTTTCCACTTTCGGCCTGTAGCGTCGTAGGTGAGGGACATGGCCATCGGTTGTCTTTTGGTTCGCGCCCAATTTAAACTTTACCGGCGGCCTGGAAAACATGGGGGTTACCGCATGCTTACAGCCGAACGGCAAAAAGACTCTACTCCTATCGTCGACACGCTTTTTGCCGTTCGACTTTCTAAACACCAAGGCCCACTTAAAACCGGTGGTTTCAAGCGGGCCTTGGCGTTCAAAAAATACCGGCCCCGACGTTACAAACGTCGGTCAGCGGTCGAGTGGTCAGTCTGCTATTCTACCGACAGCGGCGCTCCGACATTCTACCTGCAGCAGGGAGTTTGTGTCCAATATCTTCATATCTGGTCGACGTTGCAAACATCGACCAGCGGTAATGAGATGCGATCTGCCATTCTACCGACAGCAGGTTAGCGGTCGGTTGATGTGCTTGCTATACTACCGACAGCGGGGGTCGAGTGATCAGTTTGCTATACTACCGAAAGCAAGGGGAAAGAATCCTATTTACTCAGGCTATCCAACCATTCTTTGATCCTAATACCTTCAAGATCAATACTATCTACAATGTTCTCATCATATGGACCTGATAATTTGTTTTCTTTGAGGAGATTATATATGACACCAGATGTAACCAACTCTCTTGTTGAAAGATTATTCCGATAAATAAAATAGTCAATCAACGGTTTCGCATTCCCTTTGGACATATAGCCAAGATCATATCCCTGGTTAGCTCTTTTCAGGTGAAACAAATACAGTTTCAAAAGTACCATATTTGTGATGCTATCTAAGGTTAAGCTGTCTTTTGAGCCGTAAAAGTCCTCAAGATCACCTTCAGATAATAAGCTGTCCAAATCCTGTGAAAGATCAATGCTATTCGGAACATATTCTAAAATATTTCCTTTAAGGATTTCCTCTTGACTGCCTTTATCTTGTACTTGATCCTCACTTGTTTCGTTACCACACCGAGCTAATAAAATAGCGATCAGAGCCATTAATAAAACTACTCTCATGTCCTATTGTTTTGATGGATCGATGATATTACCTAAATCCGTTTTCTTTATCCGAGATTGGATATTTACATTGTAACTTCCATCGTAATTGAATCCATTAGCAAAGGCTTGAGCTAACTGGCTTGTGGGGATTACACGTTTGATTTCTGTTCCATCAGAAGCTGTGAGAGTAACATCAAAAACCTTTTCTGTCTTTATAAATTTCCCCTGAGTAGTTAGTCTCCCGGTTTCTTTGCCATTCTTTATCTCAGGCTCTACGATGTCAGTGGCTCCAATGGTAGTTACACCTGTCTTATCCGTAATATCATAAGCTAAATCACCCGATGCATTAGTAATTCCACATGCCCGACAACTTCCTAGTACCCAAGTCGCATCTGAAGAAAAATTGATTGACCCATCTTCCATTGCAGCTACAATATCATCAACACTAGCTGCATCAGTGTTGTAGCCATCACTATTGGTGTAAAATCCAGAATTATTATTTAGAATGATTCCACTATCAGTACCATGAGCAAACGAAACAACTGAAGATACGTAGCCTTTTCGGCGTGTCTCGCTTTGAAGAGCATTAACTATTCCTTGGCCATTGCTTACTCCGACAGTCCTATAGCCATTATTTCTTGATAAAGCTAAGGCTCTAGCCTGAAAAGAATTGTTATCGGATGAGGTATATGCTGATCCTGCACCACCAATTCCATGAATTGATAATTTCTGTAACCCCCACAAATCAATATGTGCAATCGGCTCATTCTCCGCATAATTATACGGCGTCACCCACGCGAACTGGTCGGCAATCGGATCGACTCCCGTAAACCTCCCCAGCGCCCCATCATACCACCTTGCCCCATAATCCATGAGGTTAATGCCGTAGTCCTCATTCAACTCCTTGCCATTATACAAGTACTTGTTTTCTGGAGCCACCGTCGCATACCAGGGGCCCATATGCCCCATACCAAAAGGATAATAATGCGCCTCTTGAGTAATCTCCAACTCATTCTCCGGCGTACCAGGGTCCTCCTCTGTTAGCTCAATATAGCCATTCTGGTTGAAATCAGAGAAGGCCAGGCGGGTGTTGCCTAGAACCTGTCCCGTACCCGAAGGGTCGGGATGGTCTTTGTGGAAGTACTCCGCCCGGAAGCGGGTAATGCCAGGGCCGCCACTGTACTCCGCCACCAGCCGGCCGTCGGGTAGGTTGATGGCCTCCAGTTGGCCGTCGCGGTATTCGATGCCGCCGTCGTAAAGAACTGCTCCAAACTCGCCGTCCTTTTTCCACTTTCGCCCTGTAGCGTCGTAGGTGAGGGACATGGCGCCGATGGAGGTAGGTAAGTTAAGGAAATTGTACTGCATCGTCAAACCCTTGTGGGGGTCATATTCGAGGTTGCCGTTGTCGTCGTACTGGTACAGGGCGGTGAAGCTGGCGCCGGGCTTGAAGCCATATACCCGGCTATCTATGGGCGCCTCGTCTTTGACATTGCTCATCTGGTTCGGGCGCTCCCCGTTGTAAAGCATTGTCAGCCGGTCGATTTCCCGGGGCACAAAGCAACTTCCATCGGAAACCAGGCCTTTGCGGGTGATGGACTTGATGTTGCCCACTGCATCATAACCAATGCCTGGTACGCTAAATTCCTCAGAAGCTACGGCCTGAGGCCCCTGGCCGGGGGTGGCGTTGGCCGGCAATTCCAGGAAGCCGTAGTTGGCGGAAATGAGCCGGTTGAGGGGATCGTAGCTGTACTGATAGTATTTCGGGGCCCGGCTGGTGATTTTCCAGCGCAGTTCCTTGATGTTGCCGTTGGGCTCATACTGCTCGAAACGCATGGCGAACAGGGGCTTGCGCTCCGTTACCACTATGGTGAACACCTGGCTGTTGGCTGTGATTTCCTGCTCATCGAGCACCAGGTGCGGCCCGTCGAGTTGGTTCAGCAGGCTGTCGCCCAGGATGTACATAGTGGAGCCGTCGCACAGTTCTACCAGGTACAGCGTGATGGGCAGCTCATAATTGTTGGGGTACATATTGCACATCGCATTCTGTATCTGGGCAACGGATTCTTCCTGTTTCTTTTTGTCCTGGTAGGAACAGCCCAGACCCGGAAGGTTGCATTCTTCCGAAGGCGATTCCGTTTCTATGTCGTGGATGTCGCGGCCGCCCGTCGTGGCTCTCTCGCTGAGCAGTGCGCTGAGGGATAGGTTTTGGGCCGGGCCTTCAGTATACCGCACCTTGAAATCTTGGGTAGCCTTGCTGATGTGCAGGCGTTTTTCACGGGTGTAAGAACCCTCTACCACGCTCAGCTCGTCAGGGAAGGCCCAGCGCACAGCGCCATTGTTGAGGCGCACTTTGTAAAGCACCGCCGGGTAGCTGAGGTTGCCGGCCGTTTTACCCGCCATTAGGGCTTCCATTTGGAGCAGTGAGGCCGGCTGCTCGTGTTCTTCCCCTTTGGGCTTGCCGGGAAGGTTGTTGCAGGGTATAGGCGTGGTAGCGCTTTTTATGAAATCTTTTTTGAATGTATTGGACTTTACCATGTACTCAATCCAATCAAAGGGGTAATCCGTTTGAGAAATTTTTAAAAACACCAAATAGCCGCCGGAGTCATGGAAAGTATACCAAGGTAGGATGACTATGAATTCATGAGACTTCTCCAAAAAAACGTAATTTTAGAGCGTTAAAAAGCATAACATGCTTAAAGCCACCCTCGACCGGCTCAAAGAAGGATATCCTGCCATTTCCAAGAACATTGGAGCGTACCTGGCAGAAGGGGGCGCTTTTTGCCTGGAAGGCAACGGGCATAAACCCGGGGTGGCCCTGGTTGTTGACGGCGACTATCCGGAAAGCATTGAACTCCATTGGAGCACCGCTGTGGATGGGCAAGTGTCCAGGTCGTGGAATGATAGCCAGGAGGCGACTGAATATGGGGCTACCGCCGTTGCCATTGTTATCCTTGCTAAACTGACTCCATACACCGTCATTGAACGATCCTTCAAAGGCACGGGGTTTGATTATTGGCTGGGGAGTGGTGAATACGACGAAAATTTGCTACCTTTTCAACAGCGGAAGGCCAAACTGGAGGTTTCCGGCATCTGGAAAGAATCCGGGAACAATACAGTGGATGCCAGGGTGAAGTTGAAACGCCAGCAAATAAAGCATGCTGGAAAGGAAGGTTTGCCGGCATTTATTATTGTTGTAGAATTTGGGACACCCAAAGCAAAATTTGTCAAACAATGAATATGGTGACCGTACTTCATAACAAAGCCATGGAATTTGCCGACGAGGCCCTCTTGGCCAGGATGGAAGGCAATAACGAGGCCTCTGTGTCCCTCTTTGAAAAAGCATTCTCCCTGGAGCAGGAGGCGGCGGCGTCTATTAAAGCGGAAGATCAGAGTAGCGACTCCTGGTACATCCTCATCCGCAGCGCGGCTTCCCTGGCCCTGAACTGTGGCAAATTACAAGAGGCCGGAGCGTTGATCGAAAAGGGCCTATCCGGAAAACCGCCGGCTTTCATCGTTGAAGAATTGAAGGAACTGAAGGAAAACCTGTCCGAAGCTACCGAAAAGAAGGTGAGCCAGATAGAGATCATTGGGATGCTGACCTATGCCAATGCAGAAGAAAGCCAGATCCGCCTGCAGGACCTGAAGAGCAAAGAAATTTACAATATCACTGTCCCGAGCCACCTCATCAACGAAATCGTAAAATCCTACTGGGCAGATATCGTACAGGTGAAAGCTCAACGGGCGCCTACCGGGTCTATTATTTTGGATAAGATTACGAAGGCGGCATAGGTTTCATTTCTCAAGATTCAAAAAAGTGCGACAGTGTCGCACAAATTGAGTTGGCTGCCCCAACCTACGCCTCCAGTGGCCTCCTCCAAGCTACTCATTCAAACTGCCTTCCCATTCCCCATGAGTACTTTGGTACGGAAGGGATGCCATCCCTAACGTGTGCCAGAAAAAGTTAAAAATGGCAGGAAATAGTAAGAAATAGAAACTTAGCCGCTTTTCGAAAAAAATAAAGCCTTGATAATCAGTGGCAAAAAATCAGGCAAAAATGTGGATTGCCTTGCTTTTTTAAGCACAAATCATTGATTATCAAGGTTTTATAAGCAAAGTGGTCCCACCAGGATTCGAACCTGGATCTTAGGTTCCGGAAACCTACATTCTATCCCTTGAACTATGGGACCCTGTCGAAGGCGAAAGTGCGAAGTCGGAAATATGAAGCCTACCGATCTGCGCCTTGCCGCTGCCCCTTTGAGTGTTGACTGTGGGAACTGCAAAACCTTCCGATTTCTGCATTCCCACTTCCCACTTTCATTGGGCGGCTGCAAATTTAGCAAAGCACGAGCATTGGTGCAAATCCTGCGCCGGATTTGTTGGAAGCAACTTCAGATTTTTCCCTTTGGTTCCACTCCCCCGCTTGTCCTAATTTTTTGTTAAAACCGCTCAATCTGTGAGCAGGCAGGCAGAACAGCTTGTTTCGATGTTATAACTTTATTAAAACCCCCGATGCTATGAAAAAGTACCTATTGTTAAACATTGCCAGCGCTCTGGCCCTGCTGCTCCTGGCCATTCCTATGAACCTGAAGGCCCAATTAGCCTATCCCAACCAACCTATGCCGGAGTCCGAACAGGAAGCCATAACCCTGCTGCCCCCACTGACCGTGGCCGATGTATTGCGCACCGTGCCTGGAGTGTATGTCAACGAACCCAATATCAGCATTCGCGGCAATGACGCCCCTCCCCTCTTCATCGTCGATGGCGTCTGGATTGGCAATGACCTCAACTCCGTAACGAACGCGATCCCGGATGTCCGGGCCATCGAATCGATCGAGGTGCGGAAGAGCCTGGCCGCGACGGGTATCTACGGCCCCGAAGGCGCCAATGGAGTGGTAGTCATTCGAACACTTGGGGCCGGGCTGAAGCAATGATATCGATGGAGGTGGTGAAAAGCCCTTCCGAACTGGCCTTGTACGGCCGCCTGGGAGGGAATGGAGTGATCCGCATTTTTACGAAACGAGGAGAAGAGCAGTAATGCTCACTGCTTACTGCTCACTGATGTACTGCCAACTGACATCACTTCCGCATCGCATCCACCGGGTCCATCTGTGAGGCCCGGAGGGCCGGGATGAAGCCGGAAACAACGCCTACAATAGCCGAAACCGCAACTCCGAGCACTGCATTGCCGAAAGAAAGATACATATCGAAATCGATAGCGTTGGAGAGAATGGTGATCACGACCGCTACGAGGACAAGGCCAAAGGCGCCTCCAATGAGGCAAAGGATGATGGATTCAATCAGGAACTCCAGCAAGATGGCGTATTGTTTAGCACCCAGGGCTTTTTTGATACCGATGAGGCTGGTGCGCTCCTTGACGGAAACGAACATAATGTTGGCTACGCTCACAATACCTACCAGCATGGCGAACAGGCCGATCACAATGCCGATGAGGTTGAGCACCCCGAAAAAGCTATCGAATACGCTGGAGATCATCGATAATTCATTGAGCGAGAAGTTGTCTTCTTCCCTGGGCTTCAGCCGGCGTTCCGCGCGAAGAATACCGCGCACTTCGTCCTTCATTTGCACTACAGGGATCCCCTCGGCAGCTTTGATGCTCACGGAGGTATCAAATACCTGGGTCGACTTCAGGTTGGCGAGGTTGCGGGCATTTGGATAGGAAACCAATATGCACTCATCAAAATTGAGGGGGTTGAGCAGGTCGTCTCCGGCCTTTTCGAGCACACCGATCACTTCGTACTTTCGCCCCATCATCTTCACCGTGCGCCCAATGGGGTCTATGTTTTCGAAAAGCTCTTCTGCGACTGTGTATCCCAAAAGTATCTTGGGCGCGCCGTAATAGTATTCTGAAGTTGAAAAATACCGGCCCCGGTCAAATTCCAGGCTGAACATCTCTCCAAATTCATAAGAAGCACCGATCAGCACCGATCCCTCTACGCTGTTGTTCCCGAATTTGACGGTCTTGAATCCAATAACGACGTGATAAGAAACCATCTCCGTCGTCTTGGCTTTGGCCTGTACCGCTTCATAATCATCATAATCGGGGTTGGGGCGCTTGATATACTTCCACCAGGCGCCGCTGGCGTCCGCCCAGGGCCATTTCTTGACGTAAACTACGTCGTTGCCCAGTTTTTCGAGGCTGCCCCGCACATTGTCCTCCAGGGAATCTACCGCAGACAACACCCCGATAATGCAAAATATGCCGATGGAAATGCCCAATAAGGAGAGGAAGCTCCGCAAAGGGTTGGAGCGCAACTGCTGAAAGGCCTGGGCCATGGCTTCGAAAACTACTCTTAATGCAACCATATCCGGTATTTCCGAGGTTTCTTGAACTTCCCGAAGGTAATACCCCCATTCCTGTTTGCCGAATCCATTCGATGAATGTTGCGGTTTTATCTGCTAACGGACGCCGGGGGGGCGACTCTATTGGGCCGGGCCTTGGGCGTCTCGTGCGCTTTACTCAACTGCCCACTGGGCTTACTGGCCTGCCGGCCTGCCGGCCCTTTCCCTATACCTCCTGAAAAAACTACCCCAACGCATTTGCAACACCCCCAGAATAGCTTCTTTGACAATGCCTTTCGACATTTTGGAAGTGCCTTCCAGCCGGTCCGTAAAGGTGATCGGTACTTCTTTTATGGAAAACCCCAAACGGTACGCGGCAAATTTCATTTCAATCTGAAATGCGTATCCCACAAAGCGGATATTGTCCAGGTCGATAGCCTCCAGCACCTTCCGCCCGTAACAAACAAAACCGGCAGTCGGGTCCTTAACCGGCATCCAGGTGATTAACCGGACGTACAGCGAGGCCCCCATGGAAAGAACAATCCGGTCTAATGGCCAGTTTTCGAGTTTTCCGCCCTTGACGTATCGCGACCCCACCGACAGGCCGGCGCCGGCTTCCGCGCAAGCAGCGTACAGGCGCAATAAATCCTTGGGATTATGGGAAAAATCGGCATCCATCTCAAAAAAATAGTCGTAGGAACGCTCCAGGCCCCATTTGAAGCCCGCAATGTAGGCAGTACCTAAACCCTGTTTCCCCGCCCGCTCCAGAAGGAACAAACGATCCGGATAACGCTCCTGCTGCTGCCGGATAAGCCCGGCGGTGCCATCGGGAGACCCGTCGTCCACAATGAGTAGGTGAAAGTCTTTGTCCAGGGAAAATACCGCCTCGATCATGCGAACGATGTTTTCCCTCTCGTTGTAGGTTGGAATTATGACTAAGCTATCTGCCAAGGCTATTTCGATGTTTTCTGAAGGGCTCAAAGATAGATTTTTTTTTTGGCTTAGCCGCTCCTCTCTTCAGACTTTAGCCCAGCGTGCCTGGTGAGCCTCGTAAGCCTGGCTTGTCTGGTGGGCAGGCCCTTGGCAGGCTTGGCGTTCCTGGTTTTTTACCCGGCTGATCCCGACAGTTGTTGGGGAGGACGGGATGGTTTCTGGGTTTATGGGTTTCTGGGGTTTCTGGGTTTCTGGGTTTATGGGGTTTCTGAGTTTATGGGGTTTCTGGGTTTATGGGTTGAGCGGTGCTTTCGCGTAACGAAAGGGGGACTTCTGGGCCCGCATTGAGAAGTGAGAAGCGCTCACTTAAGGTTTGGTGCTTGGACTGCAAAGTATAGGAGCCGGCCCTTGTCAGGAAGGTAGTGTGAAAAAAGGGTGTTTAAGGCCGCTTTGGCTGCCCCAATCCTGGCAATCGCCGAGTAGCGCCTCAGAGCCAATGGATAAATCATTAGCGGCCACAAACGCCATTTTCCCATCCACGAAGCAGCAGCCTGTGAGCAGTAGGCCTCGCCTTACGCGAAAGCACCGTTAAAGGGAAAAGATTTATGAGCCCATGAGACACACCAAACTTAAAAGCCCCATCAGACTGGCGAAAGAATTGAACTTTTCTCTCAATTTTTAGCTACATTGTAGTAGAAGAGCATCCCGTACCTTCAAAGCCTCTGCTTGGAGAAGGTTACTACTCCAAATGGAAGATTAGAGGTAGGGGTGGCGTTTCCTTAACCAGAAAAATACACTATGGCCTGGTCATTAAAAATCTTCCGAATTGCCGGCATCAATGTTTACCTGCACTGGACATTTATCCTCATCATGGCATGGATCATCCTGGCCAGCCTGAGCCAGGGAGAACCGACCTGGGAAGCCCTCATGCCGGTATGGGCGATCCTCTCCCTATTCGGTTGCGTACTGCTTCATGAATTCGGGCACGCCCTCCAGGCCCGAAAGTATAAAATCACCACCGAGCGCATTACATTGCTCCCAATCGGTGGGGTAGCCAGCCTGGAAAAAATGCCCGAAAAGCCGGGGCAGGAACTCCTGGTAGCCCTCGCAGGGCCGGCGGTCAACCTCGCTATTGCCGCTATCCTGGGGGTATATATCCTCGCCAGCGGCATGCCTTTCCATCTATTCCCCCTTTTTGAGGACATTAGCCTGGTGAAAAACTGGGAAACCTATATCTCCATTTTACTGAAGATCAACGCGATCCTCTTCCTTTTCAACCTCATTCCGGCTTTCCCCATGGACGGCGGACGGGTGCTGCGCGCCTTTTTAGCCATGCGTTACAGCCGGGCAGAGGCCACAAATATTGCCGCCCGCATCGGACAGTTTCTCGCCATCGGCTTCGTTTTCATCGGCATTATGACCAACTTCTGGCTCATCTTCATCGGCCTGTTCATCTATCTGGGCGCCAGCGGGGAGGCGAATTACGAAGCCCAGCGGTCGCTGCTTTCCAACCTCAGGGTGCAGGATGTACTCATGCATCAGTTCACCCCGCTCCATGCCTGGGAAACAATCGGCCAGGCCATCGAAACTTTACTGGACGGACAGGAAAAAGATTTCCTGGTTACCGAAGATAATGTGATCATCGGTACGCTTTCCAGAGACGATATCATAAAAGGCTTACATAACTTCGGCAAGGAGGAACGTATCAAACGCATCATGAACCCCGATTGGACTCGCCTTGCCCCGGAAATGAGCCTCAACGAAGCCTTTGAGGAAATGACCCGCCTGAAACGCACTATCTGCCCGGTCTACGATAAAGGAGAACTCATTGGCGTCCTCAATCAGGAGAATATCATGGAGGCGATCATGATTGAAAGCGCCAGAGCAAACGCCTTCAGAACGCAGGAGGTGGGGTGAACAGTGGCTTTCTTTTGGGGCCTTCCCCGGCCAGCCGGCCGGGGGCACTACGCTACGCAGTTCGCTATTCGCTCAGCCCTTCGGGCCACCCCTAACGGGCTGCTGCTCCGCATCGCTAGTCCGCATTCCCGGGATCTCGTGAAATTCATGAATAAACCATTCCGCCATTTTTAAGCGGCTCCCTGGAAGCGGCCAGCCATCCTGCCATTCAAAGCTCCAGCCCACGCCGCACCAAACGGGAAGCCAGCACCAAACAAACGACCATCAGGATGCCGCTGGAAATATAGGGTAAATGGTATTCAATACCGTACAACCAACCACCCAGGAACGGGCCAATCACCCGGCCAAGAGAGGAGAAGGACTGGGAAAAACCAAGTACCCGCCCTTGTTCCTGCCGGCTGGCCAACTGCGACAGCAGAGAAGCAATAGTAGGTGTAAGAGCGCCATTGCCAAGAGAAATAAAGACCAGGCCCAGTAATTCCAGCGGAATAAAAAGATGGACCGGGACAAAAGGAAGGGACGTCAAACCCACAAACATCAGTATACAACCATAAATCAGCAGGCGTTTATCCCCAAAAATACGGGATGCCCAACCCACCAACCCACCCTGTACTATAGCCGCCACCACGCCAAGAAAAGCAAAGGTGTAGCCGACCTGCGCTTCGTTCAAATCGTAGTGCTCTTCCCACATCAGGGTCACGGAAACCGTCATCAACGAAAAAGCAGTAATAAACACCAGATTGACCAACAGTAAACTGGTGATCGTACCCTGGTTTAGTGCTTTACCAAAATTGGCAATAGGATTGCGAAACAGAGGCCCGTCGGTTTTTTTCTCTACAAGGCTCTCGTCCAATAAAAACCAGGCCATCAAAAGGTTAATCGCACATAGCGTTGCAGCAGTGTACCCTACAGATTCTATACCATAATGCGTTTTCAAATACCCCCCCACCGGAGGGCCGAAGATAAAACCCAGGCCAAATGCCGCTCCAATGATCCCAAAGGACTTGGCCCGCCGTTCTGGCGGTGTAATATCACTGATATAAGCCTGGGCAGTGGAAATATTGGCCGAACCGGCGCCGGCAAGCAGGCGCGCCGCAAATAACAGGCCCAGGGTTGCTGCCTGAGAAAATAACAAATACGCCAGGCCGGTGATGGCAATGCTGGTCAACAGTATAGGCTTGCGGCCAAAACGGTCGCTCAGGCTCCCCCAAAATGGGGCAATAAGAAACTGCATCAGAGAAAAACTGGACGCCACCAACCCAATGACGACTCCCGAAGCACCAAGTTCATTGGCATATATCGGCAAAATTGGGATGATGAGCCCGAAGCCCAACAGGTCAATAAAAATCGTAACAAATAATACCAATAATGGCGTCCGGTTCATGTGACACAGTTTTTCCGCGCGAAGATAGAAAAAAGTATGGCGCCCGTACACCGTAATCGTCCATAGCCGCAGCCGGGCAAGCCACGTAAATCAAAATACGCGATTCTCGTAGAAGCAAGTAAAACACTTAGTCTTAAAATACGCTTTTAAGTCCTATAGCCAGGCGGTATAGAAGTGATAGCTTTGTATAGTCAAAGGATGGTAAAAATAATTTGCCGTTCAAATTCAGGTAGCATGCAAAAGTCTATTTTCAAACAAATGACGGATGAGCAATTAGCCATCCGGTTTCAATCCATAGGGGATACCCTAGCCTTCGCTGAACTGTATAATCGTCACTTTTCCAAATTGTATCATTACTGTTACACCATTATTTGCAATACGGAAGAAGCCGCCGATATTGCGCAGGATACTTTTGCCAAAGCTGCTGAGAAAATACATCATTTGAAAACTCCGGCGCAGTTTTCAGCCTGGCTGTTTCGCATTGCCCGCAATGCCTGTATCGACCAGGCCAAAGAAAGAAAACGCCACCAATCGGCTTGCACCGACAACTCTGCTCCTATAGCGGAAGAAGAGTTTGATATGGAAGAAGCTTTAGCTTTGGAAGCCACTATCGAACAGATCGTCCTGTTGATGGAACAACTCTCTCCCGAAGCACGCGCCATACTAATGGCCAAATACTTTGACGGCCGTTCTATTCAGGAATTAACCGAAATACTGGGCCTGTCCGAAAGCGCCATTAAAATGCGGCTTTCCCGGGCACGCCACCGCATCTTGAAACTTTATAACCGTCCGCCTCGTTTAGCTTCTTAAACAAGCTGATGTTTTTGTAACGCACTCCTTGCTGCATGAAAAAACTGAACGTCCTGGTATTGACGGATCATCGTAGCCACAGTAGTGACAACTCTATTTACGCACTTTGTACGGCGCTCCGGCAACACCAGCATATTGGCAGAGTAGACGTGGCCAGCCGCGGGAACTCCGCCAACGACCCTTTCTTTTACCAATACCTCTCTACGGAACTAAATGCCTGGGTGCTGAAGGATGAAATGTCTTTTCAAAAAGCAGCCTTCCATTTTCTGCACCAAACCGTAAAGGTCGATGCCCGTGATTACGATTGGGTATGGCTCCGCCTCCCCCGGCCGATTCCGGATGGTTTTTTCACTTTCCTGCGCACGGCCATTGGAGAATCCCGTATTTTCAACAAACCTTCGGGAATTGAAACGACCAGCACGAAGGCATTTCTGCTGAATTTCCCTGAATTGTGCCCCCCAATGCAGATGTGCCATACCCTGGAAGACATCTGGCAATACCAGGAGCAGTTTCCCATCGTGCTCAAACCCCTGCATAACTATGGCGGGAAAGGAATTGTCAAAGTCAGCAATGGCTTCATCTACGATAACAGCAAGAGCTATACTTTCGAACAGTATCAGCCGGAATTCCAGCAACAGCTGGAGGAAGGAGGCTACCTGGCCATGCACTACCTGCACAATGTGCACAAAGGCGACAAAAGGATTATTGTGGTGAACGGGGAAGTCATCGGCGCAGTCCTTCGCATGCCGCCCAAAGGCTCCTGGTTGTGTAATGCCGCCCAGGGTGGACAAGCAATGGAGGCCCGGGCAGACGAGCGGGAACTGGAGATCGCCCGCAGGCTTACCGAAGCCCTTTCCCCGCAAGGCGTTGTTATGTTTGGAGCTGACACCCTGGTCGATAACCAGGGACAACGAGCCCTTTCAGAGGTGAACACCCTCAGCATCGGCGGAATCAAACCCATGGAAGACCTCACCGGTAAGCCGGTTATTAAACGAACCGTTGCACTTTTGGCCGATTACATGGCCAAAGAGGAGAACTGTAAGCGGGCGCCAATCGTTTAATGAAAACCATAAGTTTGGCTTTCAACTGTTTAATCCCTGAAAGCCGTCAACCCACAGGCCCATGATGGCATTGATCAAACGTTTTGCTTTTCCCCTTAGAGTGATTGCTCTGAGTACGCTGATGTACATCGAGGTCTATCACCTGGCTCGTGTCCTCGGCACAGAATATGACTACTTCGCCGATATCCTCATCCGCTTCTTTATTTTTGCCCTGGGCCTGAGTGTTGTTATTTCAATCCTATCGGGCTTCTACCGCCGATGGAAAAAACTGGACCCCAGCCGGGCAGATAATGTAATTATCGGACTCAAAAACATCTATTACCTGCTCCTTACCGGCGCCTTAATTATGACGATCCTTGGCTTCTGGAAGATCGATTTCCGCACGCTCTTCACCACACTTAGTATCGTAGCAGCCGCCATCGCCATCATCTCAAAAGATTTTATTGCCGAGATCATCAGCGGTATCATCATTAGTTTCTCCCGGGAAATCTCCATCAATGACTACGTCAAGATCGGAGACCAAAAAGGAAAGATCATAGACATCACACTCACCAAGATCGCTTTGCTCAACGATGATGATGACCTCATCTACCTGCCCAACAGCAAGGTCTTTTCCAGCTTTATCGTCAATTATACCAAACGGGAAATTAAAAAGATCAGCATCGAATTCGAAGTCATGATCCAGGGCCTGAAAACCGTGGAAGAACTGGAAACCGACCTGGTCCGCGCTATCTCAGAATTTAAACAACACATCGTCCCCAATAGCTACACCCTGAAGATAGTAGAGATCCGCCGCGATAGCCTCGCCCTTAAATTCCAATATACCCTCGATCACATCAACCGAGACCTGGAACGGGAGATCCGCAGCAAAACCGTGCGCCGGGTGGTCCACTATGTCAAGAAAAACCTCAATGCCGCCAAAGCCGCCGCCGCGGAAAACCCGGTTTAGCCCAGTAGTCAGTAACAGGAAGGGTAAATATTTTTTCAGGCCCGAAATCGGGCCAGAAAAAAGTATCCATAACATCGCTAACGTTCGGCCTATTATCAATCATCCTCTTGGCATCAACGAAAATTCCAGAGTTTCCATGTTACTAAAAAAGGCTGCCGCCTCCAAAGAAGCGGCAGCCCATAGTAATAATTCAAGTAGCTTGCGTTTTTTTTGCCCGTATCGGGGGTGAAAAATCCGTTACCGGTATTTTTTCACCTCCATGTTGATTTTGATATCATGCTTATGGCATAAAACTCGACTCTAATTTCCGAATAGTTCCAGAAAAAGAGGAGTGATAGCCAACCCGGCGAGCACGAGAAGCCCGATTAACAACAAGGCCATCAGGAAATAGAATGACCAGCGGTCCATTTTTTGCGGTTGTGTTGCCATAAAGAAATTTCTTTTTTTTGTGAAGAGGAGCCTTGAATTAGCGAAGTTTCCGTTTTCCGCCACCTTCCTGGCCCTTAATAACAAATAGACCACCGCTGTTCTCCCGGGTCACGGGGGCTTCTCGTTATTTTTTTTTAATCGAAAAATACCCATCAGGCTATTGCCGCTTTTAAGGCAACAAAAGGAAATGAAAATCCTAAAAAATCGCTAAGTTTACACAAACGAAAAACCAGTCCGCCATGGACTAAATCCTAAAACCATGAAAGAAGAAAAACGGAAAGTTTTCAAGATTGGCATTGCAATGGCCGGCGCAGTATCTGCTGGTGCTTATACGGCAGGTGTAATGGATTATTTGCTGGAAACCCTCTCCAAGTGGGAGAATGCAAAAGAACGGAATCGCCAACTGGGAAAAGATCATCCGGATTATGACCCCTCTGTACCGGATCACGATGTGATCATTGAGGTCGTCGGCGGCTCTTCCGCCGGCGGTATGACTTCCGCTATCATGGCCCTTTCCTTGTTCGAAGGCATCCGCCCGGTAAACAAGGAAAACCCCAATAAGGAAAACAACAAGCTTTATGAGGCCTGGGTGGACCTCAACGACCAGGAAAATGGTAAATCCACCCTGCTCCAAATGTTGCAGACCAATGATATCTTCGATGAGGATGGCGTCATATCCCTGCTCAACTCCCAACCTATTGACGCCATTGCCGAAAAGGCCATGAACCTGAAACGCGTCGTCGATAAATTACCGGATTACATCTCGCCCGACCTGGAAATTATCCTGACCATAACCAGCCTGCGAGGTATCCCTCTGGCCGTCAATTTTTTCGAAGAGGCTAAAAAAAGCCTGGGCGAACCACCCAAGCCAGCCCACCGAATGAAGCTGCACAAGGGTATTGCCCACTTCCGTATCGACCGGGAAAACACTCCTCTCCCCGCTCACATTATCCCCTTTAACCCGGAATCGGAACAGGACCGAACGGCCTTGCTGGAGTGTGCTAAAGCCACCGGAGCATTCCCTATAGGCCTGGCGCCACGCCATTTAGTAAATATCCCCACCAATTACGTCAAGGCCATGGTGCACCGCATGTTCGCCAACCCCGCTAAAAACGGGAATGGTTATGATCAGGACGTCGCCACCAGCAGCCTTCGCATAGAAATAGAAGACGAGAACTTCAACTTTTTTGCTGTAGATGGCGGCACGGTCAACAACGAACCTTTCGGGGAAGTGATCCGGGCCCTGGAAGAGAAGTGCAGGGATTACGAGGAGAAAAATTACGCTATTTTAATGATCGACCCTTTCCCCAACTTCGAATCCCAGGTGGACAAGGACCGAGAAACAACGCCTAAAGTGATGGAGTTGGCGCCGCAAATACTGAGCGCCATTCGTGGCCAGGCCATGATGAAGGAAAGCGACCTGGTGGAAGGCCTCTCTGAAGGCCACACCCTGCGCATGATCTTCCCATCCCGCCGCGAGGGAGAATTTAAGGACCCCTACCCTATTTCCTGTGGTTCCCTGGATGGCTTCGGCGGCTTCTTCGCCCGCGAATTCCGAGAACATGACTTCGAACTGGGCCGTAAAAACTGTCAGAGTTTCCTGCGCAATTATTTCTGTATTCCGCTCGACCGCGCCGAAACCATGTCGGTTTTCGAAGGCTGGGACGCCACCGACCCGCGCCATCAGCGATTCTTCAGTAAGGAATCGAACGGTTACCCCATCGTGCCGGATATGAGTTACGACCTGAATAAATACGGTGATAATGCCCTGGGGTATCCCCCTAAAAAGCGTATCTCTCCAAATGCGATCATGAGCCTGGACCCCAATATCCACAATCGCCTGCGGGAAGTGCTCATCAATATCAACAAGTACGACCAACCCGAAGTGAGCCGCGAGGCCCGCGAACTGGATCGAAAAGTGGAATGGATCCTGCAGCAGCATTACAAGCCCTCCACCTGGAGCCGTCTGCGTAGCGACCTGCTCACTTACATCGGCAAGTTGATCTGGAGATACATGGGGGCCAATAAGATGGCTGTTGTTCTCACCCGTAAGGTCATTAAAACGATCCTGATGGACTTCAAAAAGCGAGGCTTGCTCGAGGAGGAGGAAAAATAGCCATATATATTCCCCTTCCAGGACAATACAACCGGCGCCCAACTCATTGATGTTGAAAAAAAAGCATGAAACGACTTTTGTTCCTGTTGGGAGGTATGCTCTTTTGTTTTTCATTATTCAGCCAGGCTGAATTTAAGTGGGGATTGGAGGTTTACCCCAATTACTCCCATCGTCGGCTCATTGCCCAAACGACAATTTCCAATAGCGAAATCAGGGAATTAGAAGCCATGGAAGTGGGCCGCTTCTCTTATACTGGCGGCCTTTTTGCGCAATGGCGCGGCCAACGCGCCGGTTTTCAGGCCGGGCTTCGATTTATGGATACCGGCTACCGCACCGTGCGCACCAACCTCAGCCCGGATGACTTCCCTCCGCCTGGCGCCGAACAAAAACGCGATATCTACCAGAATTTTAACCTGGAAATACCCGCCGAATTACAGTTCTATCACGAGCTCAACGAAAAAAACGATTTCTTCTTCATGATTGGGCTGTCGCTGGCCTACAACCTGGCCAATTACCACAAAACAGCTTTTTACACAGGGGAAACTCCGGAAGTGCGGCGCGAAAAGGCCGACAACGACAATTTCGCCAGAATACACTACAGTTTCCAATCGGGCATGGGTTGGGAGCATCATTTCAACGAAGGCTTCGCCATCGTCGTGCAGCCCACTTTCCAGTTCTGGATGAGTTCCCTGCTCAAAGAAACGGATATCAACCGAAATCTTTATTCGGTTGGATTGAGGCTGGGGGTTAAACTTTAAAAGGATATTCAGGAAATCTTCGTTGCCCCCCCTTCTTAAACATGAAAAGGGATCAAGCCCTCCATCGGCATCTGCATCACCCGCGCCAGTTCATAGCCGTGATCCTGAGCTGACCGGGACAGCATATCCCGGAAATAAAACCCCACCGAACCCACACAACCTACCGGAGCAGTAGTACCCAGGGGGATAACGCAATTGCGGAATAGCTGATGGAAGCGCTCCATGGCCATCTCCTGTACCCAGGGATGGGCCTGGTTCTGGTTCAGGAAGGGCGCAAAGGAGCCCAGGTAGCGGTTCGCAAAGGGCCTGCGGTACACCTGTTCGAAGATTACGCCCCGGTCCACAGAATAGGCTTTCTCCAGTTTTTGCTGCAGATCAGAAGGCAGCAGGCCATTGAGGTGAGCGCTGAGCAGTTGGCGCCCGAAGTCAGCGCCACTCCCCTCGTCGCCCAATACATAGCCCAGCCCGCCGGTATTGCGCAGGATTTCCCCATCCTCCACCAGGCAAACATTGGAGCCGGTGCCCAGGATGAGGGCAATGCCGGCTTCCCGGCCCCAGACGCCCCGCGCCGCCCCCAGCATATCGCTGTGCACCTCGACATGGGCCTTGGGGTACAAGCGCAAAAAAGCCTGTTTCACCCGTTCCGCCGGTTCGGCGGAGGTGCAGCCCGTGCCATAATAGTAAACCGCGCCAGGTGCATGCGATAACTCGTGGGAAAGCGTTTCCACCGCAGTGAGCAAGCCTTCATCGTCCAGCAACAAGGGGTGGATGCCCGGTACAGCACCTTGTTCTATTTCTTCTCTACTGAAACAAAGCGCCCAGGCCGCCTTACTGCCGCCACTGTCGATGATCAGAGTGGGATGTGCCATATTGGATATTAGATTTTGACGGGGGAAAGATAGCGAACCTTCTTCCTATTCCCACCCGTCCTCGTAATTCAGCCGGGTAAAACTTCCCACTTTTTACCCGGCCGAGCCATTTATCGGCTGCGACAGCAGACAGGGCGAGGACGGGCCCACTTCCCATCCCGACCTCCTTCGCCGGTGCGGGACTTCGCCCGCCAAAGCGGCTTCGGCCCGCGGCGGCGGGACTCCCTCCGGTCGCTTCCCACTTCCCACTTCCCACTTCCCACTTCCCACTTCGAATCACTCCCCTATTATGCCTCGTATATTCCAGTTTATATTCGCCGGACTGCGTTGGGTATAAGGCAGCCATTGGTTATCATTGCTATTGAACAGCCAGTCGCCGCCAGTGCGATTAGGGCCGGCGTCACAACCGATGGATTGCTGTTGCTGAGCGTGGGTAAAGGCAATACTGATCCACAGTTCTTCTCCATCGATGGAAACAGGCTGGGCCAGTTTATGGGTATTCCAGGCCGGCGTCTGTATGCTGTTCACTGGAATCGATGCTGAATACAGCAGCGCGCCAGGAGTGTCTCCGCTACCGGCGCCGTATATTTTCACCGCACACGAGGCCGGGGGAATGCCCATAAACCAGGTAACTTCATCCAGGGAACGGCCGGTGAAGCGGCTGGTCTCAGAAGCGGGAAAACGAGCCGCCGCCTCGTAATCGCCGGCAGCCAATATTGGCCCGGTCTGATTAGGCCCGTCAAGGCTCAGAATATTGTCGCCGGAAGGTTCGTTGTCGTTGTCCTTATTGCAGGCAACAAAGGCCAGCAGGAAAAGAAGCGTAATAGTCCATAGCTTTTTCATGATACTCGATTTTTGTGAGGAACTGATGACAAAACTGAAAACAGGAAGCACCCCAATCTCAAAGATAAAGATTGGGGTGCTTCAAAGGAGGGGCAAGGGTTTTAAAGTTCTGTTAATCCACCAACAGCCTTACCAGAAGACGGCGTAGATGGCAGCCAGTATGCCACAAATAGCCACAGCCGACCAGTTAAACACGCTATCTGTCCGGAAAAGGCCGGGGGCGTGGGTAATCGCCTTTTTATCCGCCCCGCTGTTTTCCAAAAGGGATAGGGCCACAATGATCGCCGCCAGGATCAGGAAGCTGACACCCATGCGGTCCATGAATGGAAACAGAGGAAAGAGGAACTTGATTCCTGCCGACAGAGGGATAGATAAAACGACCACCGCCAGAGCGGCATTAGCTGAAGTGCGTTTCCAAAATAGCCCGAACAGGAAAATCGCGACCACCCCTGGACTGATAAAACCTGTATATTCCTGAATGTATTGAAATGCCTGGTCGAGGTTCCCCAATAATGGCGCCACTATTATCCCCAGCAACAGGGACCCTGCGGCGGCGATTTTACCCACCCGAACCAACAACTTCTCCTCTTCGGGAGCCATTGTCCGGCTGTCGTGCTCATGCGCATCGAGGTATTCCTCCCGCTCCGGTTTGCCTTTAGAAAGAAGGGGCCTGAAGATATCCAGTGTGAAAATAGTGGAGGCGCTGTTCACCATAGAGCTCAGCGAAGAACCGATAGCAGCAATGAGGGCGGCAAAGGCCAACCCTTTAAACCCTATGGTTACATAGTTGCTCAGCACCCAGGGGTAGGCTTCGTCCGGCTTGGCGATATCCGCCTTTAATACAAACGCAGCGATTCCGGGAATGACAACGATAATTGGAAGCAGGATCTTCAGAAACGCGGCGAAAACTGTGCCGCGCTGAGCTTCCTTCAGGCTTTTCGCCGCCAGCGCCCGCTGAATGATATACTGATTATTCCCCCAATAGTACAGGTTGGCGATCCACATCCCCCCAATGAGCACACTGATCCCCGGCAGGTTTATGTACTCCGGATTGCTGCGATCCAGGATCATATCGAACTTTTCGGGCGCCTTCGTTAGCAACATTTCCATTCCGCCCATAAAGCTGCCGCCTAAGGCTTCCAATACCAGATAGCTGGCCAACAAGCCACCAAAGATTAGTACGACAACCTGAATAACGTCTGTCCAAACCACTGCTTTTAAGCCTCCGAATATGGAAAAAGTTGCAGCGTATACAGCTAGGCCGATCACACCCACTATCAGAGGTATGCCAACGATAGTGTGCAGGGCCAGGCCCCCGAGATACAAGACCGAAGTGATGTTGACAAACACAAAAAGCAAGACCCAGAATACCGCCAGGCCGGTCCGCACCCGCTTGTCAAAGCGCTCTTCCAGGAATTGCGGCATGGTGTAGATCCCTTTGTCGAGGAAGATCGGCAGGAAAAACTTGGCGACAATGACCAGCGTAATCGCCGCCATCAGTTCATAGGAAGCAATGGCCATGCCCACAACATATCCTGACCCCGACATGCCAATGAACTGTTCGGCGGAGATATTCGAGGCAATCAGGGACCCGCCCACCGCCCACCAGGGCAGCGCCTTGCTGGCCAGGAAGTAATCCTGAGCGGTTTCCTGTTTGTCCTTGAAGGACAACCAAATGCCTATGCCCATTACCCCAAAAAGGTATACGATGGCAACGCCCATGTCGATAGTAGAAAAATTCATATTAAGTGGTTTATTCGTTTCTATTTCAACCGATTGCTTTTTCCGACTTCCTGCTTTTACCCGGCTGCGGCAGCAGGCATGGCGAAGACAATCTCGCTTCCAATGTCCGATTTTCCTTATTTCCCATCCAGCGGCCGAATGGAAAACTCGAATGTGTAATCCTGAAACGGCAATCGGTACGGTGGAAGCGGTAAAGCCCCCCAACTGTCGATGCATCCCAGTCCCATTTGTTGAAGGTCAATATCCACGCTGGTAAGGTGGCGGGGCTTAAGTTCGGCGGCATGGCGCTGGGCTTTCTCCTCGCCGGGGTCCAGGTCTTCATCCAGAAAATTCAGGGCGCTGAAGTTGAAAGGGGCCGGCGCCTGAACTTCAATACCTCTACCTGCTTCATCGGTGATCCGGAACCAGCGCACATCAGCGTGGTTGCCCGTTTCCTGTGGGCGGATATAGGGAAAGAACAGATCTGATACGGCCGATTGAAAACGGCCCAGGCGGGCGCCGTACTTCCGATCCCAGTACGACTCGTAAGGCCCTTTTCCATACCACTCCGCCTGATCAAATTGTGGCGCCATGGTCAGGTTCATGCCGAAACGGGGCAACATGGGATGGTTGCCAACAACTGCATCCAGCTCCATTTTTACTTTCACTGAGCCATCGGCTCCAATAGTGTAGGTACCTAACAGGATGGCGTCCCCATTCAGCAGTTTCCAAAGCATCGCTATCTCCACTTCCTTGCCCTGCTTCTCAGTGGTATTGACCACCGGGCTGGATGCCTCCGCAAAGGCCGCCTTCCATTCCTTTAACTTGGTGGGCAGCTTGGCCCCAAAATCATTATCAGTTGGCGGGCGCCAGAAATCGGGGTGAAGGGCGGCAAACAACTGAGGCCCATCAACAAGCCGGTAAGATTGTATCATGCCGCTTGCCATGTCCACCACTATTTGAAAATCCTTGCCCGCCACCCGTATTTTCCCGTCCGATTGCCGAACGGATAAAGCACTCGTGGCCTTTGTATTTGCTGCTTCGACTGCTTGGTATCCCGGCAATACGAACTGTTCCCAGGCCACTTCCTGATCTGCGGGAAGCAAGGCATCCGCCTGCCGGGTGCGAATCGACAGGTCGAGGGTATACTCCACACCTGACTCCAGTTTTCCCGAAAGAGGTACCTGGATCACCTGTTCTTCGCCTGGCCTCAACTTCGGGGCATCCATCCGGCCGGATTGAACGGGCTGGCCATCGGCCAGCAGAGCCCATTGGATATAGAGGTGTTCCAGGCCGATAAATGCGAAGCCATTCTTTACCGCTATTTTCCCGGTGGCGGCATCCACATCCCGGAACAGGACATTCTGATACACTTTCTTCACTTCCCAGTAGTGCGGATTTGGCCTGCGGTCAGGTTGAACCAGGCCATTGCAAAGAAAGTTCGCATCACTGGGCGTGCCCTCGGGGCCGAAGTCTCCTCCGTAGGCGAAAATGCGCTGCCCTTGTTCATTTTCCTTATAGACAGCCTGGTCTACCCAATCCCAGATAAAGCCGCCCTGCATATGAGGATGTTTGTAGATAACGTCCCAGTATTCCTTGATGCCTCCCACGCTGTTGCCCATGGCGTGGGCATACTCACACATGATAAGCGGCCGATCCGGGTACTTTTCTACATAGGCTTCCATAGCGTCAAATGTAGGGTACATCGGTGGCAGTATGTCTGTGTTCCATTCAAAAATGGCGCTTGTTCCCCAGCCAACCTGGGTGCGTTCGTACTGAACCGGGCGGTTGAGCCCCCGGGCTTTTAACCACTCGTAGGCGGCATACATACAAACCCCGTTTCCCGCTTCATTGCCCAATGACCAGATGATCACGCTGGGGTGGTTCTTATCGCGCTCCACCATACGTTGGACGCGCTTCAGGTGGGCCTCCCGCCAAAGCGGGTTGTTGGCCAGGGTGCGGTCCAGGTTATACCCCATCCCATGGGACTCGATGTTGGCCTCATCGACCAGATACATACCGTAAAGGTCACACAACTCATACCAGCGGGGATCATTGGGATAATGGCAGGTGCGCACCGCATTGATGTTGCAAGCCTTCATCAATTTCAGATCCTGGATCATACTTTCCTCCGAAATCACATGCCCGGTTACCGGGTCGTGCTCGTGCCGGTTAACGCCTTTCACCAGGATGGGTACGCCATTGACCAGCAACTGCCCGCCGAGAATTTCCACTTCCCGAAAGCCCACCTTTTGCTGGATCACCTCCATGGTTTTACCCCGGCTATCTTGTAGCTGAAGTAGTAAAGTGTAGAGATAAGGCGTTTCGGCTGTCCATAAGCTGGGTTTTACAATTTTTCGGGAAAAGTGAAAGGTATTTTCCGGCCCCTCGAAAGGAACGTCCATTTTTTCAGAAAAAACCGGTTTACCCCTGGCATCCAACAGCTCTACCTCCATCCGTTCCGCATTCGGCCCGGTTTCATCATAGTGTTTCAGGATCATATCCACCGAAAGCGTCGCATCCCGGTATTGCTCATCCAGATCAGTATTGACGAAATAATCCCGCAGGTGGGTAGTTGGCGCCGCCCACAGGAACACATCCCGCTCGATGCCACTGATGCGCCAGAAATCCTGACATTCCAGATAACTGCCGTCGCTCCAACGATAGACCTCGATGGCCAGCAGGTTATCGCCGGGGCGGACAAAGCCGGTGATGTCGAATTCCGCCGGCAACTTACTGTCCTGGCTGTAGCCCACTTTCTGTCCGTTAACCCAAAGGTAGAAAGCAGACTTTACGGCGCCGAAGTGCAGGAAGATACGGCGGCCGTCCCAGCTTTGCGGAACATTGAAATGCTGACGGTAGGAACCAACCGGGTTGTTGTCTTCCGGCAATTGCGGCGGATGGGGTGTCTTCGTAAATTCATAGGGTTGATTGACATAAATAGGGACGCCGTAACCGTTAAATTCCCAGTTGGCCGGAACGGGAATAGTTCCCCATTGGCTATCGTCATAATTTTCGCGGTAGAAATCTACGGGGCGATCCTGAGGGCGTTCCACCCAGTTGAATTTCCAGTTACCGTTTAACAGTTGATAATAGGCGGACTTCGCAGGCTTGCCCTCCAGCGCCAGGGCCCGGCTTTCAAAGGGGAAGAGGCTGGCGTGCGCCGGTTCTTTGTTCACCTCCACTACAGTCGGGTCCTGCCATTCGGGGGCGGTTTGTGCGTTGAGGGGGGTAGCCATGGCGGCCAGGCTTACTACCATCAAAGCGATGCAGGCAAAAAACGTATACTTTTGCATAGGTGGCGTTTAGATTTTTTTATAATGTTGCGCCGGAACATTCCGCAGCATCTCCGCTGCTTTTTCCGCCGTAATATCCCGTTGTGGTTCTCCAAACATTTCATAACCTACCATGAATTTCTTGACAGAGGCCGACCGCAACAGGGGTGGGTAAAAACTCGTATGCCAATGCCATTCCTCATGGGCCTGTCCATCCGTTGGGCTTTGGTGGATGCCCATGGAATAAGGGAATGCCGTTTCAAAAATATTGTCGAAACGAATGGTAAGCCCTTGCAAAATGGCAGCAAAAGCCTGCTGCTCTTCCTCTGTCAACTGCCCGATATGCTGCATATGCCGCCTCGGGATAATCATGGCTTCGAAGGGCCAGACCGCCCAGAAAGGTGTAAGGGCTACGAAATGCTCATTGTCCAACACGATCCGTTCCTTCAATTGAAGCTCCTGTTTCAGGTAATCGCTCAGCAGGCTACGCCCGGATTTTTTAAAATAGGCCCGTTGCTGGCGCCCTTTCTTCTGCGCTTCCATCGGCGCCGAGGCCTGCGCCCATATTTGGCCATGCGGATGGGGGTTGCTGCAGCCCATGATTTCTCCTTTGTTTTCAAAAATCTGCACGTGGTTGACAAAGGGCTGGCTGCCTAGATCAGCGTATTCCCGCTGCCAGGTTTCCACCACGCCAACGAGATCCTTCACTTCCATTTCCGGGAGGGTCAGAGCATGATTGGGAGAGAAACAAATAACCTTGCAGATACCTGGTTCTCCTTCCGCCATGAGTAGCCCTTGTTCAAAGCTCTGAGTTGGTGCATCGGGCAACAGAGCGGCAAAGTCATTGGTAAAAACGTAGGTTCCGGTATAGTCGGGGTTGGAGAAACCGCCAGCCCTTTCATTACCAGGGCACAGATAGCATCCCGGGTCGTAATCCGGCCGCACTGCTTCTACCGATTTTTCCACCTTACCCTGCCAGGGCCGTTTGGTCCGGTGTGGAGATACCAGTATCCATTCGCCGGTGAGAATGTTTAGGCGGCGGTGGGGGTGATCGTGGAGGGAAAGTCCGGGCATGTCAGGCTTATTTGATGATAAAAAGCCCGGTAATATAAGGATTGCCCTTTTGATACCCAATGACATTTACCAGATAATCACAGGAGAGGTAGGCCTGTTTGGGCTACAACCCTGATTTTTTTGTCGCCTAAAGGAAACCACAACTTTGTTAATTTTGCCCTCAGAACAGCTTACAATATGAAAAACCACTTTTTCCTGGGCGCTGCCCTTGCTGCATTTGCCATCTTCGTTTTCTGGATGGGCAGCTATTCCTATCTCCTGGGCCCAGGCGCTGTCCTGTTTTTTCTTTTGCTGGCTTTGGGGTTCAGTACTTCCGAGAACTGGAGCCGGCTGGCCTACACGGCCTGGATCATGGTGGCAGTAGCTGCTTCCTTATTTTATCCGGCGCCTTTTCGGGAAATAGGAGGATTCAACCTCAGCCGGCTCATCGTTCCATTACTCATGTTGATCATGTTTGGGATGGGGACGGCCATGAATGTTCGCGATTTTGTAGGGGTGATCAAAATGCCAAAGGGGGTGTTTGTCGGCCTGTTGTGCCAGTTCACAATCATGCCATTTGTAGGCTTTGGTTTGACTAAGCTTTTCCAGTTCCCTCCGGAGATAGCGGCGGGCATCATTCTGGTGGGGTGTTCCCCCAGTGGGCTGGCCTCCAATGTAATGTCCTTTATTGCCCGGGCCAACCTGGCTTTATCCCTGACCCTCACGGCTATTGCCACCCTGCTGGCGCCCTTTTTCACTCCCGCCCTGATGGCACTGTTAGCCAACGAACTGGTACCCATCGATGCCTGGGGCATGATGCAAAGCATCCTTCGCATTGTCATTCTACCGGTTGCTGCCGGCTTGTTGTTTAACCACTTTTTATACCGGCGATTTACCTGGCTGGCGCACGCCATGCCCAGGGTTTCTATGGTAGGCATTGCTGTCATCATCGCTATCATCACCGCCGCCGGGCGCGACAGCCTGCTGACGATCGGCCTACCCCTGCTGCTGGCCGCTATGCTCCACAACGGCGCCGGATACCTCTTCGGCTACCTGGGCAGCAAGCTGTTTCGCCTGGACGAACAGTCCTGCCGCACCATCGCCCTGGAGGTGGGGCTTCAAAACTCGGGGCTGGCCAGCGGTATCGCCATGGAGATGGGGCGGGTGGCGACGATGGGCCTGGCGCCAGCCATCTTTGGCCCCCTGATGAATGTAACAGGCTCGGGATTGGCGAGTTGGTGGCGGAAAACTGAATGACCGAAGGGTTGAATGGAGGACTGTTTAAAGTTTTTCAAGGAGCATACCACCCCTCCGCCCTACGGGCACCTCCCAAAGGGAGGATAGGCTTGGGAGCTCCCAGAGAATCCCGGGATTTAGCCCCTAATTCGGATGACTCATGTTTAAAGTACATGGTAGGGCCAAAGGGCCTGCCAACTTCATACTGAACACTGACCCACTGACCTTCCGACCTCCAGACCTAATGACCTAAAGACCTCCCGACCTAAAGACCTAAAGACCTAAAGACCTAAAGACCTAATGACCTAAAGACCTAAAGACCTTCCGACCTAAAGACCTCTCTGTAACCCCCATCACCAAACCTCGCTTCAAAATCCCTTTATTTGGGCAAAAATTTAAACGACAAAATGAATTCATATCAATACGACCTTGTCGTAATCGGGGCAGGCCCGGGAGGCATGGAAGCCGCACAGTATGCCGGGCAGAAAGGGTTGAAGGTAGCCCTGGTTTCCAACACCAAGATCGGGGGGCGAGCGGTGTGGAGTAGCCTCGTACCGTCCAAGGCATGGCTGGCGCTGGCGGAGAAAATCGACGGGCTGCGCCAGTTGTCAGGCATGGGCGCGAATGCCAAGGGTTATGAACTGGACCTGGGCCAGTTGCGCCAGCGCATCGGCGAGCAAAGCCAGCTGGCATCCGGTATACGGTTGAAAGAACTGGAAGCGGCCGGAGTACATTTCAACTTCGGGAATGGAAAAATAACCGCAACGCATACGGTAAAAGTGTCCGCCGAATCGGAACCTGCGTATTCCCTCTCCGCCAGGAATATCATTATCGCTTCCGGCTCGGGGCCGCGTTTTCTGCCGGACGCCAAACCCAACAAGAACCGGATATATGCCCCCAAAATTGCACCGGCCATACCAGAGATCCCCAAAAGCCTGGTTGTCGCGGGAGGCGGAGTAACGGGTACAGAATACGCCTATGCTTTTGCCGCCCTGGGCTCAAAGGTGACGGTGCTGCAAAGCGGCGATCAGCTTCTGCCACGAGTGGATGCAGAAGTGGCCGAGGCTTTCCGTTTATACCTGGAACGGCATTACAATATTACATTCCACCCCGGGAAGGCGATCCGCAGCATGGAACAGCAGGGTGATAAAGTGGTGGCAACCACCATAAGTAACCAAACCTTCGAAGCTGATTACGGATTCATCGCCATCGGCAGGACGCCCGACCTGAGCTTTTTCGAGCCGGAAGTTTTGCCGCTGGAGCTTACAGCATCAAAAATGGTCGCCATCGATGAATTCGGCCGCACCAACATTCCCAACATTTATGCCGTCGGCGATATCACCGGCACGCCTATGACGGCCAACCGGGCCAGTATGCAGGCCAGGGTAGCGGTGCAACACATTCTGGAAGGAGATAACAGAAAGCTACGCCCCGGCTATTTCATCGAGGCGGCCTATACCAACCCTCCAATCGCCCAGATCGGAGACATGCAAGCAGAAGCGGGCACAGAATTCATTGTCCGCCCGTTCAACGGACTGCTCAAGGCTAACATGATGGGCGAAGCGGAAGGGATGCTGAAACTAAAAATCCGCAAGAACGATGGCCACATCCTCGGCGCCGCTGGTTTTGGCGCTCACTTTACGGATGTGTTGGGCATCATTCAGTTGGCAATGAACAATGATATTTCCTTTGAAAAATTAAGAGCGATCCCACTGGCGCATCCGTCGATCAGCGAGGTGATAAGTGTGCTATAAGAGGGGCCTCAGCAATATCCCAAATCAAATCGCTGTAGTAGGCCAAAGGCCTTGCTACAACAAAAGCCGCAACACCCGATATCCGGGCCTGCGGCTTCTAATGGATTGACTCAACAAAAAGTTGAGCACAAGGCATCGAAATACCTTGGGCTTAATTCAGGTTTTCAATCACTTTCAGGAATTCCGTCACCGGCTGATTGCCAACCAGTTCGTGGTCTTCGTTGATAATAATCTTAGGAACCCCCATCACACGGTACTTCATCGACAGTTCGGGGTAAACAGAAGCATCAACCATATCGGCTTTGATATGCGGGTTTTCCAATGCCAGGCGATGGCCGGTCACCACAGCGCCCGGGCAATAGGGGCAAGTGGCCGTTACGAATACCTGAATGTGAATATCCTTATCAATGGCTTTGATGCGGTTAGCCAGCTCTGCCGGTATTTCTTCGTGGTTACCCGAAACCTCCTTCAATGCGGTAAGGAATGAATTGATCTCGTAACCGCCGGGGATGCCATAGAAACGGATACCGTAGTCCTTCTTGTCTTTGTCGAGCAGCACGATAGCCGGGATCTTATCCACACCATACTGTTCAGCCACCGCTTTGTCTTTGACCAATTCAAAAACTTCAAAACTGACCTTGTCGGACAGGCCGGCAAACTCCTCCACAAACGTGTGCGCATCGTTGCAGCTATTGCATTCAAATTCCTGAGTAAAAAATGCGATGTTAACCTCATCCTTCATTTCACGGAGGATGTCCGTCAACTGGCTGCGGACGCTGTCATTGAATATTGCCATAATTGGTATCTTTTATGAGTTGAATTTTTCTTTCTAATAAAACACCGGAAGAAAGGAATTGGGCGCCGGCCGCTTGATAATAACACTTCCTGCACCCAATACCTTCTCCGAATGTTCATTGCCCGCCGGCGGACTGCCAACTGGCCTATTAATTTACCGTGCGCCCTGCGGCTTGCCCTGCTGAGCGGCCAGATGCTGATAGTACATCACTTCTTCTACCGTACCGGCATTATAAGCTTCACTAACACCACATGCCTTGAGGTACATCATCGCTTGCCCACTGCGGTTGCCGCTGCGGCAGTATAGTATGACCGGCTGCGGCATCTTCCGGAATTCTTCCACGCGGGAAGGCACCGTGCCCAGCGGGATGTTTACTGCTCCCGGAGCATGGCCCATTGCAAACTCAAATGGCTCGCGGACATCAATCAGGCTTACTTCTTTCTGGCTAAAAACATTTACTAAATCCATGGTCTGTTCTTTTTTTCTGCAAAGAAACAGGGGTTTCGGCTGAGCGTCAGTGAACAGAGTCACAGAGGGCAGATGAGATTCGGTGGATTGAAATCGGGAGGGCAGAGCAGCGTCCGGCCTACCGGCCTACCAAAGGAGGCTCACGGCAGCCTTTTCGGTTCCACCACTGGCTTATGGGTTTCAAAATAGTTGAACGACCAGGCCAGGAGGATAGTGAAAACGAGGGAACCAATCCCAATGAGGGCATTATAAAAAGGTGGAGCCGTAAGGGAAATTCGGATCAGGACGGTGGTGAGTACAAAAGCAGAGTACCGAAACAAAGTGTAATAGTCCGGGTTGTAGCGCAGCGCGATCAGCAGGAACAGGATATCGCTGAATATGAGCAGGGTGTAAAAAGTGTTGAAGGAGTTATGCAACTCACCAGTTAACCAGAATTCCCGGAGATCGAAGATGCCGATGAGCAGGAAACTGAAGAACATGAGGGTGGCGATGAGTTTTTTGTAGCTGATAAACTGCGCGCGGTCCTGGGCACTGCGGGTAAGCGGCTGTTTGCGGTAAATCTGATAATACACGCCCAGCAGGATGAACACCAGCAGCCCGCCAAAGGCATCGGAACCAATATGCAGCACGGCGCCCTGCACATTGGCCCAGTCGATGGGCTCTTCGATCTTGGAAAATTCCTTAAAAGAAGACCGGACCAGGATCAGGGACAGGATCTCGAACTGTTTACCTACGCTTTCGGCGATCGAGTTGGGCATGGTGAACACCAGCGATAATAACTCGGTGAGCAGCAACAGGGTGAAGGCCAGCTCTATGGCAAAAAAGTGGTTGTAAATATGCTCCTCGATGGGGGTTCCTTCCAGCCAACCCAGCCGCTTGGCCTCGGCCAGGCCCAGCCCCAGCAGAAAAGCCAGAATGAGGGCCTTGCTGATGAGGGCAAAAGTCCCCTTTCGCTCCCAGCGGCGGTGGAAGTAGTCAAACAGCCGTTCAACATTGGGTAAGAAAATTCGATCCTCCATATCAACAGCATCAATAGTATCAACAGCATCAACAGCATTCTATCCTATCCTCCACCCTGCAATCACACCTGCCTGAGGGCCTCCTTCAGGTATGTCCAGAACTTCTCCACCGAAGCGATATGCACCTTCTCATCCGGCGAATGCGGATGGCGGATAGTAGGGCCGAAAGAGATCATATCCAGGCCTGGGTAGTGCTCACTAATGATGCCACATTCCAGTCCGGCATGGCAGGCCGCTACCTGGGGCTTATCCCCGAACAGATCCTGGTAAAGGCCTTCCATCACCTGGAGTATAGCAGACTTGGGATTGGGCGCCCAGCCAGGATAACTACCGCCGTTTTCAACTTTAGCGCCAACAGATTCAAAAGCCGCCCGCACGGCATAGGCCACATCCATTTTGCCGGATTCGATAGAACTGCGCTGTAAACTCTGAGTAATAAATTCGCCATCTCTGACGATGACCCTGGCCAGGCTGGAAGAAGTCTCCACCAGGCCGGGAATGTCGGGGGCCATGCGGAACACGCCGTTGGGTACAGCGTAAATAGCATTGAACACCTTATCCTGATCGGCCGCCGCCATCACTTTGTGGGGCATAGTTGTTTCCTCAATATCAATGGCCAAATCCGGTTCGATGCTCTTGAATTCCCGGAGGATATCTCCTTTCCGGCGGCCAAACGCTTCCAAAAAATCAGTTTTATGCTTATTCAACACCACCACCATTGCAGTTGATTCCCGTGGGATTGCATTACGCAGGCTTCCGCCATCGATACTGGTGACGCGCAGGCCGAATGGTTCTGTAGTATTATAGAGCAGGCGATTCATCAATTTATTAGCATTGCCCCGCCCCAAATGGATATCCAGTCCGGAGTGGCCGCCTTTCAGGCCGCGGATGCGGAGCTGAAAAGCCGTTCCGTCTTTGGGCGCCGGTTCTTCGGTGTATTTCATAAAAGTATTGGAATCGATGCCGCCCGCACAGCCGATGGTCAGTTCGTCGTCCTGCTCAGAATCGAGGTTGAGCAGGATCTTTCCTTTCAGCATACCTTCCGTCAGCCCTTTGGCGCCGGTCATGCCGGTCTCTTCATCGATGGTAAAAAGCGCCTCGAGGGGCGGATGAGGAATGTCCTGCGATTGCAAAAGGGTCATAATGGCAGCCACGCCGATGCCGTTATCAGCCCCAAGCGTGGTGCCCTCGGCGGTTACCCATTCTCCATCCACATAACTGCGGATACCTTCAGAGTTGAAATCGAAATTGGTATCGGCATTTTTCTGATGCACCATATCGAGGTGGGATTGAAGGATGACGGTTGGCCGCCCTTCCATTCCCGGGCTGGCCGGTTTGCGGATGATGACGTTGCCCGTACTGTCAACGATAGTGTCCAGGCCCAGGTTTTCTCCAAACTGCCGCATGAATTCAATGACGCGCTCTTCGTGTTTGGAGGGGCGGGGTACTTCATTCAGATTGGCAAAATTATTCCAAAGGCTCTGGGGCTGTAGTTGTCGGATTTCGGTACTACTATTCATGAGTTTTGCTTTTTTTCAATATTATAAAAAAATGGGCAATCTTTCCGTCAAACCTTAAAGGTTTCTCTCCTCAATCGCTCACTTCGCCTGAGGCCTGATAAATGTCACCACTGCGGCGGCGGACAGGATGGCCATCCCCCCCAGCAGTACCCGCCAGCCTGGTATTTCTCCCAACAGGAAAGCCGCCGCAATGATCCCATACACCGGTTCCAGGGAAGCAATAATGCTGGCCGTTCGGGCAGGCACGCTTTTTAGGCCGTTGATGAAAAGGGTATGAGAAATGGCGGTGAACACCACGCCCAGCAGCACCAGCAAGCCCCAATCGGCCATGCCAATAGTTGGGCGTTCCCACCAAAGAAAGGGCAGCAGAACCAGCATAGCCACCAGGTCCTGGTAAAAGGCGATTTGGAGGCTGCTGTAACTACGCACATACCTGCGGTTGAGGATAGAAAGCAGCGCGAAGGAAGCACCGGAGAGCGCCCCCCAAAGCACCCCCTGCGTAACGTCATTGGCCAACTGCCATTCGGGAATAATAAGCGCTACCCCCATCAAAGTAATACCTGCCAGTACCAAGCTTTGCCCATGGAACTTTTCGCGGAAGAACCAGGGCTCCAGGAGCACCGTAAAAATGGGGAAAGTGGAGTAAGCCAGCAGGCCCACCGCTACCGTTGATACTTTAATGGATTCGAAGAAAGTAACCCAATGCAGGGCCAAGAGTATCCCCAGCAGGCTCAAATAGAGGTAATCAGGCCGCCGCGCCAGGCGGAAGGAATGGCCAGCCAGCTGGAGCACAAAAGCCAGGGTAAAGGAAGCAAAAAACACCCGCCCCAGAACGATGATGGTGGATGGTAAAGCGATCCATTTTCCGAATAAGCCAGCCAGTCCGAAAAGTAATACGGCTATGTGAATTTCCGCCAGATGGCGGGTTGTATGGGCTGGCCTCATACAGAAAGATTTAGATTTATTTCCCCACTTGCTCCCGCCGTCGTTCGAGGGCCTGATTATATACCTTCACGTACTCTTCCGCACTGCGCTCCCAGGAAAAGCGCTGCCGCATGGCGTTTTGAATGAGGCTGGCCATATGCTCTTTTCGGTCAAAATAAGTGCTCACCACCCATCCAATCGTATTGTGAATGGACCTGGGGCCGGCATCCCAGAACAGGAATCCGGTGCCGGCGCCATCGTACTCATCGTATTGCTCTACCGAATCCACCAGCCCGCCGGTAGCGTGCACAATGGGGAGAGTCCCATATCGCAGGGAATACATCTGGTTGAGCCCACAGGGTTCGTAGCGAGAGGGCATCATGAAAAAATCGGAACCGGCTTCTATCCAGTGGGACAGTTCATTGTTGTAACCGATGAAACTTCCAACTTTACCCGGATACTGAGCTGGAAGTTGCATGTACTTGTATTCCAGGTCTTTTTCTCCGGATCCCAAAACAACAAACTGCACCAGCATTTCTTTCAATACGCTGTGGATCGCGGGATAGAGCAGGTCAAGCCCTTTCTGGCTGGCAAAGCGGCTCACCACTCCAATCAGTGGAATATTGGCGTTCACTTCCAAGCCAAAATGTTGTTGCAAGGCCATTTTGCAGTTGGCTTTCCCCTGTAAGTCTGCAGTGGAATACCGGGCAGGAATTAAAGGATCGGTTTCCGGATTCCATTCCTGGTAATCTACGCCATTGAGAATGCCGATGTAAGCATCGCCTTTGGCGCGAAGATAGGCGCTCAATCCTGCGCCCATTTCTGTATTACGGGTTTCCTCTGCATAAGTTGGGCTAACGGTAGTCACCATGTCCGCAAAGTGAATCCCCCCCTTGAGGTAGTTGATATTGCCGAGATCTTCGAATTTATCAGTGGTAAAATGATCCCATCCCAGGCCGGAATAAGCGTATTGGTCCCGCCCGTATTTCCCCTGATGGCCAATGTTGTGAATGGTTAGAATGCTGGCAGCCTGGCCCAGAACAGAACTGTTCCAGAACCAGGTTTTGAGGTAGGCGGTAGCCGGCGCGGTCGGCCAATCGTGCACGTGCACAATATCCACTTCAAAATGCTGGTCGATACATAATTGCAGCGCCGCCCTGGTGAAAAAGGCAAAACGGCGCGGGTTGTCGATATAATCTTCGTGCCGGGCGTTGTTGTAGATGCCATCCCGTCCGAAAAAACCCTGGTGTTCAATAAAATAAACGGGAACCCCCTCTTCGGTATGGGTCATATCAACAGAACACCATTCCTCGAGCCCTCCCATCCAGACACCCATGGGGCTGTGAAATGGTTTCAAACCATATTTTGCAGCATCGATTGAAGCGTATTTGGGGATGATGATCCGTACATCGTGCCCCATTTGTTTCAGGGCTTTGGGCAGAGCGCCCACCACGTCCGCCAGGCCGCCGGTCTTGGCATAGGGGACGCATTCGGAGGCAATCATAACTATTCTCAGAGGCGTAGACATAGGCGTGGATTTTGGGAGAACGACTATTCGTTTCATCCCCAAATTAAACATTCCTCCCAAAATTCAAAAGGTTCGGACATTATGGTTTTGGCAGTTAGCAAAAGGAACCCTGATGCCTGTGACATGGGGCCTGTAGACATGTGATATGCAAACGTGTGGCCTGTATTAAAAGTTAGCTATATTTGGGTCGAAAACCTTGCCGAAAATGGAAAAAGTAACCGAACAGCCATCACCCTACCGCCATCTGGAGCAGATGCCGGTAGAGGACATCTTACGAAACATCAATCGCGAAGACCAGACGGTGCCCTTTGCAGTGGAACGCGCTATCCCCAGCATTACCCCGCTGGTCAAACTGATCATTGAAAAAATGAAGGACGGTGGCCGGCTTTTCTATATCGGCGCCGGCACCAGTGGCCGGTTAGGCATCCTCGACGCCTCCGAATGCCCCCCCACCTACGGCGTACCCGACGATTGGGTCATTGGCCTGATTGCCGGGGGGGATTACGCCATCCGCAAAGCGGTTGAATTTGCTGAAGACAGCCATAGCCAGGCATGGGAAGACCTTAAAGCCTATTTCATCAACGAACAGGATGTGGTGATCGGCATAGCGGCATCGGGTACCACCCCTTATGTGGTGCAAGGCCTTCGGGCCTGCCAGGAAAATAAAATCACCACCGGCTGCATCACCTGCAATCCCGATGCCCCGGTTAGTGAATTCTCGGATTATCCTATCGAGGTGGTCGTTGGCCCGGAGTTTGTTACCGGCAGTACGCGGATGAAATCGGGCACTGCTCAAAAACTCGTGCTCAACATGATCAGCACCAGCATCATGATCGGCCTGGGCCGCGTGCTGGATAACAAGATGGTCGACATGCAATTGAGCAACAATAAACTGGTAGAACGTGGGGCCAAGATCATTCAGCACAATCTCCATATTTCTTATGAAGAGGCTCGCGAACGGCTTCTGAAACACGGGAGCGTCCGCAAGGCGCTGGATGGAGATTAAGAGCTTGTTCAAATTTCATCCTTCGGGCTGAAAATGTCCCTTTTTTGCTTATACTACGTTGTCGAAATGGTCACGTACCTAAGGGTATGCTCCCATTTCGACGCCTTGCCTAAGCAAAAAATGAATAATTTTCATCTCCAAAAACGAAATTTGAACAAGCTCTAAGCCCTCCCAATCTCCCAACAATAATGGATGCGCTCATTGCGAAAGTCATTGGGAATAGTCAGGCCGGTGATTTCCCGGATTTGCCGGCTATCGATTTGCTCCGTTTCCAGTTTAAACCGCCGGTAATTCGTGGAAAAGAAGAGTAGTCCGCCCGGGTTCATTCGCTTCAGGCAAGCATTGATCAGTTCCGGATGGTCGCGCTGGGTATCGAGGATGTCGAGCATGCGTTTGGAATTGGAAAAGGTCGGCGGGTCGAGCACCACGATATCGAATTTTTCTCTGACGGGATGCAACAGCCATTCTTTCACATCGGCGCGGATGTACTCGTGCTGTGGCCCGGTAAAGCCGTTTAACTCCATATTGCGCCGCGCCCATTCCAGATAGGTATTCGACAGGTCGATGGTGGTAGTGGCGACAGCCCCTCCTGCCGCGGCATATACTGTGAAAGAGCCGGTGTAGGCGAAAAGGTTGAGCACCCGTTTTTTTGCTGCCTGCTCCCGCACCATTTGCCGGGTGATGCGATGGTCGAGGAAAAGCCCCGTATCCAGGTAATCGCTTAGATTGACGATGAATTGCAGGCCGTTTTCCTGCACGACGGCCTCTTTCTGTTGCTCGCCGTACTTTTCGTACTGCTGCGAGCCTCTCTGCGGTTCACGGATCTTAAAATAGATGTTCTCAGGAGGCAATTCCAGCACTTCCTGCATTACTTGCCGGCATCCGGCTCGCCAAAGCCGGTGCTCTTCTTCGCTAAGCGTATGGCGGCGCTTGTACTCGGCAACGTGCAGGTAGCCCTCATAACGGTCGATGGCCAGAGGAAATTCCGGAATATCGGCATCATAAATGCGGTAACAAGTGATGCCCTGGCGGCGCGCCCATTTTCCATGGTGCCGCGCCATTTTGCGTAAGCGGTTGGCAAATGTGGTAAAATCAGGGATGGGCATAGGGAAATGGCTGAATGGCTGAATGGTTAGATGGTTAGATGGTTATAACACTGCGTAACAAAATAATTTAGCCATATAACCATATGGCAATTTATTATTCCCCCTGCTCACTGAGGCTATCAGCCATAGCCGCAAAGTCTTTAGCAAAACGCTGCCGGTCTTCCTGTTTACAGGCCATTTGAAGGAAAATAAATTTCTCCGGGCGAATGAAAATTGCCTGCATAACCTGAATAGCATCTCCTGACGGCAGGTTGCCAACACTGGTTGCGAAAAAGGCCTGGCGACGGCGATCAACCAGGGGGCGTGGGAATTTAGCACTTTCCAGGTGAGCTGGCCAGAAGTCTGAAAGGTTGGGTTCAGAAAGAAATTGAGCACCCGATTGCTGTCGGATGCCTTCCAGAGTGGGCGCCTCCCTTTCCAAAGGTTCTATGCCGATAGTGACGACCGGATATTGCATGGCTTTACCGGCATTGCCCTTTAATACCAGCCCACCCAGCATTTTGAAGGCGGGGGTCCGCTTGGAAAAGGTAGCTGTAAATTCAGTAATTGCCGGTAACTGGCTCTGGGGTAAAGCGGTCCATGTTCCTTTATCATAGTTGAACCCGAAGCCCCATTCGGCATTGGAAAAATCCAATTCCGAAATATCCGGTACCGTTGGCGCTTGTCCTGCCTGCTGGATGGCCTTGGCCGCCTCCGGAGAAATCTTGTCGGCAGTTTGAGGAGCCGCCGGTGTTTCCGCCGGGCTGCTGCTATTGTCTGATGGATTTTCCTTAGGCGTATCACTGTTACAGGAAAACAGGCCAATGGCCAATATGAGGCCGGCAAAATATTTCAGGCGCATTCTTTAAAGGTAGTTTGGTGAAATAAGGCCCAAAATAAGAAACTTAGGTGGAATTGCCCCTCTTTGACGGATCGGTTAAAAACATGGATCATCCCGAATTTTCGTAGAATATCCCGGAAGATGCTCGGCTCCTGCCCATTCGGGCCGGGGCCGATACTACGCCTGATCGGCGGAGCCCGCCTGCTGTGCCGCAGGCCGGCAGGGATACTAAGTTGATGCTATTGATGAGAGAAGCCGCCCATTAAAGTTCTTTTTGTTGTGGAGCCTCCTCATCCATAGTATCAACGGCCCGCAGGGCCAAAGTATCCTCAAAGCCCGTATGCGGGCTTTGAGGAGTATCCCCGCCTGCTGCCAGCGGCGGGCAGGAATAGAATCGCTGATTGGGGGCTCAAAATTCGGGATGACTCCTGTTTAACCATTTAAGAACTTGTTTAAAATTCGTTTTTGGGAATGAAAAGGATTCATTTTTTGGTGAGACAAGGCTCTTTTTGAAGTGCATACCTGGAAGGTATGGACAAAAAAAGGAACGAAGTATCACCGAAAAAGGGGCATTTTCAACCCGAAGTATGAAATTTAAACAAGTTCTAAATTTAGTTACGCCCGATTTAGCAATACCAGTTGCTTGGCCACCAGCTTATCACCCTGGCGAATTGTCAGAGTGAGTGCGCCGGGAGTGACGCCACGCAGGTCCAGTTCTTCCTTGAAGTTGCCATCAAAGTTGTTGAGTTGGCGCTGAAGGACAACGCGGCCGCTGGCATCGGCCAGTTGGACAACCGTAGGCACTGCATCGGCCTGGAATTGAATGGTGACGAAACTGAAAGCCGGATTGGGATAAGCATTATATTCAGCCAATTGGAGTTCATTGTCCGGAATTTCCAGGGCGGGAGCTTGTGGTTCCACCGGCTCCTCCACAATAACCTCTTCCTTCACCGGTTCTTCATTGGTGCAGATACGGAAGCGGGTATCCAACTGCATTTCCTGGCCATTGCGCAAGACGGTAAGCCTGAACTCCTGTCCCGGCTCATGCTTGTCGCGTTCGGCAAGCAATTCGTCATTATCGTTGACGGCGACACCATCCATCGCCAGGATAATATCACCGCTTTCCATGCCAACTTCTTCCGCAGGGGTGTTGCCAATAATGCCTGTTACCTGCACGCCCCGGCCCACCGATGCTTTTCCACCCACATATACGCCGATAAAGACTTTGCAAGGATTCCGCTCATCGTTGAGCACCCAACGGGTATATTCCTTTTCTCCCAGTGTGACCTGTGCATTCATGGGCTGCTCAGCCCGAAGAAACTGTACCAAAACGGTTTCGCCCGGCTGAAATTTAGACAATACGCCGCGCAGGCCATAGTCGCCATTAGTAGCTTGCCCGCCGATGGCAGTCACTACATCGCCTTTTTGCAAACCGCCTGCCTCGGCGCCACTGCCAGCAACGACACCATTCAGTTTCACGCCAATGCCATTATCCGTCTGGCCTGGATAAACTCCCAGAAAAGCCTTGACATCCTGCTCCGCACGCAGGCGGGAATTTTCGCCTTGGTGATGCCCCTCCGAATCGTTCCAGTTGAAATTAAAATTATAGTCCTTAAGATTATCATCGTGGATGATGATCTTCATGTTTTCCAACTCCCGGTTCATGTCTTGCATGTCCTTTTTCATGCCTTCCATTTCCGGGGCAGATTCCTTACCGCGGCGGAACAAAAAAATCGTTTCGCCATCTTCCGCCTTCGGCGCCTCCATTTGGGCTCCATCGGATAATACGTGGATCTCAACATTTCCATCGATATCTTCAAATTGGTTCACGATGGATTTTACATCTTCTCCTTTCTGGATGCGCTTCTTGACCGTAGTCACGCTGCCGTCCTCATTTTCGATCTTCTGGATAATAACTACATCTCCATTCCCTGAACCACTGTTCTGAGCGTTTAGGACGGGCGCCGTCCAGCAAAGCAAGGCGAAAAGGCCCGCCAGTTGTAAGGTAAATTTCTTCATAATAACAGAATATTTTAAGTGATGTAATGGTAATGCTGTAGAAGTAAAGAGACACCGATGGCCCAAAGCTACTTCCCCCCAATGACGGTTTAGCCATCAAAAAGTTGCAACTTTACGGAAAGGACAAAAGATATCAGCAAACGTTGCAGGAAAAACAAAAAGGAACCGACTTCCGCTATCTGGCGCACCTCCCGGTGAATATTTACAATAACCCTAATTTTTGAAAGCCTGTTTGTTTTTCCGACTTTTGTGAAAGAAGGATTATGCTTTTCCACCAAGCTCTAAAACAGATCACCAGTGCTCCTACTAGGTTACGACATCGGCAGTTCCTCCATCAAAGCCGCTCTGGTCGAAGCAGGCGCCGGCCAGGCCATTGGAGTGGTGCAGCACCCGGAAACAGAAATGGAGATCATCGCCCGGCAACCTGGCTGGGCGGAGCAGCACCCGGAGGTTTGGTGGGATAACCTCTGCCTGGCCACCAAAAAGCTGTTGCAACAACACCGGGTCGATGTGGCGGAAATAAAAGGGATCGGTATCGCCTACCAAATGCATGGCCTGGTGTTGGTTGACAAAGAGCATCAGGTGTTGCGCCCTTCCATCATCTGGTGCGATAGCCGTGCTGTTGAGATTGGTAATCAGGCTTTTGAAGCGATCGGTTCAAAACAATGCCTTACACATTTGCTCAATTCTCCCGGCAACTTCACTGCTTCCAAATTGAAGTGGGTCAAAGACAATGAACCGCAGGTGTATGAGCGTATTCATAAAGCGATGCTTCCGGGCGATTACATCGCCATGAAATTGACCGGTGAGATTCGGACTACTACTTCCGGACTCTCTGAAGGCATCCTCTGGGATTTTCAAAAAGACGAATTGGCCAAACTGGTTTTGGAACACTACCAGATTGATTCGAATCTCTTTCCGCCTGCCGTCCCCAGCTTCTCCTTTCAGGGAAAGCTTTCGGAAGAAGCTGCCAGGGCAACCGGGCTAAAAGCAGGAACTGCCGTCGGTTACCGTGCCGGTGACCAACCAAATAATGCGCTATCCCTAAATGTGTTCCGGCCGGGCGAGGTGGCGGCCACCGGCGGTACTTCCGGCGTCGTTTACGGTATTGTCGATGAGCCCGTATACGACCCTCTGTCCAGAGTAAACGGCTTTGCCCATGTCAACCACGAAAAAGACAAACCCCGCATCGGCATTCTGCTTTGCATTAATGGCGCGGGCATCCAATACGGTTGGGTAAAAAACCAGATGGCCCTCGAAGGGGCCCATTACAACGATATGGAACGCATCGCGGCATCGACGCCCATCGGCGCCGATGGGCTGCGCATAATCCCCTTCGGCAATGGTGCTGAACGGATGTTGGGCAACCTAAACCCCGGAGGCCAGGCCAACAACCTGCAATTCAACCGCCACAGCAGAGCCCATTTCTATCGGGCGAGCCTGGAAGGAATCGCATTCGCATTCGCCTATGGCATCGGTATCCTGAAAGAAATGGGCCTGGGGCTCGACATTATCCGGGTGGGCAATGACAACCTGTTCCAGTCCAGGATTTTTTCAACCACCATCTCTTCCCTGGTTGACAGCCATATTGAAGTGATCTCCACCACGGGCGCCATCGGCGCGGCCAAAGCTGCCGGAGTGGCCATCGGCGCCTATGCTTCCATCGAGGAAGCAATGGGCAATAATGAAGTAGTTTTAACGTATGAACCCGCCAGCGACAACGGGGCTTATGGCCAGGCCTATCAGGCGTGGCTGGGCGACCTGAAAAAATTAATTCAATAAAATAAACCAGGAAGGATGAGCTTTTCACAAACCAGCAGCCCCCCCAACTCGGGTGTCCTTACCGGACGGAAAGAATACTTTAAAAATATCGGCCGAATTGCCTACGAAGGCCGGGAATCCAAAAACCCGCTGGCATTTAAATGGTACGACGAAAACAAAGTGGTCGGCGGCAAGGCCATGAAGGAATACCTGCGTTTCGCGGTAGCGTACTGGCATACCTTCTGTGGCGTCGGCGGAGACCCTTTCGGCGCCCCCACAAAAGCTTTCCCCTGGCTGGAAGCCAACGACCCTGTGCAACAGGCTCGTGATAAGATGGACGCCGCTTTCGAGTTTATTACCAAAATGGGCATCCCCTACTATTGTTTCCACGATTTTGATCTTATCCAGGAAGGCCCCACCCTGGCGGAAAGTGCAAAACGGCTGGAAACGATTACCGATTATGCCCTGGAAAAACAGCAGGCTTCCGGAGTGAAGCTGCTCTGGGGAACAGCCAACCTCTTCTCTAATCCCCGCTATATGAACGGCGCCGCCACCAATCCCGATTTCGAGGTGGTGGCCTACGCCGGCGCTCAAGTGAAAAACGCCCTGGACGCCACGATCAAACTGGGTGGAGAGAACTACGTTTTCTGGGGCGGCCGCGAAGGCTACTTGTCCCTGCTCAATACCAATATGAAGAAAGAGGTGGAACACCTGGCGCGCTTCCTGCACATGGCCAAAGACTACGCCCGCCAGCAGGGCTTCAAAGGCGCCTTTTTCATCGAGCCCAAACCAGCCGAACCGAGCAAGCATCAATATGATTTCGACGCCGCCACCGTCATTGGCTTCCTGCGGGAATACGGCCTGATGGATGATTTCAAACTCAACCTGGAGGTCAACCATGCCACCCTGGCCCAACATTCTTTCCAACACGAGCTGCAGGTTGCCGCCGACGCCGGCTTACTGGGCAGTATCGACGCCAACCGCGGTGACTACCAGAACGGATGGGACACCGACCAGTTTCCCAATAATGTATACGAACTGGTTGAAGCGATGCTGGTCATCCTGGAAGCCGGTGGATTCCAGGGCGGCGGCATCAACTTCGACGCCAAAACCCGGCGCAATTCCACCGACTTGGAGGATATCTTCTACGCCCACATCGGCGGCATGGATGCCTTTGCCCGGGCCTTGCTGATAGCGCACGAAGTGCTGGAACAATCTCCTTACCAGCAATGGCGGCGGGAACGCTACAGTTCATTTGACACAACGCAAGGCAAGGCTTTCGAGGAAGGGCGGCTGAAGCTGGAAGGCCTGGCGGAAATAGCGCTGCAGAAGGGCGAGCCCCAACAGCGCAGCGGGCGGCAGGAATTGTATGAGAACCTGTTAAATCAATATCTTTAGTTGGGCGGGCTAATGCTCGCCCCATGTTCTGGCCCCGCTGATATTCAGGAAATGCTTATCGTAAGTCACAATAATACTGCCTGTTTCAATAGCGCAGGCGGCAATCCATATATCGTGGAAGGGAATTGGTTTACCTATTTCTTTTAAGCCCAAGGCTATGCTGGCGTAAACATGTGCCGTTTCATTAGTGGGATATTGAATGAAAACTCCTGGGAGTTTTAGAAAATTTTCCGGTAATGCAAGGTTTTCACGCTCGCGGGCGCCATTTTTGAATCCAAATAATAGTTCTGCAAACACAAAAATGGGCACAAAGACCTCATTGGCCAACTCTATAGCCTCTTTTTAACGGCATGGCCCCCTCTGGCCAGGGATGAGTAGGTATCAGTATCAAGTGTGATCTTTTTCATTTCCACATTTCTTCGTCAATCCGATCAAAATCCTTGACCGCCTCATTGAAGGCATCGAATTCTTTCTGCTCCCAAACCCCAAAAAACGCAGAAACATCCCGCTTAGGTTTGTCTTCATCTGAAAGGTTAAGCGCCTGGCGCAACAATTTTTTCACTACCTTATTCTGGCTTAGGCCGGTAGCGGCAGCTATTTCTTCAATCGCTTTCACCAACTCGGCGTCCATGTTATGAATCGTTAGCGACTTCATTTGCTTCGTTTTACTGGTAAAAACACACTATGAACCACTTTCGCTTCAAATGTGAACCAAAATTTCACATTTGATATTGGCTCCACGCCATAGCAAAGGATTTATTTGATCACCTTACCTTATCCAATGCCCATCGATAGATCTCGTGATACATCAATGGATAAGCCTCTTCCACCGGCAACCATAAAAGCGTGTGGTCGTCTTCGATCTTCAGGGAAGAGTCGAATCCGATGGGCTTAACGAGAAAAAAGTGCCCGACTTTGTTAACGTACAGCTGGTTTCCAGGACTGTAGAAGTATTCAGCCGCCACGCCCAGGTAGGATTCGACTTCCACCAGCAAGCCCGTCTCTTCCGCCACTTCCCGGATAATCGCGGCCTCTTTTGTTTCTCCCGGGTCGATGCCGCCGCCGGCCAGGAAGTAATGGCCATTATCATTGCGCACCATGCCAGCCAGGCCCTGGTCATTAAAGAAAACGGCGTAACTTCCAGGGCGGGTATAAAATGGCGTGTCGGGAGGGATGCTTCCGAATTGGAAGCGGAGGGATGTTTCCATGAATGGTTATGAATTTGATGTTTTGTCAAAAGGTTATCAGAAACGGAAAAGTTCCAGGCATCTGCTAAAAAAGCCGGCATGAACCACTCATTGTTGTTTTTGTTTTTTTCTAAATTTAGAGCAGCCTATTTACCACCAAAATTGACCTTCATGCGCGCAATTCTGATCTTGGCCTCTATTTGCTGCCTTTCCTATACGATGTTAAACAGCCAGAATTTCATCAGCCGTTACGGCAACAATTCTGACCCTGCTTTCAGCGCTATCACGGCGCTGCCCGATGGAACTATCCTCAGCGGGGGTAGTGCTTTCAACAACGGCGCCAACCGGGCGCTGCTGGCAGCGTTGGGCCCTGCCGGCAACCCGCTGTGGGCGCGTTATTACGGTGGGGAAGGCGGCGCCTGGGGCGTGGCCAGCCTGCAGCCTGCAGCCGACGGCAACCTGATCGCCTTGTTCAACGTAAGCCTGTTTGGAGGGTTCAACAGCCTGAGCGCCTACTCCGTGGTGGCCAAAATATCAAGGCAGAACGGAACGGTGATCTGGTCCAGGCGAATGGGGGACGACACCATCCGGGGGGTGTTTTTCCAGATACGATCAGTGGCAGATGGATACGTGCTGTGTGGCGGAGTAGAGGAGCTCAACCAGCGGGCATCCTTCTGCCTGGCTAAAATTGGCGAGGACGGCAGCCTGGCCTGGCAGCAGGCCTACCAGAAGGAAAGCCTGCTCTGTTCTTTTTCGGCTATTGATGCGGATGAAACCGGCCAGCTATGGGCCCTCGGCCGCAGCTCGCAGAACGGCAACCTCATAGACCGGGCCGTGCTGGCCCGCTTCTCTCCGGATGGGCTTCTGGAACAGGCCACAACCTACACCTCATCGGACCCCGGCCGCCTCTTCGACGGCGGCAGCCTGGCTGTGGCGCCCGGCCGGGGGCCCGCGATTGGAGGAGGCTACATCATTCCCGGCCCGGCCCAGGGCCAACCGCTGGTGGTGCAGGCCGATCCCGATGGCAACATCCTATAGGCCCGCATACTGGATGCCACTCCTGGGTTATACTATACGCCACTACTAGTGTCCACCTCCGGGCCCGGCATGCTGGCGGGCTGCGCCGGCGCCGGTGGAGGCCCCCTCGGCCTGCTGGCACGACTGGATGACGATGGCGCGGTTAGCTGGGCGCATAGCCTGACCAGCAACTGGGGCGTGGAAAGCCTGTTCGCCCTGACTACCGATGCGGCAGAAAACCTGCTGGGCGTTGGCCAGGTGTTCGCCCCCCTGCCCCAAATCGGGAGCGAGGGCTTCGTCTTCAAAACCGACGACCTGCGCTTCAACGCCCCTTCCTGCTGCACCCAGGCCGAAGCGCTCGACAGCAGGCCAGTAGCGCTCGAGGCCACTGCCGTCAGCCTGGAGGAAGGGCTCACTTTCAGCCTGAATGATGTATCCGTGTCGCAACTCACTGCTTTCCTGACGACGACGCCCGTCTGCCAGGAAGAAGCGGCTCCGACCATCGTGCTGTCCGATACCCTCATCTGCCCTGGCCAGTGCATCGAGGTGTCCGCCACGGGCGTGCCAGCCGGCGCTACCCCGCGCTGGATCTTTCCCGGCGGCGCACCTGACACCGTTGATATTGCCGGGCCGGTAACGGCCTGTTTTGACCAGGCAGGCGACTACCAGATTCAACTCATCGTCGACAACTGCAGCCGCGCGGCCCGCCTGCTCAAAGTAGAGCAACAGACCCCTCCGGCCTTTACCCTTTCCGATTCCCTGATCTGCCCGGGCGAATGCCTGGAGACCAGCGCCCCGTCCCCACCGGAAGGGCTATCCTACGTGTGGGTTTTCCAGGGGGCGGAACCGGATTCCAGCTTCGCCACTACCCCTCCCCCGGCCTGTTATCCGGAAGGGGGGCAATACCGGATCGAACTATGGTATGAAGGTTGCGGGCAAACCAGCCAAACGGTAAACGTGCGTTACCTGCCGCCCGGCATCCCCAACGCCTTCACGCCCAACGGCGACGGGCTCAATGACACCTTCAGCCCGATCTTTACCTGTGAAGTGGACAACTATGACCTGCAGGTTTACAACCGCTGGGGGCAGAAAATCTTCCAATCCAACCAACCGGCTGATAGCTGGGACGGCGCCTTCGAGGGCAAGCCGGCGCATTCGGAAGTGTACTTCTGGATGCTCAGCTACAACGAGGTGCTGAACGGACAAGTGGTTGGGCAAAAGATGCAGGGGGATGTGACGCTGCTGCGGTAAGGCTTTCCGGAGCAGCCTCATTATTTCATCACGACAATCTTCACTGCTTTCAGGAGTTCGTATCCCCCAGGTCCCTCAGAACCTGGATATTGCCTCCCTGAAGATCGGAACGGTAGAGTTTGGCTGTCGGGCTCCCAAAAGGCCCTTTGTTTTCCAGCCAGTAAAACTGCTCCCCTGCCGGATCAACGGCAATGCCCTTGAAATCAGTAGTCCCGCCCTGCGGAAGCAAAAACGCCTCCAGGCCGCTGCCATCCAGGTTCATCCTGGCTACTTGAGGTAAGGGCGCCTTTGCCACT